>CBDEWE010000003.1:2175000-4817677 GCA_965243855.1 uncultured Binatia bacterium (SeqCode) | reverse complement strand
AAACATGTCCAGCTTTGTCTGTATTGATGGAGGATACGTTTACTCTTTGATTCGCAGTCACAATACAGTCAGACCACAAGGAGGATAGCAGTATGGCAAAGTATGGACAGCTCACAAAAAGTCAGTTTGGCCCCTCCATGCCGGTGACCGCGCCCGCAGTCCAGTCTCCACCCTTCTATTACCGCAATATGGAGATAATTATCGTTGATTACCAGACCGATGAAGATGGGGCCCTGCGCCTCCTCCCGGAAGGATTGGCCCTGGTTGAGCCGGCGACCGCCAGCCTTCTTATTGCCAAATATCACTTCTCGACCTTCGGGCCGTATAACGAGGCGATTCTGGGCCTGGCCTGCACCTGGGAAGGTCAGCCCATGACCTATCTGCCAAGCCTTTTCGTCACCCAGGAAGCACCACTGATCGCGGGTCGTGAAATCTGGGGCTATGGCAAAAAGCTGGCTCATGTTGACGTGACGCAGGAACATGAAGAATTCATGGGCATCATTGAGCGGCCTACGGGTAACCGGCTGGCGACGGCCGTCATGCGGGCGATTCGCAACGCTCCGGTCGAGAGCTTCAAATTTCCGCCCATTGTTTCCCTCAAAGTGATTCCCAGCGCGGAAGAAAGCGAGGAGCCGGCCTTGGCCCAACTTGTCTCGTGTAATTTTGCCGTTACTCCTGTCGTGGGAACCGACGGCATTGCCGAGGTATGGAGTGGGCCGGGCTCACTGGTCTATAACGCGCCGACTGAAGCCGACCCCTGGCACCAGTTAGCGGTCAAAGAAGTGGTGCAGTGCCGCTATGGCTTTTTTAACGCGCACCTGCCGTACGGTCGCATTTTGAAAACGTATTAATAGCGGAAATGAACAGAGGGGTCGCTGGGCAGCGACCCCTCACTGCTCGCACGAGCGGTCTTATTGCGGCTGCGGTACGATCCGCAGATACGGCTTGGGCGCTTTCCAACCGCCGGGGAATTTTTCCTTGGCCTCCTCGTTCGAGACCGCAGGAACAATAATCACATCCTCGCCCTGATTCCAATTCACCGGGGTGGCGACTTTGTGTTGAGCGGTCAACTGGCAGGAATCCAACACACGCAGAACCTCGTCGAAGTTCCGGCCGGTGCTCATCGGATAGGTAATCATGAGCTTGATCTTCTTGTCCGGCCCGACCACAAACACTGAGCGGACGGTTGCGTTGTCGACCGCCGTCCGTCCCTTGGCAGTCCCGCTCGCATTCGGGTGGATCATGTCGTACAGCTTGGCAACGGCGAGGTCCGTGTCACCAATCAAGGGGTAGGTGACGGCATGCCCCTGCGTTTCTTCAATGTCTTTGACCCATTCGGTGTGGTCGGAGACCGGGTCAATGCTCAGACCGATGATCTTGCAGTTACGCTTGTCAAATTCCGGCTTGAGACCAGCCATATAGCCCAGCTCGGTGGTACACACCGGAGTAAAATCTTTGGGATGTGAAAACAAAATGGCCCAGCCGTCTCCGATCCACTCATGAAAGTCGATCGTTCCCTCTGTGGTCTCCGCCGTAAAATTGGGAGCTTCCTCGCCAATGTGTAACGCCATCATTCGTCTCCTTCAATGCTCGTGCTTCTCACGGTTGCCAGTCGCCCACGGATCGAATCGACTCGTTTATAGCGCTTTGCACGGAGAAGTGGAAGCAGCTCTGCCCTCTCTGACACAGTTCAGATTGGCCTTACATATTCAACCGAAATCCAACCTTGATCTTGACCTGGAACTGATTGACTTTACCATCCTGAATCACACCGCGCGCTTCAACGACCTCAAACCAATCCAAATTCTTGAGGGTTTGATTGGCCCGGGCGACGGCATTCTGGATGGCTTCTTCAATCGAGTTCTCCGATACCCCGACCAATTCAATGAGCTTATACGTTTTGTCTGACATGGCTCCTCCCTTTCGTCTCTACACCCAGGATTTCTCTATGGCTTACCCTTCTGCCCAGGCTTTCATTTCTTCATCGCTCAAATAGCGGAAGCCCACATCAAGCGTGACCTGATACTGCCCCACTTTGCCATCCACGACTGTTCCGCGGAGCGCCTTGACCTCAAACCAGTCGAGCGCCTTGAGTGTCTTGTTGGCGCGATCAACCGCGTTGTTCACCGCCGCCGAGATCGACTGCTCGGAGGTGCCCACGATCTCGGTAATGACATAGGTTTTGTCCTGCATATCACTTCCTCCTTTCCGACCCTTGTCATCTGAGTCTCGTTCTGCCTCTCTTGCTCTGCCACCTTCACACTATCCTTTGCCCCTGGTCTCCGCCTGTCAACCACAGGAGGTCTTTAGTCGTACTCGCGGTAGTTGATCACACGCCAACCCTCGGCCTGATTGCGCAGGATCAACACAATATTCTTGGTAAATCGCCCGGCTCCGTCAACGTCAAAATCTGCCTTATACAGGAAAGACACACTCGATTCGCTGCGCGGTGTTTCTTCAAGCAGTTCATAGTACACCCGCGGTTGCCGTGTTGTGGCATCGATGGTCAGGCCCTCGGTCAGTCGAATTTCCTCCTCTACCCGGTTACGGGCAAAGCCGGCGCAATAGGTTTTGGCGGTCGGTAAGTCAATATGTACATAATGCGCATCAAGAAAGAGTTCGGCTGTCCCTTGGGCTGTGTGAGGGTCAGGCTGACAGGCGCCCAGCAACACGAGCCAGACAAGGCAAAAAAGCATCGGAGAGCAACGCCGAGCGGTCATGGCAGGAACTCCGTCAGGACTTTTTTTTGAATAAGGCGTCCAGTTGCGCCCGGGCGTCTGCTGCGGATGGACGAGCCAGACTCGGCTGCGTATTCCTGAGGGCAAAGAATTCACAAAAATTTGCAGCGTCCTTATGCTGGACGAGATCGGCCTGTGGTTCACGGCACGCGTCAGCAGAACGCACATCATAAAAGGTACAATTGAGACAGCAACGCACGTCAGCCCCGCACCCTGTACACGTGTCGCGTCGTCCAATGGGCTCTTCGAGAGATATTTCTGCCTGGCACTGATAACAGACTCGCACCACCGCCCCCGTTTTTCCCTTTCTCTACACTATCCGGCGCGCAATTCGTTTTTTCATCATAGGCCGTCTCCCTCCTCACTTTCTTCAAACCGGACTTGTTGATACCATTGAAAGCGGCAAATTGAAATTCTCATGACCCCAGAACTCCACGAATTGTTTGACCGCTATACCGTCTATCTGGAGGTAGAGAAAAATGTCTCTACCCATACCCTGCGGAACTACTGCAGCGATCTGCATCAATTCTTCGCTTTTGTTGAAAAGCCGACAGAACAGGCTGAGCGTGGACAGGTCGATGTTACCCAGATCAGCCACCACATCATTCAGGCCTTTTTGTCCACCTTGTATCGACAGCATACGAAAAGCTCGATTAGTCGGAAGCTCTCGGCACTCAAGAGCTTTTTTCGCTTCTTGCTGCGTGAGGCCGTGATTGACCAAGACCCGACCCTGCACCTGAGTTCGCCCAAGCAAGACCACCCCCTTCCGACCTATCTCCCGGTTGACGATATGTTTCGGCTCCTAGACACTCCCGCACCGGCTACTCCCGCCGAGCTACGTGACCGGGCCATACTCGAAGTGCTCTATTCGTGCGGGCTCCGTGTCAGTGAATTAACCGGCCTGAACTGGGAGGATATTGATCCCAACCTTGAAGTCCTACGGGTGAAGGGGAAGGGGCAGAAGGAACGGATTGTGCCGATTGGCCGCACGGCGCTTGACGCGCTACACCGGTATCGGTCAGAGATTCCGGCCTTGCTCGGCAATAATTATCAACCAACGTCCCACGATGTGTCGGCAGGTGTCGCCAAGCCGGTTTTTCTCAACCAACGCGGTGGACGCTTAACTCCTCGGAGTGTGGCTCGACTTGTGGCCAGCTATGCCAAGCAGTGCGGTCTGGCCCACAAGATCAGTCCTCACGCACTGCGCCACACCTTTGCGACCCATTTGCTTGATGCGGGAGCTGACCTGCGGGCGATTCAGGAGTTACTGGGGCATTCCAGCCTGTCCACCACACAGCGCTACACCCACGTCAATTTAGACCGCCTCACCCAAGTGTATGACAAGGCGCACCCGCGAGCCTGAGCTGACCTCTTGTGACTCATCCCCTGCATCCTCTATAACGTCGCCTGCAATAGTTCATTCAAGACTCTATGCTATGAATATCCGGTGGTTGGAGGACATACGGTGAGCGCATCCATGCACGGGACAACTATTCTCACCGTCCGCCGTGACGGCAAGGTTGCCATGGCGGGAGACGGGCAGGTCAGCCTTGGAGACACTGTCGTCAAGCACGCCGCACGGAAAGTACGCCGTTTGTATAAGGATCGCATTCTGGCGGGCTTTGCGGGCGGGACGGCGGACGCCATTACCCTGTGCGAAAAATTTGAAGGCAAGCTGGAAGAATATAATGGCAACCTCCGGCGGGCCGCAGTCGAACTGGCACGGGACTGGCGTGCGGACCGGGTCTTACGGCGCCTTGAAGCGCTCATGGCGGTCGTTGATCATGAGTCGTCTCTGCTGATCTCCGGGAGCGGAGATGTGCTTGAACCCGACGACGGCGTTCTCGCCATTGGGTCGGGCGGCAATTATGCCCTGGCAGCGGCCCGCGCATTAGTCGCCCATACGCCTCTGGATGCAGTCCGGATTGTTGAGGAGGCCATGCGCATCGCCGGAGCTATCTGCGTATACACCAACGATCAGATTGTAGTGGAGGAGCTATAAGATGACGGATGTCGTCGACGGGGCACCCGTACTCGTTCAAGACACAGGTCCCCCGGTTATGACCCCGCGAGAAATCGTCTCTGAGCTGGACCGGTATATTATTGGCCAAGCGAAAGCCAAACGTTCCGTTGCGATTGCGTTGCGGAATCGCTGGAGACGTCAGCAAGTCCCGGAAGATTTACGGGACGAGATCGCCCCGAAAAATATTTTGATGATCGGTCCGACCGGGGTTGGCAAAACCGAGATCGCTCGTCGTTTGGCGCGTCTGGCACAGGCTCCGTTTATCAAAGTGGAGGCCTCAAAGTTTACCGAGGTCGGCTATGTGGGACGCGATGTCGAATCTATGGTACGGGATCTGACAGAACTCGCCGTCGGCCTGGTCAAGCAGGAAGAAAAGGAACGGATTCAAGTCAAGGCCCACGCCCAGGCGGAAGAGCAGCTTCTCGACCTCCTGCTTCCTCCAACGCCGTCCGCGTCCAGCCTGAGTGAGGAGGGAGCCGCAAGCGCCAGACACAGCACCCGAGAAAAAATGCGCCGCATGCTCCACGAAGGGAAACTGGATGAGCGAGAGGTAGAGCTTGAAATTACCCGCTCGGCCGCCCCCTTTGTCGAAGTCATGGCCCCTCAGGGTATGGAAGAAATGGAGAATCAGCTCAAAGAGATGTTCTCCAATATGATGCCCAAGCAAACCAAGAAACGCCGCGTGAAGGTCCCGGAAGCGCTCGAGATTCTGACGGTCGAAGAGGCCGATAAGCTGGTTGATATGGACGCGGTTGTCCAGGAGGCCATTCGTCGGGTCGAGCAGACTGGCATCATCTTTATTGATGAAATCGATAAAATTGCCGGCCGAGAGAACACTCATGGCGCAGATGTCTCCCGCCAGGGTGTTCAGCGTGACCTGCTGCCGCTGGTCGAAGGCTGCACCGTTAACACTAAATATGGCATGGTCCGTACCGACCACATCCTTTTCGTTGCGTCGGGCGCATTTCATACCGCCAAACCCTCAGACCTGATTCCGGAATTTCAGGGGCGTTTCCCGATTCGTGTGGAGTTGGAACCTCTGACGCACGGAGACTTTGTTCGAATCCTGACCGAACCAAAAAACGCGCTACTGACCCAGTATGTCGCTTTACTCGACACAGAAGACGTCAGGCTCAACTTTACGACCGACGCCGTAGAACAGATTGCCCAGATTGCCGCCACCGTGAATGAACGGACTGAGAACATCGGGGCGCGGCGACTGCACACGGTAGTCGAACGGCTGGTCGAGGACCTCTCCTTTGACGCTCCAGAATTGAGCGGGCGGGAGCTGCCGATTGATGCCAATTATGTCCGGGACAAGCTGGATGCGATCGTCAAAGATCAAGACTTGTCCCGCTATATTCTATAGACATCGCAGAACCGCCTCTCCCTGGAAGAAAAGAGGGGACACAAGAAAAAGGGCGACTCTCGTCGCCCTTTTCAGTCCGTCCTATTACTCCAATCGGCTTTTAACCGTACTTATTTTGAGAGGTTCACTGCCCCCCGGCCAAGCTGTACGGGGGCGGTGACCCGCATCTCCTTCTGATCTGCTGAGCTGGACATAAACTCCATGGTGAAGCCCTCCGCGTCGATATCGAGATGCTTCCGAATTGCCGCAAGGATGTCTTTCCGCAAGGCTTCCTTCTTTTCCCCAGTCAAACCAAGCCGGTCGTCTTGTAAAACCAGGAGGAGACGATTCTTTGCCGCGTCCTTACTTCCACTTCCACCCTTACCAAAAAAAAGCTGGATGCGTTCCGTTAATGTCATAGCTTATCTCCCAAAGATAAATTTCCCGATTCGCTGGGCGAAACTGGAGTGGCCATTCAACTCGGGAATCGGAACGTCTTCCCCAAGAATCCTGCGCGCGATACGCCCGTAGGCATCACCAGACGGCGAGCCGCCGTTCAGGACGACCGGGGTCCCCTTGTTACCGGCAATCACGACTGCTTCATCTTCGGGGACAATCCCAAGGAGACGGACGGCCAAGATGTCTAACACATCTTGTTGGTCGAGCATGTCCCCCCGCTTTACCATGGCCATGGACATACGATTGATAATAAGTTGCGGTTCGCCGAGCGAGCTCTGCAGCAGACCAATGACCCGGTCTGCATCACGGACCGGAGAGACATCTGGTGTCGTCACCACAATCGCCTCATCTGCCGCCGCCACCGCGTTTCGGAACCCCTGCTCAATCCCGGCCGGGCAGTCTATGAGGACAAAATCGAATTCCTCCTTCAACTGCACAGACAAATCCCGCATCTGGTCGGCATTAATCGCCTCCTTCTGATCAATCTGCGAGGCTGGAATCAGAAAAAGGTTCGAAATCCGCTTGTCCTTGACCAGAGCCTGCCTCGGCTGACAGCGCCCGCTCACCACGTCAACGATATTGTAGACGACCCGGTTTTCGACCCCCATAGTAAGGTCAAGGTTGCGCAACCCGATATCTCCATCAATCATCACAACCTTTTTCCCCTGGCTGGCGAGACCAAGGCCGATATTTGCGGTCGCGGTCGTTTTCCCGACCCCTCCCTTGCCCGAGGTAACGACGATAGCTCGTCCACTCATGGCTCACCTCTCCTATAGCTTCCCGTTATACGGTTCAATCACGATCTGATCATCCAGAACCCGGGCGACTTCCGGGTGGAGTACACCGCGGTGGTTTTGCCCTTCTTCTGGAATGGCGATCAAGGGTCCAATTCTGAGCTGTAACGGCGTCAGGTTGAGCGCGATAACCACAGCCCCGTCGTTATCGGGATAGCCGGCGTGGACGACTCCGCGTAGCGTTCCTATCACAACCACATCCCCACCTGCGATGATTTCCGCCCCTTGGTTCACATCACCAGCCAGGATCACATCTCCATCAAAAACTTCTTTCTGTCCGCCCCGCATCCCGTGGCGCAGATATGATGCCCGCTGTCCTTCAGGCGGAATAGTGTCTTGATCCGTTTTTTCCTTCCGGGGCGACGGCAGATTCTCCCGGACGGACAGCCCTTCCTTATATAACATCTTCCTGCTAGCAGCATTGTTTGAAACCACATAGCGCAGCAGCACCTCTTCTCGGTGGAGGGCCTCCTTCAGGTGCCACCATTCTTCTTTTTGCAGGAAACGGTCCCCAAAGTGCAGTACGATAGGGGAGCCGCGAAAGAAACCATTCGCCCGCGCTAATTCTTCCTCAACCGCTGCAACGACATCGGCAAACGGAGCATGGTTATCGAAGAGAAGAGTAGGACCTTCCTTGAGTCCTTTTATGGAAAATAACGAGGTTCCCCCCTGTGACACGACCAACTCCACCCGCTCGTTCGTTTGGATGCTGGTATAGTTGATTCCAGACCATCCACAACTCCCTGTAGCAGAAAAATATATAGTCCACAACATCTAGTAGCTCGCCTTTTTCCCACCGAGAAAGTTTAACCCTGTTTTCAGGCCGGGTTGAGACGGGTATAGTGTCCGCTTCAAGTTTACGGAAACACCTGTAAGAGCAATCGGAGAGAAGACCAGGAGAGACCATGCATAGAGAAAGAGATCAGGAAATTCGTCGACGCCGCAAACGCCGCGAAAAAGCACTCAAGCGCCGCATCAAAGAGCTCAAGGCGGAGGCGAAGGTCAGAAAGGCCGCAGCTTCGTAATTCTTCCCCTCCGTCAGCCTCAGACAGAGAGATGTCAAGGCTTTAGCGAACACGGATTTGAAAGCGGGTCATACTAGACCGAAGGGCGACCGCGTTTGGCTGAATTTCAACGACCGTATAGCCGCCAATAGCATCGCCTTCGTGGACAAGGGTTAACGGGCTCCCTCCGACCCTGACAAAGGCCTTTCGTCGTGCAGACTCGGGTGACCACTGAAGAAAGCTGACCGCTGAATTGGCTGGGGCTGGATCATAGACATCTTCCGATTCGTCCGGCTCTGCTATATCTACCGGATTCCCTGACGCAAGCGGCTGTTCTTGTTCAGAGCGCTCCGCCTCTCCAGCCTGCTTCTCGGGTCCACTCTCCAGGGTGATCTCAAGCCTTTCACCTGCCGTCTCGGAAACGTGCTGGACGCTGTCTTCACGCTCTCGAGGTGCTTGGTCAGCTTTCTCTCCAGTTGGCTCGGAAAACCCCTGGGGGGTGGCGTCCACAAGCGACGTGCGCAGCGCGACTTGGGGCGAGGAGACAAAGGGGGAAGCCTGGAGAGGCGACGGCTCTGAGAGGACAAGGGGCTGCTCAGGCAGTGAGGTGTCAGTGGCACTCCCTATTCTTCCCCGTTCTTCTTGGACTTGCCCCTCCACGACGGTAGAGTCTATTTTCTCGGGATCTCCAGAATTTTCAGGTACAACCGGTAGCGGAAAGCGGCGTTCCGCTTCTTTTGAGAGGCGATGAGGCGTTTCTCCTTCTTCTGGAAGGATTTCTTCCTGACGGGTCATCCATACGCCTACGATTAATCCTACCAGAAGAAAACTCATACCAGCCGTCCACAGCCGAGACCGGTGTGGAGGGGTAGCAGAGAGCGGTCGAGGAGGGCCTAACAGTACGCGAGTCCGGACCTTGCCGCTCTGCCCTTGTCTTTCTCCTTCAATTTTTCTGAGAGCGTCAAGTATCGTGCTCATGCGTCCTTCCCCATAGGCTCCAGTTGCTCGATGGGCTCGGCCCTCTCTCCACGAAGAGGAAGATCTGTTCCTTGCCGTACCCCCGTTGGGAATTGAACGGCAAATGCACCCTCTACCCTCTCTCTTCGACTCAGACTCGGCGGCGTATACTCGGGAAGGCGACGATACAGGAGAATCAGGGTCTGCGGCCCAACGATCCCGTCGGGGACGAGGCGCTGCATTTTCTGGAATCGCGCTACCGCGTCCTGCGTTTGTGGCCCAAAAAACGGCGTCGGCTCTCCCGCCTGATGGACGCGCAGGGTTCCTCTATGAGACGGCGTGGGGACGTTGGCCAATAGGGTTTGCAATTTCTCGACCGCCGGGCCACTACTGCCCATAGCCAGGGTTGTTCGGATCTCTTCGTAGTTTTTCCAAAAGACGTGCGCTTCCCGGAACCAGCGTTGCGTAATCGCTTCGAGTGGCACGACGTAATCTCTCTCCAGCCGGATACGACAGTGGGTATCGGTCATCTGGCGGATCAGAGCAAAGCGCGTCTGCTGAGAAGGTGGAACAGTCAAACCGATCATCACTGGCAGGTCCAGCAGGGTCAGGAGGCGGATATCACTCCGTACAGGCAGATACTTAAGCCGACGAGCGGCAGCAATGGTGGCAAGGTCGAGTTTCCCGCCTTGCCACTCAATTTCTTCCAAAGGCGACCCCTGCCACGTGGCAATCAGTTCGCGTGTTGCTCGCACGGCACTGGACAGCATCTCGTCCTGCTGGAGCGTGTGGAATAATTCCTGAGGGGAGGATAGTGCAACCGCAAGGTCTCCGACCCGTGGCTCCAAGGTGGAGGACGGTGTTTCCGCCCCTTTCTGTTCTTCCTGAGAAACGCCGGGCCGCGTTTCCGGTACGGGAAAAGTGTCCGCTGGGGGAGGGCGTTGTGCATCTTCGCGCGATGCCCACAAGTCCAATTGATTCCACGCCGCAGGAATATCAAAGCTTCCCCAGACCAGCAGGAATCCGCCAACAACGAGTGCGATCGTCGCAGTGGTCGGCGACCAGCGAAAGCGCGGGCTACGAGTCGTATGGCGACGTAATTCCTTGATCGCCTGTCGAATCGTCTGTGACCGTATGTGTGACTCTTCTTGAGTATAACCAACCAAGAGCGCACGGTGGCACAGGATATTGATGAGTCGCGGGATACCGCGCGAAAAACGGTACACCCGCCGCAGGGCCGAAGGCGAAAAAAGCGAGACTTCTCGTCCATCTGTGGCAACGCTGAGCCGGTGTCGGACGTAGGCTGCGGTTTCTTTTACACCTAGTGGCTCAAGATGCCAGCGTATGGTCACGCGCTGGTCGAGTTGGGCAAGTTCTGGCTGGGCCAAAATTTCACGCAGTTCTGGTTGCCCGGCAAGAATAATGTGCAGCAGCTTTTCTTGTTCGGTCTCGAGGTTAGAGAGGAGACGGAGCTGTTCTAAAACCGGCACTGCCAGATTCTGGGCTTCATCAATAATCACCACCACCCGTCGTCCCGCAGCCTGTTGGGCGAGAAGAAAACGGTTGAGTTCGTCGGTTAACTCTCTTTTGCTCGTTGAGTCGGCCGGTAGTCCCAGGTCGGCATTGATCGCTTGCAAGAGTTCGACGTCGGACAGCGCGGGATTAAAGAGATACGCAAGCGTTATCGACGCATCCAGATCGCTCGCCAGGGTCCGCAGGAGCGTCGTTTTCCCCGCACCAATTTCTCCGGTCAGGACCACCACGCCATTGCCCTCATTCACCCCAAATAGGAGGTGACCAAGGGCTTCCTGGTGATTGGCGCTCAGAAAGAGGTAACGCGGGTCTGGGGTGAGGCGGAACGGATTTTCCTGAAAACCGTAAAAGGCTTCATACATAGGCGTCTGACAGACAGTCTCGCAGGACTGAAAAGAGTAAACGTGTCCTCCCTCATATCGCCAAAGCTGGATACGTTGACTCTTTTGAAACGTATCGGTGGACTCTCTTTCATAGTGAGCGTGGCTCAGTATGGAGTCAAGAGCAGAGCCGGACAATTGCCTTCGGATAAGAGATTCGGTAGAGTAGAGCGGCACATGGATCGCGTAAGAGACCCACGGTATGCTGCCTCAGGCGTCGATAGCACACAGGCCGAAGCGGGCTTAAATCGACTCCGTGCCTGGGTCGAACAAACCTTCTCTTTTCACCCCACTGCTCGGCCCGCTCTGCCTCTTGGATATTTTGCCAACATCATTCGTCTCGACGCGTTCAACCTCGGTATTGGCATTACCACCGATGGGGTTGGGACCAAACTCCTGGTGGCAGAGCTGCTGGGGAAATACGATACGGTGGGCATTGACTGTATCGCCATGAACGTCAACGACTTGTTGTGCGTTGGCGCAACCCCGATCTCGTTTGTTGATTATGTCGCGGTCGAGAGTTTACAACCAGATGTGCTCGACGCATTAGGTCAAGGTCTGCATCATGGTGCCGAGCAGGCCAGGGTCAATATTGCGGGTGGAGAAATTGCACAACTCAGGGAGATGGTTCACGGCGTTCGGGACGGCGGTGGCCTGGACCTCGCCGGTACCGCTATCGGGACGGTTCCGCTTGACCGTATTATTATCGGCAAAGAGGTCGAGCCGGGCGATACGCTGATCGGGCTTGCCAGCAGCGGCATCCATAGTAATGGCTTAACCTTGGCCCGACAGGTACTGTTCAAGGGTGCCCGACTCAAGGTCGATAGCTATCTGCAGGAACTTGGACGTACCGTCGGAGAAGAACTGCTGGAACCAACCCATATTTATGTTCCGGAAATCACCGCCATGTTTGCCGCCGATATTCAGCTCAAAGCCCTGATTCACATCACTGGAGACGGCTTTTTCAATCTCACTCGGACCGCGGCCGCAGTGGGATATCATATTCATACCCTTCCGCCGCCGCCCCCACTTTTCACAGTGTTGCAGGACGTTGGGCAGATCACCGACGCGGAAATGTACCAGGTCTATAATATGGGGATAGGCTTCTGTGTTGTGGTTGCTGAGGTGGAGGCTGACCGCGTGATGCGGATCGCCGCCGATCATGGCGTCCAGGCTTGGCGCCTCGGTACGACGGTTCCCTCTCCGGAGCGGACGATCATCATCGAGCCTCGGAACCTCAAGGGCACGGCAGGGCGCTTTGGGCCGCTGGAATGATGGCGACGCTATGACCGGCGCAAACAGCTCATATGACCTTGAAAGAGTAAACGTGTCCTCCCTCACATCGACAAAGCTGGATACGTTTACTCTTGCCGCTCTTAATCGCGAATCGCTCCTTGAACTGACCGTTGTCGGCCGAAAGACAGGCACACCACGCACGGTCAAAATCTGGTTTGTCGCAACCCAGGACAAGGTTTATGTCTCGTCCGGTCGAGGCTCGAACTCGCAGTGGGTCAAGAACCTGAAACAGACGCCGACCGTCACCTGTCAGATAGGTTCAACCCGCTTCCAGGGCATCGCGGTCTGGATGGAGGAGAGACGGGTCCGGGATGTTATTTTTCCGCTCTTCTTTCGCAAATATTTCCTTGCTCGCATCTTTCGCTGGATTGGCTGGTATAAAGAGGCCTTCGCTTTTGAGATCATCCCGCAGCAAGCCCAGAGCTGACATTGCCTTTGCGGACAGGCCCACCTGAATATTCTGTCCCCTAGTCGGTCATGACATCCAAACGTAGACAGAGTTCGGTCAGCGCGGGATGATTCTCAACTGTTGCCCGGCCTTCGGGGGCGACCTTGTCGTACAGAAAGAATAATTGTCCGTAGACGGCCAGGTCGGCAACGCTAGGCTGGTCCAGACCAAAGAAGAAGGGACCACGTCCGACCATTTTGACCAGAGCCGCGAGGTGTCCATCGAGTTCGCGTACCAGCACGTCCGCGGGCAGCCGGCCCGTCCCTTGAGCCCGAACCTGTGACCGCATCAGGCGTGGCGCCGTGATCCTGAGGAGAGGACGGAGCAGCGGCGGTGCCGCGGACACGAAAACCTGGAGCGCGCGTTTGGTATTGGCCGGGATCGTCCACCGCAAGGCCATGCCATACCAATACAGGGACTCGTCCGCCCAATCCTCAATCAACCGTTGCTGTGCAGCAACAAGTGGGTCGGCTGACAGCAATGGCGGACTCGGCTGATAGGCGTCAAGCGCACGCAGGATAAACGTTGAATCAAAGAGTAGCTGTCCGTCCAGCTCAAGCGCCGGCATCTTGCCCGTCGTGGGATTATGCCGACGGAGGTCCTGAAACGTGTGGGGCTCGTGGATCTCGAACGGTAAGCGTTTCAGCATCAGGCCCCGGTAGACTTTTTCTACAAAAGGTGAGCGTCGTGAGCCGTGGAGAATAATTTTGTGGTGGTCGGCCATCGACCTTAACGCAGACCGCGGAAGAACGTCCGAATATCCTCGACCAGCAACGCGGGCTGCTCCATGGCCGCAAAATGACCGCCGGCCGGCATGTCAGTCCAGTGCTGAACATTATACGCCCGTTCAGCCCACTCCCGCAGCGGGCGGGCAATCTCTTTTGGAAAGGCGGCGACCCCGGTGGGGGCACTCACTTTTTCGTCCTTTCCCAGCCGCCACGGATGGTGCCGCTCTTCATAATAAATGCGGGAGGCCGAATGGAAGGTTTGCGTGACCCAGTAAATCATGACGTTGGTCAGCAGTTGGTCTTTAGTATAGGAGTTTTCTGGATTCCCGTCACAGTCACTCCAGGTCCGAAACTTTTCAACGATCCAGGCGCATACTCCAACGGGCGAGTCGTTGAGCGCAAAGCTCAAGGTCTGAGGCTTGGTGCCCTGAATTTCCTGATAACCACGCTCCTCGCGTTGCCAGGCTCTCGCACTTTTCAGAAATTCCTCTTCCGCGGCGCTCAAGTTCTGGCGGTTGGCCGGATGAGGCGCAGCCCCGACCATATTGAGATGCACACCGATCAGTTGTTCAGGATAGGCATAGCCCAGCCGGGACGAAATCATTGCGCCCCAGTCGCCCCCCTGGGCAGCGTAACGCTCATAGCCGAGGACCTCTCGCATCAAGACGGCGAACCACTCGGCCATGCGGCTGATATTGACTTTGCGCTCTTGCGGCGGGTCGGAAAACCCATAGCCCGGCAGGGACGGCACCACCACATCGAATGCGTCGGCCGGGTCACCGCCGTGGGCGGCGGGGTCGGTTAACGGCCCGATCACATCCATAAACTCATAAAACGAGCCAGGCCAACCGTGCGAAATAATCAGCGGCAGCGGCGCGGGACCTTTCCCGCGCGCGTGGATAAAATGGATCCCCTGACCGTC
This sequence comes from uncultured Binatia bacterium (SeqCode), assembly GCA_965243855.1. Classification (GTDB taxonomy): domain Bacteria; phylum Desulfobacterota; class Binatia; order Bin18; family Bin18; genus Bin18. The sequence continues at coordinate 4,803,047 of CBDEWE010000003.1, read as the reverse complement.
TATAGTGGTTTTGAAATGGTCCCAGTGATTCATCGCCCGTTCCTGGGCGCGCCAGTCATACTCAGTGCGCCAGTATTCAACGAGTTGCTGAATATAGGAGAGATTCGCGCCGTAATCCCAGCCTGAATGGGGGAGCTCGCCCGGCCAGCGTACGCGGTTAAGCCGATTTTCCAGGTCAGCCAGCACCGCATCCGGAATGGCAATCGTAAAAGGTTCCGGTGATGCGTATTCCATGCTTTTCCTCCTTCCGTATGACAGCGCCGTTTCATACGCTGCCCCGACCTAGTCCACTCTGTTTCAGTCCTGAGGGTCTGCTCGCCTTTTCCGCCGTGCCTTCAGTTGCTCACCCATGACTTTTTCATGGCCGCGATCGCTGGGCTGATAATACCGTCGTTGGGTCAATTTCTCAGGCAAATGAGTCTGGGTCACAACGGCATCCTCGTAATCATGCGCATACTGGTACCCCTTGCCATACTCCAGGTCTTTCATCAGCTTTGTCGGTGCGTTGCGCAAATGGAGCGGAACGGGCAGAGGGCCATGGGTCTGCACATCCGCCTGGGCGGCGGTCATGGCTTTGTATGACGCGTTCGATTTGGGCGCGACCGCGAGGTAGGTAGCGGCTTGGGCTAATGGAATACGCGCCTCCGGCAGCCCGACGAAATGCACCGCTTCCTTGGTTGCTATAGCCAGAGACAATGCCTGTGGGTCGGCATTGCCAATGTCTTCGGCTGCAAAGATGACCATCCGTCTGGCAATAAAGAGAATATCTTCCCCCGCCTCCAGCATGCGCATCATCCAATATAAGGCCGCATCGGGATCACTCCCGCGCAGGCTCTTAATAAAGGCGGAAATGACATTATAGTGTTCCTCTCCAGCCTTGTCGTACAGGATCGCCTTCCGCTGGGTTGCTTCTTGTACCAGGGCCACGTCAAGGTGCGTAGCTTTTTTCTGGACCGCCAGGGTTGTTGCGACCTCAAGGGTATTGAGGGCGACCCGGGCATCTCCCTGTGCGGCCTCGGCAATGATTCGCAGCACGGCTTCGTCCGCTTCAATCTGATGCTGCCCAAGGCCGCGGCCGGTGTCCTGTAAGGCGTGAGACAGAATCTGGACAAGCTGATCCGCCTCAAGCGCTTCCAGCACCACCACGCGAGAGCGCGACAAGAGAGGGGCAATCACTTCAAAAGACGGATTTTCCGTTGTTGCGCCAATCAGGATAATCAGTCCCTGCTCTACATGCGGCAGAAAGGCGTCCTGTTGGGCTTTATTGAAACGGTGAATTTCGTCCACAAATACGACGGTCGACTGCCCCGTTTGCTGCTGGTGCCGCTGCGCATCCGCCAGGATGAGACGCAGCTCTTTAACCCCGGACAGGACCGCCGAAAAGCTCGCCCATGGCAATTCTACAGCCTGGGCGAGCACCCGGGCCAGAGTCGTTTTGCCGCTGCCCGGCGGCCCCCATAGGATCAGAGACGTCAGCGTTTTCTGCTCAACCATTTGGCGCAGGAGGCGACCCGGCCCGAGGAGATGCGTCTGGCCAATATAGGTATCCAGCGTCTGGGGTCGCATCCGCTCGGCCAGAGGGGCTTTCTTGGCCGCCTCCTTTTCGGCAGTATGAGTAAATAAACCGTGCTGATCCTTCAGATGAGGCTGACGGATTGCCATAGGTAGGCCATTATACGCGAGGCACGGAGAAAAGGGAGCGCCCTCACCGCTCCGCTCGATGTATGCAGACAATCGGTCTGGTCATCAAAGTCAATACGCCCGCCGCAATTGCGCTGGGTCGCGATCTGGTTGCCTGGCTGCAAGAGCGCGGCAAGAGCATTCTGCCGGAGGACCGCACCAGTGAAGAGCTCGGTCTGGGGCGGGGATGGCGTAAAGTCGAGATCATGGCCCAGGCCGACCTGGTTGTCGTGCTGGGCGGTGACGGGACACTGCTCAGCGTTGCCCGGCGGGCCACGCCACGGGACGCGCCTATTCTTGGCGTCAATCTTGGCGGGCTGGGCTTTCTGACCGAAACAACGACCGAAGAGCTGTTTACCACGCTCACCCGTATCTTCGCTGGCGATTATGCAATCGAGCGGCGCAGCCTGCTCACCACCACGCTTGTTCGTGACAAGCAGCCGGTTGGCACGTTTCAGGCGCTGAATGACGCGGTCATTAATAAAGGAGCCCTGGCCCGTATTATGGATCTTGCCACCTGGGTGGATGGCAAACATTTATGTACCTATAAAGCGGACGGGCTCATTGTCGCCACCCCAACCGGCTCGACCGCCTATTCGCTGGCGGCGGGCGGGCCGATTGTTGATGCCACGCTTGGCGTTGTCGTGCTGACGCCGATCTGTCCGCATACGTTGACAAATCGGCCGGTTATTCTCCCGGACCAAGCCGAGATCAACGTTGTAGTCCAGACTCCGGATGAGGACGTCACTCTGACCTTGGACGGCCAAGAAGGGCATCCGCTCAAGAGTGGGGACACCGTGCGTATTCAACGCTCTCGCGTGACCGTACCGCTCATCATCTCCCCCAATCGAACCTTTTTTGATGTCCTGCGCAGCAAACTCCGCTGGGGGGAGAGATAGTCCCGCTGGCCGGCCTATCTCAGGTTTCGACTCGAATCCCGTAGCCCCCGGCGATGTAGAAGCGGCTGCCTTGGCTCACTTTCGACCACGATCTGTCCGGCATGCGCCTTGACCGAACTCGATAGGCTCCCATATATAAAATGCGGGTAGCCAAGAGAGAAGGAAGGTCCCCGTGAGATATTCCGTTTTTGTTCTTGTGACTGTGGTCACACTGAGTTTCTTTTTTCAGCCGTCTCCCGCCAGAGCAAACCCCTGTCAGGAAGCGCAAGAGTATCTGGGTCTCACCCTCCACCCAGCCAAGCAAAAAGATGCACCTGGTCTCCCTATTGCTGAGATTGCCCAGCTCACCCCAGGCTCACGCGTCGGGTTGCGCAAGGGTGACATCCTTGAGCAGGTGAATAGCTGGCCTATTCAAAACTGTAAGAGTTACCGCAACGCAGTCCGTGATGCTCAGAAAAAGCAGAAGGCCGTCCTGCTGTTGGTCGCCCGCAAGGGAAAACGGCGTCCGATCTTTTTTGAGCCCGAAATCTGGCAGCGAATAGAAGAGAAGAAAGAAGAAAAACAGGCGGTCGCCAGCCTGCAAACCATGTTGACGGCACCGTTGCCGGAAGGCGTGCAAATGAGAACGGAAGCCATAGGCGACCAGGCCCTCGCCACCTTGCGCGGGCTGGAAACGCTGGCCGTGCTGTCCGGCCCGCTTCTAGTCTATGAGAAGGGCGTACGAGAAGCCAGGAATCGGCTCCGCAGCTTGAGCCGCCAAAGCCAAGGAGATGCAGAAAAACGCGTGGTGGCCGGCGCCAGAGTCCTCATCGGTTATTATGAGACGGCCCGTGCGATCCGGCAGTACAAGTATGACTACATCAGCAGTGAACGGAAAGACATCCGGCAGGGTCGGGCCGTAAGCTTTACTTCCGAAGCTGTTCCTTATTTTTACGATTCACCTGTCACCGCCTGGGTGGATAAATATCCGTTTCTCCGTTCGAGCATTAAAGACTCGCCGGACAAACTAGGCTTTGACTTCATTGAGCGACCTGGCAGCTGGGACCCGGACCGCGCGGTTCAACTCCTGTGGCGGCAGGCCCGGAATGAAACGGACAAATTTGCCCGTTGGGTGAACGGGCAGGCAAGCACACGCTGATCGCCCCATGGTCTCGGGCTGAAAAAAGAGAGTCCGAGACTCGGTCTCAACCGCTCCCTTTCTTCTTCCAGTCAACCGGGAGTCCCAGCGTACGTGTCTCAGCCATGTGATGTGCGTACGGCGTCGATTACCCTCTTGAAAAACACCACTCACCCCAGATAAACATCTCATTCCAGTCATGACCTATCGACACAGCACAGCGCGAATCACAGCAAGGAGGGAAGTATGCCCCTAGGCCAGCAGGAACAAGCCTTTATTGATCAAATCGTGGCCGCCGGCGGTCGCGGCTTTAATGAAATGGAGGTTGCAGAAGCACGCCAAGCCATTCAGCAGCTCTTCCAGATTGAGAATCCAGAGCCGGTTGCCAAGGTTGAAGATCGGGATATTCCGACCCCGAACGGCGACCTGCCGGTCCGGATCTATACGCCCGAGGGAGATGGCCCGCTTCCCGTTCTGGTCTTTTTTCATGGTGGTGGCTGGGTGGTCGGCGACCTCGAAAGCCACGATGCAACCTGTCGTGCCCTGACCAACGCCGCCGGCTGCATGATGATTTCCGTCGATTACCGCCTCGCGCCTGAGCATAAATTTCCCGCAGCGCCCGAGGATTGCTACGAAGCGACCAAATGGGCGGTGCTCAACGTGGCGTCCCTTGGTGGAGATCCGCAACGAGTAGCGGTTGGCGGCGATAGTGCCGGCGGCAACCTCGCCGCAGCAGTGGCGCTCATGTCCGGCGACCGGGGTGCCCCTTCGCTCGCCTACCAACTCCTGCTCTATCCGGTCACCAACCATTCCTTTGATACCGAGTCATGCAAGCAGAACGGGGAAGGTTATCTGCTGACCAAGGATTCCATGGTGTGGTTCTGGGACCATTATCTTGAAAACGACGAGGCCGGAAAGAGCCCGTACGCCTCCCCGCTCTTGGCCAAATACGTGAACAGTCCCCCGCCGGGGCTGGTGATCACGGCCGAGTTTGATCCTCTGCGCGACGAGGGCGAGGCCTACGGCAAAAAGCTCCAAGACGCCGGGGCTAATATCACAATATCCCGCTACGACGGAACGATTCACGGCTTCTTCAGCTTCTTCCATCTTGACGCTCAGAAGAAAGCACTGGCGGAAGTGGCTGAGGGACTGAAAGCCGCGTTTGCTCAATAAACGCGCAGGGCTGTACGCCTATTGCTTGCCATCGGATGTAGATGGGCGGCCCAGTATGGTCGCCCTTTCCTTTTTCCCTACCGCCGATATGACCACGCTCTCCCCTTCACAACCTTTTTTCCTCTCGCCCTCGGCATTGACTGTCCCCTGTCAGGGCATTAGCCTGAGAAAAGGATAGTCAACTCTACGGAGGTATGTATGGCTTCGACGATGACGTATTCCCAGCCCGCGGCCTATGCATCTGAGGTGGCGCGCGCGGAGTTTATCCGCCGCACGTACACCCACCTCGCATTGGCAATCTTGGCCTTTATCCTGGTTGAAAATCTCCTGTTGCAGTCGTCGTTTGCACCAGCTCTGGTCCAGACCATGGTTGGTGGTTACGGCTGGTTCGTCGTGCTCGCCGCATTCATGGGCGTGTCCTGGTTGGCCGACCGCTGGGCACAGTCTGATGCCTCACCGCAGATGCAATATCTTGGACTGGGTCTGTATATCGTGGCCCAGGCAGTCATCTTTCTCCCCATGCTGTATATTGCGACGCACTATAGCTCGCCGGATGTGATTCCGACGGCAGGCCTGATGACCTTGCTGCTGTTTGGCGGGCTGACGTTCACGGCCTTCACTACGCGTAAAGACTTCTCTTTTCTGCGGGGTGTTCTCTCCGTCGGCGGATTTGTCGCCCTGGGGGTAATCTTGGCCAGTATGATGTTTGGCTTTAGCCTGGGGTTGTTCTTCTCCACCATTATGGTTGCCTTTGCCGCCGGGTCTATTCTGTATACAACCTCGAACATTATTCACCACTATCGGACCGACCAACACGTCGCCGCCTCGCTGGCGCTATTTGCCGGTGTTGCCCTGATGTTCTGGTATCTGCTGCAAATCCTGCTTTCCCTGGCAAATAATGACTAGCAGGCCAGGGCAACCCTGGTGGTTGCCCTGTGCCGGGCTATTGACCCGTTATCTCCGTTCCGTCACCGTTGCTGTCCCATTACAATCCCCGTCAGCAGGCCCACCGCCCCTATCCCTTGGAGCAGGCCTACTGACTCGTTGAGGAATATCCAGGCCAGCAGGGCGGCTCCAAGCGGCTCGCCAAGAATCGCCAGTGCGACCAGTGTCGGAGACATATAGGCCAGCGCCCAGTTCAGAATGGTATGGCCCAACACTTGAGGGATAAGGGCAAGCAGGACCAGGACGAGGTAGACCCGTGGGGCATAGCCCAGCAGCGGCAGTTGGAGGACAAAACAGCCGGCGAGTAAGAGAACAGCCGCACACCCATAGACCAGCCCGACATACACGCTCAGGCCGAGACGCGGGCGGGCCAGGCGTCCACACAGCAGATAGGCAGAGATCATGACCGCACCGCATACGGCTAAGGCGTCGCCGTACAGCGCGGACTCTCGGGCCGGACCTACCTGCTGAAAATCGTTCCAGCCTATACACAGGCTGCCGAGTAATGCCAAGCCTATCCCCAACCATTGACGCCGGACGAGACGTTCCCTCCAGATGAGATAGCCGGCAATGGCGAGCAGGAGCGGATTCATGGTCACCAGTGCCACGGAACTCGCGACAGAGGTGTAGCGGAGCGAGGCAATCCAGGCGGCAAAGTGGAGTGCCAGACATAGACCGGCCACACTCACCACCCGCAGGTCAGGAAGCGATAGTGAGCCGGCGGCGGCTCGGAGCCGGACGAGGCTCAGCGGGGTAAATATCAGCGCGGCGAGACCGAGCCGAAAGGCGGCCACCACGAGCGGCGGGACGTCGGGAACGAGTTTGATCAGCGGCGCGGCTGTCGAGATGGCGAGGATGCCCACACCCAGAACAGCGAGCGTTCCACGCTGTCTGGCTCCACTCATCCGAGCTAAAGAGGAAACGTCTCCTTCCATAGCGACGAGATACTGGAGACGTTTCCTCTTCGTGGAATGGACTTTACAGTTGGAACTGCATCATGCCGAAGCCTACGACCATGGTTCCTTCTTCATACATGACGACTTCGCCCTTTGCACCTTCGACTGCCCCGGCCACCGCAATCCAGTTCCGGATCTCGTGCGTGCCGTTGCCGACCGCATCGATCTCCGCATCCGTAATATCGAGCATGGCCGGGTCCTGTTGGCACAGGAGATCGAGAAATTTTCTATCGAAATGCGCATCCACCTTGCCCATATCCGGCGTGCCAACCGCATGCGACAACCCACCCGTGCCGAGCAGAGCCACGCGGCGGGAGCTGTCCCACGACCGGATAGCTTGTCCGACCATCCGCCCGAAATCATAACACCGCTTCAGGCTCGGCAGGGGTGGCAGGACACAGTTCTGAATTAGCCAGAGATAGGACATGTCCCACTGCGGCGTAAGAAAGTTCAGACAGGTAAGAAAGCCATGGTCTAAACCGACTTCACCAATCCGCGTCAAATCAAAACCTTGGCGAACCCCTTCGTCGAGGACCGCTTCAGCCAGCTCCGGCTCAAACCTGACCGAGATACTGTTACAGGGAACGCCAAGCCAGTTTTCGACCGGACCGACGCTCGTCTCAGCCGTCACCACACCAAACGACGGATAGCGGCGCGGGTCGAGCGCATTAAAATGTTCATCTGAGATAACGACGATCGTATCGGCTCCAGCAGAAGTGAAGGTGTCTCGGAGGGTATCGAAGCCCGTATTGATCCTTCCCCAGGTGGCCTCATCCGCCATCTGGGGCGCACTCATCATCAGGGGACTGTGAACTGACGACATGGCTGCAACGATATTCGCCATTTGGTTCTCCTTTTTTCTTGTTTGACGGGTCTTCGAGCTGGCCGTCCCCTACCCGGCCGCTTCTTTCACCTGTTGCACATACTGTGGGATCTCTACCCCCATGGCTAAGGCAAACTGGACCAGAATGTAGGGATGAATCCCGTGCGTATAGAGCCACCCCCAGTCTGGGTCTTTGAGCCGCGCCCGCTCTTCGTCCGTGACATCGTAGTTTGCCAGAATTACCTCGGGGTCTTTCTGGTACTGGGCCAACTCCGTCTCAGATCGAAACAGGTCAACCAGCATGATGTTCAAGCTTTGCGCACTCATAGGTCCTCCCTTTTCTCTCAGAGCCTGCTTGGGACAGCACCCCTGCTCCTCGTATACGCGCCTCAAATATGGCTTGTCAATCGACACAAACCGGTGTCTACTAAAGAGAGGAAGTGGGAGAAGAAAAGCGCTTATCAAGGAGGTGCCAGGATGAGCTTTTCACCCATGGACAATGCGCCCGTCGCGTTGAGATGGCCGACGACAGCGGGGATAACCTCAGTCCCGTATCAGGTCTTTTGCGATCCTACCGTCTACAACCTGGAACAGGAACGCATCTTCAGAGGTCCAACCTGGAGCTATGTAGGGCTCGAAGCGGAGGTTGCCAACCCCGGAGATTTCCGCTCAACCTTTGTTGGCGATACGCCCGTCGTTGTCTCGTGCGACAAATCGGGGAAGCTGCACGCCTTTGTGAATCGGTGCGCTCATCGTGGGGCACTGGTGTGCCGCGAGTCTCGGGGTAACCGGGCAACCCATACCTGTATCTACCACCAGTGGAGTTATAACCAGCAGGGCGATCTGATTGGTGTCCCGTTTCGTACCGGTATTCGCCGTCAGGGCGGGTACCCGGCTGACTTTGATCTCGCCCAGCACTCCCTCCAGAAACTGCGCGTGGCTACCTATAACGGGCTGATCTTTGCTTCCTTTTCTTCTGAGGTTGAACCGCTGGCCGACTATCTGGGACCGGCCATGCGGCCGTGGCTCGACCGGGTCTTCAACCGACCGGTCCAGGTGCTAGGCTACGCCCGTCAGTTCGTTCATGCCAACTGGAAACTCTACTCGGAGAATGTAAAAGACCCCTATCACGCCAGTCTGCTGCACCTTTTTCACACCACTTTTGGTATCTATCGTTCATCCCAAGGGGGCGGGGTGATTATGGATGAATCGGGCCGACACAGCATGCTGCGCGCGTATAAAAAGACGGAGCAAGAAGAGGTAGCCGCCTACACAGGCAAGAACATCCGCAGTTACCAGACGGACTACACCCTCGCCGACCCCTCGCTGCTCACCTCACGCAGAGAATTTGAGGTGGAATTAACCAATCACATCCAGATGATTTTTCCGTGCCTGGTCGTCCAGCAGATTCAAAACACTTTGGCGACCCGACATATTCTGCCCAAGGGCCCGGATCAGTTTGAACTGTTGTTTACGTTCTTTGGCTATGAAGACGATGACGAGGAAATCCGCCGCATCCGCATCAAGCAGGCCAATCTGGTCGGTCCGGCCGGCTATATCTCCATGGAAGATGGCTATGCCACCGAATTGGTCCAGCAGGCTATAGCCCGGGAAAAGGACGAATGCTCCCTGCTCGCCTTCGGTGGTACGGGAAGAGAGAATCAGGAGAATCTCTTAACCGAGAGCGCCATTCGTGGCTATTGGGATTATTATCGTACCCTCATGGGCTTTCACTAAAAGCCGCACCGACAATTCTATCCCGAAAAAAGAAAGGGGCGGTCCATAGGGCCGCCCCTGTTTTGTTGCTGAATCTAAACCAATTAAGCCGCAGCGATATCGGGCACGATCTGATCGCGTTTGCCGGATGCCGGCAGCGGCCGCGAGCCCGGCGTCACCTCAAACGGCCCAGGCAGATCGAGCTCTTTGGCCATTTCCCGCATGGCCGGCAGGACTTCCTGGCCGAGCAGACGCAGGCAGGTCTTGCGCTGCTCAAAGCTCATCGGACCGTGGTGATACCACAGACCCATGATGCCGGGTCGGAGGGTTTCGCACATTTTGCGCAGCTTTTTCATGACCGTTTCCGGCGTACCGGCCATAATCAGATCGCTGTCAAGCGAAGCCTGAAAACCCGACTCAATACTCCGCTTGATTTCTTCAACGTCAATCTCACCCTGGGTATGCTTGATGATTTCGGCGCCGGTGCGCGGGTCCGTCAGGGCTTGCGCCAGACGCTTGGTCGCTGCCTTGGAGTTGTATCCCGGAGGGAACATCCACTCGGCGCGGGCAAACGAACCGAATCCACCGCCAAAGACAAAGCCCCGGGCCAACTCGTGCGCCTTCTCCTCCGTCTCGGCCACACACACGTTCTGCAAATAGCCGAAGTTCTCCGGTCCGGCCTGATAGCCTTCCTGCTCGGCGACATCGGCGTACAGATTCACCATCTCGACCGTCGATTCGACATTGGTCCCCAGCGCCACATAGGGATAGCGGTGTTTGGCGCTCCAGACGACCGTTTCCGGGCTGATCAGCCCCGGAATCCATTGTTGCGGCACCGGCTTCTGAACCGGCAACTGCCAGGGATTGACGTTCCGGTAATGGAAGTGTTTGCCCTCGTAGCGCCACGGTCCCGGTTTGGTCCACGCCTGTTGAATAAAGTCGTGGGCTTCGTTAAAGCGCTCCCGATTATAGGCCGGGTTGATGTTATTGGCGAGTTGTTCCGTGCCCGCGCCACGCACCCAACCCGGTACCAGACGTCCACCGGAAATCATATCAATCGTGGCCAACTCTTCCGCCAGTCGTAGCGGATCGCCCACCGGGAGGGGGTTGCCGAGCAGGACAATTTTCACCCGCTTGGTAATCCGAGCTAGAATGGAGGCTTCCACATCCATGACCCCACCACCACAAAACGGGGTCTGGTGGTGCTCGTTGAGCATGACGCCATCAAAGCCCAGCTCTTCGGCGTAGACCCGCTCGTCCAGATACTCATTCATGAGCTGGCCGCCCCGATCGGCATCAAACATCGTATTGGGAAGGCCAAAATAGCTACTCCCGTTTTCGATGATTGCATCCTCGGAGACATCGACGTATTCACGTTCCGAGAAAGACATAATATGCATATGCAGTCCTCCCTTTTTCCTCGTTCTTACGGTTTGAGATTGCCCCGCCCGTACCGCTGGCAGGCGGATGCACCGACTCTTTCATATTTTAGGGGCATATAGCAAGAGACCGGTGGGGGAGAGAGCCCACCCCGGCGCTCACGCGCCACCCCTTTGAGGAGGAGATACCTCATTCCTCATCCCGAAATACGGGTATGACATATTTGGCAAAGCGTTCGAGCGAGGGCATGACATGTTCGTGCTTCATGCCGCCTTGGGCGATTTCAAGAATCAGATAGTTCGTACCGTAGAACTCTTTGGCCCAGCGGATACGTTCGACCAGATTATCCGGGTCGCCAACCAGGACCAAGTTGCGCTTGTCCAGGTCCTCGAAGGTCAGCCCGGCAAAGAGATGCGAAATCGTTCCTTTGTGGTAGGCGAACGACTGAGAGGTTAAGGCGCCACGCTGGGCCAAGGCCCCAAAGAAGGCGTAATACGTCAGCGCGTGCTGACCGCCGTTGCGCCGGGCTTCTTCGTTCGATTCACCACAATACATCTGATACACGCCAGCGACATCACGGGTGGCCGGCTCATGGTCGTTTTCCCGGAGCGCTTGACGGTAGAGGCCGATACACTCCTGGACGTGCTCCTGGTTGGGTAGGAAAAAGGCAGTCGCCAAATGAAAGCCCCGCTGACCGGCCCACTGGTAACTCTCGGGCGTAATCGCTCCGGAAGCGTAAATAGGCGGATGAGGCTTTTGCAGCGGGCTGGGGAAAAACGTGTAATCTTCGAGTTCCCAGAATTTGCCGCGATACGAGAAGGGCCGTGCGCTCGTCCAGGCTTTACAGATGATATCCGTCCCCTCGTGATAACGCTCGGTATTCTCCGCTTCGTCCACGCCAAAAATTTTATGCGAGTATTTCAGAAAACCCCGACCGATGCCGTACTCCAGGCGTCCGCCGGAGAGCACATCGACCATGGCGTACTCTTCGGCCAGCCGGATAGGATTATTAAGTGGCACCAGGGAGATGCCGGTCCCGAGCCGAATGCGTTTGGTCCGGCCAGCGGCCGCCATGGCCATGACGGGCGGCGACCCGAACGAATAGCCCGAGTAGTGGTGCTCGCCAAACCAGACCGCGTCAAAGCCGAGTTCTTCCTCCAGTTCGACCTGTTCCAGAATCTGGTTGTAATACTGCTCGGCCGAGCCGTGGATGTCGGGGTAATAGTCGGTGTTATAGAGAATAGCGAATTTCATGCGCCCTCCTCGCCGCGCACTGACGATTGATCGTCGGGCAACGCTCCGGCTCGGATCTCACCCCGCACGCAGCATCTGCCCCGGCAGTGCGCCGGAGTGCTCGCCCTGAGTGAGCACAACCTCTCCGTTCACCACGACGTAGTGTATGCCTTCGGCGCGTTGTACAAAGCGTCGCTCCCCACCCGGCAGATCGTTCAGCATCACTTTTTCCCCGGCATCAACCGTATCGGAATCGAAAACCACAAAGTCCGCCGCCTTACCGGCTGCAATCACGCCCCGATCCCACACCCCAAAAAGCCGGGCCGGTTCGGAGGTGATGCGCTGCACCGCTCGTTCCAGACTCATGGCCTGACGCCTCCGCACCCAGGTCCCCAGCAGATAGGTCGGATAGCCGGCATTACACAGCATATCGACATGCGCCCCGCCGTCCGACAAGCCGATCAACACGCGCGGGTCCGTAATGACTTCCTCAACCAAGTCGAGATCGAAATTCAGCATGGCCAGGGAGAACTCGGTCGCCAAATCGTCGGCCAGGGCCAAATCGAAAAAGGTGTCAAAGGGATCGGTGCCGGCCTGCTGACTCAACTCCGCAATGCTCTTCCCCAGCCACGCCTGATGCGTTGGTTTACCGACCTTGCACACCTGCGTCTGCTGCCACTGGCCGCTGAAGGCTTTGGGCGTTGTCGTACACGCCTCCCGGAACTCCGCCCGGAATGCCGGGTCGGCATAGATCCGCGCCTGTTCCTCAGCAGTACAGTTAAACAAGGAGTGACAGACGTCATATGCGCCCAGGATAAAGGGGTTGCGCAGATTGAACTGGAGCTCTGTAGGCTGGCAGCTCGCCTGGGGAATCCCTCCGCGTTGAATCAGTCCATCGGTATTGGTCAGCAGTTCGCGGTGCGCGGTTGGCTGGTCGTTCCGCGTTTGCACCGACAGCCAAGTGACCGGACGCTGGCTTTCGACCAGCAGGAAATCAATCAACTCGGGACTGCCTGAGGGCAGGATGGATGATCCGGCACCCCCCAGGTTCACCTCGATCGCGCCCTGCCCGAGGTCGCGTAGCACATTTGCATACGCCCGTAGCTCGTCCCGACTGGCGAGGCGACACGCCAGGGGACGCCCCTTAAAGCCTACGTGTTGCGTGGCCACGGTGGTAGAAAAGCCGAGCGCCCCGGCCTGTACACCCTCTCGCAGGAGGGTTGCAATACGCTGGGTCTCTTCAGGCGTTGCGGCGCGCTCCTGGGCGGCTTCTCCGATAACGTAGGATCGAATCGGCGATAGTGGAACCAGAAACCCGAGATTGATTCCCATCCCCGTCTGGAACGGAGCAGCCATGAAATCCGCCATGCTCTCCCATTCCCAGGTCACGCCCTTTGACAAGACCTCAAAGGACATCCCCTCCACATTGACCAGATCCCAGGCCAGTACCTCACGCTTCTCAGGCAGACACGGCGCGAGCCCCACCCCGCAGTTTCCCATTACCACACTCGTCACCCCGTTCCACGAAGAACAGGAGATCAGCGGGTCCCAGCAGACCTGAGCGTCGTAGTGGGTGTGAGGGTCAATAAAGCCAGGAGCGACGATCAGGTCGGACGCATCAATAACGCGGGAGGCACGCCCATTGAGCGTTCCGGTTGGCGCAATTTCAGCGATCCGGCCCTGCGCTATCCCAACATCGGCCTGATAGCGGGCCGCACCCGTGCCATCCACAACGGTTCCGTTTTTGATCACCAGATCGCAGGCCATGCTTCTCCTCTTTATCCCACGCAGTTACGCAGCCTCTTGAGCCAGCAGCTTGTCCACGGCCCCCTCCACCACTGTTCCTTTGAAAAAGTCGGGATTGGTCCCCGTCCATAGCGTGGTCGGATTGGTGAAGACAAAATCCCGAAAATCATCTGGGGTGATCACGTCGTGCTCGACCAGTTCGTGGGCCTCTTCCAGAACTTCTTCCATGTCGGGCACGTCCCAGTGGCCGATATCCGAACTAAAAATGGCCTTGAGGCGAGCACTGAACGGATTCAGCCTGGCATTAAACGCGATAGCATTCATGGGATCGTCGGCTTCACAGCCGAAATAGAAATTCGGGACAAACAAATCTTTAATGTCTTCGGCTTTTTCAATCCCGCAGCGCGCCCAGTCGTCCAGCGTGTTCGGGTCTTCGCGGGTGCCGCCCATCAAGTTTCTTTCATCGATCAGACGGCCGGGATATTCCTCGGCCCATTTGCCGCCGTAACGTTGATACAGATCGAGTAACTGCTCAGAGTTCAGATTAGCCGGATCGTAGTTGACCATCTTGGTGCCGTTGCGCTTCTCCCAGTGGCCGATCATATCGGCGTAGAGGTTGCACGCCCAGCCAACCCCACTTTCCAGGAAGCCGAACTTGAGCGTCGGAAATCGACGCGTGACGCCACTCATGAACATGGCTTTACACAGCGCCTCGCCCGAGGCGGCAAAATGTCCGATGTGGTTATACATATAGTTCGAGATGGAGGTCCGGCTGCCCCAGCCCATGGCCGGCGAGTGAAAGGTCGGCGCGAGCTTCAGCTCGACACAGCGAGCCCAGACCGGATCATAGTCATACGCACTGTCCAAACAGAACGTATCCAGCCAAAACGCGTGTTCGGCGACTTCCGGGGCTGCACGCTCGACAACCGGAATGGGACGCTGCACATGCCCGGCCATCATCACGGCCTTGAGACCGAGCTCGTGGACTACAAACTCAAGCTCTTCAATAGCCTCCTGTGGCGTGTGCATGGGAATGGCGGCCGCCGGGGTCATCCGGCTGGCATACTCGCCGAAATACTCCGCATGAAAAGTATTGAGCGCCCGGCAAGCTGCCCGGCGCATTTCGGTGTTTTCAATATGTGGGAACAGTAAGCCCAGCGTTGGGTAGAGAACAGTAAAGTCCAGGCCGATGACGTCCATCCGTTCGGACAGCAGCTTGGGCAGCATAGCGGTTGCGCGGTCCAAGGTGTTCTTTGTCGGTAGCGCCCACCACGGCGAGCGCGTCGCACGTTGGTCCAGACGCTCTTCAGGCGACAAGGAATACCAACGAAACAAACGGCCCCAGCCTCCGGAGTTGCGCTCGGGTGAGAGAAAGCGCTTGACCATAGAAGCACCGCCCTCTCGCGCGAGATAGTCGAGAAAGCCGGGTTCAAATTCGACCATATGACCATCTGAATCAATAACCGGGTGATCCAGCTTGGCTCGGACTGCAGCAGACTTTGATGTTGACATGGCGTCCTCCTCCCCTGCCGCCATAGCACTTTGCTGAGCGGGACAAAAGCCTTCTATACCCACTCCCCTCCTTGGAGGGGTGGCCCGAAGGGCCGGGGTGGGTTCCTCCGGCCTGGCCCTCCCGCCCTGACGCAGCCTACTCAACCGGCGGAAACCCACCCCGCCGCGTTGCGGCACCCCTCCCAAGAGGGGATGAGATATTCCCACTCGCAAGCTTGCCTATCAAATCGTGGCTGAGTAGACTCACCTCAGCACTTCCGGTGCTGAAAAAGGGAGGGTGCCATGGCTGAAGATTTTTCCTCTACCCTGCACATTGCCGAGGGCGGCTTTCGTCCACGCCCGGAACTCCTGGACGCCTACATCAAACGCCATGAACAGTTCATGCCCCATGCCGTGGCTCAGGAGGGCTTTCGGGAAACCTATGGCGGGCCGATCGCGGGAACTTCCTGGTGGCTCTTCTTTGCCAAGTTTGACACGCTTGAATCTATGGAAGACTGGCAGCGCGACCGCGAACATGTGAAGGTTCAGGATGAAGCCCGAGAAAAATGGTGGACCGCCTATTACATCCGCAAGGGCCGGATACTGGCCGATGGCGAAGCGGCGACTGGCATCATCTTGAACGAAACCATGTTGCTTCGGGATACGCCGCTTTCAGACGCAGAGTCCGGTCAGGTCACCGATGGACTCTCGGACATTGCGAGCTTCAGTATCCTGCCCTATGAGGCGCTCAAGAAAGAACGTATCCATACCCCCTATATCTTTACCCAGATCGCCGGCATCGTTCCGCGACAGGCTCCCGTGCATTATGTCCTGCTCAGCTCCTGGGGCAGCACCACGGATTGCCAGCGGTGGCAGCAGTCAGCCGGTTATGAGACTCTCTATGGGCTCGGGACCGCTCAGTCCACCTGTTATCAGATTATTCCCGAGCGAAAGCCACGCATGGGCCTCCACTCGGACCGGATGCAGCGTGAGTGGGTAGCTGCTGAGCGCTCCTAGCTCCCGGCCAAAATCTGTAATCCAGTCCGGCTGGACTCACGACCCTACCGTCGGGCCGCCTTTTTCGCCGCTCATCCTGTCACAACGAAAAGAGTTGCATCTCAAAATTCTTGCGCTACGCTCTTTCCACAGCAACAGGGAAGGAGAGTTGTATGTCGCAAGAGCAAGCCCGCTCAACAGTCCTCATCGAGAATGAGCGCGTGCGTGTGACGGAGTGGCGTTTCGCCCCCCGTGCGGCCACCGGCTACCATCGGCACGAGTACGACTATGTTGTCGTCCCCATGACAACGGGCAAGTTATTGCTGAAAGCCCCGGACGGCGATCACGAAGCCGAGTTGATCCAGGGTGTCCCCTATTTTCGGAATGTCGGGGTCGAACACGATGTGATTAACGCCAATGACTACGAGTTCGTCTTTGTGGAAACGGAACTGAAGTAGGAGAAGAGTATGGACACAAAAGCCCTCATTGCAGCGAAACTCGCCGAGTGGGATCTCGAGCTCACTGATGCCGAACTCGATAAGTTGCTGGTCCCGTATGAAAACCTCCTGCGCTGGCAGCGGGTCGTGGAAGACATGCGGCAGTCCCGCCAACTGGTTGAGGGGATGAGCATGCCGGAGAGCGAGCCCGTGCTGGTACATGCGCTCGATAAGAAAGGGGGAGCATCATGACGGCTGCCCGAGAACTCGCCTATATGTCGATTGAGGAATTGGCCGGGAACATTCAGCGGAAAGATATCTCTCCGGTCGAGGTCACCCAGGCCATGCTGGATCGAGTGGAGCAACTCGAACCTCAGCTCCATGCCTTTAACACGGTTTTCAGAGACGAAGTGATGGAAGCGGCCCACGCGGCTGAGGCCGAGATTCAGCGCGGGACCTATCGCAGCCCCCTGCACGGCGTCCCAATCGGCATCAAAGACATCTATGAATGCGGGCCAACCACCTGCGGCTCCCAATCGCTGGAGCATTATGTGGCCGAGAAGGACTGCACCTCGGTGGCCAAACTCAAGGAAGCCGGCGCGCTGGTCCTGGGTAAGACCGCGACCTATGAGTTTGCCTATGGTTTTCCCACCAAACAGTCCTATTACCAGCCTACCCATAATCCCTGGAACCTGGCCCACGACGCCGGCGGGTCGAGCAGCGGCACCGCGGCGTCTACCGCCGCTGGCATGGCCTATGCCGGCATGGGATCGTGTACGGGCGGCTCCATCCGCTGGCCAGCTCAGTGCTGCGGCATTGTCGGACTCAAAGCAACCTACGGGCGCGTCAGTCGAGCGGGCGTGTATCCGCTCTCGTGGAGCCTCGACCATACCGGTCCGCTCGCCCGAACCGTGACCGACGCAGCCCTCATGCTACAAGGCTGTGCCGGCTATGATCCTCTGGACCCGGCCTCGGCAAATGTACCCGTGCCGGACTTTACCCAGAAGCTCGGTCAGGACATTACAGGCATGCGGATCGGGCTGCTGCGTTCCATTTATGAGGATAACTGTGACCCCAAGCTGCTCGGACCTTATAACCAGGCAGTCAAGCAGCTCGCAAGCCTCGGAGCGGAAATCGTTGATGTCCCTTCCATTACGTTGGCCCAGCTCCAGGCTATTGAGTGGCCGGGATTATTTTCCGAGTGCGCCGCCATCCACGTGGACAATGTGCGCAACTGCGGAGAGAGGTATAATCCCCACGCCAAACTCTTTGTGGCCTACGGTCTCCTGGTCAGCGGGGCCCAATACCTGATGGGCGCCCAGGTCCGTGCCCAGGTGCGAGACGACCTCCTCAACGCCCTCAACACCAGCGTTGATGTCCTGATGCTGCCCACCGCCGGCTTTCAGGTCAACCGGATTGCCGAAGACTCGCCCGGCCTGAGCATCGTTTCTACGGACTTCAGCGTCTATACCCCGATTTTCAATTTCACCGGGCTGCCGGCCCTTCAGGTGCCGTGCGGCTTTGACCCGGACGGTTTACCCGTTGGTCTCCAGATTGCCGGCAAGCCGTTTGACGAGCAGACCATCTGTCAGGTTGGCTATGCGTATGAGCAGGCCACCGAGTGGCACCGGCAGCACCCGAAATTATAGACGACCGAAAAAGAATGGCCGGAGCTGATCCCTATCCGGGCTCTCGCTCCTCTCTGACAGCAGCCTCACAGTGAGGCTGCTGTCGCCTGTAGCAACCGGCTCGCATACGGCCCGAGGTCGCCTATTGGCGCCATGCGATTACCACAAAAGCTAAAGCCCAGTTTGGCGTCCGGGTCGCCAAAGGCGATAGCACCACCCAGACCCAGATGCCCGAACGATCTGGGATTGTGATTATACGAGGTCAACTCGGGGTTACGCAGCATAAATCCACCGTTGGACATTCGACACGTTAGCCCAAGCGCATCGGTCTGATACCACGCCTCGGTCATGGCATGCTCAACCAGAGCCTGGCTGAGCAGACGCGACCCCTCAAGTTCGCCGCCACAGGCCAGGATGCAAAATAACCGGGCCACACCACGGGCGATACCCTGGCCGTTAAAAGACGGCATCTCCGTAGCCCGATATAACTCGCTGTTAAAATC
Organism: uncultured Binatia bacterium (SeqCode); assembly: GCA_965243855.1. Taxonomy (GTDB): domain Bacteria; phylum Desulfobacterota; class Binatia; order Bin18; family Bin18; genus Bin18. The sequence continues at coordinate 4,784,324 of CBDEWE010000003.1, read as the reverse complement.
CTCTTCGTGGTCCTGTAACGGCAATGGAACCCAGCATTTACCAAGGAGGGTATTCGTATCCCGGATCGCATCCATGAACGGTCCGTGAGGGGCTTCGTAGATTTCCGCACAACGCTGCTGATCCGTCGCAGACAGGCCAAAATGGTAGTCGATGTCGAGCGGCAGGCCTATTTCTTCACGCCAGAACTGGCCGATGGTCCTTCCGGTGACGCGCCGCACCAACTCGCCAGTCAGATAGCCCAGGGTAACCGTATGGTAGCAGCCGTTCGTGCCAGGCTCCCATAACGGTTCCTGTTCCTCGATAGCCCGGACCATGTTTCCCCAATGGTAGGCATCGCCTTTGCGGGCCTTGAACGCTCCGGGAATAGCTGCCTGATGAGAAAGCACGTGGTTGACAGTAACGTGCTCTTTACCGGCTTGGCTAAACTCTGGCCAATAACGGGAGACGGGCTGGTCCAAGTCAATTCGGCCCTGATCGGCGAGGATCAACACCGGTAGGATGGAGAGCGGCTTTCCGACCGAGAACATGCACACGAGGGTATCCCGCTCCCAGGGCTGCGTCCGTGCTCGATCCTTATACCCACCCCACAGATCAACAACCGTCTTCCCATTCACAACAACGGCCACACACTCGCCAATTTCCTTGCCATCGGCCAGGTTTTGCTCAAGCGCCTCGCGGACGGCCTTGAATGCCGGATCACATATACCGGCGACACGTGCGATGGACGGCATAAGACGGACCCCTCCTACCGACAATGCGGCATGACTTCTTTGGCAAATAGCTCCATTGAGCGCTGTGATTTTTTCGGATCAAGCCCCGCCATCTGCATCCACATCACCAGATGGGTGACGCGTGTTTCCGCGCTGTAGCGCTTGATCTCCTGAATGGCATCGTCCGGAGTCCCGACGATGAGCGGCGCTTGGAAAAAGGACAGGTCCTTGACGTGGCGCAGCTCACCTACCGGTGGCACCGTAGGGGTGGACATGACCGAGTCGCTCCAGGGCAGGTCGTCAGCCTCCTTAAAACGCCGGTCATAGGAACTCATCATATAGTACAGATGCGGTTCCACATCGTCCCAGGCCTGCTCTCGGCTCTCGGCCACATAGACCGCCCGCAGTTGGGCAATATGATAATCGTCCGTATTACGGCCGTATTGCTGGAGTCCGGCATCGTACATTTGCTGCAAGTCCACTCCGCCGCTACCCCCCAGGTGATAGCCTAGTCTCGCGGCCCGGGCGACCGATTTCTCCGCCATCGCCGCGATCCAGATTGGCGGGTGGGGTTTTTGGACGGGCTTGGGAGCCAGGATCACTTCGCGCAGATTGTAGTGCTTACCCTCAAAAGAGAAGCTGTCCTCGGTAAAGCAGCGCCGGATAATCTCGGTTCCTTCTTCGAGCCGTGCCGCACGCTCTTTGCGCGGAATACCGAAGCTGGCGAATTCGCTCAGCCAGTAGCCCTGGCCGAGACCCAGATCAAGCCGACCCTTGGAGAGGATGTCAACAGTTGCGGCATCTTCCGCAACCCGAACCGGGTTATGCAGGGGCAGGACGATAATATAGGTCCCGAGCCGAATGCGGCTGGTTTTCATAGCCATGGCGGACAGGATCGGCAGCAGGGAGGGCGACCAGGCGTCGTCCGCAAAATGATGCTCGGTCGTCCAGATATGATCGTAGCCCAACTCCTCGGCCAGGACCGCCTGCTCGATATGCTCCTGGTAGAGTTGCGGAAACGGCACTTCCCATTGTTTCGGATTCCGAAATGGCAGCAATAACCCAAAATTCATACGTTCCCCTTCTTTCGGTCCCGACCGACCCACACTTAAAACGTTTCTTTATACGGTCGCAGGTCGATTTCCTGAGCCCAGGCGGTTTTATCCTGGGTATAGAGATGCCAATAGGTATCGGCAATGGCGTCAACATCCAACAGACCGTCTTCCCCGCGCTGCTCTTTGAGCTGTGGGCGGCGAGTGTTCAGCAGGGCACCGTTAATACCGCCATCGATAATCACATGCGCCACGTGTATCCCCTGCGGTCCCCAGTCGCGTGCCATGGTTTGCGACAGAGAACGCAGGGCCGCTTTGGCCGAGGCAAACGAACCGAACGGCGGGCGGCCCTTAATCGAGGCGGTCGCACCGGTAAAAATAATAGTTCCCCGTCCGCGGGGGATCATGCGCCGACCAGCTTCCCGACCGACCAGAAAGCCGCCCAGGCAGCCCACCCGCCAGACCATCTCAAAGAACTCGGCTTCGGTCTCCAGTAGCGGCTTGGGGAAATTATTGCCCGCGTTATACACCACGCAGTCCAGTACACCGTCGCCCTGGTTTTCCGCGTTATCAAACAAGCGGAGGACATCAGGCTCCTGCGTGGTATCCGTCACCACCCCGGTCGCGCTTCCGCCGTTGGTCTGAATACTCCACACGAGCTGCTCCAGCCTTGCCTGGGTACGCCCAGCAATAAACACGTGCAGGCCCTCACGCGCCAGACGGTGACAGACGGCCCCGCCAACTCCGACTTCGGCTCCGACGCCGACCACGATTGCTTTCTTTTGTTCGCTCATCCTGCCACCTTCCTTCAGCAGCGACCTGGCAGACAGGGGGCGCCGCGCTTCGATATCAGCACTTAGAAGGGTCGCTCGTTCTGCTCGCCCGGCCGGACCGGCCGGACCCGGCTCAGCACAAAATTGCGGGCGCTCGAATAGTACAGACCGGTGAGTTTGAGCAGACGTTTTTCGGGCTCTTCCTTGCGTAACAGGTCCACATAATGCGCCGGACCCTTGATATACAGGCCCGGCTCACGATAACGAATTTCGGACAGAAAATTGATCACCGAGAAATCGGCATGGCGGCTCTCTATATCCTGTACCCGAAACCGTACCGTCTCTCCCTTTCCCACGGCCAGCGTCACGACCTGACTGCCCGGCGCAAAGCTGATCATCCCATACAGTTCTATAGGTAGACCGCCATGCTGGGCGTGGGCCGGGCCTGCCGCACCGCCGGACACCAGAAGAAACCCAACCAGCAAAAAGGGAAAATGCAAAGGGAATCGCATCAGGTGATTTTTCAGAGGAGACCAACCGCCCTCAGCTTAAGACCCCGTTATCCTTGAGGGTGGCGACTTCGTCTGCCGAATAGCCCAATACGCGCTGTAACACATCCTCGGTATCCTGGCCAAAACAGGGCGCGGGCCGACGGACCTGACACGGAGTATCCGAGAAGTGCCACGGGATGCCGGCATGTTGCCGTACACCGACCTCCGGGTGCTCAAGCGCGGCAAAGAAGGGGCGGGAGCGCAGGTGGTCGTCTTCGGCCAATTCCTTATTGGTCACGGCCGGAAAGGCGGCCAAACCCGCCGCCTGGAGCGTGCGGGTGACCTCTTCCGCGGACCGCGTGGCAGTCCAGTCTGTGACAGCGGATTCGAGGGCATCTTCGTTGTCCTTCCGATCTGCCAGCGTCGCAAATCGAGCATCACTGGCCAGGTCCGGCTTCTCCATAACCGCACACAGCCGCTGCCACTCGTCGTCGTTCGCCGCCACAATACTGACCCAGCGGTCTTCCCCCTGACAGCGGAACAGGCCGTGCGGAGCCATATACGGGTCGCGGTTGCCCATCCGCTGGGGTGCGGCGCCGTTCATTTCCTGAGCCATGATCCCTTCGCCCACGAGCGCCACCGAGGTCTCCCACTGCGACATGTCAATATACTGCCCCTCCCCAGTCCGGGCGCGATGCATCATCGCGGCCAACACGGCAAAAGCGCCGTGCAGCCCACCGTTCGGGTCGCCATAAGAAAACCCGACGCTCATCGGGGGGGAGTCGGGAAAGCCCGTCAGGGAGGCCAGCCCGCTCATCGGCACTTGGGCCGGACCATAGGATACATACGGGCTTTCCGGTCCGGTCGCACCATAGCCGGAGAGCGCAATCATGATGATATCGGGCTTTATCGTTTTGAGGGTTTCGTATCCCAGGCCCATCCGGTCCATTACACCCGCGGCAAAATTCTCAGCAACGATATCGCTGGCTGCAACCAGCTTTTTTGCGACCTCCAGGCCCTCCGGCTTTTTGAGATTGAGGCATATCGAGTGTTTGCCTTGGTTGTACTGATTAAAATACCCACAGCGGTTCGGCCCGGCTTCCCCGTCCGCAACCGGCGGAATACGCCGCGTGACACACAGGCGGCTCTCTGACTCGATCCGAATGACCTCGGCTCCCAGATGAGCCAGTTGCAAGGTACAGAACGGCCCAGCCCACACCCAGGTAAAATCGGCAACACGAACGCCCGATAACGGTAATTGCTCAGACATCATTCTTCATACCTTCGTACATACGCTTCTTAGTGAGAGATCCGGGGAACGTCTCCTTGCCAATCCCCAATCCCCAAATCAAATCACCTTCGTTTCTTGCAACGACTGCAATTCTTCCGGCGCAATCCCGAGCTGCCCGCCATAGATCTCCTCATTGTGCTGGCCCAGGCATGGGGCCGGACTGCGCAGGGTCCACGGCGAGGCGGCAAATTTGAACGGCGACCCCGGATAGCGAAGAGAGCCGGCTTCGGGATGTCCGATCTCGACAAAAAAGCCCCGCGCGTTGAGATGTTCGGATTTGAGCAGGTCGCCCATGGTCGAAACCGGCGCAAAAGGCACGCGCCGTTTCTGCGCTCCGTGGTAGACCTCTTGGACCGACTTGTCCTGCAACCAGTCTTCCAGCAACGCTTTCAGGGCGTCCCAGTTGACCGAGCGAGCCAAAAAATCCTGGAAGAGCTCGGTGTCCGCCCATTCTGGATTGCCCATCAACTCAACCGCGTTCTGCCACTGATGCTCTTCAACCGCGAGCACATAAATATAGCCGTCGCGGCAGGGCAGGACGTCCTGGGGAATCAACCGAAAGCCCAGCCGCGACGGCGTCGTCTGATCGTACGGCCAGGCAATATAGTTATTCTCCATAATGGCGACCAGACACTCTTGGACCGAGATGTCGATGTGCTGGCCCCTGCCCGTCCCGAGTCGGGCGTACAGGGCCCCCAGCGAGGCGATACCGGCGTTGACCCCAGCCTGGAATCCCGCCTGTTGACCGGCGGCCTTGAGGGGCGGCAGGTCCGGTCGTCCGCCCGCTCCACCCAGAAAGGCAATGCCACCCGCAGTCCACATGGTTAAGTCGTGCGCGGTGTACTCCCGATGCGGGCCGGTTTGCCCAAAGGGTGAAATCGAGGTCATGACCAGCTTGGGATTGTGCTGGGCCAGGGCCTCATACTCCAAACCAAGGGAGGCGATCTGGGTGGGATGATAATTATGGACCACGACATCCGCGTCCTTGACCAATCGCTGGAACAACTCTCGGCCTTTTGCCGTCTCCAGGTCCAGCGTCACCCCGCGCTTATTCGTATTCAGATACAGAAACAGCCCGCTCTTTTCGGGATGGGGGGTATTCCCTGGATAGGGTCCGCGCTGCCGGGCGAGGTCGCCGCCCGGTTCTTCGACTTTGATTACCTCTGCGCCAAGGTCAGCCATCAGCTTACCCGCATACGCAGCTGCGACCATATGACCACATTCAACCACGCGAATACCATGCAGGGGACCTGGGGCCTGGGGATCAGGCATGGAGGAAGGATGTTCGCTCATCGTGTTCCTATCTCACTACAGATTTAGTATCGGGCCATACGGGGGTCGATCTCGTTGGCCCAGGCGTCTATCCCGCCCGCCAGATTGACGGCCCGCGCGAAGTCGTGTTGGCGCAGGAAGTGGACTACGCGCAGACTCCGCACCCCGTGGTGGCAGTAGACCACAATCTCGGCCTCAGGGTCGAGTTCGTGCAAACGGCTGGGGATATCGCCCATCGGAATATGGACCGAGTGCGGGAGCTGCACCAGCGCCACTTCTTCGGCTTCACGGACATCGAGCAGCACAAAGTCTGCACCCGCGTTTTGTTTGGCCTGGAGTTCGTGAACGGTGATTTCGGGAGACATCAGACACTCTTTTGCGGTTTTGACGACAGAACTGCCGGTCTGATACTAGACAACGGACTCTTGCCGGGCAAGGGTATTCTGTATCTCAACCATTCTGCATCTCAACAACGGAGAAGGAGGCGAATATGGCAGATTCCGAACGCTATCAAAAGGGAGCGGCAAAGATGAAAGAGCTCTTCGGCGTAGAACCCCGACCGGGCAGCATGCACGAAGATTTTCTGGATATCACTGTAAAAAATCTGTTCGGCGATATTTGGGGACGGGACGGCCTGGCCATTCAAGAGCGCTCAATGATTACCATGGCCGCCCTGACCGTGCTGGGCCGTGACCCGGAACTCAAGGTTCACATCCGCGGCGCGCTCAACATCGGCATCAGCCGCGACAAGATCAACGAGATCATGATCCATCTGGCCCACTACGGCGGCTGGCCGGTCGGCGTCAACGGCCTGCGTATCGCCAAACAGGTGTTCGATAGCATCGACGAGAAGAAAGCCAAGAGCGAGTAGCGCAGAACATCGAAGCAGCGCATCAGGGACGAGTCCGAGTTCACGCGGCGCAAAGGTGTCCGAATGCCACACACGACGCTCGGCGTCGATTTGGCGGCGCAGCCGGAGAACACGGCGTATTGCCTCATCGAATGGGTCAAGCCGAAGGCCCGCATCAGTGAGCTTCGGTGTGGGGCGGACGACGCGACACTGCTGGAGATGTTTGGCCGCTCGGACAAGATCGGCATCGACGCCCCGTTCGGCTGGCCGACCGCATTCGCCGCCGCCGTTTACGCGCACCAGCGTCAGAACGTGTGGCCGACAGTCTCCACCGCTTCGCTCCGATACCGCGCGACGGATCACTTCGTGCGTGCGCGCATCAAGCGCTGGCCGTTGAGCGTGTCATCAGACCTGATCGGTGTCACGGCCATACGCGCCGCCCGCTTGCTCTCTGAGAAAGGACGGATTGATCGCAGTGGCCGTGGTCGCTTTGTTGAGGTGTATCCCGCCGCCGCTCTACATATCTGGGGTTTCCCTTCCACCGGCTATAAGAAGAAACCGGGTGAGGAAAAACGACGCGTGGTAACACGCCGGTTGATTAGCGCCACAAAACCGCGGCTGGATTGGCCGGTTAACGCGCAGCAGGCGTGTGAGAAAAGCGACGATGCGCTTGATGCGGTCGTGGCCGCTCTTATCGCTCGGGCTGCGGCCACAGATCAGATCGAACCCATTCCGCGGAAACATATGGCGGCCGCCAAACGGGAAGGTTGGATCGCCCTCCCCCGCTCCGGCTCTTTGGCCAGCCTGACTGCGGATGTGTAAATCCACACGCCTCCAGGCCGGGACGTCGCAGGGACTGTCGCTGTAAAAGCCTTGAGTCGGTGAAAGAGACACTACAGCTGAATGAGTTTCCGATACCCCTCCAGCATGCCTGCGCCTGCTCCCGACGCGTAGGACACGTTGACAAAAATCACCTCGTCCACCACGCCTTCATACTCGGCCAGACGGCGGCGGCATTCTTCGGGGGTCCCGGCGATGGTAACGGTATCGACCACTTCGTCGGTCATAGCCTCTGCCGCTTTTTGAATATTTCCCTCAGGTACGTGCTTCAACGCTGCGTCTGCGGCAGACGAGAAACCCTGCTCCCGCAGCATATACTCGTAGTACGGATGCGGCAGGGGGGAGAAGAGACGGCAGATCGCTTCACGCGCGGCCTGACGGGCGACCTCACGTTCCTCATGCACCGAGACAAACGAGCCCATCAGAAAACCGAGGGCATGCGGGTCGCGATCAGCCTCTTCCGCAGATTTTCGGGCTGCAGGTTGAATCACCTTGCGCGCGTACGGTGCGGATAATATCGCGCCCATGGCTATACCGTCCGCGACCCGGCCGGCGACGCGGACCATACGGGGGAAAATGGCAGAGATGTATATGGGAATGCTCTCGCGAACGGGAGTCACTGCCGGCACCCAGTCCATGGTATGAATTTCGCCCTGGTATGAGACGCGCGAGCCGGCGGGGGTACGGACGATTTGTTTGAGGTTTTCAATATACTCGGTCATTTTCTGGTAGGGTTTCTCATGCGGAACACCCTGCCACTCGGCGTTAATATGCCGGTTGCCGCTGCCGACCCCGAGCAGCAGCCGTCCACCGGAAAGTTCATCCACATCGACCGCACTCATACCCGCAATAAAAGGGCTGCGGCCATAGGCGTTCAGCACGTAGGAACCAATCCGGACCCGTTCGGTTGCCAGGGCAAGCGCGGTCAACGGCACGAAGGCGCTACGCCAGGCTTCGGTGACATACAGAGAATCAAAGCCGGCCGCTTCGGCTTCTTTGGCCACGACCATCATGTCGCGCTGCGACATCCCACCTCCGGGAAAAATCAGTCCACGTTGCATACACCTATCTCTCCTTCTCCGTATCCTTATTGGCTGAACTCTTATTTACCCACAACTCTATTCTCCCAAAATAATGGCCCCGTCCCGCACCGCGGGCTTGCCCTCCTCAGTCCGTATCTCAAACCGCACCACGTCGCCCTCCGCGCTCGCCTCCCGTGACACGATCCGCACGGTCAGGCGCGAAGGCATGAACACCATGGCGCCAAAACGTCCGGTGATCCGTTTGACCCGTTCCGGATGGCCGTCGGTTTCCTGGGCAACGACGCAGGAGATACCCTGCGCCAGCGTTGCGGTACCGTGCAGGATTAGCCCCGGTAATCCATACTGCTCGGCCACCGCCGGATCGGTATGAATTGGGTTCCAGATACGCGCGCACTCGGTGTAGACATGGGCCGCGCCGGCCGAAATCGTCACCGGGATTTCCGCCTCCGCTCTTGTTGCTGCATCGAGCGGTTCCAATGGGGTCGGCAGGTCGGAGACCGGGATGTTCTCCCCCTCGACGTCAACCCCACGAAAGAGCGTTCCGTACCAGGTCGAACAGACCAGCTGGCCATTGGCGTCCCGAGTATCAAAACGGACGGTCTGATAAGCCCCCGGTTTGCGCTGTTCAACGCCGGCCACCGTTGCCTGGGTTGTCAGCTTTTCACCCGCCCGGATCAGACGGTGAACCACCAGGTCGTGTGTGGCATGGACACCCCGCAGAGCCTCTTCCCGTTTCAGAGCACTGTCTCGCATGGCGAGCAGGACCGGCCACTCGATACAGACCGGAAAGAGCGGGTGAGCAACGATCCCGTCCGGTCGGCAGGTGTCCATATAACAGGGTAAATAATCGTCGAGTCCGGCCGCGTACGACATGACCCAACGTGCATCGATTTCGCTGACAAACGGTTGTCCAACAGAGCCGACTGTTGCTGAATGCAGTGCCATAACCCTCCTCCTTAACGATCTCTTCTAGAGAGTGAATGCCTTAGCCTGATACCGTAATCTCACTCGTCCTGCCACCTTTGCGTACTTCTATACGCATGGGCATGGCCACGGCGACTTCTTCGACATGGGTAATAATGCCCACCATCCGACCCTCTTCGCCCCGCAACTCTTGCAGGGTTTCCGTGACCATCTGTACGCCTTCCCGGTCCAGCGTCCCGAACCCTTCATCTAAAATTAGGCATTCGGTTGAGGTCTGGGCGGCCCGGCCGGTCGCAACGGTCCGAAATCCTTGCGAGAGCGCGAGCGCAATAGCAAGCGAGGCTAAAAACGTCTCTCCGCCCGACAGCGAATGGGTAGGCCGGGCACGGCGCTGATCCTCATGGTCAACAATCTGGAGTGTGATCGCCCGTCCCCGATACGCAATATCAAACACATAGCGCCCGTGGGTGAGGCGTTGCAGGTGAGCGGACGCATCGCGCATTAGTGCCTCTATGGCTCCTCGTGACAAGAAATCGGTAAATTCCGAGCCCAGGAGCTTGCGCAAGTCCGAGGCCAGACGTTCTTCACTCTCGGCAGCGTGCAGCTTCTCTTCTTCTTGCTCTTTCTCCTGCCAACGACGTTCTGCTTCGGCATGTTCGACCTCTAAACGCCCGCGTTGTCCTTGGAGAGACATCATCTGTCCACGAACCGTTTCAAGTTGGGGTTTGATCTGCTCTCCGTCTTCGCCGGTGTCAGTGAGGTTGTGTTGCTCAATCAGCCCACGAAGCTTTTCCCGCCCCTCTGCAATCGTGTTGGACACCTGTTGCCGCTTCTTCTGTGACTCCTCCAGCATTTGTGTTCGGGCTTGAAGGTCGGCCTGTGACTCGGTGGATTGGCGTTCAGCCTGTTCTCGCCTCGCCCGTGCGGTTTCTTCACGCTGCAACAAATCCGTGTGCCGGGTTTGCTTGTCCGACAGCGCTTTGAGTTCATTTTCTACGTCTTCAGTCTGTGGCAGTACCGCATCTTCCGCCAGACCAAGGCAAGTGCGTACGGCCTGCGCTTCGCGCTCGGCTCGGAGCAATGCGCCTTTGTACTCGGCGGCAAGCAATTTGAGGTCACCATCTTTCTGGACCTGAGTTGTTTTGAACGAGTTAAGCGTCGCTTCGAGCTGACGCAAGGCCTTCTCTGCCTCCTTCATCCGTTGCTCAGCCTGCATCACCGTAGTCCGGCGTTGTGCCACGCTCTGCTCAGGGTCTTCATGCTTTGAGAGAAAGACGGCAATATCACGCCCAAGCACCTCCGACTCCTGTGTGTTGGTATCCAGTCTTTCCGTTCTCCCGCGCAGTTCCTCACTCAACCGGGTGTCTTCTCGTTGTGCGGTTTCCCGTTGATCGGCCAGTCTCGATTTTTCCCGCTCGGCAGAGGCGGCCTGAGCTTCCATGTCTCTGAGCGCTACGCTCAGTTCTTCTTGCTGGGTCTGTACAGCCTGAATGACTTCGGAAGGAAACATATAGTCGGGGAAACGCACCACGAATCGAGCTTGGACTTCTTGCCGGACCCGCCCGCGTTCTTCAAGTTCTGATTTCGCAGTGTCGAGCCTCACCTGAAGGGCCGTAACCTCGATGTTGGCTTTTTGCGCTTCGGTACGCTTCTGCTCGGTTGCATGTCTGGCACGCTCCACTTGAGCCTGAAGTTCCTTCAAATCGTCTCCCGCTTCTTGAACGGCGGGAACTTCGCTGACAGTTGTCCGACACACAGGACATGCCTCACCGACGTAAAGCGTCTCTCGCAGATGTGCGGCTTCGTGTCGGCGCTGTGTATCTTCAAGCGCCACGCGGGCTACCTGCTCTTGTTCTTCGGCTTGAGCGCAATCGTGCCGGGCGCGCTGCATCGCTTGTTCCGCTCTGCTCAGCGCCGTGCGGGTGGTCTCATATTCGGATTGCACCTGTTTTTTCACCTTCTCGGCCTCTTGTCGTTCTTGCTCCAGGCGTTCTGCTTCGGACATCAGTTGGCGCTTTTGCTGCTCGTCTTTTTTCGCTTGGTCGATTCTTTCTTTCAGTTCTTGGGTAGTCTGCTCGTGCGCCGCTTCCTGTTGCTTCACATCATCCAGAGTGTGTTGGGTTGAGGTCTGTTTTTGACGGAGAGAAGCTATCCGGGCGGTCAGTTGCTGTTGTTCCTGTTGCAGTTCTTTCCAGCGCTTTGCCGCGCTAAACTTTTCCGTCAGTGTGGTCACGTCGCCGGCTTCGGCAACAAGCTGCTCAAACCTGGCGGTGTAGTCCTGATGTTGAGACCGCGTTTGCTCGACCTGCCGCGTGTGAGACTCGATCTTTTGGGCAAGCGCCTCAACTTCCTCCCGAACACGAGTCTGTTCAGCGTTCTTCTGCTCGGTCCCCTTTCGGGCAACCATCCATTCCTTGAGATGGGCAACTGCACGTTTGACAACTTCGTGCCTCGCCGTGTCGTATCCTAGCGATTCTCGCTCCTGACCAATCTTTGCCAATTCATCTGTCAGGCTGGCAACCTGGACGGTTGCCTTGTCAGCCTTCTTTTGCGCCAACTCTTTCTCCTGAGTACGTGTCTGCACTTCGGTCTGAAGCTCGGTCACACGACTTCGCAAGCCCGCTATGTGATCGACGTGTTGGGTCACACTGCGCAAGCGTTCTTCTTGCTGAGAAACCTGTTCAATGCGCTGGCTGAGCTTGGAAAGTTCTTCTTTCTGAAGCGCAATATGCTCCTGACTCAGACCGGCGTATTGAGCCAAAGTTTCACGCAGTGTTTCCGCTCGAGTTTTTTCCCGATCAGCCACAAGTTTGGCCTGATCGGCCACCCGGGAATATACGCCAAGCTCCAGGATTTTCGCCAGTAACTCGCGCCGTTTTTTTGGCTCGCTGGTGAGAAATTCGGCATACTGACCTTGGGGAAGGATCACGGTTTTAGTGAAGCTGTCAAAATCGAGGCCCAGGAGCTCTTCAATCCGTCTGGTAAGCCGCGCAGACCCGGAGGCATCCTGTATCCACTCTTCCCCTTCGCGTTCGCTGAGACCGGAGTCCGTGATTTTCCCCGTTCGTCTTACGGCCCGGAACCAACGCGGTCCAAGCGTAAAATCGAGCGCGACCTCACACGTCTGCTCACCGGTCGAGATCACTCCCTTTGAATCCGTACCATAGCGTGCGGTACGGCCATACAGGCACCAGACCATAGCGTCGATGAGCGCAGACTTGCCACTGGCCATCGGGCCGGTAATGGAGAACAGGTCGAGTTGCGAAAAGTCGACTTCGTGCCCCTGATCACCTGTCGCCCGAAAGGGCATGAAGTTTTTGAGGTTGAGTTTCTGTGGGCGCATGACTTTAATGGGGGACTGGGGGTTCGGGGTTGGGGTCTGGCATTCACGGCTCGTCCCGCGCGGTGCTGACCTCCTGATACAGCCGCTCAAACAGGGACACGAGTTGAGGCTCGGGCTCCGTGCCGCGTTTTGACTTGTAATAGTCGGTGAAAAGTTCCGCCGCGGGCCGCTCCTTCGGATCGTGAGCCGCTTCGCTGAGGGAATCGCTCGCCTGTGTCTCTTCAAGTCGGAGCGAGACTATGCCCGGTAGCGTTCGGATTTGCTCGATCAGCTCAGACGTTTGGCCTTCCGGCTTTAAGACGACCTCAACCCAGGCATTGGTGAACTCTTCCGCCTGTGACAGTATTTCTTCGGCGCTTCCCGTCCGGCGCAGCAGGGCTTTGCCTGCGGTCAGCGCAATCGGTGAGACCTCCGCCGGTTTCCCCGGATGGGCCTCAATCAGATATACGCTTTTTTGTTGGCCCCGCTCGCCAAAGTCCATTTGCAGGATCGATCCGGCGTAACGTGCCTGTGCCCGTGTCCCGCCGACCTTTTGGGGCTGGTGCATATGCCCCAGGGCTACATAGTGTACCTGACTGGGAAATATCCCCGGATCGATAGGAAAGACACTTGAGCGCCATTCGCCCCCTCCAAACTCCGTCCCGGAAACATGGGCGTGGGCGAGTAGGATGGACACCGCATTAGGGTCCATTTGCAGCATCTCTTCCTCCAGGGCGCGGAGATAGTCCTGCACCATACTCTGATACACACTCAGACGCTCGTTCTCGCTTTTGTCGGTTCCTTCGGCCGCAGTCAGGACGCGGTGAGGATGCAGGTAGGGCAGACAACTCACCAGCGCTCGCTCTCCTCCAGTCCGCTGGGGAATGGAAACGATGAGGTCCGACGGGGTTTCACTCATATCCGTCATCATATGGACGTGGAGCAAGTCACCCAGCGGTTTCAGAGTGCGCAGGCGGGCGGCGTCATCGTGGTTACCGGGAATGACGATAGAGACGATATTGTCGCGGGCGAGTTGCGCCAGGGTTTGCGCCACCAATTCCTCGGCAGCAAGCGGCGGGCGCCGCTCGTGAAAGACGTCACCTGTCACCAGGACAGCATCAACTTGCTCGCGCTTAGCAATATCAACAATCTCGGTAAATACCGCCCGGTGCTCATCCATCCGCGAGCGATTTCGAATAGTCCGGCCCACGTGCCAGTCCGAGGTGTGAAGGAACCTCATGCCCGTATCCTTAATACTCGCTTTCTCGGACTCGGGACAGCTTCAAAGTAGGGGACGGCAGTTTCTGTTCGTCCGCTCGGGTCGCCCAGGCCGGCATAGGAAACTTAATCGGGACTGGGGTGGGAATGTCGGGTTGAGACACGATCATCCGCCCGGAGGTTAAAATGGCGGCCCGCTTGCGCAAGGTTGGCGGCAGAAAACCATATTCGGCACGCTCGGCTTCGGCGGCATCCAGCCGGCCAACGATCCGAAAAGCAGGGTTGGCAACAATCCGCCGCTCCACTTCGGACGCGGTCTGCTGCGCACCAATCAGAATCGTTCCGCTGGACCGCCCCCGCTCGGCAATTTCAAGCAACCGCTCTCGAATCGGAGACCAGCCGTCACGGGGCGCGTAGCGGTTCAATTCGTCCACAACGATAAAACACAGGGGTTCCGCCGATCCGGTCGCTTCTTTTTCTTCCTGAATCTGTTGCAATACCGATCCCACCACGAAGCTCTTTCCAACTTCGTACAGCCCGCTCAGGCTGACCACGGTTACCTGCTTGTTACGCCAGCTGATGGCGTGCCGGGCCGCGTCGGAGTCCGCAGGGTCACGGATAAGATACGCGACCTTGTCTTCCGCGCTGTACAGACGACGCATAAACGCGCCGACCGTACCGGGCGAATGGTTGGTATTACTGGCAATGGCCTCCATCGCTCGGAGGAGGGTCGGAAAATCGCGAACCTCGGTCGGAGGGGCTGAACTGTCGTCCTCTGCCAGCTCCTCTCCCAAGGGGAGCAACACACCCGGACCCGGACCATCTTTCTCAGCGTCTTCGGCTGCTTCAAGGAGTTTGCGTTCCACCTGATAGGTCAGGGCTGACAGCAAGGAGGCATCTTCCCCGCCTTCAGAAAACAGATAGCGTAGTAAGCGTTGCCGGCAGAAATCCCGAACCGTCCAAAAGTATGGCGTGACCTCATCCGCCTTACGGGAGCTGACCTTGGGCATGATCGGACCACGAGCGTTTTCCATCGGTGGAACATAAAATTGAACCGAATCAAACGGCTCCGCCGGCAAGCCCAGTTGAGCGTAGAGGGCTTCTTCTTCTACGGGCATGACGTTACTGGCCTTGTCCAGGAACAGCAGGTCTTCGCCCTTGACGTTAAAAATAATCGCGTGCGTGTTTTTCGCGTCCGTCAGATGCCCACAGTGCAGCAGGCTGTGGAGCAGAAAGGTGGAATAGGTCGTCTTGGTGGCAATACCGGACACGCCGCTGATATTCATATGCGCGCCCTTGCGACCGTTCAGAAAATCCAGGTTGCCGTACACAACATCCTTGCCGGACAGGGACAGGCCGATCGGGAACTTGCGCTCCATCTTGTCCATGAACAGGGCTTGCGCGAATTCTTCATCCTCGACCGTACGGACCTGGTCACCCGGCATCGGCGGATAATAATACTCCGGCATCAAACGGGTCACTTTAACGTGCGCGGCGATAGAGAGTTCAACGGGCAGACCGCGTTCCGCCTCAACCACGTCGGAGTCAAACGTCGATCCCTGATGGCGTGCCCGGACGATATCGACCATGCCGAATAATTTCAGCGGTCCGTTTGGCGAGTCGGTCTCGACCACGATGGCATCATCAACCTGAATAGCTTCGCCTTCTTCGAGCCACACCCAGAATTCAAGTGGGGTGGCGTCTTGCGTGCCGATGACTCTCCCCATGCGTTCTCCTTTCCGTTTGGCTATACCTGGTTCAGGAGGGCCTTCTCAATACACCGCCGGACCAGCTTGGGGTCACCCAGCCGGTGCCGCAACCGTCGCTCTAGTCCACCGATGGGAATCAAATTTTGAGGGGCGCGGGGGTCTTTTGGCGCGCGGGAGGCCAGAGCCGAAACCGCATGTGCGGCTTGATCTAACAGCATGACCGCCTGCTGAATACCAAGTCCAAGCTTCACTTCTAAGCGCACCAGTCCGGTAAATGGATGCTCGATCGGTCGCGGATTCGCCAAACGCAGATAACAGGTGAACACCTCAAAACTTTTTCGCCTGCTACTGCCAGAGAATTGGAACAACGGTGTTCGTTCACCCGGCTGAAGCTGTTCGAGAATTTTTGCCTCTTTGGGCGCAAGGTACATCCGTTGAATCGTCTTGATGACCCCAACAACTGAGGAGCTATCGCCTAAAAAGGTCAGATTACCGTCCGCAAGTATGAGACGTTCGTTCCCAGACAGCTTTCGGGCCAAATCAACCTCGGCCTGCCGCATTGCAGTCAGGAGGCTTTCACGTAAGGAATCCGGGGTGAGGTCCGACACGCTCATGCTCCGGTAGCGCATGGGAATCTTTCCACCCGTTCCGGCCGCGACCAGCACATCCTGTCCGGATTGCCCCCCGCCAACAATAAAGAGGCGGTCGAGCTGTTCCTCGATAATCTCGACACGACGGTCAATAACGACCGCCCCGGCCGCGTACGACCCGAACAGGGCCAGAAAGCGCGTCTCGTCGTCACTCATGACTGCGGGCGCATCGACCCGCATGACACCGTCAATCACCGCGGTCATGTTCGGCATCTGCTCGGGAGCTGGTGTCCGGGGCTGCCACGGACCGGCCTCAACCTGCTGTCCCGTAACTTGGGCGGAGAAATGTTCTTCATCGACCGCCTGTGGCGTCGAGATCTGGCTGCCGTAGTCGCCCCCCCAGGGGTCCAGACTGATACGCATGAGTCCTGGACCTAGATTTTCTTTTCCGGTGAGCGCACGATTTGTCGCTCGCGGATCGTCACGATCGTTCGTTCCTCGGCATCCGTAATCGTTGACTCCCGAACAATGATCTCCATAGGGCCGCTCCGGCCTGTTTTTTCATACACATCGGCCACACGCGAGGTAATGGTATAGGTCTGCCCGGCAATAATCTCGTCGTGGAATTCGAGTTCCTGTCCCGCGTTCAGACTCATGAAGCCGGACGGGAGCGGGACCTCGGGCAGCATTCTGCCGCCGCGCATCCGCATACAGAACATCGGGGGGGCAATAACGTCCGGGTAGCCGGCGGCGCGCGCCGCCTCAACGTCCGTATACAGCGGGTTGAGATCGCCCATCGCCTCGGCAAAGGATTGAATATCCTCAGCGGTCACCGTCACCGGACCGAGTTGGACGCCTTGTTTGGCCTCCGGGTCAATTTCGAGCATCATAAGAGCCTCGTTCTGAGTGTGGCTTTTCACCTCAACACTACGCAAGCATTCCCATACGCGCAAACAAAAAGAGGGACACGATATGCCGTGTCCCTCTTCGATAGTTAGGCTACTTCAACGGGGAACGCACTCTAGTATATCTTCTCATAGAATTCGAGCGTCGGCGCGCCGGCGAGGATGGCCCTCAGGTCCACCCCGAGTTCGCCGAGATGCTTACGATGGGCATCAAAAGCGGCCTGGTCCGTATACTCCTCGTAGAATACGAACATGCTCGGATTTTCTTTCGAACGGTTCATCACATAGGCGCTGTTGCCGGGCTCTTCACGCACGGCCGGGACGACATCCTTCATGGCATCAATAAAATCCTGCTCCTTGCCTTCGCGAACCGTCAGCTTTGCGACCAATGCAATCATGCTTTGCCTCCTTTTCCTTCCGTAAGATATGCTCCGTTTTGCCTGAGCCCGAACCGTTTGGCAACACCGCAAAGCCATGCCGAACCGCCCGTCACAAGCGTACCGCCGCTTCTATGCCCCACACCGGTGGCTCATTGACGTAGCCGGCCAGATTGTTGAAGTCGAGGCCGCCGGTGGGCGAGACGTTGTTCAGGATGTTGCGGCCAAAGGCGGCCACTTCCAGACCGCCCGAGGCCGACAGCCAGGACAGGCGCAGGCCGCCCTCAAGCAGATGATTGTCGCGAAACTCGCGCGACTCGTACAGAAAGAAATTGATGCGGCTGCGATACGCCCAGTCGGTCGCCAGGATCAAGGCCGCACCGCTGGGTAACACGCGCGTATAGCTCAGGTTCAGGTTGGCGATCCAGCGGGGGGCTTGAGGCAGACGGTTGCCGTCAATGGAGACCGTACCTGGAACCGGGCCGGGCGGGTCAAGGACCGTACAGTCCGAACCGCACGGCTGAACAAACAGACCCGTATCGTCGAGCCGGGTGTAGTTATAACTCAGGCCGGCCGTCAGGCGCAGCCCATGGCCCAAGGCCACGGTCCCCTCCGCCTCGATGCCCCGTCCGATGGTGCGGTCGGCGTTCAGCAGCCGGTTGGCATTGTCCACACCGCTCCCCGCGGTGAGCTGCTGATCGTGCATCCAGAAATGATAGGCCGCCAGGTCCAAATGGACACGCTGCTGCCACACACGCAGCTTCAGACCAAGCTCGACCGAGATGATGTCCTCGGTGTCGGCCACGGTCACCTCGTCACCGAACAGCAACCGGCCCTGGATGCTAGGAGCGCGAAAGCTGCTGGCCACTCGCACATAGGGCTGAATGCCAGGTCGCAGCTGATAACGCAGGCTCAGGTCCCAGCTCGGTACCAGGTCGCGGGGAGCCCTATGGATGGGACCGAGCGGACCGGCACCAATGGGCGATTGAAGACGCTCACTCGCGTACTCCTTGTCGTCCTCGGAGACACGCACACCCGCAGCCAGTTCGATATTTTCGGTCAGGGTAAAGGTAGCGGCGGCAAACACGGCCCAGGCTTCGGTGCGTTGATCCTGACGGATGCGGCCGTTCAGTACACTCCCGGCCAGGGTGTCATAGCTGAAACCCTCGATGTCGAGTTCCTCGTGGAAGTAAAAGAAGCCTACCCGCCAGTCCAGGCGTTGCCAGGCCGTGTGTTCCAGGCGGAATTCCTGGCTCAACTGGCGCAGAGCCGAGAGGCCGTCGGCCGTCTCGGTTGGAAACGGAATCAGACCCGGCCCGCTGGGCGGACTCCAGACCGCACCATAGCCACCGTCCACGTCGCCGCGCGATCTGCCGTCCAGCCAGTCCCCACCGGTCAGCGAGATCAGGCGGAACTCGCCCAGGGTATAGTGCAGCTCGGTGGCAAACCCGTGGCTCGCCAGGTACTGCGGATTGCCAGCGTCCTGGGCAGTTTTGTCGCGCCGTAGCCCTGGGCGTAGACCGGTGCGGCCCGGCCTGAATATATTCGCCCGGAAGACCCGGGCATTGCTGTCAAAGTCTCGGACATGAACCTTGAACCGCCCGGAAAAATTCTCCACCGGTGTCCACACAAACTGGATGCGGCCGGCAATGTCATCGTAGCCACCCAGGGCGTTGTCCTTGCCGGTATAGGTGTTATCTATCCAGTCGCTCCGGCGCTGTACCAACAGAGAGGCGCGTGCCGCCAGGACAGACGAGATCAGCGGACCGGACAGCGCCCCCTCGAAATTCACGCTGTCGAACCGTCCGTAGGACAACCGACCATAGCCCTCCCACCCCCAGGTCGGACGGGCCGATTCGACCTTCACGATGCCGGCCGGCGTATTCCGCCCAAACAGCGTGCCCTGCGGTCCACGCAGCACCTCGACCCGCTCGACATCAAAGATGGGATGTCCCTTGAGCCACGGGTTTTCCAGCACAATCCCGTCGTGCATGATCGACACCGGCTGGGAGGCATTCATGTCGAAGTCCGTATTGCCCAGACCACGGATAAAGAAATACGGATAGACACGTCCGAAACCCGACATGACCTGGAGGCTGGGCGTTCGATTGGTCAGAAAACGCACATCCATACCCGAGGCGCGTAGCCGGTCGAGCCCCTCGCCCTGGAGCACGGACAGCGACAACGGCACGTCAAAGGCGCGTTGCTCCTGCTTGCGGGCGGTGACCGTAATATCTTCGAGCGCGTGCTGCGGCTGAGCGAGCACGACAGACGGCAGCAACCCGGCCCACAACGCCACGACCCACCCGCCGAGCCGGCGCGCGCGGTCTGTCACCGCCAGTCTGGTCAGCAGTGACGCGAGGCTCCAGGTAGGGTCGCGCAGTGGCAGCGTATTCTCTCTCATGGTGTTGCGGCACCGGCCCGGTTCGCACCCGTCGTCAGAAACGCACGACCCCTTCAACACCCCAGTAGGACGGTTGGTTGATGTAGGCGGTCAGGTTGTTGAAGTCGATGCCACCGGCGGGAGAGGTGTCGTTCAGAATATTACGGCCAAAGGCCGCGACTTCCAGGACACCGGAAGGCGACACCCAGGCCACGCGTGCCCCGCCCTCAAGCCGGTGATCGTCACGGAATTCTCGCGAATCGTACAGAAAAAAGTTAATACGGCTGCGGTAGGCCCAATCGGTGGACGCTATCAGGGTCGAGCCACCGGCAAGCACGCGGGTATAGTCCAGACTGAAATTTACAATCCAGCGTGGTGCCTGGTACAGCCGGTTGCCGTCAATCGACACGGTACCGGGCACCGGTCCGGGCGGGTCCAGGACGGTGCAGTCCGCGCCACACGGGGGGATGAACAGACCGGGGTCGTCAAGCCGCGTATAATTGTAACTGGCGCCGGCGGTAAAGCGCAGGCCTCGGGCCAGGACCAGCGCCAGCTCAGCCTCAACCCCCCGTCCGATGGTACGGTCGGCATTCACCAGGCGGGCGACATTGGCATCGCCGCCCACCGCGGTGAGTTGTTGATCGTTCATCCAGAAATGATAGGCCGCCAGATCAAGGTGGAGCCGCTGCTGCCACAGGCGCGTCTTCAGGCCGACCTCGACCGAGATGATGTCCTCGGTGTCGGCCACAGTCACCTCGTCGCTGAACAGCAACCGGCCCTGAATGCTGGGCGCGCGAAAGCTGCTGGCCACGCGGACGTAGGGCTGGACGCCGGGCCGCGGCTGGTAGCGCAGGCTCAGGTCCCAACTCGGCACCAGGTCGCGGGGGGCCTTGTGGAGCGGGCCCAGCGGTCCGGCTCCAATGGGCGACTGTAGCCGTTCGATACGGTATTCCTTGTCGTCCTCAGAGACGCGCACGCCGGCGGCGACTTCGAGATTGTCGGTGATGCTCAGCGTTGCCCCGGCAAACACGGCCCACGCCTCGGTGCGTTGCTCATGGCGGATACGGCCATTCACGACATTCCCAGCCAGGGTGTCGTAGTTGAGGCCGAACATGTCGAGTTCCTCGTGGAAATAGAAGACACCCACCCGCCAGTCCAGGCGCTGCCAGGCCGTGTGTTCCAGACGAACCTCCTGGCTTAACTGACGCAGAGCCGATATCCCGTCCTCAGTCTCGGCCGGAAACGGAATCAGGCCCGGCCCGCTGGGCGGACTCCAGACCGCACCATAGCCACCGTCGATATCGCCGCTTGCGAAGCTGTCGAGCCATTCCCCACCAGTCAGCGAGATCAGCCGGACCGGCCCAAGCGTGTAGTGCAACTCGGAGGCGAAGCCGTGGCCGCTCACCCCGGCGTCACCGTCGGCGTCATGGGCGATTTTGTCGCGTCGGAAGCCCGAAACCAGGTCGGCCTGGCCCGGCTTAAGCACATTCGCCCGAAAGAGGCGGGGCGTGCCGCCGAAGTCGCGAATATGGACCTTGAACCGCCCGGACAGATTCTCGGTCGGCGTCAATAAAAACTGAAGCCGTCCGGCCACATCGCGATAGCCGCCCAGGGCGTTATCCTCGTCAGTGTAGGTGTTGTCTACCCAGTCGCTCCGACGCTGGACCAGCACCGAGGCCCGCGCCGCCAGGACGGACGGGATCAGCGGACCGGACAGTGCCGCCTCAAAATTCACGCTGTTGAATCGTCCATAGGACAACCGGCCATAGCCCTCCCAGTCCCAGGTCGGACGGGCCGACTCGATCTTGATGACACCGGCGGTGGTGTTACGCCCAAAGAGCGTCCCCTGCGGTCCGCGCAACACCTCGATCCGCTCGATATCAAAAACCGGGGTACTCTTGAGTTGGGAGTTCTCCAACACAATCCCGTCGTACATCACCGAGACCGGCTGAGACGCATTCATATCGAAGTCGGTATTGCCCAAGCCGCGTATGTAGAATCGGGGAAAGAAGCGTCCAAAGGACGACTCGGCTTGCAGGCTGGGCACGCGGTTGTTCAGAAAACGCACGTCCATACCCGACGAGCGCAACCGGTCGAGCCCCTCGTCCTGGAGCACGGACAGCGATAAGGGCACATCGAATGCGCGCTGCTCCTGCTTACGGGCCGTGACGGTAATATCTTCGAGCGTGTGCTGCGGCTGGGCAAGCACGTCAGACGGCAGCAGCGTAGCGGCGCACAGCAACACAACCCAGGACAGCACTCCTCCACACCGCCTTCGATGGAATTTCATACCAGGGTTATTCATTTTTTCTCAGAAGAATGGAAGGCCCGCCCGCCTCCTTAGCTTGCCCTTGTGAGAACGGGACATTGGCTTCCTGGACAGTGCCCTTCGAGCCGTTTATCATTTCAGTCTCCTACGGGGTATTTTGTATCAACAGGAGGGAATGTCCATGAAAGCTGCGGTGCTATATGAGCCGAACAAACCACTCGTGATTGAAGATTTACACATCGACCCGCCCAAAGCCGGAGAGGTCAAGGTCAAGGTGGCGGCCAACGGCGCCTGTCATAGCGATTTACACGTCATGACCGGCGATATGCGGATGCCGCTGCCCATGGTTCTGGGTCATGAGGGCGCCGGGGTGGTCACCGAGGTTGGCGCCGGCGTGACCTCGGTCAAAGAGGGCGACCATGTCGTGCTGTCTTTCAATCCCGTCTGTGGCACCTGCCACTATTGTACCCAGGGACAACCGCATCTGTGTGAGACCCGGCCCAGAGCACTCGGCACGCTCTTGGACGGGACAACACGCCTGCGCAAGAACAACGAGGAGGTTTTCCACTTTGCGTACACGGCCTCGTTCGCGGAGGAGGCCGTTGTCCACGAGAGTTGCGCCATCAAAATCCGAGAGGATATTCCGCTCGACCGGGCGTGTTTTGTGGGCTGCGGAACCATGACCGGGGTTGGGGCGGCAGTCAACACCGCCAACGTCCAGCCCGGCTCATCCACCGTGGTCGTCGGCTGTGGCGGGGTGGGTCTCAACGTCATTCAGGGCTGTGCCCTGGCGGGGGCGCGGCAGGTTATTGCGGTCGATCTGCTCGACTCGAAGCTGGAGTTTGCCAAGACCTTTGGTGCGACCCATACCATCAATCCCGGCCAGGACGACGCCTTCAAGGCGGTTATGGAACTGACCGGTGGACGCGGGGCCGACTATGCCTTCGAGGTCATCAGCACACCCAAGACGATCGAATTGGCGTTCAAGATGACGGGCCGCGGGGGCGTGTGTACGGTGGTCGGCGTGTCGCCCGACGGTTCGCGCATCTCGATCAACCCGAACATCTTCTGTTTGATGGAAAAGCGGATTCAGGGCTCGTACTACGGTTCGACCCGTCCCCGCGTCGACATGCCCCGCCTGCTCGACATGTATATGGATAAAAAGATCAAAATTGACGAGTTGGTCTCCAAGACCTTCTCGCTCGAACAGGTCAACGAAGCCTACGATCTGCTGAAAACGGGCAGCGGGGTGGCCCGAAGCGTCATCAAGTTCTTTTAGTCCGCCTCAACGGGATCGGTGTTCACGGGTCGGAGCGGTTCGACTTCCAGCTTGGCCGGCGCTCCGACCAGTAACAGCCAACATGCGATTACCAGGCCGAGGTTGATCAGCCCCCCAGCCCAGAACGCCCAGGCCAGACTCAGCTGATCCGCAATGGCGCCGAACAGCAGCGGCCCAACCATCATGCCGGCGCCGTGCGCCATCATCAGCAGGCTCATGACGGTGGCCATACCGTACGGACCGGCGTTCTCCATGCCGACTGCGGTATGGGCCGGGAAGGCCAAGCCGTAGCACGCGCCTATACAGATATTGAGAGCCAGCACCTGCCAGAACACGGTCGCAAACGGAACAGCGGCCAGGGCAAGCGCACTGCCGACTCCACCCAGGGTAATCAGCACGGCCTTCCGCTTGCGGTCGGCCAGCCGGCCACAGGGGGCTTGCAACACGGTGCTGACCATCACATTGACGGAGATTAACACCCCGATCTGCGTCGTGGATAAGGTCCACAGCCGGGCGGCCAGAACCGGCAAGAATATCCAGATCAACGCGTTCGTACACGCATAGGCGAGACGAAAGCTCGCTACCCCGACGACCGGACGGCAGGAGAGTAATTGCCAGGGCCTGGTGGAGGCTGGCTGGGGATTTTTCGGTCCGGTCCGGATGGATTCGACAGGCGGCAGCAGGATCGCCAGCAAGAAAAAGGACACCCCGCTCATGACACTCATCGTCAGAAAATTGACCGACATGGAGGACAGGTCGCGGATGACTCCTCCCAGGACAGGCCCGCTAGCAATCCCGCCCAAGAGGGCGGTATTCATATATCCGCTGTAGCGGCCCTCCTCACCGCGCGGTGCCAGGTCCCCGACATAGGCCATGGAAACCAGATGGACGATGGCCATGCCCGTGCCGTGGACTGCCATAATGCCGACAAAGGCAGCGACCCGGTCGGCCAGGGGATAGGCCAGGGAGGCCAAGGCGTAGAACAGCACCCCCACCAGCAAAAAGCCACGTCTGCCCCAGCGGTCGGACGCGCGTCCGATGAACGGCAGCAACACGGTCCGGGTGGCGGCATGGACGCTGAACAGCAAGCCTGCCCCCAGGCCGCCCAGGCCGAATTGCGCGACATACACGGGAATAAAGGGCATCACCATGCCGTTTCCCAGCATGGTGGCAAACACCGCCCCGGCCAGAATGAAGATCGCGCGTTTGTGCGTGCTGTCTGACACAATATTCTCTCAACACCGCTGATGGTGGACTGCCCGCTCGTTGGCTTGTGCTGGGCTCAGCCGACTCCGTGAGTGGCAGGGTGGCCCGGAGTGTTATCAGGGCTTATCGCGCTGCGCAATAAAGAACAGGCGGCGAAAAGGAAACAGCGTCCCGTTCGGACCGGCCGGATACGCCTGGGCGAGCTTCTGGCCGTACATGTCCAGAAATGCGGCCTGTCCGTCCTGACCGAGGCGTTGGCCCAAACGCTCAAGCGTCGGTCGCAGGGCCGTGCCTTTCATCCATTCCAGGACCGCATTCTCACCGGACAAGAGATGATAGTAAATCGTCTCCCATACCTGGACCGTACATCCCAGGGCATGGAGCGTTTGGGCATACCAGCGGGGGGTCTGTATCGTGAAACGCTCCTCCGAGCCGGCCAGCAGCGACCTCCACGGCTCTTGCTGCGTTGACTCACGCAGAATCCGGTGGGCGGCCTCGGCATGATTGTTCGGCACCTGTACCGCCAGCACGCCGTGTGGAGTCAGCAGGCCGACCAAACGCCGTAAAACGGCTTGATGCTCGGGCACCCAGTGCAAGGCCGCGTTCGAGATGATGCGGTCCAGCCGCTGCGGCGGGGACCACTCGACAATATCCGCTTCCACAAAATGCAGCCGAGGCTGAGCCGGCAGCCCCCTGGCCTTGGCCAACATCTGGGGCGAATTATCCACCCCCCACACGGTTGCATGGGGCCAGCGTTCGGTCAGAGTCGCCGTGAGCGTACCCGGTCCGCAGCCCAAATCGGCGGCGGTTGTCACCTCGCCATCCGGCAGACGATTCACTAAGTCGAAAAACGGCTGGGCGCGTTCCTTTTGAAAGCGCTGATACTGTTGCGGGTCCCACGTAGTCATAAAAACACTGAATGAGAGAGTTTCACACCAACAAGCTCAACCACGGGGCTTCATACACACACAGAAGCAAAAATAAGGCAATATAACTGAGGCGGAGTGCGACAAGTTCGTTGGGCACGAGACAATAACCCCAAATAATCAGCAGCCAACCGAAGCCAAGGACCGGAGCCACAGCATAGACGGCAGCGATAAAGCCGACTAACAGCAGGTGCATGATGATTGACCAACGGACTGACAGCGGAAGCAGAACAAGCACGGCAATGGCGGCCTCGATCAGGTAGTTGAGCCACGTCATGACGCCGGCAAGCAATACCAGTTTTTCATTCCTGAAAAGGAGGGGGAAGGTGGCGTTCAGGTTCACCGGGTCCGAGGCTTGGCGGTACAGCACCCGATTTGCTTCAAGAACCTCGGGGGCAATGCCACAGAATAGGGCAGCCACAGCGCTAAAGCGTTCATCTGTCATAAGGACAAATTGAAAAAAATCACCACTCAAATAGTCAGGCGAGAGAGATTTTTGCGCCACGGCAAGCGTCATGGTGAAGCACAGCAGATAGCGGGCGACCTTTTTGACCAGAAGAGGTCGCTCCTGTTCACCCTGTGCGCAGACAAGAAAGACGGTCACGAGCCAGTAGAACAGCAGATATTTGTGGTTGTCGGCAGACCGCCAGTCGAGCCATAAGGCCGCGCCGCTGAAACAGGCAATCAAAAACCAGAATAGAGCCTGGGTGCGGAGCCTGGGAACAAGCAAGAATGCGACAAAGAGCAACTGAAAGGGAATTTCAAAATAGTCGTGACGGTAGCCGCGAAAGACAAGAATACCAAGGGTGAGAGAGGTGATGACAGTAAAAGAATCGCACGGTGTCGCACCGGCTAACTGCCCCACCACAGGGTGGCTGCGAAGACGATCAACTGCGCCCATCACGGCTCGCTGCGCAATTGAGGGTTCCAAGAGTTTGGTGGTGCAGCTCTCCGCTGGCTACGTCCACAACGAGCTTAAAGCCAGTCACGCGAATACGACGAGTAATGAGGGGCTCACCTACGGCGGATGCCACACGTTGAACCATAGCCACTGGAACCGGCTCGGCGCTTTCGGTGGTGTGAATAGGGGTTCTGCTCTGTCTTGCGTCAATCCAGACGACCTCGCCAAGATGTCGGCAGAGGGCCTGCAAATTGGAGGCGGTGGGTTCAGCCACATAGCGGTCTAGAGGCTTCCCGATATTCTTCCTTGCGGCTATAAACTCACCCGCTTCGGTCTCCAGCCAAATCGATACAAAGCGTGTGTCGTGATCGTCCTGGGTCGAAAACATCCCCATCCCGCCTCCCTTCCACGTCGAAAGATCGGAGCTGGAGGTTCGAATGAAATGATGCGAAAGCACGGCCAATGACAACAATACTGGTACATACAATGCCGCAGAAAATTCTTTTGTTTTTACCAACACGTATCCCCAGAGCAGCCAGCCTCGCTTCGGTGAAACCGCGTAAGGAACTCTGGAGTATATACCTGATATTGCTCTATTTTTCCAGTTAGGGATTTCCTCCCTCAGACAAACTCTCACGAATTGATCTCGTGTGAGAAGCCTCAAATATTTCAGATGGACCTGTATAATAGAACATGCTGGTGCCGCAAAAAGTCAGGCATGGACCGACGGCTAGACGCGTTCCTTTTGAAAGCGCTGGTGTTGTTGCGGGTCCTACGTAATCATGATCTGTCAGGCGGACAATAGCATCACAGAGCGGGCCGAACCAAAACATCCCCCCCGACCTTGCGCTTCAGCCAGCGCCCGTCCGTCGAGTGGCCGACGAGCTTGCCGTCTTCAACAATCACCTTCCCACGCAAGAGCGTCATCACCGGATAGCCCTGGCACGTATACCCTTCCCAAATGCTGTAGTCAGAGTCGGCGTGCAGATCCTCCACGGCAAGTGTTTTGGTCAACTGAGGGTCGAGCAGAACAATATCCGCATCACTGCCCGGCTGAATGGCGCCCTTTTGCGGATACAGACCCAGAATCTTGGCTGCGTTGGTGGCGATGATGGCGGCAAAGCGCTGGAGCGGCATCCCCCGTTCGACTACACATTTCGTGAACGCCACCGGGATGCGCGTTTCGATGCCGTTATGCCCACCGCAGATGGATTCGATACGATCGCTGAACAGTTTGGGGCCTTTATAGGTCGTATACTCGTCCGTGGCCGTGGTGCACAGGCGTCCGTCGAGCAACCCGTCCACCAGAGCCTCTCGGTCGTCGGCGAATTTCAGCGCCGGATAGGTATGAATCGCCATGCCGTCCGGCTTCTTATAATCTTCACAGGTGAAGTGCAGATAGTGATGCAGGGCTTCGCCGTATACGGGCTGGCCAGATTGGCGCGCTTCGGCAATGGCGCGCACGCCTTCTTTGGCCGTGGTATGGACGAAATACACCCCCGTACCGGTGTGCTCGGCCAGACGAATGATCGTCCGAAAGGCCAAGTCTTCGGACAGATTGTTATGGACGAGGTGCATATTATAGGCTTGGTCGCGCCCCTCACGCTTGAGCTTCTCAAGCATATAATTCACAACCTCGTCCTCTTCCGCGTGGACGGCCATCATACCGCCGTGTTTGGCCACTTCAGCAAAAATCTCCCACAGATGTCCGTACGGGATACGCACCTCCGTGGTGGTAAAAATCTTGAAGCTGCCCACGCCCTCTTGTAATGCCTCGGCAATCTGGCCCGCGGCCTGGTGTCCGCATTCCCCGGCAAGCATGTAGTGAAAGGCGAAGTCCGTGTAACAGTGGTCGCGAAAGACGGTCCGCCGGCGCTCAAGCACCTCAAGCAGCGGGCGGCGCCGTTCTCCGCGCAGCGCCTTACGGGACAGGTCGCCGGCAAAATCGATAATGGTCGTCACCCCGCCGAACGCGGCCGCCCGACTGGCCGCCTCGGGAGGCTGGGTCATCACGTCCGGCTGGCCGGTCCAGTCCGGCGGGACGGGAATACCAATATGGGCATGGGGCTCAATCCCGCCCGGCAGAACGATTTTGCCCGTTGCATCGATTACCCGTCCGGCAGAGGCACTCAGAGTTCCCGGTTGGCCCACGGCAACGATATGCTCCCCGGTAATGCCTACATCCAGTTCCGCTGTGGTATGGGGCGTCACAACGGTTCCCCCGCTAATGATGAGATCCAGCATAGTCCACCTCCTGGGTGTTATCCTTCCTCTTTGTACTCCTTTCTTCTCCTCTCAGGAAATCCCCTGCGCTTGCTTGCCTTTCCCTGCCTCGACTGATAGCTGACCGCTGATGAGGGGAACTGTCTATGCGAGCACTCGATGATATCCGCGTTCTTGATCTCACCCACGTCTTTAACGGTCCCTATGCCGCCCAAGTTTTGGGTCTGCTCGGCGCCGAAGTCATTAAGATCGAGCCGCGTCCCTACGGTGAGCGCGCGCGTAGTATTTTTCCCATTCCGGACACCGAAAAGCAGAGTTATCCCTTTGTGATGCTCAACTCGAACAAAAAAGGCATCACGCTCAATCTCAAATCCGAACGCGGCAAAGAGCTGTTCAAACAGTTTGTGACACACGCCGATATTGTCGTCGAGAACTTTACCGCCGGGACCATGGACAAGTTGGGGCTGGGCTATCAGGACTTGAAGCGTATCAACCCGCGTATCATTTACGCGTCAAGCTCGGGCTATGGCAAGACCGGCCCGTACAGCGCCTACCCCGCGTTTGACTCCATTGTCCAAGCCCTGTCCGGCATCATGAGCACAACGGGCGATCCAGCCGGGCCACCGATGAAGGCCGGACCTCCGATTATGGACATTATGGCAGGCATCCATTTTGCGGCCGGCATACTGGCCGCCCTGCATCAGCGCGACCGCACCGGAGAGGGGCTCGAAGTAGAAACCTCGCTGTTCGAGTCGGCCATCGGACCGCTGACCGCCCAGATATCGGCCTACCGCGCCCAAGGCGGCAGCTATGAGCGCGCCGGCAACCGGGCGCCGAATCGCGCCTTCTCTCCGTATAACTGCTATCCCGCCAGTGACGGCTATGTCTTACTGCTGACCTCGGACAACCAGCGCT
Source organism: uncultured Binatia bacterium (SeqCode) (assembly GCA_965243855.1). Classification (GTDB taxonomy): domain Bacteria; phylum Desulfobacterota; class Binatia; order Bin18; family Bin18; genus Bin18. The sequence goes on along the minus strand of CBDEWE010000003.1, from coordinate 4,754,854 downwards.
GGCAGGCGCTGTGTACCCTCATGGGACGTGAGGATATCGCCCGGGACGAAAAATTCGCGACCAATAGAGCCCGCTCCAAACACGCGGATGAAGTGGATGAGATTGTCAGCGCCTGGACCTCACGTCATCCAAAACACGAAATCATGCGCCTGTGTGGCGAGGCGGATATCACCTGTGGGGCGGTCCAGACCGTCGAAGAAGTCCTCAACGACCCTCACCTGCGCGAACGCGGCATCCTCAAGGATATCGATCATCCCACCGCCGGTCCTGTCACCGTGCTCGGTGCGCCCTGGCGCTTTAACGACCAGCAACCTCCCAACGACACCCCGAGTCCGAATCTGGGCGAGCATAACGAACTGGTGTACAGCAAATTGCTGGGATTGTCCGAGGCCGAGATTCGGACGCTCAAAGAAGACGAGGTGATTTAAGCCTGTGGTATCAGGTGTCGCTCCGCACTGATGAGGATGAAAGCGCTCTCCTTATTTTTCGCGCTCTTTTTTATGTTTTCCTGCTCCTCCAGGGAAAACAGAGAGAACCTGGCCGTATATCGGGAGCCGGCTCTAAAGCATCTGGTAAAGGAAAGACTGAAAAAAGAAATCGCTTCTGACCCACGATTTAAGAAGTTATCCATATGGAGTTTGCCAGGGACTTTTATGATGCTGGGTCAAAAAGACAATGTTGATAGGTCAGAGGCCGTTTTCAAACTACAAAGCGAAGAAGAGGCCGAAGAGATAAAATGTGGATTATATATCCGGGAGGTTCGTTCCACCCAATTAAAAGTCAATCTGATTGATTGTAAGGGTCTTTATACTCAAGCATTAAGTGGAGGTCTGCTTACACTCAATAAAGCCGGACTCAGAACAGCAAAATAAATTGGTAGAGCATTATTTCTTCCACTTCAGCCCTCTGTCGGTAAAAACGATCAACAAACCGATCAGCCCCATTACGAGGAAAACTAAAAAGACGGTGGTGAGTGCCTGTGCCGGGCTCATGTCTGAACCTCCATTCCGTCGAGGATGCTTTATAAGTGTGAAACGTGGAGAGGCACAACACGAAAAAGTCTTCTCATCCAGGAGACACGTTGTTCCCACCTTGCCCTTCGCCTCAGAGTCTCGTAGATTTTTTCTATGAGCTCCCTTCCCCCCGGCCCGAGGCTCCCCCGGCTGTTCCAGACGCTGAACTGGGTTCGCAGGCCCATCCCCATCATGCGGAAATATGCCCAGGAGTATGGCGAGTGTTTCACCATGCGTTGGCTCAATACGCCGCCGACCGCGTTCTTTAGCGATCCGGTTGCCATTAAACAGATCTTTACCGCCTCACCCGAGCGCGCCCTGGCGGGTCGGGGGAATGTGGTCCTCAAACCGATTTTGGGCGAGAACTCAGTCCTGTTGCTTGATGGCGCACGCCATAAACGGGAGCGCAAACTGCTCATGCCACCGTTTCATGGCGAACGCATGCGTCTCTATGGCGAGATCATGCGCGAGGCGGCAGATCGGTCGATTGACAACTGGCCGGTGGAACAGCCCTTCCCCATTCACGAACGCATGCAGGCCATCACGCTTGACATCATTCTGCGGACCGTCTTTGGCGTGGACGAAGGCGCACTGCTCCAGAAACTGCGGTCCTTGCTGATTGAGTTTCTCAGACTCGTAGGGAGTAGCCCTCTCCTCTTAATACGTTGGCTGCAAGTCAACCTGGGACCGCTCACCTCGTGGCAGCGCATCAGTCAACTCGGTCGCGAAATCGATACGGTGCTGTACGAGCAGATTACCCAACGCAAAGCCGCAGCCCAAAACGGACGCACCGACATCATGGCCATGCTCATCGAAGCCCGAGACGAAGATGGGCAGCCCATGAGCGATCAAGAGCTACGCGATGAGATGATCACCATGCTGCTGGCCGGACATGAGACCACCGCCACTTCGCTCTCCTGGGTCGTTCACCGCCTGTTACAAAACCCGGACGTTCTCGAAAAAGTTCGCGCCGAGCTCCAGCGCGTGGTCGGAGGGAGTCCCATACGAGCCGAGCATATTTCCGAGCTTGAGTATCTTGATGCGACCATCAAAGAGACGGCCCGACTCAATCCTATTGTTCCGGTCGTGGTTCGCTATCTCGAACAGCCCACCCAGATCGGGGCGTACGAAATACCTGCGGACTGTGTGGCCGCGCCGTGTATTTACCTCACCCACCGGCGACCGGAATTGTGGCCTGAGCCCGAGACGTTTAACCCCGACCGGTTTGTTGGGAAACGCGTTGATCCCTACACCTTTTTCCCCTTTGGCGGCGGAGTCCGCCACTGTCTGGGTGCGGCCTTTGCCACCTATGAGATGAAAATCGTCCTCGCCCAGATGTTGTCTCGGGTCTCACTCCGGCCAGTGCCGGGACATACCGTGCGTGTTGTCCGGCGGAGTATTACGTTTGCTCCATCCGACGGCCTGCCGGTGATTCGAGAAGCGGCGTAAGCTCAGGTATCCAAAGAGAGTCTCGTGCAGCAGGGATTAAGAATCCGCCAAGCAACGGTCGATGATGCCGGGCGGATTCATGAAATTCATACCCAGTCGGTCAAAACCCTGTGCAAAGGACATTACTCGTCCGAGCAGATTGCGGGCTGGCTGAAAAATCGTTCTCCACAAGGTTACCTTCCGGGCATTGGAAGAGGAGAAATGTTTGTCGCCACCGACGGCCTCTCCGTTCTCGGTTTCGGGCAGGCTATTCCTGGCGAGATTCACGCCATCTATGTTGCGCCCGAATGCGCCAAACAAGGAGTGGGCATTTTACTCCTTGAACAGGCCCTGACAGCCGCACGAGCCGGGTCTCAAAGGGATGTCTATTTGGAATCCACCCTCAATGCTCAGGGCTTCTATAAAAAGGCCGGATTTGTCGAGGTTGAACGGTCAACAGTTCGCAGGAACGACGTGTTGCTGCCGGTCATCAGAATGGTTTCATCAGCGTAAGTCTCCACCAATGCCTCGCAGTTTCTCACACGGGCTGCTACACATGGGCATGTTCGGACCGCTGGGCAAAAGGGGACGCTATGAGTGACACCACCTGGGAGGCGGCAAACGAGGCGGGCGCACGGCTGTATCAAAAAGGTCATTATGTCGAAGCCGAGCAACAACTCCGCACGGCCCTCCAAGAGGCGGAAAAGTTTGGCTCACAGGACTCCCGCGTCGCCGTTGTCCTGAACAACCTGGGAAGCTTATCGCATAATCAGGGCAAGCGGGCCGAAGCCACCGGCTATTATGAACGGGCCTTGTCCATCCGGGAGGCGCACTACGGGCCCCACCATCCGTGGGTGGCGCAGAGCCTGAATAATCTGGCCTCGCTGTACCGGGAACTCGGCCGCTACGCCGAAGCCGAGACCTTTCTCCAGCGCGCGCTGACAATCGCCGAAGCCCTGGTGGGCCCTACGCATTACCGCATCACCAATTGTCTCAACAATCTGGCCGCCGTCTATATGAGCCAGGAACGCTACACCGAGGCGGAGTCGTATTTTCAGCGATCGCTGACAATCAGACAGCAGGCGCTTGGGCCGACTCACCCTGCCGTCTCGACCAGCCTCAGCGGACTGGCCGAGTTGGCCATTGCCCAGGGCAAGTATGCAGAGGCCGAGCCGCTCTTTCGGCAGGCGCTTGAGATCCGCGAGGAGAAACTCGGCACGGACCATCCGGCAGTGGCCGTCATCCTCGAAAAATATGTCGATTTGCTGCAAAAGCTCAGTCGTGAGGACGAGGCTGAGGAGATGGCCGCTCGGGCCAAGGCCATCCGAACCAAACAGGCTCAGCCACAGCCGACAGAGGTCGGGCATTAGGAGAGAGAACACCCTCCCCCCGGCCCTCTCCCAGAGGGAGAGGGAAACGAGAGTCTACGTCCGGGCCGGGACCATTTCGTCCAACTGAATAATGATCCCATCCGGGTCTTTGACAAAGGCGCTGCGGATTGTCCCTTCTTTGGTCTTGGCCAGGACGTGTGGCGGGGCGACAAATTCCACCCCTTTACTCTCCAGGTCTTTGTGGACTCTGTTCAAGCCTTTGACCCATATCCCGAAGTGGGAGATGCCGATCTGGTCCACCAGGATCGGCTTCCCGGTCGCTTTACCCTGCGTCGGCGCCAGCAGGGCAATCACCGGGGCGTCTTCGTTGAGACCGTACGGGGTGGCTTTCTTTTTGCCGTGGCGCAGAATGGCGAACTTCACATGTTGGTTTTTCTTCTTGTAAATCCCCTGCTGGTATTCGCCCTCTTCAACAGTGGTTCCCTGCTGGGCCACCTTGAATCCAAGCAAATCCCGATAGAAATGCATGGAGCGCTCAAAATCGTTGGTGCACAAGGCAACATGGGACATCCCACGTGGGTTCATATCATCCCTCCTTAATTTGGCTGTGTCGCGCAGGGCGGCACAGTCCGGTGTTGTTTTCTTCCTGTCTATGTCAGGAGGAATCCTGGGGTCAAGAGACAAGCACGAAAAAGTAAGGGGATTCACGCTCCGGCCAGAAACGCTATAGTGACGGTCACAGGGAGGAGAGGTCATTGGCAGACTCGGCGCGGCGCACACCAGAAACGTTTGACGTCATCGTTGTCGGAGCGGGCAATGCCGCCTTTACTGCCGCGCTGGCCGCTCGGGCTGAGGGCGCCCGGGTCCTTGTTCTCGAAAAGGCGACGCAAAAATTACGCGGCGGCAATACCCGTTTTACCGGCGGTCTGTTCCGCTGTACCTATAACGGTATCGACGATTTGATGGCGCTGATCAGGGACAACGATGATCCGAGCGATGTCACGGTCGATCCCTATACACCCGAGGACTTTCAGCACGACATCGACCGCGTCACCGGCGGACAGGCCGACCCGGCACTGACCCACACCCTGATCGCGCGCTCGTACGATACGGTGCGCTGGATGGCCGACCTGGGCGTGGCCTGGGAGTTTAACCGCGCGGTCGGTCCGGTCAGGGTTGCCGGCGCCCACAAGATCAAACTCGCCCGCGGAGGCGCGCTCCGCGCCAAAGGCGAAGGCGTCCTGCTGTCCAGCTCCCTGTTTCGCCTCGCGGCTGAGGTAGACATTCCCGTCTGGTACGAAACCCAGGCCCAGCAGATTCTCACGGCCGCGGATGGTCGCGTAACCGGTCTGTCCATACGCGACCCCAACGGCCTGCGGACCGTCGAGTGTAAAGCCCTGGTTCTGGCCAGCGGCGGATTTCAGGCGAACCCGGAAATGCGTACGGCCTATCTCGGTCCGAGCTGGAGCATGGTCAAGGTCAGAGGCAGCCGTTTTAATACCGGCGAGATGACACGCGCGGCCCTGTCGGTCGGAGCCCAGAGTTATGGCGAATGGGCGGGCTGTCATGCCACACCGATCGATGCCGACGCTCCGGCCTATGGCGACCTGCGGCTCACCGATAAGACCAACCGACTGTCCTATCCGTTCTCGGTCATGGTCAATCTGGACGGCGAGCGCTTTGTTGACGAGGGCGAGGATTTTAATTTGTACACCTACGCCAGAATGGGGCGTGATATTTTACAGCAGCGCAGCGCAACCATCTTTCAGGTCTTTGACCAGCAGACGGTGTCGCTGTTGGAGACGCGCTATAATACCGGTACGCCCATTATCGCCGACAGTCTGGCCAAGCTGGCAGATCATATCGAGGAGCGCTACGCAGCTTTGGATTTTCGCCGGGATGCCTTCCTGTCCACGCTTGAGGCCTATAGTGCCGCGGCCCAAGACGGTCCCTTCGATCCTGACCGAAAGGACGGAAAACGGACACGAGGTCTGCGACCGGAAAAAACCAACTGGGCGACCCGGCTCGACCAGCCGCCCTTTTACGCCTATCCGGTCTCGCTCGGGATCACCTTCACCTTTGGCGGTCTGCGGATCAACACCGACGCGGCGGTCGTCGATCATTTGGACCGACCCATCCCCGGCCTGTTCGCAACCGGCGAGATGACCGGCGGCTTTTTCTATCGTAACTATCCGGGCGGCTCCGGGCTGATGCGTGGTGCGGTCTTTGGCAGGTTGGCCGGTACGCACGCTGCACGTTGGGCACGGGGAGAATAGCGCGGTGTTGCAAACAACCCAAGGTCCGACCCAGCTCAGAACGCTGCTCGCCCAGGAGGGACTGATTACGGCTCCTGGCGTGTACGATGGGCTGTCAGCCAAGATTGCCGAAGCCGCGGGTGTGGCGGTGTTGTATGTGAGCGGCGGCGCCATCGCGCGCAGTATGGGCTATCCCGATATTGGCCTGGTTACCCTCACGGAAATGCAAAAGCGGCTGGAAGAGATTCGCGCAGTTACCGCCCTGCCGCTTATTGTGGATGCCGACACGGGCTATGGGAATGCGCTGAACGCCATTCGGACGATTCGGACGTACGCGCGCTCCGGCGCGGCGGCACTGCATATTGAGGATCAGGTCGAACCCAAACGCTGCGGCCATTATGAGGGCAAGCAGGTGGTCGCTAGCACGGAGATGGTCCAGAAAATCCAGGCCGCGGTGGAAGCGTGTGGCGACAGCGGACTGGTCGTTATCGCCCGGACGGACGCCCGGGCCGTTCTTGGGCTGGATGCGGCGATTGAACGGGGGAATGCCTATGCTGAGGCAGGGGCGGACATGATTTTTGTGGAAGCGCCGCAATCGATCGATGAGATTGAGCGGATAGCCCTGGAGGTCAAAGCACCGCTGGTGATCAACATGTTCTGGGGTGGTAAGACGCCGCTGGTGCCGGCCGAGCGGCTCGCCGCCCTCGGGTACCGGATCATGATTGTTCCGTCAGACTTGCAACGTGCCGCTATTCGGGCCATGCAGCGTGCAGCCGCCGAAATTCGTACCCACGGCCATACGGCAGCAATGGCAGAGGACATGGCCTCTTTTGCCGAACGAGAAGAGCTGATTGGCCTGGCTGAAGCGCAAGCCTTGCAGCACAGGTTTCTGAAGGGTCAGGACGGAGAAAGAACCCCTCCACCCCAGAAGCGCCGGAACGTTTTTTGAAAGAGCACAGAAAGAGCGCAGAGGGTTGTTATCCCTAGCGTCGCCGTGTTATGTATGACAAATATTTTGTTTCGTCATACATAAGAGGAACGCCGATGGATACGCGAAAGGCTCTGACCGTCCGGGTTCCTGAGACCCGGCTTCGGAAACTCATGCGAGCCCGGAAAGCAAAAACCCAATCGGAGTTAATTAATACGCTGTTGGCTGAAGAAGAAGAGCGGCTTCATTCCCATAAGGTCCTACGTGAGACTGTCGGAGTCATTTCATCCTCTGATATCAATGATCGCCTTCTTTGATACCAACATCCATATCTCACTACTGTCCGGCCTTTTGCCCTGGGAGACGGTCCGGTACGAGATTGGAAATGCCCCTGTCCGGTTATCCCCGGTGGTCGCCAGCGAGTTACTCCGAGGCGTTCCCGATCATGGCCGACGCAGCGTTGAACGGTTTGTCGGCCAGTTGGTCCCCTTAGAACCACCGTCCTGGAGACGCTGTTGGGTTGAGACGGGGAGACTCTTGCCAAAAATTTTCCCGGACCATGAGGCAATAGGCTTAGCCAGACTCCAAAATGATCTTCTCCTCGCCCTGACAGCTCGCTATACGGGTGCCCTGCTACTGACGGCGGATCGCCACTTCATCACAATACGCCACCTTATCCCCTTCCAGCTTCGGATTTTCCACCCGTAAGCAAATCCAGAGAGAGCTAACGGAAGCACGAGCCTAGAAGGATGCCTACCCGCCAAGCCACGGCTGAGCTCTGTCAGACCCTGACCCGGATGACTTTTACGTCGCTCCCAGACGAAGTTATTGCGGTTGCCAAGCGGGTCATCCTCGACGGCATTGCCGTTGCAGCGGCCGGAGCCAAAGAGCCGGGGCCGACCATTGCCGCCGCGCACGTCAAAAGTCAAGGCGGAAAAGAAACGTCGACCGTTATTGGCCACGGCTTTCGAACCTCGCCCGTTCTGGCAGCCTACGCCAACGGCATTGCCATGCACGTCTTGGACTATGAGCCGATGTGGAGTCCCCCCACCCACGCCACCTCGCCAACGCTGCCGGCCATTCTCGCCTTGGCCGAAGATCGACAGGCTCCGGGCCGGGAAATCATCACGGCCTTTGTCAAAGGCTGCGAGCTCCAGGGACATATTCGGCTGGCCTCCCATCAATACGCGCCCGGCGAGTTTACCGTCCATCCGCCCAGCAGCGTCGGTCTCATGGGTGCGGCGGTGGCCGCCGCCCACCTGCTGAGACTCGGTCAAGAACAGTTGCAACACGCCCTCGGTATCTGCGCATCTCGTGCCGGTGGGTTGATGGCCAATGTCGGGACTATGGCCAAGGCGACCCACTGTGGCTGGGCGGCCCTATCCGGTTTGGATGCAGCCCTATTGGCCGCCCACGGTTTTACCGGCAACCCAACGGTTTTTGAAGCGCCAAACGGTTATGTCGAGCACTTCTTTGGCGAGCAGTTTCAGTATGATGAATTATTGCGCCTGGGACAGTCGTACCGCATGGTCGAGCCGGGCTTTGTGATGAAGATGTTTCCGTGTCAGTACGGTACGCATTTCGGGATATTGGCCGCGCTGGAACTCCGCCGTCAAATCGCCAGTCCCGACTCCATTCGGGCCATCCATATTACCGCCCCGGTCATGCCCTATGTCGATCGACCCGCTCCCCACAGCGGTCTGGACGGGAAATTCAGCTTCCAGTATACGGTTGCCGCCGCCCTGCTCGACGGCGCGGTGTCGATTCGGACCTTCTCGGACGCCTATTGCGCACGGCCCGCTCTGGCAGCCCTTTTGTCTCGGACTCGCCTGACCCAGGACGGGACGATTCCCGGCGTGTTGGAAGAAATGTGGGTGGACGTTACGGTCGAACTTCAGGATGGCCGGCGCCTGACGGCTCGGTGTGACGGCCCGCAAGGCTTTTGGGGCCGACCGCCTCTGGCGCGGGATGATCACATGGTCAAGATTCGAGACTGCCTCGGCGTCCACCTGACCGAAGAGCACACACAGCAATGTATTCAGCTTGTTGAACGGCTGGAAACCCTGGATGCCTCTCAGATTGCCCAGCTTATGACGCTGATTGGGTGACATCATCAACGAACAGTCCCGGAGGACAGTATGAGCGAAAACCAAGTGCTCACCACGGTGAGCGATCATATTGGCATACTGACGCTGAATCGACCTGAGGTCATGAACGCGTTCTCTGACACTATGCGCGGTCAGCTTCTCAAGCAGCTCGAACAGTTTGCAACCGACCGGAGCGTCCGCTGCATTATCATTACCGGAGCGGGCAGAGCCTTCTGCGCCGGCGGTGACATCGCCAGCATGGCCAGACTCCAGGACGACAACACGACCGAGGTCCTTGAACAGCGCATGGCCCTTGGCAGTCAGGTCGTCCAGTTGCTGCGGCGGCTGCCCCAGCCCATTATTGCGGCGGTGAACGGCGCCGCGGCCGGCGCGGGCGCCAACCTGGCCTTGAGCTGCGACTTTCGACTCGGCTCGGACAAAGCGCTCTTCTCCGAGAGCTTTGTGAAGATTGGCCTGGTCCCCGACTGGGGCGGATTCTTCTTTTTGTCCCGCCTGGTTGGAACGGCCAAGGCCATGGAACTCATGATGACCGGCGACCGGGTCAGAGCCGAAGAAGCCTTGCGGTTGGGCCTGCTGAATCATGTCTATCCGCTTGAGAGTTTTTGGGAAGACACGCTCAATTTTGTGCGGACGCTGGCTACGGGTCCGGCCGAGACCCTGGCTCGGATCAAAGAAGGCGTCTACCTCGGCGCTAGCGCGTCGCTCGAACAAGCCCTGGCCTATGAGTACCGAGCTCAGAAAGCGGCCTTTTTGTCCGACGACGCCCGCGAGGGCATGCGCGCCTTCCTGGATAAGCGCGCGCCCGAATTTGGAGAAAAATCCGGGAAGAATTCGGAGTAATCACACTGGAAAGGAAATCAGCATGGCCCGTTTAGCCTATCTGGACAGAGATGACCTGCCTGAACTTGAGCGCGATATTTTTGATGATCTTCTCAAGCAACGCGGCTCGATTGGCAATATCTTTCGGATCGTGGCGCACAGCCCGTTGCTCCTACGTCGAATGCTGTACTTCAGCGATGGGCTGCGGAATCGGACCACGCTTGACCCTCGGTTGCGGGAACTCGCTATCATGACGGTCGGCAGGCTAACCGACTGCGAGTATGAATATACCCACCATAAAGCCTTGGCCCAACGAGTTGGGGTGAGTTCTGAACAAGTAGAAAAACTTGCGGACTGGGAGACCAGCCCGGCCTTTAACGAACACGAACGCACCGTTATTCGCTACGCAACCGAGATGACCGAGCAGGTACAGATTGCGGATACGACCTTTGACGCGCTCCGTGCCTTTCTCAATGAGGAACAGATCGTCGAACTCAGCTTGAATACCGCATTCTATAATATGGTTGTCCGTTTCCTCACGGCGACCCAGGTTGATCTTGAGCCAGACGCCAAAGAAACGGGTGGCTAATTCATGTTTCGAGTATGCTACGCTGGCTCAACACAGGTCACCACATCGTTGCGTGGAGAATTCACCAGGGTTGAGACCGCGTAGGCTTCCATCTCGCCGGCAGGGTATGGTTGGAGGAGGGGCAGAACTTTCTGCGGGTCTTCGACCGTTGGGTCGAGCCAACGCTCTTCAGCCTCACGAGAGACAATCACCGGCATACGGTGATGGATGTCTGCCATGAGTTCGTTCGGTGTGGTGGTGATAATGGTGCACGAATGAATCGTTTCTCCGGACGATCCAGCCCAGCGTTCCCATAAACCGGCAAACCCAAACGGCTCACCGGATTTCAGCCGAATGTAATAGGGTACTTTGGATGACCCGGTCTTTTTCCACTCATAAAAACCGTCGGCCAATACCAGACAGCGCCGCTTCCGAATCGCCCGGCGAAAGCTCGGCTTTTCTGCGACCCCTTCGGCGCGGGCGTTAATCATCCGGTTGCCGATGGCTTTGTCCTTGGCCCAGGACGGGATCAGCCCCCAACGTAACGTTACGATCTGTGATTCCTGCGCATGGACTAGCGCCCACACCGGCTGGGTCGGCGCGATATTGTACTGCGCGGTTTGTGTACGAGGCATGGTTCGCACCACAAACCGAGCCTGGAGCTGCTTCTCATCTGTCGTCAGACTGTAGCGACCACACATACGTCTCCTCCTCCTTGCCCCTGCATACTCCTCGAATAGCCAGCCCCTTTGGCTCAATCATGCTCCATGTGCGAGGGACGTTGCAATTCAAATGCGTCCAAGTAGAATGCTCTCTCCATTATTCAGGAACGATATGTGAGAGCAAGACAAGGAGGTTGAAATGGCATCAGTCACTTTACAAGGCAATCCCCTCAGCCTGGGCGGGTCGGAAGTATCGGTTGGTCAGGCCGCCCCGGACTTCACCGTGGTCAATAACGATCTGCAGCCGGTCAAGCTGAGCGAGGCCCAGGGGAAGGTAATTATTCTGAGTGCGGTCCCGTCGGTTGACACGCCGGTGTGCGACACGGAGACGCGGCGTTTTAACGAAGAAGCCGCCAAGCTCGGTGAGGGGATCGAAATCTGGACGGTGAGTATGGATTTACCGTTCGCTCAGAAGCGCTGGTGCGGCGCAGCCGGCGTGGAACAGGTAAAGACATTGTCGGACTTTCGTGACCGGGCCTTTGCCGAAGGCTACGGCGTGTTGATCGCGGATGGGCCGCTGGCCGGCATAACCGCCCGCGCGGTGTTTGTCGTGGGAAAAGACGGCACGCTCAGGCACGTTGAATACGTATCGGAGATTGCCAACGAGCCGGATTATGACGCAGCCCTGAATGCAGCCAAGGCTGCCGCGTAGACCCCGTATGTTTCGGAGGGGCAGGCCTGCCTGCCCCTCTTTTTTGATCGGGTCTTCGGAGACCCGACGCGCTACAACACCTCAAACAATCCGGCCACGCCCATCCCGCCACCGACACACATGGTTACCACCACGTTCTTGGCACCCCGCCGTTTGCCCTCACGCAAGATGTGCCCGACCTGACGGGCGCCGGTCATGCCGTACGGATGACCGATCGAGATGGAGCCGCCGTTCACATTGTAGTTCTCCATGGAAATGCCGAGTCGGTCGCGACAATAGACCGTCTGCACGGCAAAGGCTTCGTTGAGTTCCCATAGATCAATATCGTCCATCGTCAGGCCGTGGCGCTCAAGCAGCTTCGGAATGGCGAAGACCGGACCGATCCCCATTTCATCCGGCTCACAGCCGGTGGCGATCAGCCCTTTGTAGAGGCCCATGGGCTCCAGACCGCGCTTCTCGGCCTCTTTGGCTTCCATCAACACCACCGCAGCCGCCCCGTCGGACAACTGGCTGGAATTGCCGGCGGTAATCGAGCCGTCGGTCACGGACGGGAGCGCGGTAAGGCCCTCCATATTGGTCGTGGGCCGGTTGCCTTCGTCACGAGAGAGCGTGACCTCTTTTTGTGTGACCTCGCCCGTTTCCTTGTTGGTCACATCCATGACCGTGGTGATGGGCACGATCTCGTCGTCGAATTTACCGGTCTCTTGGCCGGCTGCGGTCCGCTGCTGGCTGGCCAGGGCATACTCGTCTTGCGACTCGCGCGAGACCTGATAGCGCTGGGCGACAATCTCAGCCGTCTTCAGCATGGGGAAATAGATCTCGGGCTTGTTGTCCATGAGCCAACCGTCAACGAAATTCTTGGTGTTCAGATTGTTTTGGACCAGGCTGATCGACTCGACTCCGCCAGCCACCATGACGTCGGCCCCATCGACGATAATCCGGTTGGCCGCGGTGCTGATCGCTTGCAGCCCGGAGGAGCAGTAGCGGTTGATAGTCATGCCGGAGGTGGTCACGGGCAGGCCGGCCTTCACAGCCGAGGTTCGCGCAATATTATGCCCGGTTGAACCTTCCGGCAGCCCACAGCCGAACACCACATCTTCCACCTCTGCCGGCTCCACCCCCGCACGCTCAACCGCGTTTTTAATGACATGCGCGCCCAGGGTCGCGCCGCTGGTTTTATTCAGGCTGCCCCGAAAGGCTTTGCCAATTCCAGTCCGAGCGGATGATACAATAACGGCTTCTCGCATGAATATGGCCTCCTTTGTTCCTGGTCTCGTCCGACGTTTGCGCCAGCCTATCCTAGGCAGGCCCTTCCGCCAACCGGGCCTGCGCCTTGACTTCTGTCCGCTTTATTGGAAATGACGAAAGACGCGCTCAGAGAGGAGAATCCCATGATTGAAGTCTACGACCTGGCCGGAGCGGACAGTTTGCGTTTCAGTCCGTTCTGTTCGCGGACCAAGGCGTCCTTACGCCATAAGGGCCTGGACTATACGACGATCCCGATTCGCTTTTGCGATAAGGACAAATTGGCTTTTTCCAAGCAGGACCGGGTGCCGGTCATTACGGATAACGGCACGGTTGTCTCGGATTCGTGGAAGATTGCCGAGTATTTGGAAGACCACTATCCGGAGGCCAAGCTCTTCCCCGGCCCGGGCATGAAAGAGGCCTGTCGGTTCTTTAATCTGTACATCGACAATACCCTCCATCCGGCGCTCGTTCCGGTCGTGGTGTATGACATCTTTGAAAAGATCGAGCCGGTGGACCGCGCCTACTTCCGGGAAAACCGGGAAGCCCGGTTCGGCGCAAGGCTTGAAGACCTCGCCGCCAAACGCGACGAATTTCGCCCCCGTCTCAAATCCGTCCTGGCCGACCTGGAGGCCGTCGCCCTGGGTCATGAGTATCTGTTTGAGGTGTTTACCTATGCCGACGTGTGCCTGTTCGGCTCGTTCACCTTCGCGATGCGGGTGAGCGACGAGCCGCTGTTTGACGCGGCTCCGTCTCTGGCCCGCTGGTGGGAACGGATGCAGACGCGCTTCGAGATCTAGCCCGGTTGAGCGGGTGCCGCACCATTACGAGAGGGTGGTCTGCTTCTCCCGCTCGACCACCTTGGCCAGGACCAGGAGGGCAATCAGGTTCGGGATGGCCATCATGCCGTTCAGCGTGTCGGAGACGTCCCAGACCAGCCGTAAGCCACCGGTTGCGCCAATATAAAGAAAGGCCAGAAACAGCACCCGATACGGAATCACCGCCACCTTGCCGAACAGATACTCCCAGGCTTGCCCGCCATAAAAACTCCACGTCAGCATGGTGCTATAGGCAAACAGGATCAAACAGATAAAGACCAGATAGTCTCCCAAACCGGGCAGACCCTGGGCAAAGGCTGCCGCGGCCAATAGACCCGGAGAGGTGTCCGCCTGGCCGAGAACACCCGTCACCATAATCACCAGTCCGGTGACGCTGGCGACAATCAGGGTATCCACACACACCTCCCACATGCCCCAAAAGCCCTGCCCGACCGGTGTGTTCTTGGCTTGTGCGTGCACAATGGAGGCCGAACCCAATCCGGCCTCATTGGAAAAAATTCCGCGCGCCAGTCCGTAGCGCATGGCCAGCATCACGGTCGCTCCTCCCCAGGCTCCAACCGGGGCGGCGGGTGTGAAGGCGGAGGTAATGATCGTCGCTAACGCGTCCGGCAGGGCCGAGGCGTAGCGCAGGAGAATCACCACACCGCCGACCAGATAGAGCACGGCCATAAAGGGCACCAGATATGAGGTGGTCCGGCCAATGCGCCGTACCCCGCCCAGGATGACCACCGCCACCAGAGCGACCACGCATCCCCCGGCGATCGGTCGGGGCAGGCTGAAGGTTTCATACAGACTCGCCGCCACCGTATTCGCCTGGACCATATTGCCGATACCCAGCGCGGCCGCGCCGGTCAGAAAGGCATATACACCGGCCAGCCACTTCCGGCCCAGGCCGCCAGCAATATAATACATTGGACCACCGATAACCTCGCCGCTGTCCGCCTTGACCTGGCGGTATTTCATGCCCAGCACGACCTCGCTGAACTTGGTCGCCATACCGACTCCGGCCGTTATCCACATCCAGAACAACGCCCCCGGCCCGCCCCAATACATGGCCGTACTGACCCCAACGATATTCCCGACTCCAACCGTTGCCGCCATGGCCGAACTGACGGCCTGAAACGCACTCAGCTCGCCAGCACCGGCTTCCGTTCGCCCGGAGAGGAGGCGACCCAGGGTTGAACGCCAGATCAAGAGGAAGTGCGTCAGTTGAATCCATCCCAAACGAAAGCTGAGATACACCCCGGTTCCGATCAGGAGGACCATCAGGGGCGGACCCCAGACCACCGCGTTGACGAGATTGTTGAGGTGTTCGACGGTGCTCAGCATACTGCCTCGTTTCCGCAACCCCGTGCCTACGGGTTTGACCAGTCAGGCCAGAATGCCGTACAAGGGCTGCAATCCATACTTCGAGGGAACAGCATAGCCATGAAACGTGTCGGGGTCGATGTCGGTGGAACGTTTACCGATCTGATCTATGTCGATGAGGACGAGGGTGAGGTGGTGGTCTATAAGCTGCCCAGCACGCCAGCCGACCCCTCTCAGGCCACGCTCGACGGGGTGGAGGCGCTGTGCGCGCACGTCGGCATTCCGGCCGCTCAGATTGACCACTTCTTTCACGGGACGACTATCGCCACCAATATCGTGCTGGAGCACGCCGGAGCGCAGGTCGGTATGCTCACGACCAAGGGGTATCGTGACATTCTGCATATCGCCCGCCACAAGCGACCCTTGTCGTTCAGCCTCTACCAGGATGTACCTTGGCAAAAACATCCCTTGGTCCGCCGGCGCTATCGACGCCCGATTAGCGAGCGCATCATTGCCCCTCAGGGCGAGGTGTTGACCCCACTTGACGAAGACGAGGTGCGTGAGGCCGTCCAGCGACTCAAGCGTGAGGGCGTGGAAGCCATTGCCGTGTGCTTTCTGTTTTCCTTTCTCAACCCAGAGCACGAGCAACGCGCCAAGGAGATCATTCTTGAAGAATACCCGGAGTGTTATTTATCCGTACGGCACGAGGTCCTGCCCCAATACCGTGAGTACGAAGGCTTCAGCACAGTCTGCCTGAATGCCTATGTTGGTCCTCAGGTCAGTCAGTACGTCCGCCGCCTCGACCGGACGATCACGGACAAAGGCATACGTGGCGGGCTCCACCTGATGACCTCGGTCGGCGGGGTCGCGACCACCGAAGGCGCGGCTCAACGCCCGGTCAACCTGCTCATGTCTGGACCGGTGGCGGGCCTGATCGGCGGGATTTGGACCGGCAAGAGTACGGGCTCGCCCAGCGTCATTACCCTTGATGTCGGCGGCACCTCCGCAGACATTGGCGTTGCGCCGGACGGGCAGATGCGGATGAAGCATCTCCTCGACACCAAAGTGGCCGGCTACCACGCCATGATTCCCATGGTCGAGATCGACGCGATTGGCGCGGGCGGGGGGAGTCTGGCCTATCTCGATGCGGGGGGCATGTTCCGGGTGGGACCCAAGAGCGCGGGGGCAGACCCCGGTCCGGCGTGTTACGGCAGGGGCGGGAGCCTTCCGACGGCGACCGATGCACTGGTAGTGCTCGGCAGGCTGCGAGCCGAGAATGTCCTTGGCGGCCAAGTCCAGATTCAACCTAGCCTCGCCGCAGAGGCCGTCCAACGAGAGCTGTGCCAGCCCTTGGGCCTGGGTGTGGAGGAAGCCGCCCTGGGCGCGGTTCGGATTCTCACCCAGAGTATGGTTGAAGGCATTGAAATCAGCAGCGTCCAGAAAGGTTATGACCCGCGCGACTTTGTCCTGGTTGCCGCTGGCGGAGCCGGACCCGTGTTTGCCTGTGATATCGCCCGAGAGCTGCGCATCCCCACCGTCCTGGTTCCCCGCTATCCCGGCATTACGTCGGCGCTGGGGCTGCTGGCAACGGATATTGTGTACGAGTTTGTCACGACCGAGATGCAGCTTTTCTCGGCTCTTGATCGCGACAAGCTGGCCGCGGATTTCGCTGCCCTGGAACGTCAGGCCGCCGAGCGGCTCCGGGTGGACAATCTCGGGGCCGACCAGTCATTAATCCGCCGTATTGCCGACTGCCGCTATATCGGCCAGGGCTATGAGCTGCGGGTTGAGTTACCCGCCGGTGAGATTACGGCCGACTGGCAGCAACAGGCGACCGAAGCCTTCCACCAGGCGCACGAGCGTGAGTATGTCCGACGCTTTCCGGACAGCGATATCCAACTGGTCAATATTCGGGTCCAGGGGGTGGGCCTGATCCCCGAGTTGCGGCTGAAAGAAATTCCGACCGGGGACGGGTCCCCGGACGCGGCCCGAATCGCGACGCTCGATGTGATATTCAATCGGGACGGGACGCCGGAAAAACTCGCGACCGACTTCTACGATCGAGAGCGCTTACAAGCCGGGAATATCATCACCGGCCCCGCTATTGTTGAACAGCTCGATAGCACGGTGGTGGTCAACCCTGGCTTATCCGCAGAGGTTGATCGGCACGGCATTTTGATTATTGCGTGTGAATAGGAGCACGCAGAGGAGGGAACGTGATGACCTCACCAAACGGACACGGCACTCCAAACGGTACGCCTCGGTCGGTCGATCCGATTACCCTGCGCGTCCTGGGCGGCGCGTTTACCGCAGCGGCCAAAGAAATGGCCCACGTCCTCTACCGCATGTCCTATTCCAGCATTATCCGTGAGTCTGAAGACCTGGGCGCCGGCCTGTACGACGCCCAGGGCAACGAGATCTGCGAGAGCGACACCTCGCCGATGCACGTCGGTTCCCTGCCGGCCTATATCCGGGGCTTTCTGAAGCGCCTCCAGGGCAATATTCACGAGGGGGACGTGATTCTGCATAACCACCCCTTCCAGGGCGCCAGCCATACCCCGGACCTGGGTATTGCGGTGCCCGTCTTCTGGCAGGGCGAGTTGATCGGTTTTGCCGCGGTCACCGCCCACCTGCTCGATATGGGGGGCGCCGCACCGGGCCTGAACGTTGATGTGGTCGATGTCTGGGCCGAATCCCGCCTGTTTAACGGCATTAAGCTGTACAACAAAGGGGTCCGCAACGACGACCTGTGGCAATTCTTTCTGGATAACGTCCGGACACCGGAGATGAACGCCGGCGACATAGAGTCCATGATCGCCGCCTGTCAACTGGGGCGGGAACGTTTTCTACATCTGGTCGAAAAATACGGGGTGACCACCGTGCTCGATACGGCCCATGATTTAATGGACTACTCCGAGCGGATGCTGCGCAAGGAAATCGAAAAAATTCCCGATGGAGAATATGTCGCGCCCACCCAATACCTGGACGACGACGGCCGCAACCGCGAGCAACCGCTGGCCGTGTGTGTCAAAGTCAAGGTGGAAGGCAGTGAACTGACCATCGACCTGACCGGCTCAAGCCCCGAGGTGCCAACCGGCTATAACGTGCCGTTTGAAGGCAGTACTCTGGTTGCCTCGTATGTGATCGTGCGTAGCATCCTGCTCGATGAAGCTACCTACCCCGATCCGGTGCCGCAAAACGAGGGGATCTTTCGGCCCATACGGGTCGTTGCGCCGGAGGGGACGATTTTCAATCCGCGTTTTCCGCGCGCCTGCTTCAGCCGCTTCAATCAGGTCCAATATCTGGCCGACGGCGTAAACCTCGCCCTCGCCCAGGCCGTCCCCGACAAGGTCTGCGCCGGGAATGCGGCCCATGTGCATTTCCTGAGCTATAGCGGCTTTCTGGAAGAAAAGGGTCAGTACTGGGTGTATCTGGAGGTCAACGAGGGTAACTGGGGTGGCCGTCACGGTAAAGACGGCCTCGACTCTATTGCCTGTCTGATTGAGAACACCCGGAACAACCCCGTCGAGGAACTGGACCTGCGCTTTCCCATGCGCAACGAACGCTACGAATTGCGCGAGGAACCCATCGCTCCGGGCAAATGGCGCGGCGGAGTCGGTATTGTGCGCGAAAATCGTTTTCTCGTGCCGGGCTTCCTGTCCTCGGAGGCTGAACGCCATTTTGATGCGCCCAAGGGCATCTTTAACGGTGGTAACGGCAGTCGGGCGTCTATGATTAAGAACCCGGGTGTTGAGGGAGAGGAGCGCTTGTACAGCAAGGTCACCGGCTACCCCATGCAAGAAAACGAACTGCTCCAGATTAAAACCGCCAACAGCGGTGCGTATGGCGACCCGTTTGAACGTGACCCGCAGCTTGTGTTGGACGACGTGCTGGACGATTTCATTACGCTTGAGATGGCGGAAAAAGACTACGGCGTAGTCATCGACCCCCAGACCATGGCTGTTGACCACGAAGCCACCCGACATCAGCGGGCCGCACATGGCGGGTAATTGCGTCTCGTAGGTCGGGTTAGCCGAAGGCGTAAGCCGACAGCCTCGCCCCTGTCGGATTACGCTACGCTAATCCGACCTACTCACTAAGCCCTCCTGCGTGCGTAGCGCCGCTACCCGAGTTGGACGGCCCCATAGCGCTCATAATACGCAATCCACGCCTGCCGAACTTCTGCTGAGAGGCTATCCTTCACTAGGCTGAAAATCTCCTGCATGGTGAGAATGGCAAAGGTGCGGATGCCGAGTTCGTGTTCGAGCGCCTGGATGGCGCTGTATCGACCGACCTGCTGAGCGTCGCCCAGCAATTCCTGTCGATCAACGGCAACGACCATCCCGGCGACCCGGTGCTCGCCAAGCAGACGTATTTTTTCGAGCGCCTCGTATTTTGCCTTACCGGTGGTGACCACATCGTCAACCAGCAGAATCCCGCTTGCCGGGACGAAATTTTCAGCCCCGACAATGGTCTTCTCAACCGAACGGCCCTGGCTCACCTCTCCGTGAGCCTTCTCTTCTTTGCGGTCGTAGAGGAGAGACGTGGACTTGCTCGCGTATTCCTGAAGTCCCTCGCACAGCAACGCCCCCAGGGTAATGCCTTTATAGGCCGGACCGAAAACATAGGCGAAGTCTTGCAGAACGCCCCGCTCTACGCCTTCCAGGGCCGCTTGGCTATAGCATTTTTTGAGCGTGATAAGGCTTGAGCCATCGGTCAGCGAGCCGAGCGAGATAAAGCTCGGGCTGACACGTCCGCTTTTGAGCTGAAAGAAGGAGTGTGGGTCGCTGGCGATTTTGAGGGCATTTTTTTTAAGTAGGAGGTCGAGAAATTCATGTCTGTAGTCCACGCCGCTTTCCCTTCTCTCTCAATCTGCCAATCGCTTACGTAAAATGCGGCATCACCTTGGCGGCAAACAACTCCATGCTACGCATAACCTGGGCATGAGGAACCATGCCGCCAGGATTGAACCAGCACACGAAGCGCCCCATGTGGAATTCTTCTTCAAGCTGTTTGAGACGTTCGACACAGGCGGCCGGCGTCTCAAAGATGGCCATCACCTCGCTCACCTTCTCATAAGTCATACGCCGCACCCGCTCAAATACTTCCCGGACGCGGCGCGACTGTTTCCCCAAGTCCGAACCTTGGGACGCGGCAATGGTGGCAACCGACTCCAGAAAACGACGGACGCTAGGTTCCAACTCCCGGCGAATCTGAGCCTGGCTCCGACCGACATACAGCGGACCGAGCAGAGTCACGTCCTCCCCCTCACAGGCCGGGTGCCCGGCCGCCAACCGGGTCTCGCGATAGAGCGGAATATATTCCCGCATTTTGGCGAATGGATTGACCTGCGAGGCCACAAAAATGGGATGGCCCAGACGACCCATCAGTTCGAAGGTTTCCGTGCTATTGGCCGCGACCCGAATGGGAGGATGGGGCTGCTGGACTGGCTGCGGCACCACCGAGATATCCTCAACCTGAAAAAATTGTCCCTGGAATGAGAACCGCTCGTGAGTCCAGGCCTGGCGAATCATGGCCAGGGCCTCCAGCATCCGCTCCCGACTTTCGGCCTGATCTACCCCAAACCCGCTGAAATGGTTGGGCAGAGACCCTCGCCCAATACCGAACTCCACCCGCCCGTTACTCAGCACGTCTAGGGTCGCAATCTCTTCGGCGATGCGAATGGGATGCGAGAGGGGCAGGAGAATAATGGCGATCCCGAGGCGGAGGGTCTGCGTCCGCTCGGCCAGGGCCGACAGGAGCAGCAGCGGGGACGGAAGAATCGACAGCTCGGGGTTGAAGTGCTGCTCAACCGGCCAGACCGATTCAAACCCCAGCGCTTCGGCGTGAATCGCCTGATCGAGCGTGTCCCGGTAGCGCTGCACAGGCGATTGGGAGCCCGTACACGGGAGCTGGTAGTGCAGACCAAACTTCATGGGTCCCTGAGTTCTCTCGGCTCTAAAAGAGTAAACGTGTCCTCCAATAGATATGAGATGCTGGACATGTTTACTCTTTATCGTATTTACGCAGTTCCAAGCGGCCAATCTGATTGCGGTGGACTTCGTCCGGTCCGTCGGCAAAGCGCAGCGTCCGCGCCGAGGCATAGGCGCGCGCCAAACCAAAGTCTTCGGCCACCCCACCCCCGCCGTGGGCCTGCATGGCCCAGTCAATCACTTGCAGCGCCATATTCGGAGCCGCCACTTTAATCATGGCAATTTCCGCACGAGCGGCCTTGTTGCCGACCGTGTCCATCATATGCGCCGCCTTGAGCGTCAGCAGCCGGGCCTGCTCAATCCGAATCCGGGCCTCGGCGATCCGCTCCAGCGTCACCGTCCGTTCGGAGACCAGCTTGCCGAACGCGGTTCGCGACTTGGCGCGGGTGCACATTTTCTCCAGCGCGCGCTCGGCCTGGCCGATCAAACGCATGCAGTGGTGAATACGCCCAGGACCGAGGCGGCCTTGGGCAATCTCAAACCCCCGGCCCTCACCCAGAATCATATTCGAGGCCGGCACCCGCACGTCCTTGAACTCGACCTCGGCATGACCATGGGGGGCATCGTCGTAGCCAAACACGGACAGCATCCGCAGGATCTTCACGCCAGGTGTATCGCGCGGGATCAGGATTTGAGACTGCTGGAGATAGCGGTTCGGATTATCGGGGTCGGTCTTGCCCATGAAGATGAGAATCTTGCAGCGCGGGTCACCCATGCCCGAGGACCACCACTTACGGCCGTTGATAACATATTCATCCCCATCGCGCACAATGCGGGATTCGATATTCGTAGCGTCGGACGAGGCCACCGCTGGTTCGGTCATGGCAAAGCAGGAACGAATCTTGCCTTCGAGCAGCGGCTCCAGCCATTCTTTTTGCTGCTCGGGTGTGCCATAGCGAGAGATCACTTCCATATTGCCGGTATCCGGCGCCGAGCAATTAAAGACTTCCGAACCCCAATGCACCCGCCCCATGATTTCCGACAGGGGGGCATATTCGAGGTTGGTCAGGCCATAGCCGTACTCACTCTCCGGCAGGAACAGGTTCCACAGTCCGGCAGCCTTGGACTTTTCTTTCAACTCTTCGATAATCGGCGGAATCTGCCAGCGGTCTGGACCGGAGTTCAGTTGGTCCTCAAACGTCTTCTCGTTCGGATAGACGTGGTCCTCCATAAACTGGGAGACCTGTTTTCTCAGGTCCTGTACTTTTGGGGAAAAATCAAAATCCATGTCTGCCTCTCCTTCCCTTGAGTCGCATAATATTCTTGGATACGAAAGAGCCGAGCTACCTTAGGAAATACCGCCGAGCGAGTCAAATCCGACGAAACCCGCGTTCGCAGTACGGAGGAGCCTATGCCGATTGAAGAAGGAAAAGCAGCGCCCGCGTTTACCTTACAAGATGCAGCCGGAAACAAGGTCGCACTCAAAGACCTGCGGGGCCACAACGTGATTGTCTATTTCTATCCTAGGGATAATACGCCCGGTTGTACCAAGGAGGCCTGCGGCTTTCGGGATAGATGGCAGGACATCCAAAAACAGGATGCGGTTGTCCTCGGTGTTTCACCGGACAGCGCCGCCTCACACCAGAAGTTTGCCACGCAATACCAACTGCCATTCACGCTCTTATGCGACCCGGACAAAAAGATCATGGAAAAATACGGCGCCTGGGGCGAGAAGATGATGTACGGCAAAAAGACCGTAGGCGTCATTCGCTCGACGGTCTGGATAGGCCCCAACGGCAAGGTGAAAAAACACTGGAAGCGGGTCGCCAAAGCCGCCGACCATCCGGCCAAAGTGCTCGAAGCGTTGCAAGAAGGATAAGGCTCCTCTACTGGAGCCTTTCCTATCCCCTCCCTTGGAGGGGTGGCCGTAGGCCGGGGTGGGTTTAGCCCGATTTTCTCTCACTGCCCGTATGGAGACTAACGCCGTTAGCCTGACGAGACTGCCACAAGGGACTATGCGGACTGAACTGGCTTGTCTATAATATGGACTCCATCATTTCAGAGTAAAGATCACAAAGGAGGCCTTATGCATATTGGTTACGCCCCGGTATTCCAGAACCCTGGAAACGCCCGCTCCGATGCCGAAGTCTACCGTGAGGAGCTTCGGATCGCGGAGATGGCCGAACCCCTGGGGTTTGATTCAATTTGGTCTATCGAGCACCACTTTACGGATTACACCATGTGTCCAGACGCGGTTCAGTTCCTGTCCTATATGGCGGGCAGAACCAAGAAGGCCAAGCTGGGCACCATGGTTATCGTGCTGCCCTGGCACGATCCGGTTCGGGTTGCCGAGCAAATCTCCCTGCTTGACCATGTGTCGGGCGGGCGGATGATCCTGGGCTTCGGTCGAGGTCTGGCTCGGGTTGAGTATGACGGGTTTCGGATCGACCAGAACGAAGGTCGCGAACGCTTTGTTGAATATGCCGAACTCATCATCAATGGACTGGAGAAAGGCTATATGGAGGGCGGCCCGACGATCCAGCAGCCCCGCCGCGATATCCGCCCCTACCCGGCCTACTCGTTTAAGGGCCGCACCTATGCCGCAGCGGTCTCACCGGAGTCCATGCCGATCATGGCCCGACTCGGTATCGGTCTGCTGGTCATTCCGCAAAAACCGTGGGATGTCGTCAGAGGAGATTTCGAGGTCTACCATAAAGTCTGGCAGGAAGAGAATCCCGGCACCAAGCCGCCCCAGCCGTTCTGTGGCGGTTTCTTCTATGTGGATGAAGACGCCAAGCGGGCCGAAGAGCGAGCCACCAAGTGGATCGGGGCCTATTATCACACGGCCATGAATCACTATCAGATGACGGCCAAACACTTTGGTCAGAACAAGGGCTATGAGTTCTACAGCAACGTCGGAAAATATATTGAGCAGCATGGCATGGACGGAGCCGCCAGAGACTTTGTCAAGCTCATGCCGTGGGGGACACCCGATCAGGTGCTGCGGAAACTCGAATTCATCCGTGACACGATCGACATGAAAGCCATTATGTGCAACTTCAGCTACGCCGGGATGCCCTACGACGAGGCCGAGGGCAGCATGAAGTGCTTTGCCAAGCATGTGATACCGGAACTCAAGAAGTGGGATACGGAACCGCTCCAGGACCCGGAACCGCTGAACATGCCGGCTCCCGCTGTGGCTGCGGCCTAAGCACCACGAACGATTCTGCGCTCACGGGGAAACCCACCCCGGCCCTATCGGGCCACCCCCCCAAGGAGGGGACAAGCGCGAAATCCGGCTCGAATAAGGGCGACCGTTGGGTCGCCCTTATCTGTTGAGAGGAGTGAACATGGCCGATCTCGAAACGTTTCGTGCTGAGACACATCAGTGGCTGGATGCTAACGCCCCGGCTTCGATCCGTGGCGTGGGGAACACCATGCTTGACGGGAATTGGGGCGGACGCAAGGCCAGATACTCGAATCCCGATATGAAAGTCTGGCTGGATATCATGGCCGAGCGCGGCTGGACCGCACCCGAGTGGCCATCCCAGTACGGCGGTGGCGGGCTCTCCAAGGACGAAGCCAAGGTGTTGCAGCAAGAGATGAATACCCTGCAACTACCGGCCCCGTTGATCGGCTTTGGCCTGACCATGATTGGTCCAACCCTCTTGCAATACGGCACCGAAGAACAAAAGCACGAACATCTGCCGGGGATCATCAAGGGCGAGATTCGCTGGTGTCAGGGCTATTCCGAACCGGGGTCGGGCAGCGACCTGGCTTCGCTCAAAACCCGGGCAATCCTGGAGGGTGACCATTATGTTATTAACGGCCAGAAAGTATGGACGTCGTTTGCCAATCTGGCCGACTGGATGTTCATGCTCGTCCGAACCGATCCGGAGGCCAAAAAACAGGAAGGCATTACCTTCATACTGGTAGACATGGAATCGCCGGGCGTGGAAACCCGACCCATTAAACTCATTAGCGGTGCCTCACCGTTCTGCGAGACCTTTTTGACTGATGTACACACCCCTGCCAAGAATGTCATCTTCGAGGTGAACAAAGGCTGGACGGTAGCCAAGTCCCTGCTGAATCATGAGCGTAATATGATTGCCTCGGCCTTCGGTACGACAGCGGGGAAAGGCCGAAGCATGCGGGACTGGGCCAGGGAGCATCTCGGACTGGACGGCGGCCGTGTGGCTGACCTGGCAATCAGGGATCGTATGGCACAGTACGAAATGGACAATCGCGCCTTTCGACTCACCACGGAACGCGCCCGCGATGCGGCCAAAGCCGGTCGTCCTCCAGGTCCGGAAAGCTCGATGTTTAAGATCTACGGCACCGAGCTGAATCAACGTCGTCTTGAGTTGTTGGTGTCGATTGCCGGCCCGCACGCCTTGGGCTGGGACGGACCCGGATTTGAAGACGTTGAGCTCACCCTCACCCGCGACTGGCTGCGTTCCCGAGGCAATACGATTGAAGGCGGGACGAGTGAGATCCAGCTCAATATCATTGCCAAGCGGGTGCTGGGATTGCCTGATTAAGGGAAAAGATGTGGGAGAGACCCACCCCGGCCCTTGGAGGGAAAGAGGAGAGGTATTGTGGCACTTGTGCTGACTGAAGATCAGGAACTTTTGGCGCAGACCGCGCGAGATTTCGTTCGCACCAACTCCCCGGTCAGCCGGCTGCGCGCGCTGCGTGACGCCCAAGACAGCGTGGGCTTCTCACGGGATATGTGGCAGGAGATGGCCCAGCTCGGGTGGGCGGGCATTCTGATTCCTGAGGAATATGGCGGTGCTGGCATGGGTCTGGCCGATCTTGCGGTTGTGCTGGAAGCCGTGGGCCGCAATCTTGCTCCGGAGCCCTTTCTCTCAACCGTCCTGCTCGGTGGTCAATTGCTTGCACACGCCGGTAGCCCTGAACAAAAACAGACTTGGCTCCCTGGCATCGCGACGGGTGAAAAGATTCTTGCGCTTGCCTATCAGGAGGCGCGCAGCCGCTATGACCTGAATCGGGTTTCCACACAGGCCGTAGCCGAAGGAGACGCCTGGAGGCTGTCGGGCGAAAAGATTCAGGTCCTGGATGGACAGAGCGCGGACGCGCTGATTGTCTCGGCCCGCACCGCCGGCGAAGATAGCGACCAGGATGACATCACCCTTTTTCTGCTTGCGCCAGATACACCTGGTGTGGCGATCATCCCTCAGACCCGGGTTGATAATCGTGCTGCGGCGCTGGTCACTCTCGATGGAGTGAAAATTGGTGCTGAGGCTGTTGTCGGGACAGTCGGTCAAGGCTTTGAGACGCTCTCGCACATTGTTGATCTCGCCACGGTCGGCCTGTGTGCCGAGATGCTGGGCGGGATGAGCCAGATTTTCGACGATACGCTCGCCTACCTCAAGACACGCGAACAATTCGGGGTGGTCATCGGCTCCTTTCAGGCCCTCAAACATCGGGCGGCAAAAGTCTTTATGGAGATTGAGTTGTGTCGCTCGGCCGTGATGGCCACGGCAAACGCCGCTGATGCCGGCGAGAGTGACCTGGCCCTGTTGGTGTCCCTGGCCAAAGCCCGTTGCTCCGATGCTTTTGTCCTGGCTACCAACGAAGGGGTCCAAATGTACGGCGGTATTGGTATGACCGACGAGCACGATGCCGGCCTGTATATGAAACGCGCCCGCGCCGCGGAGATGACCTTTGGCGATGCCGCTTGGCATCGTGATCGCTGGGCACGGCTGCGAGACTATTGAGCGGCATGCAATAGTTAGCGGACGACCGAGCGAACGTCCGATTCGCCGACAAGGTTTAATCCAGCGTCTGGACCCATCCATCGGCCGTTCTTTTTCGTCCTGGACGCTTGCGTGGGTCTTTTTCGCGGCGCGGTTTTCTTAGCGGACGCTTATAGCTCTCCGGCTGCTGGGTTTCGACGACTTGGGACTCGCTCTTTGTGGCTCGCGGAGCAAGATTAGAATGCTTATATGGTGTATCGATTCCATGCGTTCCTGAACGATAAGATGGCGCCCTTACAAAGAGTTGAGTGAGAAAGTATTCGCCGCCCGGTCCTTGGGCAATTCCAACCCCGGTGAGGTCATAGGAGCCTTCAATATTACGCCGGTGGCCGGGACTCTCCAGCCAGCCAGCAACAGCTCTCTCCCCTACAGACAAGGGGCTTTTAGAGCTCATTATAGTATGGACATTCTCACCAACCCCAGCACGCGCAATGAATCCAGCTATCTTCTGTCGGCGATTTTCAATTCCCCCGTGACCAAATCCCACCCTCCCGGTCGCCATATCCCGACTATGACCGCGAGCAACGGCAGAAATTTCCGGATTGAAGGCTAAAGGCTTCAGTCCCTGCGCAACCCGATGCTCATTGACCAGCCTGTGGACGTAGCGCTCAAGGTCGGCTGCGAGCGCAGAAGTC
Source organism: uncultured Binatia bacterium (SeqCode) (assembly GCA_965243855.1). Classification (GTDB taxonomy): domain Bacteria; phylum Desulfobacterota; class Binatia; order Bin18; family Bin18; genus Bin18. The sequence goes on along the minus strand of CBDEWE010000003.1, from coordinate 4,727,290 downwards.
AGATTGGCAGAGACTATGAGTCCAAAGCTTGAAAGGAAAACAATAATCAAACGAATGGCAAATATGTGAAACAACCACGACATTGTCACGCCCTATCCCATGACCCACCCCGGCCCTACGGGCCACCCCTCCAAGGAGGGGATAGGGAGACTGCATGACTCACCCGACCCAACCGACCCAACCGACTCAACGACTCCCCTATCCCGTAATTACCGACTCCGGTGGCTGCCCCGCGGCTACCCGTTCGATATTGGCAAAGCCGAACGCAATCCGGCGACTCCAGGTATCCAGTGTGACCCCGGCAATATGTGAGGTCAGCACTACATTGTCCAGCGATAGCAGCGGGCTGTCGGTTTCTAAGGGCTCGGCAGTAAAAACATCCAGTCCGGCCCCGGCAATACGATTGTTTTGCAGCGCTTCGATGAGTGCGGGTTCGTCTATTACCGGTCCACGGGACGTATTAACGAGAATGGCGGAGGGTTTCATCAGGCCAAGCGTCCGAGTGTTGATGAGTCCTTTGGTCTCGGCGGTCAGCGGCGTATGAGCAGAAACGACGTCTGCTCGTTGCAGCAGATCGTCCAGCGCCAGCCGCTCGGCACCAACCTCTTGCTCAACCGCAGTTGGTGCCCGGACCGTGTCGTAATAGAAAATGTTTGCCTGAAATCCTTTCGCAATCCGCGCAAACTCCCGGCCAATGCGGCCGAACCCAATAATACCCACCGTCTTGTTGCGCAACTCGCGCATCTGAAGCGTTTCTCGCGCCCCAAGCCACTGTCCTTCGTGCAGAGTGTTGTGGTGGAGGGGAAGTTTTTTGAAGACCGCCAAGATTAAGAGAATGGCATGCTCGGCCACGGTTGGCGCGTTGGCTCCACCGTTATTGGCAACCGGTACTCCGAGTTTCTGAAAAAGCTCCAGGTCTATCCATTCATAGCCCGCACTCAACATCTGAAACAGCTTGAGCTGTTTTGCCGCGTTCAGTTCGTCCGCGGTGGGATTGCCAGGATAGGCCAGAATGAAGTCTGCGCGTGCTATTTTTTCCAATCGCGTGTCGGCTGGAGAGCTTTGCTCCAAAAAATCTATGAGAAAACCCGCTGGCAGTTGCTCATTGACCATATGAATAACTTCGGGCGGGACTAACCCGCGAGAGTGAAGAAAAACGATGGTGTGTTGTTTCGTCATGTAACGCTCCTGGCGTAAGGCTGAATTTGGGTCGATTGGGTCGGTTGCGTCCTTTGAGTCATAGAGTTCCCCTATCCCCTCCTTGGAAGGGTGGCGCGTAGCGCCGGGGTGGGTTCATGGTCTCAGCAGGTACGAACCTCCTCCGGGTCACTTTACCGCCCCTGAAAGCGCGGGGGACGTTTTTCGAGAAAGGCTTGACGGCCTTCCTGAAAGTCTTCTGTTTGGTGTGACAACAGATAAGCCTGGCCCTGGTACTCATACGCCCGTTCGGGTGGAGCATCCCAGCCGTGAATAACGGCCGACTTGGTAAAGCCGTAGGTTTGTGTCGGTCCCTGAGCTAATTCGCTCGCGAGTTCCATTGTGGCTTCTTCCAGCTTTTCTAAGGGCACCACACGATTGGCCAGCCCCCAGCGTTCCGCTTCCTGGGCGGAGAGCTGTGATCCGAGCAGCGCCCACTCCATTGCCTTGCCAATGCCCACAAACTGTTGCAGCAGGCTGGTACCGGTCGCGATGCCGCGCTTGACGAACGGAATACACAGGGTTGCCGAATTGGCCATCACCCGCAGATCGCAGCCCAGAGCAAGGTTAAAGCCGGCCCCGTGCGCATGCCCGTTAATCATGCCGATGATCGGCTTGGACAGGGCACGCATCTTGGCCACCACCAGAGGCCAGCGGCCTTCGCCCTGGACGTAGTGCTTGACCGTGTCCGCAAATCTTCGTTCCGGTTGGTCGGGTTCGGCCATGCCCTTGAGATCGTCACCGGCACAGAAGGCCCGCCCCGCCCCGGTCAGGATCACGGCCCGGACCGAGTCGTCATAATCACACGCCTCGAACGCCTGGAGTAGCTCCAGTCCGACCCGGATGTTAATCGCGTTCAGGCGTTCGGGGCGATTCAGGGTAATGCGGCAAATGCCGCGGTCATGTTCAATCAGCAGATAACGAAAATCCATGGGCTTCCTCCTGAGAGCGACCGGTGCGCCTTCCTACTGAGGCCAAAAGGTATCGGCAATCGCCTGGAGCTTTTTCGCCAGTTTTTCGGGTGTCATTCCCCAGTTGGGCGGAACGATACACATGGAGTTGGCCCGTTGCCACAAGGGCTCAATCCGCTCCCGGACTTGGTCCGGTGTGCCGTGCGCTCCAAAGGCCCGGACCATTTCATCCGGCACGTGTTGCGCGGCCTGCACGCAGTTCATCGTCTTGGAGGCTTCACTGATTTTACGTGCCTCGGCTCCGAAGCCGTGCGCCTCGAAATAGGGATAGTACTGGCTGAAGCCCGAGTAGAAGGCCAGCCAGGGCTTGGCATCCTGTAAGGCCATCTTTTCGTCCTCATCAATAGAAACTGTCACCCAGGGCTGAAAATGAATCGCAGCGGGGTCGCGTCCGGTACGGGCCGCGCCAACGGCTACGGACTCCTGAGCTTGGCCCAGGGACCATTCGACTGACCAGACCGGATGCCCGATCAGGCCGTCAGCCACCTCACCCGTCAATTCGCACATACGCTGGCGCAGGGCCGCAATCCAGACGGGAATACGGTCGCGATACGGCGGGAGTGTGGGTTGATAGGCATCAAACTGGAGTTGATAGAACTGTCCCTCCCAGGGCTGCATCTCCCCGGAGCGGGCGCCGTCCTCAACGTGCCGCAGAATCTGCACGACCTCGCGCAGCCGCGACACCGGCTTATCGTACGGCATCCCGAAATAGCCGTTGGTCCAGTGTTTGGGTCCGGTGCCCAACCCCAGAATGAAGCGGCCTTTGGACAGATGGTCGAGATCGAGCGAAGTTACTGCGGTCTCAAACGGGCTGCGCGTCAGGCCGATCGCAATGCCGGTGGCGAGTTCAAGCCGCGTTGTTGAGACCGCCGCAGCCGCCAGCGGCGCAAACGGCGAGCCGTACACCTGGGGAACGGTCACCCCGGCAAGGCCGCGGTCTTCCAGCTTTTTGACGGCAGTGGCAAAATCCGGTTCAAGCGCCGGAATCACAAACGACCAGTATTTTCGATCCATAGTATGGCCCTCCTCTTTCCCGCACACGGAGCAGTAACGAAGGCCATTCTTATCTCATCCGTCTCGGTCGTGCATGCCCTGTCCCTATTTGAACTGTCCTCGCTCTTCGCGGAGCGAGGACACGGAGCGAGTCTTATGCGGCGTCCTTATGGCAATCAACCTCAAGCGCCCTCCGTATCCCGTTCCCGTAGGCGGGGTCGACCTTGTCGAAATGCGCAAGCTACTTGTCGATAATGTCCTGTGGAACTTAACAATAAAATTGATAACTTTTACTCGTATGATAAGTTTTGTCTATGAACATATCGCTCCGACAACTGGAATATTTTGCGGCCGTGGCAGAATGGCTGAGCTTCCGAGACGCCGCCGACGCCTGTTTTGTCACCCAGCCCGGCCTGAGCGCTCAGCTCAAGGACCTCGAACGATTGTTGGGCGTGCAGTTGTTCGAGCGCAGCCAACGCACGGTGCTGCTCACCCCAGCCGGGGAGACCTTATTGCCGCTCGCGCGCGGTATTCTCACGGCAAGCGACGAATTCGTTGACCTGGCCCGCAGCCTGACCCAGCCCCTTTCTGGAACCCTGCGGCTCGGGGTGATTCCAACCGTGGCCCCTTACCTCCTGCCAAAAACGCTACCAGCCCTGCGCCAGCACTATCCGCAACTCCAGGTTCTGCTGCACGAGGACCTGACGCACCGGCTACTGGAGTTCCTGTCCCAGGGCAAGCTCGACCTCCTCTTGGTGGCGCTCGAAGCCGACCTCGGCAACGTATCCACCCTGACGCTGACAGCCGATCCTTTTGTGCTTGCGGTCCCGGCACGACACAGACTCGCCAAGCGGAAACGTGTGACGGAGGCCGATATTGCCGGTGAACAGGTGCTGTTATTAGACGATGGACATTGATTGCGAGACCAAGTGTTGACCGTGTGTCACACCAGTGGTGCCAGCGAGATTGGGGACTTTCGTGCCAGCAGCCTGAATACCCTGGTCCAAATGGTCGCGGGCGGAATCGGGATTACCCTTCTGCCCCGGCTCTCGTTAGAGGTCGAAGCGCCGCAGCTTTCACAGATTGTTATTCTACCCTTTCGGAAGCCCGAACCAGGCCGGACTATCGGCCTCGTCTGGCGGACCACCTCACCCCGGGCACACGAGTTTCAATTGCTGGCCAAGCTTTTGGTCCCGTAACCCGGCCCAGTTCTTGTAACGCAACTCGAGTGGTACAGTCTTACTCAGGCATTTCCAGTTTGAAGACACGGGCAGCGTTCAGACCGAGAATCTTCTCGCGGCTTGCCTCCGACAAGGTATCCATCTGGCGCTCAATGCTGGCGGCCGAGTACGGCCAACTGCCTTCGTGGTGCGGATAGTCGTTCGACCACATAAAATTATCGACCAGGTTCAACTCTTCGGCCAGGAGCAGCGTGGAGCGGTCGTTCATGAAGGCCGAGAAACAGTTGCGCCGATAGTAAAAGCTGGGCGGTTCGGGCAGGACCGGACGCACCCACATATGGTGGACTTTATGGGCGTAGTCGAGGGTTTCGACCATCCAGGGCACCCAGCCGATACCGCCCTCAATAGAGCCGGCTTTGAGGCTGGGATGGCGCTCGAACACGCCCGAGGAGATCAGGTGTACGAGCGGATCCATAACCGTCGACATCGAGTGCGAAACATAGTTAATCAGCGCCCCGCCATTGCCCCCGACCGCGCGCGGGTCGCGTCCGGTCGAGACGTGGAAGGTTATGGGCAGGTCCACCTCTTCGATTAGTGACCAGAGGGGCTCGAACGATTTGTCGTTGTATTGCAGCTCACCCTCTTTGAGCGGACCAAAGATGGGTTTATTCGGCATGGTGAGGCCCTTGAAGCCGTGCTCCGCGGCCCACCGCACTTCGGCCATGGCTCCTTCAAGATCACCGGTGGCAATCATGGCCATGGGCATGAAGCGGGTCCAGTGACCGCCAAAGGTCTCAAGCGCCCAGCGGTTCCAGGCCCGGAACATTGCCCCCTGAAAAACCGGGTCAGGCGTGCCAAAGGCCAGCAGGCCCTTGTTCGGGAAAATAATCTCGGCATCAATGCCATCCGCGTCCGCGTCGGCCAAACGCTGTGTGATATCGGTGCCGGCATGGTTGCGGCGCAAATCTTCTGCCTCAAAGCGCTTTGAGTAGGGCTGAAACATGTCGATATCTTCAAACGACTCTAGCGCCGGGAGGTGTTTTTCATAATTGCGGCCCGGTTTGACCAGAACGGGCTTCATACCCTCGCAGATCGTCCACTGCGCACCGTCCTCGTCAATCTTCATCCGCGGAATGCGATGGAAATATTTTTTCTCAATGCGCTTTTCCAGATAGTCGTTCGGTTCGATCCCGTGCGTATCGACCGAAACCATATAGTATTTATGCGGGTCACCCGCGTGTGCGGTCCGCGCCCAGCCGACATGACCCGGAGTCTGCTTGCGCCATTCGTTGCGTGGAGATGCTGCTTGAGAATCTATTGCTGCCATCGCGTCCCTCCTGAATACGAGCCAAACATACCAAGGAATCCGTGAACCCGACAAGCCGGAGTGGTGCCGTGTTCACGGGAGTGAATACCGTCGCCCGATTTATGGCTCCGGCTGGAGCAGCGTCTTGTGTTCCGTCACCGCTAGAACCTTGTCTCGGGAATAGAGCACGGGGAAATACTGCCCCTCGGCCCACAGACTGGACAGATCCCGATAATGGACATGATTAGGATCGCCGGCCTGTCCGGGCGTATTGATGCCTAACGACCGGTCCCAGTTGCTGGGGTCGGCAATCAGCCGAAAAGAAGCGCCCACGGTCTGCATGTCCTCGCTGCCGGTATTATTGACCGTAAAACTGTCCCCACCGCGCGGAATGGGACCAACGTCGAGCTGGGCTCGGAGTTCGTCGTTCACCGCATCACTCAGCATATGTTTGATGACGATGTGGTGATAGGTGGTCTGGCCATAGGTCCAGTTATCCATGTCCGAGCCGAAGCGGGTGGCAAGAGATTGGACAGCAGCCTTAAAACTCTCACGGATAAACCGGTCTCGTCCGGCAAGCGGGTCAGGACCGTAGCTTGCATCTGGAGCGAGGAGGCTGTTGATGAGTGGGGTGACAACAATACTCGCAAAGGCTTCCTGGAGAGCAGCCGGGGCATGCGTGTTCCGAAATTGCTCCCACAACTGGCGCTGCCAGGCGGCATAAATCCCGGCGGCAACGGAGTCCTTGTCCAGCACGAAGTCCCAGGCTTGCAGCCTGTTGACCGCCGCCTGGACGAGCGGGTCTTCTGCCCAGCCCTTGTCCAGGGCGTGCAGAAACGGCAGCAGCAAACGCGCAGGAATCGAGTATTCATCGCTTTGGAGTTGCATCATCTCGCGGGCCGTCAGGTTTCTACCTGCGGCAAGGACTTCCTCAATCCGGGCAAACCGGTAGGGCTCCAGCCAGTAATAGCTGACCGGATAAGGATAGTTGGGCGGCAGGTTCTCCTGGTTTGCGGTTGCGATAAACCCCTGCGGGGGGTTCAGGACGTGCGGCAGCTCGCGAATCGGCAGATAGCCATCCCACTCAAAGCGGCCATCCCCCGGCACGGGTACCAGGCCGTTCCAGTTGGGTCGGAGCGGCACGACACCGACCGCCTGCCAGCCGATATTACCCTGTCTGTCCGCCCAGACCATGTTCTCTGACGGGGCGCGGGAATATGCGCACGCCTCGCGGAACTCCTGCCAGGTCTTGGCCTGGTCCATCCGCAGGCTGGCCAGATACGGCACCCCGCCGATATCGAGCCAGGCGGCTCGCAGCCCAAAAGCCAGGTGCCGCTCCGGGTCTTCAGCCAGGAGGGGACCGTGCCGGGTGTATTTCAGTTCGACCGCGGCGGCGTCCTGACCTTTCACTGGGATCGTCTCGTGGAAAATCTGCACGTCCTCCCATTCCCCCCGGTACCAATACTGATGCGGGTTGTCCGGGTTGGTCTTATACACATACAGGTCTTCGGAGTCGGTCGGGAAAATCGTCAGCCCCCACGCCCCCTGCTCGTTATGTCCGATAGAAACACCGGGCAGGTGGGGCTCGCCACCGCCAATCACGTTCCAGCCGGGCGCAACCAGATGGACCCAGTAACGCAGTGACGGCGCGGTAATAGAGCGATGCGGGTCGTTGACCACGAGCGGCTGTCGAGAGAGCGTTTTGGTGCCGTTCACCACCCAGTTATTACTGCCCTCGTCTTGTGACACGCTCTTCCCGGTAAAGGCTGGTTCAGCGGACCGAGCAGTTGCATCAGCAGTTTCCGTGGCGCGCTGCCGTGGATCAACAACGTCTTCGGGCGCAAAGGCAACCGCTTCGCGCGCGGCTTGATAATACTTGAGGACATCGCCGGGAATGGTCGCCACATCGAGCCCTTCGGCCACGGTCAGGTCGGGCGTTCCGGGGTGCAAATGGAGCATCGCCCGGATCGCTTCGGGCTGCATGGTTTGCAGCGCTTGGGCGATCAGAACCTCGGTTTCCAGGTTCAGAAAGATTCCACCGATACGTGCCAGCACGATATCCGGAGTCCAAGCCTGGGGGGTAATACCAAGCAGGCCGAACTCAAGGGACAGCAGGTCCGGTTGTTCCTGGGTCTGCTGAATATAGGCGTTAATGCCCTCAACAAAGGCGGTGATAATCTCTTTCCCGTCCGGGTGATAATACTGGCACTCCTGATCCATATCGCCACGAAAACGCAGTAGCCGGGCACCGATGTCGCGGTCCAGGGCTTTGGGGCCTTGAATCTCGGCCATCGTGCCGGTGACGCGCCGGCGCCAGATTTCAAGCTGAAACAGGCGATCGCGGGCCGCGTTATAGCCTTGGGCGAAAAACAGGTCATGCTGGTTCTTGGCATAGATGTGGGCAATACCCCAGCGGTCGGTCAGGATTTCGACCGGCTCGCGGAGCCCGGAGAGGCGCAGTGTTTCCATTCCATCCTCCTGAACGCTTGTCTGAGGCACGACCGCGGTACGACCCAGGGACGGAGAGAGACAGGGGGCGACACACAAGAAGAGAGCAAGCAAAGACGCAGTTTGTGAAACCGTCAACATAGTCGCTCCTGTCATGCACGGTCTTGGTTACGCCTCATCAACAGGCGGTAATACGTCCGGTGTGATCTGATAGCCGTCCGCCAGGGCGTTGGTGCTGTTGAACAGCGCCACAATGGCCATGACCTCCCCCAGCGTTTCGGTGTCGCAGCCCAGCTTCCGCAGGGCCGCGGTGTGGGAGTTAATACAGTAGGCACAGCCATTGGTGGCCGAAACGGCCAGGGCAATAATCTCCCGCGTCTTGGGGTCAAGAGGCGATTCCCGTCCGCTGGCCTCGGGGTGCATGAGCGCTTTCAGCCGGGTCCAGATCATCTCCAGATTGTCCGGGTGGCTGGCCAGTACCCGCCAGAAATTCGGCACTGCCGGAATGCCCTTGGTGTCTTTGATGTCAGCATATATCTCCGCGACTTTGCCGGTGGCTTCTTCTTCCGCGATCATGCGCACGGTTGCAGTACGCGTCATAGCACTTCCTCCCTTGTGACTGGCGATGCGAGGTCTTTCAACTCGCCTCGTTCGAATTGCCGCCCCAGGTTGTCCCAAAAAGAGACAGAAAGAAAGGGCGGATGGCACGCCGTACGCGTCGGGAGAGTTGCGGCCTGATCAGAAATTCCGTACAGCAGTCTCTAAGGAGGCTGTACATATGGCGATTCTGATTACTGGGGGCACCGGGTTTTTGGGCCGGCATCTGACACGACATCTGGTTCAATCGGGAGAGAATGTCGTTATTCTCGATGCCGTCCCGAACCGACAGGCGGTCGCGGACGTGGCCGACCAGGTGAAGGTCTTGCAGGGCGATGTCATGGAGGTGACCGCGCTCATAGACGTGGTCCAGCGCAATAAAATCGAGGGAATTATTCACCTCGCCTACTATCTGGGGACGGGCGGCATCCGCAATCCGCTGCCGTCGATTAACGTAAATTGTATCGGCACCACCAATATCTTTGAGGCCGCCCGGCTGAGCGGCCTGAAGCGCGTCGTGTATATGAGCTCGGTCGCCGTGTTTCCCGAGCGTACGGCCAGCGCCGCCCCGGAGTTGAGCGAAGACGATCCACCCGCTCCGTCTACCAGCAATCAGGCCGGCCTGTACGGCGCGTGCAAATTATTCAACGAGCATACCGCAGACTACTATAATCACGCCTATGGCATGGACTTCATTGCGATCCGGCCGACCTCGGTGTTTGGCGAGGGGCGCGGCCAGCGCCGGGGCGCGGCGGGGGATCATTTTATGGTGGCCCCTGAGCTGGCCCTGCTCGGCAAGCCGGTTATCATGCCGCAGGACGAGCAGATTGCCGACTGGCTCTATGTTGCCGATGCCGCCGAGGTCTTTCGCCGGGCCTATCACATTGAAAACCCGCAATCCCGCGTGTTCAACATGGCCGGTCCCAGCCGCAAGACGGGCGAGATCACAGCCTATCTGCGCGAGTTGCTGCCCGACGCCAACATCTCGGTCAGCGATAAACCCGTAGCCATGACCTCGCTGGTCAAGACCGATCGCCTGCGGACCGAGCTGGACTTCACACCCAAGTACACGGTCGAGGACGGCATCCTGGCCTATTTGAACGATGTGCGCAAACGCGAAGGAATGCCGCTGGAGCCACGATAGAGACGACTTGGTGAAAGAGGGTTAAAGAGAGGGCGTCTATGGACTTCGGAGTTGGCTTTCAGTCGCATATTCACAACGGGTGGAAACACGCCCTGCTGGCCGAGCAGATGGGGTTTACGAATGCCTGGTTCGTGGACTCGCAGATGCTCACCTCGGACGTGTATGCCTGTATGGCCCTGGCCGCCGCGCATACAAAAACAATCCGACTCGGGACCGGCGTCACTATTGTTGGGACGCGGATTCCGCCTGTCATTGCGCACTCGATTGCCACCATCAATCAGCTTGCGCCCGGTCGGGTGATTCTCGGTCTGGGCACCGGTCATACGGCCTGGCGGACCATGGACATGCCACCGGTTTCGCTCGCGGAGTTTCGACATGCGGTCGAGGTCTGCCAGGGTCTGCTCCGGGGTGAGACTGTCCCCTATCACGAGCGTGGTCGGCAGAGTCGAATTCGGTTCATGGATGTCGAGCACGGCTATATTAACACGCGCGAGCGCATCCCCATCTATCTGGCGGCCTCGCACCCCAAGGCCCAGGCCCTGGCCGGTGAGCTCGGTGACGGCCTGTTGACCCTGAGTCTGCTTTCTCCCCAGTCGCTCACCCGCAATCTGGCGGCAGTCGCACAGGGCTGGGAGGGCCGGAACGGCGGAAAGCCGTCCGACTTCAGCGTGGTTACGCTCGGCATCTCCTGCGTGCTGCAACCCGGCGAGGCTGTGAACAGTCCGCGCGTGCTGTCGCGGGTCGGCCCGCGCATTGCGGTAGCCCTGCACTATGCCTATGAAGTCGCTAAACAGGGCAAAACGGTGCCGCCTTTTTTACAGCCCTTTCTGACTCCGGACTACCAGCGCTATCTGGATGACCGCTGGGAAGACATACACGCCACGCACTCGCGCTTTCTGCATCCGGGCGAAGAGAAATTCATTACCCCCGAGGCCATTCGGTCCATGAGCCTGACCGGCTCGCGCGATGATATTCTCGAACGCCTCCATCAGCTTGAAGCCGCCGGACTCACCCAGATTGTTGTCTCACCTCCGTGGGGTCTTGTGGAAGAAAGTATTGTGGAGTTCGCGCGAGAGATTATCGGACCGTATAGAAACCAGTGACCGAGCGCGGCACTTGATTCCGCCGAGGGGTTTGGAATCAGCGGATGAAACCGCTACGTTGAGAGCGACTCTCTCGGAAGGAATGTAGATATAAATATGACGCAAGACGAAGCAGTACGTTATGAACAGATCGGACATATAGGTTGGCTGCGTCTCAACCGGGCAGAAAAGCTGAACGCCATGACGCCCCAGATGTGGCAGGCCTTACAGGAACTCGGTCAAACCCTTGCCACCGAAGCACATGCGCGCGAAACCCAGTTACGGGCGCTCGTCGTGATTGGCGAAGGCCGCGCCTTCTCAACCGGCATCGACACCTCGGCCTTTGGCGGCGTGGTCTTTAACGGACACGAACATGAGCCCATGCCCGAGGTGGTGGCCGACGATGATCCTATGGTGTCCATTATCCAGGGTTTTCAGGAAGCCTTCACCTGGCTTGAGGAAGCCCCTTATCCGACCATTGCCGCGGTCCGGGGCTATGCTCTGGGTGCGGGCCTGCAGATGGCGCTAGCCTGCGATATCCGGGTGGTCGCCCGTGGGAGCCGGCTGGGCTTGCTGGAGCACCGCTACGGCCTCATCCCCGACCTGGGCGGCACCCAACGCCTACCCCGGCTGGTCGGTACCGGCAAGGCTAAGGAGCTCATCTTCACCGCACAGCAGATTGAGGCGGAAGAGGCCTACCGTATCGGTCTGGCCGAACAGCTCGTTGACGACGAGGCATTGGAGGCGACCGTAACAGACCTGGCAGACCAGTTGGTCAGCCAGCCGCCGCTGGCCGTGCACTATGCCAAGCGGGCGATTGACGCCAGCCAGTATCTTTCCGTCCGTGACGGACTCCTGCTGGAAGCCAAGAGCCAGGCAGTCTGCATTCGATCCCAGGATGCCAGAGAAGCGGTTCGGGCGTTTATGGAAAAACGGACGCCCCGCTTCTCTGGACAATAAAAAGAGGCAGGACAGTAATAGTGCGGGACAGTAAAGGAGACGAACAATGACAGACCACGGCTATGCCCGACCGGATATGCTGGCAGAGACCCAATGGCTCGCGGCGCATCTCCAGGATGACAACCTGAGAGTCGTCGATTGTGATAATCGCGAAGCCTATCGTCGCGCCCATATTCCAGGGGCGATTCCCGTTCGTGGCCATCATTATCTCAAGGAAAAAGAAGGCGCGCCACATATCATGGGCCCGGACCAGTTTGCTCAGACCATGGGCGAGATGGGTATTGGGGATGACACACTGGTGGTCACCTATGATGGCTTCAGCGGGCTGTACGCGGCCCGGTTCTGGTGGGCTCTACACTATTACGGCCATACCAATGCCAGAGTGTTAAACGGTGGCTGGGACGCCTGGCTGGCCGAGGGGCGGCCAGTGACAAACGCCTCGTCCCGTCCGGCCAAGGCGACCTTTACGCCCCAGGTTCACGACGACCTGATCGCCCGTTGGGAGCAAGTCCAGGAGGCTATTGCCGCGGATACCGTACTGCTCGATGTGCGCTCGGATGCGGAGTGGACCGGCGAGAACAACCGGGGCACCAAGCGGGGTGGGCGGATTCCCAGCGCGGTCCATCTCGAATGGCTCAACTATGTTGATCCCAAGACCAAAAAATTCAAACCCGCAGACGAACTCCGGCCCATGTTTGAGCAGGTCGGGGTCAGACCTGAGTGTGAGGTCGTCACTTATTGACAGGGCGGCATCCGTGCGGCGCACGGACTGTTCACCCTCCGGCTGCTCGGTTTTGACAAGGTCCGTAATTACGACGCCTCCTGGGCCGAATGGGGTAACCGCGAGGACCTCCCGCTGGAAAAATAGGTCCTGGTGACGCTCTTCTCGTATGGCTGGCTATAGACAATCGCTGTGGCTTCTGGCCGTTCTGCTGGGCTGTCTTTTTCTCTCCAGCCACGTTTGTAGCGCGCAGCCTGCGGCCGAGCCCGAACCCCACGGCAGCCTGCTCATCCAGACTCCGGGAGAGCAGGCTCAGCCGGGTGGGCTCTCAGCCAGAATCTATAGCCTCACACCTGAGACGCTCGTCGCCCAAGCGTCCCTGGACACACCCGTCTCGCTGCCGCCCGGGTCCTATCGTGTTGAACTCGATATTCTGGGCGGAACGGTTTCGCGCGAGCGCGTGCTGGTTCGATCCGGTCGGACCAGCACGGTCATTCTGAGTGAAGTCGCGGCCCTCCAGGTCAACGTTCTGGATAAAAAGGGCCAGGATATCGGCCTCGGCGTTGAGGTCTATGACGGCGTATCCAACGAACTGCTCGGAGAGTTCCTGAGCGGAGAGATCATCCTGGCGCAGCCGGGCTTGGTCGATGTCAAGGTCGCCGTCCCCCCCCAGAGCCAGTGGTGGCGCGATATTGAGCTCCTCCGGGGCGGACTGCGGGAATTGACGCTGCGCGAGCGTGTGCGTGGTGAACTCCTGGTCCACCCTCGGCTGGCCGGGAAAGATGTCAGTCCGCTGACTCAGGTCATCATTTACGCCGCCGGGACGCAGAAAGAGGTTGCTCGCAGCGAGCCCGGTCAGGAACATCGCTTTATCCTGGAGACCGGGAGCTATGATGTGTTTGTGGCCAATCCAACGGGACGGGGGAAACCCTTCGTGCTGGAACGCGCGGAACTCCCGGATGAAAAAACCGTCGAAAAGGATGTCCACCTGGATGGACCGGCCGACCCGCCTGCGGCGCAGCCGCCAACCCATTTGGAGCCACAGCCGCTCTAGCTCAGGCGAGCGGAGTCGTTCAGCCTGCCCTCAGTTTCCGAATCCCGTCTTCAAGCGAGGCGTACCAGTCATCAAACGGAATAGTATCCGGGACAACGATTTCGAGGGTACCATTCTCAAGCATCCTGAGGCTGCCGGTTCCCTGCGGTCGCAGGGGGATAACGACCGCCTCCCGGGAGATGCTCAGCCGGTCAAGGATTTCGAAAATACGCTCGATCTGCGCCAGTTGCACCCCTTGTGGCACGGTGTCTCCTCCCGCCGGCCTACCACGCCAGGAGCGGAATAGCCGCGGCGAGGAGCAGCACGCTGATACCAATGGCCATGACACCCCAGAACGTCGGCGGACGACGAACCTCCAGGGTGGCTCCGCAGTGGATACACTCGGAGAGAAACGAGCCTCCGGTCACATAGACACGATTCCATTTATGACACACGGGGCAACGGGGGTTGGGACGGGCGCGAAGAAGTGTGGCAAACTGAGACACGATTTTTCTTCCCTCTTTTCTTTCACCCTAACGGGGGGACTGAGTCTCCGTCAACCTACTGGCGATTCTCGGCATGGTGTCGAGCGGTGAGGCGTGGTGTCACCAGATCCAAAAGCTGCGTGTGAAGCCTGCCATTACTGGCAACCAAGCCCTGTAAGAGCGTTGTTGGCCGATTGAAGCGGACCGGCTTCCCACTGAGAGTCGTGACTCGTCCTCCAGCTTCCTCGACGAGGAGGGTCCCCGCGCAAATATCCCACTCGTTCTTGGGCATCAGCGTAAACGAGGCGTCGGCCGCACCGTTTGCAATACACGCCAGCTTGTAGGCAATGCTGCCCATGGGACGAGCCCGAAAAAGAGAAACGAAGTCTTTCCACTCCCCCCGTTTGGTCTCCGAGCGGCTTGAGAGAATGGTGGCCTCGACCAAGTGCGGCGTTTCGGGCACGCGCAATGGACGGGTCCCACACCACGCACCTTGTCCGCGAACCGCCCAGAAGAGCTGGTCCAGGATGGGATTATAGACCACGCCGATAATCGGCCAGCCCGCTTCAACAAGTCCGATGGAGACGGCAAATTCCGGTATTTTTTGAATGAACTCCTTGGTTCCATCCATGGGGTCAACCACCCAGACGCGGTGGGTGGAGAGCCGCGCGGACGAATCGACCGTCTCTTCAGACAGCCAGCCGTAGTCAGGAAAAGCCGCCTGGAGCATGGCGTGGATCTTCTGGTTGGCTTCCCGGTCGGCAAGTGTGACCGGGCTGTTATCACCCCTTTTGTACTCAACCGTATAGTTGGTCTCATAGATGGTACGGATAATGTCTCCCGCGGCCCGCGCGGCCGCAATGGCAAGGGCTTTCTCTTTTTCCATTTACTGTCCCAGCACTTGGGCAAAGATGAGCGGTGCCACAATCGAGGCGTCCGATTCAATCAGGTAACGCGGCGTGTCTACACCGAGCTTGCCCCAGGTAATTTTTTCGTTGGGAACCGCGCCGGAGTAGGAGCCATAACTGGTCGTTGAATCACTGATCTGACAAAAATAGCCCCACAGCGGGGTGTGGGTGCGTTTCATGTCCTGGATCAGCATGGGAACCGCACAAATGGCAAAGTCTCCAGCAATACCCCCACCAATCTGAAAAAATCCGATGGAGTGATTGTCCGAGACCGTACTATACCAGTCGGCGAGCAACGTCATGTATTCAACACCGTGCCGCACGGTATGCACATTCTTAATCAAGCCGGTCATGCAATAGCTGGCGTACACATTCCCACAGGTTGAATCCTCCCAGCCCGGCGCAACAATAGGTAGGTCTTTTTCCATGGCGGCATGGACCCAGGAGTCTTTGGGGTCAATCTGATAATAGGGTTGCAGCATACCGGTGCGGAGGATTTCGTAGAACGTCTCGTGCGGGAAAACCCTTTGGCCGGTGTGATCGGCCTGCATCCACAATTCCTGGAGGACACCTTCGACCCGGCGCATGGCCTCGAACTCGGGAATGCAGGTATCGGTGACGCGGTTCATATGCCGGTCAAGCAGGCTCTCCTCATCCTGAGGAGTCAGGTCCCGATAGTGCGGCACCCGCTCATAGTGCTCATGCGCGACCAGATTGAAGATATCCTCCTCCAGGTTCGCGCCCGTACAGGAGATGGCATGAATGCAGTCATTGCGGATCATCTCAGCCAGGGAGATGCCGAGTTCGGCCGTACTCATAGCGCCCGCCATCGCCAGCAGCATCTTGCCGCCCCGGTCGATGTGCCGCCGATAAGCGGTAGACGCCTCGATAACGGTCGCAGCGTTGAAATGCCGAAAGTGGTGGTGCAAAAAGTCGGTAACCGGCTGACGGCTCATCCCTTCCTCCTTCAGTATTGATTAGCCTGTTATGAGCGCTTGCAGCGCCTGGCCGGTCGTTGCTCCACGGAGTGTCTGGCCTCGTGGGTCGGGCGCCAGCGCTTGGGTCAGTAACTGCTGGAAATCCACGTTCCGCTCGGCCCAGTCCCGGACCGCGGCAAGGCGATCGAAGAGCGCCAGACGTACGGCGTAAGCTTCGATCTCATCCTCCGACCCGTCCTCGGTGTTGCTGCCCGGTGCGGCGTATGGCCGGGCTTCAGTGAGAAACCTCGCTACCTCGGCCGGGACGTGGGCCGAGAGGTTCGTTGCCTCACTTACGACCTTCCGTATTGTGGTTGAGGAGAGATCGGTAACAGACCCAGGCAGGGGCAGAAAATGAATCGCGGCTCGGTAGGGCTGATTGTCGGGGCGCTGTAACAACTCGTCAAATGCCTGCCGGGCCATATCGCCTCGGTTGGCGACGACAAGAGAGGTCAGCGCAAAAAGCTGATCCAGAGCGGCCTCTCGATCCTGGTAGTAACGCGCGTCCAGAATCTGCACCAGCTTGTCCATGCCCACAATAAAAAACAGCTCGACCCGCGTGTCAAAGAGAGACTGAAAAGCCTGCGCCTGCTCAAAATAGAGCCCGCGATTGACCAGGGCTACGCCCAGATGTTGCTGCTGCTCGACGTGCAGGAGGAGCAATAACAGGCGATCCTCCAAGCCCATCCCCGTCACCCGTTCCTTATCCACCGTGACCTTTGCGACCGTATACAAGAGTTGGTCCAGGTGGAACGCGCGGCAAGCGTGCTGTGCGAGCACGACGTGTGCCAGGGTGAGGGGGTTGAATGAGCCACACAAGACCCCCAGCCGTTGCGGAGGTAGGTACGGCGGTGTGGATAGCAGACAGGCCGCGGGAGGCGCGGCGCTATCGAGAGACTGAAGACGATCCCGCAGCGTAAACAAACGGGATAGGTCGTAAAATTCAGATGACATGACTCACCCGGCAGCATACACGACTTCAACACACCGTGCAGGCCGGACCGGAGGAAACACATGGTCGCCCCGTTTCTCTGACGGTGCCACCCGACCTTTTCGGACTGCTCGATATCCCAGGATTGACGGTCAATTTCAGCGCATGCTACCCTCTGTCAATGCGTTCCCCTTCCTCCGTCGTGTGGGTCCTCCTTCTTTGCTCCCTCATCCCGTTTTCCTCGTGCAGCACCGCCCGCCCCGTCCCGGCCCCTGTGCGTATCGCCCCACCGGTCTCTCCCACATCCGTTCAGACCTCGCCCATCCTGGGATCGCCTGTCGTCCTCGCCCCTGAAGACAAGGCTCTCGGACACTTTCTCAAAAGCCAGGTAGCTCTGAACGAGGGCGACTATGACACCGCCCTCAGCGAGCTTGAACACGCCGTCTCTCACGATCCGCACACGCCGTTCCTGCGCCTGCGGCTTGCCACCTTAGCCTTGCGTCAAGGCAAGCTGGCCGAGGCCCTGGAGCATTGCCAGAAGGTCGTTGCCGCCGAGCCGGACAATATTGCCGCCCAACGTCTCCTGGCCGGTCTGCTTTCCTCGACCGGCAAGGAAAACGAAGCCGCTCAGGTGTATGAATCCCTGTTGACCCACGGTTCGGACGACCAGGAACCGTACCTCTACCTCAGCGTGCTGTATGCCAAGCAAGGGCGGTTTCAAGAGGCGATTGGCGTGCTCAAAAGGCTGGTGAGCCGTCATCCCCAATCGGTCCTGGGCTATTATTACCTCGGCCAAACGCACGCGACAGCCCAGGAGTTGGAGCAGGCGGAAGCCTACTATCACGAGGCGCTCAGCATCAATCCGCAGTCAGAACTAGTGCTGCTCGATCTCGCGCTCGTGTATGAAATGCAGAAGAAAAATTCCCAAGCCATAGAGGTGTATGAGAAAGCCCTGAGCCTCAATCCGCGCAGTGAGCAGGCGCGGGAGCGGCTCGGCCGTTTCTATCTTGGCCAGAAGAAGCTTGACGATGCGCTGGACCAGTTTCAGGCGCTTGAAAAAATAGAAGCTGACCCGCAGGAGACGCGGCTCAAGATCAGCCTGATCTATCGGGAGAAAGGCGATTACGAAAAGGCCGCCACCTCTCTCAACTTGGTCTTAGCCTCCCAGCCTGAGAATCATCGCGCCCGCTACTTTCTTGGCGTCGTGTATACGGAGGCCAACCAGGACGTCAAGGCAGCGGTCGAGCTGTTACATATTCCTCGACAGGACGAGTATTTTGCCGATGCGCGCGTCTACCTGAGTTATATCTACCAACGCCAGGGCAATATCGCGCAAGCCATCACCGCCGTGGAACAGGCTCTCAGCGTGAAAGAGGACGACGCAGACCTCATTGGTTTTCTCGCCTCCCTCCATCGCGAAAACAATAATCGCGCCAAAGCCGTCGAACTCCTTGAGCAGCTCATCGAGATCGCCCCGGACAACGATCAGTACCATTTCACGCTAGGAGCGGTGTACGATGAACTGAAACAAAAGGAGCGCTGCATCCAGCATATGCAGAAAGCCATCGCCCTCAATCCCGAGAATGCCGCGGCGCTGAACTACCTGGGCTATACGTGGGCAGAACAGGGGGTGCATTTGGATGAGGCGGAACAACTGATACTCCGGGCGCTGGCCATCGAACCCAACGACGGCTTTTATATTGATAGTCTGGGTTGGGTGTATTATCAGCGCGGAGAGTATATGGAGGCCATTCAGCACCTTGAACGGGCGGTGGAACTGGTTGATGCCGACCCCACCTTGATTGAACATCTGGGGGATGCATATTCCAAAATCGGACGCACCGCAGACGCCTCTCGTGTCTACCAGGAAGCCATGAAAAATGCATCCGAAGAAACGCAGCTCAATCGTTTACGGACAAAGCTAAACGCCTTGTCTCCGGTAGGGATACACAAGACGAGCGGCAGTGAGCTCCAGTAACGGCAGCGCCTCAGGCCGGTCTCCCCGGCGCACGACTCTCTTTTTCTCTCTACTATCCGGCACAGTCCGACGGCGGCGACCTACGTTCCTCTCGTTATCCTGGCTCGTCGTTCTTGCAGGTCTCATCGTTTGGGGAAATGGCTGTACGGCTCGTCGCCCTTCCCCGCCCCCATCTCCGCCCCAGACTTCAGCCCCCCTCCCGTCCGCCCAAGAACTCCTGGCCCCGCTTCATGCCCGGCAGCAGGCCATCACCGGCCTCCGCGGGCTAGCCAAGGTCTCGTACCGGGACGCCCACGAAAAGGGTTCTGCAACGCAAGCTGTTGCGCTTGCCACTCCTGACCGCTTTCGCCTTGAGCTCTTTTCGCTCCTTGGTGTGGCCGCTATTCATACCTGCGATGGGCAACAACTAGCCGCCTATTTGCCGCGCGATAGAGTCCTCTACCGAGGAGTTGCCAGCCCGTTCAATATTGCCCGTTTGACTCAGGTATTACTCTCGGCGCGCGAGATCACACGCCTATTGATGGGCCTTCCGCCCTTTCTGGTGGAAGGTACAGTCGCGCCGGTGCGCCGTGAGCCGGCCGACACCTATCGGCTCGATTTTCGGCGCTCGAATGGAAGCCTGACAACGCTACGGTTCGACTCGGCAACAAAGCGCCTCACAGGCTGGGCAGTCAGGGACGCGACCGGTACGCTCCAGGCTCAGGGCGAGTTGAGTGACTATCGACCGGTGCAAGGCATGTCTTTTCCGTTTGCCATCAGCCTGTCCGACGCGCAGGGAGCCCAGCAGGTCTCCCTCGCCTATCAGGAAGTCTCGGTCGGTCCTGTCCCGTCTGCGGCGCTCTTTCGCTTGGATACGCCCACGGGGGTAGAAGAGATTGATATTGATGCCTATCGTCTGCACAGCCCGTAGAAAGAATGGGTTGGTATAAAGAGTAAACGTGTCCTCCAACAGCATAGAGATGCTGAACCCGTTTACTCTTTCGGTTCAGTGCGTGATCCCGTCTCTTTTGAATACCACCGCAAAGCCGCGTCGAGCCAATGAAAATTTCCGGTCTGCGGATTGGGCGTAGCGCCCGAACTGGCCCTGTTTCTGTTGTTGTACCCAGTCCGGGAAGGAGTCTTCGATATTCATATGCGCGACTTGCTGGGGGGGCAGTAACACGACGGCATCGGCGCCCACCTCACAGGCTTTGTCGCGGATCAGGGCATTCATGCTTTCCAGCCCGTCAATTTCATTCCCATAGGAAACAATATGGGCGAAGACGTCATACGGCTGGGCCGGGGGAGAGGTCAGCATACGCACTGGGCAATCGATAGGACGCGCTTCCGGGTAGATGGGGGCAATGCGCTCTTCAATGGCAACAGGCTTTGCCGGGCGCATAAAACAGCCCGTGAGAAAAATCAGTCCAACACCGAACCACCAAAATTGTGTACGCACGTTGCTCCCCTTTTATTGGATCACCTGCAGACTGGCGAGTAACATAGAATGCTCCCGGTACGGACGCAAGTCTCACTCTGGTTCTCCGTTCTAATCTCGGAGCAGTTTCCGGGCAATCACCCAACGATGAATCTCGGTTGGGCCTTCAAAAATTCGCATAGGCCGCAGGCGGCGATAGATAAATTCAAGCGGCATTTCCTTGGACATGCCCATGCCGCCGTGCATCTGCATGGCCCGGTCGGCCACCCGGGTGGCCATTTCCGTGGCGAAGACTTTCAGCATGGAGGCTTCCTGGCGGACATCGTCTCCCTGGTCGAACTTCCAGGCCCCGTGATGCACCATCAGCCGTGAGGCGTGAATATCGGTTGCCGAGTCGGCGATGAACCACTGAATGGCCTGGCGGTCGGCCAGCTTCTGGCCAAAGGTCACTCGCTGTTTGGCATACTCGACCATCATGTCCAGGCAGCGCTGCGCCAGGCCTACACACCAGCTTCCCATCTCCAGGCGTCGAACGGTCAGGCGGAGCTGCATGGGAGCAAAGCCCTGTCCGACTTCACCCAGAACCTGGGAATCCGGGAGGGTCAGGTCTTCAAACACCAACTCCCAGGGCGCATGTCCGCCAATGACCGGAATCTGGCGTTGCAGCACCAGACCGGGGGTGCCCTTATCCACCAGGAAGGCCGTAATCCCACCGCGGGCACCCTTGCCCTTCTCCGTCACCGCCATGACGATAATGAAGTCGGCGACATGGGCGCGTGAGATCCAAATCTTCCGCCCGTTTATTACCCACTGGTCCCCTTTTTTCACGGCTGAGGTCTGCATCCCGGCCGGGTCTGAGCCGGCTCCAGGCTCGGAAATAGCAATGGCCGAATGCGCCTTGCCCTGCGCATACGGGAGGAGATATTTCTCTCGCTGCTCGGGCGTGCAGGTTTGCATCAGCATGTGCAGATTGGGCGCATCGGGCGGAAAGGTAAACGGCGTAATGGTCTTATACAGTTCCTCGGTCGCCAGGCATTTCGGCAACGCCCCCAGGTTCAACCCACCGAATTCTTCGGGTACGTCCAGCCCCCACAGACCGGCTTCCTGGGCAACTGCCAGCAAACGCTCTTCGGCCTCGGGTGGCACCAGGTCTTCACCGGTCATGCCCTGTGTGTCGCGCTCCAGGACCGTTGTCTCCAGCGGTATCAGTTCCTGACGCACGAAACGGCGCACCGTCTCCTGCAACATGCGGTATTCTTCGGGTAGTTCGAAATCCATACCTGTCCTTTCCGCAACAGACTGTCGGACAGCCTAGCAGGATCGGATGTGGAAATGCAGGGGTGATAGTGTGCGAAACTTGCGTTCCTACCCGAGGTCCATATACACCAAAGGGCTAAAAATGAGCAGCCCAAAGCCATGTATGGAGTTGAGAAAAAGTCATGAAGTCACGTTCCAGAGAACTTCTCGATAAAGCGATTGCCGCAACCGTGTCTGCAATCGAGATTTACAATAAGCCGGATTTTCAATATCGGGGCGAAACCTTTTCCATTCTTGCAGTCAATGGCTGGGAACTTCTTCTCAAGGCCAAATGGTTGAAGGCAAACAACAACAAAGTTCAATCACTTTACGTAAAAGAACATCGTCAAAAACAAGATGGGTCGAAAAGCAAAATTTTGAAAAACAGACTCACCCGATCAGGGAACCCATTTACACATAGCCTCGACTACCTTGCCAAAAAACTTGTTGAGCAGAAGCAATTAGATCAAACGGTATGGAAAAACATACAAGCGTTGCTTGATATACGTGATTCGGCTGTTCATTTTCACAATCGACCCAATACGCTCGAAGATAGGCTCCAGGAAGTAGGGACCGCTAGTCTGAAAAACTTTGTTTCAGTTGTAAAGACATGGTTTGACCGTGATTTAAGCAAATTCAATTTCTACCTGATGCCATTATCGTTTATGGATTTTTCTCAGCGAACGACTGCCATTACTCTCAATAAGGAAGAGAAAAATTTTCTGAGCTTTCTGAAACAGCTTGAAGACGAGGCAGATAAGACTAAGTCTGAATATGCCGTCACGGTCAATATCGACGTGAAGTTTACTCGGTCCAAGGCGGAAGATGTACTCAGTGTCCGGATCACTTCGGATCCGAATGCACCAGAATTTCGCCTGACGGAAGAACAGATTCGCGAACAATATCCTTGGAGTTACGACAGGCTGACCACTGAGTGCCGAAAGCGATACCCAGACTTCAAGAGCGATCAAAAATATCACCGCATCAGAAAGGCCCTACTTGGGGATAGAAAATTCTGTCATACTCGCCAGCTTGATCCTGGTAATTCAAGAAGCCAAGCAAAAAATTTCTACAATCCCAACATCCTACAAGAGTTGGATAAGCATTATTCGAAGAAATAAGGGTTCTTCCAAATTACGCTCAGCACAGGCCGTGCTCGGCCTGCCAGGTCGCCAGGTCTGAGAGTGCCCGGTCGGCCAGGGCCAGCTTTTTCTCACGACCCCGCAGGCGCCGCGGGAGCCCAGGGAACAGCCCGTAGTTCACGTTCATGGGTTGGAAATCCTTGCGCTCGGGGTCGGTGACGTATGCGATCATGGCGCCCAGCGCCGTTGTGAAGGGCGGCGTCAACAGAGGCTGCCCCTTGACCTGAAGACCCGCGTTTCTTCCGGCCAGCCAGCCGGCCGCGGCCGACTCCAGATAGCCTTCCACACCAATCATCTGTCCGGCAAAAAACAGGTCGTCGCGCTGCCGAAACTGTAAGGTCGGTCTGAGCAGGCGGGGCGACTCGATGAAGGTGTTGCGGTGCAGGCTGCCGAGGCGAACGAACTCCGCGTTGGCCAGGCCGGGAATCGTGCGGAAAATACGCCGCTGCTCGGGGTACGTCATCTTAGTCTGAAATCCAACCAGCCCCCATAATGTCCCGGCCCGGTCGTCCTGCCGCAGTTGCACGACCGCGTGAGGACGGGTGCCACTGCGCGGGTCGGTCAGGCCGACCGGTTTCATCGGACCGTAGGCCAGGGTGTCTTTGCCGCGCCGGGCCATCTCCTCGATCGGCAGACAACCCTCAAAGTAACGGCACTGATCGAAGGCTTTTTCCGGTACCTTCTCGGCGACCAGAATGTCGTCAATGAGTTGATAATACTCTGTCTGCGAGAGAGGGCAGTTGAGATAATCATCGCCGCCGTGATTGTAGCGCGAGGCCCGAAATGCCACGCGCGCATCTATTGAGTCGGCTGTCACAACAGGAGAGATGGCATCGTAGAAATACAGGTACTCACAGCCAAACAACGTCCGAAGTTGTTCGGATAGGACCGGTGAGGTCAACGGACCACTGGCAATCACCGTCGGTCCAGACGGAATGACCTGGACTTCTTCCCGTACTACTTCAACCAGCGGATGGTCTGCTAACGCGTCGGTGATGTACTGGGCAAAGACGTGGCGGTCGACTGCCAGGGCTTGTCCGGCCGGAACCCGCGCCGCATCGGCCGCAGCCATCACTAATGACCCCAGGCCGCGCATTTCTTCTTTCAGCAGGCCAACCGCCGCCACCAGGGCAGCACTGCGAAAAGAATTGGAACAGACCAGTTCGGCCAGTTTGTCCGTGTGGTGGGCGTCGGTGGGACGAACCGGACGCATTTCGTACAGACGGACAGCGACGCCCTGGTGGGCGAGTTGCCAAGCCGCCTCACTGCCGGCTAGCCCCCCGCCAATGACCGTAACCGTCTGCATATCGCTCGTGAGGGTCCCTGGTCACGCGACCTGGGATAAAGTATCAGGCGTCTGGGCCCTGGTTGCACGCGGGCGTTTCGTCCGCGTGCGCTCCCGCACTTCCCAGCTGCCATTCCGGTAGTGTGCGCTCCAGCCGGTGGCCTTGTCATTCACCTCGGACGCCACATATTGCTCGCGACTCTTGCGCGAAAATCTGATCACGGCCGGGTTCCCCTGCGGGTCTGCCTCGGGAGCGCTTAACAAAAAGTGAAACTTGGGGTCCAACTCGTCGGCGTGGGGCTTCAACTCGGCAACCAGGGGAGCCCGCGTCTCGCGGTTCCGGGGGAACTGGCTGGCGGCCAGAAAGATGCCGGCCGCTCCATCGCGCAGCACATAGTAATCGTCCACGGTCCGACACTTGAGTTCGGGCATGGGTACGGGGTCGGCCCGCGACGGGGCAGGCTGACCGTTGCGCAGCAGCTTGCGCGTGTTGCCGCACGTATTGTTGGCGCACCGAAAGTACTTGCCGAACCGGCCGCTTTGCAGTTGCATTTCAGCGTCGCATTTCTCACACTCCAAGACTGGTCCGTCATAACCCTTGAGACGAAACTCGCCGGACTCTATTTGGTTCCCATCGCAGTCCGGACCGTTGCCACACAGATGCAGTTTGCGCGTTTCGTCGATCAGATAGGAATCCATGGCGGAGTCGCAGGAGGGGCAGCGCCGCTTGGCCCGCAGTCGCCGGCTTTCGCCCTCGTCGTCCGCATCGGTGTCAACCGCTTCCTCTCCGGGTACGAGATTCATGGTGCGCGTACAGCGCTCAGCCGGGGGCAGCGCGTATCCCGAACACCCCAGAAACATCCCGGTACTGGCCGTGCGTACCTGCATCGGGCGTTCGCAGGTGTCGCAGCGGACCGCCGTGGTAATGGGCTGGTTCGGTCGCATGCCCTCCGTAGCCCCAGCGGTTTGGAGCCGCTGAGAAAAATCCGCGTAGAAGGCGTCCAGCACGCTACGCCACTCCCGCTCTCCCAGAGCGATCTGGTCGAGTTCCTGCTCCATGTCTGCAGTAAACGAATAATTGAGCAGATGGCCGAAGTTCTCTACCAGCCGGTCGGTCACCAGTTCACCGATCTTCTCCGCCTGAAAGCGCCGCTTGTTGAGACTGACATAGCCCCGTTCCTGGATAGTGGAGATGATAGCCGCATAGGTGGACGGCCGGCCGATACCGCGTTTCTCAAGCTCACGCACCAGACTCGCTTCGCCATAGCGGGCGGGTGGCTTGGTAAAATGTTGTACGGTGTCGGTGTCGAGGCAGACCAGCGCGTCGCCCTGGCCGAAGTCGGGCAGCTCCACCTCATCTTCCTTCCGCGAAGCAGGTGGTAATACCTTGGTGAAGCCGTCGAACTTGAGAATGCGGCCACGGATACGCAACTCGAACGGCCCGGCCTTAGCGAGGATGGTGGTGCTGAGGTATTCGGCGCGCGTCATCTGACAGGCAATGAACTGGCGGCGGATGAGGTCGTAGAGCCGTCGGGCATCCGCGTCCTGGTTACCGAGGTTGGTCGGTTCAACAGTCAGGTCGGTCGGCCGAATCGCCTCATGCGCCTCTTGGGCGGATGCCTTGCTGGCGTAGGCGTTCGGCTTATCCGGCAGGTAGCGCGGCCCATACTCGCGCTCAATATAGGTCCGCGCCTTGGTCACGGATTCGCGCGAGAGGTTGGTCGAGTCGGTCCGCATATACGTAATATGACCAGCCTCATATAGTTGCTGTGCCAGCCGCATGGTCTTCCGTACCCCAAAGCTTAGCCGGGTAGCCGCCGACTGCTGAAGCGTGGATGTGATGAAGGGGGCGCTGGGGCGAGCCTGGGTCGGTTTGTCCTCACGGCTAGCGATAGAAAAATCCTGAACGGCGAGACGGGTGGCCGCGGTTTCGGCCTGTTCGCTCGTCCCCGGACGAAAGTCCTCGCCGTTCTCCTTGATGACCTGGAAGCGATACCCCGGCTCGTCAGCCCCTTTCGCCAACTCGGCAAAGACCTCCCAGTATTCCTCGGGCACAAAGGCGCGAATCTCCCGTTCGCGCTCCACAATGAGCCGCACCGCGACCGATTGCACCCGACCGGCCGACAGACCACGCGCCACCTTGGCCCACAGAAGGGGCGACAGCTCAAAGCCGACGACACGGTCGAGAAAGCGCCGCGCCTGTTGCGCGTTGACTCGGTTTTCGTCAATTTCGCCGGGGTGCTCAAACGCCTCTTGAATGGCGCTTTTGGTAATTTCGTTAAAGACCACCCGACGAAAGCGCTCGGATGTCCCGCCGATGAGTTGCTTCAAATGCCAGGCGATCGCCTCGCCCTCACGGTCACGGTCGGTTGCCAGATATACCGCGTCCGCGTTGTGCGCCAGCTTCTTCAGGTCAGCAACGACTTTCTCCTTGCCGGGCAACACTTCGTAGCTTGCCGCCCAGTTATTGTCGGGATCGACGCCCATACGCGTGACCAGTTTGGTACGCGCGTTCTTCCGGCCAGCAGCCTTTTGCGTCTTTTTTGCGCGCTTGCGCGCAGTGGTCGTCCCGCGCTCAGACTTGCCGCCGGTCGGCAAGTCGCGCACGTGGCCGACACTGGACTTCACAATATAGTCACGGCCCAAGTAGCGGTTGATCGTCCGGGCTTTAGCCGGCGATTCGACTATGACAAGGTTTTTGGCCATACCTACCTCCCCCCTCTCTGATTTCCTCTGGTGGCGGTGAAATACATGCCGGGCAGCTGGGTCACAATGCCCTTTAATTCCAATCCAAGCAGGACTTCAAGCACACGCGCTGGCTCAAGTCCACTACCAGTGATGAGGGTATCCACATGCACCGCCTCCTCTGGAAACAATTGAAACAACCTCTCCTCATCCGGCTCCAATGGAACAACCGGGGCACTGGCCTCATTTTTCTCAGCTCGGTCCGTCCGCGCCAGAGCCGGGGCAATCTCACTCAGTATATCATCAATACTTTCGACAAGCTTTGCGCCATCCTTAATCAGGCGGTGCGGTCCCCGGCTTCGACTCGCCATGACCGGGCCGGGCACTGCAAACACCTCGCGGTTCTGGTCAAGCGCGCATTGAGCGGTAATAAGCGAGCCGCTCTTTTCCGTTGCTTCCACCACCACCGTCCCCAGACTGATGCCGCTGATGACCCGGTTTCGGTATGGAAAATTCCCGGCCTCAGGCCGGCTGCCAAAGGAAAACTCCGATACCACCGCCCCACTTTCAGCAATCTGCTCTGCCAAGGCTATATGCTCACGTGGATACACCACGTCAAGCCCCGAACCCAAAACCGCGATCGTTCTCCCTCCAGATTCGAGGGCGGCTTGATGCGCTTCAGAATCGATCCCGCGGGCCAAACCACTCACTACGCAGACTCCACACCCGGCCAGTTCATGGGCCAGTTCTCGGGCCATCTTACGCCCGTACGTACTCGCAGTCCGCGCTCCGACAATGGCAATCGCCAGGTCATCTTGGGGCGCAAAACGCCCCCGGATGTAGAGGAAGGGTGGAGGGTCGTGAATCTGTCTGAGGCGTTCCGGATATTCGGTATCTGTCTGGGTGACTAAACGGGCGTTCACCCCCGCCAGTTGCTCCAACTCGGCTTCGACTTCTTTCCATTGGTCAAACGCGACAATCTCCCGGGCGATACGGGCGCTAATACCCGCCTCGGTAAGTAGGGCTGGCGATGTCCGCAAAATCTTGTGCGGGGACGCAAAACGGTCCAGCAACTGTCGGTAGGTCACGTTTCCGACTCCCCGTACCAGACGAAGGGCGATCCAGTCTCCCCAGTCGGTCTGAGCCGTCCCCTGGTCCGCTCTGCGTTCCATCCCTGTTCGCCCTCACCACGTGCCACTGTCCGGCGCTTCGTTCGCTCCAATCTTCTGCTATGTATTCCGGGTGGTAGGTTATTTTCAAAAATCGTGGCACAAGTCAAAGGAAGGAACGAGTATCCCTAACCCCTAACCCCTAGGATATTATGCCAACAGTACAACAACTCTTGGAAGAAAAGACGACGCAGGCCATTGAGGCAGCCAGTGGGACGACTGCCCCGGCGATTGTCAAACCTGCTGTCAACTCGAAATTCGGCGACTATCAGGCCAACGGCATCATGGCGGTTGCCAAAGCGCATAAACAAAATCCCCGCCAATTAGCCGAAGCCGTTGTATCACAGCTTAACCCCGACGAGATTCCCGCAAGCTGGGAGATTGCCGGGCCGGGCTTTATCAATTTCCGTCTTGACCCAGACTGGCTGGGGCAGACCCTGCTGGCTATCGCCCAAGACGACCAACTCGGTGTTGACCCTGCCGCCAACCCGGAAACCATAGTTATCGACTTCAGCGCCCCCAACGTGGCGAAATCCATGCATGTCGGCCATATTCGTTCCACCATCCTGGGTGACGCGCTCACCCGGGTGTTGCGTTTTCGTGGGCACACGGTGGAGACGGACAATCATCTGGGCGACTGGGGCACCCAGTTCGGCATGTTGATTGTCGGCTATCGTTCTTTTCTTGACCAGACGGCGTATGAGCAGGACCCCCTGGCCGAAATGGAACGCATTTACAAAGAGGTCCAGGCCAGAGCCACAACGGATGCAGCCCTGGCCGACCGGGCGCGCGAGGAGTTGGCCAAACTTCAGCAGGGGGATACAGCCAATACCGCGTTGTGGAATGAATTCATGCAGGTCTCGCGCCAGGCCTTCGAGCGCATCTATGCGCGCCTGAACGTGCACTTCGACCATTGGCTCGGAGAGAGCTTTTACAATCCGATGCTCGCCCGTGTCGTTCAAGACCTGCGCGAGAAGAATCTGGCCCGTCCGAGCGAAGGTGCCATCTGTATCTTCTACGACGAGAACACCGAGCTGGCGGAAACCCCGTTCCTGATTCAAAAACAGGACGGCGCCTTCCTGTACGCCACGACTGACTTGGCAACGATTCAATACCGGGCTGAGACCTTTCAACCAAACCGGATCATCTATGTGACGGATGGCCGCCAGCAGCTTCATTTTCGGCAACTCTTTGCTGCAGCCCAAAGCTGGGGGCATGGCATGGCCCTGGAGCATGTCTGGTTCGGCACCATCCTGGGAGCGGATGGCAAGCCAATCAAAACCCGTGAGGGCCAACCCATCAAACTTGCCGCTCTACTGGATGAAGCCGAGGAACGCGCGCGCGCAATTGTCCAGGAAAAAAATCCGAGTCTATCAGCCGCAGAACAGGCTACCGTGGCGCGCATCGTGGGGATTGGCGCAGTCAAATACGCCGACCTGATGCAAAATCGTACTGCGGATTACCGCTTCAGTTGGGATAAACTACTTGCCTTGGACGGCAATACCGCGCCGTATCTGCAATATGCCTACGCGCGGATTCGTTCGATTTTTCGCAAAGGTGGTTTTACCGACTGGCAGCCGACTCCAGATATGCCGGTTCGACTGCTGGAGCCTGAAGAGCAAGCCCTAGCCAAACAGATGCTTCGCTTCGGCGATGTCCTGACCGAGGTCGAGCGTTCATACAAGCCTAACCTCCTGGCCAACTTCTTGTACGAATTGGCCACACAGTTTAATCTTTTCTACCAGGCGTATTCCGTGCTCAAGGCTCCGCAGGACCGGCAGCCCACGCGGCTGTTATTATGCGACCTTACGGCCCGGTATTTGAAGACGGGCCTGGACCTGCTTGGAATTGAGACCCTGGAAGCAATGTAGGAAACAAAACAGCCCAAGGAGGGTCCCATGGCCGAAACACGAAGGACAGACGATCCGGTCTCGATTGCCTACGATATTGAAGGCAGCGGCCCGGTCGTTGTTTTCCTGCACGGCATTGGCGGCAATCGACTGAATTGGACAGACCAGCTTGCCCATTTTGGCAGGCGGTTTTGTACGGTGGCCTGGGACGCGCGAGGCTATCTCGATAGCGACGACTCTCCCCAGACGCTCCGGTTTAATGATTTTGCCGACGATCTGTGCCGTCTCCTGGACCGGCTCAAAGCCGAACGGGCTCACCTGGTCGGGCTGTCTATGGGCGGCATGATTATCCAGGACTTCTATGGGCGCTATGTCGACCGGGTCGCCACCCTCTCCCTGGTTGATACCTCGTCCGGTTTCGGTGGAGTTCCTGAGGCCGTCCGGCAGGACTTTCTCGCCCGCCGACTCGATCCGCTGGAAAACGGTCTCACCCCGGTGGACATTGCACCTGAGGTGGTCAAGGTCCTGGTTGCCGAAAGCGCGGGGCAAGCCGTGCGCGAGCGGCTCATCGCCTCCATGTCCGCGCTGCGCACCGAGGCGTATAAACAGGCCCTACACGCCATTGTGACAACCGATTTCCGTACCGTCCTGCCGCAGATTATGGTGCCCACCCTGGTGATTGTGGGAGAAGAGGATCAGGTCACCCCGCCCTCGGCTTCGGAATTCCTGGTAAAACAGATCTCCGGTGCCTCGCTGGTGGCCATCCCGGACTGCGGGCATCTGTCGAATCTCGAAAAGCCCGAGCTGTTTAATGCGGCCTTGGGAGCGTTTCTGGACGAACACGCCGGCCGGGCTTCGACCGTTACCGGCTAAGGGCAACAGGCGGGTTTCTTCACCAGGCCCGACTGCGGCGCTGGCGCCAGTCATCCTCGTCTTCGTCCTCTTCCTCAATGAGAAAAACCGGTTTCAGAATCCGGCGGGGAATGTCTTCCAGAAAACGTGACGGCTTACTGAGCACCATGCCGGTGGCACGATCGAAGATATTAATGGGATAGGAAATAAAGAGGTTTTCCTTGGCCCGGGTGGCGGCGACATACATCAACCGCCGTTCTTCTTCGAGTTCGTCGTCCTCCTTGTTGTACAACGAGGGAAAACGTCCCTCGACCGCCCATATGATAAACACCGAGTGCCATTCCAGCCCTTTTGCTGAGTGAATAGTAGACAGGGTCAGCACGCCTTCTTCATCCTTATCGGTTGCCAGCACATCGCCCACGCTGCTGTTGGGTGGCTCCAGGGCCATGTCAGACAGCAGCCGGTT
This sequence comes from uncultured Binatia bacterium (SeqCode), assembly GCA_965243855.1. Lineage (GTDB taxonomy): Bacteria > Desulfobacterota > Binatia > Bin18 > Bin18 > Bin18. The sequence goes on along the minus strand of CBDEWE010000003.1, from coordinate 4,696,216 downwards.
CAGACTGCGGTAGCGTTCGGTAATAATCGAAAAATGCTCCAGGTCTTTCTGACGCTTGGGATAATCGTCTCGGTGATTCTGTTTGAGAATCGGCAGATAATACTGCACGATCAGGTCAATCTGCTCGCGCGGCTGGAGGTTGGGGTCGACAACGGTTCGGAGCGCCGCGGCCAGCTTCTGCACCTCGGTCTTAACCGCACCACGGCCTGGGTAGTCGGCCAGACGCTGTATCTGATCGGCCCCACCCAGCACATGACTGAGAATCTTGTCGCTGCTCTTGGGTCCAACGCCTTCGAGCAGGAGGAGCACCCGGTGCCACGACACCGCGTCCTGGGGGTTGGCCAGAACACGCAGATGGGCCAGGACATCCTTCACGTGCGTGGTCTCAATAAACTTGAATCCGCCTCGCTTTACGAACGGCAGGTCACACTTGCTCAGTTCGATCTCAAGATCAAAGGAATGAAAACTGGAGCGGAAGAGGACCGCCATCTCGGTCAAAGGTACGCCTTCCTCGCGTAGCTCCAGAATTTTCTGGGCCACAAAGCGTGACTGGTAGCGTTCGCTATCGGCCTCGATCAACGCCGGCTGAAAGCCGCTGTCCTTTTTGGTGAACAGATTCTTGGTGTAGCGCTCCTTGGCTTGCAGAATAATTTCGTTCGACAGGTCAAGGATCGGCTGGGTACTGCGGTAGTTTTCTTCGAGCTTGATTACCTTTGTGTCGGGAAACAGGTCCGGGAACTCGAAGATATTGCGAACGGTGGCACCCCGAAAACTATAGATTGACTGGGCGTCGTCACCGACCGCCATAACGTTATCATGCACATGGGCCAGCAAACGCACGATTTCGGCCTGGAGCCGGTTCGTATCCTGATACTCATCAACCATGATGTAGCGATAGGTATAAGAGAGGCGTTCTGCGACCTCTGGGTGGGCGCGTAGCAGTTCGCGCAAATGGGTCAGCAGATCGTCATAGTCGAGCAGGCTACGTTCGCGTTTGTACTGCCGGTAATATTCTTCAATCCGGCTGAGGTCGTCGAGTTCGGAAAACAGATGGGGAAACTGCGAGTCAAGCACTTCCGCCACGCTGGTGGTCTTATTGGCTGCCAGGCTGATGATCTCGGCAATCGTCTGTTTGCGCGGGAAGCGACGCGCCTTTTTGTCCAAGCCAAGGCGCGCCCGGATCAGATTAATCGCATCCTCGGAGTCGCCCCGGTCCAGAATCGTGAAGGCGTTGGCAAACCCGAGCAGGGAGGCGTAGCGCCGCAGGACGGTATTGGCAAAAGAATGAAACGTCCCGCCTGTCACCTTATCGCAACGGCCGCCCATGAGGGCCTCGGCGCGCTGAATCATTTCTTCCGCGGCCCGACGGGTGAAGGTCAGGAGGAGCAAGCAAGCCGGATCGACGCCTTCCTCAATCATCCGTGCGACCCGGAACACCAGGGTCCGCGTCTTACCGCTGCCGGCTCCGGCCAGCACCAGCACCGGACCGTCGCGCATGGTCACGGCCTCGTACTGGCTGGGATTCAGTTCGTGCTTGTAGTCAATGGTAAATTGCCGTGGCCGCTTGCTCTCCGCATCCGACCGCAGCGTATATTTCTCAGGACGGCTCTCGTCGCGTTCCACACCACACCCCGGTGTTTTCTGAAGATGGCCTACCCTAGCGCATCGGAAGGCGGGGAGAAACGGGGAGGGACGAGAGCGAGAGATAGAGAGCGGCAAAGAGTCATAATGGGCTGCGCTGACACCCCGGAGTCTGTCTGGTATGTAGGAGGCGATGGACAGCAGAACCGAACACCTGAACCTGCGCGGCGTTAAATGTCCGTTGAACTGGGCCAAGGCCAAGGTGCGACTGGAATACCTCGACCAGGGCGACCAACTCGAACTCGTCATCGACGACCCCAAAGGCCGACGTGATATTCCCCGGGCCGCGGAAGCGGAAGGCTATGCCATTGTTGAGATCGAAGAGACGGCTGAATTGGATACCACTCAGCAGTGGCGCATCGTGATTGAGAAATAGCATGGAAAACGATAACCCGAAATTCGACCTCCTCAGGCTCGCCAAGGCGGTGTTTCAGCACCGGCGGACCAAGCATCCCTACGGCTCCAACTACGCCGTCAGCATCCGTATGGGCCATGCGGATATTCAGGATCTCACGGCCATTGCTGACATCCTGCTAGCCGTTGAAGAGCTGGGCTACGAGATTAAGAAGAAGCCGGAATAGGCGCAGGGCTACTCAAACACCTGCTCGCCAGTGGCAAACAGCAGCCAGACCATCGCTCCGAAGACATACAGTCCTGAGGCGATCAAAAAGACGAGGCTCCAGGAGCTGGTAGCATCCAGGATGTAACCGGTCAGGGTCACACCGATAATGCCCGGGATCGTTCCGGCCGTGTTTGAGAGACCCAGTAGAATGCCGGCGTAACGCGGACCGATATCAAGGTGGTTCACCGCGAAGCCGGACAGGGCAAAAGCGCCCAGCCCAAGCACACAGCACATATAGCTGACCGCCTGGAGGGCTGAGGTGACCCCGCCGATCAGAAAGAGGAACAGCGCCGGACCGAAGAAGCCTATGCTCTGCATCAGCTTGCGGACAAAGGTAACGGACAGACCGCGTTGCAGCAGGCTGTCCGCGATCCAGCCGGCGACATTGGCCATGACAAACATAGCCAGCCAGGGCAGGATGGTGTACAGCCCGACTTGGCGGAGATCGACCCCGAGCGCCTGGTTAAAATAGGTCGGTAGCCAGGTCAGAATCACGTAGAACCCCCAGTTGGAACAAAAGTGATTAATCACGATGGCCCAGACCGCGGTTTTGGACAGCAGACGTCGCCACGGGATTGTGAGGTTGGCTGGAATCGGGGGAATATGCTCACGAATATAGGCGACTTCTGCGGGAGCGATGGTAGGGTGCGCTTCCGGTGTGTCGGTGACACGGTAGTGCCAGAAGAGATACCAGACAAACCCCAACCCGCCGAACAGGTAAAACACCATCGGCCAGCCCCAGATCACCACTATGGTCGGCGTCAGTAGCAGAGCAGCGACCGTGCCGAGGGAGACGCCGCTCACGTTGAGCGCGGCTGAACGAGCCCGCTCCTGGCCCGGCACCCAGCGCGCAAAGAGATTATAAATCGCCGGAAAGGCCACACCCTCCCCCAGGCCCATGCCAACCCTGGCGAGAAAGAGCACAGTGAGTGAAATCGCCGCCGCAGGCGGCGTGACCAGGGTGAAAAAGGACCACAGCAACACGCCCCAGCCGAGGACCACTTTCCCGCCATAGCGGTCGGCCAGCCAGCCGCCGAAAATCTGGGTGGCCAGATAGCCATAAAAGAATGAGGACAGAACAACGCCTTGGGTCGTCTGGTTCCAGCCATACTCCTGGGCCATGGGGAGAATGGCGACCGAGATATTGACCCGGTCGATATAACAAATAAACGTGCTGCAAAAGCACAGGCCAACCAACGTAAAGCGGCGCGGCCAGTAGTCGCGGAGGACGGCCAGTCCGGAAACAGAATCCGTCATGCGTCAGTCTTCCCCTTTGTGTGTCGAGAGCTCGGCTTGGTGCGAGCCTGACGCTCTCTGCAAAAGAGCTGGGCTACTGTACCGGATTCTTTCGCCCTTGCGAACGCAGTTGGGGGGATGGGTAGAAGCAGGAGCGGGCGTCCCTAGGTCTCCTCTCCGCTGACCTTATGCATCGAGCCATCGCCGAGTTCGTAATAGACGGCAACTCGCTCGCCTGCGGACAGAGGGGCTAGGCGGAAATCTGATGGATGCGCTTCGTAGTAGAGCTGTTCGATTTCTTCGCACCGAACAACAAACGCCTCAAGCGCAGCCTGATAGCGGCTCTCTGAGACCTTGAGCTGGCTCAACTGGAAGAGTTCGTCATCTGCCTGATGGAGCTGTTGCCAGACGGACGGTTCGTTATCGACAAGCCAAGCGTCAATCTGCGCGAAATGGAGGCTCAGAGACCGCGTTGCAGCCGCATACTGCTGCTGGAGCGTCAGGGGAGATCCCGCAGGCGGCCGGGACACGGTTGAGGCGCGTCTCCCCCGTTGGGGGGCTGGTGCCATATTTCCATTCTACGAATGAACCGAACGGCAAAACAAGGCAGGGTTGGAGTCCGGGCAGTATATCCACACTCACAGTTATACCCGAATCCGGGTCCAGCTGCCGGCCTGCCAACTCCAGACAAAGGTGACGGACTGGAGGATACGATAGACGAGGTTGGCTATCCAGATCGCCAGCAGGCCGAATCCCCATATGGCTTGCATGGCAAAGGCGATAGGCAGAAACAGACACCACTGCATAGTCAGGGAGATCACCATTACTTGCCGGCTGTGCCCGGCTCCATAGTGGGCATTCATCAACACGGCACCGAGGGCTTCGAGCGCCATGGTGGCGGCAGTGAGTTGCAACGGGAGCCGGGCGAGCGTCAGCGTTGTCGGGTCGTGTAAGAACAGTAGCAGAAACAGGTCGGGCACGAGCAGGGCCGGCAGGGCCAGACCGCCAACCACCAGCATGGAGAGTCGGGTCACATACCAGCCCCACGCCCGCGCCTCCGGCACCTTGCCGGCACCCAGGGACTGTCCGACAAAGGAGGCCGCGGCCAGTCCGAACCCGTTCGTCAGGAGCAGCCACAGCAACAGGAGGTTGGACAAGACGTGCCCCGCGGCCAGTTCCGCGGTGCCGATATTACCCAGAATCCAGAAGAACGCCAGCATGCCGGCAGCAAAGAAAACGTGCTGAATACCGGCCGGAATCGAGAGCCGCAACAGGATCAGCAGAGTGGCTCGGTCCGGCCAGCGGGCCAGAAAGCCCCCGTCACGGGCGTGGCGCAGGGCGGTGAGCAGATACGTAGCCGACCCGATATAGAGCGCTATGGTGGTGCCGATACCGGCCCCGACAACACCCAGCCGCGGCGCGCCGAGGTTACCAAAGATCAAGACCCAGTTGAGGAAAATATTGGTCACGTTCATCAGAATGATGGTGCGCATATAAAACTTGGACAAGTTGACTGCGTTCCAGTAGCCGCGAAAGACAAAGTTGATGCCCATAGCGAGCAGGCCGACCAGACGCGCCTGAAAATAGACCGTACCGTGGTCGGTGACCGCAGTGTCCTGGCTGAGTACGGAGAATAGGGCCGGCGCGAGATGGATCAGCAGGACCGAGGTAGGCAGGCCGAGCAGCAGGACGAGCAACAGCCCGCCGTTCAAAGGCACGGCGATTTCACCCAGGCGACCGGCCCCCAACCAGCGGGCCGAGGTGGCCTGCACGCCGGTTGCCAAACCGATGATGAACGCACCGCAGGTAAAGGTTGAGAACTGGGCCAGCCCTACCGACGCTAGAGCCTCGTCGCCCAGCACACCCAGCATGGCCGTATCCACCAGATTCATGATGTTCTGGGAGATCATGCCGCCCATAATGGGCAGGGCAAGGCTAAGCGTCCGGCGCAGGCGAGAGGTCACAGGCGTAAAGGGGTCCGTCTGTGAGCCTAACTGCTCTCAAAACTGATTCTGAGGCGAGTACCGGTGGCCTGTGCGATTCTTCCCAGCGTCCTGGTGGACGGATGGACACGTCCACCTTCGAGCCGTGCTACCACCGATTGCGTGGTCTTCATACGTTTGGCAAGCTGCGCCTGCGTAAGCCCAGCACTGACACGGGCCGCGATTAGCGCGCGGGCCAGTTCAAACTCCGGCTCCAACTCTTCGTAGGCGGCCCGATAGTCCGCATCCCGGCTCCATTTCTTATGCAGGTCTCTCACCTTGCTCATTGCAATACCTCCTTGGCGCGTTTCAACGCCAAGTCAATCTCCTGGCGAGGCGTCTTGCGTGTCTTTTTGATAAAGACCCGTACTACCACGACTCGTTTCCTCTGAACGGTGACATACAGCACTCGCGATATCTCGTCCCTACCCTTCATTCGCATTTCCCATAGCCGGCCGGTCAAATGTCTGATATACGGCGCGCCAACGCGCTCTAGCCCGACCGCTTCGATCAACTCACAGATACGAACAAACCGCGCACGCATATCGACGGGCAGATCGGCGAGTTCCTTGTCCACGGTCGTATTCAGGGTCTCAACAGTCCAGATCACAGGCAACGAAGTATCGCATATTTGATATATGCTGACAAATCGGCCCAGGAAGGGATGTAGCCGGTTCATAATGCCTGGGAGATCATGCCACCCATAAGGGGCAAGGCAAGGCTAAGCGCCCGGCGCAGGCGGGAGGTCACGGGGATATTAGGAAAATTTTTACACCGGCCACAGTATCCGACTCGTGTTCAAAATTAAGCGTATAACAGTCGGCCTTTTGGCTCTGGAATTGGGCGCCCTTGTTCTTCCGCCGTTTCTATCCATTCCTGAATTATCACCTCGACATTGGCGAGTACTTTCTTGCAGGTCGGTCCATCAGCTATGCAACCGGACAACTCAGAGACTTCTGCAAGGTAGGCATGGTCTTCTTCGCTCCAATACAGGAGGATTTCATATTTCCACCTACGGTCCAGTACCTCCTCTCAAATAAACCGTCACGAGAGTCAGGATACATGGCCCACGGTTGACGCTGGCTGGATGCGGGCAATCAGACTTTTTCTTTTCTTGGCCAGGGCGCGAAAATCACATTCGACCTGAAGGCCGTGCCAGAACTCGTCGGACTGACCGAAGAACGCACCAAAGCGTATGGACATTGCCGACGTAATGGAGCGTTTGCCGTGAACGATTTCGTTGATGGCCCGCGGGGCAACCCCGATCGCACGAGCCATAGCGTTCTGCGAAATACCCATGAGATGAGGATTTCGCCTTATCCCCTTACCGCTCATCGTCTTCTCATTTATTGTTTCACTCCGGTGCGGTACGTAGGGGAAACCCACCCCGCCGCTCCGCGGCACCCCTCCAAGGAGGGGAATTGTTGCAGTGCGGATACCAGACGATTTCGCCTACCCCCTCCCGATAAACGGCATTTTGGTGGCCATGACGGTCATGAACTGCACGTTGGCGTCGAGCGGCAGGTTGGCCATGTATACGACCGCCTGGGCGACGTGCTCGACATCGAAGGTTGGCTCGGCTGCGACCGAGCCGTTCGGTTGCGGGACGCCGCGTTTCATGACCGCGGTCATGTCGGTCTCGGCGTTGCCGATATCAATCTGGCCGCAGGCAATATCGTATTTACGCCCGTCGAGTGAGGTCGATCTGGTCAGGCCGGTCATGGCGTGCTTGGTTGAGGTGTAGGGCGCGGAATTGGGTCGGGGCACATGGGCCGAGATGGAGCCGTTATTGATGATACGACCTCCCCGTGGGTCCTGGTCTTTCATGATCTTGAAGGCTTCCTGGGTGCAGATAAACGCGCCGGTCAGATTCAGGTCTACAACGGCTTTCCACTGTTCATACGGGAGTTCTTCCAGGGGGACGGGCGGGGCGCCAATGCCCGCGTTGTTGAATAACACGTCAAGCCGGCCAAAGGTCTCTTTTGTTGAGGCAAACAGGGCACGAGTAGCGTCAGGGTCACTGACATCAGTTGGTACCACAAGCGTCTTTGCCTCACTGCCTGCCTCTTCTGTCGTTGCTTCCAACAGCTCGGTCCGTCGCCCAGCCAGGACAACGGCATATCCTTCCCGAATAAGCGCCAGGGCACTCGCTTTCCCGATTCCGGTACCTGCCCCGGTAATGAGGGCGACCTTGGTATATGTGCTCATGTGTTTGCTCTCCTTTGGGTGTGCGGAGGGGGAAACCCACCCCGGCCCTTCGGGCCACCCCTCCGAGGAGGGGATTTAAGGAAGGATATTCATCTTGAAAAGGACTCCAAAATCTTATCTCGGTAGTGGTCGCGTTGTTCTTGGGTTGTGCCGGTGTTGGGGACGGCGAGAATGGTCGTGTCGAGCAGCCCTTCGCGCTCGTTCAGCTTGGCGCGGACGCGGTCAATCGGGCCGACCGCGCAAAAGGCATCGACCATTTCATTTGGAATCAGATCAAAGCCCTTGTCCTTGTCTGGTGTCTTCTGGAGTGCCCGGACCTTCTCAACCGTTTCGGCAAAGCCGTGCGCGACAAAAATATCATCGTAAATACGAGCCCAGATACTGAACAGCATCGCCCCCGCGCCGACCCGGTGGGCGGTTGCCAGATCATCGTCGATGACCACAAAGCACTGGCCCAGGACTTCAACATCGGAGCGGCTGCGACCAGCCCGGTCGAGCCCGGTTTTGAGCGGCGGCAGGATATTCTCGCGGACATGTTGCGGCGAGAACATGGGGTTCCCAATGAGACCGTCGCCCAGTTCGCCCGTCAGGGCGGCCATACGCGGTTTGACCGCGGCCACATAGATAGGCACCCGTGGCCGTGGCTTTGGATTCGGACGCGGAAAGAAATTGCGGGCGCGAATATTATAGAACTTGCCTTCGTAGTTCACCTCGCCGCCTGTCTCGGCTTTGTCCATAATGAGATTCAGGACCTCAATATATTCCCGCATTTGACTGACCGGTTTACCCGCGTCCTGTCCAGCGTACCAGTTGTTATTGCGGTGCTGGTGGGCGACTCCCAGGCCGAGCGTGAATCGACCCTGACTCAACAGGTCGAGGTCCAGAGCCTGAAAGGCAAGCATCACCGGACTGTGATTAAAGGCCAGCACCACACCGGCACCGATTTTTATCGTCTGAACATTAGGCGCGATGCCGGCCAAGGGAATGAGCGCGGAGTTGGTCAGTTCCGCCTGCCAGAGTGAATCAAATCCCGCAGCTTCATATTTTTTTACCCAGCCGACCATTTCGGCGTGGGAGGCGGCGGCGAGAAACATCGAGTATTTCATGCGTGAGTTCCTTCTACAAAAAGACAGGGGCGCAGCAGGCCGCGCCCCTTCAGAAAAACAAACACCAGAGCCGTGGATGACTACGCAGACGGTTCGTGCTGTCCCCACTTGTCAAAGTGAGTCACTTCAGGCGCGGGACGACGGGTGACCGGCCCAAATTTCCCCGAAGGAAAGCCAATCGGAATGGTTGCCACCACACCATACTCGAATGGAATATCCAGGCGCTCCTGCAATTCGTCTTCGAACATCTGGTGCATGGTCGTCAGGCTCGCCCCAAGGCCCAGGGCACGACAGGCCAGTAGAATGTTCTGCACGCAGGGATAAATAGAGCCGTAGGACGGCGGGGCTTTGCCTTCGCGCTTTTCTGCGGACACGGCAAACGGCCAGTCCCGCTTGCCGCAGATCAGCAGCAGGATGGGCGCTTCGTGCATATGTTCCGCCAGATGCATCGCAGCCCGAACAGTCCGCGCCCAGGACGATTTGTCGTCCGAGTCAACCTTCAAGGCGTCACCGAAGCGGTCCAGCATGGCTTGATGATAGCGTTCCTGAAAAAACTTCTTGTTGTCCGGGTCCTGGAGCACCACAAACGCCCAGGCTTGAAGATTCTGCCCGCTGGGCGCCCGTATCCCGGCGTCAAGAATTTTCCGAATCATCTCTGTCGGGACGGGATCGGGTTTGAGCCGCCGCATTGCCCGCATTGAGTGTATGGTTTCAAAGACTCCCATTTCTTCGGCCATCGTATTCCTCCTTCTCGGTTCAGGACCGTTACACACCCTTGAGTAAGTGTCTGGCAATGATTACGCGTTGAATCTGAGACGTACCCTCATAAATCTGGAGCAGTTTGGCGTCGCGCATCAGCTTTTCCACCGGATACTCGCTGAAATAGCCATAGCCGCCGAAAATCTGGACTGCGTTGGTGGTGATCTGCATGGTCCGGTCGGCGCCAAACGCCTTGGCATAGCTGGACACAATGGACGAGGGCGCGCCCTGGTCGAGCAGCCAAGCGGCTTTATAGGTCAGGAGCCGCATGGCTTCGAGTTCGATCGCCATATCGGCCAGCATGAACTGGACGGCCTGGAAATTGGCGATGGCCTGGCCAAAGGCCTCGCGTTGCTGGGCGTATTTGACCGATTCGTCCAGCGCACGTTGGGAGATACCGATGGCAAAGGCTCCCACTTCGGGCCGGCTACGGTCAAACGTCCGCATGGCAATCTTGAAGCCCTGGCCTTCCGATCCGACCAGGCCGGCGCGCGGCACCTTGACGTCCTCAAACACGATCTCCGCGGTGTCTGACGCCCGCTGGCCCATCTTGTCGTGCATGCGGTTGGCCGTCACGCCGGGGGAATCGGCCGGCAGCACGAAGCACGACACCGCACTATGGCCCTGGCTTTTATCCTCGGTCGCAAAAGTCACATACCAGTGCGCGACCGAGCCGTTGGAGATAAAATGTTTTGTTCCGTTGAGAACAAAATCATCGCCGACTTTGCGATAGGTTGTCGAGATCGCCGCGGCGTCAGAACCGGCACCGGGCTCAGTCAGGGCGAAGGCGGCGTAGACCGGCTCGGAGATAAGCTGGCCAAGATAGGTCTTTTTCTGCTCATCGCTCCCCGCTACCAACAGGGGCGTGGTCGCCAGATTATTGGCCACCATATTGAGCGCCATACCCGCGCAGCCGTAGACAATTTCTTCATCAATCAGACAGGTATCAAACACCTCGAGCCCCAGGCCGCCATACTCGGTTGGCACGAGCGGGTTGAGGATGCCCAGTTCCCAGGCTTTGCGGCAGACATCGTCCGGGAACTCCTGCTCTTTGTCGTACTTTGCCGCAACCGGAATCATCTCCTCAACGGCAAACTTGTGGACAGTGTCTTTGAGTTGTTGTTGTTCCGAGGTCAGTTCAAAGCCGTACACGATGGACTCTCCTTATACTCTCTGAATAATCAACGTACGATAGCACGCATTATTGTAGCCATTGTAAACAACCGGCCTCTTCCAGAATGGGGTCCAAAGTCGCTTGCTCTTCGACTTTCGCGTACCGTTCCCGGAGAACGCGAAACGACCGGGCATGATATTTCTGCGTGCCCTGGGAATACTCCTTGCCACGCATCGTGACCGAACATGTTTCTTGACCGGCCGCCAGGGCCTGGACGTTGGCCGCGGTCCAGGGCAGAAAGGTCTGACCGATTTCTTTGAGGATGGGTTTCAGCGTTGGGGCCAGGTCGTCCCAGGTCTCTAACGCACCCTCATCCTTAGGGTCCAGCATCTGCATCGCCCAGGAGAGGACGTTCGGGGCCACCGCCCGCATGATCGTGCCGGCCGAGGGGTCGGTGGAACATTGGTGCAACTGAGCGGCCAGACCAAAATCACCAAACGTGGGCCGGCCACCGAACAGATACATGCGTTGGGCGAGGTGTGGTTCGAGCAGTGCCAACAGACGGTCGAAGGAAGACTCGATATGCTCCCGGGTCTGCTCGCTTGAGCCGACAAAGGACAGGCGCGGGACCATACGCGTCCGGATTTGCTCAGTCGCCGCCGCATATTCCTCTTCACTCAACCCAGGCCGGGTCAGGCGCGCAATGCGTTCAGCTGTGGATTTCTGGTCAGGCTCATACGTCCAGCGATAGTGAAACATCTGCTTATTACCCCACTCGTCGCCATACTCTTCGATCAGGGCGGACAGGAAGGCCAGGGTCGGGTCGCTCGGATAAATGGACGGCTCGGACTGGAGTTCCTCAAAATGCTCCATAATGGGCGTGGAATCCTGCATGCCCTGTCCGTCTGGAGTGATGACGAGCGGAACCAGGGGCAGCTTGGCGTAGCGTGCGAATTCTTCCTGGTTGGTGGAATCGCGGGCGACCCATTCGTGCGGAATATTCTTGTACCGAAAATAGGCCCGGACTTTTAAGGAGTAGGGCGACAGCTCGACACCAAAGAGACGGTAGGCTTGGGACATAATCGTCATCCTCACACGGACCTGATTGAGACTCGGCTATTTCCCGTTAAAGCGGGGGGCGCGTTTCTCCAGGAAAGCCGCAATACCTTCTTTGCCGTCGTCGGTCTTGGAGCGCGTGGCTATGGACTGGGTCTCGTTTTCCATCTGGGTTTCAAGCGTTTCCGTCCAGCCACTGTGGAGGAGCCGTTTGGCGCCACCGAACGCGCCGGTTGCTCCCGAGGCGAGCTCAGTGGCCAGTTTTTTCGCTTCGGCCAGCAAATCCGCGTCCGGGACAACACGGTTCACAATACCCCAGGCTTCAGCTTCCTGGGCTGACAGTAGCCGATTAGTGACCGCCAGCTCAAAGGCCCGCTTCATGCCGACGATACGCGGCAGGAAATAGGTCGAAGAGCCGTCCGGAGTCAGCCCGGCACGCGTATAGGCCATGGTGAATTTCGCCGACTCGCCGGCAAAAACAATATCACATGAGCACGCCAGGCTCATGCCCGCTCCCGCAGCCGTGCCGTTCACCGCCCCGATCAACGGGGCGTCCATACGGGCAAAACGGGACACTGCACCGTGCAGATAGGTGGTCACTTCCTTCATATGGGCGGGCAGTTGGTCGCCCTGGGCGGCAAAGCTTTTCAGGTCCCCACCGGCGCAGAACATACGGCCGTTGCCGGTCATGACAGCGGCTCGAATATCCGCGTCCTCGTCGCATTCGAGCGATACCTGCATCAGATCGCGCGCCAGATCGATATTGAGCGCGTTCGCGGAATCCGGCCGGTTCAAGGTAATGATGGCGATCTGGTCTTTTTTTTCAAATTGAAGGGCGGTGTAGGTCATGCGGTCCTCCGTCTGACGATGCGGTGCTAGAGTCCTCGTAAAAGATCGACTATGGCTTGCCCGATTTCCTGCGGCGCGTCTTCCTGAATAAAGTGCGAGCCCGTGACAGTGATTTCTTTTTGATTCGGCCAAGTCCGGCAATACTCGCGTTGCGAGCCGGTCAGAAGCGCCCCGGGGTCGGCATTCACGAAGAGTTTGGGCACATCGCTGCTTGACAACCACTGCCCATATTGTTCGACAATCTCGACCACATCGGGCGGTTCGCCCTCAATCGGAATCTGGCGCGGCCAGGTCAGCGTGGGCCGGCGCGACTCGCCCGGCTCGGTGTACGGCTTCCGGTAGACGGCCATTTCTTCCTCGGTCAGTGTTCGCGCCACGCTGCCGGGCAGGACCCGCTCGACAAAGACGTTATTCTGGAGCACCATCTCCTCTCCGGCAGGCGAACGAAAGCCCTGAAAGACTTTGCGCGCGGCCTCGGGAAAAGTCTCCCACGTCAGGGGACAGACGATGGCCTCCATATAGACCACGGCCTTGATGCTGTCCTGATGACGGTGGGCCCAGTGGAAACCCAAGGCCGAGCCCCAGTCGTGGACCACCAGAGTGACGTTCTTCGTGTGCTGAGCGAGCCCAACAGCGTCAAACCAGGTGTCCAGATAGCGGGCGTGATCAACAAAACGGTAGGAGCCCACGGGGTTCTTGCCCGAATCGCCCATGCCGATCAGGTCGGGCGCCAGGCAACGCGCACTCCCTTCGACCTCGGCAATAATGTTGCGCCACAGATACGAAGAGGTGGGGTTGCCGTGCAGAAACACGACAGGGTCGCCGCTGCCGGTATCGACATAGGCCAACTCACTATCGAGTACGGCCACCCGTTTTCGTTCATAGGGATCGCTGGCTGAAATGGACTGATTCATACTACTCTCCTAAAAAATACTCTCTCTCGATCTACTGATTTGTTCCCGCAATATCCGCCATCAAGGCCAACGCCTCAGGCTGCCCCGACTGCACCATCATGGTGGAAACCCCAGCGGATTCCCATATCTTGAAACGCTCACGAATCCGCTCCGGCGGACCGCATAACGAGATTTCGTCGCACAGCTCATCTGGGACTAACTCAGTCGCCTCTTTTTTCCGGCCGGACAGATAGAGGTCTTGGATCTCAGCCGCCACGTCCGCATAGCCATACTTCGAGACCATCTCGTTGTGAAAGTTCTTGCCTTTGGCTCCCATGCCGCCGACGTATAGCGCCAGAGTCGGCTTGAGTTGGGCCAGGCAGGCTTTGACATCGTCTCCGATCACCACGGTACAGCCGGCCAGGATATCGAAGTTCTCCAGCGACTTGCCGTTGCCGGCCCGGGCAAAGCCTTTCTCCAGGTCGGACGTGAACATATCCATCCGGTAGGGCGAGAACCAGATCGGCAGCCAGCCGTCGGCGAGTTCGGCCGTGATGCGGATGCTGAGCGGCTTCATGGTTGCCAGATAGACGGGCAGGCGGCGTGAGTGCAGGATCGACTTGAGGGGCTTGCCCAGCCCGCTGGCGTCTTCTCCCTGATAGGGCAGTTGGTACACTTTGCCGTCTAACGAAACCGGCTCCTGACGGTCCCAAATCTTGTGCAGGATTTCCACGTACTCGCGAATGCGGGCGGCCGGTCGGCTGTAGGGCATGCCGTGCCAGCCTTCGATGACCTGCGGGCCGGACATCCCCAGACCGACAATCACCCGGCCGTTCGACAAGGCATCCAGGGTTGACATGGTCATGGCGCACATCGCCGGCGTGCGGGCCGGAATCTGGAGAATCCCGGTACCGAGCTTTATCCGCGAGGTCTTGGCTGCCAGATAGGCCAGCGGAGTTATCGCGTCGGAGCCGTAGGCCTCCGCACTCCAGACGGAGTCATAGCCCAGCTTTTCCGCTTCGAGGATCATATCCAGGGGGAGCTCGACCCGGCCACCGGAATAGCCAATGCCTATTGCAAGTTTCATAGGAACTCCTTTCTTCAGGGGACTGTTTATATCGAACTGCCGGACGTGCGGCTACTCAGCCTTAAGAGGAAACATGTCCAGTATCTGCATGTCTATCGGAGGATACGTTTCCTCTTTCAAGCACCGCGCATGGCTTCCGCCACACGCGCATAGTCTTCGAGCCGCGGCAGGATGAGCGGCAGGTCCACCCCGGCGGCTCGATACTCGGCGATCCGCTGTCGGCACTGCTCTTCCGAGCCGATGAGATAGAAAGACGCTACCATCTCGTCGGTGATGAGCTTGATCGCCTCCGTGCCGCCGTCTTGGGCATACGACTCTCGTAACGGCCCGAGGATAGTCGGATCGAATCCCCCTTTGTCGAGCAGGATCTCACCCACATAGGCCTCGTCAAGGAGACGGACAATACGTTTTTTGAGAGTTGGCAACAGGCGTTGCGGATCGTCGGTCAGTCGAATGACCAGCATGCAGGCAATATCGATCGATCGAGGATCGCGGCCGGCCTCCTGGGCCGCGCTGCGAATCTCTTCCACTGCATAGGTGACATAGGACGGGGGAACATAGGCGTTCAACAAAACACCGTCGGCAATCGCCCCGGCCAGACGCAGCCCTTTTTTTCCAATCGCCGCAAGATAGATGGGGAGATTGTGCTGGATCGGCGTGGTGGCAAGCCGGGCATTCCTGAGCGTAAACGGTCCTGCCGTGTCGGACACCCGTTCACCGGCCAGCAGCCGTTTCAGCAGAGAGACGCTGCCCCGCATAGCAGCTTGGGCATTGCCGTAGTCCATCCCCATCTTGCCTTGGATCACCTCGCGCTCACTGCGTCCCATCCCCAACACGAAGCGTCCGCCCGTAATCCGGTCCAGCGTGGCCGTTGCCATAGCGAGGAGCGCAGGGTTGCGCGTGTACGGATTTGTAACACCAACGCCGAGCTTGATCCGCTCGGTCGCCGCCCCAAGATAACCGAGCAGCGAGAATATCTCTTCGTGGAAATAGCGCTCCGTGACCCACAGGGATTCATAGCCGGCGTTTTCTGCGAGGAGTCCGTACTGCTTCAGTTCGGGGCCACTCTCGATACCGTGGTAGAGGACGAGGCCTGATCGACTCATATTCCGCTCCATTCCAGTTCTAGGCGTGCTTCTGGGCGACAAACGTCCAATACGTCGGTACGATATCCGGATTCTCTTGGGTGACGCGGAATCCGGTCTCGTGCAGTATGGCGAGAATATCACTCCGAGTGTTGACGATATTTCCCCAGGTCACCTCAAACCACTGCTCCAGAATACTCATGGTAAAGCGGCGGTCGTGGAGATCAGCCCCCGTTTCCGGGGCACACCGATCGACCAGCAGCAGGCTGCCGCCGGGCCTGAGTGCGCGCTGGCAGCCACGCAGGATGTCGGCTTTTTTTGCGTCGGGAAGCTCGTGAAAGACCTGGACCATAGTGATGAGATCAAACTCGTTCTCAAAGGACAGCGCTTCCCCGCCGACTGAGCGCACGTCAACCCGGTCGCTGAGCCCTTGCTCCTGAAGCAGCTTTTGGGAGGTTTGCACAAAATAGGGTAGAGGCTCGATGCCGGTCACGCGGCAGTGTGCGAACTCCTGGGCAAAGCGCGCGATCACGGTCCCACTCCCGGAGCCGATATCCATGACCTGCCCACCGGCTTCGAGTTGCTCTTCCATACCTGGCAGCTTGCGGGCCGCCGCCACTACGACGGGTGCCCGCAAGGCCGAGACTCTGCCCTGGTGGTGAAAGAAGTCTTCATCATGGTCGTGAAAAGTTTTGAGCGCTCCGGTCCGAAAGGCGTTGGGATAGGCCGGAAAGTCCCGTGACAGGCTGGCCAGGACATGGGTGGTCAGCAACTCGGGAGCGTCGTCGCCGAGCAGTTCGTCCATAAACGGCGCAAAGGTGAACTGCGTATCTCCGTCAGCTTGGAGTACTCCCACTGCACACGCAGCCTGACACCAGACTTTTGTCCGCCAGGGGTCGAGTTCCAGGGTCTTGGCTAACGCTTCGGCCGAGGCTGTTCCGCCGCGCTGCCGCAGCTCGGCGAAGTACCCCAACCGGCCGCCAATATCAGTAATATGCGTCGCGTGCAGGCCGAGCATCCAGCTCCGTATCATTCGGGCTTGACTATTTTTTGTCGGTTCTTTGTTGGCCATAGTTGATCCTTATCGTTTGTGTTTTTGCAAAAATGTGAGAATCGCCTCCCTCGACCGCTCCGGTTGCTCGACCCAGAACACATGGCCAGCCGGTTCCAGGACCACGAGTTCGGAGTCGGTGACATGTTCAGCCAGGAGTTGTGAATTCTCCCAGGCGATCAAGGCATCGTCCTTTCCCGTAATGACCAAGGTCGGACACGCAATCTGTGAGAGGCGGTCGAACGTATTGTGGGCATAGGCCGCCCGCATCCGACGCGCAAAGCCTACCGGGTCGAGGGGTTGCTTTTTACGGGCTTCAATCAAGGCCGGGATAAGCTCAGGATGCTGTTCGACATACCCCTTGGTAAAGGCGGTCTCGGCCAGCGCCCGACCGCGCTCTTCTGCGGAGAGCGCGTCTGTTGAATGGGAATTCTGGATAGCCTCGCCCTCCAGACTGACGGCCTGCGGACCACCAGGGGTGGTACAGCCCAACACCAGAGAGCGGACAGCAGTCCCGTGCCGGATGGCCAATTCCTGGGCGATCATCCCTCCCATTGAGACGCCATACACATGCGCGGGCGAGAAGTCCAGGTGACCCATGAGCGCGGCGGTATCATCGGCAATCATACCGATTGTGTATTCGATGTCTGGCTTTTCACTCTGGCCAGAGCCACGTTGATCGAAGATGAGGACCTGGAATTGATTCACGAAATCCGGCAACAGATTGGCAAAAATGCTCCGGTCGCTTTGCGCCCCGTGGATGAGCACAAGCGGGTCGCCTGACCCGTGCAGTTCATAGGCTAAGTTGACACCATTGACCCGTGCAGAGGGCATAATACCTCCCGATTATCCGGCTAGACCGCCTGGGGGAACGCCGCCGGTTTCTTCACAAAACATAACAGCATTACGCTAAAAAGATTGAAGAACGCACTCATCAGAAAGGCAAGATCGTAACTCCCGTATACATCATATAGATAGCCCGCGGCCATGGGACCGAAGGCCGCCATGGAACCAGCCAGGGAAAAAATGAACCCAACGATCGCCCCAACCGCCAGCCGTCCGTAGAAATCGCCGACGATTGCCGGGAACAGAGCCGTGGTCCCGCCATACGAAAGACCGAATAGCGCTACCGACGGGTAGAGCAAGGAGAGGTCGGAACTGACCGCCAGACCAAAGAACGCCACGGCTTCCAAAGTCAGACAGGTGCCTAAGGTCAGCAGGCGGCCATAACGGTCGGACAGCGGGCCGGTAATCAGGCGGCCGGAGAAACCGGCCAAGCCAATCACGCTAATCAACGTGGCAGCAGTCACCTGCGATACGCCCAGGTCTATGGCAAAGGGCACAATATGGACCAGCGGCATAAACACAACCAGCCAAGTCATTGTAAAAGCGGCAACCAGCACCCAGAAGGAAACCGTCCGACGGGCGGACGCGAGGGTCCATGCATCGCGCCGGTTGTGAGAGACACGCGAGCCGGAGAGCGACTCTGCTGATAATAAAACGGGTTGGATACCGTCCGGGCGGAGACCCAAATGTTCGGGGTCACGGACGATGAAGCGCGCGCACAGCGTAATAATCACCAGCCCACTCAGGCCAAGAAGCAGATAGGAAGTCCGCCAGCCATAGGTCGTAATGAGAAGAGCGGCCAGCGGCGGAATGAAGAAGTTCCCAAAGCTGGATCCACTGGTGCTCATGCTGAGGGCGAGACCGCGCCGCCGGATAAACCACCGCACCACGGTCGCGTTACACGGCACAAAGGCGGCACTCATGCCGAGGGCGGCAATACCGCCGAGAAAGAGGTAGAGTTGCCACAAGGCCTGCATCTGACTCAGCAGCATGACTCCGCTCCCCAATAAGACGCCACCGACCCCCACCACAAGACGTGGGCCCCAGCGGTCCGTATACACGCCTGCCACAATCCCGAGGGCGCTATACACAAACACGTACACCGAATAGGCGAGGGACAAACTCGTCCGCCCCCAGCCCATCTCAGCCGAAATTTCCGGCATGAACACCCCATACGAAAACTGAATCCCGTACGCGGCGGACAAAACCGTGAAAGAACAGCCGACAATCACCCAGCCATAAAAGAAGCGCGGCTGGTCGGCCGGCACGATATCGGATGAGAGCTTCACCGGGTCAATGACACGCATTGACCCGCAGTATCCGGGGCGGGTGACACTGGGTCAAGAGAGCGTACGCCAACGCCAGGAGGCGAGGGGATGCGAGGGAATATGGCGCAGGACGGTTACAACCCTAACGCCTTGGCAATGTTGACGCGTTGAATTTCATCCGTGCCGCCGGGAATGCGCAGATTACGCGCAATGCGGAATATTTTTTCGATGCCGGACTCTTTCATCAGTCCATGCGCCCCGTGCAGTTGGACGGCTCTATCGGCTACACGATACAGCGCTTCGTCGCAGAAGACCTTGAGCGCACACACCGTTTTGATGAGGTGTGGATCGACCTTGAGCGCCCACAAATTCCCCTGGTCGGCCTGCCACAGGCTTTGGAGCGACAGGCTCCGCATGGCTTGGACGTCTAAGTAGGAATCGACCACCATCCACTGTAGGGCTTGAAACCGACTCAGTGGCCCCCCAAACGCGCGCCGGTTCTTGATATAGTCGCTACAACGGTCGAGCAGATATTGTCCCAGGCCGGTACACATGCCTCCACGCCGGACGCGAATCCAGTTGATCATGCCCATGCTGAGGTAAAAGCCCTGGCCTTCCTCTCCCCACATATGGTCCGCTGAGAGCTGGCAGTTCTCGAATTGGAGCTCACCGGTCATACCGTCATCCATAATAGTCCGATACGTCCTCCCGATGGTCAACCCAGGGTTGTCTCGTTCAACGATAAAGGCCGTTGCTCCGGCTCCCCCTTTGCTCGGATCGTGCAGCGCACAAACAAAGATCAGGTCGGCATACTGCGCATTGGTAATATAGGCCTTGGTGCCATTCACGACCCAGCTGTCGCCGTGTTTTTCGGCCCGAGTCTCCATGCCGAGCACGTCAGAGCCGCCTCGGTATTCGGTGATGGCATAGGCGACGGTTGTTTCCCCTCGAACCAAGGGCAACAGGTATTTCTGCTGCTGCTCCTCGGTCAGAAACATCAGCATGTGATTGGGTCCTTCTGTCCAGGACAACATCCACTGCGCAACCCCGATGCCGTGCTGATAGACGGCCTCATGCACAAAAAACATATCGGTCAGGCTAAACCCGCCGCCGCCGACTTCTTGAGGCATATGCAGCGCATACAGTCCCCGCTCCGCGGACCGTTTACGAATCGTCTGCTGGGCAGTCAGCACTTCGGGAGCGAGCCGCCCATCTTCACGGAGGTAGAGATGCTCGTTGGTAAGATGGTCGGCCAGACTGTGCTCGATGGGAGCAATATCGTTTTCAATAAAGCGGTGGATATCGCGAACCGTTTGCTCAACATTCGCAGGTGGAGAGAAATCAATCATACGCTCGTTCGTAATAGATTCCGGCAGGAAATACTATCCCGACCAAGGACAGCGCGGAGCAAATAAAGATATAAAAAAGGGGGCCGTGAGGCCCCCGTGGTATCGACATTTTCAGCAGGCGGGAGAACGCATCCCCCGACAGCATTCCAGCTTAGTAGTCATCAAAGTCGTCATCGTGGCTATGACCATCCATGTCGACGGCTTGGGGCTTTTCGGGCTTCTCGGCCACCGCCGCTTCTGTGGTCAACATCAAGCCGGACACACTCGCCGCATTTTGGAGGGCGACCCGGACAACCTTTGCGGAATCAATCACACCGGCTTTGAACAAGTTCTCATACTCGCCCGATGCCGCGTTAAAACCCGCATCACCGCGCTGCCCTTTGATCCGGCTGACCACTACCGGAGCGTCCAGGCCGGCATTGCTCACGATTTGTCGAATCGGCTCTTCGACCGCTCTGCGGACGATACTCACGCCCGCATCCCGGTCATCGTTGAATTCAAGTTCGTCCAGCTTGGATTGCGCCCGAATCAGCGCGACACCCCCGCCGGGAACGATCCCTTCTTCCGCCGCCGACTTGGTGGCATGCAGGGCGTCGTCCACCCGAGCCTTGCGTTCTTTCATCTCGACTTCAGTGGCGGCTCCCACCTGAATCACGGCCACCCCGCCGGCAAGCTTGGCCAGGCGCTCCTGGAGCTTTTCCCGATCATAGTCTGAGGTGGTTTCCTCAATCTGGGCACGAATTTGATCCGCCCGACCGGCGATGTCTTTTTTCGTGCCTGCCCCATCCACAAGGGTGGTGTTGTCCTTATCCATAATCACGCGCTGGCAGGTCCCCAAGTCTGTCGGGTCAAGATTGTCGAGCTTCATGCCAAGCTCTTCGGCAACCACCCGTCCGCCAGTCAGAATGGCTATATCCTCCAGCATGGCCTTGCGCCGATCACCAAACCCCGGAGCCTTGACCGCGGCGCAGTTCAGGGTTCCTCGGATCTTGTTCACGACCAGGGCCGCCAGCGCTTCCCCGTCAACGTCTTCAGCAATAATCACCAGCGGTCTGCCGCTCTGCGCAATTCTTTCCAGCAGCGGGACGAGTTCTTGCATATTCGAGATTTTTTTCTCATGGAGAAGAATATAGGGCTGCTCAAGCTCGGCAACCATCCGCTCTGGGTCGGTCACAAAATACGGGGAGAGAAAACCGCGATCAAACTGCATGCCCTCCACAACGTCCAGCACGGTTTCTAATCCCTTGCCCTCTTCAATGGTAATCACCCCTTCCTGGCCCACTCGCTCCATGGCCTCGGCCAGCTTGTCTCCTATTTGGGCGTCACCATTGGCCGCAATCGTTCCAACCTGGGCGACCTGCTCCTTTCCTCGGACTTTACGGCTTTGTCCTTGGACACCCTCGACCACTTTTCCGACCGCGGCATCGATACCCCGCTTGAGGGACATGGGGTCAAACCCGGCCGCTTGGAGCCGCAGCCCTTCAGTCAGGATAGCGCGGGACAGGATGGTTGCCGTGGTTGTCCCGTCTCCGGCCGTGTCCGAGGTTTTCGTTGCGGCCTCACGGATCATCTTGGCTCCCATGTTTTCAAACTTGTCCTCGAGTTCAATTTCTTTGACAACCGTTACACCGTCTTTCGTGACAACCGGAGCGCCAAAGCTTTTCTCTAAGAGGACATTGCGTCCCCGGGGGCCGAGGGTCACCTGGGTTGCGTCCGCTATAATATTTACACCTTTAAGAATCCCGTCCCGAGACTCCTCATGTAAATGGACTACCTTACTCGCCATACAACTGCTCTCCTTTCACGCATCTCGTGGTCGATATGTATTGTCGCGCAAAGGCAACTTAAGCATCTTTCCTCGAAATGCAAGCGCGGACGGGGCTCATATCGTCATCGACGAGCATGCGCCCAGCGGGCCTGAGGGATATCATCCGGACTGATCGCCGGGATGGTTGCCAAAGTCTGTTTCCCACGGCGGACAACGATCTCGCCAAGGATTTGGTTACGAAGAACCGGAGCTGCTACCTGGGTGGGCAGTTGGAGGGCAATGGAAACAGCGCCAACATCGCCTTTGGGGACCAAAGGCGCCGCTGTTGCTGCGGCAATGGGATGAAAGGCGGACAGGTTGCCGTTCTCAACCCGAACCTCAACCCACAAAAGAGACCCACCTTCGATCAGTGGAAGGCGCGCAAAGTTGGCAAACCCCCACTCAAGCAAGTCCTTTGCAACACGGAAGCGCATCCTACTGGTTTTTCCGCCAAAGACGACAGCAATCAGACGAAGCGAGTCCCGTTGAGCTGTAGTGACAAGATTAAAGCGTGCTTTGTTCGTAAAGCCGGTCTTGAGCCCATCAACCCCATGGATGCGTCCAACCAGTCGATTGGTATTCGGTAGCCGCTTGCGACGGTGACCGAACGACATAGAGGGCTGCGAAGTCCACGCTAAAACATGGTGATGACGTAAAAGTGCCCGAGTGAGCAGGGCGATATCGTCAGCCGATGACTTATCCGGCGCTCGGTCGGTTCTGGTCGGCATGCCATTGACCGTGCGGTACCGCGTCTGCTCCATCCCTAACTGCAGAGCACGGGCGTTCATTCGCTGCACACATTGGCTGACAGAGCCGCAGACGTGCTCGGCAATGGCAACAGCCGCATCGTTTGCAGAGGTGACAAGGACGGCTCGGAGCAACTCTGCCAGTTGAAAGGCTTGACCAGCCCGCAGAGAAATCGTTCTTCCTTTTGTTCGACTCGCCCGCCGGCTAATAGTGACCTTGGTCTCTAGGCTGACCCGCCCTCTTTCAATGTCTTCAAAGACAATAAGCCCTAACATCATCTTTGTGAGGGAGGCTTGGGGCCATATTTTTTGACTATTGTGGGAAAAGAGCACTTGACCGGTCTGAGCATCTTGTAAGAGTGCCGCTTCAAAATATTTGAAAGCAGGCAGTTCTGGTGGTTGAGGGAAGTATTCGCTCCCGCTGAAGGCGAATGCTTTTTGCGGAAACCCGATTAGAAAACTACCAGCAATAAGGCAGACAATAAGGCCTCGCGCCCACGTGTATGATTGCATCCACCCCTCCTCACCCCCTGCGCATAGCCCGAGTAGGACGTAGGGATATGGCCCTTTGGGAGCCATAATAAGTTCTAGTAGCACATTCTAACATTCTATATAAGGTATTGTCAATAAAGGACTTTTATTACTAAATATATCCATCTCAGGAGAAGAGAAAGTCAACTTCAGTCCACTACATCTTGTATCTAGCGAGCCCCATCACTCAAGAGCTTGTGGAGAGAGAGAATATCCCTATGAATGGCTGTCAGAATTTTTTGCTGCTGCTGATCCGGTCGAATAGGAAGAGACACTTCTGGGTCGGTCTGAGAAGGAGGAGACTCATCCGATGATCGCTGACCGTCTTTTAACCGCTTTTTCGCCCCTGCAATCGTGAACCCCTCTTCATACAAGAGCCGCTTGATATCAAGGAGGGTTTCAACATCGCGCCGGCGGTATAATCGATGGCGCGAAGGAGTTTTCCCAGGCTTGAGAATGGGAAACTCGGTCTCCCAATACCGCAACACATAGGGCTTCACACCAACAATCTTGGCGACTTCGCCGATACGGAAATAGAGCTTATTCGAGAGCTCAAGCTGGTCCACGACAAGCTCAGTCTTGGAGGAATGGGTTAATGGCCTTTTTCAAGACAGGACTCGGTTTAAACGACAACACACGACGGCCAGATATAATAATTTCTTCCCCGGTCTGTGGATTCCGTCCTTTACGCGGATGTTTCTCGTTAATGACGAAATTCCCAAAACTCGAGATTTTGACCTTTTCTCCTTTTTCGAGATGGCCTTTGATGATTTCGAAGATCGACTCAACCACATCGGTCGCTTCTTTTTTCGAAAAGCCGACCTTCTCGTAAATATGCTCAACAATGTCTGCTTTTGTCATACCGGGCCTCACCATCATCCTCCATCAGTAGGAGGCAAGGAAGCTTTCAGCTCATATCACGGGCAGGAGTCCATTTCACCATGTGCAGGCGCTGCTCCCCAGGTAGCGGATAAGAAGTGCAAGATTGTGTAATACCACGACAATATTATAAATGACAACGCTGCGAACATAGTGGAGCCGCGTCTTGAAGTCAAGTTTGAACGCTCCTTGATACCTTGCTTACCTGGAGGGCTTTCAGCAAAGCAGCCCCAACGCTAGGATAAAGAACAAAGAGAGTGAAGGAGGATACCCCTTGCAGGAGATCCGTACTCAGTTGAGTGAAGACCTAACCGCTGCGACAACAGGCCAAGACATCGAAGCTGTTCGCGTTCGCTATCTCGGACGGAAAGGAGCGATCACCCTACTGCGAAAAAGCGCTGATTTCTCAGCAATGTCAGTAGATGAAAGGAAACGCTTTGGACAGCAGTTCAATGAACTGAAACGCTTTGCCGAGCAACAGATCGCAGCCGCACAGACGCGCCAGACCAGTACGGCCCTCGCCCCGCCGAGCATCGATATGACGCTTCCGGGCCTCAACAGCCACCTCGGCCACCTGCACCCGATTTCTCTTGTCCAACTGGAGCTCGAAGAAATCTTTCAATCTCTGGGATTCATGATCCTCGACGGTTACCACGTGGAGACGGATTTTTATAATTTTGAGAGCCTGAACATTCCCCGCGACCACCCTGCGCGCGACATGCAGGATACGTATTGGCTCAAGAATGGCTTGCTCCTCCGGACGCATACTTCAGCCAATCAGGTCCGGGCCTTGGAACACTATGGCGCACCGGTGCGGGCCGTATTTCCGGGCCGTTGTTTTCGTAATGAAGCCATTGATCCAAGCCACGAGAATACTTTCTACCAACTCGAAGGCTTGATGGTAGACCGAGAAATTTCCGTTGCCAATCTCATTGCAGTTATGCGCATCGTGCTGACCGCGGTCTTTCACCGAGAGGTCACGGTACGCTTACGTCCTGGCTATTTCCCTTTTGTCGAACCCGGCTTTGAGCTCGACATCCAATGTCTGATCTGTACAGGTGAGGGCTGTTCAACCTGTAAAAAATCCGGTTGGATTGAATTGCTGCCATGCGGCCTCGTGCATCCTCGGGTCCTTGAATTCGGTCAGGTTGACCCGGACCGCTATAGCGGGTTTGCCTTTGGCCTCGGTCTCACCCGTCTGGCCATGATGAAATATAATATTCCAGATATTCGGCTTCTGAACTCCGGCGATCTTCGCTTTTGCGAGCAGTTTCCAGCAGCCGTCTGAAAAGAGTAAACGTGTCCTCCAATAGATATGAGATGCTGGACACGTTTACTCTTTTGTAGGAGTCAGCCATGCATATCTCCCTTGACTGGATCGCCCAGTATGTCGATCTCTCAGACCTCTCACCACAAACGATCGCTCACCGACTCACTATGGCGACGGCTGAGGTAGAGGGAATTGAAACCCTGGTTCGCTTCCTCGATGGAGTCCGTATTGGTCAGGTTGTATCGGTCGAGCCGCTGGGCGATCAGTCCACCTTTGTTTCCGTTGAGTGTGGAACGGAACAGTTTACGACGGTCTGTGGAGCGCCCAATGTACGGGAGGGAATGAAATCAGCTTTTGCCTCCGCTGGGGTAACGATTGCCGGGGGGCAGACGATTACAGAAAAGCAGGTTGGTGGGAAAATGAGTCAGGGGATTTTGTGCTCATCCGAGGAGTTGGGTATGGGCGGCGGACATTTCGGTATCCTTGACCTTCCCATATCTCTTGAGAGTGGGACTGCTCTGGCCAACTTTGTGCCATCTTCGGACACCCTGCTTGAAATCGACAATAAGAGTTTGACCCACCGTCCTGACCTGTGGGGTCACTACGGAATCGCGCGTGAAGTTGCTGCCATTTTTGATCGACCGTTACGCCCGCTCGGGCTGGTCGATATGGCACAGTACAAGGACTTACCCGCCTATCCACTGACCCTGGACGACCCCGAAAATTGTCCCTGTTATTGCTGTATCGAGATGACCGGAGTAGCTGCCCTGCCCTCACCCCTGACGCTGCAATACCGGCTGCACGCTCTGGGACAACGCACGTTCAATATTCTGGTCGATCTCACTAATTACATCATGCTTGAACTCGGCCAGCCCATGCACGCCTTCGACGCGATCCGCCTCCAGGCCGTCCGCGTCGCCCCGTTTGGAACAACGGGCCGGTTTACGACGCTTGATGGGCAAGAGCGGCATATGGTCCCGGAAGACCTGATGATCTGGAATGAGCGCGAGCCAATTGCCCTCGCCGGAATTATGGGTGGACTGAATAGTGAGGTCAGCGAGACGACCACCAGCCTGCTGCTTGAGAGTGCAAATTTTAAGGATGCGCGCATTCGCCGAACCGCCACCCGGCTCGGTATCCATACCGATGCCAGTCAACGTTTTGAAAAGCAACAGCCACCCGCGAATACGAAAACTGCAACCGAGCGTTTTCTCCACCTGCTGCTCGAATCCGGCCTACAGCCTCAGGTGCGCTCTCGGTTCACCGCTCAGGGAACGTTGAAAGACCGGACCCGATATCTCGATATCCCGACCGACTTCTTTGATCGACGAATAGGTAACCCGATTGCCCAAGACAGGATTGTATCCATACTGACCTCCCTCGGTTTTGAAGCCAGTATGACGAACAACACCCTCTCCGTTGGCATCCCTGCGTTTCGGAGCGAGAAAGACATCTCCCTACCCGTTGATATTCTGGAAGAAGTCACACGCATTCAGGGCTATGACAACCTCGAACCAAAGATGCCACACTTCTCGGTCGAGCGAGTGACCTTTAATGATCGTCTGCGGACTCAGCATAAAGCCCGGCGGATTCTCGCGCAGGCTCATGGGTTCTCGGAGGTCCACAACTACAGTTGGTTTGATGAAACCTGGCTCAAGACACTCGGCTACGAGCCTGAAGCGACGCTGGAGATGGCCAATCCCAGCGCAGAGCATAATGTCCGGCTCCAGACCACGCTGCTGCCCAATATTTTTGCCATTGTGAAAAAAAACACCCCCCTGCGGGATCATTTCCGCATCTTTGAGCTGGGACGGATCTACCTGCCTGCCGGCGAACAAGACCGTCTAGAGAAGAATGTGTTGGCTGGGGCAAGCTGTCAACACGAACGCCTGGGGAGTTTGGAGGCGCATTTTCGCCAGATCAAAGGCGCTCTTGAGGCGCTCGCCGAACAGCTCAGCCTGGGAGCACTGGCGTTTGCGCCAGCCACGACAACGACTGCGCCATGGCACACGCCCGGCGGGTATGTTGACATCACCTTCCAAGATGCGGTGGTCGGCCAGCTTGGCTTTTTGTCCGAGCCCCTCTTGGCGAAAATTGCCCCCGCCGCTCAGGTGGTCTGGTTCGAGCTCGATTTCGACAGGCTGGAGGGGCCAATTTTTCCGGCCACCAGCTATGCCCCGGCCTCTCGCTATCCCGGCTCGTGGTTTGACTTCTCTATCGTGGCGAGTGCCCAATCGGGTTTTACCGAGTTGGTCCGCACGCTCGACGAGTTTTCTCACGACCTGCTGAAAAAGAGAGAGTTTATGGCCCTCTATCAGGGGAAGGGGCTAGCGGAAGGAGCGGCCAGCTATACCTTTCGTTACTGGATTGAATCTCAGGACAGCACTCTCACTGGAGAGCAAATAGAAACGTTCCAGCAGGAGTATCTCACTTTCCTGCAGTCGAAAGGCCTACGTCTCCGTTAAGGTCAGGAAGGATGACACAAGCGGCGTCCTTCCCGTCATTTAATGGTCAGTCTACAAAAGGCGAAGGGCCTCTTAGGCTGCCAGACGCTGCTTTGCCATGTCTGTGACTGCGGCAAATGCCTGCGGGTCTTGCATGGCCAGAGCGGCCAGAATTTTTCGATCAATTTCGACACCAGCCTGAGACAGACCATACATGAGTCGGCTATAACTCAGCCCGTTCAATCGCGCGGCCGCATTGATCCGGATCGTCCATAAACGCCTGAATTCACGCTTTTTATTCCGTCGGTCGCGGTAGGCGTAGACGAGACCCCGCTCAACGGTTTCACGCGCCTGACGATACTGGCGGCGGCCGCCGGTAAATCCTTTGGCCAGTTTGAGAATCCGCTTTCTGCGCCGACGTGCCTTAAAGCCGCGTTTTGCGCGTGGCATACGAACTACTCCTCTCCGTCTCAAAGAGTAAACGTGTCCAGCATCTCATATCTATTGGAGGACACATGTACTCTTTCTATAAGTAGGGAATCAGTTTTTTGATCGCCTTGGCCTCGGAGGCTGAAACGAGCGTTGGCTGGCGGAGATTCCGTTTCTGTTTTCGGGTTTTCGTTGACAGGATGTGACGCAGGTAGGCGTGGCGACGACGCACCTTACCGCTACCTGTAATCTTAAACCGCTTTGCCGCCCCACGGCGGGTTTTAATTTTGGGCATAGTTACCTCGGCACAACAAGAATTGACATGTTTCGCCCCTCCATACGAGGCTGTGGAGTCTCAAGGGAGGCGACATCTTCGATTTTTTCATAGACACGGTTGAGCAATTCTTTTCCAATTTCCGGGTGGGTGATCTCTCGTCCTCGGAAAAAGACAGAAACCTTGACCCGGTGCTTTTTATCGATAAAGCGACGGATATGGTTAATTTTGAAGTCAACGTCGTGCTCACTGGTACGCGCTCCAAGCTTGACTTCTTTGACCATCACCTGGGTCTGATGCTTCTTGGACTCCTGCACTTTCTTTTTCTGCAGGTAGCGGAACTTGCCGTAATCCATGATACGGCAGACCGGCGGAGAGGAGTTGGGCGCAATTTCAACCAGGTCAAGCTCTTGGTCAAGCGCAGTCCGGAAGGCCTCGCCCAACGGCCGAATCCCAATTTGCTCCCCGCTGGCGTCGATGACCCGGACTTCCCGCGCACGAATCTGCTGGTTGATCCGCGTTCCCGTTTCTTTCGCTATGATGCACCTCCCGGGATACGTTCACGGTTCAAGCGTTCAATCAGAGCCTGCACGGACAGCGGGGCGACTTTTTCTCGCTTGCGCACCCGTGGGGCCACGGTCCCGGCTTGCACCTCTTTATCCCCAATGACGACGGTGTACGGAATTTTCTGCATTTCCGCTTCTCGGATTTTATAGCCCAACTTCTCATTCCGCAGGTCCAGCTCGCAACGAATCCCGGCCTGTCTGAGCTGGGCGTCAACCTGGCGTGCATACGCATCTTGATTATCTGTGACCGTCACAATCTTCACCTGGACTGGAGCCAGCCACAACGGAAAATCCCCACCACAGTGTTCGATCAGGATGCCCATAAAGCGTTCGACGGCCCCTAAGACTGCGCGATGAATCATCACCGGTCGGGCTTCGTCCCCGTTAGCGGTGACATAGCTCAGATCAAAGCGTTCGGGCAGCATAAAGTCGAGTTGAATCGTTGCCAGTTGCCATTCACGCCGCAAGGCATCAAGAACGATAAAGTCAATTTTGGGCCCATAAAAGGCGCCATCCGCGGCATTGACCTCATAGGTGATCTTATTCGCTTCGAGCGCTCCAGCCAGGGCCGCTTCCGCTCTATCCCAGGTTGCATCGTCGCCCAGCCGCTTTTCCGGCCGCGTCGAAAGATAGAAATACACCTCCTCAAAGCCAAAAGTCTGATACACTTCGTTAATCATACGCAGGACGCTACTGACTTCACTTTCGATTTGTTCTGGAGTGCAAAAAATATGCGCATCGTCCTGAGAGAATGAACGCACCCGGGTCAAACCGGCTAAAACACCCGAACGCTCGAAGCGGTGCAGGCGGGCAAAGTCCGCATAGCGTAGCGGCAGGTCCCGATAGGAATGCTTCTTTGCCGCATAGATATAGGTATGCCCAGGGCAATTCATGGGCTTGACACCAAAGTCGCGCCCCTCAACCTCAGTAAAGAACATATTTTCTTTGTAGTTGTCGTAGTGGCCGGAACGGCGCCAGAGATCAACATCAAAGATCTGCGGGGTCAGCACTTCCTGGTAGCCATAGCGTTGGTAGAGCCCCCGCATATATGAGACCAGTTCATTATAGATGAAGGCTCCTTTGGGGTGAAAAAACGGACTCCCCGGCGCAACGGGATTAAAGCTGAACAGATCAAGTTCCTTTCCCAGACGACGGTGGTCACGCCGTTTGGCTTCTTCAAGCAGGGAGAGGTGTTGGCGGAGTTCCTTTGGCGTTGCAAAGGCCGTACCGTAGATGCGTTGGAGCATCTCGTTTTTTTCGTCTCCCCGCCAATACGCGCCAGCCACACTGGTGAGTTTAAAGGCCGGGATGCTGCCAGTTGACGGGACGTGTGGGCCGCGACACAGGTCAACAAACTCGCCCTGCCGGTACAGCGAGACGGCTTCATCCTCCGGGATACCGGCGATAATCTCAGCCTTATAGGCTTCGCCCATTTGGGAAAAGAAGCGAACGGCGTCATTGCGTGGCACTTCTTCACGGCTGACCTGGAGGTTTTCTTTGATAATGGCCTGCATCTCCGCTTCGATACGCTTCAAGTCCTCCGGGGTGAAGGCACGATCATGCTTAAAGTCGTAATAGAATCCACTTTCGATCACTGGGCCGATCGTGATTTGAACCTCGGGAAAGAGGCGTTTCACCGCTTGCGCCATGAGATGAGCGGTCGAATGGCGCAAGACTTCGAGTCCTTCAGGAGAGGAGGGAAAAATAGGCTCGGCCTCCTCAGTGACCAAGGGGGAGGATACATCGACGATTTTTCCATCCACTCGGGCGGCAATGGCTTTTGCGAAGCGCCGACCAAGGTCTTTTTGCACACCAGGATTCGTCTTGTTGTCAGTGTGCTGCTCGCTCGTGCTGCTATGTGGAGCAATGTTGTTCATATGAAAAAGAAAAGAGGCATCATCCATCTTCGATGCCTCTTGCCCCCTATTCAGGTATTCAGAGGGGGTTGCTTTACTTCGTTGTCATAAGATTCTGAGTTGTACGTAGAGTCTGGGGCATAGGCACGGGCGGGATTGAACCGCCGACCCCTTCCGCGTCAAGGAAGTGCTCTCCCACTGAGCTACGTGCCTGCAGATCACTCCCGCTTGGTGCGTACCAACTTTCCTATAGCGTGTCAAGAAAATGGCTACGCCACGCTTTCCGGACGGACCTGAACGGTGACACTCGCTTCAACGTCTCTGCTGAGACGAATCGGTACGGTATAGGTGCCGAGCTGTTTAATGGGCTCGGCGAGGATAATTTTCCGTCGGTCTATAGTCACGTCTTGTGCCTGAAGCGCCTTTTCAATATCGATGTTCGTCACCGAGCCAAAGAGCTTCTCCTCTTCTCCGGCACGAGCCGTGATGGACAGGGTGAGGCTGGACAGCCGGTCGCGGACGGCGTTGGCGTTCTGCTGCGCACGTTCTCTTTTCTTTGCGGCCAGACGTTTCTGATGCTCTAAGACACGAACATTGCGTCGGCTGGCCGTCAGCGCTAGGCCACGCGGGAGCAAATAGTTCCGGGCGTAGCCGTCTTTGACTTTGACGAGGTCACCAATTTCGCCCAGGTTATCGACGTCTTCTTGTAAGATAATTTCCATATGAGCCCTTACTCTATGGGAGCAACTGTGAAAACACAACTAAACGGCAGACCTGAAAGACACCCCTCTATACCTGTTCCGCTACGTAAGGGAGTAAAGCTATCGCCCGTGCCCGTTTAATGGCCAGGGTCAGTTTTCGCTGACACCACATACAGGTCCCGGTGATGCGACTTGGGATAATCTTGCCACGCTCAGTGATAAAATCTTTGAGGACAGCAGTCTCTTTGTAGTCAATGGAATCACGCTTATCGACACAGAAACGGCAGACTTTGCGCCGCATACGTCGCGGGTATCGGTCATCGCCGCCCCGTCGCTGAAATCCTCTCCTGGGTGGTCTTGCCATAACTCTATCCCTCTACTCTTTTTTCGTGGGCAACTTGTATTCAGTCATCATTCCTCAAGAATGCGAATGGTTGTCACGTGTACCTCATACGCTCTTTGTCCTGCGTCGTCCACCTGGTGCCACCGATATGGCGCAAGCGCCCCTTCTACTAAGACGGTTCGCCCAACCGTCAACAGGGGGCAGTACTCTTCTGCCAAGCTCCGAAAGACAACCACATCAACGAGTATATTCTCTTCTTGCGCTCGACTTTTCGGCACACACAGGGAAAACGCGCCAATGGCTACGCCCTGTGGCGTGCGCCGCAGTTCCGGACTGCTCTTAATCTGTCCGACAAAAATAACCTTATTATAGCCTTTCCGCACGCAATCCACTCACTCCTCGTTCGCCTCTCCCTCCGAATCGGGCTGCGTCTCGGCCGTCTCGGCGCTTTCCGACTCGGCTGGAGCCTCCGCTTGCACTTCAGTCTCTACCGATTCTGCGTTTTCTGCAGGAGCGCTCGGGGCAGGACGGGCCTCCGCCTGTACGGGCCCCGTGCTCGCCTCAGGCGGATGACCCGTAGAGCGATCGGTGAAGCCACCCGGAGGAATGGGAGACTGTCCGTCCGAGGGAGCGGAGCGCGCAACGGACAAAAAGCGCATGGTGTCTTCACTCAGCCGTAAGCCACGCTCAAAATCCTTAACCGTTTGAGGAGGAGATTCATACTCTAAGCGCACATAGTAGCCACGTCTCTGCTTTTGAATATCGTAGGCTAAATTCCGCATCCCCCATTCTTCAACCTGCAACAGACTGGCCTGACTCTGCTCCAGAGTCTTTTGCATCCCTTCAATCACATCCTTCACCCGTGCCTCAGAAAGTTCCGGGTGGAGAATGCATACTGTTTCATAAATCGGCATGAACTCCTCCGATGGGTCTCTCTCAATCTTCGTTTACCTCTCGCGCTGGGCGGATGAGGCGAAATTTTTTAGCGCTCCTCCTGCGCGGGGTGTGCGAGCGTCGCAGAAGCCGCGCCATTCCACAACGCCATAGCATGCTCGAGCCCGTCCGTAAGGATACGCTCAACCACACTCGCTGCGCGTTGTGCCGCCGGGAGGATAAAGGCTTCTTCCTCCTGAGTAAAGGGCTGAAGCACAAAGTCGGCAGTATCGAGCCCGGCAGCAGGACGGCCAATTCCAAGCTTTACGCGGATAAAATTCGGGCTGTCCAGAGCGGCCATAATCGAGGCTATACCGCGGTGTCCGCCCGAACCGCCAGCCCGTTTAATACGCAGGTGGCCGAGCGGAATGTCTACATCATCATGCACAACGATACAATCCATTGGCTGCAATTGGTATTTTTCACACACGCACCCAACCGCTAGTCCACTGTGATTCATAAAGGTCTGTGGCTGAACAAGGCCAGTTTTTCTCCCGTTCCGGCACGTCCACGCCACTCGGGAGGAGCATACCGACTGAGACAAACGGGTCCCCCATCGTTCCGCTAAGATATCAATGACCCAAAAGCCGATATTATGGCGAGTTTTTTCGTAGTCCCGACCGGGGTTTCCGAGCCCAATGATCGCAGACATAAGCCTATACGAGGAGTGCCACATTCATCGTATCTATAGGCAATAGACCCCTATCACTCAGTCGAGGTCTCCTCGCTCGGGGTTTCTCCAGCTTCCGATGCATCTCCGTCCTCGGCTAGAGCTTCGTCGGCTCCTTCTTCCTCCGTCTCTGCCTCCACGGTTGGAGCCGCGATAGAGGCAAGCATGAGCTGAGCGTCCTCAAGCGCTGAGACGCCGGACGGTAATGTCAAATCCTCAACCCGGACAGTGTCGTTGATCTCAAGCGGCGTCACATCGATCTCAATACTCTCGGGGATATCAAGCGGGAGGCATTCCACCATGATCTCGCGTCGGAAGTAGTGTAAGACTCCACCAGCAGTGACGCCCTCCGCTTTGCCAACAAGGTGGACAGGGACACCGACCTGAATCGGAACTTTGACATCAATCTCATAGAAGTCGATGTGCAACGGTTCCGTAGTCACAGGATGATGCTGAACATCTTTGAGGAGTGCAATTCTGCCATTGAGGTCTGTTGTCTGTGAAAGAAATTCAATCAGATGGGACCCCTCTAAGCCTTCAACCTTATATTGGAATTCCCGTGTATCAACACAGACGGAAACACTATTTGTTCCTGGGCCATAAAAGACACCGGGTACTCTTCCGCTCCGTCGGAGTCGGCCCATTTCCCCTTTGCCTTTTTCTTGTCGCTGTTCAACACTCAGTTTGATGGTTTCCATTGTTTCCCTTCTCTATCCAACGACTTACACGAATAAGGAGCTAATGGATTCTTCATTGTGAATCCGGCGAATGGACTCTCCGATCAAGGTGGCAAGTGAAAGGACATGGACTTTTCCGGTCTCTCGCGCCTCTGGCGTAATGGGGATGGAATTCGTGACAACCAACTCTTCGAGAGCAGACGCCCGCACCCGCTCTATCGCCGGGCCAGACAGCACGGCATGCGTACAGCAAGCAATCACCGCTTGCGCCCCAGCATCTTGAAGCCCTTTTGCCGCGGTGGTCAACGTTCCGGCTGTGTCCACCATATCATCAACCAGAATAGCGATACGGCCATCGACTTCACCGATCACATTCATCTCAATCACATCACGATTCGCCTTGCCTGCAATCTCGCTTTCGTTCTCCTGCGCACGACGCTTATCAATAATGGCGAGTGAGGCCCCCAGACGCTTCGCAAAGGCACGTGCGCGCTCCACACCCCCGGCATCCGGGGATACGACACTGACCGGTTCGCTGCCAATGCGGGAGCGCAGGTACGGCAACAGCACCGGGGCGGAAAAAAGATTATCCACCGGAATATTGAAAAATCCCTGGATTTGTCCAGCATGGAGCTCTGCCGTAAGCACCCGTGAGGCTCCCGCCGCGGTCAACAGGTCAGCGACCAGTTTGGCACTAATAGGAACCCGGGGCGCAACTTTTCGATCCTGGCGAGCATAGCCGTAGTACGGAATCACGGCCGTGATACGGTTAGCCGACGCCCGCTTAAAGGCGTCAATCATCAGCAGGAGTTCCATCAGATTATCGTTGCCGGGCGTACAGATAGACTGGACAACAAAGATATCCCCGCCACGCACATTCTCGGTGATCTCAACCGCAATCTCGCCATCGCTGAATGTGCGGATATCGGCCGCACCGAGCGAGGTTCCCAGATAGGCGCATATTTCTTGCGCGAGCGGACGATTCGAATTTCCGGAAAATATTTTTAGCACGGTGGAATGTCTCACATGGATGGGGGTATGAATGGCGTCATTTTCTGCTCTTGCCCAGAGGAGAGGAAGCTGGGGAGGCAGGATTCGAACCTGCGAATGCCGGGACCAAAACCCGGTGCCTTGCCGGACTTGGCTACTCCCCACCAGGATGGCAGTGATAGTAATATTGCTCTCGGCCGCTCAGTTTCTCTTTTCTTCTCGAACGTCGATATTCCACCACTATGACTGCTGGCCGTATTGGACAAGCTTCTGAACGATCCGATTGTTTAATGAAATCAGCGGATTATAGAATCTACCGGGCTTCCCCGAAGCCACAGCTGATAGCATCTTTCGCGAAAAAAGTCTACCTGCTCCTACGGTTATAGATCAACCGTTACCGGAGTGGAAGCATCCTCCAGCAGCGTCACCACAAATATGTTTTCCGAGCCAGCCAAAGCTGCCGCAGCGTGCGTGGCAGCCTCCAGTGTCTTGAAGATGCCAAAGACGGCGGAACCGCTCCCAGACATCAGGGCCACTTCCGCACCAAGGGCGGAGAGTTGTTTTTTTCTGTCCGCAATCAGGGGGTACTCCGGCAGGACAGCCTGTTCAAGGTCATTAACGAAGAGGGCAGGACTTGGCCATTGCCGCGTGTCAAGTCGTGGAGTCCGGCCGATTGCATGGGGCTTCGGCTCTGGCAAGTCCGGCTGAAGCGCATCAAAACGTTGATACGCCCACGGAGTCGAAACAGGAAAGCCCGGAACCACAATGACGAGCCAGCGTTGCGGAAGAGGAGGAAGCGACGTTAAGACTTCCCCAATCCCACCCACACGAGCCATCTGACACGGGACAAAAAAAGGAATATCCGCACCAAGCCGGGCGGCGAGCCGACACAAATGGTCAGTGTTCAGTCCGAGTGAAAATGATTGGTTCAACGCCTTCAGCACAGCCGCGGCATCGCTGCTCCCACCGCCGAGCCCCGCACCAGCAGGGATGTTCTTGTGCAAAGTAATAGTGATGTGTGCACCGATACCAGCTTCCTGGCAGAGTAAGGCCGCTGCTCGATAGGCGAGATTTGATTGGTCGGTGGGAATTATTGGGTCGTTACAGCACACACGGATACGTGGCTCCGTCCCCACCGTCCTCTCCGCTGTCATTTCAATTTCGTCATACAAGCTGACGGGAGCCATCAGGGAGTCGAGCAAGTGGTAACCATCGGGCCGTTGGCCAATAATGCGTAAGAAAAGATTAACCTTTGCGGGAGCAAGAACACGCATGGCTTTCCTTTGTCCGGCTTGCTCTCATGCCTTGCAGACTGGAGTTCCACTTGCCACAATACCAATGTGCACGACTTGATGACAGCCGCCCTGGAGGTGGCGCAGGC
This sequence comes from uncultured Binatia bacterium (SeqCode), assembly GCA_965243855.1. GTDB lineage: Bacteria > Desulfobacterota > Binatia > Bin18 > Bin18 > Bin18. The sequence goes on along the minus strand of CBDEWE010000003.1, from coordinate 4,659,567 downwards.
TATCGCGCGGCAGGCCGGGGAGTTGCTCCAGGAAAACCGATTTAAGACCAAACAGGTCAGTGTGAAAACCGATATGGTCGATCTGGTCACCAATGTGGACAGAGCGGCCGACCGTCTGATTACTGAGCAGCTCCGTACCCACTTCCCCACGCACACCATTGTCGCCGAGGAGTCTGCTCAATCCGGTCCTCAGAGTCCATATTGTTGGTATATTGATCCCCTGGATGGCACAACAAACTTCGCGCATACCTACCCGCACTTTGCCGTCTCTCTGGCCCTGACCCACGAATCGACAGCTATCGTCGGTGTTGTGCATGACCCCGTTCGGAACGAGACGTTTAGCGCACGGCGAGGAGGGGGCGCGCAGCTCAATGGAGATCCAATTCGTGTCTCCACAGCCTCCCAGCTTGACCAGAGCCTGCTGCTCACCGGATTCCCCTACGACCGCCGCAAGCACAGCGCTTTTTATTTGCAGTACTATGAAGCCTTTATGCTACGCACACAGGGAGTAAGACGGAGCGGCTCGGCCGCGCTGGACCTGTGCTATGTGGCATGCGGTCGAGCCGATGCCTTTTGGGAGTGGCGTCTCTATCCGTGGGATATTGCCGCAGGCTCATTGATTGTCGAAGAGGCAGGCGGACGGACCAGCGATTTCTCCGGCCAGACACTCGATCTGCATGGCGAACAAACCCTGGCCTCAAATGGCCACCTGCATGGGGCGATGCTGGATGTTCTGAAGCAACTCCCAGGCAGCCCGACTTAAAGCCTTTCTGTTCTGAAAGCAGAAGCGGACACAACACAGGCTTGGGGTTGTACTCGACGAACAGTCGAGTTATCGATAGAGAAACCTCGGTGGGGTAAGTGATGTGGTGATGAGGAAGCTGCCAATACTTCTTGTTCTCGTTCTTCTCTTTCCTACTGCCAGTCAGGCGCAAGATTTATACGTGAGTGACTATCGTGAGGTCATGATACGGACAGGCCCGAGCCTGCGCAATAAAATCATTGCCGTACTCAAGACCGGTGATGCGGTAACATTGATTCGTGAAGCCGAAGAAGATTATTACCTCGTCGCCCTCTCCGACGGCCGCGAGGGCTATATTCTGAAAGGATACGTGACTGAGCAAATTCCTCCAGCACACCAGGTGCGGCTTCTCGAGGATCAAGTCGCCAAACAGAATCAGGAGTTAGCTCGTCTTCGAGAGGAAAACACCCTGCTTCAAGCCGCACAGGAAGAAATACAGCAGAATGAAGCGGAACATACAGCCCAGATCCAAACCCTGACGCTGGAGCGGAATCAACTCCGGCGTGACGCCTCGGTATCGAGCTTTCTTGCCGGGGCAGGCGTGTTGCTTATTGGCTGGCTCTTAGGCTGGACCCGACTCCGGCTGCGGCGCAAATCGCAACACCGGCTCGGGTTGAACTTGTCGTTATAATGGTCACGAGATTCCAGGAAAGGCAGCAAACGTCACACTGAGGCAGACGCACATGTGGCGTTTGCTGCGGGTAACCTTACGCGGCCCACTTCTCCGGCATGTCCTGAAACTCTTTTTTCAAATAGGGCATGACTTCAGTGGCAAAGAGTTCCATATTTTTGATCGTCCGGTGGTGTGGCATATCGCCGATTTGCAGCAGGGACAGTAAAATGCCATAGCCCAGCTTGCCGATTGATTCGACGAGTCGTTGCCTGACGGTTTCCACACTGCCAACCACGCAATAGCCTCGCGTATTAAAATCGTCAAAAGACATATTCGCATAGTCCAACTCGTCGGCAATATTGAGAATATGCCGCATGGACTGATGGGTGACATAACCCGGTGGGAACAACATGTTCAGCGGGATACGCAGCCCTCTGTGATAAAGCCACAGCACATGCTCCGCAGCTTCTTCCCGAGCGCGTGCATCCGTTTCTGCCACATAGATAGGCAGTAAATGGCCCATCTGGTAGGGCGAGGCGGTATAGCCGGATTCTTCCGCCGCAGCGCGGTACTGATCAAAATACATCTTGACCAGATCGTCTGACATATACACGGCCAGATACGGATACTTGCGGGCCGAGTCCGCACACCAGCCCATTGTCTCTTTGCTCCCAAAACCGGGAATCCAGATTTGCGGGTGCGGTTTTTGATACGGACGGGGCCAGACGTTCACATAGCGGACCTGGTAGTGCTCCCCATCAAAATGAAACGGCCCCGTCTCCGTCCAGGCACGAATAATGAGATCGTGCGCCTCGCGGAAGCGCGCAAGCGAGTGGGTCGGATTGACCCCCATCGAATAATACTCACAGCCAATGCCGCGTACAAAGCCGGAGATAATCCGTCCCCCACTCACCACATCCAGCATGGCGATTTCTTCGGCAACCCGGATGGGATGGTCCCGTAGCGGCAGCCCATTGCCGACCATGGCAATTTTGACACGGTTGGTGCGCCGCGCCAGCAGCGCCCCAATGATATTCGGCGAGGGCATGGTACCATAAGTGTTTTGATGGTGCTCATTCACACACACGCCATCAAAGCCGAGGGTTTCTGCGTATTCCAGCTCGTCAAGATAGCGATTATAGATGTCACGGCCCTTTGCAGGGTCATAGTGTTCGTTCGAGAAGGTGACCCAGGCCGAGGGATATTTCGAGGTATCGTCAAAGTCTTCGGGAACGTGCGGCCATGGCATCAGATGAAAGTTAAAGAACTGCATACACTCACCTTCCTTTACAAAGCTGCCCTTTGCGCCGGGGCAGCTTCCCCGAGATCATTACCCGTTCCTCTGCATTACTGCTTTTCCGCGGTAGAGGTCAACTGGTCTGGAGGCTGACTTGTGGCACCGGCATCCGAGCTACTCGCGCCGAAGACGGCAAAGTCAGGGCGAGAATGGCCGCAAGCGTGCCGGTGCTCGTACTCGTCAGAAACGGCACGACATAATCCCCGAACTCGCTATGCAAGAAGCCACCCATCATGCCGCCCGATCCCATACCGATGGACGCAACCATAAAGAACGCGCCTAAGATGGTCCCAATGGCCCGCGTGCCGAAATACTCTCGGAAAAGCATGGCATAGACCGGCATGGGCCCACCAAAACCCAGTCCGAACAAGATGGCCCACGAGTAAAAAGAGGGCGCTTGGCGGGCTTCGATAAAAAACGGGATCATCACCGCCTGGAGACCAAGAAAGAGTGCAATGGCCCACTTCGCCCCAATCCGGTCGGCCAACAGACCGTTGATGATCTTTCCGATCATGCCAAACACCGCCATCAGCATGACGACCCGGGCAGCGACCGATTCCAGCACACCCACGTCCGTCATATGATTGAACCCGTGCAACAAAATGCACGAGTGACACATGCAGCAGCCCAGGACCATGAGGTTCAGCGTCCAAAAGGCCCGCGTCCGCATAGCCTCACCTAGTGTCATGCCAGGAGTTGAGACATATGCTGGATCGTGCTTGAGCGTTGAACCTGACTTCTGAGCCTCAGGCGATGCGACCTGCTTATCCCGCATGAGCAGAGAGAGGGGCAGCACTATGAGAGTAATCACTCCGAGCCAGATATACGACCAGCGCCAGTCATTATGGGCAAGCAGGAAGACGGCCAGCGGGGCAAACACCGCCGAGCCTACATTCTGCGACTGGGCAATAGCCAGCGCCAGCCCCTGGCGCCTGACGAACCACTTTGTCACCAAGGCCACCATCGGGACGCCCGTCGCCGAGCGGCCGATCGCCAACACCACACCAAAATACACGTAGAGTTGCCACAGGGATTGCACCTGGCTCATCAAAAACGTGCCAGCCACAAAGAACAGACCCCCGGTAATAATCACCCACTTGGAACCAAAATGGTCGCTCAGGCGGCCACAGATCAGGCTGGAGATGCCAAAACTGGTCCAGCTGATCATCGACGCGACCGAAACCGTACCCCGATCCCAGGAAAACTGCTGGGCAATGGGCTTGAACATAATGGCAAAAGATTCGATGACGCCGTACATGCACAGGCTGATGACAAGTCCGGCAAAGACGATGACCCACCCGTATGAGGGCTGTTCTTGTCCCACTCGTTCGGCTTGCGGCATGCACCCTACTTTCTGCAATGACGGAGCGACATTACTCTAGATACGCAGTGCATTTAATCTCGACAAGGAGCCCAGGCATCGCCAGCGCGGGAGTGCCGATTCCCGTCCAGGCCGGGAGGCGGTCAAGATTCGTAATGTAGCGATTTTTGACATCAATAAAGAGTTGCAGGTCGCGCAGGTCGGTATGGTAGGTGACCATCTCCACGACATCGTCAAACGTCGCTCCGGCTTCAGTCAGCACTTTTTTGACGTTTTCAAACGCCTGCACAAACTGCGCCTCCTTATCCGCCACAACCTGCAAGTTCTCATCCCGGCCGACCTGTCCGGCGATATACAAGAAATTCCCAGCCCTCACGCCAGGAGAATAGCGGAAGCGCTCTCTGATATTCCGCATTGCTGGTGGAGTAATGTCCGTACGCATAGTGCCCCTCCTTCCCGTCAGCACTGCATACCAGTCAAGACGACATAAAGATAGGGAATGCCCCAGGGAGGGTTGGGACAAGATGAGACTGTCAACGCCAATCGAGGGGAAGCCTGGTTTGGCGCGGGTCTCCCTTCTCATTTCCTTTTACCTTTGTTAGGAGGAGATATCCGCACCGGAGGGATATATTATGGCTGACCAACTCGCCCACCTCGACGCACTGGCACAAGCCGGCCTCGTCCGTACAGGACAAGCTACGCCGCTCGAACTGGTAGACGCCGCCATTGCCCGCATTGAGCACGTCAACCCACAGCTCAACGCCGTGATCACGCCTCTTTTTGAGAAAGCGCGCAACCAGGCAAAATCGCCGCAGTTACCCGACGGGCCATTCACCGGCGTCCCCTTTCTCCTCAAGGACTTTGGCTGTCATTCCGCTGGCGACCCCTATCATCAAGGTAGCCGCTTTCTGAAAGAGCTTGGCTGGACCGCAAAAGAAGACACTTATATGGCCGCCAAACTTAAAGCCGCGGGCCTCATCTTCCTGGGCAAGACCAATACGCCCGAGTTTGCGACCATGCCAACGACCGAACCGGACGCCTACGGCCCGAGTCGGAACCCCTGGAACACAGAGCACTCCACCGGCGGCTCCAGCGGTGGGGCTGGCGCGGCCGTGGCCTCGGGCATGGTCCCGGCGGCCCATGCCAACGACGGGGGGGGGTCGACTCGGGTGCCGGCCAGCGAGTGTGGTCTGGTTGGGCTCAAATCCACCCGTTCGCGCGTCTCCCTCGGACCGGAATACGGCGAGGTCTGGCAGGGTCTGGTCAACGAACACGTTGTGACGCGGAGTGTCCGCGATACGGCCGCGATTCTTGACGCCATTGCCGGTCCCATGCCGGGCGATCCGTATTTTGCCACTCCGCCGGCGCGTCCTTTTCTTGAAGAGGTCGGTACTGATCCGGGAGTATTGCGGATTGGTGTCCTGGCAGATTTCCCTGGGCAGGCAACTCCTCTGCACCCGGACTGTGTCGCAGCCGTCCAGACAACGGCCCAACTTCTGAGTTCACTCGGTCATACGGTTGAGGACTCCTATCCCAGTGCGCTCAACGACGAACAAGAACGCCGGCGGCACGTGTGGGCGATTTTGACGAGCGCCATCGCTTCTCATATCGACACCTTAGGTAAACAGACGGGCAGAGCCGTCACCCAGGATGACGTGGAGATTCACACTTGGGCCATGGTTGAAATCGGTCGAGCCCGTACCGCGACACGGTATATCGAAGCCATTGAGTGGCTCCAGGCTGACACGCGTCGGCTCGCCCACTGGTGGCAGCCCGAAGACGGCTCCGCCGGATTTGACATCCTCGTCACCCCAACCATTGCCGAGCCTCCACCCCGATTGGGAGAGTTTGTCTCCACAGCGGAGAACCCCCTTGGAGGGGCGCGGCGTTCGGCTACCCTCATGCCGTTTACCGTGCCGTTTAATGTCACCGGCCAGCCTGCCATCTCGCTGCCGCTGCATTGGAACAGCGCGGGACTGCCCATCGGTATTCAGCTCGTGGCTGCCTATGGCCGAGAGGACATCCTGTTTCGCCTCGCCTCACAGCTTGAGCAGGCAAAGCCCTGGGCGGATCAGTGGCCCTCGGTGCGGGCAGAGTAAGCGACACTTGGTCCACACTAGTCAGAGATTCGATTTTCCGGTCGGGAGCGTTGAGCTTCTTGGGGAGCGACCGATCTTTTCCCACAAGCGGCTGATAGCTCAGAGGGCAGTATGAGCGGGCCGCTTTTTGTTTTGTCGGTGGCACTGTTTGCCACCATGCTGGGCAACGGGGTGGTAATTCCCTTTATCCCCATCTACGCCCAGGAGTTCGGAGCAAGCGGCGTGGCCGTCGGCATTCTGTTTGGAGCTCACTCGGCGTCTCGTACTTTTCTGCTGCCCCTCATCGGTCGGGCCTCGGACCGACATGGCCGCAAGGCGTTTTTACTCTGGGGGCTGTTCGGCTACGCCCTCAGCTCGGTTGCCTATCTGCTCGCCAACAGCCTGTTGACGCTCATCGTAATCATGGCTCTCCAAGGGGTCGCCACCGCCATGGTCCAGCCGGTTTCCATGGCGTATGTGGGCGACCTGACCCCGAAAGGAAAGGAGGGCGCCTATGCCGGCTATGTCAATACGGCTTTTCTGGGCGGCGTGGCCGGGGGACCGATCCTAGGTGGGGTGATTAAAGACCTGTTTAATATGCAGGCCAGCTTTATTCTCCTGGGTGTTCTGAGCCTGCTGTCTTTACTCCTGCTGCTCTTCTTCTTACCCGAAGTCCAAAAACATCACGTCGCAGAAAAAAAGGAGATCGCCTCCTGGCACACGGTTTTATCCGCACGGCCCATTCTTGGCGTTGCCCTTTTTCGGGTGGTATATGCCTTGTCCAGCACTCTCATTTGGGTCTTCGTACCCCTGCTGTCGGCCTCTCTGCTACCGCTGACCACCTCGCAGGTAGGGGCGCTGATTTCCCTGAACGTCTTGATCAGTACCGTCCTGCAGTCCCCGTGCGGACGGCTGTCCGATCGCATGAATAAGGCGGTTCTCATCGGTATCGGCAGCCTGATCAGCGCTGTTTCCCTGGCCGGCTTTCCCTTGACCTCAACGTTCTGGCATTTACTCGTCCTGAATGCCCTGGTCGGCGCGGGATTTGGGCTGGCCTATCCCGCCCATATGGCACTGGCCATGGAGCATACGCCGGGTTCGAGTATGGGAACGGTGATGAGCACCCTCCTGACGGTCCATAGCTTTGGGATGACCATTGCTCCGCCGGTTTTTGGTATTGTAGTCGATTATTATAATTTGAGCAGTATGTTCTATAGTGCGGGCCTGCTGTGTGTCGTGTGTACAGTCGCCAGCTATTACCTCACCCATGACGCTGACGTGCTTCTCCAGGCTGGACGAGTTGTTGAAAAAGAGCCGGCTGTAGTAGATTAAAACCAGGCAGGAGAGAACAACCGTGCGCAAGGCGTGGATCTTTGTCAGTGCGATATATGTCTGGCTCGGCGTAGGATGGGCCCCAGCCTTGGCCCAGTCCGAGTCGCTGAGTCTGCAGAAAGTCCAGCTCTCGGTACAAGGAAATCGGCGCTCCGTCCTCTTTCAGTTCTCGCGCCCACCGGACGCCGTCAATTCGTTTGCCCTCTCGTCTCCCTCCCGTTTGGTCATTGACGTCCGTGGTCCGCGCCAGGGCACACCGACAGCCGCGTACCAGGCGGATGACGAACTCCTTGCCCAGGTTCGCCTCGGGACGCATCCGGGCCATCTCCGGCTTGTCCTAGACCTCAAACAGGTCGAGATTCCTCCCTTTAGTGTAGAGCAACGCACTGACCGGGTGGTCATTGTCTTTGTGCGCGAAAACGGGGCTGAAGGAGAAGCCTACTCTCAGATCCTTTTTTCGCATACCAACAAGACGGTAGAAGCGCCGCCCAAGCGCAAAATTGCCCGCGCTCGCCCTGCCCGTCCAGCCACGCCCGTACCGACCGTGCCACCACCACTGCCGACCCCCGCTCCGCAACCCGCTACCGAGCCGCCCGCTCCGCCACCCGACCCGTTGCCGCCGCGGTCTTTATCGTCCCAGGCCCTTCTCCATCTGCGGCAGGGACAGGAGTTTTACGATACGGGCGACTTGAATAAGGCAATCGCTGAGTGGCGCGAAACCGTTCGTCTCACTCCGACCAATGCCAAGGCCCATCATCTGCTTGGGTTGGCGCTTGGGGATCATGGCGCACGTGATGAGGCGATTGACATGTTACAGGCGTCGCTGCAGCTCGACCCGCACAATGCAATGGCCCATGTGCATCTTGCCCGCACGCTCGAGGCCAACGGTGATACTCAAGAGGCCGTTGCCGCGTATCGCAAAGCCCTCCAACTCGTTCCCACCTCGTCGTATATCCACGACCGTCTGGGGCATATTTTTGCCGCGCAGGGCAAGCACCAAGCCGCGGCGGACGAGTGGCAACAGGCAATCGCGTTAGACCCAGACTATGCCTACACCCATGCCAATCTGGGTGAGGCGCTTGAAAGCTTGGGGCAAAAGACACAGGCGCTGGCCGCCTATGAACGCGCGATCGAGTTGGACCCACAGGCGTCTTTTGCGTCCGAGGTCCAGAGACGGATTACCCGCCTTCGCGCCTCGGAATCATAGATCGTTGTCGCAGGACTAAAATTGAAAGATCGCGCTGACAACACTCTCGTGGCGGCTGTCGCGGGGGCGACCGTACAGGTCTCCAATGGCCCAGGGCCCTGGGTCGTGCGAGCGGACCCGCCAGAAGAAATTCTGCTCGAACCGCAAGACAAAATAGTTTGACCACAGGTAGTCCATAGCGAATTTGTTGTACGCTCCTGTAGAGAGCGGATCGAGCGCAAACACAAACAATGGCTGCCAGAGCCCGCCTGGCCCATAGCTGGTGGAAGCGGAAAAGGTAATGACAAACTCGTTCTGATCGATTTTGTCTCTATTCTCGCTGACGAATCGACCCTGCACGACCTCACCATCCATGTGAGCACGACGGACGGACGGAATGCCGCGGTAGAGCCGACTGTAATCCAGATATCGTCGCCAGAAGAACTGGGCGGAGAGGAAAAACGTCCGTATATCATTCAGCGGGCGAATCCAGGTCGGGCGGTCAATGGCCAGCATAACGACCGAACGGTCAGCAGTGTCAAATAGATTCCCATCCGGGTCGATTCGGGTGAATGCCGCAGCCGGGTCAAGTGCAACAGGCACGCCTGTCGTAAAGGTCGTTTCCATCCGGAAAACGGACTGCGTATATTTTTCCTCCGAATAATTGGCCGCAATGCCGACAACGTGGGAGCGTGGATGCACGCGGTCGAGTACGGCATGCAGGGTCCTGCCCTCAAGGCGAGCGAGATCCGAGCGGACCTTGAAGCCGGGGTCGGCGGAAAAGCCGTAGAAATAGTTGAGGCTGAAATCGATCCCACCCCAGATAGCCTTGAAGCGTACTCCAGCCTGGCCGTTCTTGAACTTTTTACTCGGCTTATCATCCCTCACCGTAGTGATGAGGTTAAGGAGTTCATCTCCAAACATGATGGAGTTGGGGACGGCAGCAAGACCGTCACCAATAAATCCCCATGGCCGCCGAGGGTCGGCGGCTACTTTATTAGGCTGAAAATCCCACGGAATCCAGACCGCCTCGATAAAGGATTCTTCAAGCGGACCGAATTTGCCAATGTCGTAAATCGCCCGCGCCATCCATAGCGGAATACGGATATCCTCCCAGGGTTCCCAGTTGGCGTGCCAGCGCAGATCAAGGGGATTAATAACATCCAGCGCCCGAAAATTATCGGTCTCTCCCCACACGACTTGCTGGCGGCCCAGCCGGAGTGTAAACGGGGGCAGCACCATATCGACAAAGGCTTCGCGCAGCTTGTACTCGGCCTGGCGGTTAAGGCGCTGGTCCTTGCCGAAGGCCTCGTTATATGTATGCCGAATATCATAGACCGTATCGTACACGCCGCGGCCAATAAGGGTCAGCGTGGCCTCTTCCAGCGGGCCGGTGGCAAAACGACCAAAGGCCAGACTCTCACGCAAAAAGTAATACTTGCCCTCCAGTTGCGCCGTATTCCGCTGCATGATGAGTTCCGCATCCCGAAACATGGGGGTGCGGAGGATGTTTTGGGTTTTGACAAACCCTTCGAGTTCAACGTCGTCGGTGACGGCAATAATGCCCCACGACGGTGCCGGCATTATTGCCAAGGCGAGGAAGAGGACACACGAGGTAAAGCAGATACGAAGGCGCATATTGACATGCTCCTGAGAGGTCTAGCGTCGCCCGCTCACCATATTACGGACGGAATAGACTTGCTTGGCCCGCCCCGAGGAGAAATGTCTCGTCATGACATAACAGTGCGAGAAAGTCGCGTGTGGCTTTTTGGCGTTAATATCGGTTTCTCCAAGATGGTAGAATAACCGCTGCCCGACATTATTCGAGAAATCCAGCTTCATATAGGGCGCTTGGTCAACCGTATCGTGTGCAAAACCCTCGGAATACTTGAGAAAATGCTGGTTCATGCGTAAGAGGAGATCGTCTTGCCGGTCGAAGCCGAACATCCATAACGTCCAGAAGGTCTCGGTGTCGATAAACACAATTTTATGACTATAGGGGTGGTTATCGGCTTTGGGATCGATCAGCAGCACATGCGCCTCGCGTACCTCCCAACGGGTTTTGTGTGGCACCCAGAGGTGCGGGCCGCCGGCTTCCGGGTTGGTCTCCACATTGATCGTGGCCAGCAGCCGCCTCTTCCCCAGATAGCTCCAGGTGTGCTCATACACCTTGCCGCCAAAGCCCATGGCGTCTTCCATGGTGTAATCCATGCCCATGACCTCACTGGTGCGCTCGGAGGCCAGCGTCCGCCGCGGCTTGCGCTGCGCGGGCATATACATCCACCCATTGTCCTCTTTGTAGTGATCCACATAGGTTTTGGTCAGCATCTTCGCCCCGGCCAGGTCACGGGGCGAGCGGAACTCCATCAACTGCTTGGTTTTCACTTCTTCATAGCCCGGCACCAAGCAGTGGTCCCCCTGCGCATAACGGGAAGCGATGGCGGTAAACTCAAACTCACGGTCCAACTGGCCGTTCGGACTCCGTGACCAGGCCACCATCGGCATGACATAGTCTTCAGCCCCAGGCCGCCACAACATATTCCAGATGACTTGCTGCGCCGCTTGTGGGTCGTTTTCGTCGATATCCGGGAAGGGAAAGCCTCCGCCCTTAAATCCAACCAGCACCCCCTGCTCGTCCAGGTGGTAGCCGGACGGGACATTCTGGCCCCAGCCTTCCGAGGGCGGGTAGGCCCCGGTTTCCGTAATCTCCATGTCCATGCCGTCATAGAAGTAGTACTCCCAGGCCGGCTGAGGGATAAATGATTCAAGGATGGCGCGGTCTTTGAGGGTTAGATGCTGTCCAGGGGTTAGCTCGGTCTCCGGACGGGCGTGCTCAATCCAGTGCCGTAGGGTGTCATAGCTCTGGTCCTGGTTGGCAAACGCGGTTGTGGGTAGCACCCAGAGGCCATTAAGCATCAGCACCAAGGCGAGGAAGAGGACACACGAGGTGAAGCAGGTACGGAAGCGCATATTGATATGATCCTTCTCTAGCGCCGCCCACTGACCATATTGCGGACGGAATAGAATTGCTTGGCTCGCCCCGAGGAGAAATGTCTCGTCATGACATAACAGTGCATATACGTCGCGTGCGGCTTTTTAGCGTTAATATCGGTCTCTCCCAGATGGTAGAATATCCGCTCTCCGACATTATTCGCGTAATCCAGCTTCATATAAGGTGATTGAGTGGCGGTCTCGTGAGCAAAGCTCTCGGAATACTTGAGAAAATGCTGGTTCATGCGCAGGAGGAGATCGTCCTGGCGATCAAAAGCGAACATCCATAGCGTCCAGAATGTCTCGGTATCAACAAAGACGATCTTGTGACTATACGGATGGTTGTCGGCTTTGGGATCAATCAGCAGCACATGCGCCTCGCGTACCTCCCAGCGCGCGTTCTTCGGCACCCAGAGGTGCGGACCACCGGCTTCCGGGTTGGTCTCGACATTCATCGTGGCCAACACCTTCCTCTTCCCCAGATAGCTCCAGGTGTGCTCATACACCTTGCCGCCAAAGCCTATGAAGTCTTCCATGGTGAAGTCCATGCCCATGACCTCACTGGTGCGCTCGGAGGCCAGCGTCCGCCGTGGCTTGCGCTGCGCGGGCATATACATCCACCCATTGTCCTCTTTGTAGTGATCCACATAGATCTTGGTCAGCATCTTCGCCCCGGCCATGTCCCGGGGCGAGCGGAACTCCATCAACTGCTTGGTTTTCACTTCTTCATAGCCCGGCACCAAGCAGTGGTCCCCCTGCGCATAACGGGAAGCGATGGCGGTAAACTCAAACTCACGGTCCAACTGGCCGTTCGGACTCCGTGACCACGCCACCATCGGCATGATATAGTCTTCGGCCCCAGGTCGCCACAACAGATTCCAGATGACTTGCTGCGCCGCCTGCGGGTCGTCTTCGTCAATATTCGGGAAAGGAAAACCCCCACCCTTAAATCCAACCAGCACCCCCTGCTCATCCAGGTGGTAGCCGGACGGGACATTCTTGCCCCAATCTACCGGGGGTGGGTAGGTCCCGGTCTCCGTAATCTCCATATCCATGCCGTCATAGAAGTAGTACTCCCAAGCCGTCTTGGGAATGAGCGGCTCCAGTAGGGCGCGATCCTTGAGAGTCAGATGCCGTCCAGGGGTTAGCTCGGTCTCCGGACGGGCGTGCTCGATCCAGTGCCGTAGGGTGTCATAGCTCTGGTCCTGGTTGGCAAACGCCGTCAGGGGCGATATCCATAGACCGCTGAGCATCAGCGCGGCTGCCAGGAATACAAAACAGATCGATTTCGCCAACGCACGCCTCTTCATGAATGGTCCCTCCTTCTTCATGAATGGTTCCAGCTTCATGAATGGTCCCAAGTTTGGACCTATCTTGTTTCCGAGCAAAGAGAACTTTACTCTTGTATAGATTTCTTTACTTAGGGTAAGTATTATTACACATCTTCTTTATCAGTCAAGCCAAAATCTTTTATCTTTAGCCCAGAGGCCGGGATGACAACAAAGCGCCAGCTCGTAGAAGAAGAACTCCTGCGCACGGCCACGGAATGCTTTACCCAGCGCGGCTATAATGAAACCAAGCTGGACGACATTGTCGCGCATGTCGGTATCTCCAGGGTGACCTTCTACACCTATTTTGAGAGCAAGGCCGCGCTGCTGACCGCCATCTTTACCCGTTCGCTGAAGAGCTATCGGGCGACACTGGAGGAACTCCTAGCCCGACCGCTCTCCCGTCCGGAGAAGATTCGACAGGTGATGGCGCACCAGATCGCCTCGCTCACGACGGACCAGCCACTCTTTCGCCTCCTGTTTCGCGAGGAAGCAAACCTCCCTCCGGAAACGGTCCGGATCGTTGAAAAAATGCAACAAGAGATTGATCTGCTCATCGAGAATGAAATTCGGAGCGGTATCGAGAAAGGTGAGGTCATCAACGAAAATCCTCGGCTGCTGATGCATGCCTTTACCGGCATGTGCAACTGGTTATACCGCTGGTATCAGCCTGGGGGTGAGATTACGCCGGAGGAAATCGTTCGGGTCTTCAGCCGTCTGCTCGAATCCGGGGGGCTGACGCCTGAAGCGCAGACAGACAGCGGCGCGATTATGCGCTCGCTGCAACACGTCGAAACACATCTCACTGACGTGCAGCAGGAATTGGAAACCGTCTCCCATCAGCTTCGTCTCAGCAACGATCCCTCACGCTCATAGGCAGGATAGGGGTCCGGACAAGCAGCGCCATGCAGAGAAAAGGAACCGACCTCAAGGTCTTCGCTGCCGTGCAGATCAGGATGGGGATCGTCTTACTCGTCTTAGGGACCCCCTCCGTCTTTGCCCAGTCCGCCGCTCTTCGCTTACAAGAAATACGCCTGACGACTGAGGGGGAGACACGGACAGTCCTGTTTCAGTTTTCTCATCCGCCTGACTCCATACGATCGTTCTCCCTGTCATCGCCTTCACGCATCGTTATTGATGTGCACGGTCCGGTACAAAACGTACCGTCCCGTGCCTATCAAGCCGATGATGCGCTCCTCACCCACATCCGTACCGGCTCGCATCCGCAACACCTACGCCTTGTCTTGGACCTCAACGGCCAGACAATGCCGGTGCATTCGGTTGAACACCGAGCCAATGAGATTCTTGCCAAACTGGGGAAGCAAGGCGGTGACTCTTCATCGGTACGGACCCAGGTGCTTTTTTCGCGGTCTCGGACAACACCGGCTTCCCGGCGTACACTCAAGAGCCCGGCTCCGATCATGGCCGCGGTCCCAACCCCGCCGCCCCCTTCCCCCCAAATTGAACCGGAGCAGTCCACTTCTCAAAAGCCATTATCGCAACAGGCCCGTTATCATCTTGAACAGGGACAAATTCTCTATGATGCCGGCAAAATTGACGCGGCAGTCGCCGAGTGGAAAGAGACCCTGCGCCTCGCTCCACGGACCGCTCAGGCGCATCATCTGTTAGGGCTTGCCTTCCGAGACCAAAAAGATCACACCCAGGCAGCGGCCGCCTTTCAGCAGGCGCTCCGGCTTGAGCCGGATAATGCTACGGCCCACGTCCATCTTGCCCGCGCGTTCGAAGCGCTGGGGAAGGAGCGGGAGGCGTTTGACGCCTATCAAAAAGCCTTGCAATTAGTTCCCTCCGCACCGTATGTCCACAATCGGCTGGGATATATACTCGCCGAGAGAGAGGATTGGCAGGGCGCGGCAAATGCCTGGTACCAGACCATACAGTTGGCTCCGCATTACGCCTATGCCTATGCCAACTACGGTGAAGCGCTTGAGAAAATGGGCAGAGAGAAAGACGCTTTGTCTACATACAAGAACGCCGTACCAGTCTGCGTTCGCTTTACGCAAGCGTTTGAGGAGAGTCGAAAAAAAAGCAATGCCGAGGCCCTGTGCGCAGAGATACGCAAACGGGTCGCGCGTTTACGCGGGTCATAGCTGAAAGCCTTGAACGATGAAGAAAAGTGCTCTTTCCCTCTTACTTGTTGCTATGTGGACCGGGATGGGTTTGCTAGCCCCTGGGAAGAGCGTCGCTCACTCTCCTGTCCAATCCTCGGGGTTGTATGTGCAGGAGATACAACTCGCTCAGGAGAAAAACCAACGGACCCTCAGCCTCCACTTCTCCCAGTCACCGGATTCTGTCCGCGCCTTTTCCTTGCGCTCACCGACTCGCTTGGTCATTGATATCAGAGGAGAAGTCGAACGCTCGGCCTCAGTCACGCATCCCGCATCCGACGCGCTGATTACGCGGGTCCGGGTTGGCTCCCATCCTCACCACACCCGTTTCGTGCTTGACCTCAAAGCGGAGCAGCCCCCGCCTTTTTCAGTCGAACAACAGGCCCATGTGGTGACCGCCACCCTGGACGAGCGAGATGAAGCGGACAATTCCAACGCCAACGCTGAACAGGGCAATACTCAGGTACTCTTTGCGCGTGTCCCAAAGGCGAGTTCTCAGTCCGTTCCTCCCAGACCAGCCCAAGCGCCCGCGTCTCCCGCTCCAACAGTCTTGGTGAAAAAAGTGACAAAAAGGGCCTCCTCACCTCTACTCCGCCGAGCAACGCCGCCTGCCTCCACACCACGTGTAACGCCTGCCAGAGAAGTGCCAGTGCAGGCCACCCCCTTACCAGCGGCTACCAAGGAGCAGAGAGAGGCCACCCCGCTCAAGGCCCCGCCGACCTCCATCCCCCCGTTACCGACGCCTGCTCTCGTCAGCCCATCTCCGGACACCCCGCAACTGCCACCCATCGTACCGGCCCCAACGGTCCTCGCAAAAAAGGGAACAAAAAGGCCCCCGTCCCGCCCCCCACTTCGTCAAGCAACGCCGCCTGCCCCCACACCATCTGAGACGCCTGCCAGAACAGTTCCGGTACAGATCACCCCCTTACCAGCGGCTACCAAGGAGCGGAGAGAGGCTACCCCGCTCAAGGCCCCGCTGACCTCCGTTCCCCCGCTGCCGACGCCTGTTCCCGCCAGCCCATCTCCGGACACCCCGCAACCGCCACCCATCGTACCGGCCCCAACGGTCCTCGTAACAAAAAGAACACCCCCCCCCCCATCCCCACTCCCACTTCGTCAAGCAACGCCGCCTGCCCCCACACCACCTGAGACGCCTGCCAGAGAAGCTCCGGCACAGGCCACCCCCTTACCATCGACCACCAAGGAACGGAGAGAGGCTACCCCGCTCAAAGCTACTCCCCCATCAGTCCCTGAGTCGCTAGCGCCGGCGCCCACTCTCTCACCTCAGGACACCCCGCAACCGCCGCTCGTGTCTTCTGTTCCGACGATCTTAGCGAAGAAAGTGGTAAAAGAGGCTCCTCCGCTCCCACTCCGTCAGGTAGCGCCTCCTGCCCCCACACCACGCGAGACGCCTGACAGAGAAGGTCCAGCGCAGTCCACTCCCTTACCATCGACCCCTCAGGGGCTGAGGGCGGCTATTCCGCTCAAGGACGCTCCTCCAGCAGCCTCTAGGTTGCCGGCGCCTGCCCCTGGCATCTCATCTCCAGATACTTCGCAACCGCCGCCCGTGCCGGCCACAGCCGCTCAGCATCTCAGGCAAGGCTATACCCTCTATAATCAGGGGAATATAGATGGGGCGATTCGCCAGTGGCGTAAAGCCATAGACCAAGCCCCCAGCCATGCCGAGGCACATTATCGGATAGGGGTCGCACTCCAGGAACGCGGAGAACTGTCGCAGGCAATTATAGCCTTGCGCGAGGCCACGCGTCTTAATCCGGATGAGGCGACCATCCATATCCATCTTGCCCGGGCATGTGAGGCCGCAGGGAATACCCAAGACGCGCTGGCAGCCTATCGCAAAGCCTTGCAGTTAGTCCCGACCTCAGCCCATGTGCACCATCGCATTGGTCACGTGCTCGCGGCACAGGACGATCTAGCCGGAGCCGTGCAGGCCTGGCGACAAACGATCCATCTTCAGCCTGATTACGCCTATGCCTATGTGAGCCTCGGACGAGCCCTAGGGCAATCCGGCCAAAAGAACGAAGCGGTGGCGGTCTATGAGCAGGCTCTTCAACTAGATCCCCGAGCGCCCTTTGTCGCCGAGGTGCGTCAGCAGATCGCCCGGCTGCGGGCGGCTGAACCGTAATCTGCGCTGTTTCTGCGCGAGAGCCTCGTCATGACGAGGAAAACGAAGGGCGGCCTGAAAGTTCGGGATCGACAGAATGCCCCCAACCGCGCGGCTGAGCGCCAAGGTGAGAGTGTCGTCAGCCGTGCGATAGCGGTGCTGCGTGCCCTCTCGCGGCGGATCGTGGATAACGTCCCAGACCCGCTCTTGCCACACAACCCGACCGGACGGCAGTTGATATAGTGAGAGTTTGAGCGATACCCCCGCGCGTGTGGGTCCACGTACCGGCAACTCGAGCCGACGCATGCCAACCCGGACCTGTCGATAGCGGCGCAGGCTGAACAGCGAAAACTCGTCTATCGTACAGCCCAGGGCATAGGTCGCCCGCTGATTATCTGCTGACAGCGGCTCTGGAAACGGAAACGGCAGCATTTCCGTTTCAATACCCGCCTCGCGAAAGTGCAGGGTCAGAGCGTATTGCACGGTCTCTGGGAGCCGGGCGAGGGTAAAGAACGTCTTGGGGATATCCGGCAGATGCGGCATCCCCGCGTCCATGTGGCGCAATGTACCGATATCGGAGGCGATTCCGGCTGGGGCTATGGTCACCTGTCCTTCCTCAAAATTCAGGCCGGAGAAGCCAATGAGAGCGCTGGGGTCATCGGGCAGCGGAATGATTTTCTGCCGGGCCTCGTGGATGCGCAGAGACGGACGACGATCAAGCGGCTGTAGGACGAGCACATACAGCGGTGGAAGCAGCGGGGGCTGCCTCCGCGTCAATCGAGGAATATATCCGACGCTAACGGGGTGGACTTTTGGTGGGCGCGAGACACGACGCGAGAGCTCCGTCAGCCAGACGTCAGTCAGCGTTGTTCCGGAGCTACACCCAACCAGACCCCCAACGAAGAGTAGGCCAAGGAGCAGCCATGAACAGAAACGTTGAAAAGGGAATAGAGGGCCTGTGTGCATTTTTTGGATTTCAGCCCTCCGAGGCTGAGGGCAGCCTCGGGGTCACGTGCACGCACTGTACTATGCCTGTGCATCGGTCGCTAGGGGGATACAGAAACCAAGCGATACAAAACTGACGTCCGCCAGCGATATGGTCGAACGATCTCTCCTACTGACATATAGTGTACAATGACAGACAGTAAGAAAGAGCTGGAGGATTTCTCACATGTCACCTTCCCCTGCGACTGATCCGTTTGCGGATATCTTGAGTACCACGAACGCACACCGTGCCCAGCATAGCTGCGGAGCCTACCCGTATGATAAGGGCTCATTGCTTGGAGTCCTTGCGGCAGCAGTCAAGGCTACTCGGATTATCGAGGTGGGAACCGCCCTCGGTTACAGTGCCCTCTGGCTCGCCCACGGCGCTCCAGGTGCGCAAGTCGATACTATCGAGAGCGATCCTGAGCACGTTCGCATCGCCCGTCAACGCTGCATTGACTATCAGATGAGCAACCGCGTCCACGTCCACCACGGTGATGCCCTGACAGTCCTCGGCGGCCTTGACCCAAACGCCTACGATCTCGCATTCTTTGACGGCTTTGCGCCTACCCCACAGTTGGTTACGGGTCTCTATCAACGGCTACGGACCGGCGGTGTTCTGGTGTGTGCGAATCTGACGCTCGGCCCTCACAACGCGGACGATCTCCTCGCCGATCCAGACGCTTGGCTGGCGCATTCATTCGGCGAGACCGCCCTTGCAGTGAAACGTTAGAATATAGGACTCATGCGAGGATGGTCGCTGACTAATTAGTAGCCCCGCTCCCAATCCAAGACATTCAGGAGAGCTTGGCCGGTGACGTAGCGCCGCAGGTTCTCGCAGAACAACTCCAGGCCCTTGGCCTGCTGGACATCCGTTCCACCCGACGTGTGCGGGGTAATGACCACATTCGGTAGTTGCCAGAGTTCCTCCGGTGGCGGCCCGGTGAATTCTCCGGTGTAGACATCCAGACCAGCCCCGGCGACCCAGCCTGCCTGTAACGCCTTGATGAGTGCAGCTTGATCAATGATTTCACCGCGGGCCACGTTGATAAGATACGCGCTTGGTTTCATCTGATGCAGTTCGGCTTCACCAATGAGCCCGTCCGTTTCTGGTGTCCATTGGCTACTCACTACAACAAAATCACTCTGCTCAAGCAAAACCACAAGTGCTGATGGTGGAAAGAGTTGGTCGACACCTTGGGTCTGACTCTGCGTCGTCACTGCTGAGCGCCGGGTTGCCACGACCCGCATGCCCACGGCTTTGGCGAGATGGGCAACAGCCTGCCCGATACCACCCAAGCCGATAATGCCAACGGTTTTTCCCTGGACCAATCTGGGTCGATAGGCTCGACGTTCGAATTCCTGATTGTTCTGATCGTGCAAAGCCTGAGGCAAGGACTTCGCAAAGAGAAATATCAGAGACAGTACATATTCCGCGATAGGCAAGGCGTTATTCAGGCCGCGCGACGTGGTCACCACAACATCGCTATCCCAGATGTCGCACATGCGCAGATTCGAGGCACCCGCCGGTGTTTGGTGGAGCCACTTGAGACGGGGTGATCGAACACGCAGATCGAGCGGAAAAGGAAAGCGAATACAGATGACCTCGGCTTCAGCCAGCAGGGCATCCCGCTCGGCGCGGGTCGAGGTGTTTGCCGCGATGAGTGATTGTGAAACGTAGCGACGAACGGATTCCGCCGGCCAGGTCTCAGCGTACTCGACCTCGAACTTCCCGCGTGCATCGGCCACCCGAATGCGGGGATCAACCGCCTCAATCTTTTCGATGACGGCGTCTCCCACCGCACCGATGAGCAGGACGTTGAGAGGCTGGATCATGCGGGTGGCCGTCGGTCTGTCTATTCGGCTCCGATGGCATCGAGCGCGGCGCGGGCGCATTCGATGTCTTCATCCTCTGTTCCACCACTGGCGCCAACACCACCGAGAAATTCACCGTTCACCGAGAGCGGCAGGCCGCCTCCGGCCAATAATAACGGCCGTCCAACAATCTCAGATACACTCGCGAATAATTGCGAGCGAGATTCCGCCAGTTCTGCCACCTCGCGCGAGGTCCGACGAAACGTCGCCGCGGTAAACGCCTTGCTCTGGGCCACCCCGGTCGTCAGCCAGCGGGCATCATCCATGCGGGCCAGCGCAACCAGATTTCCGGACGAGTCTGCGACCGCGAAGCTCATGTCCCAGCCTTGTTCTTGGGCCTTGTGTTTGGCGGCGGCGATAAATTGTTCTGCCAGCGCTAAGGTGAGTGCCATAGTCTTCCTTTCTTTTTTGCTGAGTGGACTCTTTTATGGCGTCAGAACCAGCTTGCCGAACACTTTACTCGCAAGCAGGTCATTCAGGGCTTGAGCAGCTTCAGCCAACGGATACGTCTTACTCACCAATGCTTTGAGTGTGCCGTCGGCGAACAGCGGGGTGAGTGCGGTCGCCATCTCTGGGATAACCTGGGCAGCATTAATGAGGCTCATGCCATAGAAGGTGATATCTTTGATGAGGGCAGACAGTACGCCGAACGTAGCGTCCGGAGCTTTACCGGTGCCCGTACCGATTAAGACAATGCGGCCGGACTTGGCAACGGCTGAGCAGTCGGCCGCCAAGTTATCTGTGGCGACATTCTCAATGATGACATCCACTCCCTTGCCCTCGGTCAGCTTGAGAACCTCGACCGCAAAATCTTGCTGTTTATAATTCAGCGCTACCTCAGCACCCAGTTCGCGTGTCCGGTCTACTTTTTCCTGTGACCCAACTGTCGTAATCACCCGAGCTCCCGCGGCTTTGGCCAGCTGAATGGCCGCGACGCCAACGCCGCCGCCACCAGCAGAAATCAGGACCGTTTCTCCCGCCTGCACTCCTGCTTTATGATGCAAGGCATAATAGGCAGTATAAAACGGTATCGGGATCGCGGCCCCCTCAGCAAAAGAAAGCGAGGACGGTAGGGGTATTGCCTCTTGGGCGAGCAGACACGTCTTTTCTGCATAGCCGGCACTAATCGCGCGGCCAAATACGCGGTCGCCGACCTTAACCTGTGTAACGCCGGGACTCACGGCTTCGACCTCACCAGACACGTCCGTACCAGTGATGTAGGGAAGTTTCAGGGGTGCAAGCTTGCCGGACAGCCGGACCAAATCGGCAGGGTTGATCCCAATCGCCCGGACCCGAACGAGGACCTGGGCCTCCCCCAACTCGGGGTCGGGAGCATCCTCATAGCGGAGTTGCTCCGGTCCTCCAGGTTGGTGCGCTCGCATTGCCTTCATAGCCCACCTTCCCCTATGAGCGCTGATGGTAGAGCGGATGGCCGGTGTAGGGCGTCTTGACGCAACTGAAGTGATCGCCTTCGAGGTTGGCGATATACAGCGTCTGCAAGTCCGATCCCCCGAAGGCACAGTTCGTCGGAAAGTTGAGCTTCTTACCCTCAGCCGAATCATCGATCAGCATGCTCCAGTTGCCGTTGGTATCGACGGCGATGACTTGATGGGCCGGGACCATCTCCCCGCCCGTCACCACCGCCGGCAGCGTGACGTACATATTTCCGTCCACGTCAAAAGCCATGCCGTCCGGCAGAGCTGGAAAATCCTTGGAGTAGATCTCCGGCTTCCCAAACGTGCCATCTTTCTTTATCTGAATGCGCAGACAGTCATTGCGGGTGCTTTCCAGCACGTAGACCGCGTCTTCTTTCGGGTCGATAGCGGTGCCGTTGGCCAGATAAATCCCCTCGGCTACGATCTCACTCTTCCCGTTGGGACGGATAACGACCAACGCCCCTTTGGGTGAGGGGGTAGCCAATTCGGCCAGGACATTCTCAATACTCGACGTACTCGAGTTCGAGACGTAGAGATTGCCCTCGGCGTCATAGCTGGCAAAGTTCGGGAGGGTTAGCTTGAGTGCGCCAACTTGGTCGGCAATCAGCGACACTTCTCCACCCTGGGTGACGCGCATCATGGCCTGCTTGCCCAGATCGCAATAGACCAGGTCGCCATTGCGGTCCATGGTCACCCCATTGGGGATAGAACCCTCGGGCAGCGTGACGATTTCACTCACTGTGCCATCGGGTGTGACCTTATACATAATGCCGTTGCGGCCACCGCCAAAGACGTTGCCCTCTTTGTCCACCACCACTCCCTCAGCCTGCAAGACACCCTTGCCAAAAACATCGACCTGATCAACTGAAAATGTTGCCATGGAAGGTCCTCCTTTTTCTCCAGATATCGAGACGCTACGCCTCGACGGCAGCCTCAGCCGTCTCGCTTTGTTTCGTAAACGTCACCTTGCCTATTTCCGAGCCACTCAGGACAACCAGCAGATGGGCTTCCTCATCGCCAATATTCCGGAACCCCTCTGGTGTTCCTGGCGGAAAGGAAATCGTGTCCCACGGTCCGAGGACGACCTCGTTTTCACCCTTGTCTCCCCAGAAAAAGGCGCAGGTGCCGGACATCACCACAAACACCTCGGGTTTCGGATGGCTATGCAACGGGGCGCCTTTGCCCGGACTGACCTTATTAATGGCCATGGTAAAACCGTGGTCGCCCGTGATCGCCGGACTGGTCTTTCCCGCCCGACCAATCAGCGCGTAGCCCTGGGTACCATCAGGTTTGTAGTTCTTGATAAAGCTCGCGTAGTCAATCGGTTGCAGTTCTTCAAACCGGGCAACGCTCGTACTCATGCTTTCCTTTCCGTTTGCCATGGTTCCTCCTTTGTGGCTATTGGTTTAAATAACTCCCTCTTCTTTCCAACGTGTCAGGGCTGCGTCCGCATGCCCTAGCCACTCGCCATATACCTCAGAGTTGTGCTCTCCGGGTTGTGGAATCGGTCCGATTTTTCCGGGAGTGTCCGAGAATTTGACGGTCAGCCCCGGCACATACGTTCGCCCTTTTTCGTGATCCTCAATTTCAACCATCATTTTCCGCTCCCACAGGTGCGGATCGTGGGCGGCTTGCGGAATGGTATGCACCGGCCCGACCGGAACTTCTGCCTGCTCCAGGGCTTGCACGACCTCTGCCACCGTCTTGTCCTGCACCCACGCATCAACCAGCGCGTTGACCTCGTCCGCGTGAGACGCCCGTCCCGCAATACTAGAGAAACGCTCGTCGTCCACGAGGTCCGCTCGGCCGATTCCGCGACAGAACCGCCCCCACATATGCTGGGGTACGGCCAGGATATAGACCCAGCCGTCCTTGGCTTGGTAGGTGTTGCACGGGGCGATACCGCCAGGGGTATTGCCCCGCCGCTGTGGTTCCTTGCCGGTGAGGAGATATTGGGCAATCGGAATCTCCATCAACGTGTAGCCGGTATCGAGCAGACACACGTCAAGGGACTGTCCCTGTCCGGTGACATCCCGGCGGTGAAGGGCGCCCAACGCCCCAATAGTAGCGTGCAAGGCCGTGATTCGATCGATGATGGGTGAGTTGGTCATGACCGGTGGACCGTCAGGAAATCCGGTAAAACCCATGAGGCCGGACATGGCCTGGCCAATCGGATCGTAGGCGGGTCGGTCCCGGTACGGCCCCTTCTGTCCGAAACCGGAGACGTTGATGAGGATAAGCCCAGGGTTGAGCCGTTTGAGCGTCTCATATCCCAGACCCATCTTATCCATGACACCCGGCCGAAAATTCTGGAGCAGCATATCGACTTTGGGCACGAGCGCCTTGAGGAGAGCAATGCCCTGCTCGCTGCGTAGATTCAGCGTAATGCTCTTCTTCCCACGGTTGTACGCGGACCAGTAGACGCGGCCCAAGCCGCGTGACTCGTCCCCACCCGGCGCTTCGACTTTAATGACCTCCGCACCCAGGTCGCTGAGCACCATCGCACAGCGGGGGCCGGCCTGATAGCGCCCGAGGTCGAGGACTTTGATTCCGTCGAGACAGCCTGCCATGACGTTCATTCCTTATGGAGCGCAAGCGCGTCTATCTCTCTGTATCAAGGCCATACAATTGGGCCGCATTACCGGCCACCATCTGATAGACCTCGCCTTCTGGCACCCCGGCAAAGTCTTTGGCGATCTGTTCGACCGAACGCGGGAACGTCCCCTCCGTGTGTGGATAGTCTGCGCCCCACATCAATCGATCCACACCAAGGATATCGCGGGTCTGAATGCCAGCCCGGTCGTCCTCAAAGGTGGCCCAGAACTGGCGTTTGAAATACGTACTCGGAGCTTCCTCCAGCTTGGGCTCCATCCAGCGGCGATGATCGTTCCACCAGTGATCCATAAAGCTGAGGAGAGAGGCGATCCAGCCGACGCCACCCTCAGCGATCACAAAGCGCAGCTTTGGATAGCGTTGGGGTGCGGCACTCCAGAGCAGGTCGACAAAACCGCGCATGGGCTGAAACATCTTCATTTCAACCACGGCCATGCCGGTGCCCATGCGTTTGTATTTGGAATAAAACTCCTCGGCTGTTCCCGTACCGGAATGGGTAGCAACCGGCAGCCCGATATCTTCGAGCGTGCTCCACAGACGCTCATAATCCGACGTCACGTAAGAACGATCTGGCACGTCCGCGGGAATCGTGAGGGTCCGCAGACCCTGCTTGGCGCACCGCTCGGCTTCCTCACAGGCCCATTCGAGCGGGCCGCGCACGGGCAGTAAACCCGCACCAAGCAGTCGATCTGGCGCAGCGGCACAGAATTCACTCAGCCAGTCGTTATACACCCGCATAGCTTCGCGCTGGTATTCGGCATCTTGAAGCGTGAAGAATTGAAGTCCGAACGCGCCCGCGTAAATAACCTCGGCCCGGACATGGTCCAGGTCCTGGTCAAGCAGTCGCTGCTGTGGGTCCCATGCCCCTGGTCGTGTATCAGCGTGCCGACTCGCCATGGTCTCAATGCTGCCGGCGAGCTTGTCTTCCATGGTGGCACCTTCGAGCCCGACCGGAAATGGCGTCAGCCCATCAATAATGTAATAGTCAGCATCCTCGCGCGCTTCGACCCGTGGGGCGCGGTCACGAAAGCGTTTGTCCATGCGCGTGGTCCACAGGTCTGCTGGCTCAACAACATGGCCGTCCGCAGACACATAGCCTTGGGTACTTACCTCCATCATTCCTCCTTCGTTCCCTCGGTTTAACTCGTTTCCGGCTCAATTATTACACGGCGAGCCCATACAACTGCGCCGCGTTACCCGTCACCATCTGGTACACTTCAGCTTCCGGCACGCCCATAAAATCCCGCATGATCTGCTCTTGGGAGTAGGGAAAGGTTCCTTCCGTATGTGGATAGTCCGAGCCCCACATGAGACGATCAACGCCGACCAGTTCGCGGGTCAGAATGCCAGCCCGATCATCCTCGAACGTCGCC
Source organism: uncultured Binatia bacterium (SeqCode) (assembly GCA_965243855.1). GTDB lineage: Bacteria > Desulfobacterota > Binatia > Bin18 > Bin18 > Bin18. The sequence continues at coordinate 4,634,087 of CBDEWE010000003.1, read as the reverse complement.
CAGAACTGACGCTTGAAATACGTACTCGGTGCTTCGTCCAGCTTGGGCTCCATCCAGAGGCGGTGATCGTTCCACCAGTGATCCATGAAGCCGAGCAGTGAGGCCACCCAGCCGACGCCACCTTCGACTATCACAAAGCGCAACTTCGGGTAGCGTTGCGGTACGGCCCCCCAGATGAGATCGGCCATGGCGCGCATCGGCTGCAAGACCTTGTTGTCGGTCACGCCGAGCCCTGTGCCGAGACGCGCCATCTTGGCAAAAATGGCCTCGCCCGTTCCAGTCCCCGAGTGGGTCGCAACCGGGAGCCCGATGTCCTGCAAGGCGTCCCACATGGGGTTATAATCGGCGTGCGCATACGAGCGTTCCACTTCGGCCGGGATCAGGACAGTGCTAATGCCCTTCATCCTGGCTATGCGCTCGGCTTCCTCAACCGCCCACTCGACCGGACCCCGCATGGGCAGGAGGGCTGATCCCAGCAGGCGGTCTGGCGCTGCCGAGCAAAACTCACTGATCCAGTCGTTATAGACCCGGATGATTTCGCGCTGGTATTCAGCATCCTGAACGTGGAAGAACTGGAGGCCAAATCCGCCCGGATAAATCACCTCGGCCCGTAGATGATCGCGCTCCTGATCGACCAAGCGCGGCTGCGGGTCCCATGCGCCGGGTCGCGTTTCGGCATGCCGGCGGCCTTTTGGGGTGGTGACTTGACCCTGAATTTTCTCCTCAATAGTCACGCCTTCGAGGCCCACCGGGAACTCGGTCAGCCCTTCTATAATGTAGTAGTCAGCTTCCTCGCGCGATTCGACCCGTGGGGCTCGATCACGAAACCGTTTGTCCATCCGGGTTGTCCACAGATCCGCCGGCTCAACTACGTGACCATCGGCAGAAACATACCCATTCGTGCGTATCTCCATCTCGACTCCCTCCTTATGGATACAGAACACGCAAAAAAAAACGGGGAGCCGGAGAGCAGTTCTCCGGTTCCCCGTCAGTTGGTTCCAATAGGCGGGCGAACACGCCCAGCGGCTTGCCTAGCGGGCCACGCCGTTACGGAGCAGAGTACCCGAGGTATTCCCGGTGCACTCACCATCCTGGAAGGTCTCTTCCCCGTTCACCAGAATGTGCTTATAGCCTTCGGCTTTTTGGACGCGCCGCCACTCGTTTGCCGGCAGGTCATGGGCAATCTCACCCGGCAGAGCCTTCACGGTGTTGATATCGTAGACCACGATGTCAGCCGCTTGGCCTTCACGCAGCGTCCCACGGTCCTTGATGCCCGCGGCCCAGGCCATGATCCCGCTCAGGCGGAAGTGCGCCTCTTCCAGGCTCATGACGCCCTGCTCACGGACCAGCCAGGACAGGACTTCGGTCGGATAGATGGCCGGGGTAATGAACTTCACGTGCGCCCCACCATCCGACACACCCGGCAGGGTATACGGCGAGCTCATCAGTTCCTTATAGCCCTCAATGTTGGCGTTACCCACCGGGCCAGCCCACTCGGTGCGCAGATCATCGGCCACGGACAGGTCAAGCATGGCGTCGATGACGTGCTTGCCTTCCTTCTCGGCAATCTGCTCCACGGACATGCCCTCGTATTGGAGTTTGAGTTCGGTATTGCGAACCTTGCGCGCAATAAACTTCTCAAAATCACCAAAGACGACATTCATGGTTTCCATGCCACCCTGGTCGTAGTCCTCACGCATTTCCTTGCGCAGTTCAGGCTTCGACAGTTTGGCTTTGCGCTCCTCGACCGTTCCGAGCGTGGCTTCCTTCCAGGCCGGAATCCCATCAAACAGGTTCCAGTCTTCCAGGGTCATACGGACCGGAGCCCGGGCTGTGACACCCTGGCCAAACACGCGAGCGCCGCGTTCGTTGGCCGCATTGACCCAATTCAACTGAGCCTGGTGGGACTCGGGATGCCTGTCACTGATCAACATGGCGTTGTACAGCAGCGGCTGACCGGCTGTCTTGGTCATCTTTTCCAGGAATCTGAAATCATCATCAACACCAAAAGTGCCTTCGCTTGCACCGGACTGGGTAAACTGGATACAGCCTTCACCCACCTCGCTCATGGCTTTGGCCATTTCCATGTAGAACTCATCCGGCAGGATATCGGTAATCATCGGCGTGCCATCATAGTCACGCTGCACGGATACTCGGCTCTCGGGGACCAGACGCTGGGCAGACCAGCCCGCGGCGCCAGCCTTCACGGCTTCCTTGTACAGACCAGTGATCGTTGCCATCTCTTCTGTATTTGGGAAGCGCTTCTTGGCGTCGTCAAAGCCGCCCATCACATACGCCACGGCCGGAGCGAGCGGGAAGAGATGGGAAACATTGACTCCCAGGGGCATGCGGGACAGACGGTCCATGTATTGCGGGAAGGTTTCCCAGTCCACCTTCATCGACACCCGCATGGGCTCCAGCGGAATCGCTTCGGTCCGGGACAAGGCCAGCATAGCCCGGTCTGCATCCTGTTGACGTAGCGGAGCAAAACCAAACCCGCAGTTACCAATGGTGACGGTGGTCACACCGTGCCAACTGCCGATCGTGCAGTACGGGTCCCAGTGCAACTGGGCATCGTAGTGAGTGTGCAGATCGATGAATCCCGGGGCAACGATCTGCCCGCTGGCATCAATCTCTTTTTTGGCGTCGGTGCTGCTGATTTTTCCAATCTCAGCAACCTTACCGTCCTTGATACCAAGGTCGGCCTGGTAACGCGGCACCTTCGTCCCGTCGACGACCGTACCGTTTTTAATCACTGTATCGAATTGTGGCATATCTCCCTCCTTTAGTGATTTTACAAATACCCTATCATCGCCATACTCTCAGAGAAATCTGCTGTCAACCTTCAGGCAGAAAAAATAATTCTCTTGCCCGGAGGAGCTCTGCCGTGACAGTCGATTGCCATCTCTTTCACCTTCTCAGTAGGTTTCACGTGCTTACTGATCTCCTTATGAGCGAAAATGCGGCATGACTTCCTGAGCAAACAATTCAAGGCACTCGGTCACCTTATCCAGTGCGAGTCCTGGCAGATGCATGCCCATGGCCAAATGGGTCATCCGCGTTTCGTCTTGGTAGCGTTGCAAGGCCTGAATACAATCGTCCGGTGTTCCCACAATGGGCGCCCCGCCCGGAATGGTGGGATCGATGTGGCGCAGTTCCTCGATGCTGGGCACCCGCCCCATAGCTCGGTCGGCTCGCAAGTCACCGGCTTCTTTGAGCAACGGAAAAGCAGAGGAGAAGAGATAATGCATATGCTCACCAACGAGGTCCCAGGCTTTGTCCCGACTCTCTGCCACATAGACCCAGCGCAGTTGGGCTAAGTAGTAATCTTTCGGATTCCGGCCACAGCGTTCCAACTCATCATCGTAGGCCCGCTGCTGGGCAACCTCCCCCGTACCCATCAGATGAAACCCCATCCGGGCCGCTCGCTGCACGGCTTTCTTGCCGCGGGCACCGATCCAGATCGGCGGATGCGGTTGTTGGACGGGACGGGGCGTGAGACGGACATCGGTGAGATGATAATAGTCTCCGTCAAAAGAGAAGGATTCGTTTGTCCAGAGTCCCTGAATAACAGCGAGGTCTTCTTCCAAGCGCGCGTCGCGCTGCTCACGGGGAAAGCCGAAGGCATGAAATTCTTTATTGCGATAGCCTTTACCCACCCCAAGATCGAATCGGCCATTGGACAGAATATCCACGGTGATGGAATCCTCGGCTACGCGCAAGGCGTGTTGAAAGGGCAGGATTAAAATAAACGTGCCGATCCGGATGCGTGTCGTGCGGGTGGCAATACCGGCGGCTAGGGGTAATAGAGCAGGCGACCAGCCATCCGTGTCAAAGTGGTGCTCGGTCAGCCAAATATGATCGTAGCCAAGTTCCTCGACTCTGACGATTTGGTCCAGCAGGTTCTGATACAGTGCAGGAAAAGGCTGCTCCCAGCGAGCCGGATTCCAGAACGGCATGAGCAGACCAAATTTCACACTACCCCTCCCAATACAGATGGCCTAGCAGAAGTGAAAGAATTATTCAAAGCCAAATTTTCTTTTTTCTTCCGCCTGTTACCATCTATTGGCGAATGAAGGTTCGTTCAGTGCAGTTCAGCGGATTTCGTTCATTATGGTGCTATGGTGAATCCGTAGCCGATCTTTTGTCAGAAGCTCTGGACTAGGGATTTGGGCGTATTAGGAATACGGTCAGGAGTAGCCAATGCTTCCCTTAGCGTCGGTCGTATAACGGATGCCCTTTTCTCCCGAGGTGGACTTTCGCAACGTGGTCGGCTTCAAGATGGGCGATATACAGATCGTCAAAATTCGACCCACCAAAGGCGCAGTTGGTCGGCCCCTGAGTTTTTGTCCCGTCCGGATCGTCAAGAAGCACGGATAGCTGACCATTCGGATCGAGCACCACCAAGCGGTTCACCATGGGTAGGGTAATAATAAGATACTCTTCGGCATCAAAGGCCATGCCATCGGGCAACGCCCCTAAGTCTTCACCAAACACCTCGGGGCTGCCATGCGTCCCGTCCCTATGCATCGCAATCCGGATGCAGTTATTCTGACTCGATTGCAGCACGTACACGGCCTGTTCTTGGGGATCGATCGCCGTCCCGTTTGCGAAGTAGATACCAGTCGTCACGACTTCCCCACGGCCATCCGGCCGCAGGCGGACGAGGGCTCCCTTCGGTGATGGATTGCGCAGTTCTTCCATCAGCTTGTCAAAGTTGCCGAAGGTCAGATCGGTCGAGTTGGACACATACAGGTTTCCCTCGGCGTCAAAAACCGGGAAATTCGGGAGGGTGAGTTTGATATCCCCAACCTGATCGGCAAACAGACTGACCTGGCCGTCCGGCGTCACTTTGAGCACCGCGGCCTTGCCAGGGTCACACACAAAGAGGTTCCCCTGTTGGTCGAGCGCCATCCCGGCTGGTCGGCCGCCCGTACGCGCGCATTCCGTGACGGTTCCATCTGGCGCCAGCTTGCGGATCACACCGTCTGTTCCCCCGCCATAGACGTTCCCTTCACGATCAACGACAACGCCTTCTGGACCTTTGAATCCAGTCGCCGCCGTTTCCACCTGGTCCAGACTGAGTTGTTGGTAGGCCATGGTTACCTCCTGAGGGATGTTGTTTTCGTTATACGTAGGGATTGCTATCTCCCCATCTTGAGCCGGTTCTCTTGCGCCCAACCCTCTTTGAAAGGGACGGTGAAATACGGGGTGAGCGCCATCTTCTTGAACTTCCACTCGCCATTCTGTCTGGCGTATTCGTCGTCATAGCGGGCGGCCACGAAATACGCCTCCCCTTTTGAGATGGTCTTTGCTTCGAGGTAGGCATAGCCCTTGCCCGTATCCCCCTGCACCTCAACCGCGTGGTTATGCATAAACTGTTTGACAAAAGACAACAGATTTTCGACGCCTTGAAAAAACTTCGTCAGCTCGGCCCGGCCGGTGGCTTTGCCCAGATAGTCAAAATCGAGGACCGCATCCTCAGTGAACAGACCGGGGATAGCTTCCAGTTCCCCCTCGTTGATACACTCGTGATAACGAAACCGTAGCGAGCGAATGGCTTCGCGGTCGCTCAAATCCTGAATCTTTGCTTCCAGTGCCTGCAAACGGGCTTCGATATCCTGAGACATTGTTTCCTCCCTTTTAGCTTTGTTCTTTTGGTTCCAAACCTTCAAACCACGGCAGCACCAGGGTTTCATTGATGGAGTAGGTCAAAGCGTGACTCCAGTCGGGCAGCTCGGTGTACTTCACCTTGTAGCCGATGTGTTCGAGCAGTTCATTTGATGAGCGAATGGCTTCAACCGGAAAGATGAAGTCATGCACACCATGAATCACATGAACCGGTACGTTGATGCCTCGCTTCTGTCGCAGCATGCCATCCGTGGCGGGGCTCAGTTCGCCCGCAATGGGCGCTATCCCGGCAAAGAGTTCGGCCTGATCCAGCCCCAGCAGATAGGTATAGGTCCCACCGTCAGAGAGACCGGACAGATACACCCGCGAACGATCAACCTGATAAGTCTCACACACCGTGTCAAACATGGCCCGGATGGACCGGCTGTCAACCGGCGGTTGCAGGACGGACCACGTCGGCCCTAGGGACTTTGGCGACAGCAGCAGATAGCCCTTACTCTTGGCGGGCCGAAGCCATGTCCAGATATAGTCATCGCCCCGGCCGTAGCCACCGTGAAGACAGACGATGAGGGGCCAAGCTTTGTCAGGGCTATAGTATTCCGGGACGTATAGCGAATATTCGGCATGTTCCTCGGTCTGCGGCTGATGGATCATGCCGACCGGTACCGCCACACCGTCAGCCCGCGTCTCCAAGGCGTCGCGCTGGGACGCGGCCTCCGGCAACAGCCAGTACTGGTAGAGCGTCGAGAGATGAGCGCGGTGGTTATATAAGAGATCCAGTCCTCGACACAGCGAGAAGCGACTGTTGACAAACGCACCGCCAAAATTCGGGCCGGGCGCCCCGCCGAGAAAGGCGGTGCTGGAATTATTCAAATGCGTCAGTGCGGCACAGAAGGCCGCGTGAAACTCGGTCAGTTCTTCGGGCGGTTCGAGGCCGGCGGCGCTGGAGAGTGCAGTTTCAAAAAAGTCACCAAGAGTATCTCGTATCCGCCCTTGCGCCTCCGGTATTTTCCCGAAGTGTATATTCTCCTGAACGTCTTCAAACGTTCGCAAAAAGAGCAGGATTTTTTCTTCCAGCGGCCGAATAGACTCCTGGTACTGTTCCTGGCTCATCATGCTTATCCTGGCCCCCTTTCGCGTCTCTCTCCCGGCTTCTTTCCCCGTACGCGCCGCCTTTGTACAATCCTTTGCATCTGCTTGCAAATTGCCCTATCGTACGCAGGAGTTGGCTGACACAAAAGGAGAGGATTATGAGCACAGCAACGGCCCAGAGTGTCCCGCAGAATACACACGAGCTAGCCGAACGCTTTGGCGATCCGGATCAACTCGCTGTCAAGCATAAACTGCCCTATATCGACGAAGCTGCCGCGCGGTTTCTTGAGCAGTGTCCGTTTGTGATCGTCTCAACGGCAGACGCCCAAGGGCGGTGCGACGCCTCACCCAAGGGCGATCCGCCGGGCTTTATCAAAATCGCAGATAAACACACTCTCTACCTTCCGGACCGGGCCGGCAACAAAATGTTCCAGAGCATCAATAATATTCTGGAGAACCCGCACGTCGGCTTACTCTTTCTCATTCCCGGTGAGGAATGGACCATGCGTATCAACGGCCGCGCCCGTATTGCCGATGAGCCTCAACTCCTGGAAAAACTCAGTGCTCGAGGCCGCCCGGCCCAGCTTGCCATCGAAGTCGCCGTCGAGGAATGCTACTTCCACTGTCCCAAGTCGTTCAAACGGGCCGAACTGTGGAATGCGGAGAAATTCCACAGCTACGAGGGCGACTCGTGGGGCGTCATCCTGGCGCAGCGGACAGAGATGGAAAAAAGAAGGGCCGTAGAGCTGGATGATATGATCGAAGAGGCGGTCAAGAATTTGTAGCGGCTCTCGACCTGATTCGTGAGGACAGCATGCCAACGCTACGCATCGATGAGTCCCTCGATCTGTACTACGAACTCGACGATTTTACTGACCCCTGGACCACTTCGGAAACTATTCTCCTGGTACACGGTGTTGCCGATACGAGCCAAGCCTGGTTTGCCTGGGCGCCACGTCTGGCCCGGCAATTTCGGGTACTACGGCCGGACCTGAGAGGTTTTGGTCGCTCCTCTGTTCCGCCAGCGGACTATGGCTGGTCTCTGCAGGGCTTTGCCCAAGATCTCCGGACTCTGCTCGATCAACTGGAGATTGCGACCGTGCACGTGGTGGGACAGCGTGTGGGTGGAAGCGTCGCCATGCAATTCGCGCATGACTATCCCGACCGGGTCACAAGCCTGACCGTCATTGGCGGACCGGCGACGCTCTCCAAAAGCGCGCTCAACCCGGACGCCTGGCTCACACAGGTTCAACAGGACGGGGTCGAAGCCTGGGCACGTAGCACAATGGAGCGCCGTTTGGGCAATGTCAGCCCGGCGATGAAGGAGTGGTGGATTAGCGCCATGGGCAAGGCATCACCCGAGGTGATGGCCGGCATCTTTCGCTATGTCGGGAACATGGACATTACCGCCCTGCTGCCCCAGATTCAGGCCCCGACCCTGGTGATCACCAGCGACCGGAGTGCGCTGGCTCCAGTCGAAACAGTCCGTGACTGGCAAACGCGGATTCCCAACTCGCAGCTTCTGGTTTTCCCCAGCCCGGCCTATCATCTTGCGGCGGCGCTGCCGGAAGAATGTGCGGCGGCAACGCTCAGGTTTATTGCGAGCCTGACTGATTGAACGCTTTTCTCCACCTGTGCTGACAGACTGCCGTCTACGGCACATTCTCCAGCGTTCTATGTAAGGCGGCCAGGGTGAGGCCCTGGCCTTGCTCTGTACTACTGGAGGGGCGAGAAGCTGGCCGGGGTCAGGATTTTGTTGTACTGGCTGACAATCATGCCCTGGGCCCTGGGACGGAACGCTTGCAGCTCAGGGTCTGCTCCCTGGGCTGCACGGGCCTGTGCTCGATGATTCATATCCTCATAGGCCCAAATGTGGACGACCTCGTTTAACGGACCGACCTCGGTTGACCACCAGCCGACCAGTTTGGAGTATTTGCTGATGACTGGCAGTCCTTCTTTTTCTATGAGCGCCTGAAACTCCGGCACCTTACCCGGTTGCAGCGTATATACACGCATCTCATACACCATAGTGTGGTCCTCCCTGTTGTTAAGATTTTCAACTCTTAATAAAGGTCTCGCGCGCCTTTCGGATAATTTTTTGCTTATTCCCCACTCCTTAGATGTATCCCGGTCTCTGTTTTTACTCGTTCTCCGTTCCTGGGTCTTCACTCACACCATCCGCCCCTGCCCTATGCGCCTCGTTCCACTCACGTGCCAAGCGCTGGGCTTCGGCGATCTGGGCCGGGGTCATTTGCTTTGCAACGGTATCGCGCAGTTCACGCGCATCTTCCAAATTCGTCCCGGCGAGATTGAGCCACATATGAGCTAGAGTGTAATCCCGCGGAACTCCCTGACCATTCCCGTAGAGACGGCCGAGATTGGCCTGTGCGACAGTATTTCCCTGTTCGGCGGCCCGGCGATACCATTGCACCGCCTCGGTGTAATCCTGCGAGACCCCTTGACCCACGTTATACATGTAGCCGAGATTGAACTGCGCATCCGCGTAGTCCTGCTCAGCAGCCCGGCGATACCATTGCACCGCCTCAGTATCATCCTCCGGGACCCCTTGGCCCACGTTGTACATGTCGCCGAGCTTATTCTGTGCGATAGGGAGTCCCTGTTCAGCGGCTCGACGATACCATTTCGCCGCCTCGGTATAGTCCTGCGTGATACCTTGGCCCTCATGGTACATGATACCGAGATTATTCTGCGCGGCCGCGTCTCCGGCTTCGGCAGCTCGACGATACCATTGCACCGCCTCAGTATAATCCTGCGGGACCCCTTGGCCGACGTTATACATGTAGCCGAGATTGGACTGCGCATCCACGTTTCCGGCTTCAGCGGCCGCTCGGCAGGCAACGAACCGAGTTGCGGGTGCCAGATCAGTCCTGAAACAGTTTTCGATATCAACGTCCTCTGCCGTAACGGGACCTACCCCCACACAGGCCCACAACAAGACGATACAGATGAGAAGCCGACCGATAGGCTTCATGGTAACGCTTTCTCCTTCTTCACTGAAGTGGAAGCGCAGAGACCTGATAGGATATTACGCAAACTCCGGGGCAACCTTAGTGGCAAACAGCTCGATGTCTTCGAGGAGTTGGTCTTGGGGTTCGAGACCGTTGTAGGCTACCAGGGAAAAGTACTCGAACGGAATCTCCTCATAGACCTCGGCCACCTGCCGTTTGACATCATCGACCGTACCGGCCACGATCAGCCCCGTGTTGAGTACCCGCTCAAGCATGGACCCGCTGCCTTCGCTGAGTAAAACCGGAAAGAAGTGCGAAGCAAATTCCGAGAAAAACGGTACGATGCATTTTTCCACCTTTTCGTAGGCCGCTTCGCGTGTCTTACCGACATACAGGAAGCGCAATAATCCTTGGCCTTGCCCAGGACTGAGCGACTGTCCGTTCTGGGCGGCGCCTTCCCGGTAGGCGGCGTCCTGGACTCGTGCCCCGGCCATGGGCGCAAAATAGCAACAGGTAAAATCCTGCTCGCCCGACCAACGCGCCGAGTCCGCACTGCCTGATGAACTAATAAAGACGGGTGGATGTGGCCGTTGGTAGGGCGCCGGCACCACGCTGATCTGACTGACGCGGTTGTGCTCGTCAATCTCTCCGGGCGCGCCATACTCCCGGGCACACGGATAGGCCGGATAGTCTTCAATGCCTTCATGCGGAAACGGCACTTTGAAGAACTCGCCGTTGTACGAAAAGCTCGGTTCGGTCCAGGCTTTTTTGACAATGGTGACCATCTCACGAAAGATTTGCTGGTTGACATCGTCGGCCGTGGCCTGTTGCTCAGACTCGCGGTTCGACAAGGTTGGCAGCGTGTTGTACTGCTGCCCGAGTGTTCTGACCCAACGGGCTTGATAGCCGCGGGCAAAGCCGACAAAGAATCGCCCTTTGAGAATATGATCCAGCACCGCCGTCTCTTCGGCGACGCGTAGCGGATTTTGCGTGCCCATGACATAGCCTAACTGCCCCATCCGCATCTGTTTGGCATATGGGCCTAACCAGGCGTTCATCAGGCCGGGAGTGGGCAGCATCTCAAATCCCTCAGAGTGGAAATGGTGCTCAATAAAGCTCATACCCCAATAGCCAAGCTCGTCTGCGGCTTTCACGATATCGACCATGCCGTCAATAATCTGGGCATAGCGCTCAATGTTGCGTCCAACAGGGCGCAACTCACGCCGTTCTTCGTTGGAGCGCACCGGCATTGAGGGAACCATTTGAATCATTGTTTTCATTACTAAGTCCTCCTGAGTGACCTTCCTGCCTTATCCGTCAGTGTCCGCCTTCGTCAAGCGTCCGAGCGTCACACGCCTTGCACCCTCCCCCAGACTTCGACTACGCTCCGAGCCTGAGGGTCAACGTATGGGGCTTCAGGAACTGTCTGACAGCGTCTGCATTGTTGGTGTGGGTGATACCAAACAAGGCGCGGTTCCAGACAAGACTGGCGACGAGTTAGCTATAGAGGCAGCTCGGGCAGCGTTAGAAGATTGCGGGCTGAAGAAAGACGATATTGACGGCTTATTTGTGCAGCCCAGTTATGGTAGGCAAGGCGATTATCTCAAAGTTGGGCTGATGCTCGGTCTCAATCCCAGGGTTGGGGGCGCGGTCGAGGCATCAGGGGCAATAGGCTGTTATATGATTCAGCACGCCGCCCTGCTGCTCAACGCGGGCATGGCGAATTATATCCTGCTGGTGTACGGCACGAACCAGAAGACGAATCGGAATAGATTCGGTGGAGCCCTGCTCGAAGAACACGCACCCTACGGCGCCTTTAATCCATCCGGACCGTTTGCGTTTGCCTTTCGGCGTCACATGCATTTGTACGGGACGACCGAAGAGCAACTCGCCACGATTGCGATTAACCAGCGTGTGCATGCCAGGCTGAACCCCAAAGCCGTCCAACAAATACCGATCACGCTCGACGATTATATGAGTGCCCGTTACATTGTGGAGCCCCTCAGATTATTTGACTATTGCTATATCACCGACGGCGGGCACGCCTTTATCCTGACAACAGCGGACCGCGCTACAGACCTGAAAAAACCGCCGGCCTATATCCGGGGGATGGGTCGCCAGGAGGCTTTTCGCGCGTATGAAACGCCCGACCTGGTGATGCAGAGTTTCCAGCAGGAAGCGGTCGCCAAGATGGTCTTTGACATGGCTGGCTGCACGCCACAGGACATGCAAGCATTATATGTCCAAGATGCGTACAGCCCGGCAGTGATCGCAGCCTTAGAGAACTACGGATTTTGCCCGCGGGGTGAATCAGGACGCTGGATTCAAGACGGGCGTATCGCTCTGAGCGGCGAACTCCCGCTGAACGTCAACGGGGGGCAATTGTCTGAAACCTATATGGTCGGCTGGCAAAACACCTGTGACGCCGTACGGCAGCTGCGAGGAGAATGCGGCGCGCGGCAGATCAAGAATGTGGAACTCCTCATGTGTACGTACACCGGCGGCTTGCGTGAGCATGCCGGCGCATTGATTTTACGAAGCTAAACCAGAGAAAGACCCATGCCCGACTATAACAAGCCCCTGCCCGTGATCGAAAAATGGAACGAGCCGTATTGGCAAGCCGCCAAACGCCATGAGTTCGTTGCCCAACGCTGCACGGCCTGCGGCTATATCCACCTGCCACCTGGACCGGCCTGTACGAACTGTCTCAGCCCGGATCAAGCCTGGGTTCAACTCAGCGGCAAGGGCAGCATTTACTCATATGGCATTTACCATCAGCAATGGCACCCCGGCTTTGCCGACGACATCCCCTACAACGTCGCACTTATTGATCTGGATGAAGGACTCCAGATTATTAGCCAAGTCGTTGAGTGTGAGAATGACGCCCTTGGCTGTGGTCTGCGGGTTGAAGTCACTTTTGATGATGTGACGCCGGAAATTACGTTACCAAAATTCCGTCTCGTAGGGACGAAGCAAACCTGACTGCTGGGTCTCAACCACGGAGCTCACTTGGGAGGTAGCTCGGAGAAGGCGGCGGGCGGCCCTCTTACAAAAAGGAGGAATCACATGCGCATAGGATTTATTGGACTCGGCAATATGGGCGGCCCGATGGCCTCGCATATCATTGCGGCCGGACACGACGTCACCGTGTATGATGTCCGTCGCGAAGCAGCGCAGCCCCACTTACAGCACGGGGCCGAGTGGGTCGATAGCCCACGCGCGGTTGCCGCCAGCAGTGAAATTATTTTTACTTCTCTGCCAGGCCCGAAAGAGGTCGAGGCGGTGGCACTGGGCGAGGGCGGCATTCTCCAAGGCGCACCACCGGACTCGGTCTACATCGACCTGTCAACGAGTTCACCGACCCTCATCCGGGCAATCCAAGCTGTATATCAAGAGAAAAAGGTCCACGTGTTAGACGCGCCCGTCAGCGGTGGGCCGGTCGGCGCCCAAGCCGCTACGCTGGCGGTCATGGTTGGCGGTGACCCCGCCATCTATGAGCGGGTCAAACCGGTTCTCGACGCGATTGGCGATAAGGTCTCTTACCTGGGCGGAATCGGGTGCGGTGAGATTGCCAAAATCGTTCACAATATGATTGGCATCTGCTTCCAGTCTCTCCTCGCCGAGGGGTTCACTCTTGGAGTCAAAGCTGGAGTTGAACCCCAGGCGTTACTCAAGGCCGTTGCCGATGGGGCAGTAGGTCAGGGGTTGATGCTGAACTATATGGTTCCCGAAGTCATCTTCAAAGGCGACTACGACACTGTTCGCTTCGCGCTGCGGGGGGCGCGCAAAGACTTGGGCTTGGCCACCGAACTGGGTCGTGAGTGTGAGGTGCCGCTCAAAGTCGCCAGTATCGTGGAGCAGGAATTCATCGAAGGTCTGGCGCGTGGCTGGGCAGAGCGCGACTCGACCGCGCCGTTCGCGCTACAAGAAGAACGTTCTGGCGTAACTGTACGAGCACCGAAAGCCTAGTCTCGGAATTACAAACGGAGGCAAGGACATGCGAGTGGGATTTATCGGCTTGGGTAATATGGGTGGCCCGATGGCCTCACATATCATTGCGGCTGGACACGAGGTGACCGTACACGACCTGCGTCAAGAAGCGGCCCAGACCCAGCTTGAGCACGGGGCTAAGTGGGCCAACAGTCCCAGGGTCGTTGCGGCGGCGAGTGAGATGACCTTTACCTCGCTGCCAGGCCCGACTGAGGTTGAAGCGGTCGCTTTAGGGGAAGAAGGAATCCTTCGCGGGTCGTACCCCAACTCCGTCTATATCGACCTCTCGACCAGCTCGCCGACCCTCATTCGAGAGATTCACGCCGCCTACCAAGAGCAAAACGTCCATGTCCTTGATGCCCCGGTCAGCGGCGGGCCGGTCGGAGCCCAGGCCGCCACGCTGGCGGTCATGGTCGGCGGTGACCCCGCCATCTATGAGCGGGCCAAACCCGTCCTCGACGTGATTGGCAACAAGGTATCCTACGTCGGCGGGATCGGCTGTGGTCTGATTGCCAAGATTGTCCATAATATGGCCAGTAACGGATTTCGCGCCCTCCTGGCGGAGGGACTGACTGTCGGCGTGAAGGCCGGGGTTGCACCCGAGGCGCTCCGTCGCGCCATTGCGGACGGCGCTATGGGTCAGGGACTCACCCTGAACCACACCCTGCCACAACGCATATTCAAAGGAGACTTTGATACCGTCCGCTTTGCCTTGCATCTCGCCCGTAAAGACATTGGGCTCGCCACAAGCTTAGGACGGGAGTTTGACGTACCAATGAAAATGGCCAATCTATTGGAGCAGGAATTCATCGAAGCCCTCGCCCGCGGCTGGAGTGAGCGCGACTCGACCTCGGTGTTCCTACTGCAAGAGGAGCGGGCAGGCGTGAAAGTCCGCTCCTCATAACCCTTACTCCGCCCCTATGGCGTCCAGACCAACTTGGGCACAGTCTATGTCCTCAGCCTCAGTACCGCCACTCGCCCCAACGCCACCGAGCAATGTACCCTCAATAATAATCGGCAGTCCGCCACCGGCGAGCAGCATGGGTTCATCAATCAGCTGAGTCAAACTCTGAAATAAGTCCGGGCGTTGCTCCGCAAACTCTTCCACCGCTGCTGAAGGGCGCCGAAACGTTGCCGCAGTAAAAGCCTTTGCCTGGGCTACCTGGGTCGTCATCCAACGGGCTCCATCCATACGGATGAGCGCCACCTGTCGTCCACTCACATCGACGACGGCAAAACTCATGGTCCAGCCTTGCTTGAGTGCTTCTGCTTTGGCAGCGTCCAGAAACTGCTCGGCCAGGGCCAGCGTCAGGGTTGGCGGTTGTTGTTCTTGTTCCGCTTGCCCCGTCTGCTCAGCGGCCTCCACCGCCTCTTGATCGGACGCCGCAGCGGCAGCTTCAGCCGCCGCTGCGGCGTCTCCTGGTATTTGCTCTTGGGCCTGAACCCAAATGGTCGTCAGGCCCATACTCAGTATTAGGCCCAGAACGACACCGGCTCTTCGTGCATCCACTTTACCCATCTCTAACCCCTCCTTCCACTTAGCACTGGCCGAAAATATGCCTAGGATGTTTATATTATCGACTCTTCCGCTTGAGTAAGCAACACGGCAGGCAGTTCTCTCGTGCCTACACTTGATATGCCACCCTCTAAAGAATAGGCCATGTCTTGTTGACAGCCATAGTCGGCCTATGGCATGGTTCGGTGAAGACTGAGTGAGCGTTCAATTTTTCCGATCTATATAGGAGGGCATATTATGGCCGAATATGACGTACTTATCCAAGGCGGCACCATTGTTGATGGTTCCCGCACTCCTCGCTTTATGGGGGATGTTGGGATTAAAGATGGCAAAATTGCGAAGATCGAGCCGAACGGCAAGCTCAACCCGAGCGATGCGGCCAAAACGCTGGACGCAAACGGGCTCGTCGTTGCGCCGGGCTTTATTGATCTGCACACCCACTACGATGCCCAGATTAACTGGGACCCCTATGTCACGCTGTCTGGCTGGCACGGGGTCACCTCGATCGTGCTCGGCAACTGTGGATTTGGTTTCGCTCCGGTGAAGCCTGAGATGCGTGATCGCGCCATGCTGACCATGTCTCGCGTCGAAGCCATTCCGTACGAGTCCATGAAAGCCGGCATGAAGTGGGAATGGGAGACCTTCCCCGAATGGCTGGACTTTCTTGACCGGACGCCCAAAGGGATCAACGTCCTGAGCTTTGTTCCCATCGCACCGATTATGATCTGGACCATGGGGCTCGAAGCGGCCAAGAGCCGTCCGGCCACAGACAAAGAAAAGCAGACCATGTGCCAGATTATGAATGAATCACTGGACGCTGGTGGTTGTGGATTCTCGGCCCAGCGTTTGGGTGATGGCTTTGTGTCTGTCCAGCGCGACTACGACGGCACACCCATGGTGACGGACACCATGGCGGACGAAGACGTGCTCGCCTTTGGCCGGGTATTAAGGGAACGGGGAGAAGGCTTTATCCAGCTCACCCAATCCAGCCCGGACTTTGAAGCCGATATGAGATTCTACGATCGTTTGGCCGACGAGTGTGGCCGACCGATTCTGTTTAATGCCACGGCGACGCGTGACGACCGGCCGAGTATCCATCGCCGTATCCTGCGTTGGATGGAAAAGACCAACAAAGCCGGGCGCAAGATCTACAACCAGACCGCGACATTCCGTCAAGGGCTGTACTTCAGTTTTGCCGATATGTCAGGATTGTTCGACGGCAATGATGTCCTGCGTGAAGTGACCATGGGCACGCCAGCCGAACGGCTTGAAAAGCTCAAAAACCCTGCCATCCGCCAAGCTTTGGTCGCAGAATATGATACCGGACATACGCCGGTCGTGACCGGATCGCTCAAGGACTTCACGGTTGAAACCGTGAAGAACGAGAAGTTCGAAAAGTTCATTGGCAAGACGGTCGAAGAAGTCGCCAAGATGGAGAACAAGCACGTCATAGACGCGATGTTCGATATTGCGGTTGAGGAGAATCTGGAAACCGAATTCTATACTCCTGCTCGCAACGTCCGTCAGGACTATGTATCCGAGCTGATGTCTTCCCCGTACAGTATGGCCGGAGTGTCAGACGGTGGTGCACATACCAAGTTCATCACCATTGGTGCCTATCCAACTGACCTGCTGACTTGGATGGTGCGCGACGCTGGCTTTATGAGCCTTGAAGAAGCTCACTATCGCCTGAGCGGTATGCCCGCCCAGTGCGCCGGCTTCCAGAATCGCGGCGTCCTGCAAGAAGGTGCCCGAGCAGATGTGGTCGTCTACGATCTTGAGAACTTGAAGCTTACTCCCGAGAAGCCAAAGGTCGTCCACGACTTTCCGGGTGGCGAGTGGCGGCGTGTTCAGTACGCCGAAGGCTATCGTTGGATCATGGTGAACGGTGACGTCACCTTTGAAGACGGCAACTGCACCGGTGCAACCCCAGGCCACCTGTTGCGCCACGGCAGAGACTAAGCTGCATATACTCCTAACGTGCTAACCAAAAAGGGGCAGGAAATATCCTGCCCCTTTTTCTTCTGATTTTTCAGGCGCTACCCTCCGGGAGTGGGGCCTACTCTCCCGGCGCGTGGGACGGCCGCGGAAACCCCTGAATAGCAACCACCGTCCTGTCCGCATCCTGCCACCGCGAATGAGCAAAACCCAGATTCGCCACATAGAGTGTGCCCGCATGGACCACGAGGCTGGCGTTGCCGTCCAGCGGTGCGGATTGCTTATTCGCGACTACCACCCGCCGACTACCGTCGGGCGACAGGCCAATAATTTCGTTCCGAAAAATCTCTGAAACATAAATATTCCCCTCCTCGTCCAAGGCAATACCGTCGATGAGGCTATGCCCGCGGGAGACCACAGTCGGCTCGCCAGCACTGCCATCCTGCTGAATCGGGATCCGAAGCACGAGCGGGTCGCCGCTGGTGGCTGCATAAATATTCCGCTGCCCTGCATCAAGGGCCAGGACATTCACCCCGAGTGGAAAACCGGAATAGGGCGTCTCCGACCAGTGGAGCAGCGGATGCTCTGACCACAAGGTGACTCTACCGTCCAGCGTAATTTTCCAAATCCCGGCATAGGTCAAATCGGCCAAATAGATATTCCCCACGTCGTCAATGGCAACATCGTCGGGAAAGCAAAAGGGCCAGCCATCCCCGCGGGTGGCCACGGGCGTGACCTCGCGCGTTTCGGCATCAATCCGGTAGACTCCACTCGTTACATCGGTCGCATCACGGCAGGCAGGGTGGCGTGGGTCGCCGACCCGGTCGTACTTGGAGCGCGCCTTGTAGGCCACGAATAAGTTATCGTCTTTGTCTGAGGCAAGACCAAGAACGTGGCCCTTCCCGCTGTCGGCTTCGGTGGGAACCCAGGCAATGTGGACGTATTGCCCGTCCTCTTTGAGCTGCACGATCTCACCAGTATTGAACAACGAGGCATACAGGTTGCCTTGGCTATCCACCCCGATACCCTCCGGGGTATCGGGTAACTGCGTATATACCTGGGCGATAAAGGCTTCGGCCGGCGCTTCCTCCTCCGCAGCCTGCGGTATGCCTTCTGCCTCGGCTTGGCTCTCTTGAGTTTCCTGCCCTTCCAAATCTGCCGTTTGGCTCTCTTGGATTTCCTGCGCCCCCAAGTCCTCCTCTTTGATTACCTGTGCCATGACGGCGTAAGCGGTAATCCAGACTCCCATCAGCAGTGTGCTCAGTATACCCAGTGTCTTTTGCATTGTGGTGTATCGCCTCTCAATCGTTATACCCATTCGGTAAGCAGGGCTTGGGCAGCCTGAAAGTCCCGCGTCTCACGCCCTTCAGTAAACCAATCGGTGGTCTCTGTCAGCACCCGTCGCGCACTCTCTCGTTTGCCCTGTTTGCACCACTGCTGGGCTAGGCTCGTCGCAGCGCGCAACTCCCACGACCTGGCACCTTGTTGACGGGCAACAAAAAGGGCCTTTTGAAAACACCCTTCTGCCTCACTGTTTGACCTGGGAGTGCTCGTCTGAGCTGAGAGCCTGTTTGCATCCCGCACCAGCAGCAGCTCTCCCCGCAATCGGTACAGCTCCGCTTCCGAGAAATGCTCTGCACTGGTGTTGACGACTGCCAGCGCTTCATCAAGGAGGGCTAAGCCCTTTTCACTCCGTCCGATCTTTCCGTACTGCTCGGCCAAAAGCCCAAGGAAGTAGGGGCGGAGGAGCTCCGCTCCAGAGGCACACCAAGCGGTTATCACCTTTTGCAATTGCTCGACAGGTATTTCGTTGTGCGATTGTGCGGCCGTGGCCCAGTCTCGGAAGATCGTCCCGATCATCTCCCAATCGGGGAACCCGCACTGCTGCGCAAGGGCAATCCCGGCTACAGCACGCTCGTAGGTCACCTCGGCTTCGCCGCGGAGTTGATGCAGCAGGCCCGTCCAGTTCAGAGCAGCCGCAAGACTGAGACTATGCTGGCGGGCTCCCTCTTCTGCCCGTGCCAATGCTTCCCGGCTCTTCTGTAGAGCCTGTTCCGGGTAGCCTAAAATCCATAGGGCCAGCGTTTCATATAACAAGCAGACGGTTCGTGGGTCTGTACCGTATTGGAACGCCAGGGCTGTATGCTGTTCTGGATTATGCAGCGCCACGGCTTTTTGCAGGTGTTCTCGCGCATGGGCAAACTCACCGATCCACAACAAGGTATTGCCTAAGGCTCGATGTACCTCTATGAGCAGGTCGGGATCATTCAGGTGTTGGGCTAAAGCGAGTAATTGCTCGCCCATCTTTCGAGCCGTTCTGAGTTCGGCCCGCATCTCGTGGACGACCCACAGGCCACGGAGCACCTGAAAAGACTGCGGAGTTTCTCCAAGTTGCTGACACAGTTCCTGGGCACGGGCATACGCGCGTTCCACCTCCGGGGCGGCGTAACCCTTGGTCGCCATGAGACTTGGACCCAAGCGGGTCTGGATAGCCAGCTCCCGGTGGGTCCGGTCGGGCGTCTCCGGCAGCTCGTTAAGAAGCGACAGTCCCTTGAGGAAATGGCCTATGCCCTCACGGTGCGCTGAGCGTTGCACGGCCTGCTCTCCGGCGTACTGCCAAAATCCAATGGCCTGATCGATCAAGCCGGCTTCGGTGTAATGGTGGGCGACTAATTCCGGTTGCTGGTGTCTGATATCGGAGAACTGTTTGACGAGGACATCGGCGACTTGGTGATGAATCTGCTGGCGTTTACTCTTGAGCACGGACTGATACGCCGTGTCTTGGAGCATCGCATGCTTGAAGACCCAGCGGGCCTGGGGAAGCATACCTTTTTGAAAGATCAGCTCAGCCTCCACGAGTTGAGCCAGCCCCCACGTGAGCCGCTGCTCATCGGACGGCCAGACCGCCCGGATCAGGGCATACGAAAAGGCACGGCCGAGGACAGCGCCGATTTGGACAACATCCCGTGCGGTACCGCTGAGCTGGTCAAGCCGGGCCATTAATGAATCCTGAAGCGTGGCAGGAATCGTGTGGGGAGCCCCGTCCCCGCCGTTTTCGGGCACGCCAGTCTCGATAATGGTTTTAGTCAGCTCTTCAACAAAAAGCGGAACGCCATCAGTCTGCGCCGTGATATGTTCCACCAGGTGTTGAGGCAGTCGTTGGCCTTGGGCGACATGGGTAATGAGGTCCTCAACCGGTCGACGTTCCAAACGGTTCAGTGTCAGCAAGTGGACGGGCGGCCGCGGGGGCCACGGGGGAGTAAATTCCGACGAACGAAAAACCAGGAGGACGAAGAGGTGAAGCGGAGCGATCCGCTCGATAAGCGTCTGCACGAGATCGAGCGTCGAAGGGTCGACCCAATGCAGGTCTTCCCAAACAAGGAGAAGGGGCCGCTCTCCCGATTCTTCAGCCAGCCACGCAACCAATGCTTCCTGCGTTTTTTGTCGCTGTCGCTCTGGACTCAGCCTGAGCGGAGCGAGGCGTTCAGGCAGCGGCAGTGACAATAAGGCGGCAAAGAGGGTCACACTCTCCTCCGGCAAATGGCGATAGCCTCCCAGAGCGGTCTCTAAACGGCGAAACTTTTCATCTTCGGGTTCATCGTCTTGAAACTGCAACCAGCGTTGGAGATGGTCGATCACCGAGTAAAAGGCCGTGTTGCGCGCATAGGACGAACAGCGGAATTCTCTGCGCGCCTCGCCCGCCTTGGCTACCTGCTCTTTGAGTTCCTGGACCAGGCGGGATTTGCCGATACCCGGCTCGCCACCCAGCAGTACGACTTGTCCCTCTCGGACCTTGGCCGCCTCCCAACGTTGCCGCAGGAAGGCGAATTCTTCCGTTCGTCCAACCAGAGGAGACAAGCCGGCTTCAAGCGCCACCTCAAACCGGCTTTGCGCGCCTTCTTCCCCAATGACCTGGTAGACTGAGATGGGAGTTGTCTTGCCTTTGAGCGCATGCGGCCCAAGCGTCTGGCACTCAAAAAAGCCTTCGACGAGTCGGTAGACTGCGGCACTCATCACGACTGTATCGGCCTTGGCAATGGCCTGAAGGTGCGCCGCAATATTAGGCGTCTCGCCGAGTGCGAGGTGCTCGTGCCGCTCGCCGGCACCAATGTCGCCCACCACAACCTGTCCGGTGTGAATACCGATCCGCAGCCGAATCCGCGACGCATCTTTCGCACTCGGACGGAAAGATGGCTGACGCCCAGTCTGCCGGAGCTGGCTGTTCATTTGATTCAGCTGAGCAAGAATGCCCAAACCTGTTTTTACAGCCCGTACTGCGGCATCCTCGTGGGCGATCGGATAGCCAAAATAGACCAAAATCCCATCGCCGAGATATTGGGCGATATAGCCACCGAAACGGTGAATGACACCGGCACAGGTCTCTTGATACGTCCGAACGATGTCCTGCCACTCTTCGGGATCAAGCTGGCCAGTGAGGGCCGTTGATCCCACAATGTCGCAAAACATGACTGTCAGCTGCCGCCGTCCGGTAGGCGCGTGCACCGGTGCAGGCACGGGTGACCGCTGTGGCTCTCGTGTTGACTGAACTGACGGTACGGATGCCGTTTCACCAACCGGACGGACCAGTAGAGGAGTTCCACATTCGTCGCAGAACTTTGCTCCCGTCCGGTTGGCTTGCCCACAATTCGGGCACGACATAGGCAGGCTCCTCTGTCTCCGGCTTCTTCTGATTGATCCTGGGAGACTGGCGGTGCCTCAGCCTCCCTTACCACTCGATGGTCGATGGGTCTCCCTTATACAGGGTGCGGACATAGGCGATAACTTTCCAGGCTTCCTCCTCAGTGATCACCCCGTCGTAACCGGGCATCTTATTGCGCCCGGTCATGACCTGGTCCATCACCCGGGTGTCATCGCCCGTGCCTTCCTTCCATTCCTCATCCGTTAAGTCGGGTCCCATGCCTCCGCCGCCACGTAAGCCGTGACAGCTATAGCAATTCAGGAGCTTGTAGAGCTCTTCGCCCTCGTTGATCGCTTCTGTATTTCCCGTATACGGATTGAGCTTTACCAGCCCGTTGGTCACTTCTTGCCCGGCCTCACCACGGAACTCCGTCGGCTGGCCATTGGAAGCTTGAGGCGATTGTGTGTCCGGCACTTCCGCGTCCTGTTGAGGGTCGTGAGGCTCGGTCGGCTGGAGGGTAACACCGGGGACACCGTAGTCGACCAAGATCTGCCGGATTTCTTCTGCGTTCTGCGTCAGTAAGCCATTGAGCGTATTCTTCAGCGCTTCGTCGCTCTTCCGAACGCCGAGCGCAATATCATAGGCGAGGAGGAGGGTGGGTGACTCATCCTGGGACGCTACGGGCACCACACGCAGTGAGGTGGCTTGCTGTTGGGCGAAATAACCGCCAATCGGTCCCCATACAATAGCCGCATCGATCTCTCTATTGGCGACGGCTTCAATGATTTTTCCCGGCGGATTGGGATCGGCATAATTGCCGAAGACGCTGTAGCCGACCACATTATCCACAATCCCGCGCTTGCTCAGCGCATGGGCCGGCGGGCTGTTGGTATAGTCATCACCGATCAGGTGCACACCGACTTTCAATTCTTTGAGGATGGAGTCATCAAAGGAGGACAGATCGTATGGTGCATCTGCGGGATAGACAAAAGCGTAGATCGAACGGTAATACGGCTGCGTCGTTAAGACCATATCGATGTCGACCGGCAGACCCATGACCACATCGCACTTGCCAGCGTTGAGCGTACTGCGCAGGAAGCCGCGGCGCTGGGGCCACCAGGTATAGGCGACTGTCTGTCCCAACCCACGGGCCAGGACTTCGGCGATTCTATTCTCAAACCCTTCTTGCTGCTGATTGGAAAACGGCAGATTATTGGGGTCTGCACAGACACGAAACGGTTTGGTCGCCTCTGCGGTCTCAGTTGCCCAGGTAGCAGCCGAGAAGAGCGAGGCAGACAGGAGCAAGAGGAGAGTGAGACAGGTGGAAGCGTGGGGGGCTGCTCGTCGTCCCCCCTCAGTTTGGTTGAGCATAAGAGGCTTTACAGCGGGTCGAGAGCGCCCATTTACTCAAGCGCAAAGACGTATAACATCCCGCCTTTATTCGTGTCTTTTCCCAGATCGCCAAACGCGCCGACCGCGCCCAGGGCTGCGGTCGGATCGTCCGTTGATAAGTCGGCGGCGACGACGAGGCCGGACCAGCCACCGATCCCGGACATGATCGCCACGTACTGCTTGCCATCCGGTCCAAGATAGGTCATGGGCGCGCCGATAATGCCCGAGCCGGCTTTGAACTTCCACAGTTCTTCGCCAGTCGAGGCGTGGACCGCTTTGAACCAGCCGTCCATGGTCCCGTAAAACACCACATCACCGCCGGTCGAAAGCGCCCCGCTCCAGGCCGACCATTTTTCCTTAATACCCCATTTTTTTTCACCGGCAACCGGATCCCAGGCAATGAATTCCCCTCGGTGCCCGCCAGGTCCGGGGAACATTTTGACAATAGCGCCAACGTAGGGCACGCCGGCAATATAGCGGACCTTCGTCCCCTCGTAATCCATACACAGATGGTTGGTCGGCACGTAAAAAAGCTTGGTCCTGGGTGAATACGACACAGGTTGCTGGTCCTTGGTTCCCATGGCACCGGGGCAGATACCTTCCGTATTTACCCCTTCTTTGGTCCGCTTATCCGGGTTCTCGACGGGCCGACCGGTTTCGAGGTTGATTTCCTTGGCCCAGTTCACTTCGCCGAATTTATTCGCCGACAGCACCTTGCCGGATGTCCGATCAACCTTGTAGGCGAAGCCGTTGCGGTCAAAGTGAACCAGGACTTTCTGGGCTTTTCCATCTCCATTGGCCGGCAGGTCAATCAAGACGCTCTCGTTGATACCGTCATAGTCCCAGGCATCGTGTGGGGTCATTTGATACGCCCACTTGGCTTGGCCCGTATCCGGATTCCGGGCAAACAGCGTCATGGACCATTTATTGTCCCCCGGCCGCTGGTCTGGATTCCAGGCACCCGGATTTCCGGTCCCGTAATAGAACAGGTCGAGTTCGGGGTCGTAGCTGTACCAGCCCCAGGTCGTGCCCCCGCCCCGCTTCCACTCTTCGCCTTTCCAGGTTGTGACCCCCAGATCCTTGCCTTGGTGCGAGTCATACGGGGAGGAAAAATCTTCGCCAATCAATACCTCGGAATCCGGTCCGGTACTGTACGCGCGCCAGACCTGCTCACCCGTGTCGATATGATTGGCGGTGACAAATCCGCGCACACCAAACTCACCCCCGCTTATGCCAGTAATGACTTTGTCGCGGACGACCAGCGGTACCATGGTAATGGTCTGGCCCTGTTTAATGTCGCCCTGCTTGACCTTCCACAGCTCTTTCCCAGTCTCGGCATCAAGGGCGACCGTGTGCGCGTCGAGTTGATTAAAAAATATCTTGCCCGCAGCATAGGCTGCGCCCCGATTCACCACATCACAGCAGGCAATCGGAATGGCGTCCTCGCTTTGGACGGGCGCATATTTCCATTTAATGGCATGACCCGGACCCGCCAGATCAATGGCATACACGATATTGGGAAAGGGGGTCACAAGATACATGGTGTCGCCAACAACCAGCGGCGCGCCTTCGTGTCCGCGCAGGACGCCAGTCGAAAACGTCCAGGAGACCTTCAGGTCTTTGACATTCTGGGTGGAAATCTGGTCCAGGCTGCTATAGCGGGTGAGGGCATAGTCCCGGCCGGTCGTCGCCCACTGGCCGTGGTTTTGCTGCATGTCGAGCAGTTCCTGCGAAGCCTGCCCGAGTTGAGAAAAAAGCGGCAAGAGTAACAGTCCGGCAACGAACAGTATCGTCTGCCCCCCAACAGCAACCCCTCTGAGAAATCGAGTCTTCATAATGCCCTCCTTTGCCTATTCTTCAGGAATCTGAAACGCATACTCACTCTCCGGGGCGCCCCCTCTCACGCTGCTGAGGAGCGCGGTCGTGAGCCCTTCCCATCAAGAGAAAGCTACTCTGGGAAGGCAGGTTTTGTCAATCGCGATTCCTTCTGAAGTCGGCCTTCGCTGTCAGGAAAAGGCAGGTGTAGGCCGCGCCCAAGAAGGCCGCCTCAGCCAGAATTTTGAGGCCTTCCTCAACACCGCCGATCCATTTTCCCAGACTGGCGCTTCCCTCCTGGCTGATGCCCATGAAGAGAAACACATCAGGACGATTCACCAAGGCATCAAGCAGCCCCATAAAGAGGAACAGGACAAATCCACATATCACCAGGGGGAGAACCGTTCGATAAGAGATCAGTTCAGAGCGGTAGGCATACAAGACGGCCATACCACTTAACCCATACCCCAGTAAAATCGCGTCATCGAGTCGGTCAGTTAACGCGGTCTCTGGGCGCTGTAAGAGCCGGTGCACGAAACGGTCCAGGGATTCATGGACCTTGGCGACCTCGTCTACTGCCAGGAAAAGAAATCCAAGGGCAATCAGCAACCAGACAAAAGCCGGCTGACGCCACACCGCCGGGTCTAGACTGCCGCCCGTCCGACAGTAGAATACGCTACCAGCAACGCCACTGGTCACGAGAAGATGCGCAAACGACAGCCACGTGATCGGGTCGCCTTCACCAGTATACGCAGTAGGATTTTGGTGCCAGGCAAAGCCAAGACCGAGGGCCAGCAAGACAGCGAGGAAGTCAATGTAGACAAGGGAGAGCAGGAAGGTTGTAGGGGCGCAGGGGCAGAGCGTCCGATTCACGTCGTCATAGTCCTCTCCGGGTAGCCGCACCGATGGGCTGTTATTTTATCGCATAGGCATTTGCCGGGGAGCCAACCCCGCCGGGCAGATTGAGCGGAATCGCAACCAGCATGAATTCATAGCTCCTGTCCTGCGCGCAGGCCCGAGCCAGTTCCTCCACATCCCACAGCTCCCCAAGGGGCATGCCTTGTAGAGCAATGAGCCGACGATGCTGAAAGCCAACGGCCGGATCGACGGGCAAAGCTTCTACCGCAACATTGTCTGCGGCAATGGCGGCAATCTGCCGATCCCAGAGCCAAGCGGCGGTCTCTTGCGAGGCGGCCAGACCCGGACAGGCATGCGGCGCTTCGCCAACTCCCAGAGTGTCTCGCAACGCTTCCCGCCCTCTTTCATCCAAGCTTTTATACCACTCCAGCCAACCGGTTCGCAGGATCAGGATATCGCCCGGTTCAAGTTGCACCTTTTGCTCACGCGCGACTTGTTCGAGAAAGGCTCCATCCATCTCGAACTTTTTCGTCATGTCGAGCGGCGTCTGCTGCTGTTCCATATAGCGTGCGCCGTCCAGTACAACACCACGTCCGACTATGCCGTGTTGAGCCCAGTGCTCAATACCGAGTTCACCCTTTTCGTCCAGGTCGCCGTCCTGCCGGCCGCCGTAATAGCCATACTCACGAAAGCGTATATGCCGCAGGCTGTCCCATTGGCTTGAGCCCTGCATCGCAAAATTATCAACATAGTCGTCACGACCGCCTCGACCGACTTCAATATGGTGTCGATAGCCCTTGCTCCGAAATCCGCCGTACAGCGTGATAGGGAAATTCAACGGCAGGCTAAGGTTGAACACCTGGCCAGTCCGAATCAGTCCTGCCGCCTGCTTGACTTTTTCTGGCGTCAGTAGATTTACCGAGCCCAGTTGGTCTTCCGGCCCAAAGACCTCCCAGGCATGGCGCTCTTGTGTCTCTCCAACGTACGGCAGCTCTCCAAACTTTGGCAAACTCGACATCGTTCTCCTCCCGTGAATGCTCAACCCTATTTCCCCTACCAGGGGTATAGGGCGAGGACACGCTGGCACTCGCTCCACACTTCCCGACGTGCCCGGTGTGGCCGCCAGAGAATGGAGTGTCAGCGCTGCTCGGGCAACAGCTCCAGTACGGCAAGCGTCAGCTCTGGGCCGGCCGGCTCGGCAAAGAAGTAGTCGTCGACCACACTGGCCATAGGGCCGAGTTCAAGGTTGACGCTGACCTCATTCTCACTCGGATACCAACGCAGGCGAAAGCCGATGGCTTCGGGCGGCACACGATGCGTGGTTTGCCGTCCGCTGGGACCGTCGTAAAAATAGTCGCCCTCTTCCCCTTCTCGACTGACCAGCCACGCGCCCAACCAGCGCTTCCGGTCTGCCGGCGCTTTCTCGGCCTCCCCCCAGTCCAGGCTCAGCGTCTCAGGCCGCACGGCACTCATACTCAGCTCTCCTCAGCGTCTGGCTGAACCGCAGGCAGCTCAAAACCGTACAGTTGGGCCGCGTTGAGCCCCAGAACCTGACGCCTTTCAGACTCAGAGAGATCGCTCATGGTCCGGTCGATAGCTTCCTGCGAACGCGGCCAGGTTCCTTCGTGATGCGGATAATCATCCCCCCACAAGAGCCGATCGATGCCGATCCATTTGCGCGTCTCCAGGCCAACCGGGTCGTCCTGAAAGGTCGCATAGCCTTGGCGGCGAAAATATTCACTCGGCGGCATCGACAGCTTGGGGGCAATCCAGAAGTGGTGTTTGTGAAAGCCTTCGTCCATGACCCAGAGTGTCCAGGCCAGCCAGCCAATCCCAGCCTCAACGGTCACAAACTTAAGCTCGGGGAAACGCTCCAGTACCCCGGACGCACACAGGTGGACAACCGGATCGATCGCCGTCGATAAGGCATGGACAACATAGTTGATAATCGCCCCACCATTGCCCGAGGCGGTCCGCGGGTCTTTGCCCGTTCCGACGTGGAAGCTCATCGGCATGCCGGTTTCTTGAATAGCTGCCCACAGCGGGTCGTACAGCGGCAGATTATAGGGCTGGTCCGGAACGGTGACGGGCAGGAAAACGGTTTTATAGCCTAACTCGGCGACGCGCTGGACCTCCTTCACCGCGGCGTCCACATCTTGCGGCGCAATAGCGGCGGTGGGGACGGAGCATTTTTGCGCTGGGCTGAACACTTCAATGGCCCAGTCATTCCACACCCGGCACATGGCGGTTTGCATGACCGGGTCAGGCGAGGTCCACATCAGCAGCCCACGGTTGGGGTAAATGACTTCCGCGTCAATCCCGTCCCGGGCCAAATCCTGCTGACGCCGCGCAAGGTCAAAAGTCCCGCCCTTGGCCCGTTCTAAATCTTCTCCGTTCAGGGTGAAGTCCCGAATACGTTTTTTCTCCTGCCCCTCAACAACCAGCCATTTCCGTCCATTGGCATCGACCGTCAAACGCGGAATCCGGTGGCGAAATTTGGCCTCAATCCGCTTCTCCCAGAGATCGGGCGGCTCCAGCACATGACAGTCTGCGGAAACGACAAAGTAGTTCTGCATAGGAATCGATGAAGGTGTGGACATCGGGCCCTCCCCCGGCTGTAAGCAATAGGTCTGAGGCGCCTCCACCCTTTAGGCAAGTTCTCCCCGAGCGTCAAGTATCATCGGTCTGCTGACGACATGAATCGGGACGGACAGCACGACCAGATCAACCAAAGAGGCTATTGCCAGGCAGGGCGCTTTTCTCTATACAGTCATGACTCTGTCACAAGAGTGCATGAACGGATTTCATACCGCATCCCCAGAGGGTCCTTTCTCTGTCCGCGAGACGAAGAGTTGAGGTGGGGGGAAACATACGAAAGGTATTACACATTGACACTGGAACTGCTTCTCTGGGGACTCACAAAAGGCACAATCGGCTTTATTGGACTCGTTCTGTATTCCAGCTTTTTTGAATGGGCTCTGCACAAATATTTGATGCATACCCTGACCTTACCCTACTCATTCCAGGCCCACGCCCTCATCCACCATGGACTCTTCCGGGCTGACGCTACCTACCATATCCAGCCTGGGGTTGATCCCAAAAAGGTCACCTTTGCGTGGTGGAATGCGCCACTGCTCATCGGGCTGCATCTACCCCTCCTCCTCGGCCTCGGCTGGGCGTTTGGCTGGTCTGTCTGTGTTGGTGGGCTTCTGGCCCTAGCCCTCGATTACGCCCTGTACGAATACATTCACTATTGTATGCACGTCCCACGCAACCGCTGGGTCGAACGCACCCAGGCGTTTCGATTCGTGCATACCCATCACTATATTCATCATCGTTATCCCTACCAGAATCTCAACGTGGTGAACGTCGTGGCAGACTGGGTCTTTGGCACCATGCTGGCGGCCAAGGATGTGGACCTGAGCGCCGACCCCATCGTCAATCCTCAGGCTGAGCAGGAGCTGGCAACGCCCCTTGCTGCGTTCTAGCGCGGTTCTCCGTTTCGAGGCACAGGCGCAGGCTCCCTGCCCCGGCATCAGTGTTCACCAGCAGGATGAGCCTTAGCGCGCGTCTTTCTCCCGGTATGCCTCCAGCGTACTCCCCGCCCCCTTCTTGATGGTCCGGTGTTCGGGTGGAGTGGGTCGAAGAACGGCTGGCCACTTGTCGAGTTGGGGTTCCGGTCCCTCTTGGGCTGTGACGGCGGGCTGGGTGTCGCCAAAGACCGGCGTCCGGCGGATGTCGATACCGGGAACGTTATAGCTGAACTCAACCGGAATCCCGTTCGGGTCAAAGGCGTAGATCGAATGGATAAAGCCATGATCTATCGGACCTGAAACCTCATAGTCTGCGGCCACCAGTTTGTCTCTGAGCTCCCATAACTCATCGGCAGACTCAACGCCAAACGCGACATGGTCAAAGGCGATCGGACCACGGAAGGCGACGCCATGCCGTTTTTGCGGGACGGGCTCTGCTCCGTCCCATTCAAAAAAGGCCACCGTGTCGGTCTCGGACAGCTCAAAGAAATAATGCCGAAAGCCCGGTTCACCAATTGTGGCGACCAAGCGCATGCCGAGCAGGTCGCGCCAGAAACGGACCGTCTTATCCATATCGCCAGTAACAAACGCCAAGTGATTCACGCCAGTAAATCGGACCATCGCAACCTCCTTATTGAGAGGGACTCTTGTACACCATTATCCCTGAATCAGCGGCCCGTGTCAGCCGGAGGAAAGGGAACGATCTCAGTTTGCACTCTGGGAAGAGCGCTCTTTGTCCATATAGGCCCTGGCGGAGGAATAAGACGAGACACTATACGGGACAAGGAAGGTCAGGGCGATCTTGAAACACAACCGAGGAGAGAATTCGAGATTCAACAGCAGGTCGTACTGATTGATCACGGTGAGGATGGGCCCCACGATGCCAGCCACCTTCAGGGCGCGGCTCACCGTCTCCCGTCGAAACCAATGATGCAGGAAGCGCCGGCTTCCACCGAACTGGTTGCCTGTTGTCACGTATGCTCCGCCGTCTGGCTGGCAGTCTAGGGGGACAGATAGCATCTATCAAGGATGTTAATGCTGCTGCGGTATCTTTCTTTTATAAACCAGAGCATTCGTCAGTAAGGAGGACAATATGACGTGGGTGACAACATTTGCAGCAGACGAGGCAACCGGACGGCTGGCTGAAGTGTACGAAGAGGTCTGTCAACACCCGATGAGCGGTGGACGAGTGGCCAATGTCATTGCCTGTATGGGCCTGCGTCCGGAGGCGGTCCGCGGAGTGTGGCAGATGAATATGGGCATCATATTTGGGGCGTCAACCCTGGGGCGCACCCGTGAAGAAATGATTGCCACCTCGATGTCCGCCCTCAATGGCTGCCATTATTGACGCTCTTCCCACGCAGAGTTTCTGCGTATGGAATCGGGCGATCACACTCTGGTGCGGCACTTGAAGACCGACCCGGAGAACGCCCCGCTCGGAGCACAGGATCGGGCCATGATCGATTTTGCTCTCAAGCTGACCCGCACTCCGGCGACGGTAAAACGGGAAGATCTCGAGTTCTTACAACAGTACGGTTTCAGTGAGGAGAACGTTGTCGATATTGTCCTTATCACCTGTGTGTTCAATTTTATGAATCGACTCGCGGACGACCTGGGGGTCGAGCTCGACCCCCAGATGCAGCACCTACTGGATGCTAATGCTGATAAGGAGTAAGCCGCCGCTTGAGCCGGGTGTCGGCTCGGGCGCGCCTCCCTCAGCTCTACAACGTTTTCTCAAATATCCGGTAGGTTTTGTATATCTGAGCGCCCATGCGTTCGAGACCGCGCTGCATGGCCCAGTTATCTTCAAGAATCCACGAACATTCTACGAGACGATAGCCGTAGGCGGGGACATCTTGCCAGAGTTTGAGATACAGCATGGCGTCAAGGCCACGCACCCGCACGTCTGGATTGGTGCCGAGCAAGAGAATCCGTAGGGCATCAATCCGGCGTCGATACCACAGAAATTTCAGGAAGCCGAACGGGAATAATCGGCCGTTCATGTGCCGGAGAGCCTGATTATAGTCCGGCAGCGCGAGGGCAAAGCCAACCGGCCGGTTCTCCAGTTCGGCGATAAGACAAAGCCTGGGATCAGCGACGAGGCGCAGCGTACTGGCAAGCAGGTCCACCTCGGCCTCAGTCATTGGCACGAAGCCCCAGTTTTGCGCCCAAGCCCTATGATAGATGGTGTGCAACACCCGGATTTCTTCTGTGAACCGATGGAGATCGATCGACCGGATGGTGATGGCTTGTTTTTTCCGTAGGCGTTCGACCCCCTGTACAAGCCGTTCGGGGATAGTCGCATCTTCACGCAGATCAATGAGATAGGCGAATAAATCCTTGGCCTTGGCATAGCCTGCGACTCGGAGCAGCCGGGCATAGTAGGGACGATGGTGGGGCATCATCACCATGGGAGTCGTGTGGAAACCATCGACCAATAGTCCACATTCCTCATTGGTCGAGAAGCTCATCGGTCCCCGAATGCTCCGCACTCCGCGCTGACCGACCCACTGTTCTGCGGCGGCCAATAACGCCCGGGCAACCTCCTGGTCGTCAATACTCTCAAAAAAACCGAAGAAGCCAACCGACTCATTGTGAAATTGGATATGACGATGATTGACAATAGCCGCAATCCGTCCCACGACCTGCCCATTCAGGCGGGCAAGAAAATATTGGACATCGGCGTGTTTGTGGAAAGGGTGCTTTTTTGGAGAGAGGAGTTTTTTCAGATCAAAAAGCAGCGGCGGGACCCAAGCCAAGTCATCGCTATACAGTTGCCACGGCAGTTGGGTGAAATGACGCAAGTCCCGTCGGTTACGGACCGGGGCTATCCGTACGTCTCTGGACATCTATAGTGTGGCACAGCTGGGTCGGCCCGGCACTCGCTGAAACATTGCCCCAGTACAGAGAAGCCACCCCTACACGGCAACCTTCTCCACCTGGATGTGGGGCCGAATACGGGCAAAGACATCTAAGACAAAGTCAATCTGTTCATCGGTGTGGGTGGCCATCATGGAAATCCGAATCCGACACGAATTCTCAGGGACGGCCGGAGGGATAACCGGATTGGTAAAGATGCCGGAGTCAAACAATTCCTTCCAGATCATGCCCATTAACCACATATCCCCGACAATAATGGGAATCACCGGCGTATCACTCGTCCCGATATTATAGCCCAGATTCTTGAGCCCCGCCTGCATGCGGCGGGTATTGCGCCACAAGGCCGCACGCCGTTCGGGTTCCTCTTCAATAATCTGCAGGGCAGTTAACACTGTGGCCACCGACGGTGGCGGCATGCTGGCGCTAAAAATCAAAGAGCGGGCGTGGTGTTTCAGATAGTGAATAACCGGCTCCGGACCAGCCACCACACCGCCAATTGCAGCCAAAGACTTGGAGAATGACGACATAATAAGACCGACCCGGTCCTCTACGCCGAAATGCTGCGCCGTACCACCACCGTTCTTGCCCAACACCCCAAAGGAATGAGCATCATCAACCATAATCTCGGCATGGTATTGCTCGGCTAGGGCAACCAAACTCGGCAGGTCTGCAATATCGCCCTCCATGGAAAAAATGCCATCGGTGACAATCAGCTTCCCCGCCTTGGGCGGGGTCTTCTGCAACTGCTGTTCCAGTGTTTCAAGGTCTCCATGCGGATAGCGGAGCACGGTCCCGTGGGCAAGCTGAGAACCGTCTACCGCGCTGGCGTGATCGAGCTTATCCAGGTAGAGGTAATCCTTTTTCCCAATCAGGGTTGCCAGGATACCTAAATTCGTCTGATAGCCTGTACTGAAAACGAGTGCGGCCTCTTTATTGAGAAAACGGGCTAAGCGTGCTTCGAGTTCATCGTGCAAGTCGAGCGTCCCGTTTAAGAAGCGACTACCGGTACACCCGCTGCCATAGCGTCTGAGAGCAGCCTCGGCTGCCGCCAACACCTTGGGGTGATGGGTGAGGCCAAGATAGTTATTGGAGCCCATCATCACCTTGGACTCCCCTCGCACCATAACCTCAGTTCCTTCAGACGATTCTATCGGTGTAAAAAACGGATAATACCCTGTCGCCTGAGCCTCTCGAGCACGGGTAAAACGAGCACATTTCTCGAAAAGGTTCATCCCGTTCCCCTCTCTGCCTGACATCCCCGGTTGTCAGTGTGGGTAGCCTGTCGCGGTTCCGGTTTTATCACAGTCTCCCTCATGACGGTGTTTGCTATAACCATGTCTGTTGTCTATACCAGGCTGCGGTTTCAACACATCCGGTTGCCAGCGGAACCTGCGCCTCAAATCCCAACTCCTGCTTGGCCAGCGTGGTTTCGCATAGCCAACCGGGAGCAAGGAGTTCCTTGACTTTTTCGCGATTGAATATCGTTGTTCGCCCGATGGCGGCTGCTCCTCCTTCGCTCACCGTTGCCGCCATCTGGACGAGAAACCGTGGGACACGAACCATATGGACGGAACGCCCAACGGCCCGGCTTATGCACGTGGCAATTTCGCTCCAGCCATAGGAGCGTGATTCGGCCACATGATAGAGCCCACGCGCCTCCGGCATGGTGGCTGCGCGGAGCATCGCCTGGACGAGATCGGTAACGTGGACGAGTTGCACAACGCTCTCCGGGCCTGCTGGCAGCGGCAAAACACCACGGGCCGCAAGACGGAAGAGCAAAAAGAAGTCTTTCTCCCGTGGGCCGTAGACCACCGGCGCGCGAAGCATAACAACCTCGAAGGCGTCGGACGCAGCGAAGCAGGTCTGTTCTCCGACGAGCTTACTCCGCCCATAGGCAGTAATCGGGTGTGGCTCGTCGCGCGGTTCAACCGGCCGCCCGTCTCGTGCCGGACCCGCCGCCGCGAGTGAACTCAGATAGATCAGTCGCCGCGGGCGCGGCTGCGCAGCCCGCATGGCCTGAACAAGCCTCTGCGTTCCCTCGGCATTCGCGCACAGATACTCCTCCTCGGTGTGTGCTTTTGTCACTGCTGCGAGATGAAAGACGGTGTCGACTTGAGAGACCGCTTGCGTCAGACTATGTTGGTCTTCTAGCGCACCCGTGACCAGTTCGACCTTGTCAGCCTGATCACGGGCGAGTCGCGCAATATCACTCGTCGGGCGAACGAGCACGCGTGGCCGGACGCCGTGTTCGATGAGCGCATCAACAAGGTGCGAGCCAATAAAGCCAGTTCCTCCGGTCACAAGGACACGAGTACCTGCCTTCACCAGCGGGGCACATGGTGTTATCCCTCGGGTACTCACAGTAGCTCGAATCACGTAAAGTCGGACGCTAGATAACAGATTTCCCCAATTTAACCAAGGGGTAACATAGTTGCCATATTGTTTTATTTATAATAACGCCGTTCTTAAATATATCGTTGCACAATACTCTCTTGACAACACTGTTCTGGTCGCTCTTATAGAAGCTCCTATATGATGGGGCAGCGGGACCCGAGCAAACAACCGGAGCATTTATCTGTGGCGTCCCAAAACGAATTTCTTGACGAGATAGCGGACGAGCAGTTCGCTACGCGGGTGCGGAAGCACTTTGCCTCTGCGTTCCAGCCCAAGGTGCACATCTATTGGCTCGACCTCTTGCTGTCTTCTCTTGTGGGCTGGACGGCCTTTTGGTTGAGTGTCCAGCACCCATTCGGCTCTCTGGCCTATCTCGCAACGACGAGTACCGCTATCCTCGCCCTTCTCCGCGCTGCCTTATTCATTCATGAAATTGCCCACCAGAAGCGGGGCAGCCTACCTGGTTTTGAGTATGCCTGGCACGCCTTGGTCGGCCTGCCTTTCATGCTTCCCAGTCTCATGTATGTGGGCTCACATGGGGACCACCACCGACCTCACACCTTCGGGACAGCCGACGACCCCGAGTATGCGCCGCTCGTTCACGGCACACCTCTCAGCCTGGTCTGGTTTGTTCTGAGCGTCTGCGTTGTGCCCATCTTGTTGCCACTGCGATGGGGGATCATCGGTCCTCTTTCGTTTGTTATCCCCCCGTTACGAAAAATCGTTATTCAGCGGGCTTCCACCCTGGTGATCAATCCGGCGTATCGTCGCCCCCTGCCGGGAAAGCAGTATCGGTTACGGTGGCTCAGTCAAGAATGGGCGGCCGCGCTGGTTGCCTGGCTGGTGGGTGTAAGCTGGTACGCAGGACAGATCTCTGGTGTCTGGCTCGCGCAGTGGTATGTCGTGACGTCTGGCATGTTGATCGTGAATCAAATCCG
Source organism: uncultured Binatia bacterium (SeqCode) (assembly GCA_965243855.1). Lineage (GTDB taxonomy): Bacteria > Desulfobacterota > Binatia > Bin18 > Bin18 > Bin18. The sequence continues at coordinate 4,598,502 of CBDEWE010000003.1, read as the reverse complement.
GACGTTAGCGGCTCATCGGTATGACAATACCGGACGGCGGTTGAGTGTGACCGAGCAACTGCTCGATTCCGTCAATATGTGCGGCTGGCTAGCGCCAACCGTTCTTGCCGCCCCGGTGGGTCTGCGCTATCACGCGCTCCACCACCTCTTACCCAACGTTCCCTACCACAGTCTCGGGCAGCTCCATCGCCAGTTGCGAGCGGAATTGCCCCCTACTGGTGTCTATCAGCAGACCATTGAACGCGGTATTCTCTCGGCCATCAGAAGTCTGGTCGACCGGATGGGCCAGAGTCGCCGCTCTGCACCGCTTAACGAAGAGCACGTTGGCGAAGAAGCTTAAACAATACCGGCCAGCCTAAGAGCAGCGGGTAGCGTCGCTGTCGCTCTGACAGCTCAACCCTCACCCCGGTATGCCTGCCCAGTTTCCATAAGACATAGGGCAGCCAATCGTCAAAGGTTAGTGCGGTTTTGAAGAGGCGTACGGCATACAGATATTTTGCTCCCGTCGCCCGGACTGCCCAACTGACCCGCTCTGCCCAGCGTGTACGCCGTGGCATAGCGATTGCCCACTGTCCACCGCTTTTTCGGCAGACGTACCTCCCCTGCTGCTCCAGGAACTGGAGCCCCAGCCGTGCGATGCGGTCGTAGCGCTCCGGCGACGCGGCGTATAATGCCCGGATGGTTTCCGGCCGTTCGGTCCGCAGTTCAGTCCGATATGTTTCTCGAAACCCCTTCTGCCAGAGGTCGGCAAGGGGAAAAGAGCGGCTCAAATCATTCCGCGCGAAAAAGGGAATGACACGTGAAAGAAATGTGAGCGTCGCTTGTGTTGCGGCGTGTATGACGCGGTCCTGCATCTCTTCACTAGACGCAAACACCAGCCGCGCCGGCTGACAGAAGCGTGCCCAGATAATAGCGGGGATAACGGCCGGAGTTGCCGCGCGCTCAAAATCCACAGTCGAGATAACCGCATACTTCGCTCGGAGCGTCCGCGGACCCTGCCTGACCTCAATATAGAACACATTCGGCGGCAGCAGCGCGTTCAGCCATCTGAGCAAAGGCCTGTTATAGAAAGACCGGTACGAGCGGACAAGAACGTAAAAGTCGAGTACCGCATCAGCCGTCTGCTGTGTGCGGAGGCAGGAGCCGTAGAACAGTACGGCGTCGATTGCCCCAGCATGACGTTGTTGGATTTCCGCGGCCATCACTTGGGCAGCTTCAGGCGCCGGCTGGGTCCACTCTTGAGCCAAGAAATCCGTTAGGGCAGGCAGCGGTGCTTGTTCATCGTCTCGCATACTTAGGCTCGAATAAAACGGAGTCGATGGTCCGTCGCAAGATACAGGGTCCGACTGGATTGCGGCTCAAAGAGTTCGCCATCAATAGTAAAGCCGCAGTCCATCTGCAGGGTCAAGCGCTCAACGTTGTGACTGCAATAGCCCGAGTCCAGCGCAAACAGCGGCGGTGGAAGTCCGCGTAAGACCTTCCAGACTGCAACTGGACTCCGCGTAGCATTGGCCGCAATGGTGGTAAAACGGAGTGGTGCATTTTCGGTTCCCCAAAACGGACAGAGGCGCAGGAAGAGCCGTTCCAGCGTGGTCGCCATCACGAGCTGAAATGGCTTTGTTTCAAGCTGGTCTGTGGGCGTTGCCATTCCCTTGTGATTGAGTGCCAGACCAATATCATCCGGAGCAAAAATTCCGGTGGAGGAACCGCTCGCCACCCGCAGGAGGGCTCCCCCTAAAAAGAGACCTGCGCCAAATAGGCCCTGTAAACGCTGTTTGGGATAGAGTTGATGCTTAAAGGCGAGCGCTCGCTGGATAACACCCGCGCCGAAAAACATGCCATATTGAGGGCTCGTGCCCAGGCCGAAGTCGACGCGCAACACCGGCCGCTTCACCACTCGCCGCTCAAGTGTATTGGCTCGTAGCGCGCGGATCAACGCAACCAAGCCGGCAGCCGGTGGAGCAGTACTGCCAATATCCGCAGCGCTCATATTTGTTCGTCCACCAGGCAGAGGCGCAATAGCCGGCGGGGATTCAAAGATCGAGCCGGCCAAGACTTCGGTCAAGACGCGTTGCAGCGTTCCATCCCCTCCATCCACAGCAAGGAGGGTCACGCCTTGGCGAGCGAGGCAGGCAAGCGCTTCGGGCACGTCCGCGCTCGACCGCGTCGTCACATGCACGATCTCGGGCGCGTCCTCAAGAGTCTGCTTGAGTGCGGTCGGGGAAGCGCGGCTCAGACCGGCGTGACAATTACTGAGAAGGCCCAGTCGCACGGAAGCCCCGGAATGCAGACCGTCCCATCCTGTTCACGAGCAGCCCCCAGCTGGCAAGCATCGTTCTTGGCCAATAGGATTTACGCCAGGAAGGACCCGCCGACCTACTTGTCCTCATGCGAGTGTTCCCACTTCCTGCCAGGTCTGAATCGGTCGGCCGCGCCAACGCTGGATACAGGCCTGGCCCAGGCGTAGCGTGTGAAATCCCAGAGAACAGACGGTCCAGACCGCAACGAACCAAAAGCCCAAGTCGGGACGACCGACAAGGATCCCGAGCGTTAATAAAATCAGATTCGGATTCCGGCGTGCGGTAATGGTCCGAAAAAACGAATCAATGGGCCGCCACGAGTGAATTTCCAGGTGAAACACCAGCAGAAAAAGCCCTTCGAGCAGCCGTCCGAGGATATACCCGCCAATGATAATCGCCACGACTGGGTCATACCAGATCAAGGCCGGAGAAAAGCTGCCCGCCAGGCCCATCGCCCAGGCGAGATACCAGAATGGAGGATGGACGAGGTCAAGGCCGTGGTCCAGCACATGGCCCATTCGGCTTGAGGTGCAGGTCACGCGGGCCAGCTTACCATCCACGGTATCCAAAAAAGTCATGAGCCAGGCACACACGAGTCCAGGACCAAATTGTCCCTGAATAAAGAGCCAAGTCGCCACACTCACCAGTATCCAGCTGAGTCCGGTCACAATATTGGGAGAAACATGGGCACGGGCCAGCAGGCGCGTAACGGCTCGGGCGGGTAGCGGCCAGACCCACTTGGTGACCACGTCGGTAATACCCTTATACGACGCGCGAAACATGCGATTTTCAACCTGAGTCAGCGAGTTCGCACATACCCGGAGAAGATAGGGAGGATCGTACTTGCGCAATGCCGAGGAATAGGCGGAAACAAGGTCAGCGGGAACCCGGCGGGGCAGGTGTTCCTGCTGTGCATTGCCCACAGGCACCGGAGCGGTGAGGCCGGGGAGCGGCGCCTCTATACGACTCCCGGTTGTGACGACGACTGCTACAATCGTTGTAGGGACATCCGGATCGACGAGCGCTAGGTTCTGGACACCGCCGTGCTCAAGACTCTTCTCAAGCAGGGCGCGGATTAAACGTTCGTCAAAAACATAATCGGTACGGAAAACAAGGAGCGGGCTATCAGGGCGAACAGGAGGACGTAAGGTTCCTGTCGCAATCTGCACCTCAGACACACCCGCGGCGTGGAGGGTGCGACACAGGCGTTCTGCTGGCGAGAGACCCCACACTTCTACCGGAGCAGTGGGACCGCCCTCAGCACGAACTGTGGAATCGGCAAGCCACACCCGAACACGCTCGGCTCCCGCCACCGGTTTCATATCGCCCTTCCTCGTCACGCTGTAAAAAAGTAAACGTGCCCTCCAAGTCATACAAAAAAGCTGGGGACGTTTACTCTTTTCGACCATGGCTCTGCCTGGACCACAGCCCGACAGTGAGCGGTCTTATCATACGCCAGGGAGGTGGTATAGATTGAAGAGAGTCGCCCGGAGCCAAATATTATGCCAGCCTTTACGCTTGCCCATTTATCAGACCTGCACGTCACACCGGTCCGGGTCCGGCGGCCGATAGACTTTCTGAATAAGCGCTTCTTGGGCGCCTTGTCGTGGTCCCTACGGCGCCGCAAGGAATATCGCCCCGAAGTCTTGGCCACGCTGGTCGACGATCTGCACACGCAGGGGCCGGACCATGTGGTCATTACTGGCGATCTGACCAATATTGCACTCGAAGATGAGTTCTCCGCCTCCCTCCCGTGGTTGCAACAATTGGGCGGCCCACAGCACGTTTCCCTTATCCCAGGCAACCATGACACCTATACGCACGGGAGCGAGTCTTCTCCGTGGGCGTATTGGGGCGACTACATGCGCTCTCATATCCCGACGGATACGCTGTCAGACCCTGCGCTGTTGCCTTCAGACCTGCCACCAACCGAGTTTCCAACCCTCCGTCTCTGTGGACCAATCGCTCTCGTCGGTGTTTCAACAGCACGGGCAACGGCCCCCTTCTACGCTTCAGGAACGATAGGCCGGACGCAACTCGATCGACTTGAGCAGACCCTCAGCGCGTTGGCAAACACGTCCCTGAGTCGGGTCGTGCTTATTCACCATCCTCCCCAACCCATCGCCATATCGGCCCGCCGCCGCCTCACCGATGCGGCTACCTTTCGGGCCGTGCTCGCCAAAACCGGCGCAGAACTGATTCTGCACGGTCACGTTCATCGCACAGTCACGGCGAGTATCCCCGGACCCTGGGGGCCGATTCCCGTTGTCGGGGTCCCAGCCTCCGCGGCGATCGGCCGACGACCGCAGCGGCGCTCACGCTACCACTTGTATCGGATCGAGCCGCACGGCGAGGTGAACGGACGAAGGCGTTTTCAGATCACTCTCACCTCCCGCATGTATGACCCAGGAACGGCCAGTTTCCACCATGCTACCGAGCAGAGTCTCTCATAACGCCTCACTCTTGACTCTTCCGCAAGCCTGGAGCTAGAAGCAGAGTAGGTTGCGCAGAGAGTCTGATTATGAAGAAGTGCCTATCTTCGTTGCTGCTGTTCTTTGTTGGTCTCCTGAGCCCAGTGTTCAGTCCAGAACCGGCCGCTCAGGTGCCCGTCGCCCGGGAAGTACTTTCGGCTATGGTGACGATCCATGCCGAGATACCGGCTAGTGCGCGCACGGCCCGGTTTCTCGGGGAACAACGCAGCGGAAGCGGCGTGATCATCGATACGCAGGGCCATATTCTGACCATCGGCTATTTAGTCATGGAAGCCCGCCGGGTTGAAGTCACGGGCATAGAGGGGAGACGCATCCCGGCCACCGTTATTGCCCATGACACGCAGACCGGTTTTGGGCTCTTACGCGCCAACGAACCGCTCAACGTCACCCCCATGCCGTTCGGCAAGTCCTCCGACCTGGCTGAACGGACAGAAGTCGTTATTGCCAGCGACAGCAGCGCAGCTTCAGTGCGCCCGACTTTGGTGACCGCACGGCGGGAATTTGCCGGCTATTGGGAATACCTGCTCGAAGACGCCATATTCACCGCGCCGCCGCATCCCCGTTACGCCGGTGCAGCGCTGATTGGGCCGGACGGAAAGCTCCTGGGCATCGGCTCACTGCTGGTCAATGACGCCCTACCCGGTCGGGAGTCTCTGACCGGAAATATGTTTGTGCCGATTGACCATCTCAAACCCATCCTCACCGACCTGATTCGGACCGGTCGCGCCAGAGCAGCTCCTCGGCCCTGGCTTGGGCTCTTTACCGAGGAATTCCGCGATAAGCTGATTATTATGTTTGTGGCACCGGACGGCCCGGCAGAACAAGCCGGGGTACAGGTCAACGATTTGGTCCTCAAGGTTGCCGATCAACCGGTCAAAGACCAGGCGGACTTCTATCGGAAAATGTGGGCGGTTGGGGAGGCCGGTGCCGATATCACGCTCACCCTCCTCCACGGGACAGAGATCAAAGACATTACAATACGCTCCGCAGACAGGGATCAGTATTTCCGCACGGCCCCTACCCCGAAAAATCCAGACACTACAGAAGCACTCCAGGCAACCTAGAGACCGTACCTAGCCGTAGCCACAGGCCTGACGGCATTTGCCTAAAGCAATGGTGAATCCGACGCACGGTTCGGCTCAAGTGCACAGCACCCCTAATCATTCTGGAAGGCGGCCAGTACCGTCGCCGTGTCATACGCCTCACGATAATGGGTGACCACACCATTCAGCAGGGTCCAGGCAGCCATCACGGCCACGTCGTAGCTTTTTCCGGTGGCCTTCACCCGGCTGCGTTCCTCACATATCACGATCACCTGATTGCCCTGCGTAATGAATTCTTTGGGCACAAATTGTTCAATCTCTATCGCTTTTCCGCGCGAGGCAAACCACTGCACGACCTGCTTCCGCCCCCGGACGGTCCCGGCCCAGGGGATCGCCTCTGGTCCGGGTGACTGCCATTCCACATCGTCCGACAGCGGCCGGAGGATGGGTGCAAGATCGCCCAGCATCCCGGCCATACGGCAATGAGTATAAATCTGGCGGACAATATGCTCATTGTCCGGCCTGGGTGCCGGACGGGTTTTGATCTTGTCCTTTGAGGCCGCCCAGGCCGCGGTAAAGGTATCGAGCACAGGACCGTGAAACATGTTTTCTGTTTTTCGGCGTAAAACTTCCGGGTCATTCTCCACAGCCTGGGTCTGGTCAGGCTGTGCGTCCGGGGTGGATTGGACCTCGGCTCGGTCCAGAGTTTCTGCGGCCTTCTTTTTGCGCTGTGAGACCGCCCAGGCCGCGGTAAAGGTATCAAACGCTGGGGAACTGAACGGCTGCTCCGTCTGTTCCATCATGGTTTCGAGATCCTGCTTTTTGGTCATACGCGGTTTTCCTGTCTGATTGAGCCGCCCGTTCGGACGCATGAGGCGCGGGTTGCCAGAATCCGTTCAACTGTCACCAAGTCATCGGGGGTGTCCACATCAACAGCCGCTTCGGCAAACGGCATCTCGACCAGACCGACCCGTACCCCCAGGACGCGGGAAGCCTGGACCAGAGCCGTGGAGCGGTCGAGCCGACGAAGGAGGAAGCGTAGCAGATTTCCCAATCCAAACGTACTCACCAGCCGCCAAGGCTGCTTCCGAAACTGTCCGGCGCGTACCCAAAACCGAACCGCCCGAGCCGCCTGTGGGGTCTGCAGCAAAAAGAGATTCGTTCCGCTCCAGCTCCCATCTGCCAGGGAGAGAAAGGTGCGGTGTGACTCGGGATACTGCGCGCGAAAGAGTGAAGCGGAGACCACCCCAATAACGACATCGGCATCATTATGTTGGGCCGTAGCACAAAAATACTCGACCATGGCGGGGGTAAGCAGCGCATGGTCGGCCGTTGTCACCAGCACGGAACCCTGAGCCTCATGCGTTTCAAAGTAGTCCAGAACACTCGCCGCCGGAGAGGATTGACTGGCATGGAACCTGATCCCTCCTGCTTCCGCACAGTCGGCCAAGACTGAGGCATCGTCGATACTGACCACAATGTCCTGCACCAGCTTGGTCGTCCGGAGGCTGGCAAGTACCCGCACGATCATCGGAACACCAGCAACCGGAATACAGGCTTTGTGACTCTGACCCACGGTGTGGGCTAGGCGATCCTTCGGCCCGCGTCGGCCGGCAAGAACCAGGGCCGTGAGACCAGGATTTTTAGGATTTGAGGAATTTTCGGGATTTCCTTCATTCTTCATTCTGATGAACCTGATACCTTTGGGAATCCTGAGGAGGATTGTGGGATTTCCTTTATTCTTCCACCCTGATAATCCTAGGAGCCCTGAGAACCCTCATAATCCTGAGCATCCGGAGAATCAAGGTGCATATTTGGATTGACGCAACAAATCCGAGGAGCGAGCTCCGAATTTTCGAAATGACGCTACTCGAACAACAGCTCCACACGCTGCGTGAGGCTGGCCTGGGACCGGTAGAGGTCTATGCTCAGCTTGCCTCTGAAACGACTAGTCTGCCTTCCCTTCTCCCCGCTCCCCTTGTGCGAAAACGTCCGATCCAGCGGAACATCAACGTTCCCTTCTTTATGGTCGGTTTGCTGCTGGGATTCCCGGTCGCGGCCTTTGTGGTGATCGTCGTGTGGCAGGTCGTCTCCCTTGGTTTACACACACTGCACCAAGTGCAGTGCTGGAACAGCAAGGAGAGGGAACAGGAAGCGGGATAGTTCTTCTCTCTCCTTGCTCCACCTCTATCTGGCTATGCGTCTCCTGCTTGCCTTTGCCCGTGCCTATCCCGGCCGGAGTGCCCTCACGCTCACTTGTCTCATCTTCGCAACCCTTGCGGAAGGCATCAGCTTCTCCAGCCTCTTACCGCTCTTGGGTCTCGCCACCCGAGCACCCGGTAGTGAGTTGTCAACGGACACGACACAGACCAGCCTGGAACAGGTCAGCCGCGACACACTCGCCGCCTTTGGCCTCCAACCGAGTATCGGCCTGCTGTGCCTGATCATCGTCGCAGGTATGGTTCTCAAAGCCGGGTTTGTCCTCCTCGCCCAAAAGCAGGTTGGTTATACGGTCGCCCATGTCGCCACCGACTTGCGGCTCTCCCTGTTGCGCTCCCTCCTGGCTGCCCGCTGGGAATACTATGTCCGTCAGCCAGTCGGCAGCTTTGCCAATGCGTTTGCGACCGAAGCCAGTCGAGCTTCCGAAGCCTATCTGTACGCGGTCACAATTATTGCCTTCAGTATCCAAACCGTCCTCTATGTTGTCCTTGCTGTTTCTGTCTCCTGGCAGGCCACCCTGGCGGCCGCGCTGTTTGGGGTGTTGATCGTCTTTGGACTACATCGCCTCGTGCGCCTGGCACGGCGGGCCGGCGCTCGCCAAACCGTTCTATTAAAGGGCATGCTCGGACAACTGACCGATGTGCTGTACACGGTCAAACCGCTCAAGGCCATGGCGCGTGAGACCCAAGTCGGCCCGCTGCTCGAACGCGGCACCCAACGCTTACAACGCGCTCTCCAACGGGAAGTCTTGAGTAAAGAAGCATTGCGCGCCCTGCAGGACCCGCTGCTGCTCATCTGTCTGGTCGGGGGACTCTACATCGCATTAACCCGCTGGGCCTTGTCTCTTGACGCCGTGATTATGCTTGTCATACTGTTCGGCCGGACCTTGAGTAGCCTGAACAAGGCCCAACGCCAGTACCAACGCATGGCTGCTCAGGAGAGCGCTTATTGGTCCCTACAAGACACCCTCCGGCAGTCAGAGGCCGCGCGTGAAGTCAATACCGGTACCCACCCACCCCAGCTTACTCAAGCTATTACCTTGCAAGAAGTCAGCTTCGCCTATGCCGAGAAACCCATCCTTGAGCGGGCCTCGTGCACCATTCCGGCAGGAGAAGTGACGCTCCTCATCGGCCCGTCAGGAACGGGGAAAACGTCTACGGTGGACCTGATTGCCGGTTTGCTCCGGCCCCAGAGTGGTACAGTCTCTATTGACGGGGTTCCGCTCACCTCAATTGATCTTAAAGCGTGGCGCACGGCCATCGGCTATGTCCCCCAAGAAATGCTGCTGCTCCACGAGAGTATCGTTGCTAACGTGACGCTAGGCGATACGGCGCTGACAGAGACGGACGTAAAAGCGGCCTTACACGCCGCCGGAGCGTGGGAGTTTGTGCAGAGCCTGCCGGACGGAATATTAACGCGAGTCGGAGAGCGGGGTGCCCGTTTGTCCGGTGGCCAGCGGCAGCGGATTGCTATTGCCCGGGCTCTGGTGCATACGCCTCAACTCCTCATTTTGGATGAAGCAACCACTGCGCTTGACCCCGAAAGCGAGGCTGCTATTTGCCAGACCGTTCAGCAACTACGCGGAACAATGACGATCCTGGCGATTTCCCACCAACCGGCCCTGTTGGACATTGCTGACCATATCTACCGATTAGAGCATGGCCAGCTCAGACCTGTTGACACGGCCGCTTCGCTTCACGACGCACGGAAAATTGCGTAAGGTGCAGGATTGTCAGGCCATGGGCGTTTCGGGTTTTTCAACAACGCTACGCAAGAGCATAGCTTTAATGCTGCGGGCAGAGCCGTATGCCAGACCGGGCACTCGCACCCAACTCGAGTGTGTCGTCCTCGGTGTCCGAAAGGGGGTGACTCCGAGCGAGCGACCACCGGTCCGTATCTTTGTTGGAACGGAACCGGACCAGCATCGGGCTGAGCGTATTTTCATCTGGTCGATTGAACAGGTCCGCAATCCGTCACGCGTCTATGAATTGTACTTGATGAACGACTTGGCCGGTTTTGACCGTCGAGGCTGGCTAACAGGCTTTACGAACTACCGCTTTGCCATTCCGCATTTTACCGAGGGGCACGGGCGCGCCATCTATAATGATACCGATCAAATTTATTTAGCCGATCCCGGCGAATTGTTCGACATTGCTCTGGGGAACTCCGGCTTTCTGTCCATGCACGATCACGATACCTCGGTGATGCTGATCGATTGTGAGCGGATGGCCTCGGTCTGGACGCTGGAGGCCGCTCAACAGCGGCGGCGCAAGCGACTAGAGGCTGAGGCACGTGCCGTTCCCGGCCTCTGGGGCCAGCTTGACCCCCACTGGAACGCACGGGACGATGAGTATGATCCGAAACGCTCCAAACTGCTGCACTATACGACGATTCATGCCCAGCCCTGGCAGCCGTTTCCCCAGCGATTCGCCTACCAACACAATCCCGTCGGGCATGTCTGGTTTGACCTGGAGCAGGCCGCAAACGAAGCGGGCTACCAAGTCTTTCAGGCCCAGCGACCCAGCGCTCGATACCGGGCGTTGTGCACTCGCCTCCGGGACGCTTCGACCCAACCATCCCCCCCGACCTGCTCGATACAAACGACCCGGAATGATCACAGCAGCGACTTTCAGGAACATATAGAAAAACTCAGTACAGCCACACAGAGTCACACCCTGCTAGATTATTCCTTTGGGATCGGTCCCTCTTTGACTCGTAGCCATGACCCTCTCGTATCCCACTATAATCCGGCCTTTGCCGCCCCAACCCCTTCCGCCTGCGAAGTCGCAGACGGCGTTGTCTGTACAGATACCCTGGATTTTCTTCCTGACGAGGATGTCCCGTGGATGTTGGAAGAGCTGTTTCGTTACGCCCATCGCTTTGTGTCTGTCTCGGTCAACGTGGTTCCGCATGAACACCGTCTACCAAACGGCACCCGTCTCCAGGGCCGGGTGCGACCACTACCCTGGTGGCAGACGCATTTGGACGCCACCAGCCGTCGTTACCCGAAGCTGCGCTGGCATCTCCGTCTCGAAGCGCCGACCGACAGCGGACGTGCGGACGGCGACTATGCCGGCGGAGCCCTTGGCCATGAACCCATCGTGTGGGTGCTGACCTCGCATAAGCCGGGGCATACTACGCAGGCCCGCGGCTTGGCTGATGCCCTCGGCTGGCCGTACACGATCAAGACCCTGCACTTCCGGGGGCCGACCGGCCTGTACAAATACCTGCTCGGCACCGACCGGGCGACACGCCGTGGCTTGGACATCAGCCAGTCCGATGTACTCGGCCCACCTTGGCCAGACTTAGTGATCGTCGCGGGCTGGCGCCCGGGTCGGGTCGCGCGCTGGATTCAGCACGAAAGCCACGGCCGAACCCATCTCGTGTTGTTGGGCCGCATTGGCAGCCGACCAGTCGCGCCGACCGACATCAGTGTCGTTTGCGAGCATTTCCGTCTCCCACCCCACCCGCGACGTATCGAGACCGGCGCTCCGGTCACCCAGGTCAATCCCGAACGGCTTGAAACCGCAGCCGACACGTGGCGGGATCAGGTCGAATCCGCGCCGCGCCCCTGGATCATGCTACTGGTCGGCGGCGCGACCGCCAGACACGAGTTGACCCCCGACCAAGCCGACCGGCTTGGCGCCGAAGTCCGGGTCTTTGCCGGACGCCTCCACGGTACAGTGTTCGCCACGACCAGCCGCCGAACCGGCCATGCCGCGGCTGAGGCGCTGGCAGCTAGCCTGGGGCCGCGGCACTCGGTGTATGCGTGGCGACCAGACCGGGCCGACAACCCTTACCTGGGCTATCTGGCGCTGGCCGACCTCCTGATCGTGACGGGCGAGAGCGAATCCATGCTGGCCGAAGCCGTGGCAACGGAAAAGCCCGTGTATATTTATCCCCTCGCGGAGCGGTCGGCCGGTGTCCTGGAGCGGGCTAAAGACTGGACCCTCATGCGCGCCCAATCCCAGCAGAGAAACAAGCGGGATCGCCCGCGGCCACAACGCGGCCTGGCGTATGTGTGCGGGCGGCTGATCGAACGCGGCATCGTCCAGCCGCGGCGTGACCTGAACGCGCTTCACCTCGCGTTGATCGAACGGGGCAGCGCTGCGTTTTTTCCGGACGCCGGTGTCTCGAACAATCCACTCGAACTCCGGCCGCGGCCGGCCCTGCGGGAACTCGACAGGGTGACGGAGCAAGTCCGCGGCCTGCTCCCGTTCCGCGTGCACCCATGACGCCGGTCGTCTTTCTGCGCCATGGCCACAGCGTCTGGAATGAGGCGCGCCGTTTTACGGGTTGGGCCGACGTCCCACTGAGTTCACATGGCCGCGAGCAGACGCGCGCCGCGGCCGACTTGCTCCGGGCGCACGGATTCTCGTTTGACATCGCCTTTAGTTCGGCGCTGCGGCGTTCCATCGAAACCCTCAGCATTGTGCTGGACGCCCTGGCACTGTCCATCCCGGTGCAGACAAGCTGGCGGCTCAACGAACGGCATTACGGCGCCCTGCAGGGTATGAGCCGCGCCGATGTCGCCCGACGCTACGGACACCGCCAGGTCACGATATGGCAACAACACTTCGAGATTGCACCGCCGGCCCGAGGGACCGACGACGATCTGGTCGATATGGACCCGCGGGACGCCGGGCCGGACAATCGAGAGCCGCTGACCGAGAGCCTTCGTGACGTCAGGGCACGCGTACTACCCTATTGGCACGACACCCTGGTTCCGGCCATCGGGGCAGGCCGGCGGGTATTGGTCGTCGCGCACGGTAACAGCCTGCGCGCCCTGACGACCTGGCTCGATGGGGTGCCCGAACCCGACATCCCGCGCGTCAAACGGCCACTGACCGGCGCGCCGTTCGTGTACGAGTTCGACCGTGATGCGAACCCGCTGCGCCGCTACGAGGTCCGCCGGCAATCCCGGGCGTGGCATTGGGTCAAAGCCAGACTCGCCGGCGCGGTTCAGCGCACGGCAGACGGACCGGGGTAAGCCGTTATGCCGTACCTCGATTACGACCGACTGGACGCTATCGACGCGCAGGCGTTCCGCACCGCCCGCCCCTATCCGTGGGTCAACCCAGCGGGTCTGCTCACCCCAGAGGGCTATCGCTCCCTTTTAGAACATCTGCCCACGCAAGAGCAGTTCGCACCTAGCTTTGGCAAACCGCGCGCCCACGGCCAGCGTAGCCATAATCGCTTTTTATTGGCCTATCACGACTCCCTACCGGTAGCCCAAGTCTGGAAGGATTTTATTGCCGAGCTGCGCGGCCCGACCTACCGGAATTTTCTCAGCCGTTTACTCGGCACGCGCGCTTTTGTCTTACGCTTTCACTGGCACTACACCCCGCACGGCTGTTCCATCTCGCCGCATTGTGACGCCAAGGACAAGCTTAGTTCGCATATTTTTTATTTTAATACCGAACAGGATTGGGACCCTGCCTGGGGGGGACAAACCTTGCTCCTCGACGACGGGGGCCGCTTCCCGCGCAACTCCGCACCAGAGATAGAGGCCTTTGATAACGTCTCAGCCTCACACGCCATCGGCAATTCTAGCCTGCTCTTCGCCCGTAACGGTAGCTCCTGGCACGCCATGCGGCCGCTTCAGTGTCCGGAAAACCGGCTGCGCAAGGTCTTTATTGTGGTGGTCAGTCGCTTTGGACCGGTCGAACGTATAAAGCGAATCTTTGGCTGGAAGGCAAAGGGATATTAAAGGGAAAGCCGCCGAGTTGGCGTATCGTATCGTATCGAAGACGCCATAGAGCAGTCCTCCAACGAAGACAACGAAGATGGCCGCTCAAAAGAATTCCATGTTACAAATCTCCCAGGCGCTCAATGGCTGCTTCGATCCTCTTATTGAAAGATATAATGACGCCTGTAAGGGCGATAAGAGCAATACCAGCGAGAATAATCATCCAATTTTTCCACACAGAAGAGGAGTTCTCCATGACTACCACCCCGCATTGTTTAGTTGTCGGCGTTGGGCCCGGTTTAGGTATGGGGTGTGTGCGTCGCTTTGCGGCCGGCGGCTACCGGGTGTCGATGATTGCCCGGCATGCCGGTCGGCTTACGTCCTGGGCCGCTGAAATTCGGGAGAGTGCGGGATTTCCCGTTGATGTTGCCGACGAAGGGGCATTCCGTCAGACGCTCAACCACATTGTCGCCGAGCATGGACTCCCGGAAGTCGTCGTGTATAACGCGGCGCGGGCGACGTTGGGACATTATCGTGACATCAGCATGGAGGACTTCAGCCTCAATTTCCGCATCAATACCGCTGGCCTTTTGATCCTGGCCCAGGAGCTGGCTCCGGCAATGGTCGCGCGTGGCTCCGGTGCGCTCATGGTCACCGGGAATACGGGCGCGCAGCGGGGCACGCCGAATTTTGTCGGCTGGTCGCCAACCAAAGCCGGGCAACGCATCCTGGCCGAAAGCCTGGCTCGCGAGTTGGGGCCAAACGGAATTCATGTGGCCTACATTGTGGTCGATGCCATGATCGATATGCCGTTTGCCCGGCGGCGCCTCCCCGGCAAGCCCAAGGATTTCTTTTCCCAGCCAGCGGATTTAGCGGAAACGGTTTTTCATACCGCCCATCAGCCCAAGTCGGCCTGGTCGTTTCTGGTCGAGTTACGCCCGTTCGGAGAAAAATGGTAGCCGGCCCTCGCCCGATTACAGAGCGTTGAGGGGTTCCGCCGGCTGGAGCGCATACGAGGATAGCCATGGACTATGAGTTAAGCGCCGAAGAAACACGCTTGGTTGAGACGGCGAGGGTATTTGCGATTGAGAAGATTGCGCCTTTTGCCGCAGAATGGGACCTCAACCGAACAGTGCCGTACGCCGTTTTCCAAGAGGCGGCGGACGTAGGCCTCACCGGCGTGCTGGCACCCAGATCAATCGGGGGACAAGGCGCCAGTTTCCTGGCGGCCGCCAAAGTATTGGAGGAGCTGGCCGGAGCGTGCTTTGCCTTTACCTTTGGCCTATGGGTTCACAACAATATGCTCAATACCATTGCGCGCAACGGCAGCCCGGATCAGATCGCCCGCTACGTTCCACCCATGTTGGCAGGAGAAAGAATCGGAGCGTTTTGCTTGACGGAGCCCGGTGCCGGCAGTGATGCCGCGGCAATCACCACACGAGCCGAGCAATCGCCCGACGGCTGGCGGCTGAGCGGGGAGAAAGCCTGGGTCACAAATGGTGTCAGTGCCGATGTGTTTGGCGTGTATGCGCAAACCGACCCAACTTTGGGCTGGCGCGGTATTGCCGGCTTTCTACTAGCTGGCGATACCCCAGGCCTTGAACGCACCCCCGAGTACACCATGCTGGGCGGACAGGCGCTGGGAGTCACGGGGATCAGGCTGACCAACTGCCCGGTTTCCGAGACCGATCTGTTGTTCGGTCCAGGGGATGGATTCAAGGCCGCCATGCAGGGCATCAATATGGCGCGGACGTTTGTTGGTGCGGGCTGTTGCGGCATGTTGCAGGCCAGCCTCAGGGCCGCTTTGGCGTATGGAGCAAAGCGACACGCCTTTGGCAAGCCAATTCTGAACTTTCAGGGTCTGCAATGGGAACTCGCGGATGTGGCAACGGAGCTTGAGGCTGCCCGTCTGCTGACCTATCGTGCCGCGTTGGCCCTGGACCGGGGAGAGAGCGCCGTTGTGGAGGCCGCCCATGCCAAGAAGTTCGCCAGCCGTGTGGCCTTTAGCGGCATCTCACAGTGTATGCAGGTCATGGGCGCAGAAGGCTTACGCACCAACTACCCGTTTAGTCGGCACCTGGCCATGGCCAAGATGACCCACTATACGGACGGCGCAACGGAAATTCAAAATGTCGTGATCAGCCGCACCTTGCTCAAAGAGTACGGCGTTGACCTTGGCTGAAGGATGTCCCCCGGCGACGCTTTGTCCCCCCAATGCCGTCATCGTTCAGGAGTGGGAAGCCAGCGAGAAGATCAACATCTCTTGCAAAACCGCTCAAACAACCCTGGATCGATCTTCTTCTTTTTTCCTTCAAAGAAATTCCGCTTAGTCCATTTGGCCAGAAAACACAGCTCCACAAACGGCAAATAGGACTGAAAGTCAGGAGCACTGAGTTCGGCAAGGTATGTGTAAAAAAGTGGGCGGAACTCCCCGAGCCAGCGCACGCTCGCCTTGATCGTGCCCATTCCGATCAACTGGTTGTCAGCAATCCCTTCAACGTCAATAGCGTAGAGCCTGCCGTTCTCGTGGTTGAGAATAAAATTCTTGAGCACCGGGTCGGTGTAGTCAAATCCTGTCCAGACCCGGGGTGGCGTGAGTTGCTCAACGACGCGCTGAAGCTGTGCGTACAGGGGGTCGGACAGGACATCCACCTGATGTAAAAAACGCAGGTCTTGGGCAAGACGGGTAGGAAAGGCTGTCTGGGTGGTGTCTGTCAGCGTTGGATGTTTGGTGTAAATGGTCGTATAGAATGCGGCGACCTGACGCACGACCTGCTCTGTCACCTGCCTGGGCCGCTCCCCCTCAATAAAGTCAACCCAAATCTCATGTTCGTAGCGGGTGGCTAATCGCGGAAAGATATCGTCAGCCTGGAAGGCTTCAAGATTGCGTTCTATATCTCTCGCAATCGCCGAGTCGGCAAGCTGTAGCCGCTTGAAGCGTTGTCCGTTTATGGTTACAAAATGCAGGCTTTTCGCCTTGCGCAAACGGAGGCCACAGAGGTTGAGGAAGCGCGTTAGCATACGGCTCAGCCAGTAGACAATCTGCTGTTGCACGAGAGACGTCCTGCGCTTAGTATTCCTGAGAAGACGCGTATTGTACATCCAAGACGGGAGACACAAAGCAAGTCAGTTCTCCACACGGCTATGACGTCACACGATCCACCCAAAGTCACCGTCTTTATTCCGATCTATAACCGGGAAGCCTACGTCGGCGCGGCCATTGACAGCGTACTGGCACAGAGCTTTCGGGATTTTGAGCTCCTGCTGATCGACGACGGTTCGGCTGACCGCAGTGTCGAAGTGCTCCGCTCTTATGACGACCCTCGCGTTCGCGTCGTCTGTAACGGGCGCAACCTCGGGATTCCTCGTACGCGCAACCGCGGGCTCGAACTGGCGCGCGGCGAATACATCGCCTTACTCGATAGTGACGACGCGGCACGCCCGGGTCGGCTCCAAAAACAGGCGGCCTTTCTCGACCGCCACCCGGACTGCGTCCAGGTCGGCGGCTGGAAGCAAGACATGGACGAGCACGGGCGCGTGCTGAGAAAGATCAAACGTCAGCCGACCTACTCAGCGGATATCCACGCGCAACTCTTGTTCCGCTGTAGCCTGACCAACACCACCATCATGGGCCGGACCGCCACGCTGCGGGAGTACGGATACCGGAACGACTTTGCCCGCTGTCAGGATTATGACCTCCACGTGCGGCTTGCCGCGCGCCACAAGATGGCTAATCTTCCGCAGGTCTTGACGTACGCCCGCGTCCATCCTGGCCAGATCACCGTCTGCACTCAGGAACTCGGGAACACCAAAAAAGCAGAAATCATGCGACGTCAGCTTACGGATTTAGGTGTGCCTTGTGTGGAGAAAGATTTGCGCGCCCACCTCATGCTGTCGCGCATGCGAAAATTCCGCTTTGTCCCAGACCGCGCATACCTTGATTGGGCCGAGGCGTGGTTGCTCGGACTGACAGCGGCCAACCGACGGGTCCGGCAATACTCCGAGCGGGCGTTCGCCCGCGCAGTCAGTGAGAAATGGCTACAAACGTGCTGGGCGGCCCGAGCCGGTATGGGCCGAAACGCCTGGAACGCTTTTTTCCAGTCCCCTTTGCGGAAAGGTATTGTTGCACGCTTGGGACAGGCTGTGCACGCGAGTTTGTGAGATGGCCCATCTCGCCTTCTTCATTCCCGACTTGAGAGCAGGGTGCGTTGCGCGGGAGCGTATCACGACCATCTACAATCCTGTTGTCCCTCCAGACCTGCACACCAAGGCGCACGCGCCTCTCGATCATCCTTGGTTTCAGCCGAACGCACCCCCGGTGGTGCTCGGCACGGGCAGATCGGCCCATACTTACGGCTCGCCAACTGGCGCGGCTGTTTCAAAAGCGGCGAGCGTGGCCCGTTGAGAGGAAAAATAGGCCCGCACGTCCACCAGGTCTTCCGGCGTGTCGGTCTCGGCCCACCACAGACCTTCGATGGAGGCAACTTCGACCATGGATGAGTTGGCCATAGAATCAATGACTGACAAATACCAGCGCTGGAGTGCGGTTGGATCGCGCATGGCTTTCTCCAAAGCAACCCGGAAGGCGTACACGCCAGTGGCACGGAAAGTCATCAGCCCGATTGATTCGCCATGCACGACGGCCGGTGACAAGTTCTTCCCCACCGCGGCCAGGGTGCGCTCACGCCGAATCGAGACCTTCATGTCATCGTCGTCATAGCTGGGCTTGCGATCGATTGCCAGACTGACAGCCGCGAACGGAGCGAGCAGGAGGCGCTTTAACACCGCGGGCTCAAACAAGGTATCGCCGTTCAGCAGAATAAAATCCTCGGTCATCTCCGGGATGGCGGTCCAGCACGTGGCCAGATTGTTCGAGATCGTAAAAAAAGGATTAAAGCGGCTGGTCACTTCAATCTCCGGCAGCGGACAGCGGGCGAGAAACTGTTCCACCTTGTCTGCCCCAAAGCCGACCATAACCGTTGCGCGTTGAATGCCACACGCGGCCAGCGTCCGGAGTTGGATTTCCAGAGCCGGCCGACTACCATCAACCGGTAACAGGCATTTAGGGGTTGTTTCGGTGAGGGGCAAAAGGCGCTTGCCCTGCCCCGCGCTCAAAATAATAGCCTTCATGGATTATTACACAGTAGCCGAATTGTTCTGCCCGGTATAAGAGAAAACCAGCAACGAATCAAGCAGGATAAGGCTATTGGCAACCAAAGATGGACTTCCAGCAATGCACGTCCTCCCTTCTTGCTCTCCGCGACAGATCGGCCAACCACTCGGCTTTTATATTGTCGCCGAATTGTTTGCGCCAACCCTGTGGGCGTTATTCGGGCTGACCGCACTGGTACTGACAAAAGACCTGCTCGGCTTCTCTGACCTAGTGATCAATCGGGGTCTGGGCCCTGCTGCGGTAGGTTGGATCGCCTTTTACGAGTTGATCCCCCTCCTCTCTCGCACCCTGCCCTTTGCCGTGCTCGTGGGCACCCTGGTCGGGCTGGGCCGTCTCCGGTCTGACCGGGAGTTACTTGCCATTGAGGCTGCCGGTCTGGCCCGTCGGCATTTGGTTCTGCCGATTCTGGGCTTTGCCACGGCCATGACGCTCCTTGGGCTCGGATTTTCGCTGTTTACGGCCCCGGCCGCGCTTCGTTCACTGGACGACGCGTTACGCAGTATGATCCAGCAAAACCCCGGCGTGGCGCTTCGTCCCGGCAGCGTGCATGAGTTCGGTGATACCCGTATGGTCGCCCGAGAGATTTCAGCGCGTGGCGATACCCTGCGCGGCGTGCTGTTGTGGGTGTCTGATACGGGGCAGGACTATTTTGCCGGGCAGACGCTTTTTGCCGAACGCGGGAGTATACAGCCCCTGGCGCATGGGACCGCTCGGCTGGCTTTATACGATGGCGTTATTCTTCTCTCTCCCCAGGAAGGCGGCGGGGAGACCCGCTTCCAGATCTTTGAGACCGTGATCCGGGAACCACAGCGTACCGAGGCCTGGCCCGTCCAGCCACTCACCCGTCTCTCGTTGCAGGCTCTCATTGACCACGTGCGAGAAACATCCGGAGCAGGAGAGAGTCCAGAAGCGCGCCGCGCTCGCACCGAACTGCATCGTCGTTTTGCAGCCCCCGCGGCCGGTCTCGTCTTCAGCCTGTTAGCCCTGCCCCTCGCCTGTCTGGGACCACGCTTCTCACGCGCGTCGGGCGGCGTCCTCGGACTGATTCTTAGCGTGGTGTATTACGGGTTGACGCAACTCGGCGACGGACTTGTCCAGGCGGGCGCGGTGACGGTCGGGCTGGGAGTCTGGCTGCCCAATATTCTCGTTGGCGGGCTCGCCGCTCTCCTCCTCGGGCTACAAGACCGGCCCTGGGTGAGACGGCGCGCTCCCGATGGACAGCCGGTCCAAGACTTTTCCCAAGCAGAGTCTCCAACGGCTCTCCAAACACGGCAGGTCCTCCTGCCACGCTACGTGCTGCAGCACTATCTCCTCATGCTGGGCTTGGCTTTCGGCTTTTTGCTCGTAGGCTATCTCCTGGTTGATATTCTGGAACGCCTCGAATGGTTTGCCCGCCACAATGCCACGCCGGCCGAAGCCCTCCGCTTCTACAGCGCCCGCACCCCCCTACTGGCCTCACGGATCATTCCCATGGCCCTCCTGCTGGCCACCGCCCTGACCGTCAGCATCCTGTCTTTCCACCGGGAACTGATTGGTATGCGTGCGTGCGGGATTTCAGCCACCCGCACGCTGTCCTGCATTCTCCTGGTTGCCGGCCTCGTCACGCCCCTCTCCTTTGTCTTGAATGAATCTGTCGTGCCACGCTCAAACGCCCTGGCCGATCGCCTCAAAGAGACGGAAATCAAGGATCGCGTCCTCTCCACCGGAGCCTTGCAAAAAATAGTCTGGTACCGAGCCGGCAGCCACGTGTCCCAGGCAACCCGGCTCGACCCGGCTCTGGAAGAAGCCACCGACCTTTCAATCTACGAACTTGGGGACCAGGGCTTACCCCTCAGCCGCACCGATGCACGCCGGGCCAGACACATCGGCGATGGCATGTGGGAGCTGGATGATCCGGTCCGGATTCGCATCTCGGAAAACGGCCTCCAGCGAGAGCCGGCCGAGCCGCTGATCCAGTTAGGGGAGGCCCCGGATATCCAGCTTGACACCATGCATCTGAGCGTCTGGCAGTTGGCCCAGGAAATTATCGGGACCGAAATGGCCGGCTATGACGTCACTACCTATCGCGTTGACCTCAACGTCAAATACGCTGCGCCCCTGGCCTGTATTCTGCTCCCGGCCATCGTTCTGTTCTTTGCCCTGCACGGCCCGCCGTTTCCGGGCCCGTCCGTGACCTTATTGGTGAGTAGCGTCCTTGGCGTCGGCTATGTCCTGTTGACCGGAGTGTGTGCCTCACTCGGCTATGGCGGGACCCTGTCGCCCACCCTGGCCGGTTGGGGGCCGGCACTCAGCGCGACGCTGTTGGCCGGTGCCTTTGCCTGGCGCAATCAGGGCTGAGCCCGTCATCGTGGACCGAGGAAGGGGAATAAAAATTAAACTCCGCAAAGCTGTCATCAGGCTGATACCTATTTTATGGTGGCTGGGGTGTAGTCTGCCGACGAGTACGGGCTGTACGACCAATACTGACAGCGGCTACGAAGGCCTGTCTTTCAAAGCCGCTCGGAACCGCATGGTGACAGAGCAGATACGGAATCGGGGCATCAACGATGAGCGCGTCTTACACGCGCTCACCACGGTCCCGCGGCATCTGTTTATCCCGCCCGCCTATCGGGATCATGCGTACGACGACGGCCCGCTGCCCATCGGTCAGGGACAGACTATCTCCCAGCCGTACATCGTGGCGCTCATGAGCGAGCGTTTGGAACTCGGCGGCGATGAGCGCGTGTTGGAAATCGGCACGGGCTCCGGCTATCAGGCCGCGGTTTTGAGCCTCCTGGCAGAACAGGTGTATTCCATTGAGATTGTGCCCGAGCTGATGTCCTCTGCGCGCGAGTTGCTCGGCCAGCTCGGCTATAACAATGTGACCATTCTACTCGGCGACGGAAACCTTGGCTGGGAAAGAGACAGCCCGTATGACGCGATTATCGTTACCGCCGCGGCCCCGCGTATCCCGCCGGCGCTTATTGAACAACTCGCCGAGGGCGGCCGTCTGGTGCTACCCGTCGTCCGGGGCGAGGAGCAACACCTGCTGAGACTCCGCAAACGGAACGGCCGGATTGTTGAGGAAAACCTGGGGCTGGTCCGCTTTGTCCCCTTGGTAGACGGGGATTCGTAGAACAAAGCTCCTCCGGGGTAATAGCCCGCAAAACTGCTCCTGGAGCAGCAGGAAAATGCCGCGCTCTTCCCTACTTCCCCCCCGCATGCACGATCAGTTGGGCAGAGAGGTGGGCGGGGTGGAGCTGACACTTCACGTCAAACAGACCGGCCTTGTCGGCCACGAACTCGACCGTCTTGGTCTCACCGCTGTTGACCACCTCTTCGACGTCAAAGGCCGGAATGGCAAAGCCGTGGTTGGGCGGCTCGCCGGGAATTTTATTCACCACCTTGATCCGAACCGTGTCGCCCTGCTCGGCGACCAGCACGGAGGGAACAAACATCTTGTCGCCTTCGTATAAAACATTGACAACCGTAAATTTCCGCACCGCGGCGGCCTCTGCTTCAGCGTGCTGGTCGGCCCAAGCCACGGGCGTGACCGTCACCGTTCCGAGTGCGAGCAGGCTCAGCGTTGTTCGTGTGATGCTCCACCACTGCTGGATCATACCGTCCTCCTTCACTGCGTTAAGATACGTGTAGTGAGCCATAACCCCGCACTGATTGCAACGGGAGCACCCCCTCGTCCGCTTCCAGGGCTGACCCTCCCCCACTTCCTTGCTATGATGTGCCGACATGCCAGCCCACGCCGCCTTCAAACTCGTCTCAGACTTTCAGCCCCAGGGCGACCAGCCCCAGGCGATCGATCAACTCACCCAAGGCTTGCAAGAAGGACTGCCCCATCAGGTGCTGCTGGGTGTGACCGGCTCGGGCAAAACCTTTTCCATGGCCCATGTCATTGCGCGGCTGAACCGACCGGCGCTGGTGATGGCGCCCAATAAAACCCTGGCGGCCCAGCTCTATAATGAATTCAAGGAACTCTTCCCGGACAACGCGGTCCGCTACTTCGTCAGTTATTACGATTACTACCAGCCCGAAGCCTACGTCCCCCAGAGCGATACCTATGTGGAGAAGGATGCCTCGATTAACGAAGAAATCGATAAGATGCGCCACTCCGCCACCAAGGCGCTGTTGGAACGGCGCGATACCATTATCGTCGCCAGCGTCTCGTGCATCTATGGGCTCGGGTCGCCCGAGTCCTATTTTGATCTCATCCTTTTTGTCGAAGAGGGCAGCGAGGTGGACCGGGACGCGCTGCTCCGCAAGCTGGTCGATATCCAGTACCAGCGTAACGACTTTGATTTTCATCGCGGCACGTTTCGGGTCCGGGGCGATGTGGTCGAGGTCTTTCCGGCCTATGAGGAGAGCCGGGCAGTACGGATCGAATTCTTTGGCGATACGGTTGATACCATTGTCGAGATCGACCCGCTCAGGGGCAAAGTGCTGCGCCGGTTGGATAAAATCGCCATTTATCCGGCCAGCCACTACGTCACCACCTCCGGCCGGCTGAAGCGCGCCACACAGGCGATCCAGGAGGAGCTGGCAGAACGGCTCAAAGAGTTGCAACAGGAAGACAAACTCCTTGAGAGCCAACGCCTGGAGCAGCGCACCCTGTACGATCTCGCGCTCTTGCGCGAAATGGGCTTTTGTCCAGGCATTGAGAATTACTCGCGCCATCTGGATGGCCGGCAGCCGGGCGAACCGCCCCATACGCTACTCAATTATTTTCCTGACGACTACCTCGTCTTCATTGATGAGAGCCATGTCACCGTTCCCCAGATTGGCGGCATGTACCGTGGCGACCGCTCGCGCAAGACCACCCTGGTGGAGTACGGCTTTCGGCTGCCCTCCGCCCTGGACAACCGCCCCCTCAGCTTTCACGAGTTCGAGCGGCGCGCTGTCCAGACGGTCTATGTCTCGGCGACACCGGGGGACTATGAACGCGAACAGAGCAACGGCCGCGTGGTTGAGCAGCTCATTCGTCCCACCGGCCTGCTGGACCCCGAAATTGCGGTCCGACCGGCCGGGGAACAGGTCGACGATCTGCTCGAAGAAATCCGGCTGCGAAGCGAAAAGGGCGAGCGGGTGCTGGCCACCACCCTGACCAAACGGCTGGCCGAAGACCTGACCGATTACTATCAGGAAATCGGCGTCCGGGTGCGCTATCTGCACTCGGATATCGACACGATTGAGCGGGTAGAAATTATCCGCGCGCTGCGCCAGGGCCGCTTCGATGTCCTGATCGGCATCAACCTTCTCCGCGAGGGGCTCGATATTCCCGAGGTTTCTCTGGTCGCCATTCTGGATGCGGACAAAGAGGGTTATCTGCGCTCTGAGCGTTCCCTGATCCAGACCATTGGCCGGGCCGCCCGAAATGTGCATGGGACCGTCCTCCTCTACGCCGACAAAATTACCGATTCGATGCAGCGGGCCATCGATGAAACCCTGCGGCGGCGGCGTATCCAGTCCAGGTATAATAAGCGGCACGGCATCACCCCCGAGAGCATCCGCAAGGCCCTGTCCTCGCCCCTGGTGAAGGTCTATGAAGCCGACCATGTGACGGTTCCCATCGTCTCTGAGGACAGCGAAGAATATATTGCCGCCCAAGACCTGCCCAAGCTGATCGAGCAGACCCGCAAGGAAATGAAGGCCGCGGCCGCGGCCCTGGACTTTGAACAGGCCGCAGAGCTCCGTGACCGCGTGCAGGATCTGGAACGGCGCGCCCTGGGCTTGCCCGGTGAAGCAGTCGCTGCCCCACCCACGGCCGCGGAGACGCCGGCATCGCCAACCAAGAAACCGGCCGCGCGGGGCCGCCCCAAAAGGGCCGCTCCGCGCGGCGCAAACAAGGCCCTGTCCCGTGGCCGCCGCGCGCGCTGGCAACGCTGAGCGGGGTCGGGAGACACAGCTTTGCGATAGGCTGGCTTCCTCGTAGAATAGCGGGATACTGTCGCTCCGCTCGTAAACTGCTAAAAGCGGACAGCCGGACCTAGCCGAAGGGATGCCCATGTCAAAAGACCACACCAAACACCCGGACGAGCTAACCCACGCCCGAGCCATTCTCGAAGCAGAAGCCGAGGCGATCCGTTCCATTCGTCTCAACAACGATTTTCTTCGTGCGGTGGATATGCTGGAGCACTGTCGAGGCAAAGTGATTCTCAGCGGCATGGGGAAAGTCGGGATTATGGCCATGAAGATTGCGACCACGCTGTCCTCAACCGGCACACCGGCCTGTTTTCTTCATCCCGGCGAGGCGGCTCACGGCGACCTGGGGCTGGTCGGCAGGGACGATGTTATCATGACGTTTTCCAATAGCGGCCGAACGCGTGAGGTCCTGGAAACCATCCACCGGGCCAAACATTTGTACGACATCCCGCTCATCGCCGTGACCGGCCATCCGCGCTCGCCCATTGCCCGGAAAAGCGACCTCGTTCTCAGCGTCGGGGCCATTAAAGAACCCTGTCCGATCGGCCTGACACCCTCGGCCAGCACCACGGCCATCCTGGCCTTGGGCGATGCCTTGACCCTCGTCCTCATGACCCGCAAACGCTTTACCAAAGCCGATTACGCCAAGTTCCACCATGGGGGCTATTTGGGGAGACGCGCCCGCAAAGAAGCAGAAGAGGAGCTGGCCGTCAGAACCTGAAGCCCCAGGGTTGGACAAGCTATTGAGGCGGGTTGAACCGCGACCTGCCGTAAACAAGGAGGGACCTATGAGCTATGAAACCCTGACCCAGAAACAGGATGAGGCGGTCCTGACCATCACTGTCAATCGACCTGAGGCACTCAATGCCCAGAGCCGCTTGATGCTGGAAGAGTTTGATCAGGCCCTGGCCGCTGCCGCGGAAGACGAGTCGGTCAAAGTCATTATCGTGGCCGGTGCGGGCAAACATTTTTCCGCCGGCCATGACATTGGCACGCCGCAGGAACGGGAAGACTGGAAAAAACGCCCGTATCCGAAGGGCATACCGGGCGAATATAAACGCGGACGAGACCTCTATCTGGATTGCACTCTGCGCTGGCGGGATTGTCCCAAACCGACCATCGCCCAGGTCCAGGGCTACTGCATTATGGGCGGGCTGATGTTGGCCTCGGCCTGCGATCTCATTGTCGCTGCGGACGACGCCAAGTTTTGTGACCGCACGGTGCGCTGGGCGGGCGCTCATGTCCAGTACGCCAGCCTGGCCTGGGACATCGGCTTTCGCAAGGCCAAGCAATACCTCTTTACCGGCGACTGGATCACGGCCGCGGAGGCCGAGCGGCTGGGGCTGGTCAACGAGGTTGTGCCGCGCGACCAGCTCGAAGCGAAGACCATGGAACTCGCCCAGCGCATTGCCCTGCAGGACGCCTACGCGTTGCGGATTGCCAAATTCTCGATGAACCAGATGCAGGACGAAGCCGGCTTTCGGACCGGCGTCACCGGTGCGTTTCAGTCGTACGCCCTCACCCGCATGTACCGGCTGGAAAAGGGCGAAGACACCTTCTCCGGGTCCAAGCGCGCCAAGGAACGCGACGCGGCGTTTGGGGATAATCGCTAGAGAGTGTCCTTCTTCCTGCCGGAGGCGTAGAATGTTCCGTTAAGGAGATCATCATGGGTATTCAACTCACCCCGCAACAACAGCAGGCGCTGGACACACAAGAAACCAGTCTGCCGCGTGTCATTGATCCTCGGACCAACACCGCCTATGTCCTGGTTCGGGAGGCGGATTATGCCGTTATCCGGGAGCTTCTGGAGGAGGAGGAGCTTCAGCAAGAGATCCATGCGGTGGCCTTACGTAACGCCGCTGGTCGCATGAATGAGGTGCCATGATCCAGCCAGGTGAGATTTACATGGCCGATTTCGGACTGGCCGGACCACACCCAGTTATCGTCGTCTCTCGTGAAACCCTCAACCGGGGACGCTACGCCTTAGTCGTTGCTTGCACGTCAGCTCGTTTTGCTGTTCGGAGGAAGCTGGCAAACTGTGTTCCGTTCCAAGCCGGAGAGTTTGGCTTTAGCCTAGATTGTGTTGCGCAGTGCGAGAATATGCTCTCTATCGATCAAGCACAGCTCGACTTGGGAGCAGGGCCGATGGGGGTGCTTGATATAGAAGCGCTGCAAAAGCTCATTAAGGCAATCGGCTTCGTCATTGGATCAGAGTGCGAATTATTACACGAGGATATGTAAGCCTTTGCTGTACGCGCTAGAGCAGTTTTCATTCTCATGTAGCGAGGTGCTATCCATAGTATCGAAGACAACTGGCCCAATCAGCCAGGGAGAATCCCTTGGGCGCCCGCCCGCCGGCCATTGGACGCTACACTAATGTGAATTTTGCTCTAGTGAAGCCGGACCGCGAAAACCAAAATAGCCAGCAACCGGCGCGACTCACACACGAAACACCTTCATCACCTCATCCCCCAGGTGCTTGATGACCTTGACGGCAATCCGGCCGGACACGGGTTTGTCGAACAGGCGGGAGGTGTCGCTGTTGGGTGTAGAATCGTTTGGGACAAGAGGAGCTGTGATCCTACCCGGCGCAAGACCTAGAGATTCTTTGTCAGATAGAAGCGCATATAGTGCGCGCTGGTTTCGATCTGTCCGGCAAAAGAACTCAGGACGGTCTCCAGTTCCTGCATGTGGAACGGCCGGCCGAGGTTGGCCTCCATGGTCTCGCGCCTGATGATACACTCGGTATCGGTCTCGACCCGAACGTAAGCGTGGTGGTTTTCGACCCGCACCTCTTTGTCCAGGTTGTCTTCGTAGATCGCGTCAATTGCCGCATCCGCGATATCCCCGGCACGGAGCACCGGGCCGACTTTGTTATTGCTTATCTGTTTGTCCATAGCTACACCCCGACGCGCTTTGGCTCTCTGCCAACAGTGTCTACATAGATTTCGTCATGCTCGATTTTGACGGGATAGTGGACCAGTTCGCAGTCTTGGGGATTGATCCCGCTGCCCGTCGTGACATCGAACTGCCACACATGGGCGCTGCATGTGAGCACCTTGTGGCCGTCGAAATCGCCCTCGGCCAAGGAGAACTGCTGATGCGGACAAAACCCCTGAATGGCGATAATCTCACCATCTATGGGATAGACTAAGACGATGGGTTGCCCATCAACCTCATAGGCGGCCATATCGCCCTCCCATACATCGTCGAGGCTACAGACTCGGGTGAACGCCATGCAGGGGAACTCAGTATAAGTCGAGAGCTTGTAAAAACCCGTGCACGGCCTGGGTAGCCGTGGCTGCGGCCTGCGGGCTGTCGGGCAAATCCTGGCAGTATGCGTCGATGGCTCGTTCAGCAAGAGGGAGCCACTTCTCCACCCAACCACGTATCACTCCCAAGTTTTCGGATCGTTCACCCGCAAAGCGGACCAGGGCGGTACTCCAGGTTCTGGAGCGTTGGACATCACGGTATTCGGAATCGGCAATCAGGCCGAGCAAGCTGTCGCCCTGCCGACGGCCGGTGGCTGCCAGTTGACGCAGCAGAACCTCGTCAATGGCCGGCTTTGCTACCAGATTGAGGGCGACAAAACTCTCGCCCCAGTCATAGGCGACCAAAACCTTTTCCATCAACTCACGAAAGCCTTGCCAGGCGGCGTCATTTTCCCAGGCAGCACGCTCAGCCGTCCCAAATCCGCTGTCCGGATAGGTCTGTTTCAGCTCGGCGGTCCGATACGCAAGATGAGATACGCAGCGCAGGGCATCCGCAGCCTGATAGGTCGCGCAGTTCCGAATCGTACTCGATGGCACAATCTGGACGAGATAGTGCGAGGCCATCTGCACGGTGTGGAATACATAACGAGCCGGGGTGTACAAGCGCGGCAGGACAGCGACCCAGGCGGCAGCAAGGCCGGCATCGTACTGGAGTTCGTCGTGCTGGTCGAACAGCCCTTCGATATAGGTCTCTTGGCCGTCTTGCAGGATATTGTAGGCGCGATAGGTAAGCTCGTCAGGGTCACGGAATTCCTCCCAGTCCCGACCGGTGAGGGGAGAGGCGTGGCGGTATTTTTTGAACCACTTGGAGAGCGGGATATTCGGCCCCAACTCAAACGGAGACTCCGCATTCTTGGCGTCGTACATGAGATTGGTCGAGACAATCTCATATTCGCTCGGGCGACGGCGCCGACCGGTGAGATGACTCCAGGTCCGTAGCGGCTTGAGCGGTTCGGATTTGGCACTCATGGTGTAGGCTCGGGTGAAGCAGCCTCGGCGGCTTCATAAAAGAGTTCGAGGCTCGTCATCGGGGTGATGCCGGCCTCCGCAACTGTCATATCGCGCGGAAACGGTTTTTCAGCCCCGACTTTCCGCACCCGCAGCGGCGCGTCCGGCTTCTGGTTCTTCTCGAAACCGATGCTCAATTGGGCGGCCGTCTGACACACTTCGTCCATCGTGTTCTCGGTATCGACGATGGAAACGTACAGGACAAACTCTTGATGCAGATTATGGACAATGGGAATCTGTGCCATACGAGCTCTCAGGCGGCCTGTGCCTGCTCTTGGCGATACTCCTCCAACCAGCTGTGCTTGAGGGCATCCTCTCCCTGTTCTCCCTCTTTGAGCGAAAAATAGTCGAGCAGCCCTTCGAGGGTCGGCGGCTGGATCATCCCGGCCACCATCCGGTCGGTAACGCTCAGATGATCTTTGTAGCGGTCCGGGTCCTGCTGAAAAATCCAGCGGTCCACCTCCGAGCCGAAATGGTACAGGCGGCCTTCGTGTTCAAGCGGAAAATCCTGCAAGGGCCGGCCGGTCTTGCCCGGAGCCCAGCCGGGCGTACCGGTGATCGGCACTTGGGCCATATTGCATAACTGCACCATAGAGGGCAGGACCGTATCGACCGGACCATCTTTCAGAAAACGGGCAATGATCGGGTCCCAGAAATGCGCCCCCCAAGTCTCTTCCCAGCCGGGATACTTCTCCTCCAACCAGGCGCGTTCGGCCCGGCTGATGCCGGGCGGGACATCCCACCAGACTGATTTATGAAAGGTCCATATTCCGGCATGCATCCCGTGGTGACGGGTATCAAGGTCGGCCAGCATGGTGTCCCAATACCAGGGGCGTTCCAGGCCGATGTCGAGCAGGGTCCGCTCAAACTGGCCAAAGACCCATTCCTGCATGAACTCTTTGAAGGATTTCTCGCGGCGGTTGAGCGGGGTGTAATAATCCATGGACGGACCGGTCACGGTGGCGAACAAGGTCCAGGCCCGCCAGATGGCAATATCAACCAGTCGTTGGGCTTCGGCCTTCTTCCCGTTTGCAATCAGGATTTTCACGGCCGGACCGCCAATCTGGGCGTGGCGCGCTTCGTCGGTTTGAATGCTGGAGGCGAGATTGGAAAAGGAAATATCACCGGCCTGAGCAGCATCGGCCGCCAGTCCGAGAAATTGCAGATTGGAAAATCCGGTCTCAAAGGCAAAGGTCAGCATCAGCGCCACCCCAACCGCGTCGCGGCCGGCCATGATGTCATCGAACAAATGACGGGCGGCAACAACCGCCCACTCGTTGGTGTGCATCGACTTGGTCGCCCAGTCAAACTGCCGACTGCGGTGGACGTGTTCGTGCGGGAAATAGAGTTGAATCTGACCGTGGCGATTCTCGTCCAGCGAGCCGAAGGTCGCCATATTGCGCAGACCGCCGGCCTTGCCAAAGCGGGCCATACGGGACTCCGCACTCGAGGCCATGGCCTCAAGCGTGGCAAACGCGCCGTAGTGCAGCTTGAGAATACTCACCCAGCCGGGCTCGGCTTGATCCAAGAAATTGGCCCGCTGGAGCGCGGCTTTGACCGAATACACCCCGGCATCCTTCTCGCGCTGGGTCCGCACATATTCACGATAGGTGACTTTATAGGGCTCGTCATAGCTCTCCCACGCCTCAAGCGGCAGGCTCAGCGCCCCACTCTGCTCTTCCGGGAAAAGCGCGTCTTCAGTGACATATTGCGGCGTCCAATTGGTGTCGCGGGCGATGTCATACCAGTCGGCTCGGTCCAAGAGCGCCATACGGTGTTCCCTCCTATGCCAGGCGTATCCGCACTTCCAATAAGGGAGGTATCATAGCCAACCGGGATATAGGGAGCAACACGAAGGGGAGTGGGTCGAGCGGCTTTCTCTCTGCTCCTGACCCGACAAACCCTCCGATTTGGCAGTCCATCACCGGCGGGATGCCAGCAGAGGGATGCTGCCGATGCAGCCCAGCCCGATCATTGCGGTAGCGACCGCCATCAAAATGACCATCTCATAGCCGCCCATTCCCCACACCAGGGCGGCCAGGGTGGGAGCGAGGGCCGCGGCCAGGATGGATGGGATAGCGAGAAAGCCGGAGATGATCCCGAAATGGGCTCTACCCAACAGTTCGGCGGTCATCACCGGGCGGAGTATACTGCTCATCCCAATCCCCGCTCCCTGGAGTACCACGAAGAGCGGGAGTAGCAGGGGAAAGGCCTGGGAGCAGAACAGGGCGATTGCCGCACCGCTCATAGCAAGGAAACAGGTGAGAGCGATCCAAAACGTCGAAACGTATTTCTCCACTGCCAACATCGCCAGGCGACCCGCCACCTGCATGGGTCCGATGGAAGAGGCCGTGAGGACTGCCGCTTCATCCGAAAGACCCCGTTCAGACAACAGCGGTAGGAGATGCGTCAGCAAGCTGAAATGTTCCATATAGGACATGCCGAACGCCACGGCGAGTAGCCAGAAGACCGGTGCTCTGAGCGCACGCGAGGCGGTTCCAGGGTGAGCGCTGCTTGGAGCGTGTTGATCGGCTCGATGCTGGTCCGCATGCTGACACGCGTTCCAGATGAGGGGAACGGCAACCAGGAGATTGACGCCAGCGACAATGACCACGGCACCTCTCCAGCCGACCCAGCCGACGAGCAGGTGGATACTCGGAAAGGCGAGTGTCCCGGCAAACCCGGCGACTAAGGTGACAAGGGTAATGGCCCGACGAGCCTTGTCGCCCAGCGAGCGCGTCAGGACGGAGAAGCACGCGTCGTATAACGAGCCGGCCATGGCTACGCCAATGCCGCACCAGAGACAGTAGAATTGCCACGGGTGTTCAACCCAGGCGAGGCCAGCCAGGAAGACGCCCCCCAGGGCGGCACTGCCGCTGAAGACGACCCGCCCGAAACCGCGGTCTATGAAGCGCCCGGTCACGGGCCCGAGCAGGGCCGAAGTAATCAGAGCCAGCGTGAGCGCCCCGGCAAGCTCGGTTTTCGACCAGCCCAGGTCGCGCTCCCACTCAAGCAACAGTGCGGGAAACGAATAGTAGAGTGCCGCCCAGACCAGCGTTTCCGCAACCGCCAGCGGCCATACGATCCGACGGAAGGTCATGTTGTTGACGCTTTATCAGCCGTCGAGACCGGGTAAAAGGCGAGACAGGCACTCTGCGTGCCGCTCGGTGATTGGAGGGTCAGGTATAATGGCTGCGCCGTTTTACGGCCAGTTCACGTTCGAGATAGAAAATCTCAATCTTTTCCCCAACCCCATCTTTTGGGACAAATTTATGACCGCGCAGGATGGTCTCGACAATCCCCAGGTCGGAACGACCGGGATACTCACGGGTGCCGGTTATTTCGGTTGAGGCGAAGACGGTATCCCCAACAAAAACCGGTCCAGTGTGTCGGCCTGTCACATAGCGCACGTCTCCAACCGCATTATCGCCAACGTCGGGACAGGATAGACCCAGGCAGAGATTAAACGGAATCCCACCATAGACGATCAACTGACCGCCAATATAGCGCTCTGGATTCTGGTCTATCAGATACTGGTTGGAGTGGACCTGAGAGGTATTGTCCAACAGCGCGGTCCATTCCATATGGGCGGTGGTCAGCGTCCGTCCGCGGGAATGTTCGAGCGTGTCTCTGGGCTGAAAGTCCTCAAAATAGGTATCGTCATTGGCTAGGTGGGCCAAGTTTTCGTAACGCCGACTCTTGTCATAATCCGGCACAACGAGCTCGCAGGGAATATGGGGGATATCATCCAGCGCCGCCTCTTCGACTCGAGCATCCATATTATCTTTCCAGACTTGCACCTTGCGCTGCAGGGTCAGCACGATTTCCCCATGCTGGTTCCGACCGGTCGTCTGGACGTGAACGACGCCTCGGTCCTGATCTCGGGAGGAGGGCTTGATGCCGAGGATGGTCGTCTCAACCTCAATCGTATCGCCGATATATACCGGAGCGCCAAAGCGCATGTCACGGTATTCGAGATTGGCCCGCGCGTTTTCAGAAATGTCTTCAACGCTCTGGCTGAAGACGATATTCATCACCAAACCCGGTGGAGCCACCAGCCCGCGGAAACCGTACTGTTCGGCATAGCGTATATTTTTCGACAACGGATTGGTTGTCATGCCGAATTCGGTAAAGGCGTTGAACAAGCCTTCGGTTACGGTTTTTCCGACCTTGTGCCGAAACAACTGACCAACCGAGAAATCTTCGAGGAAATTGCCCCGCTTTTTCCGGATACGCACCCGCCCTCCTTTTCAAGAGGAAACGTGTCCTGCCATGGATACGAGATGCTGGACACGTTTCCTCTTTGTGTCCGTTTATCGCAGTGCCGAGAGAAATTCCTGGCGTCCCCTGGCGCTGAGATGCAGATACATATTGTGACGTTTTTGCGCCCCAAGGGTATCCCAGGGCTGAGACGCATAATTATGACCCGGATAGAGAACGGTCTCGTCCGCCAGTTGTGAGAGCGTTTGCAGGCTCGAGTACATGTCTTCCGGACTGCTGCCCGGCAGGTCGACCCGGCCGCACGAGTTAATAAAGAGCGTGTCACCGGCCACCAGACGATTCTCAATCAGAAAACATTGTGAGCCGGGCGTGTGTCCGGGCGTGTGAATGAACTTGATGGTGAGCGCGCCCACAGCGGTCGTATCACCACCCTCGACCTGAACAATGTCGGAATCGGACAAGCCGACAAGACGACCCAGAAATTCGGATTCGGCCTTGTGGATATACACCTTGGCTTTCACCTGTTCGAGCAGTTCAGCCACACCCTGGATATGGGTACCGAACAAATCGCCGCCGAGGTGATCTTGGTGATAGTGGGTTACCAGTGCTTGGGTAATGGTGAAACCATCGTGTTCCGCGGTCTGGATGATGGCCGGAATGTCCCAGGCAGCGTCGATAACGATCGCTTTACGCGTGGCCGTATCCCCAATCAGGTAGGTGAAATTCTGCATGGGGCCAATTTCAATTTGTTTGAAATACAGGGAAGACTCCGCCATCACGTCCCCTTCCGTGGGCGTTTTTTCGCGGTTTTTTTGGCGCTTCGGGTAAATTTCGCCCTGCCGGACCGGGCAGCTTTTCGCTCGCTACTGCGCAGGCCACGCTCCCAGAGATATTCCGGCTCTCCCAGCTTTTGACTCACCCAGCGGGAGAGTACGAACAGCAGGTCGCTGAGTCGATTCACATACGTGAGGGGCCAGGGACTGAGCTCTTCTTCACGCGAGAGGCGCAGAATATCTCGTTCAGCCCGCCGACAGACGGTTCGGGCCTGGTGCAGGAAGCCACCCACTTTCCCACCGCCGGGCAGGATAAAAGAGTTGAGTGGCTCCAGGTCTTTCTGGCAGGAATCGATGATACGTTCGAGGCCCTTGACCTCCGGCTCACCGACTCGAAACATGCCCTCGTAAGAAAAGTCTGCGGGGGTGGCCAGTTCACTTCCGAGGTCGAACAGTTCATTCTGGAGTTGGCGGAGAATATCGTCCAGGTGGTCAGCGGCCGGCAGCTCTGGCTTCAGGTCGTCATTGAATACCCGAGCCAGACCCACAATCGAGTTCAGTTCGTCCAGCGTCCCATAGGCTTCGATACGGGCAGCATCCTTAGGGATCTTTTTACCTCCGACGAGCCGGGTCGAACCCTTATCACCCGTCCGAGTATAAACCTTTGTAATCCGGACCATTGCGTATCAGGATTATAGGATTAAAGGATTACATGATTATCCTGGCAATCCTTTAATCCTGATCCTTCAGGCTTGGAGACGCTTATCCAGCGCCGCGTTTTCTTTCCAGAGCGCCTGCGGGAGCCGGTCTCCAAACTGGTGGAAGAACTCGCGCTGCCTCTCCGCGGCTTTTACCCAGCCCGGACGATCCACACTGAGGAGTTCGTCGAGCACCGCCGGCGAGACATCAATCCCGGTCGTATCAATGTCATTGGTATGCGGCAGGTAACCAATTTCGGTCTCGCGAGCTTCGACCTCGCCGTGCACCCGGGCAATAGCCCAACGCAGGGCCCGCAGGTTTTCGCCAAAGCCGGGCCAGAGAAATTTGCCCTCTTGATTTGTCCGGAACCAGTTCACCCGAAAAATTTTCGGCGGGTTGGCGAGCTTTTTACCCATGTTGAGCCAATGGCCGAAATAGTCACCCATGTTGTAGCCGCAGAAGGGCAGCATGGCCATGGGATCACGCCGGATCTTGCCGACTTTGCCGGTCGCCGCGGCCGTTGTTTCAGAGGCCATCGTCGTACCCAGCGACACCCCATGTTGCCAGTTGAAAGACTGGCAGATGAGCGGAATCAAGCCCGCACGGCGACCGCCAAAGAGGAAAGCCGAGATCGGCACCCCTTGGGGCGATTCCCACTCTGAAGACATGACCGGACACTGGCGAGCTGGCGTGGTAAAACGAGAGTTGGGGTGGGCGGCCTTGCCTTCGGACTGGGGTGTCCAGGGCTGGCCCTGCCAGTCGATCGCCTCGGCCGGCGGACCACCGTCCAGGCCTTCCCAGTATGGGGTACCGTCCGGGGTGAGGGCGACATTCGTAAAGATGGAGTTCTTCGCAACCGTCGCCATGACATTCGGATTGGTGTGAGAGTTTGTTCCCGGCGCTACGCCAAAAAACCCGGCCTCCGGATTAATCGCCCACAGCCGTCCATCTGGTCCGGGATGCATCCAGGCGATATCATCTCCCACCGTCCAGACTTTGTAGCCCTTCTGACTCTCCGGTGGGATCAGCATGGCCAGATTCGTTTTTCCGCAGGCGCTGGGGAACGCAGCCGCAATATACGTGGTGCGACCGCTCGGCTCCTCAATGCCGATGATCAGCATATGCTCAGCCAGCCAGCCCTCTTCACGCGCCATATAGCTCCCTAGGCGTAAAGCAAAGCATTTTTTCCCAAGCAGGGCGTTTCCACCGTAGCCGGAACCAACAGACCAGATCGCGCGGTCTTCAGGGTAGTGCATGATAAACCGGCGGTCAGGGCTGAGGTCGCCAAGCGAATGAAGGCCCTGAACGTAATGCTCTGACGAACCCAGCCGCTCAAGCGCAACCTTACCCATTCGGGTCATGATACGCATACTGGCGGCGACGTAGGGGCTATCCGTGATTTCGACGCCAACCTGACTGTAGGGCGACGTGACGGGCCCCATGATATACGGCACAACGTACAGCGTGCGGTCTTTCATCGCCCCCTGAAAGAGCCCACCAACTTTTTCCTTGGCCTCCGCCGGGGCCATCCAGTTATTATTCGGACCGGCGTCTTCTTTTTCCCGCGTGCACACAAAGGTCAGATGCTCGGTGCGCGCCACATCTTTGGGGTCGCTCCGGTGTAAATAACAGTTCGGATATTTCTCCTTATTTAACGCCGTCAGCGTCCCGTCATCGAGCATGCCCTCAATCAAGCGTTGGTTTTCTTCTTCCGAGCCGTCACACCAGTGAATGTTCTTTGGTCGCGTGAGCTGGGCCGTATCTTCGACCCATTGTTCGAGTGGGGTTGGCATAGTCGGGGTGGTCTCCTCTGGGTATAGAGTGGATGCTAATACTAAGAACAAAAGATGATAAGTTTTTTTTATATCTCGTCCCAGGGGGAGCGTCAATAATACTTCTAACTTAAAGAATAGACTTTTCGGGTAGTTCCGTCCAGTATTGGGAAGGAGGAGTCGGGGGAGGACTCATCTATTCGTTTCCACCGAGAGGCATATCGCCTCAAGAAGCTAGGCTTGACTCGCTTCTTCGGGTTTGCACAGTTTGAGAATCATCTCTTTCAGCCGGTCCGGATCGACCGGTTTCTTGAATAAGACGTCCTCTAATCCTTCCAGACGACTCCGTTTGATCACGTGGTCCTTGTCGTAAAAATAGGCCGTCATCAGGACAACCGGTAGTTGCGGGTAGCGCTCCTTTGCCTCCATGTAGAGATCGTACCCGTCCAGGTCAGGCATCACCACGTCACTCAACACCATGTGGAAGGGGTGCTGGTCGAGAAAGTTCTGATCAAGGATCTTCAGCGCCTCAATCCCGTTGGTTGCGACCTCAACACTACAGCCGTCTTCGGTTAACAAGTCACGCAACGAGTAACACACGCCAAGGTCGTCATCGACCACCAAGAGACGCAGACCGGCCAGTGCCTGGGTTTCCGGTCGGACACTTACATGGTGGGGAGCAACGACTTCGTCCCGGCCAAGGTCCGCCATCCGAGAACCGTGCAGATACTCGGTCGTGTCATAGCGCTCACCATGGGCCATATCGTCAATCCGCGCGACGATCCCCCGGATCTTTGCCAACTCTCGCTGGATGGATTCCACCCGTTCTTCCTGGACAACGTATTCTTCGTCCGGAAAACTCTGCGCCATGTGTTTGGTCAGAATATCCAGATTATTAAAGATGACCTCCAGCGGATTATTGATCCGATGGCCGAGACCGACGGCTAATTCACCCAGCGTCGCCAACTGAT
This sequence comes from uncultured Binatia bacterium (SeqCode), assembly GCA_965243855.1. Classification (GTDB taxonomy): domain Bacteria; phylum Desulfobacterota; class Binatia; order Bin18; family Bin18; genus Bin18. The sequence goes on along the minus strand of CBDEWE010000003.1, from coordinate 4,560,956 downwards.
CCCGCCGGCGAATCTCCCGTAGATCTTTCAAAAAGCCGACTGAGCCGGCCTCGTTTCCCGCATCATCATAAATAATAGAGCCGGAAATGGCGGCGGGGATATGCTCGCCGTTTTTTGTCACGAGCGTGGTCTCGAAATTCTTCACCTTGCCCTTTTCGCCGACCTCTTCGCTCCGCATAGCCTCCATGACGCGACGCGCCTCATCGATGTTCGGGTAGACAGAGGCCTGGACCCGCTTGCCGTGAATCTCTTGTGAGGTATAGCCGAGGGTCTGATGTGCCCCGTCGTTGTAAAAAATAATCTGACCCTTATGGTCGAGTGCAATAACAATATCGAGGGAACTTTCCAGCAGCCGCTCGAAATATCCCGGCGGCAAACGGATCTCACGCAGGTCGCGGTGAAAGCCGATCGAACCGATTTCGGCCCCGTCTTCGTCGTAAATAATTGAGCCCGAGAACGAGATGGGGATCTGCTCGCCGCTCTTTGCAACCAGGGCCGTTTCAAAATTCTTGAGCTTGCCCTTTTCTCCAATGTCCTCACTGCGCATCGCTCCCAGCACCCGCCGGGCTTCTTCGAGGCTGGGATAGAGCATGACCCGTTTTCCTTGGACCTCCTCTCGGGTGTAGCCCAGGGTCTTGCTCGCTCCGTCGTTGTAGAAGATGATTTGTCCTCGATGATCGACGGCAATGACAATGTCGAGAGAGCTTTCGAGGAGCCGTTCAAAATACACAGAGGAAAGTTGGAACATGGAAGACCACTTACTTGTTCACTCTGCACCGAGCGCTCGGCATCATTCGGAGAACGATGCTCAGGAGTATTCTTTTTTTACTATGTTAGGCTGCTGGTTTCCTAATCGTCAAGCCCGGCTTCCCCCCCGTCACTCCCTGGTTCGAGTCATTGTACTGCTGAGCCTTGTGCTGCCGTGCTGTCTGGGAGGATGCTACTGGCTTAAGTACGAAAAACTCATGCGCACCCATATCCAACTCATGAGTGCGATGACCGACAAGATGAATCGGCTCTTGGAAGACAACGACCCGCTGACCCCAACCATGATGAATGAGTTTCTGTATCCTCTCGAACGGGCGCGGGACTTCTCCCGCATTGTGGCCCGACGCTACGCCGACCGACCCTCGCTCGCCGCTTTTAACCAACTCCTCGACCAGTATCAAAGCCTCGTCACGGAGGCTGATCGACTCCGCGTTCAGCCCGGCAGCCTTGCGCATTTTCGGTCCCAGACCCAGGCAGTCCGAGACCAGGCAGCACGGGCCGAGGCCCTCCTGGATTCCGAATAAGTCAGCCAAAACGCAGAACCTGTTTGTCATCCGTAAGACCGGCCAGGAGTTCAGCCACAGTCGAACCGAGGAGGGGATGGACAAACTGGGGAGTCAGTTCAGAGAGCGGTAAAAGCACGAACCGACGTCGGTACATTTCCGGATGCGGGATCTTCAACCGCTCTTCATGCACGATCTGCTTGTCAAAGAGTAATATATCAAGATCAATCGTGCGCGACGCCCATTTTTTTGTCCGTTTTCGTCCGAGTGCCAATTCGATTTTTTGCAGGTGACTCAGGAGGTGCTGCGGGCTCAATGCGGTCTCCAATTCAACCACGCCGTTGACATACCAGTTCTTCGCCTCCCCAATCGGCTCAGTCTCATACAAGGAGGAGCAGCGCACAATAACCGTCTGGGGGAGGTCGGCCATCAGGTCGAGCGCCTTTTGATAATACGCCCGGCGGTTGCCGAGATTTGACCCAACGCCAATAAAGACGCGGCTACCCATTGCCCCTTCTCCAATTACGTCTTCCACGAGAACGCCTGCGCGGCCTGTCTCGCAATCTGTTGTCCAATAGCGAGTGAAGCGGTTGCGCCCGGTGAGGGAGCGTTTAGCACATGGATGGCGTGCGGCGAGCTGGTAATGACAAAGTCGTCCACCAAAGCACCGTCGGCTGAAATCGCTTGGGCGCGCACGCCGCTGCCGCCCGGCAGTAAATCCTCTGCCTGTAACTCGGGGAGAAGCCGCTGGAGCGCGCGCAGAAACGCCGATTTATTCAGAGAACGGTAGATTTCTCCCAGGCCGGTCTGCCAATATTTGCGCGCTATCGTTCGAAACCCGGAGAAGCGTAGCGTTTCCCATAAGTCTTGAGGGATCATATCCGCCCACTGATAGCCCTCTCGGGCAAAGGCCAGGACCGCATTCGGCCCAGCTTCCCGCTCCCCGGTCATAGTCCGGGTGAAGTGGACGCCCAGAAAAGGAAAGGCCGGATCCGGCACCGGATAGATGAGATGATTCACCAGGGCGTGTTTGTCCGGGGCAAGGGTATAATACTCGCCTCGGAACGGGACAATCTGCAATGCCGGCTCAGCCCCGGCCAAGCGTGCAAGTCGGTCGCACTGGAGACCGCCACAGTTAATGACCGCTCGCGTCCGGATCGTATCGGTGGCCGTCTCCACAACCAGTTGACCGTCAGTCGAGACAATTTTTTGTACCTGCTGCGCACACCGAATCTCGCCCCCGGCTTCTTGCACGAGGGCGGCATACTGCTCAGCCACCCGCACATAGTCAATAATCCCTGTTTGGGGAACGTATAGGGCTCGGATGCCGGCGGCGTGCGGTTCAATTTCCCGCAGCCGCTCGGGACCGATCATTTCCATCCCCGCAACACCGTTGGCCGTCCCGCGCCGGTGGAGTTCATCAAGCCGAGGGAGCTCGTCCACCGAGGTTGCCACAACGACTTTCCCACACCGTTCATACGGGATATCGTGTTGATCGCAAAATTCGGTTAACAGCGCGCCGCCGCTCACACAGGTCTGGGCCTTGAGCGAACCGGGTTTATAGTAAATACCCGAGTGAATAACCCCGCTGTTATGACCGGTTTGATGTACGGCTAGGCGGGTCTCCTTTTCGAGGACTCCCAGTTTGATCCTGGGGTATTGGCGGGTAACGGTCAGGGCGGTGGCCAGACCCAGGATTCCACCGCCAATGATGATAAGGTCAAACTGGTCTGCCATCGTGCACTCAGGAACGACATTCTATTCTCTCTGCCTATACAAAACACTCACTCACTGCAAACCGTGCCTATGTTTACTCCCACCCGAGCCGGGCTAAGCGAAATTCTACATTTTGCCCTGCCGATTATTATGTCGATGGCCTCATACACGTTAATCGGCTTTGTTGACACCTGGATGGTGGCCCAGGTCGGCACGGCTGAGGTGGCCGCGGCCATGCCGGCCGGTATTATTGCCTATACGCTCACCGCCCTCCCGCTAGGCATTACGCAGTGCGTCAGCACGTTCGCCGCCCAGGCCCTGGGGAAGGAGAAACTCGACGAAGGCTCAATAGTCGCCTGGCAAGGGCTGTATTTAAGTGGGGCGGTCGGTCTCGCGCTCCTCGCGTTGTGGCCGGCCGCCCCCTACTTCTTTTCCCCGTTCGGACACGAGCCGGACATTATTGCGCTTGAAGTCGTCTACTTCCGCGTCCGGCTATGGGGGATAGGTTTTTCGGTTGCCATCGGCGCGCTAAGTGGCTTCTTCTACGGCATGCACCGGCCCAAGGTCCCCCTGGTTGCTACGGTGATTGCCAATATCGCCAACGTCTGTTTTGCCTACACCTTGATCTTTGGCAAATTTGGCGCGCCAGCCCTGGGTCTCAAGGGAGCGGCCCTGGCGATGGTGTTCAGCTTTGTCGTCCAGTTCGCGGTGCTCTTTCGGGTCTTCCTCTCCCAGCCGTACGCAACCCAGTTTGCCACCCGGGCGGTCTGGAAGCCGAACTGGACAGCGGCCCGCCGGCTGCTGCATATCGGCTTGCCCGCCGGGACGCAAATGGCCATCGATGTCTTAGGCTGGGGCGTCTTAATTATCTTGATGGTTGGCCAGTTTGGCAAACAGCAACTGGCCGCCAGTAACATCGCCATTCAATACATGACGGTCTCATTCATGCCCACGCTGGGGCTCGGCCAGGCGCTGACCGCGCTGGTTGGACGCTATATTGGAGAGGGCAAGCCCGATCTTGCTGTTCAACGCACGTATGAAGCGTTCCTTTTGGCCATGTCGTATATGGCGCTGATGGGTATGTGTTATGTCCTGTTTCGATTCTCTTTCCTGAGTTTTTTCAGCCAGGACCCGACCGTCATCCAGGTCGGCAGCACTTTGCTGATATGCGCGGCCCTGCTGCAAGTTTTTGACAGTATGGGCATTACCTTTGCCGGAGCCCTGCGCGGGGCGGGAGATACGCATTGGATTGCCGGGCTGACGATGACACTTTTAGTGTGTGTATTCACGCCGCTCAGCCTGGGTTCCGTGCTCTTTACTAACCTCGAATCCCTGGGACCGTGGCTGGCCGGAACCATTAACGTCTCTCTGTTTGGCTTTGGTCTATGGTGGCGCTTCTCCCGAGAACGCTGGCGGGAGATTGATATTTTCGCTATGCGGCGTAAGAGGAGAGAGCAGACAGCCGCTTCCGTGCAGGTCGCAGACTGATGACAACCCCGCCCTCAGATGTGCCCTTTCCTTCTCCACCCGACTACGCGCCGTTCAAGGCCGGACCGTTTCGGCTCTCGATGGGGCTCATGCCGCTTGAGCTCAAAGACTGGATCGAGCCCGATGCCCAGTACGCCGCTGAACTCAAAGAGAAAGAACGCCTCCTCACCGAACGACACGATGAAGTCTTTGCCGCCCTGCCTGAAGCGGCTTCAGGTTCGGCTGAAACCTTGGCTCTACTTGTTGAGCATCTCCCCAGCCGATTTCCAGAGTTGTACAAGAGAAACGGAGATCGGCTCGACAATATTGCCACCGGCCAGCAGTGGCGGATTCACAATACACCCCTACACCCACTCGATCTGGCCGGGAGACTTATCCAAGAAGATTTATGCCTTATGCAGCGACAGGCGCACACCCAGGTCTACCACCTGGTCGGAGCGTCTTTATGCTTTCCGACGCGCTGGCGTTTAGCGGATAAAATCGGCAAGCCACTCAACACGATTCATGCGCCGATTCCCGGCTATGCAGAGCAGCTTGCCCCAACCATGGACAAGTTTTTTGATCGGCTGAAAGTCGAGAAGCCCGTCTGGCGACTCAACTGGGCCCTGATGGATGACCCGACCCTTTTTCAGCCGACCAGGAGCAGTCGAAAACGTGCCGACATCACGCCGGAGAATGCCGGAGACAGCATCTGGCTGCGCATCGAACGACAGACCCTCCGCCGTCTGTCGCATACCCGCGATATCTTGTTCACCATCCGCGTCTACGTCAGACCGCTCGCTCACCTTGCCACGCAGCCAGACCACGCCGCCCGGCTTGCCGCGGCCCTGCGCGCCCTCCCCCAGCCCGTCCGGCGGTATAAAAACCTGCCGCCGTTTCTTGACGCGAGTCTGGCCTGGTTGGATCGAGCGGCCACGGAAAGTGGAAGAAAGACAACGCCTACGAGCGATGCGCCCCTGTCTGAATAGACTCTCTCCCTCCGGGGCTTTTTCTTCCTCGCCGCTCACAGTAAAAGAGAGGCATGAAAGATTTAACACTCTTAGGACGGACGGTGGGCCAGTTGCTCAAGACGCATAACCACACGATTGCGGTAGCCGAGTCTTCAGCCGGCGGTTTGATCTCGGCGGCCCTGCTGACCGTGCCGGGAGCGTCGGCGTATTTTCTGGGCGGGGGAGTGATTTATACCCACGAGGCGCGTCGGTCACTGCTGGCCATGCCCGATGAAGCGCTAGAGGGTATTCGAGCGAGTACCGAGGAGTATGCGCTGCGTCTTGCTCATCAGGTGCGGGAGCGTTTTGAGACCACTTGGGGGCTGAGTGAAACCGGAGCAACCGGACCGACCGGTAACCGCTACGGTGATGCAGCCGGGCATGCGTGCTTTGCTATCGTCGGACCGGTTGAAGAAACGTTGACCTTAGAGACCGGCAGCCCGGACCGGGAAGCAAACATGTGGACATTCACTCAGACCGCTCTTGATTTGTTATCCCAGTCTATTCAAAAAAGCACCGCGTGAGGAGATTTGCATGTCGTGTCGTATGCTCAAAGCACTGAAAACAGCTCTCTTCCTCACCTGTTGCCTGAGCCTGCTGCCCGCTCCCTCAGTCTGGGCGCAGGGCGGCGTGGGTGTGGGCGGCGACCGGCCCTCGGCCAAGACCCGGCGCTTTCCTTTCAAAGTGGTGGTGACCGGCTTTCTCAATACGGACCCGGCTCCTGATGCCTTGGCGGTCATCCAGCTGGGTGTGACCGGCTATCGGGGCGATTTCCAACTCGAAGTCATGAATATTACCGCGCCCAACTCGCCCCAGCTCACCCCGCGGCAGATTTTCCTGCACCGGGCCGGCAAGAGAAAGACCGATCTCGATGTGACCGGTCCTCGTGACACACTCGCAAAAATCGCTCAGGCCCAGCCCGGCACCCCGCTTGAACTCACCGGCTGGTACGCCCAGCGTGACGGCGAGTTTCGACTCGAAAACGTTCGCATTGTCGGCTTTGAGTAGCCAGGTGCAAATCATTGATGGCTCCATGCCATTCCAGAACGCTGTCTATCCTTCTCGTGCTCTTACTGTCGGTTACCATCTGTAGCGTCGTACAGGCTCAGCCAAAACGACCGCTCACGATTCCAGTGAAGCCAAGCAGTTCTCAGCAGTCAGCAGCAGTGCAGCCCTTACCCGCGCGGGCAGAAATCCGTCGTGATCCGCGACTGGGAACAATCACTTTTTTGAAAGCCCCGAATCTTTCCGAGCGTCTGGAGCACGACCCGGATTTTGCCTAACTGCAAGCGAGCAGGCAATTTGGTCGTGTCTCAGTTTGAATTGCCCGGTGTTCGTTACGCCCCTCCCTCACCTCTCAGAGCCTACGGTTTAAGGGGAGTCCCGCTCCCGCCGTGAGAGAAGAGGCGTGGAGCAAGGCCGAAGCGGTGGAGCCTAGCCTGGTAATTGTACTAGGGACAGCCGGGCCAGCAGTCGCGTAGGGGGGCCATTGGCCCCTGTGCCCGTGGCCGCGTAGGGCACGGACGCCGAGAGGAGGGCCTGATGCCTGAGAGGGCATGTGAGTGTGTGACCTACCCGGTTTATCCTGGTCAGAATTTTTCAAACTGAGACACTACCCAGACGGGCGAGGTATTGCAAAAACTGTCAATCATACAGAGAAAACGTCACCCGGAGGGCCATTGACAGATAAAGGCGTTCTCGGATAGGGGCCTTTGGAATGCAAACAGTATGTATGGTAGGAAGAGTGCAGAGAAGCCTGTGTTCATCCTGGTCAGAATTTTCCAAACCGAGACACTGCTGGGCAGACAATAACACAAGGCTATGACTGCTCGTCGAAAACACCATCAGGGACAATTGGGAAAAACGTTCGGCTGTGTCATCGTTCTCCTGACGGTTTTCCTGCTGAGCTGGAATCTTGCCAGTGGCAATCTATCGGCATTGTATCTTCATCCTTTACATCAGCCCAACACACTCGCTCCGGCAAGTGACTCATTAGAGGTTGACCCGGACCCACGCGCGACAGCGTTAGCCGAGCGTCTCAGCCAGCATCTGGCCGGCCTCCAAACGGTGCGCCATTCACCCCCGCCTCCCCAGCTTACTGCCGAGCAGCGCCAAGCCTTGTCCGAGCTTGAGACCCGTTGCCCAGGTGAGGTGTCGGTCAGCCTCCGTCCGTTGGCCGGCACGCCGCGCCAGATCAAAGGCGCAGTGTTACAGCAGGCCCAACACGGTATCAGTGCAGTGGGCGATTCGCATCTTACGACCGCCCGGACGTTTCTCCGCACGAATTGTGACCTGCTGCGCCTTGACGACCCGAACGCCGAACTTGTCCTGGTCCGTCGGCATACCGATGAGTTGGACCGGATGCATCTGCGCTTTCGCCAACAGTATCAGGGCGTGCCCGTCTGGCCAGCCGATATCATTGTTCACCTCAATCCAGCCGGCCAAGTGGATCTCATGAATGGGGCGTTCGTGCCCACACCAAAAAACCTCAGCACTGTACCGGCGCTCGACGAAGCGACCGCCATCGAGTACGCCCGCACCGGGCTGACTGACGGTGACAAAGCCGAAGTCACAGCCTCCGAACTCATCATCTACGCTCCAGGCGACACCCCACCCCGGCTGGCCTGGAAGCTGGAATTAGCCATCGGTTTGGCCTCTCATTGGCTGGTGGTCATTGATGCCCTCAATGGAGACGAGTTGACAGCCTATAACCAGGTCATGCACCAAGCCCCCCAGCAGGGGTGCGGGGTTTTCGATGACGACCCGGACCGGCCTCACCATTCCTCGGTCAGGGATAATAATGTTGTTGATCTGTTTAACAATCCTCGTCCGCTCAATATATGGCGGCAAGACTCCACTCGCTGGATGATTGATACCCGTACACATGGGTCCAATTCGGCACATCGGGGTCAGCACGATTGGATTCAGCGCGGTGCGATTTGGGTCCGCGATGCGCAGAACCGGGAAGTCCTCATGGGCGCCCCCGTCGTTTGTCAACGGCCGGACCCTGCCCCTGAGCAAGCGGACCCTCCGCCCCCTTGGCTGCCCGATGCAGTCAGCGCTTCGTATAATTTGTCTCGGGCCTACAGTTATTATCAGGAGCGACACGGCCGAAAGTCATTTGACGGTGATGGCGCATCGATTCATGCGATTGTCCGGTATGGTCAGAACTTTAAGAATGCGTTCTGGTCCCTTGGCTCGAATCTTATCGTCTTTGGCGATGGTCGTCCGTATGCCGGAGCGCTGGACATCGTGGGCCACGAGCTGACCCACGGGGTTATCGAGCATTCGGCGAATCTGCTCTATCAAAACCAGCCGGGCGCGCTGAACGAGGCGTTTGCCGACATTTTCGGCGAAATGATCGAAGCCCGGACCAGGGGCAGCGCGCCGGACTGGATTACCGGCGGAGCCCTGCGCCTCCCAGCCTCTGGCGGCGGTGGCCCGGACCTTGGCCGCCCACTCCGTAATATGGCAAACCCCAATGCTTTCCTCACGCATCTCGGTCGCCCGTATCCGAAGCATATGGACGAGTTTTTTCATATTCGGGAAAACAACGGCGGTATCCACATCAATAACAGTATTATCAACCATGCCTTTTATCTACTCGTAAAAGGCCTCGAAAGCTTTTATGGGTCCGAGGAAGGCCGCGAAGCCTTGCGTGATCTCCCCAAGGTCGGATGCCCTGCCAGTCAAGGCACCTCGCGCAGCAATGCCCGTCAAAGTGTGCGCCATGCCATGTGCGACGCCGAGCGCATTTTCTACCGTGCGCTGAACTTTTATCTGGTCCAGAACTCGCAGTTTGTTGATGCCCGCCTAGCCTGTGAGATGGCCGCGGAAAACCTCTTTGGAGAGGAATCAACCCAGGCACAGAAGACCGCTGAGGCGTTTGATGCCGTTGGGATTGGCACCGATCCCACCCCGGACTCGCCGGATATCCCCAGCGCTCGCGGGTCGGAAGGCACCCTCTTTGTGTATCGAGATGTCCTGGGCCAATTCCGGCTGGGCCGGCGGGAAGCCGACACAGACGACGGGAAACAAGGGATCCAACTGGCTGAGAATATCGTGGTCCGCGCCCGTCCCTCTGTCTCCCGTGACGGCAATTTGGCCGTCTTTGTCAATGCCGAAAACGACCTCTGCCTCATTGAAACCGATGAAATTGAACAAGAACAGTGTCTGGAGTCTCCCGACCCGATTGCTGCGGCAGCCCTATCTCCCGACGGTCGGTTGCTTGGCGTGATCCTGCTGAATGAGCTGGGCAACCCGGATAATACGATCACCCTTGTTAATATAGAAACCGGGGAGCAGCGTACCTTCCTACTCACCCCTGTTGCCTATGCTGGTCCCGTACCCGACGATACCCTCCCCTACGCGAGTACGATCAATTTTACAGCCGACGGACAGTGGCTCATCTACGACGCACTCAATACGGTGACCGTCAGCGGCGATGAGGATTCTCTGATCGAGCGTGGCCAGTGGAGCCTGTACGCCTTGGATCTCCAAACGGGCAGGGGCTTCCCCTTGATTCCACCCCGACGCGGCATTCATTATGCCTTTCCAGCCTTGGGTCAGACTAGCGATGATTTTCTGACCTTTGACATGTTTGACGAGACTCGGAATCAATCGACGGTCTATACTGCCAAGCTGTGGACCGGGGAAATGCAGGAGATTGCGACAGTGAAGGGCGGCTTTGGCGTGCCCGGTTTTACTGGTGACGATTCAGCACTAGTGTTCTCACAACACGACCCGAGCGTGTCAACCGGGTTTTCCCTATGCAGACAACCGCTGAAGCTGGAAGAGGGCCTTCTAATCCAAGACGGTGAAGTACCTTGTTCAAGATATGAATCAGAAGACAGTGAATTATCAGAAGAAGATTGGTGGCTGGAGAATGCTGAGATGGGCGTCATCTACCGCCGCCGTTTATCACGACCGGGCTTAACTGGCAGGTTGGAGAGTCCTTCCCAGGGTTCATTGCAGAGCGGTGTCGGGCGGTTCTCCGGCTGGGTGTGTGTCACCGGACCAGGGGGAGAACCCCCACCCCCCGCCGTGCCTGAAGTTGCCGAACGGTATTTTTACGATGCGCTTGAGCATAAAGAATCATCGGTAGACAACCGGGGGAACTGGTGGGCGCGGACCGGCTCAACGAACGAAACGCACATCACGGGCCGGACGACCGTCCAGGAGGTAGTTGACCAAGTCCGGCGTTTCACGATTTCTTACGTGGATGACAACGGGTATGATCGTATAGAGTTTTACGAGACGCTGCTGGGTGCGAGTGGGATATTCACCATCGACATCGGCGACGTGCGGCTAAGCTGGTCCATTACCGGTTGGTCAAAAAGCACCCTGTCGCCGTCTCCGCGAAGCCCGGCAGGAACCGTCATCCCGCCGCGGATCACCGTTGATGTCGAGCCAGGCGCGACCGTGAGAAATCAGGACGGCTCCCCCTGGGTCCCTGTTCCGCTCACCCAGACCATGGATGAACTAGGCCGGGATATGTACGTGGTGAACATTTTGCAGCCGTATGTTCCGGGCCGTCCCGAAGTGTCCAGCGTAGAGATTGAAATTAACGATACGACCCGAATTCCGGCTGCGTATGGAACCGAGCGGCGTGATACGACGAGCGTCTGCGGCGATAGCAAGAACGGCTTTGTCCTGCCGTTCAACTGGAATCTGCTGGGCGAGGGCACGCATACGGTGCGCGCCCTCGCCGATGGGGTGGAGTTCGACAGCGCCACGTTTACCGTGACCACCCAGGGAACAGAGTTCCTGCGCGGTGCGGAACGGTGAGAGCGGCAAATGCAACCGACCTACAGATCAATCGGCAACTCAAGGTATTCGTGATAGATGAAATCGCGGTGTTCGAGCAGTATCGGCTTCACCGCAGCTTGCACCACCGGGTCGGTATTGGTGTACATGGCCCGAAAGGGAGCGGGCATCGGACACAGCTCGTGCGACAGCGGTTGGATGAGGGCAGCGAACGTGGACCAATAAATATCAAGAGCAGACAACTGGTTGCCGATAAAAAACCGACTGCCTTTGTTCTGCTGCTGTTCCAAGCGGGAGCCGAGCGTCGTCACAATATTGGCCACTCGGGCCGGCGCGGCCTCGGCCTCTTCCCGAGTATAGCCGTATTTATTCCCCAGATGCGTGGCAAAGGCCTGCGCCGAGTCGTCCGCGTCCGAGTCGGTCAGGACCGTATGGAGCAACATCAGGCGCTTGGACCAGCCATAGCCGTGCTCGCCGCACAGCTCGTTGCAATAGCCGAACATCAACATCCGGTCCTCGATATTGTCCGGTATCAAAGCCGGCGTCGGCTCAAGGCGCTCTGCCAGAAAGAGCTGCTCTATCCAGGTTGAGCGCGGCGGTTCATCGTTCCAGATCGCAACTGGGGCCGTCGCCTGCGCGGTCCATTCGGTCAGTTCCGTGTTGGGACCACCGATTTCCTGACGGACGCGCACATAGGGAATCTTTTTGACGTACAAAATGCCCTTGGCGGCCTCACTCCACGGACCAGGCACACCGAGCGACAGCACGAGCCGTAATCCGGATAATGTTCTGGCCTCTGTAACCTCAACAAATTCACCCATGATAGTCCCTCCTTTTGCCGGTATGATGAGCACCAACGATCGGTCCGCCATGTATCTGGACCGTCCGTCGCCACGCCTGATTATACTATACGAGCGGGGAGAGTATACCGATTAGCGGGAAGGGAACAAACCAAGTATGAGACCCACAGAGTCGAAGGAGATTCAAGCACAAAAAAAGCAGGACACCGAAGCATCCTGCTGAAGAGAGAAGGAGCGGGCTTGAAACCCTACCCCTGGTCTGCCTTTATGCGGCTGCTTGCTCTCGTTGCTGTGCTTGTGGAGCAGAAATACCCATGGCTCCGAGCTTCTGGATCGCCCGCTCACTCAGCAGGCCGACTTTCTCCATATTGCTCCACAGGGCGGCATGAAAATCTTTCTTAAAGAAGGTCCGAAACGCGACATATTCGTTCTTTTTGGCAACTTCGTGACGCATGGTTCGGATGTCTTCTATCTCGGCCTTGGTAAAGCCGACGGCTTCGTAGGCTTCTTGCGGAAACTGTCCCTGCAAGAGTCCGGCGGTTGCTTCACAGGCAAACTCTTCAACCTCTGTGAGCTCTTGCTCTGACAACTCCTGTATCTGGTCGGGCAGGCTTAACATCCCGAAACCCATGTGGCGGGATTCGTCAGAGAGGATGCGACGGCAGATCTGACTGATTAACGGGTCCGGGCTGTGGTCGGCCAGCATCCGAAACAACGAGACCGCCAGAGTTTCTGCCACGAGTTGAGTTCCCACGGTCTTGAGATACCACTGTGGCATGGCCAGGATGTGGTCGAACAGGTTCTTGAGGTTGGCGGTCAGCGGATATGTCACGCCGACTTTGTCGTACAGATAGCGGGCCAGCACCTCTGAGTGGCGCGCCTCGTCAGCGACCTGGGTCGCCATAAAAAACTTCGAGTCGATACCCGGTACGACATTGGCAATCTGACCGCAGACCATAAGGGCGAATTGCTCACCGTACATGAGCTGGCTGATCCGCCAGGCGGAGAAGTGCCGATTCAGGTCGAGTCGGTGCTTGTCGTCCAGCTTGTCCCAGTATTTTGTGCCGTAAATATCAATTAACCCATCGGGCAAAATGCCGCAGTCCGGGTCGCCCCCGGCGTCCCAGTCAATATCCGTCGAAGCGTTCCACTGGTCGCGTTTCGCCTTCTCGTACAGACGACGCATGTCCTGGTCCTGGACATCGAGCAGTTGGGTAAAAATTGCATCGGAGGTGGCCTTCACTGTATGCGTCTGTGACATCAGACACTCCTTGCTTCTGGCAATTTACTTAATAGTTCATTATTGGAACAGGCGGGTTCATTCTTAGCCTAATACCCCCATCCGTGTCAACACGTCTGGATAATGTCAGCGACATACGAACCGTATCAGGAACTCCGTTTCAGCGCCCCACACTGGCCGAGCGCTTCAAGCACTTGACGCAGCGTCCAGTCGTGTTCTCCATACTCCGGGAATCGGTCGGTCAGGTTGAGCTGGCCAATCTCGGCCAGGGTCTGCTGAGTCCCGCGCGCCATGACCGCAGAAGAGTGCAAGTGTTCCAGCGTTTCGGCCAGCTCACGCATTTCTTCGGCCCGTCTGGCGGCGTGAAAGGGATAGGTCGGCACGAGCCATTCCAGCGACTGCATGACTCCCGGAAAAAGCTCGGTGTAACAGGCAAGCAAATCATCCAGGCAATCATATTCCTGCGCCGCCACCGTCAGTTCGCTCAGCACGGCAACCAGGCCTTTATTGAGTCCGGAGAACAACATCTTAAAGGCGGAGGCTTGACCAATGGCGTCCCCTAAGGGATGCATGCGGAGCGATTGTCCGAGAGCCGCCTCAAACTTCCGGACGTGCGGACCGCTGACATACACGGTGCAGCGACCCCGCACATCCCGGGCTGGACCGATAATACAGGCATCGAGGAAGTCACAACCCGCAGCCCGAATCGTCTCACCCACCTGGCCAACGGTCATGGGAGAGACGGCATTCGCGTCAACGAATAACGGCCTCCGATTCGCCTGCTGAACAGCGTAGGCAAAATCGTGTGATACTGTTTGAGCGGCCGTTGGAGGGATGATGGAGAGGACGATATCCACCTGCTCAACGACCGCCGCCAGAGAATCGAGTTCGGTTATTCCGGCCTGGGTGCTGAGCTGTCGCGTGCGCTTGCTCCGCCCGACCAGCGTCGTCACAACGGCAAAGCCGTCTTCTTTCAGCACACGCCCCACATTATGGCCCATATCACCGGGGTAGAGGATGCCTATGGCTTGCATCGCGCCTCTCTCCATTAAGCTGCTCAACAGCGATCCCCACTGCATACCAGAGTCCGGCTTCATCCGCACCCTACATTTCGCATCTGATATTCCTGCCGTATGATGGGGCGCATGAAAAGCCTACGAGCGATCGTGCTGTGTATCCTTCTCGGGCTGGGAGGAGTCTACGCCTGGATGCAGACCCCCTCCTATTCGGTCTATCACATCCAGCAGGCGCTCAAGACGCGCAACTATGAGACCTTTACGCAGTATGTTGATATCGACAGTGTGGTCAGTTACGCCCTGGAGGATTTGGGGCAGAGTGTGCCGGATATCTCGCAACAGCATGATACGCCGTCGGACTCCCTCGTCGGGCTTCTGCACAAGGGACTTGAGAGTCTGACTCGGGATGTCCAGGACCTCGCTAAGGCGGGAGTAACGTTTGCAATACAACAGACCTTTCATAATTCAGACCTGGCGCTCCCACAGATCCCGACTGTTGCCCTCATCGGAACGATAATCGGTGGGGATACTCGGGAGGACATTCGCTATTTTTCCGTTCCACTCGACAGCGGCGAAGAGACTGAGATTGGACTTCGCTATACCCCAGAAGGTCAGTGGCGCGTCGTCCGGGTCACCAATGTTCAGGCGTTGCTGAAGGCGGTCTTCAGGGAGTGAGGATGCAAGCCTTTACCTCTGCTCGCTACACCGCACCCATGGGAAATCACTCCTATCCCATGGACAAGTATCGCCTGGTCCCGGAACGGTTGCTGGCCGAGGGCATCCTCACGTCAGAGGAAATCGTTGAGCCGCAGCCGATAGCCCTTGAAGATATTCTTCGCGTGCATACGCCGGAGTATGTCCATGCCTTTCTGAACGGGACGCTGGAACGCAAGGCCCTGCTCCGCCTCGGCCTGCCCTGGTCTCGGCAACTTGTCCACCGCGCGTTTGCCGTGATCGGTGGAACGCTGGGGGCGGCTCGGGCCGCACTGAGAGACGGGATTGCCACCAATCTGGCCGGGGGTACTCACCATGCCTTCGCCGACCACGGCGAAGGCTACTGTATTTTTAATGACTTGGTCATTGTCCTGAGGCGGCTGCGGGCAGAGGGGTGTATCGGGCGCGCCCTCGTTCTCGATCTTGACGTGCATCAGGGGAACGGTACGGCGGCGTTGTGTCAGGCCGACCCGGATATCTTCACCTTTTCCATGCACGCCGCCAATAACTATCCCGCCCATAAAGAACACAGCTCGTGGGATATCGCGTTGCCGGACGGCACGACGGACGAACAGTATCTCGGTCGGCTGGAGGAGAGCCTGCCCGTACTCCTCGAACGAGCCCGGCCGAACCTGATTCTGTATCAGGCCGGTGTGGACGTGCTCCGGGGCGACCGGTTTGGAAAACTGGCGCTGTCGATGGCCGGGGTTGGGGAGCGGGATCGGATAACGTGCGGCTTTGCCCGACAGGCAGGAATCCCCCTTGCGGTGACCTTAGGCGGCGGCTACGCGCGGGATATCAATAGGATTGTGACCGCGCACTGCCAGACGATAAGAGCGGCACAGACTACAGGCTCCTATCTCGGCGTGAGTGTCGAGTGACCCCCCATGCCAGGACAGTGAGTGAGATAAATAAGCCTGCATCAATAGCGAACGAAAATCACGCTTTCACACCCATGAAAGCCGCTCTTTACTCTACTATTATCAGCGGCAACTCTTCCCCCTGCGCCAGACCCGTCAGGAATGCCCGCAACTCA
This sequence comes from uncultured Binatia bacterium (SeqCode), assembly GCA_965243855.1. Taxonomy (GTDB): domain Bacteria; phylum Desulfobacterota; class Binatia; order Bin18; family Bin18; genus Bin18. The sequence goes on along the minus strand of CBDEWE010000003.1, from coordinate 4,544,920 downwards.
TCATCCGACAGTCCTGGCGTATCCGAGGCGGCGAACAGCAGGGCCACATTCTGGTCAGCGGGCGAGAGACTGGCCAACTGAGCTTGGGCGCGGCTGCGGATCACCGGACCGACCAGCCGCGCTAATTCGGACAGAAAGCGAGAGGCGATGAGGATTTTTTCTGCCGCACTGTTGGCCCGGCTCTGCATGTCCTGATGGACCGCAATCATCCCCGCATGCAAAACGAGTTCAGTGCCACTGAGCGCCCACAATTCTTTAGGCACCCGGCCCCACAGGATAGTCAGCTCATCCATCACCGGCCACAGCGTGGTGTGCAGCAGCGTCGTGCTCTCCGCGGCAATCAGACGGACGAGGGCAGCCTTCCAGTCCGGAGAGAGGACCGGATCGCCCCGCAGGGAGGGCTGTACGGGCTGAGGTAGACGTTCGAGAATTTCCCCCTTTTCATCCAGGATAAGATGATCCTCAAGTGCTTGTCCCAGTATGGTCAGGCTGGCGATATAGCGGCGTTGTCCCTCCTCGGTCTGGAGTACCCGGAGTCGATGGGATTCGGCCACCAGGTCGGCCCGGTAATAGGTATGGCCGTGGTCGTAGACTTTTTCGACTCCGTCGCGCAGTTGCACGCAGGTATGCGCCCCCGGATAAAACCGTTCGTGCGGCGCGGGCCGCCAGTCAACCGCGGTCTCAACCATCTTCATATGCAGGGCGGCCTCTTCGGCTCCCTGGGTGAAACGCTCGCGATTGGCCCCAACCTCTCCTCCGCAGATGAAGGACTCTCGTAGAGTAAAAAAGAGCTGGTCGCTGGGGTACGGTCCGTAGTAGCGCAGTGCCTGTTTTTCCTGGTCCTGCCCCAAGCGCGCCAGCACATTCAAGATGGTTGCCCCGCCGCCGGACGGGAGATTCATCGGAGCGTCTAATGGCGGTAGAGTATCCACGTCTTCATACGAGACCGAGCGGAAGAAGGTGAGCGTCCGGTCCATCTCAAAGCCCCCCTCGCCGACCAAGGCCCCGATCACGTCGGACCCACCCCAGCCCAGATGGGACGCTGCACCTCGCACAACGCCGAGAAAGTGGCCGTCCATATTGCGCACCTTAAACTGCTGTAGAAGACCACCGTGGGCATAGAAGAAAAGTGAGAGTAAACGTCCGTGGCGATCAAAGGTCCCCAGACGGCGGGAAGCTGAACTCGCGGCAATGGCCGGTAGGAAGAACGTCAGCGTCCCGTGAGCAGAGCGTTCCAGGCAAACCTGCCCGTTCGCATACCAGCGAAGACGGTCCGCCTCGGCGGCCGGCTCGGTTGTATTCAACACGGTCCGAAAGGACGCCAAACGGTCAGACTCGACCAGTTCGGCTTCCAGGGTCTGGAGGGCCAATTCCAAAACGGCAGCAGGAGGTAGGCTGGTCATACGAGCAAGGGTCCGATTGCTGAAGCATATCTCAGGGCGCGCGTAGCGCCTCAATTTGTGGCGGCGACAGGTAGGGCTCCAGCGCTTCTGGAGACGCTTCGCGCACGGCCAGGGGCGAGTCGAACCCCGCGGACACCAGCATTTTGATTTCTTCACGGTTGAGTCCGGGCAACTGAGCCCGAGCCAACTCCAGGCTCGGTGTATCGACCCCGAGCCGCGCCCGCTCCGCGAGTTCGGACAGTTGCTTGGCCGACGCCCAACCCATGACCTCGGCAATTTCCGCCGCAGCATCCACCAGCCAACTGATCTCCTCCGTCAGGCTGAGGATCGTACCGGCGTAACACTGACAGCGGTTTTCCAAAGACGACAGTTCGTCCCCATTAATCCAGCCCAGTAGCAGCAACGAGAGCTTGGCCGACCGGGCCTCCTGTGTTGTCGGCAGCATGCGGGCGTTGAGAAGTTTCCGGAGTTCGTCGCCCGGCTCATAGCCTCGTTCGCGTATCCACTCGCCCACTTTGCTTTCATACCCTCGACCGCGGTGTTCAGCCGACGACAACGGAATCTGCATTTTTTGGCCGTCTTCGGTCAGGCTCAGCGCATAAAAGAGTTCCAGTTCGGACACGTCACGTCCCTGGTCTGACTCAAAAAAGCGTGCCAGTTTCACCGCGGTTGCCGCGCGGATACCTTTGCGGGCCGCGACTTCTCCCAGCGTTGAGGCTTCCAGCCGACCGTCTTCGCTGCGATTGACAAGCTGGGCATCGACCAGAACACTCAGCGCTCGCTCTGTTTCGTCTGAGATATGGTCCGAGGCAGACGGGCGTTTGCCCCGTTGCTGAAAGCCGAGATAGGTCAGGTCTAAAAAAGCGTGCAGTTCATCGGTCGAAAGACAGACCTTGGAGGCGATCAGATTGAGGATACGATCCGTGAGTCCAGTCTGGCCGGGAGCCGGAGTAAACTGCTCCTGCTCGCCCATCACATAGCCCCGCCATAATAGATCGGCCTGAAACTGGTTGGTGGCAATCAAGACGGACCGGCCAAATGTCTCTTTGCCCCCTCGCCCTTCAACTGGCTCAGGGCGGCCCCCCAAAGAAGGGGGAGGCGACGCGAATCCGAGTCGGCCCGCTCGTCCGGAGATATTTTCATATTCGGCCCAGGAGAGCGGGACTTCAATCGCCGTACCGGTCCGTTTGTCCGTGTCCCATTTGACGGCTTCGATGAACACCGTGGAGGCGGGCAGATTCACCCCAAAGGCCAGCGTCGTGGTACACGCAATGACCCGCACTTCGCCCTGACGGTAGGCAGCCTCAACAATCGCCCGCTCCGCCGAGGTCAGGTCGGCGTGGTGGAACGCCACACCCCCAACAAGGGCAGCACGCAGTTGCACCTTCAGGGATGTCTCTTCAAGGGGCTCAAGTGCTGCCAGTGCATTGGCGGCCGGTGCCAGCTCGGATGCTTCAGTCAGTTCCAGGGCGCACTGGACCGTATCCCGTTTGCCTTTCAAAAAGATGAGGACCTGCTCTCCATGCCGCGCGAGATGCGTGACGTGGGCGTATAAGAGCTCACGCGGGTCGTCTGACTCAGCGGGAGCCAGCCGCTCCTCGCCTTCTTCGCCCGTGTTATACGTGCGGTAGCGAAAGCGGTCGCCGAGTACCACACCACGGTAGAGTTCAACCGGCCGTTCATCCTGTAAGAGGAGGTCGGCATCCAGCCAGTTGGCGACTTGCTCGGCCTCGCGCAGGACGGCTGAGAGTCCCAAAAGCTGCGGCCGCGGGACGGCGCTGAGGAGTTTTGTCAATGTCAGTTCCAGCCCCGATCCGCGTTCTGGGTCGCCCAGCATCTGGAGTTCGTCCACCACGACCAGGGCGACCGTCCGTAGCAGGTGCGGATGGCGGACGAGTAGCTGGGCGAGTTTTTCGTATACGAGGACGGCCAAGTGAAAGTCACCGTGTTCGATATCGTGATCAAACTCGCGTCTGTCACGCGTGGCCACCACGACATTGACACCGTACGTTGCATAACGCGTGCGAAAGGTTTCGTACTTTTCTTCCGCCAGGGCGCGCAGCGGCGTTAAATACAGCACGCGCTGGCCGGCAAAGGCTGCGCGCAGGGCGGCCATTTCGCCCACAAAGGTTTTGCCCGATGACGTTGGAGAGGAGATGACTAGGCTACGACCGTCAAACAGCCCATAGCGCTGCACGGCAACTTCCTGCACGGGCAAGAGAAACTCGCTCTGCTGGCGTTCCCAGATTTCCAGCAGGGTGTCCGGCAGCTCATATTTCCGCAGGTCTCGAACGCGTCGCATATCCGTAGCTCTATGCTGCAAAGAGTAAACGTATCCAGCGTTGTTGTCGATTGGAAGGATACGTTTACTCTTTTAGCCCCATGGAAGAGAGAAAAGGCGTCAGGCACGGTATGGAGCGGGAGGGGTGCCGGTCGTCCGGGCGCGGTTTCCACCCACCTACCCGTCTGAAGAGATCACCGTTTGCTGTTCCGCCAGCCGAGCCCGCACATAGCCTTCCATCCCACCACAGGCCAGGATCTCGATATATAGATCGGACAGGTCCCGAATCGGATAGCGGGTGCCGGCGCTCATGGATTTCACAATGCGGCTATTCACATCGATCCGCAGCCGGTCGCCCGTCCGAATTTCTCCCGCTTCCCAGAGGGTCAGCGGCGGCAGACCGATATTGAGACAGAGCCGAAAGAACGGCCAGGCGAAGGCGGGCGCGATAATGCCGGCAATGCCGTGCTGCTGAAGCGCCTCGACCACCTGAATATACTGTTCCCCGGCTCCGACTTTGCCCGTTGCCAGGAGAATAACGTCCTCGGTCTCCCCGCTTCTATCCGCGATACGCTCTACAATGGTCTCACTCGAAAGCGGGCTCGGGATGGTCTGCGCTCGGGCCGTGATAATGAGGCGATCCACTTGCATGACGATGCACCATCAACTAGGCGACGAACCGCATCTGGGGAACCGCGTCCAGAGAGAACTGCCGATACGTTTCAGGACTCAGACCCGAGATGACCTGCTGGCATTTCTCAAGCTCTGCAATGAAATCCTGGAGTTCTATACCAAGACGGGCGGGCGAGTGTGGGGATATCTTCATCAGTCCCTCGTGCAGTAACGAGCGGGCGCCCGCCAGGTTGCCACGTCCGATATGGTAGAACGCGACCGCAATCTGGATCAGCCCTTGCAGGAATTTTTTGACCTCGCCTTGCTCTTTCATCCACTGTGGCTCCAGGACTTCGTGCACTTCAAAAAAGAGATGATGGTTAAAGAGCAGAACACTTTTTTGCAGGACAACATCGAGAGCCGGGGCTCCAGCCGTCTCGGACCAGCCCTCGAGTACTGCTCCATATTGAAGGAGTTTGGCTCTGACCGCCGGCCAGTCTGTCTCAAAACCCGGCGTGAGCGCGGAACGCAGCTGCTCGGCAAGCGCTCGCGGGGGAGGCTTGGTTGCGGCCGCTCGGGCGGCGGCTGCAAGATCGCGCACCGTGGCGGCTGTCGTCGCGTCGTCCAGGGCTTCAAGCAGCAGGTCGGCTAATGCGTCACGGGTCGCAATTTTCATGAGGCGAGCTCCACGACCGTTGCCCCTCCGCCCCCTTCATTCCGGGGAGCCTCGTTAAAGGACGCGCAGTACGGAGAGTCGGCTAAATACGCCCGGACCGCCCGCCTCAACGCGCCGGTTCCCATACCGTGCACGATACGAACGGACGATTGATTATGCAGGGTCGCCTGATCCAGGAAGACTTCCAAACGCGGCAGCGCCTCCCGAACCCGCAGGCCGAGCAGATTGATCTCGGGTCGGCTTGGTGGTGCGTGGTCGACGGCCACCCGGACGTTCGGTGCAGGTTTTTGCTCGGACGTCCGCCGGACCTGGACAAGGGGGACCTCAAACGTCGTCCCACCCCGACGTACCCTGGCTTTGCTCCCGTTGATCGTCAGCAAGGTACCCCGAATTTTTCCGTCACGGATCTCGACCTCGTCCCCAATCTGTGGCGGCGGTGTATCAGCGACGGTCTCGGTCTGGAATGTCTGCTCTTTTGCCGCGATCTCCTTGTGCTGCTCGTGCAAGAACCGTGAGAGGTCTCGGCGGGCATCACCGGATGAGGTCTGCGGCGTTTGCAGGTTTTTACGGAACTGTGCGAGGACCTCACGGCCTTCCTCGCGAACACGGCGGACCAGCAGCTTGGCTTCGCTTACCTCGTCCTGCCAGACCTGACGACATTTTTCCTCGGTTTCGGCCAGGAGGCGCTCCTGACGCATCCGCTGGGCAGTCGCCTGTTCGCGTTCAGACTGTATCCGGGTCCGTTCACGCTCCAAGCTGACCGAGGTGGCTTCAAGCCGAGTCAAGGCTTCAGAGAATTGACGGGCTTCCGCGGACAGGGCTGCCGCCGCCGCCCGACACACTGCTTCCGGTAACCCGAGACGCCGGGCCATGGGCAGCCCGAGGCTCTGGCCCATGACGTCGTACTGGAGTTGATAGCGCGGCTGGAAGGTCTCCAGATCAAAAGCCACCGCCGCAATCTGATAACTCCCGTCTCCCACCGCAAAGAGTTTGACCGGGCTCAGATGCGTGGCCAGAGCGAGGGACACTTGGCGGTCTTTCAGAACGGTGAGTAGCCCGTTTGCCAAAGCCCCTCCTTCGGCAGGGTCCGTGCCGCCGCCGGGCTCGTCAAGGAGGAGAAGCGCGGGCTCTGACAGCGTCGCCAGCATATCGCTGATATTGGCGATATGGGCCGAGAAGGTAGAGAGGCTATGCTCCAGGGATTGGGCATCCCCAATGTCGGCAAATACGCTCCGAAAGATGGGCAGTTCATTGGCTTCGTCCGTCGGGATCAAAAAGCCGCTCTGGGCCATGAGGCAGATAAGGCCCAAGGTTTTGAGGGCGACCGTTTTTCCACCCGTATTCGGACCGGTAATAATCAGCCCGCGTTTATCGTTGGGCAGGATCACATCGATGGGGACAACCGCGGTATCCGAGGCCGTCAGCAAGGGATGCCTGGCTCCACGGAGCTGGATAGCTGAGCCGAAGTGCGGCTGTGTGGCACCGTATTTTTGCGCAAACACAACCTTGGCGTGGAGGATGTCGATTTCCGTCAGGGTTGCAAACGTCTGCCGGAGTTGATCGAGATTCTCGCGCACCAGCGCGGTCAGCCAGACCAGAATCCGGTGTTCCTCGGCCGCGACTTCTTTCTGGGCGAGCAGCAGTCTGTTGTTGAGTTCGACCGCAAACAGCGGTTCGATGAACACGGTTTCGCCCGACCCGGAACGATCCTGAACGATCCCCGGCAAGCGCGTCTGAAAATTTGGCCGGACGGGAATAACGAAACGGTTATTCCGAATCGTGACAAACTGGTCGGTGACCACCTCCTGAGCTTCGCTTGAGCGTAGGGTACGTTGCAGGCGGTGTTCAATATCCTCGCTCAGGGTATGGACCTGGCGCCGGAGCGAACGCAGCGTTGCACTGGCCTCGTCTTTGAGACCACCGTTCTCGTCCAGGCAGCGGTCCAGGGCAGCCTCCAAGTCAGGCAGAGCTGGCAGGCGGGTGGCATAGCCTTTCAGGCGGTCAAACGCTGCTGCGTCTCGACGGAAAAACCTGGCAAGGAGTCGGGCACGTATCACCACGGCCAGGATGTCGTGGAGCTTTTGTCCCTCAAGCACGGCACCGCCATGGTCCGCTTGCTCACAGGTCGGACGGATATCGGGGAACGGTTCGAGCGGCAGGCTCAAGCGTTCTTCCACTAAACGAAAGCACTGCCACGTTCGCTCGCTATCTTCTTTGACCAACGGCTCGGCAACCTGGGGCTTGAGGACCAGGCAGGCTTCTCGACCGGCGGACGACAGGGCGCAGTCCGCTAGAAGCTGAAGGACTTTGTCAAACTCTAAAGCCAGAAGGTCGCGCTCGCGCATAAGAAACGGTTGCTACGGGGTCTGCCAGAGCGACCCATGCTGCATGTTTTGCATACTCCGCCCGTTCAGCGCAATACAGGCGAGTTCCACAAGACGGGATTCCGAAGTCCGCCATGACAGCTCGCTTGCAGCCACCACCCCCCTATGCTAGCGAGACACGAGCATAGGCGCATAAAGGAGGAAGTATGAGCACCGAAAATGAAGCCTTCGTGACGGAATTTTGCAACGCCTTGGGCAGTGGAGATATGGACACGGTGGTGTCCTATCTGTCAGAGGACGTCTTCTATCATAACATGCCCTGGGCTCCGGTGACCGGCCATGCCGGTGTGCGTGAGGTCCTTGATCCTTTTATCGGCGCAAACCTACTGCAAAAGATGGAGATCCCTCACACGGCCTCCTCCGGTAATGTCGTCACCAACGAGCGTATGGAGACCTGGGTCAAAGGGGATGTTCAGGTCCTGCTACCCGTTCTCGGCGTCTTCATCATCACCGACGGGAAAATCAGCAAATGGTGCGATTATTTTGACAGCGGAACGATCGCCCCGTTGGTGGAAGCCATGCAATAAGCGCCGGACGTTTTTCGGGGGTGGTCAGGGGACAAACGAGACCTTGACTGCCCCCGAGGTTTTCTTGCTGGCGGCTTCGGTCAGGGCCTGTCGGAACTGCTCAAGCGGATATTTGCGCGGGCGGATCGCGCGCAGGTCAGCGCGCCGGCGTCTCAGGAATTCGACCGCGCGCACAAACGTATCCTGACGCTTGCCCCGAAACGTCTCAGCCCCATAGGTCAGACTGCCGATGATGGCAATTTCTTTCATCCAGGTCGGCGTCCAGTCAACGCCTTCGGGCAGCGCGGCCAGACCGAGCACAATAACGGCCCCCTGGCCTCGCGCCATGCGTAACGCCTGATTGAGCGTGACCGAATTGGTGATCGTATCGTAGACCAGCCGCACCCCACCGGCCAGAACCGCGCCGCCGCCGGAGAGCGGATAGACCTTGGTCTGGGCCAACTCACCAACCTGGGCCATAACATCCTGCTTTTGGGCATCGATCATATGATCCGCCCCCAGGCGACGCGCCAGTCTGGCCTGAAACGGGTACTTGGCGATACACGCCACCCGACAGGACGGCTCAACGGCCTTGAGCGCGGCGATATTCATCAGACCAATCGTTCCGGCGCCGATCACCACCACCAGCTCTTTGCGTCGCGGCGGATTGTTGAGCACCGCTCGCAGACACACGGCAAACGGTTCGATCAGCGAGGCTTCATCATCATCAATCGTATCCGGCAAGGGTGTCAGCCGGTGTGCGGGGGCAACAAAATATTCCCCCCAACCGCCGCCGGTATCGGGACAGATGCCGATTAGCAGCCCGGGACGCAGCTGACCCTCGGCAATATGCTCACAAATCCCGGGGTTCCCGTTTCGGCACTGGAGACACAGCTTCCGAAAGCCCCGTTCCCGACAGCCGAGCGTGGGATCGACGGTCACCCGTTGGCCGACCCGGAGCCCACGCACGCGCTTGCCCACCGCGGCCACCTCTCCGAACAATTCGTGGCCGGGAATCAGAGGCAGCTCGAAATACGGCTCGGCCGCGGGCATGGGTTTCCACTGCAAAAAGCCAAGGTCGCTGCCGCAGATGCCGGAAATTTTACTCTTGACCACCACCCAACGCTCATTGGGCAGGTCGGGAGTGGGCACGTCGCGCAGTTGGAGATTGGCCAGGCCGGGCAAAAAGTCCGGGGCCGGCGGCGCGTCTTTCTGGGCCGTCTTGGCAAAGACCAGGGCTTTCATACTTTTTCTTTCATACGGGCTCTGCGGTGTTCACGATATGAATCAACTCGTGCGTTTTGCGGACCCGGCCGAATGCATAGCTGAACGCCTGGAGAGCCGCCCGGTGCAGGTCCGAACTGAAGGCCGTGCAGGCATCCTCGACGATGGTGACGTCAAAGCCCCGGTCGGCCGCGTCCCGGGCCGTGGTTTCAACGCACACGTCCGTTGTCACCCCGCAGATCAGGAGCGAGGCAATCCCCATATTACGAAGCGTCTGGTCGAGCATGGTCGAGTTCAGGGTACCGCTCGATGTTTTGTTCACAACCAGCTCACCCGGCTGCGGCGCGACGCTGTCGTCGATCTGCCAACTCGGCTCGTCAACCGCGGGAAACATACGCTCGCCTATCGTGTCCAGGCTGAGTTGATCGAGCGCCTTCCACATGGGATTCAAATCCTGACCGTCTTTCAGGCAGGTGCCAATGGCGGTGTACATAACCGGCATTTGCCGCGCCCGAAAGCAGCCCAGCAACCGATTGATATTGGGAATGACAGACGCATTGACCCGCTCGCAGTAGGCGGCGCTTACTCCTGGGACCAATTTCTCAAAGGTTTGCATCAGCGGATAGTGGGGGCTGACAAAATAGCGCTGCATATCAATCACCAGCAGGGCGGTTTTGTCCCGTGCCAGGGCAAGCGGAGCCTTGTCTTTGAGCCGGATAATTTCAAGAATTTTTTCGTGGTCTGTCGCCATCCTGTTCCCCTCTTTTTTGTCTTGAACAGCCCTCATCCATGACCGATCCCGCAGCCGTTTCCAACCACCGCCTTCTCTTCTTTAGACCAAGTCTGAACGAGGGGCAAGAAAACGAGTACATTGCGAGCAGTCCGGGTTTTTGTCATGATCGCGCGATTACTGGCATACGAGTCACCAGACCGAGTCCGGATACCGTCAGAAAGGAATACCATGGCACACGTCACGTCACGTGAGTTTGATACGCTGATTCAACTCTTAACCGAACAGTACGGTCTCAGCGCCTTGCACACTCGTCTGCTGAAGGCCAACGCCTTAGTCTCCCACAAACGTCCCCCACGCTGGCAGCCCCTGGCCAATCAACTCTACCAGCTCAGCGCCGGCCTGCGGCGCGATCACCCCGCTCGGTATGCCATAGAGATGCTCTGGCAGGAGTTGATCTCAGGGACGACCGAAGACGTCGAGCAGGCGACCTTCGATGCATTGGCGGAACGCATTAACGCCTGTCTGACGGAAAAATTTGGAGTGATCCCAGACCGGCAGACCGATCTCATAGCCGCCCTAGGTGCCTACCACCACACGCTGGCCAGCGTGTCGAGTGCGGACGTCGCCTATATTGAAATTCTGCTCCGCGCTTCAAAAGATGTAGCCCAATTCCTGCGGGAGCATAAGGAAGAGGTCCTTGCCGCGGCCTCCTCAGAGCAGGCACAACCGGAGAATACATAGAGATGTAGTCCGTTCCTCTACGCAGACCCGGCTGCTGACGAGCTATGAGTCAGCCGTATTCCGACTCTCCACACCCTTCTTCAAAGCACGCACGGTGGAGACGAAACTTTCACGCGCGGCGTTCTTTTGCAGGGCCAGAGGGACCGGCAGGCTGACCTTGTCTTTCAGCGTGCCAGTGTAGGTCAGCAGGGTTTTGGTTCCGTCCGGCGAAGGCGTGAAGCGGTATTCGCCCTGAATATCGCTCATTTGGCTTTCGACGCTCTGGATACGGACCCGGTTTTCTCCGGGCAGAAAGGTGAACTGCATACTCAGCCGCTGTGGCTGACCAAGCATGACCATCTCAAAGAGGATGAGCTTGCTGTTTCCCTGGGCTTGAAGGAGGCGAGACACCCGGATGGTCTCGCTGAACTCCGCGCTCCGTTCCGGCTCGGAGAACGCCTGCCAGATATCGGCCAGCGGGGCGTCGAGCCGGGAGGTGAACTCCATCGTCATGGTATCCGCATGCTTGTCGAGCTTCTCGCTGATGATTTCGGCGACCGGCCCCTCCCATTGTAAGGCCGCAGTCCGCATCCGCTGGAAAGAAAGGCCGGCCCAGACCCCCAAGCCAAGCAACACGAGCACACCGATGGAAAGGCCTAGTCGCAGCCTGCTCATGCGCTATTCCTCGGGACAGACTAGTAAGCTGGCGGGAGCGGTTCCGCGTTGAGAGCCCTGTCATCCGTCCGGGGGCGAGGTGCGCTGAAGTAGATGGTTTCCTCTCCCCGGATATGCTGGTGTCTCAGCACATAGTCTCCGCCCATGGACGGCGTCCACACCCGTTCGGCAATCTCACGGTTGGTCCCGGTCAGCAGATAGGCCAGACCGCCGGTAATACCACCCAGAGTGGCATAAGTCAGCTTGGCCGGAATGTAGAACACATTGGCCGCGACGGTCGCCGTTCCGATGCCGGCGTCTTCGAGATAGTCGGTCGTGGCCGACGCGGTCGACGGAGTGCTGAGCATCAGCACACAGCCGCACAATAAAACCGATAACGTTTTTCCCATGACATCCTCCTCACCCCTCTGTTTTCACCACACACCCCTCAGGGAGCAACGTGATCAAATGTTGAAAAGCCCGATCGACGTAGTGTTTGTCTTTTGACTCAAAGGTAATTTTTACCCGGTACTCGGGATCATTATTCTTCGGGTACGATCCGAGCATCACCTCCGGATACTCGCGTAATGTTTCATTCAGGAACCCGGCAATCACGCTCTCATATTCGCGCGTGTAAAGCACTTTGAGATAGTAGGGATCTGCGGCAAAACGACCCTTGAGCGCGAGGAATTTCTGCCGAAAAATATCCGGGATCCCCGGCAGGACATACACATTTTCCACTTTTATTGTCGGGAAACGGACCGCTCCATCTTCAATCAACTCGGCCCCTTCAGGCGTTTCCGCCATCTTGAGATAGGCGCTGTTAGCCGGCCTGCCGTTGAGATAGGAGCGTAATTTCTCCTCTAGCACAGGATGGCAGATAACCTTTCGCTCCAAGGCACACGCGACCCCTTCAATAGTAATATCGTCATGCGTTGGGCCGACACCGCCTGAGGTAAAGACAATATCGAACTGGCGGTGAAAATCACGCACCGTCTCGGTAATGATGTCGAGTTCGTCTGGGATCACGACGACCCGCTTCAGGGTCACTCCAATCTCTCGAAGTTCCTTTGCCAGGAAGGGCGAATTGGTATCGACCGTCTTACCAGACAGTATCTCGTTACCAATGACGACGATACCCGCATCCAGTTCATGCACAGTTACACTATAAACCGATTTTCCGCTCGGTGGCAATATGAAAGAAAAGATTAGCCCGCTTCAGTCAGGCCAACATCGAGGTCCGTCAGGTCCGGGATCTCGCGGACTAGGTACTCCTTTAATTTTTTCTTGAGCCGGCTTTCGAGTTGGCGCACCCGCTCACGACTGATGCCGTACTGGTCGCCAATGTCCTGGAGCGTCAAGGGCTCTTCGGCGAAGAGACGTTGATTAAATATCACTTCCTCTTTGCCTTCCAGGGTCCGAGCAAAATCCGTCAGCTTACGACGTATCAAATGCTGATATTCGAGCGTCGAGACCGCTTCCTCCGCATTCGCACTCTGATCGGCAAGGAAGTCGAGAAACGTTGCAGACTCGTCCCCCGCGTCAAGCGGCGCATCAACCGAGAGGTCGCGGGCTGCCATGCGCTGCTCCATCTCCACGACCTCACGTTCTTTCACTCCCAGGTTGTGGGCGAGCCGTTTTGGCTCGGGGGAATAGCCCTCGGCTTCGAGCCGTTCTTTTTCCTTTTGGAGATTAAAGAAGAGTTTTCGCTGGGCCTGGGTCGTGCCAAGCTTCACCATACGCCAATTGTTCATAATGTAACGAATGATATACGCTCGCACCCACCAGACCGCATAGGAGGGAAACCGTACACCCCGGTACGGGTCAAAGTGCCGAACCGCATCCATGAGGCCGACGTTTCCTTCTTGGATTAAATCGAGCAAATTCTGAAACGCCCGCTGATAACTCCGGGCAATCATGACCACTAGGCGCAAGTTTGCAGTGACGAGCCGATAGGCAGCCTGCACATCGCCGTACTCTTTATACTGGACCGCCAACTCGTGCTCCTCTTCGGGCGAGAGCAGGGCATAGCGACGGATCTCTGCCATATAACGACTGAGAGAATCCGTGGGGATGAGCGCCGTTTCCATCTTGTCAGCCTCGTCGGCTGTAGTGGCACTGACCTCGATAGGTGGTTCTGACCGCCCTTTCTGCTCGACCGGCACAGAGTCTGCCAGTTCGGGTTCGGCAAGGACGGGTACGGCAACGGGCTCTGTATCTTTTGCCACACGTTTCATGAGGGCTTTATTACACAGCGAAAACGAACAAGGGCGGCCCTGACGGCCCCGTGCCTCTCATAAACCACGTCGACCCTGTGTTGGGCTCGGACCCCGATACGCCACGTCTGATGGAGGGAAGAGCGCTGAATACCACAAAGCAAAAGGCAACAAGTTACGCTTCTTCAATCGCTTCTTGGGCCTTTTCCTTCCACACTTTGCCAGCCGCAACTTCACGCAGGGCAGTCACGACTTCTTTATTGTCCGAGTCAACAAGCCGCGGCGAGCCCTTGAGAAGCTCTTTCGCTCTGTGCGCGGCAACGACAACGAGTTCAAATCGATTCGGGATCTGGGCCAGACAGTCTTCAACCGTGATGCGTGCCATTGTGATTCCTTCTTATCCGCTTCACCGTTTTGTATCATAGTAGCTTATCATCGACAAAGAAGGAAGATAAGAAACGGGACCGTTTCCGACCTTGACAAGTCATACCTGGCACGGTACTTCCGGTCCGGGAGAACGCTATGGGTTTTTGGCAACGTTTTGTTGGCTCTGAGGAGCCACAACATAAAGATCCGCAACAGTTAGTGCCAACACTCGTGACGAGTTGTCGGGCAGAAAAACAGCTCACCCAGCAAATCCTCACCCACTCAGAGCTTGCGCCCCATCAGGCGGGTCGGGACCAACTGCGTGCCGCCGCAGAAGAGCAAGAGCGCATTACCCAGCGTATTCAGGATAAAATCGCAGAGTTAGAGGGCCAGTGGAGTGAAGCCGAAGAGGCTCCACCAAAAGGGGGACACAACCACTGGTCCCGGGTTGTTCACGACCTTGAGGATAGCCAAATCTTGACCCAACAGTATAACGAGCAGGCCATTTACTGGGACCCAGACCTTCCCGACGCCACCCAGTTCTTTCTTTCCCTAGAGAAAGACAAACAGCGGCTGAACGCTTTTCTCCGCGATATTGCGCTCCGAGCGGACCCACACGCGGTTGACTAGCGCAGTATTCGTCATAGCCAGCCCCAAGCCCTATTCGTCGTCTTCTCGGGCCAAGTGATCCAGACTCATCGGTCGTGGCGTAAAATGTCCTTGGACCGACGCGGCAGATGGAGGTGTCCAATTCTGTCCTGGGCTCTGGCCCGGGCGGGGTGCATTCGGACCCTTAGCACGCGCATTCGGAGACTGCTCCCGGCGCCCCGACTTATTCCTGCCTCCTCCGCCTGACGATTTCAAACGGTTCCCGATAAAACCAACCCGCTCCTCAATGCGCCGAAGCGTGGTTGTCACGGGCTCTATCTGCTCCTCGATATGCTTCCGCAGCGTCTCTTGGAGGAGAGCGCCAAGCGCTTCCTCGGTCAAGCCGGATTGAGGCGGATCGGCCGGAGCGGCAGACCGGAGTTCCTTGACCTCAGCCACGAGGGCGGTCAAGCCCTGCGAGAGCCTTTCCTCTAAGGTTTCGAGCCGTTGCTGTAAGGTCAGAATCGCGGCATGAACCGCGGGCCCTTCCGTGACAGCGGTTTTCTTGGCCGGGCTTTTCCGCGTGCGGCTGGCCGTTTTTTTCGCGCTAGCGGTCTTTTTTGCCTTTGTCTTGCTTATCGGTTGTGAAGCTGCTGTTGCCATACCATTCCTTTCTTCTCGTTCACACACCAAGAGGCGGCTGCAAAGAAAACGGAGGAATATCGTGGTTAGACCATATTTGTTGAATACTCCAATACTTCCCCAAGTTGGCGAATCTTGGTGGCACGGACCGCCCACTCCTGGGGTGGGGCGTGCGCAAACTCCTCGATGTGATGTCGCAGACTCTTCTCTACAATCTCCACGCAACGAGTGGCACACTCTTGTTGCTGCTCACGACGGCGAGCCTGGATGATCTTTCGCAAGTAAATGATCTCAGCCACGGTCTTCGCTCACTTTTTGCGCATCGTGTTTTACCGTACGGTATTGTGAGGATCTCTGCTCGACCTGCTCCCGGCGCTGCCATCCTCCTTGGGCATACCACTCAATTTGATGGGCAATGCCAAGAAGAATGCGGACGTCGCGATCTTCCAGTCCGGCTCGGCCAAACAGACGACGGAGGGCGAGCATGATATGCTCAGGGTTATCCTGTGGCAGAAAGCCAACCTGTAAAAGCGCCGCTTTGAGCTTTTCGTACATCAATTCCTGTCGCTCAGAAGACGCGAACACCGGCTGATTGTCATCCTCTGTCTGCTGTGTCCCGCGGAAAACCGTATAGCAACATAGCAAGACGGCCTGCGCGATATTCAGTGAGGCAAACGTAGGATCAGTGGGGATTGTCAGTAAGGTGTGGCAGCACCGTAAATCATCATTGCTCAAGCCGCTGTCTTCTGGACCGAAAACGAGTGCCACATGATTGCTTTTGAGGCTGGCGACGATCTCAGCCGTACGCGCCTCAAGCATGCCTGCGCCTTCCCGATACAGGCCGGTCCGGCACGTGGTCCCCACAACCAGGCCACATGGACTCACGGCCGCGCGCAGAGAAGAGTGTATCTGCATGGTATCGAGCACGTCTTTGGCGTGGACGGCCAGCGCATCAGCCACATGGCGCTGTATCGGGTCTGGATTGACGAGGTGCAAATCAGTAATCCCACAGTTCCGCATCGCCCGCGCTGTCGCGCCGATATTACCGGAGTATTTCGGTCGAACAAGAACAATGCGCAGATTGACCAAGCTCATACGGAGAGTGATCGACCGCCTCTGTCAACCCTACTCGGGAAGCCTCGGCATCGAGCGTGGCAGGGAAACAGTCACTCCCCCACGCCATTAACGCTTATTCGCGGAGACCTCGTGGAGTGTGGTCATACGGTCGCTGTTCACGCAGCCGGCGGATAAGCACTTCTCGTTCGACAAACCGTCTGCGATGCCGCACGTCGCCTTCCCGGTAGACGATATCCGCTTCCAGTAGTTCTTCGAGATAACGATGGAGTGGGTAGGACTTCTCTCCCTCTCCTATCCCCTGTAATACCTCACGAAGGCGTTCGAGCCATTCACCATCAAGCTCGATCTCCACTCGCAATGGACGGCCAATAGCGAGCACCTTCGATCGGATGTTTTTCGACATGTATGCACCATATTCCAGAGGACCCAGTAGTATTTCCTGATTCCGATGGCTTTTGCAAGACCAGTGGAAGGACAAGCTTCCTGGCGGTCCGTTGACCCTTACTCGGGAATCCATTACAAGTCCAAAAGCACCGCTTTCTCTTTACTTTCCCCAGGGCAGCCGCCGTGAAAATCGTGTCGTTCGGCGATATACACATGGCCACCGCGCACATGGCAACCATCAGCGCGGAGTTGACGAGCGCCGATGTAGTCCTTCTCTCGGGTGATCTGACAAACTTTGGAGGGCCACGCGCCGTCCGGCAGGTCATTCGGGCTGCCCAAACATACTGTCCAATAGTCCGAGCCCTACCGGGGAATTTGGACCAACCAGAGACGATTGCCTTTCTTCAGACCGAACAGGTCAGCTTGCACGGGGAACATCAGAGCTATGGCGAGGTGACCATCTATGGGTGCGGCGGATCAAATCTGACCCCATTCCAGACACCGTTAGAGTATACGGATGAAATCCTGTGGCAGGTCCTGCAACAAGCGGTCGCTGATGTTCCACCGACGCCATGTCAGATTATGGTTTGTCATACACCTCCCTATGCCACGCAGCTCGATCGACTCGTTGATGGAAGGCCGGTTGGCAGCCCCGCCGTGCGCCAATTCATCGCGGAGAAACAGCCCCATTTGTGTATCACCGGTCATATCCATGAGTCTCCGGGAGTCGATATGATCGGCCGCACAAAAATACTGAACGCCGGCCCTTTTGCAGCGGGCGGGTATATCGTCGTCCAGTATGAGGATGGCGGACTCGATGCCGAGTTGCGATTCATGTGAGGCTCCAAAGGCAGTGCCCCCCACTCTTGCATCGGATCAATGATGGCGACCATCAAAACATGTACCTGGGCCCCAACCGCCCTGGCCGCTCCAGATCTGACACGACAAGCCACAGGGAAGAAGCCCAGAAGGACGGCTCCTGACCGGTCTGGCCCCGCTCTGGTGCAGCGCTTGCTCTCCCCGGTGCAGAAGGCTGAAGCCTTAGGCATCGACTATCTGCTCGTTGCCCAGCGCTGGTGGGGAACGGGAGCGGAGATTGAGGGTTCTTCATACGACTGTCTGGCGATGACGGATTTCTATGCGGCCCATACCGACCACATCCATCTGATTACCGCCATTCATCCAGGATTTTTTCTACCGGCTCCCATTGCCAAATGGAGCGCCACGCTGAACCGTCTCACCAACGGTCGCTGGTCAATCAATGTGACTTCTGGCTGGCATGAGGCCGAGTTTGGGATGTACGGCGCCGAACTCATCGAACACGATGAACGCTACGCGCGAACGAGCGAGTTCATCCAAATCCTGCGGGGCGCCTGGACGCACGAAGAGTTTTCGTTTGCCGGGCGCTTTTATCAGGTCGATGGGCTGCGGCTTGAACCGCGCCCCATCGGCCCGCTTGAGGTGTTTCAGGGCGGACAATCCGAGGCGGCAATGAATATGGCCGCCCACCATTCGGACTGGATGTTCTTAAATGGCGGCCCCCCGGAAAAAATAGCCGGCATCATTGAAGCCGTTCGGAAACGAACCGCAAAAACCGGCCGCCAGCTCCGCTTTGCCCTCTACTCCATCCCCCTGTGTCGACGTACGGATGCGGAAGCGCAAGCAGAAATCACGGCGATGATAGACGCGGTCAATGAGACCTTACTGGAACGCCGAGGAAAGCGGGTGAGCGGCGCGCAAGGCATGTGGGCAGACCGGGAGAATAAGCTCGCCATGCTCGATTCCAACGAAGGCTACGCTAGCGGCTTAATCGGCAGTCCGGATACTATTTTGCGGAGGATGCAAGAGTTCCGGCAGCTTGGGGTCGAATGCTTTCATCTGACGCTGCACGACGAACTTTTTAATACCGAAGTCTTACCGGCGTTGAAACAACTCTCAGCCTAGTTTACCGCACGAGAAAGGAAGAGTGCTTCGTGTCACAGCCCTTTCATCACACCTTACGCATGGCGGCGCAGCCCATTTGGGATGCGATTTTTTCTCACCCGTTCGTCCGGGAACTCGGCGCTGGTACGCTCAGCCGTGAGCGCTTTCTTTTTTTCGTTCAGCAGGATTATCTGTATTTACAGGACTTCGCCCGTGCCCTGTGCCTGGGCGGCGCAAAGGCGGACACGCTGGACACGCTCCAGATGTTCGCCGATCATGCGGCCACGGTGGTCCAGGTGGAACGCAATCTCCACACCAACTGGAGTGATAAGCTCGGCCTCACTCCTCACGACTTGGCCCACACCGAGCGGGCACCCGTCACGCATGCCTACACCCGGCATCTTCTGGCGGTTGCACATAGTGGCAGTCTGGCGGAAATCGTTGCCGCCGTCCTGCCGTGCTACTGGATCTATTGGGAGGTCGGGAAGAAGCTTAACGCCCCACCTCCTACCGACCCGCTCTACGCAGAATGGACTCAAGCCTACAGCGGCGAAGGGTTCGGTGCCCACGTCCAGCAGCAGCTTGCCCTGATCGACCGTCTGGCCCAGGACAGTTCCGCGGGTGAACGGAAACAGTGGGAAGCGCATTTCATCCAGAGCAGTCGGTATGAATATCTCTTTTGGGAGCAGGCGTATCGAATGGAGAAATGGCCGGTGTAGGGCACTGAAGAATAGCCTGCCAGCACTCCCGGCCCAACCCAGAGGTCAACCGGACCATCAGAAATGCTTGAGCGCGGACTTTCCAATCGGAAAGACGTTAAACCCCAGCTCAAACAGCCGTTGGTGGTCCAGGATGTTGCGACCGTCGAAGAGGAAGGCCGGTTGCTCCATAGACGCAAGAATGCGGGCGTAATCGAGCTGGCGATACACATCCCACTCGGTCAGAATCGCCAGGGCGTGCGCTCCCTCCGCGGCGGTATAGGGGTCGGATTCAAAGCGCACCCGGTCTCTCATATCCACCAGATCATCCTGCGCGTTGGCGAGCGCCTGCGGGTCGGTCACCACGACCTCGGCTCGTTCTTCGGCAAGACCACGCGCAATATAAATGGCCGGAGATTCACGCGTGTCTCCGGTGTTGGCCTTAAAGGCAAAACCCAGCAGGGCGATGCGTTTCCCGGCCACCGTGTTGAACATGCTTTCGAGGATGGTCCGCACAAAGCGACTTTCCTGCCACTCGTTAATTGTGACGACCGACTCCCAGTACTCGGCCACTTCGCTGAGACCGTAGCTGTGACAGATGTAGACGAGGTTGAGAATGTCCTTTTTAAAACACGATCCACCAAAGCCGACGCTCGCCTTCAAGAACTTTGGTCCGATCCGCGAATCTTTTCCAATCGCGTAGGCGACTTCATCCACATCAGCCTCTGTTTTTTCACACAAGGCGGAAATCGTATTGATGGAGGAAATGCGCTGGGCTAAAAACGCGTTCGCCGCCAGCTTCGACAGCTCGGAACTCCAGACGTTCGACTCAATAATATTCTCCCTCGGCACCCAGTTAGCGTAAATCTCGACAAGGGCGTGTCTGGCTTCGATCCCCTCGGGCGTTTCTTTCGATCCAATGAGGACGCGGTCGGGATTTTCCAGGTCGGCAACGGCGCTGCCCTCGGCCAGAAATTCCGGATTGGAGAGCACCTCAAAACGGACATTCTTCGTATTGGCGTTGAGGATACGCTCCATCGCCTCGGCTGTCCGAACCGGCAGCGTCGACTTTTCCACCACAATCTTGTTCCGATCAGCGTGTTCAAGAATCTGGCGCGCGGTTTTCTCCCAGTATTGCAAATCCGCCGCCCGCCCGGCGCCCTGCCCGAAGCTTTTTGTGGGGGTATTGACCGAGACAAAGATAATATCGGCATCACGAATGCCCTGCTCGACCTGAGTTGAAAAAAAAAGGTTGCGGCCTCGCGCCTGCCTCACCACCGCGTCGAGACCGGGCTCATAGATCGGCAGGTGGTCACTTCGCCAGGCTGCAATACGAGCGTGGTTGATGTCCACAACGGTCACCTTGTACTGGGGGCAGCGGGCAGCAATCATGGCCATGGTTGGCCCGCCAACATAGCCCGCCCCAATACACAGAATATCCTTGGCAAATCCCACAGCGCCTCCTTCACCCATAAAAATAAGGGGGAGCCTGCGGCCCCCCCTTATCATACCGGATGCGATAGGGTCGTTACTACTTGGCCGGGATTTGAGATACGGCACCACCAACGGTGACAGGAGCTCCTTGGCTTTGGAGCTTAGGCAGAACCTCCGATGCAAACAGCCGCATATTCCGCTCGGTCTGCTCAGGAGGCATCCCCCCATAGCTGAAGACCGCAATCAAATGGTCGAAGCCGACTTTTTCTTGCATGGCATGAATTTGAGCGATGCACTGCTCCGGGGTTCCGGCTACTTGGAGATTGACAAAATCCTGCACTCCTTGTTCCGGGGTTGTCGTCTTCGCATTATCGGCAATCACCCCATAGTGCTCATAGCCCTTGACCTGCTTGAGGTGTCCGTCTGAGAAATGGTAGTGGGCGTCGGCCGAGCCCCAATAGCCACCCATATACTGCATTGCCCCTTCGCGTGCTTCCTTCTCGGTCTCCCCAACATGGACAAAACTGGCCACAATGGGCGGGACAGGCTCTTTCCCAGCGGCCCGAATGATCTCGTCATGCCGCTGGACGTCTTTCGCAACCGCATCCCAGCCGTGCAGCGGCACGGCAACCAAGACGCCTAATCCTAGCTTGGCCATCCGCTCGGCCGTATCCGGGCTGACGGCCGCGCCATAGAGGCGCTGTTCCGGGTGGGAAAAGGGTCGCGGTCGGATGCTCGTCTCAGGAATTTGAAAAAACTTGCCCTGGTGCGAAAACTGCTCCTGAGACAGCGCCTTGACGACAACCTCGGCGGCTTCAACAAAACGATCACGAGATTCTTCCATGGGAATACGGAAGCCATCATACTCCACTGTTGCTGCCCCGCGGCCAAAACCGATGGTGATACGGCCATCGGACAAGAGGTCGAGCATGGCAATTTCTTCCGCAACGCGCACAGGGTCGTGCCAGGGTAAGACAATCACCATTGTTCCCAGCTCGATCTTTTGCGTTCGCCCGGCCATATACGTCAGGAACTGGGTGACATTAGGGACCATGGTATAGGGCGTAAAATGGTGTTCAACACTCCAGAGTGAGTCAAAGCCCAGATCTTCAGCCTGGTCCGCCAGACGAAGGTCATTCTTATAGACTTCGTAGTCAGACCACCGCTCACCCGTGTTCTGCATAAAAACCGACATGCCAACTTTCATAATGACCCTCCTTCCACGAGTGTCCGTTAGTGTATCCCCTCGCCTCCCCCTCTCAATAGGCGGGAGGCATTTTTCCTCTTGTTGCTGCTTTGAGAGGGAAATGCAAGGGAAAAGGAAAGAAAACGGAGGCGGGCAAGACTGGCTGTGAGACTGTCTGCCCTAACGGCCGACAGAAGCCACGCCTGGTTCGCGTCGGGCGGTATCGTTCTGGCGACGATCGAGCTCAGCCAGGATCTCAAGATGACGGGCACGCGTCATTCGATACCGGGATAGAAAGACCAGCGCACACAGAAAGAGCGCCATGAGCCCTGGACCAACCGCAAGACCCAAGGTGAAAACCTGAGCGTCCGCAACCGTTCCGGGCTCTGCCATGGTCGGAAACTGGATGAGGTCAAGGGCCACCCCTGCCAGAAACCCGCCGATACCGGACGCCGCCTTTGCACAGAACGTGATAGTCGAGAAAAAGATTCCCTCCTGGCGTTTTCCGGTCGTCATTTCATTTTCGTCCACGCTATCGGCAATCATGGAAGGAATCAGGATATCGACGGCAACCACCGCGGTGACCAGGAGGATGACATGGCTGGCGATAAGGGGCAGCAGACTCGGATGCCCGTTCTCGGGCAGCAGATCGAGCAGGCGCAAAAAAATCAACAAGGGTCCAAAAAAGATGGCAAAGGCCGCGAAACCGAGAATGACCTGTCTTTTATCAAATCGTTCCGTCAGAGGACGGGTCAGGCAAAAAGCAATAAGGGCGGAGAGAAACAGGCCGAAGGTCAGGAGACCGATTTCCTTGGTTGAGAACCCCCAGAAATAGGTGTTCATATACAGCCACATCACGTCATAAAACCCCCGCCCCCCGGCGGCAAACAAAGAGCCCATGACCAGCATCCGATAGGAGCGATTGGAGAATGCCGTCCAGAGCTCGCCGGCAAAGCGACCCAGCGTAAATTTTCGTTTTGCCGGGGGCGCTTTCAGACTCGGAATAAGCCCATGCGTCCCAAGCGCACACGCCAGAATGGTCGCGATCATCATCCCGGCACAGACCAGCGCAAATCCTTCATACGCTCCGGGATTCAGGCGACCGTCGGCAAACGCTTCGGATGGAGCAAAGAAATAAAAATAGCCCAGAACAGACGCGGTCAGGCCGCCGGACCAGCCAAACAACAGGCGGTAGCTCACCAGAGAAGTCCGCTCATCATAGTCGGGTGAGAGCTCCGGGAGCATGGCTCCGCTCGGGACCGCGTAGAACGTCATGGCGACGCGCACCCCGACCGCAAAGGTGCATAACCACACGAAGAGTCCGATCTGGCTCAGCTCAGGCGGTGTAAACAAGAGGAAGAAACACACCGCCATAGGCAGCGCGGCCAGATACATAAACGGATGACGGCGGCCCCAGCGTGAATGAAAATTGTCGGAAATCGAGCCAACTAATGGATCGGTAATCGCGTCGATACAGAGCGCGATAAAGATTGCGATACCGCTTAAGGTTCCCGAGAGCCCCAGGACTTGATTGTAATAAAAGAGGAGAAAAACGTTGAAGACCGTATTTTTCGTGCCTTCGGAAACTGACCCGACGCCATAAAAAATTTTGGTGGCAAACCGGACGTGAGCGGATTGTGGTGGAGTTGAAGCGGGCATGAAGGCAAGAGTGTAGCGGGAGTTTGGTGGTTATTATACTCCGCCTACCAAGCGCAGACTCCGCAGCCGATTGAGCGCTGCTGCGATCTCGAACCGCCGCGCGCGAGCACGGTCACCGAAGTCGCGATCGATAACGGCGTCCAGACCGTCTTTCTCTATCTCGGCATCAATTCGGTCGAGCAGCTCGGGAATGGTCTTTTTCCCATCACACAGCCCGCGGGCGCATTGCAACAGGACATCGCCGATCATGCGGCACTGGGCGGCATCGACAAGTTGGTAGAGGAGGGAAACGTCAATCTCTTCACTGCCGAACTCAATCGCGCGGGTTTTAACGCTTCGGACACGTTCCTGTTTGCGTCCACGACTAGGGTCGAGGCTCCGCGGGTCGGGCCGACGCGGGCGTGATGCGAGCCAGGGTCCTGGGGCCTGGGGACCAGAGGTTTTTTGGGGCAACTCGTATGCAACTTCTCGCGCCCGCTGCGTTACACCCTGCGGTCGGTATTCGTCCATCTGGATAACCGTGTCAGCCACATCGAGGTAGTCGCCGGCTCCCCCAACAACGAGGACCGACGAGATGTGTTTTTCTTCCCACAACTGACGAACCCGATCGAGATAGGGTGTGATCGGTTCTTTTTCACCGGGTACCAGACGACGCATACGCGCGTCGCGGATCATGAAGTTGGTCGCCGCGGTGTCTTCATCGATCAGCAGTGCGGTTGCCCCGGCTTCCAGCGCCTCAACAATGGCCGCGGCCTGAGAGGTGCTGCCCGAGGCATCAGCGGTCTCGAACCAGTCCGTCCGGCGACCCAGGGGCAGCGCATTGATAAACGGTCGTAGATCGACCCCTCGCACCGACCGTCCGTCTTCCGCCCGAATACTCACCGCACTCGCCACGGAAACACAGCGGTCTCGGCCATCACCCGGAAGATGATCATACACGCCGTTGGCCAGTGCCGAGAGCAGGGTCGACTTGCCGTGATAGCCGCCTCCGACAATCAGCGTTACACCGGCCCGGAGACCGAGACCGTGCAGCAGACCTGCATGCGGGGCACGGAGTTCAGACACGAGCGCTTGGGGCACGTCGAGCGGAATAGCCGCATCCATGGGTCGATCGTCCGCTCCACTCCGGCGGGGCAAAATACTGCCCTCGGCCAGAAAAGCGACCAAGTCATTGTCATGCAGTTGTTCCCGCAGCGCTACCTGGTCTTCGATGCAGTGAACGTGACGTTGTAAGGCGTTGGACTCTAATCCATCAAAGACACGATCAAGGGCTTCGGGCAATCGATGGATGAGCAGTTGAGCCGCCTCACGCCCCAGAATGCGTCGCCCCGCAGCAGGCAGGCCCACGCTTAACCGGACTCGAAGATCACCGTTGGGACGAACAAGAACGGCGGTTCGCTCCAGCACTTGCTGACCCACCGCCATGATTTCGAGCAGACCGCTTTTGCCAGAGCCGAGTTTGCCTCGGCTGACGGATAGCGAGCGAAGAAGGGCCCGATGCACAAAGTCGGCACTCGCCCGTCGCGCCACAGCTCCAGCGTATGACCAGGCGGGCAGCGTGGCTCGGCTGGTCGGAATATCGATCCGCACGCGGCTTGGCGACGCAAAAGGATCGCCCTGGATATGGTCAAACCTCAATCCATACGAGCCAAGGGCGTATGCTTGCCCGCGCAGGTCTTTGTAAAATCCATAGGGACGTCCGTCGATACGTCTGAGCTCACTCTCTAATACGCCGTGGAGTTCAGCCATCTACCTTCCTCCGCACCCAACGTCCACAGGTATATAGCAAAGACTGGTAGAGGGCATGGGAGGGGGTCTATATATTTCCAGCCTGCCGTCCCCAAAAAAGAAGGGCGCCGATAACAGCGCCCTTCTCTCTTTGTCAGCTCTCATCCTAGGACCATGGCCCCAGGCAGGCCTTTTCTCTTAGCCACCGTGCCGGAGCAGCTTGCCAGGAATATTACCTGTGTTCTGGTCGTTCTCCAGCGTCATCTCACCGTTCACCAGGACCGCGCGGTAGCCTTTGGCCTTTTGCACTCGCCGCCACTCCTTGCCCGGCAGGTCGTGCACCACCTCCGTGGGCAGGATTTCCAGGTTGTCGTAGTCGTAGACCACGATATCGGCCGGCGCGCCTTCGCGCAGGACGCCACGGTCCTTAAAGCCCGCACAGGCTGCCGGCTGGGCACTCAGCCGCCAGTGCGCCTCTTCCAGGCTCATCATATTCATCTCACGGACCATCCGTGTGATGGACTCCGTGGAATAGCGTCCGCCGCAGAAGAACTTGGTATGAGCCCCACCGTCCGAGACCCCCAGCAGCGTAGAGTCGTTGACGAGTTCTTTGAGAAACTCGTTCTTCTCACCGACCGCAGGCGAATAGAATGTCGTGGCCATATCGTCGGCAACCGCGAGGTCGAGCATGGCATCCACAGGATGCTTGCCTTCCTTCTCACCTGCTTCGCGCAGAGTCAGATTCTCCAGGTGCTTCATATCTTCCCGCTTCACCTCGAGAATGATGACATCGTCAAACGAGGCCGTGACCGCACCAGTCGGGTCGTTTTTTAAACTTGCGCGTCGGGTCGGGTCCGCCAACTTCGACTTCCGCTCTTCTACGGTGCCCATAGTCGCTTCCCGCCAGGCCGGATCATCATCCCACAGATTCCAGTCATGGAAGGTGAAGGTAAAGCCGGCGCTGGTCGAGACCAACTGACCGTAGATGCGCAGGCCCTTTTGGCGGCAGCGTTCGATCCAGGCTAACAGATTCCGGTGACGGCTCGGGTCGGAATCCAGCGCTTGAATGGCATTGTACAGAATCGGCCGACCACTGGCCAAAGCCAGCTCTTCGTATTTCTGCTCGATTTCTTCAAAACCGGACACGCTCGGGATAAGAGACATCTGGATGAAGCCCTCATTCCGTTCGGCCAAGACTTTCGCGAATTCGACACAGGTTTCCTGGTGCATGATATCCGTCGGCATGGGCGTGCCGTCATAATCACACTGGACGCTGTCTTCCCCAAAACGTTGGGCCGACCAGCCACAGCCGCCCGCCGCCATGCCTTCGTGCAGCAACTGCACCATCTTTTTGTGTTCATCATCCGTCGGCATCCGGCCCGACTTTGCCTCTTCGCGCCCCATCACCCACACCATCAGGGGTGCAATCGGCACGTACGGCAGAATGTTCAAGCCTTTAGGCGTGCGCTCGACACTGTCCAGAAACTCCGGAAAGGTCACCCAGTCCCAGGGCATCCCGGCCTTCATTGACTCGTACGGAATCGCTTCCGTCCGGGTCATGGTGAGCATGGCGCGTTCCTGATCCTCAGGCGCCACAGGAGCAAAGCCGAAGCCACAGTTCCCAATCACCACGGAGGTAATGCCATGCCAGCCCGAAATCGTCAGATACGGGTCCCAAAACAACTGCGCATCATAGTGAGTGTGCAGATCGATAAAACCCGGCACCACCATGTGTCCTTCGGCATCGAGCGTCTTGGTGCCTTCGTGTGCCTGGATGCGGCCGATCTTCGCAATTTTGCCGTCTTTCACACCAATATCGCCTCGGTAACGCGGCAATCGCGTCCCATCGATGACCATTCCATCTTTGATCACCAGATCATATTCCGGCATACTGCCCCTCCTTAAAGGCTTAAGATTTTTACCCGCGATCCGGTAGAGTGAACCGCGGTTCACCCAGTGTATATGGTGAAAAACAATTTAACGCAAGACTCGTGCGCGAGGGATATGGGGGGGAGTAGTCGATTGACACTACCCTTGAAAGTTTCCACAAAGAAAGGGCGCCAGTAATGGCGCCCTTTCTCTCTCTGTCAGCTCTCAGCCTAGAGCCGTGGACCCAAGGCTTGGTCTTGTTTTCCTAGGCACCGTGCCGGAGCAACCTGCCAGGAATATTACCCGTGTTTTCGTCATTCTCCAGCGTCATCTCGCCGTTCACCAGAACCGCCCGGTAACCTTTGGCCTTTTGCACCCGCCGCCATTCCTTGCCCGGCAGATCGTGGGCCACTTCCATCGGCAAGGTTTCCAGATTGTCGTAGTCGTAGACCACGATATCGGCTGGGGCACCTTCGCGCAGCACACCACGGTCCCTAAAGCCCGCGCAGGCCGCCGGCATAGCACTCAGCCGCCAGTGGACCTCTTCCAGGCTCATGATATTCAGGTCGCGAACTATCCGCGTAATCGCTTCCGTTGAATAGCGTCCGCCGCAGAAGAACTTGGTATGGGCGCCACCATCCGAGACCCCCAGTATCGAGGAGTCTGGAGTGACGAGTTCCTGGAGGTATTCATTCTTCGAGCCCACGGACGGGGTGAAGAATGTCGTCTCCATGTTATCGGCCAGGGCTAGGTCAAGCATGGCATCCACGGGATGCTTGCCTTCCTTCTCACCTGCTTCACGCAGGGTCAGATTCTCCAGGTGCTTCATGTCCGCGCGCTTTACATCAAGAATAATGACGTCGTCAAACGAACTGGTGACCGCGCCGGTGGGGTCGTTCTTGAGGGCCGGCCGACGGGTCGGGTCCGCCAACTTCGCCTTCCGTTCTTCCACCGTCCCCAGCGTCGCTTCCCGCCAGGCCGGATCGTCGTCCCACAAATTCCAGTCGGTAAAAGTAAAGGTAAAACCGGCGTCGGTTGAGATGGTCTGGCCGTAGATGCGCAGGCCCTTTTGGCGGCAGCGTTCGATCCAGGCTAACAGATTCCGGTGACGGCTGGGATCAGCGTCCTGAACCTGGATGACGTTATACAGAATCGGTCGCCCACTCACCTGGGCCAATTCTTCGTAGTGGCTTTCAATAACTTCCATCGGCGCCACACTGGGGATGAGCGACATCTGGATGAAACCTTCGTTGCGATCACCTAACACCTTGGCGAGTTCCAGACAGGTTTCGTTATGCATGATATCCGTCGGCATGGGCGTGCCGTCATAATCACACTGCACACTGTCTTCCCCAAAGCGTTGGGCCGACCAGCCACAACCACCCGCGTCCATGCCTTCGTGCAGTAATCGCACCATCTCCCGGTGTTCATCGTCCGTCGGCATCCGGCCCGACTTCGCCTCTTCGCGTCCCATTACCCACACCATCAGCGGTGCAATCGGTATATACGGCAGGATGTTGAGACCTTTGGGCGTGCGCTCGACGCTGTCCAGGAATTCCGGAAAGGTCACCCAGTCCCAAGGCATCCCGGCCTTCATCGACTCGTACGGAATCGCTTCCGTCCGGGTCATGGTGCGCATCGCCCGCTCCTGGTCTTCGGGCTGTACGGGTGCAAAACCAAATCCGCAGTTGCCAATCACCACGGAGGTAATGCCATGCCAGCCCGAAATCGTCAGATACGGGTCCCAAAACAACTGCGCATCATAGTGGGTGTGCAGATCGATAAAACCCGGCACCACCATGTGTCCTTCCGCATCCAAGGTTTTCGTCCCCTGATGCGATTGCAGGCGGCCGATTTTGGCAATCTTGCCGTCTTTAACGCCAATATCGCCTCGATAGCGCGGTAGTCGCGTCCCATCGATGACCATTCCATCTTTGATCACGAGATCATATTCCGGCATAGCGCCCCTCCTTTAGGAATTGGAATTTTTGCTCGCGATCCTTTGGATTTGATCGGAGCCTACTCGGACCCATACTGCTAAAACTGGCAGGTTACAAGACTTTTGGAGAATTTTTTTGACCGTTTTTGCCAGTTTTCCCGCGAATTTTCCACATCTACCCTGTTTTTTCTTTTCACTAAGGAAAAACGAAACAGCACGGCATGAAGGGATCACTCGGACAATTGCATCCGGATATGGCGTTGGTAGATCTTGGGCAACTCTAGCGGGAGGGACGGGATGTCCTCCAGGACCATATAGCGTGACGGCGGACACATCTCGCGCAGATAATCATGGCCGCCCTTATCAATCGTCAGACAGAACGACATGATGTTCTCGCGCTCGGCCTCGCGCAGGGCCATCATGGTATCGCGCAGACCGTACATCGGCGCGTTTTCATCTCGGCCATAGTCTGCGTCTTCAGGGAATCCGTCGCTGAGGAGGACCAGAATTTTCGCGCGGCTAGCCACGTCTTTGAGTTTGCGGGTCGCATGCCGAACAGCCGCGCCCATACGCGTACTGCGCTGAGGCTCCAACCCGCTGATGCGGCCTTTGACATCCTCCGTCAGCTTCTCGCCAAACGCTTTGACCGGATAAAATTCGATGTTATACCGCCCGGCGCTGGAAAAGCCGTAGATCGCATACGCATCACCGATTTCCTCCAGAGCAGCAGACAACACTACCACCGCCTCTTTGAGGACGTCTATCACCCGGAGGCCCGTCGTTTCGCTATCTCCGTTGTCCATTTCCTTCTGAATCCTGGCATCGGTCGAAGCACTCAGGTCCAAGAGAAAGAGGGCGGCAACATCCCGCTCCAGCGGCTGTCTGGCCGCGTATAGCCGCGTGGACGGCGCAACCCCGGTGTGCAAATCAACCCGAGCCGCCACGGCCGCGTCCAGGTCTATTACCTCTCCATCTTCCAGCCCCTTGACCAAACGAAACATCTTGGGTCGAAGCTGTTGGAACTCCCGTTTAATATTGGGAATGACCTCGCTATAGCGGGTGAGCGTACTCTCAAAGAAGCCGCCCCGGTCGCCGGCCAGCGGGACTTCGTGGAGTTCGCACCAGCGGGCGCGGTAATCTTCGATCAGAAAATCCCACTCGTCATAGACGTAGCGGACTCCCACGACAGAATGTCGACGGCGCAGTTGCTCCTTTTTGTGCTCTTCCTGTTCGGCTGCGTCTTCCTCGTCGTCCAGTGCATCCAGGGGCATTCCGTGGATGGAGGCCGGCCGGGTCTGGCGAATCTTTTTCTTTTTTTGATGCTGGCGCAGCGTCAAAAGAATCCGCTGCAGGACGGCCTGCTCCCGTTCAGATAGTTCGGGCTCGCCCATCCTCTGCATCATCCTGTCCGGCGCGCCGGTCGGAACATCCTCGTCCTTTTGCTGCCTCGAGAGCTGCGACGCATATTCGGGCAGGGAAGCATACAGCTCGGTGGCCATGAGCAGGCAGCCCGCCACGGTGGCGTTCTGCTCCCAGCCGGGTTTCAGCGTTGCGTTCAAATACGGCAGGATCGACTGAATCAGGGGCGGCAGGATGCGGGTCTGTGACGCAGCCCAGGCCAGATCTTTTTGCAGCCCAGGATACGCCTCTGCCAGACAGGCGTTGATCCGCTGACCTTCGACGAACATGAACAAGGCCTCAATCTGTTCGGGCTTGGGAAAGAGCTTGCAATACGCCGCCAGGTCCCGTGGCGGGTGTGCATTCGCCTCGGCCCGTTCCTGGACAAATGACGGCACCTGCGACCAGATGTCGAGAATAGAGAGCTCATATGTCCCGAATTCGACCCGACCCGCCTGATGGGCCGCGAACATGCAATACAGCCGAAAGTTTTCCTCAAAAGTCGAAAACAGATCAATGCTGGCCGGCAAGGGCAGAAACTCATCCTCGTCTTCAACAATCGCAAACGGGGGCGGGAAGGATATCTCCCCGATTTCCTGGATACTGACCGCTTCCCCACACAGCATGTGCATAAACTTCACCAACGCGCTATGCACTTCGGAGAGCAGCACGGCCGGCGACTCATGCCGCAAGACCTGGAAACTGGTGCGGGACTCCAGGGTGAAAAAGGCTTCCGCGGCGTGCGGATTGCGCTGCGCGATCTCTTCTCCGGTTTGAATCCAGGTCAACACCCCCTCGGCACCGACTTCTTCATACGCACGGGACAGGGTCCGAAAGAGACGGGCAATCCCGGCAGGAAAAATCCGGGCGAGTTCGGCAATCCGCTCCAATACAGACAGCTGCTGGTCCGGCGCCAAGCTCTTGAGCGTGGGCTCAAGAAACGGAATGACAGCCGGCAGGGGTTCCGGATCAAAGGCGGCAACCGGTTGGAGGCAACGCATCAACACATTCCGTAATGGCTCCGGGATAGTGACCAGGGCTTGAGGTAAGACGTGGTAAATACCCACCGCAGCATCGCGCGAATGATACACCGCCGACCGGCCCAGACGATAGACGCTGATCCGTTCCGAGCGGTCCAGGGCAGTCAAGCCATCCGGGAAACGCGCAAAATCGGTCTCTCCGCTGACTGCTTCAATATCCAGCAGAAAACGGACCCATTCGAGCATCTCCAGCCGGGACAATATCGGTAAAAGCTCAGGAGTTGCCGCGAACATAGCCGAGGTGAGCGTTTCCCCACGTGCGCCCAGCGTTGTACTCACGTGCTGGCCCTGTTGAACCCATTCCTGGAAGAGTTCTTCCTGTAGCCATGCCTGGACAACGGGCTGCTCTATCCGGGTTAGCGCAGTGAGTAAGGTCGAGTATTGCACGGGGGAGAGACCCTCCAACACGGCCTGAAACTGCTGCTGGTCTTTTTCTTCGAGGGTCTTGGGATCGAAATTGGTCATAATCCTGCCTGTTCTCCCACGATTCAGAGCTACGGGAGAAGCGTCAAACCCTTCTCTGCTGTATCGGAGGGCGACCGCCAGGGCAAGCAGGCGGCAGGAAGGTGTCCCTTACCAATGGGCAAGAACCTTTTCTCCGAATGTTGTTACAAATTCCTCAAAGGCGTCAAAGGTCGGAATAAAAGTGACCTGCCGAACTCCAGCCCGCTCCAGACTGCGAAGCCGTTCCAGCAGGGCTTCGGGCCGGGCCGTCAGGGTGGTCGCCTGAACGACTTCGGGCGTTACGAACTGAGCCTCTTCCTCCCGGACGTATAAACAGTGGCCGTCGTGCAGGTCAAAATAATATTCATCCTTGTCTTGGAGACGTTGCTCCATAAAGGCTTTGTATTCGGCAAAAATCGAGCGAAGGGGGGCCGGAGCGGCTTCGGGCTCCTTGAGCGTTTCATACAAGGAGTGCAGGGCGACGGTTGCCCATGGGCCAGCCTGTGCTCTGACTCGCTCAGAATCCAGTCCTTCGTCCGGGCTCAGCAGGCAGGCCGTCGTAAAGAGCACACGGTTTACACTGTCCGTATTCTTTCCAGCCTGCTCAATGCCGGTCTTGACCTGGTGCCAGGCCTCCTCAAAGCCTTCGACCGTATTGGTTCGTGAAGTCAGCCAGCCGTCGCCCAACTCGCCGGCCAGCCTCATGGCCCGTGGGGCGTTGGCGGCCACATAAACGGGAATCGGCTCGCACGTGTTAATAAACGCATAATCCTGATGAAAAAATTTGATCCGGCGCGTCTCCGCTCCCTCCTGGTAGATCACCTCCCGGTTACTCAGCAGGCCACGCACGGTCGCTATATACTCGCGCAGTTCACGCAGAGAACAGGGCGGCAGCCCCATCGCTCGCCGCGCGCTATTGCCGGTCCCCAGCCCAAGAATGACTCGTCCGGGGGCAAGCTGATTGACCGTGGCAATGGCGTGGGCCGTCACAGGCGCGCTACGCGTGCCAACCACTGCCACCCCGGTTCCGAGCGTGACTCGGCTGGTATGCTGCGCCATCAACCCCAGGCAGAGATAGACATCACCGGCCATCATGGGCGAGTCTTCAACCCACACATGGCTGAAGCCCTGCGCCTCAGCCAGCTTGGCGTGATCGACGCAGCGGTCCGGTTTGGGAAATACAAGTACGCCGAAATCCATACCTTCCTCCTCAGTATCCGGCCAGGAGAGCCTACTCGGCCTGCTCGCAGTGTGTCAACGAGAAGCACGAAGAGGGCGGTTTTCTCGGTTTCTTTCCCGCAGAAGCTGTGGTAGATCAAAAAAACAGCGGGACCACAGAGAATAAGGAGGGTTTGGTCATGACAAAGAAAGGCTTTTCTCATATTGGGTTGTCAACGCTCGACTTGGATAAGACGCGTGAGTTTTACGAAGACATCCTGGGCTTCAAACCGGTTCGCTGCGACACCATCAAGATCAAAGAAGGCGGCCATATCCGGCATATCTTTTTTGATACGGGCCGTGACCAGTTACTCGCCTTTATGGAAGCCAAGAGCATTCCCGGTGTTCCAGTCGAGTACGACGCCGGTATCAACCGGGGGCTCGGTGTCCCGAGTGCGTTCTACCACTTCGCTTTTGAGGCCGGGACGGAAGCGGCGCTCGAAGAAAAACAACAAGAGCTGCGGGATAAAGGCGTGGAGGTCTCAGAAGTCGTGGATCACGACTGGGCCAAGTCAATTTACTTCAAGGACCCCAACGGCATGCAGATGGAATACTGCTGCTTCACCCGGGACTTTCACGACGAGGATGCGGTCATGACTGAGCGCTTTGAGGCGCCCATTGCCGCGCTTGGCTTGGAAGAGACACCCGATATCACTTCCACCAATCCGCCCAGCTAGTCTCTCGAATCATGCCCTCCGTCGGGGCAACCACGTGGTTGCCCCGAGCATCTAGCGCAATGCACGGTGCTGTGTAGTCGCCCGTCCTTCCCGCCGTCCGTCCTTCCCGCGTAAAGAATGTCACCCTGTACTTGATACGGGGCGAGAATCTAGCCGCCTCGCCCTACCGGACGTGATCCGGCATGACGATGGCGGAAGAGGCCCGATTCGTTGAGCGAAGACGTCGACTTTCATATACTTTAGTGGTATTTCTTTGGTTCTCTTGAAGAGAGATCATTAGAAGATGTCTACTGAAGAAGGTTGGGTCGGTATCGTCGAGGTTGCTACCCACTTACAGGTAGCTAAGGATTCCATCTACCGTTGGGTCGATTCGAAGGGCTTCCCCGCCCACCGGGTGGGACGGCTGCTCCGCTTCAGGCTCTCAGAAGTGGACGAATGGGTGAAGAAGAGTGGTAGGAACGATTCCCAGACTCGCCCATCAAGAAGGACAAAAAAGCGTGAGAAAGAAGGGCTGAGAACGAGGAGGAGTCGTTGAGTGCTGAAATTTCCCTCTGAGAAGGGCAGGTCCTAAATGTGTACCTGTGATGCGACTCGGACGCGACGACAGTTATCGACGACATGATAGGAATAGACTTATTTGCCGGGGTCGGTGGGATGAGCATTGGTGCGGCCCAGGCTGGAATTGATGTAAAGTTCGCCGTCGAGTGCGACAAGTATGCAGCTAGAGCGTATGCCAAAAATCACCCGCATTGCGAAGTCTTCGACAAAGATGTACGTCTGCTATCTTCGCAGAGGATAAAGAAAATACCTCATGGTTCGGACGGCACTGTCGTGTTTGGCGGGCCTCCGTGCCAAGGCTTTTCGTATTCCAACACACGAACGCGCAACGTACGGAACGCAAACAACTGGTTATTCGAGGAATTTTTCCGTGTTGTGAAAATCTGGCAGCCGGATTTTGTCGTATTAGAAAATGTCCAGGGAATCGTTAATACTGCGCATGGACTTTTTCTCGAAACCATTCTCGATAGATTTGATCAATTAAAGTATACACCGAGCCCCGGTGTACTGAATGCACTCGATTACGGCGTCCCACAATGTCGGAGCCGGTTTTTTCTCGTTGGATCGCGAACCGGGAAGAAAATCGCGTTACCAAAGAGAACCGTATCCTTACCGGTAACAGTCAAGGATGCAATTGCCGATCTTCCCAATCTCGCGAACGGTGCAGCCATGTCATGGCTACCTTATCGCGATCGCGATGTCCCGCCGTCCGCATACGCTAGGAAGTTGCGTCAACGTTTAGCTGGGTGCTCTAGCCATTTGGTTACAAAGAATAGCAAGGAGATAATACGCCGCTACCGATTTATTCCGCCCGGAGGTAATTGGGAAGACATTCCTTCGCGGATGATGAAAAACTATAAGGATAGACACAGGTGCCACACAGGCATTTACCATAGACTTTGTTACGATCGTCCGTCAGTCGTCATCGGAAATTACCGGAAGAACATGCTCATCCATCCAGCGGAAGACAGAGGTCTCTCGGTTCGTGAGGCGGCTCGGATTCAGTCACTTCCCGACTCGTGCGAGTTCGATGGTTCTATAGGTTTTCAGCAGCAGCAGGTCGGAAACGCGGTACCACCTCTACTCGCAAAGGCCGTATTTAGACAGCTTCTCAGATAGTGAAATACTTAGCACCGACGGCTAGTTGCATCTGGATGAAGATGGAGGAACAGAAACTGTGCCGACCAAGAATTTTGACGAGCAAATGCGTGATAAAATTTTAGAAGAATTCAAAGGAAGTAAAGGCCGTGAACTTGCCAGCGCTTATGAACAAGCTCAGGCTAAGCTCCAGCAGGAAGTATACGAAAATATTCCAGGGGCCGAACCGAACCTTTCCGACCACGGCCCAAGACACGTTGCAAACGTACAGGAGAACGTGACCCGTCTTCTTTCTAACGACGGTTTAGTCACGAGCTTGTCGGGCATCGAAATGTACTGCCTCGGGATGTGTATCCTCTTTCATGATGCCGGCAATGTTTTCGGCCGAGAAGGTCATCATACTAAAGTCGCCGAAATTTTTGCCGACATCCGAGGAACAGATACCTCGCTCCTCCGTGAAGGGACGCTCGTGGTGCGAGCCGCACGCGCGCATACGGGAACCGCACAAGATGGCTCTCGCGATACACTCAAAGAACTTGCAGAAACAGAACAGTTGGAAGGTAAGCCTGTACGCCTACGTGAACTAGCGGCCATTCTTCGCTTCGCGGATGAGTTGGCGGAAGGTCCTCAACGTACTTCCCAATTCATGAGGAGAAAGGGCCTCTACGAATCAGAATCACGGAAGTTTCATGATTATGCGTCCAGTACACACATTCTCATTGAGCGCGGCACTAACCGTATTATTCTAACCTACGAGATAGACATTGACATAAGTCAACCCGATGACGACCGCCGAAAGCACCTTTCTGAATTCCTTGAATTCATCTACGGAAGAATTCTAAAGTTGGATCAAGAGCGCCAATATGCACGCCACTACAGCAACCTTCTGTCGCCCTTTACATCTACGGAGGCCACGTTCAATTTCCATTGTGACGGAGAACTCATGAATACCAACCTATTACCTCTCAAGTTGACCGACACCGTCGTTATTCCAGGTGAGCAAACTAAGGCGATTGTAGAGATAGACGGAAACTATTCCATTGATGCTCTCGTTGCTGACCTACTTTCAAAGTGTCCGAGCCAAGTGTCCGAGGAGATAGACGTATGAAGCTGGACGAAAATCCATTCGAATACGAGGCGGCAAACAATCTTAAAGATGAGATGATCGTGGACTACTACATCGATGACTTTAACTATGGTCGTTTCATTCAGTCTAAACGCAATGTTTTTCTGGTTGGTGAGCGTGGTAGCGGGAAAACAATGGCTTTGTTGTTTAATAGATGGCGGGTACAGAAACTTTTGGCGGAGAAGGGAGACAAAATTCCCTCGGTCTCGAACATAGGAGTATATATCCCATGCAATACGCCGTTGACGCATAAAACTGAGTATCAGTTACTAGAAAAATTTCAGGCGTCAGTCCTGTCCGAGCATTTTCTGGTTTTGTCCCTCGTCCATGCTTTGGCCGATACTCTGTCGGAAATACCCGATGCACTGGAAGGCGCTGATGAGTCATTGTTACGTAGCGAGGCAGAATTTGTATTAGGGGCGAAACTGCCACGGGAAGGGGATTTTTTTGAGGCGATCAAGCAGTTCGTTCAACGTGAACTATTGCTAACCCAGCGGACACTGAATTCTGGGAAGAGTGCAACCTTCTACGAAAACACCTTTTCCTTTGTATCTGTTTTTGTTCCGCTCATACAGATGTGTTCTAGCAAGGTCCCCCGACTTAAAGATTCACATTTTCTTTTACTGATTGATGACGCGCATTCATTAAACGAATACCAGGTTCGCGCACTCAACTCCTGGATCGCATATAGAGACCATTCTCTGTTCAGCTTCAAGGTGGCAGTTGCGAAGGTCGGTACACAAACAAGAACTACGTCGTCCGGCGGATCGATTCTTGAGGGGCATGATTATACGAAGATTGATTTGGAGGCACACTATCAGAATAGGGACTCTAACTTCTATGGACTCGCCAAAACATTGATCAAGCGCCGTCTACAGAAACTTTCCATTTCTGCGACCCCCGAGGAGTTCTTTCCAATGAGCCCGGCCATGAAGGAAGGTCTAAGGGAGTCGGAAAGAATAGTACGTGAAGAGGCGATTCGTAAATTCGGAGAAACGGAAGAGAGATCAAAAGCCGTAACTGACTATATCTACAAGTATAAGCGCGCCCATTATTTCAAGAGCCGCCCGCCTAAAGCCAATAGACCGCCATACTCAGGGTTCGATACCCTGGTATTCCTATCAACTGGCGTCGTTCGCAATCTCCTTGAACCCTGCTTTTGGATGTTCGACAGCGCCGTTTCCAGAGCGAACGAAACGGCAACGGAAGACGGTTCGGTAAAGATTTCCCAGATATCTCCAGCGATACAGACAGAAATTATTTTAGAGCGGAGTCAACGTCTCTGGTCGTGGATAGAAGATGGGATAGCGCAAGATATTGAGAATTGCTCTACGGAAGATGGAGCGCGAATATATCGGCTGCTTGACGCACTTGCTGTACATCTCCGGGATCGACTCCTGCACCA
Source organism: uncultured Binatia bacterium (SeqCode) (assembly GCA_965243855.1). Classification (GTDB taxonomy): domain Bacteria; phylum Desulfobacterota; class Binatia; order Bin18; family Bin18; genus Bin18. The sequence goes on along the minus strand of CBDEWE010000003.1, from coordinate 4,507,054 downwards.
TCAGTCCGAACCATGCGCCCTATCGTTTGCCATTTCCGGCCAGGAGCCGGGCATTATGGACAAATTGGATCGCCTCTTTGAAATACTACGGAGAGGGCAATTACTGTACATACAAAGCGGTCCGGCCAAGGACGATGGTAAAAGGGAAACCTATTACATACCAAACAAGATGCTCTGGCCAATCCGTGGTCTGGACCCTTACGGTCAATATGCAAGGATTTCGATACCGGCTCAGGCTCTTTGGGATGCAACGGAAGGGAAGAGCATCAAGCCAATCCAGGAAAGTCACGAACAGAAGGGGTTATGGGATGAAACGAGATAGCGTACTAATCACATTCGCTAGTTGGGAGGATCGTTTCAGCCTGGGATTCGATTACGATCTAAAAAAAGCGACGCTTCGCAATGCCCTTATATTCTATTTTGAAAATTACGCCCCGCGCACGCAAGAAAATCGTAGTGTTGTCAAAAGGATGTGTGAGGATAATGGAACAAGATACGATTCGTTAGAACTAAAGGCAGACGACCCTGCGGCTAGCTGGCGAAAGATCATAGACACAATTGAAGATACTATTCAGAACGATCACGAGGTTCTGATAGACATTTCCACGATGCCCCGTGAAATTATTTGGTACGTGTTATGGCTGCTTAAACAGAAATCCATAGCGACGCAGTACGTATATCATAGCCCCAAGGATTACGGGACCGACTGGTTAAGCCGAGAACCTCGGGCCCCACGACTCGTATATAAGTTGTCAGGTGAGGCATTGCCGTCAGCCAGGACAGCGCTTTTAGTAACGGTAGGCTTTGATCTTCAGAGGGTAAAGAGGTTAATAAGTTGGTGTGAACCCGCGAGAATAATGATTGGAGTTCAGGTAGAGTCGCAGTTCAGACGAAATAACGAAACGATGGAAGACTATCGTGAAACACTCAAAAAAGAATATGACTGCGAGATATTCGAGTTAGACGCTTACGCTAAGGACCGGGGAATGAATGCAATTCAAGAAGCATTAGGTCGTCTTGGTTCTTCGTACAATATCATCATGAGTTCTCTTGGCCCAAAGCTGACTGCGGTGACCCTGTTCAAACTTCAAAGGCAATACCCCCAAATAGGGCTTGTTTATGCGCCCTCTAATCAGTTCAATGAGGACTATTCAAAAGGTATTGGCCAGTGTTTTGAAGGCGTTCTGTAAAGCCCAACCATCGCGGGCTGGGCGGCTCAAGAACTCCCAAAGTGACAATCACCCATTCGGTAACGCCCTCCTGTCTGTAGTATCCCGCTACACCCTGATAAGTTCGGCTCTCCAGGTCTTTAAGCAGCACCTGGAGAACGGAGCAATCGCAGCCTGAGCCTCCCACATGCCCACCGAAAAAATCACCCTGACCCAACTCGAATCCTTCCTGTTCAAAGCCGCCGACATCCTGCGCGGTAAGATGGACGCCTCGGAGTTCAAGGAGTTTATCTTCGGGATGCTGTTCCTGAAACGGCTGTCTGATGAGTTCGACCGGAAACGGGAACAACTCCACGAGCGGGACTTTGCTCACCTCAAGGACCAGCCCGCCCTGCTGGCGGAACTCATTGAAGACAAGACCTCCTACGGCGAGACTTTCTTCGTTCCCGCTCGTGCTCGCTGGTATGAGACCTGGAAGGATGAGAACGGCGACGTGGTGCCGGCGCTCAAGGACCTCAAGGCCGATATCGGTAATATGCTGAACAAGGCAATTGCTGCGATTGAAGACGAGAACGATTCACTGGCCGGGGTGCTGAAGAACAACATCGATTTCAACGCGGTCAAGGGCAAGACCAAGATATCGGACCAGAAATGGAAGGACTTGCTCGATCATTTCAACCAGCCGGGCTTCGTTCTGGTCAACGACAATTTCGAGTTCCCCGACCTGCTCGGTGCGGCCTACGAGTACCTGATTAAGTATTTTGCGGACAGCGCCGGTAAAAAAGGCGGTGAGTTCTATACCCCCGCTGAGGTCGTGCGCCTGCTGGTCCAGTTGACCAAGCCCACGGAAGGAAATGAGATATACGACCCGGCTGCGGGTTCCGGCGGCTTTCTGATTCAGGCCCATCAGTACGTTGAAGAGCAGGGCGAGAACGCCAACAATCTGGCCCTCTACGGCCAGGACTCCAACGGCACCACCTGGTCAATCTGCAATATGAATATGATCCTCCACAACATCACGAGTTTCACCATAGAGAACGGCGACACCCTGGAGGACCCGCAGATTTTGGAAAACGGCCAGATACGCAAGTTCGACCGCGTGTTGGCCAACCCGCCTTTCTCGCAGAACTACAGCCGCGCCAGTATGCAGTTCACCCACCGTTTCCGCCAGTGGTGCCCGGAAACCGGCAAAAAGGCCGACCTGATGTTTGTCCAGCACATGCTGGCCAGCCTCAAGAGCGACGGCCACATGGCCACCATCATGCCCCACGGCGTGCTGTTTCGTGGGGGCAAGGAAAAGCTGATTCGGGAACTGCTGATACACGACGACGTGATTGAGGCCATCATCAGCCTGCCCCAGGGTCTTTTTTATGGGACCGGCATCCCGGCCTGCGTCCTCGTCTGCAATAAGAACAAACCCGATGCCTTGCGCGACAAGGTGTTCTTCATCAACGCCGACCGTGAGTATGCCGAAGGAAAAAACCAGAACAAACTCCGCCCGGAGGACATCGAGAAAATCGATTTCGTGTTTACCCACAAACGCGAGATTCCCAAATACAGCCGACTGGTGGACAGGGCGGAGATTGTCGATACGCACGACTATAATCTGAACATCCGGCGCTATGTGGACAACACCCCGGAGCCGGAACCGGAAGACGTACAGGCTCATCTCATCGGCGGCATCCCCGCAACTGAGGTGACGACGCAAAGCAACCGCTTCGCCAAATTCGGCCTTCAGTGCGAAACGCTCTTCCAGCCGGACCGACCGGGATACCTGTCTTTCCAGGAGGCGATTACCGGCAAGGCCGCTATCAAAGGCTGCATTGAAGCAGACCCATCGGTCGGGCGCACCTTGGACACCCACCGCACTGCACTCAAGGAATGGTGGAGCGTGGCCCGTGATGATTTTGCCGCGCTTGAACGGGCCAATCACGGTGGTCGGAAAATGCCGGAAGTACGACACGAGTTGTTGACCGCACTCAAGAACAAGCTCGTCCCCCTGGGTGTGCTGGACGAGTTCAAGAGCGCCGGTGTGTTCGTCAACTGGTGGCAGCAGAATCGTTATGACCTGAAAACCATTGTCTCAACCGGCTGGCATCACACCCTCATCCCGGACACCTATCTGATTGCCGCGTTTTTCCAGGACGAGGCAAACGCCATTGAGGAATTGGAAACCCGTATCAATGAACTCCAGACCGAGTTGGCCGAGGCCGTGGAAACCGCGCAAGAGGTGGCCGCCTACGAACCCGACGAAGAGGAAAAGGTCACGGCCACCGTCATCAAGAAGGCCCTCAAAACCCTCATTGACGACCTGAAGGACAGTACGGGCGCATCGGCCCAGCGGGAGTGTGATGGCCTCAAAGCGCAGGAGGGCGCTATCAAGAAGATTGAGGAGCAAATCAGGGTCGGTAAATCGTCATTGAAAGACAAGACCAGCGAACTGGAACTCAAAGTTCAACTCAAGCGGCTTGGTGGCGAAGGGTTCAAAGCCGAAAATAAGGCACTCATCCGGCAGGTCGAAGCCCAGCTTGCCAACCTGGACCCGCACGACAAGACCGACAAAAAGAAGATTGCTGCCCTGAACAAAGATAAGGCCACGCTTCAAGCACGGATTGCCAAGACTGACGCAATGCTGGAAGCAGTCAACGATCAGCTAACCGATGCCGAAGCCAAGCGCCTTATCCTCAAGAAGCTCTACGACATCGCCAGCGCCGAACTCGAACGATACCTTAATGCGGAAATGCGACAACTGGTTTCGGGTGTTGAGAACCTGTGGGGCAAGTACGCGGTGAGTGGTCGGGAACTTGAGGAGACGCGCGGAGCAACGCTTCGCAAACTCAGTGAATTCATGAGTGGCTTGGGGTACTCCCAATGAATGGAATCACTTTAGACAAGGCCATTCGTGCCGGTGATATACAGCTAGGGCGGGGCAACATTATTTCCTCGAAGGATATTGCGAAATATCCGGGTGATTATCCGATCTATTCGTCCTCGGCGAAGGGGTCAGGTGAGTTTGGCAGGTATGGCCACTACATGTTTGATGAAGAACTCATTACCTGGTCCGTTGACGGCGGAGGCCGATTCTTTTTCCGACCAAAGCACAAGTTTTCAGTCACGAATGTCTGTGGCTACATGCGTGTCGATGGAGAGAAGTGGAATCGTCAGTTCGTTTATTACGTTTTCGACTTTCAGCATCAAAGAATAACTTTTGACTATCAAACAAAAGCACACCCCAGTGTAATCCGGCACCTCTATTCGCTCCCGAATGCTCCAGAACCCGAGCAAACCAAAATCGCCGAAATCCTCTCCACAGTCGATCAAGCCATTGAACGGACCGAAACGCTAATCGCCAAGCAGCAGCGCATTAAGACCGGCTTAATGCAAGACCTGCTCACACGCGGCATTGACAAAAACGGAAACCTCCGTTCTGAGGAGACTCACGAGTTCAAAGATTCGCCGCTAGGGCGGATTCCGGTGGAGTGGGTGACGAAAAAGCTTGAAGACCTAACCATAAGAATAGGCGACGGGATACATTCCACACCTAACTACTCTGAACACACAGACTACTTCTTCATAAACGGGAACAACTTGGGGGAAGGATCAATACATGTCACATCAAACACGCTGTGTGTAGATGAAAGGGAATATAGGAAATACTTCATCGGCCTTGATGAGCGAACGATTCTCTACTCAATTAATGGAACTATCGGAAACATTGCTTTCTACAAAGGCGAAAAAGTAATTCTCGGAAAGAGTGCCGCCTATATAATGTGTAAGCCTAGTGTGAATGAAAAGCTCATCTACTATGTTTTACAATCTCAACCCGTAAAAAAATTTTACGAATATGAAATGACTGGTTCAACAATAAGAAATCTGTCTCTATCGGCAATAAGAAATACGCCTATCAAAATGCCGTCGAATGACGATGAGCAGGAATTGATCGCAAAAAAAATAGAATCGCTATCTGAGGCAGTTAATGACCAGAAATTGTCTTTAACGAAACTCAATTCGCTCAAAACCGCCCTGATGCAAGACCTCCTCACCGGCAAGGTCTCCGTTGTCCCGTTGCTGACGGACACAGAGGGCGGCGTAGGAGTACCAAGACGCGAGTGAAGACCCATCCCGGTTGGGCACTACTGATAGTGCCAATCATTTCGGTTGCCATGACCAGTCTGACTAGCTAATGTGACGCTGTGGCACTCACCTACTCAATCTACGAAGCAAAGGCGCGGTTTTCCGAGGTCATCCGGCAAGTGCGTGAAGGCAAGACTGTCACCGTCTCTTATCGAGGAGAACCAGTGGCAGAAATCCGTTCGATCCGGGAGCGGCGCAAGCCGACGCTCGAAGAGCGGCTGAAGGACCTCGAACGTAGCGGCTCCCTGGTTCGTTCGGCCCTCCCAAGGAGGACATTCGGACCGGTTGAACGACGGCCCGGCGCGCTAGCGAGGTTTCTCGCAGAGCGAGGCGAATGAGCATTGCATACGTTGACACCTCGGTGTTGACAGCCATCGCCTTCGATGAACCGGATGCGGCAGCGCACGCGCAACGGCTGGACGAATTTGACCGCCTGATTTCTTCAAACCTGCTTGAAGCCGAATTGCGGGCGGCGTTCGCACGCGAGAATCTGATCTTTCAAGAAAGTGCGGTCGCGGGGATCGAATGGATTCTACCCAGTAGGACGCTTGCTCCCGAGTTCGCGACAGTGCTCGAAACGGGGTACTTGCGGGGCGCTGACCTATGGCATCTCGCGACGGCCCTGTATGTCTCTCCCCAACCTGGCAGGCTTTCGTTCGCCACGCTCGACGCCCAGCAAGGTGCTGTTGCGGAGGCGCTCGGTTTTCAGGTTCTACAGGAACGATGACTATGCGGGCGCGGTCCCTTCGCATGGACGAACGCAACCACGTCGAGAAACCCCTGCTTGAGCAGTTGCGCGGCCTGGGCTGGGAGATTATCGACCTGACCGATGAGAAACAGAAGCCCGGCGATACGTTTCGGGAGAGTTTTACCGAAGTCGTCATGCTGCCGGTGCTGCGAGAAAGGCTCAAGGTCATCAATCCGTGGCTGGAAGACGATCAGGTCGAAGAAGTCGTCAAGCAACTGACCGCCAGCTTCCCCAGCAGGGGCTTGATCGAAAACAACAAGCACGTCCTGCGCCTGCTTCTGGAGAACACCAGCGTCAGCGAGAACCGGCAAACGGGCGAGAACAGCCCGACCGTGCGATTTATTGATTTCAAGAACCGCGACACCAACCGCTTTATTGCCGTATGCCAATTCAAGGTCCGCATCCTGGGCAGCGAGCACCATATCATCCCGGACATTGTGCTGTTCCTGAACGGCCTGCCCGTAGCTGTGGTTGAATGCAAGTCGCCCAAGGTCAAAGACGCCATCCCCGAGGCCATCGACCAGATGCGGCGCTACAGCGAGCAGCGCGGCGTCACAGGCGAAGGCAGCCCCCCACTCTTTTATTTCAATCAGTTCGTAGTCGCTACCTGCCGGCAGGAAGCCAAGTTCGGGACGATCACCACGCACAGCGAAAAGCATTTTTACCGCTGGACCGACCCCTACCCGCGCACGCTCAACGATCTTGAACATGGCACCGGCAGCCCGAATGACCAGCAACGCCTAGTCGCAGGGATGATGGACAAGAACAACCTGCTTGACCTCATCCGCACCTTCACCCTGTTTTCGACCAATGACAAAGGCCAGACCATCAAGATTGTGGGACGCTATCAGCAGTTTCGGGCGGTCAAGCTGGCCGTCAAGGGATTGCTGGAGGGCAGGAACCCACGCGAACGTAGCGGCATCATCTGGCACACCCAGGGCTCGGGCAAATCGCTGACCATGATGTTCATGGTGCGTGAAATGTACCGCCACGCGCAATTGGCGAACTGGAAAGTGGTCTTCGTCACCGACCGGACGCAACTTGAAGACCAGTTGAGCGAAACCAGCCAAAGCGTCGGCTTCACGGTGAAGACGGCCAACCGCATCAGCGAACTCAAGGAACTGCTCCGGGCCGACACCTCGGACTTGGTCATGGCCATGATCCACAAGTTCCAGGAAAAAGACCTGACCGAGACCTTTCCGCAGCTAAACGACAGCCCCAACATCCTGGTCATGACCGACGAGGCCCATCGCTCCCAATACAAACTGCTCGGGGCAAATCTCGATAGAGGCATCCCGAACGCGGCCAAGATCGGCTATACCGGCACGCCGATTGACAAGACCGAGCGTGTTTTCGGTGACTACATCGATAAATACACCATGCGGGAGTCCATTGACGATGGTGTCACCCTGGAGATCGTCTACGAGGGCCGCACCCATAACGCGGAAATACCCGACCAGGAAGGCATGGATGCGGCGTTCGCGGATGTGTTCAGCGATTACAACCTTCAGCAAAGACTGGAAATCCTTGGCTACGGCTCCCGAGACGCCTACCTGGAGGCAGAACCCACGATTGCGGCCAAGGCCAGGGATATGGTTGAGCACTACCTGACCCATGTCTTTCCGAACGGCTACAAGGCCCAGGTGGTGGCCACATCGCGGGAGGCCGCGGCACGCTACAAAAAGTACCTTGACGCTACTCTGGGTGCAGCCGTTGCCGAGTTGGAAAAATCAAACCCGAACGGCCTCGACCTGGAGCAGCTAAAAAAGCTGAAAACCGATGTCGTGATCTCCGGCGGGCACAACGACCTGCCGCACCTAAAGGCGTACGCTGACCAGACCAGGCACAAACGCAGTATCAAGAGCTTCAAGATGGCGTTCGGGGGCGAAGACGAAGGGGTGAGCGGGGACATGGGCATCCTGGTTGTCAACAATATGCTCATCACGGGTTTCGATGCTCCCGTGGAACAGGTCATGTATTTGGACAGGGTCATCACCGACCACAACCTGTTGCAGGCCATTGCTCGGGTGAACCGGGTTGAAGGAGACACGAAAGACAAAGGCTTCGTGGTCGATTACGTCGGTATTGGGCATCATCTCAGGAAAGCCATCGACGCGTATGACGAGCGGGAACAAAAGGAAGTTATTGACACCCTCAGCTTTCCCGAAGAGGAGTTGAGCAATCTCAAGGATAGCCATGCCGCGATTATGGCCCTGCTTGAGCGGCATGGCCTGACGGACCTGACGGACCACGACGCCTTCTATGATGTGTTTTATGATGAGGACCTGCGCTTTGACTACATGCAGGCGTTCAGGAAGTTCACCAAATGCCTGAACCTCGTCTTCCCAGCGCGGCAGGCGTTGGCGTTTATGGATGATTACAACGCCCTGTATGAAATCAACATCCTCGCCGGCAAACACTTCCGGGATCAGCGCTTCAGCATGAAAGGCATCCCGCCGAAGCTGCGTGCAATCACGGACACATACCTGGAGTCGAAGGGCATTGACCAGAAGGTCAAGCCGATTTCCATTCTGGACGAGGAATTCCAAAAGAACGTTGATCAGCGCAGCAGCGCAAAAACGAAGGCGGCAGAGGTAGAGCACGCTATCCGCCACCACCTCGATATTGAGTTGGTTGACGACCCGGACTTACAAGCGTCCTTCGCGGAAGCGCTGACGCAGATACTTCAGGAGTTCCAGGACAACTGGAAAAGGATTTACGAAGAGTTGGAGAAACTGCGCCAGCGTATCGTCAACGCGAACAAGGAGCCGACCTACGGGCTGCACCGCAAAAAGCAGATGCCGTTCTTCCGTATGTTTCGCCGCGAACTGTTTGCCATGGACATGGTCAAGGACGCTGACGAACTGAAGGTGGCGGAAACGAGTCCGCGTTACGGATTGAGCAAGGACGACGCAATCAGCCATTTGGTCGCGCTGACGCAGAGTGTCTCACTGGTGGTCGAGCGAGAGTTGAAGCTGGTCGGATTTTGGGAGAGCATTTCCGCGCGTAACAGGTTAAAGGCCGAAATTCAGAAGACGCTTCTCCAGCCGTCGTTTGTGAGGCTGCCAAATCTTGCGAAAAGGTACAACACAATAATCAGCCGCGTCATGGAGATCGCGGAAAAGAATAATGACATTATTCTCTACGCAGAATAAGCATGGATACGGCCTACACAATCAAACGCTCACCGAAACGTAAGAAGCTGACGATCACCGTCGAACGGGACCGGAGCGTCATCGTTCATGCCCCCGAATCCACCTCCGCAGAGACGATTCGGGAAGTTGTCGAGTCGAAACGTCAATGGATTTATGAGAAGACGACGCACGTTCAGAAGTACGAGGAGCGATCTCATCCGCCTGGTAAGGAGTTGGTGAGCGGCGAATCCGCGCTTTACCTTGGCCGCGAGTACCAAGTCGAAGTCATCCAGACCGACTCGACGGAGATACGCTTCGAGCAGCGTTTCTTCATCCCGGCTTCTCTGGCGGGTGAACGACGAAGTGTGCTTCGCGACTGGTACATCAATCGAGCGAAAGAGAGGATTCTTCCAAAGGTAAAATCCATTGCAGCTATGCTCGGGGTGGAGTTTGCCGGCGCGAAGATTGTAGATAGTCGTTTCCGCTGGGGCTCATGCACTGTCAAGAACAATGTGAACCTAAACTGGCGGCTGATTAAAGCGCCCAAGTTCGTGATCGATTACGTCATCATGCACGAACTTGCCCATCTGCTCGAAGCAAATCATACCCCCCGATTCTGGAATATCGTTCGGACGCACGCGCCAAGGATGGAAAAGGCGCGGAGCTGGCTGAGGGAGAACGGCCAAATCCTTGAACAGGATATCTGAGGATGGGGATCACAGTCACCCTTAGCCGGTGCCCTGCCCCTCGTCCAGGATTCGCTCCACCATCGCCTTATACTCTTTCACCGCGGGTGAATGATAAAAACGCGAGCGAGTAAACATAGGATCACCCGCGTAGAACCATTCGTACTGCAACTGCCGGCTGCCAAACTGCTCGCCCAACATGTCCCAGGCCAACTTGAAGAGTTGCACGCGATTTCGCGCCGGCAGGTTTTTACCCTGGAGATAGCGTTCGAGATAGGGCGCAATCTCCGGATTCTGCAAATCCCCTTCCGTGGGAGTCATGATCAGCCCACTGCCGCTGACCTGTCGAATCACTTCAGCCGCCCGCATCTGCGCCTGGGGAATAAACACCCACAGCGAGGCCGCGAGCGAACGAAGCGAGCCTCCTTCTTTATGATTGGTGACAACATTGTGGGCCGCCGCCCGCAGCAGGCCATTCGCAATTTCAACATGGGCCACCAACTCGCCGAGCTGGGCTTGGACGTGCTGCGCCTTGGTCCGGCCAATTGCCTCAGCCACGCTACAGGCCAGCCCGGCCATAAAACGGAGCTTGACGGTCCCGCGAATAACTGCCTGGAGCAGGGCGTAGCCGGGCGCTCGACCAAGGATGTAGTTGGAGGCCTCGATATCACCGTTGATGAACACCCGCTCCCAGGGCACCTCGACCGTATCAAAAATCGCGAGGGCGTCTTCTTCATCGAAGCGATACGACAACGGGCGGTCAAACCGACTCCTGCCCGTGTTATAGGCCTCGCGACAGATAAACTTGAGGCCCGGAGTATCCATGGGAACGGCAAAGCAGAGGGTATAGACTTCTTCTCCCGGCTTGCGCGGATAGAACGGCCCTACCCAGAGTTCGTTGGAAAAAGGGGCGAGCGTGGAAAGCATCCGGGCGCCACTGACCACGATGCCGTTGTCCGTCTCGCGCACCACATGGAGAGCCGCCTCCGGATCGCGTTGTTCCGCCGGCCCTTTTGAGCGGTCGATCTGAGGATCAACCAGAGTATGGGTCAGGCACCAGTCCTGATCCCGACAGGCCTCGTAATAGCGAAGAGTATTCTCACCAAGGCGGGGCTCACGCTGACCGATAAACGGCGCAGCAATCGCCGCATCGGTCACCAGAGCGTTCATGAAGTCCGGCATGCGACCCATCAGGCCACAGGTCACCTCAGCCCGAAATTCCTCGGCGCGGACGCGACGCTCGACATCTTCAACATTGTCCGCCATCAGAAAGGAGAGCCCGACCGGTTGGCCATCCTTGGGTGACGGGTAGGTCAGCGGGGGCTGGTGCGCAGGCTCGTGTTGGAGATCGTACAGCGAGGCAATGGTATCCACCACGCCTTGGAAGGGCGGGTAGGTCGTCACATCTTTGACCCGCTCGCCATTCACATAAATGCTCCGCCCATCCCGCAAACTCTCTCGGTATTCTGCGCCGGTCCGAATGCCCATGCGTGCTCCAAGCTATGGTAAGGAGAATCGGAAAAAATTCGCCCTGAGCGACCCCTACCCTGGCCCTCTCCCTAACAGGGAGAGGGAAATAAAAAGACGCCTGCCCGTATCACTGCCGCAGCGAGGCAATCACGTCCACCAGGCCGCGCTCGTTCTGAGCGAATTCCAGCTTGTCCGTACCCAGATAGGCATTGGGCATCCCCGCATATTCTTCTATGGGGTTGTCGCAGTAGACTTCGAGCTCGTTGCCGTCCGGGTCGAGGAAGTAGATGCTCTTGGTTATCCCGTGGTTTACGGTGAAGTTCACCGGCACGTCTTTCGCCTTGAGTTCTTCATAGGCTGCTTTGAGTTCCTCTTCGCTCCGCAACCGAAAGGCAATATGGGCGAGTCCGGTCTGGCTTGGTCGGGGCGACTCGGCATCCGGGCCGATCTGGAAGAGGGCAATCTCGTGGTGGTCGCGGGTATGATTGGCTAAAAAGACCCCTCTAATCTCAGGCGTGTCCTTCATGACCTGCATTCCCAGCACTTCGGTGTAGAACTTCTTTGAGCGTTCAAGGTCGCGCACCTTAATCACAACATGGGCAATCCGTTCGGGGCGAATCATATCGACCTCCTTTATTGGTGTTGTGGAACAAATCGAAACGGGTCGAATGTATCATCTTCTCGCGGCTGGCCAAACAGCTCAACCGCCGGCGCAATCTCGGCGAGCGAGAGGGTCATATCCATGAGTTGCTGCGCGTGAGGCGGCATACGCTCCAGAGGGAATTGGTTGAGATACACAAGAATGTCCTCCAGGTGCGACAGCATGGCAGTGTAAAAGGCTTGAATGTCCGCCATCTCGCTCGTCTGACGTTTCTGCGTACGCTCGGCCTCAGTGGCGAGCGCCCAGCCGAGAAAAGGCTGAAGCGTGCGGAACGCTGCGGGCAAGCCGCTCTCCGTCATCGTTATACTCCGTTACCGTCCGGCATAGAACCCAACATAATCCTCTACCACGTTATAGGCATGGCGGACGCAGATTTCCTGGTGCTGCAACGGCATATGGGTTTTTGCGCCTGAGGCCAACACGTCCTGCATGTGTTCCAGTGTTGTACCGTCTTCCATAAGAATGTCGCGGAGCAATACCTTGCTGTACTCCTGACTGAATTTCTGACCCGCGTTTTCCGCCTTGGGGAAATAGGTATGCGTTTCCCATATCGTCCGCTCTTCGGTAATCGGCCAGAAGTGGTGGGTCAGATACGTCCCATTGCTCGGAAAAATGGAGAAATTCGGGAAGATCCAAAAAGTATCAATGGACCAGTCCGACCGTCGGGTAGGATTGACCCCGGCTGGCAGATTATCCATAGCAAGACCGCGATCAACCACCACCGAACTCCCGAACTGATAGGCCATGCCCGCTACCGGAGTCGGTTGATAGTTCAGATTGCCGTACGACGAGGTGCGACGGTGTCGTTCGTAAAGGTCCAGACTGAGGAAATGGCAATACGGGTTGGTCCCGCTCGTAAAGGCGTCTGCCGCCGATGCCTTATGGCGTACCGGGAGGTGATAGCCCTCTTGAAAGGCGTCTTGGGCAACTTTCCAGTTGGCCTTAATCTCCGTTCGCCAACAAAAGCGCGTCGCCGAAAGCTCAGAGAATGGATAACCCTCCAGCCCAGGCACAACCTCCGCCAGATAGGTGCGTAGCGTTTCGGTCGGGTTCGGATCAAGATGAATGAAGATGAAGCCAGCCCAGGTGTCTACGACCACGGGAGTCAGACCGAGCCGGTCTTTTTGCAATCCAGAGAAACGTTGCTCGTCAGGGATGAATGTCAGTCTGCCATCCAGGCCATAGCTCCAGCCGTGGAATTTACACGTAAAGTTCCGACATGAGCCACCCTGATCCCAGACAATCTTATTGCCCCGGTGGGAACACATATTGTGAAAGGCATGGAGCTGACCGTCCTTCCCGCGAACGACCACAACCGAGGTCCGGCATACCGGTAGAGCTACGACAACATAATCGCCGGGATTCGGAATGTGTTCAATCCGGCCAACGTTCAGCCAGACATTCCGAAAGATCCGTTCTCGCTCTAAGGCAAAATACTCACGAGAGATGTAGGGCTCGATAGGAATCGGGTCAGTCCCGAGATGCGGATACTTGTCGTTCCAGCGATCATCGATCCGGTCAGGAGCCGCATTCTCTCCGGTGCCGGTCGGCTGCCTGTCCTTCACTGCACCCTCCCTTATTTCAGTCCTCCTCCTCTCGTCACAACACAAGAGGAGCAGAGGTTGCCCCTCTTCGAGTCAAGGTAAGACTGGCAAGGCTGCTCTAATCGGCTACGGCTACGGCGGGCTCAGGGTGGACGCGAAAGTCTTCCCGGTGCAATCCCGGCATCACGTCTGCGGCAAAACGGCGCAGGTTCTCTTCCGCCCGCTGTATGGGCATCCCACCATATTTGAAGATGCCGATGAAGTGTTCGGTATCGACCTTGCGCTTAATGAACTCGATCTGCTCCAAACACATCTCGGGCGTGCCCACACACTGAAAACTGATGAAATAATCGTTGACCGCCTGCGGTCCCATCTGTTTGCTGGCCTGACCCATTTTGTCGTAGTATTCGTAGCCCTTCACGCCAGCGTGGGCGCCGTGCGAAAAACGGTAGTGCTCATCCGCCGATTGCCAATAGGCACCCATATATTTACGGGCGCCGTCCATGGCCTTGGCCTCGGTGTCGTCAACATAGACAAAGCAGCCGACAATAGGCTTGACCGGCTCCTTGCCCAGGCTCCGACAAATGGCATTATAGCGTTCCAGCTCTTCGGCGGTGGTATCCCAGTCGCGCTGCGGAATCACCAACACCCCAAAACCGAGCTTGGCCATAATCTCGGCGGACTCGGGGCTAATGGCCGCTCCATACATCCGGCCCGTAAAGTCGGTCTGGGGCTGCGGGCGGATACTCATTTCAGGAATCTGATAGAACTCGCCGGTATGCGAGAAGCGTTCGTTCATCAGGGCTTTGGTGACCACCTCGGCGGCCTCGGTAAAACGCGCCCGGGACGTATCCATGGCCACGCGAAAGCCGTCGTATTCAATCTGCGCGGCTCCTCGACCAAAGCCGAGCAGCAGCCGGCCGCCGGACTGAATATCGAGCATGGCGATTTGCTCGGCGACGCGCACCGGGTCGTGCCACGGCAACACCACGACTGCGCTGCCAAGCTGGATGCGTGTGGTCCGGGCAGCCATAAAAGTCAGGTATTGGAGCACATCAGGCACCATGGTGTAATCATCGAAGTGATGCTCAACGCTCCACAACGAATCGAATCCCAGGGGTTCAACCAGGTCGGCTAAGCGCTGTTCCTCCCGATACACCTCATGGTCGGGCTGCGGCCGGCCCAAGTTCTGATGAATGATATCCACACCGACTTTCATAGCTCTCTCCTGACATGCAAGGGCGTGCGCGGCTACCGCCTGCCCTATCTGTGGGTGGCGACAAAGCGTTTGATGTCGTAGCCGTCCACCACGCTAGGTTGGCCGAACTGCTCGACTGCGGGCGCCACTTCCGCCAAGGACAGCGTCAGGTAAAACAGGTGCCGCGCATCGTCCGGGAGTTCTTCCAGGCTGAACTGCTCCAAATAGGACAGCACCTCTTCCATGCGCGCCAGCATGGCCTCATAGAAGGCAGTGATGTCTTCCATGGCGCTGGCCTGGCGGTGGTCGCTCCGCTCGCCTTCGGTCTCCAACGACCAAGCCATCCATTGTTCCAAATCCTTGAATTGCTCGGGTAAGCGTGCCTCAGGCATGGGAAGCCGCCTCCTTTCCATTGGCAGCAAACGCGCGGTCAACGGATTGCCCCTTGAGCATCTGGTCAATAACGTGATGGCTGTGACGGACAAGAATCTCTTCGTCGTGCAGATAAAACTCTTTTTTCGCCCCGGACGAGAGCATGGACTGGGTTTCCTCAAAGGTCCGACCATCTTCCATGATAATATCGCGGAAGATCACGTTGCCGTATTCCTGACTGAAACGCCGCCCCGGCGTGGTCGCCTTGGTATAGTACTGGGTCGAGGTCCACAGCGTCTTATCCACGCCAATCGGCATGAACTGATGGGTAAAATACGACCCCTGGGAAACATCGACAAAGAACGCCGGGAAGATGACGTTCAGGTCCAGCGACCAGGCCTCGCTCCGCAGCGGATTCACCCCTGCCGGCAGACCGTCCATCGAAAAGTCGCTGCGGATGACAATCTCGCCATGCTGAGCCGCCAGTTTGGCCACCGGACTCGGTTTGTAGTCTGCGCTGCCGAACAGTGACATACTGCCATGTCGCGGATACAGGGTGACATCCAGGCTGTGGGCGTAGGGGTTGTCTTTGCTGGTAAACGAGTCCGGGATGGAGCGTTTGTGCAAAAAGGCAATATGGTACACTTCCTGAAAGGCATCCTTGATGACTTTCCAGTTGGCATTCACCTCCGAGGTCCACGATGTGCTGGTAGTTGAGAATTCGCCGAACGGATAGCCCTCCAGTCCGGTTGCCAGGTCGCCCAGATACTCCTGTAGAGTCTCGGTCGGATTGGGATCGACATTGATGAAGATAAAGCCCTCCCACACGCCCACCGCCACCGGCGTCATGCCCAGGGTCTCTTTCCTAAGATCGAAGAAGCTCTCTTCGTCCGGCACAAACTTCAACTTCCCATCCAGGCCGTAGCTCCAGCCGTGGAACTTGCAGGTGAAATTCTGGCACGTCCCGCCCTGATCCCACGCGATTTTATTCCCCCGGTGCGAGCACATATTATGAAAAGCGCGCACCGCGCCGTCTTTGCCGCGGACGACAATCACCGAAGTGTTACACACGGCCAGGTCTTGGACAAAATAGTCGCCCGGATTCGGAATCCGTTCCACCCGCCCGACGTTCAGCCAGACTTTCTTGAAAATTCGCTCGCGCTCCAGTTCAAACTGCTCCTGCGAGGTGAAAACATCCGCCGGCACCGGATCGGTCCCGAGATGAGGATATTTGTTGTGCCATTTATAGCCGCTGGCCGCACCGTTTCCGTTTGCCAGAGTTCCGTTGGGTGTTGCACTCATTCCATTGCCTCCCTGTGTTGGTTTTCTTATTCCATGGTCCGATGTCCATATTCGTTGACCGGGAACCCGGTCAGGACAGACACGACATGGTGAAGCCCGAACCTAAAGCATGTTCCGGCTTTTTGGTCAATATCACACTGCCGGCATTGAGGCCCTGGCCCGGTAGAAACCGACCATATCCTCGATGACTTTGTGCCCGTGCCGGACCAGGAGTTCCTGGTCCTGGAGCACGAATTCTTTTTTCGCGCCTGAGGCAAGCATGGATTGGGTGGCTTCCAGGGTACTGGCATCCTCCAGTAATGCCTCGCGCAGCAACACTTTGCTGTACTCCTGGCTAAAACGCTGCGCGGCGTTGCGGGCGGCGGGGAAATACGTCTTGACCTCCCAGAGGGTTCGGTCCGGCGCGAGCGGCCAGAAATGATGCGTCAGGTACGTACCGTCAAAAACGAACACATCGAAATTGGGGAAAATCATATTGGCGTCGAAGGCCCAAAACGGACTCCGGGTCGGATTCACCCCCGGCGGTAAGTCAGCCATCTCCCAGTCGCGTCTGACAATAGACGCTCCGAAGCGATGGGCCAGGAGTTCGACCGGGCTCGGCTGATGGCCAGGATTCCCAAAGACGGACATCCGGTGGTTGCGTTCATACAGCTTAAACGCAAAAGCGTGGGCATATGGATTGTCCGGGCTGGTAAACGAATCGGGCAGGGAGCGCTTATGGAGAAAGGGCACATGATAGGCTTCATGAAAGGCGTCCTTGAGTACCTTCCAGTTGGCCTTCAGTTCCGTGTGCCAGGCATAGCAGGTCGTCAGCTGCGCGAACGGATAGCCCTCCAATCCGGCTCCAAGCTCGCCGAGATGTTTTTGAAGGGTTTCCGTTGGAGTTGGGTTGAGGTTGATAAAAATAAAGCCTTCCCATACATCGACCCGGATCGGCGTGAGACCGAGCCGGTCTTTTTTGAGATCGCAAAAGCGCTCTTCGTCTGGAACGAATCTCAGGTCGCCGTTGAGATTATAGCTCCAGCCGTGGAATTTACACGTAAAGTTCTGACACGACCCCTTCTGATCCCAGACGATCTTATTGCCCCGGTGGGAACACATATTATGGAACGCGTGCAGAGCCCCGTCCCGGCCGCGCGTCAGGACAACCGACGTATGACACATGGGCAGGTCTTTGACAAAATAGTCCCCCGGCCGAGGAAGCTGTTCAATACGACCCACATTGAGCCAAGTCTGCTTATAGATGCGTTCTCGCTCCAACTCGAAATACTCCGGTGAAACACACGGCTCAATCGGAATCGGCTCGGTTCCGAGTTCCGGGTAAGCCTCGTGCCAGACCGTACCGTTCGTGCCTGAGTCTCGGTCGTTATGTGCTTGTGTAGTCATATGAGGAACACCCCTTCTCTTGCGGCCACCAGTTCCGGCCCGCCTGGCCATTCTCATACCACCCCTGGAGAGAGGACAACACCGCGCTGAGAAAATACCCGGCGTGCGTGATTCTCCGCTCCGGCCTCTCTCAGACGCGATATCGGACAAGCCTTCCAGTCAGTTCCGCATTGGGAAGGGACGGTTTGCAGCACTGTCAAAAAGCAGTACAACAAGCAGGCCACAAGCAAGCACTCTTTCACGCGGGAGGCGTATATGAATGTGTTGATTACCGTCACATGGCGCGCAGGAGCGAGTCATACAGAGAATAGAGCCGCGGCCCAGGTCGTCCAGGAACGGCTCATGAATCCCTTTCCCGGTGTGACCATCAGCCATACCCTGGCCGACCTCGGGAAACGCAAACTCTACGTCATCGCCGATGTCACCGAGCACGCCGTGAATGATATCCGAACAACCTTGGAGCTGACGTCACAACCGGCAATCGAGAGCGTTGATATTGCCCTTGTCGTGGACGGAAAGAAGGCCATCAATACCTATCTGGCGATGTAACCGCCTCTCTCCTCTGGATTGCCGCTTACCATTCCTCCCCGAACGGCCGGATGTCAAGCTCAAAGGTCCAGCCCGAACGGTCCTGGTGGACGATGTGCCAGATGGTGTCGGCAATCGCCGACGTTTTAATGAAAAAGTCGTCCGGTTTGTCCTTGAGCAGGGTGCGGGCAAACGGCATATCAATACCACCGTCGATGACCAGAAAAGACACGTGGATACCTTGCGGGCCGAGGGTTCGGGCAATGGATTCGGCAAGAATCCGCTGAGCGGTTTTGGTGGGCGCGAAAGCGGCAAATTGCGGGCGGCCCCGTCTCGACGCCGTATTGCCCGTCACCATGATCGCGCCCTGCCCAGCTTCGAGCATATACGGTGTCACCGCCCGAGCCATATACAGCAACCCCATGGTGTTGACCTGAAAGTTGTGCTGGAGAGCTGCAGGAACAATCTCTAGGAAGGTGCCAAAGATCGCCTCAAAACTGACGGCGTTATGAATCAGGACGGTCGGGGGTCCAAGCTGCTCGGCAACGGCTGCAACCGTGGCGTTCACCTTGGCTTCATTGCTGATGTCACACGGATATGCCGTGGTGTCGGCAATCTCCCGCTCAAACTGGGTAAGACGTTCTGTATTACGGGCCAGCATGGCAACCCGATAGCCGCCCTCAGCGAACCGACGGACAACCCCCTGTCCCGTTCCCTGTCCAACACCGGTGACAATACAGACTTTTTCCGTCATGCCGACTCTCTTCCCAGGCTGCTTGTGTCAGGCAAGCGATGACAGTATCAAACCGGACGCTCTCCG
This sequence comes from uncultured Binatia bacterium (SeqCode), assembly GCA_965243855.1. GTDB lineage: Bacteria > Desulfobacterota > Binatia > Bin18 > Bin18 > Bin18. Next base: position 4,487,902 of record CBDEWE010000003.1, on the reverse strand, counting down.
TCTTGCTCTGTCCGCGGCAACCTGATAGCGCGATTCGTCACACGCATCCATGCCAACTTCGTCAGAACCAACCCGCCCCGTCAACACGCCCATATTCCTTATCACAATCGGCTGTACGGTTTTTGCCGTTCTGACCGCGCTCAGCATGTTGGGGCCGCTGTTAATCGCCATGTCGCACGACTGGCATACCACCGTGCCAGCCGTGGCCCAACTCGTCACCTCGGCCGCTGTCGCCTGGGCCGCAACGGCCATTGTCGTTGGTCCGTTTTCCGATGCGTATGGTAGAAAACCGATTTTACTGATTGGCGCGTTGCTGGTCGGCCTGGCTTCAATCGGAACGGCCCTGGCTCCAAATCTGCCCAGCGCGGCGGTCTTTCGCGTCCTCGCCGGCGTAGGCGGAGGCATGGTGCCACCCACGTGTATTGCCTTGCTCGGCGACTTCCTGCCCTCTGAAAAACGGGCGCTAGGGGTCGCCGTGGTGACGACCCAGCCTGGTCTGAGCAGCGTGTTCGGTGTCCCGTTCGTCACGCTCATTGCCGCCTATGCCGGCTGGCGAACGGCGTTCCTGGCCGTTGGTGGTGCCTTACTGTTATGCACGCTGATGGTGTTTCTCTATACACCGGAGCGCAACGCCCAACGGAAGCTGCTCATTCTTGGCAGCCGCCTGAGACAGGTCGGGCGTTTTTCTGTGACCTGGCTGCTGGCATTCACCAACCTGACCGTCCGGACCGCCTACGGACTCATTATGACCTTCTTTCCTCCTTTTCTCCAAGTGACGTATCGCCTCAGCACCGCAGAGCTCGCCCTGCCTGTCTCAATCGTTGCCCTCGGCACAACCTGTGGCCTCTTTCTGGGCGGAAAAATGGGGAGGAGCCAAAGGCGTTTGTCCATAGCAGCGGTCACGGCGCTCATCGCGATCCTGCCTGGTACGGCTGCTTTCTTGTTAGACGACAGCCTGTGGCTGAGCGTTGCTGTTACCTGCGTGTTTATGGTGCTCACCATGCCGCTGGCAACCCTTCTCTTTGTTGTCGGCGTCGATGTGGGCGGAAGCGCGAGAGGAACGTTGACCGGGGTCTTATCCGGCAGCGGCTATGCCAGCTATGCGATTGGGGCTGCTATCGGGGGGCTGGCGGTGGCACACATCGGCTACTCCGCCCTGTCCTATGCGCTTATCGCTTCAACCCTGGGTAGCAGTCTGCTGCTGACCCTGCTGATTCACACCCAGGCCGAAGACCGAGCGCGGGCATATTTTCGTCAGACGCAATGAGCATGCCCGTCTCTGAAGAGTAAACGTGTCAACAGCTTTGGACCTATTGGAGGACACGTTTACTCTTTATCACCCCTCGCTCAGGCGTACAGGGCGATACAGCGGACCTCGATGCTCCACCGCTCGGGCGCATCGGGGGGAGTTGTCGGGTCCTGGTAGGCAGTGTGAAAACTGAAGGTGCATGGCGATTGGGCGTCGTCGCTATCGGCTCGGTGGCCCTCTGAACGGGCGATCGGTCCGGCCGAGTCCCACTGCTTGATCAGCAAGGCCTCATCCCGGGTCATCGCCGGGTAGGAGTACCACTGATGTCGCGGCGCATACTTGGAAAAGTAGTTCTCACCTACCCGGTCCTGATAGTGAATCTCGAATACCACCAGGTCTTCGGGATGCACACTCTGCGCGTCGCACAACGCGAGGGGATAGGTTGCGACCGGCTCCGCAGCGATATTGCGCCAGACATTAATGATGGCGAAGCGCCCGCCTGGAGCGAGTGCTTGGTTCGCCTTTTCGGTCTCAACGAGCGATTGGCCTTGATCGAGCACCGAGCGCAGGGTGTCGTTGCCGCCGGGCGGTTGGGCGAGTTGTTGCAGCCGCTCCGGGGCGCTCCGCAGGGTATAGTCCCCGTGGGCGATAGAGGCCGGGCCCTGCACCTGCTGCCCGCCACGAATCCGGCGCTGGCTTTGCTTACCCGCGGCCGACCGGACGTTATGGTCAAAGGCCATGACGGAGGCCGCCCCGGTCGTCTGGCTGACGATCTGGGCACATTGGCGGTAGTAGTCCTGAATGACTTCCTGATGGTCGAAAAAATCGAGGTCGGGACGCTCAAGGGGGCGGGTCAGCAGTTCAAAACCGTTTGTCTCAAGGCTGCGAGGCATTTGTCCATTCTGCCCATCGAGCAGGCGGGCGTTGTGGACCGGCATCTGCCGCTCATCGAAGACGACCCCCTGCATGCCGCTGTCGCTGCCGTCCGCATCGCGTCGGAGCAGCACTTTGCCATTGCGGTAGAGCGAACTCTGAAGAGAGGAGTCGAGGTAGTTGAGCCGACCCAAACTGTCCGTGTCGCCGGTGGTCGGTGCTGTGACTTTGGTCATATATTTTCCTTCCAAGCTGTGAACGGATGCCGCCCAGATTTGGTCATGAATCATATCGCCCGCCCGCCTCATATGGCAAGGCGTATTCCTCTACTTGACACTTCCCCCCAGCTTCTGCTTTTGTATCCCGCCATTCGGGAGCCTGGCAGAAAATCTGTCACCCCGCTTTCCGGCTTGAATATCAGGGCCGGCTTGCATATGAGGAGAGGAGGGGAGAGGAGAGAACCCATGAAGAGACGCATCTATTTCAACGCCTTTCATATGAACTGTGTGGTCCATCAGTCACCCGGCCTGTGGGTTCGTGACGATGACCATATGACCGAGTACACCGATCTCAATCAGTGGGTCGAATTTGCCAAGATAGTAGAGCGGGGAAAGTTCGATGCTATCTTCCTGGCCGACGTGCTCGGCGTGTACGATGTGTTTCGCGGCAACCGGGAGGCCGCGCTGACCGAAGCCGCCCAGATACCGGTCAACGACCCCATGCTGCTCATCCCGACCATGGCCTATGCCACCGAGCATATTGGTTTTGGTTTTACGAGTTCCATCATCCAAAACCACCCGTTCACGTTTGCTCGCCTCATCTCCACCTTGGACCATCTGACCAAAGGCCGGATCGCCTGGAATATCGTGACTTCATATCTCGAAAGCGCCGGCCGCAACTACGGCCAGACCGGCTTAGCAGAGCATGATACTCGCTACGACATCGCGGACGAGTACTGCGACGTGTGTTACAAACTGTGGGAGAGGAGCTGGGAAGATGATGCCGTGCTGAAAGATGTGAAGCGCGGGATTTATGCCGACCCAACCAAAGTCCACGATGTCAGACATGAAGGCAAATACTATAAGGTTGAAGGCTGCCACCTGGCCGAACCCTCCCCGCAACGGACGCCCGTCTTGTTTCAGGCTGGTGCCTCAGATCGTGGTCGTGCCTTTGCGGCGCAGCATGCGGAAGCGGTTTTTGTCCTTGGCTCAACGCCTGAGGTCGATGGCCAGTATATTAAGGATATCCGCAAGATCGCTCGCAAGAACGGCAGGAACCCGGAAGACATTCTGTGTTTTGCCTATATGAAGGTGATTACCGGTGAGACCGAGGCTGCAGCCAAACGGCGCTATGAAGAGTACTTTGAGCAGTGCAGCTACGACGGCGGGCTGGCCTTATTAAGCGGTTGGAGTGGCATCGACTTTGGGCAATTTGAGCCGGACCAGCCGCTTGAGTATATCGAGACCAATGCCATTCGCACCCTCGTTCACAGCTTTACCGAGGGTGATCCAAATCGTAAATGGACGTTGCGGGACCTCGCCCGCTATGTCGGCATTGGCGGAGCCGGACCGGTTCTGGTCGGTACGCCAGAGAGCATTGCCGACCAGTTCGAGGACTGGATCGACGCGGGAGTAGACGGGTTTAACCTGGCCTATGCCACCACGCCGGGTTCATTCGAGGAGTTTGTTGACGGAGTGGTGCCCGTGCTGCAAAAGCGCGGTCGTATGCAAAAGGAATATCGGGAAGGCACGTTGCGCGAGAAGCTATACGGCAAGGGACCACGGCTCAGCACGCCGCATCCGGCGGCCCTGCACAGACAATCCTTGTTGGATGCCAGGAATGGCACGGACCGGGGCGCCTCAAGCAGTCACCCGGCGGCCGGCACGTCAGCGGCAAAGTAAGGCAAGCGCTGAGGTGTCGGATGCGGCTGCGCTCATCCGATACCTCAGCTTAACCCCGTCTCGTCAGCAAAATCCCAGGCCCGCAGCACGCCCGGTTTAACCCGAATCAGCACTAGGTCGGCCTCGCGGAAGGGCTCAACATAGGCTGGCCCCTGCTCGGCTCCCAGATAGCGCACGGCGATCCGCCGGATGGTCTCAAACGCGTCCGCCCGTTCGATGCTGGCCTCCCCGCGCACCTCAATCCCCCGATAGGGAAGGCTATCTTCGGCCACGCTGATACTGACCTTCGCATCACGCCGAACGTGACGGGCCTTAATATCCTCGTTCGCGACCGCAACCGTAAAGCCGCCGTCTTTCCACTCGTGCCAGACGGGTGACATCAGGACCGTCCCGTCCTTGAAATGGGTCGCCAGGGTTGCGCATTTGGGTTGATCCAGGAAGTCTCCCAAGTCTTCAGGTCGTAGATTTTTTCGCATGATTCTCCCTCACCGACGGGCCTCTACGGGTACACGCAGGGCCGCGTGGACCACTCGTACACAACGCCTTCGGCCGTCAGCCGGCCGGACGCCGAAGCTAGAGCCGACGTTTCAATCTCACTCACAACCGCGGCCGGGATCTCACTCGGATTTACCAGCCGCCCGTCAATAAAAATATCGACCACCAGGTCGGGTCCGCTGTCTGTTTCCATCAGTCTAGTCGTCCGAAAAGCCGCACACCTTGGCACCGCGCACCGAAGCCGGCTTCTCGGTACAGCGCGCGTACCAGGCCACCACATTGGGGAAATCCGCGTCCAGCTTCAAATCTTCCCGCGCCCCATAGCCCCAGTCGAGGCAGCCGACCCAGGGAAAGGTTGCGATGTCGGCGATCGTATATTCATCGTCCATCACATAGTCCCGGCCGTCCAAACGTTTTTCCAGCACGCCCAGGAGCCGCCGGGCTTCATTGGTATAGCGCTCGGTCGGATACGGAATACGCTCTTTGGCGAATTTATAGAAGTGGCCGAACTGCCCGAACATAGGGCCGACCCCAGCCATCTGAAAAAACAGCCACTGGATACATTCGCTGCGTCGGTGGGGGTCAGCCGGCAGCAGCTTCCCCGTCTTCTCCGCCAGATATAACAGCATGGCCCCGGACTCAAAGATGGAGATCGGTTTCCCGCCCGGACCGTCAGGGTCAACCATGGCGGGGATTTTCGAGTTGGGACACACTGCGATGAACTCCTCAGTGAACTGCTCGTTCTCCAGGATATTCACCTTATGGGCCTCATACGCCAGTCCCAGTTCTTCCAGCACTATACCCGCCTTCTGGCCATTCGGGGTTGCCAGTGAATAGAGTTGAATGCGGTCAGGGTGTTCAATGGGCCACTTCTTGTCACTCATAGGGTCTCCTTCTCCGGACTAGGCCAGCTTCATTTCCGTTGCAAAGTATTCCATGAGGCGCATGAGTTCGGCAAATTCATTCGTCCAGGCCCGAAACGACAGATAGACGTGATGTACCCCCAGGTCTGCGTAGCGTGGAATGTCCCGGATCAGCTGATCTACGCTCGGTGCCCCGAGCGGCAGCATACAAATCTGTAAATCGTCCGGGTTGCGGCCCGCCTGAGAGGTCAATTCCCGCAGGGTTTCCAGGGGCTCTTGGATGTCATCCGGTCCTTTGCCCATGGCGATCCAGCCATCGCCACGCCGCGCTATACGGCGCAGGGCACCCTTGGTCATCCCCCCGACAAGAATGGGTGGATGCGGTTGCTGAACCGGTTTGGGAATGAATTTGATGTCGGCGAACTGAAAATGCTTGCCGCTAAACGCCGGCGTTTCCTGCGTCCAGACCGCCTTGAAGATATCCATGGTCTCATTCGTGCGGGCTCCCCGCTCTGTTATCGACGTACCCAGGGCGGTAAATTCCTGTTCCAGCCAGCCCGCCCCCACGCCGACAACCGTCCGCCCGCCGGATAAGACGTCAATGGTGGCAAGCGCCTTGGCCGCGGCTAAGGGATGCCGGTAGGGCAGAATCAGGACGGCCGTGCCGAGTTTGACGGTTGTCGTCTTATATGCCAAGGCCGCCAGGACGGTGAGCGGATCAAGGAAGGGATCTTCCGGATTGAAGGCATAACTCCCCCCAATCTTGGAGGGGAAGACAACGTGGTCGGCCACCCACAGCGTCCGATAGCCCAGCGCTTCCGCGGTTGTGGCCGCGGTCAAAATCCGCTCAGCCGGGTTTTCATGCGCGAAGGCGCTGAAGTGGGGTAAAATAATTCCGTAGTCCATGCTGGTCCTTTCCGCCGTCCCCGAGATTTTCCTGATATATCCGTGTCAAACCGCAAAGTCGATCTCGTCACAGAGCAGAGAGAGGAGCGTCTCCATCCCTAGCGGCACCTCTCTCCTCGGGCTATATCAAAGGGGTTCTCTCTGAGAACCGCTGGGGAACGACGTTTCGATGCCGGACAGTCAACACCGCCGACCACTAAACCTCCGCCAACTGCTGGTTTTCCTCACCATCGGTTTTGTGTCGCTCCTCTTCTGGCATACGCCGTTTCTTTATCCGGTTAAAATTTTCGTAGTATTTATCCACGAAGCGGGTCATGCCGTCACCACGGTTCTCACCGGCGGACAGGTGATCTCCATGGTGGTGACACCGTGGCAGTCGGGCTATGTCCAGCATGTCGGTGGCAACCCGCTGTTCATTGCCGCTGCCGGCTATGTCGGCAGCGCGCTTTTTGGCGGCCTGCTGCTCCTGCTTTCAACCCGGGACGAATGGGCTTCAGCGATCTTTTTTGGACTGGCCGTCTTCTTCGGGCTGGTGACGCTCGTTTTTGTGCGTAATGGCTTTGGGCTGGTGTTTGGCTGCGGGACGGCCCTAAGCTTTGCCCTACTCTCGCGCCGGCCCTTTCCGGGCACGCACTACATCGTGGACATCCTGGCGGTCACGAGTTCGCTGTACGCCGTGTATGACCTGACGGATTTCTTGTTTGTCGGTGCCCGCACAGACGCGGTCATTTTGGCGGAACTGACCGCAGTGCCGGCTTTTATCTGGGCCGGGCTGTGGAGCGTGCTTTCGGTGGCCATCGTTTGGGAAGCTGGAAAGCGTGCGGTGCGCCATGCTCCCCGGACTGCCGACGAAGAGACGCAGGGGTTTGAATAGCCGCAGCGTGCCCCTTCAGGGCTTGGTCTTTTCTAATAGCTCGACATCCCCACGATCTTTTGCACGGTTTGTCGAACGCTTGTTTTTGATCAAATGTTCCCGGCTTATGATATTGGGTTCGACCCCTGAGAGATGTCCAACCTCTCGTCCGGCCCACGCTTCCTCGAACGTCACCCCACTGATCCCGGTGAGCAGATCGATCCGATTCGGAACTATACCGAGCTGAATCACCACGTCTTCTTGCAAAAAATCTTCACGCTCAACGCCAATACCGCCGAATCCGAACTCGTCAAGTACGTCCGTCAACTTTGCCGCATTGTCCGGGTCGCAGGCCACAAAGAGGTCGAGGTCTCCGGTATAACGAGGCCGCCCGTGGAAGGCGAGCGCCCAGGCACCCACGACCACATACTTAACATTCTTCGTGTTCAGCAAGCGGATGAACTCGCGCAGATCGCTCGATAACTGCCTCATTGGGGTTCTCGGGCATGATGAGCTCAAGCAATATCTGGAGCTTCTCGTCACCGGACAGGGATTGGTAATACGCGTAGTCGGCTTCGTCCGCTTCCTCGAAGCTGCGAAATCTTTGAACCGTCTTTTTCATGAGAGACAGAACCGTTACAGCGGCGTTGCCAGCAGCGACGAGATCCGACTGGTGTCAACCACCACGATTTTCTCTTTCAACTTGGCAATCCCGTCGTTGATAATCACTTTGTCTCGATACTCACCGGCGCTATACACCTCGGTGCTGCCGTAATCGACCGGGTCCAGATGGGTCTGGAGCACCACGTAGTTGGCGCGAGCCTCAATCACGCCGTTGTCTTCACCGATGATCCGCACCCCGCTGACCACGTGGCGGTACAGATGGGGCGCATAGTAATTGGCCTTACGGTAGGCGGTCACCCGGTCCTGCAACATCCCGCGGCTATCACAATAGATCAGCGAGATGGGCAGATTCTGCGACACATTCTCATGGGGGATGATTTGATACAGGCAGTCTTCGACAAAAAAGTTCGGCCAGTCTTCGAGTTCGTCATTATCCAGACAGGCCACATAGGCGTGCAGCAGGTCTTCAACCGCAAAACGGGTTTCAATAGCGCTCATGCCGCTCATAGCCGTCACCCTTCCCGTTTACGCGCCCACGTGAAAGCCCATGGTGTCGCGGTAATAGCCCCAAAACCCACGGATGGCGGTTTCCGTAATCAGGCTCTGTTCGTTGGCGACCTCGGTTCCCCCCATTTCAACAAAGGACGTCGCGCTGTGATCGCCCGTCACCGATTGCTGGACAATCTCGGCCGCATAGCCGTCTTCCATGGAAATCAGACCGGCCGGACCGACCAGATTGGCCTGTTTCAGCCGAATCTCACGCATTTCCTCGTCGTCGTCCTCATAACCGAAATAGGTGAAAATCAGCTCAAAGCGATCCGGCGCCTTGGGCAGAACCTGCCTGACGGCCAGCGTATTGGCAATCTGCTGAACAATCAGACAGGGGAAGATGGTTTGGATAAAGAGGCCCTCAAACTCGGGCCGTCCTTTGAGCACGGACGGGTCGGCAAGCTGATAGCCCTTTTGATAGCTGTGCAGCCCGGATTCATACGTCGAGAGGTCTTCCTCGGCCTGCGGCTTGGCGTGCAGCACGTCATGCCGCGAGTGGGCGTCCATGATGACCCCACCCTGTTGTGACGAACGGTACAGGCCAAAGGTGGCGTGGAACATATGCAGCAGGCTGGCGTGATACGGGTCTTTGACGTTTTCAAAATACAGCTTCCAGTTGGCGTTCACCCACTGGCGGGTGTGACCCAGAACCTGGATGGGACGATGAAAAAGACGGTCCAGCCACTCCCGCATGGGCGGACTGAGATAGTCCTCCAGCGGTTCAACGTCTGGGCTGAATGAGGCAAAGATCAGGCCGCGATAGGCGGCAACGCGGAGTTTTTGGAGCGAATGTTTGGCCCGGTCAAACTCTTCGCCATAGCCGCCCACGCCCCCAATCCCTTTCTTGAACGGCACCCCGGTCAGATTGCCTTTGAGATCATAGCTCCACTGGTGGTAGATGCAGGTATGGGTCGGGCGGTTGCCGCTCAGCTCCCGGCAGACCATGGCGCCGCGATGCGCGCAGCGATTCACGAACGCATTCAGTCCACCCTCTTTGTCGCGCGTGACCACAACGGGCGTATCGCCGATAAAGGTGGCTTTGAAATCGCCCGGCTGCGCCACTTCGGCTTCGAGCGCCACATAGTTCCAGATGGGACCCCGAAAGAGCTTGTCCTGCTCCTGGGCGTAAATGTCGGGGTCATAAAAGACCTGATAGGGCACCCGTGCGCCACCTTCTGCCGGCCAGGAAAAAGAAGTGCCATTGCTGCCGTTTCCGTTGTGTTGTGTCTGCATATGCCTACTCCACTGGCAATCCGTATAACTTCGACGCGTTATCGCGCGTAATCTTCTGTTTATCGGCTTCCGGCACATCCTGAAAGGCTCGCTCCAGCGTTTCCTGGGTGTGCGGAAAGGTTGAGGCCTGATGCGGATAATCGGTGGACCACATGAAGTTGTCCGCCCCGCCGGCCAAGTGATAGGTCTTGAGTCCCATAGGATCGTCGATGAAAGTGGCATACATCTGGCGCTGGAAGTACTCGCTCGGTTTGAGCGACAGCTTCACCCCATAGCCTTCCTTAAACCGCCGGTAATATTTATCCGCCCGCTCCAATAAGTGCGGCACCCAGGCGATGTCGCCCTCGGCAGAGACAAACTTGAGATTCGGGAAGCGCTCCAATACCCCGGTAAAGACCAATCGCAAAAAGGAGTGCTGCATCTCACTGGGTCGAATAATCATGCGCACATACAGTTCGGCAATGTCCGACTCGTCCTGTTGGCTGTCCTTACTGCGTCCGGTCGCCAGATGCAGCGACAGGGGCATCTCAAGCTCTTGAGCCGTCGCCCAGAAGCGCTCATAGGCCGCCGAGCCGTAGGGCTGGTCATCGGGCGGCGAGGCCCAGATCATGGCCCCTTTGAGGCCCATCTTTTTACAGCGTTCAAGCTCGGCACAGCCCCGCTCGATATCAAACAGAGAGATCAGCCCCAGGCCAGCGAATTTCTTGGGATCATAACTGCAAAACTCGGCCAGCCAGTCGTTATAGACCCGGAAGCAGGCTTGTTGCAGCGCGGCGTCTTCCAGCCAGAACAGGACAAAGGCACAGGTCGTATACAGGACTTCGGCCTGAATGCCGTCCAACTCCATGTCTTTCAGCCGGGCCGCGGGGTCCCAGCCACCGGGCAGGGCGTCCTCGGGTCCGGCTTCCATAAAGTCCTTATTAAACGTCTGACCCGCAGCAAACGCCCCGGAGAGACGGAGCGGCGGCAGGTCTTGGCACATAAAGAAGTGGCCTTTTTTATCGCCGGGGTTTTTGATCACCCTGGGGGCCTGGTCACGAAACCGCTGCTCTATGCGGTCCACCCACAGCGACGGCGGCTCGCACATATGGGAGTCAGCAGAGATGATCTTATACGTCACGGGCTCCCTCCTCAGACTTCGAGCTCAATTACCCGCCCGTCCCGATTCTTCATGTCTACGAATTCGACATACGAGCGCACGGCGTGGGCCTGCTCGATCTTGCCTTCCATCTCGCCGGCAGGACTGATGCCCTCGCCCTCGTTCTTACGGGTCACGTTGATAAACGAGCACTCTTTGCCCAGGGTCAACGCGTTGTGCCAGGTGCCCTTATAGATAAAGGCCGCCTGACCGGGATCGACATTAAAGGCCGCCACGTTGTCATAATCAAACGCATATTCCTCAGGACCCCCCTCGCGGCTGTCGGGGGGTGGGGCAACAACCAGAATCAAAGAGCCCTGCACAGGGATGAAGGTCTGGTTGTAGGAAAAATGGATGGCCATCTGGTCCATGATTCTGGCGTTGGGCCGATACTGGAACGACAGCATTTCCATGGCCACCCTGCCCTCTTCGACCTCGGGATAGATCAGCTTTTTCTGTTCCAGGACTTTACCGTAGGGCGCAAAGGCTTCGGCGGTGAGTGGTTTGATTTTGACCTTGATGTGTTCAGCCATGCACTTCCCTCCTCCTGTGACACGTCTGGCACGTGTGGGTGGCTCGCAACGTACCAAAGTCACAGGCTCAGTCATAGAGGTTCGCCCCTGCAGGTTATCTGTACGCATTGCTGAGTGAAAGGAAACGAATGGAGAAGTTCGAGTTGGGAAACCGATTCCTGTCTTGTGCGGCCCTCACAACAGTGGTAAGTACGGCACCGGCATTCCGGTTCGAATCCGCCAGCTTCTGTCTATCTATCCAATCGTAATGGACGCTGTGAGGGTGTCTATTGGATCGGCGGAACGGAGAACGCCTAGCGCTACCATGCATTCGCACTGTTCTGCACGTAATCCCCTGTTCAAGTGTTAAGGTCAACTCGGTGAGCTGTTTCCTCAGATACCTTTTTATAGCGGCGCTGTTATTGGGGGGTGCTGCGACTTCGGCTTTTGCCCAAAATAAACATATCTTTGGTGTTGTCTCTGATCGCTCAGCCTCTACTCTGGCATCCGGTGCAGCCGCATTTCTTGATAAGCATCCGGGCTACAGAATTGTTCTCAGGACACCGTCACAGCTTCGCCAGATGAGTGATAGGGCGATTGTGCAGGAGTTTGAAAAGGCAAGTGTCATTTCAGCGTCGGCATTTTTTGGTGACCAGGTCGCCCGTTTCACGAAGCTCTTGGAGACGCATGCCGCGTCAAAGATTTTTTATGCCGTCAGCTCGACTCAGCGGCTTGTGGAACTTTCTCGAAACCAAAAGACACCAGTTTTTGCAGGTATGAGCGGCCAGCAAATCCTGGCTTTGACCAAAAACCTCGCCAAGAATGAGACCTTGCAAACCTGGCTTGAACGCACGCAAAAACAGCATCCCGGTCAACAAAGGTGGTTAGCCCTGAAAGCCTACTGGCAGGGCCGGGGACGGGAAAACATGTTGGGTTTTCTCGAACATTTAGCGGCTGAAATAGACGCGACTATTACGCCGGTCGCTCTTGTAGAGCGGCCCAGCCTTCGAGTCTATTCGGGTGGCAGGTTTATTACAGACGAAGCCCCTGTTCTAGCGCAATCAGACAACGGCTGGATCGCTATCATCGATCATGACACTGGTGACCGGGCGGGGGACATTGATACCGTCAACCGCCTGTGTACCGAGGCCGAAACAAAAGGCATGCAATGCCTCGTACTTTTTGCTCGTTGGGGAGAAGCGAGCACGGCCGCGCTCGAGAAAATAGCAGATTTGAACCGGCAGTTTCCTGTCGCGGGAATCATCTCCTTGCAAGATTTTGTCATTGGTGGCGGTGAAGGCCGCCAGGCATCACTCAGACATATCGTAGAAATCGGGGTGCCCGTTCTGAAAGCCATTCGTGTCACGGACCGTACGGAGGCGGAATGGCGCTATTCGGACGACGGCCTGCCCTGGGATTCGGTACACTATCGTATTGCCATGCCTGAGTTGCAAGGTATTGGACAGCCCCTTGTCGTAGCTGCAGCCTCTCCTGAAGATACGGACCCTGTGACCGGAGTCCGGCTGACACAAACACTGCCTATTCACGATCAGATCAGTCTGACGATCGGTCGGATAGATGCCTGGCGTCGGCTTCGGCAAAAACAGAATGCCGAAAAGAAGCTCGCCATTATCTATTACAACCATCCGCCGGGACGACATAATATCGGGGCGGATAATCTGGATGTCCCAGCCTCACTGCATGAGATGCTCACCTGGCTGAGAGGCGCGGGCTATCGCACCGGTGAGTTGCCCGAAAGACCGGAAGCGTTGCTCAGGCTTATCCAGGAAAAGGCCACGAACCTGCCGGAAGACCGCCAGGCCATTGCCGCTATGGCTGCAAAGGTGACCAATATATCCAAGGCAAAATATGAGAATTGGCTAGGTACTCTGCCCGCCAGTCTACAATCTGAAATGGTTGAGGGTCCGCTGGGGTATCTGAATGCCCAGTTGAAACGCATGCTGGCTGAAGGAGAAGTCGTCACTGCGAAAAAACTGGCGAAGCGCGTGACCGGCGATATTGAGCATGTGCTTGAAGGGGTCCGGCACCCGGCAAAAGATCGTGCGCTGAAGCTCCTGCATCAATTACAGGCAGAATATGAACGGGCTATAGGTAGCGAGCCTGATTTTCCTGAAATAGACGCTCTGACACATGCCTTGACAAAAACGGGGATAGAAGGCTTGCGCGGCTGGGGCCCGGCACCCGGCAGGATTATGGTGCACGCCGGAAATATCCTGCTTCCAGGTCTTCGGTTCGGGAATATTTTCATCGGCCCGCAACCTCCGCGCGGTTGGGAACTCAACGAGGAATTGCTCCACGCAAATATGAGCTTCCCACCACCTCACCAGTATCTGGCATTTTATCTGTGGCTCCAGAAAGAGTTTCAAGCCGATGCCCTCGTGCATGTCGGACGCCACTCAACCTATGAGTTCTTACCGCGGCACGGTGTTGGGGTCAGTGCCAGCGATTACCCACTGCAAATTGCTGCGACGACTCCCGGAATCTATCCGTATATTGTTGATGGCGTCGGCGAAGGCATACAGGCCAAACGCCGCGGCCTTGCAATCATGGTTGACCATCTCACCCCGCCCCTTGGGGTCACTCCCCTCTATGACGACCTCTTGCGTCTCAGGCAACTCGTCGAATCCTATGAAGCCTCCGGGCCGGATAGTGCGGCCCCGGCAAAAACCCGTGCCTTAACCGCCATGCGAGATTTGATCGCTACGCTGAATCTGAAGGATGAACTGAGCGCTTCGATGGAAGAAGAATTGCAAGCGCGGGGTATCAGCTTTGAGGAAGCGGACGGTGAGTTTCTTGTCCATGAGGTGGGGCATTATCTGACCCAGTTGCAGGAAGATTTCATGCCGCGCGGTTTACATATTTTCGGCAGGGAGTGGGACGCTGAGGCGGTGCAGCTCATGCTGGCTTCCATTAGTGACGGTGATGAGGCCAAGAGTAATGCCTTTCGTCTCCCGCTGCAAAACTCCCCGAAAGCGGAGCGCACTGCTTTTCTCAATGCCCTGAATGGGGCGTTTGTGGAGCCAGGCAAGGGCAACGATCCGATCCGCACGCCTGAGGCCCTGCCGACTGGACGGAATTTCTATGCGCTCGATAGCTCCGTTTTACCAACACGGCTGGGCTATGCCATGGGACAAGAGTTGGCTGTCAAAGCCGTCGAGGATAACGAGACGACAGAAGATGGGCGGGAAGCGGTGATCTTATGGGCTTCTGATACCGTACGGGACGAGGGGGCCATGATTGCCTTCGGGCTGGACTTACTGGGCATCAAGCCGGTGTGGAATACCCGGGGCATTGTCACCGGCATTGAACGCCTGCCCCTGACGCACGAGAGACGCCGTCGCCTGGACACCGTTTTTATCTCCTCAGGCTTATTCCGCGACTTGTACGGTCAGCAACTGGTCTTGCTTGATAAGGCGGTGTTGCTTGCCCTGGATGGTTCGAGCCGCCGCATTCGTTCGATCCATCCTGATCTGATCTCCGCGCTGGATCAGGCGCTGGCGCCGCTCGGAGCGCTGGCAACAGGTGGCGCGGAACCGATTGAGGCCAATGACGTTGCCGCGCACTGGATTGCGGATACCCAGAAGGAAATAGCCACTGGAACAGCGCTCGAACGGGCCGGGGAAAGGGCTGCGCTACGCTTGTTTGGGGCCGCGCCGGGGACATACGGCGCAGGGGTGAACCGGCTGGCAGAACGTTCCGGGGCGTGGGAAAAACGCGAGGAGCTTGGTGCGGTCTATATTGCTCGTATGGGACACGCTTATAGCGCCACCCAGCACGGGGTTCCGGCGCATAGCGCGTTCAAGCGCCATCTCTCTTCCGTCAGGAATACCTATCTGGGCCGGGCCAGCAACCTGTATGGCTTGCTGGATAATAACGATGCGTTTGATTATCTGGGCGGCCTCAGCCTGGCCGTTGAAACGCTGACCGGCAAAACGCCCGAGAATAAGGTCATTCATCATGCGGACCCTGAAAATGCGAGCCTCCAACCGCTTACCAGTGCGCTTCTGCGGGAACTGCGTGGCCGGTTCTTGAACCCCGAGTGGTTGGAACCGCTGATGGAACACGGCTATGCCGGAGCGCGGACAATGGGGTCCGAATTTATTGAGTATCTCTGGGGATGGCAGGTCACAAACCCGGATATTATCACCAGCCGCGTGTGGGATGAGGTGGACGCGGTGTATTTGCAGGACCGCTATGATATCGATCTTGACCGTTTTCTTGAGGAGCATGAAAACATCCATGTAAAAATCAATATCGAGGCCATTATGCTGGTCGCTGCGCAAAAAGGTTTTTGGCAGGCGAACGACGAACGGCTTGAAGACCTGGCCAGAGCCTTTGCGAATAAAATATTGACGCATGGACTACCAGGTAGCGGCCATACGACACCGGATCATCCAGTTTTTCCCTGGGTCATGCCAAAACTGGCGGCCGATATGGCAAAAGCCTTGCAACAATTGCTTGATGACACCCGCATTGCAGAGGGTGACGCAAACGCGGAACGAGCGCCGACCCGCATTACAGAAATAAATCTTGAGGACAGCGGGCAAGTCGATAGTCCAGAAAAGGACACGGCACAGCCTGCTGCTCAAGAAGTCCATTCACGGACGGCCTATTGGCTTATCCTGCTGATCTTCTTATTGATAGCGACAGGGATATGGAGGGGCCGTCGAGTGAGGAAAGAAACATAGATCGTGGGAAATATCATTCTGCCCCTGATGCATGATCTTGTCGCGCTGTTACTCTATCCAGTGGCGATCGGGTTAATCCTGCTGGTAGCGATGGCGGTCTTTGAAATCGGCAT
Organism: uncultured Binatia bacterium (SeqCode); assembly: GCA_965243855.1. Classification (GTDB taxonomy): domain Bacteria; phylum Desulfobacterota; class Binatia; order Bin18; family Bin18; genus Bin18. The sequence goes on along the minus strand of CBDEWE010000003.1, from coordinate 4,471,884 downwards.
GGCTCTTGGTGAGCGGTACGGCGCGCTCAAACATGTGACCCTGCTTGGAAAAAGCCAAGTTGAGGCACAGGGCCGCAAACGTATTGAACGGGCCGATATGATTGCGCGCATTGCTCCCATGTTCGGCCTGATGGGAACGCTTATTCCACTGGGGCCGGGATTAGCCGCTTTAGGACAAGGCAATCTCACTATTCTGACCGAGGCGATAACCATTGCCTTTGACACGACTGTCCTTGGTCTGCTCGCCGGGGCGATTGGCTTTGTACTCGGGCGTTTTCGCCGTCGTTGGTACGACACGGCGATGGACAAGCTTGAAACCTTGGAAGCAAGGAGCCTGGAAGGGAACAGCAGATGAGTCAGCGGAACTGGCGGCCCAGTCGTTTTACCGTGCAAGCTGATGAACCGCTTGGACCGCTTGCGAACCTGATAGATATCATGCTCGTTTTTACTTGCGGGCTCATTGCCGCCCTCTTTGCTTTAAGCCCCGAACTTGTCAGAGAACTTTCCAGAGACAAAATCATTGAAGAAGGCCGGGAACTCCCGGATGTTCCGGAAGGCATACGTGAGGGTGGCAGTGGACTGAAGCCGGTAGGACAAGTCTACCGAGATCCAGAAACCGGCAAGTTGATCTTGATTAGTGCGGACAGCTCGGATTCATCTGACGGTGAGTAAGTTCCACCGTGCTTGATGCTGCTCGTTTTGCCCTCCCACTCAGCCTTCACGCTCCCGGCTCGCAATAGACGACGACAGCAGCCCACCATCCACGAGCAGGGTCTGGCCACGAATGAAATCTGCATCCTCAGAGCAGAGAAAGGCGGCCACTGCGGCAATATCTTCCGGCCGGCCTGTCCGACCGGCCGGAGTCTGGGGAATAACATCGTGTTCGTACTGTGCGTAGGCAGCCTCCCCACCCGCGTACATTTGAGCCGAGTCGGTCTGAATCAGGCCGGGGTTAATGCCGTTGACGGCAACCCCGCGGGGGCCGAGTTCGTGCGCCAGATACATCGTCATGTTTTCCAGGGCAGCCTTGGCCGCACCCAGCAAGCCGTGGCCGGCCAGCATGCGTAAGGAATCAATGCCGGATATGGTGACGATCTTTCCCCGGCGACCAGCCATCAGGGGCACCGCTTCCTGCACGGCAACCAAGGTGCCGGTGATGGTCAGATCAAAGGTCCGAGTCACGTTGTGCTCACCCTGGCGCAGCAATGGCCGAAAGGCGGTGGCCGCGGCGTTGGCGATAAAGATATCCAGATGACCGAATGCCGCCTTCACCTGCCGGAACATCGCCCGAACCGCCTCGCTGTCACTCATATCGGCCTGGAATAGCAGCGCCTCGGAGCCCCGCCGTACGATTTCGGCGGCAACCGCTTCCGCCTCGGCGGTATTCCGGCGGTAATTCACGCCGATCCTTGCTCCCTCGGACGCCAGCCGCAGGGCAATCGCCCGGCCGATACCCCGCGAAGAGCCGGTGATAAGGGCCACTTTGTTTGCGAAACGCACGTGCGTATTCCTTTCGGCCTTAACCTGCCATGGTCAGCCCACCGCTGACGGACAGGACTTGGCCGGTCACGAAATCCGCGTCCGGCGAGGCAAAAAACGCGACGGCGTTTGCAATTTCTTCGGGCTGTCCCAACCGCCGAAACGGGACCGCGCGGGTCATAGCGCTGATAATTTTGGCCCCTTTTTCTCCCGATGAAACCTGCTGGAGCAGCGCCGTATCCGTGGGGCCGGGACAGATCACGTTGACATTGATCTTCGCGCGCGCCAGTTCACGCGCCAACGTTTTGGAAAAGCCGATAATCCCAGCCTTACAGGCGGAATAGACCGCCTCTCCGGTCGAGCCGACCCGTCCGGCGTCCGAGCTGATCGAAATGATCTTGCCCTGACCGCGCTCGGCCATCTGCGTCGCCACCGTATGGCAAAAATTGATGGGGCCGCGCAGATTGATCGCAATCACCTTTTCCCAGGTCTCGGGTGTACTGTGGAGAAAAGGCTCGATCTTGTCCCAACCGGCATTGTTCACCAGCACGTCAATCGGTCCCCAGCTATCCGTCACCTGTCTCACGCAGGCCTGGACCTGATCGAGTTGAGTCACATCGGTCTTGACCACCTGTGCCTGGCCGCCGGCGGCCAGAATATTGTCGGATGTCTTCCGGGCTTCGTCTTCCAGAACATCGGCAATGGCGACTTTGGCACCCTCCTCGGCCAGACGCAAGCAAATCGCCCGGCCTATCCCTCGACTACCGCCGGTCACCAGCGCGACCTTATCTTTGATACGCATGCATTCCTCCTCCGCTGAAAAGCCGGGCTATCTTAGCCGACACCCATAGACATCAGCAACGCGTATGCCCACTGGCATGCCTGGTGGGATGCGCGTCAAGAGAGTGCCGTCACCGAAGCTGGGGGAGGCGGCTAATCTTGAGCAAGATCGTCAAAGCCAAGGGTAAAGAGTAAGGCTCCACGCAGTTCGGTTAAGACCGCTGAAGGGACGGCTCCCACAAAGGAGCGCAGCCCAACTTTTGGGACAGTCACAAGATTATCCAGGTTAATGGCTGAGGCCGTCTTCAAGCCACACTCCGGACCAATAACGACCTCGGAGGGTATACCACGAATTGTGGTTGTGATCGGGGCAACGATTACGCTGTGCAAATGGCTAATGATTTCCTGTCTTGTCAAAATGAGTACGGGACGTCGCTTATTTGGACTGGGAAAACTAAACTGCCAGATCTCCCCGCGATTTACTTCGGCCATGTCTGGGCTCCCAGTACGGGCGTAAATTCGTCTTGGCTTACTGGATGCCGCTCATATCCTTCTCTGTGGAGCCGGACCTTCTCGGCCAGAGAGCGCCGTTGAAGCCAGAGCTCTAGAGCCTCGCGAACCACTTCTGACCGGCCCCGTTTATCTGCCCGGCCGGCGAGGTCAATTTCCTTTAGAAGCGAGGCATCTATACGAAGAGATATTGTTTGTGTCATACATATAGCATTCATTTTGTATTATATTTTGTCAATCTCTCAGGCTGAGAGCCCTGACAAACCCCGTCTTGGCTCATGAGGTAAAATCATTATAATAAGCAGCCCTAAGGAGACTGCATGCTGCTCGATACCCTACAACGCCCGGTCAAGGACCTGCGCATTTCCGTCACCGACCGGTGCAATTTTCGCTGCACCTATTGCATGCCGCTGGACGACTATGACTGGCTGGACAAAAGCGAAGTGCTGACGTTTGAGGAAATTACGCGGCTGGCCCGCCTGTTTATTCAGCTCGGGGTTGAAAAAATTCGTTTAACCGGGGGCGAGCCCCTGGCCCGGCGAGACCTTGAGCAACTCGTCAAAAGCCTGTCCGACCTCGACGGCCTCCGTGATCTGTGTCTCACCACGAACGGCTCAACCCTGGCGGAAAAAGCCCAGGCACTGAAAGCGGCTGGCTTGCGCCGGCTGAACGTCAGCCTCGACAGCCTCAAACCCGACCGCTTTCGACGCATCACCAAGCGCGGCGACTTGCAGAAAGTTCTGGACGGCCTGTTTGTGGCCAAGGAGCACGGGTTCTCGCCGATTAAGCTCAACGCGGTCATCGAACGCGGCGTGAATGACGACGAGATTATCGATCTGGTGACGTTCTCGCTTGAGCATGGCTTTGCCATCCGTTTCATTGAGTTTATGGATGTGGGCAATGCCAATCACTGGCAGTCGGACACCATCGTGCCCAAGCAGGAAATCCTGGACATCATCAACACGCGCTTTCCCCTACGAGAAGTCGGCCGAAAAGGCGGCAGCGCACCGTCGGTGGATTATCAATGTGTCGACGGCAGCGGTGATATCGGAGTGATCGCCTCGGTCACCGAGCCGTTCTGTGCGTCTTGTACGCGCGCGCGACTGACCGCGGATGGCAGACTCGTGACCTGTCTCTTTGCCAACACCGGCCACAATCTCAAGGTTCTGCTGCGTGGTGGAGCCAGCGATGACAGGCTGCTCGACGTGCTGCAACAGGTCTGGCTCCAACGGACGGACCGCTATTCGGAAGAACGCCTAGCCGCCCTACGTTCGGGTGCCGGTTACGATCCTAAAGAGCATAAAAAGATCGAGATGATCAGTCTGGGTGGCTAAGGTCACGTCCCCGAGTCAGAACGTCGTCGAAAACTCCGGCAGCACGGCAAGTGTCTTGAGATCGTAGATCTCAACTGTCCCGCCACCGTCTTCTTTCAGAGTCAGCAGGCCAACCGTGCCCGGCTGAGCCGCGTAATTGTGCGGATAGGTCGGGCTGCCGGGATTAATGACCAGGACATCGGCGTAGCGCTGGATACGCTCGACATGGGTATGGCCGCAGACAATAATATCGGCCCGCCGGCCAAAGGCCTGCTCCATCGTCCGCTCAATGGGCCAGTGCGGATATTCGTTCGGGTCCAACACGTCGTGCACCAGCCCCAGCGTGTAGCCCGCGCACTGCGTCACAACGGCCTCGTGCAGCCGAGGATCTTCCGGGACGACCGCGCGGCCGCCCGAGCCTTCGTCGCCATTGCCCCGGCACGCCACCACAGGCGCGATTTCTTCGAGCCAGTCCAGCACGGCAAGGCAGTGCAGATCGCCGGCGTGGACAATCAGGTCAACCCCGGCGAACACCGTGCGCACCTGGTGCGGGAGCTCGGGCATGGCCTCGGGGATATGCGAGTCGGCGATGAGTCCAATTTTCATACCAAGGGAAACTGTCCGCAAGCGTTTTCTCCTGGTGATATACCGACTGGACATCCGAGAAGCAACGTGCCAACAATGATTCTATCCAAAAGAGGAAACGTGTCCTCCAACCAGACACAACTGCTGGACACGTTTCCTCTTTCCAGACAAAAGGGGAAAGATGTCTATGGATCACGCAACGCATCTGCCTCTGGTGACGCTGAGTGAGGAAGAGGAATTATTTCGGACTATGGTGCGGGAGTTTGCCGAGGAACAGGTCAAACCCCACGTCATGGAGATGGACCGCGCGGCCAAGATCCCCCAGGAGCTGATTACCCAACTCTTTGACTTGGGGGTGATGGGCATCGAAATTCCGGCCAGCTACGGGGGCGCCGGCTCCAGTTTCTTTATGTCGATTCTGGCCATTGAGGAGTTTGCGCGAGTCGATCCGGCGGTCGCCACCTGTGTGGACGTCCAGAATACGCTGGTCAATAACGCTCTCGTCCGCTGGCTCAACTCCGAGCAGAAAGCCCAGTTTTTTCCCCGCCTGGCCACGAACACGGTTGGGGCCTATTCTTTGTCCGAATCCGGTTCCGGGAGCGACGCCTTTGCCATGCAGACCCGCGCTCGGCCGGATGGCGACACCTTTGTGCTGAACGGCCAAAAGATGTGGACCACCAACGGCGCCGAAGCCGGGGTGTATTTGCTCTTTGCCAATGCCGATCCGGACAAGGGCTATAAAGGCGTGACCGCCTTCATGGTCGAACGCGATATGCCGGGTTTCAGCGTTGGGAAAAAAGAGGACAAGCTTGGCATCCGCGCCAGCTCGACCTGTGAGCTGATCCTCGAAGACGTCCGGGTACCGCGCAGCCAGGTCGTGGCAGAGATCGGCCAGGGCTATAAGGTCGCGATCGAGACCCTGAACGAAGGCCGGATTGGGATTGGGGCGCAAATGACCGGCCTGGCCCAAGGGGCCTTCGAATGCGCGCTCGACTATGCCAGGGAACGCTCACAGTTTGGACGAGCGATTGCGGATTTTCAGGCTGTCCAATTTGAGCTGGCCGAGCTGGCAACCGAGATCGAAGCCGCCCGGCTGATGGTGTATAACACGGCCCGCCTCAAAGAGAGTGGCCAGCCGTTTGCCCATTCCGCGGCCATGACCAAATTCTTTTGCTCCCAGGTCGGGGAGCGGGTGGCTTCACACGCTCTGGAGATTTTCGGCGGTGTGGGCTTTACCAAAGACTATCCGGCCGAGAAGTTCTACCGGGACGCCAAGATCGGTAAAATCTATGAGGGTACCTCGAATATGCAACTCAGGACCATTGCCGCCAACCTGCTGAGGAGTTGAGACATGCCGCAACGCGTTGTGACTGACACCATGGCCGGGCTGAAGCTGCCCGACTTCGACACCTGGAGCGAGCGGGTTGCGACCGTGCTCGGTCAAAACCCCGGGCCGTTCACCGGCCCCGGAACCAACACCTATCTGGTTGGCACGAGCACACGACCGCTGCTGCTCGACACGGGGATCGGCCTGGAGGTCTACGACCCCTTATTGGAACAGGGCCTGTCCGCAACCAAAGGCGCCACCGAACTCCAGGAGATCGTCCTTACCCATGTGCATCAGGATCACATCGGCGGGGTCCCCAATGTGCAGAAACGTTTTGGCGAGCTCAGCGTCTCAAAACATCGCTGGCCGGAAAAAGACCGGGCGTATGATTTTCCGCTGACCTATATCGAAGACGGGGCGACCATCGAGACCGACGGGGCCACCCTGCACGCGATCCATACACCGGGCCACGCCAAAGACCACCTGTGTTACTACCTCGAAGAGGAAAAAGCACTCTTTACCGGAGACCTGGTGCTTGGGGCCGGGACAACGGTCGTACCGGAGGAGGGCGGCGGCTTGATTGACTATATGGCGTCGCTGCGCAAGCTGCTCGATCTCGATCTGTCGGTGATTTATCCCGCCCACGGCCCGGCGATTCGCGAGCCGTACAAAAAGCTGAACGACTACATCGCCCACCGCGAGCTGCGCGAGCAGCAGGTGCTGGACGCCCTCAACGCCGGCCTCACCAAAATTCCGGACATGGTCAAGCGCATCTATGTTGACGTGCCCGAGTTTCTGCACGCCGCGGCCGGGAACTCCGTACAGTCCCACTTGATTAAGCTGGAAAAAGAAGGCGTCGTCAAAAACGCCGGGGAAGAGTGGGCGCTGGTGTGAGAAAGATATTCAGTCATGACAACGTATGAATGGACCGCGTTATTGGGAGTGGAGGAAGATATGTGACGCTTCGCTTACCTGACCCACTGAGATGCGAAGGAGAACCATATGCTTACGCCTGAACCTTTAACCACAGCAGAAGCCCTCGGCCTGTTGGTCAGCCTATTACAAACCGGTCTTATTGCCTGGGGTATCTGGCTGATGGCAAGGTCCAATAATGACCGCAAAGCTATTGCTGACACTTTGAATACACATACAGATGCGCTGAGGCGACTGCTGGAAGAGCGGAGATAAAATCAAGCGTGAGGACTGAAATCCCCCAGATGCTTGCGGCAGTCTATCCTAACTGAACAACACCTTGGCCAGTTCCGACCGATACCGATCCGCCAGCTCACTCCGAGCACCAACCACCTCAAAAATTTCGAGCATGGCTTTGCGCGCCCCCTCGTCCCGGAAGGTACGGTCTTTCTTGACAATCTCCAGATATTCGGCGAGCGCTTCTTCATAGCGGGTCGAAGCCGCCAGAATCTGGGCCAGTTCAAACCTTGTGTCCAGGTCGTTCGGATCGGCCTCGATTTTCTCACGACAGGCAGCCTCTTCATCGGCGCTGGCGCCGGTCTGTTGCACCCGTATCTGAGCGGTCAACTGCTGGGCTTCGGCATGCTCCTGCGTATGCGGGGGGATACGACCAAGCAGGGTAAGCGCGTCCGCGTGCTCTTCCTTGCCCATTAGAAGACGGGCAAGCCCGAGCAGCGCCTTCGGCTGCCGCTCATCTTTTGAGAGGGCGGCGCGATACAGACTCTCGGCGCCCTGATCCTTGCCCTGGTCTTGCAGGTCCTGGCCTTGCTGAGCCAGGGAATCGGCCTCGGACGGCATCAGTTCTTCAATAAATTGGCGAATCGCCGGCTCGGGCAGAGCGCCCAGAAACTCGTTGGCAATAGCCCCCTCCTTGACGGCCTTCACCGCTGGAATACTGCTGATCTGAAAGGATTGGGCCAGGGCGGGGTTTTCGTCAACATTCACCTTCGCCAGAACGAACTTACCGGCTTGTTCGTCCGCGAGTTTCTCCAACACCGGGCCGATAGCACGACAGGGACCGCACCACGGAGCCCAAAAATCCAACACAACCGGGACGCTGTACGAGCGTTCAAGCACATCCTGCTCAAAGTCTTTTTCATTGATATCAACGGTCCATTCGCCCATGAAATTCCCCCTGCACGATTGTCTCTTGTTTTTTGAAGCGCTGGGACATGATGACCCATGCCCGCTTACTCAGGAGGATCATCCTACCATACCGCCTCCGCTCCTTCCATCTTGCCAGCCTCTACCAAATCTGAGAAAGGTATAGCTCTTTCAGCAGCCACATCCCAAAAGAAAGATAGGACATAAAGGGGTAGATCATGGCGAGCAAGACGATGTTTGAGAAAATCTGGGAGTCGCACGTGGTGCGGACCGAAGAGGACGGCACCGCGCTCTTGTATGTTGATCGTCACCTCACCCACGAGGTGACTTCTCCACAGGCGTTTGAGGGCTTACAACTGGCCGGCCGGAACGTGCGCCGCACCCAAGCGACAATAGCCGTGCCCGACCATAACGTGCCAACAACCGACCGGGACAAGCCGATTGAAGATGCGGTGGCGGCCAAGCAGATCGAGGCCCTCCAGGAGAACTGCCGGACAACCGGCGTCCCGATTTTCGACATAGACGATATCCGCCAGGGCATTGTGCATGTGATCGGACCGGAACAGGGGCTCACCCTGCCGGGCATGATCATCGTGTGTGGGGATTCCCATACCGCCACGCACGGCGCGTTTGGCGCCCTGGCCTTTGGTATCGGCACGAGTGAAGTTGAGCACGTATTAGCCTCCCAATGCCTACTCCAAAAGAAGGCCAGGACCATGCAGGTGCGGGTGGAGGGCGTGTTGCCCGAGCGGTGCTCTGCCAAGGATATTATCCTGGCCGTTATCGGCAAAATCGGAACGGCCGGCGGAACCGGGCATGTCATCGAATACACGGGTTCGGCCATCCGGGCGTTGTCAATGGAAGGCCGCATGACGCTGTGCAATATGTCCATTGAGGGTGGCGCGCGGGCCGGTATGGTCGCGCCGGACGAAAAGACGTTTGCCTATATCAAGGACCGTCCGTTTGCACCCAAGGGCGAGCTGTTCGAGCGGGCGGTAGCGGCCTGGCAGCAACTGCCGTCAGACCCGGACGCCAGCTTTGACAAGACCGTAGAGCTGAAGGCGGGAGATATCGCCCCCCAGGTCACCTGGGGTACGAATCCGGGCATGGTCACCGATATTACCGGCGCCGTGCCGGACCCGGCCGATATGCCCTCGCCGGAAACGCAAGAAGCCACGCAACGAGCCCTGGCCTATATGGACCTGAAAGCCGGTACTCCCATGACGGCCATTCCGGTCGACCGGGTCTTTATCGGCTCCTGCACCAATTCCCGCATCGAAGACCTGCGCATTGCCGCCCAGTATGCAAAGGGCAGAAAGGTCGCCTCGACCGTCAACGCCCTGGTGGTGCCAGGCTCCGGTCTGATTAAAAAACAGGCCGAGGACGAAGGGCTCGACCTCATTTTTAAGGACGCGGGCTTCGAGTGGCGCGAGGCCGGCTGTTCCATGTGTCTGGCCATGAACGCCGACACCCTTCAGCCGGGTGAGCGCTGCGCTTCAACCAGCAACCGCAATTTTGAAGGCCGCCAGGGCAAGGGTGGGCGTACCCATCTGGTCTCTCCGGCCATGGCCGCGGCCGCGGCTATCGAAGGTCGCTTTGTCGATATCAGAAACTGGAGCTAAAGCCGTATTCTCAGCATAAAGGAAACCGCTATGGACGCTTTTACCACGCTCACAGGTATTGTTGCCCCGCTCGACCGGGTGAATGTTGATACCGACCAAATTATTCCCAAGCAGTACCTCAAGACCATTAAGCGTACGGGCCTGCGGGAGGGTTTGTTTTCGGATTGGCGCTACGCCAGCGACGGCAACCCTCAGGAGGGCTTCGTCTTAAATCAACCGCGCTATACCGGCGCGAACATTCTCCTGGCGCGGAATAATTTTGGCTGCGGTTCGTCGCGCGAGCATGCGCCGTGGGCCCTGCTGGACTATGGGTTTCGGTGCGTTATCGCCCCCAGTTTTGCCGATATCTTTTTTAACAACTGCTTCAAAAACGGTATGCTGCCGGTTGTCCTGACAAACGCAGAAGTCGATCAATTATTCACAGAGGTCGAACCTCAGCCGGGCTATCAGCTCAGCGTGGACCTCGCGGCCCAAACCGTTACCACACCGGATGGGACGAGTTTCCATTTCGACGTTGACCCGTTTCGGAAGGACTGTCTGCTCAACGGCCTGGACGAAATCGGGCTCACCCTGCAAAAGGAGGCCGATATCACGGCCTACGAGCAACGCCGTAAGAGCGAAGCGCCCTGGCTGTTTCCCGATGTGGGGTAGAAAATACTCACCATGTCCTCGTATCCCCTCACCACCCAAGAAGCCGTCTTGCTGCAGCAGGCCGCGGGCATGGCGGGTGACCGGCTGGCGCGACAGGAGAATGACGCCGGGGTCCGCTCCATGGAAACTCTCCTGGCTCACCTCGAAGAGGAACAACCGCAAACCGTCAGCCTCAATGTGCTCCAACGCGAAGTCCTCGGAAAAATGCTCATGAACCTGTCTTTCGATCTGCTTCGGGAGGATGAGGATGAGCGTTCGGCGCTCGCCGAGGATTTGGCCGAACGTTTGTTTCAAGACGGCGAAGGAGAAGACGCATGAAATTTGGTGTTGTCATCCGCAATATGGGTCCGGCCGCTACCCGGGACACGCTCGGTGCCTGCGTGCAGGCCGTGGAAGAAACCGGCTTTGATGCCGCATTTGTGGTCGATCATCTGGCGATTCCGCCGGACCAGACCGAGGGCTCGGGGGGCCGCTATTTTGAGCCGCTGACAACGCTGGCCTATTTTGCCGCGCTGACCCGGAAGATTCAGCTCGGTATTTCCGTCCTGGTCTTTCCCTACCGGCCCGCCGTGTATATGGCCAAGCAGATAGCCACCCTCCAGGAACTCTCAGGTGAACGGCTTATCCTTGGTGCTGGGGTCGGTTGGATGCGGCCGGAATTTGAAGCCCTGGGCGTGGACCCGCGCAAGCGTGGGGCCATTACCAACGAAACTCTCGAAGTCGTCCACCAGTTGTTTGATAACGATGTGAGTTCGTACAACGGCAGCCACATCAAATTCCCCGAATTTGTCTTTGCCCCGCGTCCGGCGCGTCCGCCCATCTGGGTAGGGGGGGCTGGACCCAAGGCCATTGAACGGACCATCAAATGGGGCGACGGCTATTATCCGATCGGGCTCCAGTCCGGGGAGTTGTCCCAGGTTGCTACGCATTTACGTGAGGAATCCGAAAAGCACGGGCGATCCATGCCCGACCTGATCGTTGGCGGCATGATCCGCGAGGGCAGCCCCGAACCCATGATCGATCGCATATCGGCCATGAAAGAGGCCGGGGCCAATTACTACGTTCTGGGGCTGGGGCGCTACGCTGACGCCGCGACCTTCCGCAGCGGTATAGAACGCTTTACCGCCGAGGTTATGCCCAAGATTCAGTAAGCGGGCTCATTCCCGGCATCCCTCTCCCCTCCCTGGAGGGGTGGCCGCAGGCCGGGGTGGGTTCCCTCTCTGGGCCGCGGCCAATTGAGGAACGGAAGCAGGGCTATCAGGTTTCCACACTCTCCGCCCTACCCGCTCCCCCGTGCCACTTCCAGCAAACGAGACGGAAAATCTGACATCACGCCGTCCACTCCGAGGTCGAGCAGGCTGCGCATCTCGTGTGGCTCATTAATCGTCCACGCATGGATTTCCACGTTGAGTTGGTGCGCGGCGGCTACCGTTTGTTCCGTCACCAACGGGATATTCTGATATGTGGGTGGAATCTGGAGCGCCTGGCCGGGCGGCTGATATCCGTCCAGCTGGTTGGTTGCAACGCGCTGGATAAAATCGACCACTTCGTTATAGCCAAAATTCGTCGGGATATCCGGGGCCAGCGCCCGCACGCGCGTCAACACCGCATCATGCTCTGACGCAATGATAACGCCATCCGCCTTGCCGCAGTCTTTGATCACCGCGATAACCGGTTCTTCGATAGGCGGGTCGGACGGCTTGATCTCAACCGTGAACTTTACCCGCGGGAAGCTCTCCAGCACTTCCCGGAGTGAAGGAATAATCACGTCCGAGGCGCGGAAAGGGAGCGTCTTACCCTCATCCGGCGAAAACCGATAACCCGCGTCGAGCTGTTGCAGGGCAGCGAGGGCATAGTTCCGAACCTCACCCAGACCATTGGTCGTCCGCTCGATGGTCGCGTCATGGATGACCATGATTTGTCCATCCTCAGACGCATGCACATCCAGCTCAATATACTCAACACCCGCATCCACAGCCCGCTGAAACGCGGCCATGGTATTCTCGGGCGCTTCCCCGCTGGCACCCCGGTGCGCAAACAGTCTGGGTTTCGGTCCGTCGAAAAATGTTGTCATACAGCCTACCTTGAGTAAAGTGATGGATTCGTTCAGCAGACAGCCGCCCAAAGGATTCTCTATAGAAACCAGACTACAAATATACTTCCATATCCAGCCGATCAAAGGTACTTACCGGACGCTTGCGCTGGCGGGGTGACGCCCGCTCTTCAGCTTCGACCAATCCCAGATTCTCCAACACTTTCAGGTCCGTACTGACATTCTTTATATCTCTGCCCGCCAACGCGGCCAATTGGCGCACTGATTGAGGATCGTTTCGCCGGATCAATCTCAGGAGTTCAAGCCGTTTTGGTGTCAGCGTCCGGGCCATCTCCTGAATGCTGGGAAAGGAGAGAACCGGTGTGGATCGTGGGAGTTTTTCACCTTTCCGTGACGCTTTGGCAACAGTAGAAAATGCCTCGTGGATCTGATCGAAAAAATCGTCCTCTGGCTGCACGACAATCTTCATCCGTTTTAGCTTCATACCAGAGCAAACGTCCGCTTCCCGCCCCGACCGATGATATTCCTGTCACCTACCACAACTCCCGAACATCCAGGACGAATCCGGGTAGGACGGCTTCACCATCGAGTGAAGCCGGATCATCACGAATCTCAACGGCCTGCTTCGGGCGGTAGATATGGACGCGCTTTTCGAGCGGATCAATCAGCCAGCCGAGCTGGGCACCGGTGGCAAGGTATTCCTGCATTTTTTCTTGCAAGGCAGAGAGTTGATCCTGTTGCGAGCGAAGCTCGACCACAAAGTCGGGACACAGCGGGGCAAAGCCGTTCTGCTGTGCTTCGGTCAAAGCCTCCCAGCGGACGCGTCTCAGCCATGATACGTCCGGTGAACGTTTTGCGCCATTCGGCAGCATGAATCCGGTTGAAGAATCGAATACCAGACCGGTTCCGTCCGTTTCTGCCCAGTTTGCCAAACGCTGGGTAATTCTACTATTCCGCCATCCCGTCTTTGATCCTGTTGGAGGCATAATCACCAACTCGTGCTGTGCAGTCAGTTCAAGGCGCAACTCCGGGTTCTCTTGGCACAGAAGCACGAACTGTTCATCCGTCAGTTGTACCGCCTGCACATTGATTTTCACCGGAATGGAATATTCCGCCCAACCCGGCCAAGCTGGTTTGCTTACTTGAGGCATCTTTATTCTCCGTGGTTTTTCAGCCTAGAACGCCACCTGCCATTTTTCAACGCCTGCCGAGATTCCGTGAGGTGTCCATTGAGAATACTGGCTCACTCTTTTACAGTCAGACAAAACACTGACCAGAGTTGTGACAAAGGAGCGTCCCATGTGGCCGGATAATAAACGCTGTGCGGTTGGCCTGAGTTTTGACTTTGATGCGGAAACGCTGTGGTTTCGGACTATGCGACAGCCCTTTCCAGGCCAGCTATCGCGCGGCGAGTACGGGGCGCGGGTTGGGGTGCCGCGTATTCTCAACCTGCTCAAAAAATATGACCTCAAGGCAACATTCTTTGTGCCGGGTTGGTCGGCGGACACCCACCCGCAGTTGGTTGAACAGATGTACGCCGACGGGCATGAAATCGGGCATCACGGCTATGAGCACGAGTTTGTCGCCAACAAGGGTCGCGAGGCCGAACTGGAGGTGTTGTTGAAGGGGACAGAGAGCCTCAAGCGGATTACCGGTCAAACGCCACAGGGCTATCGTTCTCCGGCCGGTAATACCGGCCCGCATACCTTTGACTTATTGCTCGACCACGATTTTCTGTATGACAGCAGTCTAGTTGGCGACGATAACCCCTACTGGCTCACAACCCCACAGACCAAACGTCAGCTCCTGGAGATTCCCTTTAGCTGGGAACTGGACGACGCGCCGCATTTTCTGTTCAGCTTCTCCCCCTATTTCACGGGCATGTCGAGCCAGAACAAGGTGTATGAAATCTGGGAGGCCGAATTTGACGGTGCCTATGCGGACGGCGGCTTTCTCGGCATTGTCATGCACCCGCAGGTTATTGGCCGCCGCTCGCGCATGGCCATGCTGGAGCGGCTGATTCAACATATCCTGGAACATGAGGGCGTCTGGTTTGCAACACATTGTGAAGTCGCGCAGGCATGGATAGCGGAAACCACACCCTGAGTACACCCGGCGCGCAATTGATTGACCCTCAACAGAGCGAGTGTTAGGCTCGTGCCCACGCGTTAAACCCGAGGAGAAATGTATGAATGGTGTGCATGACATGGGTGGTATGACCTGCTACGGCCCGGTCAAACCGGAAGAGAACGAGCCGATCTTTCATGCCGAGTGGGAGAAGCGCGTGTTTGCCATGACCATGCTCGGCATGGGCCAACTCGATACGCTCGACGCCTTTCGGCACGCGATCGAACGCATGGACCCGACCCATTACCTCTCCTCGACCTATTATGAACACTGGCTGGCTGCACTGGAAACCCTGGCTGTGGAAAAAGGGGTGCTCACCCCAGAGGAATTAGCAACCGGAGTCGTCCAGGAGACCGGCAAGCGAACAGAAGGTCCGCTTCCACCGGAGGCGGTCCCAGCGGTTGTACAAGGCGGGGCGCCCTGCAATCGGACAGAAGGTCGTCTGACCCCACGTTTCTCAGTTGGTGACCAGGTTCGAGCCCGCAACCTGAACCCAACCGGCCACACCCGACTGCCCCGCTACGTCCGCGGGAAAAACGGGACGATAGCCCAAGTCTACGGGACCTTTGTGTACCCGGATACCAACGCCCACGACCAAGGTGAACAGCCACAGCCGCTCTATTCGGTCTGCTTTACCGCCCAGGAACTCTGGGGCCCGGACGCTGCGGCCACGGACAATCTGTATATCGATCTGTGGGAAGATTATCTCGACCCAGCCTAAGGAGAAGAGTCATGAGTGACGATCATCCTCACGGCCATAGCGCCCACGATGCTCCGCCGAATCCCTACCTGGAGAAACACGCTACTCCCGAACAGACCGCGGCTCTGGAGAAACGGGTCCGAGCCCTGGAGTCCTTACTCGTGGCCAAAGGGCTAGTCTCTTCGGAAACGCTCGACAAACTGGTCGAAACGTATGAGAACGACCTCGGGCCGATCAACGGGGCCAAGGTCGTTGCCCGGGCCTGGGTCGATCCCGCGTACAAAGAGCGCTTGCTCAAAGACGCCACCGCAGCCATTGCGGAGCTCGGCTTCAGCGGCCTTCAGGGCGAGCATATGGTCGTGGTTGAGAACACCCCGGACACCCACAACTTGGTCGTGTGTACCCTGTGCTCCTGCTATCCGTGGCCGGTTCTGGGGCTGCCGCCGGCCTGGTTCAAGGATGCCGCCTATCGCTCGCGGTCCGTGGTGGACCCGCGCGGCGTGCTGCGAGACTTTGGTCTGGAACTCGACGAATCAACCGCGGTGAAGGTCTGGGATAGTAGTGCAGAAATCCGCTATATGGTGCTACCCGAACGTCCCGCCGGAACCGAGGGCATGAGTGAAGAAGAACTCACCGCGCTGGTCAGCCGTGACTCGATGATCGGCGTCACCAGGGTCGAAAAGAATACTTGACGTTGACAAAAAGCTTAGCAGATAGAGAACGGAAAGTATTCTTTCATCCAGCAGCATGAAGGCTACACCCAATCGCAAGATCTCAAATATGGAAGGGGGCGCCGCTCTGCCGCGGAAGAGCGGCGAGCTCGTCTTTCACGATGCCTGGGAACGGCGCGCCTTTGCCCTGGCCGTGGCCCTGTGTGAGCAGGGACAGTATCAGTGGGACGATTTTCGGGATCATTTGATTGCCGAAATTGGAGCCGCGGACGCGGCCCGAGCCGATACCCCGGACGCATCCTTTCCGGGGTATTATGAACACTGGCTGGCCTCATTGGAAAAAGTCCTGATCGAAAAGGGACTCTGTACACAAGACCAACTCCGGGCGGGCGGGGGAGAAGGGGCTTCCCAGACCCCGCCACCGGGCGGGTCGCAACGCCCCGTCCCGTGCGTGCTGCGACCGATCTAACAAGCCGGGAATGCGGCAGGCTAGCCGCCAAGCGCGTCGAGCCCGGCTTGCGAGCAGGCCACGTCTTCATCGACCGTGCCGCCGCCAACGCCGATCCCACCGATGACCTCCCCATCAACGACAATGGGCAGTCCGCCTCCGACCATGGTCGCCCGAGAGAAATGCGACAAGCCGACGACCAGAGACTGGTCGTCTTTGATGGCGCTGTAGAGGTCTTGTGTCCCAATCCCGAACAACGAGGTAAATGCCTTGCGTTGACAGCCTTCCACCCCAAGCAGCGGGGCGCCGTCCATGCGGCCGAACGCCTTGAGGTTGCCGCCATCGTCAACAACCGCAACATTCTGTTTGCAGCCCAGTTCCTCCGCCTTGGCGATGGCCGCGGCCACCATTTTTGCGGCGGATTCATACGAAATCGTGCTCTTGGCGTAGGTCTTTGCCATAGTCGGTCCTCCTCTCCGGCTATCCGTATGCGGCCTGCTGACAAGAGTCAAGCTGCATCCGCCCCTTTCTCTTGATCCGGTGATACCAGACAGGATAGTGTCCGAGGGAGGAAGGAGGGGCATGGGTATGTTTCTCATGCGTTTTACCGAGCGAGCCTATGTAGACTACTCGGAAGAAGATGTTCGTCAGAGTTTTCGCAGTGCGGTCCGCCTGACGTTTCCGAATGCCTATTTCAATCCAAGCCTAGGGGCGGACCTGTATAATACCTATCTCGACGAGTACGAGTATGCCGAAGAGGTTGGCTTCGACGGCCTGATGCTGAACGAGCATCATAATACCCCGACGTGTATGGGGGCGGCCATGAATCTCGAAGCCGCCATCCTGGCCCGTACCACCAAGCGGGCAAAAATCGTCCTGCTGGGCAACCCGCTCCCGATTTTCGATAACCCGCTGCGTCTGGCCGAGGAACTGGCGGAGATCGATATGATCTCGCGGGGCCGGCTTGTGTCGGGCTTCGTGCGGGGAACGGGCATTGAGAGCTGGGCAACGAACACCAACCCGGTGTATAACCGCGAGCGTTTTGAAGAGGCGCATGACCTGATTGTCAAAACCTGGACAACTCCAGGGCCGTGGCGCTGGGAGGGTAAGCATTACCAGTTTCGGGTGGTCAACCCATTTGAACGGCCGCTCCAACAGCCGCATCCGCCCATTTGGATTCCCGGTATCGGCAGCCCGGAGACGCTGATCTGGTGTGCCCAGCACCACTATCCCTACATCTACCTGGAAACCGACCCCCAGGTGACCCTGGACCTGACCGCCATTTATACCGAGGCCGCCAAGCAGGTAGGCTATGAGCCGGGCCCGCAAAACTTTGGCTATCTCGTCCGCGTTCATGTCCAGGACACGGACGAAAAAGCGTATGAGGTCGGCAAGGGCTTTCTGATTGGGAATGCCGGTGTCGGCCGCGTACCGCTGCCGGGAGACTTCATGGCTCCGCCGGGCTATAACTCGCGCGAAGGGGCCAAGCGTATTGTCGACCAGTACCGGCGCTATTCGCTCCGGCCCGACCCCCTCTACGGCGGCGTTGATGCCGCGGGCTGGGAAAAGGTGGTGGAAAGCAACCGGGTTGTTGTCGGCAACCCGGATACGGTGGTCAAAAAACTACGTGAAGTCCTTAGCGTTGTCCGCCCCGGCATTCTTGGCGTCTGGACAAACGATGGCACCATCGGACATGAGGACACGATGCGCTGTTTAGCTCTCATGGAGCATGACGTGCTCCCGGCAGTCCGGGAAATGGGAAAAGAGCTGGGGCTGCCCGGACCCTTTGAACAAGCCCCGTAGCATACCGAGAGATACGCTCATGCCAGAACACGCGGAACACGCTATCGAAGTTGGCGGCGCTCGGATTCATTATCTGAAAGGTGGCCAGGGCAGGCCGCTGGTCACGCTGCACGGCGCGGAAGGCAGTCTCGGTTGGCGGCAATATCATGAACAGTTAGCCGAATCCTTTACCGTCTACGCGCCAACCTGCCCGGGCTTTGGCCAGTCCGAGCGTCCTCCCTGGCTCGAATCCTTTACGGACCTGGCCCGTTTCAATTTATGGCTGCTGGATGCCCTGGACCTGTCTCAGGTGACCCTGGCCGGCCACTTCATCGGCGGCTGGCTGGCGGCAGAAATGGCGGTCATGTCGCCGAGGACATTCGATCATCTCATCCTGATTGACGCGGCCGGTATCCAACCGAGGGACGGTGAAATTGCCGATGTCTTTCTGCACGGGCAGGAGGGCACCAGACAATTGGCGTATTTCGATCCACAGCAGGTTGCCGAGTATGCCGAACTGTTCCAGGGTAAACCGTCCAAGGAGGAGCGCGACATACAAACGCGTAACCAGGAAACCCTGGTACGCTACTGTTGGAAGCCGTATATGTTCAGCCCCAGTCTGCCGGGACTATTAGGCCGGGTGCATCTGCCGACTCTTATTATCTGGGGGCAGGACGACCGGATCGTACCGCTGGAGTGCGGCACCTTGTATCAGCACGCGCTGCCTAACGCTCGCCTGGAGATCATTCCGCAGTGCGGCAACTGTCCGCCACTGGAAAAGCCGACTGAATGTGTCCGCCTCATACGCAATTTTCTGACATAATGTGCACTCGGATGAAAGGAAAACGCCATGCCACTCCATCCCCAGGTTGCAAAAGCCCTCGAACAGATGGCCGCTGCCGGCCCACCCCTGCACCATCTCTCACCCCAGGAGGCGCGGGCCGCCATGGAAGCCGCGCGGGGGGCGACAGATGACCCTGAGCCGGTCGGCGCGGTCGAAGACCGGCTGATACCCGGGGTTGCCGGCAAACAGCCCATCCGTGTTTACACTCCCGCCGGAGACGGGCCATTTCCCCTATTGGTCTATTTTCATGGCGGTGGGTGGGTGGTTGGCAGCCTGAACACGGTGGATGCCTCCTGCCGTGCCTTGGCCAATCTTGCCAACTGTGTGGTGGTCTCCGCAGACTACCGGCTCGCGCCGGAAGACAAATTTCCGGCGGCGGTCAATGACTGTTATGCCGCAACGCGGTGGGTGGCGTTCAACGCAGCCGCCCTGAACGGAGACGCCTCTCAGTTGGCAGTGGGCGGTGAGAGTGCCGGTGCCAACCTGGCGGCCGCGGTAACCTTAAAAGCGCAAGAGAGTGGCCTGCCGTCTCTCGCCTATCAACTCCTTATGTATCCGGTCACGGCGCACGCAGTTGACCTACCGTCGCACACAGAAAATGCGGAAGGCTATTTTCTGACAACCGAGATGATGGAGTGGTTCTGGAATCACTACCTCACCAGCGAGGCGGACGGACACAACCCGCTGGCCTCTCCCCTGCACGCCTCGACCGATCAGTGCCGCTCCCTGCCGCCGGCCTTTATTGCCACCGCGGAATATGATCCCCTGCGGGATGAGGGAGCCGCGTACGCGGCCAAGTTACGTGAAGCAGGCGTAGCGGTCGAATACATCTGCTTCGAGGGGCTCATCCACGGTTTTATGGGTATGGCCAAGGTCATCGAGCCAGCAGGGCAGGCATTGGAAACGGCCGCCGCCGCGCTGAAAACCGCCCTGCATGAATAATCGCCCGTCGGCTGGGTGCGTGCCGCGTCACCCGACCGTGCCGCTAGACAGTGTCGGGCACCCGCCTGACCAACTCCACTGTAAACCGAATATCCGGCTTCAGCAGCCCGCTCACATAGCAGCCGCGCTTGGCCCGTTCGAGGAGGAGCTGCAAGTCCTGCTCCGAAGCCGCACTCCACACTGCCAGGGTTAAGGCGATCTCCTTCACATGACCCCTTGGCGGTGCTTTAGCATGTCCGTCAATCCGCTCAATGACAATTTTGCGGCGTCGGGCGGCCGCTTTGAATGCAATCGTCATGCAGGAGAGCAGGGCACCAAGAAAGGCCGTTACCGGATCCGGGCCAGTGTCATCTCCGCCGTCGCTCGCCGGCTCATCAAGGCTCCAGACATGACCGTGGCTCCGTACCTGAACGGTATAGCGATCGCCGGCCGACACCGAGCGAACTTCCCGTTTGCCCAACGGTTCTTGAGACTGCAACGCTTCCGGTTTTTGACTTTCGACTGTTGAGTCAAGGTCCTCCAACGCCTCTTTCAGACCCTGACTCAACCGGGACGCCGCCACTCCGTCCGCCACTCGATGGTCATAGGCAATGCTGAGTGTCATCATGGGGCAGGCGATAATCTGTCCACCACGCACAACCGGCCGCTCTTCCACCGTGCCCACAAAGACGAGGATGGGTTCGCCCAGATTGATGACCGGCGTTCCGGCCCGGATACCGAACATGCCGAGGTTGGAGACGGTCAGGCTGGCCTGACCCATATCCGTCGCTTGCAACTGCCCCGCGCGAGCAGCCTCAACCAGCCGCTGCCTTTCCCTCACAAGCTGGGTGATAGACAGGCCGTCCACCCCGCGGATGACCGGGACCAGCAGGCCGCGCGGCGAGTCAACGGCAAAACCGATATCCACACCGTCATAGAGAATAAGCTCTTCGTTTTCGACCGTGCCGTTGAGGTCGGGCAGTCCGGCCAGCACCCGCGCCCCCGCGTATAGAATCAGGTCGTTGAGCGTCAGTTCGGAGATATCCGCTCTGAGTCGCTCCCGGACCGCTTGCAGGGCGCTGGCATCGACATCGACCATCTGGACAATATGCGGAATGGTTTGCCAGGCCGCCTGGACCCGGCGGGCAGCGGCCTTCCGTATGCCGGTCAGAGCACGGCGTTCGCGCTCGGTCCGCCGGGGCGCAACATGAGCGGTGGCCGCTGACTGCCGATCGACAACCGCGTTCTCCGCAGCTCGCTCCACATCAGTCGCGGAAATCACGCCATCCGCAGAGGACGGCGTCAGGGCCGAGAGGTCGATTCCGCGTTCGGCGGCCAGCCGTTTGGCCTTTGGCGAGGCGAGGATGCGCCCTGAGCGTGACGCTTTTTGCCGTTGGACAACCGGTTCAACCGGCAACGGAGTGGGCGCGGTGCCCGCCTGGACCGGAGCGTCGCCAATTTCGGCAATAACAGTATGAATCGGAACCTCTTCGCCTTCTTGGACCACAACGTGGAGCGTTCCTCTCGCCGTCGCCTCAAGATCGTACGTAGCCTTGTCCGTCTCTACCGTGACGAGCAAGTCGCCGGTAGCGACGCGCTCGCCGTCTTTACGGTGCCACTGCATAACCACGCCCTCGGTCATGGCCTGGCCGAGTTTGGGCATTACGACTTTGGTATTTTGCACACCAGCCTCAGTCAGCGAGTTCTCTGACCGCCCGATAAATATCGTCCGCTGAAGGAACAATGGCATCGACCAGATGCTGGCTGGTCGGAATCGGCACATCAGGAATGGCCAGGCGCTTGAACGGCTTGTCCAGATAAGGCAGGGCCTCTTCTACGAGCAGGGCCCCGATCTCCGCCCCAACTCCGAGCGTGCGATAGGCCTCTTCAACCACAATACAGGCCCCGGTCTTTTTGACCGACTCGATAATGGTTTCGCGGTCGAACGGATTCAGGGTACGCGGATCGACGATCTCGACCTCGATGCCTTCCTGGCTCAGCCGCTCCGCTGCTGCGAGTGAACGGCGCAGCATATCCTGCCAGGCCACAATCGTCACGGCTTCGCCCTCGCGTCGGACAACCGCTTTGCCAAAGGGTGTCAGGACCTCTCCGTCCGGCACCTCACCCCGCATTTGATACATTAGTTTATGCTCAAAATAGATGACCGGGTTATCCAGTCGAATCGCCTGCTTGAGCAGACCCTTGGCATCTTCCGGCGTTGAGGGCACGGCGCACAACAGGCCGGGAGCGTGCATGATGAAGGCTTCTGGACAGGCGGAATGCTCGGGTCCAAAGCCCGAGCCGCCCGAGGGGGCCCGCACCACCAGCGGAATCGTATGCGCCCCGCCGTGCATATAGCGCCACATGCCGGCTTTAAAGAAAATTTCATCACCTGCAGTGATAACGAAATCGGCAAACTGGAGTTCCACTACCGGTCGCAGGCCCATTGAAGCCGCACCCACACCGGCGCCGACCATCACGCTCTCGGAGATAGGCGTATCGAACACACGATCCGGACCGAACTTTTCAAGCAGCCCGTCGGTGACTTTGAAAATCCCGCCCCAGACCGCAACGTCCTGACCGTATAAAATCACGTTTTCATCGCGCTGCATTTCTTCGGCGAGCGCATCGTTAATCGCCTGACTGTAGGTCCGTGTGGGCATAAATACTCCTGGGTAGGGATTGGGTTTTGGGGGCTGGGGATTGGGGGTTGGAACCTTTGAGCAGGGTGGTTCGTAATGCTGAGAGTTGTCTGGCTAATATGTCAGACTGGTCAAGGAGACGGGCGTAGCCTTCAGAGGAGCAGTACTGGAGACGTTTGGCGATCTCCAGTTGTGTTTGCAGTTCAGCCAGAGATGCCCGAGCGACCGGGAGATGACGGAGGTATTCTTTCCGCGAATCACGCGTATGACCTTCCGCAATGTTTGAAGGAACCGAAACGGCGGCCCGCTGCATTTGGCTCGCCAAGCCATACATCTCATGTTTAGGGAACTCCCGTGTCAACCGATAAACTTGTTCCACTAGGTCCATTCCTCCCTGCCACACCCGGAGATCGCGAAAGCCACTGATCTTTGCAGTCTTCTCCATACCTCCCTCCCCAACCCCCAACCTCTAATCCCCAACCCCTTTCCTACGCATACACATCTTGCAGGGCGACTTCCGGTGCGAGCAGCGGAGCCGCGCGCATGGCCGCCACGGCTGCCTCGACCTGTTGGTCTGCGTCAGCCTGTATGTCATCCACGTCCGACTGCGTCAGCATGCCCCGGTCGCACAGGGTCTGTTGCAGCTTCGGCAAGGGATCTTTTTCCGCCACAGTGTCGATGTCCGCCCGGTATTCCTGCTGGTCGGCCACATAATGCCCTTGCAGCCGTGTCACCTTGGCTTCAATCAGCGTCGGACCGTGACCGGCCCGCGCCCGCGCCACGGCCTGTTCCATCACTTCGTACACCGCCACCGGATCATTCCCGTCGACCACCACGCCAGGGACGTTATAACCCGCGGCCCGGTCCGCAATATTCTCGACCGCGGTCGAGCGGCTGGTCGGCATGGAAATCGCGAAGCCGTTATTTTCACAAAAATAGATGCAGGGCAGTTTCTGAACCGCGGCCCAGTTGAGCGCCTCGTGGAACGGGCCTCGGTTCGCTGTCCCATCTCCAAAGAAATAAGTCACGACCGTGTCCGGCTGCTTGCGCTTGAGCGCCATGCCCACGCCAACCGAGACAACGAAGCTGCCGCCCAAAGTCCCGCTCTCACCCAGAATGCCCTTTGGCACGTCCACGACGTGCATCACCCCGCCCTTGCCCCGACTGGTCGCGCCCTCCTTGCCAGCCATATCGGCCAGCATGTCGGCCAGGCTCACGCCCCGGGCGATCATATACGCCACGCCGCGATGGCCGTACAGGATATAGTCGTCGGGCCGCAGGGCTTCGATGGCGGCGATCTGCGCCACCTCCTGACCGGCGCCAACGTGCAGCGCCGGAGGTAGTTCGCCGGCCATGGCCAGCTCGACGATTTTGGCCTCAAAGCGTCGTGCCAGCTCCGAGGTCTTATACACTCTGACGAGTTGTTCCTGATCCATAGGCTCCCCTTTTTTAATGGTCGGCCTAGGCCAACCCAAGATGCTGGATGATCCCGCCATCGATGGCAAACGCCTCACCGGTCACAAACCGTGACTGATCGCTCGCCAGGAAGAGCGCCACATCGGCTACATCTTCCGGCGTGCCGTTGCGCTGCAGCGGGGTGTTGCGGGCCAGGAGATCGCCGATGCCTTTTTGGCTGATCAGCGTATCGTGAATCATTTCGGTGTCGATCACACCGGGGCAGAGGGTGTTGGCGCGGATGCCTTTGGAACCATAGGTCACCGCAATCGCCCGGGTCAGAGCCAGAATTGCGCCTTTACTGGCGGTGTAGGCATGGGCGTCCTGGGCTCCGCGCAGAGCGGCAATAGAGGCGGTGTTGATAATGGCCCCGCCGCCACGTTCGATCAGTTGAGGAACTCCGTATTTGCAGAACAGGAAAATTCCGCCGACATTGATGTCCATAATGCGCCGCCAGTCGTCCTCGGTACAGTTGACGATATCACTCATGGCAATGCCGAAGCGTTGTGTCGCCGAGTAGCCGATCCCGGCGTTGTTATACAGAACGTCAAACCCGCCAAAGGCGTCCTGGGCGGTTTGCAGAACAGCTTGCACATCCGCGGCCTTCGATACATCACCGACCGCCCCAACCGCCTCACCTCCAACGTTTTTGACCGCGGCAACCGCGGCCTCGACAGACTCCGCGTCAAGGTCGTTGATCACGATCCTTGCCCCTTCTGAGGCAAAGCGCTTGGCGGCTACCAGCCCCTGCCCCCGCCCGGAGCCGGTAATCAGAGCTATTTTGTTTTCCAGTTGTCCCATAGCAGCCTTCCTTCCACGATGCCCGCCATATTTATTCGAAAAAAGGTTTACTCGAAAATATTCCCGAGATAAAGCGGCTGGCTTGCGGCCATTGGCATTCTGTCGGAGCGGGGATTCTACAACACTGGTATGAGCGTTTATAGTACGCGACCGCAATAGCCTTCCGCCCCTGAATGTGAAAAATCTTCTGACATGGCAGTACTGAGCCTTCAGGATGTCCAGGTCAGCTTTGGTGAGCCACCCTTGCTGGACGGAGTGAGTTTACAACTCGAAGCGGGGGAGCGGGTTGGCATCCTGGGTCGAAACGGAGCGGGAAAGTCTACCCTGATGAAAGTGATTCAGGGCGAGGTCCGACCCGATGCCGGTCAGGTCGTCCGCTCAAAAGATACGCGCGCGAGCTTGCTTCCGCAGGACATTCCGTTGTCTCTGCCTGGGACGGTGCTGCAGCGCGTGACCCAGGGGTTAGGCAAACTGGGCGACACTCTGGCGACCTATCACACCGTCAGTGCTCAGGTGAGTCAAAAGAACGATCCAAAACTGCTCCGACAGTTGGAGCGGCTGCAACAAACGCTAGATGGCAACGAGGGCTGGCTTGTGCATCAGCAGGTCGAGCACACACTGATCCGACTGAAACTTGACGAGCGGGCCGTATTCAACACGCTTTCCGGCGGGCTCAAACGCCGCGTACTCCTTGCCGAAGCCTTGGTGAGTGATCCCGATATCCTGCTGCTCGACGAACCGACCAACCACCTCGACGTGGAGTCGATTACCTGGCTCGAAGCGTTCTTGCTGCAACAGGGCAAGACCCTTGTCTTTGTCACCCACGACCGTATGCTGCTCAAAAACCTTGCCACCCGTATTGTGGAACTTGATCGGGGACGTTTAACCAGTTGGTCGTGCGATTATGAGACCTTCCTGGAACGAAAACAGGCAGCGCTTGAAACCGAGGCCCAACACTGGGCCCAGTTCGATAAAAAACTCGCCCAGGAAGAGGCCTGGATTCGTCAAGGCATTAAAGCCCGACGGACTCGGAACGAGGGCCGCGTGCGGGCTCTTCAGGAGCTCCGAACGATCCGAAGAAACCGCCGCACACAATCGGGTACGGTCCGTTTCCAAGTCCAGGAGGCAGAACGCTCCGGAAAACTCGTGCTTCGGGCGCAAGACATCAGCTATACCTATGCGGATCAGCCGGTTGTCAAGGATTTTTCCACAGTGATTATACGGGGAGATAAAATCGGTATCATCGGTCCGAACGGCATAGGAAAAACAACACTGCTTCAACTTTTATTAGGCGAGCTCCTAGCCCAGCAGGGAAGCGTCCACCACGGCACCAACTTGGCAGTTGCGTATTTCGATCAACTCCGTACGCCGCTTGATGCAGACAAAACAGTCCAGGAGATTGTGGGGCGGGGAAACGATCATGTCACGTTCAACGGCAAGGAGCGTCATATTATCAGCTACCTGCAAGACTTTCTGTTCTCGCCGGACCGTGCCCGGAGTCCGGCGAGCGTCTTGTCCGGCGGCGAGCGGAACCGGGTGTTGCTCGCCCGCCTTTTTACCCAGCCTTCAAATATCCTGGTCCTAGACGAACCAACCAACGATCTCGACACCGAGACCTTGGAACTGCTCGAAGAACTCCTACTCGCATACTCCGGCACAATCCTTTTAGTGAGCCACGATCGGACCTTTCTCAATAATGTTGTCACCAGCACTCTCGTCTTTGAAAGCGACGGACACATTGGCGAGTATATTGGTGGCTATGATGACTGGCTGCGGCAGCGTCGCCCCATGGAAGCCGCACCGCAGAGGTCCGAGCCGAAAGCGGTGCCTCTCCAACGAGAACGTCAGGAACGACGACGCAAGCGCAGCTACAAGGAACAGCGTGAGCTTGAAACGATACCGCAGCACATTGAGGCGCTTGAGCACGAGCAGGCGGAGATACACACCAGACTTTCCGATTCCGAACTCTACCGTGGAGGTGGAGCGGAAATCACGACGTTACAACAGCGCTTAGACGACATCGAACAAGAACTCGCGCAGGCGTACGAACGCTGGGAAGCGCTCGAAGCCCTGCCAGAGTAGTCCGACCCGCGCCACGCTCCGCTCACCTGCCCCTGGAACGGGGGCGTTTCGCGATAGGCTATAACCTTACAGCTACATGAGCACTCCATCCCGTACAGGAGGTGGCCGCTTCGGGCCTATCCGCCGGGAGTTTTCTCCGGGGCATCCACACGGACAGTCACGATATCGGTGTCATGGTACTGCTCGTGGCGGACCGAGGACGCGAGGTGGCGCAACAGCCGAAGCGAAACGTCCCGCTCGATCGGGATTTCGCCCACCTGCTCGCCAAGCAGTGCCATCCGGTCCTGGAGGTTGTCCTCGCCGGTCGCAGCAACGAACTCGAGTACCGCTCCAGCCCCCTCCTTGCGCGCCATCAGGAGGAGCCGTCGCTGCCCCTTCTCCTCGTCGGCCTCGTCTTGCCCGAGCAGCGTCAGTAACGTCTCCTCGCCGACAGCCTCAAGGCGCTCCACCATCGCTCTATCCCAGCCGCAACGAGACGCGAACGCGACAAGAAACTCCCTGATCTCTGGCAGCGCGGAAAGACCAAATCCTGTCTCCATCCGGCCGCGGCGCGGTTTTGTCATCTCCATGAAGAACGTCATGAGGATAGCCATAAGACCGCCTGCCGTGACCCCATTCCGCAGCAGGCCTCCGGCGAATACCTGAGCAAACTCGGGGAATATCGCGCCATTCTGAAAGCCGACACCGATCCAGAACGACATGCCGACGATCAGCCCCTTGCGATAGTCGATTCCGTCCTGAACGATGACCTTCATGCCGACCACGAAGAGCGTCGCCTGTAAGACGGCGAGGTAGGCCGCGACGACCGGACCCGGTATTGCCAGGACCACGGCGAGCGCCTTGGGAAGAAAGGCCACGGCGACGAAGACGACCCCAACGGCAACCCCGACGCGGCGGGCCGCCGCCCCGGTGAGTTCGATCACCGCCACGCCGGTCGATAACAGTGTGTTCGGCACCGTTCCGGCCAGGCCGGACAGCAGGTTGCCGATTCCGGCCGCCGCCACCGCGCCCTGGACTGCCCGAAAATTCACCGCCCGGGGCTGTCGCCAGGAGACACGCTGCACGGCGACGGCATTGCTGATCGTCTGGACGCTTTCGATCAGCGCCACGAGTACGAAGGCGGGAAGAAGCGCCCAAAAAAGTGGCCCGAAATCAAGAGCCAAGCCGGGCCATTCGCCCGCCGGAAGGCCGACCCACGCAGCCTCGGTGATACCGTCCACGTTGAAGAGACCGAACCACCCCGCCACCAAAGAACCGACGGCTACACCGATCACCGGCGCCCAGAGACGCAGCGCGCCTGTTGTCCGGAGCGCAATGCCGGTAATGATCAACACGGCCACGAGGGCGCTCAACGGAGCGGCCAGAGTCGAGGTTCCTACCGGCACATCCTCCAGTAGACCGAAGACCGTTGGCATCAACGTGGCCGGGATCAACATGATGACCGTCCCCGAAACGGTCGGGGTCAGGATTCGCCGAAACAGCGAGAGCCGTGCGGAAAGCGCCAGCGGGACCAGCGAGGCGACGACCACCAGGGTTGCGAGCAACGCCGGGCCGCCCTCGGCCACTGCCGTGATACTCACCGCTACGACAGCCAGGGAGGTGCCCATCACGGCGACATAGCCCGCACCAATACGGCCAAACCGGAACGCTTGCAGTACCGTGGTCAGGCCGCAGATCGAGACCGCGGCGAACAGGGCCCAGGACAGGTAGGCTTCGGTCCCGCCGCCGGCCCGTACCACAACCATGGGGATCACGACTATTCTGGCGATGATGAGAATGGCGAACTGTAGACCGAGCCCAAACGCGATCGCTGACGGCGGCTTTTCGTCGGGCTGGTAGCGTACGCTCGCAAGCTGGCCGGAACCGTCAACACCCATCACGCACCCCTCATGTCCCACATGGATATCGGATAATACCCTCGCCTCTCATACAGTAACTTTCTCCTCGTCCCGATTTTATCTCAGTCCTCTCACCGCCCGCTTGAGCACCCGCACTCCCGTGCGAACCTCTTCCACTTTGAAGAGCAGACCGAGCACAAGATAGACGCCTCCGCCGGCGATCAGGATGCCGGCCAAACGGAGGAGACGCTCACCGGTCATGAGCGAGCCGGGGGCAGTGGCCAGAGGCTGGCTGAAAAAAAACAGGCAGCCTCCCAAAACCACAGCTAACAAGACATGGGCTCCAAGGCTCCGCAGGAGGATTCCTTCATCAAGCGGGCCGTGCCGCCGCCGAAAGATAACGTACAGGACACCGGTGTTCAGATAGGACACCAGCGAGGTCACCAGGGCAATACCCCAGTGACCCCACACCTGCATCAGCAGCCAACAGCCGACCGCGTGCAGCCCAATCGAACCAACACCAATCCAAGCGGGTGTCCGGGTGTCCTTCGTGGCGTTGAAGAGGCGCACCATCACCTGACTGGTCCCATAGGCCAGGATACCGACCCCGTAGGCCATCAGGGCCTGGCTGGTCATGGCTACGTCTTCCGGGGTAAATTGACCACGTTCGTACAGCAGGCGGGTGATAGGCAGCGCCAGGGCAATCAGGGTCGCCGTTGCTGGCAGGGCAACCGCAAAGAGCAGCGAGAGTCCAGCCTCGGCCTGTTTTCTGAAGGTCGCAAGCTGCCCCTGGTTGTGGGCGCTTGAGAGTTCGGTCAGCAGGACGGTATAGACCGGAACCGCGACCACGCTGACCGGCAACAGAAACACCCGAAAGGCATACGCCAGCGCGGAGATACTGCCCTCGGCCAGAGTTGATGCCAAAGCCCGCGCCACAAAGGCATTAATAGGCACAACCGCGGTGGCAATAAATGCGCCGAGCGCGAGACCACCCATTTCTCGCAGGGCCGGGTGAGAGAAAGCCAGGGTTGGTCGATAGCGGATACCGTAGCGTCGCAGCGTGGGTAGTTGGATCAGCACCTGGAGGCTGCTGCCGGCGACAACCCCGATTGCCAGGCTGGTAATGCCATAGCTGGGTGCGAGGGCCAGGGCACACAGAATCATGACCAGATTGAAAAACACCCCCGCGTATTCCGGCATGGCGTAGTGGTCGAGGCTGTTGAGCGTGCCTTTCATCACGGCCAGCAGGCAGTGCAGGACCAGCATAGGCAGCATGAACCGAAACAGAAAGACCGCCAGCGCGTGATCGTCCCCGGCCAAACCGGGCGCAGCAACGGTCATGAGGCCGGAGGCGAAGACATAACACCCCCCGGCCAGCAGCACGGCCAACAGCACGGCTCCATTCAGAGCGAGGCTGAAAATCGTACTCAGCTCATCTTTCTTATCGCGATAGCGGGAGATGACCGGTACGAAAAAATTGCTCAGTACCCCGCTGAAGAAAAGGGTCTGCATCATTTCCGGGACGTTATACGCAACCAGAAAGGCATCCGTCAGGCGAGACGCCCCGAACAGCGCAGCCTGAACGGCTTCCCGGATAAAACCCAGCGGCCGGCTCAGCAGGGTCGCAATAATAATGGGGCTGCCCTTCCGAGCGATCCGGAACCGCAAAGAGTCAGGAGTCTGCTGGGAAGGGTCTACAGGCGTGTCAGTTGAGGGCACCCCATGACTATAGCAGGGACGTGGCGGAGCGTCAGGAAGACGTTGGCGGTAAAAGGAAACCCGCGCCGCACGGGTCCGCCCATCAGGAGACGGTCGGCTCCACGCGGACCGTGACCACGTCGGTATCGTGAAATTTCTGATGGCGCACGGACGTAGCGTAATGCCGCAACAGACGAAGGGAGAGCTCTTCCTCGACCGGCACCCCTACAACCTGTTCGCTGAGCAGGGCTACCTGGTCCTCGATATTCGTCTCATCAGCCGCGGCGATGAACTCCAGGTCGGCCGTCTCGCCATCGCCGTGCGCGACCAGCAACAGGCGGCGTTCGTCGTGTGTCGAGCCTTTTTCTTTCTGCTGGAGGATGAGGAGCGTCTCCTCACCGACCGCACGGAGCCGATCGGTCATCTCCGCGTTATAGCCCCTACGAGAGGCAAACCCGGACAGGAAGGCATCAATCTTCGGATAGGTATCAACGTTCAAGATGGTCTTGAGGCGTTGGCGACGCGACGCGGTCAGCTCGACGAGCAGCGACAGGAACATCACGGTGAAGCCGCCGACAGTCATCCCGTTCCCGAGCAGTTTGCTCCATGATCCCTGAAAGTATTCCGGGAAGATCCAGTCAAGCTGAAGCGCGCTCCCAATCCAGAACGCGAGGCCCACTATGACACCCTTTCGATAGTCGAGACCGTCCTGAAAGAGGATGCGCATACCCATGACGAAGAAGATCGCCATCAGCACAATGAAGTAGGCCGCCACCACCTGACCCGGTATGGCCACCACAGCAGCGACACATTTCGGCAGGAAGGCCAGCACAACAAAGATGACGCCCACACACATGCCGACAAAACGGGCCGCCACTCTGGTGATTTCGGCGACCGATATACTCCCCGTATACGTCGTGTTGGGCACCGTGCCGGCGAGCCCGGAGAGCAGACTGCCCAGGCTGTCGGCAGTGAGCGCGCCCTGAATCGAGCGGAAGTCGACCGCGCGCGGTCTACGCCACGAGACCCGCTGGATCGCAATAGTGTCGCCGATCGTATCAAGCGCGCTAATGAGCGTCACCAGCACGAACGCCGGCAGCAGAGCCCAGAAGGCCGGACCAAAGCTGAGGTCGAGTCCAGGCCACGCGACTGCCGGCAAGCCAACCCAGGCCGCCTCGGAGATACGCGCGGTTTCATAGATGTCGAAAACCAGACCACCGACCGCGCTGCCCGCGCCTATCCCGATGACCGGAGCCCAGAGCCGCCACGTGCCGGAGTTATGGAGCGCCACCGCAATCGTGACCACCAGGGTCACACCTGCGGTCACGGGTGCGGCCGCTGGCGACGCGCCCGCCGGCACATCGGTCAGCTTGCCCAGGACGAGCGGGCCGATGGTCACCGGGATCAGCATCAGCACGGTGCCGGCTACCGTTGGCGTGAAGATCCGCCGGAACAATGACAGCTTGGTCGCAAGCGCGAACTGGAAGAGAGAGGCAATGACGATCAGGCTCGCCAGCAGTCCCGGTCCACCCTGCTCCAGCGCTGACACGCAGACGGCAATGAAGGCGCCGGAGCTGCCCATGAGCAGAATATAGCCCGCACCAATGCGCCCGAGGCGGACGGACTGCATTATCGTGGTCGTCCCACTGATCACGAGCGCGGCGAACACCGCCCATGACAGATAGGCTTCACTCCCGCCCGCAATTCTGATCATCATGACCGGTGTCAATACGATGCCGGCAACGGCGAGTATGGCATACTGGAACCCAAGCCCAATGGAAAGCGCGAGCGGGGGACGCTCATCGGGCTCGTAGCGAATGTCCTGGTGGGTGTCTGTGGGCTGATCCGCCATCGTTCACTTTCTGCGTGGTTGGGCTTGTTGGGTCGTTGAGTCTCTTGAGTCTTGACCCAACAGACCCTAGGACCCTATAGACTCAAGAGACGTTTTTCAGGCGGCCACGACCGGGTTCTCCAAAACCCCAATTCCCTCTACTTCAATCCGGACCGTATCGCCGGCCTTGAGAAAGCGCGGCGGCTCGCGATAGGCCCCCACGCCCGAGGGGGTTCCGGTGGTGATCACATCGCCCGGTTCCAGGGGAAAAATATGCGACAGATACTCGATCACATAGGGAATGCGAAAAATCAGATGTTTCGTGTTGGAGTGCTGCATTTCCTGCCCGCTCACCACGGTCCGAATGTCCAACAGGTGGGGGTCGGGAATTTCGTCTCGGGTGACAATGACCGGCCCCAGCGGCGCAAACGTCTCAAACGACTTGCCGGGCGTATGGCCGCTCCGACGCTGATAGTCGCGCGCGCTCACATCATTACAAATCGTGTAACCGGCAACATAGTTGAGGGCGTCCTGGGCTGAAACCGCTCTGGCCAAGGTGCCGATCACAACCGCCAACTCGCCCTCAAAATCAACCATCTGACTCACCGGCGGAAGGTGAATCGCCTCGCCCAGGCCGATTGTCTCCGGCACGGTCTTGGCAAAAATCAGCGGATAGTCCGGTTTCTTCCTGCCGCCTTCCGCGGCATGGTCGGCATAGTTCAGTCCGATCCCGAGGATTTTCCCTGGCCTCGCGATAGGGGCTTTGAGCTGGACATCGGCCAGCGGAATCGGGCTGTCGGCACCGGTGGCTTCCTGCGCCTGAGCCAGTACGGCCGCTCCGCCTTGGAGCAGGTGCAGCATGTCGCCGGGGATCGCTCCATGGGAGGCACTCGGGAGATCGACAACACCGGCGGCGGTCAATACGCCCGTGCTGCGTTGATTGTTGTGTTCATAGGTGACGAGCTGCATGATCGCTACTCCTTCAGGCTACCTTCAGACCTCTGGGGCTTCGCTTCCCATGTCCTTGAGTTTGCCGCGTTCGACCTTGCCCATGGAGTTGCGCGGAATTTCTGCCAGAAATCGATACAGGCGTGGGCGCTTATACGGCGCAAGGTCCTGTTCGGCGCGTTTGCGCAGGTGGGATTCGAGAGCGGTCGCGTCCTGGTCAGCCTGGGGAACGACGAAGGCTGCGACTTTCTCGCCCAAGTCCGCATCCGGCACACCGGCAACCGCACACTCACGCACGCCGGCCTGGGTCTCCAATACAGCTTCGACCTCACCCGGCGTAACATTGGTTCCCCCCACAATGATGAGTTCCTTCATCCGGCCGTTGATGGACAGATAGTTGTCTGTGGATAAGACACCCAAATCGCCGGTACGAAACCAGTCATCACAGAAGGCCGTTGCGGTGGCCTCCGGATTATTCCAGTAGCCGCTAAAGACATTCGGACCACGCACCCAGATTTCTCCGGTCTCCCCAGGCGAGAGCGGCTGCTTGGTATGCGGATCGAAAATCCCAACCTCAACCCCCGGCAAGGCCGGACCAACCGTACCGGGGCGGCGCTCACCATCTAAGGGATTGGATGTGTTGATCGCGGTCTCGGTCAGGCCATAGCGTTCGACAATACGAAAGCCCGACTGCTCTTCAAAGCGCCGAAAGGTCTCAGGCGAGAGCGGTGCAGAGCCGGAGATAAACACCCGCATTGAGGCATAGGACACGTCTCCGGCCAGCTCGGCCATACGCTCGGTCATACGGTGGTACATGGTCGGGACGCCCATAAACACGCTAATGCGATGTTGAGCCAACGTGGTCAGGACGACCACAGGGTCGAAGCGGTCCAGCAGCACGGCCGCGTTGCCAACATACAGCGTTCCATACAGGCCGAGGCCCAGGCCGTGCAGATGATGGGGCGGCAGGACGTGCAACAGACGATCCTCAGCGCTCATTTGCCAGGTCTCGACCAGCAGGGCCTGGAGGTTGGCAGCAATGTTGTGGTGGGTCAGCCCAACACCTTTGGGTTGCCCGGTCGTTCCACTGGTGAACAGCAGCAAGGCAACCGCGTCATCCGAACCGATATAGGGCTCAGCGCCGGGCTGATAACCGGCCAGGACATTGGCTAACGCGACGGTCTGCTGCGGAATATCGTCCGGCTCTTCATCCTGAGTGGCAACCCACCACGGTCCGTTGACCGCTGTAACAATCTCCAGCGAGCGGTTGACCGTTGACGCGGTCGTAATCGCCAGTTTGACCTCAGCCTGCTTCAGGACGGCTTCAGTCTCAACCGCGGATAATGCGGGGTTGAGCGGCACCACGCCAGCCCCGACACCAAGAATAGCCAGGTGCGCGGTGACCAGACCAGTAGCTTTGCCCAGCGACAGGGCAACCCGGTCACCCGGCCCGATGCCGACGCCGCGCAGAGCGGCCATCCACAGCGAGGCCTCCGTGAGCAATGCGCCGCGGGTCTGCCGCCAAGTGACTTCTCCCGAAGGCGCGAGATGTTCGAATAGCACGCGGTCTGCATCGTGAGAAAGCCGGTTCCAGAAATGCTGCACCAAATTCATGAGTGCCTCGTGTACCACACCTGCTCGGAGGGAGACAAGCATCCAAGACCACTCGATTGGGCAAGAATCCACTGGAAAATCAGGCATGCCGCAGCCACCCACTATTGAAACGACCGCTTACCTCCGTAAAAGATTAAGATCGACCGCGCGTCTGGAAAAACTCGCTCTGGTGCCTCGCACCATCCCTCCGGGAAGGGGAGTTTTAGGGTCGAATTGACACGGCGCCTCGAATTGCGCAAAGTGGGGCGCTGAAACATAGACAGAACTGGTCGGAGAAACGCACTGAGCCACACAAGGAGGAGCTATGGCCTACGATATCGTCATTAAAAACGGGACCGTCATTGACGGCACCGGCAGTCAACAACGCCACGCGGATGTTGCTATCCAGGGCGACCGCATCGCCGAAATCGGTACGGTGACCGGTGCGGCCAAACGGGTCATCAATGCCGAAGGCAAGCTCGTCACTCCCGGTTTTGTCGACATTCATACCCACCTGGACGCCCAGATCTGGTGGGACCCCGCGGTCTCCTCCTCGTGCTGGCACGGCGTGACCTCGGTTGTCATGGGCAACTGCGGCGTGACCTTTGCTCCGTGCCGTCCGCAGGACCGGGACTATCTGGCTCACTTGATGGAATCGGTGGAAGATATCCCCGCGGCGAGTATTACCGAGGGTATGCCCTGGAAATGGGAAACCTACGGGGAATATCTCAAGGCGCTCGATACGGCCCCCAAGGGAGTCAATGTCGGCGGTATGGTTGGCCACTGCGCGGTTCGCTATTGGGCCATGGGTGAAGAAAGCCTGGAAAACAAGCCCGCCAGCCCCGAGGCCATTGGCAAGATGCGCGATATTGTCGCCGAAGCCATTGCCGGCGGGGCACTCGGATTTTCCACTTCGCGGACCATTCTCCATCGCACCCCGGAGGGGCAGCCCGTTCCCGGCACTTTTGCCGAGTTTGACGAACTGATGGGAATCGCCAGTGCGCTAGGCGAACTGCAACGCGGCGTGGTTGAGGCCGCGCCGGGTATCGACAGCGGCAGCCGGGAAGACCTGCAACGCGAAGTGCACTGGATGACGGAAGTCAGCCTGGCCACCGGCCGACCCGTGACCTTTGGCCTGGCCCAGAGCCGCCCGCATCCGACGGCGTACGCGTCCATGCTGGACCAGATCAACGCCAGCGCCAAGCGCGGGGCCAAAGTCTTTGCCCAGTCCAC
The DNA here is from genome assembly GCA_965243855.1 of uncultured Binatia bacterium (SeqCode). Lineage (GTDB taxonomy): Bacteria > Desulfobacterota > Binatia > Bin18 > Bin18 > Bin18. Next base: position 4,435,874 of record CBDEWE010000003.1, on the reverse strand, counting down.
TACGCGGGGCATTGGCGTGCTGTTCGGCTTTGTCAATCGGACACCGTTTGACCGGGCTCCTGCGTGGAGAGCCCTACGCGGCCTGAGCTTGGCCGACAAAGTCGCCAAGCTGCGCGACCCGGCCTATCAGGCGCGGATGATACAGGAAGCCAAGGACGACCCGCCGCCGATTGATTTCAGCCAGATTTTTGTCCTGCCCCAAGGAGAGGTGCGCTATGACCTGGGGGCAACGGACAGTCTCCAGACCCATGCCGACCATCTGGGAGTGAGTCCGGGCGAAGCTTTTATCGTCCTGTCTCTCGAAAATAACGGCGAGACGCTGTTCAACTACCCCTTCCTCAACCCACAGTTTGATGCCGTGCAGCACATGCTGGATCATCCGCAGGTCGTTATTGGCTTGGGCGACTCCGGCGCCCACTGCGGGCAGATCATGGATTCCAGCCTGCCGACCTATTTTCTGAAGTACTGGGTCAAGGAACGTGAACATTTTGCGCTCGAACAGGCCATTCATATGCTAACCGCGGAACCGGCCCAACTGTTTGGCATTCATGATCGGGGCGTGCTGCGCGAAGGCGCTTACGCCGATGTGAACGTCATTGATTATGACAATCTGCGTCTGCCGCCGCCGACTTTTGTGTACGACTTCCCCGCCGGAAGCGGGCGCTATGTTCAAAAGTCCTCGGGCTATGAGTACACCCTGGTCAACGGCCAGGTGTTTATGGAAGGGCTCGACCATGCCGGCGCGTTCGCCGGACGAGTGCTGCGTAGCGCGTAGTGCTTTCTCTACAGAGTCTGCCCTGTCTACGAAGTTTGCAAGAGAGGGGCGGCCAGCAGGTCGCCCCTCTCTTGTTTCGTCGTTTGTATGTCCCCTATTACCATTATCGAAATCAAAGCACGCTGCACACAAGCCCAGCGCGTCCGGGACTATCTGCGCTCGCACGGCGCAGACGTAAGAGGCATCGACTACCAGACAGACACCTATTTTCAGGTTCCACACGGACGGCTCAAGCTCCGAGAAGGCAGGATTGAAAACGCCCTCATCTACTACGAGCGCGCCGATCAGGCGTCGGCCAAACAATCAAACATTCTCTTAACCAAGACGCAACCGGACTCCGCACTCAAAGCCCAACTCACCCAGGCTTTGGGCGTGCTTGTTGTGGTCAAAAAGCAACGAGAGATTGCGTTCATCGACAACGTCAAATTTCATATTGATCGCGTCGAAGGGCTCGGACATTTTGTTGAAATCGAAGCTATTGACCGCGAAGGTGCTCTCAACAGAGAACAACTCCTCGCCCAGTGCCAATCGTTTCAGGCCGAACTGGGAATCCAGCCGCACGATCTTGTTGCCGAGTCGTATAGTGATTTGCTCCTCACCCAGGCGAAGCGGACATAGACGGGAGCAGAAGCCGGAACGTGGCACAGGCCTGCTTGATCGGCTCCACTTTGTACACGGAGAGGCTATCCAGGATGATGAACCTGGGCGGAGGGTTGGCACCGAGAGTTCAGGGCGTGGACGCGGCCTACCTCAATCGGAATGTCATGGTGGCAAACCCTCAGCGGCTCGTTCCGCACTATTCAGCCCCGGCCCGATGCGTTGCCGTCCACTGCTGGGACAAGTGCTGGGCTTCGGCGACCTGGGCCGGGGACATCTCCTTAGCAACCAGGTCGCGGACCTCAAGCAACTTTTTCGGGCCGTTTGCGCCAGCAAGATTGAACCACATATAGGCCAGGATATAATCCTGCGGGACGCCCTCACCCTTGTAGTACATGCCGCCGAGACTAGACTGCGCCCTCACATGTCCCTGCTGGGCGGCCCGACGATACCACACCGCCGCCTCCGCATAGTCCTGCGAGACGCCCTCCCCCGAATTGTACATGTAGCCAAGATTGAACTGGGCATTCGCGTTTCCGGATTCAGCAGCCCGACGATACCACACCGCCGCCTCCGCATAGTCCTGCGCTACACCCTCATCCCTGTAGTACATGACGCCGAGGTTGAACTGGGCCTGAGCGTCTCCCTGCTCGGCGGCCTGACGATACCACACCGCCGCCTCCGCATAGTCCTGCGCCACGCCTTGGCCCATGTGGTACATGACGCCGAGGTTAGACTGGGCCTGAGCGTCTCCCTGCTCGGCGGCCTGACGATACCACACCGCTGCCTCCGCATAGTCCTGCGCCACGCCTTGGCCCATGTGGTACATGACGCCGAGGTTAGACTGGGCCTGAGCGTCTCCCTGCTCGGCGGCCTGACGATACCACACCGCCGCCTCCGCATAGTCCTGCGGGACGCCTTGGCCCATATCATACAGGTAGCCGAGATTGACCTGCGCACTCACGTCTCCCTGCTCGGCAGCCTGACGATACCACACCGCTGCCTCCGCATAGTCCTGCGGGACGCCCTCCCCCGTGCTGTACATATAGCCGAGACTGTACTGCGCATCCGCGTGGCCAGCTTCAGCGGCCGCACGGCAGGCAACGAACCGGGTTGCGGGTGCCAGATCAGTCTTGAAGCAGTCCGTGCTATCAACGTCTTCCGCCGCAACGGAGTATGGAGCCGCGCAGACCCACAACAAGACGATACAAGCGGGAAACCAAAAAATGAATTTCATGGTGACTCTCTTTTTTCACTGTTCCACCATAGGAGTCCGGTCCGAGCGACCAGGCCGCTAGGGGCCGCATCACCTCCGGCATGGCGAGAACGGAACGGCATGAAAGAGTAAACGTGTCCTCCAATATACATAAGATGCTGGACACGTTTACTCTTTGCTACAGCCCAGCGTAAAGCACTCTAGCTGCCTTTCCGTTGTCTGTCCTGCAAGGTCACACAGGTGCCGCTAGCTTTACAGACCAGGATCGGTTCTTCGAGCAGATCCGCGGCCGAGTCGGAGATATCGGGGCGAGGCACAATCACCTTCCAGGCTTCGAATTCGAGCTGACGTGAGGTCCGCCCTACGCGGGTGATACGCCCGGACACCTCAATAAAATCACCGGCATAAACCGGGGCGAGAAACTCCACATTGTCATAGGCGCGAAACAGCCCTTCATCTCCGTCCAGGCGAATGCTCAACTCTGTCCCCACATCGCCAAAGAGCTGCAACATCTTCGCGCCATCCACCAGACCGCCCCCATAGTGAGCGTCTGGGCCGCTCATACGAACCCGCAGCATGGCAGTCGGCAAATTATCGACGGGCTCCATTCGTGGCATACGTGATTCCTCTTGAGCGGTGTCTTATGAGAGCGCCTGCCCATCCCAGCGTTCGACTTCAACACGGCAATCATAAAAGGTGCCACCGCCGCCCACGTCCGTCAGTTGAGTCGAAGTCACATTATTGACGTTGCCCTTCCCCCCGGACAGTTTGTCCCACCAGCCCCAGAAGGTTGCGACCGTGCCGGCCTGAACCCGCTCGGATATGACAACCGGCAGCACGAACGCGCCCCGGTCGTTGAACACCCGCACCTCATCACCCGTGTCCAATTCGCGGGCGGCCGCATCGTGCGGGTGGATTTCCAAGGTCCGAGCCGTGGACTCTTGACGGCGCATCACCGGCAAGTGCCCATAGGAGGAATTCAGCGAATCCTTATGCTTGCGCGGCAGGAAATTCAGTGGAAACGGCCCCTCGCTCAGAGTTTCGTGGGGAGGGACAAAGGCCGGCAGCGGGTCCAGCCCATCCCGCTCCATTTTTTCACAAAAGAACTCGAACTTTCCCGAAGGGGTCAGGAAGCCGCCCTGCGCTCGGGGCAGCAGGTTCGGCTCAGAGCGAGTCGGCATAAAAGGACGAGACAGGAATTCGTCGGCAGACAGCCCGGCCTTGAGGGCCTCACCGGTAAATTCCTCCGCCGACGCATGCACCGCCGGCTCAGTGATACCCAGCCCGGTCGCCAACAACTGAAATACGTCGGCGTTCGACTTTGCTTCACCCAGCGGTTCAAGCGCCTTGCGGCTGAAGCTGCCAAAATCACCGCCGTACGCCAGAATCATATCGTCCTGCTCAAGGGGAGAAGTCGCCGGCAAGACGATATCCGCATAGTCCGCGCTATCCGTCAGGAAAAGATCGTGGACAACGGTAAACAGGTCCGCCCGTTGCAACGCCCGCCGCAACTCGGCTTGATCGGGCAGTGAGGCAGCCAGATTGCAGTTGTAGACATACAGCACATTGATGGGCGGATCGAAACTGGGATCGAGCAGATGCTCGGCCAGCCGCATCATATTGATTTCGCGGGTGCCCTCAGGCGAGAGATCAAAGCGCATCACCTGTTTCATATTCTGGGCGGTAAACATGGCTCCACCGAAGTTGCACAAGCCCCCGCCAACCTCACGCCAGGCACCGGTCAGCGCGGGCAGACAGGCCACGGCGCGGACGGCCGCCGCTCCCCCGCCGCTGCGCTGGATGCCAACGCCGGTCCGGATCGCAGCTGGCCGGGTCGTGGCATAGGTGCGCGCCAGGTTCTGAATAGTGCTCACCGGAATGTCGCACGTCTGCGCCAAGTCCGGGAGTGAGAGCGCGCGCAGGCGCCTGAAAAACGGCTCGACACCGATGGTATGCTGCTCTATATAGTCAAGATCGGCCAGCCCCTCTGCTTCAATGACCTTCATCATGGCCAGGGCCAAGGCCGCGTCGGTTCCGGGCCGGATGGCAATATGCTCATCACACGCCCGGGCCGTCCGCGAACGATATGGGTCAATGGCAATCAGCCGCGCGCCGCGCCGCTGTGCCTGGCGAACGAAGGGCCAGACATGGAAGCCCGTGTTTAGTGGATTAGCGGCCCAGAAGATGATGAGTTTACTCTCAACCAAGCCCTCTGGAGCAAAGCCAAAGAACACATCGGAGTAATCCATTGCGCCCAGCAATCCACCAGCGCAAATCGTGCGCGCCAGGGTGGATGCGCCCAGGGCATGAAAGAAGCGCCGGTCGATCCCGTTACTCTGGTACACCCCGTTATTGCCCCGGTATGAATACGGCAGAATGGACTGCGGTCCGTGTGTTGCCATCGAGGCCTGCATTTTCTCCACAATGGTCGAGACGGCTTCGTCCCACGAAATCCGGACGAACTGCGCCCCAGGTCCTTTTGGACCGACGCGCTTGACCGGATACAGCAGGCGGTCCGGCGCGTATACCCGATCCAGAAACTTGTTGACCTTTGCGCACAAGGCCCCACGCGTAAATGGATGCTCTTTGCTGGCCTTGATACTCACCGCTCGATCGTGCTCAACCGTCACATCCATGAGACACGAATCCGGACAATCGTGCGGACATACGACCTGGACAGTCTGAGACATAAGCCCCCCCTTTTTTTCAGGCTCTACCACGGCGCCGCACAGAAATCCAGAAAAGAAATGGCGGCCTTAGAGGTATTGAGTGCGTTTGGCAGTGGAGCGCTGCCGGACAAAGATCCCCGCTCGCACGAGCCAGATACCCGCAATCACCAGCAGGGTCTGCGTACGGCCGTTGATATCCCGCAACCCTCGGCACGGCCCAAAGAGCCAGGGGTCCTGTGCCAACGTACGGTGCTTCCACATCCAGAAGATGGCCATTGCCCGCTCTTCTGCGGTCTGCGGAACAGCACCGCCCGGCAAGGCCACGTGCTGACCGGCCAAGCGAACCTGTCGGGAGGTATAGATGGGGTCGGAGAGCAGGGCCGGCCACCAAAAGGCCACAAGAACGGTGGCAAGCTGGCACAGCCAGTTCAGCCAGGCAGCCAGGGCAGAACGCCTGCGTCTCTTCACCGCCCACCCGCGAGCCATACCTTTGTCCTTAGTCGGCTCTTTGGAGTTGCGCAACCGTAGCGAGGAAGGTATGAAACACTCGTTCTTTCAATGTGTAGGAGAGGCTATGCGTCACATATTCTCCCGAATGGTAGGGGTGAGCGGGATCGTCCTGAGTCTGGCTTTTGCCGGCCTGTCTTCAGGCTTTGCCGAGGACGGCTACCCTACGGACTATACGCCCTCAACTCCGGCAGAGGGCGGCGGACGGAAAAGCCTGGACCGCGTCTTTGCGGTCGCGGCGTATATGACCGATAAGCTTGAGGCGGCCGGCGGGGAACAGTCGCCGGAATGCTACCGGGCGTGTCTGACCATTCCTCTTAATGAATCCATCGCCTGTGCCGAGGCGAACGATACCTATGAGGGCAGTGAATCGTGTGAAAAGGATGCGGCCCAAAAAATGGCGGCCTGCGACCCGAAGTGTAGTGGTTCAGGTTCGTAATCGAACGGAGAAAGAAAGGAAGAGAAATATGCCAGTAAAGAAGACACTCCTGACGCTGTGTGGGCTCTGTTTCAGCGCGCTTGTCGCTGCCGCCCCTGTCGGAGCCGCGGACGGCTATCCAGAAGGCTATACCCCCTCAAAACCGGCGGAAACGGGGGCGACAAATATCCTGGCCCGGTTTGGGGCGCTCAATACCTATGTCAACGACCAACTGGAAGCTGCAGGCGGGGAAAACGCCCCGGAGTGTCTCAGGAACTGTCTGACGGTTCAGATCAACAACATCCTGGAGTGTCTGGATCAAAAAAATACCTATGCGACCAGCGAGTCGTGCGAAAAAGACGCAGCCCGGCAAGCAGTCCAGTGCGACCCCACGTGTACGGACGGGTAGCCCATTCCCCTGCCCACTTTCCACAAGAAAAAAGGGCGGTCAAAGAACCGCCCTTTTTTCCTTTTGTTACGATTGTGATTTAGCCCTTCATCATGGCTGCCAGGGCGGCCCCTTGTTCGCCCAGCACCTTCTTGGTGGACTCCCGCTCCTGGATGCGCTGCCACCAGGCGGCCAGTTTGGGCCGGCCCTCGAACGGCTTCTTTGAGCCGAAGTTCGGCAGCAGATTATCCATGAGGAACAGGGTCGGCGCGATGGCCGCGTCTGCCAGGGTGAAAGCATCGCCGGTCAGCCATGGCCCATCGGCAATCGACGCCTCAAGCTGATCGAGATTATTATTCACTTCGGCGATTTTGTCGGCAATGAACTGGTCGTCCAGATCTTGACCGAACAGCTTGGGGAAACACGCACGCATCGGCGGATCGATATACAGATCGTGATAGCGCGTAATGGAACGGACCGCGGCGCGGCCCTCCGCATCGCTCGGCAGCAGCGGCGTCTCCGGGAATTTATCCTCCAGATACTCGTTAATGACTTCCGACTCGGCAATAAGCTGTCCGTCGTCGGTTTCCAGGGCCGGGACTTTGCCGGTGGGATTGATTTGCCTGTACTCTTTTTGGCCAGGGTTTTCACGCGGATCGAGGAACTCGATGTTGAGCCCTTTTTCATAGGCCGCGACCCGGCACTTTCCGGCAAAATTGCTGAGCTGATAACTATACATCTTCATACCAAACGCCTCCTTGAGAGAATTTTTTGAGCCCCCAGACTATCCTGGACTCTGTCGCTGAAGTCAACTCCGAGACGCGAACGATTCAGTGCCGGGCGTACTTGACCTCGAACCGACGAATCCAGATCGAGTCGCCGTTCTCGCTACGCAGGCTGACGGTTGCCCCGGACGGAACGGGATGATCAAGGAGCTTTCTGTCCCGGTCCCATTTCTTCTTCACGTCGGTCCGCCACACCCGGACGCCGTCGATATGGACCAGCAGCTTTCCCTTGAGTCCGTAGTCCCGCCACTCTCCGACCAGATTGGTGATCCGCGCCGCGCCGCGCGGCAGTCGGAACGTCAGCACGTTGGTTTGATTGGGACAGGGGCGCTTACCGTCCGCGTTTCCGCCGAGACACGTCTCCTCCCGAATAAAGCCATAGGAGTACACCTGAGAGGAAGGCGGAGAGGGCTCAAACGTAGACACGAGCCTTCCGTCCAGCGCACGAATATCTTGTTGGAGGTGGGTCAGAATGAACTCCACCTCACGGTCCAGGGCAAGTCCGTGAGACGCGCGGACATTGCTAAACGCGGCGGTCAACTCGGCATACTGTCTGCGCGACGTGCCTGTTCGAGAGTAGATCGACCGTTGAAAGCGAAGCGCCGCCTCGTGCAGCGACCGGGTACTAAAGCTGGGCCGGTGCGCGCGTAGCAGTGAGGTGCCGCCGACAATCCGGTCGGTCAGCGTATCGAGTTCCGCCCCATGCGCAAGAGACGCAGAGAGCGCCCATACCAGGACGCCGGTCATAGCCGGCCTCCATTTGAGTTGACGACGCATAGTGGGAAGCATATCCCGCTACCCATTCCTTTTCCACCGGAAAACTTTGCGCTTCTCTTGCTCTTGGCAGATGAGGCAGCCGCGTATATTGCTGGGACGTACAGCGTCACGCGGGGCGCAGCTTGTGGGCAGGTTATGTGCCTCACACAAGCGACTCAAGGAGGGGGGATTCGTGGAGTTCGGCTTATTTTCGTTATTCGACTTTTTCCGTGACCGCCAGGATGAGGTCCGGTATTTTCAGGATACGCTGGAACTGAGCATTCTGGCCGAAGAGTTGGGATTTGACTCGGTCTGGTTCGGCGAAGAGCATTTCTACTCCTTTGGGATTTGTCCGAGCCCGCAGATCTTCCTGACCGCGGTCGCTCGTGAGACTTCGCGGATTCGACTGGGCACGGCGATCAGTCTGCTGCCGTTTGAGAATCCGCTCAGGAAGGCCGAAGACTTTGCCATGCTCGATATCCTGAGCAACGGTCGACTCGACTTCGGGGTCGGACGCGGCATTATTGCCAAGCACTTCGAGGGCTTTCGGGTCCCGTTACGCGAGAGCCGGGCACGCTATGAAGAGTCGTTAGAAATCATCCGTCGTGCCTGGACCGAGGACCCCTTTGCGTATCAGGGCGAATTCTGGCAGGTGCCGTCGTTATCGCTTGGACCCAAACCCGTACAGCGGCCCCACCCGCCGATCTATCGTGGGACGATCAGCAGGGAGTCATTTGAAGGCGCGGGGATCGTGGGTGATAATGCGTTCATCGTGCCCTGGCTCACCGGTCCCCATCCCTCTGTGCGGAAGCGAGTCCAGCGGTATCGTACCCTGCTCGAAGAAAACGGGCATGGTCCGAGGCGTACCACCTGCATCTTCTTTCTGTTCGTGGACCCGGACCATAATGTGGCCCTGCGTGAGGGACAGGACGTCACCCGTGCCTACACCGACCTGTTCACGAATATGATCCCCGCGGAACTGCTGACCAAGATGAACACCGCCGATCCGGTCAGACAGTTCATCGACTTCGCCCGAGCCATGCCCGAGCAGATTGAGGAGCGCGCAGTGGTCGGCACACCGTCTGAATGCCGCCGTCGGCTGCACGAGTTGGACGATGAATTCACGCTGGACCAAGTCGCCTTTTATTTTCACGCCGGGGCGCGCGACCCCAGGCGGGCGCGCTATGGCCTGGAACTGTTTGCCAATGAGGTTATGCCGGAATTTCGTTCATCCCTTTAGACCGTAGGGACGAGATCAGCTCGTCCTGCCTGAAGAAGGAGTTTCTCATGGAGTTTGGTCTGTTTTCTCTTTTTGATTTTTTCCGCGACAAGCAAGACGAGACGCAGTATTTTCAAGATACCCTTGATATTTGCATACTGGCCGAGGAGCTCGGCTTTGACTCGATCTGGCTGGGTGAGGAACACTTCTATGCGTTTGGCATTTGTCCCAGTCCACAAATGTTTCTGACCGCCGTGGCGCGCGAGACCTCGCGTATCCGGCTGGGCACGGCGATCAGTCTGTTACCGTTTGAGAATCCGCTCAGGAAGGCCGAAGACTTTGCCATGCTCGATATCCTGAGCAACGGTCGGCTCAATTTTGGGGCTGGACGTGGCATTATTCCAAAGCATTTTGAAGGATTTTGTGTGGATCAGGCCGAGAGTCGTGCTCGCTACGAAGAGTCCCTGGAGATTATCCGACGGGCCTGGACTGAGGATCCCTTTGAGTACCAGGGTAGCTTTTGGCAGGTGCCGTCGTTGTCTATCGGCCCAAAGCCGGTCCAGCAGCCCCACCCACCGATCTATCGCGGTACCCTTAGCCGTGAATCATTTGAGGGAGCCGGCCAGGTCGGAGACAATGCGTTTGTCGTCCCGTGGTTGAGCGCGCCCCATCCCGAGGTCGTCTCCCGACTCCAACATTACCGCGCCACATTGCAGGAATATGGACATGGGCCAACCCGGACGACGTGTATCTTCTTTTTGTTCGTGAATAACGATCATCAGGAAGCCATACGCGACGCGAGAGAGACCACACGGGCCTATACGGAATTAATCACTTCATTCGTACCACGTGAGGCACTCCATCAAGTCCCGGCACACGACCCCATGCGTTCCTACCTCGAATTTATTCTTTCCATGCCGGACGATGTGGAAAAACGTGCGGTTGTGGGCACCCCGGCCGAGTGCCGCCGCCGGCTGTACGAGCTCAACGACGAGTTTGGTCTCGATCAGGTGGCTTTCTATTTTCACGCCGGGGCGCGTGACCCTAAGCGCGCGCGTCAGGGGTTGGAGCTGTTTGCCAAGGAAGTGATGCCAGAGTTTCAGGCATAGGGACGCGGTCCCCTCATTCACAGTTTATAAGATGATGATGCAAACGAAGGAGGGATAACATGTTGCTCAAAGAAAAGATCGCCATCGTGACAGGGATTGGGACCGGCATGGGCAAGGCCATTGCCCTCCGCTATGCCAAAGAGGGCGCCCATGTGGTGGGCGCGGAAATCAATGAGGTTACCGGCAAGCAGACCGCGGCTGAGGTAAGCGCCCGCGACCGTCGCGGTCTCTTTGTCAAAACGGACATGGGACGAGTGGAGGACATCAACGCCATGGTCGCCACCGCAATGGAGACCTTTGGCCGGGTTGATATTCTGGTCAACAACGCCGGGGTCACCAAAAGCCTGGGATTTTTTGATGTTACCGAGGAGGATTGGGACTGGATTCATTCGGTGAATGCCAAGGGCGTCTTTTTCTGCATGCAGGCGGTGGCGCGGGAGATGGCAAAACGCAAAGAGGGCCGAATCGTCAATATCGCTTCCATCGCCGGCAAGGGCTTTCGGGGCACGTCGAATATCTCCTACGCCGGCTCAAAGGGAGCGGTTATCGCCATGACTCGTATCGGCGCCTCACAGCTCGCCAAACATAATATCAATGTGAATGCCATCTGCCCCGGCGCCACCCGTACGGATTTGTACACCAATGTCATGCAGCAGCTCACCGAGCGCGAGGGGATTAGCGAAGAACAGGCGATCTCCCGGCTGGATGCCTCGATTCCCCTCAAGCGCTCCAATAGCCCGGATGATATTGCCAACATGGCCGTCTTCCTGGCCTCGGACGAAGCGCGCAATATCACCGGCCAATCGTTCAATGTTGACGGTGGGCTGATGTGGGACTGAGAGCACATACACGAAACGGAGGGACACGATGTCATACGGAATGGAACATATTCTGAGCGATTTGCGGGTTTTGGATTTTACCCGGGCCCTGGCCGGGCCGAGTTGCACCCGGATGCTGGCCGAGATGGGAGCCGAGGTGATTAAGGTCGAGTCCGCGCCCCGCGGCGATATGGTGCGCGGCATCTCGGTTTTTGAAAAGGAACGCAGCCTCTACTTCATTCAACAGAACCTCGGCAAGAAGAGTTTATGCGTGAATATCCGCGACCCCAAGGCCATGGACATTATCAAGGAGCTGATTTCGCAGATGGATGTGGTGGTCGAGAATTTCAAGCCCGGCGTGATCGCCCAGATGGGGCTGGGGTATGAGGAACTCAAGAAAATCAAGCCGGATATTATCCTGTGCTCAATATCGGCTCTGGGCCAGAAGGGCCCGCTGTCAACCAAACCCGGCTATGACTATATTGCCCAGGCCTACTCCGGGGTCACTTCGATGATCGGCGACCCGGACGAAGCCCCGTATCTGCCGCTGGTCGGGATGGGCGATGTGAGCACAGGCGTCCACGGCGCTCTGGCTGTCGTATCCGCCCTGCGCTACCGCGACCGTACGGGTGAAGGCCAGCATCTCGATATCGGCCTGCTGGACGTGTACTACCACTACCACGAGGTCAACGTGCATCAGTACAGCGGCACCAAGGGCAAGATGAATCCGACCCGGGCCGGCCGGCATTTAACCTATGTCTGTCCGGCGGGCATCTTTCGGGCCAAGGGTGGGTCACTTGTCATCATGGCCTTTCTGCATCACTGGAAAGACCTGTGTGCCGCCATGGAGAAACCGGAGCTGGTGGAACACGAGCGCTATGGCACCGAGGCGCTGCGCCTCGAACATCGGGATGAGGTCGTCCAGATTATCGAGGACTGGTTGCAGGCAACCTTTCCCGATGTTGAAAGCGCGGTTGCCCATATGGAGCAGTTCGGGGTGCCGGTTGCGCCGGTCTTGTCGGTAGCAGAAACAACACAGCACCCTCACCTGCGGGAACGCGGCACCGTACGCACCATCAATGACCCCATTGTCGGCGAGTTTGATATCCCCGGCATGCCGCTCCGCTTTTCCCGCTTCCCGGACGACCTGCCACTCAAAGCCCCCACCCTGGGACAGCATAACGAGGAGATTCTCACCGTAGACCTGAAGCGTTCGCCCGAAGAGGTGCAACAGCTACGCGAGACCGGTGTCCTGTTTGAGAAAAATTCGTAGTAAGGAGACGGCTATGACGACCCAAGGTACGCAGCATGTTCTCAGCGGGCTGCGGGTGCTTGATTTCACCCGCGCTCTGGCCGGCCCGACGTGTAGCCGGATGCTGGCCGAGATGGGAGCGGATGTCATTAAGGTCGAGTCTGCGCCCAAGGGCGATCTTGGGCGGAATTTCTCAACGTTTGGCAACAAGCGTAGCTTGTTCCACGTTCAGCACAATCGTGGCAAGAAAAGCCTGTGTGTCAATCTGCGCGATCCGCGCGGTATGGCGCTTGTGACTGAACTGATTCAGCACGTTGATATTGTGGTTGAGAATTTCAAGCCCGGCGTCATGGCAGATATGGGTCTCAGTTATGAGCGGCTCAAAGAACTCAAGCCTGATATCATTCTGTGCTCCATCTCGGCCCTGGGCCAGACCGGCCCCTTAGCCCATAAGCCTGGCTACGATTATATCGCTCAGGCGTATTCCGGGGTGACCTCAATGATCGGAGAGGAGGACGATGCGCCTTACATCCCGCTGGTCGGCATGGGGGATGTCAGCACAGGGGTACATGGCGCACTCGCCGTCCTGGCGGCCTTACGCCACCGGGACAATACCGGTCGAGGCCAACATCTCGACGTTGCGCTGTTGGATGTGTACTACCACTACCACGAGGTCAACGTGCATACCCCGCGTGCCACAGAAGGCGCCATTCAGCCAACCCGTGTTGGCCGCCATATGACGTATGCCTGCCCCTCAGGTGTCTTTCGCGGCAACGGTGGCTACTTGGTCATCATGGCCATTTTCCATCACTGGCCGGATTTCTGCAAAGCAATCGAACGGCCTGAGCTGATTGACGATCCCCAGTACAGTACGGATCAAGCCCGGCTCGAACGCCGAGACGAAGTCATCAAACTGGTCGAAGACTGGTTGCAAACGTTTCCGGATGTAAAGAGCGCAGTTGCTCACCTAGAGAGTTTTCACGTTCCAGTTGCTCCGGTGCTCTCTGTCGCCGAGACCCTCGACTACCCTCATCTGCGAGAACGTGGGACCGTGACAACAATCAACGACCCAATCCATGGCGATCTCGACGTGCCCGGTTTTCCGCTCAAGTTTTCCGAGTTCCCGGACGAACTCCCCCTCCACGCGCCCATGCTGGGACAACATAACGAGGAGGTGCTGACTTCGTATTTGGGACGATCCGTGGAAGAGGTCCGGCAACTGCGCGAGGCCGGGGTTGTGGTTGAGGAGAACCGGTAATTCTTATTGTTGGAGAGAAATATGGCAGGATTGGTTGAGGGGAAAGTGGCGCTCGTCACGGGCAGTGGGTCGGGGATAGGCAGACAGTCGGCCCTGGCCTTTGCGCGTGAAGGCGCCAAGGTTGTCGTTTCCGATGTCATCGTCGAAGGCGGAGAGGAAACGGTTCGCCTGATTCGGAGCGCGGGTGGACAGGCGGTGTTTGTGCAAGCCGATATCTCACAGGCAGCTGACGTAGAAGCCTTAGTCAATACGACGGTTGAGACCTACGGCCGCCTGGACTGCGCGCATAATAACGCGGGCATAGCCGGTAAGGCACAGAGCACGGTTGACTGCACGCAAGAGAACTGGGACCGCATCATTGCCATTAACCTGACGGGGGTCTGGCTGTGTATGAAAGCGGAGATTCCGCATATGCTCACCCAGGGTAAAGGGGCTGTCGTCAATACGGCGTCCGACGCCGGGCTGATCGGCGTGCCGCGCGCCGGCGCCTACGTGGCCAGTAAACACGGCGTGGTGGGTCTGACCAAAACGGCCGCCCTGGAGTATGCCAAGGCGGGTATCCGCGTCAACGCCGTCTGCCCCGGTCCGATTGACACGCCCATGCTTCAGAGCGTCGGTCAGCGGCGTCCTCGGGTGGTGGAGAAAATGGCCGCCGCCCAGCCGGTGGGCCGTTTGGGGCAGCCCGAGGAAATTGCGGAGGCGGTCGTCTGGCTGTGCTCGGATGCGGCGTCTTTTGTCACCGGGCATCCCATGCCGGTGGACGGCGGCTATATGGCGCAGTGAGGCCTTGCCGGAGGTAGAGTAACGGGAGGGGTGTTCGATGGCGGAAACGACACAGCACCCCCGCCTGCGGGAACGCGGCACCGTACGCACCATCGATGACCCCATTGTCGGCGAGTTTGATATCCCCGGCATGCCGCTCCGCTTTTCTCGTTTCCCGGACGCCCTGCCGCTCAAGGCCCCCACCCTGGGACAGCATAACGAGGAGATTCTCACCGCATATCTGAAACGGTCACCCGAAGAGGTGCAACAGCTACGCGAGGCCGGGGTTCTGTTTGAGAAGAATTCCTAGGGGCCGTTTATTGTATCGGAGGACGGCAGTGGCGCCAGAGCAGCGGCGGATTTCGCGAGCTTGACCAAGCCGATGAACTCGGCCCGGTAGCCGTAGGGATCCTGGCCACGCGCGTCCTGGGCGAGCGCGGCTACATCATCGTAGTCGTAATCGCCGATATAGCGTCCGCCGCGCAGCAACTGGCCGAACGCGGCGACCGCGGCGGCGAAACGCGCCTCACGTGGGGCGGCTTCAACGCTCGCTGCCGCATCCGCCGAGGTTACGGGCCTGGTGATCAGCTTGCTGGTCTCTTCCTCGGGCAGCTTGTAGCGGATCTTCAGGAAGGCGAGTTCGTCCTTGAAGACACTACCGGCCGGTGCCACAACCTGGTAGCGCAAGGGTTCGGTTCGTTCGGCCCCAGAGCCAGCAGGCGTCAGTTCATAGATGGCGGTTACGATGTGGCCGGCGCCGATGTCGCCGGCGTCCACCTTGTCGTTGCTAAAGTCCTCGCGGCGCAGCATGCGGGTTTCATAGCCGATCAGCCGGTACTCGCTTACCGCTGCCGGATTGAACTCTACCTGGATCTTCACGTCCTTGGCGATGGGAAAGAGCAGCGCCGCGGCCTCCTCCGCCAAGGCTTTGCGAGCCTCGGACAGGCTATCGATATAGACGGCGTTGCCGTTGCCGTTCTGGGCCAGGCGCTGCATTACGTCATCGTTGTAGTTGCCCATACCGAAGCCGAGCACGGACAGATAGACCCCGCTTTTCCGCTTTCTAGAGACAAAGCCGGTTAGCGCTTGCGGGTCGGTGATGCCCACGTTGAAGTCGCCATCCGTGGCCAGCACGACCCGGTTGATGCCGTCTGCGACAAAGTGCTCTTCCGCGAGTAGATAGGCCTGACGGATGCCTTCGGCCCCAGCGGTCGAGCCGCCAGCCCCCAGGCGATCCAAGGCAGCGTGAATCCGTGGTTTCTCGGCTACCGGGGTGGGCGGAAGCGCGATGCCGGCCGCACCGGCATAGGTGACGACAGCCACTCGGTCTTGCGGGGCGAGGGTCTCGAGCAGCAGTTTCAGCGAGTTGATCAGCAGCGGCAGCTTATTGGGCGCATTCATCGAGCCTGAAGTGTCGACCAGGAATACCAAGTTGGCCTGTTTAGCCGCGCCGGAGTCCTGCATATACCCTCGTATACCAATGTGCAGCAGCCGGTTGGTCGGGTTCCAGGGTGCAGGCAGCACAGAGACGCTGGCGGCGAAGGGCGCTTCCCGGCTGTCGGGCAGGGGGTAGTTATATGGGAAGTAGTTTATCAGTTCCTCGATGCGCACGGCGTCTTGAGGAGGCAGCACCATCTGGTTCAGCGAGGCGCGCATAAAGGCGTAGGAAGCGGTATCTACGTCAATAGAGAAGGTGGAGACTGGCTTTTCTGCGGTCACCTTGACCGGGTTGGGGTCGAAGGCGGTGAACCGGTCCCGGCTCTGGTCGTGGAAGGCGGTGCCGCCGGCCCTATCGGCCGTGAGCGAGTGCATGGTGAGTGCCCTGGGGGCGGCCCCGAGGCTGGGGGGGGCGGCCCTCTCCGCCTGGTGTGCCCTCTGCGTCTGTCGTATCCTCGCCATCTGTCGTTCTGTCTCCGCCTCTCGTTCCATCTCCGCCAGTGGAGCCCTTTCCTCCAGTAGGGCCCTCTCCAGCCTTTGCTCCTGAATGCCGGCTCCGAACCTTTGCTCAAGGGGCGGAGACGGGAGCTCGGCCAGGGGCAGGGTGAAGGGCCGTAGGTAGGCAACAAACAGGACGGCGGCGAGCCCCAAGGTTATCGCGCTGGCGAACGCCGGGCGTCGCCACCAGTTCGAGACCGGCAGAAACAGCCACCAGGCTCCGCGGCGGTGGTTGTCGTCCTTGGCTTGGACTGCGCCCTTGCTGCGCGTTTGATGGTGGTCATCGAAGGCGGCAAGCGCGGCGGCAAGCGCCCGTTCCTGGACTTCGGCCGGTGGGCTGGGCCGGTTGGCGCGAAGCGCCGACTGCAAGCGTTCAATTTCGTCGTTCATGGGACCACTTCCTCTTTGACTGCATACGCGCGCAGACATTTGCGCACCTTGTGCATACGCCAGGACACGGTGGCTGCGGTCACGCCCAGGACCTTCCCGGCTTCGGCATGTCCCAGGCCCTCCTCAATCACCAGGATCAAGGTGGTTCGCAACTCGGCTGACAATCGCCCCAGAGCCTGGCGCAGCCAGACGGACTCGCTATCCACAGGACTGTGCCCTGGACAGTCCGGCGCCTTCAGCGCCGTATAGTCGCTTTCCAAGCGCCGCCGGGTTGCAGCACGGCGGAGTGCGTCCCGGGCCGCGTTCACCACCACCCGATAAAGCCAAGTGGTGAATCGGCCTTTCCGGCGATAGGAGGTCAGCTTGCCGGGCAGACCGACGCAGACTTCCTGGGCAAGGTCGGCCGCAGCTTCCGTATCGCCGAGGACGCGGACGCCGATCCGGAATATCCGGTCGTAGTGGCGCTTGAGCAACTCGGCGAACGCCTCCCGGTCCCCGGCCCCGGCACGAATTGCCAGGGCGTCGTCTGATGGTTCAGTCATGGTCTATCGTCCTCTGCCACATTCGTGCGTCTCATAGTTTAGACGCACGGCACACCGAAATCCTTGGCGCACCGGCATGGGTGGACGCGTCCAGCCCGGCTAACATGCACCATGCGAACTGGAAACAACACGGAAAAAACCAGAGAAACAAGTCGGAGATTCTTAGGAAATATAATTCAGCTTATCCATCTCAAGGCAATCTCAGTGCTACAGGACGACAAAAAAGCGCTGTGGATTGCCCCGTGCCTGGGGTGGCCAACAGAGATCACGGGGACCGATTTTTTCGAGCGAGTCAAGAGCTTCCCAAAGGCAAAGACCAGCTCCCTCCTCCCCTGATTAAACTTCCGTACGGCGTCTTTTGTCACCGGGCATCCCATGCCGGTTGACGGCGGCTATATGGCGCAGTGAAGGCCCTGCCGGGAGCAGACAGGTCCGATTACAGCGCAAACGAGCGTTTCACCTCAAGAAAGAGGCGACTGTTCCGTCCCGTCCAATACCGGTCATGGTCGCGTACGGGAGCGGCAAACTGGCCGAACAAACCGGAGCGCGAGCCGGTAAAGAAATCGGCCCCGATTGTGGCGGACAGGTAGTCCGAGAAATCGTACCGGACCTGGGGGCGGATCAGCAGGTCGCCAAAATTGATGCCGTACAGCACCAGCAGTTGGGGGTGGAGGGTTTCGTGCAGAAAATCGGACAGCAGGAAGAGCGACACCGCATTCTCAACGGACTCCCCAACCAGAGCGCCAGGTGCATTGAAGATCACATTCTGAAAGAACTGCACGTTCGCCATGAGATTATCGTGTACCGTCCAGTCCAATCCTAAGACATAGGACAGGAACTCGCGCTGCCGGATACTGTAGTAGCTTTTGGGTAGGTCGGCAGACACAAAATGCTCTCCGAGTCTCAGCCCCCCCTCGCCGCGAATCACAAACACGTCAAAGGCGTAATTGAAGCTGCCACCGATCAGGTGGAAGCGCTCATGCCGAGGCTCGAAGCGAAACGTATTTAGGTCAAGGAACGGAACCGGGAAATCGCTCCAGGAATATAAATAATTCACGGACAGGTCCATATTGCGTAAAAAGCGCGTGATTCGAAATCCAACTTCAGAATCACTCAGCCGCCAATCCTCAGGCTGATTCACCGAGCGCAACGCTTGAACGGGAACATTCCGAAACTGAAACTCGCTACCTTGGTCGGCCGGACGGTTGGCCTCGAAGTCGGGTAGCCAAAGACCTTCAAACGTCCAGTCGCTCAGCGTGTAGTCCACCCGCAGACCCCATAGCGGGATGCGGGCATCAATGAAGTCGTTCAGAATAAACTCGCGAAAGTCCTGCGGGTTGATCACATCCAGGATGCGCAAACCGATGGACTCACCCCACACGATCTGCTGCCGACCCAGGCGGATATCAAAATCCTCATAGAGCACGTCGAGATATAGCTCGCGCAGCTCGGCCTGAAACGAATCGCCACCCTCCAATCGATCAATCGGCGAGGTTCGGAAATCCTCTATATTGGTCTCCAGATGATTGACCGGATCAAACATCGACCGCCCGAGGATGGTGAGTTCGGCCCAATCGGTCAGCTCAAACTCAATCTCGGCCTGGAGCCAATTCTGAGACTTTGAGAATTGATGCGGAGAGTGGAGCCGAAGTGCGGTTTCGTTTTTGACATAACCGGTCACGTCCAAGCGGTCCCGCAGGGTCTCAAACAAGCCGGGTTGCGGCTCACGCGCGGGCCGTCGGGTGGCCGGAGTGGCACGTCCAGCACTCTGCCGACTGGCCGCGGTGCCCCTGGGTGCTGTTGACGTGGCCTCCGTTTTCGGAGTCGGCGGTGCGGCTTTGGCCTGCTGCGCGGAGGGGTCGGGTGCTGAAGTAGGCGGTGGTAAGGTCGATTGGGCGAAGCTGCTGGCCTCAGGGCTCTCAAACAGAATCTGCGCCCGCAGCTCCGGAGTGGGCCGGTCCGGCGTCTGGAGGACCGCCCTCACCCGACTGCCCTGCTGCTCTACGCTAAAGGCCGGTAGTTTTTCACCTTTGAGGTCAAGCACAAAACGTAGATGTTGAGGGTGGGTACCCACCCGTACACGGCGCAGGAGGGTATCTTTGGCCGGATAGGTCGCTGAGGGATGTGGCAGAACCGGCCCGATGACATCGATCACGAGGCGGGTTGGGGTCGAAAGCGGAAAGGCGTGGATGGCACTCGGTGCTTGGGAGAATTGCAGCACCACCTGTCGCTGACTCCCGTCGGCAGTCAGATGGACCTTGTGGAGACGCAGGACCGAGGGAGAGGCAGCTTGGGCGGAAGATGTTCCTACCCCAATCCACAGGATCGCGATAAGGCTAAAAACCCAGGCCTTCTGCCTCGTGGGCGTGCTGCTCATACAGAGAACAATCTAGGGCGCGCCCTTGCGCAGCGACCGTTCGGTAAAAATCGACTCTTTGAGACCCTGATTGAACCGCACGTTGCTAAAATCAACCTCGGTCTTATGTCCGGTCAGTTGATTTTCCACCACGATCCGCTTCCAGTTCCAAATCCCGTCGATCTCCTCCCACTCTGTTGTCAGGATTTTGAGCAGGCGGTCTTTGCGGTCGTAGAACTCAATTCTGGGCTCGGTCAGGGTCTCGGCGTTTATCCAGCGGAGTTTTTTACTGTAGATGTAATTCTCCTTTACCGGTGTGGACTCCAGGACGTAGAGCTTGGTGCCGTTGTTCTGCTCGACACGCAGCAGTTTATGCGTATCCTCCTCGACCTCCCGGTCTGCCATGTCGTCGTAGATCATATCGCTGCCCATAAAGGAGTTTTCCTTATCGCCGGAGGCAATCCGGCGCACCTTGCGCAGGGCCGGCAGATAGATCCACTGGTCGTCGTCGGCCTCGGCGTCTTCCTGCGACCAGTTAAGAAAAGTGGTGTCTTTGACATCCGGCGGGGACTCAAAATAGATGAAAGACTTGCTCGACAGCCCATCCTGGCCCTCATAGTCTTTCCAGTAGCGCAGGGTATGGCGCTTGCGCGTCTTGCCCCTGCTATTGGTCAGCGTCCAGAGGGCCTCGGAGATCTGATCGTCGCCGTCCTCACGCTCGTCAACCATGACGGCAATCTCCCGCCCGCTGGGCTCCCCAGGAACTTCCTGTGCGTCGGCAAACGAAGCTGTACTCAGCACAAACAATCCAAATCCGATCCATAACCCGATGGTCTTCATACTGTCTCCTTCTCTTGTAGGGGTGAAACCGCGTAGTCCGTTCTCGGTGGCGAAGCGGACGCCAGCGCTGTTCCATACACAAAACGCGGCTTGAAGGTGTTGAGGATGGCTGGCAGAAGCGTCATGGAGGCCAGCAGGCAGGCAGCCATGTTCAGCGCCATCATCGCTCCGAGATAAAAATTGGGCTTGAAGTTGGAGGTCAGAAAGACCAGGAAGCCCCCAATCACTACGGCCGCATTAAAGAAAATGGCTTTGCCCGAGGTGGCCATGGTGGCCACGGTAATGGCCTCCGGGTCGACCAGGGCGTCTTTGGTTTTCAGTTGATATTTATTGAGAAAGTGGATGGTGTAGTCGATCCCGATGCCGATCACCATGGAGGCGGTCATGGACTTTCCCACTTCGAGGGGGATGCCCAGCAGTCCCATGAGACCGAAGCTGAACACCATCACCGCGCCGATGGGAATGATATTGATCAGCCCGGCAACCACGGAGCGGAACATGCAGGTGGTGAGCAGAAACACCGCCAGCAGCGAGGTGACCAGGCTGGTCAACTGCCCGGACACGACCAGCTCGCTGAAGCGGTTGCTCATATAGCCCTGCCCGGCAAAGCCGATCCAGAACCCGCTCTTGGTCTCCCAGCCAATGACCGTGGGCGTGATACCGGCCAACCAGCGCCCGAACTGCACCGTCAGCGGATCGTGGTCGCCAGTCTGACCGCCACCGCCATTCTCTTCGGCCCCGAATTCCCGAACCGCAAAGTCCTGAATCCGGTCGATCACACGCTCGATGTCGGCGCTGTTGTCCGAACGCAGAAAGAACGACACATTGGCGTGCTGGTAGTCATAATCGACCACCTCATCAAAATCGTCCGGATCTCCGGAGAAGGAGTACAACAGCAGGTATTGGGCGATCAGGTCGCGCGAGTCGGGAATGACCTCCATCTCCTTGCGATCCTCGTTCATGACCCGGTGCATACGCTTGATGAACTCGGCGATGGACAGCGAGCCACCCACAATCGGGTCTTGTTCAACCGCGGCTTGCAGACGGTCGAGCTTATCGAGCAGGTCCGGGTCCTTGAGCAGGTCGGGCTCGTGCCCCTCGATGGCCACGTAGATGGGCAACGTGCCCTGAAACTTCTCCCGCAGAACCTCGTCGCCAATGCGGACCGGACTCTGCTGGTGGAACACATCTATCCATGAGGAGTCCACGTAGAGGCGCTGGAGGCCGATCAGGCAGATGAGCATGCTGCTGACGGTAATGCTCCACACCAGCAACGGACGCCGGGCCACCCCTCGGCCCAGGCTGGACAGGGTCTGCGCGGCCCAGCCGGTGGCGGCGAGACCGCCGCCCCGCTTCATTTGTCGCCGCAGGCCACGCCCGGCCCGAGGCGACAGCAGGCTCAGCACCGCGGGAAAAAAGGTCAGCGAGACTACCATCGCCGCCAGAACCCCGACCGAGGTAAACACGCCGAAGTAACGGATGGGCACCATGGCCGCGGTCAGAAACGACAGAAAGCCGGCTGCGGTTGTCAGGGCCGTGAACACCACCGGCTTCCACATTTCCCGCATGGCCGCCATGACGGCCGCGTTGGCGTCCGGTTCGGCTTGACTGAGAATTTCGTCGTAGTAGCGGCTCAGAATATGAATACCGTAGGCCACACCAATCGCCATCAGCGTGACCGGCATCATGGTCGAGATAAAATACATGGGCACCCCGAGCCAAGCCATGAGGCCCATGCTCCAGATCACGGAGATAATCACCACGGCAAACGGTAGGAGGACGCCGCGCAGACTGCGATAGGTCAGATACAGGGTTCCGAGGACAATACACAGGACCAGCGGCATGAAGCGTTCCATGTCGCTCCGCGCGTCTTCAGAAAAGGTCACCTCCATAGCGCCGCGCCCGGCAATATGGAACTGCTCGGGTACGCTGGCCGCCTCTTTTTCCCGGATCATGTCCCGAATGGTACGGTAGATCGCCGACCGCCGGGCGACCCCCTCAAGCGTCCCCTCGGACGATTCCATCCGGGCCATGATGAGCAGGCCGGTTCCGTCGCGCGATACCACCCAGTCCACAAACATAGCGTTGTCAAACAGGGCGTCTTTCAGCGCGGCCAGGGCTTCGGCAGAGCGCGGCGGCTCTTCCATAAACGGATCGACCGCCATGCCGTCGCTGGTGCCGGTGATGTTATCCATGGTGGCAACGCTGTTCACGTCTTCATCCCGGACGGCTTTGACGCCCGGCAGGAGCGCAATTTTCTCGGAAAACTCTTTGACAATGCCCAGCGTGCGCGGATTAAAGACCCCGTTTTCCTGCGGGTTGTCGTTCAGGATGCCGACAATAATAAGGTCCAGCATACCAAAGCGCTCTTCCACCACGTCGTTGTAGTGCAGGACCGGGTCATTGGGAGGGATCATGGATTCGGCGTCGCTCTCGAAGCGCAGGTATTGGAGCTGCATGGCCGCGGCTATCGTCACTCCCAGAATGGCCGCAATGACCAGAAAACGAAAACGGATGATAATGCGAAAAATGGATTCCACTCAGTGTTCCTCTATCCTGCCGGGGCACTCCTGGCTCTGTGCGCGGTTTGACTCGGGGCGCGTTTCCGAGACGCAGATGCACCCCTCGGTTTGGTTTTTGTCTGGCCGGAGTCAGCGGCGAGCAGGGCCAGAACCAGGTCCGGCAAGGCGGTCAGCACCTGCTCGCCGGACAGCTTCGGGTCCACATGGCCCACGAGTTTCTGTCCACGCAGGGTGTGAATAACGAGGCCAATAATGGCCAACGGAACCATCTGGACCGGCAGCGGCTTCAGATCGCCCCGACGCACGCCGCGCGCCACAATGTCCTGCAAGGCGCGGTGCGCCCGTGAAAACCAGCGCTCGGCCAGCACCGCGGCAACTGCATGATGGTCGTCAATGGTGCGCTGCACCATCTGAAACCGGTGCGGCGCGTCATGATAGGCGTCAATGAATATCTGTACCACGGCGCGAATCTGCACCTCGGGTTCGGTCCCGTCCGCGGCAATAGCCTCAATCTGCGTGACCACTCCGCTCACCGCGTCCTCAAGCAGCGTCTGATACAGCGCCTCTTTGTTGTCGTAATAGTGATAGATGAGGGCCTTGGTCGCGCCGGCGTGCTCGGCAATCTCCCGAATCGAGGTACCGTCAAAACCACGCTCGGCAAACAGCGCCTCCGCGACCGTCCCAATCTTGGCGCGGTAGTCCGGCGACGAAGCGGTTTTGATTGGACGGGCCATAACGGACGTTAATTAACCGAACGGACAGTTAACGTCAAGTCCGGTTGAAGAAAGACACTGGCACCCCAGGAGGGGGCAGACTTCCGGTCCAATCCCGCTATACTTGGCAAGAGCAATCAGCCGACGCCGAGGAGAACCGTGTGAAATTTGGCATCCTTCAATTCTTTAGCTGGCCGGGACGGCGGACTGAGATTGCGACGGTGTATCAACGTGGTTTGGAACGTATCCAGATCATGGATCAAAACGGCTATGATGCGGTCTGGCTGACCGAGCATCATTTTAACGACTATAGTGTCTGCCCATCGATCCCGGTCATCGGGACGTATGCCGCGGCCCAGACCAAGCATCTGCGGATCGGGGCGGGCGTGTGCCTGGCCGGCTTCTACCACCCGCTCCGGCTGGCCGAGGAAATCGCGCTGCTCGATACCCTATCCGGCGGTCGGGTCAATTGGGGGGCCGGCCGCGGCTTTGACCTGAAGGAGTTCCAGGCCTTCGGCGTGCCCGTCGAGGAGAGCCACGCCCGCTTTCGGGAAACCATAGATGTTGTACTCAAAGCCTGGACCACTGATCGCCTGACCTATACAGGTCAGTATTTCTCTTTCGAAAATGTCGAAGTTCTGCCCAAGCCCTTGCAACAACCACACCCACCCGTGTGGGCCGCGGCCTCTTCGCCGTCAGCTATTGAGTGGGCCGCCTCCGTCGGCCATTCGATCCTCATGGACCCGCACGCCACCCATGGGGAGCTGGGCCATAAATGGGAATTGTACCGGGATACGCTCGCCCGTCACGGCTATTCCATTGAAGGCCGTCAGATACCCATGGCGCGGCTCCTCGCCATTGCTTCCAGCCAGGAAAAGGCCGCCGAAGTCGCCCGCCAGGGAGCCAAATGGCTGGTGGATACCTATGTGCCGCCCGAGATGTATGGCGCGGGCGACCCGGTCCAGCGCTATGTTGACGAAGTCGTCATTCACGGCACGCCGGACAAGGTCAGAGACGAACTCGCACGCCTGCATGAAGAAATCCATCTGGACTATATCATCGGCGCGCCGCTGAGCCATGAGAGCTTTCTCCAATTCACGGACCAAGTGTTGCCTCGGATGGGCTAGGACCCAAGAAGGTCTACGGTATGAGTGATGTTGCGTTTGGCATCTTTGATCACCTGGAGCGCAGGGCGGACTCGCTGGGCGAGTTGTACGAGGGGCGCATGCGACTCCTCAAGATGGCTGACGAAGCCGGTTTTTACGGCTATCACCTGGCCGAACACCACGCCACGCCGCTGGGCATGGCGCCATCCCCGAGTGTCTTCCTATCGGCGGCCATCCAACACACCAAGCGCATTCGTTTGGGGCCGCTGGTGTATCTGCTGCCGCTGTATCATCCGCTTCGACTGATCAGTGAAATCTGCATGCTCGACCATATGAGCAACGGCCGCCTGGAAATCGGGGTCGGGCGCGGCGTGTCTCCCTTTGAGCAGGCCTATTTTGAGGTGCCGTTTTTGCACTCGCGGGCGATGTTCGAGGAAGCCCTGGAAATGGTCACCGCCGGTCTGCACCAGGAGCGGCTCACCTACGAAGGCAAGTATTACCAGTGTGCCGATGTCCCGATGGAACTGCACCCCAAGCAAACGCCCAACCCCCCGTTCTGGTACGGGGTGATTAATGCGAACAGCCTCCGCTTTGCCGCGGAGCGCGGTATGCATATGGCGAGCGGCGGACCCAACAGCGGCATCAAAGAGCTGACCGCCCAATACCAAGAGATGTGGTCGCACAATCGGGACAATCCGCTCAATCTCAACCCCCAGATCGAAACGCCGAAGATGGGCGCGTTCCGCCATGTTTTTGTGGCGGACACGGACCAGGAAGCCGAAGCCATCGCCACACCGGCCTATAAGGACTACTACGCCAATATCGAAAAGCTGTGGCTCGACTTCGGCGTAGCCGTCACCCTGTTCACCCCCGACGTCCAGGTCGCCCGCAGCCTGGACGTCGCCCTCGTCGGCTCTCCCAGCCGGGTGCAGGACGAGATTGCCCGCTTCTTCGAGACCAGCGGCTGCAACTATATTCTGGTGTCGTTCGCCTGGGGCAGTCTGACCCAGGCCCAGTCCGAACGTTCAATGGAATTATTCGCCAGCCAGGTTATGCCGCAGTTCGGCTCGGCCTCCGCCTCAGCATAGATTCACTATGACAAATGGTCCAAAGTCTTTGCTACCCTTGCGGCTACACTGACCTGCGTTACCCTGGCGTCTCCCGTCTCTTCGTCTCCCGCCCGATCTGCACGTTCCACCAGACTATCAGCGGAGTTATCACGATGGTGGGCAGGATCCAGGCCAGCCATACGGGGTCGGTCTCCACGTTGACGACTAACACCGCGGTAATGGTTGCGATGGTTCCCGCCAGCATATTCGTGAGATGCCGGGCGATACGCTGCTTTCCAAACGCGCGCCGACCGGTGTGGAAACGAGCGTCAGCGCCACTCAGCGCCACTGCGATGCTTCCAAATACCGCCATCGTTATCCACTGAGCACTACCCGACAAGAGAAGGACAGCACCGTAGCCCCACATCCCTAACCCGGTCAGCCCCATGACTGCCACCGCGGCCCAGTCTACCGGCTGGGCACGCCCGTGCCTGTTCCGGGCAAAGCGCCAGCCAGCAAATACCAGATAGAAACTGAATAGAGCGATCAACGACAGGAACACGTTAGACCCGAGTATCGCCAGTGGCAGCGCGGTAATAAAGATCACCGTCATTGCGACAGCATAGACCCGTCCGGCTCTTATGTGATGAGTGCCGCCCTTGGCCGTTATCAGCGCGATAATGGCCGTCGCCAGCGCAACCGAGCCTGCTGCAATGTGAACCATAAGAAGGACGGTGCCGGCCATATAATCTCCTTCCGGTGCTCCCAAAGGTTGAGCGCGATTATCGTAGGTCCGGGGGAGACCTCCCTTGTACCGTACCCGAGTCTTGAGTACCGTCAACGGTGGGGGAATTCAAAGATACTTCACTATCGTCTATACCATGCGGGGAGATGCGTATCGGATCATTTCATTTCGGAGAGCCAGAGATGAAGAAAAAAGAATCTATCAAGCACCATACGCTTGAAGAACTCAGAACGCTGCCCAGCGAGACCGATTGGACCAAAGTCGATACGCTAACGGACGAGAAGCTGGAAAAGTTGATAGCAGACGACCCGGAAGAGCATGACTTGAAGTCTGACTGGACGAAGGCCAAGCTGGTTTTGGGTGAGCCGAGGAAAGCGATTTCACTGCGGATGGATCCGGATGTTTTAGCCTGGTTCAAACAGCAGGGGAAAGGATGTCAGGCTCGGATGCGGGCGGTGTTACGAGCCTATATGGAAGCCCATCAATAGGCGGAGGAATTCATATGGAAATTAAACGCTATGCTCGTCGAAGCGATAGAGGGACTAGAACATTGTTAAGCGACAAAGGGAGAGCTGAGTGGGGCTGGGGTGAGAAAAGAAGAGATGAAGCGGAGGAAAGATTTGGCGACATATTGTCATCCTCAGTACAGAACGTACCAGACCCTTATGACGGGATCCCTTACAATTACACTATCAATCTATCGCTTGATGACCTTGTTGAGATTATTGGCGTCCTATCCCGCAACGCAGTCTATAAATCCAGACCTGCTCTTCAGAAGGCGTTAGAGCCACATATTAGCAAACTACTAGCAATTACGCTGGCTGCGTCCGACTATCCAAGTCCTGGCGATGACACAGAGGCGATCCCACAGGATGGAGACGACACGTTGGGTCGTATGGAACGACGGGATGCGTTTTCGGTGATTACACAGGACGGGGACGACACCCTGATCGATCTCCGCGCCCATGGCAGTGGCACGGTCCGGCTAAAAAATTTCTCCGTCTATGGACTCGACGGCGGCTGGGACGAGAGTTTCGTGGATATCTATTCGGTGATTACACGGTCCGGGAATGACACCCTGATTAATCTCCGCGACTTTCACGGAGGCACGATCCGGCTAAAAAATTTCTTTGCCCACGATGACCTGCTGCACGGTGAGGATTTCGTATTTGACAAAGCGACGGAGGAGCCTGACGATATGTGAGGCACGTGCAGCGAGGGGCTTAGCAAAGCAGCATATACGTCCGCCCCAGACAAATTGAGGAATAGAGGCATCGTAGCGATGACTCATCCGCAAACTCTCGAACAGAATCTCGAGCACACTCCTGCTCTCAATGAACACAGTACCGGGCTGCGGCTGCTGCAACCCTACCTCCGGCGCGCTCATGCCAGAAGTGCCAGGCGCTGGGCCAGAGCGGTCGAAAAATGCGTCACCATAGACCATCTGCGGCAGGTGATGGAGAAGCGCGTACCGCCGATTGTGAGAGAGTATTATCGTGGTGGTGCCGATAACGAAATCACGCTCAGAGATAATGTCGAAGCCTTTCAAAGAGAACGCTTTAAGCCAAGAAGTGCGGTCCAGCTTGACGCAATAGAGATGCGGACTGAAATCCTGGGACACCCCATTGCGCTGCCGGTTATCGCCGCCCCGATAGGCAGTCCTCGCATGCTCTGGCCCCGCGGCGAAGCCGTCGCGGCCAAGGCGGTCGGTGAAGCCGGGACAGTATGCACGCTCTCCACACTGACGGGGACCGACCTGGAAGAAGTCCGCGCCGCCTCGCCAGGACCGTGTTGGTATCAACTCTATCTCATTGGTGGAAAGGAAGTCGCCGCCCGCAGTATCGAACGGGCGAAAAACGCCGGTTATTCCGCGCTTGTGCTGACCATTGATACTGCGGTCGCCGGGAATCGCGCCCAGCACGAATGGTTGGGCGCCTCACAGGCGATCAATGGCACGCCCTTCCAGAAACTGAAATTTGGCCCGCAGATGATCCCCCATCTCTCCTGGCTGAAAAGTTTTTATGCGGACGGCGGGATGATGCAGTTCCGCAACGTCATTCTGAACGACGGCCAGCCGATGCCCTACGCGGACATTGGGGCGCAACTGCGCACCTCGGTTGTCACCTGGGAGCATCTGCACTGGATTAGAGAAATCTGGGGGACGGATAAGCCCATCCTTATGAAGGGCGTGCAGTGTGTCGAAGATGCCCGGCTGGCGGCCGAACATGGCGTGGACGGCATTGTCATCTCCAACCACGGCGGGCGCCAGATGGACCGCGTCTACCCTACCTTGTACATCCTGAAAGACATCGCGGCCGCACTCAAGGACTCCAAGATGACCATCTTGTTGGACGGCGGCATTCGTTCCGGCGGAGATGTCGTCATTGCCCTAGCCCACGGTGCGGATGCGGTCTTAGCAGGGCGGGCGTATGTGTATGGTCTTGGGGCGGGTGGAGAAGCGGGGGTCCGCAGGGCGTTTACCATCCTGAAAAAAGAGATTGAGGATACCATGCGGCTCCTGGGCTGTGCCTCCATCTACGACCTGAATGCCAAAGAGCATCTGTTGCCGTATCCCTTTCAGTAGAGCGTTATCGGGAACGGTGCTAGCCGTCCGCTCTGAATCGGGGATAGTCCTCCTGGTGCGCCTGTATCCATGCCCGGATTTGCGGCAACACCTCGACCCTTTCATACACCGCCTGGAGTTTCGGGAAATCAGAGCGCAATACGTCTTCATCGATGTCGAGCAATTGGTTCAATCGATTGAAGACGCAAATGTCGGCCCAGGAGAGCTGTGAGCCCACCATACAGCCCTCCTGAGAGAGCCTTTCCAGGCGCAGCAGGGCGCCAGGCAGCGTGGTCTCAATCCACGCGGCAATGCGTTTCTGCCGCTCTTCCTGCGGAACCATTTTCACCCCCGGAGTACCGGGAACACCCTCAAAGCTCATCTTGGCGAGGGCGGACTGAATTTCTGCCTGATGCACGACGATCATATCACTGCGCGCCGCCTCAATGGGGTCCGACGGATACAAGCCGGCCAGGCGCGCAGCAAGACGAGCGATACTGTCAGTCTGCCCGAGGAATACGCCGTCCACCTCAAGGGCGGGCATTTGTCCGAAAGGGAGCTGGGCTTTGAACGCCGCCATGTTGGCGAATTCGTCTACGCTATAGCGCCGGTCCATAAATGCTATCTCACCTGCGGTGAACAGCAAGCGAATCGGCTCTCCGATACCTCGCCCGTGGAAGTAGTGCAGCGTGATGTCTGATGCCATGGTCATCCTCCCTCTCGGTTCTTGTGATCGCTCGGTCTTAGCCTGGGAAGCCGGGACAGGCAACCGACTTCGCTGTATTCACATTGCACGACGAAACGGAGCCGGCCGGGGCATCAGGAGGAGAGCCGTAGGTCGGATTAGTATAGCGTAATCTGATAGGCTCAGATATCCTTCGGTGACAACAAAACAGGGAGAAATGGAATTGGGGGTAAACGTAAACTTTCTGTACGTTTACCCTCGC
Organism: uncultured Binatia bacterium (SeqCode); assembly: GCA_965243855.1. Classification (GTDB taxonomy): domain Bacteria; phylum Desulfobacterota; class Binatia; order Bin18; family Bin18; genus Bin18. Next base: position 4,405,637 of record CBDEWE010000003.1, on the reverse strand, counting down.
CTCGGACGTATTGAAAAATACTGGCATTAGCAAGAGAGCAGCGGCGTTACGGAATGTCATCGCGAGGCGGATAGTGAGACTAACGGATTATTCAGCATGAAATTCGAGAGAACACAAAGGGGCAACCCACATCAGCTAACTATTCTACAACACTGTTTTCCAAGACGTTCAATCGAGCGATTTATCAATATCGATGATAGGGTAGATTTACGGTTGATTAACCAAGCTAAGACTATTCGAGTCAAGTCAGATGAGCAGGTATTTTGTGCACGTAGAGCTTGGGACCAGAGGGCTGAATCTAGCTTTATGCAGGAAATTGAGGGGGCGTATCAAAATCTAGCGAACCAGATTGCTAATGGAGATGTGGTTCGTCGATTTTCTCGACGGGAAGAGCAAATCATTACAGATATGTACGCTCTATGGAATATTCGATGGCATTGGAAAAACCAGACTGTCGAGGACCAGCGTATAGAAGGGGCAATAGGGGTTACTCATCCGTTTTCTCCAGATGAACAGGAAATGTTGGAGAAGAATCATATTACAGTAATTCGGCCAGACCTAACTATTCCGGGCAGAAACCTTACCGGTATGCAGATACAGAAAAATCTGTTTCAAGTTCGTAAAGACATGGAATATGTTCGCTGGGGAATACTAAAGAGCAGATGCGGAGAGTTCATTGTTCCTGACAACAGTTCAAGGAGGCTGATGCTGCCTGTTACACCTCAGATATGTTTGACTAATATAGAAGGGTATCGGATAGCGACTAAATTTCAACTTTCAGAAATAAACGCACAGGCCATACAAGAAAGTAAAGAATATTACTTCGCAAGGCTGTTTTCCGAGTGCCCAGGCATAGAGAGCCACTCGGAGCGCGGTAGCTAGAAAAGAAGATATCCTTACTTTACTGCTCATCCCCTCGTTCACCGGGAGCGGACCATTCGATCCCTAAGCGCTAAGTATACCAAGCCCCAATATTTCAGCGTGTCCAGAGTCTAAGCGCGCGATCAGCTAGCAGATTCGCTCTGCTTTGAATCGACGTCTCGTTCCACATATCGAATTCCTTGATTGGCGCGTTCAGTGCAAAGTTTGATTCGGCTAGAGCAGCTTTTTTTTCTGTGAACGGCCTATTGCTTAACTCCGAGTTATATCCAGTTAAAGTTAGATTCCCGATTGTATTGAGCCATTGGTTATAGACATCCGTTGCTTCCGAGCCAAGGTCTTTTAGCCACTCATCAGACAGCGTTTGAGGCATTATGTGCTCTATGGTTATACCATCATTAAGTTCAGGCGGCTCCTTATGACCGAACGAAGCCTCAAGTGAGTTCAGAACCAGTCTAGTTCGGTTCAATCTTGAAGGGATGTAGAGACGAAACTCCTTAAATTTAGAGCGAAATTCGTCATCCGAAGGCCACTCATTATTCGACAGATGGTTTCTGCTATAGACGACAATATCGTCGAGATTCAATTGTTCCGACATCTGGGAAAAGATGCGTCGCAACCGATTTGTAGGCACACCACATACCAGCCTACGAACAACAAACGACTCTATCATTCCTATGACGGAAACCAATTCATCTTCGCTAATTGTGCCTGATGATAAGCCATCAAACGCTCGCATCAGAAACGGATAGGCCACATCCACTTCCCATTGGTTCAGTCTCTGTATGGGTATTGATAGCGTACTGTAATCGACATCTCTCAGTTCTGCGATTTGTCCATAGTAGCCCGAAAATTTGTAAAACTTTTCCAACGCCCCCTTAGCTTCCTCAGGGGTTGGACGGATACGATCCTGTATTTCGTCGTAAACGTCATCCTGACGAGGTAAGCTGCCATCCATCATCAAATATCGCCAGAAAAAGTCACCTGAGACATCTTTTTGTCCACCTGAAAGCAACTGTTGCATCGGATACCAATAGTTGTTATAGGCCTGCTCCTGTTGTTCCAAGTCAGGGATATTCATCAGCAGATAATTCCGAATCAGGTCAGCGACGGTCAGCGGCATACCTGTATTATTTAGGCTCTCGAAAATTCTGTTAGGGCTGTCGTCTTGCTCGAGAAGTACACTAACCAAGTCGAGATGGTTGACAATACAGTTATGTAACTTCCGTAAGTCGATATTGTTGCCATCAGTATCGCCTTGACTTAACGCTTTGTCGAAATAGGCTCTGGCCTTCGCAATTTGTGAGCTGTCACCTAGTTCCTCCCCACATATGACTGAGGCGAACGCGGCTCGGTCTCGTTGAGTCGGCATCAATTTGTTGCGTTTATTTTCCGGGGCATATGGGTTGACCAAGCAAGTGTTCCTGATTTGCTCCGCCAAATTTCCTGAGTCTTCTATTGTTGAGTGCTGCTGGATGACGCTGAGCAAGATGAAGAGGGTTGTCATCCGCTGTTGGCCGTCGATAAGGGTATATGTGGTTGTGCCTTCTGGGGGAGTAGTTACTTGTTGGGTGACGACAGAACCAATAAAGTGATTCCGTGGAGTATCGAGAGAGTAAACCTCGATGAGATCATCCCAGAGTTGCTCCCACTGCCGTTCGTCCCAGCTATAGGTACGCTGGTACAAAGGCACGACGTACTGGACCCCTCCGTCCAGCAATTTTTGAAACACGACTTCCTTTGCTTGCATTGGTATGTCTCCTAGAAACTTGACGGTACGCTTTTCGTCTTAACTGATATCATCCAAGTATCCTCCCTCTCGGTTCTTGTGATCGCTCGGTCTTAGCCTGGGAAGCCGGGACAGGCAACCGACTTCGCTGTATTCACATTGCACGACGAAACGGAGCCGGCCGGGGCGTCAGGAGGAGGAGGACCAAGGCGAGGCCTCCGGTCGCCGCACCATACAGAAAGGCGGGCTGGTAGCTGCCGCTGACATCCCGCAGATAGCCGGCAATCATCGGTCCCCAGGCTCCAAGCACCCCAGCCCAGGCAAATAAGAACCCGGTAATGGACCCGGCGTGCAACCGGCCGAAGAAGTCTCCGACCAGGGCCGGCAGCAGCGTGGTCAGGCCCCCGTAGAAAAAACCAAAGGCAGCCGCACCCGCGTATAACGCCCCAAGCCCCTGGGCCGAAAAAAAAAGGAGATAGGCCGTGATGTGGACACTCAGGCTCACGGCCATGCCGCTCCGCCGACCGATACGATCCGACAGCGGACCCAGGCAGAGATTGCCCAGCAAGGCGCTCACTCCCATCATACTCACCGCCAGGGCTCCATCTGCATGTGAGACCCCCAAGTCTTGCGCAAACGCCACAATATGCACAAAGGGCACGGGGATGGTCAGGAACATGGCCACCAGGGCGAAGCCGAACAACCAGAACGCCGGCGTGGTCCAGGCTTCCGGCAGGGTCCAACTCTTGCAAGCTGCGGTTTGACGGTCCGGCAACGACGCCGGGCTCTGGGCCGCAGGTTCGCCGTCGGGCGTCAATCCGAGCTGTTCCGGGTTGCGGACCATAAAGCGCGCCAGGACGAGGAGCAGGACCAGGATGATAAGGCCGCACGCAAAATAGACCGGACGCCACCCCCAACGGGCAATACAGGTGGCGGTCAGCCAGGGGCAGAGCAGGATGCCGCAACTGCTGCCGCTCGCCGCCAAGCCCAAGGCCAGGCCACGTTGACGCTGGAACCATTTGACCACCGTCGTATTGCAGGGAATATAGGCGCTGCTCATGCCCAGCGCGGCAATCAGCCCGTAGCACAGGTAGAGCTGCCACTGGGCCGTCATCTGGCTGGTGGCGATAATGCCACTGCCCAGCAACAGCCCGCCGGCGGTGACGACCCAGCGGGGGCCGGCCGTGTCGGTCAGCCGGCCGCTGATCCAGCTACAGCCGCTATAGACCATGGTATAGAGCGAAAACGCTCCGCCTAGGCTGGCGCGCTGCCAGCCCAGTTCATTCAGCATGGCGGGCAGGAACACCCCAAAAGAGTATTGCACCCCGTAGGTCACGAACAGGACAACAAAAGCACAAGCGGTGACGACCCAACCGTAAAAGAGCGAAGGGAAAAGAGACATGCGAAAGAGACCGTCCAGACCTGCGTTACATCACGCTTGCCCGTTGGCCTCCATATCGCGCAGCATGGCTCGTTCCATTTTCTTCATGCCTTCTCGGGTGGAGACATCACACTCGATCCGGCCCTCCGGGGTGTCCACCAGGGTGACGTAGGACCCCCGGTGATTGCTGAAAATCTCAAACGTGGTGCAGCCCTCCGGTCCGGCGATATGTGGGCCGTAGGCCACACCCGGCTCCGTCATCATCACGTCACCGGGCTTGAGGATGCGCTCACCCACATCCAGCGTGCCTTGCACGACAATCTCAAACCGATGGCAGTCGTGGGCGTGCCGCGGCAGGGTCCAGTTCGGGCCCATGCGCAGCGTCACCACGGTAGGCGGGTTGTCCTTCCTATCGCCGAGTAAAAAATAGGCCAGTCCGGTGACGCCCTCTAAGGGCAGCTCGACCAATTCTTTCAGTTCCTCCGGATACTGCTTCCAGAATTGGGGGTCATCCATTGATAAAAAAGCAGCCATAGCTCTCCTCCTTAGCTCTGCATGCTATCCATGGGCAGCAGAAAAAACCATATATCGCGCCGCACATCTGCATCTTTCATGGCCCGCTGGGCGGCGCGCATGACCTTGCCGGCTTGGGGGGAGTCCCGAAACCAGCGCAACCCGACCCAGGCCGCGAGCGTATGATCGGCCATGCCTTCCCCTTTCGGCCGGAATATAGTTTTCGAGGCGGTAATGCCCCGGCTGCTATACCAGAAAGCATGTGGATATTCAAAGTCGTTTCCGCCTCCGGTCTGAGCTTCTCGCGGCATTCGTTGTGGCTATATACGTTGGCGCACCAAGCGGAATTTAAAAGAACGGTCGGGTTGAGCGACGGGCAGACGTTTGATTTTCAGGGTGTAATCGGGCGGGTCCAGGACGAGTTCGGTCTTATGGACGAGGGTCGCGATATTGAGGGCGACCAGCACTTCGGACAGACTGCGCCCCAAGCACTGGTGTGTCCCGACACCGAAGGGCGCATAGACTCCTGTTTGTCGGTGCTCGGCGCGTTCCGGCGTGTAGCGCTCGATATCGAATCGCCGCGGCTCCGGGAAGTATTCCTCCATCAATTGGGGCACCGCGTAGCCAATTAAGACCTGCTCACCAGCCGGGACATGATAGCCGGCAAACTCAAACGAGTTGGCGACAGTCCGCTTGGTCGCGGGGCTGAGGGGGTAGATACGTAGCGTTTCCAGCGCCACGCGGTGGATGACATCGAGTTGGCGTAAGTCCTTCAGGTTGGGGGAGCCCCGTTCAAAAAGAGCGTCCGCTTCGGCGGCTGCGCGCGTGAGCAGGTCCGGGTGTTTCAACAACTCATAGGTCATACAGGTACAGATAGTTGATATGGTGTCGAGCCCAGCCATGAACGCTTCCAGCCCGGTCAGCAACAGATTCGTCTCAGGCATAAAATGGGGATCGGTACGGTTCAGTTCCAGCACATCGTCGATGAAATCAGGGGGCCGGATGCGGCGGTTCTCCGGCGTATGCTCCGCCAGCATTTTCTGCACCAATTCCTCCACCCGTTTGCGGGTACGTCGAAAACGGGGCAGATATTTCACCCATCGAGGCAACTGCCGAGAGAAGTAGAGTCTCATGATCGCTTGGAAGAAGAAGATGAGGTCATCTAGGTACGCCGTGGCATCCGTGTTGGTAATCAGCTCCCCCAATTGCTTGGTCACAATACGCTGAAAGGCATATTGGACAGGAATTGCTTGGTCCGACGACCATTCGGCCATCTCATGCCGCATGATGTGAACTGCCTCGTCCGTACGATGTTCAAGCAGCTTGCGCGAAAAGTAATCCGCATGCGCCCGGCGCATCCGGGTGTGTTCGGAACCGTCCATGCCAATGAGCAGGTGGGTCATGCCCAGGTCTGCATTGAGAGGGAGCCACGATTCATAGTTGCGGAGACACCGCTTGTCCTGTGCCACAAAACGATTCGCCTCTGGGCCGACGAGAACGGTAAAGTGAGTATTGAAAGCTCGGACGCGAAAGATCGGGCCTAATGTGCGGTAGTGGTGTACCAGAAATCCCTGAAGATCGCTCACCATGTTGAAGACATTACCAATAAGCGGAAGTCCCGGCGCCTGTGGGATATCCCTGTGTCGCCGGGGGGGAGGAGCCGGTGTCAGAGACGGCTCCAGTTCCCGGATCGCCTGTGTGACCGCCTGCCCGATCAGGTCCAGTTTCCGCACCACCTCGATCCGTTCCTGCACCTCGGCCCGTTCCGACTTGGACAGGATGCTCTCGAAAATACCGCAGGCATCCGCCAGACAGATCAGTACGATATCGTGCGGGTCGGGAATCTCCTCGCTGAACAACACTCGCATAATGCGGAGTTTGACTTCCTCTCTGACATTGCCATCAATACTGGGATAGCGGCGTGAGCGTGACACCGCACGTGTCAAGAAGATCAGGGTGTCGCCCTCGGCTTCGAGAATACCGCGTGTGACTAGGCGAGCGAGCGTCCGGTCGCGGATTTCGCTCCCCTGCTTGGCGGTGTGGGCGAGCCAGAAGCTGATGACACGTGTCTCGGCTGATTGTGCGATGTCGGCCAGCGTCGGATCGAGCAAATCGTCGTCTAGCGGTGTCGAATCAATCACGCTGAGCTGGGTGAGATCGGTATCAATGCGGCCTTCGAGGGCCAAATCCATCAACACGGCCCCAGCCAGGATGATATCCAATGAGTGCGACTGGAGGGGGGATATGAGAGCGCCTCGCTCTTCGTCGAGTAGAAGCAGAACGATTTCCTCGGCAAAGCGCAGCATGTCTGTGGCTCCTTGTCTCTTGTCTTGTTTGCGGGCTCAGGCGGATGGTTGGTACGGCCAGAGGTCGAGCGCGAACTTCCATTCCTCTTTGATGCGCTCAATAGCAGCGTGGGCAAGCTGCAAACGGTTTTTCTGATAATCGGAGAGGGTGTGGAGATAGTCGCGTATGGGACCTTTGGCCTCTTCCCAGCCCGGCAAGGCCAACTCGGCGTAGAGGCGTTTCAGTTCGACCAGCGGCTGCTGTTCGAGATCTTCATAGCGTACTTCCGCCAGATTTCCCTTTGGAATCAAGGCCCGATCATGCAGGTAGTGCTGCATGGTGATCCTGTAGGCATACAGAATATGCTCTTCCAGGTCTTCCACCGGCATCTTCTGGAGCTGAAACAGAGGCAAAGTCGCCTGATACATGTGGCGCATCGACTGGTACACAACGTAGGGGTTGCGGACGATATGGATGAATTTCGCTTCGGGGAAGAGACGGAGCAGATGAGGAATCCGACCGGTATTGTTTGGGCTCTTCAGGACCAGGGGCCGCCCACCATTATCAAGAGTCGCTTTGCGCAGGACGTCCAGATAGGCCTGTTCCCAGCGAGCCAGTTCTTGCTGCGTGAGCCCCTGCATCGTGAGGTATTTGTCCCAATACCCTCTCGCCCGCTGCGGGAACGACAGATGATGGTACAGTGACAGCGCGCAGGTATTGCTCACCGCCACTTCCTCTTCCATGGGCGCATCAAGGGATACCCGCACATTGTCCATCGGTCTGGTGGCCGGCAGGGACTTGGCCATCTGACGTTTCAGCCAGCCACGCCCGATCAGAAAGAAGGTCGGCACAACCGTCTGAAAGGTCGAGACCACCCCGTACCGTGAGTCGTGCTGCAACAGATTGTGCAAATACGTCGTCCCGCTACGAGCAAACCCCAGGATAAAGAGCGGCTGCTTGTCGATCTTCGTTTGGGCGACTTGTCGGCCGTAGCGTAACCATTCGGCGAGGCGCAGGGGGCCGGCAAGAGTGGAGACCAGCAGAATGCGGGCCACTTTTCCCCAGTAGGCCGGGGCCACACCGCCATTTTCCCATAAGAGACGGAGCCACGTCCCCGGAGGAGCCATGGTAGAGGGGTGTTGGGAGATTTCGGTGTCAGCCATTCTCCCTACCCATTGCGTTTCATACAATACATGCTGAATGAATATGAATTCTTTGGACTTTACTCTCGTATGAGGGACTTTGATTACATCTCTCAGTGTCTAGGTTCCCGCTAAGCAAGGAATTCCATACACAATGCCGCTGCCCCTGTCTCTGCCCAAATAGGTAGGGAGTGACAAAAAGAGGAGAAAAATTTCAAAGTGAGACACTACTGCCGGATGGCCTTTCTGGACATCCGGATGTAATAGGAAGGTCCCTAAGACGGCAGGGGTGTTTCGCTATTCGCGCCGTTCGGCCCCGTTCGGCTTCAACGGCGCACTCTACTCCGTGGGCTTCGAGTATCGAATTTAAGGGAGTGGGGCAATGCATGAATTGCCCCTACAGACCGCACCGCTCAGTCGAGCTGATAGGCGCGGGCCACGTTTTCCCCCAGGATGCCACGGCGGGCGGTCTCGCCCATCGGCGCGACCATTTCCTGCAATTCTTCGAGGTAGTTCGCCGGGTGGTCCGGGTGGGGATAGTCGCTCGCCCAGAAGAATTTGTCCGCACCGACCAGATCGGTCAGAGAGGTGATCGTGCGCTCTTCGGGGTCCGCGGAAATATAACACTGCCGCTTGAAGTAGTACGACGGCTTTTCCTTGAGACGCACCGTCGCGCCAAGCGTCGTACCCTCGAAGATGGCGTCCGCCCGGTCGAGAAAATAACCGATCCAGCCGGCTTGCGATTCCAGAACAACGACTCGCAAACGCGGGAAGCGTTCAAACACGCCCCATTGAAACAAGGTGCCAAAGGCGTGCTGCACACCCTGACCGGCGAACAGGTCCACATACCACATGGCCCAGCCAAATTTATCATAGCGTTGGTGGATACCCCACTCGGGCGGCTCAAACGTGGGATGAATGGCAAACGGAATGTCGCAGTCCTGAGCCGTGGCAAAGACAACATCGTGGCGAGGGTCGCCGTGAGGGATACGTGAAATCGTAAATGGGCTGACGAACACCCCTTTACAGCCATCCGCAACGGCGCGTTCGATCTCGCGGGCGGCTTCCTGGGGGTCGCCGAGCGACACGTGAGCAATGGGCACGAGCCGTCCACCCGAGTCCCGGCAGAAGTCGGCAATCCAGCGATTATATGCCCGGCAGTAGGCCGCGGACAGTTCGGGGTCGAGCAGTTCGGCCTCCCACAGCAGCCCGAGGGTCGGGTAGAGGATGGCCTTGTCCATATTCTCGCGGCCAAGCAGTTCCACCCGCTCTTTCATATCCATGGTGCCGAAGGCCGCGCCCTTGAGATAGGTCAATTCCGGCCCCGGTCGGATCGCCCGCATTTCTTCGGGTCGGATCTCGCCCCGCATGGCCCGTTGGCGCAGTTGAGTGGCTTCGTCCACCTGTTTGCCCATACCGCCCAGGGTGCCCAGCGTGCCCGGACGGGTGAGCTTGGCCCGCTTGGTGTTAACCTCCAGGTATTCGTACCCGTCGTCCGGGTCCACGCGGATACGCAGCGCCCGGTCACGATAGGCGGGATCAAGATATTGTTCCCACAGATCGGGCGGTTCAAGGATATGTCCGTCACAGTCAATGAGTAGAGAATCGGTTGTCATACATCTCCCTTGTGTGATATCGACTCGACGCTGTACCAGAAAGACAGAGAGTTTTCAAAGGCGCAGCGCAAGCGGCCCGACTGGCCTCTGGTCTTTGGACCGTTTGTGTAATCGGTCGCGCTCTTCTACAATAGGCGCTCTCTCGTACGCGGAGAAAACTCAGGAGAGCAAAAAGGAGGAACCATGAAAGTCGGTACGATTATGCAGTTGACCAGTTTTGACGGCAAGCCGGACCTGCAAACCTATCAGGAAGAACTGTCAGTGGCAGATAAGGCGGAAGACTATGGCTTTGACTCGCTGTGGAGTCTTGACCACCATTTCACCGGCTATGTGATGTCGCCTGACCCGTGTCAGTTGTTGTCCTATATGGCCGGTCGCACCAAGAAGATTCAGCTCGGCACCGCGGTCATCGTGTTGCCCTGGCACGATCCGGTCGAGATCGCCGAGAAAATCGCCCTGCTCGACCTCGTGTCCGGCGGGCGCACGATTTTCGGCTTTGGACGGGGCGCAGCCACAGTCGAATACGCCGGCTTCCGGATTCCCATGGACGAGTCGCGCGAGCGTTTTGTCGAATGCGCCGACATCATCCGTCTGGGTCTGACCCAAGACAGCTTTTCATACGAGGGCAAGTACTATCAGATTCCGGACATTCAGGTCCGCCCCCGGCCCATCTCCAATCCCGAGACCCGCTTCTATGCCTCGTCGGTCAGCCCGGAGTCGGCCGATATCATGGCCAAGATGGGCTTCGGCGTGTTGATCATTGCCCAGCGCAGTTGGGAAGACACGGCCACGGACTACCAGCGCTACTGCGAGACCGCCTTGGCCAACAACATCACCCCCCGTCCGCCCATCGGCTTATTCAACGTCCTGGTTTCTGACGATGCCAAAGAAGCCGAAGACCTGGCCCAGCATTATATGGGTACGCTGTTTGACTCCATTGAAAACCACTACGGTTTTTCCTCGGGCAAGCTGAAAAGCGTTAAGGGCTATGAGTTCTACGGCAAAATGGCCAAAACCTATGCCAAGCTCAACGCGGACGCAGAGGCCAAGGTCAAGGCGATCGAGTTCTTCCGCAGCCTGCACGCGGCCGGCACGCCGGATCAGGTACTCGAAAAAATCCGCTATATTCACGAGACGGTCGCGCTCGACCACATGGTCGGCACCTTCGCTTTCGGCGGCCTGCCGGCCCCGAAACTGAATCGCAGCTTCCAGCTCTTCGCCGAGAAAGTCCTGCCCGTGCTTCAGACCGACCCGGCCTTTCAACTACCCAAGGAGCAGGCCGAGTTGGTCGCGGCCAGCGCCTAGATTGTCACCGGGGCAGACCCGACGGTCTGCCCCCTCCCTTCTGCACTCTCACCCATTCCAACCCTACGGCGTGAACATTTCACCCAGGACGGCCAGGACTTCTCGCGCTGCCCTATCGCTGATTTTTCCCAAGCGGCGGACCAAGCGCGTTTTGTCAATCGTGCGTATCTGATCCAAGACGACCTGACCGCTTTTTCTCTGAAAACGGACGGGAATCCGGGTAGGATACAGACGCCCTTTTGTCGTCATCGGAGCGACAATAACCGTGCCAATATGTCGATTCATTTCATCGGGCGATATAATGACACATGGACGCGTTTTCTGAATCTCATGCCCTTGTGCAGGATCGAGCCGTACCAAGTAGACCTCGAAACGGGCAACTACCATTCCCACTCCATAGTGTCCCATTCGGTGGCCGACAGAGATTCTCCGTCAAGCAGGGCATCATCCCCATGTTCACGCATGTGGTCAAAGGCGTCATCCCACCCGCTCCGGGGCTGTCTGGCCGCACGAATGACCAAGTGGTCGTGCCGGAGCTCCAGTTCGACTTGGTCGTGGAGCTGGCACTGTTCCAAAAATGCTTTGGGGATACGGACGCCGCGCGAGTTCCCAATTTGAACGAGGGCAGTTTTCATCGGCAAGCCTCCGTTTTGTCGAGTGCATACAATGTAAGTACGAAAGTGGAGAGGCTCTGTCAACGGATTCTCTCGCTGTCCTTACTCTGGAGGGAGGAGCGGGCGAGTGAGGGTTGAAACAAACCGTCACAAGGGCCGGAAGTTCATCTCTAGCAGCGTTTCGAGGTGGGCGGGGTGACAGGCGATAAGGGGTGCTTCCGACGCCTCCGGCCGGTCTCTTGTCTTGCGCACCATTTCGGCTGGGGTCACCGGCTCGCCGGAGAGGCGATACAGCCCTCCCCCGGCCTGCCATAAGACCATTGCTGCTGCCGCAATATCGTAAAAGTGGAAACGGGTGAGAAAGCTGGCCTGGAGTGCGCCAGTGGCGACCAGAATGACCTCGTAGCCGGAGACGCCGAAGCTCCGAATCTTGCCGGGATATTGACTGATATTCCAGTGCTGCACGTCCGATGAGACCCCAAGATAGTCGGATTTTCGGATGTCCGGCTGGACGGACGGAATGGCGAGCGGGGCAGCGTTCCACTCGGCGCGCTTGCCGTGTACACCCAGAAAAATATGCTTGGCCGCCGGCATACTGAAAATGCCGATGAACGATTCCCACAGGTCGCTCCTCGCCTGCTTCTGGAATACCGCTAGGGAAATACCCCACACGGGAATACGGCTGCGGAATGCGGCCGTCCCGTCAATCGGATCGAGTAGCACAATATACGAAGCTGAACGGTCCCCGGACCAGCCCTGCTCTTCCCCGAAAATCCCCACATCCCCCTGAAAAAGCGCGGTCAGTTCGCGTCGCAGAAAACCCTCAATTGCGCCGTCCGCGGGAGTGACCCACGAGCCGTCGGGTTTGAGCGCGCCCGGACTCCGACCATACTGCTCCAGGGCCATCTGGTCCGCGGCGCGTACGAGCTGCCTGATCCGCTCAAGCGTCTGCGTTTCGCTCATCCTCAATCGCGTCCAGTCGTATCACTGGCGCGCTCCTCCGCCCAACTCCTCAAACAGCTCGTCTACCACACGCGCCGTGCGGGCCGGGTCGTGCCGCACCAGAGAGTGGGCCGACATGACGTTTCCGAATTTCACCACTTTTACCCCCAAGTCATACAGCGCCTCAATATCGAGCCTGACCTGTGCGGCCCGTTCTTCCTGATACCTGCGCGCCAGTGCCGGGGGGATCTCACCTCGGTGGACAATCACCGCATCGGGAGTCCGGCCCGCATACTCGGTCAGCTTTGCCACGTGCTGAGAGGCCGAGTAGCCGTCGGTTTCTCCATGACGGGTCATGAGGTTGAGAATGTAAATAACCGGGGCGCGCGCGTTTTGGAGCGCGTCCGGAATGCCGCTGACCAAGACATTCGGAATGGTTGAGGTGTATAAATTCCCCGGCGCAAAGATAATGAAATCGCTCTCGTGCAGAGCCCGGACGGCCTCGGGGTTGGCCTGCGCCGCGGGCGTGAGATACACCCGCCTGATCGGGATGGCCGGGTCGTGCTTGGGCACGTCGATATTGGCCTCTCCCTCGATCAGGGTGCCGTCCGTCAGTTCCGCGCACAGATGGGCGTGGTCCCAGGTCACGGCCAAAACACGGCCCCGTATTTTGAGTATCCGGCTGATCGCTTCAATCGCCTGTTTTTCGGAGTCCAGAATTTTTGTCAGGGCGAGGAAAAAAAGATTGCCAAAGCTCCGACCCTCCAGGGGCGCGTCCACAAACCGAAAAGAAAACAGGTCGCGCAAGAGCTGGCTCTCTTCTGACAGGGCGACCAGACAGCGCCGCATATCACCCGGGGGCAGCACCCCGAATTCATCCCGGAGACGCCCCGAGTCGCCGCCCGAATCCATCATGGTCACGATGGATTGTACCCACAGGTCGGCATAGGTACGCAGACCCGACAGGACGTTGAACGACCCGGTTCCACCTCCAATTACGCTCACTCTGCGTCGCATGGTCATGTCCTTTGAGTCTTTAGGGTCTCTTGGGTCCTTTGGGTTTCATAGACTCAACCGGCTCAATAGACTCAACCGACTCAATAGACTCAATTCGGGTCCATCGCCGCAGTGCGTCCAGGGCTGGGCTCGAAAGCTCCTCGGTCTGCCACTGCTCGCACAGCATGGCGAGCGGTGCTCTCAGGGCAGGTAAAGGGTCTGCCCCTGGCGTCATATCGACCGTCTTCTCCCGCAGCCAGGCGAGCGTGTCGTCCAGACTCGGCAACGACCCGGACACAAACGCCTGGCGTAACTGAGGGATCGTGGTGGTATCAAAGGTGCGTTTATGGGCGAGATCGATAATATCAGACAAGAGCAGGCCGGCCGCACTCAGGCGACAGTCGAGCCGGGCCAGGAGCTCATTATAGACCTGTCCGGCCACGGCCTCGGTCCTGGTCCGGACGGCATCCAAAAGCGCGCTTCCGCATAGAGCCTCCGCGCCGTGGGGCAGGAGCTGGCAGTAGAACTTGAGTTTCGGCTCCGTGCCCGACGGACGGATGATCGTCACACAGCTGTCTGTCACGATCTGCAAGACATTCCGGGGGAGCTTATCGGTTTCACTCACAAAGGGTCCGAAGCGCGCCTCGTCCCAGTAATCAATCATATCCGTAACGGCAAACCCACCAAGCTGCCGGGGCGGCGTTTCGCGCAGGGAGTGCATAAGCCGGTCTCGGCGCAATACTCCCTCCGCCCCGCTCATCATGATAGATCGATTGACATCTGCATACCCGCCCAACTCTTCCAGGATGTGGATATAGTAGTCGAGCAGCGTCTTTCCCTCCTGGCGAAGCTGTTGATACAGGGTGGCGAAGTAGAGGCAGGCCGGCGCGGCGTCTTTATCTTTGAGGTGCGGGATGAGCATACCGCCGTGGCTTTCCTCGACCGCCAGGACCAGTTGCTCGGGCGTACACCGCACGTCGTGATAGGTGCCGGTCCGGTCTAAGGCCTTCAGGACCGCCGCCACATATTTGAAGCCGACGAGCAGGTCGTCCACGATCCAGGAATTACCCGCCTGGGCCACGATCTTGCCCAGTAGCCGGGTTGTCACCAGGGTCTCAATGACCAGTCCTCTGCGCTGCGGACCTCTGGGGTCCAGCATCAGGAAATAGCACAGCATGGCCGCAATCTGGTTGCCGTCAAAATGATACCAGCTCCCATCGGGCAGTCTGGCCTCAAGACCGACCCTGTCCGCGTCCGGATCACTGGAGAGGACCAGGCCGATCCCGCGCGTATCGGCAAAGGCTTTTGCCGGCTCGGTCGCCTGGGGAACTTCGGGGTTGGGCACGCGAAAAGGAATGGCCGCAAAAGTCCCGTCAGGGCCCTGGTCAGGCGGGGTCTGTATCGGGAACCCGACTCGTTCCAGCAGCGCGCCAACCGTCGTCAGCCCACAACCGCCCAGGGGCGTAAACACGACCGGATAAGCCGGCAGCGGGGTATGAAGCCGGTCGTAGAGTTGCACATAGGTCCGGAGGTATTCCTCGTGCAACTGGCGTGGAATGGGGCGAATCAGGTCCCGGCCCAGGGCCTGTGCAAAGGGGATGGAGCGAATGTCCGTGGCCTGAGCCATGATATCCACCAGCCGCTGGTCGTCCGGGGCCACCGGTTGGCTGCCGTACCGGTCATACACCTTGATGCCGTTATCGTCGGGCGGATTATGCGAGGCCGACAGATTAATGCCCCCGACCGCGCCCAGTTGACCAATCAGATAGGACAACTCCGGCGTGGTCAGTACGGCCGTATCGCTTCCCGGCTCGGCGAAATAGGCGACAATACCGTTCCCGGCGTAAATCTCACATGCCAGTTTACCTAGCGATCGGGACGACACACCCAGGAGGGGATGGGCGTGACCCAGGAAGCCGTACACACCAGCCAGGTCGTGAAACACCCGGACATCGTTGGCCACCACCACGGCCAAATCGGTCCGGTTCGGAAATACTGAGGTGAGGTATTGGCAATGCCCCTGGACAGTCATGGCCACGGTTGTCGGATTCATACGGTTCGACCCGTAGCCAACCCGGCCGCGTCGACCACCCGTCCCAAACGGGAGGGCCTGCCAGAAGGCGTCAAACACCAGGGCCAGATGGTCTTCATCAAGATGCCGGGCCAGCACCTCAGGATAGGCGTACGGCACCTCATCCGCCAACCAGCTCCGGAGGCGTTCATGGGCGTACCGCCCCGGCTCTCCGTAGTTCTGTCTCAGCCGCTCACCGATCCGTGCGAGTGTGGTCATGCCGACGCTTTCCCCTGGTCACGACCCTGCTGCTGACTCAGGGCGAGAAAAGAGGGTGTTGGCACACGTTGAGGGTCGTAAGTCACACATGGGGTCGGGGAGTACCGGAGCCGGCAGAACCCACCCCGGCCCTACGGGCCACCCCTCCGAGGAGGGGATTTTCTTTTGCTCCCCTCTTGGGAAGGGTGGCCGGAGGCCGGGGTGGGAGGCTCCCCTGCCAAACGGCAATAGTGAGTCCCGCGAGAGTCTATTCATGGAAATCACACCTCTACCGGGCCGTCCGAGCCCGTTGCGTCATTTCCGCCGCCAGTCTGAGAGCCGCCTGCATGCTGTGCGGACTGGCTTTGTTGTGGCCGGCAATATCAAGCGCCGTACCGTGGTCGGGTGAGGTGCGAATGATCGGTAGACCCAGCGTAACATTGACCCCGTCTTCCCAGGACAACAGTTTGAGCGGGATGAGGGCTTGGTCATGATACTGGCAGATCACGGCATCGAATTCGCCCCGCACCGCCCGCACAAATACCGTATCCGCAGGCAGCGGCCCGACAACATTGCAGCCCGTGCTACGGGCCTGCTCGACCGCCGGTTGAATCAGCCGTTGTTCTTCATCGCCGAATGTACCCGCTTCTCCGGCGTGGGGATTGAGTCCGGCGACGGCCAGACGGGGCTGGGGCAGGCCGTAAAAACGGCGCAAATGCGTTGCCGCGACCGTAATGGTTTTCTCAATTCGCTCACACGACAGGGCACGCGGAACCTGGGCCAGGGGCATATGCGTGGTCACCAGAATCACCCGCAACGGCTTTTTGCCCCCTCGCCCTTCGACAGGCTCAGGGCGGCCCCCCGAAAAAGGGGGGGGCGACCCGTCCAGCATCATCCGTACCTCGGCCGTATCCGTCAACGCGGCCAGGAGTTCGGTATGACCGGGATAGGCATGGCCGCTCGTCTGCCACATGGCTTTGCTGATCGGCGCGGTGACCAGTCCGTCCAGGGTCCCGTCCAAGGAGAAACGCACGCCGCTTTCGACATAGCGAAAAGAGGCATCCCCTCCGGCACGAGTGGGACGGCCGGGTACGCGTTCGGTTGGAGCGAGTTGGGAGAGCGCGAAAACGGGTATCTGCCGTGCGTCGGTGGGCAGGGCATCGCCCATCTGCCATTGGTACGGGCAAAGGGAAGACGCCAAGCGGGTCGCCGTCTCCTGTAAAACCGCAAGATCGCCAAGAACAATAACCCGACAGCCGGGCAACGGTGACTGGAGGGCCTTGAGTATGACCTCCGGCCCGACCCCTGTGGGATCGCCCATGGTCACCCCAAGAAGAGAAAACGTATCATTCATTCGGCGTGTGCCGTCATTCCCGCTTTCGCGGGAATGACGGCATTCTGTGCTTCCCCCCCAAAGGACCCAACAGACCCAAAGGACCCAATTAGAACGGCCAGATCCAGCCGAGGAGGCCCTTTTTCTTTCCGATCTCCAGACGGTCCGGAGCCACCTCTTCCACCTCGGTATCTAAAACGCCACTCGTCTCCGTGATACCCGAGCCAAAATCTTCCGGCGCTTCAAGAAAGTTGTCGACGTGATGGCGGAAGCGGAGGTCCTCATTAAACCAGCGCGCATAACGATCGCGCAGCGCCTCGTTATAGAGCTTGTTTTTGATCTCCTCGGAGACGGTCTCCAGAGGTTGCAGGCCGGCGTTCCGTTTGTCCTCGATTTTGAGCAGATGCATCCCTGAATTGGTCCGGAAAGGCTGGCTGATATCGCCGTTTTCCAGGGAAAAGGCGACCTGTTCGATGCCTTCGGGCATCTGGCCGCGCTCAAAATAGCCAAGGTCTCCCCCACTGTCAGCACCTGGCCCAAGCGAGTACTGGCTTGCCAGATTACCAAAATTTTCGCCTCCCAACGCACGTTGGCGGACTTGATGCACAATCGCAACTGTTTCCTGTTCCTCTGGCTCGCTCGCAGAGGGCGCTAACGGACGGAAAATATGGCGGACGCGCACCTGTGCGGGCTGGGTGTACTCGTCGATATGTTCATCGTAGTAGCGCTGGACATCCTCGGGCGTGACATTCACCCTGGAACCGATCTCACGACTCATTAACATCGCCTGTTCCACCTCAGTCGCAACTCGTTCGCGGTATGCCTCCATGGTCATGCCCTGCTCAGTCAGAGCGGCCTCAAATTCTTCATCGTTGAGATTGCTCTGCGCCTGGATGCGCGCAATATAGCCGTCAACATCGGCCTTTTTGGCTTTCATGCCCTGCTTTTCCACTTCTTTTCTGATCAATTTCTGCATGATGAGTGCGTCCAGAACATCGCCGTCCGACATCCCCGCCGCTCCGCCGGCGGGTGCCATCGGACTCGCGCCCGCCACTTCCCGGAAGCCCTGCATCTCGTATGAGGTAATCGGCGCGCCATCAACGGTCGCCACAATGCGGTTAATGACCTCAGCCTGGCTGACGTTCGGCCCCAGCCACACGGTACAGGCCAGCACACCCATCAGGATTTGCATTCTTTTCATCACGCTTCACCGGCTAACATGATTCGTTAAGGTCGTGCAAGAGAGTCTTGACTGCCTCCGTGACGTCTTCCTGGGGCGCAAGCGAAAACGAGACCCGAAAGTCCGGGCTGAGCTGGGCACCCCGATCATTGTGCTGAATAAAGGCCACCAGGCGCTCGCCTTGTATGGGCGAGTCAGGGTGGAAGTGCAGAGTGACGCGCTCGCCCTTGCGATAGACGGCGGTGACCAGATAGTGGCGCAGGACCCGGCGCAGGTCCATGACTTCAATAAAGTCCAGGACCAACTCGGGCAGGGGTCCGAAACGGTCTTCCATTTCATAGGCAAGGTCTTCCAGGTCGCTACGCGCTTTCACATTGGCCAGTTTTTTATAGAAGACCAAGCGCTGATTGACATCCGGGATGTAGGCTTCGGGCAAGTAGGCGGGCAGGCCAATATGAATTTCGGGCTCAATCGCCACTTCAATCTCGCCCCCGCGCAACTCGCGGACCGTCTCTTCCAGCATGTGAGCATAGAGTTCGTAGCCGACCGCCGCGACGCGGCCGGACTGTTCTTTGCCCAGGAGGTTGCCCGCCCCGCGAATCTCCAGATCATGGGCCGCCAAACGAAACCCCCCGCCCAGGTCGTCCAGTTCCTGGAGGACCTCCAAACGCCGCTGGGCGTCCCGAGTCAGGGCGTGCTCCCCCGGAATGAGCAAATAGGCATAGGCGCGCATCGCGGACCGTCCGACCCGACCGCGCAGCTGATACAGTTGCGCCAGGCCAAAATGGTCCGCCCGGTTAATGATAATCGTGTTCGCGGTCGGGATATCGAGCCCGGACTCAATAATGGCCGAGCAGCACAGCACATTCACTCGGTGGTGCATGAAGTCCAGCATGACCGTTTCCAGCTCACGTTCCCCCATCTGACCATGCGCAACCGCCAGGATCGCCTCGGGCACGAGCGCCCGCAGCCGGTCGGCCATTTTTTCAATGCTCTCGACCCGGTTATGAACAAAAAATATCTGCCCTCCCCTGGCGAGTTCGTGCAGAATCGCCGAGCGGATGAGGTCTTCATCAAAGCGGGCCACATAGGTCCGGATGGCCTGGCGGTCCACGGGCGGGGTTTCAATCACGCTCAGGTCGCGCAGGCCCATCATACCCATATTGAGCGAACGCGGGATGGGTGTGGCCGACAGCGTCAGGACATCAACCTCATGGCGGAGGCGTTTGATCTTTTCTTTATGCGTCACCCCGAACCGATGCTCTTCGTCGATGACGACCAGTCCGAGTTCCTTGAACACAATGTCGCGCTGTAGGAGACGGTGGGTGCCGATGACGATATCGACCGTTCCGGCGGCCAGGCCGCGAACCACGGCCTTGGCTTCCTGGGCCGAGCGGAATCGATTGAGCAGCTCGACCCGGATGGGATAGTCGGCAAAACGTCGGCTGAAGGTCTCGGCGTGCTGCTGGGCGAGCACCGTTGTGGGTACCAGGATGGCGACCTGTTTGCCATTTTCAACCGCCAGATAGGCCGCCCGGAGCGCGACCTCGGTCTTGCCGTAGCCCACATCGCCGCAGACCAGACGGTCCATGGGTTTGGGGCTTTGCAGGTCGGCTTCCACGTCTTCTATGGCGGTCCGCTGGCCGCGGGTTTCTTCAAACGGGAAACGGGCCACAAACTCCTCGTAGTCGTCGGTGAAGGTAGCCAGAGCGGGCCGCTCAACACTTTCCCGGACCGCATGAATTTCGAGCAGCTCACGCGCCATGGCCTGAATGGCTTCCCGGGTCTTGCGCTTGACGCGCTCCCAGGCCTGGCCGCCCAAGCGGTCCAGGCTGGGCTCTCTTCCATCCGCGCCCGCATACTTCTGGACCAGATTGATGCGCTCGACCGGCACGTACAGTTTGTCGCCGCCGGTATATTCGAGGTGAAGATAGTCGCCCGTGGTATCGGCCACGCTCAGGTGCTGGAGCCCGTGATAGCGGGCAATGCCGTGGTCGGTGTGGACCACATAGTCGCCGACAGCCAGTTGGCTGAGTCCGGTCAGATAGTCGGCCACCGGTCGCGGCCGGGAACGCCGTCTGTGGCGGCGCTCGCCGAAAATTTCTTCTTCGGCCAGGAAGACCAGCCCATCCGCGGGCAGGGCGAAACCTTGCGACAAATGCCCGACCACAATAGCGGCCCGCGGGTGCTGGCGCTCTCCCCCCTGTGCGTCCCACACCCGCACCTGCTCAATAGGGAGTTCCAACTCGTAGCCAAGCAAGAGATGCTGAAGGTGGTCGGCCTGGCTCTGACTCGAAACCGTCAGATAGACCTGCTGCTCGTCCTGCCACTGCCGGATACGCGCGACAAGAGGGGCCAGGCTTTTTTCCGCACCCGGAGGAGACGCGCCGGGTTTCAGGCCGAGATGCAGCATCGAAGTGACGGTGCAGTCAGCCCCGACAGTTTCCAGGCCTCGTACCTCAACGGTTAAGAAGGCTGCGCGTCCGTCCACCGCCTGTTTCGCCGGCAGGTAATAGCGCTCGGGAGGCGGCACAAACCGGCCGGTCTCGCGAGCCGCGGCCACCCGTGATTCGAGCTGTTCCCAAAACGTTGCACTCGCGCTTTCCTGTTCAGCCGGGTCCAGGGTCCACACGACCGTTCCGCGGGGCAGATACTCCCCCAGGTGTTCCAGGTCGGGATAGAGATACGGCAGGAAGAACTCGACCCCAGGGAAAGGCAACCCGCTCTTGAGATTCTCGATAATCCGCTGCTGTTCCCGATGGGGTATGTCTCCTGCCTCCAGCGCCTCTTCAATCGTACGCCAGGCAGCCTGGAGACGCGCGACCGAAAAGAAGCGCATGGGTAAAACCATGACCTCCTCGCAGGTATCGAGCGAACGCTGCGAGGCCGGGTCGAACGAGCGCATGGTCTCGATGTTGTCTCCAAGGAACTCGACCCGTAGCGGATGCCGGGCGAGCGGCGGGAAGAGATCGACAATCCCCCCGCGGACGCTGATTTCGCCCTTTTCCTCAACCAGCGGGACCCGCCGGTAGCCCCACTGCAAGCAGTAATCGACGAAGGCGGACAGCGGCAGTTCGTCACCGGTACGCAGCCGGAAGGTGGCAGTGATGAATTCTTCCTGGGGCAGGAGCCGTTGCAGCAGGGCCTGGGCCGAGGTGACGAGAATGGGCGTGGCGACCGAGAGCGCATCGTACAGCCCCTCAATCTGCGCGGCGACGACCTCGCTGTTGGGAGACAGGCCGTCGGCCACCGACACATCCCAGGCCGGGTAGTAACGGACCCGCGGGGCAAGGTCCTGCCCGATAAAGAAGCGCAGGTCGGCGGCGAAGGTCTCGGCCTGTTTATCCGACGGCAGCACACACAGCGTTGGCTGCGGAGTATGTTGCAGATGACGGGCTATGAAAAACGCTCGGGCCGCGCCCTTGAGTCCGGCCAAGCGGATGACGTTGGGTGCGGGCGCGGCAGCACTGAGCCGCGTCGTTGTCTCAAGGGCAACCGAAAGAGGAGCAGTGTGAGAGAGACCCACATCCATGGACGATGTTAGCGGCTGGCCTGCCGCGCGGCAGCGACAATACCGAACAAGGGAATCGTGAGCTGGGTTTCTTCGGGATGGTCGGTCATGACCTCAATGTTGCCGCGTATCTTGCCCAGCTCGGTGTCGCCCGTGATATGCAAACGCAGCTCAAACTCCTTGCCCGGCGTGACCTCGGTCAGCTCGGGGACAACGCTGGCGAGTGAACTCCGCACCTGTCCGATGCCGAGGGGCTGAGCGGAGCGGTTCTTGATACGCACCGTCCGGGTCTCGCCGACTCCCTGGCGGACGACCCCGAACGAGACCTGGGAGGGCGAGACACTGATATCACCCTCGACGCTGCCTACAACCGGAATACTGATGGTCGGCTTTTTCGTGCTCGTGGTGGTAACCGTAATGGTGTCGTTGAGCGGACCGCGCGGCGCGGTTTTGGAGACGCTCACCTGAAGCGCCTTGCCCTTTTTGCCCTCGACCTGGGCGGCTTCGGCCCGGACGCTGATGGCGGTATTGGCATTGGTGATGTCTGTAATTTCAAGGGATTTGTTTTCATCGTACAGGACCGTGACCGTGCGGGTGGTGGGGGAGCCGCGATGCAGCCGTCCCAGATACAGCTGGGCCGGTTCGACCTGCACCTCGGTGGTAATCTCTCCCCGGAGCGTCAGGGTCGTGACCGGATTGAGGGGATCGTTGGTATGGACACGGATGTCTTTGGCCTTCTGGCCGGCAAACCGCTTGGTGTCAAACGTGGCCTGAATAGTGCCCTCCGTACCGGGCGGGATGGTGTCCGCGGCAATCACCGCGGCGGTGCAGCCGCACGAGGTTTTGACAGACTGCACCCGTAAATCCTGGTTGCCCTGATTGGTAAACCGAAAATCATACGTCACTTTTTCTCCCTGTTCGACCTGTCCAAAATCGAACACGGGTTCGTCGACGTGCATCCGCGGACCGATGAA
Organism: uncultured Binatia bacterium (SeqCode); assembly: GCA_965243855.1. Classification (GTDB taxonomy): domain Bacteria; phylum Desulfobacterota; class Binatia; order Bin18; family Bin18; genus Bin18. Next base: position 4,382,967 of record CBDEWE010000003.1, on the reverse strand, counting down.
GGCCACCGTATCGGTGGTTGTGCTGCTCCCGGATTCGGCGTGCACCCCCGGGGCGACACCGAGACAGGCCAGAGAGCAGAAGACGGTCAGCACAAGGGCGGCAGGAGTCCCGAAACGCATGGCTACACCTCCTTGGTGGTGCGTTGGGACGGGCGAGCCGCACCATTATTCGAGCGGGCCAGAAAGGTATCCAGATAGCGCGTGTGCACCTTGCCGGCTAAAAAATCCCGGTCGCGCAGGATTCTTTGATGCAGCGGGATATTCGTTTTAATACCGTCAATCCGATATTCCGACAGGGCGGCGCGCATCCGCTGGACGGCCTCGGCGCGCGTCTGAGCGCTCACAATGACTTTTGCCACCAGAGAGTCATAGTAAACGGGCACACTGCTGTTCTCCATCACCCCAGCTTCCACCCGAACCCCCATCCCGCCCGGGGGATGATAGGTCCGAATCGTCCCAGGAGAAGGCAGCATGGTGATGGGGTCTTCGGCCACCACCCGGCACTCGATGGCGTGACCTGAAAAACGGATATCCTTCTGACGCCAGGGTAAGGGCTCACCCCCGGCCGAGCGGATGCCGGCCTGGACCACGTCGATGCCCGTCATCATCTCGGTCACCGGGTGTTCCACCTGGACTCGGGTATTCATTTCAATAAAGTAGAAGTGGCCCTGAGGGTCGAGCAAAAACTCAATCGTCCCGACATTGGTATAGCCGACCGCTCGGGCCGCTTTGACCGCCATGGCGCCCATCCGTTCGCGCAGGCGTTTAGTCAGGGCCGGCGAGGGCGCTTCCTCAATGAGTTTCTGATAGCGGCGCTGGATCGAACACTCGCGCTCTCCAAGGTGAATGACGTTGCGGTGCTGATCGCCCACAATCTGAAACTCGATATGCCGGGCGCGTTCCAGATATTTCTCGACGTATAGCGTCCCATTCCCAAACGCGTTTTCACCCTCTTCCTGGGCAACGGCAAACAGGGTCGAGAGTTCGTGGGGATTCTGGACGACCCGCAGGCCGCGCCCGCCGCCACCACCCGCGGCTTTTATCAGAATGGGAAAGCCGATCTGAGCCGCCACGGCCTGGGCTTCTTTGACATCCGTGGTCCCGGACGAGGTCCCGGATAAAACCGGCACGCCGGCACGCTCCATGATCCGCCGCGCGCGCGGTTTATCCCCCATCAGACGGATGTTGCGGACGCGGGGACCGATAAAGGTCAGGCCCGAGCGCTGACACGCCTCGGCAAAATCGCCGTTTTCGGACAAAAAACCATAACCGGGATGAACCGCATCCGCGCCAAAGGCCAGCGCGGCGCTGACAATCGCGGGAATATTGAGATAGCTTTCGAGCGGATTCGGCGGCCCGATACACACGCTCTCATCGGCCAGGCGGACGTGCAGGGCGTCACGGTCGGCCGTCGAGTACACGGCCACGGTGGCAATCTCCATGGCCCGGCAGGCCCGCATAATACGAACCGCAATCTCACCCCGATTGGCAATGAGGACTTTCTTAAACACCTGACTCGAACTCTTCCAACCGACTCAATAGACCCAACGACATAGACCCAACGACTCAATAGACCCAATAGACTCAACCGACCCAACCGACCCAACTACACGGGCTCAAGGAGAAACAGGGCCTGGCCATATTCAACCGGCTGGCCGTTCTCGACCAAAACCCGGCGTATCCGCCCGCGAATCTCCGCCTCGATTTCATTCATCATTTTCATGGCTTCGATGATGCACACCACATCGCCGGTTTCCACCATCCCGCCGACCGCTACAAAGGGCGAGGCGTCAGGGTTGGGCGCACCATAAAAGGTGCCGACCATGGGCGAGGTGATGGTCAGGCCGGGGTCAAGGCCGTCCTGTTCCTGGGCCGCGGTGGTGGTCTCTGCCGGAGGCGGGACCGGGGCTGAGGCCGGCTGCGGCTGGACGGTCGTGGGTACGGAAGCCGGTCCCCCGCGCACCAGGCGGACCTCGCCCGCACGATGTTTGAGCTCCAGCTCGCTGACCCCTTTTTCTTCCATCAGCTCAATGAGCTTACGGATTTCGTCAATCTCCATAGGTGTCCTTCACTCGATGCTCTGCTAACGCCTCTCTTTATAGCACGCTCTGCGTCACCCTGACATCGTCCTGACAGGTTATGAGAGCGGGCTCAACTCCGGGCGAGGGCAACCGCCGCGCGAAGGCCCAGCAGATAGCTGTCCGCGCCAAAGCCGCAGATCTGTCCGACCGCCGCGCTCGCGATATAGGAGTGATGGCGAAATGATTCGCGTTTATACAGATTCGAGAGATGGACCTCGATCGTCGGGAGTTCGGCCGACAAAATCGCGTCCAGCAGGGCAACACTCGTATGGGTATAGGCGCCGGCGTTGATAATGAGCGCCGCGTACTGTCCGCGCGCGGCCTGGATTTTATCGACCAACTGGCCCTCGTGATTCGACTGAAAGGTATCGACCTCGACGCCAAGCTCCTGAGCCAGGGCCGCAATCCGGTCGTTCACGTCGGCCAGGGTCGTCGTCCCGTAAATGTCGGGCTCACGCAGACCCAGCATATTCAGGTTCGGGCCGTGTAAGACAAGGATGCGTATCGACATAAGGAAGGGGAAAGTGTAGGGGCAAACAGTAATAGCGTCAAGGTATTAGGGCAAATCACGCGGCTGTGGAGCGCGTCTCTCTCCTCCTTGAGGAGTGCGGGCTTCCAGCCCGCATAGCGGCCAGGATGGCCGCCCTCCCAGGAAAAGAAATCAGGCCCGGCTAGATCTCGATCACCATCCCGTCGTGGGCGCATTCCAGCGAGACCTCGCCCTGCCGTTCAAGGACTTCCCGGCCAATATGGCTGAGCAGCAGGCGTTTACAGCCCAGGCGGTGCTGCTCCTGGGCGATCCTGGGATAGCTGACATGGAAGGAGGTCTCGGTCTGAAAATAGCAACACTCACAGATAAACAGGTCGGTCCCGTGCGAATACCGGACCAAATCCTCATTCCAGCCGCAGTCGCCCGAATACAACAGCGCCCGGCCGGCGGTTTCGACCCGATACCCAAACGAGATGTCCCTCTCCTGGTGCGGCACACGGAAGGGAAACAACTCCACGCCGAAGAGGGCCGTCTGCTGTTCCGGCATCAATTCCCGGAAGCGCATATCAAAGCAGCACGGACGTTGCGACAACTCGCGGTACATAGTGGCATGGAGAGTGCGTACCCGCTCTTCGGTCCCTGGCGGCCCGACGATGGTAAGGGGCCGGGAGCGCTGGTTTTCATAGATATATTCGAGAAAGAGAAACGGCAGGCCGCCAAAATGATCGCCGTGCAGATGGCTGATGGCCACAAAGTCTATACGGTCCGCCGGGATACCGAGAGATTTGAGAGCGAGCAGCGTGGTCGTGCCGCAATCGAGCAGAAAGCAGGCGTCGGGGACTTCAACCAGATAGCCGCTATGGCGCCGCCCTCCGCTACAGAACGCATCGCCCGCGCCAAGCACCGTTACCCGCATGTCTTGCCTCGCACTGCCCGGAGCGGCTGTTTCTCAGAAGGCAGTCGATTCAGTTTAAGAGTCCAAGGCCGGTAATTCAACTGTATACTTCCATATCCTTCCGACACCATGGCTTGTTGATTTGCTATACGTTTCTTCGAACGGGAAGATGATACTGGTAGGCGTATTCTGACACTCGGTGAGGTAAAATAGAGTAAATCCCAGCACGTGTGCCCTCGTAGACAAAGGACATAGGTACAAATTTGTCAAGGCATCCTTCGCTTTTAGCTCCTCTACTATCTGACTCAGAGTCGTGGCTGCGACGAAAGGGTCATTCGCAGGAGCAAAGTGGGTATGTAGTTCGTCGTCGACTGTTCCACCAAGAGATTCTTCCGCGCGTTTCACACACAGGAGATTCTCTTGGTACATATCTGCCCGGAGGGAAGGAAATCCGATCAATCTAATCTTAGACGCTTTTGCCTTATTCTCTGCGACATGTGAAATCAGGTTATCCTCGTATCCTGCCCCTATGATAAGTACATCATGTGTGATGTCCGTGGAATGTGTGCCTTCGAATCCTGCAACTTGGCGTACTTCCCTTATGACGGCAGAGAATTCGGTCAGTTCCTGTCCAATGTACTGGCTCGGCTCCGCATAAATCGCATCAAATTTTCGTATCCCTTGATATTGGAGCCAACGAACAAGGAAAATGAGATACGGTCGTATGAACCCGGTGATATCTATACAAATCCGAGGATGTACTACATTGTCTGGTAATTGATGCCAGAAGTTTGTTATGAAACTAGCCTCATCAGTAGCAGGCTCGTTAAAGTATTGCGAATCGGGATATTGCGATGACTCGTATCTATATTCAGGAAATACCAACCACCACTTTTGGCCAGCTCTTGCTCGCAGGAAGACCCTCTCCGCCCGATCAGTCGGTACATATGCCGAGATGAATAGATCCCAGTCTTCCTCTGAACTCCAGGCAGTATTGGTAGGCAACGTACATCTATAGAAAATCGTGTAATCGATCATTCCTCTATTCAAGCAGGGTGCCTTGACTCCCGCTTCCGCGCTTTCTACCAAAATATGGGGCTGTCATCCGGCCAATACGAATCCGGTGGTATTTATCAAATTCGCGGATATACGCTGGATCAAATATCGCATTCACTTCATCACCACGTAATGGCAAGACGCCACGTCTACTAAACGACAGATCGAATCGGGGTGCGAGCATACGATTAAGCTGAAGCTTTATATCTACCCTGTTTGAATTTCGATCCCGCTGAGTACCAACATCCACTAACAATGACCACTTCTGAGCGAGATCAATGAGTCGTCTCGCCTCGTCGCTTACTGATGATTCATCATAGCTAAATGTTGATAATGAACACTCTGATGGCTTATGAGCGTAGCGGATACCACGGAAAAAAGTACCTAGACGATTGATGGCATTGTGTACCTGCTGACCGTCTTGGCCAGGGATGCGCGCGTCCTGGAAGAACCACTCCGCAGCATCCCCAACCCCAGCGATCTGGGCGGTCGCCGATATTTTTTCTCCCTGGAAGGGTTTTTCATCTTTAAAGATTGCCCATGTATATATGAGCTTTAGGAGCATTAGCAGGTAGCGCGGATTTCCCCACGACAGACTTATCAGGGATTTTAGGCCGACATATTGCTGTTTTAGATCACACTCTTTACGGAGTTGAGCGAGCAGATCACTTTTAAAATGCAAAAATGTCTCTGCATATCGCCCTCTTGAGGTTCCTTCACTACGAAACGTCTGACAGGCCTGACGTATGGCTTCCGCTGCTTCGTCTAGTTTTCTGTTTGCGTTCCAGTCTTGGTAAAAAAGAAAACAATTTAGTTTTTCTAGTAGCGGAGCATCATGACAGGTAAGCTTCTCAATAACCTGATCGACATTCTGTTTTGAAAGCCCTAGAGCCAGACTTGCCTTGATCCCCTCATCTAGTGACTGACGAAGGGATCTGAAGTAGGGCCTCGTATGGTTACTGTATTTCTTTATGACAATTTCTGTCTCCTGAATGGCAAGATTATCTGTGTGTGGCGCTTCAAATGAATCTGAGAGAAGTTTAGCTATCTGTTCATCTGTTCGTACATCCTCGCTCAACAACATACCGTGCGCCTCTAAACGTCTTATCATAAGGCGCTTTACAAATACCCTGTACCGAGCATCATTGTCTCGGAGCCTCGATTCCAGGGGAAGCTTCTCATATTCTGATCCCTCTTTATTATCTTCATCGGCACAGTACGTTGAGTAAGTACGAACTCCATAGAGTCTAGCGCCAATCTTAAAAGATGATGGGGGTTGTTTCTCACGGATCAGTGTATTGATGAATTTCTGCTGACGTTCATTGAGGTTCTCAAATTCGTCAATTAAATAGACACATAGACAATCGCTAAGAGGCGCTAGGAACTTTGTAATGATCTGAGGAATCCCGAATATCAGTCGCCCCGACGTAGACCGGATATTCACATCCAACTCTCGGCTTATAGCGGAATTATTTATTGCAATGTCCAATTCCGTCAGCAAAGAACGGAGGCAGATATCAAGTGCTTGCAGAGTACTTGGAAGCTCTGTAGGAGGATCGTCGAATAAGCCGCATATGGCTGCCGTAATATCAGGCTCAGACGTCTTTAGCATTTTGAGATTCTCAACGATTTCACGGCATATTGAAACGGTCATCTGGGCGAGCCATAGTTCTATATAATATGCAAAGACTGTGTCCCAAAGATCGAGTTCTTGTCCTTTTCCAGTAAACCGCGCGGCGTTCAGGCCACTACACCGCATATAGACTCCTACGAATCCTTCGCTTTGTATGCCCTCCTGCAAGTTGCCTTCATGTCGCAGCCGCTGGAGAGGGAAGGACAAGTATCGCATAATATGCGTCTTCCCACTCCCCTTGCCCCCAAGGATGAGCATGGGCATCTCAGATCGTGGTTTGACTAAATCAAAGAATCCTTCCCCGTTGGACAGATCCACCCAATAATCGCTAATCTGCTGGTCTGTAAAGTCCGCAGCCCTTGTCACTGTGAACGGATTATCGTGTGAGTCTTCCATGGATTTCAGGAACCATATATCTTGGGGTATCTTCTAAATATTGGCGTCCAATTAACCTCACCAAGCTCATCATACCAGAAAACTGGAAGGGTGTTATCTGGAGTATTGTGGTGAAAACCGATGAGGAGTTGACAGTCGCCATAGCCTAAAGGGTGATTAGGCTCAAGTTTCTCGCCATAAAACCGGCCTATTTGTTCTGCGCAATCGGAAGAAATGCCGTCGGACGGAGGAGGAGAGAAGATTCTCGAGGAGGGAGAAAAACACTGAAAGGATTCATCAAGCTCAAATATACAATGCACCTCGTCGAATTCAGTATTTTCCCGAAGAGATTGTATACCTTCTGTTGTTGCAAAGAGGATGAAGTAGAAAACCTTAGCCTCGGAGTTTAGAGTCTTTATATCTTTAACAACGCTTTGGGAATATTCCGTACCTTGTTGCCCAGATCCACAGAAGTCGTCGATAAAAACGTAACGATTCACCTGGGGATGCCGGAGAGTCACTGTTCCCGTGTAGCTATTGGTTTGGTCGGAAAAACTGATCGGTCCTCGTTGAAAAACTTCATGGCTATGTACAAAGCGAGTTGTTGGGAGTCCATTTTCCTGGCGGAAAAGGTAGAGCAGGTGACTTCCACTTTCTGATGGATTACCGACTCCAAGAAATAAAGTTTGCTCTAATGCCGATTCAAATTCGCTATTAATAAGTATGCTATCCGTGGTGTCATTATGGGCACGACGAATTTCTTCGACGATAGGGTAACGATATAAATCTCGAAACAGAACCTTCATCAGTTCGCGTATTTGGCGGCTACCAAAATACGTAAATCGTGATAGCAGATACAGTGCATGTAGCTGCTCCTCCTCGATACTAACCACATCACCTACAAAATTATCAAGCCAGGCTTGTATCTGAGGTTCACGTGCTTTACGTTCCCACACTGTTTCACTGAGTATCTTGAGCTTTGAGAGTAGTCGTTCTCGATATGACATGCCCTATCCGTCTTTTCGCAGGACGAGAACCCATTCCCTAGCTATGACGCTTGCCGTCTCATTCCGTTTTGTCATAAGGCCACGTGAACGGATATCATCAACTAAGCGAAGGACAGTACGGAATCCTGTCTCTTCTGCAATTAGCTGTAAGTACTGTTGTGTCTTAAACACTCGTCTGGAAAGTTTGTTGTTAGCTGCAACTAGGACAAGATAACCACCGCATATAACTAAACGCGATAGTTCAACTATCGCAGACCGCATCTCACGCAGGTAAGTAGAGGCAATCGTCGCTCTAATAGGGCTCTCAGTGTAGATGTGCTCAAGAATCCGATCTGCTGACGAAATGCCGGTAGGGAGCAATCTTTGGCAGTCAATTTTACGGAACTCTTCTCGCCCTATGGTGCCCAACTTGAAATCGATGAGTTCATCGGACCGACAAAGATCGAGCCATCCTAAGCTGAAGCTGCAAGAACGTATATATTTCTGTGCTCCTGGGTAAGGAGGGGAAGTAATTGCTAACTGGACACCCATGTCGCCCATCGTTGTGTCGGTTGTTCCAGACGAGCTATGGGCGCAGAGTTGGCGTGCATCCGATGAGACGATAGACGCTTTAGGAAGCCGATCAATGAGAGGTTCTAGCGTCGAAAGGCGTCTCCGATTTGCATTCAGGATATCCTTAAATACATCTAACACATTTACCCGCTTTAATCGGCGGATATGCCTTTCCATTTTTTCACGAAGAGGATGTTTCTCCGGATAGCGTTCGGCACAGAGCCTTACTGGTACTGAGAGGCGGGGATCAGCCAGACTCACTTTTTTTGCACAACTGGAAAGGCAGATATTAAAGAAATCGCGGATGTCCTGACGCCTCGTCGCTTGGATTGCCTCATGCAAACATCGAAGCTGATCGATAACGTGCGGATAGAACCAGTAATTTAGGTTAACCACATCAGGCGGACTTCTACGTGGCCGCTCTGGAATGCGTGCGAAGAGCCGATCACATGCCTTGTCAAGAGCTGGTGAGCTTATTGGGAAAGTTTTGACTTTGGTAAGAAGACGGGCAAATGGATTTGAGTCTGCCCCAATCGCGGTTCGCCCTGCGAGTTGGGACTCTAGCAACACGGTTCCAGACCCACAGAAGGGATCTGCTACTAAATCTCCTTTTTTGGAAAGAATGGAATTGTTTAAGAAAAAGAACGGTATATGCATCAGGAGCTTGGCCGGATACGGATGAAGCAGGTGAGTTGCTCGGTCCACAGAGTGTAAGCTTGGGACTAATTTACGAAAATCAACCGAGATAGGACGACCTGATTTCTCGTACTGAGTCAAAAGCTGTTCGAGGGTACAGTCGGTTGAATGCGTGTCATAATGAAGCATCACCTCACCTAACTGAACATTAACTGCCCTGCAACTTAAATCTTGCTACCCAGAAAGCGATAACCATGCGAGCGCTACATATACTGCCCTAATCCGCTTGGTCAAGCACTATAGTTGAGGGAATGGTAAAGAGGGGCAGCCTATGAAAGCAGGGGCTATTTTAGTGGACCCGTAGGGTGAACTGAAAGGACAAACTCTTGCAGAGAGTCCTCAAAGTAGGGCTGACTCAGCTGATGAGCGTATATAGCACCTTATGACTTCTTCATCAGTAATCGGAAGCCCATCTCCACCTAGGAGAGTCTTTTTGTCTCTGGTGTACCATTGCCAGACTTACCCCTTCTACCATGGTAAGTGCCGAGGGCTGGCTGTTGGGAAGGATACGGCCCGGTGGCCATACTGGTCTTCAAAATCGAGTTGCGTGGCGTAAGTTGCGTGACCCCATCCCTTCTCCGGCAAAGCGTGATGGCGTGCCCAAAATTTCGAGGACGCAAAGTGTCTCAAAGCGCGCGAGTCTTTCCCGCTTTGAGTTCCGCTCGCGCTTCATTGATGAGGTGGTCCAGCTTTCCAGCCCTGGCGTCGGCCTCAATCTCTTTGTCCCAGAGTTGATGGTCAAGTTCGAGAAACCATGCCCGAAACTTCTCCAAGTCTTCCGACGAGAGTTGTAAGACCTGTTGCTCAAGGTGTTCCAATGCGTCCATTATTAAAACACCGTTATTCCCCAACAAACACTCAGAAACTATATAGGGGGGGTCTAAGACCTGAATCCAATAAAATCAATAACTTATTGAACTGTCGGGGTGCTTTATGTGCAGTTTTGGCCTTCCTTTTCTCTCAACAAAAGCCTGATAAGTGCTCGGTGTGCTTCAAGTGTCATCACTTCCGTAAGTGGAGAGGTGTCCTCCCCATCATCTCTACAAATCCAGTACAACACTGTTTCCTCCGGGGCGGGGCAAGCTTCATCCTACTTCCCCTATTCTATCACGTCTGCCGGAAGAGGTGAGCCTTCATCTCGTAAGCTCTCCAGATAGGCAGCGAGAGATTATCCAGCAGGCCGGCGAAACCGTCAAACCGCTCATTGATTCCCTGATACTTTCGACAGCCTTGATCTACTCGACATCTTGAGTAAAATTACTCATCATTATGAGCAAATTGTCCGGCTATACCCGTCCCCAGGCCCAAGAGTTGACCAGCCGGCTGCTGGAGCCGCGTCGTTTTATCCAGGTCGTTGCCGGTGCCCGGCAGGTCGGCAAGACGACGCTGGCGGGGCAGGCCGCAAGGCAGTCCGGCCTGCCGACCCGCTACGCCAGTGCGGACGAACCGACTTTACGCGGCGTCCAGTGGATTGAACAGCAGTGGGAGGCCGCGCGGAGTCTCACCGATGCGGCAGATACGGACGGGGCGCTCCTGGTTCTCGACGAGGTGCAGAAGGTCTCGGGCTGGTCGGAGACGGTGAAGCACCTGTGGGATGCTGACACTCGCATAGGCCGGCCGCTCAAGGTCGTTTTGCTCGGCTCGGCGCCACTCCTGGTCGAGCGCGGCCTGAGCGAGAGCCTGGCCGGACGTTTCGAGATGGTACGTCTGCCGCACTGGAGCCTTGCCGAAATGCAACAGGCATTTGGCTGGTCGCTGGAGCACTACCTCTTCTACGGTGCGTATCCCGGCGCGGCCCCGCTCATCCGACAGCCGGTCCGCTGGGCGCGCTACGTCCGCGACGCGCTTATTGAACCGGTCATCTCCCGCGACGTGCTGCTCCTCTCTCGCGTCGACAAGCCGGCTTTGCTACGCAGACTGCTTGAACTGAGCTGCGCCTACTCCGGACAGATTCTGTCCTACACCAAGATGCTCGGCCAGCTCCAAGATGCCGGCAACGCGACTACCTTGGCCCATTACCTCGACCTCTTGTCCGGTGCGGGTCTGGTCACCGGCCTGCAAAAATACGCCGGAGGCGTAGCACGGCGGCGGGCGTCGAGCCCCAAGCTCCAGGTCTTCAACACTGCTCTGATCACGGTCCAGACCAGCATGACGCTCAGGCAGGCCCGCCAAGACCGTGCCTTTTGGGGACGCCTGGTCGAGTCCGCGGTTGGCGCGCATCTGGCCAACGCCGCGGCCGTGGGTGAGTGCCAAGCCTATTACTGGCGTGAGCGTAACCGTGAGGTGGATTTCGTCGTCCGTGCCGGCAACAGCCTGGTTGCCATTGAGGTCAAGAGCGGGCGCGCGGTTGATACGCTGGCGGGCATGGCGGCCTTTTCCGAGGCGTTTCGACCCACGCGTAAGCTGCTCGTCGGGGGCGACGGCATCGACCTTGAGGCATTCCTGTTGAAACCCGTTGGGGACTGGCTGAAAGCATGACCGGATTGACCGATTTTCATAGCTCAGCCAACTTCCCCCCTATCCCTTCCCGACCTCTCAGCAAAAGGTTGATAAGTGCTTGGTACGCTTCGAGTGTCATCGCTTCTGTCAGTGGGGAATCGTCCTCTCCATCTCTACAAATCCGGTACAGCGCTTTTTCCTCCGGGGCGGAGAGTGCTACGCCATGCTCGTCACATTCCACGAGCATTTCGCTCACCAACTCCTCTCCGGCTTGAATTTTTCCGTGTGACCGGGCAGCTACCCCGATAAAACAGGCGTCGACGACATCAAGCTTCATGCTACTTCTTCCCCTCTGTCACCAAGAATGTTCCCAAGACGTTCTCAATCAGTGAATGCGAAGAGAAAACTAGAAGCTATCTCATAAATGTCTGACAGGCGCTCTATAGGCCGTCGATTCTGGGTAAAAGTAGCGACTCTCCTATTTATGAGATGAGTTCTAAGGTAATTGAGGAAGTTCCTTTCCTGTACGTTCAGCTTCAGGAAATAGTCCACGATATTCTTCCAGCAATTCAGCTTTTCTCTCGTCTGTGATTTTCTCGCCAGCCAGATAGACAATTATGTCGGTCGTCAACCTCCGATTCTTAGTAATGATCTTACCATCTTTACCGCCTGCCCAAAGGACACGTTGCCATACCTCTAGGTTTTCCTCAGTAATGCTCCACGGCAAAGCGTTCAATCGTTCACACGCTTTCTCGTCTCCCATATTGCTGGACGAATCTGTCAGATGAAGAAAGGCCCGCACCAAGCACTCTTGAGCGACCGGCTTACCTAGCAAATTCTCTTCGCGTATTTTGCAGCGTTTTTCATCGCCTGTTTCATCCGTGTCACTGAGCGCGTCGGCAAACACTTCGATGTTGTCCAGCAGTGTTTGCCAAACTTCCCTTACTTTTTTGCGGTACAGTTTGATTTTAGCCTCATCAGGTAGCCGGGTTGTATCCAATTTTCCACCAGGGAATGAATCGGCGATGATGGCATCATTGCAGTTGTAAATGATTGCGAGGGTAGTGAATTCCGGGTCTTTCTTTGTTAGGGTGTTACTGGTGTATTTGGCAAGCCGTCCACCAATCAGATCATTCGCTATTTCACGAGTCAGTACAGCGACTATATCATCGTCGTCGGTGACGATATTCTGACCGGTCGTGGTCGGTTTAGCGTATCGATTCACCCGTGTAAAAATTTTGCGAGCCTTTTGTGGCTGATAAGGGACCAAAATAACAGTGACGTCCTCTTGTGCGAGCTGGGTACAAGGTTTGAAATCCGCGATGGGACGACCTCTTTCATCACGTCCGGTGACAGCGAATTCTATCGCTTTCAAGCGATGTTGTCCGTCCAGGGGAACAAGAACTTCACCCCCCTTGAAGGTCAGGAATCCCATGTCAGCCGCATCATCGCGGTATTTGTTCGGCAAACCTTTTGTAGTTACAGCAGCTAAAGGCTCGAATACATCCTCCTCCTTGAAGTTCATCGCTGCGACTATAATAGCCCCGAAAAACCGCGAACCATCGTTGGCCAAATATGGCGCGATTTGTTTTTTAACGCGATTGTAGTTGATGTCGCGTTGGTATCGCTCTTCAACGCTCAAGTCTTCCCACCCATCCAACTCTTTGGGAATTTTGACCATAGTCACTAGTTCTTGGGCTTTCATTGAAAGAATAAAATAATTCGTATCACCCAATCTTGCTTTCATTGCTGCAAGAGTCGTTGACATTTGAGTCTCCTTTAATGGTTGTGTTGGATGTTCACTTCGGGTCTCCAGAGTCTAATCAGCCGCTTTTCTAAGCGGTCAATTTTGCTCGGTTCGACCGACATATAGCATACGTCCAGATACTCACCAAAAGCCTGTATCCATAGGTTTAATGTTTCGCTGTGCGAGCTGCGCCAGTGCTGCCTTAGCCGTTCTCTTATCGGCTGGTCGGCGGCTTGACCTACGTAGACGCACTTCTCGTTCTCCCGGCACCAGAACGCATAAACGCCCGATATTGATTTCGGCAAGCCGTTGATATTTCGGTGAGACCATTGAATTTTCTCACGACGCTTTTCTCTCATTTTTTGTGACATCTTCAGAAGGACCAAACTTTAACAGCCTGTTGGACGAGTTTCATTTGTCGCGCATTAACCTCACCCGGTGACCACTCCGTGTACTGGTCAAGCGCCCTAGTGAGTACGATAGCACTTCGTCCGTATCCCGTTTTTTTCCTGAGGAAATTTCGGTTCTCGGAATCTCCAGGCTTATTGTCATATTGTCCAAGAAGCGTCAGGTTTCCAATACGATGAATCCAGTCAGACGGATTCTGACCCTCAAAGCCTTGCCACTCTGGCCAATGCTTCTCGGCTTTCGGAAGGATATGTTCGACACTGCAACGATACTCGTTTATGACCTCAGAGTCGCTTTGCAGAGCATAGTTCAGCCCTAACAAGAAACGTTTGATCTTTTTCGCATCGCGCATTTCTTGTATTTTCATTCTTTCAACAAACTTGTCGTCATCGAGGATGCCATAGCCAGCATCACATTCTCTCAAAAACTCGTCGAAAATAGTCCCATCGTCTGAGAGCCCAGACTGAATCATCTCAGCTTGATTTGCGAATTCGTCCTCAAATTGGGATGGCTCAAATTTCAGTGAAACAAATGCCGTCCTCATAACGAAAGAGGTAAATTGCTTCATTCTTCCGTGTATGAGTTTTGCCAATTTTCTTTGTTTCCTACCGTCCGATTCGTTGATGTAGTGGCTGAGTAACGCAAACACTATCGACTGTGTAACCGTATAGGTCTGTAATTCTTTTAAGAAAATAAACAGATTTCGGACTGCCGTCGTCTTATTGGAATGAGTATGAAATTGCTCAATAAAGGGGTCACCTGAACTAGGGGCTGAAATGATTCGGAACAACTCCACATGCTCCTTGCGAGAAAAGTCCTCAATCAAGTCATATATATAGTCTGCCGGCTTTCTTCCTCCAGAGGAGTTGCTTTCAGCATCAGCACGGATTTTCTTTCGGGTTTCTCTATATAGACTCCCTTTCGGTAAAAAGCCGTACCTACATTGAAAGTAACACCGTGCATAATCAGTGATTTTTGTCTCATCTCTCAGTTGGACACGGACACGTTCAAGACTCTCGTGTACGGTATCTCTACGGGCTTCTTCACTGTCGTCATTAAAATAAGAATAGAGATAGTTACGAATAAGGTCTAAGTCGTCCAGCGGCTTGCCGCGAGAGTTAATTGTTTCGTACACAGAATTCGGATCGACAGCGGTCGGTATGTAAAGGCAAGCAATTTCGACTTTCTGAATCAGGAAATCGAAAAACGCGCGGGCCTTCTCCAGACCCATACCCGCAATGAAATTGTCAATTTCCTGCCATGCAAGAGTCAATTTCCCATTCGATCCGATGTTTTTTCCTCGAATCAACTGATTGTAGCGAGTTTTATCATCACGTGGCGGCGTGAGCCGGGGCGTCAGTCTATCAGCGTTACAAAATTGCTCCGTATTGTTTTCATCCAAATCAAAGAGGAGCCGAAGCGCGATTGCTTCGCGGCGTGAATCATTTGCTTCGCTGAACAAACGGCATAGGCAGGCACAGATAAGGGAGATAGTAACTATGCGCTGCTGACCATCGTTAATCTGCCAAGAGTCCCCCTGCTTTGCCAACAGCATAATCGCGCCGAGGAAATAACATCGTCGATTTTCACTTACAGCCTCGTCAATGTCATGGAGTAACTCCGAAACGTGTTCTTTCTTCCAGTCGTATCGACGTTGATGCCACGGCACCTCAAACTTTCCTGTGTAATACAGACGAGAAAAAACTGTTGATTTGGTGTCGATAACAGTGTCAGCACTCATCCCCGCACTTCCTCAGGTCCACACGCGGCCAACAATGCGAGCCGCCCATCTTCTCGTATGTAATCACGTCGCCAAATATCCTCAATTATTTCTAGTTCTGCCGCTGAAAGGAGTGGTTCGCCTATCTGCTTCTCCATTTGCTGTAAGCGGTCAAGAATCGCTTCTCGGACTTCAAGCTTGAAAGGCCCCATGACCCGACTGCCGTCCCCACGAAGTTTGGTACGTCCATCACGACGTACTGGCAGGCGATTCCGATTATCCTCGCGGAGTTCTATCAGCCACTCGCGAAAGTCTGCGAGGGTTTCCAGCTTATCTTCTTCCTCATGTCCAGAGGCGATCAGTCCGCGCAAACTTCTATCTTTATTTATAACAGTACATGTCCAACAGCCGAAACGCGGCGATGTGGTTCCACAGGAGGGTGCGTCCTCTTTGCTCAGTACAAGTGGGCATTCGCCGCCACCGGCGTTGCGGTAGAGTGTAATCAGGGCACGATGCGAGTCGCCCCACGGCGGCTTGCGTTGCATCAAGATCATCCACACATCGTCGTCGCTCAAATCGGCGAGCGGAGAAAACATTCTACACCCTTTGATACTACCGTGAGGGTTCATTGTGTCTGCTTTGACCCCGTGCTTCTTCATGGTGCGCCGGCGGTTTTGAGATTCGCTTCTGCGTGTTCCGATGAGCAGTACTGTGCGCTTGTGTGTCCGAGCAAGTTTCTCTAACAAGCGGTCAGTTGGCTTGATCTTCATCCGGTCGGTACACCAGCGAAAATTACGGGTTGGGGGAATATAGCCACGACCGATTACGTTCACCCAAAACGTCTGATCGATGTCTGGCTCCGTGATCGTGGTAGTTATCGGCAACTCGGCTGCGTGGGCCGCGTCTCGAATCATTCTCAAGCTGTTCTTCAAATGGCGAATGACGAGTGGAGATTCAACAAGCGTATCGTTTCCGATAACGTAGATAGTACGGCGCCGCTCATGTGGAGGGAGTGCGGCCACCGTTTCCCAGACCAGTTGCAGGAGTAACGTCGAATCCTTCCCCCCAGAATACGCGACAATCCAGGGATCATCATGCCGTTTGCGGTACTCCTTGGAGAGCACGTCACGCACAGCATTCAGTCGAGTGACTACATCGTCGGTGCGAGACCCGTCAGTGTTGAACTCCACCTGCATGTCCATAACCCCCTCCTCCTGGATTGGTTTGACGGATTACATCCCTTCACCACAGACTGCCTAAGGGTAAGTTCTTCCTCCCCTTTTCTCAAGGGGAGGGTTTGCCCGTCTCAAAGTAAAGGGAGCTATTGAGCGTAGGCGTGGGAGGAAGGATACGGACCGGCGGTCGTACCGGTCTTAAATTAAGGAACTTCATACAGAAAGCCCCTAAAGTTACTTATTTCTCGGCTAAGAATTGAAGTTCCTCGGAGACTCTCTTAGCTAGAAGCTCTTTGACCTTTTCGTCTTTCAAAAGGGTCTCTATCGCTTGTTGGCATAGACGCCTTCTCCTCTTTTGAGGGAGATCCTCATATATTGCGGACCCAATATTCAGATCAGTCGATCTCCCCTCTTTTTCGTCAAGAGTGAGATGGTCTCTTAGCGTGTCAGTTAATCTACCCATCAGCGGTTTTTTCGCGTTTTTTGTCAACTTCCGCCGCAATTTTTCTTTAAGTCTCCGAACGTAGCGGTCCTCAATGCTTTCCATCATCCCCTCCGTTGCCTCAGACAGATACTCCTACTCGCGCTACTTACAGCTTTTAGACCGTTCAGTAAACAAACGGGCGCGCTACACAGATGATTCGACTCCATCTTTATCTCCACCAAGTCCTCTCCCGTTCCAGGAACGCCCTATTTTCTTTGCTTAGTGCCTACGCGTTTCCGCGAGTATCTCCGCGACCCGCTCCTCGGTTCGAGTTGAGGATTTTCTGACTTCCAAAAGCATTTGCCCCATGTCCCGTAACATCTCCTGGGACTCCTGCAAATATAGCGAAGAAAAGACGCGCATCATACGCCCGAAAAAAGGCCCTCCTTAGTTCCTGGAAGACGCGCCTGGCTGCACAGCCTCGCCGCCAGCCCTCTATTTTACCCCTTTCCAATTTGCACAAGGGGAGCCTGAAAATTTCATTTTTCATGAAATTTCACCCTGCATGAAATGATGGAAATCTTGATTGTATTCTGGCTGTTTGGCTTCCTTTGCAGGGCGTGGCTCATGCTCTACGCCGACGCAAGATTACCCCCTCGCGACCCCTCAAAATGGGACTTATATACCTTGTTGCCCAGCCATGACTACTCTTGCTGTTGCAAAAAGCTGACAGTACCATGTCCACTTCATGGAATCAGACAATCAGGAAGTCTCCCAACCACCACTCTGGAGGAGATTTGGCAAGCGGACGAAATGGGTATTAGCTGGTCTATCCCCCGCCTTGTCCATTATTGGTCTTGGTGGATTACAGGACGATTTATCCACATGGCATCGCTGGATTAACCGAGCAGTCAGTTGGGTGGGGTTTGAGATGAGTGATGCCGTAGCAGGCATTTTCATTGGGGCGGGTGTAACGGGCTTCCTTTTTTTGGCGCTTATATTGTGGGGCGACTGGGCTGAGGCAGCACTCAAACCATACATGCTCTCCCTGCGGTTGTTTTCTCTGCGGTCGCTTTATGGCCTTTGGCTCTATATCCGCATCACGGCTATCGGCAAGGTTCCTATTCGTTATGGCAATTATCTTCTGGACGACGATCAACAAGGAACTCTACACGAAGCACAGGTGAGCACGAAGCGGCTGCCGAAAGGAAAAATTGACCATATTCGGTTTCCGACGCAACCATTCATGGGATATGGTCTCGTTATTGAGCTATCGGCGCTGTATAAATTGTCTTTTTCGTCCTCTGGACCACAACTCCATTGGAATGAAACCGTAACCAATGGCCGTCGCCGATACGAATCGAAGATAGAACGGCACCAATTTCACCGTCTTCTTGGGAGCCAACGGCAAAAAGATGCCATATGGATACCACTTGCGGTTGTCACCGCATTTGATGGAAACGCTGGATGGGATGATGTGAAGCAGGTGTTCGGCTGGTGTCCGCTCTGGTTGTTCGGGAGAAAGGGATGGGCTGCCGCGCAGATTCCAGACGATGAAGAAGAAAACAGCACATAAACAAAGAACACGGGGAGAGGGGCTGTTACTTAGCCTGTCAGAGGGGAAAGAAAAAAACAGGCTGCTGTCAAATTTGGGTAAGAGGGTATATAAGTCCCCTCAAAATAGCCCCTAAAAGACCCTTAAAAGACCGCTCTGAAACCCCAATTTAGAGGCGTTTTTGATATCAGAAGGTAATGAAATCGCGTGAAGATTTCATTTCGCGTGAAAAATCCCTAACTCCCCGCTCAAGCTGGACTTTTCGCGATTTCGGCTAAAACCGTTATGAAAAATTTCGCCAATTCTCACATCCTCAAAAAAAGTGGCACTCGAATTTTGAAAATCCGCATGCATAGTCAGCATTTACTAGCGTTTACCATTGCTGGACTCACCTCTACTCTCATGGTAAGCGCTGAGACTGGCGGGGGGGAAGGATACGGCCCGGTGGCCGTACCGGTCTTCAAAACCGAGTTGCGTGGCGTAAGTTGCGCGGATGGTTCGACTCCATCCCTTCTCCGCCAAGTTCTCCCTAGAGAGATACACTCACGGCACAAGGTCCTGCGGATCAAAAATACCGCGCAGATCGAGCAAGAACGTGTCGTTGTGAATCCGGCCCAGGATGGGTGTATCGGCCTGCCGGAAACGCTGGGCGATTTTTTCTGCGGACAGTTCGCCATGCCGAACGGCAATGACCGTGCTGGGGAGTTCCTCCTCCGGCAGCGCCCCACTGCCGATCTGGGCGGTTGCCTTCTCGACGCTCAGCGAGAAGGCACTGCCGAGCGCCTGCTGGATAAGCGGAACGGCCTGGGCCGCCAGAGTTTCCATGTCGTTCAGCGGCCGGGTCAGCCAACGCAGGGTGGGCAGGTCGTGCTGCAACTGGGGTGATCGACGGTATAGACGCAGGGTCGCGCTCAGGGCCGCCAGCGTCAGCTTGTCGAGGCGCAGCGCCCGTTTAAGCGGGTTCTTTTTAATCTTGTCCACCCAGGCTTTGCGACCCACAATGAGCCCGGCCTGCGGTCCGCCGAGGAGTTTATCGCCGCTAAAGGTGACCACGTCCGCGCCTTTGGCGACCCGCTCGGCCACGACAGGTTCCTGTGGTAGTCCGTACTGGGCCAAGTCGATCAGCGCCCCGGCTCCCAGGTCCTCCATGACCGGAACACCGTGCTCCTTGCCCAAGGCTACCAGTTCTTCCAGGCCAACCTCGGCGGTGAAGCCCACGACCCGATAATTGCTGGTATGCACCTTGAGCAGAATACCCGTCCGGTCCGAGATAGCGTTGCTATAATCGAGCGGATGGGTCCGGTTGGTCGTGCCGACCTCGCGCAGTACCACACCGCTCTTGCGCATGACCTCCGGGATGCGGAAAGAGCCGCCAATCTCGATCAGCTCCCCGCGCGAAACTATCCCTTCCCGCCCTTCCGCCAGCGTGTTCAGGGCCAATAACACCGCAGCCGCGTTATTATTCACCACCGTGGCCGCTTCCGCGCCGGTCAGGGCCGTCAGGTCGGCTTCGACCAGATCGTCCCGGTCGCCGCGACCGGCCCGGGATACGTCATATTCGAGCGTCACGGGGGTGGACGCCGCCCGGACCATGGCGTCTATGGCCTCCTGGGCCAGCAGGGCACGCCCGAGGTTGGTGTGCAGCACCGTGCCGGTGGCATTGACGACCGAACGCAGCGGAGATTGGTCCTCGTGCCGGAGTTGGGCGGTAACACGCTCGACCAGGTCGCGCTCGACCAGCGACGTGGTCTGGGCGCCGGAGAGAATGTCCTGACGCAACGTCTCCAAGACCTGACGAATCAGGTCGGTGATATACGTTCGGTTATAGCGTGCCAGGATGGGCTGAAGCGCCGGCGTTCCCAGCAGTTTTTCCACGGAGGGGAGCGCGCGCAGGAGGGGGTGAGGCTTTGTCATACCCGCTCCCAGCTCGAAGAAGAAACGTGTTCTTCATTGATTCCAAATCGGTTGAACACGTCTCTTCTTTGTCACATGGCCTTCCCCTTGCAACTGCGAAAGCCGAACTGCTAGCCTCGGTCTGCATATAAGGGAGGCGGACCATGGAAAGCGTTGCGGAACACTATCACCAGACGACGACCCGCCAAGCCGAGCAGATTCTGGGCTTCCTGCGCACCTTCGAGGCGCTCCAGGAGCAGATTCACCTGGCGAAAATCCCCCAGCATCAGGCCGAACTCGTCGAACAGGTGGGAGACCTGTTCACTTCCCTCAATACCCAGAACGAAGACCTGGAAGTCCCCCCGGAACGGGCCGCTTTCCATACACAGTGGCTGGAGGCGCTCGAACATCTTGAGGACGCCTATACGTCCTTTCGGACCGGGTCGGCGCATAACTTCATTGTCGCCTATATGCAGAGCCGGCGGGCGTTCTCGCTGGGCAAATATCTGTTGTACGGCCTGCGCACCGAGCTGCCGCCGCTCCAGCCGTACTGGTTTTTACCGGATGATTTCTCGCGTCGGACCGAGCTTGAAACTCCGGCCACAAACAATACCGCCCAGACCGGCGTGATGCATCGCAAGCAAACCAATAAGCACGCCGAGTATTCCTTATACGTTCCCGAAAACTACGACCCCGGCAAACGCTGGCCCCTGGTCATCACCCTCCACGGCGGCCACGGGCGCGGCGATGACTATCTGCTCACCTGGCTCAGAACGGCCAAGAGTCGCGGCTTTATCCTGCTCTCGCCGAAATCCCTGGGCCAGACCTGGTCCATTCAGCAGCCCGGCCTCGATGTACGCTCTATTCTGTCCATGCTTGAAACGGTCATGGATGAATACGCGGTGAATACGAACCGCATTCTGGTCAGCGGTCTGTCTGACGGCGGAACGTTTTCGTACGCGCTCGGGATCAGTTGCTCCAAGCTCTTTGCCGGTATCGCTCCCATTGCCGGGGTCCTGCCGCCCTGGCTCGATTATAAACAGGCGACAGCCCTGCCGATTTTTATCGTCCACGGCGCAAAGGACTTTATTTTCCCGGTCTCCTCGGCGCGCATGGCCCGGGAGTTCCTGGAGGGACAGGACTTTGCCAACGTCTGCTATACCGAGCTGCCCGACTGGGGGCACGCCTATACGTATTCCATCAACGAAACCCTGGTCCTGCCCTGGTTTGAACAACTCCCGGACCGGCTGCACGCGGCGGATTAAGCGGGACGCTTAGGTCTCTTTCGGGTTGGACGGGCTGACGTGGCTGAACCAGACCAACACCAGGCGCAACCCCTGGGCATCATCATTCTGGCTGCGGGCAAGGGGACGCGCATGCGCTCCGAGCAGGCCAAGGTGTTGCATCATCTGGCCGGGAAACCGCTCCTGACGCGGGTCATTCAGACCAGTCAACGCCTCCATCCCAGCCGCCTGGTTGTCGTGGTCGGCCATCAGGCCGCCGCGGTTCAAGCGGCGTGTCAAGCAGACGGGGTGGTCTTTGCTCTCCAGAAAGAACAGCGCGGCACCGGGGACGCGGTCCGTGCGGCACAAGCGCAGTTTGCCGGCTTTCGGGGAGATGTGCTGATCGTCTCCGGCGACGTGCCCCTGCTCACGTCCCGGACGCTGGCCCGCTTTGTCGCGGATCACTACGCTCACCGGGCGATCCTGTCGGTCCTGACAGCCCGGCCCGCCGACCCCGCCCAGTACGGCCGTGTGATTCGCCGCGCCAACGGACAGGTGGTCCGCATTGTGGAGGCGCGGGACGCCTCGGCCCGGGAGCGTGACGTCCGGGAAATCAACACCGGGATATACTGCGTTGCGGCAGACTTTCTCTTTTCCGCGCTCGACCGTCTCCAACCCACAAACGCCCAAGGCGAATACTATCTGACCGATATTGTGGCCGCGGCCGTCCGGGCCGGACTCCCGACCCGGGCCGTGCCCACGCCTGACTGTCACGAAGTCGAAGGGGTAAATTCCCGACAGGAGCTTGCTCGTATGGAAACAACACGCCAGGAACAACTCCGCCGGCAGTGGATGGACGCCGGTGTCACCTTTGAGGATGCGCAGACGGTCTATCTGAGTGAGGAAGCGACCATCGGACCGGACACGGTCATTGGTCCGAATACCCATATCAAAGGCAAGACCGTCATTGGCTCGCACTGTCGGATCGACGGCAACGCCTATATCGAGAACTGCATCATCGGCGATAATGTCCGCATCTATTTCTCGGTTGTGCTCAGCGACAGTCAACTCAGCGACGGCTCCTCGGCCGGACCGTTTTCACATATGCGGGGCGGAGCCGTGCTAGCTCCCCAGGCCGAGATCGGCAATTTCGTTGAGGTCAAAAAATCCACCATAGGCGAACGGACCAAGGCCAAACATCTGGCGTATATCGGCGACGCGGAAATCGGCCGCGAGGCCAATATCGGCGCGGGCACGATCACCTGCAACTATGACGGCTTTCGCAAGCATAGGACCAGGATCGGAGACCGCGTCCAGGTCGGCTCAGATACGACCCTGGTCGCCCCGCTGACCGTCAACGACGATGCGTATATTGCCACCGCCACCACAGTCCGGCAGGATGTGCCCGCGGGCGCCCTGGTCTTTAATCGGCGTCAGGAAGAAATACGAGAAGGCTGGACCGCAGCAAAACGGGCCAAAGAGAGTGAAGAGTGAACAGGGGCGAGTGACAAGTGAAAAGCTCCCCTCCTGGAACGCGTGATGCGAAAAGGAACCCACCCCGGCCTTCGGCCACCCCTCCGAGGAGGGGAGCTTGTTTATCCCCTCCTCGGAGGGGTGCCGCGCTAGCGGCGGGGTGGGTTCTCTGGACCCCATAGGGGCAATTCATGAATTGCCCCTACAGAGGACGCAACCGACCCAAAGGACCCCATAGACCCAAAGAACACAACCGACTCCAAGGACTCCCCCCATGTGCGGCATTATGGGATATGTTGGGCACCGCGAGGCAGCCCCGCTCCTATTCCAGGGACTCAAGCGGCTTGAGTACCGCGGCTACGACTCCGCGGGAATCGCCGCATTCACGAACGGCCATATTGCCATCCGGCGAGCGGTCGGCAAGCTCGCTCAGCTTGACCGGCTCTTACAGGCCGAACCCCTGCCCGGCTCGGTCGGTATCGGTCACACCCGCTGGGCGACCCACGGGCCGCCGTCCGAGGAGAACGCCCACCCGCACCGCGCCGGCGACGTGGTGGTCATCCACAACGGCATTATCGAGAACTATCTTGAGCTGCGCCACGAACTCATGGGCAAAGGGCGGACGTTCAGCTCTGAGACGGATACCGAAGTCATTGCCCACCTGATCGACCAATACCTGCAAGAGGGGCACTCGTTTCGTGAAGCGACCCGAGCCGCCCTGCGACATCTTTCCGGTTCGTTCGCCCTGGTTGCCCTGAGCGAGCGAGACCCGGAAACACTCCTGACGGCCAAAAATGCCACGCCCATTGTCATCGGACTCGGAGAGGAAGAGAGTTTTGTGGCCTCCGATATTCCCGCCCTGCTCGATTATACCCGCCGGGTGCTCTTCCTGGATGACGGCGAGATGGCCGAAGTGAGTCGTCGGGGTGTCGCAATCTCGGACTTCTCCGGCCGGCCGATTGAGCGTGAGCCGCGCCATATCACCTGGGACCCGATTACGGCCCAGAAGAGCGGCTATAAGCATTTTTTGCTGAAGGAAATCCATGAACAGCCCCAGGCAATTATCGATACCATGCGCAGCCGTATCCTTGAGGAATCCGGCGAGATTGCGCTGGGCGAGCTCGCGGACCAACTGCCCGCGCTCGATGCGGTCAAGCGTGCGACCCTGGTTGCGTGCGGCACGGCCTGGCACGCCTGTCTGGTTGGCAAATTCCTTTTGGAGGAACTGGCCGGACTGCCGACCGAGGTCGATTACGGCAGTGAATTCCGCTATCGCCCCACGCCGCTCGATGCGGACAGCCTGGTTCTGGCGGTTTCTCAGTCGGGCGAGACCGCAGATACGCTGGCCGCGCTCGAAGGGGGCAAAAACAAGGGAGCCAGCACGCTGGCCGTCTGCAATGTGGTTGATTCGTCCATTGCGCGTAAATCCGACATGGTGGTCTATACCCATGCCGGACCCGAGATCAGCGTGGCGTCAACCAAGGCGTTTACGACGCAGTTGACCGCCCTCTATCTGCTGGCCCTGCACCTCGGACAACGTCGCGGCGTTCTCGACCGCAACCATGGCCGGAAACTCATCGAAGACATCGTCACCCTGCCCGCCCTGGTCCAGGCGACGTTGGAGAAGACCAAAGCGATTGGAAAGATCGCCAAGAAATACGGCCATGCCAGCGACTTCCTGTATCTCGGGCGGGGCATCAACTATCCGATTGCGCTTGAGGGCGCGCTCAAGCTCAAGGAACTGTCCTATATTCACGCCGAGGGCTATCCGGCCGGGGAGATGAAGCACGGTCCGATTGCCCTGATCGACGAGCAGATGCCCGTTGTCGTCCTGCTGCCCAAAGACCCGGTGTACGAGAAAACACTGAGCAATATGAAAGAGGTTGAGGCGCGCGGCGGGCGCATTATCGCCCTGACCGACGCTCCCTCGCCCGAGCTCGAAGAAATCGCCTGGGAGATTATCCAGGTTCCGACCACCAACCACCTGATCATGCCGATTCTGCTCAGCATTCCGCTCCAACTCCTGGCCTATCATGTGGCCGTGTATCGCGGGACCGATGTGGACCAGCCGCGCAACCTGGCCAAGAGCGTGACGGTGGAGTAGGTTTGCAAGGGGTAGTTTTTGACGAAACTACTCCGTTCCTAGTCTTTACCATTCAAGCCCAGTCGAATGACCTGACCTATCACCAACGCGTTTGTATTCGCTGTTGCAGTACCAATTACTTCCTTGCACCCACGCGTTCTCAGGAATGCTGCTTTGAGAATGCACTGAGGAGGAAACACTGACGGTTAAAATGAAAATTAATGATATTATTCTATTCAATTTCACTCTCTCCTTAACCTATCGATTTTTACATACAGTTTGTCCAATATTTCCTCTTTCTCTCGACCGTAGTGAAGTTCACGGTGACAGTTAGGACATACCGCAATCGCATTAGACACGGTGTCACTTCCACCGTCTGCCAATCTCCTTAAGTGATGCACCTCAAGATAGAAGTCCCCACCCACCTTAATAAAAGGTGCTTCCTTATCACAATTCTCACAGATGCCTTTGGATTCCTCTAACAACCACGCTACGACTTGTGGATCTCTTTCATATGTTGTCGAATTTGTAGTTCGCTTAAATGGAGTCCCCTTACCTGTAGGTAGGTCAACGGATTTTCTCTTTCTTATCTTGTTAACTCGTTCATCGAACTTGATATGCAAGTCTGCCGATATTGACTCATTTTCTAAGATGAGTTCTTCGATAATGGGTAAAACGTTTGAACCAACGTTTTTCATTGGTTTAAGACCTTTAATCCAACTTCTACCCATTAAGGAGTAGACATAGGATATATTTTGCATTCGATATTCGAATGCCTTTGGAGTTCTGCCAAATTTACTACTCAACTCGTCATAGAATACCTTCTTGGTAAATCTTTCTCCGTTTTGCTCTAGATTCCGCATATTGATATATGCCTTAACTGACGCATCCAGTTCTTGTCGTGACCATTCCATTTCTAAACCCTCAAGAGAAAAACGCATGATCCCCGGTGTAAAACAGTTACTCGAAGACCTGGCGCGCACGCCCGCGCTGGTCTGTACGGTCGGACGTGACGGGGTCGTCAGCGAACTGTTTCTGGACGAGAAGGTCCAGAGGGTCGATTTTGCCGACTCGTGGGCAACGGTCGAGTATAGCGGCTGGCATATTCACGCCGATCTCGACACCATTACCAAGGTACGCTTTACCGAAGCGCCGGGACACGGCGATTCCGTCAACGTGTTTATCAGCCTTGATGACGCAGAGGGGAATGCCGTCCTGCGCTTCTATTTCCCCCACGCCAGCCAGACCCACCGGACCTATACCGCGCAGGAACTCACCCTGTTCGAGACGTTCAAGGCGCGCTATGAACAGACGTTCGGGCAGGAGGATTAGCTCTGCGGTAGTCCAACCCCCAGTCCCGAACCCCTCATCCCCGTCTTATCCCTCTTTGATCCCTGCCAACTCGCGGGCGTACTCCGCTGCGGCCCCAAAATCGTACTCGCGATAGGTCTGGAGCTTTTCGGCTTCGAGTGAGCCCTCGGCGTGCACGGCCAGCACTTCCTGATAACCGCCAAAGTCACCCGCGGTCAGGTCCGAAATCAGATTCATCAGCCGCAGCCGGTGCTCGGTCGAGGTGCCTTTCTTGCCGCCCAGATATTTCTGGACGTAGGGGCCGGTTGCCTCGCTGCGCCAGTCCTCCAGGCTCGGCCCGGTCACCAGCAGGCCGCCGCTCACGTCCTGCACCATCTGGACGGCCTGATGGTAATTGGAGGCAAACTGATATTTGGCTACATTGGTCATCAGCGTGTTGGGCACGGCGATGCCCGGCGGAGCAATCGTGTGTTGCTGGGCCGCGGCCAGAATCAGCCCCTGAACGGTGGCATGATAGCTGGCCAGCTTGGTCAGCTTCTCGCGAATATGGCCGGCCCGCTCAATACCGTTGTATTCCGCAATGGCCTGGGACGCACCGGCCATGAGTTCCAGGAGCGGCAGTTTGTACGATACCGCAGTGAAACGGTGGAATTTCACAAAGGTCAGAGCCATCAAACCCGCCGCGGCGACCTCGCCGGCCAGGAATACCCGCTCCCAGGGGACAAATACGTCTTCGAAGACGGTCAGCGTCTCCATCATCTTGTGTTTGGCACTGATGGGATACTCGAAGTCGTTTCTCTGGAACCCGCCATAGGAACTGGCCAGGAGTTTCAACCCTTTGGTGGCCACCGGCAGGGCGAAGGCCACGGCGTAGTCTTCATCGCCCTCGCGCATCGCCCTGGTCGGCAGGACAATAACTTCGTCCGTATTGGTGGAGACCGAGGTGTGAATCTTGGCTCCGCGGACAACAATACCATCGTCACGCCGGTCAACTATGCGTACATAATAATCCGGATGTTCCTGGCCCTGAGGACCCATGCTGCGGTCCCCTTTGACATCGCTCTGGGCCACGGCCACCGCGTAGTCATTATCCCGGCACAGCTCATAATACTTTTGGACTCGCTCGCGATACTGGCCCGCGCCGTGCTTGGCCATTTCTTCGGCAACAATATGCAGCGCCAGGAGCGCGTCCGTGCCGATCTCTTTGATCAAAATAACCAGCGTGGCCCCCTCGCGGGTACTGGCCTCGATCAGACGACTGCGCTGGAGCAGGTCTTCGGCATTCTGGGGCAGGTGATAATACCGGGAATACTCCTGTCCGGTCTGCGGGTCGGTGACAACTGCCAGGTCGCGGTAGCGCGGGTCTTCGGCCATCTGATAGTCGATGCAGGCGTGCTGGACCGCCTTGCCGATAACCGGGTGGGTGGTAACATCGTCGACCTTTTCGCCGCGATAATAGACTTCCCGGCCGTCTTTCAGGCTCTCTTTATATTGCTCCGGTGTGCGCAGACTCATGGTACACTCCTCGTTCGGAAAAGTGCCGTGAGTATAGCCACGACCGTGCGGCCATGTCCATAAGGTCCATTGAGTCCTTTGGGTCTATTGGGTCCTTTGGGTCCGACTCAACAGACTCAACAGACTCAACAGACTCAATCTACTCCAGCCTCAGTCGAAGCAGGGTGGTCGGTGCCTTGGGTGCATCGGTGGCCGGGGGACTCGTTAGCGTTCCCAGAGTGGACAGCTTTTGATGCAGGTCGGTGAGTTTTTCCGAGGGCAGAGAAAGAACGAGGATATCTTTCTCATCCTTGACCAGGATGGCGCCCTCGAATTGCTGAACGACCGTGCGGGCTTGCTCGGTCAGGTCGGCGGCGTTCTCGCCGGTCAATTGCCACGAGACCGGCTGGATAATACTGCCGCTTCCTTCCGGAATGGCGGAGGGACCGTTCTGGGCTCTCGTGTGTGGCGAAAACGTCAGTCCGACCATGATGAGGCTCAGAGCAAGACAGAGCCGATACATGTGTAGGGTCATAGCGCGCCTCCTGTGAGTATTGTGACGGGTCCCGGACCAGGATGAAAGGGAGGATCGGATTTGCCTTGCGTCGCAACACCGCGTAAGCTTGCCAGCATCTTATTCGTATAATCTGTTGCTATGGCAGAGCATCCACAACAGAGAAACGCGGCCGGCACGCCTGGGGAGAAACTCCTGCGTCTTCTGGCCGGCATATCGACCGAAGAACTCACCGACCCCGAGAAAGCCGCCCGGATGATAGAGCGGACGGTGCGGATGATAGCCGCCTATATTATCGTGGCCGGCTTCGCCCTGTTCTTTTTGGCGATTCCGAGTTTTGTCGAGCTTGACGGCCGCCTGCATACGAAGAATTTCACCACCTTTTTCTGGATCGGCAGTCCGTTTTTCGATTGTCTCATCCTCCTGGGGCTCAGTCTCTTTCTGGGACGCACCAAAAACCTGCCGACTGCCCTTGGCCTGGCGGGTGTGGCCGGTTTTGAGTCCTACTTCTATATGCACTACGCCTCCCTGTCCGATTTCGTCACCCTCATCATGTGCCTGATGGTCCTCATTCACGCCCTCCAGATTCTGGGGTTGTTCGTGTTCGGACGCTACGAGCGCCCGCCCGGTCTTGCGGAATAACCGAGCCATGCCGATCTTTATCGCCTCCGTTCTGGCCTTGATTATCCTGCTCTGGGCGCTGGGCTGGTATGCCAAACGCTGGGTGCGCACCGACGGGGACTTTTTGCTGGCCGGTCGGCAGGTCAGTCTCATTCCAGGGATTGCCAGCATTTGTGGTATTGCGTTCGCCGGCAGCATGACCAGCATCGTCCCCGGCCTGACGATTCAATACGGCTTTCTCGGCTGGATTCTGGGCGGCAGCCTGCCCCTGGTGATCGGCTATATTGCGTACGGCGTCTATGCCGGCCCGTATATTCGACGCTGTGGTGCGTACACCATCCCCGAGTGGCTGGAGATGCGCTTTGACACGCGTACCCGGATCGTGGTCAGCATTGCCACCCTGCTGGGTGTCACCGGCGTGGTGGCCATGAATGTGGTGGCCATGGCCCTGATCATGCAGGGTTTCCTGGGCGCGCCGTTGTGGCTCATGATTACCATTGTCCTGGGCGGACACCTGACGTTTATTTTTCTGGGCGGGATGTGGGCGCTGACGCTGACCGATGTCGTGCAGGTCTTGCTGGGCTTCCTCTTCCTGCCGGCCCTGGCCGTCTACTGTCTTGTCAGCTATGGCGGCTGGGAGTTGATCGAGACGAGCTTTGTGACCGCCACACCCCTCTCAGCCGGTGTGCTCGGCTCCTTTCCGTGGTTTCAGGTAAGCTATCCGAGCGTACTGACGGTTTCACTCGTCATCGGCTTTTTTATTCAGTGGGGCGGCAATTATTATTGGCTGCGCGCCGCGGCCGCGCGGACCGAACCGATTGCCCGCTGGCAGTTCATTATCGGCGGGCTGCTCGTCCTGGTGATCCACGGTTCCATGGGGGTACTCGGCCTGTACGCCGGCAGTGTCCACAGCGCCGCTTTTCTGGACCCCGTGAATCCGGCCAACCCCATGGGCGCCTACGGCCTGCTCATGCGAGACTTCCCCGCGGCCATGGCCTTATTGGGTCTGGTGGCGGCCCTGGCCGCGACAATCTCCACCACCAGCAATGCACATATGGGCATTACCTCGTCGCTTTCCCGCGACATCTACCAACGCTTTATCCGGCCCGACGCCTCCCCGGAGGCGGTCTTGCGGATGAGCCGCCTGCTCACCCTACTGACCGGTTTTGCCATCTGGCTGCTGAGTTTTTATCCTGGTGGGCCGTATTATCTCCTGGCCGTGAGTTGCGCCCTGCTCGGCCCCGCGGCCTGCGTCCTCCTCCTCGGACATCGCTGGGCCTTTATTACTCCTACGGGTGCCTTTTGGGGAACGCTTATCGGGACGGTCGCCATGCTCGTCTACGAAATCCTGAAGTTTATGGGCGTCCCGCTGGGCGCCATGCATACGGTTGTGGTGGGCTCCATCATTACCTTTCCGACCGTGCTCGGCCTGTCCCTGCTGACACAGCCGGACGACGTAGACACGGACCGGCCGCAAACGCTGCGCCTCAGCCCGGAGCAGGAACGGCTGTTGGTCCTGATTCGAACCGGCTATACGACCATGGTTGAGCTGAGCGATTTCACAATGCTCAACTCTGCCGAGTGCCATCGGCTCATCGAAGAACTTGAACGGGCCGGGCTCGTCCAACGCTGGGGCAGGAGCGGGCTCGATTATTTCACGTTTGGCCTCACGCCACAGGGAGACCGTGCGCTCGCGGCCCTGCCCAATCCGCCTGCGGACCTTGTCGGCTTTGTCGGTCTGGACGCGGACAGCCGCTCAATTCTGGAGCAGCTTGCGGACGGAGGCAAAAGCCTGCGCACGCTCAGCACGGCAACCGGGGTGACCGCCTCACCCCTGAGCGTGATCGTCAACCGGCTCGATCAACTCGGTTATATTCGCGGTCGGGGCGTGTGGGAGCGGACGCTGACACTCTCGGAAAAGGGGCGAGAAATGATTGAGTCCGTTGAGACCCAAAGGACCCAACAAACCCTAAAGACCCCATAGACCCTATAGACCCTAAAGACTCAAAGGACCCTATAGACCCCAAAGGAGGGAAGCCATGTTGAATAGCGTAGTCGATATGCTCCTACCCACGACCATGGTCGGCTCGTATCCCCGTCCGCACTGGTTTACCTATCAGTTGCACGGGCGGGATATCTGGGAGGCGTTCAAGGACGTCAACCATGCCGAGGCGTTTGAAGACGCGGTCCGCACCGTGCTGCAAGACCAGGAGCAGGCCGGGCTGGATATTCTGACGGACGGTCAGATGTGGTTCGACGATTACGGTGGCTGCATCGGGTCTTTCGTCTGGTATTGGTATGAGCGCATTCACGGCTTTGTACCAACGAAGCACAGCCACCCCTTTGTCGAAGGCGGGGATGCCTCATCCAATGATGCGGCCTGGCTCACCGACTGGGGCGCGACCGCGGTGACCGACGAGGTGAAGCGCGGGCCGCTACGCTTGGCCGACCTGTACCATCTTGCCCAGCGCAATACCAAGAAACCGGTGCGGTGCAGCGTGGGCGCGGGACCGATCAACCTGACCTATCACGTTCATTTCGAGTACTACAAAACCCAGAAAGACCTGGCCTACGCCCTCGCGCCTATTTTTAATGCCGAGATGAAGGACATGGTGGCAAGCGGGGCCTCTTTCCTCCAGCTCGAAGACCTGGGGGCGTGGCTGCCCCTGTTCAGCGGCAACCCGGACGATTTCGGGTGGGTGGTGGATGTCATCAACAAAACCATTGACGGCGTAGAGGCCAAGCTCGCCTGGCACTTCTGCTTTGGCGCCGCCTGGGGAAATGCCTCACAGGGTCTGTTCCCGTCCGGGGCGGGCTATGGCTCCATCCTGCCCCATCTGCACGACACCGGGATCGAACAGTACGTGCTCGACTTTGCGGTCCGCGAAATGGAAGACGCGCATATTCTGAAAGATCTGCCCGCAGACAAGGAAGTCGCGGTTGGGGTGATTGATGTGCGCAATCTCCAGGTCGAGACGCCGGAGCAGGTGGCGGAGCGCATCCGCAAGGTGCTCCAATTCATCGAGCCGGAGCGGGTGACGCTGACCACAGACTGCGGTCTGCGGGCTCTGCCCCGTTTCTGTGCCTATAATAAACTGCGCGCCATGGTCAAAGGCGCGCAGGTCGTGCGCGCCGAACTGGCCGGGAGATAGGGGATTGAGTCCATAGGGTCTATTGAGTCTGTAGGGTCTATAGGGTCTATTGAGTTTTTGAGACCCAACCGACCCAATGGACCCAAATGAAGGAGACAAGATATGGCTACAGGCTCTATTCCGTGTGGGATTGCTGTTCCCCAGGTGTTTCTCGATACCCCGGTTGATATAGCGTTTGTCCGGGATTTCGTTGGCCGCGCCGAAGCCCTCGATTACGAGAGCTTGTGGGTGCAGGAGAGTATTGTCAGTGACTTTGCTATTCTCGAACCCGTGGCCCTGCTCAACTATATTGCCGCCATTACCTCAAAAGCACGGCTCGGGACCTCGGTTCTGCTGACGGTGCTGCGCAACCCGGTGCAACTGGCCAAGAGTTTGTCGAGCCTGGATCAGATGAGTCAGGGCCGACTCATCTTCGGTCTGGGTGTTGGCGGACACGTCCCGGAGACCATCTTCGGCTATTCCAGCGAACTCCGCGCCCGGCGTTTTGTGGAGGGCATTCAAGCCATCAAGGCGCTGTGGACAGAGCCTAAGGCCACGGTCAGCGGAACGTTCTGGAACTTCGAGAACATCGCCATGGAGCCCAAGCCGGTGCAAAAGCCCCACCCGCCTTTCTGGTTTGGCGCGCGCGAGGAAAGACCGCTGCGACGCGCCGTCCGGCACGGGGACGGCTGGATGGGCGCCGGATCAAGCTCAACCAAAGATTTCATCAGACAGTCGGGTTTGATCCGGCAGTTTCTGGATGAAGCCGACCGTGACCCGGCCTCCTTTACGATCTCCAAGCGGGTCTATATCGCGGTGGACAACGACCGGGCGCGCGCGGAACAACGGCTACGGGAGTGGTTTGGCGTCCGATATAAAAATGCGGAGATGGCCTCGCAGGTCGCCATTTGGGGCAGTCTGGACGAATGCCGCAATAAGATCGGCGAGATCGTCCGGGCCGGAGCCGAACACCTCTTGCTCAACCCGGCCTTCGACGACATGGAACATCTGGAGATCTGCGCAAAAGAGATCATCCCCGCACTCTAAGGACCGGAAGGAGACAGCCCTCATGATCACGATGAACGAACACTATCTGAAGCTCCAGGCCTCATACCTGTTTTCCGATATTGCCAAGCGGGTCAATACCTATCAGGCCGACAATCCGGACCAGACCATTATCCGGTTAGGAATTGGCGATGTGACGCGGGCCCTGCCCGAGGCGTGCATTACCGCCTTGCATCGCGCCGTGGATGAGATGGCGGACGACGCCACTTTTCGGGGCTATGGCCCGGAACTGGGCTATGATTTCTTGCAGGAAGCCATTGTGGCCGGAGATTTTCAGCCGCGCGGGGTGACGCTGAGGCCCGACGAGGTCTTTGTGAGTGACGGCGCGAAGTGCGACTCCGGCAATTTTCAGGAGCTTTTTTCCCTGGACACGCGTGTGGCCGTACCCGACCCCGTCTACCCGGTGTATGTCGATACCAATGTAATGGCCGGACGAACCACGGCCTGGCAGGACGGACGCTATGAGGGGCTGGTCTATCTGGAGTCAACGGCTGACAACCAGTATATCCCGGCTCTCCCCCAGCAAGCGGTTGACCTCATTTATCTGTGTTTTCCCAATAACCCCACAGGCAGCATGATTAACGCAGACCAGTTGCGCCTCTGGGTGGACTACGCGCGGGAGAACAAGGCCCTCATTCTGTATGACGCGGCCTATGTCGAGTTTATCCGGGACGACAGCCTGCCGCAGAGTATTTATGAGATCGACGGGGCCAAAGAGGTTGCGGTCGAATTTCGGAGTCTGTCCAAGACCGCCGGCTTTACCGGAACACGCTGCGCCTACACCATCGTGCCCAGGGAGTGCCAGGTGTACGACTCCCAGGGCGCGGCCCAGGCGCTCCACGCGCTCTGGGACCGGCGCCAGTCAACAAAATTCAACAGTGTCTCCTACCCGGTACAGCGCGCGGCCGAGGCCGCCTTCTCGCCCGAGGGCAAGCAACAAATTCGAGAATTGAGCAACTACTACCTCGGCAATGCCGCCCTGATCCGTGAGGCGATTACGAGCTTGGGTTATGCGTGCGTTGGCGGAGAGCATTCCCCTTATGTGTGGATTAAAACCAACACGGACTCCTGGGAGTTCTTTGACCGCTTGCTGCAAAAAGCCGGAGTGGTCTGCACACCGGGGGCCGGGTTCGGGAAATGCGGCGAGGGCTATGTCCGCCTGAGCGCGTTTAACAGCCGGGAGAATGTCGAGACCGCCCTGCAACGCGTCTCGGACGCTTTGGGCTCGGCATAGAACGCAAGGCATCCACCGTGGCCTCCCTGTCGGGCAAGAGCCATGCACTATCTCCTGACCCGTCTGACCGATCATGCGCGGACCGACGCCTTACTGGCACAAGCCCGACAGCACTGGCGGCAATTGGTGGCCGAACACGACTCCCAGGCACAGCCGGGGCTGCCGCAGGTATCGCAGGGGAACGGGTTGCCGTCGAGTTGGGCCGCGACGTTCTATATGTTGCCCCATACGGAACAGGTGCTTCTGGCCTTTGCCTGGCTCCACTGGTGGCAGCAGTCCTCAGAAGAGGAGCCCGGGTTTATCGGCTGGCTCATTGAGGGGCCCGGCTTCGTGCTCAATCATGCCTTTTTCCTCAAGGTGCTGACGCAGGGACACGGCGGGATTCTGGGTATTCTCCACGGCTTTCTCGAGGAGATTATCGAGCAGGCCGGCGACTGGAACGGAGATCGCGAGACATCCCCCCAGATCGTCCGACTCTTGGAAAAGCTCGATACGGAGTACCGCTATAATGTCCACGACCGCGAGCTGTGGCCCGCCGTGCTTGATCTGATAGAACCGCAGACCGCGTAGAACCGGCACGTCCCGTTCCGCTTCTACCTGGTGTCGGACGCTCTTAGAGCATTTCACGATAAATTGGAGCCGTGCCAGTCCGCGCTCGTCGGGAAGGACAATGGCCGGCCCCAAGCGTCCTGGGAGGGCGGCCATCCAGCCCGCACTCCTAACGGAGAAGAGAGACACGCTACACCGCAGCGTGATTTGCTCTAGGCAGCCCCGTTGCTTTTGAACCAGGCCAGGAGACGCTGCCAGCCGTCCTGGGCCGTTTCCTGACGATAGCTGGCCCGATAGTCGGCGTGAAAACCGTGTGGCGTATCGGGATACAGAATAATCTCGGAGGGGCTTTCCGCTGCCTGTAACGCGGCGCGCATCTGTTCAACCGTTTCGTTTGGAATACCGCTATCGGCGGCGCCGTACAAACCAAGGACCGGAGCGTGGAGCTGCGCGGCAATATCGACCGGATGGCTTGGGGTGAGATCGGATGCCTGCCCGACCAGACGCCCATACCAGGCCGCTCCGGCTTTGACCTGCGGACTGTGGGCGGCATACATCCATACGATACGCCCGCCCCAACAGAAGCCGGTGATGCCGAGCCTGGCTACATCACCCTTGCCGGACGACTTGATCCAGTCCACAGTTGCATCCAGGTCGGACATGACCTGCGCATCCGGGACCTTGGCCACCACCGTCCGAATAATCTCACCGATATCCGTCATCTGCGACACATCGCCCTGCCTGGCGTAGAGTTCCGGCGCAACCGCGAGATAACCCTGCTTGGCGAAGCGACGGCATATGTCTTTGATATGCTCGTGCACACCAAAGATTTCCTGGACGACCAGTACGACCGGGAAAGGCCCGCCGGTTTGCGGGCACGCCTGGTAAGCAGGAATAGTAATATCGCCCACCGGTATCTGGACCTCCGCGGCTTCCAGGCCACTGGTATCGGTAGTTATCGTTTGGGCCGAAACCGGACGAACGGCAAGGGCAAAGCCCGTGGCCAAGGTGGACACCACAAATTCGCGTCGAGTCAGCATCGTGTTTATATTTTTCATGTCTTCTCACCCCAATCGGGTCATATCTTGTGCGGCCCAGCCTAGCCCTTGTGCCCCTGACCCGCAAGGATGAGCGGACAGGACATATCGCCTCTCGTCTGTGTTGAGACCTTTCTGCATGTTTTCTGAGTATATATTATGACGCTTGCCGCGAGGGAGCATATGACAATGAGCAAGAGGAAATTGCAGCCTGCTCACCCTGGGGAAGTGTTACAGGAAGAGTTTCTGAAGCCGATGGGCCTGAGCCAGAATCGATTAGCTTTAGACATTGGCGTTCCCGCCCGGCGTATTAACGAAATCGTCCTTGGAAAACGTGGGGTGACTGCCGATACCGCCCTTCGACTCGCCCGGTATTTTGGAATGTCGGCTCAGTTTTGGCTCGGGCTCCAGCTTGATTATGAACTGGATAGAGCAAGCGATAAACTAGCGAAACGGCTTGAGCGGGAAGTGAGAATACATCAGAGTGTGCACCAGGAGGACCGGACAGCGTAATTGACCCGTTTCCTCTGTGAGGCGTCAATCTTTTATAGAGAGGGTATCAATAGGATTGGAGTCGAAGTCATGAAGACAGTATGGATATGCCTGATCGGTCTGGCTCTTGCGGCACCCGCTTTTGCCAACGAAGGCCATCAACTCTTACTCAGCCAGAGTAAGGCCGAACGCGCCACAACGCTGGCGGGCATTTTACAGACGAGCGGTAAAACCTGCGAGACGGTCTCGCGTTCGTTTCTGCAAGGCACGGATAAAGAAAACCAGGCCGCCTACTGGAATGCCGAGTGCTCCGGGGGCGAAACCTATGTCATTCAGATCCCACCCAGCAACAAGACCCGCGTCCTTGAATGTAAAATCATGGAAATGATCGGTGTGAAGTGCTTCACCCGATTCGAGAATTAAACGCAGCGATTTTCAGAGACCGGCTGAACACAAGAGGCGTCTCCGGTGCACTGGGCCCGCGGTATTGACGAGTTGCAGCGCTTTTCCACGCCTCCCTATGGCTGCATGTATCTCCCGACAGAGACGGCCTCTCTGACCTACCGTATTATCCGGGACCTGACACCCCAACAGTATAATGAACTCCTCAGACGCGGCTGGCGGCGCTTTGGCTGCGAATTCTTTCGGCCCGCCTGTCCGCAGTGTGCCCAGTGTCGAAGCCTTCGTCTGCCGCTGGCCGATTTTCGCCCGTCTCGCAGTCAGAAACGCACTCTGCGTCGCAATGCGGAGATTCGGGTCGTGGTACAAAAACCGACCCTGACCCCTGAGCATATCCGGCTCTTTAACGCCTACCACGCCTATATGCACGCCCAGCGCGGCTGGCCTTCTCAGACGACGCATGAACGCGCATATTTCCGCAGCTTTCTCTTGGGCGACTGGAGCTTTGCCCGGGAATTTCTGTACTACGACCAGGAACGTCTCGTTGGGGTGGGTCTGGCGGACGTGACGCACGAGGCTCTATCGAGCATCTACTTCTTTCATGACCCGGCCTGGCGGCCCCATGCGCCCGGAGTCTTTTCGATTTTGCGCCAGGCCGCCTACGCTCGGCAGCAGGGGCTGCGCTACCATTATCTGGGCTATTGGGTGGCGGACAGCCCCTCTATGGCCTACAAGGCGCAGTATCGCCCGCACCAGATCCTTCGGCGCTACCCGCTCGATGAAGAAGAGCCGGAGTGGGTAGCGCCAGAGTAATCGATGCGGAAGGACTTGGCACGTTTACGCACTCACGTGCCGCGTGAGCGGAATATCAAACTGCGTTGCGGCGTTGCCGCCAAACATGCGGGCCATCAGCGGCTCTTCCACCGCAGCCTGGGTCAGGGCCTCGATCGCGTCCCAGGCGCTGGTGGTATCGTGATGGGGGTAGCGCGAACCCCAGACGACCTTTTCCGCAAAGGTGTGGGGCAGTCTCTGGATCATGCGCTCCTCTGCGTCAAAGCCGAGCATCACCCGACCCTCTTCCCACAGTTCTTCGGGATCGGTCCGAACCGGATAGTAGTTGAGGAGCGGAATGGTCTTGGTCGAGGCCTCCATTTTTTCCAGCACCTCTTCCATCCACGACGCCTTGCCGTGCGCGACCACCACTTTCATGTCGGGAAAGCGCTGCATGACTGCAAAACCGATCAAGGTCGAGGCAACGAACATATGGTTATCGAGCCAACCGGAGAGAATCGGAGAGACCGGATGGCCGACCGCCGGGGAAGCAAAAAAGGAAAAATTCGACCGGCCATCGCCGCCACCAGCAGTGGGGCCCCCGCCGACCTCGCTTAGCAGGGTCTGTTGATTCAGCCGATTTTTGACCTTTTCAATAAACGGGCCGTGGGATGTCCACTCAGGATTCCACAGTCCAGGTGTCGGATGGACTACCGCCGTCACGCCCAAGCGCTCCAACTCGGCCCAGAGCGGGTCGTAGTACGGATGGGTGAAATAATGCCCCTCAATAAACATGGGCCGAATGAACGCGCCCCGGAAATACGGCAACTCGGCCACCCGTCGCAATTCTTCCAGGGCAAAATCCATGTTCTGGAGCGGCAGCATGGCCGCGGCATAGAGCCGTGATGGGGCCGTCTGACAGAAATCGGTCAGCCAGTTGTTATAGGCCCGGGCCAGGGCGGCCGCCACATCCGGGTCTTCGATCAGATGAAAGCCCTCGGCAAACCAGGTTGGGTACAGAAATGCCTGGTCTACGCCCATGGCGTCCATGTCGGCCAGTCTGGCGTGCGGGTCTGACGCGCCAGCACTTTTGGCGTGCGGGGTGGTGGGGTCGAGGTCGCCGACCTGGTCCCAGGTCATGCCCGGCTTCCAGATGGCATAACGCGGGATGTTCGGATTCATGGGGTCACGGAACATCTTGCCGTTGATCTTGAGATACGAGCCGTATTGGCCTTCCTCGCGCCACAGGGCCGTCTTGCCGAGCGTGCGGAACTCCGGCTCCAGGTAGTCCTCCCAGACCGCCTGCGGCTCGACCACATGGCTGTCGCTATCAAAGACGGCAAACGGCCTGGTCATGCCCGGTCTCCTTCGACCGCATGGCCGTTGACCCGGCGCGCCCCTTCACCGTAGGGACGGACCAGCGAGGCTTCGGGCTCCAGGGCGCGTTGAATTTCCGTCTCGGACGGCCACCAGTCCGGCCGTTCGATCTCAGTCACCCGTGTGCGGATGAAGGTCTTCGGGGCGTCGATGTTGTACAGCTTGCGGGCGTTTTCTCCGAGAAACTTGGCTTGATAGAGATCGGATAGCTGACACTCACGCATGGTCTCAATCGCCCGCCAGGCGTCGTCGCCATCATGGTGGTAGACGTCGGACGACCAGGCCAGAATATCGCCATAGAAGTCCGGCAAGCGCGACGGCGGCGCCTCATCGCCCTCAAAGCCGGTCACGCAGTGGCCGAAAAAGGTTTCGCTCGGCAGCCGTTTGAGCGGCGGCAACTCACGCTCGTTGCGATACAGCTTGTACATCTTGTCGCACTCGTCCAGCAGAAAGCTCAGCCAGGTCGAAGAGGCCTCAAACACCGCGGCCCGGAGCTTGGGATATTTCTCAAAAAAGCCGGACATGAGCACCATGACGACCCAGAGCGCGGCCTCGGACTGGAAGTTTTGGACGTTGGTCAAAAATTGATGGGGCAGGCCCGCGGTGGTGACCGTGCGGGCGATCAACTCCGCCCCGGAATACTGGGCCGTATAGCCTGGGGGTTTCAACGCACCAAAGGCCGGGAAGGGGTGCATGCCGTAGACTACGCCGGTCTCCTCCATAGCCTGCCACAGCGGCTCATACTTGGGCTGGAGCGGATAGTTGCCCATGGCGTCAATCGGACGAACCAAGCCAACCCGGCAGCCTTTGTCCGCCACCCGGTAGAGTTCTTCCATGGCAAACACCGGATCCTGCAGGGGCAGCAGGGCCGCAAAAAAGATCCGCTCGGGGTCGGCCTGGCAATACCCATGCGCCCATTCGTTATAGGCTTTGCACATGGCCTTGGCCCCAACTGCGTTTTGCAGCCAGGGATAGGTGTCGATATCGGTCGGGATAATCATCACCTGGTCTATGCCCTGCACATCCATGTCGCGCAGGCGAGCCTCGGGCTCGTACGAGCCCCGGTGGTCCAGATAGGCGGCCTGCTCCTGAGAGATCGCCGTCTCGGGGTGCAGGTTACGGACATTGAGGGCGCGCTGGATATTATGCTTAAGTCCCGGTCCGGCCAGGGAGAGGATGTTCACAACGCCGGGCGTGCCCCCGATCCGTTGCGAGCCCAGACCCGCGCCGGCATGACCGTTGACGATGAGCTGTTTGGTCTCCTGGTCAAACCACATCGTGGTCTTGAGCGCTTCCAGCTCATCCTTGCTCAGCCAGTCCTTGGCCTGCTCCCAGATCCAGGGCGGCTCCGTGACGTGCGCGTCGCAGTCAAAGGTCGGGAAATCTTTGGTCATGGGTGCGAATTTTTGGGTTGGCATACTCCCCTCCTTATATATAGGACCGGGCAGGCGCCCCGGCTCGCTGAGCGAAAACGGGCGACGCCGGTTTCTCTTGTATTGTCAACTTCCTGAGAAACTTGTCAATCTGTTGCCTGGATCCGGAACGCCGGGAGTGCGACGGACGCTTGAAAGCTCCCCCTGAATTGCCTATCAGGGATGGGCGGACAGGAGGGGTAAATCAGCTATGCGATATCGCTATTATCTGTGTGACGTGTTCACTGATACGCGCTTCGGCGGCAATCAGTTGGCGGTTTTACCCCAGGCCGCGGGCCTGTCGAGTGAGCGCATGCAGCAGGTTGCGCGCGAGTTTAATTTCTCTGAGACGACCTTTGTACTCCCGCCGGAAGAAGCGGGGCATACGGCTCAGGTGCGCATCTTCACGCCGATGGCGGAGGTGCCCTTTGCCGGGCATCCCAATATCGGCACGGCGTTTGTCCTGGCGACGACGGGCCGCCTGGGCGCGATCGACACCGCTCTCAGCGTAACGTTTGAAGAGCGGGCAGGACTGGTACCGATCACGATCCGCAAGCGACCGGACCAGTCGGTCTGGTGTGAGCTTACCGCCCCGGAACGCCTGTCGCTGGGCAAGACCGTCGGTGTGGGAACGGTGGCGGCGATGCTGTCTCTGACCGCGGACGATATCGTGACCCGAACCCATCTGCCGCAAGTCGCCTCGGTTGGTCTGCCGTTTCTCTTCGTTGAGGTCCGGGACCGCGCTGCGCTGGAGCGGGTGCGGGTGAACAGAGAGAAGCTGGAGACGCTCGTTACCGACAGCATCCCCTCCCTCGTGCATGTGTACACTAGGAGTGATGATGCCGCCTTGGATATCCGAGCACGCGTGTTCGCCCCCCTGTTTGGCGTGCCCGAAGACCCGGCCACCGGCAGTGCGAACTGCGCCCTGGCCGGCCTGCTCAGCCACTCCGCACAGCACTCGCAGGGTCTAGACAGCTGGCGCATTGCGCAAGGGGTGGAACTGGGCCGTCCCAGTCTGCTGGAGGTGCGGGC
Organism: uncultured Binatia bacterium (SeqCode); assembly: GCA_965243855.1. GTDB lineage: Bacteria > Desulfobacterota > Binatia > Bin18 > Bin18 > Bin18. Next base: position 4,341,603 of record CBDEWE010000003.1, on the reverse strand, counting down.
GAAGAAACGTGAGGGCGTTGTCACGGACACCTGGATCGGCGGAGCCTGTGTTCTGGTCGGCGAAGGCTGGATTGAGGTCGGCTCCTCAAACGTTTCTGCCCAAGGCTGACGATTCGGATTAGCGTCCCTGATGCGTCAGCCACGTCACCGCGCGTGGTATGCGCCTGCCTCGGGCAAACGACCGGTATCGGCAAGAACGCGCAGCATGACGGATTCGTCAGGCTGAAACGGAATGGGAGGCGGATCCGGCAGCGTTACCGGCTCGACCGGAAACGGAAGCTGTTGAATCGACGTGTTATACACCTTGGCCAATAGGGCCGGGAGATGCACGACATCTTCAAGATTGTAGTGGAGGAGGGTTTCCAGCGCCCCGCTCTCGCCCCGCTCGTGGTAACGCCACAAGACGACCGCGCACCAGCCATCGAGCCGGGAGACCAGACCCGGCCGCTCAAGACCCATCAGTTGTTCAATTTTTTTCAGACCGCCTTTGTAACCGAGCGCGGCGAGTGGATAACGCAGATCAATATGGGCCTGATCGAGTAAAATACCGAGTTTGGTGCGCAGAAAGGGCAGGTCAAATTGCTTGCCGTTATACGTCACCAGGAGGGTGAAAGTGTCAATATCCGTCACAAACTGTTCCAGGTTCCGGCCGTGCACATAGACCTGGGGTCGCTCGCCGTCATACAGGCCAATAACGGTAACCATGGCTTCCTGCGCACCCAAGCCGGTGGTTTCAATGTCCAGATAGGCAACCCGTTCGGAAAACTCGGGGTATAATCGCCAGTGGATTTGGTGGGGCAGCTTGGTAAGAAAGTACCGGGCGTCCCGCTTTTCGAGCGCAGTCAACGAGCGCTCAAGTTCAAAACGCGATTCGTCCTGCAGCCAAGGGGGCAGGGAGCCGAGCGTGGGGTGGTCCAGAAAACACTCCCAGCAGGTGACCCCAGCCTTCCACAATCGCCGTTCCGTTTTCTCGCCAATCCCCTGGATGTGGCGGAAAGTCTGCTTCAACATGGCCCGTCATGCCCGCGCAGGCGGCATCCAGAATCAGTGTTCATAGCTCCGTAGCACGCGGCCGGGTCGAGTGTCGGTTGGCTCGCCATCGCGCAACAGGACCTGTCCGTTGACAACGGTATAGCGATAGCCTTCGGAGCGGGCGACCAGACGCGAGGCCCCACCCGGAAAGTCCTGGACGAATTCCTTGGGCTTGGCCTCGACAGTATCGGGATCAAAGATGGTCAGGTCCGCGGCCATGCCCTGCCTGAGGAGACCCCGCTTGGGGATGCCGAGGAGTTGGGCCGGCGTAAAGGTCAGCCGGTTGACCGCCTGTTCCAGGCTGAGCGCCTTTTTCTGTCTAACCCAGTGGCTCAACAGAAAGCTGGGATAGGTGACCTGGCACAAGAACGAGATATGAGCACCGCCGTCCGAGCCGCCCGTCAGCACATAGGGGTTGGTGGCCAGATTGCGCACGGCCTCCTCGTCGCCATTCTGAAAGCCCTTGATCAGAAACTGAGTATCCAGGTTTTCGGCAACCGCCAAGTCGAGCATGGCTTCAAGCGGGGTTTTGCCCTGCTCCTGGCCAATCGTGACCAGATCCTTACCCACCAGGGACTGATGCTCGTCCTGGCGGACGCTATCCACCAGGATGTCCTGCATGCGCTTCGAGAATACCTTTGGCGAGGGGTCGTCCAGGTCGTGCTGCATGGCAGCGCGGTGGGCCGGGTCCGAGAGGTTGGCGATTTTTTCAGGACGACGGCCCCGAATGGCGGCCTTCCACGCCGGCAGGTCTTCAAATACCGCACCCCGCAGGGCAAAAGTGAGGTCGAACCGCTCGCACAAGGACAAGGGATGGACCCGAGCGCCCTCCCGAAAGACATCTGCCGTCCAATCCAGGACCTGTTTCCAATTGTCGGGGGCAGCCCAGGTCTGAGACAAGAGATTCCACAGCACCGGGCGTCCGCTCTCCCGTGATAAGCGGGCCAGATAGTCCATATCCTTGGGACCCACGGTTGGAATACCCGGTGGGATGACGCACACCGTGCCACGGTGAAAGTCTTTCAGCGTAGCGGCGAGCGCAACGGTTTCGTCTTCTTCGGCAAAGCGGCTGGGCACAGGGATGCCGTCCCCGTCAAAATGGACCGGGCCGTATGACGACGAGAAGCCGAACGCGCCAGCCGTGACACACTCTTTCACCACCGCCTGCATGGCCAGCACTTCGTCCTGGGTGGCCGGCCGTTTGCGGGCATCATCGCCCATCACGTTGTAGCGAATGGTTGAGTGTGGGGCCAAGGCCATGACGTTCACCCCCAGTTGGTGGTCGAGGGCGTCGAGATATTCGCCGTACGATTCCCACGTCCAGGGCACTCCGGCCTTGAGGCTGCCCAGCGGCATACCCTCGACTTTGACCAGCATGCGGGTGATATAGTCGCGATCTTCCGGTTTGCACGGCGCAAGGCCAAAGCCACAGTTGGTCATAAAGACGCTGGTGAAGCCGTGCCAGGAGCTTGGCGTTGCCAACGGGTCCCAAAAAAGCTGGGCGTCATAGTGGGTATGTACATCGATAAATCCGGGAGAGACGACCAGCCCTTTGGCATCAATGATCTCTGTTGCCGGGCCGTCGACCTTACCCATGGCTGCAATGTGGCCCTGGGCAACCGCCACGTCACCGTAATAGCCGGGCTGGCCCGAGCCATCGACCAGAAATCCATTTTTAATCAGCAGGTCATACTGCATGTCGCCTCCCTCCTTTGTCTGGGCAATCCCTCGCCCTCGGACTGTATCGGCTTTCCTGGGGACCGACAAGGATTCGGGCCTCCGCAGCCTGCCTTTCCTTTACCCGGAAATTTGCTATACGGAATATACTGAAAACGTCAGGGGCGTTGCTCAGCTCGCCTAAACGGGCCTGAGTGTGGAAGGAGATGGGGATGCGGAGAGGGGTGTGGATATGTGGGGTGCTGATATGTCTCCTGCTGCCGGCCTGTTCGTCACGTAAGCCACCAACACCGACACAGAACTTTGTGAACTGGAGCCAACAGGCTGCTCCCCATAAAAAGCGGCTGTGCGTCCTGCCCTTTGAAAACGCCAGTCATGTTGATGAACTGGATGAAAAGGTGCGCCAGGGGGTCGCGGGTCATCTGAGCGTCAAGCGCTTTACCGACGTTGAGTTGCACGAAATAGACGCCCGCCTGGCCGATATAGTCAATTGGCACGGACTGGCGCCGCGAGACCTGGGTCGCCGACTCAACTGCGACGTGCTCGTCTACGGTCTTGTCTCAAAGCCGGACACGATCTATGCCGGCGTCTATTCCCAACTGGCGCTTATCGGAACCCTCCGTGTCGTCGGAGTGGCTAGCGGCGACGTGCTGCTCCACGAGACCTATGCCACACGGCTACACGGTCTGGGGCTGCCGCTTTCCCCGGTGGGTCTGGCGACCAGCATGGTTCGGAATTTATGGACCTTTACCGACACGCGGTTTGTACGCGCCATCGACGACCTGAGTCGCAATCTGGCCGCGCTCGTGCCCGACCTGCCCGAAACCGGTGCAAGCACGAGTACGGTTTCTCAAAAACAGGACTCCGCCGTGACCCGACCGGCTCGGCCTGTAAGACACCCCCAAATCTATCAGGTTCAAGTGGCGTCCTTTCGCTCGCACGACGAGGCGCAACGGGCGGCCCGGCTCTTGCACAAGGAAGGCTATACGCCCGCCATTGCCGAGGTCGCAAGAATGAAGCAAGAGTGGCATCGGGTTATTATTGGTCCCTTCTCTTCAGCCCGAAGCGCCTACGAGACCAGTGGCCAAATCAAAGAGAAGCTGCCGTTCGACCCCATTGTGACCCAAGGCCCCTCGCGCTGAGAGGACGAGGCGCCTCGCCCAGGATGAGGAAACGAGTCAACCCCTACTCTGTTGGAGGACACATTTACTCATTTTCGCACTGTGCTATCCAAAAGAAAAAGACGAGAGGAGAATGGCCATGGCAGGGAAACTCGACGGACAGGTGGCGATTGTCACTGCTGGTGGCTCCGGGATCGGCGCGGCGTCAGCAGTCCGCTTTGCCCAGGAAGGGGCAGCGGTTATTGTCGCGGATTTGAGCGGAAAACGGGCGGAGGCGGTCACTGCGCAGATCAATGACGCAGGTGGAAAGGCGGCCATGATCAAAATGGATGTGGCTGACCCGGACGGCATCCAGGCCACGATTCAGCTCGCGCTTGATACCTATGGCCGTCTCGATGTCATGTTCAACAACGCCGGACTCGGAGAGTTGGCCCGGCTTGAGGATACATCCCTGGAAAGCTGGAATCGGACGATTGCCGTCACGCTGACCGGGACCTTTCTGGGCATGAAGTACTGCCTGCCCATTATGCGGCAGCGGGCCAGGGGCGCTATCGTCAACACGGCGTCCGTGTCCGGCATAGGCGGCGACTACGGCATGTCGGCGTATAACGCGGCCAAGGCCGGCGTCATCAACCTCAGCCGCTCGGCGGCGATTGAGAACGCCAAATATAATATCCGGGTGAACTGTGTCTGCCCCGGAGCGATTAACACGCGGGCGGCGCAACTCCTGGGAGGCGACCGGGCCGACGAATTCCGCCGTCTCCAAGGCGAGGCGCATCCCCTCGGTCGCATGGGAGAGCCGGAAGAAATTGCCAATACGGTGCTGTTTCTGGCGTCTGATGAAGCCTCGTTCATCACCGGTCAGGCGCTCGCCGTGGACGGTGGCGTGACTTCACATACCGGACTGCCGAATATGCTGAGCATCCGAGAGAGCTAGTCGGGAGCGCGTGTGGACTGGGCAGCCCTGAGGGCGGTAAAAGAAGCGGACGGTCAGCAAGGTGCCGCCGCGCTGCTGAGCGAGGTCACCCCGAGTATTCGTGATTTTTCTCAGTTTGTGACCACACAGAAACAGGAGCTCGGTCTTATCCCGGCGCTCAAACGGGTGGACCCGGATACGGGCCAAGCCTGGCCCGAGTTGGACCTCGTAGCGCTCGCCCAAGCGTGCGACGATACGGAAGTCGGTGCCATCGGCGTGTATACCGAACCGAGCCTATTCGGCACGTCGAGTGACGATATGCGCGCGATTTCGGATCGAGTCACCACCCCGCTGTTGGCCCTCGATCTCGTCCTGCACGACAGCCAGATTCATCACGCTCGGCTGTGCGGGGCGGATGCGGTTTTGCTGTGGGCCGGCGCAGTCGACGCGTCGACCTTGGCGCGTCTGATGACCACCGCCCGTTCCATCCACGTGGCCCCCGTTGTCATGGCCCGGACACTCGACGAACTTCGCCAGGCGCTGGCGACCGGGAGTTTCATCATCGGCTTGGTCTCTCCAAACGGAAAACTCGATACCACCCACGTCTCGGCGTTAGCCGCTCACGTCCCGCGGCAGAAGACCATCATCTCGCTGGATGAACTGAGCACACCGGAGGAAGCCGCGGCACTGCTCGGACAGGTCGATGCTGCGCTCGTGAGCCAGCGTGTGCTTGATGCGGCTGACGTGGAAGGGGAACTCGCCCGCCTTGTTGAGTAGTCAGCGGTTCTGTGAGGAGAATATCAACCAGATCATTTAAGATATTCTTGTCATCTGGAAGATAGTCTGTAGTTCTCTTGTTCCATAGACAGTAGGGGGGCTGTTGGGTACTGTGAATTTTACCCATGAGATTGCTCAGAAGGGTGTGCAATGCCAACTCTCAATAGCATATTCGTCATTATCTTCGCTTTAGTACCTGGTATTGTCGCTGACTACATATTTCATCTCAGGATCGGTGTTGATCCGACAGAGAAAGAATGGAGAAGCGTCCTCCGTATCATAAGCTTTAGTGTCGGAGGCCTTGTTTTATATTGGCTAATTGCAACGCCGCTGTGCTTACCACAGCCCACATATATTTTCCCGGAATTGCTCAAGAAGGTTGATCCATCCACCGTTGATTCTGTCCTTTTTCTCCCGTTTTTAGGACATCTCATAGGAGCCACAATTATTGGTCTCATTATTCCGTCCTGTCTCGGATACCTAGCGGAGTGGTCCGGGAATTCTCCACATCCCTTTGCATGGGATACGTTCCTAAGGAGGCATATTCCTAACCACTGGGTTATCGTTACACTTCGCAGCGGCGAAGCATATGCGGGGATAGTAAGGCTAGCAGATACTGCCGCGCCATCTAACAAGAGAGATATGATCCTGGGTGAGCCGGCTATTTATGATGAGGATACCGGCAACTACGTGTCTCTCGCTTACCAAGACTTGTTTATTACGGCCTCATCAATCTATTCAATAGCGGTTGTATACGACCCAGACCTCGACACCGAAAGGAGAGTTCTTCCAGGAAAACCTCTTTTCGTTCAACAAGGAGAAGTGTCATGAGTAAATCGAATCAGCCTGTCAGACCAACCCCAAGTAGACCTGCTCAAGGTTCTTCTTCACCACGTAAATATCGTGAGAGTTTTGAACCAGCACAACCTCAGTCTCCGCCAAAAACTCCGCCCCCGCCCCCGCCACCTCGTCCGAAAAAATAGAGAGTGTTTGCGCCGGATATGGTGCGCTACCTCTCTCTCTTACAGTTCCATTTAGGTTTGGTGCCAATGATATCATGATGGCGGGCAATGTCGGCCGGATAGCGCCGATTGTCCGAAGAGGACTCGGAGCACCGCGCCGGTATCCAGATAGACAATCAACGCTGGTCCCGGCTCTCTCTGAGCAGCCTCACCACATCGACCTTTTTACGGAGCCGGACGGGTTTCGGCCATGCGCGCTCGCGATCCGTTATCACAGGCTCTTCAATCCCGAGTTCATCAGTACTTTGCGCATCAGGAATCAGCCGAGCAACAGGCGTTTTCCGATCATAAACAACCACCGTCTCTCCCTTGCGAACCTCTGACAGGTAAACACTCAACTTCGCCTTCAGCTCCGACACCATTACCTTTTTCATGGTCTTACCAGGGTCATGTATAGTCTCTTTGTCAAGGGAATGCGTTGCGCATAGTGTGCCAGGTTGCAGACTTTTCCGCACTATGCCATTTTCCAGAAGCACTAAGCGTCCTGCTTTTACACAGAAAAAGGGAGCGACCATATGAAGTTCGGCATGATGTATGAGATCCAGATCCCTGAGCCCCACACCCCCAATATTGTGCAAGACACCTATAAACAAGTCATCGCTCAGGTCATGCTGGCCGAGGAGATGGGATTTGAGTATTTCTGGACGGTCGAGCATCATTTTCTCACCGAGTTTTCCTACTGTCCCGCGCCGGAGGTCTTGTACGGTGCGATCTCGCAGCGGACCAAGACCATCCGGATCGGTCATGCCGTCGCGCTGTTGCCGCCCCAGTACAATCATCCGATCCGTGTGGCGGAACGTGCGGCGGTCCTCGACCTGTTGAGCGACGGCCGGGTCGAACTCGGCACGGGCCGCTCGACCACGTTGATCGAGATGGAAGGTTTCGGCATTGATCCGGAAGAGACCAAGCCCATGTGGGAAGAAGCCGTCTCGATTATCCCACGAATGTGGCTCGAAGATCCTTTTTCGCACGAAGGGCAGTACTTCAAGATTCCGCCCCGCTCGGTCATTCCCAAGCCAGTCCAGAAACCTCACCCTCCCCTGTGGGTGGCCTGCGCCCAGCCCGCCAGTTTTACCGCGGCCGGTCAGAAAGGGATTGGTGCGCTGTGCTTTCATATCGGCCAACCGGAGGAACTCGCCCGCCGGGTGCAACTCTACCGGGAAGGCATAGAGCAGGCCGAGCCCGTTGGCGCCTTTGTGAATGACCAAGTTGCCGCCCTCGGCATTGTCCACTGTGCCGAGAGCGACAAACAGGCCCGAGAGGTGGGAGGCCCGGCCGGCGAATGGTTCCTCAATAAAACCCTCCAACTCTACCGGCCCTGGCAGGAACAGGGGACGAAAGTGCCCGATTCGTACAAGTTTGCAGTGGAGTCAGTCCGCGGGGAGCGCTCGGGCAAGTCGTTGGACGAGCTGATTGAAGGCGGGATGTTCTGCATGGGCGATCCGGATACCTGCATTCGGACGCTCAAGAAATACGAGGCAGCCGGGATTGATCAGGTGCTGTGCTTTATGCAGTTCGGCGGTATTCCGCACCAGAACATTATGGATTCGATCCGCTTGTTTGGGAAATACGTGGTCCCGTATTTCCGGTCATAACGTCGCAATCTGATAGTCGTCCTCGTAAATGACTTGGCCGGGCACCTCGTGGTGACAGGCAATGTCTATCTGCCAGCCATAGGTCTCGACGATTGCCTTTATCCGCTCGATTTTCACAAGCATCTCTGCGCTTGGTTCTTGTTTAAACCAGGTGATCGCTTCCGGCAGGGGGTCTTCTTTGTAGAAGGGCGGATTGGGGAGATGTTCTTCAAACCAATTGACAATGTGTTGGATTTCTTCCCTTTCCTGCGGACTGATGAGCCCTTTTTCTTTCATATGTGAGACAACAGCAAAAATGCCGCAAGGCTTGCCCGTCCTCCTGCTGTTGTAGGTCCCCTGATACCGGACGTACATGCTTCTGCTCCACGGACGTTGATCTTGTGAATCTCGTTTAACGCCGGCCTTTTTATATGACCTCCGGATTCACCGGCGTGGGCGGACGCTGGCCGCTGAGAAAAGCGGCAATGTTCTCTGCCGCCAGCGTGGCCATGCGCGTCCGGGTGGCAATACTGGCACTGCCGACGTGGGGGACAACCAGGCAGTTGTCGAGCGTCAGCAACGGGTCGTCCGCGGGCAGCGGCTCCGGGTCGGTTACATCAAGCGCGGCCCCGGCAATGACCTTGTCTCGTAGAGCTGCATACAGGGCCTGCGCGTCAACAATCGGCCCGCGCGCGGCGTTCACCAAAAAAGCGGTCGGCTTCATCTTTTTGAGCTGAGGCGTCGAGATGAGCTGACGCGTTTCCGGACCGAGCGGAACCAATACGACCACAAAGTCCGACTCGTTCAGCAGGGTGTTCATATCGACCCAGGTGCACCCGAGTTGTTCCTCGGCCTCTTTGTTCGGACCGCGATTATGGTAGATCACCCGCATCTCAAAACCTTGCGCCCGCCGGGCGACTGCGGCTCCAATACGTCCCAGACCGATAATGCCCAGCGTGGCCTGATGAATGTCCGTCCCGAGAAAGACAAACGGACTCCACACCGGCCACTGGCCGGCGCGCACGCGGCGTTCGCCTTCACCGATACGGCGGGCGACACCCAGCATGAGCGCGAAGGTGAGGTCGGCCGTGGTTTCGGTCAGAACACCCGGCGTGTTGGTCAGGATGATGTTGCGGCGGGTCAGCGCCGGGACATCCACATTGTCATACCCAACGGCCATATTGGCGACGATCCTGAGCTGTGGCGCGCGGTCGAGCAGGTCGTCATCGATACGTTCCGTAACCATGCTCAGCAGGGCAACGGTATCGCGCAGCTCGTACAGCAAGGTCTCACGCGAAACGGCCTGATCTGACGCCCAGACAGACAGGGCACCGCAGGTTCGCAAGGGAGCCAGCGCTGCTTCGGGAAGCTGGCGAGTGACATAAATTTTTGGTGGGTCCTGAGCCATGGATATGCTCTCGTCTAGCGGAAGCACACAGGGTGGCATAGGCTCGCTTGAAATACTAGACTAAGGGTGAAGCGCCGATTCGTCATGAATAAAGAGTTGAGGAGTCAAGCAATGGACCAGCCCTCTGAGAAAAGCATTAAGCGCATGCGCATCTACGTTGAGAAATATATGCAGAAAACCGGGACCTCAGGTCATCCGGAGTCCGAGGTGACCGAATCGGTAATTCTGGGTCTGGCCAATAATATCGATGAGGTCGGTCGGCCGCTCTGCCCGTGTAATTTTTATCCCGACAAAAAAGCCGAGGTCGAACGCAGTCGCGAGTGGGTCTGTGCCTGTGACGAAATGAAGAAATGGAAATACTGCCACTGCCTGCTGTTCGTGACACCCGAGGGTACGCCGATTACCGAGCACCTGCCCGAAGACCACGAGGGCCGTCAAATCTACGGCCTCGTCAAAGACCCGACGCCGGGCAAGGGCCGAGAATTGGCAGACAAATCCTAGCCGCAAACGGCCGGGCCGCGGCACTCAGCTATCGGTGAAGTGATAGGTCAATTCCAGGCCGAACACCCGACCTCTCATTAACGGCGAGAGGGTGCCGGTGGGCAGCTGAATGTCCGTCCCGAACCTTGTGTAGTCCAGCAGGTTCTTGCCGTACAGGCCGACCACCCACTGGCTGTTGTCGATATGGACATCCACTCCGGCCTGTAACATCTTCTGCTGCCGGTTGAAGCCGGTGTTGTCGTCGTTGATGTACTCTTTGTCGCGGTAGGCGTAGGTGACACGCGAGGTGAGACGGACGCGGGTACCGACGTGGAGATTGTGGAGCAGGCCCAGGCTATAGGTCCAGTGCGCGGCTCGTGGCGGTTCGAGGTCTTCGTCCTTATCGTCCAGCCTGCCGTCTCGGTTGAGGTCGAACTTGACCTTGGTGTAGTCCGGCTCGACGTAGCCGAGCGAGCCGAAAAAGACCAAGCCGGGGGAGAGGACCACCATCCCCTCCATTTCCAGGCCCCAGAATTCGGCGTCGGCCGTATTCCGAATCACCTGCACGATGTTCTGCACCGTCTGTATGGTCGGCCTCCTATCCACAAAGATGATGACGGGGCGGCCCGTGATCGGGTCCGGGGCGGGGAGGTCCTCGCCGAAAGCCAGCTCACGTTGCAGGTCCGCGACGAAGTTGTAGAAAAACGACGCGTTCAGGCGGACACGGTCGCCAAAGGTCTTCTTGATGCCGATCTCGAAATTGTCGATCTGCTCTTCGCCAAACCCCTCGGTCCCAAGATCGCGAGCGATCTCCAGGCCGAGCGCCTCCAGCCCGGCAATCTCCACGTCCGACAGGCCCTGGGTCAGATCGAAAAACGAGTCGCGCAGATTATAGCCGCCGGACCGGAAGCCGCGTGTCCAGTGGGCGTAGATCAGCGTCTCGGCGTCGAGCCGATAGGTCAGCCCGATCTTGGGCGACAGACTGTTCCAGCTTGCCTGGTCTTTGAAATGGATCGGACAGTCGGGGCCATCCACCGTGTGACACTGGATATCCCTCGTTCGGAGGATATTTGTGATCTGTGCCGCTTTCTCTTCATGAGTGTAGCGCAGCCCCAGGGTCAGCATCAGCCTGTCGGTCAGGTCGTAGTCCCCGGCTGCGAACAACCCGAACGTCTCTACATTGTAGATACCGCCGCCGTTGAATTCTAAGATATCGCCACTAGGGTCACCGAACAGCCGCTGTTCGTGGTAGTAGAGATCGTTCTGAAAATAGTAGAAGCCGGTCGTCAGGAAGAGTCGGCCGAAGAACACCCCGCTGTAGCGCAGCTCGTTGCTGAACTGCTCCGCGGCTTGGGCGCCGCCCCCATGGAAAAAGGTCAGCGGCGTCGCGTCGGTATCGCTCAGACCATCTCCCATCCCCTCGCGCCAGCCGAAGATATTGGTAATAGTCCCGTTCCCGAATGGGATGTCCCAATCCGCTCGGGCATTAAAGAAGTTGATATACGTCTTCAGAAAGCCCTCTTCGTTGACGGCGAAGTCATGGCTGTCTCGCTTGAAATTGAACTGGGGATGGGACAGGCCGGCACCGTTGGTGTGCGTCTGAGCCGCCGGCCCGTCTTCGTCGAGGTCCTGATATTCATAACGGAGCGTGAAGCGCAGTGTGTCCCAGGGCTGCCAGGTGACGACCGGCCGCACCATCAGCGTATCTCGCGCGCCGAAGGCCTTGCCGTTGTACTTGTTCTCAAACCAGCCCTGATCCTGATTGGAATAGATCGTGAAGCGAGCGCGCAGGGTGTCGGTCAGCGGGGCGTTGAGCGTAGCCGAGACGTACATATTCGGGGCTTTGCCGCCGCCTTCAACCGCACTGCGGACCTTAGCTTCATAGCGGTCGGTGGGAGTTTTGGTGTTGACCAAGACGGCGCCGCCCACCACGTTGCGCCCGAACAGAACCCCTTGCGGCCCGCGGAGGACCTCGATGCTGTCCAGATCGAAGGCATCGTACAGCACCCCCGCGTTCGTTCCCAGGTAGATGCCGTCAACGAAGACGCCGACCGTCGGATCGATGGACGGAATCGAGCTGTTGATACCCAGGCCGCGAATGGAGAAGTTCGCGAAACCGCGTGCCAGGCCGATATCATCGAAGGCCACATTGGGCATGGTAATCGTCAGATCGCCCAGGTCGTGGAGCTTGAGAGTGTCAATCTGTTCGGAGTCGAAGGCCGTCATTGACACCGGCACGTCCTGGATCATCGCCTCCCGCTTGAGGGCGGTGACTACTATCCCTTCCAGAGGCGTAACCTCTGCCGCTGGGGCAGATGCTTGTGGGGCGGTCTTGCCGGCGTCCGGCTGCGCATCCTGGGCCACTGCCGGGAGGGTGAGGAAGACGGCACTCAGTACCGTAACAAACGTCAGGTTCCGGACAGCAGACCAGTTTGCCGTCCAGAACCTGGGAGTTTGATTGATAAAGCGCATGCGCCCTCCGACCTCAGGCATCATAATCCTTATCGGAGAGGATTTCTTACTGATTGTAAAGCGTCGCGACTCTCGGACAGGCCGTTCCACGTTCGGAGCGGTTCGTCCCGAATGCTGCCACGCTTCTCAAACGCCTGTAAAATGATACGTCAACTCCAGGCCAAAGATACGACCTTTTGCCAAAGGAGAAAAGGTGCCGCCGCCGAGTGCCGTCGGTAACTGCGTATCACCGCCGAACAGGCTATAGCCCAGCAGGTTCTTGCCGTACAGGCCGACCACCCACTGACTGTCGTTGAAGTGAATGTCCACCCCGGCCTGCAACCTTTTCTGTTGCCGGTTGAAACCGAGGTTGTCATCGCTTGAGTATGATTTGTCCCGGTAGGCATAAATGATCCGCGAGGCCAGCCGGATGCGGGGACTGAGTTGCAGGTCGTTCAGCAGGCCCAGGCTATAGGTCCACTTTGCGGCCCGGGGGGGGTCCAGGTCCTCATCCTTACCGTCCACTCTACCGTCGTTATTGAGATCAAACTTGACCGTGGTGTAGTCCGACTCCACAAAACCGGCCGAACCGAACAGGCTCAGGCCGGGGGCGAGGACCAGATTGCCCTCCACCTCAAAGCCGTACAGGTCCGCGTCGGCCGTATTGCGGATCACCTGTACGACGTTGCCCTGCGTCACGGGTCTTCCGTCGGGGCCGATGACCGGTTCCCCGGTCGCCGGATTGAGTACCGGCAGCTCTTCGGGAAAAACCAGTTCGCGTTGCAGGTCGTCGATAAGATTATAGAAAAACGCAGCGTTGATACGGGCACGGGTCCCGAAGGTTTTCTTGAAGCCGATCTCGAAGTTGTCGATCTGCTCTTCGTCAAAGGGACCGGGGCCGAGGTCACGCGGGTCGCCCGGCAGGCCGAAAAACGTGTCCCGCAGATTATAGCCGCCAGAGCGAAAGCCGCGCGTCCAGTGGGCATAGAGCAGGGTGTCGTCATCGTGCCGATAGCTCAGCCCGACCTTGGGCGACAGATTAGTCCAGGTTTCTTTGTCCCGGAAATGGCTGGGGCAGTTCGGGCCGGTAATGATGTTGCACGGCGTTGCGCCGTTCCGGGTCAGATTGGTGATGTCGGCTTCCTTTTCCTCGTGGGTATAGCGCAGCCCCAGGGTCAGCGTCAGCCAGTCGGTCAGGTCGTAGTCCCCATTCATGAACAGCCCGAAGGTTTCGACATCCAGGTTGCCGCCGCCGCCTTGCCGGACTTGTCCGAAGGCGAGGGAACGAGACTCGTGATAGCCGATGTCATTATCGAAGTAATAGAAGCCGGTCGTCAGGAACAGCCGGTTAAAAAACAAGCCGCTATACCGGACCTCGTTGCTGAACTGTTCCGACTGTTGCAAGGCTCCTCCGGCAAACAGCGGCAGGGGTGTCGCGTCGATATCACTGAGCGCGGTCCCCCCCGCATCCCGCCAGCCGAAGATATTGGTGACCGTCCCGTTACCCAGCGGCACATCCCAGTCCAAGCGGGTGTTGAAAAAGTGAATTTCCGATGTGAGAAAGCCTTCTTCGTCAATGGCGAAGTCGTGACTTTCGCGGTCGTAGTTGGCAAAGGGATTGGCCCGACCGGAACCGTCGGTATGGTTCTGGGCCGCGGGCCCGTCGCCGTCAAGGTCCTGATATTCATAGCGGAGCGTCAGACGCAGGGTATCCGTGGGCTCCCAGGAGATAACCGGTCGCAGCATCAACGTGTCCTGTACGCCAAACGCCTTCCCGGTATGTTCATTTTCGAACCAGCCCTGATCCTGATTGGAATACACGGTGAAGCGTGCTTTCAAGGTCTCGGTCAGCGGAGCGTTCAGCGTACCCGCGACGTAGACGTTGGGCGCCTTGCCCCCGCCTTCCACTGCGCTGCGCACCGTAGCCTCGTAGCGGTCCGTCGGCGTTCTGGTGTTGAGCAGCACCGCGCCACCAACGACGTTGCGGCCGAACAGCACGCCCTGCGGCCCGCGCAGCACCTCGACGGCCTCCAGGTCGAAGGTGTCGTACAGCATCGTCGCGTTCGAGCCCATATACACACCGTCGATGAATACGCCGACCGTCGGGTCGATCCCCGGAATCGAACTGTTGATGCCCAGACCACGAATGGAGAAGTTCGCAATCCCACGTGCCGTGCCGACATCGTCCAGGGACACGTTCGGCATGCGGATTGACAGACTGGTCAGGTCACGCACCTTGAGGGCGTCAAGCTGCTCGGCGTCAAAGGCAGTGACTGCTACCGGCACATCCTGGAGCAGCTGTTCCCGCTTTTGAGCGGTCACAACAATATCGTCCAAAAGCATGGGGCTGGCGGCAGCCTCTTCTTCCGGCTCGGCCTCCTGGGCCGTGGCCGGGAACGGGAAAGAACCGACGCTCAGTAGAAAGGTGATGAACAGGCTTGCCGGTTGTAATACGGATGTTTTGGTAAGACTCATAAATCCTCCGATCTCATACGGAAATCAGCCCTTCTACTGTGCCGATTTCCGGTCGCAAACGCCGATGTCAGACGCCTGTATAGTTATAGGTCAGTTCCAGGCCATATGTCCGGCCTTTCATCAGCGGCGAAAAACTCCCGAAACCGGGGTTGACGAAATGGATGCCGTGGGAGACCGCGTGCAGCAGGTTCTTGCCGTACAGGCCCACCACCCACTGACCGTTATTCACATGCATATCAATACCGGCTTCCAGCTTCTTGAGTTGCCGGTGGAATCCGCTGTTGTCGTCCTGGTGATATTCTTTGTCCCGGTAGGCATAATTGATACGCGCGTCGAGGCGGTGACGGGTGCCGATGGGCAGGGTATGGCGCAAGCCCAAGCTATACGTCCAGGTGGGCGCACGGATGAGATCGAGCTCTTCATCCTGTCCGTCCACCGCCCCGTCGCCGTTGAGGTCATAGCGGACTTCGGTCAGGTTCGAGTCGAGATAGCCTATTGACCCGTAAAGCACCAAGTTGTCCAGCAGCGCGAAAGAGCCGTCCAGTTCAACGCCGTAGATGTCGACATCCGCAGTGTTCAGAAAATCCTGTACCACACCTTCGGCTCCGCCTGTCAGCACGATACGTTGCAGGTCCTGGATCATATTGAGAAACACCGCGCCGTTGAGACGCGCGCGCGTGCCGAGCGTACTCTTGAAGCCGAGTTCAAAATTGTCGGCCTGCTCCTGGTCGGTCGGGCCCGGGTCGGTACCCTCCTTGGTAATGCGGACATTATAGTTGCCGGACCGAAAGCCCCGCGTCCAGTGCCAATACACCAGTATGTCGTCTGTGGGACGGAGGGTCAGGCCGATCTTGGGCGATAAACTGTCCCAACTCTTGTCGTCCTTGAAATGGCTGGGGCAGGTCGGGCCGCGCACTATATTGCAGCCCGAGGCAGTTAAATCTGTTTGACGGTTACGCTGCATATAGGAGACGTCGACCTCCTTTTCCTCATCGGTATAGCGCAGTCCGCCGGCCACGGTCAGCCAGTCGGTCAGATCGTAGTCCATGTTCAGGAACAGACCCAGCGTGTCCACATCATAATAGCCGCCGCCAAACTCGTTCCGCGTCGCGCCTGGGACACTTCCCTCAAATTCGCGCCATTCGTGATAGTCGAGATCGTTGGTGAAATAGTAGACGCCGGTGGTCAGGTGCAGCCGGTTGAAAAACCGCCCGGTGTAGCGCAACTCGTTGCTGAATTGCTCCGACTCCTGCTGGGTACCCAGGTTGAATTTGGACAGCGCGAAATCAGCTTGGCGGTTCGTGGGCAGGCCGTCAAGGTCGCTGAGGGCGTCGCTCTGCGTGGCGCGCCAGCCGAAAATATCGGTCAGCGTGCCGTTGCCGAACGCCACGTCCCAGTCCAACCGGGCGTTGAAGAAATGCACCTCGGCATCGAGGTAGCCGTCCTCATCGACAAAGAAGTCATGGTCGCGTCGGTCATAGACGGCCGTATTCTGGGCCGCTGCTCCGTCGGCGTCCAGACTCTGGTATTCATAGCGAAGCGTCAGGTCCAGCGTGTCGGTGGGTCGCCAGCGCACGACCGGCCGCAGCATGAGCGTATCCTGGGCGCCGAACGCCTTGCCGTCACGCTTGTTCTTGAACCAGCCCTGGTCCTGGTTGGAGTACACCGTGAAGCGCGTGGCCAGCGTGTCGGTCAGCGGGGCGTTGAGGGTGGCCGATGTGAAAAAATTCGGGGCTTTGCCGCCACCCTCGACCGTGTTGCGGATCGTGGCTTCAAACTGATCGGTGGGAGCTTTGGTGTTAATCAGCACCGCCCCGCCGACCACGTTGCGCCCAAACAGCACGCCCTGCGGCCCGCGCAAGACCTCAATGCTCTCCAGGTCGAAGGCGTCGTACAGCATGACCGAATTCGTGCCCATATAGATACCATCGACAATCACACCGACGGTCGGGTCAATGGACGGCACGGAACCGTTGACACCCATACCGCGTATCGAAAAGTTTGCGGTTCCGCGTGAGGTACCGATCTCATCAAAGCCCACGTTGGGGATGCCGATGGTCAGATCACGCAGGTCGCGCACCTTTGCAGTTTCGAGTTGCTCGGCGTCGAAAGCGGTAATCGCCACCGGTACGTCCTGGATTGACTGCTCGCGTTTCTGGGCGGTGACGACGACATCATCGAGCAGCAGAGCACTTTCGGAGGTGTCGTCTGCGGATTCTGCGGAATCCTGAGCATGTACCGCCACCGGCAGCGTGGCGGCCCCCAGCAGCAGGATAACAGTGAGCACGGCCGCATACAGACCGACAGGCATTGAATGATGTGCAGCCGTTGCATCGATAGGGCACATCATTTCCTCTGTTTGCATACACATATGAAGAGAACTATCCGAAAGGTCTACGGTATCTCAGTTTGAAAAATGCTGACCAGGACAAACAACAGCCTCTCCGTACTATTCCTGTAATGCATGCTGTTTGCATCCGAAAGTGCCTAGCCAAGCGCAGCTTGCTTGTCAATGTTCCCTACCGTCAATAGGGCCTCTCTATACCCCCTCCCCGGCCGGTTGTCCCTAGTAAAATTATAGGAAAGGGCTCCGCTGCGGCCGTGCTCTCCGCCGCGTCTCGCCAGGCGGGGGCGGGGCTCACCGGGAACTGGAGCCTCTGAGCGGGACGGGACGAACTCGACGAAAAAAGAAATGCAAACTGACCTACTATCTACCGCCCCACCGCTATTAGACGCCTGTTGTAAAGTAGTAGGTCAGTTCCAGGCCATATACCTGGCCTTTTGACAACGGTGAGAAAGCGCCCCCGAGCCCATTGAAGCCGTGTCTGACTTGATCCAGTAGGTTCTTCCCGTACAGGCTGACCACCCACTGGCCGTCGTTGACATGCAGGTCCACGCCGGCCTTCAGCATTTTCAACTGTCGGTTGAAACCAAGATTGCTGTCGGTGTTGTATTCCTTGTCCCGGTAGGCGTAATTGACCCGAGAGACCAACCGGTAGCGGCTACCGATGCGCAGAGTATGAAGCAGACCCAGGCTATACGTCCAGGTCGGCGCGCGCGGCGGTTTCAGGGCCTTGTCTTTCCGGTCCACCACACCATCGCGGTTCAGGTCGAATTTCACCTCGGCATATTCCGTGTCGATATAGCCCATCGCAGCTCGCAGCATGAGGTCTTGGGTCAGCACCAAAGAGCCTTCGAATTCGAGGCCGAAAATGTCGGTATTCGCAGTGTTCCGAATCACCTGTGCGTAGCCGCCGTCGGGCAGGCCGAATGCAACCTCGCGTTGCATGTCCTCGATCTGACTGAAGAAAATAGTGCTGCTGAGACGGATACGTCCGTTGATGGTGCTTTTGAAACCCAGTTCGTAATTGTCAATCTGCTCTTCGTCAAAGGGGCCGGGACCGATATCGGGATGGGTGTTGCGTAGATTATAGCCGCCGGAACGAAAACCGCGCGTCCAGTGAGCGTAGAGCAAGGTGTCATCACCGTATCGATAGCTCAACCCGACCTTGGGCGATAGATTGGTCCAGGTTTCCGTGTCCCGGAAATCGCTCGGGCAGGCCGGACCATGCACGATATTGCACGGCATGAGGCCCACAACAATGGTGGTGACGTCGGCTTCCTTTTCTTCACGAGAGTAGCGCAGCCCGGCGTTCAGTGTCAGACAGTTGGTCAGGTCGTAATCCCCGGCCATGAATACTCCCAGCGTGTCCACATCGTATAGGCCACCACCATTCTGCACTCTGGCTCTGCCCGGGGGATCGTCCGTTAATTGACGCCGTTCATGGTAATCGCTCGTATTGGTAAAATAGTATAATCCGGTGACCAGTTGCAGGCGATCAAAAAATACCCCTGTGTATCGCAGTTCGTTGCTGAACTGTTCCGCACGGAGCAGGGTCTCCAAGTTGCGTATGGCAGTCGTAGAAGCCAACTCATCCAGGGAACTCAGGGCATCGGCCTGTGCGTCCCGCCAGCCGAAGATATTGGTCACGGTCCCGTTACTCAACGGTACGTCCCAATCCAGTCTCGTACTCATAACGTGAATCTGAGTGTCCAGGAAGCCATCGTTATTGACCGAGAAGTCGTGACTCCGACGATCAAAGCGGACGGTGTTCTGGACCGCAGCGCCATCGCCGTCGCGGTCTTGATACTCGTAGCGGAGCGTCAGATTCAGCGTGTCCAGAGGTTGCCAGGAGATGACCGGGCGCAGCATGAGGGTGTCCTGCGCGCCGAACGCCCGGCCGTCGTACTCGTTCTCGAACCAGCCCTGGTCTTGATTGGAATATATCGTGAAGCGGGCGCGCAGGGTGTCGGTCAGCGGGGCGTTGAGCGTGCCCGACACATACATATTGGGGGCCTTCCCGCCGCCTTCCACGGCACTGCGTACCCGCGCTTCATACTGGTCGGTCGGAGCCTTGGTGTTCAGCAGAACCGCCCCGCCTACCACGTTACGGCCAAACAGCACACCCTGTGGGCCACGTAATACCTCTATACCTTCAAGGTCGAATGCGTCATACAGGACCATGGCGTTGGTCCCCATATATACGCCGTCAACGAACACGCCGACTGCCGGGTCAATCGTCGGGATCGAACTGTTGATACCCAAGCCGCGGATCGAAAAATTCGCCGTTCCACGCGACGTACCGATTTCATCGAGCCCTACATTGGGGATGCCGACCGTCAGGTCACCCAGGTCGCGCACCTTGAGAGTGTCAAGCTGGTCAGCGTCGAAAGCGGTAATCGACAGCGGTACGTCCTGGATCAGTTGCTCCCGCTTTTGAGCGGTCACAAGGATGTCTTTTAGTCGGGTGACTCCGCTCTCCGGGTCAGGTTTGCCGAAATCCTGAGCATGTGTTGGCGCCGGCAGCGTGGCAGCTCCCAGCAGCAGGAAGACACCGAGCGAGATCAGACGCAGGCCGAAGCACGCTGAAGTGAGGCTCATTCGGAAGGAAACGTTTCTTTCCACACTCATCTGATGAGACCAACTGTCGGTAGTGTCTCAGTTTGAATCCTGTGGCTTTCGCTCTTGTATGAGGAGCTGGGACTCCGCTCTTGGTTCCGCCGAAATAGAGGCTCTCATAAACGATTCGGCCGCTTCTGTCGCTACCAAAATGGGTAGCAGTCACCAAAAAAATGCCGTGGGTACCGAAAAAATGCGTCCGGCGCACCGGGAGGAACAATGCGACGGAGGGCGAGGAGAAAAAATTCCAAAGTGCGACACTACCCAACTGTCGCGCGCCTTGCGCCTAATCAGCGGCCTAGTATAGCATGCGCTCGAATCTCACAAAGGAGGACAGCAGATATGCAAGTTGGATATTTCGCGATTGGCATTGGGCTGGGTGCAGACCCGGAGGTGGTCGGCGTGACGGCGCGGACCGCTGAGCAAGCAGGCTTTCATTCCCTCTGGGCACCCGAACATGTGGTTTTACTCGACCAGTACACCTCGAAATACCCGTATTCAGCCGACGGTCGACTGCCCATGCCAACCACGCAGATCGATATTCTCGATCCATTTGCCGCGTTGACCTATGCCGCGGCACAAACGAAAACGATCCGCCTGGGAACCGGCATTTGCCTGGTGCCCGAGCGCAATCCGGTCGTCACCGCAAAAGAAGTCGCCAGCTTGGATAAGCTGTCGGGCGGACGGTTTGATTTCGGTGTGGGTGTGGGCTGGCTGGCGGAAGAGTTCACCGCGGTGGGCGTCCCCTGGGAACGCCGGGCGCAACGTACGCGTGAGTATCTCAAGGTTATGAAAATGCTGTGGACCGAAGAAGAGTCGGAGTTCAGCGGCGAGTTTTGCAGCTTCCCCAAAGTCCGCTCCTATCCCAAGCCCGTCCAGACCCCGCATCCGCCAATTATTTTCGGAGGCGAGAGCAAACCCGCTCTGCGGCGCGTCGGAGAGGTCGGCGATGGCTGGTTTGGAGTGAACGTTACGCCCGAAGCAGCCAAAGAGCATATCGAGCGGATGCAGGGCTATGCCGAAGCGGCCGGACGCGACCACAGTCAGTTTCACTATGCCGTTTCCACGGGTATTGGCATGCCGATTACCCTGGATGAGGTCAAACAGTTCCGCGACCTGGGCGTGCACCAGATCATTGTTGGGGGATTTCCCGAAAGTGCGGACGCCGTCAAGAGCGATATAGAGAAGCTGGCCGAACAGATTGTGGTGCCGGCGGCGAACCTGTAACCGGCAGCCTGCCGTTGAGAGGCTGTTATCCAGACGATATGCCAAAAAATAACAAGAAGCGCGATATCCCACGCCACTTCCAAAGCGTGGCCGAAGCCGCGGACTTCTGGGACGACCATGATTTGACCGATTATTGGGACCTGACCAGGGAAGCGGATTTTGAAGTGGATATTCAGCGGCGAGTGTTCCTCACCGTGCTAGAGCCAGAATTGGCAAAGAAGCTGACAGCCTGTGCCCATCGACAGGGGGTCTCGACAGAGACGCTTATCAACGTGTGGTTGACGGAAAAAGTGGACGAGGCGGGACAGCATAAATGAGGCGGCGTGACCCCGCTTGAGAGGAGAAACACGATGAGCCGACTGTACGGCGAGCGGCACCGTGCCCTGCAAGACCGGTTTGAAACGCGCAAGCTGGCGGACCGGGTGGAAGACGCGGTGGTCAAGACCGCAATCGGCAAGGGCGATAAAGCCTTTATCGAGTCGCGGGATATGTTTTTCCTCTCAAGCATCGACCATCAGGGTCGGCCCACGGTCTCGTATAAAGGCGGCGACCCCGGCTTTATCAAAGCGATCGACGAACAGACGGTCGTGTTCCCCAGCTATGACGGCAACGGCATGTTTTTCTCGATGGGGAATATCGCGGGCAACGCCGAAGTCGGCCTGTTATTCATCGACTTTGAGACGCCGAACCGGGTCCGCCTGCAGGGCCGGGCAAGCGTCTCGGCCGATGATGCGCTGATGGCCGAATACAAAGAGGCCGAGTTGATCGTTCGGGTACAGGTATCCGAAATCTGGACCAACTGTCCCCGCTATGTCCACCGCTACCGGAAAGTGGCTCCGTCCCGGTACGTTCCGCGAGCTGCGTGTGAAACCCCGCTCGCGGAATGGAAACGTATCGATATGCTGCAGGACGTCCTGCCGCCGAAAGATCAGGGCCGGACGGAAAAGGCGGGCGGCACCATCTCCATGCAGGAGTGGGCGGAAAACGCCAGGGCCGGCAAAGGCTAACGCGTTTCAGATACGGTCCAGCCACAACTAGGTGAGAGAGTTTGACCATCGGACCTGTGCCAGTTGTCCCTAGAAATTCATGAAGAAACCTAGTAATTTATGAGGAAATGATGAGGTGGGCGACCCCGCTCCGGCTTGGCCCCAGCAGGCCCTGAGACGAGAGGGAAGGGCGGACCGAACGCGGAAAAGAACAAATGGTAAACTGAGACACTGCCCAAGACCGCTACCCTCCCTATCATACAGGCTCCCTCACGACAGGGAGATCAGAAAGAGGGGCATATCAATGGCGGGAGACTCAAAAAGAAGCGAAGAAACACCTTCTTCCCTAACGGAGAGCGAGAAAGAGTCGGGAGCGGGCACCGCCCTCCAGATGACGCCCGAGTCGATGCTTGACCTCGCCCGCAAGGCCGCGGAGATACTGGTCGAGCGGATTGAGCGCTTGCCCGGAGAAGATGCCTGGGAGGGGGATTTCCGGCAGGGGCTTGAGGAGCAACTGCTGGAGGACCCGCCCGAGGACGGCCGACCGGCGGCGGAGGTTCTTGAACAGGTCGCGCGTGAGGTCCTCCCGTTCGCGACGCGCCTGGATCATCCGCGTTGCTTTGCGTTTATCCCGTCGTCGCCTACTTGGCCGAGTGTGTTAGCCGACTTTATAGCCGCCGGGTATAATATCAACACCGTCACCTGGCTGGTCGCGAGTGGTCCGAGCCAGCTTGAGTTGGCTGTCATCGACTGGTTTCGGCGCTGGCTCGACTATCCGGAGAGCGCCGACGGGCTTTTTACGAGTGGCGGTGCGGCTGCCAGCCTTGACGCCCTCGTTGCCGCCCGGGAGGCGGCCGGCCATCCCGAGCGCGCGACCGTGTATATGAGCGACCAGAGCCATAGCGTGCTCAGCCGTGCGGCGATGATTATCGGCGTCCGCCCGGAAGGCATTCGCATGATTCCAAGCGACCCGCGCACCCGCCTGGACATGCAGGCACTCGCTCGCGCCGTGACTGAGGACCGTGCGGCAGGGTTCCATCCTATCGCGGTGTGCGCCAACGCCGGGGCGGCCAGTACCGGGGCTATTGATCCGCTTGAAGCCATGGCGGACTTCTGCGAGGCGGAGGGAATCTGGCTGCACGTTGACGCCGCGTACGGTGGTTTCGCGATCGTGACCGAGCGGGGGAAAACGCTCTTGCGTGGAATCGAGCGCGCCGATTCGATCGGGCTGGACGCGCACAAGTGGTTCTTTCAGCCCTACGAGGCCGGCTGTCTGCTGGTGAAGGACGGTCGCACGCTTGAGCGTGCGTTCGAGCTCCATCACGATGTCCTTCAGGATACGATATGGGGTGCGGACCATCCCAATTTCGCAGACCGCGGTGAGCAACTGAGTCGCTCGTTTCGAGCCTTGAAGGTCTGGATGTCGGTCCAGACCTTCGGGCTGGGTGCGTTCCGGCGGGCGGTATTGAAGGGGATGGAATTGGCCGACCGGGCCGAGGCGTACGTCCGGGAGAGCCCGACCCTGGAGATGTTGGCCCCCGGGTCGCTGGGAATCGTATGTTTCCGGATCAACCCCACAGACACCGACCTCGACGAGAAAGTCCTGGAAGAGATCAACCGGAATGTGCTCGCCCGTGTCTTTTGGGAAGATCGCGCGCTCATGTCATCAACGCTCGTCGGGAAAGTGTTTTCGCTCAGGCTGTGCATACTCAACCACACCACGACCTGGGACGATGTGCGTGAGACTCTGGAGGCTATCGAGCGCTTCGGCAGGGAGGCGTTAGCGAGGTGAGTCAATCACCCTCCCCCACGGACTCCGGGCGCTGGAAGGTTCCCGAGCCGCTGGCCGTGGCCGAGGTCCGCATGGTCGACGGAACTCCTATCATCCTGAGACGGCACGGCAACCCGGAAGGGCCGCGGCTCGTCCTCAGCCACGCGAACGGATTTTCTGCGGACGCATACTTTCCGTTCTGGTCGCTGCTCATCGACCGGTTCGATGTTATCCTGTACGATCTTCGTAACCACGGCTGGAACCCGACCGGCGATCAAAAAGCGCATACCATTCCCACCTTCGTACAGGACACCGAACCCATCGCACAGGGCATCGACCAGCACTTCGGTGCAAAACCGAAAATTGGCATTTTCCACTCGGTGTCGGCACAGACGGCAGTCCTGCAAGCGGCGGAGCGAGCAGTGTTCTCGGTTCTGGTGCTGTTCGATCCGGTCCTCTGCCCGCCCGGTCGGCCTCCACAAGACCTGAAGAAACTGGAGGCCACCATGCTCCAGCTCGGCAAGGCGGCCCGGCAGCGTCAGGAACGATTCGCAACACCGGAAGAGTTCGCCGAGCGTCTCCGTCGCGCGCCTCCCTTCAAGCTCTTGCGTCCCGGCGTGGCGGATCTTATCGCGCGGACGACGCTCCGTCGGGACACCGACGGAACGGGGTACGAATTATGTTGCCCGCGCGAATACGAAGCCCAGGTATCCGAGGAGGGATATCAATGGGCACGGGCCGTAAACCTTGACCGTCTCTCCTGTCCCACCAAGGCCATCGGCGCCGATCCCACCCAACCGTTCTCGTTTTTGCCGAGTGTGGACCTGAGCGACCTCATCATTCTCGACTACGACTTCATCCCCGATACGACCCATTTTCTCCAACTTGAGCAGCCGGAGATGTGCGTCTTCCTGATGCTCGAGTTTCTTGAGCCTCACCTGGCAGCCCTTTCCAGTGGGAGTCAGTGATCTTTGAGGATATTGATAATACCCTCAGGATTTTTCGGACATACCGTGATCATCTCTTTAGTTTTGGACATCGGCCAATTGTAAGCCTGAGACACGGCTGATTGCAAGGTTTCGGGTCGGCCAATTGCAAGGTTTCGGGTCGGCCAACTGTAACCATCCGGGCGGGTCTGCCCAATGAGGAGGGCTACGAAAAGAAACCCACCCCGGCGGCCCCGCCTCGGGCCACTCGCCCTCACGCTGCCTGGGAGCGCGGCCATCTTGGCCGCTTGCGGGCTGGAAGCCCGTACTCCCGAAGCCCCCCGCCGAGAACCCGCGACACAATCTGCGTGCCCCCGCCCCAGCGGGCAGCTTTTTTGATCCCCTCTTGGGAGGGGCGGCCCGAAGGGCCGGGGTGGGTTCTCCCCAGCCCAGTCCTCCTCTCCTCCTGGGAGCGCGGCCATCTTGGCCGCACACGTTATAGGTGAGTCGCGTTTCCGGTACGACCGCCTGGGATTATGCCGGGTATGAGCAGTGCTCGTAGCGCTGTTTCGCCGGCCAAGAAACTCAACATGTATAGGGAGGCTGCACCTAGAGCAGTTTACGATAAGTTGTCGTCACCTCGCTCCACCTTCGTCATGCCGGACTTGATCCGGCATCCAGAGGGCGGGGATTAGGGCTGGATTCCTGCTTCCGCAGGCATGACGGGCGGCTACACAGAATCGCAATTTGCTCTAGCAACAACAGTCAGACCAGGGCGAGGACGACCTCCTGTTCGTCCTCATAAAACGCGAGCACAGAAGCGTGATGTTTGCGAAGAAGCGTCTCGATCTCTCTAGTTGAACAATTCCCGCGTCGAATCCAAATAATTTTGGGCGGATGCCCGTAAGTGAAGCCGAGATGCCGGAAATCGGCGTCTTTCTAGACAATGACTAATTCGTGTTCTTTGGCATAGGCCCAGACTGTGGCATCAACGGCAGATGCAAGGCCCACATCCCTGACATGGAGCGATTGAGGGTATAGGTCCTGCAATACTTCTCTGAGACGCCAGGACAAATTCTGATCGAACAACAGTCTCATTCTGGCGGAATGGAGACTAGGCGCCGCTCCCGCTCAGCGGCAAAGGCGAGACACGCCCGGATATCCTCGCGGGTCAGGTCGGGAAAATCGGCCAGAATTTCAGACTCGGTCATCCCGGACGCCAGATACTCCAGAACGTCATAGACCGTGATGCGCAGACCACGAATGCAGGGCTTCCCCCCGCGCTTGCCCGGCTCGACCGTGATGATTCCCGTATAGTCTGGTTGCATAGTTCTTCCCGGTTCATCTGTAGGAGAAAAACTCAATCAATCTTTCTCAAAAGACCTCTCTGCTCAGAATCGTAATACCAAATACAACTGTTATACAAGCCGGGTAGTATCTCACTTTGCATTGCTTTCTCCTGCGCGTTCGGCCTCCCTTCCCTCCCGTCCGAGCCCCTGCGGTGCGAGGAGAGATCCGCGCCCGCCTGGAGCGCTGCTGGTGGAGCAGGAACGTCAGCCCTCATAATTTCCTCATAATTTACTAGGGACAACCGGGTCAATCTCGTGTAGAGGGAGCATTTTGTCCTCCGCGCCGGTGGCAGCGCCGAGCATGGGGGCCAGGGGGAGGCCCTGAGGACCGAAGAGGGCGGTGAGAGGGCGGACTGTCCCGGTTTTCCGGGCCAAAATTTTTCAACGTGCAGCCGGCGCGCTTTTAGCAAGAGAGGACCTGTCCTATGCCGCGCAACGACCAAGTCACCCGCCAGTGGTTCTTGATGCAGAAACTGGAGCAGTCCCACGGGGCGACCTTGCAGGAATTGGCCGCTTCCCTGCCGGAAGATTTTTCCTGCCACCCCCGCACCATTCGCCGTGACCTTGAAGCCTTGGAGGCCGCGGACACTGCAAAGCACCGACCTTAACGGGTCGGTGAGGATTGAAACCAGTTGAATGCCGATACATCTACGGATTCACTGCCGGTAGGCAGCTAAATAAAAGATCGAATCCTGTCAGTAGAAACGGGACTATCATGTTCGAAAGAAGGCCCGCTTGGGCTCGTGGGAACACCGTTGCAAGTTCCTGCATCAACTCGCCATAACCGACCGCCCCTGTCCAGGTCTTCCCCACGCAGGTGGGGATGAACCGAAGTAGTTCCCCCGCACACGTAGGGATAGACCCCTAAAGAAGGACCTGTATTCGAGCCCCAAGGAGGTTCCCCCGTACACGCGGGGATAGACCCCCCCTAACCGTTTGTGATAGGATGGCGACATGGACCACGAACTCATCACCGCGTGGGCGGGGGTCGGGATTGGGGTCGGGCAGTTGCTGCTGATCGCATGGGGCTTGCGCCAGATGGGCAAAGCCTCGGAGGAACGCAACCGCAAGATGGACCAACAGGACGAAGCCTTGCGCCAACAGGCCCAAATGGTGGCCGAACTGCTGCGACGCTCCAACCCCGCCTAGCCCCTACCACTCCCCTAGCCGAGCGGGGTCACGCCCGGCACGGCGGTTCCCCGTACACGCGAGGATAGACCGAACCGCCACCACCGCCCCTGGTGTGACGACCTATCAGATGCCGTCAGGCATTGAGCATGAGGAGTGAGGAAGCACCAGCCTTAACGGGCCGGTGAGGATTGAAACCAGTTGAATGCCGATACATCTACGGGGTCACTGCCGGTCAGGCAGCTCAGAAAATCGCGAATCCTGTCAGCAGAAACGGGACTATCATGTTCGAAAGAAGGCCCGCTTGGGCTCGTGGGAACACCGTTGCAAGTTCCTGCATCAACTCGCCATAACCGACCGCCCCTGTCCAGGTCTTCCCCACGCAGGTGGGGGTGAACCGTCGCCGTGAGAGAGGGGCGCGAGGACAAGTCACACGCAGTCCGGGCCGCCCCCGGACCAGTAGTCTGCCGCCGTGTCCAAAGCGCGGACGGCCACGGAAATCATAGGAAGGAAGGCCCTATGCCGAAGAGTAGAACCAAACGCAAACAACCGCCCGCCAGTTGGTGTCCTATCTGTCACCGGATAGACCAGGGCCGGCCACAAGAGCGCAGACCGCCGCGCGCGGCCGTGCATGTCTGTACGGATTGCACCGGCTTGCAACCCGGCCTCGACCCCCGAACAGGGAAGCAGGTATGGGTTCCGGGCGCATGGTCTTAGAGGGAGGACAAAGCATGGCGAAAACGGAGCCGAAAGAACTAGAGCGTTTTACGATAAGTTGTAGCGATGTCAGTCTACTCTCGGCCCGGGCTCTCGTAGGGTGCGCCCTGCGCACCAGGAAGCTGGTGCATGGGATGCACCCTACGGAAGGGAACGGCTGGCTATACGGAATCGTAAATTGCTCTAGCGCGCAGTCGCAGTCCTGCCGCTCGTCAATCGCGAAGATTGGCCGGAGGAAAAAAATATCGATTGAGTCTCTGGAGTCTCTAGGGTCTGTTGGGTCTCCGGACTCAAAGGACCCAAAGAACACAACCGACTCAATGGACTTTTTCCAGCGGGCGGTCGTAGGCGTCGTACAGCCGGGGGGGGAGTTGGCGGATGGTCAGGGCGATGCGGGGTGTGGGCGGATCGTCGTAGAGGGGATCATAGCCGGGCCTCCCCGATGGGCGCGCTCCCGGCTATAGCGGATATAGGTGATGATGCAGCGGAGCGTGCCCACGATCACCGCGAGCAATCCGAGTCCGAGTAGCAGCAACACGAACAAGCCAAGCATGCAATACTCGTTACGCAAGAAAAGCGCCTAGAGTTTCTTCCAGAACTGATCGACCACGCTGCCCTCGACCGCAAGGCGCGAGCCTCGCTCGACGATCTCGGCCCATCCCTCGTCAGCCGCGACCGCTGCCTCAAGATCGCCCAGGTCGCCGAGCGTATCGTAGCGGCCGAGCAGGCCGATCTTCATCGGGTCTCCGCCGATCTGCGTATAGATTTCGACGTCGAGCCCGTGTGTTGCCTTGAGGTGCTCGACCGCCTCACGCGAGAGGGCGAGCAGTTCGGGCATACACCCAATTTTCGCACTATAGGTTCTGAACCATGAGTACATCGCCGATCCTCCCTTCGAAGAGATAAATGAGCCTAAACACAAGGGAGACAAGACTGTCAAGCTTATTTTGAGGGAAGGTACGGGCTAAATTCAGCCACTAAGCATTTCAAGACGCGCCACTCCTGAGTTTCCTCATGACCAACTCTGGAAAGTGGCTCAATACATACTCGGACCGTTCTTTTTCCCTACGACCTCATTGTTCAAAATGTACCACCGGGCAGGTCAAACCGTACCAGTCGGCTTCAAAGTGTACCCGCACCGCGCGCTACACCCTCGAATTTGAGTCCCGGCGATGTTGTTCTGAGGGCGCTACGGGGCTCCTGGGAAACCCGCCGCGCCTAGCTGCACAGGGGGGGCTGAGTTTTTGCCCCGTATGATGGCGCACCCGACCTTTCTCCTGGTATATATGTCCATACTACGAAGCAGGGGAGACTCCTCATGGCTACAGAGAGAGAAACCTTACAAGCCCTTAAGGGGCTCTCGCCAACAGCATTAGAGCGAGTAAAGGAACTGGCTCTCTCCCTTAGGGCAGACCAGGGAGTCAAACGCCCTTCTTCCTCAGAAAGGGAGATTGCAAGAAGACAGATGTCAGCGATCAAGAAATGGGAAGGGAAAGGCAGAGGGCAAGGGTTCTCCGGGAGAGAGCATGATCGGGTCCTGTACGGAGGGGGTCAGTGATCTTTGTCGATACTGGAGCATGGTTTGCGCTGGCAGTACAAAATGATCCAGACCATGAAGCAGCAGTTGCCTGGTTAAGACAGAATCGAACTCCACTGATCACAACAGACTATATCCTTGCAGAAACGGTTACGCTGTTACGAATGCGAGACAAAACGTTACGCGGTCACCGCCTTGCCGTTCGTATTGCGACAACGATCCGTCGAGAGGAAGCGACCATTTTGGAGAAAGTCACAGACGAGGATATTGATAATGCCCTCAGGATTTTTCGGACATACCGTGATCATCTCTTTAGTTTTGTAGATTGTACCAGTTTTGCTGCCATGGAACGGCTCAATGTGCATCGGGCGTTTGCCTTTGATCGTCACTTTGATGAATATCCCGGCATCGTAAGACTCCCCCATTCCGTTTAGCGGACAACTCCATACCCGTCTCGATTTGACACAAACAAAGGCGGACAGTGCCCACTTGCATGTGACGGACTACCTATCAGATGCCGTAAGGCGTTGAGCATGAGGAATGAGGAGGTACCGGCCTGAACGGACCGGTGCAGAAAGCCGTAGCGGACGAAACCCTCACGAAGACTGGGCTTTCGTCCGCTCTTCCGTCATCCGCCGGAGCGTTTCGACCTCCCGGGACAGCTCCCGCTGACGGCGGGAGATCGAAAGCGCGTACAGAAAAATCACAATCCACACAACGCTGAACGCGGCAAACAAATACGGCATATCTTTTCCTTTGCTATGAGACCGCCACCACGTACTGACGCAGGGCTCTGATTTCGTCGCGCAAGTACAGGCTGCGTAACCTGAGCCGCAACAACCAGGTAAACACACACACAAACGCCGCGGTACACACCAGCAGCGTCCAGGCCATTTCCGGCGCCATCTGTTCGACCTTGGGATGAATGCCGCGCCAGAGACGAATGGAAATATAGAGCAGCGGGATGTCGATCACGCCAACGATGCCCAGGACGGCGGCATATCGCGCGACCGTCTCGTTATCTCCGGCAAAAACACGCAGCAGAACATAGGCGGCATAAATCAGCCATAAGACCAGCGTCATGGTGAGACGGGGGTCCCAGGTCCACCACACGCCCCAGATCGGACGCGCCCAGAGGGGGCCGGTCAGCAGGACGAGCGAACAGAACACCATGCCGAGTTCGGCGGCGGCCCGGGCCAGCAGGTCAGCCGACCGCTTGCCTTGCCATAAGAAGGCCGCACTCGCCCCGGCCACGATAAAGAAGCCGAGAAACGCCATCCAGGCTGACGGCAGATGGAAATAGAAAATTCGTTGCACCTCGCCCTGCACCCGTTCGTTGGGAACGTACAGAAAGACCATGACCAGGGCCGCCAGCATCGCCACGCACGTCAGCCACGGCAGGAAAGAGTCAACCAGCTCCGAACGAGACGTCACCGTGTTCATACGCACTCCATCCACAGGCGGCCCTCCTATTCTTGCACAACAAAACCAAACGTCAGCCAGCCGGTCACCACAAAAATAACATCAAACGCGACCAACACACGGAACCACGCCCCCGTCCAGACTTCTCCGGCCAGGAGTGCGCCGGTGACATGCACCGCCGCAATGAAGAGGGGGACCAGGAGGGGCAGAAGCATGAGCGGCAGAATAATTTCTCGCGCTCGCGTCCGCACGGCAATCGCGGCACACAGCGTCCCCAGAGCCGAGAAGCCCACAATACCGAACAGCAGAACGAGCGCCAGCCCAAGCAGAGAGACCGAGAAGGACAGACCCAGCAGCGCAAGCGTGAGCGGGGCCACAACGGCTTCCACTATAACCAGAAAGCAGACGTTGCTCAGGAACTTTGCAAAAAACAGCTGACCGGGATCAATCGGACAGAGCAGGAGGCCGGCAAAGCAGTTGCGTTCCTGTTCAAGGATGAACGCACGCTGGATGCTCAACATGCCGGCAAAAACGAGGGCGACCCAGAGCAGGGCGGAACCAAAGGCGGGCTGGTGCAGTTGCTCCGGAGTCAGGGCAAAGACAAACACCAGGATAATCAGCAGGGCCAGGACCAGCAGAGAGGACACCCGTTCTTTGGTGCGCAGCTCCAGAAGAATATCTTTCCAAAGAATCGCCCACATGAGACAGCCTAGCGGGTGCACGCGGTATAGAGCTCGACAAACTCTTGCGGAGACGGGAGGGCTGCCTCGGATTGCCAGGCAATCCGTCCGCGGTGCAGGATGAGGGCGCGGGTACACAGCTCCCGACTGCGCTCAAAATCGTGCGAGGTCAAAATAACGGTTTTCTTCTGGCCTTTTGCCTGTGCCAAGGTGGCATGCAGGGTCGAGAGCCCTCTGGGATCGAGGCCGGTGTCGGGCTCGTCAAGGAGGAAGAGGGTGGGGTCGTGCAGGAGAGCTCTGGCCAAACTGAGGCGCTGTTCCATCCCACGCGAGAAGTAACGGACCGACATTGTCCGCCAGTCCTGGAGGCCGACGTATTCCAGTTGTTGAGCAATGCGGTCTTTGAGGTTCGGGACCTGATATGCGCGACCGTAAAAGGTGAGATTCTCTTCCGGGGTGAGGTCAGGATACAGATAGCTCTCGTGGCCGAGAAAACCGATTTTTCGCCGGACCGCCAGCTCGGAAGAGGCTGAGCCAAAGAGGGTCAGCCTGCCTGAGGTGGGTGTCAGCAGCGTCGCCAAGAGCCGCAACAGCGTGGTCTTGCCGGCCCCGTTCGGACCAAATATGCCGACCACCTCGGCAGGAGCAATGCGACACGATATGTCGTTGAGAACCGGCGTCCACGCAAAGGTCTTGTGGATATTTCGCGCCTCAACAACCCAAGAGGTCTGTTGGGTCGGTTGAGTCATTTGGGTTCTTTGGGTCGGGACTCAACCGACTCCATAGACCCAATAGACTCCATAGACTCAACCGACTCCATAGACCCGGCGAGCTGGTCGAGCTGCGCGAGCGCTTCAATGGCCCGTGCTTCGTATTTCTGCCGGATGAATTGATAATCTTCGTCCGTGAGCTTGCCCATTTGTTTGTCAAATTCCGCTTCTCTAATAGCGGCATAGGCGGCCGCTTTTTGTTTTTCCCAGCGGACGATGTGCTCTGCAGCTGGGAGAGGCTGGACGGACTCCGTCTGCGTAGCCAGTAAGGGCCAGGCAACCAGAACGGCAATCAGCCCGACCAAAACAATTCCGGCGGCATACAGCACAAAGGTCATGGCTCTCCGTTTAGCTCTCGAACGTCTCAAGCTCCTTTTTGAGTCGTTCCTGATACGGGTCCGTTGGTACGGAGGGGGTTGGGGACGATGCAGCTTGGACCGAGGACCGATTTTTTGTCCAGCGGCGCGCAATCAAGCCAATACTCACGGCGCCAATCAGAACGACCAGAAAAGGTGTGACCCAGGCAGTGAGATTGAAGCCCGTGGCCGTTGGTGCGGACAGCACTTTTTCTCCATACCGCGTCACAAAAGAGGCCAGAATGGCTTCGCGGGATGCGCCTTGTTCAAGCCGCTCGGCGATCTGCTCTTTGGCCGGAATGGCAAAGCCACACTGCAAGTGGTTACAGCTATGCACGGTCAGGCCACAGCTGCACTGGCAGGTGAGCGCAGCCTCCATCTCCTGATTCGTCGGAGGAGCCGCTTGGGCCACGGAGGCAACCCAACAGACCCAACAGACCCAACAGACCCAACAGACCAACAGATGTCTATTCCGCAACAGCCTGCCCCCGTATGTCCGCCGATGCCCGCGCCAGGGCAAAGGCTTGTCGTTCAGCCGGATTCGGGGCCATGACGACGCAGGTGCCCAGAATCAGGATCAGCCCCCCAATCCAAATCCAGGACACCAGCGGGTTAATGAAGACCTGAAAAGTTGCCAGGCCCGACGGCTCGTCGTAGCTGCCGAGAACCACGTAGAGGTCCTCCACCAGGGTCGGTCGAATATCGACTTCGGTGGTAGGCTGGTTTTGCTTTTTGTAGAAGCGTTTTTCCGGATGCATGGTATCGATCTGCTGTCCGTCAACCAGAATGTTTACCGTAGCAACCTGGGCGGCAATATGCGCATCTTCCCGTTCCGTGATCCCCGTGTAGAGGAGGGTATAGCGACCCACCTCAAAAGACTGCTCCGCGCTCACGGTAATCTGTTTTTCAATGGTGAAGAGTGCGCCGGCCACCCCGAAAAAAATCAGGACCACACCAACATGCACAATATAGCCGCCGTACCGGCGTGGGTTTTTGCCGACCAGACGGCCCAGGGCTTGAGGCGGGCTTTCGTGCAGCATCACCTGTCGAGCACGTGTCCCACGGGAGAACTCAGCCAGGATACCGGCCAGGACAAATCCGGTCAGAGAGAAAATCACAACCGCGTAGTAATTGCGGTAGCCCAGCACAAAAAGCAGGCCGCCCAGAACCAGTCCGACCACAAGCGGAATGGTAAACTGCCGTCTGAGGCTGCTCCAGCTTGCCCGCCGCCAGGCAATAATCGGCCCGATACCGGTCAGGAATAATAACATCACCCCGAGCGGGCCGTTCACCTGGTTGAAGAAAGGCGGACCGACCGTAATTTTTACGCCCCGGACCCACTCGGACAGGATGGGGAAAATGGTTCCCCAGAACGTGGCAAAGGCAAGACCGACGAGGATGAGATTATTAAACAGGAAGGCCGCCTCACGGGATAACAGGGAGTCGAACTCATTCTCACTCTTCAGGTCCGGCAGACGATAGAGCAGCAGCCCGATTGAAACGGTCAGGATAAAGGCCAGGAAGGTCAGGAAATACGGTCCCAAGCCGGACTGGGTAAAGGAGTGGACGGATGAGATGACACCGCTGCGCGTCAGGAAGGTTCCGAAAATCGTCAGTACAAAGGTCAAGATGACTAAGGTCATATTCCAGACCTTGAGCATGTCTTTCTTTTCCTGGATCATGACCGAGTGGAGATAGGCGGTGGCGGTAAACCAGGGCATAATCGCCGCGTTCTCAACCGGGTCCCACGCCCAATAGCCACCCCACCCCAGCACTTCATAGGCCCAACGGCCGCCCAGCAAATTGCCCAGAGACAGGAAAAACCAGGAGGTCAGGGCCCAACGCCGGGTGGTCCTGATCCACACGTCGCCCAGTTTCCCCGTGGCCAGGGCGGCTATGGCGAAAGCGAACGGGACGGACGCGCTGATAAAGCCTAAATACAGGGCCGGGGGATGAATGGTCATCCAGTAATTCTGGAGTAAGGGGTTGAGATCCGAGCCTTCGTCCGGGATGAAAGACAGCCGTTCAAACGGTGGGGTAATGAAACACAACAGGCCGAGGAAAAATAAGGCAATGATCATGAGCGTCGCCGTCACATACGGCATCAGCTCTTGGTTTCTGGTGCGATTCTGGAAAAGGACGATCGTAGAAAAGAGGCAGTGAATCAGCAACCAGAACAGGAGGGAGCCCTTTTGCCCGCCCCAAAACGCGGCGACCGTGTAATGCAGAGGGAGGGTAGAGCTGGAGTAGCTCGCGACGTATTCGACATTAAAATCCCGCGTCAGAAGGGCGTGCAGCAGGGCGATTGACGCCACGACCACGCACCCGCCGACCGCGTAGGCAGCCTGGGTTCCGCTGGCAATCCACGCAGCCCTCCGTGTCCGAACGCCCCACAGGCTGGTCACAATAGCGTAGACGGCTAATAAACTCGCAAGATAGAGGGCAAGGGTGCCAATATGGGTCATGGATAAACTGCTCTATCGGAGACTGGACGGGCAACGGAAAATCGAGACCGCGGTCGCTCGACGCCGAGTAAGGTGCTCAGCCATCAGCTTGCTTGGAGTCGCTCTTCGATTTCGGGCTCGTACTTTGATGGACAGCTCGTCATGATCGTCGACGCAACGAGCTGCCGGTCCGGCGTATACAGGCCCTCGACAATAACGTCTCGACCCTCTGCAAACATATCCGGCAAAATTCCCTGGTAGGAGACCGCGACCCCCGGCGGAAGAGCGCCGACGGGGATTGTGCCCGGCTCAATGGGCGTCAGCCTGAACGTCAGATTGAGCGCCGCCGGGTCCCACTGGATAGAGCCATCCTGCACCCGCCCGGCAACCCGGACATCGGTATTGGCCAACGTCTCCTGGTTCAGGAGAAACTCGTCTATGGTGAAGTAATACACTTTGGTTTCCTGTATGCTCGTATAGATCAGATAGCCAACCGCGCCGACGATGAGCAGGGCTCCTATCAAGAATTTGCTTTGCTTTGCTCCCATGTCTCACAGCTAACCGATTTCGAGACCCTGCGCAAGCAAAGCCCCCGTAAGGCGCGGTTGATTTGACTTTCCACCCCTGTTTCTGTATGTGGGGAAGGCTGGACAAAATGGTGTGAATCAGCATGTTTGAGGCCTTGGGAGAAAAGCTGGATGGGGTGCTGCGCCGGGTGCGCGGACACACCAGACTGACCGAAAAGAACATTGATGAAGCGCTGCGCGAAGTGCGGCTGGCCCTGCTGGAGGCCGATGTCAATTTTCGCGTGGTCAAAGACTTTGTCGAGCGGATTCGGACGCAGGCCCTTGGTCAGGACGTGCTCGCCAGCCTGTCGCCCGGCCAACAGCTCATTAAAATCGTCAATACCGAGTTGGTCGCGCTCCTGGGCGGAGAGCAGACCGAGTTGAATCTGTCGGCCCGGCCCCCGGTTGTCATTCTGCTCGTTGGCCTGAACGGTTCCGGAAAAACGACGACCGCGGGGAAACTCGCCCGCTATCTGACCCTCGAACGCAAGCGTACCCCCTACCTGATTCCGGCCGATACCTTTCGTCCGGCCGCTATCGACCAGCTCACCATTCTCGCCCAAGAGCTCGGCGTTCCGGTCTATCCGACCCCGAACGACGGTTCGGCTCCCGACCCGATTGTCGTTGCCCAAGCCGGGATTGCCGAAGCGCAAAAGCGGGGCTGTGATGTTGCAGTGGTTGATACCGCCGGTCGTCTGCAGGTCGACGCCGAGTTGATGGCCGACCTGGAACGGATGAAAACGACGCTCCAGCCACATCAAACCCTGCTGGTGGCCGACGCCATGACCGGCCAGGAAGCGGTGAATGTCGCGCAGGGCTTTCACCAGCGGCTCTCCATCGACGGCATCATCCTGACCAAAATTGAAGGGGATGCCCGGGGTGGGGCCGCCCTGTCCTTACGCTCCGTCACCGGCGCGCCCATTCTGTTTGCCGGTATTGGGGAAAAACTCGACGCCCTGGAACCTTTCCACCCGGACCGTATTGCCTCGCGCATTCTCGACATGGGTGACGTGCTGTCGTTGGTCGAAAAGGCCGAAAAGGTCTACGACCAACAGCAGGCCGAGGTGCTGGAAAAGAAAATCCGGAAAAATCAGTTTACCCTGGAGGATTTTCAAGAGCAGATGCGCATGGTCAGACAAATGGGCTCCATCACGGATTTGGTGGGCCTGCTGCCTGGCGCGAAGAAAATGCTCAAGAGTGCCGATATGGACGGGGCAGAAAAAGAGTTCAAACATATTGAAGCAATCATCAGCTCCATGACAAAAGAAGAGCGCCGGAAGCCGGAGCTCCTGAACGGCAGCCGCCGCAAACGGATTGCCAAGGGCAGTGGCACCTCAGTGGTTGCAGTCAATCGGTTTCTCAAGCAATATCTCGAAGCAAAAAAGATGATGAGGAGGCTTTCCGGGGCCGGCGGAGGAAAGAAAATGAAGAAACGCCTTTCCCTCCCGGCCTGGGGACACTAAAAAACCATGGTAAAAATTCGACTGGCTCGCCACGGGGCGAAGAAGCGCCCCTTCTATCGTATTGTTGCTGCGGACTCACGCTCGCCACGGAACGGACGGTTTCTCGAACGGCTCGGCTCGTACGATCCGACTCAGGATCCGGCGCTGATCGAGATTAAGCAGGACCGGCTGGCAGAATGGCTGAAGAACGGAGCTCAGCCGACCGAGACGGTTGCTCAACTCATCAAAAAGGTAAGGCGCGCACAGGAAGCCTGACTCTGGGGCACGGGGAGAAGACTATGAAAGACCTTGTTGCATACCTCGCCAAAGCGCTGGTGAATAACCCGGATGAAGTTGAGGTCTCAGAAATCCAAGGAGAAACCGCGGCCATCCTTGAGCTTCGCGTGGCCAAGGAAGACCTGGGCCGTATCATCGGCAAACAGGGACGTACGGCAAAGTCGATCCGGACCCTGCTCAATGCGGCGGCTTCCCGTACAAACCGCAAAGTTGTCCTTGAGATTGTCGAAGAAAAATAGTCGCCCGAGCCCAGCCACACGGATTGAACTTGGTCGTGTGGTCAATACGCACGGTGTTCGGGGAGAGGTTCGCTTCCTCCCCCACTCCTCCCCCTGCCCAACATTACGGCCCGGCCTGCGGGTCACGCTGCGAAAGACGGACACCTCGGAGGAGGGATTCGAACTGAGACAGGTCCGACCGCACGCGTCCTGCCTCCTCCTGCGGTTTGCCGAGGTAGAGTCTCGCGACCGGGCCGAAGCACTGCGCGGGGCGCGCCTGTTTGCGGACGAGACAGACTTACCCCACCTCCAGGCGGGTGAGTTCTACCACTATCAGGTGATCGGTCTGCCTATCCGAACTCTGACACAAGAATCTATCGGGACTATTGCGGAGGTTCTGACAACCCTGGGCCATGATGTCTTCGTGGTGCGGAATGGGGCAAAAGAATATCTGATCCCGGTTGTTGAAGAGG
Organism: uncultured Binatia bacterium (SeqCode); assembly: GCA_965243855.1. Classification (GTDB taxonomy): domain Bacteria; phylum Desulfobacterota; class Binatia; order Bin18; family Bin18; genus Bin18. Next base: position 4,303,401 of record CBDEWE010000003.1, on the reverse strand, counting down.
TGATACGGACGATCGCCATCGAAGATCGCCAGGTCATTATCGACCCGCCCGAAGGACTACTCGAAAATGAGTAAACGTATCCAGCCTTGATAAATGATTGGAGGACACGTTTACTCATTATAGCCACATGCAGTTTCACATTATTACCATTTTTCCGGAGTGGTTTACCTCGCCTCTGTCGACCGGCTTGTTACAGAAAGCCCAGGACAAGGCTATCCTCTCGTTTCGCGTACACAATCTGCGTGACTACGCACCGGGCAAACATCGTTCAACGGACGATACGCCCTATGGTGGGGGCTGGGGTATGGTGATGACCCCTGAGCCCCTGGTCAATGCGATCGAAGCGGTGAGTGTACCCCTCAACAGTCCGAGGCGGATTTTTCTCTCTCCACAAGGACAACCGCTTTCCCAGGCCAAAACAGCCGAGCTGGCGGCCTGCGAAGCACTCGTCCTGGTGTGCGGCCGCTATGAAGGAGTAGACGAACGGGTTCTGACCTTTGTCGATGAGGAGATTTCCATTGGAGACTATATTGTCAGCGGGGGAGAAGTGGCGGCCCTCGTAGTGATCGATGCCGTTGCCCGACTCATTCCGGGTGTGGTCGGGCGGAAAGAATCGACCGAAGACGAGTCTTTTAGTACGGGACTGCTCGAATATCCGCAGTATACCCGGCCGGAAGAGTTCCGCGGTCTGTCGGTTCCAGACGTGCTGTTATCCGGCCATCATGCGGACATCACCCGGTGGCGACGCAGGCAGTCGCTTATCCGGACACGCACACGTCGGCCGGACCTGCTCAAAAAGGCTGACCTGAGCCCCGAAGAACGACGCTGGCTCACACAGATGGATGAGACGGACACATAGCAACCCAGCCCGATCTGCACCGCACAGCGAAGGCGCTTATGGCCGATGTCTATATCGCACTGATTCATCACCCTGTGTACGACAAAACACAGAAAGTCGTGACCACCTCCATTACCAATATGGATATTCACGATATTGCCCGGTCGGCATTAACCTACGGGGTAAAACGGTATTTCGTGGTCCATCCGGTCCGGGCGCTTCAGGCACTGGCGGAGAAAATCCTCGACCATTGGCAGAGCGGGCATGGCAGCGTGTATAACACGACCCGCAGGGACGCTCTGTCCATTGTCTCCCTGGCTGACTCGCTTGAGGAGGTTCGGGCGGTCATTACCCGGAGTGCAGGTCAGCCGCCGCGCGTCATTGCGACATCGGCAAAGGGCGGGGAAGATCGTCTGAGTTTTGCCAACCTGCGTGAAGGTCTGAAACGCGAACAGTGCCCCATCCTCCTGCTTTTGGGGACCGGCTGGGGGCTGACACAAGAGGTGTTTGCCCAGGCAGAGGCAATTCTTGAGCCAATTCAAGGGTGTGGAGCGTATAACCATCTGTCCGTTCGTGCGGCCGCGGCCATTATGCTGGACCGCCTGCTGGGAACGCCATCTTGACCCTCTGCCAGCAGCAGGGTAGTACAAAAAGAGCAGTAAGCCCTCGCCGTCCGTACTCAGCAAACACACGGCTTTACTGCACCTCTCTGTCTCAGGTGAGGCATAACTTTATCGTTCGCCCCACCTGCCGCACAGTGTACGCAAAGAGCGCGGAGGAGAACAGCATCATGAGTAACCTACTTGCCGCCGTTGAGGCCAAACAGCAGAAAACTGATATTCCGGATTTTAAGGCTGGGATACCGTTCGCGTCCATGCCAAGATTATTGAGGGTGACAAAGAGCGGGTTCAGGTCTTTGAGGGAGCGGTTATCAGCCGCTCGAACGGCAAGGGCAACCGGGCGACTTTTACGGTTCGGAAAGTGTCCTACGGGGTCGGGGTCGAGCGTATTTTCCCCTTGCACTCCCCGCGCATTGAGAAGATCGAAGTCATCGCTCGGGGGAGGGTCCGGCGGGCCAAGCTCTACTACCTGCGTCAACGCTCCGGTAAGGCGGCCCGTATCAAAGGCACTCGTCTCCAAACGCCCGAGGTCGGTGCGACGAGCGAGGTCATTGCCCTGGCTGAAAAAGCGCAGACAACGGACCAGTCCGAAGAAGCCGAGGAATAATCCTTGCCCGCGACGGGCCTGCGCGTGTCCGCCGGTCCGTCTATTCCGCGCCGTCAGGTGGCGCCTGAGCCTGCGCCTGGCGAACACGTCGCTGCCACCAGACCAGTCCGCCCGTTACGAGGCCGAGCAGCCAGACCGTTGCATAGCCATACTCCGGCGTCGCATACAGAATCAGCTCGTCAAACCGACCGATGAGCAGCGACATCCGCGCCATGACGGTATAGCCGAAGGCCGCGCCAAAGGAGATCATAAGAAAATACATCCCAAGGCGGGCCACGCGACGCACGCTCCCCGTATGTTCAAGGGAAAAGAAAAAGTAGACCAGGACGCTGACGACGCCAATCAGTATAAGGGTAGTGTTCAACTCGGCCAGACCGAAGCTGACCCCTGCGGGACCGGTCGCAACGAGGGGCTTCAGGGTCCCCTGGATCTGCTGTAGCACGAACGAGGATAGCAGACGTGGAATCGCGACCCCGGAACTCACGCCGAGAATAAAGGCAAACGCCAGACGACTGGTCCAGGCGAGACGGGGCACAAACCGGGCTAACATCAACAGGCCGAGGACGAGTGGTATGACCAGACGCCATTCGTGCTGCTCGACAAGCGGTACGGCGAGCTTTTTGAGCATGACCTCATGATAGGTAATGACCAGCAGATAGCCGACCGACGCACCGACAAAGATATGCTCGCCCAGCTTAAAAAACGGATTATCCCGGTACAGAAACGAATAGATACACAGGCTTAAACCCGCGGCCACCCAGGCCCCACACAGCATCTCGGGACTCATACGCGCCCTGGGGAGTAAACGTGTCCGGCGTCTGTATGTCCGGTGGAGAACACGTTTACCCCTTTCTCCCGCCCAGCAGGTAGCAGACGTTACAGGCGAGGATCAGACCGATAATCAAAAAATGGGTAGCTGACTGCGCGTCCATGCCCGCGGTCGCTTTGCCGCTCTGATTGAGGAGGGTTTCATATTCGGCCGCGCCACGGAGCCCGCCGAGCAGGCCGTTGATTTGGCCGGTTTGCAGTAAGGGATAAAACTTGGGCGCGCTGACCGCGGTACAGCCCCCGCCCAGCTCAAAGCCATATTTTTCCTTGCCGTAGACATACCAGGTGTCGAGGCCGGGAAAGCCAGCGCTGAGACTGATGGCGTAGTCAATATCACGCAAGCTGCGGACCCCTGCGAGCACGGGCAGCGTTTCGGTTTTTCGGCCCGCATAGTCGGTCGGAAAGGCGTTGGTCAGGCTCTGCCCCAAACTGATAATGGCATTGGCTTCTCCAGGCCCATAACCGAGGAAGACGTAGTCCGTCCCGTCTGTTTTTCCGGCCTCCTCGGCGCCGCGCGTGACCGCAGACTCCGCCATACTCGTGCCCGCCGGCCACAGGGTCAGGGCGACAACGCGCAGGTTTCTGGCAAAAGCGTGGCGGAGGAGAGAAACGGTCATGGGGTAGAGTTCGGGCTTTGAGGCAGGGTCATAATCCAGCGACAAGAGCACCACCGAGCGCTTGGGCAGGCGCTCCAGCCTATCGTAGAGCTGCTGCGTTTCCGGTGAAATACGGACGGGCAGACCAAGCGGGTAGAGCAGAGGCAGCAAGGTCACTACACTCATCAGCACAAAGATGAAACGCCGGTCCAATTGCAATAGACGGGCGGCAAACTTACGCACCGTCACCCCCGCTCAGATAGGCGCGCTCAATGCCAAAAATGATTTTGATCGAGGTAGCAATGGCGCCCAAGCTGACGCCAATCAGAATCCCGCGCTGTGCCGCCGTATTCGGCACAGTCATGATCCAGTCGGCAAGCGCGCCGACCCCAGGCAGCAGCGACTCACCCAGGGGCACCCGACCCGCCATCACCAGGACTGCCGCGCTGAGCAGAATCGTCGCCTCAAGCGTCCGCGCCCGAAAGGCCCGGTAGGCCGCGGACGCGACAAAAAAAGCCAGCAGCGAGAACATCGTTCCCTGGAGGGCAACCAGAACATAGTCGTACAGCCAGCCGAAGAACGTTCCCTCGGATTTCCCCTCAGCCCACAGCCCGGCCCCGAATACGGTCAGCAGCGACACAAACAGCACGGCACTATAGCCCCAGCCCGCCTCCTGACGCGCAATTTTTTGGTAGTGGGCTGACAGCAAGCTCCCGACGCCAAGCACAATGGCGAACCCGGCAATAATTTGACTCCAGAGCGAAATCTCCTGCAGAAAATGCTCCGAAGCCGGATGAGGCACATAGTATTGCAGAACCAACGCCAGCCCGAACACAAACGTGATCAAGAGGGGCAGGGTCTGTTGCCAGAAGCGCATATTCCTCAAAGAGTAAACGTGTCCTCCACTAGGCATGCAGATGCTGGATACGTTTACTCTTTCTCTCCAAACCTAGCGAAAATCGTGCAATATCTGCACGGCCGTCTCCCAGATGGTCATACCAGTCACCTCGCCGAGGGTGAGCAGCCCTGTTCCCACCACCAGACCGACGAGCAAGAAGCCCTTTCCCAAGTCTTGGCCGCGGAGCGTGCCGACCAGCGCGGGGTCGCGCGAAAGATACGCGCTGGCAGCGTACAGCTCCTCACCGATCAGGGTGTAATCACACGTGGCAACAAAAAACGGCAACTGGTGCTCGGCATCCGTCCCGGCAATCTGCATCGCGCCGGTTGCGGCACCGGTCTCGGCCAACAGCAACGACTCCGCGTAGTAATAGCCAATGAAAAAATTCGCTGCGGGCCGCTCGCGCAGCATGATGCCGTCAACCGCCGCGGTATACGCAAACTGGTCGGCGGCAATAAAAAAATTGCTCTCGTCAGCATAGGCGTCCGGCCGACCAGCCGTCCGGTAGGCGTCTTTGACCATGTCCTGGGCAATGGCCATGACAATGGGCGAGCGGTGCGGGACTGTGATAACGGTCCCGGACACGGCCGACCGCTTCGCGACCTCGCCCAGCAGAACGGTGGCTGCAATCGTCGACATGTTGGACGCGTCGCCGCGGCCGGTTAACTCGCCACTGCCGGTCAGGTAGAGAATCGGGCGGTCCGTTTCCGCTGCCCGGCCAATCGCTTCTTCAATTGCATCAATGCCGGGAATACGGCGGAGAAAGAGCGTGGGCTGCGTCCGGGCCGAACGAATCGAGAACAGGACGACCGCACCGAAGGTGAGCATGAAGAGAAAATTATTGAGCTTGGCCCACTGAAACCAGTTCGGCTGAGGCACGGCGGAGAACACCGGACTCTCGAATTGCTCGTCTCCAATGAGCGCACGGATTTTCACAAAGTAGCGCGTCCCATCCAGTAGCGGGCTATCGGCAACCGTGCTGACCTGAAAGAAATGCACCCGCGGTTGTGGAGTGCCGATCACCCACCACGGAGCCGTGCGATCCTTTTCGTAGTGAGTATCGGCCGGAATCGTTGCAACCAACTGGAATGTGCCCTGCTCCCGGTCGCTGAGTACAATCTGGTAATGGTCCTCCCCCGTCTCTTTAAAATCCCCTTGCCAGCGCAGGCCGATGCTGCCCCCGCCGTCTCCCGGCATATCAAAGGCTTCGCCGGTCAGGAGAGGAGCGGCGGCCAGTGCTCTCACCTCCAACAAAAGGACGAGTACTAGCCCAATGAGTAAGAACGAACCGGGACGATTGCTTCGGTACCGGGGTCCAGTGGAAGGGTCAGGGGTGTTGAACAAGATACCCATGCCGGCCGGGATGTTCTGCGTTGTCAGGATGACACCCCGGTTTTCAGAGGGGCGGATTTCCCGGTTGAACGCGGAGGGGTGGACCGCGCGTGAATAAGCCCAACGAGCCGGGAGACGGCATCTCTCCGCTCCAGTATGCCGGCCAAGCGCTCCGTTTCCGCCGGCGCACACACCAGGTCAAGAAAAGGCCGCAGCCCGTGAACGATCTGGCTACTCAGAAAATTGAGCGGTTCGCTGGATTCGAGCAAGAGGACTGCCGGCGTCTCAAGTCTCCGGCTCACAATGGCGTCGGCCACTTTTTGCAGGAGTTGAAGGTCCTGAGGAGAGAGGGGTGTGGCTGCCGGGCCAGTGGCAAACGCATGCGCCATCGCACGCCGGAAACGGTCCCAAAACAGCACACCAGGCATATCCCTCCATATGGCAAATTTGGGAGGGCCGGACAATCCCGGGGCCTATGTAATTTTGTAGCTCCAGGCACTGAGGCTCTATTGCCTGATATCCCGTGATGTTATGTTGGTGTAAGCAATCGCACTCATACCCTTTGAAGAGGATATGGAGATGAGCCCAGTTTTTGAGCAAGTCAGACCCGAGACAGCAAAACTCCTTGCAGACCGGGCTAGGGCACAGGGACTTTCAGTCGATACCTACCTGACATTCCTCCTTGGGATATCCACTCAGGAAAATCTGTTGGCAAAACTTTCGGAGGAAGAGTTTGAGGTGATCCTGGAAAAATTTGCAGATGGGACAGAAGATCTCCCTCCCCTACCCAGTCACTTCTCCCGTGCTGATATCTATTGCGACCACGACTAGATGTCCTCACGTTCGAGGTGATAGCCTCGCATAATATCGATGGGCTCTTCTCCCGCAGCGAGGTTGTCCAACACCACAGCAACCATCACGCGTGTCCCTTTGATACGGGCCTTCCCGTGACAAATGAGGAGCTCACGGGCTTCAAATCCGCTATTCTATCATCAGTAGCTTACATGGTGTTGGGTCAATACTCACCTGTAACGGCCGAGAAAAACTCGTAAAGGAAGCAATAGCCTGTCCTGGTGCGAGCGAAGGTAAGTTTTTCCAGAGACCTTCGTTTATACCACCGATTGACCTTTTCAGGCGGTTAATGACAGCGGCGTCGTTAATTTTGTGAAGAATCCAATTATTAATGAGTCCCAGAACCTCGTCCGGCAAGTGCTGTGGCAACTGTGTGATAAAAACTAAACCCAGCCAGCGTTTGCGACCGCGGCGCGCGATACGGGCAACCTGCTGAAAAAGGACTTGCATCTTTTGGATACGCTGAGCCGAGAGAAATTCATGGGCCTCTTCTATGAAGACCAGAGCAGGAGTCGGTTGCTGGTTCTGATCAATTGCCGTTTTGTAGTTTCTCTCCTGCTGTGCCTGCACCCCACGAAGCAACTCCGCTATCACCAAGTTATTGATTTGTGGTGAGTCCGTATCGCTCAGGTCGAGAATCGACACCCGGCCGGGTTTAAGCATTTGTTCGTAATCCAGGGGAGCGGTATCTGGGGAGTCAAAAATCTTTAGACGTTTGAGTTTTCCTAACTTCCCCATGAGCGCTCGCCAGCTAATGACGTGCTTCGGAGGATTCACCGTCTTGATAATCTGACGTAGCTGTTCACGTTTTTCTTGGAAGAGGGGAGTCTCCAGATAGGGCTCCTCGGCATCCTTGTCAATGACTGAAGCAATTTCTTTAACAACGTCGTAGAGATGGACAAGAGTCATCTTTGGATATCCAGTCTCAAGTTCGTCAAGTTCTAACAGTCTTCTGCGCTCTTGCTCGTTGGTGGGCCAAATTCCCATTTTTTCGAGTGCGAGCTTGGTCACGTCGTAGGCTTTGAAAAAACGCTCCCCCTGGGCCTCGGTCAGTTCAAGAATTTCTTGTAGAGCATAAGGCGAGAGTTCGCTGAAACGAAGCGAAAAGTCTGTTAATTGGGGATGGGTCGGATTCGCCGTTTCCTTGTTTACCAAGTAATATATATGAGTTTTCTGGACGCCACTGGAAGCGAGTCCTCGCTGGCGGAGTGCTTGAAGCATGTCCTCGTCCTCAGTCGCCTCATTAATGGCGCAATATTCCCCTTCGGTATCGATGAGGATAACTGCCATCTGTTCTTTCTGGGCCTTTGCGACAAGGCCAGAGACAGTTGTTGACTTACCACCCCCAGTCGTTCCTAGTACGCCTAGATGACGAGGGAAAAGATTCTTGCTTTTGGCCGGAACATTGACAGCGAGATCTTCATAACCCTCGGCAAGGCCTAGTCGTAGACCGTCGCGAATCCGTAGCGTTTGGGCGGACTCCTCAGTGTTCAAGCTAAAGACTGGGCTATTTGGCTTTGGCCGTCTATTTGGTGGAATGAGTGCCCCATTAGCACTTTGTTCACCGATGATCTCCACCTGAGCCCGTCCGTGGTATGGAGGCATGAGGAGCCCCCCTTGAACAGTGGTCACGACCAGAGGAGTAGAGTCTGCTCGTAATCCATCGGGTTCCGCGAACGGTCCTTCGACTATCGCCCCAAGATAAGTACGGCCATCAGCCTGACTCTTAATCCGCACGAGAGCCTGACCGGGAACCTCGTCAATATTTTGCTGTGGCATTAGGACAGTGACAGTCCCGTCCTTACTCACCGGTGTGTCAAACATCGTGTGACCAATACTACCTTCAGAGCCAGAAGGGGGCACCCATTCTCCACCAGCCCGTTCGCTATCTTCATCAACGGCGCTGAAGGCCTCATTAGGGGTATCTAATACGGCCTCTACGTTCTCTGTAGTGTTCGTCTCTTTCATTATTCGCACCCTTTCTCAACGTCGTGTTTGGCGCTCAGCGAGATAGCGATACGGTTCGCCTGCCGCCGCATAAGCAAGCTGGGCAGAAGCCGCAAAAGTGTCCGCCCCAAATGTGTTAGTACACACACCATCGGCCAAGTCGATTAGCATGGGAAAACCACGATGTTCCTGGAGGACACTATCCGCCATAGCGATCAGAGCTGCTTCATGGGAATGGTCAACATGAGCATAAAACATCTGGGGCGGGGCAAGCTGTGAGGCTCGATAAATTCCAACGGCTATCTTCGGTCCGCACTGCTCGACAAATGTCGTAACAGCATCTCCTAAATCCCCCCATTCCTGACCACGATAGTGTCCACTTGCGATACGGTCCAACAGTCCCCGATTAGTATCCACAATCGCGTACTCTAGAGGCTGGAGCGCGTTACCAATCGTGAGCAGCTCTCTAGCAGAGGTTGAGCTGGGGACGAATACGAAACGTTTATGTTCCATGATGAGCCGCCTCATGAGGGCAAGGCTAGCTCGAAGGAGTTCGGGCATACCTGAGCCGGTGACTAACTCATAGGGAGTGGGATTCCCGTGTCCCATACGCCATACGGCGTTGGAGCGATCAAGTAAAACAGCTCGCTCGGCATAGGCCATAATACCGCGCCGAGCAAGTTCAGTAAGACGGTCCTTAGGAGTCTGCCGGTCTATCGCTCCACGCCTGCTTCGACGCTCAAGAATTTCCATTGTCTCCTCGACGGGATCTTTGCCTGATGCCGTACGCAAATCCCGCCGGAAGAGTCGCTGCACCCATGAACCCTGATTACCTTGATAAGAAACAAGACAGACACCAATTTGGGTGACGGTAACAGCCAAAGTATCATGAGATACGACCGTCCCATCACATGCCTCGACAGCACCGTTGAACAGCAATTTGCGATGGATTTCGGCTAAGCGGTCACGAGATATACGATAAACACCCGCGCCTGGAGGGGCGTCAGACCGCGTACTTAGCAACGGAAATATTTTTTCGCGGATTTCCTTTTGATAGGTGTTCTCCTTCTGTAAGGCTTCATTGATCTCTCGTTCAAGGCGGTCATACATTTCGATGAGGTCTGCCCCGGGACGCCATGTGTCAAGGTCGAGGGTCCGGGACAGCTTTTCACCATGGGCGACCTCGTATTCATCGGTCGTTAATACAGGCTGTTGGGGAGACAACGGTACTGAGGAAGAATTCTTACTTGGGGGAGCAGTGGTATCCGAAACAGAACTTAAACTCATAAAACTTCCTCCTCAGTTGATCCCGAATATTCACGTTTATGCATTTATTCCCACACGACAGAGGAAGTTCGACAATCTTTTATTTATCACCAAGCCACTCCCGGAAAGTCCGAGATGATCGGCGACTCATAATGAGCAGCTCGCCATACCGCTTAGCAACTGGAACGGGGAGACCATACTCACGAGCCAATACTTCTTGAGCTATTTCAAGTGCTGTTGGACTCCGCCAGCCAATATTACGCTTCTTAAGACAAGAAAGTACGATCAGACGTGGTGCGAGAAGCTCTAAGGCGAGACGGTCTGCACGGTCTTCTGCTTCAAGAGTTTGAATACTAGTCACGCTTCCAGCAGAGGAGCGTTCTATTAAATGGGTATAAGTACTGAGCTCAACGTTGCGGAGCACTCCCCTTAGACGCTCCTCTGGTGTGGGAGGCCGTCTACCATCAAGTACATCACGTCCAGCGTCACCAAGGAGAGCCAGCGCCCTATTCCTTGGTTCAAGATAATCGCTGATGAAATGCACAACCTCATGGGCGAGGGAAAATCTCCGCTCATCGTCGGGATCGCTACCGTCCAGGAAGACAAAGCCATGGCCGACCTTAGCAAACAAACAGGCCCGCAAGCGCCGATCTTGAGTAGGGCATCGAGATATAATCCCCTTCTGGATTAGCCATTCATTCATGTTGAAGAGACCAAGATGAGGAAGTTTGATAACCGCAAGGGGAAGAGCCCAGGCAACGGGAGACTCCAGAGACCGAGGAAATGGCTCCACGTGACCGACGGAGAGCCAAAATCTTTCCGCCCAAGCCGCGACTTCTTTATTCGTCATTTCTTATTTTTCGGAATCTTACGAGGGTTAGAGACGCCTTCCTTCAGGTCACGAGCTGCTAGGAGAAAACCACTAGATGCATCTTGGGTTTCCTCCCGAAGCGCAGAAAGGACTGCCGTCTCACGCATGAGCTGAACAAGGCGGTCTGCATTACATTGAACAAACTCACTGATCTGGTGCACCTTCTGTTGAAAATCACCTGCCATGCTGTCGGGCATCCGGCATAATGCCAACCTGGTCAACGCCGCAGAGTTACACTCCAACCAAGAGGCTAGTTCCCGCTCATCCATGTCATGAACAGTCTCATACTCAGCAAGTGCTTTCCCAATAAAGAAGGAGTCCATACGGGCACGGTCAACGATCCACTTTATGGGTTTCATACCGTCACTTTCGTTCACGAATCCTCTCTCCATATCGCTCAAGGCGCTTTTTTATTCTGTCTTTGTGTCGCTTGACCCTACGCCGTTTTTCATCGTCGGATAGGCCATTGAGATCGAGAATCTCGGCAAAGGCATCAGTCGATCTCTCGCCGTCAATGATGAGACTTGCAATATTTTTGTCCTTCTCATCGTCGAAGAGTTTGTCGATTTCTTGCTTTAATCTCTTAGTGTAGAAGCGCTCCTCTGGTTTTATATCTCCTACAACTTCTTTCCCGCCCGGGGCATCGAGTTCGACATCATCGACGAATGTTTCTTTGCGACGCCCCGCTTTGGCAAGAATATTGAGTAAATCCCCATTGGCGGACATAAGAAGATAACTCATTAGCTGACTTTTACTTGGATCAAATTTCCTAGGTTCTTTGATGTATCCAAATAAGGCGTCGGTCACTGCATCAGCTAATTCCTCAGAACCACGCAGATTAGGATGCTTTTTACCGAGCTTTCCAGTCAACTCTTCCCACACTGTTTCGACGAGCTCCGCAGATGCAGTGGCGTCATCTTCCAATAACCGGCTATGAATCTGTAGGGACCAATCTTTAGTGGGCATACAGCGAGCTATTTCCGTAGTGCCACGATGACCTCACGACGCATACGCTGGGCTAAAGGAGACCCTAGAACGGTAGAAGGTAGAGGAAGGGACCTACGCTGCTTATTCAGTTGGCGAATGACACTGCCAACCACGCGGAGGCCAACAGAATTGCTAATATCAGCAACGACCTTGGTTGAGTCTGATCGTTTAGAATTGATAACGGTTGGACCCATGATAAGGAGTGCGAGTCCCCCTGGGCGCAAGATTCGTTCAAGTTCTCCTAGCATTTTACGGAGATCGGAGAGATATTGACGTACGTGAGCCCGATAGCGGTCTTTCTCAACTACTTGCTCCATCCTCTGTTCCAAGTGAGGAGGGAGGCCATCAAGGCTCCATAGCCCCCGTTCAGTCCCTATCATTGTTCCGCGTAAATCTCGCAAAGTTTCGAGCCGATGTCCCATCCATACCAGCGAGAACTTATGAGATCGCAAATAGTCGATAGCATTTCGGTAGGGGGGAGAAGTAAGTACGAAATCTACTGTCCCATCCTCCAGCGGGAGCCCCCGAGCATCGCCGTAATGAACTTCACCTTCGGCAGGAGGAATAGTATCGACAAAAGGGAGCCGTTTCACAGCTGATATGAAACGACGATCCCAACCGTCGAATGGAAACACGATAGGCTTTTCCGGTACCTTATGCGGACGTGATCGAGAAATATCAAGGGCGAAGGATGCACCGGCGGACTTCGCTATAATGAGGCTTGAGAATATAACCCAGGCTAGATCTTGTTCCGCGCTTTCCGATTCTTGTTCTATCGAAGCTGCTAATGCAAAGAGCTGCTTCTGAGAGCGACGAGGAAACCAATACTGAATAAACGCTTGATCTTCCTGAGGAAGCTTCGCACGCAATTCTGAAAGTTCGATAAAACCTGCATTAATAACCTCTTTTGCTCTAGTGGATATACGTTTCCTTAGCGCATCTAAACGGCGAAATTCATACCTCTCAGTGATGCTCCGAGCGATTAAGATAGCTAAGGGGTCCCGGTCGAAGCCTAGACTTGAGCGACCAAGATTTTTTGCTGCGAGGAGCGTCGTTCCAGAACCAGCCATCGGATCGAGCACAAGCGCCTCTGGAGTAGTAAGTCGATCTACTAGATATTCTGCAACGGATAGAGGCATTCGGGCAGGAAAGGGGTGGAGCCAGGGGGCCCCAAGTTGCTGACCTTTTACCTTGGAACCAGCTAGTTTCTGGAGAGCCTTGGCGATTTCTTGATCGTTTGCCGTGGTTTTTGACATAAACAATAGAGCTAAGGCTTTTGTATTTTTTAGAACTCACCCTGGCAATAGTAGCTTTCTACCGTCCTTTTGGTCACCCTAAAGTCCTTGAGGGGTGATTTCAGGTTTCTTTGCTTAGTAAGAAATCCCCGTCAACATGGACCTGAGCGGCCCAAATATAGACTAAATTTGCCGTCAAGCGAACCATACAGATTTCCTCCTTCTTGACGATAACTGATAAAAGGGAACGGAGGGAGTTGAAGTAGTGGGTAGCGTTCTATGATGAACCACTCAAAGGCGACTGATAGCTGAACGCCAAGCGCTCAGCTATGATATTTGTTACTTTTTTGACCGCGACACTTGAGGAGACACCCATGCCACAGCCCTACGACATCATCATCATTGGCGGCGGCGCGGCCGGATTCACGGCCGGTCTGTACGCGGCGCGCGACCGCTGCCGGGCACTCCTGCTCGAACGCTTTTCTGCCGGCGGACAGGTACTCAACTGTGAGCATATCGAGAATTATCCGGGATTTCCGGATGGCGTCGCCGGCTATACCCTGGGGCCGCTGCTGCAACAGCAGGCCACCAGCCTCGGGCTTGAGATGCAACTGACGGAGGTCAGTGCCGTACAGCGGGACGGCGAAGTGCTCGTGCTGCAAACGGACGGCGGGACCTTGCACACCAGAGCGCTGATCGTCGCTACCGGGTCGAGTTTCTCGACGCTTGGTATTCCGGGTGAAGAAGAATTTGTCGGTAAAGGCGTCTCGCACTGCGCGGCCTGTGACGGTGCGTTTTTTATGGACCAGCCGGTGGCTGTTGTGGGAGGAGGGGATGCCGCGATTGACGAAGGACTCCATCTCACCCAATACGCCTCGCACGTCACGGTCATTCATCGGCGCGCTGCGCTGCGCGCCTGTCAGCTTTTGCAGGAGCGGGCACAGGCAAACGACAAGCTCTCCTTTTGCTGGAACAGCGTCGTGCGGGCGATCGAAGGTGACACCGGTGTCGAACGGATACAGCTCGAAGACGTGACAACGGGGCAGCCTTCCCGTCTGGATGTCGCCGGCGTCTTTCTTTACATTGGCCTGACGGCCAATACGCAATTTTTGGGAGACCTTGTTCCGCTCAATGCGAAGGGGCAGATTGTGACCGATCTCTGGATGCGGACGGCAACGCCCGGCGTCCTGGCCGCCGGTGATGTCCGCAGCGATTCTTCACGGCAGCTCGTGTCCGCGGCCGGAGATGGCGCCACAGCCGCCCTTGCAGCAATTCGTTATGTGAGAACGAGAGAATGGCAGTAATGGAGAAGAAGAGGGCCTATCTGATATCGATGACATGTACGCAAAAGCAAAGATTCTGGTTTTCAGAGATCGGACGGAGGAACGAGGTCGCTCACGCTTACAAAGAGTTGACCTGTTTCGGCCGCCCGTCGGACCTTCATCGCGAGCGTAGCCGCAAAGTCAAGCCGACGCGACAGGATGTCGTGTAAATCACGGCCATCCATGCAAACGACGCTTTTGCCACGTCCGAATGCAGCGAGCCCAACCGGTGTGAAGCCGCTATAGCTCAAAAGAAGGCCGCGTGACCATTTTGCCTTGTCCTCGACCTTGGCGTTGAAAGAGCGAAGCGTCTCCACACCGGTTGGTGAATTAGTCCATTTTGCTTCAAGCAAATAGGTGTCATTTCCCAAAACAAAACTGCCGTCGATCTGCTCGCCCACTAGACGAAAGGAGGCGCGTGCGGACAACTCGTATGCGTCAAACATGTCCTTCAAAAACTTCTCGAACGCATAGCCGCGGGCCTGTGGCTGCATCTTGGAGAGATCAAGCAAACGGCCAGCAAGAGATGAGGACGCCACTTCATCAATCCGCGGTTCGGACGGCATAGCGGTAGATACTTCGTATGCTGGTGGCTTGCCCCCGAGCCGTTCAATGATCCTGAAGAATGCAAGTTGTACCGAGTCCTCAAGCTTCGCATAGTCATGAGTCACACTGCTCGCTTCACGATACTCCCATAGCGCACTCAGCGTCTCAAGCGCTGTTCGTCGGTCCGCCTGCCTCAAGTAGTAGCGCAGGCGTTTTGCCTTACTTCCACCCTGAACGGCCCAACGAGGGTTGTCGATATCGACCTGGAGTTCTTCGTGAAAGAACTCAGCGAAAGTCCTATCGGAAAAATTGAGCACAAAGCCGCCTTCCATACCGAACACCCTGTCGATGATCGGTATGTCCATACTACGTATCCTGCTATTTGACGCCTTTTGCATGGATTACCTCAAGCCAAGCCCTCTAAGCCAAGCGTCAACCTGTCCAAAGGCGTCCTGCTGCCATTGATCCGCCGTGCGATCACCAAGCACGTTGGAATTTTCCACGAATCTTCTGACACTGGTCGGCCCGAAATCATCAACGTTGCGGAATTTGTCTGAGATCAGGTGGTAGCCTTGCCGGGCTGTTTGGATGTCAAGAAGCGGCAGTGTCACCTCGACGAGAGCGTCGACACCATCTGGAAAATTTCGGATGCAATAGTAGATGTCGTAGGCGTCCTTGTGTTTCAGGCGATTGGTGATGGCATAACCTTTCATGGCCAACAGAGCAGGAATCGACGCTACGGCAATGTGAATGAGATTACTGCCGCCATCGGGCATATCACCTTCGACGGCGACCATCTGGTAGAACCTGAGTGCTAAGTCGGCGCCGTCGGCACGCTGGACGGCAAACTGGCTGATAAGCGGCGGCGTATTTTTTGTGATCTCAGCGTCACGTGGCATTAGGAAGTCGACGACGACATCGATGTCGGACCCGTCGTCCGAGGCGGGTACAGTGCGTACGAGCTGAAAGCGCCGAAGATTCTCCCGTTGATTATAGCCATGTTCTTGGAGGGCTTCGACAAGTCGAACATATTCACCGTCGCCCAGGGCGGAGGGGTCGAGACCGAGGTCCACGTCTCCAGTACCGATATGGGGCATGTCCGCTTCGCTCAGCAACAGCCAAGGAACAGCGCCGCCGATGATCGCAAACTTGCCTTCAAAGCTGCCGAGGATTTGGCCGATCTCGATCAGTACAGATTTGACCGCCGTTGTCGTCCGGTCATCATAGTCGGCGGCGAATTGAGGTTCTCTCATAACCATGGAAAGCACTTTGTGGCTATATGGTCGGCGGCCTCACGGTCTCGATCGTTGCCGTTCCACAGATCGAGGTAGGTAATGACCGGACTAGTGCAGAAAATGCCCGGCACCGGCTGAACGGCGTCTTCGAAAAGACTCTCATCATTCGGGATGCGCAGGATGACATTCGCCCCCTTTGCGGCATGAGTCAGCTCCAACGTCTCTTTCAGCATGCGAGCACCGGGTTCGTCGCCGTAGAAACTATGTGTGCCGCTCCGGGCAAAAGGCGCAAGCCATTGAGCGGACGAATTTGACGAGTAAATTGCGCGTGGACGCTGTAGGTACGGATTTAGTTTTCCCGACAACCGTTTGCCGAGTTGTTCCCCGTGGAGATACGTATATCCGCTGATGCGTTGACCAGCCGGTTGGCGGTAGTTCCCGCGCCATGTCTTCAATAGCGCATTCGGCTGGACAAGGACGACGCCGTCGTGCTGTTTTTCGACCCATTCCCGTGCGAGCAGGGCTTTGCGAACGTTACTCACGTGGCCGAGGCTCGCATTGGCTGCTTCGGCCAAGTCGGTGACACGCCATGCCCGGTCTGGATCTCGTAGGAGAACCCGCAAGATTGCGGCCGCCTTCGGAGTGAACATTGACCGCAGAGCGCGCGTTTCGGACTTTGGTCTCTCTGCGACAGATCGATCTATATAGACGTTGTCGAAAGCAAGATGGGCGTTACCGACAAGATCGAGGTAAGCGACATTGTGATCGGTGCAGATCGACCGCGACGCCGGAGACAGATAGGAGCTGACCAGCATCGGGATGAACTGCCGGGTGACGTCCTGGCGATCGGATCCATGCAAATGCGCCATAAAACTCTCGAGTTGATAGACAGCAGATCGGACAAAGCGCGGTGACCCATTTGCTTTGATCTCTATGATGAGTGCATAATTCATACCGCCATGGCTAAAAGTAATCCACTTATCAATCTGGTGAGTGCGGTAGTCAGACGCCATAATTTGCTCTTGGCGAACCTCGCCGATGTCTATGTTCGGCACACGGCCGAGCAAGTCGTGGATAGCGTCTACGAAAATGCTTTCTATTTTTTTCACTGTTTATCCAACTTTCATCGCATGATGAAAATATAGATTATAGTGAAAAAATCAAGAGGCCTCGCTCAGATCATGTTTCTCATTAAAGTGCTGATAAAACGCTTTCCAGTGAAAATGTGGATGGTCTCATGGGTAAGTGCGTTGTGACTTAATTGTTCGTCATCCATACAGCGCGCGGTCGTCTGCACCTGCATGTAGCCCAAATGGTAGCCATCTCAAGCTCGGGCACTTTGACTTCATGCCTCACAAAACCGTCATGCTTGCCGTTCAAGTAGGCACGGGCATCCTTCAGCCCGTCCATAATCTTGTCAAATGCCTCGCTTATTGACTCCTCCTGTAATCTTTGACCGTCTACTTTGCTGATGATGAGGGAAGTTGCCCTGACACCTATAAATGATTAGGATGCGTCTACTATGAACTACGTACCATACGTGATCGAACAGACCGGTCGGGGTGAACGGACCTATGATATTTATTCCCGCTTGCTGAAAGACCGGATTATTTTTCTTGGCTCCGAGGTCAACGATGCGGTTGCCGATGTGATTGCGGCCCAACTCCTTTTCCTCGAATCCGAAGACCCTGAGCAGGATATTCACCTGTATGTGAACTCGCCGGGCGGCTCGGTGACGGCCGGACTGGCTATCTACGACACCATGCAGTACGTCACCCCCGACGTGTCTACCATGTGTGTCGGCCAGGCGGCCAGTATGGGCGCGGTGCTCCTGACCGCCGGGGCGCCGGGGAAACGGTTTGCCCTGCCGCATTCTCGGATCATGTTGCACCAACCGCTTGGCGGCGTGCAGGGACAGGCGGCCGATATCGACATCCACGCCAGGGAAGTGCTGCGCATACGGGAAGAGCTCAACAACATTCTGATGAAGCATACCGGTCAGACCATGAAGAAAATTGAAAAGGATACGGACCGGGATATGTTCATGACCTCCAAGCAGGCCCTGGATTACGGCGTGATTGACGAGGTCATTTCCAGTCGCAAGAAAGACGGCGACGAGGAAGGGGATAAGAAAGGCAAATAGCCGCCCTACTCGGTCGCTTCCTCCCCGTACAAATGGCACCAGACGCTATGCTCCGTTACGCCCTGCCCGCTGCGGACGAGTGGCGGCGGGGTGGTCTTGCAGCGCTCCATGGCCTGAGGACAGCGGGTGTGAAAGGCGCAGCCCGACGGCGGATTCAAGGGGGAAGGCACATCACCGGTCAGGACGGTCCGCTGGGTCTGGACCGTCGGGTCGGGGACGGGATTGGCCGACATGAGCGCCAGGGTGTACGGGTGCTGGGGGTTGCGAAAGAGTTCGTCGACCGGAGCGACCTCGACCAGCTTACCCAGATACATCACGGCCACCCGGTCGGCGATATATTCGACTACGTTCAGGTCGTGGGAAATAAATAAATACGAGAGGCCCAGATCGTTTTGCAGGTCCTGGAGCAGGTTCAGAATCTGGGCCTGAATGGAAACGTCCAGCGCCGAGACCGGCTCGTCACACACGATAAATTGCGGCTCCAGGGCCAACGCGCGCGCAATGCCGATACGTTGCCGCTGTCCGCCTGAAAATTCGTGCGGATAGCGGGACCGATACGTTGCTGACAGGCCGACCCGCTCCAACAGCGCGCCGACCTGACGGTCCAACGCCTCGCCCTGCGCCAGACCGTGTACTTTGAGCGCCTCGCCGATAATCGCGCCAACCGTCATCCGCGGATTCAGCGAGCTATACGGGCCCTGGAAAATCATCTGCATCTGTTGCCGGGCCTGACGCACCTGCGCGGCAGAAAACTGACACAGGTCCCGACCCTGGAAAAACACCTCACCACCGGTGGGTTCGATAAGCCGCAGGAGCGTCCGGCCGACTGTCGTTTTGCCGCAGCCCGACTCGCCGACCAGACCAAACGTTTCTCGAGGCTGAATAGTAAACGATACCTCATCCACCGCCTTGACCCAGGCCGAGACGCGCGAGAAGACTCCGCTGCGGACCGGAAAGTATTTCTTGAGGTTGCGGAGCTCAACCAAGGGGGGTTGGGGGTTGGGGGTTGGGGGTTGGGTAGTGCGATCGGTTGCCATGAATTGCTTTCCGTTTCTCTAATCCCTAATCCCCAACCCCTATTTCCTCATGCAGCCAGCACGCGGCCTCGTGACCGGGCTCTACCACGCTCAGCGAAGGCTGTTTGGTCGGGCAGTCATAGAGCATTGCCGGACAGCGGGCGGCAAAGGCGCAACCCGGCGGGTACTGTAACGGCGAAGGCACACTGCCGGTGATCGCGGCCAGACGTTCGGAGCGATGACCTCGACGCGGCACGGCGTGGAGCAATGCCTGGGTGTAGGGGTGCAGCGGGTTGTGAAACAGCGGACGAACCTGGGCGCGTTCGATAATTTTTCCCGCGTACATGACCGCCACGTCCTGGGCGAACTGCGCCACCACCCCGAGGTTATGCGTAATCAGCAGAATGGCCATGCCCATCTCGTCCTGGAGCCGGGTGAGCAAATCGAGAATCTGTGCCTGAACCGTGACATCCAGGGCGGTGGTCGGTTCGTCGGCAATGAGTAAATCCGGGCGACAGGCCAACGCCATGGCGATCATCACGCGCTGTTTCATTCCACCGGACAGCTCGTGCGGATAGTGTTCGAGCCGTTGCCGTGGAGAAGGAATCCCGACGGTTTCCAGTAAGCGCCCGGCCTCCTGGTTGGCCTCGCGTACCGACAGTCCCTGATGAAGTCGAAACACTTCGCCGATCTGATGACCAATGGTGAAAACCGGATTCAGCGAGGTCATCGGTTCCTGGAAGATCATACCGATGGACTTTCCTCGAATGGAGCGTAGCTCTGCCTCGGATAACTGCGCCAGGTCGCGGCCGTTGTACATCAGAGAGCCGCTGACGATACGCCCCGGAGATTCGATCAGGCGCATAATCGACAAAGCCGTAGCCGATTTGCCACAACCCGACTCACCGACGAGTGCCAAAGTCTGGCCCGGCTGAATCTCAAGATCAATACCCCGGACCGCTCTGACTTCGCCATGCTCGGTGAAGAATGAAACGTGTAGATCGGAAATAGCGAGTAGCGGCTGGGCCATAGCGTTCAGCGGTTCCGCAGGCGCGGGTTGAGGGCCTCGCGCAGTCCTTCGCCAACCAGATTAAACGCCAGGACCACGAGAAAAATGGCGAGACCGGGAATAAAGAACAACCACGGCGCATCGAAGATAAATCCGCGGCCGCTGGACAGGATATTGCCCCAGGTCGCATACGGCGGCTGCACCCCAAACCCGAGAAAACTGAGACCCGACTCGGTCAGAATGGCACCGGCCACGCCGATAGTGGCCGAGACCAGGACCGGGGCGATGGCGTTCGGGACCATATGTCGAAAGATGATCCGGCTCTCGGGTAAGCCCAGGGCCTGGGCGGCCACCACAAAGTCCTGTTCCCGCAGGGCCAAAAACTCGGCCCGCACAAAACGCGCGGTCGCCATCCAACTGGTCAGACCAATCACAATCATGATGTTGTAAATACTCGGCGGGAGGAGAGCCACAACAGTCAGAATCAGAAAAAACGTCGGAAAGCACAGCATGATGTCGGTAAAACGCATGATGAGCGTGTCAACCGAGATCAGGCCGAGCTTGACGTTCCCGTAGAAACCGGACAGGCCGCCGAGAATAATACCGATTGTGACCGAGATGCCGACCGCAATAAAGCCGATCGATAAGGACACAAACGAGCCCTGCAACATGCGCGCAAACACGTCCCGGCCCAGTTCGTCCGTCCCGAGCAGATAGACCCCGCCGAGCGGGTGGTGGGTAGCCGGGATGAGGGCCTGGGAGACAGAGGAAAAGGGCGGCAGGAATTTATCCGGCAGGCGAACGGTGGCCGGGTCGAAAACAACCACCCACTCGGTCAACACTTTCCCGGCGGCAGCCATCGCGACCAGCAGGACAAGTACGACCAGGCCGCTGAGGGCGAGCCGATCTTTCTGGAAGATGCGCCAGGCTTCCTGCAGCGGAGTTTCGGGCTTCGGCAGCTCCGCCTCCCCCAGGGGGGGTTGGGTAGTGCGAGCAGTTGCCATGAACTCTTTCCGTTCCTCTAATCCCTAGTCCCTAACCCCTGTTTCCTCGCTCATTGCAACCGAATACGTGGATCAACCACGGCGTAGAGGATGTCCGAGACGAGGGTGCCGGCCAGTGTCAGCGCAGCGGCAATAAAGTTAATCGTCAGGATAACGGGAAAATCCCGGGCGAGAATCGCCTCATAGCCCAGCCGCCCGAGCCCCGGCCAGGCAAAGATCTGTTCAAAGATTACCGAACCGCCGATCAGGCCCGGCAACAAAAAGCCGAACATCGTCACAAACGGCAGCAGGGCGTTACGCAAGGCGTGACCGTAGATCACGCTCTCTTCGGGCAGCCCCTTGGCCCGCGCGGTGCGCACATAGTCCTGGCGCACCACTTCGAGCATCTGGGAGCGAACGTAGCGGGACAGAATGGCAATGCCGGCAATCGCCGACATCACGGACGGCACGACCAGATGCCACAAGCGGTCCATCCAGCGAAAGGCCGGCTGCGCGTTTTCCATGCCAAAGGTGCGCATGCCGATGATGGGGACGTTAAAGATGTCCACGACCCACTGAATGGCGAGGTAGGACAGAAAGAAGCCGGGGATGGATATGAAGGCGTAAGCGACAAAGGTCGTGGTGCGATCAAACGGCGAGCCACGCTGGATGGCGGCCTGAATGCCGGTCGGAAAAGACAGGCTCCACACAATCAGCGTGGCGCAGATAAAGAGCGGCAGGGAGTTGAGAAACCGGCGCCAGATTTTGGGCAGCACCGGCTGGCTATCCTTAAACGATTTCAACTCGCCGGTTGCCAGGTCGCGCAGCCAGTAGACGTACTGCACGGACAGGGGTTCGTCCAGATGGAAGGCGGCGCGAATCCGCGCGATGTCCTCGGGCTTCATGCGCGGGTTGGCGGGATCGACCTCGCTGGGTTCACCGGGCGCGAGATGGACGATCGAGAAGGCGATCATCGAAATGACAACCAGCAGAACCAGCCGCTGGAGAATGGCACGCAACAGAAAAACCCACATGGTTGTCTCAGCCGTCTGTCCTAAAAGTCGGGCGTGAATTCGAGCTTACGCCACTTGTTGAAATAAAAGGCAATGCTGCCGCTCTTGGTCGGGTAGATTTTTTCATAGCGCTCGCGGCCGTCGGCCGCTCTCTCGACCAGGACGATTTTTTTGTCCAGGACGCGGGTCGCCAGCCCGACGTACAGAAAGGTGTAGGGTTGGTCGTCGGCAATCACCTGGTGCAGGCGATGGGCCAGGGCGCGCTGTTGGTCGAGGTCATACTCCTGGCGGATACGGACGATCAGCGCGTCCGCCTCCGGGCTGTTATAGCCGACAAAGTTCAACTGCTGGGGTCCGGCCTGACTGGAGTGGAAAATTTGATACAGGTCGGGATCGATGCCCATACTCCAGCCCAGGACCACCGCGTCAAACGAGCCGGTATTGACGAAGTCCTTGAGGAAAACCGCCCACTCAAAGACCTGGGTATTGCATTTGACCCCGATATTCTTCCAGGCGTCCTGAGCGATGGTCATGATATTGGCGCGGATCAGGTTGCCGTTGTTGGTGATGAGATTGAATTCAAACACCTGCCCGTCTTTCTCCAGCCAGCCCTCGCTATTGCGTTGCCAGCCCACTTCTTCGAGCAGGCGTTGCGCGCCCTCCGGGTCATACGAGATGGGAGGAATCGCCGGGTTATACCACTCGGTCTGACGCGGGTAGGGTCCGGTGATCTGCTCACCTTCTCCGTACAGCAGATAGGTAATGATCTCATCGACGTTAATGGCCATACCCAGGGCGCGTCGCACCCGATTATCGGCAAATAGGGGGTTGCGATTATTATAGCCGATATAGGAATAGCCAAAGCCCAGGCTGGAAAACGACTGATACGCCTCCTCGTGTTTGTATCGGGCCACCTGATGCGGTTGCACGCCGTAGGCGTCGATGGCGCCACTCTTGAATTCAACCTCTTGGGTCAGCAACTCGGGGATGACGCGGAAATAATAGTGTTCATACTCGGGGGCACGCTCCCAGTAATCTTCGTTACGAACGAGATGGATAAACTCATCCCCCTGCCACTCGACAAACCGGAATGGACCGGTCCCGAGCGGCTGGCGGTTAAACTGGCTGTCGCGCATCCCAAAACTGGCCCGCGCCGCGTCCGACAGCCCGCGCTCGGCCATTTCTTTTTCCATTGCCGCATCATTCAGCAAATGCTCGGGCAGAATCCCCATCATCCAGGCGTTAATGGCCGGCGAATACAGACGCTTATAGGTGACTTGGACCGTATGGGGATCGAGAATGTCAATCCGTTTAATCGGCTCATAGTCCGAGGTCCGGGGCGAAATATTGCGCGGGTTCATAATGGCTTCGTACGTAAATTTGACGTCACCGGCGTCGAACGGATGGCCGTCATGAAAGCGAGCATCCTGTCGCAAATGAAACAAAATGATCGGGTTATGCTCCGCTACGGGTAATAACGCCGGAAACTGCGGCTGCACTTTCTCGCGCAGGGCGGCATCGGCAAGCGTGATATGATCGGCGTAGGGGAAATCCCGGAAATAGGCTGCACCCAGGAGCGGGGTCAGGCGCGTAAAGAAGTCCTGGTCCACCCTGCTCAGGGTGAACTCGACCCGCTGTGGAGCCCGAATCGTCACCTCAACCGGGGTTGGAGACGGGTTTCCCTGCGCGTCGGGTTCCACAAGGGTGAGCGTCTCTTTTTTTTCTTCGGCAGGCAGGAGTTGGAGAGAGAGGAGTATGCCGTCCAGTTCGGGCAGGCTGCCATTTGCCCGCGCCTGGGAGAGAGTCTCAATCAGCCGCCCTCCAGTCGCAGGGCTCCCGTCCGGCAGGATGATATCGGGCCGGGCAATCAGGTAGGCTTTTTCGGTAATCGACCAGTCCGTTGCCAGCCGGCCGCGCAGGTTCAGGTTTTCGTCCATATCGAGCAGGCCGTCGAAGACGAAATCCGTAATGCGACTGCTCGCCCCATCCGCGTTCAGAATGGGGTTCAGAATCTTGGCATCGGCAATAGACCCCTCGATATAGGTGCGCAGCCGGGCAGGGTTGCCCACGGACTGCTTTTCATAGCTCGGCACCCAGAAGTACGACTGCAACAGGAGCGCAATCAGTATCAGGGGCGTCAGAATCAAGGCGCGTTTGACGTTCATAACCGGGTAGGGGCAGGCCCCCCGTGCCTGCCCAAACAGGACAACCACGGGGGGTTACCCCTACAATTTTCCCTGAAAGAGTAAACGTATCAGCATCTCAGCGGGTATTGGAGGATACGTTTACTCTTTTTCCCAATACGGCTCGGTATCGAGCGGTGGTTTGGTATCACTGAGCTGGAACAGCACGCCACACGCGCTTCTCGGCGATATAAAGGCGTCACGGAAATCCGACTCCCCCAGATGCTTATCGACCACGCGCACCCCTTTGCCTTCCAGAAACGAGACTTTTTCTTTGAGGTCCGGGGTTTGGAGCGTGATATGATGTATGCCCTCGCCCCGCTTTTCGAGGAATTTGGCGAGAAAACCGTCCGGATCAATCGGCTCCAAGAGTTCGATCGTGAAGCCCTGGAGATCAAAAACCATAAAGCGAAACGTACCGCTGCGCTCAACGCGTTCAAACACAAACTTTGCCCCGAGTATCCCTTCAAAAAACGTCCGGGCCTGTTCGATGCTGCGCACTGCAATGCCAACGTGATCCAGCCGGCCAAGTGGTGGGCTGTCCTCTGCCATGGCTCCTCCTTTACGCCTGCCGCGCTCGCAGAGGGTGTAGCGTGTTTGGACCGTTGAAGGCAAGAGAGGTACGCCGCGTTTTCCCCTTTACTGTTTCCCTGCGGCTGGTCCATAATGCGGGCGAAAGGAGACCGACCTATGGAGCACGCCCTGCCGAGCGGTCCGGCCCCCAGCCGCCTCAAAGTCTGGATTGAAGCCTGTCGCCCCTTTTCGTTCACCGCTTCCGTGACACCGGTGGTGATCGGGTCGGTCTTGGGCGCGCTGGACGGTCCCTTTTTCTGGGGACGTTTTTTCATAGCGCTGTGCGGCGCGCTCTTCATTCATATTGGGACCAATATGGTCAACGACTACTACGACCATCAGAGCGGCGTGGATACGCTGGCGTCCCAGAGCGGGAGTCAGGTCCTGCCGCGTCAATTGCTCTCGCCCACTGAAATATATTGGGGCGGGATTATCGCCTTTATCATTGGCAGTGTCTTCGGTCTGGTGCTGGTCTGGCTGTGTGGCTGGCCCATTCTCGCCCTGGGTGTGGCCAGCGTGCTGGCCGGGTATTTTTATACGGCCAGGCCGCTCTCCCTCGCCTATATTGCGCTGGGTGAAGCCACTGTTTTTGTCTTCATGGGCACGGTGATTATTATTGGGGCCTATTACGTCCAGCGTGAGGCGTTTGCCCTGGCTCCGGTGCTGATCTCGCTGCCGGTCGGCTGTCTGGTTGCTGCCATTTTACAGGCCAACAATATCCGGGACATTGAGGCCGACACCTCTCACGGGAAAAATACGCTGGCGACGCTGGTCGGGCGTCGAGCGGCCAACTGGGAACTCGCGGCTCTGATCTATGGCGCGTTCATCCTGACTGGGCTCCTCGTCTTTTCCGGCTACGCGCCGTGGTCGATTGTGCTGACATTTTTATCCGTTCGGCTGGCGATTCCGGCGGTGCGGCGCGTGTTTCAAGAAGACGAGCTGCTCGGCATTGACGAGCAGACGGCAAAGCTGCACCTCGAATACGGCGCCCTGCTGATGGTCGGTCTCCTGCTCAGCCGTTTCGTCGGCTAGCAGGGGCGTGGAATTGACATCACCGCCGGGCGGACTTAGCGTATACTTATACGACTAGTGAGCGCTCGCCTCAGCTGGAATTGAGCGCGGAGGAGGTGACCACCATGCTACGCACCACGCTTTTACTCGGTGCCCTGACCGGTCTGATTATGCTGATCGGGCAGTACTTTGGCGGCTCTCAGGGGCTGACCATTGCCTTTATCTTTGCCATCATCATGAACTTTGGCAGCTACTGGTTTTCGGACAAGATCGTCCTCAAAATGTACGGCGCTCATCAGGTCTCGGAAGCCGACGCCCCGCAGCTCTACCGCATTGTTCACGCTCTGACCGTTCGGGCCGGGCTGCCCATGCCCAAGCTGTATATTATCCCCTCCGAGGGAGCGAACGCCTTTGCCACGGGCCGAAATCCCGAAAACGCGGCCGTGGCGGTCACCCAGGGCATCCTGCGTTTGATGAATGAGCGCGAGTTGACCGGCGTCCTGGCACATGAACTCGCCCATGTGAAGAACCGCGACATCCTCATCAGCTCTATTGCCGCGACCCTGGCCGGGGTCATCATGATGATTGCCAACATGGCCCAGTGGGCCGCTATTTTTGGTGGGTTCAGCCGCAGTGATGATGACGAAGGCGGCGGTGGGATGTTGGGTCTCATTCTGATGGCTATCCTGGCGCCACTGGCGGCCACAATTATTCAGATGGCGATCTCGCGTACGCGCGAATACGCCGCGGACCGGAGCGGCGCCCAGATGAGCGGCGACCCCGAGGGCCTGGCTTCGGCTCTGGAAAAGCTCGGCTTCGCGTCCGAGCGCATGCCCATGCAGGCCTCGCCTCAGACGGCCCACTTCTTTATCGTCAACCCGCTGTCCGGGCGGTCCATGGCAGGTCTGTTTACCACCCATCCGCCGCTGGAAGAGCGCATCGCCCGGCTGCGGGCGATGTCCGGACGCATGGCGTAACGGCCTCGATCTTTATAGGGATGGCGCGTTGTCGCTTCTCGGATTCGTCCAGGGGCATCAAGGTTGACCCTCTCCCGCCTGCGTGCCAGGATGCCTCGGATACGGTCTGCGAGTAAGGCCCCATGTACGTTCAACGGTTGATTCTCAGGAATATTCGCTCAATACGAGAATTCAATCTCCGTCTACGGCCAAGGGAATTGCCCGGCTGGCATGTCATTCTGGGTGATAACGGCGCTGGCAAATCGACGGTGGTACGCGCCCTCGCGCTGGCGCTCATGGGCCAGTCGAATGCACACGCCACTCGTGAGGACTGGTCTCGCTGGATTACGGACGGTAAGAAATTCGGGTCGATTAATGTCTGGCTACGTGCCCATGACGAGGACAGGTGGACAGGCCGGGGGAGGCGAGGCGAGGGCATGATTCATGCCAAGGCACAAATCAACGCCAGCTTAGGCGGTAGCAAACGGAATGGGGGGCACGTTTCGATCGAGTTCTCCCCCTATCGGTACGCCGAGAGAACCGTTTGGGGGAAGGGTGTTGGCTGGTTCTCCGGTTCGTTCGGACCGTTTCGCCGCTTCTCTGGCGCTGACCCAGAGATGGACCGCCTCTACGTTACCCATCCTCGACTGGCTCCTCACCTCTCAGCGTTCGGAGAGAATGTAGCGCTAGGCGAGAGCCTTCGATGGCTGAGAGATCTCCAGATCAAGAGGCTCGAAAGCGATGCTGAATCGAAGAAGATACAGAAGGCAGTGATAGACTTCATCAATGGTGCCAAACTGTTGCCGCACGGCGCTCGCATCTCTCGCGTAACCTCGGAGCAGGTACAGATTGTCGACGGCTTCGGCTCCCAGGTTGGCGTTGAGGAAATGAGCGACGGATACCGCTCTATTCTCAGCCTGACGTTCGAGTTAATGCGTTTGCTGTTCTCTGCTTTTGGTACTGAAACGACACTCCGTGGCATCGACACTGAGGCCGGAACGATTACGTTGCCTGGCGTGGTGGCGGTCGATGAAATCGACGCTCACCTGCACCCCGGCTGGCAGCAACTCATCGGTGACTGGTTTGTCAATCGCTTTCCCAATATGCAATTCCTGGTGACCACACACAGCCCGATCATCTGTCGCGCCGCGCGCCGTGGCAGTGTTTGGCTGCTGCCGACCCCCGGCTCCGAGGAGCAACCCCGGCGCGTCACTGGACCTGATCTGAACCGTCTGATCGATGGCAATATACTTGATGCTTACGGTACGGAATTGTTCGGCGAAGAAGTTACTCGGTCTGGACAATCAAGGGCCAAGCTCACGCAGCTTGCACAACTCAATCGTAAGCGCCTGAGACGGGCTTTGTCATCCAGAGAACAGCGTGAGTTGGAGCAGCTACGGGAAGCCATGCCGAGCAGCCCGAACAATATGTAATGTTGCATCTGGACGACCCCGGCCTTGATACGACAACGGCACGAGGCTTGAGAGGCTATCAATGCGAAGTGGATGACGCCGGCACCTATTCCGAGCAAATAGCGACCGGCAAGCGTCTTTTTAAGCGCTATAACCGCCGAACAAATCGGGTGTTCAAAGTCGTTCGCACGCGCCTCGCGGACATGTGCGCCGGTGCCCGGCGGTGTGGCTATTGCGAGGACTCCGTCGGCGACGAAGTTGAGCACATAAAACCCAAAGATATTTACCCCGAGCGAGTTTTTGTGTGGGAGAATTATCTCTTCGCCTGCGGACAGTGTAATGGCGGTAAGAACAATCGTTTCTCGGTGATAAGCCGAGGCCGATTGAGAGATGTGACCCGTCGTCGCAATGCTCCGATCCGAAGGCGAAGAGCCGGAGCGCCGGCTCTGATTAACCCACGAGACGAGGACCCGTTGGCATTCTTCGATCTCGAAATTACGGAGACTTTTGTTTTTCTGCCCCGCATGGATTTGTCCGGGATTGACGAACAGCGAGCCTGCTACACGATCGACACCCTGAAGCTCAATCGCGACGTGTTGCTGGCGGCGCGGCGCGAAGCCTATGGGGCATATCGAGCCCGGCTTGTCGAGTATCGTCAACGCCGAGACGATGGGGCGTCTGGGACCGCTCTCAGGATACTATCCAACGCGATTACGACCAGCGCCCATCCGACGGTATGGCGTGAGATGCAGCGCCAAAGTTCTATCGTTAATGAACTGCGAGATTTATTTTCAGACGTTCCCGAAGCTTTGTCCTGGTAACGACGAACTGCAACGCATCAGCAGGTCTCTAGGCGATGTCCAGACGAGTGGCGTAACGGCCCCAATTTATATAAGACCTTTTGGAAGGCTGGCCCTTGTAGCTGCCCTTCCGAATGAAAATGCCTGGTAAACGGATACACTAACGAAATGCTCTTTTGATGATGAGGGATAAATGCAACATCAGCCGTTAGCGGAGGTGTTCGGCCATTTACCGACAGATTTCAGCCCGAAGGCTATACGCTATCGGAGGAACAGATGTTGCCCCTTCAACAATGAGATTCCGGGCTGCACCCAAGGCAATTTAACAGACCCTTTCGGAGTTTGTAGCATTTACCACAGAGAAGGTACGGTCATCACCTGCCCAATCCGATTGCGTGAAAATTGGCTTGTCGTCTCTGATGCTGCGGACTTCTTCTTTCCTGAAGGAACAGGCTGGACTTCATTGACCGAGGTAAGACTCGCTGATTCTGATGGTAAGTCTGTCGGGAATATTAACATAATGTTAGTCGCTTATGACCGTGACGGGCGGGTATACGATTTTGGCTCCATAGAGATTCAGGCCGTCGATATTTCTGGAAACGTTCGAGAGTCGTTTCCTCATTATATGTCGGATTGCAAGGCGAACGCCTCAATGAACTGGACAAATCAACCCAGCTACCCTCGTCCTGACTTTCTCTCATCGTCTCAAAAAAGTTTAGCCCCCCAACTCATGCTTAAGGGGAGTATTCTTCATACGTGGAATAAAAAAATGGCAGTCGCTTCAGACTCTACATTCTTCCACACTTTTCCTGACCTCCAGGAAGTGCAGAAGGAGGATGCCAACATAGCGTGGCTTGTATATGACCTGATTCCAAGCTCTCCTGACTCTCACTACACACTACGGAAAACGAAAACGGTTTACACGCGATTTCCAGAGGTGATGAAGACAAGGACGTGGCCAACGACGGGAAGTGTGAACGACTTTCTGAAAGCCCTACAAGCCAAGATCGATGAGGATCTTGAATTGCCACCCTAGTCTTCCCATGTTTATCGGAAGGATCCGTATAGTGTTGTGAAATCGTCACAATAGTAGAGATAAACATGGTTCGACTTCTCAACCGAGCTTGGCGGAACGACCTTGCTGCTGTTGCGACGAGCGCTCGTCAGTCCGTCCTCATTGTTGCACCGTTTATCAAATATGACGAAGCGGTATGGTTTTGTAGGCAGCTCCGCTCGGGTATCGATATCCTTACACTAGCAAACATCGACTCGGAGGCTATCAGCGCTTCAGCCCTAGACTTGTCCGCTCTGCGCCACCTCGCCGAGGTATCTTCCTCTGCAACACTCATCGCACTGTCGAACCTTCACGCGAAGGTGTTCGTCGCTGATGAAAGGGCGGCCATCGTGACTTCGGGCAACCTGACACGCTCGGCGCTTGACCGCAACCTCGAGTATGGTGTCCTTCTTAATGAGCCGGCTTTGGTCCGAACGGTACGCAGAGATATGCTCGCTTTCGCCCGCCTTGGTAGCCAAGTAGCCGCAAGTGCTTTCGCGGAACTCGTTCCATTGGAAGCCGAGCTCCGCAAAGCGCGAGCCGCCCTCGCGAGCAGCGCAACGCCCACAGCAAAGCGTAGATTTAACAATATTATGCGGCAGGCGAGGCCGGTATTCGCTTCCGCGCAGATAGGGAACCGCAGCGCACACGCCGTGTTTGGCGAGGCAATCCGGTTCGTATTGGCTCACGGCCCGCAAACAACAAAGATAATCCAGGAAGAGTTGAGGCAGCTTCTGCCAGCCCTCTGTGACGACCGCGAAGACTTAATTATCAAGGGCGAGCGATACGGTAAGGCTTGGAAGCGCCGGATGCGCCATGCACAATTGAACCTCAAACGTAGGGGTATCATCGTCTACAATGCCAGCGCAAAGACTTGGATGCTCGCTGGTCGTTAAAACAGCGAACGGTTATCTCCTCTTCGCGAGTTATTCCTTGCTTGAGGGCGGGCACCATGCCCGCCCCCAGTTCACTTCACCGCCAGCGGGTTCAGCGGGCTGCCGACCGCGTTGGGGATGTTGAGCGGCGGGGCGACCCACAGGAATTCGTATACACCGTCACCGACGCAGTCTTCTGCCAGGGCTTCGAAGGTAAAAATCTCACCCAGCGAGAGACCGAGGTCACGGATGGCGACCTGATGAAAAGGGATGAATTCGTCGTCCACTTCGGACGGCAGCCGCTCGACGGCGATATTGTCCACGGCAATGCAGGCAATTTCCTTCTGATGGATCCATGTGGCGGTTGAGACCGAAACGCCGGGCTGGGCGTGGAAGTATGCTTCCCTCTGTTCCGGCGTTTCGAGCGTATACCAATACGGCACCCAGCCGGTGCGGATACACAGCGCGTCGCCACTTTTGACCTCGACGTTCTGCGCCTGACAGCAGCCGTCCAGGTCTTCGGCCGTAATCGGATAGTCGGCCGGGAGATGCCCGTCGGCTTCGCAGCCTTTGTAGCGAACCATGTCGAGCAGTACGCCTCGGGTGACAAACGACTGGTAGAGCTTGCCAATGTCGTTCCTGGACGCCCCGCCGTGGGCGGTGATGGCGCTGGCCGGCACATCGTTGTAGTACTTGCCGTCGTAGCCCACGTGGGCCAAGCTGTCCCACTGGGTCGAGCCCTGCAGATACATGGTAATATAGTCGTCGTTGGCAATGGCCGAGCCCGCCAGGCCGACTTCCTTGACCGGAACGTTGAGGATCGACATAAACCGCTGGGGCGGGGTGCGGGTAGGAAAGACCGGTCCGTTCTGATCAATCGGAATGCAGCAGCAGAAGACCTGCCCCTTGCGGACCAGTCTGGCCGCGGCGACAATCACCTCCGGCGTAATGAAATTGGCCGTCCCCTTTTCATCATCCGTTCCCCACCGACCCCAGTTTGAGACTTTTGGTATGGCTTCGCGTCCAGGCATACTCGCCCTCCTTTTTTGGAATATGCCGTTGTTATAGCGGAGCCGGAGCAGCGCTTGTAGTGGACGCTACCGCTCAGGAGCGGTCTTCTCTAGAGGGATTCAAGCACCGTTAGCAGCTCGTCCAAACGGCGGACAACATGGTAGTCGTCGGTGCTCTGCTGGCAGCCGGAGCGCTCAATCAGGACCGGGCTCAGTCCGGCATTTTGTGCCCCGACAATATCCAGTTCATAGCTGTCACCGATATGCAGGGCTTCTTGCGGACGAAGATCACACTCCGTGAGTGCTTTCTGAAAGATGGCGGGCTCGGGCTTGGCCGCCCCGGCGCGCGTCGAGGCAACAATAGGGTCGAAAAAGTGGCCGATGTCCAAGCCGTCAAGCACGCCACACAGGCGGGCGTCGAAATTTGAAATCACCCCGAGACGATACCCGCGCGCGTGCAGGGCCGCCAGTGTCTGGCGGGCTTCCGGGTAGAGTTGCCACGCCTGCGGTTCGGCAAAGAAATCGTACAGGGCATGAAAGTAGGCTTCAAAACCGGGAAACGGGCCGAGCGGGGCAAAGACCTGCCGGACCACGTCGTGCCACCAGGCTTTCTCCAGCCGTGGAATCTGGTCCGCTTCTGCGCCGGGAAAGGCCATGGGCGGCGCGATGGCAAAGCAGCGCCGAAAGCCGGCTTCCAGGTCCCGGACACTGACGGTCTTACCGTGCTCGCGGGCCAGCCGGGCGTAGGTCTCGCCGACCGAACCGTTGACGCGTAACAGCGTACCCGCGGCGTCAAAAAATACGGCGCGAATATCCATCCGGCTAGGCCGTCTTCAGTATCTCATCCAGCGCGGCCAGTAAGGCGTCAATATCGTCCCGGCTGGTATAGTAATGAATCGAGACCCGCAGCCCGCCGACCCCGGAGCAGTACCGCACAGTCGGATAAATGTTCCGGGCTTCCAGCGCCTGATTGAGTTGATGGACCCGGTCCGCGTCCGGAAACGGCTCGCAGGTGACAATGCCCGACCGTAGCGCGTGCGCCTCTTGGGTCCAGACCTTGATGTCGCGGCGTCTCAGCTCTTCTATCAGAAAGTCGCCCAGCGACAGAATATGCTCAGTGACGGCGGCCGAGTCGAGTCGATTGACATAGGCCAACGACTCTGCCAGGCCCGCGGTCCCAAGATTCTTGGGCATGCCATGGACCTCGAACCGACGGGCGTCCGAGGCCAAGGGCAACGACATAAAGGGCGTCAGCCCTGGGTCGCCAAGATAGCGAAGCCACCCTTCCGGCGGCTCGGCCAGCGCGAACAGGCCGTGCGCCAATCCGGGTTCGACCTGCTGCTGGACCTCCGAACGGATGTATAGCAGCCCGATATTAAACGGCGCGTTCAGCCACTTCTGAGCACCCGCGGCCAAGAAGTCAACGCGCAAATTTGAAACATCGAGCGGCAGGGCGCCCAACTGCTGAATGGCGTCCACCACCAGAAAACACCCCCGCTCTTCGGCCAGGTGTGAAAACGCGGCCAGATCCATGCGCAGGCCGTTGATCCATTGCACCGAACTTACCACGATCGCGCGGGTGTGTTGGTCCATCAAGCGGGCATAGTCATCGACGCCAATCAAGCCGTCCCGATGACGCGCAACCCGAACCTCAACCGCCTGATGCTTCTGGGAGTGGGCGGCACTGATGGCAACCTGCGGATATTCCAGGTCGCACAGCACGATATTGTCACCAGGAGCAAAAGGAATGGCGGCCAGGGCGGTATTCAACCCCATGGTGGTATCGTCGGTAAAGGCGATCTCTGTGGGCTGAGCCCTGAGTAGCCGAGCGGCTTCCCTTCTGGCCTGAACGCTCGGTTTACCGAGCGCCTGATAATAGGCCGGGTAGCCCATCTCAGCCGGCCCCTGACCGAGCAGGGTCGCCGCATGTTGGACGGCCTGGGTTGCAGACTTCGGCGGCAACCCAATACCGGCAGCGTTCAGATAGACCTGTTGCGTTGTTCCCGGAAAATCCGTGCGTACCGCGTTCACGTCAAACATACGCCCTCCCAAAGCACCAGCGCTGTCACACTTCGCCCACCATCGGTTGGCGCGGAGCATTTGTCAACAAAGACCGTGCGCAGCTTGACTTTAATGATACACCACGCGCTCTTCACCGGACGAGATAATGGCACTGAGCAGGCGGTCAATAGCGCTTCGAAGCTGGTGCTCATTCTCTTTGAGCCGAGGCTCTACGTCAGTACTTGGTCGGCTCTCTCCGGCTCGCTCCCGGAAGGCGTCGAGCTGGATTTCCAGGCGCTCGGCAAGTAAACGATCCGTGTCCGCCAGGGCGGGCAGGCTGAGGCCTCCGCTGTCCATAGGAGAGTAAACGGATCCGGCTTTTTGGTCTGTTTGGGGGGCATGTTTACTCTTTTCGTCCGCAACGGTCAGCAGACGGTTGAGTAGGCCGGTGTGGTATTTGCCGACTTCTGTCAGCAGGGACGCGTCTTGGCGAATGGGTTTAAGAAAAAAGGCGCTTCCAAACGCCTGGGCCGCCCCGGTCAGGTCGCCTTGTTCGAGCAGTTCATCGCCGCGCTGACAGCGCAGACTCTGACGGCGAAAAGCCGCCCGTTCGAACAGGCCGCCAAAGGAAGCACGGAATCCTCCTAGAAAAACCTTACCCAAGAGATAAATGAGGCCAATACTGATGGCCAGAAAGCTCAGGCTCAGGAGCAGCGTGAGCGCGGACACATCCGGCATGCCGTTACCTTACCACCTCTTCCACAGGAGGGTAGTGGGGAATAACTCAGAGGCATCATTACCCACTAGGAGGGGCTTTCTTTTCCGTTCGTTCTCACGCACTGTAGTAGATCATCATTTTTTCTTGGTGTCCGCGGTTTTTCCGGTGGTCTTGCTCTCCTTGATTTTGCGGCGGATGTACACCGCACCGCCCGATTCCTTCCTGATTTCAAAACGACCGGACTTTTCGGCCAGCGTACTCAGATTGGAACAGCCGTAAGTACGTGGGTCGAAGTCCGGCGCGGCCCCGAATATACGACTCCCGACATTACTGAGATGAACCCAACCGTCATCGTCCGCGTCCTCCATCGCCTTGGTGATAACCTTCACAGCCTTGAAGGGAGATTCTTTTTTCGACTCCTTCGTCGGCGAGGCGGTCGCTCCGTTCCCCTTTTCATCCCCGGTTTCGGTTAGATTTTCCACATAGATAAACCGGTTGCAGGCGCTACGGAATGCTTCCGGGGTCTTACGCTCACCAAAGCCGTAGACCACAAGCCCGTCCTCCCGCAACCGCTGCGCCAGACGAGTGAAATCGCTGTCGGAACTAACGAGGCAAAATCCGTCGAGCTTGCCCTTGTGCATGAGATCCATAGCGTCGATCACCAACGCGATGTCGGCAGCGTTCTTGCCCGTGGTGTTGTTACGCTGTTGATGCTGCAGGATCGCGAGCGACTGTATCGCACTGTTCCATCCAGAAAGACGGCTACCTGAAAAGTCGCCGTAAATTCGCCGGACATTGGCTTCGCCAAGCTTAACGATCTCCTCGAAGATCACGTGGGCATGGCGCGCGCTGGTATTGTCGGCATCGATCAGTACCGCCAAGCTTGGCGGTTGTCCATCTCCCTGCATCTTCGCTCCCTGAAACCCTTTCAGTGACAGTCCGGGCCGGTCATTCGTCCGGTTTCTCGTGCAGAGTTTCCATCGTGTCCGGCATCGAGGCGCGTGTCGGTCATTGACAGTTCGCCCACCGCCCGCAAACTGGGATCGTCGATTTTGGCGCTGCGCTTGATCCGGTCGATAATGACGACAGCGTGCGTGCCTCGGCGGCGGATATTTTGCCTCGATGGGGGCCGCTATTCAATGCCTTGCTCAATATACTCGCGGGAAAACCTGACATAATTATTCGCCGAGCGGTGGAGCGATGCCACTTCCTCGGGTGTGAGCGAACGTACGACCTTGCCCGGATTTCCAAGCACCAGCGAATGGGGCGGGATCTTCGTTCGCGGGGTCACCACCGCGCCGGCGCCAATCAGACATTCTTTTCCCACTTCAGCCCCGTCCAGGACAATCGCGCCCATGCCGACCAGGGTGAAATCACCAATGGTGCAGGCGTGGACCACGACATTATGGGCGACCGACACACCGTCCCCGAGAATGGTTGGGATACCGCCGCTGAAGACGTGAACAGTGGTGTTGTCCTGGATGTTGACCCGTGCCCCAATACGGATCGCGCACACATCACCGCGGACCACGGCATTAAACCAGACGCTGGAGTGCGGGCCGATCCGAACATCACCGATAATCTGGGCACTCTGCTGGATATAGGCGCTGGAATCGATCTCAGGGGTCATCCCGTGGTGCGTGATAATCATATCGCTCTCCATTCTAGTCGGGCCGTCTTAAGCGCTGGCTTACCCTGGGTCAAGGAGACTGGCCCGCGGCGGGCCGGCCAGTCCATGCGCCATTCCCTCTTGTTCCCGTACATAGAAGGGTTTAAGGTCGGACTGAGAGACGATAAGCAGGCGTACCATGAGCCGGACTTCTCTTTTCGTTAGCCTTGTGTGTGGGGCAGTGTTTGTCCTCCTGAGTGCGACCCAGGCTGTGGCCCAGGAAAAAACGCTGCAAACCGAAGGCTGGCAAGGCAAACGGCCGCCACCTGTGGAGCAGCGGACCCTCACTCCAGCCCCCCAACGGCTGGCTCCCTCCGGTAAGCAAGTGCTCGAAATTCCCGTCCAGCCCCAACGGCCCGCCCTGCCGCCGCCAAGTCAGCAAGCGAGCCTTCCGCCGCTCCCTCAGCCCCTCCGCCCGCCTCCCAAGCAACTTGTGACCGTCACCGTGACGGATCAAAACGGCGGCTATGTGCCCGGCCTGCAAACGGGCGATTTCGTGGTGTATGAAGGCGATACACGCCAGGAGATTACCTACTTCAATACCGGTGAGAATGAACCGGTCAGCCTGGGCTTAATCGTGGATTCGAGCGGTAGCATGCAGAATAAAATCGGGCATGCCCGCCACGCCCTGCAGCGGTTTATCAACTCGATTAAGCCGCAGGATGAGGGCTTCCTGGTCGGGTTCAGCGCACAGCCGTTTGTGCTGCAAGACTTCACCGACAGTCGGATGCTCCTGGCCCAGGGCATCGGCCTTCTCCGTCCACGGGGCGGGACCTCCCTGTACGACGCGATTCTCACCGGCCTGCGACGGATGCGGCAGGGCAAACACCGCAAGAAAGCCCTGATTGTGATGACCGACGGCATGGACACCGCAAGCCTGTCTTCTCTTGCGCAGACGATTGCCGTCTCGCAACGTGCCGGCGTACTGATTTACACGATTGGGATCGGCAATCCGCACCATCGCCTCACGCCCGGTGGAAGCGGCTTCGCCATCGGCCCCTTCGGTGTTGTCGTTGGCGGGCAGGATGATCGCGTGGATTCACGAACGCTGCGGCGGCTGAGTGACGAAACCGGCGGGCGTCACTTTCTGCTCAATACCCGGGATGTGCTCAGCAGCAGAACCGTGCTTGATACGGCGACCCAGACGATCTCGCGCGAACTCCGCTTTCAGTACAGCCTCGGCTATGTATCCTCGGGGAGTGGCAATCAGTACCGGAGTGTCCGCGTGGAAAGCACCCGGCCCGACGTCGTGATCCGCACGCAAAAGGGCTACGCGGCCGAGTAAAGAGTGGACGGGTCCTCCAATGAGCATGGATAATGCTGGACACGTTTACTCTTTATAGCACGACGGAGACGGACGTCTCGGCCCCATTATTTTTTCTTCAGCAGATTCTCGCGGACCTTTTCGCGGTCGAGCGGGGTTGTTGCCAGCGTATCAAAGATGCTGGCAAGGGCTTGGATACAGCGGACAAAATCCGGCCAGACCGCCTGGGGACTAGTAAAGGTCAGGTGGGTCGAATGCACGCCTTCGTGGGTATGCGCCTCTCCGCCGTCACGCGCGCTTTTGACATCAAACGGCCGCGCCGTCGTTGTCATCGTGAGGTGGAAAACGTCTGAGTCCTCCTCGCCCACCGGACGACGCAGTTCCATGGATAAGTCGCCATCGCCACCGTCTACCTCAACGATATACCACTCGCCCGGATAGGCGCTGGAGACCTTGATTTTGGGAAGCTTTTCGGTTGGATCGGTTGCCATAGTGTGCTGCCTGAAGGAGAGGAAGGCCCTTCACAGGGCCTTCCTTGGTCTGAATTTGCTCGCCTGTGGATCAACTTCCGGGTTGATCCTGCCTACCTCACAGTAGCGTCCGTGTCCGGAGTATGGAAGCTGAAGAAACAACGAGGAAGGCGTGTGAGCCTCCTCTCGCTCATTTGCAACGACTTCCCTTCTTGGTTGGGAACCCCATTCCTGACCGTGAACCCTAGGCAAAGCTCATTCTGGGACGATTTTTTAGCAAAACAACAGAAGAGCGTCAATAACCAAATAGCATTTTGGAAAAGTTTTTTCAAAAAAAAGTCCTTTTGGAATAGGGAGTTCGTCAACTTAAAATGGTGTTGCTAAAAATGCATGTCCTAAAATAACAGAATGTTCTAAAGTCAGCCCAGAGCTCTGGACCAATGCGACACAAACAGTACTTTTTGTGAATCCTCAGGTATTGACCCTGGGGGTGGAGTTCGCTAGGGTGCTGGGTGCGTAGAGACGTCCGGAGTGTGGGAACCCCGCCGTCTTGAGCCCTAGGCCCGGATGTTTTCATTCGGGCCTTTTTTTGACCCTTCTCCGTATGTTTTTCAGGTGTTTCAGCACCTGTAAGGAAGAACGATGAAGACGATTTTTGTCTCGCCTCATGCTGCTCGTGCCGATGCGCGTTCGCTCTCAGAAGCCCTCCAGCAGGCTCAGCCGGACGAT
Organism: uncultured Binatia bacterium (SeqCode); assembly: GCA_965243855.1. GTDB lineage: Bacteria > Desulfobacterota > Binatia > Bin18 > Bin18 > Bin18. The sequence goes on along the minus strand of CBDEWE010000003.1, from coordinate 4,264,532 downwards.
GTTATCCTGGTCGATCCCGGCCGCTATTCCCCGTCTCTGACCGGAGAGCGTTTGCCCTTAACCATTCCGCCCGGCGTCCGGGTCCAAGGCGCAGCCAGGCAGGAATGCATTATTGACGGAGAAGGACACTTCTCCCCGTCCTTTCATCCGATCCAACCGGAGCAGTCGGTCGTCGTTCTCACAGACGGGACGAGTCTGAGTGACGTGACCGTCACCCAGGGCGGCGGACACGGAATTGGCGTTCCCCCGTCCGCCTCGGTCACGGTTCGCTCGTGCACGATCAGCAACCACGGGGATCACGGCATTTTCTTATGCGGGGTCACTGCGGCGACCGTAACAGACTGTGATTTTTCAGACAACGGACTGGAACGCTTTGAGCCAGCCCTGCCGCGCGGAACGGGTGCGCGCCAGGGCCATCATATTTTTGCCGAAGCCCGCGCCGGCCAGCGCAACCATCTTTCTATTACCGACAACATCATGCGTCGCTGCTTTGCCGATGGCCTCGCCTTTATCTGTTTCTTTCCCGAACCGGACGGGGTGTCCTTTGACGCCATGATTCTCCGCAACACGATTGAGGACTGTGAACGAGGCGGCCTGCTGTTCTCGTGCTCTTTCGGCCCGGCGTCCAACCGGCAGGCGCTGACCGTCGCGGACAACACTCTCCGGGGTAACAAACAGTTTGGCATTAACATCCTGACCGCCATTCCCCTGGCGGATAAGGTGCCCCAGCACGGCCGGCTCACCGCCCTGCTTGCGGGCAATACAATCACCAACAGCCCGGTGGGCATCGCCGTCCACGGGGCGCTGGGAGAGGCCCGGCATAACACCTGTCGCGTCGTGATTGACCGGAATGAGATTGCCGACTGGAAAGCACACGCGGTCCGTCTGGTCGGTGGGTCCGGCCTGGACAACGTCGAGACCACGGACAACGAGGTCGTTGCGACGCTCTCCCGGAATGTTTTCAACGGCAAGTCTCCGGCCGTTGTGATGCAGGGAGCAAGTGGGACGGCGCACAGTCACGCCAGCCGGAATAAGGTCACCGCCCGTGTGCTTGCCAACGATCTCGGTAGCACCGGCGACTCGCCGATTCTGGTGAGCAACGGCCGGCCCGATAATCAGGCCGAGGTCCAGGCAGCGGCAGACCCATACGTCCGGCGGGATGGAGACCTGCTGGGTTGAGCCGGACTCGCCCAACGCTTTACGGCCCCGGTCCGACGCGCTATGACGGCGGCTGGACACCGGCGGGCCGGACGACTCTTCAGACGGGCAGACCGGCGTTCCGCCGTCCTGACCGAGAAAAAAGGAGGTATCGCATGATTCGCTTGACCTTTGTTCTGCGGCGCAAACCGGAGATGTCACGGGCCGAATTCCAAGAGTACTGGCGTAACGTCCACGGCCCCCTAGTGGCAAAGAGTTCCACCGCGTTGAACATGCTGCGCTATGTCCAGGTGCACACCCTGGACGACCCCATTAACGACCAGCTTGCGGAAGCCCGAGGCGGCATGGAAGAACCCTATGACGGCGTGGCGGAGGTGTGGTGGCCCAACCGCGCGGCGCTCACCTCGGGCCTGGAGAACGCGGACGGGCGGGCTGCGGCAAAAGAACTTGTCGAGGATGAGGCACGCTTCATCGATCTGGCCCACTCGCCGCTCTGGTTCAACTACGAGTATCCCCAGGTCAACCCCATACCGGAAGAAATAGTGGCGCGGGAATCCGGCCCTTTGGTAAAAATTTTCTTTTGTTTGCGCCATCCGGAACATCTCAGCCTCGAACAGGCCCAGCTCTATTGGCGTACCAACCACGGCCCGGTGATTCGCGGCGTGGCCCAGGGCATGGGCATGCAGCGCTATTTCCAGGTCCACTACTATGCGGATGAACTCGAAGACCAGCTGCGGACCAGCCGCGGGACAACCACCCCACCCTACACCGGCCATGCCGAGGCCTGGTTCAACCGGGCCGACCTGGCCACGCTGGCCAACGTCCCGGAAGCCAAACGGGCCATGGAGATCGCGGTCGAGGACGAGTCCCACTTCATCGATTTTCCGCGCTCGGCCATGTGGATCGCCAAAGAGCGCGTCTTTATTGATCGCCGCTAGGGGCCCTCGCCCTGCGAGCGTATGTAGGCCGGCATCCCTTCATACGCTCGCTGCTGCCCGCACGCGTCCGGTTGAAAGGCAGAGGTTTTTGCCGATGCGTCCCGCAGTCTTAGGTCTGGTCTTGAGTGCTCTGGTGATGGCGTCCACGCTCTTGGCCGACGAGCGCGTATCCCCTCAGGCAGAAAATATCACCACCTTTGCGGTGGTCGGCGGGCATATTGTGGGCCACGGGAAAGCAACGCTGGTCGTGCGGGCCGGCCGCATAAAAGAGATGACCTCGGCAGCGCCCAGCAATACTCTACGCACTGTGGACGCCACCGGCCGTTATCTTGCGCCCGCCTTTATCGACAGCCACGTACATTTAGCCTACCGCTTCAGTGCTCCTGAGCTCGCGCGTGGGGGTATCGCGGCGGCGGTTGATTTGGCCGCTCCGATTGCGTTCCTGACAACAGATCTGAGGCCGCTCCAAACACTGCTTGCCGGCCCGATGGTGACCGCCCTCACCGGCTACCCAACCCGGAGTTGGGGAAGCGATGGCTACGGACTGGAGATTAGTGGGGTGCAGGCGGCCCGAGCAGCGGTGGACCGCCTGCATGCGGCAGGAGCGCGGGTGATCAAGCTGCCGGTTGGCGACGCAACAGGCGGGGGCGCCCTCTCAATGGCGAAAAACCCCTCTATACTCAGCGATCAGGAAATGAAGGCCATTGCCGACCGAGCGCATTCATATGGCATGCGCGTTGTCGCACACGCGCTCAATGATATTGATGTGCTGCGAGCCGCGGTGGCTGGGGTCGATGTGCTGGCGCATACCCCGACCGAGCCTCTCAGCGATCCGACAGTGCAGGCGTGGTCCGGACGCGCGGTCATTTCCACCCTGGCCGCGTTCCCCGATTTAGTCGAGCCGGCGGAGAATCTGCGCCGTTTGCGAGCCGGTGGGGCCACCGTGCTGTACGGTACGGACATGGGCTATACGACCTTCCCTGGGATCAATCCCCAGGAGCTCGAACTCTTAGGCAAGGCCGGTCTTGATAATGAAGCAATTCTCGCTGCCGGGACGACGATCCCGGCACAATTCTGGGGTTTTGGGGACGGTCTTGGAACACTCGCCGCCGGACACGCAGCCAGCTTTCTCATTCTCGACGCGGACCCTGAACGCGATCTGCTGACGCTTTCCCGGCCGGTGGCGGTGTATCTTGATGGGGTACGGATTTATTCCAGCACAAACCCGTCGTAGTCCTCTGCCGCAACCTCGTCGCACTTTTTCCGATAAGCCGGGGAGCCGCCGGCATACATGAGGAAGGTCCGTTTTTTGCCGGGGATATTCGCCCCCACAAACCAGGAGGGGGTATCGAGTAGAATCGTGTCCTGGGCCACCTCATCGACGTGAGCCGTCCAGTCGTCTTCGGCCTCCGGGGTCGCAACGATCTGGGCATAATCGTGCTTGCGCATATAGCGCAGGCAATCGGTTACCCACTCGACGTTCTGCTCAATACAGCGCGGGATATTGCAGAAGGTGGCGCCGTTGTGAGGGCCGACAACCGTGAACAGGTTGGGGAAGCCGGCACTCTGCAAGCCGAGATAGGTGCGAGGCCCGTCGGCCCACTTGTCCTTGAGCGTCCGGCCGCCTACCCCGCGAATATCGATCTTATTAAACGCTCCGGTGACCGCATCGAAGCCCGTGGCATACACGATGACATCGCACGCATACTCGGCGTCGCTGGTCTTGATGCCCGTGGGGGTAATGCGTTCGATCGGGGTCTCGTTGAGATCAACCAGGACCACGTTGTCCCGATTATACGCCTCGTAATAGCCGCTCTCTAAGGGGACGCGCTTGGTTCCCCAGGGGTGGTCCTTGGGCACCAGCTTTTCGGCGACCACCGGGTCGTTGACCCGCTCGCGGATCTTATTGCGGACAAACTCCGTCATGGTGGCGTTGGCCTTCAGGTCCGACATGGTATCGCCGAAGTTGCCGAACCATTTGGCGAAACCGGGCTGAGCCCACAACTCTTCGTAGCGCGCCAGCCGTTCTTCCTCGGACACTTCGAGCGCCGAGCGCGTATCAAAGTCGTGCAGAAAGCTGGCAAAAGTCTCCCGGCAGCGTTTGAAAATCTCGGGATAGTTGGCTTTGATTTGCTGTTGAGTCTCAGGGTCTATCGGTCCGTTCCTGAGCGGCGCGCAGTAATTGGGCGTACGCTGGAACACGGTCAACTGGCCTACATTCTTGGCGACTTCGGTGATGAGTTGGACGGCGGTCGCACCGGTGCCGATGACACACACCCGCTTGTCGCTGAAATCCAGGGGCTCCTTGGGCCACTGGCCCGTATGGAAACTCGGGCCGATGAAGCTCTCACGACCCGCAAAGTCGGGAGTATACGGCGCGGACAGGACGCCGATGGCGGTAATCAAAAACCGCGCCTGCGCCCGCTCGCCGGTGTCGGTCCGGACCTGCCAGCAGTGTGTGGCCTCGTCGTAGGCTGCCGCGGTGACACGGGTGCTGAACCGGATGTCGCGGCGGAGGTCGAATTTATCGGCCACATGGTTGAGATAGCGCTCGGTCTCGGGCTGGCCGGCAAAGTGTTCGCTCCAGTCCCATTCCTGCAAGAGTTCCTCCGAGAACGAATAGCCATAGGTATAGCTCTCGGAATCGAAACGCGCGCCCGGATAGCGGTTCCAATACCAGGTTCCGCCCACACCGGTGCCCGCTTCGTACACCCGTACCGAGAGCCCCAACTCCCGCAGTCGGTAGAGCTGGTACAGACCGGCCACTCCGGCCCCGATGACGATGGCGTCAAACTGGTTGGCCGCCTGCGTGCCGACGGGCTGTGGATCGTGAGAAGACGTTGCCATATGTTCCTCTGTTTCTCTCTCTGCTAGAGCGTTTCACGACAAGTTGGAGCCATGCCAGTACGCGCTCGTCGGGAAGGCCAAGGGTCTGCACCAAGCGGCCCAGGAGGGGATGGGTTGTGGCGCTCCTCCTGGGAGGGCGGCCATCCTGGCCGCCATGCGGGCTGGAAGCCCGCACTCCTATCGTGATTTGCTCTAGGCGGCCTTTCTCCGGCTGCGAGTGGTTTTGGCGGTCGCGCGCTTTTTGGTGCTCCGCTTGGCCTTGGCTTTAGTCCGCTTCTTTTTGGCCTCATCGACCATCAACTGAATCGTCCGCCAGTCCAGCACCTGGGCGATATTGCCGTCCTCGTCGTGGAAGCCGACCGGCCCGTAGACGTTGGCCAGATAGATGGTATCAACCGGATGCGAGGTAGCTTCGTGCACCGCTCCGGCCGGCTCATAGACCCAATCCCCGGTCCGGGCAGACCCGCCCCGATAGTCGAAGCCCCCGGAGATGACGTAGAAGTCGGCCGCGCCCAGATGCGTATGGGGCGGATTCACCTGGCCCTTGTCGGCCTTGATGAGGGCACTCCAGGCACCCGTCTCTTTGCTGATCCGCAGCACCTTGAACTGATTCCCGTCTCCGCTCTGAATCCACTCTTCTGCATCGGTCCGCACCAGGGCCGCGTCCAACGCATCAAATACTTGTTTACCTTTTGCCATTCCGAGTCCCTCCTTTGTCCCTCGATTCGATCGGCTATTGTAGTCAGGCCGGACAAAAGTGTGCAAGGGGTGAGGCAACGACAGTGCGATATTGAGAACGTGTTGGACCGGGACTATAGTGGCCAGCCGGAGAACTCTGCTCGGCAACGCATGTCGCGAGCAGCCGACGAGCCGATGGCAGCGCCCACGATTGAGCGACACCGTACCGCAATCACGCGGACCGACCTCTCCCGTCCGGTCCGTCTCGCGCTTGAGGACGGTCTCATTACCCGAGAGACAAGCGTCTTTGATTATGGCTGCGGGCGGGGCACGGATATCCTGCATCTCCAACATCGGGAGATTCCTTGCCAGGGCTGGGACCCCGCCTATTTCCCGGACAACGTGCGAACACCGGCCGATATTGTGAATCTGGGCTATGTGGTCAACGTGATCGAAAATCCGGGCGAGCGCACCGACGCCCTGCGGCGGGCCTGGGCGCTGACCCAAAAAGTGCTGATCGTGTCCGCCCGCCTCAGCCTGGAGGCGGCGCTCGATACGCTGACCCCTCACACCGACGGGGGCATTACCCGTCGCGGGACCTTCCAGAAATTTTTTGAACAGCAAGAACTCCGTGAGTGGATCGACGCTGTACTCGATACTTCGAGCGTGCCAGCCGGACCGGGGATTTTCTATGTGTTCCGGGACTCGCAGCAACGCCAGTCCTTTGCCGCCGCGCGCTATCGACGCCAGTTTACGGTGCCGCGCCAGCGGCTCAGCGAGGTTCTGTTCGAGCAACACAAGGAACTCCTGGAACCGCTGATCGGATTCCTGACCACTCGCGGGCGCTTACCCGAGGATGCGGAGCTGCCCGAGATCGACGCGATTTGTCAGGCGTTGGGTAGCCTTAAACGGGCCTATGGCATCATCCGCCGCGTCACCGGCGATGAGGAGTGGAACAGCATCCGGGCCGAGCGCCAGCAGGACCTGCTCCTCTATCTCGCACTCGTACGCTTCGAGGGCCGTCCGCGCTTTACCCAACTCCCGCGCGATCTCCAGCGGGATGTGCGCGTGTTTTTCTCGTCCTATAACCGGGCCTGCGCGCTCGCCGACGATCTGCTGTTTTCCGCCGGCGACCGGGTTGCGGTCGATCAGGCCTGCCGGAGCGCCGCCGTCGGCAAACTGACGCGCCAGGCCTTATACGTGCACGAATCGGCCCTGTCTCAACTCCCGCCCATCCTGCGCACCTTTGAGGGGTGTGCGCGGGCGTATATCGGGGTGGTGGAGGGCGCGAATATCATCAAGCTGCACCGCGACCAGCCCCAGGTCTCCTACCTGTCCTACCCGGATTTCGAGCGCGACCCCCATCCGGCCCTGGCCAGTTCGCTACTCGTGCCCTTGCAGACGTTCAAGATTCGCTATCGCACCTACCGGGAGTCGCCCAACCCGCCGATTCTGCACCGCAAGGAAACCTTTATCGCCACCGACCATCCCCTGCATGAAAAATTCGCCCGCCTGACCCGCCAAGAGGAGAAAAAGGGGCTGTACGAAAAGCCCGAATTGATAGGGACCCGAGAAGGCTGGCAGACCGCCCTGGCCGCTCGCGGCCTCCGTCTGGCCGGGCACCGGCTGATGCGCAAGGCTGTACGTTAGGCTGTCTTACACTTTGCCGGTAATCGGGATGGCGCCCTTCATGTCTGAGGGTTGCGACGTTCCTTACGAGCCTCGGCTATATCGGTGAGGGTGTCTTGCATAATCTCGTCCTCGGAACGGCCAATGTCTTCGGACGAGGGCTTGATCTGCGCAAGGATGGACGAAATACGGTTGGCGGCGGCGTTGCGGTCCACTACATCCTTAGTATTCGCTTCATTCATTCGGGCTTGGCTCCTATAAAAACGGTCGTCTGACTAGCGGGCCTTGTGGGCCGCTTGTTCCAGGCGTTCTGCCAGCCACAGCTTGATAATGGATTGACGGGTGACGCCAATGCGCGCCGCTTCTTTATCGAGCGAGGCTATCATCCACACGGGAAAATCAACATTGACCCTTCTCTGACGCTGATTCGGACGCCGTGCGGTTGTCAGGTCCAAATCTTGGACGATATCGACCGCTCCGTCGTCGAATTTCTTATCGAAATCTTTAGCTTTCATAGATAAGGACCTCCGCTCTACGGGACCTGCGTACCGAAATAATACGGATTTTTTCACGCCTGCGGGTAATCACTGCTGACCAATACTTCTTGTTGATTTTTCCGATGGCAATAGTTCGGGCCTCGTCATAGAAATTTGCATCAATTTCGATAAGATTCGGATCGTTCCATAGTGCCTGAGCATCATTAAAATCAATGCCATGCTTCTCAAGATTGGCCACGCTCTTCTTGGGGTCGAACTCGAAGCCATTCACAGTATAAAAAGTATACCTTTATGGCGCAAGCAGCAAATAACCCCAAAAAATTCTGGCGTTGACTGGCACCCGAGAAGGCTGGCAGGTCGCCCTAGCCGCTCGCGGCCTCCGCTTGGCCGGGCACCGGCTGATGCGCAAGGCTGCCCGCTAGGCTGGCTCACACTTTGCCGGCGAGTTGGATAAGCGTAACGTTACGCTTGACGGTCCAAATAATCACCTGGTATTTGAGCAAGAGTGAGAATCCGGAGCGTAAAGCACAAGGGCCTTCGACGCTTAATGGAGAATGACGATGCTTCTGGACTTCCCACCCAGCACGTCGACAAAATCCGTAAAATCCTGGCGTTTCTCCAGGATATGGGACGCGAGGATGAGTTGCGGACTTTTCCGAGTTGGAGGCCTCACCAGCTTGGCGGCGACCGGAGAGGCACCTGGAGCCTCTTCGTTTCTCGCAATTGGCGCATTACTTTTCGGATCGACCAGACAAAAACCGCTATTGTTGACCTCGACTACGAGGACTACCACTGAAAGGGTGAAAACCATGAAGACATCCAAAAACTATAGGCTGAAGAATCCGCCTCATCCGGGTGGATTTGTCAAAACCGAAATTATCGAGCCGCTCAAGCTCTCCGTTACGGAAGCCGCAAGGGCGCTGGGCGTCACGCGGCCCGCGCTCTCGGCACTTCTGAACGAGCGCGCCTCGCTTTCCCCGGAAATGGCTCTGCGTATCGAGAAGGCTTTCGGTGTTGGCATGGACACACTCATGCGAATGCAGAATACCTACGATATTGCCCAGGCTCGACAAAGGGAAAGCGCGATCAAGGTTGAGCGCTTCCCCGGCAAGCCCGAGGTTGAAGGCCAACGGGGGTCATTATAGCACCATATCTCTCTGTAACCTGATCCTGGTGCGCAAAAACAGTCGTCTGACTAGCTGGCCTTGTGGGCCGCTTGTTCCAGGCGTTCTGCCAACCACAGCTTGATAAGGAGGTCAATCGCTATGCCTAAGAAAAACTCGCATCTCGGCTCAACGCTTGAAAGCTTGCTTCGGGAAGACGGAACCTATGGGGACGCAAGGAACCAGGAGATCGAGACTGCGGAGACCTTTCTCCGAAAGCGTGCGGCAGATGCGGTCGAGCGTGATCTGACGCACTATCTCGACAAGGCCCCGGACCTGCCGCCTGATCCAGAGGATGAGTTGCCGCGCGAGTGATGCAGGTGCAGAGTAATGATGCCGCTCAGTCGCCGCTAGGCTCACGGCCCGCGCAACGCGGGCTTCTGGGGCTCTAATCCGGAAATTCGCCTAATCGTCCGCACGGAGCGGTATTCATGTGGTGGTATTCTTCCTTTTGGGCGGATTGGGTATTTGATACGGAGTTTCTACCGCGACCGGGCCGCCGGCCTTGAAGTCCCGGGTGTTTCGCGTGACCAGTGTCAGACCTTCCTGAATGGCGATGGCCGCCTGAATCGCATCTGGAAGTTTCCAGCGCTGGGTGCGCCTCAACCGTGCGGCGGCATCAGCGATTTCGACGGTTACGGGTAGCGTCGCAAACGTGTCCAATAGCTCACGGGCCAAGGACTCCGATGCCGTAGGAAACCCAGCCAACGTCTCCGCACGGGTAATGACGGAAATCACGCAGTCGCGCCCGTGGGCGGCAAGAAACTCCGTCGCCGCCTCAACGCTGTTAAAGTGGTCGATGACGATGACCGAGTCGAGCAGATATCTGGCCATCCCTCAAGGCCATTCCTCGCGAATACGCTCCTGGTACTCGAGTCCGTCCCCGCCCTGCCAGATGCCCGCCGTCTGCTCAAGCACCTCTTGAAACGACGCAGCCGAGCCGCGCTGTTCCCGTATCTGAAATTCGCTGACCGCCTGGCGAATCAGCGCGGCCATGGACACGCGGCGCAACGCGGCCTGCCGGTCCAGCCACGCCTTCTGTTCGTCATCCAGGCCGATCACTGTTCTGACAAGCCCCTTGCTCATAGATTCACCCGATATCAGGATAGTGAGAAAACGATATCAGTATTCGGAAGGTGGCTGCAAGCGCTGGTTGGCGGTTGAGCGTACTCGTCAGCCATCTTGAGGAAGGTCAGCCACTAATCCGCTCAGTCCACCGACAGTGGCCAACTCATCGCGGCGGGCTGCCACCATAGCCTCAGCCGTCTCTTCGTTCGGAGCCAGTAGGGCAGACGGGAGGCGCTTCTTAGTCGTAATGCGTATCATAGTCACCGGACTTCAGGCGGGGAATACGTGCTGCCGGTATCACCTCGTGGCATGTCAAAGCATCTTCTGCTAGGCTCTTCCACATTCTCAGGCGGAATCGGTAGTGAACAGTGCCTGATTTACAAGAATATCTACGGATGTTCGCTGATCTCAATGTCGGAGATGGCAGAAAACCCCATAAACCTTGTCTACTGCTGGCGGTAATTGACCTTGTGGAGTCCGGCTCCATCACGAACGGCCTTGTTCAACTCAACCCTGCATTGAGAGAAGCCTTTAGTGAGTATTTCGCAATCGTAGCGAAGCCGGATGATAAAAACAGACCGGACAACCCTTTCCGATATCTCAATAAGCCCTTCTGGACGCTCAAAGGTGAGGGCTATACCAAAGCTGAAATTACCTCTGAGCTTTTCAAATATATGCAAAGTGCTTCGAATCGCGAGGCAATGAGGGAACAGCTCATCCGTAAGTGGTTTCCCAATCATCAAGAGGCACTCATCGACAAACTCGCCTTCCGTCGCGATTCGAATAGCTACGAACGCGTACTCCGAGAAGCAGTCGCTGGTGAACCCGTAGTCAGCGAGGCTCCGCCCGTTCGTAGCGTAAGGGACAGTGCTTTCCGCCGCCTCGTTCTTGAAGCCTACGACTATCGATGTGCTGCTTCGGGCTGGCGCTTGATTATTCCAGAGAGTCGCATCCTCGTCCAAGCAGCACATTTGATTCCACACTCAGAGTCTCAGGACGACGACCCGCGCAACGGGATCGCTCTGACACCGAACTTCCACTGGGCGTTGGACCAACACATTATTGCGCCTGGACCTGATATGAAGTGGTACGTGTCGGAGGTGGTCGATAAACGGATTCCAGACAATCAGCCTTTGATTGAACTGGAAGGCAAGACCATCTGCCCCCCGACTAATCGGAGCATGTCGCCTCGAAAAGATGCCCTGGAATGGCGACTGGAACGCCTCTTATCGGCATCATAAAGCGTCTGTTTAGAACGGCGGACGGCAATGCCAATATCCGGTTCGCTGAGTTTTCAGCGGACGACATCCTCGGCGCTTTGCAGCCGCACCTCGCGGCGTCTACAGGTTCCGCCTGCACCTCGGGTATCCCCGAACCGTCGCACGTTCTGAGGGCTATCGGTTTGGGTAGTGAGGAGGCGGAATCCTCAATCCGTTTCAGCCTCGGCTTTGGCACGACCGACGCAGACGTTGAAGAGGCGGTGCGGCTGATTACGGAGGCGTTGACGCGGTTGGCGCGGGCCGGATTGTATGCTGGGCCGTAGAGAACCCACCTCGCCGCTGACGCGGCACCCCTCCCAAGAGGGGATGAGAAGGGTGGGCGAGAGGATATTACAGGCTGGGAGAGCCGGAGCCGGCGAATTCGGACGCGGGGTCGCCGGCGATTCGAGCGTGATACATCACCCGTGCTTCGGTCATGTCCCAGGGGCAGGACTGGTGCAGCAGGCGGCGGTTGTCCCATAGCACGGCGTCGCCGACCGTCCACCGGTGATGATAGACACGCGGCGGCTGGCAGGTATGGTCCACCAGTGCCTTGAGCAATTGTTCGGATGCGGCCGTGTCCATTCCCGGAATGCCGTAGGCATGACGACCGATCAGCAGCGACTTGCGCCCGGTCTCGGGGTGCGTTTTCACCAGGGGTCTGAGCGGCGGGTCCTTCACGTCCAAACCATAGCCGTTATAGTCGCCGCCCTTTTTGGCTGAAAACCCTATTTTTTTCTGTGAATGACGGAGGGAGTGGTAGGCCGACAGATCGGCGACTTTCTCTTTCATGGCGTCGTCAAGCGCGTCATACCCGGCGCGCAAATCCGCCCAGCCGGTCTCCCCGCGCGCCGAAGGCACAATATGGGCCGTGAACACCGCGCCCTTGGCCTGCACCGGCATATAGGTGCTGTCGCAATGCCAGCCCATATTGCCTTTAAGCACCTGAATCATCTCGTCCGCATCGTCTTCGACGCGAATGCTGCCGTCTTTTTTGACGTTGCTGATCGGCACCAGATCAAACTCCAGCTCACCGAAGCGTTTGGCAAATTCGACCTGCTGGTCATTGGAGAGATGCTGGTCCGGGAAGATGAGCAGCGCGTACTCCAGCCAGGTGTCGTACAGCCGGCTGAAGGTTGCCTCGTCAACATCGGCCAGCTTGAGTCCGGTTACGGTCGCCCCAAAGCTCGCGTCGAGCGGTTTCACATGGAAATCTGTCATCGGTGTGCGTCCTCCTCGGTTGCCTCAGCATGACGCGCGGAAGGAAAGCTGTCAATCCTGTATATAATCCGCCCTGATCATTTGGCACTACCGGGCGCTGTCCACCTGCATGAATGTTCCGGTCAGGAAACGCGCGCCCAAATGTCGTCACGGCGATGCAGCATACTGGTATGACGGGGACCACGTTCATACACCATAATCCGCATCCCTTGACTCTCGCTCAACGGGAAATAGTGATGCCGATCACCGGACGGCTCGACCGTGAGCCCCCTCGCTCCAGGTGCCAACGGAGTCCCATCACAGTTGACCATGGTAATGCCCTTGGCCGCCATGTGGTCATAGAACGCATCGAGGTCGTCCACTTCGGCAGCCACTTCCAGAGCATGGCCATCGCCTTTTTCTTTGAGAAGATCCAGCACATACCCGGCTGATGTCGGCTGAACCAATTGCACCCAAACGCCATTGGCCTCGATAAACGCGCATTGCATATCACCAAGGTTGTTCGCGCCCCCGTCAAGGCCAAATTCAGCGGGATGGCGCTTGAGCCCCATGACTTCGGTATAGAATGCTGTCGTCTTCGACAGGTCTTCGACAAGAATGCACACGCGATCAATACGCGGACTATGCGGCCGGGGTTTCTCATTCGCCCACCCCTCGTCGCGAATGTTTAGGAGGTTGGTCGTATCATCCAGCCGCCGCTCGTAGACTTCAATGGTCGTCCCACAACTGATGTCTGTCGGCCAGTAGGCAATGAGCTGTCCGGTCTCCGCGGTCGCCGCATCCCCGCGCACGCTTTCCTGGATTCTGCCACCATCTTTGAGTGGAGAGCCGTCCATGCTGAGCATCTGAATGCCTTTCGCAGCCATCTCCGCAAGCACTTTTCGGTAGTCCGCATCAACTGCTTCAAAATTAACCTCAACAATGGCACCCTTACCAACCTCTTCCAATATCTCCATGCCGGGTCCGGGTGATGTTGGTAGAACCAACTCCAACCACAAGCCACCACCATTCACGAAGGCCGCTTTCATGCCGCCTGTTGTTTCGTCTTCCGCGCTGACCTCAACCACCATGGGGTGGCGCTTCCAGCCAACCGTCTCGGTCAGGAACGCAGCCGTTTTATCAATGTCTTCTACCCAGACCGCTAAATGATCGAGTCGTAATTTTGGCTTTCCCTGCTCGTTCGGCATAGCCTCCTCCTGGCACCTGAACAACGCTGCAAAGAAATGAATCAAACCCGACGAGTCGGAAGAAGCTTAGCAAGAAAAAGCCCTTGCAGACACAAGGGCTTGGGCAGAGCCACCCATCGGATTTGAACCGACGACCTACTGATTACGAATCAGTTGCTCTACCAACTGAGCTAGGGTGGCGTAGATTGCAGGGATTCTACCAGTGAGGCGAACCGCAGGGCAAGCCCGATGCGCCTCAGTCGAGCTGCCGCAATAACTCGCGCGCGGCCTGAGCGGGGTCGGGAGCCGCGCTGATGGCCGAAATCATGGCAATCCCATGCGCGCGGGTCTCCAGGATTTCAGCCACGCGCTCGGTCTTGATGCCGCCAATCGCAAAAACCGGCACAGTGCTGTGAGCGACCGCCGCGCGTAGGCGGTCGAGCCCCTGGGGCTCGCCATAGGCGGCCTTTGAGGGTGTGTAATAAACCGGGCCGAAGACAATGAAATCGGCTCCCTGGGCCGCGGCAATCTCGTGCGGAGAATGGGTTGAAACGCCGATGAGTTTGCGGGCTCCCAGCAGACGGCGGGCGTCTTCAACCGAAAAAGAGTGCTGTCCGAGATGGACGCCGTCGGCTTCGACCGCCAGGGCAACGTCGAGGCGGTCGTTGATCAGCAGGTGCGCCCGGTAGCGTGTGGTCAGCGCCCGAAGCTGCTCGGCCAATGCGTACAGCTCGTGGCCTTCGAGGTCTTTTTCTCGGAGTTGAACGGCCCGCACCCCGCCGTCGAGAGCGGCGTGCACGACATCGGTGAGGGGCCGGTTGGCGGTTTGTTTACGGTCGGTGACGAAATACAGGCGGAAGTTGAGCATCGGTCAGACGGCCTGGGGAAACCCACCCCGGCCTTCGGCCACCCCTCCCAAGAGGGGAGGTGGTGATTGGCTAGGCGATCATCCCGTCGAGCGGACTGGAGGCGGTGGCGTACAGCTTTTTGCCCATGCGCCCGGCCAGATAGGCCTTTCTTCCCGCTTCTACCCCCTGGCGCATGGCGTCGGCCATGAGAATCGGGTCCTTTGCCGCGGCAATGGCCGTGTTCATCAGCACCGCGTCACAGCCCATCTCCAGGGCGACCGCGGCGTCCGAGGCCGTACCCACTCCGGCGTCAACGATCACCGGCACGCTGCTGTGTTCGAGAATGATGCGGATGTTATACGGATTGCGGATGCCGAGCCCGGAGCCGATAGGGGCGGCCAGCGGCATGACCGCGGCGCAGCCCATGTCTTCGAGCTTTTTGCAGGAGATCGGATCGTCATGAATATAGGGCAGGACGATAAAGCCCTCGTCAACCAGGGTCTTGGCCGCCTCAAGTGTCCCCGGAATATCGGGAAAGAGGGTCTTGTCATCGCCAATGACTTCCAGCTTGACCATATTGCCGACCCCGGCCTCGCGGGCCAGGCGGCAGGTCCGCACCGCGTCCGCGGCGTTATAGCACCCGGCGGTGTTGGGCAGAATGGTGTAGCGCTTGGGGTCAATATAGTCGAGCAGATTCTCCTGGTTGGGGTCGGTGATATTCACGCGGCGGACCGCCACCGTCACAATATCGGCTCCCGAGGCCTCAATCGCCCGTTTGGTTTCCGCAAAATCCTTATACTTTCCCGTGCCGACAATAAGCCTGGAATGATATTCCTTGCCTGCGAGTACAAAGGGGTCTTTTGGGCCTGGCATGGCGTCCTCACTGTGTTGATCTCTGCACGCTCTGGCTAGCAGCCTCCGCCAACAAAATGGACGATTTCAACCTCGTCATCCTGTTGCAGTCCGCAGTTGGCGTACTCGTCGCGGGGAATAATATCCCGGTTGACCTCAACCGCAATCCGCTTGTTTCCAAGGCCGAGTTCTTCGACTAAGGCCGCGACGGTGATGCCCTCTCGGCACTCCCGCACATCGCCGTTGAGCCGCAATGTCATTGCGGCTCACCATATGCCCACGGGTTTCCCTTTACAACCCAGGAGGCTTCTGGTATTCCCCTGTCTGCCTATCCAGATGGACATCTTTCCAACCCGTTATTACCAAGGAGTACCGCATGGCTACTGTCACCCGCGCCCTGATTAGCGTGAGCGACAAACGTGGCGTCGTTGATCTGGCTCGCGGCCTGACTGCGCTTGGTATTGAAATTCTCTCGACCGGCGGCACGGCCAAAGCGCTGACCGAAGCCGGCATTGCGGTGACCCCGGTCGAAGACTTTACCGGCTTTCCCGAAATGCTCGACGGCCGGGTGAAGACCCTGCACCCCCGCATACACGCCGGGATTCTGCACCGCCGGAGCGACCCCAGCCATCTTGCGGCCATGACCCAGCATGACCTCAAAGCCATTGATCTGGTGGTGGTCAACCTCTACCCGTTTGAACAAACCGTGGCCAAGCCGGACTGTGACTTTGCCGATGCGATTGAAAACATCGATATCGGTGGGCCGTCCCTGCTGCGCGCTTCAGCCAAGAATCACGCCGATGTTGGTGTCGTGGTGGACCCGGACGATTATTCGGCCGTTCTGGCCGCACTCACACAAGACGGCGCCCTGTCTGCCGAGCTCAAGCTCGCCCTGGCCAAGAAGGCCTTCCGGTTAACCGCCCGCTACGACGGGGCCATTGCCGATTACCTGGGCAGCCTCGACGGAGAAGAGCGCCAGCCTTTCGGCGAAACCCTGCACCTGCAATATGTCAAGGCCCAGAACCTCCGCTATGGAGAAAACCCGCACCAGTCCGCGGCTTTTTACCGCAGCCCGGTCGTCCGGGAAGCGTGTATTGCCAACGCCAAACAGCTCCAGGGCAAGGCGCTGTCGTATAATAATATTGTGGATGCCAATGCCGCGTTTGCCCTGCTCCAGGAGTTTGATGAAACTGCTGCGGTGGCCATTAAGCATACCAACCCGTGTGGCGTGGCAACCTCGACGGAGTCTCTGGCCGACGCCTTTCGGAAGACACGCGCCTGCGATCCGATTTCCATTTTTGGCGGGATTGTGGGCTTGAATCGCGAGGTCGATGCGGCGACCGCCCAGGAAATCCTGAACCTGTACGAACAGGGCTTTCTTGAGATTGTCCTGGCCCCCGGCTATGCAGCTTCGGCCCTGGAGATGCTGGCCTCGTCCAAGCGCCTCCAGAACATCCGGTTGCTGGAAATTCCGGAGATCGCAGACGCCCAGCCGGCCCGCTACGAGGCCAAGCCGATTGCCGGCGGCCTGCTGTATCAGGAGCGCGATACCGGCCAGGTCGATGTGCGAGACTGCGAGGTCGTGACCAAACGGCGGCCGACCGACGCGGAGTACCAGGCCCTGGCTTTTGCCTGGCGGGTGTGCAAACACGTCAAGTCCAACGCCATCGTGCTCACCTCAAGCGATCAGGTCGTTGGCGTGGGCGCCGGTCAGATGAGCCGGGTTGATTCGGCCAAGATCGCCGTCTCCCGAGCGCGCGACCTGGGGCTGGAGACTCGGGGCAGCGTGGTCGGCTCGGATGCGTTTTTTCCCTTCCGTGACGGACTCGACGTGGTGGCCCAGGCCGGTGCAACCGCCGCGATTCAGCCCGGCGGCAGCCTGCGGGACAAGGATGTGATTGCGGCTGCGGACGAGCACGGTATGGCCATGATTGTCACCGGCATGCGGCATTTTCGGCATTAGCCATGACTTGGCGTTAGCAATGAAAATACTGGTGATTGGCAGCGGCGGCCGGGAGCACGCCCTGGTGTGGAAGATTCGCCAGAGTCCGCGCGTCTCGAAAATCTACTGTGCGCCGGGCAACGCCGGGATTGCCGAGCACGCCGAGTTGGTTGCGCTGGCCGCGGACGATATTGATGGTCTGTGCGCGTTTGCTGAAAAAGAACGGATCGGGTTGACGGTTGTCGGCCCTGAGCTGCCCTTGAGTCTCGGGATCGTCGATCTGTTTGAGTCGCGAGGTTTGCGCGTGTTTGGCCCGAACCGGGCGGCGGCCCGACTCGAAGGCAGCAAAGCCTTTACCAAGGCACTCATGCAGCAGCAGGGCGTGCCAACCGCAGCCTTTGGCGTGTTTCGCGACCCGGACGAAGCCAGCCGCTATGTCGAAAAAGTCGGAGCGCCTATAGTAGTTAAAGCTGACGGGCTGGCAGCGGGAAAAGGCGTCCTGTTATGCGCCACCCAGGCCGAAGCTCAGGCCGCCATCACCACCATCATGCGCGAGCGTCAGTTTGGTGCGGCCGGCGATCAAGTGGTGATTGAAGAGTTTCTGCGCGGCGAAGAGGCCTCGTTTCTGGCCTTGACGGATGGCACCCATATTCTTCCCCTGGCCTCCTCTCAGGATCACAAGCAGGTCTTTGACGGCGACCGGGGACCGAATACCGGTGGGATGGGAGCCTACTCGCCGGCGCCGGTCGTCACCCCGGCGTTGACCGACCGGATTGTGCAGGACATCCTCACTCCGGTCGTCCACGGGCTCAGACAACGCAATATCGTGTATAAAGGCGTCCTGTACGCCGGGCTGATGATCCACCACGGCCAGGCGAAGGTCCTTGAATTCAACGTCCGTTTTGGTGACCCGGAATGTCAACCGCTCATGCTGCGCCTCAAGTCGGACCTGGTCGAGGTCATGGAGGCCGTGATTGATGAACGCCTCGACCGGGTGAGCCTCGACTGGGATGACTGCGCCGCGGTGTGTATCGTGCTTACGGCTGGAGGCTATCCGGGCAGCTATGAGAAGGGGCAGACGATTGCCGGATTGGAGCAGTTCGCCGACTGGCAGGCCGGGGCGGTTTTTCATGCCGGCACAAAACGACAGGCAGACGCGCTGGTCACCAATGGTGGTCGCGTTCTGGGCGTGACCGCGACGGGGGCGGATATTCGTCAGGCCATTGCCACAACCTACCAGGCGGTGGGACGCATTTCGTGGCCGGACATGCACTACCGGCGGGATATTGGTCAGCGGGCACTGGCCGGCTAAAACCGAAGGTCCCTTTCTTTAAGGGGGAAGCCCAAAGGGCAGGGGGCAAGAGAACCATGGCACAGATTCGTCCCTTTCGCGCGTTGCGGTATAATCCGGCGGTTGTCGGTGATTTGAAAAAAGTCGTCTCCCCGCCGTACGACGTGATCAGTCCGGAACAACAAACCCTCCTCCATCTCCAGAGTCCGTATAACGCCACCCATCTCGACTTCAACAAGGCGGACGACCCCTATACGGCAGCGGCTCAGACTTTTCAGACCTGGCTGTCCCAGCGGGTCGTGCAGCCCGACCCGGAGCCCGGCTTCTACTGCTACACCCAGGAGTACACGCTTCAGGACGGCCAGCCACGTCGCCGGACCGGTATTTTTACCGCGCTACGGGTTGAAGATTTCGAGTCTGGGGTCATTCGTCCGCACGAGCGCACCTTCGAGCGGGCCAAGAAAGATCGGCTCGCCCTGCTACGCGCCTGCCGGGCGCATCTGAGCTCGATCTTCTGTCTCTACGCCGGCGCGGGCTGGTCGCTTGAACACACCCTCCGGGAGGCACTCGCCCAACCGGCCGCGGTAGAGGTCGCGGACGACGCGGAGGTCACCCATCGGCTGTGGCCCATCCGGGACCCGGCGGTCGTTGCGGACATTACGGCGCAACTCTCGGACAAATCGCTGATTATCGCCGACGGCCATCACCGCTATGAAACCGCGCTGCAATACAGCCGCGAGCGGACGGCGGAAACCGGCACGGACGAGGACAGGCCCTTTCATTACGTCCTGGCGTATTTGACCAGTGCCGAGGATAGCGGCCTGACTATTCTCCCAACTCATCGTCTGATTCGGCAGACCCGTCTGCCCAGCCCGACCGATCTGCAAGCCGTTCTCAAGCGCGATTTTCGACTGACCCGTTATGCTCCGGCCCAACGCCCGGCGTTTCTGAAGGCCCTTTCGGCGCCCGGCCCGGAGCGGCGTATCGGCTGTGTCATGGCCGGGGCCGAGCACGACTGGCTGTTGTCCTTCGATGAGCGTGTCACGCAGGACCTGCCCGCCTCGGCCGCCATGCGGGCGCTTGATGTCACCGTGTTGCACGATGTGCTCTTCGAGCGTTTTCTGGGCTTACCGCCGGCCGTCCAAAAGCAGGCCGTCTCATATACGAGCGATACTGACGAGGCCCTGCAACGCGTGAGCGCCGGAGACGCTCACGCCGCTTTTCTCCTGCGGTCAACAACCTTTGAGCAGATTCAACAGGTCTGTGCAGGCGGCGAGACCATGCCGCAGAAGTCGACCTACTTCTATCCCAAGCTGTTGACCGGTCTGGTGTTTTACCATCTGGAACAGGGCTAGGCGGGTCAGGACGCAGCGCTCAGAATCGCCGCCCACCGCCACCGCCGCCAAACCGCCGTCGTTCCGGTGGGCGCGCGGCGTTGACCTTCAGCACCCGACCAAGGACCTCTTGGCCGTTAAATTTTTCAATAATCGCGTCAGCCTCTTCCTTCGAGCCCATTTCAACAAAGGCGAAGCCCTTTGATTGTCCCGAGAAACGGTCAGTGACAACGCTGACCGAACTGACCGTGCCGACCTCGGCAAAGACCTTTTCCAGGTCGGTGTTTCCCGCGGAATAGGGCAGGTTGCCGACAAAGAGCCGAGTGCCGGATGACTGGCGGGGTTGGGAGGGCGGACGACCGACAGCTGGGGCAGGTCTCCCACGCCCGCCATCTCGTGTGGGTATGGGACCACCGCGGCCGGGTTTGACCTCATTGACAGTGAGGGACTGTCCATCGACTTCTTTACCATTCAGGTCTGAGATGGCCGCCTGAGCGGCAGTTTCCGTCTCCATTTCGATAAAGCCGAACCCCCGAGACAAACCAGTAGCAGGATCGGTAATGAGTTCGGCAGAATGCAGGTTCCCAAAGGGGGTGAATAAATCTTCAAGCTCTGGAAAGCAGAGCATGGGGGGGAGATTACCAACGTACAGTTTAACAGCCAAAAATGCGTCTCCTCTCGTACCGTTTCGCCTGGTTTTATCCACCCTGTCGATCCTGAGGTGGAGGTGGAGGGTAGCAAATTCTCATTTTGATTACAATAAAATAAGAAAGAAGGGGAGACCGGAGAATTTATTGTCCCTCTACCGTTGAGATGATAGCATTTTTGTTCTGAGTAGATTCCAATCTGGTATTGCACTTTGGGACAGCATGGATACGCAAGCCTCGACCCGTAGCCCTGCCCTTTCGGCGGTTATTCTGAGCGGTGGGAAAAGCTCGCGCATGGGGAGGCCGAAGGCGCTGCTGCCCTTTGACGATAAGCCGCTTATCGCTCACCTGGTCCAGCGGCTGTCCCAACGCTTTTCCGATATCGTTGTAGTCGCCGCACCGGACCAGACATTGCCGGCCCTGCCGGTCACGCTGGTGCACGACGCCGTGGCCTATCAGGGTCCGGTCGGAGGCATATACTACGGCCTGCGAGCGATTCGTGGCGCGGCAGCCTTTGTCACGTCGTGCGATGTACCCTTTCTCCAGCTACCGTTCATCGACTATCTCGTCTCACAGCTCGATCACAACGGCCGGGACTATGATGTGGTCGTCCCCGTGTGGCAAGACCGGCTTCAGCCGCTGCACGCCGTGTATCGTCGGAGCGTCGTTCCCCATTTGCAAGAACAGCTCGCCACTCAACGCCTCCGACCGGTCTATTTGTATGACACCGTGCCAACCCGAAAAGTGTCGCCAACGGAAATCAAACGCTTTGACCCCGAGGGGCTGAGTTTCCTCAATATGAACACCCAGGCGGACTATCAAGCCGCCCTGGTCCGGTGGCGGACGCTGTCTGTGCCCATTTCCTGCACGGTTGAGTTATTCGGCGTTGCGCGCCTGACCGCACACACCCCACGCGTCTCGTTGACCCTTTCGGCTGAGGCAACCCTCGGAGACGCACTGGCTGTCTTAGGGGCGGAATGTCCCGCCCTCCTGGGTGCGGTGCTGTCTGCGGATGAGGCGGGACGCACCAGCTTACGGAGCGGATATACCTGCAACATCAATGGGAAAGACTTTGTTCGAGACGCGCACACTCGTCTCCGGGCGGGTGACAGCCTGTTGATCTTGTCGAGCGATGCGGGCGGATAAACCATGTACGGGTTCCACGGTCGTCTGCTCCGTATAGACCTCACCACGCAGTCGTACACCTGGCAGGACATCGAAGCGTCCCGACTCGCCGCGGTGCTGGGCGGTGTGGGTCTGGGCGCGTCTCTGCTGTACGATCACGCACCTCCTGACGTGGAGCCGTTCTCGTCCGACAATCCGCTCATTTTCACCAGTGCCCCGCTAGTCGGAACGGGCCTGACCACCACCGCCAAGTATGCGGTTGTCACCAAATCGCCTTTGACCGGTTTTATTGCAGACTCGCTCTCTTCCAGTTTTTTCGCCCTGGAGCTCAAGCGGATCGGGGTCGATGCGCTGGTGATTACCGGCGCGGCCGAGCGGCCCACCTATCTCCTGATAACGGACGATGGAGTCGAGTTCCGAACGGCAGCCCATCTGACGGGGCTGAGCGCCCAGGAAACGGAAGGGCGTATTCGGCACGCAGAACGCGCGGAAAAAGAGGCGGAGGTCCGGGTGGCCGCCATCGGGCGGGCGGGGGAACATCTCGTGCGGTTTGCGACCCTCAGCAACGAGGGTCGGCACGCCGGACGGGGTGGCGTCGGAGCGGTGTTTGGCGCCAAGAAACTCAAGGCCGTGGCCCTGCGGGGTCATTGTCGGGTGGCAGTGGCCGATGCGGAGGCAGTGGAAAAAATGGCCGCCACATTACGCGAGCGGAGTGTGGGGCCGCAGACGGCAAAATACCGCGAAATTGGAACGGTGGCGAACTTGGCGGTCTTCGATCGGCTGGGCAGTCTGCCGACCTATAATTTTCAGAATACTCCGCTCGCCCAGGTGGAAGCGCTCAGTGGGGAATCTTTTATCACGAATAGTTTCAGCCAGACGCACGGCTGCGCCGCATGCACGATTCGCTGCGAGCGCCTGTTTCGATCCCTGAGC
Organism: uncultured Binatia bacterium (SeqCode); assembly: GCA_965243855.1. GTDB lineage: Bacteria > Desulfobacterota > Binatia > Bin18 > Bin18 > Bin18. Next base: position 4,241,936 of record CBDEWE010000003.1, on the reverse strand, counting down.
GGTGAGGCTCAACGGCTTGAATATGAGACCCTCTTTGCACTTGGTCCGCTGTGCGGCATCGAGGAGCCGGACGCGGTTCTACGAGCCGCTCGGCTGTGCGACCAGTACGGACTGGACACCATTAGTACCGGCGGCACTCTCGCCTGGGCGGCGGAATGCGCGGACAAGGGTCTCTGGCCCGAGTTGCGCACGACAGGACTGGCCTTCGGCAATGCGGAGGCGTTTCTCGGCCTGATTCCGGACATTGCCCACAGACGAGGAGTGGGAGCGGTTCTGGCCGAGGGCTCGCGGCGGGCGGCTACCCACATCGGGGCCGAAGCGGAGAGCTTCGCCATGCATGTCAAAGGTATGGAGTTGCCGGGCTATGAGCCGCGCAGCCTCAAGACCATGGCGCTCGGTTTGGCAGTCAGCCCACGCGGAGCCTGCCATAATCGCTCAGGAGCGTATGAGGCGGATTTCTCGGGCCAGGTTGATCGCCTGCAAGCCGATACCGGTCGCGGGGCGATGGTTGCCGCGTCTGAAGACTTCTCCGCGGTCCTGGACTCACTGATTGTGTGTAAGTTTTTACGCAAGTGTTTTGAGGACTTTTATTCCGACGCCGCCCACCTGATGAGCGCGGTGACGGGATGGGATTATACCGCCACAGATCTCAAGCAGGTCGGCGAACGTATCAACACACTCAAAAAATTATTTAATATGCGTGAAGGCTGGCAACCTGAGAACGACTGGCTACCGCCCCGCCTCTTAACCGAGCCACTGTCGAGCGGCGTTGCTCGGGGAGTGGGCCTGACCCCGGATGAGCTTCGCCTGATGATCCAAAGCTATTATGCCGCCCGGGGCTGGAACGAGCAGGGATTGGTCGGAGAGGAGAAAAAACGGGAATTAGGACTCTGAAGCCAATGTCAAAGGTAGAAAAACTGAAGGAAGAAATCGGCTGGCTTAAAGTTGTTTTTGGTATTTTTGTGGTTACCGACATTTCCATGATCGCATGGCTCGTCCAGAACGTGGGTCAAGCCAGTTCCGCGCTCGTCCTGGCTTGTGTTCTTGCGGTCGTCGGCGTTACCCTTGGGATTGTATGGGTCAACCACATTGCATATCGAAAAATTGACGAACTGGAGGACCTGTAATGGACTGGCTTGTCATCTTTGCTTTTGCCGTCTTTCTGACCGGTCTCGGTATCGTGGCTGGCGAGGCGATTTCCCATGCCCGCAAATCATCCCCGCAGAAGCCCGAGAAACCAACGCAATAATGACGTCCCTGAGAAAGACGGTTATTCATGGAGTGAAGGAGTGCGTTCCCAGTGTACGAATCAAAAAATGTCTTAGGCGAAAAGCTTGAGGTGTGCAGCTCACGGCCATTAACCGGTTTTTATCGAGACGGCTGCTGCAATACCGGCAGGGAAGATGTCGGCCTGCATACCGTGTGTACCCAAGTCACCGAGGAATTTTTGGCCTTCTCCAAGGCAAAGGGTAACGACCTGAGTACGCCCCGCCCGGAGCTTGGCTTTGCCGGACTCCAGCCTGGAGACTGCTGGTGTCTGTGTGCGCTACGCTGGAAGGAAGCCTACGAGGCCGGAGCCGCACCCGTTGTAATACTGGCCTCCACCCACGAGGCCACCCTCGAACATATTCCCCTGGCGCTCCTGAAAGAATACGCCCGGGATCTGCATTAAAACGGTCTCCTGCCCCTATCCCCTCTCGGGACGTGTGATGCAAATTAACTTTTTTGACGGTTGAGGGCTCTTTTCCCTCACCCCACCCCCTCTCCCAGGGGGCAAAGGGCACTTTTCTGGCCCTTTCTCGCAGGGAGCAGGGGGCCGAAGGCCAAGGGAGGGCACTGACGGACCCCCATGGAGGGGCCTGCGGCCTAATATGCATCACACGTCTTGGGAGGGGATCAAAAAACTCTCCGCTGGGGCGGAGTCATGCCGATTGTGTCGCGGGTTCTCGGCGGGAGGCTCCAGGAGGGCGGGCTTCCAGCCCGCCAGGCGGCCAAGATGGCCGCGTTCCCAGGAAGAGAGGAGGGGACGGCGCTCCGCCGGCAGAGGGCAAGAGTGATGTAAAACTGAACCACGACCAAATTTTCTTCCAAGTAATTCGTTGCCAGTTCCTACCCAATTCCTCTCTGGAATACCAGGGCAGGGGAAGACTTCGGCAATCCTCACCCAAACAGCCGCTTCACCGCATACCGAAAGCCCGGCAGCGCATCCTCTCCGCTTAGCTCGTCGTCTTCCCCCAGCATCTGCACGTCACGCGAAGCGCGATAGACGTAGACGGTTCGGGTAGCGGGTTCTATAACCCACGCCAGACGAGTTCCGGCCAAGAAATACTCGGCGATCTTGATTTGTACAGCGCTGAAACGATCTGAAGGAGAGAGGACCTCAACCGCCAGGTCCGGGGCAAACGGCCAGTATGTTTTGGGAATACCGGTCTCGGGAATACGCGCCTTGTCAATAAAGGCGGCATCCGGAGCGCGGACAATATCGGGGCTGCGCTGTAAGATAAAACCGGTTTCCGCACCGCTCACAATACCAAGGTCATTGTCCTGTACGTATGCCTGGAGTGCATAGGCCACGCGGACTGCCAACACGCCATGCTCGCCACCGGTCGGTGCCATACGAATCAACTCTCCTTCGACGAGTTCGTATTTATAGTCGTCATCGGGCAGGTCAAACAGTTCTTCGGCGGTCATGAGGGCTTGCTGGGCTGGAACGGCCATCGACATCTCCTTATTGCGACGAGCGAGAAAGGTCAGGCTTCCGCGGTGCGGTTGACGCTGACTCGTACCGCGCAGTATTTGAACTCGGGAATTTTGCCGTAGGGATCCAACGCTTCGTTCGTCAGCAGATTTGCGGCGGCTTCCTGATAGCAGAAGGGGATGAAAATCTCGTTGCGTTGCAGGCCGGCGTCCACCCGTGCGTAGGCGGTAATCTCGCCCCGGCGGGAGGCAATGGTCAGGAGGTCTCCTTCCGCTCCGTCCAGTGCGGCCAGGTCTTCAGGATGGACGTTGATCACGGGCTGCGGTTCGATAGCGTCCAGGACGCTGGCCCGGCGGGTCATCGCGCCGGTATGCCAGTGTTCGAGCTGGCGGCCGGTAATCAGCACAAACGGAAACTCGGTATCGGGCAGTTCGTCGGCGTGAATCAGACGCGCGGGGACGAACCGACCTATGCCGTCCGAGGTCGGAAAATTCTTTTGAAACACCACCGGTCGGCCCGGGTCGTCTTCGGTCCAGCAGGGGTAGGTGACGGAGTCCTGGTTCTCGATCCGTGACCAACTGATCCCCCCGAGGGCGGAAATAGCCTGACGCATCTCTTCGTAGACCGCCGCGGTGTCGCAATACTGCCAGTCCAGTCCCAGACGGCGGGCCATGTCTTGAATAATGTCCAGGTCCTGACGGGCCTGGCCCGGCGGGTCGAGCGCTTTACGGGCGAGCTGGACGCGCCGGTCGGTGTTGGTGAACGTGCCGGTCTTCTCCGGGAGTGCGGACGCCGGCAGGATCACGTCGGCAAACGCCGCGGTCTCGGTCAGGAACAAGTCCTGCACGACCAGATGGTCGAGCTTGGCCAACGCTTGCCGCGCGTGATGCAGGTTGGGGTCGGACATGGCCGGGTTTTCGCCCATGATGTACATGCCGTGCAGCCGGTCGGCGAGAATGGCGTCCATGATCTCGACCACGGTCAGACCGGCTTGCGGGTCCAGGGAGACGCCCCACAGGGCCTCGAAGCGCTGCCGCACCTCCCCGTTATCGACCCGCTGGTAGTCGGGGAACATCATGGGAATCAGGCCGGCGTCAGACGCTCCCTGGACATTGTTTTGGCCGCGCAAGGGATGGAGCCCGGTCCCAGGACGACCGATCTGTCCAGTCATCAGGGCGAGCGCAATGAGACAGCGCGCGTTGTCCGTGCCGTGGATATGTTGCGAAACGCCCATCCCCCAGAAAATCATGGAACCGGACGCGGTGGCATAGCGACGGGCAACCTCCCGGATGGTCTCGGCGGCAATCCCGCATACGGGTTCCATCTCTTCGGGGCTGAAGCCGGCCACATTTTGCTTGATGAGGTCAAACCCGGCGGTACGCTGCCCGATAAATTTCTGGTCTACCAAGCCCTCCTCGATGATGGTGTGCATCATCGCATTGAGCAGGGCTACATCGGTGTCCGGTTTGAATTGGAGATAATACGCCGCATGGCGAGCGAGCTCGGTCCGACGGGGGTCCATGACCACCAGCGTTTTGCCCGCTTTGGCCGCATTCTTCATAAAGGTCGCCGCCACCGGATGGTTCTCCGAGGCGTTGGAGCCGATAACGATAATGCACTCCGCCTCCGCCACGTCTGCCACCTGGTTGGAAACCGCGCCCGATCCTATGCCTTCCAGGAGGGCGGCGACCGACGAGGCGTGGCACAGCCGCGTGCAGTGATCGACGTTGTTCGTCCCGAATCCGGTCCGCACCAGCTTTTGGAAAAGATAGGCTTCTTCGTTACTGCCTTTGGCCGAGCCAAATCCGGCCAGGGCCTGGCCACCTTTTTCGTCGCGGATTTTTTTGAGGCCGCTCGCCGCACAGTCGAGCGCTTCTTCCCAGGAGGCTTCACGAAAAACATCCGAAGGATCAGCCGGGTCGATCGTGATCTCGGTGGACTTGGGCACCCCCGATTTTCGGATCAAGGGCTGGGTGAGCCGGTGCGGATGGGTGATATAGTCAAAGCCGTAGCGGCCTTTTACGCACAGCCGGCCGTGGTTGGACGGGCCGTCACGCCCGGTGACCTGTAGAATGGTATTGTCTTTGACGTGATAGGTGAGCAGACAGCCCACTCCGCAATAGGGGCACACGGAATCCACTGTTTTGTCCGGCTCAACCAGTCCCACCCCCTTGGCCGGCATGAGCGCACCCGTGGGACAGGCCTGGACGCATTCCCCACAGCCAACGCAGGAGCTGCTGCCCATGGGGTCGTCCACATCGAAGACGATCTTGGCCTGGCTGCCGCGCAGGGCGTAGCCAATGACATCGTTCACCTGCTCCTCACGACAGGCACGCTGACAGCGGGTGCACTGAATACAGGCGTCGAGATTCACGGCGATGGCCGGGTGAGACCCATCCGCTTGCGGCTGCCGGCGCGGGGCGAAGCGCGGTGGGCCGACTTCCAGTGCGCCTGCCCAGGTCGCCAGTTCGGAGTCGCGGGTATAGGGGGTCTCGACAACGTCCGAGAGCAGCAATTCGAGAACCATCTTCTGGGAGTGGCGGGCGCGCTCACTCGTGCTTGCCACCTCCATGCCCTCCTGCGGCGTCCGGCAGCAGGCAGGCGCAAGGGGGCGCTCCCCCTTCACCTCCACCATACAGGCACGACAATTTCCGTCCGGTCGGAGCCCGTCTTTGTAGCACAGGTGAGGAATGTCAACGCCATGACGACGGGCTGCCTGTAAAATGGTTTCGCCAGGCAAGGCGTTGACCGTCCGCCCGTCCAGGAGAAAAGATGTTGGCTTTGCACTTTCAGGAACGGCGGTCATGAGGCAAGCTCCTCTGGGAAGTATTGAATGATGCTGCGCAGCGGGTTGGGCGCGGCCTGGCCTAAGCCACAAATCGAGGCGTCGCCCATAACTTGGGCCAACTCCTCAAGCAGGGGGACATCCCAGCGGTCTTGCGCCATGAGCCCGGCCGCTTTCCGTGTCCCCACGCGACACGGCGTACATTTTCCGCAGGACTCATGCGAGAAGAAGCGCATGGCGTTAAGCGCCGCAGCCCTGGCACTGTCTTTGTCGGACAAAACGATAATCGCCGCGGAACCGATGAAACAGCCGTAGGGTTGCAGGGTGTCGAAATCAAGCGGCAGGTCGGCATGCACGGCAGGTAAAATACCGCCGGACGCGCCCCCAGGGAAATAGGCGTACAGCTCATGGCCGGGCAGCATACCCCCGCAATACTCGTCGATCAGCTCACGCAGACTGATACCGGCCGGGGCCAGATGCACCCCCGGCTTTTGGACGCGACCACTGACGGAGAACGAACGGAGCCCCTTGCGTCCCCGCCGACCGTGACTTGCAAACCACTCCGGTCCGCGCTCCAGAATATCACGCACCCAATACAGGGTTTCAAAATTATGCTCCAGGGTCGGGCGTCCGAACAAGCCGACCTCAGCCACATACGGCGGGCGCAGCCGCGGCATGCCGCGTTTGCCCTCGATGGACTCGATCATGCCCGACTCTTCGCCACAGATATACGCACCCGCCCCACGGCGGAGATGGATAGTGGGGAGCGCCATCGGCGGGTCGGCCTCCAGGGCGGCAATCGCGTTTTTGAGGATCTGAAGACAGGCCGGATATTCATCCCGGATATAGATATAGATGGCATTGATTTCAGCCGCCCAAGCGGCGATCAACATCCCTTCCAGAAAACGATGCGGATCGCGTTCAAGATAATAGCGGTCCTTAAAGGTGCCGGGCTCGCCCTCATCAATATTGACCGCCAAGAGGCGCGGACCCGCATAGCCCCGGACGATGCGCCACTTGCGTCCGGCGGGAAAGCCGGCACCGCCAAGGCCGCGCAAGCCGGAATCCTCCAGGGCGCGCAGAACGGAATCGACATCGCGGCTCCCGTTGAGACACGCACGCAGGATCTGATATCCGCCGGCCGTCTGATAGGTCGGATAGTCAACCGTGTCCGCCGGCAAGCTGGCTTGCGTCGTCTTGTGTTCGATGGCTTGTCTCACCCGCTCCAGGCTGGCCGTACCGATTGGGTTCTGGCCGACCACCGCAACCGGTGCGGTTTCACACCGGCCCACGCACGGAACGCGCTGGACCCGCACGGCTTTACCGACCTCTCTCTCTAGGGCGGGAATCAATTGCTCTGCTCCGGCCAACTCACAACTGACCGAGTCACAGACACGAACGGTGAGCGCCGGTGGCGGGGTCTCTCCTTCTTTGACCACATCGAAATGATGGTAAAAGCTGGCAACCTCGTACACTTCTACTGGAGCGAGCTGCATTTCGTGGGCGAGAGCAACGAGGTGAGCCGCAGACAAATGACCATAGCGATCCTGGATGAGATGCAGATATTCGATCAGGAGATCCCGGCGGCGCGGGGCATCGGCCAATAACGTTTGGACTTCTCGGAGAGCCTGGGGGTCAGCACTGCGCCCTTTTGGCCGAGTGCGAAGGCCCCGTGGACGTTTTCTACCGCGCTCCCCGTTGTGTTTCATTATCCCCCCTGCCCGGACCAGAGCCTTTGTCAAAAAGGCTTGAAGGACAGAAACATAGCCTATTTATTGACTGTGGCTCAAGAGTCCCACTCTTCTCGAGTACCCTTGACACCCGTGGTTTCGGTTCTTACTTTTCCGCCTCAGAGACGTTCAGTCTCGGACAAACGAACAGCTCACAATCAATGAAGAAATTCAGGCTTGTCAACGTCTATTACCGTCTACAGGTTGCCTGCACTGGCCAGGACTGAGGAGAATATCCATATCCATGGACGAAGATATTTCGGCTCTGAACGAACGCGTGAGAGAAGAAGCCGTGTCACTGGCGCGCTTACGAGACGCTATCGGCCAAGTCATTATTGGTCAGCAGTATCTCGTGGACCGCTTGCTTGTCGGGCTATTGGCGAACGGTCACGTCCTGCTTGAAGGCGTCCCTGGCCTGGCCAAGACACTGTCGGTGAAGACCCTGGCCCAAGCAATCAGCGCCAGCTTTCAGCGGCTCCAATTTACCCCGGATCTCCTGCCTGCAGACCTCATCGGGACGCTGATCTACAATCCTCGCGAGGGGACGTTTACTACCAAGAAGGGACCGGTTTTTGCCAATATCGTTCTGGCGGACGAGATTAACCGGGCACCGGCCAAGGTCCAGAGCGCCTTGTTGGAGGCCATGCAGGAACGGCAGGTCACCATAGGTGATGAGACCCATCTCCTGCCAGCGCCCTTCCTCGTGCTGGCCACCCAGAATCCCATTGAGCAGGAAGGCACCTATCCCCTGCCGGAAGCCCAGGTCGATCGTTTCATGCTGAAGCTGTGGGTCACCTATCCTTCGAAGGCGGAAGAGCGGCAGATCCTGGACCGTATGGCATCCACCGCTCAGCCCGCGGCCGCCAGTCCCGTGCTGAGCACGGAGGATATTGTGCGGTTGTGCGGCCTGACCGACCAGATTTATCTGGACGATAAAATCAAAGACTATATTATTGATCTCGTCTTTGCCACGCGCGATCCCGCGGCCTACGACATCGATGTCCAGCGTTTTATTCAGTACGGCGCTTCACCGCGGGCCACCCTGTCATTAACCGTCGCCGCCAAAGCATATGCCTTGCTCCAGGGGCGCGGCTACGTCACGCCGCAAGACGTGAAATCCATCGGTCCGGATATTCTCCGCCACCGGGTCATTATTACGTATGAGGCCGAGGCCGAAGAACTGACGGCAGACAGCGTCCTGGAACATATCTTTGACGGCGTACCCGTGCCCTAGCTTATGCTGACTTCGGAACAACTCAAAGCGGTCCGGAAGATTCATATTCGGACCAGCCATTTGGTCAACGATGTGTTTGCCGGCCAGTACCAGAGCGCGTTCAAAGGCCACGGCATGGAGTTTGCCGAGGTCCGACAATACTTCCCCGGCGATGATGTCCGCACCATAGACTGGAACGTCACCGCCCGGACGGGCATCCCACACGTCAAACGGTTCAGTGAAGAGCGCGAACTCACGGTGATGCTCCTGGTAGACGCCAGCGCCTCGACTCGGTTTGGAACCGTGTCTCAGTTAAAGAGTACGATGGCGGCAGAGATGGCGGCCCTGTTTGCCTTCTCGGCCATCACCAATAATGACAAAGTCGGGCTGGTGATATTCAGTAACGAAGTCGAACTGTCGCTCCCGCCCAAAAAGGGCTTCCGCCACGTCCTGCGGGTGATTCGTGAGGTGCTCTCCTTCCAGAGTCAGCAGCACGGCACAAATATCACGGCCGCCCTGGAACATCTGAATCATGTCAGCAAGCGACGCGCGGTGGTCTTTCTCATTTCCGACTGGCTCGACCCGCACGCCGCCTTTGCGCTCACTATTGCCAGTCGTCGCCATGACGTGATTGCCATTGTATTAGACGACCCCCGCGAGCTGAGCCTGCCGAACATCGGTCTGATTGAGCTCCAGGACGCCGAAACCGGAGAACGGGAGCTGGTCGATACCGGTGACCAACGGGTCCGGGAAGAGTTCGCCCGGCGGGCGGCAGCGGCCCGAGACGACAGAGCACGCATGTTGCGGCGCGCTCACGCGGACACCATTACGGTACGCACTGATCAGCCGTATGTCGACGCTTTGCTGCGCTTTTTTCGCATGCGCGAGCAGCGGCATTAGAAGTTTCTCATGAGACGCCTACCCCGTGAAAGAGTGAACGTGCCCTCCAAGTTATACAAAGCTGCTGGCACGTTTACTCTTTTTGCCCGAAAGACGCCGCTGGCCCTGCTATTCGCCGTGTGGGCCCTGCTCAGCCTGCCGTCTGAGACTTGGGCGGCTGCGGACGGAGAGAAACCGACCGGCCCGGCTCATCTTCAAACCAGCGTTGATCGGGACGAAATCACCATAGGGGATCATCTTCGCTATACGATTACGATCAGTGCGGAGACGGGTGTGGATGTCTCCGTCCCGCTGTTCCACGAGCGCATCGGCGAGTTTGACATTATCGACTTTGGTCGGGAGCCAGACCAGCCGCAGGCGGACCGGACCACTCTCACCCAGTGGTATACGCTCACTATTTTCACGACGGGCTATCATATGCTCCCGGCCCCACGCGTATCCTATACAACGCCTGACGGCACCCGGCACGAGGCCACAGGCGAGGCGCTCCGGGTCCATGTGGCGAGCCTGCTTACACAGGAAGGGCAGCCGACCGATATTCGCGACATCAAACCACCCGAAGACGTCCCCTTTAACTGGTGGCCTGCCCTCATGGGCGGAGCGATCCTGGTCGCACTGATCAGCATTGGTCTTGCCCTCTCCTATTTTCTGAACCGATTCCGTCGAGCAGCGGCTCTTCCACCCAGACCGGCCCACGAAATCGCGCTTGAGGCTCTGTCGCACCTACGGGCCAAGCGCCTCCCGCAAGCCGGTCAATTCGAGGCGTACTATGTTGCCCTGTCCTCTATTGTTCGGACCTATCTGGAAGACGGACTCCAGGTGCGCGCCCCGGAAATGACGACGGAAGAATTCCTTGTGGCCGTCACGCGCGATTCTTCTGCCCCTCGCTCTCGCTCCGCTCGGCGGTCCCCCAAGGGAAGGGAGGGCCGCCCCAGCCGTCTCCCGCCGGCCCACCAGCACTTGCTCGGCACGTTCTTAGCCCAAGCGGATTTGGTCAAATTTGCCCGGCATCGACCCAGCCTGGACGAGAGCGATGCCGCCTATGAGGCGGCCAAACGCTTTGTGGACGAGACTCGGCCAGGGCGCGCTCAGACACTTGTTGACGAGCACAACCAGCGACAGGAGGATCGCCATGCGGCTGCATGATCCCTGGGTGCTGCTGATCTGGCTTCTCATCCCGCTGGTCTTCTGGTTCCAACGGCGGGGTACCCAGGAGGCGGCGGTCCGGTATCCCAGCCTGGCTGTCCTGCGTTCCCTGACGCATACGGGGAAACGCCATTGGCGTTGGATTTTGCCGGTGTTGCGGGGGACGGCCCTCTTTCTCCTCGTCCTCGCCCTTGCCCGTCCACAACTCGGCAAAGCCGAGAGTCAATATTACGGTGAAGGGGTCGATATTGTGCTGGCCGTCGATATTTCGAGCAGCATGCTGTCCGAAGACTTCAGTCTGGATACCGGCCGAGCCAACCGGCTGGAGGTGGTAAAGTCTGTTGTCAGAGATTTTGTGACCGCCCGAGGCGGAGACCGGATTGGCCTGGTCCTGTTCAGCGCCCGCCCCTACACCCAGTGTCCGCTCACCCTTGATCATGGCTGGCTGTTGCAGAATTTGGACCGGGCCGAGATTGGGATGATTGAGGATGGTACGGCCATCGGCTCTGCCCTGGCCACTGCGGTCGGTCGTCTGGAGCACTCGGAGGCCGAAAGTAAGCTCGTGATTCTGCTCACCGATGGGCAGAACAATGCGGGTCGGATATCTCCGCTGACCGCAGCGGATGCAGCCCGCACTCTGGGCATCAAAGTGTACACCATAGGCGCAGGAACTCGCGGCATGGCGCCCTATCCGACCCGGGATCTGTTTGGCAATACGGTCTATCGTCCCATCCAGGTCGATATTGACGAGGAGACGCTGTCGAATATCGCCCAGACCACGGGAGGGCGCTATTTCCGCGCAACGGATACGGCCAGCCTCCAGTCCGTTTACGAAACAATTAACCAGTTGGAGCGCACCCCGTTTCGCGCGCCTCTATATCTCGATTATTATGAGCTCTATCCCTGGTGCATTGTGGTGGCGCTGGCCCTGGTTGGTCTGGAAACGGGCCTGAATCATACACTCCTCCGAAGGCTGCCCTAATGGTTTGGCGTACCCCTCAGTTTCTGTGGCTGTTGTTCTGCGTTCCGCTTGTTGCCGGCCTCCTGGTGTGGGCCCTGCGACGGCGACGGCGCGCCCTGGAACAGTTCGCCCACGCCAGTCTCTTATCCGTTCTGACGCCTGATACGAGTCAGCGCGGTCACCACTGGCGAGTCGGCCTGTTAGTCGGTGCGCTCGTCCTGCTGATCCTTGCCCTGGCAGGGCCGCGTTGGGGGTTTCAGTGGGAAGAGGTACGCCGTGAGGGGGCGGATATCGTTGTCGTGCTCGACACCTCACGCAGCATGCTCGCAACGGACATCACCCCGACGCGGTTGGATCGCGCCAAACTGGCCCTGCGGGATTTCGTGCAGCACCTTCAGGGAGACCGGATTGGACTCGTCGCTTTTGCGGGCTCGGCTTTTGTCCAATGTCCCTTGACGCTGGATTACGGGGCATTTTTAGAGAGCCTGCGTTCCGTCACGGTCGGTATTATCCCCAAGGGTGGGACCGCCTTGGGCGAGGCCATCAGAACCGGGTTGGCGACCTTTGAGAACCAGCCTGGTCAACATCACGCCCTGCTAATTATCACCGATGGTGAAGACCATGACGGACAGATTCAGGCGGCCAGCCAGCAGGCCGCCGAAAAAGGAATCAAAATCTACACCGTCGGGGTCGGCAGCCCGGAAGGCGAACTGATTCCGCTCAGCGTGGACGGCCGGCGAAGCTTTCTGAAAGACCGCCAGGGGCAGGTCGTCAAGTCGCGTTTGGATACAGAGACCTTACAGCAGATTGCGCTAACAACGGGCGGTGCCTATGTCTACGATACCGGCCCGAATCTGGGTCTGAAGGAAATCTATACGCGCTATCTGAGCCAGCTCGAGAAGCGAGACCTCATCTCAACCCTGGAACGTCGCTATGCAGATCGCTTTCAACTCCCGCTCGCCGTTGGCCTTCTCCTCCTCGCCCTGGAAGTCTGTATCCGGAACCGGCGTTCGCAAGCGGGCGGAGACGGAGCGCCTCCCGAGCAGTTGAGCCGCTCCTCACTCTCAAGAGAAGGGGAGAACGAGTCGTGAGCACCGTACAGCGACTGCTGCTGAGCTGTGCCCTCCTCTGTGTCGCCTGGACCGATAGTCTGCGCAGCCAGGTTGTTGAGGGGAACCGATTATTCTCCGAGGGTAAATTTAGCGACGCGATAGAATCCTATGGCCGGGCATTAGTCGATCATCCCGATTCTCCGCTTCTCAATTTCAATATGGGAACGGCACACTATAAAGTGGGCAAGTACACGCAAGCGCTCTCCTCTTTCTCCCGCGTACAAGCGAGCTCTGAAGACCCCGATAAGGGGTCCGGACGGACCGCCAGGACCGCCTATAACATGGGAAATACCCAGTATAAAATGGGTGCGCAGGCAGAGGAACGGAATCCACAGGCAGCCCTCACCGTCTATACCAATGCCTTGGCCTTGTATCGTCGGGCACTTGGCGCCGACCCAACCGATCAGGATGCAAAGTTCAACTACGAGTTTGTGGCTAAAAAGATCAAAGCTCTGCAAGATAAGCTAGAGAATCAGCCGGAGCCAAACCAACCCAGCCAGCCGAATCAACCCGAGCAAGAAGAGCAACAGCAATCTGAACAAGAGGACAACGGGCAACAGCAGCCCGATGCACCTGGGCAAGACCAGCAACACGCCGGAGAACAGCCAGAGGAACCCCCTCGGGCAGAGCAAGGCCAAGATCAGCCCAACGAGATGTCCGAAGACGAAGCCCAGTCGGTGATCGATACGGCCCGCAACGAGGAGCTCAGCCCGGAGGAATTTGCTCGGCAGGCCCAACGCGGCGGCATGGCTGAAGCATTACGCGATTGGTAGGGAAAAAGAATGAAAAGGAGTGCGTTTCTTCCCTTCCTGTTTCTGGTGTTCGGGCTCGTCTGTCCGGCCGGTGCCTCGGAGGTGAGTGTCCACGCCTCTGTACACCCGCAACGTGCGACACTGGGTGAGACGTTGACGCTGTCCATTGAGGTCAGGGGGGCTCAGAACACGCCGGCCCCGTCGCTCAATATTGACGGCTTCGAGAGTCGCTATCTTGGCCCTTCGACTCAGGTGTCTATCAGCAACGGACAAGTCGCGGCGTCCGTGCAGCATCGCTACACTCTCGTCCCGCTCAAACCAGGACAGTTCACCCTGGGTCCATTTCCCGTGAAACATCACGGGCGGCAGTATCACACCGACCCGCTGACCGTCACGATTGCGGCCGCCCAGTCATTGCCTTCTCCGTCTGGCCGTCCGTCTTCTCCGGCTCAGCAACGTCCTCAAGCCGCAAGCGGCCAAAACGGGCTGAGTCTTGAGCTCTCCGTCCCGCGCCACGAAGTCTATCTGCACGAACGTGTTCCGGTTGCGGTCAAGCTGAATATCGGAGCGGCCCGCGTATCCGATATTCAGTATCCGCAATTCAGCAAAGACGGGTTCTCTGTCGAGCCCTTCTCCGAACCCACCCGACAGCGGCAGACGCTGAGCGGCCAGACATCCACCGTTCTGCATTTTGACACCGAGGTTATTCCCCTCCGTTCCGGGAGCCTGGCGCTCGGACCGGCGAGCCTCCAGCTCAACGTCCTCACCCGCCGCCGGGGCGGTTCACCTTTCAGCGACCCGCTCTTTGATCGTTTTTTCCAGAGTGACTTCTTTTCGACGTTTTCTTCCGAACGGCGGCAGCTCACCCTGCGTTCTGACCCCCTGACGCTCAGCGTGCAACCGCTACCGGAAGCAGGCAGGCCGGACAATTTCTCAGGGGCGGTCGGCTCGTTTGAGTTGGACGTGACTGCGGTCCCGCAGGACCTTCCTGTCGGAGACCCGATTACCGTCCATATGCGTATCAATGGCACGGGCTATCTTGCCGATGCCGCCGCGCCCACGTTTGTGCGGACTGACGGTTTCCGTGTATATGAGCCGCTTGCCGGAAAAACGCAGGGGTCAACAAAATCCTTTGAGCAAGTGCTCATTCCACAGGACCAGACCCTTGATGTCGTTCCCGCGGCTCAGTTCAGTTATTTTGACCCTCAGGCCCGGCGCTACCGGACGCTCGAAAGCCAGCCTATTGCCCTGGTCGTTCGTCCCCCGAAAACCACAGCACGCAAAACGGTCGTAACCGGCCACCCGGATGCACCATCGGCACGTAGTCAGGACGAGCAGGAAGCCCTGGGTCAGGACATTGTCTATATCAAAGACAGTCCCGGCTCTCTGGTTCCGCACGCCCGGCCGTGGTATCGCAGCCTTGGTTTTCTCCTGTGGCAGCCCCTGCCGGTGCTGCTCTTCCTGGGTGCCTGGTGGTACGACCAGCGTCGCCGCCGACTACACGCCGATAGTCGCTACGCCCGTTTTACAGTGGCGGGCAAACAGGCACGACAGAGCCTGGCCCGAGCGGAGCACCATCTCACCCAGGAGGAGTACCCCGCCTTGTACACAATGCTGGCTCGCACACTCCAGGCCTATGTCTCCGCCAAGTTCGACCTGCCACCGAGTGGCATTGATACACGGGCACTCCGCGAGCGTGGCGTCTCTCAGGCGTGTCTGGATCAGATTGAGCGAGTTGAGGAGACCTGCGAGCAGGTGCGTTTCGCCCAAGGAACACCGGTATCCATGCGGGATAAGAGTCACGAGACCCTATCCCTCGTCCGTCAGATTATTGACCAGCTTGAACGCACTCACCGCCAGTTTGTTGTTTTGCCCCCTCGCCTTCGGCAGCCCCCCAAAAAAGGGGGGGCGACGCAAGCCGCTTAGCATGACAGGACCATGAGGCTGCCGCAATTTCTCCGACTTCGACCATTTCGAGGTGTGCGATTTTCTCTGCTCAGAAGAGTAAACGTGTCCTCCAATAGATATCAGATGCTGGACACGTTTACTCTTTGCGGTATCTGTCTCTGCTGGGCGACCTGCCTGGCAGCCGCAGCGCCAACAACCCCTCAGACCGCTTTTTTTCGTGCGAATACGCTCTACACGCAAGGGCAGTACGCCGAGGCAGTAGAGGCATACGAAGCCGTGCTTCAGTCCGGCCTCGTCAGCGGCAACCTCTATTTCAACCTTGGCAATGCCTATTTCAAGGCAGGACAAGTAGGGAGAGCCATTCTGAATTACGAGCGGGCACGGCGCTTCCTTCCCAGTGACCCGGACCTGGAAGCCAACCTGCGCTTTGCCCACTCACTCACGGGCGCTGAAATCTGCCAGTCCCCCCTCTGGCAACGCCTTGTCTTTCCGCTTGCCCATAGAGTCGCCACAGACCAATTGGTGTGGCTCACCAGTGTGGCCTATACCCTGCTCTTCGGGGTTTTTGCCGCGTGCCGTCTGTGGCCGCACCGGCCTCAATGGCTCCTCTCCGTGGGCTGGGGGGTCGCTGCCTGCCTGGTGGTAATAACGCTCTCGCTGGTACAGCAGATACGGACGAGCGATTGGCAGCGACACGCTGTGGTACTCACACAAGAGGACACTCCGGTGCGTTTTGAGCCGGCTGTGAGCGGTACAGTCCATTTCTCCGTCACTCAGGGCACGCGGGTCCGGGTGCTCGATGTCCGGGAAGGCTGGTGGCAGGTCGCCCGCTGCGATGGGCGGCGCGGGTGGGTCGAAAAAGACGCCCTCGAAGAGTTATAGAAGGGTCAACCGATCCACCGGCTATTTTTATAACCGCCCCTAATTGTCTTTTCCCGTCCTGCCCATACCTATTCGGGCCGGAACTTGACCAGGGTCATTTCCGCATTCACGTCCTCAAAGGACGCAATGACCGGCATGCCTATCGTCACCTGGTCGGGCTGGCAGCCGACCAGATTGGTGGTGATATGCGGACCTTCTTCGAGTTCAACAATGGCGATGACGTAGGGCACATCATCGGCAAAGGCCGGGTGCGTCGGAGCCTGGGCAATGGTGTAGGAATACAGCTTGCCCTTGCCGGATACGGGAATCCAGATGAGGTCGGCGGTCAAGCAGTCCGAGCAGGCTTCGCGCGGGTAAAAGATATGGATCCCACACGCATTGCAGCGTTGGACCTGGAGTTCATGCCGTTTGGCCGCATCCCAAAAGGGCTGAGAGATCTCATTGGGATGAGGGAGGGGTTTGTTATACTCGCCCATGGTTTTCCTTTCCGTCCGCTACACACCCAAGACGAGGCTGCACTGCTCGGCCATGATCCCGCCGTTGCCGTTCACATAGCCGACGGAGGCATCTTTGACCTGCCGCCCTTCCCCGCGTCCCATGAGTTGCCGCGCGCCCTCAATGACGTGACTCATACCCCCCGCGAGTCCCGGTTGCCCAAAAGACAGTTGGCCGCCGTGGGTATTGCACGGAAAGTCGCCCGCGTAGGACAGGTCGTGGTCTTCAACAAACCGACCACCCTCGCCTTTTTCACAGAAGCCGGCGTCTTCGAGGGTCACGACAACGGTGATGGTATAGCAGTCGTAGGGCTGCACAAAGTCCATATCCTGTGGGCTGGCTCCGGCCATGTGAAAGGCGGCTTCCGCCGCCGGTTTGACTAACGATGTCGTCAGGCTACGGGCATGGGTAATGCTCGAATGGCCGCCGGCCTCACCGGCTCCGAGCAAGACCACGGGCTTGTGTGGGCCGTCTTTGGCGCGTTCGGTACTGGTGACAATAAACGCTCCACCCCCGGTACAGGGACTGACGATCTCAAGCAGGTGTAAGGGATCAACAATCATGCGGGAGTTCAGCACATCATCAATGTCGATTTCTTTGTTCCCGAATAAGGCGCTCGGGTTTTGGCAGGCGCTCTTGCGTTGGTCTACCGCAACCTTGGCCATTTGTTCCGCGGTGGTGCCGTATTCATACTTATGGCGTTGAGCGATGAGCGCATAGCCGGGGTTGGCGGCAATCAGGCCGTAAGGCGCATCGAATTCCGCCTCAATGCTCGGGAAGGGCGGCATTTGCCGCGCCCGGGCCCGCCGGTCACCCACGACGCACAGCACGGTGTTGCACATCCCGGCTTCAATGGCGGCCGCTGCCCGCCAGACCATGCCGGCGGCAGAGGCGCCGCCCAGCTCGACCTGGTTAAAATAGGTGGGACGGATTTGCAGGTAATCGGCCACCACCGAGGGCCACAACACGCTATAGTCGCTCAGCGCCCAACCGGTCAGCAGGCCGTCAATATCGCTCTTTTCCAGGCCGGCATCGGCGATGGCCTCACGCGCCATATTGGCAATAATCCCCAGCGGCGTAATATTCCCAGCGCCTTTTTGCGGCGGCATTTCGGCAAACCCGGAGATGGCCGCTTTTCCTTTGATGCTCATACGTCTCCTCCTGTTCCTCACACACCCATCCTTATCATGCAGCGGATGGCGGATCCCTAGCTAAGCACGAAAACGTTTAGTGCGGAACCGGACAGTGAGCGGCCGGTGCTCCGGCGGGATGGACTTCTCCGGCGGGCGGCAAGTGACGCGGCATCTTGTGTGGAATGTAAGCCCGGCGTCGGTATTGGACCCGACACGGGCTGGCCGGCCATTTCGTTTTTGTTCCAGTGACCGCTGGAGGGTCGGGGTCAAGGAGGGTGAAGTCATAGTGCTGGAGGAGGAGGGAGAGGACGATTTTCATCTCAAGATAGGCAAAATGGACTCCAACGCAGCGGTGCATACCCCCGCCAAACCCAATGAGGCTATGCGGTTGGCGGGACTCGTCATGTTCCGGAGAGAAACGTTCCGGGCGATACTGGTCGGGGTCCGGGAATACCTCAGACATCCGATGCGAGAGGGCTGGTGCCGCAAACACCATGGCATCCTGAGGAATGCGGAAGCCCTGCCGGGTAAAAGTCTCCGCGGCCTTGCGCATCAGGGCGAAGGCGACCGGATGGAGCCGCTCGGTTTCTTTGAGCGCCCACTCAATCCCTCGCAGTTGGCGCACCTCTGTCATCGAGAGATCCCGACCATTGCCAAGAATATCAGCCTGTTCG
Organism: uncultured Binatia bacterium (SeqCode); assembly: GCA_965243855.1. Lineage (GTDB taxonomy): Bacteria > Desulfobacterota > Binatia > Bin18 > Bin18 > Bin18. Next base: position 4,223,547 of record CBDEWE010000003.1, on the reverse strand, counting down.
TCACGCACGGACTGGAGATAGGTCGGGTGCTGGAGCAGGTCAATCAGGCCCCAACTGATATGCCCGGCCGTTGTCTCGTGTCCGGCCCATACCAGCAGGAGGATCAGATTGATAATCAACACATCATCAATCGGCCTCCCGTCAGAGTAGTGGGCCGCACTCAACGTCTGTAGAAAATCCGGCGGATCAACCGGGTTCCGACGGCGCTCTTCTATGAGCTCGCCCAGGATTTTATGCAATTTTCTTTTTGCCCGTTGACTCCGAATCAGTCTGGGCAGCGGGAGCCAGAGGGGCAGAATCGGCTCAATCCCGCCGGAAAACAGGCGAAAGTCCGCAAAAAACTGCTTGCCCAGACGCTGCCGAAAATCTTCACCCAGAAAGGCGCGGGCAGCAATGTGCATCACTAACGGACCGAGGGTCGGAATCAGATCAAAAGTTCCGCTCTCGCCTAGGCGTTTCATGAGGCTGAACGTTTCGTCGGCCATGGTTGTCACATACTGGTGCATCTGCTGGGGCTGAAACCGCGGCATGATAATGGCCCGCTGCTCCAGGTATTCCTCGAACTCGGCGAAGACATAGAAACGCTCGTGGAACATTTTGATAAAGAAGGGATAGCTCTCGCGAATGGAGAGTAATTTGTCTGTCTCACTGAAAAAGAAGCGATTGTTCTCCGGTCCGAGCAGGACGATCGCCCGTTTCAGCCCGAGTTGGAAAGAAAAAATCGAGCCGTGCTCGTGATAGCCCCGTTCCATGAGGGCCGTCGGGTCGCGCAGAAATTGAAGCGCGTGCCCAAGAACGGGAATGCCGCCGCTCGCCATGGGAGGAAATGCGTGATCTGCCATAAGCGCCCTCCATGAAGAAACGTGCGGATCGTTTCAAAACGACTCCAGCGCGCATCCATTTGAACAATGGGTAGTATCTCAATCTATCTACCCAATCCTGTCGCTTTTGTCACCCGCAAAATTAAGGGGAACACTATAAAAAATGATGCAAACACCACAATAATCCGGCCGGTGGTGCCGAGAGGCCGGGAGGGGGAGGGATGACGGGAGCCGAGGAGAAAAAATGCAAAGTGAGATACTACCAAACGGCGGGAGAAGCTTTTTCCGGGGCTCAGACCCCGATACGGGCGATCCGCGCCTGGGTCAGTTGGATCAAATCCTGCGGACTCAAGGCAATATCAAGCCCACGGCGCCCGGCGCTGACGTAGACGCTGGCGTGGTTGAGGGCGAACTCGTCTATCAGCGTGACGAGACCACGGCGTTGGCCGAGCGGACTGATGCCACCAACCACATAGCCGGTTGCCCGTTCGGCTTCTCTTGGGTCGGCTAAGACGGCTTTCTTTACCCCAACGGCCTGGGCGACCGCCTTGAGGTTAAGCTGAGTGGAGACGGGGAGCAGCGCAGCAATAAGCGCTCCGGCAGCGGGTTTGACGATGAGGGTTTTCAAGACCTGAGTCGCGTCAACGCCGAGTGCTTGGGCGGCCTCCAGCCCATAAGACGAGGCGGCCAGGTTGTGGTGATATTCATACAGGCGATAGGGAATCCGAGCGCGTTTGAGGGCGTGAATGGCTGGCGTCATGGCTTTGATACGCGAATAAGGAATGTCCGGAGATCACCGCGTTGTAGCTACGCTTCGGGCTTGCGATAGAATTCAACGTAAAATCGAACCGCCCCTTCGGGCTGGATATAATGGACAACTTCGGGCGCAATAATGCCGACATGCTCAGAATCCAGGAGAGACGCCTGGTTGATGGGCTCTGCTACGACATACCTGAGCTGTCCGGCCAAGACCTGAATCTTTGCCCACACGCCCGGTTTCGTGGAGTGGGACGAGGTCAGTCCAACCGGAACGGACTCAGCCTGAAAAACAGCTGTTCGCTTGTACGGCCTGAAGTCGTCGGGCAGTTCGAGCGCGTCACACCGGACGCAGTTGAGGGTCACGCCAAGCTTGGACGCCCGGCCGTCTTCGGTAACGACCCAGGGCCGGTTTTCAAAAGGCGGGTTGTGGCGCACATGCTGTCCATGACCACAGGCAAGGTCGGCGACCCAATCATTCTTTGAGTCACGATGAAATCCGACGATTTTTCTCTCCATAGAGAATGCACGCTCTAGTTGTGAATAACCGCCCGTTGCGCTCGGCAAAAAAACCGGAATCGCATGCCCATTGCCAGCAACAGATAGCCGAGCCACAAGAAGAGCACAGCCTGATCAAGAGGGAAGGGAAGAAATTGCTGCCGGAGTGCAGCGTGCAGTGCCATCAGACCGGTGCCGACGTAATTCAGCACACCCGCCCAGTGGCCGATGGGATTGGACACGAGCGCGACAGCCGTGTCTCGTCTGGAGAGCCACCACGAATCAAGCGTATACTGGCCAAAGGCGCAGCCAACCGCACACGGAATCCACCACGGCACGATGCCGCTATACACCAAATAGGTCAGGGTCACGAGCAGGAAGGTAATATCCGCCAGATTATCGAGTATCTTGCCCCAGTCCGAACTCAGGCCCAGCGCCCTGGCAATCGGACCGTCATAGTAATCGCTGGCGCAGATCACCACAAAGAGCCCGCCAACGCATCCCGCGCGGAACAGCGTTGGCTGCTGGCTGCTGTATTCGATGGCGAGAAGAAATACCGGGGTCAGAACGAGCCGCACACCGGTAAGGAGGTGAGCAAAATTAAACGGCCGGTGGCCTTCAATAAACAGCGTGGCCATATATATGCTCCCGCTTCCAGCAGAGTGGGCTGGCCGATACGTGCGTTGATCTTGAGTATGAACGCTGGAAGGTCAGATGCAAGAGGCTGGCGTCACACAGGAATCAACGGGGCGATGCACCGGGAGAGCCTATTCCTTTGTTTCCGGCGTCAAACCCGGTATTTCCACCTTTTGCGCCTCGGCCATTTCGATCTTGAGGACTTTGACGGCAAAGAACAGCGTCTGCCCGGCCAGCGGATGGTTCAGATCGACAACAACCGTGTTCTCCTTCACCTCTGTGACTTCGGCAAACATCATCTGGCCGTCCGGACCTTGTCCTTGGAGCCTTTTTCCGACGCCCCACGCCTCTTCGGGGACATTCTCCTTGGGCACTTCTTGGACCCGATTCGGGTCAACCTCGCCATATCCTTCTGCGGGCGCAACTTCGACATTCTTCGTATCCCCGACCTTGAGTCCTATTAATTGTTTCTCCAGGCCCGGAATGATCTCCTGGGCACCATGCGTATAGACTAATGGGTCTTTCCCCACATTCGTGTCAATAACCGTCTGGTCTTCGAGGGTAAGCGTATATTCGAGCGACACGCGCTTACCCTCGCCGATCATGTCTTGGGCGTAGCCCGAGGTCACCAACAGGAACCCAAGACCGAGCGTGATGATAAAAATTCTCCGTTTTTCCTGTCCATAGCGTGTCGTTCCCATCGAGAGTATCCTTCCTTCTATCGTCCGTATTGCGTTCGCTATTGGATTTATCGCCATGGAACAGAGACCTCACGGTTGCTCAGTCACGGTCTCAACCTTCAGTATCTTCACATCGAAGAACAATTTTTCTCCGGCCAGCGGATGGTTGGTATCGATGATTATCGTCTCCGCCTTGACCTCGAGAACCTCCGCATAGAGTGGCCGGCCCTCTGGACTTCTTCCCTCCAGCTTCTCACCGACTTTCCGCCGGTCTTCAGGAATACTGTCTTTCGGCACTTCGATAATCCGTTCGGGATCGTCCGGGCCGTAGACGTCCTCAGGCGGCATGACGAACTGTTTCGTCTCCTCCGCTTTGAGTCCGGTCAGGTGCTTGGAGAAGAACGGGACTCGTTTCTCTGAGCCATGGATATACACCAGCGGATCCTTGCCGACGTTCGAGTCAAAAACCGTCTTATCTTCAAATGTCACGGTGTATTCGAGCGACACGCGCTTGCCCTCAGCAACCGTCTCCTGGGCGTCCCCAGGGATGGGTCCGAGGACGGTCAGCAGGAACGCGAGACTCATTGCCGTGAGGAAAATTCGTCTCTTCCCGTCCCCGTGCCGTCTGGCCTGCATGTCCTTTCCTCCTCAAAAAAAGAAGGGCACGAGGATACCTCCGTTTGATCCTCGTGCCCTGAGTGCCGTTCCACAAACGTTGCTAGAGATCCGCCCGTAAGTGCGTTGGGCTGACTGCCAGCATAGCACACTGCCCTAAAGAGGAAACGTGTCCTCCAACAGACATGCAGATGCGAGACACGTTTCCTCTTCGGAGAGTCGAGCGTCACTCCATACGCGGAGGCTTCAGGTTAGAACCCAGAGTGCCCTTGAAGACTTTGAAGAGATGATCGAGGTCCCACGGCCCCTGACTGTAAATCGTCCTTTCGGGCTTGAGATGGGAATACAGAGAGATTTTGTAGCCACTCGCCCCAAAGGCCTGCCCGTTGACATACTGGGCTTCATCGCTGGCCAGGAAAATAACAATTGGTGCCACATTGGAGGGATCCAGCGGACTCCCCTGTGCAGCACCACTGCTCTCCGACAAGCCCATTTCCTGCGCAAAGTTGGCCGGAATCGTATCGGTCATGCGGGTGGCTGCGCCGGGCAGTATGGCGTTGCAGGTAATATTATACTTTGCCAGGGCGTTGGCGCTGCTATACGTCAGTCCAAGGATGCCGGCCTTTGCCGCGGCATAATTCGGCTGTCCCGGAGCACCCAGCGCAGACCCGGAAGAGAAGTTGATAATCCGCCCGCTCTTCTGGCGACGCATCAGGGCCGATGCCGGACGAATCGTACAGTAGTGGCCCTTGAGATGGACCGCCACCACCGCGTCCCACTCTTCTTCGGTCATATTGAAGATCATCCGGTCGCGCAGGATACCGGCGCAGTTGACCAGGATATCGAGCTGACCGAACGCATCGACCGCGGCCTGAATCAGGTTTTCTCCACCCTGTACGGTGGCAATATTGTCCGTGCTGGCAACGGCCTCTCCGCCCGCCGCCTGTATTTCTTCAACCACCTGCTGCGCCGGAGCTTTATCTTCCCCCTCGCCGTCGACACTGCCGCCCAGGTCGTTCACCACGACCTTTGCCCCTTCTTTGGCCATGAGCTGGACAATGCCCCGCCCAATACCCCGGCCCGAGCCGGTGACGACTGCAACTTTTCCGTCAAGCTTTCCCATGCTGATGCCTCCTTCTTTTTCTGTAGGGACACGGAGCCCCTACCAGTCTTATCCCTTTGGCAGTGTGTGTTCTCACTGGGTCATTGATGCCCGTGCAGCAACTCGGAATAGGTCGGCAATGGCCAGAGGCGGCCATCCACTACCGCTTCCAGCCGATCCGCTACGGTCCTTGCGGACTGCATCAGCGGCTTTATGGTTTCGTGGGCGTAAGACGCCGATTGCACAGGACCATCGTCGGGAAAGTCGTCGAACGCCACAGCCAGTTTGTCGGTTTCAGTCAGCAATTGCTGAACGAGATTCGTCTTTTCGTCGAAAAGCTTGGACGAATAGCCAGATTCGGTGCCCACATGGGCATCCTCGAGGGCGACGGGAATGATCAGGGTCCGCAGGATATTCAGGAGAGTCCGTGCCTCGATCCAAAGCTCCGTCGCGTAGGCTTCTTGGAGGACGCCCTGACGCGCCGTAATCTCTCGTTCGTTGAAGATACCCAAGTCACCAAAGAGCTTGACATTCTTGGCCGACGTCAGCGCCTGGTATGCCTCGGGGCTGCTCTTCAGGTGGATCAGGGTGGATTTTTCGGCGTGTGCATACAACTCCTCGGAGTAGCCGTTTCCACTGAAGAGGGCGCCCTGATTCTGCTTGATGGTTTCACGGATGACTTGATCAACTTCCTTGCCGGCTTCGATCTCATCGCACATATGCTTCAGGCTGTCCGCCAGCGCCGCGTTGACCATCGTCAGCGGGAAGGCGATATGCTGGTTTCCACCCACCGCGCGAAACTCGAACCGGTTGCCGCACCAAGGGAATGGCGCGGTGCGGTTGCGGTCTTCCAGACTGGCCCGGATGTCGGCCACTGGCGCCGATATCTCGATCTGCTTGTGCTGCGTTTCGTAGGCGGTGAATTTGCCGCCCTCGGCGACCTTCTTCACGTGCGCTTCCAGGCGCTCGCCGAGGTGGAGCGTGATGATCGCTGGTGGCGCCTCCTGCGCACCCAACCGGTGATCGTTACCGGCGGTCGACACCCCACAACGCAGCAAGTCGCCATGCTTGTTCACCCCACGCAGCAGGGCTGCGACAAACGCGATGAAGCGGCGGTTATCGTTTTCGGTGTCTCCTGGCACGAACAGGTTGACACCGGTGTCGGTGTTCAGACCCCAGTTGTTGTGTTTGCCGCTTCCGTTGATGCCGGCAAACGGCTTTTCATGGAAGAGGATGACGAAACCATGATCGAAGGCCAAGTCGCGGAGCACATCCATCGCCAGCACATTGGTGTCCGCGGCGAGGTTGGCCAGATTGAAGATCGGCGATATCTCATGTTGCGCTGGCGCGACCTCGTTGTGGGTGCAGTGGATCGAAATCCCGAGTTCCCACATCTTCTCGCGCGCCTCGGCCATATAGCGGTTCACCCGTGGCGACAGTCTAGCAAAATAGTTGGTCGACAGTTCCTGACCGCGCAGCGGCGCGGCCCCCAGCAGAGTGCGTCCTGTGGCCACTAGGTCTGGACGCGCTAAGTATTTTTCTCGGTCGATCAGGAAGAACTCCTGCTCCCAGCCAACATTGCACACGACCTGCCGGGTGTCGGTGTCGCCGAGATGTGCCAGCAGCCGCATGCTCTGCTCGTCGACCGCAAGGTCGGCGCGCAAAAGCGGAGTTTTCTGGTCGAGCGCCTCGCCGGTCCAGGAAACAAAGGCAGACGGGATATACAGCGTCTCCCGGTAGACGAAGGGCGGAGAGCCAGTATCCCAGCCGATATAGGCCGCTGCCTTATGTGTTTCGCGCAGCTCCCCGTTTGGAAACGACGACCCATCGGTCTCGGTCTGAAACAGCTCAGAGCCGGTTAGGTTGATAATCAACCGATCGGTCGCGAAATCCACCGCCACGAACGTCTCGAGCTTCTCTCCGTGAATCGGTCCTCGCATCGGCGAGAACCAGTGCGAATACCCGATGCAACCCTTTGACTGGGCCCACTCCCGGATGGATTCCGCCAGCGCGTTCGCATCCTCCTTGTCCATCGGCAGTCCGGTCGCCCGACAGCGCGCAAAAGCGTAATAGATGTCTGGGTCGACCAGCTTCTTCAGGATTGCGTCATCCAGCACATTGCTGTTCATGTTCGCCAATGCCGGCGGCAGGGCGACCGTCTGCGTCGGTGCGTCGTACGTGGAGTGCATCATGGCCACGGATTTTTCTTCCCCACCAGAGACAACAGCAACTTTTCCGTCAAGCCTTCCCATGCTGATGCCTCCTTGTGTATGGGTTCACGGTGCGGCCTGGCAGCCTCAGCCCTTTGGCAGCCCGAGCACCCGGTCACCCAAGATATTCTTCTGTATTTCCGAGGTTCCGCCACCAATCGTCAGCAGGCGGTACCATAACGCGGCGCGCGGCCAGCGACCGTTATCAATCGTGTAGTGTGAGCCTTGCGTGAGCTGGGCGTAGGGTCCGAGCAGCTCGGTGGCAAACCGGGCGAGCCGCATATTGAGTTCCGAGCCGGCGAGCTTATTGACCGATCCCTCCGGTCCGGGCGGATTGCCTTTGAGGCGTTTACTGAAGCTGCGGAACATATTGTAGGTGATGGCTTTGCATTCAATGGCAAACTGCGCCAACTGCTGACGCACGGCAGGGTCCTCACAGGCGGGCCGACCGTTGATTTCCACTTCCTTGCTGACCTTGAGCAGCTCGGAGAACTGACGGTGAACGGGTAAGCCTGATCCAATCCCGGCGCGTTCGTGCATCAGGGTGGTGACCAGGACTTTCCAGCCCTCATTTTTTGGTCCGATCAGATTGGTCTTGGGCACCCGAACTTCCTCAAAAAAGACTTCGTTGAACTCGGAATCACCCGTCATCTGGACCAGCGGTCGAACCGTCACTCCCGGCGTTTTCATATCCACGGCCAGACAGCTTATCCCCCGATGTTTAGGCGCGTCGGGATCGGTGCGGACAAAGAGCTGGATGAAGTCCGCCCGGTGGGCAAAGCTGGTCCAGACTTTCTGACCGTTCACCACAAAATAGTCGCCGTCCTCTACGGCTCGCGTCTGCATCGAAGCCAGGTCAGATCCCGCATCCGGCTCGGACAGTCCCTCACACCAAATTTCGTCGCCAGACAGAATCCGGGGCAGATAGCGCTTCTTCTGCTCCTCAGTCCCCCAATGAATCAGGGTCGGACCTGACATCATCAGCCCGAGCGTATTGGCAAACCGCGGGGCGTGGACTCGGTGCAGCTCCTGATTGAAGATAAACATCTCCATGAGGCTGGCGTTGCGCCCCCCGTATTCCTCTGGCCAGTGGATACCCACCCAACGGTCTTGATGAGCGGTCTTTTGCCACGCCCGCTGATACTCAAAGCGCGCGTCCGCGTCGATATCGTCAAAATGCTCAGGATCGTAGCCCGCAGGTAGATGGCTGTGGAGCCACGCACGCAGCTCCTGCCGGAAAGCCTCCTCTTCCGGGGTAAAATTGAAATCCATTCCCGTCTCCTTCCGCGGCCCTACCTTAACCGCTTCATATCTGAGGGTAAAGAGATTAGAGGGAACGCGGGCGTGTTGTGAGTGAAGGCGGACCTAGTCCTCGGGGTATATCTGCTCGAGCTGAGCCATGAGGGCAGCCTGTGTACCGGGCGACGGTTCTGCTTCCGCAGTGTTGTCTTCAGCGCCCGGCGCTGACTTCCCGGCACCGGACTGTTGCAGCCGGGCGATTTCTCGCTCTCTGGCAGCCAGCTGTCGGCGCAAGTCATAGACCAGAGCTACCAGCTGGCTGTGTGATAATGCGGTGACATCCAGGTCAGAATCCACCGCTTTTTTCCATCACAGGCGTAGACGATTTGCAACGCAGAACTGGTGCTGGACGTTCATTTTTGACAAGTCCTCACCCGCTTGTTACAAAGAACGAACGTGTCCTTTCCACCACGATCAAAGCGGGACACGTTCATTCTTTCTCGTCAGCTATGGATGTGACACTACGCCGGGCGCTTGACGCCGCCGTTGCTGAAAAGTGGGGGCGAGAAACTCAGATTACGCGGATTGATCCACTGGCTGGAGACGCCTCAAGCCGGAGTTATGTTCGGCTGTCTCTGAGCGGCGACAGCCCGGCCTCGGCGGTCGTCATGATTCTGGCCGGAAGCGGTCTCGCGCTCTCCTCGGACGAACTCGCCGTATTCGACGAACCCCTCAAGGAGCTGCCCTATCTCAACGTGCACGCCTTTCTTGAGCCTCTAGGAGTGAGTATCCCAGAGCTCTATGTGGATGGCTATCAGGATGGTTTTCTCCTCCTGGAAGACATTGGCGACCTGCCCTTGCGTGATGCCGTCCAGGACGTGCCCCAAGCCGAGGTGGAGCAGTGGTATCGGCGTGCCGTCGAGCAGTTATTGCTCATCCAAATCGAAGGTACCCGTCAGAAAAACGAGCGGTGCATTGCCTTTCAGCAGCGCTTTGATAAGCGCCTCTTCTTGTGGGAATTCGAGCACTTTGTCGAGTGGGGCCTGGAGAAGCGCGGCAAGCAGTCCCTCTCTCCGACAGAGACACAGGCCCTGAGTGGCATCTTTGATGATATTGCCACCCGTCTCGACCGGGCCACCTTTTTTCTCAACCACCGCGATTACCATAGTTGGAATTTATTCGTGCAGCAGGAGCGCATCCGGGTGATCGATTTTCAGGATGCCCTGCTCGCCCCGGCCACCTATGATCTCGCCACGCTGCTCAATGACCGGGATACGCCGGAAGTCGTCTCCCCGGAGTTGGAAGAGGCGCTGGTCAATTACTACCACGAGGCGTGGCACCACACTGGTGGTGACCCGCTGTCACCGGAATACGTGTGGGACGAGTATAATCTCTGCCTGCTCCAAAAGGCTTGTAAGGTTGTCGGTCGTTTCTATTATCTGGAGCTGGAAAAAGGTAAGAGCGGCTATACGCGCTATATTCCGCCGACACTGGCAACGATCCGCCGGGTATTGGGTCGTCTGCCGCAGTATCGGCATCTGCAAGACATTCTGGCGGAGCATTTTCCAGAGCACTTCTCCGGCTCATGATGCGCGCCATGATTCTTGCGGCCGGCTTCGGGACCCGGATGCGGCCACTGACGGATACGCTGCCCAAAGCGCTGGTGCCGGTCGCCGGCCGACCCTTGATTGAATACACCCTCCTATTTGTCAAATCCCACGGTGTCGAAGAGGTCGTGCTGAACCTCCACCATCTTGGGCATCTGCTCAGAGACGCATTGGGCGACGGGAGTGCCTACGGCCTGCGGATCACCTATTCGCCGGAAGACCCGATCCTGGACACTGGCGGCGGGATCAAGAAAGCCGAGCCGTTTCTCGACGGCGAACCGTTTCTGGTTTTGAACGCGGATACGATCCTTGATTTCGATCTGACCGCCTTCCTGGCCGCCCACCAGCAGACCCATGCCATTGGGACCTTGCTGCTCAGACCCAATCCAGATGAAGAGCACTATGGCTTGATTGAAACAGATCAGCGTGGAGTTATTCGTCGCATTCGAGGCGAGCCGAGCGAGATTGAGATCAACGAACCTCTTTCTCGGCTCATGTTTACCGGCTGCCAGGTGTTGGAGCCACGAATTTTTGAGGCCATGCCGACAGACCGTGCCTTCAGTACAACCCATGAGCTGTATCCCCAGCTCATCCGAGCAGGAGAAACCTTGCAGGGCGTTGTGCATACCGGCCCCTGGATAGTCATTGATGACGCGGACGGCATCGCCCGTGCGACCAAGGCGATTGTCTCCGGCCGCCTGCGCCTATCCTACCTGCGTCCGTAAAGAGTGAACGTGTCCTCCATTGATAGAGATGTTGACACGTTTACTCTTTTAGCCGCTCCATAACAATCGAGGCAAAATTCGTGAGACAATGCTGGGCCGCGGGCGCGTTTTGTACGGTCTTGAGCAGCCAGTCTTGCAGCGACTGCTGCACGGACGGCCAGCGCGGGAAGGACTCGGGAGGTAAAATGGTAGCCAACGAGGCAATCAGCCCTTCCATAATCGCAGGGGTAAATTCCGGGTGGAACTGGGTTCCCCAGATATGCGACTCCAGGGAGAATGCCTGGTAGGGGCAGGCATCATTGTGGGCCAGAGCAGTCGCGCCCGGAGGCAGGGCGGTCACAATCTCGCCGTGACTCTGCTGGGCCAAAAAGGAGGCTGGAACGCCGGCAAAAAGCGGGTCCTTCTGCCCGTCTGGGGTCAGGCTGACCGTCACCGTGCCGAGTTCCCAGCCCTGCGGATTTCTTTCAATGGTGCCACCAAACGCGTGGGCAACGTGCTGATGACCGAAACAGATCCCATAGATGGGCACGGATTGATCTGCGGCTCGTTTCAGGAAATCTTCACTCTCGGTCACCCAGGGATCGGGGTCATTCGCTGAAGCCGGTGAGCCGGTGACAATGATGCCGGCCCAGTCCGGTTCGGGGAAGGTGTCCTTGCGCGCATCAACAACAACGCAGCGCGAAGGGCCCAGGACATTAAAGAACGCCTGCTCGTACCGACCACACTGCGCGGTCACGGCACGAGGTAATTCACCCGTTTTCAGAATGAGGAGTGGTTTCGTCATACGTGCATCTCTTCTTCCGCTTGGTGAAATATAAAGCCCACAGCCGGGATTGGGAACCCGGTAGAGAAAGGCAAAAATAAAATACAACAAGGGCTAGGCGACACCCCCTCGCTCCGCTATGCCTGAGTGTAGCCGTGGCCCCCAGGGCTGGTAACGGTTTGTCTCAAAAGGAGGGAAGAGTATGCGTGACTATACAGCAGACAACATCACCGAAGCGGTTGTGAAAGAGTATGCGAGCAAGACCTCGGACCCACGCATGCAGCGCATCATCACCAGCCTCATCGAGCATATGCACGCCTTTGTGAAGGACGTTGAACTCACGGAGGACGAATGGTTTGCAGGCATTCAGTTTCTGACCGCCACGGGCAAAATGTGCGACGACAAACGGCAGGAGTTTATCCTGCTGTCCGACACGCTCGGGGTGTCTATGCTGGTCGATACGCTCAATCATCCCAAGACGGGTCTTGGGACCGAATCGACCGTCCTGGGTCCGTTCTATGTCGAGGACGCACCGGAACAGAAGAACGGCACATCCGTCATCCGCAGAGACGTTGGCGCGCGGCCAACGTTGATGAGAGGGAAGGTCACGGACGCCGAGGGTGCACCCATTGTAGGCGCAACGGTTGATGTGTGGCAGACCTCGGCCAACGGCCTATACGATATTCAGGACCAGGACGCGCCGGAGTGGAATCTGCGCGGCAGGTTCACGACTGAGGCAGACGGCGGTTATGCGCTCATCTCTGAAACCCCGGTGAGCTATTCGATTCCGACCGATGGCCCGGTCGGCCGTATGCTGGACGCAACCGGACGACACGGGATGCGTCCGGCGCATGTGCATTTCATGCTCTCCGCCGACGGCTACAGACCCTTGACCACCCACATCTTCGTGAAGGGTGACGCCTATCTGGACTCTGACGCAGTTTTTGCCACCAAGGACTCGCTCGTGGCCGACTTCAAGGAATGCGAGGACGCAACCCTGGCCGAACGTTATGGCCTGACAACACCCTTCACGCTGCTGGAGTACGACTTCGGCCTGATGCCGGCAGCGCGTTCATAATCCGCGTCCGTTAGCGTTCCCGGTGGTCCCGTTCCTGGCCCGGCTCTTTGGGGTGGGCGTACGGGTGCGGGCGGTCTGTTTGGACTGCAAAGGGAATATCGGCTAAGCGCTGCATGCTGTCCTGATACGCGGCGATGAGGCGGTCTTCGGCCTCATAGTTAAACGGGTCTTGCAGGCGCTTTTCGATCTCTCCACCCCGTTCAGGCTGGTTGGCCAGATACCATGCGACCGTTTTTTCTATGGCCTCTTCGACCGGATAGAGGTCCGTGTACCCCAGTTGGTTTTTGATCTTGGTCAGGTCAACAACGCGGTGGTGCGAGGTTTCCTGCATGGTGTAAGGACGCGCGGGGCGCGCCAGTTCGTTAGGCATGCTGATAATGTCCCACTCATAATTCATGGCTCCGGAAATCACTTCGATCGCCTGATGGATCGTGAGCTGACTTTCATCGCCACAGTTGTATAACTGTCCGGCCGATGCCTCGGGCTGATCAACCGCCAGCAGCACCGCGTAGGCCAGATTGGCAGCATAGCCGTGGGTAAAAAGCGTCAGCCCACCATCGGCGACGATCATATGCGGGCGCTTGTCAAGAATACGCCGGATTACACACCACTCGCGTGGAACGAGCTGATAGGGACCGTAGACGTAAGGATACCGGAAATAGGCCGCGGTGGGATGGCAGGCCAGCACGGCTTGTTCGGTTTGGGCGATCAGATAGGCAAAGCGCAGTTCCGCTTCACTCTCAACAACGGGTGCATCTTCGGCAACCGCCACTTTGAGCCCAACGGGAGAGAGCACCGAGGGATCCATATACCCCCGGTAACTCGCTACTCCACCCACGCCCACAAAACGTCCGATCTTACCGACCAGCGCTTCGGCAAGAAAACGAATCCGTCCGTAGGTGACGACTGCCAGATCAAACGTACGGCCAGTCAGGGCGGCGTCTATGGTTTCTCGGAAATGTGGATCACCGTGAATATGTTCAACCTCGGACGGAATCTCCGGAATCTCGTGCGTTCCACGATGAAAAATCGTGACCTCATAGCCCCGCTCAATCAGGCCATTCACAATAAACGGTCCGGTCGGTCCCGTGCCTCCGACAACCAGTGCTTTCATAGCGTTCCTTTCCCTCTCAGAACCCTGACCGTATCGATAGCCTTTCTCCCCACCCTTAGTACAGCCCTAACCTCTTCTTCTGCTCCCGCTCGTATTCCTGGTGTATCCGTTCCCACTGGCGCGGGTGGATGTCCGGTCCTACAGGCCGCTCGTTATCCGTAAACCAGCCTGTGACGCTCCGGACCATTCTTGTATAGAACGACGCCTGTCTTTTTTTCGGCCTGTTTATTTTGCGCGACGACTGCCAACCGAACTCACGCTTCACCTCAGCCCATACCCCCTCATCTTGCTGCGTCAGGTGCGGACGGTACGGTACGCGTTCCGTGTGCGAGACGCACCCCAGGGAGAGGCTCACGCCGAGCAGGAGAAAAATACATCCCTTTGCAATGTTCATGGTACGGCAGCCAGCCTACCACATGCACCATGACGGACAAACTCTGCGCCAAACCGATTCATGGAGGCTTAGGAATAAAGGACTGGCAGGCTTTGGACTGAAGGACTACTATTTCTGTTAGTATCATCTCGGGCCATGCAGGGGGCAATCATGAATCTCTCTATTGAAGAGCGCAGAATCAAACAATTATTCAAGGAAGCGCTTATCGAGGTTATCGAAGAGCGCAGAGGCGCTTTCCACGAGCTATTGACCGAGGCGATTGAGGATACTGTCTTGGTTCATGCGATCCAGGACGGGGAAGACTCGGCACCCGTCAGCAGGCAGGAGGTTCTGAAACTCCTGGACAACGGTTCTGCTTAAACTCGACCGGAGATTCCAATACTACGCAGTATGACGCTGGAGTTTCGAGCAAGCTTTACCAGGGACCTGAGAAGCATTCGGGACAGATCAATTCTCAAGCGTGTCCGGGAGACAATTGCGGAAGTTGAGGCTGCTGCTCATGTTCTCGAAATCGGGAACCTTGAGAAACTTCGCACGGCGGGCCGCTACTACCGCATTCGACTTGGAGACTATCGACTGGGCTTGACTATAGAAGATAACACCGTCTCTTTTATCAGATTTCTGCACCGGAGAGAGGTCTACCGTTATTTTCCATGAGATGTCAGTTGGGTCTCTCGCGCCCAACAGCAATGGACAACAGGAAGATTTGTGAGCGCAACTATACTGGACCGTCAGGAACTAGGGCTCACGGCCTTTTGGGAGAAGTTCAAAGAGGAAAGCAAGGCTTCTCGACCTGTGCATATTCGCACGGGTTGCAAAGAGTGGGCAGAGATTCCGCTAGACATGAAAGGGCTTTGGGCCTTGGCGAAGCGCCGAGGGAATGTGAGCGGTGGGGCAGGAGCGGTTGCCGCGGTAAATCCAACAATAAGTACGAGAAATAGTGAAAGCGATTGTTGTTTTGGCAATCGCTGTGGTTGCCATATATCTCATCTCAAAAAAGTATAAATTTAAGATAAAGATTAGTCCGCGCGGCGATATAGAGATTGATGCTCAGCCTGCATAAGGCTGAGAACCGTCTATTTTTCATCAGGTGACGGAGCGGTTGTGGTCTCATCGGAGCTTTCGGCTTCGTCCTCCAGAAAAGACGCCGACTGCTCGGCAGCGGTGTCGTACTGCTGCTGGGTTATCCGCCCACGCATCAACTCGACCCGCAGAAAAAGAAAATAGGTTTGGATGACATCGGTACGACAGTAGCGGTGAATATCGTCCAAACGTCCGTCTTCCCACAACTGCTGGACCATCGATCCATCAATATCGGTTTTCCCCGGCAGGCCGATCAGCTTGGCCAGGGCGTTAAAACCGCCCCGCAGACGGTGGACTCCGTAGTTGGTCAGGAAATCGTACAGATCGTAGTGGCCTTCGTCAGAGAATCGGTAACGGGCCTTGCCACTAAAGTAGCGTGGGATGCGGCAGCCATGCTTGAGCGCTTGCAGTTCCAATACGGGCAGGTCGAAATTCCGCCCGTTGAAACTGACCAGGGTCCCGGAGAAGCGCTCCAGCCGTTCCCAAAACGCTCGTATTAATGCTGCCTCGGCCGCCTCTGATTGAGCGGTGTCCGCGGTATGGATCGTCTCGACTCCGGTCAGCACTCGCTCTTCGTTCACTTGCCCGACCGCGATGGAAATGGGCCGATGAAAAGACAACGGGAAAAAATCATTACCCTGTTCTTCGCGCAGGCGTTGTTGCATCCGGCGGTAGGCGTCGTCGTCCGACAAACCTTCTTCTTCAGCCTGCGGAAAATAAACGGCCCGTACCAACCCCTTGTCGATACGAGTCTCAATATCGAAAACGGTGTAGCGCATACGAAAATCCCCCAGAGTGAAATGCGCTCCGGGACACCAAATCCGCTTCAGGCGATAAAGCGCGTGACGGGTTCGTCTTCGACTCGCTTCACCTTTCCATCGTACATCAGCAGGTGGAGATGGGCCAAGGTTTCAAACGTGGCCGCAAACACATGAAAGATAGGCAGGCCGGAATTCAAATCAAAGACCTTGGAGGCGACTTCATAGGCCGAATAGGCCCTCCCACGAATAAGGTCATACATCTCATCCAAACGGTAGCGATGATGCTGAATAATCTGCTTGGCCCGGTAACGGTGATCCTTAAACACGCCACCGTGGGCGGGCAACACGAGTTCCACGTCAAAGTCCTGAACCTTCTCCTGGGAGTCGAGAAAATCCCGGAGTGGATTGTCCGGTCCCGCATAGTACACACCAACGTGGGGCGTAATCTTGGGCAGGAGATGATCGCCCACGATCATGACCTTATCCTCGGGCAGGTAGATGCAGCAGTGCCCTTGCGTATGACCGGGCGTCCAGACGACCCGCAGCTCACGTTTCCCCACGTAGAGAGACTCGCCATCACGAATAAAATGATCCGGTTTGGCCGGCATATAGCGAGAGCCGTAAAAGCTGCCCGGGGTCGGCAGTTGCTCCGGCGAGTCCAACGGAATGCCGTGTTGCTGAAAAAACGCAAACGCTTCGGGGTGGCGTTCGGTCGCTTGTAGCCGTTCGACCCGGGACAGTTCCAGCTCATTCAAGTAGACCTCGGCACCGGTTAATTCCTGGTATGTCTGTGAGGTGCCGAAGTGATCGGCGTGATGGTGAGTTGAGATGAGGGTACGGATAGATGTCGGTTGACAGCCGACCGCGCTGAGAGCGGCCTTGAGCGTGGCAATACTGTCTGCGGTGTGCATGCCCGTATCGATCAACGCCCATTCATCATCATCTCTGACAAGATAGACATTGACAATGCTCGGCCGCATCGGGAGCGGCAAAAACAGCTGGTAGACGCCGGAGGCGACTTCGCGGATCTTGGCTTCAGTCTTGGTTTCGGTCTGTGTCATTCGTGTATGCTGTCCTTAATGGGAAACGTTGCTTTTATTTTCACCTTCCAGCGGGCTATCACTCCGTCTTCGACCACCGCGGTAATGTCTGAGACCTGGACCTCGTAGATCCCACTCACGGTGACGGCCGCTCGGGAGACGGCAAGAGACACCGCGTCTTCAATGCTGGTTGAAGACAGACCTGTCAGTTCAATCGTTTTCTCGACCATAAGCCCTCCTTGTGTCGTGCTCACGGATATGGCTATCGCTCCGCGACAGAGCGCGCTCCATCAGCAGGACGATAGGCTGCGGTACGGCCTAAAGGAGGAGCCGCCTCGGGCATATAGAGTCGGCTCCGGAGCGTTTCCTTGAAGCGGGCCAGCAACCGGGGTGCCTCGACGCCACTGTTCGCGTCAACGAGTCGCTGGACCAGTAATCCGTTCAGGGTTGCCATAATCAAGGCCGCCTCTTCTGCCGACTGAATGTCAGACATGAATACGCGTGTCTTTCGGCCCTGATTCAGAATGGAAGTCAGCAACTGCTGATACACATGGTAGAGGTCGCTGACATGGTCAATGACCTCTTTGGCATTCTCTTCCTCACGGACGACTTGGCCCAGGACAAATTTGACTGATGGTAAGTGGTCAGTGATGAAGGTATAATAGTCATCAATGAGTTTCTCAAATTGTTCCCGTTCACTCAGCCCGCGCAAGCCGGTCGCGTCAATAGCGTACGGGGACAGGAAGTTCTGTAAGGCCGTCCGAAAGAGGTCATTCTTGCTATTGAAATGCCACAGAATGAGGGCCTTACTCACCTCCGCAGACCGGGCCACTTGTGCCAATGAGGTATCGGCATACCCCTGCGTGGCGAACAGCCGTCCGGCAACGTCGAGAATTTTTTCGCGCGTGTTCACACGGGCACGGTAAGTAAAAAGTCCAAGACTGTCAAACACGCCGGAGGAGCGGGCTGTACAATAACGAAAAGAGCAAAGGATATCCCTGCCGTCTGTATGCGACATAATAGCCTTCGTTTCAGCATCCTGACCTTGGTTCTGATGAGTGTATGCGGCGGCGTGGTGCTCTGGTCTCCGCCCTCCGCGCCGGTCTTGCCGAATCCTTCTGCCGTTCAGGCTCTTCACATTCCGCGTCCAACTGTCGCCGATGTCCAAAAACGGGGCGTACTCACCGTGCTCATGCACCATGATGCAGCGTCCTATTTTCTCTATCGTGGTCAGGAACACGGGTTTGAATACGAATTGGCCCACGAATTGGCCCGGCAACTTGGCGTCACCCTCCAGGTCCGGACCCCACCCCCAGGCGTTGCGCTCATACAGTGGCTCATTGAAGGGAGAGGCGACATTGCCGCCGGTGTTGTTGTCCCGGATGGCAGCCCGTCCACTCGCGTTCGGTACTCTCAGGCGTATATGACCACGGATGTCCAGATCATTACCCAGGTAGACCAGCCTCATACGCCGCGGCTGCTTCACGATACACACCCAGGTCTACCCGAGGCGCTCCATACCGCCGTTATTCCTTCTAAGATGTCTGCCCGCTCTGACAGCGTATACACCCCCCCGGAGCCGGCCCGAATAGGCTGGGCGGTCCGCGCAGAACACTCGGAACTGCTCGCCGCGATCAATGACTATCACGCCCAAGCGAAGCGCTCCGGTCTACAGAAAATTTTGTACGAGAAGTATTTTACAACAACCCGTTTTCTCCGTTCGGATGAATCAACAGCATTCTCCAACCGTTTGTCGCGATACGACCCCCTTATTGCGCAATATGCTGAGCTGGCTGGCTTTGACTGGCGGCTTATTGCTGCTCTTATTTTTGAGGAATCGCGCTTTGACCCGAAACGGAGGAGTCCGCGCGACGCGTATGGCCTTATGCAAGTCAGGGCGGTTGCGGCTCGTGAGGTCGGGGTGAAAGATTTTTACACCCTGCACGGCAATCTTGAGGCAGGGACCAAGTATCTCCAGTTTCTCCTGCGGCAATTTCCCTACGGACGGACCCAGGACCGTCTTGCCCTTGCCCTGAGTGGCTACCTGCTCGGTCCGAGTCGAGTCAGAGCGGCCCAGCGGCTCGCCCATTCCCTGGGCTACGACCCGTACTGTTGGAAAGACTCGGTTGAGTCGGTTTTCCCCCTCCTGGAAGACACCGAGTATTACCAGCAGATCAACGCCAGTTTTATCCCCGGCGGCGAGGCGGTGCGGTATGTCAATGCTATTCTCAAGCGCTATGAATTATACACTCGCTATATCCCGCGGGATTTTCTTTCTGCCCATACGGCTCGGCCTCGCCGGCCGTTGCTCTCGGTCGCAGAGCCAACAGGCTAGGTGAGGCTGGCGGCTATCCATTGGACAATCAGGAGGGTCGAGGAATAATCACGTGACGTGGGTGTTAAAGCGCTCGTTGACCTCTCGGTGAATATAGAAGATGGCCTTCCCAATCTGGTCCGCGGTCCAGGTAATGCACGGGAAGTCGGCGTAGGTCATATACCCGCCTGAGAAGACTTCATTGCGATTACCGTTCGGGCCCAGGAAGTAAATCGTGGTCCCGCGGGTGATTCCATGCCGGGCCGGACCGAAGTCGATTTTCACATTATTCCTGCCCAGGATATCTCCGGCCCGTAAAATATCATTCCAGCTATCCAGCCAGAAAGCGAAGTGGTGCAGCTTCCCGTTTGGGCCTTTGACAAAGGCAATATCGTGCGCCTTGTTCGAGCAAAACAAAAATGCGCCCAAGAGTTCTTCGTTGTTCGGATCGGGAATGATCCGCTCGCTCATCCGAAAGCCCAGGACTTGGGTGAAGAAGTCCACATTGGTCTGCACGTCTTCAGCCGTCAGTAACAGATGATCCAATCGGTCTGGCCCGATGCCGGTCGCCGACCGGTCGCTCGGCCACGGGTCAGGGTTGAGCACGCCAACCTGCGTACCACTCTGCTCGGCCTCGGCGTACAGTTCCAATACGTGGTCAGACGGGAGCGTGCAGCGGACGGCCTGTCCAATCCCCAGATTCTCACCGACCGAGACCCGACTGACGCTCAGGCCGAACTGCTCTGCCCCTTTCTCAATCTGGGCAAGATCATCCTGAGTCGCGACTTTATAACCCATCTTCACCATACCCAGGCCACCATTTTCAACGACCAGACTGTGATGGTCATACTCGTCCCAGCATTTGAAATAATGTTTGCCGTCCTGACAGGCGACTTCCTGTAGCCCCAAGACGTTGCTGTAATAGTCAACCGCTTTCTCAAGGTCCGATTCGCGGGCATGTACATACCCGAGCCGCATTACACTCATAGGTCTCCCTCCTGCGGAACGTTCATCAAAGAGTAAACGTTTACTCTTCTCAGCCTTATATCGCTCAACTCTTACTGTCCAGCACAAAATCGTCTGGCCCCGTCCGTTGTTCCCCTCCGGGCGAACCGTTAAGCTCGGGGCGATGAAATGCGCATACTGCCAGGAGCGCGCCGGCTGGTTCAAACGGATATGTGCAGACTGTCAACGCTTACGCGAACTGTACACCCAACAGCGCGGACAAATCGACTTGCTGCAATTTCTGGACATCTGTATCGAAACCGGCCTGCCACGCGAAAAAATCGAGGCATTCATGAACGCCGACCCCTACGGCAGCGGCAGCATCAAGGATCAGATTACTGCGGCTATGAGCACTGAACTCCTGGGCGCAATGGGTATCCGGGTGCAACAGACCGCCCAGGACGTCAAGCATCTGCGGGAGAAAGGTGTGTGGCAGAGGATGGACGAGAAGCCAGAGGAGTAGGCCAAGGGGCGGGCGCAGCTTGATTCCTCTCCACGTTCACCGCTATGAGAGAACATCATGTCGTAGGAGGATGTATGGGAGATATTGAATTTGGGACGGCTTTGCCAATCATGGACAATATCGGGGAATTTGCCCAACGGGCCGAGCAACTCGGTTTTGATTTGCTCGGCTGTGGCGAGCACGTCATGTTTCACGGACCGGTAGGCAACACCTTTATCTCGCTCTCGGTTGCGGCCGGCGCCACCCAGAAGATTAAACTGCTCAGCTCCATCGTCCTCCTGCCGTTATATCCGGCCGCCCTGGTGGCAAAAATGGGGGCGGCGCTCGATGTGGCCTCACACGGACGCTATAATTTTGGGGTTGGCATTGGCGGAGAGTTTCCGAAAGAGTTCGAGGCCTGCGGCGTACCGGTGAAGCAGCGCGGCTCCCGGACGAATGAGGCGCTCGAAGTGATCACCCGCTTATGGACGGAAAAGAAAGTGTCCTTCGAAGGAAGGTACACCACCCTGAACGAAGTCAGCATTGAACCGGCTCCCGTGCAGAAACCACGGCCGCCAATCTGGGTTGCGGGCCGCAAGGAGCCGGCCATGAAACGCACGGCAAAATATGCGGACGGCTGGCTGCCGTATATGTATACGCCCGAACAGCTCCACGACAGCATTGAGAAGATCAAAAGCCTGCGTAAAGAGTATGGGCGGGATGTCGAGTCGTTTCAGCCCGGGGTGTTCATCTTCACTGCGACCCACGCGGACGGAGACAAAGGCCGGGAGATGGCGGCCAACCGGCTCGGCAAACAGTACGCCCAAGATTTTTCCAAGCTGATCGGGAAATATGCCCTGGCCGGGACGCCGGAAGAGTGCCAGAAACGGCTTCAGGAATATATTGACGCCGGCGCGAAAACGGTGATCCTGCCCTCGGCCTGCCCAGCCGACTATGTTGACGAGAATACCCGCTTGATTGGGGAAGAGATCATTCCGGCATTTCGGTCTGGTTGAGTCTGTTGGGTCGCTGAGTCTGTTGGGTCATTGAGTCTTGACCCTAAGGACCCTAAAGACCCCATAGACTCATGCCGCCCGATACGCGGCGCGACACTCCTGACTACAGAAGTAGACGGTCCGGCCACGCCGCGAGACTTGAATCGCTTCGTTCTGTGGAATAAAACGCCCGCACTGGGGGTCCTGGACTAAAGGCACACTCTCCGAACCCGAAGCGTTTGCCTGCCGCTTCGTTGGGTCAGAGGTGGCGGGCAAAAAGAGACGACGAATACCCGCGATAACCAGATAGCCCACTGCAAACAGGAGCAGCAGGCGAACGAGTCCAGGCATACTCGGCTATTCGCTGGCCGGTGGACTGCTGCCCGGACTCTGCAAGTAGTTCAGGAGTTCGGAGTCCGGGTTCAGGAGCAGCGTGGTGTCATTACTCAGGATTTTCTCATAGGCCTGGAGCCGTCGTGTGAAAGCATAGAACTCGGCGTCTTTGCCGAACGCGTTGGCATAAATGCTCGTGGCCTCGGCATCGCCTTCACCCTTGAGCTTTTCGCTCGACTCATACGCGGTGGCCAGGATGACTTCACGCTCCCGGTCGGCAGAGGCGCGGATCTGCTGCGCTTGCTCTTCCCCTTCCGCCCGATAGCGCTTGGCAATCCGTTCGCGCTCGGCTCGCATACGGGCAAACACGCTGGCCTGGACTTCTTCGGGCAGATCGAGCCGCTTGATCCGGACATCGGTCACTTCAATGCCAAAGCTCTTGGCCGTCTCTCGGGTGTCTTTGGTCACGATGGCCATGATATCTTCACGCTTTTCACGAATGAGGTCGAGAAAATTATGCGTGGCGATTTCTTGTCGGAGACGGGCCGAAATAATGTCATCCAGCCGGGCCATGGCCCGAATGCGGTCGCGGACGCTCCGGTAGAATTGGAGGGGGTCGTCGATACGCCAGCGCGAGACGTGGTCTACCAGGACACGCTTCTTGTCGAGCGTAATATATTCGGACTCACGGGCATCGGTTGTCAGGACCCGTTTTTCAAAGCGGACCAGATTCTGCGCTATTGGTAGCTTAAAGTAGAGACCAGGCTCCTGAATGATGCGTTTCGGATTACCGAACTGCACCACCATCCCTTGCTCCCACTCACCAATCGTAAACGCGGCCTGGGCAGCGACAAAGACCAGGACCAAGCCCAGCCCGATAACTAAGCGCGGTACCATTTATCTCCCCTCCTGACTCGCTGCGGCCCCGGCTGCGGTCTCACCGGCGCTCAGCTCTTTCAGCGGTAGTAAGGGCACAACCCCTCCGCCGCCGTTTTGTGAATCGAGAATGAACTTTTCCATCGTCGGCATAATCCGCTCAACACTCTCAAGATAGAGCCGGTCGCGCGTCACGGACTTGGCCTTCTCATACTCGGCCAGGATCTGGAGGAACCGCTCGGCGTCGCCCTGGGAACGGATGACCCGCTGGGCCTTATACGCCTCGGCTTGCTGGACCATTTGGGCGGCCTCACCACGCGCTTTTGGCACAACGTCCTCCTGATAGCCTTCGGCCTCCTGGCGGAGCCGGTCCCGGTCCTCCAAGGCCCGGACCACATCGTTGAAGGCGTCCCGAACTTCATTGGGAGGGTCAACCGCAAGCAGACGGGCCTCGGTGACAAACAGGCCGGTTTGATAGATGTCGAGCAGACTCTGCAGCGCCCTTTTCGCCTGCTCCTGCACCTCAAGCCGTCCGTCCGTCATCGTGTAATCAATCGTGTTTCCACCAACCGCACTGCGCAGCGCGACCTCCGCCGAGGAATGCAGCATACCTTCGGGCTCATACGCGCCAAAAAGATATTTGACCGGGTCTTGAATGCGGTACTGCACCACCAGGTTGACCTCAACGATATTTTCATCGCCGGTCAGCATTAAGGCTTCCTGCGGAATGGTGCGGCCACTGCCTCTGCCGCTACGCCCAGGCACCCCTGACGGACGATAGCCGACCTGAGCGCTCCGAACGCGGGCGATATCGACCACTACATGTCTTTCAACGGGCCAGGGCAGATGAAAGCGCAAACCAGGGTCGGTTTCCGCCACTACCTCCCCAAAGCGCAGTACAATGCCCCGTTCGCTCGGACCGACGACATAGAATCCCGAGCCGATCCACAGGAGGGCGACGACCGCGATGATCAGCCAGACCCCGGCTCCCTTGGTAAAACGTTGGAACGTCCGTTTGAGATCCTCAAGACCCTGGAGAAGTTCGTCGCCGGGAGAAGAGCCTCCTTGGTTTTGCCATCCATCTGCCATATTGTCCCCCGTCTTTCCTGCCGTTGCGACTCTATATCGTGTGTCACTCCGGCAGAGGGTCGTGTGAAGTTTCTGGAAGAAGATACATGCGAGAGAAAGGTCGCACTGAGAGCCAGTTCTTTTGATCGTCATGATACACCGGATAGGGAAAGAATACCAGACAGCTTGACATTCCAGGTGAGGTCGGGCCAAGAAACACAGCAATGGACAACACCCCGGCGAGAGCGGTATGCTGAGCAAACGCAAACGTGCGAAAGACCAAACAGGAGTTTCCTATGTCAGACACTCTCCTTCTGCAAAAAGAGTCCCCATTAGCCTGGATCGTTTTCAATAAGCCCGAACGCCGGAACGCGGTGGACCTGGACATGTGGCGCACCCTGCCCCAGCTCGTTGCCGAGGTCGCGGCAGACGATGACCTGCGCGTGCTCATCCTGCGCGGGGCCGGCGAGGAAGCCTTTGTCTCAGGCGCCGATATCTCGCAGTTCGGCAAGGTCCGCTCCGGGGCTGAGGCGACGCGGGAGTACGACCAAGCCGTAGCCGGCGCGCTGAAATCGCTTGCCGGCCTTGAAAAGCCGGTCATCACCATGATTCATGGCTTCTGCATGGGCGGCGGCTGTTCGGTTGCCGTCATGTGCGACCTGCGGCTGTGTGCCGATGACGCCCGTTTTGGGATTCCGGCGGCTCGTTTGGGCATTGCCTATCCGGTTGAGCGGGGGGTTGAGCGGCTCGTCCATATTGTTGGGGTCTCCAACGCTGCTGAGATTCTGATGACCGCACGGGTCTATAACGCGGAAGAAGCGGTCCATATGGGCTTGGTCAATCGCGTCCTGCCCAAAGCCGAGCTTGACTCCTATACCCGCGAATACGCGCTCAAGATGGCTGACAACGCCCCCTTAAGCGTAGCGGCTCACAAGTTTTTCGTCCGGGAAAGTGCCAAAGCGGCAACCCTGCGCGATATGGACGCCATCAAGGCCTGGTCCACCCGTTGCTTTGGCAGCCAGGACTATCAAGAAGGGGTCAAAGCCTTCATGGAAAAACGTCGCCCCCAATTCCAGGGGAAGTAGTAGAGTCAGCCGCGATACCATCAAGCTGATATTCCCTTTCCAAGCCATCCCTAACACGTCCGCTCATGGGAATACGCATTCAACCAAGGGAAATAGAGGTACCCAAGGACGACCCGTTCAAAAACGATCTTCTCGGGCGCAGAAGGCCAGCCGAGATACTCACCCACATCGTTGGTTCTATCGACGGTCCATGTGTTTTAGCAATTGATGCCGCTTGGGGTACGGGAAAGACAACATTTCTCAAAATCTGGTCTCAACACCTGCGGAACGAGGGTTTTCCCGTTGTCGAATTCAATGCGTGGGAGACTGACTTTGCCGGGGATCCTTTCGTTGCGCTTTCTACGGAGTTGACGAATGCTTTCCAAGAGTATCAAGAAAATCTTCCCACCGATAAAATTGCTGCTGCAAGGGAAGCAGCAAAAGAGATTCTTCGACGGACCGTACCGGGTGTTATTAGGCTCGCAACGGCAGGCATTCTGGATGTCGGACAATTAGCAGAAAAGGAAATCGGTCAAGCCCTTGCCTCGTACGCCGAGTATCAATTATCCAGATACCAGGATGAGCGGGAATCGGTCGAAAAGTTCAGAACCGTACTTCAAGAAATGGCGGCCACTTTGTCGAACAGTAGAGAGGGTCGTCCGTTGGTTGTGGTTATAGACGAGTTGGACAGGTGTCGGCCATCTTATGCAATTGAGCTTCTTGAAGTCGCTAAGTACCTCTTCACAGTGGACCACATTATATTCGCGCTAGCAGTTAATCGCGCCGAGTTGGCCCAATCAGTCAAAGCACTCTATGGTGCGAATTTTAATGCGGAAGCCTATCTACGCCGTTTCTTTGACGTCGATTTCAGATTGCCCGAGTCGGATAGGAAAGCGTTCATCGAATCGACACTCAATGCGATACAGATTGTCGACTATTTCGACCGAACAAACCGCTGGAACGCCGATGCCGCTCGTGGTTTGTTGATACACTTCTTCGGTACTCCCAATCTCAGCCTTCGGCAAGTTGCACAGGTGCTCCATCGCCTCGGTGTGGTGCTTGCATCATTAAGCAGCGACAGGAGGGCATTCGCGATGCCGATGGTTGTTGCCCTGATAGTCAGGACAGTTGACACTGCCTTGTATCATCGTTTTGTTCGCAGTGAGGTTTCCGATAAGGAAGTTGTTGACACTATATTTAGCTTGCCGTGGACAAATTCTTTTCGTTATGAGTCCTATGACTATGGGGCTCTCTTTGAAGCCTTCATCATTGCCTGTGCTCACGAAGAGGATAGTATCGACTCACCCCTTCTGTCACATTATAAAGCTGAGGCTGAAAAATCATCCGAGAGGTCGCAAGACTCGAAACAATCCGTAAGACACGCGGAAAGCGTCATCTCCCAGTTAAATAGCCTACTGCACCACTATAGGGGAATATCCTCCAGTTTCAGAGATGCAGTTGAGCAACTTGAATTCTTGTCCACCCATCTCATTGATGACAGAACGTAACAAGTTCTAAGAAGAAGGCGAAAGACTGACGCTCTTCCCTCTTGCATGACACCTATAATGACTGTACAGTCAGTCACATGACTAAAAGTTCAGCCACTAAAAAAGAAGATGTACTCCGCGAGTTTCGAATCCGCGAAATTCTGGATGCCACCTGCCGGGTGGTGGCGAGCCACGGGTTTCAGGGAGCCACGGTTGAGCGCGTTGCTGAGGAAGCGGAAATCGCCAAGGGGACCGTCTATCTGTATTTCCAGAACAAAGATAAACTCTTCACCGCTGCTGTGGAGCAAGGAATACAGAATTTCACCGGTCAGGTACGCACGCAAGTCGCCGAGGCGCTAACCCCGATTGAAAAACTCCAACGTCTGATTGAAGTCAGCCTTGAACTGAGCGATACGTATCGCGATTTTTTCAAGACCCTGCTGCTGGAGCGAAACTTTCTGGCCGCCTCACCCAATCATCCAGAGGCGGCGCATATGCTCGACCTGTATCTCGCCCATATCCATTTTATCGAAGAAATCATCCAGGACGGCGTCCGCGTCGGCGTGTTTCGGCCCCATAATGTCGAAGCCTCGGCCTTTGTCCTCAACGAGGCGATTCGCGGCTGCTTTCAGCAGCGGGCGTTGGGGCTGACGGCGCGTCCGGTCAGCGAAGACGCCGGTATTTTGCTCGATTTATTTTTCAACGGGGTTCTGAACCAGCATCAAAACCATGAGGAGCCGGTATCGTGAAATCCTTTGTATTCCTTCTTGGCCAAGTGTATATGGTGTTGACCCTGCTCGTCTTGCCGGGTTGTCAATCGTCCAGCTCGGAGGCGGCCAAAACGCAAGGCCAAACCGCTGCTGCCCCTCCCCCGCCTCTCACCGTTCAGGTAGCCCAGCCGGTCGTGCGCACCGTGGTGCGGACCGGCCGGGGACAGGGGGCGTTGTTCGCCAAAGAGAGCATCATTCTGTCGAATAAGCAGGAGGGCTACGTCCAGCAAGTGTATGTTGACTTTGGTGACAAGGTCAAAAAGGGTCAGCTCCTGGCCGAGATGGAGCAGGAAGAGCTTGCCCTGGAGGTCGAAGTCCAGGAAAGCGCACTCAAACAGGCAGAAGCCAACTTCATCCGCGCCCAGGCCGAATATACCCGCGCCCAGGAGTTGGCCGCGGAAAACTTGATTCCCGAACAACGGCTGGATGCCAATGAGGCCGACTATAAAGTGATGGAGGCGCGGGTCCGCACCGCAGAAAAGATTCTGGCTCTGGCGCGGAAACGCCTGCGCGATACCCGGATTGTTTCGCCGGTCAACGGCTTTGTCCAGGAACGCTTTATCAATCCCGGTGAGTATAAGGAGGCAGCTTCCTCCCTGCTCGAACTCGTCGTGGTCAACCCGCTCAAGCTGCGTTCCCCCGTACCGGAACGCTTTGCCGCGGTGGCCGAGACGGGCATGCCGCTTCGAGTTGAGGTCGAGGCGCTGCCTGGGCAGGTTTTTGAAGGAGTCCTGACCCGCATGGCCGCCCGGGTGGACCACAGGACACGCTCCCTGCTGATTGAAGCCGAGATCCCCAATACCGATGGGAAACTCCGCCCCGGCTATTTTGCGCGTATTACCGGCGTGCTCGGAGAAGAAGACGCCCTCTTTATTCCGCGCACCGGCCTGGCGCGTTTTGCCGGTGTCGAGCGCATCTTTATTGTCGAGGATAACGTCGTCACCTCGCGTGAGGTCACCTCCGGCATGGAGGACGGGGATTGGATAGAAATTGCCAAAGGACTTGCTGAAGGAGAAACGGTCGCCGTCAGCGCCCTCAACCGTCTGGCCGACGGTATGACCGTGCAAACTCAAGAGGTCGTTGAGTCTATTGGGTCTTTGGGTCCCAACGACTCAGAGGACTCAACCGACTCAACTGACTCCTAATCTCAGTCCTGTGGAGAGCATATGATTCTTGCCGATGTGTGTGTTCGCCGACCCGTCTTTGCCACCATGCTGGTTGGGGTACTCGTGGTGGCCGGCTGGTTTTCCTACAACAGCCTGACCTTGGAATTGATGCCCAAGGTCGAAATGCCGGTTGTGACGGTGACAACCACCCTGCCCGGTGCCGGACCTGAGGAGATTGAAGCCCAGGTGACCAAGGTCATTGAGGAGGCTATCAACACGGTTAGTGGGATTGATGAGCTGCGGTCGGTCACCCGTGAGGGGTTATCACAAATTATTGTCCAGTTCGTTCTGGAGAAAGACCTTGGCATTGCCGCCCAAGAAGTCCGCGACAAGGTGGGCACGGTCCTCGCTGACCTGCCCGAAGATGCGGACCCGCCGATTGTCGAGAAGTTTGATATTGACGCTACGCCGATTGCCACCGTTACCGTCTCAGGCTTTCGTGGGCTGAAAGAGCTGACCGAAATCGCAGAGAATCAGGTCAAAGAACCTCTGGAGTCGGTGACTGGGGTCGGCGCCATCGACGTCTTAGGCGGTCGAAAACGGGAAATTCAGATTCTGATTGATCCCGACCGACTGAAGGCATATGGGCTGGCCATCCGAACCGTGGCGCAAGCCCTGGCCAAACAGAATGTCGAATTTCCGGGTGGACGCATCACCCAGGAGAGCGGAGAGACCGTCTTGCGTACGCTCGGACGGGTCAAATCGGTCCGTGAGTTCGAGGATATCGTGGTTGCCACCAATGATGGGGTGCCTATTACCCTGGCCGATATTGGTCGGGTCGAGGACGGCGTGGAAGAACCGCGTTCACTGTCCCGGTACGACGGCAAGAATGCCGTGTCTCTGATCATTCGTAAACAGTCCGGATCGAACACGGTTGCCGCGGTCGAGGCGGTTCAGGAGCGTTTGGTTGATATTCGGCAGCTCCTCCCGCCGGGGGTCGAAGCGCTCGTTACCCGCGATCAGTCAGAATTCGTCAAGGCTTCCGTACACGAGGTCCAGCAGCATCTCATCCTGGGCTCGCTGTTTGCCAGCATCATCGTGTATTTCTTTCTCGGCAATCTGCGCTCGACATTAATTGCCGCGGTCGCGATTCCGGTGTCCATCATCTCGACTTATACGCTCCTGGCTGCGGCCGGCTATTCCCTCAATCGCATCACCCTGCTGGGGCTCACCCTGGCCGTGGGCATTGTCATTGATGACGCGATTGTCGTGCTGGAAAACATTTACCGCTACATCGAAGAAAAGGGCATGAACGCCTTTGAAGCCGCGCGCGCCGCCACGGCCGAGGTGGGCCTGGCCGTCAGCGCCACCACCCTGTCGCTGGTTGTCATCTTTATTCCGGTTGGCTTTCTCAAGGGGATCGTTGGCATGTGGCTGAGCAGTTTCGGCTTTACCATGGCGTTCTCGATCATGGTCTCCCTGCTGGTCGCCTTTACTCTCACGCCCATGTTGTGCTCGCGCTTTCTACCTAAACATCTCGATGAACATGTTACTGACCGCGCCCATTCCTCACGCGAGTCACGCTTTTACCGGCTTATCGATCGTTCCTATACCGCCATGCTGAAGTGGTCGATGCGTCATCGCTGGGCGATTGTATGCCTCACGCTGGGCGTGTTTGTTTCCACCCCTTTTATTGCGGGTCTGGTCCGCCCCAGCCTGATGGCCAGCGACGACCGGGGGGAGTTTGAAATCAATATCAAGACACCGCCCGGCTATTCGTTGGTGCAAACCGACGCCGTGACACGCCAGATTGAAGAAGAGATTCATCCCCTTCCGGGTGTAAACCACCTGCTGACCGAGATTGGCTCGACCGTGGGAGAGTCGGTGACAAAGTCAAAAATTGTCGTCACCCTCAAGCATTACTCCGAGCGGGACCTCCACCAGATTCAGATTATGGATCTGGCTCGCGAGAAGGTCCAGGGATTTCCCAATCTCAGGATCAGCGTGGACCAGATTCTGCCGGTCAGTGGGGGGGGTATCCAGAATGTGGATGTCTCTTACAACCTGCGTGGTCCGGACCTGGAAACGCTCCAACAATACTCCGAAGATTTGAAAACCCGTGCCCAGAACATGCCCGGCCTGCGCGATGTAGACTCGACCTTCGAGGGCGGGAATCCCGAACTCCAAGTCCATCTCAACCGCCGCAAAGCGTCCGATCTTGGCATTGAGGCCGCGGATATTGCGTCGACCCTGCGCATCATGGTCGCGGGTGAGAAAATTACGACCTATCGTGAAGGCGACGAGTTATACGATGTACGTCTGCGCCTGACACCGGAGAGTCGGAATCGGCCGGAAGTGATTCAGCAAGTCGCGGTTCCGTCGGCATCGGTTGGGCAGGTCATACTCAACAATGTGGTCAATATGGTTCCCGGCACTGGCCCGGTACAAATTGACCGCCAGGACCGGCAGCGCCAGATTACGATTACCGGCAATCTGGCCAAAGACAAGGCGCTCGGCGACGCGATTGCCGACATCGATGCCGAGGTCGAGGAAATGGGCCTGCCGCTGGGCTATACCACCGGGGTGACCGGTATGGGCAAGATGTTTGAAGAGATGATGGAAAGTTTTCAGATCGCCTTTCTGTTGTCCATTATTGGCATGTATATGGTCCTGGCGGCTCAGTTTGAGAGTTTTCTGCACCCGATTACCATTATGCTGTCCCTGCCCCTGGCCGTGCCCTTTGCCCTGTTGGCGCTGTATATCGCGGGCCAGCATTTGGCGTTGTTCGCGATTCTGGGCATGCTGTTGTTATTCGGGATTGTGAAGAAAAACTCGATCCTGCAGATTGACCACACGATCAATTTACGGGCCGCCGGCCTGCCGCGCGATGAAGCCATCTTGCAGGCCAACAAGGAACGCCTGCGCCCGATTCTGATGACGACCCTGGCCCTTGTGGCCGGCATGATTCCGATTCTGATCGGTCAGGGCCCGGTCGCGGAAAGTCATCGGGGCATTGCGGTCGTGGTCATTGGCGGACAGAGCCTCTGCTTATTAATCACCTTATTGGTAACTCCCGTCGCCTATTCCCTATTCGATGACATTGAGGCATGGCTGGGCCGTACGCTTCCGGCCCTGAGAAACCTGCCGCGCCGACTTTTCCGCCGGAGGCCGGTGCAAGAATCGCCTCCGGTCCTCGACCCAAGGCCGCCTCCGGTCTCGGCCCAAATAAAAGAAGAGGAAGCCTTCGGGGATTAGACGGGGTCAGTTCCACACTGCTGGAGCACTTTACGATGCTGTGTATCCACCAGCAGGAAGGAGACTCTGCCAGCGGCGCAAAGGTACCTTGCCGGGTAGCATTCGTATCTTGCTAGGGCAAAGCCTATATCGGCCCCCGCCTAGCCATATTACGTTTGACGTATAACGTGAATCATAATATTTTCGCTCCATGATTAGGTCCTTTGCCGACCAGCGTACTGCGAATGTCTTCAATGGTGTGCGAGATCGGTCGTTCCCGGCGAGACTTCTGAAAAGAGCGCAGAGCAAGCTGGACCGAATCAACTATGTAGCTTCTATAAAAGACCTTCGAGTACCGCCCGGTAATCGGCTTGAACGCCTCAGGGGAGACCGCGCCGGACAGTACAGCATTCGTGTATCGCGCGGCTGGCGGATATGTTTCACCTGGCGGGCAGGGGATGCCTTCGAGGTGGAGTTGAACAACCATTATGACTGAGACAGGAGCGAGACTATGTTAAAGGCACCGACCCATCGGATTGCAACGCATCCCGGTGCGCTACTCATGGAGCAAATTGAGGAAATGGCGTTGAGCGTCAGCCGTGTGGCGCGTGAGACGGGCCTGCCAGCGACGCGCCTGCACGAGATTGTCCATGAACGGCGCGGAGTGACGGCTGAGACCGCGATTGCGCTGGGCGAGTATTTCGGCCAAACTCCGGAATTCTGGATGAACGCTCAGACGGTCTACGAACTGTCAAAGGTGCAGGCCGAGAGCGGCGACATAATCCGTGCGCGGGTTCGCTATCACGCCGTGTAGCAGCCCTCCGTCAATCGAGTAAGCGGAGCGTAAGCCGATAGGCGGGGTTCCGAAAACTGTGGGCTGTCCCCAACCGGTATTCACAGTCCACCATTACGCCTCGTCGGGCGGCTCCAAAGGATAGACTTTGAGGCTTTGCCAGCGGCGCAGACGCACCTTACCGGGCGGAAAGTCGGGTGGCTGAGACACGTCCGCGGCTCGGCAGAGGTGCACTTCTACTTTGCCCCGGCTGCCGCGCGCCTTGGAATGCCAGGCCGCCAGCCGGGCCGCACGCATCAAGACCGCGGGCGGCAGTGCGGCGAGTTGGTCGGGATTGCGCACCACAACATGGCTGCCGGGAAAGTTGACCACGTGCAGCCAGAAGTCTTCAGGCTCCGCAACCTCGAAGGTCAGCCGGTCATTCTGGGCATCCCCTTTGCCCACCAATATCTCAAAGCCCTCGAAAGAGACGGTTCGGAAAGGTCGGCCCTTACTTGCCATTGTCGTTAATTCCTCCGCGTGGTGTGCGCTCTCGGAGAAACACAGCCGCGCGCGCCGTCTTTTTATCACCGGACACTCTATGCCTCCGCTCTTACGACATATAACATACGCTACCGCATTCGAGACCGGTAAGGGATTCGTGCCCGAGGGATACGAGTGGGAAATCAAGACGTACTGCGCGATAGTGATTCAGGCCAACTCCGCCGCTTTATCGCCCATCTCCTGCGCGATATCAACGCGCTGGAGCACATGCTCGACACCGGTTTGATCGAATCCGGAGTCCACCGGATTGGGGTTGAGCAAGAACTGTTTTTGGTGGATACCGCCTGGCATCCGGCACCGATCGCGCTGGATATCCTGGAGCGGATCGATGACCCCCATTACACCACGGAGTTGGGGCTGTTTAACCTGGAGATCAATTTGGACCCTTTAGTGTTTGAGGGAGACTGCCTGAGTCAGCTTGAGGGTCAACTCAACCGCTCACTCGCTACAGTGCGGGCTGCCGCTCACCAGTGTGGGGCCGAGGTGATCCTGAGTGGGATTTTGCCGACGCTGCGCAAATCTGACTTGGCGCTGACCAATATGACTCCCAAGCCGCGCTACCGGGAACTGAATACCATACTCACCCAACTCCGCGGGGGCGATTACGAGTTCCAACTCAAGGGCGCGGATGAGCTGAACCTCAAGCACGACTCGGTCATGCTGGAAGCGGGCTGTACCAGTTTTCAGGTCCACTACCAGGTCGAGCCAGCCGAGTTTCCTCAGTGTTATAATATCGCTCAGGCCATGACGGCTCCGCTCCTGGCCGCGGCCGCCAACTCACCGCTTCTGTTTGGCCGCCGGCTGTGGCGCGAGACGCGGATTCCATTGTTTCAACAATCTGTTGATACCCGCCGCGCCAGCACCCATCTGCGCGAGCGTGCGCCACGGGTGAGCTTCGGTCAGCAGTGGGTAGACCACTCGATACTCGATCTCATCCAGGAAGATCTTGCCCGTTTTCGTGTCCTGATCGGAACACCGTCAGAGGAAGATTCTTTGCGCTTACTGGAACAGGGCGGGCTGCCCGAATTACAAGCCCTGCGTCTCCATACCGGGACGGTGTATCGCTGGAATAGAGGTTGCTTTGGCATCGGAGGGGGGAAAGCCCATATCCGTATTGAGAACCG
This sequence comes from uncultured Binatia bacterium (SeqCode), assembly GCA_965243855.1. Lineage (GTDB taxonomy): Bacteria > Desulfobacterota > Binatia > Bin18 > Bin18 > Bin18. The sequence goes on along the minus strand of CBDEWE010000003.1, from coordinate 4,189,271 downwards.
TGTCCTGCCAGCCGGTCCAAGCGTTGTTGATGAGGTCGCGAATGCTGCCTTTTTCCTTGGTTTACTTCGGGGAGGGCAACAAACCTATGGTGATATTGCTCAAAAAATGCCCTTCCACAACGCGGAAATCAATTTTCTGGCCGCGGCTCAGAGGGGGCTTGATGCCCAGTTTACCTGGCTCGATGGGCAGGTTGTGCTGGCCCGTGACTTGATTCGCCAGGACTTATTACCGCTGGCCCGGCACGGGCTCCGCACGGCCGGGCTGAACCCTGTGGACATCGAGCGTTACCTGGGTGTGATCGAACAACGGGTAACGGTCGGCCTGACCGGTTCGTCCTGGCTCTTGCGCTCATTGGCAGACATGCAGGAGACTGACACCCAAGCGGCGCGGCTGAGCGCGCTGACCGCAGCCACCGCCGGCAGGCAATGGGCGGGAAGCCCGGTGCATGAATGGCCGTTGGCCCAGGTTGAAGAAGGATGGAGTGAGAAAGTGCACGCCCTGCGTATTGAAGAATGTATGACGACCGATCTGTTCACTGTCCATCCCAATGAACCGATAGACTTGGTGGCCAAGCTGATGGACTGGAAACGGATTCGGCATATCCCGGTTGAGGACGACCAGGGCAAGCTGGTTGGCTTGATCTCGTGCTTTGAGGTCCTGCGTCACTGTGCGCCGTCACTCCGGCAGGTCGAGAGCGAACCGATCCCGGTCGGGGCGATCATGCAGTCGAAGCCGCTGACGCTTCCACCCGAGACACCGCTCGTAGAAGCAGTCGCCCGGATGCAACAGGAAAAAAGCGCGTCTCTGCTGGTGGCCAAGGATGAGCGGCTGATCGGGATCGTGACCGAGCATGACATCCTGACGCTAACGGCCCGTCTGCTTGAACGGTCGGCCCGGAACGACTGATGCCCGACCCTCCCGCCCAGTCCCTCAGCTTTCCACGCCTGCTCGGCAGTTATGGCGGCGATACACCCGGGCCGCTCGTGATTGGTATTGGAGGAATGCACGGCAATGAGCCAGCTGGGGTGTTTGCCTTGCAACAGATACTACACAGTTTACACACCCGGCGTCCCTCCTTTCGAGGCGAGCTGCTGGCGCTCACCGGAAATCGTGCTGCGCTGGCACGCGGCTGCCGGTATATTGATGAGGATTTCAACCGGCTGTGGGTAGCTGAACGCCTCCAAGATGCGGCGGGGGAGCCATGCGCTGAAACGACCTCGGAAGAGCAGGAGCAGCGGGAGCTGCTGGCGGTAGTAGAAACCGCGCTGACCCAGCGCCAGGGACCGGCTGTTTTCCTCGATCTGCACACCACCTCTGCCGAGGGTCAGCCGTTTGTGGTGATTGGCGATAGCCTGTCCAACCGTCGCTTTGCGTTTGGTCTTCAGGCCCCGGTCATTCTGGGTCTGGAAGAACAGTTAGAGGGCACGCTGCTGAATTATCTGAGCGAGCAGGGACATGTCGTCATTGGTTTTGAAGGCGGACAGCACGCTTCGCCAAGCGCAGTGGAGAACCATATTGCGGCCGTCTGGAGCGTCCTGACAACCGCCGGCTGTCTCCAGTCCCAGGACGCACCCGAAAAGATGCCGCCCGAGCAGCCGGTCTGTCCGGTCTTGGAAATCCGCTATCACCATCTGCTCCAAGCAGGGGACGACTTTGTGATGGAACCCGGCTTCACCAACTTCCAGCCGGTCAGGCGGGGCCAGCTCTTGGCCCGTGACCGTCACGGACAGATTCGGGCTCAGGAGTCTGGACAGATCCTGATGCCCCTCTATCAGGGACAAGGCGCGGACGGATTTTTCCTGGTCAAAACGGTCCGGTGGTTCTGGTTGCGCCTCGCGGTGTGGCTACGCCACCTCCGGCTTGAGCGACTCTTACCGCTACTGCCCGGAGTACGCCGACATCCGGACCAGGCCGCAACCCTGGTCGTCGAGCCACGCATTGCCCGGTGGTTTGTGATGGAAATTTTTCACCTGCTGGGCTTCCGTAAGAAACGGCACCACGCCGGGAAACTGCTCGTCAGCCGTCGCTGGCACGAACCGGGGGCGTTTGAAGCCGAGGAGCATAATCCGTAAGGGACGTAACTCAAAGCCCTGTTTGCATATTTTGGAGGATATATGGTAAAGGGGGGCTATTCCACACACAGCATTATTAGTTGTTCCGGGGTGGTCCACTATAGGGCGCTCGGGGCTGAATGATAGTGTACGAGGAGGGATTTTCTATGGCAGCAACGTCTATATCAGCCTCAGTCGAAGGGCAGGCCGTCCAGATAGAGGAAATGAAGCAAGACCAAACGGCGCACGACGAGATGCCGTTCGTGCGCTTTCTGGTCATAGGCGGCGGCCTGGGGCTACTGTCGTTGATTCTCATCAGGCTGTGGCAGGGCGAGTGGTGGTTCCCGGTTGGTATGGATGCGACGACACCTGAATTTGCGAAGTATTGGTTGGGCCTGCTCTACGTCGAGTGGATCGTCCTTATTGCCGCCGCCATCATCGGCTTTACGGCCTATCGCAAACCCTGTCCGATCTGTGTCATTCAGAGAAAAGAGTTGGGGCGGATCGACCCGGAGCACGAGCTCAACCACATCGGCAAACTCTGGGCTATGGTCGCGGTGGCGGCCACGTTTGGCTTTGGAGTCAGCTATTTTGCCGAGCAAGACGCCGTATGGCACCAAATTGTGGTGCGCGACACAGCCTTTACGCCCAGCCACATTCCGCTCTTCTTCTATACCTTTCCCATGTTGATCATCATGACCGGTGTGAGTTCCTGGTACGCCTATAATCGCTTACATCATCTGTATGTCGGTGAAGGAGGCAAAGGCATACCCATCTGCTATCTGCTGTTTCCGGCCGGCGGCTGGTTCCTGTTCGCCAATGTGGCGTTTAATGAACTGGGGCACTCAAGCTGGATTACCGAAGAACTGTTTGTGCAGCCCTACCATTTTCCGTTTGCCTGGGCGACGTATTTCTTCTTTGCCGGGTTTGCGCTGCTCTTTAAGACCGTTCCACGCATCTTTGAAAACCTGGGAGAAATAGCCCAGCAAGCGTCAACCGAGGCGAAGGCGTCATCGTAGGCTACCGACTCGTCTACCGGCGGACTGTCGCAACGCAAGGCGTTCAGGAAGAGGCGGGCCTCAGGAGAGGTTAAAAAAATGAAGGCCGAAGAGCTTGCTGCGCTTGGCCAACACAGGATGGCCAAGGTTTTTGACGTCATTATGCTCCTGGCCCTGGTCGGTTTTTTTACCGTCATTCCCCACGTCAGCCGCATGCTCTATATGGGTGACTGGGATTTCTGGGTGGACTGGAAAGACAAGCTGTGGTGGCCGATCGCCGGCCCGAGCGCCGCCCTGTTGGTGACTGCGGTGGGCCACTATCTGGCCTGGCACTATCTGCGCCTGCCGCTGGGAGCCACGTTTACCGCAGTGTTCGTCTTGGTCGGAGCCTGGCTGAGTCGGATCTTCAGCTTTTACAGCATGGAGTATTATCCGATTAATTTTATCTGGCCGGCCACAACGATTCCCATGGCGCTGGCGCTTGACCTGATGCTTTTGTGGTCACGCAGCTATCTGGCGACGAGTCTGATCGGCGGGTTTTTATGGGGGTTTCTCTTTTATCCGGTGAACTGGCTGATGCTCATGCCTTTTCTGCAGCCGGTGACGCTGTTTGGCAAGACCTTTACCATTGCCGATTTGATGGGCTATTACTTCATCCGCCCGCAAACACCGGAATATCTGCGCCGGATTGATGAGGGCACGCTACAGGCCTTCCTGGGCCAGCGTATCTGGATCAGCATATTAATGGCCGGCATCGCCTGCACCATCATGTATTGGATTGGCATCGGCATCGGAAAAGCGCTTGGTGTTATGCCGATGCGCAAAGTCCTGCGCCAAACCTGACCGGTAGGGACTCTCATGTCTCCACTCGGAAAAGTTTGCCTCACCGTCAGCTTCGCCTGCCTGTGCGTGTTCGGAGCCTCGTTTATACAGGCGCCGGTTGTCCACGCCCATGGTGAGCACAACCTCGAACCGTTTGTTCGCATGCGCGGGGTCTCGTTCTTCAACGTGGAGTTCTCGCACGAGCGGCTTGCGGTTAACGAGACCATGACCGTTACCGGCAAGTTCAGAGTGATGAACTCCTGGCCGCGCATGCTGACCATACCGGAGTTGGCGTGGGTTGGCGTCCTGGTTCCGGGTCCGAAACTTGCCGTGCGCGAACGCTGGGTGAATGACCGCTTTATCCAGAACGCGTTTAATATCGAGTTAGGAAAAATCTACGATTTCAAGATGATTCTCCAGGCCCGCGAGCCGGGCCGGTATCATGTCCACCCACTGATTAATCTGTCCGGGACAGGCGGGCTGGTGGGCCCGGCCAAGTGGATCACCGTTGTGCCGGGCGACGCCCCGCCGTCCTATACTATACAGATTCCGGCAACCGGCGAGACCATAGACCTGGAGCACTACGGGTTTGGACGGGTTGTCGGCTGGCATATCGTGTTTGGGATTCTCGGGCTGGCCTGGCTGGGCTATTGGGCCAGACGGCCGCTGCTCGTCCGTCACGCCCTGCTGGTTAACGGAGTTGATGAAGAGCAAATCACGCCCGCCGACCGTCGAACGTCTCTGATTTTCGGTGTGGTCCTGGTTGTCCTGGTTGTCGGAGGGTTACTGGTCACGAACTCGGGCCGCCCGCCGATCATTCCCCACCAGGCCGCCAGAATGTGGGACCTGTCCGGCCTCCCACTCCCGAGTGCCGTGCAAACCGAGGTCAAAGAGTTGCGCTATAATACCACCGAGCGGTCCCTGAGCATGCAGATTGAAGCCACGAACACCTCGGATCAAGCGGTGGTCTTACGCAAGTTCACGACCAGCTATCTGTCTTTCATCAACCCCGCCACGCAAGACCTTTATCCGGATTTGCAAAGCGAGATTCCGACGATGCGGGTGGAGCCCGACGGACTCTTCCAACCGGGCGAAACAAAAATGCTGACGCTGACGATGCAGGATGCCGTCTGGGAAACCGATCGATTCATTGAATTCGACCAGCCCCAGATCACCGCGGCCGGTGTGCTCGTTTTTACTGATGCTCAACCTCTTGCCAGAGAAGACCTGCAACCCATCATGCTGGGGAACAGCCGTGAAGGCTTAGGCGTTCCGTGGGAACATATCTCTAGCCTGAACGAAGTCTATTCCAATATCCAGATTGATTTTGGACGCATGGGCCAGTAACGTCTGGCTCTGCTTTATCAGCCTACCGCTCTCGATCGATTCATAACCAACAACGCGGTCAAAAAAGGAACTAAGATTTTTTATTCTCAAGATGAAAGCCAGTTCTCCAGCCGCAGGCCTTCCACCCGTTCGAATTCCTTCAGGTTATTGGTGACCAGGGTTAATCCTTCGCTTCGAGAGTGACCCGCTATATGTAAATCATTCACGCCGATGGGCTTCCCCTTCCGTTCCAGCGCTGCCCGGATATCTCCGTAATGGGCAGCCGCCTTATTCCCATACTCAAGCACAACCAAACGGGACACAAAGTCTTCAACCTGCCGCAGGTTGTGATCGGGTCTGGCGCTTTTTTCTACGCCGTGCATCAACTCAGCCAGTGTGACTGAGCTGATGCACAACTGGCCGGCGTGCCGGTTAAAGGTCTCCAAGGCGTTTAGCGGGCGGCGCTTGATAACATAAATGGCAATATTGGTATCAAGCATGTATTTCAACATCAAAAGACTTCCCGCTCAGCTTGCTCCTGGGAGGCCCGTTCTTCCAGAAAATCATCGCTCACACGCTCTTCAGAGAAAAAGAAGCTGTCCCATGAGCTATCCACGGGAGATAACACCCTATCCTTCCCGACAACGCGAACATTGACTTGTTTCACTTCGTCCGGAAAACGAGTACCGGCGGGTAACCGGACCGCCTGGGTACGGTTATTCACAAAGACAGAACCAATAGGCATTGAAATGTCCTCCTGGGCTATATACACAAAGTATATAGCATCTTCGATCCAGGGCAAGCCTATATGGTCTCCCCCGTTTCAGGCTGTCATTGAGAGTATTGGTAGTCAGATAGTGAGGCGACGGACTAAGAAAGATGAGGCGCAGTCCTACGGTATCAGCACTACCTTCCCGTAGGCTTTGCCCGCTCCGCTGACGGCGCGGTGGGCTTGGGCGGCTTCGGCCAGGGGGAGTTCCTGTCCGATCACGGGCCGGAGCGTGCCGTTGGCCAGGCCGGCCACGAGGGCTGAGTGGATGCGGACATGATCCTGCAGCGTGGCGTTGCGTAAGGTCATGCCGATGATGGAGGCGTCCCGCATCATGGCCGCCCGTGGGTTGATCTCGATCGTGCCCTGATTCCTCTCGCCCCGATTGCCGATGACAACCACGCGCCCATGCATGGCGAGGAGGTCGAGGTCCTTGGCGAGATTGACGTTGGCCAGCATCTCCAAAATCACATCAACACCCCGTCCATCCGTCAGGGTCTGCACTTCTTCCAGATACGACGCGGCACTATGATCGAGGACGTGCTGCGCACCTTGTTCGGATACGAGTTGGCGCCCGCGTTCCGTACTCGCGGTTCCAATGACCGTCATGCCGGCGGCCCGACCGAGCTGTACACCAGCGATACCCACTCCACCGCTAGCCCCGTGCACGAAGAGCGTTTCACCGGGTGAGGCATGGCCGCAGTGAAAGAGCGCCTGATAGGCAGTACCATAGGGCACAAACACGGCGGCCCCTTGGGCGAACGACGCCGGTTCGCCAAGCGGATATACCTGCTCCTGTTTGCACAGGGCCTGTTCGGCGTACGTGCCGCTGAGAGAACCGGCCAGATACACCCGGTCGCCCACGGCAACCCGGTCCACGCCCTCGCCCACAGCCTCGATCACACCGGCCCCGTCCGACCCAGGTGTGAAGGGTGTCGGCGGCTTGGGGTAGATACCGGACCGAATATAAGTCTCAACCGGATTGACTCCGACCGCGTGCATGCGCACCACGACTTGACCCGCCCCAGGGGTCAGGTCCGCGACTTCTTCGAGCTGCAATACCTCTGGTCCACCAAACTCGTGTATCCGAATGGCTTTCATAGCGTTTACTCACTTCCACGGCGGTTTGCCATTATTTAGCAGCAGCTTGCAAAGTCTGGGTATCGAGCGCGGCCAGCATCTCCGCGACGGTCGTCATCTTCTCACGCGGCTTGCCCACTTTTTTCCCGCTCTCGACTTCTATCTGATCCAGATATTTCCAGTCAGCAAAAGAGACGTAGCGGACGCCCTTCTCGGCCAGCAGAGCCGGAACCGCCTCGTCGCTGGCGTTGATGGTATTGGGCACCTTGCCCTGTTGCAGGTCTTCCAACATCAGCCCGACGGTTTCAATCGCGTCCGGCTTATTCGTGCCCACCACGCCGGACGGACCGCGCTTGATCCAGCCGGCCACGTACAGGCGCTCAATAGGCGTCTGTGTTTCCGGGTCGATGACCCGACCGGTCTGGTTCGGAATAATTCCTGAGCGCTCGTCAAACGGAACGTCTTTCAGCGGATGGCCCTTATAGCCAATAGAGCGAAAGACCATCTGAATATTCGGCAGCTCCTCGTATTCTCCGGTTCCGCGCGCGCGCAGCGTCCCACTGTCATCCTTTACCAGACGGTTTTTTTCGAGCTTCATGCCCTCGACGCGCTCGGTCCCGTAAAGTTCGACCGGAGAAACAAAAAAGCGCGCCCGAATTTTCCTTGGGGCCGTTCCTTCACCCTTGGGAATCTGGGCCGTCAGGATATCCATATTCCGCTGATGCACCGGCTCTGTGGCCTGCGCCAGGAATTCGGCATTGGCCTCGTCAAGCTCAAGGTCTTTCGGCTCGACGACCAGATCGGTGATCGGCATTTCCGTCAGTTCGCGAATCTCGGGATTGGTGAAGGCCGCTTGTGCCGGCCCCCGTCGGCCCAGCAGATAGATCTCCTTGACCGCACTTTTCTTGAGCGCTTCGAGCGCGTAGTCGGCGATATCCGTTTTTGAGAGTTCTTCAATAGAGCGGGCCAGAATACGGGCGACATCCATGGCCACATTGCCGTTTCCGATCACGGCGACGCGTTCAACGTTGCTCAGATCATAGTTGAGCTCGCGGTAATCAGGATGCCCGTTATACCAGCCGACAAAGATCGTCGCCGGGTCGCTGCCGGTCAAGTCTTCACCCGGAATGCCGAGCTGCCGGTCGGATTCCGCGCCGGTTGAGAACAGGACTTGATGGTAGTGAGCCAGGGTATCGGCCAGCCGGATATCTTCGCCAAAGGTCACGTTTCCGAAAAAGCGAAAGCCGGGTAGGTTGGCAAATTTTTCGTATTGTCGAATGACCGCTTTAATTTTTTGATGATCCGGTGCCACGCCGCCCCGGACCAACCCATAGGGAGTCGGCAGGCGGTCGAACAGGTCAACCCGAATAGCAGTCTCTTTTTGCTTGAGCAGTTCGCCAACCGCGTAGAATCCAGCCGGTCCTGAGCCGAAAATAGCGACGCGGAGGGGGTTTGTTTCAGAGCCAATCTGATCCGTCATGCAATACCTTTCTCAAGGAGAGATACTCTATTCTCTCCCATACTCTTCTCGTGTGAAACCCGTTCGCTATACAGAGAACCCCGCGACCCGTCAACTAGGCGGGAAGGCCAAGGATTCTCCAGGGCGAAGAGTGGCCATCTGACGAATCAATTGTAGCAGTATCCGCTTTCCATTTTCATACTGAGACCATAAGATACGCAATCGGTTACAAAGGAGGACAGCCCGATGAGTGAGCACGGCAATCCGAAAATTCGCTTTGGTATGTGGTACGACTTTCGCAACCCGCCTGCCTGGAAGCGCCCTTATGACCAACTCTACAACGAAATTATAGACCAGATCGTATGGGGCGAGGAGAACGGCTTTGACGATATCTGGCTGTCCGAGCACCATTTTATCGAGGATGGCTATTCTCCTGCGCTGATGCCGATTGCCGCCGCGATTGCCTCGCGGACCAAGAAGATTCATATCGGGACGAGCGTGATACTTCTGCCTTTTCACAATCCGGTCCGGATGGCCGAAGACGCCGCCACGGTGGACGTGATTTCGGGTGGCCGGTTCGAGTTGGGTGTGGGTGTTGGATATAAAGTCGAGGAGTTTGAGAGCTTCGCAATTTCGAGTAAAGAGCGTGGCGCCCGCACGAATGAGGGCCTCGAAATCATTCGTCGCCTGTGGGAAGGCGAGACCCTGACATTTGAGGGGAAATATTACACGGTGACCAAAGCCAAGCTCACTCCGGAGCCGATTCAGCAACCCCGGCCACCGATTTGGGTCGGCGGCTTCACCCCGCCGGCACTCCGACGGGCGGCAAAGTATGGCGACGGCTATATCGGCGTCGGCCCGCTGAAAGAGGCGTATGAACGCTATGTGACCGCCCTGGAAAAAGTCGGGAAGTCCACCACGGATATTCGTCTCGCGGGTGGCTATTTTTGGCTGATTCCGTCTGAGGACCCGGACAAGACCTGGAATGAAGCCGCCGAACACGTTCGCTATCAGGTCAACGCCTATGCCGAGTGGTCGGAAAAGGCCGGTATGCCCCTGTTTCCAAAATTGCCGGATATCGACGCTTTACGTGAATCGGGCCTGTTTCAGGTGGTAGACGTGGACACCTGTATTCAGATGATTCGCGACTATGCCTTAGAGACCCCGCTGACGCATTATTATTCGTGGACGCTGCCGCCGGGCCTGCCGGCAAGCTGGATTCAGCCCCATTTGGAACTGTTTACCAGTAGGGTTATCCCGGCCTTTCGCTAGTCCGCAGGAGCAAGTATGGACCTCCAACCTCCCGGCGTTTTTACCTTTCTGGATGACCTTACGGGCGAACAGACCGGCCAGCTCGCCCGCAAAGTCGAGCAGCTCGGCTATAGCGCCCTGTGGTTTCCCGAGACTCTGGGCCGTGAGAGTTTTTCGTTTGCCTCGTATTTGCTGAGCCAAACCGAGCGTCTGGTCATCGCCACCGGCATTGTAGTGACCTATGCGTATGAGCCGATTGCGGTGGCCAATGCCGCCCGGACGCTCGCCGAACTCTACGGCGACCGCTTTGTGCTCGGCCTGGGCGTGAGCAATGCGCAGGGCAACGCCCGGCGCGGCATTCCGTATGGCAAGCCCCTCAGCTTCACGCGCGAATATCTGACCAAGATGAAAGCCGTACCGTACGCCGCACCAGCCCCGCAAAGCGACCCGCCTGTGGTGCTGGCCGGGATGATGCCTAAGATGCTGGCGCTATCCGCAACGCAGACTCAGGGAACACACACCTATTTCACCGTGCTTGATCAGATCGCGGCAACCCGCAAGGCCCTTGGACCGGAACCGTGGCTGTGTGCCGAGCTAGGTATAATACTGGAGTCGGACGCGGATACAGCCCGCGCTGCCGCTCGCAGTTATATGCAGACCTATCTCCAAATCGATCACTACGTCCAACGCTTCAAAGAAGTCGGTTTCACTGACGCCGACATGGCAAACGGCGGCAGCGACCGGCTCGTGGACGCGGTCATTGCCTGGGGAGACGAAGCAAAAATTCGCGAGCGGATTACTGCCTATTATGAGGCCGGGGCGTCACACGTGTGTATCATGCCGCTGAGCCCCGAGGGTGGTATGGTACCGGACGAGCGGGCCATTGAAGTGTTAGCGCCAAAGAGGTAACGCGGCGTGGCCCCTGCACTCGTCTCACCTGAGTAAAAAAGGAGGAAAGATATGCAACTCGGACTCTTTGGCATCAATATGGGACCGTGCAGTACGCCAGACGCATCGGCGCGGGTGGCGCAGGCCGCCGAGGCCGCTGGGTTTGAATCCGTCTGGGCGGGTGAGCACGTTGTGCTGCCGGACCCGCAGGAGCCGCCCTCGCCGTTACCGCCGACCTACCCCATGCTCGACCCCAATATTTCCTTTGCCTTTCTGGCCGGCCAGACTAAAACCATCCGCATGGGAACCGGCATTATTATTTTACCGCAACGGAATCCGCTGGTGCTGGCAAAAGAGATGGCCAGCCTGGATGTCCTGTCAGGCGGACGCCTGATCTTTGGTGTCGGGATTGGCTATCTCAAGCCGGAATTTGACGCTCTCGGAGCCCCGTTCGGCCATAAAGGTCCGCGTACGCTCGACTACGTTGATGCCATGCGGGCGATTTGGAGTCAGGACGACCCGTCCTATCAGGGACCGTTTGCCTCTTTTAGCGGCGTCAAGGCATTTCCCAAGCCCATCCAGCAGCCCGGTCCACCGGTGGTGTTTGGCGGCATGACCCCCCAGGCGTTCCAGCGCTCCGTGACCCATGGCAACGGCTGGTACGGCTTTGCCCTCGATGTGGACGGAACCAAGAAATGCCTCGACGGCTTGCAGGCTGCCGGAGAAAAAAATCAGCGCCCGAGCGGATTGGGCAAGCTGGAAATCAGCGTGACGCCGGTTGGACGGATCGATCTCGACAAGGCCAAACGTTATGCGGACCTGGGCGTGGATCGGTTGATTCTGCTCTTCCCGCCCAAAGGGGACGCCCTGTTCACGCTCAACGCCACTGAGACAGAAATTATCGATTACGTCAAAGAACTTGGTGACACGGTCATTGGGCGGGTCTAGCTGTAGGGGCGGACCACCGTGTCCGCCCGGCTGACTCAGGATGTCTGCGTCCGTCCGCGTCGTTTCACTCCTTCGATCCGGTTCGCAATCGCCTCTGGCGTGACGCCACGAACCTGCTCACGCCAGGCGGTTGATTCGAGTTGGAGCCCGTCGCTGAGCGTCCGGGCGTAGCCTTCGTTAATCACGCGCTTCATATTGCGCAGCATATCGGGCAGACACGACAGCATGTCCTTGGCCAAGGCATGACAGGTCGGCAGCAAGTCATCAGGAGCAACAACCCGGTTCACCAGCCCCCAGGCTTCGGCTTGCTGGGCGGACAGATAGTTGCCGGTCAAGGATAATTCACGCGCCCGGTAAATGCCAATCACGCGCGAGAGTTTCTGGCTCAGGCCCCAACCCGGCATGACCCCCATCCGGGCGTGCGTGTCCGCAAAACGCGCGGCGCTGGACGCAATCAGGACATCGCAGGCTAGGGCCAGTTCAAACCCACCGGTAATGGCAAAACCGTTGATCGCCCCAATAATGGGCCGGTCGAACGCCTCCATGACTCGCACCACGTCCATGCTGCCCTGTGTTGGTTGCGGTTCCTGTAAGGGTTCGCTTGTCCGGCTCAGCTCTTTGAGGTCCATACCCGCACAGAATGCCCGACCGGCTCCGGTCAGGATAACGACATGGGTATCCGGGTCGCTTTGCAGTGATTCAAAGGCGCTGACAATTTCGAGCCGGAGTTCACGAGACAGGGCGTTCATCGCCCGTGGGCGGTTCAGGGTCAGGGTTGCGATCCCATCGGCTTTCTCAACCATGAGGACTGGTTCTGGCATGCAATCTCCTCCTTAGACTTGTTAGTATGCCCTGAGCGAGGCAGACCGCCAAGCGTCCGCTTCATTGACGCTCTCGACGTTCGTGTCTACACTCCTCTTCTTTTGAGTCTGAGCCCAACAGAGAACTGTTATGGAATTTGCCTTTACTGAAGAACAGCGCTTGGTCCAACAGACGATCCGTCAGTTTGCCAAAGACAAATTGTTACCGAATTATTCACGCTGGGACCGGGGAGAGAAGATCGGCAGAGCGGAGATTCGGGAAGTCGCTGAACTCGGCATCTTTGGCCTGCGCGTGCCAGAGCAGTTTGGCGGCCAGAATGCAGACTTTGTCACCTGTGGCATTATGAACGAGGAGCTGTCGCGGGGCGATTTCAATTACAGTCTCTTTCTCCAGCTTGGGATGATGATCGCCGAATTGCTAGCCGCTTACGCCCGGCCCGAGGTCCAAGCCGAATGGTTGCCCCGCATGGCAACGGGCGACGTCATTATGGCTATTGCGCTGACTGAACCGGCGGCTGGCTCGGACGCCGCCAATATCACGGCCCGCGCTGTCAGAACCGGCGATGAATATGTGCTGAACGGAGAGAAGGCCAGCATCACCTTTGCCGGCAATGCAGACGCCGGGCTGGTCTTGGCCAGGACGGCCGAGGGTGGGGCGCGAGGCATTTCCGCCTTTCTGGTTCCCTTTGATGCGCCCGGTGTCTCACGTCAAGTGTACGCCAGTGCCGGAGCCCGGCTGCATCAACGCGGCTCACTGTTTTTTGATAATGTGCGTATTCCGGCCGCTTATCTGGTGGGAGACGAGAGCGGCGGCTTTTATCAGGCCATGATTGCCTTTGATTTTAATCGAGCCCTGGTGGCTCTCGCCGCTCTTGGGGCAGCCCGGCAGTCGATTGATGAAACCATCGAATACACCAAGGGACGACAGGTCTTTGGCAAACCGCTGGCGACGTTTGAGGGCGTGGCGTTTCAGGTCGCCGAATATCTGACGCTGCTCGAAGCGGCTCGCCTGGTGGCCTATAAATGTCTGTGGCTCAAAGACCGCGGCCAGCGGCATACCCAAGAGGCGGCCATGGCTAAATGGATGGGCCCGAAAGTCGCTGCCGAGGCGATTCACGCCTGCATGATCTTGCACGGCCACTACGGCTACAGCATGGAGGTCCCCTTAGAGCAGCGCTGGCGGGATGTTGTCGGGTTTGAAATCGGCGACGGCACGCCGGAGGTCATGAAGGGCATTATCGCCCGCGAGGCGTTTGGGAAAGCCTATACTGCCTATAAAGAGTAAACGTGTCCGGCCTTTATGGCTGATGGAGGACACATTTACTCTTTTCGAGGTCAGGCGGATTTTTTGGAACAACGGACGGACCTTTCTTCAGCCTCGGCCTTTACCTACCCCGGCTTCCAACGCTACTGGGCCGCCCGGCTGTGTGTCACCCTGGCCATTCAAATGCAGGCGGTGGCCATAGGCTGGCAGATTTATGATCTGACGCGTCGGCCACTCGACCTCGGCCTGGTCGGCCTGGCTCAATTTCTTCCTTCGCTCGGTCTCGCGCTGGTGACCGGCCATGTCGCTGATCGCTATGACCGGCGAACCGTGATGGCGCTATGCATCATCGTTGAGGCGATCTGTGCTGTCCTCTTTTTGACGTTTACGCTGCAAGGCGGCACAAACACGATTTTCCTCTTTGGCGTACTCGTCCTGTTCGGGACGGCCCGCGCTTTTGAGTTTCCGGCCTCTGTCGCCCTGATGCCCAATCTCGTGCCACAGCGCCTTTTTACCAATGCCGCGGCCTGGAGCTCGTCCTCCTGGCAGGTCGCGACCATTGTCGGCCCGGCCATCGGTGGGCTGCTCTACGCCATTGGACCGGAGGCGGTATATGGCTGCTGTGTGCTGATGTTTCTTCTTTCCGCTTTTTTAGTGAACACCATCCGCATTGAACACCGCGCGAGAGAGCAGATGGCCGCCACCTGGAAGTCTGTTGTGGCGGGGATTTCCTTTATTCGGGGCCAGCCGGTTGTTCTGGGTGCCGCATCGCTCGACCTGTTTGCAGTGCTGTTGGGTGGAGCAACCGCCCTGCTGCCGGTCTATGCGCGGGATATTCTGCACGTTGGTCCCTGGGGACTCGGGCTGCTGAGAAGCGCCCCGGCAGTTGGTGCACTGGTCACGGCGCTGATCGTCGCTCGCTGGCCTATTCAGCGTCATGCGGTGCAATTCTTCTGGGGGCAGTCGGGGTCTTTGGACTGTCCATTGTCGTCTTTGGGCTGTCTCACAATCTCTGGCTGTCGCTGCTGGCCCTCACCATCCTGGGCGCATCGGACATGATCAGTGTGGTCATTCGTCGGGTCCTGGTTCTGGTGAAAACACCGGACGAGATGCGCGGCCGGGTCAGCGCGGTCGAATCGGTCTTTATTGGCGCGTCAAACGAACTCGGGGAATTTGAGTCCGGCGTCACCGCGGCCTGGTTTGGGGTTGTGCCCGCCGTGGTGCTGGGCGGACTCGGCACCTTGGCCGTTGTTGGCCTGTGGGCGCGTATCTTTCCGCAGTTGCGTCAAGTCGATTCCTTAGAGGGAGAGCGGCTGGAAAAACTCTAGACGTTGATTCCCCGTAGAAGGTGGGTTCAGTCCCGGTCCGAACGGCGGTACAAAATAGGTATGGACTCAGAAAATTCAAGCTTCGGACCCTCACTCTGCCTGCCAAACAAGATGCCCAAGCTTATTGCCATTACGGCTTTGTTCTTATTGTCTGCAAGCATCGCTCTGGGTCAGCCATATATGGAACCGGCAGTTTTCGACCGGGACCACCCCCTGCGTTTTGATCATCTCTGCTCCGAACCCGGACGTAGCTATGGGGCGTATCGACAGGCATACGCCCTCTTCGAAAAGCGCTCGCTTGAGGGCCGATACGAAGCGCTCGTGCTGGCCAACGTGTATGTGGGATGGATCGCCGGACCGCCCGGACCGAACGGCGTTTCTCTTATTATTGAGAAAAAGCAGCTCGCGCTCCCGCCCGAGTGGTACGACGCCACGTTCGGGCTGGCTTTGCAGTTGGTCGCCGTGAAGACGCAGCGGGCGATCAGCGGTCCGGTTTTGACACGCTATATCCAGGTCGCGCCTAACCCCGACCAGGGTGGAGAGAGGGAGTACCGGCTGTCTGCCACCGGAGAGTTGGACTGGGTACGGTTCGCGGAACCTGAGGAGAGCGATGCGGATCCGGTCAAAGAACACCGTCACCCTCCCGAGCTGCGTCTATACGGCAAGGATATCCCAGGGCTGAAGGGAGACTATGCGCTCAATCTGGTGTTGGAAAACACCAGAACACGCGCCCGTGTGACGCTCGAAGGACCTGTTCTGGAAAAGCTCCCTTCTTTACTGCAAATTAAAAAGCCGCAGTCCGGTGTGCTGGGCTTTGCCCAAGCCATGAATCTTTTTCAGAAAGGGGGCATGTGGGATTGGCTCAGGACCGGCTGGCGCTATAGAAATTGCATCCAGCTCCGAAAGCAGGCCAAGCAGGAACTCGACCGTCGCTTCACGCGCCCTCCTTTCAGTCTCCCAGTCCCCGTTGAAACTCGCAACCGCGGGTGACCCACTCTAGGACATCTGGCGGGGAACTGATAAGAGGGCGGCTGCAACGCGCGGCCTACTACGATCTAGTCACGCCGATGCCCGCCACGTAACGGGGAAGGATACAGATGAAACTTGACAGCTTACTGACTGCCCGCTCGCTCGACGAAGCGATTACGATTGCGCGTAATGCCGAGGACATGGGTTTTGACGGGGTGTGGAGCATGGAGAACCAGCACGACCCCTTTCTTTCGCTTGCCGTCTCGGCGACCGCCACCACCAAGCTGACTCTCGGCACGGCGATTGCCCTGTCGTTTCCGCGCAGCCCAATGTCGCTGGCCTACACGGCCTGGGACCTGCAACGCGCCTCAAACGGGCGCTTTGTTCTGGGGCTTGGCACCCAGGTGAAAGGCCATAATCAGCGGCGATATAGTGTGAAATGGGAATCACCGGGTCCGAAGTTGCGCGAGATTGTTCTGGCGCTGCGAGCGATTTGGGACTGCTGGCAAAACGGCACGCCGTTGAACTTTCAGGGCGAGTTTTATCAGCATACGCTGATGACCCCGGCCTTTTCGCCAGGAAAAATCGACCATCCACAGATTCCCGTCTATATCGCCGGGGTGAACCCGTATATCTGCCGTTTGGCAGGTGAACTGTGCGACGGCTTTCACGCCCACCCGTTTCACTCTGCAAAATTTCTGCGTGAACGGGTGATCCCCCAGATCGAAGAGGGGGCGCGGAAATCCGGTCGCAGCCGAAAAGACATTGTGGTCTCAAGCTCGTCCTTTGTGATTATGGGCGACACGCAGAAAGAAATGGACGCCATGCGCGAAAAGGTGCGTATGCAGATTGCGTTCTATGCCTCTACCCGAACGTATCAACCCGTGCTGGATGTCCACGGCTGGGGCGACATCTGTCTCCGCCTGAACGCCAAAGCGGCCAAGGGCGAGTGGCAGGCCATGGCCAACGACGTGACCGACGCAATGCTGGACGAGTATGCGGTGACCGGCTCCCCGGATGAAGTACCAGCCATGCTCAAAGAAAAATACGACGGCTTGCTCAACCGGGTAGCCTTCTATCATCCCGACCGTCCGGGTGTGAACGATGCCCGCTGGCGCTCGATAGTCAAAGCGTTTTCCGTATAAAAAACGAATCCAAAAGGAGTTACTGACATGCGTGCGTGGCAGATCAATCAGGAATTCGGCATTGAGAATTTAACCCTCGCAGACCGGCCAGACCCGCAGACCGGTCACGGTCAGATTGCTATCCGGGTCAAAGCCACGTCACTCAATTATCGTGACCTCATGACCGTCAAATACGGCGGGATGCGGGGCCTCAATCTGCCGTTGATTCCCCTGTCCGACGGTGCGGGCGAGGTGGTTGCCGTTGGCGAGGGTGTAACGCGGGTCAAACCGGGCGACCGGGTCGCAGGTATTTTCTTTCAGAACTGGCTGGCCGGTGGGCCGGACGTGTCCCATGGGGCCTCAGCGCTCGGCGGTGCCGTGGACGGCATGTGGGCCGAACTGGTCACCTTGCACGAAGACGGAGTCGTGAAGATTCCCGATTATATGACGTATGAAGACGCCGCCACCCTGCCCTGCGCCGCGGTCACCGCCTGGCAGAGTATGGTCACGCTGGGCAATATGAAAGCCGGTGACACGATATTGATTCTGGGAACCGGGGGCGTCTCGATCTTTGCCCTGCAATTTGCCAAAGCCGCCGGGGTGCGCACGATTATTACATCGAGCAGTGACGAAAAACTCGAACGCGCCACACAACTCGGCGCGTCCGAAGTCATTAATTACAAGACCACCCCCGAGTGGGGCAAAAAGGTGTTGGAGCTCACCGATGGGGTGGGAGTTGATCAGGTGGTCGAGGTGGCCGGGGCTGGGACGCTGGTGCAGTCGATGGAGGCCACGCGGGTCGGCGGCTTTATTGGGTTGATCGGGATTCTGGCCGGCACGGATGGTGAGGTGAATCCCATTCCGGTGCTGATGAAGAGCCTTCGACTCCAGGGGGTCTATGTTGGCTCACGCGAGATGTTTGAAGCAATGAACACGGCCATGGCCGTGAATCAGATCAAGCCGGTGATTGATCGGGTGTATCCGTTTGAGGAAGCCCAAGAGGCGTTGAAACTCATGGAGAGCGCCACGCATTTTGGCAAGATTGTCATTACGGGCTAAGGGATTCCACTTCAGCATAGCGAAAACAGTCTGTGGTGTGGTCGTTGACCATGCCGGTGGCCTGTATGAAGGCATAACAGATTGTTGACCCCACAAAAGAGAAGCCACGCTTTTTGAGGTCCTTGCTCATCGCGTCCGACTGTGCGGTGCGGGCAGGGATCTCTTGTAGGGTGCGCCACGTGTTCTGACGCGGCCGCCCACCGACAAACTGCCAGATATAAGTATCGAAGCTGCCCGCCTCTTTCTGGACAGTGAGGAAGGCATTGGCGTTCTTTATGACGGACTCGACCTTCAGCCGGTTTCGCACGATACCGGGGTCGGCCAGCAGGCGCTCAACTTTGCGCGGCGTATAACGGGAGACACGAACGGGGTCGAAGTGGTCAAAGACGGTCTGATAGTGGGCGCGCTTCTTAAGAATGGTGTCCCAACTCAGGCCGGCCTGGGCTCCTTCAAGGATGAGAAACTCGAACAGCGTCCGGTCGTTGTGTACCGGCACGCCCCATTCTTCGTCGTGGTACTGAATCGCCAGTGCGTTTTTGGCCCACGCGTAGCGGGTGAGCGGTTTCATTGACACCCCTATCTGAGAAGATCGGCCGCTTGAGTATGGTTCTCCACAAGTGATACACTGCTACGATCACTCAGGAGACAAACGTATGCCAACCAGAAATCCACGTGTCAACGTTGTTTTGGAAAAGCCCTTGTATGAGCGGATTCAGAAACTTGCCAAAAAAGAACACGTATCCCTCTCCCTGAAAATCCGTGATCTCGTTCGGGAAGCGCTGGATGCTCAGGAAGACGAAGAGCTTGGTCGGTTCGCTGAAGAGCGGGCACGCACCTTTCAACGAGATCAGGCCCTGACGCATCAGGCGGCCTGGGATGGCTGATGTCTCTCCGCCCTATCGGTTACTCTACCATCCCTCCGTCCGATCTGAAGATATCCCCCGGATCAATCGGAACCTTCGCAAGCGTATCGCCCGTGCCATTCAGTCCAGACTGGGGACAGCACCACAGCAGTATGGGGAACCTCTGAAACGAACACTCAAGGGATATTGGAAGCTCCGGGTTGGAGACTATCGTGTTGTATTTAGCATCCTCCGAAGAGAAGTGTTGATTTACGGAATTATTCATCGGCGCGATATATACACACGTATTACAGAGCGTCTTTCATCTCGATAGGGCATACTCCACCCCCCTACGGCAACGGTCCATCCTGGAGAAAGCCGCGAATGACGTTGGCCGTCAGACGCGACACATTATTGTCGTAGTTGTTGTGTGAGAGACTCCCGCACCAGGCCATGGAACTGGCCGAGAACACCGCCCCGTCATTCGGCGTCTTGAAGTAGACAATATCCGCCCGGATATAGGGATTCTGGTCGCCGGTGCCACCGGCCGCAAAATAGCCGCGCGCGTTGAACGTCGATTCCTCTGAGACCGTCACGAAAATATCGTTATGCCCCTCGGAGTGGGCGAGCAGAAAGGCATTGTGGGGTGTGCCGAGTTCCAGGTCGTAGCGGTCGAGCTCCAGCCCAGCGGCTCCACCTCCGACCAGACCGAAATTTCCAATCGGCTCGTCCTCGCCGATGCCTGCAAACATCCAGGCACATTCCTGCCGGAAGCTGTCCGGGGCTCGGCGGTAATAGCTTGAGGCCGTCAGACCGAACGAGGTAAAACTCACGCCGGTCAGCTTGCTCATATTCCGGCCTCGTACCCGCCACAGGCCGCCGTGCTTTCCGTCAAAGGCGTTGCAATACTCCCCTGGGCTGATGGTCCAGGCTCGCGTACCGTTGTCGCCTTTGCGCACCTCGATGAGAGCGGGATTATCGGGGTGAAACACCGTACACCAGTAAAAACCGTTGGCCGCCAGATAGAGCCAGCGACCGCCCTGCTGTTGGTAGGCTTCGTAGGCGTCCAGCATTTCTTCCGAGCAGTATTCGGGATGATGACAGGTCAGCACGACGCGGTATTGCTTGAGTAGCTCGACCCCTTCGCGTTGCAGGTCTTCATCCGTATGCACATCAAAGTCAAACGCCATGGCTTCAAGCCAGTCGGTCAGATGCAGGTCGGCGTTCAGTTGCCAGACCGACGGTGATAGCACGTGCGTGTATTTGGGCCGCATATTGAGAATGGGCCGCAGCCGCGAGGAGATATGCACCCCCCAGCCGTCGCTATGGACAGTGTAGGTGCCGTAACCGTAGCCGTCTTTTTCCTGGAGCAAGAGGTCCCCTGGTTGCATCAACGGCACGCGGCCGGTCAGGAGCTGGGCAACCTGTGAGTCCGCGCTGAGGTTTTCGTTGGCATAGGCCATATAGCTGGCCGTGGGAATGATCACCGCGATTTTAGCAGTAGGTCTGCCCGCCGGGGGACGAACAAAGAACGGAATGTAGTCTTCACTGCCGGGCGTGTCCTGCCCGCCCAAACGCAGTCGGGCGGCGTACACTCCGCTTTTCAGGTCTTCGGGAACAGGAAACTCGAAATCAACCTCCCAGCGCGCGTCGTCTACGGCGTCGTCATGAAAATGAATCGCCCCGTACTCCTGTGGCGCGGCAGTAAAACTCATATGATCCGCAGTCCAGTTGTGACCGGGCATGCCGCGTGACGGCATATTGATGCAGTGACCGTGCAGGCGGTGTAAGGAATCGTCCAGCACCTGGGTCGAGGCTCCGTTCGGAACGATATTGGCCGCGAAATCCCAGGCTGCAACCAGCGCCGGACGCAACTCGGTCGGGAGGGGTCGGGGACCTTGCAGAACGCGTTCAATTTCCGCCCGGTTGAGCACGCGACTGGCGATAGCCGGGCGTTCTATCCGTCCGTTAAACTTGGCTTCGTGCTCCGGAATCTCGATGGGCGAGTGCACATGGCTGAAATGCCCGCCACAGATGTGTCGTCCTGAATGCGCCTGGGTAGTTGCCGCGGCAATCAGCACCGGACAGTCATTCGGGGTGGGGGCCTGGGGAGAGCCAGCCCGCTCGACTGCGGCACGGGTTTCCTCGATGGGATGGATAAAACGCATGCCGTGTCCCGTGTTGGTGCTGGTCACAATCGGCTCCTGCATCAGGGTCATATGACCGCTGGCCGCATCAAAGCTCGCGGCGACCAGATACCACACCTTACGGAACAGCGGTTTGCCCGAAGAAACCTGTTCGACTACGCCCTTTCCCCGGCCTATCCGCACGGCCAGCTCGCCCTGTTCGTCAATAAACAGGCCGTAGCCCGTCTCCTCCGGCCCGGACCATTTCGTGATAATACCCTGCACGCCTTTGGCCGGTGTCGTGGGAAAGACGAGGGCCATCAGGGTAAAACTGCCGATATCGAACCGTGCATCGTGTGGCACACAAATATACGAACCAGCATGGACGGCTTGATGACGCCCCGGATATTCGCCACAGGTTGTAATTTCTTCTTCCTTATAGCCGGGACCGTCAGGATTGGTATCGCCGTGGATGATCCGGACGATATCGGCCCGGTAGGATTCGTTGCGTTCGGAGTGCACATAAAATTGAATAGTCTGTCCGGGCTGAGCGGAAATCCGGTCGCTATAGCCGGTGATACCCAGTGTCGTCATACGTCTCTCCTTTAAGGAGCAAACGTACCCTCCATATTATCTCCAGATGTTGGTACGTTTACTCCTTCCAAACCGCGGCTTAGTCTGTAATCCCGTAGGCGTCGAGTAAGGCGTTGAGGCGTTTGAGGAAGATCGCGTGCTCGGCGTCTTCGCGGGTTGGATAGGCTTCGTCCGTTATTTCAACCGCCTTGCCCCGGACGCCAGGCAAAACACCAATACGATATTCCTCCCAGGGGCGTGTTTCGATAATGATGTGTTTGTCCTGCTGGGGGACGACGCGCAGGCGGTCCAGCAAACGGGCCAACTCTGAGCTGTCCATGGGGGCGGGCTTGCCGGGTTGGGCGGCCTCATACAGCGGACGGGCCCGGTGCTCGGCAATAAGCGCGGCGCGGCGTTCGGGGTCGGCGAGCGCCGGCAGGAGGTACATTCGGGTGTTATAGGCATCGACCGCCCGGTAGGAGTAATCGTCTTGCAGGGCTGTTTTTTCCGGCTTGTTTTCCATATGGCCCTCCTTTTGTCCCACAACAGATCGCAAGCAGGTCCCTAGCCTAGCTGGCTCCATTGCGAAAGCCAAGATTTTTTGGCAAGCCCTGGATATCCCCTGAGAAAGGGATGGGCCGGGGGCAGTAGGCTTAGCGCGTCTGCCTAGGCGGCCGGCGCTGTTGTTTTGATATCGGCCAGGAACTCGATGACCGCCTGGCTGAAAATGTCGTTCTTATCCCCGGCAACCATATGGCCGGCATCGGACACATCGACGTATTTGGCATGCGGCACGGCATCGAGAAATTCCTGGGTCGTTTCGTCGCTGATCACATCGCTGAGTTTCCCCCGGACCAGCAGGGTCGGCACCCGCCGCAGCCCGCGAGCCGCAGCCATGAGCCGTTCGGGGTCGCGCCGAAAGCGGGCCGGGTTCATGAGGTTCGGGTCCCAGTGCCAGCGGTAACGGCCGTCCGCTCCCTTACGCAGGTTTTTGGCCAGACCGCTCACATCCTTTGGACGGGGACGGTGAGGAATATAGGCGGCGATGGTATCAGCGACTTCTTCCAGACTCTCAAAACCGTCAGGCCGGGCGGTCATGAAGGCCCGAATACGGTCCACGCCCTTCTGCTCCACCCGCGGCGTGACATCGACCAGCACCACCCCGGCACTCACCGGCTGCGGCGCTTCCCCTTCGGTCAGCATTGAAGTGATGCCGCCGAGGGAGGCCCCGACCAGGACCGGCCGTTGATCGAAATGACCCAGCACGACGTGGAGGTCCGCTGAAAACTTCTCGATATTATAATTGCCGTCCGGAGCCCAGCCACTCTCTCCGTGACCGCGCAGGTCCAGGGACACCGCATACCAGCCGTGCTCGGCCAGGGTCCGGGCCGTATTCCCCCAGGCAAAGCGCGTTTGGCCGCCGCCGTGCAGGAGCAGGACAGGCGGATTGCCGGTGTCTCCCCAAGCGTCACCGATAATGGTGAGTTCTTCTTCGACACGATAGGTCACGCGTTGGGCTGAAATGTCTGCTTGCTGTTCGGGCATGTATGTACTCCTGAATATGTTCCAGTTGAGAGACGAGCCGTAAAATCGAGAGGAACCCTACCATTCAGCCCAAACAGTGACAAGGTAGGATTATCAGAGAGGAATACATCTGTATCAAAGTTTTCTTGTCCGATAGGAGCTTGCCTCCTGTCCGGAAGATTCGTACACAGATAAGGCAAAGGAGGATTCCATGGCAAAGGACGATATCTGCTGGCTGTCCGCAACCGAACTGGCAAAAGCGATTCGGCGCAAACAGCTCTCCCCAGTCGAAGTCACGCGAGCGATACTCGGTCGCATTGACCAACTCAACCCGCAGTTCAACGCCTTTGTCACCCTGACGGACAAAGCCGCGCTGCGCGATGCGCGCAAAGCCGAGAAAATGCTTATGCAGCGCTCGGCTTCACTTGGCCCACTCCACGGCGTTCCGTTCTCAACCAAGGACCTAGTGATAACCAAAGGCATCCGTACTACGTTTGGGACACCGCTGTTCGCCGACAACGTCCCGACCGAAGATGCCCCTATGGTGGCGCGCATGAAAGCGGCGGGAGGTATCCAACTCGGCAAAACAAATACGCCAACGTTTGGCTGGCTGGGGGTCACGCACAATCTCTTGTTCGGGCCAACCCGGAATCCGTGGAATGTCGCCTTGACGCCGGGTGGATCGAGTGGTGGGGCCGGAGCAGCAATTGCGGCCGGCCTGGGACCTCTGGCCATAGGAACGGATGGGGGCGGCTCGATTCGGATTCCTTCGTCGTTCAGCGGGGTGTATGGGATCAAGCCGTCTTTTGGTCGGATTCCCGTGTATCCGCCGAGCGGAGCCTGGAGTTTGTCGCATGTTGGGCCGATGACGCGGACGGTGGCCGATGCCGCGCTCATGCTGAACGTCACGGCAGGACCGGACGGGAACGATCAGTACTCTCTGCCGGCGGACACGACCGACTATGTCAAAGCCCTCAAGGGCTCAATGGAAGGCTGGCGGGTGGCATGGTGTGATGATCTGGGCTTTACCAAGGCGCTCGACCCAGAGGTCAAAGCCCTGTGCGCCAAGGCAGCCCGTCGGTTCAGGGACCTGGGGTGTCGGGTCGAAAGCGTCAAACCCAAATGGCCAAACCCGCAACCGGCCTGGGAGGGTCTGTTTTGTGGCGGGATTGCCGCGCGGTTGGGGCCAGCGCTTAAAACGCGCCGGTCGGATATTGATCCCAATCTGGTGAAGCTGATTGAAAAAACGCATAAATGGAAAGCCAACCACTATATTGACTCGTGGTTCGCGCGCCTGGGCTGGAATACCGGAGTCCAGAAATTTTTTGAGAAATACACCCTGCTGCTCACCCCGACCCTGCCCTGCCCGCCGTTTGCGGTCGGACTCGACAACGCCAAATCGGTGAACGGCACCCGACTCGCTCCGTACGAGTGGCTTACCTTTACGTTTCCCTTCAACCTGACCGGCAATCCGGCGGCGTCCATTCCGTGTGGGTTTACGAAGGCGGGCCTACCAGTCGGACTCCAAATTGTGGGACGGCGGTTTGACGACGCTGGCGTGCTGCGCGCCTCCGCGGCGTTCGAGAAGATGTGCCCCTGGCAAGCGACCAAACCGGCCGTCGAGTAGGGATTGCAGACCGAAGATGATCCCCGCCTAGCGTGCCGCTTCGACCCGCACGGTTACGATGTCGATATCGTGGTATTGCTGGTGGCGGACCGAGGCCGCAAAATGTTTCAATAGGCGGAGAGAAATCTCGTGCTCTTCGGGTATGGTGCTCCCCTCACCGAGCAGGACCATGCGGTCTTCGAGATTTTCATCCCCGACCGCGGCCACAAATTCCAACTCGATTTCTGCGCTGTCACCACGCGCAACAATAAAGAGCCGCCGTTTGTCGGGGGTGGTTTCATCCTCCGGCTGCACAAGACTCAGCAGCGTTTCCTCACCGGCCGCGCACAAGCGCTCCGTCGAGGCGGTATTCCAGCCGAAGCGTGAGGCCAGATCACGCAGAAACCCGTCGATCTTGGGCAGGGCCGCTACGTCCAGGTCCATTTCCAGGCGGTGGCGGCGCGGACCCGTCAGTTCCGTAAACAGGGTCAGGACAAGAACGGCCAAGCCGCCGGCCGTCATGCCGTTGCCGAGTAGCGCCCCCCACTGCTCGCCGAGTTGGACGGCGAAGATGTCCTGGTTCTGAAAGCCCGCGCCGAGCCAGAAGGAAATCCCGACCACTACGCCTTTCCGATAGTCGAGTCCGTCCTGCATGACGATCTTCATACCCTGGACGAAAAGCATACCCATCAGCACCATGACATAGGCGGCAACCACCGGGTTAGGAATGGCGAGTATCAGGGCGGCCACCTTGGGAAAAAAGGCGAGAGCGATGAAGATGAGACCGAGGCTGACCCCGACATTGCGCGCCGCCACACCGGTTAATTCGGTGAGCGGGATGCTGCTCGAATAGGTCGTATTCGGCACAGTGCTGGCCAGACCGGACAACAGATTACCCAGACCATCGGCATTCACCGCACCCTGGACCGTCCGGAAATCGATCGCTCGGGGGGTGCGCCATGAGACGCGCTGAATGGCCACCGAATCACCTATTGTTTCAATGGCACCGACCAGGGTCACAAACACGAAGGCCGGCAGCAGCACCCAGAACTCGCTCCCAAACGACAGGTCAAAGCCGGGCCAGCCGGATGTCGGCATGCCAACCCAATCCGCCTCGACCACGCGCGCAACGTCATAAAGCCCGAAGAACGAAGCAACCAGACAGCCCACCGCAATGCCGATGACTGGTGCCCAGAGCCGCCATACACCCGACGCGCGCAACGCCAGCACCGCAATGGCGACCAGGGTGGCGGTGGCGGACACCGGCGCGGCTGCCGGCGACGTGCCCTCGGGCACGACCGACACCATCTGAAACGCGATGGGCATAATGGTCACGGCAATCAGCGCGACCACCGTACCCGAAACAACCGGCGTAATGATCCGCCGTAAGAGCGATAACCGAGTCGCCAGGGTGAACTGAAACAAGGACGAGATAAAGATGAGCGTCGCCAACAAGGCCGGCCCGCCCTTCACCAGGGCAGTGATGCACACCGCGATGAAGGCGCCGGAGGTTCCCATGATCAGGATGTGGCCGGCTCCGAAGCGCCCGACCCGGACGGCTTGCAGGACGGTGGTTGACCCACTGATGATAAGCGCCGCAAAGATCGCCCAGGACAGATAGACCTCGCTCTGGTCGGCCGCCCGGATCACAATCGCGGGGGTCAATACTATCCCGGCCACTACCAGCATGGCCGCCTGAAAGCCGATACCGAAGGAGAGCAGGGGCGGTGGGTTTTCGTTGGGTTCGTAGCGAATGGAGTCTTTGCCGCGCGTCGTGTCTGATTCCATAGGTACACAATCTCGCTTGTTTAGCGGGCCGTATACATGGCGAGAGTCCCGCAATTCTTGAACTTACGGGACTCTCATAGGTTGCGGGGCTAGGATTTGAACCTAGGACCTCGAGGTTATGAGCCTCGCGAGCTACCGGACTGCTCCACCCCGCGCAGGACAGCAATGCGGCTGGTGCCGCGTCGGATAGATGTAGCGCCCCGAAAAGATGGCGTCAAGACCAAGGTTAAGGTCGTGATTGCGCAGGCCTTTCAACCAGATGCTTCAGGCGTTTGACCTCTTGTGGGGTCAGCATCCGGTAGGCACCTACCGGCACGTCTAAACTGAGCGGACCGTACTGCACGCGGACCAGTTTTTCCACCCGATAGCCGAGCGCTTCACACATCCGTCGTACCTCGCGGTTGCGTCCTTCGCGTAGCACCAGTTCGAGCCAGGTTTTCCGGGCCGTTGCCCGGAGAATATGCGCCTTGGCAGGGGCCGCGAGAGTACCGTCGTCCAATTGTACGCCGTGGCGAAGCTCGGCCAGCGCTCTGCTGGTGACGACACCGCCTACCTTTGCCTGATAGGTGCGAGGCACCTGAAAACGGGGGTGGAGGAGACGTTCTGTCAGCGCGCCGTCATTGGTCAGCAGCAGCAGCCCGGACGAGTCATAGTCAAGGCGACCGACCGGAAAGAGACGTTCGCGAACGCCAGAGAGCAAATCGCGGACCGTTGGGCGGCCCTCCGGGTCTTTGAGGGTACTAATCACACGCGGCGGTTTATGCAGCAGGAAATACAGCCAGCCGGTGGGCAACTCGATCAGGTGCCCATCAACTTCAATGCGATCCTGTCGCGGGTCCGCCGTTGTGCCCAGACGTGTGACCGTTTGTCCATTCACCCGGACCCGACCGGCCTGAATCAACCGCTCCGCTGCCCGTCGCGAAGAGATTCCTGCCTGACTCAGGATCTTCTGGAGCCGCTGGGTCTGAGCTGTCTTCTGCGGGTGCATTTGCCGTTGGCTCATGGAGGTCAGGCAATGGGGGAAGGTCGGTAATACTCTCTAGATTGAAAATTTCAAGAAACTGCTGGCTCGTTCCGTATATCCACGGCCGGCCGGGCACATCTTTGCGTCCCAGGACAGTAATGAGCTTGCGCGTGAGGAGGGAGTTTAACACGCCGTCCACATCGACGCCACGAATGGCTTCAATCTCAATCTTGGTCAAGGGTTGACGGTAGGCAATAATGGCGAGCGTTTCGAGGGCCGCGCGGCTTAATTTGACCGGCTTATCCCGACCAAGGGCTTTCACATAGTCGGCATAGTCGGCAACCGTCCGAAACTGATAGCCGCCCGCCACTTCTCGGAGTCGCACTCCTCGGTAGGGGCCAGTATAGTCGGCGCGCAGGGCGGCGAGGGCTGCTTTCACTTCGGTCTTGGTTGCACCGGTGACCTCAACCAGACGGCGAAGCGGCAGGGGCACGCCGGAGGCAAATAACAGACTTTCGACGATCGCCTTGATGTGATCTTTTTTCATAGGTGTCCGAGCGCCTCGGGTAAGGGCTCCTCTGGGCTCACCGCCAGGGAGGCAACGATCGGGCCAAAGGGATTTTCTTGGCGCACCTGGATCATCCGATTGCGGACCAGTTCGAGAACGGCCAGGAAAGTCACCAGGACCTGCAGTCGGGTTGAATCCTGAGGAAAGAGCTGCTCGAAGAACACCTCTCTTTTTTCCCGTAAGGTATCAAGCACCGCACACAGTCGATCCCGCAAAGACACATGCTCAAGCATGATCTGATGCGCCTCTTGAGAGTCTGCACGTGTCATCACATCCTGCAGGGCATCGAGCAGATCACCCAGCGACAAGTCATACACGACATCGTCTTTGCCCTCCGATTCGGCGGGCATGGGTGGGCGAATAAACACGTCGCGGTTGAGCATCTCCCGACCGATCAGCGTCTCGGCCGCTTCTTTGAAGCGTTGGTATTCGAGCAGCTGTCGGGCCAACTCCGCGCGCGGGTCTTCGCCCTCTTCTTCTTCGGGGGTTTCCTCAAGAGGCAGCAGGAGGCGCGATTTGAGGTAGAGCAGGCTCGCCGCCATCACCAGGTATTCTCCCGCGATGTCAAGGTCGAGATGCTTGAGGAGGTCGAGGTAGGCTAAATACTGATCGGTGATTTCGGTAATGGGGATATCGGGCAGCTCCACCTCATTCTTTTTGACGAGATGGAGCAATAAGTCGAGCGGGCCCTCAAAGACGTTGAGTTTAACGCGATACGACATGGCAAGGGCTTTGTCGGCTGAACACTCTTCGCCGTTCGTCACAAAGAGTATACACGCTGGCAGCTTTGTATGACCTGGAGAGCGTGTTTACTCTTTTTCCCATGTGGCGAAAGGGAGGGCCGACACCGTCTCACCAACTCTCGTGGCCTGACCCTTCCGCCAGCTTACACACCAACAACCTCCCGCACCTCCGCCATGGTTTGACGGGCGATTTCGTGAGCCTGACATTCCCCTTCCCGGAGGACGTCGCGCACATCGTCGCGGTGGTTTTCCCAGTACGTTCGTTTTTCCCTGAATTCGGCCAAATCGTCAAGCACATGCTTGATCATAATCTTCTTGCATTCAAGACAGCCAATATCCGCGGTTTTACACCCGCTTGTGACAAATTCGATTTCTTCCGGCGTGCAGTAGAGGCGGTGCAGGTGAAAAGCCGGACAGTCGGCCGGGTCGCCGGGGTCGCGCCGGCGCGCCCGGCGCGGGTCGGTCATCATCCGCGACAGCTTCGTATCGACCTCCTGCGGCGGGTCTGACAGGACGACCGCGTTGCCATAGCTCTTGCTCATTTTGCGGCCGTCAACACCAAGAATCTTTGGAATCTCTGTCAGCAGAGCCTGGGGCTCGGGAAAGATACCGGCCTCATAGACCGCATTAAAGCGCCGGGCAATCTCGCGGGTCAGCTCGATATGCGGCACTTGATCGACTCCGACCGGAACCCGCTGCGCCTTATACATCAGGATATCGGCGGCCTGGAGCACAGGATAGCCGAGCAGGCCATAGTGAATCGTAGTCACCGCGGCCTCATCGTCAGAGTCAATAAAGCCCAGTTCACGCGCTTGCTCTTTGACGGTAGGGTTCCGAATCAGCCACGGCGTCGGTGTAATCATCGAAAACAAGAGGTGCAGCTCGGCGTGCTCTTTCACATCGGACTGACGGAAGATCACAGACTGGTTGGGGTCGAGCCCGACGCTTAACCAGTCAATCACCATCTCTTCGGTATTGCTCCGAATGCTCCCGGCGTCCGTCTTCCCGGTGGTCAAGGCGTGCCAGTCGGCCACAAAGAAAAAACACCGGTACTCACTCTGGAGTCGGACCCAGTTGGTAAGCGTGCCGTGTAAATGGCCGAGATGAAGCTTACCGGTTGGACGAAAGCCGCTCACAATCGTTTGTCGCGTCGTTGTGTTGTCGGTCATACAGAAAATCTCACAAGAGGGTGTTGAGGACAAAGAGCACCGGCGGTTGAAGTATGTCGCCAAGAATCCCGGTCATCAACAGGAATATCACGATCAACATGCCATAAGGCTCAAGCCTGGCGAGCACCAGAGCCGGCTGCCGAGGCAGCAGTCCGGTGGCGACCCGCCCACCGTCGAGTGGCGGGAGCGGAAACAAATTAAAGACGGCGAGTACGACATTGATCAGGACGCTGTTCAACAGGTTACGGGCGACCAGTCCATCGGTGATGAGTTGGAGGGACAGCAGGAACTTCAGCACAAAGGCGGACAGTCCGGCTAATATCAGGTTCATGATCGGACCAGCCGCGGCCACGCGGACCATATCTCGCCGGGGGTTGCGCAGATTGGTAAAGTCTACGGGAACAGGCTTGGCGTAGCCAAACAGAAATGGCGCGCCAGTTATGATCAGCAGGAAGGGTAATAAGAGGGTTCCAAACAGATCGATATGGGCAATCGGATTCAGGGTCAGGCGGCCCATTCGGGCGGCGGTCGGATCACCCAGCAGATAGGCGCTATAGCCATGCGCAAGCTCGTGCAAGATGACCGCCACAAGGACTGGCAGTACCCAAATGGACAGTTGCTGCACCACGCCTGAGACATCCATTATTTTCAGTCTATAGACTCCATTTTCCCGACACAAGGCGTGAGGAAACGGAAAAAGCGCAGAAGACTACAACCCACTTGTCCCATTCAAAGCGTAGTCGAACAGGTCAAAGTTGTTGAGCCGGACGGTTGCCGCGCGGGTATGGTATGCCTCGGAAACAGGCTCGGAAAGGATGAATGGGACCATCTGCTCCGCGCGCCCTCCATGAGAGCGGAGCGGCGCATCTCCTAACGCGGACAAGTCATGATCTCGTTCTGCCGCCCCGATGGCCGTGTGTTCATCGCCAAGCACAAGGAGGTCGGCCTCGCGGTCGGGCGGCAGGAGAAACCGCTCGCACGCTGCGGGCCTATCATAAACCGCTTCAACCCCAGGAATGTCCGCGATGATAGCCCGCACGGCAGCCCGGTCCGCATCAAGACAGTAGACGCGGACACAAGACCCCAACGCACCATGATGGACCACATAGGGATCAGTAATCGGACAGATCACGCGGGTCTTGCCCTGACCACAGCTCGCATTCAGAATGTCCTGGAGAAACACGACTCGTGGTTTGGCATTCATGCCATGGTCGGCGGTGAGAGCGACCAGAGCTCCCGCTTCAGCCAGCCGACCACACGCAAGGTCAAGCGCGGCATAGAACGCGTTCGCTTCCGCGCTCCCCGGTGCATATTTATGTTGGACATAGTCGCTCAGCGAGAGATACATCAGCTCCGGTCGGTGGTGTTCGAGCAGGGCGAGGCCAGCTTCCAGGACAAAGAGTGACAGCTCGGCAGAGTAGACATCGGGCTGTGGACGGCCAATCCGCTGGCAAACGTTCTCAATACCGTGCACAGAAATGGTACAGTCCTGCGCTTTTTCGGCAGAGAAACATATACCGTCGGCGATTCCGTAGCCAAGCAAACGGCGCAGTTTCTCTTTGGCGGTAATGACGATGACTTTGGCCCCGCTGTGGGAGAAGCGCGCCAGCAGGGTTTCTGAGTGGAGCTGGTGGGGATCGGTCATCATGACCGCCTGTCCGGTTGTCGGATCGAGAAAATAATTCCCCGAAATCCCGTGCACAGCAGGTGGACTGCCCGTAACAATGGACAGATTGTTCGGATTCGTAAACGTTGGGACGACCGCGTCCGCCCAGGTGCCAAACCCCTGGGTGAGAAAGCGCTGGATGTTGGGCAGAATGTTCCGGGCCAGGCCGGCCTTGATATAGGCTGGGTCACACCCGTCTATACAGATCGCGACCACAGGCCGATGCGGGAAAGCATAGGCACGTTGGTTCAGGTACACTGTTCGAGGGGGTCGATCCTGGTCCTGTTCTGGCATACGCCTCTGTCAACTCCTCCTGATCGCGGTACTGCCTTTTGGAGTATTCCGTATAGCAGCCCGCTGTCAGAAAAGGGACTCCCTTTGGTGCTCGTTCACTCGATCCGGGTCCGCGAGGAGAGGGCTGTACTGGTTGCAGGGGATTCTCGGAATCTTTAAGATACACGGCCTGAGCAGAGTGTTTGGGGAATAGAGAGGCACTGGTAAAAAACTATTGAGCCCACCCTTGGGACGGTGAGCTGCTGGCATCAGTAGTTTGTAAGGCAGGATATTATGCAAGACGGGCAACGCCGTGTCGTCATTACTGGGCTAGGAGCGGTCACTCCACTTGGCACTGGGGTGGAGAAAAATTGGCAAGCGCTGCTTGAGGGACGCTCTGGAGTCGGACCGTTAACCCGCTTTGACGTCTCAGACTTTCCCACGCGGATCGCTGGCGAGGTCACCGACTTTACACCGACCGATTTTATCGAGAAGAAAGAGGTCAAGAAGATGGACCTCTTCATCCAGTACAGTGTGGCCGCGGCCCAGATGGCAATGGATGAGGCCAAGGTCCCAATTACGCCGGACAATGAGGACTTGGTGGGGTGTATTATCGGGGTGGGGATTGGTGGGCTGACCAGTATTGAGGAGAATCATCTGCTCTTTCTCGATACCCGGCTCAAGCGCGTTTCTCCTTTTTTTATCCCGAAACTGTTGAGCAACCTGGCACCCGGCCAAATCTCCATTCGCTATGGCGCCAAAGGCATTAATTATACGCCGACAAGTGCCTGCTCTTCTGGTGCGCATGCCATTGGTGAAGCGTACCGGGCTATTCGACTGGGCGACCAAGACGCTGTTATTGCTGGGGGAGCAGAGGCAGCCCTGACCTCTTTAGGGCTGGGCGGCTTTGTTGCCATGCGGGCGGTCTCGACGCGGAACGACGAGCCTGAGAAGGCCAGCCGTCCGTTTGACAAGAATCGTGACGGCTTTGTCATGGCCGAAGGCGCCGGTATCGTTGTGTTGGAGGAGCTCGAATTCGCAAAGAGTCATGGGGCAACCATCTACGCTGAAGTGATCGGCTACGGTGCCAATGGGGACGCGCATCATATCACCGCCCCCTCGCCCGAAGGTGAGGGCGCAGTCCGATGCATGCGGATGGCCCTACGGAGCAGCGGACTTGATCCAACTGAGATCGATTACGTCAACGCGCACGGGACCTCAACACCGTATAACGACGCGACCGAAACCTTGGCCCTGAAAAGAGTCTTTGGAGAACACGCGGCAAAGCTCGCTATCAGTTCAACCAAGTCCATGACCGGCCACTTACTTGGAGCCGCCGGTGGCGTCGAAGCCGTCTATTCCGCTTTGGCGCTCCATCATCAGATCATACCGCCAACCATTAACTATGAGGAACCTGATCCGGAGTGCGATTTAGACTATGTACCCAACAAGTCCCGCTCGGCACCAGTCCGGACCGTCTTATCCAATTCCTTCGGCTTTGGGGGGACCAACGCCTGTCTCGTCTTTCGCAAATGGGATACCGATCAGAACGGGCAGAGCACGAATCAGTAGAACGGCGGCCGGCATAACGAGAACACTGGGACCGAAGCAATCAGAACCTGCCTTGAGCGAAACAGTATGAGACGTAGTGATTGGCCTGATCTCGCCGGGCAAGAAGAATTAAAGAGGTAGCGCATGGGCGCACGTATCATCGGCACGGGTTCCGCCGTCCCTTCGACCTGTCTCACCAATGATGATCTGGCCGGGCGGGTTGACACCAATCATAAATGGATCGTCACCCGAACCGGCATACAGGAACGACGTGTCATCCGAAAGGATGAGGCTTTGCTCGACCTCATTCACGCAGCAAGCGAAACAGCACTGAAGGCGGCGGGTCTGTCCGCGCAGGACTTGGATGTGATTCTGATCGCCACAGTCTCTGGGGAATATGCCTTTCCCTCCACTGCCTGTTTACTCCAAACGCGCCTGGGCGTGGATAATATTCCCGCCTTTGATGTTGCGGCAGCCTGTGCGGGGTTTGTATACGGCATGTCGGTTGCCCATAGCTACCTCAAAGGCGGCGAGTATAATCGTATCCTGCTGGTTGGCGCGGACGCTCTGAGCTCCATGGTCAACTGGGGAGACCGGACGACCTGCGTGCTGTTCGGTGATGGCGCCGGGGCAGTCGTGTTAGAAAATCAGCCAAACGATCAAGGCCTGCTCAGCACTGTCGTCGAGTCCAGCGGTGCCCTGTGGCAATTGCTCCACGTTCGGTCCGGCCTGCGGCAAACGTTTGATCAGGCCGGAGAACAGGAGCCGGACTGGGGGATTCAGATGAAAGGTCCCGAACTGTTCAAGGTCGCCGTTCGCGCCCTGTCCGACGTGACGAAAAAAGCCCTCGAAAAAGCCGGTCTGGCTCCGGAAGATATCACGCTGATGGTCCCCCACCAGGCGAATTTACGCATTATCCAAGCGGTGGCCGACCGCCTGGGAGCAAGTATGGACAAAGTGCACTGCAATGTGGACCGCTTTGGAAATACGTCTGCGGCTTCCATTCCGATAGCTCTGGACGAGGCTGTTCGAGCGGGCAAAGTCCATGCGGACGATATTGTCGTGCTCAACGGCTGTGGGGGCGGACTCACCTGGGGGGCGTCGGTTGCGCGCTGGTAGGATCGTGCCGACGCGGGTTGCTTCCCGTTTCGCGTTGCCTCTTCACGTCCAGTAAGCAGCCGACTTTTCAGGACTTTCCTGTTACGAGAGAGGACGAACTCATATTATTGGGCATTATACGTGCCTGGGTCTGTCATCGCCGGCGCCCCTCCCTGGTTGGGGTCGAGAAAGGCCAGAACACGCTTTCCTGACGACTTGTCCATCCAGCGGCGCAGTCGTTGCTCAAGCACCAACCGCAGCTGATAGTCACGCTTGATGTTAGCCACGACTTCTTCAGCGCTTCTGCCCGTCAGCGGTGTCGATTTCCGTTTTCCTTTTCGGAGGCTTGCCGAGGAGCGGGACTTCACGAGCAAAGGGCGATACCGGCCGTTTTGCTTATGATACGCCCGCCAGACGGACGCAGACCGGTCGCGGACGAGACGCAACGTCTGTTTTTCGTTCTCCCAATACTGGTGTTTAGGGGTACTGCCGTAATATAGAATCTCTTGAGCAGAAGCCGTTCGACCCATAGCATCCCCCACCGAGGTTCTCTCGCTGGTTCCGGCCCCTAGTATAAGGGGAAAGGCGTGTGGAAAGAAAGGGAAGGCGGATTTTCTCGGCGCCAAAGGAAGGCTGCTAGCCGGTTTCGAGTCGGAGGTCCATGGCTTGCGTCGAGTAGGGTTCGGGCAGCGTGCAGCGTGGAGCCTTGGCCCAGAGTCCTTCAAGATTGTAAAATTCTCGTACTGTTTCGTAGAAAATATGGACAATAACATCCCCGAAATCCATGAGGACCCATTGTCCGTGTGAGACGCCTTCAAGGGCTAAGGGGCGATGGCCTTCCCGCCGGAGGGCCTCCTCAATCGCTTGGCTGATGGTCTGCACCTGAATGTCCGACCGCCCGGTACAAATCACAAAATAGGAAGCAACGGATGTCAACGCTTCGACGTCAAGGACAACCAGGTCGTAGGCCTTTTTGTCCAGCGCGGATTGCGCGCACCTCAGGGCTTTTTGCCAACTGTCGTCAGCCTTCAAGGGAAAGAGCCTCTTGTGTGCGATAGAGAGCGTGAGTGGCAATATAGTCCGCCACGGCGGGCGGGAGCTGATGGGGTGTGGACCGGCCGACGCGCAGGTTGTCACGGATGCTGGAGGCCGAAATATGGAGACCGTTCAGTGTATAGAGCGTCAACGTATGCCCTGATTCGTGCTGATATCTCTGCCGGATCGGATCATACCAAAAGGCGGGCCGCAGAGCAACGGGAAGGAGTTGGTCGAGCGGTGGAGTGGGAACCCCGGGACGTGAGGTGACAATCAGGTCGCATAAGCCGGGAATCTCCAGGTAGTCCTTCCACGTCTCTATCTCACGGAACGCATCCATCCCGATCAGAAAGGCGAGGGAGGTCAATGTTTCCCTTGTCCGAAAGGCGCGGATCGTATCAATCGAAAATGAGGGACCGGCGCGGTCGAGTTCGATACGAGAGGCAAAGAAAGCCGGGTTGGCGGCAACCACCCGCTCCACCATATTGTAGCGATGGTGGGCAGGGGCGATATCCGTTGTGCGCTTGTGCGGAGGAGAAGCAGAAGGAATGAAGTATATGCGGTCAAGCGTAAACGCGGCGCAGACTTCTTCCGCACTACGCAAATGACCCAAATGGATGGGATTAAACGTTCCGCCGAACAGCCCGACTTTCATACGCGAGAGTCTGAAAGAGTCAACCGGCCCTCCAACTCATATAAAGCGGTTGGCGCGTTGCCTCTTTTTCGTCTGTCATGTTCGTATCTGACCATCTCCGTAGACCACATATTTATAGGTTGTCAGCTCACGCAAGCCCATGGGGCCCCTGGCGTGGAGTCGGTTCGTCGAAATGCCGACTTCGGCTCCGAATCCGAACTCAAAGCCATCGGTGAAGCGCGTCGAAGCGTTTGCATAGACCGTCGCAGAGTCGACCTCACGCAGAAACCGCCGGACGCAGGAGTAATCTTCGCTCACGATACAATCGGCCAGGCCTGACCCGTTGGTATGAATAAAATCCAGCGCCTCATCGAGCGAGTGCACCACTTTGACTGAAAGAATTTTATCAAGATACTCGGTTTGCCAATCCGTCTCAGTCGCGACGCCCACCTGAGGGACGATCTGGCACGTCTGGTCACAGCCTCGAACCTCGACACTCTCTTGTTCGAGTCGCGCAACAAAGTCTGGGAGGAAACGGGGGGCAACGGTCTCATGTACCAGCAGGTTCTCCATAGCATTGCACACCCATGGCCTTTGTGCCTTGGCATTCAGGCAAACTTGGTGCGCCTTTTCAATATCAGCCGCAGCATCGACATAGGTGTGACATACGCCGGAGAAATGCTGAATCACCGGGATGGCGGAGGCGCGCGTGACGGCGCGGATCAATTCCTCGCCGCCGCGTGGGATAATGACATCAATAGAGCGGTCTTGCTGAAGGAGAAAGGTGACGGCCTGTCGATCGGTCGAACGGACCAGTTGGACCGCTCCGTCCGGCAAGCCCGCTTCGGCAAAGGCCTGGGTCAGCACATCAACGATGGCACTGTTGGTCGCAAACGCCTCCGACCCTCCTTTCAGCACAACCGCATTGCCAGCCTTGAGACACAGGCCGGCGGCATCGGCCGTGACGTTCGGCCGCGACTCGTAGATGATCCCGACAACACCGAGCGGGACGCGGACCTGACTGATTTCCAGGCCATTTGGTCGCTTCCAGGTGGCGACCGTTTCCTCGACCGGGTCCGGCAGATCGACCATAATTTCGAGCCCTGTGGCCATAGCGTGTATACGCGTCTGGTTCAGCGTCAGCCGATCGAGCAGCGCGGCGGATAGGTCCTTGTCTTTTCCTCGAGCAACGTCCTGGGCATTGGCAGTCAGTAAGACTTCCGTCTGATCCCGGAGTTGCTGGGCGGCGGCGAGAAGCGCCTGATTCTTCGTGTGGGTTGACACGGTAGCCAATATTCGGGCGGATTTTTTTGCGGCTTGGGCTAATGCGACCACCATATTTTCAAGACTCATCGCCTCTTCCTTTGTGTCTTTTCACTAGTCTTGTAGCAAGGCCAAGTCGTCACGATGAATCACTTCATCGCCCACCTTATAGCCGAGGGTCTGTTCAATTTGACTCGTGTGTACGCCTTGAATTTGCCTCAGAGCCGTAGCGCTATAATTCACTAAGCCTCGAGCAAATTCGCCCCCGCTTTCGTCGAGACAGGTCACACAGTCCCCTTCTTCAAAGCTTCCGTGTACTCCACGCACCCCTGCAGGTAACAGACTCCTCCCATCCCGTCGAATCGCCGCTGCTGCTCCGGCATCAAGACGGAGTGAGCCGGACGGCTTCAGCGTGTAGGCAATCCAGTGTTTCCGACTCGCAATCCTGTCCGAAACTGGCAGAAACAGCGTACCCACTTCCCGCTGCGGGTCAAAAGCCGCATAGAGCTCTTCATTGCTCCTACCATCTATAAGAAGGGAGGGGATACCCGACAGGGCCGCCTTTTGCGCGGCTTCGATTTTAGAAGTCATCCCGCCACGGCCTAACGGGCCGGCTTGCCCGCACCGCTGCATCAACTGGTCGTCGAACCGCTCAACCAGAGCAATACGTTTTGCGTACCGGTCCAGACGGGGGTCTGTTTCGTATAAACCCGCAACATCACTCAATATGATCAGCAGATCCGCCTCGACAAGGACGGCGACTTGGGCGGAGAGATTATCGTTGTCACCAAACTGGATTTCTTCAACCGCAACCGTATCGTTCTCGTTGACAATGGGCACAACCCCGGATTCGATCAGTGTCAAAAGAGTATGCTTGGCGTTCAGATAGCGGCGTCGGTTGGCCAGATCGTCATGGGTGAGAAGAATCTGCGCCACCCGGATGGCATGCCGCGAAAAGCATTCTTCATACAACGCCATGAGCGTAATCTGCCCAATGGCTGCGGCCGCCTGTTTCGCCGGTATCGTCCGCGGGCGCTGTTTCATATTGAGTGCACCCATTCCCGCAGCAACGGCTCCCGAAGTGACTAAGACCACCTCCACCTGTTGCAGGGTGGAAAGGATCGTCGCGAGTCGGCGAACCCGTGGAGCATAGACACCGTCTCCATCGGACAGCACACTGCTCCCGACTTTCACCACAATACGCCTCGTCTTCGTAAGAATACGCGCTTTATGTGTGAGCTGGATATTGCAATCACTCATGGTGGGGAATCCTCAGTCTCCCCTTCGTCGCCCGTCCGGTGTTGTCTCTGTTCGAGCAGATGGGCAATTGCTCTCACCAATTCCTGTTTCCCCTCCCCCGTTGCCGCAGAGATGAGATGTAATGTTTTCTCATGCCGAGCAAAAACCTCCTGCACCTCAGGAAACCGGTCGCGGGTGATCGGCAGGTCAGCTTTTGTGACGGCCACGATCTGCGGACGTCGAGCCAGGACAGTGTCAAAAGCGGCGAGTTCACTATTGATGACGCGGTGGTCGGCATACGGATCACGTGCTGGATCAGATATATCAAGAAGATGAACCAGAATAGAAGTCCGCGAGAGATGGCGCAGAAAGCGCACGCCCAACCCATGTCCGGCATGCGCCCCCTCAATGAGCCCCGGCACGTCAGCCATGACAAATGAGCCCTCATCGCCATAGCGTACAACGCCAAGGTGCGGAACGAGGGTTGTAAAGGGAAAGTCGGCAACCCGCGGACGTGCGGCAGACACAGCGGAGATCAGCGTCGACTTCCCGACGTTGGGAAACCCCACCAGGCCAACATCCGCCAATAAGCGGAGTTCCAGCTGGACCTGCCGCGTCTCTCCGGGCAGCCCCGGTTGGGCGAACCGGGGGGCCCGATTGGTGGAGGTGGCGAAAGAGGCGTTCCCTCTTCCGCCCTTTCCGCCGTGAGCGACCACGACCTGTTGCCCGGCAGTTCGCAGGTCGGCGAGTATTTCTCCACTCTCCATATCGCGCGCAATGGTTCCGGCCGGGACGGGAAGAATGAGGGCCTTTGCGTTTTTCCCGCGTTGATCCTTACCCCGTCCATGATCGCCCCGTGCCGCTTTGACGTGATGCCGATGGGCGAGCTCAAGCAGGGTGTTGCGTTGCGGGTCGACGCACAGGATGACGTCTCCGCCATTGCCGCCATTGCCGCCGTTTGGCCCCCCCCAGGGCCGAAACTTCTCGCGCAGAAAGCTGACACAGCCACGCCCGCCATCACCGGCCTTTACTGTCATGGTCACTTCGTCAACGAAGTTCATAGCCCATGTATATCAGGAATAGGGGACCGAAGCAGGCCAATAAAAAAAGCCCCGAAGTGGGGCTTTTCCTATAACCTTGCGTTCGCGCGTGCGGCCGAACAGATTACTGCGGGTAGACGCAGACCCGCTTGCGCGCTTTGCCCATACGTTCAAACTGAATCACTCCGTCAGTCTTGGCAAACAGTGTATAGTCTCGTCCCATACCAACATTAGTTCCTGGGTAGATACGCGTTCCGAGCTGACGAACAATAATATTCCCTGCTTTTGCAAATTGTCCGGCATAAAGCTTGACGCCGCGGCGCTGTCCCGGGCTGTCTCGGCCATTCCGACTGGAGCCTTGTCCTTTTTTATGTGCCACGTTTATCCTCCCAGGTTGATCGATTTGACCTGCACGGCCGTAAAGTGCTGCCGGTGGCCATGTTTGCGACGATATCCCTTGCGCCGTTTCTTCTTAAAAACAATAATCTTTTTCTCTTTTCCATGCTCAACAACGCGAGCCGTCACGGAAGCGCCAGACACAAGCGGGGTGCCAATTTGAACCGCGCCCTCAGCCGAGGTGAGCAACACATCAGGGAACGTAATATCACTCCCGACTTCTCCCGATAGAGACTCCACTCGCAGGAACTCGCCCTGCGTCACTCGATATTGTTTTCCACCCGTACGAATCACTGCGTATGACATCTCCCGTTACCTATGCGAGCGTGTTTTTTCTGTCAACTCCCAGGCCTTCGTCACGCAGCGCTCAGAGCGTGGCGAATGGCCTCGGGAATGGGCTGGGGCTGGTCCTGCGGATTCACAAAAACTGCGGTGATCAACCCACTGACACAGCGCTCTCCAGCTCGGTGGATCTCCCCGGCAAAGGTAATGGAGGTAGTTCCAATCCGCTCAACCCAGACTTTTACCTCAATTGGCTCATCAACAAAGAGGGGAGCATAAAATGTTGCCGAGACGTTCACCCGCGGTAGCCCTGATATCTTGCGGTGGTCGGACAGCGGGAATCCGGCTTGCCGCATCAATTCCCACTCGGCTATCTCAAAATACCGAAACGCTGCCGTGTAATGAATACGGCCCGACGCATCGGTATCGACCCACCGCACTCGAAGTTTTTCCGTATGGGATAGCATGGTTTTATAGGGGCTTTTGAACGGGAAAGTCGCGTATTCCCAAAGGGTAGGAACAAAATAGGGAAGCCCAAGACAGGCAATTACGCCTGTGGCTCAACGGCCGTGCTGGCAGCGGTTTGAATCCGTGGGATGGCCGTGTAGATCCGGCTCTCAGGTCCGTTCTGTACACTCAGCCTGGCGAGATACTCTTCCAGCTTCTTTCGTATTGCCGCGAGCTGTGGGTCAGGCCGCGCTGCAGGCGGTCTTTCTTGCCGAGCAAAGATATTCTGCGTCGGCACTTTTTTCAGTGGATTGATATACCGACCGTTTTTATGCATCTCAAAGTGCAGGTGCGGGCCGGTTGCGGCGCCCGAAGACCCGACATAGCCGATGACCTGCCCCCTTTTTACAAAGGTTCCAGCTCGCACCCCTTTTTTGATCCGTTGCAGGTGGGCGTATGCCGAACTATAGGGCCCGGCATGGTTGATCTTGAGAAAACGGCCATAGTTGCCCCTCCAGCCGGCGTAAGTAACCTTGCCATCTGCCACCGCGCGTACCGGTGTTCCCGTTGGAGCGGCGAAATCCACGCCACGGTGGGGACGTTTCCGTTTGTAAATGGGATGCATCCGGGCATCGCTAAAAACCGACGAGATACGGGTGAATTGAACAGGGTAACGCAGAAACTGCTGCCCAACCCCAATCCCTTCTTCCGCGTCAAGGGGAAAGACTAGGTGTTTTTTCCCCTTGTTCACGATTTCTGCGGCAAGCACTCTACCATGCTTCACCGCTTGCCCGTTATGGTGCATTTCCTCAAAAATGATTTTGAACGGGTCACCCGGCTGAAGGTCGTATGAAAGGTTCAAATCCCAGCCCATATCTGCCACCGCATCGATGATACCGGCCGGAACACCTATTTTTCTGGCTGCCCAACCCAAACTATGGGTAATGCGGCCACCAACGGCCCGCCAGACAAGGGTCGTGGGAGTGGTCTCGATTCGTGACTGGATATGCCCGCTCTCATCCTTCTCAAACACGAGTGAAGTGTCCTGACTAATACTACAGGAAACGGTTCGCAGCGTTGGCGTCCCATTGTGATCGGGCTCATAGGAGAACGTTATGGTACGTCCAACTTGCAACCTCCGCACCTCAACCCTTTGTTGCGCCGCACTGCTCCACGCGGCGGTCTGTTGAGGCGAGAGGCCTTCTTTTTTCAGAATCCCTCCAAACGTCTCGTGCGGTTTAATGGCATGCACGATGTGGTACGGCATGCCTATCGGCGTTACTGGCTCAGGCAGCGGGGGAAGGGTAACGAGAACAGCCGGGACCGTGTCTTCTTTCTCTTCCGGAGTCGGTTGCGCTCCGGTCGAAGCCATCTCCACCTGCCCCAGAACATCGTTTCTTTGCTGAATCTCGTTCAAACGTTGTTGGACCTGAGCGGTCACCTCGTTTTTGGCAAAAGAGGGGTCAACGGCCGGGTTTGCCACTCGAACAATAAGCCCAAGAAGACCGACTGCCAGGATAGGGGCGGTGAGCAGCGCCTGAACGTGTCCGTTCTGGCGTCCGAGGAAGATGCGGAGTATTTCTGTGCAATACTCCAGCCACCGGCTTTGCATGGTCACAAAAGTTGCCAGCAGAACGCAGAAAAGTCAAGGAGATATGGCCCGACATTGTTTCGTCGCCATACCGGTGGTAGGTTGGGCAGCGGTGAAAAAAGTCCTGTCTCTTATTGCGTGTTTTATTATTGGCGTCAGCGGACTCACCGCCTGTTACGTCTATGCCCGGCTCAACACCCCAGGTCGGCCTTTAGCGGCCCCTGCTCGGATCTTTATCTCTCCGGGCAGTACCCTCCAACAAACAGCGCAGATGCTTGTTGCCGAAGGCATACTGGCAAGTGTCCAGCCATTTCGTTTCTGGGCGCAACTCACAGGTAAAGATCGCTCCATACAAAGTGGGGAGTATATCCTGGAAACCTCGCTGACCCCGCGGCGGTTGCTTGAGACCTTGATCCAGGGACAGGTCATCCACCACATGGTGACAATCCCGGAAGGACTGACACTCAAACACATTGCCAAAAGACTGGAAGCCCGAGGGTTTGGCCCCCAAGAGCAATTCCTGTCTCTGGGCACCTCTCCTCAGTTCTTAGCCAAATGGGACCTCCAGGAGCACGGACTTGAAGGCTACCTGTACCCGGATACCTATTTTTTTTCAAAGCAGAGCTCTGCGGCGGATATTCTGGGACGTATGGTCACACGTCTGTCTGAAGTCTTCACCCCGGCCATGCAACAGCAGGCCCAGGAATTGGGGTTCTCCCAGCATGAAGTCCTGACCCTGGCCTCGCTCGTTGAGAAAGAAACCGGGGCGGCAGAGGAACGCCCGCTGATTGCCGGAGTCTTTCACAATCGGCTCCGTCAAAATATTCCACTCCAGTGTGATCCAACCGTCATCTATGGCATTCCGAACTTTGACGGGAATCTGACACGCCGCCATCTGCGTACACCCACGCCGTATAACACCTATCTGTTTACCGGTCTTCCGCCTGGCCCAATTGCCAACCCGGGACTTGCGGCTATTCAGGCCGTCCTCGCCCCAGCCAAAACAAACTACCTCTATTTTGTTGCCAGGGGAGATGGCACACACGTATTCTCTACCCGGCTCGCGGATCATAATCGCGCGGTTCGCCGGTTCCAGAAACGTGGCTCGCGCAATGGATAGCTTATCCCATCTCTTCACCGCGACGGCCCGTCGGGTGCTGTGGCAGCGGAGCGCCAATACCCTCGGTTTTTTTCTACCCCTGGGGATTGCGGTCTTTTTCCTGGGATACAGTCTGATTCTGGCATGTTCGCTACCCGTCGGGTTTACTTTTCTTCCACTCGTCGCCGTCTTTGGTTTTCTACTGAAATCCCTCAGACAGGGAAAAAAGAGCTGCCAGGACGAGAGTATCGCTCGCCTGCTGGACGAGAAGACAGCTGGCCAAGAGCGTTTCCTCACCCTGGCGACCCTGCCATCTTCCTCGGACTTCTTGGCCCAGGTTCGGAGCCAAGCCGCCCGGAAGGCCGCCTTCTTCGTTCCCGAGCGCGACCTGCCCTTCCATCTCGACAGGCGGATTCCGTTTGCGTGTGTCGGCGCAGTCCTGAGTGGCCTGCTCTTCTTGTTTTTACCATCCGGCAGCGCTGCCCTGGCTCCAAGTGGCCTCTCACCTGTTGCGCCGACGACCGAGACCCTGCTCCAGAATATTGAAGATATTGCCCGGCAGTTGGTCCGCGCACAGTCTACCCCTGAAGAACAGCAAGCCGGAGCCCAACTCCTCGTCCTCTCTCAGGAACTCAAGAATCCATCTCTGACCCCTCAGGAGAAAATGCGCCTGATTGATGAAGCGCAAAAACGCATGAATCTGCCGCTGCCAGTGCCACAGATTCTTCCGTTTGATCTCAAAATCTTTGGGAGTGACAGCAAGCAAGACGAGAGTCCGGGCAACCAAGGTGACAGCCCACAG
Organism: uncultured Binatia bacterium (SeqCode); assembly: GCA_965243855.1. Lineage (GTDB taxonomy): Bacteria > Desulfobacterota > Binatia > Bin18 > Bin18 > Bin18. Next base: position 4,144,794 of record CBDEWE010000003.1, on the reverse strand, counting down.
CCGGAGCATACACCGCTGGCGAAGACAAATGAAAATCTGGAGCAACTCAAGCAGTCGCTGTCTGCGCAGAGAAACGAGACGCAACCGGGTACGCAAAACACAAACCGGACGGATCAATCAGACAATCAGCCGTCACAGCAGCAAAATACTCCCCAGAAATCCGGCGGCATCAAATTTGACCAGCCCCAGTCTCAAGAACAAAAAGGCAAGCAGCAGGCCCAACAGAATACGTCCGGTCAACAGCAACAAACACCGCAACCAGGACAACAACCGAACACTCAACAGCCACCCTCCGGAGTAGACCCCCACAAGGCCGGACACGAGCAGCACCGTCACGCCACGCAGCAGAGCAACGAGAGACAACAGCCTCAGCAGTCCCCAGAGCAGTCAGGCGAGCAGCCCGGACAATCTGGCGGGCAGGGAAAAGGCGAACGTTTTTACAAACCGGGAGAGCAGCCAGGCGGATTCCTGACTCAGGCTGCCCGCTATGTCAAAGTTCGTATTCCAACCGGTATGAAGACGGAACAGGACAGCCAGGAACTGACCGAAAATACCAGCCCGGCGGTCCCAACCACGCCCTATAGCAACGCCCCACTCGCGGACCGCCCGCCGGAGAAAAACACCCCCCAGCAGCGCATTCCACTCGAATACCGAGGGATCTTACAGTAGGAGCAGCATGCCAGCTTCGTCATCCCCACTATCCTCAGAGCTATCATCCCCAGAAAAACGGGTTGAACACTTTCGACACATCTTTGCGACCATCGAAGAAGAAGTCGGCCAGCTCATCGTTGGCCAGCGGAGTATCTTGCGGAAGATCTTAACCGCCTTTTTTGCCGGTGGGCATGTCCTTATTGAAAGCGTGCCGGGTCTGGGCAAGACGCTGATGGCCAAGTCACTCAGTCAGTCCCTGGCGCTTAGCGCTAAGCGCATTCAGTTTACGCCAGACCTCATGCCGTCTGATATTGTTGGGACCCAAGTCCTGTCTGAAGGCGCTGACGGCAGGCGCTATTTTGAATTCAAGCCCGGCCCGGTCTTTGCCAATATCGTTCTGGCAGATGAAATTAACCGGGCCACGCCCAAGACCCAATCTGCCGTCCTTGAAGCCATGGAGGAGGAGCAGGTCACCGTTTTTGGGGAGACGCATACCCTCACGCCCCCTTTTCTTGTCGTGGCGACCCAGAACCCGGTTGAGATCGAGGGGACCTACCCGCTCCCCGAAGCGCAACTGGACCGCTTTCTGTTCAAGCTGGTTATTGAATCGCCCAGCGCAGATGAGGTGGCTGAAATTCTTGAGCGCACCACAAAAGAGACGCAGTACTGCATCAACCCAGTCCTCTCGGCAGATACGGCTCCGGCAGTCATCGCCGAGATGCAAAATCTGGTACGCGAGGTCCTGCTAGCTCCTCCGCTGAGTTTGTATATTGCTCGGCTTATTGAGGCAGCCACGCCCAGCAATCCGAATTCGCCGGTGCCTGAGGTCACACACTATCTCCGCTATGGCCCTAGCCCGCGTGGGGCTCAGGCGCTTACCTTAGGGGCCAAGGTCAACGCCCTGCTCAACGGGCGGGTGCACGTCAGTTTTGAGGATATCACCGATGTTGCGCTGTCGGCCCTGCGGCACCGCTGCCTGCTGAATTTTCAGGCTGAGGCAGAGGGCATTAGTGCCGACCAGATCATCGAACTGCTGCTGAAACAGGTCTCCCAAAAATAGGAGAAGCCCCCTCCATTTTTTCTGCCCCTCGCACAGCAACAAGAGGCATGGCAAGATGGAGAAACAGTAAGAGCTACACACCCAGGCGGCGGAGTCTGAAAGGAATCGAGGACGATGAATCTTATCCACACGGTTTTTGAGCCCGAAGGCGCAGGCCCGCATCCAACCATTCTTGCCTTGCACGGCTGGGGGGCCAATGCCCTCGACCTCCTGGGCTTATCCCCGCATCTCTGCCGAGGCCAGTTTCTCGTACTCTGTCCGCAGGGTCCACTTCAGGTCCCCATCGGTCCGAATATGGTCGGTCACGGCTGGTTTCCGCTGACGAGTGGCGGACCGATCGATGTCCAGTCGGTTCTCTCTGCGCGCGAGACCGTTCGCACCTTCCTCGACGAAGCACTGCAGCGCTACCCTGTTGATTCCAAAAAACTGTGCGTGCTGGGTTTTAGTCAGGGCGGGGTCATGGGTTATAGCCTGGCCCTGGGTGAGCCCGAGCGCTTTGCCGGACTCGCGGCTCTCAGTTCGTGGTTGCCGAAAGATATGCTGACTGCATTACCGGATGTGCCGGCAACCGAGCAACTTCCCGTACTGGTCCAACACGGCAGTAAGGACGAGTTGGTCGATGTGGGCCGAGCCCGCCAGTCCGTCGAAATCCTGCGTGATGTCAAAGCGCCCGTAACCTATCGGGAGTATGATATGGGTCACGAAATCAATGCCCGCAGCCTGACCGACCTGTCCAACTGGCTCCAGGAAAAGGTGGTATCGCCGATTACTTTGGCGTCCTGAATCCGCTCCACCGGGCAGAGCTATCCCGCCGACTTGGACTGAAACAGAAACTCCGTGGTCACCTGCAAGAAGTGCTCAAGCTGGTCGTGGTGCACCCAGTGACCGGCCTTGGGGATCGTCACCAGCCGGGGATTGCGGAAGGCTTTTGCGCGCTCACGATCTTTCTCCAGATCAACCGCCCAGGATTCGCTGCCTCGGAGTAAGAGGAGCGGGCAGGTAATACGTCCCCAGATTTCTTGGGCATCCGCCATATTGAAGCGATACGGTGAGCGGGCACGAACATAGTTGTCAAACTTCCAGGTATAGGTTCCGTCCTCGTTGCGGTGGGTTCCATACAGGGTCAGATGGTGGGCCTGCTCCGGACTGAGGTGTGGATTGGCTTCGCACATACGTTCGACCGCCTCTTCCAGCGTCTTGTAGCGCTTCGGCAGGCGACCGGCGAACCCACGCATTTCATCGACCCAGTGTTGCATCCGCTCAAACGCACTTTTCGGCTGCTCTTTAAGCATCTGTGGAGGAGGTCCCCAGCCCTCAATGGACACAACCTTAGCCACTTTTTCAGGATAGACACCGGCATACTGGAGCACGATACCACCGCCGAGAGAATGCCCAATTAACGTGACCGGAAACGAGGCGAGCTGAGCCAAAAGCTGCGCAATATCAACAACATGGTCAATCATCGAGTACTCACTGCCGCGCGCCCACTCCGAATCGCCATGTCCACGTAAATCCGGGGCAACGATATGATAATCTCCGCGCAACGCCTGAGCGACCCAGTCCCAATTCCGACAATGATCCCGCCCGCCATGAATCAGAACGAGCAAGGGTTTGTCAGGGTTGCCCCAGTCAACATAGTGCAGCTTGAGACGCTGCGAGTAGAAATAGTGCGAGGTCGGTCCGAGAATGTGTTGTCCTGCCATGGGCGTCCTTTTCTGAGGGGGAGACTTGAGACGGTGTCTGGGTGACAGTATATCGTCAAGCCGCGCTAATCCACAGTGCAGATGTGGTTTGTTTGTATCTTTTCGCTTCGAGCAACAAGGACTGCGTCAGCATAGTCCGTCGCCAGGACTGCGTCGAATTCTATGCACCCACCCAGCCGTGAGAGTCTGGAGAAGAACAAAATATAGGAACGCTACCGGGAGCGTCAGGATAGTGTTATATCCGATGGGCAACGACAGCCCTGCAGGGAGAGGAAAGCTGATACAGCAAAAGGAGCACACCGATGGAGACACGCTACGGAGATGTTGAAGTAAGCTTGGCCGATTATGTGGCAACCGCTGAGATTCAACGACCGCCAAACAATTTCTTTGATACGGCCCTCATCCAGTCCCTGGCTGATGCCTTTGAAGAGTTGGATAAAGAAACGGATTGTCGGGCTATCGTCCTTGCGGCAGATGGTAAACATTTTTGTGCAGGGGCAAACTTTCATAGCGGCCAGGCAGAGCGTGATCTGCGCGATGTCGAAACCGGCAATCCGCTCTACGCCCAAGCCGTGCGGCTGTTTTCCTGCAAGAAGCCGGTTGTTGGCGCGATCCAGGGCGCGGCCATTGGGGGCGGCTTTGGCCTCGCACTGGTACCCGATTTTCGCGTGCTCTGTCCGGAAACGCGCTTTGCGGCAAACTTTGTCAAACTCGGCTTTCATCCGGGCTTCGGCCTGACCTATACCCTCCCCCGTCTGATCGGTGAGCCACGCGCAAACCTGATCTTTCAAACCGGCAGGAGGATAGGCGGCGAGGAGGCCTATAGCTGGGGCCTGGGCGAGGTCCTGACCACAAAGGACAACGTCCGCTCGGCGGCACTGGAACTCGCCAGGGAAATCGCCGAGAGCGCACCCCTGGCCGTACAGTCCGTGCGGGCAACCATGCGAGACGGCATTGCGGCGGCGGTCAAAGCGGCGACGGACCACGAGTTTCGAGAGCAGCACCGACTCCAGCAAACGGAAGACCACAAAGAGGGAATTAAAGCCGTGGCTGAACGGCGACCCGGCAATTTTGTGGGTCGCTGAGGCTACACCGCCGCATTGCCTGACGACTTGGGTAGGGCCTTTGCGACAAAGCGCGAGACCACCAAAAATCCGACATCCTGGTAGCGGGGTAATAATATCAATACCGGCCAACGCAAACAGCATCTCACGCATTTCTACCGATTACTTGCCGGCCTTGAGCGGTCCCTCGGCGGTGCGCGCAAACTCTCGGATTGTTCGGGGCATATGGATTGGCCACGGCGTGGCGTCTATTTTTTCCGGGAGGCAGGCGAGTACCGCGGAGATACGGACGGCGGCCTGCGCGTCGTGCGGGTTGGAACCCATGCCCTGAAGGCGGGCGCCCGCACCAAACTCTGGTCGCGCCTTTCTCAGCACAAAGGGCAGGCGCGCTCCAGTGGTGGTAATCATCGTGGCTCGATCTTCAGACTGCTTATTGGGACTGCCTTGATTGAAAGAGACGGCCATCGCTGTCCGTCCTGGGGACAAGGCAACTCTGCGCCCCGAGAAATCAGAGAGGGAGAGCGACCTTTGGAAAAGGTCGTCAGCACCATGATCGGTGATATGCCATTTCTTTGGCTATCCATAGACGACGAACCGGGGCGTAGCTCTCTGCGGGGGTATATCGAACGCAACGCCATTGCTTTGCTCAGCAACTTTGGCAAGGAACCGCTCGACCCGCCCTCGCGAGGTTGGCTCGGCCACCTCTGTAACAGGGAGATGGTGCAGAAGTCCGGCTTGTGGAACCAGAGACACGTTGATGAAGCCTATGAGCCTGCTTTCCTGGATACGCTTGCGGACTTGATTGAGCGGATGGAGAAGACTTTATGATAGTCATCATTCAGTGCGCCGCCACAAAGAAACCCAACACCGGCCACCTCCGTCAGCGCGATGGAAAGAAGGTATTGTTTGTTGCAAATCCTGACTCCGCACCCAACAGCACAGCCCATGTCTATGCCCGGCCCGATGATATCGCTGATACGGGTATTTCTTGGCGAGAAGAACTACTCAGATATGATGCTCACTCCGGGAACAACCAGCCCGGTCTGCTACCGGCGTGGCAGCTTTATGAGAACGACACTTATGCGCTTCTGCACGATAAATATGGATCGGACCGCCTCTACATCCTCTCGGCAGGATGGGGCTTAATCTCAGCGGATTTTCTAACACCATACTACGACATCACGTTCAGTCGTAGTGCCGACAAGTACAAACGTAGGGTCGCAAAAGATCGCTACAACGATTTTTGCATGCTACCAACCGGCACCGCTGAGCCGGTAGTGTTCTTTGGCGGTAAGGATTACCTGCCTCTGTTCTGCCGCCTGACCAAACACATTCAGAAGAAACGTGTTGTGTTTTACAACTCCAAGGAAGCGCCCGTTGCACCGGGTTGTGATCTCAAAAGATACGATACTGCGCGACGAACGAATTGGCACTATTCGTGTGCCAAGGACTTCATTGAAGGGAAGATATCCATTTGACACGTACCGGGATTCGGTGAACCCCCGCGCTGGCTACAGTCTCGGATAGGCGGTGCCTGCCCTCGTCGGCCTACCACGTATCGATACACGGCCGTTTTTTCTCCGTCCGGGGAGCGGGCGGGGGCGAGGAACGCAGGGCGGCCAAAATCCAGCGACGGGACTCGGCAGGGTCAATCACGTCATCAATTTCAAAATAAGTTGCGGTGCTGAGCGCCTTGCCGCTTTCATACATCTTGGCAACGAGCTGTTCGTAGAGTTCCTTGCGCTTATACGGATCCGTCTCAGCCTCCAACTCTTTGCGGTAGCCCAGCTTGACCGCACCCTCCAGCCCCATGCCACCAAACTCGCCCGTTGGCCAGGACACCGCAAAAGCTGGGGCTTTAAAGCTCCCTCCGGCCATCCCCTGCGCGCCGAGTCCGTACGACTTTCGCAACACGATGGTGAAGAACGGCACGGTCAGGCTCGCGCCGGTCACAAACATACGACAGCAGTGACGTACCAGAGCGGCCTTTTCGTACTCAGGACCAACCATATTGCCCGGTGTGTCGCACAGCATGAGAATGGGAATGTCAAACGCGTCACACAACTGCATAAACCGCGTCGCTTTGTCTGCCGCGTCAGAATCAATGGCTCCACCCAGATGTTTGGGGTTGTTGGCAATCACACCAACCGAGCGTCCCTCAATTCGCACAAAGGACGTGACCATGCCGATACCAAAATGCTTACGGAGTTCCAGCACAGAACCGGTATCGGCCAGGGTCTCGATCACATCACGGACTTCATAGACGCGCAGGCGGTTCTCCGGCACGATATAACGCAACAGGCGTTGGTCTGCACATTCCCACTCGGCGATTGGTCCTTGAAAATAGGAGAGATACTGCTTCGCCACCTGGACCGCTTCGGCTTCGTCTTTGACTGGAATATCCACCACCCCGTTCGGCACCTGCTCTTCCATCGGCCCCACCTCTTCCGGCCGGAAGACACCCAGTCCACCCCCCTCAATCATGGCCGGGCCACCCATGCCGATATTCGATCCTGCGGTCGCAATAATCACATCGCAGCAACCCAGAATCACCGCATTGCCGGCAAAACACCGGCCTGAGGTAATGCCGACCAGGGGCACCATGCCGCTGAGCTTGCCCCACAGGTAAAAGGCCGGGACATCCAACCCGGATGGACTCGACCAGTCGGTGTCGCCCGGACGACCACCGCCACCTTCAGCAAAGAAGACAACCGGCAGCTTCCAACGCTCGGCCAACTCAAACATACGATCTTTTTTGTAGTGATTCTTAAAGCCCTGCGTCCCGGCCAGCACAGTATAATCGTAGGAAATGACAATGCACTGCGCAGCTTTTTCGTCAAACAGGTCGCCATTGACCCTGCCGACCCCAGCGATCATGCCGTCCGCCGGGGTGCGGCGCACTAAATCGTCCAACGAACGCCGCTGCCGTTGGGCTGCAATAACCATGGGCCCGTACTCGACATAGGTATCGGAGTCACAGATATCATAGATATTCTCACGTGCCGTGCGTTGGCCGGTCTTCCGCCGCCGCGCAACCGCCTCGGGCCGAGCGGCGTCCATACCCAGTTCATGCCGCTCAACGATCTCAGCCAGGTCTGGACGGATATAGTCGAGGTCAAGATCGGTCGCGTGTTCGACTGCCGCCACCTCCACCTCGATCTCCTCGATAAAGGCAAGCGGATGGCCCTCAAAAACCGCGTCTCCCTGACCGACGGTCAGTTGGCGGATAATGCCGCTCGTTTCCGCCGAGATCACATGTTCCATCTTCATGGATTCCATGATGAGGAGCTGCTGGCCGACGTGCACCTCGTCTCCTTCACTGACGTCCAGACTGACAATAGTGCCCTGGAGGGGAGCTGGGACGGCGACGGTCCCATCAGGACCGCTCACCTCTGGTGTCTGTCCAACCGGAGCCGTGGGAATAGCAGCTGTCGAGCCCGCGGACTTGCCGTGCTCAAGCACGGCCAAAGGGTCAACGCTATCCACCTTCACACCAGCCAACGTTGGAGCTTCTGACTGAGCCCGGTCGGCATGGAAAAAGAAGCGCTGATGATGATCCACCTGGACCAGCTCCGCACTGTGGTCTTCGACAAAGCGGGTATAGATCTGGTTCTTCACAAAGGCCGGGTGCCGTAAGAGGCTCTGTAGGAATGGAATATTCGTTGCCACGCCTTCGATCTTGAATTCACACAGCGCCCGGTAGGTCCTGGTCACAACGTCAGAAAAATCCGACGAGGGAGAAGAACCGATCAATTTGGCCAGCAGGGAATCGAAGCTCGGACTGGTGGTATAGCCGACATAGCCGAACGTGTCGGTTCGCAGACCGGGCCCCGACGGTACTTCAAACGCAGCTAAGGTCCCACCCGACGGGCGCGGCGTACCGTCTGACGCTATGGTTTCCATATTGATACGAACCTGCATGGCAAAGCCGCGTGGCTCGGAAATGCATTCCTGAGTGAGTCCCAAGTCGGCAAGTGAGCTGCCAGCGACCAAACGTAGCTGTGTCTTAACAAGGTCCACGCCCGTCACTTCTTCGGTGACGGTATGCTCGACTTGCAGCCGTGCGTTGGCCTCAATAAAGGCAAATGTCGCGTTGTCGCTGCCATGTTCTGCATCAACCAGAAACTCGAACGTACCCAGGCTGGCGTACTGCACCTCCTGGGCGAGTCGAATCGCAGCGGAACTCAAGCGCTCTCTGAGCGCAGACGACAGCCCAGGCGATGGAGCGATTTCCACCAGCTTCTGGTTGCGGCGCTGGACACTGCACTCACGCTCGCCAAGATGGCTGACCGCACCGGACCCGTCACCAACGACCTGGACCTCAATATGCCGCGCACGGGGAATGAGTTGCTCAACATACACATCGCCGTTGCCAAACGCCGCGGTTGCTTCGGACTGACACCGCGTATAGGCCGCTTCAAGATCATCAACCGTCTGTACCGCCCGCATACCACGGCCGCCGCCACCCGCCAGGGCTTTAATCATCACGGCTCCGCCAGCACCCAGAGATGTCAAGAATTCTTTGGCCTCGTCTACACTCGTCGGACCGGACGTCCCAGGCAGAACCGGCACATCGCATCTTTCAGCCAACGCGCGTGCCTGTCCTTTGTCGCCAAACAGCGCCAGCGTTTCGACCTGGGGCCCAACAAAATTTATCCCAGCCTCGGCACAGCGCTGGGCGAACGTCGCGTTTTCGCTCAGAAACCCGTAGCCGGGATGAATCGCGTCGCAGCTCGCCTGTGCGGCCAGCGCAACGATCTGCTCGATATCGAGATAGGCCGCGGCACCCCGGCCTTGGAGCGGCAGCGCTTCGTCCATCTTTTGGGTATGGAGCGACGGCGCATCATCTTCAGAGAAAACGGCAACGGTCCGTATGCCGAGTTCGGCCGCCGCGCGGGCGATACGGATAGCGATTTCCCCTCGATTGGCGACCAAAAGACTCGTCAGATTCATTTCCACCATCCAGCTAGTAGGACGCAACCGCTCACGCTAATCGGATTTATCACGGACCTTCTTCTCCTGCTTAGTCGAAGTCTCCGTGCGCGTTTTGAGTCGGGCTCTTGAACCGGGCTGCCTGTTAAGGCGTTGAACCCGACTCTGAAAAGTCTCTGTGATCGTTTTGAGTCGGGTTCTTAATTCATCGCTGTTCCATGCCCGACGCATACGATTGAGGATGCGGTCCCATTCCAAATCATGCGCGTCGTAACCAGCTTCAATCGCTCGGTCGAACAACGATTCCGCCTGCTCCGGTTTCCCGTGACCCCCTCGTAACCTGCCGAGTTTGGCCAGCACTTCACCATCGTCCGCATGCGCCTCCTCAATTTGCCGGAGCTTCCAATCGGTCTGTTGTGGTAACTCGGACTCGATTCCTCGACTTCGTGTATGCCTGATGAAGTCCGTATGATCCAACGCTCCCTCTCTGATGGAGTCCATGTAATGCAATGCTCCTTCTCGGTCTGCGGGATTGAGCATAACAATCTCTTGAACGACGTCACGGTACTCCTGCGCGAGACGGCTTCTCGGGCGTTCCTTAGTGAACACTACTTGGTTCAGCAGCTTCAAGCTATTGTATCTATGTACAATCAGCGGCTCCCGCTTGAAGCCAAGTTGATTCTGAAACCCTTTAATCTTGCTCTCCAGAATCCGGTCTTCATCGTCCAGGTCAGGCACGTTGGACATGACGAAATGGAGCTCAATCTCCTTTTTGCGCAGCCCTTCGACTTCCGCGCGAATGCCACGAACGATCTTGGTCAATCCTCGCAAGTTCTGCTCGTTTGGAAAAAAGAATATTGCTACCGCATCGGGGAGTTGCCGGGTACAGATGCCACCGGTGTCGGTGTATCCCGTACGCGAATCAATCAGTACGTAGTCAGGCTTGATGGCCTGCTTCCACTGCTCCTTGAGGTCCTCGAACAGAAGATAGCCGTCGTGCTGCTCGTAGAGCATGCCCCAGTCAATCTGACTGAAATTCGTGGTGTAGCTCTTATTATGTGCGCCGGACGGCATGATCCATAATCCGCCGTCCTTGTCACCGATACTGGATGATTTGCTGATAAAATGGGTGACTTCGGGCGCTTTGCCGGATGCTATGTACTCACCAACGAAGTCAACAATTCCCGGGCTCTTATTTTCTGAATGCAATATGTCGAAGGTATCAAGGCCGGGCGCTTCAAGGTCAAAGTCCACCACGAGTACCCGACGCCCAGTATTCGCAAGTTCTACGGCTGCGTTCACGAGCGCCATCGTGCGCCCAACGCCGCCTTTAAAAGAATAGAAGGTGGTGACGTACATCTTGTCAGGCAGCCAAACGCAGAGCGAAAGACGTTTGTTCTTGTCGATGCCGAACAAGGTCGGACTCACTCAACACCCGGAATTTACCAACGTTAAGATTCGCACTAGATAACGATGTCTGTACGGATGAACCGAAACTTTTGAGCCTCTGCATGCTCAGAGGTAAAGCTAGAAGTCGGAGATAGCGGTCATTCGCAAGCGTCTGAATCTTGATACCGTTTTCCCAGCGATTCAGCGTCGCCTCCCCAAGCCCGGTGACCTGCGCGAATTCGTTGCGAGACAGGTCGTACGCCTCTCGAATCCCACGTATCTCTTTCGGTGATAGTACACCGAGATGCGCGCAAATCGCCTCGTGCTCAAGGCGCTCGGCTTCATCATCTAAGAATTCAAACTCACAGGCACTACATCGACGCAGCGGCAACTCAACGGTCAAATCAACAGTTGATTCTCCAGAGCCGTAGCGAAACGTATGGGGGTATAGTGAGGTCGCAACCCCACCTTTTTCTCCGCACTGTGGGCAGGTGTAGTCTCTGTTCTCTATAGACATCGGGGTCGTCGCGGTGCGAGATTCCATTCGCAAATCTCTCTATTCCGGCTCTGAGTAGTGAAAACTACGTCCGATGATCTTTCCAGAGCCCAATTGGAGCTTGACGTACAGGGGTGGTTTGTTTGGCTCAAGGTCGATTTTCATGACATAGCCTTTGGCTCCCGGAGGCTTTTGGAGTTCAATAGTTTCCACATTGTGCCCGTCTTCCAACTTGTCGGCAATCAGTTCCCATGCCGAGGCGTGAGTAAAATGGGTCCAGAGTGTTCCAGCCGGATCACGAACCTTTCCAGGACGCCAGTCTGTTGGACGGTCGCGGCTGAACTCGGTCACGCGAGCACTGCTTCGCCTTGCGAGGACAATAAGTTGGTGCCTTATCGAGTCGTCGATGCTCACAGGGGCGACCATCCCATACGTTTTGGCGAGATTCCATTAAAATTAACCATATGATCTGTTAGGACCTAGCGCAAGGCCATAATTCGATCATATGATGCCGCTATAATTCTTTACATACGACGAGAGACGCTGAACGGACCTACCCAAAATGTAATGTTAGATAGGGCCGCGAAGAATTCCGCGGCCTACATGGTGAGCCTATGTTACACGGTGCTCGCCGAACGCGATTTTCTACTCCTTGGCTTTTTTTACCGCCTCGGTCAACTCGGGCACAGCCTTGAACAGGTCCGCGACCAAGCCGTAGTCCGCCACGTTGAAAATCGGTGCGTCGGGATCTTTATTCACCGCCACAATGACTTTCGAGTCCTTCATGCCGGCTAAGTGCTGAATCGCCCCGGAAATCCCCACCGCAATATACAACTCCGGCGCCACGACTTTCCCAGTTTGCCCAACTTGCAGATCGTTGGGGACAAAGCCAGCATCAACCGCCGCCCGACTGGCTCCCATGGCCGCGTTCAGCTCGTTCACCAAAGGCTCCAGATAGGTTGTGAAATTATCGCCCGACTTCAACCCGCGCCCGCCAGACACCACAATGCTGGCCTCTGTCAGGTTGGGTCGGTCGGACTTGGTTTCATTAAACTCAACAAACTGCATTTTGGTCGCGTCTGCGTCGAGGCTGACGCTGGCCTGTTCCACCGCAGACTGTTCTCCTGGCTGAGCGGCGTCAAATGCAGTACTGCGGGCAGACACGACCTTGATCGTGTCCGCAAGCGTCACGGTTGCCATGGTGTTGCCGGCATACATGGGTCGTTGCAATGTGCCATCGCCATTGAAGCTGACCACATCGCTGGCCATGCCCACTCCCAGTCGGGCCGCCACCCGCGGCAACAGGTCTTTGCCCACCGCCGTGGCCGTCGCCACCACCAACGTGACATCGTTTGCCTGCACGAGCTGTTCGAGCGTGGCAGCATAAGCGTCCGCGAGATAGTTTTCGAGCGCTGCATCATCGACGGCCAAGACCTTTGCCGCCCCATATCCTGCCGCTTCCTGGACGGCGGCAGCGGTGTCCGAGCCCAAGACGGCCACGAGCACGTCGCCGCCGAGTTTACTCGCCGCGTCCTTACCGGCTTGAATGGCAATCAGCGAACTCTTGGGGACTCGCCCTTTTTGAGTTTCTGCAAAAACAAGTATATTTCCCATTATTCTCGTCTCCAGATGTCATCGCATAGCGCAGCGGCGTTAGATCACTTTCGCCTCGTCGTGCAGCAGACCAATCAACTCTTCCACGGTCTCGACTTTTTTGCCCGCCTCTTTCTGGGTTGGTGGTTCAAGGCTATCGATCGTCAGGCGGGGGGTAATATCAGCGCCGAGATCTGCCGCGGCGACTTCTTTGATCTCTTTTTTACGCGCCTTCATGATACCGGGCAGGGAGGCGTAGCGGGGTTCGTTGAGCCGTAAATCAGAGGTAATAATACCGGGCAGGGCAAAGCCGATTGTTTCCAGCCCACCATCCACTTCGCGCGTGACCTTGACGGCTTGCTGGTCATCGGACAGCACGACTTCAGAGGCAAAGGTCGCTTGAGGCCAGCCCAACAGCGCCGCCAGCATCTGGCCGGCCTGATTGGCATCGTCGTCGATCGCCTGCTTGCCCATCAGGACGAGTTGAGGACTTTCTTCTTCAACAATTTTGGCCAGGATCCGGGCGACGGCCAAGGAGTCCAAATCTTGGTCACAGCCAACCAAGATGGCCCGATCAGCACCCATCGCCAACCCGGTCCTGAGTTGCTCGGTCACCACGCTGTCGCCAATACTGACTAACACCACCTCGCCGGAGCCCAGTTTTTCCTTGATACGGAGGGCTTCCTCAAGAGCGATCTCATCAAACGGGTTGATGACATATTTAATATTATCCGTCTCAATACCAGATCCATCAGATTTCACACGGATCGTCGTCTCCGGGTCGGGGACCCGTTTGACCGTCACAAGTACTTTCACCAGTGTTTTCCTCCTGTCATGAATTATGCAAATATGGCTCGCTTCAGGCGCGGCCCCTAGTTCAACGCTTCGCACCCTGGCTGTCAAGCGTGCACGAGCAGACCATCAGGAGGAGCCATGCGCCCTCCGACCCGTCCAGCTCAAGAAAGCGGATGACCAAGACGGCTGGAGAGCTCTTTCCCTGCCTGGATGGTCAGAGGGGCTAACTCTTGCTCAAGCCGTTCGAGCCCAATCCGATAGGCAGGGCCGCTGACCGCCAAGCTCCCGGCGACCGTACGGGTGTAATCTCGGATCGGCACGGCCACCGTCCGTACATCGGTCAGGTGCTCTCCGTTTTCAAGCGCATAACCTTTCTGGGACACCTCTTTGAGTTGGGCTTCTAACAGCGTCCGGTCGGTAATGGTTTGCTCGGTATGCGTCTGGAGCGAATCGAGCAGGGAACGTTGGACCTCTTCTCTGGTCTCAAAGGCTAAATGGACTTTCCCCGCAGCCGTGCAGTGCAGCGGCAGACTCTCCCCAATATGCGAGACGATACGAACGGCCTGGTCGGGTTCAACCATGTCAACCGGCACAACTTTTCCTTGCCGCATCACGGTCACATAGGCTGTCTCACGACAGGCTTGGACAACCTCGTTCAGGACCGGCTTGGCTTGTTGCAACAGCCCCATGTGTTGGATATAGGTCTGCCCGAGTTGCAGACACTTCGTGCCCAGACGATAGTTCTCAGTCGAACGGTTTTGTTCGATATAGCCGCGTGATTCCAATGTTGCTAGGATTCGGAAGACGTTATTTTTGTGAAGGGTGAGTCGTTTACTCAGTTCAGTCACACCGAGTTCCGCATCAGTATGGAATTGCTCAAGAACGTCGAGAGCATGGGCGACCGCTTGGATAATATAATTGCTTTTTTCTCGTCGCACCACGGTATCTCCTTAGCCAGAAACAAGAACAGTCTTCTAACGGAAAAACTGTTCTAATTTAAACCCATTTCAATTGTCAACAGAGTTATAAAATTGTTTTGCAGGAATTTTCGACGTGAGCGCAGCGTCTTCCTTCACGATTCTCAACCCGAACGGCACCTTTCCAGTGGTGCTCACCTGTGAACACGCGTCATGCGCGCTCCCGCCTGAATACGGGACGCTCGGTATTCCTCCTGACGAGTTACGGCGTCATATCGGCTGGGATATTGGTGCCGGGGCGGTTGTCCAAGAGATCATCCAACATACTGATTCCACAGCCATTTTATCTCAATACTCACGCCTCTTAATTGACTGTAACCGTGACCTGTCAGACGATGGCCTCATTATTCCTGAGAGCGACGGCACGCGCGTTCCGGCTAATATGCATCTGACCGAGGCTGAGCAACAGCAACGTATCATGCGATTCTACCAGCCCTATCATGCAGCTATTGACCATGTGCTGCCGCAAAAAATGTTTTCACCTGTCTTTCTGCTCAGCGTTCACAGCTTTACCCCGGTCCTCGGTGAGAAGAAAAGGCCGTTTGATTTAGGCATCCTATTCGACCGCTACGAAGACCTTGCCCAGGAGTTCGGGCAACGATTGAGCCATACCGGCTACCGGGTGCGTTATAACGAGCCCTACTCCGGTTATGATGGGCTTATCTTTAGCGTCCGGAGTCATGGCGAGCGTCATAATCTCGTCTATCTCGAAATCGAAATCAATAATAGCTTATTGCTGGACAGGACGAGTATTGCTGCAATGGGCCAAAAGCTGAGCCACGTGCTGAAGGACGTATTTCTGCCCCGCTGAAAACACCCCAAAGAGTAAACGTATCCTCCAATCAGACAAAAAAGCTGGACACGTTTACTCTTTGCCAGCAGACTGTCGTACGTACGGAAAGGAGAACCCACATGCGTATCATTCTCATCGGTCAAGCCGCGTTTGCTTCAAGCTCGCTCGATAAGCTCCGGGACAAGGGCCAGGATATCCTGGCGGTGTTCTGCCCACCGGACAGAGTCGAAGGAAAGTTTGATCCGGTCAAAAAACGGGCAGGGGAGTTCGGTATTCCCGTTTATCAACACCGCTCCATGAAGAGTCCTGAGGTCCTGGAAAAATTTCAAGAGCTCGACGCTGATCTCGCCGTGTTGGCCTTCGTGACCCAAATCGTTCCGCCTCCAGTGTTCAACGCACCCAAACTCGGCAGCATCTGTTTTCACCCGTCGCTCTTACCCAAGTATCGTGGTGGGAGTGCGATTAATTGGACCCTGATCAATGGTGAGAAAAAGACCGGCATCTCCTGGTTCTGGGTAGACGAGGGTATTGATACCGGTCCGATACTGGTTCAAAAAGAAGTCGAAATTGGCCCGGAAGATACGACCGGAACCCTGTACTTCAACAAACTCTTCCCGCTCGGCATTGAGGCCGCTGGTGAGGCGATTGATCTGATTCAAGCCGGTAGTCCGCCGCGCATTGTCCAAGACGAATCCCAGGCCAATTACGATCCGTTGTGTCGGGATGAACATTCTGGCATTGACTGGTCTCAGCCAGCCCAAGCCGTCTTTGATCATATCCGCGGGTGCGACCCACAGCCCGGCGCATCGACACTATGGCGCGGACAGAAAATTCGCCTGTATGACTGTCGCCTGGAGCCGTCTGGCGGATCGGCAACACCGGGACAAGTGCTCGCTCTTGGGGATGGGACGGTCAGCATTGCGCTGAACGGTGGTACCGTCGTCGCCAAAAAGCTCCGCGGTGAGCAGGGCAAAATCGCCGCTGACGAGCTCGCCGGGCATATTGGGCTTCAGGTAGGTTCCCAACTCGGTTGAGAGCACCTCCACCGGGCTGTCTACTCTGCTTCGATGGGCTCAAGCTCGACCAGAACCTGACCAAGTTCGACGAGATCCCCGTCGGCCACATGGATGGTGGCCACGCGGGCATTCCCCTCGGCAGTCAGCGCATTTTCCATTTTCATCGCTTCGAGAAGCACGAGGGTTTGGCCGTCTTCGACGACCTCGCCTTCGACGACTTTGACGGCGAGAATTTTCCCTGGCATGGGGGAGCGGATCTCAGGTTCAAAGCTCCCCCTCGTCCCCCGCTGGCGGGCTCGAGTGTCTTTAGGGGGAGTGTGATTGAATTCGTAAGTCCGCCCCTCGATGGATATCAGGCTGCGGTCACCATCCCGGACCACATGGGCATGAAGAGGATGGCCATCAACGAGGAAGGTGATCGTACCATCCCGGATAGCGACCACATGTGCCGGTTGCTGAGCCTGTCCGTTCCAGACAAGCTCGTACAGATCGTTGCTCTCACCGTGTTGGTTATATTCCAGCGCCAGTTCTTCACCCGCGACATAGAGTAAGGTCTTCATTTCAGAGTCATTCGGGTATTAGGAGCCGAGGCGCCAGCCGCCAAGCTGTCGCCATGGAGTCGAGGAGTCCTGCGAGGGTAAGGAGGTCGATCCATCACCGTTCCGATATGGACCACGGTGCAGACTGGCGGCCAAAGCAGCCGCAAGCGTATGTGGCTGCTCGCCAGGTTTCCAGTTCGGAAAATGCTCGGACAGAAAGCCGGTGTGGGTATCGCCAGCGGCAAAGGCAGAATGGTCCATGAGCTCAATTAAAAAAGGCAGGTTGGTCGTGAGGCCCAGAACCGCCGTTTGACGAAGCGCCCCAGCCATGCGTCTGCGGGCTTGTTCGCGGTCCGCTCCCCAAGTCGAAACTTTGGCAATCATGGGATCGTAGTATATCGGGACCTCGGTCTGCGACTCGACTCCGGAATCAACTCGTACCCCCGGCCCCTGGGGCGCATGCCAGGCCAGGACATGTCCGGGCGACGGCAGGAATCCGTGGGCGGCATCTTCCGCGTACAGACGGCACTCAAGGGCGTGGCCGTTCCGGCGGATGTCATCTTGCTGGAAGCCCAGCGCTTCCCCGGCGGCAATCCGGATTTGTTCTCGTACCAGATCCAGACCGGTAATCCACTCGGTAATCGGATGCTCAACCTGGAGGCGAGCGTTGACTTCAAGAAAATAGAATTTTCCGTCGTTGTCGAGGATGAATTCGACGGTTCCGGCATTATCATAGCCGGCGGCTCTGGCTACGGTAAGCGCGGCCTTGGTCATATCCTGCCGCAGGGACTCGGACACGGCTGGCGAGGGAGTCTCTTCGACTATTTTCTGATAGCGGCGCTGAATGGAGCATTCCCGTTCGCCAAGATGGACGATATTCCCGGCAGTGTCACCAAGAATCTGGACTTCCACATGGTGTGGGCGTTCGAGAAAACGCTCGACATAGACCGTGCCTTCGGCAAAGGCCGCTTCGGCTTCGCGCTGCGCCGCAGACAAGGCCTCAACCAACTCGGCTTCCTCGCGGACGATACGCATTCCTTTCCCGCCACCACCCGCAGCCGCTTTAATCAAAAGGGGGTAGCCGAGTGCTACGACTTGCTCACGCACGGTCTCGGGGTCGGCTGCCGGGTCTTCAAGTGCGGGAATCACCGGAACGCCGAGCTGAGCCACTGTCCGGCGCGCAACAATCTTGTTGCCAACCGCAGACAGGGCATCCGGAGCAGGGCCGATAAAGGTCAGGCCGGCATCCGCCACGGCCCGAGCAAAGGTCGCATTCTCCGATAAAAATCCATATCCAGGATGGATCGCATCCGTCCTGGTCTGGCGGGCCGCGGCCAGAATGGACTCCACGTTGAGATAGCTCTCGCTTGCTTGAGCCGGCCCCACACACACGGCCTCGTCCGCCACATACAGATGGGGTGAAGAACGGTCAGCCTCTGAGTACACGGCCACTGTTGCGATACCCATTTCGCGACAGGTCCGAGCGATACGAGTGGCGATCTCACCTCGGTTTGCAATGAGTATCTTCGAAAACACAGTGGTCTGGATGCCTTCGCAATGTTGTCAGGGCGCAGGGGGTATCGGATTTAGGCGTTCACGCCTTTTTCCTCAGCATGGATCTTTTGATATTTGCGGTAATCATAGCCCGTTGCCATCGTGAGGAGCATTTGGTCCATTCCACCGCTCCGCTCCCGGCGGAGGATTCTGAGACGGTGAAAGAATTCCCGATAATCCTTATTCACCCGTCGTTTTTCATCCATGTGGCGAAAGAAGAAATCACGCAGACGGGTCAGGGTAAAGCGGAAGGCGGAAAAACGGAGCTCATTCGGAAAGGCGTCCCACTCGGCCAGCGACAGCGTACGCTCAGACTGATAACCGTCAAGGAGAGCGTTGAATCGACCAATATGGTAGCGCTCCTCGTGATAGCACATGGCGTTTACGGCAGTTGCCAAGTCGGCAATGAATTTCCCAAAACAGGCCGCTTCAAAGTCGAGCACACCAACGACTCTCCCACCACGAAACAGGATGTTATCAGGAAAGAGGTCGCCGTGGATCATGCCTTTTGGCAGCTTTTCTTCCCGATATTCCTCCTGGTGGGCGATTTCATCATCCAGGACGTGGCCGATATGCTTCAGATGGACCGCAATGCGGCCACGCAGGTTTTGATAGATGCTGCGTACACGGTCAAAAGCAAACCGGTTTCTGATCGGGGCATCATATTCCTGGCCAGTGAGATGGAGCCGAGCCAGGGTCTGTCCAATCTTTTCTATATGGGCATTGGTGAGCGTTGCGGCCGGGAAGTCTTTGCCGGACAGATGACGATAGATGGAGACCGCTTTCTTTTCGTAATTCTGGAGATAAAAACCGTTTTTATCGGCCATTGGCCGTGGGCACGGAAAGCCATGTTTACGCAAGAAAAGCAGAAAGTCGATTTCGCGCTGCGCGTCGCTGGTGTCTTTGACCTCATCGATCCGCAGAATGAATTTTCCCTTCGCAGACTCAAGGCAATAATGGGTGTTCACCGATCCGGCAGAGATGCCCTGGACGGTTGACAAACGCCCTAGTCCATAGTCTTTGACGAGACGATTAACGGCTTTGCGGTCAAGGACAGTGTAGACAGCCATGCAGACTTCTTCGGACATGGACCTCAATCTTTTCCACTCCATCCTCGTACTGTCCGGATATACAGTCATACTATTGACACTTGGGTTTTGTCAAGAAAAACTGACTGAATGTCCATTCAGAATAGGAAAAGCGGGGGTTCCTATGGCACGGTTTGGATGTGCGGGGGCTGAATGTCTGTATCCGTCCTCCCCGTTTCCAGTTGGCGGATAACGGTGAGGCTGGCATCAGACAGCAGGCTGATCTGGAGGCCAGCATATACGGGTGGATAGGTCCGTAGGGTCCGGCAAGCGCGCGTGAGAAGCTTGAGAGCGCCGGGATACTGGGCGCTGGAGAGCTTGAGGTAACCGGCGGCCAACTGCACAAGCCCCTGGACAAAACGTTTCTCTTCACCAACCGTCTCATTCCAGATCGCTTCCCAGATCTCATGCGCTTCAAGGAAACGGCCCGCGTTAAAAGCCGTCACTCCGCGTAACAACAGGCGACGAGGCATGTCCTACTCTCTGTCCTATTCTTTTTTACCGGAGCGCTCTTCAGCGCCGGGAGGATCCACAAGCGCAATTTTAATATCCATCACGTTTGTTCCTGTTGAGCCTGGGCTGAACAAGTCACCGAGAGCAGCAAAGAAGGTATAGGTATCATTATTGCGAAGGAATTGGGCGGGATCGAGATTTTTTCGACGCGCTCGGTCCAGCGTCTGGCCGTTTACAAAGGCTCCGGCGGCATCGGTCGGACCATCTATACCGTCCGTTCCCGCACTCAGCAGGCTCCACCCAGCTTCCCCGGTGAGTTCTTGGGCGACAGCCAGGGCAAACTCCTGATTGCGTCCCCCTTTCCCCGTACCTTTGACCTGTACCGTTGTCTCGCCACCAGCCAGAATACACGTTGGGCCAGAGCAATGTTGACGAACGGCTCTCAGAGCTTGGGCAAAGGCGCGCCCAGCCACGAGGGTGTCACCAGCGAGGGGCTGGGAAATCAGGTGAGAGCGCAGCCCACGGTGTGCGGCAGCCTCGCGGGCCGCCTGCAAGGCCAGGTGATTCGACCCGATCAGTATATTATGGACGCGAGAGAATAGCGGGTCTCCAGGTTTTGGCGTTTCAGGTCTGGCCCCACGGACTCCTTGCTGCAGATGCACGCGCACAGACTGGGGGAGCCGCGGGGCGATGCCGTACTGCTCCACCACCCGCCAGGCATCCAGAAATGTCGTTGGATCAGCTACGGTCGGCCCCGAGCCGATCACACTCATATCATCACCGATCACGTCCGACAGAATCAGACTGACCACAGTCGCCGGCTGAGCATGGTGCGCGAGCCAGCCGCCTTTTACCCCGGATATGTGTTTGCGCACGGTGTTCAGCGCCAGGATGTCCGCTCCGCATTCCAACAAGACGGCATTGGTGATGGTCTTGTCCGAAAGCGTCAGCCCAACTGCGGGACGCACGAGCAGACTGGAGGCCCCACCAGTCAGACACAATACGACGAGATCGTGGGGTTGGACCTGGGAGAGGCTCTCTATGAGCGCTTGGGCCGCGTACTCACTGCCCGGTCCGGGCAAGGGATGCTCCCCTTGCACTACCCGCACTCCAGGCAGAGACAGGTCGGACACCGCCTGCTCGCTCGGAATGATGACACAGCCGCCAATGCTCCTCTGGCCGAGCACGGGCATTAGCGCCTGTGCCATGCTGCCTGCCCCCTTCCCTGCCCCAATCAGGAAGAGACGACCCGTCAGAGCGAGCGTCAACATGGGCCGAACGATCAGCCGTTCCTTTTCAATCGTAATAGTCCGTGGGATCAGATGGCGCGGGTGGACCGCCTCAATAGCCGTCCGAAAAAGCGTAGTGAGCAGAATGTGTCGGTCGTCGGGTTGCATCTCATCACTGCGGGCCGACAGCGGGAGCGCCTTGCGTAGGCAACCGGAATGGACCGAGGAAAAAAACGAAGCTGATTTTACCCGTCGTCCAGATCAACCAAGTTGGACCGACCGAATCCACCCCCATCATCAATACGGCGCTGAAAGCGCGCCTCCTTTTCGCGTTCCTCTTGGCACGCAACACACAGTCTGGTGAACGGCAACGCTTCGAGGCGTGCTGGGGCGATCTCTTCTTCGCAGTCTTCACAAATGCCGTATTCGCCCTCTTCGATCCGCTCCAGCGCGTTTTCTATGGCTTGCAGTTTATCTCGATCACGGTCACTCAGGATCAGATGGATTTCCCGTTCGCGCTCCTCGCTGGCGAGATCGTAGGTATCCATTCCTGCGTCCAACTCACTCTCTTTTCCCTCTCGGATCTCTTCGTCAAGCTGCATCAGGATTTGCTGCTTTTGGCCGGCGAGCGTCGTCCGCATTTTTTTGAGGAACGTTTTTCTCATGACGCCTTCTCCAAAGAATAGACGTATCCAGCCTTTTTAGATGTTGGAGGATACGTTTACTATTTTTCACCACGGTCGAGATAAAAAGGAGAGACACCTTAGGGAGAAGTGACTTCCAAGTCAAGAGCTGTGAGCGGTTGAAACGGCTGTTCGGGAAGACAGCGTGCCTGCAGGTCATAACCGGACGCTCCGGTAATCCGGGCACGGACCATATCGCCGCTATCAGTGAGGCACTGTTCCAGGAAGACGATGCCATCGATATCCGGAGCCTGGCCTTGCGTTCGCCCCCACCAGCGGCCGTGGTCGTCCTGACCACAGACGAGTACCGATCGTTCCTCACCCACCAGCACCCTATTTTTTTTACGCACGACCTCGACCTGGCAGGCCATCAATTTGTGCCAGCGGTCTTCCTTGATCTCTTCGCTGATCTGGTCGACCATTGTACCGGCGGCCGTCCCTTCCTCTTGGGAATAGCGAAACACCCCCACGTGATCGAGCGCCGCCTCGGTTACGAAATCGCACAGTTGTTGAAAATCGTTCTCCCGCTCACCGGGGAAGCCCACAATAAAAGACGAGCGTACGACCGCACCGGGAATAGCGGCCCGAATCCGGTCCAGCACACGGCGAATGCCGTCCCCACTTTTCTCCCGCTTCATCCGCCTCAACATCCGGTCGCTGATATGCTGGAGGGGCATATCAATATACGGGCACACCTTTTCTTCTGCGGCAATGAAACCTAACAGGGCGTCGTCAAGATAATTCGGATAGCAGTACAAAAGCCGAATCCAGTCCAGGCCCTCAACCCGTACGAGGGATTTGAGCAGGGCCAGCAGAGTCGTCCCATCGCGGCGCTCTCGCCCATAGGCGGTCAGGTCCTGCGCAATGAGATTGATTTCCCGCACCCCGTGCGCCACCAGCCCGGTGGCTTCGGACACGAGAGAAGCAATCGGCCGACTTTCCTGTAAGCCGCGAATTTTCGGAATGATACAAAAGGCGCATTTATGGTTGCAGCCTTCGGCAACCTTGAGATAGGCGGAGTAAAAATGGGTGGTCGGGATACGCGGCACGGTATGATCCGGCAGGACGTGGGAAGCTCCCAGATACAGGGTAGGACCAAAAGAGGGAACGTGTCCAGCTTTTTTGGATGATTGGAGGATACGTTCCCTCTTTTCAAGTGCGCGCCGCTTTTGTTCCAAGATCTCGGTGATCCGCAGAAACTCTCCCGTTCCCACAAAAACGTCAACTTCGGGGAGGAGTTCGCGCAGCTCTTGGCCGTAGCGTTGGGCTAAACAACCAGTCACGATGAGCCGTTTCTCGGTCTTGGTCGCCTTATAGGTCGCCAGGTCCAAGATCGTCTCAATCGACTCCTCCTTGGCCTCGTCAATAAAGCTGCACGTATTGACCATCAGGACCCCGGCCTGTTCCGGGTCGAGGCTCAGCGTGTAGCCCGCATCCGCCAGCAGTCCGAGCATGACCTCGCCATCCACGAGATTTTTAGGACAGCCCAAATTCACCAGATACACGGACTTATCTGGTCCGGACCGGGCCTTACTCGTCATCTTTACGATCCTTACGCTGCTGCAAGAAACGCTGGAGTTCCTCAGCCATATCCTTGCCGTTGGCATGCCCGTTGCCGTTGCCGTGTCCGTTGCCGGCTTTGTCCTGCGCAGCGGTCTCCGTTTCCAGCCCCTCTTCCTGCTCCTGCTCTTCCAGGCGTTTGACATAGGCGGCCAGGTTGGGATTCTCGGTAATCGCCTTGGCAACCTGCGCGTCAAACTCCGCCGCGCCCGTCACCAACTCGGTGGTATCCAGGGCGAAGTGGAGAAAGGACTCGAGACGGCTAACGAGGGCCAGGGCCGCCTTTGGGTTTGGAGACGCGGAAATATAGTGCGGCACATTGGCCCAGAAACTGATGGACGTCAATCCAGCCTGCCGACAGGCATCGTTCAGCACCCCCACGATACCCGTTGGCCCCTCGTAACGGGACGGGGTGAGGTGGAGTTGTGTCGCAATATCGGGGTCACTGCTAAAGCCGACCACGCGCACCGGTTTGGAGTAGGCTACATCGGCCAAGAGCGCACCCAGGGTAATCACCAGGCGCACCCCACACTGCTTGGCAACATCCAGACAGGCTGCTGAATACGCCTTCCAGCGGAGATGCGGCTCGATGCCCAGACCAAGGACCATACTGCGCTTGAGTTGCTCTGCGTTGCTCGCAAAGAATTCATTGGCCGGCCAACGAATCTCGCGGTAGAGCCCGTCTCGCAGACGTACGTGGGGCCGGACTTCGCTGAAATTATAAAATTCTTCAGGATCGATCTTCGCGAAACGCTGTGCCTGGAGTCGTTTGATGAGGAATTGCGTGGCATGCGTCGCCGCATTACCGGCATCGTTCCAGCCGGCAAAGGCGACAATCAGGACAGGATCGTTCAGTTCCGGAATTCGTTCAATCGTCAACGCGTTCATGGTCTCCCCCTAGAGGTGCTTACCCCTTAAAGACAGGTCGCAGGAGTGTACCTGCTTCCCGGATGATTGCCAAGAGATTGTGCTGGTCTCGCGACCCGGTTCACGAACCGAGAACGGTCGAGACCGTTACTCGGCTGCTGCCTGTTGGAGCAGATAGGCTTCAATAAACTGATCGATATCGCCATCCAGAACCGCGTCAGTATTCCCCACCTCCACACCGGTGCGATGGTCTTTGACCATCCGGTAGGGATGGAGGACATACGAGCGAATCTGACTTCCCCAGGCAATGTCCTTTTTACTTTTATGCAGGCCCTCCATCTTCTCCTTGTGTTTCTCCATCTCCAGCTCGTATAAACGGGCACGGAGAATTTTCATCGCCATGGTTCGATTTCGATGTTGGGAACGTTCATTCTGACACGCCACCACGATCCCACTTGGGAGGTGGGTCAGACGAATCGCTGAGTCTGTTTTGTTGACGTGCTGTCCCCCGGCTCCACTAGCCCGGTAGGTATCAACGCGCAAATCCTCAGGACGGATATCGACTTCAACAGCCTCGTCAATATCCGGATAAACAAAGACAGAGGCAAAGGAGGTATGCCGCCGGGCATTCGCATCAAACGGCGAAATCCGAACGAGCCGATGAATGCCCGCCTCTGCCCGCAAATAGCCGTAGGCGTAGGCCCCCTCAACGGTAAAGGTTGCACTTTTTACCCCACCGCCCTCACCAGGCAGGTGTTCGGCTATCTCTACGGTATAGCTGCGGCGTTCCGCCCAGCGCAGATACAGTCGGAGGAGCATATCGGCCCAGTCCTGGGCCTCAAGACCACCCGCACCGGGATGGAGACTGACGATTGCACTCTGCGCATCGTGTTCTCCACCCAGCATGCGCTGCAACTCTGCCCGACTCACGGTCGCCTCAAGCTCAGGCACCGTCCGCTCGACTTCTTCAACCGCCTCGGCATCTCCAGCTTCGGCTAGTTCCAGAAAAATCAGCGCGTCGGACACAGCCTGCGTCTGCTTTTTCCACTCCGTTACCGCGTCGAGTAAGCTTGCTCGCTCCTTGAGGATGGCCTGTGCCTTTTCCTGATCTTGCCAGAATCCGTCGGCCAGCGTTTGTTCTTCCAGTGCTGCGGCCCGGGCTTCCTTATCCGGGATGTCAAAGATGCCTCCCAAGACTCTCAATGCGCGCGCTCAACTCATTTAATTTTTCTCTGATTTCTGCCAGCATCTCCGCCTCCTCCGGCTCGCTTGACGAATAATACAGTTATCCCTGTATAGCTTAACATAACGAGCGTCCCGACGACGCACAACGTCACAAACCAGTCACCGTGCTGGGTGTAGAAAGAGGTCACGTGGGGCCAGGCAAGCTGGTCGGCAATAAAGGTGGTCTCCAGGAGTGCGGTTTGAGTCTGAATCTGGCCATCAATCTGCACGATGGCTGAAATCCCGGTATTCGCGGACCGCACCATGGGCACTCGATTCTCGACGGCCCGCATGGCCTCCATGGCCAGATGTTGATAGGGAGCCGAAGTCTCTCCGAACCAGGCATCATTGGTGACATTGATCAGCAGTTGCGCGCCATTATGAACGAAGCGGCGCGCGAGGTCAGGGAACACGCCCTCATAGCAGACGAGCACGCCAAAAGTCTTAAAAGCCTCAACGCCCCCAGCTTTATCATCGGGGTGGAGGGCAGATTGACGCCTTAGGGGAAGAGAAAAAACGGTCGGCGTCGTCCCTGGCGCAAAGTCGCCTATCCCTTCCACCAATTTATCCAGAAAGAAGAGCACACTGTCTTGGAAGGGGATATATTCGCCAAAGGGGGTAAGGATCATCTTGTCATAATGCCCCAGAATCGTCGTGTCCGGAGACAGGAGATAGGCCCGGTTGAATAGCGTGAGTTCCATATCATCGACTCGGAAGGCCGGACTACCAAACAGGATGGGCGTGTTGGTGTCTTGGGCCAAGTCCAGCAGCCGGCCACGATAGGTCACATCAGACTGAAAGAAAAATGGTACTGCCGCCTCTGGCCAAATAACGAGGTCAACTGCTTGTTCCGTTATCTGGCGCGTGAGCTGCTCATAGCGCGCCAGGGTGGCCTCTTGATAATCAGGGTCCCATTTTTGATCCTGGGCGATATTCCCCTGGGCGACCCCAACGTGCAGTGTATGGACTGGGGGTAGAGCCGCCAACTGATTGCGACGCCAGTTTCCCCAGCCCCAAAGTCCCGCAATAATCAAGAGCAGAACCAGCACCAAGCGCCCACGTCTCTGCCGGGAGAAAGCAATAAAGAAGGCGATATTGCCAAAGATCACCAGCGCCGACAGTCCGTAGACACCAGTATATTCAACAAACTGAATCAGGTTGAGGAAGTTGTATTGGGAATAGCCCAGGCTGACCCAGGGAAACCCAATAAAAAAGAACGAGCGGACCCATTCCAGGGCGACCCAGAGCATGGGTCCAAACACGAGGAGCGACCAACCGCTGCCGCGCGGCCTGCTCTTGTGATGGACACACAGGCCGACAGCAAAGACGCCGGTGTATGCCGACAGAATGGCACACATGAGGAGCAGCGGACCAACGGCAATAATATGCGGGATATTGCTGTACAGGCCTATCGTGTCGACGATCCAGTACAGCGTACAGAGATAAAACCCCATACCGGCAATCCAGCCAAGGCTGAAAGCACGGCGGAGCGTCTGCCCCTGCGTCATCCAGAGCAGCGGGATAAAAGCAACCCAGGCCAGAATATTCCAATCGACTTTCGGGAAGGCCAGGGCAAGCACAACACCACTCGCGCCGGCGAGCAGAACGGGCCACAAACGCTGCATATATACCGCAGCCTAGCCTGACTCTCCCAGCCTGGAAAGGCCGCACCGGCCTTCTCGTTGTTCCGGCATAAGCCGGAATGCGGTACTGTCCTAATTTGGGTAATAATATACGTGGCTAACCAAGAAGACGCGCAAGGTCACCGGCACGGGGGGGTGCTGGCAAGACGGCTGTTATGGGCCTGTTAGAGCGCGGTAAGAACGATTGACATTATTCAGTCCGGTCAATTTTGTCTTTACAAAGGGTTTGTAGAAAAAGTTAATCAAAGCGATATGCCCCCTTCAAATGGAAATCATCCTCCCGGCTTGATTACATGCTTCCGATGAATGTCGAAATTGTTCCCGACACTAAAAACCCAAATTTCATCCAGGTCTGGGATTCTTCGTGTAATTTCAGACTCAAGATTAGGGGTCTCTCGTTTCTTATCTCCGATGAATGGGATTATGATGTTGTCTCTGAGAAAAAGCTCTGGGTGAGTCCAATCAATCCAAGAGTCCGATAGAGGAATATGAAAGGAGGCTTCGTAGTCCTCAATTATTGCCACTGCTATTTTTCGGTTGGGAGATCGTTCAAGTTGCTTAGCAGCTTGAAAAAGCCGAAAAAGTAAATAATCAGTGGGAGAGTAAGCAGATAGATGGCCCACGGCCACTCCATCTGGTGACACAGCAGCCGCAACTCCCATCTCAAAGAGTAACTCCGCCTCGGCTAAGTATTTAACCTCGAATGCTACACAGGGCGATTCTGACTTGGAAGCCTCGACATCAAAACTCCCCCCATAGGCCTCAAGCCCTTCGAGTTCCCAGCCGTTATCGAGGAGCCATGTCGCAAAACACAACTCTATCCATCGACTCCTAAAGATTCGATGACGTTTGTAGCGTTCCTGACGGTCTCTACCAAAGAGCCATTTTTCAGCAAGGTCGCTACGATACTGATTTACAACATCAGAACGAATAGCCTGGTCGTCCAGCATCAGACGGTGAAGCGGGAGAGTAAGAGAGCCAAGAATACCCCTCTGAATGGCAAGGACAGGCTCAGAGCGATGGCGTGCTTCGTCCCCGCCTGATTCGTAGAACGAGCGGTGCCGACCCAGAATAGAGTCAGGAACGAGAATATTTCTCAGAACCACGCACTGATGGCGTACTTGTTCAAAACTTTGATAGACTAGGTCAGGTTCTGGAGATTCCCATTGTTGGCAAGAACAGTTGACGATAGAGTCAGTGAGTTCTGCCATATATCCGTCCTTTCTACTTTCAAAGGAAATCGTTTGGGGCGCTCAATCATCTGTAAGCCAAGGTCCGCATCCAAATCGGACCAGTAGAAATACCTCGTCGTTGGCTCTTCCACGTCGGCTATCTGGCTGATGGGCATGTTCCGAAACTACGGAGAATCTTCGTAGGACAGAAACAGTTCCCGGCGGTCGCCCGTCAAGAGCCAAATCCCATGCCCGGATATGTTGGTGACTTCAACTGTTCCCCAACTGAAAACACGGCAAGATAAGGACGGGAAGCAACCTGTGTAATTGCACTAGACGCGAGCCAGAACAGCTTCCATCAATTCCTTTGCGGTGCGAGGGGACGGTGATACCTCAGCTAGAGCTTGGAAGACTTTTCGATAGGTCGCAACTTCCGACGCCGCCACGCCTTCAAACGGCAGACGGTTGCCATACGCCTGGAAGCTGCCTAATCTCTGCTCCAAACCGCCCAACCTCTCAAGATATTCTTTAGTGTAGCCATTCAAAGTCTCTGCGTCTTCCTTGATGGTCTGAATGCGTTCCAAGGCTTGCCCAACCAAGGTCTTTGCCCCTTCAGGAGATAGATATCCAGCCGCCGCAAGGTCGTACATCTCTTCTATTTCGTGCAGTGTAGACTTAAACTTGTTTTCCTTGTTTCGTTTTGCTGACACCTCCCGGCATCGCTTAATTATTCGGCGGACAAAAACACCTAGGTGATTTTCGAGATTGCGGATGTGGGGTCCTGGCTCAAAGTAGTCCCGACGCCCATTGGGGATGATACGTGGGTCTACGATGTGTAATTCACCGATACACCAGCGATTAAATCGGTCTTCAGGGAAAAGGTGGTCGAAAATTGCCTCATCACCAACCTGGATGTTTCCCGCGCGGGCACGAATGCCCCGAATTCCAGCGTCCTTCGGTATAACGCCACGGTAAGATGAATGTGCAACCCAGCCTATGGCGGCACGTCCGTTCCCGTCTACAGCCGGAATGTCGATCTTTTCAAAATCTGTAAAATGATCCTCTCGGCCATTTGAGAACCGAATCTTGTCACTAAATCGGCGCGTTACGGGCAGAGCCTCATCATCCAAAATGATATCTAGCACCAAAGGCGCTTCATCTTTGCCAAAAAGGTTCTCAACTTCCGAAACGAAGGAAAATTGCGGGATAATGGGAACAGGGCAAACTTCTCCTATGTAGGCACGAACAGCTTCTCGGTTAAGGATGAGTCCTGCGGCATACCGTCCAATCCCACTCACCTCAACCTCGAAGAAATGCGCTGGCCATTCGTCCCCCGGTAACGTCTCAACAGTGACGCTCTCTCGGATGGCACGCTCTATCTGCGTATTCTCAGCGATACTACGACGGAGCTTCGGCCCATCCCAAACAATACGAGTGACCCGTTGGTCGTCCTGTGCACGGGTAATGAATGTCACTGCCTGCGCAAATGCGAGTCCTGCTAGGCGTCCAATCCCACGGAATCCTCTGTCAACGCCCAGTCTTTTCTCACTACAAGCGATGGGGAGTAACGTCCGTAGCGCTGCCTCGAAGGACAGGCCCGGTCCGTTGTCTCGAATCTGTATGCGGAGTCCAGCCGGGTCGAGTTTGATTTCAACTTTGCCTCTCTGCAAATGCTCAGATGCGGCAACCGCGTCTGCCGTGTTCTGGATATATTCGCGGTAGATAGCTAACGGGTTGTTATACATCCCGACGGTGATGAGACTAAAAATATCCCCGCCGACCAACACTTCCGGTATATTCGTGTCAGGCATCACTTCCCCGAAGCAATTCAGTGTACCGCCTTTGAACGATGATGAGCTTGTTGTTTTTCCACCGAGTCACGGTCGAACAATCCGGCGTCTTCGACGATTTCGTCTGTTTCGGGCATGACAGGGTCTGGATTCAGTTCTGGGAATAGTGGCAAGATTTTGCGCTTTTCTATCTTGCCGCTGTCCTTCGTGTCCAAGACATGGAATGCGATAATCTCTCGGAGGAGTGGGTCAAGGCTACGGTCATTCACGAGCTGCTGATAGTCTTTCCGTGGAAGGACTCCCGGTCCTCTCGGGCCAGCCAGTAGACTCATCAGACCTCGTTCCTGACTCTGAGAAAGCCGGCGGCAGAGTGCCTCGTACTCCTCACGCACTGGACGCCCTGCGCCGTTCTCATAATGCTCGCGATAAAAAATGAACGCGTGAGGAGTGCGTAACAATCGCTCAAATGCCCGGCTGTCCTCCCCGTAGGCTCGCATGAAGAAGGAAGGATTACCGCTGACAACACCACGGGTTGCTTGGAGCATAATCTGAAAAGAGCGTAATTCGTACCGGTTCCAACGCTTCCCAACATGGGAACGGTCTTTCAGCGTGACGGGCTGATATCGCATGGGGAATGACCAGATGCGAATCCCCAACTCTTCGTTCAGTGCGATATTGAGCCGCATGCGCTCGTAAAGATCTGCCGGTGTATCCATGAAGTTATAGAGCATGTAGTTCGACAATGACGTAATGCCGCTGTCAGCCGCCATACGGATAGACGTTTCATAGACCTTGCGGACGCCGAGGTGGTCAAAGGCAATACGGAGCGGACTAATACAGATGGTCGCCATCTCTCGCAGGAACATGGGAGATTTGGCGAGAATGCGTGCATCAACACCCTGGTTAAAATCAACACGGCGCTGTACAGCAGGCTTTCCGGCACGCTTGAGCTTTGCACCCCGCGCAAAGCCAATATCTCGGATTTCTGCGATAACCTCCTTATATCGGGTAGAAGCGGTGATGTTGTTATCCATCAACACGAGGTCTTTCTTCGGGCCATGTGCCTTATCGATTCCGGTAATGAGGCGTGTCAGTGAAGGCATTTCGCGTTGCGCCCCTTCCAGTGTGGGCACCCCGCAGAAGGCGCATTTCCGAACACAACCGCGCGAGGCGTAGCCGAAGTAGGCATCATGCACGGGATAGTGGTAGCTGATCTGGTCGAGAATACTGTAATCCGGTATGCGCTCCTCAATAGGCGTGCCTGTAACATCGTCCATTCCGAAGTCACAAGAGTCTTCCGACAACCCGAGTGCTAATGCTGGTGGGCCGTCAAGCAACCCCTTTATGAACCGGACGCCCGCCCAGCGCGGTTCATTTACAAACTCGTCATACATGAGAGAAGCGGCAATACCACCGACAAAGACCCGTTCAGGCTGATGGCCAGCGGCATGAATGGCAAAGTCTATCGCCGCTGCCGTTCGCTCCCATTCAAAGCTGAAGAGCGTTGTGACATATACACGGTCCCATACCTCGAATAATAGTGACCGTTCTTCCCCTTTGACGAAGCGAACAGCATCCCCGCGTTCCGTGTGATAGGAGGCCAGCTTCATCAAGCCGAGTGGCGGGTACTTATTCGGATACCCCGGTTCGATTAGTAAAATATTTCTCGGCTTCATGAGGCCACCCGCCCCTTCAATAAATCCGCTACAAACTTAGCAATTTGCTTCAGCTCATACTCGGTCTTTCCTCGTGTGGCTTGGACTCGTAGCAATTGTCTGATCTGTCTCCTTGTATCATCAGTTCCCAAGTCTGTGCGAAAACGTGCGAGCCGTTTTAACGTAGTATTCGTATCTCCGCTCATATCCGCGATTTCAATGGCGTCGTGGAAGGGCTCTTTTTCTTCCTGGTCGAAAATTTTTTTCGCTTTCTTATTTCCAAGGATCGCCGGCAGCTTGTCTCTCATGTCTAATGCACGTGGAAATTTCTCCTCCTTAATGAGGAAAGTTACACGATTGTCCAAGCCATCGTGCCTTTCTCTGTATTTCTTGATTTTGGTGCTTGACACGTAAGCCTCGTAGTAACTCCAATTCGATTTCTTCTGATCCCCTGCCTTTATCATCAGTTCAAAGGCTTCGATCATCTTTTGGACTTTTCCCTTGGACTTTCCGATTTCCCGCGCGACATTCTCTAGGCTGACTCCCTGGTTCTTGTAACGACGGTAAATATATGCGGCGTTCTCGTAGCTTTCCCAGTCTGTCTTGCCGGTGATATGGAACTGGCCGAGTAGAGAGAAGATCAGACTTTCCCTCTCTATCTCGGAATATCCTGAAAAATTGAGGACATAGCACCTAACAGAGGTCTGCGGTAACGAACCACGTTTGGTCATCTGTAGAGCAGCGAGGCGACTATTGCCTTCAAGAACTTGATAGTCGAATTCTCCGTGGAGGTCTGAGTCCTCAGGCACTGGGATGCAGTAAAGAGCTTCATTGACTTGACCGTCCCTGTCAATTTGTGAGCGTAGCTCTTTTACGTGCTCCATACCCTCCAGCATCTCTTGGATGTTTTTTTGCGTCCGACCCGTCGTCCCGGCGAACCGAGAGTATATGCGTGGATTTTCAGGGTAGAAGGCGAGTCTTTTTACGGGAACAGAAACCTCCTCGTACGGGACGTTCTTTTTTCGGAGCTTGATAACATTTTTCATCCTTACCCCTCCCGCGGATCAAGTATCTCTCGGAGCGCTCGGTTGAAAGCGTAGGTCGCTTGTCCGCGATACTCTTTAAGGTCGATATCTCCCTGTGCCAAAGCCGCGGCAAGTCCCTTAGCAGAGAGTAGTTCTTCGACCCATTCGTCAATAGTGCCTGAAGCAATGATGTTCTCCACAAGGCACTGCTCTGTCTGGGAAATCCGGTGAATTCGGTCCTGAGCCTGTAGGTAATCGTCCAGGCTAAAGGTCCGGTCGAAAAAAATTGCGTGGTTTGCAACCGTCAGCGTCAGACCTTCCTTCGCTGCTCCGGGTGTCGCAACGAGAAGCCGGCATTGCGGGTCTTCAACAAACCGTCTAATGGCTGTGTTCCGCTCCGCAATAGTCCGCTTGCCGTGAATCTTAACTGGCTTCATGGTGAGGTAGCGCTTGGCCATCATATCTACGTTTTCCGTGAAGCTGGTCCAGACGATGGTCTTTGGCCCTGCGGTATCTTTCTTGGCTAAAATCTCGTCCAGTACAAGCAGTTTGCCGGGCGTACGAGAATAACTCTCGTCCACAAGCTTCGGATTAGACGCTGTCTGCACGAGCCGTAGAAGTCGCTTCAGGATGTCTTCGGCATCGTCTACGGTCTGTACGCCGTTTCTTAAAACCTCTGCTGCCAACTCTATTCGATATCTCTCATAGAGGGTGTGTTGCGCACTCTCCAGCTTGGCCGGGGTGTTACGGATGTCCTTCTGGGGAAGGCTGATTCCAGCACTTCCCTTCGTCTCTCGAACAGTGAACTTCTTGATTTTTTCGTAGAGACTCGCAAGTCGATTCTCGAAAGTCGTAGTGGTTTTCGAATTTGGCCCAAGCTGGTTGCTGAAGTCCATTTCGGACTTGAACTCTTCAAAAGACTTTCCAAGGGATTTACCCAGATCGAGAAAGTAGATCTGAGACCATACATCGTATGGACGATTGGCAACGGGGGTGCCCGTCATGATGACACGACGTGCAAGGTTTGGAGCCAAGGCGTGTAACGCAACTGCTGCACGCGAGAGCGGATTTTTGATGCGTTGCGCTTCATCCAAGATTGCTCCTAATCGCCGGGCTTTTGCAAAAAGCTGAAATCGACCACGCTCGCTATGCATGACCTCATAGTGGGAGAGATACAGGCGTCCGGGCCTGTTAAACGCGTAGAAGTTTGAATGTCGGTCTTGTCCGACTACGATAGGCCGAAGGTGGATGTGGAACCGGACTTCCCGCTCCCAGTTCTCGACCAGTGCTTTCTTGGTAACAACCAGCACGGAATCCACAGCGCCAGACGCAAGCCAGTGAAGGGCGAGGTCCAGCGCCATCTTAGTCTTTCCCAGACCCTGTTCGTGGAAGAGCGCAGCGTACTCCAAGTCCCTCGCTATGCGGACAGCTTCTGCCTGGTAAGGTAATGCCTCATGTTTTCCACTCAGCGGCACGCGGCTATGAACCCGGAGCACTGTTTGATTCCTCCCCAGGTATGGTCAGCGGATATATGCCATCCAGGATGTGCACTCGCCTGCGCACCGTGCCCCAGTTCGATGCGGTCTTTCGCAGAACGGACTTTGCAGTAGCGCCGGCGGTCCAATGTACAGCTAGCACCAAGTGTCTCGACGTATGTGCCTCGACGTATTTGAGAAATGCTCGCAATTGGTGCTCTGTTCTGGGCGATTCTAAATCCTTGGCGGTCTTGGCCTCTCCGACAATGACGATGGAGGTATCAGCAGCGTATACATCTGGGCGAAATTCTCCGATTTTGCGAGGAATTCCGTCTGAATCGGTCGTTCCATCAACGAGGCATATCGCCTCATTGCAGTCGCTTAGTGTCACTGCTACCGCCTTTACGACCCGCTCAACAAGACGCTGATGCTGCAAGCTTTCAGCCACTCTGCCGCCTCACTCACCCGTTAAGCCCGTTGTCTGGTCCTATGAGTTCCTCGATGCAGGCGAGAAGGTCTCTCAGGTCGAGATGTACTTCCGAATCGCGCTCCGCGGCGATTTGTTTCGCCTCGTCGTAGGGAAGAGTATTGATCTTTTCTTGTAATGCTCGTGCCAACTGCGAAATGCTCGCTTCCCGCAGTTTTGTGTCAAGGTCTGGAGCGTCCAATTTTTTGATTGCTTCGCGGGCTCCTTCATGGAGGAAGGTACGTTTCGCTTCTCCGTTCTCCAGGATTTGTGGAAGCCGCCGCACTGAATTCAAAGGAGATATCTTTCGCGAATCGACCCATCGACTAAAGTGCCCCTCATCATATCCGGCATTGAAGATCGCATCCTTGATACCAGGCTTTTGAAGTTCAACGAATGCACTGAAGCGCGACGGGTCGAAATCCCCATCTTCGTCGAGCACTGGCCTGTAGTGCATTTCCATGTCACGGTAGGCATCAAGCGACTGCTGTACGTCTCGTCTCGACCCGCCACAAAAATCAATGAGGTCAGACATTGGCATCATATGCTCCTCTCGGAGTTCGTTGAGGTATTTGGCTTTCGAGTAAGGGTCCCAAGGCCGGTTTCCAACGAGATGCACTTGGAGGCGAATCTTGTGAGCCTCCATATCTTCCATATCATCCTTAATAATCGCGGGAATAGTGTTCCACTTCTCAGCACTTCGTCCCGCGTTTCGTTCCTGCTGTCGAAGTTCTCGATAGATCGCGACTCGGGTATTCCCCTCGACGCACAAGTATGAATCGTTTCCAGCAAGCTTAAGGATAATTGGCTGGATAATTCCACCCGATGCCTGGATGGATTTTTTCAGTCGCTCGTATGACCCCTGTGGGTCTATACTTCCCTCATGCTCCGTCCCTGCGCCTAAGGCCATTAGCATTTGTTCTTCGTTGAGTGTGGAATACATCTCCAAAAAATGCTTGATTCTTGGGTTTTCTTCATCAAGGATGATTTTATCGATCTCAACGCTGGCTGGGTTACTCATTATTCTCCTCAAATGTGCAGATTAAAAGGACGTTTTGACTGGATGGCCGTCTTAAAGAGGCTAGGGCACTATCCTAAGGTGGTCAAAAGACAAACTTAAAGTGAATCAACAGCTATCAGAGGTTAAGGCAGTAAGCTACAGAATCAGGCACTGCCCTAATTAAGACAGTGCCCACCCTCTCCCTAGCTCCCTCTCAGGCACCGTGTGCTCCTCTCGGCTCCCGGACACCGCGCTGACGCAGGTCCGGGAGGCCGTTCGTTCCCTAACACGGCTCCCCACCGGGTGTCCCTAGTAATTTCTGAGGAAATTACTAGGGGGGGGGTGGCCCCGCTCCGGCTTGGCCCCAGGCCGAGGGGCGCCAGACGGGAGCAAGACTGCCCGGTCACCGAAGGCACTGAGACGGGAGGGAGGGGCGGGCCGAACGCGGAAAAGAAAGAAATTCAAAGGGAGACACTACCAGATTGCTGCAACAGGGCCTTCAGCTCTCGCTCTTTTCGGCGCATGCGGACGGCTTCGCTGTCCGATACTTCATGGTCGTAGCCCAGCAGGTGCAGAATGCCGTGGATGAGCAGGGCGCGCAGTTCGTCAGCAAAGGCGCGTTTACGCTGCCGGGCCTGCCGACGGGCGGTGTCAATCGAGATGACCACATCGCCCAAAAGAGTCGGACAGCGTTCGTCGGCCAGCGGAAACGACAACACGTCCGTTGGCCGGTCTTTGTGTCGGTACTGCCGATTCAGTTCATGGATGGTCTGATCCGTCACGAAGGCCAGGCTCAGCTCGGCCTGTTTCAACTCCAGGTGACGCAGGGTCGTTCGACTCCAGCGGCGAATCTGGGACCGGCTCAGACCCGGTACTGTGCCGCTGATGTCTACGCTCAGACCGGGCCTGAAGGCGATTGCGACGGAGGGTCCGGCTTTCCTGGGCGCGGCGCTCTTGGGCTTCTTGGGCGCGTTCATAGGCAGTAATCACATCTTGGACAAGGCGGTGACGGACCACGTCTTTTTCCGTAAAGAGCGTAAATTGGATCCCATCGACATCGCGCAGAATATGCCGGGCCTCTTTCAAGCCCGAGCGCGTCCCGGCGGGAAGATCGATCTGGGTGATATCGCCGGTAATCACGGCTTTCGACCCGTAGCCCAATCGGGTGAGAAACATTTTCATTTGCTCACGGGTCGTATTCTGCGCTTCGTCCAAGATGACAAAGGAATCATTGAGCGTCCGGCCCCGCATGAATGCCAGCGGAGCCACTTCAATCACGCCGCGCTCGATCATTTTTTGGGCGCGATCAAAGTCAACCATGTCGTGCAGGGCGTCGTACAGAGGCCGCAGATAGGGATTGATCTTTTCGGCCAGATCGCCCGGCAGAAAACCCAGCTTCTCCCCAGCCTCGACTGCAGGCCGAGTGAGGACGACTCGGCTCACTTTACGTTTCATGAGTTCGGCAACCGCGACGGCCATGGCCAGATACGTCTTACCCGTGCCAGCCGGTCCGATACCAAACACAATATCGTAGTTGCGAATGGCATCGATGTAGGCTTTCTGAACAAGACTCTTGGGGGTAATGGTCCGGCGGTTGGACGACACATAGACCGTGTCGAGAAAAATATCCTGAAGGTTCGCCGTACGATCACGGCTGAGGATGCGGACCGCGTAATCCACATCACTCGGATAGACGGGATAGCCGCGTTGGATGAGGTCGTACAGTTGGGTCGCCACCCGACCCGCCAGGTCGCGCTGGGGCTCGTCTCCGGCAATGATGAGAGCGTTGCCGGAGGCGGATATTTTCACGCCGAGCGCGTTCTCCAGGCCATGCAGATGCGCGTCGTGTTGGCCGAGGAGATCGCGTAAGAAGCGATGATTGCCAAACTCGATATGAGATGTTTCTGCTGTCACCTGTTCTACTTCAGCCAAGCAACCTCCGTCAAAAGCGTAAACATACTCAGACTCTGGGAGCGTAGATTTACGCTTTATGCGCCTTTTTCAATCAGCTCATACACCTTTTGGAGGGCTTCATCCAGACGCGTCGGATCTTTTCCTCCGGCCTGGGCAAAATCGGGCCGCCCGCCCCCACCGCCGCCAACCAGCGGGGCGATCGCTTTGATAATCTTTCCTGCGTGATACTGCTGCACCAAATCCTTACTTACCGCGGCGAGAAGCGACACTTTCGCCCCATGCGTTGCTCCGAGGACCACAACCGCAGGATGATGCTTGTCACGTAGCGTATCCGCCATCTCCCGGAGGGCTTTCTGATCCACGCCCTCGACTCGACTGGCGATCACATTGACCCCATTGGTCTGACGGACGTGGGAAGCAAGATCGTCGCTTTGTGAGCCGGCGATTTGGCTCTGAAGCTGGTCAAGTTGTTTTTCAAGCTCGTGTTGCCGGCTCAGCAATTTTTCCAAGCGCTCAAGCGCATCCTCCTCAGACCCCCTCAGGATACTGCCCATGTCCTTGAGCACGCGCTCGCGCTGACGCACCCAGTTGAGAGCCCCCTCGCCCGTGACCGCCTCGACCCGTCGGATACCGGACGCCACGCCCGTCTCCGCTCTGAATTTGAACAGCCCCACGTCTCCGGTCCGACTCACGTGAGTTCCGCCACACAGCTCGGTTGAGAAATCTCCCATCCGTAACACCCGAACGATCTCGCCGTATTTCTCGCCAAAGAAGGCTAACGCCCCTTTTTGTATCGCGTCGGTAAAGGACATCTCCTCACTCGTCACCGCGGTATTTTCCCGAATATGGAGGTTCACCAAGTTTTCGATTTCATCCAGGACATCGTCCCTGACCGGGCTGGTATGTGTAAAGTCGAAACGGAGCCGATCCGGGGTGACCAGGGAGCCGGCCTGCCGGACGTGGGAGCCTAAAATCTCGCGCAGCGCGGAGTGCATGATATGTGTTGCGGAATGGTTCAAACGAATGGCTTCGCGCCGCGGGGCGTCAATACTGAGATGCACGGCATCCCCGGTCTGCACCGCGCCCTGCACCACCCGGCCCTTATGCACAATGAGTGAAGGCTGCGGTTTGAGCGTATCCAGCACCTCGATGAGGTCGCCCCGGCTCGTCCGGATCGTCCCCGTGTCCCCGACCTGTCCGCCGGACTCACCATAAAAGGGCGTCTCGGCAGTGATCAGATCAACCGCTTCCCCTTCGTGCACTATGTCCGTTCGGGGCTGTCCGTCCACCAGCAGCGTGCGCACCTCGGATTCATATTTAGCCTGACGATCACCAACGAAACGGGAATATACATCCGAATCGGAGAGCCCGATGCTGATAGAGACCGAACCCTTTTGCCCCTCACGCGCACGGGCTCGCTGCTCTTCCAGAGCCGCCTGAAATTCATCATGGTCAACGCTGAAGCCTTCGGACGACAGAAAATCCTCGGTCATATCCAGGGGGAAGCCGTAGGTATCGTACAAACGAAAGGCGGTTTCGCCGGACAGGGCTGTGGCGTTACGCTGACGCAAATCGTGGATTTCTTGTTCGAGCAGGGCCAGGCCCTTGTCCAAGGTTTCCGAAAAACGAGTCTCCTCGTTGTGTATGACTTCAGTCAGATAGTCCCGTCGTTCAACCAGCTCGGAGTAGGCCGGGCCCAGGAGCTGGACCACGCTCCCGGCAACCTGGGAGAAAAACGGTCCCTCAAAGCCAAGCAGTCGGCCGTGGCGCAAGGCGCGGCGCATAATCCGCCGTAACACATAGCCTCGCCCCTCGTTGGTCGGGACCACGCCATC
Source organism: uncultured Binatia bacterium (SeqCode) (assembly GCA_965243855.1). Classification (GTDB taxonomy): domain Bacteria; phylum Desulfobacterota; class Binatia; order Bin18; family Bin18; genus Bin18. The sequence goes on along the minus strand of CBDEWE010000003.1, from coordinate 4,105,153 downwards.
GGCAATGGCAAACGCTGCCGTGCGTGCATGGTCGGCAATCACCCGAAACGACACATCCTGTTCACTCGTCTCGCCGTAGCGCTTTTCGCCTAACCCCTCGGTAAAGGTAATGATGTCACGCAGCAGGTCGGAGTCGTAATTGCCCGGCACGTCCTGGAGAACAGAGACAATGCGCTCCAAGCCCATACCCGTATCGACATGCGTCTCGGGCAAATCGTCCAGGGATTGATCCGCATTGCGGTTGTACTGGATGAACACCAGATTCCACAATTCAATATAGCGCGGACAGCCGCCGTTGACCGTGCAGCTACGGCCAGGCGTACAGGCCAACTCGCAGGCCTGCGGACCACGGTCAATATGGATTTCCGAGCACGGCCCGCAGGGACCCGTCTCGCCCATTTCCCAGAAATTGTCCTTTTCAGCAAAACGCAAGATCTGTTGCGGATCGATATCGGTTTGGGTCCGCCACCACTCATCCGCTTCGTCGTCCGTCGTATACACGGTTGCCCAGAGTTTCGACTTGGGCAGTTTCCAGACCTCGGTCAGCAATTCCCAGGCCCAGCGGATGGCTTCCTTTTTGTAGTAATCGCCAAACGACCAGTTTCCCAGCATCTCAAAGAAGGTATGGTGGTAGGTGTCGCGGCCCACTTCTTCCAGATCGTTATGCTTCCCGGAGACACGTAAACATTTTTGGGAATCGACCACCCGCCGGTGGGTCGGCCGTTCAACCCCGAGAAAAATATTTTTGAACGGCACCATCCCGGCATTGGTAAACAGCAGCGTCGGGTCATTGGCTGGAATCAAAGACGCACTCGGGACAATCTGATGACCCCGGTCGGCAAAAAATCGCAGGAAGCTGTCGCGTATCTCGTTCCCTGTCATGGCGGCTACTCTTTCCGTTTGCTAGTCGTTATACGCTTCAAAAGAGTAAACGTGCCAACAGCTTTGTCTGATTGGAGGGCACGTTTACTCTTCTCTTCCTAGCACGCTTGCGGCAATACTGGCAGAGTATCCTCGTCGCAACAGGAATCGATACGCGCGGGCGCGCGTCTTGGGCTCTTCGAGCGCGGCAGGAGGGAAACGACGCTGGATAAGCTGCTCGGCGATACTGATGTCCGTGCCCTCTTCCCACTCGCTCAGCGCGGTTGTAATCACGTCGTCCGTGAGTCCCCGTTGCTGGAGTTTGGCCCACACCCCACACCGACCAAAGCCTTGCTTCTGAAACCGCTCGGCCAGGCCACGAGCCAAACGGGCATCGTTCAGATGGCCTCGCTCTCTCAGTGTATCAACCGTCGCGGTCACCGCCTGCGCCGTGAACCCCTTGAGCCGCAATTTTTCATGTAAACGAGCCGCGCTGTAGTCGCCCCGCGCCAGGAGACCATAGGCATAGTGCAGCGGGGTCTGCTCAGAAGAGGAACGCGTACGGCTCATAAGTGAAGGAATGCACTGAAGGAATGCAACGCTAGGCGTTCTCCGTCACCTCTTCTGCTTCCGCTGCGGCTTCGACCTGAGGAGCGTCGAGACCAAACTTCTCCCGGACTTGGTGCTCTATCGTCGCGGATATCTCGGGGTTGTCTCGCAGATGTTCTCTGGCGTTCTCTCGGCCCTGGCCGATCCGCTCTCCAGCAAAAGAGTACCAGGCGCCGGCCTTTTCAACGATATTGTTCTCCACGCCAATATCAATCAGTTCGCCCTCTTTGGATATGCCACTCCCGTACAAAATATCAAATTCCGCTTCCTTGAACGGTGGAGCGACTTTATTTTTGACCACTTTGACTCGAGTATGATTCCCAACCACTTGGGCGCCCTGCTTGATTGCGCCCGTGCGGCGGATGTCCATGCGGACGGAGGAATAAAATTTGAGGGCGTTGCCGCCGGTTGTGGTCTCGGGACTGCCGAACATGACACCGATCTTCATCCTGATTTGATTGATGAAGATGACCAAGGTGCGCGAACGTGAGATCGTACTGACGAGTTTCCGCAGCGCTTGCGACATGAGTCTGGCCTGCAGGCCCATCTGCGGCTCACCCATATCGCCTTCGAGCTCGGAGCGGGGAACCAGGGCAGCCACAGAATCGACCACAATCACATCCAGCGCACCGCTTCTGACCAAGGTGTCCGTGATTTCGAGCGCCTGTTCGCCGTTGTCGGGCTGCGAGATCAACACCTCGTCAACTTTCACCCCAAGTTTACCGGCATAGCTCACGTCCAGGGCGTGTTCCGCGTCGATATAGGAACAGGAGCCTCCGGCTTTTTGGGCCTGAGCAACGACGTGCAGGGCGAGCGTGGTTTTCCCCGATGATTCAGGTCCGTAGATCTCGACCACGCGGCCGCGTGGGAGGCCACCAATACCGAGGGCGAGGTCCAAACCCAGCGAGCCGGTCGAAATCGAGGCGATGTTGTGCACCAGAGCATCCTCGCCGAGCTTCATGATCGAGCCCTTACCAAACTGTTTTTCGATCTGACTGACCGCTAAGTCTAACGCTCGTTCACGATCTCTGTCCTCTGCCATATATACACTCCTTACTGTTGTGGACGGTGGGCTAATCCACCTTCAGTGGGATTCAGATGGGCAACCCCAAGTGGCGTATAGACTGCTCCGCTTGGCCCCAGGTCACTCTGATACAGGGTCACTTTGTCAATCGGGCTCTCCCCAAAGTCGTACTGTAGATACGCCTTGATTCCTTCCAGGACTGGGTTCCAGCCACGTGGAGAGCGGACCCGGCCCAGGGTGATATGCGGGCGAAACTCACGGCCCTCGGGCGGAAAGCCGCAGGAGCTGAGAGTCGCCTCAATTTTTGTATGCAGCTCCTGTAGCCTGTCACCGCTCAGACGAGCCCACAGCACCCGTGGTCGGGTGAGGGAGGGAAAAGCACCGAGCCCCTGCGTTCGGACTCGGAACTGAGGGTGAAGCCTCACGGCTGCTCGCAATGCGGTCAGGATGGGCGCAACGCGAGTCGGCTCGATATTCCCCAGAAACCGAAACGTCAGATGAAATCCCTGCGGTTTGACCCAGCGTATATCGCCTTTGGCCTTTTGGAGAGCAGACTGGACTTTTGCCATTTCTTCGCTTACTGACAGAGCTAGATTAGCCGCGATGAAGGCACGAATCAACACGGGGCCTGCTCTTTCCTTAGCGACGTATAAATCCCGATTCTGCAATAGGAATTTCAAGAAGCGCACGCCGCACCCAGTCGAGACACAACTGAGAGGTCAAGGTTTTTATCCACTCCCGGTTGCCCCAGAGCTTATACTGCCGCGACACCAGCGTGCCATCCATAGCAAGCGCCAGGCAGGCGGTCCCAACCGGTTTGTCCGGGGTGCCGCCGTCCGGTCCGGCAATACCGGTTACCGCGACACCAATATCGGTGCCCAGACGGGTACGGACGCCGCTGGCCATTTCTCTGACTGTCTCCTCGCTGACCGCGCCGTGCTGACTCAGGGTGTCGGGGTTGACATTGAGCAACTGGGTTTTTGCTTTGTCCGAATAGGCAATAATGCTGCCCAGAAAATAGTCCGAGCTGCCCGGCACATTCGTCAGGCGATGGCTGCTCAAGCCGCCCGAGCATGCCTCGGCAAAACCGACCGTTTTGCCCTGCTCTTTGAGGAGTTGCCCCACCACGCCTTCCATGCTGACATCCCCCTCGCCGTAGACATACGCGCCGATTTTCTCCCGCAGTCGCCGTGCCAGCGCTTCGACCCGGTGCTCAACCTCGCCTGCCTTCCCCCGGACAGTCACGCGCATGGAAATCTGGGGGAAGTTGGCCCGAAAGGCCAGTTTCCCTTCGTCTTCGGCAATCACCCCGGATACCAGTTCATCCAGTCCAGACTCACTAATACCAAAGGTCTGAAACGTCCGGGTCAAAAAGACATCGCCCCCACCCCGCATTTCCCCAATCCAGGGGATGACGCTTTCTTCCACCATGGGCTTCATCTCGCGCGGCACACCCGGTAGGACGATCAGATGCTTGCGACCGTGCGGTGTCTCTAGCGCTGAGCGGTAGCCCGGCGCCGTCCCAAGATGGTTGGGAATAATGGTTGCTCCGGCGGGGAACTGAGCCTGCTTGAGATTATTCTCCGGCATGGTGCGGTTCAGCGAGGCAAAAATCCGCCGGATATTCTCAGCGACCTCTTCAGAGAAGACCAGCTCGACTCCGGCGACCTTGGCGACCAGTTCCGTCGTGAGGTCATCTGCCGTAGGCCCAATGCCACCGGTGGAAATTATCACGTCGGCGTGGACCATGGCCTGCTCCCAGGCCCACACAATCCGTTCCGCCACATCGCCAACCGTGACAATCGAGGCAACCTCTAACCCGGCTTCGATCAGCTTATCCGCGATATAGTTGGAGTTTGTATCAACGACTTTGCCGGTCGTGATTTCATCCCCCGTGCTCAGAATGGCGGCTCGTTCAATCATAATCATCCCTCACGCAGATTGGCTTCTGACTGGCAACCTCGGCAAGCGATACACACAGTGCCAGCGAGGGACTGAGCGTATCAAACAGGTCGGAGAGAAAAAAGGCGAGCGACGGGAACCCAGATACGGATAGTCCCTCACGTGGACGAATGGAACAGCTCCTATCCTAACTGTTTTTCCAATTCAGGCCGAAAATCCGGATGGGCGATTTGGATGAGGGCTTCAGCCCGCCCGCGGAGGTCTTTGCCCTTCATGCGGGCAATGCCGTATTCGGTCACGATATAGTCGGTACAGAAGCGGGGCGTGGTGACAACCGCGCCGGTGGCCAGGCTGGCGACGATCTTTGAGCGCTTGCCGTCCTCGGTCGTTGACGGCAACGCAAGGATGGACACGCCGTCCTCGGCCAGCGCCGCGGCTTCCACATAGTCGAGGCTGCCGCCGACGCCGCTGATCTGCACCGGACCAATGGTCTCGCCATTGCTCTGGCCGTGCAGGTCAATCTCCACGGCGGAATTGATGGAGACGAAGCGCGGCAGCTTTGCCAACTCCAGAATATTGTGGGTGACATCGACGGTCGCCATTTCTACGAGCGGATTACGACCACAAAAGTCAAAGAACTCCTGGTCACCGGCAAGCTCACCGGTGAGAATTTTGGGGGTGTGTTTCACCTGATCAAGAAACTGGATCAACCCTTGTGACAACATGCCTGAGTAGAGGTTCACCCCTCGTTTGTCTGCCAATCGGCCCAGAACCGCATCGGGGACGGAACCTATCCCGAGTTGCACCCAGGCCAGGTCAGGAACCAGGTCGAGAACATAGTCAACGATTTTGGCGTCGCGCTCGCTTTGGTGGGGCGAACGATAGGTTCCAAGGGGTTCGGCAGACTCTATGGCAAAATCGATTTTCTCAACCGGCACCCGGCTCTGACCGTACGTTGCCGGCATATTGGTATTCATCTCAGCGATCACCATTTTCGCGCTATCGATAAAGTCTTGATAGATACTGACCGAAATACCCAAACTGACCGTTCCGTCCTGGTCGGGCGGCGAGACTTGGGCCACAACGACATCCGGCTTGATGATCCCGTTTTTGTTCACAATGCGAGTGATCTCGCTAAACCGCATGGGGGCAAAGCCGACCTTGCGCGGGTCGTTTTCTTTGAACAAACGCCGAAGCTGGGGCGCCGCCTGCCAGGTCACATAGCGAAAATTCGTCCCCAATCCCTTCTCCAGAAAGGGGTATTTCCCAAACGCCAGCCCGGAATATACGGTCAGGTTGTTAAAGCGCTCGACCTCGTGCTGGAAAGCCGTGTAGAAGGCCGTCGGTTCGACACAGCTGTGGGGGAAGATCGCAATGCTGCCGTCGGGGATAGCTCGTACGGCTTCGTTCGGGGTAACAATCTTCATGGCAGCCTTTCGCCCTCAGGGTACGACTTCGTATTTGATCCCCTCACCACGCTGCATACGATCAAACGCCTGGCAGAGGTCAACCAGGGGGTAGCGACCACTAATCAGGTACTCGGTTGGAATCTGCCCGGATATGAGCAATTCGGACGCTTTCCGCACAGCGGCCGGGTTAAAGTGAAAGGGGCTCGACAGACGAATCTGATCGTAGTGCAGCCGGGTCGTGTCCAGCGAAACTTTGGTTCCCTGCGGGCAGCCGCCAAAGAGAACGACCTGGCCGCCGGGACGGGCGAAGAACAGGGATTCCTCCCAAACGCTCGGCTGGGCCGTACACTCAATGACCAAGTCTGCCCCTCGGCCCCCTGTGGCCTCCAATACTTCTTCCCGGGCCTCCTCAGCCGGACGGGCAATCACGCGGCACGCACCAAGTTCGCCCGCGACTCTGGCCCGGTCCGGGTTCCGCGCTACCATATAGACCCGCTCCAGACCAAACATCTTTAAGAGGATGAGGTGCAACAATCCAAAGCCACCCGCGCCAATAATCACTACCGTGTCTTCGGGCGTGAACGTCACCTGCTGTAGTCCAAAGACCACACACGACACCGGCTCCAACAGCGCGGCTTCGACAAAAGGCAGGCTTTTTGGCTTGGAGAACATATTGGATCTGACAATCCGACCGGGAAGGCTGACATATTCCGCATAGCCGCCAAATGCCATGGTCGTCATGAGTGACGTACACAGGTTTTCCTGGTCACGCCGGCAGTAGAAACAGCAACCGCACGGACCGGTCGGCGCGAGCATGACATCGTCGCCCTCACGGAAGTTTGTGACCTGCGACCCGCACGCGGTAATCGTTCCGGAGTATTCATGGCCAAAACGGATCGGCGGGGGCATTTTGGGGTGGCCACGCAAAAAAGCCTTGAGATCCGTTCCGCAGGTCAGGGCAGACTCAACCTTCAGCACGACATCTTCGGGACCCGGTTCCGGCACGGGCAATTCTTGACAGGCAATCTTCCCTGGGCCAAGCAATAACATCGCCTGCATAGTCGTAACTTCCTTCTCCTCGCCACAAAGAGAAAACATGTCCAGCTTTTGTGAATGATTGGAGGGCATGCTTCCTCTTTCTACCAGAGCAAGGGGCGGACATGAAAATGATAATGATCCGGAATTTGCCGCATATTGTGGTCGAACATCCACTTCGGGAATTTCCCAGTATACTTTTGTTCGGCCACGATATTGAGGGCATTTTCCATAAACGCAACCTCTTCCGGACGCACATCGACGCGGTGCTCGCCAAGGACTGCGATGGGCACCTCACAGGAATCGCAGTCGAGAATGGTGAAACGGAAGGGCGAGTAAAACTCGGCATACCACTGCGTATAATGGGCCATCTCACACAGGTCGCATATCCGACCGGTTGGCATTGTTCCCACTGGAGAGGGTTGAGAGTCAAGCGGCCAGACCTTACCGCTCTGTTGCTGTTCCGTCACAAAATTCAGAACCTTCTCCATATAAGTCAGATCTGCTGCACGAATATCATCAGGTGGGGTTTCTACCGTCACCGTCAGCGGGGCTCCAGCTTCTCGGACAATAAGGGTAAAAGCGAGTGGATAGTGAAATATCACGAGCGGCTGTGTTTCCCCCTGGGGGACACCTTGCGAGAGCCACACTGGATGGTCAGCCACTGGTTATCCTTCCTGAACGCTTATATTCGCTCACTCCGACGGCGCCCTCCCTCTTGGAAGAGAGAACGTGTCCAGCTTTTCTGGTTGATGGAGGACACGTTTCCTCTTTGAGCGCGTATCGGTCTGATGGGCTATATTACGGGGCAGGAGAACGAAGATCAACCTGACCGAGCGGTCAGCCCAAATCTTTCTCACTGTGTATGAGGATCGTATGAGTGTGCAAAAGGCTCGTTACTCCACGGTCGAAGCTATTGCCGATATCCAGGACGGGGCGAGTATTCTGATAGGCGGGTTTGGCGTCCTCCAGGGGTGGCCCCATGAATTGCTCTTTACCCTCCGAGACAGTGGCGTGAGCGACCTGACCATCATCTGCAATTCTCCTGGATTTGGGTCGCTGTCTCCTCAAATTCTCGCCGAAAACGGCCAAGTCTCGAAACTGATCGCCTCCTTCGGGGGCTATGCCTACCGTACAACGCCGCTGTCCGAGCAGATTGGACGGGGCGAAGTCGCCTTTGAAATCGTGCCCCAGGGAACCTTGGTCGAGCGCATTCGCGCTGCTGGGGCGGGGATTCCCGCGTTTTTCACTCCCACCGGGGTTGGCACGGTCGTCGCGGAAGGGAAAGAGAAGCGGGTCTTTGATGGCCGAGAGTACCTCATGGAAACCGCCCTCCACGCCGACTTTGCCCTCATTCGGGCGTATAAAGCTGATACGGCCGGTAACCTGATCTATCGAGGTACGGCGCGCAATTTTAACCCCCCGTTCGCCTCTGCAGCGACGGTCACCATCGCTGAGGTCGATGAAATTATAGAGTCAGGCCAGCTTGATCCAGAGGCAATTGTCACCCCAGGCATATTTGTCGACCGTCTCGTACGACGTGAAAAATCGCTCGACCGTGCTCAGGTGTTGGAGCTCATGCGGACTCAAGGCCGGACGATCAAAACGACAGAGCAAACCGCTGGGCCTCCAAGCGGCCTGACGCCGGAGCTCATGGCGCTGCGCGCCGCGCGCCTCTTGGAGCCCGGTCAGTATGTGAACCTCGGTATTGGCCTGCCAACCCTGGTCTCGGATTTTATTGCCGACGACGTGACGCTCCACGCCGAGAACGGCGTGCTGGGTTATGGTCCGCTTGCCGCGGCCGGGGAAGAAGATATCGATCTGTATAATGCCAGTTCCCAGTTGGTGACACTGCAACCGGGAGCCAGCTTCTTTGATAGTACGGAGGCGTTTACCATGGCCCGTGGGGGACATATCAACACGGTCATACTCGGCGGCTTTCAGGTCGCAGCAAACGGCGACCTGGCAAACTGGAAAGCCCCACATATGAAGGCCGGTTCAATTGGCGGGGCCATGGACCTTGCTGCTGGAACACACCGGTTGATTATTGTAATGCATCACACCACAAAGGCGGGGGAGTCAAAACTGCTTTCCAAGTGTACCTATCCGCTCACCGCCCGTGAGTGTGTCTCGTGGGTGTTAACAAATCTGGCCTTGATTCAAGTGACCTCTCGGGGCTTTGTCCTGAAAGAACTTGCGCCAGGCGTCACCCTCGACGCAGTACGAGCAGCGACTGCCGCGCCCCTCCATATTGCAGAAAATGTCAAAGAGATGGAGTTTTGACCTGGAGCAGCACAAGGCCGATGCGCCTCACGCGTTTTCCGTTTAGTGCCAGGACTGCGTGGACTCCTCACGCTCGGTCACTAGGCGGTGATACTGCTCCTCTAAGAACCGCTTGTGCTGTTCTTCTGCCTGGCAGATTGCGTGCAGCACCCGACGAGCGAGCGGCTCTGTGACTTGACGCTCCAGAGCATGATAGTGCCCGAGCGACTCCTGCTCTTTTGCCAGCGCTATTTCAAACAGCATCCGCACAGGGTCGGAGACCTTCTGCCGGTGACATAACTCTACCCAGTGCCGCACGGCATCGGTTTGGGGCGACGTATCGTACTGGAGGAGGTGAATATTCTGTAAGACTGTGCGGAGTTCTGGATCGTCTTCCCACTCAATCCACTCTATGAGGTCGTCAAGATGTTGTTCTTCTTCTCTGGCGAACTGCCGGGCTGCAAGTCGAGCGGCTGGAGTGGGCGCGGCATCTGCGGCAAGCAAGTAAAAATCAATAGCACGTAGTTCGTCCTTCAGAGATTCACTCACGATCCTGTAGGCTGTATCCTTCATCAGAGCGTTCCCTCTCTTGTGTTGTGTAGCAGACTCTGTCGCTCCTTCTCTCGGCTACTGGTGCAGGGCTAAGACCGGGCAGCCCGCTTCACGCATCATTTTTTCGGTCAGACTGCCGAGCAAAAGGTGAAACAGGCCGGTAAACCCATGGGTCGCCATCACCAGCAAATCCGCTCCAACTTCTTTTTCCATTTCAAGAAAAGTACGGGCCGGATCACTACTCACATGGACAACCGGTTCGTACCGGACGCCCTCAAGATAGGTCTGCGAGACTTCCGCTAATCGCTCTTTAGCCACCTTTTCTGCCAGTACCAGATTGGTTCCTTCTTCTTCCTGAAGCCGGTATACATCGCGCTGGAGGTAGATGTCTTCGGTTGGAACAACGTGGAGTGGATAGACGGTTCCCCCATGCTGGGCCGCAATTTGCCTGGCACAGATGAGGGCAGTCGCCGACCGGTCGGCAATGTCCACTGGAACAAGGATATGCTGGAATGTAGAGGTGGTGACTTCTTCATCTCCTTGACGAGTGGTCAACACTGGGCAGACGGCCTCCCGTACGACTCTTTCGGCAACGCTGCCCAGAATGAGATGGGCAAAGCCGGTTCGACCGTGCGAGGACATCACCACAAGGTCAGCGCCTACTTCTTTTTGGGCTTCCAGAATTCCAGCAGCCGGGTTGCTATTGAATTGAGTCAGAATGGCATAGTTGGTGTCGCTGAAATGTTCCTGAGCAATCGCCTCTAACTGTTCCCGGGCAACGCGTTCTGCCGTACTGATATCCGCCCCACCGCTTTTGTCCGGCTGATAAACCTTGCGCAGGAGATGAAGTTCATCGGTAGGCACGACATGGAGGAGGTAGATAGTCCCATCTCCGAGTTGGGCGAAGTGTCGCGCATACGAAAGCGTCTGGGGCGGTGTTTCATCCAAATAGACAGGACACACAATTTTGCGAAATCCCTCAGCCATAGTTTGTCCTTTCCTTCAGGAACCAGGAGCGGTCTATCATGTGTTCTAATGCCATGCCTCCACCGTTGCGGAATGCGCTTTCACATCGCCGCGTTGCTGGTGGGCATAGTTTTGCAACTGACGTTTGGCCGCCTCAAAGGCATCTCGAATAGCGACTTTTAAATCCTGGTTTTCACGGTGGTTGACGACCAGTTCAGTACCAGGAACGCTCAGGTCGATCCGAACTTTATAGGATTTACTCTTCCAGTGATGATGGGTCTGGGATTCAACAACGACTTGGCAACGGGTAATGCGGCTATAAAAGGTATCGAGCTTGCCGGCTTTCTCATGAATGGTTGTCTCTAAGTGCCTGGAAAGATGCAGGTCGCGAGAGACGATTTGCACTGGAAGTTGCATACTTCTACTCCTCCAACTCTTTGGGTTCACGAAAAAGACCTACCTCAGAGTGTCACCGGTTGGAGGCGGACGTGGCTCTAAAAGAGGAGAGGCGTCAGCAGTTTTGATAGAGGAGATCGTATCTAAACGGGGGGATTGTGTGGATGGAAAAAACCGAGTCGTTCGGCTGAGAGGAACGGAGCTGAGATGTTGCTCCCGAGTTGGCATATAGAGCAGCTGTCCTCCTCTCTATCAGTCCGTGGACGATGGTCCCTTCGCCACGGCCTTCCACACACCACTCTTTCCTACCTAGCACTCTCACATTGAGAGTCAAGGTCTAAAATTTAATTTTAGCTGCTCTAATAGAGATGGATACAAACGATGGGGAGATACAAAAAGCAGCCCACGGAAAACCTTACCACCCAATGATATGTGACGGCATACGTTTGCTCTGTTCCCCACGGATATCCGCTCCGCCGTACAGCGTGCCAGACCTGGCATCAATACGGATACCCAGCACGTCCCCCTCGCTCCACGCCGGGTTGACCTGGAGCCTATGTCCACGGGCTTTGAGTTCACGCTGGACCTCTTCAGGAATTCGCTCTTCAACTCGGAGCAGACCGGGAGCACAATTATGCGGATAGAAACTGCTCGGGAAGTGGGAGGTCGAAAATCGGGGAGCTTCTATGGCGTCCTGCACCTCCATTTCAAAATCAGCCACAGCCAGAAAGAACTGGAGCGTCCACTGATCCTGCTGATCTCCGCCCGGCGTACCAAAAACCATACAGGGGTTTCCGTCTCGCATGACCAGGGTCGGCGTCAGTGTAGTACGCGGACGTTTTCTCGGCACCAAGGCGTTCGGATGCGTTGCATCGAGGAAGAAGGTCTGCACTCGGGTCCCCAGGGGAAAGCCAAGTCCGTCTATCACTGGGGAGGACGGAATCCAGGCACCACTCGGGGTAAAAGAAGCCATATTCCGCTCCTTATCGATTACCGCCACATAGACGGTGCCTGGGCCCCAATTCCGGGCCGCAAAGATGTCTTCCCCTTCGAGCAACGCGGCGCCGGTCCACGGATTGCCCGGTCGCTGGTCGAACGACGCCTGTCCGTTGTCAATCAGCTCACGCCGCCTGGACGCATAGTCTTTGGCGAGGAGTCCTGCCAGTGGAACATCGGTAAAATCCGGGTCGCCGTAGTATTGCTCACGGTCGGCAAAGGCAAGCTTGGCCGCTTCCGTAACCGTATGAATATAATCCGCACTATTCAGACCCATCGCCTTGAGATCAAACCCTTCAAGCAGGGCCAGTTGCTGCAGAAACACCGGGCCTTGGCTCCAGGGGCCACATTTGTAGACATCATAACCACGGTAGTTGAGGGTCGTCGGCTCTTCGATTTCAATGTGAAAGTAGGCCAGATCTTCCGCGCTCAGCAGCCCTCCCTGTGCTTTCGCATGGGCCGCTATGGTCTGAGCGACAGACCCTTCATAAAACTCGGTCCGGGCAGCTGCGAGACCATCGAGGCGGTCATTACCAGCTCGTTCTTCGGCCGCCATCAGACGCCGAAATGTCCGGGCCAGGTCCGGGTTCGTCACGACTTGACCGATATCGGGCAGATGTCCGTCCGGCAGATAGACTTTGGCTGAAGACGGCCAGTGTTTCCTGAAATGCTCGGCATTCCCGGCAATCGAAAAATCCATATTCAGATAGGCCGGCGCCGGGCCACGGAGGGCCCAGTGCATGGGAAAACCGTTCTCAGCCAGTTCCAGCGCGGGTGCGACTACTCGGGCAAAGCTGCACGTCCCAAAGCGTTGCAGCACGGAAATGAAGGCGTCCGGAGCCGCACACGGTCCGGCTGCCAGGGCTCCGCTCCCTGGGATGAGGGTAATGCCCTGCTGCTGAAACCATTCAAGCGTTGCCGCTTGGGGTGCAACAGTATTGCCGTTAATCGAGAAGACTTTCTTGTCCGTCGCACTATAGGCGAGAGCGGACAGTTCGCCTCCGAACGTATGCATATGGGGGTTGAGCACGCCCTCGGCCAACGCCGCGGCAACGGCCGCATCAAACGCGTTGCCCCCGGCACGGAGAATGTGCATACCGGCTTCGGCGGACAGATAGTGTTCAGTCGAAATCATCCCTCGCGTACTCATCAGGGTCGGGCGGTAGGCCATAGCTCACTCCTTCAGAAGTATCGAGAATCTTCAATCCAATCAGAGGTCATGCTCGATGCTTCTGTTGACAAGACAAACAGTCATTAACCAGCAGCTTCCTCACTCAATGCTCTCACCTGCTCCTGTACCACGTCAGGCGGACACAGGGAAAGGAACCAACGACCGGCAAGTAACAGGACGGTAATATCGTCGACAACGCCGACAAAAGGCAGAATATCGGGTAGTAAGTCCATAGGCAGTAGCATATAGACCAACGCTCCGACCAGCACAGCCTTAGCCCGGAGCGGCACCCGTCGATCTCGAAACAGCCGCCAGAACAGCTTTCCAAACCGGGGCAGATGCCGGACGAGTTTCAGAATGTGAAGAGGGGACAGGCTCGGGCGTCCTATAGGCATATGTACTCACACGCAGTCAATCAAAGAGAACGGAGCAAGAGGTTCGACATGGGTCTGTGATTCCCGCGGTGTCTGTTACAATACGCCCATTCACGCCGTTCGTGAACCTGAGGCAACCGAGAGACATGCGTATCCTTGTGATTGAAGACGAAGCAAAGGTCGCCAGTTTTATCCGCCGCGGTCTTGAGGCTGAGGGCTATCGTGTGGATATCGCCCCGGACGGCGAGGTCGGACTGACCCAAGCGTTCGATCACGAGTACGATCTGATCGTTCTGGACGTGATGCTGCCCAAGCGAGATGGATTGAGCGTCCTCCAGGAGATGCGGAAGCACAAGCTCCACGTTCCGGTTCTCATGCTCACTGCGCGTGATACGGTTGCGGACAAAGTCATGGGGTTGGATCGAGGCGCGGATGACTATCTGACAAAACCGTTTGCCTTTGAAGAACTGCTCGCTCGGATTCGCGCCTTACTACGCCGAGGCAGCCCTCTATCCCCCTCTACCTTGAGCGTGGCGGACTTGGAGCTCAACCTGATCTCGCGTGAGGTCACACGCGCAGGAACCCTGATTGAACTGACAGCAAAGGAATTCGCCCTGCTCGAATTCTTTTTGCGCCACCCTGGGCGCGTGCTCAGCCGCGCCCTTATCGCCCAGCATGTGTGGGGCGTGGATTTCGATACCTTTACCAATGTGATTGACGTGTATGTCAATTATCTCAGGAAAAAGATTGATGCGGGATTCCCCACCAAACTGATCCACACCGTGCGCGGAGTGGGCTATGTCATAAAGGAACCTGAGGGATAATGCGTTTCCTCTCCTCCAGCCTGCGGACTCGCCTGACGCTGTGGTATACGGCTCTGCTGACCGGGATGTTGGTCCTCCTTGGGTCTGCAGCCCTCATCCTCCTCGACCGGGGGTTGCGCGACAACATCGATGCCTCGCTGAAATCGGTCGCCGTGTCCATCGCCGATTCAGTTCGGCGTCCCCCGTCACCGGGACGTGATTTCGGGGCGGCTTTGGACGCGCTGCTCGGTCCGTTCGGTCCTGGACCGGCCTCTCGGTTCTTTCGTCTACTCGATCCGTTCGGTCGTCCGGACCCCCGCGTTGTGCCGCGTCCGCGCATGCAATTCCCACTCAGCCCGGAAGCGCAGTTGAACGCCCGGCACGGCCGGGAAACCTATCAGACCATCACCTTACTCCCTCCTCAGGGGGGGGATAGGGAGGGAATACCGGTCCGGCTGCTGACGCTGCCCGTTATCGAACGCGGCCGAATGATTCATCTCGTTCAGGTCGCCATGCCCCTTGAGAGTGCGGACGCGGCCCGTTCCCGGTTTCTCCTGATTCTCTTGGGACTCATCCCGCTGGCGCTCGGGGGCGCTGGGATGGGCGGCTGGTTTCTGGCGCGACGCGCCCTGGCCCCCGTGGATGCGATGGTTGATACGGCCCGGACAATAGAAGCGGAAGACCTCTCACGCCGGATCGAGGCCGCGGACAGCATGGACGAGCTCGGCCGTCTGGCCGCCGTCTTAAACGCCATGCTGGCGCGGCTGGAACGCGCGTTTATGACCGTCAAGCACTTTAGCGCCGATGCCGCCCATGAACTGCGTACCCCGCTCACGATCTTAAAAGGCGAGCTTGAGGTTGCGCTCCGCTCTCCTCCGACACCGGAGGAATATCGCTCCGTCCTGGTCAGCTGTCTTGAAGAAGTTGACCGCCTCAGTGCGCTCGTCACGGACCTGCTTTTTTTGGCCCGCTCTGACAGCGGCAATATGAGTATCGCGCGTACGCCGGTCGATCTGGCGGCAGTCCTGCGCGACGTTTGTGCGGCGTTGGGCGCGCTGGCCGAGGCAGCGCATATGACCTTCACGCATGATGCGCCCACCGAACTCTGGACGCGGGGCAGCGAGACCATGCTGTTCCGGCTTCTGTTCAACCTGGGTGAGAATGCTATTAAATACACACCGGAGGGCGGGACCGTGACGCTAACCCTGGAACCACGCGGGACAGAGGCGTATCTGTCGGTCAGAGACACCGGAGCCGGCATTGCCGCCGAGGAGCAGCCTCATATCTTTGATCGCTTTTATCGCGCCGACCCAGCCCGGAGCCGCGGAGGGGCCGGCCTCGGCCTGGCACTCGCCCGCTCAATCGTGCTCGCGCATGGCGGGCAGATCAGTGTCGAGAGCCGCATAGGGCAAGGGAGCTGTTTCACTGTCCGGCTGCCACTGGTTTCGATGCAGCAGCCTGTCCTCTCTCCCTGCCAGGAGGAGTCCAAGCCGGAAAACGACTAGAGAGAGTGAGGCAACGGGGAGGCGTATCAGACAATCAGAGGATAGGCGTCCAATGTTCAGGCAATACCTCAAACACCTCAGCCTCCTGGTCTGGGTGTTTGCCCTTTTACTTGTCCTCCCGTCAGCGTCTGGCGCCGAAGGTCCTCCGCTGCCAGTCCGCCTCAGCGGGAAGCTCTATTTCGTGCCGACCGGTGAGCCTGGCAGACATGACGACCTCCTGGCCTTCGGGATTTCCAAAGAAGAGGAGGTTTATCTTCAGGTCGATGAATTCCGCACCACGAGCCGGACACAAAGCGAGCTTTCCATACTCCGAAATATGCGCCGGCACAAACCGAATCTGCGTATCCTCAATGCAGAGGTTTTAGCTCCGCTCCTGACCGAAGAGCATATTCGGAAACCCGTCCTGCTTGCCGGATTTTTCTACCAAATGAGTGGTCGGCTCACTCTTGTCTCAGCCGTTCTTGAAGAGGAAGAGGAGACGCCTCCCGCCGAGCAGGCTCCGAAACCAAAGGCACACTACTGGTGAGAGGCGCTCCCTTACTCAGAAGGATAGCCCTGGGCCATCGGTGGCCTCCCGTCCCATACTCCTCCAGGCAGAGGTCCTGTGGTACACTGCGACCCACACCAGACTATGTAAGGAGGTTCTTATGGCGGTCAAACCTGGCTGGGAAGGACGATGCTACGAAGACTTTGAAATCGGGGATGTCTATCGCTGTCGCTTGGGGCGTACGGTGACCGAGACGGATAATACCTGGTTCACCCTGCTGACCTGTAACACCAATCAAATTCATTTTAATAACGAATACGGCAAACAGACCGAATTCGGCCAATGCCTGATTAACAGCGGGCTCACCCTGGCGATTGTTGCCGGGCTCGGTGTCGCCGATGTGAGTGAGAACGGTTTTAACCTGGGCTGGGACAATGTCACCCTCCCGAATCCGGTGTTTGCCGGTGATACGCTGTATTCCGAGTCGGAAGTCCTGGAGAAGCGCGAATCCAAGTCCAAGCCACAGTGGGGAATCATCAAAGTTGAGACCCGAGGGGTCAAACAAGACGGCACCTTGGTGTGTCAGTACACGCGTAACGTGATGGTCTGGAAACAGGCGCATGTCCCCAAGCGCGACCTCTTTCCCGAGTTGAAAAAAGATTCGTAGGGGCGACCCCCCGTGGTCGCCCAGGTAGGGCGGGCAGCCACAGGGGGCTGCCCCTACGCGTTTTCCGTATCCCCCTACCCTGGGAACGCCTCTCCATATCGATTCAGCCAGGTCACCTCTTCGACCGGGCGTCGGGTCACCGGCCCGAATGTGCCTTTGGGATAGCCAATTGGAATGAGCGCATACGTCGTAATAAATTCGGGCAGGTCGAGAATTTTCCGCATCTCGTCCTCATACAACGTCGTAATCGTCGTCAGCGAGGCACCGAGACCAAGGGCCCGGCACGCCAGCAGGATATTCTGAATCGCGGGATAGATACTCCCGCCCAGAATCCGTAGAAAGGTTTCTCTGTTCGGTCCGTTGAGACGGGCCTCATGACTCTTGCGTGAGCGGAGACAGGGGATAAGCAGGACCGGCGCCTCAGCCAGGTGCTCGGCCAGATAAGCGGCGGCACGAACGTTTTTGCTGTTCTCCGGTGTGAGTCCGGCTTTGGCATAATTGGTTTCCGCCATGCGCCAGCCGCATAGATAGATCTCGGCAATCTGTTCTTTTACCCGCTGTTCTGTGACTACCACAAAGCGCCAGGCCTGGACCCCGCCCCCACTCGGTCCCTGGGTGCCGGCTTCAATCACTTTGTAAATCAGCTCTAATGGAACCGGGTCGGTCTTGAGGCGGCGCATGCTGCGGCAGGAATAGATAATGTCGAACAGATCGGTTGCGGCCATGACATCCTCTTCTTCTCGTTGGGCTGAACAGAGCATATCTATTCCCAGGAGAGAGCACTAGGATATGCCAGGTTGTCGAATGGCTCCGGGCTTGGCACAATCCCCACAAAGGAGGGCCTCGTATGACAACCCCAACCATCCATGAAATTCCCGTAGAACAGGCCACCCCTGAAACGGTTGCGCCATTCGGACAACTGCTCGGCATCCATGAGCAGGCCAAGCCGCTGCCGGTCGCCTTCTATGACGGCAAGGTCAGCGTCTACGCTCCGGTGACGTTCGAGTCCGATGAAGAGACCATGCTCACCCTGGCCAGCGTTGACCGCCGCGAGATGCAGGTCCAGTGGATGGAGCGCCATTTCAAGCATACGCAGACCTTCATTCCACTTGAGGGGAAGCCGTTCGTCGTGGTACTTGCCCCGCCAACCGAGGGCGATCTGCCGGACCTCGGACAGGCCCGGGCGCTCCTGTTCGACGGCTCGTCCGGCTTTACGATGAAGGTCGGAACCTGGCACGAGTTTCCGTTTGCCCTGGTCGATCAGTCAAATGTAATCGTTATCCTGCGCCGGGAGACCACGCAGAATCTCATGCCCGATAATGTCGTTGATGGGGAAGCCCATGGGCCGGACCTTGATAAAAAGAATCTCGTCGCCCGGACCGGAGTGACGGTGCAGGTCAAGATGTAAGGCGGAAGAAAAGCCGATTTCTTCTCCGGTTCTACCCGGTCGTCAGTAATGGCACCGCCCGCCATCGATATTGAGCGTTTGTCCGCTCATAAAGTCACTCGCATCCGACGCTAAAAAGAGAACCGTCCCCGCCACGTCCTCCGGCTCTTCGTTCCGCTTGATAATCTGCCGCTTGACCGATTGCCGCCGGAACCGCTCGAAGGTTTCGGGGTCGAGAATCGTCTTGCTCGCTTCGGTCATCGTGTGGCCGGGAGTGATGGCGTTCACATTAATCCCCGTCCCGGCGAGCTCTCTCGCCAGCGCGCGCGTGAGGGAAAACACCGCCCCCTTTGAGGCGACGTAATGGAGAGCAAATGGATCGCCAGCCCAGATCGTACTCGACGAAACATTAATGATTTTTCCTTTGCCCTGTTCCTTCATCGTTGGCACGACCGCCTTACAGCACAGCCAGATGCCTTTGACGTTCACCTCCATCATCCGATCCCAGTCGGCCTCCGAGATCTGATCGAACGGGCCGACCCACATCCCCCCATACAGGGCTGCGTTATTGACCAGGATATCGATCTGGCCGAAACGCTCGAGGGCCGCGGCGGCCATGGCTTCGGTGCTCTGGGCGCTCGTGACATCAGTGGTCACCTCCACCACCTCTCCCCCCAAGTCCTGGACTCTGGCGACGGTCTCCTCGCACGACAGGACGTCGGTTGCGACCACCCGGGCTCCCTCTCGCGCAAAGGCACAGCAGTACTCCTGGCCAATGCCCCGCGCCGCCCCGGTCACGATAGCCACTCTCCCAGTCAGTGATGCCATACTTATCCCTCCTTTCTCTGCCCTTGCCGTATCACCTCGGCCAGACCTTAGTCATTGATCACTCGGACCGGGATGACCGTGCAGGTCAGAATATGATATGGTATCTGAAAGTGGACAAATATAAACAACAAGTCCGACGTTTCTATGAAGTGCTCTGGAATGCGCACGATAAAGAAGCCATCCCAGCGGTACTCCATCGAGATTGCACGTTTCGAGGGTCACTTGGCCAAGAAAAGAAGGGGCACCAGGGGTTCGCAGAATATGTCGATATGGTTCACCACACCCTTGGAGAATACCGCTGTACGATTGAAGAATTGGTAGCAGAGCAAACCAAGATATTCACGAAAATGTCCTTCTCAGGTCTTCACCGGGACGACTTCATGGGCTTCAGACCAACCGGCAAGCGGGTCACGTGGAAAGGATGTGCGCTGTTCTCATTCGACGAGGAACTTATCGCCGATGTTTGGGTTCTCGGAGATTTAAAAGGTCTTGAGGGGCAACTGAAAGAAAACGAAATCTCATCCGACCTCTGAACGACCTGCGTCTGAGCCTCCCTTTCTCGATGAGCAACGACGGAGTCCTCTCGCCCCTTAGGCTTTTGACTGCGCTGCCTGAATCAGCTTCCAAATTCGCTCTGGAGTGAGGGGCAGGTCCGTGATTTTGACGCCCAGAGGTTGCAAGGCGTCCTCGATCGCATTCGCCACCGCAGCCGGCACCATGCCGGGTGTGCCCTCGCCTTTTCCCTTGGAGCCTAACGGTGTGTGGGGGGAGGGAACGTTGTGTTCGATGGTCTCAATATGCGGGAGATCGAGGGAGGAGGGGATATGGTAGTCTAATAGCGTGGTCGTGAGTTGTTGGCCATTTTCGTCATAGATGAACTCTTCCATGCACGCATTGCCTATCCCCATAGCCACCCCGCCGTGGATCTGGCCCCGAACCACCATGGGATTAATTGGCTGCCCGGCATCATCCACCGCAACATAGCGTACAATTTTATACTCACCCGTGTCGGGAAACACTTCGACCTGGGCCGCATGGACGTTGCAGCTATGCATGCCGGCAGTCTCGGCTTCAAAATGGGAGGTATGCTCAAGGCCGGCCTCCATACCGGGCGGCAGTTCGGTGGGGGAGAGCAGCGCTACCTCGGCAATCTTGGCGATTGGCACGCGTTGGCTTTCGTCTTTGGTCAAAATGGCGTGTCCGTCACGAAAGACAAAATCGTTCTCGCCAGCTTCGATATGCAGCAGGTGGGCGGCGATATTGGCCATCTTGGGCCGCAGGGCGCGCGCGGCCAGCACCGCGGCGCTGAGCGTATAGGAAGCGCCGCGGGAGCCAATAGTGCCCGCCGCAAAGGGACCGGAATGCGTGTCACCGTATGTGACGTAAATATCCTCTGGCGACAGGCCGAGTTCACCGGCGACGACTTGAGCGATTGTCGTCTCATGCCCCTGGCCGTGCGGCGAGTCGCCTTCGGCCACCTGGACCTTGCCGTGCGCGTCGAACTGGACCGTTGCCACGCCAAAGCCGGGCTGGCGTTCCATGGGGACCAGCACCTCTGAGGGAACCCCGGAGATTTCCACTCCCATGCTGAAGCCGACGCCAAGATAACGTCCGTTTTGCCATGCCTCGGACTGTTCTTGCCGAAAATTGTCGTAATCCAGCGCGGCACACGCCTTGGCAAACGAGCCTGGAAAGTCTCCCGAGTCTACGTGTACGCCAACTGCTGAGACGTGCGGGAAGGTCTTGATCGCGTTTTTGAGACGAATCTCGACCGGGTCAATCTCCAGAGCGCGGGCGGCCATTTCAACGGCCCGGTCGAGCGCAAAACGTCCGGCAAACGAACCAAATGCCCGACTTGGCGTCAGACAGGCTTTATTGGTCACTACACAGGTGAGATCGATATCCACATTGGGGATGTCATAACCGTTAATGAGGTACATCGCACCTAAAAAGGGCATGGCAAAGCCGACGTAAATAGCCGTCCGGGCATCGCCGCAATCGGCCAGAATTCTATCCCGTAGGCCAAGAATGGTGCCGTCCTTCTTTACGGCCAGTTCAAGCTCATGAATCTGATCCCGTCCCTGCCCCACATTCATCAAACTTTCTTGACGGTTCTCGACCCATTTCACCGGACGGCGGAGTTTCATGGCCAAATGACAGGCCAGGAGTTCTTCCCGGTAGAGCGGAGCTTTTGTCCCAAACGCGCCACCCATGTCTTTGGGCATAATCACCCGCATCTGGCTGTGTGGCAGGTTGAGGTATTCGGCCAGCAGGTGGCGTTTGATGTGCGGGCGCTGTGTGGTCAGCCACAGAGTCAGCCCCTCGCCCGGGTTATACACTGCCAGGCAGCCACGGGTCTCCATGGGCTGACCGCCGGTGCGGTGGCACCGAAAGCGCTCTTTGATAACCAGGTCCGCCTGGGCGAAGGCCGCATCGGCATCACCGGCAGGAATATGCTGATGGTAGAGTACATTGTCACCCCAGTCAGGATAGAGACGCGGCGCGTCAGCCTGGAGGGCGTGCTCGGGGTCAATCACGATATCGAGTGGGTCATATTCAACGTCGACCAACTCAATCGCGTCTTCGAGGGTGTATTTATCGCGAGCGACCACAACGGCCAGCGGGTCACCGACGTATTTGACCTCATCAATCGACAGCGGCCAAAAGATCGGCCGTTTGGTCTCACCGGGCAGATTCGGCGTACTCATGTCCGACAGTACCGACCCAAGGTGTTTGACATCGGCACCGGTGAGCACGGCCCGCACGCCGGGCAGGGCGGCCGCCTGAGTGGTGTCTATAGACGTGATTTTCGCGTGCGCGTAGATGCTGCGCACAAAGCCCATGACGACCATGCGTGGCAGGACAATATCAGGCAGGTATTGCCCGTCCCCAACTAATAAACGGCGATCTTCCTTGCGTTTAATGGATTGTCCGACCCAGGCGTTTGCAGTAGCCATGACGCGCTCCCTGTGTTGTGGGTATACCGGCAATATTCGCTACACGGAATGAGTAAACCACTCTTTGCGCTCTTCTGGCGACAGCGCCTCAACCATGGTGATGGCGTGCTTGACCGCCTCGACGATATGGACGTAGCCAGTACAGCGGCAGATGACCCCCGACATGGCGGTACGGATTTCTTCGTCCGAATGCTTGGGGTTCTGGAGAAATTCGTACAAGGTCATCAGCAAGCCGGGCGTGCAAAATCCGCACTGCAAGCCGTGCTTCTCCCAGAATCCGTCTTGAATGGGATGGAGCGCATCATCTCTCGCCAGACCCTCGATGGTCAGCACGCTGGCTCCATCTGCCTGAACCGCCAACAGCAGACACGCCTTGACGGCCTTGCCGTTCAGAATCACCGTACACGCCCCGCAACGTCCTTCGACCGAGCAGCCGACATGCGTCCCGGTCAGTCCCGCCACCTCGCGAATGAAGTCAACCAGCAAGAGACGCTGGTCAACCGTCTCCTCATAGACTTCACCGTTAATCGTTATGCCTATGCTCCGTTTCATGCCGACTCTCCTCACAGGGTAAATACGCTAGCAGCTTTGTATGATGTGGAGGGTACGTTTACTCTTCTGCTCGGCCGCTGGCCTGACGCACCACCTCTGGCACTGTGACTCGGATAAGCTGACGACGATAGTCTGCCGAGGCTCTGACATCATCCTCGGTTTCCACTTCCTCGGCTGCAGCCTCTCCGGCCTGGGTCAGGAGCGTCGCGTCAATGGTTTTTCCTTTTAGTAGACCGGCAGCCTGCTCAGCCCGGCACGGTTTGGGCATCACACCGCCAACAACGATGTTTGCCTGCTGGCACACCCCACTCGGGTCTAGCGTGACCTGGGCCGCCACGCTGATGATGGCAAAGTCGCCAGCGACCTGGCTGTGCTTTGCGTATGCACCACCGGAATGAGCGGCAGGCGCCGGAATTTCAATCCGCGTGACCAATTCATCCTCGCCAATATCACTCATCAGCGGGCCGGCCAGAAAGTCATCAATCAAGACTGTCCGCGTGCTACCGTCCGCCTTAGCCACAACGGGCCGGCCGTCCAGGGCCATAACCGCCGGCGGATAATCGGCCGAAGGATCGGCATGGACGAGACTCCCGGCAATCGTCCCTCGGTTTCGAATTTGCGGGTCGCCGATATTCCGAGCGGCGTCGGCCAGGAGCGCATAGGATTGCAGGATCAGCGGGTGGGTGGCCACGTCGGCATGACGGGCGAGCGCGCCAATGTGGAGGCAGCCATCCTCCTCACGAATGTCGTCAAGCGCAGCCACAGAATTCAGGTCAATAATGGTCTGCGGCTCGGCCAGCCGCAGCTTCATCAGCGGCATCAGACTCTGGCCACCGGCCAGAAGTTTTGCCTGCTCTCCGTACTGATTGAGGAGTGTCAGCACCTCGGCGACATCAGTCGGTGCAAAATAATTCTCGATAGCTTTGGGATACATCCTGTCCCCCCCTCTCCATGCTGCCTAGCAAACCGGAAAGGGAAGTCAAGCAAAAACTGTTCTTGCGCCAGTCGTCCACATCCTCCAAAGCGTAAGAGCAAAGATTGTCAAGTTTTCCGGTCAGAGACCGACGTTAGTCCGACGGCAGGAAGAGTAAACGTGCCCTCAATAGATATGCAGATGTTGGCGTGTTTACTCTTTGTAGACCCGATAGGAGATCAGTTCGGTGACGCTCTTGACCGGTGTGCCCACGCCCTCACTGCTAATGGCTTTCACCAGGCCCACTCCCCGGGCGTACCACTCGGTGTAGTGGAGGTGGAATTCAGCCGTCTTGCGCCTTGGATCGGCGACTTTGCTCGTTGTCCGGGTCTCCACGCGCAGACAGTTGCGGAACGTTCCGGCTGGAACCCGAACCGCTACCGGATCGATCCGCGCGTGGGCCGAGGCCGTCACGTTCTGACCGCCCTCAAGCGGCCAGGCCTTGGTCTGGAGCCCGGCCTCCCAACTCCGCTCTCCGGTATAGGGGCTGGGCAGGACCCGTTCGATTCCTTCGCCAAGATTCGTATCCCACACCGTGTCAGCCTCGGAATCGAGCCAGGGGTAGCGGAGGAGAAAGCCGTCTTTGCGTAGATAGGCGACCGTGCTTTTCGCCTCGGGCGCTCTGTCGGTTAAGGGTTCATACTCCTCGGCAACAATATAGGACACGCCGTCCAGCAGCGGAAAATCATCCCGGATCACGGTTTCCGTCATATAGTAGTGATAATCTCCCCCGGAAAATTTTACTTCGTGCGTCCAGGTATTATGCAGGGCGAGCGGGAAAAAACTTGCCCGCTCAGCGGGGGACGGTGCCGTCAGGGCGCTCGAAAGCGCGCCAAGAACGAGGAGGGCAACCAGCGTTGTCGCGATGCGCGGCATGACACCCGGACTATATGGACCGGCGCACTGTCAGGCAATTATTTTTTTCACACAGAGCGCCCTCCGGTGTCTTCTATATAAAGAACGTAAGAGAAAGGGAGGCTGCGCTTTATGTCTACGTGTCGCTCATTGCTCACGGTATGGTTTTCACTGACTTGCTTTCTTGGGATTCTTGCTCCCCTGCCAGTCGGGTTCTGGGTATAACGTCTTCAGGCGGAAGAACGCTATAGAAAGTCTCTCTACGTCATTGGAATGGCACCTGTGGTAGAACAGTCCAGCAACACGGCGAGTGCATTTGGGGAAATCGTTGATCTCCATCAGCACTCCGTCTATCGCTATCTCATTCGCTGTACGGGCAATAGCGACGATGCGCAGGAGTTATTTCAGGAGACCTTCCTCCGAGCCTATCGCGCCTACGGTGACCTTCCAACTGATGCGAACCACCGGGCCTGGCTCTTTCGGATTGCAACAAATCTCGTGAAAAATTATATCCGTGGCCGCCAGCGTTACAGAAAAATATTTGTCGCGGACGGCCCCATACCTTCCTCAAAAGTTCATCCAACAACACCAGAACAGACGTTTCACTCGCAGGAGACAGCCCAACTCCTCCTGAACGCGATTGGAGCCTTACCCTTCCGACAACGCACAGCATTGATACAGCGGCAGCTTGAAGGGCTCGCCTATCGAGAGATTGCCGAAAACCTGGGCTGCTCCGAAAACAGCGCCCGGGCACATGTGTATCAAGCCCTGAAGAAGCTGCGCACTTGCTGGCAACAGACCGTGACAGGAGAAGAAAGGAGGTGCCATGCCAACCAAAAAGCGTAACACGCTCGCGTGTGGATTTGCGGAAGACGATATTATTGCCGAAGCGCTTGGAGAAAATTCGCAACTTATACGGCAGAAAGTCCAGCGTCATCTGACCGTCTGTCCGGACTGCACTCAGCGCCTGGAACAGTACAAGCAGGTCCGCTTCCAACTGAGCTCTTTACCCGCCCCGGAGACCGGCCTCGCCGCAGCTCGGCGCGCACTCGATAGACAGTTGACCGATTTGATTGTGGCAGCGCGGCCGCGCCTCGTCCTGAGCATCTGGGATTCTCCTGTCGGGCCGCTTCGGATTGGCACAACGGATAAGGGGGTGGCGCTGATTGAGTTCGTCTCTCCCGACGCTCCGGGAGACGAAGCAGAAAGGCTTAGTAAAAGATTCGCTCTTGAGCAATCCGCAGGTCTCTCTGCTGCTCTGACCCAGAAACTCACAACATATCTGAACGGTTCATACCAAGCGCTTGATTGGGTGATCGATGATGCCCTCATGCGGAGCGATTTTCAGCGTCAGGTCCTACGGGCGGCGAGTGAGATTCCCTATGGCAGCCTGACAACGTATGGAGGGCTAGCTGAGAGAATCGGTCGGCCCACAGCCGTCCGGGCTGTGGCGCAGGCCCTGCGTTACAATCCGCTGCCGATTCGGATTCCCTGTCACCGCATTGTTGGCAGTAATGGCAGTCTTACGGGTTATGCCGGTAATAAAATCGCGCTCAAGCGAGACATTCTTGCGGTTGAAGGCATACCCACGGTTCCATCACGCTCAGGTTTTGCCATTGCCCAGGACCGGCTCTATGTGGGTCTGCAAACGGAGCAGATATTTTGCCGGCCGAGCTGTGAGGCTTCAAAGGGAGTTCGGGCGGGAAATCGGATATTCATTGCCTCGCGTATCCGAGCGGAAGCCATTGGTTATGCGCCCTGTGACGTCTGCCGCCCGGACCGCCAGGTAGCCGAGTCACGGTTGGGCTAAGTTTGTGGCCAGGATCGCCCCCAGGCTTGTCGAGAGGCCCGCTTTTCTGTACAGCCTCAGATATGAACGCCTTGCGTCTCGCCCCTGCAGTGCTGCTTGCTCTGTACATGGGGACAGCCTGTGAACGCCCGTCCGGCCCCGCTGACCCATCGGTTCCATCCGACCTGCGGCAGACTCTGGAGCAACTCGCTAACGGGCTGGAAGCTTTTGACCCGGAGCAGGTGCTGGCCGTCTATGCGGATGATTTCATCAGCGGCACCGGACGCTCAAAGCGCGGTGTGGGCGAGGTGCTGACGCGGCTGCGGCAGAGCAAGGTGTCGCTGAGCGTTGAGAAGATTAATGTCACGGAGGCGGACGACACGCGCGCGGCAATCACAACCTCTATGCGCCTGCGCTATACCGACCGTTTCCGTAATATTGGAGCCGGCGAGGTGGTCATTACCGATGTTCTGTCCCATCTCTTGCGGAAGGACGCAGGACAGTGGCGCATCTACACTGACAAACGCCTGGCTACCTACCGGGAGGGGCGGTTCGGCGCGTCTTCACCGAATGTGACGCTTGAGGTACCGGGGCGGCTGCCGACCGGCCTGGACTACCCGGTGTCCGTCGTCGTGCAACAGCAGCCTCAGACCCATTACCGCGTGGCCATTGGCAACTATCCCGAAGACCCCGGCGTGCTCCCTCCGCCGGATGTCGAGACCTCGCTGCCCGAGGGCGGGCGCTTGGAGGCGAATCTCCTCCCGAACCCCCAGGGTGTGAGTGAAATGGTCCGGGTCACCGTGATTGCCGCAGACATTCAGGGTGACTGGCAGGGCGCAACAACCGTGTCCAAGCTGGTGCCCGGCGTCCAGCGGACCGAGCGCCACAAACGGCAGGACGCACCACCCCTTCCATCCGAACAGCAGGATGTATAAGCGCGAGATTTACAACCCATAATCGAAAGCACACTCATGTCTATTGCAAAAAATAAAGCCATCGTCCGTCGCTATTTTGAAGACTGTCTCAATCAGGGCAAAATGGAGACCATTGATGAACTCATTTCTCCGACCTATGTCAGCCACTATCCGGCCGGCTATGATCTTGGCGGCGGGCCGGACGATGTCAAACAGATCGTCTCTTCGGTACGCAGGGGCTTTCCGAACGTCCATTTCACGATAGAGGATTTTGTCTCGCAAGGAGAAAAAGTGGTCGCCCGCTGGACCTTCCACGGCACGCATGACGGCAATTTCATGGGCGTTGCGCCAACAGGCAGGGAAGTCGTGGTTGCGGGTGTGGCGGTGTATCGCCTAGCGGACGAGAAGATTGAAGAAGTCTGGCTCTCGTGGGATGTGTTCGGGCTATTCAAGCAGCTTGGGGTGCTGGCCTCGTAAGTAGAGGGATGACCCGTTTTCCATGCCAGACCGTCCGCCACGCTTTTTTACCCATGTCTATCGCTTGGTCGCACAGGTGCCACGCGGAAAAGTGGTGACCTATGGGCAGGTAGCAGCCCTGCTTAGCGCCCCCCGGGCCGCTCGCGCCGTCGGCACGGCGCTCCGCCACCTGCCTCGCCCTTTGACGAAAAAAGTCCCGTGGCAGCGGGTGATTAACGCCTCGGGCGGCATCAGTCTACGGGGTGATGTTGTGCGCGCCGAGGAACAACGCTGGCTGCTGGAGGAAGAGGGGGTAGCGTTCAACCGTAATGGCAAGGTCAATCTGGAAAAATATCGCTGGCGAGGCCCCAAGAACTGGAAAGCACCTGCCTGGGACGCCCGGCTGTAGAAGAGGACACAGACTAGGAGTCCTCAAACCCGCACCCGGACTTTGGGTCTGACTTGTGAGACTGCGGGGCTGCCGATGGCAGCCCCGCAAAAACCTTCCTGTGAAGACGGATCAACTCAGTCGCCTGACGTGTTTTTTCTCTTTTGATCCGCACGATACATCGCAATAGCTGCCACCAAAATAAAGCCTACTATCGCGATGGCCTCCAGCGGTATGCCGAACATCCTGGTATCCTCCTCCGAACGCCTCGCACTGCCAGTTCCTCTCACGGCTCGACCGGCACGCGTCCAGGTAAGCGACACCTCCGCACGGTGAGGTGTCAGAAACCGGTCAACGATGGAGGATAGATGCTTAGCCAGATGAGGAAGAGGATAAGCGTGCATCGCCCACGGTTGGCTCGTCCACTCTCCTCTCGTGCCGGGACGATGTCAAGAGATACTCCGGCGAGTGTGTACGCACTCAGGAGCTACGGGGCGCACGACTGTGCGCCCCTGAACGACTTACGCAAACTTTGCGATATAGGGTTGGTACTGATCCAGGAGCGGCAGCAAGGTATCGGCATCGGCTGAGGGGAGAAACAGCACCGCCCGCTCAACGCCCAGCTCTTGGTGGCTGGCCAAGGCTTCTTCCTTATCGGAAGAGCCAAAAACCGACACTGGCACGTCCTCGGGCGAGCGACCGGCCTGCTCGGCCAGGGCGTGCAGCTCTTTTATCGACTCGGGCAGCGTCGAAGTGTCGAAGCCAACCGGAATCCAGCCGTCACAGTAGTTGACGACCCGCTTCAAGCCGCCGTTGAAGGTTCCCATCAGAATCGGCGGATGCGGCTTCTGAACCGGCTTGGGGTGAGCCCAGATCGGATCGAAGTCCACGAACTCACCGTGATACTCGGCCTCTTCATTGGCCCAGATTTCTTTCATGGCTTCGATGCGCTCGCGGCAGACCTTCCAGCGCCGATTGAACGGCGTGCCGTGGTTTTCCATTTCCTCGGCGTTCCAGCCGCCGCCGATGCCGAACAGCAAGCGCCCGTTGGAGAGTTGATCCACGGAGGCCACCTCGTTAGCCATGGTAATCGGGTCGCGCTCGATCACCAGGCAGATGCCGCTGCCGATTTTGATCGTACTGGTCACCGCCGCGGCTGCCGTCAAGGCGACAAACAAATCATGCGTGTGCCAGTATTCCTTGGGCAACTCCCCGCCGCCCGGCCACGGGCTCTTGCGGCTGGCCGGAATATGAGTGTGTTCGGGAAACCAGATGGACTCGAAGCCCCGGTCCTCACATTCCTTGGCCAGGGTATCGGGCCGCATGGCATAATCCGTTGCAAACATCGTAATACCAATTTTCACTGCGTCCTCCTTAGGGTGAAGATATGAGCCCTTTTCATGACAGCTTGCGCGCTCCGGGTCAATGAGGGACGGAATTGCAAGCTCAGGCCTGAAAGAGTAAACGTGCCCAGCTTTGTAGATTTGTTGGAGGGCGCGTTTACTCTTTTCCGTAAAACATCCGTTCCGCCTCTTCCTGCAACTCGACTCGAAAGTCCGGATGGGCAACTCTGGTCAGGGCCTGGGCGCGTTGGCGAAGGCTTTTGCCGCGCAGCGTGGCGATCCCGTATTCCGTGACCAGATAATCAACAAAAGCTCGCGGGGTCGTGACCACCGTTCCGGGGGCCAGGGTGGGTACGATGCGGGAAATCCGTGCGCCGTCGAGGAACGAACTCGACGGCACCGAAATAATGGATTTTCCACCGGCCAGACAGGCCGCAATGGAGAACGCCGTCTGGCCGCCCGTACCGGTGAACATCTGCCAGCCGATGGATTCGGACGCGACCTGTCCGGTGAGATCAACGCTCAAGGCGTTATTGATGGCCGTAAAGCGCGGGTCTTTGCTCAGCAGCCGAATGTCGTCAGTATAGTTGAAATCGTACAGCTCAAAGGCCGGGTTCTGGTCAATAAAGTCCAGCTCTTCGACGCTCAACTGCGGGTGGAAGGCGGTGCCCACCACTTTGCCCGGATGAATGGTCTTGTTTTTTCCGGTCAGGATGCCTTCCCGCACCAGCGCTACGACCCCCGGCGGAATAATCTCGGTCTGCATCCCGAGATCACGCCGACCATAGACATAGCCGAGCAGCGGGCTGGTCATATCGCCCGCTCCAATCTGAATCGTGTCGCCGTCTTCCAGCAAATCGTTGGCGATCTGCATACAGATGGTGTCGATCATATCCTGCTTTTCCTGAGTAAAGGTCTCAGGCGTGACCAGCGTGGCTGGTGAACTCTGGCGTTCGACCAGGCAATCGATGTCTGACACATGAATCGTGTTCGTCCCGCCCGTTCGGATGAAACTCGGGTCAACCTCGGCAATGACTCGCGCGGCCTGCTGGGTCATCAGCGGCGACATGCCCACACTCGTGCCAAAACTACAGTTGCCGTACCGGTCGGGCGGCGACACCGCCACCAGATACACGTCCAGGTCGTCAATCCCGTAGGGGAGGGCCTCCGCCCGGAAGTAGGAGACCGGTACATAGTCGAGCTTGCCCTGATGGAGCAGAGGCCGTTCGCGGCGGCTCAGATACCACGACTCGAAGTGAAAGTATTCGTCGATGCCGGGCACGTTCCAGTCAAACAGGGACACCAGCGTATTGAGGCGCAGACCCCGCAAGCGTTCTCTGTTTTCGACCAGCGCCTGACACAGCGTAAACGGCGTCCCGGTCAGACCGGCGGTAAAAACGTGGTCGGTCGGCGTGATCCGGTCGAGCGCGGCGTCTACGCTCACCAGTTTGTCGCCCCATTGCGCTTGCCAGGTCATGGCAAAGCCTCCTTGTCTCGCTGTCGCACGTCCTACGGAATCAGCACGAGTTTCCCAACCGACTGACGCGACTCCATGTGGCGATGGGCCTCGCCCGCTTCCGCCAGGGGGAAAGACTTGCCAATCAGGAGTTTGAGCTTACCTTCGTCCATGAGTTGGAGAGATTGCCGAACGCCTTTTTGATGAACCTCCGGCATGGCCGAGACCGTATAGAGAATAAAGCCGCTAACCTTGATGGATTTCTGGAACAGCCCAAACAGATTGAGGGGATCAGGCACGCCGCCGGACCGACCGTAGAGGATCAGATGGCCGAACGGCGCCAGGCAGCTCAGGCCCTTCTCCAGGGTTGGCTTGCCCACGGCGTCGAGAATCAGGTCTACACCTTTGCCGTCGGTCAGTTTCAGCGTTTCCTCGGCGAAGTCCTGAGTAGCATAATTGATGACTTCATCCGCGCCGTACTCTTTGACCAGAGCCGCTTTCTCGTCGGTCGAGACCGTACCGATCACCCGCGCGCCAACCGCTTTGGCAATCTGCACCGCGGCGAGGCCAACACCACCGGCCGCAGAATGGACGATGACGGACTGGTCGGCGGTCAGATTATGGGAGGTAAAGAACATGTGGTATGCGGTCAGCACCTGAATCGGAAAGGCCGCGCCTTGCTCAAAGCTGACCGAGTCGGGCAGAGCCATGACTTGGCCGGCTGACGCGAGCGAGTACTCGGCATACGTCTTCATGCCGATCGAAGTCACCCGGTCGCCCGGTTTGATCCCCTCGACGCCGTCGCCAACCGCCTCAACCACCCCGGCGGCTTCAAGCCCCGGAATATCCGGCAGTTTGGGCTGCATGGCATACTGGCCCTGGCGGAACAGGGTGTCCGCGAAGTTGATGCCGATGGCATGATTCTTGATCAGCACCTTGCCCCGTCGCACCTCCGGGTCGGGCGCATCCCCGAGTTGTAAGACCTCCGGACCACCGAGCTGGTCGAAAAGAACGGCTTTCATATTTCTCTCCTTCTCCCGCAGTATCGGCAGCCGTTGTACCCCTCACCCGGCCTTTCGACAAGCTCAGGCTGGGGGTGGAGGCAAAACCGCCGGGCGATTTCATTTGCGGCATACGTGAGAAAACGTGTCACGCCTCTACGCTTGGACGTTGCCGGATGGCCGAGTGCCAGCGCTGTACGTGCTCCCAGGCCGGATCGAGCTGAAAGTTCGACATGGCAGCAAACTCAATGGCCACAAACAGCGAGATGTCGGCTACCGAGTAGGCGCCGGCCAGCCATTCGTTGTCTTGCAGATGCGTATTGAAGAGGGAGAGCCGTTCGCTGAGCACCTGACCGGCTTCCGCGACCACTTTCGGGCTTTGTTCGATCCGCTCGGCAAAATACGGGCTGGTATGCAAGAAGCGGCGAGTCCCCTGGAGCAGGACGCCAAACTCCGCCCGACGCTCCCACACCCGTACCTGGGCGCGTTCAAACGGCGTCGTGCCAAACAGCGGCGGGTCGGGATGATACTCTTCCAGATACTCGATAATGGCCAGCGACTCCGGGATGGCCGAGCCGTCGTCGAGCTCAAGCAGCGGGACTGCGCCAAAGGGATTTTTGCGGAGATAGGCCGACGTTCTCTGCTCTCCGCTCAACAAGTCGAGCGGTTTGAGGCTAAGAGTGATCCCTTTTTCCGCCAGATACATCCGCACCCGGCGGCAGTTGGGCGACTGTGGAAAATCGTAGAGGTGCATGACGAGGTACTCCTTTCAGGTGTGTTGGATCAGAATACCTCATAATACGGGAAGAGGCTTGGCCGCGTCTATGTGTGAGGGCAGCCCCCCTGGGAGCGCGGGCTTCCAGCCCGTAAAGGAGGAATGATACGAAATTTGACCCCGCCCACAATACGCCCTATCTCCTATGGGGTTCCGTAGGGGCAATTCATGAATTGCCCCTACAACGGCCAGTCGAAGAGCCTGCCCCGTTCTTGATACGGGGGCCGGAGTGGGTTGGCCCGCACGGGTCTTGCCTGGCGGCCCGGACTGAGCCACAACAGACGGCATGCCTGGAACAAACGCCAACCTGACCACCGCCGTCGAAACCTATCTGAGTGAGTAGTGAACACCGATGCCCGAGCAGCGCAATCGTGAAGAAGTCGTCAACACGCAACTGGCCGTGTTGATCTCAAAGCTCGGCGTCACCGCCGATGCGGAAACCATTCACCTACACGGCAGACACCGACCGGACGTGCTGTTTCAGCTTCGTGGTCTGCGGACCGTCATCGAAAGTAAGTTTGCCGACGTACCGAACGCTGAACAGGTCGTCTTGGACGACGCCCGCAAGCGCGTCCGGGCCGGGATTGCCCACATTGCCGCAGCAACAGTGTATCCCGAGCAGCTTCGCACTACGCCTACCACCGAGATGCTTGATGCACTGACCGGGGCGCGGCTGCGCTATTGCATCATCACCGAGACCTCCGAGGGCGATGAATGGTTCGAGGGAGATCCGGCAGCGCTGATGGAAGCCCTGCGCCGGGCGCAAGAAGCGCTGAGTCAAGATGATATCGTTGAGCGGACAGCCAAAGCGCTGCATGGCCGCTGGGCCAGCAGGAGCTTTCGACGCTACATCGAACCCTGATGGAGAATATGTTGCACGGCTATGACGTGCTGCCCTCAGCCGTACACCTGACGGCCTCCACCTTGGCCCTGCTCGCCCCGGATATTGCCTTTGTACGGATGAATCTGTTTGTCATGCCGCTCGGCGTCGATCAGGGGCGGGCACGGTTGGGCAGCCTGGATTTTCTTGACAACAGAGAACTCAAAACACAGATGGCGCTCGACTATTCGCAGATTGAGACCATCCGTACCGGCGCGTCCATGTCGCGGGAAACAAACGCCACCCTGCCCAAGCTGCATCTGTGCGTGATGAACCCGCCCTTTGTGCGTAGCGTGGGCGGCAACCTGCTCTTCGGTTCCCTGCCGGATGAACGCGGCGTCCTGCAAAAAGACCTCAAGAAGCGGCTCAAGCACCTGCCGGCAAGTGCGACCGCTGGGCTGGGCAGCGTCTTTGTTGCCCTGGCCGACAAGCACCTGGAAGTAAGCGGACGGCTGGCGTTCGTGCTGCCCGCAGCCCTTGCTTCGGGCGAAGCCTGGGGGCCGACGCGCCAACTGCTCGCCAGGAGCTACCACCTGGAGACCGTGGTTTCGAGCCACGATGCCGAGCGGCCCAATTTCTCGGAAAATACCGACCTGTCTGAACTGCTGTTTATCGCCCGCAAGCTCGACAGTGGGGAAGAGCCGGGCAGAACGACCTGTATCAGCCTGTGGCGCAACCCGCGCTCGATTCACGAGGCCATGCACCTGGCGAACGCGATTGAGCATGTTGGTTCCGTTGTCAGGATTGAAGAGGCTGGCATCACCGGAGCCGTATCGGGAGATGGAAAACTTGCCGAGTTGATGACGCTCCCTGCCGCATCGCCGGATGACATTTGGCTCGGCGCGCTCTTTGCTCAAGTGGAATTGCTGCGTATTTCCTGGCACTTGGCGCGGGGCAGGCTGTCGATTCCGGGCTCAACGAAGAAAACACGGCTTCCCCTGTGTCCACTCCATGACCTCGGCGCGCTCGGCCCGGACCGGAAGCGGATACACGAGGGCTTCAAGGTCATGAAATCCGACTGGACGCCTTTTCCTGGCTTCTGGGGGCATAAGTCGGATGAGGTGGTGACAATCGCTCAGATGCCCAACTGCAAACTGCTGGAGTGGAAGGACTCTCCGCGTGGTCCACGCTACGGGTCTCATCTCTGGCAGCGGGCGGGGAATATCCTGCTCGCGGAGCGAATGCGTACCAATACACAGCGTATCGTTGCCGCACTCTTCCCAGAAAAGGTTCTCGGCAACACATGGTGGGCACTGAATGCCGAACAGCTTGACGTACCAATGCAGAAGGCCCTCGTTTTGTGGCTGAACAGTTCGTTGAGTGTTCTTGCTTTCTTCTCGCGCCGGGTTACGACTGAAGGGGCATTTGTCCAGATGAAGCAGCCGGCCTGGGAATCAATGCCGGTTCTTGCTGTACAGAGTCTAACGCAAGACCAACTCACACTGCTTGCCAACGCCTATGACGAGGCGGCCTCGCAATCGCTCGCTCCGTTGGCGCAGTTGGACGCTGACCCGGTTCGTATCAGCATTGACGAGGCCCTGTGTACCGTCCTTGGATTGCCCTCACTTGCGCCGGTCCGTGCCCTGCTCGCCCGCGAACCGGGACTGACCGGGCGGAGAGTTGGGGGGGTAGGTTGGAGGTTTGCGTAAGGGTGGAAATTGATTGACTGGTGTAGGGTTTGACGAGAGATGGAATCGTGATGATGTAGGGCAGGTTATGAGTATTACTATCTCCAAACTAACGTCTACCGACCTCAACGCGGTAGACGATTTGATGAAACGTTACAGTAAGACACTCGGTTTCCTTCCGTTGGAGGCCCTTCGTGACTTTTTCAAAAAAGAAGGCGTGTTGGGAGCCAAGACGAGCGACAGTCAACTCATCGGATATCTTCTCTATGCGGCTTATCCAGACTATTACCGTATTACGCAACTCTGCGTATCGGGGGGTTTTCGCAAACAAGGCATTGCAAAGCGACTTGTTGAGGAGTTGAAGGCGACAACCACTACTCAAAAAAGAATACAGCTTCGTTGCCGGAGTGATTTTCCAGCTCATGAGATGTGGCCTGAATTGGGATTCGTGCCTTTGGATGAGAGCCCTGGCCGCTCTGCTGCCGGTCACCCTCTAACCCATTGGTGCCTTACACTAGCTCCGGACGACCAGTTGAGCCTGTTTCAGGCAAAAACAGCAGAGGAAGCTCTTGATGTCGTCATTGACGCTCAAATCTTCTTTGATTTTGACGAGCCGGACAGCGACAAAACAAAACCTTCTAAGGCTCTATTCAACGATTTTTCAGCGGACGCCCTCAAACTTTGGATAACCGATGAACTGTTCGTTGAGATTGGTCGTGCAAAAAATTTGAACCAGCGGAAAAAATCACGGGAAAGAGCACGAGATTTTGCGAGAGTAGAGCACAATCCGCAGTCAATAGAACACTTCGAGGGGGTATTAAGCACAATTCTGCCAGATAACACTCCAAGCCAGAAATCCGACATTAGACATTTAGCAAAGACCGCTGCCTCTAATGTAGATATTTTTGTCACTAGGGATCAAAACCTCCGGAAGAAATCTGAGAAAATTTCCGCCCTAACGAATCTCAGAGTGTTGTCACCGACCGACTTAATTATCCAACTCCACGAACTTTCCGGGAAACAAGCATATATATCAAAGCGGGTTTCCGGAGTTGATCTTAAATGGGAACGTTTAGTCTCGGACAATCTTGCGTCCCTCCAGCTTACGTCCTTTCTCAATCATCAGGAAACGAAAGGGAAATTTAGAGAAAAATTGGACTCCTTGCTCGCGAGTCCCGATCATAATGAATGCGAGATTCTCAGGTCAGGGGATGACATTCTCGCCATTCGAGTTCTCATACATGATTCCGATGAGATACTCACAGTACCCCTGGCGAGGGTGGCACGCTCGGCAGATCGACTACTATTCGGGCGCTTCCTAATCGCGAATACGATCTACAAGGCCATTGAGCGGGAGCTGGACATGGTGAAGTTCGAGGCATCTGCTCTCACATCCAGCCTAGTACCGGACCTTTTGGATATGGGCTTTACAAGATGTAATGACAGTTTCGTGAGATTTTGCTTTCCTCGTTGTCTGAGCCGTAAAAAGGTCTTATCTGCAATTTCCAGCCTACGCGCCGAATCCTTAAACAATTATCAGGATATATCAGATATCGAACTCGAACGACATTGTTCACCCCTAAGCTTAGCGTCAGACCAGGATTATTTTTTGGTCCCAATCAAGCCCGGCTACGCAATGAGTCTCATTGATGGCTCTCAATCAGCAGATGATCTCTTCGGAGGGAAGACCAGCGTGTTGCTGCGGTGGGACCACGTATATTACCGAAGCAGGACTCATCATCATATACTTAAGCCACCAGCTCGGATTCTGTGGTATGAGAGTAAACCGAAGAAACAGATCGTCGCTGTATCCCATCTTGATGACGTAGAGATAGGCATCCCCAAAGCCCTTTTCAAGAAGTTCAAAAAGTTCGGAATACTTAAATGGAAGGAGATTTTTCAAATGTGCAAAGGTGATCCATTAAAGGAGATTATGGTGTTGAAATTTTCACATACCTTCCCTTTCAAGGAGCCGATTTCGCTTGATGCAATGCGGACCGTCTATAAAGAAGGTGGAGTTAGTCCAACCCTACGATCTCCTTCAAAGGTATCGACAGAGATATTTCAGAAACTATTCCGCCTTGGATACCCGGAGCAGGCATGAGTGCAACAACGAAGCCCCTACTTTTCTCCCTGAAACCCCAGTACGCAGACTTGGTTTTCGACGGTCTCAAACACGCTGAACTACGACGACGCATCACACCAGACATGAAAGACCGCGATGTGTTTATCTACGTCTCCAGTCCGGTCCGGCAACTCCGGGGGGGCTTTCGTGTCGGTCACGTATGGCAAGGGTCCCCTAAAGATGTCTGGAAGGAGGTATCCGAACTTGCGGGTGTCGAGAAGCGAGATTTTGACAACTATTACGCGGGGCGGACCGTTGCCTATGCTTTGAAAATTACGGATGTGTGGGAATACGCATACCCCGTGAGTTTAGACACCTTACGGAGTCGCTTCCCACGTTTCGTTGTCCCACAGTCCTGGCGATATGTGAAACCGGAAGAATACCGATCCTTCCGAAGAATGAAGCCTCGAACAAAAGAAGCTAGGGACCTCAGAAAGCCTCGCCCCTCTATCTATACGGACATACGGTCGAGACAGTCCCGTAGGTCGGCTTAGCGAAGCGTAATCCGACCTACCGGCTAATCTGACCTACGAGATTATTATTTGAAGGGGGTGTTATGACAGAGCCGATACCGAAGCTCGATATCAAGAAAAAGACCGGACGTGAGCCCTTTTGCTCGGGCGGAGTCTCTCGCGACTTTGACGTGCTCGATTATTGGCGCTGGGCCACCTCGGACCTTGTCAGCAATGCCAGCCGCGGCATCCTGGCCGAGTACATCGTGGCCAAGGCTGTTGGCGTTTCGACCACCGGCGTGCGCGACGAGTGGGCGGCCTACGATCTGGAAACCCCCGACGGGATTAAGCTCGAAGTCAAGTCGGCGGCGTATATTCAGAGCTGGTGGCAAGCTCGCCTTTCAGATATCCGTCTCGGTACGAAGAAAACGTTGCCATGGAACGCGGAGACCAACACCTTTGGCACGGAACCCACACGCGACGCAGATATCTATGTGTTCGCTCTCTTGGCCCATAAAGATCACCACACCATTGACCCGCTAGACCTCGATCAATGGCAGTTCTACGTCCTGCCCACTGCACAACTGGAGGAGCGCAAGGGAAGCCAAGCCTCCATATCGCTGTCTGCGTTGACAGAGCTAACGACGCCAGTATCCTTCGACGAACTCAGAGGTGCCGTGTATAAAGCCCATGCGTCATGTGGTCGTTAGAGCCCCAGCTTGTCGGATAACGCCTCCGGCTCATCCGACCTACAGGACTTCGAGATGTTATGATATACATTTAACGAGGAGGTAAATTATGGCTAAATCAAGTAGTAGTTCTGGTGGAGGTAAGGGCGGTAGCGGTGGAAAAGGTGGTGGGAACTGGCCTTCGACAACGGGTAATCCTTCTGGAGGCGGGCGCGGAAACGCGCCCTCAAAAGGTAAGTAACAATGTTTGCCTTAGGCTGCTCTTCTGCCACCTCGGTTATGATCTCCTAATTCTGAGGAACCTCAGATGTCCTCGTACGCCCTCAGAAAGGCGTCTCTGGCTACCCCTGCCTGAGTGAGAATGAGGCGTAGCGTCGAACGCTTGATCCGGCGATGATTAGGCATGGTTAAAGGGAGGCGCGTTCCATCAGGCTTCTCCTGCACCAGGGCAAGATGGTTGCCTTCTCGTACCAGCCGGAAGCCTAAACGCTCGAAAGCCTTGATAACCCGTTCACGTGGCGCATCCGCTGGAAAACGCGCCATTAGAGAGCAATTCCTGCCTCGGTAACGAAGACTTCCAGCACTGGCCCGTCACTCTCAAACACGTCAGACCCGAACGTGTCAATGTGAAATGCGATGGCCGATTTGACATCTACGAGGGCTTCTTCGTAGGTGTTACCTTGACCAACAACAACGCCCTTGAGACCAAGTGGGTAGGCTACATACCCATCGGCGTGTTTCTCGACAATAACCTTGAATTGTTTCACCATGTGGGGCTCCTATGCGGGTGAAGAGCGCATCAGGTGCTGATAGTACCACAACGACTGCATGGAGTCTCGGAGGGCGGC
The DNA here is from genome assembly GCA_965243855.1 of uncultured Binatia bacterium (SeqCode). Lineage (GTDB taxonomy): Bacteria > Desulfobacterota > Binatia > Bin18 > Bin18 > Bin18. The sequence goes on along the minus strand of CBDEWE010000003.1, from coordinate 4,065,838 downwards.
TGAGCGAGGTGTAAGCCGACAGTCCAGGCTGTTTACCCCACTCCTCTGCTGCATTACCTCTATTGTGGCCCCATAGTCGCAGGCGTAAAGACCGGGTGGGAACTGGCCTTCTACAACGGGTAATCCTTCTGGAGGCGGGCGCGGAAACACTCCCTCAAAAGGGAAATAACGACGTTTGGCTCAGACCGTTCTTCTGTCATCGTCGCGGGTAGGGTAATCCGACATTTTCGTTGCTTTCGTACTTGCCTGTCCGACGCGATCGTTTGAACAGATGCCGGATCATGTCCGGCATGACGGGAGCCTCCTGCACGACTAGAGCTTATGAACTCAATGCCGTGCCTTAACCGGCGAATGCCTTAAGCAAGAGGGAAACGACGCCTGCAACAATCGCGCCGGTCATCCATTTCACGACCGACAATTCCCGTTCAGGGCGCGCAATGTCGGCCTTGGTCGCCAGACTTTCTTCTGACATGGCCTGAGCGGCCGCACGCGCCTTTTCTTCGGGCGCTCCCGCCGCTATCAGGGCGTCATAGAGCTCGGTCACCATCATGCTCATGGCGCAACTATAGGACCGTTCCCGGTAATGGGCAAGCATCAGTAAACTGAGATGTCGGATTACGCTTGAGGCTCATCCGACCTACAGGACTGGAGCCCGCCTTTACCATCTGTGAAATTATCGGCGAAATTCGATGGAACGGACACGAGTTCGCCGTCAGTGCGCGGCTCCGCGACTTTCTACCCAATATCGCCCCAGCCTTCACAACCAGGAAAGAGGTCCATGAGGGGGTTGAGCGAGCGATCACATCCCTAGGCTGGAAAGAGGACGTTCCACGCCATTTAGAAATCGAAAGAGCATGAGAGGGGTAACACAGACCCCAATTCTCACATTCTGCGCAAAACTGCTCCCAACTGCGCATATTTCTGCGTAATCCGCACAATTTCTGCGCAGAAGCACCCTTTTCCAAAACCCCAAATCCAGCAAAAACAGCTACTTACCCGGCAAAAGACCCCAAAATAAGGGGTACTGCGCAAAAATGGCCGGGATGGACGGGTTTAGAGGAGGTTTCACCCCCATAAAACAGGCCAATTTCGCCGAAAGACGCTAGCAAGAGTTAGTACTCCCTCCGAAAATCGGCCAAAATTTTATGCAATTAGCACCGAGAACTATGCAATTCGTCTCACATAGAGCAATAGGTTGATGTCGAGAACGATCACCGTTCGAGCTTTCGGGAGAGCGCTTCCGCCTCCAACTCGTCCACGAGTTGATTGAGCCTGTCAACGTCCACACCGGGTTTGAAGTGAAAGGCATGGGGTTCGACTTTGAACGGTGGTAATCGCACCGTCTTCCCCTGGGTGCCGAGGCCGACTCGTAACGCATCGTTTACGACGGTCTTCATGCTCCTGTCGGTGCGCCGCATCTCCCGCTGCAACAGCCGCTCGACATCGGGGTCAAGGGTTAGTGTTGTACGCATGTAGGCATCATGATGCTCTTGATATAGGCTGTCAATACATCTTCCTGCTTTCGCAGGAATGACGGGACTGTCTTGCTCATATTGTCGGCGGTTGGCTGGAGACGTTGCGCCTGGGGTCGGTCCCGTGCGCCATCTCCACGCATTCGGTCTGCTCCTGGACCTCCTCCACAAGCGACTTCAGTTCCTCGACATCGCGTGATATCTGTCGGAGGTGCGAGGTGGTGGTGAGTTCGCCGATCGTCCACATGAAGACACCAAGCATCAGACAAATCCAATACAGCATGGCCGCGCCTTCGGTATTGAGAGAATTCTTGATCTGTTCCGTATTCATGGGTGCTGTCGCTCCTTGCTCGTATCCTTCCTCTGCCTTGTAGCAGAATCCGTATATGTGACCAGAGTATTTCCATATTCCTTGCCGCCTTTCAGCCGTCTTCACCAGGCGGACGACGAAGACACAGAGGGTGTATGCGACCGACCGCCTGTGGACTGTTTATCGCTCTTCTCCTGTTGTCTGACGCGCTCAGCGCAGCCGCACAGAGCGTCCCGATACGGTTGACCGGTGTGTTAATTCGCCCGGATGATGAGATCGGCGAGCTGTACCCGTACTTTGAAATCAGTCTGGCCGGCGAAATATGGAAAATGCGGATCCGGGATGTTGAGGTGCGGATAGCCGGCAACTCTGTGCCGATGGTGCTCCGCCATTTTGGGCGCTTTCTCTTCTTTACCGGACCGGCCTCCATTATGAAATATATACAAAGTGACGCCGCCGAAGGGTTGCCGCTGCACTTTGAAGGACGGCTGTATTATAAAAAGCGCACCTTTCTGATCAGCGCGGTGAACCCTGCTCAGATTGAGGGGTTACCGGATTATTCTCAGCAAGAAGGCTGTCCTGGTGTCTGTCCGCAGTCACCCGAATCGCCCGTCCGGCAATGGTGAATACCCGTCACAGAAACTTTCAAGCAGACCGTATCCCCCATATCCCGCTTACCCGCGTTCGTGTTAAGAACACCGTCCATGCTGCTGCCATACTACGAAGTCCGGGCTGGACAGGGGCCGTATGCGCTGATGCTGCACGGCTTTCTCTCCAGCCGGGCGCAGTGGCTGCCCAACCTGGAGGCGCTTTCTACTGTATGCCGGCCGGTGGTGGTTGAGCTGTTCGGTCACGGTCGGTCGCCTGCCCCCGACGATCCCTATGAGTACGCTCCGGAGCGCTACGTCGAGGCGTTTGAACGCATCCGGGAAACGCTCGGCGTGGCAGACTGGTTTGTCATTGGTCAATCGCTTGGAGCCGGTCTGACTCTCCGCTATGTCCTGGCCCATCCAAACCGGGTCCTGGCTCATCTGGTGACCAATTCCTCGACCGCGTTCAGCAGCATGGACTGGGTGCGAGAGATACGACCGGGGACCGACAAATTGATCGCGCTGGCGAAGCGCGATGGGGCGGCTGCGCTCGAAAGAATCGCCGTCCACCCGAAGAATGCGCGCCGTCTCGCCCCGGAATTCAAACAGGCGCTGTGCACGGATGCGACGCGCCACGATCCCATCGGGGCAGCCTACACGGCGCGTTATACTTCGCTCGCCGATCCCATTGATCCGGCATTGATGAAAACCAATCAGGTGCCGACCCTGCTGGTATGCGGCACGCAAGAAGAACGCTTTCTGCCACGCCGCCGCTTTGCCGAGCAGACTTTACCCCATTTGGAAGTTGTTGAGGCCGACGCCGGGCATGCGGTCAACCTTGAAGCACCGGAAACCTTCAACCGGGCGGCCGTCTCGTTTTTACAGCGTTTTATATAAAAAGGGCGACCCGGAGGTCGCCCTTTTTGCGGTGAGATTCCTGCGCTACTACGCTTGCGCGCCGTTGATATAGTCTTCCAGAACCCGGTTACCAAAGCGCACCAGAAGTTCCTGGTCTTGGAGGATAAATTCCTTTTTCGCGCCTGAGGCGAGCACTTCCTGGGTCTGCTCCAGCGTACTGGCGTCTTCGGTGAGGATGTCGCGGAAGATGACCTTGCTGTATTCCTGGCTGAAACGCTGGGCGACGGTGTGCGCCTTTGGGAAATACGATCGCACTTCCCAGAGGGACCGGTCAGCCGCCAACGGCCAGAAATTATACGTAAAATACGTGCCGTGGCCCACGTCAACAAAAAAGTTGGGAAAAAAGATGTTGAGGTCCAGCGACCAGCGCGGGTCGCGGGTGGGGTTCACCCCCGGCGGCAGGGATTCGCGCGTGAATTCATTAGGGATGATGAGTGCCCCCGCCTTATACGCCAGAGCCTCAACCGGACTCGGCTTGTGTTCGGGATTACCGAAGGCGGAGAGCTGGCAGTGGCGTTCGAAGAGCCGGAAGTCAAGCGCGTGGCCAAAGGGATTATCGCGGCTGGTAAAGGAGTCGGGCAGACTACGGGTATGCAGAAAGGCCACATGATAGGCTTCCTGAAAGGCGTCCTTAATCAGTTTCCAGTTGCACTTGATCTCCGTTTGCCAGGAAAAACATTGGCTGGACGTCTCGGCAAAGGGATATCCGCTCAACCGTTCGGCAAACTCGCCCAGGTATTCCTGGAGGGTTTCGCTTGGGTTGGGATCAACGTTGACGAAAATAAACCCCTCCCAGGTATCGATCGCTACCGGCGTCAGCCCTAATTGTTCTTTCTTGAGATCAAAAAAACTCTCTTCGTCCGGCACGAATTTGAGTGTCCCGTCGAGCCCATAACTCCAGCCGTGGAACTTGCAGGTGAAGTTCTGGCAGGAGCCGCTATCGTTCCACACTACCTTGTTGCCGCGGTGGGCACACATATTGTGGAAGGCGCGGACTTGACCCTTCTTGTCACGAGTCACGATCAGAGAAGTGCGACACATGGGCAGGTCTTTGACGAAATAATCGCCGGGGTTCGGAATCTGCTCAATCCGACCGACATTCAGCCAGACTTTCCGAAAGACGCGCTCCTGTTCGAGCTTGAAATAGTCCTCGGAGATATACGGCTCAATCGGAATGGGGCTGGTGTCAAAGTTGTACTTCTCGTGCCAGGTCTGGACCGCTCCGTTTGTCAGCGGCGCGTCGAGTGCAGCAGTTGCCATGCAGGTTCCCTCCTTTGCTTGCGTGTGGATGCTTTCCTGTAAACGCCACTCTGTTTAGCATTTTCGGGGCGTTCCCTACTAGAGGCCAGGTTGTATAACCCCTAGACTCAAGAATGAGCATAGACCGGCAGCCGAAAGCGTGTGTCCATGTCTGATCCGATCTCTCACCAACCGATTTCGTCTGTTGAGGCGGACCGCAGCTATCGACCCGGCTGGCTGCGGTTCGCCTGGTTTCTGGGTCGTCTGCCAGCCCTCACCCGCCGGCAGTGGCGCGTGCTGGGCCTCGTGGCGGCAGCCTCTTTTTTTGAGATGTACGACCTGTATCTGTTCACCCTGTCGCTCAAACAGATACAGGCCGGACTGGGGATTGCCGAAGACCAACTTGGCTATCTGGGCTCCATTGTCCGTTTTGGTGCGCTACCGGCCTTTGGCGTCGCCCTGGTTGCCGACCGCATCGGCCGACGGCGGGTGCTGTTGTTCACCATTCTGGCCTATACCCTGTTCACGGGTGCCACCGCTTTTGCACCCAATGCCGTCATCTTTGTGATGTGCCAGTTTTTCGCCCGGACCTTTGCCGTGGCCGAGTCACTGCTGGCGGTCGTCGTGATTGCCGAGGAATTTGACCCCGAGGTCCGGGGTTGGGGAATTGGCGCACTAGCCGCTATCCAGTCTACGGGTGCAGGGCTGGCCGCACTGCTCTTTGCCCTGATCGGACACCTGGAGAACGGCTGGCGGGGTCTGTATCTGGTAGGGTTGGGCCCCCTGTTGCTGCTTGCCTACTGGCGCCGCGCGCTGCCCGAAACGGCGCGGTTTGAAGCTCATCGCCAGCAGCGCGCGGACACCATGCTTCAGCCCCTGGTGAATCTCGTGCGCATGTATCCGGGCCGCCTGCTGGCCGTGACCACGGTGTTGTTTGTGGTTGCCGTGGCCGAGTCGGCGGCCAATTTTTTCGGGCCCAAATATCTCCAGGACGTCCACGGCTGGACACCGGGCGGCGTGGGCCTGATGACGTTTGGGGCCGGGGCGTTTGCGATCATAGGCAATACGTTCGCCGGCTGGCTGAGCGACCGCATCGGACGCAAGAAAGTAACGATGGGCTTTCTGATAGGTCAAGTGACGTTCACCATAGCCTACTACAACGTGCCGGCCCTGTTTGTGATTCCCAGTTGGGTATTGATGATTTTCACCCTGCTCGGCGTCAATGTCGTGCTGGCCGCGTATGGCTCTGAACTCTTCCCGACCTCCTACCGCTCAACGGCCGCTGGAGTACGAATAATTATTGCGACGGTGGGGGGAAGTATCGGGTTGATACTCGAATCGGTCTTGTACGGTGTGTATCAGTCGCACTGGCCGGCGATTTCAACCCTGGTCCTGATCATGCTCTTCACCCCGGTGTTGGTCGCGCTGGTCTTTCCCGAGACTAGCGGCCGCACGCTTGAAGACATTGCCCCGGAGCGCTGAGCTGTATGGGCCGTCCGAGTTATTTTTTTGTATCCAAAACCGGTGGGAAGAGGGCGTCCGCCTGCTCTTTGACCTGTTTGGCCAAGTCGCGTCGCCCTTTGAGCAGATAGTGCCGAATGGCCTGCTCGAAGGCCTGCTGAGCGGCCTGTTTCTTACCCTGATGAAAATAGGCCTCCCCCAGGCCGGTATAGGCTTCCGCTCTGTCCGGGTTGGCATCCAGCACTGCCTTCAGGGCTGTCACGGCCTCGGCGTACTGCTTTTGGGCGAGATATCCCTGGCCGAGTGCCAGTTGGGTGTCAATGTTTTGCGGGTCGGCCTCGGCCGAGGCGATATAGGCTTGCAGAGCCTCGTCGAGGCGACCCTCTGCTTCGTGGACCCGCCCGAGCTCAAGCTGGGCCACGCTTGAGCGGGGATCAACCCGCACCGCGGCTTGCAGCTCGCTCCGGGCCGCGCTCAACCGGCCTTGTTGCCGGGCAATGGTCCCACGGTTGATATGGTAGGTTGTCATCGCTCGTTTCGCGCCCGGATGATTGGCATCGATATTCAGGGCCTGACGGAATCTTTGCGCCGCAAACTCCGTATTGCCGAGCTCGTTGGCCAACGCCCCAATGCGATAATAGGCTTCGGCGTTATTGGGATTTTCTTCGATGGCCTCTTTGTACTCTTCTATAGCCGGGGCAAACAAAGTGCGGCTTTCAAACTCTCTTGCCGAGGCCATAAAATCTTTTTTTTCCGTAGCGCACGCGATCACAAGCAGGCCACTCAGCCCGCATGCGACCAAGCAGAACACCGCATACCAGAGCTTCGTATCAGATCGTCCTGTCCTCATTCTGAGCGCATCCTAGGCGTTCAAGTCGGTGGAGGCAATCGAGGGTGCTCTCGGCCCTGCTTGCCAGCAACGGCATCCGAATGTATCGGTTTGGGGCACGTATGGTTCATGCTGCTGTGATCTCAACCGGAAGAGAGGGTGCCCCGTCTCCGCTGACACAATTTGGCGGTCTCTCGCTGCTCAAACGGGCGCTGCTGACCGCCCAGCGAGCAGGCGCGCGGGTCTGTTACGTATTGGCCCAGAATGAAGAGGCAGCTATCCTGCAAAATTCGCTGGCGAATGACCCGCAGCTCATCGCAAACGTGGTGTGGGTCACGCCGCACGGTCCGCTGCCGGAGAATCTCCCTTCCGATATAGGATACTGTCTGGTTTTTTCGTGCGATACGCTTTTCCGCCCGGCCTTGATTCAGGATGTAGAGAAAGAAGGCAAGGACGGGTGGCAGGTACACGGCGGCTCCAATCATGCAGCCCTGGCGGTTGTCCCTGTTCCGCAGCTCCCTTCGCTGCTGGCGGCCTGGACCCAGGAGGGCAACCTGCCGACAGAGCATATCGAACAGCTTCCGGTGCGGTCTCCCGGTCAGCACTTCCTGTATCGTTTGACTCAACAGGACGACCGTGGTGCGGTTGAGAAAGCCTTTCTCCTCACCTTGGAAAACCCACACGACGGTCTGGTTGATACCTATCTCAATCGCAGGTACTCCCGGCTGCTCACCCGCCTTTTCCTTCGCACCCCGCTGACGCCCAATCAGATTACCATTCTCTCATTTCTGACCGGACTGCTCGGCGCAAGTTGCTTTCTATTTGGCAGTTATGGCGGGTCGGTGATCGGGGCGCTATTGCTTCAGTTCTCGACCGTCCTTGACTGCGTGGACGGCGAGGTAGCACGCGTCAAAATGCTGGAATCGCCGCTGGGCGAGTGGCTCGACATCACTCTGGATACGGTAGTCCATATTGCCATTTTTCTCGGAATCGGGGTGGCAGTGTGGAAACAGGATGGACTGGCCGCTGCTCCGCTGCTCGGTGGGATGCTGGCTGCGGCCGCGTTCATTTCCTTCCCATTGGTGACCCGAGCCGAAAAAACCGAAGACGCTGGCCGGGCACGGGGCGGCTGGGAAGATGTCTGGATTGAAAAAATGGTCGCCGGACTGACCAGCCGTGACTATTCTCTGCTCGTGCTGCTGTGTGCCCTTGCCGGCAAACTGGCCTGGTTTCTATGGGCTGCGGCTATTGGTGCCCAGGTGTTCTGGGTCGTGCTGCTAAGCCTGCTCTGGAAGGCCGGTCGCTTACAGCGTTCCTCTTAAGGAAAACTGCTGGTAGCGAGACCGGCCTCAGACGACCGATATACCGACTAGGCCTCAGGCAATCGTGCCGGCCTCACGCAACTCGGCCAGGGTGTCCGCGGACAGGCCCAGTTCGGTCAGAATCGTGTCGGTCTGCTCGCCCAGCAGCGGAGCGGGCTGACGCAGGAGTTCCGCGGGCGTGCCCTCGAACCGCGCAGCCGGCCTGGCCTGGCGCATATGGCCGGCGTGCGGATGATCGGATTCAACAATCAGGTTGTTGGCCGCAACCTGCGGGTCGGTCAATACATCGGCCTTGCGATTGACCGGCGCGCACGGCACCTGCTCGGCATCGAGGCGTTCCAGCCATTCGGCCGAGTTTCTTTCTTTCAAGACCTCGGCCGTCATATCCAACCGTACATCGGCATATTTGACCCGCCCGGCAGGCGTGCTGAACCGGGCGTCTTCCAGCCATTCGGGCCGCTCCAGGGCGCGTGTCATGCCCTGCCATTCCTTGTCCGAGACTGCGGCCGCGGTGATATAGCCGTCCGCAGTCTCGAAGACCATATCACGCGTGTCAGCCGGCCGGGCCGGGCCGATGTCCGAGCCCATGAAGGTGTACTGTGTCATACCCTCGTGCCACAGAAACGAGACCACCGCGTCCAGCATGGCGAGCCGGACATGCTGCCCCTCCCCGGTCCGTTCTCGGGCCAGGAGGGCAGCGGTAATGGCCTGGGCCGCGGTCAGGGCCGTGACCTTGTCGGGAATGATGAGCCGCATCATGCGCGGCCGGCCAGTGTCCGGGTCGGCCTGAATATCGGCCAGGCCGGACAGCGCCTGGATGACCGGGTCGTACACGCGCTTGCCGACATACGGTCCCTTTTCGCCAAAACCGCTGATGGACACATAGATGAGGTCCGGTTTCACCTGGCGCAGGATGTCCTCACCAATCCCCATCCGCTCGGCTATACCGGGCCGGAAATTCTGGACAAACACATCCGCACCGGCGACGAGGTCTTTAAGCAGGCCGACGGCCTTTTCGTCTTTCAGATTCAGGACCACTGAGCGTTTATTCCGATTCAGAGTGGAAAAAAACGGAGAGATGGGACGTGACTTCCCACCAAGGGCACGGGTCAGGTCGCCCGTTTCCGGCGGTTCGACCTTGATGACATCCGCCCCCTGGTCGCCCAGCATCATGGTGGCCATAGGGCCTGACAACATCTGGGTGACATCAATAACGCGATAACCAGCCAACGGTCCGGACATGAGTCGTCTCCTCGATACGATATGATTTCCAGTCCTGGTTTTGCCTGAAGCCGTCCAGCACTGTCAAGCGACGGGTACCGGGCGCAAGGGGGAGTCGGTCCAAGGCAAATGGTTCGGACTAGTCTGCGGGTGCGGCAAAGATGACGACCCAGACCAATAGAACGGCAGCCAGGGCCGTGGCAATCCTGCCGATCCGGCGCGACCCGCCCTCGGGTCTATGGCCGACAATCTGAAACGCGGTTAGAGCCTGTGACAGGTAATAGGCGGCAAAGGCCCGCGAGGCCAGGGCGATGATCTCGAACACATTGGTCGTCCAGACCAGGACGATCCCCAAACCAATCACCGCCACATGGGCGTACCGTACTGGTATCCGACCTCGACTTTCCTCTTCGACCAGTCCACCGGCGCCAGCCGTATCGGCCACTGCCGCGCTGAATTGGCTCATGGCGGCGGCCAAAACGAGCATGGCCGGGAGGACCATGGCTACGTGACCCGAGAGTCCGATAATTGCCGTCTCATCCACTTTCAGACTGTCCAGACCCAGAAGAAGCGGCATGCACATGACAAGGAAGGCAACGTAGATTAGACCCGAGATGATCTGGGCAAAACGCATACTCTTGACGCGTAATTCCGCGGAAAATTCGCTGCCAAGATAGCGCGAGGTTTCAAAGCCCTGCACAACCAACAACATGCCGGCGAGCTGGCGGAGTTGTTCCCAGAGTGACACCGAGGGTGCCGGAAAATCACGGATCGAAAAATCGACAGAGGCGTCATAATTCGCCAGTCCGAACAGCAGGGCCACGATGATCGCCAGCTTAATGCTGACCGAGTATTCCTCGACACGGACCAGACCCTCCAGGCCCCGCCGCCAACCGGTATAGCCGATGAATATCAAAATCAGCGTGGTCAATACCTGTGCGCCGATTTCCGTGTCTAGCCCAACGCCTCTGAATACAAAGGAGGCCAACAATCTGATGTAGAACGCCACGGATACGATGTAGGCCAGCGAAAGGGTCAAATTCGCGACCCGCTCGGTCATCACCAGCAAGGCCGGCGCTTCGCCGCTCTGCAGCAAAGGCTCACCATGGCGGATATTGAAGCGTGAAATTTCACCCAGGCCATAAGCGATGACAACGATGGCCAACATCGCCAGAGGAGCGACCCAGCCGACAACCAAGGCGAGCAACGGCGCGACCACCAAAAATCCACTGCCAATGATCGAGGCCAAGGGCGTGACGCTCGCTCTCCAGACTGTGCTCTCCTTGATTGCTGGCAGCAGCAAGAGAGCGGCGACAGCGATCGCGATGAGTGGGAGAACAAGATTGATGGCGTCCATGATAGACGACCTAGCAAGCGTATACGAAACTGTTTGACGGGTCCGATACGATCACTGATAAGCCGCCGGAGGAGCACGACAAGACAGCGCGGGCCGCTACTCCGGTGTATAACCCGGCACCTCGGGCGAATACGAAAAGTCGTCGGACGTAAAGGCCTGGAGGGCAAACACCACAATGGTGACCAACCCCCAGAGCAGGCCGACGACAACGCCGGCATCGACAATGCCGCGCCACGGCTGAGCCAGATAGGGTATGACCAGGATAAAGGCGACGATCATGGCGGTGAGAACGAAGACGAAAATTTGTCGGGGCCGGTGAATGGAGAAATAGCCCATGCAAAAGACAGGTGCCAACAATGCGCACAGCGGACTCGGGTGGACGGCCAGATATTTTGCGCGGGCCGCGACCCGCGGTGCAAAGCCGCACTGAAAGCCGTAATAGCCTTCCGAATAGGCCATCCAGACGACGTTCAGGCCGAGCGCCAACCAGTGATACCAGGAAAATTCGTAGTGAAAGGCGTCCAGCGTAATGACGGAGAGTCGGGCGATGGAATAAACCAGTAGGAGGATGACACCGCCAATTCCCCACACCGCCCCAAGCCGCCCTAACATGAGAGTCCCTGGCATAGAATCGGTTTTTGCTCTCTCGTGGAAACAGGTCGGAGCATGAAAAGAGTGAACGTGTCCGGCTTTATTTGCTGTAGATAAGGACACGGTCATTCTTTATGGCCTGCTGTCTAGAGCGGGTCAAGAGGAGGACCAGGCTAGAGCGTAAACCACAGCGCTTCGGGAAGAAATCGATCGGCAATATTGAGGTAAGTTTGTTTGTTCGTGACCCAGTCCAGGAAAGGCTGGGCGCTTGGAGTTGAAAAGAACATGAGCAGCGCCGCCGCCGTCATCAGCAGAGAGGTCCGCGCGTTGTGAAAATCGGCGATTTTGAGCGCTGTCCCGAATGAGCTTTTGAGGCGCGAATTCAACAGATCCACGCTGAAAAGCTCGTCGAGCAGCAGATGGACGATATAGCCGAAAAAGAGAAAAAAGCCGATGGACCAGGCAAACAGCGCACTCAGGGCAAACAGATAATAGCTCAGGCTGGTGGCCAGGAACCAGAAAAAGAGCGCCGCTACCAGCGAATGAAAAATGCCGCGATGGACCGTCAGCGCAGAGAAGACGCCCAGGGCAAGATAGCGGACCACGCCATACGCCACCCCCCAGACGATCCAGAGTTCGACAATCGAGTAGCTGGCGACTCGGTTGAACGCGGCCAGAAAGGCAAACACAATGGCCAGGGCGGTAAAGATCAGCTTGGTCGGACTGGAGTGGTCGAGATCGATGTCCGGCAGGAGCCCGCCGACCGTCCCGACCACGGACAGGGTGACAACTTCCTGCGGGCTGCTCATCCCCGCGCCCAAGCAGACCGTTGCCAGGAGTCCGCTCCCGACCGCGGCGACGCCAAGGTGTGTTTTGAAATTGGCCATTGATCTCAGGAGGGGATACTCCCCCCAGCCCCCTAGCGCCGCGTCAAACCCGTCAGAATCCCCATCGCCGCCATACCGGACGAAGAGAGATTGTGCGTAATGAAATCCCGAAAGTTTTCTGCCCTGGGCAATACCCAGCTCAGGACCGACTGATAACTCGTCTCGATATTCTGCCAGTTGAGATACAGCACGCCGAGATACTGCAACCCAAACAGGGCCAGCAGGACCAAGCCGGCCAGAAAGGCGGTCGTGCGCAGAAAGATCAACAGCACATAGCCGATGCTGAATCCGACGACAAAACTGAAGCCCAGCTTCGTGAGCAGGGGCGACCAGTCCTCCAGCCGCCTCTCCCAGTCCGGCGGGAGAGGCTCCTCGGTCGTTTCCTCCATCATATCGAAGGCCGGGTCAAAGGCTGGAACCGGATCAGCCTGAAAAGCCGGGGGGTCCGACAACGGGTCGGCTCCAGAGGCAGAGAGATTCCCCACGGTCCGCGTTTCCTTCGTACCTGAAGGCGACTGGGGATGCAGCACCATGCCGGCCACACCCATCAGCAGAGCGAGGCTGACCAGAACAATTTTCCAGCGCGGCAGCCGGTGCGGGACTACGGGCTCGGTCTGCACTTCAGGAGAAGTGGTCTTTTCATGATCTTCGAGAACCTGACTCATAGGTATAATTCATTATACCGATTTCCGAGCGGTTTCTCATCTTTTCAGAGGAGCCGATTAGGAGGGGGGACTCAAAGAGCCGTAGCGGCCACTCAGTCGGCTAATGACCCCTTCCAGAAATGTGGCATACTCGGCCGCGGCCGGGTAGCCAGGAGCCCGCCCCAGCCCACGTTCCTGCTTGGACATTTCAAAATTCCATACGCGCAACAGCCATAATAATTCGTACCAGGCAAAGGTCTCCGACTCGATAATTTCAATACCGCGGGGGCCATAACCCGTGACGAACGCCCGGAAGAGTGTGGGGTTGTGGCTAAGTTGACCGCGGTCGTCTTTGGCCGTCCAGTATTTCATCTTCACAAAATCAAGCGGAGTCACATCCACGACCGCGTTATCCCAGTCAATAATCGCTGCGAGTTGCCCTTTCCAGACGAGAATATTGCCAGGTGAGAAATCGTTATGGATAAGACAGGGGGAGAACGGCAGCACGGACGGCATGGAAATATGCTCCACCGCGTGCAAGAGCGTTGGGCTGAGTCGGCTCCGCGCTTCGCTAACCTCCTTGTCCAGCGCGGTCCGAAAGCGGTCCGCCCAGGCCTGCGGAGCGCTGCCTATGGCAAAAAAATCGGCGTAGAAGGCATCGAACCGCACCTGATGCAGGCTTGCCAGCGCGTGGCCCGCAGCCCGGTATAATTGCTCGTCCGGGTCATCCCACAGGGGTTGGCCCTCGATCCACTCATACACGAAATACGGCTGCGGCAGGATTTGCCGGCTCCAGTCAAAGGCCAGCCCGGTGGGCTCGATACCGGAACTCTTGCGGCCAGCCCCACGCTGCGCCGTCCGTAGTTGGCTCAGCGCCCGCGCCTTTTCCGCATCGTTCGCCCCGGCATGAGCGGGGTCCAGCAGCCAACTGATGAAGACCTCTTTCATCAGGTCCGGCTCATAGCGATAGACCTCCTCCTGGCTCCGAATACGGAGGCCATACATCTGTCCGTTGGCTTCAACCTTGAGGATAGTATTGATATTGCCGGACAGCGTCTGGCACACGCGCGGGGACGGGTCTCCGGTCAGCGGGGTAAAGATCTGCTGGAGTTGCCGGGCGGTAATCATGTGGGCGCGGGCTTACTCCACAACCGAGCTGAGCACAAGATCGGACAGACGTTGGAAGCGCTCCATGCTGTACGACTCTTCCAGGGCTCCGGCGGTCAGGCACACAAAGGTGACATCGCGCTCCGGATCGATCCAGAACAGGGTTGACCCCGCCCCAACCGCGCCAAACGTGTTTGGCGACGCCAGCGTGCCGAAATAGGTAGGGAAGATGCCCGTTCCGCGCACGAAAAAGCCCAGGCCGAGCGACGCCGGAAACTCGTCCCAGTTGCGGACTCCCCTGGTGTAGTTCCACAGATTATTCGGCTTGAGACCGGTATGGTTTGTTGCGGCCAGGCGAATGACAGCCGGCGATAAGACGCGGACTCCGTCCAGTTCCCCGCCGCACCGCAGCATTTCCGCCAGCCGAAAGATATCGGCGGCGGTTCCCACCCCACCGCCGCCCGGAATTTCCGTGTCCGCCTGAAGCATGACATTGAAGCCCTCAAGGACCTCTGGTGGAAAGAGCCCTTCCCGCCGGTCTCGCACGACAACCGGAACCCGGCGCTCGGCCAGGTCAGGCCGCAGGCCCAAGGCCGTATCGGGCATCCCCAGCGGAGCCAGGATATCCTCCGCAAAAATCTGTCGTAGCGGCCGCGTCTCCCCATCCAGCCGGCGGACCACTTCACCCAGGACCGCATGGGCGGTAATCGGGCTATAGCTGACGATCTCTCCGGGCAGGGCATCCAGCCCCTGCTGGCAGACTGCGGCGACAACCGCTTCGAGATTGCCCATCATCTCCTGCGCTACGGGTGGAAACCCGGCCGACATGCCGGCGGTATGGGTCAGAAGCTGAGCGATCGTCACCCGCTGTTTTCCCTTGCTCGCAAACTCGGGAATAATCTCGGCCACGCGGGTTGTCGGGGCGAGTTGGCCCCGGTCGACGCGGGCAAGAATCGCGGTGGCCGTCAGCGCCTTTGTGACGGAGAAGAGATAGAAGACATCGTCCTTTTGCATGACGCGCTGACTTGCCCGCTCGGCAAAACCGAGCGCCCGGTGCAATACGACACGTCCCCCCCGCGCCACAATAACGACCGCTCCGTCATACTGCTCCCGTTCAATATCGCTCTGCATACACGACACGAAGTGATCGAGTCGTGCCTCGTCAAACCCGCACGCCGAGGGCTGGACCGTCTCCATACACCTGCCTCCTTGGAGTTGTTGCCGGGAAGCATAGCGCCACGGGTGGGAGGGAGTAAAGGGAAGGCCGGGCTCATCCTGAGCACTAGGGAGTTGTTCCTGTTCCGCTCGGTCTGTTACCCAGACAGCAACAGTCTCAATCCGAGGAGCAGACATGCCTGACAAAAAAACCGCCCCGTACGGTTCGTGGAAATCCCCTATCACATCAGACCTGATCGTGGCCGGAACGGTGGGCTTGAGCCAGGTTCGGCTGGATGGAGAGGCGGTGTACTGGATAGAACAGCGGCCGACCGAGGGCGGGCGGAATGTCATTGTACGACGCACGCCTGACGGAACCATAGACGACCTGACACCCGTGCCCTTTAATGCTCGGACGCGCGTGCATGAGTATGGGGGCGGGGCGTATGCCGTCCGGGACGGGACGCTCTATTTTTCAAGTTTCACAGACCAGCGGCTGTATCGTCAGACAGGACCGGCCGCCCCCGAGCCCCTGACTTCGGAAGGCGGGCTGCGCTATGCCGACGCCATTATTGACGCCCAGCGCAAGCATTTGATCTGCGTGCGCGAAGATCACCGGCCTGCGGGACAGGAAGCGGTGAATAGCCTAGTCAGTATTGATCTCGCCAGCGGAGAAGAGACGGTCCTGGTCTCCGGGAGTGATTTCTATTCCAACCCGCGGCTCAACCCGGATGGCACCCAGCTCGCCTGGCTGTCGTGGAACCATCCGCGTATGCCCTGGGACGGTACCGAGCTGTGGGTGGGGACGGTCCGCTCGGACGGTTCCCTGGCAGACGTCGGGCTGGTGGCCGGCGGCGAAGCAGAGTCGATTTTTCAGCCCGAGTGGTCTCCACTCGGCATCTTGTACTTTGTGTCGGATCGCTCCGGCTGGTGGAATCTGTACCGGGTGCGCAACAACAGCGTTGAGGCACTATGGGAAAAGAACGCGGACTTTGGCCGACCGCAGTGGGTGTTTGGCATGACGACCTATGCCTTTGCCTCTGCCAACCGGATTATCTGCACCTACGCGGAAAACGGGACTTGGCATATGGCCAGCCTTGATCCGGGGACGCGGCAATGCGACGCCATTGCGCTGCCGTATACCGAAGTGGGCGAGGTACAGGCTTCGTCTGGCAGAGCGGTGTTTTTGGCGGGCTCGCCAAGCGCACCGCCCGCGGTCGTCCAACTCGACCTGGACACCCACGCCCTCAGCGTCCTGCGTCAGTCCAGCCAACTCGACCTGGACCCGGACTATCTGTCAACGCCCCAGGCTATTGCCTTTCCAACCGAGCACGACCGGACCGCGTACGGCCTGTTCTATCCGCCCACAAACGCTGACTACGTGGCCCCAGAAGAGGAACGTCCGCCGCTGGTCGTCAAAAGTCACGGTGGGCCTACCTCGGCCGCACAGACGGCCCTTGATCTGCGGATTCAGTATTGGACGAGCCGCGGCTTTGCCGTTCTGGACGTGAACTACGGGGGCAGCACTGGCTACGGACGGGCCTACCGCCAGCGCCTGAACGGCCAATGGGGAATCGTCGATGTGGACGACTGCGTCAACGGTGCGAACGATCTGGTCGCCCGCGGCGAGGCCGATGCCGAGCGACTGACCATTACCGGTGGCAGCGCCGGAGGATACACGACTCTGTGTGCATTGACCTTTCGCAACACGTTTCGGGCCGGGGCGAGTCATTACGGGATCAGCGACCTCGAAGCGCTGGCGCGCGACACCCATAAGTTCGAGTCCCGCTACCCGGACAATCTGGTCGGACCCTACCCGGAGCGACAGGACGTCTATGTCGCGCGCTCGCCGGTGCATTTTACCCACCAGCTCTCGTGTCCGTTAATCGTCTTCCAGGGCGCGGAAGATAAGATCGTCCCGCCAAACCAAGCCGAGCTGATGGTGGCGGCCCTTAGGGCGAAAGGGTTGCCGGTCGCCTATGTGCTGTTTGCGGGCGAACAGCACGGCTTTCGCAAAGCCGAAAATATCAAGCGCGCCTTGGACGGCGAGTTGTATTTTTACTCGCGAATTTTCGGGTTTCCCCTGGCCGAAACCGTTGAGCCCCTGACTATTGAAAATCTGCCGGACTAGGCTCTTCCAAATACGTCCGCATTGGTCTATTGGCAAAGGAAACCCACTACACACGAGGAGGGAGATCGATGCTACGTGTCAGCAAGGTGCCGTTTGAGAAGGTTGACCCCGATCTGCAAAAGACCATGCAGCAGAGCGACGAGGCGCTCGGCGGGTCGGAATGGATACAGGTCTTTGCCCATACCCCGGACCTCTACAAACACTTCGTCGATTTTTACTATTCCCATATTATGGTCGACGCCGACGGGATCAGCGTGAAGCTGACCGAACTGATTCGACACAAGGTAGCCCAGATTAACGAATGCCAGCTTTGAATGACGGCCGTGTATGCCTCGGCGAGGCAACAAGGTCTGACAGAGGAAATGATCCACGCCCTGCCCCATTTTCAGGACAGCGACTTATTCACGCCGCGAGAGAAAGCCGCCCTGCGCTTTGCGGACACCCTGGCCCGCGATCATAAACAGGTCTCCCAGGATCTCTTTGACGAGCTGCGGACCCATTACAGCGAGCCCGAGATCATGGCCCTGGGCTGGCGCATGGCGATTTTTATTGGCTATGGACGGCTGGTCTACGCCGTCGGACTTGACGGCGTAGGAAAGCCGTGTCCGCTCTCGTTCGCGCATGAAGAAATGCAGGCAGAAGCGGAACAGCCGGGCTGTTAAGGGAATCAAGGACTGCCGTGGGTCTGTTCACGATTCCGCTCTATTTTGACTATAAGAGCGCCTATTCCCACCTGGCCAGGGCCGAGGCGTATCGGCTGGAAGAGGACTATCACGTTCGGTTGGAGTGGTTGCCCTATGTGCTGGATATTCCGGCGGCGCTGGGCGACGTAGAGACCCGCACGGAAATGGAGTGGCGCAAGGTGCGCTACTCCTATCTGGACGCCCGTCGCTGGGCCAATACGCGCGGCCTGCTCGTGCGCGGACCGCGGAAGATATTCGATTCGTCTCTGGCCTGCATGGGCGGCTTATACGCCATGCAGCAGGGGAACTTTCGGCCCTACCACGACGCGGTTTTTGATCGATTCTGGAAGCGCGAACTCGATATTGAAGATCGCCAGGTGATGGCGGCCCTATGTGCCGAGGTCGGGCTGGATGAGGCTGGTTTCCTGGCCTATGTCGAGGAGGATGGTCCGCGCGAACTCGCCGCAATCCGAGAACGCGCGGAAGAAGATAAAGTCTTTGGCGTACCGATGTTTTTTGTCCGCGGCGAGCCCTTCTGGGGCAACGATCGCATTGACTGGGTACGCAAACGTCTGGACGAGTTGGAATTACGCAGACGTTAACTTTTTCACAGGACAAACTCCACCACCGCGCCGCCGCTGCCATAGAGCGGGCCATAGGCGTGCACCTGTGCGCCGGTGAACTTCCCGCCCAGGGCGCCCAATACCCACGCGCCGTGCTTAAAGCCCATATCGGCCTGCCCTTTTGTAGCAAACTCGGGCAGGGCCGCAGACAGCCCTTTCTCGTCACCGGCTTGCAGCAGAGCCAGTATCTTTTTATTCCAGCGGTCATATTTCGGAGCGACGATTTTGTCTTTGGCAATATCGATTTCGTGCCGAAAGAACGCCCCGGAAAAATTTCCTACACCCACCACCGCTACCCGTTTTTTCTGTTTACTGGCCAATCTTGCTGCTAAGCGTCCGAGTTTCTCGGTCAGCGCAAAGTCGTGGTATAGATTGTTCGAGGCCAGGACCATCGGGATTTTGCCGTCCGGGTTCAGAAAGTTCGTGGCGACAATCGTTCCCGTATCAATCGGAAACCCGTCGTAATTGACCGCCTTGGACTTGACCCCAATTGTGCCGGTTGCGGCTACGCAGGCCTTGGCCAGCCGGGTATCGATCTTCAGACGGTAGGGCAGTTCGCCGTACTCGTGCCAGTTTTCGTCAACGTGCAGACCGCTCACCCGCGGGCGGGTTTGCCACAGTTGGTCCAGGACGGCGATCCACTGCGTTGAATATAAGAGGATCACATCCGGTTTGGATTGGACGAGCGCCACGCCAGCACGTTCCAGGCCGGTCGCAATTTTGCCCCAGGGCGGATTATCACGTTTGACGTAGGGCAGGGGCGAGCCGGGGACGAGAAAGGCAGAGACCACGGCCATAGCGCTTCCTCCCGTTTCTCCTGTCTATGCCGCCTGTCTGATGGCCTGGCGTGAAGCGCGTGTTTTCAAGGCTGGTTTCGCGAGCCCGGCCCGTTCGAGGTTCCACTCCATCACGGCATTCCCCGTGCCGATCACGGTGCCGTAGCCGTGCAGTTCGGCCGGAATCTCGGGATAGCCCATGGCGGCGAACATCCAGGTAAAGGCCCCGGACTTTACCTCGGCAAAGGCCTCATCGATGAATTGCGGAAGCAGACGAAAGACCTCTTTGGTGTTGCCCTGACGCAGGAGATCGATCATCCGCATATCCCATTGATAGCCGGACAGGCTTTGCGGATGTTCTTGAGACATGTCTTCCGGCAGGGCCGGCTCTTCGTGAAAATGCCAGTGGCACAGTGTGTTGGAGGCCAGGAGCACGGCGCGGCGGCCCAGCTTTTCAATGGCCGTGCGGGTGGCCCTGCCCAGGCGGTCCATTTCTTCGAGACCCTCTTCGGTCGAGAGATAATAGGGCGAATTATTGGCCGACAACCCGATAACCGGGATGTCCCACTGGGGGCGTATCATATGCAGGGTGGTGATGGTGCCGTAGTCCACGCGGAAGTTTGGGTTACGCATCATCTTGGTGTACAGCCCCTGCTTGGCCCCTTCCGCGCAGCAGGCTTCGGCCAAGGCCACATCGACGTTCAGCTCAAAGGTATAGCGAAAGATATTCGGAAAGATGGGATCGACCGATTTACCGCTGAGCTTGGGAACCCCAAGAAAATGATGTCCTTGCTGCGTAATCCAGTGCGGGGAGTGGACCAGCAACACGTCCGGCTTGAGCGCGTCGAGACTCTTGCGAGCGCGCTCATACGCCCAGCGGAGTTGTTCCCAGCCGCACTGCGACCGGGGTTCGTTCTGGGGCGGGTTTTCTCCGTACACCAGATGGGGTGGGTGCGGGGCCAGAAAACCGGCGACGATAGCACCTTTCTTTTGCGTCCGTGGCATGATGGTCTCCCTTCACAGCTTGAGACAGACGTTGCGCAATTCCGTATAGAATTCCAGCGAATGCACCCCGCCTTCGCGGCCAATGCCGGATTGCTTGGCTCCGCCGAAAGGGGTGCGCAGGTCGCGTAAGAACCAGCAGTTAATCCAGGTGATGCCAACGGTGACCTGCGCGGCCACCCGATGAGCCCGGGCCGCATTCTGCGTCCAGATTGAGGTGGCAAGCCCGTAGGGCGTGTCGTTGGCCAGGCGCACCGCTTCTTCTTCCGAGTCAAAGGGGCGGACATGGCAGCACGGCCCGAAAATTTCTTCCCGCACAACCGCGGAGTCTTCTGACAGCCCTGTCCAGATGGTGGGTTCGACCCAGGCTCCCTGCGTATACGGGGATGCCATGTCGGGGATGCCGCCACCGGTGACCAGGGTCGCCCCATCGGCACGGGCGCGCTCGTAATACGAGAGGACTTTCTGGCGATGTTCGAGGCTGATCAGCGGTCCCAAGGTCGTGGCCGCATCGTGCGGGTCGCCGAGCGTAAGGGACTCGGCCTTGGCTTTGAGCGCGGCCAGGAACTCGTCAAAAATCGGGCGTTCAACATACACCCGCTCGGTTCCCAGGCAGACCTGACCGGTGTTGGCAAAGCACGCCCGGCCAATGCCCTCAATGGTCGCCTCAAGGTCGCAGTCGGCAAAAATAACGGCCGGGTTTTTCCCGCCCAACTCAAACGAGACATCCCGCACGCCCACGGCCGCGCGCTGCATAATGGCCTCGCCCGTGACGGTCTCGCCCGTAAACGTGATCGCATCAACACCCGGATGGCTGACCAGGAATTCTCCGGCCGAGTCCGGCCCAAACCCGTGCACCACATTATAGACACCGTGAGGTACACCGGCCTCGTTCATCACCTCGCCCAGCAGAGCGGCCGTGCTCGGCGTTTCTTCCGAGGGTTTGACAACCACGCTATTCCCGCAGGCCAAGGCTGGTCCGACCTTCCAGGTCATGAGCAGCAGAGGTAGATTCCACGGACACACCACCGCAACTATGCCTTTTGGCACGCGCAGGCTGTAGTTCAGCGCTCCGGTGCCGTCCGGGGTGGACATGTCGAAGTGTTCGCCGGACACGTTTTTGACCACGTCGGCAAAGATACGGAAGTTGGCCGCGCCGCGTGGAATATCAATATGGGAGGCCAGGCTCACCGGCTTGCCGGTATCGGCCACCTCGGCCTCAAGGAACTGCTCAAAACGTTGCTCAATACCGGCGGCAACGGCGTATAACACCTCTGTGCGGTCAGCCAGTGTCAGCCGACTCCAGGGTCCGTTGAGGGCGGCTCTGGCTGCCTGGACCGCGGTATCCACATCGGCCCGACCGGCTTCGCACACATGGCTGATGAGCGCATTATCAATAGGCCGGCGGTTCTCAAAGGTGCGGCCGCTCGTCCCTTTGGTATAGGCACCGTTGATAAAGTGGTGGGTTGTCTGGGTACTCATCTACGGGCTCGTTGGCTTAGAAGATCGATAGGCTACTGAGCTGTTTCACTCTAGTCCAACCGACGCTGAATATATATCATCCACACCAGCTGGCAAACCACAAGGAGGATACCATGTCGCATATCAATTCCCACGCTCTGGTTGAGACAGACTGGCTGGAAGACCATCTGAACGATACGGACCTGTGCCTGCTCGACTGCCGCGTCAACCTGATTCCCGAGGATTCCGGCGGCTTCCGTATGGAGAGCGGGCGGCCCGCCTGGGAGGAGGGTCACATCCCTGGGAGTGGCTTTATCGATTTCATCACCGACCTGTCCGACCAACACAGCGCCCTGCCGTTGATGATGCCGCCCGCCGACCAGTTTGCCGCCGCCATGGCACGTGTCGGGGTGAGTGCCCACAGCCGAGTTATTCTCTATGACGATTTCTATAATATCTGGGCGGCCCGAGTGTGGTGGATGCTCCGCGCGAGCGGCTTTGACAACGCGGCAGTCCTCAACGGCGGCTGGCACAAGTGGACACAGGAAGGGCGACCCGTCTCGAACCGGCCCGCTGCTCCCGTACAGGGCCAGTTCGTGTCCACCCCGCGGCCCGAGCTGATGGTGGGTAAACAGGAAGTTCTGGAGGCGATACAGACCCCATCAAGCTGCCTGCTGAACGCCTTGACCGCCGAGGATCATGCGGGCACCGGAGGGATGATTCGGTATCCCCGGCCCGGACGCATTGCGTCGAGTGTGAACATCTCATTTTATGATCTGGTCGATCCGGAGACGCACGCCTATCTACCTGTCGAACAGCTCCGCGAAAAATTCGATGCCGTTGGCGCAACCGACGCTCAGCGGGTCATTACCTATTGTGGGGCTGGGATTGCGGCCAGCAGCGACGCCTTCGTCCTTACCCTACTGGGATTGGAGGACGTTGCCGTCTACGATGGTTCACTGATGGAATGGGCCGCGGATGCGAGTCTGCCTATGGAGACGGATACCTCCCTGGTCGGACGGCCTTCGTCGTAGCTACTGTCCAAACCGTTGACGGGTTTTTTCTCTGTGCGCTCCAGGAGGACTGATAGACACGGTTCAGAGACATAAGGAGAGGCCGTGAACGAAGAAACGCTGGAAATCTCACTCGTAAATGATCTGAAGGAGATCGCCCGCGTCGCAGAGCAGATCGACGAGTTCTGCGCCTCTCGGGCCATTGCGTCAGAAGTCGCCTATGCGGTCAACCTGGCCCTAGATGAGATCCTGACCAATACCATCAGCTACGGGTATGCCGATGACGAGCCGCATCAGATCGAGATTAGCGTCCGTCCGGAAGCGGAAGCGCTGATCATCGTCATCGTGGACGACAGCGCAGCGTTCGACCTGTCGAACGCACCAATACCCGATATCGGAGCCTCCCTCGAAGAGCGGCCCCTGGGCGGACTCGGCCTTTTCCTCGTGCATCAGGTGATGGATAGCGTCGAGTATCGGCGGGAAGGGGAACGCAACATCGTCACCCTCAAAAAGAATAGGACCGAAGAGCAGAGACCGGAAGACGGCTGATGATCCTGTGTCCCCCCACTCTGCTCGCCAGAGCGGTGCAGGCGGGAGATCAGTAGGCTTTTGACCTGAAGAAACTACGCCGCGGTAAAACGTGCATCACACTCTCACGCGGCAACGCATACGCAGGCCGGGCACTCGGCGGGAACGCATGGCGGCATAGTACCCGGCCTGACTCCCCCCTGCCGCCTGCCGCATCCCCGCCACCTCCAACTCAGCCATGGCGTCGTCAGGGGCGCCGGTAGACCGACGCCTAGCTACGTGGAGCAGACGACGACCGCGCCCGCCGGACCACAGAGGGGAAAGCAGGGGCAGCGCTATTGCAGGCGCAGTCGCTTCTTCCTCCCCCTATACGCCATCACACCGCTTATTGCGCCCGTAAGACTACGGGGATACCGCAAAAAATCGGCCTACGCTTCCGGGGAGCGCTCCCGTGCCATGCAGTTAAGTCAATCCTCAACCGTCACGGGCGTTCAGGAAACCAAACGGGAGACGGCTTAACATCCGTGACGCCCGGCCCGCACCACGCAAGGAAATAAGTCCAGAATACCCGCTAGGGCCGGATCGTATAGGCGCGGGGGCCGGTATGCGCCGAGAGTTGGGGCTGAATCCAGTCCACCCAGTCACACAGCACCGGCCGGGTGTGTCTGGGGTCGATCATGTCGTGGACGGCAAAGCCCTCGGCTCGGGCGTAGACTGAGCGCTTGCTGGCGAGCGCTTCTTCAATCTCCCGGCGCTTGGCCTCCGGGTCTGGCGCGGCGGCAATCTCGCGCCGGTAGGCGACCGCAACTCCCCCTTCCAGCGGCAGGGCGCCACTCTCGGCCGACGGCCAGGCAAACACCATCCCGCCCGGCCCAAAGTGGGCCACGCCGGCCACGCCGTAGACCTTGCGGACGATGACCGACACCCAGGGAATGGTGCATTGCATGAGGGCAAAGATGGCTGCTGTCCCATAACGAATAGTGGCGCTTTGCTCGGCCTCTGGGCCAATCATGAAACCGGGTTCATCCACCAGGCTGACCATGGGCAGATGAAACGTGTCACACAGATCAATATGCCGCTTCACCTTTTGGGCGCCCTCAGCAGTCATGGCGCCGGCATACCACTGCGGATCGTTTGCCAGAATCCCGACCGGCTGGCCGTTCATCCGGGCCAGTCCGGTAATTTGAGACGGACCGTACAGGGGCGCAATCTCAAAAAATGAGTCGCGGTCAACAATGCACTCAATCACCCGCCGCATCGGATACGCACGCCTGCGGTTGCGCGGAATAATGCGAAGCAGTTCTTCTTCCTGACGGTTGCGATCGTCCTCACTGGGCTGGACCGGAGCCGCTTCCCAGACATTGGTCGGTAGATAGCTCAGAAATTGCCGGATTTGGGTAAAGACGGCAGGCTCGTCCTCCGCGACATTGTCCACCACTCCGCTGCGCAGGTGGATGTGCGGGCCGCCGAGCTCTTCCTTAGTGATCGGCTGACCGAAGGCGCGTTCCACCAGAGCCGGCCCGCCTATCATCACCTGCGAGGACTTCTGGGTCATGATCGAGAAATGGGAGGCGACCAGACGGGCCGCAGGCAGACCGGCTACGGCTCCCAAGGCGGCAGACGCAACCGGCACCATGGACATGGCCTGCATGACCGACATGAACCGGGGCGGGGCGTTCACCGACTCCGTACTCCCGGTTGTTTCACCGCTATTCTTCCCACGCGGGACACTCCCACCGCCGCCTTCAAGGAAGCGAATGAGGGGCAGCCGGTAGCGACACGCCAACTCTTCGGCCCACACACTCTTGCGAAAGCCGGCGGACGAGGGCGAGCCTCCCTTCAGGGTAAAGTCCTCGCCACCGACCACGCAGGGGCGGCCCGCGATCTTGCCGAAGCCGACAACATAATTTGCGGGGGTAAACGAGCGGAGCTGACCCTGTTCATCGGTTTCGGAGTAGCCGGCAATCGGCCCGTGCTCGCGGAAAGAGTCGGCGTCGAGCAACTGGTCCACACGCTCGCGGATGGTCAACCGCCCCCGGTCATGTTGCTTGGCCACCGCTTCAGGCCCACCTAGCTCGTGGGCGAGCTGTCTGCGTTGCTCAATGCCCTGGACTTCTTTTTCCCAGCTCATGGCGTGGTGTCTTTCACGTTTTTTGCGGCGGCGCCCCAGCCGGCCTACTGCATAGGCGAAAATGCCGCCGGCAGGACAATTTTGTTCTGCTGGGTCAGCAGCAACTCCCGCGTGCCAGGTGGCCAATTGGGCAGTTGAGCGGCTTCAGCCCAGACACGGCTGCGCTCGTCCAGGCTCGCATAGGGCCAGATATGGACGAATTTATTGAGCGTTCCGAGATCGCTATACCAGCAGGCGGCCAGGGGTGAAAGCTCAGTCCGGGCACTGATGGCTTTGGCCCAACGCTCCAACACGGTCGGCATGGCCCCAGGCCGGTATATATAGGTGCGGATCTCATACACCGGACCAAGCTGCCGCTTGCCGAGCGGTTCCATAAAAGGCGCGGGGATAAAAATTTCGGATTCCATGTGCTCGATGAACGTGCCGATCGGAGGAGGCCACGCCCCGCTTTGCATGGCCTGCGCTCGAGCCTCCGTCCGTTGCTGAAGGCTCTCATACGGCCAGACATGGATGATTTCGTTGAGTGGGCCGATCTCGGTATGCCAAAACGCCCCGAGCGGGGAAAATTCCTCGCGTCGCGGCAGGGCGTCCCCAAAGATACGTTCGCATTCGGCTAACGTTCCTGGTTTGAGGCGATAGGTCCGGACTTCATAAATCATAGGGGTCCTCCTTGTCGGCGTGCGGTGTCGGCGTGCTGTCCTTCCGCGTCTGCTCTGCCTAGCGTGTCCATGCGACTTCCGCGTTGTCCCTCGGTTGGCATTCCCGCAGGGCCTGTTGCAGCCCGTCCCGATCAAAACCCTTGCCGATAAAAACGACGTGCTCGGGTGGTTCGGGTAATAAATCCAGCCACTCCATGTCGAATTCGCCGGTCACATATTGAAACATCCACTGCTCGTCCGAGTCGGTAAACCGCACAAACCCCTTGGCGCGCCACACCGTGTCCGGCAGACTGCGCATCAGCCGCTCAAACCGCTCCCGGACCAGTGGGACTTCACACAGACACGTCAGCGTATGAAAATGGTCATGCACCGGTGCCTGACGTGCAGAGGAAACGGGTCCAGCGTGTTTATCTGTTTGGCGGTAGACAATCTGGGCGTAATCCATTTCTCCACGCTCTGTCCGAACAATCGCCGTGCGTGGATTTAACTGACGAATCTGCGCTTCCAGTTCGGCCATAGTAGACTCGTCTGCCAGGTCCCGCTTGTTTAAGACCACCACGTCGGCGAGTTCCGTCTGCTGACGAATGCCGGAGTGTATTTCTTCGGCCAGGCGGCTGAAATTAATGGGATCAAGAACGGCGATCAGCGAAGCCAAGCGGACCAGGGGCAGGACTTCTTCTTTTGTGGCTTGGTCCATAAGTTCGACCGGGTCGGCGAGACCGGTGGCTTCAATGAAAATAACATCCGGCTTGAGGGCGGCGACGTCCTGGAGCGCGAGGCCCAGGATGCCGCCAATCGTGCAGCAAATGCAGCCATTGGTCATCTCCCGGATAGTGTGGCCCTGCCCGCGCAGCAGCTCGCCATCGATGTTGACCTCCCCATACTCATTCATCATGACTGCGGGTTTGAGCCCCTGGGCCAGACAATAGTCCAGGAGGCGGCGTAGCAGGGTTGTCTTACCGCTGCCCAGAAAGCCGGAAATCAGATGGACCGGAATACGCTCAGCATCAGAGAAAACAATCCGCTCTTTTTGCTCGTCCATAGTGTCAACAGTATTCCAGGATTCACGAGCGCGGGGAAGGCCGGACGCGGACCGGCTTGGCTTGATGAACGAGAGGCTTGGAGCGTGACGGCAGAACTATTGCATTGCCGTTGCGCTCCGTGTAATTTCTGGTCAGAAAGGTCAGAATAGGCGGAGTATGAAAAACTGGCAAGTACAAGAGGCAAAAGCGCGTTTCAGCGCCCTGGTGCGCAGTACCGAGACCGACGGGCCGCAGACGATTACTGTTCACGGCCGCCGGGCCGCAGTCGTTCTTTCCGCGGACGACTATGACCGTCTGAAGCACCCGCAACCTTCGATGGCTGAGTTTTTGCAGGCTTCCTCTCAGGTAGGCGTGGATCTGGACATTGAGCGCGATAAGTCACTCCCGCGTGATATCGACCTGTGAGCTTTCTCATCGACACCTGCACACTATCGGAACTGCTCAAGCCGAGACCCTCGCGCCAGGTTTCCGAGTGGTTCCTCGCCACCCCGCAAACCGCCATGTTCGTGAGCGCCCTGACCCTGGGCGAGATCCGAAAAGGGGCGATGATGCTGGGGACAGGCCGTCGCCGAGCGCAGCTCATCGCGTGGCTGGAAACGGATTTGCTAGCCTGGGTGGGAGACCGCATTCTGCCGGTTGACGCCAGGGTAGCGGATACGTGGGGCCGCCTCGTGGCCAGGAACCGTAATATTCCTGCCATCGACAGCCTGATCGCCGCCACCGCACTGCATCACCGTCTCACGGTCGTCACCCGCAACGAGGCCGACTTCGCCGCCACGGGTGTCGAACTACTGAATCCCTGGAAGGATTGAGGCTGGCGGCGTGAGCGAAGCGAGCCTGACGATAAATCAACAGCCAAAATGGCTAAGGAGTATGCCTATACCCCCCAGACCGACGGTGAGCTCTTTCCTTACGGCTCCCGGGTGATCACCAGGCCGCTTCCCCGTAGCATAGGGGAACCGTCAATGGCACAGACGGCCGAGGCGTTGGTGACTTGGCGCTTTTCCGCTCGGTCGGTCACCTGCATGACGGCTTCGGCAATATGACCCATGCCGTGCAGGCGCCCCTCGCTCAGGCTGCCGCCGAACGTATTGACCGGCAGCTCGCCTTCCAGGGCAATGCGCCCGTCCTGAATGAAGCGGTAGGCTTCGCCTTGTCCACAGAATCCCGCCGCTTCCAGCCAGTACAGCGTGGAGGGACTGAATCCGTCGTACAACTCGGCGGCGCTCATGTCCTGGGGCTCAAGACCCGAAGACGCCCAGAGCTTGCTGGCCAGCGAGTGACCGGACTCCATATAATTGTCCAACGAATAGTGAAACAGCGCCCGGCGGCGGCTGGTGTTCTGTCCGTAGCCGGCAATATGGGCCGGTGGGTGGCGCAGGTCTGCGGCGCGCTCTGCCGTGGTCAGGACGAGCGCGACACAGCCTTCAACCGGAATATCGCAGTCAAACAAACAGAGGGGCTCGGCGATCCAGCGCGCGGCAAAATAATCCTCACGAGTCATGGGCGTGGTGTAGAAATAGGCGTTCGGATTGAGGTTCGCATTCCGCCGGCTATTCGTCACAAAAGTCGCGAGATGCTCCCGGGTGGCGCCGTAGCGATGCATATAACGCTGCCAGGCCATGGCGTGCCACTGAAAAATGCTCGTACAACCATACGGGGCCATGAATTGGGCGTCGCCGGGAGCCCGGTTGCCGGACCACGCCCCATAGCGCCCGCGCGGATTGTGGAGCGCGCGCCAGACCAGCACATACTCGCACGCCTCGGCCAACAGGGCGTTGACCCCTTCAATAACCGCACTCGCGATCAGACCGGTTTCGATTTGGGCATACCACCGAATATCGGGCGCGAGCGGGAGATGGTTCATCACGTATTCAACGCTGACAATCTGCTCACCGTCCTGCGTGCCCGCACCGTGGAAAGGCGCTTCAGGAAAGGTGGCAAGACCGTCAACCCGCTCGGCCGGCAGCCCGGCATCATCAAGGGCGGCCCGACACGCATCCAGGCTCAGCGCACCGAGGGATTTCTGGGGTCGGCGGCTCAGTTCGGAGTAGCCAATGCCAACGATGGCGGTTTTGCCTTTTCCTTGCCAGCTCATGGACGCATCCTTTGGTCAAGCAACGAGACGAAACTTGGGCAACACCAGCTCCGTATCAACATCCTCGAAATAGACCTCGACCCTTCCGCCAATTCGGACCTGCTCACGCTGCGCCTCGGGCAGGTTGGAGACCAGAAAGAGCTGCGGCTGTTCTTCAAGCTCGACGAGAATATTGAGGTAGGGCAGTTCATCCCCAAAACCGGCCACGTTGGGTTGGTACATCACACTAAAACTGTAGATCGCGCCTCGGCCGCTGACCGGCTCAAACGCAAGGGCTGCACTGTGACAGGCATTACACACCGGGCGTGGCGGGTGGTTAAAATAACGACAGTCCTGGCAGCGCTGAATAACCAGGCGATGTTCCCTGGCCGCCTCCCAGAACGGACGGGTGAGGTCATCAATCAGAGGCCGCGGTTTTTCCTGTGCGGTTGCCATGTCGGCCCCGCATCTTGCCATAAGAGACATCTAGGGTTCAACAGAAAGATATTAACGAATCGATTGCTTTGAAAATAGCAAAAAGCTAATATCGGGCTGTGTATCGGGTGGTATATCGCAAGACTGCGACCAAGATGCTTCGACGCATGCCGCACTCCCTAGCAACGCGTTTCCTCTCGGCATTTGAGGCTCTTGCAACTGGGAAGTCACAGCGGAAGCTTGATATTCAACAATTAGCAGGACGTGAAGGATATCGCCTTCGGATCGGTAACTGGCGGGCACTTTATCATATTGAAGAAGACCAATTGATTATTGAGGTTGTTAAGATCGGCCCTCGGGGGGATGTGTATAAATGAAGGTCCAAATTATTGAGAAAAACGGGAAACCAGAATGGGCAGTCATTCCCTATAGGGAATATCGGCGTCTCTCCGAGGCTGCTGAGATGGCAGAAGACGTGCGGGATTTTGATGAAGCGGTCAGCAGAGACGAAGAGACCGTACCCCATGCCGTTGTGCAGCGATTGGTCATGGGCGAACAGCCGGTTAAAGTGTGGCGGGAATATCGCGGACTCACACAGGCGGCCTTAGCCCGAGCCGCTCGTATCACCCCCGCCTATCTGTCCCAAATTGAAACCGGCGTCCGCGAAGGAAGTGTGCGAGTCCTTACCGCCCTCGCACGGGCTCTTCAGGTGGATGTGGAGGACTTAGTCGCTCGGGGAATAGAATCCAGAGTGTGAGTTTAGGTGCGGATCGCGTCAAGCTCCTCAAACAGACGGTCGATTTCGTCCTCCGTGGTATAAAAATGAGGCGAAATACGGAGGCCACAGCGCGGGCGGTAATCGACAAAGACCCGCCGGGCAACGAGTTGCGTTTCGGCTTGGGCCGCACCGTCAAAGTCGATACACACCAGGCCGCCGCGTTCCTGGGCGTCTTGGGGCGTGTTGATATGAAGGCCGCGGGAACATGCGCCTTCGATCAAGCGCTGGCATAACTCGATATTGCGTTGCCGAATCCGTTCCATGCCAACCTCAAGAAGAATCTCGTAGCCGGAACGAGCGGCATAAATAGCTGACATGCCAGGCGTGCCGCCCAGGAAGCGCCGCGCGCTGTGGGCGTAATCAATATCATCGCCAAAGGCAAAGGGCTGCTCCTGCGAAAACCAGCCGGTCATTACCGGGTGTTGTGACAGAAGCCGGTCCGGACGGACGTACAGATAGGCCGCGCCCGGTCCGCCGCATAACCATTTGTGTGATCCGCCGACCACAAAGTCGGCCTGCCAGGCCTGCACATCGATTGGGACAGTCCCAACGGTTTGATAGGCATCGACAATCACCTGGGCGCCGTGGGCATGCGCGGCCTGAACAATGGGGGCAATGTCGATCAATGCGCCGGAACGGTAGAGACCGTGGTCCAGGACCAACAGCAGCGTCTCGTCGTTAATGGCCTCGATAAAACGCTCGGCTGGTTGTCGAATGCCGTCTGGAGAGGGGATCATCACGGGTCGAGCGCCGTACCTGGCTCGGGACTGAATATTATAGCGCAGGGTGGGAAAGGTCAGTTCGGCGTACAGGATTTTATTGCGCTTGCCACCGAAGTCAAAGCAGGACAGCGCGGCGTTAAACAGGGCGGACACGTTCTGGTGCATGACTACGCTATTCGGCTCGGCGTTGAGAAACCGGCCAAGGAGTCCGGCGGTTTCCTCGAAAAATCCCATCCAGCGATCCCAGACCGCGCTCCCTTCCTGCTGCCAGCTGGCGGCATACTCGTGCAGCCGGTCCGTCGTGGCCCTGGGCATTGCGCCCATGGAATGGGAAATCAGATAGGTCGAGGTTTCAAGGATGGGAAACGCTATCCGCCAGCGGGATAGATCATGTATCATACGGCCCTCCGCTGAGTTGGGTTCTGACATCCCAGAGAATGGGGAAAAAATGGACACTGACCCGTCCCTGAAGATAGCGTACACCTGATGCTTGGAAGGACGTACGACCGACAAGTTTTCCGGTGTATGCGTCTCCCGTACCGGGCTTTGCGCCAACCATGCGTTCGGCCATTAAGGCGTGACGGGAGCGCCAGATACAAAACTGTTCGTCATATTCAACCATGACTTCACACAGCTGGTGCAGATCCAAATGCCGGGGGTCGGTATAGATGTGCTCAACCGCCCGCTCCTGTTGCTCCACCGTATCCGTCTCAAAGCCACGGCTGTGTAAGAGTTCACAAAACGTGCTCCACAGGTTGGGGCCGTCATAGGCCGCCCGGAGCCGCTGCCGGGAAGCCTCACTCCCGGCGAACACTTCAAAGAAGCGTTCGTCGCGAAGGCCGGACAGGAATTCGAGCTCTCGAAACTGCAAGGACTGCAAGCCGCTGGCCGGTCTGAGCAAATCGCGAAACTCAAGAAAATGCGCCGGCGACATGGTTTCCAGTACCTGGACCTGCTGGATCATCACTCGCTCGATCTCAATGAGTCGCCGTATCAGCCAAATCGCCTGTCGTACCCGCCCGGCCCGCAGATGGCCAATGATGGTACGGACTTCGTACAGTAGCAACCGAAACCAGAGTTCGTAGCTTTGGTGGACAATGATGAACTGGAGTTCATCGTGAGCGGGTGGGTTGGACTGGAGCGTCTGGAGGCTGAGCAGTTCCGGCAGGCGGAGATAGGACTCGTATGTCAAGTCCGGTTTTGCCTGTGGCATGGCCGTTATTGTACTGCCGAAGGGAGGGGAGGGGCAATGAAGGGAGACGAAAATCCTGTAACCGAAAGGGAACAGCGTAGCATCCGTAAAATGCGAGCAGAGGTTCTTCAGGCGGACAGGGGAAAACGTTTATCCCCGTAATCCTGCCTGGCGCATCAGCGGCATGACGCGCTCGCCGAAATACTTCAACTCTTCGTTATAATCCAGCCAGGAGACAATCAGCCCCTCGATGCCGGTATCGGTCAGCTTGGCCATTTCATCGACAACCTGCTCCGGCGTGCCGACCAGGGGATAGCCGCCCCAACCGGCAATAAAGCGTTCGGCAAACTGGGTGAGGGTGGCTTCGCTAAACGACTGACTCTCGACACCGAGCAGGTTCAGGATATTGCGGGCCGCGGCCCAGTCGCCTTTTTCAACGACGTAATCATAGGCCCGTTTGGCCTCTTTTTCCGTGTCGCGGCAGACGACAAAACCGTAGGACATCATGCCTATCTCCCGACCATAGGCATGAGCCTGTTTTTTCACGTCCGCGACGATCTCTTTGCCGTGTTCCAGGGTATCGACCTGGATAAAATTAAAATCCACTTCACGCGCGGAAAAATCCTGGCCGGCGGGCGAGAAGCCGGCGTTAATCAAAGCCGGATAGGGCTGTTGGATCGGCTTGGGCAGCAGATAGCCGTCTTTGACCTGAAAGAACTCGCCCGCGTGATCAAAATTCTGCTCGGTCCACAGGCGCTTAATGACCTGGAGCCACTCGCCGGCGTACCGGTAGCGCTCGTCGTGTTCCATCTGTTTGGCCGCAAACATTTCCATCTCCGGCGAGAACCAGCCGCACACGATGTTCAGGCCCCAGCGCCCATGGGAAATATGGTCAATCGTTGCGCCCTGCTTGGCGGCCATAATCGGATGAATGGTCGGGACGTGCGAGGTGGAGAAGAGCATGATGTTTTTGGTCTGAGTGGCCATGGCTGTGGCCCAGGTATAGGTCTCCATGCAGGTCCCATTAAAATCGGTGCTCCCGCCAAAGCCCTTCCAGCGTCCGACGGGCACCAGGAGTTCAAACCCCAAGTCATCGGCCTGCTGGGAAATCAGCACGCTATGTTCGTAGGTGGGCTCAAAGGTGGACTCGGCATGTGTGATGGTACACCCGTAGCTACAGTTCTGACCAAAAATACCCAGCTTCATTTTGTTGTCATTAAAGACGGGGACGTGTCGGCGGCGATATTCCTTGATGTCGTCCGGATGCATGGGGGGTCCTTTTCTGGGTCGTCGGGTCACAGGGTCTTTGGGGTCCTTTGGGTCTATTTGGTTGTTGGGGTGCCTCTTGTATTTCTCCCATGCCTGTGTCTTTGTGAGCAAAGAGTAAACGTGTCCTCCAATCAGACGCAATTGCTGGACACGCTTACTCTTTGGAGTCGAAAAAGAATGCAGACGAGTTGGGACGCGGGTGGGAAAACTCGAAATTCATATCTGTACCAAGACCAAGTGTACAAACAGAACGGTTAAGGTCAAGGTCCGCAGCGCCGAGGCCGCGCCTGGTGTCCATACCGGGCTCACGCTGCTGGCCGCAGTTTGCAACCTCGTTACTGAACGGCAGCTCGAAGGGGTGGCGGAAGTCCGCGAGGCCACGTGCATGTCGAGCTGTCAGGTCGGTCCTCGGCTCGACCTGATGCAGGACAACACGCGGGTGCGCTATATCAAACGCCAACGACCGACAGGGCGACCGGATTTTGTGACGTGGAGTTCGATAGACAGCATTGAGGACGAGATTCGGAGCTGGCTGGGAGAGCTGAATATAAAGGAGGGTCAGATATGCGAGTAGCCGTTGGTGGATATCTGGTCGCCGTGAATACCTTTGCAACCCAAAAGATGGGGCTGGATCTGTTTCAGCGAGCAACGCTGAGCGGAGAGCGGGTGCTGCGGGTGGGCGGCGCTCAGGGCTCGATTGCCGGCTTTCTGCACGGAGCCCAGCAGTACCACTGGGATATTGTTCCGCTTCAGTTTGTGGTGCCCGGCGTTGGGGGAAAGGTGACGACGGAAGCGCATGAGGCGGCCAAAACCGGCTTTCTTGATCTTCTGCGTAAGAATCCGCCGGTGGACGGCGTGTTTCTCCAACTGCACGGTACGGCCGTGTCAGACGAGTGCGATGACTGCGAGGGCGATTTGCTCAGAATGCTCCGGGAGTTTCTGGGTGACAAGGTACCCATCCTGGCGACCTTGGATGGCCATTCCAACACCACCCCGCTGATGGTCGAGCAGGCCAGTATGCTGATCGGTGTAAAAACCAACCCGCACTATGATTTTTTCCCCGGTGGCGAACAGGCGGCTCGGGTCATGGCCGGCATGTTTGACGGGAGTATCACGCCGACCAGCGCCTGGGCTCAACCGGCTATGGCCCCGGCCCTGCAAAAACTCTATATCGCCCCAGGCTGGCCTCTGGAGGCGCTGATGCGGCAGGCGGCTACTCTGGGACGTGATCCCCGCGTGCTTGATATATCCTTGCTGGGCGGGTTTTTTTGCGCCGATATTCTCGAAACCGGCCTCAATGTGACGGTGACCACCAACAACGAGCCGGCCCTGGCTCACGATATTGCCGAGCAGATCAAAGAAGCCTGCTGGGCCAAGCGACACGCGTTTCATACCGATATGGTTCCCGTGGAGGAGGGCGTACAAGCAGCCGTTGAAGCGGAGGACGGCTTGGTCGTGCTTGGGGACCTGGCCGACAGTGGCGGCGCCGGCACACCGGGTGATGGAACCACCTTGCTGGCAGAATTGCTCAAGCAGAACGTCCAGGGGGCGGTGGTTGGGAATATTACCGATCCGGCTGCCGTGCAGGAAGCCGTCCGGGCCGGGATTGGCAAACAGATCACCCTCAGTGTTGGCGGCAAGGTAGACGCCTTCCACGGAGAGCCGGTTGAAATCAGCGGCCGGGTACGCGTCATTCAGGATGGGGTCTATACCGCAGCGACCGCGTTTAATGCGGGTACATACCGACGCGGAGTAACCGTGGTGGTGGATTGCGGCGGGGTTGAGGTTATTTTGACCTCGCGTCCGACTCACGGCTTTGAAGCCAACCATTTCCGCAGTCTTGGCATTGAACCGACCCAACGGAAAATCCTGGCAGTGAAGTCCGAACTGCAACACCGCGCCGGTTTTGCCGGTATCGCCGATACGTTTATCGACGTGGACACGCCGGGGCTGGCCACCCAGGTGCATGCGCGTTTGCCGTATGAAAAAATCCGGCGGCCGGTCTTTCCCCTCGACGATATCTAGGAGCGCATATGAATATCCGTCAAATCGATCATATTGGTGTGGCCGTAAAAGACCTCGATACCTATCTCAGCGTCTTTGGAGACATCCTGGGGCTGGAAATCCACGACTTTGAAGAAGCCGACCCGTACGAAGGTTTGCGGATTGCCTTTGCCCGGATTGGTGAGGCCGATTTCGAGTTTTTGCAGGACCGAATGCCGGAACTGGGCGACAAAGTGACGGATCAGCGCGACATCTCGCGCTGGATAGCAAAACGGGGGGAGGGCATCCACCATATCGCCGTGCGGGTGGACGATATTGACGCCGCCATTCAGGAGGTCAAGGCCAAAGGCTTGCGCGTTCTTGACGAGAAGGGTCGCCCAGGCGCGCGCGGCTCCAAAGTCGCCTTTATTCATCCCAAGAGCACCGGCGGCGTCCTGATCCATTTTGTGGAGCGAGAAGAGCGGTCGTGAGCGCGTCCTCCGGACCGAGTCCGCACACGGACGA
Organism: uncultured Binatia bacterium (SeqCode); assembly: GCA_965243855.1. Taxonomy (GTDB): domain Bacteria; phylum Desulfobacterota; class Binatia; order Bin18; family Bin18; genus Bin18. The sequence goes on along the minus strand of CBDEWE010000003.1, from coordinate 4,029,704 downwards.
CCGGCCGCTGGAGCTGTCTGCGATCGCGCTGACGGCGCTGCTGAGCGCGATCTGGGGTGGAGCGTTCGTGGCGATCAAGGTCGGAGTTTTTGATATGCCGCCCCTTGGGGCCGCGGCCCTCCGGTTCGGTGTGACGGCCGTCATGCTCCTGGCCCTGGCCTGGTATCAGCGGGTGCAACTCCGCTTTGGCTGGAGCGAACTCAAGATATTGGGCCTGCTCGGCTTACTGTTCTGCTACGGCAATATGGCGGTCTATATAGGGACGGCGCTCACGACCTCAGGCCGCTCGGCCGTATTTTTTAGCGCCCAGCCTATTTTTATCGCCCTGCTGGCGCCCTTCTTCCTGCCTGGAGACCGCCTGACGGCCCGCAAGGTCTGCGGCCTGGCGGTTGCCTTTAGCGGTATCGTTGTCCTCTTCTCGGCCAAGTTCGGCGGCGGCCTGAGCGATGCGCTTATAGGCGACGCCATTGTTCTCAGTTCGGCCCTGACGATTGGTATCTCCGGCATTATCACCAAGCGCGTCGCCGGACGGGTTCATCCCGTTGCGCTGGTGTGTTGGCAGACCTGGATCACCTGGCCCATCCTGACCCTATTCTCCTGGATGTTTGAGGCGGATCAGCCGTTTCTCCTCTCGACCCGCGTAATCGTCTCCATCGTTTATTTGAGTGCGATTTCCGCAGCCTTCGGGTTCGTGGCCTACGCCTGGTTGATTCAGCGGCATTCGCCCACGCGCGTTGCCTCGCTGACGTTTCTCACCCCGGTGTTCGCCGTGCTCTTCGGCTGGCTGTTGCTGAGTGAACACATGGGGGTGGTCCAGTTGCTTGGTGTGGCCGGCGTGTGTGTCGGCATTTATATCGTGAACAGCAGTGGAGCGTCGGTTAGGTCTGTTGAGTCCGTTGGGTTGAGACCCTATAGACCCAACGACCCTATAGACTCAACAGACCCTAAGCTTCCCGCAGTACGTGCAGCTTCAGGAAGACATAGGCCGCCACGAGCAGACACAGAGCACCCGTGCCGCCGACCGTCAGCGGGGTACCAATGATGGGGGCGAGAAAACCCGCCAACAGACTGCTCAGGGGTGGCGCACCCATAAACATGATGAAGAACAGGCTCATGATCCGGCCGCGCAGATGGTCCGGCGATAAGGTCTGGAGCAGAGTGTTAGTGGCGGCCATGGGAACCATGATGCCGGAGCCAACAAGCGGCAGGACGAGCATGGACAGCCAGAAGTTGTGGGACAGGGAGAACAGGATGAGGCCAAGGCCAAACCGAATAAAGGCAAAGGCCATGACCCGACCGAGCTGTTCCGTGCCCTGGTGACGGGCCATCAGCAGGGCGCCCACTACGGCTCCTGCTCCGGCCGAACCCATCAGCAGACCCATGCCGTTTGGCCCGCTGTCTAAAATATCGCCGGCAAAGATCGGCATCAGCACGGTGTACGGAGTGCTGAGCAGGCTGATCATGCTGACCAGAATCAACAACAGCCGGATCGCCGGGGTATGCAGGGCATAGCGGATACCTTCCCCAATAAAGGTGGTGGTTGATTGCGCGGGGTGCGGCTCAACAACTCTTGGCGGGAGCCGCATGGCGAGAAAGCCACCGATAATGGCCAGGAAGGTGCAGCCGTTAAAGGTGAAGCACACGCCCTCGCCAAACTGGGCAACCAGCAGTCCGGCCAGGGCCGGACCGAGAATCCGGGCGGCGTTGACCAGGGTAGAATTGAGGGCAATCGCGCTCGACAGGTCGTCTTTGCCCACGATCTCCATCAGAAAACTCTGTCGGGCGGGCATCTCGAATGCCTGAATCGTACCGGCAACCAAGGCGAGGACAAAGACCTGCCAGGCGGTAATCCACTCACTCATGGTGAGAATACCCAGCACGAAGGCCTGCAACATGGCCAGCCAGAGGGCAATCAGAATGACCCGGTAGCGGTTGAAGCGGTCGGCAACGACCCCGGCCAGCAGCCCGAACAGGAGGGTCGGCACCTGACCGGCAAAGGCGACCAGCCCGAGCATCAGGGAGGACTCGGTCAGCCGATAGATCAGCCAGGCCTGAGCCATGTTCTGCATCCAGAATCCGGTCCGAGAGACGAACTGGCCGACAAAAAAGAGGCGAAAGTTCCGGTGGCCGAGCGCCCGGAAGGCATAGGGCAGGGAACAACCAAAAAGGGTCTTGTCGGTCTTTTCGATTGTCGCTGCTGAGGGTGTGGACGGGGAGCTACTCAATGGGCCGCGCTCCTCACTACAGAGGAAACGCTACACAGGAAAGAGAATATAAAAAGGGCGAAGAGGCCGTGTCGCTGCATAGCGTGCAAAGCTATCTGGAGCGTGAGAAGCCTGTCAAGGAAAGGCTTGTCCGGGGGTGGGGAATATGGTGTGCTGAAGCGCATCGTATAAGGAGGAAAACATGGACGTTGGAGTACTGGTGACAGCAACGGCGGAGAGCGGAGACCTGAGTGCGGTGGCCCGCCGGGCTGAGGCGCTGGGATTTGCCTCGCTGTGGATTCCTGAGCACCCGGTGATCCCGGTTGGGCATACCACACCGTTTCCTGGAGCGGACGATGGCGTTCTGCCGGAGCACTATAATCGTTGGGCCGATCCGTTTATTGCGCTGACCGTGGCGGCCGGGGTGACGAATCGTATCAAGCTCGGCACCGGGATTTGTCTGCTGCCCGAACGCGATCCGTTAATGACGGCCAAGGTGGTGGCCAGCCTTGATTTGTATTCCAACGGCCGGGTGATCCTGGGCATTGGCGGTGGGTGGCTGCGCGAAGAAACCGAACTCATGGGGACCTCCTTTCGTCTGCGCTGGCGACGCCTGCGTGAGACCGTCGAGGCCATGCGGCTGCTGTGGGCGCAGACAGAGGCCAGCTATGACGGGGAACTGGTCCAATTCCCGGCGGTTCGCTGCGAGCCCAAGCCGGTACAGCAAAACGGCCCGCCAGTGTTACTCGGTGCGCACGGTCCCAAAGCCCTGGAACGTGTCGCGCGTTCCTACGATGGCTGGTTTCCACTGGCGTGGAGTCCACAGGCGTTGGGAGCCGAGATCGAAGAACTCCGAAAGCTCGTCACAGAGGCGGGCCGTGACCCCGACAGCGTGCCGGTGACCCCTATTATCGACCCGGACAACGGCAACCTGTCCGTTGATACGCTGAAGCGCTATCAGGAGGCCGGCGTGGACGGCGTTGTGGTGTTCAACCAACAGATGGGCACCGAAATCGCAGACGGGAAAGCACACGAATGGCTCGACCGCGTGGCACCGATTGTGGACCGGGCGCAGGGGGTGTGATAGTTACGCGCCCTACAACTGAAGCCTGTGTCCGCTGAGGAGTGAGGATGGCCATGACTAAGCGTAGCGATGTGAGTAGAGGGCCCCAAAAGCAGGGCTACCACTTGAGCATGGGAAGAGCCTGCCTTCTCTTTCTCCTGACCATAGGCATGCTCGTGCTGTCTTCCACCGCTCAGGCACAGACGCAGTCTGGCGTCTGCGACCGGACCCCGCAGGTGAGAGACGCCCTCGTCGCTATAGTCGGGGGCGGGGTGACCTGCGCCGATGTGACACCCGACCAACTCGGTCGTATTAGTGTTGTGAGTCTGGGCTCCGAACGCATAGAAACATTACAGTCGGATGACTTTGCCGGTCTCACCAGCTTGGAGCAATTGGATCTCTACGACAACGACCTCACCGCTCTCCCCCCCAACATCTTCGCCGGCCTCACCAACTTGCGACAGTTGAACCTGTGGCACAACGACCTCGCCATCCTCTCCCCCAACGTCTTCGCCGACCTCACCAATTTGCGAGTTTTGGATCTCGACGACAACGACTTCGCCGACATCCCGCCCAACGTCTTTGCCGGCCTGACCAATCTGGCGACCTTGTATCTCAACGACACCCGCCTCACCACCCTCCCCTCCGGCATCTTTGCCGGCCTGACCAATCTGGAGTTATTGGTGGTCTCTGGCAACGAATTCACCACTCTTCCTTCCGGCGTGTTTGCCAACCTCACCAGCTTGGAGTACTTATCGCTCAGGAATAACTTCCTCACCGCCCTCCCGCCCGACATCTTTACCGGCCTGACCAATCTGGCGACCTTATTGCTCCACGACAACCACCTCACCGCTCTCCCGTCCGACATCTTTGCCGGCCTGACCAATCTGCGAAGCTTGTATCTCCACGAAAACGACCTCACCGCCATCCCGCCCGACGTCTTTGCCGGCCCGACCAATCTGTTGGTCCTGTCCCTCAGCCGCAACCGCCTCACTGCCCTGCCGCCCGCCGTCTTTACCGGCCTGACCAATCTGGCGAGGTTGCATCTTGACACGAATCAGCTCACCACCCTTCCACCGACGCTCTTCACCGGCCTGAGCAGCCTGCGGGTCTTGGATTTCAGCGGCAACCACCTCACCGCCCTGCCGCCCAAGGTGTTTGCCGGTCTCACCCGCCTGCGGCAAGTGTGGCTCAACGCCAACCCTGGTGCCCCCTTTCCCGTGGCGATGACGCTGGAGAACTCCACGCCTGCCGGTGGCGTCGTCGTCAAAGTCGCTACTGGCGCACCGTTTGATATGACGGTCAACTTGTCCGTGACCGGTGCCACGTTGTCGGCCCCGTCGGCCACCGTGGCCACGGGTAGCGTCACCAGCGAAGCGATTACCGTCATCCCGACCGGAGGCCCTGTACAGATCACGCTGGGTGCCGCGCCATCGGTTCCAAACGATCCAGACGATTCCTGTTTCCTCGACCTCCCCTGCTACCGGGGTTTGATGCCGACCGTATCGAGCGAGCCGTTTGAACCGGATATCGCCCCGCTGACGCCGCCCGTCGACGCCCATGCTGATACGCCACGCACGGCAACGCGTGTCAGTTCGACTTCATCAACCCCAGGTCAGATCGGACCGGCGGGTGATGTCGATTACTTCCGGGTCAGGGTGACCCAGGCCGGGACGCTGACGGTCGAGACGACCGGGCCTATGGATACCGTCGGGACCCTGTGGAGGGGGGATGAGGAGATTATGACGGACGACGATGGTGGCGACGGCCACAATTTTCGGCTGGTCGCATCTGTCGACGCCGGGACGTATATGGTCATGGTGCGGGGCTATGGCGCCTCGACCGGGCAGTACACCTTGGACGTCAACTTCGTCGTTGGCGCCCTGGATATGCTGGGACCCGAGACGTTTCAGAGTGGTATCGGGTTTATTTCAGGCTGGGTGTGCGAGGCCGAGCGGGTCGAGTTGGAATTTGACGGTGGGTCCATATTTGAGTTCCCCTTTAACGACTTGCTCGCGAGTTGCTCGACAAGCTCCAACTCCACGCACTGTTCCGGTCCGTCCACACTTTTTGCGCACCCCTTCGACTCCAGCGGGGAAGATGGGGAGGATTACCCCCCGTTCCCATTTCCTCCTCGATTCGGATTCGTTCTTGAGGCTCCCTATGGCACCGACCGGGAGGACTCCCTGGAGGCCTGTGGCGACCAGGAGAATGGCTTTGGGGTGGTCTTCAACTGGAACCATTTAGGCGACGGCAAGCATACGGTGCGAGCCTTGGCGGACGGAGTGGAATTCGGGTCGGCCACCTTTAGTGTGACAACGTTCGGCGTCGATTTCCTGACGGACGCGCAGGGCGAATACCTGCTGAGCGACTTCCCCGACGTAGGGCAGCAGCTACGACTCGTATGGCAAGAGGCAACACAGAACTTTGCGATTGCCACAGCCTCACCCACCGCCGAGAGTGAGCCCCCAGCGGATGATCCGTCCACCCAGGACGAGCCGCCTGCCCAGGACGAGCCACCCATCCTGAGCGATCTGATAGGCACATTGGAGAATCCTGCCCCCGACTCGTTCCAGAGCGGGCTCGGCCTCGTGTCGGGCTGGGTATGTGGGGCCGAGCAGGTCGAGATTGAAATTGACGGCACGGATATCTTTGAGGCTGCCTACGGTACTGACCGGATGGATACCGCAGAGATATGCGACGACAGCAACACCGGCTTTGGGCTGCGGCTGAACTGGAACGAGTACGGTGACGGTGAGCACATGCTGCGAGCCTTGGCCGATGGCGAAGAGTTCGGACGAGCGACGTTTACCGTCACGACCCTAGGCGAAACGTTCCTGATGGGCGCGAGTGGCGTGTACGACCTGCCCGACTTCCCCGAGCCGGGCACAATAGTGACGGTGGAGTGGCAAGAGGCAAGCCAGAATTTCGTGATTATCGAGGTGCAGTTGGAAGTGCACGAATAACTCGACTGCGGAGTATTATGTAGATTATCCCGTATTGGCGAACAGTTTCTCGGTTGTGTCGGCACGGGGCAGGTCGAAGGCTGCGGCCACGCCGGGGTGGACAACCTCGCCGTTCATGGTGTTCAGCCCGCGTTGCAGGGCGGGGTTCTCGCGTAGGGCGGCGGTCACCCCCTTGTCGGCCAGTTCAAGGGCGTAGGACAGGGTGACATTGGTCAGGGCATAGGTCGAGGTGTGGGGCACGATGGCCGGCATGTTGGTGACGCAGTAATGCACCACCTCTTCCTCGCGATAGATCGGATCGTGGTGGGTGGTCGGACGTGAGGTTTCGGCGCTGCCGCCCTGATCGATGGAGATATCAACAAACGCCGCACCGGCGCGCATACTCCGGAACAAGTCTCGGGTCAGCAACCTGGGCGCTCGGGCACCTGGCACCAGAACCGAACTGATGACCAGGTCGGCGGCGGTCACCTCTTCCTCGATATTGGCCCGGTTGGACATGACGGTGGTGACATGGCCCCCAAGGATATCGTGGACATAGCGTAACCGCGCCGGATTGACGTCAAGAATGCTCACATAGGCCCCCACGCCAACGGCCACCTGACAGGCATTGGCTCCGGCTATACCGGCGCCGAGAATAACCACGTGGCCGGGCTTCACCCCGGAGGCGCCGCTCAGCAACACGCCCCGACCGCCATTATGGGCCTGGAGACTCCAGGCCCCAACTTGAAAAGCCAACCGCCCGGCCACCTCACTCATGGGTGCGAGCAGCGGCAGGGAGCCATCCTCCAGTTGAATGGTTTCGTAGCCGAGCGCGGTCACCTGCCGGTCCAGCAGTATCCGGGTAAGCTGTTCTGCTGCGGCGAGATGGAGGTAAGTAAACAGGATGAGGCCGGGCCGTAGCAAGGGATACTCGGCAGCCAGAGGTTCTTTGACCTTGAGGATAAGGTCGGCCTGTGCCCAGACCTCTTGGGCGGAGCCCTGGATATGCGCCCCGGCCGCGGCATACTGCTCGTCAGAAATACTGCTCCCGGCACCGGCCTGGGTTTCAATGACAACCCGGTGACCATGCGCCACCAGAGCGGCGACGCCACTGGGCGTGATGGCCACGCGGGTCTCCTCGGCTTTGATTTCCTTGGGAATACCAATCACCATACGAGCGCTCCTGTCTTTGCTTTACATTGGAGAAGAGCTTCGCGTATCTTGACTGTAGCATGGGTGTGGTACTTGATGGAAAGCAATTTGCGCGAACAATCCGCCAGGGTCTGAAAGAACGTATTGCTCGAATTCGGCAACAGCCCGGACGCCAAGACTGGCAACCGGGGCTGGCGACGATTCTGATCGGTGAGGACCCGGCCTCGCGCGCCTATGTCAGTACCAAGGAAAAAGCCTGCCGTGAGGTCGGCATTGCGCCCTTCGGCCATCGCCTGCCGGCGAGCGTATCGGCCGACGAAGCCGTCACGCTCATTGATCGGCTCAACGCGGGTCCCGATGTCCACGGTATTCTGCTCCAGCTTCCGCTGCCCGACCATTTGGAGCCGGCGTCCCTGATTGAGGCCATCCGGCCGGACAAGGACGTGGATGGGCTCCATCCGGTGAATCAGGGGCGGCTGGTATTAGGCCAGGACGGGCTCCGCCCCTGCACCCCGCTGGGCGTGATGCATCTCATCGATCAGAGCGGTCTGGCTATCGAAGGCAAGCGTGCGGTCGTTGTTGGTCGGAGCAATCTGGTCGGCAAACCGATAGCCCTCCTGCTGTTGGAACGCAACGCGACCGTGACAACCTGCCACTCGCAGACGGCCAATCTTGCCGACCACATACGCCAGGCCGATCTTGTCGTGACCGCAATCGGACAAATTGACGTCATCAAAGGAGACTGGATAAAAGAAGGGGCAGGTGTCATTGATGTTGGCATCTCGCGGGGTTCTAATGGGTTGCTGAAAGGGGATGTGGAGTTCGCTATTGCCAAGGATCGTGCCGCCTATATTTCTCCTGTCCCAGGCGGGGTCGGACCGCTGACGGTTGCTATGCTCTTAGCCAACACTGTCCAGACTGCGGAAAAGCAGACAAAAGTTCGGATGTAAAAATATGGAGGCCAACCGAACGCCGCTGTATAAGGTGCATCGTGCCTTGGGTGCGCGCATGATTGAATTCGGTGGCTGGCAGATGCCCGTTCACTATACCGGGATTCTCGCCGAGCACCGGGCCGTGCGGGCGCAGGTCGGCCTGTTTGACCTGAGCCACATGGGTGAGATCGAGATAGCCGGTCCCCTGGCGTATGCGGTCTGTCAGGAATTATTCGTCACCGATATTGCCCGCATCCGGATCATGCAGGCCCAGTACTCGGTCATGTGTTTTGCCGATGGTGGCATAGTCGACGACGTCATTATCTATCGTCTGGCCGAGGAGCGTTATCTGGTGTGCGTGAATGCCGCCAATCGCACGACCGACTACGAGTGGATGGTGGAACACAATCATGGCCGGGCCGAGTTGACTGACCGGAGTGACGAGTACGCGCTGGTCGCCCTCCAGGGTCCGCAGGCACAGACGGTTCTGTCTCGGCTGACACCGCACGATCTTTCGTCCATTCGCCGCTATTGGGCGGCCCGGGGGGAGGTGGCCGGGGTGCCGACCCTGCTGGCACGAACCGGCTACACCGGAGAAGATGGTTTTGAGCTGTTTGTCCCGGCTGAGCGGGCCGAACATATCTGGCAGGTGTGCAGCGAGGCAGGAGGTTCGTCGAACCTGGTCCCTGTCGGCCTGGGGGCGCGGGATACGCTCCGCCTGGAGGCCGGCTATCTTTTATACGGCAACGATATTGATGCCCGGACCACACCGCTGGAGGCCGGCTTAAGGCGTCTCGTCCATTTTGAGGCTGGTCCTTTTATTGGGTCCGAGGCCCTGCGTAAGCAGCAGACCGATGGGATTGAAAAACACCTGGTGGGGATCAAGATGGAAGGGGCGGGCATTCCTCGCCACGAGTATACGATTTGGAGTGGAGATCAGGAGGCCGGTGTGGTGACGAGTGGAACCCAGTCTCCCATGCTGGGTATTGGTATCGCGTTAGGCTATGTTTCCCCATCATGCACGGCCAGTGGAACACCACTGGCCGTTGCGATCCGGAATCGCCACATTCCAGCAACGGTTGTAAAGACGCCATTTTATCGGAGGAGCAAGTAAGGGAGGAGGTTATGGAAGCCCCAAAGGAGTTACGCTACTCACAGGAGCACGAATGGGTCTTGGTTGAGGAGGAGAATCTGGCAACCATCGGCATCACCGATTACGCCCAAGACCAGCTTGGGGATGTGGTGTTTGTTGAGTTGCCCGAACCGGATACCCAGCTGACACAAGATGAGCCCTTTGGCGTTGTTGAATCGGTCAAAGCCGTGTCTGACATCTACGCCCCGGTGAGTGGTACGGTCAAAGAAGTCAATACTGAGTTGCTGAACACACCGGAGACGATCAATGAAGATCCGTATGGCGACGCCTGGTTGGTCCAGGTTGAAATGAACGATCCCGAAGAACTGGACGCGCTCATGACCGCTGAGGAATATGAGCGCTTTATTGAAGAAGAACAGGAAAACGCCGATGAATAAGCGTCCGTTGAGTCTATGGAGTCCTTTGAGTCTGTTGGGTCGAGACTCAATAGACCCAAGGACTCAATAGACCCAAGGACCCTATAGACCCTATAGACTCCATAGACCCAACAGACCCAACCCGTCATGCGTTATATCCCGCATACTGAGCACGATATTCAGGCCATGCTGGCCGTCCTCGGGGTGGATTCCGTTGAAGACCTGATTCGCCACCTGCCCGAGGGCCTCCGGCAAAACGCCAGCCTCAATCTCGCCCCCGGCCTGGCGGAATCTGAAATCACCCAGCGCCTGACTGCGTTCGCCGAACAGCAGACTGGATACGGCCCGGAGCGGTCCTTTCTTGGAGCCGGAGCCTATGCTCACCTCGTTCCTGTCGTGGTTGACCAGATCGTGCAGCGGGCGGAGTTTGCCACGGCCTATACGCCCTATCAACCCGAGGTGAGCCAGGGGACGCTCCAGGTCATTTTCGAGTTCCAGTCGCTGGTCGCTTCCCTGCTGGGCTTGGAAGTCGCCAACGCCAGTATGTACGATGGCGCGTCCGCGACCGCCGAGGCGGTCCTCATGGCCAAGCGCATTTTGCCCAAACGCTCGCGGGTGCTGATCGCCCGCTCTCTGCATCCACAATACCGCCAGGTCATTCGGACCTATTTGGATGGCTTCCCCGGTCTGTCGCGTGTTGAGCTGGGCTGGGATGAAACCGGCCGGCTTGACCAGGCGGCCCTGGCACAGCACCTGGACGAGCGTGTGTGCGGCGTGGTCGTCGGCTATCCAAACGTCTTTGGCGTGGTCGAGGATATTGCGGCCATTAGTCGCAGTGCACAGGACGCTGGCGCGCTGACCCTGTCCGTGACCCCCGAGTCCGTGGCGTTGGGCATTCTCAAGTCCCCCGGCGAACTCGGGGCCGATATCGCGGTTGCAGAGGGGCAGAGTCTGGGTATTCCCCTCAGCTATGGTGGACCCGGCCTGGGTCTGTTTGCCTGCCGGAGTCGCTATGTCCGGAATATGCCCGGTCGTCTGGTTGGGGAGACGGTCGATCAGGATGGGCGCAGCGGATTTGTCCTCACTCTGGCCACTCGCGAACAACACATCCGGCGGGAGCGAGCAACCTCAAATATCTGTACCAACCACGGTCTGTGTGCCCTGGCAGCCACCGTCTTTCTGTGCCTGTTGGGCAAACAGGGGCTGCGCGAATTGGCGCTCCGGAACGTGAAGAACAGTCATTATCTGGCAGAGGTACTGCAACAGGCGACCGGCGTACAAGCGCGTTTCCCAAGTCCTTTCTTTAATGAATGTGTGCTGACCGTACCACACGCCCGCAGCGTGTGGGCCCGCCTCAAAGAGCAGGGGGTCATTGCCGGCATCGTTCTGGAGGACTGGTATGAGGAACTCCACGATTGTCTCTTAGTGTGCGCAACCGAGCTCCACACGCGGGAAGCGATTGAACGCTTTGGACAGCAACTCAGGCAGGCAACAACACTCACGCAGGTCGCATAATGGCTTCGACACGCACTACTAGCTCCGGCAAACGGACGATGCTGAACGAACCCCTGATCTCGACGCGGGGATCAGTTGGACGGGTCGGCTACGCGCTCCCCCGAGACGATATTCCCGAGCGAGATCAGGTCCGCGACCTACCGGAAGAGCTGTGTCGGGAAGCGCTTGATGATTTTCCCGAGGTCAGTGAAGGCGAAGTGGTGCGCCATTTCACGCGTCTGTCCCAGTGGAATCTGAGTGCGGCGACGACTCTCTATCCCCTGGGGTCGTGCACGATGAAGTATAACCCCGTGGTGAATGAGTATATGGCTCGCCTGCCGGGTCTGGCTCAGCTTCACCCCCTGACCCCGGACGATCAGGCCCAGGGGGCGCTGATGTTGCTCGCCGAGCTTGAGCGCTGTTTGGCCGAGATCAGCGGTATGGATGCGATCAGCTTGCAGCCCGCCGCGGGAGCGCAGGGCGAGTTGACCGGCATGAAGCTCATTCGGGCCTATCATCAGGACCGGGGAACAGCACGCAAGAAAGTCTTGATTCCGGCGAGCGCGCACGGCACCAATCCCGCCTCGGCCGCCCTCTGTGGCTATGACGTCGTGCAGGTCGCCACCGGCTCGGACGGCATGCTCCGCGCTGACGAAGTAGCCAAATATACGGACACCGAAGTGGCCGCCCTGATGGTGACCAACCCGAACACGCTCGGACTCTTTGAGCGTGAGATTCTTCGGATAACCGACGTGCTGCACCAGCACGGGGCGCTGGTGTATATGGACGGAGCCAACCTCAACGCCCTGATGGGTGTGGCCAAGCCCGGTCATATGGGGGCGGATGTTATTCAATTTAATCTGCATAAAACCTTCTCTACTCCGCACGGTGGCGGCGGCCCCGGTGCCGGGCCGGTCGGCGTCAAAAAGATTTTAGCGCCCTATCTACCCATCCCTCGGATCGTCCAGCGGAACGACACCTATTCCTGGACTGACACTGCGCCCAAATCAATCGGGCGGGTGCGCTCGTTCTACGGCAATTTTGGCATCCTGGTGCGGGCCTACGCCTATATTCTGGCGATGGGAGGAGACGGGCTCACGCACGCCACACGCATGGCGATTCTGAACGCCAACTACCTCCGCAAACGGCTCGAATCCGTATACACCTTGGCCACCCATGAGCCGTGCATGCATGAGTGTGTCTTCTCGGATCGCTCGTTTCATCAGACCGGCGTAAAGACCTTGGATATTGCCAAACGTCTGCTTGATTATGGCTTTTATGCGCCGACGATTTATTTCCCCTTAGTGGTGAGCGGGGCACTGATGATTGAGCCGACGGAAACGGAAACCAAAGAGACCCTGGACGAATTTGCCGACGCGTTGCTGGCCATTGCCCAGGAGATTACCGACCAGCCCGACCTGCTCAAGCAAGCGCCCTTCACCACGCCGGTCAGCCGTCTGGATGAAACCCGCGCTGCCCGCCGGCCAGTCTTGCGCTGGAGTCGCTCACCAGACTCCTAATTCCCAACCTCCAATCCCTAACCCCCACTTTAGCTTTCTGCTAGGCTGCGCGGTGTGGAGACGATTCGTATTCGAGGGGCGCGCCAACATAATCTCAAAAACATCAGCCTTGAGATTCCGCGCCAGCAGTTTGTGGTGATTACCGGCGTCTCCGGGTCGGGGAAGTCGACCCTGGCCTTTGATGTCCTCTACGCCGAGGGACGCCGCCGTTATATGGCATCGCTGTCCGCTTCGGCGCGTCAGTTTCTGACCCAGCATGCCAAGCCTGATGTTGATGCCATCAGCGGCCTGTCCCCAACGGTCGCGCTTGAACAGCGTCGCACGGTGCCCTCAGTCCGCTCGACCATTGGCACGGTCAGCGAGGTTGCCGACTATCTGCGGTTGCTCTACACAAGGGTCGGCACGCCTCACTGCCTGGAATGCGGACGAGTGATTGAACGCCACAGCGTGCCCCAGATCGTCGATCAACTGCTTGATATACCCGAAGGGAGTCGGCTCCAGCTTTTGGCGCCCATCCGCCTTTTCCATCCTGAGGATTGTGACACCGTCCTCCAGGACCTGCATAAAGCGGGATTTGTCCGCATCCGGTTAAACGGAACGGTCCATGACCTGATGGATTCAGGCCTCGCCAGAGAGCTTGCAGGTCTGAGACCCGGTAAGATCGCCGAGATACAACTCGATATCGTCGTTGACCGGCTTGTGGTCAAAAGCGGCATAGCCCAACGCCTCGCCGACTCGCTGGATACGGCTTTGCGCTATGGCAAGGATGTAGTCAAAGTGCTGATTGGGGAAAACGAGGAGCGGCTGTTCACCCAGCGCCTGATCTGTCCGGCCTGTGGTTTTGCCTATCCGGAACTGAGCCCGGCCTTCTTTTCACCCAACAGCCCCGAGGGAGCGTGTCCGGCCTGTGAGGGGCTTGGTGTGCAACAGGAGCGGAAGACAAAAAAGCGAGGGAGCACCCAGGCCGCAGTCGACTCGCAGGTCTGTTCCCAGTGTAACGGCTCACGCCTCCGCTCAGAGACCCAGGGGATACGCATTGGGGACATGAGCCTGAGCGAACTCACCGCCAAGCCGATTGAAGAGGTACTCGACTTTTTTTCTCAGCTCGTTTTTTACGGACAGACGGAGCCGATCGCCCGACCGCTCTGTCAGGAAATTGTCTCGCGTCTCCAGGCCTTGATTGATCTGGGGTTGGCGTATGTCACCCTGGATCGCACGATGGTATCCCTGTCCGGGGGCGAGGCCCAGCGGGTCCGGCTGGCGACGCTGCTTGGGAATGGCTTATCCGGGGTCATCCATATTCTGGACGAACCGTCGGTAGGGCTGCATCCGCGTGACACGAGTCAGCTCCTGGAGATGCTCAGACGCCTGTGTCAGCAGGGGAATACGGTGGTGGTGGTCGAGCACGACCCTGAGACCATGCTGGCTGCTGACCATCTGATTGATTTAGGCCCAGGAGCTGGCGAGCAGGGGGGGTGGGTCTGTGCGGTAGGAACACCGCAGGACGTCAAAAACGTACCGGACTCGCTGACCGGACAGTATCTTTCCGGCGCATCGCAGATTCCAGTCCCGACAAAACGACGCCCATCGAAACATTGCCTCACCCTCGCGCATACCAGGGTGCATAACCTCAAAGATATTCGTGTGGACTTCCCGCTCGGAACGCTGACCTGTGTGACTGGCGTCTCGGGCTCGGGCAAGAGTTCGCTTATCAGCGACGCCCTCGTGCCCGCGCTTGCGGCTGCGCTCGCGGGGACGCAAGCGACCGCAGCAGGGATCGGCCAGCTCTCCGGCTGGCAGCATCTCAACAAAATGATCGTGGTTGACCAGGCTCCCATTGGGCGAACGCCCAGTTCCACCCCAGCAACGTATATCGGACTCCTCCGCCCGCTTCGCGCCCTGTTTGCCCAACTGCCCGAGGCACGGGTGCGTGGCTATAACCCGGACCGCTTCTCTTTTAACGTCAAAGGGGGACGCTGTGAGGCGTGTGAAGGAAATGGCGTCTTCGCGGTGGAGATGAGCTTTTTACCCGATGTCTATGTCCAGTGTAACGTATGCCACGGCCAGCGCTATAACCGAGAGACGCTGGCGGTCGCCCTGCGTGGCCGGAGTATTGCCGACGTGCTGAATCTGACGGTCGCTGAGGCGTTGGCAGCATATGGCGATCTTCCCGAAATCCGCTCGCGATTGGAAACCTTACGCGCGGTTGGGCTGGCATATATACGCCTGGGTCAGGCCGCCCCAACGCTCTCCGGTGGCGAAGCGCAGCGGCTCAAGTTGGCCAAAGAGTTGAGCCGGAAGAGCACAGGGCAGACCTTATTTCTCTTTGATGAGCCGACCACCGGCCTCCATCTGGCCGATATTCAGCGCTTGCTGGACATTTTCACCTTACTCGTTGAAGCGGGGAATACCGTTGTGGTGATTGAACATAATCTGGAGGTGGTAAAAACCGCGGATTGGGTCATCGACTTGGGTCCCGGAGGGGGAGAGGCCGGGGGCAAGGTCGTTGCCTGCGGGCCACCCGAGGAAATAGCCCAGGTTGAAGAATCCTACACCGGCCGGTTTTTGAAAAGCCTCTTGTGAGCATTGGCTTCACTCACAGGCTTCCTCTCGTCCTGGCCTCGCCGTGTAGGTTGACAGGCTCAGGGAGAAATCCTAAGTTAGACTTCTAAAGTCCACTTTAAGCAATTCCAACTCGCAGCGAACAACGAAGGGGTATTATGGAGCGCGATCCGATCTACATGGATAACCAAGCCACCACGCCAGTAGACCCGCGCGTGATTGAGGCGATGGTCCCGTTTCTCGGAGAGATATACGGTAATGCGGCCAGCCGGAATCATGCCTTTGGGTGGGCGGCCGAAGAGGCCGTGGACCGGGGGCGGAGCCAGATTGCGGATTTGGTTGGCGCCCGACCCAAGGAGATCATTTTCACCAGTGGTGCGACCGAGTCGGACAATCTGGCGATCAAGGGAGTGGCGGAGTTCTACGCGGATAAAGGCAATCACATTATTACGGCGGTCACGGAACACAAGGCGGTCTTGGATACCTGTCAGGCTCTCGAACGGGCGAATATCGCGGAAGTGACCTACTTACCGGTGGATCAGTATGGTCGGGTGGATGTCGATGATGTGAAGAAGGCGATTCGGGACGAGACGATCCTGATCTCTCTGATGTATGCCAACAACGAGATTGGCACCCTGCATCCCATTCGAGAGATTGGCAAACTCGCCAAAGAGCGGGGCATCCTGTTCCACTGTGACGCGACTCAGGGCGTAGGCAAGATCCCGGTGAACGTTGATGAAGATGGCATCGACCTGATGTCGATGAGCGCCCATAAGATGTACGGGCCCAAGGGCTGCGGGGCGTTATACGTCAGGTCACGGAGACCCCGGGTTCGCCTGCGCGCCCAGATGCACGGCGGTGGCCATGAGCGGGGGATGCGCTCAGGGACGCTCAACGTGGCGGGCATTGTCGGGTTTGGAAAGGCGTGCGAGTTATGCGGGCAGGAACTGGAAGCCGAGGCTGGTCGTCTGATTGCCCTGCGGCAAAAACTCTATAACGGTTTGACCGAAAACCTGGAGGACGTGTATCTGAACGGGCATCCAACCGAGCGGATTCCCGGCAACCTGAACCTGAGCTTTTCGTATGTGGAAGGCGAATCCTTTCTGATGGGACTCAACCGGGAGATCGCGCTGTCGTCCGGCTCTGCCTGTACCTCGGCGACCCTTGAACCGTCGTATGTGCTCAAGGCGCTGGGGGTCGGAGAAGAGTTGGCCCATACGTCGATTCGATTTGGCCTGGGCCGCTTTAACACCGAAGAGGACGTGGACTATGTGGTCAGGCGCGTCTCCGAGGTGGTCATCCGATTGCGGGAGATGTCACCCCTGTACGAGATGGCCAAGGCGGGTATTGACCTGAAATCCGTCCAATGGAAAACCTGAGTAAGGCAAGTATTCAACACCTATAAAACGCTACCATGGAGGGAGCAGCGAGCGATGGCATACACCGAGCGAGTGATCGAGCATTACGAGCGGCCCCGGAACGTAGGGAGTTTTGAGGCCGAGGAAGCGAACGTGGGCACCGGCGTGGTGGGCGCCCCGGAGTGCGGGGACGTGATGAAGCTCCAACTCAAGATCAACCCGCAGACCGAAGTGATTGAAGATGCGAAGTTCAAGACCTTTGGGTGTGGGTCGGCGATTGCGTCGTCGAGTTATGTGACGGAGTTGGTGAAGGGGAAGACGGTGGCGGAGGCGGGGGAGATCAAGAACACGCAGATTGTAGAGGAGTTGGCGTTACCGCCGGTGAAGATCCACTGTTCGGTGTTGGCGGAGGATGCGATCAAGGCGGCGGTAGCGGACTGGCGGGGCCAGGGTGCAACTAAGAAGGATGCTGCCTAGACACACGGCAACCACAATCAGATTGGGACAACTGGCATGGCAGCAAGCGCGAAAGCAAAGCTCAAAATCGAAATCAGCGAAAACGCGGCTAAAAAGATTGGAGACCTGACGGTCCAGGACGAGCGGCAGGATTGCGGCTTGCGGGTCAAGGTGGTTGGTGGGGGCTGTTCGGGTTTGTCCTACAAGATGGACCTGGATATCCCGCGTGACGGTGACCGTGTTTTTGAGCGGGAAAGCGCCAAAGTGATTGTTGACCGCAAAAGCTTTATCTATCTCCGTGGGACCGAGTTGGATTTTTCCGAGACCTTAATGGATTCGGGCTTTAAGCTAACGAATCCCAATATTAAGCGCGCGTGCGGCTGCGGTAGCTCATTCTCGGTTTAGCCCACCCTTTACTATGCCAACGGTGGTGCGCTGCTGGCGCTGTCAGGACGAGCATACACCCCAGGTGTTCTGCCCGGCCTGCGAGGCTCTCCAACTTCTCCCGCCAGACATCGACTATTTTACGGTATTTGGTCTGGCCCGGGATCCGATGCTTGATGAGCAGGCGCTTGCCAACACGTACTACGCGTTGAGCCGCCAGCTCCACCCGGACCTGCACCAGACCGGCCCTGCGGAGGAGCAGGAAGCCAGCCTTCGGAGCACCGCGGTGGTGAACCGGGCGTATCGGACACTGCGTGATCCTGTCCAGCGCGGCCAGTACTGGCTCGAGCTCAACGGCGAACAGCTCGGCAAGGAAAATAACAAAGTCCCTCCCGATCTGGCTCTCCTCGTGTTTGAGGTGCAGGAAAAGCTGGCAGCCGTCCGGGAGGCCAGCACTACCGGGCCATCTGACGCACTAGGGGGCTTCAAAGCGGAGCTGACGCAGGTACGGGATGATCTGGACGAGCGGATGCAAGGCTTGCAGCAAAAGCTGACGGCCAACTTCTCCAAATGGGAGCAGGCTAACAGTTTGTCCGAGCTCTTGAGCGAACTGAAGCGGGTACTGTCGGATATGGCCTATCTGCGGACATTAACCCGCGACGTGGAAAAGGTCTCTTCACCCTTTGAATAAAAGAGGGGAATCGTGGAACGTATAGTTGGTATTGATCTCGGCACAACCAATAGTCTGATTGCCTATGTAGACGACGCTGGCCCACGCGTCGTTGCCGATAGCGGAAGTGAGCAGAAGACGCTCCCCTCTATCGTTAGTTTCTTGCCCAACGACCGGGTTGTTGTCGGCCGGGAGGCGGGCGAGTTAGCCCGAACCCAGCCGCTCTCGACCATTCGGTCGGTCAAGCGCTTTATGGGTCTCGGTATGGAGCATGTGAGTGCCGAGGATCGGCAGCGCTATCGCTTCGTAGACGATCAGGGCGACACTTCCAGTCTGGTCCGGTTTGCCATCCACGACCGGCAGGTGACGCCACCGGAAGTCTCGGCGGTTATTCTCCGCGCCTTACGAGACCGAGCTGCGGCGGCACTCCAAGAAGAAGTCCGCAAGGTGGTCATTACCGTCCCGGCGTACTTCAACGACTCGCAGCGTCAGGCGACCAAAGACGCCGGCACGCTGGCCGGCCTTGAGGTCATTCGTCTGCTCAACGAACCGACCGCGGCCTCTCTCGCCTATGGCCTCAATACCAAAGAAGAGGGGCTGATTGCGGTGTATGACTTTGGGGGAGGCACGTTTGACGTGTCTATTCTGCGGCTCCACACCGGCATCTTCGAGGTGTTGTCCACCAACGGCAATACCCGCCTGGGTGGTGACGATATCGATCAGTCCATCGCCGAGCGTTTTCTTCTCGCGGAGCTGACTGAAGAACTGCGCGGCGACTTGCAGGTGCTGAATAGTGCGCTGCGAGCGGCTGAAAAGGCCAAGCAGGTCTTATCCGAGCAGGATGAGACGACCCTCAGTCTGACTGTCCCGGACAAAGGCGTTCAGCTCTCTCGTGGCCTGAGCCGTCACGAGATGGAAGCCGCGGTTGACGAGATTGTGGCTCGCACGCTTGAGCCGTGTCGGCAGGCGCTCAAAGATGCCGGGCTTGAGGCCCAGGATATTGAAGAAGTCGTCCTGGTCGGCGGCTCGACCCGCATGCCGCTGGTGCGCCAGCGCGTGGGCGAGTTTTTTGGCCGGACACCACTCACCGACATCGACCCGGATGAGGTTGTTGCCCTCGGGGCGGCTGTTCAGGCGGATACCCTGTCCGGACGGCGGCGGGATATGCTGCTGCTCGATGTGGTCCCGTTGTCTTTAGGGATTGAGACCATGGGCGGGGTCATGAGTCATCTCATTGAACGCAATACGACTATCCCGGCCAGCGTGAAGGAAATGTTCACCACCGCGGTGGATGACCAGACCGCGGTCGCCGTCCACGTCCTGCAAGGGGAGCGCGAGCTGGTCCAGGATTGCCGCAGCCTGGCCCGTTTCAGCATTCCTATTGAGCCCAAGCCGGCTGGAGTCCCGCGCGTCGAAGTGACGTTTATGATCGATGCCAACGGTATTCTGAACGTTTCCGCGACCGACTTGCGGACTGGGCTCGAACGCTCGCTTGAAGTGAAGCCATCCTACGGCTTGACCGACGAAGAGGTGGAGCGGCTGCTGGAAGAATCCATAGACTTTGCAGAGGAAGACATTGAGCAGCGTTTGCTGATTGAGGCTCGGACTGAAGCCGATACCGTGCTGCACGCGACCGACAAAGCTCTGAGCCAAAATGCCTCGTTTCTGCAAGAGGGAGAGGAAGAGCAGATTGCCCAGGTCGTGCAAAAGGTCCGTGAGGCGTGCGCTGGAGAAGATTACGATCTGATCCGGGACCTGACCGAGGAGTTGAGCCAGGTGACAACGCCGTTTGCCCAACGGATTATGGATTCTTCAATCCAGGAAGCGCTGGGAGAGAAACAGCTCTCCGACTTATAGCAACCGTACGGGAGGGAGTCATGAAGCTATACTGGGACACGCCCGATGATATTGCCGAGCAACTCTTCGAAGCGCAGCCCGAGACCGATCCCTTGAGCATCCGTTTTACCGATTTGCTCCGCTGGGTTACCGAGTTGGAGGATTTCAGCGACGACCCGCAAGACTCGAGCGAGGGCAAACTCGAAGCTATCCAAATGGCCTGGCTGGAAATATACAGAGAGGAAAACGCCTAAGTCCCGTTTAGTAGTCAGAGACAGGCAATGCTCTTGCTGAAGCCGACGGGAGGAGCATAGACTGTTCTATAGTTGTGATACGCTTCCTGTTCCGCAACATTACGCGTTGCGTTCTTTGGACCATCGATCTTCTTGCGCGCCTCACCGGACGGCACCGGCCGTATAACGCCCTTCAGATAGAGCTGACTGGTCATATTGCCGAAGCTGGTGTCCTGGGCTTTCTGCCGTTTCGACGCCCAGCCGCTCCGGACCTGTTCGCCCTGACCACCCTGCTGCGCTGGGCGCGTGAGGACGAGCAGCTCAGCGCCGTTGTTTTCATCATCGACAATCTGGACACGGGCTGGGCTCGCCTGCAAAATCTGCGGCGCTCCATTCAGGCGCTCCGTCAGGCCGGGAAATACGTCCTCGTCTATCTGGCCGAGGGGGGCACCCAGGAATATTATCTCGCCAGCGCGGCAAACGCAGTGGCGATGGCGCCGGCCGGTCACCTGACTGTCACCGGTCTTGCGGCCGAAACGATGTTCTTCAAGGGCGCGCTCGACAAGCTGGGCATCGAGGCCCAGGTTACTCAGGCCGGGCAGTATAAGTCAGCCGGGGAGCCGTTTACGCGGACATCCCTGTCTGAGCCCCATCGAGAGATGATGAATAGCCTGCTGGACGACCTGTACGATCAGATTGTTGAGGGAGTCGCCTCAACCCGGAATACAGACAAAGCGACCGTGCGTGCACTCATTGACCAGGGGCTGTTTCTGCCTCGCGAAGCCCAAGAAGCGGGCCTGATTGATCATATTGGCTATGAGGATGATATCCCGCACTGGCTCGAAAGCCGCGGACGGCAGGAAAAAACTGAAAAAAAAGGACGGGCTGCTGTGAATTCAGCCGAGAGCGACCCAACGGACTCAACAAACCCAACAGACTCAACCGACTCAAACCTATTCATTGAAGCGGGTGCTTATCTGCGGCGTCGCGGGCGACTCATGCGGCGTCAGGCGCTCCGGTATCCTCCAGCGCGGATTGCCTTCATGACGGTGGGTGGAACGATTACGCGCGGAGAAACCGAAACCGGGAGTGACGGGATTCAGTCCACCGGCTCCAACAGTGTGATCCGAGATCTCAGACACATCCGCGAAAATCCTGATATTGCTGGGGTTCTTATCCGCGTGTCGAGCCCCGGCGGGTCCGGGCTGGCCTCTGACCTGGTCTGGCACGAGATTCTCCAGACCAAAGAAGAGAAGCCCGTGATTATCTCTCTGGGCGATGTGGCTGCGTCGGGAGGCTATTATATCGCGCTGGCCGGAACGACAGTATTCGCCGAGGAAGGAACGGTGACCGGCTCGATTGGCGTCATTGCCGGCAAGGCGGTATTGCACGGCCTGTACACCCAGCTTGGTCTGGATAAGGAAATCCTGACCCGGGGCAAGCGCGCGGCACTGTTCTCTGACTATCTGGCCTTTGGCCCGGCGGAACAGGAGCGCATGAATAGTGAAATCCAGAGTTTCTATCGCGACTTTGTCAAAAAAGTCGCCCAGTGTCGGTCGCTCAGTTACGAGGCGGTTGACGCCTGCGCCCAGGGGCGAGTCTGGAGCGGGAGACAGGCGGCGGCGCGGGGGCTGGTTGACCGGATCGGCGGGCTAGAAGAATCCCTGGCCGAACTCAAATATCGAGTTGGGCTACCTGACTACTGGCCGGTTGGGGTCGAACGTTTTCCCAAGCCCGCTTCGCTCCTCCGCCTCCCCTCCCTTTTACGCCTCCTCCCTTTGGGAGGGAGAGTGCACGGAACCGGCTGGCCCTGGGAGCGAGACCGAATATGGGCAATTCTCCCGTTTTCTTTGCGTTTTTTGTAACCTAGGTGACAGCCTGACCCTTGCCTTGGACTGATAACGTCAGATATTCTACCGAGCCATAATCTTCCGTGTCGTATTCAGACTAATCTGTAACAATTCTGATCGGACAACACTGTCACAGCAGAGGGGGAGGATATTCCATGGCCACCAATCCAGCGGGAGGGCCCCTAGAGAAAGCGACGCAAGAACGTGAAAGCGTCGTTATCCGTTTTGCCGGTGATTCCGGGGACGGCATGCAGCTGACCGGCACCCGCTTTACATCCGAATCCGTTCTTGCCGGGAATGATGTCGGGACCTTGCCTGACTTTCCGGCGGAAATCCGGGCTCCTACTGGGACGCTGTATGGCGTGAGTGCCTTTCAGATCAATTTTAGCAATAAAAATGTCTATACACCGGGGGATGATCTCGATGCCTTGGTGTGCATGAATCCGGCCGCCCTCAAAACCAATATTGCCGATCTGAAGCAGAACGGTATTCTCATTGTTGACCCGGCTGAATTTACCTCGGCCAACCTGAGAAAGGCCGAATACGAGGCCAACCCGCTTGAGGACAATTCGCTGGATAAATACCAGGTCTATCAGGTGGAAGTCACCAAAATGACGACCCTGGCCCTGAAGGACACGGGCCTGCCAAACCGGTCAGTCATGCGGAGTCGAAACTTTTTTGCCCTCGGCGTTGTCTCCTGGCTCTTTAATCGTCCGATTGAGCCCACCCTGGAATGGATACAGCAGCGGTTCGGGAAGACCCCGGTTGTCGCCGAGGCCAACACCCTGGCCATCAAGGGCGGCTATAACCTGGGTGAAAACACCGACATGTTTGCCTCGTCCTATGAGATCAAACCGGCCGAGATCGATCCTGGGACGTATCGCAATATCACCGGAAACTCTGCCACCGCTCTCGGTTTTGTGATAGCCGCCCAAAAGGCCGGGCTGCCACTCTTTTTGGGCAGCTATCCGATTACGCCGGCCAGCGATGTGCTGCACGAACTCGCCGAGTACAAAAACTACAACGTCTATACGTTCCAGGCAGAGGACGAAATTGCCGGGGTTGGAGCTGCCCTGGGCGCCGCTTTTGGTGGGGCGCTCGCCATTACGACAACGAGCGGACCGGGGATGAACCTCAAGGGTGAGACCATGGGTCTCGCCGCCACGGTTGAGTTGCCCATGGTGATTACCAATATCCAACGGGCTGGTCCGAGTACGGGTATGCCGACCAAGCCCGAACAAACCGACCTCCTCCAGGCAATCTATGGGCGGCACGGAGAATCGCCTCTGCCCGTGATTGCCGCCTCAACACCGGCCGACTGTTTTCACGCCGCCTTTGAGGCGGCCCGGATCGCAATGAAGTATATGACGCCGGTCATCCTGCTGACCGACGGATTCCTGGCCAACGCCTCGGAGCCCTGGCTCCTGCCGAGCGTTGATGACCTGCCCAATATCCCGGTCGAATTTCGGACCGATCCGCAGGGCTTCTTCCCCTATCTGCGAGACGAAGAAACCCTGGCCCGGCCCTGGGTCAAACCGGGAACACCGGGTCTTGAGCACCGTATTGGCGGCATTGAAAAAGATTATCTGACCGGCAATATCAGCTACGCCCCCGCCAACCATGAACAGATGGTGCGGGTCCGGCATAAAAAGGTGGGGAAAATCACCCAGGAGATTCCTCCCACTCAGGTGAAGGGGCCCGAGCAAGGCAAGCTGTTAGTGCTGGGTTGGGGCAGTACCTATGGCGCTATTGCCGCCGCGGTCGAGGCCGCGCAGGCGCAGGGCCATTCGGTCGCCCAGGCCCATCTGCGCTATCTGAATCCGCTGCCCGCCGACCTGGGTGACGTCCTGAGTCGGTATGAAAAGGTGCTGGTCCCTGAGATGAATATGGGCCAGCTTCTCAAGCTGATCCGCGCCGAATATCTGGTTGACGCGGTTGGGCTGAATAAAATCCAAGGCCGTCCGTTTAAGGTGTCTGAAGTTGCAACCCGCATTGCCCGTATGTTGGAGGACTAAGGACCATGAGTACAGAAGCTGCGGTAAAATTGACCCGGAAAGATTTTGTTTCAGACCAGGACGTCCGTTGGTGTCCGGGCTGTGGGGATTATGCCATTCTGGCTCAGGTCCAAAAAATCTTCCCTGAGCTCGGCATTCCCAAAGAAAAAGCGGTTTTCATTTCGGGGATCGGCTGTTCGAGTCGTTTCCCGTACTACATGAACACGTATGGCTTTCACACCATTCATGGTCGGGCGCCGGCGATTGCAACCGGCCTTAAAGTCTCCCGACCCGACCTGCACATTTGGCTGGTCACTGGTGACGGCGACGGCTTGAGCATTGGTGGCAATCATCTCATCCATGCGCTACGCCGAAATGTTGAGCTCAAAATCATGCTCTTCAACAATCGGATTTACGGTCTGACGAAAGGCCAGTACTCGCCGACTTCAGAGCTCGGCAAGGTTGCCAAATCCACACCCATGGGCTCGGCCGACCATCCGCTCAATCCTATAGCCCTGGCGATGGGAGCGGAGGCGACGTTTATTGCCCGCAGTATCGACACCGAAGCCAAGCATCAGCAGGAGACGCTGAGGCGCGCAGCTGCCCATAAGGGCGGCGCGTTTATTGAAATCCTGCAAAACTGCAACGTCTATAACGACGGCGCCTGGGAATACCTGAAGGCGAAAGACTCCAAGGCCGATACTCAACTGCTGCTTGAGCATGGCAAGCCCATGGTTTTTGGCAAGAACAAGGATCGCGGGATTCGCCTCAACGGCTTAACCCCTGAAGTAGTCACTATAGGGAATGGTGTCAGCACCTCAGATCTTTTGGTTCACGATGAACACGATCAAACTCTGTCCTATTTACTCGGTCGTATGACGCCACCCAACTTTCCCACACCGGTTGGGGTCCTGTTTTCAACTGAACGGCCGACGATCGAGTCTTTGATGAACAAACAGATTCAGGATGCTATTGAGAAGTCTGGCCCAGGAAATATTGACACCCTCCTGCGTCGTGGAGACGTCTGGTCAGTAGAATAACTTTGTCAACAGTTGAGAAGGCCCCTGTTTGTCTCTGTGTGTGACGAGCCGGGGCCTTCGTGTTTCTAGCGTATGCCCCTCCATCTTCGGATCCCCTGCCCCCAGTGCGGAAAAATTCTCTACCGCAAGCGCAATGGACGTTGTCCGGAGTGTGGAACGCGGGTGAGTGCGCATGTGGAAAAAGTTCGCGGACGGGAGGAGCGGATTGAAAAGATTGTGGCTGTCATTGGGACAGCGCTGGTTGTCCTGGTGCTCATGCTCGCTGGCGGAGTCGGACTGGTTGAGGGCATCCTGATGTATGGGGCGGCTGGCGCGGCAATGTTTTATCTGGCAAAAAAGACATTCAAGCCAAACCAAGGCCAAGAAGAAAAGGAAGAATAGGGAAGAGACCATGGCAGAAAAGGCCGACCTGAAAAAGCAGATGAAGGAGCTCAAAGGGCAACGTGATACCGCCCTGGAGCAAAAGGAACACAAAGAACTCAAAAAGATCCGACGCAACATCCGCTCTGTCAAACGGCAGTTGCGCGCCCTGGCACAAAGAGCAAACGTGTCCTCCAACAGCATATAGATGCTGGACACGTTTCCTCTTTTGAAGCGGCCCCGGCTTCGTAATACTCTGGTCCCAGTCCGGGCTACGACGAGAAAGGGAAGAAGGCTATGAATGTTCGGATTCAATCGCGATCCATTACGGCCATCCGCAGTGACCTGCTGATTGTCTCAGTCGCTCAAGGGAAACACAACGCCGCACACCTGAAAGCCCTCGATTCCGCTGTGGACGGCGCGCTGCGCGAGCAAATACGGCGCAGCCGGTTCCAAGGCAAACGGGGTGAGACCCTCCTCTTCCATACGCATAAACGCCTCCCCAGCGTCTTGGTGCTGCTGGTTGGACTCGGGAAGCAAGGTGACATTGAATCGTCCACCTGGCGTCAGGTCGGAGCGACCGCCCGCCGCCAGGCGCAGGAGCAACGCGCGAAGGGCATGACTTGGTTTGTCGAACCAGACATGGATGTCCAGGACATGAGCGCCGCTATCCTCGAAGGGATACTGCTGTCCGGTTACGTCTTTCAGAAGTACAAATCCGCCAATGGGAAAAAGACGACCATCGAGACCTTCACTCTGGCCGGTCCCGGTCTCAGGAAAAGTGTTCGGCTCAGCCAGTCCCTCGAAACGGTTCAGAATACTGTTCCCGGTGTCTTTCTGGCACGCGATTTGGTCAATGAGCCGGCTTCGGTTTCCACACCCACCTATTTAGCCAATCAAGCAAAAAAACTCTCTGACGGAAACGGGCTCAAGACCGAAGTCTGGGGCGTGAACAAGATCAAGGCGGCCAAAATGCATGGCCTGCTCGCGGTTTCGCGAGGCGGTCCGGAAGAGCCCCGCTTCATCAAGCTGCGCTATACCCCCGCAGCAAAGCCCAAAAAGAAGGTGGCCCTGGTCGGGAAGGGGCTCACCTTTGACTCCGGTGGACTTTCGCTCAAGCCGGCAAAGTCCATGGAGACGATGAAGATTGATATGTCGGGTGGCGCAACGGTATTGGGGACGATGCGGGCGATTGCCGCGCTCAAGCCGCAGGTGCAGGTCACGGGGTATGTACCCTCATCTGAAAATATGCCGAGCGGCACGGCGCAGAAACCCGGTGATATTATCAGCTATCGAAACGGCAAGACCGTCGAGGTTCTCAATACGGATGCAGAGGGCCGTCTAATCCTGGCTGATGCGCTGATCTGTGCCGTAGAGGACAAGCCCGACGTCATTATTGATCTGGCCACCTTAACCGGTGCCTGCATGGTCGCCCTGGGTTCCCGAGTCGCCGGACTGTTCAGCAATAATCAGAAGCTGACGGACGACTTGTTGGCCAGCAGCAAAGAGACGGGCGAACAATTGTGGCCCATGCCCCTGGTGAAGGAGTATAAGGACGACATCAAGAGTCCCATTGCCGACATTAAAAATATCGGCGGGGGCTATGGGGGGGCGATTACCGCGGCGCTGTTTCTTGAAGAGTTTGTCTCAGAGGTCCCCTGGGCGCATCTGGATATTGCCGGTCCGGCCTTTTCAGAGCGGGCTCTGCCGTACGCTCCGAGAGGCGGCACCGGCTTTGGCGTGCGGACGCTCGTGCAGTATATATTGAGTTTGTAAAGCACTCCACCGGGGAGGACGATGCGGACCATCGCCCAACTCCAACGCCAGATCGTTGCCTGTCGGCGCTGTCCCCGGCTTATTCAGCACTGTCAGCGCACGGCCCGGGAGAAAGTCAGACGCTACCGCGACTGGGACTATTGGGGCAAGCCGGTCTCGAGCCTGGGTGACCGCACTGCGCGCCTCTATATTGTCGGCCTTGCGCCGGCAGCGCATGGCGGCAACCGGACGGGACGGGTGTTTACCGGAGATCGCAGCGGGGACTGGGTGTTCGGCGCATTATACGCCTCTGGCTTCGCCAGCCAGCCGACCTCAACTCATATCGATGACGGCCTCAGGTTGCAGGGCGCGTATATCACTGCGGCCGTTCACTGCGCACCGCCGGACAATAAACCGTCGCGAGAAGAATTCGAAGCGTGCCAACCCTATTTGCTGCGTGAAATCCAATTGCTGAAACAGGTCAGGGTCGTTGTTGGGCTGGGACAACTGGCTTTTTCAGCTTATCTGAAAGCTCGGCGGGAAGTCGGTCTGAAGGTTCCGACGCCCCGACCGAAATTCGGACATGGCAAGCGTTACGACCTGGAGGACGTCACCCTCATTGGTTCCTACCATCCCAGCCAACAAAACACCTTCACTGGTCGGCTCACCCAGCCCATGTTCCATGCCGTCTTCCGCACGGCTCGGGAGATCATCGAGGGCGCAACGCCCTGATACGGCAGACTGGCAACAAACCTATTCTGGAAAAATCGCGTTAATGACCTCATCAATCGCGCGCTGGGAGTCGTTGTCGTCCGTCAGTGAACGGGAGACGGCAACGGTACACGCGCGCCGTGGGGTCACCCCCTGGCGAATGAGTTGGCCGGAATAGATGAGCAGCCGGGTGCTGACACCCTCTTCAAGGCCGCTGGCTTTCAGATGGCGGACCTTTTCGCCCAGCTTGGCAAGGTCGAGCGCGGTTTCCAGTGGCAAATCACTCTCGTGGGCGATAATCTCGGCTTCCTTATCACGGGGCGGGTAGGTGAACTCGACCGTGACAAAGCGCTGCCGCGTGGAGTGTTTGAGGTCTTTGAGGATGCTCTGGTAGCCAGGGTTATACGAGATGACCAGCAGAAAATTTTCGTGCGCCGCAAGGATTTCGGCCCGCTTATCAACCGGCAGAATACGCCGATGGTCGGTCAGCGGATGGATAAGAACAATGGTATCCTTGCGCGCTTCCACAATCTCGTCCAGATAACAAATCGCCCCGGTGCGGACTGCCTGGGTCAGCGGTCCGTCCACCCAGACGGTATCATCGCCCTTAATCAGATACCGTCCGACCAGATCACTCCCCGTCAGGTCTTCATGGCAGGCGACCGTGACGATATTTTCCGGAGCTTCCGGGTCGCGGTTCGGCATGAGCACATGGGCCATATGCTCGACAAAGCGGGTCTTGCCGCAGCCGGTCGGGCCTTTCAGCAGAACAGGCAGACGACACTCGTAAGCGGCCTGAAAAATCTCGACCTCGTCACCTATGGGTAAATAAAACGGAACAGCACCATTCGGAGTAGCATCTTCGCTCATAATCGTGACTCGTTTACTCTATTTATGAAGTGGTCGTGAGGGTCTCCATAACTTGCTGGGTATCAATATCGATAAGCTCAACAGTCGCCAAGCCACTGATGCCGGTCTTTTGCCCGGCGTCAATGATCTGGCCCCGAAGTTTTTCTCTGAAACTATCTCGGACCGTCTGAGGCATACCAGCCATGGGGAAATTGCGAAAGAAGACCCTAGCCTGGGTTTGCGACGGCCATTCGATACGGACGATTTTGGGCGCCATCATTTCATGTGCGCGAAAAAGCGATTCCACCGCTTGCTGAAACGGTGACGCTACGGTTTGGGATGGGGCCGTCCCGTTCGAGAATTGTGCCAGGAGTTGGTCGATGCGGGCCTGGACAGCCGTGTTATCCGTCAGACTCTTGGCCTGCTGTAATGAGGCGACCGCTTGTTCGGGCAGGCCCTTCTCCTGGTAGGCAACCCCCAGGTTAAAATGGGCCTGGAAAAAGCCGGGCTGCTTGGCCAGGACGGATTGGTATGAAGCGATGGCTCGGTCGACCTGACCGGTATAGAGGTACATGGTCCCGAGGTCGGTCGTCACACTGGCATTATCCGGGTCCAGCGCCAAGTAGCGCTGATAATACTCGATCGACTTGTGATGTTCCTCAAGGTCGTAGTAGACATTCCCCAAGCCGCGCAGAGCATCCAGATCACTCGGCGCAAGCTCAAACAGCTTGCTATAGGAGGCCAGAGCCGCGCTGCGGTAGCTGGCATCAAGCTGCGACGCCCGGAACTGGACTTCGGCCAAAGTCCGCCACGCATTAGGGTCTTGCGGGGCGGCATTGGCCTGAGCAACCAGTTCCGCAATACGGCTCTTCACTTCCTCGGGCAAGGAAACCTGGGGGTGATCCTGGGGCAAGGCCGAGCCGCCCGTACTGGCTTGCGTGGAACGGGTGGGGGTCGGAGCGAAAGGCTCTGTCCGAAGGACAAATACCCAGAGTCCGATACCAACGGCGAGGTAGCAGGACAAAACGACGAGACCGGGTAGGGGCAGCCGCCGTGCGCCGGTCAGTGATGGGGCGACCGATTTCTTGGCCTGCTGCCCTCCGGCCTTACCTCCGAGAGGCTCCCCACAGTTCGTACAAAAATTTGCTTTAGGGATAGTTTTTGTTCCACACTGTGGACAAAAACGCGCTGTCGCCATCCTGCCTCGACCTCCGTGTAGCCTACCTAACAACAATACCCTATGCAGGCTAGACCAGGCTGGAAGCGAATCCCGTTGACAGTCGAGGAGCTGGCTGGATAAGCTGCGGACAGCCTTGGGGAGGAATACATGGCGAAAAAGAGTGCGAAGCGCGACCCACGCCTGGCACGAGGTAAAAAAGCGCTGGAAGAATGGGGAATTCAGCCCGCTGCCGGACAAGACCTTGATATTGCCAGCCTGAATGAGCGCATAGGCCAGAATGCTGACGCTGACTTCGCCTTGGCCGCCTTACTGGGCGAGGTCCAGACGGCAGAGTCGGCCCAATTCCTGGCGGATTGGGTCGAGCAGGCGACTGATAAGCATTTGCGCAAAGAGATTAGCCGTGCCCTCTATCGCCTGTCACAAAAAGGGGTACAGGCCGACCGACCGCAAAAGGGAGCAGGCAAGTCCATTCTCACCCCGATTGAACCGGAGGGCTATCTGTCCTCAATGGACGGGCGAGGCGACCGCCTTGTCTGGATAGTGAAATCACGCGTTGGCGGCGGGTTGCATTTCTTGTCTGCGTTGGTCAACGAACCCGAAGGCCTGCGCTATATCGAAGGCACGGAAATATCGCGCAAAATGCTGCGGCAGGTTCTTCAGGATTTGCTCGACAGCCGCGGCGTGACTATGGTTCAAGTGCCGTGGCGGTATTGTGATTTCCTGATGCAGGAAGGCTATGAACGGGCCGAGGCCCAAGACAAAAAAGAAGTCGAGTCCTACCCGGCGCTTCGGTCTTTTGTGTCCACCACACCGGCAGAACCCCAGGCCGTTCCACTGCCGGACAGTTTGGATCGTGAGACAGTCGCTGCCGACGACACTTTCCTGGCAACGTCCATCCAGCTGGGCGAAGAGCCGGAAATGCAGCGGTGGGTGTTTGACGCAGAACAGGCCAAACCCTATGTCGAAAAGATAACCAGTGCGCAGGATAGCCCCCTGGTGCTGAACCAGCACCAGCAAAAAGACCGGGTGGACGATGTTATCAAACAAGCAGTGACCGAAGTATTCTCGGGGGAGAGCGGCCAAGTCTACGCCCGGCGCTTGGAAGAAATGGCGCTGTATTTTGCGGCAACCGAACGTGTAATGTCAGCCCAACGCGCCCTGGCCGTGTCGCTTGCACTCCAAAAAGAGGGGGCGAGGGGCAGTGGGATTCCTTTTTGTGAAGGATTGGTCCAGCAAAGTATCGGCCTGCACTACACGGAAGAAAAGCAACAACAACAGGAAGAATCTAAAAGCTCGCTCATTATGAAGCCGTCTGAGTTTGCAGCTCAGGCGCAGCAGGCCCAGCGCCAACGGCGGGCCTGAGTATTTGGAGGGGACAATGTCGCAGCCCTTCCCGGATCAGATTACCTCGCTCCCGTTTTTGAATGCCGGGACGATTCTGTCGTGTCCTGATTGTGGCATGGGACTCTACTTGCTGACGAAGAAGGTCACCCGGGATGGGACCTTTGAAGGCGCAGTGCAAGCCATGGCGGGTGTCCCGGAATATAAACGGGGGTCCACGCCAAAGACCTGTCCCTTATGTCAGACCGGTCAGTGGTGGTATCCTCCCGGCACGATCCATACCTTTCAGTACGGCTGGGTGGCCTAGGACGTTTTGAGTTGACAATACCCAGCCGGGGCTATACCGGTTATACATCTCTCGTACGGTGAGACGATTTATCTGTAAAAAGGAGGTTCGCTATGGCAAGTCCGCAACTACAACAGACCCTCGATATGTTCAAAGAGATGGGGACAAAGATGGCCGAGGCGAAAGATATCAACGATATGCGCGCCGTCATGATAGAAGCGCAAGCCCCGGCTGGCGTAACATGTACCCCGGTTGACGCTGGCGGGGTGTCTGCCGAATGGAGTGATGCCGATGGCGCCGACCAGGGGAAGGTCATCTTGTACGTCCATGGTGGTGGCTATGTGATGGGCTCCGCCGGTTCCCACCGTGATATGACCGGTCGTCTCTCGCAGGCAGCGGGCGCACGCGTGCTCTCCCTCAACTATCGTCTGGCTCCCGAGCATCCCTTCCCCGCTCCGGTCGATGATTCGGTGGCCGCCTACCGGTGGCTGCTCGGACAAGGGATTCAGGCCTCAAACATTGCTATTGCGGGAGACTCGGCTGGTGGCGGCCTCGCTCTGGCCGCACTCATCGCTATTCGTGACGCCGGGGAGCCCATGCCGGCCGCGGGCATTGGTATTTCACCCTGGGTTGATATGGAAGGCACGGGAGAGTCGATGACCACGCGGGCTGCGGTCGATCCGGTTGTCCAGAAAGAAGGGCTGCTCGGTATGGCCAAGCTGTATTTGGGCGACGCGGACCCAAAAGACCCGCTGGCCGCTCCTCTGCATGCCAATCTGGCGGGTCTCCCACCACTGCTGATCCAGGTCGGAGACGCAGAGACCTTGTTGGACGACTCCACAAGAATCACGGAACGAGCTCAGAAAGCCGATGTCAACGTGACGTTGAAAATCTGGGATGAAATGCCACACGTGTGGCATTTGTTTGCGCCGATTCTTCCCGAAGGCCAGCAGGCTATTGAGGAGATCGGAACGTTCTTTAAGGAACAGACGGCATAAAACTGCCTTCGCAGACAAGGCAGCAGGGGGCAGCCCTATGGGGCTGCCCTTTTTATTAAGCTATGGCCCAACAACTGCATTTAAGTGTGGCGGATCAGTCTCCTGTCCGGCAAGGAGGCACGGCCGCCCAAGCGTTGCGGGAGACGGTCGCCCTTGCCGGGGCGGTGGAAAAGTTCGGCTATGAACGTTTCTGGGCGGCCGAGCATCACAATCTGCCCGGCTTCGCCGGTACCAGCCCGGAAATCGTGATTGGCCAAATTGCCGCTCACACGCAACATATTCGAGTCGGGAGTGGGGGCGTGATGCTGTCCCACTATAGCGCCCTCAAAGTTGCCGAGATATTCCGCGTCCTTGAATCCTTTTATCCTGGCCGCATCGACCTCGGTCTTGGCCGCGCGCCAGGGAGCGATCAGCGAACCGCGGTTGCGCTCTCCTACCCTGGTCAACCCCGCGATATTCGGTATTACCCAGAGCAGGTCGACGACCTGATTGCCTATCTGGCAGATAATCTCCCTCCGGATCATCGTTTTGCCGATGTGCATGCCGGACCCACAGCGGGCACCACACCGGAAGTCTGGTTGCTCGGCTCGGGTATTGACTCGGCCCTCATTGCTGCTGAGCGGGGTCTGCCGTTTAGCTATGCCTATTTCTTCGGGATGGGCGTCCAGCATGGTCCGGCTATTGTTGAGAGCTACCGCCGCCACTTTCGTTCATCAGAACTGCTGGCCGAGCCCAAAGTCAATGTGACGGTTCAGGCTTTATGTGCGGAGACCGAAGAAGAGGCACAGTATCTGTCGGCAAGCAGAAGTCTGGTGCGGCTGAATATCATCCGTGGTCGCCGGCAGGGGGTTCCCACACCTGAGGAGGCCCGCGCCTACCCGTATAGCGCTGACGAACTGGCCTATTTGGAACAGTATCGCCGCTCCAATGTTGACGGCGACCCACAGCAGGTGAAAGAGCAGCTCGAACACCTAGCCGAGGTGTTTCAGACCACGGACCTCGGCATTGTGACGATCTGTTATGATTTTTCCAAGCGTGTGCGTTCCTATGAACTCATCGCCGAGGCCTGCGGTCTGCTGGACTCTGGCTCCCAACGAGTGGAGACTTCTTCCGATTCGCCCAGAGGCGGATAGTCCATAACGGCCGACTCCAGAGGTCGGGCAACCTCGCCTCCACTACTCCATCAGTGTGGAACGAGAGGATTTCTTCCAGAGAAAGTCTCTCGTTCCACACTGTTTAAGCCACTGTTGTAAAAAGACTTTTGACAAAAATCGATCAACGGAGACATATATCGCAGAGAAAAATTAGCCGCCTACTCCAGCAACCGATAGACGCAAGGAGAAGTCTTGCTATGATATAGGGATGGCCAAGAAGGCGCAAAAGGAGCAGAAACCAACGGCACGACCGAAAAAAAAGGGGGCACGACCACAGGCAAAACGGACCGTGAAGAAATCCGTCACCAAGGAAAAAGCAGGAGCCGCCAAAAAGACGGGAGAGAAGGGCGAGCCGGCCCGTAGACCAAAAAAGATATCGTCCAAGGAATGGCTAGAGGCTTTTTTCTTCAGCCTCGTAGTCGCTCAGATCCAAGAGTTTTTCCGGTGGTGCTGGGAGAATATCGACAAAAAACAAACCCGTGAAATCACAATCGCACTGTATCGTGAGCTATTCTTTCCTTTTGAGTCAATGCCGGAGCATAAAAGGCTGCCCAGTTGGCGGCATAGAAAGGTTGAGCGCTTTGTCCAGGGTCTGACGAGTGCGCATGCAACAAGGCTGGAAACAGTTGCTCGACAATGGGCTGAAGAGACAGGACAGAGCGTCGATCATATAAGGGTCGACACGAAATAAAGCGTTGCCCTGATCCCATCAAAAAAACAGACTCAAAGACTTTGAATCCTCTTACTCGCGTCCCTGCGTTTCGGCAAAGACGTATTTGTCGTCCCGTTTTTCGATCCACTGCCCGCGACCCGTTGTTTGCCCATCCGTATCAAGCTGGGTGCGGATGATCTCCAACTCTTCTTCCATGGGTGGATCAAGCGTTTCAATGGTCGAGGCTATTTTCGGCTCAAAGGACATCTCGGCCAGAACCATATCGACCGTGACGAACGGTGAAATCGCCATAAGCATCAGCTCACACGACTTTTCTTCATAGCCGAACATCGCCCACGGGGTGAACACCCGCCATGGACCGGTTCCTGGGGGCAGGCCGTTGGCCTCGCGCGCGCCTGGTCCGTCGAGAAAGCCCGGTGAGGAAATAAAGTCCACCCGTTCGGGGAACTTCCGCTTTTGTTGGTCGGTCATCAGGATTGTGCGCCAGCATTGGGCGGCAATAGTATCGGCGCCACCAGGGCCGCCAAAACGCCGGCCTTGGCCGCCTTCGTATTCTCCCAGTACGGTTGAATTGACATTGCCGTAGCGATCGACCTGGAGGGTGTTGAGGATACCGACATCAACATAGCCGAGTTGGGCAAAATTGCCCGCCGTATTCATGGTTCCCCACTGGAGGGCGCGATAGCCGGCCCGTGAGGCCACCATGGTCATCAGGGGGTCCCAGGGCATCATGGATTGCGGGGCAATCACGCCATCCTCGGTCATGTATTGGACGCCTGAGGCGTACAGCCGCTGAGCCAGCAAAATGCTGTATAAGGGCTCTCCGCCGCCACCGACCCAGTAGCTTTTTTCTTCCTCAATGACCCGCGAGACGGTACAGATCAAATGTTCTCGTTCCGCAAAATGTGTGGCCGGTGTCATATCGAGTATCCCTCCCGAATGGTTTCGCGCCGTTGTAACTCCTGGAGTTTTTTCCACCCCACGCGCTTTTCCAACATCTCATCGTGCGAATCGACACTATACACCCATTTTTCAAGATAGGGTTGCAGGTCGCCGCGCATGGTCCCGCCGAAACACTCGACCACGTGCTGGACATCTGAGGCATAGCGTCCTTGGACCGTTCCCGGATAGGCACCAAAAGGCGCATGAACCACCGCATCAACCGTAAAATGGGGAATGGATGTTCGAGCCGGGTCGCGTCGAAATTCATCTGTTTCGATGATTTCTTCGGCGGATATAATGACTCTTTTGGACGCCAAGGCACAATCAACATGGGAGATTCCAGTACCAAAGACGCGGGCATTGCCGTACACGTCGGCCTGATGCACATGGATGATCGAAACATCCGGGTTCAGTGCTGGCAGCAGGACAACCGGCTTGCCCGAAAACGGGTCTTTGACCAGCTTGGCTCCGGATTGAGAAAAGCCGGCGGTCCCTCCAAACGACCGCACGCCAATAAACGGCAACCCCTGCGCGCCCGCCTGAAGACGATAGGTCATCACCACATTGGAGTACTCGTAGGTTTGGAGGCGACCTGCGGCGACCGCTTTGGACAACCACGGGCCAAAACCAACAAACCCGATATCCGCCCTGGTGGCACAACCCCCTTCGACAAGCAGCGCGAGCGCAACATAGGTGAATTTCCCACAGATCCACAGGTCCTTTTTCTTTTGGCGAATAATCTCACGAATGAGCGAACTCGGACCACGCTGGAAGTAGTTGCAGTCATACGCCACATAGTCCCCATCAGAGACAAACTTCTCAATGGCTTCGTGCTCGTTCAGCATTTTAGGCACGAGCGTCCGTGGCTTGTTGTCTCTCACCCAGGCACGGAACCCATCGGGGTCGGGTGGCAGGTATGCGCCCTGCCCTTCTGCAAGAATTTCCATGTACAGCAGTCTCCTCACAAATCCCAAACAGGTCTTTGCATATTCTTGATAACGTGCCGCCTAGATACCACAGTCCCGGGAGACGTGCCAATGCCGCGAGAGAGCGGCCATCCTTGTCGGGCTTGCGCTCCAGGGGTCCTTCCTCTATCCGTGCCCCTATTCGGAATGGTTCGAATTCGGATCCGACTCGGTCAGCAAGAGAGGATTGAGAAGGTGAGAGTACATGTTGTGGGGTTCATTGCATTCCTGCTCGCATGCGTGTTGACTCTTTCCAGAGTGGCTGCACCCGATACGGGGATGGCGCCCTTTCAGGAGACTTTTCAGCAATACCCGGCTGGCGTATTCCCGTCGGGCTGGAAGGTCCGTGGCAGCGAAGCCACCGCCCAGGCCGTCTACCGCATTGCCGAAGAAGAAGGCAATAGATTTCTCCATGCCTATGCCAACAACCAGGATGTCCAGATCGGCATAGAACATGTCTGTAGGCCACAGGACTATCCTATTTTACGCTGGCGGTGGCGCGCAACTAAACTCCCTCCCGGCGCCGATGAGCGAGCAAAAAAGACGAATGATTCGGCCGCGGCCGTTTACGTGATATTTGACAGCCGCCTCATGCCGCGGGTGATTAAATACGTCTGGAGTTCGACGCTCGCGGTTGGCACGCGGTTCGACAGTCCGGTCTATTGGCGCGCCAAGGTCGTCGTCTTACAGCGCGGGCCGGCCGAGCCTGGGGAGTGGCGACAAGAAACCATTAATTTCTACCAGGACTATAAAGACCTCTTTGGCTTTGAACCGGGGGAGGTGCGCGGGATCGCCGTGCTCTCGGACTCCGATACTATGGCCAGCATATCGGAGGCGGCCTATGACGACTTTATGCTGCTTCCGGGGAAAACTCCTTCCCTGCTCAGCCCACACACCGATCCGGTCAGGCTCTCACTCATGTGAGGGGTAAGAGCCTGACCGTGCAGAACCGGGACAAGCCGTTCCCCGGCATTCCTATTCGTTATCGTAGTGCAGGTCGTGCGCAACACGCTCGACTGACTTGCTGGCCGGGTCAAAATAGTTCAGTGTTTCGGTGCTGATATCCCCACCATAGATATGGACGCTCATGACCGGCTCGTCGGTGTTATTGAGAAAATCATGGACTTCCTCGTTCGGGGACAGGACGTGGGCGACATCGCCCGAACGGAGATCGAGCGCGGTGGTTTCGCGGAGCTCTGCATATCCTGGCTGCGTCCCAGCGTCGAGACGTTTATACCGAATGGTATGGAGCTGATTCCGATACACGCCTTCGACGACCCAGTTTCCGGCATGATCGTGTACACCACTCGATCCGCCCGGAGGCCAGATGGCGACCATAATATTAAAGCAGTCTTCAGGCCCACGGTGGAGGCGGTACAGGGTGAAGTCTTTGTGCTCAGTGGTAATCCGACCGGGGGCCGGTTGACAGTATTCTGCCGGCAGACTGCCGGCAGCCAGAAAACGTTCCAGCAGAGGTTCCGCCGCCGCAACAATCGCAGCGTGTTCTTTTTCACGGACGACCAGCGCTTCCACATCTTCGGCAAGCTGTTCGAGCGTGTATGCAGCGTTGTCCTGATAAGCAAGATTACTCATAACATTCCCTCCTCTCGCTGTTTTTGCTAACTCGGCGCCGAAAAGCAAGAGGCCTGCGTTTTCCTTCCTCCCTTGACAAGCGCACCGCGCATGTCAGAAATGACCCCTCGGATATTCGTATTCTTCAGTTGTAAGGAGTTTCAATTTTCATGTCCCAGGCTCAATCTCTCCGGACCCTGCTTTCCCAGGACCAGTTTCTCATGGCCGCAGGT
This sequence comes from uncultured Binatia bacterium (SeqCode), assembly GCA_965243855.1. Taxonomy (GTDB): domain Bacteria; phylum Desulfobacterota; class Binatia; order Bin18; family Bin18; genus Bin18. The sequence goes on along the minus strand of CBDEWE010000003.1, from coordinate 3,991,483 downwards.
GCCTATGACGTCATTTCCGCCCGGCTTGTCGAAGAAGCGGGATTTCCGCTGGTGTACTACTCCGGCGGTGTCTCTGCTGGCGCGCTGGGCTATCCAGACTTTGGAATGCGGACGCTGACCGAGATGGTTATCCAACTCGAAGGCGTCTGTCGTGCAGTGAGCGTTCCGGTGATCGCCGATGCCGAAGCAGGCTTTGGTTCCGTCCTGAATGTCGTCCGTATGGTCCAGGAATATGAGCGGGTGCATGTCGCCGGTCTCCACATTGAGGATCAGGATGTGCCGCGCCGCTGCGGCCATCTGGGTGGAAAACGTTTGGTCTCGACCGCTGACCATGCTGCCAAAATTCGGGCCGCGGTGGACAACCGGACGAATCCTGACACCGTCATCATTGCCCGGATTGACGCGATTGCCGTGAATGGGCTCGACGATGCTATGGCACGGGCGTCCGCCTGTCTGGAGTCCGGAGCAGACCTGCTGTTCTTTGAGGCGTTCGAGTCAGTCAAACAGATGGAGCTGGTCTGCCGCGAATTTTCGACTACCCCGCTTATGGTCAATATGGTTGAAGGCGGGAAGACGCCATTCCTGCCTGCGCGCGACCTTGAGGATCTCGGGTTTTGTCTTGCCATCTATCCGGTAACCAACGTCCTGGCTGCGGCGTACCATATGAAAAAAACCTTACGGACGCTCCGAGAGACCGGCACCACCCAGGGAACGTGGCACGAGATGCTGCCGTTTAACGAGGTGTTCAACGGCCTACTCGGCTGGGACCAGGCCCTGGCCTTTATCGATCACTATACGCAGACCGAGTGAAACCCATGACGGATTCTGAGCGTGTGCTCCATCCCGACCTAGCCGGTCTGCCCGAGCTTTCAGTCACCGAACAGACAGCTCAACTGGTGCAGCTCGAGGCCAAAGATCGGCAAGAGTTCCTCCTCTCGGCAAAGAACGGTGTGGCAATAGTCCGGGCGCTCTCCTCTGAGACGTTACTGTATACGCTCAAGGAGATTGGGCTGCACGATGCGGTCGGACTCCTGACAATGGCAGCGCCTGAACAGGTGCGTGACATGCTGGACCTGGACTGTTGGCGCAAGGACAGGTTGGATGACGAGCGCTTGACGAACTGGCTGATGCTGATCGATGAAAGCGGGAGCAGTAAGCTGGCTGAATGGATTTTGCACGCCGACATCGAACTCCTGGTCTTCCTGATTCAACGTCACTTTGAGGTTGTCCGCAAAGTGGATGTCGAGGAGGAGCCGGACTTTGACGAGTCCAAATATTTCACCTTCGACGATCAGTATCTCCTCCGCTTCCGTGGCGAGTCGGAACCCATTTTATACCTCCTGCTTGAGCAGCTCCGTACCCTTGATTACCGCAGGTATCTCCACGCACTCGAAAACAGTTTGTTTGAACTCGAAAGCGGCCTTGAAGAACAGGCGTTGCGCTGGCGAGCGGCACGCCTCGAAGATCGTGGTTATCCGAGATACGAAGAGGCACAAGCCCTCTTCCGCTTTCTCCCACCGGACTCCATTCCGTTACAGGCATATCAACGTTCCCCCGACACGCTTCATCTTGCCACCGGGGACGACGCTATTACGCCACCCGATCACGCTTTAGCCCTGCTCGCCGAGCCCACGTCTTTTTTCTCCCAGGTATTGGCGAGTCTGCCACGCCAGACCATTGTGCAGATCGGTCAGGAACTCGCCTATCTGACCAATCATATTGTCACGGCCGAGGCCCGGGATACCGGAGAGGTCAGCGAAATTCGTCGCTGCGTTGGCATGGCGCACGACTATGTCAATATTGGTCTGTCCTACGTAGCCAAAGAAGATGAGACTGCGGCGCGCGATCTCCTCCAAACGACGCAGATTCGTCCGTTCTTTCAGACCGGCTGGGGCTTGCTCCAGCGCCTCCAGCAGCAAGCCAGCCTCATGGCTACCCAGTTAGAGGAGAGCGGTCTGTCCGCATGGGAGAGCTATCTCGATCCGCCGTTTCGAGAGATGTACGTCGGGGTCAGGCGAAAGGAGCCACTCTTTTTTGTTGGTCTGAAGACGCCGGGCGAAATCGTGTCCCGACGCTTTGGACAACTGTCCGAGGTTCGACAGGTCGAATCGCTGCTGACCCATATCCCGACCTGGTTCCGGGTCTTCCGGCGTTGGGCCATCCTGCCCGAAGAAAAGGCGCCTGGAGGAGTCGGCCTGACCGCTCTTTGGAATACGGCCTTTGCGCGTTGGGTCCTCGGCTCTTCTCTTAAAAAGCAGCTCAGTATTCACCCCTTGAACCGGGTCGAGCTTCAGGCGCTTCACGACCGGCTTCCGCAGGCCACCCTCGAAGAACGCTGGGAGGCGTTCCAGACGCACTTTCTATCCCCCCAACCCCCCTTCATAAGGGGAGCTCGCCGCTCACCGCTCGTAATCACGCCACAGGAGTTGTCCGCCCTTGGTCCCCTGGCGGCCTATGCGCGCGACACGATTGAAGAGATTCTGGCCATCGATATCCAGACCGCCGATCTCCGCTTTGTTGAGGGGCTCCTGGTTATCGAGTAAGCAAGCTGGCGCGCCCTGCCCGATAAACGCGTATGAGAGGAAATGAAGCATGGAACACCTCGCCGCCAAAGTTGCCGTCATCACGGGTGGAGCAAGTGGAATAGGATTTGCCACCGCCCGCCGCCTTGCCGGTCGAGGCGTTCGACTCGTGTTAGCCGATATTGAAAAGTCGGCTTTGGACCGAGCCGTCGCTGAGCTATCGACTACGGGTACCGCTGTAGAGGGAGTAGTCTGCGATGTCGGCGACCTGAAGGCCGTCCAACACTTGGCAGACACCGCGTTTGAAAAAATGGGTGCGGTTCACATTGTGTTCCATAACGCTGGGGTTGCCGTTGGCGGGCCAATCGCCGAGATGAAACATAGCGACTGGGAATGGACTATGCGGGTCAATTTATGGGGCCCCATCCACGGTGTTGAAGCTTTTACGCAACGCATGATCGCTCAAGGTCAGGGCGGTCATATGCTGTTTACCGCCTCGTTTGCTGGCCTCGTCCCCAACGTTGGGCTTGGCCCGTACTGTGTCTCTAAGTATGGAGTTGTAGCTTTAGCCGAAGTCCTGCGTAGAGAGCTACGGGCGCACGACATCGGCGTGTCTGTCCTGTGTCCGATGCGCGTGGCCACCAATATTGGTTACTCGGAGCGCAATCGTCCCGACGAGTTAGGTGGCCCGGAGGCGTCACCACCTGTGCTTGACCAGGGAGAAGACAACCCGAACCTCGCCGGTCGGGTTCTGGACGTGGAGGATGTCGCCGCGCAAGTTGTGGATGCCATTGTTGCCAATCGCCTCTACATCCTGCCCCACGAGGAAAGTCGAACGCCCATCCGGCGGCGGTTTGAACGGATCGATCAGACCTACGATGAACAAAAGACCACGGGATGAGTCACAGGAGCAAAGGCGTGGCAGCGGCCACACTGTATCGGGCCGCCCGGTAGAACTTTCTCGTTTAAGGTCCTCATTGGACAACCCTCTCAATCTCCCTCGTTGACATTTCTCCTCGAATTATTCATCCTCCCGCTTGTCTTCATCAAGCAGCAAACTCGCTGAGTCGGGTCGCTTGCTCAATAGAATAGCCACAGGAAGGCGTGGGAGTAGCTACCCACGCCGTGGCGAACAGGCAGGACCTCACCACATTCGCTGTTGTGATGGAGACACGGCCCGGCATTCCTCGCCAGGGCCAGGAAGGAGAAGAACATATGAGAAGCCTCATAGGATTGTTGAGTCTTCTTCTTTTGAGAGGCTGCGCAGCAACCGTGCCTGTGATTTCCGATATACGGAGCGACGTGGTGAAGGTCCAAGCGCGTGCGAATTTTTGGTACCAATTCCCCGACGCCATGGAGATGAACCAGGAAGCCCAGCGCGGCTGTGGCGAATATGGCAACGTCGTTTCACACTCACTCTCGGAGCGATGTGTTGACGTAGAGGACATTTCTGGCCTCTGTGTCAGGAAAGAATATCTCTACGCCTGTAAGCCGCCCGAGGCAAAATTCCACAATCCGCACGAATAACATTCCCTGTTAGTCAGATCCCCGGTTTGCCGAGTAACGGTTAGGCAGCAGGGTCTCGAAGGAAGAACCTGTGCACAGAAGGAGAAGTATGAGCACTTGTACTACCATCAGCCGGATGCTCTTTGTCGCGTGTGTGTTGATCGGGATCGGGATTGATAAGACCAATGCCTGGGAATATGGCTATCAAGCCTTTTTCGCTAGTCCCGGCGAACCTGACCGTGAAGTAACGGTCGTCCTCCATGCGTTCTGTCGGAGTGAGTTCTGTTCGGATTTCTGGGACCCGAACCCTCCTCCCATTTCAGATCAACGGTGGGCGAACATGATACAGGAGGCCATTGCTGAGTGGAATGACGCGGGGGCAAATTTTAGATTCCGTATCCGCCAGGTCCGACCTACTGATGACCCGTGTAACATCCCAGGAGCGGTCGCGGTGATCCTAGCCCACGCAGACAGTACGTGTCCGGGAGACGGACGGCTCGGATTTGCCCGCACTGCATACGGTTGGCAACAGGCGCGAATCTATATCAGTGTGCCATGGGCATATGACTCTACGAGTAATCCCTACAGACTCCTATTGCATGAATTTGGTCACGTAGTGGGACTTGGCCATCCAGATGAAGCCGGGCAGAACGTGCAGGCCGTCATGAATAGCGTAGTCAATTACAACCATTTACAGCCTGATGACATCGCGGGTATTCGAGCGCTCTATGGAACGCGGGCGGGTATTGAAACGCCATCCCCGTCAGAGATCCTTACCGGCTTCCTGGAGAATCCTCGGGATGGTTCCTCACAGAGTGGCATTGGCATTATCTCCGGCTGGGTCTGTGAGGCAGACGAAGTAATGATTACAATCATCACCGAAGTCGGGGACAGGATTATTCAGGAAGCCGCCTATGGGACGGAACGGGGGGACACGGCGTATACCCGAGCAGGAGAGGAAATCTGTGGGGATATCGATAATGGCTTCGGGCTCCTCTTCAACTGGAATATCCTCAAAGACGGAACGCATGCCGTGATCGCCGAGGTCGATGGCCAAGAACTGGGGCGGGCGACTGTGACCGTGACGACGCTTGATGGCCAATTTCCCAAGGGGCTCTCAGGGCGGTATGTCTTGGAAGATTTTCCCTCTCCTGGCGAATCCGTTGTCATCGAATGGGAAGAGCCGCTCCAAAATTTCGTCATTACCGATATCGAGTGAGGGATGTTCCTTCACTATAGTAAGCGCGGCCTAACGCCTTATTCTTTTTTCTCGAACTCGCGGGTACCCGTCACAGGCGCTGTCAGGCTGGCCGCTTCCGGGAACGTGAAGCCGTAATACGAGTCCTTCTCCTCTTGTCCCCACAATTCACATATGCGCCGATCCGTAAAGTAATTTTCCATGCCCTTGTACCAAGCTTCCCATACCCGCGGATGGATATAGCCCAATTCTTTGAAGAGATATTCCTCTGCGCACAGATTAAAATAATCGTTGAGCGCTGCGCGATCGTCTTGGTCCAACGTCATAGAAGGGGTCTCGTCGCCTTTCCTTAGAATGTCATTTAATTGCTCGTTCAGGTTGTCATATCTGCTGTTGAAATCTGTAATCAGCTCCTTCATGAGGCGTATTTCGTCCAGTTTTTGTTTTTGGAAGAAGTAGAAAGACGATATGCCACTACCCAAAGCAGTGAGCATAATTTTCCAGTCAAGGTTCTCACCAATAACAACCCAAAGGCATATCCCTGTAATAATGATGGGAGCTATTGCAATGATGACGATCGCGAGGAGATTGTGGTGGAAGAGGAAATGTTTCATGATTCCAGAGAATGCGGGGTAAAATGAATATCACTGCAACGAAGCATTCGCCACTAATAATCCTCCACGGATTAAATTCGGTGCGGGAGAAGATTGCAGAATGGGGAGAAGAGAGGCCCATGTTAAATGATGTAATGTCGGATCAAATTGTGGACGCCATCGTTGCCAATCACCCCTACATCCTGCCCCACGAGGAAAGTCGGACGCCCATCCGACAGCGGTTTGAACGGATTGATCAGACCTTTGAGGAGTAACACTGAACAGACTTGAAACGGGAATAATCGAATGTTTCTTACCAAAGAAAATCTCCTGACCGAGTTTCGGCAACGTCTGGAATCCGCACAAGAAATCGATATCGCCACTGCATGGGCAACGTCGGGAAGTGCATTAGTTGCGCTGGAAGACACCGTAAGGAAGTGGAAAAAACCAAAGGGCCAGCTACGTACTGTTGTAGGAATTTCGGGCAATGTAACCGATCCCGAGGTGCTGGAACGATTGAACGAAGTTGGAGAGCTCCGCCTCGTGGACAACAACGGTCCGATGTTTCATCCCAAGGTGTATATTTTCCGAGGATCGGGGAAGTCGGTTGCCTGGGTCGGCAGCGCGAATTTCACACGGGCAGGGTTTGAGAGCAACGAAGAGGCTGTTTTTGAAACCGAGGACTTGAATTCAGTTATAAAATGGTTCGATACTCGCTGGAACCAATGCGAAGAATTGAAGCCAACCGATATTGATAATTACCGTAAGCGGCGGGAAGAGAATCCACCATCGAAGGAGGTTATGGATGTCATAGGTTCGCTATCCATGACAACAGACAAATCGCTGAGTAGCCGACCTGACAATGGGAAACGGCTAGGTTCATTGAATGGGAGACAACCGGCTAGTCCGTTTCCAACAAAAATTAGATTTAGGGGGGAGAGTATCTGTGACGAATGGGTTGAGCGTAGAGGTGAGGCGTGGAGGAAGATGTTTGTGTGTATTGCTGATTGGCTGGTGCGGGAAGGGAGCATGACCAAAGACGACTGTCCTGTGGAAATAACTGGTAAAGGCCCTGGGGGGAAGTCCTTCCTATGCGTAGCCACGGACCGTAGCCAACTTCCGAAGCGAAAATTACTACCGATAAGCAGCGGTATGTGGGTTGCCGTGCCGCAAAAGCCTAACTGGAGCGCTGAGCGTGCGAAGCAATTGCTGGAAAAATTTGATATTGATCCCAGTGAAGTTGAATTGCTAATGAGTGGGTGATTTATCAGCCATACATCTCCCGCGCTGACGAACGGCTTGAATAGGATAGCCAATATGACTAACCAAGAGAAAATCCTCAGACAGTGGGTCCGCTCGCCCGAGCGGTGGCAGCGGTTGTGGGAAACGTGTCAGCACGGTGGTGGAAAATATAAACGCGGGCTGTTTGTCTTGGATGGGAAAGGACAAAACCAGGCACGGCCCAAGACCCAACAGCAGGTGATTGTCGAACTGCTGAAAAATGAGCCGATGGGCTATTTGTCGTAAAACGTCAGTGCTCGTGTTTTACGTCTGGGGCCGTAGTTTCTTCAGTGCTCCTGTCGATACTTTTCTGAGGCTGCTGTCATCCGATTGCGCCGTTCGCCGTAACGCTTCAACGATATGTGTGTCCGTATCGCCGACCTGTCCGCAGGTCATGGCAGCCGAACGACGAACGCCCAGGTCTGGGTCATATTCTAAAAGACGAAGAAGCGCTGCTCGAATTGCTCCGCCGGTCAGTCGGAGCTTACCCAAACAAGACAGACCACCCAGGCGGACCATAGGGTCCTCGTCGCGGAGGCTGGCGAGATAGGCATTTTGGGCCACTTGATCCGTTTGCTTCAGGTCGCGCAGGCAGTAGAGGGCCATGCGGCGTTGCACGGCATTACCCATACTCACAAGCTGGATCATGGCGTGAGCAACATCTTGAGTCTGGCGCCGGGCGATCTGCAAGACAGCGGTTGCAGCTGCCCAACGGAGGTCGCTTTCCTGATGTCCCAGGTTTTCGATCAAAACGGGAAGAAGAGTAGACGTGTCCAGCAGTTGTGTCTGATTGGAGAGCACGTTTGCTCTTTGAGGCGAGGGGCGCGGCAGATCGAGCTGAGAGAGGGTAAAAGCCGCGGTCCAGCGCAACCGTGGGTCCGGGTCTGTCAGCCGGTGAGTCAGCGCTTCAATAATTCCAGGCTGTCGGGGGGCAAAGCGAATGAGGACGGTCGCTGCACCGCGTTGTATTTTTTTCGTCGTATGTCCCAAACACGCCAAAAGGCCCCGGACCACATCTTCCGGGAGAGACGGTAATGTCCTCTCCGCCTCAAGCCGAGCGAGCGTTGAGAGCCGGCTATGGTCATCGTCGGCGAGCAGGCCTGCTGCAAGCTGACCGAGTTGGAAGGCAGCGTTGTGGGTCTGCTCCATAGCTTATTGATGCTGGGCACGTTTACTCTTCGAGGCGCTTATCATCGCTTCGGGTAAGTCTGCTAACTGCCCCGCCCCAATCAGATAATAGGCCGGCTCAAGAAAAGTCTGGTCAATGACCTGCCAAAGTGCGGCTTTCTCCAGCGGACAGCCTTCGAGATTGTGCTCCAACGCCTGTATCCCGGCCGGGTTGGCAATGAAGTCGCCCGAGAACTGGATCATCTCGATCGTCCGCTCGGGAGTAAGAGAGAAGCGGACCTGAAGTTCTCCAAGTGGCGTTTGCCTTGTTGCTGTATACGGGAGGTCGGAGCGCAGGGGGCGACTGTTCGGAACGAGGTCGGACGGCTCCTGCCTTCCCAGAATGGCTGCGCGCTCGGTTTGGTTGAGGTCGTGGTCGAGGCATTCCAGCCCGAACTGCCGGGTAAAGCCGTTCCGGAGCAGACGAACGACTTGGTCTGGTGCAAGAGACTGTCCGAGGTCTTTGCCAAGATTGTGGACTTGTTCCGGCATAAAGAGCTGACAGGGAAGAGTTCCCTGCGGGTCCACCCGGTCGAGGAGATAAGGAAGAAGACTCATATCCCGCTGGACAAACACGCCCCCTTCATACAGCACGGCTCCGCTGTCTTCTGTCACAAAAGAGTGCCAGCCAACCGGCAGCCGCTGGACCGTCAGAAAATCCTGGCCTGGATAGAAGACTTCAATCCCACCTGTTTTCAGGCCGTGCAGCACTCCACGGACGTAACGATTGAGGACCTGAAACGGTGCAATGTGATACGGGTCGGCGGAGAAGAAAAAAGAGCGATGCGGCACGATGAGCGAGAACTGGACAAACCCGTTGCCGCTCGGAAAGGCTCGCCCACCGGTCAGACGCCGAGTGATTGTCAGACCCGGGTCTTGGCCGAGTGCGCCGGCAGCATGATACCGACCGAGCAGCAGCACATCTCCCGAGTACATATAGACGCGCAAGATTGGAAGCCGCGTCTCAACGACGGTGTGAAGAAAGTATTGGTCTGTTGCCACGCTCCGGGCCGGGGTCGCATCGAATTGGGTGAGCAAACGGACCTGCATGAGAACGCAGCATAAGTCAGACGGGAACCTGCGGCAATGGTGCTCTTGCACTGAAGAAGCTAGGATGAGGATACACTGGGAAGGAGAAAGCCGATGAGGGTTCAATTCGCAACCATTCCCCTGGCGCACGATTATCCTGACCTGCCAAGGCTGGTGCGCCAGATTGAAGCCTGGGGCTTTGAGATGGTGGGGGTGCCAGACGCGCATTGGCTGTGGCCGGACTGCTATGTAACCCTGACCCAGTGTGCGCTGAACAGTCAGCGGCTGCGGATGGGAACGTTTGTGACCAACCCCCTGACCCGTCATCCCGCGGTCACGGCAGGAGCCATTGCCTCGATCAACGAGCTGTCGGACGGCCGCGCTTTTCTTGGCATTGGGACGGGTGACAGTGCCGTGTATAACGTGGGTCTCAAGGCCGCCAGACTCGCCGAGTTTCGCGAAGCGCTGGAAGCGATCAAAGGATTTTATACCGGCGAAACCCGCTTCCAAGACAAAACCGTTCGCCAAGTCTGGGTAAAGAGACCAGTTCCGCTGTACGTCTGTGCCGAGGGGCCAAAGACCCTCCAGTTAGCGGGTGAGTTAGCCGATGGGGTAATTGTGGGCAGCGGCCTGAGCCCCGCGGTTGTGCAGGACGCCTATGCGCGTATCGAGACTGGAGCCAAAGCTGCCGGGCGGAAACTTGACGACTTGGATATTTGGTTTTTTGCCAAAACCAATGTGGCTGAGACCACTCAGGCCGCGGTGGATGAGATCCGCATGGCCCTGGCTGCAAGTGCCAACCACGCCTTTCGGCGAACCTTGGAAGGCAAGCGTATTCCGACCGAACTGTGGGAGCCGATTGAAAAACTCAAGGCCGCCTACCGGCCTCATGAACACGAACTGCTCGGCGCCGAACGGTTTCACGCCAAGATAGTTGATGAACTGGGGCTGAAGGACTATCTGGCCGAACGCTTTGCCATTGTTGGAACGCCGCGAGACTGTCTCGATCAGGTCGAGCGCGCCGCCGAGGCCGGGGTCAAGAAAATTTTTCTTGGACCGCTGACCGGCGATCCGGCCCAGGTATTGCAGACCTTCGCCCAACAGATTATGCCCCGCTTCCAATAGCCTCGTAAAACGGACAGCATTCCATTGCTTTTCCCCTGGCTGTTCAGATAGGATTCGTGACGTGGAAGATCTCTGGGAACGTGCAGAAGAAATTTTGGCGGCTGGCAAGCCGTTTGTATTAGCGACCATTATCCGTACGCGGGGTTCCGTACCACGTGAGGTCGGGGCGAAAATGGTCGTACCGCCCGAAGGCCAGCCGTTTGGGACAATTGGCGGGGGCTGTGGCGAAGGGGAAGTGCTCCGCCGGGCCTATCCGGTTCTGGACCAAAAACTCTCCCCGCGCATTGTTCAGGTCGATTTGACCGGCGACTTTGATCAGGACGAGATTCAGGTCTGTGGCGGGGTGATGGATGTCGCGCTCGACCTCTGGCAGCCGGAGGAACACCGAGAATTGGCACAGACCTTGGCCGAGGCGACACGCGCTCACCAGCCCGCGGCTCTGGTGACGGCGCTCGACCCGGTCGGCGGAGTCCGACCCGGCACAAAGAGCTGCCTGTCTCTCGGTCAGGATGGAAACGGCGGAGCGTCGCTGACTCCGGCCGTCTCAATCGCAGCAGAAACAGTCAAGACATTTTCCTCATCCGTCTCTTCGGGCAAGCCCCAACTGTTTGCCGTGTCGCCGCAGGGCGAGGTCCGGGAAGACGCGGTTGTCCGAAAAGAGGATTGGCCGCGTATTTTCGTTGACGTGCAGACCGGCGTGCAGACCTTGCTCATTGTAGGTGCCGGACATATCGCGCAGCCGCTGTGCGAAATAGGGGCCATGCTCGGCTTCCATACGGTGGTGGTGGATGATCGCTGGGCCTTTGCCAATCGGGAACGCTTTCCGCGCGCCGCCGAGGTGCGGGTCGGACCGTTTGAGGAGGTCCTGAACAGCCTGAGCATCAATCAGCAGACCTTTGTTGTTGTGGTCACGCGCGGTCATGTGTGGGACGAGACCTCGGTCAAGGCGGCGCTCAAGAAGAATCCGGCCTATATTGGCATGATCGGCAGTCGGCGGCGCTCGAAAAGGACTCTTGAGCGCCTAGTTGAACAGGGCTATAGCCCGGAAGAGGTCGCCCGCGTACATACGCCGCTGGGGCTCGATATTGCAGCAGAAACGCCGGCGGAGATTGCCGTCGCCATTACTGCCGAGATCGTTCGTGCCCGGCGCAAGGGCCCAGTAGAAACGCTTTCACTGGCCGCCAAAGTCCGGCCTGACGGACCCCTCAAATTTACTCCCTAGTCGCTCTGGCTCTCAACGAACGCGCGGTATGATTTCCGGAATTGTCCTGGCTGCCGGTGAGTCCCGGCGGATGGGATCGCCCAAAGCGCTGCTCGACTACCAGGGACGAACCTTTATTGAAAACATTTGCACGAGCTTTTTGACGGCCGGAGTCGATGAACTCATCGTCGTACTCGGCGCGCACGAGCACGAAGCACCGATTCGGGCGGTCGTCCCGAAACATCCCGCTCTTCGGACCGTGCTCAACCCGCACTATCGACTGGGCCAACTCTCTTCTCTGCAAGTGGGGATTCAGTCCCTGTCGCCCGAGAGCGAGGCCGCCGTGGTCAATCTGGTTGATCATCCTCTTATCCAAGCCGAGACCATACAGGCGCTCATGACGTCGTTTGCGACCGATCCCCTGCCCATTCTTATTGCGTCCTACCAGGGCCGCCGCGGCCATCCGGTACTGTTCGCAAAGGGTGTCTACGGAGAGCTTCTGGCGGCCCCGCTGGATAAAGGGGCAAAGGTGGTTGTCCGTAAAGACCCGGAGCGGGTGCGTGAGCTTGCACTCGACGATCCCGGTATTCGCGTCGATATTGATACGCCTCGGGAGTATGCCCGGTGGGTTGGCGCACGAAAAATATAAGACGATATGATACGAGAAAATCCAGGAACCCTTGCACTTCCTGGCGCTTTTATATAGCAATCTAGGAGCCTGCGAAGGGGCAGGAAGACGACGGAAGACGACGGAAGACGAATCAAAATCAAAAAAGGAGGCGACCTTGCACGAACTGAATTATGAAGCGCCGACGTCGCTCGATCAGGCCATTAGCGTTTTGGCCGCGGCGGGCGAAAATGGGCGTATGCTAGCAGGAGGTACGGATCTGATTATCCAGATGCGTGCCGGTGTACGACAACCGGGACAGGTGATTGACGCCAAAAAGATCCCAGAACTCCAAGCCTTGTCTTTTGATGCGCAGGGCGGGCTCCAACTCGGAGCCGCGCGCGCGTGCTGCGAGATTATTGCCGACGCGACGGTGCAGCAGCACTATCCGGGGCTGGCTGAGGCTGCCGCGCTGATCGGCTCCGATCAGATCCTGGCACGGGCCTCGGTGGGTGGAAACGTATGTAATGGCTCCCCCGCCGCAGATACGACGCCGGCTCTGATTGCCTTGGGCGCAGTCTGTCAGATCGCCGGACCCAACGGCACGCGCGAGGTGGCGGTTGAAGATTTTGTGACCGCCCCCGGACAGACGGTACTCGCGCCGAACGAATTACTGGTGGCCTTCCAGATTCCCGCCCCGCAAGGGCAGGCGTCTGACTGTTACCAACGTTTTATCCCTCGGAACGAGATGGATATCGCGGTGGTTGGCGTGGGCTCGTGCGTGGCGCTTGATGGCGATACCTGCACCGCGGCCCGTATCGGGCTTGGCGCGGTGGCCGCCCGGCCACTTTTGGCCAAAGAAGCGGGCGATTCTCTCGTTGGGAAAACGCTGGATGATGCCGCTATCGATGCGGCGGCACAGCTCGCTCAGCAAGCCGCCTCACCCATCAGTGATATGCGCGGCACGGCAGAATTTCGGACGCATCTGGTCGGCGTTCTCACCCGCCGCACTTTGAAGGAAGCAGCCGCGCGGGCGCGGGCACGCTAGGTTATTGGGAAGGCAGGAAAAACATGAAGAAAGTACATGTACAAACAACCGTTAATGGGGAAGAGACCGAGTTCCTGTGTGAACCGCGCCAGAGCCTGCTTGAAGTGCTGCGTGATGTTGTGGGCTATACCGGTACGAAAGAAGGCTGCCTGACGGGCGACTGCGGTGCGTGCAGCGTCATTCTGGATGGACGGCCCACAGACTCCTGTCTCGTGCTCGGGGTTGAGGCCGATGGCAAAGAGATCACCACGGTCGAAGGCTTGGCCGACGGGGATGCCCTGCATCCGCTCCAAAGAAAGTTCCTGGAGCATGCCGCCCTCCAGTGCGGGATCTGCACCCCCGGCTTTTTAGTCACGTCCAAAGCGCTGTTGGACCGGAACCCCAACCCGACTGAGCATGAAATTCGCTACGCCCTGGCTGGCAATCTCTGCCGTTGCACGGGCTATGACAAGATCGTGAGAGCGGTCCAAGACGCCGCCGCTGAACTGCAAGGGAGGTAAACATGGCTGCCCAACAAGAACATAAATTCAAAGTCATCGGGACGCGTCCGATTCGACACGATGGGGCCGATAAAGTCACCGGTCGGGCACAGTATGGCGCCGATATCAGTCTGGCTGGCCTCTTGCACGGTAAGGTTCTGTGCAGCCCGCACGCTCATGCCAGAATCAAATCGATCGACACCTCAGCGGCCGAGGCTCTGCCTGGGGTGAAAGCGGTCGTCACGGCCAAGGACTTCCCAGAAATTGGCCCCGGTATGGCGGCAATGGGAGAACTGCCGATCAACCCGCAGCATATATCCCTAAACTGTATGGCCCGGGACAAGGTCCTGTACGACGGGCATGTGGTGGCCGCCGTCGCCGCCACCAGCCCGCATATTGCCGAGGAAGCCACAAAGCTGATCAAGGTTGACTATGAAGTCCTGCCCCACGTACAGAACGTGGTTGAGGCCATGGACGATAAGGCCCCGATCCTGATCCCCGGCTTGGGCAAGGGTGACGATGGGGAGCCCACGGATACGAACGTCGCCAACCATATCCAGTTCGCGCGCGGAGACCTGGCCGAGGGCTTTGCCGCCGCCGAGGTGGTCATTGAGCGTGAGTTTGACACGTCCATGGTTCACCAGGGCTATATTGAGCCGCATAACGCCGTGGCCCAGTACAGTTCGGAGGGGCAGAGCACGATTTGGGTGAGTACCCAGGGCGCGTTTACGGCCCGGGATCAAACGGCTTTTATGCTCGACATGCCACCGAGCAAGATCAAGGTGATTCCCGCGGAAATCGGGGGCGGCTTTGGCGGCAAGATTCCTATTTATTACGAGCCGATTGCGCTGGTGCTGTCAAAGCAGACAGGCAAGCCGGTCAAAATGGTCATGAAACGCGCCGATGTGCTCAAAGCCACTGGACCGACCCCAGGTTCTCACATCAAGGTGAAGATGGGAGCGGACAAGGACGGCAAGATTACGGCGGCCGAAGTCTGGATGGCCTATGAAGCTGGCGGCTTTCCGGGCTCTCCGGTTGGTGCGGGCTGTATGTGCGTTATTGCTCCGTATGACATCGAGAACCTCCAAATCGACGGCTATGACGTCTTGGTCAACAAGCCCAAGACCGCGGCGTATCGGGCTCCGGGCGCAACCAATGCGGCCATGGGCTCAGAGACGGTGATCGATGAACTCGCCGAAAAGCTGGGAATTGATCCCCTGGAGTTCCGTCGCATCAATGGTGCCAAAGAGGGCACGGCACAGCCCGCAGGTCCGAAGTTTGGCCAGATCGGCTTTCTCGAAACGCTCGAAGCCGCCAAGGACAGCGACCATTTCAAGTCCGAACTGCCTCAGGTCGAAGGCCGCCAGGTTGGCCGGGGTCTGGCCTCGGGCTTCTGGTTTAACGCCGGTTTTCAGTCCAGCGCGACCGTCGCCATTAACACTGACGGCACCGCCAATGTGGTGACCGGTTCAACCGATATTGGTGGCACGCGGGCGTCCTGCGCCATGATTGCCGCCGAGGTGCTCTGCCTCAAGGCAGAAGAAGTCCATCCGGTTGTGGCCGATACCGAGTCCATTGGTCATACGGATATGACCGGCGGCAGCCGGGTCACCTTTGCCACGGGGACGGCCGTGTATGAAGCCGCTCAAGATGTGCTGAATCAACTCAAAGAGCGGGCGGCCAAATCCTGGAAGGTTGACGCGGATAAGGTTGCGTTTCAGGACGGTGTCTTCACCTGTACGGAGAACGGCAACGAATCCATGACCCTCAAGGAACTCGCCGGCAAGCTGCCACGGACCGGCGGTCCGGTTGCGGGCCGCGCCTCCGTCAACCCACGCGGTGTGGGGCCAGGCTTTGCAACCCATGTGGTTGACGTAGCCGTGGACGAGGAAACCGGCAAAGTGGACGTGTTGCGCTACACGGCCGTTCAGGACGTCGGAAAGGCCGTCCATCCCAGTTACGTGGAAGGTCAGATGCAGGGCGGCGTGGCCCAGGGGGTCGGCTGGGCGCTGAACGAGGAATACGTCTATGGCGAGGACGGACGTATGCAGAACACCGGCTTCCTGGATTATCGGATGCCGACTTGTCTGGATTTGCCCATGATTGAGACCATTATGGTTGAAGTCCCGAACCCCGGTCATCCGGTGGGTGTGCGCGGTGTGGGCGAAGTGCCAATTGTTCCTCCGCCGGCCGCCATCGCCAACGCGATCTATAACGCCACCGGCGTACGGCTGCTGGACCTGCCCATGTCACCCCCGCGCGTGACCAAGGCGATCCTGGAGAAAAACGGATAATGGGGGGATCAGGGACTGGGGACTGGGGGTTAGGAGGACTGCAACTCCCTAATCCCCAACACCCGCTCCTCAATCCCCAAGAAAATGACAACTGTCTATATCCCTTCACTCCTGCGTAAATTAACCGGTGGTAAAGACCGCACGACTGTCACCGGGAAAACGGTGGGGGAAATAGTCGAAGACCTTGAACGCCAGTTCCCCGGTTTTCGGAGTCGCGTGGTCGAGGATGGCGACTTGGTCGGCTCTATCGCGGTTTCGATCAACGGAGAGATCGGGACGGAAGGGCTGACCGAATCGGTTCCAGACGGAGGCGAAGTCCATTTTGTGCCAGCCATTGGAGGCGGGTAAACCGCTATTACGATAACTCTCGAACGGGGAAGGGTGGTCAGCTCTTCCCCGTTTTTGTGTACGGGAGGTGGATATGGAAGCCCAACACGAGCATCAGTTCAAGGTGATTGGCACCCGTCCCATTCGGCACGACGGTGTTGATAAAGTCACGGGACGCGCCCGCTATGGAGCGGATATTACCCTGCCGGGCCTCCTGCACGGGAAAGTGTTGCGCAGTCCACATCCCCATGCGCGGATCAAATCAATCGAGACCGCCGAGGCGCAAGCCCTGCCTGGCGTCAAAGCGGTCATTACCGGGGCGGACTTTCCCGAGATTGAACCGGGGATGCTGCAAGTCGGCGAGAACTTTGTCAACCCACGTCATTTGGCTACGAATATTATGGCCCGCGGGAAAGTCCTGTACGACGGCCATGCGGTCGCGGCCGTGGCGGCGACCAGTCCCCACGTTGCCGAGGAAGCACTCAAGCTCATCAGAGTAGAGTACGAACTGCTGCCCTTTGTCCAAAACGTACGGGAAGCCATGCAGGACGACGCGGTGATCCTCCACCCGGACCTGCGGACTGCCGGTGTCGATGCCGGAGATGATAAAGAAACCAATATCGCCAACCATATCCAGTTCTCGCGGGGCGACCTCGCTGCCGGGTTTGCCGCGGCCGAGATCGTAATTGACCGCGAGTTTGCAACCACCATGGTCCATCAGGGCTATATCGAGCCCCATAACGCAGTGGCGCAGTATAATCAGGACGGCAAGGCAACGGTCTGGGTCAGCACTCAGGGGCCGTTTGCCGTGCGCGAGTTGTGCGGCACGATGCTGCAAATGAGCCGCGGGGATATCAAAGTCGTGCCGGCCGAGATCGGGGGCGGCTTTGGCGGCAAGACCACGGTGTATTTGGAACCGGTGGCCCTGCTCATGTCCAAACTGACTGGCCGTCCGGTGAAAATGGTCATGTCTCGGAGTGAGGTGCTGCGCGCGACAGGCCCGACACCGGGCTCACATATTCGTGCCAAGATCGGTGTGAACACCGATGGCAAGATCACGGCAGCCGAACTCCAGCTCCTGTTTGAAGCAGGCGCCTTTCCCGGTTCACCAGTGGCAGCTGGGTGTATGACCGTTCTGGCTCCGTACGACTTGGAAAATTTTCAGATCGACGGTTACGATGTCGTGCTAAACAAACCCAAGACGTGTGCCTATCGCGCTCCCGGCGCCACCAATCCCGCTCTGGCGGCTGAAACGATTCTCGACGAGTTGGCGGAGAAGCTGGGGCTTGATCCGCTTGAAATACGCCGGATCAACGGCGCCAAGGAAGGAACGGCCCAACCCGCCGGACCTCAGTTCAAACGGATAGGTTATCTCGAAACGGTTGAGGCCATTCACAATAGCGAGCACTATCAGTCACCACCGCCCCAGAGTGCAAACGGAAAACTCCGCGGGCGGGGAGTGGCAACCGGCTTCTGGTTTAACGCCGCGTTTCAGTCGAGCGCCACGGTGAGTATTAACACCGATGGCACCGCCAATGTGGTGACAGGCTCGCCCGATATCGGTGGCAGCCGGGCCTCGTGCGCCATGATTGCGGCCGAAGTATTGGGCCTCCGGGCGGAAGACATGCACCCGGTTGTCGCAGACACGGAATCCATTGGCCATACTGATACGACCGGCGGCAGTCGGGTGACCTTCGCCACCGGTCTGGCCGTGTATGAGGCGGCCCAGGATGCCGTCGGGCAACTAAAGCAGCGGGCCGCCACGGTCTGGAAAGTCAAGCCGGAAGACGTCACCTACCAGGACGGGGTGCTCTCCTGTCTGACCAATGGCCACGAATCCCTGAGCTTGAAAGAAATTGCACCAAAATTCCCCCGCGCCGGTGGTCCGGTTATGGGCCGTGCGTCCGTGCGGCCGCGTGGGGTGGGGCCGGCCTTTGCCGCTCACGTGGTTGATGTGGAAGTCGATCCCGAGACCGGGAAAGTCGATATTCTCCGCTATACTGCGGCTCAGGATGTCGGCAAGGCCGTCCATCCCAGCTATGTCGAGGGGCAGATTCAGGGCGGGGTGGCTCAGGGGGTCGGCTGGGCGCTCAACGAAGAGTATTTCTACGCTGAGGATGGGACGATGCGGAATACCGGTTTTCTCGATTATCGCATGCCCACCTGTCTCGACCTGCCCATGATCGAAACCATCCTGGTTGAGGTGGCCAATCCCGGCCATCCCATCGGTATTCGTGGCGTTGGCGAGGTACCGATCGTCCCGCCACCCGCTGCGATTGCCAATGCCATTTACCGGGCAACCGGGGTGCGGATGACCGAGCTGCCCATGTCACCAGCCAAAGTGGCAAAGGCGATGCTGGAGAAGAACGGAGCGTAGGAAAGCACACTCGGAAAAGTAGAGAGCCGCAGGGGCGTCACGAGTGTCGCCCCTGCGGGGTTATCAGCACCCATGTCCCAACCCCAGTCTCACTTTGTCACGATCAACGACCTCCGCCTGCACTACCTCGATTGGGGGACCGCAGGTAGGCGACCGTTTATTTTCTGCCATGGCGGGTCGGCCCATGCACGCTGGTGGGACTTTATTGCGCCGGCCTTTACCGAGTCCTTTCGGGTGATCACCCCGGACTGGCGGGGGCACGGCGAAAGTCAGCACGCGGAGCCGCCGGCCTATAGTACCCGGCACTATGTCGATGATCTTCACCAACTGGTCCACACCCTGGGTATTGAACGCCACGTGCTGTTGGGCCACTCGATGGGTGGACATAATACCCTCATCTATGCGGCTGAGCACACGCGAGCGCTCGACGCCTTGATTCTTGTCGATATCGAGCCTGGCTACCCTGAAGCCGCAGTCAAACTCCTGCGCCGTATAGGGGAAAAACCGGCCAAAGTCTTTGACTCGTTTCAGGAAGCTATTGCGCGTTTCCGCGTCTTTCCGCGCGAGTCCTTTATCTCGGAGGACAAGCTGCGTTACCTGGCTTCTTTTGCATTTACCGAACTCTCGAACGGGAAGTGGACGGCCAAGCTTGATCGCCGCACCCTCTTTCGGGAGCCAGTCGATGGCTGGTCTTTACTGCCGCGTATCAGTTGTCCCACACTGATTGTGAAGGCGCAGCATAGCCCGGTCCTCTCGCCGAAGAAGCTGGGGCGGATGTGTGCCGGTCTGCCCAACAGTCGCTGGGTCGAGGTGCCGAACACCTACCACCACGTCATGCTCGATAATCCGGACGGATTTATCAGCGTGGTCCACGCGTTCTTACATGAGGTGCTCTGAAACCATGTGGGTGGTAGGCGTATCTCCCCCTCATGGCTCGGTGATAAGCTCCAGAAACCCCCGTAGCATCCGGTAGGTCAGCCCCCAGATCGTTTTCCCGCCGTAGAGGAGTGCGGGAACCTGAATGGTCGATCCGGTCTGGAGCGTGCGCTGAACGATCTGTTCTACGCCGTCCTGTTGCAGATGGAGAACTCAAATCAAGCCAAGAGATCGATGCCACGGACAATAGGGATAAACTCCTTGCCATGTTTTCCGTCTCTAGCTTGAATGGTCGTAGCCACTGACAGTACGTAGTTTCCGCCTTCATTCGCAGGTCCCGCTAATGTCGCTGTCACCACGCGGTCATTATCCCAGGATGCATCTCGAATCGTATCCTTTAGGTTCTGGAGGACAGTTTTGTTTTTTAACGCTTTCATTACTATGTCTCTGAAGTTTCGCTCAGTCTCTTCACTTACGATCAAGTGTACTTCCTTTCCGTCCTCCCGCCGCCACACGGCCAGTGTTTCACTCCTGCCATCTTCCTGTCTGAGGTCTTGGCCTTCTGTTCTAATAAAGACACTTACCACAATTAGCTTCCCTTCCTTGGGCGCATTTATTTCTATCTCGTTACCTCTCCAGGTCTCCTTTTCTCCTTCGCTCATTTTGTCATATTCCCGCATGCCCCATGCTGGAAAAACCAGTTTTGCTGACGTCGCACCCATTGGGCCTGCATAAATGTCAGGTTCGTGCCACTGTCCCCAATACTCGTTTCCCATCTTGATATGTTGCTTTCCAGATTTGTGCAGACTCACTTTGAAACCGGGGTTTTTCTCTCGAATTGAGCAATATATTTCTCCGTCTTTCTCCATCCATATTTTCCAGGAATTAGATTTCTCACCCCCCTCGCCTACTACTGCAAGTCGTACCGGGCCATGTCTTATCGGTAATGTTCTGTTCCATTTATCCCTGATGATTATTCCGCTAATTCTAGGCTGATTTCTAACTTGCTTATCGTTATCAGTTTGGGAGCTTTCACGACTTGCCTCGTCTCTCAGCGACTCCAATTTCTTCTGGATGTCCCGGGCGACTTCTTCCACTTCCCGAGCTACCCTAGGTATAAGTCCCTGCTCGTATGCCAATGCTGTCGTAAGTGGCAACAGGAGAACCGCTGATGGCGAAACCTCGACAAGCTCCTGCATACGCCTCGGCCCAAGCTGTATGCCTAACTCCATCAGTGCCTGAAGGTTCTCGTTCGGAAGGTTCCCAAGTTCTGGAAGATCGGAAAGAATTGCCTCGATGTCCGACTCGCATCCGTGAGTATCGCCAGCGGCAAGGGTTGCTCTTGCGCGGATAAAGTGAGCACGCAATCGATTTTCCACGGATTTGGACTGACTTTGTTCAAGTGCCCGGTCTGCTGTCTCAATAGCCGACGCGTGTCTTCCGCAAACCAAGTGGAGATTCGCTTTGTCAAGAAGAGCTTGCTCAATAAGTTCATGGTATTCAGGGACATCTTCACCCAAGCGACGCACCAGCTCTCCATGGATGGCCAGAGCTTCCGCTTGCCGGTTCACATTGTCGAGTATGGGTATTTTCCTGGCAAGCGCCGACGCGACCGGACCTCCAACAAAGAGATTCTTGCTCTCGTCAAACCGGCGCACAACTTCGTCGTACGCCTCCAGCGCTTCATCGGGCCGATTTAGCTTGTCAAAGGCAAGCCCTTTGCCAAGAAGAGCCTTTGCCACGAGTTCTGGAATGGCGATTTTCTCAGCTGCAGGAGATCGACGTAACACCTCGTCAAACGCGGCGTGCGCCTCGACCGGTCGATTGAGTTCTAAGAGCCCGGCGCCTTTTACATATAAGGCGTCCGCCGTCATATGAACGAGAACTGGCTCTTCGGATTCCCCGAAACGTTGCACCACTTCATCACAGATGTATAGGGCTTCCTTCTGCCGAGTCATCGTGAGAAGTATTCCAGCCTTGTTGACAAGGGCTTTCGCTACCGATTGGAGGAGGTCAAGTTCCTCACTCCCACCATACCGACGGGTCACTTCGTCACAGGCTTCGAGCGCTTCGACGAAACGGTTCAGGGTAGAAAGCGCGACCCCCTTGTTGAGGAAGGACTGAGCGACCAGTCCACGCACAGAAGGCTCAACGCTCGTTCCATATCGACGTATCGCCTCGTTGTAGATTGCCACGGCTTCCTCAGACCTCTTCAAGGCGACAAGAGTGAGTCCTTTCTTGACGAGAGCATGTGCAACCAGTGCAAGAATGGATGGATTCCTAATCTCTCCCGGATAGCGTACCGCTTCATCATAGGCTGCCAGCGCTTCCTCTGGACGGCTCAACGCGCTGAGTGCGTATCCCTTATTGAGGAAGGATTTCGTGACCATTTCGATAACACCGGGGGCGTCGCTTGTTCCGAAGCGGCTAACCACGTCATCATATGTCGTGACTGCTTCTTCATGTTTGCTCAACTTGTTGAGCGTTATCCCTTTGTTACAGAGGGCTGTTGCGATTATTTCCTGAAATATCGGTGTCTCGTTCGCATCGAAGCGCCGAACGGTCTCTTCGTAAACCGACAATACATCCTCCAGACGGTTTAAGGTGTTAAGTGCATTCGCTTTGTTGAAGAGTGCTTTTCCGACTGCTTCAAGAACGCTGGGGCTTTCACTCGTACCGAAGCGGCCAACTACGTCGTCATAGATAGTCAATGCTTCATGCGGCCGGTTCAATGCGGCCAGAGAGTACCCCTTGTTGGACATGGCTAGTGCGACAGTTCCGAGAAGTGCAGACTCCTCGCTCGTACCGAAGCGTCGCACCACCTCATCAAAGGCCAAAAGTGCATCATTTGGACGATTTTTATCGCCAAGTGTTGCCCCCTTGTTGAGAAGGGCTGTCGCGACCATCTCTTGTAGTGCCGGTTCATTACTCGCCCCATATCGGCGAACGACTTCGTCATATATCGCCAGGGCTTCCTCCGAACGATTTATCCTATCCAGCATTGCTCCCTTGTTGCAGAGGGTCTTGGCAACTGCTACGACAGCATCCTTTTCCTCGTTCCCCCCGAAGCGACGTATCAGTTCGTCACTCACGTCTAGCGCGTCTTGCAGCCTGGACATTTTACCCAGCGTTATCCCCTTGTCGCAGAGCGCTTTGGCGACTGTTACGAGAATATTGCTGTTTTCGCTCGCCCCGAACCGGCGAACGACTTCGTCACTGGCTGCTAGTGCCTCCTCCAGCCGTGACAGACCGTGGAGCGCGACAGCTTTGTTGAGCAAGGCGGCCGCGACGGTTTCACGAAGCACCGGCGTTTCGTCTTCGCCGTACCGGCGAACAACCTCCTCGCAAGTTGCTAGTGCCTCCTCAGCTTGATTCAAGGCCCAGAAGATTTCACCTTTCCTTACAAGAGCCTTCGCGGCCAAATCAGAAAGGTTCGGCATCGTGCTCTTACCGTATCGGCTTATTACTTCGTCAAAGATCGACAAAGCCTCGTCCAGTCTCTTCTTTCCGCGAAGTGCCGAACCCCTCTCGATGAGCTCTCGGCCGGCGGCCTCTGCGGAAGCGTCTGAACCCACGGGAGCATGGTCCGCTTGTATGTCGGACGGCTTCGTGGCAATCGATCCTGAATTCGACTCGAATGTCGCAAGTAGCTCTCCCCTATGTTGAGCCAGAGCCGGCAACAACAATAATTTTTCGAGTGCAATCTCGTGCAGTGCGCGCAAATCACCATGGACGTTTAGCGCGTCGCGGGCAATGCCGTGCCCTATGTCTCGCAACACGAGCGGTGAATAGAAGGACTCCATGAAACGGATGAGTGATTCGACAAGGCGATGAGGCCCGCGGGAACGACGAAGCAGATAGTATATGTTGTACATGCGCTCGATCAGGTAGTATTGCTTGCGTCGCGCAGTCCCGCCAGCGACCTCAACGATTCCCCGTTCAACAAGGCGAGTAAGTTGGGCGCTGCATTTACTCGTCTCCAGGCGAGCTCGATCCGCGATCTCTTTCGTGGTCGCCGGCTTCCATAGATCGGCGAGTGCCAGATAGACCCGCCTTTCCTGGGCCGGCAGCACTTCAAGATGGCTCCTGAAATACTCGGTATGGTCGTCAACAAGATCGAGTAGATCGGTCATGAGTTCACGAAAGGACAAGCTGGCCCCAAATCGAGCGACGATCACGAACAACCGAGGATTGCCGCCAGTGAGGATTCGTAACGACTGAATTGTCCCCTGCCGGGATTCCCGCCCCGCCACTGTCTCCCACAGATCAACACATTCTTGCATCTCAAGGGGGCGCAACAAAATAATGCGGAATAGGTCGTATAGAGCCTGGTCTGGATTGTCGATCTGGTCGAATCTGCTGGTCGCGCTAGCGAGCAGTATGATCCGCGGCTCTGTCTGGAGAATCTTTCGCAACCGCCATCCAGTCTCGGGATCGGTCATTTCCCTGAACATGGTGTTCAGGTTTTCGACAAACAATACGAGCCGTTTACCCTCTCGATCCGAAAAATCAAGCAAGGCGCCAAGGCAGCGTTCTCCAAGAGTTCGATCGTCTGAAATACCTCGTAGTTCGTCGTAGGTGTGACTGAGATCGGGGTCGTTTTTTCTGCGTGGAGCCTGGACGGCTAGGCAGGACAGGCATTCCAGCCAAAATTCTCCAGCGGTGGAGACCTCATAGCTTTCTTCCGCGAAGACAATAGGGAAAAAATGCGATGACAGTGCAGCATCCCGTCGTATCTCGGCCGCTATGCGAAGCAGAAGACTTGTCTTACCGAAACCGCGAGGACCAATAACGAGTTGGTGCGGATTCGAGCTTCCCAGGCAGTCTCGCAGCATTTCGACGATAGACTCGAATTCGCTCGTGCGTACACAGAATGACGCCACCATCTCATCATCGGAAAGGAAGCCTGGATTATATTTTCTGGCGGTTATATTCATGAGTTCGGCCTCCAGTCATCCTCGGCGCCGGTCGATTGGAATGAAGTTTCCTCCGTACCGAAGGCGCCACCAGTCCTGCAGCAGACCGGACAGGAAGCAGTAATCGTCTGCGAACCGCCCCAGGTATCCATCATGTTCAAGGACGTGAAGTACGATTTCGATCGGGTGGTGGTCGGTATCGTCCACCACCGGAAAATGCTCGCGATACCGATCAATGGTATCGCTGCTGAGTCTGCCGTCGTGGACGGCTGCCTCGGCCAGCAGGTCGAGCGCAATCTTGTAGAGTTCCGTGCCCAAAACCGTTTTCAGGCGGCCCTCATAGTGATCCAGGTCGGCCTGGCCACGAGTTCCGAGCATGTCAGCGAAATATACAACTTCTACGTCCTCCAAAGAGGCTTTATTCCGCCGGGCGCGGCGCAGGTGTTCGTGAAGACAGTCGAAGAACTGCTGAACATGATGAGGAACCATCCATCGGAGTCGCCGGCACATGTCTTGCCGAACCTCAAAAGAAAGGTCGAGAGAATAGGTCTCCGCTAGCGCGGCGAGACAGTTCGAGGTGATCTCTTCATCCCAAGGTTTGAGATCGAAATGAGGGAAGATGTTCGCATGAGCACTGAGTCCCGCCTGCCGGAGGATCGGTTCCATACTGACACTCCCAGAGAGAATTAACGTGACCCTGCCCTTATGTGCCTGGCCGTTCTTGCGAAGCCAGCTCATTAGCCCGTCCACAGCCAGTTTTCGTTGGGGTGTAATTTGGTAGTCCTGCCCCTTGAGCAGGCGATTGACGAGAATCGGAAGTTCGTCGATTGCGAGAACAACCGGTCGGTCATTTCCAGCCAGGGCCGTGAATATCTCGTCGCCTTTCTGGCGCCAGTTTCCTGCATCGATTCCTGCGCGGAGTTTCACTTGCACGTCCGAAACGCTTAGCGTCTCAATGCGGTCGCTGACTTCTCGCAAGACATTGACAAATCGGGACTTGATTCGGCCCCAGGCAGCACGCGCAGACATCGATTGGACCGCAATCTCGGCGATAGCGTCCTCTAGAGTGCCTGCGGCCTCCAAATCGACAAAAATTGTCTCGAACCGGCCTTTCTCCCTTAAACGACGCAGCAGTTCACGAATCAAGCTTGTCTTACCCATGCGCCGCTGCGCAGTCAGTAGCGTATGGGTTCCGTCTTGTACCCTTTCCTCAAGCGCCCCTATCTCAACTTCCCGGTTGTAGAAGCGATCCCCCTCAACCCAGTTTGCACCAGCCTTCTTAAGTACCATAATCTTATTCCAACAATTCTGTTGGAAACAATTCTGTTGGAAATTAAACAGGTTGTCAAGTACGGACCTCTCTGAACCATGCCGAAGCAGCTATCCCTACTGTCAGCACCGAAGGTGGATGGAGCGGTGATCGAAACCATTCTGGTTGAGGTGGCCAATCCCGGCCATCCCATCGGTATTCGTGGCGTTGGCGAGGTACCGATCGTCCCGCCACCCGCTGCGATTGCCAATGCTATTTACCGGGCAACCGGGGTGCGGATGACCGAGCTGCCCATGTCACCAGCCAAAGTGGCAAAGGCAATATTGGAGAAACGGGGAGAGGAAGACGACCTACCTCGGCCTAGGACTCGGTGATAAGCTCCAGAAACCCCCGTAGCATCCGGTAGGTCAGCCCCCAGATCGTTTTCCCGCCGTAGAGGAGTGCGGGAACCTGAATGGTCGATCCGGTCTGGAGCGTGCGCTGAACGATCTGTTCTACGCCGTCCTGTTGCATGAATGACAGCGGGACCCAAATGACGTCCTGGACTTCAACCGGATCGAGTACCAGACTGGCGTCCCGAGAGACGAGATAGACAAACGGGGACACCACCATGCCAATCTGTTTTCCGCGCGCCGAGGCTTGCACTTCGGCCAGACGGCCGAGGTATTCACCATGCTCGGCAAGATCAATCCCCACCTCTTCATAGGTCTCGCGCTGGATGGTGACGAACAGATCAGGGTCTTCCGGTTCCTGACGCCCCCCGGGAAAGGCCATATGTCCCGACCAGGGATCGTGGGGATGGTGGGCACGGTGGATGAAGAACACATACACATCGTCAGGGCGGGGTTGCAGGAGCAGCGCAACCGCTGCCCGCATCGGCGCGTCAATATCGACCAGAGCGGGGTCATGCTTCGAGAGCCGATCACGGATGTGCAAAATGCTACTGTTCATAGCGGGTGCCGAATTTTACTCTCAATGCCTCAGACAATCCTCGGAGAGCGGTGCTCTTCTTCGAGGCAGGAAGGGCGGACCCGAAAGGGGTACACAACAGAGCGAGGCGATTCGCGGGCTCCTCTTACTGGCGGGACGACTCTTCTTGATTGGCTTCTTTGACCGCATCAAGGACGGCGCCCGCGCGCTGAACATAGACCTGGACTTCGAGGATCTGATTGAGCAGACGGCCAATATAGGTACGGGCTTCTTCGGTTTGGGGACCGAGTCCTTTAACAAGCTGAGTGGCAGAACCTATCCCCTGGGTCGCCTGGGTGACGGCGCTTTCTATTTCGCCGAAGGTTTCTGAGTCAATAATCATGCGAGTCCTCTCTGCGCGCTTTAACCTCGTGACTCATCGTACAGGCATACGTTCATCCCGGCAATGTATAGAGAGAACTCCCCCTTCGTCAATCCGTTCGGTCGTGCAGACTACCTGCAACGCCAATCTTGACAGCCGCATTGCAGATGGCCAATACTCGCATCTTCCTGAAGTGTTGGAAGACAGGAGGTTCGGCATGTCCCTGGAACGAGCCCTGAGTGGTATTCGCGTTATTGACCTTACCCATTATATTGCGGGGCCCTATTGTACAAAATTGCTCGGCGACTATGGGGCTGAGGTCATCAAGATTGAACCACCTTCCGGTGGCGAAGGAGGGCGGACCCTGCCGCCATTTTTTGACGACCAGCCCGGCAGAGGGGGCTTGGGGGACCCTTCCCCCACAAAAGAGCAGAGCGGCCTCTTTTGTTTCTTGAACACCAGCAAACAGTCGGTAGCAATTGACCTCGCCTGTCAACCCGGACGTGAGGCGGTCCTAGGCTTGATTGAACGCGCTGATGTGGTCGTTGAGAATTTCCGTCCAGGAACTCTTGAGCGCCTGGGTCTGGGGCAAGAGGTGCTGCGGGCTGCCAACCCACGGCTGGTGAGCGTTGCCATCTCGAACTTCGGCGCATCCGGCCCCTACCGGGACTATCGTATGACCGACAGTGTCGCCTTTGCCCTGGGCAGTTGGACCTACCCCATGGGCGAATTGGATCGTCCTCCGGTCCAACCTGGGGGCGCGTTCGGCCAATACCTGGCCGGGTTATACGCCGCCATCGGCACCCTCCAAGCCGTACGGAACCGGAACGCAACCCAGGCCGCGCAGCACGTTGAGGTCTCCATTCAGGAGGCCCTGATTGCCACGTCCCTGTACGACTTTGTGGCGTTTTCCTATTCGGGCTTTGTCCGCCAGCGTTCGGGCAAGCAGTTTCACGCGGCGTTTCCGAATCTGGTCACGCTGCCATGTGCGGATGGTTATGTTGGCGTACATGCCGGCCTGCCGCATCAAATTGTTGCGCTGCTCGAACTGATCGAACGGCCCGACCTGGCAGGTGATCCGCGCTTTCAGAACATCTCGACCCTGGCACTCTGCGCCGAGGAATTACATGCTGCGCTTATTCCATGGATGCGCGACCGCAAGAAGTGGGACATCTATCATGCCGCGCAAGCCCGGGGAATTCCGTTGTCACCAATCCCTTCTGCCCAAGAAGTCGTCGAATGGGCCCAGCTCAAAGAGCGTCAGGCGTTTATCGAGGTCGAGTGTCCCGGAGGAGAAACCGTCTCCATCCCCGGCCCGCCGTCCCGCGAAAGCGGACAGCCCATCCTCCGCCTCCGGCGCGCGCCCCGTGTTGGGGAGCACACGACGAGCGTGCTGGGTGAAAAGCTGGGCTATAGCAACGCCGATTTGCAGCACCTCCGAGCCGCGGGCGCTATTAACTGAGGAATATCAAGACACAGGAGCAAGCGTATGACACAGCCGCTACGCGTCGTGGATTTAACCAATGGTTGGGCCGGTCCGTTGGCGACCTGTCTGCTGGCCGACTTTGGTGCAGAAGTCATTAAGGTCGAATCCCCATCGCATATGGACTGGTGGCGCGGAGCCGCCCCCGAGGTCACGGAAGACGGGGGCCGGCCCTACGAGCAGTCGCCAACGTTTAATACGGTCAATCGGAATAAATACGGCATTGCGCTGGAACTCACCCACCCGCGGGGACGAGAGCTGTTTCGCGATCTGGTCCGGATCAGCAATGTCTTGGTGGCCAACTATCCGCCGCGCAGTTTGCGCAAACTCGGTATTGAGTTTGACACCCTGAAAGCGGTCAACCCGCAACTCGTAATGGTCACCCTGCCCGCCTTTGGCAATAGTGGCCCGGAGAGCGAATATCTCGGCTTTGGTACCACCACCGAAGCCATGGCCGGGATAACCGGGGTCAGTGGCTATGAAGACGGTCCGCCCCAGATGCTCAGTAACGCCATCGGCGACCCGGTGTCGGCGCTCAACGCCTGCTTCGCTGCGCTGGTCGGGACATTTGAACAGGAACGGCGCGGCACCGGGGTCTCGATTGACCTGTCCCACGTTGAGGGACTCTTACCGTTCAACGCCGCCGCCTTGCTGGAGTACACCATCAATGGCCGCTCTCAGGCGCGCCTGGGCAATCGTCACCCCACCCTGGCGCCCCACGGGTGTTATCCGTGTCAGGGCGAAGACGAGTGGCTCACGATTGCCGTCACGTCGGACGAGGACTGGCACAATTTCTGTCGCGTGTCGGGGAATCCGGCCTGGGCGCAAAACGGGCGGTTCGATACGGCGCAGAAGAGAAAGGCGGCTGAGGATGAGCTCGACCAATACATCAGCGCCTGGACGCAGGAGCAGGAGGCAACGGCACTGATGGAACGCCTGCAAGAAGCGGGTGTCGCCGCCGGAGTCGTGCTGTCCGGGGCCGGGGTACTGAGTGACCCGCACCTAGCCGCGCGTGAGTTTCTGTTAACGATCGAGAAAGAGGAAACCGGGCCGCACTTCTATCCGGGCTTCGTCCCTCAATTTTCCGATACGCCCTCGGTCGTCCGGCGGCCCGCCCCGAGCTTTGGCAAACACAATGAGCGGGTCTTCGGCAGCCTGCTCGGCTTATCGAAGGAGGAGATACAGCGGCTCTCTGACGAGGGCATTATCAGCACCGAGCCGCTTTTCCCATCGCTGACGCGCTAGGGTGTTTCACGCTTGGCTGGAGCCCTGCCGTTCCGCCCTCGTCATACCGGACATGATCCGGCATCCAGAGGTGGGAGGCCTGGAGGCTGGCTTTCGCCAGAATGACGGAAGTTCCCGTAGGTTGGATTAGCAAAGCGTAATCCAACCTAGCCTGCCCATACGCAACTTCTACCCGCGTTACCGTTCGTATTCATCCAGACCGGTTCTGACATCGTACACGCCTTCCAGACACATCCGGTCTATCAGGTCCAGGCATCGAGAAGCCCACTCGTCATGTTGGTGTTGGTGGTACGTCCTGAGAATCAATTTTACCAGATTGCGGCTATCAGAGGCTCGATGCGTGCGTATGTCCCCCGCCTCAGCGCTAAACCGTTCAAGAAACTTCTCGCAGACAGTATGAGTGATACCGGGCAGTTTTTGCGAAGATTTCTCAAGGGCGTGGAGTATAGAAAACGAGTCTTCCTGGTAGGCCACACTACCGCAGAATTCGTTGATTAGATTTTCATAGGATTCCAGGGATTGTCCTTCCAAATAACGGAAGCAACTCGCCGCTTCTTGACGGACTTCTCTGTCACTATCGTTGAAGAGCGGTAGAAGTTGTTGCTCTGACCATTGCCGGTGTTCAGCCTTGCCAATGTGGGCAGAGGCCACCTGTGCTACTCCGAGCCTCTGTGACGGATTGCCGTGGAAGGCTTCTTCTACAAGGGCTTCGGCATCGTCGTGATGAAGGAGCACGGCAATGCTGGACAGCCGAGCACCAGCTTTTCTTATTTCAGGCTGTCCAGACCGTAGCATCCGTTCGACAACGTACCGAAGGCGTCCAAAGTGTTCATATAGTCCATAATTGATAAAA
This sequence comes from uncultured Binatia bacterium (SeqCode), assembly GCA_965243855.1. Taxonomy (GTDB): domain Bacteria; phylum Desulfobacterota; class Binatia; order Bin18; family Bin18; genus Bin18. The sequence goes on along the minus strand of CBDEWE010000003.1, from coordinate 3,960,795 downwards.
CGTTCCACGTAATGAGTCGCTAGTAGACGATCATCGTCAACTTGATTGCTCCGAGGTTCTATGAGTCTAAGAAACTGTTCTAAAGCAAAGTCCGAGTCGTGATTGATTATCGCCAAAAGGGCCGAACTCGCGCAGGCCCGAACAGCTATGCTTTTGTCATTGGCCAATCGTTCAATAGAGGTGCGAAAGCGCTCAATATATGAGGCATCACGTAGAATAAGGTCTCGAATGGCCTCAGCGGCACGACCACGCACCGTGTTGATGCCGTGCTCGAGAATGGCTCTTTGGAAATTCGGGTCTCCGCCTGTCACTTCTTCATTCCACAACTCCTTCTCCGGTTCGGGATGCTCGGTCGCCAACCAGTCGAGCATCTCTACAACGTCGTCGGGAAGTGCCTCTTCGATAGAGCCCAGCAAGTCGGCAATTGCTTGTCCACAGTCTTTACGAGCCTCGGAGTACGCTTTACGGCAGACTTGTAGTTTAAGTTCCGTGAAGCCTCCTGTTTCCTTCAAGCCCATGAGTGTGTGTTCCATGTAGAGCGGATTTGTGTCTGATGGAAATCTGAGGCTCAGACAGGCAAATCGTTCCGGTTCTTTCTGGACAGACTCTTGCAGCGTTCGCGCAAGCTCCAGGGCTCCTCCCTTTTCAGGGTGTTCCCAGTTGAGCCTTTCTTCTGAATCGTACTTTTTAATTGCTTTGAGCCATTGCTCATCGGTCATTTTCTTCGCGGCTGACTCTTCAATTGGGGAGCCCACTATGAACCCTTCGAGTTTTTTCGGAGGGGACTCTGGTGTTCCAAACTTTCGTTCAAGCTCCGCATAACGAGCCTGGGCTCCCTTACTCCGCAATTTAACTGGGATGCCCGATAGCAGAGCAAAACAAGCGTGCCCCCTCCATTTGTATCCATCGGAGGTACGCTCGTAGTGGGGAACATAATCAAGGATGGTATTTTCGAGTCTGGCACGATTCTCATCGGAACAAAGTGGGGTGATTGCTTCTATCAATTGAATCGCTATCCAGTAGGGGCTATCAGAGTATCCACAGTGAAACCGCCATGGCTTGTCACACAGCTCGGAAACTGCGCTGTCGGCAAAGTGCTTTGCCCCGGCTGTATAGGCGCGAAGCAGAAGGTAATTTGCCATGTAAGTATCTCGGCTCCGCAGCTCAGCAAGAATCTTGATAATACCATCAGCCTTAGTTTCGGCGAGCTTCTCCACAGCTTCGGCAAGTGCCTGTCTGCATGTTTGGTCAATTGAGGCATGTTCGCTGTTGGTGAGATATGACCATATGGCGTCACGCTTTGGTGGAGCTTTTTCCTCCGTATAAACTGTCTCATCGGTAATTTTTAGGACCACTGGCAAAACGCGGCATACGAACTCATCCGGGAATTTAGTGGCCGAGTTGTGAATAGGCTCCGAGCCAAACCCGTCGTGATTGAACAAGTTCCACCAATTAGGTCTTCCCGTACCGTCCTTGGTCTCCCGGATAATGGAGAACCGCCTTAGTAACCAATGTGCCAGCATCTCGGGAATCCACTCAGGCCGCTTTTCTTCTACTCTACCCGTCAGAAGCCAGAACGTACCGTTAGATGCAAACGAATCACGCGTATTGTCGAGTGTTCCATCGTCTATTAGCCTCAAGAACAGATCGAAAAATCTTCGGCTGTTTGATAGGTCAGCCATCTGTACAATATGGTCGAATCGCTACGACCAATCACCCCCTTTTCCCGCAAATGGCTCAAGCAGTTCGGCTACCCTGTCGCCTGAATGCCTCTGATGAGAACGGACATAATTCGTTCCTATGTTGACGAGAGTGTTATTCTCGGATGAGAGCCAGCCTGCAACTAGACCTTTTTGATCCACAATCTGAAACCATTGCTCCGAAAAGAAAACTTTATCCCAGACCAAAGACGTAAATTTGTCTGGATTCGGCTTCCCGCTGCTGAGTGCTTCAAGCTGAGATTTGATCCACGGCGCAAGCACCTCCCATTCGTTCTCTTCAGGGTTTGGCAGTGAGACAGCCAAGGCCACGGCAAGGTCCTTGAGATGAACACGAATCCTCTCATCCCTCAGTAATCCTCCGAGTTCTCTGCAATACCGTTCTTGGTCGGCCTCACGAAGATAGACGAGAACTTGCCTCACCTGTGCCCGTCGAAAGAGGTGTTGCTCCGAGTTCACCAGAAACGCTGTCAAAGACTCCTCTTTTGCGACAAAGCCACGAGCAAAACTGTAGTCGAAAAATGACTCGTGGCCAAAGCTGTAACGTTTTCCGTCAAACAAAAGCACACCCTCTGACCCCATCTGATCAAGATAGTCGTTTGGGAATCGGTCCAGCTTTTCCTTCAGTACCGAGAGCTGCTGCGATGCGGTCATCTCATCGCACAATAGCTGAACCACGCCGTTCCAGTGATCGGACAAGGGTTTAGCGCGCTCATTGACCCGTCGGCGTTTCTCTTTCCAGTACTGGTCAAACAGTTCTTTTGGGGAAGAAAACATTGGCCGCGAGAGGGGATCGTAATGAGCATCAAGAAACAACGCCAGATTCTGAGGGAGACGAAGCAGTTCCAGTTGCTTCACGCCAAACAATTTAGTGTCAAAACTGCTGGCAGTAAGCGCAGACTTCACCTCGTCCAGAGAGAAGTCCGTAACGACGATATTCGGGGAGTTCTCAGGAAGGAGGGGGCGTAAGCGATGATCGTTCTTCCAGTCAAACTCCCTACAGACAACCACAACATGAAATTTTACCCTAGGACGTAGACTTCGTACCTCGTTCAAAAGGTCTTCCACAACATCAAAGAAGTCTGAACTGCGACCGGATGTGGTGCTCACCGCGTCGAGTTGGTCAATCACAAGAACGGCTTCACTCGACATGGCCTCAGCCGCTGTCGCCAGTACAAACGCTGGCGATTCTTCTAGGCCAAGCTGCTCGCCTATTTCTTTGGTTGACGCCACTGGGTCTAGGCGATCCAGACGAAAGGCAAGTACAGCAACAGAACTATCGCCATGACGGAGAGCTTCTACGGATTCGATTACACATCCCGTCTTGCCTCCTCCCGCCTCACCGGTAAGAACACAATCTACTCCCCTGGTGGTATCTTCTCTTATCTTGGCAAGTAGCTCCTGAGTCGAAGAGCGCTGAATGGGAGGGTCTTGAATCAGCTTACGGCGTACAGCTTTGAGATAGGAATCTGTTACCTCAGAGATGAGCGAAGGGGCGTCATCTGGTCTAGTCCGTAGCAGAAACCCCCTGCCCTGAAGGGTGGAAATCAGAAATTCACGATCTATGGTCTTGTGGATTGAGTCTTCGGCAATACTGCGAAGTGCGTCGCGAATATCGTTCGCTGTAGTACGGAACTGCGCAAACAACGCTGCTCGTATCTGTTCTTCAAGTCCTCTCTCATCAATTGTATGGACTTCAATACGCTGGAGTATTTCGTATGCCGTGGCTGTATCTGTGTCATGCCAAAAACCTTTGAGTTTCCCGAGCGCTTTCTTGTGAACATCAGCGCCAACGAATGCTGACTCGAACTCCTCCAGATTCTCTGCATCTCTCGCCCGCTCCGTCAGCTCTCTCAATTCGGGGGCATCACTACCTGAGACAAAAACGAATCGTGTATTAGAATTTTTAGAAAGCTGATCGAACATCGCCCGGAGCAACCCTTCATCTCTGAGAGAAGACAGGCTCCACTTGCCGTTCGGATGACTACGTTTTGCCTGGTGAAGCTCTTTTTGGTTTCCAGCGGTGATTACAAACTCAGCTTTATCGGCTGTCGGTTCCTCAATTCGGATGCTTGCAGCTTGCCCATCAATAATTCGGACAAGCTGTGAGACCGTCCACCACAGTTCGTAGCGATTGCCAAGCTTGTCAGAGGGGCCACCCGGTAGAGGCATTGTTGTTACTCTCCTCTCAGCAAAATTCAGACGTATTCACCCACTATTATAACTTACAACTGCTGTGTGGGGCGTGTAACAGCATGAAGGGAACCCGGTTGCAAGAGGAGTTTATCGCGCAGTTGAAGGCAGCAGGAATGCGGCAATAAGGGAAAGGGAACCCACCCCGGCCTTCGGCCACCCCTCCCAAGAGGGGATTTTTTCTCTTCACTTTTGTGACCGTTCACCACAGCTTAGGGCGCGCAGGCCCGGACGGCATCCAGCACGTGCTGTTTTCCGCTTGGGCCGTCGCTCACGGGGAAAATAACCGGATGCACGATGCCTGAGTGACGATAGGCTTCGACACGCTCCCGGCATTTGGTCGGTGTCCCCACGACGCTGACCGTTTCAATCAAGGGGTCGGGAACCAGTTGGATCGCCTTTTGCCGGTCCCCTTGCTGCCATGCCGCTCGAATGGCCTGGGCTTCTTCGGGAAACCCCTGCTCGGCCATGACGCGATTATAGCGCGGAAAGAATCCTGCGTAGAAAGCGACCAGGGGCCGCATGCGCGCCAGGGCTTCTTGGTGGTCTTGGGCCACACTCATCGGGAGGAGCGAGACAATGTCAACCTCTTCGGCCTGACGTCCGGCTCGCTGGGCACCAATCGCGATGTTTTCAGCGGCCAGCTTGCCCGCTTCCGGGGCACTCCACACAAGAATAGTCCCCTGTGCGAGTTCACCGCAGGCTTGGAGCATCTGCGGAAAGACGGCTGAGATATAGATCGGAATTTCTGGGCGGGCGGGCTGAAACCAGAGGTCAAACTGCTCAATGGTCACCACCTCGCCATGATAGGACACCGCTCCCTCACGCAGCAGCGCGCGGATAATCTCGACCGTTTCCCGCATACGCTGGACCGGCTGCCCATACGGGATGCCGTGTTCCGGCTCGACCTGTACCTTGTGACTGGAGCCCAGCCCCAAAATAAAGCGTTGCTGGGAGTAATGATCGACGCACGCGGCCGCCATGGCGATGGTCGGTGCGCTGCGGACGAAAATACTGCTGATACTCGTGCCAAGCTGAATACGCTGGGTTGCGAGAGCACACGCGGTGAGCACAGAGAATTGATCTCCACCATGGCCTTCCGCAAACCAGGCTGAGGTATAGCCCTGCTCCTCCGCATGTTTGACACAGTCAACAACATCGGTGGGCGACATACCACCGGCCAAAGCGAGCCCGATTTGAGCCATATGTGTTCTCCTCTCTATCGGTACGTGGGTTGGAGTCTTTTATGATACGGTGCGGGTCATTCTCGACCGGAATGTGGACAGCGTCAAGTCGGCAAGTAGAGGTGGACAATCGGTCTGGAGGGCGACCTTGCGCACGGCTCAACGCCTCGTCAAGATAGACGGCTCTGCCTTGTAAGGGGGAATATGCGAACACGGAGCCTTCAGCGTTGGAAAGTGTGGATTCTCGGGATTTTATGTTTTTGTCTGTTGTGGTGTGGCTCCTTCGGAGCCACGGCGGCCCCTCTGCATACGATTGACTTCTCCGGCCAGCCGGATGGTCCGGCAGAGGAATGGTTGAAGCGGCAGGGATTTACCCTTCGCCTTGACGCGGACGATTTACAGCCCCACTTCAAAGATAACCGGCTCGTCATACACACCTCCCGACGAAAAGCGGGCCTGTTCGAGTTGCCCCTGCACATGTCCCAGGTCAAACGGATTCGCATTTATTGGGGGGTCGAACGCTATCCGCGCGGGGCGGATTGGAGCCAAGGGATTACCGCAGTCCCTATTGCGGTGATGACCACGTTCGGGACAAAAAAAATGAAGAGCGGCTCGCTCTTCATCCCCAACGCTCCGTACTTCATCGGTCTCTTCTTAGGAGAAAAAGAGCAGGCAAATCAGGCCTATACCGGGAATTACTATAAAACCGGCGGGCGCTATTTCTGTACACCCTGCGGGGTGCCGGTGGGAGAGCGGGTGGTGACCGAATTCGATTTGGACCAGAGCTTCCGCACCCAGTTCGGTCAGACCGTTGTTCCCCCAATCAGTCGATTCGGCTTTCAGATGAATACCAAAGGAACGTCCGGGGGGGCCAAGGCTTTTTTAGAGAAAGTGGAATATTTATCCGAATAGTTGGGGGCGGGTTGAATACTGACAGGTGTTGATACGTCTGACTAATAGCTTTCCTTCTTTCTTCCTCCTTCCAGTGGCGGGGGAAGCTCATGAGCCCCTTGCATGAGTCTTCTCCCGCCATTTCGGTTTTAGCGATATTTTTGCAGTTCTTAAGCAGTACCGGGGACCGAGCTATGCGGGTCCGCTCCAGTCGAAAGGGATGTGCTTGCTTGATTTGCCGGCCCAATCCCACTCAAAGCCGTAGGCGTTGACCCGATTGTCAACCGTTTTGCCCCAGGTCGCGACCTGGCCGGGCCCCACTTCGGAGCCGGGCGGATTCAGCAACTGCACCCGTTTCCCTTTCGGCGTGGTCGGTCCGGTCAGCGCCTCGGCAGAGGCCATGACACGGTCGGGAATCTCCGCTTTCCAAAAGGCCAGGTCATCCGCAATATCAAAAGTGATTGGAACAAACTCAATCCCGCGCACCTCACCAATCGAGCGTGCAAATCCGGCCATGAATCCACCGGCCTGCCCGGAAAAGATGAGTTGGAGCGCCTCACGCTGTTGCGCGTCGGCTTGTTCGTCAATAAACAGCCCCAGCGAGATTTTGGCCTCACCGGCCCAGACGTTGCCGCTAAAGTTGGCCACGGCCATAACATTCAGCCCATCGAGACGGGTCGAGCCATACGTCCCCTCTCGGACATGGTAGGCCAGCACACCCTCGCAGTGATTGTTTGTCGGCGGCTGGGCAAATTCGCACGGACAGGCGATATCGCAACTGCACACATCAAACCAGTCGCCCCGGAGGGTCCAATTCTGTATATCAGCCATACTGTCCTCCTGTTGGAAAGAGTAAACGTGTCCAGCCTCTGCATGTTTATTGGAGGACACGTTCACTCTTTAGTGCCAGGGTTCCACAATAATTTTCGCGTGCTGCTCGGGCGAGTGCAGGTCTTTGAATGCCTGAGCGACTCCTTCGATTCCAACGGTCCCCGTAATTAATGGGTCGGTCGTAATCTGGCCTTCGGCAATATGTTGCAGGGTGGAGGCGTATTCTGCCCCGCTATAGCCCAGGACGAACTGAAGATTCAACTCTTTGTTGATCCCGAACATGGGTTCAAAGATGTCCTTTTCCATACACACGCCCACAACCACAATCCGGGTGCCCTGTGGGGCCGCGGCCATAATCTGATCAATGACCCCAGGGACACCGACGCATTCAAACATGACAGCCGGCCGCAACGGCGGACCCGAAGCCCAGGGCGGCTGGGGCGGAGCCGTGCTCGGGTCGGCCCAGACCGCAGCTTCCTGCCAACTGGTATAGGGTGACTGCTCAGCGGGGTCGATGACGATATCCGCGCCCACGGCCTCCGCGAGTTGGCGCCGCCGAGAGGAGAAATCCGCGGCAATAATGGGCTGCACCCCTTTCATGTGCAGTGACGCGATCACGGCCAAGCCGACTGGCCCGCAGCCGATGACCAGCGGCACGTCGTCTGTTGTCAGGCGCGCCATTTCAACCGCGTGCAAGCCGACCGCCATGGGTTCGGTCAGGGCGGCTTTGTGCGTCGGCAGGCCATTCGGAACTTCAAGCAACAGCTTTTCACTCAGGCGCATATACTCCCCGTAGCCACCTGGGTTGTCATTTGAATAGCCGACCGTCTCGACACCGGTCGGTCGAATGAGAACCGGCATGGACACCGCGCGGGTGCCAGCTTTGAGAGTGCGGTCCGTGTTCGGCCCGTGTTCAACCACCTCGAAACAGAACTCATGACCCATGACGATGCCCCGGCTGAGGTCCATATTAAACACGCCGTTGGAGCGCTCTGAGACTTCGACCAGCTTCTCCGTATGCTTCAGCGCATGGAGGTCCGAGCCGCAAATTCCGCAGGCCAGGGTTTTGACCAAGACCTCGCCCGGTCCGGGCTCTGGAACGGGAATATCTTCAACGGTCAGTTCATGGTTCAGCATCACTACGGCACGCATAGGAGTCTCCTCTATCTTCGCTGGTCTCTTCTCATTACAGCCGCCCAACTATAAGTCATGGGTGGTGGCACTGTCCAGGTAAGCCGACTGAAAAAGGACCGGAAAATCCGGGATGATTTGACACTCAAGGGGCCGGTGTCATACAGTTCAGAACCTGTGGAAAGGAGGTCCAGCATGAAAGTCACCCGCATCTATACGGGTCCGGATAGCCAGTCGCATTTTGAGGATGTCGAGATTCCGCTCAAAGACGGGAATGTCGTCGGGCGGCTCTCCGAGCTCATTCCGGCAACCGGCGTGATCTTTCGAGAAACGGGCGGTGACTATGACCTCGATTTTCACAACGCGCCGCGTCGTCAGTATGTGGTCATGCTTGAGGGGGAGGTCGAGATCGAGACTGGCGACGGCACGAAGCGCATCCTGGGCACGGGAGAGATTCTTTTAGCCGAAGACACCACCGGCCAGGGACATATCAGCCGGGCGGTCAACGGTAGGCCCAGAAAGTCGCTGTTTATTCCCCTGGCTTAAGCAACAATCACCGGCCGTCCCGTTCTTCCCAGACTATGTGGGCCGGTGAAAGGGTGGGACGCATCGGGGTGCGGGCGTGGAGGCGCTGGCGGAGCTCTTCTACGGTCGGATATTCGGCGTGGCGCTGCATCTCCGCAATGAGATAGTCAGACAGCGACTTCCCAGCCAGCGCAGCCCTGGACTTGAGGACCCTCTGCAGTGCATCGGGAACGTTCCGCAACTGAATCATTTTCGACATGTGACAAACCTACTTGCATGCTACCACATGTCAATCGAACACGCCCGTTTCGCAGACTCTCCTCAAGGAGCAAGAGAATAGGAGGCGGCGCGCTAGCGCACGAGGGTGAGATGTGATGAATGAAGGAATCTCGCCATGGAAAAGACACGCCTCAGCGAAAGCGATGTTTGCGCCAAGTACATCACCCCGGCCCTGCACCGGGCCGGTTGGGACGAGGCTACGCAGATTCGCCGCGAGGTCAGCTTCACCAAAGGCCGCATTATCGTGCGCGGCAAAAGGGGCGATCCGTACCTCTATTTTGCTGTTCCCAAGGGTGCCGAAAACACAGCGGTTTCGGCAGCATGCCGGGAACAGCAACTGTCCAGCGATTCCAAAGGGTTAGGCCCTGAAAAAGAAGCTGTTCCGCTGTTCCCGACCTATAAGGGGGAACAGTAAAGAACAGAAACTCTGACCATCTCAGACCATGTGGCGAGGCTGTTGGCTTAACGCCTGCGACCCATCCGACCTTCGGAACGCCCTTGAAGCCGCTGACAACATGTCCCATGTCCGGGACACTGTTCCTCCGTGAAGCCTGCCTTCTTTCATCCCAAAGCGAGAGACATCATACGGACTTTTCCAGATAAAGGAGATGCTCCATGAACTCAGCTAAATCTGGCGTTGCAGAAGACGCGACTGCACTGGCGGAAATTTTAGGACTGACTCCCATTGATAGAGCGGAAATCCAGTTGCGGAGCGAATTGAATGACAAAATTATTGAGGTTGTGGAGAAAAGCGGACTCACCCATGCTCAGGTAAACTGGCTCGGACTTCTCGATCCTGTATGATGGCGATTCTCAACCGCAATACCCACGATGTCTCTACTGACCTGATGCTTCGTATCATGGCCAGCTTAGGCTATCGAGCCACATTGACCTTCTCACGAGTGGCGTAGCTGCCTTCTTCAGAGTAATTACCTTTCACCTCTGGCCTTCGAATCCGCCCGCTTATACGGAGGAGGCCCGTAGGGCGGCTTACGCTTCGCTAACCTACGGGACTTCCTTAGTTCAGGCGCGTTTCGCCTGTGGTGTCACGCTGAGCCGCATGCCCAACTGCCCGAGAACACCGCTCAATGTGGACAGCCGGGGATTACCGTCTTCCGAGAAGGACTGGTACAAGGTCTCGCGTCGTAAACCAGCCCCTTGGGAGACCTTGGTAAAACCCTTGGATTTAACAACGTTGCGCAGCGCAACCAGCAAGAGCTTGTCATCTCCTTCTTCCAGAACGGCGTCCAAGTACGCGGCGATCTCCTCGGGACTGCCGAGGTGGTCGGCGACATCGAATTCTCTCGTCGTTGCACCTGCCATTATGTCTCCTCCTTGTCTAGGAGCCTGGCGGACGTCCGTGTTCGTTCAGTATCTCACACCTGACTGCGCTCCGTATCGCCCCACAGCACTACCACCGTTTGGCCGTTTTTGCGCCTCGACCCGTGAGGACGATCAGCCGCTGCGTGGTAGCGTGCCCACGGAGCCGGACGGTTCTGAATCGACATGAACCGTTACCCGTAGGCTACTGTCCAGGGCGGCAAGCATCTTGATGAGCCGATCCAGGGTGAAGCGGCCCAGGTCTGCGTTGCGTACCCTGGAGAAATCGGCTGCGGCAAACCCAGTCAGACGAGCGGCTTTGCGTACGCTGAGGGAACGCTCATCCAGTACGGCGATGATCCGGGCCGCAAGGATGGCCTTGGCCTGCTTCAGGTCGGCATGCGGGTCGTTGAAGTCGCGGAACACATTCCCGCTTCCTCGGACAAGCTCACAATCATTCTCGGTCATGACAACAACTCCTTTTTCAATCGCCCTAGCCGCGCCCGGATCAGGTCAACCTCTGCTTTTGGCGTCTTGATTCCGACTCGGGATTTTTTCTGGAAGGCGTGTAGCACCCATAGCGTACCGGCGACCTCAGTGACATAGACCACCCGATAGGCATCGGTCCTGTAGCGCACCGCGATTTCCAGAACGCCCGAGCCGAACCCCTTTAGCGGCTTGGCGCAGTCCGCCTTGCCGCCCTCAGCGGCAATGGTCAGAGCGGTGTTCACACGGTCGCGGACACCTGATGGAAATCTCTCGAACGCTCGTCGTGCGCTCTTGATCCATCCAACGGGCCGTGTGTCGTAGTTCACGTCAGAATGTTGTCATATATGACTACGTTGTCAAGTATAACCAAGTGGTAGGTTTTGGCCTCGAAGGTGCCGACTGTTTTCATGATTTCAGCGTGTGTCAATCCTCCCGACCGGATTTTGCTTTCTCCAACTCTGACTGTTTTTCCCGCTTCCGTTGTTCCCGGCGTAGTTTTGCAGTCGTTTGCTGGCCTCATTCCCCCTGATTTGCACCGCGCGGAATAAGGTGTCAAACTGCTATGCATCCTGTATGGAACATCCGGCAGAAGCCCAAAATATAAAAAGTGATTGTACGTTCCAAATGACTGAAATTGCTCATGTTGAGCAGAGGAAGAGAGGTATGGGCGTGCTGACAAAAGTGAGGAAAAAATTCTCATATGTGCTGCTGGCGAGTGTCATCATAGCGAGCCCGGGTACTGTTGGCACGGCCCTCGCCGACTCGGGGCGCTTCTACCTGGGTATCACCGGTACCCCGGAATGGCTGGACACCTCGTACAGAAAGACCGTGGACAATACCAGCCCGCTCAATATGACCTCCCAGAGCGGAAAGGTGCACCGCGACCGCGACTCCGCCGACGCGACCGGGTATGGGTTCGGCTTGCTGGCCGGGTATCGCTGGCCGCTGCTTGACCAAGGGCGGCTCTTCCTGGACAGCGAATTTGATATCGCCTTCCACGGTGAGTCCACACGTGGGCGGCTCAAGGGCATCGGCGAGTCCGAGGGCCGCAACCAGATGGGCGAGAGCTGGCCCGACGACTGGTCTTTTGCCAAGAATTTCAGCTACGGGCTGACCTTCAAACTGGGAACCAGCCCGCAGTTTCTTCAGACGATGATAGGCGACTCGAGCATATACGCCCTGGCCGGTGTGCGACGGGTGGCGACGCGCTTCCGCGTCCGTTTTCACGGCTGTCTCACGTCCGAGTGGTGCCAACCCGACGAGTTCACGAGCGGCGCCAATACCCATAACGAGAATTTTACCGCGTGGACGAGTGGCGCGGGACTGGAAAAAATGTTCGGCTCGCGGCTCGGCCTCCGGGGCGAGGTGCGCTATACCGGGTATCTGGCCGAAGACTGGGTCTCTTTCAACCTGAAGGACGAAGGGGTCTTTGTGCCGGTGCGGGTCGATAACGACGAGGTCAATCTGTCACTGACGCTGGCCTGGTATTTTTGACGCGGTCCCAAGCGGGTCTCCAGACCGGGGGAAAGGCGAGTGACACTATGGAAGGGAGCGTGAGACAATGAGCACTGCGCTTGATGGTATCCGGGTGCTGGACTTGACCCACAATCAGGCCGGCCCGTCGTGTGGCCAGATTTTAGCCTGGCTCGGGGCTGACGTCATCAAGGTCGAACCGCCCGGCCGGGGTGATATCGCCCGCGTGAGTCTGAATGACCGGCCTGGTACGGACAGTCTCTTCTTCCTTTTTTTCAATGCCAACAAGCGCAGCTTGGCGCTTGACCTCAAACATCCAGAAGGCAAGCAGGCCTTTCAAAAACTGGTGGCGACCGCCGATGTCGTACTGGAGAACTTCGGACCCGGCACGATGGAACGGCTCGGATTTGGCTATGACCGCCTCAAACAGCTCAATCCGCGTCTGGTCTATGCCAGCATCAAAGGCTTTGGCTCGTATGGGCCGCATAGCTCGTTCAAGAGTTTTGAACCTGTGGCTCAGGCGATGGGCGGCTCGATGAGCGTAACCGGTTTTCCCGACAATCCGCCAACCGTCACCTGGTCATGTGTGGGAGACTCGGGCACCGGCATGCACTGCGTCATCGGTATCCTGGCCGCCCTGATGCAGCGCCACACCACCGGAGCCGGCCAACAGGTCGAAGTGTCCATGCAGGACGCGGTGGTGAATCTGGTTCGGGTCAGCCTGCGCGACCACCAGCGCAATGGCAAACCGGTTGAACGCACGGGCAATCAACTCGGGTTTGTCCCCGCCACGACGTATCGTTGCCATCCCGGCGGTCCCAACGACTATGTGTTCATTATTGCCCAGCAGCAGATGTGGGACCCCTTGTTGTGCGCCATACAACGGGAAGACCTGATTGACGACCCACGCTATCATACCCCCGAGGCCCGGGCTGAACACGCCGCTGAAGTAAACGCCTTTATCGAAGCCTGGACATCGAAAAAACCGAAACACGAAGTCATGCGGATCTTGGCCGAGGCCGGGGTGCCGTGCGGGGCGTGTCAGGACACGGGCGAAGTCATGAACGATCCCCATTTGCGCGCACGGGACATGATGCTCGAACTCGATCATCCCACGCGCGGCACATACACCATGGCCGGCAATCCCATCAAGCTGTCGGCCTCGGATGTCCCGCTGCGGTCCGCGCCCCTGCTCGGCGAGCATAGTGCAGAGGTCTTGGCGGAACTCGGCTATGACGCAGAAGCCATCGCGACGATGCGAGAAGCGGGGCTCATCTAGCGCTTCACCCCATGCTCTTCACGCGCAGAAAGGGACAGTTCGAGAGGACTGTCCCTTTTTTTGTCCCCACGCTCCTAAAAATCTCTTGCAAAAATCGAGCAAGACGCCGTATCGTAGCAGCACCAGCAGGTTCTCGGGGAGTCTTTGTCCAATAACCGTCCCAAACAAGGAGGGTGTTTTATGGCGGAATACGGTATTATTTCGGCGGATTCACATTTCGTAGAACCCACAAACATCTGGAAGGAGCGGATCGATAAGAAGTTTCGAGAGAAGGCTCCGCACACGGTGAAAGACCTCCACGGGAAAGAGGGCGAGTATTTTGTCTGCGAGAATATTACGCCCTTTCCAGTGGCTGCGTTTTTTGGTGCGGGCGTACCGTCAGAAGATCTGCCTGAACATAACAAAAAAGGCATGGATCAGGCCCCGGCCAGTGTATGGGACCCAGCCGCCCGGCTGAAAGACCAGGACCGTGACGGTGTGGTTGCCGAGGCGATCTACACCTCCATGGGTATGCCGCTCTACATGCTGGACGATGTAGAACTGCGGGTCGCCTGTTTTCGCGCGTATAATGACTGGTCAGCGGAGTATTGCAGCCATGATCCGAAACGGCTGCTGCCACTCGGGCTGATTACCTTGGAAGACATTGATGCCGGGGTAAAAGAGCTTGAGCGCTGCGCCAAAAGAGGCGTCAGAGGAGCGATGATTTGGGCCGAGGCGCCGGACGACCGGCCGTACAGTCATAGCGACTATGATCCATTCTGGGCGGCGGCATCAGATCTCAACATGCCGCTCTCGCTGCACATCCTGACGGGCCGCAAGGGTACCGGAGTCGATTTCTTTAGCGGCAACCTCGCCCTCCAGGCCACCACGCTGTACCACGAGGTCGAGCGGTCCTTGGCGGTCTTTGTCCTGGGCGGTGTCCTGGAGCGTTTCCCCAAACTCAAGATCGTTTCGGCCGAGAACGACGTCGCGTGGATGTCGTATTTTATGTGGCGTATGGACCTCATCCACGGGCGGTTAGGCTCTATGGGAACGACGGCGAAGTTGAGCCTCAAGCCGAGCGACTATATTCGGCGGCAGGTGTATGCGACCTTTATTAATGAGCCGTTGTTTATCCGGACGCTTGACATCTATGGTCCGGACAATGCCATGTGGTCGTCGGACTATCCGCATACGGCCGCGACCTGGCCGCGTTCTCAGGACTTTATCAATAAGACGTTTAATGAGCTCTCAGCAACCGACCGGCGTAAGATTGTGCACGACACCGCGGCGAAGCTGTACAATATGGAAGTCTGAATAACAGTCTTCAGAACAAGGAGAGCGTTATGCCACAGTTTGATACCGTCATTAAAGGCGGAACGATTGTTGATGGGACGCTGATACCGCCGTTCAAGTCTGATATCGGCATCGCCAATGGCAAGATTGCTAAAATCGGCAAGATTAACACCAACGATGGAGCAAAAATCCTTGACGCCTCGGGACTGATCGTCGCTCCAGGGGCAGTTGACCTGCATGCGCACTATGACGCCCCGATCCACTGGGATCCCTATTGCACCATAGGCAGCTGGCACGGCGTGACCTCGGTCACCAACGGGAACTGCGGGTTTGGCTTTGCGCCGGTGCACCACAAGGACGCGGACCGCTCAATGTACTCGATGGAGCGCAACGAAGCGATTCCGTTTGATGCCATGAAGGCCACGATGCCTTTCTCCTGGGAGACCTTTCCGCAATGGATGGATCACATCGATCGGCTGCCCAAAGGCATCAATATGATCCAGCTCGTGCCGGTCACCCCACTGGTGAGTTATGTGATGGGTGGCTGGGACCAGGCCAAGAGCCGCCAGCCGAACGACACCGAGCTGAATCAAATCCTCCAGATCATGGATGAAGCGATGGCAGTCGGTGCGAACGGCTGGGCAGCCCAGCGCCTCACCGGCTATGGAGCTTCGGTCCAGCGGGACTATGACGGCACGCTGATGGTCTCGGACATGATGTCAGATGAATTCTATCTGGCCTTAGCCAAGGGCATGAGTAAGTATCACCACGGTACCATCCAGTTTGCGCAGAACTCTGGCGCCATTGATGAAGGTCTGGAGGGCAACCGGCGGGATATGAATTTCGGTGGGCGGCTCGCCGAATTGTCAACCCATCCACTCATCTTTAACGCCGTACTCGTGACCGATGAGAAGCCGGAAGTATTCCGTACCATGCTGAGCGTGGTGGACGAGTACAATAAGAAGGGCGTACCGTTGGTGGCGCACGGCTTGACGAAGCGTCTCGATTTTCGTTTTTCGTTCTCGGACGAATGGAACCTCTTTGACAATGTGGATGCGTGGCGGGAAGCGACGTTAGGAACCGAAGAGGAGCGGAAGACAAAGCTCGCCAACCCCGACCTGCGGGCGTCTATGAAGGCCGAGTATGATCGGACCAAGCAGCCCAGAGCCCTGGGTGACATCGCCACCTTTTTGTGTAGAGGGGTGAACAACGAGGAGCTGAGAAATAAGTATCGGGATCGGTTGGTGGGAGACATTGCCCGGGAAGAGAACAAGCATGTCGTTGATGTGCTCCTCGATATCTCAGCCGCCGACAACTGGAAGACTGAATGGCTCACCCCGATGCGGAACCAGAAGCCCGAGTACTGTAAGGAGCTCTTAAGCCATCGTACGGTCGCCGGTTTTTCCGATGGCGGGGCGCACACCAAGTTCCAGACCCTGGGTGCGTATGTCACGGATCTGCTGACCTGGATGGTGCGGGATACCGAGACCATTACGCTGGAACAGGCCCACTATCATCTGAGCTATCTGCCGGCCTGGACGGCGGGGTTCAAGGATCGTGGCTGTCTGCGGGAAGGCCTGGCGGCGGATATTCTGGTCTACGATCTCGAAAAGCTGGCTGTCAAGCCAACGGAGATCCTCCACGATGTCCCGCCCAACAACTGGCGTCGGGTGCAAGGCGCGGAGGGCTACCGCTGGATCATGGTCAACGGGGATGTGAGCTTCGAGGACGGCAAGGCCACCGGAGCGCTGCCGGGCAAGTTAATCCGCTGTAATCAGTTGTAGGCTATTCGTAGCACACACAGATGCCCTCTCCCCTCGTGGGAGAGGGCTAGAGTGAGGGGGTGTTCGGTCGTGGTGTGAGCGTACGCTTCCCCATTTCGACCGCACGGGGGCTGGGTAGAAACTCTGCCCCCGATTTTATGGGATTCGTGAGGGAGGCAGTGATCGAAAGGAGGACTCATAATGGCAGAACAGGGTATGATGATTTCCGCCGATTCGCACGTTATTGAACCACGGAAGCTCCGGGAGATAAAAAGAAAAGTCGTTTGTGAGAATGTCACCCGGCTGTACAATATTGACTTGAACGAAGCCGGTTAGGGTGAGGAAAAGGAGGGCCTTATGGATATCGGTTTACTCTTTCCCTTTCGGAATCCCCCCCAATGGCGCAAGCCATTTCCCCAATTCTATGCCGAGCAACTGCGCCAGGCCCAGGTGGCCGAGGAACTCGGCTATGACACGATCTGGCTGACGGAACATCACTTTGCCGAAGACGGCTACTCGCCCTCGCTGCTGCCGATTGCCGGGACGCTGTCCGCGATGACGAGTCGGGTGCGGATTGGAACATTTCTGATCCTCTTGCCCCTGCATAATGCCGTACGGGTTGCCGAAGACGCCGCAACCGTGGATATCCTGTCCAACGGACGCTTTGACCTGGGGCTGGGACAGGGGTATGCCCAGGCCGAGTTTGCCGGCTATGGCATTCCGCGCAAGGAGCGTGGCTCGCGCATGGAGGAGGGGGTTCAGGTCATCCAAGGCATCTGGACCCAAGACCCATTCTCCTATGAGGGCAAACACTATCAGTTGAAAGATATCCGCCTTCAGCCCAAACCGGCCCAGAGCCCCCACCCGCCCGTGTGGATCGGTGCCAACGCGCCCAAGGCGGTTGAGCGGGCCGCACGCCTGGGCTGTCACTTTCTCGGTGGTGGGACCTCAGAAGCCCAGGAAGCGTACGATGCCGCGCTGCGCCGGCATGGGCGCGACCCGAAGGATTACCATGCCGCCCAGTTGCGCTGGGCGTATGCCGCCCCAAGTCACGATCAAGCCTGGGATGAAGCCCAGGATCATCTCCACTATATGCTGAGTTGGTATGGTCGTTGGCTGGCCGAGGCCAAGGACTTCCCTGGGGCTGAGCAGTTCAGCCAACTGCCGCCTCCAGCCGAGTTGCGGGAGCATCCCGAGCGCTTGCTCGCCAGCCCCATGATCGGTACCCCGGAAGAAATCGGGCAGGAGATTGAGCGGTTTACCCAGGAAGTGCGTACCACGCATCTTGTCCTGGGCATGCACCTGCCCGGTCTCGACCCGGCCAAGAGCCAGCGCTCAATGGAACTCTTCGCCAAAGAAGTGATACCCGGACTCCACTGAATAAGTGAAAAAAAGGCGGCGGCGAGGCTCTACCGGTTTGTCTCCAGCCATTTCTTGAAATCATCCACCACGCCGCCCTGCCACAACGAAACGCCGGCACGGTAGGCGGCTCGGGCGATCATATGCGCCCCAACCGGGGCGGTCAGAAAGAGAAAGAGAACAATAAGGGACTCCTTCAGGCCCGAGGAGAGCCCCAGGTAGCGCAGGTAGAGCAGCGAGGCCAGGACCACCCCGGCCACACCAAACGTGGTGCTCTTGCTCGTTGCGTGCATGCGCGTGTAGACATCCTTCAGCCGTAACAGGCCAAAGGTCCCGGTCAGGAGAAAAAACAGGCCGAGCAGCAAGAGGACACTAACCAGGACGTCGAGTATGTAGGGGACTTCCATCAATGACCGTTCCTCTCAGCAGATACTTGGCTGCCGCGACTGTCCCTAAAAATGAGAGAATGGCGAGAACCAGGGCCACGTCGATATATATCGCACTCTGAGCCCGAATCGAAACAACGATAATAGCGGCCACCAGATTGGTCGCAATATTATCCAGGGCCACAACCCGGTCTGGAATCGTGGGACCACGCAGGGCACGATACGCACTCAGTAAGATCGAGAGCGTGATACCAACCAGCACGATGACAGAAACAAATGGCGTAATCATTGGGCAATGAGCAGGAGATGGCGTTCAAAGCCGTCTTTGATGATGCGGATTTCTTCCTCCACATCATCGACATCGAGAAAGTGAATAAATAAAAACTGCCGATCTAGACTCACCTCGACCGACAGCGTTCCCGGCGTCAGGGTAATCATATTCGCCAGCAGGGTAATCAGGACATCGTTCTGCAAGGATAGCGGGTAGGCGACAATGCCGGGCCGTATGGCGAGCTTCAACGCCAGGACCTGTCTGACCACGGTCCAATTGGCAATCAGGAGTTCCTTCGTAAAGAAGAGAGCGAGGCGTACGCTCAGCGCGGCCTTGCGGAAATAGCGGCGCTCTTGGTGAAAGGAGCGGGGGAAGAACAGCATGGCCAAGAGGCCGACCAGAAAGCCAATCACGAACTGACGCAAGGATATCTCGTCGTGCAGCAGGCACCAGGCAAGGGCCAGGATGACGTTAAAGAAAAAACGAGTCACCATAAGAAGACCTCGCACTCAAAAGACGTCCGCTCCCAGGACGGCCGCAATATACACACGCGGGTCAGCGACTTGTGCCGCAGCGGTCTGGGCTACGCTGTACAGTATACCCGGAAACAGCCCAATCCCAACAATAAAAAAGACGAGCAGGACAATACCGGGGAAGAGGGGCCAGAGTGATACGGGCCGGCGGTCGCCCATCTCTTCGCCCCAGAAGACTCCGTTCCAGATTTTGAGCATGGAGGCCAACGTCAGGAGGCCGCCCAGGAGCCCAATCCCCACATAGCCGTAACGACCAATTTCCACCCCTGCCTGCAACACGATAAATTTACTGAAAAACCCGGCCAGCGGGGGAATGCCGGCCAAGCTCAGGGCCGCCAGCAAAAAGAGAACGCTCAGGGGTATGGAGTGGGATTGCAGACCCCCCACCGCTTTGAGGTGGGTCGTACCGGTTGCTGCCTGCACGACGCCGGCAATCAGGAAGAGAGAGGACTTCGCCAGGACGTAGGGCACCATATAAAAGAGGGCACCGGCCAATGCCTGCGGCGTCAACAGGCCGATACCCAGAATGAGATAGCCGATCTGACTGATGATGTGGTAGGACAAAATCCGCTTCATGTCCGTCTGGGACAGCGCCCCGAAAACGCCCAGGAGCATGGTCAGGGCAGCCAGAATCAGCAGCAGTTCATGGGTCAGGGCCGGGTTATGGCGGAAGATCAGCGTAAAGGTCCGGAAAATGGCATACACGCCGACCTTGGTCAGAATCCCACCAAAGAATGCGCTCAATCCCGCTGAGGGCTGGAAATACGGGCCGGGCAGCCAAAAATAGAGCGGAAAGATGGCCGCCTTGGTACCGAACACAAACAAAAAGATCAGAGCCAGGATAGTCAGCGTCGGGTCCAGCTCCCCGGACGTTGTCTGAATCTTATAGGCCAAGTCCGCCATATTGAGCGTGCCCATCGTCCTGTACAGCACGGACAGGCTGATCAGAAAAAAGGTCGAGGCGATCAGGTTGATAACCACGTATTTGACCGTCTCTCGCAGTTGGCCGGGTTGTGAGCCAAGGGCCAGGAGCGCAAACGACGCGATCAGCAAAATTTCAAAAAAGACGAACAGGTTGAACAAATCTCCGGTGAGAAAGGAGCCGTTCACACCCATAATGAGGATAAAGAAGAGGGGATAATAAAAATGCTCCTGGTGCTCCTGTTCTACTGTGCGTAGCGAGAAAATCACCACCGCCACCCCAATCGTCATGGTCAGGACGACCATGGTCATACTCAGGACGTCGGCAACCAGGATAATGCCGTAGGGCGCGGCCCAGTTACCCATACGCAGCACGACAATCCCCTGCTGGCCCTCTTGCAGCAGAGAGAGCAGGCCCACGACGGATAGCCCCCACAGCCCCAGACTGACAGCGAGGCTCACCCCGCGCTGAAAGATGTCCCATTTATGAAAGGCAGCGAGAAGAGCTGCCGCGACAACCGGCCCAATAATAAACAGGACGAACAGGTCTGGCGGTATCATGTGTTTTCACGGGGGAAGTTTCCCCCGAGCCTCCTGTTTTCACGGGGGAGGCTTCCCCCGAGCCCCCTCACTCTTCTCCTCCTGCCAGTTCGTCCACTGCATCCGATCCGTACACCTGTCTGACCCGAAAGGCCAAGACCGTGGCAAAGGCCGTCATACCAAAACTGATCACAATCGCGGTTAAGATGAGGGCCTGGGGGAGTGGGTCAACGTACGGTGCCTCGGTCGTGAGCAGAGGAGGATTGCCCCGCTTCAGACCGCCCGAGATCATGAGCGCGAGATTGGCCGCGTGTGAGTATAAGGACAAGCCCACGACCACCCGTAATAAATGCCGCTGCAGGATCAAATACGTCCCGCAGCCAAAGAGGACACCGATCACGCTGATAATTACGAATTCCACGGATTAATCCTCAGCAATGGCCCGAATAATGCCCAGCGAGGTGCCAACCACGACCAGGTACACCCCGATGTCAAAACCCATAGCGGTGGCCAGTTCAACATCACCGAGCAGCGGAAAAGTATAATGGCCGATCGCGCTGGTCAGAAACGGATAGCCAATAAATACAGAGCCAAGACCCGTGCCGGCGGCCAGCAGGAGCCCGACCGCAACTACCTGGAGCGGCTTCCAGGGCATCTCGCGCGAGAAGGATTCCGCGTAAAAAGCCATCATCTGAAACGTCATCGCCACCGCGGTGAGCACACCGGCGATAAATCCGCCCCCCGGCGCATTATGGCCGCGTAGCAACAGATAAAGGGCAAAGACCAGCATCAGATGGAGGGTGAGCCGGGCAAACGACTGAAGAATCGGCGAGGGGAAGGACACCATAAACATAGTGCCCAAGGGCTGCTGCCCACGGACGCCCAGCTCGACCAGGGCGAGGACACCAAGGACGGCAACGCTGAACACCGTAATCTCTCCCATGGTATCAAAGCCGCGAAAATCAACCAGAATCACGTTGACCACGTTGTACCCGCCGGCCAACAGATGACTGTTCGCCAGATAGTAGGACGGAATAACAGAGGGGATGGAGGGACCGACATTCGCGGCAAAAAGCAACAGGCTCACCACAAGGCCCGTGCCCACACTGATACCGATATTGAGCAGGCGCGCGCGCGGGGCGTACGGCTGCGGCCTAATCATGGAGAAGTAGCGCAGAACCAGGAGAAACAGGACGAGGCTGACCGCTTCGACCAAGATCTGCGTTAAGGCCAGGTCCGGCGCACTGAAAAGTACAAAAAAGATCGACATGAGCGAGCCGACCAGACCGAGTGACAGCACGAGAACAATCCGCGAGCGAGTCCGGCAGCACATGATACCGGCGACCGCCATAAGCCCGGCCAAGCCAAGCTCATGGTATTCCGGGCGGACGATATCCACCCGGAGAGCCATCTCCTCAAAGAAATTCCACAAGGGAATACTGAGCCCCACGATGAGGGCGACCAGGAGATAGCGGATATAGTCGGTCACCGAGCCGGTCATGTAGAGCGCTCGCGTCCAGTGGAAGAGGTGGGTGAAGCCGGTCAGGCCGTCGGTGTACACCCGGTTGAACGAATACGCGGCCTGGTATTCACGTGCGGCCTGAAGAAAACGTTGTCGCAGCAAAAAGGCGCCGCCACCCAGGATAATCGTCAGCACACTCAACCCCAGAGCCGGAGTCAGACCGTGCCACAAGGCAAGATGAAGCTGAGGTGGAGCCCCGTGAATAACGCGAAAAGCCGGCGTCACCAGGGCTTCCGCCAGACTGGGAACGAGCCCGAATAGCACGGCCAAAGCGCTCAAAACGACGATTGGCGCAATCAGACCAAGTGTAGAGTGATGCTCAGCATGAGAGGGGGAATGCGGTTGCTCGGGCGGATGGGAGGCCGGGGCGAAAAACGTTCCGTGAAAGAAAATGAAAGAGTATAAAAAAGTCAGACAACTGGCGGTAACGGCCAATGTTGTGAGGAGCAGATCCGCTTCGAGGACGCCCTCATAGAATAATTCCTTACTCAGGAAGCCACCCAAGGGCGGCAGGCCGGCCATGGACAGTGAAGCCAACGTCGCCGCCAGCGTTAAGGTCGGCATGAGGGGACGCAGGCCGCCGAGGTGACGCAGGTCGCGTGTCCCTGCTTCGTGCTCGACCGTCCCAGCCGTCAGAAACAGCGCGCCCTTAAACGCCGCGTGGTTGAGAATATGCAGGACCGCCGCAAAGAGGGCGATTTCGGTTTGCAGACCGAGGAGGAGGACGATCAACCCCAATTGGCTCACGGTTGAGTTGGCCAGCAGGGCTTTGAGATCGACCTGCTTGCAGGCCAACACCCCGCCCCACACCAAGGTGACTGTCCCCACGCTGGTCACCGTGGCGGACCAGATCGGATCGTCCGCAAATAACGGCGTCAGCCGAGCGATCAGATAGAGACCGGCTTTGACCATGGTAGCGGCATGCAGATAGGCGCTCACCGGGGTCGGTGCCTCCATGGCCGACGGCAACCAGATGTGGAACGGAAACTGGGCCGATTTGGCGAAAGCACCAACCAGGAAGCACAGCCCTGCTGCCGTGGATATGGAGGAGGAATTTGCAAGCAGGACCGACAGCTCGAATGTCCCGTGCTCGGCATACACAGCCAAAATGCCGAACAGCATGACCAGACCGCCAATCGCCGTCAGACCGAACGCCTTGATCGCTCCTTCACAGGCAGCAGCCCGATGTGAGCGGAACCCGATGAGCAGAAACGACGAGACACTCGTCAACTCCCAGAATACCAGCAATAAGATCAGGTTATCGGCCAGCACGACGCCCATCATGGCGGCGTTGAACAAGAGCAGGAAACGGTACAGGCGGGACAGCGTGGGATCGTCAGCCATGTAGAACGCGGCATAAATGAAGACAAATACGCCCACGCCTGAGATCAGACCGGTGAAGAGCCAGCTCAGGCCGTCCAGGCTGAAACTCACATACAGCCCCAGGCTCGGAGCCCACGGCCAGGAGCATTGAATCCGCTCTCCTGCCTGGACCGTTGCCCAGAGCGAGATGACGATCAGCAGTTGAAAAATCGGGATCAGGGCATAGGCCGGTGCCAGACGCTGGCGCCACCGCTCTGGCCAGGACACGAGTGAGCCAAGTAACGGGAGGAGAATCAGGCTAATGATGAGGAATCCAGGCACTCCGTTCACCTCTCCATGCTTACTGGTTGCAGAACAGACTTAGCAAGGGCATGAGCGGAGACCCAAATCCCCAACCCCGAATCCCTAACCCCCAATGAAATAGCCTGCCTCCTCGGATGTGTCTAACCCATAAACAGCCCATGCCTCCGTCATCGGTGTCCGATATCATGGGCTTTTCCGTCTCTCCAATTCCCTCTACAACTCAGATTTTCACGCTGGGAGTAAAACTTTGGGCCGATTATCTACAGAAGGTAGGAGGTGATGAAATGACCGATCGAACACGCATTGCCAGCTACGGCGACAACGAGAGCGTCCTCGTCGACGAAGTGAATGGAGGCGAGGGACTCTTTGTCGTCACAATGAATAATCCGAAGGAGTTCAACGTCCTCAGCGGTGGCTTTATGCGCGCTATCGCAGAAGCCTTCGACGGCATTACTGCCCTGCGCAATCCTGACCCGAATAGCGACAGAGTCCGAGCCGTAATATTACGCGCCGAGGGCCGCGCATTCACCGTTGGGCTCGATATCGGAAAGCTCGACGAATATCTGGAAGGCGGCATCACGCCTGCCGGCGACCCGTTTCGGGCAATGTGGGAGTGTCCCTTTCCGATCATTGGTGCGGTCAATGGTCCAGCGGTGACGGGTGGTTTTGAAATCGCGCTGTGTTGCGATGTGCTTCTTGCTTCAGAGCGAGCGGTTTTTATGGACAATCACGCCAAATACGGCGTACACCCTGGACGGCGCATTTCACAGCGGCTTGCCCAGGTGTGCGGTATGAACAACGCTAAGCTGGCAACAATGGCAGCGTATCCGATCGACGCCCAACTCGCCTTCAACTGGGGGCTGGTACAACGTGTATTCGCAACCAACGAAGAACTTGATCGTGAGAGTCTGAACATTGCACGGCTCATGTCGCAGAACCACCCGGTAATGGTGAAACGTTATAAGAACCTACTCGAACACGGGGCGCTCGACAGCTACCGGGCTGGACTGGCATTAGAAGAAAACTCTGAGACAACCTACTACGACGACCTCACCGATGTTGCAGTCACACTCAAGGACGGAGCGGAAAAATTTCGGGCTATGGTTCGTTGGGTTACTGAGCGAGATTAACACAATAGGACAGCGCCAGTGGTAGCTGGTGACCTGAGCGCCCTCCAGTACCCGGAAGAGGACTAGCAGAGAAAGCATGGACGAATTGCACTCTTCCTTTGTGGAGTTGAAACAATTAAATAAATTGCTGGAGCGTGGGTTTGTAGTCTATGAAGACCCGCGTGGAGAGTCGGTCGTCCAAAGCGCCATTGGTCTGTCTCCGGTGTGCCTATTTGATTCGTCAGGAACGCCGGGAAAGAGAGTAAGGGGTGCCGTATGCCCATGAATATTCTTGGTATGATCGGCGTGTCCCCACCGGGTAGTGGAGCCACGGTGCACGTCATCGGGGGTGGTATTGATCGAGAATACCTAACCCGTTTTGCCCAGGCGCATGAGCACGCCGGTTTTGACTCCGTATTAGTCGGCTACACGTCTTCCTCTGCCGAAGGCTTTCAGGTTGCACAATACGCTGCCGCCTACACCGAACAGCTCAACTTCCTAGTCGCCCACCGTCCTGGCTTTGTCATGCCGACCCTCGCTGCGCGGACGGCTGCCACGTGCGATACGCTGACCGGTGGACGGCTGTGGTTACACATCATTTCGGGTACAGCCGATGCTGAACAACAACGTGACGGTGACTGGCTCAGTCATGATGAGCGCTATGTACGGACAGAAGAATATCTGGAGATCCTGCGCCGGATGTGGACGTCTGACAGGCCATTCAACTTTGAGGGACACTATTACTCAGTCAGGAAAGCTTTCTCTGAAGTCCGCTCCACCCAGCAGCCCCATGTGCCCATCTATTTTGGTGGAGCCTCTGATGCTGCGATTCAGGTTGGAGCCAAGCATGCTGATGTGTATGCCCTCTTTGGCGAGCCACGCGCCTCGCTGAAAGCCATGATGGACCGTATCTCCGCAGAAGCGGCACGGTATAACCGCCAGCCCCGTTTTAATGTGTCCCTCCGACCGATTATCGCGCCGACTGAGGGAGCAGCGTGGGACAAAGCACGTGGAATCCTGGCTCGTTTAGAAGAGTCTAGCCCTCGATTACCTCTCAAGGTCGAGGCCGAGTTTAGCCGTCGCCTGACCCAGTTGGCTGACGAGCGAGAGGTCTATGATGAACGTCTGTGGATGGGCCTCGTGAAGATCTCCGGAGCAAGCGGTAATACCACGGCCTTGGTCGGGACTCCTGAGCAAGTCGCAGAATCCATCGCCGCCTATTACGACTTGGGCATGCGCGGTGTGCTCATCCGTGGATTTGATCCGTTTAATGATGTAACGGAATTTGGCCAAGAGCTCATCCCGAGAATCCGGGCGCTTGTGGCTGAGCGTGAGGCACAAGCCGCATAGCACAGAAGGAGAGAGGCGTATGGCGGTATCGGAGCAAGTGGCACTCGTGACCGGCGCGTCGCGGGGCATCGGTCGAGCCGTTGCACTCAAACTGGCACAAGAAGGGGCGCGTATAGCCATTCACTACAATCAAAACCAGGAAGCCGCCGAGCACACCCTGGCGGCCTTACCTGAAGGCGCTCATCAGATCTTTCAGGCCGACCTTGCCGACGCACAGGACGTGGAAACGCTGATGACCGCTGTGCTCAGCCAAATGGGCGGACTCCAGATTGTTGTGAACAACGCCGCCATCAATGAGTGGCAGCCGCCGCTTCGGGTTGACTACGAGGTATGGAACGACGTGTGGCAGCGCTCGCTAGACACCAACTTGGTCGGCCCGGCCAATGTGATGTTCTGGGCCGCCCGGCATATGGCGGAACACGGCGGAGGGCAGATGGTGAACATCTCCTCACGGGGCGCTTTTCGGGGAACGCCCAAAGCACCGGCCTACGCGGCGAGTAAGGCCGCCCTCAACGCTATGAGCCAATCGCTGGCCCAGGCCTTCGCCCCGCATAACATCTTTGTGTATGTTGTCGCGCCGGGCTTTGTGGAAACCGATATGTCCGCATCTATTCTTGCCAGTCCCCGCGGTGAAGCCATCCGCCAACAGAGCCCACTCGGCCGAGTGGGCAAGCCGGAGGAGGTGGCTGCCATCGTCGCCTTCCTCGCCTCAGGCGAAGCAAATTTTGCAACCGGGACGATTGTCGATGTGAATGGCGCTTCGTATCTACGGATGTGAGGCTTTCCTTCACCCTCTTGAATGTATGGACAAATAGCCATACCCTTCAAATATGCGAAGTACGAAGGATAAAGATATTGAAATTCCTCCGCTGACCGATGCTCAACTCCGGGCAATGCAGCCTTTGTCAGAAGCGCACCCTCAGACGGCACAAAAGCTTAGAGCAAGCCAGGCGGGTAAAACAAAGATTACCATTCGCTTAGACAATGCGGTCCTCAATTATTTCAGGGGTATCGTCAATGCCGCCGGGGGAGGGAACTACCAAACCCTCATTAATGAGGCGCTCGTAGACCATATCAAACAGAAATCCGTGCTCGACGCCGTCAGGCAGGTTGTCCGAGAGGAATTACACGAACGTACGTGAGCAATCGTAGAGGGCGGAGTTTCAAGGTGTCTCCTGCGCCGCCCGCACCAACCGGAACAATTTCTCCGGGGTCACCGGAATCTCGTTGATCTCTATACCCAGATGAGCTAGCGCGTCGGAGACCGCGTTGGCAATCGCGGCCGGCGCACCGATGGTGCCGCCTTCTCCCATGCCGCGAAATCCGCCTAGTGTAGTCGGGGAGGGCGTTTCAATGTGATGGACTTCTATGGGCAGGAGTTCGGAGGCGGTTGGGACGAGGTAGTCCATCAGCGAGCCGGTCAGCAGTTGACCTTCGTCGTCGTACACCACTTCTTCATACAGAGCGGCCCCAATGCCCTGGGCCACGCCGCCGCGGACCTGGCCATCAACGATCAGCGGGTTAATGATACGTCCGCAATCTTCAACCACAATATAGCGCTTGATTGTGACCGCGTACGTCTCGGTATCGACCTCCACGACCGCAGCGTGAGTGGCGCTTGAAGCCGTCCCAAAGAACGGATCGTAGAAGCGGGTGACCTCCAGCCCCGGTTCCATGTCTTTGGGCAGCCGTCGCAGACCCGCATAGGCCGTCTTCGCGACATCACGAAAAGGCAGACGGCGCTCCGGCTTGTCACGCAGGAAAACCTGGTCTTCCCGGATATCCAGATCGGCTGGATTGCTCTCCATCATGTGACCGGCAATCTTCAGCGCCTTTTCCTTGAGCGCCTGACCCGCCCGTATGGCCGCGCCACCGGCTAACACGGCGCTCCGGCTGGCATAGGTTCCCGTTCCTTGGGGCGCGAGTGCGGTGTCGCCGCAGATCACCCGAACGCTGTCAAAGGAAACGCCCAGCGCGTCCGCCACCACCTGGGCCAGCGCAGTCTCATGGCCCTGCCCCTGAGGGGCGACGCTGAAGGTGGCGATGACGGTCCCGGCCGGATCGACACGCAGGAAGGCGGCCTCGGTTCCGGTCGCGACCGGCATGCCCGGTGAGACGGGAATAGCTGACCCCACCCCGGTCAGTTCGATATAGGTGGCAAAGCCAACGCCGACCCATCGCCCCGCGGCGCGTGCCCGCACGCGCCACTGTGCGGTCGCGTCAGAATCCAGTACGTCCCGCGCCTTTTGCATGCACTCGGTCAGGCTGGCTTGATCCCACACAAGGCCGGACGGCGTTTTGTACGGAAATTCGTCGGCCTGGATATAGTTCTTGAGCCGCAGTTCGGCCGGGTCCAGGGCCAGCCGGCGCGCGGCCCGGTCCATCAAACTTTCCAGCACAAAGGTCGTAATCGGACGGCCCACCCCACGGTACGGTCCCATCGGTGCCTTACACGTGGCCACCCCGCTATTGTGTCCCCGGTAGTGTGGCATCCGGTATGGGCCGGACAGAAAGCTGATGGTTTGGATCGGCTCAACCGTGGCCGTCCAGGGATAAATGGAGTACGCGCCAATATCCGTTGTCACGTCTGCTCTGAGACCGATAATGGTGCCGTCAGCCTGAAGGCCCAGTTCAGCATCCACGATTTCATCCCAGGCCTGCGTCGATGTCTTGAGGTCTTCCTGTCGGTCGCTGATCCATTTCACCGGCCGCTTCAGCAGTCGGGCGACCACACACAGAACAATCTCTTCGGGATAGAGTGAAGACTTGGCCCCGAATCCGCCCCCTACATCAGCGGCGACCACACGAATACAATGCTCGGGCATGTCCAACAAGTCGGCCAAGGCATCCCGGAGCAAACCCGGACATTGGGTGGCGGAGCGGAGCGTCAGCTCCCCCGTGCCGGTGTGATAGTCAGCCAGACAGCCACGATTTTCCATACACACGGTGGCGTGTCGCCGAAACCGGAACCGATCACGTACCCGCACGGCTGCACCGGCGAGTGCCGCATCCACGTCGCCTCGGGCAAACTCGCGCGACAAGAGGACATTAGTCCTGGCTTCGTCATGCAGCAGGGGTGCATCCGGCTGGGCTGCGTCCGGTGCGTTGGCCACGGTCGGCAGCGGGTCGTATTCAACGCGAATCCACTCAATGGCGTCTTCGGCGAGATAGCGATTTTCCGCAATGACCACGGCGAGCGCTTCGCCGACATACCGCACCTTGTCAACGGCCAAGGGTGGGAAGCTGGTCTCCTTGTACTCCCGCATTTTTGAGGCGGCGCGAACCGGTTTGACCAGCGGAACAAGGTCTTTGCTGGTGAGGACGGTGACAACGCCCTCACGCGTCTGGGCTGCTGAGGTATCGAGCTGGGTAATCCGTGCGTGCGCATACGGACTGCGCAGAAAGGCGGCATGGAGCAGACCCGGCGGGTGATGATCATCCACATACGCGCCCTGGCCGGTCAGCAGACGGCGGTCTTCGCGTCGCTTCACCCGTGCGCCAATGAATTTGGGCGTCAACTCTTCCACGCTACTCCCTCAGCCCAACATATCCCCTCCTCGGAGGGGTGGCGCGTAGCGCCGGGGTGGGTTTCCTGTCCCGCTCCCTCTCCATCCTCATTGCCCCTCTCCGCGTGACTTAAGCGTCTCTGCCGCGGCCTGAACAGCCTCAACAATCCCCTGATAGCCTGTACAGCGACACAGCACCGCGGATAAGCCCGCGCGGATTTCTGCCTCGCTCGGCGTCGCGTTTGTCTGGAGCAAATCATACGCAGTCATGAGCATCCCCGGCGTACAGAACCCGCACTGGAGGCCGTGGTGTTCCCAAAAGGCTGCTTGCAGGGGATGGAGTTGGCCAGTCTTTCCTGGGAGCGCGGGCGGCTCGCCCGCTTGAGGGGCTAATCCCTCAACGGTCATAAGCTCCGCTCTATTGGCCTGAACTGCCAGCATCAGACATGAGCGGGCGGCTTCGCCATTGATGAGAATCGTACACGCACCGCAGATACCGTGTTCACAGCCGACATGAGAGCCGGTCAGGCCCAGGTCTTCACGCAGAAAATCAACCAGCAGTTTGCGCGGCTCCACCTGCCCCCGGTGCTCCGTACCGTTGACGCGGAGCGTGATCGGTCTCGTCCGGCTGTACTCGTTCGGCTCGCTCATGCCCTTTGCTCCTGGCCGCGCTCAAATGCCCGCTGAATCGCCCGCCGCGTCAGCACCTGGGTTAAATGTCGCCGAAAATCGGCTGACGCATGGATATCGCTATCGGGTTCAACAAGCTCAGCGGCTTTGGCTGCCGCACGCTGAATGCCCTGTTCAGTGACACCCTGCTGCACCAGAGTGTCCTCTGCCGCACGCAGGCGGATTGGGGTTGGCCCGACTCCAGCGGCAGCCAGACGCGCGGTCCGGCACTGCTCGCCCTCCGTCTCAATCACACCGGCAACGCCCACAAGGGCAAAATCTCCGTGCCGCCGGGCAACCTCTTCAAATGCCCAGCCGCTTGTCGGCGAGGCAGGTGAAAAGCGGATTTCGGTGACGATCTCGTTCGGGGCGAGGTCGGTTGTCAGATAGCTTACGAAAAACTCTTCAGCAGAGATACTTCGTTGTCCACTCGGTCCCTGAAGAAGCAGTTCAGCGTCTAAAATCAACGCGACAGTGGGGTACTCTGCCGCGGGGTCGGCATGGGCCAGGCTGCCGCCGATGGTGCCGCGGGTACGGATGGGTAGGTGACCAACCAATGTGGTTGCCTCATACAGCAGCGGAAGCTGGTGGCGCACCAACTCCGAAAACTCAATCGTTCTCTGGCGGGTCAATGCGCCAATGCGGACCTGTCCGTTCTCTTGCCGCAGATACGATAACTCCGCCACGCGGTTGATATCGATGAGGGCGGATGGATAGCTCAGACGGAAATTCAGCAAAGGCATCAGACTCTGCCCGCCGGCCAATACTTTTGCGTCGTCTCCATAGCACTCCAGAAGGGCGAGCGCTTCGTCGAGGTGCGTCGGCGCGTGGTAGGCAAACGGCGGCGGCTTCATCCTGCTCTGGCTTGTATCCGGCTCGGTTCGGGTGGTAAAGGGTGCAACATTACACGCAGAAAGGAGTCCTATGACAATGACAAACCAACACGAGGACATTCAACAATTCTACGCGAGCTATCTGGATACATTTCACTCGGGAGAGGCCAAGGCGATGGTGCCGTTCTACCGCGCGCCTTGTCTGTTTATTGCAGACCAAGGCGTAACCCTGCTTTCAAGCGAGGCGGAGATTGAAAAGCTCTTCGCGCAGATTATCCAGGACCTCAAAGGCAGGAATTATGGGCGCAGCGAAGTCACGAACATTCAGATCAAGGAGATGACGAATCGTATCGCGCTTCTTAGTGGCCTCGCCGTCCGCTACACCAAAACCGGGGAAGAGTTGGAACGATTGGGAGCAACCTACACCCTGCGCAAGACCGACGACCGCTGGCAGATTGTCTCTGTTGTCGCGCACAGCCCGGAGACCGTGGTGCGGTTTGGGTGAAATGAATGAGAATTACCGCAGCAAACAGTGGGCACTGATATACGACCAGTTTAATCAAGGTCGCCACCAGAAGGAACTCGCATTCTATCGCGCTGAGCTGAGGCAGTGCGCAGGCCCGGTTCTTGAGGTGGCGTGCGGAAATGGGATGATCTTCCTTGAGCTGCTCCAGGAGGGCTTTGATATTTATGGGTTCGACATATCGCAGGAAATGTTGGACTCCCTCTTCAGTAAGGCTGCCGCATTGGGACAGCAAGAGGGGCGAGCGAGAGTCTCACAGCAGGATATGGTTGATTTCAGTTATGGTCTGAAGTTTGGCGGGATTTATATTCCAGCACGCTCTTTCTTACACCTGCTGTCTCAAGATGAGCAGATACGGTGCCTACGAAACATTTATGCCCATCTTCGAGAGGGAGGAAAATTTCTCCTGAACTTCTTTAACCCAAGCTTACAGCATCTTCTTGCCAGCGCAGGCCCAGCCGAGCAGTTTGAGTTTATTAAAAAGTTTACGAATCCAGAGACAGGTGAAGCGATTCAGCTTTTCTGTAAACAGGAAAATGATGTCGTACGCCAGGAGCAACGCATACTCTGGCGATTTTCAGAGGGAGACTGCACTCATGACGTGCCCATGAGGCTACGTTGGATTTATAAAGAAGAATTCCAGCTCCTTCTCCGACTTGCCGGCTTCAAGAAGTGGAAGGTGTATGGAGATTTTGACAAGTCGGAGACGATAACAGAGGGAAGCGAGCTCATATGGGTTGCCGAGCGAACGTAACCAGCCATAAAGAACATCACATACGCACGGCGACGGCTGAGGACGTTGAGGTCCTTGCGACCATGCGCTTCAGTCTGCAGGAGCATATGACTCGCGCAAATCCTGAGCTGTTGCCGTTGAGCGAACAAGGCATCGCTGCCTTCCCCGTAAGATATAGAGAGGCTATAGCGGATACCCACGCCCACATAGTAGTTGCGCAAGCGCAGGACACAGAAGACCTCATTGGTATGGCTATGGGGCGGGTTGCGCGGCGCGAGGACCTCATCCCCCCACAGGCGGGACGCATCGATGATGTGTGGGTTGAGCCCTCATGGCGTCGCCAGGGTATCTGTCGTGCTTTAATGAAGGAGTTACTGGCGTTCTTTGAGCGGTTCGATATCGAAGTCCTCGTGCTTGACTACGTGGTAGGCAATGGAGAGGCCGAAGAGACATGGCATCAGCTTGGTTTCCGCCCAGTGCTGACTCTTGCGAAAGCGAATGTGGGTGGCGTGAAACAGCGAATAGGGGAATAGTGCCGTCTAATGAGATGCAGACTGAACTGGTGGTAGCGGGCAGTTCTGATGCAGACCTGATAAAGTCGCTCCTTGACGAATATCTGCTCGAACTCGGCAGCTATCAAGATGTTCCCAGCGGTACGACTACCTCGGCCCCCTACCCGTACCTCGACGCCTATTGGTCCGAGCTTGGTCGGCACGCATTCATCATTCAGTACGGAGGCCGTTCCGTGGGGTTTGCCCTCATCCGAGATCCGACCTCTACAAAATCCGCCGTCTATCAACTCGCGGAGTTCTACATCAAGCCCGAGAGTCGACGCCGCGGCATTGGGCGGCGTGCGGTCTGCGCGATCTTGAAACGGTTTCCTGGGCAGTGGGAGTTGCAGGTCCACACTCGGAACTCTGCTGCCGTTCAGTTCTGGGAATCGTGCATCAAGGCTGCTGCGAGCGAGCTACCCCAAAGGCGGGAGATACAGACTAGGAACGAATGGCATATTCAGTTTCACTTCTCTGTTAAGAATACTATCTGACAAAGTATAGAGGAGGGGCGAGTTACGCTCTGCTAACTCGCCCCTTCATAGCGTCTACGGCCCCCGTCTTTTCCTGAGACCAACGCGGGCTATTGTGCCAGCCAGCCACCATCCGCTGACATGGTATGGCCGGTCACAAATGAGGCCGCGTCGGAGCTGAGCCAAACCACGGCTTCTGCGATTTCTCCCGGCTGGCCCATCCGGCCGACCGGCTCCATCTCTGCGATCTTGTCGGCCATCTCAGGCTGACCCTCCGTCAGCCGACTGACCATGGGCGTCTCAATCGCGCCCGGACAGACGCAGTTTACGCGGATACCGCTCTGTGCGTATTCCAACGCCGCCGAGCGCGTAATCCCGACCACGCCATGCTTGCTGGCGATATAGGCCGGCAGGCGGTAGCCACCCACTAAGCCATAAGCCGAGGAGGTGTTCACAATAGAACCGCCGCCCTGTTTGAGCATTTGGAGAATCTCATATTTCATACACAGCCAGACGCCCTTGAGGTTAATCGCCATGGTGCGGTCCCAGCCCTCTTCGCTGGTTTCCGCGGTCAACACGTTTTCCCCTTCGATCCCCGCGTTGTTATAGGCGCAGTCAAGGCGTCCGTACGTTTCGACGACCTGGGTAATGAGCCCCTCAACCTCGGCGGCTTGGGAGACATCGACTTGAAGAAAGCGGGCTTCTCCTCCCGCCGCCTTAACGAGTTGGACAGTCTCCTCGCCTCCGTCAGCAATAATATCGCTGACCACCACGGTCGCGCCCTCTCGCGCAAAGGCGAGGGCTGAGGCGCGCCCGATCCCTGAACCAGCTCCGGTAATCAACGCAATCTTTCCCGTTAATACGCCTGCCATCGTGCTCCTCCTTTTGATCTGTTATCTCCAGTATGTTTGTGTCTTACACGGTTTCGCTTGCTGCGAGCAAGGAACCATTCAGAGTAACGCATAGACGGGAGATCCGCGCAGTGCGAGATATCCTTGAGAGACCATCGCGACGGCGCCGGGACGAGTTTTTGGCCGCAGTGGCTAGAAGCCCGAAGCTGCACGGTCATTGGGCGACCCCTCCGCGAACGGTCGAAGCGTTTGAAGCCTACCTCAAGCGGCTCAAACAGTCTGCCCACGTGGGCCACTGGGTGCGGACCGAGACAAATGAACTTGCGGGCGTCATCAACATTAACGAAATTGTCCGGGGAACGTTCTGTTCAGGGTATTTGGGCTATTATGCATTTGTCCCGCACAACGGGCAGGGCTATATGGCAGCGGGGCTGCGCGCGGTGATCTCCCACGCCTTCCGTAGCCTACGGCTCCATCGGCTAGAGGCCAACATCCAGCCGGATAATGATGCTTCCCTTCATCTGGTACAACGGCTCGGGTTTCGGAAAGAAGGGTTCTCACCCCGTTACTTAAAAGTAGCAGGACGTTGGCGCGATCACGAGCGGTGGGCACTGACCGCAGAAGAGTGGCTGTCGCAGAAAAAGATGGTGAAATAATAGCCGGTTGAGCAACATCGCTGGCGCTGTGTCCCATTGAAACTCAAAAAGTCGCAATGCTGACTGTTACCAACTATACAATTTATCATTCGCCCAATTCGTATCTGGGGGTGGTGCTGGCAGACCGGGAACTGGCCGGTCTGCCTGTCCGAATTGAACGCAGACCTATTTTTATCCCTCATGACCGTGGGTTGAGAATGGCGGACCTGATCGGCAGTCAAGAACCGCCCCGGAAGAGCGCGTACCATCGTGAAGATTGTGCACGTTGGGCAAAGCGTTATGGGATCAAGCTTCACTTCCTGGCTCCTGGTGTATTTGAAGAGCGGGCAACGCGGTGGCGTCAGTCGACGTTCGGGCGTGAAGAATTGCCGGCCCGAGCCTACTACGCAGCGGTTGATACGGGCCGAGAGGAGGATTTCGATCGAGCCTTATTCCGGGCAGCATGGATTCAAGGACAGGATGTAAACGACGAGAGTGTCATTCGCCACGCTGCCCGGTCAGTTGGCCTTGATGCAGATTATCTCTTACAACGAGCCCTCAACGAGGAGGTGGAACGATCAGTCCGAGAGGCACTGAACGCATTTGACCGAGACCAAGTGCCAGGAGTGCCAACATGGGTGGTTAATGGGAAACGATTCTGGGGGAAGGATCGTGTGGAATGGATGGTCCAAGAGGTGAAACAGCTCCTAGGCAAGCGTTGTTGAGCTATGCATTCTGAATGTATATACCAAAACAGGAGAGACAAATCGCACTCTTGCGGATAGAGACTACCCGAGGACGTGAGATTATCTGTGAGCCATTGTCTATCACAAGCAAATGAAACGCCGCGACCTGGTTCGCCATCTTGAGCGGCATGGTTGTCGGTTCTTACGAGAAGGCGCGAACCGTACGGT
This sequence comes from uncultured Binatia bacterium (SeqCode), assembly GCA_965243855.1. Classification (GTDB taxonomy): domain Bacteria; phylum Desulfobacterota; class Binatia; order Bin18; family Bin18; genus Bin18. The sequence goes on along the minus strand of CBDEWE010000003.1, from coordinate 3,925,139 downwards.
TTATGTCAATCGTGAGACCCAACATGAGAGGAGGAGCCGGTATGAAGAAATTGGGGCGATGGCAATACGGATTCGTGGTGTTCTTCGTGGTCTTGATGAGTGCGCCGCTGGCCACGGCACAAGACGCAGAACAGGCTGACGCGCCAGAGGTCGAGCAGGAAGGAGAGCAAGCAGAACCCATCCTCGGACTTGAAACACTCCGAGTGGTCGGCTCCCGGGCGCTGGGCCGTTCCGCAGCGGATTCGCCCGTACCGGTCGATGTCATTGACGGCGACAACTTCAAGAATTACGGCGTCCGCGACCTGAACAACCTGCTGGCCGCCACCATTCCGTCCTATAATGTCACCCAGCACGCCATCGGCGACGCCAACGCCCTGGTCCGCCCGGCCAAGATGCGCGGCCTGCCGCCGGACTCGACCCTGGTGCTGGTCAACGGCAAACGCCGACACCGCTCGTCCGCGATCAGCATCTTCACCTTTGGGCAGGCACAAGGGGCGCACGGCGCCGACATTCGCTCGATCCCGTCCATTGCCCTCAAACGCGTCGAAGTGCTGCGCGATGGCGCGGGTGCGCAGTACGGTTCCGACGCGGTAGCCGGTGTGCTGAATTTTGTGCTGCGCGACGCGCCCGAGGGCGGTACGGTCGAAGCCCGCTGGGGCCAGTATTATCAGGGCGACGGCGACCAAGTGAGCACGGCGGCCAACATCGGCCTGCCGCTGACCGACGCCGGCTTTGCCAACCTCAGCTTCGAGTTCACCAACGCCGACTCGACCGACCGTAGCGTGCAGCGCACCGACGCGCTGGCGGCGATCGCCAGCGGCAACGAGCATGTCCGCAGATCCGCAGTGCAGGTCTGGGGCGCGCCGGACGTACCGTACGACTATAAATTCTTCGGTAACTTCGGTCTCGACCTCGGCGACCATCACCATGCCTACGCCTTCGGCAACTGGGCGGAACGGGAGATTTATGACTCATGGTATTGGCGTAGCCCGTATGCGCGTCCGGGGGTCTTCACAGACCCGAGCGGTCCGGGTGGCGGCTGGTCCATGGACGACCCTCTACTCATCGCCGACCTGTCTCCGGACGGCAGAAGCGGCGGCTGTCCGAAAAACATCACCGGGCGCGATTATTTTGAAAACGGCCAGGCAGCACTGAGCGGGCTGGGCGCGGACTGCCACTGGATGGGCCAGACCTTTCCCGGTGGGTTCATCCCGCGGATGCGCGGCGGCGTGGAAGACTGGGGGATCGCCTTCGGCCTGCGCGGGACGTTGCACAGCGCCTCTCCGTTACTCGATGGCTGGAACTACGACATGAGCGCCGTGTTCGGCCAACACCGAACGACCTATGTGGTCTGGAACAGCGTCAACCCGCAACTCGCCCGCCTCCGAGAGGGGATTCCAACCGAATTTTTCTCGCGCGCCTACCAGCAGCAGGACAAGATTTTCAACCTGGACCTCTCCCGACCGTTCGATATCGGTCTGTTCTACTCTCCGCTGAACGTCGCCTTCGGCCTGGAGTACCGCGAGGAAGACTACGAGATCGAATCCGGCGAACAAAACGCCTGGTGTGTCGATGACGAAGGAGAATGCGGGGGCGGGGGTCGGGATCCTAACCGTCGCGGCCTCGCCCAGCAGGGCTTCGACATCGGCACTAATGCGTATCCCGGCATCCGGCCCGAGCATGGGATGGAGGCCAACCGGGGCAGTTTCGGGGCGTATATCGACCTGGAAGCCAACGTCATTGAGCAGGTATTGCTCACCGCCGCGGGCCGCTTCGAGCACCATGAAGGCATCGGCGAGTCCCTGGACGGCAAGCTGGCCGGCCGCTGGGACCTGCTCGAAGAATACCTGGCCGTGCGCGGTTCCTTTGGCACGGGCTTTCGAGCGCCAACCGTGGGACAGGCAAACTACCGCGACACCACCTTTGGCCTGGATGCCGACGGCAACCTCGTTGAACAGCCGACCCTGCCGGGCAGCGACCCGATTGCGCAATACAAGGGGGCCAAGCCGCTCACGCCAGAAACCTCCTTCTCCTTTTCCGTTGGCGCGGTCCTCTCCATTGATGCCCTGTCCGTCACCCTGGACTATTACAATATAGAAATCCGAAACCGGATCGGACTGACTGATTCGCAAAGCATCACCGCTGACGATGTCGCCGCCCTGGCGGCCCAGGGTGTTGACGCCAGCGGCGTACGGACCGTCAAGTTCTTCGCCAACGCGTTTGAGACCTATACGCAGGGCATCGATCTGGTGGCAACCTATCCGCTGGAACTGTTCGGCGGCAGCATTGGCACGACCATGTTGACCTTCGCCGGCAACTGGAACGACACCAAAATCAATCTCGATTCGATCAATTCGCAGGTCATCGGCTCCCTGCGCAAACATCAGTTGGAAGAGCTTGAGCCGGAATTCCGTTTCTCGCTGATGGCGGACCACACCTGGGGACCGTGGCGGTTCCTCACTCGGCTGCATTACTACGACGATTTCACCGAGCGGCATCAAGATATTGATACCCAGCCCATCTACGCCCATGCCCGCGCGCTGCTCGACATAGAAGCGTCGTATATGTTTCAGAACGGTCTCGGGTTTGCGGCCGGCGTGGACAACCTGCTCGACACCTATCCGACCAAAAATCGCTATGCCCGCGACTATGGCCAGAAGTATCCGGTCGCCTCACCGTATGGGTACAATGGTGGGTTCTACTACTTCAGGGCGTCGTACTCATTCTGAGACCTAGCGCTCACGCACCAGGCTCAGTCAATGGGCGAGAGAAGCATATGAGGAAACCGGGACAGTCGCTACGCGGTCTCCTGGTGTCGCTCCTGGTTTTGATAGGCTCGCCGCCGGCCGGGGCGCAGCAGGCTGAGCAGGGAGAGGAGGTCGTCGGGCTTGAAGAAATCCGGGTGGTCGGCTCCCGGTCAGCGGGCCGCTCTGCGGCGGATTCGCCCGTGCCGGTGGACGTGATTGACGGCGACAGCCTCAAGCACTACGGCAGCACGGATATGAACGACCTGTTGTCCGCGACCGTCCCATCCTACAAGGTCTTTCAGTATGGTATCGGTGTCGAGGCCGCCCTGGTCCGCCCGGCCAAGCTGCGCGGCCTGCCGCCGGACTCGACCCTGGTGCTGGTCAATGGTAAGCGCCGCCACCGCTCCTCTGCGATTACCCGCTGGAGTTATGGGTTGGCGAGCGGTTCGCACGGGACGGATATCGCCTCCATCCCGTCCATCGCCCTCAAACGGGTGGAGGTCCTGCGCGACGGAGCCGGCGCGCAGTATGGCTCTGATGCAGTGGCCGGGGTGCTGAATTTCGTGCTGCGCGACGCGCCCGAGGGCGGCAGCCTGGAAACCAATCTGGGGCAGTACTATCACGGCGACGGCGACCGGCTGAATGTCGCGGCCAATATCGGCTTGCCGCTGACCGAGGCCGGTTTTGCCAACTTCAGTTTTGAGTTCACCAACGCGGATTCGACCAACCGCAGCGTGCAACGCGACGATGCCCGCCGCATGATCGAGAACGGCAATGCCTTTATCCGCAGATCGGCGACCCAGCCCTGGGGCGCCCCGGACGTGAAGTATGACTATAAATTCTTCGGCAACCTCGGCCTGGACCTCGGCGACGACCATCAGCTGTATGCCTTCGGTAACTATGCGGAGCGCGAGATTGAAGACACGTTCTACTGGCGCAATCCGGCCAGTTTTCCCGGCGTGTTCGCGAATGGCAATGAACTACTGGTCGCCGACCTGTCCGCGGACGGGCGGTCCGGCAACTGCCCGACGGTCACGGCGAACGATTATGTGACGCAGGGCCCGGCCGCTCTGGCTCCGCTGCTGGGCCTGGACGACTGCTACGCCCTGGCCCAGGCATTTCCGGGCGGGTTCACACCCCGGTTCCGGGGCGTGGTGAACGACTGGAGCCTCGTCTTCGGTCTGCGTGGGAGTCTACGTAGCGCCCACGCCCTGCTGGACGGCTGGCACTACGATATGAGCGCCGGGTTTGGTCAGAACAGTATGAACACCTACCTCAGGAACAGCGTGAATCCGAATCTGATCAGCCTCAAGGCCGCGATTCCGACCCAGTACAGAACCCGGAAGTACGAGGAGCGGGACAAGATATTCAACCTGGACCTTTCCCGGCCATTCGACATCGGCCTGTTCGCCTCTCCGCTGAACGTCGCTTTCGGCCTGGAGTACCGTGAAGAAACCTTTGAGAGCGGAACCGGGGAGCCGAATTCCTATCTCCGTGACGACATGCTGGCCCGACAGGGCCTCGCGGTCGCGGTCTCCGGCCACCCTGGGACGTCGCCCGCGGAGGCGACCGAGGCCAGTCGGGACAGTTTTGGCGCATATCTCGACCTGGAGGCCGATGTCCTGACCGATGTGTTGCTCACCGCCGCCGGTCGGTTTGAGCACCATAAAGGCATCGGTGAATCTCTTAATGGCAAGCTGGCCGCTCGGTGGAGTCTGCTTGACGACTACCTGGCGCTACGCGGCTCCATCGGGACGAACTTTCGGGCGCCAACAGTCGGGCAGGCTAACTATCGGAATATAACATCGAGCCTCAACGCCGAAACCGGCGAGCTGAACTTAACGTACGTGCTGTCGGGCAACGACCCGATTGCCCAACAGAAGGGCGGCAAGCCGCTGAGCCCGGAACACTCAACCAGCTTCAGCCTCGGCGCGGTCATCACGCTCGGCGCCCTGTCTGTCACCGCCGACTACTATAATATGGAGGTGCGCCGGCGGATTATGTTAAGCCAGAATTTCCTCCTCACCGAGGCAGATAAAGCCGCCTTGGCCGCTGCGGGCATCAATATTGTGGGCGGCCAGGTCAGCTACTTCAACAACGACTTCGGCACGACGACCCAGGGGTTCGATGTGGTGGCGACCTACCCTATGGAGTGGCTCGACGGCAGGGCCGGCTCTACCATGTTCACCTTTGCCGGTAACTGGAATAATACCAAGGTCGACAAGCGTAACCCGCAAATCACCAATGACCTGCGGGCCGCCCAGATTGAGAATACCGACCCAGAGTTCCGCTTCACGCTGACCGCAGGTCATAGCTGGGGACCGTGGCGGTTGCTCACCCGACTCCATTACTACGACGATTTCAAAGACTTTCCGATATTCAGACCCACCAACCCCGTCCACGCCCGCGCGCGCGCCCTGCTCGACCTGGAGGCGTCCTATACTTTTTTCAGTGGCGCATTCAATGGCGTGACCCTGGCGCTTGGCGCGCAAAACCTGTTCGATACATATCCGACTAAAAACAAGTATTCTGGTCGCCATGGCATGAAATACCCGGTCGTCTCGCCGTATGGGTATAACGGCGGGTTCTATTATCTGCGGGCGGGTTTCGAGTGGGGTTAAACCCGCCTGGCTGGGGCGGATATGGTAGAGGAAACAGAGAAGGAGAAATAAGGAGGCACCCCATGGGCACAGTTCGAGGTGAAGAGCTGATCGCACAGAGTTTCAAGCGAGAAAACGTCGATACCATTTTCTTCATGATGGGCGGGCCGACCAGCGGTACCGCGGCGGCCTGTCTCGACCTGGGCATGCAGGGCATCTATGTCCGCCATGAGCAGGCCGCGGCCATGATGGCCCACGCCTACGCCAGGGTCACGGGCAAGCCCGGCATCTGTATCACGCCGTCCGGTCCCGGTACGGCCAACGCCGTGACCGGACTGGCCAACGCCTGGGCGGACTCCGCTCCGATTATTGCCATCGGCGGATCCGCTCCCATGCGGGCAACCACGCTTGACGCCTTTCAGGAGATGGACCAAGTCGCCATGATGAAGCCCGTGGTCAAGGCGGCGTATCGTATTGATATGGCCCAGCGGGTGCCCGAATATGTCAGTATTGCCTTTCGGGAAGCCATGGACGGTAAGAAAGGCCCGGTGTATCTCGACCTGCCCGGCGATGTGCTGGCGCATAAGGTTGACGAAGAGAAAGTCTACTGGCCGGAGAATTATCGAATCGAAAGTCGGCCGGCTGGAGACCCGGCCCTGGTCAAACAGACGATTGAGCTTCTGGCCCAGGCCGAGAAGCCCCTCATTGTGACCGGCAGCGGTATCCTGTGGTCGGAGGCCAGCGCGGAACTACAACGGTTTGTCGAGTCCACCGGCATTCCTTTTTTCACCACTCCGCAGGGGCGCGGCGTCATTCCTGAAGATCATGATCGCGCCTTTCCCGCAGCTCGGTCCATGGCCTTTCGCGAGGCTGACGTGGTGCTGGTCATTGGGGCGCGGGCAAACTCCATGCTGTCGTTTCTCCGCGCCCCCCGTTTTTCTCCCGCGGCAAAGTTTATCAACGTCAATCTGGATGGTAGAGCCATTGGTCATAATCGAGGGGTGGCCGTCGGCATTGTCGGTGACGCCAAGCTCGTTTTGCAGCAGTTGACGGAAGAGGCCGGCGGCAAGTTCGACCCCAATCAGGAAACCGCCTGGGTTGCCCAGCTTGCAGCCAAACAACGCTCCAATAGGGAGCGCTCGGCTCCGCTGCTGCACTCGGACGCCACCCCGGTTCATCCGCTCCGCTTGTGCAAGGAAGTCCGCGAGACGATCAGCCGCGACACCATTTTGGTCGTGGACGGGCATGAAATTCTCAATTTTGCGCGCCAATCCATTCCCGTGTATGACATCGGCGGCAGTCTCAATGCCGGCCCGCACGGCTGTATGGGCGTAGGCGTGCCGTTCGGCATCGGGGCCAAAGTGGCAGCGCCGGACAAACCCGTCCTAGTCCTGTCCGGCGATGGCGCCTTCGGCTGGAATGGCATGGAGATGGACTCGGCCATTCGACATAACATCCCTATCGTCGTCGTGGTCTCAAACAACGCCGGTTTCACCTCGCGCCAGACCGGGTATATGACGGCCGGCGACAAACAGGGCCGGCAGAATGTCGGTCGCGAGCTTGGCCATCAGCGCTATGACAAAATGGTCGAAGCGCTGGGCGGCTACGGGGAGTATGTCGAGAACCCAGCCGACATCAAGGCCGCGATTGAACGGGCGTTTGCCAGCGGCAAGCCGGCCTTAGTCAATGTCTGTACCGACCCGGACGCCCAGGCCACAACCGATATGGGGTTTGGGGGGTATTAGAAAACAGGGGAACGATATGAGCAGCAATAAGACCTGGGACGACCTCACGCTGGGCGTTGAGGAGGAATTCTTTCTCGTAGACCCCGTCTCGCGCGACCTGCTGGCCGATCCTGACCCCGGCATTTTCGAGACCTGCGAGCGCAACAGTGGACCGCACAAAGTCGTACACGAACTTTTCCGAACCCAGATCGAGACCAACACCCAGGTCTGTCACTCGCTGGCCGAGGTGCGCGCCGCCCTGTGCGAAACTCGCCGGCTGGTCATTGAGGCCGCGGAAGCACACGGAGCCACGGTCATGGCCGCCTCGACCCATCCGTTCGCAGAGTGGCGGGCACAGATGACCACGCCCAAGGAGCGCTACGAGCGGTTCGCAATCACGTTTCAGGAGAGTATACGGCGTGGGCTCATCGCCGGCATGCACATTCATGCCGGCTTTGGCGACCCGGATGAGAGAATCCGGGTCATGACAGCGCTCCGGCGCTACCTGCCGCTGCTCCACGCCCTGTCCACCTCATCGCCGTTCAATTCAGGCTACCAGACCGGTTTCAAGTCCTACCGCCTCAACCTGTTCGGCGCTCTGCCGCGCACCAGCCTGCCCGGCCCACTGTATTCCCAGGCCGAGTACGACCGGCTCATAGCCGACTACCAGCGTATGGAGTTTATCACCAGCGCGAGCGAATTATGGTGGGACATCCGCCCCTCACGGGCCTACCCGACCGTGGAAATGCGCATCTGCGACATCTGCCCACTCATTGACGACGCCGTATGCATTGCTGCCCTTTACGCGGCGCTGATTCGCCACCTGTTGCGGCAGGACCGGGAGGGCAGTTTACCCCCCGAACCGCCCACCGAGATCATTGCCGAGAACCGCTGGCTCGCCCAGCGCTACGGTGTGCTCGCCTTCCTCGGCGATACGGGCCGGGGTGGACGGCAGGACATCCAGGACTACGCGACTCAACTGATCGAAACCCTCGCCGATGACGCTCACGCCCTGGGCTGCGAAGACGAGATGCGCCACGCGCTGGCCATCATTCGTTACGGGAGCAGCGCCGACCGGCAGCTTGACCATTTCCGCTTGCGCCTCCTTGAAGGAGACACTGAGCAAGAGGCCCTGCGTTCTGTCGTCGATCTGGTGTTAGCCGAAACCCGGCAGGGAGTCTGAAAGACAGGTTGACCCTCGCAGATCAATCTCACCAGCCTTCCTCCGAGTCCTTGAACGAGAAAAACGGGAAGACCCAGGGCAGTTGTGTTCCTTTGTCTTTTTTAGTGAAGAGGAGCGGGCCGCTACATGCCAATACTCTCCAGCAACCCATGGACCTCTTACAAGAGCTGCACCGAGTGGAAAGCTACGGTCCGCTGGTCAGCCTCATCCATGGGGAAGTCCTTTCCGGTCCGGAACAGAATGGTATTGTCCCCGGGATGAATCCAGCCGTTCGGAAGAGGGATGGTGTACTCACGCCAGCCTCTATACAGGAGCAGGCGTTGGGCGAGCTGTCCGTTCACGATGATATCGAGCGGGAAGCAGGTATACGCCTTTGATTTGACAAATGGCCGGGCAACAAGGTGGAGAGCAGACCCCTCTCCTTGCGGAACGGTCAGGGTAATACGGGCGTCGCCCTGCCGAGCCCAGGAGATTGGGCCAATCGGCTCTTGGGCATGCCGACCCCAGTCCCCGCTGAAGTCTTCCTGTGGCGCTTTTTCCCCAAAAGAGAACACGGCAAGTGGGGCAGTCTGGAGAGACCGAACAGACGGCAGAAGCACCCGTGTCTGCGGGAAAAAATAGAACATTTGATAGCAGAGCAGGGAGATGAGGCCCAGGCAGACGACATTGCGGGTGGACTGCAAGAAGGGTGGCGGGCGCAGCGCCACACTCAACAGCGTACCGGCAATAAGGAGGCTGCCAATGATATCAGTCACCCAGTGATGTCCAAGATAGAGCCGCTGCCAGATGATCACACCAGAGAGACAGATCGCAATCCCACTGCCCCATACCCTGAGCCACACGGGAACATCTTTGCGAGAAAGGAAAAAAATCAGGGTTCCAGTGATGAGGACCGCGCCGATCACATGCCCGCTGGGAAAACTATTACCCACGAGCCACGCTGGCAGCGCGCTGGGTCGGGCACGGTCCAGCCCGGTTTTCAGCAATTCCGAGAGAAAAGCGCCGCTCAAGACAATGAGCAAGGCGTGAGCGATATCCGTCCAACGCCGTTGCAGACCAAGCACGCAGACGCCCAGGCCGCCGAACAAGATCAGATACCAGAGGGGAGAGTCTTTCCACTGCATGCCGATGTGGACGAGATGACACGACCGAGCCGACTGTAGCCATTGGTAGACGGCCGCATCCAGGGAAATGGTCGCCTCCATGCTCAGGAATTGGACAAGAACCAAGCTGCCTAGCAAGAGGGGCAGGCGCTGGGTCGTTTTAGGGCTCAAGAGTCCGTATGGCTTCCGCGCGTGCCCACTCCACATTGTGTCGATGACGATTTGCCATCTCCTTGAGAAAGGCTGCGATATCTGGAGGAGGTTGTAAATCGAGCGCTTGTTCGACCGTGCGAGCGACCCAAGCCTGGCCTCGTGACAGGAGGTCAATCTGACCCTGGAGGTCCTCAATCTGGAGGACTTTTTGCGCAAAATCCCCGGTTGCCGTGGACGGCGTTCCACCGTGAAGCCGGATGAGTCCCTCCAGGACCGATACATCGCTGACCTCAACTTCGGTGAAGCTGGTAAATAAAGATTTGAGGCCTGAATCGGCAGTGGTCTGTATCAACGTATCAAGAAGCGCATGACCTGCGCGTTCCGCTTCCAACAGTCGATTCAGGAGATCTTCGAGCGCTGCTTCCATAGGCTGTCGTCCCTCTCACTATAATAAAAAAGAGGGGAGGAGAAGGCACCCGGACAGAGGGATGGACGCACGCCCCGGAAGACGCTGGCAGAATGGTAGCGGCGCATGCTACGCTCTTTGTCCTAGTGTTGATGATTTGTGAGGCGGGCCGATACGGGACAACGAGAGAGAAGTAGTATGCAGAAACTGATATGGTCCGTCCTTGCTGCAAGCATCCTTTTCAGCTTGGCCTGCGGCTCGACAAAGACCCCCACGCTCTCAGTGCCGTTTTTGAGTGCCAAATCCACGACCGACGCGCCAATTCGGGCCAAGCGTATGGAATTTGCCCGCTTTGAACTGAACTGGGACGGCATGAAGCCGCTGGGGAGACGTCCCAAGGAAGAAGTGAGAGCAACATTATTGGCCAGCATCGAGAGCGACTGCCCCAATTATCAGGTGGTCAATGAGGGAGAAAATTCCGAGGAAACTCAGAGCCAAGTGCAAGACGACGTTCAGCAGAACGCAAAAATCGTCAGGAATTACTACTGGATTCGCTACCGTTGCGGAGAGTAAACATGCTCACTGGAGGCGGGATGGACACATCTACTCTTTGGGGACGGAAGCTGACCAGAGCCGACGAGACACACGAATAAAACAACAGAAGGAGGTGCGCTATGGCATCTATACTCGAAGAAAAGGACGCGATTCACGAGACGATCGCAAACTATTGCTATCATTTCGATGGTGGCGAGTTTAACCAGTGGGTCGATTTGTTCACTGAGGATGGCGTCTTTGACGGCGGAGAGGTCGCCGGTGTACATACGGGCAAAGAGGCACTGCGGGCTTTTGTTGATACAGTTCCCGGTCGGATGGCGATGAAAGACGGCGCGCCCATGCTCAAGCATTGTGTGATGAACGAAATCATCAAAGTCGATGGAGAGCAGGCGACTGCAAAGAGCTATATCGTCGTAGTCCGCTCCAAAGGCGAGAGTGCGTTAGTCAACGGTATTGCCGGTCGTTATGAGGACCGGCTTGTCAAACAAGGCGATCGTTGGCTTTTCGCACACCGCACAGTGCATTTCGACCTGATGGGCGACATGCAGTAAGCCAAAGAGTGGGAAGGAATCCAGGCGGGGCGCAGTTCAGCGGCCTCGCCTGGTACAATTTTCATGACCGACGGCCACTATCGGGAGAAAGGCTATGCGCGCTGTCTTCTTAATGATGAAAGTTGAACCGGGTACCTTGGCCGAGGTCGCAGACCGGGTGACCGATTTGGAAAGCTTCTCTGAGGCGTATTCCATCTCGGGAGCCTATGACCTGTTGGTCAAGTTATATGTCGATGACTTTGAAGACCTGTCACATTTGGTGACCGAGCAGATCCAGAAGATCCCTCACGTGCGGGAGACGTTCACCATCCTGACCTTTCACGCCTTTAAGTAGGACAGCAGATTAGATCACCGCGTCTTTGCGAAGCTGCCCGATCTCTGCCTCATCTACCCCCAGCTCTCTCAAAATTTCGTCCGTATGCTGGCCTTTCTCCGCGGTCGGCGTGCGAATGCTGGCCGGGGTCCGACTCAGCGTTACCGGCAGACCAAGGATCTGGATCGGCCCAAGTGCTGGGTGCTCAATCGCATGCGCGAGCCCAAGGTGCCGGACCTGTTCGTTTTCAAAAACCTTATCGATAGACAGAATGGGACCGCACGGAATGCCGGCCGCGTTCAGCGTATCAATCCATTCGTCCACAGTCCGGTCTTTGAGTTTCTCTTCAAGAATGGGGGTCAGCGCGTCCCGGTTTTTCGAGCGTCGGCCCGGAGAGAAAAACCGTTCGTCTTCGGCCAAGGCAGAATCACCTAGTACCTCACACAGCCGCTTCCACATGTGGTTGGTGGTAGCAATGTTGATGTGGCCGTCCTTGACCTTAAAGGTTCCAGTGGGAATCACGGTTGGGTGATTATTGCCGGCCTGGGGCGGCACTTCTTTGCCCATGATCCAGCGCGTGGCCTGAAAGTCCAACATGGCAACCATGGCTTCCAGCAGTGACGTGTGGATCCACTGGCCTTCGCCGGACCGTTCGCGTTCGAGCAGGGCAACCAAGACTCCCTGGGCGGCCAGCAGCCCGGCGCTCAGGTCGGCCACCGGAATCCCAGCACGGACCGGACCGCCTCCGGGCTGCCCGGTGATGCTCATCAGCCCTCCCATTCCCTGGGCAACCTGGTCATAGCCGGGACGATCTTGATACGGTCCGGTCTGTCCAAAGCCGGAGATGCTGGCGTAGACGAGACGCGGATTCAGCGGCCTGAGTGATTCGTAGTCTATACCAAGACGTTTTTTGACATTCGGTCGATAATTTTCCACCAACACGTCTGATTTTTTGACGAGCTGTTCCAGAATCCGCTTGCCGCGCTCGTCCTTCAGGTTGAGCACCATGCAGCGCTTATTACGGTGCAGGTTTTGGAAATCAAAGCCGTGCCGGCCCCATTCGCCCTCGTCCTGGGGCTGTTCAATCTTAATCACCTGGGCGCCCATATCGGCCAACTGGCGCACGCAGGTCGGTCCGGCACGGGCTCGGGTCAGGTCAATCACGCGGATGTGGGACAGTGGCATGGTAAGACTCCTTTTGAAACATACTAAGAGGACGCTACTAGGCCGCTTTCTAGCATACTCTCTGCCTGCCCATCCAGCAGAAATTCCTTGATTCATGCGTTTCCACTGGACAAAGTCCGCCAAGGTGTGCCATGTCCAAAGGAAAGAATGCATCGCGAAAGGGAGGACAGTATGCCACTACGTAAACCGACCAAAGACGATTTCCACCGTTTGGCTCATGCCAGCCATTTCGAGTTGAGTGCGGAAGAGGCTGAGGCGTATGAAGCCATGTTGCCGGATATGTTTGCCGCGCTAGACGCGCTCGACCAGGCGCCCGCAAACCTGCCAGAGATTGGCTATCGTGAGCGTGAGCCCGGCAACCGCCCGAGTCGTGCAGACGACCCGCTCAACGCCATAGTCCGGCGCTGTTCAATTAAGGGAGCATCTTCGGGCAAGCTGGCCGGAAAGCGCCTGGGTATTAAGGACAATGTGAGCATCGCCGGTATTCCCATGACGTGTGCCTCCCTGGTGCTGAGCAATTATGTGCCGGATATTGATGCCACTATTATCACTCGCATCCTTGATGCCGGCGGCGAGATTACCGCCATCCTGAATATGGACAATTTTGCCTTCTCTGGTGGCGGCCATACCAGCGCCTATGGCCCGACCCGCAATCAGCATAATCCTGACCATATGGCTGGCGGTTCGTCCGGCGGCTCGGGAGCCGCCCTGTCGTATGATGACATTGACCTGACTATCGGCGGGGACCAGGGTGGCTCCATTCGTATTCCGGCATCCTGGTGCGGCGTCGTGGGGCTCAAGCCGACCCATAGCCTCGTTCCGTACACGGGTATCGTCGGGATCGATAATACCTTCGACCACACCGGTCCGATGGCGGAGACCGTGGCAGACACCGCTCTGCTGCTTGAGGTCATTGCCGGTAAGGACCCGCTCGACCCACGCCAATACGAGGTTCCGGTACAGCCCTACACGCAAGTCCTGGGTCAGAGCATCCAGGGTCTGCGCTTGGGTGTCGTCAAAGAAGGGTTTGGGACCCCCGTGTCACAGCCGGATGTTGACACAAAGGTCCACGCGGCCGTCAATGCATTGCAAGACCTTGGGGCGCAGGCAGAAGAAGTCTCTATTCCGGCCCATCTTGAAGCTGGTGGGATTACCTGGGCCTTAATTGCTGAAGGGATGACGGCTTTGGTGTATGGCAACGGAGTCGGCTACCATTGGAAGGGGTTATACAATGAAAGCCTGATGAACACCTTGGGCAAATCACTCAAGGCTCAGGCCCAGGACCTGCCCCACCAAGCCAAATTTGTGACCCTGGTCGGGAGCTATCTGAACCAAGTCTATTATGGTCGTTTGTACGCCAAGGCCCAAAACCAACGCCGCGCCCTCCAGGCTGCCTACGATCAGGTTCTCGAACGCTTCGACATCCTTGTCATGCCAACAACACCGATGACGGCCCACCGCTATATTCCCGATATGGGGCCGCTCGACTCGCTTCAATTCGGCTGGAATATGCTCGGCAATACGGCGCCGTTTGATATGACCGGTCATCCTTCGCTCACCGTTCCCTGCGGGAAGGTCGATGGTCTGCCAGTCGGTCTCATGCTGACCGGACGACATTTTGATGACGCCACCCTCTTGCGCGTCGGCCATGCCTTTGAGCAGCAGATGCCCTGGCAAGAGCGGTAAATTGCTATGATGGGTCAGCAAGCGAGGTAGCCGGGATGCTACCTCGCTTGCTCCCGTTACCGGTTTGTCAAACCGCTTTTCGCGCAGACACCATAAACTGCGGCAAACAAAAACAGTATTCTTCGTTCTTCAGCCGTAAACGCACGTCTTCCCGCCAAGCGTCTGCCTCAGCCTGGGTCACTTTGCCCGAGTCGCAGGCGTACTGGTACCAGTTGTTCTCCAGCATGCGCATGGCATGTCCTTTGACATCGGGGCTGGCAAATATCTTTACCTTGATGTCTTCGAGCTTGGCGAGGGTACACAACCGGCGCAGCTTACGTCCGATACGTGGCTCACGCATGGCGGTCGTTTTGATCGCTGCGAGCACGCGGTCGTGCAACGCCTCGTCACTCACGTCCAGGGCGAGCATCTCCCAGTCACTATCTATGAGAACAATGACTCCACCCGGCCGAGTGACGCGCGCAATGTCTTGGACAGTCTGCTGGGCAGAGTCTACGTATTCGAGGACGTTTTTGCACAAGACCCGATCAAACGTTCCAGAATCGAATGGCAGGGGAGGAAAGTCGGCTTGCTGGAAGCTGACCTGCGGTAGACCGGCCTCCAGAGCTTTCGCGCCGGCCCGCGCGACAAACTCCACGTTAATATCGACGCCAACGACTCTTCCTGTAGGACCGACCCGTCGGCCCAGTTCCAGTGTGGTCGAACCGGGACCGGAGCCGACATCCAGCACAGACAGGCCGGGCTGGAGATCAAGCGGAACAAGTAGCGGCTCCATGCGCGGCTCGTAGCGTAATAGAGACTCATAGACCGACAGGCGTGCCGTATCGATTTCAATCCAGTGCTGTTTGTAATACGGAGTCGTCATATGCTTTACCTTCTGGCTACCTTCTGGGCGATTTCTTATGAATGGTGCGGCACGCCAAGAATCTGCCGCGCTTCCTGAGGCGTGGCTGGTTCGCGTCCGTGTGCCCGGGCGACTTCGGTCACCCACGAAACGTAGTCAGCGCTGCTGCTCGCTATAGAGCCATCAATACGGGTGGCCCGATCCTCGAGACCCACCCGGACGTGTGCGCCGGTGGTAATCGCCAGACTGGCAATGGTGAAGACGCTGTCCTCTATACCGTGGGCAATCCAGGTGGCATGCGGAAAGACCTCTTTGACGCAGTCCGTTATATAGGCATAGCTTCGCGGCGTGCCCGGCATGATCTGAAAGCCAGCACCAAATCGTCCTGAGAACTCAACCAGGAGATAGCGCAGAGCGGGCAGCAGGCCGTCTTCGACAAGCATGGTGACATTGGACAAAAAACCCGTATCGAGGACGGTCGGCTCAGGTACTATGCCGCGTTCGCGACATACAAGAATGGTCTGGCGAATATCCTCATAGGAATTCGGAAGCGCCAGCGTTTGTCGGGTACCATTCGCCAGCGGCGTATTGATCGCGATACTCCCGGTGTTAAGAGAGATCATATCAACCGGGTCAGGCGTTTCACGGAGATAGCGTAACACCTGATCAATCGACGCGTCTGGCAGGCGCGCGGTGGTGTGATTGATAATAAGAGCGGTCTGTTCCCGAATGAGGCGGTCGGCTTCCGCATACCACTCGGGATCATAGCTGATACCACCATCATTTGCGCGGGCATGGATATGAACGATAGACGCGCCCGCCTCCGCGCAACGCTTGGCCTCGTCCGCAACTTCTTGTGGTGTCCACGGGACGTTCCGGTTTTGCTCGCGACCACGCATGCCATTCAGACAGGCTTTGATAACTATTTTGTCCATCTGTAAACCCTCTCCTGTTTTTCGCCGCCCAAGTCTGGCGCGCTGTGTTCGTGTCAATCTGGATTACAGTTCGACCGCCGTCGCTTCCTCCGGGTCTACCTCCTCTTTCTGAGCGAAGTGCTCGCCAACAATGCCCGAAGAGACGATGAATGTGAACGCCTCTTCGACGGTATAATCGACGTCAACGACCTCCTCCGGTGGAACCATAACCAGAAACCCGGAGGTTGGATTTGGCGTTGTAGGAATAAAGACGGAGAGGAGCTGCGCAGCAGAGGAAAGGCCCAGCGTATCGTCCCGTTCTGTGGCAACCAGCCCCATCACCCACATCCCCTTGCGCGGATATTGGAGGAGGACGACGCGCTGAAAGCTGCCGGACGGCCCCTGAAAGGTCTCTACCATTTGTTTGATCGCGCTATAAATGCTGCTCACAAGGGGCAGGCGCAGGATCAAGGTGTTCACGGCGTCCAGAATTTGTCGCCCGATAAAGTTCGTTCCCACCAGACCCAAGAGAAAGATAATAGCCAGGGCCAAGACAATATTAGCCACGGGCGTAATCGGCTCCAGCCACCAAAAGCTCTCAAGCTGCTGGAGCGGACCAAACAGGGTCCTCATGATGGGCGCGCCCGCGCCGCTGAGGAGGTCAAACAAAAAGGCGACCAATAAATACGTTGCAACCAGAGGAATAAGAATCAGCAGTCCGGTCAGGAAGGTGTTGCGAACAAAACGTGATGTGGCTCGTTTCCGCTTCACAGCGGTTCCTCCATCCATAAGCAACCCTCTTTCGTATAAATGGTAGAGTAAGAGTCCGGGGCTTCGCAAGAAAGGGGGGCGTATTCACGACTTTCGTTTGTGGAGAAACGCACTGACGGCAACAATGCTCCAGGTTCCTTCCAGCACAACAAAAGGGAGGAAGTCGATCAGATATGAGGCATAGCAGGCGATCCCGGCTCCAATGGCGTTGAGCGCTTGGTAGACTCTGGAATCGGTCTTCATCCAGCCAAAGAGATTCAGGAAAAACGCCCCCAGTAATAGGCCAACCCCAACGGCGCCGATCCATTCCGAGTTATTAGCGAAAGAAGTGAGTGTGGGCATACGTGCCAAGCTCCTTACAGCATGATGAGTCCAGACGTGCCGATGTACACATAAGAACTGCTCGACATCAAGAGCAAGTATGCCTGAGGATTATTCATACAGCGTGAATTTTATACAGACAGGAAACGTCTATTTAGAATAAGAAGAGGAAAGAAGATGAGAAGCCAACGGGTACAAAGGATAGGAAAGCAATCAGGGAGGATCACTATTCGTGCAAGGGATAGAGGGGCAATCAGGGAGGATCGATACATGAAAACAGCATCCACCGGTACCGACTTACGCGGAATCGATTCCGCTTCTTCTCACGGAACATCGGACCTCGATGCAAAAGCGGGGCGTTTTCTCTTTGAGCGGGGGAGGCTGGCGGAGCGGGAAGCTATTGTCCCGGCAGCCGTTTTACCCGAGCAATTCCACAGCTCACCACGTCAACACTACCACGGCCGCGGAGAAGTTGCGCTCATGCAGGCCGTTCTGGAGGACGCGATTGAGTGCTTTCAGAAACAGTTTGGGACGCCCCGTTTTCGTGATTATCGTATCGCACGGGAAGCAGAGCAGTGGTTTTTTACGGATGACTATCAATGGCCGTTCTCATTTGTGAACATCTGCTCTGTCCTCGGGATTGATCCCGATTATATTCGGCGTGGCCTCAACAAGCAGAAAGCCGAGCGACCGGTCGAAATTCCACGACGTGCGTTACACCATCCCATTATCGTCCGGCCGCGACTCAAAGAAGCAGCGTAACAAGACCCTTCTTTTCAGACACAAAGAGGCAGTCCACATGGGGCTGCCTCTTTTTTGCCGACTTCGCCGCTCGGTGAGCGCAGTCTATGCCACCTGCTGTTCTCTGTGTTTGAGCAGCTTACCGATAATCTGGTCAATGACCTGATCCGCCAAGGCTCTGACTTCGTCCTCGGTCTTGGGCTGAATCGGATGCTCAACCAGAATAGGCTGATACTGCGCCATCCCAAGCGCAGAACACTGGGCGTTGGCCGCACCAATAAATTCCGTAGTGGTGACGTTTGCCGTTGGGATACCGTTTTCTTCAAAGTGGATGACATCGTGCGAACTGCACGAGATGCAGGCCCCTCAATCGCTGAGGGCTTCAATGACAGCATCACACCTTTCGCGCAGCTCCACCCGAATCGGCTCGGGTGCCGGTCGCGTGACCGTCGGCTTCATGCGCCGCAGCACCTCTTTGACGCCGTACTGCTCACGGAGCACCTCCTCTACACGATCAAGGAAAAAGGAACCCTTTGCTTTGCTGATATCGAGTAAGCCGATGGTTGTCCCGGACAGCGAGTCGAGTCGCGGCGCAAAGTCTTTTTGCGAACGTTCGACCGTATCGGTCGGATCGAGTAACATCTCGCCCATAGCGTACCTCCTCTTTACTTTTTTATCTCCTTGGTTGTAATCCGGCTGCCGGCGTCAAACCCGGCCCAGCCTTGGACCGCGGCGGAAAACCGCCCGGCCGTGCCGCCGGCTACGATAATAACAATGTTCTCCGCTTTAGGAAACTTCGGAAAGAGCGTGTCATCGGTTGGGGGTTCGCGGTCTTTCTTCGGTGTGCGCAGCATGCTGACCCCAACGCCTTCGCCGCCATTGACACCCGGACGGAGTTCGCGCAAAGGCCGCCGAATCTTTTCGTACAGAAATTGGCGCAGGTCGTTCTTGGACCAGCCGTCTTGGGCAAACGTTTTGGCGTGTTCAGGGCCTACCACCAGAACGCTATCGGAGAACAGCGGGTAGTTTTTATGGTTCCACAGCGCAGCCATGGTCCAGCCGAGTGACAGGGCCAATTGTTCCGCACTGCGGCTGGCGTGGTCGTTGATCTGCATGGGTGAGTGACCGCCGAAGAGGGTAATCGTACTTTGGCCGGCGGTATAACCCTTTTCCACGTGGAGGGGCTCCCACGGGCTGTCTTCTTCATTCTCTCCCACGCAAAATGTGTACTGTGCCGGATGGCCCATAGTCGCCTTGGTAATCTCGTGCGGCTTGGCCCCACCGATGTTGATGATGATCAACCGTAGTGCCCGGCCTATGGTGGCATTAGCTCGAAAGCCGTGGCCAAGGGCGTTATGGCCGCAGTTGACGCCGATCTCATGGCGAATGGGTCCGTTGATAATGGCCATGGGCGTGGCCGAGAAGGTCGTGACGTTGATGCCGTGGATGCAGAATTGCTCTTCGCACATGGCCTCAACCCCGGCCAACACCACCGGGAAATACGAAGGGTGGCAGCCGGCCATGACCGCATTAATCGCAATCTTCTCGACGCTGGCCCGGCCGTAGTTGGGTCCGATTTCACCAATGATTTCCTGGGGGTCACGGTTCGTTGCCGCCAGCATACGCGTGACACGCTCTTCTGTCGGCGGTACGACGGGCAGGCCATCGGTGACCCCGCGCTCGTAGAGCAGTTCCACAGGATCATCTTGAGCTTGGATACGTTGGGAGTGTAAATCAGCCACTTCTGGCATAACAATTCTCCAGACTATTTTATGGCCTGCGGATTGATCGGCGAGCCGACAGCACCGGTGATCGGTAGCGGTGGAGCCACAAACATACATTCGTAGACGCCGTCGTTGGCGCAATCGTCGGCCAGCCCTTCCAGATCAAAGATCTCACCGACCAGCACGCCGGCATGAACGATGAGAATCATATGCAAGGGCTGAAAGATTTCCGCTGTTTCATTGGGAATCACCTCGGTTCCCCAGGTGTCCGTGGCATAGCCGGCAATTTCTTTTTCACAGATCCAGGTGGCGCAATCCACGCCCAGCCCTGGGGCTGAACCGCCGCTATACTCGCCCCAGCTACCCTCGGCTCGAACCTGGCCGATCTGGCCGGTTCGAATCAGAACAATATCACCAGTCCCCACACTGACCTTGCCCATCTCCGCGGCCCCGTCGAGGTCTGCGGGATAAATGGCCTCGCCTGGGTCGAGCCACTGCTTTCCTTTGTAACGCGGAATATCGAGCAGCACGCCGCGTGTGGCGATTTTATCTTTCGCGTTTTCCATGCCATTTTTCTTGGCACCGGTGCTGTTGATCTCACTGGCTGCATAGCCGTTATACATTTTGCCCTGGTACAGGATGTGGGCCAGCGCGTCCCACTGCGTGGCGCACTGGAGCGGCATGGTCACGGCGTCGTCCGTGTATTGAAGATTGGGGATATGATCCTGCGCGCCGACGCTGATATCACCGCCATCCTGAAGCATGAAGTGGATCGGGTTAAAGCGTCCGAACGAGCCGGTCTGAGGACCCTTGTCATCAAACGGGATGGCAAGGGAAATCACCTTGCCCTGCTTGACCAGCCGGGAGGCGTCGATGAGTTTCTGCGGGGTAATATAATTGAGGGTGCCAATCTGATCGTCTGATCCCCACTTACCCCAATTCTTGTATTTCTCAGCCAGTTCCTTGACATCGTCCATCGAGAATTGTTTTGCCATAGTCGCCCTCCTTCCGGCTTTCAGCAGTATGTAAGAATCACATTCTGACCTGATTTGATATTCTCGATACTGCTGTGTCTGTCTTTCACATCCCCCGTCCGTCCGTCAACAGTAGAGATAATTCGGTAGTGTCTCAGTTTGAATTTCTTTCTTCTCTGCGTTCGGTACGCCCTTCCCTCCCGTCTTCGTGGCCGTGCAGTCTTGCTCCCACCTGGAGAGCATCGGCCTGGAACCAGGTAGAAACAGGGACGCCCACCCTCATAATTTTGCTAGGGACAGCCGGCTGTAGTCGTGTTAGGCGGTAAGCAGCTTTCCGGGCACGCGTCAGCGTTGTGCCCGGGAGCCGAGAGGAAGACACGATGACCGAGAGGGAGAGGGGACTGTCCCGTTTTTCCTGGTCAGCATTTTTCAAAGTGAGACACTACCCAAGTCAAGGTGCTGGCCTACTTAGGCAGTCAACTGCCTAAGTGAGGCAGTGCGGCTATGGTGAGTACGTCAATGTGGCCTGAATAGCACCCACCACAGAGCACCACAAGCGACAATGATACTCAGAGGAACGAGCAGGCGGACAGCGCGTTCCCAACGAGCGGCAAGGAGCAGTTCCACGACATGTCTCTGTGAGGGGGAGTCAACTCTACTCCGGATTTCTCCCAGCACGAGGAAGACGAGCACGAGCACGTTCATTACGCTGAGAGGGAGGGAGAGTGTGTGGTGAGCGACAGCAAAGTGCCCTGGCAGTACGTATGCGATGATCGTGAACCACAGGAGGCTCGACAAAACGAAGATAAGCCCCAGCCTGACCGGTCGCATGCGGGTATCATATACGTGTCGTGGAAGTGAGGTAAGGTAGTGCGCCCCTGACTGAGGCCAGTACCCAGGTCAAGATAATTTAATTTCAAACTGAGACACTACCTCAGTATCCCTCCCCTTGACATGACGGGGAGAGCGACGCCCAAGGAATATATCACACGAGCGGATCTACGACTTCGAGGAAATCGAATTTCCGAAAATCTCGGTCATGGGTATGGCTTATTGATCTAAAGCACGATACACGGCTTCTTTATCGGCGAGATCGATTCGGGCGCGCATCGGTTTTGCGATCCACACGGGCCGAGGGGTGTCTGCGCTGACCGCTGCACGGGCATTTAAGGCTTGCGCCAACAGGTCAGAGACGAGTCGGCCCAGCGACTTTCCCTCTCGCGCTTTGAGCTGTTTCAGATCGTGAAGAATGGGATCATCGATATCCAAGGTTGTTCTCATAGCGTGATGATCGTATAGAGCGCATCAGATGTCAATCCTATGATGTATTGGTGCGTAGCAGGGTGGACGCCTTTCTCTTCGGGCAGTCTCTCAAGGCTGGCCGTAGTTTTCTGAGGCAGGGAACAGGCCATCAACGACGGCCGAGGCAGTCGCCGGGCTTGAGACCGTGGCCGGCGAGGAAGGCTGCGACGGGCATGGCTTTTTTGCCTTCGAGTTGCACACGGTCGAGGGTGAGGCCGCCTTGGCCGGTGGTGACGGTAAGCCCTTTGTCTTGCCGGTCGATGATGGTGCCGGGAGCGGCGGAAGCTTCGACCGTACTCAGGCGCGCGGCCAGTATTTTCAGCCGCTTGTTTCCCAACCAAGTGTAAGAGGACGGCCAGGGGTGAAAGGCGCGGATGCAGCGCTCAATGCTGACCGCACTGCAGGACCAGTCAATCTCTCCATCCTCTTTTTTCAGTAATGGAGCATAGGTAACGGCAGCTTTGTCCTGGGGCGTTGTGACGAGTTTCCCCTGTTTGAACAATGTCATCGCTTCCAGCAGCGCCTGCGCTCCGAGCGTGGCAAGGGTGTCGTGGAGGCTGCCGCCCGTTTCGTCCGGTTTCAGGGCGACTGCCTTCTGAAGCAGAATATCACCGGCGTCCAACTCCTCGCTCACCTGCATGATGGTGACGCCCGAGTGCGTTTCGCCTTGGGCAATAGCCCACTGCATAGGCGCGGCCCCACGATATTTGGGTAAGAGTGAGGCATGAATATTGATGCAGCCAAAGGCCGGCAGGTCCAGAATTGTCTTGGGAAGGATCTTACCGTAGGCGGCAACAACAATGAGGTCAGGCTGCCAGCCTTGGAGATGTTCCAACGCCTCGGGGGTGCGAATCTTTTGCGGCTGAAAGACCGGCACGGCGTGGACGCGGGCACATTCCTTGACGGGCGGTGCGTGCAGGTCCAGCCGTCTTCCGGCAGGTTTGTCCGGCTGACACACCACACCGACTACGGTGTCCTCGCTCTCAAGCAGGACTTGGAGCGCCGGCACGGCAAACTCTGGCGTCCCCATGAAGACCAGCCGTAACGGCCGGGACGGGAGGGACGGGGAGAGCGGTGTGAACATCGTGGATAGGCTCCTCGCTGGCGGGGAGGGGTTGGAGACGAGGGGTTGGGGTGAAGGGAACTCAGATTCCGGTAGACTCCGGATTTTTGCTCCGTTCGAGCGGACGGCCTTCGCGGATCAATTTTTTGACCCGGCGCGAGTAGAGTTCGCGTTTAAGCCGACTGATCCGATCGATAAAGAGCTTACCTGAAAGGTGATCGAGTTCGTGCTGGAGACAGACGGCCAGGAGGTCTTCGGCCTGGAGGGTAATCTCCTTTTGATCCAGGGTCCAGGCTTTCACTTCGATCTTGGCCGCCCGTTTGACCTCGGCCGTGTAGTCAACCACACTGAGACACCCTTCTTCCCAGACGATTGAACCCTCGCTTGCCGTGATTTGGGGGTTTACCAGCTTGAGCAGGTCTTTGCCTTTTTCTTCACGATTGACATCAATGACCACAATACGGTCTTGCGAGCCGACCTGGGTTGCTGCGAGTCCGATACCTGGGGCGGCATACATGGTTTGGACCATATCATCGACCAGCGTCGCCAAGCCCCCATCCATGTTTTTGACTTCGCTTGCTGCTTTTTTGAGGCGGGGGTCCGGGAAGGTTAAAATCTCGCGAATCATGGCTTTTCTCTATACCACGCTATACGGATCGACATCAATGATCGTCCGCACGGTGCGGGGTGGCTTGGCCTGGACAAAGGCGTCGTGCGCCTTGCCAATGAGGGCGTGTAAAAGCGGACGGTCGGGACCCTTAACCAGCAATTGCCAGCGTTCCCGTCCCTTGATGCGTTCAATAGGGGCAGGCGCGGGTCCCAATATCTGGAGACCTGCGGCCTTGGCATACGCAAATTCCTCGGCCTGTCGGGTCTGTTCGACCATCTGTAAAAAGAGGGAAGCCGTCGCCTCGACCTGTTGTCCGTCTCGGCCCTCGAAGCGCACATTAATCAGACGGGTGAAAGGGGGATAGCCAAGCTGCTTACGATAACGCTGCTCTTGGGCAGCAAAGCGGGTGAAGTCATGCCGGGCGGCGCATTGTATGCTGTAATGCCTCGGGGTATACGTCTGAATAATCACGGTTCCAAGGTCTTGCCCACGGCCAGCCCGACCCGCGACCTGGGTAAGTAATTGAAAAGTCCGTTCCGCGGCCCGGAAGTCCGGCCGATTGAGCGTCACATCGGCCAGAATCACACCAACGAGCGTCACGCCTGGGACATCGTGCCCCTTGGCGACCATTTGTGTTCCGATTAACACGTCGAACTCGTGTGCACGCCACGCCCGCAGCACGCGATCAAGCGCTCCGCGTCGCTTCACAGCGTCGCGGTCCAGCCGGGCAATACGGACCTCAGGCAGCAGATGCTTCAGGGCATCCTCGACCTGCTCTGTCCCAACGCCACTCCCGTCGAGTGCAGGTTCTTTGCAGCTCGGGCAGATCTCTATGCTACGCCGGGTAAAGCCACAGTAATGACAGCTCAATATCTTTCGCTGGAGATGAAACGTCAGGCTGACGCTACAGTGCGGGCACGAGAGCGTCTCGCCACACAGGCGGCATTGCAGGTAATTCGCGTACCCGCGCCGATTCAGAAATAAGACGCTTTGCTTGCCGGCTTGATAGTTCGCCCGCAGTGCGTGTTGCAGGCGGGTTGAAAAAATAGGGGTGGCTTTTCTTGAGCGGGCCTCCCGGCGGAGATCGATAATCTCAACCTTGGGTAATGGACGCGCAGCCACCCGAGTTGGCAGCGTCAGGGCTGTGTAATGCTGCGTTTGACTATGGGTGTAACTTTCCAGGGATGGAGTCGCGGATCCTAAAATTACAGGACAGGACGACATTTTACCCCGTACAATAGCGATATCTCTTGCATTATAGCGTATGCCATCTTCCTGCTTGTAAGCCGTTTCATGTTCCTCATCGACAATAATCAGGCCTAGATTCATCAAGGGAGCGAAGACGGCCGAGCGTGCGCCGACAACAACGGATATTTCTCGACGGGCAATCCGCTTCCACTCCTCCCAGCGTTCTTTATCGGTCATTGCGCTGTGGAGGACGGCAACACTCCCACCAAAACGCTGTCGGACCTGAGCGACAAGTTGTTGGGTCAGGGCGATCTCCGGAACGAGGAAGAGCGCGCTTTTTTCTTGACTCACGGCATAGCAGGCCGCTCTGAGATAGACCTCGGTTTTCCCGCTCCCGGTAACACCGTTCAGCAGAAAAACGTGAAATTCTCCCTTTTTCAGGGCATTTTCCACCTCGCTTTGCGCGTTCTGTTGGGCGGACGTCAAAGAGAGCGTGTCCCATTGGATCTGCTCGCCATCGTCTCCAGAATCATCAGCACTCTCTTCAGTGTAAGCACCTACCTCGGCTATCGACTCAGAGGATTCAGTGATAGTCCGGAGTCGGGGGAAAGACTCCACCAGACGAATCAGGTTCAGCGATTCGAGGTGTTGAAGCGTGTCTCTCGTGGCCAACTGAGGGAAACGGCGTTGCAGGGTCTTAAGGCTCGCTCTTTTCTTTTCTGTGACGTATGCCAGTAGTTCTTTCTCATCCTCTTTCAAACGGCCAACAAGAAGCTGCTTCCTCCGGTCGTCTTCCTCTATGACCGCCTTTTTTCTGCGCCCTTTCTTTTTTGGCAATGTGACGGACACAGTGCTTTGATGACGTACTGCCCGAGGAAGAATGGTCTGCAACGCAGCTCCGGGCGCAGAAAAATAATAGTGCGCCATCCACTCCCAAATATTTTTTATGCCTTGAGTAAAAATAGGGACTTCATCTATAATATCGAGAATATCCTTTACCTTTTGAGAGGGGATGTCACCAGGATGAGAGGATCGGCCAACGATAATTCCTGTTATTTTTCGGCCACTTACAGGAACAACGACGCGAACTCCCGCTTGGACTCTCGAAAGGAGGGCGTCCGGAACGCGATAAATCAATTCATTCCTTCGACTAATGGGGAGCAGAAGGGCGACAGAAACGAAGCGAGAATTCGTGGAACATTGCGCGTTAAACATTTGACAAATTAGTTTTTGTATTGCATAGTAAGTACTGGAAATACCTGGATTAAGGTGTTATGGGCTCACTAAACGAAACTCTTGAACGCCTTGCCAGTCCCCTGACTGCGCTTATTCCATTTGAATTGGATAAAGGCTACCTCAGCCTCGACATCGGTTCAAGCTCAATCAAGATGGTCGAAGTTCGTGGGCAGAGGTCGCGTCTCAAGATCACGAACGCGGTGTCCTAATTAAGGATAAGTGATGCGGAGTTTGTTGGACCGACACACCGTAAAAATAGCAGTCCCGTTATGGGTCTGCCTGACTGCAGGGGCCTGCGCTCATCAGTCACGGAGTTTTAAGGGGGGACCTTCAGCCCAGCTTCCTCCCGAACCGACGATTCAGGATGCGGGGCAACGGATTGTCATGTTTCGTCGCGGACGTCTTCCCGATCCACTCCAGATTCACGAGATCCGTGTGATTCAGGATGCGGGGCAACGGATTGTCATGTTTCGCTTCTCTCGTCCCCCGGAAAACCTGCATTGCTTTCCCCTCAGCGCGCCGAGCCGTCTTGTCATTGATATCAGCAGCTCAATTGAGGTGCTGCCCCAGGTCGCAGCATATAAACCGGAAGACCTTCAGATTAAGGAAGTCCGAGTGGGCAGTTCGGCAGGCCGTATGCGTCTCGTTGTCGAGTTGGCACTGGATGAGCCCCCTCCGGTTTCCGTTGACATCAATGCAGCGATTCTGACTGCCCGTATTGGTCGGAAAACCAAAACGACCGGCTCGGAACACGCAGATGCCCAGATTATTTTCATTGCCGAGAACGCAGACCTGACGCAGTTATCCCAGACTCCTTCAATATCTCGGGTGGATGGACCCTCTTCTTTCCTGACGCGGCTCCTTTTGAGGCATCTCTTTGAGAAGAGGAGTGAGTGCGGTCTGAAACAGAAGATCGTTGAGAACTGATCTATGGAGGCTGTGGTTGATGTGAGGGATGGGGAAATCGAAAAACCTAGAAGCCTGAGAACCTGGTGGTGGCAGAGTGAAAGATGTGGCGAATAGTTCTCAGACTTGTGGGCTTCTCAACCCGAGAACGAGGCGGTGGAGGCTGTGGTTGATGTGAGGGATGGGGAAATCGAAAAACCTAGAAGCCTGAGAACCCAGCGGTAGCGGTGTGAAAGATGTGTTGGGAGAGTTCTCAGACTTGTAGGCTTCTCGCCCATCGAAGATCTGAACAAGGAGAGTCTGTGTTGGAAGTGGTAGGGACACTCGAAGGCTTGGACGCCAAGTATAGATATACTGAGGGTGTAGTGCGGTGCTGTCGAGGTTGGCCTCGAGCCTTCGTGCGTCTCTATCAGTGGGGGTACGAGGTGGATGTGGTGGTGGAAATGGAGAGACGAATATAGGGGCGGATGCATACCCCATCCGCCCCTATACAAAAAATCTAGTAAAATCGGAGGGATAGAGAACAGCCCCAAGCTTTCATCAAGAAAATTTTTACGCCCTGGCCCGCCATAGACAACACACAGGGTGCTGTTTTGGGTGGGGTGGTGGTGAAGGCGGCAATAAAGATTGCCGCCAGGGCCAGGGAGTTTTGCTTAGTGGGGCAACGCCCTGAATGGGCTGCTTAGGTTGGCGCTCTTCAGGTCGCTGTCGGTGAAAGAGGTTGTGGTGGGGTTTTGGTTGGTCACGGCAAAGCTCCCTGGCTAGCACACAAGTCGCACACTCGAACGTATGAGACATTGTAATGTCCTCCTGGCGTGGACGCAACATTATTTTTGTTGGCTTTATGGGAACAGGGAAAAGTCTGGTCGCCAGCCGGCTGGCAAAACGACTCGGCCGCAGGTTTTTTGACACGGATGCCTGTATTGAGCATGAATCAGATATGTCGATTGCTCAGATCTTCGCCACTGAGGGAGAAGCAGCCTTTCGTCAACGAGAGCGGCACGTCATAGCCCGCGCCTGTCAAGAAAAAGAGATGGTGATCGCCACGGGTGGCGGAGCCATTGTAGATAGAGAAAACGCCAAAATGATGAAAGCGAGCGGCCCGGTCATTTGTCTGACCGCTCGCCCGGAAGTCATTCTCCAGCGCGTCCAGGGTGATACCACTCGTCCGTTGCTACAGGGACCCAATCCCCTCGAAAAAACTCGACGACTACTGGCAGACAGAGCAGAAGCCTACGCCCGCGCTGATATCACTATTGATACGTCGAGCTTAGGCCCGGATGCGGTTGTAGAGGCCACACTGACAGCCTTGACCCAAGTAGACTCGACTGTGTAGAAAAGCCGTTATGGATACGCTCACGCTGAACCTCGGGGCGCGATCCTACCCTATCCACATTGGATCAGACATACTTGGCACGTTAGGCCAACTCCTCAAACAGCAAAATTTTCTCACTGGCCGAGTCGGGGTGGTAACGGATTCCCATGTTGGCAAACACTACCGGAATCCGGTGACCAATATTCTCACCGCTGACGGATTCGAGCCGGTGGTGATAGAGATTCCCGCGGGTGAAGAACATAAAAACTTGGCCTGGCTGACCTTTCTCTATGACAAGCTCGTTGAGGGGCGTATTGAACGCAATTCGCCTTTAATCGCCCTGGGGGGAGGGGTCATTGGAGACCTCACGGGCTTTGCGGCAGCAACCTTCCGGCGTGGAGTTCCATTTATCCAAATCCCGACCACCCTCCTTGCCCAGGTTGACGCGAGTGTCGGCGGTAAGACGGCCGTCAACCATCCGGCAGGGAAGAATCTGATCGGCGCGTTCTACCAGCCGCGTATGGTCTTGATTGATGTCGCCGTCCTCAAGACGCTCCCAAAGCGTGAATTTGTGTCAGGGATAGCAGAAGTTATTAAGTATGGCGTCATTCTGAGTCCGGAACTTTTCGGGTTGCTTGAAGAAGAACTCAAAATACTCCTGAGCGTCAATCCGGCGCTTCTCATCTCAGTGGTCAAGACATGCTGTCAACTCAAGGCCTTGGTTGTGGAAGAAGACGAAACGGAAGGGGATTATCGAGCGATTCTCAACTTCGGTCACACCATGGGACATGCGATTGAAAGTGCCACCAATTACAAAAGCTTTTTACATGGTGAAGCGGTCGCGCTGGGTATGGTTTTCGCCACCCACCTGTCGCAACAACGAGGTCTGTGTCGACCGGCGGTACGTGACCGTGTCGTGCGCCTGATCAAACAGGCCGGCTTACCGATCGACATCCCACAGGATCTTGCACAAGAGCATCTCCGGATAGGGATCGAAGCAGATAAAAAGGTCACTGCCGGAAAAGTCAAATTCGTATGTCTAGAGGATATTGGCAAAACACGATTTGAATTTATGAGTGCAGCCGAAATTGTCGGGCATCTGTATCAGTCGGCCTCCTGAGCGGGCTGACTCAGAATTCACACGCCTTTTCTCCTTCCCTCCTTTGGGTCAAAAACGTCCAGATCAACACCGAATCTCGTCTAGAGACCACAGCGCTGCTGACAGCGTTGGAGGACTCAACGCGCATCCTTACTAGTGAATGCCGGACGGGGGTGTATCATGGATACATGCCGACGATAACGCGCCGCCTTGCATTCGGTCTGCTTGCCTTATTATGGCTGCCGGTCGGTATCGCCATGACGGCCCCGGTTCGTAGTATGCCGTGGCCTGTGGAGCTACATGCGTGGCTCTCATTGGTCGTGACGGCACCTTGCGGCCTACCGCTTGCCCTGGCCTGTCTCAGACTCTGGCGGACTGGATATCCGGGTACGGCCTGGGTCGCCTTCGCCGTACTGGCACCTGTGACTGCGGTGGCGTCTCTGTTCGCGGGCGTGTTCGCTCCCGTGGCAAACGCTATCGAGGCAATCCCTATCTATGCCTTGGTCATTAGCATACCGGCCTGGATACTGTATGCATTCTTGCGCTACACCCGACTTGGTAAGCTGCAAAGCCCTTCCGCACCCAAAGATACCTGACGCCTCTCCACCTGTCTGCAACAGAGGACACAGTTTTATCGGGTCATGTCGCACTCACCTGCAGGCCTCATTCTGTTGACACCCAGGAGCAGGGTTTGTAGTCTGCCGTGGTGTCAGAACATAAACCCTCGCGGCCGTCTACATCTCGAAAAAGACACGCCGGTTCCCAGCGTCCCCGCCAAGCCCCAAAGTCGGACAGTCAGTACAGAAAAAAGAAGTTGGCCCCAGGGTCGTCGCGTCCAAACGGTCGTACAGACGACAAGCCCGACTGGAAGCCGCCCTGTCCGCATGCGCCTCACTGTTACGGCTGCCCTTTCGTCTCTGTTCCCTACGACCAGCAGCTTGAGAGAAAACAAACCATAGTGCGGGAGGCGTTTGCTGCATTTCCGTCGCTCAGGGCGATCGATGTCCCTTTGCCCGTTGCTTCTCCAAAAAAGTTTGGCTACCGCTCCCGCGTCAAGCTGGCCGTGCAGAGCGTCAAAGGGCAAGTCCGGATTGGCCTGTATGTCCCTGAAACACATCAGGTTTTTGATATCTCGGCGTGTCCCGTCCACCCCAAAGAGGTCAACCGTATCGTCGCCTTTCTCAAACAGGCGATAGAACGGCTGCATATTATTCCTTATGACGAAGCGCACGACACCGGCCAACTCCGCTATATCGACCTGCGCTATAGTTTTTGGCAGCGGAAGGCGCTGCTTCTGCTGGTCACCCGGCATATGCACTTTCCCCAGGTGCACGACTTGACCCGGCAGCTTGAACGACGGTTTCCTTTTTTGAGTGGCATTGTCCAGAATATCAACGACCAGCCGGGCAATGTGATCTGGGGGAAACGCTTTCGCCCCTTGCGAGGTCGAGACTCTTTACTCGAACAAATAGGGCATATCCGGCTCAGCATTCCGGTTGACACTTTTTCTCAGGTCAATCCACCTATGGCGAAGCGTATTTACGAAACCGCTGTCCGGTGGAGCAATATGACCGGACAAGAAATCGTTCTTGATGTGTACTGCGGAATCGGTCCTATCGCCCTGTACTGTGCCTCGCAGACCAAGTTTGTGGTCGGGATTGAGGAAAATGAACGGGCCGTGAACGTTTCAAAAGAAAACGCCCGGCGCAATGGATACCACAATACCCGTTTCTTTCATGGTGATGCAGCGCAGAAGATAGAAGAGGTCGCTATCACCCTCCCACCCATCGATAGGATTGTGCTCAACCCGCCTCGGACAGGACTGAGTCCCGAGGCTTTTTCCTCGGTCATAGAAGTGAACGCGCCCAAGCTGCTCTATATCTCCTGTTCGCCTCGGACACTCGCCCGAGACCTTGATCGTTTTTCCGACGCTGGCTATGCCGTCGAACGGGTCCAGCCCTTCGATATGTTTCCACAAACAGACCAGATCGAAACGCTCGCCCTTATCGAGAAGGGAGGGAAGAGTTCTGCCTAAATCGGCTCCAAGCCCAAAAGCACCGTCCGGGCGGGAGCGCTGGATTCGAGCCGAGGCGTGGAGTGCGTTTCCTGGTCTGATCCATGGTTTTTCCCGTCGCTTACCAAAATCCTTCACAGCAGCTTCATTAGGCGCTTCTTTGGGCGCTCCGGACTGTCCTCTTCATACCCTCACACAGGTTCATGGGAATACCATCGTGCATATTGGAGGGGGGGAAGCGACATCAGCATTAGAAGCAGATGGGATGCTCACAACCGAGCAAAACGTCCTGCTTGGTATTAAGACAGCGGATTGCGTACCGCTTCTCCTTGTTGCCCCACACAAAAGGGGCGAAAGAGGAAACGTGTCCTCCAACAGATACAAAAAGCTGGACACGTTTCCTCTTCTTGGCGCTCTTCACGCTGGATGGAGAGGCACGATGAAGGCAATCGCCCTCCGAGCAGTCGAAATATGTGCCGAACGATGGGACGTTTCCCCCACCCAGCTCTGGGTCGCCTTGGGTCCGTCAATTGGCGGATGCTGTTATCAAGTCGGCTCTGAGATAGGAGAGCCACTCTTTGAGCGCTGGGGAGATGGACGACCTACGACCTGGAATCGGCAGGGAGACAAGGGCTATCTCGACCTGCGGGCGATAAACCGCATGCAGTTGATTCAGGCCGGCGTACCGCAGACACAGATTCACAGCGTTGGACCCTGTACATTCTGCCATCCAGATGAGTTTACCTCGTACCGAAGAGAAAGAGTGCAAGCCGGTCGCCAGCTCAGCGTCATCGGCTGGCGTCCACATTAAAGAGTCCTTTGCAGGGTGTGATTAGTAATATGCGTGTTGCTGTTATTGGCGGAGGCGGGTGGGGAACCGCCCTGGCGTGTCTCTTAGACTCGGTCGGACATGAGGCTCAGGTGTGGGTCAGGCGTGAGGTCTTGGCCCGGAAAATTGAAAGAACACGAGAGAATGCGGACTATCTGCCTGGGGTGCGGCTTCCGGAGACGCTCTGCTTTACTCCAGAGCTGTCTGCGTCAGTCATCGGCGCTGAGGTCCTTGTTATCGCCGTTCCATCCCATGCGGTCCGTCCTATTGCCTCAACGCTAGGATCTTTGTTGACAACAACACCGCTGCTAGTGAGCACGAGTAAAGGTATTGAGCAGGATTCGCTCCAAACAATGAGTGGGGTACTCACCGAAGCCCTCCCCCTACGGTTCGCCCGCAAGATCGCCGTGCTCTCAGGTCCCAGCTTTGCCGCGGAAGTCGCACGTGGACTCCCAACCGCAGTAACCGTCGCGGCTCAAGATCACACGGTCGCCCAGAGAGTCCAGACACTGTTTGCGGCTCCGACATTTCGCGTCTACACGACAACGGACATGATTGGGGCCGAGATTGGCGGCGCAGTCAAGAATGTGATTGCCTTGGCCGTCGGAGTAAGTGACGGCTTAGGTTATGGCTATAACGCGCGGGCGGCCTTAATCACGCGTGGCATGGCTGAGGTTGTCCGTTTGGCAACCCGGATGGGAGCAAATTCCCAAACGTTATCGGGCCTCTCTGGTATGGGTGACCTTATTCTTACGTGCACGAGTGATCTCAGCCGCAACCGAACTGTTGGTATTCGGCTCGGAAAAGGCGAGTCCTTGGAGACCATTCAGCGGACCATGACAACGATTGCCGAGGGCATCCGGAACTGCCGCTCGATTCTGGATTTAGCCCGGCGTCTGGCAGTTGATATGCCTATTGTAGAGCAGATATATGAGCTTGTCTATTCTGGTAAACCGCCAACGCAGGTGGTCTCAGACCTGTTGGCACGTCAGATCAAGGCCGAGTTTCCACCAGGAGAAAATTGACATCTTGGGAGCGGTATGGTGATATGGATGGCTAACTGAGTACAGCACACTAGGAACGGATGAATATCGATGAAAAGGACCTATCAACCAAGCAATACCAGTCGAAAGCGTACGCACGGGTTTCTCGTTCGGATGAGGACAGCCGGGGGCCGTGCGGTTATCAGGAGACGGCGCACGAAAGGGCGCAAACTCCTCAGTGTACGGACACCGCCCAAGCCGGCGCGCCGCTAGCTGCTCGCACGGTCCGATACACATTTCCCAAAGCAGCACGTCTGCGTGTTCGCCGAGAATTTCTCGCTCTCCAGAGACGAGGAGAACGCCGGTATAGCCGCAATTTTATTGTTATCACCTCGCCCGCTCGTACCGCTCGTCCCCGCCTTGGGGTGACAGCCTCACGACGATATGGCAAGGCGGTCATACGAAATCAGATAAAGAGAAGGTTGCGCGAGTTTTTTCGAATCCGGCAGGCGTGTATATACCCGACACGTGATATTCTTATTATTCCCAAATCACGCGCGCAGGAGTTATCTTTTGCCCAGATCGTTACCGAACTAGAGAGGGTGCTTCCCATTGCTCAACGCACGCAGTGAAATCTCGCACTTTTCCGGCCCGTCATATGCCACAGCGGTCTCCCGGCTAGGACAACTGCTAGTCGTGGGTGGACTCAAGAGCTATCGCCTCTTCATCTCTCCACTGATCGGTCCGGCCTGTCGCTTCTATCCTAGTTGCTCTCAGTACGCTCTGCACGCCGTACGTAAGCATGGCCCACTCCGGGGGCTGATGCTCACGATTCGACGTCTCGCCAAATGCCACCCATGGCATCCGGGCGGAGTCGATCTCGTCCCCTAACTCATTTTGTGGGCATTTGAAGTTTCCATGGATAACAAGAGTCTCCTCGCTATTGTCCTCTGTATCGTCATTCTTATCGGGTATCAGTCACTGATCTCCTATCTTTACCCGCCGCCTGAACCTCTCCAGCCCCAGACTCAACAGCCGTTAGTCGGCTCTGAATCAGCCACTCCTTCAGATCAACAGCCTCAACTCCTTGCGGAGCGCCGCCAGACCGATGTTGAACAACAAGAAGAACAGGCTCCCGATATTCCCCAGCCCGCATCAACAGCTCCTCTTACTCCCGTGGAACAGGACATAACAGTTGAAACAGACACGTATATTGCTGTTTTTACTTCCGTGGGTGGACGTATCAAAAGCTTCCGACTCAAACAGTATCCGGTGACGCTTAGCCCAGACAGTCTGCTATTGGAAATGGTCATCGCCGGGACCTATGGAGAGCTGCCCTTCGTCCTGAACCTGAGCGGCAAAGATATCACTCTCAGTGATGAGGTACTGCCGTATACCGTGAAGGGGGTCACCGCGGGAGAACGGCTCTTTGTGCCGGCGGGGGATCACAAGGATCTGGTGTTCAGAGGGTCGCTGGCGAACGGAGCAACCTTTACCAAAACCTTTACGTTTTCCGGCGAAGGGTATGGCATCGGTCTCAGCGTCGATGTCACGCATATTCCTTTTACGGCTTCGACCCTCTCTTTATCCTGGCTCGAAGGCTCACGTTCAGAAGGGAAATCTACCTATTATGACGTCTACGGGCCGGTTGCGCTGATTGGCCGGACCTTTGAATATGAAAACGCCTGGGATTGGGAAGCCGGAGACTCATACGGGCCGGGGGATGTTCGTTGGGGCGGCTTCACAAACAGTTATTTCTTGGCCGGCATGATGCCTCGGGATATTGAAACGGCCCAACTCTTCTTTCGTGATGAAGACGAGACCCTGGAAACACGCCTCTCGACTCCCTGGAGCGGGGAGGCTGTCTCCTACACCCTGTATGTTGGTCCGAAGGATACGGAGGCCCTGAATGCGGTTGACCCGGCTTTTGATCGGGCCATCGACTTTGGCTGGTCCCACTTTATTGCCCGGCCGTTAGTTTCATTGCTGAGACTCCTGTATGGGGTGACCGGGAACTACGGCATTGCCATTATCTTACTCACTGTCCTGGTTAAACTGGTGTTCTTCCCGCTCAGTAATAAGAGCTTCAAGTCTATGTCGGCGATGAAGAAACTCCAGCCGCAGATAGAACGACTGCGTGAGCAATATAAGGACGACCGACAAAAGCTGAACCAGGAAATGATGGAACTGTATAAGCGGTACGAAGTGAATCCGCTCGGTGGGTGTCTCCCCATGATTGTACAGCTCCCGGTGTTCATCGGCCTGTATCAGGGGCTTTTGTACGCCATTGAATTGAGACAAGCTCCATTTTTCGGCTGGATTGAAGACCTGTCTCAGCCAGACCGCTTGGGCGCGCTTGCCATTCCTTTCGTTGATCCTCCAGGTATCCCGGTACTGACCTTACTTATGGGGGGGTCGATGATCATCCAGCAGATGATGATGCCAACCACCGGAGATCCGCTCCAGCAGAAGATGATGCTCCTGATGCCGGTCATCTTTACGGTGATGTTCATTAATTTTCCAGCCGGACTAGTGCTGTACTGGCTTATCAATAATGTCCTGAGTGTCGCTCAGCAGCACTGGTATACGAGAACATATGGATAAAAAGAGTAAACGTACCCAGCATCTGCATGTTATTGGAGGACGCGTTTACTCTTTTCAAAGAGGAACGATACCATGAGTGTAGTTGAAGTGGAAGGATCGACTATAGAAGCGGCGGTTGCAGCAGCCCTGACCCAACTCCAAGCAGACAGAGAGCAGGTGGAAATAGAAGTCCTCGCTCAGGCTACAAAGGGTTTCCTCGGTATTGGCGGGAGGAAGGCGCGCGTTCGAGCGACGCTGAGAAATCCTGTTTCGGTTCAGGAGCCTGCATCTGCGTCTCCGGCAAGTATTGATGAATCTTCTCAGGAGAGAGGGAGAACAGCGCGACGTCGTGCTCCTTCCGAAGAATCAGCAGTCCAGCCCGTTCCCGTTTCCAAGGAGACAGGAGAAAATGCCTGCCAGATACTCTCAGAAACGCTACGTCTCATGGGCGTGGAGACCCCGGTCTCACTCGATGTCCGGGGGACAGAGGCTGTTATCAATCTTGAGGATACCGTCGATGGCTTACTCATTGGACGTAAGGGGCAAACGCTTGATGCCCTAGAATATCTGCTCAACCGTATGGTCGCCCGTGGAGAAGAGGAAGAGGCGCATCTCATCTTGGACGCCGAGGGCTACCGTAAACGCCGCCGCCAGAGTCTTGAAAGCCTAGCCCTCCGCTTGAGTGAGCGGGCAAAGCGGCGGCGGAAGACCGTTACCCTGAACCCGCTGAGTCCCCGAGACCGTCGCGTCGTCCATTTGGCGCTCGAAGACGATCCACTTGTTGTGACAAAAAGTATGGGCCGTGGGTATTTCCGTCGTCTCTCTATTGTTCCCGAGGAAGCCGGCAGTCCTCGTCGGGACCGAGACCGGCGGGCGGCTCGCTCGTGACCTGTTGTGTACGAGCATGATACGATTGCCGCTATCGCGACTCCCCCAGGCCAGGGCGGGATCGCCGTTATCCGAGTCAGTGGAGCAGACGCAGAAAGAATAGTCAGACAGCTTTTTCTCCCTCGGCCGTCTTGGGAAAAACTCCATTCCCACCATTTCTATCTCGGCAAGATTCTGGATCAGCCGAACGGTCAGCCAATTGACCACGCCGGCCTGATCCTGATGCGCGCCCCTCACAGCTATACTGGGGAGCATATAGCAGAATTGCACCTCCATGGAGGCAGTTTCCTGACTCGTCGGGTATTGGAAACAATCCTCAATCAAGGGGCTCGTCCCGCCCAGCCCGGTGAGTTTACAAAACGCGCCTTTCTCAACGGCCGCCTCGATCTCATACAGGCCGAGGCTGTGCTCGACCTCATTCAGACGAATAATGAGACGGGCTTACATCTTGCCTGGGAGGATTTATCAGGCCGCCTCTCCCAGGCGTGTTCAGCAATTCGAGACCGCCTCATTACCCAGACGGCCTACCTGGAAGCGTTTATCGATTTCCCTGAAGACGATATTCCTGAACACAGCCAACAGGAGCTT
Source organism: uncultured Binatia bacterium (SeqCode) (assembly GCA_965243855.1). Lineage (GTDB taxonomy): Bacteria > Desulfobacterota > Binatia > Bin18 > Bin18 > Bin18. Next base: position 3,888,040 of record CBDEWE010000003.1, on the reverse strand, counting down.
AGCTCAGCATTCTCTTCAATTCGGAGCGATATAGAGGCCCTCGCAGCTACCTTTTCCCAAGGAAAAGTCTATCGCGACGGGATCAGGACCGCTATTATTGGGAAGCCAAATGTCGGCAAGTCGAGCCTACTTAACCTGCTAGCAGGCACAGAGCGAGCCATTGTCACCCAGGTCCCTGGGACGACACGGGATGTGCTCGAGGAATCCGTGCTCGTGAACGGGATTCCCCTCGTCGTGCGGGACACCGCTGGGGTCCATCGGGCAACGGATGAAATTGAGAGGATCGGCATTGAGCGCAGCCTGTCCAACATTGAACAAGTAGAGATTATTTTAGCACTCTTCGACCTTTCCCGACCCTTTGATGCGGACGACGCTCTCATCTGTGAAAAGATTCAAGGAAAGAAGTATATCCTGGTGGGGAATAAGAGCGACCTCCCTCAGAAATTTGATGTGGCCGATCTGTTAGACAATCTGGATACTGAAGCGCCTCAAAGAGGAAGTGTGTCCTCCAAATCATACAAGGCTGTTGACACGTTTCCTCTTCTTCACATCGCCGCACTGTATGGTACTGGGATAGACGACTTAGGAGACAGAATACAAGAGGTCGCTCTGGGGAAGCAGCAATCTGGAGGGGAAGGCGAAGGTCCGTATCAGGACGTTATAATTACGAAAATACGGCATAAAGTTGCTCTTGAAAAATCTGCGGAAAGCCTCAAGGGCGCAGAGCAAGGGTTGGCTGCAGGCCTCCCCCTCGACCTTATTGCTGTTGATCTCCGGGCAAGCCTTGACCATATTGGCACAATAACGGGCCAGATCAGCAGCGAGGAGATACTCGACCACGTGTTTCAAAATTTCTGCATTGGGAAATAGGTGAAGACATGGACTATGATGTTATCGTTGTTGGCGCTGGCCATGCCGGGATCGAGGCGGCACTGGCGGCGGCACGTCTTGGCAGTAAGACCCTGATGTTGACGCTGAACCTTGATCACATCGGTCAGATGTCATGCAATCCGGCTATTGGAGGAATGGGCAAAAGCCATTTAGTGCGGGAGATTGACGCACTTGGCGGGGAAATGGCCCGAGCTATTGATGAGACGGGCATCCAGTTCCGCGTCTTAAACACGCGCAAAGGGCCGGCCGTTCGTGCGACACGTGCACAAGCGGACAAGGCCCTCTACCGGCAACGTATGAAGAGAGTGGTTGAAACCACACCCAATCTCACCCTGCGCCAGGGCAGTGTGGAACGTCTCAGGGTTGAAAGAGGAAACGTTTCCTCCAATAGACATGATATGCTGGACACGTTTCCTCTTCAGAACAGCAGAGTCAGAGGAGTGATCACTCAGATAGGCGAGTCCTTCTCAGCACAGACCATTATTCTGACGACCGGAACCTTTCTCAAGGGTCTCATACACGTCGGCCTCAAGAATTATGCAGCGGGACGGGCAGGGGACTTTGCCGTTGAAGGGTTAAGCAGCCATCTGAGCGAACTTGGTTTTCATATTGGTCGGCTCAAAACAGGCACCTGTCCTCGATTAGACAAGCGAACCATCAATTATGACATTTTGGAACCGCAGTACGGAGATACCCCTCCACCTGCCTTATCCTTTTCAACGGAGGCAATCACCCAGGAACAATTGCCGTGTCATATGACGTATACGAATGAGAAAACGCACCAGACCATTGCCGCAGGACTTGATCGCTCACCCATGTATTCCGGCGTGATTGAAGGCAGAGGGCCGCGTTATTGTCCATCGATTGAGGATAAAGTCATTCGTTTTAAGGAGAAACCTCGTCACCAGATTTTTCTCGAACCGGAAGGGCGAGACACAGTCGAAGTCTATCCAAACGGCCTTTCTACAAGTCTGCCACTGGATGTGCAGCTCGCCATGGTCCGTTCAATACAAGGGTTAGAAGATGCAGAGATCATGCGCCCCGGCTATGCCATTGAGTATGACTACGCCGACCCGACCCAACTCACGCAGACTTTGGAAACCAAGCTGATATCGGGCCTCTACTTCGCCGGTCAGATTAACGGGACAACGGGCTATGAGGAGGCTGCGGCACAGGGAATAATGGCCGGGATTAACGCTACAATGAAGGTTCAAGGCGATAACCCCCTCATTTTTTCCCGAGATCAGGCCTATATCGGTGTTCTCATAGACGATTTGGTCACAAAAGGGGTAGGAGGAGAGCCCTACCGGATGTTTACTTCTCGTGCTGAGCATAGGCTGTTACTCAGGGAAGACAATGCAGATGTGAGGCTGAGCGAATTCGGACGGAGAATCGGACTCATAGATGAAAGCTCGGCCAAGCGGACGCTGAGGAAAAAAGAAGAAATTGCACAGGAGGTTCAGCGTCTGGAGGACACTATACTAACCCCAAACGAGGCAGTGAATACCCAATTATCGACCTTAGGGACGGCAGGGATCAAAACGCCGACATCGCTTGCAAAATTGCTCCGCCGCCCTGAATTGTCCTTCGGAGATGTCCAGTCCATCAGCCTGTCACCCACTCCCCTCTCCACAGGAGTTGGCGCCGAAGTGGAGATAGAGGTTAAGTATTCCGGCTACATACGCCGTCAGGAAGAAGGGGTAAACAGGGTTCGGCATATGGAAGAGGCCCTTATTCCGAATGAGATTGATTACACGGATGTCCAGGGTCTCTCAAACGAAGTCAAAGAAAAACTCCTGACCTTGCGCCCCCACTCGCTAGGTCAAGCGTCGCGTATCCCAGGGGTAACGCCTGCAGCCGTATCGTTACTGGCCATTCACCTGAAACGTACGGGAGCCGCCGTGTAATGGATAAAGAGACCCATTCTCTCTTAGAGCAGGATGCTGAAGCGTTACAAATACCCCTTACTCCACAGTCTCTTCGCACTCTATCCCTATATATAGACGAACTTCAGCGCTGGGCTCAGGTCTTCAATCTCGTCGGCCAGCCTGATGTAAAAACAATTATTCGAAAGCATATTCTTGACTCTCTCGCCTTTTCGCACATTCTTCCGGGGCAGGGTGTTTTTGCCGACCTTGGGAGTGGAGCCGGGTTTCCGGGATTTGTACTTGGCGTAGCCGAGCAGAAAAGAGAGATTTTTCTCATTGAAGCCCGAAGAAAAAGAGCAAACTTTCTGAAACAGGCTGTCAGGATAACAGGCGTAGAGAATATACGCGTGTTTGAAGGGAGAGCCGAAGAGTTCGCACTACAAGATAGGAGGCCCGCTTGGTTCGATACTGTTGTCACACGGGCAACCTGGGATATGACTCATTTTCTGACCCTCTGTCTTCCGATTGTGAAGAAAGGGGGCTATGCGGCAGCAATGCGAGGTCCCCACAAGAAAGGCGGCGGAACCGCAAGAGAAGATCACTCCTCTCATGACAGCTTCGTACAAGAGGCCATAAGTGAATACCGTCTCCCTTTTGGTGAAGGAAACAGATATGCTCTCTTTTTCAGAAAGAAATGTTTCACGTGACACATGGCTCACAAATGTGTCACGTGAAACATGGCTCAGTTCCTTCCTCAACCAACAGAAAATACACGGCACCCCCTATAATCTTCCCTTGTTTTCGGGAATGTGCTACTGAACCTTGTGGCCAGGACCATTTGTATAGCGAATCGGAAGGGTGGGGTGGGGAAGACCACGACGGCTATCAACCTTTCGGCTGCCATAGGTATATCTGGAGCAAAAACCCTCCTTATTGACTGTGATCCTCAGGGGAATGCCTCTAGTGGTGTGGGGGCTCGTCCTGACGAGAATGCGGCGACCGTTTATCAGCTCCTCCTCGGAGAGTGTACGCTCCAGGAAGTGGTTCAGAAGACAGCCATTGAAAAACTTGACGTTCTTCCCGCCAATCATGACCTGATAGGGGCGGAAGTTGAACTCCTCAACATCGAAGACAGAGAATATCGTCTGCGGACCCTTATTCGGCAATATGGCTCTGCTTATCGCTATATTTTTCTCGATTGTCCACCCTCGCTCGGCCTCCTCACTGTGAATTCTCTGACCGCGGCAGATAGCGTCCTCATACCTCTCCAGTGTGAGTACTACGCCCTTGAGGGGCTGCGGTCACTGATAGAGACACTCGACATCATTCGTGAGAGACTTAATCCGGACCTTGCCATTGAAGGTCTCCTGCTGACGATGTTCGACGCGCGTAATCGGCTCTGCCATCAAGTCGCCGAAGAAATCCGGGAATTCTTTCCTCAATATGTCTTTGAGTCTATTATCCCCCGCAATGTCCGGTTAAGTGAGAGTCCCAGCCACGGTCTTCCTATTCTCTTGTACGATCCATCTTGCCGTGGTGCGAAGAGTTATATGGACCTTGCTCAGGAGATGCTCAAGCGAGAGCCCGAAGAATGGATTCGTGCAGAGAGCGATTTTGGTTCCACAACAACGGTTGCAGCAACACCAGATACTCACACAACAATGAGCGTTCGCTCACTGGGAGAGGAAGAGGGTGGTGAAGGATGAGTGACGTTGCCGTACACGTAAAAAGGCGTTCCCTTGGCAGAGGTTTGAGTGCACTGATTCCCAAGGGGAAATCACTCGATACTCCGGCCGAGCGTCAGGTTCCCATTTCCGAAATCCGACCGAATCCTAGACAGCCGCGACGCTATTTTAATGAAGCGAAGATTGCGGAACTTTCGGAATCCATCCGCAACCAAGGCATTTTGCAACCGCTGGTGGTCAGAAAAATACCGCAGGGATATGAGTTAATCCTTGGGGAAAGACGGTTTCGTGCAGCACGGCGTGCCCAGTTGGAACGCGTTCCAGTTATCGTTAAGGAGGTCAGCGACGCAGAAAGTCTCGAAATGGCGCTGATCGAAAATATTCAGCGCGAGGAACTCACCCCTATAGAAGAGGCTCTTGCCTACCGGCAGCTTATGGAGGAGTTTCATCTCACTCAAGAGCAGGTTGCGTTGCGTGTTGGCAAAAGCCGTCCTGTCGTGACCAATCTCCTACGCGTTTTGAATCTTCCTGAGGAAATAAAAGAAAACGTTGACAAAGGGACCCTCACGGTTGGTCATGCGCGCGCCCTGCTCGCGCTGAATATGCCAGAGCAGCAACTGGAAATGGCCCGGCGTATTATGGCAGATGGTCTTTCTGTACGTGCAACAGAAACCCTTGTCTCACAGTCCAATATTATCGAGGAGCCATCGGTTGAGTCGTCCGCTCCGGAAAAACCGACGGTTATCCAAAGGACGGATGTTTACCTGAAAGCGGTTGAAGAAGACCTGACCCGTGCCCTGGGAACCAAGGTGAGACTCGTTTCTCGGAAAAAAGGGGGAAAGATAGAAATTGAATATTATTCCAATGACGAACTAGAGGGGCTTGTACAGCGCTTAAAAGGATGAAAAGAAAAGGAGCGCAAAGAAAGGGAAGCTGGAAGAAGCATTATTCTTGTTCTTCTATATGGCATTTGATCCAGTTTTGACTTTGCATTTCTATCGATAGGAGACCTTTTTTTAGTGCTTTCTTTCCCGCCAGACTGGACTTTTGTAGCCCAAATCATTCTTTTTCTTATTGTTTGGGGCTGTTTACGCCGTCTTCTGTTCGAACCCAACCTCGCGGTGCTCAAAACGCGGGCACAGCGGACGGAGGGAGCAATGAGAGAAGCGGTGGTAGTTAAGACAGAAGCCCAGGCCATGGACGAACAGTATCAAACCCGACTCGCTACCTCCCGGGCAGAGGCACGGCAGCGTGTCGACGCTATCTATAAAGACGCGGAAAACCAAGCGCGTTCAGTGGTTGAGGCAGCACGGAAAGAAGCGGAACAATCCATTGCCAACGTCCGAGCCAGCCTCTCTGAGGATATTCAGCGCACCCGCCAAAGCCTTGAAGCGCAGGTTGGTCAATTTGCCGATGAAATAAGCGAAAAACTTCTGGAAAGACCCCTCTCCTAGTATGGTACAACGTATACTTCCCCTCCTAGGTTTCACCCTCAGTAGCCTTTTTCTCTCTCTTTCCTGTTCCGACTTGTCGTGGGCCGCAAGTGACGCGCATGGGGGGGGCTCTTCTCTTCTCACCTTAGGCTTTTTTGCCATTAATTTTCTTATTTTTGCCTTTGTCATCCGGAGATTCACCCGAGACCTTATTCGACGCAAGCTCAAAGAGCGCCACGAGACGATCGTTCAGGCGCTTGAGGAAGCAAAAAGGGCCAAGGAGGAAGCCGATACATTGCGTCAAGAGTATGATACCAGGCTGGCCAACCTCGCCGCCGAGGAAGAACAGTTACGGAGTCAGGCCGTTGAGGCAGCCGAACGCGAGCGCCAGCGCCTGATGGAAGAGGCCCAACAGATGGCAGAGAGGGCGAAGACTGAGGCGCAACTGATCGCCCAACGTGAGGTTGAGGAGGCGCGGCGAATCCTTCGACAAGAAGTCGCAACACAGGCGGTCGCGATTGCGACCGAACTGATCCAAAAAAATGTGACGAGAGGTGATAACCGCCGACTCGTGGAACAATTAGTTCAAGAGGTGAGGGGTGCCGAGAACACAGGCAGCTAGACGGTATGCCAAAGCCCTCCTGAGTCTCGCGCAGGAGCAGGGAGAGGGAGAAACGATCGGAAACCAGCTCGGCCAGGTCGCCGAGTTCTTTACCGACCCAGAATTGGCAAAAATACTTGCACTTCCGGTGCTTCCGACCAGCGTACGCCAGGACATGGTAGCCCAGTTGGTAGCCCAAGGCTCTCCACACGAAATTGTCGAAAAGTTTCTGCGCGTCCTCGCAGACAGTGATCGACTCCAGGACATTAGCGCCATTAACGAGGCATACCAACAACTGCTTGATAAAGCTTTGGGGCGGGTTCGTGCGCGGGTTCGCTCGGCGGTCGAGTTGGAGGAAGAGGAAAGGCGGCTTCTTGTGAATACATTCAGCCAACTCACGGAGAAGACGGTCGAGCCAACCTTTGAGACAGACGTGACCCTCTTAGGTGGCGTTGTCGTTGAGGTGGAAGGGCGGGTGTATGATGCCAGCCTCAAAACACAGCTTGCCCGACTCGGGGATCAGTTAGCACGGAATATATAAGCCATTGATATTAAAGGATAATTTTATAAATAATATCGTGAGAGGGACGAATGGAACTACGCGCCGCTGAGATCAGCGAAATCATCAAGCAACAGATTCAAGGCTACGACCAACAAGTTGAGCAACGCGAGACAGGCACCGTCCTCTCGGCTGGAGATGGGATCGCTCGTATTCATGGTCTTGACCGGGTCGCCTCGGGGGAACTGCTCCAGTTTCCGGGCGACTTGTATGGTCTGGCACTGAACCTTGAAGAGGACAACGTCGGTGCTGCCGTCTTTGGTGAGGTTCAGTCGATTAAAGAAGGCGACGAGGTTCGCCGCACCGGGCGCATTGCCGAGGTTCCTGTTGGCGATGCCATGCGGGGCCGCGTGGTCAACTCCTTGGGCCAACCGCTTGATGGCAAAGGTCCTATTTCAACAACGGAAACGCGTCGCATCGAAGTCAAAGCGCCGGGCATCGTCCTCCGTCAGCCGGTCACGGAACCGTTGCAAACCGGGATCAAGGCGATTGATTCCATGATCCCGATTGGTCGCGGACAACGGGAGCTGATTATCGGTGACCGCCAAACCGGGAAAACCGCCATCATTATCGATACGATTATCAATCAGAAAGGCGGCGATGTTTCCTGTATCTATGTCGCCATTGGCCAGAAGCAGTCAACCATTGCTCAGGTCGTGGAGCGACTGACCCGGGCCGGAGCAATGGATTATACGACCATTGTGGTCGCGTCCGCCTCCGATGCAGCGCCGCTGCAATTTATTGCGCCTTACTCCGGAACTGCCATTGGCGAATACTTCCGTGATAACGGGCAGCACGCCCTGGTAGTCTATGACGACCTGTCAAAGCACGCCGTTGCCTACCGCCAGCTTTCCCTGTTACTGCGCCGTCCGCCCGGCCGCGAAGCCTTTCCCGGCGACGTGTTCTATCTCCATTCCCGCCTGTTGGAACGCGCCGCAAAAATGAGTAATGACCAGGGTGGCGGATCGTTGACTGCCCTTCCAGTGATTGAAACCCAGGCCGGCGACGTCTCGGCCTATATTCCGACCAACGTCATTTCCATTACCGACGGCCAGATATTCCTGGAGTCAGACCTCTTCTTCTCCGGTGTACGGCCAGCGGTCAACGTTGGTATCTCGGTCTCCCGGGTGGGTGGCAACGCGCAAATCAAGGCCATGAAACAAGTCGCCGGGTCGTTACGCCTTGACCTGGCGCAGTATCGTGAGATGGCGGCCTTTGCCCAATTCGGGTCCGACCTGGACGTTGCCACGCAACGGATGTTGGCACGCGGCACGCGCCTGGTTGAGGTCCTCAAGCAGGGACAGTACGAGCCGCTTCCGGTCGAACGCCAGATTGCCATTATCTATGCCGGCACCAATGGCCACCTGGACGATATTCCCGACACGGCGATTGCCCAGTATGAGCCGGAACTCGCCCGCTTTATCGAGAATTCTCACCCGGACATTTACGCCGATATTCTCGCCAGGGGAGCGCTGGACGATGATCTCACCGGACGACTGGACACCGTGATAAAGGAATTCAACGAGAGCTTTTCCGTATAGTTGAACCATGGCGACTCTGAAAGAAATCAGGAAACGCGTCTCATCCGTCCAAAATATCCAGCAGATCACCAAGGCCATGAAGATGGTCTCAGCGGCGCGGCTGCGACGGGCGCAGGAAGCCGCGCTGGCCGCGCGTCCCTACGCGGAAAAGCTGGAAGCGGTCTTACAGAACCTGGCAGCCCAGGGGGAGGAACTCGCCCACCCCTTTCTCGCCGAACGCGCGGAGAACAATACCACACTCATTGTGATGACCTCCGATCGTGGGCTGTGTGGCGGGTTCAACTCTTCTTTAATCCGCGAAGCTGAAGCCTTCATGCGACAGCGTACCGAACAAAAAGTGAATCTGATTATCGTCGGCCGCCGCGCCTATGATCACTTTAAGCGTCGAGACGTCACCATTGCGGAGGAGCATATCAATCTGTACGGGCGGCTGTCCGCAGACCTGGCCCACGATATTGGCCGGCGGGTTGGCGAGCAGTTCCTGAGTGGAGAGACCGACAGCTTTTATGTCTTGTACGCCAAGTTTCGGTCGGCCCTGGTTCAGGTCCCGACCCTGGATAAAATTCTCCCTATTGCGTCAACGCCGCAGACGGAAGACCAGGGCGCTTTGGATTATCTGTACGAACCCGCTCCACAGACCTTATTGGCCAGCCTGTTGGAACGCTATATCGACATGCTGATCTATCGGGCCATGCTGGAATCGGTGGCGAGCGAGCACGGGGCGCGGATGACGGCTATGGATAATGCGACCAGTAACGCCGTTGAGATGATAGACCGACTGACCCTGGATATGAACCGGGCTCGTCAAGCTGGGATTACACGAGAATTATTGGAGATCGTGGCAACGGGCGAATCGTTGAAGGGGTAGAATGAGCAAATCTGCCCTCAAAAGCCATTAGATGTTGGCGTGTTTACCCATCAGGCGAGCCGAGTCGCACGGATGAAACACTGCATGTAAAGAGAGGATGCACACCGATGAATGTTGGTCAGATTACTCAGGTCATGGGCGCGGTGGTTGACGTGGAGTTCGAGGATAGCACCCTCCCGCCCATTTATAACGCCCTGCAGGTGACCAATCCTGCGATCAGCGACAGGGAATGGAATCTGATTCTTGAGGTCGCTCAGCACCTTGGAGAAAATACGGTCCGTTGTATTGCGATGGACAGCGCCGAAGGGCTTTCACGGGGCTTAGCCGTCCGTGATACCGGTAACGTGATTACGGTTCCGGTTGGTGGAGAGACCTTAGGGCGCATTCTCAATGTGGTTGGCGAGCCGGTAGATGAAGGGACCTCGCTTGAGCATGTGCAGCGCTCGCCCATCCACCGGGCGGCACCGGCCTTTGTCGACCAGGCCACCGAGGTCAAAATCCTGGAGACCGGCATCAAGGTTGTCGATCTGCTCGCTCCCTACCCATTAGGCGGAAAAGTGGGCTTGTTTGGCGGCGCCGGCGTAGGTAAGACCGTCATCCTCATGGAGCTGATTAACAATATTGCGCAGGAGCATGGTGGCTATTCCGTCTTCGGCGGAGTCGGCGAGCGGACGCGTGAGGGCAACGACCTGTGGCTGGAAATGAAAGAATCCGGCGTCATCGATAAAACCACCCTGGTCTACGGCCAGATGAATGAGCCCCCAGGCGCCCGGGCCCGTGTCGGGCTCTCGGCCCTCACCATGGCAGAGTATTTCCGGGACGAGGAAAACCGGGACGTCTTGCTCTTTATTGATAATATTTTCCGTTTTGTGCAGGCAAACTCCGAGGTGTCCACGCTCCTGGGGCGTATCCCCTCCGCAGTGGGATACCAACCGACCCTGTCAACCGATGTGGGTGATTTACAGGAGCGCATCACCTCAACCAAGAATGGCTCGATTACCTCCGTCCAGGCCATTTATGTCCCGGCGGATGATTTGACCGACCCGGCCCCCGCCACCACCTTTGCCCACCTGGATGCAACAACCGTGCTCTCCCGCCAGATTGCCGAACTGGGTATTTATCCCGCGGTGGACCCGCTTGACTCAACCTCACGCATGCTCGACCCCAACGTGCTCGGTGAAGAGCACTACACAGTTGCCCGGCAGGTCCAGGAAATCCTACAGCGCTATAAAGACTTACAGGACATTATTGCCATTCTGGGTATCGACGAGCTGTCCGAAGAAGACAAGCTCACGGTCGCCCGAGCCCGCAAAGTGCAGCGCTTCCTGTCCCAGCCTTTCCACGTTGCCGAGCAGTTCACCAATTTCCCCGGCAAATACGTGCAAGTCAAAGACACGGTACGCAGCTTCAAGGAACTGGTAGAGGGTCAACACGACGACCTACCTGAGCAGGCCTTCTATATGGTTGGCACGATTGAAGAGGCCATAGAAAAAGCCAAGACTTTGGCTGAATAAGCAAGACGAGCATTATGGCCGATATCCTGCGTCTGCGTTTAGTCACCCCAGAGCGCCTCCTCCTTGACGAGGAGGTCGATGAAGTCACCGCGCCCGGTACAGTGGGGGAATTTGGCGTATTCCCCGACCACACCACGTTTCTGTCTTCGCTCCAGCCTGGGCGTTTGTCCTATAAGCAAAACGGACAAACCCAATCACTAGCGGTGAGTGACGGCTTCGCTGAGGTGGTGGACAACCTGATGACCGTCCTGTGTACGGAGGCCGCATACGCCAACGAAATTGACGCGGCACGAGCGCAAGAGGCGGTGCGCGAGGCAGAAGCCGCTCTCGGTAATCTTTCACCAACCGACGCCGGCTTTGAGGACGCTCAAAATACGCTCCGTCTTGCTCAGGTCCGTTTGGATGTGGCGTCCAACGGATAAACTGCTCAGCTTCACTCAAACGCTGTATGGTTGACAGGGGGCCGATGGACCGGCCCCTTTTTCGCTGCGGCACACGTGGTAGTATCACCCATGATGAGGGGCGTACTGAAGAAAAAAGACTCGCCTCTTCTACGGTGAATCGATGACAGGCAACACTTTCGGCACCAGCTTGCGCGTCACAACCTTCGGTGAGAGCCATGGCAGGGCGGTCGGCGTCGTGATCGATGGCTTTCCGGCTGACTTCGAGATCGACGAGGCCGGTATCCATACCGAATTGCAGCGCCGCCGGCCCGGTCAGTCCAAGCTGGTGACCCAGCGTCAAGAAAAAGAACAGTTTGAAATCTTCTCTGGCGTCTATGAAGGCAAAACCACCGGGACACCCATAATGATCATGGTCTTCAATGAAGACACCCGCTCAAAAGACTATGCGGATATCAAAGACCTCTTTCGTCCCGGCCACGCAGATTTTACGTATTTTGCCAAATACGGCCATCGCGACTATCGCGGCGGGGGAAGGGCATCGGCCCGCGAATCGGTTGGTCGCGTGATTGCCGGAGCCCTGGCAAAACAACTCCTGGCAAAATTCGGTGTAGCCATAGTTGGCGGCGTCGTCCAGGTTGGCCGCGTTCGAGCGCAGCACTATGTATGGGAACAGGTTGAGCGGAATGAACTGCGCAGCGTTGACCCGGACACGGTATCGACCATGCGCGAGGAAATCGAACAGGCCCGTAAAGCACGGGATTCGGTTGGCGGAATTATTGAAGTGGTTGCTACCGGCGTTCCGCCCGGTCTGGGCGAGCCGGTTTTTGGCAAGCTTGACTCCGCCATTGTGAACGCTCTCATGTCTCTTCCCGCAGTGAAGGGCGTAGAGATTGGAGCCGGTTTTGCCGCCGCGGCCATGCGGGGCAGCGAGATGAACGACGAAATGGACGTTGACGGCTTTCGCAGCAATAATCACGGCGGTATTCTGGGCGGTATTTCGTCTGGCGCACCTATTGTGGCCCGCGTCGTGGTGAAACCGACGTCTTCGATACCCCGCGAGCAACAGACGCTCAACACGCAGTTACAACCCAGGACAATCAGCACCAAGGGCAGACACGACCCCTGTGTTGCCATTCGCGGCGTGCCAATGGCCGAGGCCATGCTGGCCCTTGTCCTCGGCGACGCCCTGCTCCAGGACCTAGCGACCCGAGGGGCCAGAGAGCCATACTCTCCGCGTCCCTATCTCAAGCTCGGGAAATCCTAATCCCTTCTGCTTAGAGACTCATCACCGACACGCTATTCTCCGCTGTATGAGTCCCCCAACGCCCATGCGTCCACTTATTCATATGATTCTCCATTTCGTTGTTCCGGCGCTGGTCGCCCGGACATTCTATGGTGATCGCTGGCGGTGGGCCTTCCTGATCATGGTCGGCACGATGATCGTTGATATTGACCATCTGCTCGCCGACCCCATTTACGATCCGAATCGCTGCGGGATTGGCTTTCATCCTCTCCACTCCTACCCGGTCATTGCCGTCTATCTGCTCCTGCTCGTGATCCCCCGGGTAAACTGGCTGAGACTGATCGCCCTGGGACTGATCATTCACATGTTTCTGGATGGAGTGGACTGCCTCTGGATACGACTCGAATAGATTGCCCTTGCGTACGAGCCGTTTCTCATTTATGCCGCCTGATGGGCTATAGGCATTCGCGCATTCGTCTGGAAAACGCTATGCAAAAAATTATCGAGATAAAAAATGCAACCGTCTATCGCGGTCAAACCTGCGTGTTCGAGAATTTCTCCCTCGACCTGACCGAGGGCCAAAACACGGTCATCCTTGGCCCTAATGGCGCGGGTAAATCAACCTTGCTTAAACTCCTGTCTCGCGACCTCTATCCGGTTGCCCAAGCAGAGAGCTACGTGCGTTTATATGGGCAGGAACGCTGGGATGTGTGGGAACTGCGCTCCCGTTTTGGCCTTGTGTCCCACGATTTGCAGCAACAGTATGTCGGTAATGCCCGCGGGTTGAATATTATTTTATCGGGCTTCTATTCGAGCATAGATATCGCCTGGCACCACAGCTTTAGTGACGACGATACGGCACGCGCGCGAAAAGTCCTGGACACGCTCGGGATCAGCGCACTGCAAGAGAAAACCTATGCGACCATGTCTACGGGTGAGCAGCGGCGCTTTCTCCTGGGACGGGCGCTGATTAACGATCCTGAAACCCTGGTCTTGGACGAACCCACCAGCGGACTCGACCTGCAGGCGTGTTTTCAATACATAGAGACCATCCGGCATCTGATGCAGGTCGGCAAGACGGTGGCTCTGGTGACCCACCACATTCACGAAATACCACCAGAGGTCTCACGCGTTGTCCTGTTGAAACGGGGCAAGGTTATCGCGGACGGCGAAAAGAAAGAAATACTTACCAGCCCACAGCTCAGTGCCCTGTTTGAAACACCGGTCGAATTGGTTCAGACCAATGGCTTTTACCAGGCCCTGCCGGGAGCGGCCTGAGAGCCGTTACAGGAGCTGGGCTGCGGGTTGTATTTTATAGGTTCGTGCAGCCGTATCATGGAAGAGCGCCACTCGCTCATCGGGTGAGAAGTCCTGGACGATGCGCTTAAACGAATTCCACAGTACCGTGTACGAGCACGACGCCTTATCAACCGGGAAATTGCTCTCAAACATACAACGGTCTACGCCGAACTGCTCAATACAGAAAAGGTAATACGGGGCGGTGGCCCGAGCAACTTCCTCCGAAGTCGGCGGTTTTTCCCACTTGTGCCAACCGAAGCCACACATCGGCATGGTGACCCCACCAAGCTTGACCACCACATTCTGACAGTGCGAGAGATCGGCCATGCCCTTTTTCCAGACCTGCATGACTTCGTCCTGTTTTCCCGCGTACGGACCAATGCCGAGCGGTCCACCAATATGGTCCAGGATGATGGTTGCATCAGGAAACGCGTGTGCCAAATCAACCAGGTCAGCAAGCTGGGTATGATACATCCAGGCGTCAAAACTCAGGCCGAGCTTGTGCAAACAGGTAAACCCTTGTCTGAAGGTTGCGTCCAACAAAAGTCCTTCCGGCGGGTGCGTATGCGCGTTCCTGATCTTCTCATGCGCATGCCAGCTTGTAGCGTGCCGGATCCCACGAAACCGGTTGCGGCTGGCTGCCATATGCGCTTCGAGGACCGGTTCGACCGCCGGACCGAGAGCGAGGTTTGCCAGGCTGACAATACCGGCAGCGACCGCTGTCGGCCCGTAGTTTCCACTGGCGCTCTGGGCGGCAATGCCTTGCACAAATTCGGTCTCCCCGACCGGCTTCATCTCTTCGGGACCATCCTTTCGGTACATAGATACGCACTCGACAAAAACCGTCTGAGTCACCCGATGCCCACCTCCGAGGTCTTGAAGCAACTCTTCCAGCAAGTATCGATTGTTAGGATAGTCCCAGAGATGATGATGGGGGTCACAAATAGGGAGGTCCGGGTCAAGTGCTTCTTCCTGGGTCAGTGTGAGCCAGGTTTCATGGTCGGTTGCCATAGTGTCTCCTGTCCAAAGAATGTTTTAGCGACCCTCCTGTCTTATGCCGTGCCCTTGTCCGGCGCAATATCCATCACAGGTGAATTGACGTATTCCCCAATAGCTATACACTTCCTGCAGATGCAAGCGTTTCGGAAGCATATATGAAGAGATGGCAAATCTGGAGGATTTTTGTAGTCGCTGCGGTCATATCTTTGCTCTCCGGGTTCGGAGCGCGAGCGAACGATGTCTATGTGCGGGCCGGGGTCGGTCTTGATTGGTCTGAGGACACGCGGTTCAAGGACAAGGGCTGTGCGAACCACTCCCCGCCATCCATATACGCCTTGTATGGCTGCGGGTCGGGGAACGATGGAGCACCCCTGAGCACGCATGGCGATTTCAGTGCGCCGGCCGGCTTCGAGCTTGGGCTCGGCCACGCCGTCATGCCTGCCTTGCGAATTGAAGCCCTGTTTCAATACCGTCCACGATTCACCCTCACCGGCCATGCCAACTTTTTGCAAACCACGGGCCGGCAGGAGGTCTCGGCGAAAGTGTCATCCCTGTCCGGCATGTTTGCCGCCTATGTGGACCTGCCGCAGTTGGGGGTACCAAGGCTCGGACCGTTCAGCCCGTTCATCGGCGGTGGTGCCGGTGCTTCATATATCGATATCGGCAAAACCCGCATGAAGTTCACGCGAACGCGGACTATCGTCCCAGGTGGACACCAGGTCAATTTCGCCTGGATGCTGACGGCCGGTGTCGGTACATCGCTGACCGATAGACTGACGCTTGATCTCGCGTATCGCTACACTGATTCCGGCTCTGTCGAGACCGACGAGGGAATCGCGCGAGTCGTCAATCGGGCCGGAGATGTCCTGGTTCCGCTCAATGTGGGTCAAACACGTGCTCACCTGTCGAGCCACGGGGTGTGGGTATCCCTGCGCTACGCCTTCTACACGCTCTAGAGCAAAATTCACATTAGTGTAGCGTCTAATGGCGCCCCTCAGGTGTGCGCTTTAGGTTTTCTCCCCGGCTGAGTGGACCAGCTATCTCCGATACTATGGAGAGCACCTCGCTACACCACCCTGAAAACTGCTCTAGGGCAAAAGAGCCTCTTGTATAGCTCACGCTTCCTGCTCTGAAGGGCTTGCTTTAGTCTGGAGGGCAGACGAGTTCTGCTCGGCTTGAACGATCCACATACGGACCCACGGCAGAAGGACAAAAGCCGGCCAGGCCAGAAAAAAAGTCAGGGTGAAATACGTCGCGTAGCCGACATTCTGGGTGAGCACCCCGGAAAATCCACCTGACAGCGACCGCCCCAGGCCAAAGAGTGCGCTCAGCAGGGCATACTGGGTAGCAGCCTGACGTTTGTCACAGATACTCATCAGAAAAGCCAAGAATGGCGCAGTCCCCAGCCCGCCACAAAACGACTCGACAATCGAGGCACCATACATAAGCAGGTCAGAACGAGGGAGAGCCGCAGTCACTGCGTAGAATAAATTGGACCCCGCTTGGGCCACTCCCAATACCCACAAGGCGCGAAAAAGCCCCCATTGTTTGGTGAGGCGACCGCCGAGCAGAGCGCCGAGAATCGTACTGACGACACCAACCGTTCCCGGAATGATACCTATCTGGAGCGGGGTAAAATCCCGGTCTACCCAGAACGGCCGGACCATCGGTCCCAATGCCATGTCCCCAAGTTTGAAGAGCAATACAAAGAGAAGAACTGCAATCACACCGGGCCGCTGCCAAAAGCTTTTGAGCGGGTTGAGGAACCCATGGGCGAGCGCCGTGGACCAGGGTTGCGTCACTGGCGCCCGTTGTGGCCCCCGCGCAATCCGAGGCAGGCGACTTGAGATCAGAGCCAGGATGGCTAAGAGGACGGCCGCGGTCAGAAATGCCACCTGCCAACCGACGAGACCGGCGGCTCCAACAAACACTCCCCCGGCAATGATCAATGCGACCCGATAGGTACTCACGCGGAGTCCATTGGCGGGTCCCATTTCTTCTTGATCCAGGAGTTCGATCGTATAGGCGTCGATAGCGATATCCTGGGTTGCCGCCAGTAGGGCAAGCGCAATCAGTCCGCCCCAGGCCAGATTGCCGGCCGCGGTTGGATCGAGAAAAAGGAGTAAGACCAGGTCGAGAGCGAGTAAGCCTTGGCAGGTCACAATCCAGCTTCGCCGCGACCCTACTACGTCAACCAGTGGAGCCCACAGAAATTTCAGCGCCCACGGCAACCCCACCACGCTCAGCAGACCAATTTCCGCCAGGCTCATCCCATGTATCCGGAAATACACCGGAAACGCGTCGAACAGGAGCCCGAACGGAAAGCCCTCGGCAAAATACAGCAGGGCCACCCACAGCAGTTTCGTTCGAGTTGAGACGGGTTTCAAATCCACCCCAGCTTACCGACTCCGCTCTACTCCGATTTTTTCGCAAAACCGCTCAATCGGACATATACTGCACTTAGGAGAGGTTGGATGACACAGGGTCTGTCCAAAAGCGACGAGCAGGTCGTTATAGCCGATCCAGAAACGCTTGGGCAAACGTGCGCGGAGTGCCATTTCCGTTTGTTCCGGGTTTTCCGTTTCAACATAGCCCCAACGGTTCGAGATGCGGTGGACGTGCGTGTCTACACAGATCCCCGGTTTTTGAAAGCCCAGAGTCACAACCAAGTTGGCGGTTTTCCGGCCCACGCCCTTAAAGGTCAGGAGTTCATCTATGTCGTCAGGAACTCGCCCCGCATAGGCATCGAGTATCCGCTGTGAGATATCAAGCACGGTTTGCGCTTTAGTCTTATAAAACCCAACCGGATAAATCGCCTTCTTCACCTGAGCGGGTGTCAGGGTCACCATTTTTTCAGGCGTATCCGCTAGGGCAAATAACCGCCTGGCCGCTGGGCCGGTTGTTTCATCTTTAGTCCGCAAACTCAGCAGACAGGCGATCAGCACCTGGTAAGGATCGCGTGAAAACCCGGCCATTTCCGTCACTACAGGCGCGTTCCAATCCGTATAGGCGCGACGCAGGATACCAATGACCCGAGAGATTGTTCTATTCGTCACCACTGCTTTATCCTCCCTCTCCTCTCTGTATGGTGACAATGGCGACGGGCAGGGGCAAGTGATCCTCTCGCTCGCACACTTCTTCCTGGGTCCAGCGCAATCCCGATCGGTCAAGCTGCTGATAGAAGTCTTGGGTATTCGTCCGTTTGGCATCGGCAAGGACAGCCCGTCCGGTGGGGGAGAGATGCGTGGTGAGAAAACGCACCAGGGCGGGGAAGGTTGGTCTGTCGTATAAAATCTCCGCACCCAGGATGAGCGCGAAATCTGTCTCCAATATATCCTGGGTAAAGTCGAGTGATCGCGCCTCGTATTGCACACATCCGTTTAATTGCGCGTTCTCCCGTGCGAAAGACACGGCGCCAGCTTCCTTATCGGCAAAGGTGACCCGCCCCCCTTTTTGTGCAGCGACGATACCAGTCAACCCAAGCCCACAGCCGAGGTCGAGCACGGTCTGGTCTCGAACGTCAATAAAACTATCTATATAACGTGCCAGGGTCAGCGCACCGGTCCACAGGTGTGCCCAGTATGGCGGCTCCTCAGTGTCGTCGCGCAGCAGGGCCTCACGGTCGACCAGCCGCTCAAGGTCTTTTACACGGAGCAGAGTCAGTGAGCGTGAGCCGATGGCCACCTCGATAGGCTCCGAAGAGTAAACGTGCCCTCCAACACAAACAAAGCTGTTGGCACGTTTACTCTTTACCTCATATGCCAGGGCGTTCACTCAAACGCACTCAACCCGGTAATATAGCGACCGAGCGTCAGCCGGTGGATATCCTCAGTGCCTTCGTAGGTATTGACCGTCTCAAGATTGAGGAGATGCCGAATGACCGGATACTCATCCGTTATGCCGTTCCCGCCGAGAATGTCCCGAGCGAGCCGCGTGGTGTGCAACGCGGTCGAAACATTATTCATCTTGGCCATGCTAACCTGGTCCGGCCGCATCTTGCCCGCGTCCTTGAGTCGGCCCAGTCGATACGCCAAAAGCTGCGCTTTCGTGATCTCGGTCAGCATGGTCACGAGTTTGGCCTGTACGAGCTGATAGCCGCCGATCGGGCGCGAGAACATCTTACGGTTTTGGGCGTAATCGACCGCGCACTCATAGCAGGCCGTGGCCGCCCCGGTCGCACCCCAGGAAATCCCATAGCGCGCCTGGGTCAGGCACATGAGCGGAGATTTGAGACCACCGGTCTTCGGCAGCAGATTGTCTTCAGGAATCCAGCAATCCTCGAAAATCAACTCCGAAGTCACGGAGGCCCGGAAACTGAATTTCCCATCAATATTTTGTCGGGTGAAGCCTGCCCGTTCTTTTTCAACCAGGAAGCCCCGAATCACATCCGTGCCGTCCTCTTCGAGTTGAGCCCACACCACAGCCACATCGGAGATTGAGCCGTTGGTGATCCAGCGCTTGGTGCCGTTGAGCAGGTAGCCCCCGTTTTCTCGACGCGCGCGGGTTATCATCCCGCCCGGATTCGAGCCAAAGTCCGGTTCGGTCAGGCCAAAGCACCCAATGGCCTCGGCTCGCGCCAAGCGGGGCAGCCAAAATTTCTTTTGCTCCTCCGAGCCAAACGTCAGAATCGGATACATCACCAAGGACGACTGCACGCTGGCGAATGAGCGCAACCCGCTATCCCCGCGCTCCAGCTCCTGGCTGATCAGACCGTAGACAACGCTGCTCATCCCGGCGCCGCCGTACTCGGTTGGAACCGTCACTCCCAGAAAGCCCAGCTCGGCCAGTCGAGGAACAAGTTCCATAGGAAAAGAGCCTTCGCGGAAACACTGCTGTACCCTGGGCAGGAACTCCTCATCCACGAAGCGACGTGCCGTATCACGCACCAGGCGTTCCTCCTCGCTCAATAGTTCTTCAATGAGATAGAAATCGGTGTCTATAAAATCCGCCACGGCAGACTCCCTTCGCAAAGAAACTGGCTTGATCCTAGCCCCTTCCGCTACCCGGCGTCCAGGCCGCGCGGTTGCCCTTCTCCACGAGGGTCGGAGACACCGGTTCTCAGGCCGGACTCCCGGTCAACATGAATCGCCTGGATGTTGCCAAAACGGGAACGTTTGCCGGGACCCCATTCCACGACCTTCACCGTGTGGCCCATCGCCTGAAGCTTTTCGACGAGCCCGTTCGATTCACTCCCCGTCTGGACTTCCAAGTTCAGCCGGTCCGGATACCACTGATGATGAATACGCGTAGCAAACATGGCATCCGGCAAGGACATCTGGTAGGAGAGGACATTGAGCATGACTTGTAGAACTGAGCTGATGATGCGCGACCCGCCGGGTCCGCCAATTACGAGTTCGACTTTTCCGTCCCGGGTCACAATAGTTGGACTCATGCTGCTCAGTGGCGTCTTCCGAGGGGCAATAGCATTCGCGTCCGTATTGCCGACCAGACCGAAGGCGTTAGGATGGTCGGGCTGAGCGTTGAAATCGTCCATCTCGTCATTGAGCATAATACCGGTTCCGGGAACCATGACCCCACTGCCGAAATACAGGTTCACCGTCTGGGTTGTGGCCACGGCGTTTCCGTCTTTATCAATGACAGACAGATGGGTCGTGCTCGTCGACTCTATCCGGCCTGTTGGTGTTTGCGGAATGCCCTGACTGGGCGTGGCTTTGGAGACATCTATCTTCGCCCGTACGTCTTCCGCGTATGCGGGAGAGACGAGACGCTCAACGGGAACGGGCACAAAATCCGTGTCGCCCAGGTAACGGGCTCGGTCGCGAAAGGCCCTACGCATGGTCTCTGTCAGGATATGCGTGGTTCCGGGAGTCTGGAATCCGAGCTTTTGCAGAGGAAATCCTGACAAGACATTCAGCATCTGGACAAGCAGAATGCCTCCAGAGCTTGGCAGCGGCATGGAATAGATGCGCGCCCCCTGAAAGGTTCCCGTCACCGGCGTACGGTCAATCACGCTATACTGATCCAAATCTTCCTGGGTCAGTAAGCCACCTATCCGTTGCATTTCCGTGACAATTGCCTCTGCCACCCGGCCGGTGTAGAAGGCAGCCTTGCCGTCCTGGGCAATAGCCCGCAGGGTATCGGCTAGGTCTTTTTGGACAAAGAGGTCGTCCTGTTTGAGCGGTTGATCGTTCCGGTAATACACCACACGGGCTGCATCGGATTCCCCCAAGACTTCGGCTCGGTAGGCTATGGCTCGGGCCAAATGCGGATAGACTGGAAATCCCTCGTCTGCCAGACGAATAGCGGGCTGCATGACCTCTGCGAGCGATAAACTGCCATATCGTTGCTGAGCCTCCACCAGTCCGGCAACAGTGCCGGGCACAGCAACGGCCAGCGGCCCAGTCCTGCTCAGGGAGGGGACGACTTCTCCCTCCCGGATAAACATGTCTCGGGTGGCTTTGAGCGGAGCCCGTTCGCGGAAATCAATCGCCAAGGTTTTGTGTTCTTTCGCCAGATAGAGCAGCAGAAAACCGCCGCCGCCTATTCCGGTTGACTGTGGCCTGAGCACGCTGATGGCAAAGGATGTCGCCACCGCCGCATCAACCGCATTGCCTCCCCGACGGAGCATGGCGACACCCGCCTCGCTCGCCTGTTCATTCGCGGCAACGACCATACCGTGCCGGGAGGTGGAGACGAGCGGAGAGCGTGTCGTCGATTCAACAGAATCTGCGGCGTATATGGAACTGATAAGACAGAGCTGTCCGACTAAGAAGAGACTGATGCTACGGACTCCTCTGAAATATGGGAATTTTGTCATCATATTTTCCTCACGTAGACAGGAACGAATATAAGCGAGCCAGACAAGAGCAACAATCCCTCTAGTCGTTCAGATTGACTTCAAAAGACGAGGTTGGTACGGTTCCCGCCAGGGAGGATTTTGCCATGGCTTCGGTGAATAAAGCGATTATTGTTGGAAATCTGGGTAGAGACCCGGAGGTACGCTACACGCAGAGTGGGCAGGCCGTGGCTAATTTTCCTGTCGCTACGACCTGGAGAGGCCGTGAAAATGAGGGCCAGGAACACACAGACTGGCACAACATTGTGGTTTGGGGCAGGCAGGCGGAGTCGTGCGGTCAATATCTCTCCAAAGGCCGACAGGTCTATATTGAAGGGTCCATCCGTTCGCGGAACTACGAGGATAAGGACGGCAATAAGCGGTACATCACCGAGATCGTTGCGCAACGCGTACAATTCCTTGGAGGCGGTGGGGGCGCGCGCTCAGGCCAGTCGTTTGATGACGAGCCAAGCGGCGGGTTTGATGATGTTGGGGCGGGCTCAGTTCCCCCGGATGATGACGTGCCGTTCTAGGTTGTGGATTGCAGACATGGTGAGTTACACCGTCTCCGTCGCAACCTCTGCATAGCCCGGCCTGATGACGGCTCTCCCATTAGGGTTGACCGTCTCATATCGATAGGAACCTGCATTCGCATCCGGCCATATAGCCGTGGTAATCGTCTGACCGGGGAGCACCGGTCGAGCGAAGCCGGCGCTGAGCCTCTTGAGACGCCGAGGGTCTTGCTCGCATATGCTGTCAATAATAGCTTTGGATACAAACGCTAGGGTGCACAGGCCGTGGACGATAATGCCCGGCAGTCCTGCCAGCTTGGCGACGTTTTCATCAATGTGAATGGGATTGTGATCTCCTGACGCTTTCGCATAGCGAAAGGTCTGATCCGCGTCGATGGTCTGGGAGATACGATGCAGGGGTTCGCTATCGGGAGTCTCGTTGGCCGCTGTTCTCTTCCGAGGGCGATGTCCCTGGTCTCGGATAAAGGCGGTAAATGTGATGTGCTGAACGGCCTCGCCCGTCTGATTACAACAGTCAATATCAACGGCAAGAGACTCCCCTCCAGGCTGCTCCTCAATAGCGACAATTCGTGCCGTGCTGTTGATAGTGTCTCCCGGAACCATCGGATGGAGGAAGCGCATGTCTTGCCAACTGTGAACCAGG
This sequence comes from uncultured Binatia bacterium (SeqCode), assembly GCA_965243855.1. GTDB lineage: Bacteria > Desulfobacterota > Binatia > Bin18 > Bin18 > Bin18. The sequence continues at coordinate 3,865,163 of CBDEWE010000003.1, read as the reverse complement.
CGGAGGACGTCGACATTCAGCTCGGCGTCAGTCACGACCATCATCAGCGAGAGCCAGCTTGTCACAGCGCCGAACATCGGTGGCGCAAGAATGCCTTCGAGTCGGTCTGCGTCAAAAAACCAAGCGTTATCCTCATTATACGCACGCGCGTAGGCCGTGGTTGCCTCGGCGCTGACGACATACGACTGCGGGTCGTACTCTTTGCCAAGCAGGCTCCTATTAAGTCCCATGGCCTCTAAAGAGTGAACGTGTCCAGCATCTGTTATTTATTGGAGGATACGTTTACTCTTTAATCCCAGTACCCGTCATCGACAAAACTGATATAGCGGCCTTTGCCAATAATAAGATGGTCCAGAATGTGGACACCCATCACCTCTCCGACCTCCCTGAGGCGCTGGGTGATCTTGAGGTCTTCCTGGCTCGGCATAGGGTCGCCACTGGGGTGGTTATGCACCAAGATCGCGGCCGCGGCTGACTCGCGGATGATGGGCTGAAAAACCTCACGGGGATGGACTAAGGAAGAGGTCAAGGACCCCTCCGAGATACGCACGTCTTTGAGCTTCCTGTTCTTGGCATCCAGGAGAAGCACGTGAAATTCTTCTTTTTTAAGGCTGCCGAGTTGTTCACGGTAGTGATTGAAGACATCGACACTTGAGCTAAACGACTCACCCCGCCGAATTTCTTCTTGTGAGAAGCGCTTCGCAATCTCCAAGGAGGCCTTTATCTGCGCGGCCTTTGCCGGTCCGATACCTTTAACCTCGCACAGTTCGGTCGTACTCGCCTCTTCCAGTTTTCGGAAAGAGTCACCAAAACGGGAGACAAGCGCCCGACCGTGGTCAAGCGCGCTCTGTCCCGAACTGGCATTACCGGTACGGAGGATAATGGCAAGGAGTTCTGCATTGGAGAGGGCGGCCGCCCCGTGCTCAATAAGCTTCTCACGCGGCCGGTCAGATTCGGGCCAATTCCGGATGGGCGACGCCATGATTGAGGGCTGACCACTACGCGGTGATTAAAGAGTAAACGTGTCCAGCATCTGCCTGTGTATTGGAGGACACGTTCACTCTTTGCAGCCTTTCCTATTTTTTCTTCTTTTTTTACCGGCAGAATGGCGGTGCGTCTTGTCTTTTTTCGCGAGTAAACGGTCAAGTTTCATATTGAGGTTGAGCAGATTGCCTTGGACTTCTTCAACCTTTTCAACCAAATGCTCGTAGTCTGTTCTGGAGGGTATATTCAGCAGGGAAAGTATCGCCTCCATATTGCGGGCGACTTCTTCCCTGGCCTGAGCAGCGTCCCGAAACGTCTTCTCCATAATGTCGTGCATACACCCCTGTGCCAAGAGGTCCTTTACAAGGTTGGCAAAGTTCTCTCTATTTGCCTCGTAGAGCTTCTCGAAAACCGTTTTCTCTTCGTCCATACTCAGGGAGTAAGATGCCTTTCAGGAAAACCCGATAGAAACAACCCCGTCAGCAACAGGGAGAGCGTGTGGATTTCGCAGTCTTTCTTGGGTATTTCACCGGTTTACGTTTCCTCGACGAGACCATTGCCTTTCCGGCGCTTGTCGGGACGACGCTCTTTATTCACTTTCTTGACGGAATTGCCTGTGGCCTCATAGCACAAAGGAACCACCGGCCGCTCTATCCATGGGTCGTGAGTGGACTGCTTTTTGGCATATGGACCCTCACGCTGCTCATTCTCCTGGTGATACGGGGAGAAGAAAGAAAAGGCGAGAAAGAGTAAACGTGCCCTTCAATTCAAATGGATAGAAGCTTGACACGTTTACTCTTTGCTAAGTGATCCCTACCTTTCAGTATGCGAGGCCGTCTTATCCGCAATTCTGGAGACAGTCCCGTATGGGGTCCAGGTCAGGAAGTTGGCGGGCGTCCTCTGTAATCCAGGCATATCGGACTGTCCCACTCTTATCCACGACAAAGGCCGAACGTTTAGAGACGCCCTTGAAACCAATCAAATCTTCATAAAACGACCCATACGCTTGAGAGACTTCTTTACCAAAGTCACTCAGCAGTGGAAAATCATAGCCTTCTTTCGCCGCCCACGCGTCAAGCGAGAAAGGGCTGTCCACGCTAATGGCCACAACCTGAGTATCGTCATTCTGCAAGGTGTTGATATTGTCTCGAACCGAGCACAATTCTTTCGTTCACCCATCGGTAAAGGCGAAGGGAACAAAAAGGATGACGGTATTCTTCTTCCCCTTCGCCTCACTGAGTGCGAAATCCTGCATCTTATTGGTCTTGAGTGTAAAATCCGGGGCTGTTTGGCCTACCTGAATGCTCATAGCTGTTGCTCCTCCATACTGTGTGAATTGAGAACTGCTTCTCCGTTTTCGACTCTCCCCTCTTCTGCGACCAACGCGATACTGGAGACGTATCCGTCCACGCCAACGTTAAAGAGTTTAACACCTTGGGTATTCCTGCCGATCACCCGCAACTCAGCGAGCCGAATCCGTATTATCTTGCCGCTATCCGTCACGAGCATCAAGTCGTCGTCCTCCTTCACCTGTCGCACACCACAGACCGTTCCAGTCTTGTCCGTGGTGCGCATCGTACTGATTCCTTTCCCCCCACGCGACTGTAGCCGATAGTCCTCTATCCTGCTCCGCTTCCCATACCCCTGGGACGACACCGTGAGCAGGGTGGCTTCTTGGTTGAGGATTTCAAGGGAGACGACCTCGTCTCCCTCTTCCAGTGTCATCCCTCGAACGCCAGATGTGCCGCGGCCGGTTGCTCGGACCTCACCTTCTCCAAATCGAATTGCTTTTCCGTTTCTGGTCGAAAGGAGGATCTCTTGTTTACCGTCCGTGAGTTGGACACCTATAACCTCATCGCCGGCCCCCAGAGTAATGGCAATGATTCCGCCGCGACGAGGATTAGCATAGGCCATGAGTTTCGTTTTCTTGACCTGTCCTTTACGGGTCGCAAAGACAATAAAATCGTCGTCCTGGAACTCTCGGATAGGAAGAAAGGCTGAAATTTTCTCTCCGTCTTGCAGCGGCAGAAGATTGACTATCGCTTTTCCCTTTGCCATGCGGCCACCCTGAGGAATTTCATGCACCTTAACCCAGTACACTTTGCCGATTGAGGAAAAAAACAACAGAAAGGCATGCGTGGAGGAGATGAAGAGATGCTCAACAAAGTCTTCTTCTCGGGTTGTCGCGCCAACAACCCCTTTTCCTCCCCGACGCTGCGAGCGGTATTCGGCCAACGGGTTTCTCTTGATGTAGCCGGCATGAGAGATGGTGACCACGACATCTTCTTCAGCAATCAAGTCTTCGTCCGAGAGATCTGCGCTGGCAGACAGGATCTGTGTCCTCCGCTCGTCGGAAAATCGGCTCCGTACATCGGTCAGTTCTTCTCTGATCACGCCGTCGATTTTCTCCGGACTGGCCAGAATATTTTGCAGCGAATCAATAACGCCGAGCGTTTCCCTGTGCTCGGAGAGAATTTTTCCTTGTTCGAGCTGGGTGAGTCGCTGCAAGCGCATATCAAGAATAGCCTGTGCCTGTGTCTCAGTCAGCGCAAATTGGTCCTTAAGGGCTTGCCGCACGCTTGCTGGATTCTGTCCGTGACGAATGGTGTGGAGCACAGGATCAAGATTATCCAGCGCACGTTTGAGCCCTTCAAGCAGGTGGAGGCGGTCGTTGGCCTTCTGCAGATCAAAGGCAGTCCGGCGACGGACCACCTCCCGGCGATGTTCAAGAAAGTGCAGGAGGGTGTCTTTGAGGGTCAGGAGGCGAGGGCGGCCATCTACGATGGCCAGAAGAATGACCCCAAACGAATCCTGAAGAGGGGTCATTTTATACAGCTGATTGAGGACGACATGTGGGACAACATCTCTCTTCAGTTCGATAACGATGCGCATACCATCCCTGTCGGACTCGTCACGCAGATCGGAGATTCCTGTAATGCGTTTCTCATTGACCAGATCAGCAATACGCTCAATCAAACGGGCCTTATTCACCTGGTACGGGATCTCATGCGCAATAATACGACTTTTTCCGGTCTTCTCGTCCTCTTCTATAGAGGTCCGAGCCCGCATCTGAATGATGCCCCGCCCAGTTTCATAGGCGCTGCGTACGCCTGAGCGTCCGTGGATGTAGGCTCCGGTAGGAAAGTCGGGACCAGGGATGTACTCCATCAGGTCACGGTTTTTGAGGTCTATGTTCTCGATCAGAGCCAGGAGGGCATCAATCACCTCGCCAAGGTTGTGAGGAGGAATATTGGTTGACATCCCTACAGCAATTCCAGAGGAGCCGTTGACCAGTAGATTGGGAAATTTACTTGGGAGAACGGCAGGTTCGTGGCTGGTATCGTCGTAGTTCGGGATGAAATTGATGGTCTCTCGATCAATGTCGGCAAGCAACTCCGAGGTGATGCGGGTCATGCGGACTTCGGTATACCGCATGGCGGCGGGAGGGTCGCCATCAACCGAGCCAAAGTTTCCCTGGCCGTCAATAAGCGGATAGCGCAACGAGAAATCCTGCGCCATACGGACGAGCGTGTCATAGACAGCCGAATCTCCGTGCGGGTGGTATTTGCCAATCACGTCGCCCACGACACGGGCAGATTTCTTATATGGACGATTCCATTCATTCCCAAGGTCGTGCATGGCGTACAGGACGCGTCGGTGGACCGGCTTCAACCCGTCACGGACATCGGGCAGCGCTCGACCAATAATCACACTCATGGCGTAGTCCATATAGGACTGCCGCATCTCCTGCTCGATATTGACAGAGGGAAGAGGGTGGGAGTCGGAATAGTCTTCCATACAGAGGAGATTCCTTTTTGATTACAACAGGGCGCGTGGTGGGCTTAGATATCAATATTCTTGGCGGAGAGAGCGTTCTCAGAGATGAATTTTCGTCTCGGCTCCACTTCATCTCCCATGAGCGTAGAAAAAACCTCGTCGGCCTCGTAGGCATCCTCAATCCTGACCTGCAAAAGAGTCCGTGTCTCCGGGTTCATGGTTGTTTCCCAGAGCTGCTCAGGATTCATCTCCCCAAGACCTTTATAGCGCTGAATATCAACCCCTTTTCTGGAGCGCGCTAAGATTGCATCAAGGACTTCCTCCTGACTTCCCAGGACGAGAGCAGTATCTTTCGCAGAGAAAGTGAAAGGAGCCGGGCCAATATTCGCAAGCGCGCTCAATAGTCTTTTCACTTCCGCGGCCTCTGCTGACTCAATAAAGTCTCGATCAAAGACCACTCTTTGCCCGGAACCGTTCAGACCTTGGGTGGCGATAATCCTATATCCGCCAAGTTTTCTGTCTTCCTCTATGGAAAAAGAGGTCTGAGAGCGATCTGTCAATTCTTTTTTGACTGCAGAGAGAATAGACTCAAGAAGGGTCCGACTACTGAAAGCAGAGGGAGAGAGGTCTGGGTGGGAGAGAAGAGAACAGACAATAGTGCGATCTCTCCCTCTCCGTTCAACGAGATCAAGAATACCGTTCAGACGGAGGGAGTTCTTGACCCATGTTTTCAGTGCTTCCCCTTCAATTTTTCCTACCAGGACATGCTCGACACCGAGATCGACCAGGAACTCATTGAGCTCGGCATCATCTTTTAGATAGTGATCGGTTTTTCCTTTTCTGACCCTATACAGGGGAGGCTGAGCAATACATAAATACCCATCTTCGATAATGCCGGGGAGCTGACGATATAAGAAGGTCAGCAGCAAAGTACGAATATGGGAGCCGTCAACATCCGCGTCTGTCATAATGATGATCTTATGGTAGCGCAGTTTGGAGAGGTCCGTTTCGTCCTTCCCAACCCCTGCTCCTAAAGCGGATATCAGGAGACGTATTTCCTGAGATGAAAGCATTTTGTCGAAGCGTGCTTTTTCGACATTCAGAATTTTCCCGCGCAGCGGCAGAATAGCCTGCGTCCGCCGATCCCTCCCTTGCTTTGCTGATCCTCCGGCTGAATCCCCCTCAACAAGAAAAATTTCACTTTTTTCCGGGTTGCGCTCCTGACAGTCGGCGAGTTTTCCAGGAAGAGAGCCGGAATCAAGGGCCCCTTTCCGCCGTGTGAGTTCACGTGCCTTCCGAGCCGCCTCACGAGCTCGTGAGGCATCAATACTCTTCTGTGCTATCTTCTTGGCCTCTGCCGGGTGTTCCTCAAAGTAGACTCCAAGCTTTTCGTTCACCAACGATTCGACAAACCCTTTGACCTCGCTATTGCCGAGCTTGGTTTTTGTCTGTCCTTCAAATTGCGGTTCTGGAACTTTCACGCTGATAATGGCCGTCAGACCCTCTCGAATATCCTCTCCCTGAAGACTCTCCTGATCCTTTTTGAGGAGGCCGAGTGATCCAACGTAGGAATTGATAGTCCTGGTCAGCGCCGCCTTGAGGCCAATGAGATGGGTTCCCCCTTCTATCGTGTTAATATTATTGGCAAACGAATAAATACTTTCGACATACCCCTCGTTCCATTGGAGGGCGATTTCGGCTGCGGTTCCGCCTTTTTCTCCGCTAAAATATATAACCTCGCCGTGCAGGGGTGTTTTCGCTCGGCCAAGGTGCTCAACAAAAGAAACGATCCCCCCTTCATAGAAGAAGTCGTGGCGTTTCTCAGGCTCCCTTTCGTCAATAATTGAAATGTGAAGACCTGGGTTGAGGAAGGCAAGTTCGCGCAGCCGACTTGAGAGGATGTCGAAGCTGAAAGCTCTCTCACCAAAAACCTGAGAGTCGGGCGTAAAAACAACTTTTGTTCCACTCTCCTCAGTCTGTCCGATCTCTTTCAGTTCGTTGTCCGGCCGACCTCGATGGTAACGTTGGAAATAGGTTTTCCCTGCTCTCTTGATCTCGATTTCAAGGATTTCCGATAGAGCATTGACGACGGAAACACCGACACCGTGCAACCCTCCAGAGACTCGATATGCTCCCTTATCGAACTTTCCACCGGCATGAAGCTTAGTAAGGACGACCTGAGCGGCTGAAATCCCCTCAGTCGGGTGATTTTCCGTTGGAATGCCCCGGCCGTTATCAACAACGGAGACATGTCCTTCAGTATGGATGGTTACAACAACGTGAGTGCAGTAGCCGGCGAGTGCTTCATCGACAGAGTTGTCGACAATTTCAAAGACGAGATGATGGAGTCCTCTCTCCGCGGTATCACCGATATACATTCCCGGCCTCTTGCGGACCGCTTCGAGACCTTCGAGTACCTTTATTTGTCCTGCCCCATAGTCTTGTTCGAGCATGTACTCCCCAAAGGAGGCAGGTAGGTTTAAAGCTTTGTGACACACCTCCCCTTTTTGATATCAAAGCTTAGCATTTTCTTTACGTTACGTAAACCATGAATAAAAATAAAACATCTTTCTATTAATTTATTTTCATAGGCATTATGACATAGGAAAATTCATGACTCTCCTTTTGCTGAAGGAGTCCTGGGCTCATCTCATCTTTAAGAAAAAGGACGACAGAATCTCCTTCATCCATGACATTTAACGCCTCGGTCAGATATCTTCCATTAAACCCGATTGATAATCCGTCTCCAGCGTATGAGGCTGCAATCTCCTCGGTTCCCTCGCCCAAATCTGGAGTATTGACGGAGACCTCGATCTTGTCTTTTTCAAACTGTAATTTTATCCCCCGAGACCGTTCTGTCGTGAGAATCAAGATACGACGGAGAGCACTGAGGAATTCATCGCGGGGAAACTCAATACGATGCGTATGCTCTTTTGGGACAACTTGCTGGTAGTCAGGAAAGTCACCCTCAATCAGACGCATAAAGAGTTCGGTTGTCTCCTTCTTGAGGTTGACAACCGAATCGTTGACGGAAACGTCTATTGTTCCCTCGCTCTTTTCAAGGAGTTTTCGTGTTTCAACCAAGCCTTTTTTCGGAAGTATGACACTCGGCCAATCTGGCAGCGAAGGTGTATCGACATCCCGCTCTATGAGAGACAGACGATGTCCATCGCTGGCAACCATACGCACTTTCCCCTCTTTCTGAGTCTCGAAATAGACACCGCTGAGGTTTAGGCGTGTTTCGTCTGGTGAAGTCGCAAAGAGGGTTTTTTCAATCATCTCCCGTAGGGTCGGCCCGGGCAAAGATATGAATTGATCAGAAGAGGAGGATTCCTCCTTCTTTTCTTTTTGCCCAGTTATTGTGGGAAATTCTTTAGGATCTAGACTGGCGATTCTGAAGCGGGACTTTCCACTAGTGACGTCTACCCAGCCATTTCCACCTGAGCGTAAACGGATCGGACCAGACGGCAGCTCGCGAATGATCTCATACAACTTTCGCGCATCCGCAGTCATGGATCCTGACGCTTTCACGTCTGCCTGACACTGCTGGCGTATCCCAATTTCGAGGTCTGTTGCCCCGAGAGAAATAACTCCCTCGTTCTCTCCTATAGAGTTTGATTCGATAAGCACATGAGAGAGCAGAGGAAGAGAGGATCGTCTCTCAACAACACCTTGGACAAGATATAAACACTGAAGGAGGTCTTCTTTACCGACGCTTAATTCCATATCCTCCTCCCTTCTTTTTTTCTTTCTACTTACTACTACTTATTTCTTATATTTATATATAAATAGATAATAGTAGTAGTAGTAGGGCCTGTGGATAAGTGGATAAGTGGGTCAAGTATCTGTTTATAAATAGAAAAGTTATCCACAGGGGGTGTGGATAACTTCAGGGGGGGTGTGGATAACTGTGGATAACTTTTTCCATCTCTCTCTCATAATTCTTATCATCCCGAGTTATCCACAGGTTATCCACAGGTTATCCACAGGTTATCCACAGGTTATCCACAGGTTATCCACAGGTTATCCACAGGGCGAAGAGCCTACTCATAAATCATGATCTCTATTCTATTGATAATATCGCGAAGCTCTTCGTCTCTCTTGAACCGCTTCTCAATTGCATGACAGGCATGCAGAACCGTCGTGTGATCTTTTCCTCCAAACCGCATTCCGATCATTGGGTAAGAGGCGCCGGCAAGCTTACGGCAGAGAAACATACCAATCTGCCTCGGAAACGAAACGATCTTTGTTCGTTTCTTTGAAGCCATATTCGCAACGCTGACACCAAAATACTTACTCACATTTCTCTGTATGGTCTCAATCGAGACTTTCTTTTCCTGGTCTGTGACTAAATTCTTGAGAACCTGTCGTGCAAAGTTGACAGTGATATCAGCCTGATTCAAGGCGGCCAGCGCTCCTAATCGTGTCAGACCGCCCTCAAGCTCCCGGACGTTTGACGTCACATGAGAGGCAATAAAAAGGGCAACATCGTCGGGGAGGGGGATATGTTTTGCATGTGATTTTTTTTGTAAAATTGCGACCCGAGTCTCGAGGTCGGGAGGCTGGATATCGGCGATCAATCCCCACTCGAAACGGTTTCGTAACCGCTCTTCGAGTCCACCGATCTCATGAGGAAATTTATCGGAGGTTAATATAATCTGCTTGTTTGACTCATGGAGAGAATTAAAGGTGTGAAAAAATTCTTCTTGTGTTCGTTCTCGACCGGACAGAAACTGCACATCATCAAGAATAAGAACGTCTGCACGACGAAATCTATTTTTAAATTCCGTCATTCGATTCTTTCGTAAATGAGAAATCAATTCATTGGTAAAAGACTCTGAGGACAGATAGACAATATTGTCCTTTCCATTTTTTGCCGATGTCTCGTGCCCAATGGCGTTAATGAGATGCGTCTTTCCTAACCCAACCCCTCCATAGATGAATAATGGATTATAGCTTTTCCCTGGGTGTTTACTGACCGCCTTGGCCGCAGCATGAGCAAACTGATTGCCGCCACCGACCACAAAGGAGGAGAAGGTGTAATTCTGAATCAGTCCGTCTTTCTTTCCCCTCCCTTTTCCCTGGGCAGGCTGCTCCTTCTCTTCTTCTGGAAAGAGTTCTCCTTGTGGTTTTTCCTGTACATGCAAGACGAGGTGCGTTGGCTGACCAAGAACCTCAGTAAATGCATTTTCCAGGGGGCCGACGAGATTGCTGAGTAGCCAATCCTTAAAGAGCGCGCTTGGTACTTCAAGGTGAAACGTGTCGTCTTGGAGCCCAAGGGGCCGAATCGGTTTCAGCCAGGTTTCACTATTCGTCCTTCCTACTTGTCCTTCAACAATCCCCAACACTTGTTCCCACACCCGATACATGCCGCGTCCTTCCCCCACTCAACAAAAGTTATCCACAGATGTGGATAACTCGATAACTTCCCATTTGAACTAAGGAAATACCCGCCAGATGACGGAGTTATCCACATACATTTGTCCATCTGCCTCGCCTTCTGCCCCAGGAAGTTCCCGTTCACCGACCGCGTAGTCAGAGGGGCGAGATAAAGACCCATGTCTATCCGAATCAATGTGCCGCTTAAATTTTATGAGGCCAGAGAGGATAGTGTCATTGCGTCTTAAACTCTTTCCCTAAAGAATGCAAGAAAGAGAGCAAACTTTTTCCAAAGCAGCGAAAATTACTAAACAAAATGGAACACATAACATTATGTGACGTCGTAAAAACCAGAGGAAATCGGAGGATTGAAAAATCAGGTTTGTATCTCTTTATTTTTCTTATTGTTTCTGAACACGCCGCTTGTAAAAGGATATAAAATGAGATCACATATTGTTATTCATTCCTCTAAGAGGATCTAAGAAGAGAGAGAGTATGCTCGTAATTCCAGATATTTGGATGCTCCGTATAAGAAGAGTTCCTTTGTCTTGACTCTCATATAGGTGGGTGGTAGCAGGGGGAATCCTCACAGCTGAGACGTGGGTAGACTCAGATGTCAACATCGCAAAAACTCTTCAATGAAGCGCAGAAATATATTCCAGGGGGAGTGAACAGTCCGGTTCGTGCATGGCGGGCTGTTGGTGGGGAACCTCTTTTTATCCACCGAGGGAAAGGGTGCCGCGTTACTGATGCGGATGGGCGCGCGTATATAGACTATGTCGGTTCCTGGGGACCGTTAATAGCCGGACATGCTCATCCGCAGGTTGTTGAGGCACTCGAGCGAGTGGTGAAGAGTGGGACCAGTTTTGGTGCCCCAACGGCAAAAGAGATTGAGCTGGCAAGAACGCTGACTCAGACCATTCCGTCCATTGAGAAGGTCCGCTTGACTTCCTCGGGCACAGAGGCAACCATGACCGCCCTGCGTCTCGCCCGTGGCTATACTGGTCGGGCGAAGATCATTAAGTTCTCTGGCTGCTACCACGGTCACACTGATGCGCTTCTGGTGAGAGCTGGGTCCGGAGCGCTGACGTTGAGTACTCCAGACAGTCAAGGTGTTCCTGAGGCCTTTAGCAGCATGACGCTTGTGGCTGAGTACAACAGTCTCTCCAGCGTACGAGCATACCTCGAGGCCGACCCAGAAGGAGTGGCCGCCGTTATACTGGAGCCTATTCCTGGAAATATGGGCCTCGTTCTACCCGAGCCAGGCTTTCTTGAGGGCCTTCGGGAACTCACCCGGGAATTCGGAATCGTGCTCATCTTTGACGAGGTGATGACCGGCTGCCGTCTCGCACGGGGTGGAGTTCAAGAACTCTGCCATATCGACCCAGATCTCACCTGTCTCGGGAAAGTCGTGGGTGGTGGCCTGCCATTGGCCGCAGTTGGCGGAAAGGCAGTGATAATGGATGGGCTTGCCCCTTTGGGGGGAGTCTACCAAGCTGGGACGCTGTCTGGAAATCCGTTGGCTGTGACCGCTGGTATTGAAACCCTAAAGCTTGTTCACGCCGCCGGATCCTATGAGCGGTTGAATATGCTCGGGGATATGCTGGCCGAGGGATTGCGCGCTGCCATTCGTGAGACTGACATCAAAGCCTGCGTGAACCAAATAGGTTCAATGTTCACCATTTTCTTTGGGGTCGACCTCGTTCGCGACTATGAGTCGGCAACCCAGAGCGACACTGAAATGTTCGCTCGCTACTTTCGCGGTATGAGTGAGCAGGGCATATACCTTCCCCCCTCTCAATTCGAATCCGCTTTTATTTCCCTGGCGCACGGCGAGGATGAAATCCAGGAAACCCTACGAGCTGCGAGGTCAGTCCTTCAGAATCTTGGTAGCTGAGAAAATGGCTCAGGAGAGTCCTCTCATCACCTATGGAAAGTATGGAGCGCTCGGATTCGAGTTCGCTGGGGCCATTATCGCCGGTCTCCTGATCGGCAACTATGCAGACACCCAGTTTGGCACAGCGCCCCTCCTGATGGTCATCGGGGTGATCGTTGGCATGTCAGGAGCGATATATCGTCTGATCATCGTGCTCCAGCGTCTTTCTGCCCGTGACAAAGACAATTGAGAGAATAGAAGTCCTGAACCTCGCTTTAGTTGGGACTGGTGCCGTTATCGGCTGGATAACAGGACTTATCCATGTGCCCAGCTTTTTACTTGGCGGTGGCGTGATGCAGGCCAACTTCTGGCTGCTCAAAAAAGTGGTCCGCGCCGCACTCGCTCCGGTCGATTCGCGCAGTAAAATTCGTGCCGCCCTGTGGCTGACTGTCAAAGGCGGATTCTATTTATTCCTTTTAAGCGCGGTTTTCGTTCGGTATCCTATTGACGCCAAGAGCTTTGTCGCCGGGGTCCCTTTACTGCTTATTGCCTGCATGATAATCGGCCTGGGCAAGTCAAAGGACCGGCATCCTTGTATTTCACTACTCAGTCCCAGAGACTAATACGCGCGAGCGCGCCACGAGCCTACTGCGTGAGTGTATTGAACTGAAAACATGGAACACCATATCTTTCTATGGGTTGATCATATTCCTGGGCTCAGCCTTCTCCCAGGCCATATCGCTACCTCCCTTATTGTCTCTGTCGCTCTTATTCTCTTTGCCTATATGGCAAAGAGACAGTTGGCTGCTGCAGACGATGTGGCGGTTCCTGATGACTCGTTGACCTGTCGGAACATGGCCGAACTCCTCACTCAGGGCATCTCTGATATGGCCGAGGGCGTGCTGGGTGACCGGGCGCAGAAATACGTCCACCTCTATGGCAGTTTCTTCCTTTTTATTCTGGTTGCTAACCTCTCCGGGCTTTTGCCTGGATTTTCTCCCCCAACCAGCGATTTCAACGTAACGCTCGCCTTAGGCGTGCTTTCCTTTGTCGCGTATAATTTCTACGCTTTCCAAGAACAGGGCTTGGCTTATTTGAAGCATTTTGTCGGGCCGATCTGGTGGCTGGGCATTTTGATGGTCCCGCTCGAACTCATTGATAATTTTGTCCGGCCCTTCTCTCTTTCCCTGCGGCTTTTTGGGAATATGACCGGTGACCACGTTGTTTTAGAGATCTTTACGGACCTGACGAAAGTTGTGATTCCGGTCGTCTTTTATGCGCTTGGGGCTTTTGTTTCTCTTGTACAAGCGTTTGTTTTTACTCTGCTCAGCATGGTGTACGTCTCCTTGGCCGTCGCTCATGATGAGCATCACTAAGGGAATAGAGAAGAAAAAGAGTGCAATAAAACCCATTGTCCATGTGGCGGAGAGGGTACGAAGCGGTGAGGAGGATAAGAGGAGGCGGACTCGACACTGCGCCATTAGGACATGAAAGGAGTAGGGCGTATGAAGAAACTATGTGTAACTGGTGTGCTGGCCGTCTGTATGATGCTGCTCACCGCCGGAGCTGCTCTCGCAGCTGAAGGAGACGGTGATTCCTCAAGAGGAATGATCGCCCTCGCGGCTGGTCTCGGCATCGGCATCGCTGCCGTTGGTGCAGGCTTGGGCCAGGGCCGTGCGGTGGCTGCCGCTATGGAGTCTATCGGTCGGAATCCAAATTCGGCTGATCGCATCCAGACCCCGATGATCATCGGTATTGCCTTCATTGAGGCGCTGGCTATTTACGCGCTGGTTATTGCGTTTACGCTATCCGGCAGCGTGTAGATTGCCGATTTCGTAGCTAAAAAAGGGCGCCGTGTATGACGGCGCCCTTTTCTACAAGAGCTGCTGTCCAAGCCGAACAATCGAAAAGACGGCGAAAACAACATAAAAACAACTGATTCCGACAAGGAGAGCGGTTTTCGCCGGGCCGGGTCGTAGTGCCGGCGGGAGCAGCTTTCGATTGATCACCAGAGTCAACGGCGTGTAGACGGCCATCGCAATCCCACCAAAAAACGCCGATCCCATCAAAAAAAGAATAGGTGGCAGGCTTTCGTACACGTAGGTCAAGAAGGTCCCGAGTACGATCCAACCTACAGCAATGACCCCGTACCACCAACTCAACGGCTTCTCTTGGGCCCAGGAATAGTTGGTCTGCAGGATGTCCGCGCCCGTCCGGGCGACTCCGTCGATAAGCGTCAGCTGAGTGCTAAACAAACACGCGATCCCAACGAGAAGAAAAAGGATTTTTCCGAGCCCTCCACCCACGCTGCCCAAAATCTCGGCCTCCTCCCAGACCAACATCTCCTGGCTCGGTACGATGCCTTGGGGGTGCAGTACCGCCAGCGCACCAAAGATAAACAAGAGAATGGTGACCGTGTTAAGGAGCCAGAAAAAGAGCATTTGGTCCACAGACAAATGTCTGAACCATGCCCGCCAGCGCGCCAGATTGGATTCGGTCTCGGCAATCTGAAACGCCCGCTCTGAAACAACCTCTTCCTGCGCCCGGAGTGGATTGACCACCTTGGGCATCAGCGCCCCCATTCCCCACCCCTTGTCTCGGATATAGAACGAGAAAAAAAGATTCGCCGTTCCCCCGGCTCCAGCAAAAACAACCGAAGAGAACAGAATATAGGTTGGCATATCTGGATGCTTGAACGGAAAGTTCAGCATCCCGTGTCCCAGCGCCGCCCAGGTTTCCATGTTGCCAACGACACAGGCAACCAGAATAAGACCGACCGTTACCAAAACGACCAACAATTCCGTTGTCTTCTCAACCGAAGCATACACGCGCTTCGGGCCGAATAAGACAAAAGCAACACCGGCAAAGGTAATGGCCGTCCAGACCCACGGTTCTCCCCAGCCGTGAGGGCCGACTATAAGCGCTTTGAGGGCCCCGCCGCAGGCCCGCGCCCATCCCGGAAGAATCCAGCCCAGGATGTTGAGCAGAATAAAGATCCAGGCAAAGTGGCGCGAGATTCGGCTGAATCCGGCGTAAATACTTTCTCCCGTCGCTAGGGTATAGCGGCCGATCTCGCAATTAATCCAGAACTGAAGAAAAATGCCGAGCAGCGCCGCCCAGGTCATGCCAGCGCCAAACTGTGCAGTATTCCGCGGCCAGACAATCAGCTCACCCGCGCCGATTGAGAGTCCGACGAGGACCGCCCCTGGCCCTGCGAGCTTCCAGAAGCCCTGCGCTTTTGGCGGAAGGTCCGCGGTTGTGAAGGCTGTGGGCATCAAGAGTACACGTGTCCTCCAATACACACGCAGATGCTGGACACGTTTACTCTTCTCTGCGGCGTACTGTCTCAAGACGGGCGTACGGAACTACACATACCCCTTTTGATACAGATATTCCGCCGTCAGGACTGCCCCCTTGGCCGCTCCCATCTTGGTATTGTGGCTGACAAGAAGATATTTCACGGCATTCTCAAGTGTCTGATCTGCCCGCAGACGACCAACCGATGTTGCCATGCCGTCTTCAGCATCACGGTCCAAGCGTGGCTGGGGCCGAAACGGATCATCGTGCACGATGATCATATGCTGCGGAGAAGAGGGCAGGCCCATTTCGATAAACTCTTTACCAAATCCGACCATTGCTGCCCGGACATCCTCAACCGAGCAGGAGGTGTCCATGGAGACCAACAGTGCCTCGGTATGGCCTTCAAGAACCGGTACACGCGTACACGTGGCACTCACCAGAAAATTGGCGGGTGTAATAGCTCCATTTTCGAGGCGGCCAAGAATTTTATGCCCCTCCTTTTCGACCTTCTCCTCCTCACCAGCAATGAATGGAATAACGTTGTCTATGGTGTCCATTCCGATCACACCCGGCGAGCGACCGGCCCCAGACAGCCCCTGCATGGAAGTCATGATGACTTTTCTCAGACCGAATTGATCGAACAGCGGCCGGAGGGTAATCGCCAGACCTATCGTGGTACAGTTGGGCTGTGTGACAATATAGCCCTGCCAGTCACGATTTTTCCTTTGGGTATCAATCAGATAGAGATGATCCAGATTGACCCCTGGAATAAGCAGGGGAACGTCCGCTTCTTGCCGAAACGCCGAGGCCGTGCTGACTACCGGCGTCGTTTTAGCGTACACCGGCTCCAGTTCCCGTGCCGGTCCTGATTCGACTGCCGTAAAGACGAGATCGACTCCCGTCAGGTTCAGAGACGATGCTTCGTGGACCGGAAGCGGCAACACGGACTGCGGGGGCTCCTCCTCGCACCACCATCTCCGCGCCCCGGTTTTGGGGTCACGGATGGCTTCTGCATAGCTTTTGCCCGCTGAGCGCTCTGACGCGGCCAGCAAAGCAACCTCAAACCAGGGATGATCCTGGAGCGCAACGAGGAATTGCTGACCCGCAATCCCGGTTGCTCCAACAACGGCGACACGCTTTTTCATAGCGGGTAAAACAACGCGAGAGCGGACCAATTGTCAACACCCTGCGGTTGACTTCTCCGGCACAAGCTCGCAGACTCCTAGCTGACGCCTTGTCCGAGGAAATTCTATGGCACTTGAGTACTTTGAAGAGTATGAAGTCGGCACGGAGTTTGAGACCAAAGCGCGAACAGTCACCGAAGCGGATATCGTCAACTTCGTGAACCTGTTCGGCTTTCACGAGCCCTTGTTCATGGACATGGAGTTCGTCAAAAACAAGAGCTTATTTGATGGTCGGATATCACCGGGATCGTTTACCTTTGCCCTGGCCGAGGGCCTGACCGTGCAGTCCGGCATGGCCAAAGGCGGCATGGCCCTGCTCGGCATTGAAAACATGAACATCCCGGCTCCCCTGCACTGCGGAGATACCGTCCGGGTCAAAGTCCACATTCTCGGGAAACGCGAGACTTCTAAGCCCGACCGCGGGGTCGTCACATCGCTCACCCAAGTTCTTAATCAAACGGATACGGTCCTTCTTGAGTATACCGTTAAACGCATGATCCGCCGCCGGCCAGTATAGTCGACGGGGATAAGGAGTGCGCATGGATCAGAAAATTCTTGAGCGCTTGTATGATATCGTTGGCCCTGACGGGGTGGTCGCGCATAAGAGTGCGCGCTCAGTCTACGACTGCGACGGCTATACCTTGGAGAAGGCGGTCCCTGAGATTGTTGTCCTGCCTCACTCGACGGAAGAAGTGGCGGCGGTCGTTAAATTCCTCAACAAAGAAAAGATCGCCTTTGTCCCGCGCGGAGCCGGGACCGGCCTCAGCGGTGGTTGTCTGCCGGTCGAAGCGCCGGTCATGATCGGGACCAGCCGCCTCAACAAGATTGTCCATATAGACCAGCTCAACCGCTATGTCGTGGCCCAGTCCGGCGTGGTGAATCTGTGGGTCAGTAATGCGGTGAAAGATCAGGGCCTTCAGTATGCTCCTGACCCGTCCAGCCAGCAGGCGTGCACCATTGGCGGTAATATCGCCGAAAATTCCGGCGGGCCGCATACGCTCAAATACGGCGTCACCACCAATCACGTGCTCGGGCTGGAAGTCGTCCTGCCAGACGGAGAGATCGTCACCTTCGGCGGGACGGTCGAGGACGTTCCCGGCTATGACTTACGGGGAATTACCATAGGCGCGGAAGGCACGTTCGGGATAGTGACCCAGGCCGCCCTCAAGCTTACCCGTCAGCCGCAGGCCTACCGCACGTTTTTGGCCGTGTTTGAGTCGGTCCACCACGCTACCCAAACCGTCTCTGGCATTATTGCTTCCGGTATTGTTCCGGCGGCCCTGGAAATGATGGACACGCTGATTATCCAAGCGATCGAAGAAGCCTTTCACTTTGGCTTCCCAACCGACGCTGGGGCTGTTTTGATTATTGAGATTGATGGTCTCGCCGCCAGCCTCGATCCTCAAACTGATCGGATTCAGGTGATTTGCAAACAGAATAAGGCCCGCGAGGTTCGGATCGCGCGGGATGATGCGGAACGGATGGCGCTCTGGAAGAGTCGTAAACGTGCCTTTGGCGCCATTGGCCGTTTATCACCCAATTACTGCACCCAGGATGGCGTTGTCCCGCGGACTAAGGTCCCGGACATTTTGCAGCGGATTACTGAAGTTTCGGAAAAATATCAACTGCGGATTGCCAATGTGTTTCACGCCGGGGACGGTAACATCCATCCGATCCTGATGTACGACGAGCGTAATGCCGATGAAACCCGGCGGGTGGTCCAAGCCGGGAAGGAAATATTGAACGCCTGTGTAGACTTGGGGGGCAGTCTGACCGGCGAGCACGGGATTGGCGTCGAAAAGATGGGACAGATGCCGCTCATCTTTAGCCCCGAAGATCTGATGGTCATGACCCAGCTCCGGTCCGTTTTTAATCCGGACAACCTGTGTAATCCCAATAAGATCATCCCGACACCCGGTGGCTGTATTGACGTGACGAAGCCTCGCCGCCAAGTCCCGCTCTAGCCCGCCGTAAGAGGATTGGAGCGAAAGTCAGACCGATGACGCAGGCCGCAGGTCATCCGCCGTCCACCCAGTTCGTCATCGACGGGCAAGCACCCGAGACAGTAGTCTACCCCGCGTCGATTGAAGAGGTCTCTCGTCTGCTGAAAGAGGCCAATGAAAACGGCCGCGCCATAAGCCCGGTGGGACAGGGTGCGTTTCTTCATTTGGGTGGCGTACCGAAACGATACGAGCAGGCGCTGTGTACGACAGGGCTGAGCGCGATTGTCGACTATCAGCCGACCGATATGACCATTACCGTCGGGGCCGGTATGTCTCTGGCCCAACTTCAGGCTATTCTTGGAGAAAACGGTCAATGGCTGCCGCTCGACCCGCCGTGTCCGGAGCGGGCCACGGTCGGCGGAGTCATTGCCGCTAATCTCAACGGTCCCGCCCGGTTCTCTCAGGGCACGGTCCGCGATTTTCTGATCGGCATAAAAGTCGTGCGCGCGGATGGGACGCTGATTAAGGGTGGCGGGCAAGTCGTGAAAAACGTGGCCGGCTATGATCTGCCGAAGCTCTACTGTGGATCGTTTGGGACGCTCGGCGTTATTGTCGAGGCGACTTTTATGATCCGTCCTCGACCCGAAGCCCAAACAACGCTCGCCTTGACATTCTCCTCGGCTGAAAAAGCTGGCGAAGCCGCGCTGAAATTGACGGGCTCGGACATGCAGCTCTTTTTCCTGGAACTGGCCAATTTTTCTCCGCTTTCGTCTTCCAGAGACCAAAGGGGAGACGCCTATTGCCTCTTCGTTGGCTTTGCTGGGATTCAGGAAGAAATCGACGATCAGCGGAGCCACCTGCGTGATGTTCTTGGGGATGACTCAGGTGATATTGAGGAACTGAGTGTCGACGAGGCACAGACGCTCTCTCAGGCCCTGCGTGATTTTCCTGTGTCCGGCCCGGCGACGCTTCGGTGTAAAGTCAGCCTTCAGCCAACCCAGCTCGCGGCCTTCTGCGCAGACCTGGAATCAGAAGCCCAGCGTCGCCATGCTCCAGTCCGTTTATTGGCCCGGGCCGGGAATGGTATCCTGTACGCGGCTTTTGAAGGAGGGGCTGTCCTCGACGACCAGATTTTGTCCCTTGTTGACTGGATACGTGTCCACGCAACCGGTAGCAACGGATTTGTCGTGGTGGAAGAGATCCCTGCGGCGCTCAAGGAACGGGCGAACGTCTGGGGTAGTGTCGGCAAAGCGTTTCCACTTATGCAGCGACTCAAAGAAACCCTGGACCCCAAGGGTATTTTGAACCCCGGTCGCTTTGTTGGTGGACTATAGGAAAGACGTTTGACGAAACTCATATGATAAGGCTCGCCGCTCCCTATGGAAAACACCGCCTTTGTTGACCACGAAAAATTTTTTGACTGCGTGCACTGCGGGTTATGTCTGGCCTCGTGTCCAACCTATGTCGAATTAGGCACGGAGATGGACTCCCCCCGGGGACGCATCGTCATGCTGCGCGCCCTGCAAGAGGGACGCACACAACTCAACGACGAGGTCGTTGGCCATCTTGATCTCTGCCTGGGATGTCGGGCGTGTGAAACCGCCTGTCCGTCTGGGGTGCAGTATGGAGAGCTCATCGAAGGTGCCCGGCCCTTTATCGAGCAACACTATCGCCGGCCCGTGCTGGAACGCGGAAAGCGCTGGCTGATGAACAAGACCTTCCCCAATCCCTGGGGAGCGCGGCTTTTCGCTCTGTTCCTCAAAGTCGGGGCCGCCCTTGGACTGGCTCGTTTCGCCCACTCTGAGGCCGTGCCTGCCTCACTGCGCTATTGGTTCGGGCTCTTGCCAGAACGTGGCAGCGTTTCTTCCCAGCCACTCTTAGAGCACTATTCTGCCATTGGTGAAAAACGCCACACCGTTGGCGTGCTGTCGGGCTGCGTGATGTCGGCAGTCTTTGGAGCGACCAACCAGTCCACGGTGAAGGTGCTGCGCCATAACGGCTGTGAAGTCATCATCCCTAAGGCCCAGTCCTGTTGCGGTGCCCTCCTCTTGCATAACGGAGAGAAGCAGGCGGCCCTGGCGCTGGCCAAACGGAATATCGACATCTTCGACCAGCTCGAGCTGGACGCCCTTATCATCAACGCGGCCGGTTGCGGAGCGATGATGAAGGAATACGGCGAGCTGTTCAAAGACGATCCTGCCTACCGAGAGAAGGCGGCTCGCCTTACGGAAAAAATGAAGGATGCGGCCGAGTTTGTGGGTAGCCTGGAGCTCAGGACACCCACCCGAGAAGTGCGGGTCAAGGCGACCTACCACGACGCCTGCCACTTGGTGCACGGACAAGGGGTGCGCGAGCAACCTCGCGCTTTACTGCGGGCTATCCCTGGGCTGAAGCTGACCAACTTGCCTGAGTCAGACTGGTGCTGCGGCAGCGCCGGCACGTATAATCTGACCCAGCCCGAGATGGCGGCCCGGCTGCTGGAGCGTAAAGTCGGAAATATTCAGGCAACCGAAGCCGACGTTGTCGTGAGCGGCAACCCTGGCTGCTTAATGCAGATACAGGCCGGATTACGGCAGAGTGGACTCCCGATGAAAGCCGTGCACACTATGGACCTGCTGGCCCTGGCCTATGAAGACTAAGCGTACTTTGGGATGAGTTCGCCGGCCTGTTTCCACTTCTCGGCGAAATTCGTCAGGCGCTTGATGATTAATTCGTCGGGATTCACGATGAAGAAGGTTCGAGGGCTAATGCGCAGCCAATAGAGCGCGTAGCTACAGCCGGGTATGCGGTCCATCCAATACTGGATTTCTTCCTGATGTCCGCCCTTCCGCCGGGTGTTATGGTGATACAGAATCGCGGGGCGACCTTCGGAGAGTGTGAGCACTTCGCTGAGCGGTAGCCGCTTCCAGTGTTCGCGTCGGGTCGGTCGAAAACGTTCGTCAAGACACAAGCCGTTATCTGGGTCAGCAAACACTAACTCACAATCCGAGAGATGGTCTGTGACGCGCTCGAACCACCCAGTACGCCATGCCGTCAGCGTCTCGCGTCCTGCCGGTGTCCGGGCATTCGCTGGTATACTCGTATCAAGCAGTTCATGGGCGAAGACAGTCTCTTTCGGCAAGAGGCCGGATTTTTCCACCTCTGAAACCGAACGATACCCCCCACAAACAAGACGCTTGAGACCCGCGAACAAAGGGGGGTCCATGTGTTTCCACTGGTCTGGCTCATGGAGATATTCGGTATGTTTTCCATCTCCATTGTCCTCATCAGGATCATAATAGAGATACCAGGCAACTCCTAGGCGTTTTTGGGTGCTTAGTGCGCGGAGTAACCCATACTTGGCGAAATCTCCAATATCCCCAACATAGCGATTTTGCATTGTCTCGCTCGTCCTGCGAAATACTAATTTACTACTAATTTATTGATGATTAGTACTTAAAC
Organism: uncultured Binatia bacterium (SeqCode); assembly: GCA_965243855.1. Taxonomy (GTDB): domain Bacteria; phylum Desulfobacterota; class Binatia; order Bin18; family Bin18; genus Bin18. The sequence goes on along the minus strand of CBDEWE010000003.1, from coordinate 3,843,279 downwards.
ATTGTTTGAGATACCAATCAAAATGAGAGGTTAGGGCAATTTACGATTCTGTATCGCCGCCTGTCATTCCTGCAAAAGCAGGAATCTGGGCTCCCAGCCTTCGATCTCTTGATGCCGGATCACGTCCGGCATGACGGGATCACCAGGCCCAGCTAGAGCTTACCGTGAAACGCGCTCGGGTACCGAGTCAGTCGCCAGCGAGAATTTTCTTTTCGTCAAAGTCGTATAGGCGGAGGCAGTTCTCCCACATAATTTTGCGCTTGGAGTCCAGTCCGACCCCAGGCAGTTCCAGAAATTCTTTAATCCCGTTCGGGAAAGGTCCGTCAGCATGAGGATAATCGACCGACATGACAATATTGTCGTCGCCGATTTTATCAACCGTGACCGCTAACAACTCCTCATCGACATCCGTTCCAATAAAACACTGGCGCTTAAAATACTCACTCGGCTTGGCCGAGAGTTTGATTTCCTCGCCGCCGCCGTATTTCTTCCATTGATCGTCAAGACGGTCCAACCACCACGGCAACCAGCCACAATTGCCTTCCAGAAAACCAACTCGCAGGTCAGGAAAGCGCTCAAGCACCCCGCCCACAGTCATAGAGCCCATGGCCAGCATCAGCTCCATGGGAAAGGCGGACGAGTGATTCAGCGTACGGAAATTCGGATGGCCTCTATACCGATTGGTCGCGTAATCTTTTGATGCTCCGCCGCTCGTCCCGTGAAAAGCGAGAGGGACGTTCAGTCGGGTGATTTCTTTCCACAGCACGTCACACTCGGGTGCATTGAAATAGCGTCCATTGCAGGGCATGGGTAGCAGAACAACGGCAACGTGGCCTTTGTCTTCTACGGCCCGGCGTGCCTCTGCGGCTGCCAGCCCAGGGTCGTGTAAGGAGACAATAGCGGCCGCCTTGAGACGCCGCATATCGGTCTGACAGTAATCGGCCAGCCAATCGTTAAACGCAGCGCAATAGGCCGTGGCATAGGCGGGCTCTAAATCATCAATGGAAACGACCATATGTGCAAAGGTGCGGTAGACGATCCCCACGTCAATACCCTCGGCGTCCATGGCCTCAAGCGTGGAAGCGGGCTCATACTTTCGCTCGCGAACTGACTTGTAGATGTGCTCGGTGGGTTTATCGAGATATTCCTGGGCTTTCACCACTTCAGCGGACCGTGCCCATGGCGGGATCATCTGTCCCTGGACATCCCAGTGCGGAAAATTAGTCGGACTCCAGCCCAGGTAGCGGGGTTTCTTATCACGGTATCGCTCGTCGAGGTATTTCTCATACACCTCGCCGTTTTCAATAACGTGGAGATCGCTGTCCATTACATGAAAGCCTGATCGCATAGCACTCCGTCCTCTTGGGTATCTCTCAATTCATCACACCGCGCGGCAACGGTATCAGGCAGCCTGCTACTGCACAATGCAGCGTAGCCCGTGTACCAGCCGTCGGCTCGCTTCGGCGGCTATCTCTTCGTCCAGCGCGCCGTAGGAGAGGCGCAGATAGCAGCCAGTTGTGAGACCGAAGGCCGTACTGGGAATCACTGCAACGCGATGCTCTCGTATTAAGCGTTCAGCCAAGGTCATGGCGTCCATATCGGTGCGCACCCGCAGCAGGAAGTAGAACGCGCCGTCAGACCGAGGCAGGGTGATCAGCTCGCCCAACTCGTTGAGTGCGCGCTGTATGATGTGACGGGTCGTGGTCATCGCCCTGAGTTTTTCCTGACAGTAGGCCGAACCGACCTGCATCGCCGCGACCGCGGCGTATTGCGAGACAACCGGCGGACAGATCAGGATCGTATCCTGGGCTTTTTTTATCGCCGTATACAGATGGTCCGGCGCGACCATCCAGCCGATGCGCCAGCTCGCAAACCCGTAGGCCTTGGACAGCGAGTACAGGGAGATCGTGTACTCGCTGCTGTCCGCGATGGACCCCGGCGAGAAATGGCGTGCACCGTCGTAGGTGAAATACTCATAGGCCTCGTCACTGATGTGATACAAGCCGGCCTCCCGACAGAGGGCATTGACCGCACGCAGGTCTGACTCGGCGTACACCACACCAGCGGGGTTATTGGGCGATATGGTCACAATGGCGCGCGTACGATCGGTAATCGCGTTTCTGATCGCGTCGAGCTGAAGCTGATAGTGCGCGTCGGTAGGCACGCACACGGCCTCGCAGTTGACCATGCTGATCGCCATCTCATGGTTGAAGTAATACGGCAGTTGCAAAATAATTTGGTCACCTGGGTCGGCGATTGCCAGCAGTGCGTTCATAAACGCCATATTGCCCCCGGCCGTCACAACGATACGCTGCGTTTCAGTCAGCGCGATCCCGTTCTCCTCCAAGATTTTATGGCGAATCACCTCCAAGAGCGGGTCAATACCCTGGACGAGGGTGTATTTATGGTTGGCCGGATCGACCTGAAACTGCTGGGCCGCTTCCAGCGCCTCGGGTGGCGGGCCGTAGTAGGCTACCCCTTGGCCCAGAGACACCGTACCGGGATGCGCACGGATGAGTTCGGCAATCACCGGAATGATCGGCGTCTGAACCTCCTGCATCCGCCGACTTTCATGCATCATGTCTCTCGCACTAAGCAGGAAACTGCCCCCGGCGCGATTCGAACGCACGACACCCGGATTAGGAATCCGGTGCTCTATCCTCCTGAGCTACGGGGGCAAAGAGGGAACGCGTCCAACTCCAGACTATTGAAAGACACGTTCCCTCTTTACGAAAAAATACGGTGGGATACTACCCCATAGCCCGACCGTCAGACAAGCCTCTGAACAGGTACTAGCTACTAAAGAGTCGGACAGACAGATGGGCGTGTTGCATCGCTCGGATATCGGCGATCGGAACGAACGCGCCGATTTCTTCGAGCGGTTTGTCCAGCGCCTGCTCCACCAGTGGCGTTACATACGGCCGGAAGTGAATGAGCAGCCCTTGAGCCTGCCGGTGCCCAAGACAGCCCAGGCGGATAGCGGCGCTCAGAAAATTCACCATGAAAGCGTGCAGCAGCATACACCCGCCCCTGCTGCGGGGGATACGCCATAGAGAGTGGAGGATAGCCAGACAAATGGGGAGATGACCATTACTCTTGCCCGCGTTGACGCCAGCCAGAAAGGTCTGGAAGAGCGGCCCCTCGACCACGCGTCGTAGGGTTTCCAGAGTTCCCCGACCCGAACGTACCGAGCCCTGCCGTAGCTCTTGCGGCAGGAGCGAGACATTCAAATAGCGATCGATCTGGTGCAAACGCTCAACGTCTCCCTCTGCTGCGGCCCGATACGCGTGCATATAGGCAACCAGATCACAGGGAGCAATTTTCCTTTCGAGATAATCGTGCAGGAGTTGAGACAGGTCGATAGCCGTGGACTGATCACTGAGAAAGGTTTCCAGGCCGTGAGACAGAGTGACGGCGCCGGAGGGAAAGAATGAGTCGGTCAGCTGTAAGGCTGCTATGAATGCGCTGTCGTCCATGTGCTCTGGGCGCCTTTTGGCCAGGAACGTCGCTCATACCGAATCGTAAATTGATCGAGGAGATGATGGGTACGCAGGACGGTTTCCATCACTGCTCGGTCGAGTGTAACAGGCACAAGGACCGTGTCGTCGACACTCGCGACCGGCCAGTGTTGGTTGCCCAGCACATGACCCAAGCGAACCAGCCAGTGGAGTTGCTCGTCCGTGGGCAGTCCTGGGCGCAACGTCAACACCATGACCTCCTGAAGAGCGAGATGGACGACAAGGGCTCCTTCCCTGTCGCTGAAGGCAAAGACGTCGCCATCCATTATTTCCGTCCCACGAGGTAGGACGAGTCCCAGGTCCTGACCGGTAGCGGTCTGGAGGCGAAGCCGACTCTTCTGCGCCTCCCGCTCGTTAATGGTCACTTCTTCCAGTTGTTGAGCCTGCTCCCACTGCGCGACCTGAGCGGCGAGGTCGGAATCCTGATGGATATTCCCGAGACGATGACTGATGCGCAGCATGCAGGGCCTCCCTTCTCATTTTGGCAGGTCTAGTGCGGGAACACCTAGGTGACGTAGACGCAGCCCGTGCCAGGCTCTGCGTAATACCCGCCGAACCGCGGGAACCTGTGTCCCCGCGACTTTCACGCAGACCCCATATTCCCCCGGGAGGACGGTTGTCCCGGCCAAGAGAGCCGTGTCAGGAAATGATTCCTCCTGGATCTCTCCCTGGATTTCCTGTGCCCAGCTATCGGTCACCGACCGGCCAACGAGGACGGCTTGGCCCCAGACGTGATATCGATCCAGGACGCCAGGGCCGGTGAGGTGCTGCTGGAGTGGTAGGGCGACACTGTGTTCTCGCATGAGAAGGTCACCGGCAGCGTCCGTAACCGTCAGACTGGTCGAGAGCGCTTCAAACGGTTCCTGGGTCACATCCCCCCGGATGAGAAAGATTTCGGAAAAGAAAAAGCTCGCCTGCCGGCCGAGTTGGACGCGCAGTTGTTGGCCGAAGCGCGCGCGGGGAAAGAGAATAACGGGTTCGGGACAGTATTCTGCATAGGCCCCCGTACCCAAAACAAATGACACGCTTTGCAGTGCACAGTTGGCCGTCATGGAGTGGATCTTCTCTGCGGCCTGATTGGTAATGTGGACGTGGGCCGTGTCGCCCAGGTTGAACTGGAGCGTTGCACGATCACCCTGGATTAAGCCGCCCGCGGGTGTTTGGACGTATACCACCGCCATGCCAGGCAAGGCGGGGTCCAAATACCAGGGCCGGGTCAGATGGAAAGGATGAGAAACAAACGATTGCTGAAGCTGGGTCCTTCCCGACCCTGCTACGGCAAAAGTCAGTTTGCACGCGCCCGACTTGCCGGTTGAGCCAGCCGGCCGTTGATTGAGCGCATCAGACAGATAAGGCTGGAATGATTGTGGCCAGAAAGCGGCATCAAGAGAGGGGTCCAGCCGGGAGGCGTCATGCTCAGACACTGTCATAGGGGGAACTAGACAAAGAGTAATTCGCGTTCAATCCACTCGCCTACGTCCTGAATCCCTATCCCTGTTTTACAGTTGGTCAGCAGAACGGGCCGCGGCCCGCGAGCGTGGTGGGCATCCTGGGTCATCACCTCAAGATTTGCGCCAACATAGGGGGCAAGATCGACCTTGTTGATAACCAGGAGATCCGAGCGGGTAATGCCCAGCCCCCGCTTGCGTGGAATGTCGTCGCCCCCCGCCACGTCAATGACAAAAACAAAGGCGTCGGCGAGTTCTGGAGAGTACGTTGACGCCAGATTGTCCCCGCCACTTTCCAAGATAATGAGGTCCAGGGCGGGAAACTGCTCCTCCAACTGACGGACCGCTTCCAGATTCATAGTCGGGTCTTCGCGAATGACCGTATGTGGGCAGGCGCCGGTCTCAACGCCGACAATGCGTTCCGGGGAGAGGAAGCCACGATTCCGCAGGCGTTGGGCGTCCTCCTGGGTCAAAATATCATTGGTGATGACCGCGACCTGCCGCCCCTGCCGCTGAAGATAAGGCACCACCTGTTCAATCAGTGCGGTCTTGCCCGAGCCGACCGGTCCACCGATCCCGAGACGGGGAACTTCTGCATAGTTTGTCATACAGCCTCATCTGCCGTTACGCCGGCTCGGTCTCCTCGTCTGAGGAAAAGAGTAAACGTTTCCAGCATCTGCATGTTTATTGGAGGATACGTTTACTCTTTCAGGAAGCCCTGCTCTGACGCCTTTTGGAGCGCCTGTTGCCGGACGGTTACATCCTCTGTATTGCCCTCGGTCAAACCGTTCAAGCCGAAGACCGTCCGTTGTCCGCCGAACGGGACTAGTTGTACCTCTTTCTCTTCTCCCGGCTCAAAGCGAACAGCCGTACCGGCTGGAATATCAAGCCGAAGACCAAAGGCTGTGGCCCGAGGAAAACGCAACGCTCGATTGGCTTCGAAGAAGTGATAATGCGAACCTACCTGAATCGGTCGGTCTCCGGTATTGAGCACAGTGACGGCCCGCACGGGTCGCCCGGCATTCAAGACGATTGAGCCTTCAGCCGGAAGGATTTCCCCAGGAATCAGCGTGGAAGCCGTTTTTTCGGTCGGCATTTACACTCCTCTTGTCTTTCGTAACCCTCACTTCTACCTGTCGGATGTTTTTAGAGCAATAATCTTGCCGAGGTACAAAAATAGTGAGGGAATCAGGTTGGTTACTCAGTTTTCACAGAAAATATGCTGAATTTATGGGCCTGAAAATCAACACCTTGTATAATAATAGGGCAAATTGATGATCCTCGAACAGGTTGAAAAGGAAAATTGTGCGCTCCTGTAATAAAAATGAAAACCGCCCGTAACATTGTTTTTTCTCCAATGTATTGAGTCTAAATATCCCCCATTTTTATAGCTTCCCTATAATTTTCTAAAGTCTGGCCTCTATTTTGCTCCTTCCCTCGACTTTGTCCTAATCGCTTGCAGTCGAAAGGAAGGAGTACCTACGAATATGAGAGGAAGAGGAAGACGTGTCGCACTGGCCCGTCTCATTGCAGGAATTGTTGTCAGCACCCTGGCGACCCCGGTGCTGGCCGATGAGCTCAGCGAGTTACGCCAGCAACTTGCTGAGCAACACAAGGTCATGCAGGCCCTTGAGAGTCGCATGATGGAGCTAGAAGCAAAAGAGAAGGAACGGAACGAGAAAGGTGTCGATTTTGGCTACGCAGCGGGAACGCGGAAGGAAGGTTTTGCTGCGGAAGATGTGTATGACAATGGGTTTTTTATCCGCAGCAAGGACGGACGCTACTCGGTCAACCTGAATGGTTTCCTGCAAGCCCGTTATACGCTGAGCGCGCCTGATGCGGGGAAAAGTCGCAATAATTTTGATGTTGCCCTGGCCCGACTGGCGTTTTCCGGGAATGTCTTTGATCCCAAAGTCAAATACTTCTTCCAGTATGAAGCAACTACTTTTGGCAACACCAACCAATCGACTATGCTTGACTGGTGGATGCAGTATAGCCACTCCCAGTACCTGAATGTGCAGGCCGGTCGCTTTATTCTGCCCTATAGCCGTCAGTTCTATACCCATCCGGGCAATCTGTTGTTCCCTGACCTATCGGAAGCAGATTATGCCTTTAATCTGCAACGCGCGGTTGGCGCGCATCTGAGCGGGAAAGTCGGTCGGCTGTCCTATCACGCGCTGGCCACCAACAGTATCCGAGCCCTGGATGCGGGCGGACAGCAGAACGCCGGCGCCGAAGTCGCTTGGCAGGGGCGTCTGGAATACGACATCCTTGATCCCTACGGCTATCTGGAAAGCTCCCCAACCCCGGCCGCTACACCGCAGTTGTCTCTTGGTATTGCTGCGGCCTTCAACCCGGTCGATCAGGCCTCCCGCTTTCAGAACGTGATGCCCGGTGACCGCACGACCAACGTCACCATCGACGGCGGCTTCCGTTATCAGGGTCTGAGCGTTCAGGCCGCCGGCTATTACCGCCGCAATAATCTCGAAGCCATGGACGAGATCGGCCACGACTGGGGCTATTACGGCCAGATCGGGTACTATCTCACGGAAAAACTGGAAATCGCCGGTCGCGTCTCCGGGGTGGACTTCCAGTTTGCCAATAACCCCCGAACGGCGGGCGATGTCCGAGAATATATGGGTGGTTTCAATTACTACCTGTACGGCCACAACGTCAAACTCCAGGTGGACTACAGCTTCCTGGACGGCGACCCGTTTCTGGGCAAGAGTACGAGCGCCGACCGCTTCAGGGTGCAGACTCAAATCCTATTCTAAAACAATAAAAAAGAGAGAAGGAGGAATGGAGAGATGATCCGACTGAACAATGTCCATGACCGTACGAGGCCCCTGGCCGCGCGCTTGTATTCTCCAATCGCCCTGATTGGACTGCTGGCCGGGCTATTCACCTGGCTACCGGCCGCTCAGGCGGCCGAGCCCATTAAGGTTGGCATCCTGCACTCGCTGAGCGGGACGATGGCGATTAGCGAAACGTCGCTGAAGGATGTGGCCTTGATGGCGATTGAAGAAATTAACGAGGCCGGTGGGCTGCTGGGCCGTCCGGTCGAGCCGGTTGTGGTTGACCCGGCCTCGGACTGGCCGCTCTTTGCCGAAAAAGCGCGCGAGTTGATCCAACAGGAAAAAGTCGCGGTCGTCTTCGGCTGCTGGACCTCGGTGTCGCGCAAATCGGTCTTACCCGTCTTTGAAGAGCTGAACGGCTTGCTCTTCTATCCGGTCCAGTACGAAGGCGAAGAGTCTTCTTTCAATGTGTTCTACACGGGTGCCGCGCCAAACCAGCAGGCGATTCCAGCCGTCGAATATCTGATGAGCGAGGACGGCGGCGGAGCGGAACGCTTCGTGTTGCTGGGCACGGACTATGTCTATCCCCGGACGACGAATAAGATTCTCAACTATTTTCTGGAATCCAAAGGGGTGGCCAAAGCAGACATCATGGAGCTCTATACGCCCTTCGGCCATAGCGACTATCAGACCATCGTGGCAGATATCAAGAAATTCGCGGTCGGCAAACAAACCGCGGTTGTTTCAACGATTAACGGCGACTCGAACGTACCGTTCTACAAAGAGTTGGCCAACCAGGGGCTGAAGGCTGAGGACATTCCCGTTGTCGCCTTCTCGGTTGGCGAGGAAGAACTCCGGGGTATCGATACCGCCCCGCTGGTCGGTCATCTGGCGGCCTGGAATTATTTCATGTCGGTCGAGACCCCCGAGAACAAAGACTTTGTGGCCAAATGGAATGCCTATGTGAAAAAACATGAACTGCCGGGTGGCGATAGGCGGGTGACCAACGACCCGATGGAAGCCACCTATATTGGTATCCAGATGTGGGCCCAGGCGGTTGAACAAGCCCAAACAACCGAGGTTGATGCCGTGCGCCAGGCCGTCGGCAACCAGGTGGTGCGCTCGCCCTCCGGCTTTGACATCAGCATGGATGCCAAGAACCACCATCTGCACAAACCAGTCCTGATTGCCGAAGTCCGCGAAGACGGCCAGTTCGATATCGTCTGGAACACCGAAGGACCCATTCGGGCCCAGGCCTGGAGTCCGTTTATCCCGGATAGCGCCAAAAAGGTTGCCGACTGGACCTATCCCTGGGTGTGTGGTAACTGCACCGAGCCCAAGTTCAAAAACTAGGGGCTCTGCCCGTGACGGACTGGTGTCGGCGCGAGTCGGCACCAGTCCCCTTGTGTCGTCATATAGCCGGGGAATTCGTTCCCCGGTAAAGTATTTTCTGGCTGAAACAGCATGAAGAGCGACAGAGAATTGAGACAGAGAACTGAGACAGAGAGGAACCCCCTTCTCTCTATCTCCCTTCTCTTTCTGTCTCTCATTCTGCTGCTCGGCCTCCCGTCTCCCCCCGGTGCCTCCGCTGCGGAGGGAGACCTTGCCTCTCTCCTGCAGGGACTCGGAGCCAAGAGTCGTCGGGATATCCGGCAGGCAATAACGGCGCTCGGCACGCTGAACGACCCGGCCGCGTTGCCCGCTCTTGAAGCTTTAGGCGACCGGCGTTTGCGGGTCGATGAGGCCGGACTCATCTACATCAAAGCCGAAGACGGCAGCCTGCGCGATGCGCTCAGTGGGGAGACCGTAGAGCTGGATGAGGCCGCGCTGCGGACGCCTCGGATCAACAATGCCATTCGGCGAGCGTTGCGGCCGGTTATTGCTCAACTTGAGTTACACGCTCCCGACGCTGCCGTACGCCTGGCCGCGGCGGAAGAGCTGACCAAGCGTCCGCGGCCCGAGATGATGGGCCCTCTGCAAGCTGCCCTGGAGCGCGAGACCGAGGCTACGGTGCGGGACGTCCTGGCCGTCGCTGTGGCGCAAATGCAGCTGCAGAGCGAAGACCAAACCGTGCGGCTCGCCGCCATTCGGATGATTGGTGAGTCGGGCAACCTTGGGCTGCGGCCCCAACTGGAAGCCCTGGTCGCGACACAAGAAGATGGCTCTTTTGTTGAGGCCGACCCAGAGGTGCGCGAAGCTGCCGAGGCCGCTCTGGCGAGCTTTGAACGCACTCAGTTTCTGATCAACAGTCTGGGAAATCTCTTCTATGGGGCGAGTCTGGGCAGTGTATTGCTCCTGGCTGCCCTTGGCCTGGGTATCACGTTTGGCTTAATGGGCGTCATTAACATGGCCCACGGCGAGATGTTAATGCTCGGCGCGTACGCCAGCTATGTGGTCCAGGGGATCTTTCAAGAGAGCTTCCCGGCGTGGTTTGACTGGTATCTGGCGGTTGCGGTTCCGGCCGCCTTTGGGGTGTGCCTGCTGACAGGGATGATCTTGGAGCGCGGGGTGATCCGCTTTCTATACGGTCGCCCCTTGGAAACTCTGCTTGCAACTTGGGGTATCAGCCTCGTTCTGATTCAGAGTGTGCGCCTCATCTTTGGGGCCCAAAATGTGCAGGTGGCGAATCCGTCCTGGCTGTCGGGCGGCACCGAAGTCCTGTACGGCGTTGTTTTGCCGTATAGTCGGCTGGCCATTATTCTGTTTGTTGCGCTGGTGGTCGGCCTGGTCTGGCTCATTCTCCAGCGGACCCGCCTCGGTTTACAGGTCCGAGCCGTCACCCAGAACAGACCCATGGCGTCCTGCATGGGCATATCGGCGGGCCGGGTTGATATGTGGACCTTTGGCCTGGGCTCGGGCATTGCCGGCCTGGGTGGGGTTGCGCTGTCCCAGATTGGCAATGTCGGGCCGGAACTCGGCCGCCTGTATATTGTGGATTCGTTTATGGTCGTGGTGCTGGGCGGGGTCGGGAATATCGCTGGCACAGTGGTAGGCGCGCTGAGTCTGGGCTTGGTCAATAAGCTGCTCGAACCGGTCGCCGGCGCGGTATTGGGAAAAATTGGCGTGCTCATTTTTATTGTCTTATTCATCCAGCAGCGGCCCCAAGGCTTATTTGCGCTCAAGGGACGCTTGGCGGAAAGCTAAGTCGGTGGTGAGTTCCTCATTGTCTGAGACTTCTCCAGAGCCGCTGGTCGCCGACCAGCCGGCGCGGCTAGCGGCGGAGCAGCCTGAGCAGTCCAACTCCGTGCTGACGGCCATTCTGCGGCTTCATACCCGAGGCGGGTGGAGCCTGATCGGGCTGCTCTTCTTCCTTGGGGTGATTGTCATTCCCAGCCTGAATCTTCTGCCCGCTGACTCGGCGTTTCACTTTCCGGACTATCTCATCCCGCTGCTCGGGAAGTTCATGTGCTATGCCCTGGTTGCCCTGGCCGTAGATCTGATCTGGGGATATGCCGGCATTCTCAGCCTGGGGCACGGCGTGTTCTTTGCGCTGGGCGGCTATGCCATGGGGATGCACCTGATGCGGGCCATTGGGACGGAGGGAGTCTATCGGAGCGAACTGCCGGACTTCATGGTCTTTCTCGATTGGAAGGAACTGCCGTGGTACTGGTATGGGTTCAGCAACTTTGGTTTTGCTCTGGGGATGGCCCTCATCGTCCCTGGAATACTGGCCTATATCTTTGGGTTTTTTGCCTTTCGCTCGCGAATTCGGGGAGTCTATTTCTCTATCATTACGCAGGCCATGACCTACGCGCTGATGTTGCTGTTCTTCCGCAACGACACGGGATTCGGCGGGAATAACGGCCTGACCGATTTTAAGCGCTTGCTCGGGTTTTCGCTGCAAGAGCCGACGACCAAGCTGGGACTCTACGTGACCTCTGTGGTGGTCCTCGTGCTCGCCTATCTGGCCTGCCGCTATCTGGTCATGTCGAAGCTGGGGCGGGTACTCATGGCCGTTCGCGACGCGGAGAGCCGTTTGATGTTCTGTGGCTATAACCCGCATGGTTATAAACTCTTCCTCTGGACCCTGTCCGCAGTGTTGTGCGGTTTGGCGGGCGCGCTGTACGTCCCCCAGGTGGGGATTATTAACCCCAGCGAGATGCAGCCCGCCAATTCCATTGAGATGGCTATCTGGGTCGCGGTCGGTGGTCGTGGTACCCTGTCCGGCGCTCTGCTCGGCGCCTTTTTGGTCAATGGCGTCAAAAGCTGGTGCACTGCCGCGTTTCCCTATCTATGGCTGTATATTCTCGGAGGGATGTTCATTGTCGTCACCCTCTTTCTCCCTCGTGGTGTAGCCGGTTTATTGCGTCGGCAGGCTGAGCCGCAGACTGGTGAGACGACGGGATAGGTGCTGGTCAGATGAAGCGGGATATGCCGGAGGAAACTATCGATCAGGGCGGCAGCCCGTCGATGGCCCATGTGGCCCAGCCCGGACTGGATACCAGCCACGGTGTTATTCTCTATGTTGAAGATGTGACGGTGAGCTTTGACGGCCTGAAAGCCCTGAATGGGCTGACGCTGTATCTCAATGCCGGCGAGCTCCGCTGTCTGATTGGCCCCAACGGAGCCGGCAAAACAACCCTGCTGGACGTCATCACTGGCAAGACCCGGCCGGATATCGGCACGGTGTTTTTTGGCAATAACCTGGACCTGACGCTACTCTCGGAATACGAGATCGCTCTGGCCGGAATCGGTCGGAAGTTTCAGCGACCGACCGTCTTCCACGGCCATACCGTCTTCGAAAATCTTGAACTGGCAATGCAGGCGAATAAAAAGGTGTGGCATAGCCTGCTCGCCCGGCTGAGCCGTACACAACACGAGCGCATCGCTTCAACTGCTGACACGATTGGCCTCCTCGATCAGCTCTACACCCGAGCCGGGCTGCTCTCACACGGACAAAAGCAGTGGTTGGAACTCGGCATGCTGCTGATTCAAGATCCGCAGTTACTGTTGGTGGACGAGCCCGTGGCCGGTATGACCCACCAGGAGACTGAACGAACGGCCGAACTGCTGGTGTCGCTGGCCGGCAAACATACCGTCGTGGTTGTCGAACACGACATGGAGTTTGTCCGCAGTCTGGCCCGGACGGTGACGGTCTTGCACGAGGGTAGCGTCCTGGCCGAAGGCAGTATGGAAGAAGTGCAGAGCGACCCTCGTGTGGTCGAGGTTTATTTGGGAGCCTAGCCGGCCGAGGACGACGATGATCCGCATTCAGGACCTGAATCAATATTACGGCGAGAGTCACATCTTATGGGATGTTGACCTTCACATCCCGGCCGGGTCCTGCACCTGCCTGATGGGCCGGAACGGGGTCGGCAAGACCACGCTGCTCAAGACCATCATGGGCATCTTGCCCATCGCCTCCGGCAGTCTCCAGTTTGAGGACACCGAGCTGGCGCGTCGTCCGGCTGCGCTGCGGGCGCGCCTCGGAATCGGCTACGTTCCCCAGGGCCGCGAGATCTTTCCACAACTGACCGTTGAGGAAAACCTGCGCATCGGCCTGCCGGCGCGCCGTGATGCGGTCGGGACGATCCCCGAGTCGGTGTTCCACTATTTCCCTGTGCTCGAGCAAATGCTTGGACGGCGGGGCGGGGATCTGTCCGGCGGACAGCAGCAGCAGTTGGCCATAGGCCGTGCCCTGGCCCTGAACCCGAAGCTGCTGATTCTGGATGAGCCAACCGAGGGCATTCAGCCCAATATCGTCCAGGAGATCGGCGATATCCTGCTACGGCTCAACCAAGAGGAAAACCTGACCATTCTGTTAGTTGAGCAGAAACTCCCCTTTGCCCGCCGGGTGGCGGATGCCTTTGCCGTGATGGAAAAGGGCAGTGTGGTTGCCGACGGACCTATCGCCGCCTTGACGGATGATATTGTCCAACGGCATTTATCGGTCTAGGGTCTCGCTAGACGACAAAGAGGAAACGGGTCCTCCAACAGCGTGTAGATGCTGGACACGTTTCCTCTTCGGAGAACGGGTATGCATTTTACTCCGCACGAACAAGAGAAGCTGATGATCTATCTTGCCGCCCAACTGGCCCGGGAACGGCAGGCGCGCGGCTTGAAGCTGAACTATCCCGAAGCCATGGCCCTGATTACCAGCGCAGTGCTGGAAGGAGCTCGGGACGGGCAATCCGTGTCGGAACTAATGTCGTACGGCGCGACCATCCTCGGCCGGGACGATGTGATGGACGGGGTGGCCGAGATGATTGATCTGGTGCAGGTCGAGGCCACCTTTCCGGACGGGACCAAGCTGGTCAGCGTCCACCAGCCGATACGTTAGAAAGAGGAAACGTGCCCATCTTTTTTAGTCTATTGAAAGACACGTTCCCTCTTTAGGTGAGGAGAGACGGATGAGTCGAACGATTGAACACCGTCGGTATGCCGCCATGTTCGGGCCGACCGTTGGCGACCGGGTCCGGCTGGCCGATACCGACCTGGTGATTGAAGTCGAGCATGATCACACCCAGCCAGGGGATGAGGTGAAATTCGGCGGCGGCAAAGTCATTCGTGACGGGATGGGGCAGTCGCCCGTCCAGACCTCGGCCCAAGGTGCACCGGATCTGGTGATTACCAATGCGACCGTGGTTGACCACTGGGGCATCGTAAAAGCTGATGTCGGGGTGAAAGACGGCCGGATTTGCGGGATTGGGAAAGCCGGCAATCCCCTCCTGATGGAGGGCGTTTCGCCCGAACTGGTCATTGGCCCTGGGACGGAGATTCTAGCCGGCGAAGGCAAGATTCTGACCGCGGGCGGCATTGATGCGCATATTCATTTTATCTGCCCCCAACAGATCACCGAAGCCCTGGCGTCCGGTATTACCACGATGTTCGGCGGGGGAACTGGCCCGGCAACCGGGACCAACGCGACCACCTGTACCCCAGGGCCGTGGAATATCGCCCGGATGCTCGAATCGATTGAGGACTTCCCTATGAATCTGGGCTTTCTGGGCAAGGGCAATGCCTCCCGTCCTGAGGCCTTACGCGAGCAGCTCGAAGCCGGTGCCATGGGGCTCAAACTCCACGAAGACTGGGGCTCGACGCCTGCCGCGACTGACTGTGCGCTCTCCGTGGCCGACGACTATGATGTCCAGGTCGCCATCCACACCGATACCCTGAACGAGACTGGCTATGTTGAAGATACGATTGCCGCGTTTAAGGGCCGCGCGATCCACACCTACCATACCGAGGGGGCAGGCGGAGGGCACGCACCGGATATTATCAAGGTGTGCGGGTTCCCAAACGTCCTGCCGTCGTCAACAAATCCCACCCGCCCTTTTACCGTCAATACCATAGACGAACACCTCGACATGCTGATGGTCTGCCACCATTTGGACCCCGGTGTTCCCGAAGACGTAGCGTTTGCCGAATCGCGTATCCGACCGGAAACGATTGCGGCCGAGGATGTACTCCACGACATTGGCGCCTTCAGCATGATGGCGTCAGACTCGCAGGCCATGGGCCGCGTCGGAGAAGTCATTCTCCGCACCTGGCAGACCGCCCATAAGATGAGAGTCCAACGCGGCCGCCTGCCGGAAGAGACGGGGGAGAACGATAATTTTCGGGTCAAACGCTATATTGCCAAATACACCATCAACCCGGCACTGACCCACGGCATCGCCCATCAGGTGGGCTCGGTTGAGGTGGGCAAGCTGGCCGACCTGGTGGTGTGGGAACCGAAATTTTTTGGCGTGAAGCCGGAACTGATCCTCAAGGGTGGCTTCATTGCCTGGGCGGCGATGGGTGATCCCAACGCCTCAATTCCAACCCCCCAACCAGTGTTCGGACGGCCGATGTTTGGCCACCTGGGTCGGGCTCCGGCCTCGCTGTCCATGAGCTTTGTTTCGCGCGCCGCCTACGAAAACGGCCTGGGTCAGCGATTACGGCTCCAGAAGCCGCTCGTCCCGGTCCAGGGCTGCCGGAGCGTCGGAAAAAAAGACCTGGTCCACAACCAGGCGCTACCGGAGATAGAGGTCAACCCGGAGACCTATGTCGTCAAGGCCGACGGTGAAATCCTTACCTGCGCACCGGCTCAGGTCCTCCCTCTCGCCCAACGCTATTTTCTCTTCTGACGAGACAAAAAGGCTCGCAGGTTTCCCTCCCCTGCGGGCCTTTTCGGTCAGGCCGATTCCGGCGCTGAAAATTTCGTGGCTATCGCTCCCGCAGTGTGTCATAGATGACGTCGTTATGTATTTCCCGTGGCTGGGAGCCCGTGGGAGCGGCCCGCCCACCCGCGTATTTATCACCGGTACAGTTTCGCATTGAGCTCTCAGGATCGCCTCACCACCGAAAGGAAGGAGGGAGTACGGATATGAGAGGAAGAGAAGGTTTTGCCGTCCGAGTCCGTCTTATTACCAGTTTTGTTATCAGCACCTTGGCGACTCCGGTGCTGGCCGATGAACTCAGCGAGTTACGCCAGCAACTCGCCGAGCAGCACAAGGTCATGCAGGCCCTGGAACGCCGTATGCGAGAGCTGGAAGTCAAAGAGCAGGAACGGACCGAGCGAGGCGTCGATTTTAGTTATGCGGCTGCGGCTGGAACGCGCAAGCGAGGCTTGGCCGCGGAAGATGTGTATGACAATGGATTTTTCATCCGCAGCAAGGATGGGCGTTACTCGCTCACCCTCAATGGTTTTCTGCAAGCCCGCTATACGCTGACGGCCCCGGATGCCGGGCGAAGCCGCAATAACTTCGACGTGGCCCTGGCACACTTGGCGTTTTCCGGGCATGTCTTTGATCCCAAAGTCAAATACTTCTTCCAGTACGAAACGACCACTCTCGGCAACAGTAACCGATCGACCCTGCTCGACTGGTGGATGCAGTATAGCCACTCCCCATACTTGAGGGCACAAGCCGGTCGCTTTCTCCTGCCCTACAGTCGTCAGTTCTACGCACACCCGGGCCACCTGCTGTTCCCGGACTTATCCGAGGCGGATTATGCCTTTAATTTACACCGGGCGATGGGCCTGCACATCAGTGGGAAAGTCAACCGGCTATCCTATCACGCGCTGGCCACCAACAGTATCCGAGCCCTGGATGCAGGCGGACAACAGAATGCTGGCGCCGAAGTCGCCTGGCAGGGGCGTCTGGAATACGACATCCTTGATCCCTATGGCTATCTGGAAAGTTCCCCAACCCCGGCCCTGGACCCGCAGCTTTCAATCGGGATTGCTGCGGCCTTTAACCCGGTCGATCAGGCCTCCCGCTTTCAGAATCTGATGCCCGGCGACCGCACGACCAATGTCACCATCGACGGCGGCTTCCGCTATCAGGGCCTCAGTGTTCAGGCCGCGGGCTATTATCGTCGTAATAACCTCGAAGCCCTCAACGAGATAGGCCATGACTGGGGCTATTACGGCCAGATTGGGTACTATCTGACGGACAAGCTGGAGCTTGCCGGGCGGGTTTCTGGTGTGGACTTCCAGTTTGCCAATAACCCCAGAACGGCCGGGGATATGCGAGAATACATGGGGGGATTTAATTACTACCTGTACGGGCATGGGGTCAAACTCCAGGTGGACTACAGCTTTCTGGATGGCGACCCGTTTGTGGGCAAGAGTACGAGTGCCGACCGCTTCCGGGTGCAGACCCAAATCCTATTCTAAAATAAATATTTCTTATAAAGAAAACAAATTTAATTCAGGTAAACTTATCTTGTTAAAGTCAGCTACCTCGGCTATAGTTCCCCTTATTGAACAAATCGTTCAGGTCATCATCATCAGGTCCTCCCCGTCCTGATGATGGTTCAAGGCTCGCAGGTTTCCCCTCCTTTCCCCTGCGGGCCTTTTTCTTTTGAGCGATCAGACGCTAAACACGTGGACGGACGCGACCGCGTTTTCGCCGTCAATGACGCCGCCGCCGTTTTCGGTCAGGCCAACTTTGGCACCGGCCACCTGACGCTCACCCGCCTCGCCCCGGAGCTGCCAGAATATTTCGCAGATCTGGGCAACGCCGGTCGCGCCGACCGGATGGCCCTTGGCCAAGAGACCGCCACTCGGATTGACCGGGCAGCGACCGCCCAACTGGGTCACGCCCTCGTCAATAAGCTTTCCTCCCTCGCCAGTTTGACACAGACTCAACTCCTCATACACCAGCAGTTCAGCCGGAGCGGTGGCGTCGTGGGCCTCAATCACCTGGAGATCATCCGGCCCAAGCCCAGCCTGCTCGTATGCCTTGCGGGCGACTGACGGGACAATGCCAGGGGAATCGGCTGCCTGTTTATTGCTCGAACCCAAGGTCGAAGCTTTGACATAGACGGGCCGGGTGGTGAGTTGGCGGGCTTTGTCGGCCGTTGTCACCAGGACCGCGGCCGCACCATCGCCAATGGGGGAACACATCATGCGGGTGAGGGGGTCTGCGATGAGGGGCGCAGCCAGCACATCTTCGACCGAGCGCTTGGTTTGATACTGGGCATGCGGGTTCAGACTCCCGTTGGTGTGATTCTTGGCGGCGATCCGAGCAAACTGTTCCCGCGTCGTGCCGTAGCGCTGCATATGCTGGCGGGCGAGGTTGGCATAATAGTCCATGAAAACGCTGCGGGACTGACCGGCCCCCGCGCTCTGCTCGCCGCTCATCTCTCTGGCAAAGGTATCGGCCAGCTCCAGATCGATGGCGCTGCCAATCGCCTCGAACGTCCGCTGCTTATCCGGGTGAAAGAGCTTTTCCATCCCGAGCGCGAGCACGACGTCATACATCCCGGACGCGACGTAGAGCCAGGCCAGATGAAAGGCGGTGGAAGAGCTGGCACACGCGTTTTCCGTATTAATGACCGGGATGCCCCCGATGCCGAGTTCGCGCAGCACAACCTGACCCCGGATACACTCCTGTCCGGTAATCAGACCAGCCACCGCATTCCCCACGGCCGCAGCCTCAATATCCTGCGTGGTGACCCCTGCCGATTGTACGGTCCCTTCAATCGCCTCACGGGCCAAATCCTTCATGCTGCGATCCACATGTTTGCCAAAGCGTGTCATCCCCGCTCCAACGAGTGCAACCTGTCGCATACTGTTCCCCTTTCCTGTAGATGTGAGGGCTCCTAGTCTACCAAAGGAGGCAGACCGGATGGAAGATGCGTTTGCGATTATCGGTCAATGGATCGGTCTGGTGAAGTCGGCCAAACTATCCATTGCAGAGGTGAGTCAGGATTGCGAAGCCCGCGTGGCCGCTGGCGTGGTTAGTGCCGAGGAAGACTTTCAGGAGGCGGTGCGCTCCGTGTTCGAAGCACTGAGCACCCTCCAGATGCGCCTGGAAGAACAGGAGGAATTGCTAGAATCGGAGTTGGAGGATGAGGAGGGGTGATCCGGTCTACAGGACTACTAGTGCTCAATGAGACCAACGGCCGCTACTGCTGCCAGCAAAGCGAGCCCGTAGCATATCAACCGCTGAGTGTAGAACCAATTCGTTGCGCAGGTCGGCATAGTGACTTTGTCTTCCTTTGCCACATTGAACCCAGGGACCGTGTTTGACACGCTGTGCCACAGCAGCTTCCACTTACTCAACTTTTTTCCGCGTGTGGCGAATACTGCGGTCCCCCAACCCAATCCGCAGAACATCACCATCCACAATATGGCATGAAACGCCTTCCTTCCCACTCCATACCCTATCGTCCACCGGAGAAATTCGAGCCACCAACGCTCAGCATCAGTCCAAGCGAGTGCTCTGCGCTCCCGCTCTTTTCCTTCGTAAAGTACTGCGTTGGCGGTCTGCTTCTGCCCATGCGCGCGTAGTACGTCACTCAGGTGCCTATAGGGTTGTGGTGAGTAAGATTCGTCGCTGGCGAGCCACTCCTTGAACCACTCCGCGTTCCGTAGGTATGCAACGTCACGAGGGTCGTCTTCGAGCCCCCCTAGCCTTTTGTATTCGAACCCGTCGAACTCCCTCCTTAGCCACGAGGGCCACGTAGACTCCGTGTCTTGCAAGCTTCTCACTCTGGTGTTCCTCGCAATGAAAATCGCGTCCTTGCCTGGGTTTCCCCAGTCCACATCTCCTCCCCTAATTCCGAGGCGTAGCTCTCCTGCAACGGTTGTCCCGCTCAGGTCCAGCCGTCTCAGATTTGACCCTCGGAAATCCAGTCCTTTGTTCACCTCGGCTCCAAGGATGCTCACGTCCGGGTAGGTCCCTTTTCGAAGTGCTAAGCCGCCTCGTGTCCTTGTGTCTTGTATTTCTATTTTTCCGTGACCAGGGCCACCGTCCATCTCGAGTCTCCCGTTGATCGTACCCCCCATGACTGTAAACCCTTTAATATGCTTGACTCGTCTTGCCAGGAGGCTTCCGCCGACTTCCACCTCTTGGAGTCTCACTTCGTCGACGAACGTACTTCTATCCAGTTCCATCAGCCCCTCTGTCTTGACGCTAATGAAGTGAGTTTCTCCATAGTGTCCGTGGCACCCATTACGTTCCGTATTATCTATGTCGAGCCAGCACCCCATGAGTGGTCCGTGCCCCACCGTCGTTGCCACGACTGTCGTCTTTCCTCGCACCCGCGTTCCTCTCAGTGACAATGCGCCGTCTATTCTACTTGCTTTCACACTGACGCTTTCGATGTCGCTCTTCTGAAAGATGACGTCTGATCGTGTATTTACCTCCGTGATATACACGCCCTTGCTTGCCCTCACTCTGTACAGTCTCAGCGTTCTGTCCATCTCTCGCCCGACGATTCGGACTTCTCCCTCAATGGTTGAGCATGCGATCGTTACTGGAGCATTACTCCTACCTCCTTCTACTACTACATTTCCCGTTATCTGCGCTCCGCTGATCCCGATCCCTCTTTCCTTGGTTATCGTCCGGTACGGGTTTTCCGTCATGATTTGTCCGAGGAACTGGCCACTTATTGTGTAGGCCGACGCGTCTACCTCCTCTTCCGTCTGCGTGTGACCTCTCGCCCACTCAGGGCACCTGCCTCGCAATGTCACCTGTCGCCCCTCCCTGATTTGCGTCCATGCCTTCTTCTCCGTAGAGCTCCAGGTAGCGTCGTACTCCTCTGCAACAGTTGCCAAGTTTCCTTCTTGTTGCCTCCAATATTGAGGGTCGCCCCGTGCTACTGCGGGTGCTATCGTCGCCGTGAATGCTGCGAGCGTCGCCCAGATCGCTATTCTCACCGTCCTTCTCCTTGAGTCGCGTTCGTCCGAGCCCGATGCCCGTCGGTCATGCACCCTTCCCAAGCGCTTTGGCAGTGCGCGCACGGCGGTAGCCGAAGAGCCTGGTGACGTTAATGCGCCGGTTCTCGTAGCCGGGTCGAGCGCGATTACACGGCGAGAGTCGGTAGCCGCCTTGTCCACATGATGAAAGTCGTATAACACATTGCCAAGATTGAAATGAGCGGGTGAGAGAGTTATGAATTTGAAAGGAGTTCTGGACTGATAACTAGGAACACCAAAAGACTCCCATAAATAGCATGGATGAACTACCGGCGTTTCCCGAGGGGTGGTATTTCGTCGCAAGCCGCGAGTCCATTCTGCGGGAGAAACTGATCGAGAAGGCGTGGCTGGGCGAGGAAATCGTCGTCTGGTGCGACGAAGCAGGCCGTGTCTGCGTGGCCGACGCGGTATGTCCGCACCTGGGCTCGTACCTGGGGCCGGAGGTCGGCGGCCAGGTACGCAACGGTTGCCTCGTCTGTCCGTTTCACGGGTTTGAGTACGATACGACCGGCCAATGCGTTGCGACCCCGAACGCCCCGGCACCCAGAGCCGCGAAACTGAAGGTATACGAGACCAGAGAGATCCTCGGTCTGGTCTTCGCCTGGTTCGGGAGCGGCGGCCGGTCTCCGCATTGGGACCTTCCAGGTGACCCACCCACCGGTCCGGAGTGGAGCGAGTTGGGATTCCGGACCCTCCGATTCCGCGGCCATCCCCAGGAAACAGCGGAGAATTCCGTGGACCTCGGACACCTGGGCCACGTACACGGCTACGAGCATGTGAGTCCGGTCGGTTCGGTAACGGTGGACGGCGCCTACCCCGTTTTTCCTGGTCAAAATTTTTCAAACTGAGACACTACCAGAACTGGAGGCCGAGACGCGCAGGCCAGCCCCAGAATTGACAGGGGGCCAGACTCTGCGGATCAATCGGAGGAGAACAAGAACAGAAGATGAGATTCGCCGAAGAACTACTCCTGTTGCTGCACAACGACGAGTCGGGCTATTTCGTACCCATCCCGGAGTGGAATATGTCATGTGCGCTCGCCGGCGCAGTGCTGATGGATCTCGCCATGGAGGATCGCATCGACTCCGACCAGACATCGCTTACCCTGACCGATGCGACCCCCACCGGAGACGAACTGCTGGATCCCACGCTCGTAGAGATAGCCGTTGAAGAACAGGTACATACACCACAGTATTGGGTTGAACGCATCGCCCGCCGGGCGGATGACATCAGTGACGCGGCGGTTGATCGCCTAGTGAAAGCGGGTATTTTCGATTCCGATGACGGCGGGTTCTGGACTCTGTCCACCAGGGTCACCCGCACTGGTCGTTACCCCCTCGTGGACGGCTGGTCAGGCGAAGAGATAAAAGGCCGGATCATGCGCACGCTGCTCGACGGCGAGCTTCCGGATCCACGCGACGTTCCCATCATCGGCCTCGTGCACTACTGCGGTGGCTTCCGCGCCATGATGGACGCCGAAGAATACGAACTTGCTGAAGAGCGCATCGAGCTCTTCAGTGGGATGGACCTGATCGGGCGAGCTATAGGCCCGGCCGTGCGCAGCTCCTATCGCCCCCCCGAAAGCATACGGGCGGCACGGCGCAGGCCGCTGCCCGGAGTGAGCCTGTGGGACATGATATCCTCGAAATCGTTCCGGTCGGGAAACCTGCCGAAGTTCATGGCCGAAAAAAGTCAGAAACTGGGATCGGTCTTTCAGCTCAAGGTCCCCGGCCGCCGGATAGTGGTGCTCGCCGGTGTCGAAACGAACAGATGGGTCTCGAAGAAAGGCCGTCTCCATCTGCGGACGCGGGACTACCTGGAGGACTTTCAGACGGAGTGGGGTACGGCGCGATCCATCGCCAGCATGGACGGGGCCGATCACGCTCGCATGCGCAAGGCCGTGCGGGCGGGCAATTCGCGCACGGTCGTGAGTGATCGGCTGCACGAACTGTTCGCACTCGGCCGAAGCTCGTTCGGAGGATGGAGGATCGGAAAGGTCGTGCCGGGAGAAATGGCCTGCCAGCGGCTCATCGGCGAACAGATCGCTCACCTCAGCGTCAGCATTGAGCCCTCCGACATCCTCGATGACCTCCTCGAGTTCGAATACCGGGCGCTGCTGGTCCACACCATGAAGCTCCTCCCCAAGTTCATGCTGCGCACGCCAAGGATGAACCGCTACCGCAATCGCGTGCTGGAGCTGTATACCCAGATCCACTCCTCGCACACCCCGGCGCAGCGGGAGGGCAAGCGGCGGGATCTGGTCGACGATCTGATGGACCTGCATCAATCAGACCCGCAGTTTCTACCCGAAACCGACCTCGGGTTCTCGTTCGTCGCGCCGATCATCGCCGGTCATTACCTGGGAAGCGCGATGGCTTTCGCCATCTACGAGTTGCTCAAGAACCCGTCCTATCGGGAACAGATCGTCGCCGAAGCGGACGTGCTGTTCTCGAACGGCGATCCGGTTGGCGACGATCTGACCCCGTCGGCGACCGATGCGACCCACCGGTTCGCGATGGAGGTGCTGCGGCTGCACCCGGTCATCCCTGCTCACATGCGCACGGCCATGAACTCGTTCGAGATCGAGGGCATGGAAGTGCCGGCGTACAGCACGGTACTCGTCGCGTTTCCCGCCACGCACTACATGGAGGAGTATTTCCCGGAACCGGACAAGTTCGATATCGATCGATTTGCGGAGCCCCGTAACGAACACAGGCAAACCGGGGCCTATTCGCCATTTGGCGTCGGCACCCACGTCTGTGGAGGAGCGCGCTGGACCGAGCTGCAAATGGTGGCCAACCTGTTGCTGATCGTTCGCCACCTGGAGTTGGAACTGGTGCCTAGGGACTACCAGTTGAAGCTGAATCCGCTACCCAAGACCAGCCCCAACAAGAAGTTCAAGTTCCGGGTGACGGGCCTCCGGCACCCCCTCGAACCCGCGATCATCAATTAGAAAAGTCTGCGACAATACACTCGTGGTCTTCAGCCCTTCGCTTTCCTGAACCCCCAACCATACATGATACTCCCGTAATGGTTGAACGCCCGCCGCGCCCCGGGATCGTCGAAGGGATAATCCGCACCGATCTGCGTTGCGGCGGCGAGCCCGCTGACAAAGCAGGTTTCCTGGCTGTTGATCAGCGTATGGGCGCCACAGTGCCAGGTCCGTCTCTTGCCCTGAATGAAACGGAACAAAGGAACGAGCAAAGCGACGTGGCGCACGTCATGCACAATGTGCTGGAACCACCACTTTCCGATGATCTTCTTCCCATCGATTTCGCTGATGGGGTTGTAGGTTACCAGACAAGGTTTGTCAGACCGATTGGCCCAGGGCTGCTGGTTGTGCATGATGTACGTGATTTCATAATTGTCCGGTCGGGCGCCGTATTGCTCGATATGATTGCTCCGCGTTTTCAGGGGCTTCACTGCGTTGTCCGGAAGGACTGAGGCGTCCGAATGCACGACCGTATGGTTGTGCAGTTCGCTCTCGTACCGGATCGACGAGAGAATATAGCGCTCCAGCATCGTGGGGTTGTCGAGGATCATCAGCGTCTGGTTCGCATTGCAGGCGCAGATCACCTCGTCGAACGTCTCCTGTACACCGTCTTCGTCCTCGACCACGACGCCGGACGACTGGCGATACACCTTTCGGATAGGCCGGTTGAGGCATATCTTGTCCCGGAAATTGGCCGACAGGTTTTCGTAGATACGTCGTGTTCCCCGGTCCCACGTCTGCATGGGCGTGGCGCTTTCGATATCAAAGAATTCGAGATACCGCGTAAAGAGAGATGCCGGCATATCGAACACATTGGTCGCCATCAGGAAGTTGACGAACATGGGCTTCAGTATCTTGTACCTGAAGTCCCCGGAGAAACCGGCCAGATTCAGAACCGTCCCCATGCTGATGTAATTGAACGGATTGAGGGCGTTCAGAAACTTCGATTGGGACCGGCTCAGCCAACCGAACCACTTCAGACGCCTCAGGACTCGTTGAAACTTTACAATCTCGAATTGCAACTGATCTCTGATGTCAGAGTCGAAATCGTGGGCGTAGACACCGCCTCGGTACTTCACGCTGTAGCTGAATCTGGTCTCGATCAGGTTGATGCCGAACTTTTTCATCAACAGCAGGATGTGGTGGTACACCGACGGAATACAGGCGGTGACGGAAATGTCGAAGGGAATGGAGCTACCGTCGTCCTGCGGCATATCGGCAGTGATCGCATTCCCGCCAATCCGGTCCTGGGCCTCAAACAGCCGAAAATCGAATCGGTCCGGGTCGTGATCCAGCGCCCATGCGGCCGCCAGCCCTGATATGCCTCCCCCGACAATGGCTATGCGCCGCGGCATTGTCCTTTTGCCACCAGTTGCTCCAGAGTCCATGGTGCGCCATACTAGACTAGATGACCTCACGATCAAGCACACCTGCTGGCCCATCCACGCCGCCCGTTCTCGTCACCGGCGCGGCCGGGCATGTGGGCGCCAATCTCGTGCGCCGACTGCTCGACGACGGCGTTCGAGTCCGGGTGTTGCTGAGACACGAGGACAACAACGAAGCACTGGAAGGCCTCGAGGTTGAACGCGCGTTTGGTGACATCCGAGATTTGAATGCCGCCAGGCATGCGCTCACGGGCTGTCAGGGCGTCTATCACTGCGCGGCCAAGGTTTCAACCATCGAAGGCAACCGCGCCCATCGCCGGGAAGTATTCGAGTGCAACGTTCTCGGTACCCGCAACGTGCTGCAAGCGGCGCGGGAGGCGGGGGCCGGCCGGGTGGTGGTGACGGGCTCTTTCAGTGCGGTCGGTTATGATTTAGACGATCCGTCCGCGCCCAGCGACGAGACGATGCAATTCTATCCCATGGAGCGTACCATGCCCTACGAGCGCAGCAAGGCGCTCGTCGAGCACGAGTGCTGGCGTGCCGCGGCGGCGGGACAAGATGTCGTGGTCGCAACGTGCTGTGCGGTGGTCGGGGGCAGCGATTTTCTCCCCTCGCGATTGGGCAGGACCTTGTGCGACTACGCCAACCGTAAGCTCTATGCGTACGTTGATGGTGGGTTCGAGTTTGTCGCGGCACGGGACATTGTCGAAGGACATCTGTTGTGTATGCACCATGGACGCTCGGGCGAAAAGTACATCTTCAGCAGCGAGTACAAAACCATCTCCGACATCCTAGAGCTGTTCGAGGAGGTCTCGGGCGTCCCGCGCCCACGCCGGCGGAGGATTCCGGCCCGCCTGATGCTCGTCTTTTCGGAAGCGGCGAGCTTTTATCTGAGCCGGTTTCACCCGAGCTTTCCCCAGCGTTTCACCCCCGGCGCCATCCGCCTGTTACAAAAGCGCCGACACGCCGACATCGACAAAGCGAGACGGGAGCTCGGCTATCAGCCCACCAGTATCCGCGCTGCGGTTCATGAGGCCTACGCCTTTCACTATCACCGCAACGCGATCACGAATCCGCTCGCGAAACGCCCGCGCGTGAACGCCACGGAACAAGTGGAAGACCTCATATCGAGCCAAGACGTACAGATGCCTTCCGTCGGGGGCTCGAAATGAGCCTGGCACCGAGTGCGCCACCCGGCTTCGAGAAAGCCGGCAGCTTGCGTCAGCAAGCGCGCGCCGCGGGTATGGACCCGGATTACTGGTACGCGGTTGAAGAAGCGCGCCGAGTCAAACCGGGCACAGTGGTCGAGATCGTTTTCTGGAAACGTTCCATTGCGCTGTTTCGCGGGGTGGATGGCTCGTTTCACGCGGTCGAGAATCGCTGTGCGCATCGCCAGCTCAAACTCTCCCTGGGCGAGGTGCAAGGCTGCCAACTCGTGTGCGCCTACCATGGCTGGCAGTATGATGAAAACGGGCGTCTTGCCGAGATCCCCCACGACCGCTTCGGACGAGGTCTTCCGCAGCTCTCGCTCAGAACCTATCCCGTGAAGGTCCGTTACGGTCTGATCTGGTTGTTCCCCGGCAAACCGGAGCAGGCGCCGCTGCGCCAGATCCCGGACATCCCCGAGCTCGAGGGACCCGCGCGGTGGGCCTGTGTCCCGCTCAGCTTCACCTGGTCGGCCCACCACTCGATGGTGATCGACAACGTGAGCGACTTCTCCCACGCCCATCTGCACCGTCGATATCGTCCCTTCGAAGGCGCCACGCTCACCCGTTGCGAGACCGTCGGTGACAACGTGCACCTCGCCTACGATACGCGGGTCGGACGCGGGCGTATCTCCGGGCTGTTTGTCGATCACAACCGGCTCGACACCAATCACATAGAGCTGTGCTTTCAATACCCCTATCAGTGGTCGAACACCGATGACGAGATAAAACACTGGCTTTTTGTGCTGCCAATCGACGAGCGGACCACCCGGACGTTCTTTTTGTTCTACTTCAAGTCGCTGAAGATACCCTTGCTGCCGGTACGTATTCCCCGTTTCGCCATGACCACGGTTTTGAAGATCGCCAACCGTCTGCTCATCGGCCCTTTACTCGCTCAGGATCGATTTGCGGTCGAAGAGGAGCAGCAGGGTTACGAGAGACATTGGGACGCCCCTCCCATCGAGCTCAATCCGGTGGTCCGGGCTTTTCAAAAAGTGACGGTGCGTAAGTGGCGGGAGTATGTGGCGCGCGGGACGGAGAGCGGAGAATGATCGAATGACCCGTACACCCGCCAAACGATCCAGCTCTCGTTCCCTCGGGGATCTCGCCCCGGATGAAGTGAAATCCGTAGTCGATAGATTCACTGGGCTCCGCGCCACCAGCACGGAGCATCGAAAGGAGCATTATCGATCCCTCGCCAATGACTACTACACCCTGTTGACCGATTTCGGTGAGTTCGGCTGGGGCCGGTCCTTTCACTTTGCCCCGCGACGCCGGGGCGAGAGTTTCAAGGCGTCGCTGCTCAGGCACGAAACGTATCTGGCCGATCGACTGTCCTTGAAACCCGGCATGCACGTGCTCGATGTGGGGTGCGGGATCGGCGGGCCGATGCGGAATCTAGCGTGCTATTCCGGGGCCAGCTTCGTCGGTATCAACACCAACGCCTACCAACTCGAACGCGCCAGAGTGCACACCCGGGAGGTCCAGTCGTTGTGTAGCTTCATTCACGCCGACTTCATGGAGATTCCGGTTGAAGACAACCTATACGATGCCGCCTTCGCCATCGAGTCCACGTGCCACGCAGCGGACAAGACAGCGGCGTTCAGGGAGATTTTCCGCGTTCTGCGTCCGGGGGCTTTGTTTACCGGCTACGAAGCGTGTCTGACCGAGGCGTTCGATTCGCGCAATGCAGAGCACTTGCGGATCAAGAACGACGTCATGGCGGGGAACGGGCTACCCGATATCGCCTTCCCGTCGGAGGTATGCACCGCCTTGCGCACGGCCGGATTCGAGTTCCTGGAGGCCCGCGACGTTGCCCCCGAGTCACACCCGAAAACCCCCTGGTATCGCGCTTTGCAGGGTCGCGATTTCAGTCTTACGAGCATTCCGCGCACACCCGTCGGCCGTGCCATTACCAATCTGGCGTTACGGGCTGCAGAGCGGTTGCGGATGGTTCCGGAGGGCACAACCGCGGTCAGCACGCTATTGAACAGGGGGGCGGACGCGCTGGTCGAAGGTGGCGCATCCGGTGTATTTACTCCGATGTATTTCTTCCTGGCCCGTAAACCCCGACGCTCGGAAGACTGAATTTTGCCACTCTTGGAAAAATCGTGCGAATCTGGGACAGTAATCAAGTGACTCGTACGCCCGCCAAACGACCGAGCCCTCGTTCCCTCGCGGACCTTGCCCCGGATGAAGTGAAATCCGTGGCCGATCGCTATACCAGGCTGCACGATGCCGGCCTGGAGCATAGAAGAGAGCATTATCAGCAGCTCGTCAGTCACTACTACCAACTGGTGACCGATTTCTACGAGTTCGGTTGGGGTCCGTCCTTTCACTTTGCTCCCCGACGCCGGGGCGAGAGCTTCAAGGCATCGCTGCTCAGGTACCAGCGGTTTCTCGCCGATCAGCTATCCCTGAGACCAGGGATGCAAGTGCTTGACGTGGGGTGCGGGGTAGGGGGACCGATGGGCAATCTGGCCCGCTATTCTGGGGCCAGCTTTGTCGGTATCAACATCAACGCTTACCAGATTGAACGTGCGAAAGTGCATACCCGGGATGTCCAGTCTTTGTGTCGCTTTATCCACGGCGACTACATGCAGATTCCCGAAGGGGACGATCACTACGATGCCGCCTATGTAATCGGTTCCATGCCCCACGCACCAGACAAAACAGAAGCGTTTCGGGAGATCTTCCGCGTCCTGCGTCCGGGGGCTTGTTTTGCAGGCGCTGAGTGGTGTCTCACCGAGGAGTTCGATCTACGCAACCCAGAGCACCTGCGGATCAAGGAAGACATTATGATAGGGGATGGGCTGCCGGATATCCCCCTCAGGTCAGAGTTTTGCAGCGCGTTGCGCATGGCCGGATTCGAGCTTCTGGAAAGCCGCGACCTGGCCCCCGAATCGCATCCGGAAACGCCCTGGTACCGCGCTTTGCAGGGTCGCGATCTCAGTCTCACGAGTATTTCGCGCACCCCTTTTGGCCGCGCCTTGACCAATCTGGCGTTACGGGCTGGGGAGAGGTTGCGGCTGGTTCCAGAGGGTACTACCGCGGTCAGCACGCTGTTGAACAGGGGGGCGGATGCACTGGTCGAAGGTGGCGAATCCGGTATTTTTACTCCAATATTTCTCTTCCTGGCTCGCAAACCCCAGCGCTCGGGAAACTGAATAAAGTCCGTTTTTGACCCCGAGATCCTCCGTGAGGTTGCCCATTCCCATCGTAAGCATCCGCCGAGGACTGCGGCTTTTTCGGGCCGCGCGCGGGGTCGGGAGCAGGAAGGCAATGAGCGCGGCCTAACGGGACGTTACCGGTGGCCCAGGACCCCGTAATCGCCATCGACAATCAGTCGAACGGAAATATAGAGCCCCAGAAGCGCGAAGAGCACCCACAGCGAGTTTGTACCCCAGATGTAGAGCCACAGATCGCCCCGCGCGATTTGCTTATGCCGTCTGGCTACGAAAAAACTCACCCAGTAAACCGACGTGACGTAGGCCCACTGCCAAAACAGCATCACACCCAGGACGCCCGCCAGTAGGGCGGGCAAAAAACCGACCGCAAAGGTCGCGTGCAGAACCAGGGCCGGGATTGGCGTGAAAAAGCCGTTGGCGACATCTGCGTTGAAGCCGAACGTGCGTCGGTCGGCATAGGACCCGTCGTACATGCTATAGGTGGCCCACACGTCCGCCCAGACGGTTGGGGACAACGCTTTGCTCAGCGGAATCTCACTCCACAAAAACTCAACGGCCGGCGTTCGACCAGTCTTTCCTCGTCTGGCACGCCAGTAGTCCGCGCGCTGCTCAACGGCGTCGCGTCGCAGGAACAGGCAGATTTCCCAGTAGCAGATCGGCAGGTTGATGCAGAAAAACAGGCTCAGCAGGCCGTAGCAAGCGTTCAGATTGCCGTGCACGGCATAGCCGAAGCCGATAGAGGCTGCCGTGGTTACGGCAATCACCGACCCGGTCAGTACCGCTACACGCATGGTCGATTCCAATTTGCCTACCGTGCCGTCGTGCGCCGCATCGGATTCAAATTCCATAAGAACATCTCCAGCCGGCTGCTTCAGCTAGTCGCGTCGGCGGTGAGGGGGGCAGGGGACGTCAGATCCAGCCGGGCACGGCGTCGCTGCTCGTAGAGACCGAGCGCGTGCAGGGGAAAATACTGTCGATACAGGACGTAGTCCAGCAGCGCCGTGCGGAAAAAGACCCCGGCCATGTCTTGCTTGGGCCATGTCCCATCCGCATCCTGGGTGTCGAGCAAAAACCGGGCGCCCCGCGCAATCGCGGTCCAGTCCGAATCGTCCGCCTCGAGGAGCGCAATTAGTGCCCACGCGGTTTGGATAACCTGACTTTCCTCATGCGCGACATAGCGGCCGGCCAGGCAACCGCTGTGGTGCTCACCCCATCCCCCGTCTTCGTGCTGGCGGTCCAGCAGCCACCGGCAGGCCAGACGCAGCGCCGGATCACCAGGACGGGCCCCCGCGGCAAGCAGCCCCCTGACTCCGAAGAAGGTGCCATAGATGAACTGCACACCCCATACGCCGCGCCACGACCCATCGCTTGCCTGGGTCCGGCGCAGCCAGGCGTCAGCCCGTGAGAGAGAGCGCATCGCCGCCCGATTCATGATTTGCGGGAAGTGCTTCTTACAAGCGGCGAGCGCCGCGAGGCAGGACGCGGTGCACTCGACATAGGAATGCTCGGTCATCGAGTCGCCAAACATCTCGGCCGGGTTCAGCCACTCGAGACCAACCACGGAGCGTTGTGCCTCATAGCTGCCAAAACCGCCATCGCGGTTCTGACCACGCAACATGAACCGAATCGCTTCGCCGAGCGCTGTCGTGCTCGTGGCCTCGCGGTCGGCGGCGATAAGCCCGAGCACCGCTTCCGCAGTGCAGTCCGTCACCGGCCAGCCATGCCATCCCCCGGCAAAACACCAGCCGCCTTTGGGGTCGATCCGATACGCCTCGCGGAATCCTGCGAAGCTGGTGCCGATTTGTTGCCGGCGCAGGAAGTCGGCGCCACGTCGGAGGGCGCTTTGAACTCCGTCAAGCTCGGGCACCGTCGCCAGCGCTTGCAGAGAGAATCCGGTATCCCACGAGGTACTTCTCGCTCCGGTAACTCGCGCTCCACCCTCCTCGTCTTCCCAGATCCAGTCATCGAGCTTCGCGAGCGCCTGGCGGCAGTCGGTGTCGTTGGGATCGCGCAGCCATAAGGCCAGGATGTTGAGGAGACCGCTGACCGGAGAGATGCTCGTATGGTTGGTGGTTTGCAGCTCCCATTTGATGTGCCGGATGATCGCTTCCAGACATCGGGCGCGCAGACGTTTGGCGTGGAACCGTTCGACTAACCGCGCACACTCATATCCGGCTCGGAGCCACACGCTGGGGCGCGCGTAGAGGTCGGCGCCTCGCAAGCGATTGCGGCCGGCGGAAAAATCGACGTTGGCAAACCCCTGTGGGAACAGCTCCTCTCGTAACGACGCGATCGAGGACGTGACGGGGGCTTGGAACCGATGCGGATAAATCGCTGCCATCGCCATGTAGATGAGCCGAGTGTGGCAGTACCAATTCGAGGGATGTAACGCGATCCAGCGCGGTAAGCTCCACAGCTCCGGTAGGATGGCGTTTACCCCGCGCCAGTCGTAGAGGTTGAGGAGCGCCAGCCAAAACTTTCCCCAGCTCGGGATACCGAGAACCCCCTCTGCTTGCAGGAATCGCCGGGCCGGCTTGATGAACGGATCATCCCGCTCGATACCGAGTAATCTCATCGTGACGTACACCAGGGTGGTGACAAACAGGGAGGGCGGTGCGTGCTCGTGTAAACCCCATAAGCCCCCTTCGAGACGGGTCCGTTCGAAGGCGCGCAGCACACGCCGGCGCCGGTCGGGCTCAAGCGGCCGCTCCATAATGTGGTGCAGCAGCACATATTGCGCGGTCAGCATGGGGCACCAAACCATCTCACCTTCCCAGGCGCCGTCCTCATCCTGGAGATGTAACAAGCGCTCGCTCGCACGCCGCAAGGCCGGACCGGCCTCGGGTGACGCAACCTCCCTCGGGCGGCTGGGCTGGGGGTCACTCACTCTCGATAGCATGGAGAGCGGAAACGCACGGGCCAAGGTGTCTCGAAATCGCTCGTCTTTTCCTCCGCCCGCGCTTCTCGCCTTGTGTAGCTGCCGAAGGCCACGCAGGAGCCACCAGAGGCGAACAGCGGTCGCATAAACGATATCGCGGGCTCGACGCCAGGCGAGTCGGTTGGAGGATCGCGGAATCTCCCCGGCAACCGCCCGGGCCATCGTCATGCCAAACTCGCGACCCAGATGAGCCCCCGAGGTGTCTTCGCAGGCGAGGAGACGCATGGTCCGGGCGCGGACCGCGGATTTTGCCCGCCAACGCCGGTAGACCGCGTGTCTGATCGCCACCACCTCGGCCCGATGATCGGCAAAGACCTCGTAGAACCCTATGGCGAGGAACTCCGGAGCGCGGGTGGCCTGCAAACGCTTAGCGGTGAAGTCGTGAAAGTTCTCGTCCTCGGCTAGCGTAAGCGCATCGCCGAAACCGAGGGTCATTCCCACCGCCGTCAGGGGATGGTAATGCCCGGCCGCATCACCAATAAGCACTCGATGTGGACTCCCGTATGTGACGCGCGGGCTCAGATTATTGACCGCGACGCTGAATTGCCCCTCCCGCAACGCTTCGACAAACGCAGGTCTCATTGTTTCCGGCAACAGACCGGCATACGCGTCCAAGAGGAAGCCAATCCGGTCCCCAGGGATCCAGCGGGCCATTGGGACATCGACGATGACCCGGACGCAATGCTCTCCCAGACGGTATATGAGCACTGGACCCGGTCCACCACACAGCACATGCCCATACCCCTCCAGCGGTAAACTCACCCCCCTTAGCATGACCCCTACCATCCGCGAGCAGGTCATCGGGCGTGTCGATAAACCCAGCGATTGACGCACGATTGAGGCCCGGCCGTCGGCGCCGATAATCCGCGCGGCGGTCACGGATTCATCGGCGCCGTTACGGGCAAAAGTGACCCGCCCGTCTTCGACCGCACGGACCCGCGCGTGGAGCATACAGTCGATACCCGATTCGTTTTCGATAGCTTCACGCAGCCGCGAGACGAGCGCTGCATGCTCGCATACCAAACCCCGAACTCCGTCCGGATAAGGCAGCACTATCGGCTCCGAGCCGTCTTCCGGGAACACCACAAATCCTTTACCCGCGGCGCTGCGGGGCTGCGTATCGAGCGCTACTCCAACATCACGTAACATCCGCACGGCAGGTGGATGCAGCCATTCGCCTGCCAGTCGTCTGGACGCTTTGGGATTCGCTTCGAGCAGAACCACCCGGGCACCTTTCCGCGCATGAGCGAGCGCGCACAAGCTGCCGACCGGACCCGCGCCGACAATGGCTACGTCGTAGGGCCGAAGAGTGGTACCGCTCACCGGACAAGGCTCCCTTGCGAGCGGCGGCGGTAGCGGAGCCGGCAGGGTGTCTCGGGGCCCGTCACCCAACTCCCGTAATTCGGAGCGGGAAACGCGGTGTCGAGATGAAAATCGAAGCGGTCGAGCAGCACGGTCCAGATCGCTTTCAACTGCAGGTACGCAAAATGTTTCCCCATGCAGCGGTGTTTGCCACCGCCAAAACCGATCAAGGCGTACTGGTGTTGTTTGTCCTCGCAAGCGGGGGCAGCAAAGCGGTCCGGAGCAAACCGCTCCGGGTCGGCAAACACGTGGGGCAACCGGTGAGAGACCGCCGGCGACACCATGGCCAGGGTGCCGGCCGGCACGATATAGTCTCGGTAACGCACGGGTTTGAGGACCTTGCGGATCAGCATTATCAACGGCGGATGCAGCCGCTCGCACTCACGCACGGCGTGTTCCAGCGCCTCTTGTCGTTTGAGACTCGCGAGGCTCATGGCGCCTGCCTCGCGGTAGACGTCTTGTATCTCGTCTCTGACCCGCGTCAGGTATGATGGCGCCCTCACGAGCTCCAGACCGGTCCAGGTTGCGAGCACCGCACTGGTGTGTTGGCCCGCGAACAACACCGTCAGCAGGAGCCCGGTAATCTCGTCGTCGTCCAAGGCGCGGCCATCCTTGTAACGGGCGTGCATGAGTGTCTGCATGAAATCGTCGGGCCGGGACCCGGAAAGTCGGCGGGCCGTCATGATCCGGCTAAAGAGCGCGGCCACTTGTCGCCGAGCCCGGTCACGGCTGCGATGCGCTGGGGTAGGAAGTCTGGGGAGAAAGAATCCCAGGGTGTTGATTCCTTTTTGCAGATCGTGATACGCCTCGGCAAAACCCGTGTCCACCTGCTCCCGGACTTCTTCTCCAATGAGGCAACGACTGGCGATCTTGACGGTGAGTTCGTTCAGCGCGAGCGGCAGATCGACTTCCCCATCCTCGCCGAGAGTGTCGGCGAACTGGCTGGTCTCCTCGAACATGATGCGGGCAAACCGGCGCATCGCGGCTTCGCGGAGCGCCGGAAACAGAAACCCGAGCTGCTCGTCCATGAGCTCGGGGGCGGCGTCGTACGCCACGCCGCGGCCGAAGATGGGTACCGTGAACTGATAGACGGCTTTGGCGTTCAACTGGTCCTCGGGCGCGCTGAAGTACACGTCGTGGGCTTCGGGTCCGGTGAAGAGAACAAACTCGCGGGGACCGAGCCGGAACCGGACGAGTTCGCCCTGCTCGCGCCAGCCGCGGCTCAACATCGAGACCGGATCCTTTTGAAAATCCAGCAGATGACCGATCAACGGCCACCCACCCGTGAGCTCGGAAACGGTTTTTGCCGCCGCCGAGAGCCGCGCCGAACGCGAGGTTGCCACACTGTGAGACCGATTTCCCATTCCTGCCCTCAATAGACAAACGGCAGCATCGAAAAACGCACCCGCTGCGTGTAGCGTTCCCAGAGCTCACCATACTTGGCGCGACAGCGGCGCTCGTCACGTCTCGATCGATGCCACAACAGACCCACCAGCCACGCGGGCAACAGGTAGGGCACCCAGGAGGCGAGTCCAGTGGTCAGGGTGAACGCGAGGTAGACACAGACCTCGCCGGTATAGTTGAGATGTCGTCCAATACCCCAGAATCCGGAGACCAGCAGGCGCCCGTCCAGGGACCGGGCGGGTTGTCCCCAAATCGTGACCGCAGGGTCACGCTTGAAGCGGTGCTTTTGCTCGTTGGCGCCGCGGAAGAGCCAGAAGCCAAAGGCGAACAACACGACGAGCGCACCGGCGGCCATGGGAGACAGCGGTTCCGATGCGTGGATCAGCCACCAGCCGGGGAGACTGTAGAAAAACGGCACCAGCACATAGTCGCCCCAAATCAACATCCACCCGAAGCGCTCACTGATCATATCCCAGGTATGGGTCATTCCGTATTCGAACTGGAAGTAGTTGAGCACGTACAAGAAGGTGAAGATCTGATAGAGCGCCATGGCCAGGGTGAGCCGGCCGTAGGTTTCGTACTGCACTACGGCAAATGATGCGTTGAACAGCGCCAGGGCGATGAGGGAAGGGCGGTAGCTGAAAAGCTTCAAGTCCACCCCGAGCCAGGTCGGATTGAGTTCCAAGCCAAAGAAAAATCCTCGCCAGACTCCCGGTGATGCATCCCGGGCCCAGGCTCCGCGGCAATACAGCCAGCCGGAAAGAGCAAAGGCGAATCCGTTTGCCACCACGAACAAAGCGGCAAAGTGGGTATGCAGCACTGAAAGCGAGAACCAGCCGGAGACTTGGGCGAGACATCCCACAATCACGACAATCAGGAACAAGGCGAGGCCGTTGAGCTTGTAGGTGCGTGATTTTCCCTCGAGTTCCGGCCCTGCAACCCGACGTCCAGGCAGGAGCATCGAACCCAGAAACAAAAAGCCGACAAACACCAACAGCATGGCCGCCGCCTCGAGCACGAGGCCCTCAATCGCTGCGAATCGGACAACGGGTAGGGTCATCTCACCATCCTGGTTCGATTCGTCAGACGGGCAGTTCGCGCCTCTGCTCGGCGATGTGGAATTTCAGCTTCTTGCTCGGTTTCGCCGACGGCAACGGGCTGAACCGGAGCTTGTAGTTCGCGGGGGACACCTTGAGCGTAAAGTAGTGCGCGACCATAAGCACATTGACGGCCAGCTGCAGGTCCATCCATCGGGAGCCAAGACATGTGTGCGTGCCCAGCCCGTAGGGTGCGTACCCGGAACTGAGGTGCTCATTACGCGGCGGCAGATAGCGGTCAATATCGAATGAGAAGGGGTTAGGGAAGACGGCGTCCATGTAATGCGTGGCTGTCTGAGCAATGTAGAGCTGTGACCCCACCGGTAGTTCGTAGTCCTCGACCACACACGCATTCATCACGGTTCGTACAGACATCAGGACAATCGGGTACATGCGCAGGCACTCTATGAGGAAGCGGTGTGTGACGTCGATCGCGGATGGGGTGAAGTCCTGGCCATCCGGATCGCCGTTGTCGAACAGGGCATCGGCTTCACTTTGGATTTTGGAGTAGAGCACCGGTTGTGACGCCATGGCATACAAAGCGAAGCTGAACGCATCGCCAAGGTAGACACTGGCAATCAGCGCTGCTGAAAGGGCGAAACGCAGATTCGACTCCGGCACCAGCTGCGGATCGCTCGCGTGCAAGCTGAGTATGTCATCCGCAAGGTCCCGCGGACATCCAGCCCGCTGGGCAGGTGTATGGACACCTTGGACCCGTTCCAGCAAAGTGTCGATGGCTTTCGTCCGGCGGCTCATCCACGGGGTTTTCAGCATGAATTTGGGCAGGACCTTCGCGATGTGAGTGTTGAGCGCTCGTTCCTTGTACGTTATGAGATCGTCGATGATGTCCTGAGAATCAACGCTGACGGAGAGCGGTGAAATTTGTGCGTTAATCATTCGTCGGCACAGGCGCCTTGCGGGGAAGGAGTCTCCAACCGTCCAATTCGCCATATATTTACGGGCATGATGGTAGACTTGGTCCAACTGACCTATCAGTCTCCCGCGTGAATAGGCCGGCCCCATAGCCTTGCGAAGCCGGAAATGATCGGCGCCATCCAGGGAGGGTAACACTCCGGACGCACCATAGACTTTCTCGAAGTCAGTAAAATAGTCCCTGGCTCTCAGGTACATCCGCCCGTGCCGATGCGCCCAGCGGTTTGTCCGTAGTCCGGCCAGGAAGATCATGGGCTCAGCAAACGGAGGGCGGAGTTCAAACACCGGGCCGTACTCTTGTGTAAGGTCCGCAAAGAGCACGGGAACATTGCCGACGCGAATATGGGGATTGAGCAGCAATTTGCTCAGGGAGACAGCCGGAATCTTCTTGGACAGGGCGGAACGCCGAAGCACCGGACCAGCGAGGTTGTGGGAGACCGCAGTAGCGATGGACCGGCCGATCAGATCCATCTTGCAGATGAACTCGATACGCTCCTCTGCCTCGTCATTAAGTTGAAACATGAAGCGAAAGACGTCGCACGTGTTGATGAGGCAGATAATGATAATATCTCTTGGGTCAGGGATATCGCTGTTGAAAATTGCATTGCTGAGGCGCACCTTGACGAACTGAATCGCCGTTCCTTCTGAGGATCTGTTGAACGCTTCCGTCTGCCAGGCAGTGTGAGCCAGCGTATAGAACCCGCCGTCGTGGCGTTCCAGGACCTTCAGCTCAACCAAGCGTTCCAGAACCGAATCGATGATCGACTCTGCACGGGGAGCGAGCCGTTCGATCCAGTACTGGGCGTTCCGTTGAACCGGTTCGGCTGCGATTTCCTTCAGGATAGGGTCCAGAACGGGGTTGCCCGTTTCCGTCTCGTCCACAAGGAACAGGGACTCCTCATCCGTGTCAGTGCGACGTCTGAGCGAAAGCTCCGCGAGTACGGCACCGATCACGGCGCAGTTCAGATCCCAGCCGGGCACCTGGTGGAAGTAGCCGGTCTCCTCGTTGAGGAGCATCAGGATGAGTTCTTGGGTCAAGGTTAGCGACTGGGCCGTCATATTTTCTTGAGTAACAGCCATAGGTTTTTGTCCTTGCTGTATTATAACTCTCCAGTTTAGGAGGGAACAAGTCTTATGCTGAGTTGAAACGAGGTATAGGTTCGGATGAGTATGTGCAGTTGTCCCGTTTTTATGGACAGTTTACGCATCGGGATTCAGGGGTCCTGCCCTAATTTTCAGGGATTTGTCCTCATTTCGGGCGGTTGTCCTAATCTGGGCGGGTGGTTGTCCTCAATTGAGGGGGGCTCAGGGTGCCTGTTTGAGGATAGGAACGACCGTCCCCGTCCAATAGATTCGGATTAGCGCCTGCCTGAATGAACGCCCGCTCTCCCCCCGAGTGTGCCCCATGAGTCTGAGAGATCAGTGACGAGGTCGTCAGGGTAGAATTGTCGGTACCACTGATGCATTTTGCTTCTAGGGCCAGCGTCTCCAGTGCATAGGGGACGTTGCCGGTAGATTTTTCTTTTCCATATCTCCACGTCCTGGCGCCATTGCGAGACCCAGTTCCCAACCACGTAGGACACAAGTATTCGTGGCACCCGTCGGGGGGCGAACCACCGGAAGGTCACCCGTTGCTTTAACGCTGCTACGGGCGTGTGCGTCTGGAATATCGTGATGGTGCCAATGCGTGGAACCTCAAGATCGAATTGCACGATGCTGCCAGGACCGAGAAAGGTAGCGCGCCCCCGAGCCCTGGTGCTTTCGTACACCCGGCCCGCTATCTCCAGCGTTGTCTCGTCTCCAAAATAGGAAATGTGCTCAAGTGTGTCGTCGAGCGACCACGAAGGCTCGTGCCGAATTCGTATCCAAGGCAGTTTGATGTTGGTCCAGGGGATGCGCATGGTACCGTGGAGTTTTGAAAAGTGCTGAAAGTCAACGCTATTTTCAGCAAATTCAATAATGTGCATTTCGACCTCGCCCGCGTCGTACTGACCACGATAGACAAGCTGCCGGTTGTCGATGTGCGGTTGCGGCGGAAGTCGATAGGGTGCCTGCGCGTCCCGGCGTGCCGACCAGTAGATCATGGCCATACCGTAGTAGTCGATCGCTTCCCAGTGCCGATGGACGGCAGGGCGATCTTCGGCGCAGGGGTGGTCGCGAACCCGGCCGTTTCCGTCTAGTTGCCAGCCGTGAAAAGGGCATTCCAGCCGGTCCCCCTTGACCCGGCCGTGGGCCAGGTTCGCACCCTGGTGCGGGCAGAATGCCTCTACGGCCGCAATCCCGCCATCTGTCTTGCTCCGAAATAGGGCGATCTGTTCCCCCGCGCACTGAACGTGCTTTACTTCTCCCGGCCTGATTTCCCCGGACGCCGCGACCCTGTACCAGCCATCCGGAAAGGGTGGCGGGTAGGTGAGTTCTCTATAGCGTGTCAGGTTGACGGACATGAAACAGCAGCCTCAAATGTCTCTCTCGGTTCCGATTCCCGATACTCCTCGCCATCCTTGGCCCGCTGAAACGCTAGGCGTATTATGAGGATCGCTTTGCAGGGCGAGCACCCGTCAGCGCGTTCCTTTCTCTGTCCCCTGTAGCCGTTGCCCGGTCAAAAGACAACGGTTTGGCGTCGGGAACAGAAATTTAGGCTAGCCCCGAGTGGGGCTGGCCTTTGTTTATGTCAGAGCGTCTGATTGTTACATGCACGGCACAAGACAGGAAATCGTGCGAACCGTCAAGAAAAACAGGGCAGATCCCCGCCTGTCCTGCTCCAGGATTTGCCCTAATTTCAAAGTCGGCTTGTCCTATTCTGAAAAAATTACGGCACGACTGTCCTGATTAGGACAGGACCGATTCAGGCGGTTTTCTTGATTGATTTGAGAAAGCTGTGATATTCTGCTTAACCTTTATAGGCTGGTTTGAGTATAGCTAGGGGCAGTCATGCCGCGGCAGGCTTACAGGGTGGTCGATACCTCAGCTTAAGGAGAGCGACAAATGGAGACAATCGACTGGAGTCTGTTGGCCACCTGCATCGGAATCGCTACCCTGCCGGCGCTTGCCATCTATCACGCCGTTGCCGGTTATTACCACTACCGCTACTATGTGCGCCGGCGCGATAAGCCGGAGACGTGGAAGTGCCAGCCCGAGCGCTTCCTGACACCCAAAATGCACCGCACCGCCATACTTGCCGGCACCGGCAACTTGACTCTCAGCAGCGTCATCACCGGCATCCTGATATACGGCATGATTGTGGGCGTGGTGAAGACGGCCATCTACACCGACGTGGCAGCGTATGGCTGGACTTACACGATCGGCATGACGATCGTGCTGTTCGTGGTGAGGGACTATATCACCTATTGGATGCACCGTATGCTACACATCAAATTCCTATATGAGCACGTGCATCGTTTTCACCATCGCTTCGGCGCGACCTCGCCCTACGTGGCTAATGCTCTCCACCCGGTTGATATACTCATGCTGCAAGCCGCGTCGTTCCTGCCGCTGTTCTTCATCCCGTTCCATGCCGCGTCAGTTGCCGTCGTGCTGCTCTACGTCCTGTTCTACAACGTCATCGACCACTCTGGAGTCAGACTCGTCTCCGTCCTGCCGTGGCACCCCCCGTCCGCCTACCATGACGACCATCACGTCCACTTCCATGTGAACTTCGGGCAGCACCTGATGATCTGGGACCGCATACACGGCACCTTGCGCAGGCGGAATCGACGCTACGGCCAGGACGTGTTTGGCGGTCGCGGCGCACCCGATGGCAAGCATGGCAACCGGCCGGTCGAACTCGAACCCTTCGTCAGTTACTAAAGAAGGGGGCAATGACAACCCTTCCCTGGGATACGGCGCCACACCTTCCGTGGCAGATGTTCATGAACCCTGCCGAGCAGTGGGCGACACTGCCCACGTTCCTGATCGGTGAATACGTCATCATCGCGTGCGCCCTCATCGCCCTCTACCACGCGCGCCGCGCGGGGCGCGCGAACCTGCTGATCTGGCTCGCTGCATTGATCGCGGGCACCTGCAACGATCTGATCTTCATGGCGTTGCCGCTGGTCGACAACTTCTGGCAGGCTCAGTCGAGCATCATGCTCACCCCGCGCCTGCCGCTGTACATCCCATGCATACACGTGGTCTTCATGTACTGGCCAGCGGTCGCCGTCCGCCGACTCGGCCTTGATCGCTGGTCGACGGCCGCGCTCACAGGTCTGGTCGCATGCATGTTCTATGCGCCCTACGACATCGTAGGCGCAAAGTTCCTTTGGTGGACCTGGCACGATAGTGATGCCTCCCTTGCGGCGCGGCTGCTGGGAGCGCCGGTCAGCAGCAGCCTGTGGGTACTCACGTTCGCGGGCTCTTTCGCGCT
The DNA here is from genome assembly GCA_965243855.1 of uncultured Binatia bacterium (SeqCode). Lineage (GTDB taxonomy): Bacteria > Desulfobacterota > Binatia > Bin18 > Bin18 > Bin18. Next base: position 3,801,519 of record CBDEWE010000003.1, on the reverse strand, counting down.
GCTGCTTGATATCGTCCTGCGGGATAAGGAAATCACCGGCCGGAGCTTCACCGGGGGCTTCGTACTGGTCGCCGGCCTCACCACGGCGATGATGATGGTGCAGATAACGATTCTGCAGACTATCAATGGCGGCACGCCCCGCTACCTGGCCCTCTGCATCGGTCTGGTGACCTATGGCACCGTGGCGTTCCTCGGCCGCCACGCGATGAGCCGCAGTGAGTTGTCCGTCGACTGGCTGGGTTGTGGAGCCACCGCCGCCTACCTGTTCATGCTCGCTTTTAACATGACTTTCTTCGCACCCGAGACCCACGTGAGTACGGGACTGCACCAGCCGCCCGGCCCGTGCGACGTGGAAGCCACAGATATCACCGGCGCTACGCGCAAGCAGTTCCTGTGTGTGGACAACTACGAAGAGGACTTCACCTTCGCCTGCACCACGCCGCCCGCGGACGGGACGCAGTGGTACACGATCTGCGGCAAAGCACACACCAACTACGCGTTGTACGCCGCCGGGGTGGGCGGGCTTGCACTCGCGGGAATCGTGGTATTCTCACTGTCGTTTGGTACCATCAGGCACGTACCAATTCCCATCTCGCATAGAGATTGAGATTGTACACGCGCAGTCATTCCCTCCGAGTAGATCAGGGCTAAACCTTATTTCTCTCAGCAACTGGCGGACTATTCCCTCGGAGGAATCAGCCGGAGTTGGGTCGCGTATAACGCTGGTACGACCATTATCAGGATGGCCGTAGTGAAAAGAATGCCGAAACCGAGCGATGCGGCAAAGGGGATCAGGAACTGGGCCTGAATGGAGCGTTCCAGAATGAGAGGGGTGAAGCCAAGAAAAGTCGTCACGGAAGTGAGCATAATAGGACGAAAACGCCCCTTAGCGCCCTCTATGATTGCCGTGCGCATCGGGACCCCTTCTCTGAGTTTCTGATCGATGAAATCGATCATGACGAGGGAATCGTTCACAGCCACGCCGCTGAGACCGAAGATACCCATAAAGGATACTGCGCTCAGGGCTACTCCCAGGACCCAGTGACCCAAGATCACTCCGATGAACCCGAATGGGAGGACGGCCATGATGATGAACGGTTTGGTATAGGAGCGCAGGGGGATGGCAAGCAGCGTGAAAATCAGGAGTAAGGCAATCGCAAACCCGCGATACAGCGCACCCAGGGACTCGAGTTGCTCTTGTTGTTCACCTCCAAACGTGTAGGTCAGGTCCGGGTACACGGCGGTCAAGTCCGCGAGAATCGAATCGGCCAGGATGCTGTTGGCCTCGCCACCGGAAATCACCGTAGGGTCCACGTCCGCCGTGACCGTGACGACGCGCTGACCATCCCTCCGTCGAACGGCTGGCGGCGATACGCCCGGGTTCAGCAAGGCCACACTGGTAACCGGGACCTCGGCCCCGCTCGGCGTACGGAGCAGATATCCTTCGACATCGGTAATGGCACTCCGCTCATCGATGGGCAGGCGCACGTAGACCCGGACCTCTTCCCGACCGCGCTGCACCCGGACGGCCTCTGCTCCGAAAAACGCGGCGCGCGTCTGCCCGGCCAACTCTTCAAGCGTGAGACCCAAGGTCCGCGCTTCCGGCCGCAGTTCGAGCTGTATTTCCGGGATGCCCGGGGTGTGATCCGAACGGATGTCGTAGACGCCTCCCACTCCACGGAGACCATCGACCACGGAGTCTGCGATCTGGGCGAGGCGCTCCGGATCAGGATGCGACAGCACGGCCTCGACCGGATTGCCCAGGTCGATGACCTCGCCGCTGAAGGTGATGCCGCGCACGTAGGGCAGCACTCCCACCTCCTCTCGCCATGCCTGCACGACCTCTCTGGTGGAGAGCTGTCTCTGCTGTGCGCCCAGGAGTTTGAATTCGATGGTGGCGATATTGGCCCGCGGATTGAGGGTGGGCTCGGGATTCAGTCCCCCACCCTCAAGTCTCGGCCCCTGTCCGACGGTCACCGTTACGCCAGTCAGCAGGGGAGGTGCATCCTCGGGTCGGCCGCGCGAAAGTCGTTCGATGACCCGGTGGCCCGCGGCCTCCAGTTCCTTCGCTACCTCGTACGTCCTGGACGCGGTCGTCCCGTCAGGCATGTCCAGAGTGACCGTTGCGAAATCCCCCTCGACGTCAGCGGCTAAGGTGGTCGGGACGATACCCGCCGGCAGCAGAGAGATACTCAGCACGAGCATTCCCACAGCTCCCGCCATCGTCACCATGGGCTGGTCCGTCGCGAACCGCAGTACCCGATCCAGAGGCCCTTGCACGAACCTGTTCAGCAAAACGTCCACACGGCCCTGGAGCCGTGTGAAGAACCGATCGAAAGCATTTGTCGGTACCCATTCCGGGCCGTGCAGATGGGACAGGTGGTTGGGCAACACCAGCAGCGATTCGACCAGAGAAACCAGCAGCATGGCGATGAGGATGACCGGCAGTGCCGACCATGTCTCGCCGACACCACCGGGGATGAAGAGTAGCGGAACGAACGCCGCCACCGTAGTGAGGACCGCGAATATCAACGGCACTTTGATCCGACGTGTGCCGCGAATCGCCGCCACGACCCCGGGTGTTCCCCGCTTGCGTTCGTCTTGAATATGCTCGGCTACGACGATCGCGTCGTCGACGACAATACCGATGGCGAGGACAAACGAAAACAGGCTGATGGTGTTGATTGCATAGTCGAGTACCAGCATGGCGGCCAGGGTGCCGATACCCGAAATGGCGATGCCGGCGGCGACCCACAGGGCGAGCCGAATTTCGAGAAACAAGCTCAGGGCGATCAACACCAGCAACAGGCCCAGAACTCCGTTCTTGAGGAGAAGAGCGGCGCGTTCCTCATATGCCTGGGATTCGTCATTCCAGATGGTGATGCCTACACCGTCCGGCAGAGCCGGGACCACCTCGTTCGTCAGGTGCTCTCGGACGGTCGTGGCGACATCCATCACGTGCTCATCATCGGCCCGGTAGACTTCGACGAATACGGCGGGATGGTTCTGGTGCCGGACAATCAGGTCGGTTTCCTGAAAACCGTCGCGGACCTCGGCGATGTCGCCAAGGCGCAATACCGTGCCGTCACTGCTGCTGAGAAGGACGATCTCTTCGAAATCCTGTTGGTCATAGTTCTGGCCGAGGGTCCGGACCCGCACCTGGGATTCCCTGGTATCGATACTGCCGGCAGAAAGGTCCAGGGAACTGCGATGAATCGTGGTGGCGATGCCGGGGAGTGTCAGTCCAAGGGCTCTCAGCCGATGTAGCGGTACCTCGATAGAGATCTCGTATTTCCGAACACCACTGACCTCGACCTGGGACACGGAGGGAAGTGTCGTGAGTTCGTCCTCTATCTGGTACGCCAATTCCTTGAGCGAGCGCTCGGGCACATCGCCGTACACGATGAGCCGCATCATGCTCTGGCGGTTGGTCATCTCCCTGAATTGGGGACGGTCGGCACCAGCCGGGAAAGACTCTATACGATTGACGGCAGACTCGATATCGTCCAACGCTCGATCCATGTCCGTACGGGAATCCATTTGAATACGCACGGATGCCATACCTGGGGCCGCGACGGACTTGACCGCCTTGACATCATCCAACCCGCTGACTTGGTCCTCGATCTTGGCGATGATCGACTCCTCCACCTCTTCCGGGGTGGCGCCGGGATAGGGCATCGAGACTTCGACATGGTAGAATGGGACCGTCGGCCACGCTTCGCGCTCCAGACCGGTCAGTGACACCAGCCCGGCGGCGATGATGGCCCACATCAACAGATTGGCAGCGACACTGTTGCCAGCCATAAAGGCGATCGGGCCGGATGGTTCCGTGTGAGGGCCGTTGTCAGGACTCATGGTGTCGGGTCAACTGCCGTCAGGACGCGCATGCCTTCTGTGGCAAACCGGATTCCACCGGTGATGACGGTCTGGCCGCTTTCAAGGGTGCCGGTCACATATACCTCGTCGTTGGTTCGTTGTAGGACCTGTACCGGAACGATACTCACCACGCCGCCATCATTCACAATCCAAACCTCGTTGCCGGATTGTAATGCCGCTCGCGGCACCCGGTAGTATTCGTCCAATTCATGGCCGTGGATTTCCACATCTACGAACTTGCCTACCAGCAAGGGAGGGCGACCATCGACACCATCGGAGCCGTCTGTCCGGCCACCAGTTGTAAACGGTTCGGGTACACGCACGATCACGTCTATCGTTCGCGTTTGTTTGTCCAGGGATAGCTCGCCCCGATCCACATACCCCTCCCAGGCGTAGCTCCCGTCCCCGTACTGGGCGACCACACGGGCCGCCACCCGTCGCACCCCGTCACCCGCCCTGAGATCCCAAAGTCCCGCGATCAGTGCCGCGTCGGAATCGGACAAGGGCACGACCACCTCCACGGCCTCCGCAGCGAAAAGCCAGCCGACGGTCTGGCCGACGGCGACGATTTGTCCCACGTCCACGGATTCTTCGCGTACGAAGCCGTCGAACGGTGCCGTGACCTGGGTCCTGGACAGGGCAAGATTGGCTTCAGCGAGCCGGGCCTCGTCGCGGCTCACTGCGGCACGCGCCGCGTTCAATTGAGGCTCTCTCAGCGTGAGGGGATTCGCGGCTGACGTCGCATCCGCATCTCCCTGGCCGGCGATATACAGCTCGTATTGGACTCGGGCAATTTCGGCTTTTTCCTCCTCCTCAAGGAGGGCCACCCGCCGGGCGGCGAGATTGGCCTCGGCTTCCCGCACCCGGTACAGAAAGTCCGCCTCTTCTATGCGGATGAGCGTCTGGCCCGCCGTTACCCGTCCCCCGCTCTGGAATCCCGGGTCCACCCAGTCGATTTTCCCTCCCACCTGTGGTGCGATACCGATCTCGGCGCTCGGCCTCACGGTACCGGACCCGTAGACCGGTATGGGACCGGTGCCGGCCGAAACCATTTCCGTCTGCGCGAACGGGATCTGGGGCGGGGGTTCGGTGCGGGTCGGTTCGGGTGCCAGTGAAATGAGAAAAGCCGCCAACGCCACTGAAACACTGAGGATGGCGCCGGCAATGACAAAGCTGGAAATGCGGGACATGGTGATTTACTCCGGGACACTCGCAAGCAGACGCGGTTGAAAGAGGGACCGTGTCCCGCATCTGCCGGTCGAGGAAGGACACGTTCCCTCCTTGGTGTCAGGAGCTAGGTTACTCTGCTGGATGGCTTCCCCTTCGTTGAAAGAGTAAACGTGTCCCGCTTTTTTGTGTGATTGGAGGACATGTTTACTCTTTGCAGTCCACGCGCCTCCCAGCGCGCGATGCAGTACCAGACGCGCGTGCCCCAGGTCACGCTGCGCCGCTGCCAGCGCGGATTGCGCGCCCAGGAGGGTGTGCGTTGCCGTCAGGAAATCCTCATAGTCACTTACTCCGGAGATATAACGCCGTTCCTGCAACACCGTTTCGGCCTGAGCCTCTTGCGCCCTGGAAGCCAGCAGGGAATACCGGCGGCGGTTGGCCTCCAGCCCCGCCAGGGCGGCCTCGACCTCGTTGACCGCGCTGACCACGGAACGCCCGTAGGCGGCGGCCGCTTCATTCCACCGGGCCTCGGCGAGATCAACGTTGCTGCGCAGCCGTGAACCTTGAAATGCGGGGCCAAGCAAGTTGAAGCTCAGGTTCCGGAACCATTGATCCGGGTCGAACCACTCGCCCGCCTCGGCACTTTGCAGCCCGATGGAACCGTACAGGGATAAGCTCGGCAGCAAATCCGCGCGGCGTGCGCCAACGGTGTAGCGGGCTGCTTCCATCCGCTGCCTTGCCGCGTTGACGTCAGGCCGTTGTGCCAGGAGGTCGGCCGGAATGCCTACCGGAACCGGGTCGAGCGCGGCGGAAGGCGTCAGGGAATCGGGCAATATGCCCGCGAGGTCCGCATGGTACCCCCCCAGGAGCACCCAAAGTCGGCCTTTCGCGTCCGCCAACAGCGCCTCGATTTGCGGCAACCTGGTTTGCGCGTTGCTCAGGTTCTGCCGCGCCGTATAGAGGGCGCGTGCATCGGTCAGCCCGCGGTCGTAACGGGACTCGGCCAGGGACTCCCGCTGCTGAAAGATTTCCACGACTTCGCCGGCCAGCCGCCGTTGGTGGCGCAGGTCGACGATCTCCAGGTAGGTGCGCACGGTTTCGGCCAGCACACCTATGCGGGCTGTCAGGTAGTCCGACTCCGAAGCCAGCCGCTCGGCACCGGCGGCATGCGCGTCGTTGCGATTGCGGCCCCAGAAGTCGAGTTCGTAGGAGATGTCAAGACCCAGGTCGTAGGTCGTCAGGCCGATCCGGTCGGGAATCTCGAAGCCAAAATCGCGGTATACGTCGGAATCCACCCCCAATTCGTCCAGGTACGCGGCAATACCCGCATTGGTAGATGTCTCCATATCGGTGATACCAAGCGAAGGCTCAAGCAGCGGAAACGCCGGGGCTTTGACGATACGCTCCCGCGCCCTGGCCCGGTCGACCCGGGCGACCGCCTCGGCGAGGTCGAAGTTCGAGGCCAGCACCACTTCGATTACCTGGTCGAGAACCGGGTCGGCGAACGCCTTCCACCACTCCAGCGGCTCGTATGAGCCGGCAACCTCACTTTCGGCAAACTCGTCGGGTAACTCCATTGCTACTTCGAGAATCGGGGGAATTCGATTTGGTGTCAGGGAGCAAGAGGAGAGGAGACAGCAGACGATTACCGGAAATGACAGTTTGGTTGATCTGATTGGCATGTCGCTGACCCGACGAACTTTAACGTGGTGTTCCGAGGTGTCCGCCTAATTGGAAAAGCATCATCGCGAATTTGCGGGTTCGTTTCAAGCGGTTCGGCGCATCTCCAAGGAGTTGTATCTTTCCCACCAGCAATTTGTCTCGGTAACGTTGCCGATGGCAGGAGCGTAACGAGGTCCGTAGGCCGCTCTAGTACTCAATATGATCCACCTTGCCCCGCCACTCCCGAAAGACTGCTAACGCCTGCTCGCGCAGTAATTGCTGGGCGGGGATTTGGCGCTCGGCCCACGGTCGTTGTAATTCCTGGTAAAAGACCTTGTCGTCGAAGCCAATCTCCCTGGCGTCTTCGGTGGTATTGGCGAAATAAATTTTCTCGATCCTCGCCCAGTAGATGGCGGCGAGGCACATGGGGCAGGGCTCGCAACTGGTGTAGATTTCGCATCCTCCGAGGTGAAAGCTGTCGAGCGTTGAGGCCGCCCGCCGGATGGCCATGATCTCCGCATGGGCCGTAGGGTCCTTGCTGGAGATGACCGCATTATATCCCTCTGCAATAATTGCTCCGCCCTTGACGATGACCGCACCGAATGGCCCGTCTTTCCCTGCCCTCATATGAGCGCGTGCGAGCTCTATGGCCCTGCTCATGAATTCCTGCTGCATCTCTCTCCTCCCCCCCACTGGCATTAACGATACGATAATCCCTTTTTAAGCATCTGATAACCGCGTAGAGGGCTGTCGGCTTACGCCGCGCTCATCTGACAGCCGAGACTCTGTATGATAGAATCAAAAATAGTGGCTTCTGGTGCCAGAAACCGTTTTATCGCACTTCGAGGTGGGGGGAGGATTCGGATCAATGAGGAGAGACGAACTAGAAGGAGCGTTGAATAGTCTGGCCGCAGACGCAAAAAAGGTAGGAGGATGGGGCCGCAAGAAATGGACGCACAAAATCAAAAAATTATTGGTGCGCCTGGGCGGACAAGAGAAGTATCAAACGTGTGCCACAAAAATTGAGGCGGCAACTTGGCCCACAGAATGGCTCTATGACGTGGTGTGGCTGAAGGCGACCGAGAAATTTCTGGTCAGTGATATTGCACTCGTGGCGGAAATCGAGTGGGGAAACGAGAGGGATGTGTGGGACGACTTCCAGAAGCTCCCTCTGGCACGGGCTGACTATAGGGTAATGATTTTCGACGACAAGCCCGGATTACGAGGCCGACTGATAAAGCAAGCGCGAAAATTCGGAAAACGCGGACCAGGCGACCGATACTTCCTGGCGAGTTACGCAGACGGGGAATTTACCGTTCACGAAGAAGTTGCCCATCGGCCGGATGAGCCGGAGGCGTAATTCGACGGCCCGGCTTAGAACCACCCCTCTTCCTCGTCTTCAAAGTCGTCTTTGCTGAGTGGGAGGGCCTGCGAAGGCAGACGGTCGTGCCAGCGCAGCACCCGATGCGATTGGCCTCCCGTGCGGTCAATCACTCCGGCCAGCCGGCGGGTAATACGCCCGGTGTTCAGATAACCGACGCTCTCTATGGTAACAATCGTGGGTAGACCCCCGCGTGCTGCGGTCGCGTCCAGGAACTCTTCCCCGCAGTTTTCGCGCCTTTGCCGGATCGTTTCCTCCGCGGTTTCCGCATCAACCCCTTGAATGGCCCGGAGCACGAGGGCGTTTGCGGTTTGCGCATTGGCCATATTGCCGCTTCGCGCATTGCCATACACCGTGAACACCTCGTTCAGGGTGTTGTAAAAGAGGTCCTGGGTGACATCACGGACCAGCAGAAGCTCATCAATCGTGTCGAGCGGCCCGTCCTTGGCCGGGTAGGAAATGTCCTGGGCCAGATAGTAATCACTTTCGACCCCATTCAGCCGCTCTAAGGGGTCTGGGTCACGCCAGTCGAGAATAGCATCGGCCAGGGCATCTCCGAAGTCTGGATCAAAGTCCAGATTGGTAAAGGTCTGGCGTAAGATAATTTCATCCGCCTGGTTGATATTGATTTTGCCGCTCTCGTCACTGACCCGAACCTGATACCCGCCCTCGCCATAGGGTTCGTTTCTCCACTGTCCATCTCCGAGCAGCCAGACGTCTGGGCACTCCTCTGGCTCATCCTCGCTCAACCGGTCGCGTGAGCCTAGCCGATCATCATCTCGGGTATCTCGCGTTCGGCCCTGCTGGCTCGTTCGGATGAGCTGGTAGAGGACACGGTTCAGCCCGGCGATGGCTAAATAATAGGTTTTGACCTCCTGTTGGTAGACATCGGTACTCAGCCCCTCCACCCGGGCGGTCCGGCCAAGCTCAATCGCTACAACCATGAGCACCATTAGCGCCCACACGACCACAATCAGGATAACGCCGCGCTCGTTCCGCAAAGAGTAAACGCGTTCAGCTTTTTTGTCTGATTGAAGGACACGTTTACTCTTCATGGCAGCTATCTCCGGCCTCGGCTCCGCCGGCGGTTCTGGGGAGTGCGCTGCAGTTCAGAAACCGGGTCCTGGACCTGAATCGGGACTTCGACCTGCCATTCGTTTGGTAGGTTACTCACCTGGGCGCGCCACGACAGCCGGACGGCCTGCGGCAACTTCGGTTCCTCCTCACCGTTCCAACTCTCATGCCACGCTTCTTCGTCTTCGTTTTGTCGTTGCCCGAAATACTCCCAGACCAGTTCGTCAACATCGGACAGAACCTCGGCCTCCAAGTATAAACTTCCTTCCCGTTCTTCGGCCAAATCGGCGGGTAGAGTCGGCGCGGAAATCCGCATCCATAGCCCGTGCTCGCCGTCTTCATCTTCTTTGATGAAGTAGGAAACCTTCTCCAACCCGCCGATTTCAGGTCGGTCGGCAGAGGCCACGAAACGGAGTTCCTCTTCGCTACCAAAAAAGTAGACCAGGCGCTCGCCGTCGACCAGCAGCATGAGGGGGTAGGCCGACTTTAGCTTGCGGACAATCAGGGCCAGGGCCGCGCGGACACGCTGGTTCTCAATACTCCGGGATGTGCCACGTTCGAGCGCGTTTGCGCCAAAGCCGAGCGCGCCATAGACGCCGAGGCTGACTAGGCTTATCAGCATCAGGCTGATCAGGAGTTCAAGCAGGGTAAAGCCGCGGGCCGGGCGCACGCTTAACGCCTCCCCTCCTCGAGGCTGTCTGTATCCTCGTACATGAGGCGCATGGAACGCAGCTCGAAACTCCGGTGGCTCTCCCCCTCCTCCCAGCGGATGCTGACCGTGATCTCCTTGATGTGCAGCAGAGAGGCTTGGCCGCCAAGCGCATCGTTTTCCCTTTCCGCCGCCTCTTCTTCGGTTTCATCCGGAAAGATTTCCTGCACCCGTGCCCGCCAAAAAAAGCCATCCGGCAGCTCCCCGCTGTCCTCCCCATCTTCCAGGAAATCCGGGGCAAAAAACCCGTCCATCACATTCTGGGCATGAATGACCGCCTGGGTGCGGTGGGAGGCTTTTCCTGTGAGGCGGAGACTGCCGGCAAAGAGTTCCAGCACGGCCACCAGGCCGACCGCCAGGATGGAGAGCGCGATCATGATTTCTAAAAGGGTAAATCCTGCGCTCCAATGGTGTATCCAATGGCGTGTCTGACGCTGCCGGTCTTCTTTCTTCATGCTGCCGGCCCCCCGCTCTGGACGGCGGCCCTCCTTTGTCTCCTGACTATTCTTCTCCGGCATAGCGGACGGTGGCTGTCCCAAGCAGCGGATTGAGCGCGATGATATATGCGACCTCATTCGCTTCCCGCTGCTGTTCTACGGTGATCTCCCCGCCGGAATTTGTGCCGTCCGGATAAAAGCGGAACTCGACTTCCCCCTCCTCCCGCACCCACAGGCTCGTGGCTGAGAGCTGGATGTCTTCATCGGAGGAAGTAATCTGCTCGTCTTCGTGGCCCGACTCCTCCTCGCTGTCATCCCGAGCCGCAACCTGACGCCCCGCCTCCTGCCAATACTGATTGTCTTCGGGGTCAATGACGAGACGCTGTTCTATACCATCCGTGAGCGCCCGCAGTCGTAAGAGTTCCAGTGTGGTTCGTAACTGTGCCGCCGTCCGCTTCGGGTCACTGCCGCCAAACCGATTCCCGACCGCAGGGGCGACAATGGCAAAGGCGATGCTGATAATGACGAGAACCAGAATCAGCTCGATAAGAGTAAAGCCATTCTCCGCGTTGGATGGAAAAAGACCGGAAGGTCTGCCAAGGTTGGAGAGTCTGTGTCGCATGGAGAAGAGCGAGCGTAGCGCTCAAGGGTTGGAGGGTGTCTGCTGCCTCGCCTTCTGCAGGGCGTTCAGCTTGAGGAGAATCACCAGCACGGCTCCGCCTATGCCGACCCCACACCGGAGCAGCTCCGTGGTTCCGTTCCATATCTCTATCAGGCAAAAGCCTATCACCCCCACCATGAGGGCAATCATGATCCGGTCCCAGAGGTTACGCATGGCTCTCTCCAACGATTCTATCGAATGCAGTCCATATGCCGCGTCAAATCCTTGGTGATATTCTTCTGATGCGCTTCCAGGGTGCCGCCTCCAATCTCAAGCAGCTTTGCATCCCGCCATAAGCGCTCAACCACATACTCGTTAAAATAGCCATAGCCACCCAACACCTGCATGGCGTTGTCCGCGACGTTTTTTGCCATGGTCGTAGCGACCAGCTTGACGCCGTCCGAGTCGATGCGATGGCCGGGCTGATCAAGGTCCATATTCCGCGCGGTGTGATACAGATAGGTCCGTGCCGCCATGTATTGGGCATAGGAATCCGCGATATAGCGCTGAATCTGACCAAAGCTGTTAATGGGCTGACCATAGGCGGTCCGCTCACTTGCATAGCGGGTCATATCTTCGACGCAGCGGCCGGCGATGCCCGTAGACATGGCTCCAATCGTGACCCGCTCGATTTCCAGGTTGCGCATCATGTGGAGCACGCTGTCGCCTTCTTCGCCGAGACGATTGGCAACCGGAACCTGACAGTCGTCAAAGACGAGTTCGGCGGTCATGGAGGCGCGCATACCGGTTTTCCCGTGGAGCCGTTGCCCGAGCGAAAATCCGGGAAAATCTTTCTCCACAATAAACGAACTCAAACCCTTCTCTGTTTTTGCGTAGACGAGAAAGAGGTTACCCAGCGTGGTGTCATCCAGCGCGCCGTTGGTAATGAACATCTTGCGGCCGGTAATGGCATAGGTATCTCCTTGGCGGACCGCCTGCGTTTTCATCCCGAGCACATCCGTGCCGGCTGAAGGCTCCGTCATACACATCCCGCCAACCCATTCCCCGGAGAGGAGGGGCGGCAAATACTTCTGGCGCTGTTCGTCATTGGCGTTGCGACAGAAATTATTGACCAAGAGCATGGCATGGGCCAGGTAGGCCAGGCAGAAGCCTGGGTCTGAGGCAGACAGTTCCTCGTGCGCGATAACGGCAGCCACTGCGTCCATACCCACACCGCCATACGCTTCCGGCACCGTAATGCCCAGCAGTCCGAGTTCGCCGAGTTCGTGAAAGAGGGTGATATTGAAGCGTTCCTGACGATCGTGCTCCAGTGCCTGCGGCTCAACCCGTTCTTTGACAAACTCCCGAACAGTCTGCCGCAAAAGACGATGCTCTGCAGAGGGATGAAAGATATCGACGTCTGCCGTCACGTATGCACCTCCTCATCTTCCTTCTATGCGAAGAGGAAACGTGTCCCGCTTTGTATCTCTTTTGGGGGACACGTTTCCTCTTTAGTGCATCTAGCCTACCAGCATTCTCCACGTATTGCAGTCCTCACGCAGATTTTTTGCTTCCTCTCTTGTAAAAAAGACTGCGCGGGTCTACGACAGTCTTGAAAGAGTGAACGTGTCCCCCAATAAAACATGTAGATGCCGGACACGTTTCCTCTTTGAGCGAAGAGCCACGCACCGGGCGTTGGTTGGGCAACCCGGTGGCCCCAAAGCATGAGGCACCTAGGGCGCCTGCTTACGGGAGCGGCCTGCCGGAGTCTGCGGCGAAGAGTAAATGTGTCCTCCAATCAGGCAAAAAAGCTGAACACGTTCGCTCTTTAGGCCAAGTCCAGAAAAAGATCTTTCTGATCGAGAACGGTTATGGATACCAGCGGGCATACCTTACGAACTGATCTGGTGAATATCTGCCAGGCCATGTACCAGAAGGGCTTCATTGCGTCCTCAGAAGGGAATGCCAGCGTACGTTTTGGGCCGGACCGTATCCTGATTACCACTCGGGGAGTACACAAAGGCTTCCTCAGAGCAGAGCAACTGATTGAGACCGATTTAGACGGGAAGCCGGTGAGTGACGAGCGTGCACCGTCATCGGAAATCGCCCTCCACCTTGCCGGGTATCGAGAACGGGAGGATATTGCGGCAGTCATTCACGCCCATCCGACCACCGCGATTGCGTGTACATTAGCCGACGTCTCGCTGGCCGACGGGACCTTACCTGAAGTCGTGACCGCGCTAGGTGCAATTCCAACCGTCCCCTATATAACGCCGGGGACGCGTGAGGCTGGTGAGGCCATCTGTCCTTTTATCCGCCAGTTCGATGCGCTGATGTTAGCCCGGCACGGCTCTGTTACCGTCGGCGGGAGCCTCCAAGAGGCCTACTCAAAGCTGGAGATGCTTGAACACGCCGCCCAGATTCTCTTCCGTGCGCGCCTCCTCGACGGAGGCCGGCCGTTACCAGAGGCGGAAGTGATCCGCTTACTACGCGCGGGGGGACATGATCCTGATCGCGTGCTCTCCCAGGTGCAGGCTGGAAAAGTCAGGCTCGCCAGTTGAGGCGGAGGCATGGGTATTCTGAATCGAATCTTCAAGCGGAGTGCGTCTGAGGCGGAGTCTCCGCCAACTGGGACTCCGCTGACTCCGTCATCCCTCAACATTGAGGCGCAGCAGCTTCCGCTCCCCCAGGGCACGAATAATTACCTCATCGTAATCCTCGATAGCTGCCGGTATGACGCCTTTATGGCGGCCCGGCCGAAAACGGTCAGCGCCTTGGGCGAGGTCGAGTGTCGGTGGAGTTATGCGTCGTGGACCGCCCCGTCCCATTACAACCTGCTGATGGGGCTGCTGCCTCATTCCAGCCCGCGGCAGGTCTATGCTTCGGAGTATTACAAACAGGATTTTTTCAAATACCAGGAACGCTTGGGCGCTGAACAGGTTGAGTTCAAGAGTCTGGTGCCCCAGCTCTTTTTACCCACCTTCTTGAAATGGAAGCTGGGCTACCACACGCACGCGATGGTCTCCCTGCCCGTGCTGAATCCGGCCACGCTGCTCAATAAGGACTTCGACTCCTTCACCCTGATGCCAACCCATAATGATATGGCCGCTATGGTTGAGCGCTTATCCTTCTCTCCCGACCGCCCGTCTTTTTACCTGCTGAACGTTGGAGAAACGCACTACCCGTACGCCTTGCCCGACGAGCCGAGCGAGGAGTGGCCGAAGATTCATGGTGTCCACGGCGTCTTCAAGCATCTGGATGACGCCGTCGTTGGTGGGAAGCTGATCGAGGATGAAGCGGGGGAGCAGTTCTTTGACCAAGACAAACTCGACCTGCTCCGGCAGCGGCAGGTCAACGCCGTGCGCTATCTTGACGGTGTGTTTGAGCGCCTCTTCGATATCGTCCCCCCCAATACCTATATTACGATTACCGCGGACCACGGCGAGTTATTTGGCGAAGAGGGCTATTTCGGGCACGGTCCCATCAACCATGAAAAAGCCTACGAAGTTCCATTTGTTGAAGGGAAGCTCCGTTAGGGCTCTCCTACGATCCGCTCTGTCTGAAGTGCGGCAATACGGCAACGTCAATTGCTCTACCCGAACGGATTCCGTGTTCGCAGTTCTGGAAATAGCGAGAAATCACGGTCACGGGTAAGGAGCGCTTCAGTACCGTGTGCCAGGCAGAGCGCGGCGATCCGGGCATCGTGGACGATCGCACCACGCACCCGCGGCCGCTGCACGAGATCGCTCAATACCTTGAGAAAGTCGTCGGTCTCGCCGAGCAGACGATTACTTGGCGATGTCGTCCAGGCTTCGAGTTGCCGCCATGCACGCTCCGGTGACGTTGCCGCGTCCTTCCAAATGCGGTGGTTTGTCACCACACTCAAGAATTCGTAGCAGCAGGGCCAGGGAATCGCCCACACCTGACTTCCCTCGGAAAGCGTCCGCACGATCGCAAAGGCTGCTTCGTGCACGCGGGATTCCTTGCGGTGGGCGTAGACGAGCAGGTTCGTATCGACCGCAATCATCGTGTTTCAGTCTCTCCGTAGATCAACCCGCGCAGGTCCTGCCACGAGTAGACCTCAAGGGGGTCATCCGCACCAGCCATGCCGGTGCTCAAATCGGGGAGCCGGTAGCGGTTCTGAGAGGGAGACGCTGCAAGCACCTGACGGAGCCCGTCCTCAACCACGGCACGCAAGGGGCGACCTGTCTTCTTGGCGTGGCGTTTCGCCCGCGCCAGCAATTCGTCATGGATATCCAGCGTTGTTTTCATATCTCCCATATTACCCATATATCATAGTACGGCAAGGCCATATTTGAGCACAGGCGGTGGCCAGATGCTCCTGCTCCTTCTTTCTTTGAGTATCGCCTGAAAGTCGGCTTCAATAAGGAACGTGACGCTGTGTTTAGGGATCATCGCTACGCCGAACGGGAGTACGGGAATAATGCAGCCGCAATATGGCGCAGTTGGTCCATCGTTGCGGCCGCGGGTACGGCTGGCAGCAGGGTTATATGCTGGGCTCCGGAGTCAATATAGCGATGTATGGTGGCTACGCAGTCCTCAGCCGGACCTAGTGCGCTATACTTATCAATAATCCTCTCAAACGACTGATTATATTCCGTTGACAGAGTGTGCACGGCATTCGCTCGCGCTGCTTCGTAGGTGGGCGCGATACAGAAATACAGGACCACGCCCCCGGTGAATGTGGTTCGCGAGGCAGCTTCGCGTTGATGCCAGTGCTCCAGCGCCTTGTCCAGGCTAGTGCGAAAACGCTCCGGTGTCACAAAATACGCAAACCAGCCGTCCCCATACGTCCCGGCCCGTTTCAGCGCTGCGTCAACCCGTCCGCCGACCCAGACCGGTGGATGCGGTTGCTGAAGCGGACGCGGAGTCATCTGAGCGTTCTCAAATTGCAGAAACTGGCCATCACACGTGGCTGACGGATTGGTCCAGAGTTTCTTAATCACACGTAGCCCTTCAGTGGCACGTCGACCGCGTTCCCGCACTGAAATACCGCAGGCTTCATATTCCTTTTGAAACTCGCCCCCGACACCCACGCCGAGAATGGACCGCCCGCCGGACAGCCAGTCCAGGGTGCCTATCATTTTGGCGACCAGGGTCGGATTGCGCAGCGGGAGGAGCAGCACCCCGGTTCCGAGTTTGATCTTCGTTGTCCGCGCCGCAAACGCGCCCAGCATGGTGAACGGATCGAGCACCGGGCTGTGCCACAGCACATGGTCGCGGTAGAAAAGAATGTCATAGCCAAGCTGTTCGATTTCCTCGGCCCAGCGACACAGCGTCGGTCCGGAAACCAACCCGCCCCCAAATCCGCCCAAGGTTGTCCCGAACGTGACGTGGTTCATATGCCGTATCCTTCCCGTCTTCCCGCGCCGCAGGCTCGCCTCAGACTAAAAGAATAAACGTGTCCTCCCATAGACATACAGATGCTGAACACGTTCACTCTTTGCCGTGTTTGGCCACGACCTCCTCGCCAAAACGCTCCATGGCGGTGGTGACATCGCCAGCTCGCAGCGCGTGCATATTGACCAGGAGGCGGTGCACGCCGAGGTCTTCGTACACCGCGAGGCTGTCCAGCCCCTCCCCGTAGTAATTCCAGTAGGCGGTGATTTCGAGTTCCTGTCTGTCACGGCCCTGTCGGTCACATTCTTCTGCCAGCGCCTGCATATGAGCCCGGTAGTCGTCCAAGTCTTTGCCAATCACATACCAGCCGTCGCCATATTTGACCGTGCGCCGGATAGCCGGTGCCGTCACGCCCCCGATAACCAGCGGCACCCCGCCTGTCTGGGCGGGTTTGGGCCGCATGGTAAACCCCTGCCAATTGACAAACTCGCCTCGGAAATCAATCTCCTCACCAGTCCAGACTGTCTTGAGGGCTTCGAGATATTCGTTGGCCCGTTTGCCCCGCCGATCAAATGGTACGCCGATAGCGGCAAACTCCTCACGCAGCCAGCCTATGCCTAGGCCGAGCATCAACCGTCCCTGGGACAAATGATCAATCGACGAGGCCCATTTGGCCAGATAGAGCGGACTCATCTGGGGCAGGATGTTGACACCGGTGCCCAGCCGGAGCGTCGTGGTGGCCGAGGCGATAAAGGTCAAGGCAACCAAGGGGTCGATAATCGGCGCGTCGGGTTTGAACGGCAGTTTCCCGTCCGGATTATAGGGATACACCGAGTCATACCGCTTGGGAATAATCACATGCTCTGCGGTCCAAACGGACTCATAGCCGAGTGCTTCCGCCCTTTGGACAAACGGAATCACCATTTCCGGGTCTGTGAACTCACGCAGGTTAATTGGGACAATACCGAATTTCATGCCTCCTCCTTCTGAGGGAAGAGCCGTCCAGGTGTGCTCAGGAAGGGGGCTCGAAGCTCGCTCCGGTTGGCTCACCCTCTTCGTCTTCTCCACTGCTCTGGTCGAATGGCGGATCTCGAACGATGCACTCCCTTCCTTTCTCTCCGCGCCAATTCTTCCTGCTGACGATATCGGGGCGTCCGAGGGTCGGACCACGCATATCCGTTCCGTACCATCCACTCGTTCATATTCCGCCCTTGGACATAACACGTCCCCAGATGCCGGTCGTACTTATCCTTACCCTGTAATTGGCAGGTCACCCTCCCACGGTGTAACTGCCTGGCTAATGCTTGCGTTGCCGTGGTGCCGTAAGGCTGACTCCGCTCTGGCGCATCTATCCCACTGAGTCTAATACGCCACTCTCCATCGTGAATGGTGTCTCCGTCAATAATACGAGGACGCAAGAAAGATACGTGAGATGAGCCAGCAGAACGGGTTATGGAAGAATGAGAGGCTCTCTTACTGACCCTCTCTCCTGAAGCCCTAAAATCCGGGTAGTCCTGCCATCCGGGCGCTCTCTGTCCCAGAAATTTATGCATAATTTCCCATCCTCCTTCTGCCCGCTGACGAACGACCTCCTTCGCCCCTTCTATCTGAAAGAGAAAGCCCAGCCCTCCCACTAGCCAACAGAGCAAAATCCAACCTACTAGGCGCTTGTTCATCGAAGCGCCTGCCTCGTGGATTTCCTGAGTAGGGTCGCAACAAGTTCGACCAAGGGGGCAGGCTCCGTGCCTACATCATTCCCGCGTTCCCAGCGACCGTCCGGCTGCCGGCACCCTCTTCCATCTGCTGCACGGCAAAGATGGAGCGGTAGCCTGCAGACCAGTCGGGCGGCATGAGACACGGGCGCGGATCGAAGTCGATCCACTTCGCGGCCTCGCCACGGATAATGCGATTCGAGTGTGGGAACTGGTCTGTCAAGTTTGTGAGCGTAATCGCATCGGCCGCTGCGTACGTCTGGAGGAGGAGCGGGCGCATACGCGGCGAGTGGTTGGGCATCGACCCGTGGATCATGCGGCAGTTATGGACGGTCACTGAGCCCTTAGGGCCTTTCAGCCACACGGCATTGTGTGTGCCAACACGGGCCACATCCTGATCGTTGAGGGCGCCTGTCCACTCATTGTTCTCGTTGTACAGATCAAACAGCGGTCCCTTATGGCTTTCAGGAATCACTCCCATCGGACCCATCTCCTTGTCCACATCACTCAGGTAGACGCCCATGGTGAGGGGTGAATAATTCGTGTGCGGCCAGTACTGAATGTCCTGATGCCACTTCACCTCTTCGCCCCCATCCGACCATTTGAAGTTGAGCTTCGAGTGGTGGTATTTCACGTTCGGGCCAAGCAGATCTTGGGCGAGGTCGGCCAGCGGTCCCTCGAACGTAAACTCGCGATAGACCGGATGCGCCTCGACCGGGCTAATGAGACGCCGCAGGCGGGGAGTGCTCGGAGTATGACTCGGCTCAACGTCAAAGAGTTTTTTGGACGGGGTTGCTACCTGGCTCTGCCCAATGAACTCGTTGGTCGTGGCCCAGAGCGTATCCAGCCATTCATCAGAGATGAATTTCTCCAGCAGCAGATATCCCTGATCAAAATAAAACTCACGCTGCTCTTGGGTGAGGACCTTTGGGCTATAGGCGAGGATCTCTTCCGTTTTCATAGTATCTCCCTCTGTTGTGGACAGGCTGAAGCATATTAGTCTCCAAAGCTGGTTCCGACCAGACGCGCCGCTTCAACGAGGGGATGGTCCGGGGAGACCAGTTTCTTTTTCCCCGCGACCTCTTCCAAAGGCACGGGCCGGAGCTCCTGGTCCTGCACAGCCAGCATAAAGCCGTCGCGACCTTCCCGCAGTAACTGGGCGCAGCGCGTGCCCAGCCAGGTGGCAAGAACACGGTCCGTGGCCGAGGGTGTCCCACCACGTTGCAGATGGCCAAGAATGGTCAGGCGCGATTCCTGACCCGTCAGGCGCTCCAACTCTTGGGTGAGATGAATCGTATGGCCGACATGTTCCTTATGAAATTTTTCCAGCTTGGCCGAGGCCCTTTCCTTTTCTTCTCTGTCTTTGGCCTCCCTTTTTTGGTGGACGATCTCCTCGACCTTTTCGGCATCGCTGATAGACAGTGCGCCTTCCGCGACCACGACAATACTGAAATGCTTCCCCTGTCTGGTCCGTTCCCGGATAGTCTGGGCAACCCGCTCAAGATGATAGGGAATTTCCGGGATAAGAATAACGTCCGCCCCGCCGGCCGTTCCGGCTTGAAGGGCCAACCAGCCGGCCCTATGGCCCATGACTTCGACCACGATAATCCGGTCGTGGCTGGTCGCGGTTGAATGCAGTCGGTCTATGGCTTCGGTCGCGATGCCGACCGCGGTATTAAACCCGAACGTGACGTCGGTCTTGGCAATATCGTTGTCAATCGTTTTTGGCAGGGTAATGATATTCAGCCCGGCTTTTTTGAGACGCAACGCGTTTTTCTGGGTGCCACCCCCGCCCAGACAGACCAGCGCGTCCAGATGATGCCGCCGGTAGGTATCAACGATGGCATCCGTCATGTCGTGGACTCTGCCGCCAATGGACATCCGGTGTGGCTTATCCCGACTGGTGCCGAGAATGGTTCCCCCGTCAGTCAGAATGCCCGAGAGCGCTTTTCCGTCTAACTCCAGCGTCTGATTCTGCACCAGTCCGCGGAAGCCGTTTTGAAAGCCGATAATCTGGATATCATAGGCTTCCAAACAGGCCTTGCCGACCGCGCGAAGGGCCGCGTTGAGTCCGGGACAGTCTCCACCACTGGTTAAAATGCCTACGTATTGCGCCATACACCTATATTATGATCTCTGTCTATTTGATGTCGAGAGCGGGTCAAGAAGTCCAGGACATACGGAAGAATGTTTCGGACGGTAGCCGACCATGACGGCGAAAACAAGTTGGCAGCGGAAGAGCAACGCATCATAAGGGGGACGAACGCATGCAAACAGAAGAAACCCGGGCCTTAATCAAAACCTATTACGAAACCCTGCCGACTGGAGATCGGAAAAAGCTGGCGTCGCTGTTTACTGAAGATATTGTCTGGTACCCGCCCCAGAGCACGCCGATTGGGGTCATTGAGGGTCCGGAGGCGGTGGCGGCCGAGTTGGGCGGCGACACCCCGAAAAAACTGTTCGATATGAAGACCTTCCGCCTGACCATCCACCGTATCCTGGCCGATGGCGACACCGCGGTGGTCCAGCATGCCATCTCCGCTAAGTCCAAAGACGGCGAGCAGTACGATAACGAATACTGCTGGGTGTATCAGTGTCGCGACGGCAAAATCGCCAAGATCGAAGAGTACGTGGATACGCTCAAGGCCGCCCGGATTTTTAAGTGGGTGTGAGTGAAGGAACGCGAGACGCCAAGTCGGCAAACATGCGCCGGTAATGGCGATACCAGTCGCTCTGAAAGACCTCATTCGGGTCGTACTGCCGCTTGAGTTTCAGAAACGCTGCAAACTGCGGATAGCAGGCGTCTAGTTGTCTGCGAGTGGCCCAACGGTGGTAGGTCAGGAAGTAGCTCCCTCCCTGTTCAATGGCCCTCCCTATAATCCGACGAAAGTCGTTCGTTGCCTTCACTAGCCCTTGGGGACTGTGGGACACATGAAGGTTCATCACGATGCAGGCGTATGACTCCTTTGCCCAAGGGAGGAAAGTCTCCTCATCCTTTTCAATGAGACGAATGGTGCCATAGATGACCTTGGCCTTGTCACGGCGAAAGTCCGAAGCAAGGGTGCCGAGGAAGGAGGCCAGTGCTGGCCGGGGAACATATACCTCGGTGATCATCTCGGTCCCAGGCCAGTGCGCACCGGTCCGTCGGTCAACCACCTTGTGATAGTCGTCAAGATAGGTACTGAGCTGATGGGTGTCGGACCAATAGATCTGACCACTGGTAGAAAGATAGTACGACGAATACATGTCAAACGCCCGGCTCGGGTCCGTATGCGCCAGGAAATTGAGTTCGCGCCAGTTGTCCGGCTCTAAGCGCTTTTGCTCGGAAGCAACCGGGGTGGACATCGCAACCGGCTGATAGCAAGAAAACACGCCTTTTTTCAGAAATTCGTCGGATTCGGGGTCAATGGAGAACTGACAATCGCCATAGAGATATCCATCTGCGATATGGTGCTCAAAGGCAGGGATGAGTTTGTCTATGTCGATGATCTCGACCACCCGTCGGAGCTTCCGACGAGGCATCAAGCGCAGGGTGACACTTGCGATCGCGCCAAAGAGTCCATATCCCCCTATCGCAAGTGCGAACAGCTCACTGTTTTCAGAGCGGCTGCACATTTTTACCTCTCCATTCGCATCCACGAGCCGAAAGGACTCAACATCGTTGACGATCGGTTTGAACGTCAGGCCACGCCCGTGAACGTTGGCGCCCAGCGCCCCGCCCAGACAGAGCCGGTCCGCACCGGTCTGCTTCTGGATAATTCCCCACTGCGGCGTCTCTCCTGTCTGTATTTTGATCAAATAGTCGATCAGCTCCGGCCACTGTATGCCCGCCTCGACCTCGACCAATCCACGTGCGCTGTCGAAGGCGAGAACCCGATGCATTGAGCGGGTGTCGAGCAGCAGGGTATCAGCCCCGAACTGTTGGCCCCCCATGGCATGCCTCCCACCCGCGATACTGATTGTCCTGCCTGTCTGGACGCCCCTCTGCACGGCGGCCTGGAGGTCAGCTAGGCTGTCTGGCCTGACTATCTCGCGCACATAAGTAGGGTTCAGTTGCGAGTGGATATCGTTGACCCGTACTGGAGCACTAGCGCTAAGTTTCCGGGGGAATATGGCTGGGGCTATCACCAGACCGGTACCAGCCTGGGTGGCAACGGTCAGAAAGCGTCTCCGTGTCAGCATGGCAAGACCTCCATACCCTCCTATGGATAGACTGAATCTCCTCCCCAATTGTTCCCCCCTCCCGGAACCGATACAACTCCCCATATTGATGGCATACGAGGAAAGCAAATAATGAGCGAGCGACCGTTTAGAGTGCTGGGGATTCAACAAATCGCGGTGGGCGGACTGGATAAGAATCCACTGCGAAAGTTCTGGGTCGATACCCTGGGGCTGAGCCTGAGCGGCAATTATCGTAGCGAGAACGAGAACGTGGATGAGGACATTGCGGTGATTGGCTCGGGGCCACTCAAGCTGGAAGTGGATTTAATGCAGCCTATCGACCCGGAGAAACGGCCCAAGGTCCAGGATCCGCCGCTGAATCATATCGGTCTGTGGATCGATGACCTGCACGCGGCTGAGAAGTGGTTGACCGCGCAGGGCGTGCGGTTCACGCCGGGCGGCATACGCAAGGGCGCGGCCGGCTATGATGTGTGTTTCATTCACCCCAAGGGTAATACGGAGTTCCCGCTGTGTGGTGAGGGCGTGTTGATTGAGCTGGTACAGGCTCCTGCTGAAGTCATTGAAGCGTTGTTATAGGACGGAACCCACCCCGGCCTTCGGCCACCCCTCCTTGGAGGGGATTTTCTGGGAAATTAGGAAGGGCAACCACAGGGGGTTGCCCCTACATGGCGCCTTCCCCAATCCCCAACCCCCAGATATTCTTTACTTTCCGGGTACGCGGTACATCCGGATCGGATGGGGTGTGCGGTGAAATTCGGGCAGGTCGCGCCAGGGCCGACCGGCGGTGATCCCGCCGTCTACCGCTAGGGCCTGACCGGTCACAAAACTCGCGTCATCACTGGCCAGCCATAAGGCGGCCTTCGCGATCTCTTCCGGCTCGCCGACCCGACCGAGAGGATGCAGGTGGGCCGCGCCTTTGCGCAGACCGGCCACCTGTTTATCCGTTGGCGACGGCCGGCCAACGGCCAGGGGCGTCACAATCGCACCCGGACAGATGCAGTTCGCGCGAATATTGAACTCACCCAGTTCCAGGGCGACGGACTTGGTCAGATGAATCACCCCCGCTTTTGCCACACTGTAGAGATGGGTCGCCATGCCAGCTTCCACGCCGGCCGCGCTGGAGGTGCTGATAATACTGCCGGACCGCTGGTTTTTCATGACAGGCACGGCATGCTTGATGCCGAGAAACACGCCTTTGAGCAACACATCAAAGGTCATATCGTAGTCTTCCACACTGATACTCTCGATCGGCCCCAGCGCCCCGCCAAAGCCGGCGTTATTGTAAATACAGTCCAACCGGCCCCAGCGTTCGACCGCGGTATCAATGGCCGCTTTGACCTCGGCCTCCTGGGTCACGTTTACCTGGACAAAAGCGCCTTGGTCTCCCAACTCCTGCGCCATCTCCTGGCCCTTGTCCTCCTGCATATCCGCCACCACAACCCGTGCCCCCTCTGCGGCGAACCGGCGAACTGTTGCGGCTCCAATACCGCTAGCCCCGCCCGTAATCACAGCGACTTGTCCATCCAGTTTGCCCATGTCTTTCTCCTTATTTCTTGCGTTCCGCTCCAGGACCGGCTTGTGGTCGCTGCTCTGGAGAGAGCGAGAGCACGTAAAAGACCAGATCCCACAGATCATTTGGCTCCAATACCTCTTCGTATGCTGCCATGGAGGAGCCGTCCATGCCATTGGCTATGCGTCGATAGATATCGCTCGGTGTGTGGCCGCCGCGGAAACTCCATTTATGGGTGAGATCGCGGGGGATGATGGGATCGCCCTCCGCGGTTTTCAAGTCCTGCCCCGAGCGTCCGTCCCCCCTGCCCTCTGCCCCATGACAACTTGGACAACCGGAATCCACGTAGATCGACGCGCCTCGGGCGATGCGTTGTTCCGTCACCTGGGGCGGTGTGGAAACCGAAGTTGGTGAGGGCTCTGACCCAGGGGCAAAACGCGGTGAGAACTGCTTGATATAAGCGACCACATCCCGCCGCTCCTGCTCGCTGAGGATGGACTCAAACGCCGGCATGCCACTCCCAGCCAGCCCTTTGGACACGGTGCGGAACAGGTCTGCATCGGTGGGTGGACTGCCGCTGGGTGTTGAACGATACCGGAATGAGCCGCGCACGAAGTTACGCGGTCGCGGCAGCCAGCTCAGTGTCAGCATGCCCTGCCCGTCACCAGCCTCGCCGTGACAGCCGCTGCACTGACTGGTGTAGATGGCTTTGCCCGGGGCTGACGCCTCAGCGATCGCCTCAGCCCGTTCACCTGGGGTTGATTGCTTCGATTTGTCGTACTCCTCAAAAAATTCAGCAACGGCGCAATCCGTTAAAAACAAGGCCAAATCGCTCCGCAGGCGGTCTGCCAGATACATCGCGATCCGACCCTGTCCAAGGGCAATAGAGGCTGACTGTCCGTCTGAGGCGACGCTGAGCAGCCGGGCGTTGAGCCGGGGCCGCGCCGGGCTTTTGGGCGCGGTGGCGCTGTGGAAGAACTCCTGCCAGGGACGCAGCGTCTGCGCATCTATAGCGGCCAATCGCTCGGCCAGATCAACGCCGAATATGCCGCCGCGAGAGGAAAAAAACTCTGGAAAGTCAGCGTCTCGCCAGCGGCGTTCGGCAATCATATGTCCCAGGGCCTGCCCAAAGGGGAGGACAACATCCTTTTGCCAGACCGTGTCTTTGGCCCAGCGGAAGATGATACCGGGTGGCTTACTTTTTTTTTGGCTCAGCCCGATGATCTGAAAGCTATAGAGCTTTTTCGCCTTGGCCCATGCGAGAAACGCGGACCAGCGCGGATCGTCGGGCGTTAAGGTAAAAGCGTCAGACCGGAGAGCCGTATCCAGATTATAGCTCGTGCGGATAGCGCTACAGGTCTCCGCAGCCGGTGACGAGGATGGAGCAAGGCAGTACCAGAGCAATACAAGCACGGCCAAGCGCCGACTCAGTGGGGTCAGTTGGGTCATAGGGTCAGTCGGGTCATAGGGTCAGTCGGGTCATAGGGTCAGACTCAACAGACTCAATAGACCCAACTGACCCCACTGACTACCTACAGATCGACTTTAATGCTCAACTCTCGCAACTGTTTCGTATCGACCCCACCTGGTGCTTGCGTCATCAGGCACTGAGCGCGGGCCGTCTTGGGAAAGGCAATGACTTCGCGCAGCGAGTCCATCCCGGCAAACAACATGGCCAGACGGTCAAATCCCAGGGCAATTCCACCGTGGGGCGGAGCGCCATACGATAGGGCTTCCAACAGAAACCCGAACTTCTCCTGAGCTTCCTCCTCACCGATGCCTAGCAGGGTGAAAATTCTTTGCTGCACGTCCTGGCGGTGAATTCGGATACTGCCACCACCCAATTCGACGCCGTTCAGCACAACATCATAGGCAAACGCCCGTACCTTCCCTGGGTCGGTCTCAAGCAAGGATAAATCCTGGTCATTGGGCGCGGTGAACGGGTGATGTTTGGCTACATAGCGCCTTTCGTCCGCGTCGTATTCGACCAGCGGAAAGTCCGTCACCCACAGGAAACGCATATCATCCTTGGCAATCAGCCCGAGTTTGTCGCCCAGATAGAGGCGCAGGCGTGACAGCACCTCGCACGCCACCTGTTCCTGATCGGCCACCATGAGCAACAAGTCTTTTGGTTTGAGCCCGAGGGCGGCTTCAATTTCCTGTTTCCGGTCGTCACTCACGAATTTCGCCAGCGGCGACTGCCATCCGTCCTCGGTCAGACGAATCCAGGCCAGGCCCTTTGCCCCAAAATCCTGAGCCAGTGGAATCAGGTCATCGAGTTCTTTGCGTGAGAACGGATCGTCCGACACAATCAGTCCGCGCACCACACCCCCGTCGGCAACGATCTGCCGAAAGACCTTGATGTCAGTCTGACTGAACAACGCCGACAGCTCCTGGATTTCCAGGCCAAACCGAATGTCGGGTTTATCGTTCCCGAAGCGGGCCATGGCTTGGCTGTAGGGCATCCGGGGAAACGGGGTGGGGATGTCGATACCTTTCACTTCCTTACACAGCCGGACCATCATGCCTTCAATAAGCTGGAACACATCATCCGGTCGGACAAACGACATCTCAATATCAATTTGGGTGAACTCGGGCTGACGGTCGGCCCGTAAGTCTTCATCTCGAAAGCAGCGCACGATCTGGAAGTATTTCTCCATTCCACTCACCATCAGCAACTGCTTAAACAACTGCGGCGACTGTGGCAGAGCATAAAATCCGCCTGGAATGACCCGACTCGGGACGAGGTAGTCGCGCGCGCCTTCCGGGGTACTCCGGGTCAGGACCGGCGTCTCGACCTCAAGAAAGCCCTCACCGTCAAGATAATCGCGGACCACTTTGGCCAGCCGGTGCCGTAGGCGGAGGTTCTCGAACATCCTTGGCCGACGTAAATCCAGATAGCGATATCGCAGTCGGGTGTTCTCCGCAGGATCGGTCTCGGCATCAATCGGAAACGGTGGCGTCCGCGAGGCATTGAGCACCCTCAGCTCTTCCACGACAAGCTCGACTTCGCCGGTTGGGATGTTCGGATTGATCGTCTCCGGCGAGCGCCGTTCCAGCCTTCCTGTCGCGGCCACCACATATTCCAGGCGCAGTTCTTTCGCCTGGGTATGGGCGGCGGGGCTGACTTGCGGGTTACAGACAATTTGGACCAACCCGGAACGGTCGCGGACATCGACAAAGGTCACACCGCCATGATCGCGCCGGGAATGCACCCAACCCATCACGGTCAGCGGCTGTCCGACTTGGGTCACGCGGGGCTCCCCGCAGTAGCAGCTCCGCTGCCAATCACCTAAAGACTCCACACAATCTCCCTTGTGTCGTTACCTAGCAGGAAACTATGCCGGCTAGGGTTATGCATTATGCCCAGGATGCGTGCTCGTGAGAGGAAGAGACCTGCAGAGAGGACGGTCTCTTTTCCGGTAGCGTGTCCTGCCCTATCTCTGAGCGTTAGACTCTTCGTCTCCTTCCTGTGAGGAGCGGTAGTATGCCAGAGGGCGCCTGATCGATCAATGCGGAGCCGAGCACCCACCGCCTCTGTGTAGAACGCTATCCATGTGCTCCGATTGGTCTCTGCTCTGTCAAAAGAATGCTTCGAGTTGCCCGATCGCCCGCTGTGGTAATGCCGCGATCTCTCCGGCTGTCGTATTTTCTTGGACCCGTTCAAGGCGTGAGGTGGCGGGCAGCAGAATCGCGTCTTCGGATTTTGCGAGCAGATAAGCGAGCAGCGCCTGCCCCGGAGTTGTTACCCCATAGGGCTCCAGGAACGAGAGATCGCGCCGTTGTAAGACATGAAGCAGTTGGGATCGATGAAAGATCGGGCACAGCGGCGTCATGATTAAGACGCCCATATTGCGTTGCTGAGCCAAGGGGAGGATGGCACGTTCGGCTTGTCTATCCCCGATATTGTACGGAATCTGGATCGTATCAAAGATGCCGGTTTGCATGGCCGCCATCATTTCCGGAAACATGCTGGTTCGATAGTCGGTTATGCCCAGAAACCGAATGCGACCCGCGGCCTTGTATTTTTCAAGGAGCGGAGCCACTGTGCGCCAGGCCGCCATATTATGGATCTGCATGAGATCGATCACCTCAACCTGAAGTTTCTGGAATGACGCTTCGATGAGGCGCTGAGCGGAGGTGCGATTCGACGCCAGGACCTTGGTTGCGATCACCACGCCCTCGCGCCGTCCCTGCAGCACCCGACCTAGCACGCTTTCTGCCTCGCCATACATGGGTGCGGTGTCAAAGAGATTCACCCCACAGGCCAGGGCTTCGGTCACCAGCCGTCCGACATGCTCGATCGCCTGCTCGCCCCGCACGTCGAACGCCTTCCACGTTCCCATACTCACAGCACTGACGCGCAGGCCGGTCCGACCCAGAGTGCGATATTGCATCGCTAGGTCCTCTTTTTCTCAAACATCTGTCTAATACAGCACTTCCGCGGCTTTGAGCTGGGCGATCTCTTCGTCGGTATGCCCCAGCAGGTCCTTCATCACATACTCAGTATCTTGGCCCATGAGGGGAGCGGGGGCGCGGACGCCGTTTGGCGTAGCGGTGAGCTGCCACGGAATGCCGATATGGGTCTGTACCTCGACCTCGGCATGCGGCAAACGGGCAAAAAAGCCCCGCGCGTTCAAATGCGGATCCTCACTCAAGTCTTTGCTGTTCATGGATGGAAAGGCGGCTACACCCGCGGCCTGGAGCGTTGTGGTCACCTCCCATTTCGTTCGTTCTTTGGTCCACTCCGTTAGGATGCGTTCGAGTTCCTCTTCGTTCGCCTTGCGGTCTGCTGCGGTGCGAAAGCGTGGATCCTGACCGAGGTGGGCCTGCCCGATGGCCTGACACAAGGCCTGCCACTCTTCATCCGTCCCGCAGACAAGGGTGACCCATTCATCCTGGCTGGCCTCCTGTCCGGCACAGCGGAAGCAGTTATGCGGAGCCATCCACGGGTCCCGATTGCCGATGCGCGGCGGTTGGGTGGTATTCATGGCATAGTCCATCCAACCTTCCGCCAGTAAGGCCACCATGGTTTCCCATAATGAGGCGTCAATATGCTGCCCCCTGCCTGTCCGTTTTCGCACGGCTACGGCCGCGGTAATGGCCACTGCGGCGTTTAGCCCGCCATTCGGGTCACCATACGAAATCCCGACTTCCTGGGGACCGCGCTCAAGGTAGCCGGTCAGCGAAGACAGTCCGGTCAGCGGCACGATGGCCGGACCGTAGCCCATATAGTTTTTTTGTGGTCCGGTATGTCCATAGCCGGAGATGGAGGCCATGATCAGCGCCGGATTCCGTTTTGCCAACTCCTCATAGCCGAGACCCAAGCGCTCCATCACACCCGTGGCAAAGTTCTCCACCACAATATCGGACTTCTCAATCAGGGCGGTGACGATGGGAATGGCTTCCGGCTTGCTCAGGTTGAGCAGGGTACTCTTTTTGCCCTGATGCCATTGGTTGAAATAACCCGAGCGATTGAGACTCGGCTCCATGCCGGTTGGATAAATGGGCACGCGTCGTCCGAGGTCGGGACGCACATGTGATTCGACCCGAATGACCTCGGCCCCCAGGTGGGCCAGTTGTAAGGCACAATAAGGCCCGGCCCAGGCCCAACTAAAATCGACAACGCGCAGACCCTCAAGGGGAGGGCTGGTGTTGGGGGTTGGGGGCTGGGAGGGGGTTGGGGAGGCTGATTCGAGCAGTACCTCATCATTATGCTCGCCCAGCAGGGGCGCCGGACGACGAATATCCCACCACGGTTCTTTGAGCTGATAGGGCGGGCCCAGATGGGTCAAGGTCCCGGCTTTGGGGTGGGTTACGTCAACAAAAAAATTACGGGCTTTGAGATGTTCCTGTTGCGCCATGGTTTCCATGGTCAATACGGGGGCAAAACAAATCCGTCGCTCCTGGCCGGCCTCGAAGAGGTCTTGGACTTTCCAGCCCTGCATCCACTCGTCGAGATAGGTCTTGAGCACGTCCCAGTTCTCGGCGCGGACAAAGGGGTCTTTGAATATCTCCCAACTCGCCCACTCGGGATTCCCCATGAGATCGACCAGGCGCTCCCACTGATCCTGCTCAACCGTCACCACAAAGATCAGGCCGTCCTGACACTGATACATACCCCAGGGATAGATCAGGCGGCGGCCCAGACGAGACGCCACCTGACCCATATAGGAGTAGTAGACAAAGTTTTGTTCCAGGAAAGAAGCAACAAACTCCTGAATCGAAAGGTCGATATGCTCACCCTGGCCGGTTTCGTAGGCTTTGCCATAGGCGGCCAGGCTGGTCATGGCTGCAGCCAGCCCGCCCTGGAAGTCAGCCTGGTGACCGGCCGCCTTGAGCGGAGGCAAGTCCGGCCAGTCTGAGGCTCCAGGGCTCAGCCAGGCCCAGCCGCCCCCGTGGGCCAGGTTCAGCTCATAGGCTCTATAATCTTTATACGGACCGGTCAGCCCAAACGGGGTGATCGAGCACATCACCAAGCTGGGATTCACCTGCTGAAACGCCGTGTAGGAGAGGCCGAGCTCAGCCATGGTCGGCGGGGCATAATTGTGAATGAGCACATCGGTCTGCGCAATCAGAGTGTGCAGACGTTCAGCGTCCTGGCGGATATCAAGGGTCACGCCGCGTTTATTGGTATTCAAATACAAAAAGAGACCACTTTGCTCCGGGTCGGGCTGCCCCTGAGGAAAAGGGCCTCGGGTTCGCGCCAAATCACCGCCCGGTTCTTCGACTTTGATCACATCGGCGCCAAGGTCTGCCAGCAGCTTTGTGGCATACGCCGCAGACACCATATTACCGAGTTCCAATACGCGAACGCCTTCCAAGCCGTGCATAACAGGTCCTCCTTGTGTGAAGAGTAAACGTGTCCTCCAACAGAGACAAAAAACCGGACACGTTTACTCTTTGTACCCCGTAGCGGGCCTATCAAGCAGGCAACAGCGCGTCAACGCTCCTGCCTCTCTACCGCCCAATTAAGGCGAATATCCCAGGTATAGATTTTGTCTGGCGGGAGTGTCGGGGCGGTGTTGTTGTCAACGTATTCGTACACGTTTACCGGCGGGCTTACTGTCGCGTCACGGCCGTAGATAAAGTCCTGGTCTTCGACGATGAGCTTATAGGCCTTATTGAGCAATAAGGCCCGGGCGGGGGATGGGGTAATCAGCTCGTAGACGTCCCGGGCCGCAGCAACGGCGGTGTAATTGACCGATCCGTCCGCATGGTACCAACGCGCCGCCATTTCCGGATTGTTGCGAAACTCGGTGCCGCCTCCCACGCGCTCAAGATAGGTCAGGATTTCCCCTTGCTGTTCGTTCATGGTGGGCGCGTCCGGCATGCCGCGCAGATTAATATAGCCCCAGCCGGCAGCCCCGTCGATTTTGCGCGGGAAGCTATAGGTCTTGTCAATCGTAGAGCCAACCGTGTTATGGCAGCCCATGCAGAACATGGTCTCCTCGTAGGTATTGAAGCGCAGCCGTCCGTCCTTGTCTTCAATAAATCCTTGGAGCAGCCAACCCATTTTATTGTACAGACCCGCGTGGCCGCGGTCCGGATAGTGGGGCAGTATGCCTTCCAGCTTTTCCTGATATTCCTGGTCGTAGTAGTGCGCGAGGACGGTGGGAGGCAGGAAATCCCGCTTCCGCATATAACGCACTTCTTTCATCCGCCGCGCATTCGTGATGCTCCCGTCCGCGTCGACGCCGACATAGCGCACGGTATGCAGAAATTCCGTCCGGTGAGGATAGACGTGGGGTTCAACCCGCGTATCACTACCCGCTCCCACATAGCGTGCCGGACTGGTGATGGCGTGAATGCGGCCGAGCGTGCCGTCGCCATTCAGGTCCTGGCCGAGTTGCGCCTCATCAATGGGCAGGCTGCCAATGCTCTCAAAGCCTTTAATTGCGGCTTCGAGAATCGCCAGATTGGCCTTATACACTTCGCGCGAATAGACCCCGTCTTGGGTGCGGCGAAACTCGACCGGCAAACGGATCAGCACATCATCGGTAGACCCATTGGTCGGCCAGAACGTACTCGGAAAGGGCTTATAGCTGAAAGCCACCCAGTGGCTGCCATCTTTGGCAAAGCCCTCTTCATCAAAGGCGGCCGCCCCATCGGCCAGGTTTTGCAGTCGGGGAATATAGCCCCGAAAGTGAACTGCTTCTAATCGGCCGGCCAGTTCGGAAAAATTATCTTCGTTAATCCACGCGCGTATGGCCTCGTCGCTCATGGCCGCGGCCTGCTTGGTCCGGTCTTCAAACAGATTACGCCAGCGATTGGTTTGTCCGGCTTCGCTAAAACTATACGCCTGCTGCAAACGGGCATCTTTCATCCGATTTTCACGGCCCGGGATATGATTTTGGTGACAGACGTAACACGGATTAAAGCGGCCCTCGGTCCGGGTATAGCACTGCGGAGGAATCACCGCTTCGGGGTTATAGACGCCGACTATTCCCGATCCGGGGGAGCGGGGCGGCAACACCGCCGTCCATCCTTTCAGCAGCTCAACCTTTTGGACCGAAGTGATGGGAGAGCTGATCGAGCGGGTTCGTTGCGCCGGTTGGGTCAATTGAATCCGTTGGGTTCGTTGAGTCATTGAGTCCGTTGAGTCTAGACTCAAAAGATTCAAAAGACTCAAAAGACTCAAAAGACTCATTGGTTTTCGGCTCCAAAACCGAAATATCGATAAGACTGCCTTTCGAGACGGTACGCCGTCCGTGCGCCAAAATCATACTTCATGGGTCTGACCCGAAATCCTGACAGCCGGATGAGGTCATCGGTCTGAAAATCATCCACCAATGGCATATTGCCGTCGGCGCTATGTTGGATCGCAAAGTACGCCTCGGTGCCATCCGGTGTGAAGAGAAAACCGGTTGACTCGGCAGAACCATCGGCAATTTTGAGCAGCCGTACACAGCCGTCAGACTTGATATCGTCGTCCGCGCCGTCCGGCAGACAGGCCCACACATCGCTATTCCCCTGGCTCGTCCCATTGTCCTCGACAACAAACAGCACCCCCGTTATCGGCTGAAAGGCCAGATTGTCCGGCTGACTGAATTCGGGGCTACCTTCAATGAAACGGTTCACCACGATTTCCCCCGTTGCCCCGGTTGCCGCAGTCACATCCCGATCAATCGCGCACTGTACCTCGCCGTAGTTGCTGCCGGCATGGTTCCCGGTGACAGCGAAGCAGAAGCGAACGGCATCAGGCTGGTCGGGGTTGCTGAACATCGGGTCACGGTGGAGGTCTTCAGGACGGTAATAGCCCGTTGCCCCAACCGCATTGGCCGCCTCGCGACCAATGCGGGTTTCGCCCTCGTCAATGCTGACCTCGGACGCGATGGTTGGCGTGAGGGGAACCCAGGCGCCGTTGCCAATCTCGCAGCCCTGACCGAACTGCTGGATGTCATCCCGACACGACACTTGCAGCGCGTATGTTGTGCCTGCGATCAAGGGGGATTGATCGAGCGACGCAATCTGTCCGGTGGCAGGGTCGTACAGGTTGGTCGGGATGAATTTATACACGGTGCCGCCATCGGTATCGCCCGGCTCATAGCTGCCAGGCCGCTCCTCATCTCCCGCAATCACCACGCCGGTTTCATGCACGAGAAAGCCTTCATAGCGGATCACGGGAAAGGCCGTACGCTTGATAATGCGGTCCGAGGCGTCCTGTCCGGCCTGATCGACAATCCGGGCCGGCGCGTCGCCACTTCCTCGCTCAAGGACGGTAAACTCGTCATTTGTCAGCGGGTCCAGGATTTCATACACCGCCCCCGTGTCGCTGACGAAGTCTTCTTCCGTTGCGACCACCGTTCCCCATGGTGTGGTCCGGATTCCATCGCAAATCGTCATGCCGCGCACCAGGGTGGTGACCACTCGGGTCTGCAAGTCAACGACTTGGACGCTCGGTGTCAGTTTGTCCCCAACAACAAAGAACTCACCACAGGTGCCGCTCAAACAGTCGAGCACTTCTTCAATACAGCCGACCAGATGGGTTGGGCGAACGGCCCCGTGCGGCCAGAACACCATCTGATCCCAGTCTTGTCCGACTTCGCGCGAAAAATACTCTGCCTGAATCCCTTTCCTCAGAGAGAGAAACTGTTCTTCCACGGTTTGGGTTAGTGTCCGGAAATCTAAATGGGTTTCTTGGGTCGGTTGGGTTCTTGCGTCGTTGGGGGCAAGACTCAACAGACTCAACAGACTCAACAGACTCAACAGACTCAACAGACTCTTCAACATCCAGCCTCCTCCTCGGGAAAGCATTTGGAAGGCGAGCATAAAGGCCGTCGTCTACCGCTGGACACGAGCCATGATCGCCCGAAACACGACGTCGGCAGATTCCTTGACTGTGCGATCAACCGTCGTCAGTCGGAGTGTCGGCGCTGGTGGCGGTTCATAGGGAGAGGAGATGCCGGTAAAGTCTGGAATCTCCCCGGCCCGCGCCTTCTGATACAACCCTTTCACATCGCGCTCCTCGCACACTTCAAGCGGAGTGTCCACATACACCTCAAAAAAGCGATCCGCGCCGATGATCTCTGCCGCGTGTTGCCGGTCCGTCTGAAAGGGGGCAATGACCGGCACCAGGACGATGAGCCCGGCTTGGTTAAAGAGCCGTGCAACTTCGGCAATGCGGCGAATATTTTCTGCGCGATCTGTTTCGGAAAATGCCAGGTCCCGATTCAGTCCCAGGCGCAGATTGTCGCCGTCGAGTCGATAGGCGTGGAACCCTTCGGTATGCAGGCATCGCTCAAGTCGTTCCGCAATGGAGGATTTTCCGGAGCCGGACAAACCCGTCAGCCAGACCGTGAGCGCGTGTTGGTGCAGGGCCTGCTCCCGCTCGGCCACGGCCATCAGCCCGGTTTCCGCCCGGATAGTTGAGTTCGTTGGGTCCATTGAGTCATTGGGTCCACTGAGTCTCGACCCCAAAGACCCAATGGACCTAAAAGACTGATTTCGGTCGATGATCATCCCGGCGCCGACCGTGTTATTGGTGAGGCGGTCAATAATGACAAACGCGCCGGACGTGCGGTTCTTGCGGTACGGGTCACAGGCAATCGGCTTTTCGAGTGCAAAGGCACACCGTCCGATTTCATTGAGCGCCAGTTGCGTAGCGTCCTCCCGATGGAGGGTACTGACGTCTATGCGATACCGCACGTCGGTAATGACTCCGGGCGTCATGGTGGTGGCCTGCTTGAGAAAATACTGCCTGCCGGGCTGCATGGGCTCTTCAGCCATCCACACCAGCATGGCTTCAAAGTGCGTGGCGATGAGGGGGGTATTGTTGGGGTGAACCAGCATATCTCCGCGACTGACGTCGATCTCGTCTTCAAGCGTCAGGGTCACGGCCAGCGGCGGCATGGCCTGCTCCACTTCTCCCTCAAAGGTATGGATGGCTTTTACCCGGCTTGTTTTGCGCGACGGAAATACCATGACCTCATCACCCGGCCGCACGATGCCCGAGGCCACCGTGCCACAAAAACCGCGGAAGTCCAGGTTGGGACGATTGACGTATTGGACCGGAAAACGAAAGTCGATCAGATTGGCATCCGAGGCAATATAGACGTGCTCTAACAGGTGCATCAGCGGGCTGCCCGTGTACCACGGCATATGCTCGCTTTTATTCACCACGTTATCGCCGCGCAGCGCCGCCATGGGCAGGAAGTGCACATCGCTCAGTTCGAGTCTGGCGGCAAAGTCGGTATAGTCTTTGACAATCCGCTCAAAGACCTCCTGGCTGTAGTCCACCAAGTCCATCTTGTTGACGGCAACAATAATGTGCTTGATTCCCAAGAGAGAGGCGATAAAGCTGTGCCGCCGGGTCTGGGTCAGGACACCGTGGCGGGCATCAATCAGGATAATGGCCAAGTCACAGGTTGACGCGCCGGTCGCCATATTCCGAGTGTACTGCTCATGACCTGGGGTGTCGGCAATAATGAATTTGCGTTTGGCGGTCGAAAAATAGCGATAGGCGACATCGATGGTGATGCCCTGTTCGCGTTCGGCTTTGAGGCCGTCGGTCAGCAGGGCGGGATCAAACTCCGTGTCGGTCGTGCCATGCCGAACCGAGTCTTTTTTCATCGCCTCAAGCTGATCCTCATAGATCATCTTGGAGTCGTATAGGAGCCGGCCGATCAAGGTGCTCTTACCGTCATCCACACTGCCGCAGGTCAGAAAGCGCAGCAGGTCCTTGCGCTCATGCTGGGCGAGATAGGCTTCGATATCGGTCGCAATCAGGTCAGATTGGTGAGACATCCTGCTATTAGAAGTAACCTTCCTTTTTCTTCTCTTCCATAGAGCCGGACTGGTCGAAATCAATGACGCGGCCCTGCCGTTCGGACTGCGTTGCCAGTAGCATTTCCTGAATAATCAACGGCAGGGTGTCCGCCTCGGATTCAATCGCCCCAGTCAGCGGATAGCAGCCCAGGGTGCGAAAACGGACTTTTCTCAACTGCGGCTGTTCACCCGGATGGAGCGGTAGACGGTCATCGTCGACCATAATCAGCACCCCATCGCGCTCGACAACCGGACGTTCCTTGGCAAAGTACAGCGGAACAATCGGAATGTTCTCGCGGTAGATATATTGCCAGACATCCAGCTCGGTCCAATTCGATAACGGAAAAACCCGGATGCTCTCGCCTTTGTCAAGCGTGGAGTTGTATAGATTCCACAGCTCGGGACGCTGGTTCTTGGGGTCCCAGCGGTGGTTGCGGTCACGGAACGAATACACCCGCTCTTTGGCCCGTGACTTTTCTTCATCCCGCCGTGCGCCCCCAAAAGCCGCGTCAAACCCGTACTGATCGAGCGCTTGTTTGAGGGCCTGCGTCTTCATCACGTCGGTGTGTTTTTTGGACCCATGCGTAATGGGACCGATGCCTGCTGTGACCCCGTCCTGGTTAATATACACGATGAGGTCGAGTCCGAGTTCGTGTCTGATGTAGGTATCGCGGAAGGTGATCATCTCTCGGAATTTCCAGGTCGTATCAATATGCATCAGAGGGAAGGGCAGCTTCCCCGGCGCGAACGCTTTCCGAGCCAGATGCAGCATGACCGCTGAATCTTTGCCGATGGAGTACAGCATGACCGGGTTATCAAACTCAGCCCCTACCTCACGAATGATATGAATACTTTCAGCCTCAAGACACTTGAGGTGCGTGAGGGAATAGGAATTCTTTTTATTCGAGGCGGGCTGAGGCCCCTGGGTCTCCACGTCCGCTCCTTCCTCAATCATGGACAGGCGTCGAACAGACCAAGCAGTGCGGGTTCTTCTCAACCGTCTGCTCGGTACAGTGAAACGCCGGGAATGTATAGGCCAACAGTTTTGGCGGACTCTCCGACTCGGGCTGGAGGATGATTTTCAGGACTTCGGTAACGAGTTGGGTGCCCAAAAAGAATGCGTATGGAGAATCAAGCGGGTCTTTGGTCCCCGTGTCCAGAGGAACCCACCCCGCCGCTACGCGGCACCCCTCCCAAGAGGGGACTGTTTTTTCTCCCCTCCTCGGAGGGGTGGCCCGATAGGGTCGGAGCGGGTTTTCCGAGAAAAGACAGCGCAGGCATGGCCGGTCAGCCCTATCACCCCGGCTCACGAATAAACGGGCGCCTTCTCCGCTGGCTGCTCCCCACACAAACGGCTTGTGCTGAGCGTACCACCCATCGTGCAATGCATCTGTTGTTGCCAGAACCAGATTATAGTGGTGAGGCGGTTGTTCGTCCTCATCCAGATGGGTCACAATGGTACAATCGGGGTTTAGCCGCCCGAGGGTGTGTGCCACCGGCTGCTCATCTGATCCCAGGGATCGCTCCGCAAGAATGGAAAAGATCGGAGCGGCTTTGGTCCGCGCCACGCCAATAGTCCCAACGCCGGCAGCGACGAGATAAAAAAGCGCAGCGGCGGCGAGCAGTCCGTCCCCGTCAACATACACTTGACTCCGAAGAAGTTTTTCCTGCCCTTTCCCGCCGACCTGGGGGAGAATGATCTGTCGGCTATAGCGTTCGATCTGGGCGTCTTCGAGCATATCTATAAAGTCTATAGGGTCTATAGGGTCATTGAGTCTCTTGAGTCTTGACCCAACGGACCCAAAGACCCAAGAGACTCAACGGACCCGAAGACTCCAATGTCTCCGTCACGCCACTCCCTCTGCCCGACCGTTGGCCTGACGTTGATTATACTCTTTCCAGCCGATCCACAGATTGGTGCTGAGATATTTGTCTCCGAAATCCGGGAAGAGCGTCACCACTGTACCCTGATCAATCTCACGGGCCACCTGGAGTGCTGCCCACATCGCCGCACCGGATGACTGGCCAACCAATACTCCTTCTTCTCTGCCAAGCCGATACACCGTCTCATAGGCATCTTCAGTTGAAACGCTGATTTTTCGGTCCAACTGCTCTTCATAATAGATACCGGGTACAATGGAACTGTCCATATGCTTCAGTCCCTCAAGGCCGTGAAAGGCGTCATCCGGTTCAACCCCAACAATCTGAATGTCCACGTCTTTCTCCTTCAGATAGCGCCCGGTTCCCATCAAGGTACCGCCGGTGCCCATGCCGGCCACAAAGTGGGTAATCTGCTCTTTGGTCTGCCACCACAGCTCCGGCCCGGTTGTCTGGTAGTGGGCGAGTGAGTTGTGTGGATTAAAGTATTGATCCGGTTTGAAATAGCGCTCGGGATGCTCTTGCAGCCGCTCCCGACACAGTTCCAGGGCTCCATCCGAGCCGTCCATAGGGCTACTGAAAATCATCTTTGCCCCATACGCGGAGATGATTTTTTTCCGCTCTATACTGACGTTGGCCGGGATGCACAGCTCGACCGGATAGCCCAGCACGGCGCCGATCATGGCCAGCGCAATCCCGGTATTCCCGGAGGTGGAATCCAGAATGATCTTGTCCGGGGTCAGCGCGCCGTCCTCGATCCCTTTTTGGATCATGCACAGCGCAGGGCGATCTTTGACCGATCCACCCGGATTGAAACCTTCGAGTTTGGCATAGACCCGGACACTTGGCGCAATGTCCGTACTCAGCCGGGTGATTTCAAGCAGCGGCGTATTCCCAATCAGATGCAGCACGGACGGAACACGCAGGGGGCCTGCTGGCGGTGGTCCCTCAGTTGGAAAAAGAGCAAACGTGTCCAACATCTCTTCTCTATCCTGATCCTGGGAGGACACGTTTACTCTTTTCGGCGGGCGTGACACGCTTTACCCCCCTTTTTTCTCTAGGGGGTGTCGAGTGTAGCGAGGCGGGAGCAAAAAGAGCCTCCGGCAATAGCAGGCACGATAGACACTTCGTCGCCCTCGTTCACCGGCGTATCCAGGTTGTTGATAAAACGAATATCCTCACCATTCACAAAGATATTGACAAAACGCCGGACTTCGCCGGCCTCATCGCACAATCGTTCTTTAATCCCAGGATGGT
Source organism: uncultured Binatia bacterium (SeqCode) (assembly GCA_965243855.1). Classification (GTDB taxonomy): domain Bacteria; phylum Desulfobacterota; class Binatia; order Bin18; family Bin18; genus Bin18. The sequence continues at coordinate 3,762,445 of CBDEWE010000003.1, read as the reverse complement.
TACTCTCTATATTATCGACCAACGCCCCAACCGTGGCTCCATCGGCCGATACTGCTTCTGCGCCGCCGGTAAAGCGGCGCAGCGGGGTTGGGATACGTACCTGCGCACTCATGTTCACTCCCTCCTGATTCGGAATCACTCATCTGCTCTCTCTGGCTTCTACTGTGACGTTTTTGCTTCGGTCTGACAATCACCCCGCCCAAAAGAGGAAACGTGTCCAGCATCTCGTGTCTACTGGAGGACACGTTCCCTCTTTATGCTCAGAGCATAGGACAGAGCCTTTCCAACTCATAGGCTTCGGGTCGGATACTCGTAATCGTCTGTTGCGTACCGCACAACGGACAATGCGGGCTCGGGCGTACCCGGACCTCTCGCCAGCGTAAGACCAGAGCGTCATAGGTCAGCAAGCGGTCGGTGAGCAGTTCTTCATCCCCGCTCAGATATTTTACCGCCTCGGCAGCCTGAACGCTCCCCAGACTGCCGGCCAAGCTGCCAAGGATGCCCGCCTCCTGGCAGGTAGGGTTCTCATCGGGATGGGGTGGAACGGGGAACAGGCAACGCAAACACGTCGTTTGTCTCGGTAAGACAGTCAGCGCTTGACCGTGGAACCGGACGATGCCGGCGTGGGAAAGCGGTTTGTTGAGCAGCACGGCACCGTCATTGATCAAAAACTTTGTGGCCACGCCGTCCGTTCCGTCAATAATAAAATCATAGGCGGCAAAGACATCCGCAAGATTTCCCGCATGCAGCCGCTCGTTATAGGTCACCACCGTTATCGAGGGATTGAGTTGCTGAATTTTTTCCTTGGCCGAATCGACCTTTGACTTTCCAACATCCGGGGTAAAGTGCAAAATTTGTCGTTGTAAGTTTGACAGCTCAACCCGGTCCGAATCCACTAGGCCTATCGTTCCCACCCCAGCCAGGGCGAGCGCCAATGCCGCCGGAGAGCCCAGGCCGCCAATGCCAACCACCAGGACTTTCCCCTCACGGACACTTTTCGGAATAGGAGATGCGGCGCGTTTCATACTGTCTTATTTTTCCAAACGCGGTGCGTCTATATCCATGAGAATATCCAACGGCATAGAATAAAAAGCCTCTTCCCAAGAGGAAAGAGGCTCAGCTACGCTCACTCTTTGCCTAGGCGACAGGTCTCATTCGTCCTCAAACTCAAAATCTATCTCCTCAATATCGATACCCAGAACGGCCTCTCGTTCGGTGCTGATCGCGACATCTCCGTTCGTGAGAACGTCGGAAGAGGCTGCTTCCTCATCTATTATTTCAGCGTATTCAATACCTGACTCGCTCAGCTCAACCGGCTCACTCTGCTCGACTGCGGCAAGTGCTTCGTCGTCCTCGACCTCCCCTTCGACTGGGCTCAGGGCAGGTTCTGACCCGGCCACCTCTGCGCCGACCGCAACCTCATCGTCGATAGTCATGTCCTCACCTACGGCAATCTCTTCAACAACATCCCCGGTTTCTTCTTCAGCGTCCAACACCCCAGCGGCTTCCAACGCTTCAGCATCTTCCTCAAGCGCAACATCGTCGCTCTCGACGTCAAGGGTCAGGATGTCATCGTCAGAAAGATTAAAGTCGTCCTCGTCGGAGACATCCTGCTCGGTCAGTTCTAAGGGTCCGAGATCGTCTGTCTCAACGTCGAATTCCAGTTCCTCAATGTCGGGAGTCTCCAGGGCGGCCCGCTCTGCTTCCAATGCCTCCAAGTCTACTTCCCGATAATCGTCACCTACCTCGTAGGACCGGTCATCGTCAAAGGTGTCATCAAGGGCGCGTTCTTCCTGCTCGGCCTCTTTTTCCGCTGCCAGCCTTTCTGCATCCGCTTCCGTCCGGGCCAGGCGTTCCGCCTCTTCCTGTTTTTTTAATTCGGAAACGAGCAGCAGCAAGGGATCAACTCCGGCAACGAGCAGTCCGTCCGAGTCGGTCGCCTCGTCCTCTGGGTCGCCCTCTTCAGCGCTGGGGGCCTCCCTATTCGTTCTCCGTGCCGATTGGGCTCGGGCTGCCAAATCGGCCAACTCGACGTTACCCTCTTCGTTCAAGATCTGTTCGAGCCGATCCAAGGCTTCCACGGTGGCATCCGTCTCAGAGTATTGCTCAATCAGGCTGCGCAGGCGTGCTTTTGTGGCAGTAAGATTGCCACGCTTTTCGTTAAAGTTCGCCACCATCAATTCGTGGGCCGCCAGGATGTCACGCGCCGATTTGCTCTTTTCCTCAGCCTCGAGAACGAAAGCACTTTCCGGATATCGGTCTATGACCTCTTGAAAGAATCCGTCCGCCCGGCGCGTCACGGCCTGATCACGATCCTTGGAACGGATCTGGCTATAGTTCGTAATGCCGAGAAAATACTTGACAAACGGCATATGCTTGCTGGTCGGATAGGCTCGCTCAAAGTCTTTGAAGGCCGCAACGGCTTCGGCGTAATTTTCTTCCATAAACAACCCATAGGCTGTTTTGAGCTGCGCTTCCTCAGCGTACGGGTTGAGCGGATATTGATCCAGCAACTCCTGATACTGATCGGAAGCCCCCAGATAGTCTTCATCCGCGAAAGACTCGCTTGCCTGCTGATGATATTCTTTGGCCGAAGGGCGTCTGAGGGTTGCCGAGCATCCCCATACACTCACCAGGAGGAGGCTCAGGCACAGGATCGAAATTCGTTCGAGCATTGTCCTGCACGCTAGAGGATTTCCGCAAGGGTTTCAATGTACCCGACACTGCGTACTGGCGAGAGGATAGGGTGCCATCGCGCCACACAGGAACGCACGGATACGCAGACGGCCGCTACCCTTCAAAGGGTTGGAGACCGTCCAGGTCAGGTCCTTCCTCGACTGGCATCTGGGCGTCGGACTGGGTCTTAGTAAATTCGTACAGGCGCTGCTGAGACCGGACAGGGGCGAGCGGGTCGGGCTCTACCCGCTTGGAGCGTCCGTCGGGGAGGACCGTGCGAGCCTTGACCGTATCGGCCAGTTGAATACTGAGTATTTCAAAAAGCTGGGCCTGGATATGGGGATCGAGGATGGGAAAGGCGACCTCGACGCGGCGGTCCAGATTGCGCGGCATCCAGTCGGCGGAGGCGAGGAAATACTCGGCATCGCCATCATTATGAAAATAAAAAATGCGGGCGTGTTCAAGGTAGCGGTCGATAATGGAAATCACCCGAATCCGTTCGGATATGCCCGGCAGTCCGGGCCTCAGGCAGCAGATGCCACGGACGATGAGATCAATCTCCACCCCCGCCTGGCTGGCAGTATACAGCTCCTCAATCATGACCGCGTCAACCAGACTGTTGATCTTGGCGATGATTTTGGCCGGCTTGCCCTCCAGGGCATGTTCTGCTTCGCGCCGAATCCGCTCAATCATGCCCTCCCGCATACTCGTAGGAGCGACCAGGAGATGATGAAACGTCTGGGGGCGGGTATAGCCGGTTAACAGGTTGAACAGGTCGGTGAGATCGTCGCCAAAGGACTCGCGGCAAGTAAAGAGACCGAAGTCGCCGTAGATGCCGCTCGTATTCACATTATAGTTGCCGGTTGCGAGATGGCAGTAGCGACGAATGCCACCATTCTCACGCCGCACCACCAGACACGCCTTGCAGTGCGTCTTATAGCCGACCAGCCCATACACCACATGGGCGCCGACCTCTTCGAGCGCTCGCGCCCAGGTAATATTGGCCTCCTCATCAAAACGGGCTCGGAGTTCGACCAGGACGGCCACTTCTTTACCCGCTTCTGCGGCCCGCGTGAGTGCCTGGGCAATGGGCGAGGTTGGGCTGACCCGGTAGAGGGTCATTTTAATGGCCAGGACATTCGGGTCGGTTGCGGCCTCTTCCACAAAGCGCATCACCACATCGAAAGACTGGTAGGGATGGTGCACCAGGATGTCGCCCTCCCGAATAGCGCTCCACATGTCTGGCTTTTTCTCGCAGGCCGGAACCGGCAGGGGTGTCCACGGCTGGTCTTTATGCTGCGGCAGGTCCACGGCTCCATAGAGCTGAAACAGGTCGGTAAAAGCGGTGAAACCCTCACCGGCGTACAGGTCTTCGGAGCGCAGATCGAGCTCATCGATAAACATATTGAGGACACCCTGCGGCAGGTCGGAGTCGTATTGTAGCCGCACCGCAGTCCCCATGCGCCGGTCGCGTACGCTCTCTTCAATACTCGTCAGCAAATCTTCGGTTCGGCCGAGCGCCAGGGCTGAGTCCGCGTCCCGCGTCACCCGGACAGCATGACACGACAGGATCTCATAGCCGTGATACGGGCGGGGCAGATACAGCCGCACCACATCTTCGAGCAGGATAAAGATATGCTTGCCGGCTGGAGCCGGTAGCGCAATAAAACGCTGGACGACTTGGCTGGGAATATGGACAACGGCCAATTTGGTCTGGGGCAGACGCGAGGTCCCGGCCGAACGCAAGGCTGCGACCAGACACAGGGAGCGATTACCGAGATGGGGAAAGGGATGGCCGGGATCGATCGCTAGCGGCGTAACAACTGGCAGCAGGGTTCGTCGAAAGAAGTCTTCCAGAAAATGACTTTGCTCGGTATTCAACTCTTCCGGACGGGTAATATGAATCCCCTCAGCTTCTAGTTGTGGCTGAATGGTCTCCAGAAAACCCCGGTGTTGTTCCTCGGCAAGCTCATGGACTCGCTTTGAGATAGCGGTCAGCGTCTGGGCCGGTGTCATGCCATCTGGACCGGCCTCCAGGTCGCCCTGCGCAATACGCCGCTTGAGCCGCGCCACACGGACCATGAAAAATTCGTCCATATTGGCGCTGAATATGGCCATAAACTTGACGCGTTCGAGCAAGGGGACACTTTCGTCGAAGGCTTCTTCGAGTACGCGTCGGTTGAATTCGAGCCAGGACAATTCACGGTTAATAAAAGGCTTGTCTTCCATGCAGATACCGCCGTCTATCAGACCTCTGGTGTACGCTCCAAAAACGATAGATATAAGCTCAGCGCGTTGAATAGCAACCCCGTGAAGCCGATCTGCGCTACCCGAACAGCCTACGCCTGGACGCTACTGTTTCTATCGACCAGGACAGTATCAACCTCTAGAGGGATTTTACACCGATCCGAGTTCACGGGAGGGAGAGGAAGGGGCGCTGGTAGGGCGTGTGATCCTAGGGGAGGGAGATCGACACCGCGCCTACCAGCGCCGGGGGGTAGGGATAGCGTTTCCTGCCCCTATGTTTCCTCATTGTATGACAACATTGTGACTCGCTGATGAAAAATGTGTGACGATGTTAGGTCGTACCCGTTCAGGACGCTCTCATCTCATTCCAGGCCATTCATCTTTTGTGATTTGGCAGCTACAGTTCGGGCGAGAAGCGATCCGACGCATGGAAGCACAGACGACATATCCACCGGTTGCAGCGGCCTCGCCTCAGGGACCTTCGCAGCCGCCTTCCCTCGAACATCTTGTCATTCAGGCCGAGTTGGGTCAGGACGAGATTGTGCGGGCGGGGGTCGCCGCCCTGCATCCGGCGGACACCGCAGAGTTGTTGAATGTGCTGGAAGAGCCCGAGGTGAAGTACAAGGTGTTTGGTTTTCTGGCCGCCCCACAGGCCGCCGAAGTCTTAAGCCTCGTTTCCGCCCACACCAAAGACGACCTCGTTGAGCGTCTGTCGGATGACGGGCTGGGAGATTTGGTCGAATATCTCGACTCTGATGACGCCACGGACTTGCTGGCCTCCCTGTCGGTGCGGCGCGCCAAAGCGGTCCTCGACGAAGTGCCGCAGGACGTGTCCGACGAAGTCACCCAACTCTTACGTTATCCCGAGGATACGGCCGGCGGAATCATGCAGGTCGAGTATATGGCCGTGTCTCAAGGCACGCGTATCGACCAAGCCACTGAGATGATTCGCAGTCAGAGCGATGAGATCCCGGATATTCACAGCGTCTTTATCGTTAATACCACCAATCACCTCGTCGGCGTCCTCCCCCTCCGGAAGTTTATTCTCGCCCGTCCGACTGATCTCGTCGAAACCGTTATGGACCAGCAGGTCATTTCGGTTCGAGCGGACCTGGACCAGGAACAGGTCGCCCAGATGTTCAAGAAATACGACCTGATTTCTCTGCCCGTAGTCGATAGCAAAGGATGCTTACTCGGGCGTATTACGGTCGATGACGTGGTTGATGTCATGGAGGAGGAGGCGACGGAAGACATTTATAAGCTTGCCGGCCTCGATGAAGAGGAAGAAGTGCTGGACTCTCCCTGGCTGTCTATCCGTCTTCGTTTACCCTGGCTGGCGCTTAACTTGGTGACCACAACGCTGAGCGCCCTTGTCATTGCCTTTTTTGAAGGAACGATTCAGCAAATTGCCATCGCCGCGGCCTTTATGACTATTGTCGCGGCTCAGGGTGGAAATGCCGGCGTACAAACACTTACCGTCATCGTTCGAGGTATTGCTCTGGGTGAAGTCCCACTGACACAAACCAAGCGGGTGTTAGTCAAGGAACTGACCATCGCGTTGGGCAATGGTCTTGCTCTTGGCGGCGCGGCCGGCATTCTTGCTTACCTGTGGAAGGGCGATCCCACCCTGGGCGTCGTACTGGCGCTGGCGCTGCTGGCCAACCTGATCATTGCGGCGTTTGTCGGCAGTATGGTCCCCCTGACCCTCCGTCGCCTGGGTGTTGATCCGGCGGTAGCCTCAAACGTGTTTGTCACAGCGTGCACCGATATTTTTGGCTTTTTGTCTTTTTTGGGTATTTTAACCCTGTTTTTACAATTTATCTGATCTGGCCGGTCGCCCGCTCACGGGACGAGAGAGGCGTCAACTCCGCGAGGCCGCGCTCGTTCCCCCAGCACGCCTCCCGGAGGAGCGCCTGAACGATATTGAGCGGTTGCGGGACCCAGGGCTATCTCAATGCCGAAGAATACGAACGGAAACGGGCGGAAATTCTGAAAGCATTGTAAGGACAGGCGGGCGCCTATCAATTTCTCTAATAATAGAAATTCGCATAATTCAGGCTGAGTTATCTTCCCAAGCCGGTTTGTTCATGCTATAAGAGCCCTCATACTGTCAAGAATATATGTATACATAGCTGAGTTCTCCCCGACTCAGCGTGTATCGAGGCCCGTAGGTTTCCCCTCCTTTTTCCTGCGGGCCTTTTTTTATACCTCTATATTTTACGTATTTATCGCCCGGAAGCCTTCTCCCACGAAGAGGAATATGCGAAGATCAGGAGCTGATTTTTGCGTCCTTTGTCCCGCCTCGTCCGTCTGTATAAACAGACTGCATAGTATTTGAAAATCTAATAGCGGAGGAGGAACGAATGAAAATTATCAGCTTTAAAACGTGCCCTTTTGTTCAGCGTGTCACCGCCCTGCTGGAAGCCAAGCACGTTCCGTACGATATCGAATATATCGACCTTAGCAAGAAGCCGACGTGGTTTCTCGAAGCCTCTCCGAACGGCCAGGTGCCGATTCTGATAACAGACGACGACCAAGTCCTGTTCGAGTCTGATGCGATTGTCGAATACCTGGACGAAACGACAGGAACCCCAATTTCCGCTCACGACCCGGTCAAGAAAGCCCAAGACCGCGCCTGGTCCTATCTGGCGTCAAAGCATTATCTGGCGCAATGCAGTGCGCAACGCAGTACGGATGAACAGACACTGGAGGAAGGCCGAGCAACATTAGGCACGGCTTTCGCCAAAATGGAAGCAAGAATAGAATCTCGGCTTGGGGGAGGCCCATACTTTAATGGTGACACCCTAGGCATGGTGGATATCGCCTGGCTGCCCTTGCTCCATCGCGCCGCGATTATCGAGCGCTATACGGACTTTGACTTTCTCGTAGCGTTTCCAAAAGTAAAGCAATGGCAGGAAGCCATGCTGGCAACAGGAATTGCCGAAAAGTCGGTCGCTGAGGATTTTGAGAGCCGATTTACCGCATTTTACTTGGCGGACACAACGTATCTTGGCCAACTCGCGAAAAAACAATCTGGAACAGCGTGCTGTGGCCCAACGGAATGTCGCGAGGAAGACCTCGCGTGCTGCGCATAACCACCTGTGGCCCGCACGTACTCTCAATACTGAGCATATGCACAGTTCATGCAGATGTCTTTGCTCTGTAACGTCAGTGTCATATTCTTTGGCTTAGGTCACATGGCCTGAGTTCTTCCCCTTTGGACTCCGTTTTCTTTCAGGAGAGAGTACGTCAATGGCAACCAAACCGTCTCCGTTCAAGCTGTCGCAGGGACTGAGTGCCTTTGAGCGCTACCTGACCGTCTGGGTCCTGTTGTGCATTACCGCAGGCATCGGCCTGGGGAGTGTCGCGCCGGGTATTGCGACCTTTCTTGACGGGCTCTCTCTGTATGTTGGCGATGCGCCGGTGGTCTCGATTCCGATTGCGATTTGTTTGTTCTTCATGATGTACCCCATCATGGTCAAAATCGACTTTGCCGAGGTCATTCGAGCGGGGAAGAGCGTCCGTCCGGTTGGACTCACCTTGTTTGTCAATTGGGCCATCAAACCCTTCACCATGTACGCGATTGCCGTGCTTTTTCTCGGGACCTTCTTTCTCGATTTTATCGGCCCGGATGCCGTTGACCATGTCAAGATGCCGTTCGGCCTCAATCTGCCGGTGGGGTCGCATTACGGCTCCGGGACCGTCGTGGTGATTGACGGCCTCAAGATGCTGGAGGTGCCGCTGTGGCGCAGCTATCTGGCGGGCTGTATCCTGCTCGGCATCGCGCCCTGTACGGCCATGGTCCTGGTCTGGGGCTATCTGGCCAAGGGGAATGACGGCCTGACTCTGGTGATGGTCGCGCTGAACTCCCTGACCATGCTCGTCCTCTATGGTGTGCTGGGCGATGTGCTCCTCGGGATCGGCCGTCTGCCCGTCCCCTGGCAAGCTCTGCTGCTGTCTATCGGCGTGTATGTCGCCCTGCCGCTGGTGGCGGGCTATTGCTCTCGTCAGTGGATTATACGGACCAAAGGCGAACAATGGTTTCGTGAGCGATTTCTCCACTTCCTCACGCCGGTCACCATTAGCGCCCTGCTCATCACCCTGGTCCTGCTGTTCTCCCTCAAAGGCGAAATGATTCTGTCCAACCCGCTGATGATCGTCTGGATTGCGATTCCTCTCTTCATTCAAACAGTCCTCGTTTTCGCTCTGGCGTACGGACTGGCGAGAGTTATCAGACTGTCGTACCAAAATGCGGCCCCAACCGCGCTCATTGGTGCCTCCAACCATTTCGAGGTTGCCATTGCCACGGCAACCATGCTGTTCGGGCTGTCATCCGGAGCCGCCTTGGCGACCGTTGTGGGTGTGCTCATCGAGGTTCCGGTGATGCTGCTGCTGGTTCGCTTCTGCCAGCGCACCGAGGGCTGGTTTGCCTCGACCGCTCCCGCTCCTATCCTCCAATCCGCTCAGGACGTATCTCCCCAGGAAGGACAAAGCACGGCTCGGTAGTGTCAGCTCACGCTAGGCTATAGCCATGCCGTTACGCCCCTGTCACGCTGGATCACGTCTGGAGTGACGGCAGGGGCCGGTTGGCTATACGGAATCGTGCATCGCTCTAGCCGATGACGATATTCATCCTTCCCGTCTAACGAAACGCTTTTTCATATTCAGCCGGTTCCCCACCGCGCGCTGGATTTCGACAGACGCTCGTCCTGGATTTTCACACATTCATAACGGCCCTGTCACTTTCTTGTAACAGCCCGCCCTTACCCTGCTCATCTCTGGCTCGTACGAGAGGGGGTGATCTGCGGAAACATGCGTCAACCGAGGCACTGGAGAAAAGTCAGAGCCAGAACTCAACACTGGAGGAGGAGACATACTCTATGAAACGATTGGGATTAGCGTTCTGCGTCGGCCTCGTTGCGGCCGGGCTGCTTCTGGCACGACCAGCCCAGGCCAAGAATGTAGCCGCAGAAATCCTGGATATTCTGAAAGCCAATGGGCAGATCAGCGAGGAGCAGTACCGCGATCTGATGATTAAGGCCCAAGCCGAGAATGAGAAGGTTACAGCCGCCTCGGACCTGACGCAGAAGGTCGAAGGCTTGGAGAAAAACGTCGGCAAGAAGAACTTTCTGGCTGCCTACTGGAAGAGCGGTCTGCGGCTCGACTCGGCCGATGGCAAATTCAAGCTGAAGATCGGCGGTCGGGTCCAGAACGACTGGGCCGTCTACAGCACGGACAAGAAGGTCCGGCGACAGTTTGGCCGAATCGGCGACGGCACGGAGTTCCGGCGGGCACGCTTCTTCATGGAAGGCAACGTCTACGGCAACATCAAGTACAAGTTTCAGTACGACTTCGCCAGTTCCGATCCGTATAAGGACGCCTATATTCAGTTGAGGAAGCTCCCGATGGCCGGGAACTTCACAGTCGGCCATTTCAAGGAGCCGTTCTCGCTCGAAGAACTGAATAGCAGTAAATACCTTACCTTTATGGAGCGCTCGCTGCCCAACGTGTTCTCCAGCGGCCGTAACCTCGGCGTGCGGTTGAACCGGGCCTTTCTGGATAAGCGCGCCACCGCGGCGTTTGGTTTTTTCCGGGAAGGTAACCCGGCCGACACCAGCACGACCTTCGGCAACAGCGGGACCTATAACGCCACCACCCGGTTTACGATCCTGCCCTGGTATGTGGAAAAAGGCCGGCAGCTCGTCCACCTCGGACTGTCATACCGGCACGCCTTCCACGACAAGGGCAACAGGATTCGGTGGCGTCAGCGGCCCGAAGCGCACCTCGGCCCCCGGTTCGTGGAAACCCCGAAGTTTCACATCGAGGACGTGGACTACTTCAACCCCGAAGTGGCCCTGGTCTACGGTCCGGCCTCGTTGCAGTTCGAGTGGATGAGCGCCTTGGTTGACCGACCCTCGGGAGACGACATCCACTATGGCGGGTTTTACGTCTTCGGTAGTTTCTTCCTGACCGGAGAGCATCGGGCCTACAAGACCTCGAATGGGGCGTTCGACCGGGTTAAGCCCAAGAACAATTTCGACTGGAAGGGCGGCTACGGAGCTCTGGAACTCGCGGCTCGCTACTCCATGCTCGACCTGAACGACGAGGACATGAACGGTGGCGAGCTGAGCAACTTCACCTTCGGCGTCAACTGGTATCTCAACCCCAATATGCGCTTCATGCTGAACTATGTGCGCGCGATGTTGGATGAAGATGACTGTTATTACAAAGGCGACATGGGTGACCACTGCGGCGACGCCGATATCGTCCAGGCGCGCTTCATGGTCGATTTCTAAAGTAATCCCTATGGAGGAGAGAGTATGAAAATGCGAAAACTACTGGCCCTGTGTGGAGCCCTGGCGCTGAGCGCCTCGGTGGCAAGCGCCCAGACGATTCAGGTCGACGCCGACCTGCCCCGTTATGAAAAGGTCAGCGGCATTTCGGGCAATCTGAACAGCATCGGTTCAGATACGTTCAACAACCTGATGACCCTGTGGGCCGAAGGGTTTAAAAAAGTCTATCCCAACGTGAACGTCCAGATCGAAGGCAAAGGCTCAAGCACCGCCCCGCCGGCGTTGATTGAAGCCACGGCCCAACTTGGCCCCATGTCCCGTGCCATGAAGAGCAAAGAGACGGACGAGTTTGAGAAGAAGTTCGGCTACAAACCGACTCCGGTTCGAACCTCGCTCGACTCACTGGCCGTCTTTGTCAATAAGGATAATCCGATCCAGGGGCTCAACATTCAGCAGGTCGATGCCCTGTTCTCGAAAAACCGCAAATGCGGCGCGACTCTGGATACCGCCACCTGGGGCGACCTGGGCCTGAGCGGTAACTGGGCCTCAGCCCCGATCAGCCTGTACGGTCGTAATTCCGCCTCGGGCACCTACGGCTTCTTCAAGAAGGTCGCGCTGTGCAAGGGAGACTACAAGGATACGGTGAAAGAGCAGCCGGGCTCGGCCTCTGTAGTCCAAGGCGTGAGTGAGGACAGAAAAGGGGCTGGCTACAGCGGTATTGGCTACACGACCTCTGGCGTACGTGCCATCCCGCTAGTCAAAGAAGGCAGTGATTATGTCGAGCCCACGTACGAGAATGTGGCCAGCGGTCAGTATCCCTTATCCCGCTTCCTGTTTGTCTATGTGAACAAGGAACCGAATAAGGCGCTCGACCCCCTGACCAAGGAATTTCTCAAGTTTGTCCTGAGCAAGGAAGGACAAGAGATCGTGGTCAAGGACGGCTACTATCCAATGTCTGCCAAGCTGGTGAATGAAGATCGAGCGGCCTTGGAATAAGCGCTCTTCTCACGCACACCTTCGTACCAGGATGAAGGAGCAGACGGACGGGGGACCGCTTACCCTTCCTTGAAAGAGGACACGTTTCCTCTTTATTCACCGCTTGCCCTGTTCGCAGAATAGCATAAGGTAGGTCTATCATGCCGGAGACGCAGGAACGTCCCTCCCAACCGTCATCGCTACCGGCTGCAAACGGAGTGCAGCCGGTCGGTGTCCGTCTCTCGGTGACCGAAGATAAAAGCCGACTCCAGCGGAAAAAGCTGGTTGATAAGGCCGCAACTATTCTGATCACCTTTGGCGGCTTTGCCGTTATTCTGAGCATCGCCGCCATTCTTTTTGTGATCGTGGCCGAAACCTTACCCCTCTGGAAGGCGCCCACTGCGGAGCTTGAGACCCCGCCAATTCCGCTGACCGACCTGGTCGGTAGTGGGCCCCATGTGGATGTCCTCGCGCTGGGCATCGATGAATATCGAGAAATCGCCTACACCATTACCCAGGCGGGAACAGTTGATTTTCTGTCCCTCGCGGACAACCAACTCCTCCAACGGTATGAAATCCAAGCCCTGCAGGGGCGGCGGATCACCGCGGTGCACTATCGTAACCTGACGCACACCGCCGTGCTCGGAACCGCGGACGGTGTCGTTGTTCCCCTGACGATCTCCTTTCCGGTCTCGTTCGAGGGTAAGACCCGTATCAGCACGCCTCAGGTTATGGAAGATGAGGCGATTGTCCTCGACCCACAAGGCCGCGCTATTCAGGCCCTGGCCTACCAGAGTGTCAGCGAAGACGAGGAGAAGATGGCCCTGGCCGCCCTGCTCGATCCGCGCACCCTCCTCTTCCTGTCTCGAACAGTCGAAGAATCCTTCCTGGGCGAGACGCAGGTATCGGAACACCGCGCAGAACTCTCAGCCGCGTTGGATGCGAACGCGACGGCGTTGACCTTAGATGCAGAACAGCGGAACCTGTTTGCCGCATTAGAAACCGGTGAAGTGATTCATTGGGATATTCGCGACACTGCTGCGCCCCAGGTCAAGCCGCGCTTACGGGATCAAGGGCGGGCTCCCGTCCGGGTAATGGCCTGGTTGATTGGCGACCGCTCTCTCGTCATGGGAGATGACGCCGGGGGAGTGAGCGTCTGGTTCCAGGTGCGCGACCAGGACAATCCGGCCGAACTCCCCTTTCGGGAAATTCATGTGATGCAGTCCCACGACGCACCTATCACGACCATCTCCCCCTCTCCACGGAATAAAGGCTTTGTGACCGGCGATACTGGCGGCACGGTCCGCATCCAGTATTCAACCACCGAAACCACCATGTTGAGCCGCGACACAGCCAGCAGCCCGATTACACAGCTCGCCTATGCCCCGCGGACAAATGGTATCGTTACCCTCAATCAAGAAGGCCAGTTGTACAACTGGGCGGTTGACAATCCCCATCCGGAGATCACCTTTTCCTCTCTGTTCGGAAAGATCTGGTACGAGGGCTATGACGCCCCGGACTATACCTGGCAGTCCAGCAGTGGAACGGACGATTTTGAGCCGAAATTCAGCCTTTCCCCACTGGCCTACGGGACCTTAAAAGGAACATTTTACGCCCTGCTGTTAGCCATCCCCCTCAGTCTGTGCGGCGCGCTGTACACCTCGCAGTTCATGCATCCGCGGCTGCGCAATATGGTCAAGCCCTCGGTTGAGGTGATGGCCGCCCTGCCCAGCGTCGTGCTCGGCTTTTTCGCCGGTCTGTGGTTGGCACCTCTGGTGGCCGACATGGTGCCAGCTCTATTGCTGATGTTTATCGTGCTGCCTCTGGTGACCCTGGGCGCGTCATGTGTCTGGCGGCTGTTGCCCCTTGGCTTTCGCAGCAGTCTGAAACCGGGCGTGGAACTCCTGTTCCTGGCCCCACTGATCATGCTCGCCGTCTACGTCTGTGTCGTGTTGAACACCCCGCTTGAGGTTACCTTTTTCGCCGGTGATTTTCCCCAATGGCTGTACGACACCAGCGGGGTTCGGTACGACCCGCGCAACTCTCTGATTGTGGGTTTTGCCATGGGTTTTGCCGTGATCCCTATTATCTACACTATCTGTGAGGACGCCTTTTCCAACGTTCCCCAGCATCTGATTTCCGGGTCGTTCGCGCTGGGGGCGACGCGCTGGCAAACGGCCCTGCGGGTCGTGCTGCCAACAGCCAGCCCCGGTGTGTTCTCGGCCATTATGATCGGTTTTGGACGGGCGGTCGGGGAAACCATGATTGTCCTGATGGCCACCGGCAATACGCCCGTCATGGACTTTGATCCTTTTACCGGCTTCCGCGCCTTATCGGCGAATATCGCGGTGGAAATTCCGGAAGCGCCCCACGGCGGGACGCTCTACCGCGTCCTCTTCCTGGCGGCTCTGCTCCTCTTTATTTTAACGTTTCTGGTCAATACCGCGGCGGAAGTTGTCCGCCAGCGCTTACGAGACCGCTATGGCCGCATCTAATTTTCCGGCGCCCGCAGCGCCGCATCAATACCCATCCCCCTCATCGGGGGGGAAGAGGGGGGGTGGCATGTTCAAAGGCTTTCTCCGCAGCGGCGACCCGTTCATCTGGATGACGGGGGGCACTCTGGCCTTCAGTCTGCTCATGATCGCTTCCTTAATCTGGATCGCTGGGGCCAATGCGCTCGGGTTCTTCTGGCCCGACCAACTCAGGGCCGTTGACCTTCAGGACGGGCAAAAGCTTCTGGGGTCGGTCCGTGCCCAGGAGTCTATTCCGCAGTCGGTCGACGACGGCCAGGAACAGTACCGGACGCAGTTTCAGGTTGCCAACCGTGACCTGTACGGTTCCGATTTTCGCTGGGTGGATGACAGCCTGATGACCGGGCACGCGTTTCCGGAGCAGGCGATGTATTTGGAACGGTATGAATGGGGCCCGTTTTTTGGCTTTCTCACCACGGTGCGACAGGATGGAGAAATCGTAGCCGAGGGCTTTGACCAGGCCTGGCCGAAATTCCTCGAACTCCATGCCCGAACTCAAAACACGCTGGACGATATCCACACCATCGAAAAGAAAGACATCGGTGATATCAACTACGAACTCGAACAACTGCGCATCGAGGTCAAGCGCACCCAGCGCAGCGAGACCGACCCCACCAGGGCCACCGGAAAAATTGCCGCGCTTGAGGAGGACATCGCCTCTTTGCAGCAGACCTATGAGGAAAAGGCCGAGAAACTCTCCGCACTATACCAGGAAAACTCACGCTATCACATTACTGTGCAGGACATTAACGGCAAAGAAAAAGAGCTGGCTATCGCTGGTGTTGTGCGTGGTTTTCTGCCCAATGATATGAACTGGTTTGAACGCTTCGGCCTGTACGTAACGCGCTTCTGGGAATTCTTTTGGGAAGATCCCCGCGAGGCCAATACCGAGGGCGGTGTGTTCCCCGCTATTTTCGGGACGGTCATGATGGTCATCATCATGAGCATTGTAGTTGTCCCTTTTGGCGTGATCGCCGCTCTGTATCTACGCGAGTATGCCAAGCAAGGTCCCCTGGTTCGCGCCGTCCGGATTGCGGTCAACAACCTCGCCGGCGTGCCCTCGATTGTATTTGGCGTTTTTGGCCTCGGATTTTTTGTGTACGTAATCGGTGGATCGCTGGACCAGCTCTTCTATCAGGATTCCCTGCCCACCCCGACCTATGGTACCGGCGGGATTCTGTGGGCCTCGTTGACCTTGGCCTTGCTGACCGTCCCGGTGGTCATTGTGGCTACCGAAGAATCGTTGTCCGCCATCCCAACAGAGTGGCGGGAGGGCTCATTGGCGCTTGGCGCGACCAAGTGGGAGACCCTCCGAAAAATCGTGATTCCCGGCGCGCTGCCGGGCATCCTGACCGGGACTATCCTGGCTATGGCCCGCGGCGCCGGGGAAGTCGCTCCGCTGATGATCACCGGCGTTGTCAAACTGGCCCCAACCCTACCCGTTGACGGCCACTGGCCCTTCTTTCACCTGGAACGGAAATTTATGCATCTGGGGTTTCATATTTACGATGTTGGTTTTCAGTCGCCAAATGTCGAGGCGGCCAAGCCCATGGTCTTTATGACGACCCTGCTGCTGATTGTGATCGTCATTGCCCTGAACCTGGCTGCGATTGCGATTCGGAACCGCTTACGCAGCCGCTTACGCTTTGACGCCTTCTAAAGGGAGAGCGAGTATGGAAAGCCAGGAAAAATCCCTAGTCGGCCATGCCGTCACCTTGCCGCCGCGACCGGATTCGGGCAACGGCCATGACCCCACGGCACTCGGCACGCGGGACAATATCGAAGTCGAAATCCGGGATGTCTGCCTCAGCTACGACGGCACGACGCAGACCCTCAAGCATATCGATATGGATATTGTAAAAGGCCAAGTAACGGCTTTCATTGGTCCGTCGGGCTGTGGCAAGTCCACCCTGCTGCGCTGCCTGAACCGCCTGAACGACCTGATTGATGGCTGCACGACCAGTGGCAGTATTATCGTGGGCGGCATCCAAATTCTCGATCCCACGCTTGACGTCACCGAGCTGCGCAAACGGGTCGGCATGGTGTTCCAAAAGCCGAACCCTTTTCCCAAAACCATATATGAGAATGTGGCCTACGGGCCGCGTGTGCTCGGTATCCACAACAAGGCGCAGCTTGATGATATTGTTGAGAAGAGCCTGCGCAACGCCGCCCTCTGGGAAGAAGCCAAGGATCGGTTGCATGACAATGCGCTGGGTTTATCCGGTGGCCAGCATCAGCGACTGTGTATTGCCCGGACTATTGCGGTTGAGCCCGAAGTCGTCCTGATGGACGAGCCCTGCTCCGCCCTGGACCCGATTGCTACGACAAAAATTGAAGAACTCATTCATGAGTTGAAAAAGCAGTATACGATTGTCATCGTCACCCACAATATGCAGCAGGCCGCGCGGGTCTCGGATTTTACCGCTTTTATGTATTTGGGTGAGTTGATAGAGTTCGGGAAGACCGAAAAATTATTTACCACCCCGGAAAAACAGGCAACTGAAGACTATATTACCGGCCGATTCGGCTAGAAGCGGAGGTAGTATGCCACTTCATACGGATAGACAGTACGAAGAAGAACTTCAGCAGCTTCGGGCCAAGGTGTTGGAGATGGGTGGGCTGGTTGAAAAGCAAATCGGGGACGCCTTCACCTCGTTTGTCGAGCGTGACTCGCAGACCGCCCAGGAGGTCATAGAACGCGACCATATGGTCAACTATCTTGACGTCGCCATTGATGAAGCCTGTATCCGCCTGCTCGCCCTGCATCAGCCGGCCGCTCGGGATTTACGCTTTATTACCACCAGTCTGCGGATTTCAACCGATCTTGAGCGCATCGGCGATATTGCCGAGAATATCTGTGAGCGGGCGATCGAGCTCAATCAGGAAGCGCCCCTCGCCCCGCGGCCGGAATTACCCGAAATGGCCGAGGGGGCCCGGGCCATGCTGCGCGATAGCCTTGACGCATTTTTGCAGTCCTCCTCTGATGTCACCGCTGCCCCCGATACGCGTATCTCCCTCGGAGACAAGCTCAGCGATTTTGTATCCGAGGCGCCCGACCTCGCCCTGAGTGTATGTCAGCGCGATGACCGGATCGATGATCTCACCGCTCAGATTTTCAATACTATGCTCTCTCAGATGCGACAGGAACCCGAATACGCCAGCCGCGCCATGCGGATATTGTTTATCGCAAAATACCTGGAGCGGGTTGCTGACCACGCAACCAACATCGCCGAGATGGTGATCTACCTGGCAAAGGGTAAGAGCATACGCCACATCTCGCCCTTACCTGAGTCAATCTAAAACAGAGGAGGTTATGACGGGACAACAGCAGACAGTGGAGGCGGCGGGAAGAGGCAACGTGTCCTCCAATAGACACGCAGATGCTGGGCACGCTTCCTCTTTGCCCAAGCGGAAAGTGCTGATCATTGAAGATGAAAAAGACATCCGTGACCTGGTTCGTTATCATCTGGAAGCCGAGGGTTTTACCGTTCTCGAAGCGAGTGACGGTGAAGTGAGTCTACATCTTGCCGCTACCGAACGGCCGGCGCTTATTATTCTCGACCTCATGCTGCCCGGCCTGTCCGGCCTTGAGGTATGTCGAACTTTACGCTCGCAGGACAAGATGGCCACCGTCCCGATTCTGATGCTGACGGCGCGCGCCTCCGAGGTCGATAAAGTCCTGGGCCTTGAAATGGGGGCAGACGACTATATGACCAAGCCCTTTAGTCCGCGCGAACTTGTCGCTCGGGTCAAGGCGGTCTTGCGACGGACCTATGGGCCACCGGCGGACCAGCCGCACCAGATGTATATCCGTGGTCGCCTGCAGATCGATTACGATACCTACGAAGTGCAGCTCGATGGCAATCCGCTCGAACTGGGTCTGCGCGAGTTTGAACTACTTAAATTTTTCGTCCAGTCCCCCAACCGCGTTTTCAGCCGGACCCAAATCCTTGATCTGGTGTGGGGGCATAACGTCTATATTGAGCCCCGTACGGTCGACGTCCATATCCGCCGCCTGCGAAAGCGTATTGAGCAAGATGACACCAACCCTAGCCTGCTCCTGACCGTGCGTGGGGTTGGGTATAAATTTAACCCGGAGGCGCTCGAAACCTAATCGCGCAGCTACCGGACGCAACACAGCCCGTTCGTGTGAGAGACAATATTACCTTTGCCATTCTGTTTCCGGTCGGCCTCGCCCTGCTGGCCCTGCTCTTACTCCATCTCCTTTTGCTCTTTCCCGCAGACGCCCGGCCGCAGTGGGTCTGGTACGGAGCCCTTGTCTGTAGTCTTGGCGCGCTGGGTACTGCATTGCGTCAGCGGGTACAGTTCCGGCGACGTTTGAGCGCGCTCAGTGCGCTTCTGACGGAAAGAGTAACCGTGCCCTCCAACAGACCTACAGGCGCTGGACACGGTTACTCTTTTGCTCCCGACCAAACCTCCCTCCCCGTCCAAAAAAACGACCTGTTGGGCACCATCGAGTACCAGCTCTCCCGACTCTTCACTGCCCAAAGCCAACACCTTCAGCAGCTCCAAGACGAGAAGAAAGAACTCGAAGCCCTGCTCCACAGCATGGCTGAAGGCATTGTTGTGATTGATCCGCATGGCAACATCGTACGCTGTAACCCGGCCGCTCTGCACTTGTTTGGTCTGGACCCAACGGAAGACTGGCAGGACCGGCCCTTTCAGGAATTTTCCCGCCATCCCGTTCTACACCAGCTTTTGTCCGCAGAATCGACGGAGGGTGTTATCCAGGAAATCGAAGTCGAGGGTCAGGAGCCACGACAGCTCGCCGTGAGCGTCTTGCGCCTGCCTCAGGGCAGAGGATACGGGAAGTCTCAGGAAAGCCGTCCAGCGACCAGCGGACATGTGTTAAGCTGTCACGATCTGACCCCGATCAAACGGCTCGAATCCATCCGGGCCGACTTTGTGGCCAACGTGTCGCACGAACTCCGGACTCCGCTCACCGCGATTAAAGGCTATGCGGAAACCCTACTCACGGGAGCCCTCCATGACCCCGAGCACGCGGCTCGCTTCCTCACGATAATTGACCGGCACTCGGAACGCCTCAGCCGCCTCATAGACGACCTGCTGACTTTATCCAACCTGGAATTGGGGCAGACCGAGCTTCATCGGAAGGAACTCCATATTCCTGAACTCGTCCAGGAGGCGTTTGATGTGCTACAGGAGAAAGCCCAGCGGGGGCAGGTCACCCTCTCTCAGCATATTCCACCTGCCCTCCCAACCGTAAGGGGAGATCGGGATCGCCTGCACCAAGTCCTGATCAATCTGATTGACAATGCGGTCAAATATACACCCGCTCAGGGTCGGGTCACGGTCACCGCGGCATCGCACTCTGTACGTGACGACACAGGAGAGCCACCGGCATGGTGGGGACATTCCGCTCCGGCCGAGCATGCTCGTGAGGCGCATGATGGCAGTGTTTCTGATGTCACAGGCAACGGCAGCCAGGATTGGCTGGAGATTGCCATAGCCGATACTGGTTGTGGCATCCCGGAGGCTGATATTCCGCGTCTGACCCAGCGTTTTTACCGGGTGGATAAAGCCCGTTCCCGCGAGTTGGGGGGAACAGGTTTGGGGCTGGCCATTGTCAAACATATTGTGCTGGCCCATAACGGCGCACTCCGGATCGAGAGCAAGGTCAATCACGGAACCACAGTCCGGGTCGCCCTGCCGTTGATGCTCCCTTCGTTGGAGCACACTGCTCAGACTTCTTGAGGATGTTCGGCCGGTCAGGGATGCTGCCAGTTTTGATGTACCCAGGAGAGTGCGGCTTGTCGGGTGCGTACCCGACCTTCGAGCTGGGCCTCCTCCAGCGCTCTCAGGATGGTGGAGAACTGCGGACCGGGCTGAAATCCGAGTTGGATCAGGTCCCGGCCGTTCAACAGACGGGGCGGGCGCAGCTCCTCAGGGTCAAGCGCGAGCAGTTTTTGACGGCAGAATATATACGCCTCAAGATTGCCGTGTGATGCCAGGGCGTCCAGGCGGGCGAGGTCCAGCAGTTCTTCAATACCGTCGAGGCGCAGGAAGCGTTTGAGCGTCGCCGCTCGCATCCGGGGCGCGTCGAGTAGCCGCAGGTGGTTTTTGACCAGAAAGGCCACCCGCTCCCAAGTCGCACGTGAGCGTTTCAGACGCTGACAGATATCGACCGCCATCTCCGCGCCGGACTCGCAGTGGCCGTGAAAGGTGATGCGCTCTCCGGCCCGCTGCTGGCAGTGTGGTTTAGCGATGTCGTGCAGCAGCGCTCCCAGGGCCAGGCTCTCGCTCGGCTGCTCCAGGGTGTCAAGCTGGTGCAGGACTAACAGCGTGTGAACCAACACATCGCCCTCGGGATGAAAATCGGGCGACTGCGCCACCCCGCGGAGCGCCAAAACCTCGGGCAGCGCGGCCGCCAGCAGGCCCGACTCCACCAACAGCTTCATCCCCGAGTGTGCGCCGCCCTCGGTCAGGAGTTTCACCATCTCATCGCCGATCCGCTCCCAGGCCATGTCAGTCAGTGTCGGAGCGAGTTGGCCCACGGCACGCCAGGTCTCGGGCTCGATAGTAAAGCCCAGCCGGGCGGCAAGGCGGACGGCCCGCAGCAGGCGTATGCGATCCTCGTGAAAGCGCGCCGCAGGCTCCCCAATGGATCGAATGATCCGGTTATTCAGATCTGTTTGCCCGCCCACATAATCGATGACCGTGTCCGTCAGCGGGTCAAAGAACATGCCGTTAATCGTGAAATCACGTCTCAGCGCGTCCTCCCGGGCCGTGCTGAAGTGAACCGCCACCGGGTGACGGCCATCACGATAGGCCCCATCCGCCCGAAACGTCGCCACCTCATAGGGCATGCCCTCCAGGACAACCAGGACAACCCCGAACTGAGCCCCGACCGGGATGGTCTGTGGAAATATCTTCCGGACCTCGACGGTCCGGGCATCCGTGGCGATATCGAAATCTTTGGCCTGAATGCCCAGCAGGCGATCCCGCACACAGCCACCAGCAAAATAGGCCGTATAGCCATGCCGACGCAGCGTCCGCACAATCGTCCCGGCCTGTTCTTCCCGCTGGCTCATACGCGCATGGTGACACGCGGTGTCCAGGAGAGCAATGGAGCGTGATGTATTACGGGGAAACGCTCTGACCCTGGACGCTTGCGACGCCTAGGCTGCCTCGATAGAGTTGGCCCATTGTGGGAGTTGCACTGTACGCGCACGACATCTGCACAGCCACCGGAGGAACGCTCAAGTGGGGGCGTCCGGACACGCTCTTTACCTCGGTCAGCATTGATTCGCGCCATATTGCCCCTCAGGCGTTGTTCGTCCCGCTCGCTGGCGAACGGGTCAATGGGCATAGCTATATCCTGGCTGCGGTGGAGTGCGGCGCGGCCGGCTTTCTTTTTTCGCCGACTTTCCCGGTTGTACCGCCGGACGACGCTACCGGAATCGAAGTCCCCGACCCATTGATCGCGCTCCAAGACCTCGCTACCTGGCACCGCCAGCGGCTGCCCGCGCGGGTGATTGGGATCGCCGGCAGCAACGGCAAAACAACGACTAAAGAACTGATGGCCCAGGTCTTTACCGCCCAACGGCCTAGCCGGGCGACCCAGGGAAATCTGAATAATCACATTGGCCTGCCGCTGACCCTGCTGTGTGCCGCGCCGGAGGACGCCTTCCTGGTCCTGGAGATGGGGACGAGCGGTCCCGGAGAGCTGACCCTGTTGGGCCGCTTTGCACAACCTCATATTGGCGTCATTACCTCCATTAGCGAAGAGCACACCGAGACGCTCGGCGACTTGGCCGGAGTACTGGCCGCTGAAACCGAACTCCTCACGGCCCTGCCGCCCGATGGGGTAGCCATTATTAATGGCGACGATCCCGCGCTGCTGGCCGCTGCCCAGCAGCAGGCCCGGTGCCGAATTGTCACCTTTGGTGAACAGCCTACCAATCAGGTGCGGGCCTCGCGGATTCAGGTGTCGCGGACGGGGACGTGTTTCGAATTGCACGTCCAGGGACAGCGCCACCAGGTACAACTGCCGCTCATCGGCTCCCATTGCGTCCCCGCGGCCCTCGCGACCATGGCCGCAGTTCTAGAGAACGGTTTGGACCTTGATGCGGCCTGCACAACGCTACGGACCGCCCAGGGGGCGCCCCGCCGTCTCGCTTCGTGCCGCGTACCAGCTTACCAACTCACCGTGCTGGACGACTGTTATAATGCGAATCCGGCCTCCATGCAGCACGCGCTCCAGACCGCCGATACGATTCGGAATAGTGGCGAGCGCCTGCTCCTCGTCCTGGGCGATATGCTCGAATTGGGGACAGTCAGCGAGCTGCGGCACAAAGAGATCGGTGCCTATATCGCTGGGCTCACACCCGCGCCGGACGCTCTGGTGACGGTTGGCCGGTACGCTCCGCAGCTTGCCGAAGCCGCGGAGCGGGCCGGGCTCCCGGCCCATGTCTTTCCCGACGCAACAGCAGCCGCCCCGTGCGTCCGCGCTCTGGTACGGCAGGCCGACGGGCCGCAACTCATGCTGGTCAAAGGCTCCCGCAGTATACATCTGGAGCATATATTGGAATCGCTTGTTGATCACAGGGACGATACTCACGTCGCCCCTACACAGGAATGAAAAGGAGAAAGCATGACCCCTCAGATCGGCATTATTATGGGTAGTGACTCAGACCTCGACACAATGAAGGAAGCGGCCAAAGTCTGTGAGGAGTTTGAGGTTGGATATGAAATCCGCGTCCTGTCCGCCCATCGGACACCACACGATGCCACCGACTATGCGAGTCAGGCGGTTGAGCGGGGCCTCAAGGTCATTATTGCTGGAGCTGGGGGAGCGGCCCATCTGGCCGGGGTCGTTGCCGGCCATACCCCCCTGCCGGTTATCGGGGTTCCGATAAAGAGTGCAGCCTTAAGCGGCCAGGACTCCCTGCTATCTATCGTTCAGATGCCGGCCGGCGTGCCGGTTGCGACCGTCGCTATTGATGGTGCCCGCAACGCCGGCCTGCTGGCTATTCAAATCCTGGCAACCAGTAATGCCGGTCTGCTAGAACGGTTTCAGGCCTTTAAAGCCGAACTGGTTGAAAAGACGCGAGACAAAGACCGACGCTTACAGGAGCGCGTCAAGGCAGGTGGGCTGTAAGGCTCTCAAACGGGTATGCGTATGATCTCCGTACATGAGGCCCTAACCCAGATTTTGGAGACCGTCTCTCCGCTGGCCGGTGAGCGGATCAGTCTGTTTGAAGCAACTGGGCGCGTCCTGGCTGAGGAGGTCCAGTCTGTCCGCAAAGTCCCGCCGTTTACCAACTCAGCCATGGATGGCTATGCCGTTCGGCATGACGACATTCAGTCCGTCCAGGCAGACCAGCCCGTTGCGCTGTCCGTCCTGGAAGTCATTCAAGCCGGCGCCGTGCCAACCAAAACGGTCGAACCCAAGACGGCGAGTAAAATCATGACCGGCGCTGTCCTACCGCCGGGCTCCGATACCGTCATTAAGGTCGAAGACACCCAGGAACAACCCGACCAGGTGCTCATTTGCAAGGCCGGACCCAAAGGTAATAATGTGCGCGCGAGCGGTGAGGACATCCAACCCGGCCAGACGATTCTCAAGCCGGGGCGTGTCCTCCGTCCGGCGGATATCGGGCTGCTGGCCTCGGTCGGCCGCAGCTTTGTGCTGGTTCATCAGCACCCCAGGGTCGCCATCTTGAGTACGGGCGATGAACTGGCTGAAGTCGATATGCCGCTGCAACCGGGTCAGATTGTGAACTCCAACGCCTACACGCTGGCTGCGGCTGTGCGTGAGGCTGGCGGTCAGCCCATTCCCTTGGCCATTGCCCGCGATAGCCTGGAAGAAACGCGCGCCGCGCTCGAAGAGGCCGTGCGACATGACGTTGTGTTGTCGACCGGCGGGGTATCGGTTGGGGATTTTGATTTTGTCAAAGCGGCCATGGACGATATTGGCATCGAGCGCCTGTTCTGGCGGGTCGCTCAAAAGC
The DNA here is from genome assembly GCA_965243855.1 of uncultured Binatia bacterium (SeqCode). Classification (GTDB taxonomy): domain Bacteria; phylum Desulfobacterota; class Binatia; order Bin18; family Bin18; genus Bin18. The sequence goes on along the minus strand of CBDEWE010000003.1, from coordinate 3,737,728 downwards.
CGGGTAAGCCGCTGACGTTCGGCCTGCTCCGCGGACGCCCGTATTTCGGGCTGCCAGGCAACCCGGTCTCCGCTCTGGTGTGTTTCTATCTCTACACCTGGGCTGCGCTACGCCGTATGGCCGGCTATCGCAAGCTCTTCTTTCCGACCGTTCAGGTCACTCTTGGTGAAGATATTCCCAAGGCCCAGGGCCTGACGGAATTCGTCCGCTGTCAGTTGACCCGGAACGGGTCCGGCTATGTGGCGCATTCAACCGGCACCCAGAGCTCCGGCGTCCTGAGTTCGCTCTCTCTCGGAGAGAGTCTGGTGATCGGGCCGCCCGAGATGGCCCTTCTCAGCAAGGGTACCACCGCGACTGCTATTGTCCTTGATCGGGAAGAGTTCATGCTCGCCGAACTGCCTTTTTAGGCGACTCGGACACATGCCCACCCGTTGACTTTCCCCAGGGCTTCTGATTTGCAAAAAACTTCTTTTTGCGAGGAGGCTTCTGTGGAAAACGGCAAAATCTGGATGGACGGTGAACTCGTTCCCTGGGACGAGGCAAAAGTCCATGTCCTCACCCATACACTCCACTACGGTGTGGGTGTATTCGAAGGCATTCGCTGCTATGCGGGTGAAGACGGTCGGTCCGGCGTTTTCCGCTTACCCGAACATATCGAGCGGCTGTTCGACTCGGCCCACATACTCGGGCTCACCATCCCCTTTTCCCAAGATGATATTATTCAGGCCTGCCTGGAAACGGTTCGGGCCAATGCACTCAAGGAATGCTATATCCGTCCTCTGGTCTTTGTGGGCGAGGGGGACAGGGGCCTGCACGCCAGGACCAACCCGATTCGCGTTTCCATTGCGGCCTGGGCTTGGGGGGCCTATCTGGGCGAGGAAGGGCTGCTCAAGGGCATTCGGGTCAAGACGTCGTCGTTTCAACGCTTTCATGTCAACACCCTGATGACCAAGGCCAAGGCCGTCGGCACCTACCTGAATTCCATTCTTGCCGGCCAAGAGGTCTGGTCCCTCGGCTATGACGAAGCCCTGCTGCTCGATACCGACGGCTACGTGGCTGAAGGGCCGGGAGAAAACATCTTTGTCGTCCGGCGGGGCAAGATCAAAACGCCGCCGCTCTCGTCTTCGCTCCTGCCCGGTATTACCCGCGATACCGCTATCACCCTGCTGCGAGATATGGACGTCCCGCTGGAGGAGGATCGGATCACCCGGGACGAGGTCTATCTTGCCGACGAGGTCTTTTTTACCGGTACAGCCGCAGAGGTGACACCGATTCGCGAGCTCGATGACCGTGTGATCCGTGGGGGAACGCCCGGAGCGATCACAAGAGAGCTCAAGGCCCGCTTCGATACCGTCATTAAAGGCACCAATCCAAAGTATAAGGATTGGCTGACCTATGTGTAGAATTTGGGGGTTAGGAGTTGGCGATTGGGGATTGGCCCTGAACCCCCATCCCTAACCCCCATCCCCCTCCTCATTCATGTCCTCCGTTCGAAATCTGTGGTTTGATAGCCGTCATTTGCTCGGTGATGAACGAGGCCAAGCCCTGTTGGCCGAACTCGATGCCCTGCCGTCCCCGGCACGGGAGACCCTGCTGGCGGCAGGTGATCGGCTGGCGGACAGTTCGCTCACCCTGGCCCAGGCGTTCTGCCGTAACGCACCGGCTGCCTGGCACACGTTTGGGGAGGATCGGTTTGCGCAGTGGGTGCAGGTTGGCGAACGATTTGTTCGGGACGAGCCGACCTCGCGTGAAGGGGCCGCGGCATATTTTTCCATCCCCCCCGACGTGCTTGCCCGGCTCGGCTGGGATCAGGTCGAGGCGTGGGCCGCTATCGGTCGTGAAGTCCTTCAGATTTCGCGCCGCCTGGGCGCTCAATTCTTGCAGACCTCGGCTCCGTTGCTGCCGATCCTGCCGGCTCCGCTCAAAGACCGCCTGCACGCTTGGGCAAAGCACGGGAGTGCGCTGCTCAGGCAAAAAGGCTGGAAAGGCGAGTTTCTGGCGCTCTCCTATTTTTCCGCAGCCTCGACCGCCCTGTCCGTTCTGAGCCCGGAAGAGATGCGGGCGTGGGCCGTATTAGGCGTGCTCGTCCAGGATTCCGGCCCGTGGACATTCTACACGGCGCTACCCGAAGGCTTTGCCGAGCTGACCGAAAAGATTCGTCTCCAGTTATTAGTGGACTGCCAGGCTACGGCCAACCATTCGCCCACCGCGGCAGCAGCCGTCTTTGCTCAGCTCCCGGCCGTGCTGGCCGGGTTGCCGTCTTCCCTTCGAACCTTTCTGCTGACTATCCTGTTGCCGGTGATTCGATCCGACCCCGAGGCCCTGCTCTCGCTCTTTCCGCTCATGGCCCCCTGCCTCAACGCGATTGAGAGCGAGCAGCGGCCCGCCCTGCGCGAGGCATTAATCGCCCTGGCCCAGGACTTCGCGCCTGGCATCCCTCTCGCCATCCGGACCTTACCCCGAGCCTTCGAGGAAGCCGGCGAGCAGCGGCTGCTGGAATGGATCGCCGTGGGACGGACCATCGGACGCGCCCGCCCGGAAGCGGGGGTGGCCTTTTTTGGACTGGAATCGCGGACCAGCCTGCGCGTCCTCCGCCACGATGACACCGGGGTCGATCTGGATGAAGTCCAGGAAGTGCTGCGCAAGTATATCCAGATGTTGTCCGGCTGGGCAGCCGGTATCGAGCGCCAGGAATTCTTCTCTTATCCGCCGGCGCTCGAAGAGTTTCCCCTTCCCGGAGACGCCATTCCATTACCGGCCCGGATCGACCTTTTTCCGACGTACGAAGAGAATTTCAGACTCTTTCGCGCTCTGGCTATGGTCCAGGCCGGCCGGCGTGAGTTTGGCACCTACGACTTTCGTCTGGAACGTCTGTGGCCACAGCTCTCCGCGGAGGTCCGTCAACTCGGAGGGTCGATTGAGTCAGTTGAGTCGATTGGATCAGTTGAGTCACGGCAATCCCAAGACCCCAAGGACTCAGTACCGCCCACCGGCGGCCTGGGCGCTTTCTTTGTCTGTTTCCCCCACCCTCATGTGGTCGAAGCCCTTTTTCTGCTCGTGGAAACGCGGCGCGTGACCCACCGGATCGGTCAGTCCTACCGCGGGTTGCGGTTGGACCTCGACTGGTTGAACGCCGTATCCCTACCCTCGCTCCTGCCCGAAACCTTGCGAGCCCTCTTTGCTACGCTGCCGCTCCCCTCACAGCCGTCTCACACGGTATATGATTCGGCCCGGTGGGCGGCCGACACGTATCAGCACATTCTGTCTTCTCTGGTGATGGTGCAGTCTCAAGAGCAGGACCCGGCATCGTTTGAGGCCGTCCTGTTTGAAAAAATGACCGGCGATGCGCTCATCGACCCGGACATGACCGATGACAGTCCACCGCCTACAGAAGAGATGCCGGAGCTGCCTCAGTTAGCCCTGGAGCCCGAGGAAGATGACGACAGCGGCGGAGCGCCGCTGTCCCCGGAAGAGCTCAAAGCCTTGCTTGAGGCCGGAATAGAGCTCAACATCCGCCAAGGCAAGCCGGACAGCCTGAGCCCGCAGGACTTATATATTACGGACCTGGACGGCAAGCTGCCTGCCCACTCCGACTCGGACACGCTCCTGCCCGAGAATGGCACGGTAATGAGTACCAGGCGCCGGAGGGAGCGACAGGAAGCCCTGACCTTTTTCTATGACGAGTGGGATTATCATATTGCCGATTATCGCGCGCGCTGGTGTCGGCTGCGTGAAATTATGCTCAGCGGCGACGCGGGCGAGTTTTTCGCCAAGACGTTAGGCGACTATGTCTCCCTCACCCCGGCCATCAAGGCCGAGTTTCAACGCATCCGACCCGAGCAGTATCGACTCGTACGCGGACTTGAGGACGGCGAGGAGTTTGATCTGAACGCGGTGGTGACCGCCGTCAGCGACCGCCGGGCGCGGCTCGCGCCATCGCCCAAGGTCTACACCACCAAACGCCAGACCGAGCGGGATGTTGCCGCCTTGTTTCTGCTGGATATGAGCGCTTCAACAGACGAACCCGTGGTGCCGCTGCCACCCACATATAGTCAGGACGACCCGGATGATTGGCTGGCCGCGTGGAAGAAAAAACCCGCGGCGCCGCAGCCCAAGCCACGTCGCATTATTGATATCACTAAAGAAGCCCTGGTTTTGATGGCGGAAGCGTTGGAAGAGATCGGCGATGCCTACGCGGTCTACGGTTTTTCTGGCCAGGGCCGCGACAATGTCGAGTTCTATCACGTCAAATCCTTCTCCGAATCTCTCTCTCCGACCATTAAGGGTCGGATCGGTGCGATTGAACCCAAGCGTTCGACCCGGATGGGCCCGGCCATTCGTCACTCCCTGGAAAAGCTCAAAGATATCGCCTGTCGGGTCAAGCTCCTGGTCCTGCTCAGCGACGGCTTTCCCCAGGATATGGACTATGGCACTGACCGGCGCTCAGCCACCTACGGCATTCAGGACACCATGATGGCGCTGCGGGAGGCCGACCAGGCTGGCGTGCTGACCTTCTGTCTGACCATCGATAAGGCTGGGCATGATTATCTGCGAGACATGTGCGCGCCATCACGTTATATGGTCCTCGAAGACGTGACATCCCTTCCCACGGAACTGCCAAAAGTATATCAACGCTACATCCGGCCCTGGCAGACCTGAGCCAGCCGGGACCACAGCGCGTAAAAGAGTAAGCGTGTCCTCTCATAGACACGAGCTGCTGGACACGTCTACTCTTTTCAGGATGGAGGACACATATGGATATTCAGAAGAGTGTGGCGGTCGTCACCGGTGGCGGTTCCGGCCTGGGCGAGGCAACGGCACGGACGCTGGCGGCCCGAGGGGCCAGCGTGGCGATGCTGGACCTGAGCAAATCGAACGGCGGCGCCATTGCCGAAGAACTCGGGGGAAATGCCGCGTTTCTCGAAGCGGATGTGACAAATGACGATCAATTGGCGGCAGCCCTCACCCAGGCGGCCGACCGCTTTGGTGCTATCCATATTGCGGTCAATTGCGCCGGCATTGCCACCGCGGGCCGGACCTTGGGCAAAGGCAACGAGCCGCTCAACCTCGGACCGTTCCGCAAAACCATTGAGGTCAATCTCATCGGCACGTTTAACGTGATTCGCTTCGTTGCCTCGCACATGGCGAAAAACACGCCGAGCGACGACGGCGAGCGGGGCGTTATCATCAATACGGCCTCGGTTGCGGCCTTTGACGGGCAGATCGGGCAGGCGGCCTATTCGGCGTCAAAGGGCGGTGTTGTCGGTATGACACTGCCGATTGCTCGCGACCTGTCCCGCACCGGGATACGCTGCTGTACCATCGCGCCGGGTATTTTTGAGACGCCGATGCTGATGGGGCTGCCCGAGCCGGCCCGGCAGGCGCTCGGGGCCAGCGTGCCCTTTCCGCAACGTCTGGGCCGTCCAGCGGAATACGCGGCTCTGGCCTGCCAGATCATAGAGAACTCGATGTTAAATGGTGAAACCATTCGGCTCGACGGCGCCATTCGTATGGCGCCTAAATAGCCGACCCCTAAGCGGGCAGGATGCCGCGATCCCAGGAAAATTATTCGTGGCTTACAAACGCAAGGACGCCTTCTATAAAAAAGCCAAGCGGGAGGGCTATCGCTCCCGCGCGGCGTATAAACTCCTGGAACTCAACCGTACCTGGCGCTTTTTGCGCTCGGGGAACTGGGTCATTGATCTCGGCGCGTGGCCGGGCGGCTGGGTCCAGGTCGCGGCCAAGGAGGTCGGGTCGTCCGGGCGGGTGCTGGGCATCGATCTGGTCAAGCTGGAGCCCCTTCCGCTGGCCAACGTTACCCTGGTGCAAGGTGATGCCACCGACCCGGAGCAGCAGCAAGCTCTCCTCGCCGCCCTGGATCGCCCGGCCGATGTCATCCTCTCGGACATGGCGCCCAAGCTGAGTGGGGTGCGTGAGGCCGATGACGCCCGCGTCTCCGCCTTATGCCAGACCGCTCTGAGCTGCTGCGGCTCCCTGTTGAAGCCAGGCGGCACCTTATTCCTCAAAACCTTTATGAGCGCAGAATATCAGCCTTTTGTCACGACGTTACGTTCTGCTTTTCAGGCGGTCAAAACCTCCCGTCCGGAAGCGACGCGCAAGGGCTCGGCCGAAGTTTATGTGCTGGCGAGCGGCAAGAGAAAGACGGTTTGACAGCCTGTCAGGGCTAGGATATGACCGACGGGCTCTTCCCTATCTGGAATGACAATCCACCCCAAGGACAATCACTATGTGGCATGCTCCGTTTGTGTGGCTGAGTGTCTTGCTCTTCCTCTGCGGCCCGACCTGGGCGGGGCCGGAAATCCGTACCTTGGACACTCCAAATCGACTGCTCTTTTCCGGTTTCTCTTCCGCCTTATCGACGCTGGGCGATGTGAATGGCGACGCCATCCCCGACTATATCGTCGGCGCGTACGAGCAGACCTGGGACGAGAATAACCATCAGGGCCGGGCCTTTATTTTCGACGGTCAGACCGGCGATCTCTTACTGGAACTGGACGACCCGCATCCTCAGGCAGATGCCGCATTCGGATTTTCCGTTGCCGCGGCTGGCGACGTGAATCAGGACGGCGTACCAGATTGTATTATTGGCGCTTTCGGTCAGGGCGAAGCCGGTAGCGCGGAGACGCTGGTTTTTGGCTGGACCGCCGAGGACGGCAGCGAATACAATGTGAGTAAACGCGTGGGCAGTGGACAGGCCTTTGTCTTTAGTGGCCACGACGGGCAGCTCCTCCGCTCCCTCGAAGCGCCCCAGCAAAGCGCGGGCGCGGGGTTTGGCTGGTCCGTCGCCTCTGCCGGGGATCTGAACACAGATGGGATTCCCGAGTTCATTGTGGGCGCGCATAGCCAGGACCACGAAGGCCGGGCGTTTGTCTTCAGTGGCCGCGATGGCACTGGCCTCCACACCCTCGCTCCTCCACCCGATTCTGGCGCCGAAGGTTTTGGCTGGACGGTCAACTCGACGGGCGACCTGAACCACGATGGCATACCGGATATCGCTGTCGGTGCGCCCTACTCCACTGTCGAGGGTCGGAGCACGCAGGGGCGGGCCTATGTGTATAGCGGCGCGGATGGCAGCCTGCTGTACCCCATCGATCACCCCCAGCCGCAGGCCGGCGCGTCGTTCGGCTGGCATGTCACATCGGCCGGAGATCTGAATGAGGATAGCGTCCCGGACCTGCTTATTGGCGCGCCCTATCAGGATGTCGGGGCAGTCGCCGCCCAAGGGGCGGCCTTTGCCTTTAGTGGGACCGACGGGACCCTCCTACTGACTTTCCACGACCCGGCCCCACGCCCCTCGGCCGGGTTTGGCTGGATCATGTCTGCCATACCGGACGTGAACACGGATGATATCCCCGAAATCCTGGTCGGCGCCCCATTTCAAAGGGTCGATGAGTTTTACGTCCAGGGAGAAGTTTTTCTCTATAACGGTCGCGACGGCCGCCATTTGATTACCTTTGACAACCCCTACCCGCACCAGGGTTCGATGTTCGGCTATGCGCTGGCCTCGCCCGGCGATATTAACGCCGACCACATCCCAGAGTTTGTTTTCGGGGCGCCAGGTCAACACATCCGGGATAAGCCGGCCGTTGGCCGTGCTTTTCTGTTTGTGTCCCAGCGCTAGGGGGATACAGAGTAAACGTGGCCAGCAACTGCATATCTGTCCAGAGGGGAGGTGTACTCTGTGGAGAGAATTGACAAAGGAACGTCCGGGTTCCTAGAATGCGCTCACTCATCGTGAGTCAATAGGGAGGCGATCATGGGAAAGTCCATCCTGACTCTATCTCATCTCTACGGCAGCGGTGGCAGTCTGATTGCTCGTGAGCTGGGCCGGCGTTTGAGCTGGACGGTCTGGGAAAAGGAGATCGTGCGGCAGATCGCCTCGCAGTATCAGGTCGCGGAAGACTATATTGACGCAAAAGACGAGCGGGTAGACTCCTTTATTGAGCGTATGGTCGGCCTGTTCGGCCTGGGCGGCTTTGAGTCCGCCTATGATATTCCGCCGCCGCTGTGGCTCAACGATGCCCAGCTCGTCCGCATGACCAAAACCATCGTTGAGGAGGTGGCTCAAAAGGGGAATGCCATTCTGGTGGGCCGTGGCGGGAATCGTATTCTTGAGCACCATCCCAAGTCCCTGCACGTGTTCCTGCACGCGCCGCTCGAAGCGCGGATTGAGCGCGTAGTCCAGGCCGAAGGATTGGGTCGGGACCACGCCCGGCAGCGGATTGCGGGCATGGACAAACTGCGGGCAGATTATGTCCACACCTTCTACCACGGCGACTGGCGTGACCCGAGCCACTATACCCTGCTGCTCGATTCCAGTCGCTGGGGAGACGAGGGGACTGCCGACCTGATTCTATGGGCTCTGGAGCACACCCCCTAACGCCGCCACTGGGAGTGACTCATGCAACCTGTCCTGACCTTTCTGAACACTGATAGCGATTTGCTATGCACGCCTATTCTGCCCGTCATTGCCGAGCAGGCCGCCCACGCCGACCGGACGCGCAGCGTCGATCCGGACGTAATCACCGCCATCAAAAACACCGACCTCATTCGAGCCTCGGCTACGCGCAATATCGGCGGGATCGAGGCCAGTATCGGGGCCATCGCCCAGGAGTTGGAAGCCGTGGCCGGAGCCTGTGCTTCAACCGCCTGGTGTCTGTGGAATCACTTGTGTGTGTTTCACTTTATCTGCGGTCAACTCGGTCCGGGTGGCAACGAGGTTCTGCGGCAGATGGTCGCGCAGCGGGAATGGGTCAGTTTTCCCGCAGGAGCGGGCACCAGCGTCCACGGCAAAATTGAAGGGGAAGACCTGATCCTCAACGGCCGGGCCAGTTTCGCCTCGGGTTCTCGTTACGGGGATTGGACCGCCTGTCTGTTTGCGCTTGATCGCGAGACTCAACAGCCTGACGAAAAACCGGCTCTGCGTTTTACCGTTGTCCGGACCGATGCTCAGGGCGTGTCCGTTGACCCGACTTGGCTCTCGATGAGCCTGCGCGCCTCGGCCACCGATCACGTCAATTATGAGGCCGTGACTGTTCCGGCTGCGCTGATCCGGTCTTTTCCCCTAGACTTTCGGGTCCAATTTCGAGATCCGGATCACCCTATGGTCGCGCACCGCTATCGTGAGGACTGGGTTGCGGTGTCCGATCTCTGGCTCGGCGCGCAGGCGGTCGGGGTCGCCTCGGCTGCGTTGGCGGAAGTCTGCCAGGGGCTGAGCGGCCGGGTGGCCATTTTTGGGGTGAAAGTCGCCGAACGGCCGGCGGTCCAGCTCAACATCGGCCAGGCCGGAGCTGCCATCAGCTCGGCCCGCGCGGCCGTCCTGACGGGCTGTGCGGAAACAGATGCGCGGATCGAGGCGGGTATTATCCCCACGGAGGCGGACTATCTGCGCCAGCTTGGCTATAGCATGACGGCGATTCGGCTGTGTGACGAAGCCATGCGCCTGCTCCTGCGCGTCCAGGGTGGTAACGGCTTGCGCGAAGACGGTTCTTTTGAACGCCGCTATCGCGACTTTCAGGCCATGCCGCTGCATATCAACGCCCATCCCGACCGGGTCTCGGAACTGGTTGGGAAACATTTATTAGGGGTGGACAACGACGCCCCGTTTCAGTAGTCTCCTCAGCCCTTCAGCCCCGTGAGTAGGTGGAGCAGATCATAATAAATCATAATAAATAGAGTGGAATTTGTCGCCAGGGAGTGGTAGCGTAAGAAGCGAAAAAAGGGCGAAGACATGGACACTCGAAGCATTGGATTTAGCCTCGTAGGGGAAGATATTCCTTTAGGGACATTTATCAATGCTGCGCAGAAACTATCTGATCTATTGTCTGAGCTGGATGTCGAGGTATCTGGCTCGCAGAACCTTGATTGGAGCATTGTAGATTTGGGCGTTGGCAGTGCCAATCTGGCGGTCGAACCGACTCTCAAACAGGAAGACGGCATAGATTATGGAGATATGATCATCTCCTCTGCTCTCTCTGGCCTCGAACTCATAGAACAAGAAGCAAGGCGTCCTGAGCACTTCACTGACGAAGCCTTAAAAAAGGCGAAAGAGTTAGTTCGAATAATTAACGGAAAAGTCGAGCGCATAGCTGTATTTGGAAAAACAGAGAGTACAACCCCACAACGAGTACGAATAACGCAACGTATAGCTGCTCACGTTGATCAACTGATTGGAACGAGCTCGGTTGCGACTGGCTCTGTGGAAGGGGTACTCGAAACTCTTACTATACACGGAGGGCCGGAGTTTGCTGTCTATGATGTTATCGCCGCTCGCCGCGTTCGATGTATCTGTGACCGTGATACTCTCAATCAGCTACTCACCCACTTAGAGGAGCGTCTGTCGGTCAAAGGCGAAGTGAGGTTCAATATTCGCGGTGAACCTACCTCAGTTAAAGTCGAATCCTTCCGCCCACTGGGAGACAGGGAACTCCCGCAAGCCAAGGATATTCGTGGGCTGTTCTCCGAGAACAAGGTCGATATAAATGAGTGGTCCCAATACGTAAGGAAGGGATAATGCCGGTTGGTGGGATTGTTCGGCGTTATTGGGATGCCTCATGCTTTTTAACTCTTCTCAATAATGAAGAGGGCGTCGAGGATTGCGAGAATATTCTCAATGAGGCAAAGGAAGAAAAAACCCGTATATATGTATCGCCGATCGTTCAGGTCGAAGTCATACGGCCAAGAAGTTCTCCCAAGCCGATACCGGTCGAAACGCGAGGCCAGATTCAGTCGTTTTTTGAGAATGATTATATTAAGTGGCGAATCATTGACCGAGACATTTCCAACCTAGCGCAGAATCTCTGTTGGGACTATGGTTTGCATCCACGGGACGCACTCCATCTTGCAGCCGCCCTTGATCTTCAATGTGACTTGCTCGAAACATATGATCCGGACCTGCTGAAGTTGGACGGTCAAGTTCCAGATAGTTCCTTAGGTATCCAGAAGCCCAACTGGAGAGGTCAAGCTAAGCTGTTTGATAACGAGTGAAGTCACGCAGAGAGATTTTTGTCTAACTTTACCTTCCTGCACTGGTATGGAGCGTATGCAGATGCAGGGCTACAGCCTATCGTGAAACGCTCTAGAAAAACACCGTCAGCCCGCTGCGGACCTTGATGCCATAGCCGGACACCATATTCGTATCGGCGATTCCCGGCCCGCCGCCGCTCCGAGGACACTGGTTGTCTCTACCGACTTCGCGCCGAAGACAGGAGTCTGTGGCAAACTGTGTCTCTCGCCAGTCGGTATCGGCGAGGTTGAGTACATCAAAGGACACCTCAATATTGCGCCACCGGTAGCGCACCAACAGATCGATCAGGGTATAGCCCCGCGCAACCACACTCCGGTCTTCATTGGCGGCTCGATCGTCCAGAAAGCGCACCCGCAAGGCGGCAGAGAAATTCTCAATCGGGTAGGCTGTCAGCCCCCCGTTCATCAGCAAAGTCGGAGCCAAGGGAATAGCCTCGCCCGTAACGCGAAAGCGGGGGTCGGCATATGTCAGGTCGTAGTCAAGCAGCAGCCAGGGCAATACTTCGACCCGGAGCTCAATATCCACGCCCCAGCGGCGCGTGGGACCACGCTGTTCGGTCGTGCCCTCATCGCCCACAAAGACCAATTCGCTGCCCAGGTCGAGCCACCATAGCGAGGAGGCCAACTCGACCCGGTTATACAGCCTGGTGCGCGCCCCGATTTCCGTGCCGGTCGAGCGCGCCAGCCCGCTGCCTCCTGGCTGGACCGCGTCCCGGGCATCGTTGGAATGATAGCCCATCCCAAAATTGAGAAAGAGGTCGGTCTGGTGCCAGAGGCTCGCCGGGTTGGTGAAGGGCGAGAGAATCAGACTGGCCTTTGGGCTGACAATGCCGTCGGTCGTATTGCCTTGGAGTCGCGGAGTGTCCGTCACCTCGTGCGGGGACCGATCATCAACATCAAAGACAAACACGTCACCGCGCAGGCCGACGATGAGCCGCAGCCACTCACGTATAAACAGCTCGTGCTGGGTGTAGCCGCTGAAGGCATTCTCCCAGACCTCGGCTTTCTGGGTGGTGAAAAACCGTTGTCGCCGCTGCTGCCGAAACAAGCCGACGTCGGCGTTATCGTTGCGCGTCTCAAAACCGACGGTGCTCTCAAGCGGCAGATTGCCAAGCGTCCACAACCGATGATAATGCGCCCGGCCACCAAACAGCACGCGGCTATCGAGCTGTTCAATACCGTCGCCCCGTACCGGGTCACCGCTGAAAAAGGTGAAGTTTGAGAACATGCGCAGCCGGTAACGGCTGAAGTAGAGTTGCACAAACCAGCTTTCCTCCGAGTTTGGGGTTGCCGTATAGATGAGATTTACGTTTTCCCGGTCTGAGCGCCCGCCCTCGGTCGAGTCGAGCGAACCGAATCGGTCCAGCCGTCCGCTCCTGACCTCTCGGAGTGGAATCTGGCCCGAGGCGTCCCAATCTCCGGTATACAGTGAGGTCCACAGACTCAGCTTCGAGGTTGGGCTCGGCTTGAGGCTAAACTTACCGAAGAAATTATATTTGACGAAATTCTCACCGTGTTTGAACGGCCCATCGGTGAAATAGACTTCGTTGGCGATCAGGCTCTGCACCGGACCGAGGCGCGGCGACAGGATGCCGACATAGCGCATGGTGTTGAAACTCCCACCCACGGCGCGGAGCGAGTTTTCGACGGTATCTTCTTTGGTCACAAAGTTGACCGCACCCGAGTTGGCAAAATTCCCGGCGTCCACAAAATAGGGGCCTTTGCGATAATCAATGGACTCGACCACCTCGGGGATCAAAAAATTGAGATCCGCATAGCCCTGACCGTGGGCGTGACTGACCATATTGACGGGGATGCCGTCAACACTGATGGCCACGTCAGTACCATGGTCATTATCAAACCCGCGCAAGAAGTATTGCATGGCTTTGCCGCCCCCGGCGTGCTGGCCTGCCACAAATCCGGGCAGGTTATTCAGCATTTCCCAGGCCGTGTTATGCGGCCGGACAGCAAAGTCTTTTTCGCGCACCCGAGTTTCGGTGGCCGCGCTGATCGGCCGGCGTTCAGTGACAGTAATCAGCGGCAGCCGTGCCGTTGGCCCGGCAGGGAGCTCGGCTTCTTGCTGGCCGACTATGTCGTGGCCGTAGCCTATATCCGCCATCCACAGCAGCCCAATGATACAGCACACCCAACCGGACAGACGGCGCAGGGCAAGGCGCTTTTCCTCAGGTATCATGTGGTTGTTCGCTTCTTGCATGGTGAGTGTAAGGTCTCCTGCTCTCCGGCCTCGTCTGTATCATTAGTCGTTGCGGTTGGCGTCCGTGCTCAGGGGAGGCTGACCAAGGGCTGGAGCAGCCCTTCGGGGGTAGTCATTCCTGAGCGGCTGAGTCCCCAGCCTCATCCCGGCTCGCCGTTTCTGTCCACATCCACTACCTGGGACAGTCGATCTCCCCGGGTGGTGTCGACTTTATGGATGACAATCGCTTCGTCCGGAACCTCGTCGTCATAGCCGGCAAACAGTCGTGCCTCGACGGTGTAGAAGTCGGTCGGCGACTCGCCAATGGGAATCTGGGCCATCAGATAGCCCTCAGCACCGGGTTGGGCCAGCCGTTCAAGGGTAATCGTACGAGTGCTGTTGGGTGTGGCCACATACTTCCGGTCTGGGGGAATCCAGCCCAGAAAGTCCTTGTGGTAGGCAATGGTATGCAATGCTACATCGCCGTACTCAGGATGAGAGAACAATGTCGGTGGCCACCCACTCATGACATCCCAATGAGAATCATAGGTCTCATCATACGGACCGGAGGAATGCAGCAAGCCAAAGCCATGGCCCATCTCGTGTGCCCAGACATGTTGATGAGGTTGAAATTCTGGAGGCATCCACGTGACACTCCAGAATCTCCTTTGCCCATCCAACGTCATGAATTGACCGCCACCCCTAGCCAGATTACTGATGGGGGGATCAAAATCCTGGTTCAAAACGACGTGAAACCCATCAAAGTCGGGGAAAAAGACGTCCTCATCTGCCGCCGCGGCACAATCTGCTGCTGTTTTCTCAAAATCATAATCATACAATCTTCCGTCCTCCACTCTAGGAGCAGGTTGAGAAGTAGCATAATACGATTGTGGGTGAGGTAGGTTATACCAGCCGACCACGACGCTGCCATTCAGGTTGGGGAGGTGTCCATCAGAAACTTCTCGCCAATAATGCGCCAGACCGGGATAGGACGCTCCCATCATCCCTTCATAAAAGCTGACGGGATAGGGGGTGACATCGGTGGCATCGGCAAACCGGCATAAGATCGTCACCCATGCCTGCGAGCTACGCACGTGGGTCTCTCTCCCTGCGGTTGGGAGCACTGACCTCGGCGGGGGCGGCTCATCTGGAGACACATCGGCGGCGAAGGGCCTCCTCTGCGCGGCGGTTGACGGGGACGCAGTCAACTCGATGGAGCGGACGCGAAATCGGACTGGGTCGGGCTCCCACTCTCCTTCGACTGTCACCCGCTTGCGGTTCAAGGCCACCGGGCCGTCCAGCGGTCGCATGAGGTCGATATCAACCAGCAGTTCATACCGTTCACCTGAGTCCTCGGTCAGGATATAGGTAATCTCAGAGGTGAGGCCGGATTCGGAGGGGTAATCGGCCACGCTGAAGCTGAACCAGCCGGTGAGGGTCTCGGCTTGGGCCGTAGCGGGCGGAGTGCTGGTCGCCCATACTCCCAGCAGGGAGAAAACGAGAAAGAGTTTGAAGACAGCGCGGCGACGGTTCATCTTTTCTCCTTTCACTCACTTGTCTTGAGAGAAGCCGGGCTTCCTGCCCGCTCCTCTCCCTACAAGGTCAGAGTGAAGTCTTCAATCAAGAGTCCCGGCAGTCGGCTGCTGCCTGTTGAGCGGGCATGATAGGTGTTGGGATCGAGCAGATAGTCACGCTCGGCGGTGATGCCAATCAGGTTCGTCCCCAGCATGCGGTAGAGCGATTCGTCAAACCGCATCACATTGAGCGGCGCTTGAATCTCACCGTTTTCCACCCAGAAGGTGGCAAACCGAGTCATGCCGGTCATGCGGCAGGCCGCCCGGTCCGAATAGTTCAGATACCATAAATTGTTGATATAGAGGCCTGTGTCCAGTTGCGTCAGCAGCGTATCCTGCGTCAACTCCCCTGCGGCCATCTCAATGGATTCAGCCGCCTCCCAACTCGATGCCCCATTGGTTGCCACGCCATATTCCTTGGCAGATCGGGGCGACACCAGACAGTCTCCCCGGCGACCGTGGGTGATGAGGGGGACCTGATCCGGTTTCTGAAAGCCGTCTTCCTGGAAGTTCGGAGCGACTCCGTCTCGCGTATTTTCAATAAGCGTGACAGCAGGGTGCAGTTCCGCTCCCTCCTGTGTCATCTTGATCAGCGGCGTTTGTTTTGTCTCTTGCTCCTTGAGGCCGAATCCACCCCAATTCAGCAGTTCCATGATTTCACACACGGCCGGGGGCGCGAGATACACCCGGTAGCGACCCGGTGTAATGGTCTTGGCCGGCATGGAAAGCGCAGCCAATTGCTGGGCTGCAGTATCG
This sequence comes from uncultured Binatia bacterium (SeqCode), assembly GCA_965243855.1. Taxonomy (GTDB): domain Bacteria; phylum Desulfobacterota; class Binatia; order Bin18; family Bin18; genus Bin18. The sequence goes on along the minus strand of CBDEWE010000003.1, from coordinate 3,722,158 downwards.
ACCTTGTGTTGAAAGACGTTCGGATTCCACACAAAGCCGGCATCCGCCGTTTTCACCGCTTTGTCCCCGCTGAGATAGAAACTCCAGTCAGCACTATAGGTATAGGTAGAGAACCAATTGCGTTGGCCAAAGGAATTGACAAATCCCGCGTGTATGCCGCCAGCCGCGTAAAAGCCAACTAGGTCCCGCCCCTGTCCGGCTTGTAGGACGGCGTCGACAATCATCCCACGTTCTTCCGGCAGCCGGTTTTCGCCGTGATGTTCGCTCGATTGGACTTCGGTCGCGTACAGTAAATGTGGGTCTTCGGGCAGATAGGGAAGCTGGGCCCGCAAGCTGTCCAGCACGGCGCAGGCACGCCGACTGTCCACGGTAAAGTCGCCGCACAGGTTGATATCCCCAGCTGTGTGGCGCTGCCCGACAATGAGTTCAATGGCGATGGAACGTTGTGCCACCGTTCCCGCCTGGCGGATGGCGCTGTGATTGAAGCGGACGAAGTCCGAGTCCTCAGCCACGAAATTACACAACGCGTGCTCCTCTCCGGTCAGGTGGCCGATGATGAAGTCGGCAAGATGGTAGAAATACTCCTGCATCTTCGTGGGTCCTTTGGGTCATTTGAGTCCTTTGGGTCATTGGGTCATTGGGTCCTTTGGGGCTGCCAAGACTCAACAGACTCAACGGACTCAATAGCCTCTTTTTTACTCGCCCCCAAAGACCTCAACGTCCGAGAACACGCAGGCAGGAGCGGCATGCCCAACACGGATGACCTGATTGGGCTCGCCCTTGCCGCAGAACGGGGTGCCGAGCACCTCATAGCTGTCCAGGTTGCCGACCATGGCCAGATTGCGCCAGAACGTAGCCGACACGCCCCGGTAGTTTGGTTTTTTGACCACCGTTGTCAGCCTTCCGTCTTCGATCAGTTGGCCCCACTCGCAGCCGAACTGGAACTTGTTGCGTGAATCATCGATGGACCAAGAACAGTTGGTCTTCATATACACGCCCCGCTCGATAGCGCCGACCATGGACGAAAAATCGGACGCCCCCGGTTCCAGATTCAGATTCGCCATGCGGTCAATCGTCGGCCTGTTCCACGTAGTGGCGCGGGCGTTGGCAACGCCGGGCATGCCCAGCCGCGCCTGTGAGACCGCCCCGCCCAGCCCACGCAGCAGACGGCCGTTCTTGATCAGATATTCTTTCCGGGCGGGCTGCCCGTCGTCGTCGAATTGATAGCTGGCATACTGTTCGGATCGGGAGGGATCAAAGGTGATATCCAACAAATCCGAGCCGTACTGGTAGGTGCCGAACATGTCTGGCGTCACAAAGCTGGTACCGGCATAGTTCCGCTCATCCCCAAGAATGCGATCAAGCTCAAGCGGGTGGCCGATCGACTCATGAATCTGAAGCATCATCTGATCCGGGGCGAGGAGAACGGTCATCCGTCCGGCCGGACAATCGGGCGCACTCAGGAGTTGGACCGCCTCGGCGCTGAGTTGCGGCGCAACCGTATAAAATCCGGTCTGGTCCAGGACTTCCAGTCCTCCCTGGCGGCAATAGCCGCGTCCGCCGAAGGTCCGCGTGTGCGTCTCTGTCCCGGCGTTGGCGGTGACGCTCAGCATCGGGACGGTATAGCAGCCCCGCTGGCGGATACGGGAATCACTGTTCGTGATATACAGCGTGTCGCTCCGTGTATGCCACAGGCTGGCCTCCCAATCGACAATCCGCTCGTCCTTTTTTTTGTGGGGGGCAAGCCCCCTCTGCAGACGGGTGCTCTCCTGCTGGAGCAGCGCGATTTTATCGGCCAGGGAGACAGTGTCCCAGGCGATAGCTACCGGCGTCTCATACTCACCCTGCGGATGGGCAAAGCCCACCTGAGAGAAGTCCGTCACGCTCCGCTCCGCGCTGCGCTGCGCCCACCCCCTGGCGTGTTCGAGCGCGCGATCTAATCCCGTCTCAGTCAGGTCGCTCGTTCCGGCATAGCCACAGCCACCCTGATGGATGACCGTCACCATAGCCCCCAAGTCATCGCCGTTCGACACGGGCTGCAAGACATTCTGACGGATCGCCAGCGACTCTGAGCGCTCGCGCACAATGCGGAGCGAACAGAAATCAACGCGTGGCATGATGCGCCGAAAGCGTTCGGCTATCTGCTCGTGTTGCTGATCCATGCCTCCTCCGCCCAGGTTATGCCTAATCGGTTTCTTCCGTGTTCAGAACCACTTCATGGATTTCCAGCACATTCGCGCCGGCAAACATTTCCGCGGGCGGGCGGTTGCTATGGGCGATACGGAAGGACTCGCTTTTTGTCCAGTCCCAAAACGCCTGCTCGCTCTGCCAGTAGGTCTGGACCAGATAAAACCCCTGCTCTTCTTTCTCTTCCCACTCCCCCGTCTGGTGGTTGAACCGACGCTGGACCGGCCGCATCACCAGGTTTTTGATAAACCCTGGGGACTGGTCGATCAGATGGGCTCGGTGCCGAAACCGATCCTCAAAGTCTGCCTCATACCCTTCTGCAACGGGAATCCGATTCGTGACAACAAACATCGTGTGTGCTCCTCCGCTCGACATCAGAATACGATGTCTCCACTGTAAAAGAGTTGCCGAAGAGATGGAAGCACTCCCCGTGCGGTAACGCGACGGGATAACGCAGAAAGCGGCACCGTTCGTTTCCAGTGGGAGAGCGGGAGGAGGGAGAAATTTTCATGTGAGACATGAGCAGCCATTCGCACGGTTGCGCTCAACGCGAAAAAGCAATACAGTCCCATCAGGAAGAAAGGGAGCGGAGACAGTTGCTCCCCTGTCGAGTTGAGCTGGTTCGCACGATCATAAGCCCTGGGGACCTTCTCATATGGTTCTCAGGGCTTTGTACGTTTCAGGAGGTCTTCCTCCCCCAGAAAGGATATAGTATGAAAATCTTTGTTGGTAATCTTCCCTTCAGTACCACGCAGGAAGAGCTCGAAGCCCTCTTCAGCGAATCAGGCGCAGTGGCCTCGGTCAATATCATTACCGATCGGTTCTCTGGAAAATCGCGAGGATTTGGCTTTGTCGAAATGGAAAATCAAGACGAGGCACAGGCGGCAATAGAGCGCCTGAACGGCAATGAAATGCAAGGCCGGCCGCTGACTGTCAACGAAGCCCGCCCGCAAAGAGAACGCTCACGAGGCCCGAGGAGGGATGGCGGCGACCGTAATTGGTAGAAAGAGGAAAACGGCGCTTGGCTTCTCAGGAGGAGTCCCATGATTAGGGCAAAGGACGGTGATACCGTCCGCGTTCAGTATACCGGCAGACTCGACGATGGGTCAGTCTTCGACTCCTCCGTGGAGCGTGAGACCTTGCAATTTACCATTGGCAAAGGCCAGGTGCTCCACGGGGTTGAGCAGGCCGTCATTGGGATGCGTCCTCAGGAATCAAAAACAGTCCTCGTTCCGGCTGCGGAGGCCTACGGCCCGCACCGGGACGAGATGACCACTCAGGTCCAGCGCAGTCAATTTCCGAAGAGCGTTGAACTGAAAGTTGGCCAGCGCCTCCAAATCAACCAGAAAAACGGCCAATCGATAGCAGTCTCCGTCCTTGGGCTGTCCGACTCGACCGTCACGCTCGATGCCAACCATCCTCTGGCGGGCAAGGACCTGACGTTTGATCTGCAGCTCGTCGAGATCACCTGATCCCTCCTCCAGACGTAGGCAACAAGCCGGCTCGCGCCGCCCGGTCCGTGAGCGGATAGGCGCTCTGGTAGGCGTGCGCTGTGGCCATTATCAACGAAAGGGGAGGCAGGCCATGCTACAGCGAATATTTCACGTCAACATCGTGGTAGAGGATCTGGACAGAACGCTCGCGTTTTACTGCGACGTGCTGGGCTTTTCCGTGGTCTACGGCGAGGTCACAACCGACGACCCCATCCTCGCCAGAGGTTTTGGCTACGAAGGGAACGGTCGAATGCGCTGGGCGCTCATACGCCTCGGTGACGACGAGGATGCGCTGCTCATCGATGTCGAGCAATGGATCGAGCCCGCGATGACGGGCCGGTCTTACCCCGAGTGCAGCAACAATGGGATCGGGCGCATTGCGCTCAAAGTCGGCGACATCGACAAGGTCTACGGCGATCTAAAGGACAAGGGCGTGGCGTTTCTCTCGCCCCCGCAGACGCTGCACTTCCAGGGCTTCGGCGACTTCAAGTTCTGCTGCTTCCGGGATCCGGACGGTATCGTTCTCGAGCTCGTCGAAGTCTGAACGGCGGATCGCGCGGGACGGCGCAGCGCCTGGCAACCCGTAACGAAGTAATCGCCAGCATGGAATTCCGCCAGAAGGTCGGGACCCTGACCGCCCATGCCCTGGTCCTGCCGGTCACCCTCTACGACCCGGAAGTCAACTACCGCCGGGTACGCGGCAAGTGGTGGGGTCTGGGGGGCGAGTGAAAAGCTCTCACGTGGGAGATGATGGGCTATACCCGCGCCAGAAAAGTGCCTATGAGCGATTAGTGGGAAAGGGAACCAACTGATGATGGTTCATGAAAGTATGGCACATGACCAATAATCCTTTCTTTATTGATTAAAGTAAGGCAAATCAATATAATGAAAGGCATTAGGGGCGTAGTTATGATTGAATCCTCCGTCACGAAGAAGGGCCAAACGACACTGCCCAAGCCCGTTCGGGAGTCACTCGGCCTGCAAGCCGGGGACCGGGTTCGCTACATCATCACCGAAGGCGAGGTGCGTATTCTGCCCGTGCGTCCCATCAGCCGGCTGTTCGGTGTCCTATGGCATGATGGCTCCGCCGTCACGTTGGAGGAAATGGAGCAGGCCGTAGCCGACGGGGCATGTGAGGGATGATCGCACTCGACACCAATGTCCTCGTGCGCTATCTGGTCCGCGACGATGTACAGCAAGCAGACGCCGCCCGCGCGCTCCTGGAATCGCTTACGGCAGAACGTCCCGGCTACATCTGCCGTGAGGTGATGGTTGAACTCGTCTGGGTGCTGGAACGGGCCTATGGCCTTTCCCGTGACCGGATTACGACGATATTGGAAGAACTCGTGGCAACCGAGGGTCTGGTGATCGAGGAGGCCAACGATGTCGCCCGTGCGGCGTTCCGATATCGGACGAGTGGCGTTGGGTTTTCCGACCTAATGATCCTGGCGGCGGCCGAACGGTCTGGAGCACAGCCGCTGTACACCTTCGATCAGAAGGCCGCACGGCTTGAGGGTGTATCGCTACTGTAGATACGACAAGACCCCGAGGGATCGGCCCTCGGGGTCTTACGTTTACTGACAAGTCGCCAGATTTGACGGTCAGAAGTTGGCTCCTCGGGTTGGACTCGAACCAACAACCCATCGGTTAACAGCCGATTGCTCTGCCGATTGAGCTACCGAGGATCAAAAGAGTAAGCGTGTCCTCCAATACGCATACAGATGCCGGGCACGTTTATTCTTTAAGAGCCAGGCAGTATTGCCAGCGCAGTTTTAGCAAAGGAAAAAATAAGAGTAAAGGTGGGATTACATCTCTCGCCGGCCCTCAATCGCTCGACCGAGGGTGACCGCGTCGGTGTATTCCACATCGCCGCCCATCGGAATGCCGTGGGCGATCCGACTCACCTGGACACCCAGCGGCTTAATGATCTTGGCCAAATATAACGCGGTGGCCTCTCCTTCGACATTTGGGTTGGTCGCAATAATGACTTCTTTCACCGTACCGGAGCGTAGCCGGTCCAGGAGGGGGGCAATCTTGAGTTCATCCGGCCCGATACCGTCAAGCGGGGCCAACACGCCGTGCAGGACATGATAGCGGCCCGTGTATTCATGCGAGCGTTCGACGGCCATCAGGTCGGCCGGTTCCTCGACGATGCAGATCGACTCGGTATTCCGCTGCGGATCGTTACAAATGGCGCACCGGTCGCCCTCGGCTAGCCCAAAGCATTCCTGGCACAGGGTGGTCTCGGTCTTCACCGCCCAGATGGCCTCGGCCAGGCTTTCGACATAGTCCCGCCCCGCGCCCAGGATGAACATAGCCAAGCGCGTCGCAGTTTTCTCTCCAATCCCCGGCAGTCTTCCCAACTCTTGGACTAGACGAGCCAGAGCGGGGGTCAGCGTCGTCATAAAGAGTAACCGTGTTCTCCAATAAAGATGTGGATGCTGGATACGTTTACTCTTTTACATCCCTCGTCGTCAATGCGCTCACGCGTTTAGCCCAGGAATCTTGAGTCCTCCGGTGACCTTTCCCATTTCAGTGGCCATCATGTTTTGGGCTTGCCGAATGCCCTCGTTCACTGCGGCAGTAATAAGGTCTTGCAGCATTTCGACATCATCAGCTGAGGCCACGGCTGGGTCAATGCGCAGCGCGACGAGTTCCAACTTGCCGTTCACCGTGGCTGTGACCATATTACCGCCGGCCGAGGCCTCGACGGTCTTTTTCCCAGCGTCTTCCTGAATCTGGGCCAGTTTGGCCTGCAACTGCTGGGCCTGCTTCATCATATCTCCCATATTGTGTGCCATGCTGTGTCCTCCACTCTGCGACGGGGCGCAGTCTCCCGTGTCTAGCCGGTCCCGCTCGCTCTCGGCGTCCGCCTTTCCTGGATTTCTCCACCGAGGATATCCAGAGCGGTTCTGACGAGCGGGTCTGCCGAGCCTGACGGGTCTTGGGCGCTCTTGGGCACCCGAGTTCCCTCACCCGGTAGTGAGATTGACTGTTTTACGGCTAGTCCGTGTTTTCCCTTTTGCACCTCAATGTTGAGCTTGCGTCCAAAAAACTGCTCGGCGGATTCCTCCAAAATAGTCCGATTCTCTTGTCGTGATAACTCTTTCAGATAGGGGTCCTTGTCCACTCCGACCTGCAAGGCCGTTGGGGTCACGCCGAGCAAATAGCCCGCCTTCAGCGCAAAAAAGAGCGAGATTTTCTTGCTCCGAACCATGGCCAGAAAACCATCCCACTGCTCGCCCTGTTCCAAGTGCTCTACGGTACTGCTCGCAACAGGAGTCGAGGCGGGAACAGCAGGAGGAGCAGGGGGGGAAGCTCGCTTTGTGTCGGTTGAGTCCTCTGAGTCCTTTGGGTCCTTTGAGTCCTTGAGACCCGAAGACCCAATAGACCCAACAGACTCAATAGACTCAGTAGACGCAATCGACCCAGCCGGGGCGGACGGCCGAAAGCGCTGCTGTCTCGTCGAGGCTGGACGGCTACCGCTGCTTCCGAATTGGCGTTGCAACTCTTCCAGTTTGGCCAGCGCTTCCTGAATCGGAAGAACCGGTGGCTGACTGGCCAGCTTGACCAGCGCCATCTCGATGACGAGCTGAGTATAAGCCGACTTCCGCACGGCTTCTTCCGTCTCTAACAGAGAGGCAAAGAGGCGCTGGAGATCCTCTCGTGAGCGTAGGGCCGCCTGTTTGCGGACAATCTCAACCTCGTGATCGGGCAGGTCGGCCAGAACAGACACGTCAGAACTCACCTTGGCAACAACAAGATCGTGGAAATGTTGGAGCAGATCGTGACACAGCCGACGCGGGTCATACCCGTATTGATACAGATCCCCTGTCAGCTGGAGCACCTGAGCCGGGTCTTCGGCCAGGATCGCTTCAACCACCCGGAACAGGGCTTGGCGGTCGGCAACGCCCAGGGCGTCTCTGACCGACGCCTCATCAACTCGGCCGTTGCTCCACGCAACCACTTGGTCGAGGAGGGACTCGGCATCGCGTAAGCTCCCGTCGGCCTCCCGCGCAAGCAGGGCCAGTCCGGCCTCATCACATTCAAAGCCTTCTGCTTGTGTCAGATGTTCGAGTTGCTGTATGAGGTCGCGCAGGGCGATCCGCTTGAAGTCGTAGCGCTGACAGCGAGACAGAATAGTCTGCAAAATTTTATGAGATTCGGTTGTCGCAAAAATGAACTTGACGTGCGCCGGCGGCTCTTCCAGCGTTTTCAGGAGGGCGTTGAAGGCGGCATTCGAAAGCATATGGACTTCGTCAATAATGACCACCCGAAAACGGCCTTTGGCCGGTCGGTACTGCACGCCTTCGGTCAAATCTCGAACATTGTCCACTCCGGTATGCGAGGCACCGTCGATTTCCAGGACGTCAATGGCGCTGCCGTTCGTGATCTCCTCACACTGGCTACAGGTGTTACAGGGGTCTGGGGTTGGTCCCTGTTCACAATTCAAGGCTTTGGCCAAGAGCCGGGCGGTGGTTGTTTTCCCCACCCCGCGCGGCCCGGTAAACAGGAAGGCGTGCGCCACGCGCTCGCTACGAATCGCATTCCGCAAGGTGCGCGTAACATGTTCCTGCCCAATGACGTCATCGAACGTCTGAGGGCGCCACTTCCGGGCAAGGACGAGATAGCTCATAGCATCGCCGAGGGTTTGGGGTTGTCCGGTGTGTTATGCTGCGGTGTCACTTTACTGTCGTCAGTGGTGATAGCTAGGCTACCCTGCGGCACAGGGAGAGTTCCGGTACCGCTGCTTCCTTCCGGACCTGACGGATTTCCCGGCTTCCCTTGCGCAGGACCTAGCTATCACCGCTGACGGAGAGGGAGGGATTCGAACCCTCGGTACCCGAAGGTACACACGATTTCCAGTCGTGCCCGATCGGCCTGACTCTGGCACCTCTCCCATAAACATGCCTGAAGGAGGAAACATGTCCAGCATCTCCACGCTGTTGGAGGACACGTTTCCTCTTTTCCCCAGGGGCGCGTGTGTGGAAGATTTACCACCTCCCCAGTCCTCCTGCAAGGAAGGGACGAGGCAACACCGCGCAGTCTGACGGACCGAGCGTGCCTACACGAAAAAGCGGACCTCAGGAAGAAGTCGTAGACCCGTGTCGGGAGAAGGAAAGTTAGTGCTTGGGGTTGTTGACACCGTGCCGGGCCTCTGTATCTTGTGCCGAGGGCACTGAGCAGACGACAACACGATCATACTCCGCCTCTCATAGCTGCCGGAGCTGACACGAGCTTTCTATGGACCAATACGTTCCTGTCCTGATTGCGCTGATCCTTGGTGGAGTCGTGGCCTTGGTCATGACCTTTGCGAGCACGATGCTCGGCGTCAAAACCCACTCAGCGGTCAAGGATGAACCGTTCGAGTGCGGCAATCCACCCAGCGGTTCTGCATGGGGACGCTTTTCTGTCAAATTCTATCTTGCCGCTATCCTCTTCATTGTCTTTGATGTCGAAGTGGTCTTCCTCTATCCCTGGGCGGTCGTCTTCCGCCAGTTGGGTCTGTTTGGCTTCATGGCCATGTTGCTTTTCGTACTCGTTCTGGTTGTGGGCTTAGTCTATGAGGTGAAAAAGGGGGGGCTGGAATCGACCTAGCCGGCCCATAGGCAGAGATGGCTGAAGCGGATATTTTCTCTCATATCGAGATGGCCTTCCCCGGTACGATACAAGAGCAGCACTCTTCGCACGGGAATGATACGATTGTCATTGATCGTGGAGACCTGCTGACTGTTTTGAGCCAGCTCAAGGAGCAGCCAGATTTTGCCTTCAACCTGTTGCTCGATATCACTGGGGTCGATTTTTTCGGGAAAGAGCCGCGCTTCGAGGTTGTCTACCACCTGCATTCACTGACACATAATCATCGCCTGCGGGTCAAGGTGCGACTCACAGAGGAGAGTGCCGAGCTACCATCGGCCGCATCAGTCTGGAAGTCGGCCAACTGGCTGGAGCGTGAAGTCTGGGATATGTTCGGGATTACGTTCACCGATCATCCGGACCTGCGTCGCATTCTGATGTACGAAGAGTTCCGCGGCCACCCGCTCCGCAAAGATTATCCGGTCAACAAACGTCAACCCTTGGTCGAAGAACGCGATCCCATTACCAACCCATGGCATAAAGGGTAACAACCTATGGCGGAAGCCGCTGCCCCCCTTCTCCCTACTCAAAAAGAGGTTGCTGAGCACGACCCTACCTCTGAAATTATGGAATTGCAGATGGGTCCGTCCCATCCGGCAACCCACGGCACAATCAAATTCAACCTCACCCTTGACGGGGAAAAAATACTCAACTGCGATGTCGAGATCGGCTATCTGCACCGCGGCTTTGAGAAGATGTGTGAGCAGCGCACCTGGAACCACTGCATCCCCTACACCGACCGACTGAATTACTCCTCGCCGCTCATTAATAATGTGGCCTTTGCCCTGACGGCCGAACAACTGCTCGACGTCGAGGTCCCAGAACGCTGCCAGTATATCCGGGTCATCATGAGTGAGATTTCACGGATTACCGACCATTTGACGTGTCTGGGCATGGCCGCGGCTGAAGCCGGTGCGATTTCCGTGGGGTTCTATCTGATGGAATCGCGTGAGACCTTATACGATCTGGTCACGGCCGTGACCGGTGCTCGCCTGACGGTCAGCTATGCCCGGGTCGGTGGCGTGACACACGATCTGCCGCAGGACTTTGCCGAGCGCGTGCGGACTGCATTCACCGATATACGTCGTCTCCTGGGTGACTGTGACAAGCTGCTGTCCAAGAATCGCATCTTCATTGACCGTATGTCCGGTGTCGGAATCATGTCTCCGGAAGACGCGATTTCGTACAGTCTCACTGGTCCGCTGCTACGCGCAACCGGTGTTCCCTACGATGTGCGCAAAGCCCAGCCCTACTCGGGCTACGACCGTTTTGAGTTTGACATCCCGACCGGCACCCAGGGTGACAATTACGACCGTTTTTCCGTGCGTTTTGAAGAAATCAAGCAGAGCATGGCTATTATTGAGCAGGCGCTGAACGGGTTGCCGAGCGGCCCGATTCGGATTGACGACCCCAATATTACGCTGCCCGAAAAAAAACAGGTGTACGGCAATATCGAGGGTCTCATGAACCATTTCAAGCTGGTCATAGAGGGCGTCAAAATTCCACCCGGCGAGGCGTTTCAGAGCGTTGAAGGTGCCAACGGCGAACTCAGCTTTTATCTGGTCAGTGATGGCAGTGGTCGCCCCTACCGCGTCCGGGTGCGGCCGCCCTGTTTTTTCGGTATGGCGGCGCTGGGCGAGATGCTGCGGGGATGTCTGATCTCCGACATTATTACTACGTTTGGCATGGTCAATATGATCGGCGGAGAGTGTGACCGCTAACACGGGGTCTGGAGAGTTTTTTGGGTCTGTTGGGTCTATTGAGTCTTGACCCAAAAGACCCAATGGGCTCAATAGACTCAACAGACTCATAAAAGTGCTGAGAGCAGAGCATGGCTGTCCAATTTTCAGAGGAAACGCACAAACAGTTTGAGGACGTGCTGACCCGCTATCCGACCAAGCAGGCCGCCATTCTGCCTACGCTGTGGCTGGCCCAAACCGAGTTCGGTTATCTGAGCCCCGACGCGATGGAGCATGTTGCCGATTTGCTCGACCTGTCGCCGGCCTATGTACGTGGTGTCGCGACCTTTTACACCATGTTCTACAAGGAGCCGATGGGGAAATGCCACGTACAGGTCTGCACGAACCTTTCCTGCACCTTACGTGGCGCTGAAAAAATTGTCCGCTGTCTGGAAGACCGGCTCGGCGTCAAGGTCGGTCAGACCACCGGCGATAAGATATTTTCCCTGAGTGAGGTTGAATGCCTGGGTTCGTGCGGGACCGCTCCCGTTATCCAGGTCAACGACGACTATCACGAGAACCAGACCCCGGAGAGTATGCTCAGCCTGCTTGATGAGTTGGCAGAACAGGCCGAATCCGCTTCCACACCAGGCTCCTGAACGTCAGACACTCTATGATTGACTTTCTCATCACATTGAGCCTAACCGTCCTGATGGTGCTGATGGTGCTGAATCTGGGTGGGCTGCTGCTGTGGGTAGAGCGCAAAGGCAGCGCGGTTCTGCAAGATCGGATTGGTGCCAATCGAGCGGCTGTGCTTGGAAAACTTCCCTTTAACCTTGGCATCGTGAACACTCTGGTGGCCGACCCCATCAAACTGTTTACAAAGGAAGACTTTGTACCTCCGGGGGCGGACAAGCTGCTGCACACGCTTGCGCCGGCCATCGGCTTGGTGCCCTTATTGGTCACCTTTATCGTCATCCCGTTTGGTGACGTGCTGATTATTGGCGGACGGGAAATCACGCTTCAGGCCGCCAATCTGAATATCGGCATTCTGTATGTGCTGGCCATGGTCTCACTCAGCGTGTACGGCGTCGTCCTGGGCGGCTGGGCCTCCAATAACCGTTGGGCCCTTCTGGGCGGGATTCGTGGCTCCGCCCAAATGATCTCGTACGAGATTCCGTTGGGGCTGGCACTCATCGGCGTGGTTCTGGCCTTTGGCTCGTTGGACTTACAGGAGATTGCGCGCGCCCAGGGCGCGCTGATCGGGGGCTGGATTCCGGCCTGGGGCATTGTCTATCAGCCGGTTGCTTTTCTGATCTTTTTGGCTGCCGGGATAGCCGAGAGTAAACGGATTCCGTTTGATCTCCCCGAAGCCGAGTCCGAGCTGATATCCGGTTATTTCACCGAGTATTCCGGCGCCAAGCAGGCCATGTTCATGCTGGGCGACTTTGTCGAAGCCATCATCGTTGCCGGGCTGATTACCACGCTCTTCTTCGGCGGGTGGCAAGTGCCGTTTCTTCTGCGGGACGGGTTTCATTTCCCGTGGGGCGGCACCCTCGCACTGCCCTCACTCCTCGTGACGCTGCTGCAGGTCGGATCCTTTACGCTGAAGGTGCTCTTCTTTTGCTGGCTCCAGATCATGATTCGTTGGACCCTGCCCCGCTTCCGCTATGATCAACTCATCAGCCTCGGTTGGAAAATTCTCCTCCCGTTGGCACTGGCCAATGTCATGCTGACCGCGCTGGTTATTCTTCTCTTCGAGTAGACGTTATGGATTTCGTGACCTTCTTTGCCCTTGCTATTCCGTTGGTCGTGGTCGCGGTCATGGTCATCGCCCATCCTAGTCCGGTCTATAGCGCCCTCTTTCTGGTTCTGACCCTCTTTCTTCTGGCGGTCTATTTTCTGTTTCTGAATGCCCATATGGTCGCCGCGCTTCAGATCATTGTGTATGCCGGGGCGATCATGGTCCTTTTTTTATTTGTGATTATGCTGCTCAATTTGCAGAGCGACACCCTGCGGACACAGCGACACGGCTTGGGCAGAGCGGCCATTATTGGCGGCGTCATCTTGCTCGCGGAACTGGGCCTGCTGCTGCAACGCTCCTCGTCCGAGCAGGCCGAGAGCAGCTTGCCCGAGAACTTCGGCACGGTCGAAGCCTTGGGCAGTCAGCTCTTCACCACGTATCTGCTGCCCTTTGAAATCACCGGTATCCTTCTCTTGGTCGCGGTCGTTGGGGCAGTGGTCTTGGCAAAACGATAGAAAGAGTGAACGTATGCGTCTGTTGAGTCCTTTGCGTCTGTTGAGTCCTTTGCGTCCGACCCAACAGATCCAACTCACCCAACAAACCCCATAGACCCAATACTCTTTGAGGGCAGTAGATGGTCCCAACCAGTTATCATCTCATTCTGAGCGGCATCCTGTTCACCATCGGCGTGACGGGCGTTCTCCTGCGCCGCAATATCATTATCATTTTTATGTCGATTGAACTCATGCTGAATGCCGTCAACCTGTCTTTTGTGGCCCTGGCCCGGCATTTCGGCAATATGGACGGACAGATCATCGTGTTCTTTGTCATGTCGGTTGCCGCGGCAGAGGTCGCGGTTGGGCTGGCCATCATCCTGCTTGTTTTCCGCGGACGGGAGACGGTCAACGCGGACGAACTCAATCTGATGCGCTGGTAGAGACCGCAGCATGAGCGTATGACACAATTACCGAGTTGTAGGGGCAGGCCCCTGTGCCTGTCCTCATTCGACATCACGGGCAACCATAGGGGGTTGCCCCTACATCGACTGGGATTGGTACTGTAGAGATGGAACATCCGCACGCGGCTGAAGTCGCCGTCCAGACGGTCTCGTACCTTCGCTATATTGTTCTCTTTCCCCTGCTCGGGGTGGTGTTCAACCTTTTCTTAGGTCCCCGCTATGGCCGACAGGTCGTGAACTGGGTTTCGCCGGGTATGGTCTTCCTGGCGTTTTGCTTCGCGTTTGCGGCCTTTATCCAACTGCCGGACGGCGGCGCTCTGGTCGATAGTGTCTACCCCTGGATTTACTCGGGCGCCCTGCACGTTGATATTGCGCTGCGGGTCGATCCCTTGTCCGGAATCATGATCATGGTCGTCACCGGGATCGGCTTTCTCATCCATGTCTATTCCGTTGGCTATATGGCTCACGATGACGATGTGGTGCGCTATTTTGCCTATCTCAATCTCTTTACTACGGCCATGCTGCTGCTGGTGCTGGGCGATAATATCCTGCTGCTCTTCGTGGGCTGGGAAGGCGTTGGCCTGTGCTCCTATTTACTCATTGGCTTTTGGTATACGGACGACGAAAAGGCCAGTGCCGGAAAAAAGGCATTTATCGTCAACCGGATTGGTGATGCAGGCTTTCTCCTGGGTCTGTTCCTCTTGTTTTGGAGCCTGGGTGCCCACGGCGTCTGGACGCTATCGTTCAGCGAAATCGCCGCCCACGCCTCAGTGTTGCCCGTGACGACGGTGACGCTAATCTGCCTGCTCTTCTTTGTCGGCGCGGCTGGCAAGTCTGCCCAAATCCCGCTCTATGTCTGGCTGCCGGACGCCATGGCCGGTCCCACACCGGTGAGCGCGCTCATTCACGCTGCGACGATGGTGACGGCCGGCATCTATCTGATCGCGCGGATGCATTTCCTGTATTCCCTATCCCAAACCGCATTAGCCGTCGTGGCCGTGATCGGAGCCGTCACCGCCCTGTTTGCCGCCACGATCGCCCTGGTGCAGACCGATATTAAAAAGGTCCTGGCCTACTCAACAGTCAGTCAACTGGGCTATATGTTTCTCGGGCTGGGTGTGGGCGCGTATGCGGCAGGCGTGTTTCATGTCATGACCCACGCCTTCTTCAAGGCGCTCCTTTTTCTCGGTGCCGGCAGCGTCATCCACGGCATGAGCGAGGAGCAGGACATCCGCAAGATGGGTGGGCTGAAAAGCAAGATGCCGACCACCTATGGGACATTTGCCATCGGCTGTCTGGCCATTGCCGGGTTTCCATTGCTGTCCGGTTTTTTCAGCAAGGATCTCATCCTGGAACACGCCTTTGGGAGTCCGCACGGTTCTCCCGTGCTGTGGCTGATCGGGACCTTGGGGGCGGGCTTGACCGCCTTCTATATGTTTCGGTTATTCTTTGTCACGTTTTGGGGAGAAAACCGTTCTGATCCCGAGGTTGCCCACCATATTCATGAATCGCCCCAAGTCATGACCATGCCCCTGGTGGTGCTCGCCATCCTGTCCTCGATCGGTGGCTATTTTACCGTACCCGAACTGCTCAGCCCGCTCTACGGCCACGAGCACCCGCATGTGTCGCTCCTGGTGAAATATCTGCCCACCCTGCTTGGGCTGGGAGGGATTGGGCTGGCCTATCGGCTGTATGTGCAAGAGCCCCCTTTTGTCCCTGGTAGAGGAAGGGCCGACCGCCTCAGCCGGCAGTTCGCTGGCCTGCATCAGTTGTTGCTGAACAAATACTATGTTGATGAGCTGTACGAAGTGGCGATTGTTCGGCCTTTGCTGGCCGCTTCGGACTGGCTGTGGAAGGTGTGGGATACGGTCGTTATTGATGGCTTGGTTAACGGCACGGCCCAGGTGATTCAGGCCAATGGCTCGATTCTGCGCTTCTGGCAAACCGGCAATGTCCAGACCTATGCCCTGTCGTTCTGCTGTGGAGCGATCGTTATTCTGGGGTATTATCTGTGGTAAGCCTCATCGTTTTCATTCCGCTGCTGACGGCGTTCTTCCTGTTGAGCCTCAACAAGAATGCGGTGGAGTTGGCGCGTCGAACCGCCTTTGGCGCTTCACTGTTCACGTTCGTCATCTCGCTCGGCCTGTTCACCGGCTTTGATAGCGAGATCGCCGAGTTCCAATTCGTCGAGCGTTATGCCTGGATTAGCGAGTTTGGGATCGAATACTATGTTGGCGTTGATGGTATCAGCCTGTTTCTTGTGCTGCTGACGACCTTTCTTTCACCACTGGTGATTCTGTCCACCTGGAGTAGCGTGGAACATCGGGTCAGGGAGTATCTCTTTTTCTTTCTCATCCTGGAAACCGGCATGATCGGGACCTTTGTCGCGGTTGATGTCTTTCTCTTCTATGTCTTCTGGGAAGTCATGCTTATTCCCATGTACTTCCTTATTGGCGTCTGGGGTGGCGAACGGCGGATTTATGCCGCGCTCAAATTCCTGCTCTACACCATGGTCGGCAGCCTCCTGATGCTGGTGGCCATCCTGTATCTCGCCTATCTCCATAATACCCAGCACGGCACGCTCACTTTTGACCTTCTGCGCCTGTATACCCTTGAGATTCCGATCAACGCCCAAATGTGGTTGTTCGCCGCGTTTGCTTTGTCCTTTGCCATTAAGGTTCCCCTTTTTCCCTTTCATACCTGGCTGCCGGACGCGCACGTCGAAGCCCCGACTGGGGGGTCCGTCATCCTGGCCGGCGTGCTCCTCAAAATGGGCACCTATGGCTTTCTGCGCTTTGCCCTGCCGCTCTTCCCCGATGCTGCCCATGCTGCGGTGCCGCTGATTATGGCACTCTCAGTGGTTGGCATCGTGTATGGGGCGCTGGTGGCCCTGGTGCAACCGGATATGAAAAAGCTGGTTGCCTACTCGTCCGTCAGCCACCTCGGCTTTGTCATGCTGGGGCTGTTCGCGTTCAATATACAGGGGGTCGAAGGCGCGCTGTACCAGATGCTGGGCCATGGCCTCTCAACTGGGACTCTCTTCCTGCTGGTCGGCGTAATATATGAACGCCGCCATACGCGGCTTATCAGCGAGTATGGCGGTTTGTGGAAACAGCTACCACTCTTTGCCTCGGTCTTTCTGATTACCATGCTGTCTTCGATCGGCCTGCCGGGTTTGAACGGCTTTGTCGGGGAGTTCCTCATCCTCTTGGGGACCTTTCAGGCGAACACGCTGGCCGGGGCGGTCGCGGTTTCTGGTGTGGTCCTGGGGGCCGTTTATATGCTGCGTCTGTACCAGCGAGTTGTTTTCGGACCGCTGACGCAGCCGGAGAACGCCAAGATGACCGACCTGTCACGCCGCGAGTTGGCTATCTTCGTTCCGTTGATTGCCCTGATGTTGCTGATGGGTCTCTATCCCAAACCCTTTCTCAGCCGTATGGAGAAATCGGTGGAAGCCACCCTGGCGCGGATTCACAAAACCGCCGATAGTAAGTCGGTAGAGTCTGTTGAGTCGATAGAGTCTGTCCTGATCCGTGTCGAAGGGTCCAAGAGGCCCAACAGACTCAAAGACCCAATAGACCTAAAAGGGGCGAGTTGAGTATGGACATGACACTCCCCGCCATTAATTGGCTCTCGGTCCTGCCGACCCTGCTCCTGTCCGTGACTGGCATGCTGGCCCTGTTCTGGGACATCTGGATGAAAGACGATGAGCGCTCTTTGCTCGGCTGGCTGAGCCTGACGGGTATTGTTGTCACGGCGCTGTGTTCCTGGTTGTTGTGGGGCCAGAACGATGTGGTGTCGTTTAGCGGGATGTTTGCCCTCGATGCGTATGCCGTATTCTTTCATCTCGTCTTTTGTTTGGTCGCGGGTTTGACGGTGTTGATGTCTTTGACCTATCTCGAAACCGCAGAGATTCGGCACGGAGAGTATTACGCCCTTATCCTTTTTGCCACGGTCGGCATGACGGTCATGGCTGCTGCCACTGACCTCATTTTGATCTTTTTGGGTCTGGAAACCATGTCGATTGCCGTGTACGTCCTGGCCGGGATCTGGCGGCAACATCTCACCTCCCATGAAGCGGCGCTCAAATATTTTCTCCTGGGGGCGTTTGCGAGTGGGTTCCTGCTGTATGGCATTGCCCTGATTTATGGAGCGACGGGCAGTGTACAGCTTGGACCTATTGCCGAACACGTCGGCGCCCAGGGCTCTTCGCCCTTACTGTTGATTGGTATGGGTCTCTTAATCGTCGGCTTTGGATTTAAGGTGGCCGCCGTCCCGTTCCACGTCTGGACTCCGGATGTGTATCAGGGCTCACCCACAACCGTTACCGCTTTTATGGCGGTCGGTGTCAAAGCTGCCGCTTTTGCCGCCTTTGCCCGGATATTCCTGCATACTTTCGGCGCGGTCCATACGGATTGGCAGGGCATTCTGTGGGTCGTGGCCGCACTCACCATGACGGTGGGTAACATCACCGCTCTTGTCCAGCACAACATCAAACGCATGCTTGCCTACTCAAGTATTGCCCATGCCGGCTATCTCCTCGTCGCCATGGTTGCCGGTAAGGAGTTGGGCGGTGCGGCTCTAATGTATTATCTGGTGGCCTATGGACTGATGAATCTGGGCGCTTTTGGGGTGGTGGTCGCTGTTGGGCGTAGGGGTGAGCCGCACGAAGAGCTTGATGATTATGCTGGCCTCGGTTTTCGTCATCCAGCCCTGGGTATGGCCATGACCGTGTTCATGCTCTCTCTGACGGGTGTTCCGCCGCTGGTTGGATTTACTGGGAAGTTCTATATTTTCAGCGCCGCGGTGCAGGCCGGATATATCTGGCTCGCGGTCATTGGTGTGCTCAATAGCGTCGTATCAGCCTATTACTATATTCGCGTCGTCGTCAATATGTATATGCGCGAGGGCGAGGCTATTGTCGAATTGCCCTCAATCCGTTCCGCGTTAGGGGTGGCCATCCTGATAGCCGCAATCGGTACGGTACTGATGGGCGTCTTCCCGTCCGCGTCCATGTCTTTAGCCGGAGCCTCGTTTTTGTCGTTGGGATAAGGTCAACCAAGAGGAGCTGCGTCCGCTCCGCTGGCTTGCACTGACTCCGGCCGTTTGCGCACAGGCGGGGAAGTGGTATACGAGCCGGGATGCTGACCAACTTCCTGACGGCTTTACACTTTCTCACCATCATCCAAACGAAAAGAGCGCTGCCTTTTGATGCCACGGTCTGTGGGCGGTCCGCAGTCTTTTTCCCGTTGATCGGTCTCCTCCTCGGTGCACTGGTCTGGGGGGTGGACTGGTTGCTCCGGCCCGTACTCCCAACGACACTGCTCAGCATCACGCTGACTGGATTGCTGGCGGCCGTGAGTCGAGGGTTTCATCTTGATGGGGTCGTGAAGAGTACCGGCGCTCTGTTTGGCGAATCGAGCCCGGCGAGGAGAACGTCTGCGCGTGGGCCGCTTGGCGTCTTGATCCTTTTTTTCCTCCTCGCGTGTAAAGTATGTGCCTTGGATATGCTCCTCGGCGGCTATCGAGACATCGCGCTCTTTCTCGGACCTATGCTGGGTCGGTGGGCGTGCGTGGTGATGGCCTATAGCTCCCGCCCGGCCCGAACCGAGGGACCGGGCACGGCATTTGTACATGGGGTCCAGTTCAATGAGTTTGCCCTCTCCAGCCTCATCGCTCTGGGCGTCTTGTTTACGCTGATTGAAATTGCTGGGATTGCGCTCGTTCTGCCCCTGGGCGGACTCATTATCGGCTTTACGCTGTTTTGCAATCGTCGCCTGGGAGGCGTCTCCGGAGAGCACTGGGGTGCAATGGCAGAACTCGTCGAGACCGCCGCATTCTGCCTCTTCGTCCTCCTCGCCGGAGGGGGGGCTATCGCTTCCCCATCATAGTAGGCAACTGGGGTGGTGATGGGAGCGGGGAAAGCCTGGACGCGAGGCCTTCCCCATCCGCTTTGTTAGACCGTAGGAGATTAAATGTCGGCGCGGGCAGGAATTTCTACGCTGAGAGCGACATCAACCAGGGCTTCGCCGTGCTGTGCGTAGCGGAGCGTTTGCTCCTCTTTCCACGCCTTGAGCGCTTCACGCATCCTACCCGGATTGATGCCCAGCACGTCACAGATATTTTCAAAAGAGAAGAACCAGAGGCCATCAGTGGAAATAATCCACTCCTCGGCCTCCTGAAAGAGTCGCCGCTCGTGGGGTTTTTTTGCCAGCAAATAGGTCTGGAAACAATGAACGGCATCCTCTAGCATAGCCAGCAGAAGTCGTTTCTCACCCTGTAAGGGTTTACGCCCGAGCAAGGTAAAATACTGCTCGGGTAAGAGGGTGTCTGGTTCAAACATAGATCCTCTCCTCCACAAAAGATTAGTCGGTGATGATGATTATATGTGAGGGTGGAAAAATAGCGAAAATTCATCTATAAGTAAAGTGAAAAAATCTTCTTTCAATTATTAGCAATCATGCATATTGAAACATTGAAGGTCTTTTGTGATCTTGCTGAGACCGGCAGCTTTTCGCTCGCCTCCTCAAAAAATTTTATCACCCAATCTGCGGTCAGCCAGCAGATTCGTGGCTTGGAAGAACGCTACGGAAGAGAACTGGTAGAACGCTCGAAGGGAAACGTGCGCCTGACACAGGCGGGTCAGGTCTTGTATGAGGCGGGCAAGGAGATTGTGCAGAAGTATCGTGAAATCGAAGACGGTATCCAGACCCTCTCCCGCTCGGTTGCGGGCACTGTTCGGGTGGCCACGGTCTATAGTGTCGGGCTCTATGAGCTCTCTTCGCCGCTCAAGCGCTATCTACAGACATTTCCCGATGTAAATATCCACCTAGAATATACCCGCGTCAATAAAATCTACGAAGATGTCAGTCGCGGTGATATTGATCTCGGTATTGTCGCCTATCCGAGTAAGCGGCCCCAGATTCGTCTCACCCCGTTCCGGGAGGATCGGCTGGTCTTGATTTGCGCCCCGCAACATCGGTTTGCCTCACTCCGGCGTATCAACATCAAGAAGCTCGACGGCGAGCAATTTATCGGTTTTGAACGTGATATTCCAACGCGTCGGGCGCTTGATCGTCTTTTCCGGCGGCACGGGATCAAAGTCCAATACATGATGGAAATGGATAATGTCGAAACGATCAAACGCGCGGTCGAAATAGACGTGGGTATCGCCATTATCCCCGAGCCTACCGTTTCTCTTGAGGTCAAGAATGAGACCCTCAAGGTTATCCAGTTTTCCGGCGAAGTCCTGATGCGTCCACTCGGCCTTATTTCCAAGCGGGGTCGTCGTTTTACCCAGGCGACACAAAAATTTGTTGATTTTCTCAAAGACAAGTCTGCCCAGCAGGCTCCAGAGTCTTCGGACCGGGTTCTCCAAGCTATTGTGTAAGCGGTAGAGCGACGGGTGGGATGCCCTCTCCGCCCTCCTCTTGATGTTTCGCACCCGGATCGGTCAATGCGTGAACACGCGGGAATCACGCTCCGGGTGACTCGACCCGCGCTGACGCATCCTTTAGGTATTCGGAGAATTCATAGATCCCATACGCTTCCCGTCCCTGCCACACGGTCCGGGACAGACCAAAGGTGACCGCCAGGGCCGGCCCATCATGCGTATGGCGCACAATGGGAATAGCCGTCAGGGTTTCTCCCTGGCACTCAAGCAACAGCGGGGCAGAGGACGAGAAGGAGACAGAGAAACGGGTGGGGCGGCCATGCTCGAAGGCGTACTCAAGCTTCCAGTCTCCGGGGCTCAGCGGCTGTGGATTGCCGTGCTGATAGACAATGCCGGCAGAATGCGGTCCGTCAGGAGTTTCAGCGCGGACCAGAAAAATTCCCAGGTCAGACCCAAAGGGTAATGACAACAAACGACGCGGCAGGAGGCGGTCAGTTTCGTCAGGTCTGAGCACGTCAACAAAGCCCCAGGCGTTGACGGTATACTCGCGGTCTGGAAAAACCACGCCTCCCTGGAGTTGACAGAGCTGAATAAGGGCCGGCCGACCGGCATGCACCGCAGGAAACAATAGCTGCAGGTCCACTTCAGCCGGCTCTATCCAGGAAGCGGCCAACCCGTCTTCGAGCCGAATGAACGCCTGGGGATGGGCAAAGCGCATGAGCGTTCCTCGATAGCTGATGGAGAGTCCCCCTGGCTGCCGTCGCCACTCACACTGCCCGACCTGCACGTGGCCCGGGTCTGGTCCGCGCGCATCTTCACCGGTAAAGAGTACCATCTCAGTCCCGCCAAGGGAGAGGAGTAAGCGTCCGGAGTGGACAGACGCCCGAGGGTCAAATTCCACGCCTCCCATCACCCCTAACCCGCTTCTCGGATCGTGAAAGTGCAAAGCCAAGCGGGTGGGCTCGCGTTCCCAGGCCAAAGGAAGCAGAGAATCGTACGGCGTTTCGGCCTCTTTGGGAGGAGCCTCAAGAAAAGAAAAAGCAGAAAAGTCGCGCTCCCCCTGCTGGTCGGGTATGGTGCCGTTCTGCAAGGAATTGCCTAGGGTATGGCAAAAGACGCGGACAAAGCGGTCGCGCTCCGGTCCGGGCCACCGCAGGCCCACACCAAGTTCCAACTGAGCGGCGTTAATCCTGCCCTGCACACTCAGCTCGGCCAGCGTTCGTATCTGTGGAGAGTCGTCGTGCAGGAAACGCGCGCTGAAGACCTGCATAAAATTGTTCTTAGCTGCCGCGGCATAGCGCCGTCCAATCGCGACATCGATATGCTGTTCCTGGGCAGCTTCACAAAAGGGGAGCACGACATCGGAAAAGAACAACCTGTCAAGCGTCGGCTCTCCCTTGCCCGCCTTCATGAGTTTGTCTGCGTTTTGGCGGAGTCCAATCCCCACATCGCATACGGGCTGGACCACGTTCCAACCATGAATAAAAAAGACGCGTACCGAGGCATGCCGTGCCGTCAGCGCTGACAGGAGTTCGACCAGGGCGGCGAGAAACCACGGTGCCTCCTGTTTGACTTGGCTCACTCGGTTCAAGTCCAGCTCGTTGCGGTCGTGGGTGTGGTTGATCAGTGCATAGCTCCGGGTTTGCGTGGCTAAGTCGTGAGTGAGCTCGGCCGTATACAGATCGTTGACCTTGATACTATCGGTAATCGGGGCGTCAGCCGGGCGGCGACCGCCGTGTGGAGCGACGAGGACGATGGGGACCTCACCGGCAGTAAACGTCATCCACGCGGGCAGGCTGGACTCAAATGAAAACGGCATGGCGCTACTATAACCGATCTCTGCGGAAGACAGAACGTCTCCGACGTGAGAGCTTAGCTGCTGACCTCATCAAGCTGGCGCTCCAGGTCTGTAACCGCAATGCTGCCCGGTTTCTGGCCGGTATATGCCATATCATTGACAGTGCGCTGAAGCAGAGCGTTACAGGGGGTGGGAATACCATGGAGTCTCCCCAGCATGACAATCTCTCCGTTTAAAAAGTCGGCTTCGATCGTGGACAAACCGCGCGTCAGACTCTGCCATGACGAACCGCCGGTCCGGGGATGGCCCTCAATATCGGAGAGCTTGATCTGGGATCGTACCCGCGCTTGTAATTCATCCTCGGGCACGAACTCAATGCCCGCAGCTTGGTAGCAGACGAGGGCTTCGGCGCGGAGCGCTCGAATAATTTTTCGCGAACGCGCCGCAAATCCGCACGCCGCCTGAAAGGCGTTGCGTATATTACTCAACAGCTTGGTGTATTTCCAGCGCATAATATTGTGGTCGGGTACGGCACTAAAGCCACAGGTGGTTAGGTCTTGCGTCACCTGGGTGATGAGCGGACCAACCCCGTTGGGATAACATCCGGCATCCAGAATACCGCCAATGGGCTCGGCATGATTCAGCACGAGCCCCGGCTCCAAATAGGTGGCCGGCATCCAGACAACCATACCGTAGACGCGCGCAAACCGGCGGATAGCCAGGCGTTCATTGTCTACCCCGTTCTGACCGCAGATAACGGCAAGGTCTCGGCCTCCCGCGCGCTCAAGGTCGCGCAACGCCATTTCTGTGTCCTGGGACTTCATCGTCAGCAACACCACGTCATCCGAGGTAAACGTGATCTCTTCGGGATGACTGACCGCACGGATTGTGAGGTTGAGTGTTTCCGTGGGGGTCTTCAACGTCAGGCCCTTGGATTGGATGGCCTGTAAATGCTCACCCCGGCAGATCAGAATAACTTCATGCCTGTGCTGAAACAGTCGCGCCCCAATGGCCCCGCCGATGCCACCCGCCCCGTAGATAATATAGCGCATGGGAATCTCTCACTCCCTCAATAGACTCAGGGGCAGATTCTATCGTTCACCCGTGTGTCTATACACCCCATGCCCAGGGCGAGCGGAATAACCCCAGAACCGTTCGATCGGATTGACATTTCCCAGCCAACCGCAGGATAATTACGGCTACAAAGGAAGGGAGACAGTATGGCACAGGATGCAACACCAAGCACGATTTTTTCGGCAGACTCGCACACCATAGAGCCTGCAGATCTCTGGGTGCAACGCGTGGACCGGGGTTTTCGAGATCGGGCGCCGCGCGTCATCAAAGACTACCAAGATAAGCAGGGCAGCTTTTTTGTTGCGGAAGGTCTCGTCCCCTTTCCCGTGGGTGGCGGGTTTGCCGCGGGCAAGGACCCCAAGGATCTGGCGACCAATCAGAACGTCGGCTACGAGCAGGCGCGTCCGAGCGGTTGGGATCCGGTCGAACGGCTCAAGGATCAGGATATCGACGGGGTCGAGGGAGAGGTGCTGTATACGACCCTCGGCATGTTCCTCTTCCACCTCAAGGACGTCAACCTTCAGTGGGCGTGCTTCCGGGCCTATAACGACTGGATAGCCGAATTCGTCAGTCATGCTCCCCAGCGCCTTGTTGGTTTGGGGCTGATTGCCATGCAGGATGTCGAGCAGGCCGTGGGTGAGTTGCGGCGTATTGCCAGCAAAGGCTTGCGTGGGGTCATGATTAACGCAGCCTCTCCCCGGGAGGTGCCCTACAGCGATACCTCCTTTGATACGTTTTGGGCAGCCGCTCAGGATCTGAACCTGCCAGTGAGCCTGCATATTCTCACTGGTCAGCAAAACATCCGGCTCAAAAAGGGACGGGTCGCCTCAAATATGTCTATTATTCACGAGGTCCAAAACTCGTTGACCGACCTGATTTACAACGGTGTATGCGAACGCTTTCCCAGGCTGAAGCTGGTTTCCGCAGAAAACGATATTGGCTGGATCGCCCATTATTTGAGTCGCTTGGACATCTCGTCCGAAACGCTCAAGTATGTGGACCCAACTCCGAATACCCTTCTGCCGAGCGAGTATTTCAAACGGCAGATCTATGCCACCTTTCAAGACGATAGGGCCGGGGTGAGAACCTACGACCTGAGCGGTGCGGACAATCTGATGTGGGCCTCGGACTTTCCCCACCGTGCCTCGACCTGGCCACGCTCGCGGGCGGTGATAGAGCAGAATTTTGCTGGCATTCCCGCCGAGGTGAAGCGCAAGATTACCTATGAGAATGCGCGGCGTTTGTACGGATTATAAAAGCAGCCGGTCCACCCACCTCCCTGTCTAGGTAAGGATATCCTTTTCTCGGAGCGCGGCGATTTCGTCCTGACTTAGGCCGACGACGTCGGTCAGGACCGCATCCGTGTCCTGTCCCAGGCAGGGAGCCGGACGCCGTATTTCACACGGTGTGCGGGACATGGTCCAGGGTATGCCCATATGCCGGCGGGTACCCACCTCCGGGTGTTCCAGTTCCACAAAATAATCCCGTGCGCCGACGTGCGGGCTGTTGACCATGTCTATTGCATCGAGCGTCGGATAGGCGGGAATACCGGCGTTTTGCAGCGCCTGGGCGGCCTCGTCTGCGGTACGCTCCTGAGTCCAGGCTGTGACGATTTCTTCCAGTGCCGACTCATTTTCCTTCCGTGCGGCAAGGGTGGTAAAACGCGCGTCCGAGCTGAGCTCGGATTGGCCCATGACCTCACACAAGCGTTGCCATTCTGCCTCGTCTCGAACCGACAGGCTTACCCATCGGTCGTCACCTTTGGAGCGAAATACGCCATGGGGTGCCATATGAGGGTCGCGATTACCCATCCGTTCGGGCTGGGTGCCGTTCATACTGTAATCCATGAGGGCTTCGGGCAATAGCATGATCGCCGCCTCCCATTGGGAGAGATCGATATACTGGCCCTGGCCGGTTTTTTCACGGTGGAGCAAGGCCGCCATGACGGCAAACGTGGCATGGACACCGCCGTTGGGGTCGCCGTAGGAAAAACCGGCCATCATGGGCGGCCCGCCGACGTAGCCGGTCAGGGCCGACAGGCCGCTCTGGGCGACCTGCGGCGGGCCGTAGGACACAAAGTCTTTTTCCGGTCCGCTCGTTCCATAGCCGGGGAGAGAGACCATGATGATGTCGGGCTTGATGCGGCGCAGGACGTCGTAGCCCACCCCGAGTTTTTCCATCACCCCAGAGGCAAAATTATTCATGACGATATCGCTTTTTGAGACCAGCGTTTTCGCAATATCAATGGCTTCCGGGGCTTTTAGGTCCAGGGTGAGGGAACGCTTCCCTTGATTGTACTGGTTAAAATAGCCCGCCCGGTTCACGCCCGATTCGTTGTCCGGCCAGGGCGGAATAAGGCGCGACGGACATAAGCGCTTTGCGCTTTCGATCCGAATGACGTCCGCGCCCAGGTGGGCCAGTTGCAGGGCACCATAGGGGCCGGCCCAGGCCCAGCAAAAGTCAGCAACACGGATTCCATCCAACGGTGGTCGACTCATGGTCTTCTCCTTTTGCCTTCTTCCTAGACGGCACCGGCTCGCTGCAACGTAGCCAGGTCCTGGGCGGTCATGCCGAGTTCGGTATAGACCTCGGTGTTATGCTGTCCCAAACACGGGGCCGGACGACGCAGTTCCCACGGTGTTTCCGAGCAGATATGGGGTGCGCCCGGATAGGTCAGGCTGCCCGCTTCGGGATGATCGAGCTGGACAAAAAAGCCGCGGGCGTTGAGATGTTGGGAGTTCAGCAAATAGCCCATGGTTGAGACCGGAGCAAAGGGAATCCGGCGCGCCTGCGCCTTAAGATACAAGTCCTGTACGGTGAAATCCTTGACCCAGTCCTGGATGAGCAGTTTGAGCGCGTCCCAACTCTCGCCCCGCTTCAGCCGATCTTCGAAGAGAGGCTCGGCGGCCCATTCCGGGTTGTCCATCAGATCCACGAACGAGTGCCAGTGATGTTCCTCCACACAGCAGATGAAGATCCAGCCGTCTTTGCACTCCAACAAATCCAGCGGTTGGATCGGTTTGTGCCCCAGCCGCGTCACCGCCATACCGGCATAGGAAGCCATCATGGTGCCGAACTCCGAGATGCCCATCAGGCACTCCTGGACGGAGAACTCGACGTGCTGGCCCAACCCGCCGCGCAGTCTGGCAAACAAGGCGCCGAGCGACGCAACCGCGGCGTGCACCCCAGCCGTAAACCCGGCCTGCTGACCAAAGGCCTTGAGGGGTGGGAGATGATCGGTGCCCGGCCCCCCGCCGTTCAGAAAGCACAGCCCGCCCGCATTCCACAGGGTGAGGTCAGACGCCTCATACTCCGTATGCGGTCCCCTGAGGCCAAAAGGCGTGATTGAAGTCATGACCAGGCCGGGGTTGATGGCTGCCAGGCAGTCATAGTCCAAACCAGCGACCGGCATGTGCTTGGGATGGACATTATGGATAAGCAGGTCCGCGTCTTTGGCGAGACGCTGAAAGACCTCCTGGCCCTGGGCCTGTTCCAGGTCGAGCGTAATCCCGCGTTTATTGGTGTTCAGGAAAAGATAGAGCCCGCTCTTTTCCGCGTGTGGCTCTCCCCCTGGGAACGGACCGCGCTGACGGGCCGCGTCTCCCCCATGCGGCGACTCAATCTTAATGACCTCCGCGCCCATGTCGGCCATGAGCTTGCTCGCGTAGGCGGCGGAGACCATTTCTCCGCATTCAATGATCCGAAAACCTGATAAGGCACCCGGCATACTCCCTCCTTCTTTTCGGCCGGATAATTCCGGCACGGCAGAGTCAGACTCTAGTAGGCCGCCGGTGTCACGTCAAGCTTGACTCCAGTCCTGGCAGGCAATACTCGTAGGGCAGACATGGAACTGATCGACATTTACCTGCGGGTTGAGCGGGCCGATATTGCGCTCATTAAATGTGTCATCGAATCGTACGAAGAATTTGGCATTGTTCGTACGATCGACAATACCAAGGCCATTATCGTGCTTCTGATCGTGCCGGACTTTCTTGATGACGCCTGGGCTGCGCTCGAATCACTGCGTCAGCATATGGACTGGCACCAAGTCCCCCGTCCGACAGCATATGATGACTGGTTGATGGAGAAAATGCATCCGGAGACTACGGACGCAGCGTAAGAGGGATTATCGGTCTCACCACCTCCGTGTCTCCATACCCGATCGACTATGGCCAAACACGACGAGTGGGTCACTGCAAGTGAAATCGGAACCTACGTCTATTGCGAGGAAGCCTGGCGGCTGACGCATGGACTCAAAATTCCGCCGGGTAGTGTGCGGGCGCTCCGCCGGGGCACGGAAACGCATGCCGCATGGCAACGGGTCGAACGCCTGACCGCCCGGCTCATGCGAGCCGCTCTCATTGTGGCGGGTATCGCCTTGGCCGGCATCCTACTCCGTGTTTACTTATCGTGATGATTATCCTGACGCTGCTGCTCAGTCTGGCCGTCCTGCTCTTTGTAGTTGCCCTCATAGGCCGTCGCCGGGCCGGCTTTGGCTACGGCAGGACCATCAGCCACGATGACGTCCGGCTGTCTTCTGAGCGCTATATGCTCCGTGGGCAACCGGACCGGATTGTCCAGCGTGGCCGATATTTTATTCCGGAAGAAAAGAAGTCCGGACGACAGATAAACGAAAGCTATCAAGCCCAACTCGGGGTGTATCTGGTATTGGTCGAAGAAGAGTACGGCGTCCGGCCCCCCTACGGCTTCATCATTTTGAGAGACGGTGAGCGGGTCAAGGTGAAAAACACGCGCCGGTTGCGCTCACGGGTCATTGGCATTGCGGATCGCATTCGAACGCATCGCCAGCAACTCGACGAACCCCTCTCCCCACCTGCTACGCCAGCCAAGTGTAGAAACTGTAGCCAACATCAGAATTGCGAGCAGCGGTTGGTGTGAGAGGAGCGTCCGCATTGTGACAGCCGATACGGCTTTACGGTTAGCTCGTTACTTTGGTACCTCTGCCGAATTTTGGCTCAATCTCCAAAGCGCCTATGACCTCCGCCGTACCCGCCAAGCCGTTGGGAAACAAATAGAGCGGGATGTCGTTCTACCCGCCGCCTCTTAATCCACTACGCCGCCACACCATCCACCAGAGACATGCCTGCCCTGTCCCTCGGGCCACGGTTCCAGTAGGGCGGGATAGGGGGTGGCCCCAGACGGATTGTCAGGTGCGATTGCAGGCTGTCCCTCGGGTGGCGCTGCCCATAGGGCCTGAGACGGGGCCGCCCGCGCAATGTCCGTCCAGGGGCCAGCCGTGAAAAACGGACTGTCTACCGTATCGTGGTCTGGTGGCGGCCAGTAGGGTGTTTTCTCGGGATGGAAATAATAATCATCGCTACCGATATCCAGTTCAGCTTCACGGTGACCATTCGGTTGCATTAAATCGGTCCGAAACGGCAGGTCGGAGTCCCTCAACGGCCGGCCGTCCTCATCCAAATATCCTTCATTCTCGGGGCCGAATACATTGATTATATGGCTTGCTCCATCCGAGTGAGGCGCATCAGGATGGACCGCGCCCAACAAATGGAAAACCTCATGCAAGAAGCTCAACGGTAAGCGGGAGCAGTATGGTCGAGGCGGGCTGAACTCCCCAGAAGACATCCCTACAAACAGGAGCGCCACGCCAGAGGATTGTACCGCCCCTCCACAAATACTGTTCCAAAATCTTTTATCGTCGTCTAAGTAGTGACGTGCTGGTGGGGCGTCAATGAAGACTACATGCAACTTGTACGGGTCGTGCTGCCCAAACTCCCGGAGAGACAAACCACCTGGCAGGATAGGCACGTCGAATAGGGTCTCTGGCTTGTATGACTGCATCTCCTCAGTTGTCACAGCCAGGGGAAGCGTGGCCACATCCGGTATGTCCTGGTAGGTATCAATGCGGAAGGCCCTCCCTTGATAGGTACGTGCCGCTAACCACCGTTGAGCGGCCTGCACCACCGCGCTAATATAGCCGATCATATCGCGGGAGCTGCGGGCATCACGCGGAACCGCGTGATAGACATGAATCTGTGGCCCACCGAAGTCATCCGACCTATCCTCAAAACTTGGCTCTTGCCAGCGCCAAGCTGGCGGCGGTTCCGGTAGAGACGACCGTTGGTAGCGCCGGCGCGCAAACGCCTCAAAATGCTGGGTGTTCGCGTTCCATTTGAAGTACGTATTCCAGGTATCAGAGGCGGTACCGGGCGCAGCCCACACCCCGCCATCATACCCGACATACCCGTATGGGCCGAATTGGCTCTCGTTAATCAGCGTGCTGGCGAATGTCTGCACCCCGCATACACCTGGAGCATAACATCGAACGCCATCCCAAACCTCGACGCCGAGCGTCCCAACCAGGAACGTGGTCTCAGCAAACGCCACCCCATTGTCATAGACCCGGGCCGTGTGGATACCATCATCCAGATGCGCCCAATTCCAGAGTGCGACAAAGCCATTGTTGGCATCGCCACAGACCGAACGGGTGTCCGGACGCTCACTGCCGTAGACCAAGGGAATAGATCGTCCGTCATTAAAGCGGACCGTCAAGGGGCCGTCAGCCTCGCACTTCCAGCCCGAGATGACCCCAATACCGGAATAGAGCTGGCCATCCCCCGGATTTTCCAGGCGGGCCGTTTCCGTATGCCACCCTGGCTGTCGCTCTTCCAGTTGTTCTCGCCGTTCTCGGTATTCTCTCCACCGTTCGGAGGACTGTTCTGCCGATTCTCCTTCGCTGTCGTGATCCCAAACCTGACCAGTACCCACCTCAAAATGCTGGGTGTTCTCATTCCATACAAAACTAATATTGTACCCACGCCCGGCTATCTGAGGGCCTCCCTCAAAGCCCTGCAAGAATTCGACACCCAGTGTCCCAACCTCGAACGTGGTCTCAGCAAACATGACCCCATTGTCATACACGTGGGCCGTATGTGTGCCTGCACGTAGACGCCCCCAATTCCAGAGTGCGACAAAGCCGTTATCTGTATCGCCACAGACCGAGCGGGTATCCGTCCGCTCACTACCATAGATCAGCGGAACCAGCCGACCGCCATTGAAGCGAACAGTCAAAGGACCGTCAGCCTCGCATTTCCAGCCCGAGATGACTCCAATACCGGAATAGACTTGGCCCTCCCCCGGATTCTCCAGGGTGGCTGCTTCCACCGACAGGCTGCCCGCGACAATGAGCAGGAGCACGACGGGCACTAGGAACCAGGCTCTCTTACCTTGGAAACGATAGATGAGGGTGTGGTAGTGTCTCAGTTTGAATCCTTTGGATGTCGCTCTCGTCGGTAGCGTTTCACTTTGAAACTTCTGACCAGGAAAAACGGGGTAGGCCGCCCTCTCCCTAGCTCTCTCAGGCACCGTGTGCTCCTCTCGGCTCCCTAACATGGCTCCCCACCGGTTGTCCCTAGTAAATTCTGAGGAAATTATGAGGGGGGAGTAAAATTAGGGATTTATAGTGATAACTTGACACAAAGTACATACTACGATAATTGAACACAACAAAAGAGGTGCTCCCGGCTGGGGTAACAGCCGGGGAGCGATTGCCAATCAACCATCTACCAGGAGGGCTTTCATGGCAAAACGAAAACTCACGCCCGCAGAGCGCGCGTATTATGACGAACCGTATGCGTGGCATCTCCGTGGACAACACCCGCCCGTCTATCACGTCGCGCCGAACTGTCCCGCCGGGACGGACCTCGACACCTACCTGATGGCCGATTTTCTCGACGGGACGGGCGGATACCCGAAATGTCCGCAGTGCGCGGCGCTGGGTGAGTGACGACGCCCATCCTACCCCTCTTCCTTTCCCTCTTCCGCCATCCGTTCCAGCAACTTCTTATCGGCCAAGGTGAACATGGCATGCGCTAACTGCTTTGGGTCGGCGGGCATGGGCGGGTAGTGGGTTTTCGGGCGGCGTTTGAGTTTCTTCCCAATTTGCTTGAGCTTTTTGCGTATCGACATTGTTCCATCTCCCTTACACCTTACTATACGAGGGGAAAAGACGAATTGACAAGGTGCGGACGGGGGTGGTCCGTGCTGAAAGACCACGCGGCAAATGTCGGCGGCCACGCAGGGCATAGTGATCATGGATGCGGGGTAAAACCCACGCTAGGGTTGCTCCAAGAGGGAGATGCGTTGGTATTGGAGATACTGCTCAATACTCGCCCTCTCCTCTCGGCTCGCACTAAAGAGGCGTTGTGCCCCTGGATGGGAGTCTCCATTAAATCTCCGAAAGAAGGTTTGTATATACCTCTCCTGGCTTTGGCGAGACACGTACTGCACTTGAAACACCACAAATGCGGGCGGCACAGCCTCTCCAGGCGCAATCATCCAATACATCGTAAGATTCTCGTTTGGCCCAATTGGGTCGGCATGAGTATCCCCATCGTAGAGGATGGGAGGGCGGCGCGGGTCGAGATTTCGATCCAACACCACTGTAAGGGTGGTAATCTCATCCGTGAAGCCCTCATTGTTTTTCACCGACATGGACACAGTGAGGCCAGATTGGAGAAGGCCCGACACTCCTGACCCTCCGAATGAAAAATGGGGGTGGCGCGGGAGTGCCGCTGTCTGTTTTTCTCCTGCTTCAATACGTTCCTGACTCGCCTGTTGTTCCAAGCGCAGCCCAGCCAGGAGCACCATCCCAATAAAAGACAGGAATAAACCAACGCCAGTGACCATCAAGTATTCGCCCAAGCGGGGGTAGCGATTTCTCAACGCGTGAATCATTATCGCCCCTCCTGTAACCACGACGGCAATAAACCGGTCCGAAAGTATTTCTTGGGCAAACCAGGTGGCAATACCAGATAGGCTCCATTCCATTGCGGCTCTCCTCTCGATAGGCGTGGAGCCACACTACCCAGTGTGCTAGATTTAGTCGAGTATATACTTCCCATTGAGACAGAAGGACAGCCTTTATTTGGCGTCCTCTCCTTACCCTATTATACGGCTAAAAAGTACATAATAGCCGCGCATCACGGCAAAAAATGCAGTAAAAACGAGAGAGTACGAGGAAATCGGATTCGAGGAGCGTCCCGCACGAGCACGCCAGCATAAGCTCCCGCGTATGCTACACCTTTCTTGACATCCCCGCCCCATCTTGTACGCTCACCCGTGCAAACACTGTGTACGGAGACCTGCTACGTCGGGTCCCCTGCTCAATACAACAGCCTGTACACGGCGTGGAGTAGCTTCCCATGCCCGGCGAATAGGCAGGAAATCTCACATACTCTGTATGCGGTGTTTGCACACGGCCCGGCACACCTGTGTGTTGGGTCCTACTGTGTAGATAGGGAGGAACAGGTGTGGCAGAGAACAAGGACGAAGAGAAGAGTGGATGCGCCGCCCAGCTGGGCGGCCTGCTCATCGTGGGCGTACTCATCGGCGTCATCGTCCATATTGGACAGTGGGCAGGATGCATCGACAAACAGCAACCGCCGTGTGCCCAGAACGAGGCCACCTGTGACCAAGCCAGAGAACAATGTCTCGCCCGTGCCACGGAAGACAAAAATGATTGCCTCCTGGACTGCGAAACGAGTGCCGGATCGAACATTGCCATGCTCCGGTGTGCGAAGCGATGCAACAGCACAGCGTGGGACGACTCGGCGCACTGCATTCAATGGTATCAGTGGAGGGAGCCGCCTCCTGCAAAAAATGACTAGCCGGTCCGCGTTGACTCTTACTAGAGAGCGGATGATATAGTGCTCCGGCTGGGATAGCAGCCCAGCCGGAGACATGCGTAACCATAAACCCCTTGGCCTCAAAAGGAGAACACACTATGGCTACACAACCTGTGACCGCCGTTGATGTCTTAGTCGCTTGTGATGAAGTGGAAGCCCTGCGCGAGCGGGCTCTGGTCTCCGAGATTCGTCGTCAGGTCCGCCGCCCCGCCCACCAACGGCACTGGCGTCTCTGGGCATGGGCGCTGGTGGCAGTGGTGCTCCTGATCGTGAAAATCATATAGTGGGATCAGGTCTTGGTCACTCGCCGCCAGGCGTTGCGCCCGGCCTCGGTAATCCGCAGGCGCACGTAGAGTTTGTCGTAGCCCGGCGTCCACGGCACATGCAGGACCACGACCACGTAGCCCTTGTTGACCAACGCAATCACCGCCTGTTCCCATTCTAAACTTTTCCGGGGCGGACTCTGGACGAGAATATCCGGCGTGACGGCGCTGGCCAGATATCCGTCATATGCCCGGCGCAATATCTGCTCTTCGATGGGCGTCAAATGGACAGGCATGGCGGGCTCCTCTAGCGAATCAAGTCCTTATAGCGCAGTCGCTTCCCGACCATGCCGACCGCCAATGCTGCCATCTGTTGAATGGTGTCGAGGCTCCGCACGTTATGCCGTCCGGCAAACTCGATCACATAGCGGTGCAGGTGCTTCACACTCATCTTGTGGTAGGTGCCATAGTACCCGCGCTTGAGGAGCGCCCAGAACGATTCAATCCCGTTCGTATGGACCTGCCCGTCCACATACTGCCCCACGCTATGTTTTACACTTTCGTGATTCTTGAGCCCCAAATAGCCCCGGTGTTCGTCGGTGTAGATTTTTGCGCCCGGCGCACTATGCTCCGTCACAAACTCGTGGAGCGTGTCTTGGTCTGTCCGGGCGAGCACTTGGGCGCGGACCTGCTGGGTGTTCCGATCTTTCATCCCAATCACCGCCGTTTTGCCGACCGGCCCGCGTCCGGCCTTGGTCTTCTTGCGGTCATGTTTGTTGCCCTCTTTGCCGCCGACATAGGTTTCGTCCACCTCAACGGGACCTTCCAGCAGTTCGGTAAACTCTTTCCACGCCTCGCGGATGCGGTGCACCATATGCCAGGCGTTGCTTTGGGCAATGCCGATTTCTCGGTGCATTCTCATACTGGACACGCCTTTGAGATTGGTGGACATGAGGTAGAGCCCCACCACCCACTTGCGCAGCGGAATCCGACTGGATTCCATCACCGTGTCCGTCAAGACCGAGAAGTATTTCCGGCAGGTTTTGCACCAGTAGGGCATCGGCTTGCCGGTCTTGGTGGGGCGGGTCTCTTCTGCCCCACACCGGGGACAATAGCGGCCGTCGCCCCAACGAATTTCCTCAAACCACTGGCGCGCCGCCGCGTCGTCTGGGAACATATCGCAGAGTTCCATAATGGAGAGCCCTTGCCGGTCAGCGCGTCCCGGCGCAGCGGGATGGGTTTTTGGGCGCTTGCGCAGGGTCGGGGTGCGCTTCTTCAACTCTGGGAGCGTTTTCGGGCGCTTTTCCAGCGTTGGAAAGGTCTTTGGTCGTTTGTGGAGTTTTTTCGTGGTCATAGGGGGAGTACATCATGAGATTAACTCCTTGTCAAGCTATCACTATAATTCCCTAAAATTATGAGGGAGGGAGGTCCCGCTCGGGCTTGGCTCCAGGCCGAGGGGCGCCAGGCGGGAGCAAGAGTGCCCGGTCACCGCAGGCCCTGAGACGGGAGGGAAGGACGGACCGAACGCGGAGAAGAACAAATTGCAAACTGAGACACTACCCTCTCTTCTGCGGTATTCTGCTCTCTATTGATGAAAAGGCCGTTACTCGTCGGTTTCCTCCGGCTCTGTCCCCTCACTCGCTTCTTTTCCAAACATATAGGCTACCCCGATGCTGAGCACATACAGCAGGAGCAGCGGACCGGCGAGGAGCATTTGGGAGATGGCGTCGGGCGGGGTGAGGATGGCGGCCAGGATAAAGACGCCGACCGCGGCGTAACGGAAGGCGCCAATGAGGGTATGGTGGGTGATAAGCCC
Organism: uncultured Binatia bacterium (SeqCode); assembly: GCA_965243855.1. Classification (GTDB taxonomy): domain Bacteria; phylum Desulfobacterota; class Binatia; order Bin18; family Bin18; genus Bin18. The sequence goes on along the minus strand of CBDEWE010000003.1, from coordinate 3,686,451 downwards.
TACACGGGCAAAGAAAAAGGCGAAAACGGGTAGCTCAAACGTAACCCCAAAGGCGAGCAGCGTTCTGGCCGTGAAGGTCAGATACTCGCTGATCTTTAAGGTTGCCTGCACCCCTATGCTGCGGAACTCTCCCAGAAAAAACGCATACGCAATCGGCAGGACGACGGTATAACAGAAGCCGGCCCCCAGCACGAAAAAAAATGAACAGAATATGACAAACGGCCAGACGTAACGGCGTTCCTGTGGGTATAAGCCTGGAGCCACGAACTGCCAGAGTTGATAGAAAATAGCCGGACTGGCGCCAAAGAGCGCGGCAATAAAAGCGACCTTGAGTTTCGTAAAGAACGCCTCGGTCGGGCTGGTGCCAATCAGGGAATGGGGATCGGTCGTAATGTTATGAAGGGGCTGGGCAAGAAAATCAAACAGCACATTGGCAAAGAAATAGGCCGGCAGAAAGATAATGAAGACGGCGAGCAAAGACCGAATGAGACGGCTGCGCAGCTCATCCAGATGGCCGGTGAGCGGCATGGACCGGTCGTCATAGACCATGTCCTAGTTGTCCCCTCCGGTCCCTACTTTCTTTTCTTGCGTGTCCGAAGATTGGGGCGAGGCGGAAGGGGCAGTAGTCGGCAGAGCCGTGGAACTCGTCTGCGCGCTGCGTTCGGCGGCACGAACTTCTTCGTCCAGCATGATCTGGGCATTATCGAGCTCTTCGGTGACCCCGCTCGTTGCCCGGCGCAATTCGGCAAAGGCTTTGCCCAAACCACGGGCCGCTTCGGGCAGGCGCTTTGGGCCGAGGACGATCAGCGCCACGACCAGAATCACCACCAATTCCGGCATCCCGATTCCAAACATATTTGCCTCTCGGGTTACAAAAGAGTAAACGTGTCCAGCATCGTATGTCTAGTGGAGGACACGTTTACTCTTCGTAGTATAATCGAAAAACTGGCGCAAGTTATGGCCAGGGCACGATAGGGGAACACTCTCCCGGCCCAGTAAGGAGCGACCAATGTTACAGACAGGCATCGTGCTGGACGCACGCTATCAGGACCACAACCCAGGTCCGGGTCATCCGGAACGGGCGGATCGGATCGGTACCCTACTTAGCCGTTTCACGTCCTACGAGCGTGACGGGTTGAAACGGTTTGAGCCCAGACGGGCGACGCATGAGGAGATCGCTTTGGTCCACGACACCAACCTGATTGGCCAGGTTGCTGCCTCTGCCGGTCTCGAAGCCGCGGCCTTTGATGCGGATACGCGCGTGTCCGCGCAGTCGTATGAGACGGCCCTTCTTGCCACAGGCGGTCTGTTGACCATTCTGGATGCGGTCATGGAGCGCGAGGTGGACAACGGCTTTGCCTTGGTGCGACCGCCCGGCCACCATGCCGAACGCAACCGGGCTATGGGCTTTTGTCTCTTCAACAGTGTTGCGGTTGGCGCGCAATATCTGCGAGAACGATTTGGACTGAGCCGGATTCTGGTGATGGACTGGGACCTGCACCATGGCAATGGCACCCAGCACAGTTTCTACGACGACCCTGGCGTACTGTACGTCTCGACCCATCAATATCCATACTATCCAGGTACAGGAGCTGCCGAAGAATCCGGCCAAGGCAGCGGCGAGGGCTATACCGTCAACCTGCCGCTCAGCGCCGGCTGGGGAGATGCCGCCATTGTGCCCCTATTTGAAGAGGTGATCGATCCTATTTGTCAGCAGTTTCAGCCCGAGTTCGTGTTAATCTCCGCCGGCTTTGACGCCCACGCCCGCGACCCACTTGGTGGTCTGACCGTCACGGCAGAGGGCTTTACTGCCCTGGCGCGTATCCTTCTGCGTGTGGCGCGAGATCAGGCCCAGGGTCGTTTTGCCGCCATTCTCGAAGGCGGCTACGACCTGGAAGGACTGGAAACCTCAGTGATCCACGTTCTGGACGAAATGGGCGGCGACCGACTGGACCATCCACTCCCTGCCTATGAACGACGACAGGGTCTGCTCCCCAACGTCCGGGCCGTACAGCAGCGCCATTGGGAGTTGCCGGCGACGACCTGAAAGCCGTCCGCTTTGGTCTATAAATCAACGTGGACGACTTTCGCCCCTGCTGATCACGAAAGCTGGTGTTCTTGCACAAACTCACCCACCAAACGGTTAAAAACCGCCGGTTGTTCAAAATATGCGGAATGGCCGGCCTTGGGGACGGTGACAAAGCGTGCCTGCGGAATGCGGGTCGTAATGCTTTGCATGGCGGGTGGTGGAGCCAGTACATCTTCTTCTCCAACCACAAGCAAGGTGGGGATATTGTGCTCAACAATCGGTGCGACGTTGGTGTGCAGGCTCATCAGCGTTGGAACCAGATTGGGAGAGATGTGCTGATTCAGGGCTGAGATCTGTTGGTAGAGAAAACACAGCGCTGGCTCTCTCTCAGGAAAAGACATGGCGTATGCGCTGGTGAGAAGCTGGGCCAGATTGCCCTGTGCGCGTTCACGCAGGCTGGCGCGCGTTTGATCGATCTCCGGCGTTTCAATCCCTGCGGTGGTGTCGCACAAAATAAGCGCGTTGGTACGTTCGGGACAGGCGGCGGCAAAGCCGCATACTGTCCAGCCGCCCATGGATTGCCCCACAAGTGCCGCCCTCGGAATCCCCAGGTGATCAAGTAAGCCGGTCAAATCCTCAACAAACACCTGCGGGCCTGGGCCGCTGGCCACATCGCGGGAATAGCCGAAGCTCCGATGGTCAAAGGTTACCACTTGATACGTTTTGGAGAGTACCGGAACTTGCTGCCACCAACTGAGATGACTCCCCCCTCCACCGTGCGCTAACACCAGGGCTGGGCCCGTTCCGTGGGTTTCATAATACAGTTCAATCCCATTGACTGAGGCAAACGGCATGGTGCCTCCTTAGTCCTGTGCTGTCCGCTCTGCATGAATCTCTGCATGCGAGGCGATGACGTGCTCTGCTTTGAGTTGAGCGATCTGCTGATCGGAATAGTTGAGCAGGCGGCGAAGCACGCTATCCGTATGCTCACCCAGTAGCGGGCCTGGGGCGGCCACGTAGCCTGGCGTCTTCGAGAGTTTGAACGGCGGCCCGTCGAGTATAACGTCCTCCGTCTTCCCATTTTCCTGGGCGGGCAGCTGCGCCCAATATCCACGCGCCCGCAGTTGTGGGTCGCGGTCCAAATCTTCCCCGTTGGCAACCACGCCAGCAGCGATACCGGCTTCTTGCAGGCGGGACATGACTTCTTCTGCTGTATGCTGTTGTGTCCAGACTTCAATATGGGCGTCCAAAGTGTTTTGATGTTGGAGACGGTCTGCAAGAGTGGTAAAGCGTGCCTCGCGCGTCCAGGCCGGTTGCCCCAAGACACGACACAGACTCTGCCACTCTGCTTCGGTGAAAACGGTAATTGCGCACCAGCGGTCATCACCCTTGCAGCGGTACACTCCGTGCGGCGCCGCCGGGGCTTCCTGGGAACGATTGCCGACCGGCTGACTGGGGGTCTGATTATTCAGGATGTCGAGCAAGCTTGGCCCGACCAGGCTGGAAATCGCCTCAAATTGTGCCAGGTCAACGAATTGCCCCTGGCCGGTTCGTTTGCGATGCCACAGGGCCATCAATACGGCCAGCGCGCCGCTATAGCCGCCGGTCATGTCCGCGTACGAATAGCCCCAGCCGGCCGGCTCGTGACCGGGATGACGCATCTGGAGCGTATAGCCGGACAAAGCCTGGAGCGTCGGCCCGTAGCTGACATAGTCCTTGTGCGGCCCGGTATGCCCAAAGCCGGACATGGAGACCGCAATGATATCGGGCTTGATCTTTTTGAGGCTCTCATAATCGAGCCCCCAGTTGCGCATGACCCGTGCGCTGAAATTATCGATCACGACATCCGATATGGCCGCGAGTTTTTGGGCGATCTCAATCCCTCGCGGGTCGGCCATATTGATAACCGTACTCTCTTTGCCCCGGTGCAGATTACCGGAAAAGCCGCCACGCCGCGTCCCCAGATCGAGCGTATCGCGCCGCTCTATTTTAATGATCTCGGCACCCTGGTCGGCCAGGATACGCACCGCGACCGGACCGGCGACCACCCAGGTGAAATCAAGAATACGAACACCTTCGAGCGCGCGCCGACCTTTTTGTGGGAGGGGCATGGGGCAACCTAGACCGCCTCAGAAATATCTTCCTTGGACTGAGGGCTCTCCGACTCGGAAGGCGGAAAGAGCAGCGAGGCAACGATCGTCACGGTCAGGACAAGCGCGATCACGCCCAGAGAAAGGCCAATCGGGATGGGATACACGTCAACCAGGAGCATTTTGACGCCAACAAAGCCCAGCACCACGCCCAGGCCGATGCGTAGATAGACAAACAGATCGAGCACGCCGGCAATCAGGAAGTAGAGGGCGCGCAGGCCCAGAATGGCAAAGACGTTTGAGGTGTAGACGATGAAGGGGTCGTCGGTAACGGCAAAAATGGCTGGAATCGAGTCGATCGCAAAGACCAAGTCCGTGCTTTCTACAGAAACGAGGACGACCAAGAGGGGCGTGGCAAAGAGCTGGCCCCCACGCCGGACAAAGAAGTGTTGGCTCTCGTATTTGTCCGTGACCGGCAGAATACGTCGTAAGAGGCGAATGGCCGGATTATCCTCCGGGTCGGATTCGGTCTCTTCGGAGATGGCAAGCTTGATGCCGGTAAAGATCAGAAAAGCGCCGAAGATATAGATGATCCAGTGAAAATAGTGTAGCAGCGTCGCTCCGAGGGCAATGAAAATGCCGCGCATGACGAGCGCGCCGAGAATCCCCCAAAACAGCACCCGGTGCTGGTAGGCCAAGGGAACGGAAAAATAGGAGAAGATCAGCAAGAAGACAAAGATGTTGTCTACGCTGAGCGATTTTTCAATCAAATAGCCGGCGAGAAATTCCAGGGCCGGCTCCGAGCCGCTGGTGTAATAAATCCCCGCGTTAAAGACTAGGGCGAGGCTGATCCAGACCGCACTCCAGATGCCGGCCTCCTTGCGTGACACTTCGCGCGCTTCACGATGGAAGACCCCCAGGTCCAGAAACAGCAAGACGAGAACAACCAGGGTAAAACCGATCCAGAGGCCGATGCCGGATGCCATGCTTATGCTCGTGGGTTTAGCCGTCTGTAGCAGTCAGTTTTTCGTAGATTTCCTGGTAGCGGGAGGCCGCCTGATCGATGATTTCCTGCGGCAGATGCGGAGCGGGCGGTCTGCGATCCCAACCCAGGGAAATCAGATAATTCCGAATAATCTGTTTGTCATAGCTGTCCTGAGATTTACCGGGCTGGTAGTTTTCGCTCCGCCAAAAGCGCGACGAGTCCGGCGTAAAGGCTTCATCAATAAGAATAAGCTGACCGTCGCACTGGCCAAACTCGAATTTGGTATCCGCCAGGAAAAAGCCCTTGGTTTCCGCATAGGCGTGGGCGTTCTTGTACAGGGCCAGGCTGAGGTCCCGTACCTGAGCGGCCAGGTCCGTGCCAATGAGGCGTTCGACTTCGGCAAAGGTAATATTCTCGTCGTGTTCGCCCTGCGGGGCCTTGGTTGAGGGAGTAAAGATGGGTTCGGGCAACCGGGCGCTCTCCCCTAATCCTGAGGGCAGCGGAATACTGCACACGGTTCCACTCGCCCGATATTCCTGCCAGCCGGACCCGGCCAGATAGCCTCGAACGATACACTCAACCGGTAGCGGTTCCGCTTTTTTGACCAACATGGAGCGACCGGCCAGGCTGTCACGGGCGGACTGAAAAACAGCCGGAAACGTATCCACGTCAACCGAAATGAGATGGTGCGGTACTATGTCGGCCAGGCGGTCAAACCAAAAGCGGGACACCTGGGTCAGGACCCGTCCCTTGCCCGGTATGCCTTCGTGCAGCACGACATCAAAGGCCGAGACCCGGTCGGTGGCAACGATCAGCAGATAGTCGTCGGTTTCGTAAATATCGCGGACTTTTCCGCGGCGGGGTGGAGGAAGTCCCTCGACACTCGTTGTTAAGATAATGGGTTCGTTCATGACGCTATTTTCTCTCTCCCGGACAAATATAATATGATCAAAACGGACAATATTGTCATTCTAGCAGACTCACGATTCTTCTCTACGTCCCCCCGGAACCTTGCTGTCTTTTTCCTCGGTTTTACCCTGCCCAAGTTGAAACGTAACCAGTTCCTTTTGCTCAACAATTCTTCCGCTCACTAGATTGGTGGCGGTACTTTTCACCATGCCGACGCCCGGGGTGTACCATTCCGTATAGTGAAAACCGCGTCCGCTCGTCCGAACAAGTTGAGTCTCCACCCGCAGACAGTCGGCGTACGTCCCGGCCGTGACCACCACCGGCTCTTGCTCCGGTCCAAAGCGGTAGAGCGTCGAGAGCTCAGCCTCCTCGCCCCATGCACCTGTCCAGACCTCTTGCCACTCTTCACTTGGGTTTGCGCTCTGGCTGGCGAGGTCGAGCGGCAAGACGGGTGCAAACGACTCGCCTATGGTCCCGGTTGAGACCAGGTTCGTGTGCTCATTATCACCGTAGGCATGGTTGCTGTTCCGGACCAGATAGCCCTCATGGAAGTAGTATAAGATCGGCAGGATATCCTTGGGTGCGGTCGGCGTGACACCGGGGTGGGCCTCATCCAGTATCACGACGTCTCGCTGGAGGTACGGGACATGCTGCTGTCCTTTCACCTCCACGCTGAGCTCGGCCTCGGGCTCATACCACGCGCCAGACAGCCGATAGACCCAGCGGCTGCCAGGTGTATGGGGGAAGAGGGTAGCGACTTGTTGCCAAGCGCTTACAGAAGAAGCGGTCTCAGAAGAGTAAACGTGTCCTCCACTAGACATGCGATGCTGGACACGTTTACTCTTTTCTCCGGTACGGAGGGGATCTGTTCGAATGGAAATCAGACTGGCCACGATGAGGAGAGCGGCGATCACAGGTATCGGTTTCATTTTAAGAGAGCCCTTTTCTTCGGACTGAGTCAGGCCATTTGGACTATGAGACATTATAGCTCAAATCACGCCCGCCTGCTTCAGGGCTGAGAGGCGGTCCGCCCCAAGTCCGAGCTCGTTACCATATACCTCACTGTTGTGTTCGCCCAGGAGGGGCGGACGGCGGGCAATGCGCCATGGCGTCACCGTAAAATGAATGGGACCGCCGGGGTATTGCACGGTTCGGTCCAACTCTGGATGCTCGATAGTGGAGAAAAAGCCGCGCGCGTTCAACTGGGGATCGTCCACTAAGGCTTCAGGTGGCCGGACCATGGCATACGGAATACGCCGGAGTTGGGCGCCTTCCATGAGTTCCGCCACGCTGTAGTCTTTGGCCCAGTCATCGAGGATATCGAACAGGTGTTCGGCATGCTCCCTTCGATAGACCAGATCTTCCCAGCGTGCATCTTCAAGGTCTTGGGCCTTTCCGTCACCCTTGACCCATTCGACCAGCGAGGTCCAATCCCCCAACGAGCAGTGCATGACATAGCCGTCGCGGCACTTGGCCACGCGAAAATAGCGACTCCAGTGCAGGCTGCCGCGCCGACTCTCAATGCCCAGCCCCTGATGATAAAACGGTGCCACATGTTCCACGGCCCCGGCGACGGCCTCCTGCATGCTGACGTCCACCCACTGGCCCTCGCCGATGCTGTCCCGCGTCAACAGGGCCAACAGCGTGCCGATCGCGGCAAAAAAGGAGGCGCTATGGTAGGCTTGCAGGCCCATAGCGTGCAGCGGCGGCTCATCGGGAAACCCGTTGGTCCAGATCATGCCGCCAAGGGCCTCGGCCACCATGTCCGAGGAGCGGTAGGCTCGGTAAGGTCCGGTCTGCCCAAAGGGTGTAATCGAGGTGAGCACCAGATTTGGGTTGAGTTGTTTCAGTTCGTCATAGCCCAAACCGAGCCGGGCGAGAGTCCCTGGTGCGGCTGACTCGACCAGCACGTCCGCCTTTGCTGCTAACTGCTGGGCCAACTCCTGGCCGGCTTGCTGGTTCAGATCGAGGGTAATGCCCCGTTTGCTGGTATTATAGAACCAAAACAGCAGGCTCCGCTCGAGGTGCGGTTTGTCATCGAGAAACGGACCAATGCGACGCGTGGCGTCCCCTTCGGGTGGCTCGATCTTGATGACATCCGCCCCCATATCGCCAAAGAGTTTGGCACACATGGCCCCTTTGAGGTCGGTCAGGTCAAGAATCCGTAGTCCAGCCAAGGCAGTCATACCGAAGCGCTCCCTCTCCTTGCTACAATTTGACAAACACGTCTCTAGCCTCTTTGCTGGTTAGCTGAGAGACCGTCGTAATTTTATCGCTGAAAGGCTTGAGCGAACCCAGCGAACTGGTGCCAATATCGATCAGAATCGAGAAGAGCGAGAAGCCGAGCGTGTTCTTCTCCGTGGCAAAGCGTTCGGCCCAGTCCGCGTGGACCCGGCATTCGCCGTCGGTAATAAACACGATGTCACCCCGCTGGAAACGCGATTCCTGGAGACAGCCCAGGGCCGCGTCAAGGGGTTTTTCAAAATCGGTCCCACCGCCGGGGAAGTATTCGGCCAGCTCCAGAACCTTGTCCATGTCCGCTTCATAGCGTACCCGCGTATTGAGATCGACGCTGTACAGGGGTGCGTCCGCAGACGAGAAACAAATCGCTCGAAACCGGCGCCGTTCGCGCCGGGCAATCTCAAGCAGCGTCAACGTGAGCGCCTTGGCCCAGACTTCTTTGTCTCCCTGCATGGATGAGCTGCCATCAAGGCAGACGATAAGCGGGCCTTTGCCCTGTGCCTCCACCCCTCGCAGCTCGTACTGTAAAAGCTCGTTGTCCACAAAGCGTCGGATAAAGTCCTGGCGTAACACGGGATGCTGCAAGCTCAGCAGCTCGTGGGGGAGCAAGCGGCTGAGTTCCGCGCCGATGCCCACCTCGAAGACCTCGTCATTGGTACGTTCAAAGTTTTTTCGCCGCAGGGCGAGCGCGTGGTGCTTCATCCGTCCGATCATGGTGGCGAGCTTTTTTAGCTTGTCGTTCCCAGCCAGCCGCTTCCCCAGCTCAATCTGGCGGCCGGGAGAGGATTGGTGGCCCCCACCAACGGTCAGCCCCCACGACTCGGCCTCCTGGGTTGCGTCATCGAGATTTTGGGCAACCGCAATCGCTTCTTTGAGAAAACGATTGTGGGTTTCCTGCTGGACACGGGACAGGTCCTGGTTGAGCTGTTTGGCCAGGCGTTGCAGGCGAGTGTCTTCCGCCCGTGCCTGGCTGGCCATACGCTCGGCCGTGTGTTCGAGCATCTCTTTGGCTTCTTGTGAGACATCCTCCGCAGCGTCCGCTTGTTCCGCAAGTTCTTTTGCATTCTGGGCTTCGTCGATACGCTCCTGTACCAGCGCTTCTTGCTTCTCTACATTCCAGACATCGAGCAAGTCGCGCCGGGTCAGCGTCTTTTCAGATTTCAGCAGGCGGAGGGCGCCTTCGCCTAAGAGCACGGCGGCTAGTCCGGCCTGCCCTTCGTCCAGGACGGTAGCTTCTCGCAGCAGGTTCGCCAACTCGCCGTTATGCAGCGCAGTGAGGAGTTCCCGGTTCACCGCCGCGCTGGGGAGCACCTCGTCCGCTTTGAAAAAAACAACATTATATTTGAAGAGCGCACAAAAAAGGTCGCGCAGGAGCGCCCGAAAGTGGGGCAGGAGGGGAGCCCCGCTCTCTTCAAGGCGCTGTAAAGAAGGGGAGGCGGCGCGGAGTTGCTCATAGACCGTCCGGTCATACGAGTCGCTCTCAACCCAATGCACATTATCCGGCAGAGGGTCTGGTGGAGGGAAGCTGAACTGAGATTTTTTCTTGGTGCGCCGGCGAGGCATAGTGATCTTTTGGACAGCTTAGAGCCTGGCTAATAACTGGCCCTGGATATCCTGAATTTCCTGTTTTGCCCTTTCAACCTTATCAATGGCGCGCCCGACCTCTTGGACGTGCTGGTGGATTTCCTCCACCTTGGTCAGAATATTCCGGATCTTGGTATGCGCCTCAATGATCGCGCGGGCGCGCTGCTCCGCGTCCTCCCAGGGTCGCTCGGCATAGTCGCGCAATTCCCTGGTCTGAAACAGGAGCTCCTGCACCTCATCCTCATAGCCATGAATCAAGCCATGGATCACGCTATGCACGGCGGCTTGTTCTGACGGCTCCTTCCACAAAACGTGTTCAAGGAAGAAGACATCAGTTTCGGTGACGCTACGGCGTCCATCCAGGCAGGCCACGGCTTGCAGCAGCCCGACACTCTGGCGGTAGCGGCGGTCGGAGGCCAGAATATCTTTTGTCCGCAGCTCTCGGCGCACCTCGGCGATAACCCCAAGAACAGCGTCGGGGACGGTGACAGCTTGGGCCTCAGTTTGCAGTTGGCGCAGCTCGTCGAGGGTCAGCGTCGTGCGTTCAGCCGGTCGCTGTGCCTGAAGCATGTGCAGAAAACGAAAGTCCTCCTGGATATAGTCCACGGCGAAGCGCAGCAGGAAGCGGTCGTACAGCGCAAGGAGTTCGTCGTCCTCGGGAAGTTCATTGCTCGCCCCGAAGAGTGTCAGGAGCGGCACCGCCGCTGCCGCCTTGCCATTGTGAAAGACCCGCTCGTTGATAATGCTGAGGATGGCATTCAAGATCGAGGAGCTGGATTTGAAGACTTCGTCCAAAAAGGCAATATGTGCCTCGGGCAGTTTATTATCCGTGACCCGGCGATAGTCGTCGGCTTCAAGCGCTTTGAGGCTGACCGCTCCAAAGAGTTCTTCCGGTGTCGTGAATTTCGTCAGCAACCACTGGAAATAGCGCGCCCCGGTAATACGGCGACACAGCTCGTCCGCCAGCATCGACTTGGCCGTCCCCGGAGGGCCGATAATGAGGACGTGCTGCGAGGCTAATAAGGCCGCCAGCGCGCCATCGATGAGGGCGTGTCGTTCGAGAAAACGGTGCTGGAGTTCTGCGCGAATTTTTTGCAGTTTTTCTTGCGGAGTCACGAGCCCGACCCTTTAACGCTCTCTTCGGGAGAAAAATCTTAGGCTAGCAGATAGGCGGGAGGGCCTCAATTCCGAAGCCTGCTCCCCGCAGACCTCTAGCGCCCGTATAGATGGATCGTTTATAACAATCCCCGACAGTACTCTTCATTCTCGTAAGGAGGGAAGCATGGCGTTAGCGCTTGATGGCATAAAAGTTCTTGAACTCACGCGGGTCGGGCCAGGTGCATTCTGTACCATGATGTTGGCAGACATGGGCGCCGAGGTCTTAAAAATCGAGCCGCCCCCCACCGGGAAGCTGGCCGGCTCGGGCGCGTCACCCAAGCCGGACGAGGCCCGTAAGCTGGCCACCAACTTCACAAATCGGAACAAAAAGAGTCTGACCCTGAATTTGAAAGACCCGGCCGGACAGGACATCTTGCACGCCTTAGCCAAAGAGTACGACGTGCTGGTCGAAGGCTTCCGGCCTGGCGTAATGCATCGGCTGGGTGGTGACTATGAGACCCTGCGGGCAATCAACCCCGGCATCGTCTACTGCTCTTTGAGCGGTTACGGTCAGGACGGTCCGTACCGTAATTTTCCTGCTCACGACCTGAATTATCTCTCTTTGAGCGGGGTGCTGGACCTGATTGGACCACCCGAAGGCCCGCCCTCCATTCCGCTGAATATTATTGCCGACTATGCTGGAGCCTCCATGCACGGCGCGTTAGGCATCATGTTTGCCCTGTTTGCCAGACAACAGACCGGCCAGGGGCAGTTGGTTGATATTTCTTACCTGGACACCACGATTTCGTTGCTTGCGGCCACGCCGAACGTCCGCGATTATTTTGCCGATGGTACGATGCCAGGCCGGGCCAAGGGAGTCTTTGGCGGCGGATTTGCCTATTACAGCGTGTATCAGACCAAAGACGGTAAACAGCTCTCCATCGGCTGTACCGAGCCCTGGCTGTGGAATAATGTCTGTGACGCCCTGGACCGCCCGGATTGGAAGGATTGCGGCATGAAGATGGGAGACTTCTCTCAGCATTCAACTGCGCGTCATCAACAGGTGAAAAAAGAACTCCAGGATATTCTGCTCACCAAAACACGCGATGAGTGGTACGATTTTTTCACCCAAGCCGATGTGTGTGTCGGAAAAGTCTATGATGTACCTGAAGTCTTTGAAGACCCACAGGTGAAACATCGCGAGATGGCAGTCGAGCTCGATCACCCCCAAGCCGGAAAAGTGACCCAGGCTGGTGTGGCCATTAAGCTGTCGGACACACCAGGCTCGATCCGCTCCTTTGCTCCCGCGCTCGGACAGCATACGGACGAAGTTCTGGGCGATGTGGGCCTGAGTGCCGAGCAGATCACCCAACTCCGCGAGAAACACGTGGTGTAGCAAGAAGGGATTAGGGGTTGGGGCTCACCAGTCCCTAACCCCTAATCCCCAACCCCTCCTCCAATGCGTCTGTCCTTCGACCTTGGGACTCTGGTGTTCTACGATCCGCCCGAAGGGTTTGTCCCGCCCGCCTGCTTTCGGTGGGATGGACGGGTTGATCGGTGGCGGACTCAAGCCCATCACTATCGCCAGGTGGTTGAGACCTTCAAGCAGCACGAGACCTCCTATACGAACGCCGCGCCGGCTTACCGCACGCTGGCACTGTCCAGCCGCCTGACCCAAACACCACGGCCGTTTCAGAGCGACGCGCTTGCGGCCTGGGTCAACGCAGGACGGTGCGGCACGATCATTCTGCCGACCGGTGCCGGGAAGAGCTATGTCGGTCAAAAGGCCATAGAAATTGTCCAGCGGAGCACCCTCGTTGTTGCCCCAACGATCGATCTCATGAATCAGTGGTACGACCTGCTGTGCGCAGCGTTTGGTGAAACGGTCGGGCTTATTGGCGGAGGGTATTATGAAATTGAAGACCTGACGGTGACAACCTATAACAGCGCGTATCGGCATATGGACCGCTTGGGTAATAGGTGGGGCCTGGTGATCTTTGACGAATGCCATCACCTGCCGGGTGATGTGTACAGCCATGCTGCGGAGATGTGTCTGGCTCCCTATCGCTTAGGACTGACGGCGACGCCGGAACGTGCCGACGGTCGTGAGGCGCTGCTCGATACCCTCATCGGCCCACGGGTGTACGCCAAAGGGATTACCGAGCTGGCCGGAGAGTATTTGTCCGACTACGTGGTTGAACGTCTCAAGGTCACGCTCACGCCAGAGGAAGAAGCGGAATACCGTCAGGCTCGTAGCACGTTCTATGATTTTATTGTAGATCACGGCATCGTCTTGGACGGCCTGGCCGGCTGGCATCGCTTTATTCGGGAGAGTGCGACGAGTCGGAAGGGTCGGAGTGCTCTGCTGGCCCACCAACGGGCGAAAAAACTGGCCTTGGGAACCCAGGCCAAACTCCGTACCCTGGATTTTTTGCTGAAAAAGCATGCCCGTGACCGAACCATTATTTTCACCAGCGATAATGATACGGTCCACGCCATCTCGGCCGCGTTTTTGATCCCAGCCCTCACCCATCAGACGCCGACAAAGGAACGCAAAGCCATACTCGAAGCCTTTAACCACGGGGAGTATCTGGCGCTGGCCACGTCAAAAGTGTTGAACGAAGGCGTGAATATCCCGGAAGCCAGTGTCGCCGTTGTACTGTCCGGTTCCGGCTCCACCCGCGAGCACGTGCAGCGTCTAGGCCGGATTCTACGCAAACGCGAAGGCAAGCAGGCGGTTTTGTACGAAGTCATCACTGCAGGAACGGTGGAGGAACGCATCAGTGACCGGCGACGCCAACACGCTGCCTACCAAGTCTAAACAACGGAGCAGAGAGAAACACAATGGTTCAGGAAGACAGCCCGCTCATTAACCTGCCAAATCTTATTCGTTTTCTACGTGACCGGTTCTCCCTGACCGAGGGCGACATCAGGATTGAACGACACGAAGCCGGCTATTCAAACGAAACGTTTTTTGTCTCCTGGGGAGACAAACACTGGGTGCTGCGGCGTCCGCCGAGCGGTGACCTCCTGCCGACCGCCCATGACATGCTGCGCGAATACCGGGTGCTGTCAGCCCTGTCCGCATTTGACGTGCGGACTCCGCAGCCGGTGATTGCGTGTGAAGATCGGGACGTTCTCGGTGTTCCTTTTTATCTGATGGAGCGGGTGGACGGCATCGTGATCCGTGAAACGCTGCCGGAAGTTTTTGAGGCGCACGAAGAACGCCGACGGCTCGGAGAAGAATTAATCGACGCGCTCGCCAAGCTCCACGCCGTGCAATGGCAAGGCACGGACCTCGACGGCATTGGCCGGCCGCAGGGCTATCTTGAACGCCAGCTCAAACGCTGGACCAAACAGTATGAGCTGACCGTGCCGCATACCCGGCCATTACCCGGACTCGAAGCAGTCGGCAACTGGCTGCACCAGCGGCTGCCGCCAGCGGGTGAAGCGACAGTTGTGCATGGGGATTATAAAGTCGATAACGTGATGTTTCGGGCGTCTCGACCGGCCCGCTTGGTCGCCATATTCGACTGGGAAATGGCGACACTCGGCGACCCGTTAACCGACCTCGGTTGGCTGCTCAGCTTCTGGGGACCTACCGGTGATGAGCGAGACAACCCGGACCTGATTGACAGCAATGCCATGACCCAGTTGCCGGGCTTTTTGTCCCGCGAAGAGATGGCCGTGCGCTATGCCGAGCGCACCGGCCGGACCATGGAACACTTTCCCTTTTATCGTTGCTTGGCGGTCTGGAAGTACGCCGTCATTCTGGAGGGCCTGTATCGACACTATCTCGAAGGAACCGCGGCCAATCCGAAGGCTGCCGAGTTTGCGTGGAAGGTGCCTCAGCTCGTGCAGCGCGCCCAGCGGATTATGGCCGAGGCCGGCTGACCCTTCCCGCTCATGCACCAAGCAGCAATTCCTTGGCCCGGCCAAAAAGCGTTTTCACCGACGGGGCGATCAGGTCCCATTCGGGATCGTGGCGCTTGCCGCGACGGTGCAGCATCACGTTAAAGCAACTGATTGCGCCAAAGCGATAGCCGGCTAGGGCGCGATACCAATTGATATCGGGGACTTTGCGTTGCATGCCATCTTCGTACAAGGCTACGAGTGCGTCAATTGGCGGGATGGTTGAGATTGGACGGCGTTCGGCATCCCAGCTTTCCGGGTCAATAAAGACCAGCAGCCAGCCGAGGTCGAGGAGATGCCCGCTGATACCGGAAATCTCCCAATCCAGGAGGGCCACCAGTTGCTCGCCCGCGGGCTGTAAAGAGGGGACCTGTCCCGCATCTACCGGTTGAGGAAGGACAGGTTCCCTCTCTTTGTCAAACAGCAGGTTGGTCCCCTGATAGTCGCCATGAAAGAGGCCGATCGGAGGGTCTGTGGGCTGGTAGGCCAGCAGAAGGGCACGCACCTCTTCGCCCCAGGTGATCCATTCCGGCTCTGCGGCCTTGGCTAAAATAGGATCCCAGAAGCGGATTTCCTGTTCGAGCGAGCGGGGCGCTTCCCAGCCGGCCAGTTCGGTTTTCCAATCGAGCTGATGGACCTGAATTAAAGCCTGCACCCCTTGCCGGTAGAGCAGCGCGACGGCCTCGGCGTCCCGGCTAAACGACGCGTCGGGTTCCCAGACGTGGAAGGTGCGGCCGGGCAGGCGTTCGACCATCAGGTACGGAACCTCGAACCAGCGCAGGTCGTCTCCGGCCCACCGCACCTCAGGGACAGGCACCCCGTTCTTCTTGAGCGTACGCAGTAAAGGCGCCTGGCGTAGGACATCGGTATTCCCACTTTGGCGAACGCCTTTGGGTGGCAGACGCATGACCAGAGATTCGTCTTCAGCTTGGCCGTCTTTTTCATAGGTCACGGTGAAGCCAAAACTCAGTCCGGCATGGCCCGGCATGGCTTCGACTTGGTGGACGCTCGCGTCTTGTCCGTAATGGCTGAGGCAGAATGCTTGTAATTGTTGGGTGAGGACAGGGATCTCAACGGCCATATAACTCTCCTTGGTGCGCAGTCTTACCCCTCAATCGCCACGGCTATCTGAGAAGGGCGGGGAAGCGTGTTCGCGCATGCAACCATATTCCAACCCAACTGCCTAGTAGGAAGTTGGTAGCCTGTGGTCGATCGGTCTTGACGAACCGCAGGACTCTGGCTGTAAAGGGATTGGATAATTTATCCTACTGGAGAGAAATTTCTCATGGATAGAAGTCGTAGAGAGTGATCTATGCACTATGCGCTGACCGCTGAGGACTGTGCAGAACTCCAGGCCCGCGGACTGTCACCCGAGACGGTTGCGACCTATATTCAGCAGTTTCAGCAGGGCTTCCCTCCTGTTCAGTTGGAGCGAGCGTGTACGCTTGATGATGGTATTGCCCGCATACCAGCAGAGACTGATCACCTGGTACAGTTGCATGCCGAGGCCGCAGCAGCAGGCCGCCTGATCAAGTTTGTTCCTGCCTCGGGTGCGGCCAGTCGGATGTTTCAACTCCTCCTCTCTTTTTCCCAGCAGCCGGAGTTGCTCTCGAATTCGGTACTGGCCAGGAGAGCGACCGAGGGCGATGCCGACTGTCAGACGTTTCGGCGCTTTCTCGGTCAGCTTGACCACTTTGCTTTTGCCCAGGAACTGCGGACAGTCTTACACAGAGACGGCCATACGCTGGAGGAACTGCTGAGTCAGGGGCAGTATCACACGCTTCTCACCTATCTCCTCACTCCAACCGGATTGAACTACGCCAACCTGCCCAAAGGGCTCGTGCCATTTCATACCTACGGAGACCATACCCGGACCGCTTTTGAGGAACATCTGGTTGAAGCGCTGGAGTATGTCCGAGATGCCTCCTCCGTTGCGCGGCTGCACTTCACGGTTCCCGCGCCCCGCCGGCAAGTCATTCAGACGTATCTTGATGACGTGCGCCATCGCTACGCTCAGCGGGGCGTCCAACTCGACATTTCGTATTCTATTCAGAAGCCCTCGACAGACACCATCGCCGTGGACTCAGACAACATCCCAGTCAGGGATAGCAGTGGTGCCCTCGTTTTTCGTCCCGGCGGGCACGGTGCTTTATTGGAAAACCTAGCCGACCTTCAGGGCGATATCATTTTTATTAAGAATATCGACAATGTCCTGCCTGACCGACTCAAGCCCGATACCTACCGGTATAAAAAACTCCTGTGCGGTTATCTTCTTCACCTCCAACAGCAGGCATTCTTTCATATTGCACGGCTCAAAGCCTCCCTCCCCAGTGAGTCGGACGGCGCACGTATCGCTCTTGATACTGCCCGTAGCTTTGCTCAGGACCAGTTGTCACTTGTCCTGCCGCAAGACTTTGAGCGCACCGCAATGCCGTACCAGCGTGATTTTCTCATTGCTCAACTCGATCGGCCGTTGCGCGTGTGTGGGGTGGTGAAAAATACCGGAGAGCCGGGGGGAGGGCCTTTCTGGGTCAGACAGGCCAACGGTACGACCTCGCGCCAAATTGTCGAGTCTTCCCAGGTCGATATGACAAACGCAGAGCAACGAGCACGCTGGCAGGCGTCCACCCACTTCAATCCGGTTGACCTCGTGTGTGGGGTGCGAGACCATCGTGGATGTCCCTTTCCGTTAGCACAGTTCGTCGATCCCGCGACTGGATTTATCTCCGAGAAATCCAAAGACGGACGTTCTCTGCGGGCCCTCGAATTACCGGGGTTGTGGAACGGTGCTATGGCGTACTGGAATACAGTTTTTGTGGAAGTGCCGAGTAGTACGTTCCACCCCGTAAAGACGGTGATGGACCTTTTGCGTCCTGAACATCAGCCCGCCCCTATTCCCCCATTGACAACCCGACCAAACTGAGACTTTTTATAGCGCCAGATTTTCTAGTCGGCCCCTATTCCACATGGTATGAGAGCAATATTCACACGGGACAAGGTGGAAGGATTTCTGCGGCTGAACCGCATATGCTTGTCATACGAGACGGGGCGGTCATAAGGACAGACACCATGAGTGACGAGCCTGCCATGCTGGAAGAATACGCGCCGGAATCCCTCCTGACGATTGACGAATACGAGCCCTATATTGGCCAGGAACGAGTCGATGCGCTCAAGCGACTTACCTTTCCCGTTGAGGGGAAAGGCTGGGCAAATATCAACTCGACCTTTGTGGGCGGTGGGGTGGCGGAGATGCTGCGGAGCGTGATTCCGCTTGCCCGCTCGCTCGGGGTCCACGCTCGCTGGTTTACCATCCAGGGCCATGAGGCGTTTTTTCACGTCACCAAGAAGTTTCACAACACACTCCAGGGCGTGGACCAGCCGATTTCTCTTCAGGAGCTGTTTGAAACCTATTTGGATAATCTGGCCGCCCACGCTCAAAACGCCGCTATCGAATCTGATCTGATCGTTGTCCATGATCCTCAACCCGTAGCGCTGATTATGAGTGGCCTGCTCGTGGGCAATGTGTTGTGGCGGTGTCATATTGATACGTCAACTCCGAACCGGACTGTGTGGCGCTTCCTGGTGCCCTATCTCAACCAGTATGCGGGTGCGATTTTTACCATGCCCGAGTTTGTCGGACCGGGACTACAGATTCCCCAATACCAGATTACGCCGTGCATAGACCCGCGTGCGGAAAAAAATCAGCAGTATACCGAAACCCGTGCCAAAGAGGTGCTCACCCCACTGTTCCGGCAGCATGCGATCGACCCGGACCGTCCGATTCTCGCTGCTATTTCACGCTATGACATTCATAAAAATCAGGCGTCTATCCTGAGCGCCTTCAAACGCCTGCGTCAGCACAAGACCTACGACCCGGCGCCCTACCTCATCTTTCTGGGCAACACCGCAACCGACGACCCCGAAGGTGAGGCCATGCTAGAGCAACTGCAAGCACAAGCTGGTGATGACCCTGATATTCGCTTCTGGGTTAATGTCGAAAACAACGACCAGGTCGTCGGTTCGCTGATGCGTCTGGCACGGGGCTTCGTCCATGTTTCAACCCGCGAGGGTTTTGGCCTGGTCGTGTCCGAGGCGTTGTGGCAAGGCACCCCGGTTATTGGCTCGCGTATCGGAGGGATTGTGCAGCAGGTTGTTGACGGGAAGACGGGCTATCTGGTCGAACCGATGGACGTTGAGGCAATTGCGACGAAAATGGCTCGGATTCTCGATGAGCCGGAGCAAACGGCCCAACTCGGCCGACAGGCCCAGGAACACGTGCGCCAAAACTTCCTGCTACCAGAACTGGTTCGGCGCTACCTGATCCTGCTCCGCTATTACACCGGAGTTGATCGAGACCACCCGACGTTTCGCCTGAATCCAACAAGCTATCGCGAGGTGCTGGCCCGCCTCCTGCCGACTGCGGCCCACGCGTAAACTTGAGTCTATTGAGTCTTTGGGTCGGTTGGGTCTAAAAGACACGAAGGACACAAGGAACCCAACAGACACAAAGAACCCAACAGATGGAGACCATACTGATCACTGGCGGGGCAGGGTTTATCGGGAGTAATCTGGTCCGCCTCGCCTTGGCTGAAACAACGGCCTTTCTCGTTATCGTTGATAAGTTGACATATGCCGGCAGTCTGAACAATCTTGAAGACGTCCTCCACAATCCGCGTGTGAGCTTTTCCCGGACCGATATCGCCGAGCAGACAGCGGTGGCGGAATTATTCCGGACGTATCGGCCCCAAGCCGTGGTGAACTGTGCCGCGGAGACCCACGTGGACCGTTCCATTGACAATCCCTGGCCGTTTGTTGAAACGAATCTGATCGGGACATTTTATTTGCTGGAGGAGGCCCGAAAATATGCGGCTTCCCTGGACGACCGGGGGAAGTTCCGACTTTTGCACGTCTCGACAGACGAGGTCTACGGTAGCCTCGGGCCGCTGGGCAGCTTTTCCGAATCCAGCCCATACGCGCCGAATTCGCCGTACTCCGCCTCAAAGGCGAGCGCCGATCATTTTGTCCGAGCCTATTACGAGACGTATGGTCTGCACACGCTAATCACGAGTTGTTCCAATAATTATGGCCCATATCAGTTTCCGGAAAAACTCATTCCGCTGATGATTCTGAACGCTCTTGAGGGCAAATCTCTCCCAATCTATGGCGATGGACAACACGTCCGTGACTGGCTTCACGTTGAAGACCATTGTCGGGGCATCTTGCTCGCTTTGCGGCAGGGCAAGAGTGGTGAACAATATAATATCGGGGGGGGGGGTGAGCGGACCAATCGTGCGGTTGTGGAGCAGGTCTGTACCATTCTTGAGGAACTGCTACCCGCCTCAAAAAATGTGGCGTTTAAGAAGCGAGGCATTACCGCCTACTCCGACCTGATAACCTTTGTGACCGATCGTCCTGGCCATGATAGACGCTATGCTATCGATGCAACAAAAATCAGAACCCATCTCGGTTGGCGGCCACGCTATACGTTCGAGCACGGTCTGGCACAGACGGTCCGTTGGTATGTGGACAATCGACGGTGGTGCGAAGCTATTGAGGCGGACAGGTATAACCGAGAGCGTCTGGGATTAGATGCCGCGTCCCTGACAAAGGATAGATCATGAAAGGCATTATCCTCGCCGGTGGCTCCGGGACGCGGCTGTATCCCATTACCCGGGCAGTCAGCAAGCAGCTCATGCCCATCTACGATAAACCCATGATCTATTACCCGCTCTCCACCCTGATGCTGGCGGGGATTCGTCAGGTCCTGGTTATTACCACCCCCCACGAGCAGGAAGGCTTCCAGCGTCTCCTGAAAGACGGTCGGTGGCTTGGCATGGATATTAGCTATGCGACGCAACCCCGCCCCGAAGGCATAGCCCAAGCCTTTCTGATTGGCCGTGATTTCATTGGTAGTGATGCGGTTGCGCTGGTTCTCGGCGATAACATTTTCTATGGCCACGGCTTCCCGGACTCGTTGCGTGTTGCGACCCAGCGGACGAGTGGGTCGACTATTTTTGCCTATCAAGTCCGTAACCCAGAACAGTACGGAGTCGTGGAATTTGACACCCAAGGACGAGCCATTGGTCTCGAAGAGAAACCAGCCAAACCGCGCTCGAGCTACGCTGTCACCGGCCTCTATTTCTATGACAATCAGATTGTCTCCATTGCCGCAGACCTCAGGCCCTCAAACCGGGGCGAATTAGAAATTACGGATGTGAATCGAGCCTATCTCCGCCTGGGAGGTCTGCATGTGGAAAAACTTGGTCGAGGAATCGCCTGGTTGGATACCGGAACCCATGAGTCGCTGCTCCACGCCTCGAATTTTATTCAAGCCCTGCAAGACCGGCAGGGCCTGATGGTCGCCTGCGTCGAAGAAATTGCCTACACCATGGGGTATATTTCTGAAACGGAAGTGCTCCAGCAGGCTCATAGCATGAAGGGTAATGCCTACGGTCAATATCTTCTCCGTTTGATTCAGAATGAATCCTCATGAAGAGAGCAGACATGCGCTTTCTCCCGACCAGACTCCCAGGCGTGACTGTGGTTGAACCGGACGTGTACCATGATGCACGCGGCTTCTTCCTCGAAACCTACCATGCCCGTATCTATCAAGAGGGAGGGATCACGGCGGCTTTTGTTCAGGATAACCATTCTCAATCATCGTATGGTACGCTCCGCGGGCTCCACGCCCAGATGCAGCACCCTCAAGGAAAGCTGATATGGGCCTTGGAGGGCGAAATTTTTGACGTGGCGGTGGATATTCGACGAGGATCAGCAACCTTTGCCCAATGGACAAGCGTTGTCCTCTCGGCAAAAAATTTTCGGCAGCTCTATATTCCGCCCGGTTTTGCCCACGGCTTTGCTGTCCTGAGTGAACGCGCTCAAATTGCCTATAAGTGTACGGATTTCTATGATCCGAATGATGAAATTTGCTTGGCCTGGAATGATCCAGACATTGGCATTGAGTGGCCAGTGAAGACGCCGCTACTCTCAGCAAGGGACTCGGCCGCGCCGTTCCTTCGGGACATTGAGGAATCCTTACCCCTATCGCAGCCAGAGCCAGAAACGGACTGAAACAGCACGGACGAGAGCAAGGACACGCGCTCCACCTCCCTCCCCTCCAAACGGACGAAACAAGGGGAGGCAACATCCAGTAGATTTATTGATATATCCCTAGAAGCTTCCCCTCTTGTCACTGTCCTCTCTACCGGAAGCATGAGCCATGGGATATTTTGACGCCTGTCTACTCGCCGTTTTGCAAGGCTTAACCGAGTTCCTGCCTGTTTCTTCTTCCGGCCACCTCGTCCTTGTCCAATATTTCTTTGGCGGTTCGGGAGAAATTGATCTCCTGTATAATGTTGCCCTTCATGTTGCGACCGCGGTCGCGCTCCTGACCTATTTCCGTCACGACATTTACGGACTGTGTACCGGCCTCATCCACTCCGCGCCTCCTTCGTCGAGTGTCTTCTCTGGGCGCGAAAGACAAACCGTTGGCTATATCGTCCTGGCCTTGATCCCGACCGCACTCCTGGGGCTGTGTATCGATACCCTTTTCCTTTCATTTTTTATCCGCCCTGATGTCGTTGGCTGTATGCTCCTCCTGACAGGTTGCTTTCTCTGGTGGGGCAAAGGACCGGAAGCCCATACTCCAACAACGCATATGCACGCGCGCCACGCGCTCGTCATCGGTATCCTTCAGGGCTTTGCCGTTATCCCAGGCATATCTCGTTCTGGGGCGACGATTACGGGGGGTATTCTCCTTGGCCTCAAGCGAGAACTTGCGGCGCGCTTCTCTTTGCTTATATCTATTCCGGCTATTCTTGGGGCAACCCTGCTGGAAGTTGCAAAGCTAGAGGAACAGGCCCTCCCGCCACTCGGTCCCTACGTTGCGGGTATGGTTGTCGCCGGCAGCGTCGGCTATGCGGCGATTGCTCTCATCCTCCGCCTCGTCCAACAAGAGCGGTTTCACCTGTTTGCGTGGTATGTATGGCCCCTCGGTGGTCTGGTGAGTATAGGCTACCACCTGCTGAGATAACCCAGGTGAAGCAGCCTGCTGCCTGTTGGAAGTACCGCAGTCGAGGAAGGGTGAGGTTATTCTTCCGTCTTGATGATAGTGGGGGGGAGGGTGTCCGCCGCCGCGCCGATACGAATGATGAGCGTTCCGCCTTGGTGTTTGCGCCCACCGACAAAAAGCATGCCACGATTCGGAATTGATAGAAGCGTGCTCATCAGCGGAGAAGGAGAGGCGCCTTCCATAAGCATCACGTGAAGCGCAATCTGTTCATTCACATACTCTTTTGGAACGACCTGGAGAAACCGTCCACCGGGCAAAGAGAAATTTGCCTGCTTGCCAAACCCGACTTTGCGCCGCTCCTCCTGAACCAGACGATAGGCAGAATAGCGGAAGGCTAAAAGCTGAGAACGCATCCCGGTCAGACGATTATCAAATTCTTGTGAGGCGTCAGTCGCCAGGACGGTCTCAACACGGATATGAACCATATCCCCTGCGGCAACCGAGGCGGTACACAGGAAAAACACGAGGACGGCTGGCACGGAAAAGGACAGGCGACGCATATTCATGGCAGCTCTTCCCCCAGTATCTCATCGACCCAGATAACCGTGGCATTGCTCGTCGGCTCATTCCAGACCAGGACGGTCGAGGTCGCGGAGAGAGCTTCGATCTGTGCTTGGTTGTTGAGGGCTACTACCACCGGCTTCTTGGCAGCCGGGATATGTACGGCTCCTCTCGAAGTTGGGAGCTGAGTGGAAACAGCCGCAGTGAAGAGAAAGAGTCCCACAGCCGTTGCCCACGCCGGAACATGCCACGAAAAAGGGGCGTGCCACTGCATACGCCAGAGTTGAAAGCGACTCGCCCACTGACTCGTCAGAGATGAAGGTTGGGCTGCTATTCCCTGCTCAATCCGAGGCCAGAAATCCGAGAAATCAACATCAGAGACTTCCTCGTCGAGGGTTTGACTCAACGCCTCGTGCGTGCGTTCGAGCCGTTGCATCCGGTGGGTACACTCCGGACAATTGGCGATCTGAGAAGCAGCTTCGTAACGCCGAGCTTCATCAAGCTCGTTATCGTACACAAGAGAAATGAGTCGTGAGGGGTGAGAACAGCTCGCCATACGTTGCTCTATCCCGGTCTTAACGAGCTTCCCACCTGACGGTGCGGGGAAAGGCGGGAGGCGGTGTCTGACAAGAGATACGAATCATAGGTCGAAAGTTCTGGTTAGAGGTCGTGCCCTAGGCGTTTTTGCAGCCTTTTTCTTGCATAGTGCAAGCGACTCATCACCGTTCCCCTGGAACACTGCAACACCTGACTGATCTCTTCGTAGGACAGCCCTTCGACTGCCCGTAGTAATATGACCGCTTTATGGGCAGGCGTCAACTCGTCAATAGCAGCCCGGATATGCTGTCCAAGTTCGCGCTCGGCAACGAGATCTGAAGGGTCAAGGCCCTGCGTGTCGGGAATACTCTCAATCCAATCGTCATCGTCATCTCCCCTTGACTGATGTCGCTCGAACATTGATCGTCGGCTACGCTGGCGCTGTCGGTCAATAGATAGATTTACAATGATTCGATACAACCAGGTGTAAAAACTGGACTCTTCTTTAAACTTATTGATGCTCGCAAAAACCTTGGTAAACGCTTCTTGGGCGACCTCGAGGGCATCTTCACGGTCGTGGAGCATTCCCAGCGCAATTGCCACAGCCTTTCGCTGATACCGCTCGACCAACTCTTGAAACGCCTGACGGTCATCCTGCTTGCAGCGCCGGACGAGTTCCCAATCGTTTACTTCCACCGTTTTCCAGCATCCTTAGGGTGAGACGTGAAAGGAGATATGACTATTCAGCACAGAGTCGCAAAAAGATACAAAGACGTGCCCCAGACCATAGTATCGAGCCTGCCTCTTTCCTAACAGACCCTCGCTCGCTGGGGAGAAAGGGGTATGAATGGCGCAGGAGTTTTCCCGTCCAATAGCGGTAGAGGCAACCCTCTTGCCCTTGGTCAACTTGACAAGAGGGGAAACCCGTCTTAAAGATTCCTGCCAAAAGTGGATTTTTGTCATCCCGTGTATTGTTCATTCTCAGGCGTAACAAGACCATGATAGAAGTACTAAATCTTACTAAGCGCTACGGTGACTTGACTGCGGTGTCTGATATCTCCTTCCAAGCTGAGTCAGGTCAGATCCTCGGCTTTCTCGGACCGAACGGTTCTGGGAAAACCACGACCATGCGCATTATTACGGGCTTTATGCCGGCAACAATGGGAACCGTCAAAGTAGCGGGATTCGATATCTTTGAGGAGTCCTTTGAGGCCCGCAAACGGATCGGGTATCTCCCGGAATCCCCACCGCTCTATAACGATATGACGGTCACCGCGTATCTGCGTTTTGTCGCCCACATCAAAGGCATGGCTCGTGCGGATATACCGGACGCCATAGACCGTGTGCTGGAACGTTGTGGCCTGACTGATGTCGCGTACCGGGTCACCGGCTATCTCTCAAAAGGCTATCGGCAACGGGTAGGACTGGCCCAAGCGATTATCCATAATCCGAGCGTTCTTGTTCTGGATGAGCCAACGGTTGGCCTCGACCCGCAGCAGATTATTGGTATTCGATCCTTGATTAAAGAGCTTGCCGGCGAGCATACCGTCATCCTGTCCACGCATATTCTGCCCGAAGTCGCTCAGGTGTGTGAGAAAGTCGTGATCATTAACGCCGGAAAAGTCGTGGCCGAGGATATGCTGGCGAATCTCGCCCAAGACCAGACGCTCGAAGACGTGTTTCTCAAAGCCATTGCCCAGGAAGATCCAAGAGCGGCGGAAACGGAGGAAACGGTGGAGGAGGCCGCGGAATGAGAAACGTATTTACCATCATTTGCAAAGAGCTGCGGGCGTATTTTGTCTCGCCCATTGCCTACGTTGTCCTGACTGGATTTCTCTTGCTGGGCGGCTGGTTTTTCTTTAACCTACTCTCCCGCTTTAATGTGCTGCTCAGTATTTATACTCAGCTCCAGCAGGGAGCGGCAGATCAGCTGAATCTGAACGAGTTTGTCATTGCCCCTCTGATGCATAACCTGTCCATTGTGCTCGTCATTCTCGTTCCCATGATCACGATGCGCGCTTATGCGGAAGAAAAAAAAGGCGGCACCTACGAACTCCTTCTGACCTCTCCGCTCCGCACGGGCGAGATTGTGTTAGGCAAATTCCTGGCCTCGTTTCTGTTCATCTGCATCATGCTTGGCCTGACCGGGGTATATCCGGCGGTGCTGATTGCGTTTGGCAATCCGGAGATTGGAGTCCTGCTGGCCGGCTATCTCGGCTTGTTGCTGTTGGCGACTTCCTTTGTCGCCGTCGGACTCCTCACCTCGTCGTTTACCGAAAACCAGATCATAGCCGCAGTGAGCGGGCTGGTGGCCACTCTGCTGCTGTATATTATCGGTTGGCCGGCCGATACCGCCGGTGAGGTGCTCGGACCTCTCTTGCGCTATTTATCCGTTACCGAACACTTTGCCGAGATGGTCAACGGTCTCATCGACACCCAAGATTTGGTGTACTTCGCCAGTCTGATCTTGCTGTCCCTATTTTTGACCCAGCGTTCGGTTGAATCGCTGCGCTGGAGGTAGTGCTATGGCGCGTCTTGGTTCGTTTTACGGAGTGGTTGGGGTCATTCTGCTGCTGTTTGCCGGAGTGGCCTACTTTCTGACCCGCCATTTTTCCGCCTATGTTCTCGTGCACACCCTGACCGGCCTCGTTGCCGTGATTGGCGCACTCGTCTCGTCCAGGGGGTCGGTCAAAACCTTTCTTGGCGAGCGCTCGACCAAATACGGAGCCAGCGCCGCGGTCTATTCTCTGCTCTTTATCGGTATCCTCATCCTGGTGAATTATCTCTCCACCCGTCACCATCACCGCTTCGACTTGACTGAGGCCAGTGTCTATAGCCTGTCTCCACAGTCAGAAGATGTGCTGCGTCAATTGGATAAAAAACTTGAAATTGAGGCTTTTGTCCAAGCCGGCTCGGACCCACAGCTGCGCGAACTGCTGAGCAGCTACGAGTATGAGTCGGACAAGATTGCCTCCCGGATCATCGACCCTGACCAGCGGCCGGATTTGGCCGAGCGATTCCAGGTCACCACGATTCCGACCATTGTGTTACGCTATGGAGACCAGACCAATCTCATTAACAAAACAACAGAAGAAGACCTGACCAACGGTATCATCAAAATCTCCCGGCCCGATAAGAAAACCATTTACTTTCTCGAAGGGCATGGCGAGCCCAGCAGCCAGGACCTTCAGGATGCCGGGAGTTATGGGCAACTCAGGACTGCACTTGAAAACGAGGGCTATGCCGTCAACACGCTGGTCCTTGCGCCGGATACGTCCGTACCGGAAGAGGCCAATCTGCTGATCGTTGCCGGAGCGCAGCGTTCCCTCCTCGCCCATGAGACTCAGTTGATCGATGCCTATTTGAAAAAGGCTGGAGCCGCACTCTTCCTGCTCAACCCGCGGGCAACGCCAGAGTTGATTCCGTATCTGGCCCAATGGGGGATTCAGGTTGGTAACGACGTCATCGTCGATGAACAACTCCAACTGTTGCGCGGTCGGACGTTTACCCTCACCCCCTTGGCCCAGACCTATGGGGAACATCCGATCACGACGGACCTGAGCCGCCGCGGCTCGGCGGCGCTGACGACCTACGGAATTTCCCGCTCGGTTGAAGCGGACGTCGACGGCCGGGCGGGAATAACGCCAACCAGCTTGGTCAAGACCGGGCCGAACGCCTGGGCGGAAACCGACCTTGAGGAGGTGTTCCAAAACCAAAGCGTGCGGCTCGACGATCATGATCGTAAGGGCCCTATCTCGCTGGCCACCGCAGTCACAGCGGATCTGAAAGAAATAGATGAGGAGCTTGAGGACACGGCCCGGATGGTGGTCTTTGGCAATGCCGGTTTTGCCAACAATCAGTTTATTGACCAGTATTTTAACCGGGACTTGTTACTGAACACCGTGAGTTGGCTGGCCGGGGAAGAAGAGCTGATCTCCATCCGCCCCCGGACGATTCGCGCCTCACGCGTTCAGCTCACTGCCGACCAAGGAACGACGGTCTTTTATCTGTCCGTCCTGATTCTGCCCGAGATATTGCTTATTGCTGGGCTCGCCACGTGGTGGCGACGGCGGTAATCGACCTGTCTCTCCTCTCCGTTAGTTATGAGTGTGCCACGAACTATTCTCATGCTGGTCGTCCTCCTCGGCTTGGGGGCGTATGTCTATTTTATTGAGCTGCCAAAAGCCAAACAGGAGGCCGAAAAACCGACGGTTTTGACATTTGAAAAGGAGGCGGTGGATACGCTGACCCTGACCTATCCCGAGCGAGAAATCCGCCTGCAACAGACCGCAGCGGGGGAGTGGGGCATCACGGCTCCCATCCAGGCGAAAGCCGACGATACTGCGGTCAATAATATGTTGACGACCATAGTAGACGAAGAGGTCACCCGCAGCCTGACCCCCGAAGAGCCGGTCGATCTTGCCTTGTACGGATTGGCCCCGCCGCCCGTCGTTCTGCACATTGCTCTGCAGGACGGCACGACACTGCCCAAAGTGTCGATTGGCAAAGATACGCCAGTAGGGTTTTCTGCCTATGTTCAGAAAGAAGGCGATCCACAACTCCACCTCACCCGCCAGGCGTTTCGCTTGGGACTCACCAAAGAAGTCAAGGAACTGCGAGACAAGGCGGTGCTACCGTTTGAGAGAGACAGCGTCACCCGGATAGCCATCAAGACCTCTGAGGCCAACATTGTTTTGGCCAAGGCGGATACGGGCTGGACGTTTGAAAACAGGCCTTCATACGCGGTCGACGCGGCCGCTGTCCAAACCTATCTCTCGACCCTGGAAGGTATGCAGGCGGAAGATTTCGTTGAGCAACCGCTGCTTGACCTGTCGGCTTTCGGCCTCGACCCGGCTCAACTGACCGTCTCGCTCCACCTTGGAGAGGATACAAAACGGACACTCTCTGTTGGAGACGAGAAAAGCGTGGATGCTGGGACAACGCAACGCTACCTCAAGCGTGACGACGGAGAAACGCTTTACCTGGTACGCGCGGGTCTGCTGAAAGATCTGAGTAAATCAGTCACCGATTTTCGGGATAAGGCCGTTGTCAGTATCCCGGAAGGGAAAATCACCCAAGTCGTAGTTACGCGCGAGGGGAGAGAGGGGTTTACCCTCTCACAGGGGGAAGAGAATGCGTGGGAGATTGATAGAGAACCTGAAGGGACGCTCAAGACGGCGACCCTCAGCCAATTTGTCGCTGACCTGCGAGAACTACGCGGATTCGAAATCGCCGCGGATAACCCGGAAGATTTGAGTCTGTATGGACTCAACAAGCCTGCCCTCACCCTTGTCGCTACAGATGAGGCGGGTGAAAAACTCGCGACTGTTTTGCTCGGTCAGACAGTCCAAGAGGGGACGGAAAAGCACTTTGCCATGCAGGAAGGGGGAGAGACCGTCTTTACCCTGCGGGATTATGTTTTTTCCCGGTTCGATAAGAATCCGGAAGATTTTTGGGAGAAGCCAGAGCCCGAAACGGAGAGCGCAGAGGCAACGTCCGCTTCAGAGCACAGGGAAGAGGCAGACGTTCAAGAAGAATTGCTGGAATGAGCAATTTCCCAATTCGTAGCAGACCACTAGTTTTCAATTACGACTTCAACCCGGCGATTTTTGGCTCGACCGGCTGAGTTATCCGAGCCATCGGGGTTGGTATTGGGCGCAACCGGATACCGTTCGCCGTAGCCCGTTGTTGTCACCCGGGCTTGGTCGACCCCCGATGTCGTCAAGGCCCCGGCGACACTGGCTGCCCGTCTTTCAGACAAGAGCTGGTTTGCTTCTTCGCTGCCAATAGCGTCGGTATGCCCTTCAATCGATACCCGTCGCCCCTGAGCCTGATTATTCAACACATCAGCAATGCCCTGGACTCTACCCTGCGCATCACCGGTCAAATCAGACCGACCGAATTCAAACAGGACATCCGGAAGATTGACCACCACTCCGCGCTCGGTCTCACGCGCCTCAAGATTGCGTCGCTTGAGTTCTTCTAGGAGTTGGCGGTTCCGCACTATCTCTTGGCGTTGCTGCTCAATTTGCTGCTGATTCGCTGCAAGTTCAGTATCACGTTTCTGAAATCGATCACCGGCAACGGCACCGGTGACACCCCCCAGCGCTCCGCCAATGGCAGCCCCGGCCCCCGGATTTCCAACCGCAGCGCCAATAATCGCACCGGTGGCGGCCCCGAGACCCGCACCACCCAGCGTAGCCTTCTCTCGGGTCGACAAGGGCTGAGAACAGCCAACCACAAAGACCAGTATGAACATCAGTAGAGGAAAGACAGTCTTTCTCATAGCCAAGACTTTCTCCGGTTTAGTATTCTTGTTGCCGTTTGAGTTCTTCGAGTTCCTGCCGCTGCTGCTCAAGCTCGCGCCGTTGCTGCTCAAGCTGAAGTTGCTGGTTCTGCTGCTGGGTTTCTTGATTTTGCATTTTGTCACCCACGACGGCACCGGTGACGCCTCCCAGCGCTCCACCAATGGCGGCCCCAGCCCCAGGACTCCCCACGACGGCACCGATAATTGCGCCAGTTGCGGCGCCGAGTCCCGCGCCTCCCAGTGTGCCTTTCTCTCGGGTTGAGAGGGGTTGAGAGCAGGCGCTCACAAGAAACGCTGCCAGCACCAGGATACCACCCCATCGTATTCTACTCTTCGTGTACATCTCAGACCTCCCAGACTACGGTCTTTTCTCCTGCTTTCTCTGAATATCGGAATAAGTCCTCACCCTTTCCACCTTAATCGGCCCCTGGTAGCGGGTCAATATCACGAGGGTCCTCTCGGCTGATTCGGTATAATGACGTCGAAACGCATGAGGTCCGTTGCCCCAAGGAGAGCCGCAGCGTCCACCCTGCGGATGCGAGCCACTCATACCCCGTGCTAATGGATGGGAGAGGAATCAGTCACTGAGCAGCCGTCAGGCAGACTCACGCTGCACACCAACCGTCAGATTCGCGCCATCAATCTCTACACTCTGGACCTGATCTCCACTTGGCTGGCAGTGCACCAGGGCGTGGGCTAGGGTCTCTTGTTGGATATAGGTTTTGTGTTGTGTAATGGCATCATGTAAGCGCCCATCCGCTTCATAGCTAACCGCAATGCGATCTTCTACCTGATAACCAGCTTCCTTGCGGAGTTGTTGGATACAATGCACAACCTCACGTGCCAACCCTTCCGCGATCAGGCCGTCGTTGAGCTCACACGGAAAATCAATAGAGATAAATCGATCAGAACGGACATCCGGCAACCCTTCACGCGCATGGCGCAGGATCTGAATCTCCTTGGGTTGGAAGGTGTCCCCATTGAATTGAATCGAGTCCCCCGCTTCAAGTATGAGCATTTGATCGATGGCCAGATCGGTAATCTGTTTGCGAATTTGACCAAAGGCTTTTCCAAAGCGAGGACCGAGGAGTTGCGCGTTTGGCTTTGCGCTGAGCGCGACTTTTTCAGCTTCCGCTGTGCTGTACAGGATTTCTTTGACGTTCAATTCTTCCTGCATATAGCCTTCCAAGGGACGCAGTTCA
Source organism: uncultured Binatia bacterium (SeqCode) (assembly GCA_965243855.1). Taxonomy (GTDB): domain Bacteria; phylum Desulfobacterota; class Binatia; order Bin18; family Bin18; genus Bin18. The sequence goes on along the minus strand of CBDEWE010000003.1, from coordinate 3,654,982 downwards.
TCAAGAATCCCTTGCTGACGATGGAGGATCGTTAGCGTTTGGAGCGGGATGCGGACTTTGACCTTCCGTTCGTTCCGCAGGCTCCGCCCCAGTAGGATCACCCGCTGCATCCGGGTCACGGCATCCTCGAGCCGGGTGTCCACTTGGCTTTCATCGTAGTCGGGAAACGGTTCGAGATGCACACTCTCTTCCGCTCCAGACTCTTGGAGCGTGACCAGATTCGTATAAATGGCGTCCGCCAGAAACGGCGTAAACGGGGCCATGAGCTTGGAAAATGTCAGCAGGACATCGTACAGGGCCTGATAGGCAAACTGTTTGTCAGTCGCCTCTTTGCCTTCGGCGGTAAAATCGGCCTCGCTCCAAAAACGACGCCGGTTGAGGCGAACATACCAATTGGTCAGTTCGTTGAGAAAATCCAGCAGTGCGGGGACCACATTGTACAGCCGATACTGCTCCATCTCGGCACTGACCCGGCGAATGAGAGTTTGTTTACGCGAGAGAATCCAGCGATCCAAAATATTTGGCGATGTCGCCTCCAGCGCGCGTGACGGACGCCACTCGTCAACCAAGGCATACGTGACAAAGAATTTATAGGCGTTCCACCAGGGCAGGAGCAGGCGGCGGACCGTATCTCGCACGCCACGCTCACTAAAGCGGAGTTCCTCGGCCCGGACCAGGGGCGAGTTGATCAGATAGAGGCGCAGGGCATCGGCCCCATGCTTGGCCAGAATCTCTTCGGGCTCGGGATAGTTCTTGAGCCGTTTGCTCATCTTCTTGCCGTCTTCGGCCAACACCATCCCATTGACAACAACGTTGTGGAAAGCCGGCTTGTCAAACAGCGCGGCAGAGACAACCACCAGGGTGTAAAACCAGCCTCGGGTCTGATCTAGCCCTTCGGCAATAAAATCTGCGGGAAACACCCGTGAGAAATGCTCCGTATTCTCAAACGGGTAGTGAATTTGTGCATAGGGCATCGAACCACTCTCAAACCAGCAGTCGAACACCTGTGGCACCCGTCGCATGACACCGTTCCCGGTTGAGTCGGGAAACGTCAGGTCATCGACAAATTCACGGTGGAGGTCGGTGACCCGCGTTCCGGTCCGTTCGGCGAGCTCATCAACGCTGCCCAGACACACGACTTCGGAGCCAGCGTCGTTTTTCCAGATCGGCAGCGGTGTCCCCCAGTACCGATTACGGCTAATCGCCCAGTCGCGCGCGTTCTCCAGCCAGTTGCCAAAGCGCCCGTCTCGTAGATGAGCCGGGACCCAGGCCGTCAGCTGATTATTTTTCACCAGTCGGTCCCGAAGGGCTTCAACCCGCACAAACCAAGTCGTGACAGCCTTATAGATGAGTGGGGTCTCGCTCCGCCAACAGAAGGGATAACTGTGTTGGATCGTGCCCTGGTGGACGAGTTGTTTTGCTTGTTTGAGTTGCTGGATAATTTTGGGGTCGGCTTCTTTGACGTGCAGGCCCACAAAATCCCTGACATCCGAGGTAAACCGACCGTCATCATCGACCGGGTTCACCAAGGGGATACCCGCCTGCTGGCAGGCATAAAAATCCTCTTCCCCAAAGGCCGGGGCCATATGGACGATGCCGGTCCCGTCTTCGGTGGTCACATGCTCAGACTCGATGACCCGAAAGGCGCCCGCCTCTTTTTGATCGACAAAATAGGGAAACAGCGGGATAAACGTCCGTCCGGCGAGGTCCTTGCCCTGATAGCGGGCCTCAATGGTGTAGCTGTCTTCCTTGGGGAAGTAGGTCTTGAGCCGGGCCTCGGCCAGAATATAACTGACCTTATCCGCGTGGTCGTGGACTTTCACATAGTCGATGTCAGAGCCGACGGCTAAGGCCAGATTCGACGGCAAGGTCCAGGGGGTGGTGGTCCAGGCAATAAAAAAGACCTGCTCTTCGCCTTCGGCCGCAAAGCGCACCGTGATAGCCGGGTCTTGGACGTCTTTATAGTTCAGGTTGGCTTCAAAATTAGACAGCACGGTTCCCAGCCGGGTGGAAAACGGCAGGACTTTATAGCCTTCATAAACCAGGTCCTGGTCCCACATCTGCTGGAATACCCACCACACGGTCTCCATGAAGGAGGCATCCATGGTCCGATAGTCATTCCGGAAATCGACCCAGCGGCCCATCCGCCGCACCGTTTTTTCCCACTCCTGGGTGTAGCGCAGGACAATCTTCCGGCACTCATTATTAAAATTGGCAATCCCGAATTTCTCGGTCTCGGCTTTGCCGCTCACTCCGAGGGCCTGCTCGATTTCCATCTCGACCGGCAGACCGTGACAGTCCCAGCCAAATCGGCGGTCCACATGCCGCCCGCGCATGGTCCAAAAACGGGGAATGATGTCTTTAATCGTCCCAGCCAATAAATGCCCATAGTGAGGGAGACCAGTCGCAAAGGGCGGACCGTCATAGAAAATAAAGGGCGGTTGCGCTTGGGTTTTTACCAAGGTCTTCTGAAAAATATCGTTCTTATCCCATGCCTGTAGCACTGCAAGTTCGACCTCGGCCAGCTTCACGTTTTCCGCAACCGGTTTCATCTCGTTGTATTCCTCGCCCGAACAGTAAATTTGTCATCTAGGCTACCGATTGGGGTATCATTTTGCTAGAGGGCACAAAGAGGGAAGGTGTCCAACCTTGGTCTATTGAAAGACACGTTCCCTCTTGAGTCGACGCGGACGGGCGGACTTGACCCTGCGTCACAGAAGGGCCATGAATAAACTACCAGAATCATGAGGAGAACGTGCGGATGGGCAAACGGATGATGGTCAGCTTCGGCAAGGAAGGTTTCCCGCAGTACGAAGAGGTTGAGGAGGAAGGCATGGCAAAACCCTGCGCGATGGGTCTGCCGTGGGTAAATTCCGATACTGTCAGAACGCTGGAGTTGAGGCGGGTCAGACGGACCGGGCCTAAAGGGGAAACCCTGGAAGCTGCCGAAACGCCGCAAGAAGCAGCGTCCGAATCTCACCAATAAATCGCCTAGTCTCGGGGAAGACGCTTGGCCGTGCGCTTTGTCCGTTGAGTCCGTCGTTTTACAGGTTTCTGAGAAGCGATAGCGAAATCCGGGTCGCCGTCCGGATCTAACAAAGGATGCTGATGGAGCCGGACACCAAAAAAATAACAACAGGATTGGCTGTCAAGATTATTATCGAAGGTGCGCTGCTGGCCGTCTTCAAAGTTCACCCGTGCCAGACAGGTTCCACCGTCCAGGGTTGAGGTCATTTCCTCGACCACCTTGCCCGTGCCCCATTCTTCATAGCGACGATGAATCACATAATCTCCGACCCGGAGATATAAGCGGTGTCTGGCAGACATACGGCAGCCTTAGGAGCAAGTCGGATTGCTTTTGCAAGGGTTGTAGCTGAAAACATGCAGCGATGGAAGCAAGTAATGAAGAAGCGACAGCGAGGTCTACACCAACGATTCATGACGAAAGTCTGCTATCTCGCAGAATAGAGGCCCTCCTCCGGTAGGGGGTACGGAAAGAGACATGCTTCGCCCAGGATGTAAGCGGCAGACCGCTTATACCAGAATGCTCTGCCAGAGCGACTCGATCCTGTATTTTCCTGAGATCCAGGGAAACCGCATCACTGCCCATCACAACGATATTACCGCTCGGTACTGAGCAGGCAGTCGTATATCGGAAGGCGGCGGCAAACGTCCTGCGCATGGCATCATATACGGGTGTAGAAGCGTGCAGATTGGAAACGACCAGCCCATGGGGCCCCAAACGCGCACAGCATTCGGAGTAGAAGTCATAGGTCAAAAGATGATGAGCCACTCCTTCGGCTCGGTAGGCATCCAGAATAATCAGATCGTACATCGTCCCAGCCGCCAATGTGCGTATATGCGACCTGCCATCGGCAATCACGGTGCGCTGACGTTCGTCCGGGAAAAACCCAAAGAAGCGGGTAGCAATGTCAACCACGAGGGGATCAAGCTCAACGGTATCCAGTTGCGCCCGCTCAAAAACATGGTGCAAGACCATTTGCAGCCGCCCACCCCCAAGGCCGATAAAAAGAATACGCCGAGGCTGAGGACACCACACCAAGGCCAACAACATTGCCTGGGTGTAAGGGGAGAGGAGGTCCAACGGAGAGAGCGGGTCGAGCCGCGATTGGACTTCTTCAACGCGACTCTGCTGGTGTCGATAGCAGAGCAGGAACTGATTACGTTTTCTCCTGACGACAATATGGTTGTAGGCAGATCGTCGCTCAAAGAGGACGCCCTGCGGGGAGTGGCGGAGTGGGGTGAGGCGACGGGTGATTGCCGCCAGATTGCGTTCTTGCCAGGGAGACATGCCTGAGTGGGCTTTGGCTATTCGGGTTCAGGTCAGACTTCCCTTCCCTGAACTCCTCTCCAACTCCTAACCCCCAATCCCTAGCCCCTACCTGCTCTGGGTTGCAATGGCCAGACGACCCAGCCCTTCGGTGCGCGCAAGGTCCATGACCTGAACGACCCGATTATGGGTGACATCGCCGTCCGCTCGAATGACAAGCGTCACGTCCGCGCCTTGGATTTTTTCGGCTTTAAAACGGGCTTCGAGTTCCTCAATTGTGGTCGGCGTCTCACCTAAGAAGAGTTGGCCATCCTTCTTCAAGCTCACACTCAAGCGCTTTTTTTCAACCGGAGGTTTTGCAGACGCAGCCTTGGGGAGGCTCACGTCGACTTGGCCTTCGCGTGTTTTCTGAAAGGTTGCCAGAAAACTGAAGGTGATGAAGAAGAAGATGAACATATTGATGATGATATCAGTCAGCGCCAAGGGCTCCATACTCGTCAAGACTTTCGCCTTACGTTTAAACTGCATGACGGGTTGGCTCCTGTAGCGGCACGGCCTCCGGGACGGCTTCTTGCTCGGTCGTCCCAGTCAGGACATCGAGGAGTTCCTCGGTGCGTGTCTCGGTCAGACGGGTCAAACGCTGTATGCGCGAGGTCAGGTGATTGTACAAAAGATAGTAGGGGATGGCGACCGTCAGCCCTGCCGCCGTGGTCAACATGGCTTTATAAATACCGCCGGCCAGAACGCCAACGGTAATTTGGTCGCCCAGAGTCTCCCAACTCATAAAGGCTTCGACCAGGCCAATAATTGTACCCAAGAAGCCCAGCATGGGCGCGACTCCGACCACGCTTGCCAGGGCCGTCATATAGGCCTCCAACCCGGCCACCACCTCGCCTCCAAATCGTTCCAGGCGCCGAGTCAACTCCGTCCGTTCCTCAAGGCGATGCAGGAAGGCCGCCTCGAACAGCCGGCCGAGCGGCGTATTGTGCTCGCGGCAGACTTGGAGGGCCGCATTCAGGGTGCCGTCTTGGCCGAGGTTCCCTCCAGACCCCTGGACGAGGAGATGCAGACGCTCGCACAGCCGATTGAGCTGCGTTCGAAATCGCGCCAAGCCCCAAAACTTCGCAAGGACAATAGCCAGCGCGAAAATGGACAGGGCGATGATGAGATACATTATATTCCCGCCCTGGTCGATAAAATACAGAATTCCTGGCGAATCCACCTGTGTTGGCATAGCGCGGTATATGTAGCGGAGTTCCCCCCTGAGGGGAAGGGTAGCGTCCTTCGACTTCGCTCGGCCACGCTCAGGACGCTCGGAGACAAGGAAGAACGCGGCTCAGACCTTTCCTTTTTTTTATGTGACTGGTAAGCCGCAGAGAACTGCCAGGAGTCAATAGGCAATGGGAAGAATAGTCGCAACAGTAGACATCGAAAATTTCTCCGAATCCGGCTCATCCATGAAACTGGACGCCCTCGTTGATACCGGGGCAAGCTATCTTACCTTACCGTCACACTGGAAGGGCCGGTTCGGCGCGTTTGCTTCGGAGGAGACGGTTGAACTGCACACAGCGACGCAAGAAGTCGTTCAAGGAACAGTCTGCGGCCCGGTGAAAATAACCGTAGAAGGATTTCGATCTATATATAACGAGGTGCTTTTTATAGACATGAAGCCGGAGGACGGCAAATACGAGCCATTGCTGGGCTATATCGCGCTTGAGCAATGTGGAGCGGCCGTGGATATGCTTGGCCACAGGTTGGTCCCGGTAAAATATATGGATGCGAAATAGCGCGAAACGATGTGAACAAGGAAATGTCATGGCTGTTCCAGCAGCAAACTCTGAGCACGACTACCATGCGTGGCTCCTCGAACAGGCGGCCCGTCTTCGAGCCCGTCGGTTTGACCAGATTGATTATGAGGTACTCGCGGAGGAGTTGGAAGACACGGGGCGGAGTGAACGGCGCGCAGCCGAAAGCCATCTGAAGAATCTGCTCATCCACCTTCTGAAATGGGCCAAGCAAAAACAACGTCGTTCAGGAAGCTGGCGAGACAGTATTGACAATGCACGAGAGGCGCTTGCCGACTTACTCCAAGACAGCCCCAGTCTCCGCCCTCAGCTCCCAGAATTTGTCAAGCGGCAATACCCCCGCACCCGCCGGAGCACCGCTAACCAAACCGGTCTGACAGTTGCGCGCTTTCCCGCACCCTGCCCTTTTCGCTTGGAAGAAATTCTTGACGCTGATTTCTTTCCGGGGAATCTGCAGAGAAGGTAACGCCTGCATCGCACTTCTCGGGGATCGTAGACGGATACAAGATTGAGGCTATGACTAATTACAACAACTTTATTCAGGATTTTCCAACGAGATGTTGCGAAATTCTCGATCAATATGAAACCGATGCTCTATCGAGAGGAAGAGAAGTGACACTGATGCTGGCTATGGCCGCCTCAGGTTTTGTTGTTCCTTTTGAACGTCTTTGTCCTCAAGAAGGGTCTCCTTACTATGACCGTTGCGATTACACAAAGGCAGCTTCGCAGTTTGATCGTCTTTGCGTAAAGAATTTTCTGAATTCAGAGCTTTGGAAGGAGGATGTAGGCTCCTGGTCTTTTGATGAGCTTAGTAGTGTCGCTGAGGACCCTGACGGTTGGTCGGAGTTGCAAGAGCCCCGCACGCCTCTGAATTCTCGTAAAAAAGTCAGAGACATCTTGGAACATCTACGTAATGCGCTCGCTCACGGTAACATCTTCACGTTCCCGAAGGGCGTATGTAATATCCAATTCATCATCTTTTTGTCTCGACAATCTAGGACCAGTGCAGATTTCAACTTCCTATGCGTATCGCCGCAGGATTTCCAAAAATTTCTCAAGAAGTGGTTTGTGTTTCTCAAGAAACTGGAACTTCCAAAGGAAGTCTTTTCTAGCACGACCTGAGATGTGTTGCTTGTGGACATTAGCAGAATGCCAAACAAGAAACCCGACCGGCAGAAAAAGCAACAAGCGAAACGCGAACGCCGATCAGCACAGCGAAAGGAACGTGCCAAGAAAATCGCCGCACAGGAACGGGATAAGAGAGCACTTGAGAGAGCGCTTGAAATTAAACGGCGACAACGGGCGGAGTTCCCGGACTTTGTGTTTTTGGAAGAGGATGGAAATCCTGAGTTTGTGGCTATCGTCAAAGAGGCGATAGGACGCTTCGACTTTGCCGAATTAAACGAACTATACCAAAACGCCTTTCGTAGGATGAAACGGAAAGGGGCGGCATATGCAGAAGCGGCTCTCAAGGATGACTTGCGTCAAGCTAGAGAAGAGGGGGCGGACGATATCTACGTGGTTTCAGGAGACCGACCGTGGTGGTGGAGTGTGGGGCACGCCATCTTTTTGCACATCCCTGATGACGTGAAGCGTAGATTCCTTCCCATGAATGACGTTCAGTTCCTATATCACGATGATATCATCGTGGCGAAGTTCCGCTCGTTACTTACTCAAAAATCCTCGGGGGGAACGACGTACTATTCCCGTTACAAGCCGACTATCGTTTTCGAAGGGAAAGAATACATCGTTGGGTTCTCAACGGAAGCGCTCAAACGGACATGTGAGCGAGCGATGAAGGACCCGCTGAGATACGACGCGCTGGGAGATGTATATGCATACTTTGAGGATTGTCAGTATTTTGAGCCGTGTACCTTACGAGACGGGAGCTACGCGTTCTCGTTTTTTGACGAGTGTCCTGCTGATCTCTCGCTCCAGGTGTCTTCGTGGCAGTTAGGGTGGGCAAAAACTATCCTTGGTGTCAAAGAAGTGGACCCCACGCAGGGGAAACTGTACTATCGCGTAGGCTATTGTCCTGTTGCCCTCGACAAAGGCTTTGCAAAGGCTAAGACGCTTCTGTTTCCTGGATTTAAGAAGACGCCTGAGTACGAGGCGCTTGATAATATCCATATGCCACCGGAGACGAAGCGACGCTTACAGCGTTTAGCAACCGACAGCGACATGACGAGCCTGTGGGAAACAAATGACTTCTCAGCTCTCAAGTGTTTTCACGACAATGGCATTGAACAAGTACGCCAGACAACAGAACCTCTCTTCCGGGGGTATACATGACAAAGAAGCAATGTCGTCTTATGCGTAATACTGAGCAAAGGCTAAGGAGGGGAGAAAGGACGCTGCTATGAGAACCCCCTTAAAAAGTCTTTGCTCAATCACGGCCATGCTTTTCTGCTGGCGTTTTGTCTACCGCTTTTGTCTGATTGTACTCGGGGGCTGCGTTTTGTCTGTTTTTCCAGAGGCTTTTCTTCAGGCTCAGCCGCAGAATGTGGAAGTCCAGGTCCGGCCATTAAACGCAATAGCCCCGGAGATCGTCGTCCCGCCGGGGAGAGGCTCCTCCGCCATGCGCAGGACCACGGACGACATGCGCAGAGCTGCGGACGACAGGTGGGAGCGCACCCGGGACAGTGAAAACTTTGTGGTGGAAGTGAAGATTCACAATGGGACCGACCGCGCCTATCTGATCAAAGCCAATAAAGTCTCGTTACGCGCCGAGTCTGGCGAACGCGTGAGGCCGCTGGAAGCAAGCGAAGATAGTCCGACTCCTGTCCTCACGGATCAGACCATTGCGCCCGGTGCGGAAGTCCGTGGCTATCTCTCTTTCCCGCCTGGCTCCTACACAGGCGCACGAGGTTTTCTCATTGAAGAGCGTACCCAGGCGAACGCGGGGTTTAGCATAGACTTTTAGGCTTGCCCGTGGCGCTATGCTCAGACTCTCTCTATTCCTGGCGAATTTCCGGTGGCATAAACGCAGTCACGGGCGGTGGGTCGCCCTGGTAGCGTTCGACTTGAACCAAAGTCGTGTGAGCACTGGGCCCCTGCCCCAGCTTTGACGTGCCTTTGTCCAAAGTGAGCACATTTGGGTTGCCGTGCTTCTCCAATGACCCCGGCCGCCCCGGTTCGAGCGGGTCATACCACGCTCCTGTGGGAAGCTGGACCACGCTCTTTTGGATATTGGCTGTAATGCGAACCCCTGCCAGACATTGCCCTCGGTCATTAAAGACCCGGACAATATCGCCCTCGCTCAGCCCTCGCGCCTGGGCATCGGCCGGGTGGATCCACAGGGGTTCGCGTTCGGCGATTTTTGAACTGCGGCTGACCGATCCCTGGTCGAGCTGGCTGTGCAGACGGCCGACCGGCTGATTAGAAGTCAAGTGGAGGGGATAGTGTACGGCTTTCTCACTCCCCAGCCATTCGACAGGTTCCATCCAGGTTGGATGCGGCGGACAATCGTCGTAGTGATAGGACGCAATACGCTCCGACCAGATCTCAATCTTTCCGGACGGCGTGTCTAGCGGATGAGTGTCGGGATCGGCCCGAAAAGCGGACAGAAAAGGCCGGGGCTCAGATGGGAGCGGTAGTTCAAAATAGCCGTCCGCCCAAAACTGCTCAAAGTCAGGCAAGGTAAAACCACGTTCGCTCGCGCGTTCACGGGAGAGCGCATAGAGGTGGCGCAGCCAACCGGCTTCGTCCCGTCCTTCGGTAAATCCTTCCCGAAAGCCGAGGCGTTCGGCCAGGTCGGCAAAAATATCATGATCGTTCTGCGCCCCGCCGACCGGCTCCATCGCCTGTTTATTGGCCACCACAAAGCCGTCGCGGGGCGTACAGACCATATCATTGCGTTCGAGCGGAGTCGTCGCCGGGAAGATGATATCCGCGTGGCGCGCCATGGGCGTCCACCACGGTTCATGGACGATAACGGTTTCCGGCTTTTGCCAGGCCCGGAGCAGGCGGTTCAAATCCTGATGGTGATGGAAGACGTTACCGCCCACCCAGTAAACCAAACGAATATCAGGATAGGTCGCTCGGCGTCCGTTATAGTCGAATTCCGTGTTCGGGTTCAGCAGGAGGTCGGCAATCCTGGCAACCGGAATGACATCGTCAACCGGGTGGGCACAGCGGTCTAGTGTGGCCCAGGGAATACGAGAGGACGGGTTTCCGACCGTAGCGACAGACGAGTAACCATAGCCAAACCCTCCGCCGGGGAGGCCGATCTGTCCCAACATGGCGGCCAGGGTGATCGCCATCCAATAGCTCTGCTCGCCATGATCCGCCCGCTGGAGGGACCAGGCTATCGTGATCAGCGTGCGCTTGGCGGCCATCCGCCGAGCCAGCGTGGCAATCGTCTCAGCCTTCAGGCCGGTGATACCGGCCGCCCAGTGCGCATCCTTGGGCTGTCCATCGCTTTCGCCCATGAGATACGGTCGAAACCGCTCAAAGCCGACACAGTACCGCGTCAGGAACTCGTTATCGGCCAGCCCTTCTTTGACCAGGGTATGGGCCAGACCGAGCATCAGCGCCACATCAGTATTGGGGCGCGGGGTCAGCCATTCAGCCCGCAGAAAGTCGGCAGTGTCGTTTTTCACCGGGCCGATATTCAGGAATTCGACACCCGCCTGCCGACAGGCCTCAAGACCCTCTCGGGTTCGATGCCGGGCTACTCCGCCATAGGCTACTTGCGCGTTTTTGAGGGGCATCCCGCCAAACGCCACCACAAGTTCGGAATGTCGGGCGATCGTCTGCCATGAGGCCTGCTCGACCAGTAGGCGAAAAAAATTCCCGGCAATATAGGGCATGGCCACGTCGGCTGCGGCGTGGCTGTAGGTGTTGATGGAACGCACAAAGCCACCGAAGAGGTTGAGGAAGCGATGCAATTGTCCTTGGGGGAAATGGAAGGAGCCGGCACTGCCCCAGCCGTACGAGCCGGCATAAATCGCCCGATTCCCGTAGGTGCTCCGGATACGTTCGAGTTCGGCGGCCACAAGATCAAGCGCCCGCTCCCAACTGAGCGCGACAAAAGGCTCGCCCCCACGAGTACCACTGCCCGGTCCGTTCCCGAGCCAGCTTTCCCGCACCATAGGTTGGTGGATGCGGAGCGCGTCATTGACCGCCTCTACATATGAGCGCCCGAGGGGAGAGGGGTCCGGGTCTTCGGGCGTGGCATCCATGGCAACCAAACGACCTTCCGTGACCCGGGGTGCATAACCGCCCCAGTGGAAGGCGGAACGTGGATTCGCAGCGTTGTCAGCGATTTTCATGAGTCGATATTTTCCTCTGAGACAGAAGAGCAAAGGGGCACGCTAGCGTGCCCCTCGGAAGACGACAATGAGCAATATAGAGACGTTACGCCCCACACGTTTGGCTGGCAAAGTCCTGAATCTTGGTCTTGAGACTGGCATCACCAAGCCGTTTCAGCATTTTTTGAGCGCTATTGACAGCCTTACAGGCTTGGTCCGCATTGCCGAGGGTGTCATTCAGCCGGGCCACTTCAAACGTCCCGCGAAACCACAGCGGGTCACCAACCTGGGTACCCTTGAGCATGGCTTCCCACAGGGAAAGCGCCCGTTTTTTATTCCCCCGCACCTCAGAGACCTGGGCTAGTCCGACAATAGCGACAAGCGCATAGGCTCCCTGCTTTTGCTCAAGGTCCCTATAGATAAGCTCAGCCTTGTCGTATTGCTGGGTATCGAGATAGAGCTGAGCGAGATCATAGTGGAAGCGATCCGGGGACTGATCCTCCGCAAATTCGCCATCATTCTTGAGCCATGTTTCATGCAGGCGCACCAGCGTCCGCTTGGCAATGAGTTCGCTGTCTTTATCCTCCTGGCGGCGGAGTTTACGGATATCTTTTTCCAGCACGCCAGACAGGCCGGCCAGAAGTTCCTCTTGTTTGTCGGCCTGATAGCGCTCTAAAATCGTATCCACGTCTCTTGCGAGCTCGGCATAGCGTCCGGTCTTCTGCAGGGCGACCAACCGGGTCCGGGCAACGGTTTCAAACGCCTCAGGCTGCTTCGGATATTTCTCCTCAAAGCCTTCAAGAAAAGAGACGATCTGTTCGGCGTTCGCGTCCATATCGTGACTCAAATAGACGGCATGCATTACGCTGACCTTGCCCGGATATTCGCGATAGGGATCCCGCTTCACCAGTCTGGGACTGCTCTTGGCCAAGGTCGCGCTGTTCTTCCAATAGGCGTCCAGGCTGGTTCCAATCCGCTGGCGGATCTCATCTTCACTCAGCCCACTGCTGGTATCGCCGCCTTCAATCGCGTGCAGGACTTCAAAGTATGACTGGAGCGTGGCATAGTCGGCTCGCACCCGAAATGCCGGCGCGCCGCGTATCTTTTGATACGCATCGGCCGCCTTCAAATACTCCTCTTGCTCCTGATAGTACTCCCCTAGTCGGAAGTGGGCTTCGTAGATGGACCGATGCTTAGGGTATTTCCGCGCAAAGTCGCGAATCGCCTGCACATACAGCTTCCCGTTCTGCGCACTTTGGTTCCGTGCGTATAACGATTCCGCCGACTTGAACTGAAAGTATTCCGCGTCAGCCGCATGCTTGGTCTTTGCCCCCCCGTTGCTGAGGAAAGTATCCAGGGTATTGATGGCCTGTCGATAGCGACGTTGTTCGTACAGCCCAACGCCAAGGTAGTACTGCGCGTCCGTCTGATACACGGCAGCGTTGGGATCGTTTGAAGCAATGACTTCCTCAAGAAAAGGGACCGCTTTGGCAAAGCGCCGTTTCTGCATATGCTCCTTGGCTTTCAACCAGGGCGGAAACGGGTTTTCCTGCTCGGCGATGACGAGTTCTTCCTCGCGTGTCAGCTCTGCCTGTATTAACGCATCGGCTCGGTCCTGCCACTTCCCGCCGGCCTTGCGGAGTTCAAGAATCAATCCCAGGAGTTGACCGCGCAACTGGCTGCGCTTCTTGCCGCTCGCATTTCGACTCTGCCTGGCAATATTTTTTGCCTGCTGGAATTGAGCTTGCGCCAACTCCGTCGGAGAAGGTTGGCTTTTCCCGCCACGCTTGGCATAGCGCCGCGTCTGCTCCAGCGCCCTCTGGGCCTTCCGTTTCATATCGGCAGACACGCCGGGCTGTTTGAGCAGCAGTTCAAAATCTCGTATGGCCCAATCAAACTTCTCGAGTTCGCGCTCGCTCAGCGCTCGGCCGAACAGACTCTCGTTCTTGAGCCGTGAGGCCTGATCGCCAACCGCGAATTCACCGAAGCCGTTCATGGCTTTGGTCAGCAGGGTTTCCTTCTTCTTCTCATCGAACGTGAACGAGCCGATATAGTTCAGCCAGTTCAAGAAGTATAAGGCGCGCGCAGCTACCCCTTGTTCCGCCCGGTATTCCTGTGAGTCCTGCACGGCCTCCAGGTCGCCATCTCGCGCAATGACATCCTGCGTCATCTGGTCAACACGCTTGAAACTGCCGGTATAGATATCGTTGAGTGGACCCTGGAGCGTCTCGTAGATATCGCGAATGGCTTTTTTGCTCGATGGGGTTTTAACTGATTGGGCCAAATTGGGGAGTGCAACAAACTCTAAGGCAACCGGGCCAAGGATTTGAATGGCTTGCAGCTTGGCCTGCGCATCCCAACTCCCCTGTTTGAGCGCATTGGCCCTGCTCCGAGCCTGCTTCGCCCGGGCAGAGAGTTCAGCAATAGACGCCGCCTCAACCTCGGAGTTCAGCCAACCCAGGTTCAGGCTCAGAGAGATCATACTGACAATGGAAACCAGACGCCGCACGCTTGCACTCCTTTTTCGACCCTGTCCTTTACGTTATGGCCTTGCGTTCAATCAAAGCTCCCGCCGTCCATCCCCACCTGCACGAAGAGAAACGCTTGCCAACAGGGTTCTCCGGTATCATGCCATTTAACCATAGGACTGCGTTCTACTCCAAGTCTCGCAAGTATTTTGCCATCTCCACCTCCCAGCGCGAACCAAAGGTCATAATGATGATGTTCTTGGTCAATTCCTTTTCCTCAGTTAGCGGGATAAAGTCCCCCCCGCCGGCCCGAGCCACGGACGCCATGGTATGCCGGAATTCGCGGTAGAAACTCGGTAGCGGCGTTGGCGTAAAGGCGACATTCATAATTTTTCCGCTCTGCTCCCAGAGCGCGTACTCAAAGTCCTCGTGCATTTTGTCGGCCAAGTCCATCACACTGACCACCCCACCGCGCGCCTGGAACCCTTGGGCCAAGCCCAGTACGCTGCTCATGCTCTCCGGATGGGGCGGCGAGCCAGCGGCAAGAATCACCACCCGACGTGAGCGTTTCCGCCAGCTCAAATCATTCATGGCCGCGTCCATGCCTTCATACACCGCTTCCGGCCAATCGCCGCCCCCGTCAGAGTGCAGATTGGCCAAAAAGCCTTTGAGCTTGGGTGTGGAGAAACTTAAGTCAACCCATTTGGTGACATATTCCTCGCCCCTGTCTCTATAGGCCACAACACCGATCCGTGAGGTGGGAACGAGCTTTCGCAACAGCGTCACCAGCTTCGTCAAGCGGTCACGAACCGAATCGATCACAAACTGCATGCTGTCTGTGGCGTCAATCACCAGGGCGACATCAAGACCAACCTTCCGCAGCCCCCGCCCATAGTCGCCAAACCCTCCGCCCCCACCGAGATCCCCGGCGCCAACCAGACCGCTGAGTTGGGCGTCGATACCGGAAAAACTACTGTCAGCGCGCTGGACTTCAATCGTCACTGGCCCGATACCCGAGAAGATGGGAACAGCCGCCCGTTGGATAGGAGCCTGAAGCGGACCGGTTGAGGAAGGACCGGTTGGGCGTGCCCTATTCGGCGCCAAGTCTTCCATGGTCAGGATGCCCGGAATATCCTCGAGCGAGGGTTCACCTTCCCAATCGTCTGGCAACTCCTCCTCCGCCATGGCATCCAGTTCTTCCTGCGTGAGCGGCAGGGCCTTAACCAGAATTTTTTCCGGCTCTTTCATGATGGTCACAGCCGTGGTGGCAAAGATGGACAAAATGAGAATATGGGCCGCCGTCGAGAAGGCGAACCAGCGCGCATTTCTGCTAAATCCTCCACCTCGATACAGCCACAAATCCTCTTGGATTTTCCGCTCGACTGAAGTGCTCTCGGATGTTTTCGTATTCTCTTCGGGCGAAGCCATGGCCCTCCCCTCCTTGTAGCGATTGCGACGGACTGCTTAACCGGTCTGTCTGGCAGCAATCGCGACCTGAGCCGCTCCGGCTCGTTGGGCAATGGAGAGAATTTTAACCGCCTCTCCTAAAATGACGTCCTTATCCCCTTCGAGTACAACCGGGACATCCGGCTTGGCGGTGACTTGCTGCCGAATGGCGACCTCAAGATCGGCCATGGTCACCGGCCTGGCGTTCACAAAGATTTCCTTTTGAGGTGTTACCGTAATCACAATCTGCCGTGGCTCTGAGTCAGTTTCCTGCACCTCGGGCAAGTTAATCTCGGCGCCGGATTGCACCATCGCCACACTGGTTACCATAAAGATGATCAGTAGCACCAAAAAGATGTCGCACAAGGGAACGATATTGATCTCGGCCATAATATCGGATCCACTCCCGCTCTTTTTTCGTGGACTAGTCATTCCCATGAGCTTTCCTCCCCAGGCGGACTGCTTCGAGTACGCGATCCGAACTGATCGTCATTGCTGCCTCGACCCGCTCAAGCTTGGTATGAAAATAGTTATAGAAGACCACCGCAACGATCCCGACTGCGAGACCGAGAGCCGTTGCAACCAGGGCCTCAGAAATACCACCAGCAACCACAGCAAAACCACCACTGCCCTCAACCGCCATATTTGTGAAGGATTTGATAATCCCGATGACAGTGCCGAGTAGCCCAATGAAGGGCGCACTCACGCCGACTGTTCCCAGGACCCAGATGCTGCCTTTGAGCGCCTCGATTTCCTCGAAGCGCCGGTCCTCAATGATTTCAGACAAATATTCGAGCGATTCGCCCTCTTGTTGAGAAAGGACATCACGAAATATCCGGCCCACCGGTTTGTCCGCCTGCTCCTCAGCGGAGGTCATAGCTCCTTGAAAATCGCCCTTCTGTAAGACGCCAACCAGACCACCGGCAATCTGCAAGGTCCCGCCGATCAATCCGCGTAGGGCAACTATCCGTTCAAAAATGATGGTGATGACAACCACCGACATTATGATCAGGGGATAGGTGATATACCACCCCTGTTGGATCATATCGAGAACACTTAAACCTTCCATTCTGAACCCTCCTCTTGTGTATGCGTTTTTTCCTATATTGCTTCTCTCTCCGAAGAGGAGACGCGCATTGGTCCATCTGCCTTCAAGCCCCGACCGTTGTGTCCATCGATCTTGGTCAGGAATTCCTCAAGCCAATGAATCTCCCCTTTCAAGTACGCCAATCCATGCGCAATAATCTGGGCTTGCGGGAGGGTGACACCCTGCTCCTTCCAGTAGGCCTGCTGCTCGGTGACCCAGGCCAGACGCCGGTGGGTCCACTCAAGTTGGCTCTGGAGCGCCTCACGCAGTTCCGAGTCATCAAGGAGATGACCAAAGGCAAGCGCGGCGTTCAAGGGGTCAAAGACTTTGGTTCGCTCTTCGGTGTCGAACAGTTGACGACGCAACTCGTCCCGTAAATGGTCCTGGCCGGCCGGCGTAATTTGGTAGACCTGCCGAGCTGGATAGTTTCCCTTTTGCTCGACTTTGGTCTTTTCCACATAGCCGGCCTGTTCAAGCTGTCCGAGATTATAGTAGAGCGAGCCACCACTCAGGTTGATATACTTGGCGTACAGCCGGTGCTCGACTTCCTGCCGCAGTTCATAGCCATGAAACGGCTTCTCGGACAACAGTCCTAAAATGACGAGTTGAACGATAATACCGCACCCCCATTAACTAGTTTAACTAGACTAATTAAAGAAAATGAAAACTCAAGTCAAGAGGTTTCTCATTTTTTTCGACGCCGGACCCTTCAGGATCAATCAGCATCAATAATGCCACGTCCCCGTAACAAATTGAGAATGATATCCAAGCTGTGCTCTCGCAGGTGAATCTTGAGCTGATCGTAGAGGGTAAAATTGGCCAAGCGGAGAAAGGGACGGCCATGAACAAAGTCAATAATATTGATACAGCCAAAGTCCTGCTCAATATTAAAAATCCTCCCCTGCGTTATTCCTGTGGCGTGGGCTAAAAAGGCGTTATTCACGCCCCCGTGCGCAACAAGGAGAATGGTCTGCCAATCATCTTTGGCTAAGAGGGCCTGTAGGAGGCGTCCGGCACGGGCATAGACCTGACGGAAACTCTCTCCGCCCAGGTAGGATTCGTCCCAGTCAGAATCCGTATTCTTAAAGAACTCCTGAATCTCCTTAAATATATCGGTCAGGCTTTTTTGGGCTAAGACCGTATCGCTCGGGATAATCTCGCTCAGCTCCGGCGCCACCTGAATGTCCAGCTCTTTTTCTTTGGCGATGATCTGGGCGGTTTCATATGCTCGTTCAAGCGGACTGGCGTAAATCGCATCAAGCGGCACTCCTCGAAAGAGCAAGGCGACCGCCGCAGTCTGCTCTTGCCCACGCTCGGTCAGGGCCCCATTACCCAGCGCCCCCTCGTTTGCCACACGTTGATACAGGGTCTCCCCATGACGCATCAGGTAGATACGGCGCCCGTCCATCAGTCCTGTTTCCATGCTATTTCTTGGCAAACGGCTTGTCACGATCACGCAGGGCTTCCTTGAGTCCGCGTTCCATCATTTTTTTAACCTCGTTTTTGACCGTCACGGTCTGATGGGCGATGACGTCAAATTCCGTTGCCGACTGTTCAGCCGCATACAGGCCCATGGCCTCAAAAAAGCGATTGGTCGCCGCCTTATGGAGCGTCAACAGGTCAACCGGCACCGCAGCAACACGGCGGGCATAACGCAGCACCTCGTCCTCCAACTCCTGTTTCGGGTAGACGTGGTTAATCAGGCCGTTCTCCAGCGCTTCCGCTGCGGTCATGGAATCTCCGGTAAAGAGAAATTCTTTGGTCTTGCGCATCCCCATCAGGTAGGGCCACATGGCCAGCGACGGGAGCACCCCAAGCGAACGTCCGGCAGGGTGGCCGAATTGGGCATCGTCGGCTGCAAAGACCAGGTCGCAATGCCCGACAAACTCTGTCGCTCCGGCCAAACAATAGCCGTGGACCTGTGCAATGGTTGGTTTGGGCAGGTTCCACAGACGCTGCCAGCGGGCAACGATCTTGCGCAATCCCCAGCGGTCACTGGTGACGGTAAAGCCTCCCCCTGGTCCTGAAACCGGCTGGAGATCATAGCCCGCGCAGAAGGCCCGCCCGGCCCCGCGAATGATCAGGACACTGGCATCATTGTCCGTTTCAAACTCCTCCAGGGCCGCGTCCAACTCGGACAGAAGTTGGCGACTCATGGCGTTCAGTTTCTCCGGACGATTCAGTGTCACGCGGACAATCTTGTCTTCCACGTGCTCGTAGATAATGGCCTCATATCCCATCGTGGAGTCTCCTTTTCCTGCTGGGAGGGAGAATAGAACGTCTGGCTTACCACAGGCGACTACGAGTGCATAGGGACAAAAAGAGTAAACGTGTCCAGTATTTCATATGTATTGGAGGACACATTTACTCTTTTAAGGCAGGCCAGCCTCACACTCCAGCATTCATTCTTGTTCCGTATTCTTCTTCTGCGTACAGTTGCATATAAAGATGCGAGTGCATGTCGTTCTGTAGCCGGAGGATCCTATGTCAACGGAGGTAACCACACTTCTCAGCAGTGCCGTCCAATCTGGCGCTTCTGACATCCATTTCAGCAGTGGAGCACCACCCATGATGCGGCTCGACGGGGTTATGCAACGGCTTGATCAGGCCCCGCTCTCTCAGGACGAAGTTCACGCCCTCGTGTACGACATTATGGATGAGGAGCAGCGAAAGATGTTCGAGGAGAGTCTCGAACTGGACTTCTCCTGTGACCTAGGGGAGGTGGGGCGCTTTCGGGTGAATGTCTTTATGCAGCAACATGGTGAGGGGGCGGTGTTGCGGGCCATTCCAACGAAGATTGCCTCGTTCGAGGAACTCGGGCTGCCGCCGATTCTCAGCCAATTGTGTACGCGGAGAAAAGGGCTGATCCTGGTGACCGGTCCAACCGGCTGTGGAAAATCGACCACCCTGACCGCTATGGTCAATCATCTCAACGAGACCGTCGAAGGTCACATCGTCACGATTGAAGATCCCATTGAATTCACTCATCAGTCCAAGAAATGCCTTGTCAATCAGCGCGAACTCGGCGTCCATACCCACTCGTTTGCCAATGCACTGCGGGCGGTCTTGCGCGAAGATCCCGACATTATTCTGGTTGGCGAAATGCGCGACCTGGAAACCATCCAACTCGCTCTCACGGCCGCCGAAACCGGCCATCTCGTTTTGAGCACCTTACACGCGCCAGGCGTGGCACAGGCCGTTGACCGGATCATCGACGTTTTTCCGGCCGCTCAACAACCCCAGATTCGAACCCAGTTCGCTGATGCGATTGAAGCCATCATCGCCCAGACTTTGTGTCAAAAGAAAGGCGGGGGGCGAGTCGCGGCCTTGGAAATCCTGGTGGGCACCCCGGCGGTCCGTACGCTGATCCGCGAGGGCAAGGGACACCAAATCCTCTCAGCCCTCCAGGTTGGTCAAAAGGATGGGATGCAGACCATGGACCGGGTGCTTGTTGACCTCGCCACGCGAGGGCTTATTACGCAGGAAGAAGCCCTCGCTAAGAGCACGGCCCCAAATCTCTTTGGTCAGGCCAGCCGCCCACTCCTGCGCAGATAGCGGTCTTACACAGCAACAGGCGTGAGGCTGAACACGCGCGCATATTTTGCAGCGGTCTTCACGTCACCTCGACGAAGAGCCTCCCGTACATCGTCAAGACGATACGCGTCTTCAAGAGAAAGGTATGGGGACCATCCTTCAGGTTCTTCTAGAAGTTCTACGTCAACTTCTGCAACATAGTTTCCTTCGTGGACGAACTTCGTTCGTTTTCTCCTACTCATTGGCGCCTCCGCTTGAACCCAGGTTCCCATTTTTCGGGGTCGGGTAAGTACGCGGTAACAAGTACCGCCGGACTCGTACGACCAGCGGGAACTCCCCACACGGTATGGACCGAACGCCCATTTATCGTTCGTTGGAGCAAGAGAACGCATGGGCCTTTGGGGTAATCTGGATAGTCTTCAATCACTTCTGCAGCTTCCACGCTTTCAATAAGTTCCCTTGCATGTAATCCGTCAGCAGCGAGTTCGTCGTATCCGTGCTCCGAGATTCGGACACTGCCCTCAGAAATCAGCGACCGAATACGGTCGAACGTATTACTCACAATTCGCGCTACCGTCGGGCATGTCTATAATAATCGCATATGACCGCGTGACGTCACTCGCAACGCATTTTTAGCTCAAAACCCTAGCTTCACAAGAATCCTCAGATCTTGCTCAAGAGCCGCAAGCAGTTTCCCATGTGCAATTCTAAAAGCTATTAAAGTCACGGCTCACCCATAGCACAAGTCCTTGGAGATTCGTATATCAACCAAAGTGTTTGACTATATGCGTAACCTTATTGGTCCGGGGTCTGTCGGCACTTAGACGCTTGCAGCACTGCCTGGGCGAGAGCCAGGTCGTCCGGCGTTGTAATCTTGAAATTGAGCGCATCGCCGGGAACGATGCGGACGGGCCGGCCCACTTGCTCGACCAGGGTGGCATCGTCCGTTCCCGCGATATTCCGTTGCTGGGCCCAACGGTGGGCTGCTCGGATCACTTCGACCTGGAATGTCTGGGGTGTCTGCGCCAGCCACAGATCATGCCGGGAGACCGTCTCACGGATCGTGTGCTGTGCGTCGGCCCGCTTAATGGTGTCGCGGACGGGGGTCGCCACAACCGCGCTGCCCACCTCGGCCGCCGCGTCAATACTACGCTGAATCGCCTCCACACTGATAAACGGCCGGGCTGCGTCATGAATCACCACGATCTCACACTGGGGATCAAGCGCGGCCAAACCGTTCCGAACCGAATCCTGCCGTTCCACTCCTCCGTGGACAACGGTAATCGGTTGTGGCCAGGGACCGTGCGTGTGGAGCACCTCCTGGCAAAGGACCTCGCGCTCAGCAGCAACGACAACGACTATGTGCCGGACCACCTCAATGGATGCAAAACGCCGCAGGGTATGCACGAGAATCGGGCTACCGGCAACGGACAGAAAAGGTTTGGGCAGCTCGCTTTGCAGCCGCGTGCCTTTTCCAGCGGCGACAATGACAACATTGACGTGCATAAGCCGCCTACTCTTGTGGAGCGGTTTCAGTCAGATCCTCAACCAGAACGACCTTGCCATGCCCGATTGAGGACCCGACAAATCCGGCAACACGCGCGAGGGAATATTTTGAGCGGAAGAGATCGTGGACACGCTCAGTTTCAGCCGTGTCTGTCATAAACTGTGCCTTTCCAGTGAGGGTGAGTTGGCCAATTTTTAACCGCATCTGTGGGTTTTTTTGCAGATTACGATACCAATGGGTTTTCCCGTCTTTTCCGGATTGGATATACAAAGCCCCCTGGTCGTAGACAAACCAAATCGGTTTTGTCCGTGGCTTACCACTTTTGCGTCCTATGGTTGTGATTTCGAGCGTTGATTCGCTGGCGACCCGAGCCAGGGTATTCTGAAGTCCGCTCTCCTGGGCGTAGCTGGACGTTCCTATGAATATGCTCACAAAAAGGAATACCAGCCCGGTCCAGTGACGTTTCCATACGATATCACACTGTGTCATGTTCATCCCTTTCCCTCTCTAGACAACAACACGATCTATAGTTTCTCAGCGTAACGATCTATGGTAGCGTATCTATATCCTGGACTGATGAGGAGGAAGCTGCGATGGCCACCCAGTACCATTTCCGTATCGCGAACGAAAGCATCGAGGTGCAGATGGGCGCCCATGCGTCCCCGAGCATTACCATCACCATGAAGGAGAGTGACTACCTGGATATGGTCAACGGCAAACTCAACGGCCAAATGGCGTTTATGAGCGGTAAGCTGAAAATTGCCGGAGACATGGGCCTGGCGCTCAGGCTCCAAAACCTTTTTTCGCCGCCGGAGGCCGACAGCCCGCCGATGGAAACCGTACAGGAAGTTATTGACGGCATGCCGGAGGTGTTCAACCCCGAGGCAGCCAAGGGTATGGACGCTGTCTTTCAGTTTGATCTGACTGACTGAACGCCATACTACCTACACCCAGGGAGGAGGGACTCTTCTCCCCCGGTTCCCCAGTGCCTCGCCACCGCTTCCCGCTGGAATGACCATATTCTCACCTAGGAACCTGCATGTCAAAACGGACGGTTATCGGCCTGATGTCGGGCACGTCTCATGACGGCATTGATGCCGTGCTGGTCGATATTGCCCGCGTCAGGGGCCGCTTCCGTATTCAACAACGGGCATTCCGTGCATTTCCATACTCCCGACCGGTAAGAGCCCGTCTGCTGAGAGTCAGCCAGGGGGCCCGGATTGATGCCGGTGAAGTCTCACAAGTCAATGTTCGTCTCGGCGAGCTGTTTGCCCGGGCGGTACTCAAGCTGTGTGAACGCGCGGCCATCTCATTGGAGCAGGTCGATGCCATCGGCTCCCACGGACATACTATTTATCACAACCCCCACCAGCGACCCGGACCAGGTTCAACCCTCCAGATCGGAGAACCTGCCGTCATTGCGCAGCGGACTGGTATTACGACGATCGCCGACTTTCGGCCGGCAGACGTGGCGCTGGGCGGAGAGGGAGCGCCGCTCGTTCCCTATGTGCACGCATTTCTGTTTCAACAGCCCAGCCGTGCGGTTGCCGTGCATAATATCGGTGGGATTGCCAACCTCACCTACCTGCCACCGCGTTCCGTAGAACAAGATCTCCTGGCCTTTGATACCGGCCCTGGGAATATGTTGATCGACACCGTTGTCCATACCGTTACCCAGGGCAAGCAGTGGTACGACCGGAACGGCCGAATGGCCAAAGCCGGAAGCGTGCACGCACGTCTCCTGGACGAACTGCTCCGGCATCGGTACTTTGCCCGGCGTCCGCCCAAGTCGACCGGTCGGGAAGAATTCGGCGCGCCGTTTGCAGAGCGATTTCTCAAACGCGCCGCGCAGCTCAAGCTGTCTCCCAACGACCAGGTGGCAACGGCAAGCGCCGTCACCGCCACGAGCATGGCTCGAGCGTATCACGACTTTATCCTGCCGTACGGCCCGCTCGCCGAGGTCTACCTCACTGGTGGTGGGGCGCTCAACCCGACCCTGCGAGTGCTGTTTGCCCAGGCTCTGCCCGGTATCCGCGTTCGACTGCTTGAAGAGACCGGCTATGAGAGCCAGTCGTTGGAAGCCTTGGCGTTTGCCGTTTTAGCCTATGCGACTATGTACGGCCTGCCCTCGAACGTACCGAGCGCAACCGGCGCGCGGCTGCCGGCTGTCCTTGGAAAAATCGTTCCTGGTAAGAACTATCGTGATGTGCGGTTGAACGAACAGAGAGGACAATAATATGGCAAAGCGCGTTGTGGTGATTCCCGGTGATGACGCGGCACCCGAGGCAATGGCGCCCACAGTCGAAATCCTGAAAAACTTCGCGTTGGACCTGAGCTTCACCGAGTTTCCATCGGGTGAACAGGGAGTGAAGCAGTATGGCTCACGGAAGGGGTTCGAGCGTGCGCTACGTGAAGCCATTGACCGCTCGGATTCGACCCTCTTTGGCTCGACCAATGGCACAACCGGCGGGATCGGATATCTCCGCTGGGGCAAGCAGACGTATGCCAATGTCCGTCCGGCACGCTGGCGGCCGGGGTTTCGGAGCCCGCTCAAAAACCCGGAATCCATTGATTTTGTTGTGGTCCGAGAAAACCTGGAAGACCTGTACATGGGGATTGAAGGCGACCTGAATACGCTTGCGCCGCTCGGCTTGACGAGTGCGATCACGCGTGAACCGCTCGATACCACGGCCCAGGGCCTGTTTGCCATTAAAGCGATTACAGAGCACGGCTCCCGCCGCATTGCTCGCTTTGCCTTTGAACTGGCGCGCAAGCGTAAAGCCCAGGGTGGAAAGGGGCTCGTCACCTGTACCAGCAAGTACAATATGCTGCGGAAAAGTGACGGGTTATTCCGTGAAGTGGTTGAGGCAACGGCCAAAGAATATCCCGACCTGGGCTATGAGCAATACATTGTCGATGATTTTGCGCGGCGTCTCGTCGCCAGCCCGTCGCAATTTGACGTCGTTGTCATGCCGAATTTGTACGGTGATATCCTGTCCGATGTTGCTGCCGGCACCATTGGTGGCCTCGGACTCGCGCCGAGCGGGTGCTACGGCGACACCTACGCCTATTTTGAGTCTGTCCATGGCTCCGCACCCGATATTGCCGGCCAGAACATCATTAATCCGACCGCAACTCTGCTCTCCGCTGCGCTGTTGCTCGACTATCTCGGCTGGACCGGCGAGGCCCGGCGCCTTGAAGACGCAATCGCGCAGGTGTACGCCGCCGGCGAGACCCTTCCGCCCGACCAAGGCGGGTCCGCCTCAACAACAACGTTCTGTGCGGCAGTCCAAAACGTACTCTTTGGCTAAAAGAGTAAACGTGTCAGCATCTGCTTGTCTATTTGGAGGACACGCTTACTCTTTAGAGAATACACCGGCTCTTACGACGTTTGAGCGGGAACTTGTCCCGAGGATTTGCTCCGGGAGCGCTTCACAACAACCACATTTTGACCGTTGACTCGAACGGTCCGTTTATCTGCGGTAGGAGAAGACTGCTGGACTGGCTTACGGCCACGCTCTTCCCGCCACCGCCTGAGTTGTTGTTCCAGGTCTTTCGAATTCACTCATTCCTCCAATTGGGTCTGTTGGGTCTATAGGGTCTGTTGAGTCGGACTCAACCGACTCAATTTAGCTATCGATGAAGGCTTCCAGACTCTTCGCCCGGGTCGGGTTGCGCAGCTTCCGTAGGGCTTTGGCCTCAATCTGACGGATACGCTCACGGGTCACAGCAAAGCGCTGTCCAACTTCTTCAAGTGTGTAGTCTGTTTTTTCGTCAATGCCGAACCGCATACGCAGAATCTGCTCCTCGCGCGGTGTCAGGGTGGCAAGGACTTTGCGCGTCTGTTCCTCCAAACTGAGGGCCATCGCGGCGTCTGCCGGAGAGAGGGTCTGCCGATCTTCAACAAAATCTCCCAGCGAACTTTCTTCATCATCGCCAATCGGCGTCTCCAGGGAGACGGGCTCTTTGACAATCTTGAGGACTTTCCTGACTTTGTCCGCCGGCACTTCCATCTGGGCGGCAATTTCTTCCGGCGAAGGTTCCCGGCCGAGCTGTTGGACCAGGTAGCGAGAGGTCCGCAGCACCTTATTGATCGTCTCAATCATATGGACCGGGATCCGAATCGTTCGGGCCTGGTCGGCGATGGCTCGACTCACTGACTGTCGAATCCACCACGTTGCATAGGTCGAGAATTTATAGCCGCGTTGATACTCAAATTTCTCAACCGCGCGCATCAGGCCGATATTGCCCTCCTGGATCAGGTCCAGAAATCCCAGCCCGCGGTTGACATAGCGTTTGGCAATACTCACCACTAGGCGCAGATTGGCTTCAATGAGGCGGCGCTTGCCTTCTTGCGCCTGGGCTTCTCCCCGTGCGATCGTTTTCAGGGCCTGCCGCAGCTCTTCACGATTCGTGCCAAGCTGCTGCTCAAGGTGCTGAATTTCTTTGCGGGCATCCTTGATGATCTGACTGGCCTCTTGGATTTTCTGCTCCTGGGCTTTTCCACCGCTCCCTCCCGCTCTCGGACGTGTTCGCCCGTTCTTCGGTGTGGACGCGCGCGCCAGGGCAAGAATCTCAGACGCCTTGCAATTCAGGACAGACTCTTGTCTGCGGATAGCCCGCTCCCGCTTGTCCAGCATGACGCCGACTTCCTTGAGTTTATCGGTCACCACCGTAATATGACGTCGTCCCAAAGGCAGACTATCCAGTGAAACTTTGATCTTCTCGCGAAGAGTGCCCAGCCGCTTCAGCGCCTTCTCTCGCTCTGCGACCGGGCTCCGCCTGCGAGACAATGTTGCCGCTTTTTCCCGCTCTCCGGCCAAGCGTTTGAGCGGTCCCATACGACTCAGAAAGAGCGTAATCCGCTGGTCTTCCTTTCCAGACGTATCCGTATCCTCTTCTTCGTCGCCAAAAATACGCCGCGCTTCAGTCTCATCCAGTTTGAGCCGACTCCCCAGAGATAAAATATATTGGAGTGCCAAAGGAGTGGAGAAAATTTCCTGGCGAATGCACTTCTCCCCAGCCTCGATCTCTTTTGCAATCGCAACTTCCTCTTCACGGCTCAGGAGGGGGATATTGCCCATCTCCTGGAGATACATGCGGACAGGGTCTGAAGTGTCTCCCGTCACCGGCTCCCCGGCCGTTACCACTCTCTCTCCCCAGCTCTCTTCGTCCTGTTTTACCGTCCCAGGAGTGGGGGTCTCCTCTTCTTCAATGCTGGTGGAGTCCCCTTCCTCGAGAACATTAACCGTCTCAATATCCATATCTTCAAGAATGGACATGACGGCTTCCATTTCTCGTGCCGGTTTCTCCCCTTTCGACGTTGAACCAGCAGGGGTGACAGCTTGGGCCTTTATCAGTATGGACTTTTCAGGCTGCTGCGCCGCTGTCTGTGTGGACGTCTGTTGGAGAGTCTGCGAAACCGTCGCCATTTTTCTGTTTTTCTTTTTTTCCATAAGACGCCTCATCCCCCTTTACATGAACAGCATCAAAACACGACAGGACGCAACTTTGCCTTCATCCCAACGCATAGAGAAGGCAGGGGAAGGGATTGACTACTCCGACAGAACTGCTTCTGCTTAGTTGATCCAAAAGAATTTATAGGCAGGCCGACAAGCTTGGCCAAAGCTTTGATACTTTGATTAAGAATAAGAATCCCGCCCATAGTACGGCGAGGGAGAGGGGAAGTCAAGAGAAAATCGGGGAGTGGAGGAGAGGGGAGGCCGGCGAGCCCCCTCTAATGCTTGATCCGTAATTTCTCGAGCCAGTGCTTCAGCCCAGAGAGCATCTCGTGCTGGGCCTCGACAGAATCGGTGGCGTGGGAGATGTAGACTCCCGCTTCGAGGAAAGCTCCCCACAGCAGGCGGGCCAGCGCTTTATGCGGGGTCTTTTCTTCGATAAAACCTTCCGCCTCTAACTGTTCGAAGACCTGGGTGATGAGATTCACGGCCTGTACGTTTTTGTGCCAGATGTCCGGGGCTAATACGGATGGGCCGTCAGTGAAAATGATGCGCTGTGCGCTCTTATCGGACAGGGATTCAATAAAGGCGGTGCAGCCCGTCTCGATAAACCGCTGCCAGAGGTCGCCCTCAGCCTCTTGCACACGTGCCATAATCGCTTGCGTCCGAGCTTTTCGAAACTGCTCAAAAACGACTTGGAATAGGGATTCCTTGTTATGAAAGTGATAATAGAGTGCCCCTCTGGTTACCTCGGCCCGTTCCACAATATCTTTGGTAGATGTGTCGGCATACCCTTGCTCGGCAAACAACTCGTGGGCAACGGTCAGTAAAGCTGACCGAGTTTTTTCATATTGCTCCGCTTTTGGAAGCGCTGCCATATATTCCCTCCCCTTATGAATGAGTCTGACTTGTTTGAAGACTCATTAAATCCAGACTCTGCCTCAACGTTTTGAGTGGATGTGTTGGTATATCCCTGCTCGGCAGACAACTCGTAAGTATCGTTCAGTAAAGCTGTCAAATATTCTCATGCCATTCCAAAGTTAATTCAATCTTAATAGTTAGTTATAATGCATACATATAATATGTATGTCAATACCCCCCAAATGAGAAATGCTTATGAACTATTGAACAAGCAGGTATATCCTCAGGTCAAGCGTTTCTAAAAACCTGGTATCTTGGACAAAGTAGTTTACATAAAATAGACTGGCTAGTTGACATACATAAAGATTGTATGTTATCCAGCCTCCAGAATGCAGATGGCATTAACATTCATTTTGACAGGGCTCGTCTTCCTGAGCGCGTGCAGCCAGTTGGCAACCGGGACGGGAAGGGGAGGACTGAACCCGGCCCAACAGCAGATGTTGGACAGCAGCCTGAAAGTATCGGCCGCAGCCATCGAAACCGGCCAGCCGGTTGCCGCTGGGCGGCTGTATGAGCGGCTGTCCACTTCCTTCCCAAGCGCACCGGAACCGAAACTCGGACTGGCCTATATGGCCTTGCACGCGGGCGACTTCGCGACCGCAGATGCCCTGTTCACCGAAGCCAGCACGCTGGCGACACTACCAGCCCTCAAGGCCGAGGCCCTGCTCGGTGCCGGGCGGGCGAGTCTCGGGCGAGAAGACTTCGCCACGGCCAAGACCCACTTCCTCGCCGCGACCGAACTGGCCAAAGGCACACCGGTAGAGTCCTGGGTCATGAACGGTCTGGCGGTCGTGGCCGCGCTTGAGGGCGATTATCCGCTGGCGGAACAACACTACAAAACGGCGCTGGCATTGGTGCCGCATCCACTCATCACGGCCAACCTGACGTGGATGCTCGTCGAAGCGGGCCGCATAGACGAAGCCCGGCAGCTCCATGCCAGCTATAGCGACACCTACTGGGCGGAAGGCGACAGGACTGAGCTGCCACAACTGCTCAGAAACAGCGACAAGGCCAAGCGTGAGACGGAGTAAACAACAGTAACCGAGTTAGGAAGGAATGATGAAGACAGGTAGTGGTTCAGTTTGGACCTTCCCCTCACCCCCGCCCCTTCGACTTCGCTCCGCTCCGCTCAGGGTGACCGGGCGGGTCGCTCATACTGAGCGGAGCCCCATGGGGGCGAAGTCGAAGTATGTTCAGGACAGGCGCCCCCACCGCTTGCTACGGGCACTCAGCCTCGGTCTGACACTCAGCCTCGTGTCCGCTGAGCACGGAGCTGCGGCCGAGCCGATCAAGCCGGTCCCGATTATGATTGAGGTGAACGAGACCAAAGCCGAACTGGGCAGGCGGCTGTTCCACGACCCGAGATTATCCAAGAACGACACCATCTCCTGCGCCACCTGCCACGACCTGAGCGCCGGTGGGGATGACGGCTCGGTCGTTTCCACCGGCATCGAGGGCCGGGTCGGCCTCATAAACGCGCCCACCGTGTTCAACGCCGCTTATAATTTCAAACAGTTCTGGGACGGCCGGGCACACACCCTCAAGGATCAGATCGACGGTCCGTTACAGAGCCGCATCGAGATGGAAAGCATCTGGCCGGATGTTGTGACTAAACTCTTTCAAGACAAGGACTATCCCCGCATGTTCCAGGAGAGTTATCCCAACGATACCGAGATCATTTCCCGCGAGAACATCAAAGACGCCATTGCCGAGTTCATGCGCTCTCTGATTACGCCCAACAGTCGATTCGACCAGTGGCTCAGAGGCAACACCGAGGCCATCAGCGAACATGAGAAAGAGGGCTACGCCTTGTTCAAGCGCTACGGATGTGTGTCCTGCCATCAAGGGGCAAATGTGGGCGGCAATATGTTTCAGGTCTTCGGTGTCATTAACGACTATTTCAGAAAGCGGGGCAATATTACCGACGCCGACTTGGGGCGCTTCAACGTCACCGGGAACGAGGTCGACAAACACGCCTTCAAGGTTCCGAGCCTGCGCATGGCTGCCCATACGGCTCCCTATCTGCACGACGGCAGCGCCGAGACCTTGCGCGACGCGGTCGATGCCATGTTCGAGTTCCAACTCGGACGGGAAGCGCCGGATGAGGACAAGGAGGCCATCGTGGCCTTCATCAAGACCCTGGCGGGAGAATATCAAGACAGAAGTTACCGCTTTGATCTTGGGCAGGATGCGACAGACGGCGCCCAAGAAGACCCCATGGCAAGTAGAATCCAGGAAATCTCTACGGGAGAGACAGCCCAGGAGAGTCCTCCGGCGGACATGGCCGAAACAATATCCAAAAACGGAAACGTCCGCCCGCTGCGCACGGGCCGAACCGCCAGAAAAGCATCCAAAAGTGGAAAAGCCAGTGGTCCAGTCCGTACGGGCCGATAAGCCATACTGAAGTCACTGAGGAATCATCACCATGAGATCCAAATCCATTACCATCGGCATCTTCCTGTCTATCGCCCTCGTCGCCACCGCCGCCGGATTATACTGGATGGCCGCGCAGACCAAAGCCGGCGAACATCACCTGGCCATTTCCACCGTGCGGCGGATTCAGCAACTCGAATCCCAGTGGAGTGTCGAAGTGGCCCGAGTCCGCTCCGACCCCTTTGCCGACTTCGACTCCCTGACCCAATTCATCCCCCGGATGGACCGCCTCAAAGAGACCCTGGCGGATGCCATCCAGAGTACCACCAGCCTGCCGGACCGGCTGGCCAACACCACCAACGCCTACCTGAGCGCCATTACCGCCAAGGAAGAGCGCATTGAGCGCTTCAAGACAGGCTACGCCGTGCTGCGCAATTCCGTGCGCTACCTGCCCTTGGCAGCCACCAACGTGATGCAGCAAATGCAGACCCGCGGCGGCAATTCGGCCTTCATCAAAAATGTGGCGACCATCACCGAAGAGATCACCACCTATCTGGCGAGTCCGGCACCCCCGGAAAAGGAGCGCCTGACACGGGTACTGGCCGAACTGGGCAACAACATCGCGACCCGCCACCCGGCGCTGGTCAACACGGCCATGAACTTTGTGGCGCACGGCCAAGTCCTGCTCGAAAAGCAGGCACCGACCGAGGAGATATTCCAGGCGGCGACCTCCGATCAGATCAGCGACTTGGGAGAAACTATCATCAAGGGGTTGGAGTCTGAGATCGACCGGACCGAGGCCCTGGCCGCCTGGTACGAGCGCGGCATCATCGGTACGGGCGTGGTGCTCTGGGTGATGTGGCTGACCATCGCCTTCAGAATGCCCAGGGGCAGAGACAAGACGCGTAGTAGAGGGGGCGCGGTGTCCCCGCAGCAAAACCCGCTGCTGTTAAGAGAACAGGTCGGCCCCAGACCGGACACGGGCCTTGAACGGCTGACCGCCGACCTCATGAAAGCCGAGCGGCTCAATACCGAAGAGAGCGGCTCGACCGCCGCCGCAGAGTTCACGGCCTATCAGGTCGGGGTGGATATCGCCGCCGAACAGTTGGTGAGTCTGGCCGAGCGTATCAATAGCAGCACCGAGGTGTTGACAGATCTGCCGGACCAGCCAGCCGACAATGGGATCGGGACTACCGACCTGCCGGGCCAGCCAGCCGGCGATGAGAGCGGGACTACCGACCTGCCGAGTCTGCCGGTTGACAACGAGACAGAGTTTGCCGCCAGGGACGCAATGAACGCGGACCGAGAGGCCATGGCAGCGGTCGTAGCGAGTATCCATGCCCAGACCAACGATATCGTGGAGTTGGCGAAACGCCTGCCCGCGCTGGCGCCCAAACGCGACGAAGGCTACGCCCAGCTCGAACTCAACGATTACATCGATGAAGTTGCCGACCGTATCCAGGCCAAGCGCCGCGCGTTGATCCTCAAAGAGTTGAACCCGACTCAGACCGTGCTGGCGTCTGAACCTGATGTCTATCTGATGTTCACCAACATTATGGAGAATGCAGCGTTAGCCATTCAGGAGCGCGGCCAGAAGAAAGGCATCATTCGGGTGGAGACCAAGCAGAACAGCGACAGCACCGTTGTCACCATCACGGACAACGGAATCGGTATCCAGCCCGAGCGCCGCAAGAAAGTCTTCAGCCCGTTCTACACCACCCGAGAGGGCGCACTGGGGATGGGACTCACTATCACCCAGCATCTGGTGGAGAAATACGGTGGCACCATCCTGATCAACTCCATGCCCAACCAGGGCACGGCGGTCCGGGTCACCCTGCCCACCAGAGTTAATGGCTAGTGGTTCGTAAAAGAATGGCCGAATAAAATGAAAATTTTGCCCCACCGGCTACCGACGACTCACCAAACCCACCCCGCCGCTTGCGCGGCACCCCTCCAAGGAGGGGATAAAAAATCTCCCCTCTTGGGAGGGGTGGCCCGAAGGGCCGGGGTGGGTTCCTTTTCGTAGCACGCGTGTGGAAAGGAGTAGTATCGCATGCGCCACGTCAAACGATTTCTGGGCTGCCGTCGCGGGGTTGTCGCCCTGGAGAGTGCCATTGCCACTATTCCGCTCATGCTCTGCCTGGCCGGGATATTCGAGATCGTCTCGGCTATCTTTGACGGCGATCTGATCCAGCGCGCGGCCTACCGGGTCGCACGTGTCAACGCCCTGGCCCCGACCACGGCCAGCGATGCCGCAAGCCTGGAGACTCTCGTCAGACAGGCTATCACTACCGAGGTCGGCGACTGGCTGGACTATGACCTGACGATGAACGGCACCTGCCCACAACCTCAGGAAGGTCAGCAAGCTGCAGAATACTGCCTGTCGGCCACGATGCAGGTGTACAACTCTCCGGGTGACATGGCGAAGACCGACGACAATCCGAACGGCCAACTGTCGTCGGAGGCCGATGCTGCGCTGGGCGGCGGGAGCGGCGATATGGTGGTCGTGCGGCTGCGCTTGCAGCCCCGCTCCACGCTGGGTCAGCTCCAGCAGACATTATTCGGTGATGACGGGCTTCGGGCCATCGCCGTTATGCGGAACGAGGAGCGCATAACGACGTAACAGGCATTGCCATGCACCTGAAACGCTATCTGCGCGACCGGTGCGGCGTCGCCTCTATTGAAGCCGCGCTCGGCACCGTAGCCATAATTGCCGCCTCGGTGCTCGCCCTGGACCTGTACCAGTTGGCCAGCACTCAGACGACTACCATGCACGCCGCCGTCACCCTGGCGGACACCATGAGTCGGGACGGGCAACTCGAGGCGGGCCTTGTGCAGACGCTGGCCAATTTTCTGCACGAGGAGCAGTTTCCCACCTCGAATGTCGTCTTTGTGGTGTCCGCGGTGTACAAGAGCCCCGACGACCCCGCAGCCTCGCCCACCGTACTCTGGACCGAAACGGTCACGCTCGGCCCGGAAGACGGTCAAACGCCCACGCTGACCTCATGCAGCGGGGAGGGAGAAGTCAATATCGACACGCTGAACAATGCGGCCACCCTGCCGGACGTATTTACCATGTCGCTCAGAGAACTCGCCATTGTCGCAGAGGTGTGTGTCGAGCGGACAAACACCGCCATGGCCGGAGCGGTGTACGCCCACTACATCGTGCCTGCCCGCGACCCCAATTTGGCGACCAATTTGGGCGCAACCAGTTGATGGAAGCGTAGAATGCAAAAAGAAACCCACCCCGCCGCTTGCGCGGCACCCCTCCCAAGAGGGGATCTTTTCCTATCCCCTCCTCGGAGGGGTGGCCGAAGGCCGGGGTGGGTTATCCCCTTTATCCGCTGCCGCCGTGCCGCTGCCACCGCGCTGACCGCGGCCGTAATGACCATCATGAGCGTTGCCGGCTTTGCCTTTACCTCCGACCATACCCATCTGGTCTACCAGCGTGACATCCTCAAGGCTGGGACCGACGCGGCCACCCTGGCCACGACCCGCCACCTGTGGACGCTCGATGAAAATTTGTCCACGGCAGCAATAACCGCTGAACTCATGCCCATAGCCCGGCGCTATATCCTGGCCAATATCCCGGAGAGCCGGCGCGAGCGCGCCACGGAAACACTCACGATTACGCTGGTGCCCAACCGTGCCGCCGGCACGGTGGACATCACTGCCCAGGCTGACCTGGGCGGCATTATTTTCGGGAGCTGGATGTATGGCAATATGGTGCCAAGTACGCGAGTGGACAGCCTGTCCGATCTTGCGCTCGCAGACGGAACGACTGGCGAACAGGAGTCCCTCAGCACACCCATGACCGAGGTGGCCCTGGCCATCGATGTCACCGGCTCCATGGGCTACCCCCTCCCTGGTGGTGTCACCACAAAAATTGAAATCGTGAAAAACGCGGCCCAAACGCTCGTCGACACCATTACCGCTGATACCAGCCGCACCGTAGCGATTGGCCTCGTTCCCTGGCACTACCGGGTACGATTCGATAGTGGGACGCGTACACGATGGGAAGACAACGGCTGGGCGCAGTATCCGACCCGGCGCTACTATCCGAATCCTCATTGGGAAAGCTGGAAAAAAATACCGAGGAACAGCAACGTAGGCTGGTTCCCGGACCCCCATCTCGTCACTGCCGCGGGCGAGTGGCACGATGTGCCAGCCAAGGGGAACAAACGCTGGGAAGGCTGTGTTGACCAGCGCAGACTATCCGGCGACGACCCGCCCGGCTTCTCTGCTGCTCTGCCAACGGTGACGCCGTTCACCATGGGATTTTATTCACCAACCGTCGCGTACCCAAGGGACAGTTCCATATCTCTCCAGTGTGATCAGACGGACCCCATCTCCAATCGCCCCTCCGGGAAAAAAGACGAGTGTTTTACAGGGAGCGGCCACGCGGCAACCTATAGGCAGTGGTCCTCCCAGTTCAACTGTAGCGTCCAGGATATCATGCTGCTGACAACGGATGTGGCGAAAATCAAGCGAAAAATCAGCGGCTTAAGGGCGGGCGGCTCGGCCACCTATTCGACGCTTGGCGTGGCGTGGGGCCACCGGCTGCTGGCGCCGGCGTGGCGCACTATCTGGGGCGATGCGGTGCATCCCGTTAATGCGGCTTCGAATGTGCGAAAAGTGTTGGTGCTGCTGACCGACGGCGACGACAACCACCTGGGCCAGAATGTCGTGTGGGCACACCGTCGCCAGGCATGTACCGTAGCAAAAAACGCCGGCATTGAGATCATCACCGTCTTTGCCGGCGACCCGAGCAGAGGTTTGAAAGATGAATTGCTTGCATGTGCAAGTCCGGTCGGCGACGAGGACGACACGAACTCCTTTACCGGCGAGACGGAAGAGGAGTTGGAAGACGCGTTTGAGGAGATTGGCGAGCGGCTGCGACCGTTGCGGCTCATGCGGTAAGCGAATCGATCATGCAGTGTTTTGTTTTATGCGGAGAAGGGAAGGAGGGAGGTAAAGTTTTACAGTTGAAAAACAGATGTGGCCCAAAAGCGTTTCCGTTGACAATAACCCTAACCAGAGAAAGGAAGAAGACATGCTCACACGTTACACCAAAAAAGTTGATCGCTACCTACGCAATACTTGTGGGGTCTCGGCACTGGAATATGCCATCCTGATAGGAATCGTTGCCGTGGCCCTGTCAGCCGCGCTGGTGACATTCAGCGATAATATCACATCAGCGTTGACTAATATCGGTGGTAAGGTAGCTTCGACAAAGGTTGATTCGGGGACTGCGAAATAGGACAGAATGAGTCCCCTTGAACGAAGCCTGTCGTCTTCGGCGCTAGGTGGCGGTCGTCTGCTCACGTGAGACGCCGCTCCTGGTCTGCCGCTAAGTGATTGAGACACCCTGCCACCCGCTTACGGGCGGTGGAGCGGTTCTAGCGCCGTTGTTTAAGGATGAAGCCGTGACCATAGACGTTGCGAAGAAATTTGTCCGCGGCCTGCGTGACACTCGCGCGGTGTCGGCTCTGGAATACGCCATTCTGATGGGTATCATCGCCATAGCCATATCAGCCGCGCTGGTGACATTCAGCGGTAATATCACACCAGTGTTGAGTACTATCAGTGGTAAGATAGCTGCGACAAAGGTTGATTCGGGGACTGCGAAATAGGACAGAATGAGTCCCCTTGAACGAAGCCTGTCATTCTTCGGCCCAGAGTGGCGGTTATCTACCTCAAGGGAGACGCCATGACCACACGTGCAGCTAAGAAGTTTGCCTGCTACCTGCGGAACACTCGTGCCGTCTCGGCCTTGGAATACGTCATTTTGGGGGGTATCGCGGTCGTGGTCGTCATCGTCGTTTATGAGACCTTCAGGAGTGATATCAGGGAGGCAATCACCACACTTGTTTGGCAACTGAGTGGGACGAATTAGAGATGAAAGGGCTGCCCCTGCCAGCGGGCGGTGGAGCGGTTTTGGCGTCGTTGCTTCATTATGCTCTGCACGTATAGTATTGCAGCGTTTTGGAAAGGATACATTCAGCATGTTGGTGCGTGCTTGGGCTGCTCGTTGTCGGCATACTCTTTGCCGGCAGCAGCCCAGGCTACGGCCAGGAGCCGGACCCCGGAGCAACCCCGGCGGTTCCGGTTCCCAACGGCATCGGGCCGGAAGTTGTGCCCATTGTGACGCGCGCGTGGGCGCATGACGATTTTGGCCGCATGGTGTTCGATTGGCCGTGGGCCGTGGCCTATGGCGCGCGCATAGAGGGAAAAACCCTGACCGTCATGTTCGACCGCCGCCTGCACACCACATTCCGGCAGATTCCACGTCGTCTTGGTGCGTATATCACCGACGTGGACCTCGGCCCAGACGGCCAGAGCGTGGTCGCTTCGCTCACCAACGAGTACCGGCTGCGCACCTTCCTCCTCAATAACGAGGAAGGTGGCGTCAAGGTCGTGGTTGACCTACTTGCCGATGGAGAGGCAGGCTCTATGCTTGCCCAGGCTCCGACACCCCCTTCTCCGGAGCCGTCTCCCGAGGCCGTCCCCGGAGATACCCATCCCTCCCCACATATCTCCGGGGACGCTCCCCTCCCATTAGCAGAGGCCGCACCCGAAACGCTACCTGCGGAACTTCCCCCCAGCCTCCCTTTCGCGGCTGAGGTCGATGCAACGCCCGAGAGTGGGGAAAACCCACCCCGGCCCTTCGGCCAACTCAGGGCCACCCCTCCCGAGAGGGGAGCAGTGGAGGCTCTCCCGCCGGTGAAAGCAGACGCGGATGTGCCTCCGGCAGAACCCGACTCGACTCCAGAATCCGTCCCGACCGCAGAAGCAACGCCTCCGATTGAGACAACCGCAACCCCCGAACCGGGTACGGAACCCGCACCCGAGACTGCACCTCCGGCTGAAACTGCGGCAACGTCCGAGGCCGCCTCCGACTCATCCCCTCCTGGGAGGGGTGCCGCGCAGCGGCGGGGTGGGTCCACGGACGTACCGCCATCCCTTGACCCGAACGGGGAACAGGCAGGACAGAACACAGACCAAGCGGCGGTTCCCTCCTTGGAAGCGGCACCTGAGCCGGTGGGGGAGGAACCCACCCCGGCCTCTTCGACAAGCTCAGGAGCCACCCCTCCCGAGAGGGGATCAGAGGCGGCTTCCCCTGCGGTGAAAGACGATACGGATGCGCCTCCGGCTGAACCGACACCTGAAACCGCTTCCGAAGACACCCCCCCGGCAGAAACTGCTGAAGCCAGCCCTCACCCCGAGGAAGAAGTCGTGGCTCCAACTCTCGATGCGCCTGCCGAAGAAGCCGTAGCCACCTCCGAAGATGTACCCCCGGCAGAAACCGCCGCCGAAGCGCCGCTTCCGGTCACGACCGACCCAACCCCCGAATCCCTCACCCCCAACCCCCAATTCCCCACCCTGCCCGCCTCGGTGCAGATTCCTGTCTCTCAGAGCCGACTCTTCCGACTCGATACGCCGGTTGCTTCAGTCTTTGTTGCCAACCCGGAGATCGCGGATGTGCAGCTTGTCTCATCCGGCGTGCTGTTCGTGGTCGCCAAGGCCGTGGGCCGGACATCGGTGGCCGCGCTCGATGCCGACAGCGAACTGGTCGGTGAGTGGACCATCGCCACGGTCCTTGATATTCAGCCGGCCCGGGCCGCGATTGAGGGTGTACCCGCACTTAAAAACGTAGTCGTCCGCCAACTCAACCGAGGGATCGAACTCAGCGGCATGGTGGCGTCCATTGCCGTGGCCGACCTGGCCCTGCGGCTGACGACAACCGCTCTCCCGGAGGAGACGCCGGTCGAAAACCGTATCAGTGTGACGGGCAAACAGCAGGTTAACCTCGAAGTACAGATCGCCGAAGTGCAGCGTAGCGTCAGCGAAACCCTGGGGTTTAATTGGGAAGTGCTGCCGGATATCGGCGTTGGGCGAGACCTTGGGATGCGGGTCGGTCGTTTCTTTTTCAGCGAGGCGACCGGGTTTCTATCGAAGGAATTGATCGAAGGACAAGCCGCGGCGTTGTTCGGCAGCACGGGTATCAGCCCTGGCAGAACAACGGTGCGGGGGCTGATAGACGCGCTGGCTACCGCCGGCCTGGCGACGGTGCTGGCACGGCCCAACGTGACCGCGGTCTCGGGCGAGACGGCCAGCTTTTTTTCCGGTGGGGAATACCCCCTGCCCTCGGGCTTTGAGGATGGTGCGATTATTTTTGAATACAAGAAATACGGGGTGCTGCTGGACTTTGTGCCGACGATTATTGACAGCGGACGCATCATGCTAACCGTGCGCCCGGAAGTATCGCAGCGTTCGGATACCGACTCGCTGACCGTCACCGGGATCGAAATCCCGGTTATCAATGTGCGCCGGGCCGAAACCACGGTTGAGGTTGGCGACGGCGAGTCCATCGTGATTGCCGGGCTGTACCGCGACCAGAGCGAGGCAGTCGAAGCCGGTCTGCCGGTCGTCAAGGATATTCCGCTGCTGGGCATGCTGTTCGGCTCGCAGTCGGTCCGCTCGAACGCCACCGAGCTGATTGTCGTTGTTACGGCGCGGCTGACCACCGCAACGACCATGCCCCGCACGACC
Source organism: uncultured Binatia bacterium (SeqCode) (assembly GCA_965243855.1). GTDB lineage: Bacteria > Desulfobacterota > Binatia > Bin18 > Bin18 > Bin18. Next base: position 3,616,286 of record CBDEWE010000003.1, on the reverse strand, counting down.
GACCGGGATCGCCAACTGCCCGGTCGCCGTTTGCGCGGCTATCATTACTGAGGCAAGGCTGTGCCGCAGATGCAATACGCCGTGCAGCCGGGCAACCACAGGATCGGGCAACCACAGGATCGGGCAACCACAGGGGGTTGCCCCTACTTGGGGGAGAGGGCTGGGGTGAGGGGTTGAAACACCATTGAGGAGAATGCCTATGAACCTACTGCTTCCCGTCCTGCTGGCTGTCGCCGCGATCTGCGCCGGATGTTCCGTGGTGCCGCTATCGCTCCACCAAACCCTACCATCCACCCGCATGGCGCTGTCCAGTATCGAAGGGGCGCAGCGCGGCCTGGACGACACCAGCGCGGATTATGAGGACAGCCTGGAAGCAGACCCAGCCGAGCGACCGGTTGCGGCCTATGGCGCGACCCACGGAGCTTATCAGCGCTGGGTGACTGACGAAGTACGCGAGCTGCCGGATGTATCGCAAACCATCGCTATCGGGGGTGGCGACACCTAGAGGACAAGGAAACGCCGTCCATGGAAGCGACCGACACCAGCAGCATCCTCGCTTTTGCGGTTGACGCCGAAACCGAACAGGTGCTGAAAGGGGCGCTGGCCGGGCGCGGGGCTCAGGTGCGGCGCGGCGACATCACCGCCGCCATTAAAGCGCTGAGTTCCGCGGCCTCGCCCCAGTTGCTGTTCGTTGACCTCGACGGGACCGAGTTTCCGGTCGGGCGGATTCATGAGTTGGCCTCGGTGTGCGAGTTCGGGACCGTGGTCATTGCCGTCAGCTCGAATGACACAGCCCGCTTCACCCGTGAACTGCTGGCCTGTGGGGTCAGCGATTATTTACCAAAACCCCTGACGGTCAGTGATATTCACGATGCAGTGACCACGGCGCTTCGGGACGAGGAGGACATAGCCGCCCGCCTGTACGCCGGACGGGTGATTGCGTTTGCCGGTTGCGGCGGTAGCGGGGCCACCACCCTGGCCGCGCTGACGGCCCTGACCGCAGCAGCCCAGGGCAGCTATGTGTCGGTGCTGGATCTGGAGCGGACCTCCGGGGCTTTGCCGCTGATGTTGGACGTTGAGCCCGCGGTGGGGTTTGACGAATTGCTCGACCTGGCGGCCAAGCCGGACCCGGACCCGAGCCTGATTGACGGGGTGCGGACTCGGGTGACCCCACGCATCTCGGTTTACGGCTATCGGGCGAGCGACAGCCTGCCGGCCCCGCCCACGGCTGAGGCCGTCCAATGGCTGATGGAACAGCTCGCCAACCGCTCCCACCTCGTGATCGTGGACGGCCTGACGGATACCGACCTGTTGTTTTCCGTGCTGGCAAACGCGGACGAACGGGTGCTGGTCTTTGAACCGACCCTGGTCAGTCTCAACCGGGTTATCCGCCGCATGGCGCTGCTTGGCAGGGACAACTGGGGCCTGCTGGTCGAAAACCACACCAGAGCGCGCAAGAGTGCGCTGTCTGCGGAGGATATTCGCTATACCCTGGCCGGTCGCGAGCCGGACGTAACCATGCCCTTCGAGCCCGGTTTGCCCGCGGCAACCAATTACGGCCTACCGGAACGGGAGTTCCGCAAAAAATACCGAAAGGCCCTGGACGACCTGACCGGTCGGCTGACCCGCCCGGCCGTCTCGCTGGCCGACACTGTACAGTACGACCCCCAATTCTAAGTCAAAGAGTATTCGTATGCCACGCAATGTTTTCGGACGCCGTCCCAAATCGACCGCCCAACAGCCCGCTCCGGCGCAGGCCACCAATAATCCGCCTGCCCCGGTACCATCCGTCCCACAGACCAAAGCGCAACAGGAGCAACTCATAGCGGCCGCGGTTGCCGGGGCGTCCGAGCCTACCACACTGCCGCGTCGCCAGACTTCGGACGGGCTGGTCGCCGAGATGGCGGTAAAGATTCACCCGACTGTCGTGCAGTCTCTCGATATGTCCAAGGCGGCCGACCTGAGCCGGGACGAACTGGCCGTTCAACTTCAGTCCTTTCTGGACACCGAAGACTCGATTGCCTCGGACCTGACGCCGCTCGACCGCCGGCGAGTGGTCCAGCGACTAGTGGACGATATCAAGGGCCTCGGCCCGCTGGAGCCGCTGTTCAATGACCCGCAGATCTCCGACATTCTGGTCAATGGGCTCAAATCGGTCTATGTCGAACGCAGGGGCAGGCTGGAGCAGGTGGACGTCCGGTTCCGTGACGAGCAGCACCTGCTCAATATCGCCCAGCGGATCGCTGGCTGGGTCGGACGGCGGATCGACGAGGCCAGCCCCATGGTGGACGCCCGCCTGCCAGACGGTAGCCGCGTGAACATTATCATTCCGCCGCTGGCGATTGACGGCGCCACCTTCTCCATCCGGCGTTTTGTGGCCCGTGGCATCAGCCTGGCCGAGCTGGCCGAGCGCAACGCCTTTACCCCGGCAATGAGCCGGTTGCTTCAAATTTGTGCCAAAGCCCGGCTGAATATCCTGATTTCCGGTGGGACGGGTGCCGGTAAAACCACCTTTCTGAACGCCCTGTCGCGCGAGATCAGCAACACTGAACGGCTGGTGACTATCGAAGATTCGGCGGAGTTGCAGTTGCAGCAGCCGCATGTGGTTCGGCTGGAAACGCGCACGAAGAGCGTGGAGGGTACGGGTGAGGTGACCATCCGCGATCTGCTGATTAACGCCCTGCGAATGCGGCCCGATCGGATCATCGTGGGTGAGGTACGTGGTGGCGAGGCCAACGAGATGTTGCAAGCCATGAATACCGGTCATCCGGGTTCGATGTGTACCATCCATGCCAATAATCCGCGCGACGCCCTGATGCGGCTCGAAAACATGCTGATGCTGACCTCGGGCGACCTGCCACTGTCGGCTATGCGCCGCCAGATTGTGTCAGCTGTTGATCTTGTCGTTCAGTTGGCCCGGCTGCGTTCCGGTCACCGCTGTGTGACCAGCATTACCGATGTGGTCGGGATGGAGGGCGATGTTGTCACTACTGAGGAGATGTGGCGTCGCCTGCCGGGCGAGGAGCATACTTTTGAGAATACTGGTCGCCAGCCGTCCTGGATGGCCTCGGTGGACGCGGCGGGGCTGCGCGCCGAGTTGCTGGAGGTGCTCCAGATGGGTAACGCGAGCAACGTGGAGGCCGCGGCATGAGTATGACCCTGACGGTACTGGTTTGCGTGGCCGGGGTGATTCTCCCCGGCATTCTGGCCCTGCTCATCCTTGGCAATCCTCTGCTGAGCATGGCGATTGCGCTGTGTGCGTTTCTGATTGAGATCCCCTGCGTGGTCTTGGTGACAGTCATCTGGCCCCAGCAGCGGACGTTGAAACGTCGGATGAGCCAGGTCGCGGCGCCGCTCAAGGGGGGGACGCCGACGGACGCCGCCACTGGCGACAGCGTCAGTGTTTTTCGCGAGCAACGGAGCAAGTCGCGGCTGGTTAAACGGCTGGAGTATCAATTCCCCATGCTCGAAGTCCGCAAGGTGCTTCCCAAGGCGGTCGGGCTGGGTGTACTGGGCATGGTAGCGACCGGGCTGGGCGCGGCGTTTACCGGTTTCGGGTCGCTGTCCATCCTGCTCCTGGTGCCGGTCAGTGGGTTGGGGTGCAGTTGGGCCGTGTTGGCCATGCAGGATACGGGTCAGCGCAACGAGTTTACCAAGATCTTTCCCGAGACCACCGATCAGGTCGTACGCCTGGTGCGGGCCGGGGTTCCGTCAATGGAGGCCATTTCGATTGTCGCTCAGGAGGCCCCACCGCCGGTCGGGGGGATCATGCGCGAAATAGCCTCGGCGGTAGCGGCCGGGCTGGACCCGGAAACCGCCATTCGCAGTACGGCGGAGCGCGTTCGTATTCCCGCGTTCTCTCTCTTCTCTGCCGCGGTCTGTTTGCAGATGACGACCGGAGGCGGCATTTCGGGCGCGCTCGGCAATCTCTCGGCTACCCTGCGCGCCCGTCACGAGGTGACGCTCAAGGCCAAGAGTTCGACGGCCCAGACCCGGCTGACCCTGGCGATCATCTCGCTGGTGCCGGTCGTGGTGCTGGCCACCCAGAATTTCACCAATCCGCAGACTATCGAGACTTTATTCTATACTGAGTCGGGCGGCACCCTGCTCCGCTACGGGGTTGGCCTTATTCTGAGTGGGCTGTTGGTCGCCCGCGCCCTGTCCGCCCGAGTCGGACGGTAGACGTGTAATAAGGAGAACCCCACTGATGTTCTGGCTCGTCGTCATCACAACGCTCGCCTGTATGGCCGTTGCCAGCGTGATAGTCTTTCGTAGCAGCCGTCGCGCCCAGGTGATGGACCGCCGGCTCGCCGGGGTGCGGGCGTGGGCCGTGGCAGTCTATGGCGAACCGCAGAAACGGCGCAAACAGGAGGGTGGAGGCTTTTCTCTACGTCTAGTATCGTCCGCTCTCCTGAATATTACGTCCCGGCTGGTTCCGGTTGGTGCGGCCGAGCGGGCCAAGCTGAAAGATCTGGTTATGAAGGCGGGGTTTCATCGGCCCGACGCCTTGTCGATATTCATGACGGTCAAGCTGGTCGTTACGCTGGCCAGCGGTGCCCTGCTCAGCTTCCAGGTGGCGGTGGGGCAGTGGCTCGGGGAATACACCTCAACCCCGACCATCCTGCTGGCCGGTCTGGCCGGTGCGGTCGTAGGTGGGATTTTTCCCGAGATGTGCCTGGACCGGCTCAGCGCCTACCGGCAACGCCGGATGGCCGCGGCGCTGCCGGACGCCCTGGACCTGATGACCCTGTGTCTTGAGTCCGGGTTGACCTTTGAGCGTACCCTGTCTCGGGTGGTCCAGGAACTGGAGCCCATGGCGCCCGACCTGGCACGTGAGTTCGCTCTGGCCGAGGCAGAACTGCGGCTCGGCGCCGAGCGCAAAAACGTGCTGAACGACCTGCATGTCCGCACCGGGGTAGAGGGGCTGCGCGACCTGTCCACGGTCATCACCCAGGGTGAACGCTATGGGACGCCGCTGGCCCAATCCATGCGGAATATCGCCCATAGCGAGCGGCAGCAGCGCGCGGCCCGGATTGAGGCTCAGGTTGCTCGTCTCCCGGTGCTGATGAGCATGCCCATGCTGCTGCTGGTGACGCCAGGAACCCTGCTGCTGGTTGCGGGACCGGCTTTTGTCTCGACCATGGAACTGCTGGGCAACCTCGGCCAATAACGGGCGCTGCCGGAAAAACAAGGCCCAAACCCACCCCGCCGCTAGAGCGACACCCGCTCCGGCCCCTGTGCGTCAATCCTGCCTGCCCTCAGCGGCCTGCTTGTGCCGCAGGCCGCCTATCAGACACATCAGTGTGACGATCATTTCCTGCCGATCCTCCGCGCTCGTCTCGGTCTGGGCAATGTGGAGCGCCGCCTCGAAGCAGGCTGCCCACACGAGGCGACACAGGAGATTGAGAGGCAGTGGTTTCATCACTCCCTCGGCGACCAACTGCTCAAAGACGGTGTGCAGGAACTGCGGCCCCAGCGTCCCATGTCGTACACGGAACGGACCCAGAATCGCCGGACCATCAGAGACAATCCGCTGGACGCCCGGACGGCCAAGCTGTTCAGTCAACACCCGCAGACTCTCCAGAAACCGTTCCCACGGGTCGCCCTCGGCCGTCTCCATACACGTCCGCATCGCTTGGAGGGATTCCTGGTAGACTTCCTCAAACACAGCTTCGAAGAGTGCGGTCTTGTCGCGAAAGTGATAGTACAACGCCCCTCGGGTCACGCCCGCCCGCCGGACAAGCTCTCCCGTCGTGGTACGGGCATAGCCCACGTCGGCAAACACCGCCCGTCCCACGTCAAGCAGGGTGCGCCGGGTCTGGCGGGAGCGTTCAGCGTTCAAGAGTCGGGTCGTCACAACTTCCACCTTCCGCGTCAGGCCGTCCCACAATGCGGCCGTGCGCCACAGGCGTGAAGAATACGCGGGGCTCCTCCTCTTCCCGCTACCTCTCCGTCCTCTGCGGGCACGACAGTCGGTGCGGGTTCTGCGACCACCGCTGAGGGAGAACCCTCTATAATCCAATCGTGTAGACCCTGTCACCTGTCAAATGATAGAAAAATGAGCCTGTAATGATAGAAAGATGAGCCTGCCGGAGGTCAGACGAGCATAGCCACCGACAGCACCAGCCGCACCAAGTCCACCTGCCCGGCGAGGCCTTGCTTGTGGTAGATTTGATGTAGGTACCAGCGGACCGAGCGTTCCGTATACTCCAGCGCCCCGGCAATCTCGCGTACCGTCCGGCCTTCCGCCAACAAGGCCGCGATCTGGCTCTCTATCGGCGTCAGCCCCAGGGACGCAGCCACCATAGCAGGATCGATGCGGGCCACCTGTCCCGGCTCGGTAATCAGTACCAGGGCGGCGACCCGCCGGGCTCCATAGTCCAGATGCCAGACACTCACGGGTTTGACGTGCACCACGAACGGTGGCAACGCGGACACCCGGTGGAGTATCATCGACCCGCTGACAGCGGGGGTGCTGGAGGTCGGCAGCGCCTTCGACACTAACTGTTCCAGGCGGGCTTGGTCGGCCGGCACGCGGGCGGACAGCACGCTATCCCGGTCTGACACTCCGTCACCTTGCCGCAGAATATGACGGGCACGGTCATTTGCCTCCATGATACGCCCGCCCCGGTCCAGGTGGATGACACCGATCCGAGGGGTGTCGAGCAGGGTGGTCATGGACGCGCCCAGCGCCTGGGCTTTGGCCAGTGCCTGCCGGACGCGGACAAATTGCCGGATGTGGGGCAGCAACGCTTTAATCAGTGCGAGCTGTGGAGCCTCCCAGCCCCTTGGGGTGACCGGGTTAGCGATGATCCAGGCGATATGGGAACCATCCGGCCCGTCCAGGCGCACATTCAGACCATCCTGACCGTTGGTCCGAGACAAAAAATCGTTGTAGGTGGGCGAGGTCTTCAACTCCTCGGCGGTGTACAGGTCGGTGACGTGCACCACACGGCTGTCGAGCAGTTGCCAGAAACGCGACAGGTTTTCGTCTATGGGGTAATAGACTTCGAGGTACTCGCGCTCCAGGTCTGCGCGGCGCTCCCCCCGGTAGTAGAGCCCAGCGGTGATGATATGGACATCGTCCTTTGGACCTTCGCCGACTGCCAGAGCACTGCCCAGCATGCCGCAGGCTTCATCAATCAGGGCGGAGGTGGCTGGCCACTGGGTATCGTCGAGCATGGCCTCGTGTAACGCCGCCAAGACCCGTTCAAATGTGTCTTGGTCACTCATGCCGGTGGGTCCTTGTCCGGGGTTTCCAGGGAGGCACCGGCATGAAGTATGGGGAGGGGGGGACGGGCTGCGCTCGAATGGAGCGCTCCTCCAGCAGTGCAGTCTGGGGGATCTGATAAAGTCGGATGGCTGGTCTGCATGTGCCTTAAGCACCTCACGGGAGAAGCTTATATATGTGCTATTTGTATGCGTATACCCAATTCTGCGGTCCCGATCACCTATCAAATGATAGGAAAGTCGCCCCGTCCGGTGGTCCGGCGAGCGTGGCCGCCGGCCGCGCCAGTCGCCATACTCCTGGGCCATGGATGCAGAGCGGCGTGAGGGGTAGCGCCCAGCTCAGAGACCTCACAGTAGGGGCCTTGTGTGAGAGTAGTTGGAAGGTAGAGGGGAGGGATAAAGACCGCTTATTTATCCAGCAGCACTTCCTCGCGCTCGGTCCCGCGAAAAACCTGAACCCGTACCGGGTCGGGGGTCGGGGGGTCCGTTGCCGGTGGTGGTAGCAGCCGGGCGAGACCGACCGGCGTCCGCCAGCCAACGTCGTCGGCCTGACCGAGTGGACGCAGGGCGAGCGCCAAGCTGCCCCGGGTGCTCGCCAGCACGAGTTGGTCGGCCTCTGGCGGGCGTACTTCAAGGGTGACGGTATTGCCGCCGACCTGGGGGGGGACGAGGCTGCTCTCCTGATCCGTGTAGTTGACGTTCTCGATACGACGACCAACGGCGACTACGCGGATATCCTCAAGCACGGTTCTGCTGAAGGAGTTGAGCTGGCTTGGGCTATCTGATGATACCTGCATGGTAAAAATGACATCAACACGATCTCCTGGCGCAATCATCCCGGCATGACTCGTCTCCTGATTGACCGTGATGGTGATCGCCCGGCGGTCGGGCAGAAGGACGGCGGCCAGGAACCCATCCTGACCAGGCCGGATGAGCCCTGCATCCGTCAGCGGCATCCCGGCCAGAAACGGTATACGAGTCACGGCCCCGATGGCTGAAGGCGGTTCCTGTTCCTGGGCCGTGTCGGTTGGCTCTCTGCGGATATGGCTGGACAGCACATTCTGAGCCTCCAGCGGCACATAGGTGAGGTCGTTCGCCGTGAGCAATGTTCCGGCCGGCATGTTACGGGCCGCGGCAAGTACCTCTACCGGGGGGACGACCGGTTCGGGCGGCGGTGCCACGACCGGCTCCGGTTCGAGTGAGACAGCCCCCTCTTCGTCCGGGCCGAAATACAGCCACATGCTGACCGAAAGGGCAATGGCTGCGGGGATAATCCCCAGCAGAACAACGAGGAGCAGCGTTCGGTATCTTCGCATACGCGCTCACTCCATCATACGGGAAGGGCACGCAGTGCCAAGAGCATAATAGCCGGTGGGGCAATGGCGACCGCAAAGGGCAGGTTTGCGCGGAGCCGACGGGTGCTGTCGAACGGCAGTAAGGCAAACAGCGCGAGACAGAGGCTGGTCAGCCCCAAACCGATCAGGAAGAGCGTTAGATCATGCGGACCGACCCACAAGCCGGCGACGGCCATGAGCTTGCCGTCGCCTCCACCGAGCCCACCGAAGGCGAATAGGGCAAACCCCACCAGCAGCAGGACCGTACCGACAGCGATATGGGTCCACACCGGTGCCAGATGACCGATAGTCAGAGTGTAGAGGACGAACAGGATCAGCAGGGTGAGCGGGACGCTGTCCGGAATCCAGCGTCCGGTCAGGTCGGAAACAACGGCGGTGCCGAAGAGCACACAGCAGACCAACAGCAACGCAGGCTCAAACACGACTTCGTTTTTCCTCGCATCCTATGGCCGGGTGGTGCCGTAACCGATCTGTCCATCGGTATAAGCGGCAGGCACGTGAACCCGGAGTCCGGCCAGTAGACGAACTAGCAATTCGGCTGTTTCCTCCCGAGCTGCAGGGATGTCATCTGCATTGGCGATGTACACCCCTGCCTCGAAAAACGTTCCCCAGAGTACGTATGCCAGCGGGTCAATCGGCATCCTTTCAATAAGTCCCTCGTCCATGAGCTGCCCGAGGACCTTGCGTAAAAGAGCCAGTCCCGGTCCGCTTTTTTGTACGACAGGCCAGTCCAGAACTGACGGGCCATCCGTGTGGACAATACGCTGTGCACTCGGGGTCAAGGCGGTTTCAGTAAAGGCGTGGCACCCGACTATCACCTGCTGCCACAAATCAGCCCCAGCGTCTTCAGCCTCCTTCATTTTTCCTCTAATGAATCGCGCTGAATCGGTCCGCACCTCCTCGAAAACCGCGGCAAAGATGTCGGCTTTGTCCCGATAATGATAGTATAGTGCGCCTCTTGTCACTCTGGAACGGCGGACAATTTCTTCGGTTGAAGTGTTGGCATACCCGTTCTGGGTAAACAGCTCTCGGGCCGTTTTCAGCAAGATTCTCTGGGTTTTTTGAAATTGTTCGGCCTTTGATTTTACTGCCACGGCAGACCCCTAACCTAGGCTCTACTATCGAGGATGACGTATAACATGCAATCGGTATGTATGTCAAGAAAATTCTGCACAGACACGGCAGATCGCACCACCGGCGTGCGGTTTTCTTCCTTATTCGTCAACCGAATTTGATTTATGCAGGCCTGATGAGCCTTGATTCTACGCGCGATACCATTCAAACAGTAGGCATGGGGGCTCCCCGCAGTTTCACGACAATTCACGCTTATACACGCTCACGGCCCGTTTCCGCTCGGGTGCATAGGCGTGCCATTTTGTTGCTGGGACCGCGTCCGGTTTGACCTGATGAAAATCAAACCGCTCAAAAAGCCTTCGTGCGCCCTCTTGGTTAGTACAGGCGAAGAGATAGGCCAGGCCGCGTTCCCGCCCTTCGGTGATCGCTTTCCCAACCAGGCGGCTGCCAATTCCTTCGCCGTGGAATCGCCTGAGGGTGTAGAGACCAGCTATTTCTCCTGCATTATCATCGGCGTACGGCAAGAGAGCGCACAACCCAACAAGGTCGCGCTCTTTCCCAAGCCGTGCACCATAGCCGTGCAGCAACAACTGACTGATCTCGGAAGGAGTCCGTTTTTTGAGCGCTCCTTCCTGTTCGCCTCGCTGTATGAGACGTTCGGCTTCGGGGAAATCATCCAGGGCTAAGCGTTCCGCCTGACAGTAGTCCGTCAGGGTAAAAAACGTCCCACACCCTTCGTAGGTAAAGAGTTCTTTTGCCAGGCTCACCGGCGAGCACAGAGAGACTGAGGCAACGCCGCCTTCCAAGGCTAACCGCGCTGTTTCCAGTTGCCGGTGCCGCTCGTGCGGTAGCTCCCCGCGCACGCCATGAGTCTGCAATTCTTCCAGGTGCGAACCGTTCAGAAAGGATAACGGCGCGCCGCGGGCCGTTAATCCACCCTGCGGGTCCAGGATCACGAGTTTATGGACGGTGAGGCGATTTGCGAGTTGCTGTGCGTACTGAAGAGCCGGCAGATGGGCCTGGGCCGGCCAGAGTCCCATGAAGACGGGAACTGTACGCAGGGTTTCCAGAATGATGAGACAGCGCTGGTCTTCATCGCTCTCAGGCAGCAGGAGTACGGGAGCAGGGATGCCGTTCAGCGCGTGAGACAGCTGTATATGCAGTTCCTCAACCGCCTGGCGCTCCGGTGTGGAGGCGTCTGTTTCCATGAGCAAAATCACTCGGGTTTCATTCAACACTAGCGTGCGCAGGACTTCCTGGATCGCGTCTCGGTCCCTGGGCGCAGTGATATCTTTTGCCCGCAGGGCGAACAGGAGACTCTTTTCCCGAAATTCTTTGAGGTAGAAATCCTTCTCCGCGGTTGAAAAATCAGGCGGCGTGGTTTTCATATCTGTTACTTTCCGTTCCTCGACAAGGGCTCTCAGCCCAACCATTGTTTTCTAAGAGCGTCTTTCCCCGGGCTCTCCCACGCAACGCAGATTTCCCGCTGTCGATCAACCACAAAGAGGAGTAGGTCCTGTACCGGAAACGGAGTCAATTGCTCCAGGGCCAGAGCGCTGGGCCCAAGTCGTGTATACACAACGCTGTGCTCTTTTCCTGAGAGCTCTATCCCTCCCAGGGAAAAGTCAGCAATAACCCATTTCCCGCCTTCGAGAAACGCCAGTGGAATACGCCCCGTCAGGAGTGTATTGCCGATATGCAGAACAAATTCCTCGTCTACAATGCATTGGGGGGCAGTGTGAATACGTGGCCAGAGTGCGGCCCTGGAAATAGACTGCTGCACGTCGTCAGGGAAAGGGTCGCCCAAGGCACGGCCGCTATTGTCCTGCACGGCTGATGCCGCCTGGAGGGATGCTTCCACTGATTGGTCTTGCCTCAGGTGTCCGACCGTCTGCGTAATAAGACGATCCAACTGAACCTGTTGCTGCGATGCATTTCCCCGCTGAAGTTTCTTCCGGGTTTGTCGCTTTCGCCGTCCTTTGGCAATGAGTCGCCGTCTGTCCGTTACCCAGTCTATATCGGAAGGCTGCGCATCAGCAGCAGCCGGCTTTTCTTGGGAATCAGTCAGCTCAGGCCCGGACGAAACCTGAGGCTGGTCCGTCTGGCCGGCATCGCTCTGAGGGATAGCCTGCCGCTCTGTGCCGGGGAGGTCGCGCAGAACCGTATGCAGTACGGTATCCTTTTTTTTTGTCTCTGACGGCGGAGGTACGGGAAACACGACGTATTCCCGGGCGCGCGTCGCTGCCACATACCAGAGCCGTCTCTCCTCGGCAGCTTCCTGCTGGCGTTCTCGGGCCTCAGCCTCCTGCCAGCCCAGGGTGCAACACTGGAGAGAGCGCGGACCAAGGTGGAGTTCAAGGCGATTGTCTCTGCGTCTCACCAGGCCGGGACGGGTCAGCCGGTTGGGCGGCGCTCCAGACTCCGCCACCACGACAAGTGGGAATTCCAGTCCTTTGGCTTTATGAATTGTCAGGACGTGGAGTGCGTCTTGCGGCTCATCAAAAGCGCCCGCTTGCTCGGTCTGCCCTTCATTGGATTCATTCAGTGCAGAGGCGAGCAGACGGTCGAAAAAGTCCGGGGAGAAATCCTGCGCCGTTCCGTATTGGCCGGACATATCGCGTAGGGCCTCCACACGTTGGAGCATGTCGTGGAGCCGCTGTTGTCCGTGGGGGCAGCAGGCAAACAGCGGGAGTAGAGGGGTGTAGCTATAGATATCGGTGAGCAGAGAAGAAAGCCCGGTCCCGACACTCTGGGCACTCTGCACAATACGGGACAGTCTCTGGTGTAGGGTACGCAGCACCGCAAAAGCGGCATGCAGCCGGTCGGCACAGGGAAGCTGTTCCGGGACTCTGCCGCCGAGATAGTCGAATGTCCCGCCGGCACAGCGAAATTGCGCCAGCTCTTCGTCTGAAAAGCCAAAGAGTGACGAGCGCAAGGTTGCCACCAAGGCCGTGGTGTCCGCCGGATGAAGCAACGTCCGTACACACGCCTGCACATCGGTCCGTTCCTGACTTGCCGCAACCCGCCGCCCGCCCGAAAGAGGAAACGTGTCCCGCATTGATGGCTGTTTGGAGGACACGTTTCCTCTCTTACTCCGGTACGGGACGCCAGCATCCCGTAGGGCTCGTTCATGCAGCTCTACACCTCGATTCGTCCGACACAGGATAGCGATATCGCCATACCTCAGAGGTTGGCCTGTTTGTGTTACCAGCGTCTGCTGCTCAACGTTGTGACGAATAAATTGTGCTGTGCAGCGCGCTTCGAGCGCATTCTGGCCCCCCTGTTCGAGTGGCGCTGCGTGAGGCAGGTCCAAGAGCAAAAACGTCGGCCCCTCTTCGTCCTTATCATCGCTCACCGCACGTAAGGGTAGATACCCAGGCTGGTCCGGGTCGTCCTCATTGTCCAGCACCTGCGAAAAGAGGGCGTTCATCTGTGTCACCAGGGCAGCCCGCATCCGGAAATTCGTCGAGAGGCTGAGGACGCTCCCCTGTCGTTCAACCGCTGAGCGAAGCAGCTGATAGACTTCAAGGTCGGCTCGCCGAAAGCGATAAACGGATTGTTGAGGATCGCCGACCAGAAACAGTTTCCCGGCGCGGAGGGCAACCTGTGTCCAGCGCTCTGCCTGCGGTTGATCCTCGGCCAGGAAGAACAGAATTTCGGCTTGTAAGGGATCGGTGTCCTGGACTTCATCAACCAGCAGGAAGTCGAATTTACGTTGAAAATAGCGTCGCAATTCACGGTTCTGCTTGAGTCCGTCGCGCATCAGTACCAGTAGGTCCGGAAAATCGAGGCTGCCCTGGTGCTGTTTCTTGGCCCGATAGGTGTGCAGATAGCCGCCCAGCCAACCGGTCAGGCCAACCGCCAGATTATGCAGCCAGGTGGCTCGGGTCTTGAGGTGAAGAGCCTTGAGCTGCGCGAGCAGCGTCCGTACTTCGTCGAGCGCAGCGGTCGGTTGCCAGTTCGTCTGTCTCCCCTTTCGAGGCTGGACTGTCAGGCGGTGTAAGAGAAAGTGCTCCCAGGCCTCCGCATTGTCCTGATAGGAGGCTGTTGGAACGATATCGGTCAGGGTCGCGATTTGCTCGAACGCCGGGTCTGTTGTGTCGTGACAACAGTCCTGTAGAGCCGTCAGCCGGGCGACGGCCTGGCAGGTCTCGGCACAGTATGCCGAGATGTCGGAATCGACTGCCGTGGGCAGCCAGTCCAGGCAGTCGCGCTGTTCGACCAAAAAATCGCACAGCGCCTTGAGATGGGTCACTGAGAGACCAGCGCGAAGCGCTTGGCGCATCAGGTTCGCGCTGTCGCTCCCAGGTTGCAGCTCTTGGGCGAGCCATGTCCGCCAGACCTGGTCGTGCAGCAGGCTCGCCTCGGCCTGGTTTAAGACCGTAAAAGTCGGGTCCAACCCGACCTCCAGCGCTCGCTCGCGTAACAAGGTCGCGCATAACGCGTGGATGGTCATCACCATCGCCCGGTCAAGCTCAGATAGCACCGCCTGTAAGGCCGTACGCTCTGCCTCGGGCAGGGAGGTTTGGAGGGCGGACTCAACCGCCGCGCGGAGTCGCGTCCGCAGTTCAGCCGCGGCTTTATCCGTAAAGGTGATAACCGCGACCCGGCTCAACGGACTCCGGCCGGTTCGCAGCAGGGCCAGTAAACGATTCAGTAAGAGTTGCGTCTTGCCTGTTCCCGCTCCGGCTTCTAGTAAGAACGTCGTCTGAAAATCCGAGACGATACGCTGTTGAGCGCCGTTGTCCGAAAGGGGAGCTTGGGTCATGTCTGTGACCGTACCCAGCGCCATGCCGTTGTGTGGGGATCCTGTAGTTTGTGTGTCGCCCACTCAGCGCCATGCGGAGAGCAGATTTCGGGAAAGGCACAGGATTGGCAGGCATCCGGAGCAGGAAAGAACAGTCCGGCAGTGATGCCCTCGGCCAGGCGGGTGATGATAGTCCGTAAGGTTCCGAGCCTGGCCGCTTGGGTCTCCGTCGTCAGGGACTTTTTGTCGGGCTGAGCAGTTCCGTCCACGCTCGTATACTCCGCCCCAACCCAGTCCAGGTCTGGGCGGAGATGCTGGGCGGCATAGAGATAGAGGGCCAGTTGGAGCGTGGTTCCACCTGCAAAGCCTTGGGCTGGTGTCCGACCCGTCTTATAGTCAAGAATGCGTGCCTGCCTGGGTTGTACAAGGTCAATGTGTTCCGTCGAAGTATCAATCCGGTCAATCCGGCCTCGAAGCTGAACCTCTTCCCCCGTATCGAGGCGAAAGGGAACGGGAATATTGGGGGGTAGGAATTGAGGGGTAGGGGTTCGCTCCGATTCTCTCACTTCCGACTCTGTGCTCTTTGTTCCGATACCAAAAAACACCTCAAATGCCGCTGGACAAAAACCGTGTGCCGTTTGGCGCTCGCGCTGGAGAAAGGCGTGTAAACGCCGCAGCAGGTGTTCCCGCTCAAGCTCCCAGAGCAGGGGCAGGCCGACTGGCCGTGTCTGCGCAAATAGCGCAAAATGCTCCTCTGCTATCTGGGTGAGTAGTTGCTGCTCGTCATCACTCCGTTGCGCGGACAGGGGCAATTGGTCCGTCTGTTGGAGACGGGAGAAGAACTCGTACAGGATAGTATGCACTAACACTCCACGGTCGCGCGGCAGGAGGGTAAGAATCTGTTCCGGCTCTTCCCACGGCTTGAGCGCAAGCACGGTCTCCAGAAAATACCGAAACGGACAGCGTGCATATGTTTCCAGGCTACTCGCGGACAAACATAATCCCTGCGGGAAGAGGTGCTGACGTAGCGTGTTTGTGACGCTCTCCGCTTGCATGCAGCCGTCAAAGGCTGTGAGGTGCGGATGCTCCCAACGTTGCATCATCGCCCGCGCGGCAGGAACAAAGAACGGCATCGTCTGTAGACCAGGCTGAACCGCGTGCACGGAGGCGCTCGGTGTGAGGTGATGCGCATGGGTAAACGCATAGGCCAGGTGGAACTCCGGTGCGTCCACCGCATGTTGGGTGCTCTGTGCGTATCCTCCAGCCGTTGATACCCAGCGGCTCCAGTGTTGCAGGTCTGCCAGCGTTGCCTGCCGGCCACACAGCACGCTGACCGTCTGTAAGAGGAGCGTAGCGGGAGGGCGGGCTGCTCTCTGAACAGTGCGTGGATAGGTCAGACATAACATCTCCTGCGCACTCTGGGTCGCCAGCATGAAAAGGAACTGTTGGCGTTCGACCGTTTGGCGGCGGGCAGGCACGTCCATGGTCAGCACTTCGGCAAGATGCTGGCGCTCGGCATCGGACAAAATAGGGTCCTGAGAGGGAAGGCGAACCCCGGATTCCTGCGCAAGGCCCGGCATGATGACCGCCCGAAAGCGGAGACCGGCCACCTGGGTCATATCGCCAAGAAAGACGCCGGTCGTGGGCGTTTTTCGGGGTCGAACCCTTCCCCAGGAAAGACAGGTCAGAACAGCCTCAACCCATTCCTCAGGGCGAGTTGTTTCAGCCAAGAATGGAGAGAGACTCTGGAGAGTCTCCGTCATATTCAGATCCTGCTCGCCTGTGCTCTCTTGATCCGGCTCCTCATCCCTCCACGCGACTCCGCCGGACACATAATCTCCATACTTTTTATACATGCGCAGGAAGTGGGCCAGCCAGCCTTCCCAGGTCTGTTGGTCCTGAACCGTTTTCACATCCGCCAGAAAACAGGTCATAAACCTGACAAGCAAACGGAGAGCGGGCGCGAGCCGTTCGGTGCGTCCCTCTGGTATGTTTTGGTAGTGGGCTTCCAGGGCGGCGAGTCGAACGCGCCATTCCTGGCCTCCGCGTCCTATCCCGGCCTCCAGACAGAGGGCTTCCCACTGGGCGATATGCGCCTCTGAAACAGTTTCCCCGATCAGGTCTTGAAACGGGGGGTGGGCCAGCCTGAGAAAGGCGAACAGACGCTGCCGTGAACAGTCTTCTGACAGGAGGTGACACAGCGCCTGCACGGCTTTTCCCCGTGGTGTGGCCAGCAGGGGCTGCTCCCCAACAAAGGTACACGGAATCCCGAGGCGGGAGAGCGTCTCCAGCAGCAACGGCCCATATGTTTTTGGCTCGACAAGGAGCACGCCAATCTCGTCAAATGTGTAGTCCTGCTCCCGCACCAGCGAAAAGATCGTGCGCGCAATTTCACGCGCCTCCTGGGTTTGATCCGGGGCGGAAATGATGTGAAGAGAGGCGTCGGGGAGTGTTGAGACCGGCCGCTGGGGCGACTCCCCGGCGCGTTCAAAAAGCCGGGTCTGGACCTGAGAGAGTGAACGGGCTGGGGCCTGCGGGCGGGCTAACGGGGATGACTGAAAGCCGAGCCCGTTGAGCCAGCTCAGTGTCGGGGTCACGGCTTCGTAGGCTGAACCGGATCGCCAGGGAAGAAAGACCAGAGTATCCCTCTTCATGAAAAGCGGTTCCAGAAAATGCCGCTGTTGGGCGGTATACGCAAGACCGCCATACACAAGCAGCGGCTCGTCACTCGAAGAGGAAACGTGTCCAGCTTTTCTGTCTGATTGGAGGATACGTTTCCTCTTTACCCCTGTTTGGGCCTGGATGGTGAACAGGCTGGCGTCATCAACGAGCTGCCGCTCGTCTAAGTACGCTTCATATCGCGTGTAGAGGTCCAGCAAACGCTGTATTTTCTCTCGATATAATACGTCCCGTGGCGGAATCCGGGTATACAACACGTGAAGATGGTGGGGCCGGACACCCGCCTGTTTGAGGTCTGACAGCGTCTCGCTCAGGAACTGGGGAAACCGAGGCTGCCGGGCGAGCTCCCGAAATAAAGAGGAAACGTGTCCAGCATCTACATGTTGTTGGAGGACACGTTTCCTCTTTCCGGCCTGGGTCTGTTCTAGCAAGAGATATTTTACGAGAAGCGGAGCTAGCGTGGCTGAGACTCGACGTTTCCCCTCCCGCCTCAGTCGCGCTTCGGTCAGGCGTGCGGCATAGTCGAGCAGCGTCGTAAATCGTAGGCCGATGTGCCCGTTACCAGCCCTGGCAATTGCGGTGCTGAGCTGTGACCCGATGATATCACTGGGAACAATAATCGTGAGTGGAGTCAGCGGATCGGCCGCTTTCAGCGTGTGGACAGCGGCAATGAGCGCCTCTTGCAGGACGGCAAGCGAGTCGGAAAGAAATACTCGCTTTTGAGACATACTTACTTGCTTATGGGGCGGGTCGGGTTTTTGCAAGCATTATCCGGAGAGGTCTCTTTCCCTATAAGCAGGGGTGCTGTCTGGGAAGCGGTCGATGACGAGCGCAACGGAGCAACACCTCTCCACCCATACTCTGAGGGAAGAGGCTCCTCTGCGCGCTCCTGCTTGTATCGCTGGAAAAGTCCTAGCGCTTGAACAGCACAACTTCGAGCGTTTTATCGCTATAGCGGTGCTTAAAACTCGATACCCCACCACGCACATCAATACGTTTGTTAAAGTCAGGGGGGAACGCGGACGAGACTGCGGCGAGTGTCCGGATATCGGGGTCATCAACACTGCCGCGGACAAGGAAATTACCGTCCTTCAGAGAGAGCGTATACTCGTAGTCAGGCATTTCATCGCCAATCCCCATTTCCCGCTTGGCAGCAGAAACCGGGACACGACGTGGGAATTCCATGCGCAGGATATAGGCATTGCCCTGTTCTTCGACCGTATACCGCTCGCCGTAGCGACGCGAGCGCTCAGTCTTTTCATCAAACTCCGGCGTGTAATAACCCTCAATCGGCTGGTCGCCCTTATCTGGCGTCCGTCCGCCGGAGACACTGAGAAAAGGGGCCATCGCCGGAGCAAGGGGGAGGCCATAGAAGGTCCCACGCAGCGGAGTTTCTTCGGTTGGAACGCCCTGAAAGAAAGACTCGCGCAGGCGGATTAGGGTTTCGACCGAGGCAATCAGAACACCAAGAAAGATAAATTTATTCGCCGCTTGACTGAAGAGTTCTCCTCCTAAAACAGCGCTATAGACGGCCAGGAGAATAATCGGATACAGGACCATATTGAAAAGGATATTCAGGCTGGTCGCCGTCCCGACATGAAAATAGCGTGTATCTCCAATAGCTTGCTCCAGGGCACGCTTGGTTGAGAGCGGCAGCGCACCAAGGATGGGCTGAGCCGAGGCAAGGAGCGTCCCCAGAATTGAATGGTTTTGCGCCTGCTGGACGCGGGCCAGGGCCTGTGCATACGTACCGGCCAGTTCGCCTTCAAAGACCTTTTCCTTAACAACCTTTTTGGGTGCAACCGGCTTGGGTGTCGGTGCCGCTACTGCTGGCGCTACGACGGTGGGTGCCACCGGAGCAGGAGCTGCGGCTGGTGCCGCTGCGGCCGCCGGTGCCGCCGCGCCATTTGTCGCCGGGGCCTCGGCTTCAGCCGGAGCGGATTCTCCGCTTTCACCCTTGAAGCGAGAGGGGAAATCATCTCCAAACGTCTCCTCGGGATGGAGCTCCTTGGCCCGCGCCAGTAACACGTCCTCCGTCTCGACAATGTCCGGGTTCGGAATACAGCAGTCAACCGGACACACGGCCGCACACGCTTCTTCGTCGAAAAAGCCCACGCACTCCGTACATTTATCCGGCACGATATAAAAGATGTCCTCATCAATGGCGGGATTGACGGCGCCGTTCAATTCCCATTCCACCCCGCCTTGATAGATGGCGGTATTGGGACACTCGGGCTCACACGCCCCACAGTTAATGCAGTCCTCGGTGATCATCGTCGCCATACTGAACGGTTCTCCTTCTGCAAGCAGATCGACAGCTGCAGTGTATCATCCCTTCATCTAACGGGTTTACCCCGCTCGGTCAACGCGACCAGGGGTCGTGTCTCCCTTTGAGCTGCGTTCCCTTGCACGTTCATCCCGCCTGTGCCGCCCCGCCGAGCGTCGTCAGGTGCCGGGGCGTTCCGTACCCACCCTCATAATTTTACTAGGGACAACCGGGCCAGCTATAGGGTAAAGAGAGTGTCGGGTGCCCCGTACGTGCGGGTGCGTCGTGCGCGGGAGTCGAGCGGCGGCGCTGCTGCCTGCGGGGATATGGGGACGGGCCATCGTGCCTGGCCACACTTATTGGCTGTCCGAGGCTCGTGTTTTTGTGAACTGCTTACCGACACCACAGTGTCAAGAAAGGATCGGCTCGTATGCGAAACGTGTGGATGATGATTGGCTGTCTCGTGGCCATGGGGATGCTCGTCTTACTTTTTCAACATGAGGCCCTGCCCGACCGAGGCCCTCCTTGATGACGTATTGACAGATATAGATCGCAGACTTGGTGTGTTTTTCTCATTCTATTCTTGTAAGGAGGAAGGATGAAACAGAGATTTCTCTGGTTGGTGCTTGGAATTTTTGCGGCCGGCTGTTTGATGGGGACGCCCGTCTGGGCAGATCACCATGAGGCGGCTGAGAAGGCGGCTGAAGCCGCTGATGAAAAGATGGCTGAGGCGGCTGGGCCGATTGATATCAACACTGCGGACGCTGCCGCCTTGCAGGCCCTGCCCGGTATCGGTAAAACAAAAGCAGAGGCCATTATCGCCCATCGCGAAGCAAATGGTCCGTTTGCGACTGTAGATGATCTGAAAAACGTCAAGGGCGTTGGCGAGAAGACGCTTGAGAAACTGAAAGAGCAAATCACCGTGGGGTCCAGCGAATAACCGGCGGAACCTGCAACAGAATAGCAGTGCATCTGAACACTGCTGTCAGGGCGGCCTTCGGGGTCGCCCTTCTTTTTTGAGGATTCGTGTGGCGAATGCCTTAAAGAGTAAACCTGTCCTCCAACCAGACAAAAAAGTCGGACACGTTTACCCTTTCTCCCGTAACGCCGAACTCGAAGCCAAGCTGACAACTCTGCCAACCAGTCCCGGCGTCTATAAGTTCACGGATCACACCGGCACCGTGATCTACGTCGGGAAAGCGAACAATCTGCGTGCCAGGGTCCGACAATACGCCCGCGGCGGGGACGGCCGCGCGCAAATCCGTTTTCTCCTCGCCCAACTGACCGATGTCGAGGTCATTGTTACCCAAACCGAAAAAGAGGCGCTGCTGCTCGAAGACACCCTGATTAAGCAATTCCGGCCTCGGTATAATATTCGGCTCAAGGACAATACCTCCTATTGGCATGTGAAGGTCACCCAGCATGACCAGTGGCCCCGCCTCCTCCTGACCCGCCAGATTGCGAAGGACGGCAGTAAATATCTGGGACCGTTCCACTCCAGCACGGCAGTCCAGGAGACCTTGGAAATCATTCGCAGAGTCTTTCCCCTGCGGACCTGTACCGACACCGTCTTTCGCAACCGCACCAGGCCATGCCTGGAATATCAGATCAAGCGCTGCCTCGGTCCCTGTACCTTGTCGGTCAATCCCGAAGACTATCAGTACCAACTGAAAAATGCCCTGCTGCTGCTTGAAGGTAAAAGTAGGCAGCTGATAGACCGCCTCACCCGGCAGATGAACGAGGCTGCTGACGCCCTCCGTTTTGAAGAAGCCGCCCGGCTGCGGGATCAAATCCAGGCCATGACAAAAACCGCGGAGAAGCAGCAGGTCGCCACCCCCCTGGGGAACGACCAGGACGTATTCGGCCTGTACCGCGAAGGCGGGCTGATCGAAGGACAGGTCCTGTTTGTACGCGGCGGGAAACTGGTTGGCAACCTGGCCTATAGCTTTACTGACAATGAGTTCCCCGACGTGGAGGTCGTGGCTGAATTCCTGAGCCAATTCTACCAGGGCGGCCGATTTATTCCCGACGAGATTCTTGTCCCCGTCGTGCTCGACGATGCCGACATCCGGGCGGAACTCCTCTCGGAACGGAAGGAAAAAAAGATCAGCCTGCTCTGTCCGCAGCGCGGAGCCAAACTGCGGCTGGTGGAAATGGCCCAGGAAAATGCGCGTCACAGCTTTGTCGAAAAGCGGCGGGGAGAAGAACATAAAGAGAAAACCCTGGAGAGCCTCCGCCGTGCGTTGCATCTGCAAAACGCGCCAAAACGGATTGAGTGTTTCGATATCTCGAATACCCAGGGCAGTCTCTCCGTCGGTTCCATGGTTGTCTTTGATGAGTGCGAGCCGGATAGGAACCAATACCGCCGTTTTCGTATCAAAACCGTCGAAGGGGCGGATGATTTCGGCATGATGTATGAAGTCCTCACCCGCCGCTATCAGCGCGCCCTAGCGGAAAACGACCTACCGGACCTCCTCATGGTGGACGGCGGTAAAGGCCAACTCGGCGTTGCCGTCACGGTGCTGCAAGAGTTGGGAATTACCGAGGTCGACGTCATTGGTCTGGCCAAGATGCGGACCGAGCGGGACCCGTTTGCCGACGAAGTTGCCCATTCCTCCGAGCGCGTCTTTCTGCCCGGTCGCAAGAATCCGGTCGTGCTTAAGCCCAACGCCACGGCGCTCTTCCTTCTGCAACGTATCAGGGATGAGGCCCACCGTTTTGCCATTACCTATCACCGGAACCTCCGTGCCAAAGAGCGGCTCAGTTCGCCGCTTGAGGCGATTGCCGGCGTTGGCCCGGCCAAACGCAAGGCGCTCTTACGGCATTTTGGCAGTCTTAAACGCGTACGCGCCGCCGCACCCGAAGCGCTGGGCCAAGTCGCGGGGATCACCCCGGCCCTCGCAGAAAAAATACACCAGCACTTACGGGCACATCCCGCTCCACGCTAAAAGAGCCGACCCATTTTTAGTGGCTAGTGGTGAGTGGCTAGTGGAGGAAATCAGGAGAGCCCGTCATTACCGTAAAAGCAGCCGTCATTCTCGCGCAAGCGGGAATCTCATCTCCTTCCTGCACTTTGGATGCCCATTGTGCTATTGTCGTCCGCGACCGGAATGAGCCTTCCGGGGAACTCCGCTTCAAGGTATTCTTTCAACACTGTCACAAGAACGATGAGGGATTGGGTAGTGGTTCAGTTTGCAATCCCTCTTGCCCTCTGTCGGCAGAGCGCCGCCCCCCTCCCGCGCCCTCCTCTCCAGGGCTGATGACCCGACAGTGTTGCCGAGACCGGGCATAGCCACGCCCCTCCTGGGACGGGTGTGGCACCGGGCCGAGGGGGACCGGGCCGGGTGGGGGACGGGCAACCACAGGGGGTTGCCCCTACGATACACATTTTCTTCTGCAGTAGGGCACTTTCCTAAGATTTTACTAGGGACAGACAGCGGGCCGTCCTGTAGAGAGGGTCGGTGGTCCCTTGGGTACGCGTCCGCGTCGGGCACGGGCGCCGAGAGATGGACCCGAGGACTGAGAGGGCAGGGGAGAGGAGGGCCTACCTCGTTTGTCCTGGTCAGAATTTTTCAAACTGAACCACTACCTTCGTCCGCGGTCGGGGCGAGCCATGCCGGGGAGTCCCGTTTCAGGGTATCTGTCCGACACTGTCACAAGAGCGAAGGAGGATCGACTGATGTTCAACCGTATTTCCATTCTGTTTGGTATCGCGCTTGTCTCCATCCTGTTGCTGGCCGGCCCTCCGGCGCTGGGTCAGGAGCAGGGCGTGAGCGCTTGTTCAAACGCGTGGCAAGACAGTTCCGCGTCCGACTCATGTGATCAGCTGACCTTTGACTGGCGGAGCGATCTGTTCTGCATGAACTGCTCGGGCAACCTACGGATAGGGAACTGCTAGCGAGGCTGCGCCCCTCTGCGGTTGATCCTCATCCATCTCACTCTGGCCTATCTCTTGGGCCAGGTCGGTATCGCCTGGGGCTGGCAGGTGGCTGCTCCCCTCTGGCTGGGCGGACTGCTAACCCTCAGCGTGGCCAGTTGGATCATAGGCGGATTCCGTCTGGCCGTTTTGGTCAGTCTGCTGAGTGGCGCTTTCCTGGCCGGTAATCTCATCCTCCAGCGAGTCTACGCTCCCGATTTTCCTGCGCACCACCTCCGGCAACTTGCTTTACCGCAAAAAATTACACTCGAAGGCTGGCTGTTCCGGGAACCGGAACGGGGTCCGGCCCGTGGCCGGTTATATCTTGAGGCGCAACAGATCTGGCAAGATGGGCAGCCACGGCCGGCAACGGGCAAGGTGCTTGTCACCGTTCGTCATCTCCAAGGTCGCTGGCAATACGGCGATGTGTTGCGGCTTCCGCTCAAACTCCGCACCCCGCGCAATTTTCATACGCCGGGCAGTTTTGACTATGCGGGTTATCTGGCCCGGCGGGGTCTCTATCTCACTGCTTTTGTGTGGGATGACCGAAAAATCGAAAAGATCGAGCCGGCCAACAGGCCCGGGACTTGGCTGCGTCATTGGCTTGAACACGTTCGTCGGACGGTCGGCGCATTCTTTGACACGCACCTTTCCGCTACGCCGCAGGCCATTCTCCGCGCGCTGATTATCGGAGATAAGAGCAGGCTCGACCCGGAGTTGCGCGACAGTTTCACGCGGGTGGGCGTTGCTCACGTACTTGCCATTTCCGGCCTCCACATTGGCTTGATTACAATCGTGGCGTATGGGGCTTGGTGGTGGCTCCTGGCACGGAGTCAGTACGTGCTGTTGATGTGGTCGGTACCCAAACTGGCCGCGCTCTTTACGCTGCCGGTCGTGCTACTGTACGCCGGACTTGCAGGTGGTAGTGTTTCGACCTTGCGGGCGGTCATTATGGTGACTGTCTTTCTCACTGCGCTGCTGCTGGACCAAAAAGAGGAGGTCTTCCGCAGCCTCGCCCTTGCCGCCCTGATCGTGTCGCTGCTCTGGCCGGGAGCCGTCCTTGATATCTCTTTTCAGCTTTCTTTTGTGGCCGTCTTGGCTATTTTTCTTGGCCTGCGTCGTTTCCGAATCTGGCGTGATAATCGGGACAAAGCGCGAGAGGGCGACCCCTCTCAATGGCGACAGCGACTCCGGCGCTGGGCCGGTCTTTATTGTCTTGTTACTCTGAGTGCGACGGTCGGTACGCTCCCGCTTGTCGCGACCCATTTTCATACTGTCCCGCTAGTTGGATTTGTGGCTAACCTGCTGTTGGTCCCTTTCCTGGGGAGTGCCGCCGTGGTGTTGGGCCTGGTTACGACAGCGCTGGTGTTTATTCACACGGGCGCTGCGACCCTGGTCGTGTGGTCTGCCGGAGCCGTGGTCTCGCTCGGTGTGTGGATGGTCGAGGCCATTGCCGCTTTGCCCTTTGCCGCTGTTCACTTTGTAGCCCTGACACTTTTTGAACTTGTTTTGTTTTATACTTTCTGCGTTTCCCTCCTGTTCTTTCCCCGCCTCCAGCCATCCGGGCTGCGGCGGGTCTTTTTCTCCTGCCTGTTCGGTCTGATGCTCTGTGACAGTCTGTATTGGCTGACCCAACGCTATTTTCGGACTGAGCTGCGGGTCTCTTTTCTCGATGTTGGGCAGGGTGATGCGGCCGTGGTCGAGTTTCCCGGCTCCCACGTCATGGTCATTGACGCAGGCGGATTCACGAGTCAGACGTTTGATTCGGGGCGGGCGATCGTTGCGCCTTTCTTGTGGCAGCGGAAAATCGGACGCATAGACACGCTGGTCCTCAGTCATCCCAACCTTGATCACTACGGCGGGCTGGAGTTTCTGGCCGAGCACTTTGGCGTCACAGCCTTCTGGTTCAACGGTGAAGATCGGCCAGATAGTCGGCGCTTCAGGCGGCTGACGGCTACGTTGCAAGAGAACGATATCCAAACTCACACCTTCTGCCGCGATACGCCAGACCGGGAAATCGGCGGAGTGCGGGTCCAAATCCTACATCCGCCTTGCGGCCAGACCGGACTGGACACAAACGATGCCTCCCTTGTGCTCCGTCTCAGTCACGGGGAGGTGGATATTCTGTTTTCCGGGGACGTTGAGGTCGCGGGAGAGGGTACCCTGCTCGTCACACCGGCACCTCTTCAGAGCGAGATTCTCAAGGTTCCCCATCACGGCAGCCGCAGCTCAAGCACTCAGCCCTTTCTTGAAGCCGTGTCTCCCCAGGTCGCGGTCGCTTCGCTCGGCTATCAGAACCGTTTTCGCTTTCCAGCGCCAGAGGTGGTGGACCGCTATGAGCGGCGGGGCTCGGCATTGCTCAGAACGGACCAAGTGGGAACGGTAACGGTGCGGAGCGACGGGAAGAGTTATCGGGTTGAGACCTTCTTGCCTGAACTATTCACCGTACAAAACCTGTGGCAGGGCCGGTAGGAAAAAACGGACGGTAGGAGATGCAGGGCCGATTTGTCTCGTGTCTCCCGCCATCCTTAAAACCGATACGTGTAGCGCACCTTGAAGCGGCCCTCGCGGCCGATGGAACGGAAGCCTTCCTCTTCGTCCAGCCAGCGCTGGTTGAAGACCAGAAAGATGTCGTTGCCCGGTTCAATGATCCAGCGGATGCGCGTGTTGAAGCTGAATATGTCCGACACGTTGTCGTACTGGATCAGAGTGAACCAGGACAGATTGGGATTGACGGCTATGTCCAGCCGCACCCGCAGCAGGCGCGTGACAAAATTGCCCTCAGGCAGACGGACATCGCTCTGGCGATATTCCGGGCTCAGGAACAGGCGCGGGCCGGGCTGGAAATTGAGACTCAGGATCCAACTGTCTCGCTTGCCACTGTAATAGTCACCCCAGAAATGAGCCAGACTGGCTGACAGCTTGCGTTTGTCCGCAGTCTCGGCTTTGACCATATAACGGCGAAAGGTGTAGCGGTCTGGCAGTAGCCGGACGCCGCGGCTGATCTCAAAATCTTCGGTCAGGCGTTCCAGCTGCTGCCAGGTCCGAAACATGAGTGTGTCACCGCTCTCGAAACGCCACTCACAGGGAAAGACGATGTTGCGGGTGAGGAGGCGGTCCGTGGACTGGTCGGTAATATAATTGCCGTCAAAGGCACAGGCGACCTGCCGTGTTCCCCAGCGCCCAGGCCGTGGGGCTGCCTGGAGGAACCAGCCAAAGCGTCGAATGCCGGTGCGGGGCACAAAGCCCATGCTGGCATCAAAATCCCGTTGCACCTCACGATAGGTGCCGAATATCGTCCAGGTATCGTTGGGGAGATTGATCTGACTGCCCCAGGCCCAGTTCTTGTGTGCCGTGGGACGAAAACTCTTTAACACAAACGACGACAGGGTGAGGTTGCGCCTGCCCAGAAAGTCGGTTGTTTTATACAGAAAGTCGTGCCCATAGAGACCGGTCGCGTCCCCGTTCTCCGGTGTCCGTCGGGTCGCAATCAATCCCATCGAGGCATGTTCTCCGACATCGCGCTTGAGCCGGATCACGCTGAAATTCTCGCCCGGTATGGGGTCGCGTTCCTGGGTCTGGGCGCTGAGTATTCCTAGGGAATACTTGCCAACCCGACCGCTGAGTTTGGCGCCCCCAATCAGGTCAACCGGTTTGCCGTCGTCGGCAATGCCGACGCGCCGGCTGAAAAAGGGAATAATCACCAACGGTCCCGAGGTTGGGGTCAAACCGTCAACCGCAAAATTGGGCGCGTCCTCCAGAAAGAACTGGCGCTTCTCGGGGAAAAAGAGGGAAAAACGCGTCAGGTTGACCTGCACATCGTCCGTCTCGGTCTCGGAAAAGTCGGTATTGAGCGTCAGGCTGAGTGTCAGGCCGGGGGTGGGCTTGTAGAACAGGTCAAAGCCCGGCTTAAAGGACGCGGCATCGCGGCGCACCTCGGTGGTCAGAAACGGAGAAAAATCGAGTCCCAGGCCCTGGGACCTGTCGCGCAGTCCGGTGAGCCGGCCCGCACGTGAGACTCGGTTGAAGTCCAGGCTCTGGAGATAGCCACTCCAGACTGTTTCTTCGTTCACGCGCTTGATAATGCGCTGGACATTAAAACCCCAGCTCGATTGCCCTGGGGCATAGCTGAGGGTTTGAAACGGAATTTCAAATTCCGCGCTCCAGCCGCTCGGTGAGCGTGCGGTCTTGACATTCCAGATACCGTTCCAGTCTCGGTTTTCGCTCTCCCCCTCGTCTCCGATGAGTTCATCCACCCGCGCCCCAACCGAGTTAGTTTGAAATTTGAACGCGTTGCGACGATCCGCAAACGTATCGAACAGAAGCGTTACCCGATCATCTGCGGCCAGGTCCGCGTCCCGGTTGAAGCGGGTGGCAACCGCAGCACTCGGGTCCGAGTCGTGACAGATCACCCCGACGTAGAGATGGGTCGCCGTGTATAGGACGCGTACCTCGGTTGGTTGGGAGGCCGGGGCGCCTTCGTCGGGTTCGCGTTGACGGAAGTCGCTACCGACCGGCGCACTTTGCCAGATCGGCTCGGTCAGCCGACCGTCGAGGGTGATGGAGTAGGGAATGCGCACGGCCTGTAACGCGACCGGAGCAAACACCGAGACTTCCATATCCTCAAGAGGGATGGGCTGGAGGGTGCTCCCGGACTGTGCCGTCGGTGTATCGGCCGCGGCCGCGGTGGCCAGCACCAACACGGCCAGCGCTGCGATGAGCAGAGATATGCGCGGGTTCAAAAGAGTAAACGTGTCCTCCAATAAACACGAGATGCTGGACACGTTTACTCTTTGTCGTCTTCCTTGAATAGCGCATCGCGCCAGTCGAGCGCGGCACGCAGGCCTTTTTCCTTCCGGATCTGATTAAACGTTTCCTGCTCTTGCGTCCGGGTGGTGTCAAACATGACAACCAGGTCAAGATTCTGGTAGATGCTGTTCAGAAAGCCCATGTTCTCATACGCCCGGTTAATGGCGGCTTTGTTAAACTTCACCCCGACTTGAGCGATCTTCACCAGCTTGCGAGCCGTCTTCTCGCATTCACGCATGAGCTGGTCGTGCGGCACGACGCGGTTAATCATGCCCAGGCGTTCAGCCTCGTGGGCGGAGATCATTTCCCCGGTCAGGAGCAGTTCCTTTGCCTTGGCAAACCCGACGCTGAACGGCGTGACCAGGACCGGGGGGCCGGTCCCAAACCGGATTTCCGGCTCACCGAGCACCGCTTGCTCGGAGGCAATTTTAATATCGCATAACTGGGCGAGTTCACACGCGCCGGCTAGGGCATAGCCGTTAATCGCGGCAATATACGGTTTGCTGGAATGCCAGATCTTGAGAAAAATCTCGATGTTATACTTCAAATCAGTCCGCCAGCTATCCGCGGAGCGGTCGTAGAGTTCGGGCTCGCCCTCTGGCGGAGCGATATTGAACCCTGCAGAAAACGCCCGGCCGGCGCCGGTCAGAATCACGACCCGGATATCGTCATCCGCCTCAATTGCATCAAGCGCCTCGCCCAATTCGGCCATTAGTTCCTTGCTGAATGAATTGAGCTTCTGCGGCCGGTTGAGGGTCAGATAGCCGATGGCATCTTTCTTCTCGAATATCAGGTTCTGATACGTCATAGCCCCTCCTAAATTTGACAAACCATAGCGAACTAGGCCGAACAGTCTAGCCCATCCCTCTTGCCCTCGGTTGTGAAAATCTCCAGACTCGATCAGAACCATGCTGACCTCAGACCTCCTGCTGACACGGACCGAAGGCCCGTACCTCTATCCACGCTATGTGCGGACCGACGCGCCGCGCTTTACCCGGATGGCCGAGGAACTGATCTCCATCTATGCCGCTCATGCAGGAAAACCCAGGCGGGAGTTAACCGTGGCGCTTAATCAGTACGCGGAAGACCGGACCGACTTTCGCATTCAGCGTGGGCTGGCCAAGCTGCTGCGTGACGACCGGTGCGAATTTGAGGAACAGGCGGTGGCCCCGCCGCTGGAGGTCCGCCACCGTCTGTTCGCCTTGGCTCGCGAGAACCATCCCGTTGTCTTACAGCCCGATCATATCCATCCCGTGACCAAAGACGAACTGATCGCTGAGGTTGCGCACGAGTATAAAGCCGAGCCGGAACAGGTTGCGTGGGCGCTCTACGCCGATTTGGCCGAAAATCATATCCTGACCCGCTTTGACCCGCCCGAGCCGGCGTGGCTACTCCAACGTTATAATGTCGCCCTGGCGCAGGCCCTGTTGTACCGCTGCATTCGGATGAAGCTATCAGTTTTTCGGAACATCCCGAGCCGTTACAAGCAACTCTTCAAGTTCATCAAATTCTATCAGCTCATGCACGCCATTGAGGGCGATCTTGATAGTGGCTACGAGATCCTGCTGGACGGACCGGTCAGCATGTTCCGTCTCTCTCAGAAGTACGGTCTCAAGCTGGCCGTCTTCCTGCCGGCCTTGCTGCTATGTACCCGCTGGAAGATGGAGGCCGAGATTGTCACCGCCGCGGGCGAGCATCGCTCTTTCCCCCTCGATGAGAGTGCCAATCTCGTCTCTCACTATCATGACAGCACCATGTATGACTCGCTCCTCGAAAAGACCTTTGCCGAACGCTTTCACGCGACTGAGAGCGGCTGGAAGATTGAGCGGGAGGTGGCCATTATCAATCTGAAAGAGACCGTTTTTATTCCGGACTTTGCCTTTCGGCACACGGATGGGCGCACCGCGCTCATGGAAATCGTGGGCTATTGGCGGCCGGAGTACCTGGAAAAAAAGCTCATGAAGCTGCGTCGTTCAGGCCGACAGGACATGGTGATTGCCGTGTCGGCCAACCTGAACGTCAGCCAAGACGACTTTACCGACGTTCCGGGTCGGGTGTTCTTTTTTAAGAATCGGATTAATCCCAAAGAAGTCATCACTCGGCTTGAGCAGGTGGGACGGGATGCCCGTCACGAAACATAGAGGAGGAGAAGCCCATGTCTGTCATCGCGTATGAAAAACGTGACCGGATCGCCTACGTCACCATCCAACGCCCGGAAGCCATGAACGCCCTCGGACCGGCCCACAATCAGGAAATCATCGAAGTCTGGACGGACTTTCGCGACGACCCGGACGTCTGGGTCGCTATCCTCACCGGGAGTGGCGAGCGGGCCTTTTGCGCCGGGGCCGACCTCAAGACTTACACGCCAAGTATTGGCAGTGGGAGTCCGTATGCGGTCAGACAGGTGGCCAATGGTCTGGGCTTTGGCGGCATTACCCGTGGGCTCGAAATCTGGAAGCCGATTATCGGTGCCGTCAATGGCTACGCCTTAGCCGGAGGATTAGAACTTGCGCTGGCATGCGATATTCGCGTGGCGTCGGACACCGCCCAGTTCGGCTGCTCTGAGGTTAAGCGGGGATTTCATCATTGCGACGGCGGAACGGTTCGTCTACCGCTGATCGTCGGCTTAGCCAACGCCCTCAAGATGCAGCTCACCGGGGAGCCGATTGACGCCCAGGAAGCCCTGCGGATCGGTCTGGTGAGTGAAGTCGTGCCCGCTGCGGAACTCATGCCTGCCGCCGAGCGCTACGCCCGGACCATTCTGCGCAACAGCCCGCTGGGCGTGCGGTCAGCCAAAGAATCCATGCTGCGCAGTCTCGGCCGCGTGCTTGAAGACGCCCTGCGGTTTGAGAACATCTTATTCTCGACGTTGACGCAGACCCAGGACTATACCGAAGGCCCGCGCGCGTTTGCGGAAAAGCGCGAGCCCGAGTGGAAAGGACAGTAAGCGCGGGAGCTGCTTGCGCCGGCGTAGCCTAGAGCTTGCCCGCCGTTCGCAGCTCTTTCACCTGCGCCTCCTGTATAATGGCGCCGTCTGCATACAGCGCGGCGACTTGTTCTTCCGAATAGGCCAGACGCTCCTGCAACACTTCTTCATTATGTTCGCCCAGGAAGGCGGCGCGAAAGGGAATCTCGACGTTCGCGTTGGAAAAATGAAAGGGCGATTTGGCAATCGGAGTCGGACCGAGCAGTGGATGTGGCACGTCTTGAAACAGTCCGCGCGCCTTTAACTGGGGGTGGGCTGCAGCGCCGGGAACATCCAGGATCGGTGCGGCCGGCACGCGGGCTTCAGCCAGAATTTTCAGGGGTGTCTCGTCGTCCTCAAAGGTCTGGAGCCAGTCTTCGATATGTTGCCGAACCTCCGCACTCCGCTCGACTCTATCCTCCATGGTGGCATAGCGTTCGTCTGTGGCCAGTTCCGGCTTGCCCATCGCCTTTGTTAATGCCGGCCATTGATGCCCGGCAACGGCAAAAACGAGATAGCCTTTTTTTGCCTTGTACACGCCATAGGGGCACACATTGAAAAAGTCTCCGCCAAAACGCTGCGGCACGATCGCGCCCTGACTCATCAGAAAAAGCGGGAAGTTGACGTAGTCCAGGTAGACCAGGGATTCGAGCTGCGACACGTCAATATACTGGCCCTGTCCACTGCCGGTGCGGTGAAAGAGCGCGGCACAGATGGCGAGCGCGCCATGAATACCCGTATTCGGGTCCCCAAAATAGTTGCCCACATAGGTCGGTGGCCCATCCGGTTCGCCGGTCATGGACATCACGCCGCTCTGGGCCTGAGCGATAATGTCAAAGCTGGTATGGCTGGCGTACGGCCCGTCCTGCCCATAGCCTGACACCGAGCACATGATCAGTTTAGCGTTCAGCTCTTTGAGCGTGTCATAGTCCAATCCGTTCCGTGCCATGACCCCAGGGCTGTAATTCTCCACCACAACGTCAGCCTTCCGCACCAATTGATAGACGATTTCCTTTCCCTTTGGGTGCTTGATCTCAACACAGACGCTTTTCTTGCCGGCACAGGCGGCCAGATAGAGCGCGCTTTGGCCGTGCTCCACAAGATGAATCTGCCGTCCCAGATCGCCGTTGGGCGCGCGTTCAATCTTGATCACATCCGCTCCGAGGTCGGCCAGAA
Organism: uncultured Binatia bacterium (SeqCode); assembly: GCA_965243855.1. Lineage (GTDB taxonomy): Bacteria > Desulfobacterota > Binatia > Bin18 > Bin18 > Bin18. The sequence goes on along the minus strand of CBDEWE010000003.1, from coordinate 3,584,069 downwards.
TCCGGGTTGCGGACGGGCCGGCGAGATATTGGGTAAAGTCGAGCACGGTTATCCCGGACAGGAGTTTCTGCGCACTATTTTTCTTGTTAGCCATATCTCCTCCTCAGAGTCGTCGCCATGAGAACCAGCCTGTCGGATTGTGGCTGATTGACCCATAATTCACAATACGGCCTATGTCAGATTGACTCTCGCTGCCAGTCACCTACGATGATGAGAGTGAGGTTAAGGGCCTGAGGTCAGGCACGCAGCAGAAAGGATACAATATGTTGATTCAGAGCCCTCGTGGCTGGGAAATTCCTGAGCGCACGGCAACTCCGGAAGGTGTCTACCTCAACCGGCGCAGCTTTCTGCAAGCGCTCGGGATTGCCGGTATCAGTACGCTGGGTGCGTTTGCCGGGTGTGAAAGCTCAGGCGCAAAAGAAGCCCCTGAGATTCGTGGCCTGCCCGAACCAAGTGCCACCGCCAACCTCTATCCGGCGCAGCGTAACGAACAGTTTACCCTGGACCGGCCGTTGACGTCCGAAGTGGATGCGGCCAATTACAATAATTTCTACGAGTTCAGCTCGCGCAAAGAGTTGGTCGTACGCCTGGTCGAGCAGTGGCAGACCCGTCCCTGGCAGGTAGAGGTGAGTGGCTTGGTGCACAAGCCCCAGACCTTTGATATCGACGACCTGGTGCGGAAGATGCCGCTGGAAGAACGCCTCTACCGGCACCGTTGCGTGGAAGCTTGGTCCATGAGCGTGCCCTGGACCGGTTTTCCCATTAAGGCGCTGGTCGATCTTGTCCAGCCCCTTGCCTCGGCTAAATATCTGAGCATGATCACTTTTCACGATCCGCAAGCGGCGCCCGGCCTGCGCAACGACACCTATCCGTGGCCGTATCACGAAGGACTCAGCATGGCCGAGGCCACCAATGAGCTGTCCCTGTTCGTGACCGGTATCTACGGGCATGAGCTGACCAAACAGCACGGTGCGCCGATTCGGCTCGTGGTGCCGTGGAAGTATGGCTATAAAAGCATCAAGTCGATTGTGCGCCTGGAGTTTGTCGAAGAACAGCCAAAGACCTTCTGGAATACCCTCATCCCCTGGGAGTACGATTTTGTTGCCAACGTGAATCCTGCCATCCCGCATCCCCGCTGGTCTCAGGCGAGTGAGCGCGTCCTGGGGACGAGAGAAATCAAAGCAACCCTCCCCTACAACGGATATGGAGAGTTTGTGACGTCTCTGTATCAGACATAACATCAAGCTGCTGATGACGGATTCCGAGGAGAGCGTGTACAGGAAGAGGGTGGGGACTTTTCTTCTTGGAGAGGGCGGGATAGAGCAGAATCTCTCATGGATATCCGTGTCCTCTCCAGCACTCTTTGGGTTTTCTTTTCTCTCTCCTGTTCGGTTCCCCCGGACCGCACGCCCGAGCTGAACCCCGACCCGACCTTGCTGTATGCGGCCCACGGCCAGCCTGGGGCGTGGTTCAATCCCTGGCGGCCTTCAAACAAGCACTGGACCGATCTGTTCCGCTGGGCGGTCTCGCGCAGTGCCTATACGGGCGAGTGGCGCGACCCGCCGCTCGTTCGTCGGGTGGACAACGATGGTCGCTCGTTTGCCACTCCTGAAACCTCGGCTTCCGTCACCTGGGTAGGCCATTCGACTTTTGCCGTCCATGACACGGGGGATGTTTTTCTGACTGACCCCCACTTTGGCAAGCGGGCGCTGATTCCGGCCCGCCTCCATCCGCCTGGCGTGCCCATTACGTCTATTCCTACCGACGCTTTTGCCGTGGTTTCCCATAATCACTACGACCACCTGGACGCCTACACGGTTGAGCATCTGCCTCAGACTGTGACCTGGTTTGTCCCAATGGGGCTCGGCGAGTGGATCGAAAAAAAGGGAAGAAAAGCGATCGAACTCGACTGGTGGCAAAGCGCGCAGCACGGTCGCTGGCGGGTCACCTGCGTGCCGGTGCAACACTGGTCGCAACGCATTGAGCAGGCGCGGGATTCCACCCTGTGGTGTGGCTGGATCATTGCTAGTGCCGAACGGACCTATTTCTTCTCCGGCGATACGGGATATTTCCACGGCTTTACCGAGATCGGGAAGAAATTCGGTCCGATCGATGTGGCCATATTGCCTATTGGGGCCTATGAGCCCCGCTGGATCATGCACTATTCTCACCTGAACCCAGCCGAAGCCTATCAAGCCTTTCTGGACCTCAAGGCGCGCTGGATGCTGCCGTGCCACTGGGGAACATTTCGACTCACCGACGAGCCCATAGACGAACCGCCGCGAGAGCTTCAACGGGTCGTTGAGCAGGCCGGAGGGACGCTCGATCCCATTAAAATTTTCGCGGTTGGCGAACGGTGGGAAATTCCGCCAAGGCAATAAAAGAATAAATGTGTCCAGCATCGCATGTCTAGTGGAGGACACGTTTATTCTTCGGGGCGCGGCAGACCGCACCCCAGGGATTTAGGTCATTGTGCAAACGTCTCGATCGCTTTCTGGACGGCCTGGGCGTAGGTCTGGTCTCCGACCGGCACCGGATTGAGAATCGGCAACTGAACGCCGGCTTCGCGGAAGGCGGCGAGTTGCTCCCGGCAGCGTGCGGGCGGTCCGATGACTGACAGTTCATCCGCCATGTTGTCTGTCGCTCCCTGCCCTTGGCCATCTGCGAGTTGTGCCGCCTCTGTTTCAAACCCGCTGTCGTGAAACAGCTTGTTATAGAATGGCAGGCCACCGTAAAACCCGAGGTTGGCTCTTGCCGCTTGCATGGCCGCATCCATATCGTCGTGAATGCAGGATGGAATACCCGTCGTAATATCGACATCCGAAAGCGGCCGACCGGCTTTGGCTGCTCCCTTCTCGACTGCGGCCACGGCCGTGGGCAGCCGACTCTTGGGGCAGAGATACAGCATGACCCCATCGGCCAGTTCGCCGCTGAGAGTGGCGGTGCCCAGGGCCAGGGCCGCGATGTAGATGGGAACGTGATGGGTTGCCGCGCGAGGTTGCATGGCCATGCCAGGCAGTTCTTTGCCCGCGGCCATATCGCGGATCGCGCCAATATACTGGCGCATGAAGGTCCGCGGTTTTTCCATTTTTTCCTGGTAGAGGCCTTCAACAATGGGTCGGTGACTCACTCCGAGGCCCAGAATCAGCCGGCCGTGTGAGGTGTCGTCAATCGCGATGGCCGTTTGCGCGCACAGCGCCGGGTGGCGCAGATAGATGTTTGCAATCCAGGTGCCGACCTTAATTTGCGAGGTGGCCTGGGCCATGATCTGGCAGTTTATCAGCGAGTCGTTCATGAATTCCGGTGAAAAAATCGCCTCAAACCCAGCTGTCTCCGCGCTCTTGGCCAAGTCCTGCAACTCGGGAAACGTCAGTCCTGACATATTGGCAGCAACCACTCCGATCCGGGCCATAGTAATACCTCCTTTTTCTGGCCAATCCGTATTTCGATGCAGCGGGCAGCCTATCACCTCTCCGTCGTCAGACAAGAGAACGAAGAGGAAACGTGTCCTCCAATAGATATGCGATGCTGGACACGTTTCCTCTTTTCGGCCGGCCGGTCTCGTTTATTGATTTCTGGGGCTCTTTCCGTTAGCAGCAAGGCATGCTTGCGACAGCGGTATCCGGGGCTCTGGTCGGTATTGACGGGCTATTGGTTGAGGTCGAGGTTGATGTGGCGCTGGGTTTACCGCAGTTTACCACCGTCGGCCTTCCTGAGGGGGCTGTCCGAGAGAGCAAAGACCGGGTTCGCTCGGCCATAAAGAATTCCGGCTACGAATTTCCCGCTCGCCGCATCACCGTCAATCTCGCTCCCGCAGATGTCAAAAAAGAAGGCGCGGCCTACGACCTGCCGATTGCCCTCGGCATTCTGGCGGCGGAAGGCTGGCTGACCAAAGAACAGCTTTACTCCTACGCGATCCTGGGCGAACTCTCACTCGACGGACGAGTCAAGCCTGTCCATGGAGCTTTACCTTTAGCCGTGATGGCAAAGGAGAAGGGGCTCAAGGGCTTGATTGTTCCTACGGAAAACGCGCCCGAGGCTGCGGTTGTTGACGAGGTTGCGGTCTTTGGCGTGTCCACACTGAGTGAAGCCTTTCTGCTGCTCAACGGCGAGCGTCCACTCGACTCGACCGCTGTTGATGTCAATACCCTCTTTACCCGGCACTCCGCCTATGAGGTTGATTTTAACGATGTGAAAGGTCAGGAGCACGTGAAGCGCGCCCTCGAAGTCGCAGCTAGTGGCGGGCATAACCTGCTATTAGTGGGTCCACCGGGGTCCGGAAAGACCATGCTGGCCAGACGCCTGCCAACCGTGCTGCCCACGCTGACCCTGACCGAAGCGATCGAAACGACCAAGGTCCACAGCGTCGCCGGCAGCCTGAACGGCAAGGCCCTCGTTGCCACGCGGCCCTTCCGGAGCCCGCATCACACCATCTCCGATGCCGGTATGATCGGTGGCGGTACGGTTCCCAAACCGGGCGAGGTCTCCCTGGCCCATCATGGCGTGCTCTTCCTGGATGAACTGCCGGAGTTCCGCAAGAACGTCCTCGAAGTCCTGCGCCAGCCCCTGGAGGATGCTCGGGTCACGATCTCACGCGCGGTCGGGTCCATTACGTATCCGGCGGACATCATGCTGGTTGCGGCGATGAATCCGTGCAGTTGCGGCTTCTTCGGTGATCCGCAGCACGAATGTACCTGCTCCCCGCAACAGGTTCAGCGCTATCGAGCAAGGATTTCCGGTCCCTTATTGGATCGCATTGACATTCAGGTCGAAGTCCCGGCGGTCAAGTATAAAGAACTGAGTGACAAAGCCACGGGTGAGGACTCGGCAACCCTTCGGACTCGCGTGAACCGTGCCCGCGAAATCCAGCTCCAGCGTTTTCAGAAGCGCAGGATTTTCTGCAACGCGCAAATGTCCAGCCGGGATATCCGCACGTATTGTCAGCCCGACGCTGCCGGTGAAAAGCTCCTGGAAAACGCGATGCAGCGCCTGGGGCTGAGCGCCCGCGCCTATACTCGCATTCTCAAAGTCGCCCGCACCATCGCCGACCTCGCCGGCGATGAACACATCACCGGCGCCCATATCGCCCAGGCCATCCAGTACCGGGCCTTGGACCGGAAGTGAGTGAGGCAGCACGATGAGATTTGAGGACTATGCGATCAATATCGCCCCCATCCCCGAAGAGGAAGGTGGTGGCTATCTGGTTACTCTGCCCGACTCGCCTGGCTGTATCGCGGATGGCGAGACTATCGACACAGCCATAGCAGAAACCCGCGACGCCTTCATTGCGTGGGCAACGGCTGAACGGGAAGATAAGGGAGAACTGCCCGCGCCAAAAACCTATAGCGGACAATTCGTGCAGCGCATTCCCAAGACCTTACATATGCAGCTCGCCAAGCGAGCAGCGAGCGAGGGGGTCAGCCTGAATCAACTGGCCGCGACTCTGCTCGCTCAAGGACTGGGGTCCGAAATAGGGGGCAGGGCCATATTCTTATAACGATGGTTCTCCGCCGGGCCTTTATGCTCATATGTGTCCCTATTATTCCCATCAGGACTGTAGGTCAGGTTAGCATAGCGTAAGCTGCCATCCGAGTGAGCAACGGAACAGTCCGAAGCTTGACAGGCCCGAGAAAAGCGGGCTATGGCTGTCTTCGTTTTGGCATCTCCAGGACGAGGGGCCAGGAATGAACGGCGACAAGCACTATGACGTGATTATTATTGGCGCGGGCTCTGCCGGCTGTCCGCTTGCTGCCCGCTTGTCAGAAGACCCGAACCGTTCGGTGCTGCTCTTGGACGCCGGTCCCCATTTCAAGAATATCGACGAGTTTCCGCTGGCATTGCAACAGGGCGGCTCTCTGGCGTCCAGTTTCCCTGGGCATCCCAACAATTGGTCGTTCATGGCCAAGCTCACGCCGGAACTGTCCTACTCTGTTCCCCGAGGAAAAGTGGTTGGTGGCTCAAGTGCTCTCAACGGGACGGTATTTATTCGCGGCGTGCCGGAAGACTTCGACGGCTGGGCAGCCCTGGGCAATGCCGAATGGTCCTACGAGAAAGTGTTGCCCTATTTTTGCAAATTGGAGAGCGATCAGGATTTTCAGGACGACCTGCATGGCGCGAGCGGGCCGATTCCCGTTCGTCGCCCCAGGACGAACGAATGGAATACCGTCCAACAGTCTTTTGTCCAGGCCTGTCTGGATGCGGGATTTCCTAAAGACCCGGATATGAACGGGCCGACCTCAATAGGCGTCGGGGCTCTGCCGCTCAATAATATCGATGGGATCCGGATGAATACCGCCATCACCTATCTGACGCCTAATCTCCACCGGCCTAACCTGACCGTGTGGGGAGAGACCTTGGCCAGACGGATCGTGTTCGACCGGCGCAGGGCGATAGGCGTTGAAGCCGAGCGTCAGGGCCGGCCCATCGTCGTGCATGCCGGTGAGATCATTCTGAGTGCGGGCGCGGTGAAATCTCCGCATCTCTTATTGCTGTCCGGTGTTGGCCCGGCGGATGAGTTGCGCAACTGTGACATCCCGGTGGTCCACGACTCGCCATATCTGGGGAAAAATTTTACCGACCACCCGGCGGTGATGGTCATGTACAAAACAAAAAAGACCCCGGCGTCGCACCCGGATATGCCCATGCTCCAGACCGGCCTGCACTATACGGCCGAGGGCTCGTCGGCGCGAGGCGACATGGAAATCCTGCCGTTTTGTTTCTCCATGACCGACTCCTTTGTGACGGCGAGCCGGGAAGGGGGCTCGTCTCTGCCGGCGTTGCCTTCCTTCTTTCGCCATCCCTTCAGAACCCTGGCGGCCATGCGTGGGATTTCCGTCAAGCGCCTGCTGGAACAGGCTCGGCGCGGGCGTGATCTGATGATAGGCTGTTCCCTGCAAGAGGCGCTGAGCAAGGGCGAGATGCGGCTCGTCTCGGCTGACCCGAAAGTCCAACCGGAATTGCACTACCATTATCTCGCCGACCCCTTCGACCGACAGCGCATGCGCGAGGGGGTCCGGCTCACGGTAGAGTTGCTGCACAGTCAGGCGTTCAAAGGTGTAGTCGCCGAGCGGACGGTGCCTACCGATGCCCATCTGGCCTCGGATACTGCCTTGGACAACTGGATGTACACCAACCTGGGGACGGCCATCCACATGTCGGGAAGCTGTAAAATGGGACCGGCAGATGACATGACCGCAGTGGTGGATCAGTATGGCCGGGTACACGGGCTTGAGCAAATCCGCGTCGTCGATACTTCGATTCAGCCGAACGTGGTGCGGCGTCCGGCCAATGCAACCGCCATTATGCTGGGCGAGCGTATGGCTGAATGGATTCAGTGAGCGGTCCGTTTTCACACAGAAAGGAGGGCGTCTATGCCGTACATTGAAAGGGAAAAGGGAGTACGGATTCACTACAATCACTATGGGAAAGGGTTTCCCCTGGTCTTTTTACACGGCTTTTCAGCCAATGCCTGGCTCTGGGCCTATCAGGCTCCTATCCTGGCCCATAAATACCACTGCGTTGTCATTGAGGCGCGCGGACACGGGCTCTCCTCCAAGCCGCTCACGGGCTATTCCATTCAGGACATGGCGGCCGACGATGCCGCCGTCCTGGCCGCTCTGGGCATTGATCGTGCCATTCTGGTCGGTAACTCGATGGGTGGGATGCGGGCCATGCAGATGAGTCTTGACTATCCGCACTTGGTCGCCGGGAATGTCATCATCAGCAGTGCGACCAATCTGCACCAGACCCTGGATACCGCTGAGTTGATTGCCAGCTTCCAGAACGATTACGAGGCAGCCGCGGAAAACCTGGTCACCCGCTGTTTCTCGGTTAAGACGCGGAACGAGCGGCCCGAGGTGTGCCAGATGATTAAGCACAACTTCCTGAACGAGGGCGGCTTTCCACGCCGGGTGGCCCTGGCCTGCTTGGAAGACCCCAACGGTGTGTGGCAGTGGGACATCTCAGACCGCTTACAGGAGATTATCCAGCCCACGTTGGTCCTGGTCGGAGAGGAAGACCAGGCGACACCAGTCGAGGCTAACCGCTTTCTGGCCGAGCATATTCCCGGAGCCGAACTGCGCGTGCTCAAAGAGGTCGGCCACTGCTACGAGATCGAACGGCCGCTTGAATTTAACCAGGTGCTGGAGGAATTCGTCGCCCAGCACGGACGCTGAATCTGGCGGGTTGTCAGCGCTGCCCCATGATGAGCGAAGTCAGCCCTACGCCTCTCTGGATTCCCGTTTCCACGGGAATAACAGTCTATGCTGTGTCATAGCTGCGAAAGTAGGTATCCAGGCGTACGGGACAAGACGGAGTTCTGTTAGGAGTTCTTCCAAAAAGCGCTTCAAGGTTGAAATGAAAGAACGTCCAACCCTCGAAACGACTCGTCTGACTCTACGGCCTTTCACTGCGTTTGACGCCTCAGATGTCCAACGGCTCGCTGGGGAGAGGGAGATCGCTTCAACCACATTGAATATCCCTCATCCCTATGAAGAGGGCATGGCCGAACAGTGGATTGCTACCCATCAGGAGCGCTACGAAAAAGGTGAACAGGTCAACCTTGCCATCGTCCTACGAGCTGATCAGGCGCTCATTGGCGCTATTGGGCTACAGCTCACCCAACAGTATGCCAGCGCGGAACTCGGCTATTGGATCGGGAAACCCTTCTGGAATCGTGGCTATTGCACTGAGGCAGCGCAGGCTGTGGTCAGATATGGGTTCGATGTCCTTGGACTCAACCGGCTGCACGCCGCCTATTTCAAACGTAATCCAGCCTCTGGGCGGGTCATGCAGAAGCTTGGCATGCACTATGAAGGGTGCTTGAGAGAGCACGTTAAAAAGTGGGGGATTTTTGAGGATCGCGAACAGTATGGGTTGCTCAGCAGGGATTACCTCTCCCAAAAAGAGGACGCGAATCCCATCCCAATTCTCTCATTAAAGGAGTGAACATCATGCGATCAAACACACTGCGAGATCTGTTGACGGCTGGCAAGCCAACTCTGGGGACGCATATTCATACAACCTGGCCGTCTATCGTCGAGGCGATCGGACACACGGAGATGTTTGACTATGTTGAATTTGTGGCCGAGTACGGGCCGTTTGACCTGTACGCCCTCGACAATCTGTGTCGGGCGGCTGAACTCAGTGGCCTGTCCAGTATGATCAAGGTGGATCAAGAACCCCGGAATTTTATTGCTCAACGCGCCATTGGATCAGGCTTTCAAAGCGTATTATTTGCCGATTGTCGGTCGGTCGAAGAGGTGCAGGAGTGTGTGCGGATCGCGCGGCCCGATACGCCCGAAGATCGTGGGACGTATGGGGTTGCGATGCGCCGCTTTAGCTATATGGGATATGGCGGTACGCGGGAGTATGTACAGGCGCTCCGCGATATCGTCGTAGTGATTATGATTGAGAAGCAGGGAGCGGTTGATCAGTTAGAGGAAGTGTTGTCGGTACCGGGGGTGGATATGGTCCAGTGGGGTCCGTCAGACTATGCCATGAACGTCGGGCGGGCAGGTGAGGCGCGCTCACCAGAAATCAAAGCGGTTGAGCGCAAAGTGTTTGAAACCGCGCTCAAGATGGGAGTACCGCCACGTGTAGAGCTCAATAGTCTCGACCAAGCCCAATACTACCTTGATCTCGGAGTCCGTCACTTCTGTATTGGCACAGATGTTTCGATTCTGTACGAGTGGTGGAAGACAAATGGTGCGCATCTACGCAAAGCGCTTGCAGATGCCTAGCCATTTCAATTTAGCGGACCCAGACCTGTTTCAGAACGCGGAGCACGTTACCGCCTATAACCTTGGCAATGTCTGGGTCCGCATATCTCTGTTTGACCAGCCAACGCACGATGTTGGGAAAGTCGGCAGGATTCTCCAGACCATCAACGTACTCGACCGGATCAAACGCTTTATTGCCAAGTATCTTGTCAACGGAGAGCTGGGCCGCGTAGGCACGGTGCAGACCGACATGATCGCCGAACATGGTGTCCGGTCCAAAACCAACATGCTCAATACCGATCAGCCGGACTGCATACTCAAAGTGTTCCATGCACGACTCTATACTGTGGTGCGGATGCTGCTCGGTCAGGGTCGTGTGCGGAGCCGCTTCGATTCCCAGTATGCCTCCCTTGGCCGCCATGGCCTCCAGCACGTGGTCCGGTTTGAGTCGTGGGGTGTCCCATAGTGCCCGCGCCCCAGCGTGGGAGATCACGATGGGTAGTTCGCTTTCCTCAATAATGTCTAACGTCGTCTGATCGCCGCAATGGGCCGCATCAATCAGGATGCCCAGTTTATTCATACGCCGGACTGCCTGGCGCCCAAAATCGGTCAGTCCGGCGTCTCGTCCCTCTCGCAAACCGCTGCCCAAAGCATTGGCTTCACTGTAGGCGACGCCCATGCTGCGCACGCCAAATCCATACAGTACATCGAGCCGGTCCAGTTCGTTCTCTATCGGCGTTGCGGACTCAAGTGTCGGCACCAGGGCAAGTCGCCGGGTCTCGTGCGCCGCGATGATATCTCGAACGCCGTCACAGACAAGAATAAAATCCTGATGGGCCAGGTCGCACAAACGCATGCCCAAGTCGTGGGTGACATCATTCCACTTCCAGCCGGCCTGCGAGGTAATCGTACACAGGCCATTCATCAAATTGTCAAAGATGCCGTCCAACCCAGAGGCCGCCAGTCCCTGAAAGCCGGTGAAGTCCCGACCTAGTCGCTTTTGTTCGAAGATTTCGTTGATCTCCTCCGGGACCACGACCGGATGGTCGTGCATGGAGATCGCAATATTCTCGGCTAACAGGCTCTGCGCTCGCGCTTCCTCGGCCGGCGTGAGCACAATCCGAGAAGACGCCACCCGCCCGACTTCTTTGGCCAACCGAAAGCGCTTGTAATCGCGCGGCGCGTCTAAATACTGGTAGGATTGATAGCCTGTATACTGCTTGGGATTTTCCATGTGCCGCCTCTCTGTCGGGGGTTCGAGCCACTGTCGGATGGACACTCCCCGCTAGCGCTGACCCCACCAAATTTCAAGAGGAAGCCGCATTTTCGAGTGTCCGCTTACTCCAATAAAAAGCTATGAAACTCTTTCGCCTTATGTTTAATTGCGCCTCATGGTCTCGTGCCTGTTCTTCTGGTTGCTTTCAGCCTTCATCCTGACTCTTGGGGCTACTCTCCCTGCCGCCGCCGAAGAGACGAACAACTCCCGGAACCGCACCTGGAAAACGGTCGCCGACCTCTCTCCACAGGAACGGCAGAAGCTGGACCTTGCGGTTGACACGCCACGCCACCCCGAAGTTCCGTATCTACCGGCTGAACCTTATCCTTTTACACCACCCTATACGGCTGAGGAGATGGGCTATCGGCTCATGGAGTTCACCTCCCGTCCACGCTGGTCGGCCGTGTTTGCCAGGGCGTGGTCGTCGATTTCTACCCGGGGCATACTCCTCAATCCGGGCAGTGCCACCAATTTTCTGGCCTATAACGCTGGCACGGCCGGTGCGGGGGCGGAACTCGCCCTCAAGCCCGGCGAAGAAATCTACCGCTCTCTCAGTCAGCGCACCACTCCCCCGGCTGCAGAAGGATCGCAATTTCTCTCGGTTCGCTATCGCACGGGCAAGGCATTCATCAAAAAGGAAGAACGCTTCCGATACTCACCGACCAAGCGCCGGGTGCGTCACGAAGCGCCACTCCGACGGCAGGGGAAGGTGCCCAATATGGCGCTCACGCCCGACGACAATTATGGACGCGACGCCTGGGAGTTTTCTTGGCGGATACTGGGTCTGGATACCCTGTATCAGACTGTGCGTTTTCCCAAGACGCGCCCCACCATCATGTTACGGAACGGGCAGACCGGTCAGTTTCACGAGCGGCAGACGGCTGAGCTCAAGCTGATGGGAGACAGCTATCGGCACTATACGGCCGAGGGTGGGGTCCGGTGTTATGTTGTCGAGGCTCAGACCCGTCCTGAGTGGCTGCCCAATTACTACGTACCGCGCCTCCTGTTTTGGCTGGAGGAACATTCTTTTTTCCCCCTGCGTATTGAGAAATACGGTCCCGACGGCAAGCTCATTCACATTGAGGTCAGGCTGGCTGAGATTTTTAATCCAGATTTGGGGGAGCAGGGATATGGCTCGCTGTTTACCGTGTACTGGGATATTACCGATGACCTGATGACATATTTTGTGAATGACAGTCACCGGGTTACAACCTGGAGCCCTCAGGAGATCGCGCTGTTCTTTAGCCCGGATTTTATGCGCCGGCAGTGGGCCCTTGATACATCCGTCAAGACTCAGGCACAGGTGTCCTCCCCCGACCTCTTTTTCTTACGGCCCGCCTTAGAGGAAGAGAAATTTCCCGAGGAGCGCCCGCTCCAACTCCCTACTGAGATTCTAACTCGTGTCCAAGCCCAGGAGGCAGCCGGGCGACTAGTGTTTGAGGTGAGCGAGCGGGGGCGTTGAAACTCTCCGCCGGCCTAACAGTCAAACCCGGCGCTACGCGGACGGGCTTTGCCAGCCGCCAAGATTCGTCTCCAGATACTGGGCGACAGCCAAGGCGACATCTTCACGCCATCCCCAGGTTCCGTATCTACTGGCTGAGCTTTATCCTTGATCACCACCGTCACTGCTGGACTCCCCTGTGAGTGCGCCGAGCGCGGCGGCCCGTGATTCATACACGGCAATCATCTTATCAAAGCCGCTGATCGCGATAACCTCGCGGACAGGGCCAGAGAGCGTACAAATGCCAAACTGCTTCCCTGGCTCGTTGAATGCCCTGGCCATAATCAGACTGACCCGCAGACCCGCGCTACTGATGAAGGACAGGTGCTCAAAGTCCAAGATGAGGGCTTGGTCGCCCGGCTCAATGCCAGACTCCAAGAGCCGCTGAAATTCCTCAGCATTACCGCCGTCAACACGTCCGACGAGCGCGGCAAACAAAACCCCGTTTTTCCGTTCCCATTGAATATCTATTCCTTCCCCCATAAGAATTTCCTTCCCTTCAAGGTTGGGTTATGAAATCATCTTTTCAGGATTGTTATACCGAAAGCCAGTCTTTATACAAATCTTGAAAACTATACATCCTTCGGCGACAGGCTACGACAGGAGAAGAACGCTATGAGTACAGGGCGGTCTGCTGATTCTTCACACGCTCCGGTAACTGAGCCAGATGTTCGGAATCGCTCGGATTCGCAATTCGGAGAGCCGATCGCCGTCGTAGGCATGGCATGTCGATTCCCCGGCGCAAATGATATTTCGGCGTTCTGGCGTCTGCTGGAAGCGGGCGAGAATGCGGTCAGCGAGGGCGTTCCAGGTTCCGGTGTCGGACGTGCCGGCAAGCTGTTCCAGAATGCATCGGTTCAGAGCGAGGCGTGTCGCTTTGCAGCTTTCATTGATGGGGTTGACCAGTTCGACGCCCCTTTTTTCCGTATTTCGCCGGTCGAGGCGCAGCACCTTGACCCGCAGCAGCGACTGATGCTGGAAACGAGCTGGCAGGCGCTCGAAGACGCAGGAATAGACCCTGATGAACTGAAGGGCAGCCGCACCGGAGTGTATGCCGGTATCAGCAATAACGAATACCGGGGAGTCATATTGGAAGCCAGTGACACGGCCGAGCCGGCCTCCAGCCTCTACACGGTCAGCGGCACTTCCTACAACACGGCCATCGGACGAGTCTCCTTCGCGCTTGGCTTGCAGGGGCCGGCAATTGCCGTGGACACGGCCTGCTCTTCATCGCTCGTAGCAATCCATCAGGCGGTGACCGGCTTGCAGTATGGCGAGGCCGACCTTGCGCTGACGGGCGGGGTCCACACCATCCTGTCAGGACGGCTCCTGGAACTGCGGGCGAATGCCGGAATGCTGGCGCCGGACGGACGCTGTAAGACTTTCGATGCCGCCGCCAATGGGTATGTACGCGGAGAAGGCTGCGGGCTCCTGGTTCTCAAGCGGCTGAGCGAGGCGGAAGCGGACGGCGACCGAATCTGGGGTATCATTCGCGGCTCTGCACTGAACCAGGACGGGGCGAGCACGGGGCTGACAGTGCCGAATGGGGAGGCCCAGGAACAGGTCATCAAGGCGGCATTGCTCAGGGCAGGCGTACCGTCGTCACAGGTGGACTATGTGGAAGCGCATGGCACGGGAACGCCGGTGGGCGACCCTATCGAGCTGCGGGCAGTGGCTGCCGCATACGGCAACGGTCGTCCGGCTGAGCGACCGCTGCTCATAGGTTCCGTGAAGACGAACTTCGGACATCTGGAATCTGCGGCGGGTGTTGCCGGGGTGATGAAGGTATTGCTGGCGATGAATCGGGGCATTATCCCGAAGCACCTGAATTTTCACAATCCGACGCCAGCGGTTGATTGGCGGCAGCTTCCCTTGCGTGTCACTTCGACGGCAACGGAGTGGCCCCTCGTATCCGGCCGAGCCCCGCTGGCTGGCGTGAGCGGTTTCGGCTGGTCCGGTACAAACGCGCATATCGTGGTGGAGGGCCATGGTACGCCATCACGCGCCTCTGACGGATTGCGCGATGGGAAGTGGCCTACGGGCTCTCCGAAGCATGTCGCTGTCTCCGTGCCAAAGGCGGCCTCAGACTCGGCGGCGGAAACGCCCGCTGCGCGTGCCACACGGCTGCTCCCTCTGTCAGGCAAGACGGACAATGCCCTGCGAGAGCTGGCGGAACGCTACCTTACATGGCTTAACGAGCGCCCCCCGGGTCTGGAACCCACAGACTTAGCCGTTTCCCCTTTCCTCTCGGACTTGGCGTGGACGGCGGGCGTTGGGCGCAGTCAATTCGCTCACCGCGCGGGTGTTGCTTTCAGGGACGCCGAGTCGCTGCGCGCCGGGCTGAAGGCGGTTGCGGAGGGTGACGGTGGTGTGGAGGTGGCAGCGGCGACAAAAGTGGCTTTCGTGTACACGGGACAGGGTAGCCAGTGGATGGGCATGGGCAAGCCTCTGTACGAGTGCGAGCCAGTAGTGCGCGCCGTTCTCGATAGGTGCGAGCAGGTCATATTGGAGGAGCGAGGCACTTCGCTGCTGGATGTGATGTTCGGCGGCGAAGGCGACCTGAACGATACCGCTTGGGCACAGCCCACCGTCTATGCCTTGGAGTGCGCGCTGACTGCACTGTGGCGCAGCATCGGAGTTGCACCGAGCGTGGTCATCGGGCACAGCCTCGGCGAATTTGCAGCGGCGCAGGCTGCCAGCGTGTTCGGGTTGGAAGAAGGTCTGAGGTTCGTTGCAAAACGCGGCGCCCTGCTTTCGTCAGTTCCTGAGTTCGGCACAATGGCGGCGGTGTTCGCTTCAGAGGATCAAGTGGCGGCGGCAGTTGATGAGTACAATGCGTCATCCGACGGCGTGGACCTGAGCATCGCGGTTGACAACGGCATTCATCAGGTCATTAGCGGTCCCAGCGTGGCAGTTCAGACGGTATCGGAGCGTTTCGAGGCCGAAGAGATTACCGTCAGGCCATTGACCAGAAATCAGGCTTTCCACAGTGCTTTAGTGGAGCCCGCGCTGGATGCATTGGAAGAGGCATATCAGGGGAATGTTGTGGCTGCGCCGCCGTCCGTGGCTCTGGTGAGTAATGTAACGGGCGGTGTTGTGGCGCAGGACGAGATTCTTGATGGCAAATACTGGCGTCGTCATGCGCGAGAGGCTGTGCAGTTTCGCAGAGGTGTCGGAACTCTGGCGGAACTGGGCGTCGATCTGGTCATAGAGGTGGGTCCCCACGCCGTGCTCGGTCCACTGGTTTCTCTTGTCTGGTCTGGCGTGACGGATGACGCGAAAGACCCCACCGTCCTTGAGAGTATGCTGCGCCCATCGACGGATGTCCTTCCGTCAGACCATGACGATGGCTTCATGGACGCCGTTGCGGGAGCATACGAAGCGGGGCTGACGCTTGCATTCGACGGACTGTTCGCGGGAGAGGAGCGCCGCCGGGTTGAGCTGCCGGGTTATCCCTTTCAGCGTGCACGGCACTGGATCGATGCGCCAAGGCGCAGACGCGCGGTCGCCGGGCATCCTCTGCTGGGTATAAGGCACGAGTCGCCACACGGCGAGGTGATGTTCGAGACGGAAATATTCCCTTCCGACCCGTCTTGGCTGAACGACCATCGCGTCTTCGGGCGGGTGATAATGCCGGGTGCGTTGTATGGCGTTATGGCAGCAGCAGCGTCGCTGTCCGAAGGCGCACAATCGGTGGATGTGGAGGATTTGCAACTGCACAGCGCGCTGGTCTTTGCGGAGGAGGACGGCGCGGACGACATCGAGCAAGCTGGGCGAAAAATTCAGGCCGTGCTGAGCACCTCCGAGAGTGGGAACACCCGGCATATCGAGATCTTCAGCAAGGGCGAATCCGAAGAGGGCTGGGCGCTTCACGCCGAGGGGAAGGTTTCGCTTGGAGGCAGGACGCGTGGGACTGTTAATCGCATCGACGTGGACGGCTTGAAGTCGGGCATGGAGTCGCAGGATGTGGCGGCGTTCTATCGCGCGCGGGCGGAAGCCAACATCCACCTCGGATCAACGTTCCGCACGCTTCAGAGCCTCTGGGCGGCGAATGGTGAGGCGATCGGCGAGGTCGTCCTGCCGGAAGCCGTTGACAGCAGCGGTCTTCACCTGCATCCGGTTCTGCTCGATGGGTGCTTCCAGGTTCTGTCGGCGGCGCGCCGTTCCGCCAGAGGCGAAGACGAGATAACCTACCTGCCTTTCGGATGGGAACACCTGTGGCTGAGGCAGCAACTGCCGGAACGTCTCATCTGTCACGCCCGCTTGCGGGAGAGCGCCCGCGACACGTCTGAGGACGATGGACGGAACGAGACGCCGGAGGTGCTGAGTGGCGACCTCCTGTTCTACACGTCGGATGGTGTCGAGCTTGGCGGATTGAGTGGATACATCGTGAAGCGCGCTACTCGTACGGCGTTGCTTTCAGCGGCGGAAGGGCTGCAAGACCTCTTATACGAAATTGTCTGGCGTGACCGCGCCCTTGCAGACGGGATGCCTTCAGCCGACTTCCTGACGAGTCCGACAAGCATTGCCGACCGCTCGATGCCGTTCACCGAGTATCTAGCAGATGAAGGTGTAGAAGCCGACGAGCGCGTCGACCTGCTGAACGATCTTGAGCGGCTGTCATGGTTCTATGCACTCTCGGCTCTGGAGCAACTGGGGTGGGAACGCAAGGTCGGCGAATTCGTTGAGCCGGAAGCCGTGCAGCACAGGCTGAATGTCCTGCCGGAACACCAGCGTGTGTTCCGCCGTATGTTCGAGCTGCTGGTCAGAGCGAGGGTGATGGAGGAAGCGGACGATGGGTTTGTCGTGAGGGTTGGGCAAGATGACCCGCTGCCGGATGATATGCCGCGCAATCCCGATGCGTTTGCAGACGAAATGAATGCGCGCTACTGGCATGGTGCGACCGAAGTCGGACTATTCAGGCGGTGCGGTGCCGCTCTTGCTGATGTCCTCATCGGTCAAGCGGACCCGTTGACGCTCCTGTTCAGTAGTGGAGAGCCGACCGCCGGCGACCTGTACTTAAAATCGCCGGTTGCGCGTGCGGCGAACCGCATGCTGGGGAACACGATTGCGGCGCTCCTGGACGATTTGCCGGAAGGCCGAAGGCTGCGCGTGTTGGAGGTTGGTGCCGGTACGGGAGCGGCGACGGCGGCGGTGCTGCCCGAGCTACCGGTCGGTCGTTTTGATTACACATATACTGACATATCGGCTGGCTTCTTCGCGGAAGCTGAGGCGCGTTTCGGAGGGAGCGACGGATCAATCGAATACCGAGTGCTGGATATCGAGAAGGAGCCTATCGAGCAAGGCTTTGATCTTCATGGCTATGACTTGGTCATTGCCTCTAATGTGCTGCACGCCACACGCTACCTGAACGAGACGCTGGCTCACTGTCGCGCGCTACTCGCGCCCTCGGGCCAGTTGGTAGCGCTTGAGAACCTTCGCGGTCAGGGCTGGCAGGATCTGACTTTCGGGCAGTTGGACGGCTGGTGGCGCTTTGCTGACGACTACCGCCCGCATCACGCACTGGCCAGCCCCGCAATCTGGCGCCAGGCGCTCGGCGACGCGGGTTTCGGTGAAGTGGAGATATTGGGAGAAGGGGAGTCTGACGCGACCAGCACACCGGACAGAGGTGTGATACTGGCGCAAGGACCTGCGGAGGTAAAGGAGGCGACAGGAGTATGGGTTCTCGTAGGTGATCAATGCGGCGTGGCAGATGCGCTGGCAGCGAAACTGGCGGCACACAACCAGACCGTCGTGCTAGTGAGCGACCACGCGCAGTCAGACGGGGAATCATCGGAAAAAGATTACGCAGTGATCAAGGCGGCCGTGGAGATGCAGAGCCGCGAATCGTGGCGCCCATTACTCGAAGGTCTGCCCACGGAGGTGCCCCTCAGCGGTATCGTGCATTTTGCGGCGCTGGACGGTCACGGCGAGGATGCTACCACCGAAGAGTTGGGCGAGGACGCGAGGCAAGTGGGCGGGAGCGCATTGGCGCTCGTACAGGGCGTTATGGACGCGGATGCGACACCTGCGAAGGGCGTGTGGTTCCTCACGCGCGGCGGTCAGGTGCTGGAGCGGGAGCATTGCGGTCAACTGACCGGGGCGATGCTATGGGGCTTCGGTAAGGTAGTGGCACGGGAAGCGCCCCATCTGCAACCGCGGATGATCGACCTTGACCCCGCAAACGCTGTGCCGCTGTCCGACCTCGTCAATGAGCTGATGTACCCTGACTCCGAGACTCACATCGCCTACCGCTTGGGACTCCGTCAGGCGGCACGCCTCGTTCGTACCGGCGCTGATACGGAGCGGCTGACCCTACCGGAAGAGCCGCGCTGGTTCCTGGAGCCGGATGCAGGCGGCGCGCTCGAAGGACTGCAGGTGCTGGACTCGCTGGAGCGTTCACTCGAACCGAGAGAAGTACGCGTGGCTGTGGAAGCTTCCGGATTGAACTTCTGGGATGTGTTCCGTTCTCTTGGCCTGATCGATGAAGGTATCTTGGGCGGCGAGCTGTGCGGACATGTCCTTGAAGTCGGTTCCGATGTCACGAGTGTGTCCGTGGGTGATCGTGTAGTGGCGCTGGCATTCGGCACTTTCGGTTCAGAGGCGGTCATGCGAGAGGAGATGGTTGCGCTTGCGCCGCCGGATGTTCCGACTCCGCAGCTTGCCACTATGCCGACCGTGTTCGTTTCTGCCGCGTTGTCATACGATCTGGCAAAGCTGAAGGCGGGCGAGCGAGTGCTTATTCACGCGGGCGCGGGCGGTGTAGGACTGGCAGCTATCCAGCTTGCGCACGCCGCGGGCGCGGAAGTGTTCGCCACGGCAAGCGCGCCGAAACAGGCATATCTGCACTCGCTGGGTGTGAAGCATGTCTTCGACAGTAGGCAGACGAAGTTTGGCCAGGAAATCCTCGAAGCCACTGGTGGCGAAGGCGTTCATGTGGTGTTGAACAGCCTGACTGGAGAGGGCTTTATCGAGGCGAGCCTATCCTGCCTTGCGCACGGTGGCAGGTTCATCGAGTTGGCCAGAGTGAACATCTACAGCGAGGAAGAGATGACCGCTGCGCGCCAGGATGTGGATTACCACATCCTGGAGTTGGATACTCTGAAAGAGCACGACCCGGAACTGCCGGGAGCGGCCCTGAAGAGCCTGATGAAACGAGTGGCGGCTGGAGAACTGACACCGATTATCCACACTAGGTGGCCGATGGGCGAAGCAGGACCGGCGATGAAATTTATGCGCGCGGCGCGGCACATCGGCAAGATCGTGCTGACGAACTCGGCGCTGGAGACGGGACAGCTGCGAGGGGACAGGACCTACCTCGTAACGGGCGGGCTTGGCGGTATTGGCTGCGCTCTGGCTGGCTGGCTGGCAGAACGGGGCGCGGGGGCAATCGTACTGAACGGCCGACGCGACCCCGACCCCGAGGCCGTAGAAGCTATCAGTGCGTTACGTGAACGTGGTGTGACGGTGCAGATTGAGATTGCGGATGTGACGGACGCTGCGGCGGTAGACGCGATGCTGGAGCGCATCGAGGCGACTCTGCCGCCTCTCGCTGGTGTTATACACAGCGTGGGCGTGCTGTCGGATGCCGTCCTGACGAATCAGAGTTGGGATAGTTTCCAGCAAGTCCTTTGGCCAAAGATGCTTGGCGCATGGCATCTGCACCGCGCGACCATGCACAGGGATTTGGACATGTTCGTCCTGTTCTCCAGCGTGGCGGGCGTTATGGGCAACGCAGGCCAGGTAAACCATGCGGCGGCTAATGCGTTCCTCGACCAGCTTGCCGGGCACCGCCGTGCGCTTGGTCTCCCCGGTCAGTCGGTAGCGTGGGGGGCGTGGTCGGAACTCGGCGAAGCAGAGGAACAGCGCGAGCGTATCGAGAGGCAACTGGAGGCAGCGGGGACGGGCTGGATAACGCCGCAACAGGGATTGAGAGCGCTTGAAACGCTGGTACGGCAGGATGTGCCTGTCGGCATGGTCGCCGCAGTGGACTGGCCGACATTCGCCAAGAATGACGACGAGTCTACACCCTTCCTGGAGGAATTATTAGCCACATCTGCAGGCGCGAGCGACACAGCGGAGGATTCCTCAGAAGACCTGTTGTCGCAACTGCGAGTTTCGCAGCGAACCGATTTAGAGAGTATCTTGGTGTCGTTCCTGCAAAAGGAACTGCAAGCGGTGATGAGGTTGCCCAGTACGCCCTTGCCCTCGCCCTCGGTTGGCTTCTTCGATCTGGGAATGGACTCGCTTATGGCGGTAGAACTGAGAAACCGGCTTAATCGTGCATTCGCCGGCGAGTATGTCGTCTCCAACACGGCTGTTTTCGACTACCCGGACATCACGGCGCTCGCCCGCCATCTGGCGGACGAACTCGATCAACTTGGCGAGAGCGGTGGGGCTACGTCAACACCAGAGACAAGCGTTCCTGAACCACGCGCGCCGGTCGCCACCGAGGATGATGACATCGCGATAGTCGGCATGTCTTGCCGTTTCCCTCAAGCAAAAGACCTTTCCGAATACTGGCATCTGTTGGAATCAGGCACCGATGCGATTACCAACGGGCGCCCGGACGGCGGTTCGTGGAGCAGTACCGCTGGAGACCCGGATGGAGAGGATGCGGCCCATCTACGCGGCGCGTTTGTCGAAGGCATCGAGTGGTTCGACTCGCGCTTCTTCCGCATTGCGCCGATAGAAGCGCGCTTGATGGATCCGCGACAGCGGATGATGTTGGAAACGAGTTGGCAGGCTCTTGAAGACGCGGGTATCGACCCCGAGGGGCTGCGGGGCAGCCGCACTGGAGTGTACGCCGGAGTCGGCGGTAGCGAATACCGAGACTTGATCGAAGGAAGTGGCAAGGCAGACAGTTACCTCGGCACAACCGCAAGCGTCACCGCAGGACGGGTCGCATTCGCTCTGGGTCTGGAAGGCCCGGCCATGGCCATAGACATGGCGTGCGCATCGTCGTTGGCTGCGGTCCATCAAGCCGTCGCAGGGCTACAGCGGGACGAGGTAGACCTGGCTCTCGCCGGAGGCGTGCAGGCGGTGCTTTCCCCCGCGGTTTCCAGGTTCATGATGGAGGTCGGGATGTTGTCGCCGAGGGGACAGTGCAATCCCTTCGATGCGTCTGCGGACGGCTATGTGCGTGGCGAGGGCTGTGGAATAGTCGTTTTGAAGCGGTTGAGCGAGGCGGAGGCTGATGGCGACCGTATCTGGGGTATTATCAAGGGTTCCGCCGTCAACCAGAATGGGGCGAGCGCGGGACTGATTATCCCGAACGGTCCGGCGAAGGAGCGTGTCATGGAGGCTGCGCTTGCTCGGACGGGCTTCACAGGGGCGGACGTCGACTATCTCGAAGCGCACGCTACGGGCTCCCTATTGGGGGACGCGATTGAAGTCTACGCAGTAGGTTCGGTGTACGGCAGAGAGCGCGAAGCCGACCACCCGCTGCTGATGGGCACGGTAAAGTCGCACATCGGACATCTGGAGGCGGCAGCAGGCGTTGCCGGCCTGATAAAGACCCTGCTTGCCATGAAGCAGGGTGTCATTCCAGAACATCTGCACTTCAAGAATCCGAATCCTCAAATCGAGTGGGACCGACTGCCCGTGCGGGTGACTTCCGAAAAGACCGACTGGCCGCTCCATCCCGATAGACCGCCGCGCGCGGCAGTGAGCGCGTTCGGTATTTCCGGTACAAACGCGCATATTGTGGTGGAAGGCTACAGAGGCGCGGCAGACGGTTACGGAACAAGCGTTGGCATGCAGTCGTTTGCGAGTGTCGCATGGCAGGTGCCCGTTTCCCTGCCGCAGCCGGTTGCGAACCTGCCGGTGGCCGCAGACGGACTAACGGAGCGCGCAGTGCGCTTCCTGCCACTGTCGGGCAAAACAGATGGCGCACTTCGGGACTTGGCGGAGCAGTACCTGTCGTGGCTCGACGAGCGCGTTGCTGAGTCGTCGCCTGAAGACACCGAAGCACCTGCCCTTGCTGACATGGCGTGGACGGCGGGTGTTGGACGTAGCCATTTCGACCATCGTGCTGCGGTGGTGTTCCGGGACGTGCAGTCTCTGCGTAAGGAGCTGATGAAACTTACAGAAGCCGACGGTGTGGCCGATAAGCCGGAGCCACGATCTGCGACGAGAGTTGCCTTCGTGTACACAGATGATGGCAGCCAGTGGGCTGGCATGGGCGAAGCTTTGTATGATTGCGAGCCGGTAGTGCGCTCCGTTCTGGATCGCTGCGACGCCGTGGTGTGTGCAGAGAGGGGGGAGTCGCTACTGGATGTAATGTTCGGACGCACCGAAGCCACGGGTGATTTGCATGACGCGGCCTGGGCGCAGCCGGCTCTCTACGCGCTGGAGTGTGCGCTGGCGGCGCTGTGGGCGAGCGTTAGGATCCGCCCGGATATCGCGCTGGGCTCCGGTACGGGCGAGATTGCCGCGGCACAGGCTGCGGGAGTCTTCACCTTGGAGGACGGATTGCGCTTCGCCTTGACGCGCGGCACGCTGATGGCGGCGCTACCGGGAGTGGATCCGAACCAGTCCCTGAACGGTCTGGAAGCGGCATTTGCAGACGTTACGCTCTCGCCGCCGTCCCCGACTCTGGTGAGTGGTATGACAGGACGAGTTGTGGATGCGGACCGTCCACTCGACGGGGCGTACTGGCGCACGCAGGCGCGCGAGACTGCGGCCTTCAGCGCAGGTGTCCGTACGCTTGCCGAACTGGGAGTGGATACAGTGGTAGAGATTGGCCCCAACGCGGTATTGGGGTCGCAGGTGAGTCTTGAATGGCCAGACTCATCGGACGGAGAGGAAGCTGCCCGCGTGCCGCTGGTGCTTGCGAGCCTGATGCAACCATCCGACGCGGATTCAGAGGGTGGAACTGGGTTTGTGGAGGCGGTTGCGGGAGCATACGAGGCGGGGCTGACGCCTTCCTTTGATGGCATGTTTGCCGGGGAGTCACGTCGTCGTATCTCGCTGCCGAGCTATCCGTTCCAGCGCAGGCGTCACTGGGTGTAATTGAGACGCTATGTCATGCAGCAAGCTTTAGGAATTTTGATTGACGTGAGCACCTATTATTGATACCGACTGTATTATTCTAAACTCTCGAACGGAGGACTATTATGGCTTCAATTGAAGAGCGCCTGACACAACTCGCGGACGAAAACTTGGAAGTGGATGGTAAGCCACTAGAGCTGGATCTGAGCAAGAATCTTTTTGACCTGGGTCTTTCCTCTCTGGATATCATTGCATTCGGCAAGGTAGTTGCGCGCGAGTTCAACGTCCCGCCGTTCACCGATGAAAAGGGCGCGGAGATAAAGAGCTTCAGGGACTTGATAACGTACTTGGAAGCCAACGCCTCTTAACACGCACTCTTGCAAAGGGAACTGGCATCTCATGGCTGCTTCCGCTGCAAGATGCTGGTGGAATTCCTTTCGTGAAGTCGGTTCCGCTACGGTTATACATGTAGATCTGACGCCTCATGCCGGCCGTGAGGCGTCGTCCTTGTTCTGGCTGAACGAGGAAGAACGGGCGCGCTGGCGTCAATATCCGCTCCCGGGCTCTCGTCGCAGGTTCGCCCTGTGTCGTGCAGCGCTTCGGGCTGGCCTCTGCCGCCAACTCGGTTGCAGTAATAAACGCCTCACCTTCGGCTCGTCCTCCTATGGAAAGCCGTTTGCATTAGTGGACAATGTGCCGGCTACCATCAGCTTCAACCTCAGTCACAGTGGCCAGCATGGCTTGATAGCATTTGCTCCCCAGGGACGACTGGGCGTGGATGTGGAGGAGCGTATCGCTCGCAAGGATTTTGGCGATCTGAGTGAAGCCGTGTTCGGTCCTCATGAACGGTCCATCATTGCATTCGCGCGTGGATGCGATAAAGTTCAACTCTTCTTCAGACTCTGGACCATCAAGGAAGCGTTGATCAAGGCTCTTGGAATGGGATTTTCCTTTGACGTATCCCAGTTTGAAGTGCCATCAGCCTTGCGTCAGGGGAGGATGAGCCTCTTTCGCTTCCCACAACTGCCGGAAGTGTGCTGGCGCGTTGAATACATTGGCAACGAGGAATTCTCCGCAGCCATCGCGCACGAGCTCCTCCCGTCCCAATTCGACGATCAGGAATGACGTAGGCTGAGCGGTGACTCACCAGAAAGATGAGGGATTTGTCAATGACTTCACAAACCGCATGGGAGTTACCCGCGCCGCTTTCCACTTACGATGTGCGCGTGGACGACGACACCGTCATTACGCTGCGGCAACATGGAAATCCGTCTGGCCCACGACTCGTGCTGAACCACGGCAACGGTCTCGCAATCGACCTGTATTACCCTTTCTGGTCACTCCTGACCGACGATTTCGACCTGATACTCTACGACCTCAGAAATCATGGCTGGAATACCGTCAGCAATCTCCGAAACCATAATGTTCCAACATTGGTTCAGGACCACGACATCGTTCTTGAGGCTATCGACCGCCACTATGGGACGAAACCCCAAATAGGTGTGTTCCACTCGATTTCGGCTCTGGCGACGCTGCTGTCACCCAACAAGGGCAGTAACTTTGCTGCGCGCGTTCTGTTCGACCCGCCGCTATGCAAGCCCGGCCGGAGCTATAAGGATTTTGAAGATATAGCAATCCGCCTGGCCAAAATGACCCGCCGACGCACGAATCGCTTTCAAACCCCGCAACAAATGGCGGAGCTTCTTACCCACGCACCACACTTCCAGCGCACGGTGCCGGGGGTATTCGATCTGTTTTCCAGAACAACCCTGCGTGAGCGGGCGAACGGAGAGGGGTATGAACTGCGCTGCCCTCCTGAGTATGAGGCGCAGATTATAGACTACGCCACTCCCTTTGCCGTGCTTGTGGACTTCCAGTCGCTTCTGTGTCCGACGAAAGTCATCGGGGCTGACCCGACCTTGCCATTCTCATACTTGCCGTCGCTCGACCTGAGCGATGTCTTTACTGTAGATTACGACTTCTTGCCTGACGCGACGCACTTTCTTCTTTTGGAACAGCCGCAGGAATGCGTCAAGACAATGCTGGAGTTCATCGAGCCGATTATCACTGCGTAACTCGATCCTTCCCTTGCGCCGGCCCGCTAATCCAAGCCGCCCTTAGGCTTCGACCCGCACCGTTACGATGTCCATCCCATGATACTTCTGGTGGCGCACCGATGCGGCATAATGACGCAGCAGGCGGAACGACATTTCCCTCTCATCCACGCTTTCGTCCTCGTCGTTCAGATACGCCAGGCGGTCCTCCAGGTTCTCTTCGCCCTCCAGCGCCGAGACGAATTCCATCTCCACCGCTCCGCCCTCGGGACGCGCGACTATGATCAGGCGCGACGTCTTGTCCGCCCCAATGTCCGCGGAGTATTCGTTGCCCGGCTGTAACAGGCTCGACAGCGTCTCTTCGCCCGCCGAACGCAGACGCTGGGTCGCTGCCTCGCTCCAGCTCATATCGGCGGCGACTTCCTGCATGAAGGCGTCAATTCGTGGCAGGTCGGAAAAGTCCAGCTGGGTCTCCAGCCGCTTGGGACGCGCTCCGGTCACATTCAGGAAGGCGGTGAGCGCCATTGCCGTTACAGCACCAGCTGTTATACCATTCCCAAGCAACACGCCCCACGGATGTCCCAACAAACCCTCAAGAATGTTCTGTTGCTGTAGCCCGGCACCAATCGCGAACGACAGGCCGACCACAAGGGATTTTTGAAGGTCGAGTCCGTCCCGCACGATAGTCTGTAATCCCTCGACAAAAAATATACCTAGCGCGGTCAAGAGGAATGCGCCTACCACTGGGCTGGGTATTGTGAGCAGGGCGCCCGTTAATTTTGGCAGCAATGCCAGTCCCAGCAGGATGACCGCTATGGCGTACCCAACATTGCGGGCGGCTACCCCCGTCATGTTCACGACCGATGCCGTGAATGACGAATAGGACGATGCGGGCGGCGTTCCCGCAAGACCCGAGAGCAGAATACCCACCCCATTAGTGTAAATCGAGCTCTGAAGCAGTCGAAAATCGGTCGCTCTTGGTCTGCGCCGCGACACCCTTTGAATCACCACATTATCACCAATGCCCTTGATCGCCTGCACGAGGGTGACGATCAGGAACATTGGGAGCAGTGCCCAGAACCCGGCACTCGGTGTCAGGTCCAGTCCTTGAAAACCGACTTGGGGAATACCGACCCACGGTGCTGTGGACAGCCGTTCCAGGTCATACACTCCCAACAGCCCGGCAGCAACACAGCCGGAAACGAATCCGATCAGCATGGACCACGGACGCCAGCGCCGTGGAGCACGCAGCACCAGCGCCGTGGATACGATCAGCGTTACTGCAGCCACGCACAGCCCGGCGAATGCCGGTGAGCCCTCTGGTACTTCGTTGAATCGATCCAAACAGAACGGTAGCGTAATTACGGCTATCAGCATAAGGACCGTGCCTGACACGGTCGGCGTAATCACGCGCCGTAATTGCGGAAGCCATGTCGCCACCGCAAAGAAGAAGAGCGCGGAAACGACCATCAGGCTCGCTAACATGGCCGGTCCGCCCTCATCCAGGGCAAGTACCGCTAACGGAATGTAGTTGGGCGTAACTCCCGTAACGACTAGGTGCCCCGCGCCGAATCGTCCTATCCTGGAGGCTTGCAGCGCAGTGACTATCCCGACGATTATCAGCACGGCGAACATCGCCCCCATGAGATACTCTTCGCCCTGACCGGCCGCCAGAACGGTGACGACCACTACCGAAATTGTGGGCGGGAGCATGAGCATTATGCCCTGTATACCGACGACGAAGGACGATAGTGGCGGGCACTTCTCGTCCGGATCGTAACGGATATGATCGTTTAAGTTGGCTACTGCCAAGCGGGACCTCCCAATTAGGCTTTCCTACTTTGTCGTTGTTTTTGCTTTCTGCCACCGTGCGCGGCGGTGAGTGTACCCGATGTTCCGAGGTTGCGTCAAACTGAGCCACTATCCGCCACCAATATTAAGAAAGGCTAGGCAATTCCCTTGCCGTATGTTTAAGTGCGCCTCATGAGCTCGCGCCTGTTCCTGTGCCTGCTTGCCGCCCTCATCCTGACTCTTGAGGCTGTTCTCCCTGCCGCTGCTGAAGAGACGAACAACTCCCGGAACCGCACCTGGAAAACCATAGGAGACCTCTCTCCACAGGAACGACAGCAGCTGGACCTTGCGGGTGCCACTCCCCGCCATCCCCGGGTTCCGTATCTGCCGGCTGAGCCCTATCCTTTTACACCGCCCTATACGGCTGAGGAGATGGGTTATCGGGTCATGGAGTTCACCGCACGGCCACGTTGGTCGGCCGTGTTTGCCAGGGCGTGGTCGTCGATCTCCACCCAGGGCGTGCTCCTCAACCCGGGTAGCGCGATCAATTTTCTAGCCTATAACGCAAGCGCCACTGGTGTGGAAGCCGAACTCGCCCTCAAACCTGGCGAAGAAATCTACCGCGCTCTCAGCCAGAGCACTGCCCCCCCAGTTGCAGAAGGTTCGCAACGACTCTCGATTCGCTATCGTACGGATAAAGAATTCATCAAGAAGGAAGAACGGTTTCGATACTCACCGACCACGCGCCGGGTGCGTCATGACGCGCCCCGCCGCCGGCAGGGGAAGGTCCCCAACATGGCGGTCACGCCGGACGACAGTTATGGACGCGACGCCTGGGAGTTTTCTTGGCGGATACTGGGTCTGGATACCCTGTATCAGACCGTGCGTTTTCCCAAGACGCGCCCCACCATCATGTTGCGGAATGGAGAGACCGGTCAGTTTCACGAGCGGCAGACGGCTGAGCTCAAGCTGATGGGAGACAGCTATCGATATTATACGGCCGAGGGCGGGGTCCGGTGCTATGTTGTGGAGGCCCAGGCTCGTCCCGAATGGCTGCCCAATTACTATGCCCCGCGCCTCCTGTTTTGGCTGGAAGAACATTCTTTTTTCCCCCTGCGTACCGAGCAATATAGTCCCGACGGCAAGCTCATCCTCATCGAGGTGAGACTGGCTGAGATTTTTAATCCGGCCTTGGGAGAGCAGGGATATGGGTCGCTGATCACCCTGTTCTGGACTGTTGCTGATGACCTGATGACATATTTTGTGAACGACAGTCACCGGGTAACCGCCTGGAATCCTCAGGAGGTCGCGCTGTTCTTTAGCCCGGATTTTATGCGTCGACAGTGGGCCCTTGATACATCCGTCAAGACCCAAGCCCAAGTGCCCTTCCCCGAACTCTTTTTTTTACGGCCCGCCTTAGAGGAAGAGAAATTCCCCGAGGAGCGCCCGCTCCAGATCCCTCCTGAGGTTGTGACCCGCATCCAAGCCCAGGAGGCCGCTGGACGACTAGTATTTGGGATAGGTGAAGAGGGGCATTGAGGGTGCCCGCCGGCCTAACAGTCAAGCTCGACGTTACAGAGACGGGCTTTGCCACCCGCCAAGACTCGTCTCCAGATACTGGGCGACGGCCAGGGCGACATCCTCACGCCAGGGATGGGCGACGATCTGGACCCCAATCGGCAGCCCCTCGGCAGACATCCCACAGCGTACGACCGCACCCGGCCAGCCGGTCAGATTGTGGGCGAAGGTGTAGGTAAAATCCGGGCCGTCGGGATCGTCATGACGCGTGGCGGGTGTGGCGCTGACAGGACACAGCAGCACATCGTAGGACTCCATAAACGCCAGCATTTCACTCCGGTAGACATTCCATCTGCTCATTTCCTGGGTGAACTCCGTGAGTGACACAGGCTGGGCCGTTTGCATCCAATCCAAGGCGGAAGACATGCGCTCAGTCCCGGCTGCGTGGATGAGCCGACGTATCCAGGCTCCTCCATCCGCAAGATAGAGACTGTACCACAGTCGCTCTGCGTCGCTCACACACTGCGGCCGATTTTCCGTGACCGAGACGCCATGATCGGCTAGCACATTGACCGCAGCCCGGACGGTGACGGCGGTATCCGGACTTGGGGATTTGATCCCGTTGTCCGTGTAGAAGGCGACCCGCAGGTCCTTCACGCTCACGTCTTGGGGGTCTCCCAACGGGGCCGGCACGACCGCCGGGTCGTGCCCATCCGGGCCGGCAATAATGGATAAGGTCAGGCCCAGGTCTTCGACATGTCGCGCCATAGGGCCAATCTGGGTGAAGGCATCCAGGGCGCCGACATCAAACGAAATGGCGTGCCCGGTACGGGGCACTCGGCCCGAGGTGGGCTTGATACCGGCAATACCGCAATAGTGGGACGGCATGCGAATGCTGCCGCCCGTATCGCTCCCCAGATCGAGCGCCGAGCCGCCCGCCGCAAGAATCGCCCCAGCTCCCCCACTACTGCCCGCGGGCGACCGCTCCACATCATACGGATTATTTGTCCGGCCATAGACATCGTTGTCCGTAATCCCCGCCAGGGTAAACTCCGGCGTATTTGTTTTACCCAGGATGATAGCTCCCGCGGCCCGCAGACGCGCTACCGCTGTGGCATCGTGCTCGGGAGTAAAATCGGCTCGACCCATTGTTCCCCAGGTACTGATCATGCCGGCGGTGTCTAACGAATCCTTGAGTGTGATGGGGATACCGTGCAGTGGGCCGAGGCGTTCTCCCCGCGAGACGGCTTCGTCGGCTGCACGAGCCTGTTGTCGCGCCGCTTCGGCCTGAAGCTGTACAACGGCGTTGAGCTTTGGATTGGCTGCTTCGAGGCGGGCCAGATGCGCATCCACCACGGCAACTGAAGAGACGAGATTTGTCCGAATAAATCGAGCCAGCGTTGTCGCCGAAAACGAGGTCAGTTCCATGGCTTTCTCCCTCCGTGAGCGTCCGTATACGTGGCAGCGTCTCGTTTGCGCCACGCAAGAACCATACAAAAGTCGTGAAAATCTTCACAGGGGTAATGTACGAGAAGTGATTTCTGGTGTCGATGGTGTTATCAGGTAAGAGTGGAGGAGGGGGAGTCGAGGGGAGTGTACAGAGTCCCTACAAAGCGAGGAGAAAATGAGCGATCGTGACCGTGAAATTCGGGAGCTGCTGGACCGGGCGTGGCGCAAGGAGGAGCAAAAGCAGCGTAGCTTTCTGACGCTCTCAGAAAACGATATGCGCCTGCTTGAGGACTACTATGCGGCCGGCCTGCCGTATGGCAATACGCCGGAAGGCTTTAATCGGTGGTTAGAGGAACGCGGTTAGGCTCCATGTCCAACCGTTTGAAAAAGTGGGGGCTCCCGGAGGAACCCCCAACGCATGGAGAGAAAGGAGGGCAGCAGCAATCAGTCTGAGGCAGCATCGGTCGCGATTTCAGGTTTCACATCGATTGGAATACGTCTCGGCTTGACCTCTTCCGGGAAGGGCACCACGACTTCGAGCGTGCCGTTCTTGGCACTCGCTTCGATCTTCTCCGCATCTATGTCCTTCGGCAAAATAAACGACCGGGCAAACGAGCCGTATGAACGCTCTTGATGGAAGTATCCGCCGTTCTTGTCCTCGTGCTCTGCCTTGCGCTCACCCTTGACCGTCAGTCGGTTGCCGTCCAGCGCAATCTCAACATCCTGGGGTTCCACCCCAGGTAAATCCGCTTTGATATGCAGCCGGTTGTCGTCCACATAGCTGTCAATCCTGAACGACGCTCCCGAGGGCATTCCAGTGCGTACCCCTGGCCAGCCGCGGGAAGAAAAAAAATCATTGACAACAGATTCCAGATCATGCCGCCAGGGATGCATCGTTCCAAACGGTCCTCGCCATACACTCAATTCTCGTCTCATTGTCTCTACCTCCTGTGTGTTTGGGTTGTTGTCTGACACAAGACAAACGTAAGGACGATCGAACACGAGTCAAGAGGTCACAATAAAAATTTTGACTCGTTCATATAAATACACAATTTCCTCTCGAATCCGATGAGGACAGCTTAGCGTGGTCCCGACTTTTTTATTACTTGTATGACTGTTCGCGTGCTTCTGGACGGTTGGATACGCACGGAGAGTGGGCGACGGCGTGGTGCAGTGGTTTTCGTATAGACGGCTGTTGAGTGAATAGATTTATGCCCCAAATGCGCCTGCACTTCCTCTAGGGCGTGTCCGTCCTCAAGCAGATGAGCGGCAACGGAATGGCGTAAACAGTGACTGTGGCGTTTCGACGGCGGAAGCTTGGCCTGCTCTGCGTACATGCGAAAGAGTCGATCAATACGCTGGCGGCTGACCGGACGCGCGTTCCGCGACGGAAAGAGGTAGGGTAGGGCGTCCCTCCGGTTTTGCAGATACGCTCGGAGCAGACGCAGATACTCTGCGGTCATCGATTTCTCCCCGGCGACGCCGCTCTTGAGGCGTGGGACATGAATGCGGCGGGTATGAAAGTTGACGTGCTCGCGCAGTAAGAGGCCTACCTCAGAGGCGCGCAGTCCGAAGGCGTACATAGCGGCAAACAGCGCACGGTCGCGCCCGTCCGTGATCTGGGCAAAGAACCGCTCAACCTCCCGACGAGTCAGCGTCACATATTTCGCGCGAGGCTCCTGCTGCCGGGGTTCCGCGCCTCGAACGGAAACGCGCTCTTGGCGTGAGACTTTCGTTTGCAGTTCTCGGAGATAATGGGCGACACTTTTCCCCTGTCGGGCGGCTTGCTGTGCGGCAAGCTGAAGGAGCTTTTCTTGTTGGCTGAGGTCGTCTCTCACAGGGTCTTCTCGATCATGCTAATGAACGGGCCGGACTACGGAATCCCGAGCAGTTTATGGGTTTGCAGACTGAGCCGCCACCGCGGGTGATCAAGACAGTATTGCAGCGCCAGTTGGGTATTGCGCTCTCGCTCAGGACCATCCATTGGTTGCAAGAAAAACTCCTGAAAATCGAGTTGATCAAAGCGCTCTGGTTCGGCACCGGACTGGGGAAAAACGAGTTTCAGCTCACTGCCATGCTTAAGGGTGAGGGTCGAGCCAGCCTTGGGACTGACACAGACCCAGTCGATGCCCGGTGGAGGAAGCAGTGTTCCATTTGTCTCAATCGCAATCTCGAAGCCTTCTGCGTGCAGGGCGTCAACAAGCGCGGTATCAAGCTGGAGCAAGGGTTCGCCGCCTGTACACACGACAAACCGAACACCGTGAGGAGCCCGCTGGGCCGGCCAGGTGGCAGCGACAGCCTGAGCCAGATCGCGGGCGGACGCGAAACGCCCGCCTCCAGCGCCGTCCGTCCCAACGAAATCGGTATCACAGAACTGACAGACCGCCGTAGCTCGGTCCTTCTCCAGCCCAGACCATAAATTGCATCCGGTAAAACGACAGAAGACCGCTGGCCGGCCGGTGTGAGTGCCTTCACCCTGGAGGGTATAAAAAATTTCTTTGACTGCGTAGCTCATGAAAAAAGAAAGGGACGCCAAAGACGTCCCTTATCAGACCCGGAAGAGGAAAGAGGGGAAATATCCGCGGATACAAGACTCTCGGGCTTACCTTCTCTTCCGGGCGACCTTCTTCGCTGCCGTTTTCTTTGCTGCCGTTTTCTTTGCTGCCGTCTTCCTTGCGGGGCCGAGAATAGATTCCTTAAACACTTTTGCCGGCGTGAAGGCAACCTTTTTCCGAGCCGGAATGGTAATCACCTCCCCGGTCTGCGGGTTGCGTCCCTTGCGGCGCTTCAACTGACGGAGCCGAAAGGTCCCCAGGTTGGGAATTTTCAACTCTTTGTCTTTTTTGACTGTTTTTGTGATGAACTCCACAAAGGAATCCAGCTTGTCGGCTGCCGCACGGTTCGAGGCTTCCCCCCACGTCTCACCAAGTTTTTTCACCATCTCGGTCTTCGTCATGCTACCAACCTCCTCACCCGATTGGGTTCTACACTACATCCCACACCAGAAGTCGAGAGGTCTTATCACGAAGCGCCTCCGACTCACCATTTGCCTATCAACTCCTCCACGAACTGGTCACTTCTTCTACTCGTGTCCTCCTCTCATCCTTCTTCCACAATCACAACATGAGATGTCTGACTCTGGGCAGAAATTAAGAGGAATAAGAAAGGCGTGTATCGCATTCAGAGCCAAATCCATCTCTTCAATTTTTATCCGTCAGGCTTGGGAATGTCAATAAAATCAGGCAAAAACAGCCGTAATCTACCGATACATCTCGACCAGTTCGATCATGCCGAGATCTTTGAGCGTGGAAAACAGGCGGCCCTTCACCTCGCGAGCCGTTCCTAGTTGAACAACCTCCTGGGTGAGAGATTGGGCGTCGGTATAGGAGAGCGAACGAATGAGGCGTTTGATAACCGGGACAAAGAACGGCTCCATACTGAGCTCATCCAACCCGATACCGAGTAGCACAAGTGTACACAGCGGGTCGGAGGCCATTTCTCCGCACATACTGACTTGTTTCCCGGCGTGTTGTGCGGCGCGGACGGTGGTGGCTATGGCATTCAAGACAGCCGGATGGAGAGGCTCATAGAGAGAGGCGACCTTGCGGTTATTCCGGTCTACCGCAAGCAGATACTGAATGAGGTCATTCGTCCCAATACTAAAGAAGTCCACTTCCTGAGCGAGCCGATCTGCTAACCACACTGCCGCGGGTACCTCAACCATCATGCCGACCGGCATCAACGGGTCGAACGGTTTTCCCTCTCGTTGTAATTCGTCCTTTGCCTGTGCCAACAGGGACTTGACTTGGAACAGTTCTTCCACGCTGGAGATCATGGGAAACAAAATGCGAACCGGCCCATGCACTCCGGCACGTAAAATAGCGCGCAACTGCACCTTAAAGAGGTCAGCCATCTCCAGAGAGATCCGAATCGAGCGCCAGCCTAAGAAGGGATTATCTTCTTGGGGCAGCTTCATATAGGGTGGATATTTATCGGGTCCGAGATCTAAGGTGCGGATGGTGACCGGCTTGCCCTCCATACCGGTCAACACCCTTTGATACAGCGCTAACTGGGTCTCTTCGTCTGGGAAATCGCTATAGGTCAGGAAGGGGACTTCGGTTCGGTAGAGCCCAATGTTTTCGGCTCCGTGACGCTGGGCAAATTCGACATCGCTCAGCAGGCCGACATTGGCGCCGAGCGCAATACGTACCCCATCCTGCGTTTCTGCGGGGAGATCGTGAATCTCTTCGAGATTCCGGTTAAACGCGCGATACTCGCGGTCAAAGCGGTTATACTCACGGACGATTGCGGCGCTAGGATTGACATAGGCCACCCCGGCATTCCCGTCCACAATCACCGCATCGCCTTGCTGGATAACGGTGGCGTGCTCGACCCCAACAACGGTTGGAATTTCAAAGGACTTCGCCAGAATAGACGTATGTGAGGTTGCGCCACCGTTGGCCAGGACGACGCCCTTCAACTGGCGATGATCAACTCGGCAGAGGTCAGATAGAGAGAGATCGTCCGCCACAAGAATTAGATTCTCCCCTTGTGGTCCGCTCTTCTCCTCTAAGCCGAGCAGATGGCGGAGGACACGCTGACCGATGTCGCGCACATCGGCGGCCCGGTCGCGCAGGTGCTCACCGCCTGTTCGTTCCAGCGTCTCGACATAGCCTTCCGTGACTTTCTTCAGGGCGGTATCCGCGGCGTAGCCGAGCCGGATCTCCGTTTCAATCTTTTCGATAAACGCCACATCTTCCAGCATCATGCGATGCACATCAAAAATCGCTCGGTCGATCTCTGGGAGGCGCTCTTGGACGCGTTCTTTCAGCGCATCGATTTCCTGAATCGACCGCGTCAGAGCGGCATACAAGTGCTGGCATTCGGCATCCGGATTGTCCGTACGATGTTCTTCAATCTCGTCAAGACGAACAACTGGGTGGACAAGGTGAGCTTGACCAGAGCCGATCCCAGGCGAAGCACTGACTCCGGTCAGACGTAAACGGCTCGCCCGCCCCGGCCTCTGTGTTTGCTGTGCCTGCCTGCGCTCATAGGCACTTGGGCGTTGAATGGCCGCCAACATGCGGGCCCGATAATCCTGACGCTCTCGCTCCTTTGTCTTAAGCGAATCCTGTACACGGGCTTGCACGATGATGCCCGCAACCTGGGTGGCAATCGTTTTGAGCAGCCGAACCTCTGCCTGCGGAAAACGGCGACGACTCCGACTCTGGACTATGAGCACGCCGAGTATCTTGTCCTTGTCGCCCATCGGAAGGCCCAGAAATGAATGGAAGCGCTCCTCTCCGGTTTCCGGAAAGTATTTATTCCGTTCGTGCATCATGGCATCAGGGGCGACAACGGGTTCCTGTGTTTCAATTACGAGGCCCGTCAACCCCTCATGTTTGTCCAGGCTGACTTTCCCGACAGCCGTCTGATCCAAACCGGTTGTTGCCCAGAGCGTCAGCCGCTCCCCCTTGGAATCTAAGAGATAGAGCGAACAGACATCGGTCCCCATTCGTTGGGTGATAATCTTGGTAATTTCCTGTAGTGTACCGCGTAAGTCATGGGCATGGGAGGAGAGGGCATCAATATCTTCGAGCAGGTGGAGCCCAGGTGACTGTGTCGACCGCGACTCCGGCCGGACTCGTCCCTCGGTCTGTTTTTGAATGGCAATTTTTGAAGATTCACTCATAAAATAAGGGGTCACATTCTATCGAAGGTCCCGAGGAGCCACAAGGCACGGGCTCCCTACAGTCCCAAGTCTGGCAGGCTGGAGACCTCAAGTCGTCTTACAGATCAACTTGGTGATTCAGCGGGGCATGCCCATGGCCAATCCGGAAACCGGCGGAGATCGCGCGAGTCACAAAGTCTTTCGCGTGCGCGATTGCCGCCTCGACCGTTTCGCCTTTGGCAAGCTCGGCCGTGATCGCGGCCGAGAAGGTGCATCCCGCTCCATGCGTACACACAGTGTCTATTTTCTGACAGGAGTAGGCTCGGAAAGTGCTGCCGTCGAACAGCAGATCACAGGCGTCTTCTTCGAGGTGCCCGCCCTTTACCACCACATAGGCCGGTCCTAAGGCTTTAATACGGCGGGCTGCCTCTTCCATATCAGACCGCTGTGCCACTTCCGTGCCGGACAGCAGCCCGGCCTCGTGCAGATTTGGTGTCACCACAAACGCCAGTGGGAGGAGTTTTTCGGTCAGTACCTGGCGAGCGTCTGCCTGGAGAAGGGCGTGGCCCCCTTTGGCGACCATCACCGGGTCAACGACCAGCTTCCCGACGTCATACTCTTCTATCTTGCGACTCACCACCTCAACGAGTGGAATGGATGACAGCATGCCAGTCTTTGCGGCCTGGATTTGCATATCGCTGAACACGCTATCGAATTCCTGGGCGACAAAATCAGGCGGGAGCTCAACAACGGCCTGGACACCCAGCGTGTTTTGGGCGGTCACCGCGGTCAGCACGCTCAGGCCATATACACCGCGCGCCATAAAAGTTTTGAGATCAGCCTGAATGCCGGCCCCACCTCCACTATCCGACCCGGCAATGGTCAAGGCCTTGGGGCGTGTCATGGCCTGAGTATCTCGTACACGCGGTCTACAGGAAATAACGTTGGCTAGGGGAACACGCGCAACTCGCCAGTGTTCAACCCCTGGCCGGTGGAATAGCGGCCCGCTTTGAGCTCATCAATGAGTTCCCGTGTGGTCGAGAGGGGGCGCTCAAAAATCGTGACCGCGCAGCCAATGGAAGATGCCGAGTGGCTGTCACTGCCTCCAATACGATTGCACCCGACATGCTCGGCCACCGCCTGGGCGTATCGATTTTCTTCCTCTGAGCAGGCGCCGTTCACCACTTCAATGGCATCTACATATTCCAGCACTTCGAGGGCTTTACTCCCGGACGCAGGATCGGCTTGGTCGATCGGGGCGGTTTTATGGATAAACTGGAAGCGGGGGTCGAGCTTGTAGCGAAACGGGTGGTTGGCAATCAGAAAGCCGTCAACCTCATCGATAATGCGTCGTAACTCCTTGACCTTATAAATACCGCCGACATAGCGGTCGAGGCCAAAGGCGCCGACGTGGCCCCACTCGGTCGTGACCTCAATCCCCAGAAATAAGGTCACCCCACGGTTACGGGCGTACTCCTCGATTTCCGGGTCCGTCCAGGCATTGTCGTGTTCGGTGATGCAAATCCCCTCTAGGCCGATGGTGTGCGCCTGGTCGATCATCAGCAAGGGGTCAAGATTGCTGTCAGAGCTGCCGCGTGTTGTATGAACGTGGAAATCAATCCGCATGGTTTATGATACGCTCCCGTTTTGTCGGCCGCCTTTCTATACCGTCTTCTGAATACGCAGGCAAGAGTGCAGGCCTGCGTCCCCGTTCAGACTGGGCTGGACTTTCTCATTCGCTTCCTTTTGTTCTCCGCTCGGCCTGTGCTACAGTCCGCTTACCTCAGCTATGTCACTAAGGCTATTCCATCAGGAGGGGAAGCTATGAAACGACCACTAGATGGCGTCCGCATTATTGACTGGACGATTTGGCAACAAGGGCCGGTCTCAACCATGATGTTGGCTGACCTGGGCGCCGAAGTCATCAAGATCGAAGAGCGCGTCGGAGGGGACCCGGGCCGAGGTGTGCTCAGCATTGCTGGGGCGTTGGTTGGAGCGACGAGTGGTCCGAATTTCTATTTTGAGGCCAATAACCGGCATAAGCAGAGTCTCACCCTTGATCTCAAAAACCCCAAGGCCATAGAGATTGTCTATCAATTGGCGGAGAAATCCGACGTCTTTGTCCAGAACTTCCGAAAAGGCGTGGCCGACAAGCTAGGCATCGGTTACGAGGCGCTCTCTCAGCGCAACCCACAACTCATCTACGCCAGTGCAACCGGCTACGGCCCGTTCGGACCGGATTCCGGTGAGCCCTCCTTTGATTATATGGGGCTGGCGCGCTCGGGCATCATGACCGCGGTGGGTGAGCCTCAGATGGAACCCCTCAGCATTGCCGGTGGTATCGCCGATCAGATGGGCGCCATCATGCTCGCATACGGTGTCATGGCCGCCCTGCTGGCGCGCGAAAAATATGGCATGGGTCAGGAGGTCGATATCTCTCATCTGGGCAGCATGACTGCGCTCCAGGGGCTCAACGTGGCGTGTAAAGCCATTCTCGGCAAGGAGTTCAAGCGCATGCCACGCGCCGCAGCGCCGAGCCCGCTATGGAACCATTATAAATGTGGCGATGACAAGTGGATCTGCTTGGCTATGCCGCAGCAGGACCGCTACTGGTCCGATTTCTGCAAAGTCCTGGGGATTGAGCACGTCCTGGACGACCCCCGCTTTGCGACCATGGGAGACCGAGCCGACAACGCCAAAGATTTGATTCCCATTCTGGATGCTGCGTTTGCCTCCCGGCCCCGAGACGCCTGGATGAAGGCCCTCAAGGAAGGCGGGGACTTCATTTACACGGTGGTCAACACTATTGCTGACCTACCCACCGACGAACAGATGCTCGCCAACGAATATATTGTCGATTATGAGCATCCCAGTATCGGCAAGACGCAGTTGGTCGGCGTGCCTGTGCGCTTGAGCAAAACCCCCGGTGACCCCAAAGGTGCGGCCCCGGAGTTCGGCGAACACACCGAACGCATCCTCACCGAGCTGCTCGACTATTCCTGGGAAGATGTGGCCAAGTTGAGAGAAGAGGAAGTGATTTAAGAAAGGGATTAGGGTCTGGGGATTTGGGGTTGGAACTTGCGCAACTGAGGACAGCAACACCCGACTGAAACTACGCTTGGCTCTCAAAGACCTGGAGCAATGATCCTTACCTTTCAACTCCTCCCGAGAGCACCGTATTCCTTCGACCTGACCGTAGCCCGCTTCCGGCGTTTTGCGAGTGAGAATGTCGATCTGGTCGTAGGCAAGCAATACCAACGCCTGCTCGCGGCCGGTCGCCAAATGGCGCTGGCCACGGTGACGGATGTCGGCACGCCGGCCAAGCCGAGGCTGATGGTAGAGTTGCGCAGTCCATCTAGGGCTGCCCTCAAGCAGGCGGAATTTCACGCCCAGCTCCGTCATATTCTGTGTACCGACTTTGATATCAGACCGTTTTATCGATTAGGGCGTCAGGACGAGATGCTGGCGTCGTTGGTAAAGCGCTTTCGCGGGCTGCGTATCACCTCCAGCCCAACGCTGTTCGAGGCCCTGGTCATGGCAATCCTCTCCCAGCAGATCAATCTCACCTTTGCCTACTCCATTAAAAAAGAACTGGTTGAGGCATTTGGTCGTAAATGGCGTTACAAGGGGAGCACGTATTACGCGTTTCCCGAGCCGGTGCGGTTTGCCAGCCAGAGCCTGGAGACCCTACGCGGCTTCCGGCTGAGCCATGCCAAGGCCAGTACGCTGATCCGCCTGGGCGAAGCGTTTGTCTCTCGGACTTTGCAGCAGAGCGAAATCGCTCAGCTTTCAGACGACGCAGCAATTGAAGCCCTGATCCAACTCAAGGGGATTGGCCGCTGGTCGGCGGAAACTGCACTGATGCGTGGCTTGGCCAGATCCGATGCGTTTCCGGGCGGCGACTTGGGCGTGGTCAAATATCTTGCCCAGGGTATGTTGGGCAAAAAAGAAAAGGCAACCGAAGCCGAAATGCGTGCCTTTGCCGAGCGCTGGCGCCCCTATCGTGGGCTGGCCCTCGCCTATTGCTACGCGGAGCTCACCCGGCGTCGGACTGAGTGACAATCGGCGGTATTGTCAGGCTCAGAACATGCCCGAAATTTTGCCGTTCTCATCCATCCGCATCCCCGCTGCAGCAGGTTTTGCGCCCAAGCCGGGCATGGTTAGCATGTCCCCGGTGAGTGGGACGCAGAAACCGGCCCCGGCCGAGAGGCGGATTTCGCGCACGCTCAGCATAAAGTCACGCGGCCGGCCATAGCGTTTTGGGTCGTCGGACAGCGACATTTGGGTCTTGGCCATGCAAATGGGCACATGGCCATACCCCAAGTCGTTGATTCGCTTGAGATCGGTGCGCGCGCGTGGCAGCAGGGTAATATCCGCCGCGCCGTAGACTTTTTGGGCAATGGTACGAATCTTGTCTTCAATCGGCATTTCCGTTGGATATAGAAAACGCTGCACCGGAGTCGGTCCGTCGCAGGCTTTCACCACCGTCTCGGCCAGCTCCAGCCCGCCTTCCCCTCCTTGGCCAAACACGTCAATGACTATTGCCTCTACGCCCAGGGCTTTGCTTTCCTCTACAACCAGTTGCAATTCCTCCTTGGTATCGGTGGCAAACCGATTCACCGCCACAATCGGCCGGAGGCCAAACGCGCTCAAACTCTCAACGTGTTTGGCCAGGTTTTCCATGCCCTGCCTCAGGGTTGAAAGATCGGGTGTGTTCACATCTGCCACCGGCGTACCGCCGTGCATTTTGAGTGCCTTGACCGTTGCGACCAGGACCACCGCGTCGGGCCACAGATCGGCCTCGCGGCATTTGATATTGAGGAATTTCTCTCCACCCAGATCAAACCCGAAGCCGGCCTCGGTCACGACATAATCGGCATAGACCAGGGCTAGCCGCGTGGCGAGGATGCTATTACAGCCGTGGGCGATATTGCCGAATGGCCCAGCGTGGATGAAGGCCGGTACGCCTTCCACGGTCTGAACCAGGTTAGGCTTGAGAGCGTCTTTCAGAATAATGGCCATCGCCTCCGACGCGTGAATTTGGTCCGCAGTAACCGCCTCCCCCTGGGACGAATAGCCCAGCACGATACGTGACAGACGCTGAATGAGGTCCGCGGGTCCACTCGTCAGAGCCAGAATAGCCATGACTTCCGATGCCGCGGTGATATCAAAACCCTCTTCACGCGGGACGCCCATGAGACGCCCGCCAAGACCCATCACGATTTGACGCAACGCGCGGTCATTCATGTCCATGACGCGCCGCCAGCGAATCTGACGGACATCCAAATCCACCGTTCGGTGAAACATGGCGGCATCCATCATAGCCGACAGCAGATTGTGCGCGGAGCTGACGGCGTGAATATCGCCGGTGAAGTGCAGGTTGATATCCTCCATGGGCAGAACTTGCGAGTGACCCCCTCCACAGCCTCCGCCTTTCACCCCAAAGACCGGTCCCATTGAGGGTTCGCGCACCGCCACGGTTGCCTTTTTCCCCAGACGGGTCAGGGCTTGGCCCAGGCCTATCGTCGTGGTGGTCTTACCCTCACCCGCAGGGGTTGGGTTAATGGCAGAAACAAGAATCAGCTTGCCCTGGGTCTCAGCGGATGCGCCAGAGGGCGCTTCAAGCGCGATTTTCGCCTTCACGCGGCCATAGGGCTCAAGGTATTCTGACGGTAACGATAGCTGCGCGGCGATTTCTTCAATCGGCTTTAAGCGGACGGACTGTGCAACGGTAAGGTTTTGGTCTCGGCTCATAAGGAGTGAACGTACCCAGCTTTTTTGTCTGATGGAAGGGTATGTTTACTCTTTTTCGTACGGTTCCCTTTCCTCACAGCATGGCCTCGCCTTGGGGCAAACGCAGGAACTGAAGAGATGATTTCATACAAAACTCGGGCATTCGACTATCACAAACGACGGCCTGCGCTCCTGACCAGCAGGACACCGCGTGCTATGCTAACCCGAGCGCAGGAGCTGACATGGCAGAACACTCTTCCTCTCGTCGTCGTTTACTGAATCTCGCCCTCAGCTTGTTAGTGAGTGGGGGCTTTCTGTATCTGGCATTTCGCAACGTTGAACTGAATGAACTGGGCGTCGCGCTCGGCCGGGTGCAGGTTGGCTGGCTGTGCCTTGCCGTCATCGTCAGCCTGCTCATCATGGTGCTGCGCGCCTGGCGCTGGCAACTGGAACTTCGGCCCCTCGAACATGTACCGGTCGGCCGGCTTTGGGTTGTGACCTCGGTCGCCTATATGGCCATCAACTTGCTCCCGGTGCGCCTGGGCGAGGTCGTCCGCCCCTGGCTCTTATCCCGCCGCTCCCAGGTATCCATCTCAAACGTCATCGGCAATCTGGTGGTCGAGAAGATGATGGACTCGATTTGTATTGTCTTCTACCTGCTGGCTGGCTTGCTGCTTATTGAAAGTCTGCCCGTGTGGGTCCGTCGCGGCGCTCTGGTTCCAGCCGTGATTGCCGGTGTCTTCGTGTCCGTAGTCCTGCTGTTTTGGTGGAAGGGAGAGGCGTTTGTTGATCGCTGGGTACTCCGCCTGCTCCCGGCACGCTTTGGCCACCGGGTCAAAAGCATTCTGGCCGCTATCACCGACGGGATGCGAATTCTGCCCAATCCCGGCCTGCTCCTGGCCGTCTTTGTGGTCTCTCTGACCGTCTGGTTTCTGCCTATTGTGTCGAGCTATATCATGATCCGCGCCTTTGATCTGTCCGCTCCTTTTAGTGCGGCCCTGGTCATTTTCATTTTTATTAGCTTTGGCACGGCGCTGCCGAACCTGCCAGGCATGATCGGACCGTATCAATACGCGTGTCAGCTCGCCCTTGGCATCTATGGGGTAAGCGACGCTGACGGCCTGGCCTATGGTTTGGTCCTCAACGCCGTTCAGTTTCTTACCCTCATTGGCCAGGGGTTAATCGCCCTACCCATTGCCGGGGTGAGTTTTTCCGATATTCGACAAGCTGGTGATCGGCTGGCGCAGCAGAGGGCGGACGCGGGCTAGGATACCAATTCCCCCTCGGCTTGCGGCGGCATGGTGTCCTGTCAGAGCCAAATTTTCCCTGGGTTCAGAATACCCTTGGGGTCAAAGACGTGCTTAATGCCCTTCATCAGTTCAAGCGCGGCGCCGTGTTCTTGCGCGACATATTTCTGGCTGCCGAGCCCAATACCGTGCTCGCCTGAAGCGGTTCCTCCAATAGACAGGACAAAGGCAACAATCTCATCTTTAGCCTGGTTGGCGATGGCCCAGCGCTGTTCGTCCGCTGGGTCTTCGCGCAAGAGAGCGTGCAGAATGCCGAGTCCGGCGTGACCAAAGGTGTGCAAGACGGTGCCGTGTCGCTCGGCAATGGCATAGCTCTGGTCGATCACCTCGGGCAGACGCGAGACGGGAAAACCCATATCTGTACGAATCGTTTTGGCGCGCGGGTTGAGGGCCTGAATCGCGCGGGTCGTGAAATGGCGAATCTCCCACGGATTACGTCCGCCGGGCAGGACAATCCGCTCGCCCCGCTGCTCCTCGCATAGGCTCTGGGCGGTATCGAACACTTCCTCAACCGCGCTCTCGAAACCGTGGACCTCAAGAAACAACGAGGACCGCTCGGTGAGACCAAAATCCTGAAAACGGTTGAGGGCGGCGATGGAACGTTGGTCAAGAAACTCGACCGCGGCCAGATCAACCCCGTAACGCATCATTGCTGCGATAGCCGTGACCGCTGCTTTTTCGGACGGAAAGGTAAACGCGCCCTGTTGTCGCCCCTGTGGCAGACCGACCAGGGAGAGCGTTAGTTCGGTCGCAATGCCCAACGTCCCCTCAGAACCGACGAGCAGACCCAGCAGATGATAGCCCGACGACGTTTTACGGCTGCGCGTTCCCAGTTCAAGGACCTCGCCCGTGCCGGTCACCACGGTGGCAGCTTTGACATGATCGCGCGTCCCGCCGTATTTGACCGAATAGATACCGCTGGCATTATTCGCCACCATCCCGCCGATCGTTGCCACGTCGGAACTGCCACCGGGCGACGGCGGGAAAAACA
Source organism: uncultured Binatia bacterium (SeqCode) (assembly GCA_965243855.1). Lineage (GTDB taxonomy): Bacteria > Desulfobacterota > Binatia > Bin18 > Bin18 > Bin18. The sequence continues at coordinate 3,540,067 of CBDEWE010000003.1, read as the reverse complement.
AGCCATAGGCTTTGAGCTGGTCATTCAGATCGTTGTAGACAATGCCGGGTTGAACCGTGACCTGAAGATCCTCTGCGTGCACGGTGACAACATGATCCATGCGCGAGAGGTCCGCAACGATCCCGCCCCGGACCGGAATCGGGTTGCCTTCCAGGCTCGACCCCGCTCCCCGTGCCGTCAGCGCCAGCGCATGCTCATAGGCATAGCGTACGACCCGGCGAACATCCTCGGTCGTCTGGGGCCAGACAACTACCTCGGGAAACGTCGGCGGACAGGCCGACTCGTCGTGTGAGGCAAGCTCCAGGTCGGTGGGCCGGGTGGAAACCTGCTCCGAGGAAAGTAGTGTTGTCAAATCATCTGTGAGCGACATCGGCTTACCCGAACGGTTGGTCAATGGTAGCGGAGAGCAGGCCGTCATCACGACGTTTGGGCCGCAGGTTCTGGGCCAGAACCTGCTTGCGCAAGCGGATGGACAGCGGCGTGACTTCGACCAATTCATCCGCGGCAATCCATTCCAGGGCGTCTTCCAAATCCATGTCTTTATACGGAACGAGGCGAACCGCTTCATCCCGTCCCGCGGCGCGGACATTGGTCAACTTCTTCTCCCGACACACGTTCACATCAAGGTCCTTGTCGCGGGCATTCTCTCCAATCACCATGCCTTCATACACGCGGGTGCCGGCCGGGATAAAGAAGACCCCCCGCTCCTGTAAATGAAAAAGTGAATAGGGGGTAGCCTGTCCCTCACGGTCGGCAACTAGGGCACCGTTACTCCGATTCTGGATCGGACCATGCCAGGGGGTATAGCCATCGAAGAGCGTATGCATAATGCCCGTCCCGCGCGTCTCCGTCAGAAAGCGTGACCGAAAGCCGATCAAACCGCGCGAGGGAACGGAGAACTCCAGACAGACCCGGCCCGATTCCGGGGGAGCCATGTTTGTCAAGAGTCCTTTGCGCTGAGCCATGAGCTGAGAGACCTGACCAACATAGTCCTCCTGGACATCGATGAAGACCAACTCCATCGGTTCCTGGAGTTGACCCTCACTTTCTTTCACAATGACCGTGGGCTTGGAAACCTGGAGTTCGTAGCCTTCGCGACGCATGGTCTCAATCACCACCGAGAGCTGGAGCTCGCCCCGTCCCATCACCCGAAAGGCGTCGGGGGAGTCGGTCTCCTCCACGCGGAGACTCACGTTTTTATGCATCTCGGCAAAGAGCCGTTCGCGGAGACGGCGCGACGTCACATATTGCCCTTCCCGGCCCGCCCAGGGACCGGTGTTCACCCCGAAGACCATGGCCAGCGTCGGATCATCAATCTGAATCGTGGGCAGGGCCACCGGATTATCACTATCGGAGATCGTCTCTCCGATCTGAATCTCTTCAATCCCGGCCACTGCCACAATATCGCCGGCCTGCGCCGACGCGATCTCGTGCCGTTTGAGCCCCTGCCAGCTGTACAGTTGGGCAACTTTACATGGCACGCGGGAGCCATCGTTGCGACACAGCGTATAGGCTGCCGTGCTCTGAAGCTCTCCTTGGATAATGCGCCCGATAGCGATCCGACCAACATACTCGTTATAGTCCAGGTTGTTCACGTGGAACTGCACAGGGCCGTTTACTGTATGGGCCGGACCGGGCAGGGCCGAGACAATCAGGTCAAAGAGGGGCTGAAGATTATGTCTCTCTTCGTCCAGGTCGCGTTTTGCAATCCCGGCCCGGGCGTTGGTGTACACCACGGGAAAGGCGAGTTGCTCGTCTGAGGCATCGAGATCGATGAAGAGGTCATAGATGGCATTCAGCACGGTAGAGATCTGCGCGTCCCGCCGGTCAATTTTATTAATGCAGACAATCGAGGGCAGCCCGGCCTCCAGGGCTTTCTTCAGGACAAAGCGCGTCTGGGGCAGCGGACCTTCCGAGGCGTCCACCAAGAGCATGACTCCGTCAACCATGGCCAGCGAGCGCTCAACCTCGCCGCCAAAATCCGCATGGCCCGGTGTATCGACAAAATTAATTTTCACGCTGCGATACGAGAGTGCCGCGTTCTTGGCCAGGATGGTGATGCCGCGTTCCCGTTCCAGGGCAAACGAGTCCATCACCCGCTCGGCCACCTGTTCGTTGTCCCGAAAGGTGCCGCTCTGTTTGAGCAGGGCGTCAATCAGGGTGGTTTTGCCATGATCGACATGAGCGATAATGGCGACGTTTCGAATATCCTCACGCCGGGGCGTGCCGTTGTGCAAAATCCTATCCTCCATATACTTTTACTTTTTCCCGACCCTCACTCCGAGCGGGACGGCACGATGATGTCGCACCGAGGGCCGCTAGCGCGGCTGAGCCGGCGGTCCAGCGTCATCAGCGGACAGTCGAGCGCCTCGGCGAGGGCCACATACCAGGCGTCGTAACTGGTCAGGTTGGTCCGTAACGCCCAGACGCGCTCGGCAAACGGCGCAAAAGGGAACAATTCAAGGGCCAGCCGCAGCAGGTCCCTGTGTGCGCTCGTCGCCTCAAGACGCGATATTTCACCGGCCTGCTCCAAGCGGCGCAGAATATTACTGGCCTCAACCAAGGCCAACTCCGGCCCGGCCAAGGGACCTTCGGCCAGCGCAGCTTCCGCCCACTGTCCCGCCTGTCCCGAGTCGACCAAGGCCGCGACGAGCACGGACGCATCAACGACTCTCGTCATGTCCGGTCCGCATTACGGGCGTGCAGAATACGGGCCGGTCGGACCCGGGTCTCTGCGGCGTCCTTGCGGTCGCGCACACCTTGGAGCCATTCGTCAACGGCAGGCCGGGACGCGATACGCTCCAGCTCCCCACGCAGGAATTCCTGCATGGACTGATGCTGCCGTGCGGCACGCGCTGCGAGTATGTCGCGTACGGTCTCGGGGACGCCTCGTATTGTAATTTGTACTGGCATGACAGCATTACACCATCACTGACAGCAGACTGCAATCGACCCCTCACCTCACGCCGGCAATGATTGCCACACGGTCCTGTAAACCAAAGCCCATATACCCTTCCTAACAGCGCCGAAGGCGAGACTGCCCAAATTGATTGCGTGCCCATTGTCCTGGCATTCCGGAGCCTGTCAAGGGGAAAAGCGTGGTGGCGTTGCGCGTCTGGCCCAGGAAGCGCAAGATGTATCCGAACGTGTTCCGGCGCAAGCAGGCGTTCCTGCTGTCATGCCGGAGTGACCATGTGAGGCTGCGGTTGTTATGCTGAAAGCTGTCTTTTTTGATTTTGATGGAACCCTAGCCGACGATGGGGCAACGATTGATCAGGCCCTCAAGGTTGCGTTTGCGGTGATATGCGAACATTGGCCGGACCTCAGTGCGGCGGCGCTTGAATCAACCTACCGTCAGATCTCCGACCGCGCCTGGGGAGATTATGACCGCTACCTGCGCCCCCTAGGATCAGCCGAGGCCATGCTCGCCTCCCTGTGGCAACAAACCCTTGAACGATTTGGCCACGATGACGCAGAAGTCGCCCACGCCGCGGCCACGACCTACTGGCAAAAGCGTTTACGCAGCTGTCAACCGTATCCCGATGTGTTGCCCTTTCTCGCAGACCTGACCCAGCGCTTTCATGTAAGTCTGCTCACCAACGGCGCACCCAGCATGCAGCGGGCCAAAGTAAAAGCAGCCGGCCTCCAGGCGTATTTTCGGGATATCTTCGTTGGCGGCGAATTTGACCAGGGCAAACCCGCTCCTTTTATCTTTTCTGCTGCTCTCAGCGCTGCCAACTGCCGTCCCGAAGAAGCCGTGTATATCGGTGACTCTCTGCTGCACGATGTCGTGGGCGCCCGAAACAGTGGTCTGCATAGCATCTGGCTCAATCGGAAGAGGCAACTCAAACACGAGGTCCTGCGAGCCTACCAGGTTGGCTCCCTCGATCAGTTGGCCCAGCCCGATTTTGAGATTACCCATCTCTCGGCGTTGCCGGCCTGTCTCGACCAACTCTAGGGCCTGTCCGGACTGTTCTCTTCCGCTTTTTTATACCCTTGCCCGAACAGCCTCCCACTGATAGCTGAGGCACTGCGAGCCAGAAGAGACCGGCATGGAAAAAAACGCCTATAAAATCCTGTTGTTCAATTATTATCGGGATGCCGAATTGCGCGGGGCCGACTTGATTCTGCGGCTGATCAACCTTGCGGAGAACCAGAACATTCAAGAGAAGCTGGCCCGCCATTTAGCGGATGCGACCAATCACGCCTGGCTCTGGACCGAGCGTATTCTGGCGCTCGGTGGTGAGCCCATGCGGATTGATAATGGCTACCACCGTCAACTCCGGCGCAAGGCCGGCCTGCCGGCGAATTTTCTTGACCTGCTGGCCCTCACCTGTGTGGTGGCTGAACGAGCGCACAAGCGGTACACGGAACACGCCGCCCGACCCGATGTCGCCCCGGAGACGCTCAAGATTCTGCACGAGATGCAGGCAGACGAGAAGGCACACCTGACCTGGATCACGGAAAAGATCGCTGAACTCGAAGCCAAAGAGGGCAAGGAAAAGGTGGATGCCGCCCTCCGACACTATCGGGAGATCGAGGCGGCGGTTTTCGCCGACATGCAGAAAGAGGAACAGCGTGCCCTAGCCCAAGTTGGACCGGACGAAACCAGTTAGAGACTGCGCGCCGCTCAAATCCTCTTTTTCTGATTTGCCACGTAGTCGACCAGGAGATATTCCCCCAGATTGTCCGGGCGGGTGTAAAAGGCGCGGCCGCGATTCATCTTGGTCATTTTGTCCACAAAGGTGCGTAGGCTCGGGCTGTCGTCGAGCATGAAGGTATTAATCGTGACCCCCCGCTTGGTGACTTTCTCCACTTCTCGCAGGGTCTCCTGGGCCGCCCGCATACTGATGCCCCCAAAAGACAAGGGCCATTCGCAGTAGAGCCGACCCCGCGAAAAATAGGCGGTGGGCTGGCCATCCGTCACCACGATGATGTGTTGATTATGACTCGGGTGGCGGCGCAGCAGGTCCCCGGCCAGCCGCAGGCCGTCCTGCAGGTTGGTAAACGGGTCGCCCATATTCCAACTCGCCTCGGGCAGGTCTTTGACCTTGAGCTCCACGGCTCGCGTGAAAAAACCGACAATCGAAAAATAATCGCGCGGATAGCGGGTACGGATCAGACTCTCCAGCGCCAGCGCGACCTTTTTCGCTGCTCCGAAGCGGCCCTCCCAGCTCATGGACCAGCTCATATCCAGCAGGAGGACAGTCGAGGTGGTGGTCGTGTGGTCGGTATCGAAGATCGTGAAATCCCCCGGCTGGATGGACACGGGGACGCCTGGGGCCCGCTGTATGGATTTTTTGAGCGTCCCGACTAGGTCGAGATGCATCGGGTCGCCGTACTGATAGGGCCGGGTTTCGTCTATTTTGATCTCGGCCATGCCACGATGGTCGGTGGCGTGTGAGCCGTTCCGGTCGCGTAGCAGATTGGTATAAATGTCTTGCAGGGCGAGCTGACCAATCCGTCGCACGCCCTTGGGCGACAACTGCACCCGGCCCTCGCGGTAGATCAAAAACCCGGCTTCTTCCAATAATGACTGCATCTGCTGGAGGTTCTGAAAGTCCTGGCTGGCGGCTTGGCCAATCAGTTCCTGGAGCTGGTCCGGGTCGATCTTCTCCGGCTGTCCGGACAGCAGGTTTTGCTCCATCTCCTGGAGCTGCTCCATTTCCTCCATCAGTTCCAGTGCTTCCTGATAGCTGAGTGGGCGAGGTCCGTTGAACAGATCGTTGAAACGACGCTGGAAGTTCTCCAGCGATTGAATATTGTCAAACTCCCGCATGAGTTCGTCAAACGCGGCCTGGGCGGCCTCGTCCTCGAACTCATAGTTCGACAGCTGCTCCATTTTCTCGCTCAGGCGTTGCGGCAACTGCTGGAGAAACTGCTCCTTCTCTTCGAGTTCGGGCTGCTGAGGTCGCCGCTCCTCCAGCGTGCGCTGCTCCTGATTCAGAATGGAGTCCAGTCGATTCTGCATCTCATCGAGCGAGGAGCGCATATTGGACTCGCGGTAGCGTTTGCGCATCTCTTCGCGTAGGTCGCGCACCAGATCGTCCAGGCCCTTGAGCTTGTCGTCTTCCTCCCCGAGACCCTGGCGCATGAGCTGCTCCAGCGCCTTCTGCATATCGTCCGTCGAGGACAGATGTTCGGCCAGCTCTTCAAAGATTTTGTCGGCCGACAGTCGGACACGCTGGCTGCCGTCCCAGTCGGTATAGCGAATGGTGATCATGTCAATTTGGAAGCACGGTCACGGAATGACGGGATCATAGAGCAACCCGCCCGCCTTTACTATACCCGCAGTCCGGCGGTAAAGGTGCGCTGCCCGTTAATGGTGTGCGGTGGCGTGTCCCAGCCGGCGGCCTGGAGTTTGGGCACAATGAGAAAACGCAAAAGTCCGGGACCATTTTTTTCAAAATTCGAGTGCCATTTTTTTCAGGATGTGAGAATTGGCGAAATTTCTCATAACGATTTTCGCCGAAATCGTAAAAAGTTGAGCTTGTGCGGGCAGTTAGCGATTTCTCACGGTTTATGAAATTTTTTTCGATTTCGTTTCCCGTGATATCAAAAAAATACCCCTTAATCGGAGTTTAAGGTGGGCCTTTTAGGGCGATTTTGAGGGATCGCGAGGGGTCATTTTTGGACGACGTAGGACATGAATCCTACCCTGCAAAGGAAGCCAAAAAGCCGGATCAAAACGTCGATTTCCGTCATTTCATATAAGGTGAAATTTCGCTTTTTATGAAATTTTACGTCTCCTTTGTGCAGCTCGGACAGGGGCAAAATGGGGGCTGGTGGCGAGGCTGTGCAGCCAGGCGGGGCGGGTCTCCCAGGAGCCCAGAATGGCCTTTTTCCGTGCGCGCCACTCGCGGCTTTGAGGCTCAATGCTGGCGGAAACTTCGGAAGCGGTTGCCTACGTCGGAGTTTGAGCGCGTGCGCGAATCGGCCAAAGTCAGGAAAAGGGAAAAACGGCGGAGGCTTCGTGGGTCTGGCTAGCTCCATAATTCCCTCACGCGGCTTGATCGGATCGAAGCGGCGGACAGAGGCGCGTCTTGACCTGTCCGGGCAGTGGCTGTTTAGCAAAGGTCACCAGCGCGTCGGCAGCCATGATGCACGTAGTCAGGGAATAATGACAAAGTTCTGGAGCGACTCTTCCCACCGGAGCCGTTTATTTTCCCCAGGGCGGGGGAAATCCGGAATAGGAAACGTCCCACTCCAGCCCCGCGGGAACGGATCCTCCCCAAAGGTGGTCACGTGCACGGTCGTGTTGGCGAACTCAACGCCATCAATCAACGCCCGCACCGTATGGGTGCCCGCTCCCAGGTTGTTCCAGTTCCACAGCAGGCTGAAGCCGTTGTCGGTATCGCCACAGCGCCCCAGGGTATCCGGCCTCGTCGTGGGGTAGCCCGCTCGGTAGGGCACGCCGTTGAGTTCGATGACAATTTCTTCTGCCTCACACGCCCAGCCGGAAATCACGCCCACTCCACTCTGGGCCGACCCCAGCGACGGGTTTCCCAAAATCGCCTCAATCCCTGCTACCCGGTTATATCCCTCGCCGGTATTCGGTTGCCCGTCCGTGATGACAAAGTTCTGGAGCGATTCTGCCCACTGGACAACGGTGGTTTCGCCGGAGGTGGGGAAGTTGGGCAAGTCAAAGGTGCCGCTCCAGCCCCGCGGGAAGGGGTCTTCCCCAAAGGTGGTCACGCGCACGGTCGTGTTGGCAAACTCGACCCCGTCAATCAGGGCCTGTACTGTATGCGTGCCCGCTCCCAGGTTGTTCCAGTTCCACAGCAGGCTGAAGCCGTTATCGGTATCGCCACAGCGCCCCAGGGTATCCGGCCTCGTCGTGGGGTAGCCCGCCCGGTAGGGCACGCCGTTGAGTTCGATGACGATGTTCTGGGCTTCGCACGCCCAGCCCGAGATGGCGGCGACTCCGCTCTGCGATGACTCAGGCGAAGGATTTTCCAATAGGGCTTGGATTGGTTGGGGTGTGTCGAAATCTGACGAGAAGACCGCTACGTCGTCGATATACCAACCGTCAGCGGTATGCATGGCGTCGGACTGAAAGTTGAAGCTGATATTTATAGTATTTCCAGCGAAACGACTTAAGTCTATTGATTCATGCTGCCAAGCGGTCTGCGTACCGGTGAAGGATCGTATACGTTTACCCCTCCAGGAAGTCTCCGTTTGCCGTGAGGACACCGACACGCTGCCACTGTCGCCACTGGCGAAGTCGAACCGATGCCAGAAGGTCAGGGTCGCTGAAGCGACCCCAGTGAGATCCGCCGTAAATCCAATCGAAATTCGCTCGTTATTCTGATAACTGCCCCCTGGACTGTCTGTCCAGGCATACACCCCGCTCCGGGCGACAGTCGTGATATGAGTCCATGGAGATTCCCCAGCCCAGGTCACTTTTCCGTTCTCCATGTCCTCTTCAAACACGGGGGTGTAATCGAGGCCTGCCTGAGTCACTGTGAAGAGCCACCCATCGATGGCGAGCGTGCCGGTTCGGGCAGTGCGCTTAGTGTTCGCTGCAACTGAGTAGCTGACGCTTCCAGAGCCACTACCACTGTTACTGGAAGTAACGCGAATCCACTCGTTATTACTCGTCACAGACCATGCACAACTTTCCGTCGCCTCTACCTGTATGCTGGCGTTGCTCCCGTCCGGCCCGAAGGTGGGAGGTGAGGGAGAAAGAAAATCAATGCAGGTGCTGATGAACGTAGACGGTTCGCGGCTGATGGTAACTTGATAGCCGGTGGCAGTGACTGCGTCTATCGAGACCTGGACATCGTTCTCCATATCGGTAAATATCTCACCTTCCGTCCACATCGCTCCGCCGTCATTCGGGTCTCCGTTGTTGTCAATGTCCACTACCTGGGCCGGGCGGCCTCGCATGGTATCCACCTTATGGATGACCACCGCTTCACCCGGTATGCCGTCGTCGTAGCCAGCAAACAGCCGCGTTTCGACCGTGTAGAAATCGGTCGGCGAGTCCCCGATGGGAATCTGGGCCATCAGATAGCCCTCAGCACCCGGTTGGGCCAGCCGCTCAAGGGTAATCGTGCGAGTGCTATTGCGAGGGGCGACATACTTGCGAGCCGGCGGAATCCAGCCCAGAAGGTCTTTATGGTAGGCAATGGTATGCACGCCTACACAGCCGTACTCAGGATCAGGGAGAACCACACAAGCGACTCCGCTCATGACGTCCCATTCAGAGTCATATGTCCTATCATAAGGGCCAGAGGAATGAGGCAAACCAAATACGTGGCCCATCTCGTGTGCTATAGTCCGAGGCTGTATATCAGAAGGATGAGGCCGGGTATCAGAAGGAAAAAGCCCCCCATACCCCGCCATTGTAGCCGTGATCCCATAGAACCGCTCTTGTCCATCCTTCGTCAACCGCCGACCGGTGGCAAATCCGCCAATTCCTAAATATTGATTAAAGACTAAATTGATCCCCCAGAAATCCGGGAAGAACACATCTGAATCACCAGCGGCAATACAATCTTGTACCAGTCTTTCGCTATCAAAATCTTCCTCTCCATCTCCGTCTCGGTCATACACGTAGTACGAGCGGGGCCGGGGTAGGTTGTACCAGCCTGCTACTTTACTGCCAGTCAAATTTATTTTTCCGTAAGAAAGCTCTCTCCAATAGTGCGCCAGACCAGAATCAGAGGCCCCCATCAAGCCCTCATAATAGCTGACGGGATAAGGAGTAACATTAGTTGAATCTCCAAAGCGGCATAAGATGGTAACCCATGCCTGGGAACCTCGCACGTGGGAATTTGTCTCTGCGGCTGGGAGCGCTAACCTGGACGGGGCAGGCTTGGCCGAAAACGAGTCGGCGGCGAAAGACCTCCTCTGCGAAGCGGTCGATGGGGACGCGGCCACCTCGATGGAGTAGACCCAGAACTTCTCTGTTTCGTCAGACCCGACTTCCTCCCATTCTCCCTCTACCGTCACCCGCTTACGGTTCAAGGCTATCGGGCCGCCGAACGGCTGCATGAGTTCTATATCGATCAAGAGTTCGTGATACTGACCGAGGTCGTCGGTCAGCCCGTAGGTGATTTCAGAGTCACGGTCGGACTCAGATGGATAATCGGCGACGATGAAGCTGAACCAGCCGGTGAGGGTCTCGTCTTGGGCCGTGGCGGGCGGAGAGTAGACAGACCACACCCCCAGCAAGAACAGGATAAGACTGATTTTTAGGTCGTGTCTCATGTTGAACCATGCAGAGCAGGACAAACGTCGCATGCTTCTCTCGGCTTCCGGACACAGCACAGACGTGAGCCCGGTAGGCCGTCCGCTTCCTAACACGGCTCCCCACCGGTTGTCCCTAGTAATTTCTGAGGAAATTATGAGGGGGGGCCCCGCTCCGGCTTGGCCCCAAGCCGAGGCTCTCCAGGCGGGAGTAAGACTGTCCGATCACCGCAGGCCCTGAGACGGGAGGGAAGGGCGGACCGAACGCGGAGAAGAACACATGGCAAACTGAGACACTACCGAATTTCGACCTGAAGACGCACGAGCGATTCGCACGCAATTACAGAAGTCTCAACAAGAGTTTGCCCTCATGATTGGCGTCAGTGTGGCGACACTCCAGAACCGGGAGCAAGGCCGGTGTCGCCCAGAGGGGCCGGCTCGCGCCCTGCTGTGGGTCGCCTCCAAGAATCCTCAAGCCGTTACCAGAGCCTTTGGCGTCCTGAGCTTCAGGACGCGGAGTCCCCGCAGCCCCGCTTATTGGAACGTGAGGCTGTCATGATGACAAGCGCGCAAACACCTATAGGGTAGGAACCAGACCGGATCGGATGAGGCGTGCGTCGTGGGTCAGCAATGTTGCGCCAAGAAGCTGAGCTGAGGCAATGATGATGCGGTCGGCCGGATCACGGTGAAAGGATGGTGGAAGGGCGGCCACTGCCGCAGCAATGGCGGGGGAGATGCCCACCCGTTGTACCAAGGGCGGCGCAGTCGCGGCTTCAAGCCAATCCCTCAGAGGTAGAGGTAAGGAGAGACGTTTGAGGTTATATAGGGTCGCTATCTCCCACAGCGTGATATCAGACACCCACAGCGGATTCTCAGGACTGGTGTTTTCGAGGATTTCTTTCTGCCGTGCTGACAGGCGCTCGTCTTCCCCCAGCCAGTAAATCAGCATATGGGTGTCAAGGAGAGCCTTCACCCGTTCTTCCCTGCTTCCGCTTCCCAGCTATCTGCCGCCAGAGCCGGCTCCACAATGTCTCCGTGGATTTTCACGGTTCCGAACAATGCATCCTGCGGATAGCCGTTTTGTCTGGGAACAGGCGGAACGAGCTGAGCAACCGGCTTGCCACGTTTCGTAATGGTCACGGCCTGACCGGTCTGTACGACCTCGTCGAGAATCGCCAAACATTTCGCTTTGAATTCCGATGCCTTGATTTCTCTCATGTGACTAGATTACATGACCAGTCAGTTTAATCAATAGAAGAACATCTTTACTGCTTGGTGCGTTCTATGGCTTGATCTTTATATGTTTATATATTATGATAGTCATAATTATTATGATGGTTATAGATATTAGTGAGACCGAGGAGGTGTGCCGATGCAATACACAAACCAACAGCTAAGCAACTACGTCAACAGGATTAAGCTCACTCAGGAACAAAAGTCGTCTTACGCGAATCAAATTGACAATTTAAAGGACAATGTTCTCAAAGCCGTTAATGGCATGGAGAACACTAAAGTAACAAAGGTCAAAAGAGCAGGTTCGTGGAAGAAAAGCACCGCTCTGGCACCAAAGGGAGACTATCCTCTCGATATAGACATGGTGTTCTACCTGGACCTTAAGGAAGACACTTCATTTGACGCCGAGGAGCTTCGGGAGGAGATCATCAGCGTCCTGTGTGAAGCGTATCCTAACAAGAAAAGATCAGATTTTACTGAGGGTCAAAAAACTATTGGCGTTGTATTCAGGGGCTCTGGCCTTGAGGTTGATATCGTGCCGTTCATCCCGGAAAAGGGTAATACGACCTATGGCAGACAGCCTCGAAAAAAACTCAATTCAGGCGAGTTCAAAACCAGCGTTGACAAGCAATTGGACTTTGTAAGCAAAATAAAAGACAAGTGTTCTAATTTCACTTCGATTATTCGCATCCTGAAAAGTTGGAGAAACTACAAGGAACTGGAGCTTTCCTCTTTCTCCATTGAATTGGCAGTAGCCAGTTTGATTGAGACAGGGAGAATATCTGGTTCTTCAATAAACCAAGCAATTATCGCCTTCTTCGAGTTTTTCGGTAACGATAATCCTGTCGAAGTGTATTTCTCAGGCGCTATTGGACCACGAACGGGCAGTGCTCCGTGGATAGCGGACCCAACGAATAATGAGAATAATACGGTCAGACTCTCTAATGGTGAATGGGATGAGGTTGTAGAAGTAGCCGAAAATGGCTTTGAGACCATTTCCTATGCACAGGCCGTGCGGGAGGCCGGAAAAACATTAGATTTGTGGAAAGAAGTCTTTGGGCCAAGTTTCAACATTCAGGATCAGGAGTAACGCGGATGAGCACCATTACGCAAACATATACCAGAACAGATATCCGTAAAGTTTTTGAAAACTTCCAGGCAGATCTGCAAATGCTTGCTGTAAGAACACAAGCAATGGAATTAGATCACGCACAAAAATCCGCCTATGATGTTTCTCTCATGGCCCAAGAAGAGTGTTTGAAGTACGTTCATGTACAATTGTATGACCTTTATGGAAATCTGGTAAGAGCCCATCGGTATGTCGTAGACAAAGACATATTATCAGATTCCCAACGGCCGGGAGGGAATAGATGGCCATGTTTACCAAACGGCACCTTATGCGTGATTGTCACATATTCCAATAAACAAAAGTTAGAAAATCTTGAAAGATCAGGAAGATTGAAACTGCCTTGGACCCCCTCATCTTTATCAACCAATTACTCTGGAATGCGAAACGAGGGCGCTAGGCTCTACTCCAGTAACAGCTACGGATTACGGCGCGACACATTTGTGAACTAAATAAGGCAAGACAATGGTGCAAAGTACGTTTGACACCCAACGAGAACTCCCATCACGTGAGTTAGAAAATACCGCCGAAACCCTTGTCGGCTTCGAGGGTCACTATGAGGCACTGAAAAACCATCTAATGGCAGTATTGATGCCTGACCGCGTAGAGGAGTGGAGTAAGAAACACCACAAACAAATTATTCCATTATGCAAGGTAATCCAGCAAAGATACCCCCTTTTTCTCTTTAGCGGAGATGTTGGGACGGGAAAGACTGTGACGGCTGAGTGTGCCGCAAACCGGTTGACAAAGGATATGGGCAAAGAGGGCTTTCTCCTGAAGCTGAGCACCCGAGTGAGAGGTAAGGGGCTGCATGGAGAAATGAGCCAGCTTATCCAGGATGCCTTTGAAAATCTGACAACTCAGGCAGGTAAAAAACGGTTGTCCTTTCTACTGATAGACGAGGCAGATTCCATCGCCTCGCTTCGGTCTACCGAACAGATGCACCAGGAAGAAAAGGCTGCCGTCAATACGCTGATACAGAAAATTGATGAGATTCGCCAAGTAGGCGGTCGAGCGGTTGTGTTTTTGTGTACGAATAGAGCCAATGTCATTGATCAAGCTGTCGTTAGGCGCGCCGCGTTACACATAGAATTTTCCCGACCGGATAAAGAAGAGTGTCTGAAATTATTAACACGTGACCTTGAAGGAATAGGTTTGACACCTGAAGAACTCAGCGAATTAGCATCCCTCACTTCAGCAGGAGGGCATTATGGGAATAATGGCTATACATACTCGGATTTTCGATTGCGATTTCTCCCAGAAGCGCTCACTCGCTCCTTTCCAGACCGAGCGCTGACATTTGGCATCTTAAAAGAAGCAGTGCTGGCTGTGAGACCAAGCCCTCGGATTGACTAAAATGCAAGACGACGAGATCCAATCAGCCCAGGGACTTCTCAAAAAATTGAGGAGAAAAGCGGAACTTTGTCGATTTGCTCACTCAGAGTTAAAAGCGAAATATAGCAGATGGCGAGACCTGAAGGAATTTTCGGTTGTTTTATTGTCTGTATCTTTGGCGGGGCTTATCGGTTTTTATTATCGAAAAGTGTTAGAGGGTGATCTGGTATTATCGCTTATTTTCATCCTACCTCTTGTCATAACATTAGTGCAGGCACTAGATCATACTATATTTAAGTGGACGCACAAAGCAGCACGGCACGAGTCATCAGTAGCAATTTGGGGAGATTGGATTAGAGAGGCAGACTTCCTTGAGAAACGCCTTCATCAGTATGCAAGTGATATGGCGGATGAAAAGATGCAAAACATGCAAGAGAAATATAACGGTTGTATGGGTAATACAGAACAAATACCAAACGGCAAGTTTCTGGAATACAAAAAGAAATTTAGAGCATATGTGCTGAAATCCAAGGAGATTGACATGATGTCCTTGGAAGATATCGAGAGAGGGAAATAGAGAGAAGGAAATTGAAAGAGCGCCAAAAAAAACTACCTGTCGCACAAAAAGAAAGACTAGAGTTCGTCGAACTCCTTGCCTATTTCAGCGGCACCGTTAGCCGTGATGAAATTATGAACAGATTCGGGATATCTGCGGCCTCCGCTACCAATATACTGTCGAAGTATAGCCAAATGGCTCCCGAAAACCTCAGCTATAACGTCCGCCTCAAACGCTATGAGATTGGGAAATCTTTCAGGCCGGTTTTCAACGTTCGCGTATTGATGGAACGTATCCCAGTGTACACCATGCCTCAGTTACACAAGCCGGCTGACAACGATGTGATTGAAAGAATAGCTCTAATATCAAGAGCCATTCAGAGAACGCAATCACTGACTATCACTTATGCCTCTGCTTCTAGTGGGAGAAGCTCGCGGCAAATTATCCCCGTTGCTTTTGCTGATAATCAACTGCGGTGGCATTTACGCGCATACGATAGAAAACGAGAACGATATGCCGATTTTGTTTTCAGAAGAATTTTGGAGGTGAACCCAATTGAGGGTGATACGATACAAGAGCACGAACATCCGAAGAATGACAAACAATGGCATTCGTTTATTGACTTAAGGATAAAAGTACATCCACACAATCTGGCGGATGTCCAGGCTTTTAGTATGGGTACTGATACGCATAGTGTGAGGATTCGTGCGGCTATGGCTGGATATTTTCTTCAGCTTTGGAACGTAGACTGTTCCCCAGACGCGAACCTAAAGGGGAAGGCATATCAGTGTGTTTTAGCGAATGTGGCGGATGTCGCTAAAGTAGCAGATTTAGAGTTAGCCCCCGGCTATAATGGTGAAATGCAAAATTGATGCTTTGTCATGAGAGCTATTGTGAACATTTGTATATACTCCTCGATTAGCTCCTGGGTCGTTGTGAGAGAACTGATTATACAAAAGTAGAAAAACTTTCCCCACTAGACACCCCATGCAACATCGCCGGCAGCAACGCCTCCATATCTCTCCCCGTACTTTCCCGTAGTACCCCAACTTGTTGAACTTGTCTCTGCCAGCGATTAACCTCAGCCCGCGCTTTGCTGCGGGTAGCTGCCAAGAACCCTCAAGCCGTTGCCCAGTGCCTTGGCGTCCTGAACTTCAGGACGCTTCACCGTCCTCTCAGTTCTGTAAACCGAGGGCTATACGTTCCTCTTGCGCGGCGGGTGAAGTTCGGAGGCTTGGGCGTATTAGCCACGGAATTCATATTTCTTGAAGGGCCTCCCAAACCTGCTTCAAGCCTTGGGCGATTCCTTTTGCGAATTTCTGCCTGGACTCTTTGTTCGATAGCAACTCGATGTGCTTCCGTTTGGGATCCTTAAGATTTAGGTCTCCATCGGCCCACTGATACCAAGGCCACTGCTCGTCTGATTTCCCGTCACCGATTTCCTTCTTTAACTTTTCCTTGAGTTCATCGTACTTGTCTCCATGGTCCTTCCGGTGACATCTAACGCCAAAGAATATGTGGTCTCCAACCTCAACGCCAAGTCGAGTTTCTTTGGTTTCGTCGCCATAGTATAGACCAGTCTTCCATTTGTAATCTTTTTTGGCTGTGACGAAGTGTTCAATCCTCTCCTCGGAGATATCCGATAATTTTTCATCCTTAGCGGGAAGGTCTTGGATTTCACCTAGCGCTTCCCCAATCTCGTCCCATAGTTGTTTTAGTAACGAAATTCTCGCACCAGTCATGGCGTCCTGTAAATCACGGACGAGAACGAGGTTGTTGTCTTCTAAACAAAGCTTCTTCAAGGCTTCCATATACACCCCCGTGTAGTCCGTGCCCGTCAGCTTCCGAACGAGCTGGCGGTATTGCGCGACCGACTCCCGCAACTCAGGCTCGTCGTAGGCACGTTGCTGACAACGCTCTAACCAAGGCTAGAGATCATCCTTGTAGGAAATGAGTGTGTAGTCGAGATTGCCGGCACTATCCTCGGAGGGATCGTGACCATGAAGCGTCAGGTATAGTAGATATATGTCACCGTATCCCTTTTCTACCAATTTTTCGTAATACCCCTGCAATTGCTTGGGCTGATCCCTTGCCCAGATTTTGTTCTCGATCACGACCGCCTGTTTGTCAGCGTTGGTAATCAGGATGTCAATGTAGTCGCGTTCTCGCTCAACCCTTACGCCGCTCTGTGTAAAGTCTTTCTCGGCAACACTCTGTAAGAAGTCTTCCAGGTTTTCTCTGGCCTCATTCCCCGGCTTCCGGTAGTTCAGCAGTGCATGAAGAAACCGGGAGTGGAGATTCACCTCGTCGGTTTCTTTGTGAAGAACGGAGAAGACGTTGAAAGGTTCCTGGCGTCCAGCCTCATGCTTTTTGTAAAGCTGGGCCGCCTTGGCCAACAGCCACTTGTACTCGTAATAGTTGCTACTCATATTTCATCGGCGCGTTTCTGCCGCCCGCAGCGGGCCGTGCGTCCGGCGAAGTAAATGCGTCCGTCGGTAAAGGTGCGCTGCTCGTTAATGGCGTGCGGTGGCGTGTCCCAGCCGGCGGCCTGGAGTTTGGGCACAACGAAGGTGCGGCAGGTGTCGGCTTCGGTCAGCACCACGGGTGCGCTTTCTCACGGGTCGGCACCTCGCCGGAGACAGCGGCTAGGCGCGATAGGTCTGGCGGCCGCCCTGGCGCTCTTTGTTGAGCTTCTGATGCAGATGCAGGCCTTCCAGGATGAATTCGGTTGCCGTGGAGATGAAGCTCGGCTGGCCATCAACTCCTAATGCCGCCAAACTCTCCTGCAGTCCTTGAATGTTTTGAATGCCCTCCGCGTATTGTTGAGACGGCATCATATCCGAAATTTCAACGCCCCCGCCGTTCGCGAAATAGTCGATGACCGGCTGTAAACTTTCGACTCGCATGTATTTGTCGAAGACTTTCTGAACGGCCCGATTGACCAGACGCTCAATGAGGTCTCCATCTTTCTGCTCTTCGCCCATGTATTCCAGCTCGATCTTGCCCGCAGTCGAGGGGTAGAGCGCGTACAGGTCGCTGATGCGCGGCACAACTTCGCTCTCGCCGAGGCGCACGGCCCGCTTCTCCGCATTGCTGATCACACTTTCAAAATTGTTAATCGTCATGCGGACGCTCACCCCGGACGACTGATTGATTTCATTGGAATCTCGGGCTTCCATGGTGAGCTGGGCGCAGATCTCCTTTATGAACGGAGGAGTATGGAACACCAGGCCGTCGTGATCAAACTGGACCGCTTCCTGCTCCATAATGGAGATTTCTTCCTCAATCGAGCGTGGATAGTGGGTGCGAATCTGCACATCAAAACGATCTTTCAGGGGCGTGATAATGCGACCTCGGCTCGTATAGTCCTCAGGGTTCGCACTCGCCACAATAATGATATCGAGCGGTAGTCGGACCTTGAAGCCTTTGACCTGAAAGTCCTGTTCTTCCATCAGATTGAACAGACCAACCTGGACTTTCTCGGTCAGGTCGGGCAATTCGTTGACCGCGAAGATACCGCGGTTCGTCCGGGGGATTAACCCGTAGTGGATGGTCTCCTCGTCGGCCAGATAGCGCCCTTCAGCAACTTTAATCGGGTCCACCTCACCGATGAGATCGGCAACGGACACATCGGGCGTGGCCAGCTTCTCGGCATAGCGCTCGTCGCGCGGCAGCCAGCGGATTTCAAGCGCCTCTCCGCGTTCCGCGGCCAGACGACATGCCTGCGGAGAGATGGGCGCCAGCGGATTCTCTGGAATTTCACTATCACGGATGGTCGGCACATAGTCGTCCAGCAGGGCGGTCAAGCCACGGATCACCCGCGATTTCGCCTGCCCGCGCTCGCCCAGAAAAACGATATGATGCCCGGCCAGCACCGCATTTTCGATCTCCGGAATGACGGTCTCGTCATAGCCAATAATGCCGGGGAGCAATTGTTCCCCGGCGGCGAGCATACGGATCAGATTCGCCCGCATCTCTTCCCGTACGGGGAGAACCTGATAGTCTATTTTCTTGAGATCACCAACCGTCTGGACTTCACGACGGAGCGTTTCAATTGGAGTCGTTTGTTGCACAATCCTGCCTGCCTTTATTCAGAATATTCCTATCTGCTGTGTGTCGAGCGGCGCTATCTGGAATAGGGCTTGGCCGGGTAGGAAAGATCGACCCCGGTCGGATGCGTCACGCACCTCAATCTCATCCGCCCGCGTCATCTGCACCAGTCTTGGTCCCCGTCTCGGTTTCGGCTGCCGTAAGAGGCTGACCGTCAACGCGCAGGCGTAGCTCTTTCCCGACCTTAAAGAGCGGCACTTTTTTGGCCGCCACCGCGACGACCTCCCCAGTTCTCGGGTTCCGGCCTTCCCGCGCCGGGCGCTGTTTGACAATAAAACTGCCGAATCCGCGGATTTCAATCCGTTCCGTCCTTGCCAGGGCCTCGGTCATACTATCGAATACTGTATTGACCATGACCTCGGCATCCCGTCGTGAAAAACGAGGATAGCGCTGGGCGACTTCCTCGATCAGGTCTCTTTTGGTCACGCTGCCATCCCCCATCAGCAAGCCTTATGATTTCTGTGGATCTCCGTCATCCCGGTCCAGACGCAACTCTTCTCCCAAGATGTCCTCAAAGGAGAACCGCGCTCCTTCTCGTTCGCGCTGAAGGTAGGCCTCCATTTCCTCTCGCTCTTCACTGCGGCGTAAGGCCTTCACGCTCAGTCCCATTTTGTGTTCACGGGGATCGATATGGATCACCTCGGCCTCAACCAGATTGCCGACCTCAAACAGCGCTGAGGGCTTCTCGACTCGCTCCGTTGAGAGCTGAGAAATGTGAATCAACCCTTCAATACCGTCAGCCACTTCGACAAAGACACCGAAGTCGGTCACACTCGTGACTTTGCCGTTAATCCGACTCCCCACCGGATGTTCTTGTTGCAGGGTAACCCAGGGATCGGCGGCCGATTGTTTAATCCCGAGCGAAATACGCTCGTTTTCCACATCAATACCGAGAATAACGGCGTCAACCTCATCGCCTTTTTTAAACAGCTCCGAGGGGTGCTTAATCTTCCGGGTCCAATGCAGGTCCGAGATATGCGCCAAGCCGTCAATCCCTTCCTCGACCTCGATAAAGACACCAAAATCAGTAATACTTTTGACTCTACCGTGGATGCGGCTGCCCACCGGGTGGGTTGCCCGCACCGTCTCCCACGGGTTTGGCGAGACCTGCTTGAGCCCTAAGGATATACGACGGTGAGCGGGGTCAAGGTCGAGAACCACGATTTCGACCTGATCGCCAACGGAGAGCAGTTTAGAAGGATGAGAAATCCGCTTTGTCCAGGACATTTCGGAGACGTGCAACAGGCCTTCCACTCCCTGCTCCAGTTCTACAAAAGCCCCGTAATCGGCTAGGCTCACGACCTTTCCCTGTACCCGACTGCCGGGCAGGTAGCGTTCTGCGACCGACCCCCACGGGTCAGGAACGAGTTGTTTCAAGCCCAGTGACACGCGCTCCTTTTCCGCGTCAAACTTGAGTACGACGACCTTAATCGTCTCCCCGGCTTTAATCATCTCGGACGGGTGACCGATCCGTCCCCAGGACATATCGGTGATGTGCAGGAGGCCATCCAGCCCTCCCAGATCAACAAAGGCCCCGTAATCCGTAATATTTTTGACGGTGCCCTCAAGGATGACCCCTTCATCGAGCACCTTCAGCGTCTCTTCCCGCAGTGCGGCGCGTTCCTGCTCCAGCACTGCCCGGCGTGATACGACCACATTGGAGCGCGCCCGATTGTATTTGAGAATCGCAAATTTACCTGTTTTCCCCAGGAATTGATCCAGGTCGCGGATGGGGCGAATGTCAACATGAGAGCCCGGTAAAAACGCGGCCACACCAATATCGACGCGCAGTCCGCCTTTCACCTTGCCAACAATGGAACCGTTCACGGGCGTATGGTTGTTGAACGCCTCCTCAATGTCTCGCCAAATACGGAATTGCTCTGCTTTCGCTCGGGATAAAACAATCCCCTCTTGCTCAGAGTCAGCCGAGTCAAAATAAACCTCTATTTCATCTCCCTCACTGACCGTGAGTTGCCCGTCACGCTGGCGAAATTCAGCCAGCGGAATATGTCCTTCCGATTTATAGCCAATATCAATCGTGACAAATTCTGGTCCGATGTTTACCACCCGGCCACGGACGATCTCCCCCGGTTGAACCGAGCGCATGCTTTCTTCAAACATCTGACCGAAGTCTTCCCCAACACTCTTGCCCGGCTGGGCTGGTGCCGTGGGCGCAGTCTCACTGCCGGTGCCCGCCGTCTCTGCCGACGGGCTATCGTTTGCTGCCTGGCTCTCAGTGTCGACGTTCCCTGCCTGGGGCTGCTCTTGGGTGGTGGTCTCGCTCTGCGTTGGCGTCGTTTCTTCAGCGTTATGCTGTTCGTTATGTTCCATGTTATGGTTTACCCCCTACGAAGCTCCCGTACATCGCCTTTGCATACTCTCCTCGTGGCGAGGTTGCAAGAGCTACGAACCCGGCTTTTCCTTTTTGCTTTCAATACTTGCATGGGCATGGACTAATTCGACCATGCTGTCAACTACGTCCGCTTGGGTCAAGGTGGTGGTATCGATGCGTACGGCATCAACCGCGGGTCGGAGTGGAGCATGGGCGCGTTCGCTGTCACGTCGGTCTCGTTCCGCCATCTCTCGCAGGGTCTGCGCAAGCGAAACGTTGGCCTCTCCCCGTTGTTGTAGCTCGGCGTGACGCCGTCGTCCTCGTTCTTCGATCGAGGCGTCAAGAAATATTTTGATATCCGCATCTGGAAAAACAACCGTCCCGATATCGCGTCCCTCAAGAATAGCCGCGCCGGTCCTTCCGAGCCGACGTTGCAGCCCGAGGAGGGCGCGGCGGACCTGAGGCTGAGCCGAGACTTGTGAGGCCATCTGGCTCATTTCCGGGCGACGAATATCCTCCGTAATATCCCGATTGCCCAAGAGCACCCGCGTTTCTGAGAGTGTAATATCTGCCGCGTTACACAAGGCCGCGAGACGCTCGCCATCGTCCGGACTCACACCCTGTTCCCAAGCGAGCAAACCAATAGTCCGATAGAGAGCCCCGGTATCAATATAGCGATAGCCGAGCCGTTCGGCCAAAAGGCGGCTGACCGTACTCTTGCCTGCACCAGCCGGGCCGTCGATGGCGATGATCAGGCCCTTCTTTGTCTCCGCCATCAGCCTGTCCCCAGCCGGGCTCCGGTCACCTCTTGGACTAGGCGGTAATATCCGGGAAAGGAAATGGCAATGCACTCCGGTTCCTGGACAACAACGCCCTCGTCCGAACCGAGTCCGGCCACGCTCAACGCCATTGCAACGCGGTGATCCCCCTGACTGTGGACCGTTCCGCCTCGCACACGGCCTTGCCCAGCGATCACCAGCCCATCCGGCAGTTCTTCAACCGTCACGCCGAGGGCAGCCAGGGCGACGGCCAGGGCGTGAATGCGGTCACTCTCTTTGACGCGCAGTTCTGCGGCTCCACGAATGACAGACGTGCCGTGGGCAAACGCCATAGCCACGGCAAGCATAGGCAGTTCATCAATGGCGCGGACAATCAGCTCACCGTCAATTTCTATCCCCCGCAAGGAGCTTGAGCGGACCACTAGGTCTCCGACAGGCTCTCCGCAGACGTCGTGCGTATTGTGTGTCTCGATCTGGGCCCCCATTGCGCGAAAGATATCTACTATCCCCGTCCGGGTGGGATTAAGCCCAATCTGACGAATACGCAACTCCGAGTGGGGCAGCAGGAGGGCTGCCGCGATGAAAAAGGCCGCGGAAGAGAGATCACCAGGGACATCCACATCCTGGGCGTGCAGAGGTATTCCGCCGTCAACGGAAACCGTTCGTCCCTGCACCGCAAGCTGTCCCCCAAATGCGGGTAACAGGCGCTCCGTATGATCGCGGGAACGTTCAGGCTCTCTGACCGTCGTCCGCCCGCTGGCGTGCAGACCAGCTAAGAGGATGGCGGATTTGACCTGTGCGCTTGCTACGGAACTCGTATACGTAATACCGGTGAGGCGTCCACTCTGTCCTGTAATCCGTAACGGCGCGCAGTGCTGTTCGCCCTCACTTTGAATCGTGGCGCCCATCAGCCGTAGCGGCTCGATCACCCGCCCCATGGGGCGCCGTCGTAGCGAGGTATCACCATCCAGGCGGGAGGCAAAAGAACACCCGGCCAGGATACCGGACAGTAGGCGCATCGTGGTGCCGGAATTCCCACAGTCGATGGTAGCGTCCGCATCGCTTGGGGGATGGAAAGCATCCCAGCCGCAGCTTCTCACGATCACCGTTGTATCGTGTCGGACGATATCGACTCCAAACAATTGGACTGCCTGAATCGTCCGCAGATTATCCTCACCCAGCGAACAGCCCCGGATACAGCTCTCTCCCGTGGCCAGGGCCGCAAACAGGACGGCCCGGTGACTGATGGATTTATCGCCCGGCAGGCGGATTTCGCCCCGTATACCGTGAGGAGCGGGAGGGATCGTCACCGATGGTGTCATGTCCCAAAAAGAGTAAACGTGTCCAGCATCTCGTGTCTAGTGGAGAACATGTTTACTCTTTTTCACGCAAACGAGTCAGGCGCTGACGCTCCTGGCGGGCTCGCGTAATGTCCGCCGAGAGCGCTTGTCCGTCCCCCTCAGCCACGGCGGCTTTCATCTGCGTCAGCGCGGCCTCAAAACCGGAAATCGCGGCGAGCAAGGCGTCGCGATTCTCAAGACAGATATCGCGCCACATTTCGACGGGACTGGCGGCCACCCGAGTCAGATCCGCAAAAGCACTACCGGCATATACAAGCGGATCGACCTGCTCCGACTGCGGTCGGGTTGCAAGAGGAGACGTGTTCAGCCTCGCCTGTCTAGTGGAGGACACGTTTCCTCTTGAGGGCGAAAACGCCTGGAGGAGACCGTTCATCACACTAAACGCAATAAGATGAGGCAGATGGCTGACCTGGGCGAGGATGCGGTCGTGGATCGCAGGGTCCATTTCTTCGACGCGCATACCAACACCTTCCCATAAGGCCCGGACCCGCGCCAGGGCGTCGGCATTGGTCTTGTCGGTCGGCGTCAGGACACATAAGCGTCCCTCAAAGAGGGTTTCAAAGGCCGCTCCGGCCCCGGCATGCTCAGTCCCGGCGATAGGATGGGCGGCCACACACGGCAGCGAGTCGGGGACAAGGGATTCGAGTGTGGAAACGACCGGCGCTTTAACACTGCCCGCATCCGTTACAATACAGCCTGGCGAGAGATAGGGCAGAAACTGCTGCATGGCCGGGCCAGTCGCCTGGACGGGAACGGCAAGCAGAACGCAGTCGGTTCCCTGGGCCGCCTCGGCCGGATCGAAGGTATAGGCATCAATCAGGCCACGGTCGAGCGCAATTTTCAGATTGGCTTCAGTCCGACCAAAGCCAACCACTTGCTCAACTAGCCCCCGCGCTTTGGCCGCCAGGCCGAGTGAGCCACCGATCAGACCAACCCCGACGATAAGCAGACGATGAAATAGTGGTGACATACTGTATGAGGTGCAGGCTATGCTTGCGCTTGCAGCTTCTCCATGGCCGCAATAAAGCGTTCGTTTTCCTCAGCCAATCCCACACTCACGCGGGCATAGCCTGGATAGCCATAGCCTTCCATCGGCCGAATGATAATACCCTGGGGCAAAAGCTGTTGCGAAACGCCGGGGCCAACTTTGACCAGGAGGAAATTCCCCCAACTTGGAGCGTATTCGATACCCAGACGGTCCAACTCTTGGCGCAGATAGGCTAGCCCTTGACGATTATTGTCCTGGGTGCGGCTGATGTGCTCGGTATCGTCAAGCGCGGCTAACGATCCCACCTGTGCGAGCGTATTCACATTAAAGGGCTGACGGATGCGGTTGAGGGCATCAATCACTTCCGGTGAGGAAATACCATAGCCAATGCGAACGCCGGCTAGGCCGCAGATCTTGGAAAAGGTGCGCAAGGTGATGAGCACCCGCTCCTCCGAATGGTAGTCGAGTGAGTCGGGGTAGTCCGGGTCGTCGACAAATTCAAAATACGCTTCGTCGACCACAATCACCACGCTTGGCGGCACTCTCTCCAGAAATGCCTCCCAGTCCGTCCTGGTGTAGATCGTGCCGGTGGGATTATTGGGATTATCCAAAAAAATAATGCGTGTGTCCGCTTCAACTGCTCGCGCCATGGCGTCCAGATCAAAGGCAAAGCCGGTGTGCGGGGCAGTAATTGTGCGGCCACCGGCCGCGTGCACGCATAGATGATAAATAGCAAAGGCATGCTCAGCGGCGACAATCGATTCGCCCACGCGCAAAAAGGTCCGCACGATCATCTCGATCAGTTCGTTCGAGCCGTTACCGATGATAATTCGTGACCGGTCCAGCTCAAATTTCTCAGCCAGGCGTTGCTTGAGATAAAAGGCATCGCCGTCAGGATACAGATTGAGCTGGGGCAGGGCCGCCCGAATCGCCTCAAGCGCCTTTGGAGACGGGCCAAGGGGATTCTCGTTTGAGGCGATTTTCACCGAGTTGCTGATCCCGTATTCCCGCTCCACCTCTTCAATCGGCTTGCCCGGCTGATACGGGGTGAGGCTCAAGACCCAATCCGGCACATACTTTCGAATATCCATACGCGTTCACCGTTTTTGCCGCGCCGACCCGGTCGCTGACCCGAAGGAGGTATACGAACCCAGCACTTTGACCGACATGCAGCAGGGTTCGATCTCACGCAGAGCGTCAGCGAGAGCCTGGTCGCCTACATGCCCTTCGACATCGATAAAAAAGACGTATTCCCAGGGCCGCCCTTTGAGAGGCCGGGACTCAATCCGCAGTAGGCTCATGCTGTGTGCGGCAAACGGCCTCAGCACTTGATACAGTATCCCCGGCTCATCCCGGACCGACAGCACCAGGGATGTTTTGTCATCCCCGGTTGGCGTCCCCGGTTGCCACGTCCGGCTCAGAATGGCGAAACGAGTGTAGTTCGCCGCCTGGTCCTGAATATCCGCATCGATGATATTAAGCCGATAGCGCTCCGCGGCCAAGCGTCCGGCAATCGCTGCGGCCCGCGAGTCCCGCCGTACCAGTTCAGCCGCGCGAGAATTGCTCGACGCCGCCTCCGTGGGCACACCTGGCAGATGCGTGGCCAGCCAGTGCTGACACTGGGCCAGAGACTGCGGATGGGCCAGGACCCGCTGAATGCGCTCCCGCTTTGTGGACCGGCTGAGCAAACAGTGCCGAATGGCCAATGACCGCTCGGCAATAATATGCAGATTCGTTTCAATAAAAAGATCGAGGGTGAGAGCGACCGAGCCTTGACTCGAGTTCTCGACCGGCACGACCCCGTAGTCGACCTGCCCGTTTTCCACTGTCGAGAAAATCTGGGGAATCGTCTCTACCGGGACAAACTCGGCCTTCGAGCCAAACTGCTCTTTGCTAGCCATATGCGCATAGCTCGCCTCTGGTCCGAGATAGGCAACTCGCAAAGACATTTCGAGCGCGCGTGAGGCGGAAATAATCTCGTGGTAAATGGTATGAATGGATTCGTCCGGCAGCGGCCCGGTGTTCAGCTCATCCAGACGGGCGAGAATGACTCGTTCCCGGTCCGGTATATAGACCGCGCTAGTCTTCCCTTTCGTATCTCCAATCTGTTGAGCCAGACGGGCGCGGCGATTCAACAGCCTGAGGATTTGGGCATCGATCTGATCGATCTTTTCTCTGAATGTCGCTAATGCCGGCTGCGAAGAGGAAGAACGTTTATGCGCCACACGGCGCTTTGTACTACGATTTGCTGAGCCAGTCTATGCAGTTGTCTGTGAGGGGGAAGTTTCCCCCTGGCCCCCTCGGGTCTCTCTCCAGGCGGGATATCTGCGGTTCGGCACGTTACGATACTCTAATTGATTCCGGTCGCTGGCTCCTCTGCCGTATCGACAATACCGACCTCTCCCATCCGACGGAATTTCGTGTAGCGTTGGTCCATAAGCTCGGCGACGGACAAGTCGCTCACCGCTTGCAGATGCCGATCAATGGTGGCTCCAACATCGCTGATTGCTGCCTGGGTATGCCTATGGGCTCCCCCTGACGGCTCGGCAATCATCTCATCAATCACGCCGAGATCGAGCAGGTGCGGCGCCGTGACCTTCAGCGCCTCGGCGGCCCAGGCCGAACGTTCCGGCGTGCGTTCTCCAAAGAGAATGGCCGCACAGCCTTCCGGGGTAATGACCGAATAGCAGGCGTTCTCCTGCATCAGCAGCCGGTCGCCAACCCCAAGGGCCAGCGCGCCGCCGCTTCCTCCTTCTCCAATCACCGTGACAATGATGGGAGTCTTGAGGCCCGCCATTTCTTGGATATTCCTGGCAATGGCTTCGGCTTGGCCGCGCTCCTCAGCACCAACTCCGGGATAGGCTCCTTGGGTATCAACAAAGCTCAGCACGGGCCGCTGGAACCGCTCGGCGAGATGAAAGAGACGGAGCGCCTTTCGATAGCCCTCGGGCCGGGGCATACCAAAATTCCGGTGTACTTTTTCGGCCACCGTCTTCCCGCGCTGATGGCCAACCACCACCACTGGCGTACCCCGAAAACGCGCCAAACCACCGATAATCGCCGGATCATCACCAAAGACACGGTCGCCGTGCAGTTCCACGAATTCGGAGCATAACGCCTCAATATAATCGAGCGTATAGGGCCGGTCCGGGTGTCGTGAGAGTTGCACCCGTTGCCACGGTGAGAGAGCGGTGAACACCTCAGCCTCGCACTGTTGGAGCTGTTCTTCCATCGCAGTGAGTTCAGTCTGTTGCTGTGCTGACCGGTTTTCCAACTGGCTGAGGGCAGACACCCGCTTGTCCAACTCCTCCAGCGGGTGCTCAAAATCGAGATAGGTTGTCTGCACGATTGCTCCTTCAATAACAGCAGGTGTGAAACGTTGGGACTAGAGCGTCCCGACCGGTCTCTGTCGGCTGCCTCTTTACGTTGTTCCTGCCCCTTCAAAGAAGTGCTGCACTACACGGTCGATGGCTTGCTCTTGTACTGGTGTATACCATTGCACCCCGGGTTCTGCTCGCAACCAAGTCAGTTGCCGTTTGGCCAGTCGCCGGGTTGCCGCAGACATACGGGCGACTGCCTTCTCCAGGCTGGACCGTCCATGTAAGAGGTCCACAATCTGAGCATAGCCGATGGTGCGGAATACGGGAAGCTGCTCACCAAACCCCATATCCCAGACCCGGCGGACCTCGTCAACAAGGCCAGCACGAATCATCTGCTGGCAACGCTGTTGAATACGCCGGGCCAGGACCTCCCGTTCCAGGACCAGAGACATGAGTAGCGTCGAAAACGGTCGCTCGCGGAAGCCATGCTCCCGCTGCCAGGCGCTCATCGGCTTCCCACTCAACAGCCAGACTTCCAAGGCCCGAATCAGCCGAATTCGGTCGTTTGGATGGAGCCGACGAGCCATGCTCGCATCAACCTGGCATAGCCAGTTGTGCAGAAAACCAGGGCCGTGCTCTTGCTCCTGAGCGGTCAGACTTTTGCGCAGCGCGGGATCGGCCTGCGGTCCAACAAAGAGCCCTCGGGTCAAGGCCCGAATATAGAGGCCGGTTCCACCCACCACAAAAACGCGCTTGCCACGGTCGGCCAGCGTGGTAATCGCCTCGTGCGCCAGCGTCCGAAAGCGGGCCACATCGAAATGCTCATCTGGATTGACCACATCAATCACATGATGCGGCACCAGGGCTTGCTCTGCTGCGGTTGGCTTTGCCGTCCCAATATCTAGGTGGCGATACACCTGGCGTGAATCTGCACTGATAATCTCCGCGTTATAGCGTTGGGCCAGGGTGAGCGCGAGCGCGGTTTTACCCGTGGCTGTTGGGCCGGTAATCACAATGACCTGTGGCTTTCCCATAGATCACAGTAGGCGCGTGAAAGGCACCAGGGGCTTCTCTTGTCGGCGTATCACTCCGCTGAATCAACCCCGAGGGCAGGCAGAACATCTAAATCCTGTAACGCCTGATAGGTATGCGTTGCCGTTGGCTCTGAGGCAAAAAGCGTCAGATCTTCAACCGAGTCAATATCAAACGCAATCCGTGGAGCCTCAATCACCCGGCAGGCGATATTCTCCTGCCGAGCCCGTGCTTGGTGGGCGCCGAGGCTTGGACCGCCAAAGCAGGTGGGGATAACGAGCGGCGGGGTGCGCAAAAGTGCATTGGTGCCCTCGCCCTCTTTACACGTCACTAATAGCACTTCGGGCTCATCCGTTGCCTCACACAAGAGCAGGTCAACGTCTTCGGAGGTGACCAACGGTAGGTCTGATAGCAGGACGAGCAGCGTTGTGCCGCCCTGTTGCAGACAAAACTCTTCACCAACCGCGACGGCCCCGTTCAGTCCCCGTGGACGGCCCTCGTCAATGGCGTCCGCGCCTAAACCGCGCGCAAGGTCCAGCAGGGCCTGATCCGAGGTCACGACTCCAAAGCGGTCCACTGTTGCCGCCCGGCGCAGTTGCGTCAGCACGTCGCGCAACATGGCCTGAGACAGGCTATACCGCTGAACATCGGACAAGAGCGCGGACAGGCGGCTCTTGCCTTGGGATAGGGCTTTAATAGGAACCAGAACAAAATTCACACGCGCTATCCTGAAGAAATTCGCCTTGCAGAACAAGAGGGAATGCGGATATAGTTGGGCCGCTCATCACAGAAAGAAGAAGGAGGAGCCACATGAGAGAGGTTGCCATGGTTGGCGCGGGTATGACCCGTTTTGCCAAGCATCTGGATAAAGGCATGAAGGAGTTGTCCCGCGAAGCTATTGAGGCAGCCCTCAAATCTGCCGGGATTGAAGCCGGTGCACTGGAGGCGGTCGCGGTCGGGAACGCCATGGCCGGCCTGATTACCGGTCAGGAGTGCATTCGCGGGCAGGTGGTCCTGCGCGAAATGGGGATTGGCGGCATTCCGGTTATTAACACCGAAAACGCCTGCGCCAGCGCGGCTACTGCGTTCCACCTCGCCTGGTTGTACGTCGCGTCCGGTATGTACGATGTCGTGCTCGCCTTAGGTATGGAAAAGCTATACCACGAGGACAAGAAGAAATCGTTTGCCGCCATTGGCAGTGCCATTGATGTCGAGCTGATGCAAAAAACTTTGGCGGATATGAAAAAGGCCACCCATGAGAAAGGCGAGGGGGCTGGGGCTGGCAAGTCGCGCAGCATGTTCATGGACTTTTACGCCGAGTTTGCCCGCAGCCATATGCGGAAATACGGCACGACCAAAGAGCACTATGCCCAGATTGCCGCCAAGAACCACACCAACGGCAGCCTGAACCCCCACGCCCAGTTCCAGACTCCGCGCAGCATGGAAGACGTGCTCGCCTCGCCCATGATCGCCGACCCGCTGACGCGGATGATGTGTTCCCCTATTGGTGACGGTGCCGCTGCCCTGGTGCTCACCAGCGCAGAAAAAGCAAAAGAATTCACCACCAAACCGGTCTATGTCAAAGCTTCGGTGTTGGGCTCGGGCCAGGACCACCAGTCTGGGGACCCCGGCGTGACGGAACGCATGGCGAAAAAGGCCTACGAAGTGGCCGGCATCGGTCCTGAAGACCTGGATGTGGCCGAAGTCCACGACGCCTCCGCACCGGCCGAACTCATCATTTACGAAGAGCTCGGCCTCTGCCAGCAGGGTGAGGGTGGCCGCCTGATTGACGAAGGGGCGACGGCGCTTGGCGGGAAAATTCCGGTGAATCCGAGCGGCGGTCTGCTGGCCAAGGGCCATCCGGTTGGAGCTACCGGTACGGCACAGATCGCTGAGATTTTCTGGCAACTCCGCGGTGAAGCCGAAAAACGCCAGGTCGAAGGCGCCAAAGTTGGACTGACCGAGAATGGCGGTGGCATGGTCCGCGGTGAAGCGGCCGCTCTGGCCGTTCATATTCTTAGCGTCTAAATGCGGGTCATCTCCGGCTCGGCAGGTGGGCTCACCCTGGTGGTGCCCAAGGGACACAAGGTCCGGCCCACTGCCGACCGAGTCAGAGAGTCTGTTTTCAATATCCTCGCCAGTCGATTTTCCCTCACCGACATAGACATTCTCGATCTGTTCGCCGGGACCGGCGGACTTGGTATAGAAGCCTTAAGCCGGGGCGGGCGCTCTGGCGTGTTCGTTGATGCCAGTCCGGACGCACAGAAGGTGATTCGCACTAACCTCAAAACTACAAAGCTGCTCCATCGTGGTCGTCTGCTGCGGGCCTCTGCCCTCACCAGCATCCGTATCGTGGAAGACCAGGGGCTCCGTTTTGGCGGGGTGTTTCTGGACCCGCCGTATGGGGAAGGCTGGGTGGATAAAACCCTGCGGCGTTTGGCGCGGAGCTCGGTGCTCCTCCCAGGGGCCTGGATCGTTGTTGAGCACGCACGGCAGGAATCCGGAGCCCCAGCCTACCCCCCCTTGGTATTGACGGACCGTCGTCGTTACGGCACAACCGAGGTGTCTTTTTACCAGCATGAGGGTGAGGAATCTGAGTGAAGCGCCGTGCTATATACCCTGGCTCTTTTGACCCACCGACCTATGGGCATATCGATATCGTCCGGCGGAGCCTTGAGCTCGCCGACGAAGTCGTGGTGGCCGTTGTGTATAACCCCCAGAAAGAGAACTATTTGTTCGCTCCTCAGGAACGGCTCGACATGTTTCGCGAGGAGCTGAAGGAGGCGGGCGACCGGGTGATCTACGACAGCTTTCACGGCTTGCTGGTTGATTACGTCGAGCGCATGCAGGCCAAGATTATCATCCGGGGGTTACGCGCTGCCTCGGATTTTGAATACGAGTTTCAGATGGCGCTCATGAACCGCCATATGAAACCCGAGATTGATACGGTTTTTCTGACGACCGGGGCGGCCCATTTTTACACCGCGGCCCGCTTGGTCAAAGAAATTGCCAGTCTGGACGGTTCCGTGAAGGGTCTCGTCCCGCCCCATGTTGAAAAACGACTCCGCGAGAAATTCGCGCAGCGAGCCTGAATGCCTATGCGCGCGCGTATGACGCTGCACGTCGTTGTCTGAACGGCGCGCAGACCGCGTGTCCGACAAGAGGAGTGTAAGGAAAAAATGCGTCTGTCACCACGTTTGGATCAGGTCAAACCATCGCCGACCCTCATGGTCACGGTGAAAGTTGCGGCGCTCCGCCGCGAGGGGATTGAGGTCATTGATTTTGGGGCTGGCGAGCCCGATTTTGATACCCCGGAACATATTAAAGACGCGGCTATTGCGGCGCTCAAACACGGCAAGACCAAGTATACGCCGGTTGGCGGAACCGCGGACGTCAAAGAGGCCATTATTGCGAAACTCCAGCGCGACAATGGCCTCGAATATGCCCTCCCGGAAGTCACGACCGGTTGTGGTGGGAAACACATCCTCTTTAACACCTTTCATGCCTTGATCGGCCCCGGAGATGAAGTGCTCATCCCCGCGCCCTACTGGGTCAGCTATTCCGATATCGTGGTTCTGGCCGGCGGGATACCGAAACTCCTGCCCACAACGGAAGAGACGGGTTTCAAAATTACGGACGCCCAACTCCGCGCCGCACTCGGCCCGCACAGCAAGGTGTTATTGCTCAATAGCCCGTCCAATCCGACTGGTGCCGCTTACACCGAAGACGAACTCAGTCGGATTGCTGAGGTGATAGAGTCTAGCGAACTGTTCACCATCTCTGACGACGTGTACGAGAAATTTTTGTACGACGCCCCGCGCTGTGCCCATTTGCTCGCCCTCAAACCAGGTCTGCGCGACCGGGTGCTTGTGGCCAATTCGGTCTCAAAAACCTACGCCATGACCGGCTGGCGTTTGGGCTATGCCGCCGGACCGCAGGAAGTCATTAAGGCGATGGAAACCATCCAGAGCCAGAGCACCTCAAACCCGAACTCGATCGCTCAGGCCGCAGCGATTGAGGCCCTGACCGGCGACCAGGAGCCGGTCGGTGTCATGGCCAAAGAGTTTGCCAAACGCCGCAATTATGTGGTTGACCGCCTCCGGGCCATCCCCGGCATCACCTGTACGCTGCCGGAAGGCGCATTCTATGTCTTTCCTCGGGTCTCGGGTTGCTTCGGACCCCAATGGCAGGACAAAACCATTGCGTCAGCCATGGACCTCTCGCTCTATCTCCTGGAAGAGGCCAAGGTTGCCTTGGTGGCCGGTGAGGGCTTCGGCTCTGCGGAGCACGTCCGTATTTCGTACGCTACGTCCATGCAGAATCTTGAGCAGGGCCTCAATCAGATAGAGGCGGCACTCCAACGCCTGAGCGGAGCGTAGGAATTCTACCGCTATCACCGTGTAGGGGGATGCCTCTACACGAGGTCTTCTCCCAAATAATGAAGTGACGCGACCCGCGTACAGCGGAGTCGCGTTTCCGTTAATTGCTGTTGGAATTACAGCCCGTCGACCAGGACAATCTCGGACTCGGAACCGGTTTGGCGCAGCTTAATCAGTGGGGCGTAGTCCGGGTCGTTATACCACGCCCGGGCGTTCTCCAGGGAGGGGAACTCAATGACGACCATCACGCGTGAGGTCGGCGTCGTGCCTTCTACGACATCCATTTCTCCACCGCGTACCAGATACCGGCCGCCGTGCTTTTCCACCAGGGCCTCAACTTTCGGTCCATACTCTGCCACCCAGGCAGGATCACTCACATCTACTCCACCAACGAGATAGGCTGGCATAGTCATATTCTCCTTTCGTCTTTACTGTAATCTCATCTCTTCCCGTGTTTCTATCATACTGAGCACGTTTCCGGTCACCCGCACCCCGGAGCAGTGCTTTCCTTCCTCACACTTCGTCCGTTGACCAGTTCCCAGGCCAATTTTTTCGCCATGTCAAGGTCGGGTACGAAATGCTCTGGAGGAATGCGGTCATGAATGTCGAACATCCGTAGCGCTTCCTCAGCCGAACCGGATAATCCAGCGATAACGCAGCCCTTGGCTTCCGTTTGGGAAACCTCGGCCAGATCCTCGATAACGAGGGCCGCGCTGTCGTCGATATACGTCACGTCCGAAAAATCGAAGATGACCACCTCGTGATCCTTGATATCCGCCCCAACCGACCGCGCCAGTTCCCGCGCAGACGCCACGGAAAAGTGGCCGGGGAGGGCGACGAGCCCGACGCGGGCGTCGTAGGATTTTTCTGCCTCTGGAGAGACTATTGCATCCAGAAGCGGTACGGATACCACCTTCTTCAACTCCTCGGGTTCCAAGCGACGCGCAGAGACGAAGCCTGCTACGATCAGCCCCACACCAACCGCCATGATGAGATCAACGAACACGGTCAGCACTAGCGTCAGCAGCATGATGACCACGTTTTCCGTCGCCGCGTGACGAATCCGTAGCAGGAACCGCCAGTCGATGATGTCCCAGCCCACCTTCATCAGGATGCCGGCCAGGCAGGCTTCCGGTACTCGCTCGACGAGCGGGCCAAGGCCAAATATGAAGGCCAGGAGGAGTACGGCGTGTAAGGCTCCGGAGAGCGCCGTTCGCCCACCGACCCGTACGTTGAGCACCGTTCGCATAGTAGCGCCCGCCCCAGGCATGACACCGAGCAGACCGGCCGCCACGTTGCCCACGCCCTGACCAAACAATTCCCGGTCCGAGTTGTGTTGCGTCCGGGTCATGGAATCGGCGACCAGGGAGGTCAACAAACTGTCGATGGAATTCACCAGAGCGAGAATCAGAGCCGGCTCCAACATCTTGAACAAAAACCCTCCGGACAGGACGGGCCATTGCGGTTCAGGAAGCCCGGTGGGGACTTCGCCAATCACCGGCGCGGCGGAAAACCAGAGCTCTGCCACGACCGTTCCGAGGAGCAGGGCCGCCAGCGGTGAGGGCAATATATTGTATAACCGCCGGGGCCAGAAGACGCCCACCCCGAGCGCTACGACGGCGATGAGCAGGGCATCCGGATTGAGGTTGGCCAGCGCCGCTGGCCACGCCCGGACGGCGTCGAGCGGTCCGCCCACCGCTGCTGCCCCTAGAAGAGGCAGGGTCTGCAGGAGAATGATGATAACGCCGATGCCGGACATAAACCCCGAGACAACGGAATACGGCGTATAGGTCACGAACCGTCCGAACCGGAGCAGGCCGAAAGCGATCTGGAGCAGCCCGCTCAGGATAACGATGGTTGCGACCTCGGCCAGGTTTTCGGCGTGATGGGTGACGATGACCGCGGTGGCAATCGCGGTCGGCCCGGTGGGCCCGGATATCTGCGTCGGTGTTCCGCCCAGTACCACGGCCAGGAATCCGACCACTATCGCGCCGTATAGCCCGGCGACCGGACCCAAACCGGAGGCTACGCCAAAGGCCAAGGCCAGCGGTAGGGCCACCACGGCCGAGGCAATACCTCCGAAGATGTCCCCGCGTAGAGTCTTGAGATCAAATTGCATGGTTCTTCGTAGTTCTTGGTGCTGTCGGGCCTGGTTTGTAAACCATTGCGTAATACAAAAGGCTCGCAGGAAAGCGTTTGTAACAGATGCAGCTTGTCTCGTACAAGCTGTCGGTATAGGCATTCCATATAAGCTGCTAGTTAGGTTTCAGGTGACCTGGAAAGTAACTGTTGGCCGCCTCTCGGTGCTATTTCACTACCGGCTTCTTTGTGGTCAGCCAGGTAAATATCAGCGTCCCAATCCCACCGGCAACTGCCCCAAACCCGAATAAAGGCCGTAGGCCGACAATATCCGACAGCATCCCGGCGACGACCGGGCCGAGCATCATGCCGATGCTCAGCGCCATATTCAGCACACCCATCACCGCTCCCATTCCG
This sequence comes from uncultured Binatia bacterium (SeqCode), assembly GCA_965243855.1. Taxonomy (GTDB): domain Bacteria; phylum Desulfobacterota; class Binatia; order Bin18; family Bin18; genus Bin18. The sequence continues at coordinate 3,504,826 of CBDEWE010000003.1, read as the reverse complement.
CCCTGCTTGCCCTCGCCGGCGGCCAAGGCTGTTAGAGCAGGGCCGGCCAGGGCTCCCATGATTCCGGTGAAGGCGCTAATGAGCAGCAGATCCCAGAAGCCGGCGGAAAAGAGGATGGTCACAAACGCGAAGGAGGCCAGGTAGCCACTGATGATAATCAGCAGCCGCTTGCTATAGCGGTCGGCCATGCGTCCAAACGGAATCTGGACGAGGCTGTTCACCAGCATATAGGTCGCCATGATGATACCGATACGGGATTGGCTGAGCTGCAAGAGTTCGACGGCCAGCAACGGGAGGAAGGAGAACCAGAGTCCCATCTGAATGGACGTCACCATGCGATACAGGGCAATCCCGCGCACACTGGGTCTGCGTAAGAGTTCACGGTAGGATGGCGGTCGCTGCACCTCCGCGTGGGGAGAGCGGGTTTCATCTAAAAAGAAGAGGACAAAAAGAAAAGCCAGTCCGTTCAAGCCGCCCATCAAATAAAAACTGAGCGCCATGCCATATGTATCGCTCAGCCAACCCCCGAACAGGGGGCCGACTCCGATACTACTGGTCAGGGCCAGATTGAAGATGCCCATCAGCTCGCCCCGTTTCTCCGCGGGAGCAAGGTCGCCGACGTAGGCAGTCGAGATGGGAATAATGAGGGCAACCGCAATCCCCTGGAAAAATCGACCCAGGGTCAAGTACACGATGTTGGGGGCAGACACATAGACCAGCGACATCAGGCTGCTGAGCAATAGGCCGGCGGCAATGAACGCCTTGCGTCCGTGCCGGTCGGACAGCCGGCCAATGAGCGGCATAAACAAGATCTGAGCGAGGGGAAAGCTGGCAAAGAAGAGCCCGATACTGACTCCGGTCGCGCCCAACGTTTTGGCGTAAATTGGCATGAACGGAATCACGATGCCCATGCCGAGCATGGAGGTGAAAATCGCGAGGTTCAGGCTATAGAAGACGCGCCAGTTCAAAATACGAGTCCGAGAGTGGCATGGGAACAGCGTTCTTGTTTCACACGGCCCCTCGTCCGGCAAGGTAACAGCACGCTTTCCCCTGCTCGTCGCTTTCTGCTAAGAAAAGACTCGCAGGGGATATGACCCGTAGCGGAGAAGCGCGGGCAGTGCTCTCTGACCTCTCAAATATATGGAGGACTCGCTATGTTTAATCACCCGGTCATCTCGGCCGACGGGCATATGGACATCCCATGTTTGCCGGCCTCTCTTTTTACCGAGAATGCTCCGGTCCACCTCAAAGACAAAATGCCTCGGGTGATCGAGGCAGCAGAGGGGAAAACCTGGGTCGCCCACAACGGAACCAGTATGGGGCTGGTCGGCGGGATGGGTTCGGCCGGGCGGCAGTATATCCCAGGCCAGATTCATCGGGCCGACCGGATGGCCTCAACCGGCCTCTACGAGGACCAGGGCAAGGGGATTATGCGCACGACCGTACCCGAGTTGCGGATCAAGGATCAGGACCGTGACGGTGTCGTGGGTGAAGTCATCTACGGTATTCTCGGCGCCGCCTTTCGGATTGATGATCCCGAGGTGACCGACACGGTCGTCAGGATTTATAACGATTTTGCTGCCGAATTCTGCCGCGCCGCGCCCAGTCGTTTTGCCGCAGTTGCGAGCCTGCCGGCTTCGTCTCCCGAGAAAACGGCTGAGGAAGTACGTCGCTGTGCGAAAATGGGCCTCAAAGGGGCCGAGCTGCCCGTCCGCCACGGTATGATGCCGCTATGGCATCTTGACTGGGACCCGGTCTGGGAAGCCTCGCACGATACCGGCCTGCCAATCCATTTGCATACCATCGGTCCCAAGCTCGACATGACCTGGGCTACAGACCGCCGCTCCAAGCGGATGTGGTTGGCCACCGTACTGACCGAGTTTCAGATTGCCACCGCCGGCTTCATCGGAGCAGTGATCTATGGTGGCGCACTAGAGCGTTACCCCCAGTGCCGAGTGGTGATTGGTGAAGCCGGGATCGGCTGGATCCCCTACGTCCTGGAACGCATGGACTATGAGTGGGAAGACCAGTTTCAAGACCTTGAACTCACCATGAAGCCGAGCGAGTATTGGTACCGACAGATGTACGCCACCTTTCAGCAGGATCAGACCGGCCTGGATATGATTGAGCGGGTCGGCGTCAACAACGTGATGTGGGGCTCGGACTTTCCGCATCCCGATGGGGTGTGGCCGGACTCCCAGGAATTTTTGCACAAGCAGCTCGCCCATCTGTCCGAAGACGTCCGCCGCAAGCTCATCTACGAAAACGCGGCCAAGCTGTACGGCTTTCCCATGGAGCAGTAACACAGCACAGTCAGGAGAAACCCATGAAAATCCTTCCCATCCCCGTGTTGTCCGATAATTACGCCTATGTGCTTATTGATGAATCGACCAACGAGGCTGGCGTTGTTGATCCGTCCGAGGCCGGTCCGGTTGCCGCGGCGATCAAGCGCGAGGGTGTGAATTTTACGACCATCATCAATACTCATCACCACTGGGACCATGTGGGCGGGAATAAAGAGCTGGTGAAAGAATTTCCACAGCTCAAAGTCTACGGCCATAAGCGGGACGAGACACGCACCCCGTGCATTACTAATATGGTCGATGAGGGCGATACGGTCCGCATTGGAAACCTCGAAGCGCGTTTTCTCTTTATCCCGTGTCATACCAGCGGCCATATTGCCGCCTATTTTGAAGCGGAAAAATCGGTTTTTACTGGCGATACGCTCTTTATGGCCGGTTGTGGACGCTTGTTTGAGGGAACCGCTTCAGACATGCACAACAATATGGTCAAGCTGATGCAGTTACCGGACGACACCAAGATTTACTTCGGGCATGAGTACACCGTTACCAATCTAAACTTTGCCCTCAGCCTGGAGCCGGACAATGTGAAACTCCAGGAAAAGTTGCGCTGGGCCAAAGACCAGCGGACCAAAAATCAGCCGACCGTTCCCGGCACGATAGGCGAGGAAAAAGAGATCAATCCCTTTGTCCGGGTAGACAGCTCTGAGCTGCAAGAGCATGTGCAACAGTCCTTCCCAGGCCTCCCTCTCGACCCCGTGTCGGTACTGGAAAAGACCCGTTTTCTGAAAGACAATTTCTAGTACCGACCGCTTTTCAGGGTCCTCTGAGGCTGTTGAGTCTGACCCAAAGGACCCAATAGACCCAAAGGACCCAAGGCATGTTTACCTCTTCGTTTTTTGCGCTCTCCCTGGGGTTGTGTATATGCCTGACCTCGTGCAGCCTGTTCGATACGACCGTCCTCGAACAGCAGCGGGCGGAAATCGAGCGGTTACGCCAGGAAGCCGAACAGTTACGGCGAGAGACCGAGGTCCTTCAGCAACAGCAGGCCCAGCAACAGCGGCAAAACGAGGCGTGCAACCGGGCGTTTAACGACTTTGACGCGGCACGAAAGACCACCGATGACGCAACGGCTATCGCCTATTATCAGGCCGGCTTGGCAATCTGTCCGAGCGATGATGTCGCCCACTATGAATTAGGAGAAGTCTATATGCGGCTGGGTCAAACCGATGCGGCCCAGGCGGCATTTGAGCAGGCCGTGGGCATCAATCCCAATTTCTCCCGTGCGCAACGTCGCCTGGAGGAGCTGGGGGGAGGACTGCCGTCTCCCTAGCTATACAGCACATCTCTGACCGCACGAACGATTTTTTCAACACCAGGGAAGGCTTCATGCTCCAGGTTTTTGGCATAGGGCATGGGTACGTCCTCACCCGTGACCCGCACGACCGGTGCGTCTAGATAATCAAAGCCTTCCTTCATAATGCGGTAGGCGATTTCCGCTCCAAGACCGGCAAATGGCCAGCCCTCCTCGACAATAATACAGCGGTTGGTTTTTTTGACTGAATCAAAAATTATCCGGTCGTCCAGCGGGCGAAGGGTGCGCGGGTCGATCACTTCGAGTTCGATGCCTTCTTTTGCCAGTTCGGTGGCTGCGTCCAGGGCGGCGTGCACCATCTTGGACCAGGCAATAAGAGTCACGTCCTGGCCCGTCCGTTTAACCTCGCCCTGTCCGAGCGGAATCTGATATTCCTCGTCCTGGACCGGTCCTTTGCGTCCGTACAGGACTTCACCCTCAATAAAGATTACCGGGTTTTCATCCCGGATGGCGGTCTTTAGTAAGCCCTTGGCATCGGCAGGGGTTGAGGGCGCAACGACCTTCAGCCCTGGCACATAGGCGTACAGGCTTTCGACAGCCTGGGAGTGCTGGGCGGCCAGTTGATGCGCAGCCCCACCTGGGCCACGAAAGACGATAGGCAGGGTAATCTGTCCACCCGACATATAGCGCAGCTTGGCCGCGTTATTGACGAGTTGGTCATAGGCGCACAGCGAAAAATTCCAGGTCATGAACTCAATGATGGGTCGCAGCCCAACCATGGCCGCGCCTATCCCCACCCCGGCAAAGCCAGTTTCCGCGATTGGTGTATCCACCACCCGGCGCTCACCAAAACGGTCGAGCAGGCCCTCGGACACTTTGTACGCCCCGTTATAATGGCCGACCTCTTCGCCCATGAGAAACACGCGTTCGTCGCGTTCCATCTCTTCCGCCATGGCTTCTCGCAAAGCCTCTCGGTATGTCAACTCTCGCATACGCTTGCTCTCTGCTTCCCTCTCTCTGTGGAAGAGGGTGAGGATGCGCTGCTCTTACACGCTCGCCTGCTGACGACGCTTTTCGAGCGGCACAACCTTTTCGTCCTGCTCGTGGTGATCCGGTTCGTAGTAGATGTCATCAAACAGCGTGGCTGAGTCGGGCGACGGAGATTCGTCGGCAAAATTCACCGCCCCTGCTACTTCTTGTTTCGCGGCTTCGTCAATAGCCTTGAGCTGCTCTTCATTGGCGATGCCCAACGCGTAGATACGCTCGGCCAGAAGCCGGATGGGGTCACGCTCCATCCACTCTTTGACCTCTTCTTTGGTGCGGTATTTTGCCGGGTCGGACATGGAATGGCCCCGAAAACGGTAGGTCTTGGCTTCTATGAGAATCGGCAAACTCTCGGTGCGGGCGCGTTTGGCCGCATGGCGAATGACCTCCCGGACCTCAAGCACATCGTCGCCGTTCACAATCTCCTGGGCCATAGGGTAGCCCTTGGCCCGCACGGCGACGTCCTCGACCGACAGGGTCCGATAGAGGGGCGTACCCATGGAATAGAGATTGTTCTCGCAAATAAAGATAACGGGCAGTTTCCACAGCGCGGCTAGCGACAGGCCCTCGTGAAAGGCACCCATATTGGCCGTTCCTTCGCCAAAGAAGCACAGAGTCACATCCGACTCGCCCCGATATTTCGAGGCAAAGGCAATGCCTGCGGCGATGGGCACATGGCCACCGACAATGGCGTGGCCGCCCATGAAGCGTTTTGCCACGTCAAAATAATGCATGGAGCCGCCCCGGCCCTTGGCACAGCCATCCACCTTGCCGAACAGTTCCGCCATGGCCGCATTCATATCCCCAACCCGGGCCAGATAATGGCCGTGATCCCGATAGGTAGCCACGATATAATCCGTGGGCTCAACCGCCGACATCGCCCCAACCGCCACCGCCTCTTGGCCATTATACAGGTGCAGAAAGCCACCAATCTTGCCCCGCGAATACGAACGAGCTGCTTCTTCCTCAAAGCGCCGAATGCGAATCATGTCGCGGTAGAGCGAAAGCATAAGGGTCTTATCCATACTGATTCCCTCACGATCGATTTTCTATCTCTAAACAATCCTTGTCAGGGTAGGACACTCTGCAGTCCGGTTGCAAGCGGGTTGAGACAAAATATCTGAGTGCTCAATATGGGCGCACATCCCGTAGATAATGGGAGTACGCGGCTAGTGAGGGAGGCTGAAGTCAGTGTGATTGGCGTATGAACGCTCGCACTAATCGGATCTCCTCATAAGTATAGTCTTTGCCCAGCATCGCTTTGACCGGAGCCAGGGCAGTGGTGTCGGAACGGTCTAGCGCGTGTTGGATAGTCTCCAGACGATTCGATGACGGGAGCAAGGGGCCAAGGTCAACGTCCTCGCCGTCAGCGACCAGCTTTTCAATATGGCTTACTACCGTACGGAGAGAGAGGCTGCGTTCCACTGCAACCTCGGTAATTGATCGGCCCTGCTCAAGCAACTGTCTCGTTACGGTATACGTTGAACCTTTCCGACTCACCTTACTACCTTGCGGCTCTCTGCTGCGCCGTGTGCCCGGTACAGGACGCTCCGCAAGACCCTGCTCATCGGCGTACAAGCGAATAACCTCTAGAAACGCCTCGCCCCAGTGCTCCAGCTTTGCTGCGCCCACACCCGAAATATGAGACAGGCTTTCGCGGCTCTGGGGCAAATAGGCCGCCATCTGTCTGAGCGTCACGTCGCCGAAGATGACGTACGGCGGCACGTTGCGCTCTTCGGCCAGCTCGCGACGTAGCGCTCGCAGCTTCTCGAACAGAGCCGCGTCAACCGCAATGTCACCCTGCTCATCTACCAGGGGCGGCGCATTCCGTCTGCGCCACATCTGCGCCGGGTCGGAGTCGGGGGTAGTACGGGGAGCCGGTTCGGCCCGTTTGGCGCGCGTGAGGGTCAAATTTTCTCGATTCTTGAGGAATGCCCGGCCAGCCGGTGTCAGACTCAGGCTGGCATAGCTGTCCTTGTGCAGCAGACCCTCGGCTTGTAGCAAGCTGGCCATTTCTTTGATCTCACTGTCCGAGAAGTCGCCGACAATGCCGTACACGCTCAGCCTGTCGTGCCGTAATTCCCGAATGCGTTTCGTATTCGCGCCGCGCAGTACCTGACTCAGGTGCGCTATGCCGAACCGCTCCCCCGTACGGACGACGGCTGACAGGATTTTCTGGGCTATGACAGTGGCGTCGAATTCCTCCCTAGGGGTGAGACACACGTCGCACCCCCCGCAGTTATCCTGCTGCCAGTCTTCGCCGAAGTAGGCCAGCAAATATTGTCGACGGCAGGTTTGCAGGTCGCAGAACTCGATCACCCGCGCCAGCTTATCCTGTGCGTTTCGTTGCTCCGCCGCGTCTTCTATCTGGTCGATGAAGAAATCCTGCTTGACTTTGTCTCCGTAGGAGTAGAACAGGGCGCACTCGCTGGGCAGGCCATCGCGCCCGGCGCGGCCCGTCTCCTGGTAATAGCCTTCGAGGGACTTGGGCAGATCGTAGTGCACCACCAGCCGGACGTCGGGTTTGTCGACCCCCATCCCGAAGGCGATGGTCGCCACGATGATCGGAACCTCGTCACGGATGAATTTCTCCTGAGTCTCGCTGCGTACCGTCGCGTCCAGGCCGGCGTGGTAGGGCAGGGCGGACAGACCCCGCTCGCACAGCGCAGTGGCCAAGTCCTGCGTGCTCTTGCGCGAAAAGCAGTACACGATGCAGGACTCGCCCCGATATGCGTCCAGCAGGTCCGCCAGCGCATCAACGGAGTTACGCTTTGGACGCACGCTATAGGTCAGGTTGGCGCGATTGAAGCTGGCCAGGAACTCCTGTGGCTGAGTCAGTTCGAGCTGCTCAGCGATGTCGTGGCGGACCTGTTCGGTCGCCGTGGCGGTCAGGGCGATACACGGGACACCAGGCAAGGCGTGCCGCAGGGTGACGAGATTGCGGTAATCGGGTCGGAACTCGTGTCCCCACATGGAAATGCAGTGCGCCTCGTCTACGGCCACCAGGCTGACCGTGAGTTCGGCCAGGAAATCCAGGAAGCCCGGCAGGGCCAGCCGCTCCGGGGCGACGTACAGGATTTTGACTGCATTCCGCTGTACGCGTCTCTGCACGCGGTTCAGTTCCGGGTAGGTCAGACTACTGTTGATGAACTCGGCGGCGATACCGTTGGCCTTGAGCGTATCGACTTGGTCTTTCATCAGGGCGACCAGCGGTGAGACGACCAGCGTCAGCCCATCGAAGCGAAGCGCGGGCAATTGATAGCAGAGGGACTTCCCGCCGCCGGTCGGCATTAGGACCAGGGTGTCACGCCGCTCCAGCACACCGGCGATGATCTCCGCTTGCAGCGGACGGAACTGGTCATAACCGAAATGTTTCTTGAGCAAGTCCAGCACGGTCACGTTCCCTTATCCCAGCGGTGCGACTGCGAGTATATTCTCCATGCCTTCCATCCGCCTGGTGAGTCCCGGAACATAGCGACTCAATTAGCATGAGCTACAACATTTTTCCTCATCAGGCGATCGACAAGAAGCGCTCTCAGCTTGACAGGCAGACCCACCATATCAGTCATGACGGGTCATGAATTCACCTTTTCATTTCCATCCGGAAAGTTTTATCTTTAACCACTGTCTCAACAGATTATGGCCCGTACTCTAGGGGGGCTCTATGAAGCGTATAGCGATTGTGCTCATTGCAGGAATGGCTGTGATGCCTGTGCTGCTCGCCTTAGCTGTTGTACTTGGTGGTCCCCAGCCTCCCCCTCCGATGGAAAGTATCAATGCGCCGTTTCGTAGCGTGGACTTATCTGACCTTGCCCTGCTCAAGCGCTATACCGCTCGGGACGGGGCGCGTTTGGCGTTTCGTGCCTACGCGTCCGCCACAAGCCCAGCTAAAGGGTCTGCGGTACTTATCCATGGGTCGTCCGCAAGCAGTAGTAGCCTTCATCCCTTAGCCAAGGGGTTCGCGCAGGCGGGCTATGCGGTCTATGCCCTGGATATGCGTGGGCACGGAAAGTCCGGTCCGAAGGGCCAGATTACCTACATAGGCCAGCTCGAAGACGATGTGGAGGATTTCCTGGAAGCTGTCCAACCCGCTGGCCCTAGGACGCTGGTTGGATTTTCGTCTGGCGGAGGATTTGCCCTGCGCTTTGCCGCCAGTTCGCGGCAGCAACCATTTGATCAATATGTGCTGTTAGCTCCATTCATTCACCGAGATGCGCCAACGTATCGACCTGGGTCTGGCGGATGGGTCGCAGCCGGGGTCGCTCGCATCATTGCGCTCACGTTTCTCAACCGTTTCGGGGTCACCCGGTTCAACACTTTGCCGGTGCTTGCTTTTGCGTTGACGGCCGAAGCGCAGCAGTTCTTAACGCTCACTTACTCCTATGCCCTGGAAAAAAACTTTCGAGCCCACGACGATTACCGGGCGGATATTATCGCTGCGAAACAGCCGCTTCACATCCTGGTCGGTCAAGACGACGAAGTCCTCCATGCCGATCAGTTCTCAACCGTGTTCGAGAAGGCTGGAAGACCGGTTCCAGTCACCCTCCTGCCGGGAGTTGAGCATATTGATATCATACTCCAGCCCGCGGCAATTCAAGCCATTACGGAGACAATCGAGTCATTTCGTGACGGGGAAAGCTCTGAGTCCTCCTAGCCCCGCCTCGCGCCCTCAAGCATTTCGCGCGCGTGGCGGCGGGCTTCGGGCGTGATCTCCACACCGCCCAGCATGCGGGCGAGTTCCTGGAGGTGTTCACGCTGGGTCAGACGTTTGGCTGAAGAAGTCGTGCGGCCTTGTGTGACCGTTTTGGTTACGGTGTAGGCGTGGTCGGCAAAGGCCGCGATCTGCGGCAAATGCGTAATACACAGCACTTGATGCTGGTCGGCGAGGGCCTTGAGCCGCCGCCCGACGACCTCGGCCACCCCACCGCCGATTCCTGCGTCCACTTCGTCAAAAATCAGTGTCGGTGTGGCTTCCGCGGCCGCGCTGAGGGCTTTGAGGGCGAGCATGAGCCGGGAGAGCTCTCCGCCGGAGGCAACCTGGACGAGTGGTAAGAGCGGCTCACCGGGATTGGCGGACAGATAAAATTCGACCTGATCATAGCCACGCTCTCCTAGACGCCGGCCATTTTGCATAAACGGCGAATCCGGTGCACTCGCACCACCCCCTTCAGGCTGCTGTGGAAATTGGACGCCAAAGTGCGCACCCTGCATACCGAGTTGGCCTAACTCGGTCTGGATGCTTTGCTCAAGATTCCGGGCGGCTCCACGGCGCTCCTTTGATAGTTCGTCAGCCCAAGACCAGGCCGTGCGAGCGGCTTGGGCAACTTCCTGTTGTAATGCGGCAATCGCCTCTTCCCCGCTTGCGATGTGTTCCAACTCTTGTTCCAGCGCAGCCTGTTGGGCCAGAATCGCCTCAATACTCCCGCCGTGTTTTTTCTTGAAACGCGAGAGCAGCGTGAGGCGCACGTCAATCTCTTCCAGACGCTCGGGGTTCGGGCTGAGGCGCTCACTATATTTGCGCAGGAAGAGGGCAGCCTCTTCGACCTGAGCCAGCCCGTCACCCAGGAGTGAGACTGCTTCGTTCAGGCTGACATCCACCCGGACCAGATCACGCAGCTGGGCTATCAGTCGCCCGAGCTGATCCGTGACTGCATCGTCACTCATAGTGAGCACTGTTTCACCACCGGACACGGTCTGATACAGCCTCTCCGCGTTCATGAGAACGGTCCGTTCTCGCCGCAACTCCTCTTCTTCTCCGGGCCGGAAGGCGGCGCGGCGAATCTCATCGACCTGAAAACGGACGAAGTCTTGGCGTGCCTCGGCCGTCTCTTTGTCCTCGGTCAGCGTGCGCAAGCGTTCCCAGGCCTGCCGCAGGGTCTGGTAGCGCGTTGCCATTTCCTGGGCGCGCCGCGTCGTATCAGCGAAATCGTCGAGCAGGGAGAGAGCCGAATCAGCCTCGCGTAAGACCTGCTGCTCATGTTGTCCGTAGACGTGCAACAGCCCGGCACTAAGCTGACGTAGCAGCGCCACTGTGGTCAGCGTGCCGTTCAGATACACCCGGCTCCGCCCATTCGTCGTAATGACGCGGCGGACGAGGAGTTCTTCAGCTTCAAGAAGATCATGCTCCGCAAGGAGGGGAGCGAGGTGCGTCTTGTCGAGGCCGAAGACCGCCTCGACAACGGCTTCTGTGGTATCCCGTCGAATCAGGTCGGCGATCGCTCGACTGCCCAAGGCTAGGCCGATGGCCTGCATGAGGAGGCTTTTGCCTGCACCCGTCTCTCCGGTAATCACATTCAGGCCGGACTCGAACGACAGTTCGAGGTCGTCGATCAGGGCGAGATTTTTTACATGCAGATGACGCAGCATAGAGCTGTTTCCCAGTCGCGCCTGTCGTCAGTTTCCCGACTGCTCTTCCAAAGAAGGAGTGCCGACGTCTGCCATCCCGCGTCGAGACGCATCGTCCAAACGATCACTCAAGATTTTGGCGATATTCAGGAATATCCGGGCACCAATACGCGGGTAACGTTTTTGCATACGATACAAGAAGCGCTCGTCCACCACGATCGCCTCAGCGTCGTCCACGGCAATAACGTCCGCGGTCCGCTGATTCTGACGAATGAGGGCCATCTCACCAATCACATCGCCGCGTCCCATAGTCCGGAGCAACCTTGACGTGCCGTCAATATTGAGCCGGGCGTCTGCCCTGCCGTTGATCAGCACGAACATCTCCCGACCCATATCTCCCTGTCTGACGATGAAGTCACCTTTGTCAAAGGTCCGAAATTCGCCCATCAGCGTGACAATCTTGGCTTGCACGGGACGCAGCCCGGCAAAGAGGGGAATCGTCTTCTGCGGGTCACGTCCGAGTTTCAGGTATAAGACTTCCCACAGGGTGATGATCTTGGTGGTGGCGAGCAAGGCCGGCAGCAAGATCACATCCGCCCCAAAGGCAACGACCATGGTTGCCGCCGAGAGCATACCAAATTCCTGGATTGGGACAAAAGTCGAAAAATACAACACCAGAAAGCCGAGAAATAAGATGACGGAGGCATACAGGCTCGGCTTGCCCACTGTCCCGAGGGTATGGAGCAGGGCGGTTTCCTGGTCTGGTGCCGCGTGCACCTCAGTGCTCAGCCTAGTCATCAAGTGCACTGTATTATCCACCGCTATGCCGAGGGCGATTGAAGCGATAATACTGGTCCCCAGGTTGAGAACCGCGCCGGAGAGCCCCATCAGTCCGAAAAAGATGACAATCGGAAAGATGTTCGGGATCATGGCGATCAGCCCAATCCGGGCGGACAGAAACATGGCCGACATAATGACGAAGATGACGCTAACGGCCAGGGACAGACTGCGGATCTGGCCGGTAATAATATCACCAGTGGTCTCGGTCAGGAGAATCAGATTACCGGTGGGACGCACCTTGAGGTCAGGCGGGAAATGCTCCTGAGCGTAGGTGCTAATACGCTCCGCGAGCGCTGAAATCTCCTGTGAGCCGGAGAGGGTTGTACGGACGAGGATATTCGAGCGCGCAAAGTCCAGGCTGGCGACAGACCGAAAACTGGTCGGACTGCCGGCGACGAGTTGCATGACAGCGCGGAGTTGAGACGGCTCCTGCCAGAAGGTTGTGAGCGTTTCCGGTGGTGGAGCTGCGATAATCTCGCCACTCGGACCAACCAGAAGCTCCCCGCCACCGGACTGTGCCCCGCGGTCGAGCAGTTCACAATAGTCAACAAATGAAACGGTTTTATCCACACCGGGCAAGCCGTCGATATAGGATTGCAGGTCTTTGATCCGGCGTAAGGTATCCCACTGTTTCATGACGTCTTTTTCTTCGCCATCAATCACCACATAAAAAGCCATGCTACCGACCAGATGCTCGTTAATCGCGTCGGTGGCCTGGCGAACCGGGTCATTGGGACGAAAGAAGGACTGAAAGTTTGAATCAACCTGAATCGAGAAGAGGTTCCACATCGCCACCAGGGCGAAAAGCAACGCTGCGCCAATAACGCTCAGGCGGTTCTGGATGGCAAAGCGACCGATGCGCCGCAGACCCGTAGTGACCCCAGGAGCAAACGCTGCCGTCGAGTTGGCTGGTAGACGCAGCTGCATGAGCACGGCCGGGACCAGGAGAATGGAGAGGAGAAAAGCAATCAGAATACCGACCGACGAGAAAATTCCCATTGCTCGAATGCTGGCGAGTGGGTTCACACCCAAGGACAGGAAGCCGAGTATGGTTGTCAATGCGGTGATACAAATCGGCGGGCTGGTTTTTTTGAGGGCCTCCAGCACAACCTCCCGCACCGCTCCGTCTGGCCGGGCCAACTCATAATACTCGGCTACCATGTGAAGCGAATAGGCCGTGCCCAGGACCAGAATCAGAGGCGGCAGGGCAATACTCCCCAGGCTGAGGCTGCTCCCGGCGAGCACCATGATTCCCAGCGTCCAAATCAAACTGACGAGAATCGTTAGGGCGGGGAGCAAGACTCCACGGAGGGAACGAAAGCTCAAGAAAAGCACAAGAACAATAGCGAGCAGGGTCAGCGGAATGAAACGGCTCAAATCGTCCTGCATGGCCCGCGCGGAATAGACCTTGAAGCGGGGCAGACCGGTATAAAATAGTTGCTCCGGCCCGGTTTTGCGTTCCGTATCGAGGATGGTTTGAATTTGCTCATCAATACCCCGCTGCATAAACTCCTCGTCGTCCATATCGGCGAAGAAAATATTGATGGCCGCGGCTTTTCCATCTTCAGAAACCAGGTTCTTAAGATAAATGGGCCGATCGGCCAGCGTCTCGCGGAGCGCATCCAAGTCGGCCTGATCAGTGGGAATCTGCGTGACTAAAGGCGGCGGCTCGACCACATCGGCAATCGGGTCAAGCGCATTGGTCAGGCTCAGCACCTCCTGGACCCCCTCGATGTTCTCCAGTGCTTCAGTCAGGCGCGTAATCTTATGTAAGACGGCAGTGGTATAGATGTCATCGGCCAGTAGCCCGACCACCCCGACTTCATCACTGCCAAAGAGCTGACGGACTTCGGCGTAATACTGGCTGTCAGGGTTGTCTTGGCTCAGGAGGCTTTCAACCGAGCTGTCCAGACGAATGTCTTTGGCGAAGACACCAAAGACACAGGTGAGAATGACGAGAAAAAGGAGCAGGGTCTTCGGCCAGTTGACGACGAACAGATAGAGCCGTTCCATAATAAAGGTAGGGGCAGGTGTGCAATCCGCCCTTACTCATTGGAAGGGCATATATCGGAAACAGGCAGTAAGTGCGAGAGGCATATAAGGCGAGGACACGCGTCTTTCAGCTGCAGGGCGAAGGTTGGCAATCCGGGCTGCCCCGGTTATAGAGCTACGAAGGTAGGGCAATACGACCTTGCACGAGGCGGCGGGGCTCAGCGAAAATTCGGTGGCCGTCGCCCTGCTACTCGACCGTGGCGCCGATGCTACCTTGCGCAACAACTACAATAAGCTACCCGTCGATCTTGCCGAAGAGAACAAGCACCCTCAGGGCACGTTTACCCTTCGGGACGTGAACCCGCTCAACGGGTGAAACCCCTGAAATCCCTGTCTTGACCTATCCACAGTACCTGCGCTAATCCGACCAAAGTGGTCCAGAAACCCACATATGACCGTGGAGTAACAAACCAACTTATCCACAGTATGGGGGTAAAGTTTCGCAAAGAAATTCTCCGGCCGGTTGGTCCCACCCCAACCCGTCTTCCGGTCAATCAAGCGTTTTCCCTTGCGGCTACCCATCTTTTCTGGACACTTCCGGGGCATATCCGACGCTTTTCTTCCCGGGCTACCCCGCAGGTGATTACCCAGAGGAGCGGGCGACTCGACACCACACTCTCTCCGCTGGCCATCTGGATGTTTGGTTATTCCTTTCTGGTTGGGCGAGAGATTCTGCTCGATTTTGGGGCGATCAAAGCCAGCGACCACGCCGAGGATATTGAACTGGTCTTAGACTGCTGGAACCAGTGTGCAGCCATCTCGCGAACCGACGGACATCAGGATAACAGCGAGGCTGGCTGGACGAATCCCTATCTCCCCAGGGAAATCGTTCAGCAACTATCTACCATGCTGATTCCCGTTGATGCCGAAATGCGATGGGTGACCGAACAATTTTTGGCTGCGCTCGAATCCTACACCTTTATTTTGAATGCGGAGGCATATCTCGGGACGATTGATTCCGGCCCTTACCCGCTGAGTACGGATCGCCTGCTTATTGTCCGTCATTTTTTTGATCTGACCGGCCGGTGGTATCCGTGGCATGACCGCGCGGTTGAGTTTCCATATCCGACCTGCATCTTTGCTTTTACCATCGACCCCGAGGAGTTTCGGACTATCAAGCTGAGCGATCGCGCCGCCCTGCTTACCTCACCCAGGGATTATTGGGCACGTATCCAAGAACTCGTTTTGGTCCGTCTCGACCGCACCCGTCCCGAGTCCTTGCCTTTTACTGATCTGGATCGTCTCACCCGGGCCGCAAAAAAAATAGAGCCACGCATACTCGCTTGGTTTCAGGCGCAACCGTCCTATAGGACCATCATCTTTTGTGCTCAGCCTTGGGCTGTCAGACCAGCCGCGGTCGTTGTCCCTTCGGAGGCCTGTTTTGATTGGAAGCCGGCCCCAGCCGCACTTGAACTCTTATCCAAGTACGCGCGGGACGACGCCCTAGCCGCCCGCTGGGCTCTGGGTCGCTGTTTAGCACCAGATCGTTCGTCCGCCTTTGTCCCCGTAGAGGGCTGACGACCGACGCGGCGACTCCGACTGTAGACTGACCAGAAACGGTGTTGGGCGTGCCATCATTATATCTTCGCCTCCTCCTAGTCACGCACTGTCGGCCGCTGGTATAAGTTTCGATATGAGACAGTGATACAGGAGCCCAGGTGTTACCATCGTTATTTACGTCAGACTACTTGTCTCGGCTGGAAACATTACGCATTCAGACCAGACGTCACTTTCTTGGCAGCCGTCCCGGTGGCCATGTTTCGCTGCGCCGTGGAGCAGGGCTCGAATTTGCGGATTATCGCCGCTACACCCCCGGCGATGACCTGCGCTATATTGACTGGAATCTGTACGGCCGGACTGACCGTCTCTATATTAAGCAGTTTCAAGAAGAAGAGGACCTCTATACCTCACTCTTCCTGGATGGAAGCGCTTCTATGTCCTACCCCGCTCAAGACGGAAAGGCCGAAGCCGCTCGGGATATTATCCTCTCGCTGGCCCATGTTGTTCTGGCCAGTAATGATGCCGTCAAGCTCTCTCTCTTGAGCACGGATGCAACGGTCCCATCAACAACGCCATTCTTCCGGGGTCGCCAGCGTTTGGGCAATGTTGCGGAATTTCTTGACGTCTATAATCCGGCGGGTCGGGTCAATGTTGTCCAATCGCTGGCGCAGCAGTTGCAGCAATCCCACCATCCGGGCAAGGCGGTGTGGGTTTCTGATTTTTTGTTTCCTCTGTCTGATGTCCGTACCGGTTTGAGTCTGATGCGCGACGCAAACTTTGACTTGGCGCTTATTCAGATTCTCGGCCGTGAGGAAATTGACCCGCCGCTCTTTCCGGGTGGCGCCCGCCTGACGGACAGCGAAAGCGGAGCGGAAAGCGTAGTCTATTTCGACACTCGGGCCAAACAGACCTATATGCAACGCTTGGATCGACACAATCGAGAACTTCAGAGTTCCTGCCATCAGGCCGGTGTTCACTATGCCCGTTTTATTACCCATCAAGACGTGCCCCATTTTATCTTACGTGAGCTGCCGGAGATGGGGCTGCTGATGTAGTTGGACGACCACGTCCTCGCGCTGACTCTCATGCAGTTCAGTTTTCTTTCTCCGGCTGCCTTCTCCCTCCTGCTTGCGCTCCCCTTGCTGCTTGTGCCGTATTTGCTCCGACAGCGACATCAACGCCGGGTCGTTCCAGCTCTCTTTCTCTACCAGGATATTTCTTCCCCGGCGCGGCGCCGTCTGTGGGGCAGACTCCGGCTCTCTCCGCTCTTTCTGCTCCAGCTCCTCATCCTGCTGTTATTGGTTGCCATCGCTGCCCATCCGGTCTTGCAATACGACACCGCTGGAAAAATTGCGCTCGTCCTCGACACCTCGGCCAGTATGCAGGCGCGCAACCTGTCAGGTGAGGCCTCACTTTTTGAGGTAGCCAAAGAGAGAATTCAACAGGAACTGGCAAATATCCCGGCCGAGCATCGTATCGGCATCTTCACCACCAATCCCCTTGGAGCGGTCCCCGAGGGTCTGCTCGATCCTCTCGCCGGTCCGGCCGATGCTGAAGAGCCCCTCACGGTCAGCTCCGACCTGCGGGCCGTGTTGGAACTGGTACGCGTCAGCGATGCGCCCGACCCGAGTGATGCAACGCTCTCCGCCTTTTTTGCCCAGCTCTTGCGCGATCACGATTTTGAGCGTGTCCTGTTCGTGACCGATCGTCCTGTCACGCAGCCCCCCAGCGAGCAGACATCGAGGCTCTCCTTCCGTACGGTGATGCCGGGCACTGCCCAGCCCAATATCGGCATAAGTACATTCCGCTTATACCGGAGCCCATTTTTTCCTGACACGATTCACGCCACGGTCGGTATACACGCTACCGAGGACGCCCTCTCCCAGTTGTCCCTGAGGCAGATTGTCATCGAAGATGGCCAGACCCAGCAGCGTTTCGCCGCCCAGCAGGTCGGACAACCGGCCGCACAGACCTTCTCCTTTTCCCGGCTTCCACTCACGACGAGCTACCGAGCCCGGATTCTTTTGGGTGAAGGGAAGGGGGGAGGCCAAGACAAAGATGGGCTGGCTGTTGATAACGAAGCCTACGCCGTACTGCCGCCTCTTGAGGAGATTGCCGTCTTACTCGTCAGCCCAACGCCTGAAGTCGGAGACAGTCTTGAGCAGATACCAAATATCAAATTGACGCTGATGACCCCCCAGGACTATGACCCCATTGCGGTTACGTCAGCCTCCGAGTTCATATGCATCCTCTTTCACCTCACCGCGCCCGAGGTACTGCCCCCGATGCCGGCGGCCTTTTTTCTGCCACCGGACGACAATCCGCTCTTCTCATTGGGACAGAGCGCACAGCAGCCCGTGCTCACCCATTGGACTCACGGTCATCCCCTGACCTCGTATGTGACCTTCCCTTTACTCACCCCTGCCTATGCCCAAGCCCTTCATCCCGCTGGGTGGAATACGCCAATTATCGAGAGTACGGTCGGCCCGCTCCTGTTGGCTGGAGAACGGGCCGGACGGCGCTATGTCGTGACCGGATTCGACCTCTTGCCCTACCTGGGAACGCGCAACCTGCCGGCATCCATCTTAACGCTGAATATTTTAGGCTGGCTCTCGGATCGGACCTCGCAATCCACGTTGTATAAAACAGGGGCAGTGCTGAGCCCGCAGTCCCACCTAGTCAAGGCAACGGACTCGCCTGTGCACGTTCGGTTTCCTGGGGACACGCGCTTTCAACCGGTCGAGCGTGCCCTCTCCTTGGACCGGCAGGGGGTGTATACTTTTCGTGAAAATGGCGTGGAACGTCTCGTGGCCGTCAATCTCCTGAGCCCGGAAGAGACTGACTTGGGCCGGCCTCTCTCCTTGGTGGTTGACGAGTCTGGTGGATCGTCTCACATCCCTCAGACAGACCGTGTGAGCCGAACACATGAGCGGCCGGTCTGGCCGTGGCTCTTGCTCGCCGTGCTCGTCCTGTGCAGTCTGGAGTGGTGGTGGGTCGCTCGAAAAGATAAGGCTCGAGAACAGTATTGAGCGAGTGGTTGCGACTATGGAAGGCCTGACGCTGCTGACCGATCTGCTGCCGCCGTTGGACTGGAGCCGGTCGGCTGTGCTGTACGGGCTTGTTGCGATCCCTTTCCTCCTCTTACTGCAATATTTTGCTTTCCGTCGGCGTCCTTCGTTGCCCAGTCTGGTGCTTCGCGGGCTTCTCCTGATCGTGCTCATTCTTGCGGCCACAGGCCCCTCTATCCGAGGCCGCCAACAACCTGTTCCTCCCATCTTGGTCATCGATGTTTCAGACAGTATGACCGCCACCCAACGGCAGTGGATACAGCAAACGATTACGGACCATATACGGCCCGCTCCAGACACCCCGGTTGTACTTTTCGGGGGGGGGAACCGGCGGTTAGCTTGGCAAGACGTTCCTCCTCTTTTGGTCAGTCCTCCGGAAGGAGTAGAGCCTGAAGAGACCGATATTGAGGCTGCCCTGAGTCAGCTTTTGGAAGAACCCCAGCTCCGGCCGGTCTATGTCTTGAGCGATGGCTGGGAAACGCAGGGAACGGCGACCACCCTGCTCCCTATGCTGGCAAAGCAGGGTCTCCGCCTCTACCCACTGCCCCCGCCGTCGGAAAAACGCGCGCCTAATATCACGCTCCGGCGTTTTGGCGCACCGCAGTCCACCTCGGGTGGAGACGACATTGAGCTTGCGATTGCGTTGGCGAATACCGCTCCTCAGCCTGTCCGGGGTGAGCTGACGGTGCGCGAACACGATACTGTCGTGTGGCAGCAGGAAACCGAGCTCCCCCCAGGAGCCTCCCTCCTCACCCATTCGCTACGGTTATCCGGCAGTGGTCTCGTTCCCTTGCATGCAAGTTTCGCCCCGTATCCTGAGGAACCTGACGCCATTCCCTACGACAACCAGGCAACCGCATGGGTACAGGTTACGCCGCAGTCGAGCGTCTTGCTGCTCAGTGCAACACCGCGTGATAATCGTTATCTCGAACAGGCTTTAAGCAGTCGTGGACTCGCTGTGACGGCCCTTGCCCTGCATGCCCAGCCCGTCTCTGTACCTGCGCTCAACACCTTTACTACAGTGATCCTCAATAATATTGCGCACCAGCAACTTCCCGCAGCCTTTGCGCGCGGGATGGACGCCTATGTCAAAAATGGTGGTGGTCTGATTATGGTTGGGGGAGAAAGCAGCCTCGGTCTGGGCCACTACGCTGGTACGGCAATTGAGGAAGCCCTTCCTGTGCGGCTCGTCCCCCCCCAAAAAGAGGAGCAGCGGACGGCCATGCTGCTGATCATTGATAAATCCGGCAGTATGCGGAAACAGCGGAAGCTGTTGTACGCGAAATTGGGGGCCCGGGCGGTTGCTCGGAACCTGACAGATACCGATCTGTTTGGGGTCATCGGTTTTGATAAGACCCCGTTTGTGGTGGCCCCACTCGACTATTTGGGCAAAATACGTGCCCAGCTTGATGATCGGATTGACCGCTTGAAGCCGTCCGGTGGTACGTTCCTGCTGCCTGCTCTGCAAGAGGCCAAACGCCAGTTGGAACGGCAGCATGCCACCCGCAAACATATTGTGCTCCTGACCGACGGTGAGACTGGTGGTAGCGGGAGTGACTATCTGGACCTTGCTTCAGTGCTGCGTAACGAACTCAAGATCACGATTTCAACCATTGCCGTGGGCAAACAGGCAAACCTGCGGCTGTTATCCCGCCTGGCAGACTACGGCGGGGGAGCCTTCTACCATACAACCGATCCGTCGACCTTACCGGACCTCTTCCTCGATGAGTTGGAAGAGAAACCGGAAGAAAAGACTATGGTTGAGCGGCTCCTGCGCCCCATTCCAAACCCACGCTCCCCTCTGCTTAAGGACTTAGCCCAACAGCGACTGCCGCCAGTCAAAGGCTATGTGCAAACACGACTCAAAGAGGGAGCACGGGCAGACCTGTCGGTCCGGGATGCGGATAAGCAACTGCCCCTTTTAGCCTCCTGGTCCTACGGCCAGGGCAGAGCAGCGGCATTCACCTCAGATGCGAGCGGGCGCTGGTCGGCACCGTGGGTGGGTTGGGACCGCTACAGCCAGTTCTGGAATCAAACCGTCCGTTGGAGTTTTGCCCGAGAGGAAGGAGACGAACGCAATGGACAGTATGCCTCTCTGTTTTCCGTCGAGGTCGGGCACAATGAGACGGGGCTGCTGGTTGAAGCTTTTTTCTATGGAACGAAAGAGTCAGCCCAAACCAACACAACGCTCACGGCCACGCTCACGACACCGGATGGGACTACCGCCCGTCTGCTTTTTGAACGCCTAGCGCCCGGCCATTATCAAGGCAAGTACGATACCCGCACGTCAGGCGACTATACCCTTGAAGGCACCTTCCCCAGCGGGGAGCGATTTGGTCCCCTCGGCTATACGCTGCCCCGTCTCCGGCCGCGTGAAGCCCCTCAGCCCCAGCCCAATCTCCGTCTCTTTGAAACGTTGGTAGAGGCAACGGGCGGCGCACTGAACCCTGAGTTGGCAACCCTCAGCCCGCCGCTTGGACCGGCCGAGCAACTACCGCTCTGGCCTTATCTCATCCCTCTTGCCATGGCCTTCTATCTTATGGAACTGGTTATACGTCGGCTCGCAGGCTAGGCTTCTCTTCGTTCGTCCAGGGTTGCCGTCAAGCTATGGATTGCCGTCGCTCATTTCGACGCTCCACCCCGCTTGCCCAGAGATGGTCGGCCTGGTATGGCGGGCGGAAAGGCTGGCGCTTCGACCCTGATCTGAGGATGCTGGGAAGCTGGGAGAATTGATGGCATACCTTGTACTTCTTCGACATGGCCAATCACAATGGAATCTGGAAAACCGCTTTACCGGCTGGGTTGACGTTGCCCTAACGGAAAAAGGCGAGGAAGAGGCTCGACAAGCCGGAGAGAAGATCAAAGCTGCTAGTTTGCAATTTGATACCACCTTCACCTCAGTACTTCAGCGTGCCATCCGAACGCTTGAATTGGTCTTGGAAGTGCTCGGCCAACCGCACCTTCCCGTCGAACAAGATCAAGCCCTCAACGAACGCCATTACGGCGATCTGCAGGGACTCAATAAAGCCGAAACTGCCAAGAAGTTTGGCGACGAGCAGGTGCGACTCTGGCGACGGAGCTATGACATTGCCCCACCGGGCGGGGAAAGCCTGGAAAACACAGCCGCACGAACTCTGCCCTATCTGAAAGACCGGATCCTCCCAACGGTCCAAGCCGGACAGCATGTTTTGGTCGCGGCGCATGGCAATAGCCTACGTTCGATTATCATGCATCTCGATCAGTTGAGCCGAGAGGAAGTCCTCAGTCTTGAGTTGGGAACCGGCGTCCCGGTGGTGTACGATATTGACGCCGAGGGAAACGTCCAGTCAAAAGAAATTTTGTAATGACGACGCAGCGCTCAATGAGCATCTCGTTGAGCGGGCGATCTCACGGAGGACTACTGCGGGGCCAGGGAACGATATTTCCCCTGATAAAAGAGGAGCGGGTCGCCTGGTGCGGTCACGAGGCGCTGAATCTCTCCAACATAGATCGTGTGATCCCCGCCCTCGTGGGCGTGGGCGACGGTGCATTCAAAATGCGCCAGCGCCCCCTCAAGCAGAGCAACCCCGAGTTCTCCGAGGCTGTAGGATAAGCCCGCAAACTTCTCAATTCCTTTTGTTGCAAAACGGGTGGACAACTCTTCTTGTGCTGTGCTCAGGAAGTTGACGGCAAAGACCTTGGATTCCTCAAAACAGTTGTAGCAGTCCACGCCTTTATCCACACAGATTAAAAGCATCGGTGGGTCCAGAGACAGTGAGCTAAACGCATTGGCGGTCAGGCCAAACGGCTTTCCCGTGGCATCTTTCGTGGTGATGACGGTCACCCCGGTTGCAAACAGCCCCATTGCGTTGCGTAATTCTCTCCCATCAATCGCCATACTGCCTCCCCGATCGGTAAAGAAGTTCTCTGACTGCTACCAGAGCGCCTCCCAGGCTGTCAATTGCTCTGTACGCTGAACGTCTGCCCTACTGAGGTGCACTCCCGTAGCTTAGATTCGGCTCAGTCAGTGACCGAGCAACATCTTTGTCACAGCCTGGCGCACGACCAAAGACTTTTTGCCACACCGGGGCAGTTTCCATGCACATATACACCGGGACCGTAGGAGCAAGGCTGTTCAACTGGGAGATGAGGACGCGGTACATCTTGACGCGTAAGGCCTGAAAGGTGCGCCATTTCCCGTCATCGCACAAGACCTGCTCGCCGGATAAGAGCCGAGTCTGCGGGAAGCGTTGGCGGATGACTTTCCGTAGAGATGGGGTGATGCGGAGAGTGCCGAAACTGACCCAGGCGACCCCTCGCGGGTCAATGGTCGTAAAGACCTGCTCCAGCGCCTGCCGATAGTCCGTCTCCCAGTTGGGGTACTCGATGAGCGGATCAAAGTGAAAACCTATCTTATAGCCGGCCTGCTGGACACGGTGGGCGGCCCGGAGGCGTTCGGTAAACGACGCCGTGCCGTGCTCCTCCGTATCGGCAATAGCCGGCGGTGTCAGGCTCCAGGATACCACGACCCGCCCGTGCGACTCGAGCTTGAGCAAATTATCAATACAGTCGCTTTTCGTTTTGAGTTCGAGCAGAACGTTCTTCCGAGCGGCGAAGAAGGGTACCAGGTCTGCTGAGAAACCGACCAGCGCATCCAAGGCCAGACTGTCGGACAGTTCACCAGTCCCAATCCGAAACTGTCTCCACGGCTGACGATCGACAACCTGGGCGACTTCATCCAACAGGTCATCACTATTGGTGAAGACTGTGAGGGTGGGGTTATGGGCAAGATATTCCTGTAAAAAACAATAGCTGCAATCCATTGGGCAGTTGGAGATCAGACTGACGACCAGATAGTTGCAGCACACCAGCCCAGGGGTTCCGGCCGGACAATGTTCGAGAAATCGGGCGCGTTGGCGGGTAAAGAACAGCCGACGCTTGCCGGCACCGAACGGGTCTTTGCCTGCAGGGCGCGCTTCCTTCTGCTCCCAGTCTTTTTCAACAATGCGGACAGGCAGCTCCGGCAGCCTGGCTAAAGCCCGTTGAACGACCGGAGTCTCTTCCTCGCCGCGTTCAATAAGGATTTCAGTCGGTCGGTACATCACCGTCTATTATGCCGCAAGACTCACACCTCATCCAGGGCGTCGAACATGCGCTGAAAGCGTCCGTCGTCGAGCCGCTGCTGAAGCTGAGAGAGAACGTCCCGGAGCTCGTGAACATTGCGGGCCGTCAGGGTGAGCGTGACCTCGTCGCCCTCAAAGTCTGGCGGGAAAGAGACCTGACCTGTCCTACCCAAGTTAAGGACTTTTACCGCTTGGCGGACATTTTCCTCCAAGCGGGTCAGACGCGGGTAGCGTATCGTGCGTAACACCGTCTTGACCACTTTGAGTTTGTCGCGGTGTGAGCCCGGTGTTGCCCGTGCGCTACGAAGCTCTCGCCGTTCGAGAATATCGGCAACGGTCTGCTCATCCCGCGCAGTAATTTCCTCAAACCAATCGAGCAAGTCTTTGAGATGGTTCTCACCGCACTGGAGGTCTTGCAGCAGGGAGAACAGCGCGGCTTGGTCTGTCGCTGGCCACGCCTGCCAGCGGGCCAGCGTTGTGTCGCTTAAGCGTTTGCGCTGGGCATAGGCGACGATCCGTTGCGCTTGCTCCTGCTCATCCCGTATCGCCATACGACTCCTTTTGCGCGCAAGGATAACGTGCCATCAGGGCCAGGTAGGGTTCCGTCGACTTGCCACGTTTGCGTGCGCCATTAGCCAGGATTCTACACTTCTTATGGAACATAGAGAGTGTGGCCTGACGTTGCTGGAGAGAGAGTCGGCCTGAATCAAGTAGTTTACGGAGCGCGACAAGCCGAAACCGATCCATTCCCCAAAACTGGCGGGATAATTGGTCGTCGTGACCGCCGCGTTTCAAGACCAGAGGCGTATCAATCAGGTAGACCGGCTCCCGTACGCTGATACGGAGCCACAGGTCATAATCTTCACAGGCCGGGAGTTGCTCGTCAAAACCACCCATCCGCTCAAACAATTCTCGACGCAGCATCACGGTCGAAGGACTGACCAGACAGCCGGCGAGGCTTTGGACAAAAATATCACCATGGGGTTTTCGATGTTTATGACGCGGATTGACCCGAACCCCATGGCGAATCCAGATTTCCTGTGTCTGGCAGATTTGTGCGGTCGGCTGCGTCTCAAAAAAAGCGACTTGGTGAGCTAATTTTTCGGGCTGCCAGACGTCGTCGGAATCGAGAAAGGCGAGGAGCTCGCCCTGACTGGCGGCTACCCCCCGATTGCGGGCGGCGGAGACGCCCCGATGGGGCTGAAAGAGGTAGCGTATAGGACGGGATCGTGCGCGGGCATACTCTTCGACGATCTGCCGGGTTGCATACCGGGCTGCGTTTGTTGAGCCGTCGTCCACGACAATCGTTTCGCTGTCCTGATACGTCTGAGCCAGGACGGAGGCCAGCGCCTCACGCAGAAAGGCGGAGCGATTATAGGTCGGTATTATAGTCGAAACGCTAGGCATCTAAGCTCCTTTTCGTCTCGAGTGCGGCGGGATGGAAAGAGTAAACGTGTCCAGCATCTTATGTATATTGGAGGATGCGTTTGCTCTTTGGGGTGGTCAGCGCGAGCATCGCCTGCCACAGGGCGGGTGCGCCTCGGCCATCTCGAGCGGAAAAAAGGAGCAGCGGCTCACCATTGATTTGCTGCATCAGGATTTGGCGCTGCTTCTCCCGCTGGTTGCGCTTGAGCTTGTCACATTTGGTCGCTACAAAGAGAAAGGGGCGGTTATGATAGGCGAGAAAGTTAGCCAGGGCTGCCTCCTCTGCTTCCGGACCACGTCGGATATCGAGAATGATGACCACCCCGCACAGGTTCGGCGCGTGTATCAGATAGTCTTCAATCAGTCGCTGCCAGGCCGTCCGCTCAGACTTGGCAACTTTGGCATAGCCGTAGCCGGGCAGATCTACAAAGGTCAGGACCTGGTTGATGGTAAAAAAATTGAGCTGTCGCGTGCGACCTGGGGTCTGGCTCGTCCGGGCAATTTTCTGGTTCAGGAGCCGGTTGATTAACGAAGACTTGCCGACATTCGAACGTCCGGCAAAGGCGATCTCCGGCTGAGAGAGTCTTGGATATCGCCCCGGCTGCATCGCGGCGCCAGCAAACTCAACGCTTGAAATTTTCACTGTCTTGACTCGCGCTCATCCGTGGACCGAACAGGGGCGCTCCGCAGGATGTGAAAGGAGCGTAGCCGATAGAGCCGATTTGCGCCACCTTGACTTACGCTCGCTTGGATTGTTTGTTTGGGGAGGTATGAAAAAAGAACTCTTGGGAATGCTGGTGACCGCCCTGTCCATATTATTCGCCGCCATTGTGTCCGGCCTGCGGCTCAAGCCATATATTGACGCCGGCGAAACGTATACTCCCGCTTCGTTTATGCTGTATCCGGCCCTGGCGGCTGCGCTGATTGCCGTCCCCATTATCTTCTTGCTGCGTATGGTCCAAGGAACAAAAGAAATTGAAATCGGTCCGCTGAAATTCACCGAGCGTACTCCGTTTATGGCTTTATGGTGCATTTTGTATATTGTGATTGCCGTCACCTTCTTCCCCTATGACGGTCCTGAAGAGTCGGACCTCTTGCCTGATCCCTCACGCCAGGAGGAGACCGAGTCCCCCCTCAATCAGCCGGTCCGTCTGCCCCTTGCCGTTGACCCGCTCCAGGAGAGAAGCGTGGAGCAGAGACCGACGGTGCCGGTTGTCAATGGCCCGACCAGGACACAGTTGTGACTGATTTCCAGCCTCAGCTCGATCCATTTCAGATGCTCTTAGGTTTTCGCCTCGACAGGGTGGCGCCGGAATTCTGCCGTATCAGCCTGCCCTTCAGGTCCGAACTGCGGACCGCCGGCGATGTTGTGCATGGTGGGGTCATTGCGACCCTGATTGACAGCGCCGGGGTTATCGCCGCCTGGTCGCAGGCCGACCCGAGTGTCACCCGTGGTGCAACGGCCGATCTCTCGGTCAGCTATTTATCCGCGGCACACGCTGTTGATCTCATTGCTGAAGCACGCGTCCTGCGGCGTGGCCGGAGTCTCGTCTTTATTGAGGTCGATGTCACAGCCTCGACTGGCGAGCGGATTGCCAAGGGGCTGGTCACGTATAAATTGGGATATAGTGCATGACGCAACCATTGTTCGATCACTCCATCCCGCCGAATTTGCCGTCATCGGTTGTGTCTCCTCAGACCGTTCCACCCAGAACAATTCCGCCCATCCATATCGTCCTGTTTGGAGCAACCCTCTTGACCACAACGCTCGCCGGAACCTTTCAGGCGGGTGGGGACCCCCTCAGTGATCCGTCTACGCTGGTGTTGGGGTTACCGTTTGCCCTCACCTTACTGCTCATCCTCCTTAGCCATGAGATGGGGCATTACATCCTGGCCCGCATCCACGGGGTCTGGGCCAGCTTGCCGTACTTCATTCCCGGCCCGCCATTCTTTGTCGGGACTTTTGGCGCGTTCATTCGGATGAAATCGGCGCCGGCCAATCGATCTGCACTGTTTGATATCGGCGCGGCCGGACCCTGGGCCGGGGTCTGCTTCGCCATTCCCGCGGTGATCGTTGGTCTAACACTCTCCGAGGTGCGGCCGCTCGACCCCCTTTCGGGCGGCATTATTCTGGGCGACTCCGTCCTGTTCTCTGCCCTGATAACACTCGTTCTTGGCGTTACCCCCGACGAGGTCAGAGTCATACTCCATCCCATTGCGCTTGCCGGCTGGTTCGGCCTGTTTGTTACCTTTCTCAATCTACTGCCGGTTGGCCAGCTCGATGGCGGCCATGTGGTGTACTCGCTCTTTGGGCCGGTTCACCGCTGGATAGCGCGCGCCTTTCTGCTGGTTATTCTGGTGCTGGGCTTTCAGGGCTGGCAAGGCTGGTTTGTGTGGGTCGTCCTGTTAGCCGTCTTAGGTATCGACCACCCGCCGACAGCCGATTCAGTGTTGCCCCTTGATCGTAAGCGGACCATCTATGGCTGGTGTACCGTCGGGCTTTTTGTCTTGACTTTCACGCCGGTCCCCATCACCATGTCAGCGAATTTTTCACCCCAGGAGGATGTGACCCCAGTGGCCTATCAGCTCGAACACCGGCCCCCGTCGCCAGCCTTACCTCCCTGGACGTTGGTGTACCAGCCATGACCGAGCGCCTTTCCTGGGACCAATATTTCATGACCATTACGCGCCAAGTGGCCGAGCGTTCGACCTGTGAACGCGCCAAAGTTGGCGCGGTTATTGTCCGCGAGAGGAATATCCTGACCACGGGCTATAACGGTGCGCCAGCCGGACAGCCTCACTGCACCGAGGTTGGCTGCCTGATTTATGAATCAAAGACGCCGACCGGGGAGAGCGAACAGAACTGCTACCGGACCATCCATGCAGAGATCAATGCCATTGCCCAAGCCGCAAAGAACGGCATCAATATCAGTGGGGCGGATATCTATGTCACCCACACCCCGTGTATCCATTGTCTCAAGGTACTGGTGAATACCGGTATCCGACGCATCTTCTACGAGAAGGTGTATAAGCTCCACACCGTACAGGAGTTGCTGGCTTCCTCTCAGGTCGAATTGCAGCAGGTTGAACTGTAGACCGGCGAGACATACGCCCGGCTCCGGCAGGGACGCCGGATCAGCGTCTCTATTCTTGCGTTTCGTCCGATTGGGCTGCGGGTTGAGCGGACAATCCGTCATAAGCGCCAAATTGATAGGCGGCCGCTAATAAGAGGACAGACAGAACAAGCACCGTAATCAAAATATCAAGGGCACTGAGCCCGGCGTGGCTCTTCTTCATTTTTTCCTCCATGCGCACGTCTAGCGATAAACAGGGGTGTCACCGTCTGGACGACGCTTCCAGCGCTTGTGTATCCACAGCCAGTGGTCTGGGTAGCGCTCGACCATGTCCTGAAATATGGCGGTGAATTTTGCGGTCGTGGTGCGAATATCTTCTTCCTGGTTACCAGTCCGAACCGGCTCGATCAACGGTAAGATCACGATCTTATGCTGGCACGAGCCGTTTTCCCGAACCAGAAAAGCCGGAACAACCGGAACGCCAGTTGTCAGCGCCAAGCCGGCAAGGCCGGCTGAGGTTGAGGCCAGGCGTGAAAAAAACGGCACGAATACGCCCATCCGCCCGGAGGCGTTTTGATCGACCGCGGCCACCACCGCGCTCTTTTTCTTAATCGCCCGAAAGACCTCAATCCCGGCGGTGGTTTTCTTAATCACTTTGGTCCCGCCCCGTTCGCGCTCGGTGGTCAACACCTTTTCAATAAAGACGTTGCGCAAACGGCGATGGATGATGTGTATGGGGAGCCCGTAACATGCGGCCGCATGGGCGAAGAGTTCCCAGTTGCCAAAATGTCCGGTGAGAATCAGGGCACCGGTAGCGCGGAGGTTGTCAACAAGCTGACGCCATTCGGCTTCGTTCTCAAACTGCACTCGCTCGTGGATATTCTCTGGCGTGAGAGAACGCAGATGGCAGAACTCAGCCAGTAAGCGGCCAAGATTGCGGAAACTTTCCCGTAGAATACGGTGTCGTTCCGCTTTGTCCTTGGCCGGAAAAGCCAGGGCCAGATTCGTTAACCCCACCCGACGATGTGGCCGGTCTACCCAATAGAGGAGCGCGCCAATCCCTTCTCCGACCCGAAACGCGAGGCGAAAGGGCAAGGCTCGAAAGAAGGCGAAGAGAGCCAGGAACAAGACATATTCAATCCGGGCAAGCAGGTGTCTTTTCTCACGAGCTGGCCGGATACGTTTTTTGCGACGGGGCCGGTCCTGTTGCGAAACAGTGGGGGCAGGTTCAGCGCTATCGTGGACCGCGCCTCTGATCCCTTCTGGCATGACTCCGAGAGAGACTGGACTGGTGACTACGCTGCTGGGGCATCAGAAAACGAAAAACCAAACACTTCCCGTTCCTTTGCCACCAGGTCGGCAACGACCTGTCGATCAATATCCCGGTAACGTTGCAGGGTTTCCCGCATCTTTCCCTCCCCACCGTTTGCTCTCGCCATCTCTTTCAGCTCATTTTTGATCCAGCCGATATGCCATTTCTCGTCTTTGGTGACTTCGTGCAGGATGGCGAGCGTCTCGGGATCGACATCTGTCCGTTTGGCATGTTCGAGATAGCGGCGCTGGGCGCGCTCTTCGACCACGACCGTGAGCGCGAAGAGGTCAATCAACGAGCGAGGAATGCCAACCGCTCTGCCAATGCGGGTTTGGTATCCATCATCAACGTGGACCGGTTCATACCCCAGGTCGGTAATGCGTTTCGTCCACAACCAGGCGTGGCGGGTTTCGTCAGCCAGATGCCGAGACAATTTGACTTGGGCCTCAATGTTTTCGACGCGCATGGTCAGTTTTAAGAGCAGCGTTGCGCCCCGTAGTTCGGCGTCACGGTAATAGCTGTATAAATGGATCATCCGCGGATCTACAGACATAGTGTGTTCACCTTCCACCCGAAAAGCCCTATGCTCTTCTCGCCGAGAAGAGGCATGTACCCCAAAAGGCTTCTCTCGGTATAGAGTAACGGTCACAGAAAAGCAAGAACCTCAATAGTGCGCTAAACATCGACAAATACTCCATTTTTTTATACCGTAGCGATGATGGAGTTGCCTTCCCTGTCTATACCAGATTCCTCCTCTTCGACTTGGCTCAGAACAGGCTCGTGGTTGGACGTTGTGCTCTGGAGCGGAGTATTGGGTCTCTTGCTGTACGGCCTGAGTGGATGTTGGGGTAGCGAAGACACTCGACTCGTGGCCCGGCCGGCCGGGCCATATCAGCTGACGCTGGACCTTGGATCAACGCTCCCGCAGGCTGGCCAGGAAACAACTCTGACCTTTCACCTGACCCATACCAAGACACAACGACCGGTTGCTGACCTGCAAATATTGCACGAACGAGCCCTCCACACCTTTATCGTGAGCCGTGATTTATCCATATTTGCCCACACTCACCATGAGGATTATATCCCGCTCACTGACCAGGACCTTCAGCGTGCGCGGTTTCATTTTCCCTATACGTTTCCCAAGGCGGGGCAGTATCTCATTGTCAATGAGTTTACCCACAAGGATAGAAGCTGGACCAAACACTTCACTGTCACAGTCACGGGGGAGTCCGGCCCGTCGCCCGAGCCTGATTTCCGTCAGGAAAAACAGTTCGGTGCGTATCGCGTTTCCTTACGCACTTCGCCCTCTCCACCCATTGCCGGCCACGAGGTCGAGATTGTGTGTCACCTCACCTCCGCAGAGGGGGTCCCGGTCAGAAATTTGGGTCTCTATCTCGGCACCGAAGTCCATATGGCAAGCTGGCGCCTGGACGGTGAGCATTTCGGCCATCAGCACACCTACACAGCGGAGATGGCCCGTTTTATGGAAGGTATGCGTGGTCACAACATGTCGTCAGACCAGATGGCCCGGCTTATGGTCCAGCTCATGAGTCGCCCGGCAAAGCAGGAGTATTTTGGCCCGGACGTGCCGCTGCATCATGTCTTCCCCACCGCCGGCGTATATAAAGTCTTCCTGGAGTTGGCGCCCAACGGAGAGTATCTGCCGGTTGATTTTCTGGTCACGGTTGCCGAGTATACGGACGACGCGGATACGACGATTCATTCCATCTTGCAAGAATCCGCACGACCTATTACACCCAACAGGCAGGTTCCGTCGTGAAATCCCGCTCCCTTCAGAAAGGTCTGCTCGTTTGCTTTCTGCTCGTTTCGTCCCCGGCAGTAGCCGGTCACGGTTTCGTCACGACCTTCGGTGATATCGAATGGTTGCCGGAACCCGGCCGGACACCGGACACCGTGGGGTATCAACTCGACTCCTGGTCCGAAGCGGGACAACTCTGGCTGGCCACGACCGCCCGGCAGGTCGTTGATCTCTCGCTCGGCTTTGCCCGGGAAAAACTGGCAGAAGCCGAAGCCATGCTAACCGTCCAAGATATAGTCGCGGCTCGGATCGCGCTGGAGCACTACTGGTATTATATCGACCAAGCCGAGCAGGCGCTTCCACAGGCCGCAGATGGACAGGATGAGGAGACCATTGCTCTGGTCGAGACGCTGACAATTCACCTGCTTGAGCACCAGTACATCCTGACTATCATCCATACGGACCTGTCTGTTGAGTCGCGCGACATCCTGCGGGAGGTTTTCACGATCGCGCAACAGCGCTATCCCCGCATAGCCGACCGTCTGCCCCGCAAAAAACGCGGTGCCCTCTTCTTCAAAGAAGAAGAAGTACGCTGGTCGGTTGAAATGGCACTGCGGGAGGATGAGGGAGAGGGGTAGGGTATGCCGGCCGCTATTCACTGAGGTGAATTTCCCCGTTTGCCTAAAACCCAGCTTCCAGAAGAAACAAGTGTACCGAGGGAAAGCCATGGGAGTGTCTCCCTTTGAAGTTTTTCTCCTCGGCTCCCGTCACGCCATTCCCTAAAATCAGCTCACATATTTTCTGATAAAGATGGCTCTTCGAAGCCCTTGCTCTGCCAGGGCTGTGAACATGGAAGAGTGGAGACGTGCGGGGGCAGGCGTTCCGTACATTCTGTACGGTCCGGTTCAAAAATTTCTATGAATCAAACTCTTACGGATAATCTGCGGGTCAAGAGCGGACATTCTCCAACTTGACAGAACAGCCGTGTACCAGGTAGCGTACCGGATTAACTCGAAACCTATAGGATTCAAATTAGATCGAAAATAGAAGAATTCAAACTGAAACGTTACCGAAACCATTCCTGATTGGACAAGGGATTTGTATACGATTTTTCCGTATTACCCGAACGTTTTCTTAACTCATGAATCTTTATTGCTTTACTTCCGGGGGACTGCGGATGTGTTCCCTGAGATTTTCTTCGCCACCCCCGATTCCACATTGTCGGGCGCACGAGCCTGCCAAGTCCTGTGAACGGCCGGACCCACTTTAGGAAAGGGACGCAAGTGATGGCTGAACAAGATGCACCACACCAACAGTCAGATGAATCGTTGGAAACGGCAAAAGCCAGGTTGCAGGAGAAACAAAAACGGCGGGATGATGCGACATCCAATCTTCAAGGTGCAGAGGACCTCCTAAAAGAAGCTCAACAGAATCTGGCGGGCTTGCAAGAGAAGGAGCAACGGCTTCAGAGACAGCACACCGAGCGCGCCGCTGAGTTGGAAGATATCCCTCGCAGAATTGAAGCGACCCAACAGACCTTAGAGAACCTGCAAGCAAAACAGCAGCAGCTCCAGAATCAGGAAGCTCTGAGCTCCGGCGCACTGGCCCGCCTGATCCGCAAACTGACACGTAAACCGGCCCGTCTGACCCGCAGAATTGAAGCGACCCAACAGACCTTAGAGAACCTGCAAGCGAAACTGCAACAGCTTCCCGGCCAGCACACCGAGGACGCCGCTGAGTTGGAACGCCTGAAGCTCGAAATTGAAGAAGCGAAGCAGACGAAAGAGGATAAGGAAGGTGAAGTCAAAAATTTGCGTGGCGAATTGGATGCCGCAGAAAGCAAGGTCTTAGCGAAAGCCTTAAAGGTCAGAGAGAAGGCGTCCGAAGAAATTCTAGAACTAGCTCGAAGCTTGTTGCCGAATTCTCCCAAAAAACTGGCCGGTGGCGTATCTGTAGGCTACGTCTCCGTCCTCTTCACCAACCTGTCATATAATTATGTATTCTATGATTATTTTGGAATATGTATATTTGATCACTCAGAGATCCTGTACTTTGCTGCTCCTCATCTTGAATCGCTGATTATTGCTAATGTTTTTGTCTGGATTTACTTTCTCTCTCGCTGGCTCAAAAAGATAAACAGTCGTACAACCCCAAAGGAAGTTGAGAGAGGAGCAGTCTATCTTGCTTCTAAAGCCGAGCGGCTAACGAGTACGAAGGGCACAATATTGTCTCTTCTTCCTCTTTTTATACTCAGCTTCATCCTGGTCCCCGGGATTTTTGCGTTGGGGAACGCAGAGTCCATTTCAGATTCAAAAGTGGATGTCGTAACCGTTCGCGAACTCAAGCCGCTCAAGGAGCAGGTCTATATCGGCTCAAATAGCACTCATGCGTTCTTTTACGATTCAGACAACACCAAGACCACCGTAGCTATCCCGCTGTCCGGGATTGTCTGTATCAGTGACAAAAAAAGTTATTGTGAGCCTAATGAAGCCACCCCCCCGGAGGTCAAAACCGGCCCTGTAGTGATAGTCTACGAGCCACCACCGAAGGACCAACCCTGCGAGGACTGTATTCCCTCGGTGCTAACCGACGGAATGCAATTCTATCTCGTCCACCAAGAACCCGCTTCCCTAGAAAATCCTGCCAGGGGTGGTCTTGAGATTAATGAAGTAAATGCGGGCTGGTTCAGTGCGTTCAAATCCGCATTAGCATCGTGTTCACAGTCAGGTCCGCCTGCTCAAGTGCGAGTCTATGGATTTGCCAGTAGTGAGCTTCCGCGTCATCTAAACTCCCCTGAAGCCAACATATATAACTGTAAGGTCGCTAATCGAAGAGCCGAAGAAGCGATTGACTTTCTCGTTGGCGACAACCAAAAATACGGAACGTCTGAGGAGTACTGTAAAGACCAGGAAGAATTAAGCCAGGAAGAATTAGAAAAATTATACCAGAAAAAACCAGATACCTTCACTGGCAAGGATGGGGAGCTTACGTTTAAAATTGAATATCTTCCCTGGCAGACATTTCAGGCAATGGAAAACTCCCGTCCCGTTATTGATGAGCCTGAAGGAAGGATTATACCGAAGAGGGCGCTGCTCAATCGGAGTGTACGACTTACGATTGTAGAAGCTGGAGGTTGTGAATCACCGACGTCTGCAACCAACACATCAGGCTCACCTAACTCTCAGTAGAAGTGCGGATAAAGCCTCACAGATCGGTGGAGCGGAAGCTAGCATGTAAAGCCGTTAAGGTATTCCAGGTCGCCAGGGCTGCCGAACCGCTGGTCGAGGCAGTGGTTACGACGATGGTGAGACCGTGGGCGATAACGCTGCTACCAAAGCCGACCTCGCTGAAGTCAAAGCCGAATTAAAGATCTTGCTATCTTGGAGTCCTGGCTTCACAGTCATCTATGGGTCACGGCTGCCAGCATTGTGATCCTGACCATTCTAACCTTGGCTTACCCTCCGCATCGAATGAAAACGAGGGTATGTTGAAGTCGTGAGTCTTATCCCTCATGACTATACGGAGAACTTATAGCTGAATTCTGAAATCTCTTATCGATCCCAAGAGAAAACCCGTATGCAAAAAAAAGACAAAGAGCCGCTTCCCTCCGCCTCGGAAGAACTCGACGACAGCCCCTTCCCCGACCCTATTGTTATGCCTATTGAGGACGTGATTGACCTCCATCCTTTTGCGCCTAAGGAAATCCGTAGCGTCGTCGAGGAATATTTACGCGAGTGTTGCAGCGCAGGGTTTACCCAGGTGCGTCTCATCCACGGCAAAGGCAAGGGGGTTCAGCGCGAGAGTATTCGTTCACTGCTCGCTCGCCTGCCCTATGTGAAAGACTTTGCCGATGCGCCAACGGGGGCGGGCGGTTGGGGTGCGACCATTGTCCGTCTCGACCCGTCGCGGGTAGACCCGGCGGGAAGCCGTGAACCGTAAAGCCGCTATCTGTAGCGGAAAACATTTCTACGGGGGCTCTCACAAGCCCCTTCAGCGCACCCGGCGGTCTCTTGCGCGGCTCTCCTGCAAAGGGATACATAATGACGGGAGAAGAAGGGTCTCATGGCAACGGTTGATACCTTTTTGGCTGGTTTGCGAGACTATATCCAACACCAAGATGAAAAGCCCCTGCTTGGCCCCAGCTTTTATCAGGGCTTGCTGGCCGGAGAGCTGTCTCGCCCGCAGCTGAAAAAATGGGCGCTCAACCTCTTTTATGTCACTGGCCAGCACATCCGGGCCTTTGGTGGGATTTTTATGAATACCGGTCTCGGACCGCTCGACCGAAAAATCCGACGCCACATTGTTGAAAATCTTATTGACGAAGAAACGATTATGGGTCGTGGGGAAGATGCCCACTGGATGCTGTCCATGCGATTGGCTCAAGCGCTCGGAGCCACCGAGGAGGAGGTCCGGCAACCGGTCGTTGCCCAAGAGTCGGTCGCCTATGTCGACTGGGTGATTGAGCTTGGCCGGAAGGAGTACGGCCTGGTCACCCTGGCGGCCATGTCGATTGGCGGCGAGACGCGCAGCGATGACTCCATGAAGGGTTTGGTGGGCGCACTCAAAGAAAAATACGGCCTGACCAGGCACGACCTTGAATTCTTCTATGCGCATGCCGGTGAGGCCGAAGCCCATGGTGAGCCCGTTTTTGACATGGTGCGTGAATATGTCACCACAGCCGAACGACAGCAGAAGATTCGAGACAGTGTCACGGCGTGGTGTGAGAAATTTCAGGCCGCTCAGGAAGGTGGGTATCGGGTTGCGATGGGCATGGATGCCGGCGTCCGGGTTGACCTGAGTTGATCGGGAAAGATTGGTAAAGAGGAGGAATCATTCATGTACGACCTGATTATTGAAAACGCCCGTATCTGTGACGGCACGGGCGCGCCCAGCTTCTACGGCAATGTGGCGGTCAAAGGCGGCCTGATTGCCGCAGTGGGCAAGGGCAATGGCGAAGCGGCCCAAAAGAAAATCAATGCCGACGGCTTGGTGCTGGCCCCAGGGTTTATTGATCCGCATACCCACTACGATGCTCAAGTCGCCTGGGACCCTCTGGTGACCTGCTCCTCCTGGCACGGCATTACCACGGTGGTGATGGGTAACTGCGGGGTGGGCGTTGCGCCGGTTCGACCCAAAGCCCGTGATATCGTCATGTGGGATCTGGTGAATGTCGAGGCGATTCCGTTCGAGGTCATGGAGCGGGGCATTGACTGGCAGTGGGAAACCCACGCCGAATATCTCGATGTCCTGCAAAAGCGCGGGATGGGTATCAACGTGGCCTCGTTAGCCGCTCTCACGCCTCTGCGGCATTATGTGATGGGCGAAGAGTCGTTTGAGCGGGAAGCCACCCCGGAAGAAATCGGCGAAATGCAACGGCTGTTTCGTACCGCTATGCGCGCTGGCGCATTTGGCTTGACCAGCACCATTCTCAATAACCATATTGGCTTTGAAGGCCGCCCGCTCGCCTGTCGCAATGCTAGCCGGGCCGAGTGGAGTGCGCTGTGCCAGGTCATGAAAGAAGAGGGTCGTGGCACGATCGAGATTGCTCTGACCGGGACCAATGTCGGACAGGTCTCGGACGACGAATACGATCTGCTCAAATTCCTGGTTGATGAAAGCCAGCGTCCGGTCACCTTCCTGGCCCTGTTCAATAAGCCGGGTAAGCCGGAGTCCTATCTCAATGCCGTGGAGAAGGTTCAACCCATCCTCGGCTGGGATAAAGCCGTGCCACAGATCACTTGTCGTCCGCTACGGGTTCAGTTCAATATGCGGAACCCGTTCATCTTTGCCATTTTTTCGGCCTGGCACCACGTCTTCAATAAGAGTGTTGAAGAACAGATGCAGATTTACGCCGACCCAGGCTTCCGTAACGCCTTTCGCGAAGAGATGGATACGCGCCGGATTTTTCGCGGCCAGTGGGGTCGGATGACCGTGATTGATGCCCATAGTGATGAGGTCAAACCGCATGTCGCCAGCAAAAAGACGGTGGCCGAGATTGCCCGCGACCAGGGCAAGGACGTGGTTGACGCCTTTCTCGACCTGGCGGTGGCTGACCGGCTGGAGTTGCTGTTCGACCTCCAAGCGTTCAATTTTGAACCCGAAGGGGTGAAGAACCTAGTCAGTGACCCCCGTTTTCTGGTCGGCCTGTCCGACGGCGGGGCGCACGTGGATATGCTGTGCGATGCGGGTTACGCGACCTATCTGCTCGGTCGCTGGGTGCGGGACAACCAGGTGTTGACTATTGAGGAAGGCGTCCGGCGGCTGACCTCAGTCCCGGCCGATCTGTTCGGCATTTCCAACCGGGGGCGCATTGCCCTGGGCCTGGTGGCCGACCTGACGCTGTTCGATCCCGATACGGTTGATGCAAAAGACCCGGAATA
This sequence comes from uncultured Binatia bacterium (SeqCode), assembly GCA_965243855.1. GTDB lineage: Bacteria > Desulfobacterota > Binatia > Bin18 > Bin18 > Bin18. The sequence continues at coordinate 3,467,310 of CBDEWE010000003.1, read as the reverse complement.
TGTCTGGGACCTGCCCGGCGGTGGAAAACGCTTTGTTGCCAAATCCAAAGGGATCAAGACGACGGTCGTATCCGGCCAGGTTCTGTATCAGGATGATGAGTATCAGGGGGGCTTACCCGGACAGGTGTTGCGCAGTACGGATCGCTAAAAACTGATCACTAAAAAACAAGGGGGCGGTCTGGACCGCCCCCTTGTCTATCTCTTCTCTCTATCGCTCTATCCGTCCACCATCACGTTTTCTTCCGTTAATAAGATCACAATTTCCGCGGAACCGCCCGTCGCGCTGTTTCTGGCCGCCTGGCCTTCAGAGGTCCCAAAGACCTTGTCCATATCTTCTCTGGTCTCAAACCAGACCTCGGCCACGCCGTCGTAGCGCTGGTCGTCAGTTGTCGCCAGGTTAATACAGTACCGTTTCAAGCCGGGCCATTTCTTCACCTTGGGGGCGTGTTCTTCCAGCCACCAGCGGCGAAAATCTGCCATCCCCATTCCCTCAGGCCGCTTGAGAATCCCAATGACTTTATACATAGGTCCTCCTTTTCCCGACCGATCCGAGAGCGGATCTCTGGGCCGGTCTGCTCTGCGGTATACAGCGTTGTCTCTAGCCGTTCAAGCAGTCTTTTCTTCATTCTCGATTTCCGTTAGGGATGGACAGCATATTGCAGGATATATGGGAGGATCGGTATGGAGACACGTCCGGCATCACTGCTACCCGAACAGTTCGGCCCGTTGCAGGGCGTGCGGATTGTATCAAGTGGAACCTTAGTCGCCCAGCCGTTTGCCGCGGTCTTGGCTGCGGAAATGGGGGCCGAGGTCATCCAGATTGAACGAACCGGCGAGGGCGACGCGGCCTGGCGCCATTTGGGGATGCAATTGCCAACCACAGATGGCCAGGGGCAGGTGGCAACCACCTGGATTCAGGAACGGCGGAACGAGTGGTACGTCACGCTGGACTTCAGCAAGCCTGAGGGTAAGGAACTGTTTCTCAAGCTGGTCAAGTCGTGCGATATCTGGATGGAGAGTTCAAAGCCCGGCTCCTATACCAAGTGGGGACTGACCGACGAGGTCGTGCTCCAGGCCAACCCCAAGCTCGTCATTGCTCATGTCTCCGGCTATGGTCAGACCGGTCATCAGGACTATCTGGGTCGGGCTTCGTACGACATGATCGGCCAAGCTTTTGGTGGGCTGATGTACCAGACTGGCTTTCCCGACCCTGATCCGCCGGTGCGGGCCAACCCCTGGACGGCTGACTATATTACGGCCCTGTTTTGCCTGTGGTCGTCCCTGGCCGGCTATATCTCCGCGCAACGTACCGGTACGGGGCAGGTCGTTGATATCTCGCAGTTCGAGGCGATCCACCGCCTGCTCTCCGGGACGATGGTCGAGTATTTCAGCAATGACTTTGTCCGCGAACGAACGGGTAATAAAGCCACCGCGTTTCAACCCTACGACGCGTTCCAGGCCAGCGATGGCTGGGTGGTGGTCGGTGCGGTCGGCCTGGCGGTTTTTTCCCGGGTGTGCCGAGTGTTGGGCCTCGACCCGGAAGAAGAGAAATGGCAGCGGGCCAGTGTCGATGTCAACGGCCTGGAAGGCATCGAGTTTGACGCCCTGCTACGAGGCTGGATTGCCGAACGAACGGTCGCCGAAGCTGTCGAACAGTTGAACGCCGCACAGGTCGCCTGCTGTCCGATTATGAACAGCAAGGATATGGCGGAAGATCAGCACTACGAGGCCCGGAACGTCCATGTCGAGTGGGAAGACAATCAGGTTGGCCGGGTCAAAGGGACTGGCGTTAGTCCGTCCTTTTCCGCCACACCGGGCAAGATCTGGCGCGGGTCCGTGCCCGTTGGCCATGACAACGAGCAGATTTATACTCATTTTGCCGGACTCAGCCGCGAAGAAGTTGCCCAACTCAAAGAAAAAGGCGTGATCTAAGCGTATGGGGCGGGGCATGTCTCGTCCCATACGCACGCCGCTTATACACCTCTCATTACTCGCCAATGGCTCTCCTTGAAATCCGTGATCTGCGGAAACGTTATGGTACGGTTGAAGCCCTCCAGGGTCTCTCGTTAGACGTGGAGCGGGGAGAATTCTTTGGCCTGCTCGGCCCAAATGGAGCAGGGAAATCGACCACGATCAATATCCTGCTTGGCCTCATCATTGCCGACAGCGGTTCAATCCGAATTTTCGACCACGATTTTGCCTCCAACCACGTTGCCATTCGTCGCCGGATGAATGTGGCCGCGGCGTTTACCAGTATGAACGGCGTGCTGACCGTGTGGGAAAACCTGATGGTTTATGGCCACATTTATGGCGTCAAACATCTTCCCCGGAAAATTGACGAACTGCTCGAACGCTTCGAGATTACAGACTTGGCCAAACGCCGCTTACAGCACCTCAGCTCGGGCCAACATACCCGTGTCACGTTGTGCAAAGGCTTTCTAAACGACCCGGAGCTCTTGCTGCTCGACGAGTGTACCGTTGGCCTCGATCCGGACATTGCTGAAAAAACCCGGCGGGCGCTGCAAATCGTTCAACGGGAACGAAAGACAACCATTCTTTTCACTTCACATAATATGAACGAAGTCGAAGAGCTGTGTGGGCGGATTGCCTTTTTAAGTCAGGGCCAGATTCTCCGCGTTGATACGGCTACTCATATTAAGCGGCTCATTCCACATCAGGTGGTCGAGGTGACCTTTCAAGCTGGGTCTGATCTCACCCCCATCCGTCAACTGAATGGCATATCTCGGATTGAGCAGAACGGGGACCATAGCTTGCGTTTTGTCCTCGATGATCCAACCCACCAGCTCGACCCTTTACTCCGACACCTGACACAGAGCGGTAGCCCTATTGTCGATATCCATGTCTCACGCCCAACGCTTGAGGATGTCTTTATCAAGGTCGCCCGAGGGGAGCTCTGAACCGCGTGCGTTTTGTGAGCTCTCAGGACTATGGCTTTTCAACCATGGCAATTTGGGGCTTGGTCTATAAATTTACGTGTCTGTGCTATCGCAGTCTGGACCGTATTTTTGACATTGTGTACTGGCCGGTCATCTCCCTCCTATTGTGGGGATTCACCAGCATGTTTATTGCGTCAACGTCTTCGTTCTCCGGAGTCATGGAGTTCTTTCTTGGCGGGGCCGTGCTGTGGAGTTTGTTCTGGCGAGCGCAGACCGATGTTGGGACGTTTATCCTCGAAGATTTCTGGAGTCGCAACGTCTACAACCTGTTTGCCTCGCCAGTCACCTCGGTCGAACTCTTTGTGGCGGTTGGTCTTATTGGCCTCATTCGCTGCATCCTGAGTTTTCTTTTTCTCACCCTCCTCGCCTGGGGCCTGTACGCCTTTAATATTATGGATATTGGCGGTACGGCCCTCGCCGTCTTCACCAGCGTCCTGCTGCTCTTCGGCTGGGTCATCGGTATTCTCATCGCTGCCCTGATCTTTCGCTACGGTCTCCGTATTCAGATCCTGGCCTGGTCAGTAGGATTTATTATCCAGCCTTTTAGTTGTGTCTTTTATCCGCTCGACAGTATGCCGGGCTGGGTTCAGGGCATCGCTATCACCCTGCCCAGTACACATGTGTTTGAAGGACTGCGATACGCCATTGCAACCGGGGAATTAGCCTGGCAGCCGCTGCTGATATCTCTCGGTTTGACGGCGGTGCTGTTTGTCCTTTCCATTGCCTATTTTCAGTACGCGCTCTATCAGGCCAAGAAACGGGGTTTGCTGACCCGCTTTGAGATGGCCTAGGAGCTCAGTGAATTTTCTGCGATCCTGTCGTCTTTTTGGTGTTCGTACGGAAAACCCGGTATGCTGGAAGCATTCGGGTAGAAAGGACGAGTGACCGTACCACCTATGCAATGCCTTCAGCTTATTGCGCTTCTTGCCGCGAGTCTTTTTGCTTTCGAGGTCTTTTGTTCTCACCTTCTCTCAGCCGCTCCGCTCACGAGTACCCACGCTGATCAGACCCAGGTCTCGCTGACGATCTATAATTCCAACCTTGGACTGGTCAAAGATGTCCGTGAGATTGAACTGGCTGAGGGGTTGACCCACCTCCAGTTTATGGACGTCGCGGCCCGGATTATGCCGACAACGGTGCTTATTCGGTCGCAAACCGACTCGGAAACCTTTCAAGTCTTGGAACAGAATTATGAATATGACCTGCTCAGCCCGGAGACCTTACTCGAAAAATATGTGGGTAAAGAAGTCAGGCTGCTCGACAAGAACTATTTTACCGGCAAAGACGAACTCGTGACCGCCACCCTACTCGCCACGAACAACTCTCCAATTTATCAAGTCGGAGACGAAATCTCGATTGGTTTGCCGGGCAGAGTGATTCTCCCCCAGCTTCCGGCCAACCTGATCGCCCAGCCGACGCTCGTATGGCTGCTCCAGGCGCAGGCCGCAAGCACCCACACCATTGAAGCCTCCTACCTCACCAATGACATGACGTGGCAGGCCGATTATGTCCTTGCCCTCAACAGCGACGACAGTCAAGCTGACCTGTCCGGCTGGGTCTCTATTGAGAATCAATCTGGTACCACGTATCGCAACGCTACGCTCAAGCTGGTAGCCGGTGATGTCAACCGGGTTGAACCGGAAGTTCTCCGCGAGCGGGTCATAGCGATGGCCGCTTCGGCTAGCGCTTCTTCAGAGCCGCAGTTTCAGGAAGAATCCTTTTTCGAGTACCACCTGTATACCTTGGATCGGCCGACCACGGTTCAAAACAATCAGACCAAGCAGATGGCGCTTTTATCCGCCTCGGATATTCCCATCACCAAACGTCTTGTGCTCCGCGGTCAGCCCCATTACGTACGTGCCACCTTTGACACGCCTCCTCCTCAACAAAAAGTGAGCGTCTATCTCGAAATCGAAAACGCTGAGAAAAACCGCCTCGGAATCCCCTTACCCAAAGGGACCATCCGCGTGTACAAAGCCGACGCGCAAGGCAGCCTCCAGTTTGTCGGCGAGGACAGCATTGACCATACGCCCAAAGACGAAACTGTCAGCATTAAAACGGGCGAGGCATTTGACGTCGTCGGCGAGCGCCGTCAAACGAGTTTTACCCGTTTATCACGCCGCTCGTCGGAGGTGAGCTGGCAAATCGTCGTTCGCAATCACAAGGACGAAGACGTACGGGTCCGCGTCGAAGAGCCCATGTATGGTGACTGGGAAGTTGTCGCTTCTACCCCGGAACAATACGAAAGGCCCGACGCGCATACCCTGCGTTTTGAGGTCACGGTACCGAAAAACGGCGAGGTGAAAATCGGCTACCGCGTGCGGGTGAAGACGTAAGCATTCGCTTTAGCCGCGTGTCGTGAGCCTCCCCGCGACGGCGTTGTTGACCTTCGCCCCTGTTTCAGACTATGAAGACGGGGCTTTCCGCGCAAACCCAAAAGGAGGAAATGTCTATGGCGGATACCACCATGAGTGCAGACAAGCTGCTCGATATGTATCGTACGATGCAAACGATCCGGCAGTTTGAGTCCCGTGTGCGAGATATTTTTCAAGAAGGTCAAATCCCTGGCTTTGTTCATGTTTCGATCGGCGAAGAAGCCTCGGCCACCGGAGTCGCCGCCGCCCTGACCGAGCAGGACTATATTACCAGCACCCACCGCGGTCACGGCCACTTAATCGCCAAGGGCGGCGAGGTCAAACCCATGATGGCAGAGTTGTTTGGAAAAAAGACCGGCTACTGCAAGGGCAAGGGCGGCTCCATGCATATCGCCAATTTTGATCTGGGCATCCTGGGTGCGAATGGCATTGTGGGTGCCGGTTTACCGATTGCGACCGGTGCGGGTCTGGCGGCAAAAGTGCGCGGTAGCGGTGAGGTCGCCGCCTGCTTCTTTGGTGACGGAGCCTCGAACGAGGGCACGTTTCACGAGTCGCTCAATATCGCCTCGTCCTGGAAGCTGCCCGTAATCTATGTGTGTGAAAACAATTTGTACGGAGAGTTCACCGCCGGTAAGGACGTGACCTCGGTCAAGGATATCGCCGACCGGGCGCGCGGCCACGATATGCCCGGTGTTGTGGTCAACGGCAATGACGTCGTCGAGGTCTACGAAGCCACCAGCCAGGCGGTCGAACGCGCGCGCAGGGGCGAAGGCCCGACCTTGATTGAATGTAAAACCTACCGCTGGGAAGGCCACGTGGTGGGCGAGGAAGCCTTTCTCGGCAAGCGCAGCTATCGTCCCGCAGACGAAATAGAAGCGTGGAAGAGGCGCTGTCCGCTCATTAGCTTTGAGCAACGTTTCGTGCCGGACTCCTTCAGCGAGGAAGAAATCGGAGCCGTCCAGGCCGAGGTAAAACAGGCCATTGATGATGCCGTCCAGTTTGCCCAGGACAGCCCGTATCCCGAGCCTGAGGAAGCCCTGGACGATATGTTCTCAAAAGCGTAAACGTGTCCAGCATCCGTCTGTGTATTGGAGGACACGTTTACGCTTTACAGCCTAGGGGGAAACCATGCCTGAAATGAATTTTATTCAAGCGATTAATACGGCCCTCGCCGAGGAACTCCGACACGACTCGACCACCTTCATGATGGGTCTGGACATCTGGGTCGGTGCCTTTGGTGCGACCAGCGGCTTAACTGATGAGTTCGGTGCCGAGCGGATTCTGAACGCTCCCATTTCAGAAGCCGGCTATGCTGGGGCCGGGGTCGGTGCGGCCATGGCCGGAATGCGGCCGATTGTTGAAATCGAGTTTGCCAGCTTTTTCTACTGCTGCTGGGATCAGGTCTGTAATCAGGCGGCCAAGCTGCGCTATATGTCGGGTGGCCAAGCCGACATGCCCATTACGTTTCGGGCCGTGTGCGGCGCGGTTGGCTCGGCGGCCGCCCAGCATTCCGAGACGGTCTACTCCCAGTTCATGAGTGTGCCAGGACTCAAAATTGTGGTTCCCTCGGGTGCCTATGATATGAAGGGCCTCCTCAAGAGCGCCATTCGGGACAATAACCCCGTCCTGGTCTTTGAGCACCTCAAGCTGGGCCGAAGCAGAGAGGAAGTCCCGGACGACGAGTATCTGGTGCCCATCGGGCAAGCTGCGGTGAAACGTGAAGGCTCAGACGTCACCATTATTGCGATTGGCTATATGGTCCCCCAAGCGCTCAAGGCCGCAAAATCTTTGGAAGAGGACGGGATTTCTGCCGAAGTCATAGACCCGCGCAGCCTGATTCCGCTGGATGAGGAGACCATCCTTTCCTCTGTGGCCAAGACGCATAACGTCCTAGTGGTTGATGAGGGCCATCTGCGCTGTGGTGCGGCCGCCGAAATTTCTGCCGTTATTGCGGATAAGGGATTCGACTCCCTGGACGCTCCGGTCAAACGCCTGGCCGCCCCGGATGTCCCGATCCCGTTCAGCCCCCCTATGGAAAAATTCGTCCTTCCCAACGACAAGAAAATTACCGCGACCGTCAAGGAGATGCTGGGCTAGCGCTGCGTCAGCTTCCGCGGAAAGAAAGGATACACCTGTGGCCGTAGAAGTCGTAATGCCAAAGTTCGGTCTGACCATGACCGAAGGCACGATCCAACAGTGGTTCAAATCCGAGGGCGACACGATTAAAGCTGGCGAGGCCCTGTTTGAGGTCGAAACCGAAAAAGTGCTGTATGAAGTCGAAGCGCCCGCGGATGGAACGGTCGCCAAATTACTGTATGCGGTCGAAGCCGTGGTTGGTGTTGGGCTGCCCGTCGCCGTTATTGCAGAAGCAGGTGAGGAGGTAGCCGAAGTCGCCGCGCGCTACGCAGACGCGGCAGCCGCCCCGGTGGCCGCGCCGCCTGAGCCCGCTCCAGTAGCGGCTTCAGCGGCACCCCCGGCAGCGGAAGAGAAGCGTGGCCGCGTGCCCGTCACTCCCGCAGCCCGGAAGTTGGCAAAAGAACACAGTATCGATCTCTCCGGCGTAACCGGGACCGGTCCACGCGGTCGGATCACCCGCGAAGATGTGCAGAAAATCATTGATAGCGGAGGTCAAGCCGCTCCACCGCCGGCACCAGCCGCACCGTCGGCCGCCGCGGAAGATATTCCTTTACGCGGCATGCGGAAAGTGATTGCCGAGCGCATGCATCAAAGCCTCCAGGGCAGCGCCCAGCTCACGATCAGCACGGAGGTCGATGTTACGCAGTTGATCGATCGCCGCCAAGAAGTCCGTCAAGAATTCAACGTCACGTATACCGATTTTATTGTGCAGGCCTGTGCCCATGCCCTCAGACAGCACCCGCGCATGAACGCCTCCCTCGAAGGGAATATCATCCATGTGCACGGCGACATCCACGTAGGACTGGCGGTGGCTCTGGACGAGGGCCTGATCGTTCCGGTCGTCCGGGATGTGGACAAAAAATCGCTCAAGGACATTGCCGCGGAGGCCAAGACCTTAGCCGAGAAAGCCCGCGCGAGTCAGCTTAAGCTCGAAGAAGTGTCGGGTGGGACGTTTACGGTCTCCAACCTGGGGATGTATGGCGTTGACGCCTTTACGCCCATCATCAATGCCCCGCAGTCCGGTATCCTCGGCGTTGGTCGGATTGTTGAAAAACCGGTGATCTACCGCGGTGAAATCACCAAGCGTTCGATGATGGTCTTGAGCCTGACGTTCGATCACCGCGTGATAGACGGGGCTCCTGCTGGGGCGTTTCTCCAGACCGTGGCTGACCTGCTGGCCCACGGGAACAGGATTTCACTCGACACCAGGTAACGGGCCGAGCAGAGGGGCGCGACGACCGCGCCCCTCCAATGCTTACAACTCAGCTATAACCTGGGCTTCTGCCAATGTCGCCGTATGGGTTAGCGCTAGGTGAAAACGGCGGATACGTTGCTCGGCGGCGTACGCTTTTGCCTTCCCGTGCAGGACAATCTCGGGACGTGAACCCCGCTGCCGTACGACCTCAACATCGCACCAGCCAACAGCGCGACCCCAGCCGCGTCCAAGTGACTTCATCGTAGCTTCTTTGGCCGCAAAGCGTGCGGCGTAACTCTGATATTTGGCTTTACCGCGGCGCTCGCAATAGGCCTGCTCACCAGCAGTGAAGACGCGGTCGCGGAAGCGCTGGCCCGTTCGGGGGCGTTCGAGCGCAGCCCGGACGCGTTCGACCTCGGCCAAGTCATTACCTATGCCAAAAATCATCGTCCACGCCCTCTGGCTAACACGCGGCGCAACTCCGGCACGAGGTCACATCACACGGTGGTGTCTGCCGTTCTAATAAGGCCTTACGCCATTCGACCCACAGATAGTGTTTGTCCACCCCATGATCGATAAAATCCCAAGGCAGTCGCTCCTCCGAGTCATATCGGCGATGAACGAAAAAGTCGGGATTGAGCGCGCTGGGCCGACGTTTTGCCTCACGCCGCCAACGTTGAACCACGCTCCACCAATCGCCCCTGTGCGCATGGATATCGAGTAGTAGCTGACCGACGCGCCGATCTCCACGCGAAAGCACGGTCTGATAGTAGGCCTCCCGCGGCGACTCGATATCGACCGTCACGCGCGGCAGACGCGCAAGTTGTTTCTGCAAGCGTGCCATCTTGCGCCGGAGAGCGGGGAGTTCCTCCATAGGCTCCCACTGAAGGGGAGTCCACGGCTTGGGCACAAAGGCATTGATCGATAGGGTAATCCTTCCAATCCTGGCCCGTTTGCCGCAAAACCGGCTATGAATTTTCTGCGTCAGCGTTCCAATAGCATCAACGTCGTCCTGGGTCTCGGTTGGCAGGCCCATCATGAAGTACAGCTTAAGGGCTTGTACCCCTCCACCAACTAACAGCTCTGTTGCGCGAAGGATCTCCGGCTCAGTCAGGTTCTTATTAATCACCCGGCGCATTCGCTCCGAGCCCGCTTCCGGCGCGACGGTGACCGAATGGGTATTATTGTGTCCAACTGCACGCGCCAAATCCTGGGTGATCACATCGGCTTTTAACGAGGACGGAGACGCGCGGCCACCGGCCTGACCAATAAACTCGCACAGGCCGGCAATGCCCGGCTGGCTAGCCATTTCCGCCCCAATCAGGCCAATGGTCTGCCGTTCCTGCAAGCCTTGTGTCACTTGTTGTGTTAAGGCTGCCGTGCTGCGATAGCGGACGGGTCGATACATAAAGCCGGCTGCACAAAACCGACAGCCCCACTCACAGCCGCGGCTCGCCTCAACGAGAAACATATCGCCAAAAACGGTTTCCTGGGTCAGGAGCTGCGACGTTGTCGGATAGGCGTCCAAATCCGTGACTAAGCGGCGCTGTACGGTTGGTGCGTGACTGTTCGCCTGCCCGTCCCGGACCGTATGAGAAGTCTGGGCAGGCACCTGGGTCACCTGGGCTAGATGTCCAGTTTCATCATACGCTGGATGGAACTGGGTCGGCACATAGGCACCGGCTATGGTACTGAGCGCCTGCAAGCGCAGTGCTGGGTCGTTCGTCTCCCGCTCCAAAGACGCATAGCGCTCCAGAAACTCTGGAATCATTTCCTCACCTTCACCGATCAGGAACAGATCAACAAAATCGGCAATAGGCTCGGGGTTGAGAAAGGTTGCTGGTCCACCGGCAATAACCAAGGGATGGTGCAGAGTCCGTTCCGCAGTCCGAAGAGGAATATGCGCGGCCGCCAGAATATCAAGGATATGCAGATAGTCCGTTTCAAACGAAATCGAGAAAGCCAGGATTTCAAAATCGGCTAGGGGCCGTTGCGTCTCGAGCGAGGCTAGCGGCGCACCAGTCCGCCCCAGCGCGGCGGCCTCGTCCGGGTCAGGGAGAAACGCTCGCTCACAGCGGCAGCTCTCATGTTGGGTAAAGATTTTATGGGCAGCCTGGAACCCCAAATTTGACATCCCGACCGCATACTCGTTTGGATAAATGAGGCAGAGCGGAATGTCTCCATCAATAGCGGCTGAAAAAACTGGCTTTTCAGCCGCCAGACGGTTACGCGCCCGTTCGGTGGTCAGCCACATAAAAGTAGCGTTCTCCTCCCAAACGCGTGGGAGTCAGGGCTTTGGGGGGCGGGCCAGAAGCCCGCATTATGTATGGCCGAATGGGCTCGCTCCTCTTAATTAGCCTGCTTTCTGAGAAACACGGGCATATCTTCGGCAAGCTCGTCGCTCTGCTCCGAGTCCACATTTTTTGTCGAAGAAATGACCGAACTTTGCCCGAGCGTACGTCTTCGGGCATAGGCTGGTTGTTCCAGCACGGCTGGATCAAATGTTCCGAGTGACCCTTTTGTATTCGGTCTTCCACCAGGCACCGCGCTGAGCGTTGGCGTTTTCGGCCGCTCCAATTCCTTTTCGCCAAATCCGGTAGCAATGACCGTGATGAGCAGCTCTTCCTCTATGGTCTCGTCAATGACTGCGCCAAAGATAATGTTGGCATCTTCAGCCGCTTCTTCCTGGATAAGCGAGGCCGCCTCATTCACTTCGTGCAGGGTGAGACTCCGTCCGCCGGTCACATTAATCAGCACACCGCGCGCCCCACTGATGGAAATATCTTCAAGCAGCGGGCTGGCAATGGCCCGTCGCGCGGCCTCTTCTGCCCTGTTCTCTCCACTCGCTGTGGCGGCCCCCATAATCGCCATCCCCATCTCGGCCATGATGGTCCGCACATCAGCAAAGTCGAGGTTAATCAGACCACTCACCATAATCAGGTCAGAAATACCTCGAACGGCCTGGAGCAAGACTTCATCTGCCTTGTGAAAGGCTTCGATGAGTGGCTGACTCCGGCTCGCCACCGCCAATAAACGTTGGTTCGGAATACAAATCAGCGTATCCACATTTTCTTTCAACTCGTGGATGCCCTCATCGGCCTGCCGCATGCGGCGCTTCCCCTCAAAGAGAAACGGCTTGGTCACAACCCCAACAGTCAACGCCCCGCTTTCCTTTGCCAGCCGGGCGGCAATGGGTGCCCCACCGGTGCCGGTTCCTCCACCCATCCCCGCCGTAACGAAAACCATATCGGCCCCAACCAGCTGCTGCCGCAGCTCGTCCTCGCTTTCCAGCGTGGCATTGCGACCGATCTCAGGACTGGCACCTGCTCCGAGTCCTTTGGTCAACTCGGAGCCAAGTTGAATCTTGGTGGGTGCCAAATTGACCCGCAACGCTTGTGCGTCAGTATTCGCCACAATAAAGTCCACGCCGGACAGCCCACCACTGATCATCGTATTGATGGCATTCCCTCCAGCCCCTCCAATCCCAATGATCCGGAGCTGAGCCCCACTACTCTCATTTTCCACAAACTCAATCATCTCCCACCTCCTTCATCTCCAGTTAGCATGCCTCCACAGGAGAGGCTATGGTCTAAAAAAATTCCCGAAACCATTCGACGACTCGTTCTCGCATATGTTGCCAGTTCTGTCCGTTCCGTACCTGGGCCAGAGGGCGGGGCGTATCCTGCGCATGACACAGGATCAGACCGATGTTGGCCGCATACATAGGACTCTGGGCCGGATCAACCGCATCGCTCGCCCACCGAGGCGCACCACGCCGCGCCGCCATACGGAAGACGCGTTGGGCGAGATCCGGTACGCCCTCAAGGAGCGTACTCCCACCGGTGAGGACCACGCCCGCGCCGAGCCGGTCTGAGAGGCCCCCAAAATCAAGTTGCTCTCGGACGAGCTCAAAGATCTCTTCAATCCGCGGTTCAATAATCTCGCTCATTTTCCGCCGTGGGAGCGGAGCGGCGTCACGCTCGCCGATGCGAGGCATCTCGATCATCTCGCCCGGCGCAATCAGGCTGGTCAAAGCACAGCCGTGCTGCTGTTTCAGCCGTTCTGCCTCTGCCACTGGAATACAGAGCCCCACGGCTAGATCGTTGGTCACGTTTTCCCCACCAAACGGCAGGACCGCAGTATAAGAGACGACGCCTTGACAAAAGGCTGCCACACTGGTCGTACCCGCCCCAATGTCGATCACCACAACACCCAGCTCTTTCTCCTCCGGAGTCAAGACGGCCTCGGCTGCCGCTAGCGCGCCATAATACGCACCGTTGAGATAGAGCCCCGCCCGCTCACAGCATTTCTGGAGGGCGTACAGGGCGGTTGAAGAAACGCTGATCACATGGACATCGGTCTCAAGCCGCACGCCACTCGCCCCAACGGGGTCGCGGCCACGCTCTTGTCCATCCACCAGAAACCCCTGTGGAAAGACGTGCAAAATCTCACACTCCGGGGGCAGGGCGATCGTCCGGGCTACCGCAACCACTTCCTGCACATCGTCCGCAGACACCTCGCCACCTTTGATTCGGACAACGCCCTGACTCGAAATTCCCTCCATATGTCCACCGGTCAGGCTGACAAACACATTATGAATTTCGCAGCTTGCATTGGCCTCGGCTTCAGCCACCGCCTGTTGTAGCCCCTGGGCCGCGTTCTCAACATTGGTGACGAGGCCCTTGCGTACGCCCTGAGACGGTGCGGTCCCCATCCCCAAAACGGCCAGCCCATCGTGCGTTCTTTCCGCAACGACCACAGACGTCTGATACGTTCCAATATCAACACTCACCAATAGGGAATCCTTGTTCTCCATATTCTCCATACCGCCTCCCTAAGCGTGCGAGTTAAGTCCACGTCTCAAAGAGGAAACGTGTCCTCCAGTAGACAAGAGATGCTGGACACGTTTCCTCTTTTTCCTCTTATCCAGTCTCAATGGAAGAGGGGACGCCACAATCTGATCGGTAAAGCGCACATCAAAAACGGTTGCCCGTCGGTCTTGCGGCCAGCGCTCCAGTACCCGTTGTATCAGCACAAACACGGTGGGGCGGATCTGCTGACCCAGCCGAATCACGACCTGACGGTCGGACAAAAACAGCGTATATCCTCGCCGGTCGTCCCAGTGAATTTCAGACAACGCAACGTCCCATTCCTGTATCAGCGAGAGACACAAACGAACTCCGGCCAGGATCGTTCTGACGGTCTGCGTTTCCAGGGGCACACGCTCAAGTCCGCTCACATACGGCAGATCGTACGCACTCGATACGGGAGCGACAAAGCTGTCACCGTTCCCATCCAGATACGCGGCTTCTGGATGCCGGATGCGCGCTATAGGGTGACGCTCCCGGATAGTCAGATAAAGACGCTGCGGGAACTCCCGGGTGACAGCGGCAGTGTGGACCCAGGGGTGTTGTCGTAAACGCTGCTCCACTGCCTGGACGTCCAGAGCGATAATATTCATCCCCGGGGTCATCCCTGCCCACTGTCTGATCTCGTCCGGTGTGAGTCTACCGTCAGTTGAGACAACAATATCTGTCGCGGCGAAGTACGGGTGCTGCTCGGCATAGTGTACCAAGACGACCCCCCCGATACTGCAACCGACACACACAATCCCCAACAGGATGAGAGACCGGACGGGTATCAGGGTCCGGTGGGCTATGGCCTGCCATAGGCGGAGAAGAATCGAGAACTTTTTACGGGTGGGGGGTCTCATACTTCTCCTCGCGGGATATGGAGGGTTGCCTGCTGCAGGATAGCCTCCACGAGATCCTCATAGGACAGTCCATGATGAGCGGCGATGCGTGGTAAATAACTCAATCCTGTCAAGCCGGGCAGCGAGTTCAACTCGATCAGAAAAATCTCCCCAGCCGGACTGACCCGCATATCGACTCGACTATATCCGCCGCACTCGAGGGCACGATGCGCCTGCCGTGCCAGCTTGAGGACCTGTGCATAGGTTGCTTCCGGCAGAGGGGCCGGCATGAGAAATTCTTCCCGCCCCGGCGTATATTTGACCTCATAGGAATGGAACTCCCCTTTGGCAACAACTTCCATTGCGCCAATCGCCTGTCCCTTGAGAATACCGACCGTTACCTCTTTCCCGGGAATATAGGCTTCCACCAAACACGCCGGGTCATACTGAAACGCCTGAGTCAGGGCGGGCGTGAGCCTCGCCTCGGAGCGGACGATGCTCACGCCAACACTCGATCCTTCCGCAACCGGTTTGACCACGACCGGGTAGGAGGGCACGACCTGCTCAGCCGGCGTCCCCTGCTCAACAATCTGCCAGTCGGGCGTTGGTAAATTATAGGTTTGCCAAATCCGTTTTGCCATCGGCTTATTCATGGCGACGGCACTCGCCATGACGCTGGACCCCGTGTATGGAATCCTTAGGGTTTCCAGTACGCCTTGCACAGCCCCATCTTCTCCGAACTTCCCATGCAGGGCGATGAAAATGACATCCGTCTTTTGCGCCTGAGCAATCCAGCCGCCATCGGCTTCAACCGGGATAGCCTGGACGCTATAGCCGCGCGCCTCCAGCGCGGCGCGGACCGCCTCCCCGGTCAGCCGGGAGATCTCCCGCTCCGCCGACAGTCCGCCCCAGAGCACCCCGACCCGCTGTTTGGATTTCATCTCGGCTACCATTCTCCAACCCGCCGGACCTCGGGCTCAAGCCAAACCCGTTCTTCTTGCCATACCTGGCGTTGCACCTGTTCTATGAGGCACCATACCTGGCTCGCCGTGGCACCGCCCGTGTTCACAATAAAATTGGCATGCTGCTCGGAGACCTGAGCTTGTCCCTGACGGCTGCCCTTACAGCCCACCGCCTCTATCATGTGCCCCGCATAGCGTCCCGGCGGGTTCTTAAAAATGGACCCAGCGTTCGGGTATCCGTGGGGCTGACTGTGATTCCGTTTTTCGCGCGCCTGTTGCATCGCGGCCGTAATACTGGCTTGGGGCTTTTGGTGGAGCTGGAACACTACCTCACTCACAATCAATTGCGGCGGGAGTGCGGTCGTTCTATAGGCAAAGCCAATAGAGGCGTTGGATAATCGCAGAGACTGGCCTGTGTGGGTCACCCCCGTGATGGTCTCAACCACTTCGCTCAGCTCGCCTCCAAAGGCCCCAGCATTCATCAAGAGGCCTCCCCCCACGCGTCCAGGAATCCCCTCGGCAAATTCCACTCCTCCATACCCTTTGTGTGCAGCCTCTCGCACGAATCGGCCTAATGAACGGCCGGCGCCGACACGAACCTGTGCGGTCTGCGTCTGCTCAGGCTGAATCCTCCACTCTATGTAGTCGAAACCCCGCCCCAGCCGAATCACGACCCCGCGAACCCCCTTGTCACTGACGAGGACATTCGTCCCCCCTCCGAGGAGGAAACAGGGGACTCCGTATTCCATCACCAGGCGCATCAGCACCTGAAGCTCTTCCAGCGTGTTTGGTTCGACAAAAATATCGGCTGGCCCACCAATACGAAAAGACGTGTAGCGGGCCAGACCAACGTCAAAGTGCACGCACGGACCGAGGGCGCGTCGCAGCTGCGTCTTCAACGCCGTCCGCACCTCAGCTTGCATTGACGCCTCCACTCCGCAGTTGTGCGAGCAACTCGGGTCCGGTCTGGACAATATCTCCGGCCCCTAAGGTCAACACCAAGTCCCCCGCCCGGACGATGGGCTGCGCTGTCTGTGCCAGCTCTGCGCGGTGCGGAACAAAATAGACCTCAGCATGGCCACGCCGTTTGATGGCTTGATAGAGCTTTTCCCCCGAGATATCAGTCTGTGGCTCTTCACCAGCGGGGTAAATTTCCGTCAGGACCAAAACGTCCGCATCATCAAACGCAGACAGGAAGTCGTCGAACAGATAAGCGGTGCGTGAGTAGCGATGGGGCTGGAAGAGCGCGACCAAACGGCGACCAAAGCCCTCTCTGGCAGCACGTAAGGTAGCGCGTAATTCTTCCGGGTGATGGGCGTAATCGTCAACCACCAGCACCTCTCCCGCTTCCCCCTTTATCTCAAAGCGTCGCTGAATACCGGTAAATTTGTGTAGGGCCTCCTGGACTTGAGAAAACGGGATCTCCAACTCAAGGGCGACTGTCACTGCCGCCAGGGCATTCAGCGCAGCGTGACGGCCAGGCAGGTTCAGTTGGATATCGCCTAAACGCTCTGTTCCGCGCCAGACCTCACACCGTGTGGTGAGGCCGGAGACCGTCAGATGTTTGGCCTGTACATCCGCCTCCGGACTCAGGCCATAGGTCACAAACCGCTTACGCACCTGGGGAAGCAGCGCACGCACATGTACGCTGTCCAGGCACAGTACGGCACGGCCGTAAAAGGGAATCCGATTGATAAAGTCAAGATAGGCGGCCTGGACGCGATCCATATGTCCATAGTAGTCAAGGTGCTCGGGATCAATATTGGTCACCACAACAATCGTTGGGCTGAGCAGGAGAAACGTCCCATCACTCTCATCAGCTTCAGCAACCAGAAAACGCCCCTGTCCCAACCGGGCATTGGAACCCAGCACGTTGAGCCGTCCACCAATAACCATGGTTGGATCAAAGTGGGCATGGGCAAGGGCGGTCGCGATTAAGGAGGTCGTCGTCGTCTTCCCATGCGTCCCAGCAACCGCGACGCCGTATTTAAGGCGCATCAGCTCAGCCAGCATTTCGGCCCGAGGAATGACTGGAATACTGAGCGCGCGAGCCCGCACGACTTCCGGATTCGCATATTTGACAGCCGACGAGATGACTACAACATCGGTATCGGAATGCACATGCTGTGGTTGGTGACCATACACAATATGTGCCCCGTTGCGTTTCAATCGCCGCGTTGTTTCGGATTCGGTCAGATCCGAGCCACTAATTTGATAGCCGAGATTGAGTAAGACCTCGGCTATACCGCTCATCCCGACTCCGCCAATACCGACAAAGTGAATCCGCCGGTTGGTGTTAAACAAGACCGGCGTCTCGGACACCGCGGCCGCGCGGGGGGGAAGGGCGGCCCGGGCGGGTGGCATCTGGAGCCCCACGGCCACGGGTGGTCGCGTACCAGCTTCGAAAGAGTGAACGTGTCCAGATTTTTTAGCTGATGGGAGGACACGTTCACTCTTTGCCGCCCAGCGGTCTACAGTGCCGCCCGGTTCCCGTTTCTTCATCTTTCTTGACACGAAACCTCCTGACCGGAAGAAGACACATAAGAAGTGCAGGCAAAACAGGTCTGGACGACGGCGGCGGTCGCGTCGGGGCGGCCTAAAGTCGCCGCCGCTCGGGCCATATTTCCTAAGGTGTCTCTATGCTGGACGAGGCGCGCAATCGTCTGTTCGAGCAACTCAGGGGACAGCGTGTGGTCCAGGAGCATCACCGCCGCGCCCGCCTGCACAAGGGCCTCGGCATTGACGCGTTGGTGGTCGTCTGCCGCATATGGATAGGGAATAAGGATGGCTGGCTTTCCGAGCAGAGTCAACTCTGCGGCCGTTATTGCTCCAGCCCGGCAAATGACGAGATCGGCCTCAGCATATACCTCCTGCATGGCGTCAATAAAAGGGACTACCCGTGCCGCTATCCCTGCAGTCGCATACGAGGCTAAGACGGCCGCGTACTCGGCCTGACCGGTCTGATGGATGATCTGTATCGCGGGCGCTGGGTCCGCATCCTTGTGTCCACTCTGTATCATGTGTAACCGGGCTAAGGCCTGCGGCACAATGAGGTTGAGCCGATGGGCTCCGGCACTGCCACCAAAGACGAGAATGGTAAAGGGCTTATCTGGTGCAGTCGGCTGGAGTGTTGACCGTAAGGCAGATCGCACCGGGTTGCCAGTATGGACAACTTTGTGTCTCGGGAAAAAGCAGGCGGCCGTTTCAAATCCAAGACAAACGCGGGTGGCAAACCAACTCAGGAAGCGATTTGCCAGCCCAGGGATCGCGTTGGGCTCGAGCAGAACACAAGGGATACGCTGCAGCCAGCCAGCCAGGACAGTCGGAGCAGACGCATAGCCACCGATGCTGAAGATCACGTCGGGGGCGAACTCACGAATGATACGCCAGGCGGCCCCAACACCATAGCCAGCGACTCCTATGGCACGGATTTTTCCCCACCTCGTTCGTCCGCGGAGCTGTTCAGCAGGTATGAAACGTAAAGAAAATCCAAGCTGCGGGATGACATCCTTTTCTATTCCGCCGGAGGTGCCAACAAACAACACCGCAGCACCAGCCTGTCGCTGCGCAAGCTCTGCCACAGCAACTCCAGGAAAGAGGTGTCCGCCGGTACCTCCCGCTGCAAGGAGGAGCCGAGGCGCCCTAGGCATGGACACTCTCCTTCTGTTGGACTTCACGCGAGAGTCTAAGCAACATACCGGTACAGAAAAGGATGATGACCAACGCAGACCCTCCATAGCTGACGAAGGGCAATGGCAGCCCGGTTATCGGGAGTAGGCCGACGACAACCGCCATATTGATCCCGGCCTGACAGACGATCAGGAATGTACAGCCAAATGCGAGTAAACGACCAAACTGTGTGGGGTGGTGCGCCGCAACCCGGAGTCCCCGAGCGCCCAAGAGACCAAAGAGGAGGACGATGCCCGTGGTGCCCCATAAACCGGTTTCTTCGCCAATCACGGCGAAAATAAAGTCCGTGTGGGCCTCTGGTAAATAAAACATCTTCTGGCGACTTTCTCCAAGCCCAACCCCAGAGACCCCACCTGCCCCAAAGGCAAGGCGGGACTGATCGAGTTGATAGCCCTCGCCCTGTAAATCCGCCGATTGGTTCAGAAACGTAAAAAGACGATCAGTCCGATAATCTGCACTCAGGACTCCGTAGCTGAGACACAGCAGCCCGACGAAAGCCAGCACGGTGAGATGCCGAATCCGCGCACCAGCAACAAAAAGCAAAGCGGCCAAAAGGAGACCGATGAATACGGCGCCCCCTAAATCTGGCTCCAAGGCAATGAGCACTACGATACACCCGACCACCAAAAGGGGCGGAAGCAGGCCATACACAAAGCTGTGTATACGGTCCGCCTTTTTCGTAAGTGCATAGGCAAGATAGAGCACGACGGCTCCCTTAGCGAATTCAGAGGGCTGAAAATTTAGCGCTCCAAAGGACAGCCAGCGCTGTACGTTGCCGTGGCTGAAGCCTGGTAGCAAGACAAGGCAGAGGCTGACGAATGCTCCGATTAACGCCGGATAGGCGAGGGTGCGGAATACCGTCGAAGGGAGCGCCAGGGCCACGAGACCGCCAAGGCTGCCGATCACTAAGGCGACGTTATGTTTCCGAACAAACAGATAGGTATCATCGAAACGGTCAAACGCATAAAAATACGTCGTGTTCAAGACAAACAACTCCCCACTCAAGATCAACAGGAACACCGCTCCGAGCAGCCACGAGTCAACCGGACCACGACGGATCGGCTGTGCGGTTTGGGCATCTGTGAACTGCCCGGGGAGTAGTGCGTCAAGCATCTTCATAGCGCTTCAACGTAGGACCGGAACGCCTCCCCACGATGGGCATAGTTCTGGAATTGATCAAAACTCGCACAGGCCGGAGAGAGGAGGACGGTATCCCCCGCTCGGGCTCCCCGGTGGGCAGCCTGAACCGCCTCGTCCAATGCATCGACCAGCAGTGTCTCGGTATCTTGCCCCAAGGCCGCGTATAAGGAGCGCTGGGCCTGGCCAAAGAGAATGAGCTTTTTCACCTTGGTCTGAACGACCTCTCGAAGGGGACGATAATCGCCGCCCTTCTCCACCCCGCCAGCCAGTAGAATAACCGGCTCAGAAAAACTATTGAGCGATTGGACCACGGCGTCGATATTCGTCCCTTTGGAGTCATTAATATACGCCACCCCGTTTTTCTCCGCGACGAGTTCAAGCCGGTGTGGTAAGCCAGCAAAAGAGGCTAATACAGTTTGGATGACGGCTGGAGGAACCCCCCACAACGTTGCCGCACTCACCGCGGCCATGACGTTGGCAATATTATGCATCCCCCGGAGCTGGATGTCATCAATCGCATAGTGCATCTCGCGGCCGGCGTGACGAAGAACGAGGGTCTCCGCCTCAACCCAGGCCCCTTCGCTCTTGTCTCCAGTCACAGGAGTCCAGCCAAAAGAAAACAGCCGTCCGGGGAGCTCGTGACATAACGCCTGGACGTTAGTGTCGTCTCGATTCATGACCACCCAATCAGACCGACGCTGGCGAGTAAATAAGCGCCGCTTGGTCCGGCCATACTGTTCAAAACTGCCGTGTCGGTCGAGGTGATCTTCACTCAGATTGAGAAAGACACCAATCTGTGGACGGAACTGCTCGACCCATTCGAGTTGAAAGCTGGAAATCTCGGCAACCGCAACCGCACAGGCTGCTCCCACAGCGTCAATCAGCGGGGTTCCCAAGTTCCCGCCAGTAAAGGTCTCCTGGCCGGACTGCCGGATCATCTCTCCGAGGAGGGCCGTCGTTGTGCTCTTCCCGTTCGTACCGGTGACGGCCACAACCGGACAGGTCAGGAGTCGATAGGCCAACTCGATTTCACTCTGCACTGTCACCCGCCGCCGGACCGCCTCCCGTAGCAGAGGGTGGGTCGGCGGCACACCAGGGCTGGGAATCACGAGCTGCACCCCACGCAGGAGGCCGTCAGTGTCGTCGTCCAAGCGGATTTCCACATCGAACTGGGT
Source organism: uncultured Binatia bacterium (SeqCode) (assembly GCA_965243855.1). Lineage (GTDB taxonomy): Bacteria > Desulfobacterota > Binatia > Bin18 > Bin18 > Bin18. The sequence goes on along the minus strand of CBDEWE010000003.1, from coordinate 3,445,988 downwards.
GTGTGCTGATGCAACCGCATCGGCATGGCTGTCTGCGATACGGACGTGGCCGCCGTGAGCAAGAACGCAACGCGCCACGCTCTCCCCCGTTCGCCCCAGGCCAATGATCAGTACAGTTTTCCCCATCAGGTTCATCTTCGTTTTCTCAGCGCAGTTTGAGCGTGCTTAATGCCGCAAGCGCACAGATGATGGAAACAATCCAAAAGCGGACAATGATAAGCGGCTCTGGCCAGCCCAGCAACTCAAAGTGGTGGTGCAGCGGAGCCATGCGGAAGATGCGTTTCCGTCTCAATTTATACGAGCTCACCTGAAAGATGACCGAGGTCGCCTCAATCACAAAAACACCGCCCACGACCGCCAGCACGATCTCCTGTTTACTGATCAGCGCGACAATACCCAGCGCCGCCCCGAGGGAGAGGGAGCCCACATCACCCATAAACATCTGGGCCGGGTAGGCGTTAAACCACAAAAAGCCCAGCCCGGCGGCCGCCAGTGCCCCACAGAAAACGGCCACCTCCCCGGAGCCCGCCACATAGGGCACCTGTAAGTATTCCGCCATTCCGCTATGCCCGCTCACATAGGTGAAAATGGCATAGGTCACCCCAGCAATCATCACTGGCCCAATGGCCAATCCATCCAGACCATCGGTGAGATTGACCGCATTCGAGGCTGCTACCACCACAAAAGCGGCAAAGGGAATATACCACCAGCCCAGGGCCGGCCGAACGTCTTTAAGGAAGGGAATGGTCAGCGTGGTGTCAAAGCCCGGCTGTGCGAACAGCCACCAGGCTGCTGCCAGGGCAATCACACATTGCGCCAGGAGTTTATACCTCCCGCGTAAACCGGCCGAGTTCTGCTGGCTGAGTTTTTTGTAATCGTCGAGAAATCCAATCAGGCCAAAACCGATAGTAACGCTCAGCACCAACCAGACATACGGATTGGTTAAGTCCGCTAACAAGAGCGTCGCCAGCGTGAGGGAGAAAAGAATCAACGTCCCTCCCATCGTCGGCGTGCCAGCTTTACTCATATGCGCCGCGGGTCCATCTGAGCGGATGGGCTGACCAGCCTTAAGCGCGGTCAGGCGCGCAATCAGCCACGGCCCGAGGATAAAGGAAACGCTCAGAGCCAATAAGCCCGCCAGCAGGGTTCTGAACGTAATATAGCGAAAGACGTTAAACCCGGAGTAGGTCGTATGGAGGGCGTAGAGAAAGGCGTACAGCATTACACACAGCCCTCCACCGATAGATGGTGCCGGACCTCTTCTGCATCATCAAAATGAGAGCGCGTCGTGCCGATAATCTGATAATCCTCATGTCCTTTCCCGGCAATGACGACCACATCGCCCGCTTGGGCTTCGTCCAGCGCCCGTCGGATAGCGCTGCGTCGATCGGCAATGACCATATACGAATCCGTAGGGACGTTCGCTCCCCTCACCCGGTTGGACTCTTCGCGGGTCATCCCACTCCGACTGAGCCCCGGTTCCGTTTCCGTTAAGATCTGGTCCGGGTTTTCGGTTCTGGGGTTGTCCGAGGTTAAAACCACCACGTCACTCAAACGGCCAGCGACTTCCCCCATCAGCGGCCGCTTGCCCCTGTCCCGATCCCCGCCGCAACCGAAGACGGTAATCAGCCGCCTTGCGGTAAGAGTCCGCAAGGCGGCCAGCGACTTCTCCAGCGCATCGGGCTTATGGGCATAATCGACGAAGACCTCAAATTGTCGTCCGACCGAGAGGGCTTCCAGCCGGCCTGGAACACGGCGGCATTGAGCGATCCCTTCACTCACCTGTTTGAGTGGAGCCCCAAGGGCGTGCGCAACAGTGACGGCCGCAAGGATGTTATAGACGTGCGGCTCACCAATCAAAGGCGACGCTACGGAAAGCGTCTCTTGTCCAACCTGTAACTCAGCCCGGATGCCAGCCAAACTATAGTTGACGTGCCGAACAGAGACCGTCGTGTCCTGGTGGAGGCTATAGCTCAGCACAGGATAGGAAAATTGCTCCGTGAGGAGTTTCTGGCCCCAGGTGTCATCCGCGTTGATGACCGCAAAACGGCCGCGTTTTGGCGACCTGGCCAGACCGTTGCGAAAGAGCTGGGCCTTTGCAGTAAAATACGCCGCCGTATTCAGATGGTAATCGAGATGGTCACGGCCAAGGTTCGTAAAGACCCCACCGTCCCAGCGACAGCCCCAGACCCGCTCCTGGGCTAAGGCATGAGACGAGACCTCCATAATGACATGACTCACTCCAGCTCTGACCATGTCGTATAAGAGTGCTTGCAGTTCAACCGCCTCCGGGGTGGTCAAGGCAGCGGGCCGCTCCTGATCTGCATAGCGATAGTTCACCGTTCCGATCACGCCAACCGACCAGCCCAACGCTTTGCCTATGGCTTCCAACACATACGTTGTTGTTGTTTTCCCACTTGTTCCAGTCACGCCGATCAGGATCAGCCGTTCACTCGGCCGCTGATAAAATTGATCGGCGATTGCCCCAAGAAGCCGTCGTGGCTGCTCTGAGGTGATAAGGGTCACACCTGGGGGCACCTCCGTATCTGGCGGCGCGACAATGGCCCGTGCCCCCTGGTCGAGCGCTTGTTCAAGAAAGGCTGTCCCTTCCGTCTTTGTTCCCGGAAGGGCAAAAAAGAGCGCCCCTAGCGTCACCCGGCGAGAGTCATACACCAGCGACTCGATCGGAATATCGGTCGGGCCATGAATCTGGAACGCTGGGTCAGTGAACCCGGATGCATCAAGCGGCAGGAGCTGCCGCAACCACGTCACATCACACCTCACTCGTCCGCTTCCAGTCTGAGTTCATACACCGCTTCACCAGTCTGCACCCTATTTCGGACCCTCTGGTCCGTGACATATCCGCTCCCGTGGGCAACGACCCGCAGCCCGCTCGCAGACGCTTTCCGCATGGCTGCTCGCAGACTGAGACCAATAAAGTCATCGGCAGGGCGGTCGGCTAACGAGTCCTCCCCTGCTGCGCTATAGGCTTCGGACGAAAACGCGGGTTCGGCGGAGAGCTTGGCGGTCGAGAAATGCGGACTACCTGCCCATTGGATGTCCGCGCCTTCTCCCGTACTGCCCGCGACCCCAAGGTAGGCAAGGGCTTGTCGGGTAATCGCTTGAAACACTGGGGCGGCGACCGTTCCTCCGTAGGTGGCCGTCTTGGGCTCATCAATGACCGCTAAAATCACCAGCCGAGGCTGATCGGTGGGAACCATGCCAATAAAGGACGCGATCCGACCGGTCTCCGAATACCCGCCATGGGGGTCATGTTTTTGCGAGGTCCCGGTTTTTCCTGCTACCCGAAACCCTCGAATGTGCGCACGCCGGCCCGTTCCCCCCGGCTCGACAACGTGTGCAAGCAGGGTCCGCATTCGTCGCGCGGTTTCGGGTTGAATCACCTGCCTGATCGGGGTCGGGCCGTTGGCGTGGACGACTTCCCCCGTGCTGCTCACTATTTCGCTCACCACATAGGGACGCAGGAGCATGCCGTCGTTGGCAAGCGCCGCATAGGCACAGGCCAACTGTAAGGGAGTTACTGCTACCCCCTGCCCAAAGCTGGCCGTCACCAGCCTGATCCGAGACCATGCTTGGAGCATAGGGAGATCGCCGCTTATCTCTCCAGGCAGATCAACGCCGGTTTTCTGTCCGAGCCCAAAGGCCCCAAGGTAGTTATAGTAGCGCTCTTTCCCCAACAGCTCGCCAATCTTTGCCGCGCCAATATTACTCGATTTGGTCAAGACCCCGTCAACGCTGAGCTCGCCGTAGGGATGAACGTCGTGGATAGTATGCCCGCCAACCCGGTAGGCTCCGTGTTCACAAAAAATGGGGTCGGTTTCGCTGACTTGTTTGGCATCCAGGGCGGCGGCAACTAATAATGCCTTGAGCGTCGATCCGGGTTCGTAGTAGTCGCTGATCACCCGGTTGCGACGCGCATCAGGTGGAAAATCTCCGGGCGTATTCGGATCGAAGGTCGGCACCTGAGCCAGCGCAAGAATGGCAAACGTCTGAGGGTCAAGTATGACTACAGACCCAGCTGCCGCCCGACTCTGCCGCACGGCACGTTCCAATTCGCGCTCAGCCACGTACTGGAGGGTCGTATCCAGAGTCAAATGCACGCGGAATGTTTCAGGTTGCTGACTACCGCCACGGGTCAAGATCGCTCGTTGACGCCCGTCACGCTCACCCAGAGTGTGACTCGCTGGACCGAGCAAATAGCGATTATACGCCTTTTCGATCCCCTCCAAGCCTTGCGCATCCACGTTGACAAATCCAAGCAGGGGGGCGGCTAAGGTCCGGTACGGGTACACACGGCGCTGGGTGCCTTTACTGTCGAGGCCGGACACGCGGAGCGTCTTGATACGGCTGGCCTCTTGGGGGAAAACCCCGCGTTTGAGCCAGACAAACGGCTTGGAGGAATGGAGGATGGTATCGACCTGGTGTGCGGGCAGAGAGAGATGTCGGGCCAGCACGGGAATCATGTCATCCACGTCGGCCGGGAGTTTTGCCGGATGGACATAGAGGGATTCAGCCCCAACGCTAAAGGCCAACCGCCGCCCGTTGCGATCAACGATAGCACCACGTTGTGGCTCAACGGTCTCGCGGTGGCGATATTGTCCGGCAGCCCGCTGCGCGAGTGTCTCCCCCTGCACCACCGTAAGGTGGATGAGACGGACGACAATAAGAAGCAGGCCCAATCCCAACATTCCCGCCACTAGACCGATCCGTCTTGACATACGGTCCTCCTACGGCAGGATAACGATCTGCTCAGGACGAGGCACAGAGAGTCCAAGCCGCTCGCCGGCGAGCTGAGACAAGTGACTGGGGGCCGTGGCCGCTTCCCATTCTATCGTGAGGGCGTGGTGTTCCTCTTGCAGGGCGTTGATGAGCTGTCGTGTATCTGCAAGCGTATACCCCGTAGAGACCACCTGGAGCCGAATCCAGAGGTGGGACAGGACCAGGACCAGCCCGACAGCCGCGAGCACGCCATACTTACCCCACTCGGGTAACTTCCACATCATCCTCCTCCTTCGCATCGCTCCACCGCGCGCAAGCGCGCACTCCGCGCCCGCGGATTCTCCATGACCTCCTGGCCAGTTGGTGCCAGCGGCTTGGGGGTTAACACCCGGACCTGCGGTTCCCAGTCACAGGCACAGACCTGGAGTTGGGGTGGACAGATACAGGCGGAGGCCCAGCGCCGGAAGGCGGTTTTCACCAGACGATCTTCAAGCGAGTGGTAGGAGAGCACTACCATACGCCCTCCAGGTCGCAGCAATGTGTATCCCTCCTGTAAGAATACGGCTAAGTGCTGGAGTTCTTGATTCACTGCGATGCGTAGCGCCTGAAAGGTTTGTGTTGCTGCATGGACCCGATGCCGCTGATGACGGGCAGGCCTGCGGACACTGCGCTCGATAGTTTTTACAAGAGTCGTTGTCGTTGTGATCGGCCCACGGGCACGTTCCTGGAGGATTGCCCGGGCAATCGCTCTGGCCGCCCGCTCTTCTCCGTATTCTCGGAGAATACGGTGTAATTCTTCTTCACTGGAAGCATTGACAATATCTGCGGCGCTCCACCCGCCACTTTGGTCCATCCGCATATCGAGTGGCCCTGGGCGTAAAAAACTAAAGCCGCGTCCCCTGTCTTCGACCTGGAGTGAGGAAAAACCCAGGTCAAGGAGTATGCCATCGACTCCTGCCCATCCTACCTCACGCAGGACAGCCGCCGCTTGGCTGAAATTCGCATGAAGGATAACATGCTGACCGACGAACGGCGCTAACCGTTGTCGCGCGACCAGCAGTGCACGTGGATCACGGTCAAGCCCCAGCAGCCTGCCTTTTCCACAATTGGATTCCAACAGTGCCGCAGCGTGTCCGCCCCCCCCGAGTGTCCCGTCAAGAATATCACCGCCAAGACAGGGTTGCAGAAAGGAGAGGACCTGCTCCAGCATGACAGGGATGTGCCCGGACGCTTGGACGGGCTGGCTCGACTCTGAAGAGAGAGATGCTGCGTGCATGGGGGCTCTGCTCGTCTTGGACCTGTTCTATATGTCTGCTGCCACACCTGCGTTCAAATTACTGAATAGTCGTGGATCTTGGGCAAGATCTTTTTCAGATTCTTCATTAAATTCTTGCCATACCGCCTTGTCCCATATACGAAATTTCTCAAGCGTAGCGGCAAACATGACGTCCTTCTTCAGGCTGGCATATTCTCTGAGGAGCGGGGGAATTAAAATACGGCCCTGCTTATCAACGGCACATTCCTGAGCGTTAGAGAGATAAAAGGTCTCGATTTTTAAGAAGTTTTGATCAAAACGGGGTTTTTTCCTCAGGTCCTGCTCAAAGCTCTCCCATTCCGCATAGGGGTACACATCAAGACAGCGGAAGGATGCCAAGATGAATTTCGTGACAATCAGTCGAGCATCGTTCCGCCCGACCAATATCTCTCGAAATTTCGAGGGGATACTGACCCTGCCTTTCTCGTCAATAGTATGTTCAAAACTCCCGCGAAACACGAATTTACCCTAATCCCCACTTTCTCCCACTTTCTCCCACGACTATAGTATGCGCCATTTTTCGTGTCAAGCGAAAACCAAAGACTTTTAGGCAGGTTAGGCGCGGATAAGAGGGGCAGGCAAGAGCATTGACTCCGCCGCACTGCTTCGATACATCATGTCTTGACCAAGGAGGGAGGGAGAGCTGACAGCCTGGATACGGGGAGCCCATCCGGGCTTTTTTATGCGTGTAGCGTGGGCATGCCGATGCTAAAGCGATATTTACTCACTCCGGGGCCGACGCAGGTTCCGCCCGAAGTCTTGCTGCGCATGTCGCAGCCCCTCATTCATCATCGCACCCCTGAGTTCAGCCAACTCTTTGCCGAGGTACAACGCGGTCTCCAATGGCTGTTCCAAACCGCCCAGGACGTGCTCATCCTGGCGGCCTCGGGCTCCGGGGCGATGGAAGCGGCCATCACGAATACCTGCTCGCCCGGAGACCGTGTCATTGTAGTCAACGGTGGGAAATTCGGTGAACGCTGGCTGAAAATCTGTGCAGCGTTTGATGTGCAAACCGAAGAGATTGCGGTCGAATGGGGGCAGGCCGTGACGGTTGAGGCGGTCGCCAAGGCACTGGGGCATAAACCCAAAGCCAAGGCTATTCTGATGCAGGCCAGTGAAACTTCGACAACGGTCCTCCACCCGGTCCGAGACATCGCCGCCCTGACGCGGGACTCTGAGACCCTACTCATTGTCGATGGCATTACTGCGGTTGGTGCAACGGATATCCCCATGGACCGCTCCGGGATTGATGTGCTCATCACCGGCTCACAAAAGGCCCTGATGCTGCCCCCAGGGCTGGCGTTTATCGCCCTCAGCCCGAAAGCCTGGCAGTACACGGAACGGGCTCAGCTTCCCCGTTTCTACTTTGACCTTCAAAAGGAGCGCACGGAACAAGCCAAACATACCACCGCCTACACCCCGGCCATTTCTCTGATTAGCGGCTTGCACGAGGCGCTTCAGCAACTTCAGGCAGAAGGGCTCGAACAGGTCTGGGCTCGCCATACGTTGTTGATGACCGCGACCCATGCCGCCGTGCGTGCCCTGGGCCTCCGTCTCTTAGCCGAGACCCATCCCAGTCCGGCCGCAACCGGAATATGGCTCCCGCTCACCGTTGATGGTGTGCGGTTGCTGACCTATATGCGCGACCGGATGGGTGTTGATCTTGCCGGTGGACAGGACCATCTCAAAGGGAAAATCGTGCGCATTTCTCACCTTGGTTATGCTGGCCCTTTTGATGTCATTACGGCCATCAGCAGCCTTGAAATGGCCCTGAATCGGTTTGGGGTTACGCTGACGTTGGGCAGTGGCATCCGAGCCGCCGAAGCCGTTCTCCTACCAAGCTGGCCGCCCGCCGAATGATTGACCCGAGTGCCGAGTACCCGCATGTCACATAAAGTGCTTATCACCGACCCGCTCGCCCCTCAGGGGGTGGAGCGGCTGCAAGCCCAGTCGGATATCGACTGCGCCGTCCAACCGGGACTGACCGAACAGGAACTTGCCGAGCGGATCGCTCCGTATCAAGGCCTGATTATTCGGAGCGGGACACGAGTCACGCCGGAGGTCATTACGGCAGCCCAAAACCTACGCGTGATCGGTCGGGCGGGTATCGGCGTTGATAACATCGACGTTGAGGCCGCAACCAGACGTGGCATCGTGGTCATGAACACGCCGGGCGGGAACAACGTCACCACAGCCGAGCACACCATCTCTCTGCTCCTCGCCCTGGCGCGCAATATTCCGCAAGCCACCGCCTCGCTTAAGGCCGGCCACTGGCAGCGCTCACAATTCACGGGAACCGAAGTTTGCAATAAAGTGCTCGGTTTGGTCGGCCTGGGCAATATCGGAACCATTGTCGCCGAGCGCGCCCTCGGGCTGCGGATGCGAGTCGTTGCCTACGATCCTTTCGTCACCTCAGAAGCGGCCGCCAGAATGAACGTCGAACTCGTCCCGCTAGAGGAGCTCTATCGGCAAGCGGATTTTATTAGCGTGCACACGCCGCTGACCAAGGAAACGCGCGATTTGATCGACGCCCACGCCCTGGCCCGGATGAAAGACGGTGTGCGCATTATCAATTGCGCGCGGGGCGGTATCATCGTCGAAGCCGCCCTGCTTGACGCGCTGAAGAGTGGTAAGGTCACGGGCGCAGCCCTAGATGTTTTCGTCGACGAGCCGCCCCCCGCAGACCACCCCCTCTTACAGCGACAGGATGTGATCTGTACCCCACATTTGGGTGCCGCCACAGACGAGGCTCAGATCAACGTCGCCATTGCCATTGCCGACCAAGTCGCTCATTTCCTCCAGCGTGGGGTAATTCAGAACGCGGTCAATTTTCCCGCGCTGAGTCACGAGCAACTGGCCATTTTGGAACCTTATCTTTTCCTGGGCGAAAAGCTCGGCAGCTTTCTCGCCCAGATTACGCCGCACGCCCCGCGCGAGATCCATATCGAGTACAGCGGGGAAATCACCGCGTATGAGGTCGCACCAGCCACCGCGGCGGTGCTGCGCGGGATACTCAGCCCGATTCTCGAACAGGCGATCAATGTGGTGAATGCGCCGCTCGTTGCGCGTGAGCGCGGCATCCGCGTCGTCGAGTCGCGCAGCAGCACTCCAAGTGATTTCTTAAATTCCATCGATGTCAGCGTGCAGACCAGGGACGGTGTCAACTCTGCCGCGGGGGCGGTCTTCAGCAATCAGACCGTACGCTTGGTGCGGGTCAATCATTTTCATCTAGAAGCCGTTCCCGAGGGAACGATTCTGCTGCTGAACAACAAAGATGTTCCTGGTGTGGTCGGCCAGGTAGGCACCCTCCTCGGTACCCTGGGGATCAATATTGCCGGCCTGGAACTGGGTCGAGAGAAAATCGGTGGAGAAGCCATCTCCCTGATTCATGTCGATGACCAGATCTCGCCTGAGGTCCTGGCCGCGTTACGCAGACTTGACCCCATTCTGTCGGCCCAACTGATCCGTTTATGAGTGTTGATGCGGAAAGAAGGAGCAAGCAGCCAATGAGCACGCTCGTTGTTGTCGGCGTCCAGTGGGGCGATGAAGGCAAAGGCAAGGTGGTGGACCTGCTCTCCCGCGAAGCGGACGTCATTGTCCGTTTTCAGGGTGGGAACAACGCGGGTCACACCCTGGTTGTTGGGGGAAAGAAAACCATCGTCCGGCTTATCCCGTCGGGCGTTTTGCACGACGGCAAGGTGTGCGTAATCGGCAATGGCGTGGTGGTCAACCCCGAAGTTCTGGTTGAGGAAATCGATGCCCTTCAACAGCAGGGGCGCCTGTCCGACCCGGACTCGCTCAAGATCAGTGAAATCGCCCACCTGATTACCCCCTACCACAAGGCCATCGATCTCGCTCGAGAACGGCTCCGCGGCGAGGGCAAGATCGGGACGACCGGCCGGGGGATCGGTCCCACGTATGAAGATAAGATGGCCCGTGTCGGGATTCGCTTTGTCGATCTCTTGGACGAAGACGTGTTCGCCCAGAAGCTGGAACGCAACCTCGAAGAGAAAAACATTTACCTCGGCACCCTGCTGAAAGAACAGCCCCTTGAGTATCAACATATCTTTGACCACTACCGCCGCCTGCGCGACCGTCTGGCCCCCTATGTCACCAATACCTCGCGCTATATTCACGACGCGATTGAGACCGGCCAGAAGGTGTTGTTCGAAGGCGCGCAGGGCACCATGCTCGACGTGGACCACGGCACCTATCCGTTTGTGACTTCATCCAACACCATTGCCGGGGCGGTGTGTACTGGAGCGGGGATTGCACCGCAGCAGCTTCGCAACGTCATTGGTATCTCCAAGGCGTATACCACGCGGGTCGGCAGCGGGCCTTTCCCGACCGAAGAGCACGGCGCGGACGGTGAAAAGCTGCGTCGCGATGGCGGTGAATTTGGAACAGTCACCGGCCGGCCTCGGCGCTGCGGCTGGTTCGATGCCGTTGTGGTGCGGACGGCGGCGCGGTTGAGTGGCCTGAACGCCATGGCGTTGACCAAGATCGACGTGCTGAGCGGTCTGCCCACCCTGCGGGTGTGCACGGGGTATCGCTACCGGGGACAGGAATATGACGAGGTTCCAGCGGGCGCGCACATCCTCGAACAGGTCACCCCCATCTATGAGGAGCTCCCCGGCTGGACCGAGCCGCTGACCGCTATGCGCAGCCTGGACGCCCTGCCGCGCAACGCCCGTCAGTACGTCGAACGCCTCGAAGAACTGGTGAACGTCCCGGTCAAAATGATTTCCGTTGGTGCCGGTCGAGAAGAAACTATTCTGATTCGTCCAACGTTTTTTTAAGCGTTGCGGTTGAGAAACCAACCTCTGGAAATACGAGGAAGGCCAAACCGCCACAGATATTCGCTCCCAGCACGATGGCGCTCCAGACCAAGCCAAAGGCGAGTGCCTCGTCCCGCCCTATCCCCCATAGGGCAAGACACAGAACATAGCCTCCCTCTCGTATCCCCAGCCCGCCAAAACTGACGGGCAGGGCGCTCAAGATTTGGACCACCGGGATAAAAAGGACGAGGTACCATAACGGGACCACTAGCCCGAGGGCGGCAGCCACCACTGCGTGTAAGCCGAGCTGAAAGAGATGAAAGCCGAGAGACAGGCCACACACGGAGCCGAGCAGGGTCAGGTCCGTGCGATAGGGCAGGATGAGCTGGTCTACATAGCGCCGGGCGATATTGCCCGGTGGCACACACCGTTCAACCAGCCAGGGGAGGCCCAACCATAGGATGAGGCTCCCGCCGGCCGCGGCTAGCATGCCATAATACAGCTCAACCGGCAGCACGCTTGGGCCCCACAGCAGAAACCCTCCGGCACTCACCCAGACCAGCATTACCAAGCCGCTCACCCGGTCGGCGAGGACGGACTGGAGCGCAACACCCAAACGGGCGCGGCCTCGCGCCAGCAGATAGCTCCGACCCACATCCCCAGCCACGACGCTCGGGGCGAACACATTCAGATACATGCCGGCAAAGTAGTAGGCGATAAAGGTTTTCAGCGGTTGTCCAAATCCGAGCGGGCGGGCCAGCAGACGCCACCTATAGGCACTCAGGGCCTGTCCCAGCAGATAGCCACAGAAGGCCAGACCGACATAGTCAAGGCGGGCCGTACGCAGCTGCCGGATAAGGTGATCCATATCCACGGAAGAGACAAGAATGAATAAAAGTCCCAGACTCAGGCTCACCTTGAACCAGCGCGAGGACAAAAAATGTAACAGCGAGCTATCCTCAAATTGAGTGTTGGGGACTGAGGATTAGAGATTGGGGAAACCGAGCCCCCAACACCCAATTCCTGGCCCCGAATGTGACTCTGCTCTAGGCGTCAACCGTCTCGCCAGACAGCACCGCCCCGTTGAGATGAGCAATGCTGTTAATCATGTGAATCTTGGCCTCCCCGCCCGGAAAGAGGGAGACTGCACTGACGCCGGTGTTACCAATTTTTTCAATCTGGCCGAATTGGTTCATATTCAGACCACGACAGTGCAACAGGAAAGCCCGTACCGCGCCCCCGTGGGTCACTACGATAATCTGTTCGCCCCTGTGGTCTCGGACAAAGCGTTGGCTCGACTGCACGAGGCGGCCTTGGAACTGGGCAAATGTTTCCCCTCCGCCGCGTGGCAGGTCTTCGCCCTGTCGCAGCCGTGCCCATTCCCCGGCGTGCCGGCTCGCTACCTGGGCGGTTGTCAGTCCACTCCAGGTGCCAATATCCATCTCGCGCCACGCCGTCGCCTCGACCGGCATGACGCCTAACGCCTGGCCCAGAATATCTGCAGTGTCCCGCGCCCGCCGGAGATCGCTTGTGTAAATTGCCTGAATAACCCGTTCTTCATGCCGGAAGCGCCGGGCGAGCTGCCACGCCTGATCATAGCCCGTCTGGCTGAGCGGCGTATCGGCCTGGCCCTGCCAGCGGTTTTCCTGATTCCAGATGGTCTCTCCATGTCGGACCAGGAGGATCCGAACCCCCTCAGCTTTCCCTGAAGAGTAAACGTGTTCCTTAATACCATGAAGATGCTGAACACGTTTACTCTTTGCATCCCTGACGTCACTCGACATGGCTGGCCTCGGTACCGCTCTGTAGCACGTCCTCACGGGGATGGCTACAAGACCCGAGTCGACACCCCGCTGCTCTCCGGATCGTACCCAGCAGACGATTGGTATTTCATCTGAGGGTATGGTAGCAGGGGGTGGATCTTCTGCCCGCGGAGGATGACTATGCAGTACGGTGCGTTTCTCCCCCATCTTGGGCCACTGGCACAAGAGGATGTCCTCAACCGTCTCAAGACCACGGCCCAAACCGCCGAAGCGCTGGGCTTTAATTCTGTCTGGGTCGCCGATCATATTATTACGCCGAAGCAGATTGCCTCCCGCTACCCCTACAGTCCGAACGGCGCCTTTCCCCTCGACCCGCAGGCACCCCTGCTTGAACCCCTGAGCGTGCTGAGTTTTGTGGCCGCCTGCACCCACAAGGTTCGGTTGGGCACGGCCGTGCTCGTGCTGCCGCACCGCAACGCCGTTGTTACGGCAAAGACGCTGGCCACCCTTGATGTCTTATCGGCCGGACGGCTCATCTGCGGTGTAGGGGTCGGTTGGATGGAGGAGGAGTTCAACATTCTGAATGCGCCCTTTGCCGACCGCGGCCCGCTCAGCGAAGAAACCATCGCGGTCATGAAAGAGTTATGGACCAACGAAAACCCTTCGTTTACGGGTCGCTTCCACCAGTTCGGCGAGGTCGGCTGCGAGCCGCGCCCCGTCCAAAAGCCTCATCCGCCCATTTGGATTGGTGGCCATACCGGCCCGGCGTTGCGCCGTGTTGTCGAATACGGCGACGGCTGGCCAGCCGTGGTGTTCAGTCCGCAAGAGTTTGCCGAGCGGGTGGAGAGACTCAAAGAAAAAGCGGCTCGGGCTGACCGCGACCTCTCCGAGATTACCCTGTGCGTTTCTCCTCGTGGCAAGAAGCCGGACGAGATCCTTGACGATATTCCCCGCTACCAGGAACTCGGAGCAAGCTATCTGTATTTGGCCTTCTTTAATTTCGCCCGGACGTATGCGGACATGATGAATATGATGGAAAAGTTCGCCCGGGATGTGCGCCTCGTGTAGTGCGGCGGAGTGCGTCTGCCTGATAGCTCCACAAGAAGCACGAATACGCAGCTATGCCGACCCCAAGTGAGGCCAAGACAAAAGCGGCCAAGACCTATAACGCGGCGGCTGACGCCTACGACCTGAGTGCCAACTCGTTCTGGGACCGCTTCGGCCGGCGGACGATCGACCGGCTCGACCTGTCATCAGGCGCACGCTGCCTCGATGTCTGTTGCGGCAGTGGGGCGTCGGCGATACCCGCGGCGAAAAAGGTGGCGCCTAATGGCTCCGTGCTCGGGGTTGACCTTGCCGAGAGGCTATTGGAGTTGGCGCGCGCCAAGGCCGCGCTACAGGGGATTGAGAACATCGAGTTCCGGGCCGGTGATATGTTGGACCTCGATCGGCCCGCCGGCCACTTCGATGCCGTGGTGTGTGTGTTTGGTATATTCTTTATTCCCGATATGCCTGGGGCGGTCAGGGAACTCTGGCGTATGGTCGCTCCAGGGGGAGTGTTCGCCATCACAACCTGGGGACCGCGCTTCTTTGAGCCCGCCAACACGGCATTTTGGGACGCCGTCGCCGCAGTCCGCCCCGAGCTCTACAAGGGCTTCAACCCCTGGGATCGCATCTCCGACTCCGCCACCCTGCGGGCCATGCTGGAAGAGGGCGGCGTCCACAACGTGCGGGTTGCTAGCGAAACAGGCGTCCACGCCCTTCACTCGCCGGAAGACTGGTGGGCCGCCGTTCTTGGATCAGGCTACAGGGGAACGATTGAACAGTTGGAGTCGGCCGAGCGTGAGCAGGTTCGTAAAGCCAATCTTGCCTCTATTCGTACTCATGGCGTGGCAGCGGTCGAAGCGAATGTGCTCTACGCGACCGCAATCAAGCCATGAAGCGGGAGCCAACTCGGTTCCCGACTCCGCCCGGGAGGCGAGCCGTTCCATAATGTGGGTTTTTCTTCCCTTTATGCACGTGATAAGCCACAAGCACGAAAAAAGATGTGGAAAAGATCTGATGCCTAGATTTTTCATGCTCTGTCTCTTGCCGCTTGTTGTCCTTGTGGGCGGTTGCTCCGAGCCCGAGGTGTATAAACCCCTCATCGAAATTTCGAATGCGGAACTCACCCGCCCGGCTGAAGATGTCCTGCGCGTGACCCTGGACTACGAGCTCGTCCCTGAGGAACGCCTGCCTCTGCCCTATAAGGAAATCGTCGTTTCTCCGCTGGAGCCGCAGGTGAAAATCTTTGCCGCCCTGGAAGAATTTATCCTGTCGGTCGATACCGTCATCGTGAAGATCGGTATCCCCCACCAATCCGTTGATTGGCAGGAATTGAGCGACAAGGACGAGTGTTGTGTGGTGTCCTTAAAGGGGCTGGTAGAAGAAGGGGGGACTTACGAGCGGATCAGCAACCATTTGCGTGTCCTGCCACCGGAGCCGCCCCAATAGCTTCAAGAGGAAACGTATCCAGCATCTCGTATCTATTGGAGGAGACGTTTCCTCTTTGCCGCATTACTCAGAGGAGGGAGTCATGACAACCATCATTGACGCAGACGGCCACCTGCTTGAGCCACCGAGCGTTTGGCAAGAATATACCGAGCCGTCCTATCGGGCACAGGTGATTCAGATTGCCAAGGATGCGGAGGGGATCGACTGTCTTAAAATTAACGGCGAGCTGCGGCGTGATCGCAATATGGCGATTGCCGCGGCCTGTACGCCCGGTGGCATGTCAGACGCCCACCGGGCGCGCACGATGTCCTGGGACGAGATTGTCCCCGGCGGCTACGACCCGCACGAACGGATCAAAGATATGGACCTTGAGGGCATTGAGGTCGCCTTTTTCTATCCGACGCTGTGGCTCATCTACGGTGACATCACCGACCCCCAGGTCGCGGCCGCGGCCTGTCGAGCCTATAACAACTGGCTAGCCGACTTCTGCAAAGCCTACCCGCAACGTTTTTACGGCGTGGCTCCGCTGCCCCTCCAGGATGTCGAGGCGTCCGTTACCGAAATGCGCCGCGTTGTCAAAGAGCTCGGCATGCGCGGCGTCTTTATTCGGCCCAATCCGTTTAACGGCCGCCGGCTCAACGACCCGGCCTATCATCCCCTCTGGCAGGAAGCCCAGGAACTCGACGTGCCGGTTGCCATTCATGGCAGTTTTGGCACCAAGATGCCGACCCTGGGCCAAGAGCGCTATAAGGACCCGTTCTTTTTTCATATGGTCTGTCACCCCTGGGAACAGCAGGGGGCCTGTATGGACATTATCTGTGGTGGTGTGCTCTCCCAGTTTCCCGGCCTCAAAGTCGCGTTTCTGGAGTCCGGGGTCGGCTGGCTCGGCTATTGGCTGGACCGTATGGACAGTCATTTTGACACTATGGGCCATTATGTCCCATGGCTCACAAAGCGCCCGAGCGAACATTTTCGCGAGCAGTGCTTTATCTCCATGGACCCGGACGAGAGTACGCTCAGCAGCATTGCCGAGTTGGAGCTTGAGGAGTGTGTCATTTGGGGGTCGGACTATCCCCACTTCGACTGCACCTTTCCCGGTGTGGTCGATGAAGTGAAAGTCTCCTGCGCAAAACTCCCGACCCACGCCCAGCAAAAAATCATCGGCGAGAATGCCAAGCGCTTATATAATCTCTAGACATTGAAGGGAGAGCCTGCGTGGACCTGGCATATTCCAAAGAGGATGAGGCGTTTCGGAAAACGGTACGGACCTGGCTCAAGGCCAACGTGCCGAAAAAAGACAAAACCCTGAGCGACCTGCCGCCGAACGATCCGCGACGCATCCAGCGCGCCAAGGACTGGCAGCGCCGGCTGTATGGGGCCGGCTATGTCGCTCTAGGCTGGCCCAAGGCCTACGGTGGTCAGGGCGACACCGACATCATGCGCCAGACCATTGTGAACGAAGAACTGATCCTGGCGCGCGCGCCGGGTCTGATCGGCGCGTCCGGTTTGACCATGCTCGGCCCCACTCTGCTGCAAGTTGGCTCTGAGGAGCAGAAACAGCGCTATTTGCCCAAAGTCCTCACCGCGGAAGAAATTTGGTGCCAGGGCTATTCCGAGCCCGGTTCGGGCTCGGACCTGGCCTCGCTGCGGACCAGAGCCGAACTCGTTGGCGACGAATTCATCGTCAACGGTCAAAAGGTCTGGACCTCCGGAGCCCAATTCTCAGACTGGATGTTCTGTTTGGTGCGGACCGACCCGGATGCGCCCAAGCATCGTGGTATCTCCTATATTTTGATCGATATGAAGACACCGGGGATCACGGTCCGCCCCCTGGTCCAAATGACGGGTGACGCCGGCTTTAACGAAGTCTTCTTCGAGGATGTACATGTCCCGCGTGAGAATCTGGTCGGCGAGCTCAACCAGGGCTGGCTAGTCGCCAACGCTACCCTGTTTCATGAACGCAATATGCTGGGCTCGACCACCCGCACTCAGCTCATGATGCAAAACCTCATCCGCCTGGCCCGTACCCACAGCCGCTATGGCCAGCCTGCGGCGGAAGACCCGAGCATCCGCCAGCAGTTGGCCGACCTGACAACGCGAGTCGAAGCCATGAAATACCACTCCTTTCGGCAGCTCACGGACGCCACCAAAGGCCGCAAGCCCGGCGTCGGCGCCATGGTGAATAAACTGGTCGGAACCGAACTGAACCACGATATTTGTGCGCTGGCCCTTGAAATCATGAACTCCTACGCCCCGCTCAACCGGGGGGCCTCGCACGTGATCGACAATGGCGTCTGGCCGTATGAATTTATGTTCACGCTGGGTCTCATTATCGGGGGTGGAACGTCCCAGATTCAGAAAAATATCATTAGCGAACGCGGGCTTGGCATGCCCAAGTCGCGCTAACGCACACTCTTGGGAATCAGCATGGACTTCGGCCTATCGGAAGAACAAGACCTGCTCCAGCACTCAGCCCGAGAGTTTCTGACCCAGGAGTGCTCCCCCCAGTTCGTGCGGGCGCTCTTGGACGACGAGCACGGATTTTCCCCTGAGTTGCATCGGAAAATGGCCGAGCTGGGTTGGACCGGTCTACTCGTTCCGGAAAAATTCGGCGGGCTCGGACTTGGGCTGCTCGATATGGCCCTGCTGCTCGAAGAGATGGGCCGCGTCGTAGTGCCGGGTCCGTTTCTGTTTTCTTCGGCCCTGGCCACCTTCGCCCTGCTGCGCGGCGGTAACTTAGTTCAGAAAAAGGCTTGGTTGCCTCGGCTCGCCTCAGGCGACGCCGTCGGCACCCTGGCTTTTCTCGAATCCAGCGATCGCCTGGACGCCGCCGGCATTACCCTCAAGGCCAGGAAAAAACGCAACGGCTATACGCTGAGCGGTACCAAGATGTTCGTCCCCTTTGCCGCTGTAGCCAACATCCTGGTCGTGGCCGTCCGCACCAGTGGAAAAGGCGAAAAGGGTGTCCGCCTGGCGCTGGTCGAGCGGGACGCCCCGGGCCTGACCATGCGACCGCTGGACATTTTTGATCGAACGCGCCGGGTGTACGAGGTCCGGTTCAAGGAGGTGCCGATCTCCGGCTTTCTTGGCAAGGCAGGAAAAGGCTGGAAATTGCTGGCCAGGCTTCAGGACCTAGCCTGCGTTGCCCTCTCCGCCGACAGTCTTGGGGGCGCCCAACAAGCGCTCGACATGGCGGTCGAGTACACCAAAGTCCGTGAGCAGTTTAACCGGCCGATTGCCTCCTTCCAGGCCCTCAAACACATGGCTGCCGAAATGGTCAGCGAGATCGAACCAGCCCGGTCCCTGGTCTGGTACGCGGCCTATGCGTTTGACACCCGCGCCAAAGATGCGTCTCGCGCGGCGTCTATTGCCAAGGCCCGTCTGTCTGAGGTCTATACGCGTACGACGAACAAGGCCGTGCAGATGCACGGCGGGATTGGTTTTACCTGGGAGCACGATATGCACTTCTGGTTTAAACGGGCCAAGTGGAACGAGTTCGCCTTTGGCGCGGCCGCCTATCACCGGGAGCGGGTCGCCCGCTTTGATGGCTACTGATGAGAAGACATTGGCAGCCCACCGGAAAATGTGAGAGACTTTTTTCATGCCGTTCCGCTCGTTCACCGTGATGTTTCTACTGCTGGGGAGTATCTTCTCGTTTGCGCACGCCCAACCGACAGCGCACCTCCCGCTCGGTGTGGAGTGGCAGTCAACGCTGACGCAAATAGAGCAATTACCCGACCTGGAACGCATAGCAGGTGGCGACCTGAAAGCCGCGACCACCATCCGCTCGGGTCCTGAAATCGTATTGTACGCCACCTGGCAGACGCGGACCGTGACCTTTCGGATTGATCGCGATTTCGGCCTGTATGCGCTTGGTATCGAGTTGGTGCCCGAAGCGGTCCAGCATGCGATTGAGACCGACGATACCGAACTCTACGACCTGGAATACCGCGCTCCCATGCGCTTGGCCGTGGTGAATAAATACGGGAAACCCCATGGACTCACCACCCAGTGGGACGGCCTCGATATCCGCTCTTTACCGGATTCGGGCTGGCAGGATTCCAGTGTGACCGACTGGTCCTACGCCCTGTCCTGGCTGGTGTGGGAAGGTCAGGACACCCGCATTGCCGTCGGCGAACAGGAAGTCTGGTACGTTAGCCAAGCCTGGCTTGAGCAGCACCGACAAGCCCGGACCTTCCTCGAACAGCATCCCACGGCCGTCCAGGGGATTGATCTCGTCCGTCAGGCCGCGCGCCAACAGCGCCTCGACCATGCACGGAACGCCATTCCAACGCGGGCCGCCGAGTTGGAGCCGTTCCTGTAAGCGGTAGACTGCCTCCCTCTGGAAATGGAGCCGCCTGTTCTCGCTTGCCTCTCAGGCAACAAGGAGCAGCACCGAGTTGGCAGCAGTGTGAAAAAACGGCGCAGATAGGAGGAAAACCCCCGTACCGGTCAGCGCCTTGATGCTGCTGAGGCGCCGAAATCAGGCGGGCTTACTCCTCTTCTTCCTCGATCACATTCCACTGCTCGGGAAGAGGCTGCGGGCCGGGTCGAATACCGGCAATATCGGGATCTTCGTCTCCCTCAGCGCGCACATTGGCCGCTTTGCGGGCTTTGGCCTCGCGCCTGCGTTCCGCCTTCTCTTTTTGCTTTTGCTGACGGTATTGTTCCCGTTGGCGCTTGAGAAAACTGGTTGGTTTTGCTCTTCCTGGCATACCTCTACCACCGGCGTTCGCGGCGTTCCCTGGGTCGGGCTTCGTTGACCGTCAGGGGTCGCCCCATAAATTCATAGTCATGCAGACGCTCAATCGCCGTCCGGGCTTCCTCGTCGTTTTCCATTTCAACAAAGCCAAACCCGCGAGAGCGCCCGCTTTCCCTATCAGTAATGATATTCGCTGAGGTGACCGTCCCGACTTCGCCGAATAACGCTTCGAGATCAGCCGGGGTGGCGTCCCATGAGAGATTCCCAATAAATAGCCTCACAACAATTGCCTCCTCTGGCCAGAAAATAAACACAACAACCCAGCAGTCGTCCAGCCGGGTTGTTGCATTACAAATCATATTCAGCCGGGGTTCGATAGGGGTATCAGAATTTTCCTTGCACCATGACTCAGAAAATACCCTTTCCTCAGAACTTGACAGGCTCTGGTATTCACTATAGCCCCCCTACGCAAGATGCGTGTTCCAGCACACCTGAGGATGGAAGGGCTGTAATCATGAGTGAGTTGAATGCCCGCAAGGCGGGGAATCCATTCGATGTCGACGTTCGCGATACCCAACGGCTCAAGGGACTCTCCAGTCCGGAGGAGCGGGAGGCGGTCGCGGCGGACATTTACGCGCTCAGCCGTGACGGCTATCGCATTCTTGAAGGGCTGCTCAGTACGAACAAGGTGGCGGAAGTCGGAGCGGCGATGGATACGATTCATGCCACCACCCCATTGGGGATAACCGACTTCGAGGGCTTTCGCACCAAACGCATTTACAATTTCATGAAGAAGACACGCACGGCGGATGAGTTGTGCACCCATCCCAGGGTTGTCGCCATCATCGAAGGCTATTTGCAGAGCCAGATTCAGCTCAGCTCCGCGACCGGTATCACCCTGCTTCCCGGCGAAACCTCCCAGGGGCTGCATCGGGACGACAGTGTCTACCCCCTGCCGCGTCCGCGCCCACCGCTTATGGTTGGCACCCTGTGGGCAATCGATGCCTACACCGTAGCCAACGGCGGTACCGAGTTGCTGCCCGGCAGCCATATTTCCATGGAGGAACAGGTCCCGGCGATACCGCCGATCAATATTGTCATGCCAGCCGGGTCGGTGCTGCTCTTCGACGGTGGGATGTGGCATGGAGGGGGCGCCAATACCAGCGACCAGCAACGCCGCGCCCTGTCATTGTCCTACTGCTGCGCCTGGTTGCGCCAGCAGGAGAACGCCTATCTCTCGATTCCGCTGGAGACCGTGCGTTCGTTGAGCCGTCCGCTACAATGCCTGCTGGGCTATACGACCGCTTCGATCATGCTGGGCCAAGTCGAGCGACGGAATCCCATCCACTGGTTCGATTAACGGTGGAGTATGCGCCTGAGCGCCTCATCGCGTTCATTATTGAAGCGCTGGGCAATCTCCGCACCGGGGTCAAAACCGTTAAAGCCGTGATAACCGCCCGGATAGATGTGTAGCTCGGTCGGCACTCCAGCCGCCAGCAGACGCTGCGCATACTCGATGTTCTCGTCCAGGAACAAGTCGAGGTCACCCACCGGAATATAGGCCGGCGGTAACCCCGCGAGGTCGTCGGCCCGAGCGGCTGCGGCGTACGGCGACACATCCGCTCCGCCGGGTTCTCGTCCCAGGTAGGCGCGCCAGCCCATGAGATTGTTTTCCCGGGTCCACACAAAGGTATCGGGCAGCGTGTCGCTGGCAGGGGCGACGTTACGGTCGTCAATCATGGGATAGATCAGCAGTTGAAAGGCCAGTTCGACCTCGGCCCGGTCGCGCGTCAACAGGGCTAGGCCAGCAGCCAAACCCCCGCCGGCACTCGCCCCGCCAATGGCAATCCGGGAGGGCTCAACGCCAAGCTCGCCGGTATGGGTCGCCAGCCATTTGAGTGCGGCATAACAATCCTCGACCGGAGCCGGAAAGGGGTGCTCGGGAGCGAGCCGGTACTCAACCGATACCACCACGCACTGCGCGACCTTGGCTAAATGGGCGGCTAGCAGGTCGTCCCGCTCAACGCTGCCCAGCACATAGCCCCCACCGTGAATCCAGAGGAGGGCCGGCAGCGTGTCGGGCCGCTCGGTTGGCTGATAGATGCGAACGAACACCTCTCCGTCAGGTCCGGGCACCTGCCGGTCTGCGGTGGTGATGCCCGTGATGGGGGGCGCCTTGGCCATCTGCGCTTCGGCCATCTCCTCCATCGTGCGACGGGTCGCCGGGATATCGTGCAGGTTGAGCCCGCCTCCGGTCAAGTGAAGAAAAGTTTCGAGCGGCGCGGCCAGCTCCGGGTCGAGTCGATCAGTCATATTCATCATCGTTCCCCCTTCTTGGTGAAGACGAAGTGCTCGTCCATCTTCTGGCGGGCTTCCCGCATGAAGTGTACATAGCGGTGAAAGCCGCCGTTATAGTTCCCGTCCTGGCGCCGGTTGAACTCACCCTCGAAGTTGTAGTAGCCGGGTGTACAGTCCCGGTTCCGGCTGGTCTTTCCCCTATGCTTGATGACTTCCTGTACCCACCACTCCTCCGCCTCGGGAGTCGGGTCTATCGACCGATAGCCATTGCGGCGGACATAGTCGATACAGGCCGAGATATGATCGCCCTCGGTGTTGAGAATATCCGTCAGATTGAACT
This sequence comes from uncultured Binatia bacterium (SeqCode), assembly GCA_965243855.1. GTDB lineage: Bacteria > Desulfobacterota > Binatia > Bin18 > Bin18 > Bin18. The sequence continues at coordinate 3,423,559 of CBDEWE010000003.1, read as the reverse complement.
GGAACGAAGACTGATAGCCACCCATGATGAACAGATTCGGGTAGCCCTGGGTATGGAGACCAAACAGGGTGCGGATGCCGCTGCTGTATTTGTCAGTCAGCTCACGCCCGCCGACGCCCTCGATCCGATTGTAAATCCCGGTCTTCTGGACATCAAAGCCGGTGGCGTAGATGAGCAGGTCAAGCTCGTACTGTGTGCCCTCAAATAGCGGCCCCTTTGCCGTGATTTCGGTGATGCCCTTGCCGTGGGTATCGACGAGATGGACGTTGGGCCGGTTGAAGGTCGGCAAGTACTCGTTGTGAAAGCACGGGCGCTTACACATAAACATATACCACGGCTTGAGCGCCTCGGCCGTCGCCCGATCTTGCACAATCTCGTCGATGCGCTGGTGGATGCGCAGCATGTAGTCGATGTTGGCGTTCTCCTGGCGGCGGATGATCTCCTCGCGGGGCAGTGTGGCGCGCTGGGCCTTCTGCTCCTCAGTCAACTGGGGGTCCATGATTTTCCGCATCATGTTCCGCCGCTCGGTCTGCCAGCCGGGTCTCAGTTTACGCGCCCAGTTGGGATCGGTCGGGTGATCGTCGCGGATGTCAATCGAAGACGGGGTGCGCTGGAATACGTATAATTCCCTGGCTGCCTCCCCCAAGCCGGGAACCGCCTGGACCGCGGTCGCCCCGGTGCCGATAATCCCGACGACCTTATCCGCCAGCCTCGACAGGTCTTCACCGGTATAGTTGTAGTCCCAGCGCGAGGTATGAAAGGAGTGGCCCTGAAAGGACTCCATGCCGGCGATCTTGGTCAGCTTCGGCTTGGACAGCGTGCCATTGGCACAGATCACGAACTGGGCCCGCATGTGGTCGCCCCGGTCGGTTCGGATATGCCACAGCTCTTTGGCTTCGTCCCATACGGTGGACGTCACCGTGGTCTGGAAGACCGCTGACTGGTACAGATTGTATTTTTTCGCAATCGCCTGGCAGTGGGCGTAAATCTCGGGACCCTTGGCAAAGCGGTCCTTGGGCACATAGTCCATCTCGTCGAGCAGCGGCAGATAGTCATACGACGGCACGTCACACGCCACACCCGGGTAGCGGTTCCAATACCAGGTGCCGCCCACATCGGCTCCCCGTTCCACGATACGGATGCTCTCCACACCACATTTACGCAGCCGGGCCGAGGTCAGCAGAGCGGAAAAACCGCCGCCGATAAACAAGCATTCTACCCTGTCGTTGAGGGGCTCACGCGAGATGATCGGGCCGCCGTAGGGGTCTTCCTCGTATTTCGCCAGTACGCCGGTCAGGTCAGAGGTATACTGCGTCGTGCCTTCCGGTCGGTAGTCCAGCCGGAGGTTTCGCTCCTCAGCGAACTTCTGCTTTATGGCATCGTAATACGCCTGTGGCTTGGCAGATGGATATAGCCAGCTCAGGGGGTCAATCAGGGGCTTTTCCATGATGCCCGACGGTTTATCCATGTATCTTTCCTTCCGCTAATCCAGGATCGTCCACCTCTTAGCCCAACCCTGATCGTATGGCGTCCAGAATCCCAAGGTGACCCCGAGCCGCTGGAACTTCCATTTCCCATCCACCCGGACATACGTCTCGTCGTATTTGGCTGAGCCCCAGACGGCTTGCTCCCCATCGTCTCCGACCATGGTAGTCGGCTGGAATAAATACCACTGGCCAGTTGCGGTATCGCCGTCGACCTCAATAATCGGATTCATGACCTGATGGCGGACAAACGGCAGTGTTTTCGGCACGTCCGCAAAAAGCGCCCGAATAGCGGCCCGGCCTTCATACCTGCCAAACGCCTCTCCGTCCCACACTCCATCCTCGACAAAGAAATCCATGATCCCGTCCAGGTCTTGATAGCCCTCATCACACAGGGCATGGAATTCCGCCTTCATTTTTTTAATCGCCTCAATGTCTTCCAACACCTGGAGGCGTTTGGCCAGCTCTTCCATATTTACCGGGCTCATATCTCACTCCACAGGTTCGTCGTCGGTGATCCGATACCATTCCCAGCGCAGCCCCTGCGGTTCCAAGGCCCACACCTTGTTCTGGGTCGCGTGGCAACACGTCTTATTGCGCTGGACCTCGGGCGCAATCCCCGCGGCCTCGAACCGCGCCGCCGCAGAGGCAACCTCCGCCTCATCAAACACCTCGACCCCGAGATGATTCAGCCGTTCCTCGGCCTCCGGGTTCTCGAACAAGACCAGCTTGAGCGGCGGCGTATCAATCGCAAAATTGGCATACCCGTCTCTCAGTTTGTGCGGTTTGACGGCAAACAGCTTCGAGTAATACTCGACCGCCTCATTGAGGTCACGAACGTTGAGCGCCAGTTGGAGTCGCATAGCCCTGCTCCTTCCGGGGTGATACCCCTGATAACATGCCTTGATTGCCGTATAGTATACAGGCTCGTAATAAAAACCTAGCCATCGGAAGTATCAGCGGCAATCTCATGCGGGAAATTGACGGTACGGGCTAGGGCATGGTAGTGTAAGTGTATATGCACATATACGCATATACATATATGGGGGAATTGACCTATGGCCCGTTGGAATCTCTCCATCCCTGAACAGACAGACCGGGCGGTCCGTACCTTCCTTGCCCGCACCGGCGGCAAGAAGGGCGACTTGTCTCGATTCGTTGATGAAGCCGTGCGCCGTCGCGTGCTCGACCTCACCGTGCGTCAGATCAAGGATCGTAACGCCCAACAGGACCAACAGGCCATTCTCGATCTGATTGACGAGGAAGTGAACGCCGCACGTGCGGGTCGTGCTTGATACCAATATCCTGATCGGTGCCCTGATTACCAAGGGTACTCCACCCGACAGACTGTATCAGGCGTGGCCGCGCGGTGAGTTCGAGCTTGTCACGTCCATGGCACAACTTGCCGAACTTACCAATGTTCTCGCCCGGCCCCGTCTCCACAAGTTTCTCAACGCCGATGAAGTGACAGCCATTGTCGAGAACCTTGGGACTCGCGCCCTTGTCCTTGACGAGCTCCCCAGCGTGCACTTATCCCCCGATCCAAAGGATAACCCGATTTTGGCTGCGGCAATCGCCGGGAAGGTCGCCTTGATCGTCTCCGGTGATAAGAAACACATGCTCGCTCTCGGAGAGGTTCACGGCATCCCTACGGTGACTGCCCGTGAAGCCTTGGAACGTCTCGGCAGAGAGTGAGGGGCCGGACACTTATCTTAGCTCATATGCCGGAGCCTGGTCGCACTCACCTACCTCCGGTGAACCAGCCGGGACCGTGTGCTATAGCGAGTCCCATTTAGCGCTAGGTGAGGAGGATTTGATGTATTTCTTACTCCGTCTCTATGGTCTCGTTGTTGTCCTAGTTCCAGCTCTGGTTCATGCCGCGATGCTTGAGATTCCCGGCAATAGAGCCAAACTGTCGGGCATCGGGGTCATCTCGGGCTGGAAGTGTGAAGCCAGCGGACCGATTACAGTCCGTTTCAACGATGAGGACTCGATTCCCCTGCCGTACGGCAGTGAGCGGTCCGATACCGCCGGGGTGTGTGGCGACACAAACAACGGCTTTAGTACAGTACAGAACTGGGCGCGTCTGGGTGATGGGACCCACACCGCCGTGGCATACGATGGTGAGATGGAGTTTGCGCGGAGTACGTTCGAGGTGGCGACTACCGGGGAGGAGTTTGTAAAAGGGGCGAGCGCCCAGGTCCGGGTGCTGGATTTTCCATCGCCTGGGGAGAGCGTGCGGTTTGAGTGGAACCAGAGCACGCAACACCTGGAGATGGTGCTCGGGCCCGAGGGCGAGGATCTGATCAACAGCCTCGCGATGGAATTTGTGCGGATTGAGGCAGGCACGTTCCAAATGGGCTCGCCGGCGGAAGCGGAGGACCATGAAGAGGACGAAACACTCCACCAGGTGACGATCAGCCAGCCGTTTTACCTGGGGAAATACGAAGTCACCCAAGCGCAGTGGCGAGCGGTGATGGGAGACAATCCGTCGTTTTTCCGCCACTGCGGCGATACCTGCCCGGTGGAGGGGGTTTCCTGGGAGGAGGTCGAGACCTTTATCGCGGAGTTGAACGCACGGACGGGAGAGACGACCTACCGGCTGCCGACCGAAGCCGAATGGGAGTACGCGGCCCGGGCCGGGACGCAGACGAGGTATCACTTTGGCGATGCGGAGTCTGAACTCTGCCAGTATGCGAATCACGCCGACAGCAGTTCGGGCCTGAGATGGCGAAACACGGCCTGCTCGGACGGTGTCGCCAGCGGACCCGCCCCGGTCGGGAGTTATCAGCCCAACCAGTGGGGGCTGTATGATATGCATGGCAACGTCTGGGAGTGGGTGGCGGACTGGTATGGAGACTACCCCGCCGATTCGGTCACGGACTCCCAAGGCCCGGCCACGGGTAGCAGCCGGGTTGGTCGCGGCGGAGGGTGGCGCAGCCGCGCCGACTCGTGTCGTGTGGTAAATCGCTTCCGCTATGAGCCTAGCGACCGCAACATCAGCCTCGGCTTTCGCCTGGCAAGAACGATTCCCTAGCCTTATTTCAACGCGGAAAAGGCGATCAGCGGCGGGTCCCGCAGGAAGTCGTTCCAGAAGGGATCGGTGCGCTGGGACGGGTGTACCGCGACGGGGATCCACTCGAACTCTCGAAACCCGGCCGCCCGAAAGGCGTCTTGATAGGTTTCCGATTTGAAGAAGAAATTGGTGAACGAAAACGTTTGCCCGTCTTCGTTGGTGAGGGTATAGGGCACGGCGTCACCCTCAGTCAGGGGGGCTGTGAACGTTCTTTCAATGCCGTATTTTGTCGGCGACACCCTGCCCCCGAGAAGACTATGGATGTTGTCTTTGATACCGACCAGCCGACCGCCCGGTCGGAGCGCATCACAACAGACCTGGCAGAAGCGATGGAGCATTTCCCGGCTGCTGGCATAGCTCAGTAGATACATGGCCACGACCACGTCAACGGGTCTGGACGGCTCAAACTGCGCCACGTCCCAGTGCAGATAGCGGCAGCCCAGGGGATGTCGCCGCTCTTCTTGTTCCGCCAGTTGGATCATCGCCGCGGAGATATCGACGCCCGTGACCTCCGCGGCCCCGGCCTGTTTGATCAGACGCGTGTAGAATCCCTCGCCACAGGCAACGTCCAGCACTTCCTTCCCGCGCACATCGCCCAGCATGTCGAACAGGGTGTAGCGCTCGACATATTCTCGAAACGGTAGTCGCTTGGAGTTCTGGTAGGCTTCGGCAATGGCATCGTATTCTGCGAGCTGACTCACGCGGGTATCCTCCAACATGGACATCCGGTGGCCCAATAGACGCACCGGCGAATATTCTTTAGACTGCTCGCGCATTATGCAGAGCAACCCGTTGAGGAATCAACGGTATACTGGGAAGTAGGACCGAGGAGAGACGCATGAGCATCGACCTGTTGGGGGATGACCCAAAAGAAAAATTAGGCTTTGACCCGAACGAACTGCGGGCCAAATATCGCTACGAGCGCGACAAGCGACTGCGCGAGGACGGGAACGCACAATATCAGGAAGTTGCTGACGAGTTTGCCAGCTACACCGACGACCCCTATACCGAGTGGGTCGAGCGCGACCCGCTGAATGACGAGGTGCAAGTCGCCATCATCGGCGGCGGCTTCGGCGGACTGCTGATGGGCGGTCGGCTGCGCGAGGCCGGCTTTAACGATATCCGAGTCATTGAGAAGGCCGGTGACTTTGGCGGCACCTGGTATTGGAACCGCTATCCCGGCGCCATGTGCGACGTCGAGTCGTACTGCTATCTGCCGCTGCTCGAAGAGCTGAACTATATTCCCAAGCATAAATACTCATACGCGCCCGAAATCTTCGAACACAGCAAGGCCATCGCCCGCCACTACGATCTGTACCGAAACGCCTGCCTCCAAACCGGGGTAAGCGAGATGCGCTGGGACGACGCGAGCGGGCGCTGGATTATTCACACCGACCGGGGTGATGCTATCCGGGCGCAATTCGTGGCCATGGCCAACGGGCCGCTCAACCGGCCCAAGCTGCCCGGTATCCCCGGCATCACCACCTTCAAGGGCCATACCTTTCATACCAGCCGCTGGGACTACGACTATACCGGCGGCGACTCGGATGGGAATCTCACTAGCCTGAGCGATAAACGCGTCGCCATCATCGGCACGGGCGCGACCGCGGTGCAGTGCATTCCCCACCTCGGCGAGTGGGCCAAGCACCTGTACGTGTTCCAGCGCACTCCCTCGTCCATTGACGTGCGCAACAACCGGGAGACCGAGCCGGACTTTGCCCAGCAGCTCGAACCGGGTTGGCAACAGCGACGCATGGACAACTTCAATATTCTGGTCAGCGGTGGCGACCAGGATGAAGACCTCGTGGCCGACGGCTGGACCGAGATTTTCCGCAACCTGACCGGTATTGCCGCCAAGACGGCTTCCCGCGAACTGGGCCGGCGTCTCACCTCACGCGAGAAGGGCCAGCTCATGGAGCTGCTCGACTTCCAGAAGATGAATCAAGTGCGCGACCGGGCCGAGGCCATCGTCAACGATCCGAACACGGCCGAGGCCCTCAAGCCCTGGTACCGCCAATTCTGCAAACGGCCCTGCTTCCACGACGAATACCTGCCGACCTTCAACCGGCCAAACGTGACCCTGGTCGATACCGACGGCAAGGGTATCGAGCGCATCACCGAACGGGGTATTGTGGCCAACGGGACCGAGTACCCGGTCGATTGCATTGTCTTCGCCACCGGCTTCGAGATCGGCACTAGCTATACCCGTCGGGCTGGCTACGACATCATCGGTCGTAACGGTCTTTCCCTGAGCGACAAGTGGGCCAAGGGCTGGCGCACCCTGTTCGGACTCCAGGCCAACGGCTTCCCGAACTGTTTTTTCCTCGGCTTCACCCAGACCGCCCTGTCGGTCAATGTCCCGCATGCCCTGAACGAGCAGGCCAAGCACGTCACCTATATCCTTGACCAGGCCCGCCAACGGGGCGCAACCCGGATTGAGGCCATGCTCGAAGCCGAAGACATGTGGCTGGCCGAGATGAAGGACAAGTCGCGCATTGCCGAACGGTTTTATGCCGAGTGCACACCGGGCTATTACAACAACGAGGGCAAGCTCGATACTGACAACGGATTTTTCGCCGGCACCTATGGGGCCGGACCCATCAAGTTTTTCCGTATCCTCGACGACTGGCGGTCCACCGGCCGTCTGGAGGGCGTGGAGCTCACGTAGCCGGTCGTGTACACCCACCGCGCCAGCCGTGGCACTCTGAACGCGTTCGGGTTCGGCGCCATCGCCAGCGGCGTGAAGAACCACGTCTTCGGCGGCTGGGTGCTGGTCTACTACAATCAGGTGCTGGGGCTGGACCCGGCCCTGGCCGGACTGGCCTTGGCCCTGGCTCTGGTGGTCGATGCGATCACCGACCCGCTGGTCGGCGTCTGGTCGGACCGGGTGCGTACGCGTTGGGGTCGACGCCACCCCTTCATGTATGCCGGCATCTTGCCGTTTGCCGTCTCGTTCTACGCGCTGCTCCAGCCGCCGTCCGATATGAGCCAGAACGGCCTGTTCGTGCGGCTGCTGTGTCTGGCCGTGGCCGTGCGGGTGTCGATGACCTTATATGAAATCCCGCGGGCCGCCCTCGGTCCGGAACTCACCAAGGACTACGACCAGCGGACGCAACTGGTCGGCTGGAGTACTTCCTACGGCTGGTTTGGGGGCGCCGGGTTCGCCTGGCTAACCCTGGCCTTTTTATTGCCGGAGACCGCCGAGTATCAGGGCTCGCGGGCCTATCTGAACCCGGACGGCTATCGGAACATGGCCTGGATTGGGGGGGTGATCATTTTCGCGACCGGCATGATCTCAACGCTCGGCCTGCACCGCCACATCCCCGCCCTGCACGTTCCCGAGGATGAGTCCGCCGGGGGGTTCAGCCTGCGCCGGCTGAGCCGGGAAATCGTCGAGACGCTGTCGAACCGTTCATGGTTGATGCTGTTTGCCGCGGGGCTGGTCTTTGCTCTGTACGTCGGCCTGCACAGCAATACGGACCGCTATTATGATCTGTATTTCTGGCAGTGGACACCGGAGCACGTCCAGGTCTTTCCGATTGTCCATATGCTCGTTGCCATCAGTTGCGGGCTGCTGGTCTATCCGCTGACGCGCGGGCGGGACAAGAAGCGAACCGCGATCGGCCTGTTTTTGCTGTCGGCCACGCTGGGACCGCTGCCAGTTGTACTACGGCTGCTCGACCCTTTGGTGTCCGTTTCGTTGTTTCCGGCCAACGGAACCGACGTATTGTGGTGGTTGCTCCTACTGCACAGTGCGTTTGTGGTATCACTAGTGGTGACAGGATTTATCCTAGTCGGCTCCATGGGCGCGGATATCGTAGAGGAAAGCCAGCGCCAGACCGGCCGTCGCAGTGAGGGGCTGTTGACCACAGGCCCGGCCCTGGCCCAGAAGATGATCAGCGCCGGCGGGGTGCTCATCGTGGGCATACTGCTGTCAGCCTTCGGCTTCTCGGTTCCCAACCCGAGCGTGGAGGCCATGCAGGAGCCAATACGCAATTTGGCCATTTTCCATGTCGTTCTCAGCCTGAGCCTACCCTGGATTTCCATCTATCTTGTCAGCAAATACACTATCACCCGGCAGGGACACGGGCAGGACATCCGCAGCCTCGGCTACGCTAAAGCGGAAGAGGCGTGACCGACTCGGTCGGCTCAAAAGAATTGCTCATCCATACGGCACCGCGTATAGTCGCGGTATGGACCCCCGGACAATAAAGCGGTGGATGGAGGATGTCGCCTTTGAGCGCGGCAGAACCGCGGTTCCGGCCGGATTTCCGGCCCTGCCCGACATCCCCGGCGGGCGCTACTGGGAGCCGGAGTTTTTCACCCTGGAACGCGAGGCCCTGTTCAAGCGGGGCTGGGTCTATGTCGGGCATACGGACCAACTCCCCGAGCCCGGCAGCTTCATTGTCTGGCGCCGAACCGGCACTCCTATCCTGGTGATCCGCGGCACCGACGGCCAGATTCGAGCCTTCTATAATACCTGCCGCCACCGGGGCGCCCCGGTGGTGCAACAGGAGGAGGGCAAGACCGGTCGCTTCTTCAGTTGCGGCTATCACGGCTGGACGTATGACACGACCGGAGCCCTCACCGCCGTTACCGACCCGCGGGACTGGGCTCATCTGGACCAGTCGTGCCGTCACCTGGTGTCCGTGCGGTGCGACTTGCTGGGCAACTGGATTTACGTGTGTGAAGATGCTGATGCCCCATCCCTGGACCACTTTCTTGAGCCGATTGCGCGCTATTTTCGTCACCTGCCTCTGCACGACTTGCGGCTCGTCCACCGGCGTAGCGTCGAGGTGCGGGGCAATTACAAGGTCGTGCTGGAAAACTTTCTGGAGGCGTATCACTTCCGGTTATTACACCGTCACACCACCGATCGCATCTTCGATAACCTGGGGACCAGCGTGCATCTCTGGGAGCACGGGCACTCGATGATGCTCTCGCCCAATCGGCGTCCAGACTGGGTTGACCCCGGAACCATCGGCATGCCCGAGATGGCCACGGCTACGATCATCGAGCGGGATCATAATCCGAGTTATCTCGTCTTTCCGAATATGATTGTGCCGATCGCGCCGACCGGCATTCCGGCCGTCGCCTTCTGGCCGCAGAGCGTGGACCGCACCATCCTGGATGTCACCTGGTTTGCGCCGGACTGGGGCAGTGACGAGCGCCATCCGCTGTGGGAGACGCGTATTGCGAATTTCGACCGGATTGTTGACGAGGATATCGCCTTTGTAGAGCCGATCCAGGAGTCGATCACCTCACCGGGGTTCCGCGGGGTGCCGCTCAACTATCAGGAGCGGCGCATTTACCACTGGCACGCAGAGCTGGACCGCCGCATTGGCGTGGAGCGCGTGCCCGAACACCTGCGCGTCCCGCCCGTCCTGGAGGACTGGGTTGAGCGGGACTGAGAGCGTAGCCGCTCAGGCCGTAATACCATAGAAACGTAGGGCGTTGGTCCCCAGGACCTTCTGCTGGTCCGCTTGGGGTAAGGGAGCGAGGCGTTCCTTGAGTTCAGCTGCCACCCCGTAGTTGGAATCGATATGGGGGTAGTCCGACGCCCAGACAAAATAGTCGGCCCCAATATGCTCTATGATCCGGGCGGTCAGGGTTTCATCCGGGTCGGCCGAGACCAGGCATTGACGATAGAAATACTCGCTGGGTTTCAGCTTGAGCACGGACCGCCCCGCCAGGGGTTCGTATTTATGGTCCATCCGGTCCAGCCAGGCGGAAATCCAGTTAGCGCCACACTCCAGGACCGTACACTTGAGACGCGGGTATAACTCGAACATGCCCAGGGAAATCATCTGGGTAAAGGCTGCCATCACATCAATGGCCAGAAAGGCGAAGTTGAACAGGCCGAAATCGCCCTCGCTCCGAATCCAGTCCCGCCACGATGGCTCGTCGCGCAGGACGACATGAAAGCCAACCGGCATCTCCAGATCCTGAACGGTTTCCCAGAAGCGGACAAAGGCGGGGTCGTGGAAATGCTTCCAGCCGCGCGCCACCATATCTGGCGACAGAAATACCCCCACGCAGCCCTGCTTTCTGGCCCACACGACTTCGTCCGCCGCGCCGTCCGGGTCAATCAGAGAGATATGAGCGACCGGATACAGTCGTTTTTTATTCTCGCTACAGAAGTCGATGATCCAGCGGTTATACGCCCTGGTGTAGGCAGTGGCGAGTTTCGGGTCGGTGACCCAGCCCTCCCAGGCGATGCCGACGGTGGGGTAGAGCAGGGAGATATCAATGCCCTCACTGTCCATGACCCTGAGACGCGGGACCGGGTCATAGCTGCCCGGTGGGCAGCCGTCCGCATAGGTGCGCTGACCCGGTGTGAAAAAGGCTTCGGCCTCTTCGGGGTCCGAGCCCACCCCACCCAGCGCGCCCAGCGCGCCGCGAATGACGTTCAGGGGCTTGTTGTCGAACATGAGGACTTCCCAGCCGTTGTCGTCGTGTTCGAGGCGCACGGCCCGGTCTCGATATTGGGGGTCGATATACTTCTGCCAGGTATCGAGTGGCTCCAGCACGTGACCGTCGGCATCGACAACCGGTCCCAGGCTCTCCGTCGCCATGCAACACCTCCTACATTGTATGATGTTTTCCATTACTTCTTCACGCCTCATGCTGTCAAGAAATCGTCCTCCGACCCGCGTACCGATCTCCTTCCCCATTACTTGACAGTCTCTGAGCAACTGGTTAGGTGGCATTCTTGCGATGACCGCAGTCAGCCAGGACCAGTCTGGGAAGGGTGCTCAGACGAGAGAGTAACGCGGAGCTGTCGCCGGCTGAGATGCAAACCGATCGCTGACCACAGGAGGCCTTGATCGTGACCCAGCACTATGATGCGATTGTTATCGGCGCCGGCGTGTCCGGCCTGTATGCGCTGTATAAACTCCGCAAGCTCGGCCTCTCGGCCCGGGTGTTCGAGGCCGGCACCGATATCGGCGGCACCTGGTACTGGAATCGCTACCCAGGCGCCCGTTTCGACTCCGAGAGCTATTCCTACCAATACTCTTTTTCCCAGGAACTGATCGACGAATGGGAGTGGAGCGAGCATTTCTCGGGCCAACCGGAAGTCGAACGGTACCTGCATTTTGTCGCGGACAAATTCGATCTGAGGCGTGACATCGAGTGTAACGCCCGCGTTGCGACCGTCGTCTACGACGAAACGGACAAGCACTGGGAGATTGTGACCCACAACGGTGTGCGCGCCCGGGCGCGCTACGTGATCTGCGCCACGGGTCTTCTGTCGGCCCACCAGTTTCCGGACTATACCGGCGTTGAAGACTTTGCGGGACTGTCGCTGCACAGCGCCCGCTGGCCGAAAGAACCAGTCGATTTCACGGGCAAGCGCGTCGGCATCATCGGTACCGGCCCGACCGGTGTCCAGATCATTCAGACCATCGCCCCCGAGTGTGGACAGCTGACCGTTTTTCAGCGGACCGCGAATTGGTGCACCCCGCTGCGGAACCGTCCGATTACCGCAGAGGAGCAACGGGAATTCAAAAAGAACGCGGACGAGATTTTCGCCCTGTGCAAACGCACCTGGGCTGGCTTCATTCACGAACCGGACACGCGTGCCGCGCTGGACGTGCCAAAAGAGGAGCGCCTGGCCCGCTATCAGGAATTGTACGACCGCGGCGGGTTCGCGCTGTGGTTGGGAAATTACAGCGACTCATTTATGTCACAGCAAGCCGCTGATGAGGTCGCCGCGTTCCTGGCCAACAAGATTCGCGAACGTGTCGCCGACCCGGCCATGGCCGAAAAACTGATCCCGAAGCACACCTTCGGCACCAAGCGCTGCCCAGGCGAGAAGAATTTCTACGAGACCTTCAACCGAGACAATGTCAGCCTGGTTGATCTGCGCGAAACGCCGATCACGAAGATCACTCCCACCGGAGTCGGAACCGGTAGCGCCATGCACGAACTCGACGTGATTATTTATGCCACCGGCTTTCATAGCGTGACCGGCGAGTTGCTGCGGATGGATATCCGTGGCCAACACGGGCGTAGCCTGCAAGAGCACTGGTCCGACGGGCCACGCACCAACCTGGGCGTGCAGTTCTCGGGCTTCCCGAATCTGTGGGCCATTATGGGACCGCACAACCCGGCGGTGTTCTGCAATATCACCCGCTGTGCCGAGAGTAACGTTGAGTGGATCGTCGACTGCATCCGCTATATGCGCGAGCACGGGTTCGAGACCATGACCACAACCGCCGCGGCCGAAGACGCCTGGACCCAACGCTGCTATGACTCGGCCCAAGGGCTCCTCATCAATGAGATGCAGGATTCGTGGTTCTTCGGTAGTACCAATCCCGAGAACGTGCGCGGCCGCTTTCTCTTATTTGCCGGCGGTGTGCCGCTCTACCGGGAGATATTCGCCGGCGTTGCGGCCAAGGGCTACGAAGGCTTCGAATTGCGCTAAAGCGTCCCGGCTCTGAGTGCGCGACGGGCAGTTGCTGCTCGATCCGAAGTCACGGCCTGACACGGGAGGGGTAATGAAAAACATAATCGGAGTCCTGGCCGGACTCGTCTTGCTGCTCGGGCATACCCTGCCCGTCCGCTCCGTCATGTACGATATGGTAACCGTCAAGCTCCAGGAAGGCTGTACCCTGGACCAATTATCAAAAATTGTGGACGACGTAGCAGCCTATGCCAAAGACAACGGCGGCGGGACGTATGAATTGCTCGCCCCCCTTCACAGCTCCCAGCAGGGTGTCTTTATCGTCCTTGAGCGCTTCCCTAATGCAACCGCGTTTGGTACGTGGACGGATCATTTCGGGGGGCAACCGGACGACAGTGTGGCAGGTAAAATCCGCACGCGGGCATATGAATGTGTCACCATCGTGAACCACACGAGCGCACTCTCGGTACAACAATAATCGCCTACCTCCGCTCAGAGAAAGAGACCAATAGAGAAAGAGACAAGTATGGCGGAACAGCGGATATTTACTGAACGCGACGACCGCTTTCACTCTGACGAGATGGTCGGGGACTGGTGGTCAACGGAGACGGCCTGGTTTTCATTTGCTCACCCGGAGCGGCGCTTGGGCGGTTGGTTGTATACGCTGGCGCGGCCCAATATCGGCACGGTTGCGGGCGGGGCCTGGGTCTGGGACGACTCAGCCCATCTGCCCTGGGAAGTGCTCTACTCCGCAAACTACACCGCCCTGGAACTCCCGCGCGATCAAGACTTGAATGATATCAGCCTGCCGACCGGTGTTTCGATCCGGGTGATCGAACCGTGCATGTCCTATGCGCTGGGCTATAGCGATGCATCGCGTTTGCAGGCCGCGCTGCGTTTTGAGGGCGTGATGCCGCCCGAACCGCTGACCAGCACGGGTTCGACCTTTGGGCGCTCGCATCATTTCGATCAGATCGGACGGGTGAGCGGAGAAATCGTTCTGCACGGGGAAACGATCCCGATTGATTGTCTGGCCGTGCGCGACCGCACTTGGGGCCGGCGGCGGGAGGACCGCCCGCGGCAGGCGGCCTATGTCACCGGGGTGGCCACGGCGCAGCACGGCTTTCTCGCCGTCACCAACGTGGAGGCCGATCGGAACCCGGTCGCGTATGGCTTCCTCCACCGCGATGGGCGAACGTTGCCTCTGACGCAGGGCGAGCGCCTGGTTGAGCGTGATAGAGAAAATGGCTGGATCACCCGCGTCGAGATTCAGGCACGTGATGCAGAGGGACGCGAACTGTTGGCCGTTGGGATACCACTGAGTCGGATCGTGATTAATCGTCACACCTTTATCGATGTCAACAGCCTGATTCAGTGGGATATCAATGGCGAGGGCGGGCATGGAGAAGACCAGGACATGTGGCCGGTGCATCGTTGGTCTCGTATGCGTCGCACTGCCCGGACTGTAAACGGAGGGAAGGACTGATGGCGGACTATGCGCAACTGGCTCCGGATGCACTCTTGGAACGCATCGCCCAGACGCTCAAAAAAGATATCGGACCGGCGGTTGACGCCGCCTACCCCAAGACGCAAGCCTTCATGGCGGCGGTGGTATTGCAAAAACTCGCCGGTCAACTGCGGCTGGCCGACGAACACGCCGCAGCGAGTCAACGCGACCTGCATGAGCTGGGCGAAGAACTCAGCCAACTCACCGCCTCGAATGCCATCCCAGCGCCCCTTGCCGAGGCGCTTCGGACGCTCCGCCAAAACCTCGACACGGCGAGTGTGTCAGGCCTGATTGAAACCCTATACGCAACCCGGTCCGAGCTGGGTGAGGAGCGCTTTGCAAGCCTCCTCAGTCGCGTGCGCACCCGGCTGCGCGCCCGCATTGACCGCGAGATGGTGTACGCCGCATGACACAACAAGCGACCGACGATCAGGATATAGCGGAACGTATCCGCCAATATATCGAGACACGGCTGCCGGGCGCTTCGGACTTGCGCCTCGAATCCCTGGAGCGCATTGCCGTGGGCTGGTCGCATGAAACCTGGCTGTTTGACGCGCATTGGACCGAGGGCAGCGTCTCAAAAACACGGGGGCTGTGCCTACGGCGCGATCCCGGTAATGCGTTGTTGCGACACTTCTCCGATCTCGGGGTGCAGTTTCGGGTCCTTCAGAGTTTAGCGCCCACGCCGCTCCCTACACCCAAACCATACTGGTATGAAAGCGACACGAGCATTCTCGACAAACCGTTTCTTGTCATGGAAAAAGTCGCGGGGACCTGTCCGAGCCCCTGGGGTTCAGCCGGCAGACGCTTTTATGCCGAGGCGGCCGCGCGTGGTGCGCTCTCGAAAAGTTTTACCCATACCCTGGCAACCCTGCATAGTCTTGACTGGGAGGCCGCCGGGCTCTCATTCCTGGGCGTGCCAGGCTCGGGCAAGGATTTTGCCCTGCACGAAGTCCAAAAATGGTGTGAGCTGGTTGAACTCTCACGGTTAGAGCCCCACCCGATCCTGATAGACCTCATTGGCTGGCTCAAGGCCAACGCCCCGGAAACCCAGCGCCTCACCTTAGTCCACGGAGCCTATCGGACCGGCAATTTGTTAATCGACAACGACGAGGTCTCAGCGGTCCTCGACTGGGAACTGCAAGTCATCGGCGACCCGATGTACGATGTGGCCTATGTCCTGACTGACCTCAACCGAGAGGGCAGTCAGCTTTTATCTCACCTGGTTGAGCGGGACGCTTTTTTTCGGGACTACGAGAAAGCCTCCGGCATCGAGATCGACGAAGAGGTCTGCCGATACTACGGCATGCTGTATCAATTGCGCTCGGCCGCTTTCTGGATGAGCGCTGCGGGTCTATACGCCTCGGGCCAGAGTGATGATATTCGCCTTGCCCGTACGGCCTGGTCCGTGCCCTTTGTCCTGGAAGGCGCGGCGCGAGCGTTGGGCTATTAGCGCGTTTTTCCAAGTGTGGTGCCCTGCCGTGATATTCCAGATGCCATACGGGTGACAGCACGACTCTTCCGCGAGCTCAAAGCGTGCTTGCGCAGCACCCGGTTGATCTCTGTCTGGTAGCCCCGGCCGCCGGGGGCGTTCGCTTTGAACCACGCCACCACGTCGGCATCCAGCCGCAGGGTGATCTGTTGCTTCACCGGCCGATACAGGAGATTACGCCGCGTACCGGACCAATCCCGAATCTCGGGGATGTCGCTCGTATCAATCTGCTCGTCGGGCAGCGCCGCAAGTGCTTGGAGCTCCGTCTTTTGCGCCTTGGTGAGTTTCCTAGAAGTTCCCCTCTTCATAGGCTCTCCTTTCGTGCGCCGTTGCTTTCCGGGCGCTGATGATGCGTCCTACTTCAACACCGGTTCCGGGTTCTGGTGTGGGCCAGGTGTGTGACACAATCACGACCACATCACCCGATCATACCAATCGTGTGCCAGCGCTCCTCGTCCGCATGTGGGTCGGGTCGATATACCATGAACGGATCATCGAACACGAGCTGTGCCGTCTCAAAGCTCAGGCCATGCTTTTGCGTATTGATGCGGTTCTTGTTTTTGTCCCATGTCCAGTGCAACGATCTAACCTTATGTCACTACATTTCAATAGCTACGCTGTGATATCCCGTCAACGGTATTAGCTGAACCTTGACAATAATCGAGCGACGCAGAAAGATGCACCCGGCAACAGGTAAAAGACTTGAGCAATCCATAGAGAATACGACCAATAAAGGAGACCTTACTATGAAGCTCGCGCTGTATCTGCCGAATCTCCGTGACAAGATCACGGTCAGCGAAATCGTAGACCTGGCCCGGGAAGCGGAGGACCTTGCATTCGACTCGGTGTGGTCGCTGGACCGTATCGTGGTACCCGAAGCCTCGGACCGTCAGGAACTCGAAAAGTCGTTTGGCTTCATGTCGGAATTTCCGAAGGCGCTGCCTGTGAGCGCCCGGGCAGAGTTCCTGCACGGCATGCCGCTCATTCCGTATCTGGCGGCTATTACCAAGCGCGTGCGGTTGGGGGTTAGCATCATTGTTACCCCCTATCGCGCTCCCGGCGTGTTGGCAGCAGAGCTCGCGACCTGGGATCACCTCTCGGGCGGGCGGCTGAACGTCGGCGTCGGCTCGGGCTGGATGCCAGAGGAGTTCGCCGCGTCAAGCGCCGCTCATATCTATAAGAAACGGAACACGCACGTGAGAGAAACGATCGAAGTGATGCAGGGCGTCTGGACCAACGAGTTGTTCGAGTACCACGGAGAATTCGTCGACTTTCCAAAATGTGGCTTTGGCGTGAAGCCGGTTCAAAAGCCGCGGCCACCAATGTTTTTTGGAGGCTTAGGCCGGCCCGATCTTGCGGCAGCGCGAGTGGCCAAGTATGGCCTTGAAGGGTGGATCGGGATCATGGACACCCCGGAAGCGATCGCTGCCTGGCGGACCGCCATCAAGGACGAGTTGGAGAAGCTCGGCGGCGGGCATGCCATCGACGGCATCGAAATTTCGAGCATGCTGCCGTTCGAGATCACCCGCGACAAAACGGATCAGACGCCACGGGGCAAGCTGACGCCAACGCTGGTCGGCACGGCTGAGCAGATCACGGACAATCTCAAACGGTATCGGGATGCCGGGATGACGATGCCACTCCTATGGCCGCCGTTCAGTGGGACGCCGACCGCAAAGACCATCGGGGATATGCGGCGCCTCGTGCACGACATTCTCCCGAAGGTCTAGGACCGGTGCGGCGGGCCGGTCTTGTCGAGGTGTAAGCCCTTAGAGTACGAGGCTCGGGCCGCCGTTCTTGCTCCAGTGTGCGTTGTCGTAATACTCGCGCCATTCGTAAATCTTACCGTCCTCGGTCAGCTCGAATATGCCGCACACCGGGAGTTGGAGTTGCCAGGTGCCGCTGCCGTCCCAGTCCCATTAATCGAGGCGCTCGGTGATGAACCGGTCGCCCGTCTAGGTAGTGGCCGTAACCTGTTCGTTGATGGCCTGCACCGCCGCCTGAGCGGCCAGGGCTGCCCCCTCTTGCCACCCGGGCAAGGCGCTCAACTGATCACCTGCGAAATAGATTGCCCCATCGGGCTCGCGCAGACGCGCGGGTGCCTGATAACTGGCGGGCCAGCCGCCTCGCTGGAAGCGCACCTTGGCCCAGGCCCGGCTGACCCCTGCTTCTATCTCTGCCTCATAGCCGGGATGGAGGGCCTCGCCTTCGACGATGGCGGCCTGTAAACGCTCGGCCGGGCTCATGGCAGTATAGCGCCGGCCGGGCTCATCGTCCCAGACATAGGCGCCCAGGATGATCCCCTTGGCCCGCTGATAGCCGCAGGACGGATACCATATCTGCGTAATATCCTGATCAGTCCAGGAAATACCGCCATAGATACCGTGATCTTCCTCCCAGAAACGCCGACGGGCCTGGAAACCGATTTTGACCGCATTGCTGAACTCTATTGACGCAATCGCGGATTGTGTATCAGGTGAAAAGTCGTTGGGAATGTCCTTTAGAACGGGCGCAGGGATGGTGCAGATCGCAAAGTCCGCATCCTGGATTCTCAGACCGCGCCGCCGTCGACGCCTATACACGATACGAACGCCGTTGGTAGTCTTCCGAATATCCTCGACGATGCTCCGATACCGGATCAGATGCTCCAGCCGCTCCTCAAAGGCATCAACAATGGCATCCATTCCGCCGACGGGCTGCAATAAGGTGGGGTTTTGATCGAGAAATTGGCTGAAGTGGAGCTTGTATTCCCAGAAGTCCGAGCTGAGCAGTTGGCTGAAATCGAGCGGGTCATTCACCTCTCCAGGCGCAAGACCGGCATGAATGTGTTCCCCCTGATACCCGCCACGATCTGAGCCGGTATAGAGATCGTCTGCGACGTCCAAGTCGCCATAGCTTCTGAGCAGGTCAAGGAGGCGCTCCTTATCCTCACCCGTCAGCATATCGTCCAATGCATTGCGGTTGACCGCCTTGGCCAGGAGTTCAGCGAGATACCCGCGCGTATCCGTCATGACTTGCCGCGCCACTACGGGCTTGCCGTCGAAGTGTTCTAGATTGTGGAAAAAGGCCGCCCGGTTGTCGTTGGTAAAGACTTCGAGATCAACGCCGAACTCCTTACAGTAGCCGAGTATGACTGTGTGGTGATGGGGAATGCGGGCCGGCCCGAGATTCGCGTAGAGATGTTCCTCGGGGTCAAAGCCCACCCATTGCCGGCTACCTTCCTCTCTGATGATATCGCCGCTACGGGCCGTCAGGTTACGCCCGCCGGCCCGATTAGTAGCCTCCAAAATCGTGCAGTCATAGCCTGCTTTTGATAATTCATAGGCAGCCACAAGGCCGGAGATACCGGCCCCCAGGATAACGACGCTCTTCCCGTCTCCTGAGCCGGGCGACAGATCGAGCGTGGCCGCCTGGACTGTGCTCGCTCCTGCAAGGCCCAGCGCATCCATGCTCCGATACACCGCGGCCACCCCGGCCGCGGCTCCGATGGATTGCAGGAATTGGCGTTTCGTCATCTTCGTCGTCATGCTGTCTCCCTCGTTCACAGGCAATCATACCAATCGCTTTCCTGGGTCATGCGCGCTGTTAGTATGATGAGCGCCTATGGCATGTCAACTGTCTCAGTTGGAGGGAAGCCGGGCCGTCGGAAAGACCACACACAGAGCCACGGAGGCGAGTGGTCAAGTGGTTTCAATATGATATGACGTAACTCTCACTAAGGAGGACATGATGCCGACATTCAGAACTGAAGACGGAGCAGAGTTGCACTACAAAGTCGAGGGCAAGGATTGTGGCAATCCCGACCTGATTTTTATCCACGGTTGGTGCTCGAATCTGAACCACTGGGAGGAGCAGGCTGCTTACTTTCAGGACTCCCACCGCGTTCTCCGCATGGACCGGCGCGGTATGGGCCAATCGACTACGCCGGGTTCCGGCCATACGCCCCAGCAGCACGCCGCGGACATCGCGGCCCTGGCCCGCCACGAAGGTTTCACCAACACCGTCGCGATTGCCCACGCCGGTGGCGGCCCGGCGGGTGTCGCCTTCAGCCATGACTACCCGGATTTGGTGTGCGCCTTTATCCTGGTCGACTCTGCGGTGATGCCCGGGGCCGACCTTGCCAACCCCACAACCGGGACCGAGCGGTTTTACGCCGAGATGGTAGAGAGACTGACAGCCCCGGACGGTGAGACCTATTTCCGCGAGCTGTATACCAGCTTTTTTGGTCCCCAGGCCGACCGGGCGATGGTCGAGACGGCGGTCGGTGAGGCCTGTCGTACGCCTGTAGATGTGCGCGTCAAAGAGATCCGGCTGATGGCTTCTGACTCCGCCACGCCGGCCGCGGCCATGTCGCAGCCGACGCTGGTCATGGTCGGTCCCTGGATGGCGGACGCCTTCCCGCAGGCCGCCGATCTGAAGCATCTGCAATCCTGTTTCAAGCAGGTCGAGTTTGCCCAGGCCATTGGCGCGGGCCATTTCCTCCAGCTCGAAGTCCCGGACCAAGTGAACGCCTTTATCACAAGCTTTGTGTCCAGGTTGACCGCGTGACACTGTGAGGAAAGGACTCGGACATGCCGGTTCAAAAATTTGCTCCCATGACCAAAGACTTCCCGACCTTTGACTGCGACGCCCATGTGACCGAACCGCCCTGGATTTGGGAGCGGGCCAAGGACTGGCTGACCAAAGACGAACTGGAGGCTCTCAAGGCCACCATGTGGTTCGACGCCGAGAGCAAGCAACTGATTGTGAACGGCGTGCCTGGGTCGGGCATCGGCTCACAACTGATTGGCGGCCGGCGGGGCCGCATCCACGCCATCTCCTTTGCCGGACCGGGACTCAAACATGATATCCAGCGCGCCCTGTACGTCCGCAACCTGAATCCCAAGACCGCCCTGACGGCAGAGCAGGCCGACTATCTGGACCACAAGGGCTCCTATAAACCGCGGGAGCGCCTGCGGGATATGGACATCCAGGGCATAGACCAAGTGATGATTATCCCGACCGATATCGACACCTATCCGTGGCTGCAAAACGCGCTCGGGGCCAAGGCTATGTGCAAAGCCTACAACGAATGGGCGTATGACTACTGTCAGGAAGACCCCGAGCGCCTCTTTTTTGCGGCCATGCTGCCCATGCAGGACCCGAAGTACGCGGCCCAGGAAATCTACCGAGTGGCGGATAAGGGCTGTCGGGTGGGTCTGGTCCGACCCGTTGACGCCATGGGCAATTACCCGCTCCAGCCCAAGTATGAGCAGGTGTGGCGGGCCATGGAAGAGACCGGCGTAGTGTACGGTATGCATCCCTTTCCGGCCTTTGGTTCGCTCAAGCCGGCCGGTTATGCCGAACAGTATTCGGGTGCGGAGTTGATCGCCCGGACCATTATCTCCGCGGGTCTGCCGCACTCGTTTCTGACTAATGTCCAAAACTTCCAGGCCGAGGCAGCACTGTGGGTCACCATGGTCCTGATGTCGGGCTTCTTTGAGCATCATTCCAGGCTGCGGGCCGCGGTGTTTGAGGCTTCCTCGACCTGGCTGAGCTTTCTGCTCGACCGCTGCGATAAGTTCTACAAGCTGTACCGCAACGAGCGCGAGCTGGCACCACTCAAGCGTCTGCCGAGTGAAACCTTTTTCGCGCACTGCGTGACCGGCTTTGAGGGCGATGAGGCTCCGCCCTCGCGTCTGCCCGAGTTCTACAAAGACATTCTGGCCTGGTCATCCGATGTGTATCATCACGACGGCGACGATGTGTGGCGGGCACTTGAGACCATGCGCGCGTGTGACCTGCCGGAGTCCTACCAGAGCCGATTCCTGGGAGACAACGCGCGCAAGCTCTACCATATCGAGGCCCCGAAAACTTTTATCCGGGAGCGGGTGACCGCAATTGAACGGCCGGCCTGGTGGCCGACCGAGGACGAGGTCAAGCGGGCACTGGAGCCCGAGGCCGCACTCATCCGGCCCCCGCGTGAGCGCGGTAGACGGCCCAACGGAAACGGCCGGGCGGCTGAAGGGGCCCGGGCATGACCAAGCGTTTTGCCGTTTTTGATGCCAACTCCCATATTGTTGAGTCGCCCGCGATCTGGGAAACCTATCTGGAGCCGGACTATCGCGCCCTGGGCAAATTCTCCCTGTGGCGGGAAGATGGTCAATACGCCTCCTATCTCAAAATCAACGGCGAAGCCTACCACGACCAAGTCAATCCCAACATCCCCCGCTACGCCATCTGGCGACCGGGCATGACCTGCGAGCAGATCGGGGAGCTCGACCCCGACACCCGGCACGCTATGACCGAAGGAGCGTCTGACCCCCAGGCCCGGTTGCGGGACATGGACGCCATGGGCGTGGATCAGACCCTGCTCTACCCGACCTGGTTTGCCGAGGGCTTCCCCCTGGTCAAGGACCCGGACAGCGCCAACGCGCTCGCCCGGGCGTATAACAACTGGATCGCCGACTTCTGTCAGGCCGCGCCCGACCGTTTGTACGCCGCGGCTATGATTCCCCTGCAAAACATGGATTATGCGCTGGCGGAACTGCGGCGGATCGTGTCCATGCCGTGCTTTCGGGGCGTGTTTCTCCGACCGCTGTTCGTTCAGGGCCGCTATTATACCCATCCCTACTACGACCCGTTCTGGGCCGAGCTTGAACGCCTCGACCTGACGCTCGCCGTCCATCCGGCCAGCGGTTTGTGGAACCCGGAGTGGACCTCCCACGCCCCGTTTATCGAGAAGGTCAACCGCCGGCTCACGCAAGTCACGCTATTCAGGGAAGCCGGCGGTGGCCCGTTCGCAGGCGGTGGTAACGGGCCGAATTTTACCTTTGGAGCCCAACAGCCGATCGGACATCCGGTCGCGCCGATTCTGTCTCCGTGGCTGGATAATCATATGTTCGTGGCCGCGACCCTGATCGGTTTTACCGTCATGCAGCGCTACCCGAAGCTGAAGGTGGTGATGGCCGGCGGTCAGGCGTCCTGGATGGAAGAGGTGCTGGAGAAGATGGAAGCGTCCACCCTGACGATTCCGCCCCTGCACTACTATCCGGTGCGGACCGACGTGGAAGACATGTGGGAAGAGGGCCGGGTACTGCTCGCCTTTGACGCCGAGGAGCGGCTGATCCAGCAGTTGCCCCACACCTTTGCCCACAAAATCGTCTGGGGCTCGCGCTATCCGCAGCAGGATACGACCAGCGCCTGGGAAGCGATTGAGACCTTGAGCCAAGCCCACATCGACGAGCCCAGCCTGGCCCGCATGCTGGGCGGTAATGCTGCCGAACAATTTGGCATCGAACTGGTGCAAAAGGTAGGGTAGGGGAGCGCTGCCGGGAAGTCTGAGTCAGGCCGTGTCCTCCGAGCCCGCGTGCAGAGGCGCGCTCTCCGTGGCCCACCCTGTACCGACAATGCGGCTAGCTCTCTCACAAGTTGCGACACGCAGTGCCCGCACCTCACAGTGAGTCGCGAGACATCAGGAACGCGTGCACCTGCCAGATCTCGTCGTGCGAGAGTAGTTGCTCGAAGGCGGGCATACCGGTGCCCTGGTGTCCCTTGGCTACCGTGTCGAAGAACTGCCTGGCTCGGAGGGCGGTCTTGAAGACATTCGAGCCCACGCCGCCGCCGGTCCGGTGACAACCAACGCAGCGTCCGCGATAGATTCGTTCACCTTCGACGACTGCCATTTGGTCCCCTAACAGAGGGTTGGCCGCTTCCCCTTCGTTCGACACGGTCGGCGGAGGAGACGGCGCCTTGATCGGCTCGCGGCCTTCGGTGGGCGGAAAGCCGTAGCCTGGCAAGACACGGCCACCCAGGGTATGGCCCGGCTCACCGACACGCGGCAAGCCGCCCGCGAGCCCGGTCAAGTTCGTTCCCGACTGCGTGCGGACGGGACGCCCGCCGTCCAAGGCAAACACCCACAGATTGCCGGCCTTCGGGTCGGTGTAATAGAACGTCATATCACCGCCGATGCCCCCGGACGGTACCGCCACGTACTGCGTGCCGTCGAGCTCGTAGGTGATGGGGCTACCGATGATGCCCGAACCAGTCTGGAATTGCCACAGCACCTCGCCGCTGCGGGCGTTGATCGCCATGAAGTAGCCGCGCATGTCGCCAGTAAAAATCAGCCCGCTCGACGTGGCCACGGCACCCGCCCAGAAGGGGGCAGGGCTCGCCACCCGCCACATGACCTTGCGGTTGACCACATCGAAGCCCACAAAGTTGCCGGGATTCTCGCTGGTCAGGTACTGCTGATAGTCCGCACCGAGATACCATTCGCCCTTCGTCGGGGGTGCGAACCGATCCTCGGCCCAGAACTTATAGCCCATTGCCCACTGGTTCGACATGAAGTAGAGCGCACCGAGATCGGGATTGTAGGCCAGCGGTTGCCAGTCGATCGCGCCTTCGAGGCTGGGGATGATTGGTCCGACTTCGGGGCCGCCGGACTCCGCCACCATGTCGGGGTTCACCTTTGGGCGGCCGGTACGAGCATCGAGCCCAAAGGCCCAATTGATGCCGGGAACGATGGGCTCGCCGTAGATGAAGCTGCCGTCGGTGCGATCGAGTGCATAGAAGAAGCCGTTTTTGTTGTGGTGGAACAGGGCCTTGACGGGTCCGAGATCGCGTAAAGTCACATCGGCCAGCACGGGTGTGCTGACGGCATCGTAGTCCCAGCAGTCCCACGGGGTGTATTGAAACCCCCAACGGATCTTGCCGTTATCGGGATCGATTGCGATGGTTGCGGCGGTCCATTTATTGTCACCCTTACGAACCTGGCAGTTCCAGGGTGCCGCGTTACCGGTGTTCCAATACACGAGGTTCAGCTCGGGGTCATAAACGCCCGTGGTCCACGTGGCGCCGCCGCCGTGCTTCCAGGTGTCGCCGGGCCAGGTGTCGTTGCCGGGCTCGCCAGGTCCGGGAATGGTATACGTCGTCCAACGCAGCTCGCCGGTCTTGGCATCGAAGGCTTTGACGAAGCCGCGAATGCCGTACTCGCCGCCGGCCACACCGGTCAGGACCATGCCGTTGACCACCAGCGGTGCGCCGGTAATGCTGTGCCCCTGCTCCCAGTCGGCGACCTTGACCTTCCACACGATATCGCCGGTATCTTTATGGAGAGCGACCAAGTGGGCATCCATCGTGCCGAAGTAGACCAGTTCGCTGAATAGTGCGACGCCGCGATTGTTGGACCCGCAGCAGTAGATACGTTCGACGTCGTTCGATATCTTCGGGTCGTAGCTCCACCTTTTCGCACCGGTGCGGGCGTCGATCGCAAATACGCGGGATTCGTCGGCCGAGAGGTAGAGCACGCCCTCGTGAAGGAGTGGTGTGGCCTGCAGACCGCGGTTCTCGCCGCCTGTCGCGAACACCCAGACCGGATGGAGGCGTTTCACATTGTCCGGCGTGATCTGGTCGAGCTTCACGAAGCGCTGGCCGTGATAGTCACGGCCGTACATCAGCCACGCCGAGGTATCGGTGGCGGCTTTCTCCAGATCGGATGTGGTGACCGCCTGCACCCACGCCGCTGGCCATGCCAACCCCACCGCGACGACGAGGGCGACTCGAAGCCTTACAAAGAAACGGAACGTCCGCATTTGCATCCTTTCCCTCCAGCCCGCCACCTTAATGGTAATAGTAGCACCGATCGGGTATCCGTGTGACTCCTCGGCGGCGTTCTACCGTCCTCTCGGTGTCATCTTGTATTGAAGCGAGCGGCCCGAGGCGCGTAGTAGGAGGCTCCTGTCGAACGACGTGCTGTTGACGCCCAGCCGGGTTTTCTTGCATAGTTCAGGCTCACGCCCACATCGACGAGGCGAGCCTGGCCCGCATGCTGGGTGGTATTGCCGTCCAACAATTTGGCATCGAACGGGTGCAAAAGGTAGGGTAGGAGAGCATTACCCGGACAAGAGAGAAAGCATGGCTTCTGCGCACCGTCCGTTTCATCACGATCTGTTCCCCGCCTACATCCGGTATCCCGTTCTGGTATTGACCTATGTGCTTCTCAAGCCGCTGCTGTGGCTGGTCGATAGGGCCGGGTATTCGGATCGACTCTGGGCCGCACTCAGCCGTAAGATGAAGGCCAAGATGCTGGCCGGGCATGGTTTTGGCGACTACCGCCCTAGCCGGCACGATGTGGTGGTCTGTACGTTTCCGAAATGCGGCACGAACTGGACCATGCAGATCGCCTATCAAATCGCCATGCGGGGCAAGGGCGAGTTCCGGCATATTCACGATGTGGTGCCGTGGCCGGATTTTGCCAGGCAGGACCTGGTCGTGCCCCTGTCGGACGATACCGCCCGCAAAGCCGCGCCCACCGGCCTGCGGGTAATTGAAACGCATTTGGAGTGGGAGCAGGTCCCCTACACCCCGGACGCCCGCTACATCTGTATTCTACGCGACCCCAAGGACGCCTTTGTGTCGTATTATCCTTTTGCCCGCGACGTTATGTTCGGCCCACTGATGCCCGCCGTACCGGTCTGGCTGCGGCTCTTTTTTTCCGATGCCGCGCTGTTCAACTGGCCCGAACACCTGCACGGCTACTGGAAAAACCGCCACCTGCCCAACCTGTTGATCCTGACCTTTGAGGAGATGAATCAGGACCTAGCCGCAGCCGTGCGGCGCATTGCTGAGTTCCTGCAGGTCAAATTGACCTCAGAAGAATTTGCCGAGGTATGCGAGAAGAGTTCATTCGCCTATATGAAAAGCATGGACGAGAAGTTCAAGCCACCGGCGCTCACCCCGTGGTCGTCGCCCAACCGGCAGATGATCCGCCGCGGAGTCAGCGGGGGGTCAGCCGAGCTCTTATCCCCCGAACAGCAGGACTTCATTGATGCGACGTGCAAAGCCGAGCTGGCACGGGTCGGCAGCGACTTTGCGTACGATACGGTGTGGGGTAACCAAGCGGGCGAAGAGAACACGGTAACCGCCGCACAGGGCGTCGAACAACCCAGCAGTGTGTAGAGATATTTCTCAACACGAGTACCAATGGTAGAGTAGTTCACATTCCGAGAACATACGGAATTTTTTGCCGGAGTCGAACTGAGAGGAGCATGTCAATGAACGTGATCGATGGCGACAGCCACTTTATGGAGCCGCTTGATCTCTACCCGCGCTATATTGATCCGGCGTTTCGGGAGCGGGCCATGCGGGTGGAAAAGGACGCGACCAGCGGGGAGCCGACCATCCTGGTGGACGGCAAACCCCTCAAGCTGGTCAACGCCACAGACCTGTTGGCCGCAGTGGTGGCCTACGGGCAGAAAGAAATGGGCCGGGACGTCGGCCACTTCGATCAATATCTGGCACTCAGCCCGGATTGGCAGAATATGGATAAGCGGGTTGAGTTTTTAGATGCCGAAGGGATTCACGCCCAGGTTATCTACCCCACGCTCGGCCTTTTATGGGAAGGCACCGTGGAGGAGCCGGTCTTTGCCGACGCTCTGAGCCGGGCCTATAACACCTGGGCGTTTGAACTGTGCGCCAGCCATAGCGATCGACTTTTCCCCGCAGCGCATATCTCCCTGCGCGACGCGGAGCTAGCCGTGCGCGAACTCAACCGGGTCGCCAAGCTGGGCTGCCGGACGATATTTGTTGCCGCGGCCCCCATCAACGGTCGTAGCTTCGGGCACCCGGATTTGGACCCCATCTGGGCTGCCGTGCAGGACTTGGACCTGAGTGTCGGTATCCACCTGACCGGGCATAAGCATTCGACCGGGCGCGAATGGTACCGCGACCGCGACCCCGGCATGATGTTCGTGACCATGAATCTGATTCAGGACCCGCGCATGGCGCTGACCACCATGGTCTACGATGGTGTGCTGGAGCGCTTCCCCCGCCTGCGGGTGGCCACTATAGAAGCCATGGTGGGCTGGATAGGCGAATGGCTGGAGCGACTCGACTACCGGTATAAATACATGGGTCATACCTCGCAGATGGAGCGCCCGGCCTCGGAATACTTCGAGCGTAATATCTGGATTAACGGCGATCCTGAAGAGAGGATGTTTCCCCTCATCGTCCAGTTTGCCGGGGACGAAAAATTCTTCGTCGGCTCCGACTACCCCCACGCCGAAGGCTTTGTGGAGCCCGTACGCAAAGCGCGCGAAACCTTGTCTTCGCTGCCGCCCGAGTCGGTGGATAAAATTCTGGGGGGGAATGCCAGTCGCTTCTTCGGGATTTGACGGGTATTGTGGCCAGGTGAGGCGGGGGGACGATCTCAGTCCCAGCTTATGCACCTCTCCGGTCCGGGTGGCTGACCGGCTGGGCAATGCCGCGCGTGCAGCAGTCACCGAGAGGCCATCATGACTCTGAAGAGGCTCCTTGGAATTATTCTCACTCTTAGCGTGGGTAGTGGGAGCATGGCAGACAGCGGAGGCGCATTGAGCTCATCGCTTAAAACTTTCCTGAAGACACAAAAGTTAATCTCCGTGGCCACCAAGCGCCCCAATGGCGACTGGAGCCGCCCGGCCCCTATCTGGTTCGCGTATGAGGATGAGGCGATCCATTTCATCACTGCTCCGACCTCATTCAAAGCCCGCCGGATTCGGAAGGGGAGTCCGGTCCTGGTCTGGCTGGACGAGAAGCAGGAGCCGGCTTTTAGTGGGGAAACCCAGATCGTGACCGATCCCGTGATCTTGGATCGGATCAATGCCGCGTATAAGGATAAATACTGGGCGGCCTGGCTGACGTATTGGGCCATGCCGCTGGCCGGACGGGTTCAGGCCGGTAATATGGTTGCCGTCCGAGTCACACCCAGCCAATAGAGGACCTCCCTATGGCAGAGTCGTGGCAGGAGAACCGGGGCCTCCGTTTACTCTGGATGGTGCTCGCCGGTGTGGTCATCGTATCGTTCGGCGCGTTGCTCTATTACGGCCGCGAAGTCTACCAGATGGCACCGCCGGTTCCGGAGCGTATTCTCACCCCTGGCGGTACGGTTGTCTTCACCGGAGACGATATTCGAGCGGGCCAGGATGTGTGGCGCTCAATCGGCGGACACGAGTTGGGGTCCATCTGGGGTCATGGCTCCTACACGGCCCCGGACTGGACCGCCGACTGGTTGCACCGCGAGGCAGTCTGGCTGCTCGACCACTGGGCACACGCGGAAAGGGGACGTGGCTATGAGGATCTTGAAGAAGAACACCAAGCCGCCCTTCGGGCTCGGCTCCAGCATGAAATGCGGACGAACACCTATGACCCCGTGGCAGAAACGATAACCGTATCGGAGTTGAGGGTGAAGGCCATTCACGATGTGCAAGCGCACTACCTCGGTCTGTTTGGTCTGGACCCTCAGTATGCCGTCCTGCGCGAGAGCTATGCGATGCCGGCGGGGACGGTGGCCACCCCTGAGCACGCGCGCCAACTGACCGCCTTCTTCTTCTGGGCGACCTGGGCGTGTGTGACCGAACGGCCCGGCGAGGTCATCACGTATACACATAACTGGCCGCCCGAGAGGCTGGTTGGAAACGTTCCAACGGGGGTGATGATCGTCGTTTCAGTGGCGAGCTTTGTCCTGCTGTTGGGCGGCATTGGTGGGCTTGCCTGGTTCTACGCGGCGACTCGGGAATTCTGGCGTAATATGCATGACCGGCCATCCAGCGACCCCCTCCGAGAACTGACACCTACCCCCTCAATGTATGCCACTCAGAAGTACTTCTGGGTCGTTGGGGCGCTGCTTATTGTCCAAATGCTGATGGGCATTGTCACGGCCCATTACGGAGTCGAAGGAACCGGCTTCTACGGTATCCCCCTGGCCGACTGGCTGCCGTACTCGCTGGCCCGGACCTGGCACGTTCAACTCGGCATCCTGTGGATTGCAACGTCCTGGCTGGCGACCGGTCTGTGCCTGGCTCCGGCCATTGCCGGGCGAGAACCCGACCGCCAACGTCTGGGGGTCAACATCCTTTTTGTCGCCCTTGTCTTTGTTGTTGCCGGCTCGATGGCGGGCCAAGCCCTGGCCATCCATCATCAGTTAGAGGGCGGAACCAACTTCTGGTTTGGGCACCAGGGATTTGAGTACGTTGAGCTGGGGCGCTTTTGGCAGATTCTGCTGCTTGTCGGGCTCTTTCTCTGGGTAAGTCTGATGCTCCGCGCGTTGTGGCCGGCGCTGTATACCGCCCGTGGCGCAAACAAACAGTTGCTCGGCATCTTTGTCCTGGCCGTGATCTCTATTGCGCTGTTTTACTCCGCGGGGCTGATGTGGGAGCGGCACACGAACCTGGCCATTGCGGAGTATTGGCGCTGGTGGGTCGTCCATCTGTGGGTGGAGGGATTCTTCGAGGTCTTTGCGGTTACGGTGATTGCTTTTGCGTTCACCCGATTGGGACTCGTCCGGGTGCGCTCGGCGACAATGGCTGTATTATTCACCACGATCCTGTATCTGACCGGTGGTGTCCTCGGGATGTTCCATCATCTCTACTTCACGGGGACAACGCCCATCATTCTGGTCCTCGGCGGTACATTCAGCGCCCTGGAACTCATGCCGCTGGTTCTCATCGGCTTTGAAGCCTATGAGAACTGGTCGCTGGTCCACCTCACGCCTTGGACCAAGCACTATAAATGGCCGATTTACTGGTTTGTTGCTGTGGCTTTTTGGAACTTGGTCGGGGCTGGCCTGTTTGGCTTTCTCATTAATCCCCCCATCGCGCTGTACTATATGCAGGGTCTCAACACGACCCCTGTGCACGCCCACACGGCCCTGTTTGGCGTGTACGGTATGCTCGGCATCGGTCTGTCCCTGTTGAGTCTCCGGCTGCTCACCATGCGCCAGGAATGGAACACAACGGCACTCGGATTTGCGTTCTGGGCAATGAATATCGGCATGGGGTTACAGGTCGTCCTCAGTTTACTGCCGGTCGGGCTGGCCCAGACCTGGGCGAGCGTGGAGCACGGGATGTGGTATGCTCGCTCGGCCGAGTTCTTACAGACGCCCGTGCTCGATACGTTTCGGTGGCTACGGGTGATTGGAGACACGCTCTTCGCAATAGGGATACTGGCGTTCGGCTGGTTTCACCTTGGCCTCTCAACGGGCTGGTCAGTCAAAGGGCCACGGACCGATGTCTCCGCCAGAAGTGCAGACGACGCCAGAGACGGCGCTGCGCCCATGAGGGCCGGATGAAACTGCGACGCTGGCACTGAGAGCGCTAGGTATGCAGAAATTTTTCAAGTTTGAGTGGGAAGCCATTGCCGGTCTCGTCGCCGCTGTCATCGCCCTCGTCATGCATTTCCTGCATGTGGTGGAAGCGGATGTCCTCCTGGTCATTGCGGTCGTGTTGTTCTCTCTGTTCTTCATCCGGGACCTGCGACGGGAGCCGCGCGTGGAACAGATGTACGACAGCCTGAGAAAGACCGAGAAAGGGGTGATCGACATCCAGTCCGCGCTCTCTCCGCCCGACACCATCCTGATAGGCCCACAGCAGCTTCGGGCTGAAAGCGAACGATTTGCTAAGCAGGCCCAGGGAGAAATGCTCTGGTTCCACGTGTGTCTGTTCATGTTCAAACCTCAGGTGCTTTTCGACGCTCTCCTGCGCCCAGCGATCGAAAACCCGAAGGTGACGTCTATTCAATTTGTCCTGGACCACAACCAGAAAGACCTCTGGACCACTGAGGTCGTACCAAAGGTGGCAGCGTGCTCGGGACGCGAGAAGGTACAGGAACCGTGCTGGACAACGATTCAAGAACACGTCTCCCTCATTCTCTCCGACGTGGGCGCGGATGGGACGACGGAGGGGCTGATGAGTTTTTGGGGAGAGCCCTTTATGGCTCAGCATGTAGGGAAACAGGTGCCTCGGTACATCTTCCGTGTACAGCCACACTCAGAACTGGTTGCGAGGCTGGTCGAGCTTGTCCGCCAGCACCGTTTTACGAGTTAATACCCACGAAGAATCGGTTTCCTACTCCTCCGGTGAAGTTGCCGCAGCAAACACACGGATAAAGCCGGCGAGGCGCTTTCTGTACAGGGCGGTATTTTTCCAATCGCCTTTCGCGCCAGTCGACGCGGTAACAAGCAGGTCTGCCGCCGATGTTGCCGTGAGGCCTGCTTGTTTCAGATTCAGCTCGCCTTTTCGGACGGCATCTTGGAGAGTGGCGGAGAGCAGTTTACAGAAATCTTCGCGTCCTTCGCGATACACATCCGCCGCCAATCCCGAGCCCGCTTGAATAATATCGTCGGCGTGCGGCGCTGCCGCAATCATTTCTAGCGGCTTTACCGACCAGGCTTCAAAAGCGGAGATGACACGCTTCCAGATCGGGCCGGAATGCCGAAGTTCTACTGCCGCCTCTTGCAACTGAGAGGTTATGATGGAGCGTGCTAGGGCCAGAAAAATAGCTGACTTGTTCTCGAAGTGCTCATATAGCGCTGGTCTTGAAATATGAGCGAGACGGGCGATGTCCTCCATCCGCGTCCGCTCCAAGCCGTACTGAAAGAAACAGGTTTGGGCGGCCTCTAAAATCGCGGCGCGGCGGCTTTCGCTACGCGTGTGTTCTGCGGCCATGCTCATAGTCGAGATATCATGACAGACCCTACCAGCCTGTCAATTTCCTCACCCATTATGAGAAATGGAATAACTTATTGACATAATAAGTCAATATGTCAGAATGTTGCCCCTCGATAGAAGCGGCTCAGCCGAGGGAGGAGCGACTATGGCGTGGAGCGAAAAAGACGTTCCGGATCAAACCGGGCGACTTGCGATTGTGACCGGTGCGAATAGCGGTATTGGACTCGAGACGGCCCGCGTTCTCGCGCAAAAAGACGCCCAGGTGATCCTCGCCTGCCGGAATAAAGAAAAAGGCGAAGCCGCGTGTGCGGATATTCGGCAAAGCGCGCCGCAGGCCAAGATCGAATTTCAACCGCTCGACCTGGCGAGTTTGGAGTCCGTTAAAACGTTCGCCGAGAATTTTACCGCCACTCATCAAAACCTCGACCTGTTGATCAACAACGCGGGGGTCATGATGGTGCCTTCTTTGGAGCGGACAGCGGACGGTTTCGAGCGGCAGTTTGGCACGAATCATCTCGGTCACTTTGCGCTAACCGGGCGCTTACTGGCGCTATTACTTAAAACGGAAAACTCTCGCATCGTGACCGTGAGCAGTATCATGCATCGGTATAGCCCTATGCATTTCGACAATCTGGATGCGGAAAAGAAATATTCACCAAACCGGGCGTATGGCTATAGTAAGCTGGCCAATTTGCTGTTCATGCGAGAGCTGCAACGTCGCTATCACACGGAGAAAGGCTCTCCGCTCTCCACGGCGGCCCATCCTGGTTCAACCCGAACCAATTTACAGCAGTACAGACCGAGCTTTCAGTTTTTCATGAGTTTTCCGTTTGTGGCACAGGACCCGCCTGCCGGTGCACTGCCGACGCTCTATGCCGCTACGGCTAGGGATGTCAGCGGAGATGACTACTTCGGGCCTGACGGTCCATTCGAGATGACCGGCCCGCCGGCTAAGGCGTATATGAGCAAACACGCCCGTAACGACGAAAACGCCAAAAGACTTTGGGAACTGTCGGAGCAGCGCACGGGTGTGACATATGCGATATAAGGATGGAGAAGACGTATGATCACTATTATTTCCATAGTAGCCGGCCTCTCCGTACTCGCCGCGGCCTACCATCCTCTGATGCCAATCATCCTGCAATCCGAGCAGCATGCGCTGTTCAGTGGCCGGACTATGCTCATCACAATGAAAGACCGGGAGACGGCACAGATGAAAACGTTTCCGGTGAACTACCTGCGCGAGGGGGATATGGTCTACATCGGAAGCGATTTCGGGTGGGAGAAACATCTTGAGGGCGGCGCGGAAGTCACGATGCTCATTCAGGGAACGGAGTACACAGGCTGGGCTACCCCCATTCTCGATGATCCCGAGCGAAGCGGCGCGGGGTTCAAGAAACTGCGTCCGTGGACCTATATGCGGGCGGAATGGTCCGGCGCGGTTTTCGTTGAAGTCAAAATTCAAGACCAAACGCAGGACAACAAAAACTGACCGGGACCTATACGGGCCAGCTTCCAGTCTCAGATTCTGGCTGCGTTTGATGGCCAAGCGCCATATCACGAAGGCGATGACAAGTATGATGTGAATGCCATGATCGAGCAATTGATGGCAGCCGCGCAAACAACGAGACAGAATTGAGACGCGCTCAGTCTGCCGCTCCCCGGCGGAGCACGGACAGCACACACGCACACAAACAGACCCCCGCACAGACCAGGAACACGTCCTGGAAGGCCGGTATAAACGGGTCTGCATACGCCCCAGAGCCGGACGCCGCATACATCATCTTGCGGCTGGCAAACAGCGTACTGGCGCCGGTCACGCCGAGGACGACGCCCAGCGTCCGCATCATCTGGCTCATCCCGCCCGCGACCCCCTGCTGGTCGCGGGGAATTGCCCCCATCACAAAGCTCATATTGGGCACCTGGAAGAGCCCGACGCCCGCTCCAACCAGGCCGAGCGTCAGCACGGCCGGCAGGGTGGCGGTTTCGCCGGATAGCGTACTCATCAGCCACAGCCCGCAGGCCTCGAGACCGAGCCCCACAGAACTCAGCAGCCTGGTCCCTATCCGGTCCGTGAGCGCGCCCGCCAGAGGAGCCACCAGGGCGGTAGCCAAGGGAGTGGCTACCAATATCAGCCCGGCGGTGGTTTCGGGATGCCCGAGGACCTGCACGGTGTAGTGGGGGACGAGAAGCCAAATCGCAAACATGGCGCCGTTCGCCAATACATTCAGGGCGTTGGCCAGAGTGAAGGCCGGTCGGCGGAACAGGCTGAGGTCCACGACCGGGGTGTTGGCCGTGCTTTCGACCTTCACAAACAGGGTAAAGCTCAGGCCCGAGAGCCCCAGCAGGGTCAGGACGAGGGATGAATGCCAGCCAGCGGTCTGGCCCCGACTCATGGCCAGCAGAAATCCGGCGATACCGCCCGCCAGGCTGAGCATGCCAAGGGCGTCAAAGGTGGGCCGGGCGGTCCGCTTGGTGGCTGCCGGGGTCTGTCTGAACGCCCACCAGCCCAGCACCAGGGCCGGCACGACCCGAAACAGATACACCGCGCGCCAGCCAAAGCTGCCGACCAAGAGGCCACCGACGAGGGGGCCCAAGGCAAAGCCGACCGCTGCACTCATCTGAAAAATGCCGAGGACGCGACCCTGGGCGGGTGGTGGGACCGACAGCGTAGCCAACGCCGGGGCCGCGGCAAAAATAAGGGCGACGGCGATACCCTGAACAATCCGGGCTCCGAGCAGCAGGGGAAAGGTGGGCGCCAGGCCGCATAGCAGCAGGGCGACGGAGATGGCGATCAGACCCCAGCTCAGGACGCGGCGGTGACCCCATACATCGGCGACCTTGCCGCAGCCGAGCAGCAGGCTGGCATAGGTCAGGACGTAGCTGACCACAACCCACTGCATGGCTGTGACGTCCAGGCCAAAGGCTGCCGTAATTGCCGGGAAGGCGATATTCACGGACGTATCGAGCGAGACCAGTACGGCGCTGGCACTGGCGATAAGAACCGAGGACTGGAGGACGTGGCGTGGCATGAATCATGTTCCGAGCGGGCCGATATTGGGCCGAGGGCACGATACCCGGCGAGAGGCGAAGGCGGCAAGAGCGTGGCAACGCTCGCGGTGGCCTTTGTTGACAGCTACCGGGACGGGCCGTACAAAAAGGACCCGCTCAGCGCGGCGCGGCCCGACCGACGGAGGTTTCGATGGGAATTCCCGTCCCGGTTTACAAGAAACGAAACACCGCATACAGGCTCGGCAAACCTGAACGACGAAGGAGATAGTGATGACTGTACGCATTGAAAAGAAGGGTGCTGTGACGACCGTCATTCACAGCCGCTTCGAAGCGCGCAACGCCATGGACCCCGACAGCGCGGAGGCGTTGGTGGCGGCCTTCGAGCGTTTCGAGGCTGATCCGGATGCCAGTGTGGCCGTGCTCTGGGGTGAAGGCGGGGCGTTCTGCGCTGGCTGGGATCTGAAATATGCGAGTGCGCTCCAAGGGCGTACAAAACCGCTCCGGGACCTCGACTTTCCAAAAGACGGCAGCACGCCTCCGCGTGGCGCCATGGGGCCGACCCGGCTTGGGCTGTCGAAACCGGTGATTGCTGCGGTCGCGGGTCCGGCGGTCGCTGGCGGCTTCGAGCTGGCGTTGTGGTGCGATATCCGCGTGATGGAGCAGAGCGCCTATTTCGGCGTCTATTGCCGACGCTGGGGGGTGCCGTTGATCGACGGGGGTACGGTACGCCTGCCGCGACTGGTTGGACAGGGCCGCGCCCTCGAAATCATCCTGACCGGCCGCAAAGTGCCAGCCGAGGAGTGTCTGCGCATCGGCGCCTGCGAGCAAGTGGTCGCTGACGGGCGCTCGCGCGAGGCGGCCGAGGCGCTCGCCCAGGAGATTGCCCGTTTCCCGCAGGGCTGCGTGCGCGCGGACCGCCGCTCGGTCTATCGGCAGCATGGATTACCGGTCGCTGACGCCCTGCGGACCGAGTGGGAAAACAGCGTCGATATCGTTGAGACAGAAGGTCTCGCTGGTGCCATGCAGTTCAGCAGTGGGAAGGGGCGACATGGGGATTATAGCGACATCGGCAGCGCCTAACGCGCCGTATCGCAAAAACAGATGACAACACCAACCGAGAGAGGGCACGATATGACAACCACTCACACGGCCGAGACACTGCGGTATACCTTCGATGACCGCAATACGCGCTGGTACAGATTAGGCGATTTCGAGCATTTCGTGTTTGCCATGCTCGATGTGGACCGCGAAAAGCTCATCGTCGACTTTATACTCAAATTCCCGGCTCACGAGCAGATATTCCTACACCGACATCTGGCCCTCACCAGCACCTTTGTCGTGCAGGGCGAGCACCGGCTGTATGAGCCCGACGGTTCGCTCATGGAGATTCGTCCCGTTGGCAGCTACACCTCCAGTCTACCGGGCGACCCGCATCGCGAAGGCGCCGGTGATGGCGGGGGTGTCGTTTTTTACAGTGTGCGGGGCAAGGATGGCGTGTTATTCGAGGGGCTCGACGACGACCTCAACGTCAACATGACGCTCAGCCTGGAGGATTTTGCCAGCGCCTACGAAGAGCAGAAAAACGCGGGGTAAAAAGGGTTTCAAAACCCGTCTCAAAATCACACTGAGAGGTTTCGATGGGACAGGTGAAGGAATTTGGCGTGAGCTTTCAGCATCTGACGGCTCGGGAATGCATGGCGACGGCCCGGCAGGCCGAAGCCGACGGCTTTGGGACCTATTGGGTGCCGGAAGATTATGTGCACCGCGGGGCGTTCAGCCTGGCCAGCGCCATCGCGGCGTGCACAACCTCGCTCCGTGTCGGCATCGGTGTGCTCAACCCCTATACGCGCCATCCCGTCCTGACGGCGATGGAGCTGGGTTCTCTGGAAGAAATATCCGACGGCCGTGCGGTGTTGGGTATGGGCGCGAGTGTCGTCCCCTGGATTGAGGGGCAACTCGGGATTCCGTACACAAAACCGGCCACCTCAATGCGGGAAGGCGTGGAGATTATCCGGGCGCTCTTTCGGGGTGAGGCGGTGACGTATACCGGACAGGTGTTCCAGACCACGGCTGCCTGCTTCAATTTTCATCCCCCCCGGCCGGACGTGCCGATTCACCTGGGGGTGCTGGGTCCGCAGAACCTGACGCTGGCCGGCCAGATCGCCGACGGTGCCCTGCTGGCCGTGCTGCTGAGCCCGGCCTATGTGCGCTATGCGGTAGAGTGTCTCAGACAAGGAGCGACCGCCGCGGGCAAAGCCTGGACGGACTTTGAGGTCGGCGGTCTGCTGACTATTGCTGTTGCCGAAGACGCGGCCGCTGCCCGTGAGGCCGTCAAGCCCTTTCTGGCCACCTGGATCGGGCTGTTAAGCGGCCAGCCAGAGCATCCGCTCTTCTCCTGTCCCGGTCTTGCCGCCGGCGACGTGCAGCCTTTCGGCGAGCGGTTTGCCGCAGGTGACCTGGCCGTCGATCTGGTAACGGATTGGATGATCGATACCTTTGCGATTGCCGGCGACCCAGAGCACTGCCGCCACAGGCTGGCCGCCCTGGTCGACGCCGGACTTACCAATCCGGTCGCGTTCGAGGTGCCGGGCATCCGGCCTACGGCCACCCTGGAGGCGGTCAAGACTCACCTCATGCCGCACTTCTTATAGTCCTGCGTGGCCACCGGCTCTTACCGAGCAGGTGGAAAGGGTGCGGGTGTCAGTAGCTGTATGCGGTGACAAAGCAGAAGCGGCAATGTTGAAATACGACTCTCGTTTTTGTACGCTCACCCCTTGAACCCCCCTGAACCATCTCTGCTACAACCTCATGATGTCCCTCCGGTCGGCCATCTCCATCAGCAGGCAGACACGCCCGTTCTCCTTGTCTGCGAACACGCGGGGAACGTCACACCGGCACAACTCGGCACGCTCGGGCTCTCGCAATCTGAACGGCAGAGCCATATTGGCTGGGACATCGGAGCGTTAGCCGTTGCGTGGGAGTTGGCGAGTACTCTTCCAGGCGAACTCATCTATCAAAAATACTCTCGCCTGGTGGTGGATTGTAATAGACCGCTTGGGGTGCCGGATTTCATTCCCGGAGCCTCAGCAGGGGTCAGCGTCCCAGGTAACGTGAGTCTTTCGGATGCGCAACGAGCGCAACGCATACGCGAGATTTGGCAGCCTTTCAGTGATAGCATCGAGCAGACACTCGATGACCGAGAGCAACGATCAGTGCCGACTGTTTTGGTGTGTCTCCACAGTTTTACCCCAACGCTGAACGGAGTCGATCGACCGTGGCATATGGGGCTTTTGTTCAATCGTGATGACGCACTGGCGACAGTGCTGGCCCATCACCTGCGCGTCGAGGCCCCCGATGCCGTCATCGGTATGAACGAGCCCTACGTTGTGGCTGATGATGAAGACAATACCATTCCGCGGTTCGGTGAGGCGCGTGGTATCCCGCACGTGTTAATCGAGATACGGAACGATCTTATTTGTAACACAGCGGGACAGGCGCGCTGGGGGCACGTATTGACCTGTTCGCTTCAGCGCTGTCTTGAGGAGCTACGGTTATGCACTTGAGTCGTGATCTGCCGCTCCGCAGAGGCGAGTCGGCTTTTCTCATTATCGACGTGCAAAACTACTGCGCGCATCCAGATGGGGAAGAAGTCCGTTCGATACCGGAAGCACAGCGAGCAGAACGCGACTTCTTCTTTGCTGCCCTCAAACCAGCCGTCAAGAACATTGCCCGTCTACAGCACTGCTGCCGCGCCGCTGGCATAGAAGTGATGTTCTGCGTCATCGAAAACCTCACCCAAGACGGACGGGATCGGGGCCTCGACTATAAGATTACCGGCTTTAACGTCCCGAAAGGCTCATGGGACGCCCAAGTCCTGGATGAAATTGCCCCGGTGGGCGATGAGATTGTCATCAGCAAGACGGCGTCGAGTGTGTTCAACTCGACGAATATCGATTACGTGCTGCGTTCTCTCGGAGTCAAACAAGTAGTGATTGCCGGGGTCGCAACCGATCAGTGTGTGGAGAGCGCCATCCGTGACGCCTGTGATCTTGGCTATCTCGTCACCATGGTCACCGACGCGTGTGCCACATACTCAGCCGCCCGACAGCACGCCAGCGAGAATGCGATCAAGGGCTACTGTCGACAGGTCGTGACGGCGGACTTGATTACCGAAATTGAGCATCTCAATAAAGGCCCCGATGATTAGCGAAGACATCATTATGGTTGTCTGCGCGGATTTGGCGAACCAAGTGCGCGGCAAAGGCTTCCCCGCCAGCGAGCGAGAAACGCGGATCCGCCGCGGTGTTGGCTGGGTGCCGACCAATAGCTTGATCACCTGTTTCAATAGGATTGCGGATGGTCCTTTCGGGTCGCTCGGTGACCTGTTGCTCATCCCGGACGAGCGTGCGGAAGTGCGAGTTGCTTTTGATGACGGCAGTGCGCCGGAGCATTTCATGCTTGGGGACATTCGGACTTTGGACGGTGCGCCCTGGAATTTTTGTCCACGGTCGATCTTGCAAACCGTCTTGGCTGACCTACTCTCTGAGGCCGGCTTACAACTGAAAGTCGCCTTCGAGCATGAGTTTTGGAGCGTTGCAGACGAGTCAGTCCCGTGGTCGAGCTTCAGTTTAGGAAATTTTAGACACGGCGCGGAGTTCGGACGGACGCTGCTCGCTGCCTTGCGGTCAGCCGGCCTCACACCCGATACCTTCTTACCGGAATACGGGCAGGATCAATACGAGGTCACGGTTGCGCCCAGCCTGGGCCTCCGGGCCGCCGACGAGTGTGTCATTGCCAGGGAAATGGTCCGTGCCGTCGCCAAAAGAACGGGCCGAAAAGTGAGCTTTTCTCCGGTTGTGAACGAGGGCACCGGAAACGGACTCCATATTCATATCAGCCTTGTTGATCGGGACGGTGTTCCTTGCACCTACGACGCCACCAGTCCTGCGCGTTTGACCCCCGTGGCCGGGAGCTTCTTTGGCGGTATTCGGAAATACCTGCCGAGCCTACTTGCGCTGACGGCGTCCAGCGTGGTGTCGTATGAGCGCTTGCAGCCACATCGGTGGAGTGCCGCTTTCAACAACCTTGCCGAGAATGACCGAGAGGCAGCGCTGCGCGTGTGCCCGGTGATTGGACTCGAAGGGTTTACCGCAGAGTCACAATTCCGCGTGGAATACAGAGCCGCCGACGCAACCGCCAACCCCTATTTGCAACTGGCCGTTCTGGCCAGAGCCGGCTTACAAGGCATTCGAGACAAGGAACCGGCACCAACCCCGACGACCGGTGACCTCAGTCTGCTGACAAACGACCAACTTGCGAAAATCGGTGTCGTCAGATTGCCGTCCGACTTTCAGTCTGCCCTCGACGTTCTCGATAATGAGCGGCTGCTGCGATCGTGGTTCCCAGGGGAATTCATAGATGTGTTCCTGGCTCATAAGGCTGGGGAGATCGCCTTTCTTCAAGATAAAGACCCAGCCGATATCAGGCACCTGTATGCGGATGCGTACTAATGCGCCGCACGGTTGACCCACCGCCCTGAGACCCGATCCAAGACCCTCGGCGTCTTGCCGTCCTCTGGAAAAAGTTCTTAATATGGTCTCTCAGCGCAGCGACACGGAATCGACCAGACGCAGGATCAGGGAGGAGCAGACGATGAAGATCGGCCTTGGCCCATATGGAATGCAAGCCCCGCCGGAGAGCGGGTTCAGCCACGTCCAGCTCTACCGCGAGATGCTCGAACAGATCGAGGTCGCCGAGGAGTTGGGCTATGATTCGGTCTGGCTCACCGAGCATCATTTTTTGCCAGACGGTTATCTCCCGGCGCTACTGACCTGTGCCGCGGGTATGGCGACACGAACGAGCCGCATCAAAATCGGTCTCGGCGTGATCCTGCTGCCCCTCTACGATCCGATTCACCTGGCCGAAGAAGCGGCGGTGGTCGATCTGCTGTCGGAAGGACGTTTGATATTCGGTATTGCCCCAGGATACCGGCCCGAGGAATTCGCCGGATTTCGTATCCCCCGCGAAAAACGCGGTGCGCGTATGGAAGAAATCATGAATATCCTCATCCGGGCCTGGACCCAGGAGCGCTTCTCGTTTGCGGGGAAATTTTATTCCTACACGGATATGGCGGTGACACCGAAGCCGGCCCAAAAACCCCATCCGCCCATCTGGATCGGCGCTTCCATTAAAGCGGGCGTGCGTCGAGTGGCCCAATACGGCCTGCCGCTCTTGGCCTCTCCGCGCCATCGTCTCGAAGAGCTTGAAGCTCATTACGCCATGTACCAGGACTTTTGCGACGCGTTTGGCACCCAGGGCCCGCTCAGGCCCGTCATGCGGGATGTGTATGTGGCGGAGACGACTGCCCAGGCGGAAGCAGAGGCCAGAGAGCACGTGGTGTATATTCACCGCGAGTGGTATGGCGCCTGGTCGCAGTGGCGTCCGTTCACCACCGATCAGGGCAAACGGGTGGCCGACAAGTCTGAGGTGCAGTTTGAGGAGATTCGGGGGCGCTTCATCATTGGCGATCCGGATAGTGTGAGCCAGGAAATCGAGCGGTATCGGCAGAAGCTCGGGATGGATTATCTGATTGTGCGGATGCAGTTTCCCGGCTTGGCCCACGACAAGGCGCTCCGCTCGATGCGTTTGTTTGCCAAGGAAGTCATGCCGCGCTTTGCCGACCACTGACGGGGGCAGGCGGCTCGGAGAGGGACGATGGCTCCGTTTTTTTACGGTGGATGCTTTGGGTGCGACGGCCCGGACCTGGCGGGCGAGCAGCCTGAGGGTGGTCTGACCCGCCGCCAACTCCTGGTACAGGGCGCTCCGGCCGGGGCGGCTTTTGGGGCGACCGGCGCTCAGGCTCCGCCGTCCCTCTTTGCCGGCCCATCGCCACCGCCAGACCAACCACCGCACCACGATTGCATCATCGAGGCGCCGTGGGGACTGGTTTTTCGTGAGGGTCGCCTCGCGCTTCTACCGGACTGCTCGCTCCGGGTTCGCGAAGACCGTATCGAAGAAGTCAAAAGCGGTCGGCTCCGGGGCGATACGCCGCGGCTCCGAGCCAGCGGTCAACTCCTGCTACCGGGGTTTATCTCGGGTCACACCCACACCTGTTCGGCCACCCCAACCCGCGGGATTATCGAGGGCGGCCGGTCATACGCCCGACCGCTCGAACTGGTCGAGTCTTTGAGCACCGAAGACCTCGACGCCCTGACCGCCTATAATCTTGCCGAGCTGCTTCGCTCGGGTTGTACGACCCAGGTGGAAATGAGCCTGAGCCTACGTCAGGCCGAGTCCTACGTCCGCATTGCTAAGCGTTGGGGGGCGCGCGGCTATCCCGGCGGAATGATCCCCGGTATTGCGCGGCTGTTCCCCATCTGGTTTCGGCGTTCGGACCAGGTCCTGACCGACTCAGAACAGATGACCCTGGCCGAGATTGCCGCCAACCGACAATTTGCCCTGACTCACAACGGCGGCGAAGACGGGCGGATTCGGCCCCAAATGGCCCCGCATGCCACGGACACGCATACACCCACGACGATGGCGGCCATTCTGGCCGCAGCCAAAGAAATCGGTAACGGGATTCATATTCACCTCTCCCAGCGCGCCCAAGAGACACAGACCGTTCAGCGGGTCTGGGGCAAACGGCCGGCCGCTTGGTTGGACGAACTGGGCTTTTATTCCGAACGCATTTTCGGTGCCCACCTGACCGGGATTGATGTCCAGCACGACCTGCCGTTTTTGGCCGGCAAGAATCTGACTTATGCGCACTGTCCTTCGGGCAATGGCGCCGGCGGCAGCAGCGGCACGCAACCCTATCCGGAAGCGCTTGCCGCTGGCGTGCGTACGACGATCGGCATCGATACCCATTCAAACGACTACATCGAAAACCTGAAACTCGCTGTTCTGTACGGCCGGGCGCGTGCCCAACTCTTACACGAGAGCAGCCCTGTTCCCCTACACCCGCCGACTATTTGGGATGCCGTCCACGGCGCAACCCTGGGCGCCGCTCAAGGGCTCGGACGAGAGGACCTGGGCCGTCTTGCGCCCGGCGCCAAAGCAGACCTGTGTACGGTTGATGTCAGCGGCTTTCTGACGGGGACCGGAGCCGTACCGCCCGAACCCCTCAACAATCTGCTCTACGCCCATGGCCTGAGCGTGCGACATGTGATGGTTGACGGAAAATTTCAGGTTTTTCACGGTCAGTTTGTGAGCGATGACGCCGCGCGGGTGCAGCGCCAGGGTGGGGCGGTCGTCCAAAAAATCTGGGCTCAACTGCGAGATGAAAAATGGTTCACCTGAACTCGCTAGCCGCTCTGTCCGACTCCGGCGGACAAATCTCTTAGAAGCAGGGCTAGATGCGACCGAGCCAAACGGCCAGCGGACTGGGAATGAGGGGATGACGGCTCAGCGGGTCAGGGCGGCCCCCTCAACCGGGGTTTCTGCCCAACTCAGGAAAACCGTCCCGCGCTTCTCAAGTTCAGCGAAAAACTCGGGCGGATCAAAATAGACCTCGGCATCCACGAATCCGGTATGGGTCCGACCATGCCTGGCAAGGAGTTGCGCTCCTACCGCGGCACAGAGGCCTGTCATCTTGCCAATCGCCTTGGGGCCCCAATCGGCAGGGTGGGAAACGTTAT
Source organism: uncultured Binatia bacterium (SeqCode) (assembly GCA_965243855.1). GTDB lineage: Bacteria > Desulfobacterota > Binatia > Bin18 > Bin18 > Bin18. The sequence goes on along the minus strand of CBDEWE010000003.1, from coordinate 3,379,479 downwards.
AAACGCGCCGCCAGGCGCGTCCATCCCGCGTCCCAATAATCTCGACGTTAATATACAGGGCGTGCGCTCCGCTATCCCGCACGCCGCCCCACTTTTCCCAGATACGCGCCCAGGTGGCCTGGTAAGCGGTAATACCCTCGTAGCCGGGCAGGGGAGTATGGTCGAGCAGTCCGTATTTGTTCAGCACGCGAATGTCCTCGCTTAATTCATCGCGCCAACTGACGCGCGCGGCGCAAAACTTCAGGCTGGGGAAATTTTTGACGAGCGAAGTCGCCTCGGTATGAGGAACAAAATACACTCGGTGTGGACCGACCGGCGGCGGGAATTCGACGACCCGAGTTCCCTCGAACGGGCGCGCCCAATGGAAGCGTCCGTTCTGATAGTATTGCCGCGTGGGGCAATCCTGCCCGTTCTCCCACAGGATGGTGTCGAGTCCGCCAGGTGACGGGGCGATCGCTCGCCAACTCAGGCCATTGATATGGGCTTCCTCGATTTCATCCAGAGCGTCTGCCGCGTGGCGGACAATTACATTTGAAACACCAGGACTGAGCCCAAGTCCGGAAATGGCAGTGATCCCCGCCTGCTCGGCGGCTTGGCGCTGGTGCTGGGTGGGTTCGGAAATCAGGTCTGCGTAGTTGACCCGTGCCTCGATGGCCAGATCGATGACCTGATCGAACTTGACCAGGCTGGTGCAGTTCATCAGCATATCGGCGCCTTCAAGCAGGCGGAGCGCTTTGGCTCGATCGCCAAGATCGAGCTCGACGGCACTGACCTTATCACCCAACGAGAGCGCTAGTGCTTCGGCCTGCTCGCGCTGAATATCCGCAATCACAACCTCTCCGACCTCAGGGCAGGTAGCCAGATCCTCGGTCAATGGACCCCCGACTTCACCGACACCGCCCAGGATAATCACCTTGTTCTGGTTCGTGCTCATGGGTATAGACCTTCGCCCGCTCGTTTCACGCCAGTCTCCGTATTCACATCGCCCAACTCCATTAAATAATCGCCCCATTGGGTGACCGTCACGCTCGCACCAGGAATCACGACGAGGGTCGAGGTCGGCTCCTCGATAATGGCTGGACCGGTCACTTGCATGCCATGGCCGAGTGCTTTCCCGTTATAGACCGGTGTTTCGGTAAAGCCTCCCATTTCCACAAAATAGGCTGTCCTCACGCCCGTGACGGACGGCGTCGCGTCCGCTCCCTTCTCTGCCTGTTCCCGAAAACTCACTTTTGGCCTGAGCCCCCGGGCAATTACGCGCCAGTCCGTATACTCCTGATAGGAGTCTTCATCGCGATAGGTATAGCGTCGTTCATGCAAAGCGTGGAAGGCTGTAATCAGTCGCTCCAGACTGTCTGCGCTCAGGTGGGAATCAGGCAGTGGGACTTCCAGTTCATACACCTGATCTAGATATCGGGCCGAGACATAGTACTCGAAGACCATATCCGCCTCGCAGATGCCGGCGGCTATCAGTTTTTCGCGACCACGTGCTTCGAGCGCCGCCAACTGCATATTGACCCGAGCAAAATCAAAATCCACGCTTGTTGTGAAGGCGCTGCTGACCTCGCTGAAAACGATATCGGTGTTCAGCATGCCAAACGCGCACAGGGCTCCTGCGAACTTGGGAATCACGACGCTCTTGATCTGGAGCTCGCTCGCTAGACGCGCGACGTGCAGTCCGCCAGCCCCACCGCCAGCCACCAGGAGGTATTCTCGGGGATCGATCCCTCGCCAGGTCGTGACCTCGTTCATCGCCCCGATCATGTTTTGATTGACAACATGATAAATCCCATTAGCCGCCTCGACCGGGTCAAGCCGCAGCGGCCGGGCAACTTTCTCCAGAATCACCTGGTGGGCGGCCTTCGCGTCGATGGCCATCCGTCCATCCGCAATGGACTCCGGGTTGAGATAGCCGAGCACGACATTGGCATCAGTGACGGTTGCTTCTGTGCCGCCACGCCGATAACAGGCCGGACCCGGGTCGGCCCCGGCGCTGTGGGGGCCGACGTTCAGCATGCCACCGTTATCGACCCAGGCAATACTCCCGCCACCCGCCCCCAGGGTTAAGACCTCGACCGAGGTGACACCGGTCGGGTGGCCCTCCATATACATGTCTTTGGTCACCATGGGTCGGCCGTCCGAGACCATGCTGACATCGAAACTCGTTCCTCCCATATCAATGACCAGACACTGATCCGTGCCGTGGGCTTTTGCGTACACGGCGCCCGCTGATGGCCCCATGGCAGGGCCCGACAAGAGGGTCATCACAGGATTCTCGGCCGCATCTGCGCCATAGACCACCCCGCCGCTCGACACCACCATCAAGAGGTCGTTTTTCAAGCCGTTGCTTTGGAGCTGTCGCTGCGTTTTTTTGATATAGGCGTGCATGACCGGTTTGAGCATGGCATTCAGGACGGTGCCCGAGGCGCGTGGCCACTCTCGTATGGCGGGCTGGACCTCGGAGCTGATCGAATAGGGAACCTCGGGCCATTCTGCCTCAATGATTTCGGCGATACGTCTTTCGTGGCAGGGATTGGCAACCGACCATAAGAGGCAGACCGAAATGGCTTCGACCTGCCACTGCTGGAACTGGCGGATTGCCGCCCGCACCTCGTCCTCGTCCAGAGGGACGAGAATTGCGCCTTCCGCGGTGATACGCTCGGTAATTCCCTTGATCAGGTAATTCCGTACGAGCGGCTTCGGATATTCGACCGCCAGATTAAACGTGTCCTTCTTTGCACCATAGCGGCAGTACAAACTGGCCTCGTGACCCCGCGTGGCCATATGGCCCACTTTCGCGCCATTCATTTGAATGATCGTATTTGTCGCGATCGTGCTGCCGTGGATAAACGCGTCGGTTCGGTCAAGAAATTCGCCGAGGTCCAGGTTGTAGTGAGCGGCGGCGAGTTGGATCCCCGCCATCACTCCTTGGGTCGGGTCGGACGGTGTGGTTAAGGCCTTAAAGGCTTGGACGGCACCACTCTTTTCACTGACGACGACATCGGTAAATGTCCCGCCCATATCCGAAGTGACGATATAATTCACGAGCCTCCCCCCGCTCGTCCCCTTTTGGAGGCAAGTTCACGGCGCAGCTGCGCGGTTGCTGGATAGTCAACCGCAAAGAGTTCCGGTTCGGTATGAAGCACAACGCCATAGGTGTTTCTGGCCGCCTCAAGTGAAATAAAACCGTCTCGGGCATCGTCTTTGACTTTCTCCGGGTCCCGTTCGAGCGGATTACCGTACCCACCGCCCCCGTTGCGCCAGCCATACCAGGCCTGATCTTCCTTACAGACATAGCGTCCCATATTGGCCATGTGCGCGACCTGCTCACCGGTCGCAAAATCGATAATCCAGTGGTCGGCCAACATGCCCGACTGTCCGCCGCCTATCCCGTGTGGGGCCGAGGTATGACCGGTCCCCCACGGAATGATTGTCAGCTGCGTCTTCCGTGGTTGAACCAGTTGGGTCGATGCGACGCCGCCTCGCCACTGCCCGGCACCACCGGAGTCCGGAATGATTCTGTTTTCCCAGATAATGTCCGGAACCTTCAGTTCATGGACTTCAATCGATTCGGTATGATTCCCACCCATGGCGGCATTCGCTGCCATATAGGCATAGCCATCGACGCCTTTTGAGCCGCCGCCGCCACTACAGGCAGCCAGAAAATAAGAATGGCCGAAGGCGACATGGTTCCGACGAAAATCGGTTCCAGAGGCGACCGCGTGGACCCCAGGGGCATAACAGGTGCCCCCATGACCCATGCCGGGTCGCACCTGCTCCCAGAGCCTGAACACCAGATTACAAATCTCATCGCTAATTCCGACGGTCGCCAGAGAGGTACTGGCCGGCCACTTTGGCTTGCCAGCGATGCTACCCTCGCGTTGAATGACTTTGATGTGGCGGTAGACGCCATCGTTGCGGGGCAGGCTAGGGTCAAGACAGGCCATTGTCCCGATCACACAGCTCCCGCGCGAACATGACTCTGAAAGATTGATCCCCCCAACCACTTGGTCGGGCATATCGGAGAGATCAAAGGTGATGGTCGCGGCTTGGGGGTCAATACGCATGGCGACCTTCAGCATAGCTCCATCCGGCAGCATCCCGGCATATTTTTCACTGAGCGCTTCGTCCGACCAGGTGCCGGACGGTAGGGTGCGGATTTCTTCCGTCATCCGACGATCGCTATAATCCAGATATTCCTGCAGAAAGTGCTTGACTGTTTGGCCGCCATATTTCTGGCACACCTCCTTGGCTCGCCTCTCCCCCAAGCGCACCGCACCAACCTGGGCCAGGAAGTCGCCCCGATACTGTTTTGGATAGCGGACATTGGTCAGCCAGATCCCGGTCACATCCTTGATTTCGGAGTATTTTCGATAGAAACGGACCGGTGGCAGGTGCAGACCCTCTTCGTAGATGTCCTTGGAGAGAGGATCGAGATTCGTCGGGATGTAGGCCCCGGAATCCATCGTATGGCACTTGGCCACGATCCAGCAGATTAGTCTCTTGTCGTGGAAACAGGGCACGAACATGCACAAATCGCCCACATGGGAGTTGCCGTGATAGGGCGAATTCATCGCAAATAAATCGCCCTCCTCGATATCGTCGAACGCGGCCATAATCGCCCGGAGCGCGGGGCTTAGGGTGACCGCATGGATGGGTAGGCATTCCACCATGGAGGTGACTTCACCCTCGGCCGATAGCACTGCGCAGCTAAAGTCCTTGGCCGAATAGACGATCGGGTTGCGTCCGGTCACGAGCAGGGTTTTTTCCATCTCGCTGGCAATCGCGTCCATACGCGATCTGAGGACCGCGAAGAGCACGGGATCAAATGACTGGGTGTGGTCTTGCTCGTCCATCTCCGAATAACCCCTTCTTACGCGGCGTCCGTCACATTTGTTGGATAACGCCCTCGGCAAATTGCGCCAGCATGGCTAGCTCCTGTTCCTGAGAGAAGTAGCCGACGTGGTGCCACAGAAAGAACTCCTCCACGCCGAAACGCTCGGCTAGCCTGGCAATATGGTCAAGGACTTCCTGCCGTGAGCCCATCCACAGGCGGCCCATAGGCACGAAGTAGGGGGGCGCGTTATAGGCGAAGTTGAACAACTCCTCGAAGCCACGGTACAGGTCCTGGGTTTCCTCGGGCGTCCGACCCATGACGAGATGCCCCCCAATGGCCAGGGCATCGGCCGGCTGAGGATTCCGGCCGACCTTGTGGGCTTCCTCCAGGTAGACGTCGAGCGTGATCTGCAGAAAATCGTCCTTGGTGACAAAAGAGACCAGTTTGCCGCCCTCGCGCGCCCAGAACCGCCCGGTTTCCATGCTGTAGCTGAACGGCGCATAGACGGGCGGATGCGGCTGCTGCAAGGGCCGGGGGACAATGCCGATCTCCGTCAGCCGGCCCTGCTCGTCGACGCCTCGGCCCCAAGCCTGCGTGGGCTTAAACTCCCAGCTAATCTTTTTGGGTACCTGCCAGAACTGGCCGTCAATACGGGCCGTTTCCTGGGTCCAGAGACTCTTGATAATCTGCCAGTTCTCATACAGTGCGGCCCGATTGCGCCGGTCTGCGACCGATTTGTCAGACTCGGCGGAGGTGATATCGAGATGTTGGCCAAAGGTGGCCGTCCAGCGTGGTGTGTTGCCGCGCGTAAAACCGACAAAGACCCGTCCGTCCGTGAAGTGGTCGAGCAGGGCGATATCCTCGGCCAGCTTGATTGGGTTCACCGCCGTCAGATTCATACCCAGCTGGCCAACGCGTAGCGTTTTCGTGTGCTGGGCCACGAAGTAATCCCAGAACAATGGGTTGGTCGTTGTCTCGATCCCCTCGATCTGTAAATGCTGCTCGGTCATGCAAAAGCCGTCGTAGCCGGCCGATTCGGCAAACCGTATCTGTTCCTTGAGCCGACCCATTAGAACTTGGAAGCGATGTGGATCAGCTCCCGGCAGGTGGACGCTCTCGCCACGTCCCCGCATATACGGGATAACCAGGAGGACAAATTTCATCGCAGCCTCATAGGAGAATTGCAGTCACGAGCGGTTAAAGGGTATGTATGGCATATCCCCGTACAATCAACAACCAAACGGCGCGGCGGGCATAAAACCGCGTATTCAGTCCGCCCGGTGCGGGTCATGCATGGACAAAAAAGCGTCTCTTACGCAGAGGGCCAAGGCCTGAATAAAATAAAGGAGAGGGAGCTATGCGTGACAATTCCCAGACTGCTCTGACAACGGCCGCTCTGCTTGAGCGTGCCCGTGAGATCGCCCGGCTGGCGGCCGAACAAGCACTCGCCATCGAACAGCAGCGCCGCCTGCCCGATGCGCTGATGCAGGCGCTGAAAGACTCCGAGTTGCTGCGTGTCCTCCAGCCCGCCTACTGGGGCGGCTATGAGCGAGACTTGCGGACCTTCCTCCAGGTGGCGACCGAGATTGCCAAGGGGGATACCTCGACTGGCTGGGTGTATTGCATTCTTGGCATCCACAACTTCTGGATCAGCTACGTTGAGCCCGAACTACAAGAGGAGCTCTGGGGGGAAGATTCGAGTGTGCTGATGGCCGACTCCTTCGCTCCCACGGGGGCAGCTCAAGAGGTCTCCGGCGGATACCAACTCAACGGCCAGTGGAGTTTTTTAAGCGGTCTGTGGTGTAGCGATTGGGTCGCGGTCGGGGCTCGGGTGACGCCCCAGCCGGACGCGCCACCCGAGTGGACGATGATGTTCGTTCCCAAGACGGATTATCGTCTCAACGACCAGTGGCATGTCGCGGGCCTGCAGGGAACCGACAGCAATACCATTGTCGTCGAGAACGCGTTTGTGCCCCGCCACCGAGTCTACTGGTTGGAGCGGGCCGAACGGACCGGGACTTCTCCTGGGCAACAGCTGCATCCGAACGCCTTGTATCAGCTCCCCTTTATCCCCACCCTGGGCGTTGCGCTGGTGCCGACAGTCATCGGGTCGGTCCGATCGGCCATTGCTCATTTTGAGGAGTGGACGCGGGCTCGCATTCCCGTCTATGGCCCGAGCGAGACTCCCCTGCCCGGCACGGCCAGTGCCTATATCGCTTTGGCCGAGGCCGCCACCACCGCCGATGCGTTGGAGGGGCTGATGTGGCAGTGCACGGACGAAATCGTAACGGAGTATGGACAGGCGGGTCGCGTCCCGACCGCCCAGGAGCGGGCCAAGTATTACGCCTGGCGCAGCTATATCGTGCGGCAGGCCACCCGCGCGGTTGACCGGCTGTTTGAGCTCAGCGGCGGCCGCTCCCTGTATCTACAGCACCCGGTCCAGCGCATTTGGCGTGACCTGCATGCGGTCAGCCAACACATCGCCCTGCACTATGAGGCGGGGCTTGAAGCCTACGGCCGCACGCTGGTCGGGCTGCCGAGTGGGTCCCCGCTGTAGAGACCGCCCTTTACTTGATGCCTTCGCCGCTGGGATCGTCGATGATAAAGCGCCACGTCCCGTCCGCCTGCTTGCGCACTACCTCCACACTGTGCAGCGGCGACGTGACCGGATTGCCATCCGGCCCCGGGCTGGTACTGCTGCCCTTCACCCGCGTGACCGCCACCGTTCCGTCCGTGCTCGTCACCGCCGTGACCGCCTCGACGTTAAACGTGGCCTGGGCGTCCATAAAGCCCTGCATGACCTCGCGGATGGCGTCGTGGCCTTTAACCACCTGCTCGGGCGACACCACAAAGGTGGCGTCCGGCTCATAGAGCGAGATGGCCGTCTCCAGGTCGCCGGCTTTGATTGCTTCGAGCAACAACAGATCGCACTCTTCGGGTCTCTGTGCTGGCATATCCGTCTCCTCCTTTGATTAGAGTTACACTCTCAGACTCTCTTAGGCCGCACTGTCAGGCCTGTCTCCTTCGTAGTAGGGCGACCGCCCCGGCCTGTCCTTGAGATGAACGAAGACCTTGTGCGAGAACCACTCGGTATACTCGCGGACCGTTACCGGCCGGTACTTGGGCGGATGGTCCGCGTCGCAGCAGGTCTCCACACACTCAATCAGGGTGTCCGGGCTGGGGCTGTAGAAGAACGGAATCGCATATCGATCGCGCCCCGACCGGTTGATGGCCCGGTGGAAGGTTGCTCGAAACCGGCCGTTACTCCACAGACGGAGAATCTCGCCCGCGTTGACCAGAAAGGTCTCGGGCAGCGCCGGCGCCTGAATCCATTTTTTCTCCGAGGTGCGCAGCTCCAGACCGGGCACCCCGGACTGAGCCAAAAACGTAATAAAGTCACCGTCAATATGCGGCGAGGCATTAAACTGGTTTTCCTCGCAGGAAGTTCCGGGATAGTGGGACAGTCGCAGAATGCCCATCGGTCGCGAGTGCAGAAATGCGTCATCAAAGAAATGCTCGGGCAGGTCCAGGGCGGCGGCGTACACCGGCAGCAGACGCAGGCTGAGCGCTTCCATGGCGTTAAAATACTCAATCAAGGTGTCCCGAAAGCCGGGCAAATCCGCCGGCCATTGATTGCCGCCCTGATAGAGTGGATTGGGCGAACCGCCGTCCCGGCTTCTCGCTCGGGCCTCACGCCCGATGAAAAACGCCTCGCCAATATCCGGCTTACGGGGCGGTTCGTCCTGATTGTACTTGGGCTGCTGGAGCCCCTGCGGCATATAGCCAATGCCTTTGCTATCGACCTTGACGGAAAGTTTTCGCTCAAGCGGCAGCGCATGAAAACGGGCGTTTTCCGCGAATACGCGGTCAACCAGCTCCTGGGGCACGCCGTGGTTTTTAACAAAAAAGAAACCGATATCTTCAAGCGCCTGACAGACTTCCCGGCCCAGGCGGGCCAGCGCGCCGGGCTCTCCGGCCAGAAACGGTCCGAGGTCCAGTACCGGGATGACATCTTTCGCGCTCACCGGGTAGGATTTTTTTACAAAGACGCGGTCCGTGTTCACTTGGCTCATATCTTCCCCTCACCGGACGTCGCCCCAAGCATACACAACCACCGTGCGGAAGCAAGAGAACAGCCTGGATCTCGTATGAGATTTCTTTTTCTCCGCTCTGCTGCTACGGAGTGTCTGGCAAATACAAGAGGGCGGAGAGGATGTTACCCTGTTCCAGCCTGAGAGGAGAAGCATATGACAACGGAGGTAGCCTTGATCGTCGGGGCTGGTCCGGGAACGAGCGCGAGTTGCGCCCGGCTTTTTTCCCGCGAGGGCATGCGGGTGGCGGTTGCGGCGCGTACCCCGGACAAACCCGCGCTGAAAAAACTGGCGAGCGAGTATGGCGTACGGTGTTATCAGTGCGATGCGCGGGAGCCCGAGGCGGTGACGGCGCTGTTCCAAGCGGTACAGAATGATCTCGGGCGGCCCACGTTGGTCGTACACAATATCGACGGCCGGACCCCGGACATTTTCCGCAAAGACCTCGCGGAGGCCGACCCCGGCTTGGTGCGCGACACCCTGCTGAACTCCGCATATAGCGCCTTCCTCGTTGGTCAACAGGCGACAAAAAGTATGCTGGCCAGCTCGCCCGGTGCCGACGGTCACCGGGGTACTATCATCTTCACCAATGCCAGCGCGGCCTATAAGGGCTACCCGAGGAGTGGGGCGTTTGCGATGGCCTGTCAAGGGAAATCGGGTCTGGCAGAGAGTATGGCCAGAGAACTTATGCCCAAGGGTATCCATATTGCCCACGTGCCGATTGATGCGGCGATTGGTTGGACTCAGGAAGACGGCACCCGCTGGCATCGTCTGGCCGGGACAACGGTGGACGACAATATGGCAGACCCGGACTCTATTGCTGAGACCTATCTGCAACTCCACCGTCAGCCCCGCTCGACCTGGGCTTTCGAGGTGGTGCTGCGACCGTGGGTTGAGCCATGGTAGAGCCGACATATATCCGGGCACGGAGACTGTACACAAAAGGAAACACACCATGACGACCCAAGCTATTTCAGCGGATTTCCCCTATACATCCCACTACGCGGAGGTGCAGGGTTCACAGATTCACTACGTGGAGGAAGGCAGCGGCGACCCGATTTTATTTCTGCACGGGAACCCGACCTCCTCGTATCTGTGGCGGAATATTATGCCCCACCTGCATGCTCATGGGCGTTGTCTTGCGATGGACCTGATCGGAATGGGGAAGTCCGACAAGCCAGATCTGGACTATTCTTTCTTCGATCATGTCAAATATGTGGAAGGCTTTATTGAGGAACTGGGCTTAAAAAATATCACCCTGGTCATCCACGATTGGGGCTCAGCCCTGGGCTTTCATTACGCCATGCGCAACGAGACCAATATCAAAGCGCTCGCCTTCATGGAGGCGATTATGATGCCGGTTCCGAGTTGGGATGTCTTTCCTCAGGATTTCAAACAGACCTTTCAGGCATTCCGGACACCGGAGGTGGGCTGGGACATGATTGTGAATAATCATATGTTCGTCGAGCAGATTTTGCCCGGTGCGGTCGTCCGTACCCTGACGGAGGCCGAGATGGACTACTATCGGTCGCCCTATACCGATCCACCGACCCGCAAGCCGCTCTGGCGCTGGCCGAATGAGATTCCGATTGCCGGGGAGCCGGCCAACGTGGCAGCGGCGGTGGAGGAGTATAACCGCAAGCTTCAGCAATCCTCGCTCCCCAAGTTGCTCTTCTGCGCGACTCCAGGGGCGCTTGTCCCCGCCCCGGTGGTGGAATGGTGTCAACAAAATCTGCCGAACCTCAAAGTGGTTGATATCGGGCCAGGCATTCATTTCATCCAAGAGGACAATCCACATCTCATCGGGACCGAGTTGGCCAACTGGTACAGCAGTTTGTAACACCGGAGCGAATACGGTGCGGGGGTCCAGGCGGACAGGGCTGGAGATGAGGTATTAGGAAGGGCAACCACGGGGGGTTGCCCTACGTTGCGGCTTGACTCTCCTGCGGAATTCGCATGAAGTGCACAGAGTTTTCAATAAATAAAAGGAGAAGAGTATGAAATATGGTATTGTCATGTTCGCCACGGATTACGCCATCCGTCCTGACGATTTTGCCAAAGAGTGCGAAGACCGCGGCTTTGAGTCGGTCTGGTATCCGGAACACACCCATATTCCGGCCAGTCGGCGCAGCCCGTGGCCGGGTGGCGGGGAGTTACCCAGGGACTATTGGCATACCCACGATTTGTTCGCGTCGCTGATGGCCGCCGCGGCCGCCACGAAAACGATCAAGGTCGGCAGTGGCATCTGCCTGGTGCAGGAGCATGACCCCATTAAGCTGGCCAAGGAAGTGGCCACGGTAGATCAGCTCTCGAACGGCCGTTTGCTGTTCGGGATCGGCGGCGGCTGGAATGCCGAAGAAATGGAAAATCACGGCACTCCCTTTGATAGACGCTGGAAGATTCTGAGGGAAAAAATCGAGGCCATGAAAGCGATCTGGACCGAAGAGGAAGCCGAATATCACGGCGAGTTTGTGAACTTCGATCCGATCTGGTCCTATCCCAAACCCCTACAGAAACCCCATCCCCCCATTCTGTTAGGCGCTCACACCCCAGGCGGTTTGAATCGGGTCGCCAACTACTGCGACGGCTGGATTCCGATCGGGCCGAGAATTCCCGATCTCAAGGGCTGGATCGGCGATATGCACGCGCGGGCGGAAAAGTTCGGCCGTCAGGCCTCGGACTTGGCCGTCTCCGCTTTCATGGCCCCCGCCGAGGAAGCGATTATTAACCAGTATCAGGAACTGGGGATCGAGCGCTCAATCTTCGCCGTCCCGTCCGAGAGCCGAGACAAGGTCCTGCCGATTCTGGATAAGTACGCCGCGTTTATGTCGAGTATGAGCTAGATGAATCAACCCTCAGGAGGAAAAACGTATGATCGATTTACACTACTGGCCCACCCCGAACGGCAAGAAAGTCACCATTCTGCTGGAAGAGTGCGGCATGCCGTACAATATGATCCCGTGCAATATCGCCCAGGGGGATCAGTTCACGGACGAGTTTCTCAGAATCTGTCCCAATAACCGGATGCCGGCCCTGGTGGACCACGAGCCGCTCGGCGGGGGCGAGCCGATCAGCATTTTCGAGTCCGGAGCGATGATGATGTATATCGCCGAGAAGGCCGGACAGTTTTATCCCCAGGATGTTCGCGTTCGTTACGACGTGAACCAGTGGGTGATGTGGCAGATGGCCAACCAGGGACCCAAGAGTGGCGAGTGCGGCCATTTTCGTCGTTTGGGCGACGACCAGGGCGATCAGACCTACGCGGTCCGGCGTTTTACGGATGAGGTCAATCGCATGTTCGGCGTGATGAACAACCAATTATATAGGCAGCCCTATCTGGCCGGGAACGAATACACCATTGCCGACATGATCTGTTACCCCTGGACGGTCAACTGGGAGTCCCAGGGCCAGGACATCAACGAGTTCAAGTACTTCAAGCGCTGGTTCGAGGAACTCTCGGAACGCGAGGGCGTCAAAAAAGGTATGGCCGTCGGCAGCGACCTCGGGTTCGACGTCTCCAAGCTCTCCCAGGAAGAGAAAGACCAACTGCGCAAAATGCTCTACAACCAACGCGCCCGCCCCGTCCCGGAGTAGTCGGGGTATCGGGTGAGGCGACGCTCACCCGAGCCACATTTCTGATCTGACTCATCAATTCACGCGAGACCCCGGGTGTCCCTCGGGGTCTCGTCGTCTGTGATATCTCTATCGACTAGGCCCTAACCAGAGTCAATTCTCCTCGTTGAGGTAAGCCATACTGCTATGACAGATCGCGATGTAATTCAGGCCTTTATTGATTTTCGGCGCAACCATGGTTTTCCTGGCTTACGGGTGGAACGATGGCCCGATGATAAGAATCGCCAGTCTCCAGAAATCGACGCAATCGCCGGACCGTTCGCGATAGAGCACACAAGTATCGATAGCGTAGCGAACCAACGTCGAGATGATGACATGTTTTTACGTGTCATCAGCGGGCTTAAGCAGGTGATTGATGACTGTGTGGATTGCGGCTTTACTATCACGCTTGAGTACGACACCATCAAAAAAGTCCAGGACTGGAAGGGTATTCATGCCGCGCTCAAAGGTTGGATTTACGAAAACGCATCTCGACTGAGTTATGGAACACATGAAAAAGTTCTTCAGACCAACCCTCCTATTCGGTTAGTCATCCGGAAGACAAAGACTCCTCAAGTACGTGGTTTTAGTCGATTTGCGCCACACGACGAGACTAGGTCCATGCGTATCAAGAAGCTACTGGATAGGAAAGCCAAGAAACTAGCGAAGTACGCGGAAGACTATATGACCGTCTTGCTTGTCGAGAATAACGATATCGCTCTCATGAATGACCAAATGATGTGCGAAGCGATTCGAGAAGCATATCCTGAGGGTCTGCCGGAAGGAGTGGAACAGCTTTGGTATGCGGATACGTCTGTAACGTGTCGGTTTCTTGACTTCACGCAGAGATTGTCACACCCGTCAGGCGTGAGCGCGGCAGAATAAGGGGATTGAGACGGTAATGAAAGGTACGGGGCAGAGGTTAGCTCCCGCCCAGTGACATGGGCAGGAGCCTATGGAACGGAAGTAGAGACTTAGGCCACCGCTTTTTGGTCCAACTGCTGCAAGCGCGGCATGACCTCGGCCGCGAACAGACGCATGCTCTGCTCGCTGTCTTCATACGGCATGCCACCATAGCTGAACACACCGGTGAAGGCGTCGCAGCCGACCTTGGAACGAATCTCCAGGACTTTCTCAAAACACTGATCCGGTGTGCCCCAGACCTGGAGGTTGAGGAAAAAGTCGGTCACGCCTTCGACACTGCCCATGGCCTCAGACATCTTGCCGTAGTATTCGTAGCCCTTGGTCTTGGCGAAATGGTCACCACCAAAATTGTAGTGTTTCATGGCCGACTGCCAGTAGGCACCGATGTAGCGCCGGGCCATCTCTTCGGCGCGGCCGGCATCCTTATCGCAGAAGACCCAGCCGCCGGCGACCGGCGCCGGTGCCTCGGCCCCGTTGGCCTCACGATAGACCGTCCGGTACGTATCCAACTCGACCGCCACGTCTTCCCACGGCTTCTGAGGAATGATCAGAATGCCGACGCCCAGACGGGCCATGATCTCGGACGACTCGGGTGACACCGCGGCGGCATACGTCCGGCCCTTAAAGGATTTGAACGGCTTGGGACGGATGTCTTTCTTGGGCTGGGTATAATACTGACCCTGATACTCGCAGTAGCCCTGTTCGAGTCCGGTCAGGACCATATCTGCGGCCTCAACAAAGCGTTCGCGAGACTCGCCCATATCGACCCGGAAGCCCTCAAACTCGACCTGTCCAGCGCCGCGGCCAAGCCCGAGAATCAGTCGCCCGTCGCACATATCGTCCAACATGGCGATTTCTTCCGCCGCCCGCATGGGATCGTGCCAGGGCAGCACGACGACCATCGAGCCGAGTTTGACTGTCTTGGTCCGGCCGGCCATATAGGTCAGGAACTGAAGGACATCAGGTACCATGGTGTAATCGGTAAAGTGGTGCTCAACGCTCCAAATTGAATCAAAGCCCAGCGGCTCGGCCAAATCAGCCAGCCGCATTTCATTTTTGTAGACCTCATAGTCCGAGATCTTCTGGGCCGGGTTCTGGCAGATTGCAGCCATGCCAATCTGCATTGGCGAATCGAGTTGTGTCATGCTGTGTATCCTCCTTCGGGTCGTAGCAATCTTCTAGCGCTCGTCTTCAGAAGCTCGGCAGCATAGCGCAGGTGAAAAAAGAAAGATAGCTGGCGATCCACTGTCACACAGATGCTGAAAACTACCCTGCAAGATCGAAGAGCGGTCCAGGCTTTACATTTGGGGTGCGTCACATTTAGGGTGCGTCGTATAGTAGGTTGCGTATAGGAGTGAGCATATGAGCAAACGACAATCTCGACAGGCGTTGTTCGGAGCACTGCTGGCGACCGTCCTCGTGTGGAGTTCTCCGACCGCTGGACAAGAATGGACACAATCGAAGTGGGGGCCGGAAGATGAGATCGGAAGCGCGAACTACATCACGCCTGAACGTGTGAAGCTCGCGGCCAGCCTGGTCAAGACCGGCAAGACGTACGCGCTCGGGATGGTGACCGGTCCCGACACGCCGGCCTACCCGCCCCGCCACTACAAGGTGTACGTCTGGAATACCGTGCTGGGGGGACCGAACGAGCTTACCACCACCGACGACTTGGCCGTTACCTGGCTCGGGGTCGGCAGCCAAATCGACGGGTTCGGTCACGTCGGCATCGATCACGTGCATTACAACGGCTGGAAGACGCAGGACTTCCTCTCGCTCACGGGCATCAAGAAGTTCGGTGTGGAGAACATCCCACCCATCGTGGCGCGCGGCGTGCTGCTGGATATGACGAAATACTATGCGGTCGATATTGTGCCTAACGGTACGGCCTTCAACAGCAAGGAGATCGACGAGGCCGCGCAGAGACAAGGTATAGAAATCCGCGAAGGCGACGTGGTGCTGTTCCACACCGGCTGGCTGAAGCAATTCGCGCAGATGGGTGAGGGCGAGCCGAAGATTGGCTTTCCCGAACCGGGCATCGGCGTCGAGGGCGCGCGCTACCTGGCCGGGAAAGGCGTCGTTGCGGTCGGGGCGGACACCTGGGCGCTGGAGGCCATCCCGTTCGAGAAGGAGGCCGAGCGCTTTCCGGTCCACCAGGAGCTATTGGCCAAGAACGGCACCTACATCCTCGAGAACATGGACACGGCTGCGCTGGCCGCAGATGCGGCCTACGAGTTCATGTTCGTGCTCGGCACGCCGCGCATGGCCGGGGCGGTGCAGACGATAGTCAATCCCGTCGCGATCCGCTGAAGCAATTTGACCGGAACGTCGTATACTGGTATTACTAATCGCTCAAAGAAATAATACCCAGGCAATGCAATGGATACTGTTTCGTTAAAGATGCCCGCTCCGCTTGCCGCCGACCTCGCTGAAATGGCGCAACGGAAAGGTGTGAGCAAGTCCGCACTGATTCGTGATGCCCTGAAAGCATACTTGCAAGCGAACGGAGCCGAACGAGCCGAGTCCGCTCTGTCGCAGGTGGCCGACCTCGCAGGCATACTGTCCGGCCCCGAAGACCTGTCCGTCAACAAGGATTACTTGCGGAATTTCGGTCGGTGAAAAACCATATCATTCTCGATACCGGCCCACTGATCGCCCTGCTGAATCGACGCGATCGGTATCATCGCTGGGCGAGGCAGCAATGGGCGCAGATTGCTCCGCCGCTGTTCACCTGCGAAGCGGTTCTCGCCGAAGCCTTCTTCCTGGCCCAATCATTCACGGGAGGACAAGCAGCTGTGCTCGACTTGGTCGGGCGGAGTGTTCTGGACCTGTCGTTTCACTTATCCGAAGAAACTGCCGCTATCTCCAGGCTGCTGAAGAAGTACCGAGATGTTCCCATGTCCCTCGCAGACGGCTGCATCGTCCGGATGGCCGAACAACACGCACGAGGCGTCGTGTTTACTTTAGACAGCGACTTTACGGTCTACCGTAAGAACGGTCGCCAGCTTATTCCGACTTTGGGACCGGCATCATGAGCACGGTCGGCCAGCTAAAAATTCTCTACCGGGACATGCTCGGCCACCCGCCACTCCGACCACTGACAAGTTCGGCCGCTTACTGAAACCGGCGGGCGTCTTCTCCGGCGTAGCGCGCAACCATTGTATCAATCTGTGATGTCTGTTCCACCTTGTCGAGGACCTCGGCCAGGCGGTGAGCGGGAATGGCGCACGTCATCTCGGTGGCCTGCATGCCGGTTCGCGCCCGGCTCAGCGCGCAGCCGACACTCACGGCGACTTGGCCGTCTTTCGCCATGGCCACGATATGACACTGCGGCTTGCCCTCGATTTTGAGATCGGGCAGGGCGTCCGAGAGCACCATGGCGGCGTGCGGGTTGATACGGAGCAACACGACATCAGGATCAATAGGTGTTTGCGCTAGAATTCCATAAGTAACGGCCCCAGGCTTGTCCGTTACCGTTGGAATATGGGGGAAGACCTCCTCCGCCACCCAGCCGCTGTCCAGCAAGGTCGCTACGTCTTCGCCCTGGGCGGCCTCTTCCAAGGTTTTGAAACCGTGGGTGAGACTGCCCACGCTACAGTTGCCGTGGTCTTCGGCAACTGTACTGAAGGTGCGTTCTCCGGCCTTGATCCAGAACACACAGCCGGCGGGCACCCGCCCGGTCCGCCCATCCGGCGTTGGTTCGGCCAGCGGCTCGTCAAAGGCTGGAATGTTTTCCGGTCGAGCCGAGCTAAAGGTAATGGCCAGCGGCGCGGCCACCGGGTGCAGCGCCTTGGTGAGGCGTTCGGCTAAGCTGTTCCAATCTGCTGTGGTCATTGCCTTCACTCCTTCGGAGAGCACACGATCTCACGTTTCAATAATCTGGAACGCGTGTGCACCGATCTCGGTTGAGACCTCAATCTCGCCGTCCCGCACGCTCCAGTTGTCCCACGCCTGACCATCCATGAGCACCCGACAGGTACTCGGCTGCCGCAGGTTCTTGACGCGGAAGCTGGTCGGCCGTCCCTGGGCGGCCGGGTCAGCCGTATAGGTCCGCAAGACCAGGGTTTTCTTCTCTTGGTCGTAATACGCCTGCGACAAACCCATGTTTGGAAAGTCCACCTCGTATACGGTGGGCTGGTCAAACTTCTCCAGGTTCGGCTCGGTATAGATGCGCGACCACGCACCTGGGCCGCCGACCTCGGCCACCATCAGATTGGCGTTATACTGTCCGCGCGGATAGGGCTCGTTCAGTCCAAAGCCATAATAGAACTCGCCCGTATCCCGATCCCAGGTTGGCTCGTAGTTGGCTTCGGCATGGGCACGTATTTTCCTGGCCGTTTCCGTGTCACCCAGATCCTGGGCCAGACTCAAGGCGCGGACCGTCATATACGGATGATCTTCGGTGGCACCGGGCGCGAAGGTTATATACGCCGTGCCGTCCGGCTTTTCGACCAGATAGTCCCGCTTGACGGTCTCATAAAAGCGGGTGGCCATGGCCCGGTCACTCGGCAACAGGTAAAACCCCCACATAATCCAGCTAAAGACGGCGGGTAGAGTGTTATTGTAATCAATGAGCGGGTCGTAATAGATGGTCACCCACTCGGGCAGGAGCGGATCCTCGGACGGAGCAATATAGTTTTGCTTGGCGTACTCGTACCACTGCTCAAACGCGCGGAACGTATTGCCTTTGTAGAAGATGTCGTAAAGCCTCAGACCGAGGCTGGTGACCGTGAGTCACAGCGGCCACACTTTGGTGTTCTCTCAATGCGAGCCTTCGGGTCTGCCACACCACTGATCGCTGATGTACTCATTCATGCTGGTGTGGGTGTAGTGAAAGGTGTGCTCGCCGTTATTCACCACCGAGAAGCCGTCATTATATTTCCGGTCACCCGACACATACAGGTGGAGGCCCATGGTCAGCGACAGAAAGCCTTTATAGTAAATCGCCCCGGCGGCCTTGATCGGGTCGGGCTCATAGCCCCACGGCTCAACCCCGTTTGCGGCCCAGCCCGGCGTGTCATATTTCCCGCGCAGCTCGTTGGGAATGAGCAGGGGGAAAAATTCGTCCGGATAGTGCTCGCGCTGCGGGTCGGGGCCGATCTGCTCGGACCAGTCATAGGTCCCCCAGTAGTCGGTAATCCGGTCAACCAGGCTTTCCAGAATTTTGCCGTACACCTCGCGCCAGGCCGGCGTGATGTCGCTCATCAGGGCGACCGCGTAGGATGAATCTACGGCGTCGAAACGATGAAAATTCCCCATGGGAGGCAGGCTTTTATCGTCCCACATTTCAGATGGCCGACCGTCTTTGGACCAGTCGTCATCCACCATGGCCTTGCGGTACAGGTATTTGAGCCAGCCGCGCGCCCGTTCGGACAGCTCGGTCTGGACCGTCTCGTCTGCCATACTGCCCTCCTCTCGTTTTGCCGCTTGTATTTGAGCCTACGACACCCTGCATTTAGCCACGTACGCTTGAGAAAAACAATCATAGCGGTCTATACTCAACGCCGATCACCTATCGGTCTTCTGCGGACCCGACTTTGACGACGAGGAGGGGATGCCCATGTCCAACGCTGATCTCTCACCGCTGTTCGAGCCCATCAAGATCGGCAAGTTGAACCTCAAGAATCGGATCGTGATGGCGCCGATGTGCTCGCGTTTGCCGACGGCGGACGGGGAGGTCACGCAGGCATTGATCGATCACTACGCGGTGCGCGCGAAAGGCGGCGCCAGCATGCTCATCATTGAGTTCGCCCACGTCGACGAAAAGTTCTCGTCGGCGGAATGGGGCATGCTGAGCGCGAGCAGCGATCGCTACCTGGTGGGTCTGAGCCTGCTCGCCGAGACCATTACCCTAAACGGCGCGCGTGCGTGCCTACAGCTCGCGCATGCCGGCCGTCAGAGTTCGTATGCGCAACCCTGTCTGTCGCCGTCCGCAGTTCCGGACAAGGTCTACGCAGCGCTCTACGGTGATCACTATCAAGTCCGGGAGATCACACCGGACGAAATCGAGGAAGTGCTCGACAAATTTGCCGAAGCCGCGCGGCGCGCCAAGAACGCCGGTTTCGAAGCGGTCGAGATTCATGGCGCGCACGGCTACCTGCCCGGTACGTTTCTGTCGCCTTACGGCAATAAGCGCACCGATGAGTGGGGCGGATCGCTCGAGAACCGGGCGCGCTTTTCGCTCGAGATCGTACGCCGTTCCCGCGCGCTGGTCGGTCCCGATTTTCCGATCATCTATCGGTACAACGGCGACGATTTCTCGCCCGAGGCGTTCGCCATAGAAGAAGCCCGCGAGTTCGCCCTGATGCTGGAGACGGAAGGCATTAATGCGCATCACGTGTCGGGGTCGATCGGAGAGAGCTGGGAGGAGTGCTGCGCGCCTATTTACGCGCCGCGCGGCAACCTCGTGCATCTCGCCGATGCGGTGAATCACGTCGCGACCCTGCCGATCATCACCGTAGGCGCGATCGACGTTCCGATGGCGGCGGAGGTGGTGCGCGACGGAAAGGCCGACATCGTCGCTATCGGCCGTAGTTTTTTGACCGACCCCGAGATCCCCAACCACGCCGCAACGGGTGACGTCAGGGCCGTCCGGCCGTGCATTCGCTGCAACGAGAGTTGTCTGAACGGCGAGATGCTGGGGCGCCCGCAACGCTGTGACGTGAATTTCCAGTGCGGGCGCGAAAGCACCTACCCGATGCGCGCCGCCGATACACGGCGTCGCGTGGTCGTGCTCGGCGGTGGCGCTGCCGGCATGGAGGTAGCGCGTGTCGCCTGCCTGCGGGGACACGAGGTCACACTGTTCGAAAAGACCGATCGATTGGGCGGCCAGCTTCAAATAGCCGCGCAGCTTGGTTTCAAGGACGACCTGCGCGCGCTGATGGATCACATGGCCTACGAGGTCACGCGCCTGGACGTCGATATCCGCATGGAGACAGAGGCGACGCCCGAGCTGATCCGCCCGTTGAACCCGGACCTGCTGATCGTAGCCTGCGGCGTGCAATCGAAGTTTCGCGACGTCACCGGTGTCGATCTGCCGCATGTATCCTTTCCCGTCGACCTGCTGGAAGAGAAAGCGACGGCGGGCGACCGCGTCATTGTCGTCGGTGGCGGCTGGCTGGGCTGCGACATCTCGGTCTACCTCGCCCGCCTCGGCAAAAAGGTCGTGCTGACCACCGTCAAGGAAGCCGCCGACGATCTCATTCCCGATCTCGAGCCCTTCAGCCGTAAAGTGTTCATGGACATGATGATCGGCAACGGCGTCGAGATTAAGGGTAACCACCGCATCGCCGAGATCACGGAGGGGGGCGCTCGGTTCACCGGCGACGACGGCCAGATCATCGATCTCGAAGCTGACACCGTCGTGCCGGCCTGGGGTTTCCGGCCCGACAGGGAATTCGACGCCGTCGCGCAAGAGCTCGCACCCGCGTCGCGCTTCGTCGGCGATTGCGTGCGGCTCGGCAACCTGCGCAGCTGTATCTGGCCGGGATTTCTCGCCGGGTACGAGGCGTGAGGATTATCCTTAAAGGAGGAGTGACTGATGACTGTACGACGCTATACCTGGCCCGACGGGCACTGGGACTGGCCCATACACGTAACGCATAAGCACGGGGTGCGGTGCGGCGAGATGATCTTCTTCGGCGGCCAGGTCGATCTCGACTCCGCAGGCAACGTCCGCAATCCGGGTGACCTCACCACGCAGACCCGGGCCGCGATGGAGTATATCCGCGTCATTCTGGCCGAGCTCGACGTGGACATGGCCGATCTCGTCAAGCTCATCTGTTTCTACGTTCACAAGCGCGACGAGGACCGGGATCTCCTACTCGCGGAAGTCGCGGCGGCGCTCGACGAGGGGCCGGGACCGGTGATCTCCCTCGTTCCGTTGCCGGCGCTCGCTTATGAGGACATGGTTGTCGAGATCGAGGGCGTGGCGATGCGCGGCACCGACGGTGCGCGTCTGGCGCGAACGGTGTCCAACGCCGGCATACCGGCGCCCCTGCCCGCGCCGTTCAGTCACGCCTTACGATGCGGCCGCATGCTGTTCGTCGGCGGACAAACGGCACTCGATGCCGATGGCGTCGTCGAGGCCGGTGATCTCGTCGCCCAGAGCCGCCTGGTTGCGGAGCGTATTGGCGCGCTGCTCAGTGACCTCGGGGCTGGTTACAACGACGTCGTCAAGGTCAACCGGTACTACGTCGCTGGTGGCACGGCCGCAGAATGGGAGGGATCGGCGCTGGCGGTCGCGAGTTACTTTGCGGAACCCGGTCCCGCGGCGACCGGCATTCCCATCCCGGCGCTCTTTCGCGACGGATTGATGATCTCCGTCGAAGTGACGGCCCTGCTGGGTGAGGATGGCGACCCTCGACCGCGCCAGCACGCGTGGCCGGACGGGCATTGGGACTGGCCGGTGCACCTTCCCTACAAGCACGGCGTCAAGCACGGGAACATGATCTACGTTGGCGGGCAGGTGTCGATCGATTCGAAAGGCACGGTCATCGATCCTGGCGACCTCGTCACGCAGACGCGTACCAGCATGGCGAATATTGCCAAGGTGCTCGGCGAGTTCGGCCTCGGGCTGGACGACGTCGTCAAGGTGACGGCGTTCTACGCGGGTAATGCGTCGGCCGAGGTTCTGCACGACAACTTAAGTATCCGCTCGTCCAGTTTCACCGAACCCGGGCCCGCCACGACGGGCATCCCGCTGCCGTGCCTGGCCTACGAAAAGATGGAGATCGAGATCGAAGTAGTGGCCATGACGGATTGAGGGAGCGTCTTCTCCGGCGTCGCGCGCAACCAGCGTATCAACCTGTGATGTCTGTTCGACTGTGTCGAGGACCTCGGCGAGACGGCACCCGACTATTTCCCTCCTCTGGTCTGGTAATATCCGAAGGCGCTCCAGCCGCCGTCGATAACCATGACTTCGCCGGTCATGAACCCGGCGTCCTCGCTGGCGACAAAGCGTACGGCTTTGGCAATGTCTGCATTCGAGCCCAGCCGCCGTTGGGGTGTGCGCTTGATTAAATCGATCGCGGTCAGCTTGCCGTCAGCCTCAAGACCCTCGATCATGTCCGACTCGATATAGCCCGGCGCGACACAGTTTACGCGAATGCCATACCTGGCCCACTCGATCGCCATGACCCTGGTCATGTGATCTACCGCGGCTTTCGAGGTGCAGTACCCGAGCGTGGCCGGAAAGGCGTTGCGGCCTAAAATCGAACCGATATTGATAATGCAGCCGCCGCCGTGCTGCGTCATTTGACGTGCCGCGGCCTGGGAGCACAGGAAAATGGACTTCACGTTGATATCCATGTGCTGGTCCCAGTTCTCTTCGGTCATCTCCAGCGTCAACTGCGGGCGGGTGATGCCGGCATTATTGACCAGAATATCAGCCGGTCCGAGCTGCTCCTCAATATCGGCAAACAGGCGCGTGACCTCGTCCGCCCGCTCGACATGGCAGCCGAAGGCGCTCGCCTCTCCCCCCTGACTTGTGATCTCAGCAACCGTCCCGGCTGCGTTTTCGGCCCGGGTCGCTACGCAGGCCAGCCGCGCGCCGGCCTCCGCCAGCTCAATCGCAATCGGCTTTCCCAGGCCGCGGCTGGCGCCGGTCACGACGGTGACTTTCCCGGAAAAAATACCCATGCCTTATTTCTCTCGTGGATGTGCGGCGTTGTACTCGCGAATGGCTTTCAAAATCGCCCCGCCCGCCTTGTCCATTAACTCTTTCTTGTTGGCTGACACCCGCTTTGCCGAGGTCTCCAGCCGCCGCAACAATCCCTGGGTGTGAGGCATTACGTGTCGCGCCAGGAGTTCATAGCTCTTGCGAGCCAGGTCCGGCGGCGTCCAGTCGTGGACAAAGCACAACAGCGTGCCAAAACCGCCCGAGAGTTCCTGGAGGTGAGCGATTTTTTCCAGCGCGTCTTCGGGTGTTCCAAAAATACCCCCGCCATGTTCATCCAGGCTCCGCGCCGCCCGATAGCCGTCCTCAAACGGCTTACGTTTTGGCGTACCGAGGATGCCGACAATATACTCGTTCTGCCAGCGCTGGAGCCCGTCGGCCACCTCGCGATAGGCTTGTTCCTTTGAGGAAGACAAATGAAAGGGCATCACAATACGCCAGTCCGCCCGGTCGAGCCGTTGGCCGTGTTCACGGGCTGAGGTTTGGCCCCAGCCCCACTGCGTTGGCAGCGCGGTCAGCCCTTCTTCCAAATACGACGCGATTGACAGCACGCCGACACCGTACTTGCCCGCCGCTTTCATGCCGGCCGGGGAGATCGACGAAGCAACGGCCACGGGAATCTCATCCTGGAGCGGGCGTAATTGTAAGGCCGCTTCGTGCAGCCTGAACCAGTTGCTCTCCACCGTAATCGGCTCGTCTTCGTTCAGCAGACGCAGGACCACACCCAGCCCCTCATCCATCCGGTCACGTTGCGTGCTTGGGTCTATGCCCAGCATCACCGCGTCCGATGGCAATGCTCCTGGGCCTACGCCGAGTATGGCCCGGCCACGACTCAGGTGGTCGAGGTGAACGATGCGCTGGGCGATATTAAAAGGATGGTGATACGGCACGGAGATCACTCCGGTCCCCAGCCGGATGCGCTGGGTACGCTCCGCGGCGGCGACCAGAAACATTTCCGGTGAGCCGATGGTTTCCCAGCCGGCCGAGTGATGCTCCCCGACCCAGAACTCATCGAACTGGAGATCATCCAGAAACGCGGCCAGTTCGAGGTCACGCTGAAATTGCAGTGTCGGATGTTCCCCCAGCGGGTGGTGGGGGGCAAGAAAAGCACCGAAGCGAAGGCGTTGACGCATAATGGCTCCATTCCTCACAGTATTCCGCTGAACTGTACCAAAACCGTTCCGGGGGAACCAGGGACGCGTCCTGCGCTTGGCGCTGCACGCGTTCCCACGTGTTGCCGATCCGTTTCATTGTGGATACACTGTGTACATAAAGGAACAAAATGGAATGGACATGGGACGAGGAGAAAAACGCTCGTAATTTTGTGAAACACGGCGTGGCATTTGAAGCAGCTTTGCAGGTGTTCAACGATCCAGGTGGGATCGAAAAAGAGGATATGGCCCATTCCTCAATAACGGAACAGCGACGTTGGAGGACGGGAAGGCTCAGCAACGGGAGGATTGTGACTGTTGTCTATACCCGCAGAGAGCAGGTCATCCGTTTGATCTCCGCCCAAGAACGGCGCAGAGAAAGAAGAGAATATGAAGAAGCCAACCGAAAAGAAAAGTCATAGTCGTTTCCGGCACATCTCTAAGCCCCAGATTTTCACAAAAGAGGAGACGGAGCTCTCTAATGCCAAGGTCAATATTCATATTCGTCTGGACGCTGATATTGTGCACTATTTCAAAGAGAAGGCAGTTCGGGAGGGGGGGAAATATCAGACCTTGCTCAACCAACACCTGCGTCAGACCATCTGGCCAGAGCGCGAACCAGAGTACCAATTAGAGCGGCGTGTTCGGCTCATCGAAGAGCGACTCGGCTTGTCATCCTAGACTGTCCAAGGGAACGCCATGCTGAAAACAATGATCACCGGCAGTTTGCCGCGCCCAACGTGGCTCGCCCCGCAGAACCAGATCTCATCTGTCTCCCTGCGGCTTGCGGCTGACGCTTTATACGAGGGCCAGGACGATGCCGTGCACCTGGCTGTGCTCGATCAGCACGAAGCCGGAATGGACATTGTCACGGACGGAGAGCAGCGCCGCCGACATTACATCTGGGGATTGACCGAAGAGCTGAGCGGGATTGATTTCGGCCGCATGGTTCAAAAGGAAACGCGCGGCGGTCGGTATGGAACCAAGGTCGCGGTCGCCCGTGTCACCGGCCCAATCCGCCGACCACGCTCTATTTTTCTTGACGCGCTACGCTTCCTCAAACGGCACACGACCCAGCCGATGAAAGTCACCCTTCCGGGTCCGATGACCACCGCGGATACCCTGGCGGATGAGTATTATGGAGAGCCGCGACGGCTCGCCGCGGACCTGGCGAGCATCCTCAATGACGAGGCATGCGAGCTGGCCGAGAACGGCTGTGACATCATTCAGTTTGATGAACCCTGCTTTAATATCTATCTCGATGCGGTTGAGGAGTGGGGTATCACCACGCTCGAATCCGCAGCCAAAGGAGTCCAGGCAAAGACCGCGGTCCACATCTGCTACGGCTATGGTGTTCCCCAGGTCCTGGCCTGGAAGACAACGAATAGGGATTGGCATCACTACCACCACACTCTCCCCCTCCTACGTACGGGCACGATCGATATGATCTCGGTCGAATGCGCGGCCTCTGGCGTCGATCCCTCCGTCCTCGAACTGGCCCAGGGAAAAGACCTCATGGTTGGGGTTATTGATGTGGGGACCGAGGATGTTGAGACACCCGCGACCGTTGCGGACCGTATTCGAGCCGCGCTTCCCTATGTCGCGCCGGACAAACTCTACCCGTGTACGGACTGTGGTATGATCCCTCGCAGCCGCGAAGCGGCCCGCGGAAAAATGAAAGCCCTGGCAGACGGAGCCCGGATCGTTCGTACGGAACTGGCAAGCGAACTGATCGCCGGTATCCCGAGAGTGGGCCGGCCACAATAGCGCCCGGAAGGATTGCGCATGACACGCATACCAATAAATGGCGTCAGCCTCCATGTTGAAGAGACCGGCTCTGGAGAGCCGATTATCTTTGTCCACGAGTTTGGCGGCGATGCACGAAGCTGGCAGCCGCAGATCGAGCATTTCTCTCAGCACTATCGGTGCGTCGTCTATAACGCCCGGGGCTATCCACCCTCGGACGTTCCCGAAGATGAGACGCTCTACGGCCAGCACCTCTCTACCGCTGATCTGAAGGGCGTGCTCGATGCACTCGATATTGAGCACGCCTTTGTCGTCGGTCTGAGTATGGGAGCCTATACGGGTCTGATGCTCACCATGCAGCACCCCGAGCGAGTCCGTGCGCTCGTGTTTGCCAGTGGTGGTTCGGGCGCGTATCCAGAGACGCGCAAACAGTTCCTAGCTGATACCACCGCGGTGGCAGAGAAAATATTACGGGCGAACTCGGTCGATGCAGCAGGAATTTCCTCCGGCCCCAGCCGGGTACAGCTTCAGAACAAAAACCACGCCGTCTGGGAACAGTTTGCGGCTCACCTGTCTGAACACTCTGCCTTGGGCTCGGCCTATACCCTGCGCCACGTCCAGGCCGAACGGCCCTCGCTATACGATCTCACGGATAACCTTCGTGCTGTGAGTACGCCGACACTCTTAGTTGTCGGCGATGAAGATGAATCCTGTCTGGATGTCAATCTGTATCTCAAACGCAGCATGTCCTACTCAGGACTCAGTATCTTTCCGAAAAGCGGTCATCTGTTGAACCTGGAAGAGCCCGAACGCTTTAATATGTTGATCGACGAATTCTTCCAGACGGTACAAGCCGGACAGTGGAGCCGCCGAGACCCACGCTCGGAGACGGTAAGCGCGTTTGGACAAAAGACGTAGTACGGTTACCAGCGGACTGCTGTCTTCTCTTTTTCCGCTCCTTTCTTCCAGTCCTACTGGGTAACCCAACCACCATCGACAACCATTGGATGGCCGGTCACAAACGACGCCGCATCCGAGCAGAGCCATACCACGGCTTCGGCAATCTCCTCTGGTTTTCCCAAGCGCCCGATCGGCTCTCTGGCGGTCATCCCGTCTTCTATGCGTGGGTCTAGTTCCATGCCGCGTTCGAACATCGGTGTCCGGATGACCCCTGGACATACGGCGTTCACGCGAATACCGGATTTGGCATATTCCAACGCCGCGGTTTTGGTCAGTCCGACCACACCGTGTTTTGCGGCCACATACGCAGGTCCACTCCGAAAACCAACCAGACCGGCAACTGAGGCGGTATTGACAATCACACCGCTGCCTTGCGTCAGCATATGCCGGAGCTCATACTTCATGCACAGCCACACCCCGGTCAGGTTAATCGCAATCACCCGGTCCCAGTGTTTCAGTGTATAATCGCCGGTCCGAGCAGCAGCCCCCGCAATTCCAGCGTTATTGAATGCGCAGTCAAGCCGCCCATACGTCTCAACCGCTCGTGTAACTAATGCCTCGACTTCA
Source organism: uncultured Binatia bacterium (SeqCode) (assembly GCA_965243855.1). Classification (GTDB taxonomy): domain Bacteria; phylum Desulfobacterota; class Binatia; order Bin18; family Bin18; genus Bin18. The sequence goes on along the minus strand of CBDEWE010000003.1, from coordinate 3,351,915 downwards.
GCAGCCTGAGCCACATCGGTTTGAACAAACACCGCCTCGCCCCCGGCGGATTTGATGAGATTGACTGTCTCCTCTCCACCTTCAACAACCACATCGGAAACAACGACCGTCGCGCCTTCACGGGCGAACGCCAATGACGTAGACCGACCAATACCCGACCCCCCGCCCGTCACCAATGCAATTTTTCCGTCGACTTGCCCTGCCATGATTCTCTATTCCTCCTTACTCTGTTACAGAGCGTCTCTTCTAGCGTGTCGGAAGTTATCAATAAAGGGAGAGCATAGCGTGAAGGGATCCCGCCCCTACATAGTAGAGATGGCCGAGACCGTTTACAGCTTCGTACACACGCCGCGAGAAGCGAGGTTTTCCTACCGCCTAACGACGTTCCCCCAAAAAAATGCTATAGTGCCGAGCCTATTGCATAAGGAGGGCAAGGAATTATGCAACATCGTGGATTTCGGAGCGGCATCACGACCCAAGGACGGCGTATGGCCGGTGCGCGACGTGACTCAGGCGTAGCGACCCGGCTTAAGGATTGAGTGCATGAGCGACCAGATCAAATATCTGCTGGAAGAACGCCAGATGCCCACGGCGTGGTATAACATCAACGCCGATATGCCCGTGCCCCTGATGCCGCCGCTCCACCCGGACACCAAACAGCCGGTCACGCCCGAGTACCTCGCTTCCTTTACGCCAACAGCGCTCCTCGCTCAGGATGTCAGCCAAGAGCAATATATTGAGATCCCGGAGCCGGTCCGCGATATCTATAAACTCTGGCGGCCGACTCCCTTTTTTCGGGCTCGCCGCCTAGAGCAGGCGCTCCAGACCCCGGCCCATATCTATTACAAATACGAGGGCGTCAGTCCGGTTGGTTCGCATAAGCCGAACACGGCCGTTGCCCAGGCCTTTTACGCCAAGCAAGAAGGTATCGAGACGCTGACGACGGAAACGGGGGCGGGCCAGTGGGGCACCGCGTTGGCTATGGCCTGCAATATGTTCGGGCTTGGCTGCGAGGTGTATATGGTCCGTATCTCGTATCAGCAAAAACCCTACCGCCGCCACGTGATTACGACCTATGGCGCCGAGGTGTTTGCCAGTCCGTCCGACCGCACCGAAGTAGGCCGGCGGTTTTTGGCCGACAATCCGGACCATCCCGGCTCATTGGGGCTGGCGGTCTCCGAAGGGATCGAAGCAGCCCAAACGTCCGGGGGGACAAAAAAGTATAGTCTCGGCTCTTTTCTCCCGCATGTGTTGCTGCATCAAACCATTATTGGTGAGGAGACCCTACTGCAAATGGAAATGGCCGGCGAGTATCCGGACATTGTCATCGGCTGCGCTGGCGGGGGCTCGAATTTTGCCGGTTTTGCCTTTCCCTTTGTTCGAGAGAAACTCAAGCACGGCAAGCACACGCGTATCATCGCGGTTGAGCCGGCCGCCTGCCCGACCTTAACCAAAGGCTCCTTCACCTGGGATTGGGCCGACGCCGGCTGCGTGGCACCGATTTGCCAGATGTATACGCTGGGTCATTCGTTTATGCCGGCCACTATCCATGCCGGTGGGCTGCGCTATCACGGTATGGCTCCGCACGTGAGTGCGCTTTTACACGGTGGCCATATTGAAGCCACCGCGTTTGATCAGCTTGCGACCTTTGAGGCCGGTGTGGCGTTCGCCAGAGCCGAAGGTATTGTGCCGGCACCCGAGTCCAACCACGCGGTCTGCGCGGCGATGAACGAGGCCGTGCAGTGCCGGGAAAGCGGCGAAAAGAAAGTCATTGCGTTTAATCTAAGCGGTCACGGTCATTTTGACATGAGCGCCTATGCGGACTACCACGCCGGGAAACTGGAACGCTACGAGTATCCGGCCGAAGCGATTGAACGGGCTATGCAGACCGTGCCTGAGGTGACCTTTCCGGGCTGAGGCGAGATTGTCGGCCGGGCGGGCAGGGTCGTTCGGCGGCTCTCACCGTTTCCCCTTCCCCCGCGCCAAGCGGCTCAGGAGCCACTCGCGGTTTCCCCTTCCCCCCGCCACCACCGCTTCGAGGGCATCCGGCTCCCAAAACCCAGGGCAAGGTCAAGCCGCAACATCAGCTTTCGTAATCGCGTGCCGGCCAGCCAGCGTCCGAGCCGCGTATACCATTTGGAGAAGTCCTTGTTGTAGGGACACACCCGGATACAAATAGAGCAGTCACTATTCTGGGCGGCCCAATAGCCGAAACATTTCTCCCCATCGACCGTCCATTTCACCACCCCTTTGATGTTGGACTGATTGTAGATTTCGTCCGACGGGGCGTTCGAGGGAATGGCGTTCACCGGACAGCCCTCAGAACACCGCCGACACGTATCGCAAAATTCCTTCACTCCAAACCGAATCGGTCTATCGGGCGCAAGCGGGAGGTTGGTAAAAATTTTGCCGAGCCGGACGCGAGGGCCGAACTCTTTGGTAATTAACAGCCCAAGCCGCCCATACTCGCCCAAGCCGGCCTTGATCGCATACGGAATGGCGAGCGCGGTATCGTTCATACTCGCAATCGCGGTATAGCCGAGATTGCGGATGTACTGGGCGAGTGACAGCACGACGAGCGCGTCGTGCGAATACCCCAGACCAGTTGCTGCCCCGCTGAGGGCAGACGGAACAGTCCGAATCAGGTCGTAGTCCATGGCCTGAGCAACCACAATGACAGACGACAGGCCCTCGGGAATTTCTTGCGGCTTTTCGCGTTTGCTCATGTCGCTGAATTTATTCACATACATCCAGCGCTCGTCGTACTCGGCAATGCCAATCAGGTCTGCGCCAAAGGATTTTCCGACCCGTTTGATCTCGGCCGCGGCTTGAGCCGGTGTCCCCAGGTCCGTCTGCTCTGCGGCTATGTCTCGGTATAACGTAAACTCGTCGGAAAAGCCTTCCCGACGATCCTGGTCCTGTTTGAGTTCGGTGAAGAGGTCGCTGACATGCCAGGCGGCATTGCGGAGCGCATAATCCTTTTGGGTAAAGCCATCAACCTTGCGCCAGGTTTTGAGCGGCTCTCTATACGTCTCGTAGAACAACTCACTCTTCTGGGTCCGAATGCGTTTATCCCACCACGAGCGACGAAACACATCATCTTTTTGGTTGAAGCGCTTAAAGTGAGGTCGGAGGTGGAAGCCCGCCGCTGTATCCGATTCCGAGACCGCTTCGTCCTTAGTCGTGTTCATTCAGCGTTCCTCACAAAGTAGTCTATAGCCCCATGAGAATACGCAGACGGTCCTCGACTACAGCCAGCGTCGTAAGGGAGACGCGCCCCCAGTGACGAGTAAGCCGCTCTTTGGCAATGGAGCGGACAGCATCGCACAAAATGACGCTACGGTTTTTTAGCCCTCCCTCAGGAGGCTCTATCGGGACATGTATGGGTATGCCACGGTCTGTCGAAGTCACAGGCAGAACCACCACTAATCCGGCCGGCCCATGGTTAAACACGTCTTCGGAAATCACGACAACGGGACGATGTCCGGCCTGTTCACGTCCCCGCGTCGGGTTCAGATTCGCAGCCCAGACCTCACCTCGGGCGGGCTGTCTACGTCCTTCTTTTCTTTCGCTCACGACTGCTGTGCTCCGACCCGATTCCGGCCTCCTCCTTCGGTAGGCCGTCCCCAAGCGCGATGTCCCATTCACTCCGCTCCTGCTCAACCGATCTCCAGGTCTTAGCGTCCTGGCGGAGAGGCATATAGGCGGCATTGACTTCCTCAAGAAACCGTCGGCGCCGATAAAGTTCCACGGCTTCATCAACCATGCTCTGCATCGACTCTCCGGTCTGAGCGGCCAATTCACGCAGCGTATCCCGGCAGCGTGCGCTGACTCGCAGCATGACACTTTGCATATCCATCCTCTCTTTCATGTATACGAAAATGTATACTTCTGTCTGAGCAACCACGTCAAGAGTGGAGTAAATCCTATATCCTCACCAGAGCGCACAGGGCACTCTCCCCACGGTGGTAGCTTGATCGTCCGTGGGACACTAGTACACTGATGAAGAGATACGATAGTATGCTGATCCAGTTCTAATGGTCGTGATCCAGAAGGAGAAGAAGCAATGGCAGAAGTGTTTGATGTCGAGCAGGCGGTCAAAGCTCGCTATTCCGTGGGAGCACAGCAGGAGGAAGCGGCGCTGTGTTGTCCGGTGGACTATAACCCACGCTTTCTCGCGCTCATCCCTGAAGAAATTCTTGCGCGTGACTACGGCTGTGGGGACCCCTCGCAGCACCTCCGGCCCGGCGAAACCGTGCTTGATCTCGGCTCGGGTGCGGGCAAGATCTGTTATATTGCCGCCCAGGTCGTTGGGGCTGAAGGCCGGGTTATCGGCGTTGATATGACGCCGGAGATGTTAGCCCTAGCGGAGAAATATCGTCATTCCATTGGCGAACAACTGGGTTATCACAACGTCGAGTTTCACCGCGGCAGAATCCAGGATTTGCGCACCGACCTCGATGCCGCAGATGTTTATCTGCGCGAGCACCCGGTGGCCTCGTTTGAAGAACTCCAAACCTTTGAGACGGTCATGACCGAACAGCGCGCGCAACGGCCGCTGATTGTCGACGGTTGTGTTGATGTTGTCGTCTCGAACTGCGTGCTCAACTTGGTCCAGGATGCAGACAAACGACAACTGTTTAGTGAAATCTTTCGGGTAATGCGCCAGGGCGGGCGGACGGTCATCTCCGATATCGTTGCCGACGAACCGGTGCCGGCTCACCTGAAAGCCGATCCCGAATTATGGAGCGGCTGCGTCTCTGGGGCCATGCAGGAAAAGGAATTCATCACAGCGTTCGAAGAAGCCGGTTTCTCCGGCATAGCCATCCTCAAGCGTGATGAGCAGCCGTGGCAAACGGTCGAAGGAATCGCGTTCCGGTCCATGACCGTGGTTGCCTATAAAGGGGAACCTGGCACTAAGGCGCTCGACTATCAAGCGACCACAGACACGCAGGCGTGCTGTGCGCCAAGTAAATGCTGTTAGCCCAAGGAGTGGATACACAGGCATGCACGTTGCTGAACAATCTTTTCAGCCTTTTACAGAGCGAGTAGGCCAAGAGAAGAGCTTTCCTCTTAAACGGGTCAATCTGGATACCGTTCAGATCAACCTGGGCAAGCTGTGCAACCAGGCCTGCCTCCACTGTCATGTGGACGCCGGTCCGAAACGGACCGAGATCATGGCACCGCAAACGGCCGAACTGGCACTCGAACTCATCCGCGCGGCCCGGGCTCGGACGGTCGATCTGACCGGCGGCGCGCCCGAGCTGAATCCATCTTTCCGCTTTCTGGTTGAGCAAAACCGCCAGGACGGTCGGCATGTGCTGGACCGCTGTAATTTGACCGTCCTGTTTGAGCCCGGCCAGGAAGACCTGGCCGAGTTTTTGGCCGAACATCAGGTTGAAATCTTTGCCAGCCTGCCCTGTTACTCGGAAGAGAATGTCTCGGCGCAACGCGGCCACGGTGTCTACGAGAAATCCATTGCCGCCCTCCGACAATTGAACGCCCTCGGCTACGGACGGGCAGGTTCGAGCTTAGTCCTCAATCTTGTCTACAACCCGGTTGGTGCTCACCTGCCGCCACCTCAGAAAAACCTGGAGGCGGATTATAAACGAGAACTCGGCGAACGCTTCGGGCTGACATTTAACAGTCTGCTGACGATTACGAATATGCCCATCGCCCGCTTTGCCCATAGCCTGGAGCGAGATGGCAAGCTGGCCGAATACATGGAGCTGTTGGCCCAGGCTTTTAATCCGGCCACGCTTGAGAGTCTGATGTGTCGCCACTTGGTGAGCGTCTCCTGGGACGGCTATTTATATGACTGCGATTTTAACCAGATGCTTGATCTGCGGCTGGGTAACGGCACCCCGTTGCGCTTAGGCGAACACTCGGCCAACAGCCTGGTGCGACAGCTCATCGGCCGGGATATTCGTCTGGATTCCCATTGCTATGGCTGCACCGCCGGCGCGGGCAGCTCCTGTGGCGGAGCGCTGTCGGAATAGGGTGCAGGGTTGGTATCTGCGCCCGCCCCTCTGTCGCATCAGGGTCGCCGCCTGAGGCGGGCGGTATGCGAGATATTCACAATCCCTTGTCAATCACGCGAAATCCGACCGCCATAAGTGTACGGCGCGCTCGGCGAGTTGCCGTTGACGTTCGTCTAGTAACTCCGGCGTCCATTGCTCAGGAGCGATCTCCGGGATGCATTGGGTCAGGGCGTAGCTACTCTGGCTGTAGGCAGCCAGCTTTTCGATATACGCGGCGTTTCCGAGGCTACGATTAGTGGCTGATTCGAGAAGCGTCAGATTCCCAAGGCTATAGACTCCCTCTTCCCACAACTCGGGCGCAAAGTCCTCTTTCCAAGAGTCCACCGGATTCTCGGGCAGGATATGCTCGACCGTGCCGGGGTCGGTGTCCGGGTCACATGCGCGGCCGGAAGCGTCACTTTCAAGCCGGGCGAGAATATACTTGGTCAGTTTGTTCCACTGGCCACCCGTATCAACGACAAGCCGGACGAAGTCTTGTCTCATCCTGTCATCATCCACATAGACCGACTTGAGGCGCTCGAACACTTCCGCTGGAGTCTTTGCCTGTCCGTCTAGCACCGCCTTAGCAGCACGGTGATAGGCCGGCTCAAGCGGGTTGGTGTTAAGCTCGCTAACCACGCTGTAACGGAACGAGATCACACTGACGAGCTTCAAAACCCGGACGAAATCATCTTTCGAGAAACATTCCCAGGCAGCGAACAGCAACGGCATCATCTGCTGTACTCGGAACAGGTTGAGTTCGCGAATGTATGGTCTCGCTGAGGGTAATTCGATCCAATAGCCATGACTGGGGTCCAAAACCGCCGCAAACAGCTCGGCCCGTTCCTCTAACTGGTCCAGCAGCGTAAACACATCGGCGGCCGTCTTCGTGCGGTCGCGTACCAGTTTGAAGAGCCGCTGACTCCGAACCTTCGGTTGTTCGCACAGCAAGTGGTAGCGGAGAAATTTCGGGAAACGCTCCTGTCTGACGGTGGCGATGAGTTGTTGCCAACGACGCTGGAGAGCTTTCAGGTCGGTGGCAACGCGGACTCGGGAGAAAAGATAATTCTTCAGCAGGTCCGTCGTCGTCAACTCGAGACCGCGGGCGTTGAGTGTCTCGAACACGGTGTAGGCGTTGAGTTCATCGTCCACGGTGATCAGAATAAAGACGAGTTGGCGAGCGACCGTTTCGGACAACAGACTTGCCAGCGCCTGTCCGTCATTCTTCAACTCCTGCATCTCGTCAAGCCGATCCGTGAAATAACTGAAGCACTTCCACAGCAGTCGGTTCGACTTTAGCAGGCCACGCGGATTAAGCGGTGGTCGCAGTTGCACCAAGTAGTATTGGTAGAAATCGTCGTCTGTTGCATTCAGATAAAGTCGGCTGCTTTCGGTGAGCGAAGCGGGGTCCTTTTCCCCAATGAAACGGTCGCGGAGTCCCTGGGCGCGCGCGTTGTTGGCATCCGGGTCTGTACCGTCAGCAGTCATGGCCTGCAACCTGCCGATCACGGCCAGAGCAAACAGGCTGAGTGTGGCAAGCCGCTGCTGGCCGTCGATGATCAAGAATTCACGATCATTACTCCCTTCGACCACCAAAGCGCCCATATAGTGGACAGCCTCCGGTTCTGTACGCAACTCGACAATATCGTTCCACAGATCCTCCCACTGCTCCTCTGACCACGAGTAATCACGCTGGTAGGGGGGGACACGGTATGATTTGCCGTTGCCGATCAACTCCAAGTAATTGATCGTGCGTGTGTTCAAGATATTTGCCTTGGCCATCTACTGCCTCTTTTGGTGCGGGTTCCTCAACTCGTACCAGGGCGTGTTCACGCTATATATAAAATTACACCACGGCCATACGATCCGCTCAAGCTTTCTCTGAATAGCTGAAATTTCACCATTGCTCTAAGGGGCATTTTTTGCGAGCTGAGCCAGCGTCAGCTCGCTCAATGCATGCGCAACGGGATCAGCCTGCGTAGCGAGCCGTTGGGCTACCGCCTGTTGATCCGCAAGCGGTCTGTTCTGACCAAGTTTGAATTTTCCTTCAATGCGCGTGATATCGATCACAAATCCGACAATGGCCTTGAGCAGCTTTTGCTTAAAGTCCACCGGAATATCTCCTGGCCATGGTTGTGGCATCCCAGACTCGTAGACGGTGGTGAGCCGGTCAACCAAAGTCGCGAGCCGCTCGCTATCCTCGATAATACGAGGCACGCCATACACGTGCACCGTTGCATAGTTCCAAGTTGGAACAGCGGGCGTCGTCTCGTACCAACTCGGGGAGATATAGGAGTGTGGCCCTTGAAATATGGCAAGCACCTCCTGAACGCCCTCGAAAGTCTGCCATTGCGGATTGGCCCGCGCCATGTGACCAAGCAATGTCCCGTGCGCTGACGTGCTGATGTCAAGAAGGAGTGGGAGATGCGTCGCAAAAGGATGGCCATCTACGGTGCTTACTAACGTGGCAAAGCTATATTGCTCGATAAAACTCTGGAGCTGTTCGGGGTCTGAAACTACAAACGCTTTTGGGCAGTACATTACTTCTCTCCAGAACGTTGATAATCTTTCGCGTACTCCGGCAGAGCGATACCGGTCCGGAGTTGCGGGTCGGCGACCGGCTGTTGTGGCACCAGGTGCAACGGTAGCTCACCCGCCCAGCAGTTGAGCTGATAGTCTTCCTCCGCGTCCACTGGCGGCCCGGTACGAATTTTTGCCGACACCTCTTCCAGGGGCACCCGGATCACGCTCGTGGCCTTCAGTTCCTGAACCGACGGTTCGCGAACGTCCGCCCAGCGTTCGGGCATGACGTGATCGACAATGGCTTTAAGGGCGGTCTGCTTTTCGTCTGGATCGGTGACTTCCGTGGCGTGGCCGAGAATCACCACGGAGCGATAATTCATCGAATGATGAAAGGCCGAACGAGCCAGCACCAGACCGTCGAGCAGGGTGACGGTGACGCAGACCGGCAGGCTTCCCCCAATCGTGCGCAGCATCCGGCTTGCAGCCGAACCGTGAATATACAGACGATCCTCAATATGCGCGTAGATCGTGGGGATCACATACGGCTGGCCGTCAACGCTGAAGCCGACATGACAGTACAAGCCTTCCGCCAAAATGGCCCCGACGACTGCGGCGTCGTACGACGCGCGCTCCGGCATGCGGCGTAATCGGGTTCGCTCGGTTCTCTCAAACTGCGGCATGGCTATTCACCTTTCTTTTATTGGTGCAGACGTATTCCTCATATACCATATCTCTCGACAGCGCCCTGAGAGAAGCGTTAGAAGAAGATGTAAAAGCACACAGGAGGGGACAGATGAGCCAATTGGAAGATTATGCCAATAAGTACGAGACAATGAAAATGCAGCGTCGCAACGGCATTCTCGAAGTCACCTTTCACGTCAACGACGGGCCGCTGGTCTGGAATGAACCGGCCCACCGCGAAATCGGTCATGCCTGCGTTGATATCGGAGCCGACCCGGAGAATAAAGTCGTTATTCTGGCCGGAACGGGCGACAGCTATTGTGCGGATATCGATTTTGCCAGCTTTGGCGACAGTCTGGGTACGCCGCGCGGCTGGGACACCGTGTATTGGGAAGGCAAGCGTCTGCTGATGAATCTGCTCGACATTCCCGTACCGATGATATCAGCAGTCAACGGGCCGGCCCTCATTCATGCCGAGATCCCTGTGCTGTGCGATATCGTGCTGGCGTCCGAGACCGCGGCGTTTCAGGATGCTCCCCATTTTCCAAACGGTATTGTGCCGGGTGACGGCGTCCATCTGGTCTGGCCGCTGCTTTTGGGAGCCAACCGGGGGCGCTATTTTCTTCTGACCGGGCAAAAGCTGTCCGCCCAAGAGGCGCTTAGCCTCGGGGTGGTGAATGAGGTGCTGCCACCGGATCAACTGTCCGCTCGCGCCTGGGAGCTGGCCGAACAACTGGCCAAACAGCCTCCGCTGACGCTACGGTATGCACGCATCTCCATTACCCATCAGATCAAAAAACTGATGCTCGACGGTCTGGGCTATGGGCTGGCTTTGGAAGGCATGGCCGTTATGGATATGCCGAGGTCCTGAACGAGGAGCCGTCCGCTGGTGTTGGGGCTCCTACTCTGAGGTGGCCGGCAGCGCCAGCGGCTTGTCCAATTCGCGTTTGTACTGAGCACACTCGGCGGCGTCAGCACTCCCGTGCTCGACTCGGCACTGCCAGTACTGCTCCTCCAGTTCCGCTCGTGTGCCCAATATCCGGGCAAGCTGTGGGTCACGCCTCGACTCGGCAAAAGACAGCGCATATTGAAACGTTTGGCAGCCCGCGAGGAGCATTCCCAGGACGACCAGGACTCCCCCCATGAGTTGAAACCGCCACCGCCAACCGGCTCTGTTCGTATGAGATCGCATAGTAAAAGAGACCGTGAGGTCGCTCTCATGTATCTGTATCGAAACAGATGAGAGCCGCAAAGTGCCTGCCTTTTCTCTTGACCCTCTGTGAGGCGTTCGGTAATCTTCGTCCTCAGAGACTGGAGGGAGTCTGAATCATGCGATCCTACCTCGCCGCGGCAGTGCAAATGACCGCGTCTTCTTCAAAAGAAGAGAATCTGGCCAAGGCCGAAACGTTTGTCCGCTTGGCTGCAGAACGGGGGGCCGCCCTGGTCGTGCTGCCGGAGGTCTTTTCCTGGCGCGGACGCCATAGAAAAGAGCCCGAACAGGTCGAGTCTATCCCCGGTCCGACTACCCACCGCCTGCAAGATTTGGCAACCCAGCTCGGAGTCCACCTGCTGGCCGGCTCCTTCCTCGAAAAATCGGACGAAGCCCGCGCCTATAATACCAGCCTGCTGATCAACCCGCAGGGCGACCTGTTGGCCCAGTATCGCAAGATCCATCTCTTTGACGTTGATATCCCTGGTCAGGTCAGCATCAGGGAGTCCGACAGCATGAAGCCGGGGGAAGAAGTCGTCGTGGCCTCCACGCCGCTCGGCACGGTAGGTCTTTCGGTCTGCTATGATCTTCGCTTCCCTGAACTCTACCGAGGGCTCTCCCGCAAGGGCGCGGAAATTATCTCTGTTCCGTCGGCGTTTACCTTTCCGACCGGCGCGGCCCACTGGGAAGCTCTGCTGCGCGCGCGGGCCATTGAAAACCAGGTGTATATCATTGCCCCGAACCAGATTGGGAAAAACGTGTACGGCTTCGCCGACTATGGCAACTCCATGATTATTGACCCGTGGGGCAAAATTATTGCTCGGGCGCCCGACCGCGAATGTTTCATTACCGCCGAGATCGATCTCGATTATCTGGAAAAAATGAGGAAGGAATTGCCGTGCCTCGCGCATCAGCGGCTCTAGCCCCGCCCCCGGTCAAAGCCTTTTTTCGGGTGGTGACGTCTGAGGAAGCCCGCCGCCAGCTTGCCGCCTTTGCCCCCCAGACTAAAAGCGAACAGATCCCGGTCCTCGACGCCTGCGGGCGGACGCTGGCCAAGCCCTTGACCTCGCCGGTCGATCTGCCCCATTTCAACCGGACGAATATGGACGGCTATGCGGTCCGCGCCCAAGATACCTTTGGGGCGTCGGCCAGTCTGCCAGCCTATCTGAAACTCGTCGGGGCAATCGAGATGGGCTCGGAAGCGAAACGCCGGCTCAAGAAGGGCGAGACCATGCGGATTGCGACCGGCGGCATGCTCCCGCCAGGTGCGAACTCCATGGTCATGGTGGAATACACCGAGGAGCTGGGCGACGGGACGGTCGAGGTCTTACGCAGCGTGTCGCCGTGGGAAAATATTCTCCGCGTTGGCGAGGACATCAAAAAGAAGAAGCCGATCTTTCCTGCCGGCCGCCGCCTGCGCGCCCACGATATCGGCGCGCTCACCGGCGTGGGGATTACCAAAGTGCCGGTCTATAAACGCCCGACCGTGGCGCTGATTTCCACGGGCGATGAAATCATTCCGCCCTCACGCTCCCCCCGCCCCGGTCAGATCCGGAACGTGAACCAATACTCTCTCCACGCCATGATTACCGAATGTGGCGGAACCGTGACGGACCTGGGGGTTATCAAAGATGATTCACAGGCGTTCACCCAGGCGCTCTCTACCGCACTGAAAGCCGCCGACGTCGTGATGGTCTCCGGCGGCAGTTCGGTGGGTATCAAGGACATGGCGCTGGATGTCATCTGTTCATTCCCGCGCTCGGAACTCTTCTTTCACGGTATTTCCATTGCTCCGGGCAAGCCAACGATCTTTGCCCGCGCCGCCGGCAAGCCGGTCATGGGTCTGCCCGGTCATCCGGTGTCGGCGCTGGTTGTTTTTGCCCTCTTTGGCGCGCCGCTGGTGCGGATGATAGGCGGCGAGTCCGCGGACACGGCCTTTGTGCCGTTGCGCACGGCCCGCGCCCGGCTGGCCCAGAACATTGCCTCCGCCCCCGGACGGGAGGATTACGTCCGGGTCACGCTGCAAAACGCCCCCCCCAATGGAGAGCGAGGCTCGCAGCTCGCCCAGCCGCTGCCAGGAAAATCCGGCGCGATCTTCAGCCTGGTGCAGGCCGACGGCATGGTCTGCATTCCCCATAATGAAGAAGGCCGCGAGGCCGGAGAAGAAGTTGAAGTGATTCTGTTCTAGTGGTTCACCATGCACGACCATCACCCGCCTGGACAGCCCGCCGCCAAGACCGACCGCAAGCGCTATCTCAAAAAGAAATCGCTGGAAGACGCCCTCGATATTTTTCTTGGTGCCGTCCCGCCCAGTCCCAAAACCGAACGGATCCCGGTCGAAAAGGCACTCCACCGCACCACCGCCGAACCCATTTTCGCGGTGCTGTCCGCCCCGCATTACCACGGTGCGGCCATGGATGGCATTGCCGTGCGCGCCGAGGATACGTTCGGCGCCAGTGAGTTTGCTCCGCTGGCGCTCAAGCGGGTTGCAAAAGACGCCCGGCTGCGCCGGAAAAGGAACGGTGCGGCCACCCCGTCTCCGTTTCAGTATGTCGATACCGGCCACCCCATTCCGACCTGGGCCAATGCGGTCGTCATGATCGAGCGGGTGTTTAAGAAAAGCGACGCCGAGATTGAAATTCGTGATTCCGCCACCCCATGGCAGCACGTCCGCCTCGTCGGCGAGGACATTGTTGCCACCGAACCGCTGCTGCCGCGTGGCCATAAGCTGCGGCCGTACGATCTAGGCGCGCTGCTGGCCGCCGGTCACACCACCATTCCGGTCATAGCCCCGCCGACGGTCGGTATTATTCCAACCGGTTCTGAGTTGATCGAACCCGGCGACCCGGCCGAGCCGGGCCGGATTATCGAATTCAACTCCCGTGTTGCTGGGGCTTTTGTCGAAGAGTGGGGCGGTGTGCCCAAACGGCTGCCCCGAGTTGTTGACGATCTCAAAACCATTACCCGGGCGCTGGCAAAAGCGGTCAAGCGGCACGATATTGTCATCGTCATTGCCGGCTCCTCAGCGGGTGAGCACGATTTTACGCTACGGGCCTTGGAATCGCTGGGCGACATCCTGGTTCACGGTATTGATGTCATGCCCGGCAAGCCCGCAATTCTAGCGGTTCTTGACGGCACGCCGGTCATTGGCCTGCCTGGTTATCCGGTCTCCGCGGTCGTGATCTGTCAGCAGGTCCTGCGCAAGCTGATCGCCCATTATCTCGGTCGGCCGGCAGAGGAGCCCGCGAAGATCAGGGCGGTCCTGCCCCGCAAGGTCCCGTCGCGGCTCGGCCTGGAAGAGTTTGTCCGGGTCAACCTCGGTCAGGTTGGCGATACGATCGTGGCCAACCCTATCGGACGCGGTGCCGGGGTCATCACTACTATGGTTAAGGCCGACGGGGTGTTGCGTATTCCGTCCTTGGACGAAGGGTTGAACGCGGGTACGGAGGTGCAGGTCGAACTCCTGCGCCCGGCAGAAGAAATCGCCAATACGATTCTGTTTACCGGCAGCAACGACCTGACCATCGGCGTGCTTGACGATCAACTCCGCGCCCAGTATCCGGGTCTCAAAATATCCGCCAGCAATATCGGTTCACTCGGCGGTCTGGTCGCCCTGAAACGGGGCGAGGCCCATATGGTTGGCACCCACCTGCTCGACCCCGCCAGCGGCGTCTATAATCTGCCCGACCTCAAAAAACAGCGGCTGCTCGCCAAGTCGGTCGTGATGAATCTGGTCATTCGGGAACAGGGCCTGATCGTTCCCAAAGGCAATCCTAAAAAGATCAAGAATCTCAGAGACCTGACGCGCAAGGACGTCACCTTTATCAATCGCCAGCCTGGAGCGGGCACCCGCGTGCTGTTGGACTATAAGCTGGGTAAACTCCGCATCAAACCGGAACGCATCCAGGGCTACGAGCGTGAAGAAACCACCCATATGGCGGTCGCGGTGGCCATCGCCAGCGGTCTGATGGATACCGGTCTTGGCGTCAAATCAGCCGCCAGAGCCCTGGGGCTCGACTTTGTTCCTATCGAGCGCGAGGAGTACGACCTCGTCTTTCAGAAAGCCTTTTTCAACGGCGACACAGGCCAGCGGCTCGTTGCCGTCATCCGCTCCGACGCCTTCAAGCGCGCGGTCGAACAACTGGACGGCTACGACACCACCCAAACCGGAACGGTCAAGGCGTAATCCGGTCCCTGGATGGTGCGCGGGGCGCTCTCCCTACAAGAGCGCTCGGGCCGCGTGGGCCGCGCCAACCTGGGCCGCCTTGGGATTCAGAATGATGCGAACCGGCATATCCTGCAGGAGTTGGCTGAAGCGCCCCTTGTCCGTAAAGGACCGCATAAACCCACCGGCCGTCATTTTGGGTAGCAGCTTGGTCACGATCCCACCGCCAATATACACCCCGCCAACACTCATCACCGTTAAGGCCAGATTGCCGGCTTGAGCCCCGTACAAACTCACGAACATGTCCACCGCTTCCGCACAGGTCCGGCAACTGCCGGTGACACCCGCCTCGCCGATGACCGCGGCCGCGTCCTCGGTTTGCAGGCGCACCCGCAGGGTCTCGGCCACAGGCCGCCGTAATACCTGACATAAAAAATTGAAGATGCTCACTAGGCCGGGACCGGACAGCACACGCTCATAGGACACCCGTCCGTTGTGCTGCTTGCTGAGGAAGTGCAGCAGGGCCACTTCTGTGTCGTTCCGAGGCGGGAAATCAACGTGGCCGCCTTCCGTGGCCACAGGCCGATAGCCTTGCCCATCCCAAAACAGAAACGCCTGCCCCAGGCCGGTGCCGGCCGCAATCACCGCACAGTTGCCGTGTCGAGGTTTGCCCGCATTAAGCGTCAGGATTTCAGCCGCGGGCAGGAATAACGCTCCATAGGCGGTTGCCTCAAGATCGTTCATGAGCCGGACCCGGCCGCCGCCTATGGCCCGGCGGATGTCGGGAGCGTCAACTTTCCAGGGCAGATTTGTCGTTTCGACCCTGCCGTCAAGAACCGGCCCGGCAATACCAAACGCACCGGCCGCTATTATCACGTCCGCCTCGGAGCGAAGAGGGGGCTCGGGGGAAACTTCCCCCGCAAAAAAGTCGGCAATGACAGCCCCCAGCCCGGCGTACTGCGTACTCGGAAAAGACGATTCCCGAACGAGGCGGAGCTTATCCTCTCCCTCAAGCGCGTACAGGGCCAGGTTGGTCTTGGTCCCGCCAATATCACCGGCCAGGACATGGGTTGTCATGACGGTTTTAAAGAGTAAATGTGTCCTCCAACCAGCATGTAGATGCTGGACACGTTTACTCTTTCTCTCATGCGGGATGGCTGACCGCAAGGATAGTCCGGTCGTGAGGCTTCATGTCCGTGGCGGTTCAATGTGCCCGCCAAACTTGAAGCGCATGGCCGATAAGACTTTCTCGGCAAAGGTATGAGCCTGGCGGGACCGAAAGCGTGCATAGAGCGCTGCTGAGAGGACATCGGCAGGAACCGCCTCCTCAATGGCCGTCGCAATTGTCCAGCGGCCCTCGCCCGAATCCTGGACCTCGCCGGAGAACTCGGACAGCTCCGGGCTTTCCGCCAGCGCCATAGCCGTCAAATCCAGCAACCAGGAGCCAACCACGCTGCCGCGACGCCACACCTCGGCAATATCCGGAAGATTCAACTCATAGTGATAGTCCAGTCCGCTGGCGTGGGCGCTTCGCAGGATATCAAAGCCTTCGGCATAGGCTTGCATCAGCCCGTACTCGATGCCGTTATGGACCATTTTCACAAAATGTCCGGCTCCGGCCGGGCCGCAGTGCAAATAGCCCTCCTCAGCCGTGCCGCTCATCTGATTACGACCCGGTGTTTCCGGAAGGTCCCCCTTGCCGGGGGCCAGGGTGCGGAAAATCGGGTCGAGCCGCCGGACCGGTTCTTGTTCCCCGCCGATTGTCAGACAATAGCCGCGCTCGACTCCCCACACCCCACCGCTCGTCCCCACATCCACGTAATGGAACCCTTTCGGTTTGAGGGCTTTGGCCCGTCGAATATCGTCCTTAAAATGCGAGTTTCCGCCATCAATGATGATGTCATCCGCGTCCACTCTTTCAGCCAGGGCGGCTACCGTCTCATCCGTTGCCGCGCCCGCCGGCAGCATGACCCACACGGCGCGGGGTGCCGTGAGCTTTTGGATCAGATCATCGAGGGAAGCAGCTCCGGTCGCCCCGTCCCGCTCACACTGTTTGACCGTCTGGGCATTCAGATCAAACACCACACACGCATGTCCGTCGCGCATGAGGCGGCGGACCATATTGCCACCCATCCGGCCTAGACCAATCATGCCGAGTTGCATCGTGTCGGCTCCGTTTCAGAGTGGAAGAGGGGAGAGCCCACCCCGGCCTGCGGCCACCCCTCCGAGGAGGGGATTTTGCACGGGGTGATATTGAAAGGACATTTTTACTTGCTGAGCGCGGAACTGCCCAGCACCGTTCGTATAGCTACCGGGATTATTTCGCCGCGGTCCGAACGCCGATCGCGCCGCTTCCTCGCAACTGCTCAAGCTCCCCAGTGTCAAAGCCCCAATCGCGCAGGGCCTCTTCCGTGTGCTCGCCCGGGCTGGCGGGCGGGCGCTGGATGGCGCTCGGGGTGCGGCTGAAACGTGGAGCCGGAGCTGGCTGCGGGACTCCCTCGACCTCGACAAACGTGCCACGCTCCTGGTTGTGCGGATGGTTGGGCG
The DNA here is from genome assembly GCA_965243855.1 of uncultured Binatia bacterium (SeqCode). GTDB lineage: Bacteria > Desulfobacterota > Binatia > Bin18 > Bin18 > Bin18. The sequence continues at coordinate 3,334,769 of CBDEWE010000003.1, read as the reverse complement.
CGTCGGCCATATTGAGAACCGGCGCGTAGCAGATGTCGCTGCCCTCCAGGAGTTCGTTCCACTCCGTCAGGGTCTTGGTCTTGAAAATCGCGGCCAGTTTCTCGGTCAGCGCCGGCCACTCGGCCCGGTCGTTCTGGTGGGGCAACTCTTCCCGCTCCAGTCCGGTCAAACGCAGCAGTTCCGCATAGAACTTGGCTTCAATCGAACCGACGGAGAGATACTGACCGTCACTGGTCTCGTACACATTGTAGTAATGCGCGCCCGTGTCCAGAATGTTTTCTCCTCGGTTGTCCGTCCACTTGCCGGCCGCGCGCAGACCGTAGATACCGGCCATCAGCGAAGCCGCGCCATCGATCATGGCCACGTCAATGACCTGTCCTTTACCCGACTTCTGGGTTTCGAGCAGGGCGCTGACCACGCCCAGCGCCAGGAACACTCCACCGCCGCCAAAGTCGCCAACCAGATTCAGGGGCGGAAGCGGCGCTTCGCCTTTACGCCCAATCGAATGGAGCGCCCCAATCAGGGCAATATAGTTAATGTCATGGCCAACCGCGTTGGCCAACGGTCCCTCCTGGCCCCAGCCGGTCATACGCCCAAAGACCAGACGGGGGTTGCGGGCCAGACACGCCTCGGGGCTGAGCCCCAGCCGTTCCATCACCCCGGGCCGGAAGCCTTCGATGAGCGCATCGGCCTGCTCGATCAGCTTGAGTGCCGCCTCTGTGCCTTCCTGCTTCTTGAGGTCAATCGCCACCGAGCGGCGCCCGCGGCCCAGCAGGTTAAACTTGGCCTCGGTCTGCACGCCGAGATCGGCGTCTTCGGCCCGGTCTATACGCAGCACATCCGCCCCCATGTCCGAGAGCAGCATCGCACACATTGGAGCAGGGCCGATGCCCGCAAATTCAACAACTTTATATCCAGATAATACGCCCATACTTTCCCCTTCCCAGATTTGTTCCGTGACCGCCTGAGCAGCCACGCAGGCGACCTACCCATATCACAACTGGCCTTCCCTGAGCAAAGGAGACCGAAGGGAGGTTGCTGTTCTTGACAAATGGTCGTTTGCATCCTCAAATTGTCGGCATTCCAAAGGAGGACATGATGACACAGGAAGAACGCAGTCTCGCGGTCGCCCAAGCGTATGAGGATATGTACAACAACGACATCGAACGCTTTGTCTTTGAAGTCTACACTCCTGACTGCGAAGTGAATGGGGGTTTTATTCGCGGGCACGAACAGCTCATCCAAATTGAACGGCAGGTCCTCCAGGCCGCGCCACAACGAAAGATGCGCGTTGACCGCAAGCACGCAACCGGAGACGTTGTCGTGGTTGAGGCCGTGCTGCTCGACCCGGACCAGGGTGAGAATTGGCAACTGCCCTTCTGCGCCGTGCTCACCTGCCGCGACGGGAAAATCGCCACAGATTGGACCTATACGGAATTCTCGAAGTGGCCGGGGCTCCAAATCTAGCCGTGGTGAAGGTAGGGAGAATGGATTCCGGTACCCGCTACGTCGTTGTCGGCCAGAACGGCTCGCCCTATTCCATGAAACTCCGCGCGGTCATGCGCTACCGGCGCTTACCCTTTGACTGGATTCTACGGACCGAACGGAATATGGAGGAGTTCACGGAGGTGAGGCCTCTCCTCATGCCCATGATCCGTTTTCCGGGCGAGACGAAGTGGCGGGTGGATTCAACGCCGATTATCGAGGAGTTGGAGCAGCGCCATCCTGACCAGCGGTCTGTCATCCCTGACTCGCCCGGCCGGGCCTTCCTCGCCCATCTCATTGAAGACTTTGCCGACGAGTGGCTGACCAAAGCCATGTTTCATTACCGCTGGGCCTATGACGCGGACATTCAGTACGCCTCGTTCTGGATTGCCGACGACTTCTTCCCCGATCAAAAAGGAGACGCGCGCGCCGCGGCGGCAGAGCATTTTGCCAAGCGCCAGATCGAACGCATGCCGCTCGTAGGCTGCACCCCGCAAAACGCCCCCATTATCGAGGCAAGCTACACCCGTACCCTGGACTTACTCGAAACCCACGTCGGCCTCCATGACCACCTCTTTGGCAGCCGCCCGTCCATTGCCGACTTCGGCCTGTTTGGACAGCTCAAAACACTGGCCACCGATCCGACGCCCCTGGCGATCATGCGCGAGCGGGCCCAACGCACCGAGAGTTGGACGCGCCAACTCGACGAGGCCTCCGGTCTGGAGGGTGAGTGGTATCCCGAGCACGTCGCGCTGCCCGAGGCAACAGTCGGGCTGCTGCGCCTGGCGGCAGAAACGTATCTGCCGTTTCTCGTTGCCAATGCGGCGGCGATAGAAAGAGGCGACGAGAAGGTTGAAGTCACTCTGCTCGGCCAGACGTATGCCCAAGCGCCCTTCGGCTATCAGAGAAAATGTCTTGCCGCGCTGCGGCAGCGATTTGACGCGCTGAATGCTGACAGTCTGAATCAGATTGGCCCGCTCTTGGAAGAGACGGGCTGCTTACCATACTTCAGTCACTGAGGGAGCCCGCAGAGCGGTTTACTCTTTGTCACACTGACAGATGACATAGTGGCATTTTTCACACAGCTGCATCGGGCGCAGGCCAGGATGGGAGATGCTCTGCCGGCTATCCACAAACTGTGTCGCCGCCTCCAGGTCTATGTCCATCAGCGGGCGCTTAGCGCACTGGATGCAGCCCTCGGTCCGGGTGTTGTTTTCGATGCACCACCGCAGCAGAACCGTAGAGCGGCAGCCAATGGTCCGGGATGACTCCATCCCGAAAAAATGAAATCCGGTACCCTGACGATTAGTGATATAATCCAGCCGTGTTCCCTGGAGATGTTGGGCACTGTTCGGGTCGAGGAAGGCTTTGATCCCGTCCTGCACGACCACCGTATCGTCCGCTTGCGCAGTCCGCTCAAGGTTCAGGCTGTACTGGAAGCCTTTACAGCCGCCGCCCGCGACCGTCATCCGAATACCGCCGTCCCGTAGGCCCTTCAGTCGCATGGCGTGCCTGATCATCTCGACCGCTTTGGCGGTAAAGGCGAGCACCGGCTCGGCTGTCTGGTCGTTGTGGACACCCTGCTCCATATTCCCCCCTTTGAGCACAGCCCTATCTGCAAGCCCTTATCCTGCTAACGCGTCGGCTGTCAATCTTGAGGACAGTCTGCTCTGCTCGAGTGCTGCTTCTCTCTTTCTTCCCTCAAATGTGTAATACAAATGCAGGGAGGATCGCTGATGCGTTTTCCAATCGTCATCCATAAAGACCGTAATAGCGGCTACGGTGTCACCGTGCCCGATCTACCAGGCTGCTTTTCGGCTGGCGACACCCTGGACGAGGCCATTGACTCGACGCACGAAGCCATTACTTGCCATCTTGAAGGGCTGTTGATGGACGGGGAAACGATTCCCGAGCAAGCACCGTTGGAAGCCCACCGCACCAACAAGGAATTCAGAGGCGGAACCTGGGCACTCGTGTCGGTTGATATCTCGAAGCTGTCGAGCAAAGCCAAACGAGTCAATATCACCATACCGGCGCGTGTGCTGGCGATCGTGGACGAAGCTGCCGCCCGCGAAGGAGAAACGCGCTCGGGCTTTCTCGCCCGTGCGGCGCTCAGCTACGTGGAACGGCATTCGATCAAGCTCTGACTACCCTCCAACGAAAAGCCTGCTCGACCACCCTGCCGATGGCCACCATCCGAAAGAAGCGATGGATGCCTCGCCAAAGACGGGAAAGACTCGGCCGTAACGATCCCTTCTGGTGTGGGTCGGGAGAGAAGTATAAACGCTGCCACTACGCATCGCTGTTTAAGGTGCCACGTGTCAGCATCAGCGTCCCATCGGCCATGGCGAAGCGGCGGATTGAGAGCCAGCGCGAAGACTCAGTCTCGAACGGCACCGATAATAAACAGTCCAGTGTCAAGGAGAATGTCGTTGCAGCGCTCGCCTAAGGATTGTTCAAGATCAGAGATTGCTGCGGCTTGGAAATCCGGTGGGACATAGACATCAAGACCTGCGTCTTCGTCCTCATAACGCTCAGCAGCGATCTCTACTCGCGCGTCTGGCGAAAGCTCTTTGATCAACGCGGTGAGTTCGGACAGCTTGGCTTCAAGAAGCGCTTGGTGATTTGAGCTTTTCCCCTTAGGCATGAAGTATCTCCTTGGCGAGAAGTTGTACAAATTCCCGTGCTAGGCGAACCGCGCGCTCGGCTGATCGTTGACTTACTCCTATTTGTTCATAATCCCCAATATGGCGTAGGTGCATTAGAGTTGGAAGTGCACTGGCAAAGCTTGCCGGTACAAGCTTTCGCCGCCGAACAAAACGTTGGACGAAATCGGAATGTACGCCTTTGTGGCTCCATTCTTTTCGGCTTATTCCTTGGCTCTCAAGAGCACAGATGGCGGCCTGAAACGCGGCAAAATAAGCGCGATTAGCGACACTATCGAAAAGGCCTTGTTCCAGACAAAGCTCGGCGGCTCTAAGAGAAGCTTGAGCACGTGCAAAATCCATACACTCGGGTGCAAGTAGACCATGCAGTTGCAACCGGGGCAACCGCAAGCGTTGTCCCCATGCCCCACCCGCATCACTCGCTCAGCGGTCCCTCGGCGGCGAAGCGACGCAGGACGTTGTCGGTGATGCGTGACACGGTGTTCTCATAATGGTTGTGAGACAAGGCTCCATCCCAGGCGATAGAGCTGGCCGAAAAAATCGCGCCGCCCTGGGGATACTCGAAATACACCATATCGGCCCGGACCTTGGGATTGACGGTGCCGCCCTGTTGCGAATCGCTCAGTAAGACCTCTTCAATCACATGCTGATAGGAATCCGAATGGCCGGAAGAGGAGGCTAACACCAGGGCGTGGGCGGGTGTCCCCAGGGAACGCTCGGCGCGGTCCAACTCGAAACCGGCCGCTCCGTAGTTGAGGACCAGGGACTCGAAGTCGCCAATGGCTTCTTCGTCTCCAATCCCCTCAAAAATAAACGCCGCACGAGGGTCGAAGCTGTCGGACTTACGCTCGTATGGGGCGCTGTTATCAAAGCCCTGGGTGGTAAAGCCAACACCGACCAGGCGCTGAGGTGTTCTGCCCCGGTCCCGCCAGAGGCCGCCGGGTTCGCCGGTGGTGCTGTGGTGGTATTCGCCGGGCTTGGCATGCCAGCTCCGGGTGCCGACCCGGCGTCGAACCTCAACCACGTGGGGGCGTCCGGGAGCAAACGAGGTAATCCAGTAAAAACCGTTGCCGCCCAAATACATCATCCGTCCGCCGGTGTTCAGATAGGTTTCCAAAGCGTCCAGCATCGGCCCGGACCAGTACTCGGGGTGGCTGCCGGTGATGATGACCTTATACGGGGCGAGCAGGTCCAGGCCCTCGGCGTGCAGGTCTTCATCGGTAATCACGTCATAGGCGTGGCCCTTGGCTTCGAGCCAGTCGATCAGGTGCAAGTCGGCGGGCAACTGGTGCGGGCAGTTGAGCGCCCGCATGTGGTAGCGCGGGCGCATATTGATGATGGGCCGCAGCCGGCTGGAATAACACACTCCGCTACCGTCGGCATGACTGTCGTACAGGCTCAGCAAGCGGTTCTCTCTGATGTAGTGGTCGTCCGGCGCAAGCTCGCCCTGCTTTCGATTGGGAAACAGTGCCGGCGGCAGGGTGGTGAGCTGCTCGTTGGCGTAGGCCAGATAACTGTTGGTCGGGGCCAGGAAGGCAATGTCCGCGGTGGCCCGGCCCCGTGGTGGACGGATGAAAAACGGAATGTGGTCTTCGCCGCCCTCGGTTCGCAGGCGTGCGGCATACACCCCGCTTTGACACTCGGTCGGCAGCGTCCAGCTAAAATCGGCCTGCCAGCCGGCGTCCTCAAGGTCGTCGTCATGAAAATGAATCGCGCCGTACTCGTGTGGAGTATTGCGGAAATCCGTCTCCGCACCACTCCAGTTATAACCGGTCATGGCCCGGGCGGGCATGTTGATTGCTCGGCCGTGTAAACCGTGGGGCGAGGAGTCGATGACGGTGTCGGAGGCAACCTCGGCCGAAAAATCCCAGGCCGCGACGAGATCGTCGCCAAAGGCCAGCGGCGAGGCTCCGCGCTGGAGCGAGAGCAACTCGTCCCGACTCAGGGCTCGCCGGAACACCCCAGGGCGGTCGATCTTGCCGTTAAAATGACGGCCAACGCGGGACTCGCCGTCCTCGTCCGTCTGCCACAGGCCGGCCATCACGCAATCGACCGGAGTCGTGGGAGTGGCCTGGAGCTGGGTCGTGGCCGTTACGGTCGCCCGGGTCTGGTCCTGTGGCCACGTACGCAGCGGCTCTTGATACACGGCGACCAGGCCGCTGCGAGTGTCAAACGTGGCCGCCACAAAATACCAGTCCACGGAGCGGAGCGGGGTATTGATCCGTACCTGCTCGGTGCGCCCTGCCGGGTCAGTCAGCCACACGGCCAAGACACCGCCCTCGTCGAGCACCAGACCATAGCCGCCTTCCGCCTCGGACCACTTGGTGAGGATGCCCTGCACACCTTTTTGCGGTGTTGTGGGATATATCCAGGCGTGCAGGGTGAAGCCGTCGTGTAGACCCAGCAACGGCACGTCGGGCACGATAATGTGGGAGCCGGTATGGATATCCTGGCGACGGCCCGGATACTCGCCGCTGACCGGTGTTGCAACGAGTTCCTCTTTGAAGCCCGGGCCCTTTGGGTTGGGGTCGCCATGGATTAAGCGCACGATGTCCGCCTGATAGCTGGGCTGCATGCAGCTCACATGAAATCGAACGGTCTCCCCCGGCGCAACACTGAACTGATCGGCATAACCAACAATTTCCATGCTTCCCTCCTTTGACATGGACGGGCTAGTGCCCGAGTCCCGGAATTTCTTCCAAATGCGGCAAGGGGCGGCCCAGCACGTCGGAGAACAGGGTCAGGACGCGTAAGGTGATACCCCAGATCACTTGGTCCTGAAAACGAATCGCCGGATAGTAGAGCGTCTTGCCGTCCGCAGACAGTTTGAGGTGAGTGGCGTTACCGGCCTCCCAGGGATGCGCCAGCGGCATCCAGTAGGCCGCAGCAACTTCGTGATTCAGCGTCAATGTCGGGATGGTCGGTCCCAGATAATAGACCGCAGGAAACAGGGTTAGGGGCTGTTCCCGTCCGCTTAGCCAGATGGAGAGTGGGGCGAGTGACCCCAGACGGTGGGCCGGGTCCAGGTGCAGGCCAACTTCTTCGTGCGTTTCGCGCTCGGCCGTGACGTGAAGGTCGGCATCCTCAGGAGAAAAGCGCCCGCCCGGAAAGGCCATATGGCTCGACCACGGATCGCCTGATCTTTCAGCCCGCCGGATCACGCACAGCTCGGGATCATCCTCCGGCCCCGTGAGTATCATGGCGACCGCGGCGCAACTGCGGTCGGCATTGAGACGACCGGGCGCGGGCTGACGAGCGGCCAGGGCGCTCCGTATTGCTTCGACGCTCAACACAATGGACCTCCGCGACCTTGCATCATCAGCCTAAAACACCGCCAGCGGATTGAGCGGCGAGCCCGTTCCGCCTTGGACCCGCAGGGGCGCGGCCACAAAGAGGAAGGTCCAGCGCTTTCGTGCCTGCGCTTCGCGGGCCAAGTCCTCGAGGTTCAGATTATCCAACAGCGGCATGCCCAGGGCGACCACGGCCAACCGGTGAATCGGAAACGGCATCCCTTCGATCCCTGAGGGGAAGACTTCATTTGTACTATCGGAGCCAACCGTTGCCACATCGCGCGCCTTGAGCCAAGGGACGACCGCAACGTGCAGGCCTGCGGCCCCCTGGGTGAGATCCCAAGAGCCGACCTCCTGGTATCGTTTGTACAGCCCGGTGCGGACCAGCAGTACATCGCCGCTCTCGATCTGTATGCCGGTCTTTTGCTCCCAGGCTTCCAGGTCTTCGACGCGGACTGCGGTGCTCGGTTCGAGATAGGGCAGCTCCTTTAACCAGGGGATATCCACCAGGATACCGCGGGTGAAAATCCCTTGGTGCATGGTCTGTACGCCGAGTTGCTCCGAGCCTGAAGGTTTGACCGCCGAACGCGGGAAGCCATTGTACATCTTGCCCTGATGGAAGATATGACACAGCGCATCCACATGCGAATGGGCAAAGCCGTGATACCGGATCGTATAGATATCCTCGGCAAAGACGTTGCCGTCGTCATCATGCACCAGGAGGCTATGCTCAAGCGGGAACTCATTATTGATGCTGGCCTCTTTCGCCAGGTCAAAGGCCAGAGAAACCGAGACGCCCTCGGTTACCAACGTGGCGGCCTGACGCCGTTTCTCGGAGGTAATCAGATTGAGCGTGCCGAGCTGATCGTCCTCTCCCCAGCGTCCCCAATTCGAGAGGCTGGCCATCCACTGCTCCAGCGTCGCCGCCGTGAGCTGGGGGAGGGGGTCTGCCGCACGAGCGACGCTTGGACGTTGCAGCATGAGGACGGTTACCAGGAATATACTCACCGGCAATGCCATGGCTCGATATTTCATCACTCCCCTCCTCGCTGGCATGTGTACTCGGGATGAGACCGAAGAGCAAGACAAGAGGGGGATGCGCGCGACGGAATCCGACGCCGCTGGAGCCTTTTGTATCGGTCCGGCCACAGGTAAATATGGACGGGACGAATGCGAGGAAAAAAAGGAGCCACAAAACATGCCACGCCTGAGCAAGCTGAGTCGCTCAATCAAAGGAAAAATTGCGCTGGTGACCGGGGCCGCCAGCGGCATGGGACGGGCAACCGCCCACCTCTTTGCTGACGAAGAGGCTCAGGTTGCCGTTCTGGACAGAGATGCGGAAGACGTTACCCGAGTCGTCGAGGAGATTACCCAAGCTGGCGGGACGGCCACGGGGTGGACCCTGGACCTCGCCAACGCTGTGGAGATCGAACCAACGCTGACCCGGATCGTCGAACATTTCGGCGGGCTCGATATTCTGGTCAATAATGCCGGTATCGATGCCTCCGCCCGTATTCAGAGCAGCCGATACGAAGAGGTCTGGGAGCGCTGTTTCAGTGTGAATCTGACGGCCCACCAGCGTCTCATTCGCGCAGCCCTGCCGCATCTCGCGAAAAGCGAGGCCGGACGAATTGTCAACATTGCATCGACCGAAGCGGTCGGCGGCAGCGCCTTTGCCAGCCCCTATACTGCGGCGAAGCACGGCGTTATGGGTCTCACCAGGGCGCTGGCGGTGGAACTGGCCTCCCAGGGCGTCACCGTCAACTGCATTTGTCCGGGCGCGATCCATACCGGCCTGACCGCCGCCATCCCGGACAAGGCAAAAGACATCTTTGCCCGCCGGCGCGTGCCGCTCAAGCGTTACGGCGACCCGGAAGAAGTCGCCCACGCAACCCTGAGTCTTGTCCTCCCGGCCGCGTCATATATCAATGGAGCCACGCTGGTTGTTGACGGCGGGTTTACGATTCAAAATAACGGTGGAGCGTTGAGCCGGTGAAGCCCGCTCTTATTTTAGAGGCTGGCCAGAAACGGTAAGATGCATGAGGAGCCACACACGAACCCTTGTGCCGCACGGTGTGAAACCGCCATGGAAACGAGAAGGGAAAGATATACCCCACAGGTGACGGACTCGCTTCTAAACGACATGGTGCGGGCCATTGTGGCTGAAGTTGATCCCGAGCAAGTCATTCTGTTCGGCTCGCGGGCGCGAGGCGACGCGCGCGACGACTCGGATGTGGACTTGCTCGTGATCGAGTCCACCCCATTCGGCAACGGTAGGAGCCGCCGCCAAGAGGCTGTCCGCCTATGGAGAGCCGTATCGGGCCTCGGCGTTACAAAGGATATTTTGGTGTACAGCCGTGATGAGGTCGAATACTGGCGCGACTCACTGAATCACGTTCTGGCGCGGGCACTGCGCGAGGGACGGGTGCTGTATGAGCGACCTTAAAGAGACTCGTACTCTTATTGGAGCGGCGGAACGAGATATATCGGCGTTGCGGGGTATGCACGACGCTGATGTCTTCGCTGATGAAATCTTTGGTTTCCACGTACAGCAGGCCGCCGAGAAACTGCTCAAAGCGTGGCTTGCCCTCCTGGACGAGGTTTACCCCCTAACCCACGATCTCGATTTGTTGTTGGACCTTCTACAAAAGCGGGCGTCCGACTCGGCTCGTTTTCGCGATTTAGTTGAGTTTGTTCCGTATGCCGTACAATTCCGATACGACGTTGACCCAGGCCCAGAGGCGCTGGACCGTGTGTCGGCACTACAACGCGTCGAAGACTTACTGAAACACGTCCAGCAAAGACTCACAGAAACGGAAAGCGACTGATTATATCTGGAGAATCAAGATAAATCCGGGAGAGCCTGCTCCCCCTAGGACCGGCTTTTTCTATTCCGCCAGAGCCCGCCGTGCGGCCAGACGCTTCACCTGACCGGCCACCACACGCACCTTGCGCGGACCGGCCATCCACATGCTGCCAATGGAGATAAAGGCAAACGCCAACGCAATCCAGAAGGCGACCGTATAACTGCCGGTGCGGTCGAAGAGCAGGCCGGTCACCCAGGGCCCGGTCCCGCCGCCCAGACTGCCGGCAATGGTCAGCGTGCCGTAGATGCGGCCGTACTGTTTGCCCTGAAAGATTTCGGCCGGAATGGCGCCGAACACCGAGACCGTACCGTAGCCCAACACGCCCTGGGCCGCGACCATGGCGTACAACAGCACAAGACTCGGTTGCTCGGGCATGCCGAGCAGGATGACGTAGCACAGGACAAAACCCATCATGCTGATAGTCCAGACCCATTCACGTCCGATCCGGTCGGAGAGTAGGCCCAGCCCAATCTGACCGCCACAGGAGGTCAGCCCAACCAAGCCCAGGGCAAAGGCCGCCGCCTCGGATGAAAAGCCGCTATCGGTCAGGTATTTGGTTTGATGCACCTGGATGGCGTACCAGGCGTACAGACTGCTAAAGAAAGCGGCGCCCAACCACCAGAAACGGGAGGTGCGTATGGCGCGGGCCAGGGTCCAGTCGATCGCGGCCCAGGCATGGTCCACGACATTGTCAGCCGGGCGCTGCGCACCGTGAGCGGCGGGTGGGGCGCGATCTCCGTCGGGTGCTAAGCCGAGGTCCTCGGGCCGCCGGCGTTGCAGGATCACGTTCAACGGAAACACGATCACTATCAGGGTCCCAGCCACCACCCAACACGCCTCACGCCAGCCGGCCTGGTCAATAATGCTCTGGATCCACGGAAAGAGCAGGATGGAACCGACACCCACCCCGGAAAAGGCAATCCCCAGGGCCAGCCCGCGACGACGTACAAACCAGTAGGGTAAAAACAGGGAGTGGCCGAGATAGCTGATAGAGGTACTCGCGCCGCCAACCAAAATGCCGAAGGTGAGATACAGGTGCCACGGTTGAGAAACCAGGGTAATCGCCACCATACCGCTACTGACCAGCACCGCACCCAGCGGGATAACTAGGCGCGGCCCCCAGCGATCCATGAGCATGCCAACCATGGGCGCGTACACGGTTGCCGCCAGAAAACCGCAAGAAAAGGCCGCCGCCGTACTGCCCCGGTCCCAACCGAATTCCTCCAGAATGGGCGGAAAGAGCAGGGAGAAGGTCGTGCGTGTGTTCACGCCAATGGCCAGCGTGATAAAGGCCACGGCCACGACCGCCCAACCATAATAAAAGGGAAATTCTTTTTGCCGCATCGGATAGTGTCGTGATGACAGATGTAGAGGCGCACCTTATACAAAGTCGGCGGCTTTGTCTGTGGCCGACAGAGCCATTGTCTTCCGTCCCCGGAGCGATTACCCTCGCCCCATCATTGATATTCACGTGAGCGGCTACACAGAAGGAGGGAGCGTATGGAATTCGAAACCCTGGCCACCGGCTACGGACTGATTGAAGGGCCAAGGACCGATGAACAGAACCGGCTCTATTACAGCGATGTGCGGGGCGGCGGAGTCTTCCGGCGCGGCCCCGACGGTGCGATTGAGACCCTAATAGCGGACCGGAAGTTTGTTGGCGGCATCGCCCTGAACGCGAGCGGTGGCATCCTGGTGACGGGCCTGTCTCTGGCGCACTGGGATGAGCAGTCCGGTGAGCTGCGGGACATCTTCGCCGAATGGGAAGAGAAGCCGCTACTCGGCCTGAACGACCTGACCATGGATGACCAGGGAAGTATCTGGGTCGGTTCGTTTGGTTGCGATATTCATACCTTCGATTTCAAGAGCACACCGCCGCCGGGCTCGCTCTTCCGCATCGACCCGCCGGGCCAGGTGACGCACCTCTGGGAGGGGGTCGAGGTAACCAACGGCCTGGGCTTCAGCCCGGACCGCAAGCTGCTCTACCACTGTGACTCCACCACCAAGGCTGTCTGGGCCTATGAGGTGCGGGCCGACCGCACGGTCAGTGACCGGCAACTGTTCGCGCAGCTCCCCGAGGGCATGCCCGACGGCATGACCGTTGATGTCGAAGGCGGAGTGTGGGTCGCCACGGTGGCCGGGCGGGGTGAAATCGTACGCTTCAAGCCAGACGGCACGGTCGATCAACGCATTAAGGTACCGGCTAAAACGGTCACCAGCGTGGCCTTTGGCGGGCCCGACATGTCGGACCTGTACGTGGTCACCGCCAACAACGATCAACGCGAGCTTAAGGGCAGCGTCTTTCGGGCGCGCTCGGATGTCCCTGGGCTGCCCGTACCCCAGGCACGCTTCTAAGGAGGAAACCATGTTAAAGTTTATGGGCGCTGTTCGACGTCTGGAGCATGTTTCGCATGACGAGTTGGTCCACGTCTGGGAGCATGTGCACGCCCCGCACGTTGTTTCGCTGGTCAATCCGGAACGCTATCGCATCACCTTCTTTGATCCGCCCTCGGACGGTGCCGATGCGGACAGCCGTCCGCCGGACGGTATGGCCGAGTTGTGGTTCCGGGACAGAGAACATTTTGAGACTACGATCGGCCGGCAGGCCCCGCCCAATATCGACGCTGACAAATTCAGCACCTATGCCACCATCCAGCCGGGCTGCAATCTGTTTGTGACCGAGCATCTCAACGTTGACGGGCCAACGACGCGCGACACCACCAAGCTCGTCTTCTTTATCAAGCGACGCCAGGGCATTGAGCGCGCCCACCTGGACGACTACTGGCTGAACGTCCATGTGCCGAACGTTGTCGCGGCCATCAATAATACGCCCGCCGCGGTGCGTTATTCCGTGGACCTGGTTGACCTGGACGATGCTAAGCGAGAGCGCGCCTACGACGGTGTGGCGCAAATCTGTATCGATCACCCCAACGCCACATTCGCCGATATCCAGGGGTATGAGCCGGACGGTTTCGGCGAACTGGTTGAACCCATGCTGGTATGCAGCGGGCACGAGGTGCGTATTGTGGACTGATGGACCTCAGTAATATGAGAGTGCAGCGTCCCGTGACGGACTCATGTCACGTGGCGGCAGGTCACCGTCCTCCAGTGGTGCAGAGAGCAGCAACCGACCAAAGGACGGTACTTGGCAGAGACGATTCCACTCATCGATCCCAAGGATGACGGCCCGAGGTTTGCCGTAGCGAGTGATGATCGTCGTCTCTCCATGGGCCGCGCCTTCTACCAGCGCTGAGAGTCTAGCCTTTGCGTCGCGTAATTGAACCTCGTGCATGATGTCCCTCAAGGTGAACTATTGCAGTTACAATAGACCGTAGTGCCTGGTGGGACAATGACCTTACAGGCGTATGCAGCGGACACGAGGTGCGTATTGTGGGCTGATTGGTGTCGGGAGGGACGCGCTTAGCTTTCATCCGCGAGAAGCGTCTTGAGTCTGGCTTCCGTCAAGCCGTTTGTAGAGGCCTCTTTACCTAAAGCGTCCATCATCATCGTTAGACGTTCCCAGGCAGCGCCGCGAAGTCGCTCATAGTGCTGCACCGACATCATCACGCCGACCACCCGGCCTTTCTTGGTCACACGCACGGGCGCACTCTGCACGGCATCCAGCAAATAGCCGAAGCGACTCTTGGCGTCCCTGGCGGTAATCTCTTTCATGAGGGCTGTAATAGCTATTACGGCCTCTTCTCACAATGAGAAGTTATATCCCGGTTTTGTGTCAGATGGTCCCGGTCAGCCGTCCCTATGAGTCAAGCAAGGCTCACTTGACCGCCTCCGGCTCCTTTTCGAGTACACGCAGCAGAGTTGCGGCCGGGCCGCTGACTCGTCGTGTCCCCCGCTCCCATTTCCGGTAGCCGGAAAGGCTCATGCCCATCAGCGGCGCCATTTACCTCGCCGCTTCGGTGATCCTCCTTAACTGACGACACCCCCTAACAGCTCTTGGTCATTCATACCCGCCTCGCGGTTCAAGACCAGTGTGGATGGACCACTCTGTTAGGCGAACAGTCTGATGGGTATAGTTTATTGACAATCTATCTTTTTCAGTAATAGTATAGCGTCTGTCAGACGTGATTTATGAGTAAAACTATATCTATCGAACATTGTAAAAGAGGACATAAACATTCGTCATCAGCGGACGAACGCGTGGGCTCGAAGCCGAGAGGAGAACACGATGCCTGAGAGGGAGCTGGGGAGAGGGCGGACTGCCCCGTTTTTTCTGGTCAGAAGTTTCAAAGTGAGACACTACCTCACGGTTGTGCAGTTGACACGGCCCGGCACCCCGCCGGGACTCTCGACGTGAAGAGGAGACGCAGATGATGCAGCGTTACCGGATATGTCTGGACGGCCGGCGACCGCTGATTATGCACAATAGTCAAGCGGGCCTCGACAAACGCTCCCCGGCCAACAAGGAAAAGGGCGAGATTGCCAAGCGGCGTGGCCGTGATCGCACCATTCATGACGACGAGCGGCTGCAAGAGTTGGAGTGTCAGACGAGCCTGTGGCTCGATGAGAGCGGCTCTCCGACCATTCCCGCCACGGCGCTCCGGTCCTGTATCGAGACGGCGGCCCGCAAGCTCAAGCAGGGGCCGCAGGTGCGCGAGGGGCTATTGGTCGAGGAAGTCGAGACCTTCAACTACGACCGCACCCTCGGGACCACGGTAGAGGAGTTGGGAAAGTCCGTCCAGTTCACCACAAACGTGGTCATTCAACGCAACCGCATTCCGCGCACGCGCGCCAAGTTTGACGAGTGGGGCGTGACGTTTGTGGTGGAGGCCGATGACGAACTCGTGGACGTCACGCAACTGGAGCAGTGGCTCTCGATCGCGGGGCGCCGCATCGGGCTCGGGGATTGGCGGCCGGAGAAGTCCGGAGATTTTGGCCGGTTTGCGCTGGTGAGTATTGCACCAGTCAACGGTTCTGGGCGGGGCGGGGCGAGGCAAGGCGACGGCAGGGCATGGCATGGCGAAGCAGGGCCAGGCAAGGCAGGGCATGGCAAACAAAACGGACGCGAGAGGAGGACAGCATGAAGTGGTATAGGCAGCTCATTGGGCTTGGGGTGCTCGGAGGATTGGTGGGGATAGGTAGCGTGGGGAGCCCTCCGGTTCTGGCTCATGACAAAGGAGCGGCCTTGCCGCGTCTGAGTTGTAGCAATCTTCCGGAAGATACGTTTTTTGCAGAAGGTGAGGTTGCAGGTGTAAGCGCGACCGAGGTTTCGGGTAATGCGACGCAGGAAGGCCCTAATCCGTCCCTCACGACCAAACGAGGGGAGGGGCCGACGAGGAGAGGGGATGTCCGATTCCACTATGCGAAAGTCACCGTACCTGCCTTGGCAGTCGGGGAATTGCGGGTGGCCGCTAATAACAAGACCACCCCGACGGACGCGGTGCTGTGTCGGGAGCGGGACAGTAGAGAACTTGCCCGTTCGGTGACCTCATATACAGAGCATGATCGGGCGTATGATGCGGCAAAAAGCGCCCGAGATGCGGCCGTCCAAGCGGAAAAGGACCAAGCAACGGCCGTGGCCGCAGCGGCGGCGCCAGACGATGTTGATGACGACCCCGATACGACCACGCCCCTTGATCGGACTGATTTAGTAGCGGTTCGGAGTGCCTTGAGAACGGCGCGCACGGCCTTAAATGCCGCCGTGACTGATCTGAAAAACGCAAAGAAGGCCCTCGGGGCCGCCAAGGACGCCTTGAACAAGTTTCCTGCGGCGAGCACCCAAGCCGGAGAGGCTCTCAGTGCCGAGACAGACGCTTTCGAGGCGGAAATTGCAGCCCAAACGACTTACAATACGAATCCGCTTCCTTCCACGAGTTTGGGTGATGCTGACGAATTGGCCGCTGCCCTTAAGGCACTCGATGGTGTTAATGGTGTTGGTGGAGTTCTTAATACCCTGTCGGATGCTGCCGTCGCTTTGGGAGAAGCGAAAACGGATTTAGAACTGGCGGCGGACGATTTAGAAATGGAAGGCGCCGGGTCTCATCATATGGGATTCCGACTGCGGGCGCCGGTTTCGTTAAATGACCAGACCTATATTGTGGTCGTTGCGCCAGAGAACACGGGTCCCCCAGCACAAGCGGCCACGGCGCCGCTGCCTTTAGATGTTGCATTTCGTGGCGTCCTCAGCACGTCCCACACGGACGCAACCGGGGGAAGACTCCGCCCGAACATTGCACAGACACGTGCCCTGGCCATCACCACTCCTGGGCTCCTGACCGTAGGAACCAGCGGACCAACCGATACCAGAGGGCAACTCGATTCCATGCCCTTCGTCAAGTCCGGTGGCACCGGGGGCAATTTCCAGACGACCGTACCAGTGGAAGCCGGCTCCCTAACTCTGACGATACGTGGGGAGACACAAGACCTCGGTGGTCCCTATGACCTCCTCCTAGAGTTTGACATCGCCATGGGGAAGGCCACCGTAGGAATTGGTACGACGACGATCAGCGTCCTTACGAGCGGGGAAGATTGGCCGGCTGGGGTCGCCCTCGATGATGACGAGATAATGAATAACATCTCGGCCCTGCAAGGCACGGGGGATACCGATCTCTTCTTGCTGACCATTGGCGGCCAGTCCGGCTTTCTGACCGTGGAAACCGAAGACGATGGGACCTCCGCCAGTGATGCGGATACGACCGGTACGTTGTACGGGGCGGTCGGACAGATTGACATGAAGACGGACGGCGGCGCGGGACGGCATTTCAGTATGCAGGTGCCAGCCGAGAAAGAAAAGCAGTATGTGCTCGCCGTCAGCGGATCGGCAGGTGCCTATAAGCTGAATGTGATCTTGGACGAAATTGAGGGGGGAACGGGGGCCGAGGCGTTGACAGTTCCCAACACCTATGGAGATGATACCGCCGTCGCAACCTGTGACGACAATGGTCGGTATGAGATCTGCCCTTCTTCCGAGCCGGAAACGGAACGGCACTTGTTGACGATCCCGGAAGCTGGGGCGCTCTATGTTGAGACGCGGGGGGATATGGATACCGTGGGCGTACTCTATGGGCCGGATGGTGGCAAGATTGCCGGCCCGGTCGATGGTGGCGGTCCGGGTGACAATTTTCGGATTGCCGCCCAAGTCCGAGCCGGGCTTCATATCGTTGAAGTCCGCCCGAAGAAAGCCAATACCACCGGGACCTATAAACTCGTCACGAATCTCGTCACCGGGGCACGGGTGGAAGACCCGACTCCAACCGACCCCGGCACCGACACCGACACGGGAACGGATACCGACACCGACACCGGCACGGTCATCGACGACATCGAGCCCGACCCGCATGGCATCCTCGAAGAACCGGGCCACGACGACATCCGCAGTGGGGTGGTGATGGTGCGCGGGTGGGTCTGTCAGGATGATGGCAATGGCGTGCGGATCGAGATTCGTGACCAACGCCGTAACCGTCTGGCGATTCCCGCCTTCATCGTTCCTTATGGTTCGCCCCGTTCTGATGTGACCGATGACGGACAATGCGACCCGAAACAGGACCACGGTTTTGGCTTTGGCGGCACCTTTAACTTGAATCATTTGGACGCGGGTCTCTACAACGTCCGGGCTTTTGTGGGCCGCCAGCAAATTGGCTGGGAAGCCGATGACGGGACCTTTACCCCAGACACGAACCTCATGGAAGTGATTCGAATCTCCGACGAGGAGTTTCTGAGGGGCGTGGAGAGTGAACGGGTGCGGGTGGAGGATTTTCCTGAACCGGGTACCACAGTCATTCTGCAATGGCACCAAGCTTCGCAGAACTTCCAGATTGTGGATGTCGAATAACGACCAGCGCGCGGGCGGTTGGACGACCGCCCGCGCGCCCATGACGGAAAGAGAAATGGTTGAGGTCCTAAAGGAATAGCGCCTACTTTGCCACTCACATCACCCCGAATGGCCGCGCTTGACCCCGAGTGGCCGAATTCAGCCAGTACCGGAACGAACGCTCTATGCCACAAGATTTTGATCGGGATACGGCACCAGCCCCGTAGGTCGGATTAGCTTGGCGTAATCCGACATTTCCATTGCTTTCGTACTTGCCTGTCGGACGCGCTCTAAACCCTCGTTCGCAATCACTCCCACGGAGAGTTCACTTCTAGGTGCGGGGTTTGCGGGTGGCGTTCGCCGACTTTGGGATCCCATTTATCAGCCAAATATGCCTCTACCGCGTCACGGTCCTGCCGGGCTACCGCTGCCCATGTGACATACAAATCAGTGTCCAGAACATCCCCATAGAGAAATATCTCGGGATTCTTTCGATGCTCATCCAAGCGCTCCTTGATATGCCCTTGACCGACGTACACGACGACCTGGGGCTCCTCCCCTCCGACCCAAATGATGTAGACGCCATGCCTATTGTTAAAATGCTCGTGGGCCAAGTCTACTGAATTGAGTTTGTACCACGCCTCATCCTGACCTCTTATCCAGGTAAGCTGCATTTTCTGCGTCCTGGGTTTCGCCAGTTCCGGGTCTTCGACACCGGCGGCGATAAAAAAGCCTTCATTCAGCAGGATATCCATACTTTTCTCGGCCACCTTATCGGCCAATGCCTCGCGCTGCTCTTCTGTCAGCGTTGCCGGCGGGATAATATCGATGAGCGCATCTTCCGTATCGTAATGGAAAAACGACGTGTCGAGGCGGGCCCCGGGGCACAAGTCTCGGATGAAGCGACTGAAAGTGGTGACTGCCGCGCCAAGACGCTCGCGATAATCATCACGTGTCTGGACTGTCTGTGTCATGCGAAGTCTCCTTGGCAATGATGGTTGTGACAAATTCTCGTGCCCAACCCACCGCCCGGGTTGCGTTTTTTCTGCTGATGCCTCCCCAGCGATAGTCTGCTTCAATCCGTAACCTAAGAGCCTCGTTGAAATGTGAGCCAAAACGATTCGGATAGCGTTTGCGTCGTCTCACCAGTTCGGTCGCGAAAGTCGATTGTAAACTGGGATGACTCCACTCTGCACGCTTAACTCCTATGGAAGCCAACGCAGCTTGTGCCGCCCAGAACATAGCATAATACGCTCTACTGGTTGCGGAGTGGAAGAGGTCCTTTCCCAAGCAAAGCTGCGCCGCTTCCAGTCCTTCCTGGGCGCGTTCTATGAATATACGATCCTCTTCTCTCTCATTCATCCTTCCGACGCACTCTACCAGCCGCTCTCTGAGGCGACAAGCTTGACGGCTATCAGGTGCTCAAGAAGTGGTTGTCGTATCGCGAACGGGATGTTCTTGGGCGGGCGTTGATGCCGGAGGAAGTGGGGTATTTTGCGGAGGTGGCACGGCGGATTGGGACGATAGTGGCGACCACAGACAATCGCGTAGGTCGTCTTAGCGAAGCGTAAGCCGACATCCCCCTATTCGTACCCAATCTCCCCATCCCATCTCGGCGCCGTGGTGCCCCAGTCTTCCGCACACAGTTCTTCCCTCACATGCCGCCGAAAAGTGGGATACCGTCACATGTTCTTGTTCTTCACCGGGCTGCCGGCCCTTCAGGTGCCGTGCGGCTTTGACACGGACGGTTTGCCCGTTGGTCTCCAGATTGCCGGCAAGCCGTTTGACGAGCAGACCATCTGTCAGGTTGGCTATGCGTATGAGCAGGCCACCGAGTGGCACCGACAGCACCCGGAATTATAGACGACCGAAAAAGACGTTGAGCGTCCATAATTGCTTCTCATGCCCAGGAGCGCTGGGCGTGTTGCTGGAATAGTGTTTCAGAGCACCATGCTGATCGACTATAAATGATGCGTTGGTGCCCCGTTGCTCTGCGTGGGGTCTCGTCAAGACATAGGTCCCTTCCACCTCAAGGACCTTGTTTTGCTGGTCCCAGTGCATCTCCTCTGCGCTGAGATGATCTCCGATATGAGAACGCACTATGACATGTCCACGGAGCTTTACCTTCGGGCTGCCAAGCTTGACCCGTGCACGGTCGGCAGAGAGACTCAGAAAAAACTGCTCGTCGCGATTGATCCGTAAGGAGACAGGTTGCAGGTCGATCTTGGATATGACCCCCAATGTCCGTTGTGGGGCAAGGCGAGAGAGAACGTGTTGAGGCGAAAAGGCAGAAGCGTCTGCGTGTCGGGCCTCTTCAAACTCCGCCATATCAACGATCTCAACCGCGATATTTCGTCCCTTGAGGGTATGCATGAAGCCGAGACGAAATGGACCTATAAAGCGCGTTTTGGAAACGCGTAATGAGTCGCCAGAGACGTGCAACTGCGGACGACCGTTCGCAAGCAATGTGGTCCGAAATCCTTGCAGGGACGCGATCGCACCTCCCTTGGGAGAAAGGGCGGGTTCTTCGCGCTGATTGTAGAAGCCTAACAGGATGGCCCCCAAGCATAGGCTCATGACTCCTACACAGAGAAGCCAGCGTACTAATCGGACCCTGCTGAAGACTCGTGTCGCGCCCATCATTCACGCCTCAACCACGTCAGGCCCTTCTCCGGGATGTATGCCTCAATATCTTGCTGCGTTAAGTCTGGGGATATCCCGCCGAACGTCGGGTCAGGGAAGATTCCGTCAGGGTCCGGCACCAAGGACCGTAACGCTCCGAGACGACCTGAAAAGAACAGACTCAAGTTCAGTCGTTCGGGATCGTCGAGACCAATATCCGTTGGGAGCACGACGGTCCCGTACAAGGACTGGCGTACGAGGTCCAGAGTCCTCTTGAGACGTTCGGCATCTGAAATATCCCCTGGAGCAATGACAAGGAGGTCATCCGCTTGACTGTCCGTCTCCGACAAAACCGACTGAATAGCCTGACTCGCCTGTGTTAAGGCTTGGTCAAAGAACGTCCGTGCCGACGAAAGACGCGCGCGCGACACCAAGAAAAGGCTCGTCGGTTCTGCGGCCAAGATTTCTTGCAAGGTTGATGTTGTTAGCATTTGCAAACCCACATCTACGTCATACGCGGCAAGAACTGCGGACGCGCCCTGGATTGTCTGTAAGATGGCAGTGAGTGTCTGTACGTCACTCTGGTCAATCTCAATGACAAAATCATCAGCGATCCTCGACAAGCAAGGCGGCAGATCCCCCAGGACAAAAGGAACAACGTGCATGGAGGTGGGAAGTCTGTTCAGGATAGTGAGAGCCGCATCAATCTCTGGTATGAGGACATCTCGCAAGGCGTCGAGAATCTCTTCTGTTCGAGGGGCGTCGGACGGAAAATCTCTCGGCAGCGAGAGGTCCAACGAGCAGACGGCACTAGCATCACCACTGAGATATATATTGCTGCGACGGACGAGTTCTCTGAGTTGGGAGGAGTCAATCACTTTTGTCGCAATGCGGGTCACGGCGTGATAGAGGCTGGCTGTTGTATCGGCTGGATTGTCTATCGTTGCCCGGCGAAACGCGTTGTTCGCTGCACGCACATTGCCAGCCTTCAGTGCCGCCAAACCATTGCGTACGCCCTCAGACCCATCCCCAGAGACCCCAGAGATAGCAAAATTCTGCTGACTCTGCTGCCATAGGAGATCGACATTGACCCCAGGTTGAGGGAAGTCGGAGACGGTGAAGGTGCCGCTGACACCCCTGAGAAATTTTTCTCCGAAAGTCGTCACCACGACCGTTGCACTGGCAAACTCTACGCCGTCAGCAAGAGCACGCACAGTGTGAGTACCATCTCCGAGATTATTCCAGTTGTACAACAACCCAAAGCCGTTGTTGGTGTCACCACAAAAACCAGCCGTATACGGCCGATACGTCCCATACCCCGCCTGCCACCTATTGGCCGCGTCGTTATCAAATTCGATCTCTATCTTGCTGGCGTCACACACCCAGCCAGAGATCGCACCGACTCCACTCACAAACGCTCCGGGCTGAGGGTTCTCTAAAATCCTTGGAGGAGCGCCCGCATTACCACCGCTTGCACTCGTAGCCCCTCGAATGACGAAATTCTGGAGACTCTGTTGCCACTGAAGCGTGATTCCGTCTCCCGCAGACGGAAATCCTGTAAAGCTCGCTTCCCTCTCTATGTCTCTGAGAAATTCGTGGCCAAGTGTTGTCACAGTGACCGTAGCTGGGGGAGACACGATCACTGTGTAGTTCCCATCGGAATCTAGGACTGTATAACCCGCCCATACGGTATACACCCCATCGCCGAGCCGATTCCAGTTGTATAACACCCCAAAGCCGTTGTCGGTGTCACCGCACACGCCCATCGTATCTCCTCGGCTTGTACCATAGGCTGGGAATAGGAACTCGACATCGGCATCGGCGAATCCGTCAGCATCTTCGTCGAAGTTCTCATCGCCATCAATGGCAATAACGACCGCAATCGCGTCACACGCCCAGCCTGAGATTACGCTGATACCGCTCTGAAACGAGTTCGGCTGGGGATTTTCCAGAACTGCCTGGGCGGAGGCCAGACGACAACTGAGGAGGAAAAACAGGACAATACCTCCTACAACCACTGCACCGCACCCTTCACTCCACAATGTGTACAGGTTCTTTATCCAGTCAGTCATTATATACCCCCATTAGAGTAGTTCTGGTGGGAGTGGGTAGTGGTTCAGTTTAAAAAATTCTGACCGGGACAAACGAGGTAGTCCATCCTCTTCCCTTCCCTCTCAGTCCTCGGGTCCTCCTCTCGGCACCCGTGCCCGACGCGGACGCGTACCCAAGGGACCACCGGCCCTCTCTACAGGACAGCCCGCTGTCTGCCCTTAGTAAAATCTTAGGAAAGTACCCTGCTACGGAAAAAAAAGAGCGGCGACAAGGCACCCACCCCGGCCTCCGGCCACCCCTCCAAGGAGGGGATCAAAAAACTCTCCGCTGGGGCGGGGTCAGGTAGATTGTGTCGCGGGTCCTCGGCGGGGGGCTTCAGGAGGGCGGGCTTCCAGCCCGCCAGGCGGCCAAGATGGCCGCGCTCCCAGGAGGAGAGGAGGGGGTGGCGCTCCGTCGGCAGAGGGCAAGAGTGATGTGAAACTGAACCGCGATCCGACCGCGTTTCCTCTTGCCTCCACCGCCCGTCTCTTATATTTCTAGTTTTTTCACAGTAGGAGGGCAGATTATGCATTTCATGTGGTTTACGGAACGTGCGTATCACTACGACCCGGAAGAACATCCGGAGCAATACCGCGACCTCGAAAACGAGATTATTCGCAAACGCAGCTTTTTCGGAACGCCGAACAGCTTTTTTGATCGCAAGCACGGCGTGCGGCTGCTCAACCAGTATCTTGACGAGAAGATCTACACCGATCAGGAGCTGATGAACTTTGACGGCATCATGCTCAACGAGCACCACGCCAACCCCTTCTGCCTGGGCGCGGTCATGGATGTTGAAGCCTCGGTCCTGGCCAAGTCGACCAGCCGGGTCAAAATGGCTCTGCTCGGCAACCCGGTTCCTACTGTCTCGAACGCCCTCCGGCTGTCCGAAGAGCTAGCCATGATCGACTTGATTTCAAACGGGCGCTTGATCTCCGGCTGGGTTCGTGGCGCGGGCAGCGAACAGCTTGCCAATAATGCCAACCCGGCCTTTAATCGCGAATACTTTGAAGAGGGCATCGACTTTATCGTCCAGTCGTGGACTCGGCCCGGTCCGTTCCGGTACGAGGGCAAACACTTCCACTTCCGGCACGTCAATCCCTGGGTGCTGCCCGTCCAGGAGCCGCATCCACCGTTCTGGATTCCCGGCCTCATCAGCCCGGAAACCGTGTCCTGGTGCGCCAAGAACCGTTACCCCTATGTGGCTCTCGCCACCCGGCTCGAACCCACCCTGGAACTGTGGGATTTCTACAATACAGCCGCCGCCCGTGAAGGCTATCAGGCCGGACCGGAGAATTTTGGTTATCTGCAACCGGTCATGGTCGCGGATACGCAGGAACGCGCGGAAGAGATGGGTAAGCGGATTCTGTACGGTGGCGCCTTTGCCCACTTTGCCCGGCCCGAGTGGATGTTCCCGCCGGGCTATAACTCGAAGGCGGCGACTCGCCGGCTGGCCCGGACGAACTTCGGCGTCAATGCCTCTGCCGGACCGCTGTACGGTGAGGGCGGGGAAACGACGGTCGAAGAGATCGAGGCCGTCAAAAAGACCATTTACGACAGCTATCCCGGTGTCCTCAAGGAAATGGTCATGATCGCGGGTACGCCGGACGACGTGATTCCCAAGCTCAAGAAAATCCAGGACATCCTGCGTCCGGGTATCTTCTCCTTCTGGCTGGACGGCCCGGTGCCGGCCAAGGACCGGATGCGCTGTCTGGAGTTGATCAACCGCGACGTCATTCCGGCCATGCGCGAGCACGGCAAGACGCTCGGGCTGGTTGACCCGTTCACGCAAAAACCCGGCTCGCGGCCCCTGGCCAATGGCAAGCCCGGTCCCGTCAGCGATGCCGATGCTTTGGCCGAACTGATGGCCGCCTAAGCTTCATCTTGCTGACCGGCTCCTGCAAGCGGGAGCCGGTCAGCCTATCTCCCAACCCCAACCGTAGCCTTCCGCGATGAGGGGAGGACAGCAATGAGTGATTTCGATCCAACCCAGCGCGGCTTTGTCAGCTACATCGACAAATCGCGCGAATTCTACCTGGCGAAGGGCTACGGCAATCCCTACCGCTGGGCGTCCAACCCGGACGCGCCGTTCACGCCGCTGACCAAGCCGCTGAGTGAAAGCCGGGTCGCGCTGGTCACCACCGCGGCCCTGGATTTGCACGGCGGGCGGAAGCGCGGCCTGTATGCCGCACCCGCCCAACCGGCGCCCGAGGCGCTCTACACCCATCACCTGTCGTGGCACAAAACGGCCACCCATACCGATGATGTCGAAACCTTTCTACCTGTCCGCCGCTTAAACGAGTACGTGGCCGAAGGCCGGCTCGGCAGCCTGTCGCCGCGCTTTTACGGCGTGCCCACGGTCTATAGTGCGCGGCGGACTGTTCATGAGGATGCCCCGGCCGTGCTCGACTTTTGTCGCGAGGATGGGGGCGATATTGCCCTGCTGGTCGCCCTGTGACCGGTGTGTCACCAGACCGTGAGTCTGGTCGCCCGGCATCTCGAAGCGCACGGCATTCCCACGGTCGTCCTCGGCTCGGCCCGCGATATTGTTGAGCAGTGCGGGGTACCGCGCTTTGTCTTTACCGACTTTCCGCTCGGCAATCCGTGCGGCAAGCCTGGTGACACGGACATGCAGCGGGCCATCGTCGGCATGGCCCTCGACCTGCTTGAGACCGCGCGCTATCCGCTGACGACGCTGCAAACGCCCTTTCGCTGGGATGAAACCGGCGAGTGGCGCGAGACGTATATGGAGCTGCCCGAGGACACTCAGGCAGCGTAGAGCCATAATGCCGCTGCCATTTAGCGGCTCAAATCGATAATTCAGCTGCCCTGTGACGGTCTACGTCTTTTATGGCAGGTGAGAGAAACCTAATGCGGATTCAGTACAACGCGAGGTCTGATCTTCTGTATATTCGCCTCGACGATCAAAAGCGTCAGGTGATGAACAGACGGCTGTCCGAGGATATTGTCTTAGATATGGGTGAAGGTGACCAAATCGTTGGGATAGAGATTCTGGACGCCTCCAAACATGTCAATCTAGGAAATCTCCTGCCGGTGGAATACGAGGCTGTTACTCCTGAGGGAAAGTAGAGACCGCTGAGCGTCTCTATCTCTATTCTTTAATCACAGCCGTGTAGATCGGGTTAGCCGTAGGCGTAACCCGACATCCTGGGTTTGTCGGATTACGCTCCGCTAATCCGACCTGCTTATTCTACCCGCACAGATGCTCGCGCAGGGTCGTGCCCGTGTAGTCGTCCCGGTAGACTCCGCGCTTCTGGAGTTCCGGGACCAGGAGATTCACCAGGTCTTCATAATAGTCGGGCGCATAAAACGGCGGCGTGATCTGAAAGCCGTTGCCGCCGCCTTCTTCGAGAAAGTGCTGCATGGCGTCCGCCACCTGCGACGGGGTGCCGACCAGCGGATTGGTATCGCTACCGGTTAGATAGGTTTTGGCGATATCACGCAGCGTGATGTTCACGTCGTATTTTTGATACATCTCGAACAGGCCCCTGGTGCCGGGCACGTCCAAATCCTGGACCGGCACGTCAATATCAAACTGGGACAGATCGAGGTTGAAGTGCATCGACATCTGGGCCAATGACGCTTCGAGCGGAATCCGGGCGCGAATGGCGGCCCAGCGTTCGCGCGCTTCGGACGCGCTCTCGGCCACCAGCGGCTGGCCGGCCCACATAATAGGGATGTCGTTCGGGTTGCGGCCCAGGCGTTCGGCCCGGCTGGCAATATCCTCGCAGAATGCCCGCATCTGCTTGACGCCGCGGGCGGCGCTGAAGATGCCCTCCGCGTGTTGGGCGGCAAAGGCTCGACCCCGGTCCGACTGGCCGGCCTGAAACAGAAACGGCCGCCGGCGGGCAGAGGGTATGACCGTAAACGGCCCCTGGACCCGATACCACTGGCCCTGAAAATCGACGCGGTGGACTTTGGACGGGTCGGCAAAGACCTTGTGCTCCATGTCCATCTGTACGGCATCCGGGTCCCAACTGTTCCACAGGTCGTAGCAGACCTGCATATACTCGTCGGCGCGCTCGTAGCGGTCGTCATGTGCCGGCAGGCTCTCCAGCCCGAAGTTTCTGGCCTCGGCCGTTGAGGTCGAGGACACGATATTCCAGCCAATCCGGCCCTTGGTGAGATGATCGAGGGTCGATAGGGTCCGAGCCAGCAGAAACGGCGGGTAAAAGGTCGTGGACATGGTGACGGCAAAGCCGAGCTTTTTGGCGACCGCCGAGAGATAGGTGATCAGAGAGACCGGGTCGTGGCTGGGGAATTGGATGGCGTAGCGTACCTGGTCGGGCTGTGTGCCACCCGCCAGGCTGTCGGCGAAAAACAGCATATCGAACTTGCCGCGCTCCAGGGTACGGACCACGGATTCCCAGTATTCGCCCTCATACCATTTGTGACGAATCTTCTCGCGCGGATAGATCCACGACAGCGGCATATGCGGAGCCGGGGTAAAGAGCGCGAAGCAGGCGAGATGGATTTGCTTGGACATGACCGTATCCTCATGAGCGATACATGAATGCACCTAGCGTACTGCGTTCAGGGCTGCCTTGTCGAGCGGCTGTTAACGCTTGCTCTGAACACCGGACCGTCTTATGCTGGGCGCATGGCACGCAAAAGATACCCACGGCGGATTCAACGCAAACGTACCAAGAACTGGAAGATGCCGAAAAACGCCGTCTATGTCGGACGGCCCGGCAAGTGGGGCAACCCGTTCTTTCGGCTCAAGGAAAAACCTGACATGGCCGTTGACCGGGGCTTTGTGGTGGCCGTGTACAAGCTGTGGCTGAATGACCAATTGGTCCCGGGGCTGGCCGCGCTTTTTAAGGGCGGCGATACGCTCCCGCCTCCGCCCTCGGCGGAGACCATTCAGCAACACCTGAAGGGCAAGAACCTGGCCTGCTGGTGTCCGCTGGACGACGACTGCCACGCGGATGTGTTGCTCACCGTCGCCAACGAAGCGGGTCAGGAAGGTTAGAGCGAGGTTTTGCTGCTAATTTACACCGCTCAAGTGCCGCTAGGGCTCACAGCCCGCGCTACGCGGGCCTAGGGCGTGTCATCAGTTAGCCTTGTAGGTCGGGTTAGCCGGAGGCGTAACCCGACGGCCCGTACTTGCTTCTGCCCGACCCTGGAGGTCCTGGGTCTACCACCAGCCCAACTCAAAGGTATGTAGCGCGCGCCGCTTATAGTCATAGAGCGAGGTGCCGCAAAACCCGCATTTGAGCGAAGACCATACCGAGCGTGGGCGAATCGCCGCGTGGAGTGGCTTCATATAGTGCTGGTTGTCTTCCAGCAAATCCTGGGTGAGGGCCCAGCGCGTAATTTCGTACAACGCATAGCCGCAGGTCGGCTTCGGGCAGGTCAGGACCATCCCGGCGATAAACGGTCGATTCGACCCAGCCCGGTCCACTTAGCGCACCCCTTTGGCATCGCGCTGGGTCCAGCGGCCGAGTTGTGACATATGCACTTCGTCCGGCCCGTCGGCGATGCGACAGAAACGGCTGGTCAGAAACACGTGGTGCATAGGTACGTCCTGACTGACGCCCTTCCCGCCAAACGCCTGGATGGCCCGGTCGGCCACAGTCTGGCACATCTGCGGGGCCACGATTTTGACCATGGAAATGAAATCGCGTGCGCCCTTCGATCCCTCGCGATCCATTTTATCGGCCGCCGCAAGCACCAGCAGCCGGCACTGCTCGATATCACACCGGGAGCGGGCGATTTCGTGTTGGATGCTGGTCTTCTTGATGAGGGTCTCGCCAAACGCCACCCGCTCGCCAACCCGCTGGCACATGAGGTCAAGACAGCGCTGGGCCATGCCAACAAACATCATGGCGTACTGAAAGCGACCCGGCCCGAGCCGGCCCTGGGCAATCTCAAAGCCGCGCCCTTCGCCGAGAATGAGGTTCTCTTTGGGGACCCGGACATCCTCAAACACCAGATCGCCTTCCCCGCCGGGAGAGTGATAGCTGCCAAAGGCTTTGAGTGGCCGGACAATCCGAAAGCCCGGCGTGTCAACCGGGACCAGGATGGTTGAGTGCTGGGAGTGGCGGTCCGCCGCGGGATTCGACTTGCCCATGACCAGCATGACCTTGCAGCGCTCGCTCAACACCCCCGTGATCCACCACTTGCGCCCGTTGAGCACATAGTGGTCCCCGTCGCGCACGATGGCCAGTTCCATATTGGTGGCGTCCGAGGAGGCAACCTGGGGTTCGGTCATGGCATAGGCCGACCGGATCTCGCCGTTCAGTAAGGGCGTGAGCCACTGCTCCTGCTGGGCCGGCGTCCCGTATTTTGCCAGGACCTCCATATTGCCCCGGTCCGGCGCGCTACAGTTGAAGACTTCCTGGGACCAGAACACCTTGGCCATGACCTCCATGAGCGGCGCGAATTCCAGGTTGGACAGACCCGGACTCCAGGGCTCATATTCATGCGGCAGGAACCAGTTCCAGATACCGGCCTCTTTTGCCTTGCGCTTGAGGTCTTCAAAGAAGGGGGGGTACTGCCACAGATTGTTCTGATCCTCGACAAACTCGTAATAGGCGTGCTCGACCGGATAGATATGCTCATCCATGAAGCGCTCAAGCCGCTCGCGCAGGACCAACACTTTATCGCTGGGGGCAAAGCTCACGGCAGGCCCTTCTCGTCCTCGGCCGCGCCCAGGCGTTCCTGCAAACGGTTCATGCCTCTGAGCCAGCGATCATAGTCGCCGGTTTTGCGTTGCATGTATTCCAGGACCTGGGGGTGGGGCAAAATCAAGAAACGCTCGGACCGCAGGCCCTCGACCACAACCTCGGCCAGCTCCTCCGGCTCCATCAGGCCGTCCACACTCGCCGCTCGGGTGCCCTCATTATCCACCAGCATGGGGGTTCTGACCGCTTGCGGACACAGCAGGGAGACTTTGATGCCCTGATGCGCGTGCGTCAGTGCCAGCCACTCCCCAAAGCCGACCGCGGCATGCTTGGTCACGCCGTAGGACGCCGAACCGATCTGATTGAGCAAACCCGCGGCAGAGGCGGTGTTCAGCAGATAGCCGCCACCCCGGGCAATCATGCGCGGCACCAGCGTGCGGGCCGCGTAGATATGCGACATGACGTTGACGTCCCAGCTCTTCTGCCAGTCCGTATCCGAGGTTTCCACGCCACCGGTCGCGGCAATGCCGGCGTTGGAACAGAACAGATCGATCGGACCGATGTCACGCTCGGTGTCGTCAATCACCCGCACCACATCAGCCTCTGTGGACACATCGGCCGTCATGGCGACCGAGCCAATCTCGGCCGCGACCTCAGCCGCCCCGGCCGCGTTCAGGTCCACCACCACGACCGCCCGCGCGCTCTCGCCCGTAAAGCGCCGGCACAGGGCCTTGCCGATGCCGCTCGCCCCGCCGGTGACGACGATGATTTTCTCTCTGAGTTCCACCCTCAGCCTCCCACGTGCCCTTAGCCTAACTGGTACACCCGGGCGGCATTCCCGCCGACAATCTTGGCCCGCTCTTCTTCGGTACAGTCTGCGAGGATGTCGCCGAGAAACTCCTGGCTCTTGGGAAAGGTCGATTCGAAATGGGGGTAGTCGGAACCCCACAGCAGGCTGTCCACGCCAATGATCTCCCGGTCCCGAATGCCCATCTCGTCTTCCTGGAAACTTAGAAAGACGTGGCGGTGAAAGACCTCGCTCGGCATGATGTCTTCTTTGAAGCGCTCCCCGGCAATCTCCCGCGGGCGCTGGGTGTAGTTATAGTCCAGGCGGTCCAGGAAGTGGGGCACCCAGGACAGTTCCATTTCGACCGAGCCGACCTGGAGTTTGGGATAGCGCTCAAACACGCCGCTGAAAATCATGTCGGTCAGACACACGCGGGGCCAGTGATCCAGGTTGACGAAAAAGGACGGCTTGGCCGCGTCGAGGAGAAGGGCGCTCGGGTCGTCCGGGTCGGGCCGGTTGGTGGTGACGTGCAGGCTGATGGGTAGGGCCAAGTCCTGGGCCGCGGCCCACACGGGCTCGTACTCCGGCCTGTCGTAGCTCCTACCGCTCAGGGGTTGGATGGTAATCATAATGCCGCGATGGCCCAGCTTGGCGCAGTGTTCCATTTCCTCGATCCCCGACGGGATATCGTCAAGGTTGATCATGGCGATACCCCGGAGACGGTCCGGATAGGTGTCACAGAACTCGGCCAGCCAGTCATTATAGGTCCGGAACAGGGCGGTCAGCAACTCGCTGTCCTGAATGCGCTGGTAGAGTTGCAGCCCGACGGTCGGATACACCAGCCCCATGTCGATGCCGTCGACGTCCATATCCTTGATATGCTCCTCCGGGATATAGGCGCCGGGTCGGATATTCTCAACCTTATCCTGAAAGCTCAGTTTGTCCGAGTCCTCGAAGCGTAGGCCGGCCTGGGCGGCGGCGGCCGCGGTCTGGACTTTAATACCCTCGCAATACCACCAGTCGCCGTCCTCGGCCGGGATCACCCGTGGGGCGCGGTCGCGAAATTTTTTATCCAGCCGAGTCGTCCACAGGTCGAGCGGTTCAAAAATATGATCGTCCGACGAAATAACTTTGTGCTTTGGCATACGATTCCCTCCTTATGGAAAGCCCTGTCTTATGGTAAAGAACAGTTGTGCACGCATTATCCGTCCGGGGGCGCAATTTTGTCAATCGAAATCGAGGAATTCTGCCGATTTTTGCGTTGACCCGTCCGTCCTTTGGCGTTACAGGGGAATAAGCGTATTGGCAGGAGGGACGATATGGAACTCAAAGTAACCCGTTGGAATAAGCCCGAACCGCCGACCCAGTCAGAGCTGGTTCGTGCCATGGAGGCCGAAGGGCTGGCCGCCTATATCGAAGACGACGAACCCAACCATTCCTATGAGGCACACACCCACCCGAACGACGAGGTGCTGGTTGCGGTCCTGGGTGAAATCACCATGGGCGTCGGCGACCAGAAGTGGGTCCTCAAACCCGGCGACCGGCTCGACCTGCCGGCCAATACGCTGCACTGGGCCGAAACCCCGTCAACCGGCCCCATCCGGTTGCTGGGCGCGAGCATTGGGGATGCATACGACCCGACCCGTGCGGACCGTTCCGAAGAAACCCGCGCCCGGCCGTAAGGCAGCGTGGAGAAGGCACCCCCATGCCGGCTCACACCCCCAAGGAAGTAGAAGATCTCTTCCCTGAGGCGATGAACGCCCGCGATATTGACGCGATGCTGGCGCTCTATGAGTCGGACACGGTGTTCGTACCCGAACCGGGACAGGCTCCGGTCCAAGGGGAGCAGGCTTTACGCGAGCATTTGCGCACGTTTACCGACGCGCATCCTGAGCTCTCGGTCGAGGTCAGACACGTCGTGCAGGCTGGAGATATCGCCCTGTCCTGGATTCCCTGGAGCATGAAGCGCACGAGAGCTGACGGTACACAGGAAACTATCTCTGGCCGGGCCGTCAATGTCGTGCGCCGCCAGCCTGACGGCACCTGGCGCACGCTGATCGACAATCCGTTCTTCGAGGAATACTGGGAAACCCCGACCGAATCGTAGATGCTCTGCAGGGCTACTTCATCGGCGGCGGTATCTCGTGCGGATCAAGACCCAGCTCTAACGATCCGAGGCTTGCCAAACAGAAATCGCTAGGCGGAAATTGGATGGCCCCGACCGTGCCGTCGCGGAATAGCCGTTCCAGCGGCGAACTCTTGAACAAGGCGTGCGCGCCGCCGAGAGTCATGGCGCTGCGTCCGATACGTGCTGTGGCTTCACCGACCAGATATTTGGCCCGATAGAGGGCCGCGATGGCATTCTGCGTCGGGCCTTCGGCATCGCTCAACCAGGCCGAGTGATAGACGCTCAGCCGCGCCGATTCGAGATCGGCGTTCATCTCTGCAATCTTTCGTCGCACATCGGGATGATAGGCCATGGGTTGGGTAAAGCCCCGCGGCACCCGCTCCTGAACGACCTTCAGGATTTCTGCGTAGATCGCTGCGGCTACCCCCAAATAGACCGCCGTATACGAGGCCCAGAACCAGTTCGCCCCGCGGGCAATGGACGGAAAGAAATTATCGGTATCAAACACGACCGATTCTTCGGGCACAAAGCAGTCTTCCAAGAGCAGGCAGTCACTCCGGGTGCCGCGCATTCCCAGGACATCCCACACTTCCTCCACCGTCTGCCCTGAAGCCTCCCGCGGAACCAGAAAAACGATCGCCGCGCCGGGCGTGGTAGCGTCCTCGCGACGCGCCGGGACGGCCCGAAAATCCGCCGCTCCAACCATGGACGAAAAAAACTTCTTGCCGTTGATGACATAGCCGCCGTCCACCGGTCTCGCCTGGGTGGCCGGGGCGTACGACGCCAGCAGGGCCGACGTGCTCGCCTCGGACGTGGAACCGGCAACCAGATTATTGCCCTGTACCACCCAGTCTGCCACGCGTTGCTTCACGTCGGATGTAATCTCGATATTTTCCATCAGATAGCCGATCCAGGCCAGATGCATATTGAAGGACAGCGCCGTGGCCGGGCAGCCCTGGGCAAGCTGTTCCAGGGCGAGCGAGTGGCCGAACAGTTGTTCTCCCCAGCCACCCAGCTCGGTGGGGATGTTGAGCGTGTGAAACCCTGCCTCACGCAGCAGGGCATAATTCTCGACCGGATTGGTTGCCTCGCGGTCGTGCTCGGCCGCCCTGGTGGCAAAGTCTGTCGCCAGTTCCTGGCACTGAGCCTGAATGCGTTTGTGTTGGGTCGTCAGCTCGAAATTCATACCGCCCCCTTTGTTCTGCTCGGATGCTAGTCTTCGTCAGGCAGCAGAGTCAAGAGAAAAGCGCTTTAGCTCTTATCCCCAGTCGTGGTAAGAGACAGGAACGCAGGTAATAATCGTAAAGGAGGAGCACATGGGTATCGTTGATTTTTCTTTGGACGGCAAAGTCGCCATTGTAACGGGTGGCTCCAAAGGTATAGGCCGGGCGATTGCGCTGGCCTTTGCCGAGCATGGCGCGGACCTCGTGCTTGCCGCGCGCAGACCGGAAGCCCTGGAGCGGGCCAAACAGGACGTCGCGGCAACCGGTCGCCGCGTTTTGACCGTACAGGCCGACATGTCGATCAGCGCGGACTGCGACAAGCTGTATCAGGCAACGCTCGAAGAGTTCGGCGGTGTCGACATCCTGGTCAATAACGCCGCCGGTGTTTCCCTGGTGACCCTGGCCGAGGAAAACGAAGAGGATTTCCTCAGGGTGATGAGGACCAATGTGTGGGCGCCGCTGCATCTGGCGCGTCTGTGTCGGGAATCCATGCGCCAACGCGGCGGCGGCGCGGTGATTAACATCACCTCAAATGAGGGTGTCCGGCCGTCCATGGGCATCGGAACCTATGCCCTGTCCAAGTCGGCTCTGATCAATATGGCCCAACTTCTGGGCAAGGAGTGGGCGGCCGATAAGATTCGGGTGACCTGTATCGCGCCGGGGTTGATCCGGACGGACTTGGCAAAGGAATTGGTCGAGGCGGTTGAGACCAGCGGCTCTCCGATCAATCCGCAGAAACGGGTTGGCGAGCCGAACGAAATTGCCGGGCTGGCCTTATTCCTGGCCAGTCCCGCCGGGACGTTCGCGACCAGCATGACCTATGTGGTCGACGGTGGCGAGGTCAGCGCCGGGCCGGGCGACGTAGTGGTCATGACCGCCGAGGAAGCGGTCCAGGCGCAGAAGCAGGACTGAGGTCATTTGCGTCAACGGGATGACTGCCATGCCCACCAAAACGCCCCGCCAGCGCTATTTTGAGGAGCCCATCCGCGCGGCGGCAGCGACAGACCGACCCGTGTTTGAAACCGGTATCCCGATGCGGGACGGAGTCGAGCTGGCCGCGGATGTCTACCTTCCAAGTAAGGCTGAGCTGCCCGCGCCGGCGATCGTCCAGTCCACGCCCTACGACAAGAGCACCACGGCCTTCTTTTTGGACGAGGCGCGCTTTTACCAAGACCAGGGCTATGCCGTTATTGTGCACGACGTGCGCGGGCGGGGGAAATCCGAGGGCCAGTGGCGAGCGTTTGTGCACGACGGGCCGGATACGCATGATGTGATTGAGTGGGTGGCGCGCCAGGAGTGGTGCAGCGGCAAGGTCGGCACGACCGGCTTAAGCTATATGGGCTGGACCCAGTGGGCCGCGGCTGCGGAACGGCCGCCGCATCTGAGCTGTATGGTCTCCACCTCTGCGGCCGGCCGTTGGCAACAGGAAATTCCGTACACCTGGGGCGTGTTCCAGCTTTATTTTGGCTGGTGGGTGTATCTCGTCCGGCGGCGGATTGCCGAATTCCACGGGCTCGAAGTCCACGACTGGGACG
The DNA here is from genome assembly GCA_965243855.1 of uncultured Binatia bacterium (SeqCode). GTDB lineage: Bacteria > Desulfobacterota > Binatia > Bin18 > Bin18 > Bin18. The sequence continues at coordinate 3,299,660 of CBDEWE010000003.1, read as the reverse complement.
ACATCCTGCGCCGCCTGCCGCTGACCGCCATTGGCGAATATATCGACCCGGCCGGGGAAACCTGGAACGACATGCTGACGCACGACACCCTGGACGCGCACTGGCAGGCTCTGCGTTTTGATGAGCGCTACGATCAGATCGATGTGCCCTGTCTCCATGTGACGGGCTGGTTTGATATGGAGGATCTGACCGGTGCCTTTCATCACTATGAGCATATGCTGCAGGCCTCTCCGGCCCGCAGCAGGCAACAGCTGATCGTCGGACCGTGGAGTCACGTCAACTGCCGCTGGCCGCACGATCAGTATGCAGGGGTGAACTTCGGACCGGACGCGGCGCTGGACATGCATCAGGTTCATTTACGTTGGTTTGATCACTGGCTCAAAGGCCGGGACAACGGTGTTCGGAATGACCCGCCGGTCCGTCTTTTTGAAACCGGACGGAACGTCTGGCGTGAGACAGACCGTTGGCCGCTGAGTGATACGGAGCAGGCGCTCTATTTGCACTTCGATGGAACCCGTGGCTCTCTGTCTGCCACGTCTCCCCCATCTGATGAACCTCCGCAGACCTATCGCTATGACCCGAACGACCCGGCTCCCACCCAGATGGACGTCAAGCAATATCCGCTTGAGGATATTCCGCTCAATCAGGACGCGGTTGAAGCCCGGCTCGATGTCATCTGCTACACCAGCGATGCCTTGAAGGAAGAAGTGGTCGTCTCGGGCTGGCCGCATATCGACCTGTTCGCTACGAGCGATTGTGACGACACGGAGTGGCACGTCAAGCTGACCGACGTGTACCCCGACGGCCGCTCAATGAAGGTCAGCCAGGGATGTCTGCGCGCCTCGTACCGGGAGTCGCTGCAACGGCCCACGCCCCTCGTCCCCGGAGCGGTGACACGGTTTGCGGTAGAACTCTGGCCCACCCACTATGTCTTTTTACCCGGCCACCGTATTCGGGTAAGTATAACCAGTAGTGATTTTCCGTGGTTCGCCCGCAGCCTGAACCGGTTTGGCCGGATCGCCGACCTGGCGCAGCCCCGGATTGCAACGAATAGTGTTTGTCATACGCCGGCCTGTCCGTCCCGTCTCAGGTTGCCGGTCCGGAGCGATTCGACCGGGACACCCTAACCCAACGCCTGCCGGATGATACCGGCCACCCGCTCCTGTTCTTGCGGCACATCTGAAGGTTCGACCGGGATGGGCAAACGGTCCAGCTCGTCTTTGATAACGCGGGTGAGGATATCGGTCTCGCGGGTCGAGAGCTGCCACTGGGCAACGATGTCCTCGGGGCTCCACTGGACGATTTGCCGAAAGCCGTAATCGGCTACGGCCTTATTGGTAATCTCGATGAGCTTTTCCATACTCCCCCCTTAGAGCCGGCTGGCAACCGACCACGAGCCGCCGTCAACGACAAAGGTCGAACCGCTGATGTAGGAAGCTTCGTCCGAGGCCAGAAAGAGAATTGTGTTCGCAATCTCCTCGGGCCGGCCAATCCGTCCCAGGGGATGATAGCGGGCCGCTTTCTCTATGGCTTCGGTGCTCTGGGTGCTGCCGCGCGCCTGCGGGGTGTCTACGAAACCAGGGGCAATACAGTTCATCCGAATGCCCTGAGAGGTGTATTGGCTGGCGGCAACCGAGTTGAGATGGATGATGCCGGCCTTACTGACCGCATAGGGCAGGGATTGGCTGTATGCCTGGACACCGGCCATGGAGGCAATGTTGACGATGGAGCCGCCGCCGTTTTGCAGCATGGCCGGGATGGCGGCTTTGCAGCAAAAGAAGAGCCCTTTGAGGTTGGTGGACATCATCAGGTCCCAGTGCCGTTCGTCGACTTCGGCCAGCGGTGGCGTCAGAATCAGGACTCCGGCCGCGTTGACCAGGACGTCCAGACGACCGAAACGTTCAACCGCCGTATCAACCATACGCTCGACCTGGTCCAGCTTGGAGACATCGACGGTCACGGTCTCGATATCCGGACTGATCTTTTGCGCCAGGCTTTTGGTCTGCTCCAGACCGCCCGGGTTCCGGTCGGCGGCCACGACTGCCGCCCCTTCTTCGGCAAAGCGGAGCACCGTTGCCCGCCCAATCCCTGAAGCGCCACCGGTCACAAGAGCGATTTTATCCGTCAGTCTACCGGCCATCTTTTGCCTCCTCTCACGGACGCGGATATACTCGGGCTCGTTTTCGAGCCATGCTCGCGTTTACACCGGCGCGCCCCAGGTCAGCACGCGCCGGGGGTTCGCCACGATCAAAGTGTCGATCTGTTCGGCGCTGAGTCCGCTGCGACTCAGCATGGGCACCACGTTCTTGACCAGGTGAGCGTAACCCCATCCGCCGTAGCGGGTGAGTTGGACCTTCATCGCAATATCGTGGGACAGGAGCAGGCGCTCCAGAAAGCCTTCGTCGATCAGGCGTTTCAGCGCGGTGACACTCCCGGCGTCCGAGCCCGTATAACGGCCAACACTGTCCACGTAGAATTCCATGCCGAAGAAGTCATACTCGACGTAAGCGCCGCGTTTGGCCAGAGTGGTATGATATTCCAGGTCACCACTGGTGGGGCTGAGATGACACAGTATGACCTGATGCGGGTTTGCGCCTTCGCCTTCAAGAATATCGAGAACTTCGACCCCGTTTTTCTGCCACGGCAGCAGATGGACACTGATCGGCGCTCCGGTTCGACGCTGCGCGCGGGCAGCAGCACGCAAGACCTTCTGCTCGTTCTCGCGCACCTTGAAGCTGGTGCCGATCTCGCCGATGAGGCCGGAGCGTACCCCGGTATCGGCAACGCCCTGTATGAGATCGGATTCAATCTCATCGGCGATCATCTCAACGGACCGATCGACCATGTCGTAGGGATGGGAACGACCGATATAATAGCCTGAACCCATAACGATATTGATCTCGGTCGCCTGGGCAATTTCTGCCAAGGCCAGCGGCGTACGTCCCAGGCCGTTATTCGTACAGTCCACCACGCTGCCGCCGCCGCCGGTCTTAAACCGGCGCAACTCCTCAATAGCCAGGGCCGTGTCATCGAGGACGCAGTTATCCAGATTGCCGAATGGTTCACGCCGAATTGCGCCGAGCGTCGCCATTTCGACCGGCGCGTGCACGAACGCCTTTTGCTCCTCGTCTTCGGGTTCTTCGCACCACACCCGAAGATCGATGAGCAGGTGCTCATGCGTCAGGGTGACCCCTAGAGTGTCGGGCTCGACCGGGCCAAGAACGGTCATCACTTTGCCTTGCATTGCTCTTCCTCCGCCAGAGTCATATTGAGGGAGTGCGCCATCGAGGTAGATGCAGGCTACACCAACTCTCATTTCAAAGGAAAGAGTACCGAGTAATTTCTCGCTGTCTTATGTAGGCGGAGAATCGCGCTCGAATCATAGAAGGGAGCCATCATGCCGAACAGCACGCGACGCATCGTGACCGGGCACGACACAAACGGGCGGGCAACGGTCCTCTCCGACACCTCAGCGCCAGTCTTCCACCCGCAGAACAGGCCGGGGGTTGAGGTCACCAATCTGTGGGTCACAACAGAGACTCCCGCTGGTCTGACCGACGTCACCGACCGGACACAGGGTCCGGTCGCCCTGATTCCTCCCGCCAACGGTACGGTCTTTCGGATTGTCGAGTTCTCGCCGGAAAAGGACTGGATCGATCAGATAGACCGCAAGGCCGCCCAGGAAAGCTTCGCCTCATTCGGAGCGGAGCAGGCACTGGATGACTCCGAGCAGCCCCGACATCCGCTGATGCACAAGACCGAGACGATTGATTACGCGCTCGTGCTTTCGGGTGAATGCTATATGGTCCTGGACGACTCGGAGGTATTGGTCACGGCCGGTGATGTCATTATCCAGCGTGGGACCAATCACGCCTGGAGTAATCGCTCGGACCGGCCGTGTCGGATTGCGTTTGTGCTGATCGACGGCGCGAGAGAGCAACCGGAGCAGGGCTGACGCAGTGAGCCGCTATCCGTTGATCCTACGCCACGTGCTCAATACGTTCGATCTTTGTTCCGACCAGTCGAGAGGCTCTATCAAGAGCAAGTCGTTTGATGCTCACATAGACAACAGGTTGCCCTTCTTCCCGTTGTTTTTTGGCCGTTTGCATATTGAAGCGCTTGAGCTTCTCATCGTACTCGGGCAGCAACACGACTTGCGCCCCCTTCGGGATACGGTCTTCGAGCTCCGGATGGTCTAAGAGGTAGCGAGTGAACTCAAAACTCAGCTCGATATTTTTTTCGACTAAGGTCGTGTTCCTCATTATCGCCTCACAAGAGGAGAAGGCGGAGAGGGGAAACGAAGAACCCTACGCTCCGGTTTAGTGGCGAAGGAGTTGCCAGAAGCCTATGCCCAGAACGGCAAAGATCCCAACCCCGATACATGTAGCGATTATTTCCGGGCCAGTCATTAGCTCTCCTGTATTTGTTCGATGAGTGTAAGGATATAACGCCGCTGCCACCACAATGCCACTATTAATCCTGCCGAGACAACCAGTCCACTCCCTGACAAGATAAGACGAGAGAAGGTCGGTTCTCCGAGCAGCAGTCCGATTGAGCCGCCGCTGAGAGCGAGTAAAGTGATAATGCTCAGTTTTAAGAGTTCTGTCTCGAATTTAATTCGTTCTGCGATCTTGCTTAGCATAGGGGGTGGCCCATTCTGTTGTGTTACGTAGTCGTGAGGTGAGTTAATTAAGGAATACGCTCTATAGGGTTTGAGTATCCAATGAATCTCCGATACTTTTAGTAATCATAAAATTACTTAATATAGTATAATCATTATGTATAAATATTATATTTTATCAAACTATAAATTTAGTAATATAAAAATTTTATTTTATCCTTGACTTACGATCTCACTTGTGCTAGAAACAGGAAAAGCCAGGAGACAAAGTCCCCTGGCCCGACGCACACCGGGAAACCCAGTGGCTTCGATTCGCATGGAAAGTCTATTGGGTTGCCTCTCGAAAATCAACCGGGAAGGCGGAAAATCCCGCTTTGGCGTGCGTCAAAAAATCTTTTTTTGAGGAGGTGCGCCTATGGCGGACTGGATAGAGGGTCCCGTCACCCAGATAATAGACGGAGACAGTTTCCGTATGCGGGTTGAATGGGTTGGGAGAAATAACTCCTACAGATACAGCGGTGACCAACGGATTCGGGTGGCGGGTGTAGATGCCCCGGAACTGGGGTCGCCTTCTGGGAAAGCGGCAAAGCAGCGGCTCCAGGACAGTATCGGTGGGAGATATGTCCGATGCACGGTCCAGGCCAGAGACACATATGGTCGGCTCGTGTGTCAGGTCCGGGTAGTCCCGAAAAGGATGGCCGCATAAGGAGCCTTCATGGCGGTCCCACTAAAACTGCTTAGTAATATCGCCCAGATTTACGCTGGACTGCCGACGAAAGTGACCGACTCCGCGCAGGTCGGACGGTCGGGCAATGTCCTGACCGTCCGTGCTCTCACCGGGACAGACATAGACCCTGCTGCACTCTCCGTCGTGCATTTCAACCGGTCTGACCTTACGAAGTATCAAGCCGCTCCCGGAGACGTGTTACTCTCTGCTCGGAGCACCAGCCTCAAGACTGCCATCGTCCCAGAGACCCTGGCGGGGAAAGTCGTCAATGCCACTCTCTTAGGCGTTCGTTGTTTGCCCATCTTGGAACCCCGTCTCCTCGTTGCCTGGCTCAATCATCCTGAAGGCAGGGCTGCCTTAGAGGAGGTTTCCCAGTCCGCCACCCTACAGATGAACATCACTGTTTCCGGGCTGAGCAGATTGGAAATTCCAGTGCTGCCAACGAACGAGCAAAAAAGACTCGTCCAATTATTAGAGTCAGCGGATGAAGCATATGCTGTGTCCGTGCAGGCTGCTGAAAGCCGTCGGCAAATGGCACGGCAGGTCGTTGTTTCTCAATTATTGACAGGGAGGGGCCAGTAATGGAGCAGGAATCGATGCAGACCACCCGCGTCATTACTCGTGATGAACTTGACCGCATGCTGTGGGGAGCGGCGGACATCTTACGCGGCACAACGGATGCGGCTGACTTCAAGAATCACATCCTCAGCCTGCTCTTTCTGAAACGGCTGAGCGACGTGTTCGAGGAACGGCGCGAGGAAATTATCCATGAGTACATGAACGACGGCAAGACACGGGAAGAAGCTGAGGGGTTTACGGAAGACCCGGACGAGTATGGCAGTGGGAGCTATTACGTCCCTGAGAAAGCCCGTTGGTCGGAGCTGTTAAAAGTTGCTGAGAACCGGGCCGAGGCTATCGATACGGCTATGGAAGCGGTCGAAGAGCAGAACGAACGGTACTTCGAAGGCATTCTGACCGCAGTTCGGTTCAACGACGAGCGCAGGTTTGGTGGTGACCCGCAATCGCTCGATGCCTTTATGCAGCGGCTTATTGTCCATTTCTCCAATATCCCGCTCGGTAACCATAATCTCATAGACCCGGACATCCTGGGTGAAAGCTACGAATATCTGATTGACCGTTTTGCCGAAGGGGCGGGTAAAAAGGGTGGGGAGTTCCGCACACCCCCTGCGGTCGTCCGGACTCTTGTAGAACTGCTGAAGCCCCAGGAAGGCATGCGGATACATGACCCGACGTGTGGGTCGGGTGGCATGCTCATCGGTAGCGGTCGCTATATCGATGACCACAGCGGCAATCCGCGCAACATCACCCTGACCGGCCAGGAAAAGAACTACAGCACGTGGGCGATTGGCAAGCTCAATATGCTTCTCCATAATTTCCCGGATGGTGACATCCGCAATGGAGACACCATTCTCAACCCTCGGTTTGTCGAAGGCGGAACGCTCCAGAGCTTTGACCGCATTTTGGCCAATCCTCCTTTCAGCTTAAAGGAATGGCACGGCATTGAGGCGGACACTGAGTCTGGCAAGGTCGATTCCAAACGGGTCAAAGACCGCTACGAGAATGACCCTTATCGTCGTTTCCAGCGCGGTATTCCGCCCATGACCAAGGGCGACACGGCTTTTCTGCAACATATGGCTGGAGTGTGTAACGAGCGCGGCATGGTTGGTGTGGTCATGCCGCACGGGGTTTTGTTCCGGGGTGGAGTTGAGGCCCGCATCCGTACATCTCTGTTGGAAGACGATCTGTTTGAAGCCGTGATCGGTCTGCCGGAAAAACTCTTTTACGGCACCGGCATTCCCGCCTCAATTCTCATTCTCAACAAAGCAAAACCAGAGCAGCGCAAAGGCAAGGTTTTGTTTATCGACGCTTCGCCGCAAGGCTTCTACCGGGAGGGCAAAAACCGTAACGCGCTTCGCCTGGAAGACATTCTGCGCATCATGGCAACTTTTGATGCTTACGCTCAGACCGAAGCCGTTCCTGCCGGCATCGATAACCTCGCCGGCCAATGGAAAGCCGCAGTCGAAATGCACCGTCAACGCCAGCTTCAACGGGTGCCAAGTGACGAGTTGCTCGCGGTCGTGACCGAAAAGTTTGACGCGCAGGCCCAAGAAGTCGAGCAGGCTAGACGCGCCGTACACGAATGGCTCGTTGCCGAACATCCTGGTGGGCGAACCACGTTAGACAAGTTTGCGGCAGTCATACCACTTGAGGAAATCGCCACCGAAAACGATCATAATCTCAACATCAGCCGCTACGTCGATTCCTCCGATCCCCCGCCCCAACTCGATGTGAGAGAAGAATTGAAAAAGCTCCGAGAACTCGAAGTCCGCCGTGATGCCGCTGAGCAAAAGATGAACAAGCTTTTAGAGGAATTGGGGTATGCAGTCTGAAGTTCTTCCTCACAGATGGAAGAAAACCTCATTACAGTCCTTAATCAATGAGGATGGATTGTTACGTGACGGTGACTGGGTGGAATCGAAAGACCAGTCTCCAGATGGAGGCGTACGCCTAATCCAGTTGGCCGACATCGGTGACGGATCATACCTTGATAAATCGTCTCGATTCCTGACGCAGGACAAAGCCGACTCTCTCGGGTGTACCTATTTACAATGTGGAGATATTCTCGTAGCTCGCATGCCTGATCCGATAGGAAGGGCTTGTATTTTTCCTGGAGACGTAAAACCGAGCGTAACTGCGGTAGATGTATGTATTGTCCGTGTCAATGGGAAGATCAATAAGCGCTGGCTACTTGCAGCGATAAACTCTCCTTCTACCAGACGCTCTATTGAGGAGAAGTCTGCGGGATCGACACGTACACGGATCTCCAGCCGTGAAATTGCAGCCCTGAAGCTTACGGTCCCTCCCAAAGCTCAGCAAGATCAGATTGCCGCGATCCTCGACGCTGTCGACGACGTAATCGAGGCAACACAAGCAGTTATTGAGCAGACCCGCCAACTCAAGACCGCGCTGCTGCAAGACCTTCTTAGCAATGGACTGCCTGGAAGGCATAGAGAATTCAAAAATATTCGAGGACTCGGAAGGATACCTGCTAGTTGGGTTCCTACTCGACTTGGAAATTTGACGACATTGATTACCAGTGGCTCTCGGGGATGGCGCAAATACATAGTCGATTCCGACGCATTCTTTGTCAGGAGCCAGAACATCGGGCTTGGGACAATTTTACAAGACGATGTTGTTTATGTTGACCCGCCGCAAGATCAAGAATCAAAGAGAGCAAGAATCCACCCTGGAGACCTGCTTATTTCTGTTACGGGCGAGCCCGGGAACATAGCTTGCGCAGATGAAAGTCTCGGGGAAGCATACGTCAGTCAGCATGTGGGCCTGGTACGATTAGAGAATCCGAAGATTGCTCCATGGATTACCCTCGCATTATCTACACCCGTTGGACAGACTCAGTTTCGGTCAAAGATGTACGGTCAAACTCGTCCTGGCCTGAATCTCGATAATCTCGAAGAACTTCAGATTCCCATCCCTGAGGAGAGTGAGCAGAGAAGCTGCTGTGAGTTAGTCCGTGCTGTTGAGGAGCGAGGGGAGAGCGAAACAGAGAAGCTAAAACAGCTCGAAGTCAATAAGATCGCCCTTAGTCAAGGTCTACTAACCGGCAAGATTCTCGTTAACCAAAAGGAGCACTCCTAATGCTCAAGGAAATGACAAGGTATATCCCCCCTTCAACCCAGTACATGCTCTGGGGTAAGGCTGCTGGACAGTGCGAATTCTCGGGATGTCATAAACCCCTATGGAAATCCTCGGTAACCCAGGAGCAGGTTAATATCGCACAGAAAGCGCATATTTACTCTTTCAGTAGCGATGGACCTCGTGGCAATGAGGGGGTTCCTGAAGAGAATATTAACAACCTCGAAAACCTGATGCTTGTTTGCCATGAGTGTCACCAAAAAATAGACAGGGAGCAGGATGGGGGCCGCTACACAGTACCACTCCTGCAGGAAATGAAGACTGAACACGAAAGACGCATCGAGATTGTGACGGGGATTCCCCAAGAAAAGCGGAGCCATATCCTACTGTATGGTGCTAATATCGGAAGCCACAGCTCTCCTCTCAAGTTCGCAGATACCGCCACTGCTCTTTTTCCAAACTGGTACCCAGCTGAAGATAGGCCGCTTGAACTTGGTACGGTCAATAGCTCCTTCCAAGATCGTGACCAAAAATTTTGGACAGTTGAATCGGAAAATCTTCGATCAAAATTTAATCAGCGTGTTCGAGAACGGCTAGCGGCTGGAGAAGTCTCACATCTCTCTATTTTTGCTCTCGCGCCCCAGCCATTACTGATTCTTCTAGGCTCACTACTGACAGATATTCTGAAAGCAGATGTCTTTCAGTTGCACCGAGAACCCCAAGGATGGGAATGGCCAAAGCAGCCACAGATTCAGCAATTCTTAGTCGAAGAGCCGGCTAAAAAATATGGTCAACCAGCACTTGTTTTAGCCCTCAGTGCGACCGTTACAGATGAGCGCATTACGTCCGTCCTCGGAGACGATACTTCAATATGGAAGGTGACGATTCCCGAACCGCACAACGACTTCCTCAAGACACCTAGCCAGCTAGCCGGCTTCCGAAAGTTGATGAGACCTTTGTTGAACAAAATCAAGGTATGTCACGGACAAGAGACAGTGCTCCATGTCTTCCCAGCATCACCAGTTTCCATTGCTGTTGAACTTGGCCGTATCCGTATGCCCAAGGCTGACATGCCATGGACGATCTATGACCAAGTTAATGAACTCGGTGGCTTTGTAACCGCACTCAGAATCCCAGAAGGAGGTCAGGTATGACAACTACAGACACCTATGCCAGTCGTTTATTAGAGAAAATTATTGAATTTATCGACCTGCCCCCCTCCTACTATAGGAAGGCGGCTGAGCGATATCGTTCTCTTGATGAATGGTTTCGCCGAGACCAATCTCAGATCGTAGATTTCAACCCTCAGGTTTATCCCCAGGGTTCATTTCGGTATGGCACAGTAATTCGTCCTATCCTCAGGTCTGAGGAATATGATTTAGACCTAGTCTGCGAACTGATGCTCTCGAAGTCGGTTGTGTCTCAGAAAGTGGTGAAGGAACTCGTGGGCAATGAGATCAAAGCGTATGCTGCGGCTTACGGATTTAATAAGCCAGCAAGTGAGAAGAACCGTTGCTGGAGGCTAGATTATGCTGACGATGTTAGCTTCCATATGGATATTCTACCAGCAATTCCCGAGGACCCAGCGTTCATCTCCCGACTGGCTCGCCTAGGTGTATTATCTGATCTGGCAAAAACGTCAGTCGCTATAACCGATAGAAGACATCCGAAGTATTCTGAGGTCCAGCCTGATTGGCCCTGTAGCAATCCAAGAGGCTTCGCTGCATGGTTCGAAGGGCGGATGCGAAAAATAGCTCAATCCAGGATATCGCAGTTGGTCATGGATCGGCTCTATCTCTCGGATGACGAAGTTCCTTCTCACGAATGGAAAACACCTCTTCAGCGCTCAATCCAACTTCTCAAACGCCATCGAGATGTAATGTTCAAAGATAATTCCGACCTAAGCCCCATCTCTATGATAATCACCACGCTTGCCGCCCATGCGTACGAAGGAGAAGCCGATCTGTATCAAGCACTTTCCCAAATCCTGGTGAGAATGCCCAATTTTGTCAGACCGTCAGTACCGCGTATCCCCAATCCCGTTAATCCGGCAGAAGATTTTGCCGACCGTTGGCGCTCCGATCCGCGGCTAGAGCAAAACTTCTGGGCGTGGCATGCGCAGGCTAAAGCGGACCTCGAAAACTTGCCCAAATTTATTGTGGATGGCCAGTTACCCAAGGCAATCAAAAAACGCTTCGACGCCGATCTCACGCCGAATCAGATAAATGAATTAACTGCACTCGCCCCGAAAAGTTCATCATCAAGTGTGAGAAGGGCTTCATCGATAAAAATCGGTCCGTCTGCGCCAAAACCGTGGCAGACGGATTAATGGGAGCGATTCAAAATGTTTGTGAGAGCTGGCAGCTAGGCGAACTGCTTCAAAAGTTTCCCAGACTTGCATTAAGTCCTATTGTCGGGAGCCATGTAAGAATTGCTGGCATCATCAATTTCTCAGCTCAATTTTTAGACTTGGAACAAATTGAAGACGAGTTTGAGGTTGCGATTGATATACCACAGAGATTCCCACAGCAATTGCCAAAGGTGACAGAAACAGCGGGAAGGATACCTAGAGACTTTCATATTAATCTTGATTCTTCATTATGTTTGGGATCTCCAACGCGGCAACGCCTGGCATTAAGCGAAAGGCCAACGCTGCTAACATTCATTCAAAAATGCGTGATTCCTTATCTCTATGCGTTCTCTTATTTTCAGAAATATGGTGTGCTGCCGTTTGGGGATTTGGCTCACGGTCTAAAAGGGATACGTCAGGACTATGCTTCCCTTTTTGGTGTAAAGGACGAGGACGCAGCAGGGAAAATGGTCCGTCTCGCTTCTATGAAGAAGCGATCTGCAAACAAATATCCGTGCCCGTGCGGTAGTGGGCGCCGAGTTGGGAAATGTCATAACCGTCGAATCAATCAACTACGCAAGCAACTCGGTCGCTCCTGGTTTGCAAGTGAGTATCGCCAGCTCATCGGTTGAGTAGTCTTGTCAACTCGATACCACTAAGGTGGTAAACGTGATGGCGCGAAAAGGTCCCGAATACTCCGAAGTCCAAAAGCCAGCCATTGAACTGCTACGCGATCACTTCGGCTACACCTACCTCTCCGGAGAAGCGCTTGATACGGAGCGGGGCAGCGATGCTGAGGTGGTGCTGGTGAACCGGCTGGGCCGGAAGCTGACGGAGATCAATAAGGGACTGAGCTTTGCCGGTGTTCGACAGGCGATTGATGCGCTTCGTCAGCCGCTCGCCAAAGGACTGATAGACGTCAGCGAAATCTGTCACCATTTGTTGAGCCGCTGGGCGACAGTCGATGAGTTTGAGGGCGGAAAGCCCGTTGGGCGTAGCGTCCGCTATATCGATTACGATAACCCGGAGAACAATGAGTTCCTGATTGTTGACGAGTTTCCGGTCAAAGGGCCACGCACCGCCCGGCGTTTGGACTTGGTTGTTTTCATTAACGGTATTCCCGTTGTCTCACTGGAATGCAAAGAGCCGGGCGACGCGCACGGTGTCGCCAAAGGTATTCACGACTTACTCGCCTATCAGGACCCGGAAGCAGGCGTCGTGCGTCTCTACCATACTGTCCTGCTGTGCGCGGCGCTCAAGCGGAGCGATGCCCAGTATGGGACGGTGTTGACTCCGCCCAACCGCTACACGCACTGGAAGAGTGCGTTTCCGTTGAGCCCGTTTGAGCTGGAACGGCGGATCGGACGCTCGCCAACTCCGCAGGATATTCTCCTGGCCGGCATGCTCAGCAAACACAATTTGTTGGACTTGCTCCGCAACTTTGTCGTCTTTGATCGGCAGGGCGGAAAGGCGGTCAAAAAAATCGCCCGCTATCAGCAGTTCGAGGCGGTCAACAAGACCATCCAGCAAATCATCGATCCAGAAGACTCGCAACTCCGGAAAGACCGGGGCGGGATCGTGTGGCATACGCAGGGCAGCGGGAAAAGCCTGTCCATGCTGTGGCTGTGCTTCAAGCTGCGTCGGCAAAAGGAACTCGGTAACCCGACCCTCTTGATTGTGAATGATCGAAAGGACCTGGATAAACAGATTACCGAGACCTTTTTGAATTGCGGTTTTGAGAACCCGGTCAGAGCCTCGCGGGTGCGCCATTTGCGTAAGCTCCTGAACGGCCCACCTGGGCAAACGGTCATGACCACGGTCCAAAAGTTCCGAGATGAAATTGATGCGCAAAAGGGCAGTCGGCATCCAGTGCTCAGCCAGGCGGATAATGTGTTTGTGTTAATCGACGAGGCCCACCGTAGCGAGTATGGACGGTTCAACGCCCATCTGCGTCGGGCCTTGCCGAATGCCTGTTTGCTGGCGTTTACCGGAACGCCTATCCCCAAGACCACGATGAAGTTCGGTTCGTATATTCATCGGTACACCATGCCGCAGTCGGTGCAGGATGGCGCGACCGTTCATATCCTCTACGAAGCCAGACTGCCCGAACTGGCGGTGTGGGGCCGTCAACTCGATCCGATCTTCGAAGCACAGTTTGCCGAGTTGACACCCGAGCAACGCGAGACGCTCAAACAGCAGGAAGTCACTGAAAAGAAGCTCGCCCTGGTTGAAGACCGTATCGCCAAGATCGCCTTTGATATCTACCAGCACTATCGCGACAACTTCGAAGCCGATGGATTCAAAGCCCAGGTAGCAACCTGCTCACAAGCCGCGGCCGCGATGTATTACGCTGAACTCAGCAAATACTTACCGGGTCGCATTGCGATTCTGATCTCAGGCACGGAAGAGAAAAAGAGCGAGCTTAATACTCTGCGAGAACAGTTTGCTGACGAAGACGGGATTATTGATGACTTTAAGGAAAAGGACGTTGATACCCTGGCCATGATTATTGTGGTCGATAAATATCTGACCGGGTTTGATGCGCCTATCGAACGCGTGCTGTATTTGGACAAACCGCTCAAAGAGCATAATCTTCTGCAAGCCATCGCACGGGTCAATCGTCCCCTGCCCGAGAAAGACAAGCAGTGGGGGTTGATTGTTGATTACTGGGGCGTGGCGCGGTTTCTCGATAAGGCGCTCGCCATTTTCTCGGAAGATCTTCAGATCGATACCATCTTACGCAAGCGGGATGATGAGCAAGCCCTTCAGACACTCAAGCAGCGTCGGGCCGAGGTGTTGGCCCTTTTCCCGGAGGGGTTGGTGCGAGACACCATCGAGCCGTGGATTCTGGTTCTTGAAAACATCGATACCCGAGCAATCTTTCTGACCCGCTACCGCGCCTTCTACCAAGCGATCGAACAATTATTGCCCGATCCAAAGGCGCTGGATTTTCTGGGAGACTTTGCCTGGCTCCGTCGTGTCCGTCGAGAGGCGCTTACACACTACGGTGGAGAAGAAGATACCAGCTTAGAGGGCTGTAACGAGAAAGTTCGCCAACTCATTAACCAGCATGTGAAGGCTGAAGACGTTGCGGTCCTGCTGGAGCCGGTCAGCATTCTGTCAGACCAGTTCAGTCAGGAAGTGGCGAAGTTGGAGTCCCCACGTGCAAGAGCCAGTCGTATGGAGCATGCCATGGACCGGACGCTAACCTTAAAGGTCAACGAAGACCCGGCCTATTACGAGCCACTCCAGAAGCGGCTCGAACGCATTATTCAAGACCACAAACAAGAACGCATTGACGATGTCAGAGAGTTTCAACTCCTGAAAAACCTGCGAGAAGATATGCGGGAAGGGCAAGGCCAGACGGCTGAATCGCTCGGACTGAGCGAGGACGCCTATGCCGTATTCGGTCTCCTGCGTAAACATTTGCTAGCGGACGATGACACAGAGACCGAACCGAGGGGACAACTGACAAAGCTGGCGGATACCATTTTTGAGACACTCCGACGGGAAGCGGTGATTGACTGGATACACAAGGAAGACACGCAACGCGAGATGCGGCGCGGGATAAAACGGGAACTGAGGCTTGCAGACTGCCCGTCGGAAAAAATTGAGCAGGTAACCACCGCGATCATGGACCTTGCCCGCGTCCGATTGGCGTCATGAAAAACAGCATCGGAACGGCACAATTCGGGACAACCACCATTGATTACGTCCTGAGACGGTCTCCGAAACGTCA
This sequence comes from uncultured Binatia bacterium (SeqCode), assembly GCA_965243855.1. Lineage (GTDB taxonomy): Bacteria > Desulfobacterota > Binatia > Bin18 > Bin18 > Bin18. The sequence goes on along the minus strand of CBDEWE010000003.1, from coordinate 3,284,548 downwards.
AACCATTGCCGTGACCGTTCATCCTGATAGGACGGTCTCGGTCGTCGCGCCACCACGGATACGCCGGAGCAGGATTAGCGGACTTGTGACGAGCAAGGCCGAATGGATACTCCGACAACAAGAAGCCTTGCATCACCAGCAGGCGGGCTTTGTCAAACAGTTCGTCAGCGGCGAATCCTTCTTTTATCTTGGCCGCCAGTACAGCCTCAAAGTCCGACAGATAAAAACTACGCGGCTAGGCTGTTCCGTCCGACTCACACGGGGGCGGTTCTTCGTGACAATCCCGCGTATCAAAGACCCTGTTTCTCGTTCTGCGGCAGTCCGTGATGGCCTACGCCACTGGTATCGGGACAAAGCAGGAGAGCACCTCGCTCATATGACTGCGCACTTTTCTCGGAGGATGGGTCTGAGATGCCCTTCTCCCAATATCCGAGAGATGAAACAGCGCTGGGGAAGTACGAACGCGGGAGAAAAGATCAATTTTAATTGGCGTATTATCATGGCACCGAAGCGCCTCGTTGAATATGTCGTTGCCCATGAACTGTGTCATCTTCGCTACGATAATCATTCCCAAGATTTCTGGCAGCTCCTGGAACGCATACTGCCGGATTACGAAAGAAGACGAAGTGAGTTAGCTATTGTCGGAGCGAAGTTTGACCTGCCCAACCTCCCCACTGGGGACAAGGGATAAGCGCATGGCTATAGCCCGATCACGCCTTACGGCCCAGGGACAGATTTCAATCCCGGCTGAGATCCGACGCCGACTCGGGATAGGACCTGGAGCTGTACTTGAATGGGACCAGGCCGGGGAACAGATCGTTGTCCGAAGGGCTGGACAGTTTACCCCTGAAGATATTCATCGTGCCCTGTTTCCTCAAGGTCGTTCGAAGAGACGAACAACGGCGGAGATGAAAGAAGGCATTAAAAAATACATTACACAAAGATCGGAGGAAGGCCATGTCGTTCAAGCTGGAAGAAACCACCATTGCAAAAATTCATAATGCTTTACGTGCGGGCGAGGTCACCTGCGTGGATCTCGTGGAGGGCTATCTGGCCCGGATTGAGGCCTATGATCGGAGTGGTCCGACGCTCAATTCTATCGTAACCGTTAATCCGCACGCTCGGGACGAAGCCGCCCGGCTTGATGCGCAACTCGCAGCGTCCGGCCAGTTGTCAGGCCCTTTACATGGGATCCCCATTGTCGTGAAGGATCAGGCGGAAACGGCCGGGATTATGACCTGCTTTGGCTCGATAGCCTTGGACGGTTATATTCCCAACAAAGATGCTACCGCTATAGCCAAACTCCATGCAGCCGGTGCGATTATTTTGGCCAAGACTGCCATGCCGGACTTTGCCACCTGCTGGTTCGGCTACTCGTCCAAGTCCGGTACGACTAAGAATCCGTATGATCTGAGGCATGATCCAGGCGGCTCCAGTGGCGGAACGGGTGCTGCCGTTGCTGCCAACCTGGGGGCCATTGGCCTGGGCGAAGACACCGGTGGCTCGATCCGCTTGCCGTCTTCGTTCGATAATCTGGTCGGCCTCAAGGTCACGCCCGGCCTCATCAGTCGGGCGGGCATGTCGCCGCTGGTGGTCTTCCAGGACTCTGCCGGACCCATGTGTCGTACAGTTACGGACGCCGCAAAAATGCTTGAGGTGCTCGTCGGGTTTGACCCGGCCGACCCCTATACCGCGACAGCGGCTATTGTGGGCGCAGTCAAGTATTCGGAACTGCTCGACAAGGCTGCTCTCTCGGGTGTACGGGTCGGCGTGGTACGTGAGGTATTTGGGGATGCCGCCGATCCGCAGGCTGCCGAGGTCAATGCGGTCATCGAAGCGGCATTGGCAGCGATGACCACGGCGGGCGCAACCCTGGTTGATATCGAGATTCCCGATTTACAGCACTATATCGAATTATCTTCCATGTACGTCACTCACTCGCGCCACGACATCGATGGCTTTTTGGCAGCACGCCCTCAACTGCCGATGAAAACGTTGAAGGACATCGTCGAGGCGAAAAAATACCATCCCAAATGTGATCTCATTGATGCACTGGTTGAAGGCCCCGAAGACCCCTACTCCGACCCTGAGTACTATCAACGCTACACCGCCCGCGAACAGTTCCAGCGGGTCGTGATCAATGAAATGGCAAAGGCAGGGGCCACCGCGCTCGCCTTTCCCACCACGCAAGTGCCTTCACCCTCAAGGGCCGAGCTTGACGCCGGCAAATGGCCCCTGCTGGACTTCCCGACCAATACGCTTATCGCCGCCCAGACCTGGATGCCGGCCGTGAGCGTGCCAGCGGGCTTTACCCCGAACGGCCTACCCGTGGGTTTGGAGATCGTCGGCTTGCCGTATCGTGAGGCGGAACTCCTTTCGTTGGCCTATGCGTATGAACAGCTCACTCGGCATCGCAAACCCTCCGTCCACGTTCCCGAGTTGACGGGGTAGGGGGCGAGCGGTTCTGAGTCGTTCGTCCGTTTGTGAGAGATCACCAGACGGTCCGGACAAGCGGAAACGTTCGGATGTTTCTGTCCTTTGTGATGAGTTCAGCGCCGTGCTGAAGCGCACTGGCTATAATGAGTCGGTCAGCGGGGTCTCCGTGGAATCCCTGTTGACCCAATTGCCCGGCGGTAATGGCAATATCGGGGGAGATCGGTATCAGCGCAACGCCCGGACGCGCCAGGGCTTGTCGCATCCAGACCCGGGTTTCTCGGTCAAGCGTCAACTTGCCTTGTGCCACTTTTGCGGCAATCTCCCAGCAACTGATCGGGCAGATGCCTATGCTCGTTGCATAGTGCAGGGCGGCCTGGGCTTTGTGTGATAGCTTCGCCGGATCGCTCACCCACCATATCCAGGCGTGGGTATCGAGGACGATCACGAATCGACTTCCCAGGATTCCTCAACCGGAGAGAGGAGGTCTGCCTCGCGCCGATAGCGCACGCTGCCAAGCAGGTTGGGCGGCTCAACGGAATCGAGCGGAACAAGCTTTGCAAGCGGCTTCCCTCGTTTGGTCACAATCAGCGGCAGGCCCGTCTCCGCAACTTCGTCAAGAATCGCCAGGCAATGCGCTTTGAAATACGAAGCGGATACGTTTTTTGCTGTTTCAGTCATATTTCCCTCGCGCTCTTTTCGGGGCCCAAAACATTACTATGGTCATAGGGACATGGTCAAGTAAAAATGTCCCTAAGCTCAGATCCGCTCCGTATCGAAAAAGCGCTGCAATATCCGGTGCAGATGAAACGCGTCGGCGGTCCCCGCGACTTCCCGAATGGAATGCATCGCCCACTGCGGGACGCCGACGTCTATGGTGCGCACCCCAATCTCGGCCGCGGTCAGCGGTCCGATGGTGCTGCCGCAGGCCATGTCGCTGCGCACGACGAATACCTGGACCGGCACGTCTGCGTCCGCGGCCAGTTTGTGCAGGATGGCGCTGGTCTCGCTGTTGCTCGCATAGCGTTGGTTGGCGTTGAGTTTGATGACCACGCCGCGGTTGAGGCGGGGACCGTGGTTGTCGTCGTGCCGGTCGGAAAAGTTGGGATGCACACCGTGGGCATTATCGGTCGAGATCAGCATGGAGCGGGCCAGGGTGCGTCCGCGTTCTTCCGCATCCGGCATGACTCGTTCCAGCATGTGTTTCAGCATGGGGCCACACGCACCGGACGCCGACGTACTGCCGACCTCTTCGTGATCGTTACATACTAGCAGTGCGCCGTACTCGGTCGCGCTTGTCGTCAGGGCCTGGAGGCCGACAAAACAGCTCAACAGGTTGTCCAGGCGGGCCGAGGTGATGAACTCGTTTGCCAGGCCGACAAGCTGCGGCAGCTGGGTGTCATAGAAAAACAGTTCGTAGTCCAGTACCTGACGCATATCGGTGACGCCGTCCGCTTCGAGCCGTTTGTGCAGGAGCGCTTTGAAATCCGGCTTTTCGTCAGTCTGGCCGAGAATGGGCGGCAGATAGGTCTGGGCGTTGATCGAGCGGCTCTTATTTGCCTCTCGGTCGAGATGAATGGCCAGGCTGGGAATGACGGCTACCGCTTGGGTGAAGTTGAGCAGCGCGTGAGCCACCTCGTTCCGCTGACTCAGATAGCTGACTCGCCCGGCAATTGATAAATCACGGTCAAACCAGGGGTTGAGCAATGCGCCGCCATACACCTCGACCCCGAGTTGCACATAGCCATGGCGATGCAGTTCGGGCTGGGGTTTGACCTTCAGACCTGGGGAATCCGTGTGAGCGCCGACCATGCGAAAGCCACTCTCGGACAAGGCACAGCGCGTCGGCATCCTCCAGGTAACAATGGACGAGTCATTGCGGCTGAGCCAATAGCGACCCCCAGGAACGAGCTGCCACGCCTCGGACTCGTCCAGGCGCTCAAAGCCTGCACTCGACAGCCGTGTGGCCATCTGGGCGACCGCGTGGAACGGGGTTGGCGATGATGCTAAGAATTCGGTCAGGGCTTGGTTGAACTGGTGTTGATTCATTGCTCCCTCCGCTCCTTGCCAGGTATATAGATAGGTAGATTCTCCAATACCACGAAGCGTTCAATCCGAGCCACGGCTCTGAGAAGAGAACTGTCCGCGGGGAGGCCGATATGTACGGCATCACACTGATATTGATCGCGTGGGCGCTTATACTGCCGTATCCGATGCCGTCTTGGGCCTATGCCCATAGGGGATTCGGACCGGCGGAGTTGGGCCTGCCGCTCGGAGCAACGGTAGTGCTCGGCGTTGTGTGTTATTGGATCGTGATGCTCTGGCCCGCGTCAAAGAAGAAGGACTCTTCGGCACGCTAGGGGCGACGCAAGCGTCGCCCTTTTTTAATGAAACGTTCCGCCCTCTTCGGCCAGTTTCTGGAGCAGCGGCGCCGGCTGCCAGGACGAGGGGTCATGTTCGGCAAAGGCGCAGACGCGTTCATACACCTTTTTGAGACCGACAGTGTCAGCGTAGAACATAGGACCGCCAAGATAGGCCGGGAAGCCATAGCCATAGACGTAGATGACATCGATATCGCTGGCGCGCTGGGCAATGCCTTCTTCCAGAATCTTGGCCCCCTCGTTCACCAGGGCGTACATCAACCGCTCGACGATTTCCTCACGGCTGATAGACCGCCGCGTAATCCCCTTTTCTTTAGAGTAGTTGACAATTAACTCCTCAATGGCCGGATCGGGCCGGGGGGTGCGGTCGCCGGATTCGTAGGTGTAATATCCGGCGCTGGTCTTTTGGCCGTAACGTCCGAGTTCACAAATGCGGTCGGGAATCGCGCAGTAGCGCGCACCTGCGGGCAGGCTGTCCGGCAGTCCTTTCCCCTGACGAATGCGCCAGCCCACGTCGAGACCGGCCAGGTCGCCCATGGCAAACGGTCCCATCGCCAGACCCAGGTCGTAGACCGCGCCATCCACATTCTGGGGCAGACTTCCCTCTTCAAGCAGGTACTGGGCCTGCGCGCCGTATTTATGCAGCATGCGGTTGCCGACAAAACCGTCGCACACCCCAACGACCACGCCGATTTTTTGAATAGCCTTGCCGACCGCCTGGGTCGTGGCCAGGGTCTCAAAGCTCGTCTCGGCGCCGCGGACGATTTCGAGCAGGCGCATGACATTGGCCGGGCTGAAGAAATGGGTGCCGATAACCTTGTCTGGACGTGTAGTCACCGACGCAATTTCATCAACGTTGAGCGTGGACGTATTGGTCGCCAGGATACACTCGGGCTTGGTGACCGTGTCCAACTGCACGAAGACCTGCTTTTTGACCTCCATGTTCTCGAACACGGCTTCCACAACCATGTCCACCTCGCGGAGGGCCGCGGAGTCCAGAGTCGGTGTAATGAGCCCCATGCGCTCCTCGACCTGTTCCGGCGTGAAGCGGCCTCGCTTGGCGCTACGTTCATAGTTGCTGCGTACTACTGCCAGGCCCTTGTCCAGAAATTCCTGGCCGGTTTCGAGGATGGTGACCGGGATACCCGCATTGGCAAAGTTCATGGCAATGCCGCCGCCCATCGTGCCGGCCCCAATGATACCCACTTTCTGAATGGTGCGGGTCGGGGTGCCTTTCGGCATGTCGCCGACTTTTGCTGCGGCCCGCTCGGCAAAGAAAATATGGCGTTGAGCAGCCGACTGCTGGCTGGTCAGGACCTGGCGGAAGAGTTCCTGCTCTTTGGCCAAGCCCTCATCAAACGGCAGAGTGCAGGCCGCCTCGACACAGTCGATGCAGCGCTGGGGGGCCTCAAAGCCACGCCGTGTTTTGCCGGCCTGTTTGCGGGCCGCGTCAAAGATGGCCAGGTCAACGCCGGTGACCTTATCGTTCAGGTCCCGCACCTTTTTGAGGGCAGCCCCATCTGCAACGAGCTGACGGGCAAAGGCTTTCGCTCCGTCGAGCAGACTGCCCTCGTCAACGATCTGGTCAATCACACCAACGCTCTGCGCCAGGCCGGCCCGCATCGGTACACCTGAGGTGATGACTTCAAGGGCGGCTTCGGGGCCGATCAACCGCGGCAGGCGCTGGGTCCCGCCGCCGCCGGGTAACAATCCCAGGCTGACCTCGGGCAGCCCGACCCGCGCGGACGGCACCGCGACGCGATAATGGCAGCACAGGGTGGTTTCGAGACCGCCGCCCAGGGCCGTACCGTGAATGGCTGCCACAACCGGCTTGGAGAGGTTCTCAATAATCTCCATGGTATCGAGGAAATTTGGCGGCTGGAGCGGTTTGCCGAATTCGGTAATGTCCGCACCGGCGATAAAGGTCCGACCGGCGCAAATGAGAACCGTCGCGATGGTGTCGTCTTTACCGGCCTCAGTAAAGCTCTCCAACAGACCCTGACGAACATGCTGGCTCAGCGCGTTCACGGGCGGATTGTTGACGGTAATGATGCCGATGCCGTCCTCTTTGGTATAGGTAACCGAATGACTCATAGTGTAATCTTCCTTTACTCTTGGTTCTCTTTTCCTTTGGGCTAAGGGTCAGGGGATTCTTGGCTCAACACGTTCGCCTCGCGTCAGGCCTGCTGTCGAACTCTTCTGTTCCGGCGATCTACAGTTCGCGACCACATTTCTCGCCGTCAAAAATCGCAGCCGTCACATCTCGCGGGGCAGCCACATCGCCGATTCTGACGACTTCCGGGAAAGAGTCCTTGGCCGCAATATAGAGTTCATCGTTGGGCGCGCGGAGAATCGACATCACCACGCTATCGATCCGCTCTCGAGTTTCCAGCACCTCTGGCCCGACCCAGATATCATACACATCGACTTCGCCGGGACGGATCGCTTCGACAAAATATTGCTGTGTAATCCGGATGCCGAGCTTCTTCAGCCTGGGGAAGATATACATGATATCCAGGTTGCGAAAGAGGCGTTCGCCGGCAAACATACGCGGGCTGAGAACCTCGACCTCGACCCCGGCTTTGGCCAGCACTTGGGCCAGGGCAAAAGGCAAGTGGCCGCCCGTCTCATCCAGGATGAGAACGCGCGCGCCAAGCGCCTGGGTGTCTTCGAGGACCCGCTTGGTTGCCGTGCCAACATCAAGCACGTGGGGGAGATCAGTTCCGGGAATGGCCTGGCGCTCGGGACGATAGAGGCTCTCGCCAGTGCGTTCGTAAGAGGCGCCGGTTGCAACAACAACGCTCGATGCCTCGATATTCCGCAGTGATGGTGGTGTGACCTCGACGCCGCACTGGACCTCGACCCCCGCATTTTCGACCTCCCGCTCCAGGTTGTCGATCGCAATCGACCAGGAGGTCAGGCCCGGTAGTTGTTCCAGCACACGTAAATGGCCGCCTAACTGGTCGGCGCGTTCAAGCAAGGTCACCGCGTGACCGCGCTTGGCGGCAACCGCGGCGGCTTTCATCCCGGCGGGCCCGCCACCGATGACCACGATATGCTTCTGGTCCGCCTCCGGGACGCTCTGCAGGGAACCCTCTCCCCAGTAGGCTTCTCTGCCGCTGATTGGATTCAGGGTACAGATGAGTTCACGGTGTTCAAACAGACGCGCCCCGCACTCATTACACCGGTTGCAGCGGATGATTTCGTGTTCGCGGCCTTCGCGCGTCTTTTTCACCGTAAAGGGGTCGGTCAGAAGCTGTCTGGCCATCGCGACCATGTCTGCCGCGTCGCTTTCCAATATCGCCTCAGCCGTCCGGAGATCCCGGACCTTGCCCACAACAAAGACCTTGCCCCGGTCGCCAACGATTTCTTTGGCGCGTTTGCTGAACGGCGCCAGCCAGCCATCCGGCTCGTCCCCTTCCATACTGGGCAGCGCCAGATGGAGCGTGTGATAGCCCCCGGCCGAGATGTTGAAGAAGTCAAACAAGCCGGTCGCCGCCAGCACCTCGACCTGCTCCTCCGCCTGCTCCGGGGTAATCCCGCCTTCGGGGCCAAGAAATTCATCCCACGACAGCCGGACTCCCACTACAAAATCAGCTCCCACCCGCTTACGCACTTGCTCGGCACACTCGATAAGCAGTTGACAGCGCTTGGCCGGCGTCCCGCCGTAGGCGTCGTCGCGCTTATTATAGGTCGGACTCATAAACTGGCCCAGGCCGTAACTATGCGCCCCGTGCAACTCGACTCCATCAAGTCCACCCCGCTTGACATTTGCCGCCGACTGCCCAAAGTCGCGCGCTAATTCCGCGATTTCGTCAGGCCCCATCACGAGGGGAATTTCATTGTGTACGACTGAGGGGATCCGCGACGCCCCCCAGATGGGTTTGTTGCGGTCGATGAACATCCGGCCGCGATCGTGTACGCCCATTGAGGCGAGCTGGACAAAGATGCTGGCGCCCTGCTGATGCACGGCGTCGGCCAGCTTGCTCATGGATGGAATACAACTCTCGCTCCAGACATCAACGATATGAAAAAACGAACCCAGCGCGCTCCGGGCGGCCGCAACGGTTTCGGTAATGCACAGCGCAACGCCACCTTTGGCGCGCTCGCGAAAATACGCGATCTGTCGGTCAGAGAAAACATGATCGCGGGGGTCGCCGTGCTGCGAGCTGTGGGCGGGTTGCAGAATCCGATTCCGCAGCGTGAGATTGCCGAGCTGCAGCGGCTCCCATACGCGTGACAGATCGGGACTTTGTGATTGCTGTGCCGACGTGCTCATCTGCTTCCTCCTTTATTGGGGCAACGACTCAGGAGCTTCTTTCTGCTCAGGCGGCCCGGATTCCGGTAGAGCGAAGGGTGTCGGATCGGCAAAGCGACGCACCACATTGGCCGTGATCTGAGCGATATCGTTGTCATAACCATTGCGAGCAAGCGCACCAAACCAAGAAATCGAGCCAACGGAAAACACGGCCCCACCGGCCGGGGTCTCAAAAAACACCAGGTCTGCCCGGACAACCGGATCGGGGGAGGGCACGATGGTCGATGCCTGGAGCTCTTCTTTGGTCCGGGTCATGTCAGGCCCAAACTCCGTTGCTGAAGCGAGGATCAGCGCGTGGGCAGGGGAACCCAGCGTTTGGCTATAGCGGTCGACCTCCTGACCAGCAGCACCGCCGCCAAGTCCTGAGGTGCCAATCTCTTCATCCGTTACCCCCTCAAAGATCCACGCGGCCCGAGAGGTAAGGCTCTCCAGACTACGCTTATAGCCGATGGCTCGTTTGAATCCCTGAGCGGCAAATCCCACCCCTACGAGGGTATTCGGCGCCCGGCCTAAACGCCGCCACAAGCCGCCGTACTCGCCGGTAAAGGCGTGGTAAGACTCTCCCGGCTCGGTTTGCCAGTTGCGGACGCCGTCCTCAGCCCGCCGTAATTCAACCGCCCCAGGCCAGGCATCGCTCAGTGCGACACGCCAATAAAATCCATTACCGCCGAGATACATCAACCGCCCGCCACGCCGCAGCCATTCTTCAAGAGTGTCGAGCATCCGGGTTGACCAGTACTCCGGATGGGTCCCGGTCACAATGACCCGGTACGGAGCCAGCGCGTCAATCCCTTCGGCATGGACATCTTCGTCAGCGAGAATATCGTGACCAACCCGGAGGTGGTCGAGGAAGGCGTTAATGTCCGTATCCGGGGTGAAATTCCAACCGTCCGCACCGGGCCGGAGTTGGAGAACCGGGCGGCGTCGAGAGCTGAACATGACGCCGCTGCCATCCGCGTGTTTCTCGTACGTGGATCGACCAACTTCGGGATGGTCACGCAGGTATTCGTGCTCAGGTCGCAGTCGGGAGCGCGTGGCGATAAAGTCCGCACCTTCAAACAGCATCCGGTGATTGGCGTAGGCCATATAGGTGCAGGAGGACATGAGCAGGGCGACATCGGCCGTTGGCGCATGCTGAGCGGGCCGAACGAAAAACGGTATCCGATCCTGGCCATGAGCGGTTCGTAAGCGAAAGGCATAGATGCCGCTGGCAAGATCGGTTGGTAGATTCAGCTCTGCTGTGACCGGCCAGCCGGCGTCGTATACATCGTCACTATGAAAATGAATGGCGTCATAATGTGACGGCATGGCTGTCCAGGCGTGATGACTGCCGTCCCAGTCGGGACCCGTGACCGCCCGCGCGGGAAGCTGGTGGAGGAGGCCGTGGCGCTCGTGACCACTGACGTCAACGATCTGCCTCCCACCCATGTCTTTGGAGAAGTCCCATTCCAGGGTCGTCGCATCAAGTGTCAGTACGGGTCTGGCAAGGCGACCGTCGAAGTGAGCGCCGTCAGATGAAGCCGCGAATAAACAACGGTGGAGCCGTCCCGTTGGTATTTCGCCGAGTGCGGCGCTCGCGGTGTGTGGCTCGAATCGCTCAAAGACGTCCTGACCGGGCGAACGACTTGGCTGCGGGGTGAGGGTGCCCGTGACAGTGCCGTCCTTCAGGTCTGCGACGATTTCGACTTGGTACCAGCGCTTGGCTTGGAGTGGTTGATCTCGCAGGGGCAACTCGGTTTTCCCAATACGAATCACAAGACGCCTGTCCGACATCCTCAGCACCAGCAGCGGTTCGGATTCACCAACGACCGAAAACAGGGTCTGATCCTGCTCCGGTCGCGTCGCAAAGAGGTGAAGCGCGAATTTTATCTGTCGGGTGACCGAGAAACCCGACAAATCGACTTCGCCGTAGGAGCCGGGCTGTAAACGCTGCTCAGTAAGCATGACCTCGGCGGGCAGACCGCTCGGTACTTCTATTTCTTTGAAGCCAGGTCCGCTCCGGGTTGGGTCGCCACAGATAATACGGACGAGATCGAGTCGGGCAGAACCGGGCGTGTGGCTGGAGGCCATACAGCGGATTGCTTCCCCGGCGCGGAGTGAGAGTGGTTCACAGTAGCCGGTAATGGTCTTTATGTGCTTGGGATCGTCCATTAAGGAACTTTCCCTGCTTCCGTTGCCTCAGGCACCTCTTCAAGCCTACCCGTTTTAATGTCATAGATATAGCCGTAAATGGGGATATCGCCGGGAACCAGGGGATGATTGCGGATGCGCGTCACATCTTCGACCAGACTTTTTGTGCTATCCGAGATCGTCAGCCAATCGATATAGTTTCCCTCTGTCGAACCGGGCCCCTCGCCGGAGTCCTGCCAACCTGAAGCGCCCATTGTTGCGGTCCGGAGGCTGCTGGCGAGGAGACTGCGCATCACCTCATCGGTGAAGGTCGCCATGCCGCACTGCGTATGATGAATGACGAACCACTCGCGCGTTCCCAGGAGTTTATACGAAATCACGAAGGAGCGGATGGCGTCATCACTCGCCCGTCCGCCCGCGTTGCGGATCACATGCGCGTCGCCCTCCGCCAGACCGGCGTATTTTGCCGGATCGAGCCGGGCATCCATACAGGTCAGAATGGCAAAGCGCCTGCCGGGCGGGGCTGGCAATTCGGCCTTCTTGCCAAAATTCTTGGCGTAGGCGGCGTTGGCCGCGAGGACTTCCTCTCGGAGTTGGCTCATCGGGTATCTCCTTTACTGACATATCGATATACCAGATTGCCGGATCGCTGTCGTAGGTCCGGCATGGGCGTACCACCGGGCAGACGTTGAGCGGATAAAATGATACGCCTCGGTAAAAAGCAACGGAAAGGAACGCAAACATGGCAAAACCGAAGCTGTACGGGATTTCTGGCTCGCGGGCGATACGTTCGCTCTGGGCGATTGAGGAAGTGGGCGTTGAGTACGAGCACGTCTCGGTCAATTTTATGGACGAGTCGAAAGCGCCGGAGTATCTGTCGGTGAATCCGAACGGTCGCATTCCTGCCTTGCAGGATGGCGATGTGACCCTGTTTGAGTCTATGGCGATCAATCTCTATTTGGCCAAAACCTACGGTGGCGATCTCTATCCCGGTAATCCTGCCGATGAAGCCCTGGTCTGGCAATGGAGTGTGTGGGTCATGACCGAGATCGAGCCACCCCAGATGGACATCGTGGTCCAAAAGTTTTTTACGCCTGAGGAAAAGCGGAACGCGGCGGTTCTCGCTGCTGCCGAGAAGACGCTGGCCCGACCCCTGAAGGTGCTCGATGACACCTTGGCCAAAAGAGACTGGCTGGTTGGCGACGCCTTTAGCATCGCTGATCTCAACGTATCCGGGGTGATGATGCTGCTCTCGATGGTGAAATTCGATTCCTCGGCCTACGCCAACGTGACGCGCTGGGCAGAGGCGTGCTACGCCCGGCCCTCGCTTGAGCGGGCCAAGGCGGTTGGCAAGTAGTCTGACGCAGGCGCTCCGTTTTACAGGCCGCGTAAGAAGCGCAGGATGCACGCGGTTGTTTCCTGCGGCTTTTCCGCCTGCACCCAATGGCCGGCGCCTTCAATGATTTCGAGAAAGCGCAGGTCTTCAAACGCGTCCGGAAACGTGGCGCGCCAGTTGGGATCGTAGAGCAGGACATCGTCTGCCGCCCCGGCAACAAAGGCCGCAGGCTGGGAGAATTTCTTGCCTTCGAGCTCGGGCGTAATGCCATTATTCGTCGGGATATTGCGATACCAGTTCACCGGCCCTCGGAAACCGCTCGTCCGGTACTGCTCGACGTAATAGTCAAGGTCTTCCTGGGTGAGCCAGCTTGGCAACTGCTTTGACTCGGGCAGCACGTCCAGCAGACCGCTCGACCTGGGGTGCTCCAGCTGCTTCATCCAACTCTGCGCCGGCGCGTCGGCGCACAGGCCGTAATACAGGATACGCAGGCTGCGCTCTAAATCTTTTTCAAGCTCGGCTTCAATCCGGCCCTCTTCCTGAAAGTAGCGGATATACCAGAATTGGTCGTCCATGCCCGGTGGATTCACCGCGGCATCCGTCATGCGCCAAAAGGGGACGGACAGGCCCATTACGGCCGTACAGCTTTCCTCGTGGAGCAGGGCGGTATTCCAGGCCACAACGCAGCCCCAGTCATGGCCGATGAGAGTGAATTCATCATAGCCCAGGGCCGGGGCGATACCGGCCACATCGGCGGCCAGCGTGCGAATATTATAATCCGAGATATTGGGCGGACACTCACTGCCGCCATAGCCGCGTTGATCGGGTACGGCGACGCGATAGCCTGCGGCCACGAGCGGGTCAATTTGGTGACGCCACAGATACCAGCACTGCGGCCAGCCGTGGAGCAGAATCACCAGCGGTCCGTCTCCCTCTACAACGGTGCGTAGCCTGACTCCGTTGGTTTGAATCATCTCAAAATCACGATTGATCATAGATTCCCCTTGTCTCCGGCGTTCGCGCTCGTCACTCTGGTCAGGCCGGTCGCGGTTTGGATTTCCCGGCGCAACTCCGCGCTGCCCAGGCCTTCTCCATCCTGCTCACGGCCCAGGGCGTATTGCGGTCCGATGGACTCGGGGCCTTCTCCCGGTGGCAGTGGCGGCGTGTAATAGCCCAGGGCGTAACTCCCCAGCGTATAGCCGAGCAGGTCCTGCAATTCGGTTGATAAGGTTTTTGCAATCTCGGGCGGACAGGACAGGTACTGGTTTTCCTCCTGTCGTAGCCAGGCCAGCGAGTAGGTGATGTTCAGGCCGATCCGGTCGTCGGCCGAGTCATTCGCGCCTGCAGCGTGCAAGACCGAGCCGGTATACAGCAGCACCGAGCCGCGCGTCATCTCGGCCTGAGCAATTTCGTTCCTGTCCGCCCGGCGTCCATCCGGCCAGTCCGGACTGCCCGGAATAACCCGCGTGGCTCCGTTTTCACGGGTAAAATCGGTCAGTGCCCACATGGTGTTGAACTGGGGCTCGATGCCTTTCAGATAGGTTTCCCAGGCCCAGCGGTCACGGTGGATTGTCTGCTTGGGCTGGCCGGGTCGGATGCGGATAATCTGGCCAAGATGGAGCTGAATGCGAGAGCAGTAGGGAGCCAGAAAGGTCTGGGCGGCTTTGAGCACCGACTGATTGGTCACCAGGTCTCGACACGCCGGCGAGCGGGCCACCAGCGCGCCCGTGCGTGTGGTCCGGAGACCGACGAAAGGGTCCTGGCCGTTGCGCGTGGCTTCGATATACGGCCCGGTTTCGCTCAGCACCCGATCGACCTCGGCAGGAGTGAGCATATCCTTCAGGATAACCGCCCCGTCCTTTTCAATGATCGGGAGGATATCCGCGGTGTCCGCCGTTGCCGGGAGGGTTGTCAGATGTGCCATTACTCTCTCCTTCTGAATTTCTCTTGAGCCATTGTCACGAACGGAGCAGTCGAGGCTGTTCGGGAGTGTCACAAATCTTCTAGGCGGTCTCCGGCGCAGAGGGTGGTTGAGATGCCCAAGGCTCATAGTGTAACACCATGATCTGATCCGGGCGAAGGCCCACCGACTCGTATGTCCGGCCCTCTCGGTCACAAAATTCGACTTCAAACGCTGCCCCATCTGCCAGAATCTCTACAATCGTCCCCACCTGCCCACGCCACAGCTTGTAGTCAGGCAAGTCAATCGTGAGGGCCACTACGTCTAACAATTTTATCGGGATTGTCATTGTCCACCTCTTTTTCTCAGAGAGGATAGCACGTCGTGAGCCTGGGGATATCTCTCCCATGCTCGATAATCCACCCACTTCGGACCAGGGTTCGTTTACCACGCCACACAAGAAAGAAATCTACGATATACCGTTGTCCATACGCGTCGCGGCGTCCCAACCGTGCTTCGTGGGCTTTGACTACCTGGAGTAAGATGCCACGTAATGCCTCGGCGTCGTTAGCGTTGAGGCCCAGAGCAGCAAACAACCGCGCTTTATGTTTCCCCTCGTCGTGTAAGG
Source organism: uncultured Binatia bacterium (SeqCode) (assembly GCA_965243855.1). Taxonomy (GTDB): domain Bacteria; phylum Desulfobacterota; class Binatia; order Bin18; family Bin18; genus Bin18. The sequence goes on along the minus strand of CBDEWE010000003.1, from coordinate 3,269,422 downwards.
GACTTAAGCAGTAGTCACGGAGTTTACGAATGTCCACTACAGCGTACTCTGCGTTTGGAAGGGACATGCCGCTGCTTTCGCTTAATGGTCAACGTATTATATTTCCGCGTGTTATATCTCTGTTGTCTATAAATCGTTTCCAAATGGTTTAGCGTGCATTGTTCGGATTTAGCTAAAGCTCACGAACTGCACGACAGCATGGAACAGCCGGGGCGTTGGCGGGCCCAGTCGGGCCGTTTTTGGGCGTAGGCCTCTTTGTCAGGCTGTTCATCATAGGGATGGCGGAGGAGTTCCAGCAAGTCGTGCACCATGGAGGGGTCGCCCTGCTCGGCCTTGTCGATAGCGAGCTGGGCGAGGTAGTTGCGCAGCACATATTTCGGGTTGACCGTATTCATCCGTTTCCGGCGTGTCTCGTTATCCGTTCCATCTTCCCTCACACGGTCGTGATAGCGGCGCAGCCAGGCAGCGATACGGGCCGTTGTCTCCGGGGTGAGCTGTTCCGGGACGTAGTAGGCGTCCAACAGCGGTTCGATAAAAGTGGCATCGTCGATCCGGTCTCCAGGTTGAGTGTCGAGATCGAGGCTCGCCAGCCGCCGATAGAAGATGGTCATGTCCGTCTCGGCCAGTTGCAAAATTTCCAGCAGACCGGTGATCAGGCCATCGTCCAGGTCGGGCTTGAAGGCTTGGAGTCCCAGCTTGTGGGCCATCGTGGATTGCCAGCATGACTCAAACTCCTGCCCGTAGCTGTTCAGCGCCTCTACCAGCGGTTCCGTCTGCTCAATCAGGGGGTAGAGGGCGTTGGCAAGCTGGACCAAGTTCCAATGGGCAATCTGGGGCTGTTTGCCAAAGGCGTAACGATGACTTGCGGCATCGGTGGTATTGGGCGTCCAGTTGGGGTCATAGTTTTCCAGCCAGCCGTACGGACCGTAGTCAATCGTCAATCCCAGGATGGACATATTATCCGTGTTCATCACCCCGTGGACAAAGCCGACCCGCAGCCAGTGTACGATCATCTGGGCGGTTGTCCGGCAGACCTCCTCGAACCAGGCCAGATAGGTCGCGCGGGACGGTTCGCCCAGGTGAGGAAAGTCGGTCCGGATGGTGTAATCCACCAACTGCTGCAAGACGTCTATTTCTCCGCGGGCGGCAAAGATCTGAAAATTCCCAAAGCGCACAAAAGACGGTGCGACCCGACATACCACGGCTCCCGGCTCGGGTTTAGGGTTACCATCATAAAGCATATCGCGGATGACGTGTTCACCAGTCGAGACCAGGCTGAGCGCGCGGGTGGTCGGGACACCGAGGTGGTACATGGCTTCGCTGCACAAGAACTCACGGATGGACGAGCGCAGGACGGCCAGTCCATCCGCACTCCGCGAATAGGGTGTCAGGCCAGCCCCTTTGAGTTGGACCACCCAGCGTTTTCCGGTCGGACCGATGATCTCGCCCAGATTAATGGCCCGGCCGTCCCCAAGCTGCCCGGCCCAGTTGCCGAACTGATGGCCGCCGTAACACATCGCGTAGGGGTCCATGCCGTCCAGCACCCGATTCCCCGAGAAGATATGGGGGAAATCGTCTGACTCGCAAAACGCGCGAGAAAAGCCCAATTCCTCGGCCACTTCACACGCATAGGCAACCAACTGGGGTTGGGCAACTTTTGTCGGCTGGACACGGGAATAACACGCCCGGGAGACCTGACGGCGGGTGTTTCCGATTTCAGGGTCGGCAGGCAGTTCCCGTGTAAAGCGATTATCGAAGGTGAGCGTCTCGTGCGGCTGATATTCCTGTTGGGCGTTCATGCCGACACGTTAGCCCAGCGTGGTGTGACGCTCAAGGCGTGTAGAGCCGGGGATGCTCTTCCTTGAGTGCGGCTATACGCTTCGCTTCGAATTCAGACACGAGCCTTGTCTTCATGGGAAAATCCTAATCAGGTCAGGTGATCTGTCAAGTTGAAGGTAGATTTCAACAGACCTCTTCCTCTTCCATGAAATACATATTTGTGCGTAATCTGTACCTATGCAAACCAAGGTCAGCGCAACGGAGTTAGCTCAGAGGTTGGGAGACATCCTGGGCAAGGTTCGATACCGCAGGGACGTTTTCGTCGTTGAACGAAACGGTGAGGCTGTGGCCAAGCTCTCGCCCCTTCCGTCGCATTCAGACACAACGTTGCGCGAAGCGTTTAGCGTCTGGGTTGGAACCGAGCCAAGCGATGATCGCTTCGCGGACGATCTCGATCGGATCAATCGAGCCGACCGACCTCCAACCAATCCATGGGCCTAGTCATCGCAATGAAAGACCCTTTCGCCGAATCGAAAGGGTGTGTTGTCAGTCTGTTTGGGTGTGAGCCGCAGACCGTTTACGGTGTCTCCGTTTCCCCATAGAGCGGTTCCGCCACCGGCTCCGTGTCATACTTGCGCATTAACTCAAGGAGGGCGCGTTGGTCCGGCGGTTTTCCGCCTTTGGTGAGTTCGGCCAGGCCCTCGAAGTATTTCTCGCGTGAGTCGGCCGGACAGAACATAATCAACAATACGGAGCGCTGCGCGCCTGGGTTGGAAAAGGCGTGTATCGCTTCCTTGGGGACGAGGGCGGTCGTTCCGGCCTGGGCCGTCATCTTCTCGTCCCCGACGAGGAGTTCGATTGCGCCCTCGACCACGTAGAATATTTCCGCCATCTGCCGGTGAATATGGCGGCGCGGTCCCTCAGTCCCCGGTTCCATTATATACTCGAACAGACCAAAATGACCCTCGGTGTCTTTCCCCCTGACCTTGAATGTACACCGGGTGCCTGTCCCAATGGCTACCGAGTCACCCTCTCCACGCTGAAGCACGATTGCAGAATCCGGCAGCGTCATCCTGCCCTCCTTACACGACCCCAAAGACCTGCTCGACCGCAGTCTGAATGGGCTTGAAGGTCACCGTGGGATTATGGACCATGCGATTATGACAGATCGCAACCGCCAGACGCGCGTCCGGGTCGGCCCAGGCAATCGCTCCGCCAGCGCCCGGATGGAACACCGTACGTGGATTCAAACCGGCAAGGCGGAACGGGTATTTGGGATCTTTTACTCCACCGACCCACAGCCCGGCGGTACCCATGCGGATCGCCATGCCCAGTACCGTGTCCGGCTGATCAGTATCCGGACGCGGGGTGCTGAATGTCTTCACCCGCTCTTCGGACAGTAAGCGAACGCCGTTCAGTTCCCCACCATTGGCCAGCATGGCAAACAGCCGGGCCGAGCTGCGGGCGTTCATGATGCCGTGGGCACCCGGAATGCAGCCGCGTCGCATATCGGAACGGCCAAAGACCTCCTCAGTCGCTCCGACTTGAGGCGGCATGGCACGCAGGATCGGAGCATCTGCCGGTAATGGCAGCGGAGGCGCGTTCTTGAGCCGCGCCACGCGCGATTCGGCTTCTTCAGGAATCCCGATCCAGAGATCCGTCATACCAAGGGGCGCACATATCTCTTCCTGTACGAAAGTGCTGTAGGGCCGGTGCTTGGGATCGGTCCGGCGCACGCACTCGGCAATGACCCAGCCGAAGGTGTAGCACATATAGGCATTCTGAGTGCCACCCGTAAAGATAGGCTTCATATTTGCCAGTTGCTCGACCATCCAGTCATAATTACTCATGAGTTCCGGTGTGACGCCCTCGGGCATATACGGAATTCCCAGGCGGTGGCTCAGCGCATCCCGGACGGTTGCGGTGTCTTTACCGTGCGCCGCGAACTCGGGCCAGTAGCGCGCAATAGGCGCATCATACTCAATCAAGCCACGTTCGGCTTGGAGGTGGAGCGCGGTTGCCGTGGTCGCCTTGATGACGGAGAAGGAGGGGAAGAGCGTATCCCCATCGACTGCCCGGCCAGTGGTCTCGTCGGCAATACCGCCCCAGACATCCACGACCTGCTCGCCGTCGAGATACACGGCGACCTGCATCCCAAGCTCGCCGTTTTCCTGGATCGTGGTTTCCACGGCCTGTTGAAAAATGCTGTTTGCCTCTGGTACACGTTCCGCGGTCGCTGACATAGATTGTTCCCCCTTTTCTCTGACTGACACGCCTTACTGACGGTTTGGATCTTTGTTGTTATCCACTTTTCTCAAGGAAAGAGTCAAGCGTACAAATATCTTTGGTAGGCTGTTTTACGACGGCCAACCTACAAACCCGTAGTCTTCAGCACCCGCACGAAAGCGCTGGGACCGGAACAGTCAGCCGTGATTTTCCACACGCCCGATGCTGGGGGAGGGCTGTACCTCGAAGCGAACCACTGATTTCTCACCCGACGTGTAGTAGGCTACGGTGGCGACTAGGGGTTGTCTGCTTCCCCCTGAGCGTCCTCGTCCCGTATCCGGTCTGCCCGTTGGGCGAGCAGGCCGACGAGGACCAAAAAGACGAGAAAAGAAACTGTTATCGCAAGGATGGTGAGCATAAAACCCTCCTTTACCCAACTCTTGCAGTCTCTCCTTCCTTCTCTACTCCTTCTCAATACCGGAAATCAACGCTTTCGCGTGAATTTTGTCACAACCGCGCGTCGTCTGCGCTCTGCAGGTCGGGGTCGAGGACTTCGGTCTTGATCGTCACGATCGACGTGAACCACTGCTCCATGCTCCGAGCGTCCATCTGCGACCAGTCGGGAATTTCCAGGACGAGCGCCCGTCCGAGCTGGTTGCCAAATCTCACCAAGTCGTTGTTCGTATCGGTCCGGGTTGTGTCCCACTGGCTGAGCGCCGCTTCCAATGAGCTATGAGTCGTGAGCGCTTCGCCCAGCGCGATGGCATCGTTAATCCCCTTGAGCGCGCCGGCTGCCGTATGTGGGCGGGCGAAGGCCCCGGCGTCGCCCACCAAACAGATCCGGTCTTTACGGTAGGCTGGGACTTCACAATCATAAATGGCGTAGGCAAATGTGTCCTGGCATTTATCGACGATCTCGGCGTAATAGTCGGGCAGCCGTTCGTAGGCGCGCCGTTTCAACTCGGCTTCCGTGACCAGGGGCATACCGCCGGGGGGGAGCGAGCCCGAGTGCGCGTTGCCGTCCTTGTCGGTCAGAAAATCGGTCAGCGCGGAGGCGGCAACCGGGACATACAGACCCCAGTTCACCAGACGCTGACCCGGCGCGGTCGCTCCGCCCAGACCCGGCACGAAATAAAAAATACCGTGTCCGCCCGGATAGCCCAAACAGCGAACACCGCTTTCGAGCGGCTGTGATTCTTCAAGTTCCTCTTCAGACAGGAAGCCCCGCCACAAGACATAGCCGGCATACCTCAGGGTGCTATCGGGAAAGAGGGTCCGCCGCCCGAGCGAAGTGTAGCCATCAGCACAGACTACCAGGTCAAAGGCATGCGTGGAGCCATCGGCCAACTCCACCTCAACCGTTCCATCGGATCGCTGGTGCAGGGCCACGGCGCGCTGCCCCGAGTGATACACTCTGTCCGGAACGCGTTTGCGAAGATTCCTATACAAGCCACCCCAGTTGAGCAAAGCCAAATTTGCGGGCTGGTCCCAGGCGAGATAGCCGTAGCGCCGCTCTTTCGTTGTGCGCCATATACGCGTGAACGCATGACCGGCGAAGAAGGGGGTATCCGCATCGACCAGGTCGCGTTCAATAAAAGTGTCCATGACCGAGGGTGGAACGCCGATACCCGCCCCCCTGTCTTTCAGGGTGTCGCCCGTGCGCTCTAAAAGCGTCACCTCGCAGCCTAAGCGCAGGAGTTCGATTGCCGTGGTACAGCCGGCAATCGACCCCCCGATGATGCTGACGCGGAGTCCTTGGGTGAGTGTGCTGGTTGTTGCTGGCATGACTCCCTCCTCTGACGTTGTGTCCCCCCTACCACAAGTCCCTGTAGAAATCACCGTTTCTCCTGCTTTCTTGAAAAGAGGGCGCGCTTTCCGTACTCTGGGCCGCAAGCGTTTTTATGTCAGGACCAATCCGATCTGGAACGGAGAGCAAGATGCAAGAGATACCGGCAGGAATCATTTCAGCCGACGGCCATGTGTGCGAGCCGGCCAATTGTTATATCGACTATATCGAACCCAAATACCGGGACGTCGCGCCGCGCATCGTCGAGCAACCGGATGGTACGGACGCCTTTGTCGTCCACGGCATGAAGCGTCCGATTCAACTGGGATTCATTGACGGTGCCGGCTTTACGGTCACGGAACGCAACAACCGGGCGGCAAAAATCAGGTTCCCGGATATTCGCGAGGGAGCCTATGGCGGCCACGCGCGGATTCCGTATATGGACGAGGATGGGATTGCGGCTGAGGTCATCTACGCCTCTATTGGTATGGGCCTGTGTATGCACCGCGACCCGGACTATAAGAACGCCTGCATGCTGGCCTATAACCGCTGGTTGCAGGCTACGTGCAGCGAAGCGTCGAACCGCATCCTGGGTCTGGCGCAGACCGCGGTCTTGAGCGTGGACAGCGCGATTGAGGATTTCCGGCGCGCCAAGGACATGGGTATGGTCGGTATGATGATGCCCGGCCGGCCCATCTACGAAGACTATGACCACGCCGACTACGACGCCCTGTGGGAGTGCGCAACCGACCTCGGACTGCCCATCTGTTTTCATATTCTGACATCGCGCGAGGGCAGCCTGAACATGCCGCACCGAGGTCATGAGATGAATAATTTTCTGGGCATCATCCGGGCCGTCCAGGATGTGGTCGGCCTCATGGTCCTGGGTGGGGTTTTCGAGCGTCATCCGCGTCTGAAGCTCGTGTGTGCCGAGGGCGACGCCGGCTGGATGCCGCACTATATGTATCGTATGGACCACGCCGCCAGGATTAACGCCGAGGGCGGGATTATCGACGGCCTGTCAAAACTGCCCAGCGAATATATCAAGAGCAATGTCTGGATGACCTTTCAGGACGATCCGACCGCGTTTCATGCGGTCGATATCATGCCGCACCAGCAGTTGCTGTGGGCCAGTGATTTTCCGCATACGGATTCCACCTGGCCGCGCTCCCAGCAATTGCTGGCCGACCACGCGGCCCATATCACGGAAGAGCAACGTCAGGACATCATGCGGGAGAATGCCGCCAAGCTGTTCAATCTACCCGCAGGGAAAAAGTCGTGGCGGATGCACGAGGCCCCAGCATAGAGTAGGGGCAACCCCCTGTGGTTGCCCGCTCCCCTGTCGGTGAGGGAAAATCCATCCTACGCCTTCGGCTGCATGCCAAGGTCTACCAGCGGAGTGCGGTCCACGACTGGCATGCGTTTTGTTCCTGGCGTGAGTTTGACCGAGCCCGGTACGCGGGTGAACTGATCGACCAGCTCGATTTCCTTGGCGTATTCTTTGACTGCGGGAATGACCTCCTGGCCCATCAGACGGATGCTGTTCATCCGGTCTTCGTTGCCGACGGGCCCTTGAACCTGGAAACAGGCGAATGTTCCCGGCCGCAGCACGCGGATCATGGTCTTGATCTTTTCAATGACCGTCTTGGGCGAGCCGACGATCATCAGGTAGTCATCCTGAGCCCGCTTATACGATTTCTCCAGCTTTTGGCGAACCTCATTCAGGTCTGTACTCTTCTTTTTCCTGCGGCCCTGCTGGGCCTCTTTGAGTCGGTCCGAATCAACCCCGACCCAGCCGCCGCTCGGACGCTGGGCGAGCAGACGGATGGCGTTTTTGGAATTATAACCCGGCGGTAGAGTGTGTTCCGGTCTGGAGAACGCACTGGCTCCGCCACCCCACACAAATCCCTTGCCCAGCTCCTGCGCCTTTTCGTCCGTGTCCGCGCAGAATACGCCAATCAAATAGGCAAAATTTTCCGTACCGGCCTGATAGCCGTTTTCGGCCGCGGTATCGGCGTAATAGTCCAGCAGGTCGCAGGTGGGACTCAGGGCGGTCACCAGGGCCAGATAGGGATAGTTATGCTGGGCCGCCCAGTGCACCGTCTCCGGGCTCAACACCCCAGGAATCCACATTTGCGGATGCGGCTTCTGGTAGGGCAGTGCCCACGGGTTCACATGGCGATAGTGAAAATGCTTGCCCTCGTAGCGCCACGGACCGGGCTTGGTCCAGGCCTGGATAATGAAGTCGTGAGCCTCGTTGAACATCTCCCGGTTATAGGCCGGGTTGGCATTATTAAAGAACTGTTCGCTGCCCGCTCCGCGCACCCAGCCGGTCACGAGGCGACCGCGCGAGATCAGATCGATTTCCGCCAACTCTTCGGCCATCCGCAACGGATGCTTCAGTACCGGCAACGGGTTGCCGATCAGAACGATCTTGGCCTTGCTGGTAATCCGCGCCAGGATGGAAGCTTCGACATTCATGACGCTGCCCATGCAGAAGGGATTGCCGTGGTGCTCGTTCAACATGAGCGCATCGAAACCGACTTCTTCGGCATAGCAGTATTCGTCCAGGAAGAAGTTATAGTCATCGGCCGCCTTTTCGCGGTCAAAGCGTGAGTTGGGCAGGGCAAAGAACCCCCGGTGCTCAAGCACCTCGTCTTCGTTGACCCACCGATACGGCCGCTCAGTAAAATAGCCAAACAGCATACCCCTGTCTCCTTCCAGTCGTGTTTATTGTCCTGTAAATACAGGCTTTCGTTTTTCCACAAACGCCCGGGCTGCCTCTTTGGCATCCTCGCTCCCCGTCAGCTCGTGCGTCATATTCTGCTCAAAGCGGTAACCATCGCGCAGATCCATAAACTCAATCGCATTCATGGCATGTTTGGCAAGCCGGATGGCCAGCGGACTTTTGTCGGCAATTACCTGGGCCTGAGCCCGGGCTTCGTCCATGAGTTGCTCCGCCGGCACAACCTTTTCAACAATGCCCCGACGGTATAACTCCTCGGCGCCGATCCGTTCGCCCGTATACATCATCTTGCGGGCTTTATAGATACCAAACAGGCGCTGGGTATGGCGGCCACCGCCCAACAGGCCAACATCGATCTCAGGCAGACCGAGCAGCGCCCGTTCTGACGCAATCAGCATGTCGCAGGATGCCACCAGGGCCAGCCCTCCACCGAGAGCCGGGCCGTTGATCGCACCGATGACGGGGACAGAACATTCCAGAATGGAATGAAAAGCTTCGCGGGCGGCCCGCGAGTGAGCCCACATGGCCCCGTGACGCGGTTGCTGTGCGCCGTCATCCAGCGAGCGCGAACGCGCTTTCATATCCGCGCCCGCGCAAAAACATTTCCCCGCCCCGGTAAAGATGGCCACCCGGACATCGGTCCGATTATTCAGAGCGTCAAAGGAGGCTTGAATCTCATCAAACATCTGCCGATTCATGGCATTGACGGGGGGGCGATCAATCGTGACCGTGGCAATATAGTCTCTGATATCGGTTTGAATGATTTCGGCGTCCATACACACCTCATTTACGTGTGATGCACATTCCCAGGAACTCGCGCTCGCCAGATATGCGAGGACTGCCGGGGTGGGTTACTTTTTGCATCACCTGTCCGAGTCTTAGAGCGCACTGTACTGGAAGTTTGGGCAGATGTCGATGATTCCCAGACGGGCCAGTGATCGGCTCCGCTCTGGCGTGACGCGCGTGATCCTCCTGAAAATACTGTACTTTCCATTGCCCACGGTGATTACAGCAATATGGTTTCAACCTTCTCGTTTGCCTTTCGTGTCTGCCGGGGCAGGGTCAAGAGATCAACCCACCACCATACCCCAAGAACAGGCAGCATCAGCAGCCCGATCACCAGGGGCAGGCTCGGGGAGGGGATGGTGAGCACAAAATTCTGATAGAGCTTTGGGAGCGCCAGACCAATGACAAGCGGGATACTCGGAGAAGGAAGAATGAGCACTTGGGTGAGGGCCCAGAGTCCTGCCCAGGTCGCCAGCAGAAAAAAGACGCCCTTCAGCGGCTTTCCCAAGTAGATCGTATGCAAGCCAAAGAGGCCAAAAAGACTCAAAGCAAAGAAGAGGTACACCCAGCCAAGCGACTTTTTCATCTTTTTCGTCCAGTAACGGATAGCGAACTCATCGTAATCGGTCAGAAGATGAAGGCCAAGGCGCAGCCGCGTATAGTGCTTCTCGCTGTGTTCTGTTAGAGCACATTGCAGTCGCGTTTGCGTAGAGGTCGAATGAGGGGAGATGCTTATGCCAGGACGATTAGCGGACAAGGTCGCATTAATTACCGGTTCCGGCGGTGGACAGGGACGGGCCGCCGCAGTGATGTTCGCCCAAGAAGGCGCAAAGATCGTTGTCACCGACATTAAAGTCGAGGGCGGCAACGAGACGGTCGAGTTGGTCAAAGCGGCCGGGGGAGAGGCGGTGTTTCAAGAGACGGACGTCTCAAATGCAGCCGATATCAAAACGGCAGTTGACCGGGCGGTCGAGGCGTACGGTGGTTTACATATCATGTATAACAACGCGGCTGTCCTGCATAAGCACGACACGACCGTCACCAACCTTGAAGAGGAGATGTGGGATTTCGTTCTGAACGTGAATCTCAAGAGCATCTACTTGGGCTGTAAATATGCGATTCCCGAAATGACCAAGGTCGGAGGTGGATCGATTATCAACGTTTCTTCGCTGGCCGGGATCCTCGGCGTTGGGAATGTCCACGCCTATACCGCGGCCAAAGGTGGCGTTGTTTCGCTCACCAAAGCGATTGCGACGGCCTATGCTGCCAAGAACATCCGCTGTAACGCTATCTGTCCCGGCGCTGTGGATACGCCGATGATGGCCCACGTTCTGCATGGTTCCAATCCCAAACGCCTGGAACGCGTGGCCAAGAGCCACCCCCTCGGTCGTGTGGGCACGCCAGAAGATGTGGCGTCCATGGGACTCTTTCTGGCCTCGGATGAGTCGTCATGGGTCACTGGTTCGGTGTTCACGGTTGACGGGGGATATGCGGCCCAATAGGTCATGAGCGTGACGAAAGCGAAAGGAGAGACTTGATGCGGAGCGAGCCCGGACATCTCAACCATCTTGAATATCTGATCGGCCTGAGCGCAGGACTCATCTGCCTGATTGGTTTCAGCCTTATTTTTTACATGCAGCCTCTCTGGGCCGCGGAAGACCAGAACGGGCGACCGGAGAAAACCTGGAAGACGCTGGTCGAACTCTCTGAAGAGGAGCGGACCGCGATCGACATGGCACAGGACACGCCACGCGATGCAACCATCCCGTATCTGCCGGCCGAAGCCTATCCGTTCCGCGCTCCGTACACGGCTGAGGAAATGGGCTTTCGGGCCATGGAATTCCCGCATATGCCGCGCTGGAACTGCGTCCAGGTCGAAGACATGGGGCTGCTGACTCCCAGCGGCTCTCTGTCCAGTGCACAAATTCTCGTCCTGGTTCATTATCGGAAACCCGAGGGCCTGATGGGTCACCTGACAGCACAACCGGGAGAACTGTTGGCTCACTGGCTGACGCAGGATCTCTCTCCGCCTGAAAATTACGGCAATCAAATGCTCTTCATTACCTACCGGACCGATCAGGAGAAGCGTACCAAGGCCGACCTGTTTGGCTATTCGCCGGCCATCCGTCGGGTTCGCCGTTTCCCGCAACCCCAGCGGGAAGACAAAATGGCCACCTGGCCGATGACGTTTGACGACTCGCTCGGTCGCGACGCCTGGGAGTTTTCGTGGCGCGTATTGGGAACCGATATCCTGACCGAGACGGTTCGCTTTCCGAAAACGCGACCGGTGATGACGCTGGCCACGCCGGAGGGGTCCTTTACCGATGTGCCCGTCCAAGACCTGAAAATCATGGGAGACGAATATCCACATTATCAGCCGAGTGGCGGCGTGCGGACCTACGTCCTTGAAGCGCGCCCAAAGTCGGACTGGCTGCCGGATTATTACGCCAGCAAGGTGGTGTACTGGCTAGAGCAACACTATTTTTATCCGCTTCGGATGGAGGTGTATGGACGGCAGGATGAACTCATCTTTGTTGAGGAGCGGATTACCAAAATGATGAATCCGAACCTCGGGGAGCGCGGCTATCATAACCTGATTGCGGTCTGGTGGGATGCCCAGGAAGACTATTATGGCTATACGGTGCATGATGCCATGCAGGTCAAAGAATGGTCGCAGAAAGACGTGGACGTATTCTTCTCGCCCGACTTCATGCGGCGCGGTTGGTTCCCTGCGCCTTTAAAAACTCAAGCGGTAATCAGGGCTCCAGAAGAATTTTTTTTACGCCCGCACTTATACAAGGACAAGTTTCCTGAGGAGCGAAACTTGCAGTTATCACCTGCAATCGAAGCGCGTATTCGCGCCCAAGATGCGGCTGGGCAGATTGTTTTTGGGGAAGAGCATGAACTCGTCAAGACGAGTCTGACATCGAACTGACGTGTGCTCTCCTCAGCTCTCGGCTTGAGGCTTGAAGCCCCCAAAAATCGCAAAATTCAGAAACTTCCAATAGCAGTCCACAATCGTAAAGCCGGCCTCTCGCCACCAATTGAGTTGAGGCTCCAGCGGAGCGATGTGGCTGCGCTGCCCCTCGGGACGCGGCAGGGCGGTCCGCGCTTGGCGAATTTCTTCGAGCGAGTGGAGTTCTCCGGTCTGTTCCTGGACCTGCTGTTGAATCACTCGATCAGCCAAGGGCGTAAACTGGTCGCGTAATGCCGGGTCGCCGGCAACGACATCATTGTTGAGAAACAGACCGCCAGGTTGGAGCAGGTTGAACACCTCAGCACATAATTGTCCTTTACGACTGTCAGTCAGGTGATGCAGCGCAATGGCCGAGACTGCGGCATGAAACGGTCCGGGCAGGCCGACATGCCAGGTGGGATCAGCCAGGTCGCGCAGAAAAAATTCGACGTGCGAGCCATATTTGTTGAGGCGGGGCTCGGCATGCTCGTGCATGGCGGTCGAGCCGTCAACCCAGGTGACTGTTGCGTGTGGATAACGGGAGAGAATCGTCTCCGTGACCGCACCATAGCCCGCGCCTAAATCGAGCACGCGAATCGGTTCATCAGCCGACCAAGGGAAGAGGTCGAGCAAGGTGTTGAGTTGCTCAAGGCGTTTCGGAATCAAGAACGCGCTCCGCTGTACAAAATAGTCAACTTTGTCCTGGTCTCCCCAGCCGCACAGGGTATCGGGCTCTGCCATTGGTGTCCCTCCAGTGTCACCTCGATTGTGTCATCAATGCGTCAAAACGGTGTGCACAAGCTCCGCCAGCTCACTCCCTCATAAAGGTTTCGTTGCTATGGGGTCAATCTTCTGGCTAATATATCGCGCGTGTAGCTGAGGTGGTATGACGCATGCCAAGGAGGGAGCCATGATCGTCCAAGCGCGCAAACAGTACAAAGTCACCTCTGAAGAGAGTGTCCCGATGAAAACCCGGGATGGGATCACGCTGTACGCCGACATCGTTCGGCCAGACTCCGCCGAACGTTTTCCCGTCCTGCTGATCCGCACTCCGTATGGCAAAACGGGCTCCGCCGACCCCAATGGCCTCAATGCCTCGTACGCCCAGTATGGTTATGTTCTTATTACCCAGGACTGTCGCGGCCGTTTCGAGTCCGAAGGAGAATACGACACCATCTTTCAGGAAGCTGCCGACGGCTATGATGCCGTCGAATGGGCTGCCCGGTTGCCGTGGTCGAATGGCCGGGTGGGGACGACCGGCCAGTCCTATATGGGGCTGACACAGTATCTCATCGCTTGTAACGATCCCATGCCGCCCTCCCTCCAGTGTATGGCGCCGGTTTCCGCTTCGGCCGACTATCATGCCAGTTGGATCTATCAGACCGGTGGAGTGTCAAAGTGGGGCTGGATGGTGCCGTATGCCATCTTTAAGGGCCTGAATACGCTCAAGCGCCAAGGTCGCAGAGACCTCATGGAGAAGATGAAGGAGTATGTCGAAGGCGGCGAGCTAGCCGGCGTACGGACGACCCGCTGGGGCTTAAACGCCTTCACCCCCCTGACCGACGAGTGGTATCGCCACCTGCCCATCAAGGATTGGGGTGAGTTGCTCAAAGAAACCGCGCCATACATGGCCGATCACATCGCCCATGCCGACGATGGAGAGTACTGGTACCGGGCCAATGTGAATCGCTTTGCCGAGACTATTCGGACGCCGATGCTCCATGTGACCTCGTGGTACGACACGTTTGCCGAGGGTGGGCCGGCCGCGTATCAGAGCATCACTCGGAAAAGTCAGTTTGAGGTCGCCCGCACCGGTCAACGGCTGATCATTGGTCCGTGGGGCCATTTGTTGCCGTATACGACGCCGGCTTCACGCGGTGCGGGTGATATCGATTTTGGTCCAAGTGCCTTGATCGACCTCAATGAAACCTTGCTGCGCTGGTTCGATTATTGGCTCAAAGATGTCGCCAACGGGATTATGGACGAGCCGCCAGTCAGCGTCTTCACGCTGGGTGAAAACCGTTGGCAACACTTGTCCGATTGGCCACCGCCCAACATGCGCCAGATGCGCTATTTTCTGCATAGTGGCGGTGAGGCGAACACGCTCAACGGGAATGGGACCCTCTCAACCGTCCCGCCCGGCCAAGAGCAGATAGACACCTATGTCTATGATCCCGACAATCCAGTTCCGTCCCTGGGCGGCAATAATCTGGCCGTTGATATGGGTGTGCAGGATCAACGCCCGGTCGAGGAACGTAATGATGTCCTGGTCTATACCTCCGATCCGTTCACCCAAGCGCTGGAAATCACCGGACCGGTGTCGGTGACGTTGTGGGCTGCGTCCTCAGCCGTTGATACGGATTTTACGGCCAAACTTGTTGACGTCCATCCTGACGGCTATGCGCAGAACCTGCTCAATGGCATCATCCGCGCCCGCTATCGTGACTCTGCGTCTACGCCCGCATTGATGGAAGCGAACAAGCCGTATCAGTTTACGATTGATCTATGGGCGACGAGCAGCGTCTTCCTACCGGGTCACCGCCTCCGCCTGGAAATCAGCTCCAGCCATTTCCCGGAGTTTGACCGCAACCTGAACACGGGCGAGCCGTTTGGCGAGGGCACGCAGGGCGTATCCGCCCAGCAGACCGTGTTTCACCAGGAAGACCGGGCGTCCTACGTCCTGCTGCCGGTGATTCCTGGATAGAAAACCGGAGAGCGCAAAACGAATGCGGGAGAAGCTTACCGGAGTGCACTAACCATGCGAGCTTTGGTTATCGGCGGGACCGGACCGACCGGTCACTTTATTGTCAACGGATTGCTTGAGCGAGGATACGATGTAGCTATTCTTCACACGGGGAACCACGAAGTGGCTGAGATTCCCGCATCCGTCGTCCACATTCATACCAACCCGTTCGATGAGCAGGAGTTGATTGACGCCCTCGGTGATTCCCATTTTGATATAACCCTCGCCATGTACGGCCGCTTACGGCGGGTGGCCGAGATTATGGTTGGCCGGACGGAGCGGTTTATCTCGGTCGGGGGCGGGCCTGCCTACCGGGGCTTTATGAACGCGGATATGGTCCACCCGCCGGGCCTGCCCGTGCCCACCGGGGAGGATGCGGTCAAGACGACGAGCGAAGCGGAAGATGGCAAAGGCTACCGGGTGTATCGCTCGGAAGAGGTGGTTTTCGCACACCACCCGAACGCCACGCATTTTCGGTATCCCCAAATCTATGGCGCCTATCAAGTCGTTCCACGCGAATGGTCCATTGTTCGCCGTATCCTGGACAGGCGGCCTTTCATCATCCTCCCGGACGACGGCTTATCGCTCAATCACTCCGGCGCTGCTGCCAACGCCGCGCACGCCCTGCTGTTGGCCGTGGATCAACCCGAGGTTGCCGCCGGGCAGGTGTATAACTGTGGCGACGATCATGTCTTGACCTTAAAGCAGGTCGTGCAGCTGTGTGCCGAAGCGCTCGGTCACGAGTGGGAGATGATCTCGATGCCGTACGATCTGGCCGTCAGCGCCAGACCGTTAATCTCACAACCCTGGACGACCCACCGGGTGTTTGATCTCACCAAAATCAAATCAGAACTCGGCTATCGGGATATGGTCTCGCCGGTTGAGGGCATCAAACAGGCGGCGGTCTGGTTACGCGACCATCCATTGGCATATGGGGGGCGAGAGGAAGTGATGCTGCAAGACCCGTTTGACTATACGGCCGAGGATCGCTTAGTCGCTGCCTGGAAGCGGGCGGTTCAGTCGATGCCGAGAGATTTGTTCCAACAGGAGCCCGGCTTTACCGCATCCTATAGCGGACCGGGCGGCTCTCAGCGCAAAGGCAGCTGGTGAGAACGTGCGAACACGGCTTCGCCGCCTACCCTCGAATCGTTGCCGCTGGCCTAGAACAGGCTGTACGCCTCCTGCCCAAAGAACGTGGCCCCCCAGTTCTCGGCGGTCCGGTCGCCGTTCATCATGTAGTGGGTTCGAACCATGTTGAGGTCCCGGAAGATCCGTTCCATAGGCTGACCGGTCAGAGCGACGCTCGTGCCGCTCGCGTCGAAGAGCGGCTCCACGGCCTCGCGAGTGAGGTGGAGCGTCTGGTGGGTGAGCATGAAGGTACGTCGCGTCTCTTCCTCGGTCACATCAACGGGACCGCTCTGCGCGATCTGCTCCATGCGACGCTTCTGATTATCGATGATGCGTTGGAGCACCGCCTGGGCGGCGTCGGTCTTGGCGCGCGCGAGACCGATGAGGCGCTGTACCGATCGCTCATTCTTTACGGGCGTAAACGGCGGATAGCTATTGACCTTCGTCATCGCCCGCTCGTAAAAGGCGTCGATCGCTGACTCTGCGAGGCCCACGCAGATGCACGCCAGCTCGGCGAGGAAGACGTCGAACGGCGACGTCCGGTAGAAGGGATTCTCGTGGACGCCGTAACCCGGGGCTCGACCCGCGAACCAGGGAAGCTGGGAGAGCACGCGCCGCTCGGGGACGAAGACGTCCTCGATGATCGCCTGCTTCGAGCCGGTTCCGCGCAGGCCCATGACGAACCAGTCGTCGAAGACCTCGCATTCCTCCTGCCGGAGGTATGCGAGGATCGTGTCCCGGGGAGGCCCGCCCGCCGTATCGCCGGGAACGACCGCGGAGACGCCGAGCCAGTTCGCGTAGTCGCCGCCGGAGTTGTAGTTCCAGCGGCCATTGATGCGGTATCCCCCGTCGACGGGGGTGGCCGTCCCCTGCGGTGCGAAGGTCATCGGCGAGCGGAAGTCTCCGTCGTCCCCGTACATCTCGATCTGCCCCTCTTCGGATACCCCGGCCATGTGGAAGACGTGGGCCGCCGTCAGGCAGAGCACCCAGCCCGATGAGCCGCAGCCCCGCGTGATCTCGATCATGACGTCGCAGAAGGTCCGCAGATCGAACTCGTAGCCACCGAAGCGGCGCGGCTGCAGGATCCGGTAGAAGCCCGCGTCCAAAAAGTCCTTGTAGGTTTCGGGCGGGAGCGTGCGCAGACGGTCCGCCGCCTCCGCCCGCTCGCGGAGGCGCGGTACGAGCTCGCGAGCTCGAGCCACCATCGCTTCGGGCGTGAGGTTCGGCTCGGGGGGATCGATCGGCATGCCTCGCTCCGAGCCGTGTATAGGCCTGGCTTCGGCAGCCACTCTATTTGATTCATTCATTGTTCTTCTCCTTCATCCATCGCGACACCAAGCTTCGTGGCCTATTCTGAATCCGGGAGTGACCAAGGCACGTCTGCCCAGGTCGAATCTGTCCAGCCATCCAGATCGTAGTGGCTCATGCACTCGTCGACCATCGCTTTCATCGAGGCGTTCAGACCCGAATGCTCGGCCGCCTGATAGGTCTCTACCCGATTCGGTTCATAACCACCGGCGAAGTTCCGCTCGTGGGCCTCTGTGCGGCCGGCGAACTCGGTGAGAAACAAGTCCCAGATGACGCGTAACAGCTTCACTCGTTCTTCGGCCGGGGCAGTGGCCCCTTTCCAGTAGCGGTCGAGCAACGGACGGGTGGCCGGGTTCTTAAAATCCTTGGCCGAGGAGGGGATCTGGATCAAATTGCCGGAAAGGAGATTGTGGAATATCGTCCGAGCCGTACTGAAGATATCGCCGTAGATATTGCGCCACTGAAGCGCGTACTCGGTCTTTGGCAGGAGATAGCCCCCTGGCCCAGGTTCGGCCTCGGCTGCCATTGCCGTGGATAGTGCCCAGAGGTTATGCCGCATGCCGAGCAACTCGCCAATCCTCGCCTGTACCTCGCGGAAGCCGGTCTTCTGCTGCATTGCTGTTGCCCGGAGGAGTAAGCCGCAAATAAAATCAAGCTTGACCGCGGTTCGTGCCGCGGCGTGAAAGGCAAACCGCTGGGCAAAGCCGCGTGGGAAGAGGCCGTTGACAACGGCTGGGTTGCGGTAGACCGTCACGTCTTCCCAGGGGATAAACACGTCGTCGAGTACGATACTCAGATCAGACTCATCGAAACGGCTGGAGAGAGGATAGTCGAAGGGAGAGCCGATTTTTTTCGCCAGGTATTCGTAAGAGTAGCGACCCATGAAGGTGAGGCCTGGGGCGTTGAAGGGCACGAAGAAGCCAATGGCGAAGTCCTCTTCGCCCTCAACCAGTCCGGTCGGCTGGATATACTGACTCATATAGGTGACATGGCTGAAGGCGGCCCCGGTGGAGACCATGCGCGCCCCACGCACAACAATGCCATCATCACGCTCTTTCACGACGTGCATATAGACATCGCGCTGCTCGGCCGGTGGCTTTGAGCGATCGCCGGCCGGATTGATCAAGCTCAGATTGACGAACATCACCTCGTCGGCGATCTTCTCATACCAACGCTGGACGTTCGGGGCATACTCACCATAAAAGTCAACATCCCCGGCCAGCGTTCCGACCAACGCGGCCTTATAATCGGGGCCGCGAGAGAGCGTACCCCAACTCAAGCGCGCCCACTCGGCGATGGCATCACGAGCCTCAAGGAGGTCTTGAGGGGTACGGGGGAGTTTGTAGAACTTGTGTGAACGAGCCCCCCGCTCCGTCACGTAGGTCAAGAGGTCGTGCTTCTCCGGGTCGTGGAGCGTGTCGTACATGCGGGCATACGAGCGGGCGCTGGTGGCAAAGGCGGGGTGGGTGGTGACATCTTTGACCAATTCACCATCGAAATAGATGACCCGTCCGTCACGGAGTCCTTCGAGAAATTCCTGACCCGTTGGCGGCTCGCGTACGACTTGTTGTTGTGAGGTGTCGGGCTGGTGGGACACTGAGCCGTTGCTGGTCTCCTGCGGCATGCGCGTTGCTTTTTGCATCGATTTCTCCTCCTGAATCGATGGGCGGAGAGGATGGCGGTTCAGCAGTCAGTCCGAAGTGTCCGTAGGTCCCCCATGGTTTCTCCGTCCCAATTTTTCCGACAGTCGAGCAGTGGAAACACCTGCTCGCCAAAGGTCCGAACCCCTGCGACCCAGTCTGGCCAGCAGAGCACCATGCCTTCGATATTCCGGTCCTCAGCAATGCGGTTGATTTTTCGAGCGACCGTTTCATACGAACCGATCAGGGCCGGTACGCTCATAAACGCCATATTCCCGCTCTCAATGTCCCCGGCCAGCAAGGCTGCATCAGCGTCGGCATCTGCATTCCGGAACTGGTCCGATGTCCCATCCTTGACCGTGTCCAGACTTGCCGAGTAGAGCATCGACTTGATGGCCTCTATATCGCCCCCGGCGGCAATATCCGAGGCGGTTTGCCAGGCCAGGTCGTCGGTTTCTGCTGTGACAATTTGAAACAAGCCGTAGGTGCCCACCCGCGTCCCGTACTTTGCTCCAGCCTGCTTGAGGCCGGAGGCAATAGTATGCAGCCGTTCGGGAGGGGCCATCGCAAAACTGTGTCCACCAATCTGAGAGACAAAATCTTGTCCAGTGCTCGACTGCCCTGCGGAGACCAGGGGAATCTCGTGAGTGGGAGTGGGAAAACACTGACAGTCGTCCAGATCAAAGTAGGCGCTGTGGTGGGTGATGGTCCCATCTCTCCACAAGGTCCGTAGCACGTGGACGTAGTCGAGCGCATACGCATAGCGTTGCTCGTAATACGCATCCCCACGCCAGAGACCCATCTGGGCATACTCAGGCTTATTCCAGCCGGTGACAATATTGAGCCCAGCCCGACCACCGCTAATATCATCCAGGGTTGCCATGGTGCGCGCGACATAAGCCGGGTGAAGCGCAAGCAGAGCGACGGTCGGAATCAAGCCGATCCGCCGCGTTACGGTGGCGAGGGCCGAGGTCAGTGAGAACGACTCCAGGCACCCATCCCAATATCCCGTCTCGCCCCCAAACCCACGAAATTTCATCATTGATAAGACGAAATCGAATCCGAGACGCTCGGCTTCAAGGGTAATATCTCTGTTCAGCTCCCAGGTTGGCATATACGGCGGAATCGCTTTGCTTAGGATATAGCCGTTGCTACCATTCGGGAGAAAGATTCCAAACTTCATAGAATTCCTCTGTTAGGAGGACCTTGGCCCAACATGAATCGGTCCGAGCGACGCCTTTGCCAGCGTGCGGTTCTACATCAACCCATACATCTTTATCTCCGCCCCCATAGCATCCTGCTTGGCCCTGTCAACATTACGGAGATAGGGATTGTCACATGGAACGTGGCATGTGACAATTGACGGATCAACATTAAACACAAGGGCTTGCGGACATTTTTCGAGCGAGGAGATGCACGCCACCTCCCTACGGACCTGGTTCCGCGGATTCGGCGCATACTGTCAGACATGGATGCGGCAATAGGACCGAGGGACCTGGATATGCCCGGCTATCGACTCCACCGGCTAACAGGCGACCGTCGCGGCTACTGGAGTGTGCGCGTCTCTGGAAACCGGCGCATCATCTTCCGCTTTGTGAATGGCGAGGTCGCAGACGTGGACCTGCTCGATTACCACTAGGGTTTACCTATCTGAAGAGGAGACGACTCATGGCGACGATGTACGACCCCACGCACCCTGGCGAAAGCCTACGGGACGCAATGGCGGCCGCAGGCTGGACCGTGACCGAGACGGCCGCCAAGCTGGGCTGCACCCGGCAGACGTTCTCGCGGCTGCTGAATGGCCGCACCGGCATCTCGCCGGCGATGGCGTTGGCTTTGGAACGTCTCGGATGGAGCAACGCCGCGTTCTGGGTCCGACGCCAGGCGCAGTACGACTTGGCCCAAGAGCGGCTGCGTCAGGAGAGGGCGGCCGCGTGACAGGGAAGGGTGATGACCCGCCCGCAGCCGGTGCGTTACGGCCGCAAGTTCTGGCGACCAACACCGCCACGGCCGAGCCCACCGCCCTCATTGCTGAAGTTGCGCACCAGGGCGGGTCAAGCCTGGGCATAGCCACGGCGTTCGGAGCGTTCCGCATACCTATTCCAATACCTCCCGCATGCGCGGTAGGACCGTAGCAGGGAATATTAATGACAACCGCTGAATTCACGGCCAAGGATTGGGTCGAGCGACTGGCAGGGGCTGGGCCACAACCCAGGAGCGGTACCGGAACGAATTCGACCGGCAGCGCCAGCAACATGTCCGCGGCGAAGGCGACCTGTTCGGTTAGAGTCGCTTGGCCCGCCTCCGCCGCCGTATCCCCATCACTGCCTATCGGTAATGACAAAATTCTGACTATTCTGCTGCCATTCTAGCGTGACCATCTCTCCAGGCATCGGGAAGTTCGTCACCACACATTCTCCCTCGGCTCCCTGCAAGAATTCCTCGCCCAGCGTTGTCACCTGTACCGTCGCTCGGCCCAACTCTACCCCATCTGCCTTGGCCACCACCATATGCTCCCCGTCACCTAGCAGATTCCAGTTGAGCAATAGCTCAAAGCCGTTGTACGTGTCACCACACACGGCTTTTGTATCCGGACGCTTCATGCCATAGCTCGCGGGTTGAGCCCGCCCGTTGATCTCAATAGTCATCTCGTCGGCTGCACACACCCAGCCCCAGATTGTCCCAATACCGCTCTGAAAGGACATTGGGCCCGGATTCTCTAGCACTCCTCGCTGAGGCCCGGTCGACACTGGCGGTTCGCTGTGACGGAATGAGGGCACGACGTTTGGCCCTTTGATCCGAACGGCCGCCGCATGAATGTCACTCAGATTTTTGGTGCCGGTCGCGTCAGACAGGAAGGTTCGGAATACATGGGTCAGTGTGCCGGTTGATCCATCGCCATCGAGCGTGACCACCCCGAACCCAGGGCAACTGCCCAACGCCGCGTGCTTCACGGTAACGGGATGCGGACCCCGGAAGGAGACGATGAGCCGGCTGCCATCGGGAGTAATATCAACGAGGTCTGGGGCAGGATCGTCGTTGAATTCATAGTCTTCATCATCCTGGTTGACAAAGGGCGCTCCTTCGCCAACACACCATTCTGACTCAGTGAGATCAATAGTACCCACATGCGCCTCTGCCTGCTCTTCCAGCGTTGCGTCGGGATCGTTGATAACCTTACCCAGATCGAACACTTCGGCATTATTTTGAACTCGGTCAAACTGATAGAGGTACCGACGGGTGGGCGAAATGGTCATGCCGTGGGCATCACGACGACTGGCCAGCGCCTCTTCAGAGGTGATCCCCAGTGTTTTCTCTTCAAAAAACTTGACGACCGACGGCATATTCGGCGTCGTGTGAGGGCTTGCGCCATCAGGGTAGTCGAGCGGCAGACGATACATGATGAACACGGAGTCATCCGCGCCTGCGGCACTCGCGGAGACACCCGCGTTCAGATGCATAAAGCCGCCCCCTTCCGCGCCGCCACACCCAGCGCCACTGATGACGTCATTGGTATATTCGGCAACGATGGACATCGGTTCAGTCGTAAGATCGACCACAAACAGGCCGCCCCCGCCGAACGTGACATACACATGCTGATTATTGCTGCTAGGGATAGGGCAAACGACGACGTTATTGGGCCGCCCCGGCCCTTCCTTGAGCGCACCGCTTGGCGTGTATATCGTTTGGAAATTGGCATACTCCCCACTCACCTGCCCAGCGGGTAAGGTGGAATCGGCCATCGCTTCTATGGCGGTCAGGTCTCGATCCCCTACCAAATCGAGTGTGGCCGCTTTGTTGAAAGTGAAGGTGTCGGTCTCTGCATCGTAATCAATGCGTTCCAACAGCTTTGCGCCAAGATTGGCCACGATCAGCTTGGTGCCATCCGCCGTCCAAAAGGACATATGATTTGAGGGCACGGAGCCTTCCGGTCCAGTAGTCCGAAAGAGGGCTTTGGCCAACTTCTCCGCCTCACGCGGTCCCCCTTGAATCGGTCCACATTGCTTGACCCCGTTGTCTGATAGCGTGCATTGTCCCTCCGCATCGATAATGCCGACCAGCCCGACGCCCGGCCCAAAGAAGTTCGTATTCATATATCGATGGGACGGATGGGGTAACATGCCGTGTAGACGCTCGACGTGCACGCCGAGTGCCGAGAGGGCGTGTGGAAAGACATTGTCCGCTTCGATGACAGCCGGGGCATATGCCTCATGGTCTTCCGCATATGTTCCGGGTGGCGCTGCCATGATGTCGCGGCCTTCGTAGATGAGAATCCGGCTGCCAAAGGTTCCGGTGGGGTTCTCGGGGCTGATATCGGCACTATTCGATTGGTCGGACAGCCAGACCTCCCATTCTACCGCCAGGGCATGACTGGCCGTCAACATATACACTGCGAGCACACTCATAATGGTGTTCCACTTTGTACTCATCTCTCTCCTCTTATATGTCTCTGTAAATTCGCGTGGCGGTGCATCGACCGACGTAACACTGGCCCGCTGATTACTGGCCGCGGTGTTCAGGTCGAGAACGCCCTACATATAGTACGGCAGGACTTCCTCACCGACCTTCCTGATGGAGCGTTTGACTTCTTCAATAGGCAGGAGCCCCTGGTCGCCCTGCCAGATAAACCACTCCGGATTTCCCGCTTCGATGAGCTGATCCATGGCGCGGCGGATATCGCTCGTTGTTCCGGCCAGGGCAAAGTTCGAGCCGATCATCCGTTCGGGAGTGGCTTCGGAGGCCGGCATCGGCCCCTCGCCGTATTTCTTGTTGTCGGCTTCGGTACGAAAGGCTTCAAGAAAGCCGAAATGGTAGAAGAAATTCTGAAAGCCATAGCCACAAAAACCGGCGGCGAGCATCTTCTTGGCAGCCTCTTGGGTGTCTCCGGGGTAGATGGCGCGCAGCACACCGAGCGACTCGCCGAACTTGAGGGTACGGCCCGCGGTCTTGGCTTCTTCGACGTGGGTCTCGGCAAAAAAGCGTACCTGATCGTGGTCAGAGATGAACAGGGTCGGCACAATATTCTCCCTGGCACACCAGCGGACGGTGGCCTCGCTCATGGAGAAGGCTTGGAAGAGGGTGGGGTGGGGCTTCTGATACGGCTTGGGTACGACGTCGATCATCTGGACTCGGCCGTTGTCATCGACCTCGCCCGGAGAGCCGTGTTCGCGTGTCCATTCGTGGGCTTGCCAGGGAGTGCCTTCCTCATACGGGTACGGATACTCGTAGTGTTTGCCCTTGAACCGAAAGGGTTCATCCTTCCAGGCCAGTTTCAAAATCTGAAACACCTCCTCAAACGCCTCGCGATTACGCATGTCGACGTCGCTCTGATCGCTGGCCGTTGCGCCGACGTGAATCTTCTGCGCCATGGGACTGAGCCAGCGGGATTGATACCCGCGGGCGAACCCGACATGCGTGCGCCCTTTGGTGAGCTGGTCGAGCCAGGCAATCTCAAGGGCGAGCCGCAGCGGGTTCCAGCCCGGCAGGACGTAGCCGATGGGGCCGACCTTGAGCGTTGAGGTCTGGTGAATGACGTATTGGGTCAGAAGGGGCAGGCTGCCGATCTCCATGCCTTCGGTATGAAGATGATGCTCGGGGAAGCCGACGCCGGTGAAGCCCAGGTCTTCCACCATACGCGCAATCTCGGCAACCTCGTCGAACATTTTTTGCCAGCGCTCGGTGTGGTGGGCAATGGGTCGGAGGTCTTTCCGCTCTTGGGGAGTGGCGGGAATGGACGGCAGACAAAAATACATGAACTTCATACGAAATCTCCTTTTTGATAGGTGTCTTCTTACTTACAGGATTACTTTGACACTCGGAATACGCTTGAGGCCGCTGAATATGGCCAGCCGCTCTTGTTCGCTCTTGACGTGAACGGAGAGATTAAACGACGTGTACTTCCCCGTCCGACTGTGGCGCGATTCGCCGAACTGATATTCGAACGCTTCGAGCATCATGACTACGGCATCCGTGATCTGGGCGGCATCGGAACCAATGATCTTGAACGACCAAGTGCACGGATACTCAATTTTTGGCGAGTCCAAGGAATTCTCCTCCTAACGTGTACACCCGCTCCAGGCAGGTCAGCCGGGTTCGTGGTCCGTACGCCCACACTGGTGGACACTTATCCTTGTCGATCACTCCGATGTAAGCTAAGACGCTAACAGTCCGGCTGGCTCAACTGCCTGATCCTGACCGTGATCGAATATTTACACAAGGGGGGAATCAGATGACACAACCGCTGTATACCGTTCGTCAGTTGGCCTATGTGGTCAAAGACATGGACGCCGCGCTCAAATACTGGGTGGATGTGCTGAAGGTCGGACCGTTCTATTTGTTTGAACACTGTCCGCTCCGAAATCAGCGCTACCGGGGCAATCCCTCGAACGTGGATGTGACCTTAGCCCTGGGCAATAGCGGTGCTCTCCAGATCGAGTTGATCGTGCAACATAACGACGAGCCGTCCGTCTACAAAGAGTTTCTGGATGCCGGTCGGGTCGGCGTCCATCATTTCGGCCTGATGCCCGAGGATTACAAGGCCGCCTATGCCCAGTATCAAGAGCTGGGCCATGAAGCCGCGTTTGAGTGCACGGTCGGCAACGCCGAACTGGTGTATTTTGATACGGTCAACACCATCGGTCATTATACCGAGCTGTGGGACAATAATGCTGTCTTCAAGGATTTGTTTATGCTAGTTGAGGACGCAGCAAAAAATTGGGACGGCAAGGACCCCGTCCGACCAGGACCGCTATAGACCAGTTGCAAAGCAAGCCCGCTCCCCTAGTGGGAGCGGAAAAAGGCCCAACACCAAGCAACAAAAACGCCAGAACAATGCAGAGAACAGGAGGATATTATGCATTGGCAGATAGGTGATACCAAAATCACCAAGGTTGAGGAGATCGTGTATCCGGAATTTTCGGATGTGCTGCCGACCGCAACACCCGAGGTGGTGAAACAGGTCGAGTGGCTCTTTCCTCACTTTGTTACGCCCGAAGGCATGCTCTCCCTGAGCATTCATGCGCTGATCGTGGACACGCCCGGTGCGACCGTGATGGTGGACACCTGCATCGGCAACGGCCGCAACCGCGATCCCATAGACATCATGAGCAATCTGTCCACCTCGTTTCTGGACGACATGAAGGCCGCCGGTTACGACCCGGACGGCATCGACTACGTCATGTGTACCCACCTGCATCTTGACCATGTGGGCTGGAACACGAAGTTGGTTGACGGCAAATGGGTCCCGACCTTTCCGAACGCATCCTATCTGATGGATCAGAAAGACCTGGAACTGTTTGGCAAGATTGACGACGACATGATCGCCAACCTGCCGGCCGATGCGGTGGACTTCTTCAATATTCAACGTCGCGTGTTTGAGGACTCCATGCAGCCGGTCTTTGACGCCGGTCTGGCCAAGTCGATCGACGCGCCGACGACGATTTGTGAAGGGGTCCGGCTGATCCCGACGCCGGGCCATACGCCCGGCCACTGCTCGGTCGTGGTTGAGTCCAATGGTGAGGCGGCCATGATTACCGGGGACTTCATTCACCACCCGATTCAGTTCCATAACCCGAATATCTGCACCCCGTTCGATGTCGATAACAATATGGCGCTGGCCACTCGCTGGCGGACCTTTGAGCAGTTTGCGGATACACCGACGCTGATCATCGGCACCCATTTTGCCGGACCAACCGCCGGCAAGCTGGTCCG
Source organism: uncultured Binatia bacterium (SeqCode) (assembly GCA_965243855.1). Lineage (GTDB taxonomy): Bacteria > Desulfobacterota > Binatia > Bin18 > Bin18 > Bin18. The sequence continues at coordinate 3,242,614 of CBDEWE010000003.1, read as the reverse complement.
AGACGGTGCCGGCTATCGTCTGGACGTCTAAAGACCAATTAGGATTACAGGATTACAGGATTACAGGATTACAGGATTATCAAGACAATCCTGATCAAAGCAGGGGGGGCCGGGAGGCCCCCCTTTTCGCATTGAACTTACTCCAGGAATTCGGGAGCCTCACGTTTCAGCATTCGTTTGATCGCCTCCAGATGGAGGGCGGCTTGTTGGCGTGCCGTTTCAAGTTGATCGCGCGTATGACGGCACACTTGATCGGAGATGCGTTTGAGCGGCAAGCCGGTTGAGTGGGCCAGCACCTGAACCATGCATGCCCGTTCCAGGTAGTATAAGTCGTCGAACGCGGTTGCCACGTCCGGCCCGGTTACGATTACGCCGTGGTTGGCGAGAAAGGCAACCTTCCCCTCGGTCAGCTTCTCCCTGAGCCGCTGCCCTTCCGCCTCGTCCAGGGCAAGGCCGTTATACGCCTCTTCGTACGCAACCCGCTGATAGAAGCGTAGCGCATTCTGGCTGATCCATTCGAGACGGCCGCCGTCGATGGCGCACAGGGCGGTCGCATACGGCATATGAGTGTGGAGCACGCACCGGGCAGACGGGTTACCGCGGTGAATCTGGGAATGGATAAAGAAGGCCGTGGGCTCAACCTGCCACTTGCCTTCGATCACGTTTCCGTCCGGGTCGACGACGAGCAGGTCGCTTGTCTGCATCTCAGACCAGTGAAGGCCCTGAGGGTTGATCAGAAAGCGGTCTGTCGTGCCTGGGACGACCAGACTGAAGTGATTACAGATGCCCTCACTCAGGCCGAGCCGGTCTGCCCAGCGCAGTATGGCCGTAAGATCAATGCGTGCCTGCCGAATGGCTTCGGTATCCATAGCGCTCCTCGCGACATTCGTATGACAAGATACTCTCACCATACGACGACCAGCTTATAAAGACCAGACGGAACCTCGACTGTCAGTCCTCTCTTCCGCCTGTTATGCCAATTTGAAGGCTCAAGTTTTGATAGTACATTTTATTAAAATGATTGAAATATTGGACTTATCATTCTATTATCCATGCTTATGATCGAAAGAGAAGTGGCTCAAGCTCTTCGTCAAGCCGCGCAAAGCTATTCTGTTATCGCCATAACCGGACCTCGCCAGTCTGGAAAAACAACGTTGTCGCGTGCGGTTTTTCCAGACAAAGCCTATGTCAGCCTGGAAGATCCGGACCAGTTGGACTTTGCCCTGTCTGATCCCAGACGATTTCTCGGAGGCTTTCCCAGGGGCGCTATTCTCGACGAGGTCCAAAGGGCGTCCGACCTTTTCTCCTATATCCAGGGGATTGTGGATGAACGTCAAGAGCCGGGATTCTTCGTCCTCACAGGCTCTCGGCACTTTGGTTTTCTCGCCGGGATTTCGCAAACGCTGGCTGGGCGAGTGGCGCTGTTCGACCTCCTGCCCCTTTCCTTTGCCGAGTTGCAAACAGCAGACATCCAGATTCCGTCGCTCGATCACCTGCTCTTCACCGGACAGTATCCCCCCCTGTTCGACCGCGACCTTGACCCGCTCGACTGGTACGGCGACTACATTCGCACCTATGTCGAACGGGACGTCCGTCAGATTACGGCTGTCCAAAATCTCCATGTTTTTCAAACCTTTGTACGGCTTTGTGCCGGACGAATCGGGCAGGTGCTCGACCTGAGCGGGCTCGCGAACGACGCCGGGATCACCCATAATACCGCCAATGCCTGGCTTTCCGTTCTGGAAGCGAGCTATATCGCCTACCGCCTCACACCCCACCACCGCAATTTCTCTAAACGCTTGGTCAAGCGACCGAAGCTGTATTTCTACGACACCGGACTCGCGAGCCGACTGCTCGGTATCCGTTCAGCAGACGAACTGCGCCTGCACACTCTGCGGGGCAGCCTGTTTGAGTGCTGGGTCGTCAGCGAGCTGTACAAATGGAACGCCCGCCACCGCAAGCGGTTGCCACTCCATTTCTGGCGGGATCACAAGGGCAAGGAGGTCGATGTGCTCGTCGACTGGGGCGATCAGGTGACCGCGCTCGAAATCAAATCCGGCGCTACCCTGAACGCCGATTTTTTTCAGGGGCTCGAATACTATCAACATCTGGCAAAAGAGCAGGTGCGACAGTCTTATCTCGTCTATGGCGGGGACCAATATCAGACCCGCGAAATCGGGCCTGCCTTGCCGTGGCGTATGGTGACAAACCTCACTCGAAGTCTAGAAGGGTAGCGTTACTATTGGAAGGAGTTTCAGCACAATGCCAACTAAAGACTACGATACATTCCTGCTCGAAGAACTCCGAGACCCAGAGACCGCGGCGGCCTATCTCTCTGCTGCAATAGAAGATGGCGCAGTAGACGAGTTTCTCATTGCTCTCCGAAATGTTGCCGAAGCCCACGGTGGACTTGGAGTCTTATCCGCAATAACGAAGCTCAATCGGCAGAGTATGCACAAGATGCTCTCTGAAGATGGAAATCCAAGACTGGCGAGTCTTCTTTCCATCCTCAGAGCCGTTGGGATCAGTGTGACTTTTACGACTTCAGAAAAGGATGCTGCCTGAGCAGAACTGGGCGTACCAGGTGGCGGGCGGCATCCATTATGACGCGTGTTTCACCAGGACGGGCCGCGCTCGGGTCTTGAGAATGCCCATGAGGTCAATACCTTCGACAAACTCCTCATATTCCTGTCGTTCGTCGTCGGTCAAATGTCCCTCATTGGCTTTAGCAGCAAGCTCATCAAGCCTCGATTGAGAGTGTGGGTCGAGTTCAAGGTCCACGATTCGTTGAGCGACTTCCGGTGTCAGGCATTCAGCGAACGGCCTCAGAAAACGGTCGAGAACGGCATGTTCCATGTTTTCTTTGCATGGCCTGCAATGGAAAAGTAGAAGAGCAATCCAGCGCCCTCTCCCAACAGACTCAGAGGGAGAGGGCAGATGGAAAGTCTTGTTGAAGGAAACTATGGATCAACCCGGGCCGAGGCGTAGCCGCTGACGACCTCGACCCCGTCTTGATTGACGGTTGAGACATCCAGATCAACGATGTGGCCGCCTTCTTCTTCACGGATGGCTTTCACCGTGGCTTTGGCGGTCAGGGAGTCGCCGGGCCAGACCTGGCGGGTAAAGCGCACGCCGTATTGGGTGAGACGGCCGTCGCCGACGTAATTGGTCAACATCTTGCCGGTCATGCCCATGGACAGCATGCCGTGGGCAAAGACGGACGGATAGCCGGCCACTTTGGTGACAAAAATTTCATCGGTATGAACCGGATTATAATCGCCCGACGCTCCGGCGTATTGGACGAGTTGGGTGCGTTTGAGGTCTTCGACCACCTGTTCTTCGTAGGTATCTCCGACTGTGAGTTTGCTTGCTGATAATGCCATGTTCTCCCTCCTACTGATCGACAGGCCGCTCGGTTTGAACACCAACACTCCGGGCGGTGACAACCAGTTCGCCGCTCTGATCGCGATACTCGGTAATGGTCTCGGAAAAGAGCAGCTTACCTGAACGCTTGCCCTGCTTTTCCCATTTCTTACCCGGTTTTACCGTGGCGGCCAGGACATCGCCCGGTTTGGGATGACGGTGGTAGACATAGTGCTGTTCGGCGTGCAGACCGCCGCCGCCTCCGCCCCCGCCGCTGCTGTCTTCTTTTTTTATGCCTGTGGGTTCTTTGCCCGAGCCGAACCAGGGCTTGCCCGGTTTGGGCCGCAGAAAATAATCAGGATCAAACTGGGCACTCGCCTGAACAAAGGTCGGCGGAGCAATAATGGACCCAGGCTCGGTGGTCTGGGCATACTCTTCGTCGGCATAAATCTCGTTATAGTCGCCCACGGAACGAGCAAACATGAGGATATGGCTCGCTTCGACGGGGAATTTCTCTACTGCCATGGGTGTGTCTCCTTTTGTGAATATTAGTGAGCAGGGTAGGGGAGACAAAGGCCCCCTCACCCCGGCCCTCTCCCACGAGGGGAGAGAGAGACGACACTAGTTGCTGAGATGTTTGCCGTAGAACAGCAGCACGCGATGCCACATATCCTGGGCAGCTACCGGGCGATAACTATCCCGATAGTCAGCGAAAAAAGCGTGGCCGGCGTTGGGGTACATGCGCATCTCATACGTCTTGCCGTGCTTGTCGAGTTCCTCTTTGAGGCGGTCGGCGTGTTCGGGCGAAGGGTTGGGGTCCTCTTCACCGAATAAGCCAAGCAGGGGGCAGGACAGGTCCTTGACCAAGTCAATAGGCGAGGTCGGGCGGGTCGGCGGAAAATCGTCCTGAATGATGAAACCGCCGGCCGAATCTACCGCGGCATCCAGGTTTTGACTCGTGCAGCCAAACATCAGGGTGTACCGCCCACCGGAACAAAAGCCGATGGCGCCCACTTTCCCGTTGGAGTCATCCTGGCCCTTGATATAGCGGGCTGCGGCGTCCAGGTCGGCCATGGCCTGAGAGTCCGGGACGGAGAACATCACTTTGATGACATCGTTGATATCGGTGGGGTCGGGGTTGCCCTCGCGCGTGTACATATCCGGTGCCAGCGCAATATAGCCTTCGCGGGCAAACCGGTCGGCCACGTCTTTGATATGATCGTTTAAGCCAAAGGCCTCCATGATAACGATCACGCCGGGATGCGGACCATCGGTGGTGGGCTGGCTCAGGTAGGCGTTGACCGGCGTATCACCCTGGCCAGGATACTGCATCATACTGGATTGAACTTCTGGTGGTCTCATGCGTCGTTCCTCCTTTGGAGATAGGAAAATTGTTACCGGGAGCATATGTCTTGCCCCGCTCGGTTTCAAGTCGTATGAGCATACCGGCACAGGCGGACAAAGCTTGTACCCCTCTGGAGAAGGTGGTAGGAGGCAAGGCAACGCGTTGTGAAAAGAGTAAACGTGTCCTCCAATAGACATGCAGATGTCGACACGTTTACTCTTTATTGAGCAGGGAGGGAACGCCAATGAGTCGCACTTATAATGTTATTGATTCGGACGGCCACGTCTTGGAACCACCCGATTTTTGGGCCGACTATATTGACCCGACCTACCGGGACCGTGTGCCCGAACTGATTGTCGATACGGACGGCAAAGAGCGCCTGCGGATTGAAGGCCGTGTCCTGGGCGGGCAAAAAGGGCTGGGCTTTGCCGGTGCCATTGGCGCGCGGGACGGCCGGGCTTCGACCGATATTAAATACACCGAAGGCCGGAAGGGCGGCTTTGATCCGCACGCGCGGATGCCGGACATGGAACTGGACGGCATAGACGCCGTTTTTCTGTATCCCACCTTGGGCCTTTTTTCCGGGGCGATAGCAGACCCCCAACTCGCCGCGGCCACCTGCCGGGCGTATAACCGCTGGCTGGCCGACTACTGTCAGCCCTATCCCGACCGGCTGTTCGGGGTGGCCATGCTGCCCATGCAATCCATCGAGCTGGCTATTGAAGAAATGCGCTACGCTCGGCATGAACTGGGGATGCGGAGCGGCTTTCTGCGTCCGAACCCGTATAACGACCGCATGCTGGGGCATCGCGACTACGATGTCTTCTGGGCCGAAGCCCAAGAGCTCGACTTTGCCATCGGCATCCACGAGGGGACGGGCGGGATGCCGGCAGCGGGGGCCGACCGCTTTGAGGAGCTAGCCCCGCGCCATATTGTTTCGCACACCGTGGAAATGATGCTGGCGAGTTTGAGCATTATCTGGGACGGCGTGTGCGAGCGTTTCCCGAAGTTGCGCATTGCGTTCTTGGAGTCCGGTGGTGGCTGGATTGCGCCCTGGCTGGACCGCATGGACCGCCACTGCGACGATCACGGAGTGTTTACGGACTCACCCCTCACGCTGCTCCCGAGCGAGTACTTCAAGCGCCAGTGCTGGATCTCGTACGAACCGGTTGAGGGTAGCCTGGCCCACTTGGTGGACTATGTTGGCGCGGAAAAGATTCTGTGGGCCACCGATTATCCGCACCCGGACGGCTTCTTTCCTGGAGCCCCTCAAATGATTGCCGAAAAGCTCTCGGACGAGAACAAGCACAAGGTTTTAGCGGAGAGCGCGAAGCAGTTTTATGGAATGAGTTAGGTAGCGGTCCGTGGATTAAGCGGCATCCGCCTGCGGAGCCAAAAAGACAGGTTCGAGCCTCTTTACTGCGGTAAGGGCGCAAAGTGCATGCTCATCACTAGCCATGCACCATCGATCTGCACATAGGTCAGCATATACTGGCCGGGCGTGATATCGACCGGCTCGCCCTTGAGTTTTCGGGTGAGCTGGTAGTGGCCCCACGCCACCCCGGTTGCCCCGGTCAGGCGATATTGCGGATGGACGATTTCGAGCATGGCGTGCTCTTGTTCATCAAAGTAGTCCTGAACCGCCTGTCGAAAAGCCTCCTTGCCCTCGATGGGAAACGGCGAGTACAGTCCATACAGGACGATTTTGTCGTGGACAGCGGCAACCGCCGCGTTCAGGTCTCCGGTATTGAGGGCTTCAATCTCGGTGCTGAAAGCGGTGATGAGGGCCTTGCGTTCCGATTGTCCGAGGGCTGGAGACAGTCCACCCAGCACGAGGCTCCAGGCACAGACCAGGGAGATGCGTAGCAGCGTCATTCTCAGTTTCCCTTAGCGTACGCTCATCACGTTCGCGTTTCTTTGTCGGCTCCGGTCTGTCCTCATTACAGCGGTGAGAAGTCCAAGGCAACGACCAGCCATTTGTTCTCCTCCTTGGCATAGGTGAAGGTGTAGCGTCCGTGCAGTATTCGCCGTGGCCCGACCCGCGGTTGCTCGCGCACGGTATAATGCCCCCAGGCCAGCCCGCTCGTTTCAATCACCAGGAATTTCGCGTTGACCGAACGCCATTTGACGTAATCGTGGTTCGTAAAATACTCCTGCACGAGTTGCTGAATGGCCGCTTTGCCTTCGACTGCAAAGGGAGATAAGGGACCAAATAAGACGACATGCTCGTGGGCTATGGCCGTGAACGCCGTGGGGTCCTGTCCGTTGAACAAGCGGATATCCGCCTCAAATGCCTGTTGGATGTCGGCCAGATCATCTGCCCGCACAGACTCCCCCCCAATGCCGGACAGCAGGCTGATGCCCAACAGACTGATGCCTATGACCAGACGACGACGTATCCCACGCATATAACCTCTCCAGCTCTCTGCTTCGGTGCGCTCCTTCTGGATTGACCTCAAAGAGTAAACGTGTACAACAGCTTGGAATCGGTGCAGAACATGTTTACTCTCTCAATCCGTGGACAGGAATACTATCCCAGGTCTCGGTAAGAGATCAAATCGTGAGTCAGGCAAGAACTGAGAAGAACGTTAGGAAATTCGTTCGATCAATGGTAGAAACGTGTGCTCTGATCGATAATGAGATAGATGTCGGAGCCGTCTGACCCGCTCTGACGAAGGAGGGAGTTTATGCAGGGTCTCGAAGATGTCAAAGTGCTGGAACTCGGCCATCTTGCTTCGGCAGCCTACGCCACAAAACTCATGGCTGACCTTGGCGCGAATGTCGTCAAAGCCGAAGAACCGGGCGGCGACCAGTCCCGTTGGCGCGGGCCTTTTCCTGGTGGTAAAGCAGACCCCGAGCAGAGCGGCCTCTTCTTATCCCTCAATACCAATAAGCGCAGTGTCACGCTTGACGTGGCGCAGGAGCAAGACCGCCTCGCTCAACTCGTGCAGTGGGCCGATATCCTGGTCCATGATTATGCGCCACCACGGATGGCGGAACTGGGTATCGATTATCCGGCCTTTCGGGCACTCAACCCACGGCTGGTGATGTGTTCGATTACGCCGTTTGGTCTGACTGGGCCATATAAAGACTACAAGGCGTACGACATCACCGTCGCCAATGCCGGCGGCTGGGCCTGGTTGAGCCCTGGGGCGTCGGACTATCCGGACCTGCCGCCCCTCAAGGCGTATGGCCAGCAGACGGGATTCCAAGGCGGGCTGGCCGCCACGGTCGCAACGCTTGGTGCCTATTATCGGGCGCTGGAGACCGGGCGTGGAGAACATATTGATCTTAGCACTCAAGCCTATGTGTCCTCTTTCATGGAACAGAGCTTCGTCCATTACACGTATAGCGAGCGGGTCGCCTCGCGCCTGGGCAAACGGCTGTTGTACCCCTGGGGTATTTATGAGTGTCAGGACGGCCTGATCTTTCTAGTCGTTGCGGAAGAGGACCAGTGGGAACGCTTGGTTGACCTCATGGGGAATCCCGAGTGGGGGAGCTGGGAGATTTTTCAAGGGGGGATAGACCGGGCCAAGAACCAGGACGTGCTCAAAATGTATCTGGATGAGTGGTTCCAGCAGCAGAAGGTGCACGAGCTGTTTCGGATGGGCCAGGAGCGGAGGATCTGTTTTGCTCCGGTGCAGACCATGGCCCAGCTCGCCGAAGACGAGCATCTCCGCGCGCGCGGGTTTTTCGTGGATGTGGAACATCCCAAAGCGGGCAAGCTGACCCAGCTCGGTGCACCCTACCGACTGCGCGAGCCGTGGTGGCAGGTTCGCCGTCCCGCCCCACAACTGGGAGAGCATACTGCCGAAGTCTTCGCCGAACTGCCAAGCCCGTCACGTCCCTCCAACCCCCAATCCCCAACCCCCGACTCCCGTCTGCCCCTGGCAGGCGTGCGGGTGACGGATTTTACCTGGGTCTGGGCCGGGCCGTTTGGCACCATGCATCTGGCCCACCTGGGGGCCGAGGTGATTAAGATCGAATCCAACGCCCGGGTGGATATTACCCGTCGGCTGCCGATCTACCCGAAGGGTATGGAAGCCGGGGTGAATCGCTCCGGTATTTTTAACGAGTGGAGCATGGGCAAGAAGAGTCTGCTCCTCAACGTCGCCAAACCAAAGGGGATGGAGATTATCAAAGAGCTCATCAGGCAGAGCGATGTAGTGGTGGATAATTTTGCGACCGGCGTGATGGACAATCTGGGGCTCAGCTACGATGAGCTCAAGCAGATCAAGCCGGATATCATTGTGGCTTCGATCTCGGGCTTCGGCCATTCCGGCCCGCGGAAAAAGTACATGGGCTATGGCCCGGCCATGGCTCCGGTCAGCGGTTTATCTTCCCTGAGCGGCTATCAGGGCGGCTCGCCACAAGAGGTCGGGATTTCGTACGGCGACCCGAACAGCGGCATTCACGCTGCCGCGGCAGTCTGTGCCGCACTGGTCGCCCGGAAACGCACTGGCCAGGGCCAGTATATTGATGTGTCGCTGTTTGACGCGGTGGCGGCCCTGGTGTCCGAGGGCTGGATGGACTACGTCATGAACGGCACCCAGCCCGAGCGCGACGGCAACCACGACCCCGTCATGGCTCCGCATAACTGTTTTCGTTGCGCGGGAGAAGACGCCTGGGTCTCGATCGCGTGTGGCTCGGACGAAGAATGGCAGGCCCTGTGTCAGGCTATGGGCGAGCCCCAACTGGCGAGTGACTCGCGCTTTCATACCGCTTCCGACCGGAAAGCAAACGAAGACGAGCTGGAAAAACTGCTGACCGCGTGGACCAGCCAGCGCGACCGCTGGGCAGTCACGCAGATGCTCCAGGAGGCGGGTGTGGCCGCCTTTCCGGCGCTGAGTGCGTCTGACCTGGCGGAGGACGAGCAGTTGGAGGCGCGCGGAGCGTTTGCGCGCCTGCCGCATCCGGAAGTCGGCCCCCGGCTGCATATGGGTATCCCCTGGTTACTGGCCGAATCGTCCAACGGCGTTCGCGCGCCCGCGCCACTGCTCGGCCAGCATACGGACCAGATCATGCGGGACGTGCTGGGCTATGCGCCGGAAGAGATTGCGCGGCTCAAAGAAGAGAAGGTGCTGGATTAGGAGTCATCTCAGGGCTCCGAGAGCGCTCACCCAGGGTGCCGCTCCCGTAGACGGGACGACACCGGATGAACGCTCTGGGGCCTGGGGGCACCTGCACGCGGTCTGCTCAGGCAAAGGAGGATTGCGATGTCTCCATCCGAACTCTTTCACGCCGACCATCTGAAAAGCGCGGTCATTCCGGGCTCGGTCCCGCTGGAAACGGTCGATCCCGACTTCGAGACCTTTGAGGTTCTGGGCGTTGATCATCTGGACCTGACGGTCACGGATTTGAGCCGCTCGCTGCCTTTTTATGAAAAAATTCTGGGCGCGCTCGGATTTCGCAAGCTCGTTCACCCGCACTACAATGGCTTCCACAACGCCCATCTGATCATCGGCATCAAGGAAGCCGCGGCCGAAGAAAAAGCGCTCGGCCATAACCGCTTTCGCGCCGGCCTGCACCATCTGGCCCTCAAGGTCAGGCAGAAGCCCGATGTGGACCGCTTTCACGATTTTCTGCTTTCTGAAGGAATAACCGTCCTCGATCCGCCGGCGGATTATCCCGAGTACGGGCCGCATTATTATGCCGTATTCTTTGCCGACCCGGACGGCATCAAATTGGAACTGGTGCACTATCCCGTGCCGTGGAGTTATTGGCGGGACACGCAAATGGAAGGCAACGAATAGGCCCATCAAGAGGACAGCCATGACCAAGGTGAGTATTTCGTTTGCCGGTGCGGCCGGGCTGGCCGGCTGGCCGGATTTTCCCCTGGCGCTCGTCCGGCAACTGCAAGACGCATTTCCGCAGGCCCACATCAATCTGATCCAGGACCCGGACCGGCGGCTGGCCGAACTGGCCGATACCGAGGTGCTGTGTGCTGTCCGATTCAGCAAAAAGGACCTGGCGACCGCCACCCAGCTCAAATGGCTCCACCTCACCTCGGCCGGAGCCACGCACGTCTTATTTCCAGAGCTGGTCGAGAGCGACATCATTGTCACCAACTCGCGCGGCCTCTACGGCATTCCGATTGCCGAGCACGTGCTGGGCATGATGCTCATGTTTGCGCGCCGCCTGCACGAGGCGTACCGCCTCCAGGGGGAAGGCAAGTGGGCGCGCCAGGAAATGATCAGCCGGTTTTCCCTGATTGCCGAGCTGCACGGTCGGACCGTCGGCATTATCGGGCTGGGCAGTATCGGCCTGGCCGTGGCCGAACGCTGTCAGGCGCTCGGCATGCGGGTAGTTGCCAACAAGCGGCGGGGTGGCGACAAACCGGCCTGTGTTGATGAATTGCTCGGGCCAAACGGCCTGCCCCAGCTCTTGGCACAGTCGGACTATGTGGTGGTGGCCGCCCCGCTGACGCCGGAAACCCGGGGTCTGATCGGAGAGCCCGAACTGCGCTTGATGAAGCCGGGAGCTTTTATTCTGAACGTCGGACGCGGGGCGATTATTCAGGAAGCGGCCTTAATCCAGGCCCTCAAAGAAGACCGTCTCGGCGGTGCCGGGTTGGACGTTACCGACCCCGAGCCACCGGAGGCGGACAGCGAGTTATTTTACCTGCCGAATGTGATTCTCACCCCGCACTATTCCGGTATTCGCTCTCACTATTGGGAGCACGCGGTGGCGCTGTTCCAACCGATTCTGGGTCAGTATCTGCGCGGCGAGCCCATGGATAATGTTGTGGACAAACGTGGGGGGTATTAGGGGTTGGGGGTTAGGGATTGGGGGTTAGGGGCTGGGAAACCCACCCCGCCGCTACGCGGCAGCCCTCCCAAGAGGGGATAAAAAAGCTCCCCTCCTCGGAGGGGTGGCCGGGGTGGGTTTCGCTTGTAGGCCGCTCAGGCGGCAAACGCGTCCTGCCCTTTCTGATAGGCAAAAATGCTCTGGCCGGCGTTGCGGTTCACTAATTCCCGTTCGTACATGGGATGAAACAGGCTGCGAACCTCGTGCTCAAGCTCGCACAATAGCTTGCCGGTTTTGGGGTTGACGATGGCCTGAAAGCGATACTGATGATCGTCGCTCTCCTGGGTAATCAGTTTGTGACGCTTCAGGAACGTATGCGGAGCGGAAAAGTTGGTAACATAGACGGCTATATGATGGCCGTCATAGGCGGGGATGGTTTTCGAGGTTTCCCGAAAACGTAAGACCTGAGAACGTCCGACCTGGACTTGGGCCACCGCCGCGCCGCGCTCTTGGATGACTCTCGCCGGGGTGTTCATCACATCCTGATAGAATTGGCAAATCCCGCGAGCCGTGCGGGGTGCGACCGGCATCTCAACATAGGGCAGGCCCAGCGTCATGCTGCCGAACTGCGGACTTGGCGCGTAACAGCGTAGCTGATTCCCCCACGGACAGGTGACCGCGACATAGCTTTTCTTGGCCGACCAGCGAAAGGCCGTATCGGCGAGGCGTTTTTGGATCCGCTCAAGCCGTGTCTGCAAGGTATTCAAGTCCGGGACCACCAACCCGATATGGCCTCTGAACACCTGGGGATCACTCGCCGGGAGGTGAAACTGTTGCTGGCCAACGTTCACCCACATATTGCCCGGCCCGACCATCATATACGGGTCGCGGGTGAACCCGAGGCCGGAGATATAGAAGGTCGAAGCAACCGCCTGGTCCGGCACGGTGACATTCACATGTTCCATGCCAATGATATTGCCGACATCCTGCGTGGTGCGATCGTACGTTTTCTTGTTTTGCATAGCCTGTCGTCCCTCCCTGATTGAAAGTCTGCGCTCTGATTATCTCCTGCCGTTCTCCATTTGACAAGCTTGGCAGAGACGCGACCCAAATGGTAGGGTATCAGGCGCTGAGAAAAAAGGAGAAAGCTGATGCTCGCTCTCGATCATGTGCGTATTCTCGATTTGTCGCATTTTGAGGCCGGTCCGTCGTGTACGGAGCTCTTGGCCTTTCTTGGTGCGGATGTGATTAAGGTCGAACCACCCCGCACCGGCGAGTCGGGACGGAACTTTCTGACCAACGAGCCGGGGCTCGATTCGCATTTCTTTATTCTGCTGAACGCCAATAAACGCAGCATTACCCTCAATCTCAAGACCGAGCAGGGCTGTGATCTCTTCCGCTCCCTGATCCCGCAGGTCGATGTCGTGTTGGAGAATTTCTCTCCGGGCACCATGGAACGGCTGGGCCTCGGCTATGCGGACTTGCAGCAGCTTGACCCGCGGCTGATCTATGCCACCATCAAGGGCTTTGGCACATCCGGGCCGTGGAGCGAGTATAAGAGTTTCAACTCGATTGCCCTGTCAACCGGCGGAGCCCTGAGCATTACCGGCCTGCCCGACTCGCCGCCGCTCAAACCCGGCCCGACTATCGGCGATACCGGTACGGGTATCCACTGCGCCGTCGGCATTCTGGCGGCCCTGTTGCAACGGGGCAAAACGGGCAAGGGGCAGCACGTGGAAGTGTCCATGCAGGATGCGGTAGTCAATTATGTGCGTGTGCCCATGCGCCACCATCTCCAGGCCGATGCTGTGGTGCAGCGCACCGGTAACCGCCTCAGCCATGCCGCCCCCACAGACACCTATCCCTGCGCGCCGGGCGGACCCAATGACTACGTCTATCTCATGTCCACGACGCCGCGGATGTGGGAGAGTTTGCTACGCACGATTGAGCGCGAAGATTTGATCGGCGATCCGCGCTATACCGCCACGTCCGAGCGCAACACTCGCTTTGACGAGGTGTATGACATTATTTGCGCCTGGACCACACGGTACACCAAGTTCGAGGTCATGGAGCGATTTGGAAAGGCTGGTGTGCCGTGTGGAGCGGTTTTTGACTCGCACGATATTTTCACCCACCCGCAGCTGCGTGAACGCGGCATGGTCGCCACCGTCGAACATCCAACCCGCGGCACCATCACCATGCCCGGCTGCGCGGTCCAACTCGACGACTCCCCGGTCGAAGTCTCCCCGGCCCCCCTGCTCGGTCAGCACAACGGAGACGTTTACCAGGGTCTGCTGGGCCTCTCCACAGAAAAGCTGCAAAAGCTCGAACAAGCGGGCGTTATCTGACTCGGGAGCAAGCCAGCCGAGAGCTGTTCCCCGTTGAGAACCCCCTCACCCTAGAGCAAATCACGCTGCTGTGTAGCGCGCCTCTCTCCTCCTTTAGGAGTGCGGGCTGGAAGCCCGCATGGCGGCCAGTATGGCCGCCCTCCCTGTTTCCTGCCCCCCGGATTCCCTGTCTCTGCCAAACTGTCAGGCCCTCAGCCCGCCAGGGGAGAGGGAATGTGTATCGTAGGGGCAACCCCCTGTGGTTGCCCGGCCCTTGGGCCGCCCGTCGCCCCGCCAGGGGAGAGGAAACGGTAATCAGCTTTCAACCGCCTGCGCTGGCGAGTTCTTCCATCTTGTCGGCCAGAGTAAAGTCCAGCTCGGTGATGCCCCCGGCGTCATGGGTGGCCAGGTCAACGTTTACCGTGCTGTAGACGTTGAACCATTCGGGATGGTGATTCATGGATTCCGCTACCAGGGCCGCACTGGCCATAAAACCAAAGGCGTGGACAAAGTCCTGGAACTTATACTCCCGGTGCAACTTCCCGTCGACCACACTCCAGCCCGGCATACTGCCCAGCCTGGCCTGAATGTCCGTATCCGAGAGTTTCTGTCGGTCTGCCATAGGGTCCTCCTCTCTGTCACTGTTCTCCTTAACTATACTCACGAACCGCTTTCCGCTGCCTCCGCCAAGGCAACGTCCTCTATCTCGATCTTCCTGATCTTGACCACAAATAGGATAAGGGCACTGACCGCTCCCACCCCGGTCGCGACAAACAGCGGTATAGTCCAATCTCCTCCGCTGTACTCAATCATCTGTCCGGCGGACCAGGGACCCAGAACCCCAGCAAAGGTCCCGAGTGTATTCATCATGCCGAAGATAGCGCCGGCCTGGTGCGGATTAAACTCCAGGGCAACCGTGGTAAACACCCCGATGCCCATACTGAACAGCCCGTAAAAAAGAACCAGAAAAACGGTACAGATCAGCGGCGAGGCGGTCTGAGCCGCCAGCACCAGACAGGGCAGGGCCAGGGTGAGGCCGAAGGCACCAAAGCGCACGCGGGCGAACTGCGCACTCCAGCCGTTGCGCAGCAGCCAGTCTGACAGCATCCCGGCCCCGATAACACCCAGGAACGACGCGCCGTGCATAAAAATGCCGACCGTGCCCATGACCCCCAGAGACATGCCACGCGCCTCGACCAAATAGGTCGGAAACCAGAACAGAAACATCCACAGCACGTAGGCATAACACATAAAGGCCAGGGTCACGGTCAGCAGCGACGCGCTGGAAAACACGGTCCACAACGGCAGCGGAACGGCCGGACGGGGGGACAGGTTTGATTCAATATAAGCGCGTTCCGCTGCATCAATCTTCGGATGCTCACCGGGCGTGTCCGTGGAAGACCACAGCCACAGCGCCGCCCAGACAAAGCCGAGCAGGGCGTTAAAATAGAAGACGAGCTGCCAGGAGAAGTGGAGAATAATCCAGGTGGTGAGCGGGTAGGCAATCATCTGGCCGACCGTCACGCCGGACACGCTCAGGGTCTGCGCGCGGCCAAACTCGGCCCGCGGAATCCACCGAGCGTTGACAGAGGTGAGCGCCGGAATAGTCACGGACTCAAACATGCCGACCAGAAAACGCGCGCTGAGCAGCAGCCAAAAGGCGGCAATGGCCGGCGGGGTCAGGGCTGTGAAAAGCGAGAAGCCACAAAAGGCGAGGGCCAACACTTTCCGTGCGCTCCAGCGGTCGGCCACCAGGCCGCCTGGCAACTGGAGCACGGCGTAGCCAACCAGGAAGGCGGAAAAGACCATCCCGAACTCACTCTTGCTCCAGCCGGAGTCGGCCATGATAACCGGCGCGGCCACAGAGATATTCACCCGGTCGATGTAGTTGATGATGGTTCCGGAGAACAGCAGTCCAACGATCTTATACCTGACCGGCCTCGCCATGGTCCCTCCTTGTATGATGACCGGTGTCTACGCTCCCTACACCGAACGCCCCGCTGTGGCCACTGGGCGTTCCGGCGTCGAACCTGCCATGCGAGTGCCATGTATGATAGATGCGTGCCTGTGGGTCAAGCGCGTAAGGAGAGGAGCATCCTCAATGCAACCGACCGGTGTGGTGATTAACCGAGAAAGCTGGCTGCTTTTAATGGAAGAACCCCTGTACTCCGTCCGGTTTATTGACCGTGAGGGTACACAGGAGCTGGCCGTTGTCAGCCGGGTCGAAGACCTGGACTGGTTTATTGACGCGCCCCTGCCGCTCAGCCTGAGCCTGTGTACGTGGCAGAGCCCAAAGGGGATATGGGTGGTGGCCATCGGCTACCAACTGCACCCGACGTTTGGGGGGAGCAAGGGAGGCGTGTTTTATCTCAACCCGAGACAGGCGAGCGACGTCGCCATTCTGCGGAAGCTCGTCCGACGGGAGAAGCTGACGGTTATCCTGCTCAGTGAGGATACCGAACTGCACTACACCGTGTCCGTTCCCCTGTCTCTGTCGCAACTGGAGCACTGGCGGGCGGCCGTGGCCCGGCTCGATCCGCCCGCGGCGGACGCGCTGCTCGATACGGAAGAAGACCCGTCCTTCAATCAGGCGCTTCAGGCGTTTCAGGTGCAGTATAGTCCGGACGATGTGTTTAAAGAAAAACCGCTCGACTGAGCAGGCCGACCCATAAGATTGATAGCCGTGTCCGAGAGGATACCGAGAAGCGCGCCTGGAGGGGAGATTCTGCTGGAGCGTTTCACGATAAATTGTAGCCGTACCAGTCCGCTCTCGTCGGGAAGGACAGGGGCTTGCTCCAAACGGCCTGGGAGGGGAGGTGGGCGGCTCTCCTCCTGGGAGGGCGGCCAGGATGGTCGCCTGCGGGCTTCCAGCCCGCACTCCTAAAGGGGAAGAGAGAGCCGCGCTACACCGCATCGTTCTTTGCTCTAATGTTCCCAGTCTCTTCCGTTACTCTCCGACCGAAGATCAGGGGCCACGTCGTCTGCGTGAGGGGTCCTGAGCGAGCGGAGAAAGGTTAAGAGGGTCTCCTTTTCCTGAGTGTCCAGCGTATCGACAAACGCATCGCGGGCCGCTTGCGCCTCCCCGCCGTGGAGCGTAATCGCCTCGGTGAGGGTCAGCGCTCGTCCGTCGTGGAGGTAGGGGGCGGTATCGGCCACGCCCCACAGCCGGGCGGTGGTGAACTGGGCGGCCAGTTCTTCTCCGAATGATTCGGCCAGCGCCGACCCCATGTCATGCCGTTTGAGGTCGGCGAACAGCGGGACCACGAGGCCCCCCTGCGCCGCCTCCTCAAAAAACGTGGGATAGTCTCTCAGATCGACCCGGTAGAAGACGTTGGCGGTCGGGTCTGTCGGCACTTCGGGAAAACTATAGGTCAGCATCGGACTGTTGGTTGTCAGGGACGGGATATGACAGTCCGCACAGCCGATGTGTGCAAACAGCTCCTGTCCGTCTTGGGCTTCACGGCTGAGGTGCATAATCGGCGGCGTGAGGGTCGTATTAAAAATATGTAAGGCGGATATCTGGCCGATAGTGACCTCGTTGATCACGCCATCGCCATCCCTGTCCACCCCGTCCCCAACCAGTTCCACGGGCTCCATGCCAAAGTGGAACTCCATTGCTTCCACATCGAATGCACGGACGGTGGCGAACTCACCTTTGCGGCCAAAGGGGCGAACCACCAGATCGGTATTCACCCCTTCGACCTGTGAGGTATCGCACGTGCCGTCCTGTTGGCAGGATATGCTGCCGAAGAGACCCCTTTGGAAACTAGGGAGACCCGTGTTCCGGGGCTTTGTTGCGCCTGCGCTCTGAGCTGCTGCAAATCCAGGGTCATTTCTTTTCCCAACAGCTCCACTCCACCCGAGCCGAATAAAAAGGGAGGGTTAATGAACCGACCGTTGAAATTTTCTTTGCCGCCGGTCGTTGGGTCAATCCATGTCGGCTTAAACATCACATTCGAACTGCCTGATCCAACCCCACCGACACCAAACCGGAAAGGCACAACCGCATTGCTCAGGACCGAGTGACATTCCATGCAGGTCTGAGCGTCGAGCCCGTTGACGCGTAAAAAAGCCCCGTTTCCCTGAAGAGTGGGACGTGTTTCAAGAAAATCAGGCTCGTGCGCGCTAAAGGGTGCGTGCCCGAACCCATCAAGCTTGGTAAACGGGGTTGAGAAGATCAGGCCACCCTTGCGGCGCAACGTATAGGGCGAGACGCGCTCGTTGGCAATATCTTCTTGGCTCATCTGGAGATCGCTCATGGCGGAGCGCTCCCCAGGTGGGGTTTGTGCAAAGCTTCCTACGGGCAGAGCGAAGAGGAGAGCCAGTTGCAGGATAATAAGAGACTGGAAGAGGCGGAGCATGGATAAGGAATCTGTCTATATTTCTGAGAGTTCTGCCCCCGTAATCCACATGTGATCGTGGATCGCCATTAGGGATTTTCTGAAAGTCGCTTTAACGAATAATGAATACGAAATACTCATAAACACCTAATTTAGGGGGTGTCAAGTATATTTCATTTCATAATTAAATACAGACAGTTATATGTATATAAAGGCTAGAAACATTCTGAATGTTTATTTTATCTCCGATTCAGTCTGCATTGCGCTGACTTCTTGATTGCCATGCACTCTGCTTCAGTTGCGCTGTTATTGCCAACCGGCTTGGCATTCCCGGAAGGTCCGGTCTGTGACCCGGACGGTTGACAGCCGGACAGCAAGGGTGAAAGGCTGGGCAGGCTTGGAGGGGAGACATGGCGGACGCCGCCGCATTCCATTCACAACCCATCGATATTCAGGAGAACGACCCTTTTGAAGCCCTCTTTTCAAGTGGGCTCACCGATGGGCTGCCGGTTGTTCCGCCAACCGCAGAGCGTGTTATGGCGCTGCTCGCCACAGTGGACCGCGACCCACAAGAGCTCTTGGGGACGGTGGGACCCAACTATGGACCGGCCAGTCTTGAAAAAGTTGCGATTAATGCGGTGATGGCGGGGTGTCAGGCGTCGTATTTTCCGGTTGTCGTTGCCGCGGTGGAAGCCCTGTGTGAAGAACAGTTTGCGGCCCACGCTATTAATGTCACCACATTCTCGGCAACCCCACTGACGATTATTAACGGTCCCATACGCCATACCATTGGGGTGAATTGCGGGCATAATGCCCTGGGCCATGGATTTCGGGCGAATGCCACCATCGGGCGTGCGTTGCGCCTGATCATTCTCAACATTGGCGGCGCAAAGCCCCAAGAGATTTGCAAGGCAACCCTGGGCCATCCAGCCCAATTTACGTTCTGTATTGGCGAGGCCGAGGAGGAGAGTCCGTGGGAGCCGCTGCACGTCGAGAAAGGTTTTCGTCCGGAACAGAATACCGTCACCCTGTTTGGTGGTCACTCCCCGCTTCAGATCAATGACCATGCCAGTCGCAGTGCAGAGCAGTTAGCCCTCTCGCTTGGCTGGACTATGGCCTCGGTCTGGAATCACAAGAATTTTCCGGTGTTCTCGGATACGGCGCTGATTGTCGGACCGGAGCATGCCAAGACCTTTGCCCAGGATGGATGGTCTAAAAATGATCTCCGTCAATTTTTATTTGAACACATCCGTCGCCCGCTGCGTGAACTGCGGCCTGGGGTCAACGGCGGAGAGGGCGCTGGAGTGAGTATGTTGGCCGGCGTCAACGCCCAGACCGAACCGCCGACTGATGACACGCTCTATCCGAAGTTTCCCGCACCGGAGAGTATTCTTATTGTTGTCGCGGGTGGAACGGCTGGTCGTTTTTCTGCGGCTGTTCCAGGCTTGGTCCGGGGGAGCTCCGGGAGTACCATTACGACAAAGGAGATTCATACATAAGTAAAGGAGGAATGTATGGGAACCGTATTACTAGACCCGACCTCGCAGGCGGACCAATCGCCCAAGGTCTTTGCGACCCGGCTGGACAGCCTGTCCGGTACCACGATTGGTCTCTTGGATATTAACAAGGCAAAAGGCGCATTCTTCCTGGACCGCCTGGAGGAAATCCTGCGCGAGCAGTACGGTGTCAAGGAGGTGCTGCGGCGGACGAAACTGACCCCGGGTCGGCCTGCGGCTGAAGCTATTCAGCAGGAGCTACAAGAAAAGTGCGACGCGGTCATTGAAGCGCTCAGCGATTGAGGCGGCTGTATATCGTGCAGTTCGCACGATGTCATCGCGCTGGAAGAGAGAGGGATTCCGACTGCAAATATCACGACCACGGAGTTTCTGAGCGCCGCGCACGCCCAATGTGCGGCTCTTGGTATGCCTCAGTATGAGCCCATTCTGGTCCCGCATCCTATTCAGCCCAAGCTCGAGGATGAAGTCCGCGTGCTGGCCGACCAGGTTATTGACCAGATTGCTGGCAAGTTGCTGAAACAAAAAGAGCAGCAAGCGGCCTGAAATTTTTGAGCGTCCGCCGGGTACGCTCGCCCTTATGAGTCACACCATCATTGCAACCGGCTTGGCATTCCCGGAAGGTCCGGTCTGTGACCCGGACGGCAGCGTGTATTGTGTGGAAATCCGTGGGGGCCGCGTTCGGAAAATTGCGCCTGACGGAACACTCTCCACCTTCGTCACTCCGGGTGGTGGTCCGAACGGGGCCGCCCGAGGGCCGGACGGAGCCCTATACGTCACGAATAACGGCGGCTTTCGCTGGCGCAAGGGGCTGCCCGTTGGACCGGCTCCGGATTACGAGACCGGACGCCTTGAGCGGATTGACGCCGAGGGTAAGGTCGAACGCTTATACACCTCATGTGACGGCGTGCAACTCAGCGCACCAAACGATTTGGTGTTTGATGCTGAAGGGAATTTCTACTTTACCGATCCGATCCAGCGCGATCCCACGCGGCCTGAACCAATGGATGCACCAACGCGGCGCCAGGGCAGCGTCTACTACGCCAGTCCGGATGGGACCTGGATTCGGCGTGTCGCTACCAATCTTCAACATCCAAACGGCATCGGCCTCACCCCGGACGGTAAAACCCTGCTCGTAGCGGAAACCTTTGCCGCCAGCCTGTGTGCCTTTCCCGCTCTTGCCCCAGGTGAACTCGACCAGCGCCGACCATTCTGTCAACTGCCGACCGGCCATTATCCCGATGGCTTTTGTCTGGATGAAGCAGGCTATGTTCTGGTCTGTGGTGTGCTGGGAGGGGGCATTATTGTCTTTGATCCGCACGGGCAGCAGGTCGACCGGATTCCGAGTGAGGACAGAGCGGTCACGAATATCGCCTTTGGCGGTGTCGATTCGAGGACCTTATATATTACGGAGTCGGGGTTGGGCCGGGTGGTGGCCATGGAATGGGAGCGGAGGGGGTTGGACCTGCTGTAAGAAGCAGGTCTCCTTACCCTAGCCCTCTCCCAGAGGGAGAGGGAATGCGAGGAGGGCGGAGGAAGTCTACAGATTGGTCCGATAGTCCTGTTCGACAAATTCGTCGATCTTGTTGGCCATGCCGGTATCGCCGCCCATCTTGGCTGCCAGAATCTTGCCGAACGAAATCTTCAGGCGCTCCTCCCAGGTATCGGGCTTCCAGAGTTGTGACCGGATAAAGGCCTTGGCGCAGTGGTAGAACACTTCTTTGATATGGACCCGGATGGCAACCACCGCGGGTTTCCCACGCGCGGACAGGCGCTCCAGGACTTCAGGGTCGGCCGTAAGCTCAGCCGTGCCGTTGACCCGCATGGTTTCCGGTGTTCCCGGCAGCAGGAAAATCAGGCCAATATGGGGATTCTCAATGATATTGGTCAGCCCGAAGACCAGCTTGTTGCCCGCCCGGTCCGGGATGAGCAGTGTGTGTGCATCCTCAATACAGACAAACCCCGGCCCGTCCCCCTTGGGCGAGACATCCTGATTGCCTTCGGCGTCTGCCGTGGCGAGCAGGAGAAACGGCGAGCGTCTGATGAAGTCCATGCACGACTCGTCCAACTCGGTCCAGAGCTTATGCGGGACAAGCTCACTCGGTGATCCAATGCGTTCGCGAAGCTGTTCCACGCTCGTAATTTGATGCGGGTCTGCGGTTGCCGTCATGTCCCTCTCCTTTTCCATTACTGAGCTGTCCCTTCCTTTCTACGCAAAACACGATAAAGTGCAAGCTTCATCCACAGGGAGACTAAGGAGGAAGAGAGATGGCGGATCTTAATATCGAAGTCACAAACCGTGTCGGCATTCTGACCATGAATCGCCCGGATAAGCTCAATGCGCTCACCAGAGATATGAACCAGGCGGCGGTTTCGGTGCTACGCGAGATGTCGGAAGACCCCGATATTGGCGCTGTTGTGCTGACGGGTGCGGGCCGGGGCTTTTGTGCGGGTGGCGATGTGTCAGCCATGCAAAAGGGGGAGGAAATCGGCACTCGGGATTCCACCCTGGAGCAGCAGGTCGACGAACTCCGCGAAGGTCATACCTGGCCCTGGATGCTGCACCATATGCCCAAGGTCACGATCGCGGTCATTAACGGTCCGGCCGCCGGCGCCGGCCTAGGTATTGCCCTGTCGTGTGACCTGCGCTTTGCCTCCGACCGGGCCCGGCTCGGGACGGCCTATGCGCGGGTGGGCTACGGTGGCGACTACGGCACCACCTGGCAGCTCAGCCGTTTGGTCGGCCAAGCCAAGGCCAAGGAGTTATTCTTTTTGCCGGACATGATTAACGCGGATGAAGCTTTGCGGATTGGTCTGGTCAACCGTGTCTTTGACCACGACCAGCTCATGAACGAAGCGCTGGAACTGGCCGAACGGATCGCCTCCGGCCCCCTGGTCAGCTACCGCTATATGAAAGCCAACGTCAATGCAGCGGGGGGGGTGGATTTTCGTACCATGCTCGACCGGGAGGCGGAAACGCATTTACGCTGTGGTCAGACGGAAGATCATCAAGAAGGCGTCAACGCGTTTATGGACAAACGGCAACCGGTCTTCCGTGGCCGCTAAGCATGAAAGGGGGACAGCATGACTCCGCAGCTTCTCGCAGATGGATTTGTTTTTCTTGAAGGCCCGCGTTGGCACGACGGTAAACTCTGGGTTTCCGACATGTTTGCCGAGAAAGTGCTCACGGTTGACGCGCAGGGCAACACCGAGTTGGTCGCAACGGTGCCACAGCGCCCGTCGGGACTGGGCTTTCTGCCGGATGGACGCCTGCTCATCGTCTCTATGCACGATAGGAAACTGCTCCGGCAGGACCCGAACGGTCTCGCGGAAGTCGCAGATGTCTCTGCGCTCGTCCGGGGTGATATCAATGATATGGTCGTTGATGCCCAGGGCCGATCCTATATCGGGAGCTTTGGCTACGACTTGATGGGCGGTGAAGAAGCCCAGCCGGCGAACATTGTCATGGTCACGCCGGACGGACAGACTCGGGTGGTCGCGGACGGTCTGAGCTTCCCGAATGGCAGCGTGATCAGTCCGGACGGGAGCACCTTCATTGTTGCCGAGACATTTGCGAACTGTCTGAGCGCTTTCAGCATCGCCGCCGACGGTTCGCTGTCGGACCGGCGCGTATTTGCCCAGCTGGGGGAAGCGACTCCTGACGGGATTTGTCTGGACGCCGAAGGGGCGGTCTGGGTGAGTTCGTTTGGGAGTGGTGAATTTATTCGGGTCAAAGACGGCGGAGAGGTCACGCATCGTATTCCTGTCCCGGACAAACGGGCCGTTGCCTGCATGTTGGGCGGGGAAGGGCGTCGTACGCTCTTCATGCTGACCGCAGCCACAACCGTGGAGGAGTTGGCCCAGGGGAAGTCTGAAGCTGCTATCGAAACGGTCCAGGTTGAGGTACCCGGCGCCGGATTACCCTAAGCCGGCGCCATACTGCTCCCCTCTCCAAGGGAGATAAGATAAGCTCCCCTCTCGGGAGGGGTGCCGCGTAGCGGCGGGGTGGGTTGCCCCGTCCCGGCGGCCACCGCACGTCTGGCGAGCGCAGGCTCCTGGGAATGTGTATCACACGCCACTGTTGGGTCCTAAATAGCTCAAGGCCCCAACCCTAGCCGTCCATCCGTTCATACGCTACTCTCGGGGCATGGCGGAAACGATCTTTCTGAAAATCATTGCCGGCGAGATTCCGTGTCACAAAGTCTATGAAGACGACCAGGTCTTCGCCTTTCTCGATATTGGTCCGCTGAGCAGCGGCCATACCCTGCTCATCCCAAAAGAGCCGGCAGAAACGTTCGACCAGCTTTCGGACGAATCCGCAGCGGCCCTTGGCCGGGTGCTGCCCCGGCTGAGCCGGGCCGTCCTCAAAGCCACCGGGGCTACGGCGTTCAACGTCCTGCAAAATAACGGCGCCAGCGCACACCAGGCCGTGATGCACGTCCACTTCCATATTATTCCCAGATTCCCGGATTCGACCGAGGGCGCGGGGCTCGGCATTGAATGGTCGGCGGGTACGCTGGACAATGAAACGGGCCGGCAACTGGCGGCCGATATCGCAGTAGCCCTGGCTGAAGAGTAAGTTGACGTCCTTGGTTGACGCACTGGCAGGGCGGTCATACACTCCGACATGCGTGCCAATGAGAGAAAGAGGAGGAGACAGCGTGCCAGCCTCTGAAGCAGTCACCCGAGGGATTCGCATCAGCGTGGAAACCCAATACGATCCAACCCGCTCTTCTCCTCAACAGAGCCAGTGGTTCTTCCTGTATACCATCCGCATCACCAACGAAGGGTCGGTCACCGCCCAGCTCATGACCCGCCACTGGATCATTACCGACGCGACCGGCCATGTGGAGGAAGTCAAAGGACCGGGTGTGGTGGGCGAGCAGCCCGTCCTGGCGCAAGGCCAGTCCTTTGAGTACACCTCGGGCTGTCCGCTGACCACCCCCTTTGGTTCCATGCGCGGCAGCTATCAGATGACCACGGCTGACGGCGAGCAATTTGATGCGGAAATCGCCGAATTTATTCTGCGCGAACCGCACGCTA
Organism: uncultured Binatia bacterium (SeqCode); assembly: GCA_965243855.1. Lineage (GTDB taxonomy): Bacteria > Desulfobacterota > Binatia > Bin18 > Bin18 > Bin18. The sequence continues at coordinate 3,217,935 of CBDEWE010000003.1, read as the reverse complement.
TGCACTGAGATTAGGTCTGTTGGGTCTATTGAGTCTGTTGAGTCGGACTCAAGGACCCCATAGACTCAAGGACTCAAAGGACAAAGCAGATATGACCCCTTCAATTGGCTTTATCGGACTGGGCAGGATGGGCCTGCCCATGGCACAGCATCTGCTCGATGCCGATTTTCCCCTCGCGCTTTTTAATCGCACGGCCTCACGGGCCGACACCTTGCGCCAAAACGGAGCGCAGTGGGCCGATTCCCCCCGCGAGTTGGCCGCGCGATCCGATGTTGTGATCAGCATTATTGCTGACGATGCCGCGCTCCGGGCGATTACGCTGGGTGAGGACGGCATTCTGGCCGGCCTCAAACCGGATGGGATTCACGTTGATATGAGCACCGTCTCACCCGACGTAACCAAAGAACTGGCACCGCTGTATCACGACCGGGGGACGCATTTTGTGGCCTCGCCGGTCTTTGGCCGTCCGGAGGCCGCGGCCGCGGCAAAACTGTGGATCTGTCCGGCTGGCCCAGCTGCGGCCATCGACCGTTGCCGACCCGCGTTCGAGGCCATGGGGCAGGGGGTTATCGTGGTGGGTGAAGAGCCTCACCTCGCCAATGTCCTCAAGCTGGTGGGGAACTTTTTTGTGATTGCCGGCATCGAAACCATTAGCGAGGCGCTGACCTTGGCCGAGAAGGGTGGGTTGCAAAACGAGACCGTTCTGGAGTTGATCCGAGCATTGCTGCCCGTGCCTCTGTTTCAAGGCTATGGCAGCCGGATCGCCAAGCAGGAGTTTGTTCCTGCGGGCTTTGCGCTGGCGCTGGGACTGAAAGATGTCGGGCTGATGCAAAAGCTGGCCAAAGATGTTGCCGCGCCCCTGCCGCTGGCCGACTTGGCTGACAACCATTTGCGGGCCGCCTTTGCCAGAGGACGGGGCGACCTCGACTGGGGCGCGCTGGCAACTGTTATCCGAGAGATGGCCGGCCTTCCGTCCGGAGTCCCTGAGTAACAGACCCAAGACACGCACCCGGACAAGAGAGCGACTGCTTGCAGCCCGTACCGCCCTTCCCCCGTCCGCAAAGAGTAAACGTGTCTTTCAATAGATACAAAGCTGTTGACACGTTTACTCTTTTGCTCCCTAGAGAAATCCAGGTATGACCGCCGCGCAGAAAAAGAGCCGGGTCCTCCAGCTTGGCGCCGCTCTGCTCGGCCTCAGTTTGCTGGGGATTCTTTTCTGGAAGGTCGGTATTGCTGAGGTCGCCCAGCATCTCTACCACATTGGCTGGCTCGCCCCCCTGATCTTGATCCCGCAGAGCTTTGTGGCGCTGTTTGACGCCAAGGGCTGGGGCTATACCATGGGCGGCTCGGTGGCCGCCAGGCAGCTCTCCCTGCTTCAGCTTTCGCTCACCCGACTGGCTGGGGAGGCCATCAATAATCTGACCCCAACGGCGAATGTCGGTGGCGAGGCCGTCAAGGTCTATCTCCTGCGACAACACGGCGTGACCTCCGATGTTGGTACGGCCTCGGTTGTCGCTGCCAAGACGGCCCTGACCGTCTCTCAGGTTGCTTTTATCGTGCTGGGCCTGCCGTTTTTTCTGTATCGCCTGGATATCGGCTACCATGCCTGGTGGATATTCGGTGCCGTTTTTGTCATGGCGTACGGGTTTGTGATGGTTATTGTGCGCTGGCAGCAGCAGGGTCTTGTTGAAAAATGCGTCGGCTGGCTACGGCGTCGATTTCCCGGCTGGAGCCGCCTGGCATACTGGCAGGAACGGGCCAAGCACATCGATACGCATCTCTTTCATTTGTATGACGGAGACGCCAAGGATTTCATTGCGGCCAGCCTGTATCATTTTCTGGGCTGGGCGGTTGGGGCGGTGGAAGTCTATGTGTTTTTGGTTCTGATCGGCGCACCGGTCAGTTGGATGGATGCCCTCATTATTGAAACCATGATTCAACCCGTCACAGCCGCGGCGTTGATCATCCCGGGCGCGTTGGGGGTGCGTGAAGCGGGTGGAGTCTTCCTTTGCCGTCTGCTCGGTATTGAGGAGAGCGCCGGTCTGACGCTCATGCTTCTCAAACGCGCACGCGAGGCCGTCTACAACTCGGTCGGTCTGATCGTCCTGGCCCGCGCCGGCTACGCCCTTTTTCCGGAGAAAACTCCCCGGCCTGATCCGCAGCCGACCCGTCGGTCAGGTTAAAACTCAAAGCCAGCCCGTACGTAGTAGAAGCCGCCGCCAAAGCCGTAGGGTGAGGATTCCGGGTATTTCGCGCCCGTATCGCGCGCGTACGGATTTCTGCGCGGGTAGGTGTCGAACACGTTTTCCGCGCCTACTGCAAGAATCACTGCCTGGGTGAAGGGCAGCGTCAGCAGGGTGTACGAGGCTTCGACATCCATCAGCCACCGCTCCCCGGCGGTCAGGAAACGCGTTTCGGTGTTGGCGTGGGCTTCAAAAAATTCGTCGTAGAAATACACGCGGGTCAGAAAGCGCCACGGCCCGTAGGTGTGATCCGCGGTCAGCGAAAACCGGAATTGCGGCAAGCCATCCTCTATCTGATGCACCTGCTTGGTATTGATGACGTGCGGGTCGAAGCGGTCGAGCCTCAGCCGGTTCCAGTTGCCGGCAAAGGTCAACATGGTGTCACCGACCCGCGTTGCCAGCGGATAGGTCGCCACGATATCGACCCCTTGCGCGGTCGTGTCAAATGCATTGGTGAAGTAGCGCACCGAGGTGAGGGTACTCGCGTCGGGAGCGAGGCGGTTGAAGGCCGCCCGCTGCTCGTCCGGGACTCTGAAATCCTGCGTCAGTCCGATGCGATCCTGAATTTTGATCCGATAATAGTCGACGGTCAGACTGAAGTCACCCGAGTTGAACACGCTGCCGACGGAATAGTTGACCGATTTTTCCGACTCCAGCGGCCTGCCTCCGAAGAAGGCCGAGACCGGGTGATGCGAGGGGAAAATGCCTTGGTCGACTAGGCCTGCGGTGGTAAACTGCGAGTTGATTTTCCGGATGTTCGCCTGTCCCGGTGTTGGGGCGCGGAAGCCCGAACCGACCGAACCGCGCAGGGCCAGAGCGTCCAGCAGTTGCCAGCGGACCGACCCCTTGCCGTTCAGCGACTCTCCTATGGCACTGTCGAAGTTTTCATATCGCCCGGCCAGGCCGAGGCTGAGGGACTGTATGACTTCAGCTTCCAGGTCCAGATACAGCGCATAGTTGTTGCGTTCGAACACGCCGGCCGACTGCGGCGGGTAGCCCGAAAACCCGTTGGAGCCAATGGTAAAACCCTGATTTCTCAGGTTTTCATCGATGAACCAGGACTGCGCTTCCCCAACTTTCTGTTCGAACTCCTCCATGTGATACTCAAATCCGAAGGCCACGTTCAGTGGAGAGTGGAAGAGGCCGATATCCAGGGGTCTGGCAATATCCAGGTTGAACGTCCGCTCAAACTGCGCGTTTCCACCGGGTCGGTATTTCGTGGGAATAGCGGTGCGCATGGCGGCCAGCTGCGGGTTGATGGTGTTGTGGATGAAGAAATCAATACTGTTGTAGCCGAAGCTGGCGCTGGCGTCGTATGACCAACCGTTCAGCAAGCCGTATGCGCCTTCCAATTCCCCGCGCAGGCCAAAGGCGATGCTCCAGTCCTGGAGGTAGCCGCCAAAACGAGGTGTGAAACCGCCGGGAAAGCGCTCGTTGAAGAGGAAGCAGTGCTCGGGCAGATTCACGCCGGTGTAGTCGGCCGCCGGGTTGGCAGGCACGGCGGGACAGCCGAGGCCAGTGCCGGACAGGTCGGCCACCCGGACGGTGGGCGTGCCGTCTCCGAGCGGGTCGCCCCTGAATATCCCGCCGCGCGTGTTGGGGTTACGGAAAAAGAAGCCGCCCTCCACCTTACGCTCGGCGTAGTTGCCAAAGGCGTACAGCTGGGCGTCGAGCGCCTCCAGGTCCAGGCCGAGGTTGCCGAAGAACTTGTAGTCGAACTGGATTTCGGGCGCCCCCCAGATCTGGGCCGCGGGTCGGCGCACATGCATATTGCCGGCTTCGATCAGCCCCCGCGCGTCGTCGCGCTGTATACTGCGGCTGGTTTCGTCGGCGTTCAGAAACTCGAAGCTGAAGTTGGCAAAACCGTTGTCGGTCAGCGGCAGACCCAGGTTGGCGGCGACATTCACCTTGTCGCCGTCACCGTGGTAGGTCTGGCCCCAACTGGTGTGGAGCGACAGGCCATCGGACGCCTCCTTCAGCTTGAAGTTCAGGATACCGGCGATGGCGTCCGAGCCGTACTGGGCCGCGGCCCCATCGCGCAGGACTTCGACCCGCTCCAGTGCGATGGCCGGGATGACAGACAGGTCGGCGCCCTGCGTCCCGCGATTGCTGCCGTCCGCGGAGAAGGCAATAACGGCAGAGCGGTGGCGGCGTTTGCCGTTGATGAGCACCAGTGTGGAGTCGGGCGGCATTCCGCGCAGATTAGCCGGTCGTACAAAGGTGGCGTCCCCGCCGATGGGATGCTGGTTGACGTTATAGGACGGGACGGTGGCGGACAGCAGGGCGTCCATGTCCCGGATGCCATAGGTCTGTAAGTCCTCCCCCTGAATGATGTCCACCGGCACTGGCGAGTCTTGGGCCGAACGCCTGTCCAGACGCGACCCCACAACCTGCAAGGTGTCAAGCCCGACGACCTCCGCGGGCGATTCCACTTCCTGCGGTCTGGCCGTCACTGCTCCCAGCAGGATGAAGAGCGCCGCTGTTCCCCAGCAGGGCCACCGTATGGTTTTCATCCTTTTCTCCGCTAGAACTCAAAGCTGGCTCGGAGATAGTAGAAGCCGCCGTTGAAGCCGTAGGGTGAGTTGGGTGGATATTTATTACCGAGCACAGGTGCCCAGCGACTCCTGCGCGGATACTGGTCGAACAGGTTTTCCGCGCCGAGGGCAAAGGTCGCCATCTGCATGAACGGCAGGTTCCTGAAGGTGTAGGAGAGTTCCATATCGGTGAGCCAGCGCTCCCCGTTTATGGAGGTCAAGCCAGCCTCAACGATATCCTCGAAAAAGCCGTCGTAGTAATGCAGTCGGGTCAGAAATCGCCACGGCCCCCAGGTGTGGTCAGCCGTGAGGGAGAAGCGAAACTCCGGCAGGGCGTCTTCATACTGTCGCCGTCGCCTGGAATTGATGATATCCGGGTTAAAGCTATCCACCTGGGTGTCGGTCCAGTTGCCCACGAAGGTCAGTAGGGTCTGACCGGCGAAAGTGTGGAGCGGATAGGTTGCCACGACATCGACGCCTTGGGTGGTGGTGTCGAAATCATTGGTGAAGAAGTTCACCCCCGCGAAGCTGCGCGCGTCTGAAATACCCTGGGCCAGTAATGTGTCGATATCCGCCTGCGTCAGCTTGAGATTGCTCGTCAAGGCGAGGCGGCCCTGCACCTTGATGCGGTAGTAGTCGACGGTCACGTCGAGGTCGCCCAGGCTGAAGACCGTACCCACGGAATAATTGATCGACTTTTCCGGCTCCAGTTGCTTGCCGCCTTTCAGGACTGCCGCCGGATGGTCCGGCGGCAGGATCGCGTTGTCCACCAGCCGGTTTCCCTCTAATGAGGTCGAGGTCTTGCGGTAGTTGGTCTGTCCTACGGTCGGGGCGCGAAAGCCCGAGCTGATCGAACCGCGCACGGCAAGAGCTTCCACCAACTGCCAGCGGGCGGAGACCTTGCCGTCCAGGGTATCCGCTATCCCTTCATACGCCTCATACCGCCCGGCGACGCCGAGGGTCACGTTTTTGATCACCTCGGCTTCCAGGTCTAGATAACCGGCATAACTGCCCCGATTGAACGTACCGGCGATATCCGGCCCGAAGCCTTGAAACCCGTTGGAGCCGATGCCGAAGCCCTGAGCCGCTAGGCCGCCGGGGCTGTTGTCAACATACCAGGAATTTTCTCCGCCGGATTTAATCTCGAACTCTTCCTCGCGGTACTCCAGCCCGAAGGCGAAATTCAATGCCGAATGGAACAGCCCCACATCGAACGGCCGAGAGATGTCCAGGTTAAACACTTTGTCAAACTCCCGGTAACCGCCGGGTTTGTACGAGGTCGGGATATTCGTGCGCATGGCCGCGAGTTGGGGGTTGATGGTGTTATGCATGAAGAAGTCCACGCTGTTGTGACCGAAGCTGGCGCTGGCATCATAGAACCAGCCATTGAGCAGTGCCGACGCGCTCTCAACCTCCCCGCGCAGGCCAAAGGTGATGCTCCAGTCCTCGACGACTCCACCGTAACGCGGCGTAAACCCGCCCGGAAACCGCTCGTTAAAGGCGAAGCAGTGGTCGGGCAAGCCCGCCAATGCCGCGACATAATCGGCCGTGGGGTTCTTCGCAATTGGAGGACAGCCACGACGGTCGTCTGACAGGTCGGCGACCAAGAGATTCTCGCCACCATCGAAGATTCCGCCGCGGGTGTTGGGATTACGAAAGAAGAAGCCGCCCTCCACCCGACGCTCCGCGTAGTTGCCAAACGCATATGCACGGCTGTTGATCTCCTCCAGGTCTAACCCCAGGTTGCCGAAAAACTTATAGTCGTACTGCACCTCCGGCGCTCCCCAAATCTGGGTCGCCGGCCGGCGTACATGCTCGTTACCGGCTTCAATCAAGCCCCGGGCATCGGCGCGCTGCGCACTCCGGCTGGTCTCGTCCGCGTTGGTGAATTCAAAGCTGAAGTTGGCAAAGCCGTTGTCGGTTAATGGCAGTCCAAGGTTGGCAGCCACATTCACCCTGTCGCCGTCACCGTGATAGTTCTGGCCGTAGCTGGTCTGCACGGTCAGGCCCTCCCGGTCTTCACGCAGCCGGAAGTTCAGAATCCCCGCGATGGCATCCGAGCCGTACTGGGCGGCGGCGCCGTCGCGCAGGACTTCCACCCGATCCAACGCAATGGTGGGGATAGCGGAGATATCGGCCCCATGCGACCCGTTCGAAATGCCTCCAAATTCGGGGATGACCGAGGCGCGGTGGCGGCGTTTGCCGTTGACCAGCACCAGGGTGGAGTCGGGCGGTAATCCGCGCAGGTTGGCTGGGCGAATCAGGGTAGCGGCGTCGCTGATGGGCTGCTGGTTGACGTTATAGGACGGCACGCTGGCGGACAGCAGCGAGTCCATGTCCCGGATGCCGTAGGTCTGTAAGTCTTCGCCTTGAATAATGTCCACTGGCACTACGGAGTCCTGGGCCGAGCGGCCCGCCACGCGGGAGCCGATCACCTTGAGGGACTCAAGCCCCACGACAGACTCCTGTTGTTCGGTGTCTTGGGTGGCGGCCGGCTCTGGCTGGCTCGTCTCTTGGGCCGAGACTGTCAGCGCACCCGTTACGACCAAAAGTCCCACTACCACCCCACATTGCCATCGTTTGGTCTTCATTTTCTCTCTCCCTCCAGTGCGTTTGAATCAATCCATCTGCCCTGACAGACTCCTGTTTCTTTTGCCAGAAAAATACCTGCTCCTCCGCTTAAAACTCGAAGCCAGCCCGTAGGTAGTAGAAGCCGCCGTTGAAGCCGTAGGGTGACGAGGCTGGGTATTTGGCGCCGGCGAGACGTGCATACGGATTTCTGGCCGGGTACTGATCGAATAGGTTCTCGGCGCCGAACGCGAGGGTCAGCACTCCCATGAACGGCAGGTTCATAAACGTGTACGAGAGTTCCGCGTCCATGAGCCAGCGTTCACCCGCCTCTATGGGCAAGTCTCTTAGATAGGCCGCATAAAAACTATCGTAGAAATGCAGCCGGGTCAGGAGCCGCCACGGCCCGTAGGTGTGGTCACTCGTGAGTGAGAAACGAAACTCCGGCAGATTGTCTTCAAGCTGCCGTACTCGCCCATCGTCGATGATGGCTGGATTGCGGCTGTCAACCTTGGTGTTGTTCCAGTTGCCCACAAAGGTGAATAGCGTACTGCCGGCGAACGTCTCCAGCGGGTAGGTCGCCACGAGATCGACACCTTGTGTGGTGGTATCAAAGTCGTTGGTAAAATACCGTACCCCGGTAAAACTGCTCGCGTCCACGACTCCTTGGGCCAGGAGTGACGCTATATCCGACCCGGTTAGGGTCAGCGTCTTCGTCAGCCCGATGCGATCCTGCATCTTGATGCGGTAATAGTCGAGGGTGACATCCAGCTTACCCAGGCTGAAGACCGTGCCGACGGAATAGTTGACCGATTTTTCCGGCTCCAACTCCTTGCCGCCCTTCTGGCGCGCAATCGGGTCGGTGGGAGAGAGGGTGGCTTCGTCCGCCAGCCTGCCGTTTATGAGCGATGTTGTCACATTGCGAACGTTCGCTTGGCCCACAGTCGGGGCGCGAAAGCCGGAACCGACCGAGCCGCGTACGGCCATATCGGCCAGGAATTGCCAGCGGGCGGAGACCTTGCCGTCCAGGGTATCCGCTATGCCTTCATACGCCTCATACCGTCCGGCGAGGCCGATGGTCAGGTTTTTGATCACCTCGGCTTCCAGGTCCAGATAGCCGGCATAACTGCCCCGATTGAACGTACCGGCATGCGTGGGGCTGAGGCCGGGAAAGCCGTTGGAGCCGATACCAAAACCCTGGCGGGCGAGGCTTTCTTCGATTTTCCAGGAGTTCGGCTCACCTGCGTTTGCTGAAAATTCTTCTTCGCGGTACTCCAGCCCAAAGGCGAGGTTTAACGCGGAATAAAAGAGGCCCAGGTCGAACGGCCTGGAGATGTCGAAATTGAACACTTTGTCGAACTCGCTATAGCTGCCGGGTTTGTACGAGGTCGGAATGGCGGTCTGCATATGGGCGAGTTGGGGGTTGATGGTGTTATGCATGAAGAAATCAATGCTGTTTCGACCGAAGCTGGCGCTCATGTCGTAGTGCCAGCCGTCCAGCATGTCGGACAGTTCCCCGCGCAGGCCGAAGGTGACGCTCCAGTCCTGCATAGAGCCACCGAACCGCGGCGCAAAACCGCCCGGAAAGCGTTCGTTGAAAATAAAGCAGTGGGCCGGCAGATTCACATTGGTATAGTCTGCGGCCGGATTGGCTGGTACTACCGGACAGCCTTTGAGATTGTCGGACAGGTCGGCCACCCGGATCGTCGGCGTACCGTCTTCAAGCGGGTCGCCCCGGAACACCCCGCTCCGGGTATTGGGATTGCGGAAAAAGAAGTGGCCTTCGGCCTTACGTTCGGCATAGTTGCCAAACGCATACAGGCTATGCCTGTCGGTCAGGTCCAGGCCCAGGTTGCCAAAGAATTTGTAATTATACTGCACGGCGGGTGTGCCGAAAAATTGCGCCGGCTGACGAACGTGGTCGTTGCCGGCGGCAATCAGCTCCAGCGCATCGCTGCGCTGCACACTGCGGCTGGTCTCGTCGACGTTCATGAACTCGAAGCTGAAGTTGGCAAAGCCGGCCGCGGTCAACGGTAGGCCGAGGTTGCCGGCAACACTTACCTTGTCGCCGTCGCCCTGGTAGTTCTGACCCCAGCGCGTTTCCAGCATGGCCCCCTCGGGGTCGTCGCGCAGCACGAAATTCAACGCTCCGGCAATGGCGTCGGAGCCGTACTGGGACGAAGCACCGTCGCGCAACACTTCCAGCCGCTTGAGCGCAATGGCCGGAATCACCGAAATATCAGCCCCCTGCGCGCCGTCCGAAATGCCGTTGCCCAGGAAGGTAATCACCGCGGCGCGATGCCGGCGTTTGCCGTTGACCAGCACCAGGGTGGAGTCGGGCGGCAGGCCACGCATATTGGCCGGACGAACCAGTGCGGCGGCATCGCCGGCACGCCGGTTGACGTTGTAGGACGGCACAGTGGCCGACAGCAGCGTGTCCATGTCCCGGATGCCGTAGGTCTGCAAGTCTTCTCTCTGGATCACGTCTACCGGCACCAGCGAGTCCCGGGCTGAACGCGCTGCATGACGGGAGCCCAGCACCCTGACGCCTTCCAGTTCGACAATTCCCTCCTGTTCTTGCCGTGCCTCCAATGGGGGTTCCGCGTCCTGGGCTCCGACCGGCGCGACTCCCAGGCTAAGGAGCAGAGCGATCAGCAGGCCGTATGTCCACGTTCTCGATTTCTTCATCTCTTTTTGATAACGGATTCTCGCTACAACACCATTACCGTTTTGAGGGGACGATAGAAATCAGACAAAAGGAAAAGAGAGACGGGTATGAACCCATCCCTCTTTTTGTAGCCATGTTTGTCAAACTGTGCTTAGAACTCAAACCTGGCTCGCAGATAGTAGAAGCCGCCGTTGAAACCGTACGGCGAGGAGGGCGGGTATTTATAGCCGACTACCCGTGCATACGGACTTCTAGCCGGATACTGATCGAACAGATTTTCCGCGCCAAACGCGACCGTCGCCGCCTGCATGAACGGCAGGTTCATAAACGTGTACGAGAGTTCCGCGTCCGTGAGCCAGCGTTCACTGGATTTACTGGCTAATGCAAGATTGGTATTCAACTGGTCGTCCCAAAACCCGTCGAAGTAATGCTGCCGGACCAGGAGCCGCCACGGCCCCCAGGTGTGGTCGGCGGTCAGCGTGAAACGGAACTCCGGCAGGTTATTACGAAGCATGAACCGTTCACCGCTAACGATGACGTCAGAGTCGAAGCTGTCGATCTTGGTGTCGGTCCAATTTCCCACAAGTGTGAACTGGGTGTGGCCGGCAAAGGTCTGGAGTGGGTAGCTCGCCACCACGTCGACACCTTGCGTAGTGGTGTCCAAGGCATTGGAGAAGAACACCACGGACGAGTAACTGCTTGCGTCTTGAACGCCCTGGGCCAACAGCGCCGCTATATCAGAATCGGTTAATGATTGTGGGCTTCCCTGTTGGATACGCCCCTGCACCTTGATCCGGAAATAGTCGACGGTCACGTCAAGCTTACCCACGCTGAAGACTGTGCCCACGGAGTAGTTGACGGACTTTTCCGGCTCCAGCTTCTTGCCACCCTTGAGGGCCGATATTGGATGGTCCGGAGGCAGGGTGGCCTGATCCGACAGCATACCTCCGGCGAACGAGGTTGAGACGTTGCGGACGTTGGCTTGCCCCACGGTCGGGGCGCGGAACCCGGAGCTGACCGAACCGCGCAGAGCTGCCCGGACCAGGTCCGCGTCCAGCGCTTGCCAGCGAACCGATGCCTTGCCGTTCAGCGTGTCGCCCACCCGTTCAAAATCCTCATACCGCCCGGCTATACCGAGGAGCACATCCTTGAGCACCTCAGCTTCCAGGTCAAGATAGCCCGCATAACTGCCCCGGTTGAATGTGCCGGCGATATCCGGCCTGAAGCCCGGAAAACCGTTGGAGCCGATACCGAACCCCTGGCGGGCAAGATTATCGTCAACATGCCAGGAATTCTTCTCTCCAGATTTGACCTCGAACTCCTCTTCACGGTATTCCAGCCCAAAGGCGATGTTGAGCGGGGAGTAGAACAGGCCCACGTCAAATGGCCGGGAGATATCGAAGTTGAACACCTTGTCGAACTCGCGGTAGCCGCCGGGTCGGTACGATGTCGGAATATTCGTGCGCCTGGCTGCGAGCTGTGGGTTAATGGTGTTGTGCATGAAGAAGTCCGCGCTATGTTGGCCGAAGCTGGCGCTGGCGTCATAGAACCAGCCGTTCAGCAGCGCGTACTCGCTTTCCAACTCTCCACGCAGGCCAAAGGCGATGCTCCAGTCCTGCATATAGCCGCCGAAGCGGGGCGTGAAGCCGCCCGGAAAGCGCTCGTTGAAGACAAAACAGTGGTCGGGCAGATGCACATTGCTGTAGTCGGCCGCGGCGTTCGCCGGCACGGTGGGGCAGCCTAGGCCGGTATCTGATAGGTCGGCAACACGGATCGTCGGATCCCCGTTTTCATCCGGGTCTCCCCTGAAGACACCGCCGCGGGTGTTGGGGTTGCGGAAGAAGAAGCCGCCCTCGACTTTACGCTCGGCGTAGTTGCCGAAAGCGTACAGGCGGGCCTTGAGGTCCTCCAGGTCAAGACCCAGGTTGCCGAAAAACTTGTAGTCGTACTGCACCTCGGGCGAGCCCCAGATCTGCACCGCCGGTTGGCGTACGTTGGTATTGCCCGCTGCAATCAGGCCCAATGCGTCGCCGCGCTGCACGCTGCGACTGGTCTCGTCCGCATTGGTGAACTCGAAGCTGAAGTTGGCAAAGCCGTTGGCGGTCAGCGGCAGGCCCAGGTTGGCGGCCACGTTCACCGCATCCCCGTCCCCATGGTAGTTCTGCCCATAGCTTGTGTGAACCGACAGGCCCTCCCTGTTCTCTCGGAGTTTGAAGTTCAAAATACCGGCGATGGCGTCCGAGCCATACTGGGCCGCAGCGCCGTCACGCAGCAATTCGACCTGCTCCAGCGCAATGGCCGGAATAACGGAAAGATCGGGTGCGTGCGCCCCCGCCGCGGTATGGCCTCCTAGGAAGGTAATCACCGAGGAGCGGTGGCGGCGTTTGCCGTTGACGAGCACCAATGTGGCGTCCGGCGACAGTCCGCGCAGATTGGCCGGGCGCACGAGCGTGGCCGCGTCGCCGATAGGCTGTCGGTTGACGTTATAGGATGGCACGGTGGCCGACAGCAGCGAGTCCATGTCCCGGACGCCATAGGTCTGCAAGTCCTCGCCCTGGATGATGTCCACCGGCACCGCAGAATCCTGGGCCGAGCGACCCACCACGCGGGAGCCGACCACCTGGAGTTCACCGAGTTCTATGACCTGCTCTTGTTGTCCGGTGTTTTGTGCGGCGGCCGGCTCTGGCTGACTCGTCTCTTGAGCCGAGGCTGTCAGTGCGCCCGTCAAGACCAAGAGACCCGCCAATACCCCAGGTTGCCATCGCTTGGCCTTCATATCCGGCCTCCTAATATGTACGTTTGAATCAGTTCTTCCGTCCTAGCAAGCTACTGTTTCTCTTTCCAGGAAAATCGCTCGCTGTTGGTGTCTCAGTTTAAAGGATTCTGACCAGGAAAACCGCCAGATTCTCTCGACCTTCCCTTATATGCATACTGTTTGCATCTTAAAAGTCCCTATTCGGGGGCACTTTTACTGCCAATCTTTCCTCCGGCCACCGCACTAGGGGGCCCGCTCAGGAGTTGAGACCCTGGGTCGTTTCTGATCGCCCGCTAGGCGGGAGTGGGACGCCCCCGCCTGGGCGAATGGTATGACGGACGCTGTCCGCTCGATCCTCCGCTTAGAACTCAAACCCGGCCCGCAGGTAGTAGAACCCGCCGTTGAAGCCGTAGGGCGAGGTTTCCGGGTACTTCAGGCCGGCGCCAGCCGCTTGCGGGTTCCTGCGCGGATACTGATCAAATATGTTTTCCGCGCCGGCCGCAAAGGTGGCCGCCTCCATGAACGGCAGGTTCAGGAAGGTGTACGAGAGTTCCATATCCATCAGAAAGCGCTCGCCGGCATTAAAGCCGAAGCCGCTATCGGTCGGGTAGTCGCGGAAGCGGTCATAGTAGTACAGACGGGACAGGAAGCGCCACGGCCCCCAGTTGTGATCGGCCGTCAGCGAGAACCGGAACTGCGGCAGGCCCTCTTCGATTTGTCGTACAAGTTTATCGCTGATGAACTCCGGAGTCCGACTGTCCACCTCGGTCTTATTCCAGTTCGCGACAAGCGTGAATTGGGTGAAGCCAGCAACCGATTGCAATGGATAGGTCGCTACCATATCAACGCCCTGGGTGGTGGTGTCGAAGTCGTTGGTATAGAAGCGGAGCACCGAGATCTGATTCGGCCCGACCGCTGCGTCGAATTCCGCCCGGGTGATGCCCCGCTTGGCGAGTTCTTCCGCAACATTAAATCGGCTGCTGCGGACGATGCGGTCCTGCATCTTGATCCGGTAGTAGTCGACGGTGACATCGACATCGGCCACGTTGAAGACAATGCCCGCCGAGTAGTTGACGGATTTTTCCGGGGTCAAATCGCTGGCGCCGAAGAAAGCCGAAGCCGGGTGGTGGGCAGGAAAAGTGGCGTCGTCTATCAGCCCGCCAAGATCGGCGTCAAAGGACGTGGTGATTTTGTTCACATTGGCCTGGCCAGGTGTTGGGGCGCGAAAACCCGAGCTGACCGCACCGCGCATGGCCAGCATCTCCAGCACTTGCCATCTGGCCGACACCTTCCCGTTGACGGACTCGCCGATCGGCTTGTCAAAGTTCTCATACCGTCCGGCCACGCCAAGGGTCACATTTTTAATCACCTCGGCTTCCAGGTCCATGTAGAGGGCATAGTTATTCCGCTGATGATCGCCGATGATGTTGGGTCCGAATCCGGTGAACCCGTTCGAGCCGACGCCGAGGCCCTGTGCTGTCAACCGGTTTCCGGGGGCCACGTACCAAGAGGTTTCCCCGCCGAGTTCCACTTCGTACTCTTCGATGTGGTACTCGAAGCCAAAGGCCATATTCAGGTCGGAGTAGAAGAGACCGACATCAAATGGTTTGGAAATGTCCAGGTTGAATGTCTTCTCAGTCTGGCTCACGCCGCCGGGCCGGTATTCCGTTGGAACGACCCTGTTGACCGCCAGGAGTTGCGGGTTGATCGTGTTGAGCATGAAATAGTCAACACTGTTCTCGCCGAAGTAGGCGCTGACGTCGTAGGACCAGCCGTCGAGCAGCGCATAGGCGCCCTCCAGGTCCTCCAGCGTCCCGCGCAGGCCAAAGGCGATGCTCCAGTCGCGCACATAGCCGCCGAAGCGCGGGGTGAAGCCGCCCGGAAACTGGGTGTTGAACATGGCGCAATGGTCGGGCAGCGACACGTTCGAGTAATCGGCCGCCGGGTGCTTCGGCACTTCGGGGCAGCGGCTGGATAATCCGTTTTCGAGCAAATTTCCGCCCTCCGAGATGGGCCTCGGGTCGAAACCGTCTCCGATGTCGATAATTTTGTGGAGGTCGCCGGGACCGCGGAACACCCCGTTGCGCGTATTGGGATTCCGGAAGTAGAAACCACCCTCCACCTTACGCTCCGCATAGTTACCGAAGGCATACACGCGGCTGTTGAGTTCCTCCAGGTCCAAACCGAGGTTGCCGAAGAATTTGTAGTCGTACTGAATCTCGGGCGCTCCCCAGATCTGCGCCGCGGGCCGACGCACATCCATGTTGCCGGCCTCGATCAAGCCTCGGGCATCGCTGCGCTGTACGCTACGGCTGGTTTCGTCCACGTTGTTGAACTCGAAGCTGAGGTTGGCAAAGCCATTCTCGGTCAGCGGTACGCCCAGGTTGGCGGCCACGTTCACCTTGTCGCCGTCGCCGTGGTAGTTCTGACCATAGCTCGTCTGCACAGTCAGCCCCTCGGTATCCTCCCTGAGCCTGAAGTTCAGCACGCCGGCAATGGCGTCCGAGCCGTACTGGGCCGCAGCCCCGTCGCGCAGCACCTCGACGCTCTCCAGGGCAATGGATGGGATGTTGGAGATATCGGCCCCCTGCGATCCTCTGGAGTTCGGAGCACCCAGGAAGTTAATCACCGACCCACGGTGGCGGCGTTTTCCGTTGACCAGGACCAGGGTGGAGTCCGGCGGCAGACCGCGTAGCGTGGCCGGCCGGACGAAGGTGGCCTCGTCGCTGATGGGCTCCTGGCTCACGTTATAGGAGGGGACGGTCGCGGACAGCAGGGAGTCCATGTCCCGGATGCCGTAGGTCTGCAAGTCTTCGCCCTGAATGACGTCGACCGGCACCGGCGAATCCTGGGCCGAGCGACCCGCCACACGGGAGCCGACCACTCTGAGTTCCCCGAGTTCTAGAACCTGCTCGGTGTCTTGTACGGTGGCCGGCTCTTGCGGCTCCGCTTCTTGCGCACCGACAATAGAGGTCCCCATAAAGATGAATACACTCGCGAAGAGATAGGGGTGCCACCACTTGAGCTTGCTCATACTGCTTCCTCCCTCAGAATCTTTTTTCCCTCTACACGTACAGAGTGCACGGACACAAACTATACACTGAATATGCACATTCGAGAAGAGCATGGAGAATATACTTCGGCTGTCATCCTCTCTCAGGTGTCTCGGCCTGCCTCGTGGACACGGACCTATTATCCCTTATCTCAACTCAAAGAAAGATGCTAGGTGAGACACTACTTGGTAGTGTCTCAGTCTGAATCCTTCCACCCTTCCCCATACTCCCTGGTCTCGAATTCTCCGCTCGGCTCCCAGGCACGACGCTGACGCGCGTACGGGGAGCGAGTAGTCTCCTACCTTGATGCCGGCCCGTCTGTCCCTAGTAAAATCACTAGGCTGGACGCTCCCGCTCCGGCCTTGCCTCCGTCTCGGCTCTCAAGGGGGAGCGGGAAGCTCCTTTCACACTCAAAAGCGCTCGGTGAGGGAAGAGCAGGGCGGACGCTGAGGCGAAAGACATTACAAGGTGAGACACGACCCACTACTCGCTTTCCTTCTTTTCCTGTGTATAATACCATGCCTTCGGCAGAACCGGTGCGCTCATGAAGACCGCGGCGGGGAAGGAGAGATGCACGCATGCGTACATTGTTTTTAAATCCGCCTGCATATGAAAATTTTGATGGGGGGGCGGGCTCACGCTACCAGGCGACCCGTGAGGTTTGGTCGTTCTGGTATCCGACCTGGCTGTGTTATCCGGCCGGTATGATCGAGAACAGTCGCGTTCTGGACGCACCGCCCGAGGGATTAAATCAGACGCAGACCGTTGAGATCGCCAAAGAGTACGATTTTGTCGTGCTGCACACCAGTACGCCGTCGGTGAAACTGGACGCACAGACCGCAGAGCTGATCAAAGAGAAAAATCCGGACTGCCGTATCGCGTTTGTGGGTGGTCAGGCCACGGCTGAGCCGGAGAAGACCTTACAGATTTCTGAAGCCATCGATATTGTCGCGCGGAAAGAGTTTGACTACTCCATGAAAGAGGTTGCCGAGGGATGGGACTGGAAGGACATCCGCGGTATCAGCTATCGCCAGGACGGACAGATCCATCACAACCTTGAACGTCCGACGCTCACCGATGAAGAGCTCGACCAGTTACCCTTTGTCACCCAGATTTATGACCGGGATTTGGACTTCCGGAAGTATAACAGTCCGTATTGCCAGTATCCTTATGTGTCGTTGTATACCGGACGGGGGTGTCCGGCGCGCTGTACGTTTTGTTTGTGGCCACAGGTAACTACTGGCCATTCCTACCGCACCCGCTCAGTGGGCAACGTCATTGAGGAAGTGCAGGAAATGAAGCGCCTCTTTCCGGGTATGAAAGAGGTCTTTTTTGATGACGATACGTTTACAGCCGACCCGAAGCGCGCGCGTGAGATCGCAAAAAAAATGGGCGCCATGGGCCTGTGCTGGTCCACCAACGCACGTGGGAATGTTGACTACGAGACCCTCACGGTGCTGAAAGATGGCGGGCTGCGGCTGTTTGTGGTTGGCTATGAGTCGGGGAACGCGGCCATTCTCAAGAATATTAAAAAAGGCGTGGCCCTCGAAACCTCACGGCGGTTTACTCGGGACTGCCACAAGCTTGGCATTTTGATCCACGGCACCTTTATTTTAGGCCTACCGGGAGAAACTCGTGAGACTATGCAGGAGACCATGCGTTTCGCCAAGGAGATGAATCCGGAAACCATTCAGGTCTCTTTGGCTTCTCCTTATCCTGGTACCGCCTTTTACGATTTCGCCCTCGACAACGGCTATATCAAGGCCGAGGATATGGTGGGCGAGTCGGGCTATCAGCAGTGCGTAATTAACTACCCCAACCTGTCCGGGGAAGAAATTTTTGAAACGGTTGAGAAATTTTATCGTTCGTATTACCTCCGCCCGCGCTATATCTTCAAAGCCGTCAAAAAGATGGCGCGCGACCCTGAGGAGCGGAAACGGATGTGGCAGGAAGGCAAAGACTTTTTCCGCACCATGCGGAAACGGCGGGAGATGAGCGCCACGTCTGCTCCGGCTGCCTAATGCGTCTCCTCCCGATCGGGAGGAGACTGTATCTGAGCTATGTCCCAAAAGAGTGAACGCGCCCCAACTATGTAGATTGGGAAAGGATGGGTACGCTTACTCTTTTTATCGTTTTCTGGTCCCTGGCAGGCCTGTTGTGTATTGCCCTGGTCTATTACCTTTTTAGTGTCTATGCGGCCTGGCGCTTTTTTCGTCCGTATCCGATTCCTAGCGCGACGCTTCCTCCGGTTACTATTCTCAAGCCACTCAAAGGTGCGCCGCCCGATCTGTACGACAGTCTGGCGAGCTTTTGTAGGCTCGATTACCCGACCTTTCAAATCCTCTGCGGCGTACGCGACCCCAATGATCCGGCGGCTGCTATTGTCACCAAAGTGCAGCAGGACTTTCCCCAGTGCGATATTGCCCTGGTCGTTGCGCCCGCTGTGATCGGGACCAATTATAAGGTCAGCACCCTACACCATCTAACGCCACAGATGAAGTATGACTATCTCGTCATTACCGATAGTGATGTCTATGTTGAGCCCGATTACTTGCAGACGATCATCCCGCCCTTAACGCAGACGGAAACAGGCCTGGTCACATGTGTGTATCGTGGCGGTTCCGGACAACCCCTGCCGGCCCTGCTGGAGTCGCTCATGATCAATACGACTTTTACCACTCAAGTCGTGGTTGCTAGCCAAGTCGAGCGGCCTGCATATGCCTTCGGAGCAACTATGGCGCTCAAGCGTGCCTGCCTCGACGCGATTGGGGGATTTGCCAGGCTGTCTGATTATCTGGCGGATGACTATTACCTTGGGTATCTTATTGCCCAGACCGGGTATCGATTGCGAGTCCTTCCCACCGTCGTGGAAACCCGTCCCGATGCGGGCTCGCTACGCGGGTTATTTTACCATCAGTTACGCTGGGCGCGAACGCAACGAAACTGTCGTCCCGGCGGGTATATCAGTACGGCTGTGACGTTTGGTACGGTCTGGGCCTATGTGAGCCTGCTTTGTTTTTGGTCGTCCGTAGAAATGACTGTTCTCGCCCTCAGCGTTATCGGGGTACGCCTTCTGACCGCCGCTCTGATGAACACAGTCTTTCTGCAATCGAGGCTGCCGCGTTCCGCTATTCTGCTGACCCTTCTCACGGATCTCCTCTCTTTTGTTGTCTGGTGTGCCAGCTTGCGGGGCAACACGGTTCGCTGGCGGGAGTATACTTTCCGGCTCCAAAAAGACGGACGAATGGTTCGTGTTAGTTAATCCCCTGTTCCTTTACGTAACGACGGGAGATCGCGGTAACTAACGAACCGGATGTCCTCTTCAGCGGCCGCCGCCCGCACCGTTGGATTCGTGAGTGCCGTAAGCTCAACATTTCTGTGATAGGTCGGCGTCCACTGTTCGACCTCGGGACACGGCAGGCAGGCAGGATGGCAGTACAACTCCGTTACACCGGCTTGGAGTCGCGGGAACAGGCCAAGTAAATAGGATTCATCCACCGCGCCACTTTGATACAGGCCAAACAGATGATCCGGGTAGGGAATAAAAGCATGACGCAGCTTTTTTTTCGTCGTCCGGGCGAGAGATGTAAAGACAACGGACTCCCAGCGTTTCCTCAAGGCATGGCGTGGATCGAGCGCCAGGCTGGTCGTCAGGTCTTCTCGGGTCAGGCGCATGGCCGGAACAGGGTATTCCTGTGCGAGCGCCAGGAGAGTGTCCATGACGACCGGGTGCATATGGATGTTGAGATGTCCATCAATATGGGACAGGGGTAGGTCCGTTTTCAGAAAACGCTCAAGCTGTGCCCGACACTCGATCCGGATTTCTTCCCGCGCCCGCCGGGAGAAATAATACTGTAGTCCGGCCCGGGTCGGATCGTGGGCAAAATTCCCCTCGCCGTCGATGATCGTGCGGAGGCGCTGTTTGGAGAGAACGGCCCGCCCCTGGACTAAGGTCACGTGCAGTCCAACCCCGAGGCTGGGTGTCGAGCGGGCAAGCTCAACCGCCCCCTTCCAGGCCGGAGCCGTGACCATGAGGCTGGTATTGGTCAGAATGCCGTGCCGATGGGCGTGTAGTATGCCGGTGTTGACCTGAGGGGACAGGCCGAAGTCGTCCCCGTTGACAATGAGATAGCGAGCGCCAGGGACGGGAAGAGGCATAATTCAGGTCGAGTTGGTGGCCAGGTCAAACGCATCGAGCCGTTCGATAGCGGGCAGGATGTCGCGTTCGGCGTGTTCGAGATCGTGTGGAAAATCGATTTCCGTCCAGGGCAGGTCGTCAACCCGCTCAAAGCCAACATGGTGCTGGGCCAGAAACACCGGGTAGGCTTCTTCGTGCTCGATCGTGTCTCGGCCCTGAGCCACATAGTCGTCGAGAATGGAGCGAAGGAGCGGCGCGGCGTCCCGGGCGACTTTGAGAAAACCGACCGACTCGCCTACCAGGTCATAGTCGCCCGCGCCGCCCCGGATAATCGTCAGCACCCGTCCGGCCCGGGTGAGCAGCATTTGTTCCTCACCGGTATTCTCGGAGCTCGCGTCAAGGAGAAAACAGTTTGCGTGTCTGGATTGGACTAAGCGTTGCAGCAAACGGACCGGGAACAATACGTCGGCATCCATGATCAGCAGGTCAGTGTCAAACTCGTTGCGCGCACTCCAGAGCGACAGGATAGCCCCCTTTTCGTACTGCTCGTTCCGGATATAACGCACGGCCACCGCGCCGCACCGCTCACCTATTTCTTCGACAATCATGTCTCCACGATAGCCGATCACGATGACCGCCTCTGTGACCCCAACAGCGCTTAACGCCGTGAGGGTGCGTTCGAGCAGGGTTTTGCCACTGACCTGAATCAAACATTTGGGTCGGTGGTCGGTGATGGTCTGAAGGCGTTTGCCAACACCGGCCGCAAGGATAATCGCTCTCATAACTTCCCACCTGACAACACATCTGTAAGGGCGTCAAGAAAACGCTGAAAATCGTCCAGGGTCAGATGGCCCATATTGGCCACCCGGAAAATATCGGTTCGGAGTTTTCCCTGTCCCTCGTAAATGACAAAGCCTCGTTGTTTGAGACTGTCATGCAAACGGGAATACGAAACACCCTGGGGCAAGACCAGAGAGGTCAGGGAGTTGGACCGTAACGCCGAGGGTAGGAGAAAGGTGAGTCCGAGTTCCACAAAGCCGTCACGCAGAAACCGGGCGGCCCGACAATAGCGTTCGACCCGTCCTGCGGGCGTTTCCTCCAGGAGTTCGTCAAGGGCGGCCTCCAGCGCATACCAGGCCGGGATGGCCGGAGTAAATGGAATACTTCGTCGTTCCTGCGCTTCCCAGTGCAGCGGCAGGTGGAGGTATAACGAACGACGAGGATAGTCCTGCATGGTCGCCATGACTTCGTCCCGAACCAACACAAAGGCCACACCCGGCTGGCCCTGGATGCATTTGTTCGCCGTACAGGCACACAGGTCTACGCTGTCGCGTACAACATCGAGGTCTTCGCCGCCCAATGCGCTCACCGCGTCAAGCAGAAACAGCCGGCCCTGCTGACGCACAATTCTGCCAATTTCAGTCACGGGGTTGAGCAGGCCGGTTGTGGTCTCATGTTGGACCAGGGCCACCGCCGCGATAGCGGGATCATCTCTGAGGGCGGATTCAATCTGCTCCGGGTTTGGCGCTTCGGTCCAGGCATAGGTCAATTCTACGGTCGGGATACGGTGGGCTTCGGCCATCTGGCGCATCCGGTCGCCATAGACGCCGTTGTTAATTACGAGAAGTTTCTCCCCCTCCACCAGGGCCGAGGAGACCATGGCTTCAACCGCCAGAGTGCCCGAACCGCTCACCACCACTGCAGTATAGCCCTCCGGGGCGAACGCCTGCAGGAGTTTGGCGCGAACCGCAGCCAGCAGGTCGGAAAACTCTGCTTCCCGGTGGCATAGGTCTCCACGCAGGAGGGCCTGCCGGACACGCGGAGAAACGTTAACAGGGCCGGGGTTCAGAAGAATGTATTGCTGCATTGTGGAATTGCTCTGGACGGAGAAGACGAACGGGGCCGACGGCCTATATGTCCTGATGAATAGCCTCCATAAAACGCCTGACGATGTGCTGCGGCTCGTGCGTAATCCGACCACTACGCCGCTCTTCCCGGTCCGGCTCAATTTTAATCAGTAGAAATGACGGTCCATCTTTTGCCAGCAACTCCTGCGTCGTAGCGCGTAGTTGGTCGGCATCTTCAACGCGGCGCACGTCAACATAGCCGCTCGCACGCGCCACTTCATCGAGCGCCACGCGACTGGAAATTGTTGGCTGGTTTCCGGTCGAGCCGTAGACTTCGTTATCAAAAACAAGGTGAACCAGATTGCGCGGCCGCTGCGCGCCGATCAGGGCCAGTGAGCCCATATTCATGAGGACATTGCCATCGCCGTCAAAGACGACCACGCGCCGTTCGGGTTTACTTAGGGCCACGCCGAGCGCAATAGATGAAGCCAGGCCCATTGAGCCGATCATATAGAAATTGCCAAGGCGATCCTCAAGATTGAAGGACTCCCGCGAAATAAACCCATTCGCATGGACAACCAGGGCGTCCTGTAGGGCAGGGATAACTATGCTTAGGGCCTGGGCCAAGTTCATGCGGCAACTCCAGGCGGGAGGACCAGTGCTGTCGGGCGACTCGTCTGCTTTAGAGTAGAGGCGGCCCAGCCAATCGCGTCCTCCAGGGTCTGTTCTTCAAGCACCCGATACGGAATCTTCAGGGTGGATAACAGGTCGGGCAGGATGTCTCCCATAATGATATGCTCCGGTGCGTCCTTGCCCTGATAGCCACGCCACGTAATCAGCAGTAGACAGGGCAGAGCGTAGATCAAACTGAGAGAAGACAGCGCGTTCAGGCAGACCCCCAGGCCCGAGTTCTGCATAATGACAACGGGTTGTTTGCCGGCCATATAAGCTCCAGCCGCCAGACCCACCGCCGCATCCTCACGCGTCTCGGCAATATAGCCACCCCGTTCTTCAAGCGTGGCAATCACCCCCTTGACCAAAGAGCAGGGCACCCCGGTAAAAAAGTCGAAGCCGGCATTCCTGAGGTGTTGCACAAACTGGGGTCCGCTGACCATGGGGTGATACGCCTCCTTTTTGGTCTATTGGGTCTGTTAGGTTGGACTCAAAGGACTCAATAGACCCCTCCTATGACAGGTCCCCCTGGGCCGAGTCCTGTACGGAGAGTTCCGGAGCGACTGCCCTCGACTCCTGCCCGCTCCTTTCCGTTCGGTATAAGAGCAGCGGGAGGATCACAATCGAGGCGATAAGGACACTCCCGACTGCCAGGGTCAGCAGGAGGCCCATACTGAAAATACCATAGTATTGGGCGACCATGAGACTACCAAACCCGACCATGGTCGTCAGCGAGAACAGCACAACCGCCTGGCCGGTACTGCCGGCAATCAGGGTGACGACAGAGACATCACGGCCTATTCGGAAACGATGGACGAGATGGATACCATTCTCCACGCCGATGCCAATAATCAGGGGGGCGGCAACCATATTAGCTAGGTTAAATTGCACATCCCACAGCCACATCAGGCCCGCGGTCCAGATCATACCCAGACCGAGCGGCAGGACGGCCAGGAGTGCATCCGTGACACGTCGGAGCGCTAAAAAGGTGACAACCAGGATGGCAAGAAACGCGTACCAGGCCGCCTCAATATAGCCAGCCTGCATCGCCCCAATCGACTCGTAGCCAATAATCGGGGAGCCGGTCACATCGGGGTCAACCGTGCGTAACTGCCGAATGAACTCCGTCAGCGGCTCGCGCTCCCAGATATTTTCCTTGGGATAGATCTGTAAAAGAAACCGCTGGCCGTCCCGGCTGACAAAGCGGCTGCGCAACTGAGGCGGGACATCCGTAAAGGTAATCGGGCCGGCCGGAGACAGGTTATTCCTGAGCAGAGACCATTTATCCTGGAAGTCGAGAAACAGCGCGTTCTGAAAAAGATCCAGACGCTGTTGGACGTTCTGTTCGGGCAGCGTTCGGAGCGCTTCAAAAACGGTCAGCAGGTGTTGGCGCGCCTCGTGCAGGAGTGTTGCGCTGCCGTTTTCCTGGTCGCGAATTTTGAGGCGGAGTTTATCCAGGGTCAGTTCGAGCTGCTTGACCCCCACCTCCTGGGGATCAGTGCTGAGCGGAGGGAGCTCACTCAACAGCGGGCGGATGATTGTAAGAAGATGGAGGCGCTCCGGCTGTCCGTCCGGAATCAGTGACGCGACGCTCTCAACGGTCTCCACGCTGGGCAGCGCCGTAAACGCTTGAGCCTTTTGGCGCGCCGCTTCTGACGTCGGCGCTGTCGCCAAGGCGTTCCAGGACGAGCGTTCGGAGTTTGCAATAATGCGCTTTTCCCATTCAACCGACTCTGTGCCGTGTGCCTGGAGGTTCAGCAAATTATAGTCAAAAGAGATCCACGGCAGCGCCAGAAGTCCCGCCGCCGTTCCCAGGCCGGCGATTCCGAAAAGGAGACTTCTCTTCTGTTCGACGTATTTGCCCAACCCAGAAAACGTTGTCTGCAAGACCGTCTGCCGTCCTACGGGAACACGCCAGGGCCAGAACGAATCCATCCCAACGATCAAGGCCGGCAGGAAAGTGAGGATCGCGAGAACAGACAATAGGATGCCTCCACCCGAAATGATGCCGAGTTCCTGAACCCCGCGAAAGTCTGCCAGTATGACCGCAAAAAAGGCGACTGAGGTGGTTAACGCTCCCGCAATAATACTGGGGACGGTCTGTTCAAATACGATGGTAATGGCTTCGGCCTGGCTTCTCCCCTTGCCACGTTCTTCTTCATAGCGGGTCATGAAGTGGACGCCGAAGTCGTCTGCCAAGCCGAGCAGCATAGGAGCGATAAAGACGGTGATAATCGTCAGATGACCGACGGAGAGCGTGACAAAACCCAGCGTCCAGCTCAGGCCGACCATGAGCGATGAGACGATGAAGAGCGGATGCCGAATGCGTCGGAAAAAGACCAGATAGAGGAGCGCAATACCCGACAGGGACACCACCGTTGCTACGGCCGTATCGTGCTGAGCACTGAGCATTTCATCATTGCCCAGCGCCTTCGTGCCGGTGACGCCAGCCTCCAGACCCGGAAACTCCACCTTGAGGTCGGCAATCGCCTGCCGAATAGCCGCCATCGACTCCTGAAGGTCGTTGAAACCCGCAGAGGCGTCTTCTTTTGCCTCGACCATGAGGAACATATACTTGCGGTTCTCGGCAATGAGGAAGCCGTCGTCATCGAGCTGTGCCGTCCCGCCAAAAAACTCAGCCCAGGGAGAACGATAGCGGTAGTCTTGTCCGTACAGCGCCCGCGCGATCTCTTGTAACAATGCGGTGAGGAAGGACAACTGAGAGTCGGAGAACTCGCCGGAATCTTCATCCAGTGGGACTCCCAGTCCAAGGATGTCGTCAACCAGATGCGAAACAACGGCACTGCTGACTTGGGTGTTAATCGCTTCGAAGAGCGTATTCAGGCCGGGGTTCGTCAGCAGCTCATGAATAATCTCTTGCGAGTCTTCAAGACTCCGCTGTAAATCGCGCAAATCCTCAGCCGGCAGGTAGAGCAGCTTTTTGCCTTCTAAGGAGGAAACATCGACTCGGTAAAAAATCTCAGCAATATGTTCCTGCTCTTGGGCGAGTCGTTCACCCAGGCGCGTCACAAAGGCTTTGCCCTGAGGAATATCTTGCGGCTCAACAACCACGGCCACCTGGTCCACGCCGACAAACTCTTCGGAATATTCCTCATCGAGTTGCAGGTAGCGCTTTTCGGTCGAGATCAGATCATTACGGCCGGTGACGAGTTCGAGATGTCGTGCGGTGTAGAGTGACGCGGCAACCGAAAGCAGGAGACAGAGAGCCAGGGCCGTCTTTGCATATGCAACGATTCCCCGAGCGCAAGCTCGTAGAGCCCGTTTTTCCAGGGCAACGAGGCGTTGTTTAAAAGACGGAGGGATCGCCTGCACGGATAATGTCTCCACTCACAAAGCACGCTGGAACGGATAGGACGGAGAACGTATGGATGCTGGGGAGATGGGTCGCGATATCTGCCAACGTCGTCGCCAAATTTCCCATACCCGGCACAGGCCCTGCCAGTCCTCTGTTGAGCCGAGCAGCCTATCCTAGCCATGCCGGTTACTCAAGCGGAGGAGAGAGTCTGAGCAGTCTGCTGTTATCCGGCCTCTTCGGTCTTGGCGTTCGCAATGGTCCGCTGCATTCGCTCCACCAACTCTTCGTAGGACTGTTTGGACATGAGCGACTGCACTTGTTTGCGCAGGTTGCTGGCCATGCTGACTCCGTCGAGCCGAACATCCCAAACTCTCCACACGCCCTCCGACTGGTTGAGCCGAAAACCGATGGTCACCCGCCCTTCATCAGGATTCACGACCGAGACCTCGGTCAGGGCCTCATTCCCTTGCTGATGCGTGTCGCCGTATTCGAACTGCGTGTCAGCCAGAAATTCCGACGCTCTGGGATAGGCCAACTCGCGTAGCAAGCGTGTGAGGAGGCTGATGAAATCAGCCTGCTTCTCTTGGCCGAGGGTGTCCCAGTGCGGCCCCATCAGCCAGCGTGACAGTTGAGCAATGGCCAGGTTTTTTTCGATCTCTTCATTAGTGCACTGCGGGGGAGCGGAGGGCAAACCAAATTCCTGGCCACACGATTGCATGGTCGAGATCAGCCGTTTGGTCACCTCCGCCGGAGAATCTGCCCAGCCGAGCTGAGGAAAAAGGAGGCCTATTATCAAAAGGAGAGTTTTGACCACGATCAAACTCCTCGACACGCCAGTCGCTGTCTTTCTGGTGTTTGCAAGAGGACAGAGGCTTATTCTGCGATCTGCCTCTCTCGATTTTGCAGGTAGAAGTCTTGTACTGCGCTGTACATATCAAGAGAGTAGCGATCCACACTCTC
The DNA here is from genome assembly GCA_965243855.1 of uncultured Binatia bacterium (SeqCode). Classification (GTDB taxonomy): domain Bacteria; phylum Desulfobacterota; class Binatia; order Bin18; family Bin18; genus Bin18. The sequence goes on along the minus strand of CBDEWE010000003.1, from coordinate 3,191,181 downwards.
GAAGAGTTCAAGATTGAGGGAGCGTTCGTTGACTGCATTGGTGAGCACCGTGCCAGCATCCGTTGTCGTCACTTCGACCGTGGACAAAAAATAGGTCTTCGGGTCCATGGCTCCGTCCGCGACCCGGCCAATGGCATCACGCACCGTGGCAGGTCCGATAAAGGGCAACACCAGATACGGACCCGATCCTATGCCATAAGTCCCGAGCGTCTGACCAAAGTCCTCTTGGCTCCCTTCGAGCCCAAACTTGTTTTTGGCCACATCGAAAAAGCCGAGACCGCCAATTGTCGTGTTGATCATAAAGCGTCCGGCTTCCCGCGCCGCACCGTCCAGCTTGAGCTGAAAGAGGCTATTGGCGAAGCGCGGAACAACTCCGATATTATGGAAAAAACGGCGCACACTGAGCCGCGCAGGCTCCGGTACAGCTCCGGCATAGGAACGGGCAACCGGTCGGAGGATATGTTCATCCATCCAGATGTTGAAGGAAAACATCTTCTCATTAAAAGGTTCAAAAACAGACGGTTCGTACACCGGGGTGGGGCTGTCAAGCATGTCCAGCGAGTCGTCCAGCCCCTGCTGCATTGCTCCATTCTGAGCAAAAGCTGTTGGCACATGCGGGCCAAGTCCGAGGACACTGACTAAACAGAGAACCATAACACAGCCAAGTCGTCGTTTTTGCATTGTTCTACTCTCTGAATACTAGGAGTTGCGGGTTGGCAACAGAACGGTCGCCGTGCCAATGACCCAGCGTTCTCCATCATCGTTCTCCATCCAGATATCACACTCAGCAGTATGTCGCTCTACATCCTTTTGGGTGACAAAGCCTAGCAGATGAATCGCACAGTCAGGTAGGACCGGGCTGCGAAACGTCGTGCCGATCCGGGTAATCTGCGCCGCTTGGTTCCACTCACCGATCAGTCGGGCCAGCAGCCCCATACTTAAGACCCCAGGTGCGATCATACCTGGTAGACCCTCTTGGCGTGCCCCTTCATCGTCCGTGAACCGTGGAAAATCCATACCGGCCGTCTTAGCGTACGTGCGGACAAAGTCTTTGGTCAGAAGCAGGTCGATAGGCGGCAACTCGTCGCCCTCTTCGACCTCTTCAAAATAGAGTGTCTTCATCGCTGCATAATCCTATGGTCAACAATGGCAACCTTGTGGCCGTCCTGATTTGTGATCTCATTCCGCAGGACGATGAAATACATAGAGCCACTGCGCCCGGTTTTCTCGTAAATATCGTATATGGTGCTGACCATTTTCAGCCTATCGCCAGGTCGGACCGGGGCAAAAATCTCAACATCACGCCCGCCGTCAAAGCCGACCTTGCCGAAGCGTGGCATATGCTCGGGTGTCATTTTTTTGGGTCGGAGCCGTGTCACATAGGTCGGAGCCGCCACCAGACCCCCATAGGGCCCATTCACCGCCGCTTCTTCATCGGTGTAGAGCGGGTTGGTCTCTCCCAGCGCGTCCGCAAAGTGTAAGAGGTCTGCTTTCTCAACCGGCGGAAAGTCAGTCTCGTCAAACACTTGGCCTAAAATAGACCGATCAAATTCAAGCGCCATCCACATCTCCTCTACGAATAAACATGTCAACAGTTTTGTATTTATTGGAGGACACGTTCACTCTTTACGCCACTGAGGCCGGCTGGGGTGGGGCGCGCCGGACACGAAAATCAACTGGGCGGTAGCCGCCCGTTCGCAGCGCCTCAACCAACTCTTCCGTATTCGTAATATCTTTCTCAAACTCTGTGGCACAAATCCCGACAAAGCTCACCAGATGGGCATCGCTTCCCCCAAACGCGTGGTAGCCATACGTATCGATAAGCTCAGCAACGCGCTCATTCTCGCCTTTTTTGCTTCCACCGTTCAGGGCTTCGACGCCAACAACTCCCTCAAGCGGAGGACGGTTTTCATAGTGCTCAATCAAGCCAATAGTGGGCCGTCCAGGGTGACACGGCATGGCCACCCCGCCCATACGCGCCACTTCGTCAATCACCTCTTGAGCCCGCAGCCGGACGTTGGAAAAGTCGAAGCGTTGCAGCATTGCGTCATTGACCCCATACACAAGAACATGTCCGTACTCGGTTTCGACCTCCGAGGCTTTGAGGATCAGCATGCCATACTTGTCCTCAAGCGCCCGGTAGTCGCTCTGGGTATTGAACTGGCGGTGCTCGGTCAGCACGATGCCGTCTAGCGGACGTTCGTCGCGTTTACGGGCTAGCCACTTGAGGTAGGCCTCGACCGGCGCGCGGCTGTCGTCCGAGGCTTCAGAATGAAGGTGGAGGTCAATTACTCGTGCCATGGGCTGTCTGAGAGCTAGCGGTCGAGGCCGACTCTACAAAGAGTAAACATGTCTTCCAATAGATACAAAGTTGCTGACACGTTGACCCTTTTATCTCCTTTTGTAGAAGCAGTTTTTTCTGGCTGCAAAATAAGGCCCTATAGTGCCAGAAGCGAACGATTTGAGTCAATTGGGTCAATTGAGTCCTAGGGTCTATGGGGTCTATGGGGTCGGCCCCAAAGGACCCAACAGACCCCATAGACCCAATTGACTATGAGGCAGGCTTGAACAGCGGTACCGAGACTTCCGGCGTCACGTCCTCGAAGGTGACTTCGACCGGCATGCCGATGGTGACACTCTCCGGGTCACAGCCCACGATATTAGTCAGCATCCGCACCCCTTCTTCCAACTCGACATAGGCCATGACATAGGGCACTTTGTTCCGAAAGCCTGAACTTTGATTCTGGCGGGTAATCGTAAAGGTATAGACGGTCCCTTTGCCGCTACAGCGTAGCCACTCAAAGTCCTGCGACAGGTTTTCCGGGCAAAAGGCGCGCGGATAGTAAAAGACCGTTCCACACGCCCGACATTTCTGAACGTATAGTTCGTGCCGGGCGCAGGCTTCCCAGAACGGTCGCGACTCTTCGTCTACCCGTGGGACCGGGCGGTTCGGTTTCTTTTTTCCATCAGCCATAATCACTCCTCCGTTACTGGACCGCAGCTATACGCCGAGGACCAGAGAGGCTCCGCTGTGCCGGAGCCCGAGTGTCCCGCCTGTTCCATGACAAAAGGCGAGTGTACAATCCTTGACTTGGCGCTCCCCACACTCACCTCGCAACTGCTTGACCGCCTCGATCACCAAAAAAATTCCGCGCATACCGGGGTGGTTGGAGGACAACCCGCCGCCGTCGGTATTGATCGGGAGTTCACCGCCCAGACCAATACGACCGTTCTGGACATACGACCCGCCTTCTCCTTTTTGACAAAACCCCAGGCTTTCAAGGGTGATGCACACGGTAATGGTGAAGGAGTCGTAGATCATGGCCATGTCAAAGTCGCTATGACTCACCCCGACTCGTGCCATGGCCTTCGGGCCGGACTGCTTGGCCGCCGCGTCAGTAATATCGCGCACCCCGGCGCTGGTATGGGCGCAGGACTCTGCCGCACTCAGGAGATAGACAGGCTTCTTTTTGAGATCACGTGCCCGTTCGGCAGAGGTGACAACCAGGGCGCCGCCGCCATCGGAGATCATGCAGCAGTCCAGAAGGTGCAGCGGTGAAGACACCTCGCGCGAGGCCAGGACATCGTCAACGCTAATCAGGTCACGAAACTTTGCATGCGGATTCAGCGATGCATGTTTACGTGTCGTCACGGCAATCTCGGCCAGCTGCTCACTGGTTGTGCCGAATTCGTACATATGCCGCTGTGCGGCTAGGGCGTAGTCGCCAACGGTTGTCGGACCGTAGCAGCCTTCGAACTGTTCGGGTGGATCGCCGCTCCCGCCGCCTCCGGTGCCAACGGCAAAACGGTCCGAGGACCATTTGCTGCCGTACAGAATCAGGGCAACATCGCAGTAGCCGGCGGCAATCGCCGCCGCGGCATGGGCCGTATGCGAAACAAAGGACGAGCCCCCAATCGAGTTGGAGTCCAGGAAATCGGGGTTGAGATTCAGGTGCTCGGCCAGGGCGATAATCCCCATCCCGCCCACACCAGAGGTAAACAGGCCGTTGACATCTTTTATGCTCAGCCCGGCATCGTCCAGGGCGCCTCGGGCACTCTCGGCCATGATCTGGTACTGGGTTTTATGTGGAGCCCAACGGAGCGGATGCTCGTAGACACCGGCCAATGCGGCTTTTCGACTGATACTCATACTCTGCCTCGTTCCTAAGTGCTTCTTCGTGGACTGCATTCGGTTGAGTTGTCTTCTGCCCACTCCCTTACAGCTCGAGCCGGGGCGTTCCACATCGAGATCGCATTGAACACGACGACCTTTGTTCTCTCCTCATTCAACGCCGATATGTCGATCGTCATGTGCGTATCCACGCCAAGCCCTCCATGAAGTGCGACCGTAACATTTCCCGCCCGAATATCGTGATATATATCTCCTTGCACTACCATCTGCGCTGTAATCAACCCTGTTTGGTAACACTTCCGGGCTGTCGATAGTATTTTTCGATAGACAGGCTGATAGTTCTCTTCAATTTCGAATGTGTAGCTGCTTGCATGGTCGTTTCGCAATCCTTCGATTGTTGCGGGTGCACACGCGACAACAGATAGTGCAGCGAAGATGGAAACTATCGTTCTCATCGGACTATTCGCCGTGAAGATTCAAAAAGGTTTAGATGACCAGATTTAGTTGAAGAACGTCTGAATGGCGTCGCAGGCGGCCTGTGGTTTTTCAAGTGGCAGCCAGTGCCCGGCCTCAGGAATGACAGCCAGTTGTGCATTCGGAATATGGTCCCGTAACTCTTCTGCCTGAGCGACTGGCGTGGTGGCGTCATCCGCTCCGGCCAGCACCAACGTGGGCAGGTCAATCTGTCCAAGCTGGGCCCTCAGGTCAACCTGCTGGCAGGCCAGCAAATCAAAATAGCGGACACGCGGGTCGGTCTTAATCTGCTCCATCCAGCCTTCTTGGACAATCTCCTGCGGCGTCTGAGGTGAGCACGACACCTTGGTGAAGGGCTGTCCTTGGCGGCCTTTCATCACCGCCTGCCAAGTGCCGAGAAGCTCATCCGAGATGTTGAACTTGGCCGCCGTGCAAGTCAGGGCGACGCCCTCAACCATATCCGTATGGCGGAGGGCCAGGTCCATGGCAATGGCGCCGCCCATGGAATGGCCAATAATAACCACCGGCCGCACGCCTAAGGCCTGCCACAGACTATAGGTGAAGTCGCTATAGGCGGCCACGCTTTTAAGGCTTTCCGTTCCGCTCGAACGCCCATGGCCCGGAAAGTCGAAGGCGAGCGGACTGTGGGCGGCCGAGAGAATATCCAGCATCTTGTGGGCGAAATGGCCATTACTGCCCGCCCCGTGGACGTATAAAAAGAGCTTGCCTTTGCTGACATCAGGAACAACCGGCGGCAGCGTTGTCTGGCCGGTGTGAAAGTAATGCACCGCATAGTCGTCAACATCAACATACTTGGTTGGCATATCCCCTCGCTTTGGAAAAACTGCCACTTGACTAATCGGGCAGGGTCGAGTTTGTCAAGGGTTCCGGTCTGTGCGACGGCTCAGACCAGCCGAGGTCCCCCGCGTCTTAGCCTTCCGGGAGCCTTTTGGCCAGTCTCTCTCCATCCTTCAGACTCGCGCCAGCTCGCGCACCAAGACCTGCAGCGATTGGGCATTATACGCCGGTAGAAAATGGTCAATATAGGGCAGGGCGGCCTTCATGCCTTGGGCGCGCGGTTCAAAGCTTGAGGCCCCGTACATGGGGTTGATCCAGACCACGGTGCGTACGCGTCGCCGTAGGGCGCGCATTTCACGCTCAATAACCTCGGTGCGACCGCTGTCGTATCCGTCGCTGATAATAATGGCCACCGTTGAGCGGGTCGAGCCTTCACGCAGGACACTCCGGTTCAACTTGGTGAGTGCCCCGCCGATGTCCGTGCCGCCGGACCAGTGGCGGACTGTCTCGCCGACCTGCTGCAAGGTGTGTTGCACGGAGCGACGACGCAGCACGGACGTGATTTCGGTGACGGCCGTGCTGAAAACCACTGTGCGTGCGTTCTTGAGTTCCTTCTGAATCCCCAGCATGAGCTGCAAAAGAAATGGATTAAACGCATCCATGGACCCACTCACATCGCACAGCAGGACGAGGCGGGTCTTACGTACCCGGCGGTGGACGCGGGCGAGTTCCAGTATATCCATGCCGTGCCGCATGTTACGCCGGAGTGAGCGTCGCAGGTCTATCCGCTGGCCCCGTGGGGACGGTTTGAGACGCCGGCTGGGGCGCGTGGCGAGACGCTTGGCCAGGGCACGGACGGTATGTTCGATGGGTGGCGCCTCCTCATCCCAGCGCGCCGTCAGGTTCAGGTCTCGGTGGGTCTCCTGTGCGCTGCTGTCTTCAAGCTGGCCGATAATATCCTGGTGCGCCTCCTGGAGGCCCTGATCAAAGTTTCCGCGGAGCAACTCGGTCTGTACTCCCAGGCGGTAGCCTTCGTTCTCCGCTGCTCCGTACCAGTAGGCTTTGAACACCCGATCAAATCGCTGTTCTTCCGCTCGGCTACTGGCCAGATTCGTCCGTAGGGTGAGGCGGAAGTCGTCCTCATTGACCAACTGAATACCGCGCAGGGAGCGGGCGACATCAATGACTCGGCCCGGGGTCACACCGAGCCCAGCCTCCTTGGCTAATCGACACAGCTCAAGCGTGCGGGTGAGCAACGTATCGGGTAGCGTACTCAGAGCGGAGGGTCCTTTGTTGGGTGGGTCTTCCGTCGGAGTCATGCCCCTACTCACTCCGTGCCGTCCCTCAGAATGGTTTCTGCTCCAATGGTCTGTAAGCGCTCAATATCGTCATGGTATTTTAGAATCACACCGGCGGTGTCCTCCAGGGTTTCAGCCCGGAGTTCGTCAATCTCAAGTCCGAGTAAGGCTCGGCTCCAGTCCACGCTCTCGGCAACACCGGGACGTTTGTAGAAGTCTATTTGGCGTAGCGTCTGCATCACAGTGACAATACGCTCAGCCAACACAGTCCGAATCCCCGGCACCCGGCGCAGGATGATCTCACGCTCTTTGGCCGGCGTCGGGTAGTCGATCCATAGGTAGAGACAGCGCCGCTTGAGGGCCTCGTGCAGTTCCCGGGTTCGATTTGAGGTCAGGACAACATAGGGCGGCTGCCTGGCGGTAAAAGTCCCAATCTCGGGCACGCTAACCTGAAAGTCGGACAGGATTTCCAGGAGAAAGGCCTCAAACTCCTCATCCGCGCGATCGACCTCATCAATGAGGAGGACGGCCGGCCGGGGGCCCGGATGACGAATGGCTTCAAGCAAGGGACGATTCAGAAGAAATTCATCACTGAAGATGGTACGCTCAAGCAACGGACGCTCCTGCGGCTGCTGTTCGGCCATGCGAATATGCAGGATTTGCCGGGCGTAGTTCCATTCGTACAGCGTCGTTTGTGCGTCCAGCCCCTCGTAGCACTGCAAGCGGATAAGTGGCGTATCGAGTACGCTGGCCAGCACTTTGGCAACTTCCGTCTTGCCTACGCCGGCTTCCCCTTCGAGCAACAGCGGTTTTTCCAGATCGGCGGCAAGCTTGACGGTCAGGGCGAGCGCCCGGTCGGCAATATAATTCCACTGGGCAAATTCTGCCTGGACGGCCTCAACCGATTGAAAGACTAGACGGTTCTGTTCCGACATGGTGATTCCCGAGTTTCCTTCCTCAGCGTGCTGAGTCAGCACTTCATCCCTGAGATACTATCGGCCCGGCCGATCCTGGGGAGCCAGCTACAGCGCTGCCGCGCTGAGCGCGTTTGAGCGCTCGGCCAGCCGCCGCTCGAAAGCGGCCAACTCGTCGTCCAGAATGTTGAAGTATTTGGCTTGGGGGTGATGGAAGACGAGAGCCGAGACCGAGGCTTCCGGCTCCATCATATAACCTTCGGTCAGCTCGACACCGATTGAGGCGGTGACTGGCAGCACCTGAAACAAGCGTTCCTGGTCTTCGAGGCGCGGGCAGGCCGGATAGCCGAAACTCACCCGGACGCCGCGATACCGGGCCTTGAAGCGCTCCCGCATGCTCAGCTCCGGCGGGTCGGCAAAGCCCCACATCTCCCGCAGGCGCTGGTGGAGCAGCTCGGCAAACGCCTCTGCGCCCTCAATCGCCAAGGCTTGCAGGATATGGGACTGGAGGTAGCGACCCGACGCACGGTACTGTTCCGCGAGTTCTCGGATCCCGTGGCCACAGGTCACGGCGAACAGGGCAATATAGTCCTGATTGCCGCTGCTCGTCGGAGCCACAAAGTCACTCAGACATAGGCCCTCTCCGTGCTGCTGGCGGGGAAAGAGAAACGTTGCGGCAATATCTTTGCCGTTGGCACGATACAGTCGTAGGCTGTCGTCTTCGGCTTGGGCTGGAAAGAATTGATACACCGCCTGCGCACGCAGCAATTTTTTTGCAATGACCTCATCCATCACAGCCTCGACCTGACGGTGTAACTCGACCGCTTTTTCGTTGCCCTGCGTTAATAAGGTCTCAAGATTCCCCCTCAGCCCGAGGTGCTTGCCGTACAGCATGGTCGGGTTGAGATAGGTGAAGACCGTGTCCAGGTCATAATCGTCGAGCGTATGGAGCCGCAGGTCGGGTGGATGGGGGGCTGGCTGTTCGTGTGAGAGCGTGGCAGGCTGGACGCGCTGCGCTTCGGATGGTTCTTGTTTTGGCGTACGTTCTTGTTGGGCGAGCCGTTTCCGCTCTTTCTCAAGGTCCAGCAGAAGCGTCGCGTACCGGTCCTCATCCATAATCTGGTTTGCCAGGTCCAGACCGCGCATGGCGTCGTTCGCGTAACAGACCAGACCATCGTACTCGGGCGCAATTTTATTGGCAGTAAAACGCGGAGTCAGCGCAGCCCCGCCGACCAGCATGGGGCAGGTTACCTGGGCCGTTGTGAGGTCCTGGGCCGTCACCACCATCTGTTGGGCCGATTTGACCAATAGACCGGACAGACCCACTAAATCCGGTTGATGTTCGCGCACGGCCTCTATCAAGGTTTCCGGTGCGACTTTAATGCCGAGGTTTACCACTCGGTAGCCGTTGTTTGCCAGGATGATCTCCACCAGATTTTTCCCAATATCATGCACATCACCCTTGACGGTGGCCAGGATGACCGTACCTTTGAGCCCACCGTCCGTTTTATCCATAAAGGGTTCGAGATGGCCGACGGCAGCCTTCATGGACTCTGCGCTTTGTAAGACCTCGGCCACAATGAGTTCGTTGTTGTTAAACAGGCGGCCGACCTCATCCATGCCCGCCATAAGTGGTCCGTTGATAATGTCCAGGGGGGCCTGTTCGTTGAGGGCGGTGTTGAGGTCGTCTATCAGCCCGTCTTTGGAGCCCTCTATGATATACCGCGCCAGCCGTTCATCCAGCGGCAGGTCGGCGCGTGTATCCTGAATTACGCTTTCTTTTTTCTGTCGAAAGTGAGCGGCAAAGGCGGCGACCGGGTCCAAAGAGGAAACGTGCCCAGCTTTATCTGTTTGGAGGGCGCGTTCCCTCTTTTCACCGCGCCAGTAAATCAGATCATTGGCAAGTCGTTTTTCTTCTTCGGCAATCGAGGCGTAGCGTTCCAGCTTTTCCGTGTTCACAATCGCCAGGTCGAGACCTGCCTTGACGCAGTGGTAGAGAAACACGGAGTTCAACACCTCACGACCGGCCGGCGGGAGGCCAAAGGACACATTGCTGATACCTAGGATGGTCTTGCACGCCGGTAGCGCTTGTTTAATCAGCCGGACTCCTGCGATCGTCTCCTCGCCGGCACCAATATAGTTACGGTCACCGGTGCCAAGGGGAAACACCAGCGGATCGAAAATAATATCTTCGGCGTCCAGACCGTATTTGTGGATGAGCAGATCATAGCTCCGTTTGGCCACCGCGAGTTTCCGCTGCCGGGTGACCGCCATGCCCTGTTCCGGGTCTTCATCGATACAGCCCACCACCACCGCCGCACCGTAGCGTTTGATGAGCGGCACGACTTGGGCAAACCGCTCCTCGCCGTCTTCCAGGTTGATAGAGTTGATGACCGCCTTGCCCTGTGAGCGTTCGAGCGAGGCTTCAATGACCCGAGTGTCGGTCGAGTCGATCATCAGGGGGACTTTGATCTTCCGCACCAGAATATCCAGGAAGGCGGTCATATCGTCGAGTTCTTCGCGGTCCGGGTCGGCCAGACACACATCCACGATGTGGGCGCCGCCCCGCACCTGCCGGCGGCCGATTTCCGCGCCTTCTTCAAACGCGCCGTCGCGGATGAGCCGCTTGAATTTACGTGAGCCAATCACGTTCGTCCGCTCACCGACCAGCATCGGGCGTTTGTCTTCGTCGATCACCAGGGGTTCGAGTCCGGAGACCACGCTCCGTTTCGTTGTCGGCAGCGTGCGCGGCCGCTTGCCCTCCAGCATCTGACTGAGTAGTGCGATATGCGCAGGTGTCGTGCCGCAACAACCGCCCAGCATATTGAGCCAGCCGGCGTCGACAAAACGTTCGAGCTTGGCCACGATCATCGCGGGTGATTCGTTGTAGTGCCCCTCTTCGTCCGGCAACCCGGCGTTCGGGATACATAGAGCAGGAAAACGGGAGAACTCTGCCAAGGTGCGGAGATGATCGGTCATGAAATCGGGTCCGGTGGCACAGTTTAGTCCGAGCGCGAACAGGTCCCGATGCGCCACAGAGGTATAGAGCGCTTCCACCCCCTGTCCGGCCAACATTGTGCCCATCGTCTCAATCGTGATGGAGACAGCCACAGCTACGCGGTGCCCGACCGTCCGAAACGCGTCGTCGATTCCCAAGAGGCCCGCTTTCAGGTTGAGCGTGTCCTGTGTTGTTTCCACTAGCAGTAAATCCACGCCACCCCGCAGCAATCCCTCTGCTTGTTCCGCATAGGCGTGCCGCAGCTGGCCGAAGGTCACACCGCCAGTGACAGAAATCGTTTTGGTTGTTGGCCCCATGGAGCCGGCCACAAAGCGGGGTCGGTGTGGGGAGCTATAGCGTTGAGCACAGGCCCGGGCGAGTTGGGCCGCGGCCTGGTTGATGGCGCCTGTCTGCTCGTGCAGACCATACTCGGCCAGGACGATACTCGTAGCGCCAAAGGTATTCGTTTCAATAATATCCGAACCGGCTTGCAAGAAGCGGTCGTGGATCTGTGTGATCGCCTCAGGGAAGGTCAACACCAAGTGTTCATTACAGCCTTCGTACGCCAGGCCGCCGAAATCTTCCGGGCTCAGATTCTGGGCCTGGATGGACGTCCCCATGGCCCCATCAAAGAGTAGCACACGCTCATATAGGAGGGCGAACAGGTCACTGGTCCGAGCCGATAACGAAGGGAGTCTGTCGTTCAAATTTCCCACCTCAGTCCTTAAAGAGTAAACATGTTCTCCAATAGATACACAGATGTTGGCACATTTACTCTTTTCATCATACGGAGGCTGACGGAGAGAATAAAGAGACTGGAGACGGCCGTATCAAAGACCCAACTCTCAGCATCCGCCGATGTGCGGTGCCTCTTAATATATGCCGGGAATTTGCTTGTCTAATAGGCGGCTCAGAGCGTCTCTGTACCATAGCGATACTTTTACTCTATTGAGTAAAAATACTCAATAGAGTAAATTAAATAAATGGTCTCTTTCCAACGTGTCCAGGTTGCCACACTTTGTGAGCGGATTGCTGAGCCGCCGAGCCGAATCATTGCCCTGTTCGGGCCACGCCAGACGGGCAAGACCACTGTCGTGCGTCAGGCGTTACGGCAGATCAATCGCGGGAGCCTCTATCTGGCAGTTGACGAACCTGGGCCTTCCACGCCTCGCGTCCCATTTGATACGGCCGAAGCAACTTTCCCCGTGTCACAGCAACGAGACACTGCATGGTTGGTACGTAACTGGGAAGAAGCTCGCCTCGAAGCAGAAAAATCGGACGGCTTCGTACTGGTGTTTGACGAGATACAGAAAATCCCGAACTGGTCCGAGACCGTCAAGGGCTTGTGGGATGCCGACCGTGCCAGAGGATGCCCGCTGCACGTTGTTATCTTGGGCTCGGCTCCACTGCTCATGCAAAGGGGAATGAGTGAGAGTCTCGCTGGACGGTACGAGTCCATTCGTGTGACGCACTGGTCGTTTGCAGAGATGTCGGCAGCCTTTGACTTTGACCTTGCGCACTATCTCCACTTCGGTGGCTATCCGGGGGCTGCCCCGCTTGTGCGTGACCAGGACCGTTGGCGCGCTTATATTGTAGGCTCACTGGTCGAACCGAATATCGAGCGCGACATTCTCGCCATGCAGCGGGTGGACAAACCAGCCTTGCTGAATCGGCTGTTTGAACTTGGCGCAGCCTATTCCGGGCAAATCCTGTCCTACACCAAGATGCTGGGGCAGCTTCACGATGCCGGCAATACGACCACCCTGGCTCGTTATCTGGACCTGCTGTCGAATGCTGGTTTGATTACCGGACTCCCCAAATATGCGGTGAGTGCCTCCCGCCGCCGGGCGTCCAGTCCCAAGCTCAACGTACTCAATACCGCACTGATGACAGCAGAGGCCGGCTACACGTTTGAGGAGGCCCAGGTGGACCGTACCTTTCGGGGACGCTTGGTCGAAAGTGCGGTTGGCGCTCACCTGTTCAACACCGCCACCGACAACATTCGTCCGTATTACTGGCGGGACGGAGCACATGAGGTCGATTTCGTTCTTCAGCGAGGCACTCACGTCATTGCTATTGAGGTCAAGAGCGGTCCGAACACAAAGTCGGTACGGGGAATGAAGGAATTTGTACAGCGTTTCAGCCCCAGTCGTTCGCTCCTGGTTGGAGAAGACGGTGTTCCGCTTGATGAGTTTTTGACGGTATCGGCTTCACACTGGTTTGAGGAAATATGAGCGATCCCGTCCCCCGAACTTGTACTGAAGTCTCGGATACGGACCACAATCAGAAGAATGTGTCCCGGCCTTTGGATGCCTTCCGGTCCAAGGCAGCCTATGTCCTGCTCGGCGACCCCGGCGCTGGCAAGACCACTACGTTTCAGACCGAAAGCGAAATCGTGGATGATGCCTGCTACATCCCTGCTCGTGACTTCTTGACCTTGAACATGGACCGTCACCCAGAATGGCGAGAAAAGGTGCTTTTTATAGACGGACTGGATGAAGTCCGAGCCGGGACGGATGATGTACGCACGCCGTTTGACGCGATTAGAGAACGTCTCGACGCACTGGGCAAGCCGCGATTTCGGCTCTCCTGTCGGGAAGCGGATTGGCTTGGGACAAACGACCAAAAGCATTTATCATCTGTTGCCCAAGACGGCACAGTAACGGTGCTCCGGCTTGACCCACTGACGGACGAGGACATCATCGCGATACTTGATGCTCAGCCTGGGGTGAATGACGCTCGGGAGTTCGTGGCGAAGGCCCGAGAGCGAGGCGTTGACGGACTCCTCACGAATCCGCAGAGCCTGGAGTTGTTGGCAAAAGCCGCGACAAGCGAAGGCTGGCCGGAGAGCCGGTTGGATACCTTCGAGCGCGCCTGTCGCCAAATGGTTCGTGAACTGAATGACGAACATCGGGCGGCGAGAAGAGAAGCGGAAACTCCTTCACTCGATCAACTCCTGGACGCTGCCGGGCGCCTCTGTGCGGTACAATTGATTGCGGGTATCGCCGGCTACACGGTTGGCCCCGGTGAGCCCGACTCAGCTTATCCGTCTCCAGAGGAATGCGGTGGCGACATCGAACGCGGCGTATACAAAGCGGCTCTTACCACTATGTTGTTCAAAGCCGAGTCCGAGACCCGTTTTGTTCCCGTTCACCGTCACATTGCGGAGTTTCTCGGTGCCCGACACCTTACCCAACTCATTGACGGCGATGGCGGTCTTCCCATCCAACGAATCCTCGCCCTGATAACGGGAACGGACGGAGGTGTGGTCACAGAAATGCGGGGTTTGTCCGCTTGGCTTGCGGCGCAGTGCCCGCGCACGCGTATGGCCCTGATTGAGCGTGACCCTATCGGTGTCGGACTGTACGGCGATATACGCCAGTTCTCGCATGACGGGAAACACGCCCTGCTGAATGCTTTGAAACGTGCGGGAGACAGGCTCGGTTCGGGTCTCGTGTCTCGACGCTGGGCTGCGGCCTTCGGACCGCTTGTCACAACCAACGTGGAACCCGCGCTACGGAAAATCCTAATCGACCCCGCACGGGACGAACAGCATCAGATATTGACTGTGTTTGTCCTGAGCATTTTGGAGCAAGGGCCGTTACTGCCAGAACTTTCAACGCTCCTATTAGATATTGTCCGCGATGCTACCCGCTGGCCACGTATTCACAAGTCTGCGCTTGATGCCTTTCTTCATACTTGCCCGGACGGTCAGGACAAGACGAACGAACTCAAACGGCTACTGGCAGATATTAAAGCCGGGCGCGTTGCCGACTCTGATAACGAACTCCTTGGAACCTTGATCACCCAGCTCTATCCCCAAGACCTGCTGGCGTCACAGGTATGGAATTACCTGTCTGAGCCTAGCGACTCTAATCTGATGGGTAGATACGCTCGATTCTGGCGACGCGGCCTTCTTGAGCAATCGTCGGACGAGGACGTATCCGAACTCCTTGACGGTTTGCAGGGCCCGCCGCCCGGACTGTGGTCCGCTCTGGAGATGGCCGGGCCCTATTTGAAACATAACCCGGTGCTCAAGTTACTGGAGCGCGGTCTGAAAACATACGGGGACAGGATATCCACGGAACAGTTGTATGACTGGCTTGGTGTCGGGTTGCCGGCGACTCAATATAAAGTCGAGGAAGCCTCTCGTAACGTGAGGGCTTGGCTGGAACAGCGCCCGGCAATCAAAAAAGCGATTCTGACTGAAGGGGTCCAACGCTATGCCGAATCCGATGACGAGAATTTCAATGTATATATGTACAAGGTTAATCAGCGCCTCTACGGGACGAATTTGCCACCCGATTTCGGCGTGTGGTGCATGGAACAGTCCACGAAGGCGACTGACTCCCGAGTCGTGGAGTATTTCATCGCGTTTGCCAGTCATGTGGGCCTGTCACTCGAAACTCAGTTGGAACAGGCCCACGGCCATAGGGAATTACAAAGCCACATCTCGAAAATGATCACGCAGCGCGACCGGGAGAAGGCCAAAACTCGAGAACTCAGGCGTGAGGAGCAGAGTTACACCGAGGAAAGAGAGCGGCGAGAAGATGAATGGCTTGCACATGTCCGTAGCAATAAGACCGTGCTACTCGAGAATCGGGCTTCACCTGCTTTACTTCATGTGTTGGCGAGGACGTATCTCGACTTTTGGAACAGCCATGAAAATAGACAGGAAGCCCTTCGGAAACTTCTCCAAAACGACCAGAGTTTGACGGATGCCGCGCTTCAAGGCTTGCGTGGTGTGGCAGACCGGGACGATGTTCCCGAGGCCAAGGAGATTCTCGATCTCTACAAGAAGGACCGTATGCACTACCTCACCCTGCCGTTCCTGGCGGGTCTGGAGGAAATAGAAAGAACGACACTGGAAGACCCGTCTCAATGGGACAACAGACGGATTCGTACGGCAGTTTTGTTCTATTTCTGCACTCCCCACATGGATTACTGCCCTAAGTGGTATCAACGATTGCTTGCGACCCGCTCCGAACTCGTCGCCGATGTGCAGATACAGTTCGCTAGGTCTGAGTTCCGTAGTAGTCGGGATGTCATTTACAAACTCCATGAACTCGCACACAACCCGGACCATGCTCAAGTTGCCCGCTTGGTAAGTCTAACGCTACTACGTGCCTTTCCAGCGCGCTGTAAACTGAAGCAACTCAAAGAGCTGGATAATCTGCTTTGGGCTGCCATTCAGCACGCGGACAGAGCGTCCTTTGAAGAATTGATTGAAATGAAGCTGTCACGGAAGAGCATGAACATTGCCCAGCACATGCATTGGCTCGCCGCGGGTCTGGTTGTGTCACCCGCAATATACCGTGAACGGTTGAGCGATTTCATCCGAGGCCGAAAAAGACAGGTTCAGCAGGCAGCGACATTCTTCTGTGATCCCGAGTGGGAGTCGCGCTACAAGTTAGACATTCCGGTCAGTCTGGATATTCCGACGGTGGAACTCCTCATCCGTCTTGTCGGTGGCTACGTCGGACCCGATCTCCGGTGGGAGGATGGACTGGTGACGCCCCCGATGGAGGCATCCCGCCTGGTTCATACGTATATCCAACACTTGGCGACTTCTCCCGCTAAGGACGCGAGTGATGCCCTGGCATCGCTTCATGCTGACCCGGAACTGGAACGCTGGCACGGCGAGTTGTCGCGAACTCGGGATTCCCAACGAATCATCCGCCGTGACACCGAATATCGCCATCCTGATATCGAGCAGGTCCGCGAGACACTGAATGGTGGCGCGCCCGCCAATCCCGGTGACCTCGCTGCTCTGCTGGCGGATCGATTGCATGAAATCGCGAGGAGGATACGGACAGGCAATACCGACGACTGGCGTCAATATTGGAATGAGAACCCATACGGACGACCGACAGAACCAAAACCCGAGAACTCCTGCCGCGATGCCTTGCTGTCCGACCTGAAGCAATGCCTTCCGCCAAGTTTAGACGCTCAACCCGAGGGCCAGTACGCCAACGACAAGCGAGCCGATATTCGCGTGTCCTGCTCTGGCTTCAATGTGCCGGTCGAAATCAAAAAGAGCAGGCATCGAGACCTGTGGAGTGCGATGAAAAATCAGTTGATTGCGCAATACATGCAGGATTCGGACGCGAGCGGCTACGGCATTTACCTAGTGTTCTGGTTTGGTCAGGAGAGATGCCAGCCGGGGCCGAGCGGTCGTCCGAAGAGCGCGGCTGACCTTGAGAAGAAGTTGCGTGATACGCTCTCGCCCGAGGAGGCGCGTATGATCTCGGTTTGTGTGATTGATGTTGCGCGGCCTTGAGCGTCCTCTGGATTCACTGGTATGGAAGGCCCAATGGAAGGTCTGATTACGTCGCGCTAATCTGCCCTTCTCTACTTCACAGTATCTTTTGCCTTGAACTATTTGGTCGTCCCGTATTCATGCAGTAGCTTGACGGTTTCCGTGTAACCCTCTCTTACGGCAATATTCAGTGCCGTCCTTCCACGTTTGTCCTGAATGTGTACATCTATCCCAGCCTCAAGTAGTAGTCTGACCATTTCACCGTTGTACATGGTCTTCTTCCAAAACAAGGCCGTCTTTCCGTATTGATCTTGTGCGTTCACATCTGCTCCGTATTCAAGTAAAAGTCTGACTCTTTCACAGTTACCAAGGTATGACGCTCGATGTAGTGGCGTATCCCCACGCTTGCCTCTCACGTCTGCATCAGCCCCGTATTCAAGGAGAAGCCTGACTATTTCACTCTGTCCTGCCGCCGCGCTCTTCTCGAATTCAGTCTTTCCGTGTTGATCTTGCACGTTCACGTTTGCTCCAGCCTCGAGTAAGAGCCTAACTATTTCACTGTCGCCCGTCTTGTGTAGCGCTGTCTCTCCATATTGATCTTGCACGTTCACGTTTGCTCCGGCCTCAAGTAAGAGCCTAACTATTTCACTGTTGCCTGTAGTCTGCTCCCAAGCTAGCTCCATCACCTTGACATCCTGATCTTGGGAGTCCAACTCCGCCTCGTACTCAAGGGGTAGTTGGACGGTTTCCGAGTGAACCCTGTAGACCGCAAAGTGCAACGCTGTCTCTCCAGATATTTCTTGTACGTCCAGATTTGCCCCGGCCTCAAGTAACAGTTTGACGGTTGCTGTATGACCATTCTCTACCGCAGTGTGGAGTGCCGTCTCTCCGTGCTTGTTCTGCACATTCATGTCTACCCCAGCGTTAACTAAGAGTTTTGCTATTTCCGTGTGGCCCTCCTCCGCCGCAAAGTGTAGCGCCGTCCTTTCGTCCCAACCTAGCGCGTTCACGTCTGCCCCGGCCTCAAGCAACAGTTTGACGGTTGCCGTGTGGCCCTCCCATGCTGCGTTATGTATCGCAGTCTGTTCGTCCGTGTTTTCAGCCATATCTTCCCTCCCCTCCGTAAATAATACGGTTAACGAACGGAGTCCTGTAGGTCGGGTGAGCCGAAGGCATAATCCGACAACCCGGCTGACCCCTACGCCAACAATGTACGCGCGATGACCTTGAGTTCCAGAATAGGCTTGACGCCCTCAAAAATGGGCAGCACCAGGGCGTCCACGACATAGCGCGAGATGGCGTACTCTTCGCCATAGCCCCAGCCGCCGTGAATGAGCTGGCCTTCCTGAGTGACCCACACCGCCACGTCGCAGGCCAGCAGTTTGGCCATGGCCGCGGTCAGCGTGGCCGCCTCGTCTCTGTCCATGGCCGGTGCGGCGGCATAGGTAATCTGGCGGGCTGCGGTAATATGGGCGGCCATGCGGCCCAGCTTGTACTGGGTGAGCTGAAAGTCTCCCAGCGATTTCTTAAACTGCCTGCGCTCGTCCGCGTAGGCGGCGCTGACCTCCAGCGCGGCTTGGGCGAGCCCGGTAGCGCGTCCTCCGGTCTGGAGTCGTCCCGCGGCAAAGCCGGCCATCTGCAAGTAAAAGCCCTTATTCAGTCCGGCCTCTCCGCCAACGAGGTTTTCGGCCGGAACAAAGTATTTATCAAGGTTCAACACATAGGAATGCATCCCCCGATAGCCCAGGGTCGGAATGGCGTCCCCCTGGAGCACCCCGCCGGTCTCCTGTTTCATCTCGAACGAGTGGCCCGGAAAGGCGTCTTTTTCAACAATGAATAAGGACAACCCACGTGCGCCGGAACTGGCCTCTGGATTCGTCCGGGCGAGCAGGGCAATAATGTTCGCCCGTCCGGCAAACGTGCACCACGCCTTGGCTCCGTCAATCACAAAACCGCTCTGCCCGTTGACCGTGGCCGGCTCGGCGCGGCATTTGACCGAAGCCACATCGGAGCCGGTGTCCGGCTCGGTCACGGAAATGGCGACCATCAACTCTCCGCTGGCAATCGGTGGCAGCCACGTCTTTTTTTGGTCTTCCGTACCGCCGCGCAGTAGGGCCTTGGTCAGAATTTCCGGTCGGGTGATCAGACTGCCGGCCACGCCGAGTGAGGCCGCAGAGAGTTCCTCGGTGGTGATAATCATGGCCAGATTTCCCATGCCGCCGCCCCCGTACTCTTCGGGTACCGACATGCCGAAATAGCCCAACTCGGACATGTTTTTGATCACGGATTCCGGAATCAACTCGTCGTTGCGATGGACGCGCTCCGCAATGGGTGCGACTTCGCTCTTGGCAAACTGACGCACCGAATCCCGCGTCATTTCCGCGATATCACTCTCTAACCACGAATGGTTCACGCCTTTCGTCGCCAAAACAGTCTGACCGATTGCGCGGAAGCGATTCTCATGCGCTCCGTCCCGGATGGCGGCCTTGACCTGAGGTTGTCCGAGCGTGTCGTTCAGAAACGCTTCGTCAAATCCGAAATCTTCAATATGAGTACTGGCTTGTCCGACTAAGCGCTGGCCAACTTCGGCAGCAAACCCCAAAGCCATAGTGGCCGTATGACCGTTCTCGTCAGCGCTATTTTCTCCGGCGGCTTGGGCGTAGTGCAGGCAGGAGCGGGCGGCTTCGACTTCGGTCGCCAGATAGGCCAGCCGCTCGGCATGAACCTGATGGGCGTCAATGCTTTTGCCGTTGTCGGTCAGGGTGCGGCCATGCTGGAGCGCCTCATCGCGGACCTTTTGGAGCGTGTCAATGATCAGGTCGGTTTGTTGGAGCGTGTCGGACATGCAGTTCTCCTTATGAAAAAGTAGAAGAGTGCCGAGAAAATACCACAAAAGAGGGAGCGTGTCCCGCTTGTGTGGATGATGGAAGGACACGTTTCCTCTTTTCGGACAAACATCCGCCTAGGGAGGTTGGGCGAGTGGTGTGAATCTGATAGAGGGACAGACCGCCGACAAGAAAGAGACTGCGATAGAGGAGGACCGTATGTTCGTAGTTGATGAGGGAACACGTTTCGTTATTCCCCGCACTGAAATGACCTATCCCGGCCACAGCATGAAGCTGCACCGCAATGCGGCCGATCCGGTCAAATCACCGGTTGACCATGTGATGATGGATTTTGAAGACGCCTGCCCATACGAATTCAAGGGCCCGCAAAGTCGGCAGTGCGTCGTCGAAGCGCTCAACACTCTGGATTTTGGCAAGAAAGTCATTACCGTACGGCCCAATAATATCCGCTCCGAGTTTTTCCTGGGGGACCTGGAAGCCATCGTGAAAGGTGCGCCGGATAAATTTCATGGCATTATCCTGCCCAAGACGCACGGGCCGGACGATGTCAAATACGTTTCCAGCCTGCTCGATACGCTCGAACAGGAAGCTGGCTGGAAATCACGAGTGCAGATCGAATCCCTGATAGAAATTCCTCAGGCCATTGTGAACGCCTACGCTATTGCGACCGCTTCGGACCGCATGGCCGGGTTGATCTTCGGGATAGCCGACTTTGCGGCCACCCTGGGCATTCGTGAAGTAGTGAAAGACCAGAACATTAATTTTCTGTACTCCAAGCAAGCCGTGGTGGTGGCGGCCAAGGCCGCCGGTTTGCACGCGGTTGATAATGTCTATCTGCCGTTGTGGCGGAAAAACGACCCCGAAGAGAAAGTCAAGGAAATCGAGGTGGGCCTGCGCGAGAAAAATATTGGTGCAGCCAACCTCGGCATGGACGGTACCTGGGTCATTCACCCACAGCAGGCCGCCATCGCCAACGCCTGCTATACGCCGAACGACGAGCAGGTCAAATATGCATCCCGCGTCCTCGACCTCTACCACGAGAAAGGCGGCGGCTCGATGCCCGACCCGGAAACCGGCGAGATGATCGACGAAGCAACCATTAAGATCGCGCTGATGGACCTGGCCAAGGCCGTTCAGGCCGAGGCCGTCGAGCCGGCCTATCTGGCCGAGCAGGCCGCCAAGAGCAAGGCCATCACCGGCTACGATATTCTGGAACAGATGCGACGGGTAGGGTAAAAATAGAGACTGGGGATTAGGGGCTGGAGCGTTGTTCCCCATGCCTTAAACCCGCAGACGATTAAGGACGACACATGGAAACAGACCGACCGAAAGATCGGCCCTGGGTCATGCGGACCTATTCCGGTCACTCAACCGCACAAGCGAGTAATGAACTCTATCGGCTCAATCTCAGTAAAGGTCAGACCGGCCTGTCGGTTGCCTTCGACTTGCCGACGCAGACCGGCTACGACAGCGATCACGCCCTGGCGCGTGGAGAGGTCGGAAAAGTCGGCGTCCCGATTTGCCATATTGGCGATATGGCAACCTTGTTTGCCGACATTCCGCTCGACCAGATGAATACGTCCATGACGATTAACGGGACTGCGGCATGGCTGCTGGCCCTGTATATTGCCGCGGCAGAGCGACAAGGAGTCGAGCCCCAAGCCCTCCAGGGTACGACGCAGAATGACATCGTGAAAGAATATCTGTCGCGTGGCACGTATATCTTTCCACCAGAACCGAGCCTGCGTCTGACGAGCGACGTGATCATCTATACGGTCAAAAACGTTCCCAAATGGAATCCGGTCAACGTGTGCTCCTACCATCTCCAGGAAGCCGGAGCCACGCCCGTTCAGGAGGTCGCCTACGCGCTGTGTACGGCTATTGCAGTGCTCGACACGGTGCGTACGTCTGGTCGGCTCGACGCTGCCGAGTTTACCGCCGCGGTCGGGCGGATCAGCTTCTTTGTGAATTCCGGTGTCCGCTTTATTGAAGAGGTGTGTAAACTGCGCGCCTTTGGTCAGCTCTGGGACGAGTTGACGCACGAACGCTACGGCGTTGAGAATCCGAAGTTGCGCCGCTTTCGGTATGGGGTCCAGGTCAATTCTCTGGGGCTGACCGAAGCCCAGCCGGAGAACAATATCCCTCGGATTGTCTTAGAGGCTTTAGGTGTGACGCTCAGCAAGGATGCGCGCTGTCGCGCCATGCAGTTACCAGCCTGGAACGAAGCGCTGGGATTGCCGCGCCCCTGGGACCAGCAGTGGAGCCTGCGAATTCAACAGATTCTGGCTTTTGAGACCGACCTGTTGGAGTACGGTGATATTTTTGCAGGGAGCACGGTGGTTGAGGGAAAGACGAGCGCGATTAAAAACGCGGCCTGGGAAGAGGTTGAGCGCGTGACGGATATGGGCGGCGTGATTTCGGCCTTGGGCTATATCAAAGAGCAGCTCGTGGCGAGTCATACGGAACGGGTGCGTAATATTACCGCTGGGGACCATACTGTTGTGGGTGTCAACAAATTCACCGAGACCGCGGAATCTCCCCTCTACAGCGGTGATTCTTCGGCTATTCTTAAAGTGGACGAAGCAGCCGAGCGGGATCAGGTAGCGCGCCTGCAAGCGTTTCGTGCAACCCGCAATCAGGCTGAGGTGGAGACGGCTCTCTCTGGGCTGCGCGCCGCCGTCTTCAATGGCGAGAATATCATGCCAGCCTCTATACGGTGCGCGCTGGCCGGCGTGACCACGGGTGAGTGGACACAGACCTTGCGTGATATTTTTGGAGAATTCCGGGCACCAACCGGTATTGGCGGAGCTGCGGCTGTGCGAACGGTCGATGGGGAGACTACCCAAGAGCTTCAGGAACTGCGAGCGAGAGTACGGAAAAGTGCCACTGCGCTTGGCCGGCCGCTCAAGGTGCTGATCGGGAAGCCGGGCTTGGACGGACACTCCAACGGCGCCGAGCAAATCGCTGTCTGGTGTCGCGACGCGGGTATGGAAGTCGTGTATGAGGGCATTCGTCTGTCACCTGAGCAAATCGTCACCAGCGTGCGTGATGAAGGCGTGCATCTGGTCGGTCTGAGTATCCTGTCCGGCTCTCACCTCCGCCTCGTTCCCGAGGTGCTCACCGGTCTGCGAGCGGAGGGCCTCAGCGACGTTCCGGTTGTGGTCGGCGGTATTATTCCCGAGGACGATGCGGAGGATTTACGGCAGG
The DNA here is from genome assembly GCA_965243855.1 of uncultured Binatia bacterium (SeqCode). Classification (GTDB taxonomy): domain Bacteria; phylum Desulfobacterota; class Binatia; order Bin18; family Bin18; genus Bin18. The sequence continues at coordinate 3,168,255 of CBDEWE010000003.1, read as the reverse complement.
CCGGCGTCGCGCGGGTATATACCCCGAAGGATTTTGAAATGCTGCGCATTCTGTCTGATATGGTCGAGGTGGCTGAGGCGGCCGCATAACGGTCGGCTCAGCCAGGGTATTGAACGTATCTATAGGAGCGGCCCGGGCCGCCCCGCACCTTTTGTCCGTCGCCTCTGTTTGTGACACAGTCACCCCACAGCACTGTTGCCGCTCTGGTTGATTTTAATCGTCAGGCTATTGCGCGGGCGCTCAACCTTCTCGAAGACCGGCGTCCAAACCGTCAAGCTCAAGCACTTACACTCCTGGATAGCCTTGCGACACTGCCCGTATCGGCCCATGTCGTCGGCTTGACCGGTCCGCCCGGTGTGGGTAAAAGCTCGCTGATCTCACGGCTGATCGAGCCGCAGGTGCAGGCTGGCCGCCGGATCGCCATTATTGCGGTCGATCCGTCGAGTAAAGTGTCGGGTGGAGCGCTGTTGGGCGATCGTGGCCGGATGCAATTGCCCGCTCAGGTCTATGCCCGCAGTTACGCGGCGCGGAATCGTCTGGGTGGCCTGAGCCGAGAGGCGTTCTCGGCGGTGTTTCTCCTGCGGTATTGCTGCGATGTCATCCTGGTTGAAACGGTTGGGGTGGGCCAAAGCGAGACCGATATTGCTACCCTTGCCGATACGACCGTCCTGGTCGTCCAGCCATTCTCCGGCGACCTGCTTCAGTTTATCAAAGCCGGGGTGATGGAGATCCCGGACATTCTGGTAGTGAACAAGGCGGATAATCAGACGCTGGCGCAAAAGGCGCTGTCTGATACCCAGGCGGCGCTCGCCCTGGCACGACGGCCGGCTCCTCCTGAGTCTAAAACCTGGGACAGCCCGGTGCTGGCCGTCAGCGCGGTAACCAATCTGAATATGGACACTCTCAACCAGGCCCTGCGTGCGCACTGGCAACATCTGCAAGCGACCGCTAGTCTTGAAAAGGAACGCGCTACCCAAAACCTGGAGTGGGGTATTGGAGAAATACTCTATGAGGTCGGGCAACGCGGCTTAGCCGCCCTGGGAGGTGTTGAGGGTGTGCGCGCAGCCTGGAATCAGCAACCCGCGCACTGGAGCGTGGTTCGAAAGCTCTCCGCTCTGCTTGAGGGTGTTCAGTATCGGACCTGATACAGGGGGAAGACCATGGGGCATATACTATCAAGCATCCTGCTCGCTGGGATTATCGGCGTCTTGACGACACTGAGCTTTGCCCAGGAAAATAATGAGGCAGAGCAACTCCGGGGGCAGTGCGGTGGGCATCAACCCCAACCCCAAAAGCGGCAGTGTTACCATGCCGAGCTGGAAAGAATCCTGCGGACCCAGGGCACCGAACACGCGCTGGCCACTCTGGATACGCTGACAAGGAAGGACCCCGATGTGTTGCGTGATGCCCATCCCTACACCCATCATCTCGGCCGGGCATCCTTTGCGTACTATAAGGATGTGGCCGAGGCATTTGCCCGGTGCCGGGAGACGTTTTGGTCGGGCTGTTACCACGGCGTGCTGGAAGGCTATCTGCGCAGTTTGCCCGATGTACGGGCTGACACCATCGCAGCGGTATGTACCAGGGAGATTGATGCGTGGCAGTCCACGTTCTTGCAGTATCAATGTCTGCACGGCCTGGGGCACGGCCTCACCTTATACTTTGATTACCAACTTCCTACCGCGCTCGAAGGGTGCGATGCCCTAGCCTCGCCCTGGGAGCGCGAGTCATGCTACAGCGGTGTCTTTATGGAGAATGTCGTGGCCTTTCTCCAGCCCCATCACACGCATCAGGAGGGACATGAGGGCCACGCCGACCGTCCAAGAAGCTTGCTCCGGCCGGAAGACCCCCTGTATCCCTGTACCGCGGTGGATGAGTCCTACCAACGCGCCTGTTACCGGATGCAATCCTCAGCCATCCTGACCTTTTCGCAGCATGATTTCACAAAGGCTTTTCAGGTGTGTAGCGGTGCGCCGGCCGCGTTTGTGTCTGTCTGCTATGAGAGCCTGGGTCGCGATGTGAGCGGTTTTACATTACGTAATGCCGAGAAGACCATGAGCCTGTGTCGGCAGGGTAGCCCGGAACAGGCAACAGCGTGTCTTGTCGGTGCAGTGAAGGATTTTATCTTGACCCATGCCGACCCACAGCGTGGACTGGCGTTTTGCCGTCGGCTTGACGACGCTTCAAAAAAAGCGTGTTATGCCGCGACCGGCGAGGTCCTCTTGTCGTTATATCCGGACAACCAACAACGAGCCCAGTCCTGTGCCCAAGCGGAGACGGAGTATATTGACGCCTGCAAAGAGGCGGCTGCCGCCTTGTAAGCATCCCGAACCCCTATCCATATTCGTAGAAACCCTTGCCCGTTTTTTTTCCTAGGTAATGCGCGGCAACATAATTACGCAGCAGCGGGCAGGGACGGTATTTGTCGTCGCCCAAGCCGTGGTGCAGGCGTTCCAGGACCGCCAGGCAGGTGTCTAGTCCGATGAGGTCGGCCAGGGCGAGTGGACCCATGGGCTGATTGGTACCGAGCTTCATCCCCTGGTCAATATCCTCCACACCGCCCACCCCTTCGTATAAGGCATAGATCGCTTCGTTGATCATGGGCAGCAGGATGCGGTTGACCACAAAGCCGGCATAGTCCTTGGCCTGAATTGTGGTTTTGCCCATTTTCTTGGCCAACCCGTCAATCGTCGTATAGGTCTCGTCAGCGGTGGCCAGGCCGCGCACAATCTCGACCAGTTGCATGACGACCGGCGGGTTCATGAAGTGCATACCAATGACTTTTTCCGGCCGGTTGGTGACCGCCCCGAGCTGGGTCAGTGAGATGGATGAGGTATTGCTGGCCAAGATGACCTCCGGCCGAGCGATATGGTCAAGCTTCCGAAAGATACCCTCCTTGATGGCGGAGTCTTCCGGGGCAGCCTCGATAACGACATCGGTAACGCTCAGGTCTTCGAGGACGGCCGTGCCACGTAGACGGCCGAGAATGGCGTCTCGCTCATCAGGCGACAACTTGCCCCGGTCAGTCAGGCGCGCGAGTCCCTTCTGGATGTTCCCTAGCGCGCGGTCAACGATCTCCTGGTTGATGTCATACAGTAACACCGACATGCTCGCTTGAGCGGCAACCTGACCGATTCCGCTCCCCATTTGTCCCGTGCCGACAATCCCAACCGTCCGAATGTCTGTTGTCATACGCCTAGCGTCCAATTCTGCTGAGATGGATCACTGCTCGGTACTTCCGCTCGGGTGGAGGGTGCCGTTTTTCCCCGTCTGTGAGCCTATCCACACCTCGCCTCCTTCGTACAGTTCTTTCTTCCAGATCGGGACCGTTTCTTTGAGCTGATTGATCGCGTAATGACACGCATCAAACGCGGCGTGGCGGTGACCGGAAGACACGGCTATGGCCACACTGGCCTCCCCAATATCGACCCGACCGAGCCGATGTAGCATGGCGACTTTTTTCACCGGCCAGCGCTCCAGGACCTCTTGGCCGATCTTTTCCATCTCTTTTTCTGCCATGCCGGGATAACACTCGTATTCCAGTCGAACGACCCGCCGGCCCTCATTGTTGTCTCGGGTCGTGCCGACAAATGTTGCCATGGCGCCCGCGCCGGGGTCGGCCACAAAGGCGGTCAGCTCGTCCAGACGAATCGGGTCCTGGGTAATCCGACAGGACAGACGGTTGTCCGTCAGAGCGCCGCCACTCACCGGCGGGATAAAGGCCAGCTCATCGTTATCGTGCAGGGGGTGATCTCCGTCAACGTATTCTTGGGCGACTGCAAAGGCGAGCGAACGCTCAACCTCGACGAGGGTCGGATGTTCTTGTTTGAGCGCCTCCCAGACCGTCCTGACCGTTGTGCCTTCCGGTACTTCACAACTGTCTTCGCTGCGGCCGAGTCGCTCTCGGAGCGAGGCAAAAAAGCGTAACTTAATGTGCATGGCGTTCCCCCCGTAGCAGGAACATCATATGGCCGAGTTCCGGCAAGACCAGTTTGGTCATGCCCAACTCGACCGCCCCGGTTGAACCGGGCAGAGAAATAATGACTTTCCCGTTCGCGACCCCCGCGGTGGCGCGGGTCAGCATGGCCGCAGCGCCAATGTCTGCGTAGCTCAGCATACGGAACATCTCGCCAAAGCCGGAAATTTCTTTTTCGAGCAGGCCCTGGATTGCCTCGAATGTGGTATCGCGCGGCGCAATACCGGTCCCGCCGGTGGTGATAATCGCGTCAACCTCGGACTGGGCCAGCAGGGCTTGCACGACCGCCGCGAGCTGCTCGGGTTCGTCCTTCAGAATGCGATACGTAACAACGGGCTGACCCTGCTCAGCCAGGAGGTCTTTGATGCGTTTGCCGCTCGTATCCGTTTCTTCAGTCCGGGTGTCGCTCAGGGTGATCACGGCACACCTGACCGTCCGGCGGGCTTTGCCTTTGTGCTCTGTCACAGCCATAGCTCCTGTGTATATACTAGTTGAAGCAAAGAGTGAACGACTCGGGCAACAAAGAGGAAACGTGTCCTCCGATACACGTGAAATGCTGGACACGTTTCCTCTTCGCACAGAGGGGGCTATCCATGCCTGAAAAAATACGAAAGCTGGATCAACAGCGACATGAACTCAAGGCGCTCCGCTATCTTCTGGATAACCACCCGGAGAGTATGCAGAACCGTGACGAGCTGCCGAGCCGCGAGGATTTCCAGACTGCGGAAAGCCAGCTGATTTTTGACGTTTTAGTCAACGCCACCAGCCAGGCGGACGCGGTTAGCGCCATTGAAGACCTCGATCTTGAAGAGACCGAAGTAGAGTCCTTCTTGCGTCTCGGCGGGCAGTTCTACCACAGCTACCCTCACATGGTAAAAGAACGTGGCCAGGCTTTCCGAGACGGGAAGATTGAGATTATTGACCCCAGCGAGGAGTAGCACCGCGCAGTTTTCACTTGATCCCCTCCAAGGAGGGGAGATGGGAAGAGGCAGCCCTGCTCAGACCCGAATATAGGAGCCCGGCACCGCCATGCCGGCGCATGCTTCCGGGTGCAGCATCTCGGCGAGGATTTCCGCACTCTCCACAATGCGCGGACCGGGCCGGTTATAATAGGCATTGCCGTCTGCCACATATACCTGGTTCCGTTGGACTGCTGGGAGGGCTTGCCAGTCCGGATGCGCCGTCAGTTGCGGCAGGTCCACCTGCGACTGTGGGATTTTGAAGCCGCACGGCGTGACAACGATGACCTCCGGCTGGTAGGCGACCAGGGCCTCCCAGGTCATCGTTGGTGTATGTGCGCCGGCCGCGACAAGGCCATATTCCCCGCCCGCAATATCCACCAGTTCCGGAATCCAGTTGCCCGCCGCCATGAGGGGATCGAGCCATTCCAGACAAGCCACCCGCGGACGGGGTAAATGCCGGGTCTTTTGGATGATTTTTTGGAGCCGTTCTTTTGCATCCCGAATCAGCGCTTGCGCGGTTTTTTCCTGATCGGTTGCCTGGGCGACCCGACGGATATCCGTCCAGATGTTGTCGAGTTTCTCCGGTCTGAGCGAAACGACGGTCACGTCCGGTGTCAGAAGACACTGCACGGCGTTTTCAACCTCGGGCAGGGAAACGGCACACACCTCACACTGGTCCTGGGTCACGATGAGATCCGGCTTCAGTCTTTGTAATGCCTCGGTTTGCAGACGATAGACACTCAACCCCTCCTGCACGATCTCGCGGACGCAGGTATCGATGTCACCGCTAGTCCCACGGGGGTCAAGTTTGGGTTCGGTTAAGATGGGAAGCCCGATAACGTCCGAGGGATAGTCACACTCGTGAGAGACACCGACGAGATGCTCGCGCAGACCCAGCGCGCAGACAATTTCCGTACTGCTGGGCAGGAGTGAGATAATGCGCTCTATCATACGCTCGGCAGCTCCTTTACTGATAAATAGATTGTCTTTATAGCCGTTGCGTTGCGGTCAGGGAACGGCTACAAAAATTCCCTGCCAGGAACGTTATGGAACCACGCACTGTCTATATTGAAACCTACGGCTGTCAGATGAATATCGCTGACACCGAACTCATCCTGGGCTTGCTGAAACCGCAGGGGTACGAATCTACGCCTACGCCGGAGGGCGCCGATGTCATCCTGCTGAATACCTGCGCGATTCGGGAGCATGCGGAAGAGCGCATCATTGGGCGACTGGGTGATCTGGTGAAACATAAAGCCCGGAAGCCGGGCGTTGTTCTGGGGCTTACCGGCTGCATGGCCCAGCACCATCGGGATGCCCTGCTCGATAAAGCCCCCTTTCTCGATCTGGTGCTGGGACCGGATGCCTATCGCAACCTGCCGACCTTGCTGGCACAGGAAAGTGCCGATGAACCGCTGGTGTCCGTCCGCCTCGATCGGGATGAAACCTATGCCGATATTGCGCCCGCGCGCGGAGAAGGGGTGCGGGCATGGGTGACGATCATGCGGGGCTGTGACAAGTTCTGCACCTTCTGCATCGTACCCTACGTCCGCGGACGAGAACGCAGTGTGCCCGCGTCGGCGCTGCTGGATCAGGTCCGTGTGCTTGCTGACCAAGGGTATAAAGAAGTCGTCTATCTGGGTCAAACCGTCAACGCCTACCGGGATGGCGAGGTCGATTTTGGCCGCCTCCTGCGCCAGACCGCACGCATTGATGGGATTGAGCGGATTCGTTTTACCTCGCCGCATCCGTCCGATATGGATGCCAGTGCAATTGACGCCATGGCGACCTGTGACAAGGTCGCCCCGTATCTCCACCTGCCGCTCCAGGCCGCCTCGAATCGTGTCCTGGGGCGCATGGAACGGGGCTACTCGATCGAAGAATATGCCGCTCTTGTGGACCGGCTGCGCGCAGCCATCCCCCACCTGGCGCTGTCCACGGATATTATTGTCGGCTTTCCGGGCGAAGAGAAAGACGATTTTCGTGCGACCTACGACTTTATGACGGAGGTCCGCTACGATTTTGCCTTTATGTTCAAGTACTCGGCCCGCGAGGGGACACGGGCCTATAAGTGGGGCGAGACCCTCTCGGAACAGGAAAAGGGGCAGCGTTTACAGGAGATTATCTGCCTGCAGGAAGGCATTGGAGCGGAGATCAATCGGCAACGGGTAGGTCAGACCGTCGAGGTCCTGGTTGAAGGGCCGGCCAAGAAGCAAAAAGATTGGCTCGCGGGGAAGAACCCGCAGTTCAAGACAGTAGTCTTTCCCGGCAACGGAGCCCGGCCTGGCGAGCTGGTGCCGGTCCGGGTAACCTCCGCCAACGCCCATACCCTGGTGGGTGTCGCCGAGGGTGCGGATGCTGTGTAGGTCGGAGGCGCGTAGCGTCATCCGACACCTCTTTAGTGTGTCTACCTCTGGCTCTCGTCGCTAGAGCGTATTGTTCATCATTTCGCTGAACGGATGATCCCTTAAGAGCCAGCGGGCAAGATCCCCATACGTTCCTTCTTGATCTGCAAAGATATGTGCCGTTCGGGGATTAACAATTGGATTTTTCATCCCTGCGAGCTTTATCGAATCTTTCCTGAAACCGTACCCCCAATTGGATACTGCAGCCAAGTGCAACGAGATATCTGTGTCTTTCATTTTTTCCCAGACCTCCTGTTGTTGAGGGATAGGCATACGTTCGCCTAGAGTGACAGACTTGATGCAGTCAGTAGGGAGGTCCATGACATAGACTGGGTATACATGAGTCTCATTCTTATCAACGCGTCTACAATCAGCTAAATTCCTAACGACTCTAACTTCGGCTTCGTATTCCCACTCCTTCGACTTGACGCAAAGCTCCGCGATTGGAATTGGTTCGTCACCCGCAAGATAGCTTCCAATGTCCTTCTTTGGTCTGTGTTGACTGTACTCGACCTCAAAGTAGCCGGTAAAGAATTCATGGGCCTCGTCGACTTCTACAACTGCACCAGAATAGTTGTCTGCATAGTGAGACCACATCAACAAGGACGAACTATTTCGCGACAAACAGAGAATTCCAATGGCTTGATTCAGTGAGGCCAAAATCCGTCTCGAATTCCTATCACTGCAATAGTCGGACTCGAAATCCACATCAAGATCGCCTATGCGTGGTTCTCTCCTCGGCGCTGTCAAGGAAAATCTGATGCTGAGGTCAAAGTCCTGGGGACCATACTTCTCCGGCACATAAAGCTCAGGAACCATCTCAAACGGGTCGTTGAATACACCCGGCTGTGTAAATCTAATGCTTCCTTCCAAGATGTACATCAAGTCATTGAACTTCACGTATTTATATAGGGACATGACCTGCTCCCCATCTTCGACTGCCGCGGTGCTGGGCGGGTTCGCCCTCTTGGCCGACAAGGGCGACATCAAGCAGAAGAAAGCCGCTTAGTTCGCCTCGACGGGCAGTTCGCGTTTGCGGCGGAAGACCTAACTGGTTGGCTCTACACACTTAGCGGTAGCGTTTGCCATGCGAAGACCTAACGCTACCACCTTAGCAGTATCCCTCATGTGCTTCTTCCACGACGGCTTACTTGGAGGAGAGAAGCACGAACAGCTAATCCAGCAGCTCCAGCACCTTTTCGGATGGCCTGGCGATGACCGCCTTTTTATCCTTGATAATAACCGGTCGCTGCATCAGCTCAGGATGCTGGAGTAAGACCTCGACCACGGCCTCACGCGTCACATAGTCGTCCGCGTTCAGACCGAGTTCCTTGAATTTTTTATCCTTACGGACCAGTTCCGCGGGTTTATCCGGTAACAGGTCCAGAAAGCGTTCAAAGTCTTCCCGACCGAGGGGGCTCTTGAGATACTCAATCACGTCGAACTCGACGCCGCGCTCCTGCAAAATATCGAGCGCTCCGCGTGACTTGCCTCAACCAGGATTGTGATACACAACAAGCTCTGCCATAGCGTCAACCTCCTTCAGACTGTCAGCTTACCGAGTTGAGGGCCGGACGGCTAGACCGGATTGGCAACGGACCCGACGGCCGGTTACAATTCCCGTATGGATACCCAAAAAACCTGGCAATTTGTTGAATCCACCTGGGATAACAGTATCATCCCCACCCTGACGGAATACCTGGCCATTCCCAATCAATCCCCGGCCTACGATCCGGACTGGCAGACGAACGGCTATCTGGATCAGGCGGTCGAACTCATCGCCGGCTGGATTCGCAGTCAGGCGATTCCCGGTCTGAGCCTTGAGGTGGTCCGGCTTGCAGGCCGCACTCCCTTACTCTTTATCGAGGTTCCGGGCGATTCGTCCGAAACCGTGCTGCTCTACGGTCACCTGGACAAACAGCCGCCCATGGACGGCTGGTATGACGGGCTCGGCCCGTGGCAGCCGGTGCTGAGGGATGGCAAACTGTACGGGCGTGGAGGCGCCGACGACGGCTACGCGGCCTGTGCTTCCCTGACCGCCATCGCGGCGCTCAAGCGTCAGGGCGTTCCGGTTGCTCGCTGTGTGGTCATTATCGAAGCCTGCGAGGAGAGTGGCAGCGGAGATTTGCCCTATTATATGGATGCCTTGGCCGACCGTATCGGCACGCCCAGTTTCGTCGTCTGCCTTGACTCGGGCTGCGGTAACTATGACCAGCTCTGGATCACGACTTCTTTACGCGGCCTGGTGTCAGGAAATCTGTCCGTTTCTACCCTCATCGAAGGAGTCCACTCAGGTGCGGCCAGCGGTATCGTCCCTTCGAGCTTTCGTATTCTCCGCCAACTCTTGAGCCGCCTCGAAGACGAGCGAACCGGAGAAATCTTGCCGCCCGAATTTCAGGTGGCAATACCGGACGAACGGCTGCAACAGGCCCGAACAACCGCGACTGTATTGGGTCAGACCGTCTCAGCAGAATTTCCTTTTCATTCCGAAGCCCAGGCGGTGACGGACGATATCCGTCAGCTCCTGCTCAACCGGACCTGGCGGCCTCAACTCGAAATTACCGGTGCGGCCGGCTTGCCCGCGCTTGAGCAAGCCGGCAATGTGCTGCGACCCGTTACCGCGGCCAAGGTGTCGTTGCGGATTCCGCCGACCCTGGACGCAAACACGGCCTCAGCCGCTTTACAGCAACTCCTGGAGCACGACCCACCCTATGCTGCGCAGGTGTCCTTTGAGCCCGAATGGGCGGCGGGCGGCTGGAACGCCCCTCCGCTCGCCCCGTGGCTGGAGACTGCCTTGCAGAGTGCCTCGCAGGAGTTTTTCGGCAAGGACATGTGCGCCATAGGCGAAGGTGGGACGATCCCCTTTATGGCCATGCTGGGTGAGAAGTTCCCCACCGCTCAATTTATGATTACTGGTGTGCTTGGCCCACACTCGAACGCGCACGGACCAAACGAGTTTCTGGAACTCTCGATGGGCAAACGGCTGACCGCGTGCGTGGCCCGCGTGCTGGCTGAACACTATAGAGCACTGGGCCGGTAAGGTCCTCAAGACCCGGAAATCCGCTCCCCTTGCCGTTCTGGAATATAGGCCGTTGACCTCCCTCCTTCTCTCAGTGGATAATCCCCGGACCGGGTAGGAGGGGAGGGCGGCCCATGGCTTTTTATGCTGATCTACATATTCATTCCAAATATTCCCGTGCCACCAGCAAAAACTGCGATTTGAAACACCTCGCCTATTGGGCCAGGAAAAAGGGTATCACGGTCATTGGCACCGGGGACTTCACCCACCCGGTCTGGCAGGCCGAACTCAAGGAGCAGCTGGTGCCTGCCGAGCCGGGCCTGTTCCGCCTCCGCCCCGATTTGGAAAAGGAAGTCGCCCAGATGCTGCCGCCGGCGTGTCAGGGTACGACCCGTTTCATGCTCTCGGTCGAAATCTCAACGATCTACAAGAAGGGCGACAAGACCCGTAAGATTCATCATTTGTTATACGCTCCGGACTTTTCGGCGGTGGAGCGTATAACCGGGCGATTGTCCAGGATCGGGAATGTGAAGTCGGACGGCAGACCTATCCTGGGGCTGGACTCCCGCCACCTCTTGGAAATTACGCTGGAGTCGGACCCCGGCTCGTATCTTGTCCCGGCCCATATCTGGACGCCGTGGTTTGCTGCGCTGGGCTCAAAGTCCGGCTTCGATGCCATAGACGAGTGTTACGCCGACCTGGCTCCCCATATCTTTGCGGTGGAGACGGGCCTGTCGTCAGATCCGGAGATGAATTGGCGGGTGTCGTCCCTGGACCGTTTCCGGCTGGTGTCAAATTCCGACGCGCATTCGCCGGAGAAGCTCGGTCGTGAAGCCTGTGTGTTTGATACGGAGCTTGACTATTTCTCGATCCGGCGCGCCCTGGAGACCGGGCGGGGGTATCAGGGCACGGTCGAGTTTTTTCCCGAAGAGGGCAAATACCATCTGGACGGCCATCGGAATTGTCGGATTCGTCTCCTGCCGCACCAGACCAAACAACTTGAGGGTCGTTGTCCTGAGTGTGGCAAGCCGCTGACGGTTGGTGTGATGCACCGGGTGGACGATTTGGCCGACCGTGAAGACGACACTCAGCCCGAGACTGCCGGCGCGGTCCAGAGCCTCGTCCCCCTCCCCGAGATATTATCCGAACTCCTGCATGTGGGTCCGAAGAGCAAGAAGGTGGGTCAACATTACGAGGGCTTACTCAACCAATTGGGTCCCGAACTGCAACTGATCAACGATATTCCGCTGGAGGATATTCGGAAAAGTGGGGATACGCTTATTGCGGAGGCCATCTCTCGTCTGCGCAAACAAGAAGTGATCCGCGAAGCCGGTTATGACGGTGTGTACGGAACAATCAGGTTGTTTCGGGAGGAAGAGCTGCGCCAAAAGACGAGCGGCGCGTCATTGTTCAAAGAGGAGCTCCCACTCCAGACCAAGCAGGCAAATGCGCCGACTGATGTGCGTGCAGCGGACACCTCAAAGCAGGGAAGGGCAACGCAGCGAAAAGCAGACGCTGCACTAACCCATACCACCAGCGTGTCTACTGTGCCTTCAGACGATACAACAGCGGTGTCGGCCGCGGATATCTTAGCCGGACTTGACAGTGACCAGCGGAGGGCCGCCGAGATTATAGCAGGCCCGCTGCTGATTGTTGCCGGGCCGGGTTCCGGAAAAACACGCACCCTCACACATCGCATTGCCCATCTTATAAGCAATCATCGCGTCCGTCCTGAACACTGTCTGGCCATTACGTTTACCCGTCGGGCTGCGGACGAAATGCGAGAACGCCTACACCGCCTTCTGCCCGCTGTCGCCGCCGAGATCCCGCTTTTTACATTTCACGCTTTGGGGATGTCCGTTCTCCAGGAGTATTGGAACGCGGCGGGTCTCCAGCGCGGCTTTCGGGTCGCGTCAGACGTAGAGCGTCGACATCTGTTACGCGAAACGCTCAGCGTCTCGGCCCGCCAGACGCGCAGCCTGCTGTCAGCCATTTCGGTGGCGAAACGAACGGGACAGACGCCAGCCGAGGCTCGGCTGGCCGAAGTCTATCACCGATACCAACGGGAATTGGACGCGCGGAATCTGGTCGATTTCGATGACCTTATTGGCCGCACGATCCAGGCCTTCGAGTCTGACACCGGCCTGCGTGATGCCTATCGTGAGCGCTACCAATGGGTGTGTATTGACGAATATCAGGACGTGGACGAGCAGCAGGTCCGTCTCATCAAGCTACTCGTGCCGCCTGACGGAAACATCTGTGCGATTGGCGACCCGGATCAGGCCATTTATCGTTTCCGTGGAGCGGATGTCCGTTTCTTCAACCAGTTCACCGCCGACTTCCCCGGTGCGCATGTGGTTCGCCTTACACGGAATTATCGCTCTGACCGCAATATCGTCCACCTCTCTTCCCAGGTCATTGGGCCGTCCGGGTCCGAGCAGAAATCCACTCCGGTCCTTGCCGACACCCCAAGTTTAATCACGCTCCATGAAGCGCGGACGGAGAAGGCCGAGGCCGAGTTCGTCGTGCAATCAATCGAGGCGTTGCTGGGCGGACACAGCTTCTTTTCAATTGATAGCGGTCGATCCCAAGACGCTGAAGACCGGGCCGTCTCCTTTTCTGACATCGCCGTGCTGTACCGAACCGAAGCCCAAGCGGAGGCGGTCGTTGAGGCCCTTCACCGTTCGGGCATGCCGTTTCAAAAACACGCCCATACGCGTCTGCTCGACCATCCTGGGGTGGCGGCGCTGATTGATGCCCTGCGTGAACAGCCCGGCGACGGTGCTCTGGTTGCGCGGCTTGAAGCCGCGTGTGAAAAAGCTGAGGCCACTGGGGTAGGAGAGGAGACAAGAGCGGCCCTTGAACTCCTGCAACCCGTCGCTCAGGAGTGCGGGGACGATCTGGACCGCTTTCTCTCTACCCTTGCGCTCGAAACGCAGGTCGATACCTGGGACCCGCGTGCCGACCGGATTTCCTTACTCACCCTCCACGCCGCCAAAGGCTTGGAATTCCCCGTTGTTTTTATCCTTGGCTGTGAAGACGGCATTCTCCCGCTGACCTGGGGCAAAGCCGAAGCTGCCGATCTTGAGGAAGAGCGCCGCCTGTTCTACGTCGGCATCACGCGAGCAAAAACCAAACTCTATCTGTGTCATGCCAAGAAACGCCGCTGGCGCGGGACGGTGCAAGCCATGTCTCCTTCTCCGTATTTAGCCGATATTGAGGAACACCTGCTCGAACGTCGCCGGAGTCAGTTGAGTGCACGGGGGAAGAAGAAAGCGGATCAGTTGGAGCTGTTTTAAGGAGTGGCGGCCCCAGCGAGCCAAAGAGCGCGGTGTTGTTTTCCTGCTGTGGTGTTAACCGAACAGGAGTTGCCGAATATGTTCGGGCTGGGCGACCAGGCCCGCCAGCTTGTGCAGTGAGGTATCAATAGCTTGGGCGAAAGCGTCAGGCCCGCCGAATCGCTCCACTGTGTCCGGTGGCATAAACTTGAACAGAAAATCGGCTGTACCGGGTGGCAGGGCGGCGAAGTGAACCGCCAGAATGCCATAATCCTGCAAGAGTAACATAGCCAACGCGGCAGCCGCCTCATACGGAACAATCGGGGCCTGCGAGGCCGCGCTCAGACCGGCCCGCTCCAGGACCAGTTCGAGGATATCATCTGCCGGCAGCTCGGCGATCACGGGCGTTTCGTGTATACGGCTCCCCAAGAGAGCCTGCAGAGCGGTTGCGACCTGTTTGGTGCTATCAACCAGAGCCTGTACACGTTCCGGTGTGTATCCTTCCAGCGAGCGGATGACTGCCGGATACAGCAGCGGGCGGGCCTCAAGCCCAAACTCCCAGGCACGCGCCCGGATGCGAGCCACAAGCTGCTGCTCACCTGCCATTAAGCCCACCCGCGGGCCGCTGGTGCCATACTTATCAAGCCCGGTCGCGCCTAGGTCTACGCCGAGTTCGAGCATCTTGGGCTGCTCCAGGATAGCGGGACCGACCCGCGCGCCCCCTGCCTCGTCCGCATACACGAGGATATCCCGCTCGTGAGCCAGACGGACGACCTGCTGCAAGGCTTCAACGGACAGTGCCTCATAGGTCACCGCTAATCGCGTGAGCACGACCAGGGCGACGTCTCTTTCTCGCTCCATCACCGCGGTGAACTCCTCGACTCCTTTGGTATCCACGAGGCGCGCGCCGACGTGCGCCGCCGCCCGAATGACGGACGGATGACTATGGCTGGCTGACACCCCAACGACGACAGCGCCCGGTTTCACCAGTACGAGATGGGTCGCCAATGTGGCAGCGGTGAGTCGGTTAAAGAGCATGACGTCGTGACGCTCTGGAGACCCGCCGAGGTGCTCCAGCGTTAGCTGGCGGAGCCGCTCCGTATACAGCGCGGGAGCGATTTCATCGTGGGCAAACAGGATGTCCTCCCCACTGAGCGGCAGGCCATGTTCGAGCCCGGTAAAATTGAAAACCGCCTCCGGGCCGTTCTCACCGATACGGCGTCGGACGATCCGGCCCGCCTGCTGAAGTTTGCGGAAATCATCCTCCGTACTGGTCAAGATAGCCCCTCGGGCGTACGGCAGAGCCTCGGCAAATGGGTTCCCGAAACGGTCGGTCTTCATGACGAACCCTCCTTCTCTCGTTTTGAATAATAGAAATGCCTTGGCGAAAATGTCAACGCGGCATAGGATATTCAGGCGTATTAAGGAGGAATCCCCAGATGAAAGCTGCAGTCCTGTCGGAAGTTGGTGGCCTGTTGATTATTGAGGATATTCCGCAACCTCGTCCCAAGGCTGGTGAAGTATTGGTCAAAGTCGCTGCGTGTGGTGTGTGTCATACCGACCTGCATGTGATGAAGGGTGAAGTGAAGTTCCCGGTGCCGTGTGTGTTGGGCCACGAGATCTCCGGCGTTGTTGAGGAGGTCGGTCCTGGGGTGAAGACGATGCGGACCGGGGAGAACGTGGTGTGTAGCTTTATCATGCCGTGTGGGGTGTGCTCGTACTGTGTGCAGGGGCGGGACGATCTGTGTGAAACCTTCTTCGCCCTGAACCGTCTGAAGGGGACGCTCTACGATGGGGAGAGTCGTCTCTCTCGTTCCGATGGTTCGACCCTGGCGATGTATAGTATGGGTGGCCTCGCTGAGTATGCGGTTGTTCCAGCCAGCGATGTCTTTCCCGCCCCTGCCAATGTGTCCCTGACCGATGCGTGTATTCTCGGCTGTGCCATGATGACAGCCTATGGCGCGGTGAAGAATCAGGCGCGAGTCCAACCGAGCGATAGCGTGGCCGTCGTCGGTGCAGGTGGTGTGGGCTCAAACGTCGTTCAGGTCGCCAAGGCTTTTGGGGCCGGCCAGATTATTGCGGTTGATGTGCGCGACGATAAGTTGGAAGCGGCCAAGGCCCTGGGCGCGACCCATACCGTGAATGCCAGTCAGGAAGAGCCCGTCGCAGCCGTGAACAATGCCACCAACGGCCAGGGAGTGGACGTAGCCATTGAAGCCTTGGGACGACCGGAGACCGTGGTGAACGCGTTCATGATGACACGTGATGGAGGGCGGGTGGTGGTGATCGGTATTGCCCCAGGCACGACAACTGCGGGCATTGAGATTACCCGTCTGGTCCGCCGCGGCATTCAGCTTATGGGCTCCTACGGCAGTCGTGTCCGCACCGACCTGCCCGAGGTCTTGGCCTTGGCGGCTCAGGGGCAGGTGAATGTGTCTCAACCTATTACGCGGCGTTACCGCCTGGAACAGGCAGATGAAGCGTATGCGGCCTTGAGTCGGGGTGAGATTGTTGGACGAGCGATTGTGAGCATGGCGTAGTTCTACTCTCTTTTTCTTTTCCTCGGAGAGAAGCGTGTTTCTCGGAAAGCGCCGGTCAGCCAGCCGCCTGCTCCGGTAGCGCGGCTTCGTCTGTCGTCGCATCCGGGTGTCGTCCAACTGGTCGCCGAGTAAATTCCAGTGCATCGTCAGTCAACGAACCATAGGCAACTGTCCAGGTATCAAGCAGATAATTTTGGTACGCCCGCCAGGGCACCTTGATGCCCTGCTTGGGGAAGGCACCGATTGCTCGTTGGACATAACCCGAAGTGAAATCGATGAACGGCTCCCGCTCCATATCCGGGTCGTAGGGACGCGGGCAGCACTGCGCATAGCCGTTCGTCTCCATATAGTTGAGCAGGCGGCAGACATACTCGCAGGTGAGATCGCATTTTAGCGTCCACGACGCGTTCGTATAGCCAACAGTCAGGGCCAGGTTCGGCACGTCGCTGAACATGACGCCTTTGTACGTCAGCGTCTTGGAGAACTCGACGGGCTTACCATCGACTGTCACTTCGAGACCACCGAGGAGTTGCAGATTGAGACCCGTGGCCGTCACGACAAGATCAGCCTCAAGTATTCTCCCCGAACGCAGGCGGATGCCTTGCTCAGTGAAGGTCTCGATATGGTCGGTCACGACCGAGACCTGGCTGGCTTTGATCGCCTTGAACAGGTCACTGTCCGGGACTAGGCACAGGCGCTGCTGCCAGGGGTTGTAGTGGGGGGTGAAATGCTGCTCGACATCATAGTCGGGCCCCAGCGCCGCGCGAACCTGGCGCAAGAGAAACGCCTTGGCACGCTCCGGGGAGCGGCGGCAGAACCAAAAGAAGTAGGCTCCGATAAGCACATTTTTCCACCGAATCAGGCGATAAACCAGGGCATTCGGGAGAAAACGGCGCAGCGTATTGGCGAGAGAGTCCTGCGACGGCAGGGAGAGAACATAGCTAGGTGAGCGTTGCAGCATCGTGACATGCACCGCCCGCTTGGCTAGTTCGGGGACGAGCGTCACCGCGGTTGCTCCGCTTCCGATGACGATGACGCGCTTGTCCGCGTACTCGATATCATCGGCCCATTGCTGCGGATGCACGATCCGGCCTCGAAAGTGCTCGGTTCCGGCAAAATCCGGGGTGTAGCCTGCGTCGTAGTTGTAGTATCCGCTGCACATAAAGAGGAAGTTGCAGGTGAAGCGGCAGCTCTCCTTCGTGTCGGTCCGTTCGGCTTCGACCGTCCAACGTGCGTCCGCTGTGGACCAAGCGGCCCGCTTGACGTGGTATCCAAAACGAATATTGCGATCGATACCGAATTCTCGAGCGGTCTCGTTGACGTAGCGAAGGATGGCGGACCCGTCGGCGATTGCCTTTGGATCGGTCCAGGGCCGGAACGGATACCCCAGCGTATACATGTCCGAATCCGAGCGGATACCGGGGTAGCGGAACAGGTCCCAGGTCCCCCCAATAGTATCGCGGCGTTCGAGAATGGCATATGTCCGGCCCGGACAGGCGGTCTGTAGATGATAGCCGGCGGCAATCCCGGAGATTCCCGCGCCGACAACCAGGACATCGAAGTGTTCCGTACTCATAGCTCCAGCATCTCAATTACAAATACGCCAAGTTTCTTGCCTCGACAGGAACAACGGCGGGAGTCAGCCCAAGCTCGCGCCGGACGATGTTGACGCCTTGCGCGAGGGCCACCATTTTATAGAAGGCGTGCTTGCGGGAAATACCCTGGCGTCCGAACCCGCAGTCGGTGCTGAGAATTAAGCGTTCGGGTTCAATAAGCTTCAGGGCTTGGCGCACGGACTCGGCAATCTCTTCCGCTGTTTCGACTTGCAGGGTGCGATGCGAGACGACACCAATAGCGATTTTCTTGTCTTTACCGATAGCAGTGGCAACATCGGCGAGTTCGGCAAAATTGCTGAACTTCATCTCGAAGGTTACCACGTCCACCTCAAGCTGATCGAGATACGGCAAAACGGGCTTATAGCGCGCACCGTAGCCGAGGTTCTGAGCAAACGGGTTCCCCCAACAGGTGTGGCACCACACTTCGGTTTTGTCGCGCAGCCCAGCAACCTCCAGGTTAAAGGCCTCCACGTAGGCCTCAGGCGGGATTTCCCAGTCAATCTCTTCCACAAAGTGGAAACACGGCTCCTCGACCTGGACAATAGGGCAGCCGGCATCGGCCAGTTTATGGTATTCGCCATTAACGGCCTGGGAGAGGGCCATGATCGTTTCTTGGCGGTCCCGGTAATGCTCGTTAATCACGAGCATATCGACAACCTGGGCCGAGCAGGCCCCAAATTTTACCGGCCGTTCGGCCAGCCCCTGAGCGGTTTTCCAGGCGATATCATACTCGAGGCTGCCGGCGCTCACCGGCCCCGTGACGGTGGGCGGTAAGCGGGTCACCATAATCTCATGAAAGATATCGCCTGGTTGGGTCTCCCGTGGAGAGCCGCCAAATGGGAGGGAGCGCAACGTACCGGGCGACAGGCCCTCCACCCGATCAAAGATATAGCCAAACCACGCTCGTCCGCCGATATCCCGATCAAATCGCATGTCGCCATCCGTCATGATATCGATCCCGGCCCGGCGTTGATCGCTGATACAACTGGCAACCGCATCAATATACTGCTCGTGAAACTGATAATCGCCCAACAAGGCCGAGGACATCGAGCGTCCGGCAAGGTTGAGCGTAAACCATTCGGGTCGCGGCAGGGAGCCGGTGATCGTCGTGGCGAGCGGACGATTGAGCGTGGCAACGAACATGGGTGGCCTCCTTATCTATTTTGCGTCTCAGCACAACTCAGGGCACAATTCTCCCCTGTAGCAGGTGACCTGTAAACCTTATAGCTTTGGGAAGTCGTCCGTTTGCTTCCGTTCTTGAGTCACTAAAAAGCTGTTTACCCTGACCGAGTACTATTTCTCCTCCAGCCACTGGTTAAACCTGGGCGAGCGTTTTTCCCGAAACGCCCGCATGCCTTCTTCGGCATCGGGATGATGGTCCGAGACTGCGGTTTTCGAGGCAATCTCGTCCAGAGACTGGGCAAAGGTCATCTCGGCCGCATTATAGAGAGAGCGTTTGAGCATCCGCATGGCGACCTGTGGGCCGTTGGCGAGTTCTCGGGCGAGGTCCAGCGTTCGGTCCATGAGTTCGGCTGGCGGAACAACTTCATGCACCAACCCGAGATCCAATGCCTCCTGAGCTGACACGATCCTTTTCCGCATGAGGAAATCCATGGTTTTTCCGACACCCATCAGTTGCGTGAGCAGAAACTGGCCGCCTTCGTCGGGCAGGAGTCCGAAACGAAGCGTCGCGCTGCCCATACGAGCCTCTTCGGATGCAATGCGGAAATCACACGCCAGGGCGAGCGAGAAGCCGGTTTGAATCGCCACGCCGTTCAGTGCGGCAATGGTCAATTTGTCCAGATTTCTGACCGCCTGATTGAGCGGCTGCGAGAGATGCCGCAGGCCGTTATACGTCCCCGTCGGATTGTGATGCCCCCCCGGAATATTGGGCACCCGTGTCTGCCCGGCATGTTGCCCAATCGGACGACCGGTAATGTCGTCGCCCGCGGAAAAGGCGCGTCCCGAGCCGGTAAACACGACCACACGGAT
This sequence comes from uncultured Binatia bacterium (SeqCode), assembly GCA_965243855.1. Taxonomy (GTDB): domain Bacteria; phylum Desulfobacterota; class Binatia; order Bin18; family Bin18; genus Bin18. Next base: position 3,148,467 of record CBDEWE010000003.1, on the reverse strand, counting down.
CGTGTCGTCCATCTGGGCCTGGATGAGGGTCTCAACCAGGTCGCGCTTCAGGTGATGTGTCATCCCGTTCAGACGCTCGGGCTGGTTAAAGGTAATCAGGCTAATGCCTGGGTCCTGCATCGAAACGGCGAAACCACGAAAATTGCCTGTTTGCATGATGCTCTCTCCTTTATTCGGTGTCCGGTGTTTCCCACTCCTTGGCACGGTCCACGGCCTTTGCCCAGCCGGCCTTGAGTTCCTCCCGACGTTCTGGCGACAGGTCGGGATCAAAAACGCGGTCGATCTGCCACTGGCTCACAATCTCGCTGGGATCTTTCCAATAGCCGACCGCCAAGCCCGCCAAATAGGCGACCCCCAGCGCGGTTGTCTCTGCAATTTTTGGACGAACCACCGGCACGCCGAGGATGTCGGCCTGAAACTGCATCAGCAGATTATTTGCGGTTGCGCCACCATCGACGCGCAACTGGGTGAGTCGCAGGCCCGCCTCCGCCTCCATGGCCGTCAGGACATCCATGGACTGGTAGGCGATGCTTTCCAGCGCGGCTCGGGCAATGTGGGCCGCGGTCGAGCCGCGCGTCAAACCGAAGAGTGAGCCGCGAGCGTAAGGGTCCCAGTGCGGGGCACCAAGGCCGGAAAAGGCCGGCACAAGATAGACCCTCCCCGTGTCCGGAACGCTGGCCGCCAGCACCTCGACCTCTGCCGACGACTTAATAATACCGAGTCCATCACGCAGCCATTGCACAACGGCTCCTGCCATAAAGACGCTGCCTTCCAGTGCATACTGGGTGCGGCCATCGTACCGCCACGCGGCGGTGGTGAGCAGATGATTCTGAGAGGCAATGGGTTGCTCGCCGGTCTGCATGAGTATGAAGCAGCCCGTGCCATACGTATTTTTCACCATGCCGGGTGTTGTGCACATCTGACCAAATAACGCCGCATGCTGATCGCCGGCCATCCCACTCATCGGTACGGCCGTATCGAGGAGGTCTGTTGACGTTTCCGCGTAGACTTGGCTGGAACTGCGCACCTCGGGGAGAAGCTGGCGGGGGATGTGGAGGATATCGAGTAATTCCTGATCCCACTCTCCCGTTTGGATATTCAACAACAGGGTGCGCGAAGCGTTGGTGACGTCAGTGATATGCTTCTTCCCCTGAGTCAGTTGCCAGACGAGCCAGGTATCAACGGTTCCAAAGGCCAGACGGCCAGCTTCGGCCTTGGCGCGTGCACCCGGAACAGTATCCAAGAGCCACCGGATTTTTGTTCCCGAGAAATACGGGTCGATGACCAGACCGGTCTTGTCCCGAAAAAGGGCCTCCAGACCCTGTTGCTTAAGTCTATTACACAGCGGGGCGGTACGACGGTCTTGCCAGACAATCGCGTTATAGATCGGCTGGCCCGTTTCTCGGTCCCAGATGAGGGTGGTTTCGCGCTGATTGGTGATACCCAGGGCACTGATATCGGTGCTCGACAGACTCGCCTGGGCCAGAACTTCGGTCACGGCCGCTGCCTGTGACGACCAGATTTCATTGGCATCCTGCTCCACCCAGCCGGGCTGAGGAAATAGCGGGGTCAATGTTTTTTGAGCAATCCCGCGTATGGTGCCTGTGTGGCCAAAGAGAATAGCGCGGGAGCTGGTCGTGCCTTGATCGAGAGCAAGAATATAGTGAGCGCGGTGCACGGGAATTCCTGACTCAAATCAGCATCTCCATCGGGCGTCTTTCTACCATGGCGCTCAGGCTGATAGCAACGTGAGAAACGCTTATGCTCCGTCCGCCTAGTCAGACCCGCCTCGCTATTCCCGCCCGTTTCCGGCTGTGATACAGCCAGAAGCCTCATGCCCTCTGACTTTTTGCGTGGCGTCAAAATAGGCGCGGGCTGTTTGGTGGGCGCCGGGGCTCTCTTGCTTCTCATGCTTTTTGGTATGGCCATGTGTGCCGGGCATTTTCAGGAGCAGATGCTCGAAGAGTTGGAGGAGCAGTTCGAGGAGTGGCCGCCTCAGGAAATGCCGGACACGGACGCCGTCCGGCACGTAGCATTCCCTCGACGATGATACACAGGAGGAAGACAATGTCTCAGGAACATCCATTCGTACAGATTATAAAGAAATATTATCAGGGCTGTAGTACGGCGGACGTGGAACTCATGAAATCGACCTTTACCGATGACGTTGTCCATTATTTTACGCACCATGCTCCCATCCGAGGCGCAGAATCCCTGGCTGGCTATTGGGCCAAGATGCAGCCGCGCATTCGGGCGACGTGGACCTGCGACCATGCGATTGTCCAAGGAGATGAATGCGTGATCGAGTGGACGATGACCTGGACGCCGCCAACCGGCCCAGTCGAGGCCATGCGCGGGGCGGAGTGGTATATTTTTCGTGGAGATAAAATCGCGGAGATTCGCGCCTATTATATCAACCGTCACCTGCCCTACGAACAGCCCAATTTTGAATTAGAGGGTTTTCCGTATGCCGAGCGGGAGTATACGCTCCTGCCTGATTTATAAACGGTCAGATAATCGCGGCCCTTATCCATCCGGAAAGGCACGCTCAACGGCTACCCGGACCGCCGTCTTTGCCCCGTGTGCCAAAAACTCCCGTGAGCGCTCAAGAGCGCATCAAAGTCATGGGTTAACAGCCGCTCTCCGCGCTGAGAAACTCCGTTGACAGGCCACGTATTATGCCATAGCAGCACTATTCGTTATGCTCTTCGGCTTCCTCTTCTTTCTGCTCGGCCTGACCTGTCTGGTGGGCTTTTTTGCCGTCCGCGAGAGCCGGAAATCGGAAGAGGACTATTTTCTGGCCAGCCAGACCATCTCTCCCTACAGCTTGGCCTTTTCCAGCAGCGCCAGTAAATACAGTGGGTTTATTTTCGCCGGTTTCATGGGGGCGGCCTACCTCAACGGGACTATGGTCATCTGGTTGGGCCTGGGCCTGCTGTTGGGTCACTTTCTCGTCTACGCCCTGACCGTCTACCGCTTGCAATATATGAACAGCGGCGGCTGGGCTCTGAGCATCGGCGAACTTCTCACCTTCTGGAATGGAGAAAATCGCGTCCTGCTGCGCCGCTTTATCGGTCTCCTGACCCTGTTTTTTCTCAGCTTCTACGCCGCGGCTCAACTGAAGGCGGGCGGCATGGCTCTCGAAGTCGCCCTGGGTCAACCGCTGTACGTCGGCATTCTGCTGAGTACGGCCATTATTCTCTTCTATTGTTGGGCCGGGGGCATCCGGGCTTCCATCTGGACGGACAGCGCTCAGATCATCATGATGACGCTGAGCCTGCTCCTTATCCTGGTCATGGCGGTGGTCAAGGAAGGCGGGGTGGCCAACCTGGTGGCCAGCTTTTACGCGACCGCGCCGGGTACCGACCTGATCCCTCAGAATCTTTCCATTGGCGGCTATACCGGCTGGATGCTCTTCTGCTTTGGCTCCTTGGGTTTTGGCCTATGCGTCCTCGGCCAGCCTCACATCCTCATTCGCGCCATGGCTTTGAAAAACGCCCATGACACCAAAAAATTCATTATCGCCAACTACACCTTTGAAGCGCTCTTTATTATCCTGTTCACGCTGGTGGGACTGAGCACCCGCGTGATCCTGCAAGACATGAGCGCTTTCGAGCCCGAATTGGCCCTCTTTTTGGCGGCGAAAGAGATGCTGCCTCCGCTGGCCGTGGGCTTTGTGCTGGCGGGTGCCTTTTCTTCCACCCTGTCCACCGCCGACTCGCAAATCCTGAGCTGCTCGGCCTCCCTAATGCGCGACCTGCCCGAACCGCCGAAGCAATCTCTCTTTCAGGCCAAGGTCGGCACGGTCGGCGTGGCCTTTGCGGCGACGCTTCTGGCTCTGTTTGCCGAACAGAATATCTTTTCGCTGGTCGCCTTTGCGTATGCGGGCCTGGGCGCGTCCATTGGCAGCATGCTGGTTTTGCGCCTTCTCAATGACAGTATCTCCGAATGGGGCGCTTTCCTCGTCGCCCTGGTTGGTGGGACCACCGTTATCGCCTGGAATATGCTGGGCCTGAACTCGTATATCAACGAGAGCGTCCCCGGCTTCAGCGCCGCCCTCCTCGTCTATCTCGGCTGCAAGGCCGTCTCAAAATTACAAACCGCCTCAGACGCGGGAAACTGAAGGGTGCGACAGCCCTTCCCCATCCTACTCCACCCCCGTTATCACAAAGTCAGGAGTGCAGGCTTCCAGCCTGCTGCGGGGCGGGCAAGATGCACGCGCTCCCAGGGAGGCCGCCTAAGACGCGGGCAGCTCAAGTGTACGCCTGTTTTTCCGCGGCCGACGGCCAAGGGCAAATTCCGGCGCCCGCAGGCCCGACTCTCCCTTGGTGATGTCGGGCGGGGTGAAATAGCCCAGGGCATAGCTCATCATGGTATAGCCGAGGAGTTCCTGGAGGGTGGGGTCCAAATCCTTGGCGATCTCCGGCGGGCAGGAGAGATACTGATTTTCTTCCTGCCGCAACCAGCCGAGCGAATAGGTGATATTCAGTCCGACTCGGTCGGCCGTGCTGTTATTTGCCCCACCGGCGTGCAAAACGGTCCCGGAATACACCAGGACCGAGCCCCGGGGCATTTCCGCGTAGCTGATTTCGTCCGTTTTGGCCTCTCGGCCCTTGGGCCAGGCCGGACTGCCCAGCACGACCTGGGTGGCACCGCTCTCATAAGTGAAGTCCGTCAGCGCCCACAGCGTGCTGAGCTGAGGCTCAACCCCCTGCAAATAATCGCCCCAGACCAGACGGTCACGGTGTAAGGGCTGTTTCTTTTGTCCGGGCATCAGGCGGATGACCTGGGTCAGATGGAGTTGGTAGCGATTACAGTTGGGCAGGAGGAATGCGTCGCACGCCTCAAGGATGCTGGGATGGATGACGAGGGCGCGACAGGCCGGAGAACGCGCCACCAGAGCGCCCGTGCGCGTGGTCTGATAGCCGGCAAAGTCATCCCGGCTGGCGGGGGTGGCCTCGATATGCGGCATCAAATCATCGAGGGTCGCCTGCACCTGGCTCTCATCGATGAGATTTTCAACGATAGCCGCGCCATCACGCTCAATGGCACTGGTCAAGTCTTTTGCCGCCGCGGTTGCGGATAGCCGCGTGAGTTCGCCCATGATCGTCCTCCTTATGCGTCAGGCTGGATGGGATACAGCCGCAAAGCGTTATCCCACATGATCTTGCGCTTACTGTCATCTGACACGCCCGGCAAGGCCATCAGCTCCTTGACCGCCCAGGCGTACTGCCGGCCCTCGGGATGGGCGAAGTCGGTCGCGGTGACGATATTATTATCTCCGATGGCGTCAATGACTTGCCGAATACCGGGATCGTCGGGGTCAGCCGAGATATAGCACTGGCGTTTGAAATACTCGACCGGCGGCATGCTGAGCCCCTCAATGGCGAGGCCGCGAAAGCCGCCCTGTACGCCGGCGCCCAAGCGGTCAAGCCAAAACGCGGCCCAGCCTGCGCCCGACTCCAGATGCACGACGCGCAGCCGAGGGTGACGTTCCAGCACCCCACCCATGATCAGGGCGGTGCTGGCCAGCATATTCCCAATCGTAAAGGCCACGGTGGTCTGTGCGGAGCGTAATCGGGGGAGGTAATAGTACAGCATCTCATCTGCGGCTGTACCGTTTCCGGTATGAACGGCGAGCGGTACGTCCAGTTCCTCAAGTGTCTCCCACAGCGGCTCATAAAACTCGTCATATAAGCGATGCTCACACACCGGAACGGGGTTAATATGAACCGCCTTGAAGTGAAACTCCGTGACGCATCGGCGGACTTCCCGGGCGGCCTCCCGCGCATCGCGCAGGTCGATGGAAGCGGCACCGAACACCCGTCCCCCGGCAGCCGCGCAAAAGTCGGCCAGCCAGTTGTTATACGCCCGACGATAGGCCGCAGCCGTATCGGCCGCTAGATTTGGAACCGTTACCGAGAGGAGACCGTTGGTGGGATAGACGACCATATAGTCGATGCCGACCCGCTGCATGACCTCCGGGTAGATCTCGGGTGGGAAGTCCTGCTTGGCGTATTGGGCATAGGCTTCGTCATTCCCCGGTAGAAAAACGCGCTCGCCAGCTTCCTGCGCTCCGCTATGTGGTTTGCCGTCGGCCTGGGCGGGGTCCCGCAGCGGGTCGCGCCCGAACGGCATCAGATATTCGCCTCCATCCGGGTTGGGAATCCTGACCTCAAAGCCGAAGCCGAGCGGTTCCCCCCGGTAATTGGCCCACGCCGTGGGCATGGCTGAGCGATATCTGGCATCCAGATATTTCTCGAACATGTCTTCGGGTTCGATAATATGGGCATCGCTGTCAATGAATCCGTGTCCGTTTGGCATGGTATATTTCTCTCCCCTATGCAAAATGCGGCAAGACATCCGTACCGAACCGCTCAATACACCGCATGGTCTCTGCGTGGCTGGGACCGCTCGGACAGCGTAGCATGAGAATCATATACTGGCACCCGGTTGCGTGCTCGTAGCGTTTGAGTTCGGCCACGACCTGCTCTGGCGTGCCGTAGATCAACCGGTTCGGTGCGACCCGCTCGCATGTCCATTCGGCGTCCGCCGTGATTTCTTTCACCCAGGGCTCCCACTTGGCATTAAAGCGGCCCGAGGCGAAAAAGCCCAGCCGCAGGTAGAAGAGGTGATAGTCCTTGACGTGCGGCCACCAGGTTTGCTCAAGCTCGGCCCGGCTGTCGCCGACCCAGGCATTCCGCAGCAGGGCAATTTCCACCCGTGGATTCCCCGCCTGCCGCGCCGCAGCCCGGTACATCTCGGACCAGGCCCGCATCACATCGAAGTTGTGGAGCGGGTCCGACAGCCACCCATCGCCAATCCGGCCGGCGCGTGTGAGCGTAATCGTTGACATGGCGCCAATCCAGATCGGCGGCTGACGTACGGGCCGGGGGGTGATGGTGACATCGTCAAAATTGAAATGCTGGCCGTGATGAGAAAACGTCCGGCCGCTCCACGCCCGTCTGAGAATCTCGACCGATTCGGTAAAGCGCGTTGCCGCGGCAGACAGCGGGATCTCAAAGGCGTTGAATTCGTGCTCGACCAGACCCAAGCCCGCACCAAGGATAAAGCGCCCTTTAGCAATCGTGTCGATCACGGCAATTTGCTCGGCAATATGCAGCGGGTGATACAGCGGGAGCTGGAGGATGCCCGTGCCAATCTGTGCGCGCTTGGTATGCGCTGCCAGCGCCGCGGCAAAGGTGAGGGGAGCAGGCATATAACCGTCCGGCATCTGGTGATGTTCCGGCAGGAGAAACAGCTCAAAGCCGGCCTCCTCGGCCAGGACCGCCTGGGCAAACACCTCGTCGTAGAGCCGGGACAGGGACTCCCCGTGGGGCGGGTCCTGGAGGGTGAAAATCAGTCCGAATTTCATGCTCCGTCCTGGGTCTGACACTCAGTCAGATAGCGCTGCAACACGTACAGGCCATCCGGTGTGAACGGCTCGGTCTGGGCCAGGTGCAGAATATCAGGCGCGGCCATAAACGCGCCGCTCTCGACTTCTTCTTCCTGCAGGACGATTTCACCATCGTACACGCACGAGAAGGCCGCACCCCACACCCGGTTGTGTGTCTCACGATGATAAAACCAAAAAAGAGGTGTCAGGGGTACGCCTCGGATGCCCATCTCTTCTTCAATCTCGCGGAGAGCGCCCTGCTCGTATTCTTCGCCCGCCAGCACGATCCCACCCGCAGCTGGGTCGTAATAACCGGGAAAGACATCCTTGGTCAGGGTCCGTTTCTGAACGTAGAGGTGGCCGCGCGAGTTAAAGACCAGCACATATGTGGCCCGATGGGGCAGGGCTTTGGCGCGCATTTCCTTCCGCGGTGCGGAGCCCACAACAGTGTTGTTCTCATCAACAATGGCAACGATTTCCTCGGCAGCGCTCATGTGGACGAAACGATACTGAGGGGCTCGGAGAGTGTCAAGCGAAAGCACGCGGGGCAGGGCCACCCCGTCCCTCTTCGATTCTGCCGCGCCGCCTGGTTGCCTTCATCTGCGCACAGGCGGCGTACCCATCTTTTCGGGGCGATCCCCGTAAAATTACGGGGGAAATGAGAGGTTCGGTTTTCTATACTTACCCTATATTTTCTGTGTTGTATCATGAGTAAGACACCAATGATTGATGTTCTCTATACGGTCTCCTCGTAATCGAGGCGTTAGGAGAGGCGGATGACACACAATCAGGTAGGAAGTGGGTGGCAGCGTTCAGCCCACGGCTTGGGATGGTGCGCCGCGTGTATCGTGAGCGTCCCCGTTCTACTCATCCCGGTATGGCCGCAGGAGGCGGCGTCATGAGCGACCAAGACACCTTCGAGCGCATCCTGGCGTCGTTATACGACGCCATGCTCAACGACGCTCACTGGCCCGCTACCTCCGCCCTGATCGATGAAGCCTGCGGCCTGCAGGGCAATGCTCTGGGAGTCGGCGAAGGTCCGAAGGACGATGTCCAGATCATTTCCGCTGGGCTCTACTACCGGGGGGAGCGTCACGAAGACCTGGAGCGTGAGTACCTCGACATCTACCACCCCATAGACGAAAGCGTACCGCGTTTCCGGCAACTGCCTGACAGTCGCGTGGTGCGCACCGTCGACCTGTACACCGAACAGGAGCTGAAAACCTCGCCCACCTACAACGAGCTATTGTCTCGGGCCAGCGGCCAGGATGGCCTGAATGTGCGCCTGGCCGAGCCGGATGGCTCCCATATCGCCTGGGTCAGCGCTGACCCCGTTGCCCCGGATGGCTGGGGATTTCCACAGCTCATGCTGCTCAAAGGGCTGCTGCCTCACATTCGACAATTTGTCCGCATTCGGCAGGCGCTAGCCGGCGCCGGTGCGCTGGATGCGTCCGTGACCGAGCTCTTTGACAACCCTCGGATTGGGGTCATTCACCTGGACCGGCGTGGCCAGATCGTAGCAGCGAACGACCGCGCTCGTACCATTCTGCGGTATGGCGACGGGATAACGGACCGCGGTGGGGTGCTGCGCGCTCGCGTACCAGCCGACTACGTCCGTCTTGAGCGGCTAGTGGCCGCCGCACTACCGACCTCCAGTGCCGTCGCCGTTGGTGGGTCGATGCTGCTCCACCGGGCGACCATGTTGCCGCCGTTCGTGGTACACCTCAAACCCGTGGTCGCTCCGCAGATGGACTTCGGAGCACGACGTGTCGCTACGCTTGTGCTCCTTGTCGAGCCGGGGCGACAATCCCGTATCGATCCCAGTCTGGTGGCCGATACCCTGGGTCTCACCCCGGCGGAGAGCCACATAGCGGTCTGGTTGGCTGAAGGCAAGACTGTACGCGAGATTGCCGAGGCGACGGGACGGCAGGAACGCTCCATCCATTGGCACCTCCGGCAGATCTACTACAAGCAGGGCCTCTCCCGGCAGGCGGACCTGGTGCGGCTGGTGCTGTCGCTCGCTGAGTTCGCCTGAACGCGCGTGGCTCTCTGGGAGCGGCTCCCTCTCCTCTGGTTGCTTATCTCCTCCTCGCGTTGATCTGCCCACCGTATCGCTGAGTTGCCTCCTCCCGACGTATAGCTTCGTGTCCGAAATTTTTGTGGCCATCCCCGTAATTTTGCTGGGGACAGGGGCAGCGGGATTGTGTATGCAGTTGCATAAAAAGCGTTTGTGTAAGGAATTTGATGCCCCTGGTTCCAGGGAGAGTTTTCCTCGCTTAGGGGAGAGGAGGAGGGATTTTTGTCAGCCATGATCTCAAAAGCCGAGCAGGCTCAAAGGCAGCGCAGGGCTTTACTCGACGCTGCCCGGGAATTATTTGCCGCGCGGGGGTATGAAGCGACCTCGACCGAAGAGATTGTCCGTAGCATGGGGGTAAGCAGAGGGACGCTATACCATCATTTTCGCAACAAGGCCGCGCTCTTCGAAGCGGTCTATCAGGAGCAGCGCGCCGCCTTGGCCCACGCTATCAGCGAGCGCATCCAGGTGGCCGAGGGCGCTTCGCGACAGCAGATCATGCGCACGGTGTGCCACGCCTTTATTGACACCGCCGCAGACTCGAGCGTGCAGCGGATTCTCTTTGTGGATGGTCCGGCAGTCCTGAGCCGGAATGTGGTCCAGGAACCCGACTCCGCCCTGCGGCTCCTGCGGCAGGTGTTCGAGCCGTTCATGGACGAGGGGGTGATCGCACCGCAGCCGCTTGACCTGTTTCTGCGTCTGGTCTGGGCGATGTGCTTCGAAGCGGGACTCCACATTGCCCATGCGGCCGATAGAGCCACCGCCCGGCGGGAAATGGTTGGCATACTGGAGCGCCTGCTCACCGGACTGGGGCGGGCATAAGACCCGCCCGCCCTGAAGCCTGCTCGAAATATCTCCCTGCGGCAAGCATGTTTGCCCTCCACACTAATCCACGCTACACACCCCAGCATGGCTGCCAACGCGCTGGTGATCTTTGTCAAATGGCCGCTGCCCGGACAGGTCAAGACACGCCTCTGCCCGCCGCTCCAGCCCGACCAGGCCGCGGAACTGGCGCGTTGCTTTCTCCTTGATACGGTTGAACGAGTGTCCCGGATCGAAGAGGTTCAGGTCTGGGTCGCCTTTACCCCGGCTGATAGCGAGCCCCGCTTTCGTACGCTACTGCCTGCCTCCGTCCGCTACCTGCCGCAGCGGGGCAACGATCTTGGTGAGCGTGAGCTGAATATCTTTGTTGATCTGTTCGAGAAAGAAGCGACGCGGGTGGCGATCATGGGGAGTGATATTCCCTCCGTGCCGCTCGCCTATCTCCGTTCGGCCTTCGACCTGCTGAAGAATCCGGGCTGTGATGCCGTCCTCGGACCGAGTCGTGACGGTGGCTATTACTGTATCGGTGCGCAGGCTGGACGGGCAGGGCTACCGGCACTATTTGAGCATATCGAGTGGAGTACGGAGAAGGTCATGCAGCAGACCTTGAGACAGGCGCACTTGCATAACCTGAATATACGCCTGATCCCACGCTGGTACGATGTGGATACCGTAGAGGATATGCGGAAACTGGCGGAGCAGTTACAGGACATGCCGGATGAAGAGGATTCCCCACGAACCCGGAATTTTCTCAAGCGGCTCTAGGATGCCAGCTTTGTTGTATCCGTCCCTATTAACTCTCCCAGTTCGTGTTTCAGTCGCGCGAATACCCCAACGCCTTCCTTGACGACCGCCGAGCCGATTTGAATGGCCTTCACGCCCTGTTGGAGAATAGCGAGCGCTTGCGCGCCGGTTGATACGCCACCCACGCCGATAACATCGAGTTTCCCCTCCGTCGCCTCAAGAACGGCCTGGGCTTGAGACGGATCGCCATTCGCGCTGGTATTGTGACACATGACAACGGGAATATCGTTCCGGACCAAGGTGTGTGCGACCTCTGAAAGTGTGAGTGGAACCGTAGCCGGGAGCTTGATGGCAAGCGGAGCGGCAAGCTGTCTGCGGAGCGCTGAAACGACCTCGTCCAAGCGTTCGACAGACTGAAATGGATTCACGTGGGTATGCACATGCGGATCGTTCAGATTGATCTCAATAAGGTCCGCACCGGCTTGCGTCAGTGTCTGAGCAACCTGAACGAACTCTTCGATTGTGAGACCGGCAACGCTGGCAATTACCGGCTTGTCCCACTGACGCAGTTCTGGAATAACCTCAACATAATAGTCGGTACCGGGGTTTTCCAGGCCGCATTGCGCTCCAGGATCAAGAAACGACGTCGGCGTAATCGACTTTGTGACAACCGCACCGCTTTCCGAGTGGGAGTGGGCGAGCAACTCTGCTCGCGTGGTAGATAACGCACCAGCGGCATTCATCAAACTAAAAGGAAATTGGATATTGGCAATGATCGGAGTCATGGGTGTCATGCTGATACTCCTGCCTCAGCTCTGGATAGGCTCGGCGTGGTGCTCCAAAGCTTGAAGAATGAAATCCGCGGTTCCCGTCTCACCCCACACGCTTGAGTCGAGTTGGAGATTATACCCGTCTGCGTCGCGCCAGTCCGCCTGGTAGAACTTGTGGACATAATCTGTCCGCAGTTTATCCATTCCGGTAATGCGTCGCTTGGCCTCGTCTGTGGTGAGGCCCTCCACGTTCATTACGCGCTCAATGCGAGCGTCGAGCGAGGCAAAAACAAAAACGTGGAGGGTCTTTGGCCTGTTGGCCAGAATGCAGTTTCCCCCACGTCCGACAACAATGGCGCTGCCCTCCTGCGCGACCTCTTCAATCAGCTTGCGAGTGAGGCGCGCGAGTTGGCTGTCTTTGAGACGCAACGGCGGCGGGATGTTATACGCGCTCTCAAAACCACCGACGCCAAACGATTCAACGACGCGTTCGATAAACGAGCCCACGCGCTCGTCTTTCGTTTCAATATAATCCTCAGAAACATGTTGTTGGGACGCAATGGTTTGGACAATTTCCTTGTCCCAGACTTTCCAGTTGAGTCGTTGGCCAAGGTCGCGGGCAATCAGGCTTCCCCCGCTGCCGTACTGGTGAGACAGCGTGAGCAGGGTGATGGGCGTATTCATAATGGGTCCTTCCTCGGAGTCTTCGCGAGAGCTGATTATACGGAAGACTCCCGGAGCTCGTATTCTAGGAGGACGTGAATAGACCTGTCAATTCTTATCGGGCGGGTGGTGAGGGTGCTAGTCTGGGATTCTTGGCAAACAGAAAGCAGAGACCACCCAGGAAACTGCACGCCGCCAAGACCCAAAAAGCCAGGGTATAATCCCCACGGATGTCACGCATCCAGCCGGCAAAGGGCGGCGCGACAAGCATGAGGATGTTCATCGGGACAGTGGACAGTCCGAGAATCTTGCCAAAGGATGTTTGACCAAAATAGTCGCCCCGAATCGCCACCGTGAGCGGATTCCGTCCACCGAACCCTATGCCAAAGAGGACGGCGAAGAAGATGAGCATAGGAGTCGAAGTCGAGAACGTCAGCACGACCACGCCAGCCGCCTGGAGAGAAGAGAAGATAAACAGGGCGATGCGTTTGGGCATACGATCGCCGACATAGCCGCCCACGAGCTGAAAAACCATGGAAATAGCGGTGTACACAGACACCAGCCAAGCCGTTGTCTGAACCGAAAAGCCCGCATCCTCCATCAGCAGTCCCAGGTGGGCCATAATGGCCAAGAGCACCATGGAGGTAAAACCGTGGCCAAAGGAGATGAGCCAAAAGGCGGGTGTCCTGAGCGCCTGAGCGGCGGTCAGGTCGGGACTAGAGATGGGGCTGATAGGTTGGGAGACCGTTGAACTTTGTGCGCTTCGGGTTTCGTCTGTTTGTCGTATCGGCCCGCCATCGGGCAGCAGGTCATAGTCCTGCGGTCGGTCGCGGATGAACCGTGCAAGCGGGACCGCAACAACAACGGTGAAGACCGCCAGCAGCAGGGCGGTCATCCGCCAGCCGAGACGGTCGTAGTCGGGATCAATGGCCCAGGCAATTGCCGGGACGAGAAATAATGCCCCCAAGCGACTGCCGACATTGGCCCAGCCGACCGCGCTCGCCCGGCGTCGGACAAACCAGTGGTTCAGCATCGTCATGATTGGCAGCCAGCCACCAAACCCCTGTCCGACAGCCATGACGACATAGGCGGTGTAAAACATCCACAGGCCGTCAACTTGACTCAACAACAGGAACCCGGTGGCAAGAAAAAAGAGACCCATGAGGACCATACGGCGCGTACCGAGGCGATCGGTCAGATACCCCTCGACCGGGCCCATCAGGCCGCCCTCAATGCGGGTAAACGTCAGGGCCAAACCGAGCTGGGTCCGACTCCAGCCAAACTCTCGTTCCAGGGCAACGGCCCACACGCCCATAGCGTGAAACAGTGGGACATGGGCCAGCATCATGATGAAGCCGCTGAGTGCGACCAACCACCACCCGTAAAAGACACGCGGTTTTCGGTCTGAAGCGGGAGTTAAGGAAGGTGTATCCATACGATATGCTGCACTGTAGCCCAACACACCTGTTCGGTGCTCGAAACGTCCAAGCCTATCGCGTTGGCACGCGTCTCAACAAGTGGAGTTCGTCTGAGCGGCGGTATCCCGTCTTGACGGCTCAACGACCTGTTGAGAGGGGAGCAGTACGAGCCTCACCCTAGCGTTTAAGCATGGAGACGCTATAGTACTGGCGTGCTTATTGGGCTTGCTGCTGTTCTGTGCGGGTTCGTGTGGGGCATGATCCACGGCCAAGTCTGGTCGCAACTGAATATCCGCTGGATGGCGAGGGCTGCTCGATCCCTCCAAGGAATTCATAAACGCCCCAATCGTCGTCTGAAAGTCGTTCGTTCCACATCCTTTCGCGCTCCGCAGAAGTTTCTGGCCGCCCTCTTCGGAACCATAGTCACCGGTGGAATGCTGGCCGTCCTTGCTCCCAACTGGTCTTTCCTGGTGCCGTACTGGATTGGTCTGTTCGCCGGTTTCTCTCCCGCTTTCATTCTCACGTATTGGCGCGTATCTGCTCTCGTTGGGATAGTGCTGCTTGTTGGCGCGATAGGGATTCTGCTCTATGACGGTGAAGACGACCCTGGCGAGCAGATCCGTATGTCAGAGACGATGGGCGAGCAGGAGGCATATGAGCAAGAGGCGGACGCGCAGCCGGCCCAGCCTCCCTTACCCCCACCGTCTTCTGTAAAAAGGACCGAAGCAATCCCAAAGGAGGAAACAGCTCCGAAAGATGTCGGCCTGCGGGGAATTCCTTTCGCTTTTAACGACCGAACGATTCGGCCGGAATTCCTGTCGGAACTGAATGAGACGGTTCGTATTCTCAACGATAATCCGACGCTCTCCGTCCTGATTGAAGGCTACGCTGATGCGGTTGGCTCCGAGTCATTTAACCTGAGACTCTCCCGCGCTCGGGCGGAAGCGGTCCGAGACTATCTGGTAGCGAGTGGTATTGCCGCCGACCGTCTCCGAGTCGTGGGGCGAGGAGAGATCGACCCTCTTGCTCCCAATGCTAGAGATGATGGCTCGGACAACCCGGAAGGCAGGGCCGTAAATCGCCGCGTCGAGCTCTCGGTTGAATAGGCGGTCTATACTCCGCTGGGAGGGGTGATGGGAATCGTCTCCGCCAGCGTTGGCGTTTTTCCTGCTTCGTCCGAAAAACGTCCGGCGGCGACCACGTCGTCGTGAGAAAACGAAACCCATAAATTCTTCTGTCTGGCCTCGACGTAGAGCCGTTTTTTCGCGGCAATCGTTACTAACGGGTCAGTGTCATACGCGGCGTTCCAGGCGAGACGCAGGTGTGCGGTCGTCGGCACAATATCGGCGAAATGAATCAGGCCGGTTCCGTCGGTTTCAATAATGACGCACTGGTGCGGGCTGGTATGGCCGCCTGATACGGTTGTGCGAACGTGGTCGGTTAGTGTCGTGTCGCCGTCAATGAGGTTAATGTTCGCAAGCGGCTCCAGGCATTCCGGGGCGTGTCGGTAGGCCGCGGCAAGACGTTCGTCCGGCGGATGGGTTGCCAACTTCCACTCCGCCCGTTGCAGAACCACACGGGCGTTGGGAAAAGCCGGCGTGATCGTGCCGTCGTCCGCTTTATCAATAACGCCACCCAGATGATCAAAATGGAGATGGCTCAGCACGACGTGGGTCACGTCTTCTCGGGCATAGCCGAGGGCACGAAGCTGGCCGGCCAGACCGCTTCCACGCCGGGGTGTAAAAAATTGTTGCTCACGTGCACTCAGCCGATTCCCGATGCCGGTATCAACGACGATGAGCTCACTCCGAGTCACAATCAGTGGACAGGTCAGACTCATGGTAATGCGCCCGCGTTCGTTGGGTTGCTTCTCCCGTTGCCAGATCTCACGCGGGACAATACCGAACTGCGCACCGCCGTCATCCCACCACAATCCGTCGTTCAAAAAGTGAATGGTGATATCACCGGCTTTCAGCATGGGGCCGACTATAACCGAGCCCCGGAGGGAAGACAAACTCCGCTTCAGCGCTTCCATTTGCATGGCTTTTGAGGCAGAAGAGTACAAAGACCCGCCCAAAAAAAGGAAGGATGATCGTATGCCGGGTGTACATGATCGTGGAGGCTGGCCTGATGCCGGACCGATCAACAAGGCGGAACATGAACTGTCGTTCTGGGAGAAACGGACCGATGCACTCCTCGTGCTGTTGAGTAGTGCGGATCGGCGCGTCATCCGGGTCGATGAGCTACGGCGGGCGATCGAAAGTCTGCCGCCCGAGGCGTATGAAACCATGAGTTATTACGAACGCTGGATCAGCGCGATTGAAACCCTCCTGATTGAAAAGAACGTTCTCACCAAGGCTGAAATTGACTGCAAGGCGGAACAGATCGTGGAGCAGCGGAAGGTCGAAACAAGCGAGTGAAGTCCGACTTGAAAGGAGGAAGAGATGGGACGCCTTGATGGCAAGGTCGCATTCATTACCGGGGCGGGTTCGGGCATTGCCCGCTCTGCCGCCCGGATTTTTACCCAAGAGGGGGCGAAGGTCGCCATTGCCGAACTCAAGCCCGAACTCGGCCGTGAAACCGAACGCCTGGTCCGTGACGCTGGTGGAGAGGCGGTGTTCATAGAAACCGATGTCACCAAAGAGGAGAGTGTGAAAAACGCTATCGACCAAACGGTGGCGCGCTATGCCAGGCTCGACATTCTGTACAACTGTGCGGGCGGGTCAATTGCAGAAGACACGACGGTGACTGAGGTGGATATGTCGGTCTGGCAGCATACCCAGTCGCTCGATTTGCTCGGCCCGTTTCTGTGCTGCCGGCACGGAATTCCCGAACTCGTCAAGGCCGGTGGTGGCGCGATTGTCAATATGTCCTCCGTCGTCGCTTTACAGGGGTCGTTCCCGCTGCATGTCTACACTGCGGCCAAGGGTGGCGTTATTGCTTTTACCCAGGTGCTCGCCGGGACGTATGCCAAGGACAAGATTCGTGCCAATGTGATCTGTCCGGGGGTGATTATGACCGACCGGGTGCGGCAACGCCTGGGCGTAGACAGGCCGCAGGCGGCTGGCCAGTCCGGTGTCGTCAACCTGGAATCCCAACTGAAGAAGTATCCGTTCTCTGTGGGTGAGCCTGAAGATATTGCCCGGGTGGCCCTCTTTCTGGCCTCGGACGAAGCCCGCATGATGACCGGTGCGGTCGTGCCGGTTGACGGTGGGCTGTCAGCTTATTAGGAACAGGCAGTGACGATGCAGTATCAGCCCGGAGACCGGGTACGTATCCGAGTCGCTACTCCATCTGGCCATTACCGGACGCCAACCTATATTCAAGGAAAAATCGGCATCATCGAGACGGTTCACGGCGCGTTCCGCAATCCCGAGACGCTGGCGTATGGTGGGGACGGACGCCCCAAGCAAACGCTATATTTAGTCCGCTTTGATCAAACCCATATCTGGGCACACGATGAATCCACCGCGTCTACCCCTTTCTGTCAGAACGACCGGCTATTGATCGATATCTATGAGCACTGGCTGGAGCCAGCTCCCGAGGAGTAAGTGATGCACGAACACGACGCGCCCGACCCCCACCTGTCGCTCGAAGAGGATGTCGATCTGATCTATTACGAGCAGCGGGTGGAAGCTGTTCAGGCCCTGCTGATCGAAAAGGGACTATTGCGCGCGGATGACGTGCGGCGGGCGGTCGAAGACATGGATGCCCGTTCGCCAGCAGTCGGAGCGCGGGTGATTGCGCGCGCCTGGGTTGATCCGCACTTTAAGCAACACCTGCTTGCCGACGCCAAGGCGGCGATTGCCACACTGGGTATTGACGTGGACACCTGGAGTACACTGGTGGCGGTGGAGAACACGCCGACTATTCATAATGTCGTGGTGTGTACCCTGTGCTCCTGTTATCCCCGTTCTCTCCTCGGTGTGCCGCCCGACTGGTATAAAAGTCTCAATTATCGAGCCCGGGTGGTGAAAGAGCCACGGACCGTCCTCAAGGAGTTTGGCTTGGAACTCGCGCCGGATATCGAGGTTCGTGTGTACGACAGCACGGCCGATATGCGCTACCTGGTGATCCCTCAACGGCCGGTCGGAACCGAGGGCATGAGCGAGGAGGCACTCGCCGGGCTGGTCACCCGAGACAGTATGATCGGGGTCACCCAGGCCCGGGAGCCGCAGACCGCTTAATTCGATTTTTTCATTCGCTGGGCAAAAGCGCGCATTTCCTCAATAACGGCATCGGTCTCGGCGCTCAGCGGCAGCATATAGAGCACGTCAACGCCGGCGGTGCGGTACGCGTCAAGCTCTTTGTCGCCAGCTCTATTGGAGAGGGCCAGCGCGGTAATTTCCAATTCGTTAAAATCGCGACCGGCCTCGTCCATAAGACCCTTGATTTGATCCAGCAGGCCGGGAATCCGCTCGGGCAGGACCAGGCCACAGTGCCAGCCATTGCCGAAAGCGGCCACGCGCCTTAACGCCGGCTTGGATTCTCCCCCAACCCAGATGGGCGGATGGGGCTTTTGGAGCGGGCGGGGCAAGACGTTGACATCTTCCTGCAACTCGACGAATTTTCCAGAAAAACGGGGCGAGTCCTGCGTCCACAGGGCCTGCATCATGGCAATATATTCACGCGTACGGGCACCCCGCTCGGTAAAGGGAATGTTCAGCAGACGGAATTCGTCTTCCAACCAGCCGACCCCAATGCCCATGATAAAGCGTCCGCCGGACAGCACATCAATGGTGGCCACGCGACGCGCAACATCAAAAGGGTGCCGATACGGCACAATCACGACGCTAATCCCGAGGCGGACCCGCTCCGTAATCGCCGCCAGAAAAGCCATGGTGTCGAACGGGTCCAGCCAGACCATTTCGGTGTAGACCGCATACGGCGTCTTGCCGCCCACATATTCATCATAGGGCCAGGGAGAGCTAATCTGTTTGGGAATGACAATATGGTCGCCGATCAGGAGCGAATCAAAGCCCAGCTCTTCTGCGGCCGCGGCGAGTTTTTTGAGGGAGTCGCGCTGGGACACGGACGCGCCACCGCCGAGTTGAATGCCATATTTCATACTGCCCTCCTTTTTGTATTCAATCCTTTTCGTCAGTGTGGTAACGGAAAGACCACGCCAGAACAAGGAGTAGCAGTAAGACGACGATCATGAACGAACCGGATGTCACCCTGACCGATTACGCTCTCACGCTGGAGTGTGGGCTGTTTGTCTATTGGCTGCTCGTCCATGGTCAAACGGACAACCCGCTACGCCTCTGGTTTGCCGTCTTTTTTGCCTCAATCGGTGTAGCTGCCTTCAGTGGCGGAACGGTGCACGGCTACTTCTCCAACGCGGATACCTTCGGCCATAGCGTCCTGTGGGGAGCGACCCTCATCGCGATTGGGGTCACCGCGCTGTGCGGCTGGATTATCGGCGCGCGGCTCTATTGCTCGGACAGCGTAGCCGCCTGGATTCAGTCCGGCGCTATTGCGCTCTTCGTCCTCTATTGCGGAGTCGTGCTGTTCGTCACACGTGATTTTCTGGTCGCTGTTTTATACTATCTGCCAGCTACGCTTTTCCTGTTGGTTGTCTATGGTCTGGTGTATCGACAGGGGCGTGAGTCGGCGGTCCTGATCGGCCTGCTCGGACTTGTCCTGACCCTGGTTGCCGCGGGAGTACAGCAAGCGCGGTGGAGCTTTCACCCTGTGTATTTGAGCTATAATGCCCTTTACCATGTAGTCCAGGCGTTGGCGCTTTTCTGTATATACTGGAGTGCGCGCTGGCTGGTTATCATGCGTTGAGACCCGTCATTCACACACCGGACAGAGGCAGGTATGGAACTCTCACGCTTTTTCGCTGACAAGCCCGATTGGCTCACCTCGTGGCTGGTCCAGATTGTTGTCATTGTTTTCCTCACCCTCGTGTTGCATTTTATTTTGCGGCGGCTCCTCAATCGTCTGCATCACAAAGCCCTGGACTCGCATGCCTATTGGGACGATGCGTTTGTTACGGCGCTGCAAAGACCACTGGCTTTTCTGGTGCTTTTTATCGGTCTGAGCCTGGCCCTCGATACTGTCCGGCAGCATGCCGAACTCGCGCTTTTTCCGGCGCTTGACCCTGTGCGCCTGCTGGGAGTCGTGCTTCTCTTTGCCTGGTTTTTGATCCGCCTCATCAGAGAGGGAGAAGAGGCGATTATCGCCAAATATGAGGACACAGAAGAAGCCTACGATCGCACCACCATGGATGCCGTTGCCAAGCTGCTGCGTCTGACGGTGACGGTTATCGCGACCTTAGTGCTCTTGCAGACGCTGGGGGTGAGCGTCGCCGGAGTGCTGGCGTTTGGTGGCATTGGCGGCCTTGCCATCGGCTTTGCCGCCAAGGACTTATTGGCCAATTTTTTCGGGGGCCTGATGCTCTATCTTGACCGTCCGTTTGCGGTGGGCGATTGGATCCGCTCTCCGGATCGCGAGATTGAGGGGGACGTTGAGCAGATCGGCTGGCGACTGACACGCATCCGCACCTTTGATAAGCGGCCGTTATACGTCCCGAACGCGACCTTTGCCACGATCGCGGTAGAGAATCCCTCACGGATGTTGAACCGGCGCATCTACGAGACGATCGGTATCCGCTATGACGACGCTAACAAAATGGAGCCCATTGTCCAGGCGGTTGAGCAGATGCTGCGTTCCCACCCCGAGATCGATACTTCGCGAATCCTGATGGTCAATTTCAATACTTTTGCTCCGTCGTCCTTGGATTTCTTTGTCTACACGTTCACCAAGACGACAAGCTGGACCCACTACCATAAGGTCAAGCAGGACGTACTGCTGAAAATCCTGGGGATTATCGAATCCCACGGTGCCCAATCCGCCTTCCCAACCTCCACGATTCATATGCCTGAAGGAGTATCGGTTCAGCCGGCTGGGCAAGCCGAGAATGCAGAAGAGATTCCACCGAAGCAGGCTGTGAAGGGACTTTAGGGATTCGCCCGGTAATTGACAGCATCTCCGCTGGTATGGAAAACCTAGCGGGCGATTGGGAAGCTGTGTGAGTAAAAGGGACAATAGAGATGGGTACGGGTAGATACGGCAATGCCATTTGGACCTATTGAAGAGGTGGCCTATCAGCTACAAGATCAGGAACTCAAATAAACATTCCTTGATGTAGGTCCTGTGCAGGAGATGCGGGAAAGCTTGGAACGTAGAGAAAAAGAATAACACCGAGCATGAACGAGAGGGGGAGAGAGATGCCAAAACAAATCCGCCGAATTGTGACTGGCCACAATGCTGAAGGAAAATCGGTCATTGCTGAAGATGCCATCGCTACGAGCATTCTAGATCTCGAAGCAGTGCCAGGACTACGAGCCACTGATCTATGGGAGACGACAACTGCGCCTGCTGACCTGTCCGGTGACGCCGACCCTGTTGATCGTCCTATGCATCTGGAACCTCGGCCGACCGGGACAATCTGCCGCGTCGTCGAGTTTCCGCCTGATGCGGCATGGCAAGACCGGACTGATGCGAGCGAAGTCTTTTCCTCCATGGAGGCGGGTCATACCGCCGATTCCACCAGCTCGACCCCGATGATGCATAAAACCGCCTCAGTAGACTATGCCATTGTCCTGTCAGGTGAGATATGGGCAGTCATGGAAGAAGGTGAAACTTGCATGCAGGCCGGGGATGTCCTCATCCAGCGAGCGACCAATCATGCCTGGAGTAATCGTTCAGCAGAGCCAGCTCTGGTGACTTTCGTTTTGGTTGGAGCACAATCCGAGTAAATAGAGGCGCTTCCGCTAGAGGCTGAACAGCATTCTCCAAGGGCTTGAGTTGCGAGGCAGGTGTAAACCCTTGACGCTGTCCCTCCAGGCTGTGTAGACATCAGAGGACGGCCTGGAGGGGTAATGCGGTTCACATCCGAGCAGATTGACGTTGACGACTACCACGCTGCGGTCGAACTGTTCTTTGAACGCGGTTGGACCGACGGTTTGGCCATCGTTCCACCGACCGAAGAACTGGTTGCGGACATGATCGCAGCCTCGGGACGTGAGCCACAACAGGAACTGGGTGAGATTCCACCGGCCCAAGGTATTGCCACGATTGAGAAGCTGGCGATTAACAGCGTCATGGCCGGCTGCCGGCCCGAATATTTCCCGGTTATCATTGCGGCGGTCGAGGCCATGCTGGAGCCCGAGCACAACCTGAACGGTGTCCAAACAACCACTCACTGCTGTGTCCCCTTAACCATTGTCCATGGTCCGATTGCGACACAACTCAAGCTCAACGCGGGCGATGGAGTCTTTGGTAATGGCTTTCGGGCAAACGGGACCATTGGACGCGCCATCCGTTTGATCCTCTGGAATCTGGGTGGAAACGTTCCGGGCGAGGTGGATAAGTCAACTCAGGCCCATCCCGGTAAGTGGAGTTTTTGTATTGCGGAAAAGGAAGAAGCAAACCCCTGGGAGCCGCTACACGTGGAGCGCGGCGTCGAAGCCGGCAAAAACGCCGTGACCGTGTTTAGCTGTGAGGCACCGCACTCTGTCTTATGCTACGGCACAGTCAAACAGATGCTGGCCTCCCTGGTCAGCTCGCTCAGCGGTTTGGGCAGTAATAATGTCCAGGCCATGGGAGAGACCCTGGTTGTGCTGAATCCCTGGCAGGCGCGGCAGTTTCACCGCGAAGGCTGGTCCAAGCCCGAGATTCGGGTGTATCTATGGGAGCACGCTCGGGCCAGACTGGAGGATATCCGAGAAGTTGATGCTCTGGGAATATCAGACCAGTTCTGGCCGAGTTGGGTGGAGAAGGACAATGACGACTACCGGGTACCCATTACCGAGCGGCCCCGGAATATCCATATTGTCGTTGCCGGAGGCGAAACGTATTTCGCGGCGATCTGTCCGGGCTGGGGTGGACTCGGCGGGTTTGCCGTGACCAGGGAAATTCAACAGTGAGGTGTCATATGCGGGTACTCAGTCCCGTCGGAGTCCGACGACCGTTCGCGGAGAAGAAAATCGATCATACCGCCGCGGGCCGCGTGGTCGGATTGGTTAATAATGGCTTTGGCAACGAGATCGCCGGGAAGTTCTTTGAACGTCTCAAGGAACTCCTGGAGACGAAGCCGTCCGTGAGCGCCGCATCGATCTGGAGCAAGCCGGTGTTTACTCGTCCTTCGCCCGAGGCGTTGATGGACGAGGTGGCCGCCGCGTCCCAGCAGGCCGTTGTCGGCCTGTGTGCCTGAGGGTCGTGTACGTCGGGCTGTATGCTCGACGCCGCGAAACTGTGGAAACGGGGGGTGCGTGCCATTGTCGTGGCGTTTGATACCTTCCTGGTGGCGGCTCAAGACCAGGCCAAAGCCATGGCCATGCCGGAGATTCCCATCGTGGTTATTCCGCACATCAAGGCTGGAGAAACACCTGAGGACTTTCGGGGGCGCGCCGAAGAGGCGCTAGCCGAGATTGCCGCGCAGCTTGAATTGGACGGACCGCATCTGCACGCTGCCGCTACGGCGTAATCGAGGACGGACGAGAGGAGAGACTAGTCTATGCCGAAACTTGAAATCGTTGATCCCTGGGGATTTGACCAGCGCTATACCTTCTCGCCCGCCGTGCGCAAGGGGAATCTGCTGTTTATTTCCGGCCTGACCGCGTTTAATGCCAAGGGAGAAATTGTTGGTGCGGGAGATATCGTGACCCAGACGCGCGAGATCTTTCAGAAGATCGGCAAGATCCTGGACGCCGCCGGGGCGAGCTTCGACGATATTGTAAAGACCGTAGACTATATCACCACCAAGGAAGGCTATCGCGGGACCGCCGCGGTGCGCCGCGAGTTCTTTACGAACGGGTTTCCCGCGGCAACCGGGATCGTGGTCAAAGAGCTGCTGCGCCCGGAAGCGCTCATAGAAATCGATGCGATTGCCGTGCTGGATGAGAAATAGATGAAAACCACCAAATACTTTGAAGATTTCGAGGTTGGCGAGGTTTTTCGCTCGCCGGCCAAGACCCTGACCGATGCCCATTTTCTATTCTTCTCCGGCATGACGGGCGATAACCATTCGATTCACTATGACGACGAGTACGCCAAGGCTACGCGTTTCGGCAAACGGGTCACGCACGGCCTGCTGGTCACGTCCATGGGTGCGCTGGGTGCGTCCGAACTGTCGCCGCTGGTCGAAGAGTCGATGGTGGTCTTTCTTGAGCAGTCTTCCCGGTTTCTCAAACCGGTTTTGATTGGCGATACTATCCGACCGGAGCTTGAGGTCAGCGAACTCATTCCCAAGACTAAGGTCGGCGTCCTGCGCCTCAAAACCCGTATCACCAACCAACGGGATGAGGTCGTGCTTGAGGGCACGCATGCCTATTTGATTAAGAAGCGGCCGCCGACCTAGCGGCCGTCTCGTCCGTAAAAGAAGGAGGGCCTTATGGCCTACGATGTCGTACTCAAAGGGGGAACCGTTATCGATGGCACCGGACGGGAGCGGGTTGCCGCGGACGTGGCGCTGAGCGGAGACCGGATTGCGGCGGTTGAGGCCAATATCCCGTCACACGAGGCAACCACCAGCATTGATATTGGTGGGCTGATCGTGTGCCCAGGATTTATTGACCATCACACCCATTACGACGCCCAGATTCTCTGGGACCCGCTGGCAACGTGTTCGTCCTGGCACGGTGTGACTTCTATTATCATGGGCAACTGTGGGGTCGGCCTTGCTCCGTGCAAGCCTGCCGACCGGGAAGCCCTTGTGGGCGATCTGGTCAACGTCGAGGGCATGTCCCTGGAAGTTCTGCAGCGCGGGGTTGACTGGTCCTGGCAGGGCTTTGACGAATACCTCAACGCCATCGGCCTACGTGGGCTGGGCATGAACGTCGGCATGATGCTGCCGCTCTCGCCGTTGCGTCAGTATGTGCTCGGAGAGGAGAGCAAGGAGCGGACGGCAACGGAGTCCGAGATTCGACAACTCAGCGGGCTCTTCCAGGCGGCTATGGACGCTGGCGCATTTGGTTTTTCCACAACCGTCCTCCCCCAGCACCTGGGGTTTCAGGGCCGACCGCTGCCGTGTCGAGTGGCCAGCCGGGACGAATTGGAAGCCTTGTCTGGTGTACTCAAAAAACTCGGCCGGGGGAGTATTGAGATTGCGCTCACGCGGAGCCCCGGGTTCTTGTCTGACGAGGAGTATGACCTGTTGACCTTTTTGCTGCTCCAGAGCGAGCGACCGGTCACGTGGCTAGGGCTGCTGCAAAAGCCGGAAGCACCCCCCGACGCTTGGCAGGCGGCCGTCAACCGGGTGGTGCCACTGTTTGACCGGGGCTATCTGCCGCTGGGGCAGGTACCGTGCCATTACAAGAGTGCTCGCTTTAGTCTGAAGCGCCCGTTTATCTTTGGCAATTTTGATTGCTGGAAGCCGATCTTCGACCGACCCTTGGACGAGCAGCAGCGTATGTGTGCCGACCCTGCCTTTCGGGCCGCGTTTCGTGCAGAGCTGAAACAGCCGCGTATTTTCACCGGACAGTGGGAGCAGCTGAGCGTGTTCACGGTCAACAAGCCGGAGTTACAACCCCTGCTGGACAAGAGCCTGGCCAGCCTGAGCCGCGAGCGAGGGAAAGACCCGCTTGAGCTGTTTTTTGAGCTGGCCCTCAACGACGATCTGGACATGCAGTTCTTGTACGAGTTCGGAGAGGTCAATAGAGACATGCTCACCCATCCGCATACACTGGTCGGTTTGTCCGATGGTGGGGCACACGCCGATATGCGCTGTGAGGCGGGCTACTCGACCTATCTGCTCGGAACGCTGGTACGCGACAAACAGATGTTGTCGCTTGAAGAGGCTATCCGTAAGCTGACGTCCGTGCCCGCTCAGGTCTTTGGCATTCCACTGCGCGGGACGGTCGCGGCGGGTATGATCGCCGACTTGGTGGTCTTTGATCCTGAGACTGTCAACTGCGGCAAACAGGAACCGGTGCACGATTTCCCTGGTGGAGGGCTGCGCTATATCGAGAAATCGACGGGCATTGCGCATACGATCCTGAACGGCCAGGTGCTGTTCTCAGACGGGCAGCAGACCGGCCCACTGTCCGGCCGCGTACTGCGCTCGAACGTGACGGCGTGAGCTAAGCGGACAACACGTCAAGATACTTCAGCCCCGAGCCGGTATTAAACAAGACGACCCGCTCGTCGTGTTTGACTGCGCCCTGCTGAAGCAGGCGCTTGAGGGCCGGCAGACAGGCCGCCCCCTCCGGTGCGGGAAAGATGCCCTCGGCCGAACCGATTTCCCCGACCGCAGTCAGCAGTTCCTCGTCGCTGACACTCACGGCCGTGCCACCGCTTTGGCGCAGAATATCGAGCATCAGGAAATCGCCAATCGCTGCGGGCACACGCAAGCCCGAGGCGAGGGTGTGCGGCCTGGGAATCTCCGCGCCGTGCGACGCGCCAGTAGCAAAGGCGTGTACAATGGGGGCGCAGCCCGCCGCCTGTACGCTCACCATGCGGGGCCGGCGTGCGTCTATCCAACCGAGCCGTTCCATTTCGTCAAACGCCTTCCACATCCCGATCAATCCCGTTCCTCCGCCCGTGGGATACAGAATGACGTCCGGCAGGGACCAGCCGCACTGTTCTGCCAATTCATAGCCCATCGTTTTCTTGCCCTCGAGCCGGTAGGGCTCCTTCAGGGTCGAGACATCGAACCAGCCCTCTTGTTCTTTGCGTTCGGCGACGAGCTTTCCGCAATCCGTAATCAGGCCGTCAACAAGGCTGATGTGGGCTCCTGTCCGTTCGCATTCAAGCCGATTGGCCAGCGGCACATCCCTGGGCATGAAGATATAGGCTTCGAGTCCGGCCTGCGCAGCATAAGCCGCCAGCGCGCCCGCCGCATTTCCGGCCGAGGGAACGGCCAGCTTTTTCACCCCGAGTTCTTTGGCCATCGAGACGGCCAGGGCCATTCCGCGCGCTTTGAACGATCCCGTGGGATTGCACGACTCGTCTTTGATATGAAGCCGCGGCATGCCGAGTTGCTCACCCAGCCGACGGGCGTGCAGTAATGGCGTCCAACCCTCACCCAGACTGACGATATTGTCGGTCTGGACAACAGGCAGCACCTCTCGATAACGCCACAGGCTTGCGGGTCGAGCGGGCAGGCGGTCTTGCTGTAATGCCGCCGCAGCCCGCTCAAGATCGTAGTGAACCAATAACGGCTTGCCGCATTGGGTGCACAAGTTATGGAGCTGATGAGGTGCGTAGGATGCTGCGCAGGCTGAACAAGAGAGATGGGTCACATGCATGTGAAGCTCTCATTCAGCCTGCGGACGTTTAATTCAGCCCTTGCAGACTCTCAAGAATATCACCGGGCTCAAGCCGGGTGGTATAGTTTGCATCGATATAGGCCAGCCGAATGGTTCCGTCCCGGTCAATGACATAGGTGCCGGGTATCGGCAGCTCCCAGGCGTCATCGCCGTTGTATTCGGGCAGTTGGATGCCCATTTTCTCGAAGGTCTCCCGAAGCTCATCGACAAATCGGAAGGCCAGCCCGAACTGCCGTGCGACGCTATTGCCGGCGTCGCTGAGCACCTCAAACTGAAGCGCATTCTTTTCGGCAACCGTCAGCGATTTATCCGGGGTTTGGGGCGAGATGGCGATCAGGGATGCGCCCTGCGCCTGCATCTCGGCCAGACGATTTTGATATGCCTGCAACTGCAGGTTGCAGTACGGTCACCACGCGCCTCGATAAAAGGCAATGACCGCCGGTCCTTTGGCCAGGAGGTCGGATAATGTCACCGCCTCGCCATGGGCGTTGGGCAGGGTAAAGTCGGGGGCTTTGTCTCCGACCTTCAGGGCTTTGTCTGCGATGCCGGATTTCACCTGATCCTCTGTGGTGCGGACCAGTACCTCACGAATTGCCGGCGGAATTTTGGGCAGCATCTCCTTTTGGAAAGCTGCGATTTGTTGCTTGAGCTCGTTGTTGAGCCCACCTTCTTGACCGCTCATACACACTCCTTTCGAGAAAAAATGATCGTAAACTGTCCGGTCCATCAATAGGGATTGTCCGGGAATGCGTCAACGGGAGAACCCCGGCGAGACGGCTTCCTGGACTGAGTATTCTATCCGTAGTATAGTCCCGCGCGAGGTCGGAGAGGGAGCCGCGAGTTCGCCGACAATACGTTCAGGACAACGCATGAAGCCTGCCCCCTTTGAATATATTGCCCCGGAGTCAATAGAACAGGCGGTGGCGGCGCTGGTGCAGTATGGTGACGAGGCCAAGATTCTCGCCGGGGGGCAGAGTCTGATGCCACTCCTCAATATGCGGCTGATAACCCCCAGTGTTGTTGTGGACATTAACGGCCTGGGCGAGTTGAGCTATATCCGCCAGGAGGGTGAGCACTTGCATATTGGCGCTCTCACCCGGCAACACCGGCTTGAGCGGGACGCGCGCATTCGGCAGACCGTTCCTGTTTTGGCCGCGGCCACGCGTCTGATCGGCCATCCGCCCATTCGGTACACGGGAACAATTGGGGGGAGTCTGGCTCACGCCGACCCGGCCGCAGAACTGCCGGCGGTCATGTGTGCCTTGGAGGCGGAACTGATCGTCACCGGGCCGTCAGGAATGCGCCGTATCCAAGCGGATGATTTTTTTCAGGGCGCCTTGGACGCGGATCTCCGGCCCGACGAACTGCTGACCGAAGTTCGTATCCCCATTCGTCAGAACGTGGTGTGGGGGATGCGGGAGTATACCCGGCGGACGGGGGATTTTGCCTTGGCCGGGGCAATAGTGCTGGCCGAGATGGAGGCGGACCGTCGGGCGAACGGCCGAGTCGTCCTGTTTGGAGTGGAAGATCGACCGCTCCGGGTCGCGCAGGCTGAAGCCGTGCTGACACAGCAGGCTCTGTCTGACGACCAAGCCGATGCGGTCGCAGCAGCGGCGGTCGCCGGGCTCGACTGTCACGCCGACCTACACGCCTCTGCCGGGTATCGGAGGCAGCTCGCTCGGGTGATGGCCAAGCGCGCCTACCTGGATGCGGTTGCCATGTGGGACGGGAAAAGAGAGAACGTGGCCGGGAGCGCATAAGTGCAGCCTCAACGTCGAACCATTGTGACGACCGTGGTCAACGGCACACCAGTGGAAGCGCTGGTTGACGTTCGCACTACGCTAGCCGACTTTCTGCGTGAAGAGGTGGGCTGCACGAGTGTGCATCTAGGATGTGAACATGGAGTATGTGGTGCCTGTACGGTGCTGCTCGATGGCCTGCCCGTTCGTTCCTGTCTGCGTTTGGCCGCGCAGGCGGCCGGCCATGAGATCACAACGCTTGAAGGGATCATGCAAACCGAGCGTGGAAAAACGATCGGACAGGCTTTTGTTGAGCAGTTTGCCATGCAGTGCGGATTTTGCACGGCCGGCTTCGCCCTCAGTCTGTATCATCTCCTGGAGAACGCGCCGGAGCCGATTACGGATCGGGATATCCACGAGACGCTGGGAGGGCATATCTGTCGCTGCACCGGCTATGTGAGTATTGTGGAAGCGGCCGAGCGATTACGGGACCAAAGCGAATAAACACATTCAACTCCAGCACGCTGATGCCATAGCTTGTCTTCGCGTCATGTCTCAGCATTCACCCACTACCGCCCCGCCCTCAACAGAAGGTCGGCGTCTCTTTGATCTTCAGGCTCAGTATATTGCCGATCTCACTCCTCTCCCCAATCTTGTCCACGCCGCAGTGGTCAGAAGCCCGCATGCGCATGCGCGTATCCACAGCATTGATCCAAGCGCCGCGCTTGCGTTGTCTGGGGTCATAACCGTGCTGACCGGCCGGGAAGTCCAAGAGTGGAGCCGTCCGTTTGCGGTGGCTGCCGAACGGCCGGGGCGCTATTACTCCTGTGCCATCGACAAAGTGCGCTACGTCGGCGAGCCGGTCGCCGTTGTGGTGGCTGCCGACCGCTATGTTGCCGAAGACGCCCGAGATATAATCGAGGTGGAGTATGAGCCCCTGCCTGCCGTCGTTGATGTTGAGGCGGCCATGCAGCCCTCGGCCCCCATCCTGCACGAGGAACTGGAAACCAATGTCGCCATTGACCGTCATCTCACCTATGGTGATGTGGCGGCGGTCTTCAGCGCGGCGGATGTTGTGTTCTCGCGGCGCTATGTTTTTCCTCGCTATCAATCCTTTCCACTCGAAACGTACGGGATTATCGCAAGCTGGAATCCGTCCGCATCCCAGGTCAGTTTTTGGGCCAACTTCCACGGTCCGTATAGCATGCTGGCGGTTTTGGCCGGGTCGCTGCGGGTTCCCCTCAGCAAGCTGCGGGTGGTGACGCCACCGGATGTCGGTGGTTCGTTTGGGAATAAGATCGCCCTGTATCCCTACATGGCCTTGATGGCGCTGGCGTCTCGGAAAGCCGGCCGGCCGGTCAAGTGGATCGAAGACCGCCTGGAATCGCTCAGCGCCAGCTCGACCGGAACGGATCGCGTGACGGAGCTCGAGGTCGCGGCCCGAAACGATGGCCAACTACTCGGCCTCAAGATGCGCCTCATGGACAACGTGGGGGCGTATATTCGTGCGCCGGAACCCGGCTGTCTGTTCCGTCCAATCGGCAATTTTATGAATGCCTACAAGATCGAGCATCTTGAGGTCAACGCCGTGGCGGTCATGACGAATGTCTGCCCCAGCGGACCAAACCGTGGCTATGCCTGCCAACAGCACTATTTCCCGATTGAGCGTGCGATTGATGAACTTGCCCTGAAGATTGGTAAAGACCCGGCTACGGTCCGGCTGCAAAATCTTATCCAGTCCCAGGATATCCCCTACCGGACGGTGACGGGCGGACTGTACGACTCCGGAGATTATCCTCGTGCCACACAGCGGGCGCTGGAACTGAGCAATTACTGGCAGCTGCGTCAGTCTACGGGAGCTGCGGCTCCGAGTGATACTCCTGTGTGGCGCGGGATTGGTATGGCTGTGGCGATAGACCCCTCGGGCTCGAATATGGGTTATATCGATGTGAGTAAGAAAGCCACGCAGCGCCGTCCCAACCTCGTCCGGGTTGGCTCGGCGCAGACGACCCGAATCTATTTGGACGCCACCGGTGGTATCACTGTTGAGTTGGAGACCGCGGCCCACGGGCAGGGACAGGAAACGACAGCGGCGTTTATTGTTGCTCAGACCCTGGGTATTGCGCCGGCGGACGTGACGGTCATTGCCGGGATGGACACCGGTTCCAGGCCGTGGTCGGTGTCTTCGGGCAGTTATTCCAGTCGTTTTGGCGCAGTCGGGGCCAGTTCAATTGTCGTTGCGGCCAGACAGTTGCAAGAGAATCTTCTCCAAGCCGCGGCCTACTTCCTGGACAGCGACGCGAGTCGCCTCCGTATCCAGGCGGGCCGGATTGTGTCGCTCGATAACGCGCAGCTTGGTCTGTCCTTGAAAGACGTTGCGGCGCGCCTGCACTGGTCAACCGGAACGCTGCCGCCGCATCTGGAGACGGCCGCTCAGGTCGAGGGCACATTCGTTGCCAGCGAGCTCGACTATCCGAACGAGCACGATCAGGTGAACTCTTCCGCGGTCTATGCGTTTACTGCGGATGTAGCTGTGGTCGAGATCGACAAAGAGACGCTCGATATCCGAGTGACCGACTATATTACCGTGCATGACGCCGGAAATATCCTGCATCCACAGATCGCCCAAGGGCAGTTTGCCGGTGGTCTTTTGCACGGCTTGGCGGGCGCGCTGTACGAGGAACTGCGCTACACCGAGACGGGTGATTTCCTGACCGGAACGCTGATGGATTATCTGTGTCCCACGGTGAGCGAAATGCCGGACAATATTGTGATGGACCATATCGTGCTGCCGACCCCCCAAGCGCTAACCGGAGCAAAAGGGGTCGGGGAGAGTACCGCTCAGACCGCGCCGATTGCGATTGCCAATGCAGTAGCCGATGCCGTCCGCCATCTGGGTCTTGAGATCACCGAATTACCCCTGACCCCCGACAAGCTGTGGCAGCAGTTGGGGGCTCGTCTTGAGGGAGAGCCGGCATGCACTTAGCCAACCTCATCGATCTGGCAGCCGTGCGCTATCCCGAGGCGGAGGCCATTATCGATGGCGACCGGCGACTGACCTATCACGCCTGGCAGACACGTATACGCCGGGTGGCGTACGCCCTACAGGCGCGTGGTATTCGCCCCGGTGACCACGTCGTGTTCTTGTTGAAAAACCGGCTTGAACATGCGACCGCATACTGGGCGTGTCAGCGGATCGGCGCCATTGCGACGCCGCTGAACTGGCGCTGGTCGGCCGTAGATATCGTCTTTTGTGTCCAGGACGCGGAAGCGGTCGCAGTTATATGTGAACAGGCCAGCCTGGCCGCGACCCAGGCGGCGCGCTCCGCACTGTCGGGCGTGCATACCTGGATTTATGTTGGAGACCCTGCCCCAGCCGATTACCTCGCTTTTTCTGCGTTGCTGGAGGATAATGGAGCCGCTGGGGCTCCGCCGGCTGAGGTCTTCGAATCCGATATCAGCATCATGCTGTACACGTCCGGCACAACCGGGCGGCCAAAAGGGGTGCCGCGCACGCATCGGGCTGAGTACAGTGCGGCCCTCGCGCACAGCCTTCAGAGCCAGAACAGCCTCCGCGACCGCACCCTCGGAGTCATGCCGCTCTATCACACCATGGGTATCCGCTCGACGATTGTCATGGCCTTGCTGAACGGTTGCCTGATCTGCCTGCCGGACTGGAGCCCGGAGGCGGCCGCGTATCTGATTGAAAGTGAGCGGGTCACCGCGCTCTATCTCGTGCCGACGCTCTATCACGATCTGGTCAATGCGTCGGCTTTCACTCCCAAGGCCGCGGCGAGCGTCACCAAGCTGGGTTATGCCGGAGCGCCCATGTCCGGGACACTCACCCAACAGGTTGCGGATATGTTCCAGCCGCAGGTTTTTGTCAATCATCTGGGGAGTACCGAAATTTATACGTTTACGATCTGTGATCGTATCCTGGAGAAACCGACCTGTGCCGGACGCGCCGGTGTCTTCAGCCAGGTGCGTATCGTGCGGGCCGATAGCGACGGTCAGGGTGATCCGGACGATATCCTCCCCCGGGGTGAAACCGGTGAGCTGATTGTCAGTCTCTCGTCGCCCGAAGCGTTTCAGGGCTATTGGCGGCGGCCCGAGGCGGATGAAAAGGCGCTGCGCGGTGGCTGGTATTTTAGCGGCGACCTCGTGTACCAGGATGAAGACGGAGATATTTTTACCGTTGGCCGGGTGGATGATATGATCATCAGCGGTGGGGAGAATATCTATCCGATTGAGGTTGAGGAGGTTGTCTCTCGTCATCCCCAGATTGATGAAGTCTGCGTCGTCGGTCTGCCGGACCAGCGCTGGGGACAGGTGGTCACCGCCTTTGTTGTCCCCAAACGGAAGGTGGACGAGAGTTTTGTGGCGGTGAGTGTGGCAGACCTGGACGCCTTCTGTCGTCGGGCCGCGGACTTTGCCGACTTCAAACGCCCCCGGCGCTATGAGTTCGTGCCCGGATTACCCAAGAGCCCGGCGGGAAAATTGCTGCGCCGCCGGCTGCTTGAGGGCGGGTATGAGACGGTATGATAAAAAATAGGGAAGAGGAAGAACAATGAGCGATGTCCTCCGCGTAGAAAAGACCGGGACCGAAGCAACTATCTGGATCGACCGGCAGACGCTGATGAACACCATCACCGTGGCCATGCGCAAAGAGCTGCCCGGTCTGCTACACGGCCTTGATGCGGACGACACGGTGCGGGTGGTCATTATTCGCGGTGCGGGCGGTAAGGCGTTTAGCGCCGGCGGGGACCTGTCTGAATTTCTGGCCCAGGCGCCGGCCGACCTGGAAGAGTGGGGGGATACGCTGAGTTGGCCGGAGCGCTGTCGCAAGCCCGTGATCGCAGCCATTGACGGCTATACCATGGGGGCCGGTCTTGAACTCGCCCTGGCCTGCGACTTTCGGATTGCGACTGACCGCTCGCTGTTCTCGTTCCCTGAAATTCGTCTGGGGATGATCCCCGGCAGCGGGGGTACACAGCGTGCCCTGCGCCTCATCGGTATGACGCGGGCGAAGTTGTTTATGATGACCGGGCGTCGCATTTCCGCCTCCCAAGCCGAGCAATGGGGATTGATCACGCAATGCGTTCCCGGTGACGCATTTGAGAGTGTCCTAGCCGAGCTTGCGACGGAGTTGGCCGAACGTGCTCCGCTAGCCCTCCGGACCTTGAAAACAGTGCTCAATAAAGGCGCGGAGGCCCCGCTGGAAACGGCCCTGGAGTTGGAGCGCAAGTCCTACGCCTGGCTGCGCTCCACCCATGATTACGAAGAAGGGGTGAAGTCGTTTCTGGAGAAACGAGAGCCCAAGTATATTGGGCAGTAATCCCTCTATGCCCCAGGAGAGAGATTGGAGGTCTGCTTCCCATGCCAAACACCCAGCCCAAACTCTATCTTGCCGGACCTGAAGTCTTTCGACCCGACGCTATCGAGCATGCGCGGACACAACGAAGCCTGTGCGTCCAATATGGTTTCATTGGCCTCCATCCCATGGATAACAATGTAGACCTGAGTGACAGCTCAATGCGGACAGCCACGGGAATCTATCGGGGCGATATCGGTCAGATCAAAGCCTGTGACATTGTTATTGCGAACTGTAACGCCTTTCGGGGAGCGTTAATCGACGACGGTACGGCATACGAGTTGGGGTATGGCAACGCCCTCGGTAAGCCAACGTACGGTTATATTGAACGGTTGCTCCCGGAGCAGGAACTCCTCCAGGAGCGGTGTGTTTTTACCACTCTGCCGGACGGACGAAAGGTCGATCAGGATGGCTTTCTTCTGGTTGACGACTTTGGGACCTCAATCAATCTCATGATGCAGTGCGGTATGTTCGATAGTGGCGGGCGGTTAGTGGAGGGAGATTTTGAGATCTGTCTGAAAGCGATTCGACACGATTTGGATAGTGGCACGCTCCTTCTGGCCCCGTCCGAAATGGACTAAATCAGTTTGAGGGCCTCGCGTGTCAAACGCTTCAGTGCCTGTTGTATCACCTGTTCGAGCGCTCTGACTTCTTTTGCTTCCAGCGGCACCTGGGTGTAAATCTCCTGGCCGGACAGCGTTGTCGATTGCACGTGGAGTGTCGCCCCCCCGAGTGTGTCTCCGGTATCGTCTGCATAGCTCAAGTCAATCTGCTGTACACGCATGGTGAGTCTCCCAGGCTTCTACTCGTGACCTGTATAGCCTCAATAGTCCCCCGTCTGAAGAGCGTAACACGGATTGGTGTTCATCGCTGAGACAAAGTGTACAGTGAGTGAGCGGCGTAAATGGACATTTACCTCAGCCGGTGTAATCTCTAGAGCATTGGAGAGCGGCTTCTCCGATTCTGGCCGATGTGAGAAGAGGAGAAAGGCGGATTGGAGAATATGGCGGAACAGTTCTCATCTTCTTCATCTCAGACAGTCGAAACCGAGCGTTTGCTCCTCCGTCCGTTTGTGGATGACGATTTTGTTGCTTATGAAAGAATTCGGGCGAATCCCGAAGTGGCTCGGTATCTGCCTGGTGGAATAGAAGCTGTGAAGAGTGCGCCTGAAAGGGCACGACAAACGATGCAGGTCTTTACACGACATTGGCGGGAGCGGGGCTTTGGGCCCTGGGCGGTTATCGACAAGCAGACGAGAGTATTGATCGGACACTGTGGACTGCGCTACTTGCCCGAGTTTGGTGCAGTCGAGCTGCTCTATGCCTTAGATCCTTCAGCGTGGGGAAAAGGCTTGGCAACCGAAGCCGCCCACGCCGCGCTTGACTATGGCAGGACAGCACTTGGTTTGCTTCGGATCATTGCGCTCGCTCTACCAGACAATCGTGCCTCTCGGCGCGTTATGGAGCGAGTGGGGATGCGGTATGTCAAGACAGCATCCTTCCAGGGCTATGACGTGGTGCTCTATGAAGTATCTTTTAGGCTAATCGTATAGTGAGTGAGCGGTAAGAATGGACGTCTACCACATCTGGTGCAACCTCAAGGACGACGTCAGGGACGTCGAGTTTACGGATAGTGCTCGGCATTATTTTGAACACCTCCGAACCGAGGGCCTCCTTGTCAGTTATCGAATAACGCGCCGAAAACTCGGCCTTGGGCCTGACCATCTACCTGAGTTCCACATCATGCTCGACTTTGAAAGCTTGGCACATTTGGACGCTGCGTTTCACCATGTCTCAACTCGTAGCGACCCTGTTGAGAGTTTTCACCAAGCGGTGAATGCTAAAGTGAAAGACCTTGTATTTGCACTCTATAGAGACTTTCCCGACCCTGGACGAGTGCGAGGGCAGGAGAAGTTTTAGTGAGGATGACAAGCGACTGAGATCATTGAACGCTACAACCAGAAGGGGGTGGCCTTTCCGGAAAGGCCACCCCCTTTGGTGCGCGTTATACGCTGAAAATAAACTCTCGATTGTCTGTATGCCCGATTTGGCGGTCGTACAGCAGGCTTGTTCTTCACCTTGGCTGCTCCGGATTGTCCTCAATCCGTTTTCCCGATGGCCTTCTCTTGCGAGCCGACCGTTGTCGACTCCGTACTTTCGAGCACGACAGTTAGGCCGGGTCTGAGCATCAAGAGGATGAACCCAATAGCCGCTGCCTCACGCGGGCGCTGCCCACCGTTGGCGGGCGGTTATTTTCCGGCGGACTTTCCATTCGCACCTCCTATCTCTCCCGTGGAGGATTTTTTTGACGGGCGCGCCGCCTTCCGATGGGTCCACCAGAGACCCGATACTCCCTCTTTACTCCCCTTGATTGTTTCGTGTCAAGTTTTTTTGAGATACCATCTGAGCTATCGGCCCATCTGTTTCGGTCCCGTAAGTTTTTCGTGAAGCTGAGAGGTCGGAATTGCTGGTAAGGTCGTAATATGGACGGTGCCGCGTGAACTCAAATCAACCGATAGATGGGCGACGGTTTCGTTGTCGGGCGCCTCAATAATACTGACAAAATCATACAAGCCGAGTGTCGCAAACTGGCCCGTTACTTTACAACCAAACTCTGCAATCTCTTTGTTGACTTCTTCCAGACGATTCGGGTGCTGGTGCAGGGTTTTGCTCCCTTCGGGGGTGAGGGTGCTGAGCAAGATATAGGTCGGCATAACGGTCTCCTTTCTCAACTCTTTATTGGAAAGTCGCACTCTGGGGGAACGCCCGGTGCGAATATTTTTCTTCCTTCCCTCCTTGTGTGCCTCGACGGTGGGGACCGTCCTGTACTCTTGGGAGGTCTCATTTCGCTTGGTCCCTCGAAAGACTTTTCACATCGATACGCCCGGGCCTCTTTTATGGTTCAATGTGCATATCAAGATGGTGCCGCCAAAAATATGCCCCCATAGCGACAGCAGCTAAGAGGTTGCCGATGACGACCGCCGGCCAGGCCAGTGCGTGCAGGACTGGCTCTGCCAATACGTGACACACCGATATAAAGCCAAATTCAAACACTACAAAGAATAAGAGGATGCCGAAACCAATCTGAGGATTGCGCTCCGCAATACCCAGTAACCACGACGCCAGCCAGCCGACCGCCGTAAAGACCAGTCCATGGACCCAGGTAAACATGAATACGGCCTCGAGATCGATCCCAAGGCTTTCGGGTGCTGTGACTCCATCCTTGAACAGTGCGGTCCCGAGAATCGAGGGCGTATAGAGTGGCTGCCCACGGACGCTGTCAACAATGAGAAACCATACGGCGATAGTTGTGGCCCCGATGACGCCGGCGATGAGTCCTTCTCGGAGAAGCTGTGAGAGTTCCGCGGATGAAAATGTTGATAGCCCCGAATCTACGACTTTTGATTGTATTGTTGCCATATCCCCTCCTGTTTTTCCTTGGAGGTGAGTGAGGTAGCGGGTTTAACCGCTACCCTGTGTGAGGTCATGACCAACAAGCATGCGCCGGAGCTCTTTCCTGGAAGCACGGACATGAGCAGTCCAGCGTCACTGTCCGCTGCTCTCTACACCGGCGGCCTGATCTGCCAGTAGGGGAACGCCCGTGATGGTGACGACTAAAAGTCGCCGTTCCTTCGGGTAGAGATAGCCCTCAATTGTAATGGGTTGTCCTACAATTGTGGGTTGTTGGAGCGGGGCGAGGAGCGGTGTCGGGCCATATAAACGAACGGTATGGCGTTGCAACTCGTCCACTCTCGCATCCTCCTGATCATACCTCTTGACTTCTTCGACGTTAGCGAGCTGGAAACGCCAGGAGGCACCTTTCACCAGAATAGTCAGAGCTGGCTCTGGTGGCTCCGCCTCGCCCTCAAGTGGGAGCAGGGTGCCGGACAGGCGAACATACGGCGTTTCATTCGGGTAGCCGAAACGGGCGTCTGCTATGGCTGCCCAAAGCAAGACGATACCTAGCAGTCCGCCTCCAACAAAACCGAGAATAGGTTTCATATCCCTTCCTCCTGTCTGTAGCGTAACAAAGACCAAATTGGGGCATGTGGCCGCTATACGACCGGAGGACTGCGCTCGCGCAGGCGTACAAGAATGGAACAATCGTGTGGGAAGAGAGCAGGCGAAAAATATGAGCAGCTGAGAGAGAGGGCAGCAGGTTCGGGTGGGGCCTGGCGGACGGCGGTGGCAAATCCAGAAGGTCCGCTAGTGGGGAAGGAGCGTGGCTGTTGCTCCAGGTATTGCACAGTGGCCCCTCCAGTCTCACGTTTGGTGAGTGAACCCCTGACCACCGACTCCCACAGGCGTCTGATTCCCTCCTAGCACTCTTTTTTGACGAGTCAAGCGCAAACGATCAGTTTCTTGTGATGGGCGAGAGCGTCGCAGACCGAGGCCAGAGTTGTATCGCGGTCCAGTGTTTGCTTGCTGGACTGCAGGAGTGAACCTTCAAGAGAACAAGGAGGATGGAACCCGACTTATTTCGTCCGTCCCTTTTTGACGATCACGTCGAATTCTTTTTTGGTCACCGGCATGACTGACAGACGGCTCTGCTTGATCAGGGCCATCTCTTGCAGCCGTTTGTCTTGCTTGATCTGGTTGAGCGCTATCGGGCTGGCCAGGGTTTCAACCGGCTCGATATCAACCACACTCCAGCGCTCATCATCCGTCGTGGGGTCCTGGTAGGATTCTTTGATGACACGGGCAATCCCGACAATCTCCATCCCCTCGTTGCTGTGATAATACAGGACCTGATCGCCTATCTGCATGGCACGCAGGTTGTTACGGGCTTGATAGTTGCGCACACCGTCCCAGTACGTCCAGCCGTCTTTTTGCAAATCGCTCCAGGCATATTTATACGGTTCGGATTTCACCAGCCAATACTTCATAGCGCTGTGTCCCTTATCGGTTTGCTGTGATGCTGAACCATATACTCTCCACGTGTTTTTTCCAAATTGGCTCTTTGATTGCCTTTCTCAGCCTGTCTCTTTATAAGAAGGCTCAAAGGAGGGGGAATCATGCCGCATGAGAGTCGCCAAGAGTATCGAATCATCACAGAAAAAGATGTCCCGGCGGTCATGCGGGACGGGACGACGCTATACGCCGACGTCTATCGTCCGGATGCCGAGGGGCGCTTCCCGGTTATTTTATTACGGCTCCCGTATGGCAAGGAATTGGCCGATGTTTTTGGCGACCACGAATATTTCCCCTCGCGTGGCTATGTGGTCATTGTCCAGGACGGCAGAGGACGGTTTGCGTCAGAGGGGGAATACTATCCACTCATTGATGAAGCCCAAGATGGGTACGACACGGTCGAGTGGGCCGCGGCGCTGCCGTACTCGAACGGTCGGGTCGGGACTCAGGGCCAGTCGTATCTCGGCGCGACCCAGTATCAGCTCGCACCGACGCGACCGCCGCATCTCCAGTGTGCTTTCCCCGTATCTGCTGGCGCCGATTACCATCAAGGCTGGGTCTACCACACCGGCGGGGCCTTCTCGCTGGGCTGGCAAGTACCCTATGCGATCTTCCTCGCCCGCAACACCATTGACCGTAAAGGCATCAAGGAGCAACTCTGGCCGAAGGTGCGGCCCGACTTGCTGCGTTCCATTAATTTCGGGAATCCGCTTTCGCCGGAAGCCTATATGCGCCTCCCACTCATGTACTGGGCCGACCTGCTCGAAGAGGTGGCGCCGTATCTGCGCGATTACCTGACTCACCCTGATGACGGTCCCTATTGGTGGCCGATCAATATCGAGCGTCAGCACCGCAACATCAACATCCCCATGTACCACGTGAGTTCGTGGTACGATATTTTTCTGCGTGATGCCCTGGTGCACTTCTGCGGCTTACAGGCCCAGGCCATGACACCAGAGGCACGCGGCGGGCAGAAATTGCTGCTCGGACCGTGGGCTCATCTTTTTCCGTACACCACGCCGATTTCCGGTGGGACCGGAGATATTGACTTTGGTCCGAACGCCGTCATCGAACTGCACGAGACCCAGCTGCGCTGGTTTGACTATTGGCTCAAGGGGACAGACTCGGGGATTGCCGAGGAACCGCCTATCCGGCTGTTTGTGATGGGCACTAATCGCTGGCGGGACGAGTATGAATGGCCGCTCGCGCGTACCCGGTACACGCCCTACTACTTTCATAGCCAGGGTCAGGCAAATAGCCTCGACGGTGACGGCGGGCTGAGCGTTGAACCCCCTCAGGACGAACCCCCGGATCGGTACGAATACGACCCCGCCAATCCGGTGCCGACCTGCGGCGGCAACACGTTGATTATTCCGGTTGGTGTCACAGACCAGCGCGAGGTGGAAAGCCGACGAGATGTATTAGTCTATACCGGAGAGCCGCTGGACGCACCGCTTGAAGTCACCGGACCCCTCACGGTCGTTCTCTACGCTTCGTCTTCTGCCACCGACACCGACTTTACCGCTAAGCTGGTCGATGTCCGGCCCGACGGTTATGCCCAGAACATTGCCGATGGTATTTTACGCGCGCGCTATCGTGACTCCTTGAGTCACCCGACCCTGCTGGCACCGGATGAACCGTATGAGTTTCGCATCGACCTATGGGCAACCAGCCATGTGTTTCTACCTGGGCATCGTCTTCGCGTGGAGGTGTCGTCGAGTAACTTCCCACGCTTCGACCGCAACCTGAACACCGGCGGCGATCAGGCGACCGGCACGCAGTTCCAGACCGCACAGCAAACCGTTTTGCATAACAAAGAGTT
Organism: uncultured Binatia bacterium (SeqCode); assembly: GCA_965243855.1. Classification (GTDB taxonomy): domain Bacteria; phylum Desulfobacterota; class Binatia; order Bin18; family Bin18; genus Bin18. The sequence goes on along the minus strand of CBDEWE010000003.1, from coordinate 3,107,461 downwards.
TCAGTCGCATATTGTGCTCCCGGTCATTCCATCATAGGTATTCTGCGCCTGGGGGTGGTCTCAGCTGTCAGGCGCGTCCTATGTATCCGTCTACCGCTCCTGCCCTTGCCCCTAGCAGATTTGGCTGATTCCTTGACGCTATGTCGGATGTCCTGCCGCCCGATACGGAAAAAGCGGCCTCAGTCCGGGCGATGTTTGATCTGATTGCCCCGCACTATGACACGCTGAACCGGTGGCTGTCCTTGCGTCTCGATCAATACTGGCGGAGACAGACTATCCGCAGCGTTGGCGTCTGTGCCGATGATCGGGTGCTTGACCTGGCGTGCGGAACGGGGGATTTGAGCGAACTCGCCACGGCAACCGGCGCCCGAGTGATCGGGATTGACTTTGCCCGTAACATGCTCGTCGGCGCGACCCGGCGTCGGATCAGTGCAACCTTTATTCAGGCCGAGGCGAACGCCTTACCCCTGCCGACGGCATCCGTCTCGGTCGTCCTGTCCGGCTTTGCTCTACGGAATTTCGTCGCAATACCACGCGCCCTCCAAGAAGCGGCGCGCATCCTCAAGCCCGGTGGTCGATTAGCACTGCTTGAGGTGGATACGCCGCGCCATACGCTCCTGAAATGGGGGCATGGCTTCTATTTCAGGAGCGTCGTGCCACTGCTGGGTGGCCTCATCTCAGACCGAAAGTCGTATCTCTATTTGCCGCGCTCGGTGGTCTACCTGCCGGAGGAAGCGGAACTGTTGCAGATGGTTCGAGCGGCGGAATTCGAGCAGGTCGTAAAGACAAGTTTATCCGGTGGTGTGGCGCAGCTGATCACCGCGGTGAGACGATAAAAGCGGTAACGTTAGCGGTTCATATAGGGGATGAGCTTCTCCAGTACCTGAGGTAGTTCTTCGCACGGGACATCGGCCAAGAGTTGCGTGCCGGGCCGCGTATCCGGACCTGAGCGTCCCCCGACAAACACATCCACCGCCTCAATGGTCTTCCCATCCCGCTGCACTTTCTTTCCGAGAAAGCCGATATCCGCGGTAGTATGATTCCCGCAGCCATTCTGACAGCCCGACCAGCGCATGGTGAGGGGGGCGGTCTTACCTACGACCTTTTCGAGGTGACGAGCCGTGTCGAGCGCGCACTGTTTTGTTTCAATCAGCGAATAGTGGCAGTAATCACGGCCGGTACAACTGACGAGGCCGCGTATGAAGGCCGAAGGATCATAGCGTAATTCTTGAAGCACCGGTTCCTGGGTCAGGTCGCCGACCATGTGGTCTGGAATATGCGGGATAATCAGATTCTGACTTGGGGTGAGACGAATCTCTCCGCTGCCGTAGTGTTCCGCTAGGGTGGCAACCCCGAGTAGTTGCGTTGCAGACAGCCGGCCGGTTGGGACGACGAGCCCGACGTAGTTGAAGCCGGTTTGCTGTTGGCGAAAGAGACCGACATGATCGGTACGGGTGGTACTCCGCGCATCCCGGCCCGCGGACAGGAGGGAATGACCAAGACGACATTCCAGTTCACGCCGAAACTTTTCAATTCCCCAGTCCTGGATGAGGAAAAAAAGGCGTGACTTTTTGCGGTCCTGGCGTTGGCCGTGGTCACGAAAGAGGAGGGCAATGGTGCCACACAGGGAAACGGCGTCGTGGGGCGGGATGAAGACATCAAGGGCTTGTGCCGGCGTATAGCCGCCCGAGCCCTGCTTTCCACCAACAACGACGTTGAAGCCGTAGACCTCAACCCCGGCGCGCTCTTTGATTGCCGGAACCAGGCCTACGTCTTGTGAGTCTGGAGAGGTACAGTTGTCCAGACAGGCGGAGATGGTGACCTTAAACTTGCGCGGTAGGTTTGTGTATTCCGGGTTACGTATGAACGTCTCAGTATAGTGTCGAGTGACGGCTGAGGCGTCAAACAACTCGTTGGGAGTCAGACCGGCTGCCGGGCAGCCGGTTACCCCACGGATATTATTCAGGCCGGTCTGAAGCGAGACCAAGCCGACCTGTTCGAGCCGCCGCCACATCTCCGGGACATGCTTGATATGAAACCAGCGCAGTTGGATCTGCTGCCGGGTCGTAATATCAACAAAGCCCTTGCCGAATTCTTCACTTAGCGTCGCCAAGGCGCGAAACTGAGCCGCGTTGCTGAGCCCGTTGCTCATCCGCAGCCGCATCATGAAGTTGCCCGGCGTCTGACGCCGAAAGAAGACGCCGGCGCCTTTGAGCCCTTCAATCTCGCGCTCGGACAAGGCTTTCCAGCCGTCTTGAATGGCGTGAGAGAGGCTGTTGTTGCTAGCCTCCTCCGCTGATTTCGCTATGCGTTTCACCATTGTCTACGAACCGGCCTTACCCGAATTAGCTGGCGATTACCGGAGTGAGTTCCTTCCCGGCTGGTGTTGCTTTCTCGGCCAGAGACTTTTCCAGATTACGCTGTTCTTCCTCGTGGACTGCTTGTGGGAAGGTCACCAAAAACGTGCAGGCGGACGCCAGGGCAACCACGATGCCCAGAATCAACAGGCCCTGCTGGGTACTGAGACTCTCCGAGCGGAACAGAAATCCGGCGGCAACCGCCCCGGCGTTTCCGCCTGCGCCGACAATGCCGGCCACGCCGCCGAGTGCCTTTTTATTCACAAAAGGAACGACCGCATAGGTCGCGCCCTCGGACATTTGGACAAACAGGCTGAAGACGATCATGCTCATGATCGCCAGCGGTAGAACACTCATCTGCGAGAAGACGACCAGGGCAATTCCTTCGGCCAGGAGGACGGCTCCCATGAACCAGACCCGACCTCTGAGCCCGATCTTTACCGCGCAGATATCCGAGAAAATACCGCCCAGGGTCCGGGCAAAAATATTCATTAGGCCGAACAGACCGGCGATGATCCCTGCCGTTGCCAAATCGAGCTTGAAGAAGTCATAGAAATACAGAGCGGCAATATTATTGATGGTCAGTTCAACGCCAAAACAGGCCGCATATATGACAAACAAAGCCCATACACGATAGTCTTTGGCCGCCAACCAGAATGATTTTTTTGAGCTGCCTTCCGCGGGAGGCAACTCGCCGCGCGCACGCAGTTCTTTATAATTACCGTCCGGCGCATCCTGGGTACAGAAATAATAGCCGATACCGGTCAGAAACAGGACCGCACCCGGTACGATCATCGCCAGCCGCCAGCCGAGCGACTCACTGACACCAAAAAAGAGGATGGCTCCTAGGATGAGGGGCATGACCATTTGGGTGACCCCTCCACCCAGATTCCCCCAGCCGGCAGTGGTGGCGTTGGCCGTACCGACACAATTGGGGCCAAACATCATCGAGGTATGGTACTGCGTGATGACAAACGAGGCGCCGATTGCGCCAATCGCCAGCCGAAAGAGTAGAAAGCTCTCATAGCTCTGCGCCAAGCCAATCCCCATCACCGGCAGTGATCCGAGCAACAGCAGCCAGGTATAGACCAAGCGCGAGCCGAAGCGGTCGCACAGCGGACCAATAATAATACGGACGATAACGGTAATGGCGACTGAGGCGATAATGGTATTCCCGACCTGCGCCTTGGTCAGCATCAGATCCTCGCGGACCAGCGTCATCAACGGCGCAATACCAAACCAGCCAAAGAAACACAGAAAAAAGGCGAACCACGTCATGTGAAAGGTTCGCATTTGCGGGGTTGCCAGACTGAACAGATCAATTTTCGTCGCCTTGTTTTTGACTTCCATATCGACGCCTGCCTCCTCCTGCTCACGATATGCGTGACACTTAAGGACACAGCAATTCACAGGCCAGAACGGAGAGGTGCCTGGGGAAAACGAGGAAAAGGCCGTATTTTTACGTTGATACACTCGAGTCCGGACTCCAGAGGCTGGGGTGTACTGTCAGTAGGCCAAAACAGTCATGTTGTTCAGCATGCAATATGCTGACTCAACAACATCATGTATGGGAGCGTATCAGGGGGCTTTTTCGGCAGGTTTGGTAATACGCGCGCGATGCCAGATGTCGGCATCGCCACTGGCCTGACAGGCCGGGCAGGCTTCGTCCGGGGAGTGGAGATAGCCCCGCCCATCGCACTGTCGACACAATCCATTCAGCAGGTAGAGCTTATAATAGAAATCGGTCATATCGTGGACATTGTGAAAGAAGGCTTTGATTTGCTCGACAATATGATCGGGGTAAAACGCCTGCTTTTTCATCGGACCATCCCTCTCTCGTTCAGCGTTGCATCATGCGCCACAACCAGACGGCCGCGGCAAAGCATGCACCCGAGGCGATTGCCGCGGGACCGACAATGCTGCCCGCCCCGCCGAGATGGCCTTCAATCGCTTCGACCAGCAGCCACAACTGCACGAGTAAGAGGACAACGACAAAGGCCGTCACCAGCCCGAGCACCGAGCTGCGCTGCTGGCGCAGTGTGGCGGAAGGTAGACTCATACCCCACCCTATACCTGCATGCCCGTCGCCCACACGCTGCCGTCCTTGACCTGAAGCACGATGCGCGGCAGGGGACGTTTGGGCGGACCGGCCAGGGGCCGACCGTCTTCCAGCGCGAAGTAGCCCTCGTGGCAAGGGCAGTGGAGCTGTTTTCTCTCCTTTTGATAGAGGACCGGACAGAGTAAATGCGTACACTTCTGGCTGTACGCGACAAAACGGTTCGCGGCGACCCGAATCAACAAACAGGGGTCGGTTTTGGTGGGATAAAAAAAGAGTTTGGCCTGTCCAATAGTGACATCCGATACCGCGGCAATGCGCAGCGCCGTAAACTGCGCCGGTCGCCAGCGCTGCCACCATTCTCGTAGCGCAACCAATCCTGTGCCGAGAAAGAGCGCGCTCGAAATAAAGGTCAAAAAAGTGGTGAAAGAACGCCGGGTCACATAGTGATCATCTTCCCAATTAATGGGGAAATCTTCACGCCACCGAGGAATGCTATCAGGCATGGCTCTACGCTCTCATCTCTTTGGACTGGTCTCTCTCATTCGCAGAAACTCGCCACATCAAACTCCATTTCATCCGGCGCCGTGTCACCCACCATGAGATGGACTTTTGTGGTCACGACTTGCCGACCAAAGGTGAAGCGGTTGATGGGCTTTTCCCGACGTTTCTGCTCGATTTCTTCCTTAGTGCCAAAAAATAATGCTCCACTGGGACATACCGTAGCGCACATGGGCTTGAGGTCCGCTGAGGTGCGGTCGTAGCACATGTCGCACTTCATCATTTGGTCCATCTCGCCCAGATAGCGCGGGACGCCAAAGGGGCAGGCCAGGACGCAGTTCGAACAGCCGATACAGCGGGGCTGTAAGGCCGACTGGACCACGCCCTCTGCGGTTTGCTTAATCGCATCCGCTGGGCACACGCGCGCACAGGTCGGGTCTTCGCAGTGCATACACACAGTGGGCGTAGTTTGCGGCGAGCTCGAGCGGTCAACATAATCTAGGTGGATCATGGACACGCCCCGATGCGACTCACACTCGGCGCAGGCATGGACACAGGCTTGACAGCCGATGCAGCGGGAGGGGTCAATAAAGAATTCCATACTCAGACACTCGCCTCCACCTTGCGCAGACGAACGGCACAGACCTTGAACTCGGGAATCTTGGAGATGGGATCAAGCGCGCGATTGGTCACCCGATTGGCGGACTGCTTGCCCGGCCAGTGATAGGGAATAAAGATCGTGTCAGGTCGAATCGTGCGCACAACCAGGGCCGGCAGCGTCACGGATGAACGCCGACTTTCGACACACACCATATCTCCGCTCTGAATGTCATACTGTTCGGCCAGCCTGGGATGCAACTCGATCTGCGGGCCTGGATATTGATCGACCAAGGGACCGATCCGACGGGTTTGGGTGCCGCTCAAATACTGCGAGACCACCCGGCCGCTGGTCATAATAATGGGATAGGCCGCGTCAACGTCCTCGTCCGGCGGACGGTAGGTCACTGGATGGAATTGGGCCCTGCCGTCAGGGTGGGCGAACACGCCGTCTTCAAACAGGCGCGGCGTGCCCGGATGTTCCCGGCTCGGACACGGCCAGAAGACGCCGTTGCGCTGTTCGATTTTGGCATAGTTCAGACCGGCGTAATCAACCGGCCCGCCGGCTGAGGCCCGGCACAATTCACGGAACAGGTCTTCGGGTTCGGCATAGGGAAAGAGCAATTCTTTGCCGAGTCGATGGGCGATATCGACAATAATCTCCCAATCGACTCGTGCATTCCCCGGCGGTGGGACCGCCTGACGAATACGCACCACACGGCCTTCACCGTTTGTGACCGTACCTTCGTCCTCTTCCTGGAGCGAGCCGGCCAGCACGACATCCGCATAGTGGGCCGTTTCCGACATGAAGGGATCAATCGCGGCATAGAACTCGAGTTTTTCGAGCGCAGAGCGTGTCGACTTCGTATCCGGGAGCGAGACCAGCGGATTGAAGGATAAGGACAGCAGGCCCTTTATCTGACCGGCGTCAACCGCATCCATCAGCTCGACAGCGGTTAGGCCGATATGGGGTAGGTCAGGCTCATCGATCTTCCACATCCTGGCTATTTCTGCTCGGTGTTGCGGATTCTCGATATCGCGTCCGCCCGGCAACTGGTTACACCGTTGGCCGTGCTCGCGCCCGCCCTGTCCGTTGCCCTGGCCGGTAATCGTCCCGTAGCCACAGCCCGACTTTCCGATCCGTCCGGTTGCCAGGACCAGGTTGATACAGCTCAGGACATTCTCCACGCCCTTGGTGTGGTGCTCGATTCCGCGGGCGTGCAGCAGCATCGACTTTCCGGCTTCGGCCCACATTTCAGCCGCACGCACAATACTTGCCACAGGAACGCCGCTGATCTCGGCGGTCCGCTGCGGGGTGTACTCTGCCACCGCTTCCTGGACGGATTCAAACCCCTTGGTATGGGCGTTGATAAAATCGTGATCAATCCAGTCGTTTTCAATGAGCACATTCAGAATGCCGTTCATGAGCGCACTGTCACGGCCGGGCCGAACGGGCAGAAATAAATCCGCGGTGCGGGCAATCGGCGTCATGCGCGGGTCTATAGCAATAAATTTGGCGCCATTATCACGCGCACGCCATAGATAATCGGTCAGGATGGGAAAACATTCGCCCACATTACTGCCAGTGACCAGGACGAGCTGCGTCAGCGGGATGTCTGACCAGGGATTGGCGGCCCGGTCGATCCCGAAGGCCATCTTATTGGCCGCCCCAGCCGAGACCATGCATAAACGGCCGTTGTAATCGATGTTGGCCGTTTGGAGTGCGACCCGCGCGAATTTGCCCATGAGATAGGCTTTTTCATTGGTCACCGACGCTCCGGACAAAACCGCAAACGCGTCCTTACCGTATTGATCTTGAATACGCTGAATGTTTTCGACCACCAGCGATAAGGCGTCATCCCAATCTGTCTCACGAAACCCACTGTCCGTCCGAATGAGAGGATGCAGCAACCGATCCGGGTGGTTGTTCTGGAGATAACGCTTCACCCCTTTGGGGCACAGCCTGCCCTGATTGACCGGAAAGTCTTCCCAGGGCTCAAAACCTACCACTTTTTCGTTATGGACTTTAAGCTGAATGCCACACTGGACGCCGCAGAAACAACAGTGCGTTTTGACGAGCCGGTCAGGCTCATGCTCCGCCAGCCAACCACCTGGCGGTTCATAATTGAGATGCGGCCCGTATTGCTGAATCAGTTCCTGCTCGGATAACGGGGGGATCGCCATAAAACCCTTTCTAGGCTCCTATCGGTGCTTCTCCCCTCCCAGGAGGGGTGCTGCGGAGCAGCAGGGTGGGTTCCTTGGTCCTGTCTGCGCCTACGGAACCCACCCCTCCTCGGGGGGGAACACTCTGTTCTTCCGTGTCGGCAAACGGGTCATCCGAGTACGGCATCGTCAGGCCCTGATTCTGGGCCAGCAAGCGGCGCCGACAGGGGGGACAGACATCTTGATAGTGGAGCGAGGAGTCGAATTGATACTGGAAATCCAGTTCACCTAGCACGGCTTTCAGGTCATCAATCTGCATCCGGGAGGCGTACGGCTCTTGGCACACATGACAGAGGGCCGGTCGGTCGACTTGGGCAGCGCGTTTATAAAACGCCACCCCGAGCTGGGCCGGACGCTGGAAGATGTGGAAGAATTTCCCAAAGGGCAGATACAGCAGCATGGCAATGACCGACGCGGCGTGGGTAATCGCAATAAACGTGAAGCCATGCCCACTCAGCCAGCGCGCGCTGACCGTCAGACCCAGCCCGGTGACCGCAACCAGGAACAGCAGCAGAATAGGCAGCACGTCATTGCCGAACTGCTGGAGTGAGATGGTCCCCGGTTCAGTCAGCCGGCGTTGGATGGCCAGACCTACCCCGATCAACACCAGCACGGCAGAGATATTCAGTGCGTTAAAAGAGAGAAACGCGGCTATGGAGTCCACCGAAAACTCCTGGACCTTCACTCCCAAAAAAATGACCTGATAGGTGTGGAGATCGTCCGCCGGTGTCTCAAAATGCAGCCAGCCGAAGACGAGCGGAAACGTAATCGCAAAGGCCAGCGTTTCACCCCAGGATAAACAGACGTGCATGAGCCAACGCACCCGGCTCCGGTTGGCGATGAAACGCTGGGTCGCAAAATTGTCAAAGAGCTGCTGGCACAACATCACCGAGTTGCGCAGCACCCCTCCCTGCCAAAAGAGCCGCCAGCCTTGATACCAATAGCGTTTGGTTGGTGGGCGTTGCAGCCAGACGGTGTAGCGATAGGCCACCGCGGCGGCACAGAAAATGGACGCCATGGCATAGGGCAACAGCACCCAATCGAAATGATGCAGGGTGTCTGAGCCAAGGATAATCAGGCCGGTAACACCGGCCCCGGTCAGGGCGGCAATAATACTGGCCGTGGGGTCTATCGTTGGCCGTTTCCGAGTTGGCTGGGAAAAAATTCTCCGAGTGAGTCGTCCCCGGACTTCTGTGGTCAGTGCTGTCCGCGCCCTCGGGCCGGAAGCATGCCTTTGGAGGGGAGAATGAGAACTCGGGGATAGGGGGTAGAGGGCTGTTTGTTGCATCAGTTCCGTCCTATGGGGTCAGCGTAATGAGAATCCGTCCGTTTGTCGCACGTACCGGATAGGTCCGCACCGCACCATCCTCACCCAGACACTGGCCCGTCTCCAGGTCGATCTTCCACATATGCAGCGGACAGATCACTTTCCCGGAACCGACCAGCCCGTCGGCCAAGGGGCCGGCCTTGTGCGGACACGCATTATCAGTGGCGAAAAGACGTCCGTCCCGCTGACGAAATACAGCTATTGTTTTTCCGCCAAAGGTATAGGCGCGTCCCTCACCGAGCGGAATAAAGTCGATCGGGCCGAGGTCGATCTGGTCCGTTGAGTCTATTGAGTCCATGGGGTCCATGGGGTCGGTTGAGTCCATTGAGTCGGTTGGGGACCAGGTATTTTGGGGGTGACTGGGTTTCGGTGGTGTTTCCGTGACGGGACTGTAGCTCATCGGACGGTTTCCTCTCGCGGCGTCTCTCTCCAGGTCCCAGACGGGGTCTCAACCGGTAGAGGACCGGCAAACTGGCTGACGCTCCTGGGCTGGACGGCCTCCGTCGACCAGGGGTCCCGATAGGCCGCAACCGCCTTGTCGATCTCTGCGTCCAAGCGCTCGCAGATCCCTTCCGTATCGTCGATCAGAACCACGCGCAGATGCTCAATACCAACGCGTTCGGCGAACCCATAGGTGCGTTCCAGGTATTTGGCATTTTCCCGGTAATACTGGATGAAGCGGCCCATATAGGTGAGAACCTGCTCATGTCCTTCGACCGTACACAGCAGGTCGCCCTTGCGGACCGTCCCGCCGGCCGCCCCGCCGATATAGATTTCCCACTTGCCGTCCCCGATGGCTACCGCGCCCAAATCTTTGACGTAGGCTTCGGAGCAGTTGCGTGGACAGCCGGCGGTTGCCAGCTTCATCTTGTGAGGGGATTCAACGCCTTGGTAGCGTCGCTCGATCTTTTGCGCCAGGGCAATCGAGTCGCCCAAGCCATAGCGGCAGAAGTCTGTTCCCACGCAGCTCTTACAGGTCCGAAACGCTTTGGTATAGGCATGGCCGCTTGGAATGCCGAGCGCCTGCCACACCTTGGGCAGGTTTTCTTTTGTGATGCCTAACAGGTCGATGCGTTGACCGCCCGTAATTTTGACCATGCGGACGTTGTACTGTTCCGCAACCTCAGCAATGCGCTTCAGTTCGGCCGGCGAGGTGACGCCCCCATAAATACGGGGAACCACGCTGAAGGTGCCGTCATGCTGAATGTTGGCGTGGACGCGGTCATTGATAAACCGTGCGTCGCGTTCGTCCTCGTATTCGTCCGGCCAGAGAGATTTGAGCAGAGAAGCCAGGCCGATCTTGCTACCTGGGTCTTCTTGGCCATCCGCCAGTTCTCGAAAGACCGCGCTGACGCTTTTCAGTTGTTTTTCTCTGATGGCGGCGATGAGTTCCGGTTTCGGTAGCGGGACGCCGGGGACATAATAATGCTCGCTCGGGTCCTCTACGACCTCATCCGCATACGCCTCCAGAAGCTGGGCGACCAAGGATTTGCAGCTTCCGCAGCCAGCCCCGGCTTTGGTCTTGGCCCCGACCTGCATGACGGACGTGCAGCCCCCTTTAATCGCGGCGCGGATACAGCCTTTGGACACGCCATTACAGTTGCAAATCTGGGCTGCGTCCGGCAAATCGGCCGCGGCTAGCAGCGATGCACCATTCGCTGGACTAAAGAGGAGATCGGCCCGGCGTTCCGGCAGCGCGGTGTCCAGGCTGAACATCTGCATCAGCGTACTGGCGGTGTCGGCTTCGCCGAGGAGAATCGCGCCGTGCAGTCGGTTGTCGCGAATAATCAGTTTTTTGTACACCCCGCGCGAGGGCTCCCGGTAGATCACGACTTCATCGTCGGGCTCGGTTTTTTTGGTCTCACCCATGGAGGCGAGCTCGACGCCCATGACTTTGAGTTTGGTCGCCAGCTTGGAACCTTCATACGTAGAAGCTGGATTCGTCTCAGTGATCACGTCGGCCAAGGTCCGGGCTTGGTCCCAGATCGGATCAACCAGCCCATAGATGACGCCGCGGTGTTGGACGCACTCGCCCACGGCAAACACGCCAGGGTCGCTCGTCCGCAGTTGGTCGTCACACACAATTCCGCGCTCAACTGCCAAGCCGGAGTCGGTCGCAATTTCGACAATAGGCCGAATGCCGGCGCTGACCACGACCATATCGGTCTCAAGCGCAGACCCATCTGTGAACCGCAGCCCGGTGACGTGTTCTTCACCGAGAATATGTGTGGTGATTTTTCCGAGCAGGACACTGATGTTCATCTGGCGTAACGTGGTGCTCAGCAGATCGCCGGATTCCGGGTCGAGCTGCGCACTCATGGGCTGCGGTGCGGCTTCGAGTACGGTGACCTCGACCCCGTGGGTCAGCAGGCCACGCGCCGCCTCAAGCCCAAGCAAGCCCCCACCGATGACCGCAGCGCGCTGACACTGCTTGGCATACGCGGCAATCTGCTCGCAGTCATCAATAGTCCGAAAAAGAAATGTACCCCGCTTCCCCATCCCATCCATGGGCGGCACAAACGGGCGGGAGCCCGTGGCGATAATGACTTTGTCGTAGGGCTCTTCAATATACGGCGCGGCTTGCGCACAGCCGTCGAGCCCATAGGCCGGGGCGTCTGTCCGCATGGGCCGGCCGGTGACGACGCGCCGGTCACGGTCAATCAGAGTCGCTTTGACGCCGGCGTGGAGCTGGATGCTATGCTCTACATACCAGGCTAAGGGATTGAGAAAGGTCTCCTCCATGCGCTGCGCGCCGTTCAGCACGTTGGACAGCAGGATGCGGTTGTAGTTGCCGTAGGGCTCGGCACCGAACATGGTAATGGCAAAGCGGTCAGGGTCGCGAGCCAGGATTTCCTCAACAACACGCGCGCCCGCCATGCCGTTGCCAATCACCACAAGTCGCTCTTTTTGCGTACCGGCCATGTATGCGTCCTCCTCGCAGTCGCTGACGAGCTACGACCTGATAGGAGGATGAGCAAGACCGAGGCCAAACCCACAGGAATCGAACAAGAACCAATATCAAAAGGAAAAAAGGCGGGCCGGGCCGGGCGTTGGCGGACTCTGAGAGGATGAAGGAGGACGAGGTGCGAGGGAACGAAGTGGTGCGTAAGTGTTTGTACAGCAGCAGAATGTTGGCTGAACAGCACGCTTTCGGGCACGAACGCCGGACGATTACCCCTACCAAGCCGGAGAAAGGATGGGTTGAGGTTTGGTGTAAGGGGAGGTCTGTCCTTTTGGCTGCTGCCTGAAAAATGAGCAGAGGGTTAAGGGTCGGGATTTGAGAATTGGTGCTTGAGGAGATCTACCCCCCCCAACCCTCAATCCCTGCCTCCTCGTCTCTAACTCCTTTCTTATAAAAAGAAATTTCCTCTGAGGTGCTCGTCGCGCAGCGTATCTGTCGGTGCGTCACATCATTTTTCGTCAGCGGCGAGTGGCTTGGCATAGCGTGTGCTCTCTATCTGGGTAGGGCTCCTCCCGACTGGGAGAGGAGCGTACACTTTTCGGGGTGCGAGAGCATGGCAGGGTTCGATAATTACGACACCGGTGGATTTTACGATGAAATGTTTCTGCCTGACGGGAGTCCTCGGCCGGAAGCGGCACTCTTGGCACGGTTGATCAGCTCGCTGCCGGATGGAGAGATGAATCGCCGCCAACAGGCCGCCGAGCGCGCCCTGCTCCACATGGGCATCACCTTTAACGTCTATGGCGATAAGGCCGCGGGTTATGGGAAGCCGATTCTTGATCGTACACTGCACTACCAGGACCCGATGCGATTTGCTCCCAAGGTCGGCTGTCTGGCCTTTGATTCGACCCGGATCAGCGCGGTGAATGTTGATTTCCCCCTGGACGTTGTCCTGTATGCCCGGGACAGTCACAGGATCGTCTAGCACTGTTATCAGAAGGAAGACCTTCAGGACTTGTCCACCGTCTGGCAGGAAGGGCTGCGGCGCTCGATCAATAATCTGTCCGCCGACTGGGTCGAGCACGCCTTTGACAAGCTGGCACTGCCAGACAACAACACCAGCCGGCTGTTACCTGCACCTAACGGGCCGGACCGGGTATAGGCCGTCGTTATTCCGGTGGCGGATATAGAAGGCCGGGCAACCACGGGGGGTTGCCCCTACGATGATATCCGCTCCGCGGTTACGGCTACGTCAAGGACCGGGCTGCCACCGCCGACAACGATGCCTTTCAACGGGGTCACATCGCTGTAGTCCCGGCCCCAGGCGACGGTAATATGCTGATCGGTGGGGATGCTGTTATTGGTGGGGTCGAAATCTATCCAGCCCTGCCCAGGACAATACACCGACACCCAGGCATGAGAAGCTGCGGCACCCGTAAGTTGAGGCTGGCCGTCTGAAACGGCGGTTTCGAGGTAGCCGCTGACGTAGCGCGCCGCAATGCCCTGCGTACGCAGACAGCCGATAGTCACATGCGCAAAATCCTGACACACCCCCTGGCGGTGATCGAGCACTTCATTGAGCGGCGTTGAGACCGTGGTGGCCTCGGGTTCGTAGGTAAACTCCTGATAGATGCGCTGTACAAGGTCGGCAACGGCCTCCAAAAGCGGTCGGTTCGGTACAAAAGACGTGGCTGCATAGGCGGCCAACTCAGCATTGCTGTGGACCAGGGGGGAGTCGAGCAGGAATTGCCGCGCCTCGATGCCGGCGCGACTCGTGTCCTTGGAAACGGAGTGGCAAACCTCTTCCCAGGCGGGAGAAGCCTGGAGCCGAGGTGGGGCGGTTGGAACGATCAGGACCTCACTCCGGGCGGTCACCGATAAGCTGGCATGGGGCTCCTGAATGGCAAAATAGGTGACTCGATTGCCGAAAAAATCCTCCCGGTCCTGGCACACTGCCGGCGAAGGCTGAATGCGGAGCTGCGCATGCTCACATTTTTGCCGGGGTGTGGCGCGCGGGAGGAGGTGGGCCTCGTTCTGGCACTGCGGCACCGACGCCGTATAGCGGTATTCGGTAACGTGGGTGACGCGATAGCGTATCATCTCGAAGTCGAACGCGTTGCGGTGAGCTGTTGCTGCACTTCAATATGGCTGAAATAGTCACGACTCAAGGTCTCCGACAGCGAGAGCAGGCGTGTGCTCAGAGCGGCAAACAGTTGGCTCAGCGTCTCATACATGTCTTCGTCCCAGGTGGACGTCGAGTAGCGTTCCAGGTCTGTCACCTGTAGGGTTGTGAGCGCTTCCAAAACGATACGCTCTTCGACACTCCGGTGGGGCAGGGACTTCTTTCGCGGCAGGCCCACCACTTGGTCTCGTATTTGAACGAGTTGGTAGCCGACCGAACGCGGGTTACTCTCGTCGAGTAGCAGCAGGTCCAACACGGCCCCGGCCTGTACGGCCGAGGCGTAGCGCCGCCGATACGTCATCAGGCTGTCGGTCATGGCCAGTACCATCTCCCAGACGACTTTTTCCGTCTCGGACGGCAACTCGCAGCCTGTCCGCAAGAGGCTGAGCGTATACAGCGCCCGTTCAAGCCGTCGGCCGATTTCCATAAATCGGAATCCGTGTCCGCGGGCCATACTTTCGGTATTCAGACCATTCACCGAGGCGAGCCCAATAATCAGGCGTTCCAGGCTTTCGAGCATCTCGCTCAAGGACCTGACCTGGGCCAACTCATGATCGAGCCGGTTGATTGCCCGCCAGGCATCATCGGACAGCCGGCCGCGTGCCGCCTGCCCGGCGTGGACTAAGGCGTTCAGATGAAAACGCAGGCTGCCCGGTCGATTGGCGTCTAGAATCGTGTTGAACAGTTCCTTCTCGGCAACGGTCAGCCGCCGTTGCTCTCCGTACCCGATAAAACGCAGATAGGTCGCGGTGCTATGGGTGTGGGCCGAAAGAAAGGCCGACAGGGAGGTATCATACCGAGCGGTCTCGGTGTCGAGTACCCGCTGGAGGACTTCGCGAAAGACGCGCGCCCCTCCGGCGGTACGTTCGACATAACGGCCGAGCCAGAACAGATTATCCGCCATCCGGCTGGGTACTTCTCCCCCGCTGCGCGTAATCGATACGGAGTGCTCGGGTGCCGGGATGAGGCTGAACTGACTCTCGGGCTCTGAGGCGAGAATCCAGGTATCCTTGCTCAGGCCACCAGCCTGGCCGGAGACGAGCCATCCATCCGCGTCCGGTGTCACCCGCGTCAACCCGCCCGGCATGGCCACATAGCCATCGTCCCGGGAGACCAGGAAACTGCGTAACACCATGGGTCGTGGCTCCAGGCGGTCTCCGGTGAACACCGGGGTTGTTGACAACGCCACCTGTTCCTGGCCGACAAAGAAATGGGGGCGGGCCTTGATGTGCTGAATAAGAGTGTCGCGCTCTTGGGTGCTCACCTGTGCCCCATGGACGGTTGCCGTGCCAGGGTGAGGGAAGACGGGTTTGATGACCATCTGTTCGATATGGTCCACGACATAGGATCGGGCCTGTTCGTCACCGCACCACCAGGTTGGGACTGAGGCTAAGCGCAGGTCCTGACCGAGTAATATTTTGGCGATCTGGGGCAGGTAGGCCATCAGCCCGGGGTTTTCGAGCACGCCGCTGCCCAGCGGGTTAGCCACCACGACAGTGTTATTCCGTACTGCCTGGAGTAGCCCAGGGGGGGCTAACAACGATTCCCGATGCAGTTCCAAGGGATCGCAAAAAGCGTCGTCCACGCGCCGGACGACCACGCCGACCTGTTGGAGCCCGCCGACCGTTTTCAACCAGAGGCGGCCATCCCGGACCGTTAGGTCATCTCCCTGGGCGAGCGTGTAGTCCAGATAGCTGGCCAGATAGGCGTGCTCAAAATATGTTTCGTTCTGCGGCCCTGGGGTAAGGAGCGTCGTCCGCGTCTGGTGGGATGGAGTCAGGGCGGCCAGGGTCGAACGCAGGGTTCGGAAAAAAAGGGATAAGCGATGGACCTGGGCGTCTCGATACAGGCTGGGTAGAATCCGCGACAAAACCAAGCGATTTTCTAGGGCGTAGCCGGCTCCGGACGGTGCCTGCGTCCGGTCATCCAGCACCATAATGGTACCATCGGGAGCCCTGGCGAGGTCAGCGGCATATAGACACAGATACGGGGTCGGCGTGGGCAGCGCACCGTGACAGGGGCGCAGAAAGCCGGGATGGGTATAGATCAACTCGGGCGGGAGCAGGCCGTCGTGAATGAGTTGTTGTGGGCCGTACAGGTCCGCCCCTATGAGACTAAGCAACTCCGCCCGCTGGATAAGACCCTGTTCAATAGTCCGCCACTCCTGGCTGGTGAGGAGTGCGGGGATGACGTCGAGCGCCCAGGGTCGCGTGTGTCCCTGAGGGTCCGTATAGACGTTGTAGGTCACGCCATTTTCGCGCAAGACCTGTTGGACTTCGTCCCGACGACGACTCAACTCTGCTGGGCCAAGCGCATCGAAGGCACGCAGGGCGTATCGCCAGTGAGGACGTACCACGCCTGGGGCTGAACACATTTCATCGAAGCGCGCTGATGACACGGGATAGTGTGCAAGTGTATCGCCCCGAGCTGTATCTCTCTGAAAAGGGGCCTCCACATAGGTAGACTCAGGCATCGCCCGTCCTCCTCATCCGATTGCCCATTATCGTATGTGGATAAAGAGTAAACGTGTCCAGCATCTCTTGTCTATGGGAGGACACGTTCACTCTTTGCGGCCTGACAACCTGGCAGGTCACTACACCTTTGCGGTATAGCGGTCGGTATCGTACACGCGCTCCAGGTCTACGGTGTTAAGCCCGCTGACGGCTTGACTGAGGGGAACCATGCGGAGCTGGCAGGTCGGGCCAATGCCCTGCGCACTGACCATCTGTCCCCAGTCGCCGCGCAGCACGGCTTCGACCGCCGCACAGCCAAACATGCGCCCCATAATCCGATCTAGCGCCGAAGGACTGCCGCCGCGCTGGCTATGGCCGATCACCAATTCGCGTGAATCAAAAGGCGTGTCGCGGCGAATGCGCTGGGCGAGTTGACTCCCGATACCGCCTAAGCGCTTATGCCCGAACGCATCCCGGCTGGCGTCCAGGGTCACCACTTCTTCCTCGCTTGCGTGTGTGCCTTCGGCCGCCACAATGACCGCATAGCGGGGGTAGCGCCGGTCCTGTTTGCCCCGTGCGAGCCGTTGGGTCAGTAACTCATAGACCCGCTCGTAGGCAAAGGGATACTCGGGGATAAGGACCAGGGTCGCACCCCCGGCCACCGCGCTCCATAGGGCCAGATGGCCGGCATGCCGACCCATGACCTCGACCACCTGCACCCAGTGGTGCGAGCCGGCCGGGGTGCGTGCTTGCTCGATGACAGTGGTGCAGTTGCGCAGCGCCGTATCAAACCCCAGGGTGTAGTCGGTATGGCTGAGGTCTTTATCAATTGTTTTCGGAATGCCTACCACCGGACCGCCCTTTTTACTCAGCCGGTGCGCCACGCCCAAGGTGTCTTCTCCGCCCAAGGCGATAACGGCATCAAGACCAAGCCGGATGATATTGGTCATGACTTCATCCGACCGATCGTGCGTACTCGCCTCGCCCGGCATGGTCACGCAAAACGGGTTGGTGCGAGACGAGCCCAGATTGGTACCTCCATCGCGGTCCCAGCGTCGGACCTGGTAATCCTCCAGTCGGACGGCCTCGTTGATCCCGGCGTCGAGTAAACCGTGCCAGCCATCGGGCAGTCCCACCACTTCCACGTCATGGGCTGTCGCACGATACACAATCGCCTTGAGCGCGGGGTTCAGACCTGGGGCATCACCCCCTCCGGTCAACACGCCAATTCGTCGGATACGCATGCTTACCTCATCTCGTCGCGGGTCACTCTGAAGGCAGAGTAATAGGCGGCCTGACCTGCCGGGAACTCGATGCTGATGGGGATACGTGAAAAGACTAAAACTTGAGTGTTGTCTCGATATAGCCAAAATTGGCGCTGTCGTCGGGATAGATCTGATCCACGACGCTGTCGCCGAAGACGTGGGCAAAAAAGACGTTGACGTTAATGTGCTTGTTCAGATTATAGCTGAGACTGGTTTCGATAATCTGAAACAGATCACGCTTGCCAAAGACCGGACGGCCGACAAAGCCGAAGCCGGCCTGACGGTCCTCAAGGGTGGCACCCGCGCCCTGGTACCACAGGTCATTCTTCTCGCTGACGCGAATATAGTGAAAGTCCGTTCGCCAGACCAACCCTTCGAGCGGCCGCAGGATGAGT
The DNA here is from genome assembly GCA_965243855.1 of uncultured Binatia bacterium (SeqCode). Classification (GTDB taxonomy): domain Bacteria; phylum Desulfobacterota; class Binatia; order Bin18; family Bin18; genus Bin18. The sequence continues at coordinate 3,089,203 of CBDEWE010000003.1, read as the reverse complement.
TGGAAGAAGATGTCTTCGTTATTCATCAGGTTGTAGAAGGTGGAAAACGAATAGACCCGGGCAGTCGGCAGCATTTGAAAAAAGGTGTCGTGGTCGCTGTCGTTGGGGTCGTCGTCGCCCGAACTGCGGTTATAACCAATCCGGAACCAAGGGTTCCACGGCAATCCCTTGGGTTGCCAGCCGGCCTCGACGGCAAATGCCCAGCCGCGATGATCTTGCCGGCCCCAGTCGCCGCCCTGCACCACACCCCAGCCCATCAGGTCAATCGGACCGGCCCCGGTCGGCACGACCTGAATCAGGTTGCCGCCACCCATGTTGATGGCGATGTGTCGGCGACTGCGTTCTGCGGCCGGGCGGTTATCGGTAGGCAGCAGGTTCCGTCCATCGGCGTAGTAGATATAAAACAGCCGCGCGTCGGTCAGCTTGGCGAACTCGGGTCGGGTCAGGTTGAAGCCGGCGTACAGGATGTCGATATCGTCAATGGTCTTGTTGCCGGCCAGGTCAAAACCGGCCTGGGTCGGATGAGAGCCGTGCAGCGTAAAATTATAGGCGCCCCTGGTCCAGCTCAGGGTGAAGCCGTCATACGAACGGCCGACATGGGACCAGCCGAAAGGGCCGAGCAGACGCTGGGAGACCCGCATGCGTTTGATCCAGTCGATAGTCGGGTCCTTGCTCATCACCTCCGCGCCGCCGGCGATCGAGTGCCGGCCACCCCTCAGGCGAAGGCCGGGGATACCAAGCTGTTTCAGGGTCAGATGGGCCTGTTTGAGAAACACGCTGGCATCGTTCTGACGGCGATTATGGGCCAGATAGACATGTCCCAAGCCAAAGGCACTCTGCGGTGCGGGAGCACTGGCGTCATCGGGCAGGCCCATCAGGGCCGTGTTCTGCGCTTCAAGATGCAGGTCGAACAGGTCCTGCTGCCATTTCAGACCCAGCTTGGCTACGGTGGCCGCATAGGCATACGAAGAATCGCCCGAGGTACCCTCAAACCAGTCCCAGAATTCGCCCCGCGTGCGCAGGCTCGCAAAAACGGACAGCTTTGGAGAAATCTGGCTGATCGGGACTTCCGCCCGAAGTGGGGCTGGAAATACAGTCAGGAGGCACAGGACGAGCAGCAGGAGACCTCCTTGTCGGATAAAAGCAGCGAGCTGCTGATAGGTCGTCCTGGCGCATCCTGTGGAACTGCTGCAGCCTTGGATCATTCTCTCCTCCTCCATACGCTTTGCCCGGCGTTTCTATAGAACAGGCTAAGCAATGCTGGAGCCAAACACAAGGAAGCTAGGATACAGAGAAGCGGAGAAAAAAGTAAGTAGCAAAGGGAACGGTCAGGTTGAAAAAGAGAGGGGGCAGGGGCGGTCGGAGGGACGACCGCCCCCAGGGCAGACCAGAAGAGAGCGGAAGGAAGGGCAGCTCTCTTCTGGCAAGCTCAATCAAGAGCTCTGACTCACAGCTAGAGAATAGGTGCAGGAAGTATGCCAAACCGAAAGACAAAGAAAAGCCTTATTTTTCAGTCTGGTCGGTGTGCCGTGCCCATCTTTGCAGCACGCGTGTGGTGCTGCCTGCTGCTGAGACAACAGGTCAGCACTCCCCCTGCTACAGTCGCGTTCGACGTTTGCGTTTTCCCCAAGGTTTGATGGGCATCTATATACGCTTTTGACTTTGTGTGGTCTCACCGGATAAAGAAGGCATACGCAAACACGAGCCCTCTACTGGTCATACGCATATGCTGCCGCATGGACATTATCTGAGCGAGCACCATTTTCTGGTCTTTTTACTGCAGATCCTGCTGTTGCTGGTGATGGCCCGTGGGTTTGGTGAGGTCTTGCGCCATTGGGGCCATCCTCCCGTTGTCGGGGAAATCCTGGTTGGTCTGCTCCTTGGCCCAACGCTGCTCGGACGTCTCTCTCCCGAACTGTACCAGACCTTGTTCCCGCCAGACCCGATCCAATACACCATGCTGGAAACCGTTTCCTGGTTTGGCGTACTCCTGCTCCTGCTTGAAACGGGCCTTGAAATCGATGTGTCTGCGGCCTGGCAACAGCGCGGCCCAGCACTCCGCATTGGTATTATTGGCGTTATCGTTCCCATGACCGTTGGGTTTCTCTTATCGCTCCTTCTGCCCGACGCCTATCTTGCCACCCCCGACCAGCGGCTGACCTTCGCGCTCTTTTTAGGCACCACCATGGCCATTAGTGCTATGGTCATTATCGCTCGCGTGCTGCACGACCTGGATTTGGTCAAGAGTGATCTGGGGCTCCTAACCCTGTGCGGCTATGCGGTGAACGATATTCTGGCCTGGGTGATTCTCAGCCTCGTTTTTGCCACCGCCGCCGCGGCGACGCTGAGTGTTGGTTCGGTCCTGCTGCTGCTGGCGACCGCGGTCGGCTTTACCGCCTTTTGTCTCTCGCTGGGGCTGCGCCTGGTTGACCGAGCGCTGACCGGCTTGGTCACCCGCCTGCCGCACCAGCCTGGCGTGGTCCTGACCTTTGTGTGCTGTCTGGGGCTGCTGTGCGGGGTTGTCACCCAATGGGTCGGACTGACCGGCCTGCTCGGTTTTTTCCTGGCCGGGATTATGGCCGGAGACGCTGGGGCGCTTTCCGAACGGGTGCGGCAGATCCTCACCCAGATGGTCCATGCGATTTTCGTGCCGCTCTACTTTGCGACGATCGCCATCCAAATAGACTTCTTTGCGCAGTTTGACGCCTTTCTCGTCCTTTTTGTGACCGTCGTTTCCATCGCCGGGAAGTATTATGGGGCATGGCTGGGAGCGCAACAGGCGGGGCTGTCTGCTGTGGACCGGGTTTCCATCGGTATTGCTTTTACTCCTAGTGGGGTGACCGGCATTGTGGTTGCCGCCGTGGCGGTGGAGTACCAGATCATTACCATTCCGGTTTTCGTGTCTATTGTCCTCTCGGCGATTATCTCCTCCCTGATTGTCGGCCCTTGGCTGATGTGGTCCATTCGACGTCGGCCGGCCATGCATATCGCCGAGCTGTTCGTACGCCGGGCTCTGATTCCGAACCTGGCGGGTCTGACGCGCCGGGCGGTCATCCAGGAACTCTGCCAGGAAATAGCGGAACACAACCCCACCTTGGACCATGAGAGCGTGTTTGCCGAAGTGCTTGCTCGGGAAGAGCTGATGGGGACGGGCGTCGGCAGTGGGATTGCCATCCCGCACGCCCGGCTGGCCGGGCTGTCGAAGCCGGTGATTACCTGCGGGCGCTCGCCGGCCGGGGTCGATTGGGACGCGCCGGACGGGTTGCCGGTGCAACTGGTCTTTCTGCTGCTCACGCCTGTTCAGGACGAGGGGGCTCAGTTACAGATTCTCGCAGCCATAGCCCGGACCATGAGCGTGGAAGAGGTGCGGCAGAGCCTGGTGCAGGCCGAGGATGTAGCAGAGCTGTGGCAGCGCTTGTACGACGTGTTACAGTCGGAGGATGCTCAGGTTGTGCCGCAACGGCAGGCCTAGTCTATGACGGACTCGACAACGCCCAGGCGCCACTGCGCCATTTTACAGTAAATTATAGCGCTTCATCCGCTCCCGCAGGACATTGCGACTCACGCCCAACAGCCGGGCGGCTTGGACCTGATTATAGCGAGAGAGTTCAAGCGCTTTGCCCACAACAAGCTGCTCGGAACGCGCAAGGACATTGCCCGCGTGCTGGGCAAACAGCTCTTCCAGGGTTGCATTCAGGGCGGCTTCGACGTTGGGCGGTGGGGAGACGGAGGCTGCCGGAGCGCTACTGGCGGGCAGGGTGAGGTCTTCTTCGGTGATGACTGGGCCACGTGAATATAACACCGTCTGTGCAATGACGTTCTCAAGCTCACGGACATTCCCAGGCCAGGAGTAGGCGAGGAGTTTCTCACACGCGGCCGGAGAAAACTCTTGCGGGCCGTTTTTATTATCCTGGGTGTGGAGTTGTAGCAGGTGCTTGGCTATGAGGAGGATGTCTTCACCACGCTCCCGCAGCGGCGGTAGGTTAATCCGCACGACATTGAGGCGATAGTATAAATCTTCACGAAACCGTCCATCTTGAAGCAGCGTTTCGAGGGCCTGATTGGTCGCCGCAATAATCCGCACATTGATCTGCCGTGAGCGCCGCCCTCCCAGCCGATATATCTCACGTTCTTGCAGCACGCGTAGCAGCTTGGCCTGGAGGAGGGGAGGCATGTCCCCGATTTCATCCAGGAAGAGCGTACCACCGTGGGCGAGTTCAAATTTTCCGGGGCGCGACTCGACTGCTCCGGAAAAGGCGCCACGCTCATGGCCAAAGAGTTCACTTTCCAGCAGGGAGTCTGGGATGGCCGCGCAATTAATGGCCAGGAAAGGTCCGTTGCTGCGTTGCGAGTAGGTATGCAGGGCGTGGGCAACAAGCTCTTTGCCCGTCCCACTCTCACCGGTAATCAAAATCGTAATATCACGCGCCGCGCTTTTCCCGATAATTTTATACACCTCCTGCATGGCCTGACTGTTCCCCAACATGGGTACGGCCTCGGGTGAGAGGGGTTCCGGCCGCGCTTCGTCTGGGGGAGAGGCTGGCTCCTCTGCGGAGGGGTGTTTTTGGAGGACGCGGACGATCAACTGCTTGAGGGTTTCGACCTCAAACGGCTTGACCAGATAGTCATCCGCGTCCAGCGTGGTGGACCGAATGGCCGTTTCGGCTGAAACAAAAGCCGTCATCATAATAACGGGCAGGGTCGGCCGGCGGCGCTTGATCTCTTCGAGGGTAGAGAGTCCGTCGCGGTTGGGCATACGGACATCCATGAGGATGAGGCGTAAGGCCGGATCGTCTATTTTTCCCAGCGCCTCGTTGCCGGAGAAGGCCGATAGCAGTTCGTATTCCCGACCCAGGACGCGCCGAAAAGAATAGTGAACGTTCCGTTCATCATCGACAATAAGAATTTTCTCCATGACTAGAGGGGGAGTCGGATACACACCGTTGTCCCGACGCCTGGCTGAGAGAAGAGGCGCAGTCGGCCGCTATGACATTCAATAATGCGTTGCGATATGGACAGCCCCAGTCCGGTGCCATCTTCTTTGGTCGTAAAAAACGGGTCAAAGAGCTGAGTCCGCACTTCGGGCGAGATGCCAGATCCCTGGTCGGCAATGGTGACCCGCAGGCTACCACCCCCGACACCAATGTGAACGGTCAGTGTCCCGCCGTGCGGCATGGCCTGAAGCGCATTGAGCAAGAGGTTCAGGAACACCTGCTTGATCTGGGTGCCGTCAACCCAGGCCAGGGGGAGGTTGTTCGCCCAATCCTTACGGATGACGATCTCCCGCACGCGCGCTTCCGGGCCAATCAACAGCAGGGTTTCTTCCATGATCTCCTGGAGTCGTTCGCGTTGAAAATGGGGGGGGCGCGGACGGGCAAATTCCAGAAACTGATCCAGTAAGAGTTTAATGCGCTGTAACTCACCCTGGACAATACGGAGATCGTCCGAAAATCCGTTGGTTGTTGTCCGATCCCGCGGATAGTCTTGGACCTGGTCCTGTGACATGGCGTAGATCAGCATGAGAACGGTATTCAGCGGGTTGCGCAGTTCATGAGCCAGCCCCGCGGACAACTTGCCCAGAGCGGCCAATTTCTCAGACTGGCGGAGTTGTTCCCTGGCTTGCATTTCGTCTCGATAGAGGGTCGCATTTTCTATGGCAATGGCGGATTGACTGGCTAGCAGGGTCAGGAGCCGGACATCGCTATCCTCAAAGCAGCGTGGTTCGGTCGTATAGACATTCAGGACACCGATAATGGCGGTTCTGGCCCGGAGTGGCACGGATAAGAGGGAACACAGTCCTTCACGGCGAGCCAGATCCGCCACGCGGTAGCGGGTTTCCTTGCGGACGTCAGGCGTGTACAGCGGTCGACCGGTCTTAATCACTTCCCCGGTCAGACTGGTGGCCACCTCACGCGCTGGCTGGGCAAGATAGGCTTCGCTGGCTCCCTCGGTGGCGGCCGGGCGAAGGGTGCCCTCTTCGGGGTCGAGCAGGAGGATAGAGGATACGCGCACAGCCATAAGGCGCCGAGCCTGGGCAACAATACGCTGCAGCACCTCTTCCAATTGCAAGGTTGATGAGATTTCAGCTCCAATGGTGAATAGCGCTTCGAGCCGTTCTTCGAGATGTCCCTGGAGCGTATTCATCGTAATGCTCAGTGGAGAGTCTCAAGCGAGAGTGACCGTATCGAAACGTCGGACCGAATCACCTGTGTCATAGCGACGCTCTCAATGGGGCCGAGTGTGCAATCCATATCCCCACAGGTAGATTGATTGGAGTGGAGCCGGACGGGAGCTTCCCGCCCGGCTTTTCTGATTAGGCTTCCTCGGTGCTGAGACGCGGAACGGGTTCCGCTCGCATTGAGCGCTGATTGCTCATCCCCAGGGTTGAGCCAGGGGAGAACATCTGCGAGGCGCCATAGGCCACATTGCCATGCTCGCCAACATCCAGGCCCTCGGACTCTTCGTCCGGCGAGACCCGGAGCCCCATGGTCGCCTTGATGATGCTGAAAAGGATAAAGGCAAACGCAAAAGTGAAGATGCCGATGGCCACGATACCGACGATCTGACTGACGAGTTGCGCACCTCCGGCCAGGTTGCCGAAAATGCCGACCGCCAGGGTTCCCCAGATGCCACACACGAGGTGGACAGAGATGGCCCCAACCGGATCGTCGATCTTCATCTTATCAAAGAACAGGACTGAGCCGACAACAATCGCACCAGCAATCAGCCCAATCAGCGTAGCGGACGTGGCCGCCATTTGGTCGGCGCCGGCAGTGATGCCGACCAATCCGGCCAGAATGCCGTTTAAGGCCATGGACAGATCAGGTTTTTGGAGGATGACCCAGGAGGTGAACATCGCCCCGATCCCGCCGGCCGCGGCGGCAATACAGGTGGTGACCAGGGTTAAGGACACGAGATTGGGGTCGCCCGAGAGGACGGAGCCGCCATTAAATCCGAACCAGCCCAGCCACAGCAGGAAGACGCCGATGGCGGCAAGCGGCATATTGCTGGGCAAGATGGGCCGAATACGGCCGTCTTCCATGTATTTCCCCATCCGGGGCCCCAGCAGCATGGCTCCGGCCAAGGCTCCCCAGCCACCCACCGAGTGGACGATGGTTGAACCGGCAAAGTCATAAAAGGGCGTTTCCATCATGTCCAGCCAGCCCGCGCCCCATTTCCAACTGCCGGTGATGGGATACGAAACGGCGACAAAAATGGTCGCAAAAACCATGAAAGAGGACAGCTTTATCCGCTCTGCAACCGCGCCGGAGACAATAGTGGCTGCGGTCGCCGCAAACATGGCTTGAAAGAGAAAGTCGGTCCAATAGGTATAGCCCTCACTGTACAGACTGGTCTGTGAGGCTACTTCGTCCGCCACCTCAACGCCAAACCCGGCAAAGGCCAGCCAACCGGCAGAATCCTCCGCAAATCCGGGATACATCAGGTTGAAGCCGCACAACGCATAGGTCAGCAACCCAATGCAGATGACAAAGGTGTTCTTAAAGAGAATATTGACCGTGTTCTTGGACTGGGTCAGACCGGATTCGAGGGAGGCAAAGCCCAGGTGCATAATGAACACCAGGGCCGCGGCGATCATCATCCATAAATTATGGGCGGTAAACAGGGCAAAACCCTGTGAAGCGGCAAATTCCGCGTAATCCTTGTACTGTGGCGCGTCCTCGGCAAAGGCGAGCGGTACCAGCAGCCCGATGCCCAGCGTCGCGAGTGATCCCAAAGCGAAGAAACGTTTCATCCCAACCTCCTTATGTCGTGCAATGCTATTGCCCTCATGTGAGTCGAGATGCCCCGTATTGCCCCGTCGAAGTATTGAGCGTGATATTTCGATTCGATTGGCTCGATACTTCTGGCTGTCCTACCGGGGCTCCTTGCGATATTGCCCTCACAACATCAGAGCCCCGGCACGAGTTGTCGTTCTGACTAGATCGCGTCTGCTCCCCGCTCGCCGGTTCGGATACGTACGACATCATCCATGGGCAGGATGAATATCTTGCCATCACCAATCCGCCCCGTCCGGGCCGCGGTGATGATGGTATCCGCCACTTCGCCAGCCTTGTCATCATCGACCAAGATCTCAATCTTGACCTTGGGCAGAAAATCCACCACATACTCCGCGCCGCGATACAGTTCCGTATGCCCCTTTTGTCGACCAAAGCCCTTGACCTCGGTGATGGTCAAACCCTGGATGCCCGCCTTTGAGAGGGCTTCCTTGACCTCATCGAGCTTAAACGGCTTGATGATCGCTTCTATCTTCTTCATAGGGCCTCCTTTGAGAGATTCGGCTACATGAGGTAGGCGAACTCCACAATCATCGAGTCCTGGTCGTTCGAGTAGCCGCCACCGTCGTGGAACACATCTTTGTTGGACCAGTCGTGGCGGAACTCCAAGCGAGCCTGCAAGTTCTCCGTCATCTGCCACTTGAAGGTGCCGGTGACTTCCCTGAGGTCCTGCTCAATACCGGTCCGGTAGCCGTCCGGGTCGGAGAACCACTCGCCGCGCAACGCAAAGGACCAGTCCGCCAGGCTCTCGTCCAGCAGGCCGCCGCCCAGGGTGACAATACCCGACAGCCCAGTCCAGTCTGCGTCATCTCCGCCCACCTGTTCAGAAGCCGTGCCGTAGTCGAAGTTGGCCAGCAGGTCTACGTTTTCCATAGGCGAATAGGTCAGGACCGTGTCAAACACGCCCGTCTTGGAACTGCCGCTGTCGTCGTCCTCCGCCCCAAAGACGCCATTAAACGTCCAGGCCAGATCGCCAAATTCCAGCCCTAAACTCCCGAGAAAGGTCTTGCCGTTGTTGTTATCCCGCACATTGTCCCAGCCGTTCACGACGCCGGCCGTCAGGCTGATATTGTCGTTCAGAGCCGTGGAGAACAGCACCCCGGTGTGAGTGAACGGAATGGCGTAGCCGAACATGAAGGAGCGCGACACATTGGGGTTATAGGGCGATTCAATGACCTCGCCACCCAGCAGGGTGGCGAACTTTCCGAACTTCATCTCGATGCCGTTTCCGATGCCAAAAGTATAGGTCATATAGGCCTGCTGGACCTCAAAGTTGTGGGCCAGATCACCGCCCCAGTCAGACTGAATCAGACCGGCGGTCTCACCATAGTCCAGTACGGCATGGAAGCCGATACCGCTCTCGGTTTCCTTGGACACTTCGAGTTGCAATAAATCCATGGTGAAGTCGTTGTGGTTCTGGTCAAAGATACGCATATTGTTGCTACCCGAGTCCGGGCTGTTGAAGTTGTAGTTGTACGACCCGTATACCAAACCGCCAAATTGAAAACCGTTCAGACCCAGCAGACCGCCTTCCAGCGATTCGACGCGGTTGGTCAGGTCCATGATACCGTTCTCAGCCTCGCCACTCTCGCCCTCTCCAGCGCCTTCCTTGAGGCGACTCACCTCTCCTTCCAATTCATTAATCCGCTGCTGCATTTGCTGCAGCATGTCCTGCACATCAGGAGTGGCAGGAGTAGCAGGCTCCTCTTCACCCGAGGCGCCCACGTTCCCCCCAACCCCCAATGCGACCACGAGAGCCGCAACGCTGATAAATCTTTTCATGCACTACCCCCTTGATAAAAATATGTCCCTTGAATTCTGGCGGAACACTTCCGATACATTTATCAGGCAGCAAAGCTGATGCCAATTCCGTACCAGGAGAAAGCCGAGAAAAATCAGGCAGTTTTTTTACTCTTGGGACAAGCGAATGCTCAGAAGAGCAGCAGTTGCAAACCAGACTGCCTAAACTCTGAACAGACGAAGTTGACACAGCCCCCGGCATATCTGCTATGTGTCGTGTATCTGACGGGAAAAGGCTGAAAGGAGAAAACAATGCCAAACGCAGATTTTGAAGTTCGCCAGCTCCTCAAGGCGTATCGCAAGGGCGTTATCTCGGATGCGCTGTTTGAAGAGCAGATGGAGGAACTGTCTGGCGGCGGGGCAGCGACCTATACCTACAACGGGGTGAGTCATGCCACCGAGAAAGACATGATTCTGGCCTTACTGGACGAGTTCCGATGCGGAGAAGACTTTGCCGCGGAATATCTCAACGGCTGGATTGAGGCCAGTGACGAGGCGTGTGTGAGGGGTGGCTTGCGGACCGTCCAGCAGCGTGAGGCTTTTCACGCCCAGCTCTTGGAAGCCCGACTGCGCGAACTGGGCGGGGACCCGCAGTGTACAGTACCGGCCGAGCGGCGGGACAAGGAAATGCCTTTCTACTCGTCGAAAGAGAAAGGCGATGTGGAAAAGCTCCAATCCCTTGCCGATCTGCTCAAAGACCCTGAGGCCATCTTAAAGCCGCTCACCGATTCTATTGATCAGATTCAGGACGATCAGCAGACCAAAGAACTCCTGCGGACCATGATTGACGATGAAATGGCGAGCATTAAATGGCTGCTGGATGCGTGTGAGACCCTGGGCGCTCCCAAGGCTGCCTAGCTGCCCGCTTGCTGACGTGGAAAGGGCGGGGTACGGACAGTGTGCCCCGCCATAGATACCGTGCCTGCTCTGTCTGACGCCAGTTCAGAACCCATATCTGGAGATGTTTCTTCCGATATTCTTCGTCCCCTCCTGCCGTTGCGTGGACAGCTGACATCCTGCTGGCAGCATATTGTCGCCGGAGTTGGGCAAGCTCCAGACCCGTCTTTAGCTGCGGTCAATCTGAGTCGCCTGCTGGAGCACGGCTCTGGGACGGGAGCCGTGCTCCAGTCCGCCGAGCTATCCCGTGACCTGCTGTTTCTTTTGGGGGCAAGTCAGCATCTCTCTAATGTCTTGATCCAGCAGGAACAGGACTGGGAGGCCGCCTTTTTGACCGCTCGCAGTGCTGCGGAAAAATCGACTGCTACCCACCTCCAGGTGTGCCGCTCGTCTCTCCTGTGTGATCTGTCTGAAGACGATTTTTTACGCGGGCTGCGCACCTACCGCAATCGTGAATATCTACGGATTGGAACGCGGGACCTGCTTGCCCGGGCCTCCCTTGAAGAGACAACCCGGGATTTGAGCGCCCTGGCCGCCGCCGCCGTCCAGATTGCCTACGAATACACTCGGGTCAGAATGGAGCGGGACTATGGGGAAGCCTGTGCCGAAGAGGCGGGAGAAAAACACTCGATTGCCTTCGTGGTGTTCGGCATGGGCAAGCTCGGGGGAGAAGAGCTGAATTTTAGTTCGGACATCGATCTCATCTATCTGTACGAATGTGATGCCGGCCTCACAACTGGCGGAAAAAAAGGTCAGATTGACACCCGGACCTATTTTACCGAGCTCGCCCAGCGTCTCACCCAGGCCCTCAGCAGTTCTGGCGCTGGTGGCTTTGTGTTCCGGGTTGACCTCCGCCTGCGACCGGATGGGACGAACGGTCAGATTGTCAATTCTCTCGCAAATACGCTGTTGTACTATGAGTCCTGGGGCCAGACTTGGGAGCGTCTGGCTCTGCTCAAGGCGCGGCCTATTGCTGGAGAGCAAGCCCTGGGCGAGCGCTTTTTACGTGAAGTTGCCCCGTTTATCCTGCGCCGCTATCTCGACTTCACCATGGTCGAGGATACCAAAGAGTTGAAGATGCGGATTGAGCGTTCGCTGCATCGGACCGACCGGGAGCGGTTGAACGTCAAGCTCGGGCGGGGCGGGATCCGAGAAATCGAATTTGTGACCCAAGTCCTACAACTCATCCATGCCGGAAAAGACCCACGCGTCTTGGGACGGAATACCCTGGAGGTCCTCGACCGTTTGGTTGAGGGGACCTATCTCGCTGCCGCAGACCGAGATGCGCTGGCAACAGCCTACCGCTTTCTGCGTCAGGTCGAGCACAAGATACAAATGGTGCACGACCGCCAAACGCATACGCTCCCCGGCTCCGAAGACGACCTGCGGGCATTGGCGCGTCGCCTGCGGGTTGCGGGTCAGACCGAAGCTGAAGACGACGCACTCCCCGTTTTCCTGACGACCCTCCAAGAGCATACCCGAGCGGTCCACACGATTTTTCGCTCTCTGTTTCATATTCCCGAAGATAGCTCCGAGGCCGACGGAACTGAGGAGCAGGCAGCCGTTGAAGCCCTTTTCGACGAGTTGTCCGATCCTGAGCGGGCACAGCAGCGTTTGGAACAGCTTGGGTTTCGTGAGCTGAGCCACACGTATGAGCGTCTGCGTTTGCTGCACGATGGCCCGTCGTATACTCCGGCGTCGCCGCGGCGACGCGAGCTATTGTACGCCCTGGCTCCAACCCTCTTCCATGAAGTCTGTCGGTCGGCGGACCCTGACCGGGCCCTAGCCTCCATGGCGGATTTGATCGCGTCGATCGGCGCGCGCTCAAGCTTTTTATCACTCTTACGTGAGAATCCGCATACCCTCCGAACGCTCATCGGTCTGTTCGGAACCAGCTCCTATCTGTCCCGCATCTTTTTACGCCGACCGGAACTGCTCGACAGCCTGGTCCGGGCCGACCTGGTCCACCTGTACAAGTCTCAAGAGCTAATGCGGGACGAGCTGATGGCTCGCATCCAGGGGGCTCCGGAGCTTGAGGACCGCCTCGATATTCTGCGTCAATATCGGCATGAGGAGTTTCTGCGCATCGGCATTAACGACACCAACGGCCAGCTTGATTTCCCATCGGTGAGCGTCCAACTGTCATACTTGGCGGAGGCCTGTCTCCACGGGGCGTATGAGACTGCCCGCGCGGCGCTGTTGGAGAAATTAGGGCGGACGGACCTACCCGGACGGATTGTTATTGTCGGCATGGGCAAATTGGGCGCGCGCGAATTGAACTATAACTCGGACCTGGACCTCATCTTCCTGTACGAACCGGATGCCTCTTCTCCGACCGGACAGGGCGGGTCAGACCTCGCCGCCCAAGAAATCTTTGCCAAGCTGGTCCAGCGCTTGATTTCCGTGCTCCAAGTCCAAACGCGCGAGGGCGCGGTGTATACAATCGATACCCGTTTGCGACCCTCCGGCCGTGCGGGTTCCCTGGTGTCTTCGATAGCCGCCTTTACCCGCTATCATCAGACCCAGGCGCAACTGTGGGAACGACAGGCGCTCATTAAGGCGCGCGCCGTAGCGGGAGACCCTAGCTTGGCTGCTCGGGTGAATGCCCTGTTTGAGCATTACGTCTATAGCGAACCCATCCGGGCCGCGGATGTGGCTGAGATTCAGCGTCTGCGCGGTCGGATGGAATCCGAGTTGGCCGGCGAGACGAGCGAGCGGTTTAATATTAAAACGGGCCGGGGCGGTCTGGTCGACGTCGAGTTTCTTGTGCAGATGCTGCAACTGCGCTATGGTCACCGCCTTCCTGCATTGCGGCATAGGGATACCCTTTCTACCCTGGACGCCCTGAGAGCTTGTCAGGTACTCTCTCGTGAAGAGAGCCAACTGCTCAAGCGCGGCTACCAGTTCTTGCGCCGGCTCGAGAACCGACTCCGGATTGAACGGGACCAGCCGGTTGAGGCGCTTGAACGGAACGCTGAACAGCTGACGTCCCTGGCCCGGCGGATGGGCTACGAAGGGGCCGATGCCGGCTCGCGTGTCTTGGCCGAGTATCACCGCCAGCGGGAAGCGATTCGGGCGTGTTACAGTCGTCTGTTTGGGAGAGAACAGGGAGAGCCGTATGAGCGACAAGCCGGAACAATCGCCTCCTGAAGAGGCCACGACTGAAGAGAGCTTTGCCTCCCTGCTCGAACAGGAACAGTCAGGACCGGCGCTGAGCAGCGGCCAGATGGTGAAGGGTCGGGTCATCCTCATTAGTGCGGATAGCGTCTTCATTGATGTTCGGGATAAAGGGGAGGGGATTATTGACCGGGCCGAGCTCGAAAACGAGCAGGGTGAGTTTGACATTGTCGTTGGAGACGAGGTGGAGGCCACCGTGCTCTCAACCGAGGGAGAACTCCGACTGTCACGCAAACTGCTCAAGGGCGCGCAAGCACGCCAGCGCTTAGCCCTCGCCGTGGAGAACACCTTGCCGGTGGAAGGCACGGTCGCGCGGGAGACTAAAGGGGGCTATGAAGTGACGGTCGCCGGGATGCGGGCCTTTTGTCCCTTCTCTCAGATGAGCCTCCACCGGCCTGATTCCCCGGAGGAATTTCTTAACCAAACGTTTGAGTTCTACGTCACGCAGTACAGCGAGAGGAATATCGTTCTTTCCCGCCGCCGACTCCTCGAAGAGCAGGCCGAGCGCGCCGCAGAGGAGACCCGGCAAAAGCTGTTTCCAGGGGCAGTCCTGCCGGGGACGGTGGCATCGCTGACCAATTTCGGCGCGTTTATCGACCTTGGCGGCGTACAGGGCCTGGTGCATATCTCCGAGATCAGCCACTCCCGGTTGGGAAGGCCGGCCGATCATCTGAGCGTTGGCGAAGCGGTCACCGTCAAAGTGCTCAATGTTGACGCAAAAACCGGCAAGGTTGGGCTGAGCCTGAAAGCCCTGGAGGACGATCCCTGGAGCACGGCCGGAGCGCAACTGCGTGAACGCCAAGTGGTGACCGGCCGTCTGATTCGGATGACGGACTTTGGCGTCTTTGTCGAACTGCTCCCTGGCGTTGACGGGTTGCTGCACGTGAGCGAAATCCCCCGCAGCCAACAGGGCGTGATCAAAGAGGCGACCGCGACCAACCAGGAAGTGACCGTGCTCATCCTCTCGATTGACCCCGAAGATCGGCGGATTGCCCTAGCTCTGGCCCCAGAGGGGCTCGCTCCGGGCGATCACGCCGAGGAAGTGGACCTGACACCGGGTACGATCCTGACCGGCACAGTCGAGCGGGTGGAGTCGTTCGGGGTATTTGTCCGGCTCGGCCCTGGGCAGACCGGACTGATTCCCAATGCGGAGATGGGGACGCCGCGTGGAACCGACCACCGCAAAGAGTTTCCGCCTGGCACTGAGGTGAAGGTTGCCGTCCTGGCAGTCGAAGAAGAGGGGAGACGCATCCGCCTGTCCCGCACCAAGGTACGCGCACACGAAGAGCAGGCGGAAACCCAGGCGTATCTGGCTTCAAGCCAACAACGGCAGGGGTTTGGGCTCAGCCTGGGCGATCTGTTACAGCAGAGCAGACGGAAAAAATAGACACCGCCGGCGAATGCCCGGCCTACGACTGCTGTGAGAGACTGGCACGCAGCCGCCGTACGCCCTCGCCTGGGCCGCCCGGCGCGCCAAAGACGGCAGAACCGGCTACCAGCAGAGAGGCTCCCGCAGCCACAACCGCCGGAGCCGTGGTCGGATCAATGCCGCCGTCAATCTCAATCGCCGCCTGGGCTCCGCGTTCCTGCAACAGTTGCTGGAGGCGGCGGACTTTCTGGGTGCTCGAACTAATAAAGCGCTGCCCGCCAAAACCGGGATTCACGCTCATGATAAGAACCTGATCGAGGATATCGATCACCTCTTCGAGGCTGGTAATTGGGGTGCTGGGGTTGAGCACGACCCCGGCTTGCTTATCGAGCTGTTTAATCTGCTCAACGGTCCGGTGCAGATGCGGGCAGGCTTCCTGATGCACCAGGATAATATCCGCGCCAGCGCTGGCGAAATCAGCCAGATAGCGCTCGGGCTCAACAATCATCAGGTGGACATCGAGCGGCAGGCTGGTGCTCTTGCGGGCAGCCTCGACAACCAGCGGGCCAATGGTGATGTTGGGCACAAAACGGCCATCCATCACATCGACGTGAATACGGTCCGCGCCGGCCTGCTCGACCTCGGCAATTTGTTGTCCGAGACACCGAAAGTCGGCGGAGAGAATCGAGGGGAAAATCTGTACGGCTGTCATGTCTGTTTCCGGCGATACAGACATAGCACAACCAGTGTAGGGTGACTATGGAAGATGCAGGGAGCAAGTGTGAACGAAGCCAACGCCTGTCAATCGGATCGGTTGCTGGTATGAGTCGGCGTGTCGGGCTACGCTAACCTGATACGCGAGGTAAGCAAGAAGGGAGCTTTCTGATGGCAAGTGCAGGTCTGATGGAACAGTTAAAGAATCTGTCCGATGAGATTGCTAATATTGATAAAAAGAAGCTGTTGCGTGTTTCATTGGGCGAAGAGGCACTCCAAGAGAAATTTTCTCCTACACTGGAAAAAATTCAGAAGAAGGTCGATTTTGCACTCGAATATGCACCTGAAGTACATGACGATCATGTACAAGGAATTCTAGACTTGCTCAGAAGCATTAGAGACGCAATGGAACAACAGGCGAATCATTCAAACCCCGACTATGTAGCCCACCGCCCTCAGTTCCTGGCTGACATCGATGCCTTCCTTGAAGCCCTAAAACACTCTTGGCCACCCCTTGTAACTGCCGCAGTCGAAGCGCGCGGATTCCTTGAGGATGAAGGGGTTCGTCAGGAATACGAACGCACAATAGAATCCATTAAAGAAGAGGCTCAGAACGCTCTGCAACAAGTAAAAAAGGAGTCAGAAAAAACTATTGAGGAAGCACGGACTCTTGCAGAGCAGATCAGAGTCGCAGGTCAGATTAGCACAGCGTAATCCGACAGGGGTGGCGGATTGGGTGAAGGTTGAAGCGGAGCTGGGGGATGCCAAAAGTTAGAGATGCGATCAGGCTCATAGAGCGAGAGGGATGGAAGTTGGTCCGTACCCGTGGAAGTCACAGACAATACCGCCACTCCGAAAAACCGGGAACCGTTACGATAGCAGGTCGAGTGAGCAAGGACCTTGCGCCTAAAACGTGGTCGAGTATTCTCAAACAAGCAGGAATAGACAGAGGAGAATCGCTGTGAAATACGCCATCCTCATCGAAAGAACTACCAATGGCTACTCCGCCTACGCGCCCGATTTACCCGGTTGCATCGCCGCCGCTGACACAAAAACCGAAGTAGAAGAACTGATCCGCGAAGCTATCATTCTCCACATCGAATCCCTCCACGAACACGGCGACCCAATCCCCGAACCGCACACGACCGCTACCCTCATTGAGGTCTGACTCCTCTGCGATTCGTCTGTTTGCGCGAGATGTGGAAGGGCTCAAGCCGTTGGGGAGGGCGTTGCCCGCAGATTCCAACAGGCAAAGGAGCCCGAGGCGATGGCCTGCGGCGTAAAGGGGGGCGTGAGGGGCAGGGTGTAGACCGTGGGTGCGGTCGTGGCCGGTTGCGCAGCCGCGTCGGGAAGGTGGCCGGTGAATGTCAGGAGCGCCCCGTCCGGCGCGAGTAAGGGATGAGAGACGGCGTACTGGTCAAAAAATGAAAACTGGAGCGTTTGCTCCCTGCTGGGTAGAAACCGGATCAATTCCTGGCTTTCTCCGATTGTTCGGTCATATCGATGCCACCTGAGCTGGCTGTGTTGTACGTCTACGCTCAGGTAGACCAAGTGAGTTCCCTGTGGAGCCCACAGGAATCCCGCGACCGGCGTTTCAAGCAGGGTCGTAGTCTGGCCGGTGGACAGGTCGAGCAGATGCAGCGCGGGAGAGAGTAGTGAGTTCTGGCGTTGGGTACTGCTAAAGACCAGCGCCTGCCCGTCTGGTGACCATAACGCTGCGGTCATGCCGCTGGCCTGACTCACAGGAGCGCTCTCGCCGCTCTGGATGTCGAACAGGCGTAAGGTCTGGTTACCGTCGGCCCCCCGTTCCACATAGGTGAGCAACTCACCATCCGGGGACCAGACTGGAACGCGGAACGTCCCCGGACTGGTGCTGACCTCCCGTACAATGCTTCCTGTTGTGGCCTCAAGCAGCACAACCCGCCCGGTTTCGTTGTCGCCCACATGTGCGGCTACAAGCTGTCCCTGCGGAGCCCATGACCAGAAGAGCGGTGCCCCAGTGAGCAGGGTGCGGGTCTTGCCGGGCTGGGCTATATCAATCGTTTCTAACGCAAGCTGGCGGTCGCCGCGCTGCACCAGGACGGTCAACATGTCCGCCTGGGGTGACCAGTTGCCATAAATCGGAGCGCCCTGCCCCAGGTTGGCCCGCTCCCAGGACTCCACGCCATCGGCGGCAACCGTATAGACGCTGGCTGGCCCGTCTTCACCCTGTCGGGCAAAGCAGGCAAGCTGGTGACTGTCCGGCGACCAGGTTGGCCAGGAATAGGTCATGGAGGGTGGGGCAGGCTGCGACTCCGGGTCCTGAGGACTCTGTGGAGGATACTGCGCTTGCTGATCCTGCCAACTCCAGGTGAGCTGGTGGGTCGTGTCCGATGGGAAGCGGCGCACAAAAATTTGCCCGTCCGGTCCAATATACGCAAGCTGGATGGGGGGCGTCGCCCGAGCAGCGCCGGAAGAGTCAGACTGACCGTTTTGACCCGCCGGACGGCTTTCACTCACGCTTGGCTCCCTCCCACATCAGGACGGGCTTTTTCTGGCCGCGTTTTCGTCTCAGGAGAATATACATGGCACCGGGCCCCCCATCGTGGATACGGGCGGTGGAAAAGGCCAGCACCATTTTCGCCAGCCGGCCTCGGGTGAGCCACTGTTTCATCTTGTCCTTGAGAATCGGGAATTGCCCAGGAGAGTTTTTGCCGCGTCCATGAATGACGAGGACGCAGCGGATGCCGGCCTGGGTGGTCCGGTTGAGGAACTGCTCCAACTCGGGCTTGGCCTCGTCCGTCTTCATCCCGTGCAGGTCCAGGGCCGCTTGGCGCGCAAATTTTCCTTGTCTCAGCTTACGGACCAAACCCGTATCCAGGCCAACGACACAGCCCTCGACATACTCGTCGGTATCCGTGACATCGAAGTCGCTCCGCCCGGCGACCAGATCGTATAACTCGGCAATGGCCTCGTTCTCGCTATCTTGTGGAGACCGGGGGGAGAGGGTGGGTGGAGGGCTGCTGACCCGCGCGTCCTCCTTGAGCCGGGTGACATCCTGCATAGCCCGCTGGAAGAGGTCCGCGGGATTTTCCTCAGTCTTTTCAACTGGGTTGGACGTACCCCTGGGCAGAGTCGCTGTGGTTGCAGCCCGCTCGGCGATGGACGATTTGAGCGTTTTTTTGAGTTGGCGAAAAGGCGTATTGAAGCCCGCCATGGCTCCATATGATACACGGGAAACACCCCGAGGACAAGCAACCGGAGGGTAGGGTGAGACGACACCCTTCGTTGCCTGCTTCAGTCGCCTGCGTGTATAATCAGAATCTATGCAGGGGTGGAGGTGGCAGGGATGGATGCTGATGGGCATCCTGGCGGGGTGCAGTGCGGCAACGCAGCCGGTTCAGCCCGTTCGGTTTTTCCCAGCCGCCCCAGTGGCTCCTGTTATTAGTCCCTTTCAGTCCGCGTCCGAACCCTTGCCCACTCTTCCAGTATCTCCCGTCACTACCCCTCCTCATCTTCGACCTGAGTCCTCGACAGGGCTTGCGGCGGCCCCGGTTGTTACTCCCTCCCAGCCTCTGCCTGCGTCACCGCCCGCTGCTTTGGGGGCTCCCGTAGACCCTCCTCTCCATGACACGTCTGAATCACTGATCGATCCGAAGAGTCCGTCCGCCTTGCCGCCGTCCGATCCGGGAACCGTGGTGCCGTTTGAACCACAGCCGGTGGTTCGTCCCTCCCGTTTTGTGCAGACCGGCGTCGCCTCATGGTATGGGCCGGGGTTCCACGGCAAGCGAACGGCAAACGGCGAAATCTATGACCAGAACGCCCTGACCGCTGCCCATCAGAGCCTGCCGCTGGGAACCCAGGTGATGGTGACAAACCTTGAGAATGGGCAGGCGATTGAAGTCCGCATCAACGACCGGGGGCCATTTGTGGCAGGGCGTATCATTGACCTGTCCCTGGCAGCGGCAAAAAGCATTGGCGTGTATGCCCCAGGGACTGCGCTGGTACGAATCGAGGTGCTCTCCGCTCCGACTCCCAGGCTCACCGTCTTGTACGCTGTCCAGGTCGGCTCTTACACCGATGCGGACAAAGCGTCGAATCTGAAGCAGGCGTTAACACAACACTTCTCGTCGGTGTATATCAGTCCGTTGTCAAGCAGACGGTTTCGATACTACCAAGTCCGTCTCGGACCGTTCGCTGAACGTGTCCAAGCCGAGCATCAGGCCCGCTCCGCGGCCCGGGCTGGCCTGCAAAGCGTGGTGGTCGAAGAAGACGACCGCTGGGCTGAGTGGTAGCGCCCCGTATCAACGCTCGCTCTTGGTCTCGTTTTGAATCCAGTCCACATAGTCCGTGGCCCCGGCGAGAACGGGCAGCGCGATAATCTCGGGGACGTCGTACGAGTGGAGGGCGCGGACACGCGCCGCCAGGGCCTCAAAGAGACGCGCCTGAGTTTTGATGACCATCTGCCATTCCCGGTCGTCCGCAATACGTCCTTCCCAGCGATAGAGTGACCGTACCGGGCTGGTCACATTCACACAGGCGGCGAGGCGTTCCTCAAGCAGGGCCGTGGCAATGGTCTCGGCCTCCTGCTCGGAGCCGACCGTGACCAGGACAACGATGGCCGACGTCACGGCAGCGCCCTCTCCTCCGCCCCGGAGCGGTGCAGACGCCGGCGTAGCGCTCCGGCGGTGAGTCGATATTTGAACGCCTTGCGGCCATTAATCAACAGCACTGGAATGTCCTGGCCAAAACGGGCTTCGAGTTCTGGCTGCGTCGAGATATCGATTTCCGTTACGGTGAAAGCCGTGTCGGCCTGGACTTCGGCCACAATCGCTTTCATGTCGTCACACAAACAGCAGCCCGGACGAGAATACAAGGTCAGCGAGGGGGTCATGCTTCCTCTTTTATCAGAGAGGTGGTCGGTGCGGGCGTGAGGTCTGACAAATTTTCTATTTTGACCTGGGTAACATGGTGGTTGTCTGTTTTGAGGACGGTCATGCGTAGCGCGTCATACTCGAACATTTCATTGACCTCGGGGATACGTCCGAGCCATTTATTGATGAAGCCACCCACGCTGGTGTAGTCACTCCCCTCGGGAAGCTCGAACTCGTCAATGTGATCGTTGACATCGGCAATAGAAAGGGCCGCGTTGATGACATAGGTCTGATTAGAGACCTTTTCAATATCGTGGTTCTCGCTGTCGTGCTCGTCCTGAATCTCTCCAACCAGTTCCTCAAGAATGTCCTCCATGGTGACGAGGCCGGCCGTACTGCCAAACTCATCCACCACCATGGCAATATGCACCTTGCGGCGTTGAAACTCCCGTAACAGATCGTCGATCGGTTTTGTCTCCGGAACAAAGAACGCGGGCCGGAGGAGGTCGCGGAGAATGATCAGATCCCGATGTTCCATGAGGGTAATGAGGTCCTTGGCATGCACAACCCCAATAATATTGTCGAGTGAATCTTCATACACCGGTATTCGGCTATAGCCGCCTTCAACCAGGAGGTTGACCAAGGCACTGCGGGAGGAGGTAACCTCAATGGCGGCGATATTGGTCCGGGGAACCATGATCTCTCGCACACTGGTCTCCCCAAACTCAAAGACGTTCTCAATCAGCTCGTGCTCCTCTTCCTCGATCGTACCGCCCTCGCGGCCCTGCTCAAGCAGGAAGCGCAGCTCTTCGCCCGAGTGATGGTGCTCCGCTTCGCTCGCCGGCCGAAGGCCAAAGAGTCGCAGTACTTGGTTGGAGGTCCAGTTGAGCGCCACAATCGCCGGAGAAAAGATGAGGTAAAAAAACCGCAGCGGAAAGGCGACCGCGAGTGTTGTTGACTGGGAATGCTGGATGGCGAGCGCTTTGGGGGCGAGTTCGCCAAAGACAATAAGAAGAAATGTGAGCAGGATAAAGGCAACCGGCAGGGCGATACTGCGCGCCAAATCCGGGTCGGCTTCCAGGCCAACCAGGTGCATAGATTCAATAATGAGTTTGGCCACAATCGGCTCCCCGATCCAGCCCAACCCCAGAGAAGTCAGGGTAATGCCAAGTTGGATCGTCGACAGGGAGGCATCGAGGTGGGAGACGAGATACTGGCCCATCTTGGCCGTTCGGCTGCCGGCCTGAACCAGGAGTTCGATCTGGGACGCGCGAACCTTGACGATTGCAAACTCTGCCGCGACAAAAAAGGCGTTGACCAGGACCAGCAGGAGTGTGATGAGCAGACCGAGGACGGGACTCTCCATGCGTGCGCTTTACACCTCCCGGCTGGCTAGGAGAAGCCGCAGTTGAGTCTCTGACCACGGATCATCAGATGGAGGGTCGTCCATACAGAGGTAGAGCATAATACGAGTCGGCCCTGTATTGCAAGTAGGAACGTGCCTGGTTTTAGTGCTCGGTTATGTTTTCACTGAGGAAACGCTGGATCTCGGCGGGGGACAGATTGGTCCAGCGCTCGGCCACGGCCACGGCCGCCTGGACCGAAAAACGCTCACTCTCACCAATGATTTCCCGTGTTACCGGATAACACCGGACGGGGCTCTGGAGCTGAAGGCCGCCCTCCTCTGCTCTCCAGGCAGAACGATGCAGGAGTAGCGGCGGCGTGGGCAAGGACGCGATGACATCCTGGAGCAGGGGATCATCCCCATCGATCACGAACTGACAGTTGACTCCGGCCGCGAGGCACAACTGCCGCATTTCATCCTGCAGCGTGTGCAACTCTTCGACATCGGTACTATAGCTCGGCGTCAGGGTTGTCAGGATGGCGATGTCGGGGGTCACCGTTTGGACCAGCTGCTGCATATCGCCCCGATGACGGACGCCGAATTCGAGCACGAGGATGTCGGGCACCTCGGTATTGAAGAGCGCGGTCCAGACTGCCCGGACGAAGCCGCGTACGAGGTCCCGCAGACGGACTGAAGCCAATTCAATGTTGAGGATGGCAAGGGGCAGGCCAATATCGGTATTATAGGAACGGGGATTGGGCTGGACACGATACTGCCGGGTTAAGAGCTCGGTCACAATGCGCTTGATAACGGTCTTGCCGTGGCTACCGGCGATGGCAATTATCCGGGGATTTCTCCGCCACAGACTCAGACGGGCGAGCGCTCGCAATATCAGGACGGCAAAGCCACGCAGACGCTGATAGGAAAAGAGGTCACGCGAGAGACGGGGGATGGGGGGAGACGGGATACGCTCCGCTGCCGAGGCTACTGGTCGGCTCGCGCGGTACTGAGTAGGCTGCACCCGACGCGTGACCGCCGGACTGAAGTACTCGGTGAGCCGCTCAAAAGCAGTGGTAATATCGTCCGGCCTGCGCCCGAAGTTCAGCCGTATATGGGCCTCGCCGCTGGGCCCAAAGGCAATGCCGGGGACAACCGCAACCTTTGCTTTTTCCAGAAGGTCGTAGGCGAGGGCGTGCGAATCGCGGGCGTGCACAACCACGTCTTTCATCCGGGGAAAGACAAAATAGGCCCCTTCGGGTTTTTGGTAATCAAACACGTGTGAGAGCTGGTCGAGATGGGTGAGGGTCAGGTCGCGGCGCTGCTTAAATGCCTGTCGAAAGGAGGTAATATGTTCGTGTCCGTATTCGAGCGCCGCTAAGGCCGCATATTGCGACACAACCGGCGCGCAGGTCACCAAGGCGTCGTGCACCTTGAGAATTTCTTGGACGTTCCGGGCATCGGAATGGAGGTAGCCGACCCGCCAGCCCGTCATCCCATAGGCTTTGGAGAAGGTGAAAATCCGCACAATACGCTGGCGGACATCAGCGACCTGAGCCGGACTGAAATACGCTTCCGGTGTGTAGACAAAATCCTTATAGGCTTCATCAATAATCAGAAAGAGATCATGCCGTTCGGCCAGCGCAATCAGGGCGCGCGTTTCCGCTTCCGAGAAGACCGTTCCGGTTGGATTGTTCGGGTTGCAGTATAAGATCGCTCTCGTGTGTGGCGACAGACAGGCCTCAAACGCTTCTTCGTCAAAGGCAAAATTCCGCTCCTCGTGGAGCGGGGCGAAGCGCGGGGTACAGCCGGCGATGCGAACAACCTCCTGGTAGGAGGCATAGCTGGGAGAGGGAAGGATGATCTCATCCCCCGGGCGGGTGAGGGTCAGCAGTGTCGCGGCAATGGCCTCAATCGAACCGCTGGAAACAATAATCTCCCGGTCCGGGTCGTAGTGCATGCCTTCTTGTAGCAACGACTCGGCAATGCATTCGCGCAGTTGGGGTAAGCCTGGGGTCAGCGAGTAGGTGGCACACTCGCCCTCGGCGATTTTTTGCTGGACAAAAGATTTGATTGGTTCGGGCGTGTCAAAGCTGGGGATGCCTTGGGCCAGAGAGACCACGTCCGGGACCCGACTGGCCGCCAGCTCCATCGCCTTGATCGGTGATAGCTTGACGTCGGCCGTGCGTGCAAATAATCGTCTCTGCCCCCCACCTCCGCGAGCCACAGTCAGTCTCTTCCTTTCAGTTCGCTGTCAGCGGTACGGTATCCAGGCTCTCGGGGCTTTGCAATGGAATGGCGGATTGGGATATATCCCGAGACAGGCTTTATCACGATAGGAGGGGATCGTATGAGTGAGCGCCTTTTTTCCGAAGAAGAAATCCGTGAAATGGGAAAGCGAACGGTGGACCGCTTAACGGAAGCCATTGACGCTGGGGATGTGGAGCAGGCCAAGAAGATTGCGCACCGCATGTATAATGAATTCCTCGGGATGCACGACCTGTACCGGAACTGGACAACCGCGACGCTGAGCGAGGTGGGGAAACGCTTTGGCGACGAGGTGCTGGAAGAGATCATGATGGCCGGTGTGAAAGCCTGGTGGCTGCCGAATTTGGAAAAAATGCCGCAGGACCCCCAGGAGCTGCCCCGGAAGATCAAGATGTTTGTTGCCGGTCTGCGGGGCCATCTTCAGCCCATGCATATTGAAGAGGATGAGGAAAAGGTCGTTATTCAGATGCGTCCCTGCGGCAGTGGAGGACGCATGGTCCTCGAAGGTAAATACGACGGACCCGACGCCTTCCATACCGTGGAAAAACCGCAGCGGATGACCTATAACCGCGCAGACTTTCCCGTGTACTGTGCCCACGAGCCGCCGATGGAGTTGGTTGATATCGAAAAAAACGGAAAACCTTTTGTCGTGGTCGAGCCGGCCGCTGTCCTCGGAAAAGAGCACTGTTCTTTTATTATTTATAAAGACCCGGACAAAGTCCCGGAGAAATATTACGAACGGCTCGGCCTCAAGAAACCGGACTAGGCCGGTTGTCAGGAGTAGACATGCTCGTTGCTGGAGTTGGTCTCTCAAAACAACAGGATACCGAACAGGCCACGCGGGAAGCGGCCCAGGCGGCCTTGAGTCAGGCAGGGGGCGACCGTGCAGACTTTGTCCTGGTCTTTGCCACCGCGCACCACGGGGCCGGGTACGGACACGTCCTGCGTACGGTTCGCGAAGAAATCCAAGCCAGTCAGGTTGTCGGCTGTAGTGCCGGTGGCGTGCTGACCACGGCTGGAGAAGTGGAACGCGCGCCGGGTATCGCGGTATTAGCCGTTCGGTCGGACACGTTGTCCGCCCATCGTTTCTTTGTTCCCCAACTGCGTGGCCGGGCTCGGACGGTTGGCCAGGAGGTCGTGTCCAGCGTCACGCCTCACCTCGGCCCCGAAAATCTCGCTCTTGTCTTCCCCGATACGTATAATTTTGACTCGCATGCCTTCTTTGACGGAATCACCGAAGGCGGGCTCTCGGACGTGCCTTTTGTTGGAGGCGGAGCGTCTGAGGACGGGAGTGTTGGTGAGACCTTCCAGCTATGCGGAGACACGTTCAGCAGTGATGCCGTAAGCGGGGCACTACTGACCGGCCAGTTCACCTATACCATCGGCATCACCCAGGCCTGCCAACCGGTGAGCCCCGTGCATCGCGTCACGAAAGCCCACAACAATCTCATCCTTGAGCTCGACGGCCGCCCGGCGTTTGAAGTCTTTGCCGAATGTGTGAGTCCCCAACTCCGCGAGGACCTGCGCCGTGCCGCGGCCTATATCTTCGTTGGCCTGCCGGTCGACGCCGAACGCCAGCATATTGCCCCTGGCGAATACGTCGTGCGGAATCTCGTGGGCTTTGATCCGGAGCGTGGGATTATTGCGGTGGCGGACCAGATCGTCGAAGGCCAGAAGCTGATCTTCACCTTACGCGACGGGAACGGCGCACGGACCGACCTGAAACGCGAGCTGGAAGCGCAGGACCGGAGCTGGCAGCACAGCCGTCCGGCATTTGGTCTCTATTTCAACTGTGTCGGACGTGGCAGCGGGCTCTACGGGATTCCCGATATCGATTCTTCTTATCTCAACCAATACCTGGCCGATGTGCCGGTTATCGGGTTTTTTACCGGCTGCGAAATTGCCCCTGTGCAGCGTCAGGCCATCGTCCACCAGTATTCCGGCGTCCTCGTCCTCGTCGGCGAAAGGCCGCTGCACTAAGGCAATCTAGGGTCAAAACGGGAATAAATTCCCGAAAAATCCCTCGTCGTCACTTGAGGTGACCGGCTCGTCTTCGTCATCGCCCATAAAGCCCTTGAATGGATTATACTTTGAGAGCAGCCCCGGCTTGGTAATGGTTTCTCCCGCCCCAGGGTCAATGTCACGGGCGCGGCCATACGTTGGCGTTGCGGTCTGAAATTGTCCCGGCTCCTGGAGATAGGTGACGCCCAGGTCGCGGTCATCATCACAGCAGCCTCTGCTAAACGGCAGCCAGGAGCAAGACGCTCCGAACACGATCAGGCTCGCGCACAAGACCGCGCGGATATACGGGCCTGGCTCTTTCACACTGCAGAAATTCGAGAAGTGGCTCACTTGACAGTCTTTTCTAGTACGGTTCTCTCTCGGGTTTCGGCAGGGAATCTCCCAGGCGCTATTTCAGCCGGACTGCCGTTCCAGTCGCAACCAGCAGCAACATGCCTTTTCCTCCACCGCTGATTTCACTGTAGTCCATATCGACACCGACAACCGCATCGGCACCGAGCTGCGAGGCTTGTTCCGCGAGTTCTTCCAGGCAGGTGTCTTTGGCTTCTCGGAGCGCCTTTTGGTGGGTCCCGCTTCGGCCTCCAAAAAAGTCCCGCAGGCCACCGAGCATATCCCGAAAGACGTTGATACCCAAAACACACTCGGCGCTGACAATGCCAAGCGCTTCCTGAATGGTGCGACCCGGAACCGCGGGAGTCGTGGTCATATTGTTTCTAGCAATCGGCATAGACGGCTTCCGTTAGGTTGTTGCCTCACGGCGGTTATACATAGCTGGAAAACTCCCCGGCCACTACTACACCGTATACGCATTCTTTCCCTGGATGGTTTCTTGTCAAGAAAAATCAGAGCGGTGAGGTCTCGGGCGGCGGTCCGAACAAAACACGCAGGGCGATGTCGGCCAGGAGGAAGAAGAGGGCGATGACAATGAGGGTGTTTTCGAGCGGGTGGAGGAGGACTTTCCGACCGCCCCGGATGTGGGAAGTGAGTTCGTCAAACGTCGGGTTGAGGCTGCCGCCCGTTCCTTCGGCCAGGGCGTGCAGCAATGGCCGGTTGGGTTGTTGCTGGCGATATTCCCTCAACGCACCATCCACTTCTTGTCCAACCAGAACCGTCTGACTCCGCTGATTCAGGATCGTATTGCCTCTTCGTTTGACAATGGTAACGGGAACGTTGCCCGTATAGCGGGCGGGCAGGACGGCTTCGGAGATACGCGGGGCGACCGGCATGAGGGTCAGGGTTTCGCTTCGGGTTCCGCTGGCCAAGCGGGCCTGGAGGATGCTGTCATCGGTATTGTCAAAGGATTCGACCCGGAGGATCGTGCGCTCGCCGCGCTTGGTCGCGCTCAGTCGATAATCCAGCGGTGTTTCATTTCGCATGGCCCAGCGAACCGCCTGAGACCAGAATTTCCCGAAGCGTTCCCAGCGTATCCAGTCCCCTGAGCCGGCGCCGCTCGGATCAAACGGCACGACGACGACTTTGCCCAGACCGTACTGCCAGGTGGCCAGGAGCGGGTCCTGTTCGCCGTGGACGTCGGTATAGAGCTGGACGTTCGCCCGCTTCTTGGGCTTGGTCAGCATATATTCGTCCAGGGCCGGGAAGTCGGCCAGGCCACGTAAAATTTGTCCCCGGACGCCGACTTGGGGAACGATATCCTTGGGGCCCTCGTCTTCCTGACCTTGCTGGCGCAAGGTCTGACGGGTGTCCCGCACCAGGAGTTGGGGCAGCATGGTTGCATCTTCAACATGGTAGAAGCGCCCGCCCGTTTTTTCCGACATATACGACAGGAGTTGCAGGTTGACGGTGTCGCTCCCAATCCGAATGGTCGTAATCGAGATCTGGCGCTGAGCAATGGTTTTGATCAGAGGATAATGATCGTTTGGGCTGCGGTTAGTATCGCCATCCGTGAGCAAAATAATATGCCGAATAGATCGCCGACTCCGACTCAACTGATCGGCCGCAGCTTCCAGGGCGTTATAGAAATCCGTCCCGCCGCCATACCGGAGGCGCCCGATGCGACTCCGCAACGTTACGCGATTCTGTGACAGCCGCCTTAGTGCGGACAGGGCATAGGCTTCTGAGTCAAAGGCAATAGCACCCGCCAGGTCGGTATTTTTGAGTTGACCCAGGACGGCGATGGCCGCCTTCTGCGCATACTCCATCTTTTGGCCGTCGTGCAGACCGCGTACGCGACTATTGTAGCCCATGCTGTTCGAGCGGTCGATGAGCAAAAAGAGGGCGATCGGAATGCGCTTCTTTTTCTGCGGACGCTGCTCGTGAAAGGAAACCGGTAAGAGACGTTCTATGGCCGAGTTTTGATAGTCGAGCGTTCCAAACGTCCGCGCTCCGCCGGCCATGAGAAAGCCCCCACCAAAGTCGCGGACATAGCGCTCAATGGCGGTCATCTGGTGCTGTGTTACGTCTTTGCGGCCGATGTCGTCAAAGACTACGCTATTATAGTCGAGCAGCCGGGGCAGACTGGTTGGTAGCCCTTCGGGACGGCGGAACTCAATATCCACTTCCTTGAGGTGCAGGGCGCGTGCCAGGTGGGTCTTGGGGTTGTCGGTAATGACCAGAGCGCGCGTTTTCCCGGCAACGGCCAGGCTTGTACTCTGGGTGTTGTTCCCGGCGATGGTATCGGCGTCCGTCTGAACCTCGGCTCGCAGCAGATAGTTCCCACGCTGAAGGATTTGAGCGGGAATTTCCAGAACCGACAGGCCGGGTTCCAGACTCACCGCCTGACGGGTCAGGAGCCGGTCGTCGGCATAGATGTCCGCCCTGCCCGGAACCGGCTGGCCATGGCCGTTGCGGACAACGAGGCGCATATCAAAGACGCTGCCCTCACGGGTCAGCGGCGGAACCACGAATTTTTCCAGGGAGACTTCGGCCTGTTGTCCGCCGGGGGGAATGACCGGATAAATGGCGATGCCCATTTGACGGGCCGCGGCGACGGCCTGGCGGGCCATACCCGTTGTCTCATTGCCGTCAGTCAGGAGGAGGAGACGCTTTTCCGCCTCCTCAGGATACAGGGCAAAGGATCGTTCAAGCGCTTGCGCAATATTGGTACTGGTTGCGCGATCAGACGACGGCAGCGACTCGGGCAGGATCGCCTGGGCTGCCGGACCGGGAGCGAGAACGAGCTGGGTATCCGCTGCAAACGAGAGAATGGCGAACTCATCTTGTGCCGAGAGCGTTTCTTTGAGTTGATTCAGATAGGTCTGCATCCAGGTCCGGGCTTCTACGGCAATGCTGTCTGAGGTATCGACAGCCGCCACAACGGCTAAGCGCTGATCGGACAGAATGGTCTGATGGCTCAGACCGGCCAGAGCCAGGATAATCAGGAGAGCGGCTATTGTTCTCAGTAGTGTCGCGCCCAGGAGTACACGCCGCTGGGAGCGGCCACGCAACGGCAGCCACAATAGGGGCAGCAGCAGCAGGAGCCATAGGAACGTCGGCGACAAGATCGTGTACGCCTGGCCAAAAATTTCCGCAGTCATGACACTCCCTCCAGCGGAGAGCGCCATAAGGCGTAGAGCCACTCACCAAAGAGCAGAAGCGCGGCCAGCCAGTACAGACTCTGACCAAATTCGACCGGAATTTCACGCTGTACGGCTTCGGGCGAGGTGCGGACTCCCGACGACACGGATGGCTGTGTCCTGTTCGCAATCTGCCGGCCAATGTTGGACTCGGCCTCGTCAAAGAGATTGGCGTACAGTTCCGCACGATAGGTATCAGTCTCAACACGGTAGATGCCCACCCGGTCGAGCGGCACGGTGTCGGCTTCAAGAACCTGAACTTCAGTCTGAGGCGTGGAGAGGCGTGCGCCGTCAAGGGGAGCGTCTGTGGGGAGAAAGAACACGTCTCCGGCGGGCAACAGGTGGGGGTCGAGTGGATTGGGCGGGCGCAGCCAGCGCAGGGCGTTGAGAAAGAGGACGAGCAGGGTCAGATTGTCCGAGTCGGTCAGATTTCCTGCACCGAGATCAAAGGCTAAACAGACAATACGGTGACCGTTCCTCTCTCCCGTCAGAGCAAGCGGAATCTCGCCGTGGCTGGTCTTTGAGGAAATAAGTACCTGAGCCCAGGAGGGGAGGGCGAGAATACGGGCCTGCTTGAACGGCAGGGCCTCAACGTATTGTAGATTATGTAAAATTTCGTGCTCGTCGTTCCAGTCCAGAATCGTCAGGTCCGCCGCCTCGGTCAGCACGGGAAAGAGCGAGTTCTCAACCGGTGGAAAGATGTAGAGGCTATTGGCGGGAACGGCCTCGTCGGGAACAAATTGGTGGAAAAGGACTACGTCCTGTTCGCCAACTTGAGTGGGCAAGAAGTCCTCGGGCATGGTGCTACGCAGCGTCACGCCGGGCAATGCCCGACTGAGCTGCTGGAGTTCCTGGTGCAGGTGAGTAGCCGGAGAGACCAGGACTAACTGCGTTGAGCGGCGTTCAGCCACCCAGTTCAGGGCGTGATTATCGACGGCTAAGGCGTCCTCGGACTCAAGATGTACGGCAAGCTGCCCCGGCCCGGTAAAACCGCCTAAAGAGAACGAACGGGTGTTGTTGGCTGAGAGGCTGAACGCTTCTTGAAAGACTGTCTGGTCATTGAGTTCGACGCGCAACGTCGCCGTTTTTGTGCGATTGGCGTAATTGCGAACGAGGATATATGCCTGGGCCTGGGAGTAGTCCTGGAAAGGATTCTGGTAGACGTGGACCGAGGCCAAAGCCATATTGTCGTCGGTCTCACCCACGCGATGATAGGTCAACGCCTTTTGCTGTGTCTCTGACAGACTCAGCTGGTTGGACGGCAGGTCGGTAAAAACATGAATCTGGGCTTGCCGTCCGGCCCGGTCACGCTGGACGAGGGCGAGTTCGATGCCCAGTTCCAACTGGGTGCCTGTATCCTGCGGCCGGAGGCCTTCGAGACGGTGCAACACCAAGCGATGGTCTGTTGTAAAACCGCTGATAACCTGGGGCCGGGCCGCGATGCCGATGAGCATGACTTCGTCAAGCGGTGCCAGATCATGGAGCACATCTTTGGCTTGGTCCAGGGCCAGATCAAAACGACGCACGCCGTTTTCGCGCGCCTGCATGCTCGCCGACAGATCGAAAACGAGAATCTGACGGTCTCCGCGCGTTTCGGTCACCGTGCGCGACCAATACGGATGCAGTAAACCCCCAATCAGTAACAGGAGGAGCAGGATCTGAAGGAGAAAGAGGAGGTCGGGCCGGAAGCGTCTGGACCGCACGCGATCTTCTGGAACGTCTGTCCAGAACAGGAGGCTGGGGACTTCAATACGGACGCGGGTCCGCTGGCGTAGATAGATCAGGACTAGAACGCCGAGCAGGGAAACGAACGGTAAGGCCGCTGGATTGAGGATACCCATACGCCGCAGAAGATGCTCAGTGAAGGGTGACGAGTCCCACCTGGGCGAGTGCCTCCGTCACCGTTTCGGTGATAGGCTGCGCGCTGGAGAGACGTGTATAGAGCACCCGGTGTTTATGACAGAACTGTTGGAGCGCGTCACAATGAACCGATAGGGCGTGATGATATTTCTCAAGGTTGGCCCGGCTGAGGGTGACCCAGCGTTCGGTCTGCTCTTCGACATCGTAGAGCTTGCCGCGCCGAAAAAGATGTTCCGGGCGAAGCTCGCTCTCGCCCAGCACCTGAATGGCTTTGACTTCATAGCCCCGCGCGATCAGAAAGAGCAGGGCGGCCTCATATTGCGTGGGTCGGGTCAGAAAGTCCGAGACCAGGATGACCACACCCGGCTCTTTGGTCTGCCGAATATAGGACTGAACAGACTCCCTGAGGTAGGTCTTCCCGCTCGGTGTCAGCGCTTCCAAAAAGGGGGAGACGCGGAGAAAACGGTTGCGATGACGTAAGAACGGCGTTGCCAGAAAGGGACGCGGAGGCGCGGACAGGGCAGCGATCCGGAGCGTATTATTACTGGAGAGCACGATATAGCTGAGCGCCGTGACCAGGTCCACGGCGTGGGTAAATTTCTCGTCTCTGGCAGGGGCGTCCATCGACGCGCTGGTGTCGAGAATGACATGAAACGGGATTTCCCTTTCAGCCGTAAACGTCTTGACTAGCAGCTGATCGAGTCGCCCGGCGGCATTCCAGTCTAAATAGCGAAAATCATCGCCGGGCGAATAGTCTTTATAGGACTCGAATTCTACACCCCAAGCTTGGCTCGTGCGTGGAATGGGCGTCTCCCCAGGACGGTGGCCGCGTGCTGCGCGGACACGCATACGCAGGCGGTCAAGCTGCTTGAAAAAGGCGGGATCGGTCAGACTCACGCGGGCCCTATTCCTATCGTTGGATTTTTTTGGCGGACTGCAAAATACGCTCAATGATCGAGGCCGGATCGACATTCTCTGCTTCGGCGGCAAAATTGAGCACCAGCCGGTGATTGAGGGCCGGTATCATGACCCGGTCAACATCGTCGTAGCTGACATTGGCCCGCCCATCGAGCAGGGCGGCGACTTTCGCGCCCAGCATCAGGGTCTGGCCACCCCGCGGACTTGAGCCGAAATTGACATAGCGGCTCACCAAGTCGTCTTTCGGCAAGGTTACCTCGGCCGTATCGGTCTGATTCATATACAGCGCGTCCGCCGGCAGCGTGGCATGAATCAGGGCCGCGATATACTCTTCAATATGGGGGGCGACCAGGACATCGCGGACCAGATGCCGAAACGCCATAATCTTTTCGGCGGCTTCTGTTTCGGAAAAAACGGGATAAATCTCCGGCTCAGTCGTGGTGGTGGTTGAGCTGATAATGCGTCGAACCTCGTGGTGGGTGGGATAGGTCAGGCGGACCTTAAAAAAGAAGCGGTCAAGCTGGGCTTCGGGCAGCGGATAGGTGCCCTCCATTTCGATCGGGTTGAGCGTCGCCAGCACGAAAAAGGGTGGATGCAGTTGATAGGTTGTGCCGGCCACCGTGACCTGGAGTTCGGCCATGGCTTCGAGCAGCGCAGCCTGGGTTTTGGGAGTGGAGCGGTTGATCTCATCCGCCAACAGCACGTGAGAAAAAATCGGCCCTTCAGCAAAGACGAAATCGCGCCGGCCGTCGTCCTGGTCTACAACCATACGGGTGCCGGTCACGTCTGCGGGCATCAGGTCCACGGTGAACTGAATCCGGCTAAAGCTGAGATTCAGGACGCGGGCGAGCGAACGCACGAGGAGCGTTTTACCCGTTCCTGGTACACCCTCGATCAGCACATGGCCGCCGGCAAAAAAGGCGATCAGAATATTTTGAATAAGCTCCTCATGGCCGATAATAGCCTTGGCCAATTCGGCCTGAATCCGCTGAAAGGTATCCTGAAATTCAAGAACAAGATCGGTTGAAGGAGCAAACGTATCCTCCAATACATGCTGAGATGTTGATACGTCTACTCCTTTTGGCGTTTCACTCACTGCACCGTCCCCCGGGAAAACAGCTGTTTCACAATGTCCTCATATTCAGGTGGAATCTGGGCACTTCGGATGGCATCGTCCAAGGCTTGGTTTGCGCTGAGCTGGCTGGTGGACTTGATAATCACCCCGCCGCCCTCATCTTTGACAATCTCGTGACCGGTATGGCTCTTCTCAAAACTGGCATCGAGAGACAGGCTGAAGGTCTGAGGCGTGCCCTCAAGACTGGCCTCGTTGCCGTACAGGCGCCGGTCTGTGCCCGTACCCGCTCCCATACCACCCCGGCCGGCCTGACCCCCCCGACGGGGAAGCTGGGGGTTGGCAGACTGGAAGGCTCCCACTGCTCTCCGTCGATCAAGACGCGCCTGTTTGAGCTTTTGGAGGCCGCTGCCCTGTTCTGGGGCTTGCTGACTACCCAGCCCAGCTCGCTCGGCATCCTGCCCGGTCTGGCCCTCCCCCAAAGCCTGCTGGCTGGCCTCTCCGGCCTGTTGCTCAGAGTGTATATCCTGCGTTTGTTCATCGTTGAGGAGACGGTGGCCCTCGGCGGCGTCCTGTTCGTTAAGAGACGACTGAGACTCCTGGAGTCCTTGCAGCGCCGTTCGCAGGGCTTGCTGGAGGTCTTCGGGCAGAGACGCCAGTTCCAGCAGCTCCTGTCCCAGACCCTCTTCGTCTGCTGCGTGATCCTGCAAACTCATCCGGCTGTCTGCTTGCTCAGACAGCGTCTCACCAACAGGTAGCGAGTCCAGTGGCCGAGCGGTGAAGTCTTCCGGTGGTATGGACAGACGTTTGTCCACCAGCTGTCCCGTGCGTTCGGACAACTCGGAGGAAATCAGTTCAAGATTGGTCAGCGAGAAAGGTTCGGGTTCAGACGCGGGTGATAGTAACGGGATGGAGGCCACCAGGAAGGCGAACACCAGAGCGGCGAGAAAAGGCAGGACGCTCCAGGGTATACGTCGTGGCGCGACCTTTTTGACCTCCCACAGCGACAACCGGTCCAGATTATCGTGGAGAAGATAGGTCCATAAGCGGGAAGCTGGAGGGCCATTGAAGGGATTCGCCAGAATCTGGGCTGTCAGCGTCGACAGGCGCTGTTTAAGCCCAACCTGGAGATCGATCCGACGGGCGGCGGTGTGCAGATTGGTCCAGTCCGTTACCCCCTGGCGGAGAAACCGAAAACAGACATAACCGGCCAGGGCGAGAAGCGGCCAGGCCGCTAGGATGAACCAGAACGAAGAGAGTGAGAAGGCCAAGAAAGTAAAAAGCGCGAATCCGAGGGCGCACACCGTCCCAATACCGTAGAACCGGTGTTGGGCGGTATAGAGGTTAAAACGCCCCTGAAGCTTGTGCAGTCTCGCTTCGACCTCAGCGAGCGCACTCCGCTCCTTGGTGCCTGGTGACCAGTCCATGCGAGAATCCCGAGTACCCGTGCTCCTTGAAAAAGGCGCTCACACCATAGTTGAGAGCCTTTCCTAGGTCAACTCACACGGGGAGCGAAAACTTTTCGTGTGAGAGTAGCGGCTTCCCCTACTTTGTCGGACGTGCAAGACCGCGTGCGAACTGCTAGTGCTAATGGATACCTTAGGTTTGAGATTCTTTTGGCCGAAAGGTTCTCAGCCCCGGCCTCACGATGATGCTGTCTTCTGTCTCTGTTATTCGCTTGCTCGTCGCCTGTGTGTTGATATTGGGTGTGGCCTGTGAAGAGCCGCTCCGGCTGCCTTATATTGAGCCGGCCCTGCACAACTGGCCGGAACAGTACCGAGGCGTGAGGGGGACCAAACTGCACGTCTTTCATACGGGCTCGATAACGGTCTCCAGCCGGATCGTCTACCGAGACGGTAGCCTCCCTCAGCAGCACACCCTCGATATCCTGGTGTTTGGTATCGAGCATCCCAAGCAGGGCTTGGTCCTGGTTGGAACCGGGTTGAACCGAGGACTGGCGGAAGATGCACCACGCTACTTAGGTCCAGTCCGCTCGGTCTTTGGCCAGGCGGACATGCAGCCCGGCCAGGATATTCTCTCCCAGCTCAAGACTACCCAGCTCTCAGCGGAAAGGGTGAAGTTCGTGATTCTGCCCGACCTGCGACTCGATCATACCGGTGAGCTGGAGAGTCTGTCTCAAGTGGCTGCTGTGGTGACGCGCGAGGAACACGTCGCCGCGCTGAGCAGCCACCCTCTCGGCCTGTACATGGCGGATGAATTTGATCAAGTTGAGAAATGGCAATTCGTTGATTTTTCCCCTGCTACGCCACTCGGGACTTTTGCCAGGAGTCACGACCTCTTTGGTGACGGCAGTATCGAGTTGATTGACGTTGTCGGTGCAACCGCCGGCGGGCTTGCCGCCCTTGTCCGCTTGGCCGAGCGGCCTGTCCTTCTGTGTGGCAATCTGGCTTGGACGCGCAGCCAGGCGCGCCATGCCTGGGTGCCCGGTCTGGCCTTTCAGCGCGAGCTGTGGTGGGAAAAAATCTGGCGCCTCAAGAAATTCAAGGACCTCGTTCCGGAACTCCTTGTCCTGCCCGACCATGACTGGAAGGCGGTCCGCAAGGTCAAAGCCGCAGACATCATCGTGCACGAGTTTTCTCCCCCCGAAGAAGACGAGAAAGATACATCTCCGGCCGCCCGACTTTTCCGGCCCGTCGGGACCCGCTAGGGTAGGGGGGCCATGGAAGTCACCGTCATCGGTCATGGTTCGTTGATGAGCGGTCGGGGCCTGTCGTTTTCCGGTACGTTTCAGGTGCGGACGGCTCGCATTGTAGCCTTGGATAACTGCCGCCGCGGCTTTGCCAAACTCTCCAAATACGGCGACCGCTTTGCCACCGACCTGGAGCTTGAGCAGCCCGCATTGGAAGGCGCCGTCGTCTCGCCGCAAACTGTGCCTGACGGAAGGGTCGAAGCTCTGGGGCTGAGCGTCTCGCTGGAAGATTGCGGCCGCTTGGTCAAACGAGAAGGGTATCGGCCAGAAGCCCTGCTGACCTTGGTCGAGCAGGCACGAAAACACGGCCTTGGGGTGGCCGAGTGGCTGTGGCGGCTTGCGGCCGAGCAGGCGCATGATCTCACGGCCTATCGGCGCCGGCTCTTCCTGATAACAGGCTATACCTCGCCCCACTACATTCCCCATCCGGTGCGACTGGCTGAAGCAGGCTATGCCTTGATTTTTCTCGCGCCCGGACCGAGGGGAACCGGCACGCCGGATGTGGTCTCCGTTCGCCAACAGACGGGGATCAACACCATCCTGAATACGACCGAGACCTGGCGGCGCAAGCCGAATGAGGATCAGATGGCCTATTTTCTCTCGTGTCTGTTGGGTGGAGCACATGGCATCAACGTACAGGATTTCCTGGCGAGCGTGGGGGATAATCGCGATCTGGCAGGAACGCTGTCCCAGCGTATCCGGTCCGTGCTGGCCGAAGAAGTCGCGTGTTTTCTCCAGACGACAGGCTTGAAGCCAGAACCGTATACGCAGGCGTTCGGCAGCCCTGAAGCGTCGCTACGCCGGGGTGGCCTGGGAGGTTTTCTTGAGAGCTTCGACAGCTAAGAGGACAGACGAATGAGTATTTTCTCGGTATCAATCGGCAAGGAACAGCTATGTTTTACCGCGGCGCATTTCATTGCCTTCAAAGGCTTCCGAGAACCGTTACACGGCCACACCTATCAGGCTGAAGTGAAGGTGAGCGGGCCGGTTGGGCCGGACGGCTATGTCGTGGATTTTCTGGTGCTGAAAAAGATCGCCGAGGAAGAGTGCCAGCAACTGCATTTTACCACCCTGCTGCCTGAAAACAGCGATTGCCTGCACATTACCGTGGACACCGAGACCGTTCGAGTGGAGTGTGAAGACGGCACCCGGTTCAGCTTCCCACGGCAGGATATCCGCCTGCTGCCCATCGTGCACTCCTCATCGGAAGAGATTGCCCAGTATCTGATTACGCGATTGCGTACCCGTCTGGCGGAAGCCCGCGGGAACAGCATTGAAACGATCGAGGTCCTGATTGAGGACATCCCCGGCCAAGTAGCGGTTTGCCGCGAGCCGTTTCGAGTGTGAGACCGGAATGGTTCGCGGGCTGCGGAGCGTGATCCTGGGGCTGCTGTGCGCCAGCTTAATAGCGTGTGAAACAACCTTGCCCGAGTCCGACTCCGAGGGCGCACGGCTCTACCGCCAGCGCTGCTCCGGCTGTCACCGCTTGTATCATCCTGGCCTGCTCACACCGGATATGTGGCGGTTCATGCTGGCGCGTATGGACACGGAGTTTCTGCGCCTCGGCCGCCTGCCTTTATCCGAAACCGAGCGCCGCACCATCTTCGACTACCTGAACGCCCACGCCCAGCGCCCGGCCAGCTGAGGACGGGTAGAGCCAGTTCTAGATTTTGGGGGCTTCTTTTATGCCTCCCGTCGGGCGGCCTCGATATCGTCCAGCTCTTTCGGGATTGCACGGGTCAGCACGTCGTGGCCGCCGGCTGTCACGAGGACATCGTCCTCGATGCGGACCCCAATCCCCTGGTAGGGGGCTGGCACATCGGCGTCTGCGGCAATATACAGGCCGGGTTCAACCGTCAAGACCATCCCAGGGTTGAGCGTCCGTTGCTCTTCGCCAACTCTGTATTTGCCCACATCGTGTACATCCATACCCAGCCAGTGGCTCGTGCGGTGCATATAAAACTGGCGATAGTCGCCCTTCTCAAGAATGTCCTCCGTGCTACCGGACAGCAGGCCGAGGTCGCGCAATCCGTCAATCAATATCTCCGTGGCGCATTGATGCACGTCGTCAAAGCCCACGCCGGGCCGGATCATGGCAATCGCGTGTTTCTGTGCGGTCAGAACCAGGCTGTAGATTTCTTTCTGCTGAGCCGAAAACGCGCGGCCAACTGGAAACGTGCGTGTCACATCCGAGCAATAGCAGGCGTACTCCGAACCGGCGTCAATCAGCAGGAGGTCTTCGTCCCGCATTTGTTGATCGTTGGAGATGTAATGCAGGATCGTGGCGTTTGCACCTGAGGCAACAATCGACGGGTAGGCCGGCCCGTCCGCTCCGTTGCGGCGGAAATGATATTCGAGCAGGGCTTCGATTTCGTATTCGTACATGCCCGGTCGCGTCTCGTGCAGGGCCGCGTGATGGGCAGCGGCAGACGCCTTGACCGCGCAGCGCATCAGGTCGATTTCTTCCGGGGTTTTGAACAGCCGCATTTCGTGCAGCAGGTCGCTGGGATCAACAAGCGAGACCGGGCCGCGCCCGATACGCGGTCGTTGCAGCCGGCCCTGGTTCACAAAGTCCAGAATCTTTGCGTTGAGGCGTTCGTCCCGACCAAGTCCGTAGTAGATTTTCTCCGCGGCAAGCAGGTGTTCGGGCAGCACCTTGTCGAGCTGATCGATCGTATAGGCGGCATCCACGCCAAAGTGTTCCTGCGCGCCCTCAACGCCAAACCGTTTTCCTGTCCAGGTCTCTTTTTCCTTGTCGCGCGGACGGACAAACAGAATAAACTGCTCCTTGTCGTGGTTGGGCGAGAGCAGACACAGGGATTCCGGCTCCGGAAAACCGGTGAGGTAGTACAGGTCGTTGTCCTGGCGATAGCGATACTCGACATCCTGGGAGCGAATGGAAGTCGGGGCGGCCGGAAAGAGGGCAACCCCATCGCCCATCTGTTTCAGAAACGCCTGCCGGCGGGCTGCGTAGGTCGAAAGATTTGCGTTCATTGGCATGTTACCGTATCGTCCGTTTCGTGCTGACTTGACTTTCGTCCAACAATTAAAGACGCTTGGTACTATATGGCACACGAGCATTCGTATCCAGAGTCCTTAAACGCCCTGCTGACCCGGCTGCCGGAACTGGCAATCGTCTTGGGTCCGCAATCCAAGCCAGGCTTGCACGCAGTCCAAAAGCTGCTCCAGGAGGCGGTTGCCGCCCGCGCCGCCGGCGATGTGCCCAGGGCCACTGCAAAAATCGGGACGGCAATGGACACCCTGTCGCAGTTGGCCGATGGGCTCGACCCGCAGGAGGCCGCGCTCATGCGGATGCTGTCCGCCCAGTTCAGACAGGCGCTGACAATGGGCGATATGAGTGAGACCCAGCGCGTCTCGGATGTGATGCGCAAACGTTCCGGGGCGACCATCAAAAAGAAGCCCTAGACCGTACCTGAAACGCCGCGTCCTTGACTTCCTCAGGCCGGTTGGCTAGTGCACAAGGCATGGCCGATGCACTCCAAGCGTGTTGTGAAAAAGAACTGCAAATCCAGCTCAAACAGATTACTGAGACCTATCTGTCCTTCCCGGTAATCAAGGACATTCCCTGTCCTACCTGTCTACGCATTATCCCGATTCGGGTGTATGAAAAACCGACTGAGGCTGAGTCTTCATAGGGGATGGCGGACATGGCGGAACGCGTGGGCTTGAAAATTGTCAGGGTAGGCATTGAAAACGAGGACAAACCGTGTCGGGTGAGCATTAAAGCCGAGGTCGACACCCTGACGCAACTGCGTGCCATTGCCGACAAATTCAGGCGGTCAAAAGAGCGCATTCCCGCCCAACTGATTATTGGTCCGACCGAAGAAAAGCCCACGTCTCACGACACGGTCCGCGCCGAAGAGATCGAACAGGTCATTGTCGAAGGGCTGGCCGCCATGCATCACTCCGGCCAAATCGCCCGCGACCTCATCCGCCGCTTTCAGGACCGTGTCCTGGCCGGGGGTGGGGAGTAGGTTTTCGCCCACCGACCTTCTCAGTCACCGGACTCGGCTGTCTATCGCATCCAAGAAGCGAGCCAGTACTCTATCATTGATATGTAAGATTACGTCTTCGGCTAATCCGATTCCGCAATAAACTGCTG
Source organism: uncultured Binatia bacterium (SeqCode) (assembly GCA_965243855.1). Classification (GTDB taxonomy): domain Bacteria; phylum Desulfobacterota; class Binatia; order Bin18; family Bin18; genus Bin18. The sequence continues at coordinate 3,048,749 of CBDEWE010000003.1, read as the reverse complement.
CGCTTTTTGGCCCTCGGCGGGGTCAAGGCGGGTGATGATGGCGGCCTGTTCCTCGGCTTTTTTTCGGCTACCGCCCACGAAACCTGGAGCCTCTGCATAGTACCGCATCAGGTCCCAGTGGGCCGCCAGGTGGGTGGGGTCGCAGCCGACCGCTTTTTCAAAGTGAATACGGACGTTCCTGACGAAAGAGAGATTGCGGAGCTTGCGGAACATGCTCATCTGCTCGACGTGACGTCCGTAGGCGCGTCCCAGCCACACATGATAGTCGGCATTGCACTGTTCACCGTCTACAGCCTCCTCGAACCAGGGGATGGCCTGCTCATAGTTTTTCTCTGCATAGGCAATCCGTCCCAAATAAAAGGGGGCGGTTGTATTGGTCGGCTGCTGCTGGTGCAGGGCCTCAAAAAATTGACGCGCTTTGACCAACCGGCCGGCCTCAAAGAGTTGGACCCCGGTTTGGAGGTCGTTCTGAGCGAAAGTGGGTGGAGAGGAGAAGAGGCATAGCAAGAGGCTGAGTGGGATAAGGCAGGCGGAGAGGACGAGGGAGGAAGACCCCTTCACCCTAGCCCTCTCCCTCCAGGGGAGAGGGGATGGAATCTGTAGGGGCACCCCCCTGTGGTTGCCCTTTCCCCTATGCAATCCCCTCCTTGGAGGGGTGGCCCAAAGGGCCGGGGTGGGTTCCTCGCTCCTCACTCTTCACTCGCCCCTAAAACGTAATGAGCGGCTTGACGATATTGTCCGCCTTAGTCGTCATCATAGTGAACGCGGTCTCGACCTCCGTAAAGGGAAACCGATGGGTGGTCAATGGCGTGGGATCAATACGCCCGTTCTGAATCAGCCGTAGCAGGCGCGTGACCTGCTCCCGTCCGCCCGGGCACAGCGCCGTGTGAATTTTCTTGTCGCCCATGCCCAGACCAAAATCCGGCAGCGGAATACTCAACGCATCGCCGGCTTCCCCATGATAGCCGATGTTCGAGATCACCCCGCCCGGCTTGGTCGCTTTCACACAGTTCTCAAAGGTCGCCGGAGAGCCCAATGCCTCAATCGCGGAATCCACGCCCAGGCCGTTCGTGAGCTGCATAATCTGTTCGACCGCGTCCCCTTCGGTTGGATCGACAACAATATCGGCGCCCATCGTTTTGGCGAGTTCCTTGCGGTCCGGCTTGGAGTCAATAGCGATGACCAACCCGGCGCCCAGCAGCCGCGCGCTGGCCGTGGCGCATAGCCCAACCGGACCTTGGGCAAAGACCGCCGCCGTCCCGCCAGCCGGAATTTCCGCGTTTTCGGCTCCCACCAGGCCGGTGGACATCATGTCCGTGGTGTAGAGCGCCTGCTCGTCCGTCAGCTCATCCGGGATGGCGACCACGTTGTAGTCAGCGTCATTGACAAAAAAGTACTCCGCCATATTGCCGTCGCGCTGGGTGGTGAATTTATAGCCGCCCAGCATACCGCCGCACTGCGAGGTAATGCCGCGCTGGCAGGGGTCACACTTGCCGCACGGCGTGATGGCGTTCACCACCACCCGGTCGCCCTCTTTACAGGTCGTGACATTCGCACCGGCCTGATGCACGACGCCAACGCTCTCGTGGCCGAGTACCCGGCCCTCGGGAATCTGAATGACGCCCCGCACGGTATGTACATCCGAAGTACAAATCAGCGAAGCCGTTGTTCTAATCACCGCATCGTTCGGACCAGGATCAGGGATCGGTTTGTCGATAATGCCGACTTTGTCTATGCCTAAAAATGCCAGCGCTTTCATACCATCCTCCTGTTGTTCACTGATTTCTATCGGGCAAAAATTTGTTCTTGGTCTCGAAACGCCTTGAACTCCAGTCCATTTTGGCTGGGGTCCAAGAGAAACATAGTGGCCTGTTCACCCACCTGGCCACGAAAACGAATACCGGGCTCGATCAGGAACGAGACACCGGCATTCGTCAATTGCTCAGCCAATGCCTGCCAGGCGTCCCAGTTGAGAATCACCCCAAAATGCCGAACCGGAACCTGCTTACCGTCGACCGGATTGGTGGCCGCAGGTCGGGGAGCTTCAGGAGAAAGATGGGTGGTGACCTGATGTCCGAAAAAATTGAAATCAATCCAGGTCGCGCTCTCGCGGCCAACCGAACAGCCCAACAGGTCAACATAAAATGTCCGGGCGGCCTCCAGGTCATGAACCGGGAGGGCGAGGTGAAAGGGCAGGTGTGGCATGGCTCTATCCTGGTGTGTGACTGGCGGGCTACAGCATGCGGCGCAAATCGGCCAGCGTATACGTGCCCGGCAGTTCCCGTCGCTCCGCCATTATGTCTACTACCTGGGTGAGGAGAGCGTTGATCGGCGTGGCAACCCCGAGCTGTTGTCCCATCTCGTGGACCCGACCGTTGAGATAGCGCGCTTCCGTTCTGCCCCGCCGGCAGAACACATCCTGCCACATGGACGGGAAAACATGGGTCGAGCGAGCGGGCAACGGCTGTGGGGTAAAGCCGGTCTGACGAAATGCGGTCACCATATCCGGCAGGGGCTGGTCTCCGGGCAAGGTTTTGAGTTTGATCTCAGCCCGAGCCAGGACGTGCTGGGCTTCTGCCAGCATGTCGCCGCATAAACGGCGCGAGGCCGGGTCGTTCAGCAGCTCCGGCCCAGAGCGGTCGAGAATCGCGGCTGGCGCGTTCATCAGATTGATACAAAATTTCGCCCACTTGCAGGCCAGAATATCGTCCGTCAGCGTCCCGCCCATATTGGCGGCTTGCAGGGCGGCCACGACCTGCTCCGCGGTCTCGTCGAGCCCGCTGGGATAGCGGCCAATCACCAGCGAATTGCCTCCCAGGTGGCCAATCTCACCGGGAAAGACAAAACGGGCCCCCAGATGCAAAGCCACGCCATAGACATGGCTGAAATGCTCGGTCATCAGCTCTTCATTGGTCATAGTGTTTTGGAGACAGAAAATGGGAGTATCGGGCGGAATTTTGGCGCGCAGTTGCTCAAGGGCAACCGGGGTGTCATAGGTTTTGACACACAGGAAAACAACGTCGTCCGGCTGGAACTGCCAATCGTCCAGGGCGGAACAGGCCGCTGGCGTGGTTACAAACTCGCCATACTTGCCGGACATTTTCAGCCCGTCCGCCCGAATTTTCTCAATATGGGGTGGATCCCCGATAAGCAGGACGGCAGCGCCGGCTTTTGAGAGATGGGCGCCGATCGTGCTGCCGACCGCGCCTGCCCCGAAGATGACAAACCGCATCCGATCTTCCTCCTGTGCCGGGCGCTAAGGTATGCCGCTAAGGTACAGGCGTCAAGAAAAGCGGGAAGGGAAGGAGTAGGTGCTACCTCGCCCCTGGATTTCACAATCTTGGAGAATTTAGGACTTCTTTCGCGGCCATAGGACCAATGGCGGAGGACCTTGGGGGCTGTCTTTCAGGCTGTGGCACAGCCGGATGACGGCCTCTCCGAGCTGACGCAGGTGATCCCGCACCCGCTCATCGGTAATCTCTCCATCCTTCATCTGATCGGCCCGAACATACACGCTTCCAGGGACGATGTGCATATTGAACCAGGCCAATACCGGTTTCAACTCCTGGTCGATGCTGAGATAGTGATGGTCGGTATAGGCGTTCCCTATCAAGCCGGCGACCTTGCCCATAAAGGCTTCAACCGGAATATGGTCGAGCAGGTTCTTGAGGGCCCCGGTGTAGGAACCCCGATAGATAGGCGTGCCGATGATATAGGCGTCGGCAGCGTTGATGCGTTCAAGGACGTGGGGGGTGTCGTCCGGATAGTCTTCAGGTGGTCGTCCGTCACAAAAAGAGATGGTTACGTCACGCAGGTCGATCACGTCGGTTGTGATATCCGGGGCGTGTGCTTGCGCGGCTGCCAGTGCGGCATCGACAACAGTCCGCGTACTGCCGCCGGCCGTCAGACTGCCTGAAATACCGAGCAGTGTGGTCATGGGTACTCCTTCTTCTTTCCCCTGCTATACCCCGTCACGTACCGAAAGAGAACCACTGCTTCCTAGTCAAGGGAGGTACGATGGACTGCTGTTCTGGTTTCAGCTAGGCGAAGAATAAGGTCTGCGGCTTCCTCGGGACCATTATGCCGGCGCAGGGTGCGTTGCATCTGCTCTGCCCGGTGGGTGAAAGAATCCTGGCTGAGCAGGGTGTGGATGGTGCGTTTGAGGCGGGAGGTCGTCAGCAGGCGTCGGTCTAACCGCAGACCGGCTCCGGCGTCTACGCAGCGCTGGGCATTGTCGGGCTGGTCAGCGCCGAGGGGGATACACAGCAGTGGAATTCCGTCGGACAACGCGGTCAGCACGGTGTTCACCCCACCGTGTGAGATAATCAGAGCCGGGCGGGTTCTCGGCTCTGCCTGCAGGGCCGTCTGCGGAATATACGACTCGATACGCACGTTTGAGGGAACTGCCGAGAAAAGATCGGACGGACAACCGGGACCGGTGGCAACCAGCCCGAAGACGTCGAGCTGACCGAGGGCGCGAATAATCTTTCGGAAGACGCTCAGGCGCGTATTAAAAACCGTGCCAAGGCTGACGTACACAAGCGGCTTGCCCTGTGGCACTTCCGCCAGCCAACTCGGCGTTTGCCAGTCAAGGGGTCGGTCCCATACCGATGGACCAACGTAGTGCACCTGGGACGGCAGGTCGGGCCGGTTGTAATCGTATTCCCGACTACAGGTATGGATGAGTAAGTAGGGGGCGACGACCTGAGAGGAGAGTGGGTCGGCATGGGAAGGGAGACCGAGCTGGCGACGATAGCGATTCAAGGCAAAGCGCCACGGAGCCATCAGCGCCGTGGCCGTGCGGAGCGCGCCTTTGAGTCCGAGCCGATAGGGAAAACGGAGAGCTGCGGGCATGGTTTCCACGCGTGGAAAGCCGGCCGGAGGGGCGTGCAGGCGCGGGGACATGAAGTGGGTCATGGGGCTCAGTACGGCCCACGGTAATGCCTGCTGCTCGCAAAAAAACTGGGCGGCAAAGGTCAACGGCCCGGCCACGACAACGCTGGGCTGGAAGACTTGAGCGATCTGCCGGAGTTCCGGAATGCGTGCGGGTATTGAGGCCATGAAGATACGCAAAAAGTCGTAGCTTACGCGCAGATAATGGATACGCAGATAGCGAATGGGCGGGAAAAACTCCTCCAAGCGTTCTTCGGAGTAGTGGGGGCCGAGGGGATAGAATGGCAGGCCCTCACGCTCGATGCGCTCCTGATACAGCCGGCTGGTGGCCAAGGCAGCGGCGTGGCCCCTGGCTTGGAGGGCATGCATCACCGGCAATAACGGATGGACATGACCCATGCCCGGCTCGGTGACAAAGAGGATGCGCTGGGGTGAATGCGTCATGGAGGTGGAGAGTCGGCGGATAAGAGGACCCACCCCCACCTATGGTGACATGTCACGGTGCGGGTGAGGAAAAATTGTTACGAGGATCGCTGGAAGGTTACTGTTGGTCTTGCGGGTTAAAATCGAGACGCCGTTAGTTCCACATCCGCTTTACTCCAGGATTTTTTGAACTGTTCGGCAGCGGCTTCGGCGTCTTTCTTCCGGCCTTGAGCCCGCAAACTCCGAGACAAGCCGTACAGCGACCAGCCATTGTCAGGGTACTGTTCAAGGTCTTTACGATACACTTGCTCTGCTTCGGCGGACCTTCCCGCAGTGAGTAGGACGGCGCCTAAGTTCTGGCGGACCGGGTAATACCAGGCCGGCGGCTCGTTATAAGCCAGCGTGTCCTGAACGTGGACGGCGGCTTCGAGGTGGGTGACTGCCTGGTCGGTTTGGCCCTGCCTGGCAGCCAACTCGCCTGCTACCACATGCGATGCAATAGAGAGGAGCTTGGTGGCGGCATTCCGGCCCATCATCATGCGATCTTCTGGGATACCCTGGGCGATAGCCGCTAACTTTACCTGTTCTTTTTTCGCGTCTTCAATTTTGTCTTTTGCCGTAAAAGCCAGAGCACGGGCATAATGCCAGAGCGCCGTCATATACATGAGGTCTTCCGGGGGCTGTGGCTCATTGAGAATATCGTCCCATTTGCCAAACCGGACGAGTGCACATAGCGGCATAGCGGTCCAGCCTTCTAACGGCGGGGCCATACGGGCCACTTCTGGTGTAGTACGAGCGGCCAACTTGCGGGCCGCATCAATCGCTTCTGCACTGCGGCCTGACATTTGCCGCGCTGACCACAGGAAGTCTATATTGTGCGGGTAATACATCAGCGGGTAGATGCCCTGCGGCTGTTCTTGCTCGATATAGGCTTCATCCACCTCAACCGCCAGTACATTGCTATCGCCTGCATCTTCGTACAGTCCGACCCGGTTATAGATATGCGACGGCATATGGACGAGATGGCCTGAACCGGGAATTTGGGCGGCCAGCCGCCGTGCGTAGGGAAGCGCGCGCTCTGGCTGCGAAGAGGCTTCAACCGCATGGATGTAGTAATGAATAGCCCCAATATGATCCGGGTCGCGTTCCAGCACACTTTCGAGCGTGGCAACGAGTTCCAGGGTGCCCTCTTCCGGTTGACTATCGGTGGCCCAGTAATCCCAGGGGCGAATGTTCATGAGGGACGCTGCAAACAAAGTGGCAGCATCGAGATCGTTAGGGTAGCGTTGGTGCAAGCCGCGCATAGCTTCGGCATAGGCCCGGTCCAGTTCTTTCCGATCTGCTTTTTCTGGATCAGAGACATAGCGTGTGGCCAGTGCCTCAATATAGGCGCGCTCGTGGTCCCCAGCGTAGCGCGCTCGGGCGATGGCCTGCTGAATAGCCTCAAAAGCCTGCTTGCCGCGCTCCGCTGGCATTGGATCATTGATGTTCGGACCCAGCGCGAGCGCCATCCCCCAATAGCCCATAGCGCAGTTCGGGTCGAGCCGAATGACTTCCTTAAAGGCTCGAATCGCTTCATTATGGTTGAAGCCGTACACTAATCGAAAGCCCTGATTAAAATACCGCTGGGACAGTTCTGACTTTGTAGTGATAGGACGATGGTAGGTACCTAGGTCCTCGAATAAAGGGGCCGGTGCGGCGCCCGTTGAAGCCGCCTCATACTGCCCCTCGGCGTGAACAGGCCACGCCAAAATAAACAGGGAAAAAAGCGTTATCCAAACCCAAACATATATTGGTCCCACCGTATGTCTCCTTATCCCTCCGATGCCTCTTCTTGATCTTAGAGCACAGGGACGAATGCAGACCGTATACCAGTAACCAAGAGCCATCAAAACATCACTTTCCGCCCAGCAGGAAAACACCAAGAGCCCGGAAGACTAGAGTATGCCAGCTCAGTTAGCAAGATATCTCTTCGTGTCTCAATGAGGAACTGTCGGCCCGACTAGACGGAACCGGCTCGGCTCAGTATGAAGGAGGCAACGGTCCGGCGGCAGAGGTGGACCCCACATCTCGACCTGGCCACTGATTGCTATACGTGGAGGGCAGGATTGGAAACCAACGGGACGGGTGGTGGCTCGATTCGGGTAACTGGCGCGCGCCAGAACAATCTTAAAAACATCGACGTGCAGATTCCCTTGCACCAACTGACGGTGGTGACCGGAGTCAGTGGATCGGGCAAGTCGAGCCTGGCTTTCGATATCTTGTACGCTGAAGGTCAGCGTCGCTACGTCGAGAGTTTCTCGACCTATGCACGACAGTTTCTCGACCGTATGGACAAGCCCCAGGTCGAGCGTATTGACGGCATTCTGCCAGCCATTGCCATTGACCAGAACCGTCCGGTGCGGACCTCACGCTCAACCGTCGGAACCATGACCGAGCTGCACGACCACCTCAAGCTCCTGTTTGCCAGAATAGGTAGTCTGTACTGTCGGGAATGCGGTCAGCCGGTGGAGCGTGACTCAGCCGAGTCGGTGTACAAAAAGCTGCGCAAGGAAAAGCCGGACGGCTGCCGCTTTCTGGTCACGTTCAGCGTGTCAACGCCGGCCAGCCTGCCCTGGGAGGAAGTCCGCAACGGTCTGTTGCAGTCCGGTTTCCATCGGATCGTTGTGGCTGGCAAGCCAGTCGATATTCAGGAATTGGCGGACCGGCCCGAGGTAGAGCCGGAAACCTGCACCGTGCTGGTTGACCGTCTGACCCTTACCTCCCGTTCCAAAAAGCGTATCCACGACTCATGCGAACAGGCCTTTCAGTATGGCAAGGGTCGCCTGGCACTGATTTTTCCTGATGAAGACAATGCTGCGGTGCCGTTCTCGGACCAGCTTGAGTGCGCGGCGTGTGGCATCGCCTATCAAGAGCCCGTGCCGAATATGTTCTCGTTCAACAGCCCGCTCGGTGCGTGCGATACCTGCCGTGGGTTTGGCCGCACGATCGATATTGACCCGGAGCTGATCGTCCCCGATCCGACCCTGACGCTGAAACACGGGGCTATTAAGCCTTGGCGGATCAAAGCGGCGCAGTGGGAGCGGCGCGAGCTGTTTTCCTTTTGCGAGCAGCACGACATTCCGACCGACGTGGCCTGGCAGGCACTCAGCCCGGAGCAACAGCAGGCCATCATGGAAGGCGATGAGGACTATTACGGCGTCCGAGGCTGGTTCAAGTGGCTGGAAACCAAAACGTATAAAATGCATGTGCGCGTCTTTTTGGCCCGCTACCGGGGCTATTTCCCGTGTGAAGACTGCCAGGGCGCGCGCCTCAAACCGGAGAGCCTGTTGTATCGGGTTGGGGGCAAAACTCTGGCCGATATCAATCTGATGAGCATCGGGGTGTGCGCGGAATTCTTTGCCGCCCTCAAGCTGACCGCCTACCAGGAGCAGGTCGCCCGGCTCATGCTGGATGAGATTCGGAAACGCCTGCGCTATTTAGTCGAGGTCGGTGTGGAATACCTGACCCTGGACCGGCAATCCCGCACCTTGTCCGGCGGCGAGTTGGAACGCGTGGACCTGACCACGGCGATTGGTTCCGCTCTGGTTAACACCCTCTATATTCTGGACGAACCGTCCATTGGCTTGCATCCGCGCGATAGCCAGCGTCTGGTCCGTATTCTGCAAGACCTGCGCGACAATGGGAATACGGTCGTTGTGGTCGAGCACGATCCGGAGATTATTCGCGAGACCGACAATGTCATCGACCTGGGACCCCTGGCCGGTGAAAAAGGCGGCGAGATCGTGTTCAACGGTCCGTATACCAAGCTGCTCAAAGACAAGCAGTCGTTGACAGGTCAATACCTGTCCGGACGGCTGACCATTCCGCTCCCGCAGAAACGCCGGCCGATCAAGAAAAAATACACGCTGACCGTCCAAGGGGCGAGCGCACATAATCTTCAGGATATCGATGTCTCCATTCCGCTCGGCCGTCTGGTGTGTATGACCGGCGTGTCCGGCTCGGGCAAGTCGACGCTGATGGAAGATGTGCTGTATCGTGGCCTCAAAAAGCAGCACGGGGAGCCAGTCGGCATCCCGGGTGCGTGTCGTGCCATCCTGGGCGGCGACCAGTTGGCCGACATTATTTTTGTCGATCAGTCGGCAATTGGCACCACTCCGCGTGCCAACCTGCTTACCTACACCAAGGCGTTTGACACGGTGAGGCGGCTCTTGTCGCAGACCGAACTGGCGCGGGTCCGTGGCTATACGCCCAGTACCTTCTCGTTCAACGTTGAGGGCGGACGCTGCGAGTCGTGCAAAGGCGAGGGCTTTGAAAAGGTCGAGATGCAGTTTCTCTCGGACGTGTACGTCCCCTGCCCCGAGTGTCAGGGCAAACGTTTTCGGGATGAGGTGCTGGAGGTCCGCTATCAAGGCAAGAGTCTGACCGACATTCTGAATTTTACCGTTGCCGAAGCCATCACATTTTTTGGCGAGCAAAAAGATCTCCAGCGCCGCCTGTCTCCGCTGGCCGCGGTCGGGCTGGAGTATATGCGCCTGGGCCAGGCGCTGACCACGCTGTCCGGTGGTGAGGCCCAGCGGCTGAAGCTGGCAACGCATATTGCGAAGGAGCGCTCCAAAGACTCCGCTGACCACGGCACGTTATTCATCTTTGATGAGCCAACAACCGGGCTGCATTTTGCCGATATCCAGAAGCTACTCAACGCGTTTGATCAACTCGTCAAATGCGGCCATTCGGTCCTGATCATCGAGCACAATCTTGAGGTCATCAAGTGCGCCGACTATCTGATAGACCTCGGGCCCGAGGGGGGAGACGGAGGTGGGACGATTGTGGCCGAGGGAACGCCGGAGGAGGTGGCCCAGGTGCGGGCCTCGCATACCGGACGCTATCTGAAGGAAGTCTTAGGTTCAGCCGCCACAGGGTGGCGCTCACGGCCCAAGCGGAGAAAAGCAAAGTCACGGCCGCTTGTTGCTGAGGTGGGGAGTGGCAAGTCCATTGCCATTGTTGGAGCCAAGGAACATAACCTGCAAGACATTTCGGTTGATATTCCGCGCGACCAAATGGTGGTGGTGACGGGCTTGTCCGGCTCCGGCAAGTCGACGCTGGTGTTTGATCTGGTCTACGCCGAAGGCCAGCGACGCTATATTGACAGTCTATCTGCCTACTCACGGCAATTCATTAAAGTGCTCGCCCGGCCCAATGTTGATCTGCTGACCGGTATTCCGCCCACGGTGGCCATTGAGCAACGCATGAGTCGGGGCGGGCGGAATTCGACCGTTGCCACTGTGACCGAGCTGTCGCACTACTTGCGGCTACTGTACGCCAAGATCGGCGTCCAGCACTGTACGCAGTGTGGTGCGCCGCTGGCCGCTCAGAGCCGAAGTCAAATCCTGACACGTATTCAGGCCGATTTTCACGATCAGGAAACAACCTTTTTTGCTCCGGTGGTGCGGGGGCGGAAGGGGTTTCACAAGGACATTTTAGCCGGGGCACGCAAGCTGGGCTTCAAGCAGGCGCGGATTGATGGCCGCACGACGACTATTGAGCCGGGTCTGAGTTTGCAGCGCTATAAAGAGCATGACATCGATATTGTGATTGGTCAAACGCGGGTGAATGGCGCGAACGGCAATCGATGCGATACCGAGGCTCTGCTCCAGTCAGCCCTCCGGGTTGGGAGTGGTGCGGTGCATGTGTACGGCGAAGATGAGCGGACCTATAGCGAGCATCTCTTCTGTGTCGCCTGCGGTCTCGGGTTTGAGGAACCCGACCCCCGCCTGTTTTCCTTTAACAGCCGTCAAGGAGCCTGTCCGGCCTGCACGGGTGCCGGCTTCTTGTGGGAGTTTGACCCTGAACTGGTCGTCCCGGATGAGAGCAAGTCCCTCAAGCAAGACGCACTCCTGCCGCTCGCGCGTTCTGAGCTGAAACGCGCGAAGAACAAGCTGTTACGCGGGCTCAAGAAGCTGGGTGTGCCGGTTGACCGACCGTTTGGTGAACTGAGTGCGGAGCAGCGTCAACTGGTCTTTTCCGGGGACGATCAGGGGCTACAGGGAACATTCGATATCCTGAATGAAGCGCTCGAATACGGCGAGGATACGGGTTCATCCTATGCGCTGTCGCAATTTCTGGGTGAGTCTGCCTGTCCGGAATGTCAGGGCGAGCGCCTGAATCCACGCGCGCGTGCCGTACAGGTCTGTGGCCAGTCGCTGCCGGCTCTGATGCGTCTGTCGGCGGCAGATTGCCTCAGTCATCTACAGGACCTGTCTCTATCCGAGCGTGATACGCTCGTCGGGCGGCCGATTCTCAAAGAAATCGTCCCCAGACTCAGCTTTCTCAATCAGGTTGGCCTGTCCTATCTGTCCCTGGACCGCCGCGCGGATACCTTGTCCGGCGGGGAGGCGCAGCGTATTCGTTTGGCCGCCCAGCTCGGCTCCAATCTGTGCGGGGTGTGTTATATCCTGGACGAGCCGACCATCGGGCTGCACCCGCGCGATAATGCCCGCCTCATTGATACTCTGCGGAATCTGCAAGAGCGCGGCAACACCGTACTGGTCGTTGAACACGACGAGCAGACAATAGAGAATGCGGATGTGGTGATCGACCTGGGGCCGGGCGCTGGGGTGCATGGCGGCCAAGTCGTGGCCATCGGCTCACCCCAGCAGTTGCGCAAGAACACGGACTCCCTCACCGGTCAGTTTCTCTCCTCGGCCCACCCGCGGCTCGGTCCGGTTCGGGCTCTCAAGAATCGGCCGCGGCTGCACATGCGGGGCGTGCGAGAGAATAATCTGAAGAATATCGACATTGATATTCCGCTCGGGACCTGGGTGGGCGTGTCCGGAGTATCCGGGTCGGGTAAGAGTTCGTTAGTCCAGGAAGTCCTGGTCAACGGGCTGCGGCGCAAACTTGGGCTGTATGCCGGGCGGGTGGGACTGCATGACAGCATCGACAATACCGAGGGGATCGAGCGCGTGGTTGAAGTCGATCAATCGCCCATTGGGAAAACCCCGCGTTCGGTCCCGGCGTCCTATGTGGGCTTTTGGGACGAGGTGCGCAAGCTCTTTTCTCTGCTGCCCGATGCGCGGCTGCGCGGATATAAACCCGGCCGGTTCTCTTTCAATGTGAAGGGGGGCCGCTGCGAGACCTGTGCCGGACAGGGACGCATTAAAATGGAGATGAGCTTTCTGCCCGACGTCTACGTCACCTGCGATGTGTGTGGTGGCAGGCGCTATAATGAGGAGACCCTGGAAATCGCCTATAATGGCAAGAATATTGCCGACGTGCTGGACATGACGATTGAAGAGGCGGCAACGTTTTTCATTGGGGTGCCAAAGATCGCGCAACCGTTGAAGCTGCTGAACGATATCGGTATGGGCTATATCAAGCTTGGACAGGCCAGCAATACGCTGTCCGGAGGTGAAGCTCAGCGCATCAAACTGGCCTACGAGCTGGCAAAACGCTCGCGTGGAAAAACGCTATACGTATTGGACGAGCCGACAACCGGCCTTCATTTTGCTGATATCGAAAAGCTGATCCATACTCTCCATCGTCTGATTGATAAGGGTAATACGGTTGTGACGATTGAACACAATCTCGACATTCTCAAAGAAGCGGACTACATCATCGACCTGGGACCCGAGGGCGGTGCGGCCGGTGGAAACATTGTTGCTAGCGGCACACCGCAGCAACTCATGCAGCAGGCCCGGCAGTCTTACACGGCACAGTGTTTGAAAGCCTATCTGAACGGAGGGAATCATGGCACGCGGGCAGACTGAACAGCAGATGGAGAACGCCGCTCATACGTATTTTGAGCGCGTCACAAACGGCGATGTGGATGGTATTCTCGAACTGTTTGCCGACGATGCCAAACTCATCAATCCCGTCACCGGCGCCACCGGGATTCAGGGTAAGGCGGCCCTGCGCGTGTTCTACGAAAAACTGACGACCAGCCTGGTTGATTATACCGCCGCGGCTACGGACATCATTATCGAAGGCAATAAACTGATCGCCCCGCTCCATCTCGAAGGCAAGACGACAGACGGCAAGCCGCTGGTGATGGACAATCTGAACTTCTGGACGTTTGAGAACGGCAAGTTCAAGGTGTTGCGCATCTATATGGATACCCATCCCTATCGCGCCGCGCTTAATCAGGCGCTGAGTGGTAAGGAGTAGGCAAGGAGCATGAGGTTGGGGGTTGGGGGCCGGGAAGCGAATCCCCACCCCCAGCCCCTAATCCCCTCTACACCTGCGGCTTACGCTGCTCGCGGTAGATGCGCATGGCATCGGCAAAGTCCTTGGTCTCAAGTGCGGTCGCACGGGCACGGGATATCTCCGACGACCAGGTCTCCTGGCCCATCGTCCAGGACTGATGCAGCAGATGCTTGGCGACGGTCGCAGCCCGGCTGCCAACCTTTTGGCAACGGGCGACGAGTTGGTCGGTTTCTTCTTTGAGATTCTCGGCTTCAACGACTTTGGTCAGCAGTCCCCAACGCTCGGCCTGCGCGGCATCAAAACGTTCCCCGAGAATAAGGATTTCTTTGGCTTTGGCGAGACCGATGAGCTGTACGAGTTTATAACTCTGGCTGGCATCGGGCGGCGAGCCGTAGAGCACCTGGGGTAGGGAGAAGAAGGCGGTATTGGCCGCAATCCGAAAGTCACAGGCTAAGACCAACTCGCAACCGGCTCCAAGACAGGCACCGTGAGTGGAAGCAATCGTGAGAGCGTTGAGGTGCTCCAGGGTATCCAGTGCGCGTTGCCAGGGAGCCCATACCGCATCAATGGCCGCATTCGTTGAGGGCCGCATGGCGGCCGCCTTGAGGTCCATGCCAGAACAAAAGGCGCGGCCTTCACCTCTCAGCACGACCACTTGGAGGTCGGCATCTGTGTCGAGCGTTTGACATGCTGCTTCGAGGTCAGCCGTGAGTTGATCGTTTACCGCATTTAAGGACGCTGAACGATCCAGGGTCAGAAAGGCCACTGCCTCCTTTTTCTCAATATAGAGAGTGTCCCATTCCATGCTTTCCTCCACCGGACTTTTTCCTATTTCTTTCACAGCATACCAAGCTCCACTGACTTTACCAGCAGCTTCCGGTATATAGGCCGCTCAAGGAGAAAAAAGCGCACCCATGGCAAAACATACACTGGATCAACTGCTCGAAAGAATGTCGTCCGGAGATAGCCGGGCGCTGGCCCGTCTGATGACGCTGGTAGAACGCGAAGATGAACGGCTGGGTCGTATTCTGGAGGCCATTGGGCCCAGGCAAGGCCACGCCTGTACGATAGGTGTTACCGGTCCTCCAGGTGCCGGTAAGTCGAGTCTGGTAGACGGGCTGACGACGCTGATGCGTCAGGCCGGAGAAACGGTTGGGATTGTTGCCATCGACCCGTCGAGTCCCTTTACCGGCGGTGCGCTGCTAGGCGACCGGATTCGGATGACGAAGCATTATCTTGACAGCGGCGTCTTCATTCGGAGCATGGCGACGCGTGGCAGTCACGGCGGTCTGTCCCGCGCGACCAAAGACGTCATTAAGCTGATGGATGCGGCCAGCCTGGACTATATTCTGGTTGAGACGGTCGGCGTTGGGCAGACGGAATTGGACGTTATGGGCACGACCGATACCGTGCTGGTGACGCTCGTACCGGAAGCCGGTGACGGCGTTCAGGTCATGAAAGCCGGGTTGATGGAGATTGCGGATATCTTCGTCGTCAATAAGGCGGACCGAGACGGATCGCAGCGGATGATGACCGAACTCAGCCTGATGCTGGAGCTGAAATACAGTAATCGTCCGGCAGAGGAGTCGGAGCAGTCGCCCTGGCGCATCCCCGTACTGGCGACGCAGGCGATTAACGGGACGGGCCTGCCGGAGTTGTTGCAAGCCATACGGGATCATCATCAGTCGTCGCTTGCGTCCGGAGAGCTGACACGCCGCCGCTCGGAGCGCCGGCGCGAGGAACTTATTACCCGAGTCGAATATGAAGTCCGCAAACGCTTGACCGTCGGAGCCCAGACCGATCCCGAGCTGTCACGCTATTTTGACGCGGTTGGTGCCGGAACGCTCGATCCCCATACCGCGTCACATCAAATTCTGGAAAGCGCCGCGCTTCGATAGGGAGCCGGACCCAGCGCATAAAGGAGGGAGTTATGAAGGCCGCAGTCCTATACGAACTCAGTACCCCACTCCAAGTAGAAGAGGTTGACCTCGACAACCCCAAATCAAAAGAAGTGCGGGTCAAGATTGCCGCGAATGGTGTCTGCCATAGCGACTATTCCATGATCCATGGCGTACTTCGCTCACCGCTGCCGGTTGTGCCTGGGCATGAAGGTGCTGGCGTTGTCGAAGAAGTCGGACCGGACGTGACGATGGTCAAGCCCGGCGACCATGTGGTTCTGTCTTTCGCTCCCTACTGCGGGCACTGCTATTACTGCGCGCAGGGCAGCCCGGTCCTGTGTGTCAATATGCGGACGATTATGGGTAAAGGCGCCCTCCTGGATGGCACCTGTCGGCTGAGTAAAAACGGACAGAAGATCCATCATGCCGCTGGCTTATCGAGCTACGCGAAATACGCGGTGGTGCCCGAGATCGCCTGTGTCAAAATCCCGGACGATGTGCCGCTCGACAAAGCTTGTCTGGTTGGCTGCGGCGTCATGACCGGGGTCGGGGCCGCCATCAATACCGCCGCGGTCAGGCCCGGCACGAGCGCCGTGGTCATCGGCTGTGGAGGGGTGGGGTTGAACGTGATTCAAGGCTGCGCGCTGGCGGGGGCGAGCATTATTATCGCGGTTGACCTGATGGACAATAAGCTTGAGTACGCCAAAGAGTTTGGCGCGACCCACACCGTGAATCCGTCCCGGGACGATCTGACCAAGACCGTGCGGGGGCTGACTGACGGGCGCGGCTCGGATTACGCTTTTGAAGTGATTGGCCTGGGCAAAACCATTGAACAAGCCTATGCCTGCACCCGGCAGGGGGGCAGTACGATTGTTGTTGGCGCACCGGCGCGTGAAGAGACGGTGACGATCCCCGCGTTCAGTCTGCTCAACGAGAAAAAGATTCAGGGTTCGGTCTACGGTTCCTCCCGTCCGCACGTCGATATGCCGCGCCTGATTGATCTGTATATGAACAACAAGCTCAAACTCGACGAGCTGGTGACCCGCACCTACTCTCTGGACGAAGTCAACGACGCCATGACCGCGCTGGAGAAAGGCGAAGTCGCCCGGAGCGTGGTCGTGATGTAAAAGATGGGCTGAAGAAGTAGGCAGCCTTTTTTTATCTCGCCTGCTCAGGGGCTGATCCCGAGCCCTCAGCCGCGCGGATGATACTTCCGGTGTACCTCGCGTAAGCGTGCACTCGCCAGGTGGGTGTAGATTTGCGTGGTGGCGATATCGACGTGCCCCAGCATGGACTGGACCGCCCGCAGGTCCGCTCCACCCTCAAGCAGATGCGTCGCAAAGGCGTGTCGCAGGGAGTGGGGATAGACGGGACCGCTTTCAGGATTGTGCTTGGCGTAGCCTTTGATCATCGCCCAGAATGCCTGACGGGTCAGCGGCTTCCCGGAGCGAGTTAGGAAAATATAGTCGCTGCTGCGCTGCTTCAGCAGGACTGGGCGAACGGTGTCGAGGTAGCGCTGGAGCTGCGAGAGCGCCCGAGTCCCCAGGGGGACGAGGCGCTCCCTATTGCCCTTGCCCCGCACCCGGACGAATCCTGCTTCCCGGTTGACCTGAGAGACTGTCAGCTGAACCAGTTCGGAGACGCGCAGGCCCGTCGCGTATAACACTTCGAGCATGGTCTGGTTCCGCATGCCGAGGGGGGTCGCCGCATCCGGCACCGAGATGAGGGCGTCTACCTGTTCTTGGGAAGGGACGTGGGGCAGGGCGCGACCAAACTTGGGGAGATGGAGCAGGGCGGTTGGATTCTTTCCGGGCAGTTCGTTTTCCCGTTGGAGAAAGCGGTACAAGCCGCGCAGCGCGGTTAAGACTCGGGATTGGGTACGGGTTGACACGCCCTGATCGTGCAGGGCGCTGAGAAAGCCAACGATATGACGCGAACCGGCCTGTCTGACATCCGCAATATCTTGGGTTGATAAATAGGCGCAGAACCGGTGGAGATCTCGACTGTAGACCTCTACCGTGCGCGGCGTTAAGCCCTTTTCTACGGTGAGATGCCCCAGAAAGGTGTCAAGCAGAGTGTCACTCTGGGCACTATTTTGGTGGGAAGGGGAGGCTTGGTGAGCAACGGCAGGCTGATGAGTCATGCCGCTTCCTCGTGGCTACGCAGCCGGCCCTGCAACTCTGCCAGCACCTGGTCGGGATTTCCAACTTTCGCGCCTGTCCCATTAGTCACGTAGAAGACATCAAGGACCTGATCGACATTGGTTGTGATCTTCGCCAGGTGGATCACGAGGCCGAGTTGGAACAGGGCGTGGGTCACCTCGAATAAAAGCCCGATCCGGTCCAGCGCCGTGACATCGACCAGGGTATAGGTTGGCGATGTGGTGTTATCAATCGTAATCTCGGTTCGCAGGCGCGGGCGGGAGCGTTGCAGAAACGCCGGTGGCCTGGCTGCCTGGAGCAGGTCCTCAACTGTTCGCTCACCGTGTAAGACGGCGTTCAGCCGCGTATAAAATCGGGCCCAGGTATCTTCCGAGAGTAGCATGTCTTGACGGTCCAGGTGTGACAGCCGAAAGACGTCTAAAGCAATGCCTTGCCGGCTGGTGGCAATGCGTGCTCCGGAAATACTGAGGCTGCTGACGGTGAGAACGCCGGCGAGCATGGAAAAGAGCCCTGGGCGATCACGAGTGACCAGGGTGAATTCACTATACTCCTGCTCTGGAAAGTGGTGCAGGCTGGCGCGGTAGGGAGCTTCAGACTCTGCCTGGACAAAACGGCTCATGAGCTGAAAATGCTCTGGAACCGCATCCTCCGGGGTCGTCAGGAAATAGCTGTCCGGCATTGCGGTCAGGAACTGGGAGAGCTGGTCGACCGCTGCTTCTGCGGCCAGATGGTGGCGAATACGATCTTTCCGGCGCTGGAGGCGTGCGCCTTGATCCTCCTCAACAAGCGCTCCCGTTTCCAAGCGCTCCAGGGTGCGCAGATAGAGTTCGTTAAGGAGCCCGCCCTTCCAGCTATTCCAAACCTTGGGGCCAACGGCCTTCATATCGGCAAACGTCAGCAGATAGAGCCTCTTTAAGCACCCGAGGTTCTCTACCGTCCGGGCGAAATCGGCAATTTGCGCGTCGTCTGAAAGATCGCGCCGCTGGGCAATATGAGACATAAAGAGATGCTGGCGGACGAGGACCTGCCACTCATGCGCCTCATCTGGTGGCAGTTGCCAGCGTCTGGCGGCCGAGTCCACCATCTCGGCGCTCCGGGCGGAGTGCTCAACGCCGAATCCCTTACCCACATCATGGAAGAGCATTGACAGGAATAAGAGGTCTACCCGGTCAATCTCACGCATGACCTGGGTCAGGAGCGGCAGACTTTCTTTATATTCGCCGTCGCGCAAGCGTTCGAGTTCTGCCACACCGTGCAGTGTATGCTCGTCGATGGCATAGATATGGTACAGGTCGCGCTGCGTTCGCCAGCGTAAATGACCAAACTCGGGTAACAGCCATTCGAGCAGGCCGACTTCGTGCATCGCGTGCAGGGTTGGGGCAACCCGCTGCTTCCAGGATAAAATGGTGAGAAAGGCATCCCGCACATCGGGGTGACTGGCCGATTCCGGTGGGAGCTTGGTCAGTGCCTGACGAATCACCTGCTTGGTTTCACGGGTACACGTGACTCCGTGACGTTGAGCGTCATGGAAGAGCGTCACGAGATTGAGCGGCTCCTGGGTGAGCATCTCGGGCTTAGTCACATGCAGGGTCTGGTCAACAATACGGATTCCCTCACGGATGTCCCGACCCCGCGGACGACCCAAGAAGTTGAAGAGTCGCGACGGTGTGACACAGCGCTCAAACATGAACCGGGTAAAATCGTGAATGGTTGTGACATGTTGGTAGTAGGTCCGCATGAACTGGGTGGTGTCCGAAAAACCGCACGCCGGGGCGAGCTGATCTTGATGCTCAAAGGTCAACTTGTCCTGCTCTGTTCGCTCAAGAAGATGGAGTCCGTTCCGCACCCGCCACAAGAAATCCTGGGCTGCTTCTACCGCGACCAGGGTCGATTCCGAGACAACGCCTTTGACGACAAGCTCGCGCCAGTTGGTGAGTTTGAATTTTACTTTGGCCAACCACCAGGCGGTATGCAAATCGCGCAACCCGCCACAGCCCTCTTTCAGGTTTGGTTCGAGCAGATAGAGCGAATTGCCGTGGCGCTGGTGGCGGACGTGGCTCTCCTCGGCCTTTGCCTGAAAAAACTGTTCAGTCCTTTTCTCCACCAGGTCTCGGTTCATGGCGGTTTGAAACTCACGGGCCAAGGACTCTTCCCCACACAGATAGCGACTATCGAGCAGGGAGGTTTTAATTTCGAAATCCCGATTCGCATGCCGGAGGCATTCCCGAATATTGCGGACCGCGTGGCCGACCGTCCAGCCTGCGTCCATCAGACTGTAATACAGGGTTTCCCACACCGTCTCGGCATAGGGGGTGATTTTCCAGTGGTAGAGAAAAAGCAGATCAATGTCAGAATGCGGATTCAACTCGCCGCGACCATAGCCGCCCAGGGCAAACAGACTACAGCGTTGGCTGAGGCTGGTGTAGCGACGCGTATAGAGACGGGTCGCGGCGGTAAAGACGTACTGCACGAGTTGATCGATCAGGGCAGTGTGGAACTCGACCACGGATCGTCCACTCTGGCTCTCCGCCTGATGCCGTATCAGCAACTCGTGGACCTGGGTGCGATAGGTGCTGGCAATCCGACTGAGGTTCCAATCGGGATCAAGTTCCACGTCCGGGTCTGACGAAGGGAGGGGTGGCAGCTCAATGAGACCGGGGGGCGGGTATTGCTGATCGGCGTCCATGGTACGTTATCTTTCCTGGCGAGGCGGGCTCACAGGCTCTCCATACGTGGTAACTCTTCTTTGATAAATCGGGCAATCCCTTGAAAAAGTCCTTCTGCTATCGCTTCCCGATAGTCCGAAGAGCGCAACAGCCGACCCTGGACGCGGTGCGTCAGAAAAGACACTTCGGCCAATACGCACGGCATATGCGCTCCAACTAGCACGTAGAATGGTCCTTTTTTTACCCCAAGGTTACGGACCTTCGAGTGACGTTTGGCAACCTGGGTCATCATAGAGGTCTGGAGGGCACGAGCAAGGGCAATCGACTCTGGTTCGTTCCCAGTATGGTGGAGATCGCTCAAAATAAAGTATAAGTCACTTCCTGGCGCCATGCCATTTTCAAGACTTGCTAATCCTGGTGGCGTCAGGCCATTTTCACGCCTCGCCAGTCGTTCGGTAGCCCGATCATTGGTATTATTCAGATAATAGGTCTCCACTCCTTGGAGGCGAGGATTTTCACTGGCATTGGCGTGAATCGAAATAAAAAGGTCGGCCTTCATAGCATTAGCTTTGGCCGTGCGTTCCGGCAGGGGAATAAAGACGTCCCGCTCTCGCGTATAGAGTACTTTTACCGAGCGGCGGGGCTCCAGCTTGAGGCGGGACTCCAGCTTTTTACCGAGTCTTTTGCTGATGGCCAGGACCACGGTTTTCTCTTTGAGGCCGCCAACGCCGATAGCACCCGGATCACGCCCGCCGTGCCCGGGGTCAATCATAATCCGATAGGGCTGGGGCGCTTGGGCTTGCTCGGGCGGTTGGTCTACCTCGGTTTTCTTACTCTTCCCTTTGACATCAATAATGAGTCGATACGGCGAGTAGAGCGGAAAGGCGGTATAGCTCTCAATCTGTTCCAGATCGAGCACGACCCGGGCGGTGGTTGGCGAGAACTGACCCGTCCGGATACGTTTGAGCAGGCCGTCATCCACGGGAATGGGCGCCCGCAGGCGAGGAGCAATACGCGTTGAGGAGAAATCGATGACAATACGGGGCGGGCGGTCATGCGCTTGGTTGGCCGCAACCCGGAAGTGGTTATAGTCTGCTCGGTCCGAGAGGGTAATAATGACCCGGGTGTAATCCGGGACTGAGGTATGCCGTATTTCTTCGAGAGCGGGACGGGGCGGGGAGAGGGCAAAGGCGAAGGGGGCTACGCTCGCAAGAAGCACCGCCCCCAGCATCCACCGAAACACCCCACCGACCATGGGTAGAACTTATGTCCCAAATTCCCAGGATGCAAGATAGCGCTTCTGCTCCGGGGTCAGCCGGTCGAGCTGGATGTCCATGCTGGCGAGTTTGAGGCTGGCGACCTGATCTTCGATCTCTTTGGCGACAGGGTGCACGTGGGGCGTCAACTGGTCCTGATGTTCCACCGCCCAACGCACGGTTAAGGCCTGCGTGGCAAAACTCATATCCATCACCGCCGGCGGGTGTCCCTCGGCCGCGGCAAGATTGACCAGCCGCCCCTCGCCGATGACATAAATGCAGCGTCCATCCTCCAGATGATAGCCGTCCACGTTTGTGCGCACATTGCGTTCAACCCGCTTGGCCATTTTCTTGAGCGCCTTAATATCGATCTCAACGTCAAAATGGCCCGAGTTGCACAGGATAGCGCCGTCTTTCATACGCACAAAATGCTCTTTGCGCAGCACGCTGGTGTCGCCGGTCACAGACACGAACAGCTCCCCCTCGCGAGCCGCCTCACGCATAGGCAGCACCCGGAAGCCGTCCATAGCGGCTTCGAGTCCACGAATCGGGTCGATTTCCGCCACGATAACCTGTGCCCCCAGCCCGCGGGCGCGCATGGAGACACCCTTGCCGCACCAACCGTAGCCGGCGACCACGACGGTCATACCGGCCAGCAGGATATTGGTCGCCCGCAGCACCCCGTCCAGGGTGGACTGTCCGGTTCCGTAGCGGTTATCGAACAGGTGCTTGGTGGTGGCGTCGTTCACGGCAATGACCGGGAACTTCAGGACGCCGTCCTTTTCCATGGCGCGCAGCCGGATGACGCCGGTCGTGGTCTCTTCCATGCTGGCGCACATATGCTCGGCGCGGTCGGTATACTGCTTGTCGGTATGCAGCAGCGAGACGAGGTCGGCGCCGTCGTCGAGGGTCACGCTGGGCTGATGAGCCAGGGCTTGGTGCAGGTGGGCATAATAGCTCTTGTTATTCTCGCCGCGAATCGCAAACGTCGGAATGCCCTCGTGTTTGACCAGACCGGCGGCAATATCGTCCTGGGTGGACAGCGGGTTGGAGGCGCACAGGGTGACGTCGGCGCCGCCAGCCTTGAGGGTGCGCATCAGGTTGGCGGTTTCGGAGGTGACGTGCAGACAGGCCGCCAGACGCACGCCTTTCAGGGGTTTCTCGCGTGAAAAAACTTCTCGGACCTGGCGCAGGGCCGGCATGTGCTGGTCAGCCCACTCATAACGTTTCTTGCCTTCCTTGGCCAGCTTGGGGTCTTTGACATCGCCTCGGCTTGTACGCATGTTTCCTCTTTCTCTCTCACTCGGTCATGGCTATGCGGTTGCCGCCGCACGCTTGAGGGTCTCGACACGGTCGATCTGCTCCCAGGGGAAGAAGCCATTCTCTGCCGGTCGGCCGAAATGGCCGTAGGCCGCGGTCTCCCGATAGATGGGACGTTTCAAATCGAGCGTTTGGATAATCGCGGCGGGTCGCAGGTCGAACTCCTGACGGACGATTGCGGATATGCGTTCCTCCGGTAAGACACCCGTGCCGAAGGTATCAACATAGACGCCGACCGGTTCCGCCACACCGATCGCATAGGCGAGTTGCACTTCGCAGCGTGTGGCTAAACCCGCGGCCACAAGATTCTTGGCAATATAGCGCGCCATATAGGCGGCTGAGCGGTCTACCTTGCTGGGGTCTTTGCCCGAAAACGCGCCACCGCCATGCCGGCCGTAGCCGCCATAGGTGTCGACGATAATTTTCCGTCCGGTGAGGCCGCAGTCGGCGTATGGGCCACCATTGACGAAACGCCCGGTCGGATTCACCAGAAACGTGGTCTTCTGATCCAAAAACTCCGGGGGAATGACACGTTTCACGACTTCTTCAACAATGGCCTCTTTGATCGTGTCATAGGCTGCGTCAGGATCGTGCTGGGTTGAAATCAGGACCGTATCGGCGCGCACCGGTTTGCCATCTTGGTATTCCACCGTCACCTGCGACTTGCTGTCCGGCCGCAGGAAGGGCAGCTCGCCCCTTTTCCGTATTTCAGCCATTTCCTGGACTAGGCGGTGGGCCGTATAAATGGGAAACGGCATATAGTCTTTGGTTTCGTCGCAGGCAAAGCCAAACATCATGCCTTGGTCGCCTGCGCCCTGTTCCTTGTGGAGACCTTTCCCCTCGGATACTCCCTGATCAATGTCCTCAGACTGCTGGCTGAGCGCGGTCAGTACGGAGCAGGTGTCGGCGTCAAAACCGAGGGAAGAGTCAGTGAAGCCGATGTCGCGCACGATCTGGCGGGCGACATCCATTACAAAATGATAGCTGGTCTGGGCTTTGGTCGTGACTTCACCCGCCACGACGATCATACCGGTTTTGACTAGCGTTTCGCACGCCACACGGCTGTCCGGGTCTTGTTCGAGTAAGGCGTCCAGGATGCCGTCCGAGATCTGATCACACATTTTGTCCGGGTGGCCCTCTGACACCGATTCGGACGTGAATAAATACTCTTTCCCCGTCATAGTTTTTCTCCTTGGCGTGATGCTGCCCGTACCCTAAACGGCTGGGCGCATATAATAGAATCCCCTTCTGAGCGTCAAGGGGTAGAAAGTGGCTGGCCGGAAGAGCGTATTTATTCTTCGTCAAAACGATTGGCGACGAGGCGGGTGAGGGTCGAGAGTGCCTCCTCTGCATCCGCGCCCTGAATCTGTAACTCAAGAATGCTGCCCTGTGGAGCGCCGAGGGTCAACAGGTCGAGGACGCTGCGTCCATTCGCCGTTTGTCCTTCCCAGCTGACGGTGACCTCAACCTCGAGATCTTTGAGGGCCTTGACGAAGGCCGCCGCCGCGCGGGCGTGTAAGCCCATTGCGTTAAGCAGGGTGAGCCGGGTTTGGAGGTGGGAGGTCATGCCGGTGTACTTTGCCGTTGCCTGTCGCGGTGCTGAATCCGAACGGTATAGTCCCACGCCTGGAGCTGTTTGCCCAGTTCTTCGGCGATGACGACCGAGCGGTGCTGGCCGCCCGTACACCCAATGGCCAGAGTGAGATAGCTTTTGCCTTCTCTGGCATATAGAGGGAGTGTCGATTTGAGTAAGATCGACAGCTGACTCAAAAAGAGAAGGGTTTCCTCCTGGCCGAGGACGAACTCGACGACCGCACGCTCCGTACCGGTCTTGTGCCGGAGCGCATCGACAAAAAAGGGATTGGGTAGAAAACGGACGTCCAGCATAATATCGGCATCGATAGGCACTCCGTATTTATAGCCAAACGACTCGACGGTAATGAGTAGAGGCTGTTGGGAGTGAGGATAGCGTTCAATATGTCGAAGGAGGGCCTCCCGGAGCTCGTGCACGGTATATGAAGACGTATCCATAACCAAGTCGGCCGCTGCGCGCAGTCCGGCGAGCTGTTCTTCTTCGGTCCGAATCCCTTGGAGGACTCCCCCATCTCCGGCAGCAGGGTGGGGACGCCGGGTTTCGCTAAAGCGTCGCACGAGGACGTCGGCGCTGGCTTCAAAATACAGAATCTTGAGCTGGTGGCCCTGTTTGCGCAGTCCTTCAAGGACCGTCGGATATTCGTGTAGAAAAATACGCTCGCGCAGATCAATACCTAGGGCTACGCGGCTGATATGTTCCTGATTATTTTCGCTGAGCTCAAGAAATCGGGGGATGAGCGTGACCGGGAGATTATCGATGCAGTAGAATCCACGATCCTCAAGGACACGGATTGCGGTACTTTTCCCCGAGCCTGATAAGCCCGTAACGACAACGACCTGCATAGCTGTCCTTGCCGGGTGCTGCCTCCCCACTAAAGATTGTTATCTTCCTCACAGATCATCCGGTGTAAATCTGCTTGGCTTCCGCCTTGGAGCAGGCGTTCTCGAAACGCCTTGTCTTTCAAGAGGCGAGAGACCCGAGCCAGGGCCTTGAGGTGGACGCCGGCAGAATCCTCTGGCGCAACCAACAAGAAGAACAGCCGCGTCAGCCCGCCATCAAGGGAGCTACAGTCCACCCCGTGTGGACTTAGGCCAAAAACGGCGACGACATCTTTGAGACCGGACAACTTCCCGTGCGGTATGGCAATGCCTTCGCCAATGGCCGTGGTGCCGAGACGTTCCCGGTCCAGGAGAACGGCGACCAACTGCTCAACGTCGACACTGGGCGTGTGCTGGGCGAGGTGTTGGGCAAGCTCACGGAGGACATCGGTCTTCGTACGACCCTGGAGCTGGGGGAGAATGGATTCTTGGCTGAGGATATCAACGACACGCATGGGAGTGTTCCTTGTTACAAATAGGACTGGCGCCTAGCGGGCGTACTTCCGCTTGGCAGAGGAAAGAATATTGAGGCTCTCTCTATACTTGGCAACGGTCCGGCGGGCAATCTTGATATGACTACGGGACAGCATTTTTACAATTTCTTCATCACTCAGGGGTTTGTACGGGTCTTCCTGATCAATCAGGGCGCGAATTTGGGCCTTTACGCTTTCTGCCGAAACGTCTTGCCCATAGTGGCTCTTCAGCCCGGTGGTGAAGAATTTTTTGAGCGGGTACAACCCGCGTGGCGTGGTAATATACTTGCCCGCAATGGCCCGACTGACCGTTGACTCATGAGCGCCGATGTCATCCGCAACATCGCGCAACACCAGTGGACGCATATGGGAAATACCATGATTCAGAAAATCCTGCTGAAATTTTACCAGACTCTCGGCAACCATGAGCAAGGTCCGCTGGCGTTGGTGAATACTTTTAATCAGCCAGGCTGCCGCACGCAGTTTCTCCTGGACATACTCTTTTGCCTCGCCGTCCTGGGTGAGTAAATGGCGATACGCATTACTTACCTTGAGACGCGGTAGACCCTCTTCGTTGAGCGTCACCCGATACTCATCTCCGATCTTATGGACATATACATCCGGGGTGACATAGCGGATATCTCCGTCACCGTAATTGCGTCCGGGTTTGGGTTCAAGGGCCGTAATGAGCTTAATCGCCCGCTGAATTGTTTCCGTCGGGACGTTGAGTGCTTTTGCCAGTCGATCATATCGCCGCCCTTCAAGGGTCTGGAGATGGTGTTGGACGATCGTTGCGGTTAAACAGAGCAAAGATTCTTCAACCGCTTCTCCCTCGTGCCGAGCAGCGTGCAGTTGTAACAGCAGGCATTCCTGGAGGTCCCGTGCGCCGACTCCAATCGGGTCGCACGACTGAACAATCCGCAACACCCGTTCAACCGCCTCGGGACTGGCGTCTGCACTATCTGCGAGTTCCTCGACACTGGCCTCCAGATAGCCGTCAACGTCCAGATTCCCGATGACCAGAGAGGCGAGATATTCTTCCGTTTCTGTCAAGGTGCGGAAGCGTAACTGCCAGGTGAGATGTTCGGCCAGCGACTCCGGGCGGGGCACACGGTCCTCTGGAGCATTTTGACGCTCACCATCCGCGTCTTCGTCTCCAGTCGGAGGAGAAGTCTGTATATCATTATTGTTATTATAGGTGCTGAGATAGGTCTGCCAGTCAATCTGGTCCTTTTCCGTGTTCGCATCTTGCGTGGCGGCCTGGGTGGGTTCTTCGCCATGGCCGCGGCCGTCGTCAAAAATAGCCTCGTCCTCGGTCACGCGCTCAATGACCGGATTCTCCGCCAACTCTTCATCAATGAGCGTATCCAGCTCTCCACGGGGCAGTTGCAGAATTTTGATGGCTTGACGCAACTGGGGCGTCATCACCAGTTTTTGGGTTAATTTCTGAGTCAGTCTGAGGTCTAACCCCATACAACTCCACCCTTGTCTTCGATCACTAGAGGCGGAAGCGTTCTCCCAGGTAGACCTCTCGGGCACGACTGCTCGCCGTGATTTCCTGGGGTGTTCCCTCCTCAAACACACTGCCATCGCTCAGAATATAGGCGCGATCACAAATGCTCAGCGTCTCTCGAACATTGTGGTCGGTGACAAGAACACCGATTCCACGTTCGCGTAATTGCGTGATGATTTCTTGGATATCAACAACCGAAAGCGGATCGATTCCGGCAAAGGGTTCGTCAAGGAGCATAAAGGCCGGTGACATCACCAGCGCACGAGAAATTTCGACCCGACGTCGCTCCCCTCCAGAGAGTGAATCCGCCCGATTGGCTGCCAGATGGCTAATCCCCAACTCTGTCAGTAGCTCAGCCAGGCGCTCTTCCCGCTGCGCCTTGTTCAGCGATGTAGTCTCCAGAATAGCCATCACATTTTCCGCTACGGTCAACTTTCGGAAAACTGACGGCTCTTGGGGCAGATAGGTCACCCCCCGGCGTGCCCGCTTATGCATGGGTAAGGTCGTAATCTCGTCATCATTATAGTAGACCTCGCCCTTATCGGGTCGAATAATACCGACGATAATCGAAAAGGTCGTTGTCTTTCCTGCTCCGTTGGGACCGAGTAAGCCTACCACTTCGCCGCCTTTGACGCGAACGCTGACATCGCGCAGAACCGCGCGTTTCCCATAGGTTTTCCACAAGCCTTCGGCTTGGAGGACTGGCGTATCACTCACTCCGTTCTTCTTTCCTTGCGCGTCTTTCTTATGGATCTCACCGCACAATGGCCCCCTGACGCCCTAGTCGGGAATAAGGACCATCTGGGCCTGCCGCTTTCCCTTCCCGCCCTTCACAATACTGCGCTTCTCGTCCAGAAAGACGGTCACGATATCCCCCTTGACTTGGTTGGGACCTTCCTGAAGAATCGCATTCCCCCTGAGCGTGACCGTGCGTTTCTTCTGATTAAAAACCGCTTTGCGGCTTGTGGCGCGGCGTTCGCCGGAAGTAATTTCGACCCTCCCCTCGGCAACAATATGCTTGAGCCGTTGCTGAGCTGAGGTATTCGTGGCTGTTGGTGCGGGGTCTTCATACAGCACAGTCAGCCTGTCGCTCTTTAACGTCATATCACCCTGGGTCACCACCACATTCCCGCGATACTGGATACGCTTCTCTTCATAGAAGAATTCGAGGTCATGCGAGCGAATATGAATGGGATCTTTGCGCGAGGTGAGTGACAGGGAATCCGCAAAGGTCGCAGCCGAATCCTGGACTGCGCGGTCGGTTGGGCCTTGTTGGGCGTCTTCGGCTGCCAGCGTCAACGGAGACAAGAACAAGGGGATGACAAGGATTGAGGGAAAGACCACCCAGCCGGTCCCCACCAATGTTGAGCGCATTATCCGGACTCCCGTGTAACCGTCGTATAGACTTCTGCATTCAGGGTCAGTTGCTTGGTATCAACGGCGACCGTATAGCCTTTGCCTTCAAGCGTAAATCCTTGACCGACAACGTAAATGACCCCGTCCGAGGATATGGTGTTTTTCTGGCGGTCGTAGGTGGCCTGATCGGTTTTTAGGGAAATGTCTCCCATCTGTATCTCCAGGTTGCCCCGGAGATCGATGTCGAGTAACTCTGATTCCCCATCCAGGTGGACTGTGCCTTCCTGACAGCGTAATGCGAGCGCTTCGCCATCGCCGAAATAGAGTGAAACTTCAGGAGTGTCAATAACGACGGCGTTAGTGTCCGCAAAATAGCGCGCCTGCCGGGCCACAATTTCCCACACTTTTTTTCCGTCCTGCATCTTCACCCGTCGGAATTCCGTCATGCGTTGGACCATCGTCTCTTCGGCCGCGTCCGGGTCCGAGAGTTCGTCGATGAGCCGTGCGGTCTCTGGGTCTTTTCCCACCTGAGAGCTGAGATAGCCCAGGATAAGGATGAGCCCGAGTACCGTAATGCCCAGCATAAAGCGGATTTGATGACGACTCATGGCGGTGTCCCAACGGTCGTGGACAGCCTATCACCTCTCCTGAACGAATCAAAGAAGAGCATGCTGAGGGATGGAACACGGAATGGAGGCGACGCGACCGAGACAGTCGTCACCGGGCTGCCGGCACATTCTTGATCAGACGGTCGAGGTCGACCAGCGTGTGTAAAAGGGGTTCAAGGCGGGCCAGCGGAAAGACCGTGGCACTATCGCTCAGGGCCTGCTCCGGCTCCTCGTGGACCTCCATAAACAGACCGTCAACCCCTACCGCCACCGCCGCCCGGGCCAGCGGTGGGATAAACTCCCGCTGACCTCCGGACATTGTACCCTGTCCCCCCGGTAGTTGAACGCTATGGGTTGCATCATACACAACCGGATAGCCGCAACGGGCGAGGATGGGGAGCGAGCGCATGTCAGACACAAGATTATGGTATCCAAAAGAAGCCCCCCGTTCCGTCAGAAGAATACGCCGGTTGCCGGTCGAGGCGATTTTTTGGGCGACGTATTCCATGTCGGACGGAGCGAGGAACTGACCTTTCTTGATATTCACGGCCCGCTGGCTGTGGCCCGCCGCCAGGAGTAAATCGGTCTGACGACATAAAAAGGCTGGAATCTGGAGAATGTCAACGACCTCTGCCGTAGCCGTGACCTCCTGTGGTGTATGCACATCCGTCAGGAGCGGCACGCCCAGCTCGCGTTTGACCTCAGCCAGAATATTCAGCCCCTCCTCTATGCCAAGCCCGCGGAAGGAGGCGTGGGAGGAACGATTTGCCTTGTCGTATGACGATTTATAAATAAATGGGACATGCAAGCGTGCGGTTGACGAACGGAGTGCTTCCGCATGCCGCAGCGCCGAGTCCCGGTCCTCAATCACACACGGACCCGCGATCAGCACAAAGGGCGTAGCGCCGCCAAAAGTGAGCGAACCAACGGACACTTCTGGCGGAGAGTACTCTCTACAGGTCAATGCCGAGCTCCCTCAGCCTGGAGAAGCGGCGACTGAAGGGAGGCAAAGTGTCGCTGTATCCCCGCCTGGATAAACCCGCTGAATAGAGGGTGGCATTCAAACGGACGGGAGATGAACTCCGGATGAAACTGCACCCCGACAAACCAGGGATGATCGCGTAACTCGATCGCCTCGACCAAGGCGCCGTCAGGAGAGAGACCGCTAAAAATCATGCCCTTGGAAGCGAAGAGTTCACGGTAGGCGTTGTTGAACTCATACCGATGGCGATGGCGTTCGGCGATTTCTTTTTGCGTATACAGGCTCAGAGCCAGGCTCTGGTCGACCAGCACACAGGGGTAGGCACCGAGCCGCATGGTCCCGCCTTTCTCAACGATCTCCCGTTGCTCATCCATGAGCGCAATAACCGGAGCGGGCGTTGTGTCATCGACTTCGGTCGAATTCGCTTCTTCAAGGCCACACACATGCCGGGCGAATTCGACCACCGCCATCTGCATGCCAAAACAAATCCCTAAAAAGGGAATGTGGTTCTCCCTGGCGTACCGAATCGCGGCAATTTTCCCCTCTGCCCCTCGCCGCCCAAAGCCCATGGGCACAAGAATGCCATCGGCCTGTTGCAGGGATTCTGGAAAGATATCGTTTTCGAGCTGTTCCGAGTCGATATGGACGATATCGACTCGACAGTTATTGGCAAAACCCCCGTGGGCGAGTGCCTCGTTGATACTCTTATACGAGTCTACGAGTTCAACATACTTCCCAACCATCGCAATGCTGATGTGGTCGGTTGGGTTACGAAACGTCTGAACAATGGTTTCCCAGCGGCTCAGATTGGGCGAGCCCGTCCACATATTGAGCTTCTCCACGATCCGCTCATCGAGACCCTCCTGGTGAAAGACCAGGGGCACTTCGTAGACACATTCCACATCTTTCGCCGTAATCACCGCGCTTTCGTCAACATTACAGAACAGGGCGATTTTGGCTTTGACGTTCGGTTCCAGATAGCGGTCCGTGCGACACAGCAGCAGGTCAGGCTGGATGCCTAAGCTGGTCAGCTCCTTAACGCTGTGTTGGGTTGGTTTGGTCTTGAGTTCCCCGGCGGCAGAGATAAAAGGCACGAGCGTCAGGTGAATATATAAAACGTGCTCCTTGCCCCAGTCCCAGCGAAACTGACGAATCGCCTCAAGAAAGGGTAGACTCTCGATATCGCCGACCGTTCCGCCAACCTCGCAGATAGCGACATCAAAGCCGTCTGCCGCGGTCAGGATACGCCGCTTAATCTCGTCAGTAATATGCGGAATAACCTGGACTGTGCCGCCCAAGTAGTCGCCCCGGCGTTCGCGGGCAATCACCGCATCATAGACTTGGCCGGTGGTGAAGCTGTTCTTGCGCGTCATCCGGGTCGAGACGTAGCGCTCATAGTGACCGAGATCGAGGTCGGTCTCGGCCCCGTCGTCAGTGACAAAGACTTCCCCGTGCTGGAAGGGGTTCATCGTGCCTGGATCGACGTTAATATACGGGTCCATTTTGAGCATAGTGACAGTCAGACCGCGGCTTTCCAGCAGGCCGCCAATAGACGCTGCGGCGAGCCCCTTGCCAAGCGAGGACACCACTCCACCTGTGACGAAAATGAATTTTGTTTTTCGTCCATCCTTCCCAACATTATTCATCGCAATGCCTCCTCTGCACGGATGAGGTCCTCTGGGGTATCGACTTCTATGGTCGGACGTTCTGTTTGGATAACACAGATTTTATACCCCCATTCGAGGGCACGCAGCTGCTCAAGTTTTTCGGCCTCTTCCAGCGGAGTCGGTGGTAAGGCAGTGAAGATTAGTAGGAAATCCTTCCGATAGACGTACAGGCCGATATGCCGGTAGGCCAAGACTTCCCTCTGGCTTTCGGACGCAGGCACGCCATTACGATAGCATGGAATAGGGCTGCGGGAGAAATACAGCGCATAGCCGCTCCGGTCGGTGACGACTTTCACCACGTTCGGATTCCGCCACTCTTCATCATCGTAGATCGGTGTTTTGACCGTGGCCATGGCCGCCTCGGGAGACTCCTGGAGACGCACAATCGCATCTTCAACCATCTGTGGGGGGAAGAAGGGTAGGTCGCCTTGAACATTCACAATAATGTCTGCAGCGAGTGGCTGGGCCGCCTCTGCGAGTCGGTCTGTCCCGGTCGGATGTGCGGAACTCGTCATGACCACGTCTCCACCAAAGTCTTGCACGGCGCGGGCAATGCGCTGGTCGTCGGTGGCAACAAGAACACGGTCCAGACCTTGCACGAGACGGGTCCTCTCGTACACGTGCTGGATCATTGGTGTGTGGCGAAGGAGAGCGAGAGGTTTTCCTGGGAATCGAGTTGATCCGTAGCGAGCGGGAATAATAGCAACAACTGACACGCTTGGAAAACCTCAGGACCAGCACGACAAAGCCGCCGGGCCGTCGGAGGGTCACTATACGGGAGAACCGCCGGAGCGTCAAACCGAACCCGCCGGGGCGGTGATCTTTCCCTGCCGACACACCGGTCGGAGCGGGCAATGGGGACAGCGGGGGGTGCGAGCAACACAAATGGTGGCACCCACATCCATAATGGCTTGATTAAAGATATGGGCCTGCCCCTTGGGGGTCACCTGCCGGGCAACCGTCCAGAGAAAGCGGGGCGTCCGCTGCTGGGGGGTAAGACCAAAGAACCGCCGCAGGACCCGGGCCGCGTTGGTATCCAGAATGGCGGCGTCTTTGTGAAAAGCGAAGCTTGAGACTGCTCCCGCAGTATACGGGCCAATGCCGGGCAGTTTTGTCAGCTCTTCCGGGTTGCGCGGAAATTTGCCCCGATGCTGGGTGACAATCTGTTGGGTCGCTCTGTGCAGATTCCGGGCCCGCGCGTAATACCCCAGACCGTCCCAGGCTTCACGCACCTGGGGCTCGTGCGCTTTCGCCAGATCTTCTGCTGTGGGGTATTTCTGCAAGAAATTCTCGTAATACAGTAAGGCCCGTTGGACTTGGGTTTGCTGCAGCATGACCTCAGACACCAAAATGGCATAGGGGTCGCGCGTCCGCCGCCAGGGCAGATCCCGTCCATGCTTCCGATACCAGGTAATCAGGCGGCGTTGAAACGCCCGGATGGTTGCCTGGTGAGCGACCGGCGGGTCCTTCCTCTGCTTTGCTCGGTCGGGCTTGGGTTTTCGCGTACGCGACACTGTGGACCTCTTGTGACAGAAACCGGGCGCTTGGGAAAGGGGGAAAGGCGTAATCGCGTCAACATTTGCATGCCTGTTGGAGGGGACGTTCACTCCTTTATTCGTCTTGACTCTAACAGGCAGAATCACTAAGGTAGCGGCGCGCTCTACGGAGGAGGCAAGGCAGTCATGACGGGCCAGGAGAACTTAGAAAAAATGATTGCAAAGATCCTTCATCGCCACTGTGAGTTTGGCTGGGCGCACTACTACATTCCCAGCGAGAAATTCCCCAATTTAGTAGAAGAATTGCTCAAAGTCTTACAGCCTGCCGACGAAGCCGGGGAAGACGAACTGGTGAAACTCTTCCTGGAGTTGAGGCGGCATACTTCTGAGCAGGAACGCGTGGGTCAGCTCCTCACCCATTACCGGGTGCTGAGACGGAGCGGAGCCTCCTCCTAGCGCTGGTTTTCCGTAGAATCCCGCTCCGGCTGCCGGTCTGTGCTGCGCCGTTCTTGGCTCGACTGTCTGAGCAAAAAAGGTGTTCCGAGGGATTTGACAGCCCATCATCCGGCAGATAGTGCCTTCGGTATCTAAAGAGTAAACGTGTCCAGCATCTGCCTATCTATTGGAGGACACGTTCACTCTTTGAGGTAGTGCATGAACGAACCGCAGCGCACCCGCCAGATTGTGGTCGGTCTCCTCTTTCTCTGTTTTCTGCTCTATTTTTTAGACCTTGGCCGCATTCCTTTTTACAATTACGAAGAGTCAAAAGAAGCCCTGATCGTCTGGGAAATGGTGAACGGCGGGGGGTGGATTCTCCCCCTCCGGAACGGGGTCGAACAGCCGCTCAAGCCGCCGCTGTTTCACTGGATTGGTGCTGCTGTCTCCTTGCTCACCGGCCAGGTGAGTGAATTGGCAGTCCGCTTCCCCTCCGCCCTGTTTGCCACTGCAACAGTCCTGGCCACGTTTTTCTTCGGACGCGCGCTCTGGAACTGGCGCGTCGGGCTGCTGGCCGCTTTGATTCTGGCCACCTGCCCGGAATGGGCACGTTGGTCAATCAATGCGCGCAGCGATATGGTCCTGCTGTTTTTCCTGACAGCCGCGCAGTTTTTCTTTTTCTGGGCCTTCCAGGAACGGGCGATACAACGACGGACGCTGTTCCTCTTCTACGCCAGCATCGGTTTTGCCGTCCTGGCCAAAGGGCCGCTGGGGTTGCTGTTACCCGTCCTGATTGTAGGCACTTTTTTGTGGTGGACTAGAGAACTCGAGTTTCTCCGCCGCCTGCGTCTCGGCCAAGGGCTACTGATAGCGGGCGGTATTGCCGTGTCGTGGTACGTGCTGGCCCTCCTCCAAGGCGGCGGGGAGTTTTTCCAACGCCAGATTCTGGATGAGAATGTGTTTCGGTTTTTCGCCAGTGAGAAAGGCGGACCGAGCCGAGAGCACACCCTGCTGTATTATTTGCCAACCCTCTTTGTCGGGATGCTGCCCTGGAGCCTTTTCTTGCCTGCGCTTGGGTTTACGCTCTACCGATCAGGCGACATATGGCGGGAGAAGAAACAGCTCTACCTGTTAATCTGGGTAGGGGTTGAGTTCCTCTTTTTTACGCTGGCGTCCGGGAAACGCAGTAATTATATCCTCCCGCTCTATCCGGCTCTGGCCTTATTGCTCGGGTGGTGGTGGCAGGAATTGATAGAAGGGTCGCGAGTGTTATCATCGCCTGTGATCAAACGTGTCGTCCGAGGCTGCGCACTTGCTCTGGGCAGTGCCGGGGCACTCATCCTCATCGTGCTGATCACTCACGGCGTCGGCTTTGATCTGGATCATCTGGTTTCCCCTTTCCTGCATCCCCGGGATCGGGCGAATCTGCCCATTGTCGTGCAGAGTTTACAAGGTCAGTTTCCTCTCGTGTGTATTTGGATTGCGCTGCTCGCCGGAGCAGCCGGCTGGTATATCTGGGGGCTGCTCCGAGACCGCTGGGTACCGGTCTTTGCCGCGTTGACGATTTCGATCTCCGCGTCGTTGTACTTTGCGAACGCCCTGTTTCATCCTCTCCTGGCCCAAGAGCGGACGTATAAATCCTTTATGCTGGGCGTGCGTTCCATGGTGCAGGACGCACCGCTGTATTTTTACCACCCCGCCTCTGACTATGGGGCCATCTTCTACGCTGACCGCCGTATTCCTGAAATGGGTCAACGTGCCCTCCAACAGCCCTCGGATGCCGGGCACATGTACTCATCTTACCCAGGGGTCAGACAGGGAGACGCCTCACAGACTGACGCTGCGCTATATTTACTCGTCCGTGAGACGGACTGGCCCGAGCTCTCAGAGAGCCGGCCTCACCTTGAGCGTCTGGTCACGAGTGAGGGCAAGGGACCGGACAAGAAACATCGTCTGGTGCTTGCCGCCTTGCTCCCTCGGCCCGAGCAAAATGGGGAAACGGGGACACCCGTCTTACCTGCTCCGTCCGAATCCGAAGAGCCGGCATCGCCTGAAGCATCAGATGAACCCGTAGATGAGAACTCTGAATCGTGAACCGCCGCCCCGTGCGTGCCGTTCATACTGTCGAGGAAAAGCTGTTGCAATCCCGCGTTCTCTTCTTTGGTGTGTTTCTCAGCCTTTTCTGTGGCCTGATATTCATCTGGGGTCTGGGTGACATCCCTTTTTACACCAAGGGACAACCGCGTGAGGCGACCGTTATCTGGGAGGTCTATCACAACGGGGACTGGATTCTGCCTTTGCGCAACGGCCATATCATTCCGTCCAAACCTCCGCTCTTTCACTGGCTCGGAACGTTGGCTACGTTGACCTTGGGCCAGTTGAGCGAATTCTCGATCCGTTTTCCTTCCGCGTTACTGGCTCTGCTCGGTGTGCTCCTGACCTATCGGGTCGGCGCCGTCCTGTGGGGCGTTGAGGCTGGGCTGATTGCCGGCCTGACCTTGGCCACCAGCTTTGAGTGGGTCCGGGCTGCGACAACGGCCCGGGTGGATATGACGCTGACCTTTTTTATGGTTGCGGCCTTTTTTTCCTTTTGGTCCATGTACCGCAAGCAACGGGTGGGGTGGCTTGAGGCGCTCGGCTTCTTCTGTCTTCTCGGTCTGGCAACCCTGGCCAAAGGACCTATTGGCGCGGTGCTACCGGGTCTGGTTATCGTCGTATTCCTGTGCGTCAAACGCGATCCGCTGTTTGTCCGTCACCTGCATCTCGTCACGGGCGGTTTGCTGTTCCTCCTTATCGCCGGGTCGTGGTACGCGCTGGCCCTGTGGTACGGCGGGGAGACGTTTTTTGAGAAGCAGATCATGAAAGAGAATGTGCTGCGGTTTGTGTCGAGCGGGTCGGCCGGAGCCGGGCACGTCCACCCCTTCTATTATTTTATTCCCAACCTGTTCCTGGGCATGGCCCCATGGAGTTTTTTCTTTCCGCCGCTGCTCTATTTTTTATACCAATGTCGGCAGGGCTGGGCCGAGAAGAACTTTACCTATCTGATTGTCTGGATCGTCACGATCTTCGTGTTCTATTCGGCTTCAAGTAGTAAACGCACGGTCTACATCCTGCCTCTCTATCCGGCTATTGCCCTGCTGCTAGGAGCCTGGTGGCAAGAGCTTCGTCGAGGAGAGATTGATCTGCCCCCTGGCTTTCTCGCGCTGCTGAAGGCTGCCGGTGCTGTCTGCTGTGGAGTGATCGGTCTGGCCATGCTCGGTGTGATCGCCCAGGCCGGCGGGTTTGACCCACTGGGTCTGATCCGACCGTTTCTGCATCCGAAAGACCAGAGCAATCTACCCATGTTCACGGGTATCGTGTCCGACCATCCTGGAGCGTTTACCGGCTGGTTTTTAGGTGTTGGTGGCGCCCTGGTCTTGTTGGTCTGGGGACTGCGCCGTCAGTCCTGGGACCGCGTGTTTGGCGGGCTGGTGGTGTTCACGACAAGCATCTTCCTGCTCATCAACCACGTGATTCAGCCCACTCTTGCCTCCGCGCGGACCTTTCAGCCCTTTATGGGTCGCGTTGTCGAGCGGGTAGGGGAACAGCCCCTCTTCTTTTTTCGGAGCTTTGACAGCGGAGCCCTGTATTATGCAGACCGGCGCATCCCCTTCTATTTCCCGCCCACAACCCCAAAGACCGTCTATTTCATCCTGCTCTGGGAAGAGGAATGGGAACGCCTTCAGGCTGATGGTTTGGCGGATCAGCTTCGCATCAGTGATACCAGTGAAGGCACCGGACCAAAGGGCAATCACCGACTCCATCTCGTCGAGGTTCCGGCCAGCCTCGAACTCCCGCCCTGGGAAGACGACCTGAAGGGGCTGATTCGCAAGGATGCGATGTGAGTCGCCGCCGCTCAGCTCCGGTCCGCAAACAGAGCCAACTGACGTGCCTGGCCGGGCCGCCGAAAGGCTGCGGTTGAAAGCTGGGGGAAGGGCCTATCCAGCCCGGTTTTGCGGCTCATCGTGGCAAACAGGCCATGAATCGACTCGGCAAACACCCCCTCTCCCCGCATCCGAGTCTTCCACCGTGCGTCGTTCAGCTTTCCCTGCCGCATTGAGCGAATCCGGTTCAAGACCTTGTTTTTTCGTTCGGGATAGTGATCTTCCAGCCACTGGCTGAAGAGTTCGGATACGCCATACGGCAGCCGCACGATGGTACGCCCGGCAAACTGCGCACCAGCCTGGGCAGCAGCCTTGAGCAGAGCCGGGATTTCGTGGTCGGTCAGTCCGGGGATGATGGGAGCGATCATCACGCCAACTGGAATGCCAGCCTCGGCCAGAGCGTTAATAGCGGCCAAG
Source organism: uncultured Binatia bacterium (SeqCode) (assembly GCA_965243855.1). Lineage (GTDB taxonomy): Bacteria > Desulfobacterota > Binatia > Bin18 > Bin18 > Bin18. The sequence continues at coordinate 3,010,584 of CBDEWE010000003.1, read as the reverse complement.
CGCCGCGCCGGAGTTGAGGTTCGCGGTTCGAGACGGCGGGCCAGCTCGGTGTTAAGCGTGGTCAGCGATACACTCACCCAGGCAGCTTGGTCTTCGGCCAGTCGAGCCAGCAGGTCACAGTCGCGGGTCACCAGGGCACTCTTGGTCACAATACTGACCGGGTTGTGATAGGCGGCCAGCACCCTGAGACAGCCACGGGTCAGCTCAAGCTGACGCTCAACCGGCTGGTAGGCGTCGGTGATGCCGCTGAAAAAGATCGGCTGAGGCTGCCAGGACGGCGCGGACAGCGCTTTGTCCAGCAGTTGGGGCGCGTCCTGTTTGACCATCAGATTCGTTTCAAAGTCCAGGCCGGCTGAGAATCCGAGCCACTCATGGGTCGGGCGGGCGTAACAATAGACGCAACCGTGCTCACACCCGCGGTAGGGGTTGAGGCTGACCCGAAAGCCGACATCCGGACTGGTGTTATAGCTGAGGATGGTCCGCGAGGGATCACGCAGGAGACGGGTTTTCGGGCCGACATCCGGCCTATCAGGATCGGTAGGATCAGGTTGATAGGCTAGGGTCTCAAAGCGATTCGTCGGATTGCGGGGCGTACCACGCCCCTTGAGCCGGGTGGTAGTGGGGTGTTGCATAGGGCTATCCATCCGACGGGAAGCCTAGCATTTTCGCTTTATTTTCGCTACCTGGATGTTCGTAGAATGAGACCTCTCCTCCTCGTTCTGCCGTACCAGATTGACCGACCGATAAAGGTTGTGTATCGTCCCATTGAAATTGAATTTCAAAATCACTTATAAGCCAAGAGGCCAGCCGCTACTAAGCGCAGAGCCCGTAAGGAATGTTCTCCTTACGGGCTTTTTTCGTCTTTGGAGCCCGTTGTCATCATGCGCAACTTTTGGATTAGCCTGCATCTGTACGCAGCGGCGTTTTTTGCGCCGGTCCTGTTATTCGTCGCCATTTCCGGGGGACTCTATCTCGTTGGCATCAAGGGTACAGTGACCAGCACCCCGGTGGCCGTGCCCTCCGGCGTTATCATTCATCCGGCTTCCGCTTCCCTTGAGGCCGACGTACGGGTCCTGCTGCGCGATATCGGTATCACGCATGACTTTGAATACGTGAAGAAGAGCGGGAATACGCTGTATACCCGTCCGACCTCGGGTACTCACTATGAGATTTCGGTCGCCGATGACTCTGTAAGCGTGAAGCGCAATGTACCAGACCTGCAAAAGCGTCTGATCGAACTCCACAAGGGACACGGTCCGTTGTGGTTCAAGGATTTTCAGAAGATTCTGGCGGTTGGCGTATTGTTCATTGTCCTCAGCGGATTGTGGCTGGGGCTGTCCAGCGCGGGGCTGCGGGCCAGAACCACCGCCACCGGTATTGTCGGTCTGGCCGTTTGCCTGATTCTAGCCTTTGTCGTGTAGGCGAGGAGGCCGGGTTAGTTCGTGACGGACTAAAGAGTATCGCCTATTTGAGGCGCGAAACCGGGTAAGGAGATAAGACGTGGCAGTTCAACGCCCAAGACTGATTGCCAAGGGAGCGGTAGCGCTCGTCGTTAGCCTTTTTCTGTGGACAAGCGCTGCCTCCGTCGCGCATGCGCAAGACGAGGAACCACCCACATTGCTGGATAAGATCACGATATCCTCTTACGCCACCCGCAGCCCGCAACCGACGTTTGATGTCCCGGCACTTATCTCTCAGGTAGAGACGGATGCTCCAGGCAACGCCCTGGCCGGTGATGTGGCGGACCTGCTGGAATTCACCCCAGGTGTAGAAGTGGATAACGGCCCGCGGCGGACCGGACAGACGATCTCCATCCGCGGTTTTGACGATGAAGCGATCATCACGCTCATGGATGGTCGCCGCCAGAATTTCGAGTCCGGGCATGACGGCCGTTTCTATGTTGACCCTTCGCTGCTGAAGTCGATCGAAGTGGTCAAAGGCGCGTCCTCGGCCATATATGGGGGAGGCGGCATTGGTGGCGTAGTAGCCTTTGAAACAAAGGACGCTGCGGACCTGCTGGCCCCAGGCCAGAGCGTGGGTGCCCTGGCCTCTTTTGGCTATCGCAACGCGAGCGCTGAATATGCCCCGACCCTGACGGGGTTTGGCCGTTACCGTGGCTGGGATCTCCTGGCCAATTTCTCCTTCCGCGATTCGGGTGATATAGAACAGGGCAACGGCAACGAGCTAGATACGGACGACCGCCTGCTGTCCGGCCTGTTCAAAGCCGGCTATACTCTGAAGGACTTCCACACGTTTAAGTTTCAGGCCCAGGTGTTTAATAACGACGGGCAGGAGCCCAATAATGGTGCCAGTGCCACATCAGCGTTGTCCAACATCATTGTGAATAAGGAAGTGCAGGACAACCAGTTCAGCCTGCGTTACGCCTTCGATAATCCGGCCAATCGCTGGCTGAGTCCGAAACTCCATCTCTATTACAATGACACCGAAGTGGAAGAAGAAGACCTCACCGGTCGGCTCGTCGGTCGGGTGCAGACACGGGAGATGGAGACGCTCGGCTTTACTATCGATAATCAGACCCGCTGGGCGGTGAGCGGTATGCACGGACATACGTTTTCGTACGGATTTGAAATCTACACGAACGACCAAGTCGGCAAGAGTTCGGCCACCCCGGACGGAAAGCGGGGTGGCGTACCGGATGCCGAGGCCCTGACGCTGGGCCTTTATCTCCAGGATGAAGTCGCCCTCCACACCCCTATCGGTGAGGTGCTATTCATTCCGGCCCTACGCTTCGACCATTACGAGAGCGACGACGAAATCGGGAATTCGCAGAACGAACACGAAGTGTCGCCAAAAGTGTCGCTGAGCTACAAGCCGATTGAGAACCTCATGCTGTTCGGGAGCTGGGCCCAAGCGTTCCGAGCTCCCAATCTGACAGAGCTGTATCCGGCCGGCCTGCATTTTCCGGGCGGGTTTCCGTTTGAGTTCGGGCCGTTGACCAGACCGGAAATCGGCCCGGACGGTCGCCCGGTGATCGGACCCGATGGCCGTCCGGTGCAGGTGCCGGTTCTCAGACCCGATGGCAGCCCAGTGCTTGCCCCCACCGCTTTTGCCCCGGACAACCGTTTCGTACCGAATCCGGATTTGAAGCCGGAAACCGTCACCACGATCGAGGTAGGGGCAGGGCTGAACTTTGAGAGCCTCTTGGCGGCGAACGACCGTTTGACCGTCAAAGGATCATGGTTTACCAGTGAGGGGGACGACTTTATCACTCCGGAAGTCGATGTCCGGGCTGGAACGACGAAAATCCTGAACATCCCGGACGCCGACCTGATGGGTTGGGAAGCGGAGGGCCGCTACGAATTGGACCTGTTCACCGCCCGACTGGGGCTGTCCTACGTCAAGGCCAAGAACGACGATACCGGCGAATACCTGCTCAACAATGTGCCGCTGACGGTTGTTGCAGGGGTCGAGTTTCGGATAGACGCGCTCAATGGCGTAGTCGGCTGGCGTGGCCGGTTTGCCGAGAGAAATGATCGTGTGGGCGACAACGACGTGCCGACCGACGGCTATGGCGTGCACGACCTCTATTTCCGCTGGACCCCGCATCAGCACTGGACGCCGGACGGCCAAGGATTGGGAGCGGTGACCGTGGACTTCGGAATCGAGAATATCGCGGATAAGGCATACACCAAACGCTTCGCCAGCTTGCTGGAAGAAGGCCGCAGTTTTGTCACGCGGGTGTCGTACCAATGGTAGCGGACATCGGTCGACGTCTTCTTCTGGCCTGGGGGTTGATCTTTTTTGCGTTGCCGGCCTTTGCCGAGGCGCCGCGCCGCGTTGTCACCATTGGCGGAGCCCTGACGGAAATCGTCTATGCGCTGGAAGCGCAGGAGATACTGGTTGGTAACGATACCACCAGTTATTATCCGCCGGCCGCCGAACGTCTGCCCAAGGTCGGTTATCAGCGCGCCCTGTCTGCGGAGGGGATTGTCTCGCTGTATCCCGACCTCGTGATTCTGACCGAAGAAGCCGGACCGCCGGCCGTGCTGGCACAGTTGCAGGCGGCCAATATTCCGATCCTGAATCTGAGGGCCGGTCGTTCGCTGGCGGATGTACGGGATGCCATCCGGGTGATTGCCAGAGCTCTGAAAAAGGAACAAGCGGGTAGAGCCCTGACTGATGCCATTGACCATCAGACTGCCGAGCTGGCAAAAGTCACGGCCGGACAACCGACCGACAAACGGGTGCTTTTCATTCTCCAGCATGGCGGCGGCGCGCCGATGGTGGCTGGCCGAGAGACCGCCGCGGACAGCATCATCAGACTCTCGGGTGCCCGGAACGCCGTCTCCGGATATGTCGGCTATAAGCCCCTCACTCCGGAGGCCGCGGCCGCCTTGCAGCCGGATGTGATTCTCACCACGGCCCGAGGGCTTGCGCAGGCCGGCGGCAAGGACGCCCTGCTGACCGCTCCGGGGCTGTCTCTCACGCCGGCCGCCAAGACCGGCAGCCTGATCGTCATGGACGCCCTGCTGTTGCTGGGGTTTGGCCCGCGTACTGTGCAAGCCGCGGCCACACTGCACGAGGCGTATCAGGGCTTGTGAGCGGGGCAGCGAAACCAGTGACATTGCCCTTCCTGCGGCTTCGGGCGATCGTGTTGGTGCTGCTGGGCGGGGTATTCGTCCTGACTGCCCTCACGGCCGCATGCATCGGTGCGGTGTCGGTACCGGTCGTTGCGCTGTTCGACGGCAGCCTGAATACGCAGCAGGAAGCCGTCCTCTTCTCCATCCGGTTGCCGCGCGTGCTGCTGGCCAGCGTTGTCGGCGCGGCCCTGGCCGTTTCCGGTGCGGCCTTGCAGGGCTTGTTCCGTAATCCTCTGGCCGACCCCGGCCTGATCGGCATTGCCAGCGGCGCGGCCCTGGCCGTTGCAATCATGATCGTCTGGGCCGGTTCTTTAACGGGGACGTTGGGCTTATACGGGCTGAGTATCGCCGCCTTTATCGGCGGGCTGCTGGCCTGTCTGCTGATTTTTCGGCTGGCCCGACAGATGGAAACCTTTTCCGTCACCTATATGCTGCTGGCCGGTATTGCCATCAATGCGCTGAGCGGAGCTGGAACTGGCTTCCTGACCTATCTGAGCGACGATACCCAGTTACGTGCCTTGACGTTCTGGACCATGGGTAGCCTTGGCGCGGCGCTCTGGCCCACGCTGAGCGTGGCCACCACGCTCGTTCTGCCGGCAACGCTGCTGCTGATTCGGAATGCCCAAAAACTGAATATCCTGCTGCTCGGCGAGGATGAAGCGCGCTATCTCGGCATTAATAGCGAACACCTGAAACGCAGCGTGACTATCTGTGTCGCCCTTGCGGTCGGGGCTGCGGTAGCAACGAGCGGGATCATCGGCTTCGTGGGCCTGGTCGTGCCGCATATGATCCGCCTCACCATCGGACCGGACCACCGCCTGTTGATTCCGGCCTCCGCCCTGCTGGGTGCGACCCTGCTGCTGGTGGCTGACACACTGGCTCGCACCGTTGTCGCTCCGGCTGAAATGCCGGTGGGTATTCTGACCAGCCTGATCGGTGGGCCGTTCTTCTTGTGGCTGCTCGTCAAGCAATACGCCGGGAGGTTTGGCCTGTGATCGAGGCTGCGAACATCTGCTACCGGGTCGGGGCCACGGTCATTCTGGACGATGTGGGGCTGAGCATCGCACCCGGGACTGTCACGGCCATCCTCGGACCGAACGGAGCGGGAAAATCCACCCTGCTCAAATGTCTGACCGGCGCGCTGCGACCGGACACCGGCCGTATCGTGCTGGACGGTACGCCGCTGGGTGACTATTCCCTGGCTGCGCTTTCCAGAAAACGGGCGGTCTTGTCCCAAGCCAGCTTCGTCAATTTTCCCTTTTCGGTACTGGAAATTGTGATGATGGGGCGTAGCCCCTATGTCGGCAGTCAGGCGACCGGCAGCGATGCCGTCGTGGTGCGGGAGGTGCTGGAAAACGTAGACGCTGGGCATCTGCAAAAGCGCATCTTTCCAACCTTGTCAGGCGGGGAACAGCAGCGTGTCCACCTAGCGCGCGTACTGGCTCAGGTGTGGGACCGGCAGAACGCCTATCTCTTCCTTGATGAACCGACCACGGCCTTGGACTTGAAGCATCAGCATCAGATACTGCGGCTGACGTGCCGGATAGCCCAAGAACGGAATATGGCGGTCTGCCTCATCCTGCATGACCTGAACCTAGCCATGCAGTACGCCGACCGGGGTGTGCTCATGCAAGACGGCCGGGTGGTTGCGTCAGGCGCGGTTCGTGAGGTGCTGACACCCCAGAATATCGCCACCGTATTCGAGGTGCCCGCGCAGGCAGTGTTTGGCGATACGATGCCGGGCGGCCCGCCGACGGTAGCACAGTAAGCATAGAACCTAGAGCATTCTGTGAATAGATTGAATCGGGGGGTTGTTTCCGCCAGTGTGGAGGTGTGGCAGGCTACGGGGAGCGGGAGGAAGGAGGGGAGCAGCCGATGGCCCGAGCGTATTCTCAAGATTTACGGGACCGAGTGATTGATGCCGTCCAGCGCGAGGGGATGAGCCGGCGGGCAGCGGCGCGGCGGTTTGGCGTCAGTAGCGCGTCAGCGATCAAGTGGCTCCAGCGCTTGCACAGGACCGGGGAGCGGGGGAGCGCGGGCACCGGGGGGCATCGGCCCTCGAAGGTGCAACCAGAGCGCGCGTGGCTATTAGCGGTGATCGCGGCGCAGCCGGACATCACATTGGCAGCGTTGGCGGCTCGGTTGTTGGTAGAGCGGGGGGTGAAGGCAGATACCGGAATGCTGTCTCGGTTCTTCAAAGGGGCCGGGATCAGCTTCAAAAAAAAGTCTCTCGGCCTCCGAGCAGGAGCGCCCTGACAGGCGGGCCCGTTGGCAGCGCTCCCAAGGCCAGCTTGATCCCCACCGTCTCGTGTTCATTGATGAGACGTGGGCCAAGACCAATATGACCCGCAGCCACGGCCGCTGTCCGCGCGGCAAACGGTTAGCCGCCACGCGACCCTATGGCCATTGGCAAACCCTGACCTTCGTGGCGGCCCTCCGGTGTGACCGCCTTGCCGCCCCCTGTGTCTTCGATGGCCCGATCAACGGCCCCCGTTTCCTCGCCTCTGTGGCACAATGCCTCCTGCCCACGCTGACTGCCGGCGATATCGTCATCCTGGACAATCTCAGCAGCCACAAGAGTGCCGCCGTACGGACCGCCATCGAGCGGGCGGGCGCCACGTTGCGCTTCCTGCCCCCCTATTCACCCGATCTCAACCCGATTGAACAGGTCTTCGCCAAGCTCAAAGCCTTCCTGCGCCAAGCGGCTGAACGCACGGTCGAGGCGACGTGGCGCCGGGTTGGCACCCTCCTCAATCGCTTCGGGCCTGAGGAATGTAACCATTACTTCACCCACGCTGGCTATGCGTCAACCTAAAAACAGAATGCTCTAGTAAGCGGGGAAGAGCCCCGGGGTAATAGGAGGGAACCCCGGGGCCGATGCAAGGTCCAACACCAAAAACCTTGCAGAGGGAAAACGGCGAGCCTGCGGCCTGTGTTCGGCCCTGCACGAATAAGGCCCGCAGCGACGACGACCTCTGCGAGCGCGAGGCGAGAGCCATAAGCCTGGTGCAGACTCTATTGAAATTGAATATCAATTTCAATAGAGTCTTTCCAGCTTTCATGACGATATTTGTCAAGTCCTGTTCTTTGCGTTTGATCTGTTAACCAAAATTTATGGGAGGCTATATGACATCGCCTGAATCTCAGGAATCCAATGCGCTGCCGGGAACGGACCTCGATATCTCAAAAATGCCGGCCCACTGGCTGCTGGCCCGGTTGGGTAAGCGGGTGCTGCGTCCAGGTGGGCTGTGGGTCACTCGTGCGTTGCTCGACAGTCTGGCCATTGGCCCAACCGACGATGTGGTCGAATTCGCTCCCGGTCTCGGTGGGACGGCGCGCATGATCCTGAAGCATACCCCGCACAGCTATACTGGAGTTGAACGCGACGCACAGGCCGCCCAATGGACCCGCCGCCATCTGCCGCCTCAGCCTAGCGTCTCGGTTGTGGTCGGCGCGGCCGACCGGACCGAACTGCCAGAGGCCTCGGCTTCGGTTGTGCTCGGCGAAGCCATGTTGACCATGAATACCCAGGATCACAAGCAGCGTATTATTGCCGAGGCGTTTCGCTTGCTACGACCTGGCGGCCGCTACGGTATCCACGAGTTATGCCTCGTCCCCGATGATATCTCCTCGGTAAAGCGCGACGAAATCTACTCCAGTCTGTCCTCGGTTCTGCATGTCGGAGCCCGGCCGTTGCCCAGCGCGGAATGGCGGGAACTGATGGAGACGGTGGGCTTCCAGGTCGAGTATAGCGGCTATGCACCGATGCGTTTGTTAGGGCCTCGACGCCTGATCCAGGATGAGGGCATCTGGGGCGCTCTGAGGCTGGTCAAGAACATCTGTCTTCAGGCTCCGGCCCGGTGGCGCGTGTTGGCCATGCGCCGGGTCTTCGAGCAATACCGGGACCATATTAGCGCCATCTTTCTGGTCGTGAAAAAGCCTGAAAAGTGAGTTCGGATGCGCGTTGCCCGGTCGCTATTCCTGGGGCGCTATTCCATTATCAACGAGTATTCGATGGGTACCGCCAGGCGCAGGCGTTGGCGTGGCATGGAGTCGGGCATGGCCGGTAGCGGATTAGCTCGAGCCAGCATGTCGAGCGCAGCCTGATCCAATAACGGATAGCCGGAACTTTCTTGGACGCGAGAGGTGAGCACGGTGCCGCTGCGGTCAATGGAAAACGCCAAGACTACCGTGCCCTGCTGTTTTTTCTTTTTGACCGAGGGGGGATAGTCTTTGTGTTGGTTTAGCCAAGCGATGAGCAGGCTGAAATAGTCTTGTGGGTTGCCAACCCGCCCGCCCAAATTCGAGTGCTGTTGTTTTCCGGTCGCACGCACTGCTGCGGAGGACCGTGAGCTGGGCGTGGCTTGGACCGATGCGTCCGGGCTGGCCGACATGCTGGATGCTGTCTCGTAGTTGGCACTTGGCTCTGTCGGCGCCGGTTGCTCAGGGCTGGGGGGACGGGGAAGGGCTGCCGACGGTACGACCGGCGGTCGTTTAGCCACCACTGCCTGTTTTTCGACCGGGACGACCGGGGGCTCGGAAACGGAAACCGCTACGGGCTTCATCTCCGGCAAGGGTTGTATAGGGGGAGACGGTTGGACCTCGACGTTTTGTGACTCCGGTTCCGTTTCCTGCTGCGCGGCATCGGCTTGGTCGGGTACGGACGGCACTACGGGTCGCTCAGTCAGGTCTGCATACGAGCCAATCCGGCCCAGGCCGATCTCGACACCGCCTTCACCCAAGTTAATCGCGCCGCGCGGTTGGGACCGCTGGGGTACCCAATTGAAATAGGCATACGCACTCACGAGATGAATCCCGAGCGCAGCACCGAACGCGAAACCCCAGTGCAGGTGGTTCATGGCTGGCTCGGGCCCTCCACATTCACGCTGTACAGCATCACCGTCGCGACATTGTGAGAGCGAATAACATCCAGGAGCTTGTCGAGCGTGCCGGCCGTCACGTCCCGGTCTATTTTCAGGGCCACCTGTTGGGTGTCGTCGGCCAGCGCGGCTTGCAGGGCCGGACCGAGTGCCTCGAACGAAAGTTCCTTTCCGTTGAGGGCAGGCTGTCGACACGTATTCAGCGACAGCGTAATGGGCTGGTGGCGGAGGGGTTTATTGCTGACGGAGGTCGGTGGTTGGAATCCCTGGCGGTCCTGCCGGTTGGCCATTTGGCCGGTAATCAGGAAAAAAATCAGTAGCAGCAGAACGATGTTTATCAACGGAATCACGCCAATGTCACTGCTCTGAGCGCGACGTGGCTTGACTCGTGTAATGAGGATGTCGGCTCGGTGGGGATTCAATCTTCTGCCTCCCGTTCCAGGGCTGCCCCCAATACAGGACTCGAAACGCCGGCCGCAGCGAGCCATTCAAAGATGGAGATAATGGTTTGTACGCGGGTGTCGGCTTCGGGAAACACAACGACCGGTCGAACTGGATCAAGAGCAGCGGAGAACGCGGTTTCCGCGTCGGGATTTGGAAGCTGAAACGGGCGTCCGCGCAGTGAAAGCGAGCCGTCCGTATGCAGGAGTAATGCCTGGGGTTTCTTCGGACCGGCGTCGGAACTGGCGACGGGCAGCCTCAGGTCAACTGCCTTCCAGCGCGTAAAGGTAGACGTCAACATGAAGAACATCAGCAAAATGAACACCACGTCGATCAACGGGGTAAGGCTGATGGGTCGACGGCGTGGATAATACAGCGGCGTCTCGTTCATCCTGCCATCCGGGATCCGGGCTGCACATGCAGATGTTCGACCTTGTTTTCGGTACGCTTTTTCGCCTCAAGAGTGAAAATCCGCTCCAGCCCGTCCAGCATGGCGGTCGCCTCAACCTCAACCCTGCGTTCAAACCAACTGTTCGCCATTGAAACCGGAACGGCGATGGCCAGTCCGGCCGCGGTCGTGAGTAATGCCTTCCAGATGCCGCCCGAAAGGACGCTCGGATTGACCTGCGTGCCCGCGGCCTCCATAGCCTGAAAGGCGTCAATCATGCCGAGGACGGTTCCGAATAACCCCAGCAGGGGGGCTAATGACGCAGTCACTTCCAGTATGCGCACGTAACTGTCCAGTTTGGCGACGAATGAACGTGCCAGCCGCCTGGATTCATCCTTGACCTCCTCTATGGAGAGCACACCGGTTTCGAGCAGTTGAAGCGTATGGCTGATGAGTCGAGCCTGATAGTTCTGCTGACCCTGTAACAAGTTAATGGCCAGAGTCCGTTCCCCGTATTCCAGGTTCGCGAGGGCCTGTTCCGTGATGTTACGCGGCCAGGGTCGCTGCCGCCGCCATTGCCACAGCTTGACCAGAATGACGGTCAGGGCACCCACCGACAGACAGGCCAGCAGGCCGATAACCGGCCCGCCGACACTTAAAAATCTTGTTAATTCAGCATACATGGGACCAATACCTCGCACCGGGCGAATGACTCTGAGACATAAAAAAGCCCGTAAGGATAGAAGTCCTTACGGGCTCTGGGTGTGGGAACCTCTAGCCTGTTTGTTACTTTCCTAATTGAAATTGATATTCGTTTTCAATTAAGGAGGTCAAGACTATATGATTGGCCTGCTCTGTCAAGGGGTAGAGTTTTTGTGGCGTCCATCAAAACAAAAAAGGGCGGGTACCAAGTACCCGCCCTTAGGTGCGTCACAGTGAAAATGTGGGCTATACCAGCAGTGGCGCAATCACCAGCGCCACGACCGCCATCAGCTTGATCAGGATGTTGAGCGAAGGGCCCGAGGTGTCTTTCAGCGGATCGCCGACCGTGTCGCCCACGACGGTGGCCTTGTGGGCTTCCGAGCCTTTGGCCTCACCCTCGATCTCGCCCTTTTCGATCGATTTTTTGGCGTTGTCCCAGGCGCCGCCCGCGTTGGCCATAAACAGGGCTAGCAACACGCCGGTCACGGTTGCCCCGGCGAGCATACCACCCAGGGCCGCTGCGCCAAGAACCAGACCGACCACGACCGGCGCGATCACTGCGGTCAGACCGGGCAGGATCATCTCCTTGAGAGCGGCTGCGGTTGAAATATCCACGCAGCGGGCCGCGTCCGGCCGAGCGCCTTCCCGGCCTTCGAGCAGGCCGGGAATTTCGCGGAACTGCCGCCGGATTTCATCTACCATCTGCCCGGCTGCCCGGCCCACCGCGGTCATGGTCAGGGCTCCGATAAAGAACGGCAGAATCCCGCCCAGAAGCAGACCAATGACCACCACCGGATCGGTTACCACGATGAGCAGCGGTTCCATTCCCGCCGCCAGTCGATTCTGGTCAACAGCTTGAGTGAACGCGGAAAACAGGGCCAGGGCAGTCAGGGCGGCAGAGCCGATGGCAAAGCCTTTTCCCATTGCCGCCGTGGTATTGCCCAGGGCGTCCAGGCCGTCAGTAATCTTACGCACGTCCGGGCCAAGTTCGGCCATCTCGGAAATACCGCCCGCGTTGTCTGCTACGGGGCCGTAGGCGTCGACGGACATGGTAACGCCTACGGTCGCCAGCATGCCGACGCCGGCAATCCCAATGCCGTACAGGCCGGCAAAGTGGTTGGCGATAAAAATAGCAGCGCAAATGGCCAGGACGGGCAGTGCACAGCTTTCCAGACCGACCGCCAGGCCGTGAATGATATTGGTGGCATAGCCCGTCTTGCTGGCTTCTGCCACCCGCGCTACGGGCGAGGCCGAGGTGTAGTACTCGGTGATCAGGCCGATTCCGACACCGACCACGCAACCCGACGCCACCGCCCAGAAAATACCAGTCGCCACGGGAAGGACATTCACCAGAACTAGCGCCGCAATAATGAACACACCCGCAGCAATGAACCCAGAATAGCGCAGCGCGTTCTGCGGCCCGACGTTCTTGAGTGCCTTCATCGAGAAGATGCCCAGAAAGGAGGCAAGCAGGCCGACGACAGCCATGCTGAGTGGCAGGGCCATGAGGGCATTACGCAACACGGCTTCTTCCACCCCCGCGTCGCCCAGTTTGTTCCAGACATCGCTTCCCACGATGACCGTCGCGCCGATCGCAATCGTCGCAATGATGGAACCCACATAGGACTCGAAAATGTCTGCGCCCATACCGGCCACATCGCCAACATTATCTCCGACGTTGTCGGCAATCACACCGGGATTGCGAGGATCATCTTCGGGGATGCCGGCCTCGACCTTGCCGACCAGGTCGCTGCCGACGTCCGCGGCTTTGGTATAAATGCCGCCCCCGACCCGAGCAAACAGGGCGATGGAACTCGCGCCCATGGCAAAGCCACTGATGTATTTTGAGGTTGCCGGGTCAGAGTACAGGCCGAGAAAAGCGCCGACCCCGAGCAGACCCAGGCTGGCGACCGACAGGCCCATGACCGCACCGCCATTGAAAGCCACCAGCAGTGCGGCCCCTTCGCCCTCTGCCCTGGCGGCCTCAGAGGTACGGACGTTCGCCCTGGTAGCTGACTGCATACCGAGATAGCCGGCCAGCGCGGAACAGATCGCGCCGGTCAGAAAGGCGATACCGGTCTCAACCGCGACCTGCCAGGCGAGCAGGCCGAAGACAACCAGCACGAAAATGATCAGGATTCGATATTCACGCCTGAGAAAAGCCATGGCTCCTTCATAGATAGAGCTGGCAATCTCCTGCATCCGGTCACTGCCGCTAGGCTGACTGGAAACGGACTTGAAAATAATAAACGCCACGATGAGCCCGATCACGCCGAGAATCATTGCGTAGAGAGACACCGCATCAGAGTTGATGTCCATGTTTTCGTTTATCCTCCTCGTCTCTGGGAATACTGAATGACTGCCCTCCGCAGGGTATCGGCGCACGAAGGCCACACCCGAAGCGGTACGCCGGGAAGATAAACGCTTCTGCGAAAAGAGTAAAGGGCCACAGATGTGAAAAGCGTGTGACGTCGGGACCGGAAAGTTCCCCAGGGGCGGATGTCAGATTCGGCGCGGTTTGCTATGTACACGCCTGCTTGCGAGGACGATGAAACTATACCCTTGAGCAGTGCGAAGGAGACAGAGATGCGGCCAGTACGGGATGTTTCAAAAGAAGAGAATTACCGAGTCCAGGTGATTGGGCCGGGGATGACTGAGACGGTGCGTGAACCGGTAGAGCCGGAACCGATCGGCTCCCTGATCCTGCTGCCTTTTCGGGTCGTCGGATACGACACCCAACGCGACAGCACCTGCACGGCTCGCCTGGAACATATCAATACGGATGGCAGCGCGACGGGCGGGGAGGCCGACGGTATCGTACTGCGACCAACATCGGCGCTCGTTGTTGCCGAAGAAGAGATGCTCGGCCTGTTTACAAGAGCGGGAGAGCCCGAAGGATAGCGCTAGAGACCGTACTCCAGGGCGGACGCTGACCCGCTCCATTACATCCGTCTCAAACGGCCCTCGGGATCGACACGGGTGCGCAGCACGTGCAACTCTTCAGGGGTTGGTACGGGTGTGGTGGGAACCTGGTCTGGCATTTTGAGGGCAAAGCCGGTTTGGGCCTGTACTGCTTCTGGCGTCACCCCTGGATGGACGGAACGTAGACGCATGTGCTTGTCTTCTTCGTCAAAATCCATGACGCACAGCGGGGTGACACAATACCTGGGTCCTCCGCCGGGCAGCCCCAGTTTTTTGCGGGCATCCGCCCCACCACTGCCCCAGCCATAGGTGCTCATATAATCGCAGCGCTCAACCAGAATTCGCGGCGAGTGGGAATTAAGGACAATATAATAGCGACCCACGTGGGTGCTGAGCGTTGGCGTCCCGACCGAGCCAGGGCCACGAAAGCGGAGTGTGGCATAGTCCGACCCAACGCCGATCAAGTTGGTATTGCCGTACGGGTCAACCTGGACCCCGCCAATAAAAAAGACGCGCTTATACCAGTGCTTGACATCCTCGAAACGATGGCCCGTGTCGCTGAACGACTCCGCCCAGCGTACTACCCGATTATCCCAGGCAAAGGCCGGCAGGGGAAGGGTATATCGGTCGGCAACATTCATGCGGGTGCCAAAGAAGATCAACTCCATATTGGGACCGTGCAGCAGATGGGCTAGGCGTACCGCGGCTTCCACGATGGGCATGGCCACTCCGACCATCAAATGTTCCCGATCTTTCAGGTCACGGGCAAGAAAAACGGCCATGATCTCTTGCGGAGAAAGGTCTTGGGCAGAAACATCGCTCGGCATAGTTTTTTCCTCGGGGGAATACGTTAGTACTCGTGCAGTTCCAGCAGCCGCCTGATGCCGATCTGTTCCAAATAGTCAGCATGGGTTGCCGGTTCTCGGCAGTAGCGGGCGAAATACGCGTCCAGGGCCGCAGGGTCACCCTTGGCCGCGGCGGTTGAGGCGTCCAGATAGTCTTTGAGATGGGCGTTGTCCTGAACGTAATAGCCCCGGCTGTAAAACGGATGGGCGCCGTAGGGGACGCGCACGATAGCATCGGCGCCAGCAATCGTTGTGGCCCACGGATCCTTGCGGATTTCCTCGTTGGCCACGACTTTTTCCACCTGGACAATGGTATGGTCCGCGGCTCGCTGCATGAACAGGTCTATCCAGCCCGGTCCACCAACGTGCTGGACATTGCCATACGCGTCGGAAACGGCCGCATGCAAGAGTGTCACATCGGGCTTGATCGGCGGGACGGCCAGCAGAGTCTCGCCCCGAATCGGGTCGGTGAAGACCTTGAGGTCCGGGTTGACTTCAGGCAGGGAAGTCCCGACACCGCCGCGCCACGGCAGGAAGGGCAGACCCTGGGCCGCTGCCTGGAGACCCGAAGTCAGAATGCCTTCTTCACATTCCCAGACCTCGATTTCGCCACGCTCCGCGGCCCGGCGAAAGGCCGGGGCGACCGGTACCCCAAAACCGCCGCCCGCGTAATAACTGACAACTTTTCTGACGCACCCGGCGGCAATGAGCATGTCCAGCGACAGGCCGACATCGACAACCGTCAGGTCTTTCAGACCACGACGGATAATCTGATGCACAAGGGCCATCGGGGTCGGGGAGCCGATGGCAACCGTCATGCCGTCCTCGATCCGACTGGCGGCTTCAACTTCATCAATAACGTGAGAGGTGCGTGATTCCACGAGTGTTCCTTCCCTTCGACTAGGCTCAGGACAGGCCTGATGCCTGATATATGCCCCTGTGCCCTGCAAGGGAAGGGGTTGGGAGTTCGGGATTGGGGGCTGGGGGTCTCTCATCCCCAACCCCTAACTCCCAATCCCCAATTTGTGTTACACTGCGTGACGTAAGACAGGCTGCTGGTAGGAGGCAGGCGGACAGGAGGAGAGACTATGGCAAAAACTGTACGGGATATTATGAGCGCTGAGGTGACTACGCTGGGACGGAACGACACGCTGCTGCTGGCAAAAGACATCATGAACCTGGGCCGCATCCGGCATTTTCCGGTCGTCGAAGACGACGAATTGGTCGGGGTTGTCAGTCAGCGCGACCTCTACCGGGCCTCGCTTGGTACGGTCATGCAATACGGAGAAAAGGCCCAGCGCGCCTTTCTGGAGAGCGTCGCGGTCAAAGAGATCATGGTCGATCCGATTTCCATCGGTCTGGACGCAACGGTTCAGGACGCCGCTCGGCTGATGATGGAGCACAAAATTGGTTGCCTGCCTGTCTTGGAAGACGACCGGCTGGTTGGCATTGTGACCGAGACCGATATGCTACAAGTCGTGGTAGATATGGCCTGAGGGCTGTCGATTGACACCGGGCACGAAAGACCGACACCATCAGAGTAAGTGATCATACCCGCGAGGAGGAGACCTCATGGAAGACAAAGACCGTCTGGGAACCAAGCTGCAACAAAAGGAGAAGGCCGAGGAAAGCCGCTATTTTGCGGAGCGCGACCGTGAGTTGATCAACAAGATGAAAGAGCAGCGTGAGGCCGAGCACGAGGAAGAGATACGTGTGCTGGCCCTGAATCGTTGTCCCAAGTGCGGAATCCAGCTGACCACTCGGCTCATTGAAGAAGTCGAGATTGACGAGTGCGGGCCGTGCCAGGGCATGTGGCTTGACAAGGGCGAACTGGAAGCCATATCCGCACAAAAGGGTACGCACTGGATCAAGCAGTTTTTCGACGGTATGGGCCATGTCCTGACCGGCCCCAAGAACTAGCCGACTAGGAGAACCCGACGCTCACCCC
This sequence comes from uncultured Binatia bacterium (SeqCode), assembly GCA_965243855.1. Classification (GTDB taxonomy): domain Bacteria; phylum Desulfobacterota; class Binatia; order Bin18; family Bin18; genus Bin18. Next base: position 2,993,857 of record CBDEWE010000003.1, on the reverse strand, counting down.
CACGAACCAATACCGGCCCAACCCGTCGTACAGGCCGGGGAAGGTGTTGCCGTTGCCGGCGAAGGACGGTCCCGCCGCGTTGCCCGCCAGCGGCGGGGCCTTATCGAACAGGTTGTTCACGCCGACGCGGAGGCTGGTGTATTCGTTGTAATTCCAGATCGCGGCCAGGTCGAAGTAGTGTCGCGCCCCAAGATCGACCTGGGTGGAGTTAAGATCTTCGACACTGCTGATGTAGCGCCACATGAGACTGGGCCGTACCCCCCACGGGGTCATCCAGGTGGCGCGCAAATTGTTCCGAATATCCGGGGTCGGAAAACCGCAGGTGGCACCCCAGTTGCCGGCGCAGTCTACCTTGCGCGCCCCTTGTAACTCCTGCTGGTCCCAGGTGGAGGTGATCGACAGGATATCGCTGAAGCGCAGCCGCCCCCAGCGGCCCATTCCTATGACACTAAGAGGGAGATCATAGCCGACGGTGATGTCGAAGCCTTGCACTTCCTCGATGGCCAGGTTGTCGAGCAGAGACACAACATGGCCGCTGTTGTCAATGTCGGAACCCAGCCACAGGTCACCGCTCCGACCGCGTTTGACCTTGGCACACTGCGAGTCGTTACCGTCCAGACATTCGTTGAGGATGAACTCCGGCGTCAAGGTGCTGATGCCTTGGCTGATTTCGATCGAATAATAGTCCAGACTGAAGTTGAAGCCTGGGATAAAGCCGGGCGTCCACACCAGGCCGAAGGAGTAGGTGTCAGATTCCTCGGGCGCCAAGTCCGGATTGCCGCCTTGCCGAAAATTATACTGGGCCGCCGGTGAATTTTCGATATTGCCGAACTGGGTAGCGGTCACGCCACTGCGGGCGCATTCCTCAAGAGTGCGGCCCTCAGCCGTCCTGCCGTTGGTGACGGGACCGGCACACGGGTCGGCGTTCATATCGAACAGATTGAAACCCTGCGGCAGGAAGCGTTCCCGCACATTCGGTCCGCGAATCGCTCGCTGAAAACTGGCCCGCAGCCGGATGTCGGCATTGAGTGCCCAGCCCGCGCGGACACCAAAGGTGTTGGTCTGCTCGCCGTAATCGTAGTCGGAATAGCGATAGCCCCCATCCAGTCCAAATTCTTCCGCAAAGCGTGCGCCGTCGATCAGCGGGATACCGGCTTCGATGAAAAACTCCTTTACATCAGACCCCCCGCTGACAGGCTGGCTGGCACCGCCCTGGCCGGCTCCATCGCCGCTGCGGTAGGCCTGGTCGGGTCTGAATTTGAGATTGTCGTCGCGGTATTCGCCGCCCAGGACTACGTCCACGCCCGTAGCTGCGAACGGCGACCGGAGACCGTAGCGCCCGAGATTCCCGGCGATATAGCCGGACACGACTGTCTGGTCGGTCGCTCCGCGGGCGGATAGGGGCAGGGTCAGATAGTCGATCATCTCTTGGGTTACCGCGCCCTCCCGAAAGATGTTCCAGGGGACGCAGTTCGGGTCGGAGCCATCCAGCACAGAACGGCAGACGATTCGACCTGTTGCGGGGTCTCTGGCCGCGTCCAGCGCCCGCCCGATCCGGGTAACCGACAGGTCGTTCAGATAGGTGTTCTGCATGCGAACCTCAGAGTATTGATAGTACAGGTCGTAGCGCCACGTATCATTGAGGTCGCCGCGCAGTCCGGCCACGCCCCGATACGAGGTGTGGTGCAGGTCGTTTTGCCGGTTCCCGCCCTCCACATTTCGGCGGCCGATAAAGACCTGCTGGCGGTCGTCTCGCGTCAATCCATACGCGCCGCACAGGGCTTCAAACTGTTGCTGGGACAGGAATGGGTTGCCGCAGCCCAGTGTATCGGTCACAAAGAACGCACCCGAGGGAGCGATCTGGGCGACCGAGCGATTGTCCATGAACATGAACTCGGAGTAAGCTTCGACCCGGTCATGCAGGTCGTAGTGGGCAAACAGACCGGCGGTCCAGCGCCGGTCGGGGCGCTGATAATAGTTCGATGGAGCGTAGTTGAACAGAGTCCCCTGGCGGGGCACAAAGCGGTCGCCTTCTACCTTATAGTCAAAGCTCTCCAAACCCTGACCCCGCAGCAGGCCGAAATCAGAAAAGGTGCCCTTGGGCTGAGTGGCCGAGCCGGAACACTTGGTGAGGTCATTGCTCAAGGCACACGAACTGTAATCGCGGTCGGCCTGGAGCACCGGGTCAATATCGCGGTAGGTCCCGTAGACCGTGACATTGCCGCGGTCCAGATTTTTGCCCAGGATCAGTGAGACATTCGAGATATCACCATCCCATACCGAGCCATCGGCGACCTCGTATCCGGCGTCCCGAACAATCCGTTGCCACCGGTCGCTGCCGTTGTCGTGCTGGTACTGGCTGAACTGGTAGTCCAGCTTGATGCCCTCGAAGTCGTCAACCATCAGGAAGTTGACCACGCCGGCGACCGCATCGGACCCGTAGGTGGCCGAGGAGCCGCCGGTCAATACCTCAACGTTCTTGATCAGCGCGCCCGGAATCTGGTTGATATCGGCACCGACTCCTCCTTGCAGCGGTGAGCCGGCCGGTAGACGCCGGCCGTTGACCAGCACCAGGGTCCGTTCCGCGCCCAGGTTGCGCAGATTCAGGGTCGCGGTACCGGTGGCGCCGTACGCTTGGCTACCATTCTGGGTGGAGTACACCTGCGGCAGGGTACGCAGCATGTCCTCTACCCGGACGGTGCCCTGGAAGGCCAGGTCTTCGGCCTCAATCTGGATAACTGGGCTGGAACTGACCAAATTCGCCCTTTGGATACGTGAGCCGGTCACGACCAGGGCTTCCAATTCTGACGGCTCCTGGCGAGATTCAGTGTCCGACTGCTCGGCGCTCGGCTGCTCGGCATCTGCGGCTAGGGCTGACGCGGTGGGGCTGGCTAGCAGTAGAACCAGCACGCTCCGCAGCAACGTTCTTTTTGTCATGAGAACCCCTTTGTTACTGTCTGGAGTATCGGGTCAGGAGATGCCGACACTCATTCCGACGAACCAGTAGCGGCCCAGGGCATCGTACAGGCCGGGGAAGGTGTTGCCACCTCTGGAATCACCGACGATAGGGGGTTCCTTGTCAAACAGGTTGCGGACGCCGATACGCAGGCTGGCGTACTGGTTGACCTCCCAGAGCAGCGACAGGTCGAAATAGTGCCGGGCATTCACCGGGACGGGACGGTCCGGGTCGGTCTCCGTGCTGGTGCTGATGTAGCGCCACATCAGACTGGGTTGCAGCCCCCAAGGGCTTATCCAGGTGGTTCGCAGAATATTGCGGATTCTCGGGGTCGGGGTGCCGCATGACTGGCCCCAACTGCCCGCACAGGCAATCTTCGGAATATCCGCGGCTGCCTGTACATTAAATGTATCGAGAAAGGAAAGCCGATCCGTAAAACTGACGGAGCCGTAACGGCCAAGGTTGAGCACGTAGTCAACGCTGAAGTCGTAGCCACGGACCTTGGCGATGGCCAGGTTCTCCAGCACGGCCTCAATATGGCCGGTCGTCTCGATTGTGTTGGAACCCAGCCATAGGTCGCCGCCCGGCCCGCGCTTGACCTTATCGCACTGAGAGGTTTTCCCGTCCAGGCAGTGGTGCAGGACAAGCTCGGGTGACAGCGCACCAACGCCACCCTTGAGTTCGATGTCGTAGTAATCCATGGCAACGGTGAGGCCCTCAAGAAATCGGGGTGTAAAGGTCAGGCCGAACGAGTAGGTGTCCGCATCTTCAGGAAGTAAGTCCGGATTACCCCCTATCAGGAAGTTGTACTGACGGGCCGGTGAATCGGAAATGTTGCCGAACTGCTCGGCGGTCACCCCGCTGCGGGCACACTCCTCAAAGCTGCGACCGGCCGCGGTTTTGCCGTCAACCACCTCGCCGGCACATGGGTCGGTCGCCATATAGACCAAGCCCAACCGCTGGGGCAGGAACTGTTCCCGGATGCTCGGGGCGCGCACCGCCCGCTGGTAGCTGCCGCGCAGACTGATGTCGTAGTTGATGGCCCAGCCGGCCCGGACGCCGTATGTATCGGTCTGCACGCCGTACCAGGAAGAGCGATAGCCGCCATTGACGATCAGTTGCTGGATAAACGGAACGTCTTGGATGAGCGGAATACCGGCTTCAAAGAAAACCGCCGGTACGTCGAACCCACCCTTGAGGGGCTGACGTGCGCCGCCAAAGCCGGCCCCGTCACCGCTCTGGCTCCCGAGGTCGGGCTTGTATTTCAGGTTTTCCTCGCGCCACTCGACGCCCAGGGCGATGTCGATGCCGGTGGTGGCAAACGGAGATATCAGGCCGTAGCGGCCGAGATTGGCCGCGATCTGGCCGGACAGCACGTGCTGGTTGGTGCTACCGCGGGTCGTGTACGTTCCGGCGATATAGTCGGTCATGTCTTTGGTGACCGCACCCTCCCGGAAGATGTTCCACGGGACACAGTTCGGGTCAGCCCCGCTCAGCGCGGACCGGCACACGATATCCCCGCTCACCGGGTCGTACACCGCATCCAGGGCACGGTTGATTCGGCTGGCCGACAATCCGTTGACGTTTTTGCTCAGCGCGCGCACCTCGGCGTATTGGTAGTACAGATTGTAGCGCCAGGCATCGGCAATCTCGCCGCGCAGTCCGAACACGCCGCGATAGGAGGTGTGGTGCAGGTAATTCTTGCGATTGCCGCTCTCCACGCTGCGCCGGCCGATATACACATTCTGGATGTCTTCCTGCGTCAAGCCGTACTGGCCGCACAGGGCCTGAAACTGCTGCTCGGACAGCAACGCGTTGCCGCAGTGCAGGGAGCGCGTCCTGAAGAACGAGCCCGAGGGCGCAATCTGAGCAGTGGTGCGGTCGTCCATGAACATCAGTTCGGTGTAGGCCTCAACGGACTCGTGCAGGTCATAGTGGGCAAAGGCGCCCGCGGTCCAGCGGACATCGGGCCGTTGGTAGTGATTCACAGGCGCATAGTTGTAGAAGCGACCGTCCCAGTTCGTGAACTTGTCCCCCTCGACCTGGTAGAAGAACGGTGGTCCTGGGTCATGTCCAGGCCCGCTCTTGTGGGTGCCGAAGTCGGCAAACAGGCCCTTCGGTATCGTGCCCGAGCCGATGCACCTATCGGAGCCGTTGGGGGCCAAATCGCAACTTGCGTGGTCTCGGTCGCCCCGGAGCACCTTCCCGCCGTCACGCCAGGTCGCATAGGCGGTGATATTGCCGCGGTCACCGCCCAGGTTTTTGCCCAGGATGACCGACACGTTGGACAGCTCGCCGTCCGCGGTAGCGTCGTCGGCAACCTCATAGCCTTGGTCGGAGATCAGCCGTTTCAGTCTGCGGTTGTCGTTGTCGTGCTGGTGCTGGCTGAACTGATAATCCAGCTTGATACCTTCGAAATCGTCGATCAGGATGAAGTTGATCACACCGGCGACCGCATCCGAACCATAGGTCACCGAGGAGCCGCCGGTCAGGACATCGACACGTTTGAGCAGAGCGCCCGGAATCTGATTGATATCCTCGTTGCCGGTCCCTCCCCAGGGCGAGCCCGCCGGCATGCGACGGCCGTTGATCAGCACCAGGGTGCGCGATGAGCCCAGGTGGCGCAGGTTCAGGGTGGCGATCCCGCTGGCACCGTTGGCGTTGGAGGCATCCTGACCGCCGGTAAACACCGAGGGCAGGGAGCGGACCAGCTCTTCTACCCGGACGGTCCCCTGGTGCAGCAGTTCTTCGGCGTCAACGCTGACAATCGGGCCGAGCTCGACCTGGTCGGCCGCCCGCTGGAGCCGCGACCCGGTGGTCACGATCATCTCTTCCAGGGCCTCCAGTTTCTGCGGCTCTTTGCGGGTTTCAGCCTCCGGCTTGTCGCCGACTTTGGCTTGCGGCTGCTCAGTGACCGCCTGATCGGCGTCGGCCGCGCTGACCAGTCCGGAGCCGGCACCGGTCAGTGCCAGCGCTGTGATAATGGCGGCCAAGCGTTTGCACGCCCGCCACCGAGTCGTGACGAGTGCCGGATTTTTATCCTTGCCCATGACAACTTGTGATTTGATCATAACGTCTTCCTACCGTCTTTCTCCTCCCTGTAAATATCACCGTGCAGCACCCGTCAATGTCCCGCCGACCCCCGTCTTGAGTGGGAATTATGCTGAACTTGACACCCGGAGCCGAATCTTCCCACTTGGCGGGCGGAATCGCTGGAGATGGGGGAAAAATGGCCCGGTTAGCAGGCGACAGTGGCGCTTCTTGTGCCGTCCTGACCCACAAGAAGGGCCTTGGTGTCTTAATGTGCATAATTCCCTCTTGAGTCAGCATGTCTCGTTCCCAACGCACAATTGAGAATTACGAATAAAAGCTCGATAATTTCCATCATTCACGCACTTCGCGGCGCAGTTCCACCCAGGTCGTGAGGGCCATCCCGATGAGGACCAGGGTGAACGGGAAGCCCGCGGCGAGTGCGGCGGCCTGTAAGGAAAGCAGACCACCGCCGAGCAGGAGGGCAATGGCGACCATCCCTTCGAGCACACACCAGAACATGCACCGCTCAACCGGGACGTTGACATTGCCGCCGGCGGTGATGGTCGCGACGACCAGCGAGCCGGAGTCCGATGAGGTGACGAAGAAGATGACGATCAGGACGAGAGCGACGCCAGAAAGCAGACCTGCCAGCGGCAGTGGTTCGAGCATTTTGAACAGCGCTAGCTCCGGTATCCACGCGGTAACGGTATCGATCACGCCGGTGTAGCCGTCGGTGAGATATTGGTGAACGGCGGTCCCGCCAAAAGCACTCATCCACAGTAAACCGAACAGCGTCGGCAGGAGGAGGACACAGATTAGGAACTCGCGGACTGTCCGGCCCCTAGAAATGCGGGCGATGAAAATACCGACGAACGGCGCCCAGGAAAGCCACCAGGCCAGGTAGAAGGTGGTCCAGTCGTGCAGGAAGGCGGTGTCCTGCCGACCCACCCAGTTGCTGAGCGGCACTATTGCGGTCAGGTAGCTGCCAAGCCCGCTGAAGAAGCCAGCCCAAATATAGAGGGTTGGTCCGATCCCGATAATGCACACCAACAGCAATACCGCCAGAATCGCGTTCAACTCGCTGAGACGCTTGATGCCGACATTAAGCCCAGTCAGCACCGAGCCTGTCGCCACGGCCGTGATCAGCACAATAAGCACCACCTTGGTGAGGTCGGTGGCCGGAATCCCGAACAGGTAGTGGAGGCCACCCGTCACCTGATTGGCACCCAAGCCGAGCGAGGTGGCAAGACCGAACACGGTCGTAAAGACGGCCAGCGTATCAATCAGGTGGCCGGCCCAGCCCCAGATGCGGTCACCGAGCAGGGGATAGAAGGCGGAGCGAATCGTGAGCGGCAGGCCCCGGTTATAGCTGAAGAATGCCAGGGCAAGACCCACAATCGCGTAGATAGCCCAACCATGCACACCCCAGTGAAAAGTCGCCGCAGCGATGCCGAGGGTGCGGGCCGTCTCGATATCGGCGGTATCAATACCGAGCGGGGGGTGTAGAAAGTGTTGAACCGGCTCTAGCACCCCGAAGAACATCAGCCCAATACCTATGCCGGCTGCAAAGAGCATAGCGAACCAACTGACAGAGGAGTACTCGGGGACGGCCTCCCGTCCGCCGAGCCGCACCTTGCCGAGTGGGGAGATCGCCACAAATAGGCAGAACAGCACGACGAAGTTGGCGGTGAGCAGGAACAGCCAGTCGAACCGGGTGGCGAGCCAAGTCCGGGTATCCCCAAAGACTTGTGTCGCCCTCTCCGGGAACAGCAACGCGCCGAGGACAAAGACGCCGATGGTGAGTGCGGAAACCGGGAAGACCGCTTGGTCGATATCCAGACCCGATATCCGGGTAGTGCTCCGACCGCTCCCGTAGCCGGGTCCGTCGTCCGGCTGCGCGTGCTGGGCCACTTGGCTCATGCCTTCTCCCCCGTTACTCACGGCATGAGGCGCATACCGATGTACACCAGGGTAAAGACCGTCAGAAAGACGATGCCGGTCCAACTCAGCAGCCGTAACCAGTGCGGGGGATGCGCGGCTTGCGGTACGTGGGGGCTGAGGACGAGCCGATGATTGGCCAGGGCGATAATCGGCGCGACCAGAAAGGAGATAACCGTGGCCAGGTCGATTAACGTGGTAAAGCTGGTGAGAAACAGCGCAATAATCAGATAGCCGCCAACCGCGCCGATGAGGAGCCAGGCGTTATACACCGTGCGGCTGCCCTGTCCGTCTTGGCGACGGGAAAACAATAAGGCCCAGGTGCGGTCCATTGCCCTGGCATAGCCGTCAAAGATGACCAGGGCGGTGCCAAACATGACGGAAAAGGCCGAAGACGCGATAATGATATAGCTCCAGTCTCCGAGCGTGGCGGTGTAGAGCCGAATCACCTCATGCGTGAACTGTGTCCCACTCTGATTTGAGAAGGACTGCCCAGAACCATACATGATGAAGGCCCCCAGCGTCATAAAACAGACAGCCAAAAACGCGGTCATCACATACGCAACATTAAAATCGAGTAATGTCTCCCGCAGGGTCGGCCGGTAGCCGGTCTGCTGAAAACGTTCAAGCGTCCAGAGGCTGTTGAGGGCCGACAGATCCAAGGGGGCCGGCATCCAGCCCATGAGGGCAATCAGAAAGGCAAAGCCCGAGGCGGTCCAGACCTCGGACGAGTAGAAAAGTACCGGCGCGGTCGGGCCGCGTAAGAGGGTCAGGATGAAGGCAGTCAGGGTAGAAAGAAACAGCACCGTACAAATGACTTTGATGAGACTGTCCAGGGCACTGTATTTCCCGACCAGCAAAATGCTGACACAGCCGACGATCAGGAATAGGGCGGTGTGGATGACGGGCAGGTCGAGGGCGAGCAGATTGTTCAGCAGTCCGGCGGTGGTAAAGCAGATGGCCGCGATAATAATGGACATCGGGCTGACCGTAATAAACAGGTAGAGGTAGAGGGCCCAGTTCCCAAATCGTTTATAGCCATCGATCAGGCTTTCGCCGGTCGCGTTCGCGTACCGCGAGCCGTACTCAAAGGACGGGTACTTCAAGAGATTGGCAATAATGATCGCCCACAGGAGCGCATAGCCATAGTTGGCCCCCGCGCGGGTTGACTGCACCAGATGTGAGACGCCGATAGCGGTGCTGGCAAAGAGCAGGCCCGGCCCCAGGGTTTTGAGCAGACGGGAGAACTGGCTGTCTTCTTCGTGCGAGGTGGATGTCTCTATAGCGGGAATCGCTTGTGTGTTTTCCATATAAAGCCTGATATGAGATGGTCTGGTGATTGATAGTTGCAGCAGAGAAACATGACTCTTTCTTTGCTGTCAAGAAGAAGTGGACCAGGGCTGCCTTGTCAGGCCTGATCTTGATTTCAGTCATCCATGTCCAAAAGGGAGGGGGGCCATGGAAACAGGGAGCAGTCAATACACCGATGGAATGCAGCACGCTGAGCAACGACTCCTCGACTTCCTGCGTGTAATCGAAGCCCATCTCGAAGGGCTCCATATGCATCGACTGGCCGAACAGAATGCCCAGTTGAAAGACAGACTTGGGGAGACGGTTGAGGCACTCCAGGCGGACCTGACGCTCTTTTCTCCACCGGAGTCACTTCACGAGTTCCATACCACGTTCAGCAGAGCGGTTCAGCACTGTGCTGACGCCTATGCGTTCCTGTTACTTTTCACCGGCCAAGAATTTGCCATGGATTTCCTGAAAGGGCGGTATGAGTTCTGCCGAGGGAAGTACCTATTGTACGAACTGCGTGCCGGGCTGCCCATCCTCCAACAGCACTGGGTTTTCCCGGATGTCCTAGCATCGCTACCAGCCTTGGAAATACAGTCGCCTGACCTGGACGTCCCGGTCGGTATCATCCGCAAAGAACGAGAGGAGCAACGCTCAGCTTATTCTTTATACGTGCCTGAGAATTATACGCCGCATACCGAATGGCCGCTCATTGTCTGCCTCCACAGCGGCTACAGCAGGGAAGACGACTATCTACTGACGTGGCTCCGGGCCGCAAAGAGCAAGGGCTATATGCTGCTCGCTCCGAAGTCGGTGCGGGAAACCTGGTCGGCTATTCGTTTGCCCGGCATCCCTCCGGATCCCGTTCTGGATCGCCGCTCTATCCTCACGATGCTGGAAGAGGTGTGGGATAGCTATGCGGTGGACCGTGGGCGCGTGTATCTCACCGGATTCTCTGACGGCGGGATTTTTACCTATGTCCTGGGACTGGCGTATGCGGATATTTTTGCCGGCATTGCCCCGGTGGCCGGGCGGATTCATCCCGCGATCAATCATCTCCTGAGGCGCGGTCAGGGCAAAGAGCTGCCCATCTTTATCGTGCATGGCGGACAGGACCCGATCTTTGCCGTTAATGTCACCCGACAGACGCACGATGGGCTGACAAAGCTGGGCTATAACGTGACCTATAAGGAGCTGCCGGATTGGGGCCACGCCTATCCGTACTCGATCAACGAGACGCTGGTGATGCCGTGGTTTGAGGGCCTGGGGGAGAGGTAGCTACTTGGTTCGGCGTAGGGCATCGATGGCGCAATCGATCCGTCTGTATACGCCGCGACCTACAAGAAATCGTAGCTCACGGTCACGCCACCGTAGGCGTTGATGCCGGCTGAGGGCTCGAAGAAACGTCCGCCCAGCGCATTCAAGCGGGTGAGGCCGTTATAGCCGTCGTCGGCGATGTTGCGGATACCCACAAAGGGCGCGATACGGCTGTTCCCCACCATCATTTCATAGCCCATGCGAAGATTCAGCACGGTGTAGGCGTCGTTCTCTGCCGAGTTGGCGTTATTCACATAGAAGTCATCCACGTGCTGAATGCTCAACGCGCCGTAGAAGCCGGAGGGATGAGCGTAGAAGAGTTCAGTGAAGAGCTGATGTGGAGGAATGCCGGGCTCGTCTTTGTTATCAAAGCGCCCGCTCGGGGTAATAAAGCGGTCAAATTCAGCATCGAGGAAACTATAGGCCAGCGTCCAGCGGAGACCTTCCATTAGGGCGATATCAAACGCGAGTTCCAGCCCCTTCCGCTCAGAACGGCCCGCGTTGCGAAAGAAGTTTCGGCCAGATTCGCTCTCAAACGCCACCAGTTCGTCATCGATGACAATCCAGAACAGGGCAAAATTATACGTGAGACGCTTCCAGATATTGCCGCGCGCCCCGATTTCGTAATTCAAAGCTTGCTGCGGATTCAGGTCGTTATTGAAGCCGCCCCCTTCGTCGGGTCGGGCCAGTTCGGTTGTGGTCGGGACCTGGAAGGCGGTTGAAACATTGGCGTACACGTGCAGATTATCAAGCGGGCTATACAGAATGCCCCCCATGGGACTGATGTGATCAAAGGTCCGCACGCCGGACTGGTCGCCGTCTTCGAGAAACTGATCATTCACCGAAAAACGGACATTGTCGTATCGCAGCCCAAAACTGAGCTGGAGGTTGTCACGGAGATAGAAAACGTCGTGCACAAACGGCCCAACACTGCGCACGTCTTCGTCTTGGTGGAAGCGGCGCTGACCGACATCCCCTTCGTTATTATCAAACCGGCGCCGATTATCGGACTGCAACTCGATATCAATGCCTAGCATAAAACGATTCCGAAACCCGAAGAACCGGCCGTCATGCGCATATTTGACGCTACCACCGACCCCAAAACGGTCGAATTTGACCACCCCGGACCCGAAGCGTGGTATAATGGGTAGCTTGGTCTCGAACTGACGGAATACAGAGTACTGCGTGACTGTGATCTCGTGCCCTGGGAGAAACTGGTTGCGATACACAAAACCGAGCCTGCCATGCGTCACCCGCTCGCCCGAATCGAGCAAGACATTGCGATCTCGGGCCTGTTCGCGGTCCGCATCGACCTGCGCCCGCGTGATGCCGCCCGGGTCATCGGCAAAGGGTGCATCCATAAAGCTCATCAGGGTGGTGAGGTGGGACGTGGGGCTGAGCGTGTATTTCAGCTTGCCGGTCAATAAGACGTTTTGGGCGCGGCTGTGGTTCCGAAAACCACTCAGAGACAGATACGAGGCATTCAGCATATAATTCAGCTTGCCGGCCTGGCCGCCTGTTTTTGCCTGATACTTCTGGAGGCCAAACGATCCTCCCATCAGGCGCGTCTCAAGAAACGGCGTGGTTGGACCGTCCTCGGTAATGATGTTGATGACGCCCCCGGACGCATTGCCGTACAGCGAAGAAGAGGGTCCGCGCAAAACCTCGATCCGCCGGGCTGCCCCGAGATCGATATTATCAAGCTGAGTTTGTCCGTCCGGGGAGGTTTCCGGGATGCCGTCAACCAGTACCTTGACCTCACGCACCCCAAAGGCGGTCCGGGTACCGAAGCCGCGGATTGAGAGACGAAAATCTTGGGCAAAATTCGCGCTGTTCTGGGCAAAAACACCAGGAACGCGGCTGAGCGGCTCCTCAAAGCCGACAGTCGGTAGCCCGAGTTGGATATCTGAACGGTCAATGACGCTCACGGCGGCAGGTACCTCGGCCAGGGAGGTATTACTCCGGGTCGCGGTAACGACGATGGGTTCAAGCTCGGTTGGGCTCGATGGCTGGGTCTGGGCACTGGGTGTGTCTGAAGACTCTGGCGAGTCCATACTCTGGGCGAGTGCCTGGCTGCGGAAGGCCATAGACGCTCCCAGCAGGAATAGCCCAAAGAAGAGAAGAATAATGGTCTTATTGTACAAAACTCCCTCCGATTGGTAGGACAAGAGGGCGTATAGCCTATGGGTGATTTGAGGATTATGTCAAGTAAGGAGAATGTCTGATCCGGTATCTTCCGGCCGTGAGCGCGGGAGAAGGAGCGCCCGATGAATATTCAGATTTTTGGCCTGAAAAAATGTTCTGAGACCCGCAAGGCCCAGCGCTTTTTCAAGGAGCGCCGGATTCCTTTTCATTTTATTGATCTCAGCCAAAAAGAAATGTCAAAGGGCGAACTGCGCTCGGTGGCGGCGCGTGTCCCGTTGGAGGACTTAATCGACACAGCCGGTAAGCGGTTTGTTGAAAAAGGATTGACGCATGCGTCGCTGAACGCCGTCCGGATCGAAACCCTGCTCCTCGAAGATGTCCTCCTCATACGAACGCCTGTTGTCCGCAACGGCAGAGAGGCAACAGTCGGGCACTGCCCTGAGGTCTGGAAAACGTGGTCCTGATCGGGGCTCGGACCCGAGCCCCAATTCTCAAGGGATTGATCTCTTATGCCAGCGGCTCCGGGGCGTGTTTGATCTGCTGCCACTGGGCCAGGTCGTGACCGTAGAGAATCGTCGCGCCCTTTTTGTCTCTCAGGTCGCGTAGCGTACCGAGCGAGCGATACATCTCATCCGTGTCATAGGCAATAGACGGCAACATGTTCTCGTCCATATTGCGCTTGGTGTAACAGGCATCCGCGGTCACCACGATGTCTGTGCCCTTGGTGATACGAATACGCATGGACTGATGGCCTGGGGTATGACCATGGGTTGGAAAAAGTACCAGCGTACCGTCATCAAAGATGTCCAGCTCGCCGTCTACGGGCTGATAGTTGAGCGGGTGATCGTAGTCCTGGGGGTCAAAAAACGCTTTTTCTCGGAGGACCGGATCTTTTGACGCCTCAATCTCGTTTTTCTGGACGAGGAAGGTTGAGCGCGGAAAAAACTCGTTCCCACCCGCGTGATCGAAGTGGAAGTGTGAGTTGGCCACATAGGTAATATCATCCGGGGTGAGCTTGAATTTCGCCAACTGGCTGACAATTTCCTCGCCCGGCTTGGCGCGGGGGGCAAACGCATCGGCAACATCGCCAAGACGGCCCTTGGCATCGTCTATACAGGAGCAGTGTACGCCGGTGTCAAAGACTACATTCCCTCTAGGGTGGGTAATCAAATAACTTGGCACCGGAATAGTGATCTGCTCTCCCTGCTCGTCCTGCGGAAAGAAGAGCCGGCTGTCGAATTCAAGAAAGCCTACTGGCATAGAGAAAACTTGAAGCATACGTCCCTCCTGTTACGCTTTGGTACGCGTCGCTATGCGGGCCACAATGCCAGGGATTGGACATGAGGTAAAGGGTAAGCGCGTCCTCCGCGAGACATAAGATGCTGGACACATTTACTCTATTTCCAGCATGGGAGTGCGGACGGTCCGCCTGCCATTGGGGTCGAGCAGCGCAGGGGTCAAGCGCAAAAACGGCGGGCTGTCGAGCCCGCCGCCACTTTGCAGCCGAGAAGACGAAATCTACAAACTGCGTTTTCCTCTACGAAGATTGCGCCGACTGCCCTTGGGCTTTGCGCCGCCCCTCGGTCCCCCCCATGGTCGTTCAAAAGAACGCTCGCCACCGCCACCCGAAGGATGTGAGGGCCGGCGGGGAGGACGATCCTCCGCCTGGTTGACCCGGAGATTTCTGCCGTCGAGTTCATACCCGTCGAAGCGCTCTACCGCGGCAGGAATAGAAGCGGGGTCGGTGAATTCGACAAAGGCGAATCCCCGCGGCCGGCCGGTCGCCCTGTCAGACGGGAGAAAAACTTCGACGAGTTCACCCACTTCAGAAAAAAGCGCTTCCAACTCGCCCCGTGTGGTATCAAAATTCAAGTTTCCAACAAAAATCTTGTTTCCGATGATGCCCTCCTCTCGGGTCAGCCCACACCAGCGTCGGCCAGTGCGGAGCCCCTATGGCCGTAACGGCCAGGTTGAAATGCGACCTTAATGACAAACCGGTACTGGAAGGTCGGCAGTATGACGCGAAATGCGAAAAGGTACAACCCTGTGGGAACATTCATTCGGAGATTGTCAGGCTAGAACGGGAGAACAGTTAGCGCGGGCCAGGGGGAGGAGCTGAGTGGACTGCGTGTGCAGCGGTCAGGATGCAGTAATAACAGTGGATCATAATCCCGAACATCTTGAGCGTGGCTCCAGGCCGAACGGTTAGGCTGTGGGAAGCCGTATGGGGAATATCCTCATCCAGGCCCGAAAGGCCAGTGTGAACAGGGCGAAGAAACCCAGCAGCATCCCCAATTCAACCCAGCCCAGCGGGAGCCAGTCTTCCTGCCAGACGGAGGGGACAACCAGGATGTAACGCTCAAGCCACATGCCGACCAGGATCAGGACGCTGATACAGGCCAAAGCGGCCGGGGCACGCTTGACCCATTGCAGCAGCAAGATGGGGAAAGGCAGGAGGAAATTGAGGAGCAAGACAAAAAAACTGATCGTTGTCCACGGCTCGTCAAACAAGCGGACAGCGAGAAAACCGGTCTCCTCCGGCAGATTGCCATACCAGATCGGTAAATACTGACACCAGAACAGATAGGTCCATAAGACACAAAAGCCAAAGATAAGCTTGCCAAGGTCATGGCTGCGTTCAGCGGAAAAGAGAGTGGAGGCACGCCTCGGCACAGCGAGAATGGCAAGGAGGCTGAGCCCCGCATACAGATTCCCGATACAAAAATAGGCGCCGAATAAGGTACTGATCCAGTGCGGTTCAAGCGACATCGCCAGATCAAAGGCGAACAGGCTGAATACAAGCGCGTAGAGCACAAGAAAAACGGACGAGAGGATCGTGAGCTGCCGTTGTCGCTTGGCTCCATTCGCGACGTTCTCGTGGGAAACAAACGGGACCAATACACGAGGGAGAGCGCGAGTTGCCCGGACTGAAGCCCGCAGCAGAGCGAACCCGCAGCCGTAGAGGAGAACGCAACCAAAGAGGGTACGGAGCATCAAAAAGGGTTTGTTCAACCAAGCTTGTTTGGCCGGTATTGGGTTCTGTATCCATGAGAAGAGCTGTTCACTGCCCAGAAAGAGGAAAAGAAGCAAAAAAAAGGAGATCGGCAAAAAAGCGGCCAGCGCCTCGGCAAGCTGCCGTAACGGTCCGGCCCATTCCGCTTTTGTGACCTGAAGAAGGGCTGAAAACGTCAATCCGCTGAGCGCCAGTCCCGACCAGAAAAGCCAGTTGACCAGATAGGCCTGCCATACCCGTTGGGTGTTCTCCCCGGCCACACCCATGAGAAAAGTGATCAGACCCAGCCCGACCAGGACCCACAGGCCAAGGGTAAAGGGGCGAGAGGACGTATCTAGAGATATACTCCGGGGCTCTCCTGTGAGGGTCTCGGCACTCATTGTGACTGATCCCGCTGGGCTTCCTGCTGTTGGAGGTGGCGGACGTAATTCACAAGGTCCCACCGCTCTGTGGTTGAAAGTGCGTGTTGATAGGCAGGCATCACCAGTCCACCACTCCGGATGGTGGCATACAAATACCCGTCTTTTTGGTTTCTGATTCTCTCTACGTGAAGGTCCGAAGAGGGAGCGACCTTGCCGACCATCTGGCCGTCGCCTCTGCCCTGCTCACCGTGGCACATCGCACAGTAAATCCGAAATAATCCTTTCCCGTTCTGGATGGACTGGGGGGTGGGTTCAACCGGATTCCGGACGCGCAGGCCGGTCTTTATGCGCTCGGTAATGCGCGACGACATAGGCGGTTCAACGCCCGTTGTTGGCACGCTACCCGCCACAGGGGGACGAGCGGCCGTTCCGGCCTCAAGTTCGGGCTGCCAATACATATCGTCATTCCAGGGCAGGGCATGGACAAAGGTCACGTAGAAGAACCCCAGACCCAGAGCGAGGCTGACGAGACTCCATGCCGGGCCACGGATACCCGTACCGGCGCAATGTCTACACACCTTGGCCATAGACCTCCTCCGCGCCACCGGCGGTAATCAGCCGCCGGACAGTGCCGGTCTGCTCGGTGGGGCACGGGACGAGCAGACCAAAGCGGTCCTCTGAAAAACGCGGGTCGTGCGTGATCGCAATCGTCCGTGCTGGCAGCCGGGCGTTGACGAGCAGTCCAATCAGGGTGGCAATCGCCCCAAAGAGAATGGTCAGCTCAAAGGCGATAATGGCAAAGGCCGGTAAGGCTACAATGGGCTTGGCACTCGTTTGGAGTGGCCAGTCCAAGGCCGTATAGGTGGGTAAGGCAAAGCCGATGGCACAGCCCAGCAGACCGCCGATCAACGTAAAATAGCGAACCGGACTTTTGCGCGTGCCGAGGGCCTCTTCCAGCGCAGGGCTCGGGAACGGGGAGATGACGCTGAGGTTCTTATAGCCGTCTCGCCGCAGAGAGCGGACTGCGGCGACGAGCTTTTCCAGGTCCGTAAAGACGCCAACCAAGCCGGCTCCACGGCCGACAGGTGTCGCTTCGTTGACCGGCGCGGGGGGCTTTTCCGATTCGTCTGCTTCAACTGCCGACGGACCGCCATCCGCAGGCGGCAGGTGTTCCTTGACTTCGGCCAAGGACACGAGCGGTAGAAATTTCACGAAGAGCAGGAAGAACAAAAAGAACCAGGCAAAACTACCAACCGTCATACCCACTTCAACCCACGAGGGCTGGTACAGGCCCCAAGCCGAAGGATCGAACTCGTGCGACAAGGAACTCACGATAATGACAAAGCGTTCAAGCCACATCCCGACATTGACCAGCAGGGCAATACTAAACAACCACAGCGTACTGGTACGGATCGACCTCCACCACAGCAGCATAGGGACGGCACAGTTGCAGGTGACCATCAGCCAGAACAGCGGGGCATAGTCACCGACCGCGCGATACCAGAAGATGCTTCGCTCGTATGGATTGGCACTATACCAGGCAATAAAGAATTCGCTGGCGTAGGAATAGCTCAGAATCAGCGATGTGAGAATAATCATTTTGCCCAGATTGTCGAAGTGGTAGTCGGTGATATAGGCCTCAAGACCGAAAATCCTGCGGAGCGGAATGAGTAGGGTCAGAACCATGGCCAGACCGGAGAAGATGGCGCCGGCGACAAAATAGGGTGCAAAGATCGTACTATGCCAGCCGGGCACGATGGACATGGCAAAATCCCAGGACACCACGCTATGCACAGACACCACGAGCGGCGTGGCCAGGGCTGCAAAGAATCCGTAGGCGCTCAGATAGTGATGCCACTGCCGGTCCGTGCCCTGCCAGCCAAGCGAAAAGAGGGCGTAGAGTTTACGGCGCAGCCCTGCGGTGCGGTCGCGGACTGCCCCCAAGTCGGGGATCAGACCGATATACCAGAACAGAAAACTCACGGTGAAATAGGTGGTGATCGCAAACGCATCCCAGACCAGGGGAGACTGAAAATTGACCCAGAGCTGGCGCTGATTGGGATAGGGCAGCAGCCAATAGAAATTCCAGGCCCGACCTAGATGGATAATGGGAAACAGGCCGGCGGTCATCACGGCAAAAATCGTCATGGCTTCGGCGCTACGGGCAATGGGCGTACGCCAGCGAGCCCGAAATAAAAAGAGTACCGCCGAAATCAGCGTGCCCGAGTGGGCAATACCGACCCAGAAGACGAAGTTGGTGATATATACGCCCCAGCCGACCGGATGAGCCAGACCGGTCACACCCAGTCCTGAGTGGAGCTGATAGATCCAGCAGTACAGGCCAAAGGCCAGCACGACCAAGTCACAGCCGAGCAGGGAATACCAGACCCGCGTGGGCGAGCTGAGCAGGTTTTTGAGCAGGTCGCGATTGACCTGAAGATAGCTGAGGCTGGTCTGCATGGAATTGTAGTCAGTGTCGCTACGTATTGCGGCGGATTTTTTTGAGATAGGTAATCGCGGGTCTGGTGTTTAATGACTCGAAGACTTTATACCCGCGGGGGTCGTGCGAGTGCCGGGAAACGCGGCTGGCGGGGTCTTGCAGATTGCCAAACGTCAGGGCCTGTGTCGGACAGGTCTGGGCGCAGGCCGGTGTCACTTCGCCGTCGCGCACCGGACGGTCTTCATCTTTTGCCCGGTCTTTGCCCTCCTGAATGCGCTGGACGCAAAAGGTGCATTTCTCCATGACGCCCGGTTCCCGTATGGTGACATCCGGATTGAGCTGAAGATTGAGCGGTGCCGGCCAGTCCGCCTCGCCCCAGTTAAAACGCCGGACCTTGTAGGAGCAGTTGTTGGCGCAGTAACGCGTGCCGACACAACGGTTATAGATCTGGGCATTAAGGCCCTCCGGGTTGTGATAGGTGGCATACACCGGACAGACCGGCTCGCAGGGCGCATTGCCGCAGTGCTGACACAGCATAGGAGCAAAGCGGACTTCGGGAGCGTCCGCTTCTGGCTGCGGCTCTTCGAAATAGCGCTCAATCCGCAGCCAGGACATTTCTCGACCCTGCGCCACCATGTCCTCGCCCACCACTGGAATATTATTTTCCGCATAGCAGGCCGTAACACAGGCTCCGCAGCCGAGGCAGGCCGACAGGTCGATACTCATGCCCCAGCGGTACTCGGCGTACTCCACCTCCGGGTACATATCGCGGGCGGGATGCTCGGCGTGGTGCGGTTCGTCGTGCTGTTCTGCCGTCACCGCCTGGGCGATACCGCGGCCGAGCTGCTGGCGACTGCCGTCCGTTGTCACCAGTGGCGTCCGTTTGCCGGTCCGAGTGAGTCGGACTGTGGTCGAAAGCCAGGAGAAGCCGCCCGAGGCCGTTTCGGGTTGGGCCGAAAGCAAATGGACCGGGTTGGAGCCGCGTCCCTGGGCGTAGCGACCATAAGCGCTATGGCCCAGGCCGATCGGCATAGCCACCGCATCGCGCCGCAGCCCGGCGTAGAAATAGGCACTCGCCTCGATGGTTCCATGCGGGGAGGTAATCGTCAGCAGGTCGCCCTCCGCGATCCCCAGGCGTTCGGCGGTCTCGGGATGAATCTCAAGCCAGGAATCCCAGACTGCTTGCGTGATGGGGTCGGGCAGCTCCTGCAGCCAGGGCTTGTTGGCCCCGCGGCCGTCGTAATAGCGTGACGAAGGGTAGGCAATGAATGTCAGTGCGTCTTCGCCCGCGCGGTCAAAGGTCGGCTCGGAAAAGCTTACTTCAAATACAGCTGGGGAGAGCTGAATCGGGAGCGGCTCTTTGGTCTGCCATACCCCGCCCTGTTGCAGGGCATGACGCCAGAAGGCGTCAAAGTCGCCCGGCTCACCACTCTCGCCGTGCCGTTCTTTCCAAGAGGCTTGCAAATACTCGAAAAAATTCTTCCACGGCAACGATTCCGAGAGCGTCTCATCAACCTGTGTGGCGACCGACAATAAGGTCTCGCCCAGCGCTTGGGTCTCAAACACGGGCGGCATGACGGGCTGCATCAGACCATACACACCGGCTTCGGGGTGGGAGTCTCCCCAGTTCTCTAGGGGCGTATGATCGGGTAAAACCAGATCTGCCTGTTCGGTTGTTTCGTCTGGAAAAGACGAAAAGCTGACCACAAAAGGGACGTGGGTGAGCGCCTCAGCAAGGCCCAAAGACGGGGACAGGCTAAAGGCCGGATTGGTGTTGGTAAGCAAAAGGAGCGGTATTTCTCCGCGGCGCATCTCGTCAATCAGGGATAACAGCGCTGCATACGAGCTAACCTGTGGCCGCTCTTGGGTCTCATAGAAATGCACCGTCTCGCCGATATTGCCGGCGATATAATTCAGCAGATTGACCGTAATCAGGCTGGCCGTCTCCTGCCGGGAACTTGCGGCTATGCCACCTCCGAGGGCCAGGCTCGGCCCGTGGCTGACGAATTCCTGGGCCAGTCGGTTGATCGTCTCGACCGGCACCTCCGTCACCGAAGCAACCTGTTCCGGCGAATAGGGCTCCAGCAGTTGGCTGAACCGCGCCTTTTCTTCAGCAGGAACTGCACTGTTCGGGAGAATCAGATGCGCCAGCCCCAACGCGAAAAAGGCTTCCTGCCCCGGCTTGATCGCAATCCATTCGTCTGCATTCGCCCCGGTGAGCGACATGCGGGATTCGACCTGGACGAATTTCCCCGCCGCCGTTGTACTCCGCATCCGGCTGAATGCCTTGGCATAGTACGTCGGGGAATGCCACGTCTCCAGAAAATCGGCCCCCAGGCCAATGAGAAAGCGGGCCTTGGTCAGATCGTGGGTTGGAATCGAAGCCTGCTGAAAGCAAACTTGATTCGCCTGTCTCAACGCCTCGAAACCAAACGGTTCATAGGTCACCAGGCGATTTGAACCGAGGATCTCAAGCCACTGCGCGGCCAACCGATACACGCTGTCAGGGAGCTGTCCGGCGAGAAACGTGATCTTGTCCGCCCGGTCCTCCATCCGGATTTTTTGCAGGCGTTCGGCTAGCATGGCCTCCGCTTCCGGCCACGACAGAGGGGTCAGTTCTCCGGCTTCATTGCGATACAACGGCTGGCGGATACGATCCGGATTGTACAGTCCCTGCAAGGACGCTTGGCCGCGTGCGCACAACGCTCCTTGATTAATCGGGTGGGAAGGATTGCCTTCGACTTTGACGGCGCGTCCCTCTCTGGTCCGCACGACCATGCCACAGCCGGCTGGGCACTCCTGGCAGACGGTGGCGTAGTAGGTGGCCACCCCTGGCGTGATCTCCTCGGGCTGAACCACATAGGGAATAATGGTTTCCACCGGCTTGGAGGCACAACCGACGACTGGCGCGGCCGCACTGGCCCCAAGCAACTTCAGAAAATTTCTTCTGTCGAGTCCGTTTGCCATACTCGGTTCTTCCGCCTCAATAGTGACACACCAGGCAGTCCTTGCTCGCTTGATGGGCATCATGACAGGTCACGCACCAACCCATCTTGAGCGAAGACACCTGTTCCACGCGCTGCATCCGTTGGACCTCGCCGTGACAGGACTGGCAGGCGACCCCGGCCCGGACATGACGCTTGTGATTAAAGCGGGTGAAAGCGGGCAGGGCGTGCACGCGAATCCATGGAATCGGCTCTCGATTTTTCCAGTAGGTCTGGATTTTTTTGATTTCCGGATTCGGTGTTGGCCTGGCGTGACAGCCCATACACGTCTGGACCGGCGGAACGTGGGCCACCGGTGAGACACGGGCCGCACTGTGGCAGTACAGGCAGTCCAGGCCATACTCACCGGCGTGAAGCGCATGGCTGAAGGCAATCGGCTGTTTGGGGGCATGACCCCAGCCCGTCAGCCCCAGGTCGAGCAGTTTATAATCCCACCACGCGGCTTTGCCGGTCTGCCACACCCGCCCGCTCACATCGGAGCGATACTGCACCGCCGACAGCCCGGCGAGGAATACTACAACAAGCAGGACGATCCGAAAAACCGACAGCGAATGTATAGGAAACTGCATAGAACCCTATCTCGCAGCGCCTTCTCCCCGTGCGACGCGAGGGTATTCTCCATATCTTATCTGTTTCTGTTCAGCCAGCACGGGCGAGCGTGATTTCCACAGAGGCCTCTTGATTCGCCATGACTAACACCGAACGAGAGTGCTCTCCGAACTCCTCGTGCCAGACCTTCAGTTCGTACTCGCCTGCGGGAACATCGCTGAGCCGAAAGGCCCCAGTTGCGTCGGTGAGGGCGTAATAGGGGTGATCCTGCACGACAATCCAGGCGGTCATCCAGTCGTGCACATCACAGGTCACGCGAATAATCTCCGGCTGGGCAAAGGTCTTTGAGACGACGGTTTTGAACTTCGGCTGGGCCGTATTAAAAGCCGGATTCTTCTCACTATAGGTATGAATGTTGTGCAAGATACCGTCACTGTTTTTGATATCCACCGTTGCGCCGACCGGAACGAGCAGGACGTGAGGCGTGTAGATGCAATCGAGCTGATCAATGACGGGATTCGATGCCGGTAGTGACAGCGATTTTCCGCCGGCAACCGCCTGGAGGAAGACCGCCGCGTTTTTGATGCCCTTGTCCGACCCAACGAGCAGGGATTCGGAAAATTTTTCTGTCTTCCCACACACTTCAACATCCTTACTGACCGTTAGGGCTTGTGGCTGTGGCATGTCCCCGTCAAACACCACGCGTCCGACAAGAGCGCCCGACCCGTCCGGGTCTGCTTGTGTGGGAGCAAGCAGCTCAGACGGGGACGGGCTCGCTTTCTGTTCTGATGTCTCCTGCTTGGTTGGAGCGCGCTGCGCCGTCTGACCGTTATTATCCTGTCCGCCACATGCGCTAAAAAGAAGAATCGAGTGTAGTAGGAGGATGGCTCTGGCACAGTCGATGTGTGGATAATACTTCATGATGGTCCTCTATTACTCCTTCTCTCCAGCCTTATGGGGGGGTGTATAGCAGAGTTTTGGGACAGACAAGGCGGAGGGCTTTTCAGCGCTGCTGACGTTCGTATCAGAGAAGTACAGCAGCCTGCACTCAGTGTATTCCGGATCAAAACAGGACCGTCATTCCTCTAGTTGCCTTCCTTGACCGGATACCGAAAAGCAAGTACTTTTCGACCGCGCTATACCGAGGGTTTACGTGGAAATTCACACGTAAAGGAGGGAAGTATATGCACATATATTGGTTACAGGGAATTCTTATAGGGATGTGTTGTCTGACGCTGCTCGGCGTCCCCTACCACGCTCAGGCGGTCGGTGGGCGTGCGGATACTCAGTCTGAACCCGCCAAAGATCAGCCAGCGGCAAAACTGGCGGCCGCCCCCGCCACAGCCAGCCCAGCCACGAACGGCGGCCTCCACGGATATACGTTCCAATCCATCACCCAGAACCATCTGCTCCAGGGTACGGACGATCCGAACTATTGGCTGATGTACGGCGGCAATTACGCCGGTTGGCGATTCAGCCCACTCACGGACATTAACCGGGATAATATCAAAAACCTGAAGGCGGCCTGGATGTTCCAGACCGGTATCCCGGCCCAAATGCAGGCCTCGCCCATTGTTGCCGACGGGATCATCTATCTGACTGCTGCCTATAACCACCTCTTTGCTCTGGATGCGGTCACGGGCGAGTTGCTGTGGCGCTATGAGCACGAGCTGCCGGACGATATGCGCGTGTGCTGCGGACCGTCGAATAAAGGGGCGGCCGTTGCCGGAGAATTGATCTTTATGGCAACGCTCGATGCCCATGTGGTTGCCCTGAACCGCAAAACCGGAGCCGTTGTCTGGAACACCGAAATGGACCGCCATAGCGACGGATTCAGTGCGACCGTTGCTCCCCTGGTCGTCCGAGATAATCTGATTGTCGGTATTGCCGGGGGCGAATATGGCATCCGCGGCTATATTGATTCCTATGACATCAAAACGGGCGAACGGAAGTGGCGTCGCTACACCATCCCGGAAGCCGGTGAGCCGGGCTCCGAGACCTGGGCCGGCGACTCCTGGAAACACGGGGGTGCCCCAACCTGGGTAACGGGATCATACGACCCTGATGAGGATTTGCTGTATTGGGCGACGGGCAATACCGCCCCGGACTGGAACGGCGATGTCCGCAAGGGGGATAACCTCTACGCGGATTCCGTACTGGCCCTTGACCCGGATACGGGAGAGATCAAATGGTATTTTCAGTTCACGCCTCACGATATCTGGGACTATGACGGCAACACCGATCTGTTCCTGGTCAATGTCGAACGTAGCGGGGAGACGGTCAAAGCCCTGGCCCAGCCCAACCGAAACGGCTATGTCTATGTCCTGGACCGCACCTCTGGTAAATATCTGCACGGCACCCAATATGTCGATAAGCTGAATTGGTCAAAAGGGCTGGATGAGGCCGGTCGGCCGATTGTCGATCCTCAGTTCGTTCCTACCGCTGAAGGTAAGGAATTTATCTGTCCCGGTTCCGTTGGCGGAAAAAACGGTTCGTACACCGCGGCCTATAGCCCGCTGACCAAGCTGATGTATGTGCCGGTGGTGGAGAGCTGCTGGCAGATGAAGAAGGCCACCTCCATCTTTATCAAGGGCATCCCATTCTGGGGCGGTGGACCGGGAAAAACCCAGGGCGATGATGGCTCATCCTACGGTCATTTGTCGGCCATCGACCCCTCCACCGGCGAGATCAAATGGCGCTATCAAGATGAATATCCCATGATGGGTGGTGCCCTGGCGACCGCCGGTGGTCTGGTGTTTTCCGGTAACCTTGAGGGCTTAGCCTTGGCCTTTGATGACGCGACCGGCGAGCTGTTATGGCAATTTCAGACAGGCTCATCCATGCGCGCCCAGCCCATTACCTATAAGGCTGGGGGGCGGCAGTATGTGGCCATCCCCAGCGGCGGCGGTGGTTTGGCCGTCACCCTGGCTGGTGAGCCGCCGCTGACGAGTAAGGGCAGCGCGTTGCTCGTATTTGCCCTGCCGGAACAAATTCGCGGAGTAGACGAAGAGTGAGGCTGCTGTACTGTATGATGCTGAGCGCTTGGGTCTCCACTGGAGCGGCTGCGTGGAGAAAACGAAGGAGAAGCGCGGTTGTTCCCGCGCTCAGTTGCCTCTTCTGCCTGGCCTTGTCGGGGCCGCTCTTCGCGGCGGAGGGAGCGCAACTCCGGGTCTGCTTTCTGGGGAATAATCTGCCATTCTCTTCTCAGCATGACGAGCGTGGATTCGACGTCGATGTGGCGCGGGCTGTCGCCAGGACCATGGGACGGATGCTTGTCCCTGTCTGGGTGAGAAATGACGAGCGGATAACCGAAGTTGATGAGAGCGACTTTCCGCTTCGTCGACTATCACGAAACGAATGTGACGCTATCTTGAGCGTGCCCGGCCGAGATGCCGTGCGCGAGGCCAGCAACGTGACTGTCGGCAACGCTTACTATGGGGCGGCTTTCGAGCTCCTGGGACGCGAGGGGCAGACGCCGGCGTCCTTGCACGATATTGAGCACCAGGTCGTTGCGGTCCAAGCCCAAACGATTGCCAGCTTTATTCTGGAGTCTCTTAAAATTTCGATGCAGACGTTTTTCTCAACCGAGGAATCGCTGGCTGCCGTGGCAACGGGAGACGCAGAGTTAGCTTTTGTCTGGGGTCCGACCGCGGGCTGGTATGCAAAGCAGGAGCCTGGGACGAAGCTGACGTTTGCCACAGCCGAGCCGATCTCGGTGGCGCGCTGGAACGAGCATGTTGCCACGCGCGAAGAAGACCAGGCGCTCCGCACGGCACTAGATGCGGCCCTGACAACGCTGAGAAGGAGCGGAGAACTCAAGGCCATCGCGCAGCGGTATGGCGTACCGTTTTATCCCCCCTTTGAGAAAACCTATGACGTCATGGAGATGTTTCGACTCTCCCGAGCAAAAGAGTAAATGCGCTCAGCCTTGCTTTGGGGATGTAAAGGGCACGTTCACTCTTTGCCGTACAGAAACGAGGAGGTCCATGAGACGAGTGTATGGTGTGCTGTTGGCCGGTCTGCTGATGTGTATCCCAACGAGTGGGTTGGCTGATGAGGAAATGAAGAACCCTTTTGCCGGCGATGAAGCGGCGATTGCCGAAGGCGATCTCCTCTTCCAGGCCGTGTGTGCCGGCTACTGCCATGTAAAAGCGGAGGCCGACCGGGACGGCAAATGCCCGAATCTGTTCGACTGCGATTGGGTCAATGGTTCAGGAACGGACGCGGAAATGTTCAAGGTCGTGAGCGACGGTGTCCCCAAGACGGAGATGGTCGGTTTTGCTGGACAACTGCCTGATGATATGATCTGGCAAATTCTGGCCTATGTGCGGGCCGCCTCAAAGTGTGAATCGGGCGCAGACGCAGCGGCCGCTGGCGCCACGTCGGACGCGGCAACGTCCGCTGCTATGCCCGCTCATCAGTAAGGAGCTGTTATGAAATCTCGTCACTGTCTTATGGGTGTCTATGCGTATGTGATCCTGTGCTTTGTGGTTTTTTCTGTTCCGGCCTTCGCCCAGCCGTTCGCCTATGTCACGCACGAGGAATCGAACGACGTGTGGGTGATTGACACCCAAACGGACGAGGTCGTAGCCAAAGTCCCGGTCGGCGACCGCCCGCGCGGAGTGCTGGTCTCGGCTGACGGCTCGCGAGTGTATGCCGCCAACGGCAACTCTAATGACATTTCGGTCATTGATGCGGCAACCAATACGGTCGTGGAGACCTTTCCGGTTGGCATTGATCCCGAGGGCATTGACCTCAGCAACGACGAAAAATTGCTGTTTGTCGTGAATGAGAACGAAGGCGTGATGCGGGTCGTCGATCTGGCAAGCAAGGAGATTGTTGCCACGATTCAGGCCGGTATAGAGCCGGAGACCGTAGTGATCTCGCCCGATGGCAAGCTGGCCTTTGTGCCGAACGAGACTTCGCACGACGTGACAGTCGTTGACACCCAGACCTATAAAGTCCTCAGTTCGATCAAGGTTGGCGAGAATCCGCGCGGTGTGGCCTTTATGCCGGACGGGAAAACCGCCTATGTGAGTAATGAGCGGACGCATACCGTCTCGGTGGTCGATGTCGAACAACTGGCCGTGACCGAGACGCTCAGTATGGGCGAACGCCCGGTCGGCATCTCGGTGCTGCCCGATGGCTCAAAGGTCTATGTCGTCCACGGTCGGGCTAACGATGTACGCGTGATCGACCCGGCTACCAATACGGTGACCAAGACCATCGCCTTGGGCGGCAAGCGCTGCTGGTGGTCGGCCCTGACCCCGAACGGTAAAAAACTCTACGCCACCATGGGTCGGTCCGACGGCGTAGCGGTGATCGATACCACCACCGATACGCTGCTCAAGACGATTGCGGTCGGGAAGATTCCCTGGGGTGTGGCCGTTGGACCCTAGCGGTTCCTCAGAAGCGCCAGGCCAGCAGAAACTGCGGTACGCTCTCGTCGTTCTTGGTCCCCAGTTTATGGTGCCAGAACTGGTATTCCATACCAATGAAAAGTCGATTTGCCTCTTCCCTTAACAGTTTGCCGAGGTCCAGGCGGAACTGAGGCTGGGTAAAAAACCAGCTTCTGACCCGACCGTCGAACTCGTTGGTCCGGCAATGAATGTATTCAGCATGGCCTTCGATGGAGAAGGACAGCTTGCCGATAGTGAAGGGATAGGCCCAGTTGATGTCGAACATAAAGCTGTCCGACTCTTTTGGAGCGCCTCCGTTCGAGACACCTCGGCTGGCATCGATGTAAGCGGTCAGGTCGGTATTCAGAAAGGCGAAGCCGGGCAAATCCCAGGATGCGCGCAGGCCGGGCAGGAACTTGATGACCTTGGCGTCTACGCTGCCGTTGACTCCACCGATCAGAGAGAAATCCTTGATCGGTCCGACCTTCAAATCCTTCTTCAGAATCCTGCCTAGGCTCAGGGACAGATACCATTCGCCGTAGATTTCAGTGTGGTTGAAACCGTCGTGCTCGACGTCCTCGATAAAGTCGGCAAAAAAGAAGCTTTCGCCATATTTCCAGCCCAGGGCGTTCTGCACGGTCAGGACAAAGGCATCCTGGTTGACATCCGAGAACGGGTTTTCGAGATGTCCGTACTGAAAATGTAGCTCCGTCGTGCTCCACTCAACCAGAGCCGTGGCCGGCGAGGCCGTCAGCAAGAGTATGAGGGATGAAACGCAGAGAAAGCGCCCGGAGGGTTGGTACGCGGCTGCCATTCTTTCGGTAGTATCTCAGCTTGAAGAATGCTGATCAGGACAAAACCGGCTTCTCTGTACTCTCCTTTTTATGCAAACAGCTTGCATTCCAAAGGCCCCTACCCGAGGACGCCTTTGCTGTCAATCTTCTTTGTCCAGGCTTGCTCGGGATTACCGACAACGATTGGGGAGGAGGGTAACGGTTTCGCCTTACAACCAGCAGACCAAGACAGGGAAACACTATAACCTGCCTCGGAATGGTACAGGACGATCTTATAGCGCGTTGCGTTTTCCTCTCCTAGCGGCATGTACCGCCAGGAGAGGTTTTTGGCTTAGCCTTCGAGGGCAGCCCGCACGATGGGCTCAAGCTCGCCGCGGCTGTGCATTTCCTGGATGATGTCGCAGCCACCGATAAATTCGCCGTTCACATACACCTGCGGAATGGTCGGCCAGTTTGAATAGCGCTTGATGCCGTCGCGTACGGCAGGGTCCTGCAATACGTCGACGGTCTCGTACGGCATACCCAAAGAGTCAAAAATCTGAATGGTTGCGGCTGAGAAGCCGCACATCGGGAAGGTTCGATTGCCCTTCATATAGATGAGGACTTTGTTGTTCTTCACAGTCTCGTCAATATGCGCGTGTACGCCGTCTGCCATTTTTTCCTCCTCGTGGGTTCGTAGCTTATGATTTGTGCGTTTCGATATTCACCAAGCCGGACTGCCGGGCATCGGCCTCAAATTCTTGTGGGGTCATAGTCTTGAGGGCTAAGGCATGAATGCGTTCAACCATGGCGTCCTGGAGGGCGCCATACACCAGTCGGTGCCGGGCGACGGCATTCTTGCCGTCGAACGCCGCGGACACGACAACGGCTTCGTAGTGATCCCCACCACCAGTGTAATCGCGAATGTGCACCTGCGCGTCAGGTAGGGCCGCGACAATGCGGGACTGTATTTCATCGGCAGAAATAGGGGCCGGCATGGCTGTCAACCTCCACGCTTCACTCGGGATTCATGCGAGCGGTTGTTTGTCATGACCCTGAGCAGTGCAGGCCATGCTATCTGAGTGCCTAGCGGTCTTGCAAGGTCGCTTCTGGGCGTCGTGATAAAAAAAAGGGCACCCTGCAAGCGGTGCCCTGTATCGAGAGTGCAATCGTGCTCCCTGTCCGTTGCTCTCCCTGAGAACTGCACACGAGAGACTATTTTTTCTGCATCTCAGCACCGCAGCACTTGAGTGGGCCATCGCCACCTTTGGTTACGATGACCTGCACACCGCAGCTTCCACACAGATACATTTTCCCGAGTTGGGTTGCCATACTGTTGCCTCCTGTTTTTCTCTTAGCGTCCGGTAAATCGAGGTTTCCGCTTGGCTAAGAAAGATTCCACGCCCTCGGCCCGATCCTGTGTTGTCTGGAGAAGGACATACAGGTCTTCTTCCAACCGCACCCCCTGGTCGAGCGTCAGGTCCATTGCTTTATATACCGCCTCTTTACCGAGTCGCAAAGCGACAGGGCCTTTCCCTAACAGACCGGACAGGACCTCGTCAACACGGGTCAAAAGATCGTCCGCGGTAATCACTTCGTTGACCAGTCCGATACGATACGCCTCAGTGGCGTCAAGCTGTTCGCCGGTGAGGATGATCTCCAACGCCTTGGCCTGTCCGACTACACGCGGCAGGCGCTGCGTCCCTCCGCCAAAAGGAATCATCTGCTCGGTAACCTGGGGGAGGCTGAACCGGGCCGTCGAAACGGCCAGACGGAGGTCGCAGGCGAGGGCCAACTCCAGCCCGAGTCCGAACGCGTTGCCATTGAGAACCGCCAGCGTCGGTTTTGTGATGGCCGCAAGCGCCTCGACGCACTGGATGGAACCGAACTGCTCACGAATTCTCTGCGCGGTGTTAGCCGTTGGTGTCAGGCCCTCACAAAAGCTGTGGGCCGAGCCGGTCAGGACAGCGATTTCGACCGGCTCGTCCTCCTCGATGGCCTGGCAGACGGCTGCTATCTCCTGATCCATCCTGGGCGTGAGCCGATTGCCCTGACCCGGACACGACAAGCGCAGCCAAGCCACTTTCCCTTGAATCTCATACACCAGATCGGACACACCCAAACCTTAACAGAAAGGGCGTCCAAAAGGACGCCCCTGCTTACTATTCGTACTGCGCTTTCAGCTCTTTCTTGAGGACTTTGCCTAACGGGTTCTTCGGCAACTCGTCCAGGAAATTGATCTCCCCTGGTTTCTTGAAGCTGGCCAGCCGTTCCTTACAGAAGTCGCCAACTTCGTCCGCGGTAGCTGTCTGGCCTGGCTTGAGGGCGACAAAGGCCACGATCTTTTGTCCCCAATCGACGTCAGGCACACCGATAATGGCCGCCTCGTCGACTGCCGGATGGGCGTGCAGGACCGCTTCGATTTCAGCCGGTGCAATGTTTTCACCGCCACGAATGATGATGTCGTCCTTGCGGCCAACCAGATAGACATAGCCGTCTTCGTCGATATAACCCATGTCGCGAGTATGCAGCCAGCCGTTTTCATCCAACAGGGCGGCGGTTGCGCTTTCCTGATTGGCGTAGCCCTTCATTACGCGCGGGGTGCGAATGACAACCTCACCGATCTCATTGGCCGGCATCTCTTTATTATCGTCATCAAGAACCTGGACTTCCACGTCGGGCAGGGGTTTGCCGACCGAGGTCAGACGCTTCAGATTGCGCTCAACCTCTTCCGGCGTGCCGTTCAGCTTATGATCGTCCGGTCCAAGGACGGTCAGGGTCGAGTTGGTTTCGGTCTGGCCAAAGGCATTCACAAAACCGGTCGAATCCGGGAACATATCAATGGCCTTACGAATGACGGGGAAGGCCATGGGCGCGCCGCCATAGGAGACGTTTTGCAAACTCGACAGATCATAGTTCGAGAACTCGGGATGATCGATGAGTTGTTTCAGCATCGTGGGCACGACAAAGGCGTGGGTCACCTGTTCGTTCTGGACGGCCTTCAACCACTCCTGGGTATCGAACTGACGCAGGATGGCGATCTTTCGGCCGTTCCACAGCGCGGTCATGATGTTCATCGTGCCGGCAATATGGTAGAGCGGCGCGCACAGCAGTGAGGTGCCGCGTGGGGTCCCGTCCGCCATCTCGACGGTGCCGATGACATAGTTGGTGAACCCGCCGTAGGTCAGCATCACGCCCTTGGGCAAAGACGTCGTGCCGCTGGTATACATCAGGATGGACAGGTCGCCCTCATCCACCTCGGCCTCCTCGATATCCGGCGAACCCTGCTCAATAAAGTCATCGTAGTACAGCATATCGTCATGCCGCGCTTCGATTGTGACATACTTCTCCACGCAGCCGAGATTGGGCTTGAGGCTATTGATCAGGTCGATATAGCGATCGCCCACAAACAGAATTTTGCTCTCTGCCGCGGTAATCATATATTCCAATTCCGGGGGCTTGGCCCGATAGTTCAGCGGCACAAAAGTCGCACCCAGCATCGCTGTGGCATAATAGGCCTCGATGTACTGATTGCAGTTTGTCTGCAAGATCGCCACACGATCACCCGCCTGAATTCCTTGGTCGCGCAAACTGCTGGCCAGCCGTTTGACCCGATCCAGCAGTGTTCCATAGGTCAACCGGTTACCTTCGAAAGCCAGGACCTCTTGGTCCGGAAACATCATGCCCGGAATACCGATGAACTGTGACGTATTCATGCCTGCTCCTTTACCAGTGCAAATAGATTTTGTTCCAGTCGTAAGCCATCGGATAAATTTAGGTCAGCGCCCTGTCGGACGGCCCGTTTTGCCAGCCTTACAACTGTTGGATTACAACGGGACAGTGTGTATGCCAGAGATTTGGCCTCAGTCAAGAGGGTAGCCAAGGGAACCACCTGATTTACCAGGCCAATCTGGAGGGCTTGGTCGGCCTTCAACCGCTTTCCGGTGAGTACCATATCTAGGGCGCGACCCAGCCCGATGGCACGGGGTGCGGTCTGCGTCCCGCCTACCCCAGGGATCATGCCCAGACCGGTTTCCGGTAGAAAAAAGACCGTATCGTCCGCGGCAATACACAAATCACACAGCAGCGCCATTTCCATCCCGCCGCCGACGGTATAGCCGTGGACCGCTGCAATGGTCGGCTGAGGCAGGCGCAACATCAGCCCCCAGTTATCCCGTTGCCAGCGCACCTCACGAGCCCGTACCGGAGAGGGCGCTGAGCCGAATTCTGAAACATCTCCGCCGGTCGAAAAGGCCGGACCTTCTCCGCGCAGGATCATGACCCGGACCTCAGGGTCGTCCCGGACGGCCTGAAGAATTTCGTGCAAATCGTCCCGCATCTCCACATTATAAGCGTTGAGCATGTCAGGCCGGTTGAGGCTGACAACGGCGACACTGCCGTCTTTTTCGTACAGGACTGCGGGAGAAGGCATACGTGTTCTTTAAAGAGTAAACATGTCCTCCAATATAGCATGAGATGCTGGACACGTTTACTCTTTATGCCGAATAGACAATCTGGCCGTCAATGATTGTTGTCTGGACGTTTACCCAGCTGAGCGCTTCAGCCGGGAGCCCCGTCAGGTCACCGTCGAGGATAACCACATCCGCACGCATACCAGGGCTGATGCTGCCGGTCTGATCTTCCTCAAACCCCACCCAGGCTCCTGCTTGAGTGAAAAGACTGAGCGCTTCAAGACAGGACAAACGTTCGGCGGGATTGAGAACCATTCCAGTGTGGGACTGGCGCGTAACGGCAGCCTGAATCGCCACCAATGGGGCCTGTGGAGCGATCGGACAATCTGAGCTGCCGACAACGGAAATGTTGTGATCCCGGAGGCTTTTTGCCCGGTACAGCCAATCGTGCACATCTGTATCAACTTCTGCTGCATATTTATCGCCATAAAAATGCAGAAAGCCCGGCTGCATCACCACCGCACAGCCTGTCTCGGCCAGGGTGTCGAGAAACGGTGGAGGACAGAGTGTGCAGTGTTCAATCCGATGACGATGATCGTAGCGAGGCAACCGTTCTAGCGCCTGCTGAATCGCTTCGAGGGCCGCGCAGACGGGGGCTTCTTCAACCGCATGGATGGCGACCTGAAACCCGTGGCGATGCACCTGCCAGACCATTTCAGCCAGGTCGTCCGGCGCGGGATACAACTCGCCTCCGCTTTCATGCAGCATGATTTTAATACTGCCAAGCCGAACTTGGCCGGACCGGTCAAAGGCGGTGAGGCCAGCCTCTCGCACCTGAGAGAACGCCTCAGCCCCGACCATAACGGTTGCATGGGGACGTATGATGCCGTTGGCTCGTAAGGCGGCGAAGCGTCCGAGAGCCTCAAGCGTATTGCTGGCGCTGGCGTCGTGAAACGAACAGACCCCGCTTCTGAGTAATTCGTTGTTGACCTGTTGTAATCCGGCCTGAAATTCCTGTGCCGGGAGTGGAGGTATGACAGTTCGTAGAAACGACTCCAATTCGTAGACCACGCCCGTTGGTTCTCCGCTGGCGTCGCGTTCGACGTTTCCGCCGCTCGGAGGAGTAAACTGGGCGTGGATGCCGACTTGCCGGAGCGCTTCGCCATTCAGAACGGCAGCATGGCCGGTCCGATGACGCAGGATGATAGGCTGCTCGGTCGAGATGGCGTCAAGGTCGTGTCGATTCGGATGGCGTTTCTCATGAAGAAAGAACTCGTCATAGCCATAACCGCGCAGCCAGTCTTGCGAGCCGAGAGCCTCCAGGCGTGCCTGGAGTTGAGACTGGATTTCAGCAATCGACCGGGCTGCACTCAGGTCTGCCCCGCAGTAGCGACTCGCCCAGGCAAAGAGATGCAGATGGGGGTCGATGAAGCCCGGCAGTACCGTTCTCCCGGCACACGGTATGGTCTGTGTTTTGGATGAGACAAAGGCGCGCAGTTCCTGCTCAGTGCCGACCGCGAGGATTTTTCCCGCCGTAATAGCAACGGCCTGGGCTTCAGGCCGGTCCGGATTAAAGGTGAGAACATGCCCACCGTAGAGCAGCAGGTCCGCGGTGTGGGGTACGGAAGACATAGCCCCCAGCCAAAAAGAGAAAGAGCGAGGTTTCCCTCGCTCCTCACTGTCCTTTGTACTGTTTATAACGGACTGTTATTAGTCAGACGACGGAAGCGGCTTGGCTTCCTTGAGCGGCATTTCTTTCTCGCAGCAGTTGAGTGCGCCGTCGCCCGGCTTGTTGCAGAGTACCTCAGCCCCGCACTCTTCACACATATAGCGTTTACCCAGTTGTGCCATTGATCCCTCCTGTCGTGATATGCCTCTACAAGTAATATCTACTGTAGAAATGGTAACTTGACCACTTCGGCTATCATGTCCATATCCGGCCTGTCAATCCGCAGCCGGGTGCCTGGCTCGCCATGTTCGCGCCGGACATAGCCCAGAGCAATCGGCCGGCCCAGGGTTGGGGAAGTGGTGACACTGGTCAGCCAGCCGACTTCCTTGTCGTCCTTCAAAAGTCGGTCGCCTCGTGTCGGTAATGCATCCTGTCCTTCATCTTGCAACAGAAACCCGATGAGCAGACGATTCATGTGTCCACGCGCCGACGCCCGCTCGACGACTTCCTGGCCCAGATAACAGCCCTTATTAAAACTAATGGCTCGGTCGAGGCCGACTTCCAGCACGATTCTGTCCTCGTCCATATCGAGTCCATACCACGGAATGCCGGCCTCAACACGCAGCATATTCAGCGCTGTGTGGCCGACGGGAAGCAGCCCGTCCAGTTGGGCGAGAGCCTGCCAGACGACGGCTACCCGGTCACTGGGAACGTGAAACTCATAGCCACTCTTGCCGGTCTGGTCGGAGCGAATCACCCGGACCTGAACCTCTGCAATCGTTGCGTCCCGGTGCTGTAATTTTCGCTCCGGCAAGGAAGAGAGACCGGCGGCCGTCAGGACCTCTGCCGCGGTCGGACCCTGGACCGCAAGAGTGACCCGGCGGGCGCTCAGGTCTTCGATCTCCACATCGTCGGCAATGATAAAACGGTCGAGGGCTTCAATCGTCTTCTCCTTGATACGGGCATCCAGGTCGAGGAGGATTGCCGACTCCTCTGCATAGACACGTAAATCCGCCACAATCCGCCCCTGCTCTGTCAGCAGCGTTGCCGGACAGCCATCGCCGGGTCGCAGAGCTTTGACATCGTTTGACAACATGCCCTGCAGAAAATCGATCCGATCCTCTCCCGTGAATTTCACCTGGGTGCGAAAGGACAGGTCGATCAGCCCAGCCCTTTCGCACACGACCGCGTATTCGTCTTGCGAGTCGGCAAAGGCGTTCGGCAGCTCAACGCCGCGATCATCAATGAGCGATATACTCTGGCTTTCAAGCCAGGCGGACAATGCGCTTTTCATAGTAAGGAGGCTATAGCAAAGAGGGATTTGTGAGGAAAGATCGAAAATGGCCCTTCATGACGCCGCATTCAGACGGCGCAAATTCCGTACAGCCTGAATACGTTCCTGGGCCAGGGTGACGGCCAAACGGTGGGGTGGGATGTCTCGCTGCTTGGCTTGGACAAAAAGCGTTTTTAGGGTGGAGTAAATCTGTTCGGTCTTAGCCTTGGCCCGCTCACGACGATAGCCGCCGGGACCCAACTCGTCTGCAACGTTAATCAGCCCACCAGCGTTAATCGCAAAGTCCGGCGCATACAGAATGCCGCGCGCGTGAAGCGCGTCTCCGTCTTCCTCGGCGAGTAATTGATTGTTGGCCCCACCGCCGATAATCCGGCACCGGAGCTGGGGAATCGTCTCTGGATTGAAAATACCACCCGCGGCACAGGGGGCGAGGATGTCGCACTGCTGGGTCAGAATATCGGCCGGATCGACAACCCCGGCGCTGAGTTCGGTCTGGGCCTTATCAGCCCGGGCTGCATCCACATCCGCGACTATCAGCCGCGCTCCGGCTTGGTGGAGGTATTGGGCTAGGGAGTAGCCGACTTTTCCCAGACCGGGCAGGGCTACGGTCAAGCCCTGAAATTCGGCCTTGCCGTCCGTTTCTTCGAGACACGCCCGCAAGCCACAGAAGATTCCCCAGGCGGTCATGGGGGAGGGGTCGCCACCGCCGCCAAACACTTCCACCCGTCCGACCCCGAACCGACTCTCTGCCCGGACGTGTTCAATGTCTGCGGTCGTCGTGCCCATGTCTTCGGTTGGCATATAGCGGCCCGCCAAAGACTCTATGGCGCGGCCCAGTGCGCGAAACACTATCTCTCTGTTGAGAGGTGTCTCTGGGGCGATGACAACCGCTTTGCCGCCGCCATACTCCAGACTGGCCAAGGAGGCTTTATAGGTCATGGCCTGGGAGAGGCGCAGAACATCCGTTACCGCGTCATCCTCACTGGCATACGCCCGCATACGGATGCCACCCAGGGCGGGACCTAGGGTTGTATCGTGGATGGCAATCAGGGCGGTGAGGCCAGCGTTGCGGTCCGTGCAGAAGACCACCTGTTCGTGGTCTTCTGCTTGCATGCGTTCAAAGAGTGTCATACGGGTTGAAAGAGTAAACGTGTCCTCCAATACACATGAGATGCTGGACACGTTTACTCTTTATTCATACAGCGACTAGAACGTTGTCGCCGTCCACTTTGACTTCATAGGTGTCTTGTTTTTCGTCCGGGTCTTCACTGTTTGCTCCGGTCGTGACATCGAAATCCCAGGCGTGCCACGGGCAGGTGACCATATTGCCGTCTAATTCGCCTTCGCCTAATGGACCACCCTGGTGCGGGCACACATTGTCCAGGGCGTAGAAGGTACCATCGACATTGAAAACGGCGACTTGCTGGTCATTGACTTCAAAACATCGGCCTTCGCCTTCGGGGATATCACTCGT
Organism: uncultured Binatia bacterium (SeqCode); assembly: GCA_965243855.1. Taxonomy (GTDB): domain Bacteria; phylum Desulfobacterota; class Binatia; order Bin18; family Bin18; genus Bin18. The sequence continues at coordinate 2,956,782 of CBDEWE010000003.1, read as the reverse complement.
TGAGGCCACTTTGACAAAATCGGCCATGCTGTCCTCCTGTGTTGGAAATATCGGCGAATTAAACAAATTCCTCTACAGACCGCAAGGTTAGTACGGAGCGGCTCAGGCACAAAAAAGCCCCGGTGTCAGACCGGAAGGGCGACACCGGGGCTGTCAGCCAGTAACAGGATTCTTTTAGCCGCCGTAGAAGACCTTGTCTCCCAGGTCGGCCATGTGCAGCGTCGCTAGGTCTGCGCGTCCTTCGGGCTGCTTCTGGACAACCGCATTCACCACTTTTCCAACAAAAATAGAGTGGTCGCCGTTCTCGACGGTTTGCTCCAACGAGCACTCGACATAGGCCGGGACGCTTTCGAGCACTGGCGCGCCGGTACTGCCCGCGCTGTATGCCTCACCATTGATTGTGTTGCCGTCTTTTTCAACGGGCTTGAAAAAGGCGAAGGCCGGGCCCTGCTGTCCTTTGCCCAGGATGTTGAGGGCAAACGAGCCGGCTTTCTTGATGACATCGTGCGCGCTGGCGTCGGCCTTGACGCCAACCACAACCAGCGGTGGCTCAAAGGCGGTCTGAGTCACCCAGTTTACGGTTGCTGCGGCGATCTCGCCGTCTTTTTCCGCGGTCAGCACGTACAGGCCGTAGGGGATCATGCGTAGAGCTGTTTTCTTGGCATCTGCATCCATCGGTCTTTCTCCCTTTCCTGAAAAATTGTCCCTGCGTTGTATCTGCCCCATCCCGCGCGTTCAAGTCCGGCCCGTTTTCGTCATTGCGCCGGCCACGTCGCCCTGACTCACCCGAAGAGGACTTCGCCGTCATCCAGCGAACTGCGCGTACGGCCTGGATTAAGACAGACTGGAGGAACAAGAAGACCTCGTTCCTCACCACTCTTCCGACCCTATTTAGATACCGTAGAACTTGCTCGCATTGGCACCAAGGATCTTGTCAACGGATGTGGCTGGCAGATCGGAAAGTAACGTCCGCACCTTTTGTACCGGGTGAACAAATCCCTCGGCGTGGGGATAGTCGGAGCCGGTGAAAAACCGATCATCGCCGGCAAACCGCACAATCAGCGGAAACATCTTCTCTTCCGGGTCCCCATTAATCCAGATATTGCGCGCAAAATACTCGCTGGCTGGACGCTTCATCTGGGAAGTGTGGCCCATATACTTATAGCGATAATCAAACAGCTCCAGCCACTCGCCCACCCAGCCGGCTCTGGCTTCAACCGTTGCTACGCGAAGCTGAGGAAAACGTTCAAACACACCGTCGTACAGCATAGTCGTGAGGGCATGACGCGGGTCTTCAACGACCTTCATGGAGACGTACATGAATCTGGGGTCCCGGTCGCGGTACCACTGACTCCCGCTGTAGTCGGGATGGACCACCAGATGAAGGGCAATGCCGAGATTGAGGTCCTGGGCCGCGGCCCAGGCCGGATCAAAGTCCGGATGCCCCAGGCTCCTGCCCTCTATGGGCGCCGCTCCGATAAACGCTGTGCGACACCCCAGCTTGGCCACCCGCTCCATCTCCCGTGCCGCCAGGTGCGCGTCACGCAGAGAAATATGGGCTGCGGGGAACAGCCGGTCCTTATGGGAGGCACACAGCTCAAAGGCCCAGGTGTTGTACGCCCGGCACAGCGCATCGGCAAGGAGCGGATCATCAACTTCCCCTTCCCAATACAGACCCAGGGTGGGGTAAATTACCTGGCAATCCATGCCTTCTTCATCAAGAAAACCAACCCGTTTGTCCATATCCTGCCAGTCCGCGCTAAAGGCCAAGTAGCGGTCAAAGCTGTCGATGTCCTGGCCCGCTTCTTTTTGGCCATAGGCGACGGCGATGCCTAGAGCTTGCTCAACATCGAGAATCTGCATGGGTCTGCTATCGACGAGGAGCTTGCGATTACCGCTAGCCGGGTCGGTCTCAACCCGCATGGCCCGCTCCCGGTAGGCTGGTTCAATATACCGTTCGTATAAATCCAGGGGCTCCATGAAGTGACTGTCGCCATCAATGATTTTCATCAGCATCCCCCTTTGCTGCTTAGGTCCACAGTGCCTACTGAAAGTGTGGCATGATGCGTTCCGCATAGGCACGTAACTGTCGGTCCAACTCTTCCCGGTCCAGCCCAAAAAGATAGGCGCAAAACCGGTTGACTCCCACGCTTTCCAACACGCGCAGTTTTTCAACGCAGGCCTCAACACTACCTAACACACAGAAGCGATCCACCATCTCGTCCGTCAGCAGCTTCCGGTGCCCCTCATCGGCCATGGCCGCCTCAAACCCAACAATATCTATTCTATGGCCGTCCCAATCGTACTTTTGCCAGGATGACTTATCCTCTATGAGCGTCTCGAAGCCTTTCATCAGTGAGGCGGGCAGCTCTTCAGGGGGACAGGTTTGGACCAGGCCCCAAAGCAGGCTGGTGAGGATATCGGGCTCCCAGCGGCATATCTCTCTGGCCTTGTGGATGTCGTCAGAGACAAAGGTTGCCGAACTCACCTCAAAGTCGAGCGGCCCGCGGCCCGCTGCCTGGGCTGCTTTTTGCGTTTTCTCGGCAAACCATGCGACGGCGCCAACCTCAGCGCACTCGGTTGTTGCGCAATCCGCCAATTCCCCTGCGACCTGAGCCCCCCGTGGGCCCCAGACTCCCAGAGAAATCGGGATTTCACCCTCCGTGAATTCCAATCGTAACGGGACCGGCGAGCCCTCAACGTCTACGGCCTCACCTCGCATCCAGCGGCGGATATCGGGCACCGCCCGCCTGTACTGTTTCCACGAGGCGGGTTTCCAACCTAACTGCTTGACCGCACTATTCCCCCGTCCCATGGCGAGAAAGGCACGTCCGCTCGACATGACCTGAATGGTGGCCATCGCGCTGGCGGTAATACTGGGGTGACGCGTGAGCGGATTGGTAATATAGGGGCCGAGCTTAATGCGAGAGGTCTGCAAGGCACAGGCCGCCAGATACGGGTAGACATCCATCGATTGATACGGTGTGTCGGGGATGCCGACAAAGCTGAACCCCAGCTCTTCCGCTCGTTTGACTCCCCACAGGACATCGGCAAAATTTTTGTCCGCGGTATAGGTAACGCCAAATTCCATCATGCAGAGCCCCCAGCCGTTCTCGACAGTAGCGCAGGAAGCTGGCGGCAAGCAACAGTTGGCGCGCCTTATTGTGAGGAATCAACCTCTACCATCCAGCGGTGGCGGTCGGGCTTCAGGCCGCGCTGGATGGCGGACAACTCGTCAAACAGGCGTTGGGACAACGGGCCGACCTGGCCGTTATTGATGACAACCGTCTCGTCTTTATACGACAGCTCGCTGACCGGCGAGATAACGGCCGCGGTTCCGGCACCGAACACCTCGCGCAACAGTCCATTTCGTGCCGCGGTCAGGACTTCAGTGATGGTAATGGGTCGCTCTGCCACCTGCATCCCAAAGTCCTGGGCGAGTTGGAGCACGGAGGCGCGGGTCACACCTTCGAGAATAGTCCCCGTGACCGGTGGGGTGACGAGCTCATCGCCGAGCACAAAGGCGATATTCATGGAGCCGACTTCTTCGATATATTGCTGTTCGACGCCGTCAAGCCACAACACTTGGGCAAAACCGTCTTTATGGGCTTCTTCGCCGGCGAATAAACTACCGGCATAATTCCCCGCCGTTTTCGCGGCCCCGGTTCCGCCCCGCACGGCCCGTACATAGCGGTCCTCCACCCGGATGCGGAGCGGTTTGAAGCCTTCGGCATAATAGGCGGCGACCGGCGAGAGAATAATAAAGAATTGATAGGTGTGAGACGGTCGTACCCGTAGGTCGGGGTCGCAGGCAAAAGCAACCGGCCGGATATACAGGGAGGTGCCGGGCGCATGCGGCACCCAGTTCTGGTCCAGTTTCACCAACTGCTTGAGCGCCGAGAGAAAGAGCTCCGGGTCAATCGGCGGGACGCACAGCCGGACGGCAGAGCGATTAAAACGGTCGATGTTACGATCTGGTCGAAAGAGAAAAATCCTGTCGTCCGGCGAACGATAGGCCTTAAGTCCCTCAAAGATGGCCTGGGCGTAGTGGAGGCCGACGGTAGCCGGTTCCAGCGACAGGGGCCCATACGGTACGATACGCGGGTTGGACCAACCCGAATCGGCAATACCGTCCAGAAGAAACATATGATCGGTAAAAATTTGGCCAAACCCGAGTTTGTCATCAGGCGGTTTGGGTTTGGGCTGCTGAATACGCGTGATGGGGATGTCCATGACTGTGGGTACTCCTTAATAGGAGGCCGGAGTGTAACAGAGATTGTCGCTAGGTCGAAAGGGAGCAACGGGCGCGCGCATTGACTTCGGTCGGCTGTGCGCGTTAGGGTCGGTGCCTGTTTGATACTGACACCAAGGAGGAAGCATGGCTCGTATCCCCTATCCCAATCTTGAAGATTTACCGGAAAAAGTCCGTACAGCAGCGGAAAAGCTCCCGCCGCTCAATATCATGAAGATGTTTCTGAACGCACCGACGAATGCCATACCGCTACTCGTTTTTGGCCAGTCTATTCTGACGAAACAAGAGCTGGACGACCATCTGCGTGAGTTGGCCATCCTGCGCGTGGCGCATCTGACCGGGGCCAACTATGAGTGGACCCAGCATGTGCCCCTCGCCAAAGAGACGGGGGTCACGGACGCTCAGGTAGAGGCCCTTCCTCAAGGGGTCGACTCGGACGCTTTTACCGAAGTGGAAAAGAATGTGATCCGTTTTACCGATGAAGTCACGCAGGAGGTCAAAGCGTCGGCTGAGACTTTCGCGGCACTGGAGAAGGATTTGGGGCCGCGGCAGATGGTCGAGTTGACCCTGGCCATTGGTTTCTACGGCATGGTAGCGCGGGTTATGGAATCGTTCGAGGTCGAGTTAGAGCCTACGGCCGGGACGTATTCGATCGATCAGCTCCGACGCTGAGTTCAGTCCGTGAGGTAAATCCGGGGAACTTTCCAGCGCTCGAAAAAACCCACCTTGGGTTTGTCCTCCGTCTTGAGGTCTGCGACATGGGTATCGATGTCCCGGTACAGTCGGGCAACGTCAATCCCGTGTGAAGTCGGACGAAAGTCTTCAAGCCGCATGAGGGCTTGGGTCAACAGATTAATCGCGCCCTGTGAGCCGCCCCGATTGAAGCGCATATGGAGGCCCGTGGCCAAGCGAATCAAGGCTTCGTAAAATGTTTTGTCCGTAGCGTCAGCTTCCTGCCAAACCTCTTCGAGCACTTGGTGGCTGTCAAAGTATTCTCGACGGTTAAAAAGCCGAACGGCCTCCTTGAGCTTTGGATGCATCACGATTATGACAAGAGAGAAATTTCGAAAGCGAGGACTATCCTATGCCGCTACGTACGGTTGAGCAATATCAAGACAGCTTGAAGGACGACCGGCAGGTCTATTTTCGAGGCCAGCGCATCTCCGATGTGACCGGGCATCCGCTCATTCAGACTGCCATCGATCATGAGGCGACCGACTATCGGCTCATGCACGACCCGCAGTATCGGGAGCTGGCCGTGGTCCGTAACCCCGAGACCGGCGAAGAGATGAGCCGCTATTTTCTACCGCCGCAGAACGCCGAACAACTGCTCAAACGGAGCGAGCTGATCGAGACCGCCTGCCGGGAAGGTGGGACGCTGGTCGTGCTGGCGAAAGTGGTCGGCAGTGATGCGCTATTTGGCCTGTTGCGGACCTCTCAGAAAATAGATGAAGCCTGCGGGACCTCCTACTATCAACGGGTTAAAGCCTTTTATGATTACTGTTGCACTGAAGACGTTAGCTTTGCCCTGGCCCAGACCGATACCAAAGGCGACCGCGCCTTGCGTCCCTCGGAACAGGAAGACCCGGATTCGTATCTGCGCATTGTAGAAGAGCGGGACGACGGTATTGTGGTGCGTGGGGCCAAGGTCCACACCTCAAATACCACCCACGTCAACGAGATGATCGTCCTACCTACACGGGCCATGGGCGAAGAGGACAAGGACTATGCGGTCTCCTTTGCCATTCCGCTGGATACTCCAGGGCTCAAGCTGTTGATGAGCGGCTATGGCTCGTACACGCAGCGCAACAGTTTCGATCATCCGGTCAGCTCGGGTGTGAAAATGACCGAAACGCTGACCATTTTTGATGACGTGTTCGTGCCCAACGAACGGATTTTCTTACAGGGCGAATGGCAGTTTGCCGGTCCCTTGGCGCTGTCGTTTGTTGAGTATCATCGTCTGACCGCGATTTCGTATAAATTGCCTTTCCTTGATCTCTTGGCCGGCGCCGGGCGTCTGATGGCCGAATACAACGGCATTGAAAGAGCCGCCCATGTCAAAGAAAAACTGTTCTGGCTGGCCAGCTATGCCGAAACCACCCGCTCGCTGACCCATATGGCGTGTATGAAGGCACGCGAGACCGACTTCGACATGGTCATCCCCGACCCTCCGACCGTGAATATTGCTAAGCATCATTTTGCGGCCGATTTCCACCAGGCCCTGTCGCACGTCCAGGACTTGGCCGGTGGCATTCTGGTGACCGCTCCGGCGGTGGAAGATCTGCGGAGCGAGGAGACCGGACCGTTGGTCGAGAAATACCTGAAAGGCAAGAAGGGCACGTCGGGCAAGGAACGGCTCCAGGTGATTAACCTGATTCAGGACATCACCACCTCGGACTTTGGTGGGTATAACGCGGTGCTGGCTTTGCACGCTGAAGGTTCCATGGAAGCCGAAAAGATGCAGCTCTACCGCGAGTACGACTGGCAGCGGGTGCGGGATTACGCCAGCAAAATGGCGCGAATTAGCAAGGAATAAGACCGTCTTTTCCCGATACCGGGTCGAGACAATAGCAGGGGTGGCTGGTGAGCCGCCCCATTTTTGTTTGGCCAGTAGCCGCAGTAATCTCATAGCACACAGGAGGGTCGTCCATGTCATACGAAACGCTGCTCTACGAAAAACAGGACAGTATCGCGACCGTCACGATTAATCGTCCCGAGAAGCGCAACGCGTGGACCACCCAGGTGTCGGAAGAGATCATCGATGTCTTCGGCACGATGGAAGACGACCCGGAAGTCTTGGTCACCATTCTGACCGGGACCGGAGACAAGGCGTTTTCTGCCGGTGCAGACCTGGGCAACGCCAAGACCCACAAGGTCACCACCGTTGGCGCGCATCTGGCCTCTGTCTCGCCAAAAGGCTTCCCCGTATTCAATGCGGTCGCTGACTATCCCAAGCCCGTGGTTGCTGCGATTAACGGATTTGCAGTTGGGATCGGCTGTCTGATTACGCTGTGCTGCGATATTCTGCTTGCCTCGGACAACGCCGAACTCGGCCTGCCCCAAGTCCCGCTCGGCATTTTGCCGGCCTATGGTGGAGCGGTTCGACTCGCACGCTATGTCGGACGTGGAAAAGCGATGGAAATGGTGTTGCTTGGAGAACGTATTAACGCGCAGGAAGCCTACCGAGTCGGGTTGGTCAACAAAGTCGTGCCGCTCCCGGAACTCAGACCCTTGGCGCAAGACTATGCCCGTCGGCTCGCTGCCCTGCCGCCGCTTGCTGTGCGCATGGCCAAAGAGTCGTTGAATAAAGGACTTGATATCGCCTCGCTCAAAGAGGCGGCTCAGACCGACATCTATCGATTCATGCTGCTCGGTCAGACCGAGGATAGTCAGGAGGCCCATAAAGCTTGGCGAGAGCGGAGAAAACCAGTATTCAAAGGACAATAACAGAGATCGAAGGAGGAGAATATGAATCGGTACGGAGAAAACACACAGCCCCAGGCCGCAGCCGGCTGGCAGTTAGCGCGGCTCTCATCGCCCAGCGGATTGTTCGGGGCGAACGGGATGCGTATGGGTTCGGACGGGAAACTCTACGTGGTCCAGGCGTTTGGCAGCCAGGTGAGCGCGGTCGATACTGGCAGTGGTGCGTGTGAAACGATTTCGCCGGTTGGGGGGCCTATTGTGGCGCCGGATGACATCGCCTTTGATTCGCACGATGTCATGTATGTGACCGAGGTGATGAGCGCGCGGGTCAGCGCCCGTACACCGAGTGGTGAGGTCCGAGTCATCGCGGATAATGTACCCGCGGCAAACGGCATCACCGCCTATCAGGACCGCTTGTTCATGGATGAGTGCCGACCCGGCGGACGCCTGTTTGAGCTGTATCCGGACGGTCGAGAGCCGCGGGTAATAGCCGAGAACCTGCCACTGCCCAATGCACTTTCGGTTGGACCTGATGGCAAGCTGTATTTCCCGCAGATCGCGGCGGGTGAGATTTGGCGCTGCCCGCTCGAAGGCGGTGCTCCTGAGCGCTTTATGTCTGGCTTTGCCGTTCCGACTGCGGTCAAGTTTGACCAGAACGGCCTGCTGACAACAACCCAGGCCGCCAGCGGGGAAGTGACAAGGATCGATATCCAGAGCGGAGAAAAGACCGTTGTCGCAAACGTTCGCCCAGGAATCGATAATCTGGCCTTTGCGGATGACAACCGCCTCTTTATTTCCCATTTTGTGGACGGTGGGGTCGCCGAGATTCTGGCGGATGGAACCGAACGCATCCTGGTGCCCGCGGGTTTGCTTGGTCCGTTCGGTATCACCGTGACCGGTGACGGCACCGTTTATGCGGCCGATGGCATGAGTATGATATCCGTCAGCCGGGACGGGCAGGTCAGCCGTCCGACGATGTTTACCCAGGAAGGCTATCCCGGCTTTATCCGTGGTATTGCCGCTGGTCCAGATAACAACGTGTATGTGACGACCTCAGCCGGCGAAGTTGTGCTGTATAATTTCGGCACCCGCGAGTCGCAGATTCTGGTCAGCGAACTCAATGAACTCTACAGCCTCGCGCCGACCCAGGACGGGGCGGTTGTAGTGGCAGAGGGAGGCGAGGGACGCCTGCTCAAGGTGACCTCGGACGGCAACGTCACCGTCTTAGCCCGTGGTCTTGGTCGGCCGAATGGCGTGGCCGTGGCCGATGACGGGTCGTGTTATGTCAGCGAGCCCGACAAAGGCCAAGTGTCGCATGTGAATGGGAGCAGCTCAGCCGTGGTCGAGGGCCTGTCGTCGCCCCAGGGCCTCGGCCTGCTTGGCGATCAACTCCTGATTGTTGACGCAGGCAGCAAAGAGCTCGTTGCGGTGTCGCTCGGCACTAAACAGCAACAGACGATTGCTTCCGGCCTGCCGGTCGGCGCCCAGCCTGGCGTGACACCGCAAATCCTCATGGGGATTGCCGGTTTGATCCAGGGGCCGCTCACACCATTCTCCGGCCTGGCCGTGGGTGGAGACGGGACGGTCTATATTGCTGCTGATGGCGAGGGGAGCGTACTGACGCTCAAGCGGGCCTAAGCATGTGTGAGGGACGGCTGAGGCCGTCCCTGCATGAGGCCGTGCTTAGGGGACTTCCAGAATAATCTTGCCGAAATTCTTATTGTCCTCCATGTATCGATGCGCCTCGGCTGCCTGCTCCAAGGGAAAGCGGCAATCAATAATGGGCTTGATCTTGCCTGCGGTTAAAAGCGGCAGCCAGTTCGCCTGAAAGCGGCGGGTGATATCGATTTTATCGGCCAGGGTGCGAGCGCGCAGCACGGAGCCAAACACCTGGAGGCGCTTTCTCAGAATCAGCCCCAGATTCGTCTCTACTTTGACTCCGCCCATCACACCGATGAGAACCAGCCGTCCGCCAAGCGTGAGGCTTTTGAGGTTCTTATCCCAATACGCCGCACCAATAAAATCTTCTATGACATCGACGCCTTTTCCATTGGTAGTGTGTTGCACCCACTCGGCGAAGTCCTGCTCTTTGTAGTTGCAGCCGGCAGTCGCCCCGAGGTCCACACAGCGTTGAATCTTTTCGGCCGAGCCGGCTGTGATCAGCACGGTTGCGCCAGTCTCGCGAGCCATCTGGATACCGGCCGTTCCCACTCCGCTCGCTCCAGCGTGGATCAGGATGGTTTCGCCCCGCTTCAGGTCGGCCAGGGTAAACATCGTTTCCTGAGCGGTGAAATACACCTCCGGCACGGCCGCAGCCTGGGCGAAGCTCCAACCCTCGGGAATCGGCATGGCCATGCGGGCATCAATGACCGCCTTTTCCGCATAGCCGCCCCCGCCGACCAGGCCGAAGACCCGCTCGCCCACGGCAATCGTGGTGACTGCCGATCCCACGGCTTCCACTTCTCCGGCGAGTTCAAGTCCGAGGACATCGGACTCGCCCGGCGGCGGTGGATATTGGCCCTGGCGCTGGAGCGTATCAGCCCGGTTGAGGGCGGTTGCACGCACCCGCACAAGAATCTGTTCAGGGCTGGGTATCGGATCAGGGGCGGTACTCAGCTTGAGCACGTCCGGGCCGCCCGGCGCTGTGATGGTAATGGCTTGCATATTTCTCCCCGAGCGTGAATTTACTTGCCCGTGAACTGGGCCTTGCGTTTCTCGACAAAGGCCGTAATTCCCTCCGCGAAATCAGGTGTTCCCATCGACAGGGTGATTGAGCGGGCCTCGCTGTGCAGTTGTTCGTGTAAGGAGTTGCCGAGACTTTGATTAAGCAGTAGCTTAGTTCGTCCAAACGCAGCAGTCGGACCCTGGGACAATTCTTCGGCCAGTTTTCTCGCCTCGGCCATGACCTGGTCGGGCTCGACCACGGCAGTCAGCAGCCCCAGGTTCAGCGCCTCTTCGGCCGGAACAGGTTTGTTACGCAAAAACATTTCGGTCGCCTTGGCCAAGCCAACGTGACGCGGCAGAAAAAAGGTTGAGCTGGAGTCTGGGCTTGCACCGATGCCCAGAAAGGCGGTGACAAGATTGACCTGAGGTGAGGCAATACGGAAATCGCAGGCGAGCGCCAGACCAAATCCGCCGCCTGCGGCTACGCCGTTGAGCGCGGCAATGACGGGTTTGGGAATTTCGCGAATCATGGCAATGGCCGCGTGCAGGACGGGCATCATTTTCTCCAGGCTCGGAATAATATTCTGCTGTGCCAGCGCTCCGACAAAGAACTTGATATCGCCCCCACCGCTGAACGCCCTGCCATTCCCGGTGAGAATTACCGCCCGCACCTCGTCGTCATCCCAGCATTCCATCAGGGCTTTGCGCAGGCCTGCTGAGAGTTCATTGTTCATCACGTTAAACTGGGCCGGACGGTTGAGGGTAATGGTTGCAATACTGCCTTCACGACTCCAATACACGGCTTCTTCCATTGTGTTCTCCTCTTTCTTCTTTGTTTCTTGTGCTTCGCCTCGCTTGACGGACTGCCAGGGGTCAGGAATATGCTGACTGCGTACGCGGGTATTTCCATATCAGACCCACCCGTACCAACAAAAGGGAGGTGACACTCATGCCTATTACGCAAATAACCCCACCGGAAGCTCATCAGACGCTGAGCCAGGACGCCGCAGTCGTCTACCTGGACGTGCGCACCGAGGCGGAATTCCAGGCCGGCCACCCCGAGCGCGCCATCAATATTCCCGTGGTCTTTTTCGATCAGGCCGCCGGCCGGCCGGTCCCGAACCCGCACTTCTTACCTGTTGTCGAAGCAACCATACCCAAGGAAGCAAGTGTCGTGGTCGGCTGTCAGGCCGGCGGCCGTTCGCAACGCGCCGCCGAGATCATGCAACAGGCCGGGTATACACAGGTCTCGAATATGATGGGCGGCTTTGGTGGTGGGCAAGACCAGCAGGGCCAGGCCGTCGCCGGTTGGCAGGAAGCCGGCCTGCCGGTGAATGCCGACAGTGGCGACGGCGTGAGTTATGCGTCTTTAGCCCAGAAGGCCGGGGTGGAGGGATAGTTGCCGAAAAGCCAGCCGACGCTGTTGGCTCACTTTGATTGGCTGACAGGTGTGAGGATGCTATCAGGTGAGATCGATTTCCCGGCGGTCTCCAGCAGCCTCGTTGATAACGATCAGTTTTCCCTGGTCCTCGGCGTGTAACTGCTGGTTAGCGTTGAGCAACTCGATACCGTAAACGGTGCCGTCCGGAGCGAGGTCTATGTGGAGTTCCTCGCTGACCCGGATGGTTTCGACTTGATCGATTTTTTCCTGCAATCGGAGGTAGGCAATATTGTGACGTGGGTCGTAAGTAAGTTGCATACGGATTTTTCCTAGCACGCTAGAAATATTTGACAATGATGGTGAGTACGAGCCAGCCGTTTTCCTCTACCGCAAACGCTTCTATTTGTTTCGTCTCATAACGTCGCCCCCTCCATTCACCACCGAAGACGAAGTTCCTTCTGAAACCCGTCCTACCAAATTTCGCTGGGAACCGTTCCCCAGACTCGACGGTTTTCCTAACCTCGTCTGCGGTGGCGCCTCGTTCTACCAGACGGCTCTGAGCATGAGGATGAAGGCGGACATTCATACAGGCTACGACGCCAAACACTCCTGAATCGCTGCGTCAATAAAATCGTTATCCTCCTGATGCATGCCAATTCCCGCCAAATGTCCCCAAATCGACGGGATCGGCCGATACACGGCGTTCGGCATGCAGTCTGTCTCTGCCTGGCTGTCTTCCGGTGGAAAGTAGAGATCGGTGTGACCCGGCATAATCATGGCCTTGGCAGAAACTGTGGCCAGCGCTTTCCGCCAGTCTCCGTCAAATCCCGGCGAGTCACCGACATTATGATCCTGCCACGTCTTTGCCTGGGCCAGCAGATTATTCGCGTCACACTGGAGAAAAAAATTCTCCCAAAAATAGACTAAAAAATCTTCGACGCTCGGATGGCCGAGCTGCTTGTACAGTTCTTCTCGATACCAGGCCTGCGACAGGCCCCAGCCGGCATACACCCGGGCCATGGCACGAACGCCTGTGGCTGGCGGTTGGGCGTAATGGCCGTGGTTCCAGGCCGCGTCTGCTCGGAGCGCGGAAGTAAAGCCTTCGATAAAGACATGGGTATGCGGAGTGGTCCGCGCCGCACCGCACCACGGTGCAATCCGCTCGACCATATCCGGATAACTGACCGCCCACTGGAAGCACTGCTGCGCTCCCATCGAGTAGCCGGAGACCAGAGCGAGCGACTCAATACCGAGGCTCTGAACGAGGGCGTGTTGCGCCTGGATATTGTCGCGGATAGTCGTTGCCGGAAAATGTGGACCATTCATGGGAATGGGTGTCGTGCTGGGGGAAGAAGACAGCCCGTTGGTGAACATATTGACGGCGATCACACAATATTTGGTTGGATCGAAACACTTGCCTTCCCGTATCAAAAACTCATAGCCGGTGTGATCGCCGGAATACCACGAACACAGCAGGATGGCGTTGTCTTTGCGGCTGTTGAGTTCGCCATAGACCTGATAGGCAAGCTGTGCCTTGCGCAAAATAAGGCCACATTCGAGCGGAAAATCCCCTAACGAAAAAGTCTTATGCTCCGGCATATCGAGTCCTCCTTTATAGGTGTGTTAATCGTTACCTATTCTATGGTGCGTTGCAGCCGATCAATCAGCCAGCGTGTGCCTATAATCCTTCCTTCAAAAAAGCACATTCCAGAGTTGAATGGCCTCGGCTAACCTTTGGTGTGTCCATTCCTGTAGTCTGTCGCAGAGCCGGCTATCATCATCAAGCAGGTTTTGTATTGGGCATATTTTCGCGTAGCCGCCTCTGTGAGTGTCACAATAATAGTACCATTTTGTCGAATCAGGCTCTGGACGATTTTGGGTTGGGACTAAATCATGTTCATACCATTGGTCATTCGAATATCCCGGAATCTTCTGACACTCGTCAGAGCGCCCACAAACACATACAAATGTATATAATCCGTCCTCAATGTTAACAGGTTCGGGGGGAGCAATACCATTTTCGTTGTTGTAGCGCTGGTAACCGTAGAGATATTCATCGTTCTCATCTACAGGATTAAAGCAGAGTCCGTATTGAACCCAACGGACGCCGTTATCATTATCTATAGGGGCGAGCCATCCAGAAATTCCAATCCGCCCTTGCCGAATACGATTGTTATTCCCAGCCCTCCAACCATTCGGAAGCTGATATCCAGCCGCCATGTTCTGGACAGCTCCAACAAGAGTATTGTGTGAGTGTGTAAGGTAGAGCCGGGCTCTCGCAACATCATCGAGCGTAGGCATGGTGTCCTCCTTCAAAAATTCGCCGAACTCGCGTGCTAAGGTCTTCAGTGGTTCATCAACGTCACTTCTTTGGGAAAGCTCTTCAAACCATTTTGCAACCCTGTTCCAGGACGTGACGCTTCGAAGGCTTGTACGATAGGTTTCATCCGCCGGATTGGTGAATCCCTCCGGGGGCTGAGTGCCCTGCGTCAACAGCACAAGCGCGGTTGGATTTCCTTCAGCGACTTGCTGGAGGAAAGTGTCGTAACTCTCCAGTTGTCTTTCTCCAAGCGGCGCATCGATCTTGACTTCAACAACACAAATCGGACGATCCCCGTTGAGGACAACGATGTCCGGTATTACCCCTGTGGAGGTTCGATATTGCGTTTTGATCGAGAGTGCATCTAACGGAATGTTTCCCAATCTATTCAGAAAGCTTGCCTTCTCTTCTTCATCCGTCGGCGTGCCGAGCAGCACTTCCGCAATAAAACACCTAAATCTTGTAGTTATTGCCTCTCGATCTTTTTTGAGAGTCCGTTCCAAGAGATCGACTAACGCCTCGGTCCTGTCGTCCTCATTTCTTACAAGACGAGCATACAGATTGCTCATGAGCGGTACGCCTCAGATTGTATTACGCCTTTCCTTAGAACACCCTATGCCATCGTCAGGCCGGAATCCTCGAATCGACGAAAGTCCGCCACATTCGCAGTTGCGATGGGGGCGCCATCAATGAGTGCCGTTGCTGCAATCATGCAGTCAATCAATGAGCCGCGCCGCCTGCCCGACTCATTAAATAAACGGGCGGCAATCGTAGCGTGCCTCGGCGTGAAGTCTCGGCGCTGCCCGACGATTTCAGCGGCTAATTCCATCTCGGAGCGGTCAAGCGGGCCGCACAGGAACTCTGCCCAGGCGACTGTACTCATTACCAGGGTTTCGCCCTCTTCAATCCAACGCCGCAGTCTGTGGTCTTCCGGTGATCCCGGTTTCAGGGCTTGGATCAGAAAGCTCGTATCCAAGTGGATCATTGAGACTTGGAAGATAGCCGCGGAGCAGCCGCTTGGCGCTCAGCATTGAGAGTCCGTGCCCACTGTGTGACATCGACCTTGCGCTTACGTAGAGAAGCCTGCAATTGGTCGAGAGCGCTGAGCGCCGTACTACTCTCCGGCTCCCACTCCATCGCGACTCTCCGAATAGCACGCCGTAGCACTTCGGACTTCGACACCTTCCAGCGTTGTGCCAACGCCTCTAATGTGTTTACGGATTCGACATCCAGCGAATACGTCGATTTGATGGTTTGTGCGGCCATGAGGACAATCTATTACCGTCCTCATGGCGCGTCAATCTTGTTGGGTGTTGGGAGGAAAGGCAACTTAGGACTCCGCCTTAATCTCTGAGCGCGTTCAGGTAAGCTTTCACGCTTGCTACCAGCCCCATGTAGAGCGCGTCGCAAATCAGGGCGTGGCCGATGGACACTTCGAGTAAGCCGGGTAAATGCTCTGCAAAGTAGGGCAGATTGTCCAGGTTGAGATCGTGCCCTGCATTCAGACCCAGGCCGGCTGCTTGCGCCGTTTGGGCCGCGGTGTGATACGCGGCATAGACCTGGTCTTGCTCGGTACTGCCGAAGAGACGGGCGTATCGTTCCGTATAGAGTTCAATCCGGTCCGTGCCGACCTCTTTTGCGCGTCTGACTTGGTCGTTATCAGGATCGAGAAAAAGACTGGTCCGTATGCCGTTGTCGTGTAAACGCTGCAAGACCTGACCGAGCCAGGTGACATCGCCGCTGAGGTCCCAGCCGGCGTTTGAGGTCAGTACGTCCGGCGGGTCGGGCACCAGGGTGCACTGGGTTGGTCGAACCTGGCAGACTAGATCCAGAAATTCGGTCGAAGGATAGCCCTCGATATTGAATTCAATGCTGCTGTGGTCTGCGAGCAGGGCGGCCAGGTCTCTCACGTCCTGATAGCGAATATGGCGACCGTCCGGGCGCGGATGCACGGTGATACCGTGACAGCCGGCATCGATGCAGGTCTGGGCGGCCTGAACGACATTCGGCTGGTCGCCGCCCCGGGCGTTGCGCAGGGTGGCGATTTTATTGACGTTGACGCTGAGTTTGATCATGACGATTCCGATCGTTGTTGCTCAATTCACAGGACTGTACGGGTCGTCCCGATTTTTCTAGTATGATGTTACCTGCATCAAACTGGAAGGGGCCAGAACGCTATGGGTGACTATCTGCAAGAAATTGCCAGCCGTTTGGTTGGTTATGACACCGTGAGTCAGAAGAGCAATGTCGAAGCCATGGCCTACCTCGGCAATCATTTGGAGGAGCATAGCTTCCGGGTTGCCTTGCAGCGCGCAGAGGTCGCCGGGGTGCCTAAAGCCAATCTGATTGCGTTTGCCGGCCCGCCTGAGCCGGACGGTCTGATCCTCTCCGGCCATGTGGATACGGTCCCGTTTCTCGATCAGCCCGGCTGGACACGCGATCCGCTGACCCTTGGCGTGGAAGACGAGCGTGTCTACGGACGTGGCACCTCGGATATGAAAATCTTTTTGGCGCAGTGCGTGGCCGCCGCGGCGGCCCTTGACCTCAAGCGGCTCACACGGCCGGTCGTCTTTCTGTTTACCGCGGACGAGGAAGTGGGCTGTCTGGGCGCGGAACGTCTCGTGCCCGAGTTGTCCGACCTGTTGGGTGATATCCCTCAGCCCCGCTTGGCCTGGATCGGTGAGCCAACCTCGTACAAAGTCTTTCATACCCATAAGGGGGTGGCGGTCTTCTCGATTAATGTCCGCGGCATGGGCGGCCACAGCAGTACGCCTGAGACGGGCGTGAACGCGATTGCGGTTGCCGCAAAGGTCATAAATATAATTGGCCAATATCAGGCCGAATTACGCGCCGCCCCGTCTGCTGAATTTGCCGAGTTGTTCCCGGAATCACCCTATCCGACGCTGAACTTCGGATTGGTTCGTGGCGGGACCGCGGGCAATATGATTGCCGAGCAATGCACGATTCAGGTCAGCTACCGGCCCCTGCCCAAGGCCGACCCGCTCGACTGCCTGCACGAGATTACCCGTCGGGTCCAAGCCCTTGACCTGGTTGATTTCAGCGGCTCCTCCCATCGGGCCAGTATCGAGTTCTCGAAGCCGCTCGTGGTGCCGCCGCTGTTTTCGCCTCGGGAAACTCCCCTCGAAGGCGCCCTGTTCGAGGTGGCCGACCAACAGACCAGCGGTGGGGCGCCGTTTGCGACCGACGGCTGTCAGTTTGCCTCGGGCGGTATCGCGTCTCTGATCTGTGGGCCCGGCGATCTTGATCAGGCCCACCAGCCTAATGAGAGTATCCGGCGAGAGACCTTTGAGAACGGGACGGGCCGTATTTTGTCCGTGATTGAAAAATTATGTATGGCTGAGCAGTCCTAGGAGCGAACCATGTCAGTACATGAGATACGCCATCCCTTGGTGCGGCATAAAGTCGATTTGCTCCGAGAGGCTGAAACCGGGCCCAAGCTCTTTCGTGAATTGAGTGCAGAGCTGGCGACACTGCTCACCTATGAGGCGCTGCGGGACTTGGCGACTGAAAGGAAAACGATCCAGGGCTGGGCCGGAGCGGTTGAGGCGGATCATCTCAGAGTGGACCTGTTGACGGTTGTCCCGGTCGTCCGGGCCGGATTGGGCCTTTTACCCGGCGTGCTTCAGATTCTGCCGCATATCGAGGTCAGTCTGGTCGGGCTGTATCGGAACGAAGAAACCCTGGAGCCCGTACCCTATTTTGAAAAACTGGTTGACCGCCTGCACGAGCGGACCGCGCTGATTATTGACCCAATGTTGGGGACCGGCGGCACCTGTAGCGCGACGGTTGACATGCTAAAAAAAGCTGGCTGCCGGTCAATACGGGCGATTTGCCTGGTGGCGGTCCCGGAAGGGCTGACCCGCCTGGCGTCAACCCACCCGGACGTTGACGTGTATACGGCCGCCGTTGATGACCGCCTCAACGACATTGGCTATATCGTTCCCGGTCTCGGCGATGCGGGTGATCGAATTTTCGGGACGCCGCATGGCGGCTAAAGTCCGACCTTGTGTGACAACAAGAGAAAGGAGGCACACATGAAATTCGCGTTAGTCGGCGTTGGGAGTGGGTCAACCGTGCGACCTGAGCCCTTAACCCAAGTGGCTCAACAAGCGGAAACCCTCGGCTATGAATCGGTCTGGATTCCCGAACATTTGGCCGTGCCGGTTGAGATGCAGGCGCGCTATCCGGGTTCTGCGGACGGCAAATTCCCCGGCGGGCCGGGCGTCAATTTGCACGACCCGTTTGTGGCCCTGTCCTTTGTGGCGGCCCATACCACCACAATTAAGCTGGGAACCGGCGTTTTTGTGCTCCCCCTGCGAAATACCCTGGCGGTTGCTAAAGCGGTGGCCAGCCTGGATGTCTTGTCGCAGGGCCGGGTGATCTTCGGCATTGGTGTGGGCTGGTGTGAAGAAGAGTTTGCGGCGGTCGGCATGCCGTTTCGTGACCGGGCCGCGCGGACGCGGGAAGCGGTACGTGTTATGCGGACCTTATGGACCGAAGAGACCCCGCAGTTTTCCGGGAAATTTCACGATTTCAAGCCGGTGGGGTTTAACCCCAAGCCGGTCCAGGACCCTTATCCCCCGCTCGTTTTTGGCGGGGAGAGTCGGGCCGCCCTCAAGCGCGCGGCTGAGTTGGCGAACGGCTGGTGCGGCATCCGCTATACCCCCGAGAGCGTCAAACCGTATGTGAGCCAACTCGAAGAATTGACCCAACAGGCCGGCCGGGATTTCTCTCAATTTGATATTACCGTTGGGCTTGAGCCCGGTGTTCAGCCGACGCTGGATACAGTGAAACAGTTTCAAGACGCCGGGGTGCACCGCCTGTTCGTGTTTGCTCCGGGCTGGGTGCCGCGCCGGAAATTTCAGACCGACCTGTATCCGCAGATGGAAGCGTTTGCTAACGACGTGATGGCCAAGGCGTAATGTACGACTCAAGGTGATTATGACAACGAGCAGAGGATAACGTATGGCAAAAGAGCAAATATCCCGTCGGACCTTTCTCAAGAATACCAGCGCAGTGGTGACCGCCGCCGCATTAGCCGGCAATCTTACTCAGCCTCGACCCGCCACGGCACAATCTACCGGTCGGCTCCGGTTCGGAGTGCAAACCCCACCGCAGCATGTGCCCTACAGTCAAGTGCAAGACATATGGCTGGAAGCTGATGAACTCGGTTATGATAGCGCTTTTGGTTTTGATCACTTTCTGCCGATCTTTTCCGATCCAGCCGGCCCGTGTTTGGAAGGCTGGACCTTGCTCGCGGCGCTTGCCGCTCAGACGAAGCGGTTGAAAACCGGCCTGCTCGTCACTGGCAACACGTATCGTAATCCGGCATTACTCGCCAAAATGGCGGCAACGGTCGATCATGTGAGTGGCGGACGCCTGATTCTGGGGATGGGCGCGGGCTGGTTTAAGCTGGAACACGACGCGTTTGGCATCCCGTTTTACACGCCGGGCGGACGGGCACGACGGCTGGTCGAAGCTGTCGAACTCGTCAAAATGCTCTTCACCCAGGAAAAGACAACGTATGAGGGCAAATACTATCAGATCAAAGATGCCCCATTTGAGCCTAAGCCGCTCCAGAAACCCTATCCACCGATTTTGATTGGTGGAATGGGACCCAAGGTAGTCCAGCCGCTGGTCGCTCGACATGCCGATATCTGGCATTTCTTTGTCCGTAAAGGAGGAGCCGAAGCGGCCAAAAAGATCGCGGTAAAATTTGACGCCATCTGCAAAGAGGTCGGCCGCGACCCCGCCGAGATACAGAAGTCCACATCGCTCAGCCTTGAGCAGCTCAAACAGTCGCCTGACGCTGTCAGGGCGGCGGTCCGGACGTATGCGGATGCCGGAGTGCAGTATTTCATTGTGTCGATGTATCCCGACTACGATATGGCGTCCTTCCGTCGCTTTGCCAAAGAAGTGATGCCGGCATTCCGTCAAGCGTAGGAGCGTATGCAAACGAAAATACCCGCTGTTTTTATGCGGGGCGGGACCAGCCGGGCGGTCTGCTTCCGGGAAGACGTGTTGGCCCCCTATTCACCGCCCGTGCGTGAACGCATCATCCTGGCCGCCCTGGGCAGTCCCGATGTCCATGGCCGGCAGATAGACGGACTCGGCGGTGGCATTTCTTCTCTCAGCAAAGTCGTGATTGTGGGCCGCAGTACGGAGGCGGACAGCGATATCACTTTTACCTTTGGCCAGGTTGACGTGCGCACGCCACACATCGACTGGAGCGGCACCTGCGGCAATATGGCGGCGGCAGTCGGTCCGTTTGCCATAGACGAGAATATGATTCCCGCGGTAGAGCCGGTGACCACAGTCCGGGTGTTCTCGACGAATACGGGCAAACGCTATATCGCCCAGGTCCCGGTTCGCGCCGGCCAGGCTGCGGTTGAGGGCGAGTATGTGATTGATGGCGTTCCCGCTCCGGGAGCGTGTATTACCCTGGAATATCCGGACCCAGGTGGCTCGCTCGGAGGGGCGCTATTGCCTACCGGCCTGCCTCGCCAGCGGTGTGAACTGGCGGACTCACGTGTTGTGACGATCTCGGTTGTTGACGCCGCGATTCCGACGGTTTTTGTCCGAGCCGAAGAGTTGGGTGCCGATACCACTCAACTCGCGCCCGCGCTCGATGCCGAGCGGACCTTACAACGGACGCTGGAAGAGATACGCTGTAGAGCGGCCGTCCTGCTGGGTCTCACCCACAGCCTTGAGAAGGCCCACGAGCAGTTTCAACATACGCCCAAAGTCGTGCTGGTCGCCCCACCAGCAGCCTATTTGGCAAGTAGTGGAAGGAGGGTGGACGCGAAAAGTATTGACCTGCTGGCCCGCGCGATTTCCATGCGGAATACCCACCGCACCGTGCCGGGGACGGTCGCGATGTGTACCGCCCTTGCCGCTCAGGTCGAAGGGACCGTCGTGCATGAAGTCGCCCGACGGATGACCACACACGACCTCCGGATCGGGCATCCGGCCGGAATCATGGAGGTCGGGGCCACGGTCTCACGCCGGGGTGGGGGATGGCACGCCGAGCGGGTAACAACCAAGCGGACGGCGCGGCGGATTATGGAGGGGGCGGTCCTGGTGCCTCAAAAATATCTGGACGGCACGGTCTGGTTTGGGGCGGAGAAGAGCGACGCCTAGGGGCGACACTCATGCTCCACCGAGACCATCAACCCGAGCAGTCCTGCATTAACTCCAGGGTCGTGCCGTCCGGATCGCGGAAGTATACGGCCTTGACTTTCCCGTAGCCTTCCCCCTCCAGATCGAACATCTGTGGACGCGAATAAAACTCAACGCCCTTGGCACTCAGGTCCTGGTAGGTCTTTTCAATGTCTTTGACCCAAAACGCGACCTCTGTGATGCCGGGGTTGGCCAGGCCCGGATACGGGTTGCCCGTGTCGCCAGGCTCAATGAAGTGCAGGAGCTCGATCGGCGGGCCTTTGGGGTCATCCTCGTAACGCAGGTAGACGGCGCGCAGTTTTGTCTCCGGCACCTGGGTGACCGTACTCGCCTCTTCTCCCTCAATGGTCACATCGCCAATGACCTTGAGCCCCAGCATGTCCCGATAAAACTCGACGGCCCGGTCCATATCCCGAACCGTAATACCAACGTGTGCAACAGCTCCGAGCATAATGGCTCCCTCCTTATCCTATGCCCCTGTCAAGGGATTGGCGCAGAGCGCCAGTGTGGATTTTTTTGTTCCTAGCACAGTTCGCTTGCACAATGGGAGAGGCGGGCGACGATTGTTCTGTCTCGTGTCTCAGGGCTTACGATCCATAGCCCGTCGTGACTTCCACCTGGATATTATCCGGGTCACGCATATACACCGAGCCTTTCTCACGCGAGCCGTGGAGAGAGTAGGGCAGGTCCTTTTCGTCCAGGTTAGCTAATAGTGCTTGAAACTGCTCGGACGTGGCCTTGAGCGCAACATGATGCATGCTGCCCACGCCCCGCACGGTCGGCTCGGTGTCTTTCTTCGGAAAGTCAAAGAACGCGAGTTGGTTCCCACCGCCCATATCCAGAAAGATATGGGTGGACGTTGGCTCGTCACGATTCGTTACGATCTTGGTCAGCCGCATGCCGATGACCTCGGTATAGAACTGAATCGTCTTCTCGAGGTCCAGACTGATCAGCGCAAGATGGTGAACTCCGCCGGTATACTGGGGCGGCGCTGCTGGTCTGTCATCTGAGAGATATTTTTGTCTGAGCGTTTCTCGACGTGTTTGATAGGTGTTGAGGTTGGTCATAATTCCCCCGTGCGATCCTGTGCACAATTCTTTACAACTGTTCCCAATCCACACTCTGCTCAAACGCGTACGCAACGCGCAGGAGTGTGCTCTCCTGCCAACGCCGGCCAACGAGTTGCAGGCCGACCGGTAGGCCGTCGCGTAGGCCGCAGGGCAGATTCAGCGCCGGGTGGCCTGATAAATTAAACGCGCTGGTGTTCTGACCAGCCGCGGCACTGCGTCGGACCAAATCTTTGAGGGTCAGCCCCGCTTCGAGCTTGGGGGCCCGCATGGGCGTGGTCGGCAGGGCCAGAATATCGACTTCCTGCAGGGCATGTTCGATCTGCTGGGTGAAGCTGAGGCGGAGATTCTGGGCCAAAGCGTAATAGCGATTATTGTACTCGCGGCGGAGATAATTTCCGACCGGCAGAATGAGTTTTAGAAACGGAGGTAGGTCGTTGGCCCGGGCGCGGCGGGCGCGGCCAAAGGTTTCGACCCAGCCGACATTGCTCGCGCCGCCATGACCGTAGCCTTCCCCGTCAGACTCGACCAGTGCGGGTATTGAATGACTGGCAATGCCCGTCCAAATGGCCCAGGTGCTTTTGAACAGTGGGAGGGAAATCTCACTGCAATCGGCACCCAGGATACTGAGCTGGGCTATTCCTTTTTGAAAGGCGTCAACAACTTCCGGTTCGACCGCCCGACCTGCCAGCCCTTCTTTGATAAGGCCGATACGGAGACCGTGGATGTCGGTTGTCAACGCTTGGGTATACGGCTCAGTCTGAATGGAGCCGCGGACCCACTGGGGGTCGCGCGGGTCGTCGCCGGCAATCACTTCCAGTGTTTGCGCCACCTCCTGGACAGTTCGTGCCATGGGGCAAATGAAATCCAGGGTATGGTCCATATAGGTCAGGCCAAAAGAGGGGACGAGGCCATGCGTCGCCTTGATGCTGGTGATCCCACACCAGGCCGCTGGAATGCGGCCACTGCCGCCCTCATCCACCCCCAAGGCGATGTCGACATCACCGTTGGCCACCGCAGCGCCGCTGCCACCGGACGAGCCACCGGGCGAATGGTCGGGGTTGCGAGGATTGCGGGCATAGCCGAACTCGCTAGTTTCCGCCGAAGGGGAGAGCGCGAAACTGTCCATATTGAGCTTACCGACGATTTCAGCGCCCGCGTCCAACAGCCGCTCCACCACGGTTGCATCACAATCCGGCACATAGCCTTCCGCAAGCCGGGAGCCGTTCGTCAGAGGAATGCCGGCCACGGCGATGTTGTCTTTCAGGCCGATTTTCTTGCCGGCGAGCATGCCGTCAGGCGCGCCGGTGACCCGACACTTGCGAATAAAAATATTATACGGATCCTCTTCCGGCGTCGGCCGATAACCGGGGTCGCGGTCGGTGTATCGAATCGGCCAGCGTGGCTGCGGCAGGTCGTCCAGACGATCCAATGTACTGAGCAGGCCTTCACTGAGTTCCTCAAGGTCGAGGGCTTCCTGGGGGGTGAGGCGAAGAAAGGACAGATCGGCTAAATCGGACAGTTCTTCCGCGGTCGGCCGTCTGATCTTCCCGGTTGAACGGAGGCGTCGCATAAGGTTGATCCTTGCTCGGCTTATTTTGCGACAAGCGCGCGGCGTCGCAGGGTTTCGTCGGTATCGATGGTCATGCTGTCCGGCTGAATCACGACACCGTAGTCCCGCTCGGCGCTGTCTATGGTGATGAATTCGTCCAGGACGTCGTCGAGGACTTTTTGCGGGTCGCGGTCAAAGGGGTTGCCCCAACCGCCTCCACCGCCCTTGAAGGTGGAAATGATCGAGCCCGGTGGCGAGGGGCGGTTCGCGGCTGACTCCAGGACTTCTTCCTCATGCTCCGTGCCCCAGTTCAGGACATAGCGGCTGCTCGCCCCATTTTTCCCGCCGGCAAAGCCGGGTGAAGAATGGCGCACGCCTGTCAGCGCCACGTTGATGATGGAGGTGTCCCGGACGCTTTCGCGCTTCATGGCAAAGCCCGGCACTCCACGCCACTGCCCCGGCGCGGCCGTATCACCAACGTATTCATACTGATGGTAGAAAAAGGGGAATTGAATCTCGCTCATTTCAACCGTGGAGTAAATCAGTCCGCACATGGGGGCCGGCCAGCCGCCCCAGCCATCCTGGCCCTGGGCCCCGCCAGCCGCCACGAGCGTATTCCCGTACTCAATGGTTACAAACATCTCGCCATAGCGAGAGTCATGCCCATAGGTAGTGCACAGACAGTAGTTGAGCGACACCGAGCCGACTTTGTCGGGAATGGCCTGCTCCAAGGCTTGCATGGTTGCCGTGCCGACATCGCCGCCGATCACGACCGTGCTGAACATACACGGGGCTGGTGGGAGCGGGTTCACGACCGTGCCCTCCGGTGCGGTAATGGTTACGGCTCGAAACACGCCGGAGTTGATCGGAATGTCTTCGGGCAGCACCGAACACAGGGCGGTATAGACCCACGAGGCCGTATTGCCAAACGGACTGTTCACAAAGCCCGGTGTTTCCGGGCTTGAGCCGCTCAGGTCAACACTCAGATCAGAGCCCTTTATGGTGACGGTTGTTTTCACTTCGACATCATAGTTGCCCAGACTGTCGTGATCCAAAGTCGCGCTGCCCTGGTATTCTCCGTCCGGCCACTTGGCGACCTCGGCCCGAAAGCGTTTTTCCGCATAGTCGAGCGTGTATTCAATGCTTTCGTTGACCACCTCTCCACCATACTTGGCGAACAAGGCGTGGATGCGCTGCTCGGCCAGATTACACGCCCCGAACATGGCGGCCAGATCGCCACGCAATACATGGGGAATGCGGGAGTTGGCCAGGATCCAGTCGAGTACATCCTGACGCAGGACGCCCTTCTCGAAGAGTTTGATCGGCGGGATACGCAGGGCTTCCTGCCAAATGTCCTTGGCTTCGGGGTTATAGCCGCCAGCCACCGGCCCGCCAAAATCGGCCATGTGGGCGCGGACCGAGGGAAACAGCACCGGCTTGCCGTCAAAGAAGACGGGTTTCATCACGGTCCAGTCGGCGTGATGCGTACCGCCGTAATACGGGTCGTTCAGCATGACGACATCGCCTTCGTGCAGGTCGTCCTGAAACGACTCCATCAGGGCTTCAACCGACAGGATGGAGGCAAAGATATGGACGGGAATGGCCGTGGCTCGGGCGACCAGGCGCACATCACTGCCATCATAAAAGAACACTCCGGTCGAGTAGTCGTGCACTTCGTTGAACAGCGGATGCACGGCCGTCCGCTCAACCGTTTTACTCATTTCTTCAGAGATGGCCTCTAAAGAATCTTTGATCACCAGGGCGGTAATACGGTCGATCATGCTTATTCTCCTTTGCTTCCGTTCCTGTATGCTGACTGAATCGGGAAGGGACAGCCGGGACGGCCACACCCGGTGACAGTAAAAGGCAATGGCGGTGAGGTGACCGGTGCGGTCAACTGTTTTACCGGCGGCAGGGGCCGGTGCGTCTGACTGAGGGCGGCCGTAACGGCCTGAACGACTGCCTGACTCGGTTGGTAAGGCGACCAGCCTACCGACATCGGCAGCTTGGCGTGTAAAAAAGTGTCGTCGGGAATCGATATGTGTAGGTGCTGAAATATACCGTCATTAACAGGCAGCGTGGGACAGAGGGAGAAAAAAGGAATGGCCGCCGCAGCTTGAGCGGTGGCTACAGTGGTGTTCACAAAGCCTTTGGCCGCAGGAGAACTGCCGGAGAAATCAAGTCCGACGGCTTCGCCTGAAACAGTCAGACGGACTGTGACGTGCAAATCCGCTTCTTCCAAACAGCAGTGTATGGGCTGGCTCTCCGCCTGCCACTCCCCGTGCGGCAGCTCGGACAGGGCCGCCTGAGCCTGGACAGCGGTGTCGGTGATGATCTGGTCGAGGGCTTGTGCGTAGACTGCTAGGGTCTGGCGGGCGGTTAGATCGGCAACGGCCGTATTGGCCAAGTCCAGAATCTCAACCATACTCTGCACGTCTTTTTCGACCAGATGCGGCAGCCGGCTGTTGAGGGTCAGCATGGTGAGCGCGTCGCGCTGCAGGACGCCCTTACGGTAGAGCTTGGCCGGCGTGACCCGAATGCCCTCCGCCCAAATTTCGAGGGCAAAAGGATAATACCCGCCCAGGGCCATGCCACCCAGGTCGGGCAGGGGGGACTGGACAATGGCCCAGCCGGCGAGCTGCTCGGCGACAAAGAGCGGACGCAGCAGCGCCAAGTCCTGAATATGCGTCCCGCCCGAAAACGGATCGTTGGTGAGGATAATGTCACCCTCAGCCACGTTGTCACAAAAGGCATCACAGACCGCCCGGGCCACGGCCCGGACAATACCCAGACGCGCCGCCGGGTCTATCCCAACCACGCGGCCGTCTGCGGTGGCGAGAGCGACGGTGACGTGCCGCCGATCGATTAAGGCTAAAGAGGCCAGACGGCGCAGGAGTGTCGGTCGCGCCCGTCCGAGGGTCGCCCCTATGGTCGCGCTCGCTTCTTTGCCTGGGTCGAGGGGATGTGCCATATCACTCGACCTCAATCACATAGGTGAGGTGCTCGTCGAGGGTCGCCCGCTGGCCGGCAAAAAGGACGATGGAGGTGCGGGCTTCCTCGATGATGGCTGGGCCGACAACGCAATGCCCCGGTACGAGCTGCTCGCCATTGTAAATATCCGTCTCCACATGATCCTGGACCGAGGCCGAATAAACGGGCCGAGTACCCCGCAGAGCAGTTCGCGCCTCCTGACTGCTCCGGCTGGCGGTTTGCAGGCTCGGTTTCGCTCTTTGTCCGACGAGGTCGAGGTGGATATTGAGAATCTCGACTTCGTCCTCGGGCTTCTGAAAGGTGTACAACTGTTCGTGCAGATCGTGAAAGCCCTGGATCGTCGTCGCCATATCCGTGGCATTGAGCTGCTCCGTCTGCATTATAACCGGAACCGTCACCTCATGTGTCTGGCCAATATAGCGCATCTCCAGCGAGAATTGGGCGAGGGTCTGGCCCAGGTGATGCTGCTGACTCCCGAACAATTCCAGGGCTTCCTCGCGCATGCGCCGGAGCTGAGTGTTCATGGCCTCCAGATCAAGTTCACTCCCACGCGCATAGAAGCTACGGACCCGACTTACCCGCAGGTCGGACAAGAGATCACCCAGGGCGCACAGGACAGGAGCCGTACCTTTTGGAATCAGGATGGTCTGAATGCCAAGCTCTTCGACCAGCGCACCGGCATGAATTGCACCTGCGCCACCGAAGGCGGTCAGCGCGAAGTCCCGCGGGTCGTAGCCCTTTGCCAGAGAAACCCGCCGAACGCTATTGCTCATACCATTATTGACAATACGAAAAATACCACTGGCCGCTTCCAGCAGGCTCATCTCCAGCGGCTGGGCCACCCTGGTTTCGATTGCCTGTCGGGCGGCCTCGGCGTCCAGCCGCATTTCGCCGCCCAGGAAAGACTCGGGACTGATATAGCCCAGCACCACGTCCGCATCCGTGACCGTGGCCTCTTGGCCGCCAAAGCCATAACACGCCGGGCCCGGATGAGCCCCTGCGCTCTGTGGGCCGACGCGCAACGCACCCCCCTCGTCGACCCAAGCGATACTGCCACCACCGGCACCAATGGTGTGAATATCAATAAATGGAACTGCAATCCGATACCGGCTCATCCACTGATCGGTTCCGGTCTTGGGCCGACCGTCCTGCACCAGGCAGACGTCAAAGCTCGTGCCCCCCATATCAATGGTGATGACATCCCTGAAGCTGGACGCCTCGCCCAGGTATGCGCCGGCCACTACGCCGCTGGCCGGTCCGGACAGGAGGGCCTGGACGCCGTGGGCCTGGGCCTGCTCCAGACCCACGACGCCGCCATTGCCCTGCATGATGAAGATGTCGCCCTGAAATCCACGCTGACGAAACTCCGTGTCCAGCCGCTCCAAATACCTCTGTAAGCGAGGAGTAACATAGGCATCGACCAGGGTTGTGCTCAAGCGCTCGAATTCACGGACTTGGGGCAGGACCTCTGACGACAGCGAGATATGGACATCGGGCAAGAGCTCACGAATAATCTCGCGCGTCCGGAGTTCGTGGACGGGATTCAAAAACGCAAACAGATAACACACGGCGATGGCTTCGACCTGTATCTCCGCCAGCCGCTGCACGGCCGCGCGGACCTCGGCTTCCGCCAGGGGTTTGACGACCTGACCGGCATAATCAATCCGCTCGGTCACGCCGAGACGGCGGCGACGCGGGACGATCTGATACGGAGCCGGGAGGCGAATATCAAAAGCGGCTTCCTTATAGTTGCGGCGGATCTCTATGGTGTCGCGAAAGCCGGCAGTGGTGATCAGGCCGGTGGTAGCGCCAGTGTATTCCAACATGGTGTTGGTTGCGACCGTTGTACCGTGGACCACAACTGCTATCCGGCTGAGAAAATCCCGCTCCGTCAGTCCGTACGTGCGGGCCAGTTTGCTGACGCCGTTGAGCACGCCCAGGGCCTGGTTCTCTGGGGTCGTCAGGACTTTCTCGGTCTGCGTCTGTCCGGCCTCGTCCGCGCACACGAGGTCGGTGAAAGTCCCTCCGACGTCAACGCCTAAGCTATAGGTGGTCATAGGTGACGTAGCGGTGGCACCCGGTTAGAAACTCGGCCGGCGGGTCGCCTCGTCCGCGGCCCGCCGATGAGACTTATTGGCCGATAAACTGCTGATTGACCCAGCCCTGATCAAACGAGGTCCAGCACTCCGGAGCGAGAATCAGATTACGGATTTTCCACTCCCCATTCTCCCGGACGTATTCTTCTTCGTATTTGGCCACCCCCCAGACCGCCTGTTCGCCGCCTTCGAGCATGGTGCAGGGCTCCAGCAGATACCAATAGCCGGTGGCCGTGTCTCCGTTGACCTCAATACGCGGATTCATCACGTAGTGGATGGCAAATGACAGGACCTGAGGAATAGTGCCAAAAAATTCCCGAATGGCAGCTTTCCCCTCGAAGTGTCCGAAATTGCCGCCGTCCCAGACGGCATCTTCCGTGAAGCAGCCGACAAACTTTTCTTCATCACGCTCGTCCGCCCCGGCACAGTAGCGGGCCTTGAGTTTTTTGATGGCCTCGACGTCTTCGAGCGTTTGGACGCGTTGGGCGATGTCTTCAAGATTCATAACTTCCTCCTTACTTGGTTGAGAGCCCAAAAAATTGAACCGCGTTTTCTCCCAGTATGTTGTTGACCGATACCTCCGGCAGGGTGTGCAGGGCGCTGCGCGCTTTGGCAACCGGGTCGGTAAAGCCTTCGGCATGCGGATAGTCCGAACCGATAAAAAACTTGTGGTCGCCCAGCAACTCGACCATATAGGGCAGCAGGCGCTCATCAGGGTCGGCCGCAATCCAGATATTGCGCTCAAAATACTCGCTGGCCGGACGCTTCATCTGACACGAGTGCCCCATATAGCTATAGCGATAATCGAGGCGGTCGAGCCATTCCACGACCCAACCGCTGGCGGATTCAATGGTGGCGACGCGCAGCTTGGGAAAGCGCTCAAACACTCCGTCGTAGACCATGGTGGTGAGGGCCATGCGGGGGTCCTGAATGCCGTTCATGCTCAGAAACATGAAGCCGGGTCGGCGGTCCGCATACCAGTCGTGGCCCAGGTAGTTGCGATGCACGACCAGATGGAGACCCACTGCCA
Source organism: uncultured Binatia bacterium (SeqCode) (assembly GCA_965243855.1). GTDB lineage: Bacteria > Desulfobacterota > Binatia > Bin18 > Bin18 > Bin18. Next base: position 2,926,806 of record CBDEWE010000003.1, on the reverse strand, counting down.
TGTCGTGATACTGGGCGGCGTCCCAGACCGGATCAAAATCAGGACAGCCGAAACTCTTGCCGTCAACCGGCAGGGCTCCGACAAAGATCGTTCGCATGCCCGCATCGGCCAAGCGCTCGATCTCGCGTACAGCCTGGGTGGGATGGCGCAGAGAAATATGTCCGACCGGATACAGCCGGGTGCGGTGATGGGCGCACACCTCCAGCGTCCAGGTATTATAAGCGCGACAATGGGCGGCCGCCAAATCCGGGTCGATCACCTGACCCTCCCACATCAGACCCAGGGTCGGATAGATGAACTGGCACTCAAAGCCCTCGTTATTCAGGTAGGCGATGCGCTGGTCCATGTCTTCGAGGGTATTATTAAACGCGCTGGAAAAGTCGAAAGAGCCCAGCCCCGAGCCATCCTCCTTCTGACCGTATCCCACGCCCACGCCGAGCAGGTCCTCCATGCTGAACTCACCCACCCCCCGAATCCGTTTTGATTCGTTGATGAGCATGGCATACGTGCCGGTCTGCGGGTCCTGAGTGAAGCGCAGGCAGCGATCTCGAAACTCCGGTTCAATATAGCGCTCCCATAAATCCAGCGGTTCCATGAAATGGCTGTCCGCGTCAATAATCCGGCTCATCCGTTTCCTTCCCTCCTTCCCTCGTAGCGAAAGACGGACGACTTGAAAAGCCTGGGCGCAAACAAAAAGGGGCACGGCAGACCGTGCCCCTTCGTTATTGTGCGGGTCGCGTGCGACTACGCAGCTCTCTGGAGTCTGGCCCTGCTCGGGGTCAGCTCGTTCCGGTAAAACTCCCCATCCTTCATGATGGCGTGCAGGTTCTTTCTATCCTGCAGGATGGTGATGTCTCTGGCCGGATTGCCCTTGACGATGAGGAGGTCGGCGATCTTGCCCGGCTCGATGGTTCCCAGCTCATCGCCCATCCCGAGCAACTCCGCGCCATTCTTGGTGGCCCAGCGCAGGACTTCATTGGCCGGGATGCCGGCGCCCTTCACATAGGCTTCCAGTTCACACGCGTACTCGCCGTGCGGCATGGAGGCGATACCGAAATCGTCACCAATGACCAGTTTCACCCCAGCCTTATTGGCTTTGGGCAGGACTTCATACGAATGCTCCAGATTCCGTTCCATGCTGTCGACACCGCCCCAGCCGCTTGAACCCGTACGGCGTTTCTCCTCGACGACCTTCCACGGGAAGTACAAGCTCGGCACCACAAAAGTCTCTTGTTCGAGCATGCCCTCAATACATTCGTCATCCATCCGGTCGCCGTGGTCGATCACGTCCATGCCGGCTTTGAGAGCGGCCAGGATACCTTTCTTGGAAATAATATGCCCCCGAATTTTTCGGCCCCGTTCATGGGCGGCGATGGTCGCGGCATCGATTTCGTCCTGGCTCATGGTCATCGTGTCCTCGTCCCATATCAGGCCATGTCCACCGGTCGGGTAGAGTTTAATGATGTCCACGCCCTGCTTTATTTCTTCGCGCACGGCTTTGCGGAAGTCGTCGGGCCCGTCGCAAATACGGGCTAAGCCGTCCATACCCATCTTCCAGAAGTTGGGATGACAGTCCACCGAATCGCCGGTGGTCACCACGTCCCGGCCGCAGGCCAGAAACCGCGGGCCCGGAATCATGCCCGTGTTAATGGCCTTTTTCAGCGTCACATCAATGTTGTGCATCGAGCCCGCACCAGCCGCGCCCGTGTAACCGCAACTCAGCAGCAGCTCGGCGTTCTTGGCCGCGATGAGCGTCAGGTAGGTTGGCGGATATTTCATGTCGATATCGTTCATGTCGCCGACATTGGCGTAGGCGACATGATAGTGGCACTGGACCATGCCCGGCATGAGGGATTTCCCACTCAGATCATACACGACATCCCTGGCTGTGGGTTTGGGCATATCGCCATTTTTCCCGACCGCCTTGATGCGCTGTCCCTGTACCACCACGGTGGAGTTGGGTTGGGGCTTATGCTCACCGTCAATCAGATTCACTCCACGAAAAAATATACGTCCCATAGCGACCCTCCTCTATGTAGAGTATTTTCAAATCTGGCATTGAAGAAGTATTGTTCTTATCTAGCGTATTTCTGGCCTGAGACCAAACGGATCTTTGTCCTAGAGATCTTTGACCTCGGGAATGACGGTCTGCGCAAAACGGGTCATGGCTGCCTTGACCTGCTCATGCGGCACCATGCCGCCCGGATTAAACCAACAGATCAACTCGTTCATATTGAGCTCTTGATGGAGCCGACGAATCCGGTCCACACATGCCTGGGCGGGACCGAAAATAGCCATGCTGTCAACGACTTTCTCAAAGGTGATGCTCTCCAGATTTTTACGGATTTCCGCGGTATACCGATACGACTCCATGTCCTCCTGTTTGGCGGTACCGCTCGTCATCATGCCCAGGACGCTCCCGAAGTAATGTCGAATACTCGGCTCTACAGTCTGGCGCACCTGATCCAGACTTTCGCCTGGATGCATGAAAAACATGGTGGAGACGTCCTGCGGAGCGTACATGGGGTGAATGGCCTGTCCGTTATGGGGAGCGTGGTCGTCCCAAGATTGGCGATAGGTTGCGACTTGCTCAAACATCTTGGGCAGGGGATTGGTCACCGATGCCACAAATATCGGATGGCCGGTTTTCCCCGCAAACACCGCTGTCTCCGGGCTGTTGGCAGCAATCCTGATGGGTGGATGGGGCTGTTGCAGCGGTTTGGGTACAACGCTGGTTTCCGGAATTGTGTAATAGCTGCCGTCATAGGAGAACGACTCATTCGTCCAGGCTTGTTTGATGATCTCCAGGCTTTCTTCAAAGCGCTCGCGGCTCTCCTCCCGCGAGCGATCAAAGCCCGCAAAATGGAGTGGAATCGTCCCGCGTCCAACGCCGAACTCCAGGCGGCCGTTACTCAACAGGTCGACCGTTGCGCCCTCTTCAGCGTTGCGAACCGGATGCCAGAGCGGCAGGAGGTTGACGGCAATGCCCAGGCGGATGCGCTGTGTCCGCTGGGCAATAGCCGTGGCAACAATCAGCGGCGATGACATAATCGAGAAGTGCTTATAAAAGTGCAGTTCCGCCAGCCAGGCACAATCGAACCCGAGTTGCTCGGCATGAATGATCTGTTCAATGGTTTCTTGATAACGCGTTGTCTGGGTCTGGGTATCTGCGCACGGCAGCTGGTAGAAAAGACCAAATCTCACGTATTCCCTCCTCTACTCCACGTGTTGTTTGTGTTGAGCATGCCCGGAGTGGGTCTGTCAAGAACAAGGACACAGTCGGCGCAGCGCAGGGGCACTCAGAAGACGCGCCGTTCGGAGCCGCCCTTGTTGCCGCCGCTTGCCCTGCGGTATAGTCCCCAAGCCACATATTTTACAGCGCAGGAGGGATAGTATGGCGAATCAGAGCGACCTGGAAAAGGGAATCGAAATCCGAAAAAAGTTGAGCGGAGACCGCTTCGGGACCTCGGCCAGCGCGCTGGCCGAACTCGCCCCGGACCTTGATGAGATGTTGAACGAAGTCGTCTTCGGACGAGTCTGGACCAGACCGGGGCTTGAGCTCAAAATGCGCAGCGTGGCCGTGATTGCGGCTCTGACTGCCATGCAGCGGCTTCCCCAACTCAAGAGCCATATCGCGAATGGGCTGAATGCCGGTCTGACCAAGGAGGAAATCATCGAGATTCTCATCCAGATGGCCTTTTATGCCGGTGCGCCCACCGCAGTCAACGCGTTCCAGGTCGCCAAAGAAGTCTTTGAAGCAGAGGGCGTGTAAGGAGCGACATCCCGGTATGGCGTGGTCCTGGAAGCGCTTGCGCTGGCAGCGCTCCGTTCATACAGGTGGTCAGCCTAGAGACCTCAGCCAGTGGCGGCTGAATACGGACCGTTTTCTGCGGGTCCTGCAGGCTCTGGTTGCCGTTGGTGAGCGCTTGCAGAATTCCCCGTCTCAGGAGCAGCCGCCCCCCCAGGAAGATCTCGCCGGAGACATCGTGCTCGACGAATTGTCAGCCCATACCGCCCGCAGCCGTTTGCAGGTGGAACGGGTGAGTTATGCCAAAGGCCGCGGGAATCTCATCCTGAGCTATCCGGGCCGCTCTGTTGGACGCCCCCATCAAACCATTGCTTTTGTGGGTGCCCATCTTGATGTGGTACCGGCCGACCCGAAAGACTGGCAGCGCCCGCCCTTTGCGTTGCAGGTCGAGGGAGACCGGTTGTACGGACGGGGCGTCACCGACTGCCTTGGTCATGTCGCCGTTCTGACCGACCTCTTTGCTCAGCTCGCCGAATCTGAAGTGGAGCTCGACCATAGTGTTGTCGGAGTCATTATCGCCGACGAGGAACTCTCCAACACGCACGGCGTCGGGATTGGCCGGCTGGTCAAAGACGGACGGCTCGATCACCTCAAGAACGGACCGCTGTACTGGATCGATAGTGCTGACTTCGGACCAACCACGGCAACCGCCGGCATGGCCCTCTGGCGACTGGCTATTGAAGGCAAGGGCAGCCATTCGGGATTTCCGCAAAACGGGATCAATGCCGCGGAACTGGGCACGGAAGTGACCCGTGCCCTCCAGCAGTGGTTCTACGCCCACTATCCCGCTCACCCAAAGGAACACGAGTACAGTTTTCGAGCGCCCTCGTCGCTCAAACCGACGCGGGTGCAGGTCGAGAACGATACGCTGACGAAAATTCCGTCCTTGGCCCGTATTGAAGGCGATATTCGCCTGACGCCGTGGTATGACCCTGACGAAGTGAAGAAAGGGCTGACGGCCTTTCTGGAAACGCTGGATGTTAGCCAACTGCCGGTCTTTGGTCCGGGCCGCTACGCCTGTAACGGACAGGTCGGGACGGCACGGTTTGAGATGTTGGGAACGCCGTCCGGCGGAATGGCGTGTGACCGGACCTCAGCCGGCTATGCGGCCCTCGCCCAAGCGGTTGCGGCAGTGCGGCCCGACGCACTGCCCTTCGCCCTGACAGGCAGTCTGCCCTATGTCCGCTTTTTGCAGGAACACGGCTTTGACGTGCAAATTACCGGTTTTGGCAGAAATGAAGCCTACCATGCACCGAACGAATTTGCCGAACTGTCCCATATGCAGGACGGCTTTCGCGTCCTGTGCCATCTGCTGCGACACTTCGGCTAGAGCGGCGCGCTAGCGATGGCGGAAGGTGATCCGGCCACGTTCGAGGTCGTACGGGGAGAGCTGAACCGTGACACTGTCACCCTGAATGATCTTAATAAAAAACTTGCGCATCTTGCCCGCAACATGGGCGAGGATGGAGTGGCCGTTCTCAAGCTCAACGCGGAAGAAAGCGTTGGGCAACACCTCGGTGACGGTCCCATTCATTTCAATCACATCTTTTTCAACTGCGGGTTCAGTATTCCGCTCCTTCCGCTTCCGCTTGCCACCACCGCCGCCTCTTCGACGTGGTCCAGCCATAAGACCTCCTCTGTATACACTAAAAAGAAACCCCGGGTGACGCGTGCACGGCCTCCGGGGTTGCGTTCTTCACAATCGGTTCAGACGAAAAAATCCCAGCAATAGTAGCGAAAAACTAGCAGATCACTCCGGTGAAGACAACCTGAATATTCCCTTGGTTGCTTGTGGACGTTAGGCACTCTTACCCGTCGCGGGCTGGAGCGTAGGGCTGGGCTCCACGGCCTGGGGGGCATCACTGGGGAGGAACCAGACCAATATCCAGGGCAGGAGAGGCAAGAGCGCGATGAGCTGCATGGTGGTTGCAAGCCCCCACATATCGGCCGCAGCTCCGAGGACGGCGACTCCCAGACCGCCCACCCCAATACCGAGGCCGGTCATGAGGCCGGCGGTGATACCCAGCCGACCCCGCATGAGACCCTGAGCAATGACCAGGGTGACGGAGAACATCGGAGCCAGACACATCCCGGCCAACCCCAAGATCGCGATACTGGTCGTTCCGTGTGTCTGCAGAAAGAGGAAGATCAACGGACTTAGCAGTCCGGTGCAATAGACCAGGAAGCGTTTGTGGCCGATATGGTCGGCCAGCGGCCCACCCAGCAGCGTACCGACTGCCCCGGCGATCAGGAATAAGGACAGTACCGAGCTGACCTTGAGCGTGTCCCCGCCCTGGTCGGCCAGATAGAGCGGAACATAGGTTGACATACCCGCGTGGACGCAGGCCCCGAGGGTCACAATACTCAACACCAGGGCCAGAGCAGAACGCGGAATGGCCACTGCGGCCGTAGCCGCGTTGGTGAGCGCCGGCCGGGTTTGCGACAGCCAGGGAAGGGATCGCATAAAGAGCGCGCCAACCAGAATCCCCGGTATCCAGAACAGTAAGAGACCACTTTGGCCGAAAGCGGCCAGACAAAAGGCGACGGCCAGCGGGCCCAGCCCCAAGCCGAGGTTGCCGCCCACGGAAAAGAGTGAGATACCGGTCGCTTTTTTCTCACCGGTAGACAGGTAGGCGGTTTTATAGGCTTCGGGGTGATAGCTGGCAATGCCGATCCCACTGATGAAAACAACTACGAGCAGGGCAGGGTAGCTTGTCACCAGCCCCACGCTGGCCATCCCGCAGGTCGCAGCCACGACTCCGAACGGCAGCAGCCAGGCTTGGGCGCTGCGGTCAGACAGATAGCCGAAGAGCGGTTGAATAACAGAAGAGGTCACATTCGCGACCAAGACGAGGGCTCCTATCATCGTATAGGACAAACCAAAGCTTGTTTTGAGAAAGGGCAGCAGGGCGGGTAGGGCGCCGGTATTCAGGTCAACCATCAGATGGCCCAGACCCAATAGTGCGAGCGCTTTTTTATTCATGCCGGCCTATCTTGTCCTACTTCATATGTGCACCAGCCAGAAAGGCGATGACGTGGCAAGGCTCATCCCAAGGGTTGTGCCAACGGTGCATGGTCCCACTCTGAACGATCGTATCTCCCGCGCCAAGCTCGGTTTTTGAGCCATCGTCGAGTTCGAGCACGCAGCGTCCCGACACGATATACAGCGTATCGACGGTCTCCGAGCGATGCATCCCAGGATCGTCCGGTTCCATGGTTGCCAGCAACCCTGGAAACAGGCGATTGACTTCGGCAGTGGCCGCTTCCGGGTCGGTATCCACGGGCGGGGTGCTGTCCGGAGCTAAAACAAATGAGACAAAACGGAAACCACCGACTGGCGGAAACCAGTCGTGATGACGCGGTTCGCTCCCATCGTCGGGATACGTGAGGGGTTCATCCGCACCCCACAGGGTGGCCAACGTGGCACCGGGTAAGCCGGGTACCTGAATGCCTGTCACTTCTCCATCGCTCGCAATAATGGATTTGCCGTCCGCTCGGTGACCTGTAACAACACGTCTGATTGTTGACATCAGTCTCTCCTTTGTCCTTCCATCTGTCCGGGCTGTGGCGCCTGTTCTTCTCAGACTCTCTTACGGTGAATACCCTAGCCGGGGAGTTTGTCCTTTGCGTGTATGCCTGTCTGGTCCGTTGTGTCAACTGAACCACAGCGAAACACCCCTCCTCAGTCTGAACGATGGAGAGAGGGACTGGGCCGAGTTGTCCTCAGCTCCATTTCCTGTTTTTATCCCTGCGGGAGACCCTCAGGTGAAATTTTCTGCAATCATTTCTTTGTTCCGTTTGTGAGGGTGATTAAGGCTCGGAGGCGGTGTGTTCTACGGTGAATTTTTTGCCCTCGCAGCGGCGTGCCTGTGGGGGATATCGCCCATCTTCATCCGCAAGGGGCTGCCGTACGCGAGTGTCTCGGTCGGGCTGCTGTGCGGGTTGGGTGCCAGCCTACCGTTGATGGCCCTGGTCTTTGCGCTCCACCCGCGTTCGGTGACGCAGGTGATTACGCCCCAGGCTGCGCTGTGGTTTATCGCCGCGGGCATCGTTGGTCCGTGTTTAGGCCGGATGTGTAACTACTTGGGGGTTGCTCATCTTGGGGCGGCCAGGAGTACGCCTCTGGTGAATACCGCACCGCTTTTTACGACGGTCTTTGCGTTGCTCTTTTTACAGGAGGATATCAGCCTCAAGATTCTGAGCGGCATTCTGAGCGTCGTGGCCGGGGTGGTGATTCTGACCGGACAAAACCGCTGGGAAGGTCGAGGATGAGGACGAGCCATATCCTCTATCCGTTTCTTGCCGCCTTTTGTTACGGGATGAATCCCATTCTTGCCAAACTCGGTTTGCAGTCGAGTAATGAGCCGGTGTTTGGAGCGTGTATCGGCATTATTGCCGGCGTGGTGGTGTATGCGGTCTATTTTTTTGCGAGTGGACAGGCAGACCAGCTATCCTCCCTCCCGCGTCGGGCAGGGGTATATTTTGGTCTGGCCGGTCTGGCCTCAACCCTGGCTATTTTCTCGCTGTTTTTTGCGCTGGAATATCTGCCCGCCGTGGTTGTTGCTCCCTTCACCTCAGCCGTACCGCTCGTCACGCTCGTCCTGAGCCATCTGGTGCTGCACGATAGTGAACGCATAACCAAAGCCGACGTGGCCGGGACGATTTTCATTGTCGGGGGGATAGCGCTGTTGGTCAGTTGAGAGACCGACCAGCCGTCCCGACGATTACACGACTGACGGTGTCTCCGAGAAGGCCAGCACGTCCGCACACCACTCACCCACCGCCAGCAGCTTGTCTTCGCGAAAGGCCGCTCCCATGAGTTGTAGACCCAAGGGTAGGCCGGTTTGACTCAGTCCTGAGGGCAAGGACAGGCTCGGTAGGCCGGAAAAGGTTGCCGGACCGTTAAAGGTCGGATCACCGGTGGTGGCGAAGCCTTTGGGAGCGGGGGCTGGAGTTGCCGGAGTCAGCAGGGCGTCAACCGTCCGACAGAGTGCGTCCATCTCATTCCGAAACGTGTGTTGGTGGCGTTGGGCCTCCATATACTCCACACCGGAGACTTGGAGGCCCTTCTCGATCAAGTCCTTCATCTGCGGGCTGTACTGCTTTTTATACCGGTTGTAGACCTCACTGTGTGAATAGGCCGATTCAACGAACATCATCCTGAAGTGGGCTTCGGGCTCGCCTTTGAAGCTCTCCGGGAGTGCAACCTCGGTGATATGCGCCCCGGCCTGGGTCAGTTGCTCCACCACTGCTTCAATATGCTGCTGGGTTTCCGCATCGGCTTTTTCAAGAAAGAACTCCCGGACCAGACCGATGCGAGGCGGCTGCGGGTCGGCCAGAGCGGCGGTGTAGTCCGGGATCGGTTGCGCCGCACTCATCGGGTCGTTGGTATCCTCGCCGGCCAGGGCCTGAAGCAGCAGGGCCGTATCTGCCACGGTACGAGAAAAAATCCCCACATGGTCCAGACTGCCGGCTAGGGGATAGACGCCGTAGGCGCTAATCCGGCCAAAGGTCGGCTTGAGGCCGACGCAGCCACAGTAGGCGGCCGGACGTATGGTTGAGCCATAGGTCTGAGAGCCCAAGGCACCAAAGCACACCTGCGCGGCCACCGCAGCCGCCGATCCGCTGCTGGAGCCGCCCGGCGTGTGTTCAATATTCCAGGGATTGCGAGTTGGCGACGGAGCCAGGGCGGCGAATTCCGTGGTCTGGACTTTACCCAGAACGATGGCTCCGGCTTCCTTGAGGAGGCGAACGGTGGTGGCGTCATAGTCCGGAACATAGTCCGCATAGATAGGCGATCCCATCGTTGTCTTCATCCCCGCAGTAAAGAAAATGTCTTTGAGGCCGAGCGGGATGCCGTGCAATGGACCTCGGTATTGTCCGCTATTGATTTCCTTTTCGTACTGCTGGGCGGTGGCCAAGGCGCCCTCACCGTCAACCGTCACCCAGGCGCGGAGCTGCGGTTCAAGTTGGTCCAGGCGGTCCAAACAGGACTGGACCAGGGTCACGGGAGAGAGCTGCTGGGTGCGAATACGTTCGGCGGCTGTAGCGATAGTGAGCGCGTATGGTTGTGTCATACGGACCTCTTACGGTTGTCGATTAGTCTTCCACCAACTCGTCAAGCTGAACCAGAATGCCATCCGGGTCACGCAGGAAGGTACTGTTAAAGTTCCCGTCTTTTGTTTTCGTGACGGTCGGCGCCACGACAAAATCGGCGCCCTTAGCCTTCAATTCCTCATAGACCTGGGGAAGATTCTCCACCCAAAAGGCGTAGTGATGGATACCAATCTGATCGAGTTTGATCGGCTCGCCGCTGACCGGCTTATCCGAGTGTTCGGATAAGACCAAAAATGCCTCGTGTGGGCCTTTCTTCCAATACAGCGTCGCCACCCGCCGCTGGTCGTGCGGCTCTTTATACAAGGCCGGCAGAACCGTTCCCTGGGTTGCTTGTACTTCGTCCCGGACTACCTCAAAGCCGAGCAGATCGCGATAAAACCGCAGCGAGGCGTCCATGTCACGTACGCCAACTGCAATATGGGACACACCGTTTGTCACCATGAATCATCCCTCCTTATGTCTGCCCTATTCTTGACAGGTCTGGAGGAGACATACAAGAAGATAGAGAAAGAGGAGATGCACTCCACAGGCGCGAGCCGAAAAAAAGGATGGAATATGCAGCAATCCGGACTCAAAGCGGAAGGCGTACGCTGGGACCTGGGAGGACTGTATGCCAGCTCGGACGACCCGCAGCTTGAGGCTGACTTGGCGGCGGCGCGCCGTCGGGCGGACGTCTTTGCGGAGACCTACCGTGGTAGGATTGAAAGCGGGCAGGTCGATGGGACGACACTCGCCCAGGCGTTGGCCGAGTATGAAGCTATTACCGAACTCCGCCGCCGCCCCGCCTTTTATGCTTCGCTCCTGTTTGCGGCTGACACCCAGAACCAATCGGCTCAGCAGCTTGTTCAGCACACGCGCGAAGCCGCCACTAGTATCGAGAACCTGTTGGTCTTCTTCTCTTTGGAACTCATTGCGTTACCGGACGAGCAGCTTGCCCAACTCCTCACCGTCCCGGAGTTGCAAGACTATCAACACTATCTGGAAGTGGTCCGGCGCTTTAAGCCGCATACGTTGAGCGAAAAAGAAGAGCAACTCCTCAACCGTAAGAACCTGTCGGGCAAACACGCCTTTCGGCAGCTCTTCGACGAACTCAGCGGCTCGCTCCGGTTTCCGCTCACCAGGGACGGCAAAGAGTCCCTACTCACCGACGGTGAGATCATGGCACTACTGCGCCATCCGGACGGCGAGCTGCGTGAGCGGGCTCTGACCTCATTTCTGGAAACCTATGCCCAGCACGCGCTTGTCCTGACCTCTGTTTTTAATAATCTGCTGCTCGATCATAAAATCGAGTGCGAGCAGCGTCAGTACGACGATGTGACTCTACCTACCCACTTGTCGAATGAGATTGCCCCTCCAACGGTCGAGGCGATGATGCAGGCAGTCGAACGCCACTATCCCCTGGTGCAGGAATATTTTCGGCTGAAGGCGGAATTGCTCGGGGTTGAACGTCTTAAGAACACGGACCTGTACGCGCCGATTGAAACCGAGATAGAGGAAATCCCCTTTGTAGACGCTCGGGATTTGATCCTGACCGCTTTTGGGGATTTTAATGCACAGTTCGCGGCCCTGGCCGAGGAGTTTTTTCAGAACCGGTGGATTGATGCTGAAGTCCGGGCGGGGAAACGCGGCGGCGCCTTTTGCGCGGCCCTGTCACCCACCCACCACCCGTATGTGTTGTGCAGCTACACCGGAACTGGACGTGCGGTCTCGACGCTGGCCCACGAGCTGGGCCACGGCATTCATGATGTGCTGGCCCGCCACCAGAAATTCCTGCACTACGATGCTCCCCTGGTGCTTGCGGAGACGGCTTCGGTCTTTGCAGAAATCGTTTTGACCCGGCACCTGCTAGATAAGGCCGAGCAGCCGGACACGCGCCGTGCCCTGCTGTGCGAGGTTTTGGAGGAGATGTACGGCACGGTCTTTCGCCAAACCGCCCTGACCCGCTTTGAGATGGCGGCGCATACCAAGCGCCGGGACGGGCAACTCAGCGCCGACGACCTGTGCGAGCTGTGGATGACCGAACAGGGCAAGCTCTTTGGCGAGAGTGTTGAGCTGCTACCCGTCTATCGCTGGGGCTGGTCGTATATTCCGCATTTTATTCACAGCCGGTTCTACTGTTATTCCTACCCGTTCGGGGAGCTGCTCACCCTGGCCCTGTATCAGCGCTATCTCGACCAGGGGGAAGACTTTGTCCCTGGGTATTTACGCCTATTGGAAAGCGGTGGCTCACAGCGGCCGGAACACGCCTTGGTGCAGATGCGTATAGATATCAATCAGCCCGAATTCTGGGACCGAGGCTTTCAGGTCATTCAGGGCTTCCTGACCGACCTCCGGGCAACGCTCTAAAAGGAACACCATCCTATGTACGCGCGCGTTATTCCCATCCAATGCAGACCGGGCCTCCTGACAGATTTCCTGTCCGTCTACCGGAGCGCGGTGATGCCTCCCCTGGTCCAGGAGCCCGGATTCAGCGGGACCTTGGTGCTGTCCGACCCTGAGATTCATACGGGCTTCATCGTCACCTTATGGAATTCTACCGCCGCGTTGGCCCGCTCCGAACTGAAGAGCCGGAAGACGGTTGCCACCATGTTGTTGCCGTTTCTGACTGCCCATCCCCAGCCCGAACACTACGAAGTCCTGGTCCGGGCTGGCCAGCATATTGGCGGGCTGTTCGCCCGGATGATTACCCTGCCCGTTCCCGGAGAGCAGCTTGACCCGGCTCGTGCCATTTATGAGAAAGAGTATTTGCCCGTCCTTAGACAGCAACCCGGCTTTCACGGCGTGATGTGGCTGGCCAATCGCCCGCGCGGAAGCGGACGAGGGTTGAGCTTCTGGACCAGTAAGGAAAAGATGCAGGCCGCAGATCAGGAGAATGAGATTTTTCCTCGGGTCTTATCCCGGCTGGCGGAATATTTTTCCGCTCCCACCGAGCGGGGCTATTACGCCGTTGAGGTCCAAGTATAGTGAGTATCCGCTCATCCTGCTTTTGTCATTTTTAGTCTGGGAGCGCGGCCATCTTGGCCGCAGCCTGTCATTATTGCGGGCGGGAAGCCCGCACTCCTATAATTGCTGCTTGGCGGCGATGTCCCGTTCCAAGGTCTTACCGGTCAGCCAGAAAAAGACGGCGGACAGGAGACTGGTGCTGACTGCGACTCCGAGCAGGGAGTAGCGAATAGCATCCGGCGTCCCGATCAGATCGTTGAGAACACCGACCGTTTGGGGGCCGGCACCTAGGCCGATCATCGTCAAGATAAAAATAAAGACCGCCGAAGCCGTTGCCCGCATGGCCGGTGGAGCGAGGTCTTGCACAATCGAGCCGGCCGGTCCTATCCACATCGTGCCAAAGATATTCGCCGGGAAGAAGCTTAATAACGCCAGCGTGGTATTGTCGAGTACCAGGGCTGCGACGATAAAGGGCGTCGAACACAGCGCGCCGACCAGACTGATATAGGCCCGCGCCTTGGGCTGGTCCCTGACCCAACGGTCTGCAAGCCAGCCGCCGGAAAAGGCGCCAATTGCGCCGCCTAGGCCGGTAATCCAGGACAGCCACAACCCCAGCTCTCCGGGGGTCATGCCGTGCAGCCGAATGAAAAAGGCGGGAATCCAGGCCCCGAGTCCGTAGCCTACAAAGGCTTGAAAGGCCGCCCCCAAACTGATGCGCCGGCCGCTGGGCAGTCGAGTCAGAAACCGCCAGGTCTCCCCCAGGCTATAGGAACGACTCGTGGCTGCCGTCCGCTCACTCATACCGCGCGGGGGCTCTCGGACCGTGAAACGAACCACGACGGCCATGGCGACACCGGGAAGGCCAATGACCATAAACGCCACCCGCCAGCCAAAGGCGTCGTTCAGCCAGCCGCCCAACCAGAAGCCCAGGCCCACGCCCATATAAATGCCGCACGCGTACACGGCGAGCACGGTCGCGCGCTTTTCCGGGGGGAAATAGTCGGACAGCAGGGAGTGCGCCGGTGGGGTGCAGCCAGCCTCACCTATCCCGACGCCCACCCGGGCCAATGCCAGGTCGGTAAAATTCCGTGCCAAGCCCGAGGCCGCGGTCATCAGGCTCCAGGTCGCAAGGCTCAGGGCAATCAGACTCCGCCGGACCCAGCGGTCGGCAACACGGGCGAGCGGCAGGCCGGCAATTGCATAAAAAACCGCAAAGGCAAAACCGGTCAGAAATCCCATGGCCGTGTCCGAGACTTGCAGGTCCTCCTTAATCGGCTGGAGCAGAATGGACAGGATTTGGCGATCAATAAAATTAAACACATACACCACAAAGAGGACGGCCAGGACGTAATAGGCATACGGTCCTCCGACCTCAGTGGGCGCGTCGTGGGGCTGAGACGAAGTGCTGTTCCGGTCGAGAGTCTCTTCTGATGAGGCAGGTGGCATACGTTCCTCTTTTTGACAGGTCCCCCTTCTCGCCAGAAGCGCGCGCGGTTGTCAAGCACCGTCCTGGCAGAACAGACATGGCACACGCTGACGATCAACAGGGGGCGTGCTACAGTCGCGCGACCGAACAGAGAGCAAGAAAGGACACGGAAAAATGGCCTATAAAATTTCCATTGGTATCGATTGGCAGGGCAAGCTCGACTACCAGGCGCTGTGCGAAAAGGTGCAAATCGCGGAGGCGGCCGGGGTGCACTCGGCCTGGGTGCCGGAAGCCTGGGGGCGGGATGCGTTCACCATTTTGACCCTGTTGGCCGACAAGACGAAGCGTATCAATCTCGGTACGGCGATTGTGAATACCTACTCACGCACGCCTGCCGCGCTGGCCCAGCACTTTGCCACCCTGGACGAGCTCTCTGGAGGGCGCATGCTGCTCGGCCTGGGGACGAGTGGTCCACAGGTGATTGAGCACTTTCACGGGGTCGCGTTCCAGCCGCCCCTCCAGCGCATGCGTGAGTATGTGGAGATCATCAACACCCTTATGAAAGGCGAGCCGCTTAAATACTCAGGCAAGGTGTTTGACCTGCAACGCGGCTTTACGTTGCGCTTCCAGCCCGTTCGCGATCACATTCCTATTTATCTGGCAACGCTGAATGCCAGGAGCGTGAAAATGACCGCAGAGCTGGCAGACGGTTGGTTACCGATCATGATTCCCATTGAGCATCTCAAGAGCGAAATTGACAATCTGCGCCAAGCTAGCGTGGCCGCCGGCCGTCCGGCCAATGCGGTTGCCGTCCGTTCACCAGGTACCATCACAGTGACTTCACAGGTTGATAAAGCCCGCGCCGCATCGGCCGGTATGCTGGCCTTTTACATTGGCCGCATGGGCACGTTTTACGCCGCCCAACTCACCCGGCTGGGCTACGGGGAGGCGGTTGAAACCATCAAAGAAGCCTGGGCCGGTGGCTCACGCGCCGCCGGTGAAGCCGTGCACGCTCAGTTGATCGATACAACCGGCTGCGTGGGCACAGTGGAAGCAGGTATCGACCGTCTGCAAGCCCAGGAAGAGTGCGGCGTAGACCTGCATCACGTCAATGTGCAGGCAGAGAATAATAGGGAGTATGAGCGGATTTTGGCGAAGCTGGTCGGGTGATGTGGCGGGGCGGTCTTTGTGATCGTCCTCAGCTCTTCTTGGTCTCCTCTTTCGGGGGTGGCCGAAGGCCGGGGTGGGTTGGCTCTCTCCTCCTGGAAAAAGAGAGCTTACTCACTAATCTCGAATCGCATCTCTTTGGTATTGCCTACGACCCGTGAAGCCTGCATGATCTCAAAGCGGACGATTCCTCCATCGTAACCAAAGTCGGCTATGACTCCGGGGCGAACCTCGTCACTTTCCTTGATACGATCATCTCGAAGCGTAATGACCAAGGAGTCGGTCTCTTTGTCATAATTGACCCTCATGAGGTAGGTCCTTTCAGGTATCGTGTGATCTGAGACGTTTTATACACAGACACGACAACCTTCTCTCCTATTGTTTCCTCAACAACGACACGAAGCAACATATCCTGTTGTAATACTTTGTCGAAGTAACGACGCATATAAATCGAACGAGGTACCTGGCCCGGTGCGATAGCGGTAGGCTGATCCAATGCCTGGTTGACTTCCTCT
This sequence comes from uncultured Binatia bacterium (SeqCode), assembly GCA_965243855.1. Classification (GTDB taxonomy): domain Bacteria; phylum Desulfobacterota; class Binatia; order Bin18; family Bin18; genus Bin18. The sequence continues at coordinate 2,910,830 of CBDEWE010000003.1, read as the reverse complement.
TGGTCAATTTCGCGGTCGGTTAAATTCTGTAGCGCGTGGAGAGTCCAACGGATCGATTTCATTTGCTCTCACTCTACTGCCCAAACGCTTCAACCAGCGTGTGCAGGTCTTCCCTGGTGATTTGGCTCGTCGGTGGAGATGCGACTATGGGGTGCTGCACGCCGGCGTCAATAAAATGACCGAGTTGAGTGTGGCAGTCTTCGGGCGGACCGAATATAAACAATTCTTCGACCATGGAATCCGGAATGGACTCTTCCGCTCCCTTGCGGTCGCCGGCTTGCCAGCGGGCATGCACTTCATCCAGAATATCGCTATAGCCAAAGCGGCGGAAACCTTGGATATACGTGTTGGCCTGACAGTAGCCCACCAACACGTGGCGCAGTTGTCGTAGAGCCTGCTCCCGATCCTGCCTGACCAGCGTATGCACATAGCAGCCGATATCGATATCGCTCAGGCTGCGTCCGACACGCTCCGCCCCTTTTGCAATCTCGGCCAGCGAATGGGGAATCTGACGCGCCGGCAGCCAGGCCAACAGCACGCCGTCCGCGATCTCTCCGGCTAACTGGAGCATACGCGGGTTCACGGCTGCCAGATAGATCGGCATAGCCCCCGACAGGCGCAGGCTGAGGCGAAAGCCCCGTGGCCGATAAAATCCGTCGGTACGCGTGACCCGTTCGCCGGCCAGCACGCGACGGACAATATCCACATACTCGCGCGTGCGGGCCACAGGCTGATCCCAGGTAATGCCGTGAAAGGTGTTGATATTGCGCGTGCTCACCCCGATACCCAACCGTGCTCGGCCCGGTGCGACTAGGTCCATGCTAGCGGCCTGCATGGCGGTGAGCGTTGGCGGGCGGAGGTAGAGCGAGATAATGCCCGTACCGACATGAATGCGCTGTGTGGCGGCCAGAAAGGCGGTGACCAGCGTACTCGTTTCCGTGCCCCAGGCCTCGCCGACCCATAGGCTCTCGAAGCCGCGTTCCTCGGCCTTGCGCGCGACCTGCTGATACACCTCGAAATGATGTCCGGTCGGCGGCAGACCCAATCCTATGTGCATACTGTCTCTCCCTTTTCCAGAGTCTCGTTCCAGGTCTAATCGCTTTCGTGTTCTTCGGCTAATGTCGTCCACTCCGCATACTGCTCGTCGAGTTGCTGTTTGACTTGCTCATACTGACTCGCTACCTCACGTGCTTTTGCCTGATCCTGAAATGTCTTTTCATCCGCAAGGCGGCGTTCGAGTTTTTCTTTGTGGTCCTCCAGCGTGGCGATATGCTGCTCCAGCGCGGTCAAACGTCTGGCCCGTTTTTGCCGTTCGGCCCGGGCGGCTTTTTGCTGTTGATAGGAGAGCTTGCCGTGCTTGGCCTCGCGAATGGCGGCCAGCGTGCCTTCAATGCCAGCCGCGCTTGCCGTAGGCGAGACAGCGGCTGTTCGCTGGACTACTCTCTGAAGGCGAACCTGTTCCTGGTGTGGAGACGGGTCTGCCTGTCGTTCTTTCCGCTCCAGAAATTCCTCAAACGTTCCGGGGTAGGTGGTGCAGCGCCCGTCTTGGAGTTCGAGCACCTTTGTCACCAGACTGCTGAGAAAATAGCGGTCGTGCGACACAACGACAAAAGTCCCTGCATACTGCAGCAGGGCTTCTTTCAAGATATCTTTGGTCCGGATATCGAGATGATTGGTGGGCTCATCAAGAATGAGCAGGTTCGAGGCCTGCAACAGCATTTTTGCCAACGCCAGGCGGCTCTTTTCACCGCCGCTGAGCACGGTAACCCGCTTTTCAATCGCATCCCCGGAAAAGAGAAAGGCACCCAGCAGGGTGCGGAGTTGGGGAACGACGTCGGTTGCCGCTTCCCGGAGGATCTCTTCATACACGGTGTTGTCGGTCTGTAAGCGTTCGGCCTGCTGCTGGGCATAGTAATCGAGGACGACTTGGTGGCCGAGCTGACGGCTGCCTGAGGTGGGCTCTTCAACTCCGGACAGGATGCGGCTGAGGGTGGACTTGCCCGCCCCGTTGACGCCGACTACCGCGACCCGGTCTCCACGCTCAATCACCAGGTCCAGATTCTCAAACACCTGCACGCTATCGTAGCGTTTGCTGACCCCCTGTAATTCGATCACCCGCCGACCGCTCCGGGGAGCCTGGGGAAAATGGAAGCGGACGCCCTTGGGCACGGTTTGGGGCGGGTCGAGCTTTTCCATTTTCTCCAACTGCTTGACCCGACTCTGGACCTGCGGGGCCTTGCGAGCGTTATAGCGGAACGTATTGATAAAGCGGGTCAGGCGTTCAATCTCTTCCTGCTGGGTGTCATAGGCTTTTCGATATGACTCCAGGTGTTCTTCAAACACACGCTCAAAGGTCGAGTAATTGCCCGTATACTCGGTCAGAGTACAGCGGTGCAGGGCGGCCACCCGATTGACCATCCGGTCCAGAAAGGCCCGGTCGTGGGAAACGATAACAATGCTGCCGTGATAATTGTGCAGATAGGCCTCAAGCCATAGCAGTGAGTCGAGGTCGAGGTGATTGGTCGGCTCGTCGAGCAGCAAGACATCGGGCTGCCGGAGCAGGAGCTTGGCCAGTGCAATCCGCATCTGCCAGCCCCCGCTGAACGTCTCGGTACGCGCCGTAAACTGCGCTTCGTGAAAGCCCAGGCCGGTCAAGACTTTGGCGACCTGGGCATCAGCCTGAAACCCGTCGAGTTCTTCGATTCGGTGCTGGAGGTCTCCGTAGCGTGTAATCAGTTCCGTTTGTGCCAACGCATCGGAGGCCGCTCCATTAGTGCCGTCGAGAGCAGCCTGAATCGTCTCCAGTTCCTGCTGTAGTGCGGTCAGCTCCGGCAGAGCGGAGCGTGTCTCAGCGAAGAGATCACGTCCGGAAATTTCGATCCCCTCCTGGGGTAGATAGCCAATGCTGAGATCCCGGTCGCGCTGAACTCGGCCCGCATCGGGCTCAAGCTGTCCGGTTAAGAGGCGGAAGAGGGTGGTCTTACCCGCACCGTTGGGGCCGACCAGACCCACCCGACCACCTCTCCGAATATGCCAGTTGAGATTGCGAAACAGTTCCTGTCCGCCAAAGGCGAGGGATAGATTGATGAGCTGGAGCATGGAGACGAAGAGACCTTGAGATAATCGTTGGGGACAGAACCCGGTCTTTCTATATCAGTGGCAATAGGGAACGATCCAGGCCGGGTCAGTTCGTGCGCTTGGACGGCTATGACTACTCGTCTTCTTCCGGAGGTAATAACAGTGCCTCTCCCAGCGAGCGGATCAACCAGCGATGAACATCCCCGACAAGGGTCGCCGCCTGCGGACCAGCCAGAAGCCAGTGACCTTGGTCCGGGTAGCTGAGGCTGGTGGCCTGCAGGGCGCCTGCGAGCCAACGTACGGCCGGAGCAGGCACCATACGGTCTTCCTGTCCCCAGACAACCAAACTGGGACAGGGCAGGGGAGTTGCCGGAAAATCGGTCTGGCCTCGGGCGAGGGTGTGGACGACTCTGCCCGAGTCCGGCTCAAGCTGGTTGTATAACTCGTTGTGTAGCCCTGCCGGAAGCGTGTGAAAAAGAAAATCGCGGGCAAGCCGACGAGACGGGGGGGGATGGGCGCGATTCCACAGGAGTGCGGGCAGGGCGGCGAGTCGTACCAGAGGCAGGGCCGGACGCAGGTCGGCTTGCCAGTTGCAGGGCAGCAAGGGAGAGACGCAGATGAGGGCGCGCGGTTGCGTACGGGTGGCGACGAGGAGTGCGAGGAGACTGCCCAGATCAAAACCGATGACAACGGGCGGGCAATCGAACGCAGCGGTGGCTGTGGTAATGGTCGTGAGATGATCGCCAAGAGAGATATCACCACGCCGGCGGGTCACGGACGGCTCGTACAGGTCAAGCGCCCAGCACGACCAACCCCGCTGAGAAAAGCCCCACACGACTTCCTGCCATATCCAGCTTCCTGTCCATAAACCCGGAAGCAGGAGCAGTGGCGCGGTAAATTTCTCGCGTTCCGGGAAGAGCACCTCAGCGGTGTACGCGGCGAGTCGCTGTTTCATATACACAAAGAGAAAAGGCCCGCTTGGGGCCTTTTCTTGGAAATCCTCCGCCTCGTATCTCGCTACCGCGCTGAGTGACGTTACGCTCTCTTCTTAGCCGCTTTCTTCTTGGCCGGGGCCTTCTTAGCTGCTTTCTTGGCTGGAGCCTTCTTGGCTGCTTTCTTGGCTGGAGCCTTCTTGGCCGCTCTCTTAGCCGGGGCTTTCTTAGCCGCTTTCTTGGCTGGAGCCTTCTTGGCCGCCTTCTTTACGGTTTTCTTGGCCGCTTTCTTCTTCGCAGGCATGGTGACCTCCTTCGTTATGAGTGTGGGAACCCCTTAGTCCATAAAAATCATATGTGTAAGGCGGAAGGGCTTTTCATTACCTTCTATCAGATTGGCCTCTTTGCTGCAACAAAAATGCACAAGAACAGGGTGTTATTTTTGGGTTGTAAACGCATTATGGCCGGCATACACGGCGCGTCGTCCGAGTTCTTCTTCAATGCGTAACAGTTGGTTATATTTGGCCGTCCGCTCGCCGCGACAGACGCTGCCGGTTTTGATCTGTCCTGCATTCAACGCGACGGACAGGTCGGCGATTGTGGTGTCCTCGGTTTCTCCCGAGCGATGCGAAATCACCGCTGCATACCCATGCTTTTTCCCTAAGGCGACTGTTTCCAGGGTCTCGCTCAAGGTGCCGATCTGATTGACCTTGACCAGAATGGCGTTCGCCGCCCCGTCCGCGATACCGCGAGCGAGCCGTTGCGGGTTGGTGACAAACAAATCATCGCCCACGAGTTGTACGGTTGTTCCGAGTTCCTGAGTGAGCAATTGCCACCCGTCCCAGTCGTCTTCGGCCAAGCCGTCCTCGATAGAGACCAGCGGATAGTGCGCCGCCCATTTTGCATACTGTTGAACGAGGTCTTCAGCCTGCCGGACAGCTCCACCCGCTTTATGAAAAACGTAGTGCCCATCCTGGTACAACTCGGTTGCTGCGATATCGAGGGCCAGTGAGACGTGACGACCTGGAGTGTAGCCCGCCTGTGTTATGGACTCAAGCAGGAGGTCGAACGCCTCTTCGTTTGAGCGAAGATCAGGGGCCACTCCTCCCTCGTCTCCAACGGCTGTGGTAAGACCCTTTTTTTGGAGTATGCCTTTGAGCACGGCGAATACTTCTGCACCAATGCGAAGGGCCTCGCGGAATGATCGTGTGCCGGCCGGAACGATCATAAACTCCTGGATGTCGAGATTATTGGTCGCATGAGCCCCACCGTTGAGCACGTTGATGAGTGGGACTGGAAGCGTCCGCGCACGCGTGCCTCCCAGAAAGCGATACAGGGGCTGTCCGGCAGATGTGGCCGCTGCTTTTGCAACGGCGAGCGAGGTGGCGATGAGCGCATTTGCTCCCATACGCTTCTTGTTTGCCGTGCCGTCCAACTCAAGGAGAAGTTTGTCAATGGCGAGCTGGTCGCTGGCGTCCTTGCCTTTCAGGCGACGGGTGATGTGTTCGTTCACCTGCGCCGTCGCTTTTTGGACGCCCTTCCCACGATAGCGTTTTCGGGCGCGATCTCGAAGTTCCCACGCCTCGTGGGCTCCGGTTGACGCACCTGAAGGCGCTGCCGCGCGTCCACACGCCCCGTCCGCCAGGATAACTTCAACCTCAACCGTCGGATTCCCCCGGCTATCCAGAATTTCTCGGCCAATAATTTTCCTGATCTTCACCCGATCCTCCTGTCGTGATGTCTGTGTCCTGTTTGGTTCCAGCACTCAAAGTTGCTCCAGCCTTTCGCAGTCAGTAGAATGTGCGGTATGGGACGAACGGTGGTGCGGCGGTTCGGCTGGGTGTGGTTCCCATCGATTCTGGCGCTGTACGCCCTGCTCGGGTATTCAACAGTATGGAGCGAGCGTGGGCTTCTGCATCTCTTCCAACTGACCGAAGAGCAGCGCGCATTGGAAACGCAAGTCCGGACGCTGTTGCGCGAGAATGACGATCTCAAAGAACGCATTCGGCGTTTGCATACGGACGACCTCTTTTTAGAACAACTTGCTCGCAACCGGCTCGTCCTCGTACGCGAGCACGATATTGTCTATCGATTCCATCCAACAAAACCCTCGTTAACCCAGTAGACGAATGACCTCATGGACGTCGTCTTGCCCATCGAGCGACGGGCCCTTATGCCCTTCCTTTCCTCTTCGTCCTATTACCGTGAGCGTGTCACTGCTTGAGGTCGTTCGCTCAGTCCCCATGCTATGTCTGTGACAATATCGCGCGCGGCCTGGCGCGGGTCTGTGGCATCCCGAATAGGTCTGCCAACAACCAGATAATTCGCTCCGGCCTGCATGGCCTGGTGCGGCGTTAGAATTCGCTTCTGATCGTCGGCCGTGCTCCCCTGCGGACGAACGCCTGGAATGACCAGGGTCAGGTTGTCTCCACAGGCACGACGGATTGCGGCAATTTCTTGAGGAGAGGCCACCAGACCGTCAATACCCACTTGCTGGGCAAGCCGGGCGAGCCGAACGACCTGTGCCGCCGGACCAGCCCTGACTCCGACCTGCTTGAGGTCGTCCCGGCCCAGACTCGTCAACACGGTGACCGCTAGAAGGGTTGGGCGGGTGAGCTGTTCGGCGCGACACACGGTGCGGACTGCCCGGTGGGCCTGCCGTAACATATCGGTGCCGCCGGAGGCGTGCAGGGTGAACATCTTTACACCCAGACGGGCGGCTTCCACTGAGGCGGAAGCCACGGTCTGGGGAATGTCGTGGAATTTGAGGTCGAGAAAGACCGCACCGCCCTTGGCGTGAATGCGGCGGATCACCTCGGGGCCGCCGTGCACGAACAGTTGCTTGCCGACCTTAAACAGGCCGACCTCGTCGGCAAGCAGGGCAACGTAGTGATCAACTTCCTTCAGTGAAGCAACGTCGAGCGCAAAGATCAGTCGGCGGCGTGCGCGCGGGTGGCTCGTTTTCCGGGAAACCCGAGGGCGGACCTGCGTGTTCTTTGCCTGATTGACGGAACGAGGAGCCATCGTGTTGCGCGCTTCCCAGACTCAGGCGGTCTCCGTATTGCTGAGCGCCTGCTGGATGGTTTCGATCGCCCGGTCTGTTGGGACTTCCGTCATTGCTCCATCCGCACGGACCTTTAATTCAATCACCCCACGGGCTAAAGATTTTCCACCAATGGTAGCCCGGAGCGGAATGCCCAGCAGGTCAGCGTCCTTAAATTTTACGCCCGGCCGCTCCTCCCGATCGTCAAATAAGACATCCGTTCCGGACTGCCGGAGTTTGGCATAGACATCTTCCGCCGCCTTCCGGGTCGTGTCGTCATTCCAATTGACCGGCACGATATGAATATCTGCGGGAGCGAGCGGTTTGGGCCAGACAATGCCGGCAGCATCATGGTTCTGCTCAATGGCGGCCGCAACGGTCCGGGTAATACCAATGCCGTAACAGCCCATTTCCATGGGATGCTGTTCGCCGGTGGCATCCAAATAGGTTGCATTCATTGCCTGGCTATACTTCGTGCCAAGATAAAACGTCTGACCGACCTCAATACCGCGATGATCGGTAAACCGCCCTTTCTCACAGCGCGGGCAGGTGTCGCCCGCTATTGCCCGGCGCAGGTCGGCGAACTGGAGGGAGGGCAGGTCGCGCTCGATATCAAGCCCGGTCATATGCATATCGCGCTCGTTTGCACCACACACCAGGCCTCTTGCACCCCGCAGAGTCTGGTCGCTGATTAGCTGTGACTCGATCCGTAGTGGCCCGGCAAAACCGGTTGGGGCACCAGTCACCTTATGGACGGTTTCTTCATCCACGAGTGCGACCCACTCACAGCCGAGCAGGTTTTTCAGCTTAGGCTCGCTGAGTTCGTGGTCTCCCCGCACCAGGGCGGCGACTACCGCGCCCGTATCGGTCTCGTAGAGCAGGGTCTTGACGAAGCGCTCCGGGGACTCACCCAGAAAGGTCGAGACTTCCTCGATGGTCCGTTGGTCTGGCGTCTCGACTCGGGTAAGCGCTGCTTCGCGCGTATCTGATGGAGGCGGCGGTGGGGCGAGTTCGGCTTTTTCCACATTGGCGGCATAATCGCACGAGTCACAACTGACAAGGGCGTCTTCGCCGGAGTCCGCCAGCACCTGGAATTCGTGTGACAGACTGCCCCCGATGGCCCCAGTATCCGCCTCAACCGGACGGTAGGTGAGCCCACACCGATCAAAGACCCGCCGGTAGGCATCGTACATATTGCGGTATTCGCGCTGGCAGTCCTCCAGATCGGTATGAAAGGAATAGGCGTCTTTCATGATAAACTCGCGGCCGCGCATCAAGCCAAAACGGGGCCGGACTTCATCTCGAAACTTGGTCTGGATCTGATACAAATTGAGCGGTAGGTCTCGGTACGACCGGACCTCCCGCCGGACGATGTCGGTCACGACCTCCTCATGGGTCGGTCCAAAGCAAAAGTCCCGGTCGTGCCGATCTTTGATGCGCAGCAGCTCTCTGCCGTATACATCCCAGCGACCACTCTCCTGCCAGAGTTCTGCCGGACAGACTGCCGGCATGAGAATTTCCTGGGCTCCTGCGCGGTTCATTTCTTCGCGGACAATGTTCTCGACTTTCCGCACAACGCGCAGCCCGAGCGGCAGAAAGTCATACACACCGCGCGCCACCTGGCGCATCATACCGGCGCGCAGTAAGAGCTTGTGGCTGATGACTTCGGCCTCAGTCGGATCTTCACGCAATGTTGGGATGAATGTTTGGCGATAGCGCACCCGAACCCCCGATCAGCTAGAGAAAGATGTCGGGCTCAATTAGTCAGCACACGAGCCGGGTGTCAAGCCGGGCGCAGCCTTTCGCCTTGACCCCTTTCCTTTCTCCTGACCAAAAACTATAATTCGCGCGCGATACTTTCCCGCGACAGGAGTACGGCGTGGACTTTGACTATTCTCCGCAAGAAGACGCGTTTCGGCAGGAGCTACGCTCATGGCTCGAAGCTAATCCGGCGGACAACTACGACCCGGAAACCTTTGAGATTATCGACCAGGAAGAGCGCTTTCAGATCAAGTTCGACTGGCAGAAGAAGCTGCACGGCGCGGGCTGGGTCGGCATTCATTGGCCCAAGGAGTATGGCGGTCGGGGCGCTACGATCATGGAGCAGACCATCTACCAGCAGGAGATGGCCCGGGTGCACGCGCCCGGACTAGCCAATCCGCTTGGTATCTCGCTGGTCGGCCCTACCTTGATGCACTGGGGAACGGAGGAGCAGAAAGAGCGTTTTGTCCCCAGGATACTCAGCGCTGAGGAATTATGGTGTCAGGGCTATTCCGAACCGGGCTCCGGCTCGGACCTGGCCTCCCTCCAGACGCGGGCGGTTGACGATGGTGACGACTTTGTTGTGAACGGCCAGAAAGTCTGGACGAGCTTTGCCCACAAAGCCGACTACTGCATTCTTGTGGCGCGGACCGACCCTGACGCGCCCAAGCACAAAGGATTGTCCTATCTCCTAGTGGATATGCATTCGCCTGGGGTGACGGTCCGGCCCTTGGTCCAAATCTCCGGCGATGCGGAATTCAACGAGGTCTTCTTCGAGGATGTCCGGGTGCCCAAAGCCAATTTGGTCGGCGAACGGAATAACGGCTGGCAGGTCGCGATTACCACGCTCATGTTCGAGCGGGCGAACTTTGGCATGGTCTACAACCTGGAGCCCATGCTGGACAGACTGAAGGCGGGTCTCAAAGACCTGGAAGTCAATGGCCAACCGGCAATCGATGACCCGGATGTACGCCAAAAGCTGGCCGCCTTTCATGTTGAAATCCAGGCGCTCAAGTTCAACGGCTATCGGCAACTGACCCAACAGTTACGTGGCAACCCGCCGGGACCGGAAGGCTCGATCAGCAAGCTGGCCGGGAGTGAACTCTATATCCGCATGGCACATTTTGCGATGGAGTTGCTGGGTCCCTACAGTCAATGCGCCTTAGGGGAAGATCAGGGTATCGATAACGGTTTTTGGGCGCGCCGCGCCTTAGGCTCCCGGCTGTACACGATTGCGGGCGGGACGTCGGAGATCATGCGCAACATCGTTGGTGAGCGCGTCCTGCGGCTGCCAAAGGGATAGGGAGGAAGCATGGATTTCGGTTTCAGTGAAGATCAAGAATTGCTGCGCGACTCGGCCCGAAAGTTCCTGGACGCGGAGTGTCCGACCACATTCGTGCGCAAGATGATGGAAGACGACAGCGCCCACGCCACGGAACTCTGGAAAAAAGCCGCGGAGTTGGGCTGGATGGGTATTCTGATTCCCGAGGAGCACGGCGGTATTGGCGGGAGTTTTCTCGATCTGGTTGTCGTGATGGAAGAGATGGGCAGGTCTCTGATGCCTGGGCCGTTTTTGGCGACCGTACTCCTGGGCGGCCCGGCCGTGCTGGCCGGTGGGTCGGACGAGCAAAAGGCTGCCGTTCTTCCCCAGGTCGCGGCTGGTGAACTAGTCATGACCTTGGCCCAGGCCGAAAAGAGCGGCCGTTATGACGCTGGCGGCATTGGTCTGCCGGCCACGGCTCGGGGCAGCGACTTTGTGCTGTCCGGGGAAAAGCTTTTTGTGCCGGACGCGCATGTTGCCGACCAGATGGTGGTTGCCGCACGTACCGGCTCACCCGATACTCCAGAAGAGGGCATTACCCTCTTTCTGGTTGACGCCAAGTCGCCGGGGATCGAGATCACTCAACTGAAAACCGTAGACATGACCCGTCGCCAGTGTCACGTCGCTTTCCAGGATGTTGCGGTGGCCGGCTCGCAAGTTCTTGGCGAGGTGGGTCAGGGCTGGCCGATTCTCCAGCGCGTCCTCGATCAAGCCATCGCCGGGCTGTGCACCGAGATGGTCGGGACCGGACAGCAGGCGCTCGATATGGCCGTTGAATACGCCAAAGAGCGGGTGCAGTTCGGGAAACCCATAGGCAGCTTTCAAGCCGTCAAGCATAAATGTGTGGATATGATGGTCCAGGTCGAAAACGCACGCTCACTGACCTATTACGCAGCCTGGACGGTCGATGAGAATGTGGACGAAGCGTTCCAGGCCGTGCCCATGGCCAAGGCGTATTGCAGCGATATGTGTAAAACGGTAACCAGTGAGGCCATTCAGGTTCACGGCGGCATCGGGTTTACCTGGGAGCACGATATGCACCTCTTTTATCGCCGTGGCCTGGCATCCGAAGCCGCCTTCGGCAGCGCCCCGACCCACCGTGAAGTAGTGGCCCAGACGCTGGACTTGTAGGCGGCTGCCCGTAGCGTTCGCCCTTTTCTGCCATGACCCCCGCTCTGATCGTCCACGGTGGCGCCGGAGCTGCGACGCCACCGGCACTACAAGCCGAGCGCCGATCAGGGCTGGAGGCTGCCTTTGCCGCAGGCTGGGATATTCTTATTCGGGGCGAGAGTGCCCTCGATGCGGTTGTGCAAGCAACCGTGACCCTCGAAGACCACCCTCTCTTCAACGCCGGACTTGGATCTTGCCTGACAGAAGACGGGATGGTCGAAGTTGACGCTTCCCTCATGGACGGCTCCACATTTCAGACTGGCGCTGTGGGGGCGGTCAGGAATATCAAGAACGCCATCCAACTTGCTCGGGCTGTCATGACGGACGGGCGACACGTATTTCTGGTCGGCGATGGGGCCGAACGATTCGCACGCGAGCACGGACTACCACCCGCTGCGGTGGACGAACTGATTACCACCCGCCAGTACCAGCGCTGGCAGGCGCGACAAACCACAGGTGAACCCGGGACGGTTGGCGCGGTTGGCCTGGATTCGTCGGGCGGGCTGGCGGCGGCAACCTCAACCGGCGGCGTGATGGGCAAGCGCTCCGGCCGGGTGGGCGACTCTGCCGTCATTGGGGCCGGAACGTATGCGGACAGTACAATTGGCGCGTGCTCGGCAACAGGTGATGGCGAGGATATTATTCGGGCGACTCTCGCCCGCACGGCGGTGGAATTGCTGCGCGGTGGGAAGGACCCCGCGCAAGCCGCTCGCGCTGCTCTGGCTCGCCTTACACGACAGACACGGGGAGAGGCCGGTCTGATTCTGCTCGACCCCTTTGGCCGGAGTGGTGTTGCCTATAATACGGAATCGATGGGGGTGGCTTTGCGGACTGAGGGACGGCTTGTGGTGCGAGTGTGATATGCAGAGCTTGCCTCTGGCATTTTCGTACGCACTAAGGATAAGATGCCCGGTCACACGGGATGAACCTAGAAAAAATCAGAAGAAAAGGGAGGAAAGTATGGCAAAAGTTGATGGCAATTCATTGGTCGTCAAGTCGCTCAAAGACGAAGGCGTGGATACCGTTTTCTACATCACCGGCGGGCCGATGGTCGATGTGGCCTCCAAGTGCATTGAGATTGGCTTTAACTCGGTCGATGTACGCCACGAGCAAGGGGCTTCCATGGCGGCCCACGCCTATAGCCGGGTGCTGGGCAAGCCGGGAGTGTGCTTTGCCGCCTCCGGTCCTGGTGTCACCAATCTGATTACCGGGGTTGGCAATGCGTATCTGGATGCCGTTCCGGTCGTTGCTCTGGGCGGAGCGAGTGCCATTTCCCAGGACGGCATGGGCGCGTTCCAGGAGATGGATCAGGTCGGCATGTTCAAGCCGATCACCAAAATGTCCGAGCGGGTCAAAGACGCGCGTCGCATTCCGGAAATCATCAATAAAGCCTTTCGCGTGGCCACCAGCGGCCAGCCGGGTCCGGTCTATGTCGACCTGCCGGGCGACGTCCTCTACCGTGTGGTTGAAGAAGAGGAAGTCACGTTTCCCAAGCGACCCCATAAGGTTCCACGAGTGGCCGGTGATCCTGACCTCGTCAAGGAGGCGGTGGCGCTGCTGAAGGCGGCCGAGCGGCCCTTGGTCATTACCGGGACCGGTATCATGTGGTCGGGAGCGATGCAGGAGCTCCAGGAGTTTGTGGAAACAACCGGCATCCCCTTTTATACCACCCCACAGGGGCGTGGTGTTATTCCTGAGGACCACGCCCTGAGCTTTCTGGGCGCGCGTAACCGGGCCTGGAAAGAGGCCGACGTGGTTCTGATTGTGGGCACGCGCCTCAACTTCATTCTGGGTTTCGGGCAGGCGCCGCGTTTTGCGGAAGATGTCAAAATGATCCAGGTCGATATCGCGGACGAAGAGATCGGTCGCAACCGCGCGGTTGATGTCGGTATCGTGGGTGACGCCAAGATGGTCTTGCGTCAACTGATAGACGAGGCCAGCGACTCTTTCCGGGGTCGAGACGAGCTGGCCTGGATCGATACGCTGCGCGGCCATGACCAACGTTCCCAGGAAAAGATGAGCGCCATCATGCAGGCGGAATCGTCGCCCATGCATCCCCTACGGCTGTGCAAAGAGGTCCGTGACTTTATGGACCGCGACGCCATTATTGTCGTCGACGGCCATGAGATTCTCAATTTTGCGCGGCAGTCGGTGCCGACAAACGCTCCCGGCCACCGGGTCAACGCCGGCCCGAACGGCTGTATGGGCGTGGCCGTGCCGTTCGGACTCGGCGCAAAAGTGGCCAAACCGGACACGCAGGTCATTGTCCTCAGCGGAGACGGTTCGTTTGGCATGAACGGCATGGAAATCGACACCATGGTGCGCAAGAACATCCCGGCCATCATCGTCATCAGCAATAATGGCGGCTGGGCCGGCGCGGGGGTGATGAACGCCGGACGCGACCTGGGCTTCAGCCGGTATGATGAGATGGCCAAGGTGTTCGGAGCGCACGGTGAGTTTGTCGAAAGGCCGGAAGACATTCGGCCGGCACTCGAACGTGCCATTGCCTCGGGCAAGCCGGCGGTGATCAATGTGATAACCGACCCCAGTGCGCGGTCGTCAACGCAGTCGTTTGCCGCCTACCGGGCAATTTAACCCTTAGAACTGGGGCGGGCCGTTCGGGCTCGCCCCGGTCTGCACTCCTGCCGGGACGGTCCGCGCATGGCCGATATCGAAGAAATCCTGACCTTCTGGTTTGGCGAAGTCCGGGACGAGCCGTCTTATTTTGAAGAATACGCCCCGCGCTGGTTTGTTCAGAATGCCGACTTCGACCGGCAGATCGTCCAGCGTTTCCAGGCCGACTATGAGCTGGCCGCTCAAGGTCAACTCACCCACTGGACGGAGACGGCGCGGGGTGGTGTGGCACTTATCCTGGTCCTGGATCAGTTTCCCCGCAACATGTTCCGCAACAACCCGCGCGCCTTTGCGACCGACCCGTTGGCACAGCAGATAGCGGAGCAAATGATCGACGCGGGGCTTGACCGGCAGTTGCGTCTGGTCGAGCGCTATTTCGTGTACGTTCCCTTTATGCATAGCGAGGATCGCGCCCATCAGCAGCGCTCGGTCATGCTCTTTCAGCAGCTCGCCGAAGCGCGCGCCTATTTTGATACTTCCTATGCGGTCAGACATCAGGAGGTGATTGATCGCTTCGGTCGGTTTCCCCACCGCAACACTGTTCTGGGCCGGGCTTCAACACCGGCGGAGTTGGAGTTTCTCAAGCAGTTCGGCTCCTCATTCTAGGCTATTGCCTCCCTTGGCGCCTCTGCCGGATACGGGGTGTAGCCTTTTCTCCGCAGGCTGGCTATCCTGCCCCTCTGTATTCATAAATAGCCGTCGTGAGGAGTTGAAACGCATGGGGGAAGCCATACACGCGATTGTTATCAACAGGGTTGAGAAAAAAATCTCGTCCGAGCTGAAGGAAATCACGCTGGACGATCTGCCAGCCGGAGATGTGACCGTCAACGTTGCCTATTCCACGCTGAATTACAAAGACGGCCTGGCCGTCACCGGGACTGCGCCCATTGCGCGTACCTATCCCATGATTGGCGGGATCGACTTGGCCGGGACGGTCGAGTCTTCCAGTTCGCCGGCCTATCAGCCTGGCGATAAGGTCCTGATCACCGGCTGGGAACTCAGCATGAGCCACGGCGGCGGCTATGCCCAGAAACAGCGGGTCAAATCCGAATGGCTGACGCGCGTGCCTGACGCCTTCAGCCTCAAACAAGCCATGGCCGTGGGTACGGCCGGCTATACGGCCATGCTCTGTATCCTGGACCTGGAACGCATGGGCGTAACACCCGGAGAGAAAGAAGTAATTGTGACCGGTGCCGCGGGCGGCGTTGGCAGTGTTGCGGTCGCGGTGCTGTCCAAGCTCGGCTATACGGTGGCCGCGTCGACCGGCCGGCCGGAACTGAGCGACTATCTCACCGGTCTGGGCGCTTCCTCCATTGTTGAACGGGCAGAACTCGCCGAGCCTTCGGGCCGTCCTCTGGATGCCGAACGCTGGGCGGGCGGCGTCGATTCCGTGGGCGGACAGACTTTGGCCTCGGTCCTGCGAGGGACCTGTTATGGTGGGGCGGTGGCGGCCTGTGGTCTGGCCGGGGGGGCTGATCTGCCGACTTCGGTTCTGCCGTTCATTCTACGGAACGTCAGTTTGATCGGGGTGGACTCCGTAATGTGTCCCAACCCCAAACGGCAAACGGCCTGGGACCGTCTCGCCCAGGACCTGCCGCTGGACAAGCTGGACGCCATGACCGTGGTGGAGCCCATGTCCAAAGTGTTGGAGCTGGCTCCGCAGATCTTGCGCGGACAGGTCCGTGGCCGTGTGGTCATTGATGTGAATGCCTGAGCTCGATGGGAAAAGGTAGTAACTTGGCCGTGACTGGTACGAACAACGGCAGTGCCGAAGAATACTCCAGCCTTCCAGCCCGCGACCTTCACTTCCCCATCGGCCGCTCCATGGGAGAGCTGTTCATTCGGGATGGCGTGCATCGCGCGGATGACTATGCCTTCTGGGAGCCGATTGGGCGGGCGCAGGGGGGTCTTGCCATTCCCGCCGGCAAGGAACTCCGGCTCAACGTTAACCCGCAGGCGTCCACCGATCTTTCGCCGTTTCGCGCTATTCCCGCCCACGCTATTCAATATCTGCAACTCTCGGCCTCGCGGGTGAATAATGACAGTCTGGCTCATCTGGCCCATTTGACCGGGCTGCGCGTGCTGTGGCTGTACGACACCCGGATCAGCGACGCCGGCCTGGTGCACCTGCAAAGCCTGAGCGGGCTGCGGGTGCTTAATCTGCGCAGCACGCTGGCTAGTCGCGGCGGCATAGACGCGCTTCAGGCAAAGCTGCCCAAGTGTGAGTTCCGCCGACCATGGTAATCTAGGGCCCTTCCATCTCAACCAGCTCCAGCACGGTCCCGTCCGGGTCTTTGAAACACACAAAGCGCGCACTCGGAGCGTCGGGGGGATCGAGCAGGACGGGTTCGGAGATAAGCTCGACTCCGTGCTCTTTCAGGGTTTGGACATCAGCGTCAAGATTCGTGGTGAGCAGAGCAATCCGGGCGATACCGAGATGGTATAGATGCGGGTACGGCGGGTCGTCGTCTCGGGGCTCTTTCCATTCCAAGAGATCGATCAACGGTGTGGTGGGTGAGCCCTCTAATTGGAGCAAGGCACCCCGTACAAGATACGGTGGCATGCCGACCGCGGCCGCCACTTCCGGGGTGTTCCGCTCCGGCACTTCCCACATGACCTTGAACCCGAGCAACTCGTAAAACTGACGCGAACGCTCATAGTCACGACAGTTGACATTGACGTGCATCATTCCCGAGATGTGCATAACAGTCTCCTCGCTCTCCGTGGCGTCTTTCGAGGACGATGGTTTTTATGAAAAAGGAATATCTCTCGGAAACCAATAGAGAGTTTCCGAGAGTAGAGAGCGGTTACTTGCCTGTATAGCCGGGGTTGGTGGGGTTATCGAGCCAGTCGCGCCGTTTCTCGTACGGCAGATCGATATAGGTCTGCATGGCCAGTAGGCCGTCCTCGGACAACATAGTTTCCAGAAAGGCTGAGCTTTCAATATCGAGCCCGGCGGCGAGGTGGGTATCGTTGCCGGCATGGACCGCGTGTTTGGCGCGGGCAACGGCAATCGGTGGGAAGTTGGCAATCTCATGGGCGATTTCCGTGGCGCGGACAAGTGCGTCGTCGGCCACTTCGTGGACCAGACCGAAATGGAGCGCTTCGTCGGGCGGGACCACGCGGGAGCGAATCACGAACTCAAGCGCGCGTCCGACTCCGATCAACCGCGACAGCCGCTGGGTACCGCTGCCGCCGGGCAGAATGCCGAGTTTGACTTCCGGAAACCCGTAGCGATAATCACCCTTCTGGCCGATACGCAGGTCACACGACAGGCTCAGTTCAAACCCCCCGCCCATGGTGTCCCCGTTCATGGCAACGATGATGGCCTTGGGCAGGTCGCTCAAATTCTTCAGCATGGCATGGTAGGCGGTGGTCAGCGAGGTGCCGGCCTGGCGCATGGCTTCCCGGTCCTTGGCCAGATCAACCAGCTCTTCCACGCTGTAGTGGGTAATGAACTTGCCCTCCATCGCGCCGGTTAGCACGACGGCCCGGATGGCGGGGTCGCGCCAGTCCTCGATCAGCTTCCACAACTCCTGGGTGCCTTCCGCACAGAAATAATTCATCGGCGGGTTATGGTATTTTGCGATCACGACTCCGTCGCTCTGTTCAGTCTGCCAATAGCTCATGCTCAGACCTCCTTCGTCCGTATGGATTTTTCTGGTTGCATATGCGAGTCGTCACCGGACGGCAAGGGCTGGCCTGCACCGGAGAGAAAAAAAGAGCCCACCGGGGTGCGGTGGGCTCGTATGCTGTATCAACGTGAGTGTCGCTGGTCAGCGCCGGCGCTTAGCGGTCCGCCTTTCGGGACTTAATTGTGACGATCTTTTTCTCGGCGTCCTGAGTAGTTTCCCAGGCATCGTGCTTGGTAGCACAGCACATCAGCACCCTGACCAGGGTGTCCTTATGCTCGACGCCAGTGGTGTCCTGACAGGGACCGCAGGACCAGAGATCCTCTTTAATATCGCTGATTTCTCCACCAATCACTTGTGGCATAATCACCTCCTATTTTTTCTTCTCTTATAGCGTAGGACCTCTTATCAGGTCCAGGGGTTGATATCCTGGCAAGGCCGTGCAACTCAATACGCAGAAACATATCCGCAAAGGAGGAGACCAGAATGGGTACAACAGTTGTTCTGCTGGAAATACAAGTCAAACCCGAATGCGTGGAAGAGGTGAAAGATTATCTGAGAGAGGCCTTACCGGATACGCGAGCCTATGACGGGTGCCAGGGCATTGATATCTACGGCAATCTCGACGAGTCGACCAACCTCGTGTTCTACGAACTCTGGGATTCTCGCGAGCACTATCAGAAATATCTGAACTGGCGGACCGAGAGAGGCGATTTTGAGAACCTCAGCTCAAAGTTGGCCAGCCCGGCGAGTATTCGGTATTACGACCGGATTGACGTGTAGCGCGTTTCGCTCCGATTTGGATTTTAGACAGGCCGGCTTTGCCGGCCTTTTTTTGTTCGGCCAAATGAGAGGGCCGGCTTGTCCCTGCACTCGATAGCAACTTCTGCTCACACCAGCTACAATCCGGCGGCTTTGAAACTTGAGAAGGAGGCTCTATGACGCAGAAACCGGCTATCGCCTTAGTCGCCGTTGCTGGACGAAGAAAACAAACTCTGGAAGTGGCAACCCAAATCGAGCAGGAAGGCTTCAGCGGTATTTACTGTCAGAGTGTTGGCGACTGCATTGGCTTGTGCGAGGCCTTGGCCTTTGCCACCAACGAGATTCCGTTCGGGACCAGCATTGCCAACATGTATACCCGCCATCCGTATGATTTTGCCCAAACTGCGGCCCTTATTCATGAGGTCTCGGGCGGACGCTTCCGGTTTGGTGTGGGGGTGAGTCACGGCCCGATGCTGAACCGCCTGAAGGTGAAGGCCGGCAAGCCGTTGGCCGATATGCGTCAATTTGTCTCCGACCTGCACGCCAGCGTTGGCCGAAAGGATGCGCTGCCACCCATTGTCCTGGCCACCTTACGCAAGGCCATGGTCAAACTATCGGCCGAGATTTCTCAGGGCGCGGTATGGGCCAATGCAGCCCGGTCGCATATGGCCACGTCGCTCAGCTTTCTGCCGCAGGAGAAAATGCAGGACGATGATTTTTTTGTCGGCAATATGATTCCGACTGTTATCTCGGACGATAAAGAAGCAGCCGCGAAAGTCCACCGACGGACACTCAGCACTTACGTCCGCTTACCCAACTATCAGCAGTATTGGATCGAAGCCGGCTACGAAGAAGAAATGCAGGCTATCCAGCAGGCCATAGCCAATAAGGAAGACGAGAAGATTCCGTCCCTTATGTCTGACCGCTGGCTGAGTCAGGTCACCCTGTACGGGAGTGTGTCTGAGGTCAGAGCCGGCGTGGAAGCCTGGTATGATACCGGCCTCAAAACGCCCATTCTGGTGCCCTCGTCAGCCAACGGCAACCAAATGGTCGCCTTGCAGGAAGTGATCGAGGCGTTTCAGTAGAGGGTGGAGTAAGCAGCAGTTCTCCTGATAAGCCCAGAGGATTCTTCTCACGCACATTCACGATGTGAGAAATTCAACAATCCGTGGGTTGATTTCGTCCGGCTTTTCCAGGTGCAGGAAATGTCCAAGCCCTGGATAGATTTCTTTTTCCAAGCCCTGGGTGAACAAATGGTCCATGGCATTGAATGCCGCAAGACGGCCTGGCCGGTCTCGTGTGCCATGCAGGGCAAGCGTCGGAACCGTGGTGGGGGCGGCCATCTTTTCCTGGAGGGACTGTAGGGCCGGGTCTCGATTATCGGGATGAAACGTATGCCGGTAGTAATTGAGCGCGGCGGTCACTACCCCCGGCTGCCGAAAGGTCTCCTTCACGCTGGCCATGACCTCTGCCGGAATGTCATACTCGGGCGAGGCGTCCTGCCACCAGCGCTCGATAAAGGCAAAATCGTGGGCTGAGACCGCTTGTTCGGCGAACGGCATCTGAAAAAAGTAGGCGTGCCAGCCGCCTTTGATCATGTCGTAGTCCGAGGCCAAGGCACCCAGCATGGCCCCCGGATGCGCAACCGCAAGGACGACAATTTTCTGTATCCGTTCCGGCGCGAGGGCGGCCGCTCCGAAGGTCGCAAACGCTCCCCAATCATGCCCCACGACACACGCCTGTTCAGCTCCTAAAGCCGGAATCAACGCCACGGCATCTTGCGCGAGCAGGACCGATTGATAGCGTCCGTCCGCTGGGGCAGACGTTGGGGCATAGCCGCGCATGAATGGCGCGACCGCATGAAAACCCGCCTCGGCCAGGGCCGGTAAGAGGGTACGATAGGTATAGGCATTATCCGGAAAGCCGTGCAAACACAGGACGAGCGGCCCGCGACCAACTTCGAGGCAGTGAAAGTGGATGTCGTTTGCCGTGACTGTGCGTGTGTGAAACTCCATACTTTTCTCTCCGTTCTACGATTCTGGGCTCCCGCTTGAGGGAAAAGAGATGTACCGTTACATGCCCTCTGCACTCAGCGGCTGACGCGTCTGCGCGGTCTTTTTCCAGCGCTCTCGAACAATCCTGAGTGCCGCCTCAAACGGCGTACACCCTGAGCGTTTGCTCCGGGAGAGGACCAGCCTGGTATTCTTCCGAATATGCTCGCTGACAAAGGCAAAGGATTTCTCGGTCCCGAGCCCCTGGATGTCGGCCAGCGCGGCCAGGACCCCGCCGCCGTTTGAGACAAAATCGGGCACGACTCCAATACCGCGCTGGGACAGGCGGTTCGCAATCGACGGCCGAAACGGAATGTTCGCGGCCGGGACAACCAGTCTGGCTTGAATCCGGTCAACATTCTTCGAATGGATAACATCTGGGCGTGCACCGGGAATGAGGATATCAACCGGCAGGGTAAAGAGCGCACGCCGCGAGAGCAGCCTTCCGCCTCGATAGTGCCGGACGGCCTCATCTCCATACTCTTGGCGTAGCTCCAGGAGTTGCTCGACATCCAGACCCTTCGGATCATGACGGGTACCGGCCAGAGTTGAGACGGCCACCACTTGGGCTCCTGCCCGGATAAAGAAACGGGCCGCCCCACCCCCAACCTTGCCGAACCCCTCAATGGCAACTGTTGCACCTCGTATCGGCAGTTGAAAAGCCTTGGCCGCCACCAGGGCTGACTCAACCACGCCAAAGCCCGTCAACTGGTCTTCAAGCGGCAGCCCTTCAAACTGTTTGGTCCGCAACCCACTATAGCGACGCTTTCCCTCTGCATTTCGCAGCGGCAGAAAGTCATCGTCCGACGTCCCCATGTCCGCGCCGGGATAATAGGTTCGCCTTTCGTACAGGGGCTGAAGAACCTGGAGAAACGCGTCCAGAACCGTCTGGCGGTCCTGGGTAGCCGGGTCGTACCAGATACCGGCTTTTGCGCCCCCGGCCGGGAATTCGAGCATCAGATATTTATACGTCATAGCCCGAGCCAGGCGGATCATCTCTTCAACCGACAGGTCGGATAGCATCCGCACGCCACCCGCACTCATGCCAAAGGCGGTCGTGTCAATGACAATCACCGCTCGCATCTGACTGGCCGGATCATAAAAGGAGAGAATCCGTTCCGGGCCCGTCGCGTCCTGATACCGGGAGAAGGGCAATGATGGCTGTGTGCGCATAATGGCCCGAGGTTTCATGCCTCCCCGTGTAGGTCAATGGGGCGAATAAATATGACGCCGAAGTGCCCAAAACCCCTGTCCCGTTCTGATATAATAAACCAAGCTGACGCACAGACGGGAGAGGGGAGTCACATGCCAAAAACAAACGGAACACTCAGTTTTTTTGAGAACGTGAACCGGAGTTTCGACAGGGCGGCCCGATTCCTGACCTACCCGGAGGGCCTGCTCGCGCAGATACGCACCTGTAACAGCGTGTATACCGTGCATTTCCCCATAAAAACGCAGCACGGCTACGAGGTGATCTCCGGCTGGCGGGTGCAGCACAGCCACCACAAAGCGCCGTGTAAGGGCGGCATTCGGTATGCGCCAGAGGTGAGCGAACATGAGGTCAAGGCGCTGGCGGCATTGATGACGTATAAATGTGCCTTAGTTGACGTCCCGTTCGGGGGTGCAAAGGGCGGGGTCCAGATCGATCCGAATCGCTATACGCCTGACGAAATAGAGCGGATCACGCGACGCTATACGGCCGAACTGATCAAGAAGAATTTTATTGGCCCCGGCGTTGATGTCCCGGCTCCCGACTATGGTACCGGCGGCCGTGAGATGGCCTGGATCTTTGACACCTATGCGTCGTTTTATCCGGGCCAGATCGATGCCGCGGCCTGTGTGACCGGAAAACCCATCACCCAAGGGGGGATACAGGGCCGGGTCGAGGCAACCGGGCGCGGGGTGTATTTCGGGCTGCGCGAAGCGTGTGGGCAGGCTGAAGACATGAAACGGATCGGCCTGAGTCCAGGTCTGGCGGACAAGACGGTCATTGTGCAGGGACTCGGCAATGTGGGCCACCACGCAGCAAAATTCTGCCAGGAGGGAGGCTGTCGAATTGTCGGTATCGCCGAGTATGAGGGCGGGATTTATAACCCGCGGGGGCTCGATGTTGACGCTGTCTTCGCCTACCGGCGAGAGACGCGCTCCATTCTTGATTTTCCGGGGGCGGAGAACATCCTGCCCTCTTCCGACACGCTGGAACGGGAATGTGACATCCTGATCCCGGCCGCCCTCGAAAACCAGATTACCGAGGCGAATGCCCCCCGCATTCAGGCCAAGATCGTTGCCGAGGCCGCCAACGGCCCGGTCACCGCCCAGGCTGAGGACATCTTATCCGCCAGGGGCGTGTGGATCATTCCCGATGTGTATCTGAACGCCGGCGGGGTGACGGTCTCGTATTTTGAGTGGCTTAAGAATCTGTCGCATGTCAACCTGGGTCGCATGGGTAAGCGCTTTGAGCAATCCGCCTTTGACAGGATTCTCCACACGGTTGAACGCCTGACGGACACCTGGCTTCCAGAGGCGGAGCGCCGGTCGATCGTGCATGGTGCGGATGAAATCGATCTGGTGAATTCTGGGCTGGAGGAAACCATGATTACCGCCTATCATCAGATCTATGAAGAGTGGAAAGGAGACCCACGGGTGCCCGACCTGCGCACGGCCGCCTTCATCAGTGCAATGAAAAAAATTGCCGTCTCGTATACGGAACTCGGCATTTTTCCCTAAAGGGAGCCCGTCAATCGCTATGAAGCGTGTCTACACCGCTCACGATCCGACTGAAGCACATCTGGTCAAGGGACTGCTCGAATCCGAGGGCATCGAAGCCATTGTCCAGGGCGAGCATCTCTTCCCGCTGCGCGGCAGCCTGCCGGTCACTTCCGACACCAATCCCTCGGTATGGGTGGCGAACGATATGGACTTTGACCGGGGCCGGACGATTGCCCAGGCCTATGATCACGGTGCTCGGGCCGACCGGGAAAGCGCGCCCCACTGGCGCTGTCCGCGCTGCGGAGAGAATCTGGAAGGCCAGTTTACCGCCTGCTGGAAATGTGGAGCGACTCGGCCCCCGGCGTAGAGCAGGAGCCGACGTTATTTTGCCAACCCCATGGTCTCCATCCGGGTGGGTTTCATGACAACCAGAACCCTAGGTTCCGTTTTCATGCGTTCCAGATATTCCGCCCCGCCTTCCTCACCCTGATATTTCACCAGAATTTTTCGGGTGTCCTCCCAAATATCTTGCTCGCGGATTTCGGCCTTACCCTCAGCCGTGATATAGCCGAAGCCGGTCACATCATCGATGCACAGGCTCATGCGGGTGTCACGGACCAGGTTTTTATATTTGGCACGCTCGGTGGTAATGGAGATGATGAATTGCTCGCCATCCCACACAAACCAGACCGGGGTGAGCTGGGGCGTGCCATTGGCGCGAATCGTGGCCATGGTGGCATTCCGGCTTTCGGCCAGAAAGCCCTCGACCGTCCGCTTGTCCTCCTCAGCCCACACCGTGCCGGTCAGTCCGAGGGTAAGGATAGCTCCCCATACGATGGTCCTGTACGTAGTGTTCCGCATCGTCGTGCTCCTTTCGTGTGCGACACATAGCAGAGAACAGACGACAGGAGTAGTTCTACGCCGCGCAGTAGAACAGCCGCCTAGGCGACGGCCTTGCGCCACACGGTTGCCAGCCAGGGCTGCTGCTGGCGCGGTTTTCCGGGTGGACGGTAGTAATGCATGACTTCTTGAAACTGTGCCTGCGTGAGGAGCTGTCGCCAGGTCTCAAACGTGTAGAAGCTGCCGTAGCGATGGTCTTGCCAACCTTCCTGGTCATGACCGCGCGGGTTTGAGCTGAACAGAATTCCGCTCGGTTTGAGCGTCTCCCAAAGCTGTCCGAGAATTCGCGGCAACTCCTGGCTCGGAATATGAAAGAGGGAGGCATTGGCAAAAATGCCGTCAAAGCGCTCAGATGGTAATCTTAGGTCGAGAAAATCCTGATGCCACACCTCGCAACCCGTCTGGCGTCTGGCCATTTCGACAAAACGTTCCGCGCCGTCCAGGCCAACGGCCTCATGGCCCAGGTCACGAAAGGCCGTCAAGTCACGGCCTGGGCCGCAGCCGAAGTCGAGGATGGAATATGGACCGTCTCCCGCTACATGATCGAGTAGAGCAAGCCGGTTCTGACTGACGTCGTGATCCTGCGTCCCGTGCCAGAATGCTTCCGCAAACCGGTCATAGAAAGCGAGGGTCGTGCGAGCGGTCTGCCTGACTTCTTCAGGGCTCAGGCGTGTAAGTTGTTTCATATTGGGTCGAGTATTCCTGGTAGCACAGGTCTCTGCGTCATGTCTTGGCCGTCTGGACTACTGCCTGCTTGTGAGGGATTTCTTTCCACCCTTCTTTTTGACACAATGCGCTCCTGTCTCAGGGGCACGTTATGCCGCATATCATTGGCACTGCCGGACATATTGACCACGGCAAGACCTCATTGCTCAAGGCTCTGACCGGGCACGATACCGACCGGCTCAAAGAGGAAAAGGAACGGGGCATCTCCATTGATCTCGGCTTTGCCTATCTGGATTTGCCCAATGGCGAGCGGGTCGGAATCGTTGATGTACCCGGTCACGAGCGTTTCATCCGCAATATGCTGGCCGGTGCCCAAGGGATAGACTTGGTGCTGTTTACCGTTGCCGCGGACGATGGTGTGATGCCCCAAACCGAGGAACATTTCGATTTCCTCCACCTGCTGGGCGTCCAAAAAGGGCTCTTCGTTATCACAAAAGCCGATATGGTGGGTCCCGAGCGGATTGAAGAGGTCCGGGAAGAAATCGAAATTCTGACGATTGACACCATTTTTGAAGACGCGCCCATCCTGCCGGTCTCGTCTGTGACCGGTCAGGGCTTGGATAGCCTGCAACAGGAGATTGCGCGGCAGCTTGAAACCTATAGTCGGCCTTCTCAGCCCGGCTACTTTCGGTTGCCGGTCGACCGGGTCTTTACGCTCAAGGGACACGGGGTTGTTGTGACCGGGACCGCGCTGGCCGGAACGGTCCGCGAAAGTGAGACCGTCCGCGTGCTTCCGACTCAGAGCGAAGCGCGCGTGCGTTCGCTCCAAGTCCACGGGGAGGATATGTCCGAAGCGCATTGGGGACAGCGGGTTGCACTGAATCTGGTCGGACTGGATAAGGCGGATATGGCTCGTGGCCATGTCGTATGTCATCCCAAAGTCAGCATGACGACTACCCGCTTTGATGCCAGCGTTGAAATTCGGCCGAGCGCGGGACGTGAGGTTGTGAACCACGAGCGGGTGCGTATTCATCTTGGCACGGCAGAAGTCATTGGGAAAATCATCTTGCTTGGTGGGCGTGAGGTCTTGCCGCCGAAATCGACGGCCCTGTGTCAAATTGTCGCCCAGGAGCCCTTGGTTGCCCTGCGCGGGGACCACTTCGTGCTGCGAAATCAAACAGCACAGGGGACCTTGGGAGGCGGGGTGGTGATCAATCCTTTTGCCCAACGCCACCGTAAGGCGGAAACCCAGGTCACGGAACGCTTGCATGCCCTGCAAACCCGAGACCTGCGTGAGGCCTGCCACGCCTATCTGGAAGTCTGCCCGCAGTTTGCCGTCCGGCTGGACGAGATTTACCACGGGGTGAACGCCCGCGAAGAGGAAATTACTGCCCTGCTTACAGACGATGAGGCGATTCTGCCTTTTCCTGATGCCCAGCATCCCGAAGCCTATTCCATTACGACAAAGTGGCAGCGGTTGGTTGCTGCCGTCGAAAAGATGCTGGCCGTCTTTCACGCCCAGACCCCGCTGGCTCAGGGGATGGAAATGGAGTCGGTGCGGAGCCAATTGCCGTTTAGCCTGACCCCCAAGATTTTTCGGGTTGTGGCCGAACGGCTTATTGCGGAGGGGATTGTCGTTCGCCACGAGAGCCTGCTGCGTCTACCGTCCCACTCTGTCTCGTTGAGCCAGGAAGAGCAGGCCATCGCCGCTCGACTCGAACGGCTCGTGCAAGACGGACAATTCACCCCACCGGACACGAAGGGGCTGGCGGAGTTACTACAACTTCCTCGTAAGCGGCTGAACGATTTCTTAGGGGTGCTTGAGTCACGGGGCGCGCTGGTCAAAATTACACCGGATTTCTACATCAGTGGAACAGTGCTAGGTCAAGCGAAGGAGGCACTGACTGACTACGTGACGACTCACGGAGAAATTACCGCGGCCATATTCCGCGACCTGCTCGGTATTAGCAGAAAAATCGCCATTCCTCTGCTGGAATACTTCGACCGTAACGGCCTCACGGTCCGAGTCGGTGATGTACGCAAGCTACGGAAAACCTAGGAGAAAACGATCGCTTGGGCTGTGTATGGAACGAATGGACGCTCGAAGGAGAGCGCTCAGGGAGGGGGAATGCCATGACCGCAAATTCCTTTACCGTCATGGCATTCCAGTAAGCAAGAAGGCTCACTCAAGAGCCCGTGCCCCAATCGGGGCCTATCCACCACCACCTCCACAACCACCACATGTTCCTAGAGTAAACGAATTGAAATCATATTTCAAGTGCTGGATTAAATTTTTATTCTAACCAATGACGAAGAAAGAAAAATAGATATTCTTTTATAGTAGAAAACCCGCTAGGTCGAATGAGCGGCAGGTGTTGAATCAGCAATTTGGATAGGCGGACCGGTAGCTTGTGCGATACGAACTTTTTCTGAGTCTGCGTTATCTGCGAGCCAGACGGCGCGAGGTGTTTATCTCGTTAATCACCATGATTTCTATGGTTGGAGTCATGATTGGCGTGATGACGCTGAACATCGTCTTGGCGGTAATGACGGGATTTGAAGAAGATTTACGAGACCGCATTCTGGGCTTTAATCCGCACGTCGTGATTTCCAGCTTGCAGGGTTTTGTGGACGGATATGCGGAGGTGGTTGACGCGGTGAGTCAGGTGCCCGATGTGGTTGCCGTGGCGCCGTTTGTTTACGGTCAGGTGATGGTCAGTGCGGGACAGAGTGTGTCTGGCTCGCTTGTGCGTGGAGTAGACCCCTCGTTGGCCAGTGCGGTGGTTGATATTGATGCGCATCTGTCTTTTGGTGAAGTCGACCAGCTCGGCCAAAAACAGGAGTTGACGTTTCAGACTGAAGAAACAGTCCAAACGGTTCATCTCTCCGGTGTGCTCGTCGGGCATGAGCTGGCCCGTCAAATTGGCGTCTTTGTGGGCGACCCGATCAATATCATTTCTCCGCTGAGCACTACTCCCGGCCCCCTTGGCGTTGTCCCCAGGGTCAAGCGCTTTGTGATTGTCGGGGTGTTTGACGCGGGCATGTTTGAATACGATAGCGCCTTGATCTATATGTCGCTCGCCGATGCGCAACAGTTTTTTACCCTTGGCGAACAGGTGACCGGTATTGAGGTAAAGATCCGCGATGTATATCAAGCCCGAACGGTCGCCCACGAGTTAGAAAGCGTGTTGGGATTCCCCTATACGACCCGAGACTGGACCGAGGTGAACAGCAATATTTTTGCTGCGCTGAAACTTGAAAAGGTTGTCTACTTTATCGTGCTCCTGCTCATCGTCCTGGTTGCCGCGTTCAATATTATTGCCACGCTGATCATGGTGGTCATGGAAAAACGTAAGGATATCGCGGTATTGAAATCCATGGGAGCAACAGGTAACGCCATCAGCCGCGTCTTTATTTATAAAGGCCTCATCATCGGCGTTGTCGGGACGCTTATGGGCACGCTGCTGGGTTGGATCGGTTGTTGGCTGCTGGACCGCTATGAGTTTATCGAACTCCCGAAAGACGTTTTCTATGTTTCGACCCTGCCGGTGAAAATGTATGCGGAGAATTTTTTCATTGTTGGGGTCGCGTCTGTGATTATCTGTTTGCTCGCCACCATCTATCCCGCGCGTCAGGCCGCGCGGTTGGCGCCGGTCGAGGTCATTCGCTACGAGTAAGGAATGGACCGCTGAGAAATGGCATATCTCCTCCAGGCAACGCAGCTCAGCAAACAGTACGGAGAGGGGGAACACGCGGTTCGTGTGCTGGAAAAATTGGACCTCACCCTGCGGCCGGCCGAACGGACTGCGATCATTGGAGAATCCGGAGTGGGGAAGAGTACGCTGCTGCATATTCTAGGCACGCTCGACCGTCCTACCTCAGGACATGTCACGCTCGACGGTCAAGAACTGTTCAGCCTGCCCGAAGGAGAACTGGCCGCCTTACGCAACCGAGAGATTGGATTTGTCTTTCAACTGCATCATCTCCTGCCGGATTTTAGTGCTCTCGAGAATGTGATGATGCCAGGACTGATCGCCGGACTCAGTCAAGAGGAGGCTCGTACCCGTGCTGCTGACATATTGGAGCGGGTCGGTCTGTCTGCCCGGCTGAGCCACCGGCCGGGAGAATTGTCAGGGGGAGAACAGCAACGGGTAGCGGTTGCGCGTGCCCTGGTCCTGGAGCCTCGACTGGTGCTGGCAGACGAGCCGACCGGCAATCTTGACCCCGAGACCGGCGAGGGGGTGCTGCGCTTGCTGCTCGCGTTGAATCAGGCCATGGGCGTGGCCATGATTGTTGTCACGCATAGCGAAAAACTTGCCGCAGCGATGGATCGGACACTGCGACTCAAACATGGAATACTCACCGAGGTAGGTCAAGGAGACGGGACATTCTGACCGGAGCTATAATAAGGGTGCGTATGAGGGGAAGAGGTAGGGGCTGTGGTCAAGGCGCTTTTGATATGAAAACTTTAGCATTTGTCACTTCCCCGGCTCCTTTCAGGGAAGGGATGAAGGGGATTGCTGCCTTTACAATGGGAGGTGATTTTGGTAGGTGGAAGGGCGGTCTCAAAGGCAGACGCGACACACATGGCTCGCACATTTCTCGTAATTACTAGCATATGTCTGTTCCTTTGCTCCGGGCTCCTGGGGATTGCATCCCCTGCTCCGGCTGACGACGCCGAACTCTCGGAAGATCATATTCCCGACACCCTTCCTGACGATGTCTTTGAAGTGGATGAATTTGAAGCCGAGACATTGCTTGAAGAAGAGGGAATCGAAGACGGTGACGAATCCGACGCAGCAGTGGTCGAAGCAGATGAATTGGAAGACGACACATTCGAATCGGCTCAGCCTGAGGAGCCGGCCGACATTGTCGATACCATTGTGATTGGCGGCAATGACCGTGTCGAGGAAGAGGCGATCCGCATCCGGACCTCTGCTCTGCCTGGCACCGCGTTGAATCGGGATACGGTCGATGCTGATATTCGGTCCATTTATGACATGGGATTCTTCCATAATGTGGAAGCGCGGTTTGAGCGAGAAGACGGCCGTAACGTCTTGACGTATTGGGTCAGTGAGCGGCCACTCATTCGCGAAGTCCTCTTCGAAGGAAATAAGAAGCTCGACAAAGAAGCGCTTGAGGTCGCGCTGAAAATTCATCCTCGTACCATTCTCAACCCCGTCCGCATCAGGCGGGGGATAGAAGACGCCAAAAAAGCCTATGAGGAAAAAGGGTATCTAGACACCGATATCTCATATCGGGCCGAGCAGGTCGGTCCGGGAGAAGCCGCGGTGACCTTTACGATCGAGGAACAGAAGCCGACCGGCATTGCCCAAATCCATTTTGAGGGTAATGAGTCGTTTGAAGACGCCCGGCTGCAATCCATTATGGCGACTCGCAAGAAGAGTTTTTTATCTCGCTTCACGAGTATGGGGACGCTCAACCGAGAAGCGCTCAAGACGGACACGGAGCGGATTACTGCTTATTACTACGATAATGGCTATATCAACGTCAAAGTCGATGAGCCGAAAATCGAACGCCATGATGACGGGATGCATGTGACTATTCGGATCGATGAGGGCGAGCAATATACCCTTGGCGAAGTGCATATTGTCGGCGATTTCCCCGGGAGTGAAGACCAGGCTCTGCGGGCGGTTGCCCTGGTAGAAGGCGAGGTCTTTAAGGCCAGCAATCTCCGAGAAGACGTCTTTCGTTTGACCGGATATTTCAGCAACCACGGCTTTGCTTTTGTGAACGTCGAGCCGGAAACCCAGGTCGAGCAGGACGACAGCGTCGTCAATATCTCATATCGGGTTGATAAAGGACCGGAAGTCTATATCGACCGGATTGACATTGCGGGCAATACTAAGACACGCGACAAAGTAATTCGGCGAGAATTGCGTATTGCCGAGCAGAGCAAGTTCAACGCTACCAGAATAGAGCACAGCCGTGCCCGGGTACAGCGACTCGGGTTTTTCCAGGATGTGAATGTTGCCACGCGCCGGGGGGCGCGGAGCGATCTACTCAATGTGTTGGTCGATGTCAAAGAGACCCAAACCGGAGCCTTCAGTATTGGGGCCGGATTTAATACCGCGACCAGTCTCATTGGCTCTGCCCGTATTCAGGAAACGAATCTCTTTGGGTATGGCCATCAGTTTGTGATCAGCGGCAATATGGGCAGCCGGTATCGGAACTCGACCGTTAGTTGGACTGACCCCTATCTCCTGGATACCCATCTGACCCTTGGGGTGGAAGTCTTTGACTGGCGCTTTGCGTTTGAGGATTTTGACCGTGGCGGGACGGGCGGAGGGGTACGGCTCTTCTACCCCATTGACGAGTTGGGGCTCAAAACCCTGTGGGGCTTTCCCCTGGATGATGTGGATATTGGTATGCAATACCAGTGGGAAAAATCCAAGATCAACAATTTTGAACCGATCGCTCCTGACGCGGTCCGGGCCGAAAAGGGGATCCAAACTACGAGCAGAGTTACACCAACCCTTCGGCGCAATACCCTCAACAACCTCATGGATCCGACTGCCGGCTCCTATCAACAAATCAATTTCAGTCAGGCCGGTCTTGGGGGAGATGCGACGTATAGCAAGGCCGAAATTCAGGCTCAGTTTTTCTTCCCGGTCTATCGCAACCCGCGCTTCGGGCAATTGACCTGGATGTCGAATAACTTCTTTGGGTACGGGGTGGGTGATATTGATTTTACGGATGAACCCGTTATCGGCGGGGAAGCTGAAAAAATCCTGGAGGACGACCTCCCGCTGTTTGACCGCTACTTCCCCGGTGGACTGCACTCTATCCGGGGGTTTGGTGAACGGAGTTTAGGGCCGCGTCGGCCTGTCACGGTTTTGATCAATGATAGAGAGGCGCCCAACGGGATACGTGCAGAAACGTATCATCGGCCGATTGGCGGCAGCCAACAGCTGACGTTCCAGAATGAGTTGCGTTTTCCGATCGTCAAACAACTGAACCTGAGGGGCGCAGTCTTTAGCGATATCGGCAATGCCTTTACGGCTGAACAAGGTGTTGACCTTGGGGATCTGCGTTACTCGGTCGGGGCCGGGGTCCGCTGGAAGTCGCCGTTCGGACCCATCCGGATCGACCTTGCCAAGGCGCTCAACGCGAAAAAGAACGAGCGGACCAGCAATATTCACTTTTCGTTCGGTGGCGCAACTGGCGGGATTGGCGGCGGACGAGGCCGGTATGGTGGGCTTTATTAGTCTGAAGGTGTGACCCGCAGTTCCGTGTGTCCGTCTCTACGCCCAGGGAGACGTTTGGATCAAGTACTCTAACAATGGAGAGAGATATGTATTGGAAAAAAATCGCCTGTGTCGCTGTGAGTCTCGGCTTTCTCCTTTTCCCCTCTAGTGGTGAAGGGGCTGACGACATCAAGGTCGGCTATGTGGACCTCCAGATCGCGCTGAATACGTCGAGCGCCGGGCAAAAGGCCAAAGACACTTTTAAGGCCGAAGTGGAGCGGATGGAACGAAGGCTCGAAAAGCGCCGGGAAAAAGTCGAAAATCTCAAGGAGGAGCTTGAGAAAAAAGCTCTCTTACTCCGGGACGACGAACGGATCGCGTTGCAGCGCGACTACCGCCAGGAGCTGCGTGACTTTGAACGGCTGTATAAAGATTCCCAGGAGGAACTCAAGATCAGAGACCGCGAACTGACCGCGCGTATCCTGGTTGAACTCCGTCAAGTTGTCAACGACCTTGGAGAACAGGGGAGTTATTCGGTCATTCTCGAAGGCAATAACACGGTTGTGCTGTACGGCTCAAAAAGCATCGATCTGACCGAGTCGGTCATTGAGGCCTATAATAAAAAGGGCACCAAGATCTCTTTTAAAAACTAAGAGACGGCTGTGTGCTCACCGTCACATGGATCATCCCACTGTCGCTTCTGTTCTCCCCCATCGCTACCCGTTCCTCCTCGTTGACCGGGTGGTGGAAATCTCAGCTGGGAAACGTATCGTCGCACTCAAAAACGTAACGATCAATGAGCCTTTCTTTGTCGGGCACTTCCCCGACCGACCGCTTATGCCCGGCGTGCTCATCTGCGAAGCCGTCGTGCAGGCCGGTGGTGTTCTGGCGCGTTCGTCCGTCGATCCTTCCGCGGAGACCGTTGTTCCTCCCCAGTCGCCGCACCGGCTCGCGATGTTGACCGGGCTCGACCGTGTTCGCTTTCGACGCCAAGTTATTCCTGGCGATCAACTGCTGATAGAAGTGGAAATCCTGCGCCGTCGCGGCACGTTCTGGAAAATGCAGGGGACTGCTCGGGTTGATGGGCAGGTCGCGGCGGAACTCGAATTCACGGTTGTTGATGTAGACTCGGAAAGCGAGACGCCGGCGTGAGTACCGAGACCGCGATCCATCCGTCGGCGGTGGTCGCGCCTGGCGCGGAGCTTGATCACGGGGTCCAAGTCGAACCCTACGCGGTGATTGGCCCGCAGGTTCGTATTGGCCGGGATTCCCGTATCGGGCCGCATAGCGTGATTGAGGGGTGTACGACGATTGGGTGCGAGAACACAATTTTTCAATTCGCGAGCGTCGGGGCCATTCCGCAGGATAAGAAATATCAGGGGGAAAACAGCAGTCTCACTATTGGCGATCGCAATATCATCCGCGAATTCGCCACCTTAAATATCGGCACTACCGGCGGCGGGATGGTAACGCGGATCGGGAATGATAATCTCTTCATGGTCTACTCTCATGTGGGGCACGACTGTCAGATTGGGAACAATGTGATTCTGGCGAATTGTGCGACCCTGGCCGGCCACGTCATACTCGAAGATCATGTTGGCGTGGGTGGGCTAGCTGCTATCCATCAGTTTACGCGTATTGGGGAGTCGGCCTACCTCGGTGGGGGGGCGATGGTCTCTCTTGATGTGCCGCCGTACTGCATGGCCCAGGGAGATCGGGCTCGTCTGTTTGGTCTGAATCTCATCGGACTCAAACGGCGCGGGTTCAGCGAGGAACAACTGAGCGCCCTCAAAAAAGCCTATCGGACGTTTTTCGCCGAGGGGCTGACGCTCAAAGAGGCGACCGACCGCACCCGCCAGGAACAGGCGGCATCGCCCGAGGCCGTTCATTTGGCGGAGTTCATTGCCAGCTCACAGCGGGGCATTTGTCGTCCGCGACGGAATGCCGGCCAGGAGGATGAGGATGATCTTGGCTAACCGCGTGATGGCCGTATAGCGAGCGTCCGCATCCATGGCCCGTCTCGGTCTCATTGCGGGGAATGGACAATTCCCGCTTATCTTCTGCGCAGCGGCCCGCGCAGAAGGGGTTGAGGTTGTTGCGGTTGCGCACCAGGGGGAAACGCCTCAGGCTATCAGCGACCACGCGTCCCATGTCACCTGGGTACGGGTCGGAGAGCTCGGAAAAATTATTACGACCTTCCACGAAGCCGGGGTGACCCAAGCCGTCATGGCTGGGGGTATCTATAAGACCGGTGCCATGACGCAGATACAGCCCGACGCACGGGGACTGGCTTTCATCAGTAAACTGCCGAGTCTGAAGGATGATGTGATCCTGCGAGGGGTGGCCCAGGAACTTGAAGACGAGGGGATTACGATTGTCGAATCCACCCGCTTCTTATCCGTTCTCGTGCCTCAGGAAGGGATATTGACCCGTATCGAGCCGGATGCGCAGCAGTGGCAGGATATCCGGCTCGGTGTTGCGGTAGCAAAAGAGATCGGTCGCTGGGATATCGGACAGAGCGTTGTCGTCAAGCGGGGTACGGTCCTGGCGGTTGAAGGCGTTGAGGGGACAAACGCCGCCATTCGGCGTGGCGGCACATTGGGCGGGGAGGGCGGTGTTGTGGTCAAAGTCAGCAAGCCGCAACAGGATTTGCGTTTTGACGTTCCGGCCGTTGGACCTGATACCATTACGGTCATGCACGAGGTCAAGGCTGCCGTTTTAGCCATAGAGGCCGGCAAGACGCTCATGATAGAGCGCTCGGCGCTGCTGGAGCGTGCCCAGGACACAGGAGTCCGGGTGGTTGCGGTGGGAGTACAAACGACCGAGGAGAGGCCTGAATAAACATGCTGCGACGATTCATGATTCTATCCATTATCTCTTCCCTTCTCCTGACCGGGGGGATAATACACGTGGCCTGGGCGGGGATTCATGCGGTCTTAGAGAATCCGGGCGAGGACCAATTTGTGAGCGGTGTTCGGCTCATTTCCGGTTGGGCGTTTGCGGTCTCTGATGACCCCGGCAATCCGGTTGCACTGCCCGTTACCATTCAGCTTTCCATTGATGGCCAGGACTACGGTGAGATTCCCTGTTGTGTTGATCGAGGAGATGTCCAGGAAGAGCATGGCGAGCACGCGCTCAAGAGTGGTTTTGGGCAGGTGTTTAACTTCGGTTTGCTCACTGGCATCGGAGAAGGCTCGGAGGAGAGGGGAAGGGATCAGGCGAAGGGAGAACATACGGTTCACATTGAGATATCCGCGGAAGGCGTTATGAGTGAAATCATCGAACGCACAGTGACCGTTGTTCGCCCGGCTGGCTATGAATTCCTTGAGCTTCCGACTCTGAGCGGTTCTACCAATCACGAGATCAACCCTGAAACGCAGGAGCTTATGCTCCAGAACGTCACTTTTCGTGATAAGCACAGCAACGAGAGAGCGTCGGGCGAACTCTGGTTAAAATGGCAGGACAATATCCAGCAACTGGCCGTGGTCGGCTCACGGATACTAGCGACGGGGGAAGATGTGACCCCGGTCGAGGAGAACGAGCCCACAAGCGAGGAGAGCGAGACTTCGGACGGAGAGGAGGAGGCTTCAGACGAAGAAAATGAGACGGCGGACGGCGGGGATGACGCCGCAGACGAAAATGCTAGTGGGATCACCGCGACCTTTGAAAATCCACCGCCACTGGAAGCGACGGTTGTGACCCAGGTCACGGCAGGGGGGATCGGGCTGGTGTCCGGCTGGGCATTTACCACAAACCCCGATGCTGAGATCGATCGCGTTTCGCTGCGGATAGACGGCGATACACCGACCGAGGTTGGGGAAGAAATTCCGTGCTGCTCGGACCGGCCTGATGTCAGCGAGGCTTTCCCCGCGGTGGCACCACCGAACACCGGCTTTGGCGGCCTCATCAATTTCAATCGGATTCCCAGCGGCGCGCGGACCATTGGCGTCGAAATCCGGGACACTGCGGATCCGGCTGAATCGCGTATTTTCGATCACGAGGTCTCCGTGGTTCGACTGGGAGATGCCGAGATTCTCGACGAATTTAAGCTGACCGAAGAGAGCAGTGTAACAGTGACCGGCTCGTTATTGACACTTCAAGATGTCGACATCAGAGCCAGGGGCGAGGATGAAACAATGACGGTCGATGCCGGATTTATCTGGAATGAGAGCTGCCAGTGTTTTCTGCCTTGGCCCCTGTGTGGCAACGGTGGGCGAGATGTGGGAGAGGAGTGTGATAGAGAGGCGCTTGGCGAACTGAGCTGCCAGACGCTTGGGTTTGGTGAGGGCGACATCAGCTGTTTCAGGGACGAGGAGACCGACCACGACTTCTGTCTGCTCGACACGAGTGAATGTGAGGAGGGAGATGGAGCCAAGGCCTATGTGACCCTGGTGAATGACGACGCTGTGGCTGTCGTCAGGACGGATACGAACGAGGTGACTCAGACGATCCCGGTTGGTGACCGCCCACGCGGCATCGCGATCAGCCCGGATGGGAATGAGGCGTACGTTACGAATCTTGGAGACAATACTGTTTCCGTTATTAACACAGCCACAAAGACGGTCGTGGCAACAATCGCGGTCGGCGATGAGCCGCAGGGGGTTGCCTTTGCTCCGGATGGAGCCACCGTCTATGTGACGAATATTGAGGACAATACTGTTTCTGTCATTGATACCGCCACACGGACCCAGACAACCTCGATAGCGGTTGGCCGGAGTCCGCAGTCCATTGCTGCTGCCGTCACTCCGCATGGGCCACGGGCCTATGTGCCGAACTTTGACGATGACACCGTCACCGTGATTGATCTGACGACGCATACCTCACTGCCTAACCCGCTTGTGGTGGGAGAGGGACCGCTCGGGGTCGCGGTCACGTCGGATGGGAAGCGTGTCTATGTGGCGAATTTCGGTGCCATTGATACCGATGAGGGCGATGACAACGGAGACACGGTTTCCTTTATCGATACAGAAAAAAACGAAGTCATTGATACCAACCCTGACGAGGACGGGGTGCAGCATCTGCAAGTCGGTGTACAGCCTGCCGGGGTAGCCGTGATACCGGAAACGGCACTGGAACTCGTGAAAAAAGAGCTGAGGGTGGATGCTTTTGTCGCAAACTTCCTTGACGCAACCGTATCGGTGATAACGGAGGCGGATATTAATCCGGAGCTCAGCACCCCGTCTTTTAATGTGGCTTTTAATCCGCGCTTCAATGCGGTTGATAACGAACCGTACGCCATTGCGATTACGCCAAACGGCCTGCGGGGCTATACGACGCTGTTCGGTTCCCGTAAGGACGAGGGCGAGGTCGTCCAGGTCTTCAGTACGCTCGGTCAACAAGTCGTCGCCACGATCGAGGTCGGGAAGAAGCCGTTTGCCATTGCCATTGGCCCACAATAGGGGCTATCTACGAGTTGACGCCTACCGGAGAACATGGCACTATTTCTGTCCTAGCAGACCGACCCAACCTTCATTCGTTCGATACCGTGGGGCCGTAGCTCAGTTGGGAGAGCGCTTGAATGGCATTCAAGAGGTCGTGAGTTCAATTCTCATCGGCTCCACTTTTCTCCTCTTTTCTTTCCAAGAGCCTAGAAGACGATCGCTTCACCCTATTTCCATCCTGAAATGGCTGGTAGCTGGCGACTTGCAATTTCGCTAAGGTGCGATCTGAAAAATCGATTCATCGAAGATAGGAGGAGACAAGCAATGGACTATGTTGACATCAATCAAGCCATCAACGCGGATGGCCTCCGTCTTATTTTAGTGCAAGGGATGCCCAGTGCCTGGGGCGTGGCTGTTAAGGCGATGATGGAGTATAAGTCCTTGGACTTTACGCTCGGACCGCAGAAACCGATGCAGGAAAACCCGGAGCTGCTCGCGTGGTCGGGTACGAATAGCGGGCCGGTGGTTGCCTGGAACGACGAAAAACCCATCAACCGTTGGGATGATATTTTGCTTTTGCTCGAACGACTCGCACCGGAAAAGCCGCTCGCGCCGGAAAACGCAGCCGAGCGCATTCAATTGTTCGGCATCGGTCACGAGATTTGCGGCGAGCTGGGTTTCGGCTGGAACCGACGGCTCGACATGATACGTCCGGCTGATGATGCAACCGGGCCATCCGCATTTGGTTTGAAATATGGCTACCGCGACGCGGACGCGAAACTGGCCAATCCGCGAGTCATAGCATTCATGACAGAACTCGCCGCGACACTCAAAGCGCAAAAAGCCCGTGGGAGCGACTACATTATCGGACAAGCCGTGACGGCGGCCGATTTTTACTGGGCCGCGTTTAGCAACTTCGTTGTCCTCCAATCGCCCGAAGACATTTTACTCGACCTGTCCATTCGGCCAATGTTCGAAAACACGCCGGCCGAGGTCACCGCCGCGGTCGATCCCATGTTGTTGGAACACCGCGACCGGATCATGCACACCTACTTCAAAATGCCATTGGAGCTGTAACCAAAAACGAGCCCCCCTTAACGGGGTCGGTGACAAATGATGCTCGTTCAGCGTGAGCGAATCACCTGGGTGCCGAGGCGGTCCCTCCAGACCGTGGCGGGCGCTAAGATCAACCTCAGGCGATTCGTGTGCTCAGACCACCGCACGTGGCTGTGCTGCCACCGCCCGCCTCTCAACCTGGGGTCTCGGCAGTATATCAAGCCAGTCCAGGATCGGGTGAGTCCTGCGCCTCGGAGCGGATGATCGCGTCCCGTTTGGCTGATATTTCCCCGTAAGAATCAGACGATTGATGTATACGTTTCCGCTACCTGCCTTCACCTATGATACGTTCTCGTGCAATGAATGGGGGAGAAAGGGAGTCGGAGAGGGGGATACCTGATAGTGCATACCCGCGTCTTGATCGCTAACCGTGGCGAAATCGCCATTCGCATTGCCAAATCCGCGACGGCCTTGGGCCTGGAATCGGCCGGGGTGTACCCGGCCATTGATGCGTTTTCACTGCACACCCGCTGTATGACGGAAAGTCATGAGATCGGTACGGCGGCAGACGCTGTTGAGGCATATTTGAACGCGGACGCACTCGTGCAGACCGCCAAAGCCCGCAGTTGTGACTGTCTGCACCCTGGCTATGGTTTCTTGTCCGAGAACGCTGCTTTTGCCGCGTTGTGTGCCGCCGAAGGCATCACGTTCATCGGTCCGTCGCCGGAGACGCTGGCCTTATTCGGCGATAAAGTCAGAGCGCGTGCGCTTGCCGAGTCGCTGGACATTCCCGTTGTGCCCGGTAGCACCGGACCCATAGGCACAGCGCGAGAAGCAGAGACGCTGGCCCGCGAGCTTGGTTATCCCGTGATGCTCAAGGCCGCAGCCGGGGGCGGAGGGCGCGGTATGCGAGCCGTCGAAAGGGCCGAGCAGATGGCCGAGGCATTTGAGCGCTGCCGCAGCGAGGCCCAGGCCGCGTTCGGTGACGGAGCCGTCTTTCTCGAAAAACTGATCGCTCGGCCCAGGCATATCGAGGTCCAGATTCTGGCGGATTCATATGGTAATGTCATCCATCTGTACGAACGCGACTGCTCGGTCCAACTGCGTCACCAGAAAGTCGTTGAGGTGGCTCCCGCTCCGGGGCTGGACCCCACGCTGCGAGAGCAGATGCTCACCGATGCAATCACCCTTGTGAAGGCGGCCGCGTATGTGAATGCCGGCACGGTTGAGTTCCTGGTCTCGCCCGAGACCGGCGAGTATTTTTTTATTGAATGTAATCCGCGGATTCAGGTTGAGCATACGGTCACCGAACAGGTCACCGGTATTGATTTGGTCGAGGCCCAGTTTCGTATCGCCGCGGGTGAAACGCTCGCCTCGCTCGGTCTTGGTGACCAGCACGCAGTCGGTCCACCGCGCAGTTTTGCCGTGCAGGCGCGTATCGTTGCCGCGAGTACGGGGAGCATTACGGCCTATAAGGAACCCTCGGGTGCAGGTATTCGGGTAGATGCGTGTGGCTATCTGGGGTATGCCCCACCGCCGCAGTTCGACCCGTTGCTGGCAAAACTCATTTGTACGTCAGGCTCTTACACAGCCGCAATTACCCGCACGCGGCAGGCGCTTGATGAGTTTCATCTTGATGGTCTGCAAACTAATCTGCACCAGCTACGCGCCATATTCGACCATCCGGCCGTTCAGGCGGGTGATGCCAGAACGTCATTATTGGCAGAGACTCCGGAGATGAAGACCGTCTCGTTCTCCGCGACTGAGGGCGGCGCGCTCGCCTTGCTGGAGCAACAGGCAGCCAAGCTGGGCGTTACGACCCTGGACCAGGGTTCCGTACCGACTTCACGTTTGCCGGCCCTAGAGGTAGCGGAGGGTCAGGAAGCCGTGCACTGTCCCCTGGAGAGTTCTGTGGTGGAGGTTCGCGTGCGTGTGGGTGACAGGGTGTCTCCCGGTGACACGCTGCTGGTCGTGAGCGCCATGAAGATGGAAACCATGGTCACGGCAGGCTGTGCGGGGGTCATAGCGGCACTGCAACCGCTCCAGGCCGGAGATACCGTCGCCGCGGGACAGGTGGTGGCCGTTGTGTCCCTGTCACACGCTGACACCCCTCAGACGACAGAGGATGTCCACCCTTGGGAGAGGGTGCTGGAAGAGGTCACGCTCCTGCAAAAATTTGCCAAACAGCGGCTGGCGGCAGGCTCCAACGATTCGGGTGTGGTGCGCCAACGCTCTCGCGGCAAGCTGACCTGCCGCGAGCGGATTGATCTGTTGTTGGACGAGGGCTCCTTTCGGGAGGTCGGCAGTGTCGCGGGTTTTGCGTCCTATGATGAAGAAGGCACAATCACCGGCTTTACCCCCGCAAACAGTGTGGGTGGCTGGGGGAAAGTTCGCAAGAGGAGCGTCGTGGTGTGCGCCGACGACTTCACGTCACGGGGAGGCCACGCAGATGGGGCGATCGCGGCAAAGAGCGGATATCTGGACCGCCTGGCAACGGAGATGCGGATGCCCTCGATCCGGCTGCTGGACGGCTCGTCCGGTGGGGGCAGTGTCGCGGCTATGGTGCCGGCGCAGAAAAAAGAGGGGGAAAGTAGCGCCAGGGAAAGCTCGGGCGCAATCAAAGCCGGCAGGCCACGGGTGGCCGGTGGCGGTGGATCGTATCTGCCCGGACACCTGGGCAGCACCATGTATACCGAGCAGCTAGCGACCATACCGGTGGTCAATCTACTGCTCGGCAGCGTGGTCGGCATTGGCGCGGCCAAGGCCGTCCTAGGCCACTTTTCGGTCATGGTGCGCGATATCGCCCAGCTCTTTGTCGCTGGACCACCGGTTGTCTCGCACGCCATGGGCTACGATATCACCAAGGAGGAACTCGGCGGCTGGCATATTCACTGTACGAATGGCGCGGTAGACAATCTGGCAGAGTCCGAAGAAGAAGCCATGGAGATGACGCGGACGTTCCTGTCCTATCTGCCCTCCAGCGTGTATGAGGTGCCGCCCGTGCACACGGCCCGCGCGAGCGACCCGGTCAATCGGCGTGAAGAGGAACTCGCGACCCTCATCGCCAGAAAACGGACCACGACCTTTGATATTCGGCAGGCCATTCGATTGATGGCCGACCGGGACTCTTTTTTTGAGATAGGTCCCTTGTGGGGGACCGACCAGGTAACCGGGTTTGTGAGATTCAACGGCTACCCCCTGGGCGTAATTGCTTCCGACAGCCAGCACGCCAACGGTGGCGCGCTGACCGCCGACGGCTGTGACAAGCTGACGCGGCACCTGGATTTGTGCGATCTGTTCCATCTGCCGCTCTTGAACTTGGTCGATAATCCCGGCTTCGCGGTCGGCTTGGAGCACGAGCGGACGGGCACGATTCGCAAAGGGGCGGAATGGATGATTGCCTTCGCCCAGGTCCGGGTCCCTATCTTCACCGTCCTGATGCGGCGCAGTTTCGGCGTGGCTGGGAACAATTATGCTACCCCGCGCTCGGAACCCTCGATGCGCGTTACCTGGCCGGCGGCGGATGTCGGCGGGATTCCGCCCGAAGGCGGCATCGAAGCGGCCTATAAACGCCAGTTGGCAGAAGCGGATGATCCAGTTGCATTCCGCGCGGAACTCAATGCCCGAATCGAGAGCGTACGGGGGCCGCTCGGCCCGTTAAATAAATTCCAGATCGAAGAAATGATCGATCCCAGGGATACCCGTCGCTATATCTGTGAGTGGGTGGAAACCGCCTATCAAATCGTGTCTCAGCCGACGCGACTTGTGCCCAGGGCGTTGCAGTTTCGACCGTAGGTGCTTGGGGCTGCCGTCTCGCTCCGGTGTGCTCGAACTTGCCGAAATATGGTCCGCCCTATAGACAGAAGCAGATCGCAGCAGGTGCGCTTGGAGGACAGACGATGAGCCAACAGACACAGGCCGCCGACCCGATGAGTGAGAGCGGACAAAGACCCCTGACCGGCCAAGAGTTTCTTGACAGCCTGCGGGATGACCGAGAGGTCTGGATTTATGGTGAGCGCGTCAAAGACGTTACCCAGCATCCTGGCTTTCGGAATTCCGCCCGTATGCTGGCGCGCATGTATGATGCGCTGCACAACCCGCAAAAAGGACCGACGCTCAGCACGCCGACCGATACGGGGAACGGCGGATTCACGCATAAGTTTTACAAGGTGCCGAAGAGTCAGGAAGACCTGGTTGGTAGTCGAGACGCTATTGCCGAGTGGGCGCGCATCTCCTACGGCTGGATGGGGCGCTCGCCGGACTACAAAGCCAGCCTGACCGGCACCCTGGGCGCAAACGCCGAATTCTATGCGCCGTACCAGGACAACGCGTTACGCTGGTATCGTCATACCCAGGAGCGCTGCCTGTTTCTCAACCACGCCTTGGTAAACCCGCCGGTCGATAAGGCCAAATCCCCCGACGAGGTGAAAGATGTCTACGTGCAGGTGGAAAAAGAAACCGACGCGGGTGTCATCGTCAGTGGCGCCAAGGTGGTTGCGACCGGCTCTGCCCTGACGCACCATAATTTCATCGGCTTCTA
The DNA here is from genome assembly GCA_965243855.1 of uncultured Binatia bacterium (SeqCode). GTDB lineage: Bacteria > Desulfobacterota > Binatia > Bin18 > Bin18 > Bin18. The sequence goes on along the minus strand of CBDEWE010000003.1, from coordinate 2,867,986 downwards.
CGGCCCAACGCCCTTGGGCAAACCCGAGATGGCGCTGTTTGCCATGATTCCCATGGAGAGTGCGGGTGTGAAGCTTATCTGTCGCCCGTCGTATGAATTGCACGCCGCTACCATGGGGAGTCCGTTCGACTATCCGCTATCCTCCCGGCTGGATGAGAACGACGCCATTCTGGTGTTGGACAAGGTCCTCATTCCCTGGGAGAATCTGTTTGTCTATCGCGACCTGGATAAGGCCAACGCCTTTTTCCCCGGCTCGGGTTTTATCCCGCGCTTTACCCTGCACGGCTGCACGCGTTTCGCGGTGAAATTGGACTTTCTGGCCGGAGTACTGCTGAAAGCGCTCGACGCGCTTGGCATACAGGGCCAGCGTAGCGCCCAAGTCCAGATCGGTGAGGTGCTGGCCTGGCGCCATATGTTCTGGGGCCTGACCGAGGCAATGACCAAGACCCCCGAGCAGTGGGTCAATGGTGCCCTCCAGCCCAACACGGAGTACGGCCTGGCCTACCGCGTCCTGGCTCCGGTTGCCTACCCCCGTATCAAAGAGATTATCGAGCAAACCATTTCGAGCGGCCTGATCTATCTCAACTCCCACGTGAAAGACTTCAAAACGCCGGAGCTCCAGCCCTATCTGGAGAAGTATTTACGCGGCTCAAACGATTACGATGCGCTGGAGCGCGTCAAGCTGCTCAAGATTCTGTGGGACGCGATCGGGACTGAGTTTGGCGGGCGGCACGAACTGTACGAACGCAACTACGCCGGTAACTACGAGAACATTAAACTCGAAAACGTGCCCGCGGCTATAGCAATGGGCCGCGCGGATCAACTCAAATCCTTTGTCGATCAGTGTATGGCGGAATACAACATCGAGGGCTGGACCGCCCCGGACCTGATCAGCCCGGACGATGTGAACCGGATGAAGTAAAAGGGTTCCTGAGCGAGACGGAAAAGCGCTTAGAGTTTATAGCTGGGCATGGGTTCCTCTAACACACCCGTCAGCACAATCCGCGTGACCGACCAGGGCCTTTTCGGCAGCCTTTGTTCCTTTCGGTTTTTTGCTGGATTTTGGTCGCATCGGTAAGTCCTCTCCTCTGTATGTAATTCCCTCTGAGGTGGTCTGTCCGAGCGATTCGACACCAGGAGACTGTATCGTATTTGTCAGGGAGACAGGATGCCAAGGCATTTTTTACTGGAAAAAGCAGAGTGTGTTGCAACCCTCACGTTCAATCGACCGGAAAAACGCAATCCATTAAACGAAGACATTCTGCTGGAGCTGGATAGCCTATTATGCCAGCTCCGGGACGATACCGACGTCCGGGTCCTGATCTTCACCGGCTCAGGCAATACCTTCTGCGCGGGTGCGGATCTGTCACTCACGAAAGGCGTCAGTGATCCGGCTGAACGTGAAAAGATTTTCAGAGAATTCGCTCCTCGCCGGGCACGGCTGACGGAGCGTGTCCTGACAACATTAGTCCACCTTGAGCAAGTTACGATTGCGGCGGTGAATGGCTATGCGGTTGGGGGAGGCTGGGGGTTGGCGCTGGGCTGCGATTTACGCGTTGCAATAGAAGGGGCGGAGTTCTGGTTTCCTGAAGTGGACCTTGGGGCCCCGTTGAGTCCGTCCATGGTGGCCCTGCTCGCGGCCCATGTGGGACCGGCGCGCGCCAAGGAAATGATCCTGACCTGCCGCCGCTACAGCGCAACCGATCTGTTATCCGTCGGGATGCTGAATCGGGTGGTGACGCGGGCAAAACTCCTGCCTACGGTGGCTGACCTGGCTCAAAGCCTGGCGCGTAAAAACGCAAACGCGCTGATGGTGTCGAAAGCAACTGTGAATGCACTCTCTCTCCATCAAACCGTGCTCAGACCGGACTTACTCCTCCCACGAGGGTAGAGCCGTGTCCATGCCAAACCCTTTCCTACGGCCACGCCCGCGCGGCAGGCAGCACCCGTTCGACGAAATGCGGACACTCGGGCCTCAGTCGTGCAGTCGATATAGTGGCGCAGCACTGCGCGGGCAATTCGGGCCTTTGTTCATCCTATCCGCCAAACCGTTACGCCACCCCGCGCGTCGAGCGCGGCAAGCTCGAGCGCCTGTGCCGCTACGTGGCGAGCCCGGCCATTGCGCCGGAGCGTCTGAGCCTCGATGGCGACCGGCCGGTGGTCTACGAGCTCACGCCTGCCTTTCGCGATGGGACGGCCCACGTGCTGTTCGAGCCGCTCGACTTCACCGCCCGCCTGGCGGCGTTGGTACCGCCCCCGAGAATTCACCTCCGCCGCCTCGTCGTGCCCTGGCCCGGCGCCGTCACTCTAGAGTGCGGGTAGCGATCCGGTAGCTCAGCAACGGCCCCCTGGTGTTGCCCGAACTAGCGGCTCGAGTACTGAACGACCGCTACCTTGGTGCACAACCGGCCGGGAGCCTGAACTCGCGCTACTCACACTCTCTGCCCCGAAACGGCTCCACTATTGACTTCCTAAACACAACCCGAAGCCTGCCGGACGAAATAGGGCGGCCCCTACGTCAATCCCGCCCGGACGCCACCCAGGCCCTAGCTCGGGGGCAGACCCGGCATGAACGGAATGTCCGTATCTTCCGGTTCTGCGCCCGCGGCCGTCATCATCGCGTGGACCTGACCGCGGTGATGGGTTTGGTGGTTAAACATGTGGATCGTCAGCAAGCCGATGTTTTGCGTGAATTCCTTGCCGATCGCCGCCGAAACATAGGTGAATGAACTATCAAGGTGCGACTGCTCGACGGAGGCCGCCCACGCCAAGATCGCAGCATCCTGCTCGCCGCGAGCGCGTTTCAGCCCATCCCAATCGCCACCTTCCAGCACCGTTTCCGGCATCGACTTGGCAACCGGCGGTGCACCACCACCCAGGCGGGACAGCCACAGCCGGTCACCCCAGAGAATGTGGTTGAGCGTCCCTTCGATTGAGCCCCAAAACGCGCCTCGATCGATCTTGCGTTCCGCATCCGCCAGGGTATCGGCTGCAGCATAGATGCTGGTGTTTTGCCACAGGTTATAGTCAGCCAAGGTCTGAACGAGCTCGGTTGTGATCATTACTGGCCTCCGACTGGTCGGGCTAGAAAACAAACTCTCCGCCGATAGTCGTCAATACATATACCGCTTAGCAAGAACTTGGGCCGTCCACGCCGCGCCGGAGAGCGTTCCGGCAGGGGTGGCAACACCGTATCGAATAGCGAGTGTTGCAAGGTATTCGCACGGCGTCTGTGGCGCGGCACTGCGCGTACGCGGGTAATTCGGGCCTTTGTTCATCCTACCCGCCAAACCGTCACGCCACCCCGCGCGTCGAGCGCGGCAAGCGCGCGCCCGTCTGGCCGCCAGTACAATTCGGCCACTACGCCCGCCACAACCGCGCCCCCTATCGGACCGCCTTCTCCATCTCTCTGAAGCGACCACACCACCACGGCACCATCGCGGCCCCCCGATGCCAGGCGCATCGCGCGGCGAGCGAAGGTAAGCGTCGTGACGGGTTGAACATGAAGCTCTAGAACACCGGGCCGTGTGCCTTCGGGACCACTTCCCTGGAAGCTCCAGACCGTCACCGCCTCCCCTCCGCCGGTGGCCAAGAGGGTGCCGGTGTCATCGAAAGCCAGGGCCGACGGCTTGGCAGGATATCCTGACATCATGGAGTCCTGCTCCGTGGAGCGACGCCAGAAGTGCACCGAGTTGTCCTGGCTGCCGCAGGCCACGATATCCCCGTCCGAGCTCAGTACCATCGACACCAAGGAGCCCTTCCACTCTAGCTTCTGGCGAAGCTCGCCAGTGGACGCGTCGAAGAACGTCACTCGACCGTAACAGGCCGTCGCCAGCTCCCCTACGCTCGACCAGGCGATCGCGCTGACGGTGCTGGGATGATCATCAGATCGCCAAACCTCCGCGCCGTCCGCACCATACGCACGAACCTGCCGGGAGCAGGAGGCCGCCAACCATTGGCCGTCCGGCGACCACGCCACGTTTTCTACCCAACCGCTTCCGATGTCGATAGCCCGGCTTACCTGACCTTCGGCGGTACTCCAGATTAAGACTCGTCCGTCCTGGCCGGCCGTAGCGAATGCGGTTCCGCTTGGGTGGATCGCCACCGCGAGCACACCGCCTTCATGAACCCCGCGTTGCGCCCAGGCGGTCGCGCCAGACTTGCCGTCAAGTGCGTAAACGCTACCCTCAGCATCACCGACCATCAGTACCTCACCGCGTAGGCTCCAACCCCCGGCGATGGCGTAGTCGCCGACCGCCGCCGACCAGCCTCGGCGAAGAACACCCCTCGGGCTGTCGATATTCAAATCAGACCTGCGTCGAACTCTTGCCGCCGACATCTCAATCAGCTTTGGCAGTCGCAATCGCTGCGATGTTGGCCAACAGCCATGCGGATGCAGCAAACAACTGCAACCAATCCCCACCGGACCTGATCCCGTCAGTCAGCATGCTGCCAATCCAGCAAACGCTGGCAGCCGTTTGTCCGAGCCATGCGATGCTCCGCATCCTGGCTCGTCGGCTTCGCCCCGCGTCAGACGCGACGGCCCCTTCGGCGTTTCCCATCAACATACGCACTCCTCCCCACAGCAGGAGAGGTCATCGAGATACATGCCCCACTGGCGGTAGTACTCTTCCAACTCTTTCGCCGGCAGCCCTAACGAGGTCGCAATTGCTTTGGCGACAATGGCGAGTCGTTGTCGGTATTTGAAGATAAAGCAGAAGACGTAATTGTTATGGCGAACTGCGGGGCCGCACAGAAACACTCCCGGTACGATGGTCGATTCATCCTGTTCGCTCAGAATCAGAGAGCCATCGTCGCGTCGTTCAAACAAATCCGCGACTAACTTGTGACTCCCCTCAAATCCGCCTGCCAACAGTGGCGGCACGCGGGTTTGAAACCGCTGCCCGTCCCGAGCCGTGACTTCATACATGGTGTCCACGCGAGTGACCGATTCGATAGGTGTGTGCGGAAGCAGTTCCACTTGCTCAACAAACTGGTCTTCATGCATCCGTTCGAGCGTAAACGGGGAAAGCGCGACACTGGGATCGGAACTCTCGTCCTCCCACGGGCAACCCTTGTCGAACAACCGCACTCGTTTGTCGCGACACGCCAGGTGGTAGGCCACGTCGACACCACTTTCGTAGCCACCCACAACGATGAAGTCGTCCCCGTCAAGCTCTTCATAGCTGGCGATGGTCGCGGTGTGGCGACACAATTGGCTACCAACCAACCCACCTAAGCGTGGGTATTGGAACTCGCCAGCGGCCCAAATGACGTGCTTGGCTTGCAAGGTCTCGTCGGCCGTATCGATGCGAAAGCCGTCGCCAACCTTTGCTATCTGCCTCACGTCGGTATCCTGGCGTACCGGTAACTCAAAGAATTTTGCGACTGCACGCAAATACATCGCGTACTCTTTACCCGTCGGATGCTCGACCCCCAAACTGAACGCGGGTGAAGTGCCAATCGCGATCGAGTTCAAATCGAGCATGCCAATCGAATTGGTTGGGTACGAGGGCGTGATGAAGCGAGTCTCGGCCGGCCATGAGGCGAACGATGCGCCGACCCTGTGACGCTCGGAAACTATGAAGTTCTCGATGCCAGCATGCTTGAGAGCCACCGCGACACCCACGCCTGCGGCACCGGCGCCGACGACCACTACGTCATAGACAATTTCACTGCTCTCGGTGCCGCTCATGCAGACTCCTCCTGTCGACATTCAAATCAGACATGCTTCGAACCCCCGCCGCATACTCTGCTCATCGAGGTTGCGGCCGATGAAAACGAGTTGATTGCGCCGGAGCGCGTCGCCCCACGGCCGATCCGGCTGTCCGTCAAAGAGCATGTGAACCCCTTGGAAGACGAAGCGCTGCGACTCGCCCGCGAGGCTGATGAAGCCCTTCATTCGGAAGATGTCCACCCCGCGCTCACGGAGCAGTTCGCCAATCCAGGCGTTGAGCCTTTCGGGATCGACGTCGCCGTCCTTCTCGATGGAGATGGAGCCCACCTCGTCGTCGTGTTCGTGCTGTGCGACCCAGGTGCGCTCGACCTCTTGCCTGATTGTCGCTCCTTCCGCGTTCATCAGTTGGAGATCGAACTCCTCCGCGGTGTGCTGGGTGTAGAGGCCAACCCGCACCTGCGTATCGACCTCCAGGAAGAACGACTTGCGCCCTGGGGAATCGAGCCGGAGGTTCACATGCTTTCCGACAGGAATCTCTTCCCCTGGGCAAATGATATCCGCAGGCTCGGCGTACCGCCGCACACACCACTCCGCACTCTCCCGGAGGGCAGCGTCATCCGTGCCCTGGTCGGACACAACAACGAGCGACATCGCCGGATCAGGTCCATCGGCGAGGCTGAGTTCGTAGCGGCCGCTATGGAGCGAATAGACTCCAGTCCACTCGAACGGATACTCCGACTCGAGGAAGGTGGGACGACGCTCAAGCACCTGGTCGAGGTCGAAGGCACCGAGGTTGAGTACTGTGTCAACGGAGACGTTCGCCCGCTCGCTACGCACGACTTGCGCCATGCGGTTCATGTCTCGGAGCCGAGCTTCGAGCCTGTCGAGCGTCTCGCCGTTGACGAGGTCCGTCTTGTTGAGCACGAGGACGTCTGCGAACGCGATTTGCTCCGTGCTTTCGTCGCTTCGGCCGAGCTGCTGCTCGATGTGGGCTGCATCGACGAGCGTGACGATCCCGTCAAGCGAGAACTCCTCGCGAATCTCGTCGTCCATGAAGAACGTCTGAGCGACCGGACCGGGATCGGCGAGCCCTGTGGTTTCCACCAACACATAGTCGAACTTGTCGCGGCGCTTCATGAGATTGCCGAGTACGCGAATCAGGTCTCCGCGCACCGTGCAGCAGATGCAGCCGTTCGACATCTCGAAGATCTCCTCGTCAGCGTCGATGACGAGCGCCTGATCGATGCCGACCTCCCCGTACTCGTTCTCGATCACGGCAATGCGCTTGCCGTGCTCCTCACTCAAGACCCGGTTGAGCAGGGTCGTCTTGCCAGAGCCGAGGAAGCCGGTGAGGATGGTAACAGGTACTTTTTGCGGTGTGTTCATATCTAGTTCTCCTGGAGCAGAGGTGCGAGCGTTGGAATTTGGACGTCGAATCCCCACGCTGTGCAGACCTGGACTAGGTCTGCGGCGTCAACGGCATCCGTGGGTTTGTGTAGTTTGTACTGGAGCTGTGGCGCATCGGGCCGAAGCAGGCCAACTACGGTCTCGATGGGCGCACAGCCCTCTTCGAGACATGCCAGTTCGGTGACCGTAACCGTCGTGCTATCGGGAAGGCTCAGCGCTGCGCGTAATGCCTCCTTGATATTTCGAACCCGTTCGAGGTTCGGGCGACGTGGTGATGTGTTGATCAACATGTTCTCTCTTCTCCCTGCGACACGGCGAGACCAAAGATGGGGCCAGATGGCGCCACGGCAGGCGTTTCAGCGCTCGTCAACACACGCGCTGCGTCTGACCAAGTGGGCAGTGACGGAGACTCCAAACCCACGACGAGCACGGCCAAGGCGATCCACGCGACGGCCTGGCTGAGCGGAAGCATGCCTTTTGCTAGGATGCATCAGCGCCCCTCCTCGTATGGCGGCACACGTCCCAGAATGCTTGCGCGGAGGGGCTTCGGACGGCGCTCCCGTGGCATAAACCCGTCTCCGGTACCGATGTAGAGCGAGACGCACTCTACGATGTCACGTGCGCTCTCGCCCGGGTGCTGATCCCCGAAGAGGTAGGTCCACGCCCCGGGCGACGAGAGCGCGATTCCGCAGGGGCGCGGGCATACGCTCAGGCACTCGGTGGACCTGACCTCCACGCAGTGGCCCAATGGGCTCTCATGGAACGTCGCGCGAAGCTCTTGATAGAGTTTGAAGCCGGCTCGACTCTCTTGTGGCTCACGCGGAGAGCCAGGTGCCCTACAGGACGTGCACACGTGAAGTACGGATGGCCGAAAGGTGCCATGAGATGTCGGCGACCCTTTCGCTAAAACGGATGAGGCAGTTTCGGCCATGCGGCGAGCCCGGTCCAGAGTCTGGCTTGGGATTACTAGACAGCCAGGTCCAATATATTGAAGACGAGGCCTTCGATATTCCCAAGCGTGAAAAACGTGCCGACACAGGCAACAACAGCGCCGGCGAGGCGGGCATGAATATGTTGCGCCTCGGTCGCCTTCAGCAGAGTGTGAACAACAAATCCGGCCAGGAACGCTAAGCCGTATTGCAGCAGGCCAAGCCCGACCAAATAGCCTGCCAGAACGGCAATGCCGGCCCCTGCTTCCTGGGCCGCGATCGTGTCGCCAAAGGCTGATCCGTGGAAAAGGCCGAAAACCGCGAAAAGTCCAACAGCCGGAGCAAGACCCGTGGCACGACCGGACAAAAGGATACCGCCGACAACAAGAAGCGAAATGCCGATCACAAATTCTTTGACAGGCAGGCCAACGCCGAAACTCATCAGCAGGCAACCAAGCAGCATCGCTCCAATATAGGCAGACGTTGCCAGTTTCGTGCGGCCAGTGTAAAGCGCTGCAATGCCAACGGCGATGACGAAGAAGAGATGATCAAAGCCCAAGACCGGATGCCCAATGCCGGACCAGAGCCCGTCGGTGAGTGTTTCCATTGGCATGCCGCCGAGCGGGTGGTGTGCAAAGGCCGGAACCGTGCTCATGGCGAAAACGACCGTGGCCAGAAGGTATCGATTCATTTTTTCTCCTTCTTCCAGAAAAACCACAACTTTGCCCAGATCATCATGATGAGAAAAACGATGATGTTCGGTATGTGGGAGTTCTTTATTACATAATATATGTAATAGCAATGTTATTACAATAATAACCGAGAATTGTCAAGCTGACCCGGACTGCCATAGCTCCAGTGTGGTACGAGACACGAGTCGAGCGCAGCAGGAAGCGCCGAGCGGTCAAACAATGAGAACAACGATCTGAGCTATATCTATCAGGCGAGCTCGATTCACACTATACGGCCTACTTCCCGTCTTTGTAGCTGAAGCCCAGACCCGCCCGTGCATCGCTCTGGATGCCGTACTGAGGAATAGGGTAGGACAGCCCGTTCTTGGCCAGCCGGGCCATGCCGTCCAGGGCTTTCGGCAGGTAGTGGGGCGGCATGGCCATCAGCAGCTCATCCTCAAGCACACCTCCGTAGCGCCGCTCGGCATAGCACGGAATCGAAACGCTGGGCTCCCCGGTCAGCTTGGCCCGCCCCCAGGAGTCGGCACAGGCCGACTCGCCCACGCTGCCCCACTGCATTTTTCTATAGCCCGTCCATTGCAGGCCGTTGACCAGCAGGATCATCTGGGCCGGGGTGGCGTAAATCAGACAGATATCCGGCGGGTTGAGCCGACCCGATACCAGCGGCGAAACCGCCAGAGCCTGATAGCGGCCGTAGGGCACGACATCCATGGCCTGTTGGTGGGCGGCCGAGTCCTGCTCAGTCTCAAACCATACTCCGGCCATGGTTTTGCCGCACCGCCACTCCTCGTCCTGGGGGGCGAGGCCTAAAACGGCCGAACACTGGCTGCCGACCAGGTCTGTTGCCGTCAGGCCGACGGTCCAGTTGAGCCGGGCGGCCTGGGCGACGAGCTGGTCGGCGGTGTGGATATTCTTGGGGCGACGGATTCTGGGAATCGCCTCCATGTCCTCGACCGAGGTAAACCATTTCATGCCGATCGGCGTGGCGCGCAGGTGGAGACGACGGTTGAGTTCATCGATTAGCGTGGGCCAGTCGTAGCTCGGCTGCTCGTGAGCGGTAGAAGTTGATGGCTGTGTCATAATCTGCCCTCCTGTCGTGTGTGTAGCACGGCCCTGACGGGCGGGCCACTCGGCCTTGCTCTGGGACGGCCGGACCGGGACGCGGCGACCAGTACCGCGCGCCGAGTGGGCAGTCATACGGGGACGGCTGATACGCTAAAATTTGACGCTTGTCCGGTTTGTCTGATACGAACCTGACGCCTGTCCGGTTAGAACAGGATGCATGGAAAGCAAGGAGGTTTCAGACATGGCAACGAATCCAACCGAGCGTCAGCAACGCTTGATTGATATGGCCGCTACACATGCCGATGATTTCAAGTCGAGGGTGGCCGAGCACGATGCGGACAGCAGCTTTCCGCACGAAAATGTGGCGGCTATGAAAGCCTCTGGCTATACCGCGCTCATCGTACCGGAAGAGTTGGGTGGTGCCGGAGCCACGCCGCTGGATATTGCCATGGCCCAGGAACGTCTGGCCTACGGCGATCTGCCCATGGCCATTGCCGTTAATATGCACCACATCGTGGTCTCCATTCTGGCTGACCTGTGGCGACTCAAGCAGCGCGGGCGGGGGCCCTACCTGGACGCAATCGAACCCATGCTCAGGGCGACCGTGACCGACGGTCTGATTTTCGGGGGACCGGTCAGCGATCCAAAAATGAACAGCTCGGTCGGCTTTGCCGGCATCAATGATACCACCCGTCAGGCGACCAGAGTGGACGGCGGCTACCGGCTGAACGGCAAAAGCGGCTTCGGTACCATGTCCGCGGGGGCTGACTATCTGCTGACGACCGCCCGCTATGAAGACCCTGACAACGGCCCGCAATGCCTGCTGTGCTTTTTCCCGACCACGGCCGAGGGCGTCGAAATTCAGACCAACTGGGATACGATGAGCATCCGTTCCTCGCAGAGTAATGATGTCGTCTGGAATAATGTGTTTGTTCCCGACGATGCCGCGGTGTTACGCCCGGCCCAAAGCTGGGACGCCATCGCCGACATTACCGCCTCGTGGTGGGTGGCCTCCGGCCCGGCGTGTTATATCGGCTTGGCTCAGGCGGCGCGCGATTACGCCATGAACTGGGTTGCCGAACGGAAACAAGAGCCGTTTGACCAGCCCATGACCCACTATCCGAGCAATCAACTCCTGGCCGCGGACATGGAAATCGGTCTGCGATCGGCACGGGCCATGCTGCATCAGGCCGTTGCCGCTCACGATGACGTCACAGTGCGAACCCAGGAAGACCTTGTTAATCTGATCTCGTGTTTTCAATTTGTGATGGAAGCCTGCGTTCAGGTGGTTGATAAAGCCATGCGCATGGTCGGTGGCGCAGCCCTGTTCAAGAAGAACCCCATGGAACAGATGTACCGCGACGTGCGGGCCGCAGTCATCCATCAGCCTTTTGCCGGCATGGAAGGTAAAGCCCTGCTCGGCCGACGGACCTTCGGTCTGCCCGTGTATACCAGCCCCCGCTTTGTGTAAGGAAGGAGAGGAAGAGCGTATATGAGTAACCCCAATCTCAACACCCAAGATCTCAAACACGACCCGCGCATCGTCATTATCGGCGCGGGTATGGCCGGCATTCTATCCGCCATCAAGTTTCGTGAGGCCGGCTACGATAATTTCATCATCTATGAGAAGTCAGACGCTCTGGGCGGTACCTGGCGGGCGAACACCTATCCGGGACTGGCCTGCGATGTGCCGGCGCATTCGTATACCTATTCTTTTGAGCCCAACCCGGATTGGAGTCAGGTATTTGCTCCGGGCCCTGAGATTCGGACTTATTTCGAGAATGTTGCTCGGAAGTATACGGTTGTAGACCGCGTCCGCCTTGAGGAAGAGATTACGGCCTGTGAATTCATTGACGGCCGCTGGCAGATTCGGACCAGTAAGGGGCTCGAAGACCAAGCGGATATCATCATTGCCGCCACCGGCGTACTGCACCATCCCAATCGGCAGGACTTCCCCGGTCTCGACACCTTCGAAGGTGCGTACTTCCATAGCGCCGAGTGGGATCACAGCGTCCCGCTCGACGGCGCGCGTGTCGGCGTGGTCGGCACCGGCTCGACCGCAATCCAGATTACCACCGCCCTGGTTGAGCGTGTGGCCCGCTACACATTATTCCAGCGTACCGCGCAGTGGGTCTTCAAAATGGAGAACGACGCCTATGCGGCTGCCGAGCGAGCCGCGTTTGCCAACGACCTGCAGAAAATCTACGCGCTACGCGAAGAACAGAAGGAGTTTTTTGAAAATTTTAGTAAGGCGGTCATTGATTCTGATTCTCCCGAGATGAAGGAGATTGAAGCCGTCTGCCTAGCCAACCTTGAAGACACGGTGAAAGACCTGGAATTACGTGAGAAACTCCGGCCAAGTTATCGGGCGGCGTGTAAGCGTCTCATTTTGTCGCCCAATTTCTATGAGTGCATTCAGCACCCGAACGCCGAACTCGTGGTCTCCGGCATTGAAACCGTCGAGCCCAAAGGCGTCCGGACCAAGGACGGCAAACTGCACGAGTTGGACGTCCTGGTGCTGGCGACCGGCTTTCGGGCCGACCGTTTTATCCGACCGACCCTGGTGCGTGGCCGGGGCGGTGTTGACCTCGACGACGTATGGGCGGATCATCCGGTTGCCTATCTCTCGATTTCCATCCCGGAGTTTCCGAACTTCTTTATGCTGAACGGCCCCAACGGTCCGGTTGGCAACTTTTCCTTGATCCGCATCGCCGAACTGCAACTGGGCTATATTCTGCAACTCATGGAAAAAATACGAACGGGCGAGTACCGGGAAATCAGTGCCAGTCGCCCGGCCACGGATGACTATGAGCAGTCCCGCGCGCAGGCCGCCAAGAAATCGATTTGGGCGACGGGCTGTAATAGCTGGTATCTGGACAAGCACGGGGTGCCGGCAAGCTGGCCCTGGTCTCAGGCCCATTTCGACGCAGAAATGTCCGCGCCCAAGCTTGAAGCCTATGATGTTGTCTAAAGCGGACAGCCGTGTGGGGCGCCGTGCAGTGCCTGTGTTTGACATCTATGGTTGACAGTCGGTCCGAACCGGGACACAACGTCTGACAGGGGGCTGTGACCGGGAACGTAATGATTCGGGAGGAGTTGCAGTAATGAGCATCCAGACTGTTGGCTCAGTTGCATCCGGCACCGGTCCGAACGGCCGGCAACCGGTCGGGGATAGTGAACGGGACGTGCGCGACTACATCATAGACCGGCCCGAGCAGGGTGTGTTTACAGTAGACCGGGACGTGTTCCGGGACCCGCGCATCTTCGATCTGGAGATGCAGCACATCTTCGAGGGCAGTTGGATCTACCTGGCGCATGAGAGCCAGCTTGCCCGGCCCCACGATTTCTTTACAACCAGCATGGGCCGCCAGCCGATCCTCCTGATGCGCGACAAGGCCGGTAAGATCGGCGCGTTCATCAACGCCTGTCCGCACCGAGGAGCCACCGTATGTCAACTCAAACGCGGCAACCAGCGGGTGCTGACCTGTCCGTATCACGGCTGGTCGTTCAATACTGCCGGCGCGCTGATCAGTATCAAGGACCATGCTAACGGTGCCTATCCGGCCGCGTTCGAGGAACAGCCGCACGGTCTCACGCCCATCGCCCGGCTGGCCAATTACAAAGGCTTTCTGTTCGGCTCGCTCAACGCCGACGTACCCGCCCTCGAAGACCATCTGGTTGCGACCCTGCCGATCATTGACATGCTGGCAGACCAGGCTCCGGATGGCTGGGAGGTGGTCGCTGGCAGCGCGGACTATACCTATCACGGCAACTGGAAACTCCAGGTGGAGAACGGCGTGGACGGCTATCATTTCGACGTGGTCCACCGCACTTTTGTGGGCGTAGTCCAGCGCCGTGCGCGCTCGGGCTCGGACGAGGTGCAATCCCTGGACGCCGAACGCCTGGACGCCCCGACCAACGCGACCGGCTGTTACGATCTGGGCAACGGCCACACCCTGCTGTGGACCGACTACCCCAACCCGCAGGTCCGGCCCTCGTACGCCCAGCGGGAGGCCCTGTGCGCCCAATATGGGGAAGCGCAGGCGCGCTGGATGGTCGAGCGGCTGCGCAACCTGTTGCTCTACCCCAACGTGTTTCTGATGGATCAGATCTCGGCTCAGATTCGGGTCGTCATCCCGCTGGCGGTCGATAAGACCCTGGTCTCGACCTACTGCCTTGCGCCGGTGGGCGAGGCTCCCGAGACGCGGGCACACCGGCTGCGCCAGTACGAAGACTTTTTCAACGCCAGCGGGGTCGGCACTCCAGACGACCTGGCCGCGTTCGAGGCCTGCCAGCGCGGCTTTAACGGTCACCAGGTGCGCTGGCAGCAGGGCTATGTGCGCGGTACCGGCCGGACCGTCTCGGGTGCCGATGCCGAAGCCCACTCAGTCGGACTGCAACCGGTCTCCAGCAGCGACAACTTTCAGGACGAGATTATTTTTCAGGGCCAGTATCGACGTTGGCTGGCCCTCATGAGTCAGGGCCAGGAAGCCACACGCGGAAACGGCCATGCCGGCTGACCTACTGGCGCGCTGCACCCAGCTAGTGTTTGACGAGGCCGCCTGTCTGGACCAGCGCCGCTGGGCGGACTGGCTGGCCCTGTATGCCGACGATGCGGAATACTGGGTACCGGCCTGGACCGATGACGGCCGACCCACGAACGACCCGCAGACCGAGCTGTCGCTGATCTATTACAATAGCAAGGCCGGACTGGAAGACCGGGTCTGGCGGATCGAGTCGGGCCTGTCGCCGGCCTCCCAGCCCCTGGACCGGACCTGCCACCTGATTACCAATATCCGTCTCACAAGCGAGGACGCTGAGCGACCGGTCGTGGCGGCGCACTGGCAGGTGAATGCCTACAAGCCCGGAAAACAGCGGTCGTTTCTCTATTACGGCTTTTATGAGTATGCGCTCCGGCGGATGCCGGAGAGCTATCGGATCGCCAAAAAGAAGATCACCCTCTTGAATGACATTGTTGAGGGGGTGTTGGATATCTACCATATATAAACCAGCCTGCTGACGAGAGAGATGTATGGAGTCTGTTGATCTGTCGTATGGCCGTTCGTTTGCCAACGGCTTTCCGCACGAATTTTTTCGCTACCTGCGGCGTGAGGCCCCGGTCTGGTGGCACGCGCCGACCGAGTATACGCCGGGCGGTGAGGGGTTCTGGGTGGTGAGTCGCTACGCTGACGTGGTGAATGTTTTTAAGGATGCCGAGACGTTTTCCTCTGAGTTGGGCGGGACGCAGATTTTTGACGGCAGGGGAGCCGGCTATCAGTTGAACCAGACGGATGACCCCAAGCATCGCCGTCTGCGTGACTTGGTTAATACCGGTTTTCTGCCGCGTATGATCGGCCGGCTGGAAGATCAGCTCAGAGAACGGACCAGCCATATTCTTGACGGTATCTCGCCCGGAGAGCCATTTGATTTTGTTCCGACCGTGGCTCGTGAACTGCCCTTGCAGGCTATCTGCCTTATTCTCGGGATTCCGCAGGAGGACCGGGAAGAGCTGGGGCGTATTGTTGACCTGGCCATAGGCGCCGGGACAGGCGAAGCCCTGGCCCTGGAGCATATCAAACGTCTGGGCGCATACGCGGACAGGATTGTGGAGCAGAAACGCCGCACACCCGCGGACGACATCCTGTCCGTTATTGTTCACGCCCAATTAGAGGACGGCTCCCCGCAGCTCGACAATCGTGAGCTGCGCGCTTTCTTTGCCCTGCTCTTTCCGGCAGGGGCTGAGACTACGCGCAGCTCCATTGCCGGCGGCCTGGTAGCGCTGATTGAAAACCCGCACGAACTGCAACGACTGCGCACCGACCCTGGACTGATGAAAAGCGCGGTCGAAGAAATCGTGCGCTGGACCTCGCCGTCCGTATACAAGCGTCGCACGACGACGCACGATGTTGAGCTGCGCGGACAGCTCATTCGCCAAGGGCAAAAGGTCACCATCTGGGAGATGTCGGCCAACCGGGATGAAGACGAGTTCACAGACCCGTTCCGGTTCGATATCGGGCGCAGCCCCAATTTTCATATTGGCTTTGGGCTCGGTACCCATTTCTGTTTGGGAGCCAATCTGGCGCGGCTTGAAATCCGGGTGGTGTTTGAGGAACTGCTGGCCCGCTACGCGGACTTCGAGATCGTCGGTGATCTCGAATGGACGAATAACAACCGTCTGGTCGGCCTGACCCGCCTGCCGCTCAGAGTGACGCCCAGGGCAGATGTCTGATCCAGCCGCAGCCAACGCGCGGTCAAGACCGACCAAGACCTCAAGCTAAGAAATTCTGTCCTATTATTCCTGGTGTCATCTTTTGGGGGCGGTCATTTTCGTACTCTGGACGGAGCCTTGGAAAGATTAGACTCCCCGTAGCGGAGTGTACACTTTGCTGAAGACGTTACATCAGGACATCTCAGAGGCCTGCAAGCGAGCGGACACTATTCTGTGGGACGCCTATACGCGAAGTAGCGATTGTCAGCCCAGTGGCTCCGGCTCAGGTCGTCTTGTGTTTCCTCGGTACCGTGATGGAAGTGTACGTGTCAGCGAGCAGGAAGCCAGATTCGCTTTCGTCGAGGCATTGTGTCAGAGGCCTCTCAGATACTCAGTTGAGGTGCCGACTACTAAACTCTATACGTTCACGGGAAAGACGCCGCTTTCTGCCCAGACGGACCTTCAGGTACACGACGTGGGTGAGAGCGGCATCTGTAACGTTGAGTTCAAGGCAAAGGGCGTTAGCTCGTCAGCCCAGAACAACTCCCAAATCTACAAGGACTTGCAGAAACTACTGCGCGAACCCGTGTGGGGGCTTTGGTTTCATCTTCTGGAGGGCGTTGATAACTCGACCATCAACAAATTCCTGGACGTGATGACAAAACAGATTGGCGAGGTGCAGCACGATTTTGGAAAAGATATTCAGACACCGGGATTGACTCTCCATGTGTGCGTGTTGCGGCATGGCTTCTCACTACAAAAAGATATGCCGTTTCTACCTAGTACCGAATTGGAGCGACATCTACGCGTTGACCTGCATGTCTCTCGGAGCAAGTTGATTGAAAAACGTAACCTGAACGGGTGGGGTCTCAATACGATGGAGTGACCCTGTCATAAGGCGAGATTCTTAGCCGGATTGCCTTAGGCTTGCCCTACAGCGCCCCTGGCCGCTTTTCCGGCCCGTTGGTGTGACGGTAGGTAGCGGTTATTCCGTGAGTAGCACTTAGTTGTTGACGTGGAAGTTGCGAGTGAGTATACCCGCCACTAGATGGTATATATCCGATAGAGCGCTAAACGGTGAGGCCCTAGGATGGCCGAGATTCCCACCCTTCCTGCCTGTCGTGAGGGATAAGGTATGACCAACGTCCGTGTTGCCGTTGATATTGGCGGTACTTTTACCGATGTCTGTGTTCTCGACGAAACCACGAACGCGCTACACATTGCAAAAGTCCCTTCCTCCAAGGATCCCATTGAGGCAGCGCTGGACGGGCTCGACAAGGCCGGTATCGCGCTCTCCGATGTGACGCTGTTTGCGCACGGCACCACGGTTGCAACCAATGCGCTGATCGAGCGCAACCTGCCCCACACCGCCATGGTCGTCACCGAAGGCTTTCGCGACGTTATCGAGATTGGCCGGTCCACGAAAGAAGACTTATGGGACGCCTACCGTGATAACCCCCCGCCGTATATTCGTCGGCGGGATCGCCTGCCTATTGCGGAGCGTACCGATTCCTCGGGCAGGGTTGAGAAGCCGATTGACGTTGCCGAGGCGCGTGTACTTGCGGCGAAACTGCGCAAACGCAAATACGAGGCCGTGGCTATCTGCTTTATGAACTCGTTCGCGAACATGGCGAACGAGCAGGCACTGAAGGCTATTCTCGAAGAAGAACTGCCTGGGGTAGCCATCTCAACGTCGGCTGAGGTTCTGCCCGAAATATTTGAGCACGACCGGTTTTCCACCGCAGTCGTCAACGCCGTGCTGCACCCGGTGATCGGGGCGTATACCCTGCGTCTGCAAGAGCGGCTGAAACAGGGTGGTTATACCAGCGACGTGCTGCTCCTCCATAGCGGCGGTGGGGTGATGACGCCTCAGGGCATCGACTCGCAGGCCGCACGTCTGGCGAGTTCTGGTATTGCCGCCGGTGCCATCGCAAACCGCTACATCGGCAACCTGTGCGGATTTCCCAATTCGATAGGGTTCGATATGGGTGGCACCAGTACGGACGTGTCGCTCGTGTGGGACTCGCAGATGCTGACGACCCGTGACTGGCATATTGAGCACGGACATCCGATCTGTTTTCCGAGTATCGATATCAAGACCATTGGAGCTGGGGGCGGCTCGATTGCCTGGATCGATGAGGCGGGCTCGCTCCGTAACGGCCCGCAGTCGGCCGGCTCCATACCGGGTCCCGCCTGCTATGGCCGCGGCGGTGAGAACCCCACCAATACCGATGCCAACCTGGTCCTGGGGCGTTTGGGTGGAGACCTGGTCGGCGGAAACCTCGACCTCGACCTGGCTCGCGCGACCGCGGCGATTGAGCAAGAAATTGCGCGTCCCCTCGGCATGGATGTGAAGACCGCTGCCAAGGCAATCCTCGACGTCGCGAACGCCAATACGGCGGACGCCATTCGTCTGGTGTCTATCATGCGCGGCTACGACCCCCGCGATTTCGCGCTGGTTGCCTTCGGTGGGGCTGGACCGCTGCACGGGGTCGCGTTGGCCACAGAGCTGTCCATCCCGACGGTCATCGTCCCACCCCACCCCGGGGTGACCTCTGCTATGGGCTGTTTGTTGGTGGACATCCAACACGATCTCCTGACAACCTATCTGGTCGATACGGCCAAGGCCGACCCCCAGGCAATAGAGGCGGAGTTTCGACTCCTCGAAGCGGAGGCGCACGCGCGGCTGACCAAAGAGGGAGTTGCGGACAAGGACATCATCCTCAGGCGGACGATCGATATGCGCTATAGCGGCCAGTGGCGGTCGCTTGCCGTACCTGTCGGGACGCCCTTTACCAATGTGCAGGAGACCATTGACGCTTTCGGCGCGGCGCACGAACGGGAATACAACTACCGGCGTGCCGGCGCCGGCATCGAGATCTTTCGCCTGAACCTGACGGCGGTCGGGCTGACGCCCAAAGCCGAGCTGGCCAGCCACGTCGCGGATACGGCCAGACCCGAGCCGCAAGCCTGGCGCAAGGTCGGGTTTGATGAAGAGTCATTGGAGACCCCGATCTACTGGCGGGACGACTTGTCGAGTGGCGCGGAACTGCCCGGGCCGGCCGTGGTCCAGCAACTCGACTCGACCACTCTCGTGCCGCCGGGAGCTTCGGTTACGGTTGATCCGTGGTTGAATCTCATCATTACGGTCTGAGAATGAGGATGCGATCATGACCAAATTACCCACACCCAGCACGACCCTCGACCCAGTGACCTTCGAGGTGTTGCGCAACGCTTTCGTGAATATCGTGGATCAGATGGCAGAGCAGGTGCGTCGGACCTGTTACTCCTTCGTGGTCTACAACCGCGATTTCTCCAACGCGCTGTGCGATGCCGAAGGGAATACCGTGGCCCAGGGAAATCAGGACTTGGCGGCCCACGTCGGGACTCTGCACTACACCTGTAAAGCGGTCATCGCCGAGTTTGGCGACGACATCCATCCAGGGGATATCTTTCTGATCAATGACCCGTATGTGGGCGGAACGCACTTCAACGATACCCGGGTGCTGTTGCCGATTTTTGTTGACGGCCGGCTCATCGCCTGGAGCCAGGCAAACGGTCACTGGGCGGATATGGGTGGCAGCGTACCGGGGTCGTTTGATGTCAGTGCACACGAGATGTTCAAGGAAGGCATCCGCGTGCCACCGGTCAAGATCTGGCGGCGGGGCGAGTACTGTAGCGATGTGGCGCGCCTCGTGGCCAAGAACACCCGCGACCCCGATGCCATCATCGGCGATATGGATGCTCAGACCCAGGCAACGCGTATTGCCGAGCGAGAAATTCTCCGCTTGTGCGACAAATACGGCGTTGAGACCATCATCACCGCCTTTGCAGAAGTTCAGGATTATGTCGAACGCGCGATACGCCTCCGCCTGAGTGAACTGCCTGACGGGTCGTGGGAGACGGTCGATTTTGTCGATCAGGACCCGGCCGGGCAAGAAGGGATGATCCCTATTCGGGTCAAACTGACGATCAGGGGTGACGAGGCGGAATTCGACCTCAGCGGTTCTCACCCCACGATAGGCTCCATCTACAACTGTGCCTTCGGGGGGACCTTTGCCGGCATTGTGTCCGGTATGAAAACGTTTTTTCCAGATGTCCCGCTGAACGCCGGGTTGTATCGGACCGTTAAGGTCATCGTTCCCGACGATACAATCGTCAGTGCACGCTGGCCGGTGGCGGTATCCGGCTTTGTTATGGGCTTCGAGAAAATCATGAACGCGATCTTTGAGCTGTTCTCCGCTCTCATGCCGGAGCGGGCCATGGCGTGCGCCTTCAACATCGAGTATCTGCAAACCGGCGGCTATGATGCCCGCGGAGATGGCCGTCCCTATTTCATGCTGTACGACTGGCTGTCCGGCGGCTGGGGTGGCCGGAATGGCCGGGACGGGCTCGGCGTGACGGCCTCGTGCTTTGGTGTGGGCTTGATGATCCAGCCGGTTGAAGGCCAGGAACGGCTGTGTCCGGTTCGGACCGACCGTTTTGAGATCGTCACCGACAGCGCCGGCCCTGGAGAATGGCGGGGTGGCGTCGGGCTCGACAAAGGCGGCACCATCCTGGACGTAGAAAACTGCGTGTTCTCCTATTTCTGCGACCGTGAACGGTCGATTGTGTGGGGTATCGAGGGCGGCCTCCCGGCACGCCCGCATGGGCTCTGGCTTGAACCTCCGGGTGAGGAGGCGCGCTTCCTGGGCGCGGTGTTCTCTAATGTTCCCGTACATACCGGAGCGCGTTTCTGGCGGGGGACCTCGGGCGGCGGAGGCTATGGTGATCCGCTCAAACGTGACCCGCAAAGGGTGCTCGCAGACGTTGTGGATGACTATGTGTCGGTCGAGCGGGCGCGCAAAGACTACGGCGTCGTGCTCAAGGTCATCGACGAGGACTTGGCGGAGTACGAAATCGATGCAACCGCCACCCAGGCAGAACGTCGACGGATCGCCGCGCAGCGCAAGTGTTGGCTGGAGGAGGACCCACAGCAGGTTGCCGAGCGCTTCCGTACGGGCCAGCTCGACCTGTACGATGTGATTCGCCAGTATGGGGTTATTTGTGATTGGGGGACGGGTGAGTTATTGCCCAACTCGACCCACGCCTTTCGTCAGATGATGAAAACGCGGAGTGTGCCGTACTGGGCTGATGAGTTAGATGTATGACTGATGAGTATATAGACCAACGGAGGAGCGAACCATGAACGAGTCAGGAACGCTAACGCCGCTCGGCAGGCGCGACCTTGCCAGCGTGTTTCACCCTATGGCCCAGATCGCCACACTGAACGAACAGGGTCCACTGATGATCGTACGGGGTGAAGGAATTTATGTGTGGGACGAAGACGGCAAGCAGTATATCGACGGGCTGGCCGGACTCTGGTGCACGTCGCTCGGCTATGGCAACGAAGAGCTCGCCCAGGCTGCCTACGAGCAGATCAAGAAGCTGTCCTATGGCCATCTTTTCGCCGACAAGAGCCACGACACTGCCATGCAACTCGCGGAAAAGCTCAAGGCGGTGGTGCCGGGTGGATTTTCTAAGGTCTTTTTCGGTCTCTCGGGCTCTGACGCGAACGATACGCAGATCAAGCTCATGCGCTATTACAATAATGCCGTCGGGCGACCCGAGAAGAAAAAAATCATCGCCCGGAACAAAGCCTACCACGGCGTGACGTTCGCCGCGGCCAGCGCGACCGGTTTGGCCCCCTTTCATCAGGGATTTGATCTGCCGGTCGAGAGTTTTCTGCACACCGACTGCCCGCACTACTACCGCTTTCATGAGCCGGGCGAAAGTGAAGAGGACTTTACCACCCGGCTGGCCGATAATCTGGAACGGCTCATCCTGGCGGAAAATCCGGACACGGTTGCGGCGTTTATTGCCGAACCGATTATGGGCGCGGGAGGGGTGCTGGTGCCGCCGGATTCGTATTTCCCGAAGATCCAGCAGGTGCTGAAAAAATACGACGTTCTGTTCATCGACGACGAGGTCATCACCGGCTTTGGCCGGACGGGCAACCCTTTCGCCGCCCAGACTTTTGATCTTCAGCCGGCCACCATCTCCCTGGCCAAGTCGCTGACCTCGGCCTATCTGCCGTTGAGCGCGGTCATGATCCCCGAGTTCATCTATCAGGCGGTTGCCGAGGTGAGCAAAGAATGGGGGATATTCGGTCATGGCTTTACCTATAGCGGTCATCCCGTCTCGGCCGCGCTGGGACTCAAGGTGCTCGAAATCTACGAAAGAGACGGTATTTTCGAGCGAGCGGCCCGGCTTGGTGAGCAGTTTCAGGCCCACCTGCAACAGCTGGCTGACCACCCGCTGGTCGGCGAAGTACGCGGCAAGGGCCTGGTCGGTGCGTGCGAGCTGGTGATGGACAAGGCGACCGGTCAGGCTTTTGATCCAGATGCCGCAGTCGGGAAATACGGCCTGGCCCGCATGAAAGACAACGGTCTGATTTCCCGGGCCATCGGCGACACGCTGGCGCTGTGTCCGCCGCTCATCGTCTCTGCGGATGAAGTGGACGAGATCTTCGTACGCTATACAAAGGGGCTGAATGAGACCCTGGACTGGGTCACGCGCCAGGGCTTGCTGGCGGCCTGAACCCCTGCGCGCCGCATCAATGGCCGCGGTTCTCTGCCCCGGCCCGATTGTCAGCCCCACCCTCGGGTGGGGCTGCTGAGAGGAGATTATTCCGGCAGTACTTCGCCGGAGCCGCCCATCTCGGCCGGCACATCTTTCTGTTTGACAATGCCGTCGTGGATACGCAGCACGGTTTCTTCGTAAAAGACGTGCACGCCGGGCTGAAAAGGAAGATTCGGGATCACGGCCGCATACACATCGGTCAGGCCCATGCCGGGATGCTCGGTGAATAGATGACCGCCGCAGGCCTTACACCACTTGCGATGACTATTATCGGTCTTGGCATAAGTCCCAATATTATCCGCCCCCTGGGTGACTTGCACGGCATCGGGCGGCCATAAGGTAAAGGCGTTGACCGGCCCCGCCGACCAGTGGCGGCATGACTCACAGTGGCAGTAGCCCATAGCTGCGGGGGGACCGGTGACGGTCAACTGCACGGCTCCACAAAAACAACTCCCATTATAGGTGTTCTCACTCATCATTCTCCTCCTGTTAGTTTGTGGTTTCTCCAATCCCTTGCCTCCTTGTTACCTAGCCGCGCGGGGCTGACCTCGCAACCCTGCAGCGTACTCCGTATAGGATGACGATTACCTGATATTGCTCTCAGGCTGGTTGCCAGATAGATATATGGTGCTCTAGGCCGATACCAACGATCAGACGAAGCGCATCAAAGGAGGTCTGTGCATGCACGAGATAGTTATTCGCGGTGGAAAAATTGTTGACGGAACGGGGAAGCCGGCTTTCACTGGCGACGTGGCCATTGCCGAGGGGCGTGTTGTCGCCGTCGGCAAAGACCTGGGAAGCGCAAAGCAGACGGTGAATGCCGACGGGCTGTTGGTCACACCGGCCTGGGTCGATGCGCATACCCATTATGACGGCCAGGTGGCCTGGGACGAACAAATGACTCCGTCGCTCTGGCACGGTGTTTCGACCGTGGTCATGGGGAACTGCGGTGTGGGCTTTGCGCCGGCCACGCCAGATCGCCACGAGTGGCTGATCGGTCTCATGGAAGGTGTTGAAGACATTCCCGGTCCGTCATTATCAGCCGGACTGCCGTGGGGCTGGCAGAGCTTTGCCGAATATCTCGACGTGCTGGATGGCATGCCCCGCACCCTGGACGCGGGTGGTATGATTACGCACGGCGCGGTGCGGGCCTTTGTCATGGGCGAACGCGGGGCAAAGAATGAACCCGCGACTGAAGAAGACATCGTCAAGATGGCCGCCATTGTCAAAGACGCCGTCCTCGCCGGTGCGCTCGGCTTTTCGAGCTCACGGACTCTGGTGCATACGGCCAATGACGGCGAACCGGTCCCCGGTACGTTTGCCCATGAAGATGAGTTGATCGGGATTGCCCGGGCCGTGCGCTCAACCGGACGCGGTATTCTGGAGATGGTGCCGCGCGGTATTGCCGGCGAAGATCCGGACCTGCTGCAAGAAGTGGACATGATGATCCGGGTCTCCCGGGCGACGGGCTGCCCGTTGACCTTCCTCCTGCCTCAGAACAACAGCTATCCGACCCAATGGCTCGAGGTCATGGCGAAATGTACCGCCGCAGTGGAAGGGGGAGTGCCGATCACACCGATGGTGTTCGTCCGCCCGGTGTGTGTTCTGTTCAGCTTCCAGGGTGAGAACCCGTTTGAATATCTGCCGAGTTTTCAACCGCTGAAAAAACTGTCTCACGACGAAAAGATGGCCGAGCTGCGAAAGCCTGAGCTGCGCCAAAAGCTGCTCACGGAACAAGACCCTCACACCACCGGGATGTCCCTGCTGTATCAGAATGCGCGGGTCTGGGAGCGTACCTATCCCATGGGCGAGGAGCTAAGTTACGAGCCGAGTGCGGACCGGAGTATTGCGACGATTGCCAAGCGTGAAGGTCGCAGCCCGCGCGAGGTGATCTATGATCTGATGCTCGAACAAAACGGTCGGGCCTTTCTGATGTATGCCGCCGCCGGCTACGCGGATGGCAACGCCGACTCGCTCCACCAGCTGATCTGTGATCCCATTACGGTGATGGGCGGCAGCGACGCGGGCGCCCACGTGCGTCAGATTATTGACGCGAGTGTCCCCACCTATGCCCTGACCCACTGGGCGCGGGACAAAGCCGAGGACGATCCCAAGCGCCTGCCGCTGGAGTTTGTGGTCAAGAAACTCACCCACGACGGCGCGCGTCTCTTTGGTATGAAGGATCGCGGTACGCTTGAGCCAGGGGCCAAGGCGGACGTGAACCTGATCGATTACGACAATCTGAGCGTCAGCCATCCCGAGATGGTCTACGACCTACCGGCCGGTATGCCGCGCCTGATGCAGACCGCTCAGGGCTATGAGAAAACCTATGTGAGCGGTGAAGTCGTGCAAGAAAACGGAAAAGACACGGGCGCTCGGCCGGGGCGTGTTGTCCGCAGTGCATAACGCGTTCCGTCTTCAGATGACGGGAGCGGGCAGGTTGCCCGCTCCCGCTCCTCTTCCCAAGAGTCGATAATTCCCATCTTGTCTGCATGAATCAGAAGGAGGGCAACGTATGGATATTGGTATCCTGGTGCCGGCAACAGTAGAGACACAGAATATCACTGGAATCGCGCAACGGGTCGAAGGCTTGGGCTTCGAGTCCCTCTGGATACCCGAACATCCGGTGATTCCCGTGGGCTTCAAAACCGAGGTGCCTGGGGGTGGAACCCTGCCTGAGCACTACAACCGCTGGGCCGACCCGTTTATTGCGCTGACCATGGCTGCGGCCGCCACCACCACGCTCAAGCTGGCCACCGGTATTTGTTTATTCCCGGAGCGCGAGCCGCTTATCACCGCAAAAGTGATCGCCACCCTCGATCTCTATTCCGGCGGTCGGACCATTATTGGAGTCGGCGCCGGCTGGCTGCGTGAAGAAACCGAGGTCATGGGCACCAACTTCCGGCTGCGCTGGCGACGCCTGCGCGAAACAACCGAAGCACTGCGCATCTGCTGGACCGAGAAAGAGCCCAGCTATCAGGGCGAAATGGTCCAGTTCCCACCTGTCTTCTGCGATCCCAAGCCCGCCCAAAAGGCCGGTCCACCCATCTTTTTGGGTGGCCATGTGCCAAAGGCACTGGAGCGCGTCGCCCGGACTTATGATGGCTGGTGTCCGCTCGCGTTTGACCCTGAGGATTATAAAACCAAGGTCGAATCGATCCGTACCATGGCCAGAGAGTTTGGCCGTGACCCGGACGCCTTGCAGATGTCGGCTTTTATCGATCCCAAGGACGGGGCCCTCTCGGCCGATGAGATGAAAGCCTATCGCGATGCTGGTGCAAGTCGGATCGTACTCTTCTCTCAGCCTTTTGCCAAAGCGATTGCGACCGGCCAAGCCATGGCCTGCCTAGACACCGTCGCGCCCATTGTGGAGGCGGCTCAAGGAGTATAAGTCTGGCCTCCTCTCCCGCTGGTGGGAGAGGAGTGAGGGTGGGAGCCCTCGCTATCATGCTGTAGTAAGGAGTTTTGTGATGTTTCCGTTGGTGAGCCTCTCTCTCGCCGTCCTCCTGCTGGCGATTTCCTCTGCGTGGGCCGGCCCGAACATTAAAATCCTGGACAATCCTATCCGCATGCGGTTTTCCAGTTTTTCTACCTCGCTGGCCATGCTGGATGATATAACGGGCGATGGCATCCCGGATTACCTGGTTGGCGCGTATGACCAGCCCTACGCCAGGGAAGGAATGACCGGGAAGGAGGTCGGCTTCGGCGGTGCTGAAAAGTCTGGGAAAAACGTGGACCACCAGGGCCGGGCCTTTGTCTTCGACGGGCAGACGGCCAAACTGCTCTATACGCTCGATCATCCGTTTCCGCAAAAGGCCGCGGCGTTTGCCTGCTCGGTGGCCTCGGCTGGCGACGTGGACCGGGATGGGCTACCAGATTTATTGATCGGTGCCTTTGGCCAGAATAAAGGTGGCCAAGCCTATGTCTTCAGCGGTGCGGACGGGGCGTATTTGCTCACGCTCAAACCGCCGCAATCGCAGCCTGGCGCGGGATTCGGCTGGTCGGTCACCGGCATTGGTGATGTCACCGGTGATGATATCCCCGAGTTGGTCGTGGGGGCCTATGACCAGGACGGAGAGGGCCGGGCGTTTGTCTACAGCGGACAGGATGGATCGCTCGTCTATACACTTCGGCCGCCCACCGACCGGGGTGGCTCTGCGTTTGGATGGTTTGTGAATTCTGCCGGAGATCTTAATCAGGATGGTGTCCAGGAGATCGCGGTGGGTGCGCCCTACACCACGGTCGGCAATCTGAGTGTCCAAGGGCGAGCGTATATTTATAACGGCGCAGACGGCCAGTTATTGCTCACGGTCGAAAACCCGGAGCCCAAAGAAGGCTCAACCTTTGGCTGGCGCGTGGTCAGTGCCGGGGATCTGAATAAAGACGGGACACCCGATCTGCTGGTCGGCGCTCCCTACCATGACGTGGGTGCCTATCAGGGCCAGGGCGCTGCCTACGCCATCAGTGGGAAAGACGGCTCCGTGATCTATGCCCTCAAAGATCCGTTTCCGCGCAAGCATGCTGGCTTTGGCTGGGCGCTGGCCACCAGCATGGACGTCAACGCGGACGAGGTGCCTGAGATTTTAGTTGGCGCTCCATTTCAGGCTGTGGATGCGTTCGACATCCAAGGCGAGGTGTTTGTCTATAATGGGCGTGACGGGCGGCACCTTATGACGCTCGATAACCCGTGGGGCCACCAGGGCTCAAAATTCGGTTACATTGTACTCTCGCCGGGCGATCTGAATCAGGACGGCATTCCGGAGTTTGCCATGAGCACCCCTGGCCAGCACATCATGGGTGAGGTCAACGTCGGGCGGGTGTATCTTTTTGAATCGCAGCGGTAAGTGGGCGAGTCTCCTCAACGCATCTTGCTCACTGGCGCGACGGGCTATGTTGGTGGGCGCTTGCTCAAAGCCCTGGAACGGACGGGCCATGTCGTCCGCTGTCTCGCGCGGCAGCCCGCATTTTTGCGGTCACGGGTTGGGCCGCATACTGAAGTGGTCGCCGGCGATGTTCTGAATCCGGCCTCTCTGGATGCTGCGCTCCAGAACGTGCATACGGCTTACTACCTCGTCCACTCCATGGGATCGGCCGGAGCGTTCGAGGCACAGGACCGTCAGGCGGCCCACAATTTCGGACGGGCCGCACGCCAGGCTGGAGTGCAACGTCTGATCTATCTTGGCGGTCTGGGCGACAGCACCGGCCCGCTCTCGTCTCACCTACGGAGCAGACAGGAAGTCGGCCGCATTCTACGCGCCTCAGGTGTCCAGACCATTGAACTGCGCGCGTCGATTGTCATCGGCTCCGGTAGTCTGTCTTTTGAGATGATCCGATCTCTGGTCGAACGCTTGCCTGTCATGCTCACACCACGCTGGGTATCAGTCCAATCCCAGCCGATTGCTATTACGGATTTACTGGCCTATCTGACAGACGCGCTGGAGTTGCGCTGTACGGGCAATCAAGTCTTTGAAATTGGAGGGGCCGACCAGGTCTCGTATCGGGAACTGATGCAAGAGTATGCCCGGCAGCGGGGAGTCCGGCGCTGGATGCTCTCCGTTCCGGTCTTGACTCCGCGTCTGTCGAGTCTGTGGCTGGGGCTGGTCACACCGCTCTATGCCCGCGTCGGACGTAAACTGGTCGAGAGTTTGCGGCATCCAACCATCGTGCAAGACGACTCAGCCTTGCAGCAGTTTGCCATTCGTCCCGTCGGGGTGAGCGAGGCTATTGCCCAGGCCCTCCAGAACGAGGACCGGGAGCTTGCCGAGTCCCGCTGGTCTGACGCCCTCTCCATGGCCGGTCCGCTCCAGACGTGGGGCGGTGTTCGGTTTGGTCCCCGCCTGATTGACTCTCGGACTGTCCGCGTTCCCGTTTCACCGACAGTGGCTTTCCGCCCGATTCGCCGTATTGGTGGGGAGGTTGGTTGGTATTATGGTAACTGGCTGTGGCAACTGCGTGGCTTTCTCGACCTGCTGCTCGGTGGAGTCGGCATGCGCCGCGGTCGGCCTCATCCCGACCAACTCACGGTCGGCGACACGCTGGACTGCTGGCGGGTCGAGGCCATTGAGCCCGACCGCCTTTTACGCTTGCAGGCCGAGATGAAACTTCCCGGTCGGGCCTGGTTGGAGTTTGTTGTTGAAGGCGATGAGCATCAGGCCACCGTTCGCCAAACCGCCAGCTTCGACCCGCGCGGCCTCTTGGGCCTTGTCTACTGGTATGGCGTTTACCCGCTTCACCAACTGGTCTTTTCCGGTATGCTCAGGGGCATTGTGGCTGCGGGAGAGCGCATACAGCCTGCAGGAGGGGGTACGTTGACGCAGGGCAATGGGTGAGAGGCCGGGCTACTGTCTACCAGTGTATCAACACGGGGTCACACCGCCCGTATAGACTAGCGTTCCCCCTGCCGCTATCTTTCCCCGCATACCATAAACGAGGAGCGGTCTGATGCAGCTTTCTGACGAAGCCATCACCACGCAAGAGGTCAAGAGTTGGCAGGGCATTCATCTCTTACACTTTCATGGCTCCTCGTGTTCACAGAAAGTCCGGATTTTCTTGGCGGAAAAGAGGATTGCGTGGGAATCCCATCCGGTCGATCCTCTCCGTCAGGAGCATGCCACGCCGTGGTTTCTCGGCATCAATCCCAGAGGCGTTGTCCCAGTACTGGTCCATGATGGTGTTGTCCATGTTGAGAGTAACGACATCATGGAATACCTTGATGAACTCCCCTCGCCGACGCCATCGCTCTTCCCCCAGAACACGCTTGAGCGTGCAAGAGTCCGAGAATCCCTGGTGCTTGAAAACTCGCTGCATATGGACCTGCGAACGATTACTATGGGGTTTTTGGTGCCGTACGTCCTGGCAAAAAAGCCACCAAAGGTGCTGGACGCCTATGAAAAAAGCGGCGTGCCGGATCCCAAGCGAGACAAAGAAGTTGCCTGGTGGCGCGCCTTTGCCCAGGACGGAGTGCGACCGGACCAGGCCCGGGCCTCGGTCCATGCCTTTGCTACGGCCTTTGAGACGCTTGAGCAATGGTTACGGGCGAATACGTGGCTGATCGGGCAACGAATCTCCGTGCTTGAAGTCGCCTGGTTTATCTCTTTTCATCGGCTGGTGTGTGCCGGCTACCCCATCCAGCGTCACCCGCGACTCAAGACGCACTACGAAAGCCTTCTCAAACGGCCGTCTTTTGCCCAAGAGATTACGGCTCCGGGATTACCCGGCGTTATCTTGAGTCTCTACGGTAGCTTCCAACGTTTGCGGGGTCATACCCTGGCGGGGGTAATGGCCGAGATATGAGAAGGCATCGGGGGTGTATGGGACCTGGTGAGAAGCAGGACTGATCCCGAAACGATTGCCCTGTCGGCTGTTGTCGATTCTGCCGTTCGCTTACAGTGCTCCGACGAGTGCCTCGCGAAAGGCGGGGTCAGTTTGTTTGAGTGCGACAATCTTTTCCGCGCCTCGCGTGACGGTGGAATGAGTAAACGCGCTGACTCCGGCTTGATAGCTGGGTCGCGCCTGGAGTGCCTCCCAATAGCGACTGACGTGGAGTCTGCGCTCACCCAGGAACTCATCGAGCCAGTCCACTTCGCGCAGGCGTTCCAGGATGACCATCATCCCCACATCGGCCAGCGTGAACTGCTCGCCAAGAATCCACGGGCCGTCGCTCTGGTCAAGGGCGTGTTCCAACTCATCCAGGTGGGTGTGCATCGCGGTCCGGCTACTACGGAGGATCTCCATAATCGGCTTCAAGCGCGGCAGACGCCGGACGCCTCGGAATTTCAGCAACAAGAAGAACAGGGCTCGTTTTTTCAAACGATGGAACAACAGCCCCTCCACAATACGCGAGACCGGAATGTGCTCGATCATCGCGGCAAAGATGGGAATCGTGAGTCCAGGGACAGCGTTCCCCGCGGTTTTATCGATGCTGGCGAGGGGGTCGTCTCCGACCAGCGAGGATTTGTGAACCCAATACTCCATGACGTTGCGCTGTTCTTTGTTCTCAGGCACAAGCGCAGCCGGCTGGCTGGCATGCTGGGCGGCGTAGGCGAGCTGCTCGTGGGACTCGTAGATCGGGTGGCCGTTATGGA
This sequence comes from uncultured Binatia bacterium (SeqCode), assembly GCA_965243855.1. GTDB lineage: Bacteria > Desulfobacterota > Binatia > Bin18 > Bin18 > Bin18. The sequence continues at coordinate 2,837,303 of CBDEWE010000003.1, read as the reverse complement.
CGAGGACGGGAACCAATGCAGCAGGGTTCACTTGGAGGAAATGACGTGAAATGTTTTCGTAGGCGCCGGTCTCGATCAGGTCGATGTGATGGCTTTTATATGGAAGGCCAAGCTCGGCCAGACACACCCGAGTTTTCTTCGAGCAGAGTGAAAAGGCATTGTGATAGAGCTCCCACTCCTCAGCGTAGGGAAGGGTGATGTGCTCGTGAATACCGCCCGGCATCGCTCGTGTCTTCCGCCGTCGCCGCTCCCATACGTACCAGACAATCGGAATCGCGCCCAGCAAGAGGAGAAGCGTCACCATGTCAACAACCCTGCATTGCTTCTGTCTCGCTTGATGAAAATCTCTTTCATGATATGCCCAGTCTCGTGTTGAGGCAGGTGACTCAATGAATGGTAGACACCCGCCTTGCATATGACAAGCCAGACCAACACCAATGCCCAAAAGAGGAGGGGACAGACTATGGCGTTGCACAGACTGCTCGGAGTGGAGATCGGCGTGCCCGACCCGGCTCTGCTCGATACGTTTTACCAAGAGATTGGTTTCACCGGCGGCTCCCGGAACTGGGGACCGGCGGATCAGCCGGGCCAAATCAAAATCAACGAAGCCCCGTTTCGGCAATTACGAGAGATGCGTATTGGGTGTGAAAGCGAAGAAGACCTGGACGGGATTGTCAAGAACCTTGAGGGGCTGGGCATCGCCTCACAACGCAGTAATGGCACGTTGCGCGTTCCTGATCCGGTCAACAAGTGGAATGTCGTAGTCGAACCAGCAGAGGTGGCTGACATCCCGACTCAGCCACAGCGCATCATGAATCGACCGGGCGGTCGCAATCGTCTCGATGCTCGGCATTCTTTACTGACCGAAGCAACACCACGCCCGCCGCGTCGGCTTGGGCATATTGTCGTTGGGTCACCCGATGTTGCAGCGAGTTTGCAGTTTTATACCGAGGGCATAGGCTATCGCGTATCCGATATCGTTGGCGGGATAGCGTTTTTTATGCGGTGTTCCCCCGATCATCATAATTTATTGCTCGCCCCCGGTCCGGTGCCGTATTTGAACCACTACGCTATCGAACACGATGACATCGACTCCGTGTGCCGTGCGGCCACGCTCTATCTGCGCGCGCACGAAGGTGCGCACATCGCCGGTCCCGGACGTCATCCCATCGGGGGCAATATGTTCTGGTATATGTGCGACCCGAGCGGCACCTTCTTTGAATACTTCGCCGACATGGATCGTATTATTGACGACGAGGGGTGGCAGATTCGAGAGGATTGGCCAATGGAGGATTCCTGGTCGCTCTGGGGCGAAACACGTCAGCCCGAAGTATTCTTCCAACCTCCAGACATGCCGGCCGTCATCGAAGGCTGGAACAAAGCCCACGGTTAAACGGTTCTCGGCGTTCGGCGCGGTCTGCCGGCGCTGACGAAGGTAACGTAGCGTGAACTACGATGTTGTGATCTGTGGCTACGGCCCGACCGGGGCGGTGGCCGCGAACCTGCTCGGGCAGCGCGGAGTGCGGGTGCTGGTGGTCGAGCAGAGTACCGAGATCTACGATATTCCGCGAGCCGTGCACTTTGACGGAGAGACCATGCGGATCTTTCAGTCCCTTGGGCTGGCAGACGAGATCCAAAGCGTCTCACAGCCGGCAACCGACGTGGCCTTCGTTAACGGAAAAGGCCGTACGCTGATGGCCTTGGACCTGGGTGGTATGCCCAGCCGTCACGGCTGGCCCAATGCGAACTTCTTCAACCAGCCAGCGCTGGAAGCGCATCTGCGCCGTGGGGTCGAACGCTATCCCTCGGTTGAGGTCCGACTCGGCTGGACCCTGGAAACGCTCGATCAGGATGACACTGGCCTGCACGTCACCCTCTCACACCGGGAGAGTGGCCACCACGAAGAGGTAACGAGTCCCTACCTCCTCGGCTGTGACGGGGCAACGAGTACGGCTCGCGAACTGGTTGGTATTCTGCTCGATACGCTGAATACCGATGAACCGTGGTTGGTCTGCGATATTCTGCTAGAGGGGGATTTCGCGTTTCGCAAACGGGTCTATCAAGTTTGTGACCGACACAGACCAACGACGCTGGTCCCCTGCGAAGGTCGTCACATCCGTTGGGAGTTTATGCTCCGGCCCGACGATGACCCTGAGGAACTTGAACGAGAAGAGCGTGTCCTTGCCCTGATGGCCCCCCATCTGCATCGTCTCCACGATGACCTTCAGCCGGAGCAGTGCACGCTTATTCGGAAGAAGGTGTATACTTTTCACGGACTGCTTGCCCGGTCGTGGCGGGCGGGGCGCGTCTTTCTGCTGGGCGACGCGGCTCATCAAACCCCGCCCTTTCTGGGCCAAGGCATGTGCGCCGGTATCCGCGATGCTTATAATCTGTGTTGGAAACTCGAAGGTGTTCTGACCGGGCGCTACGCTTCGGAGCTGCTGGACACCTATCCGTCAGAGCGCATCCCTCACGCCCGTACGATTATTGAACAGGCCATCCGCACTGGGAGCGTCATCCAAACAACGCACCCTGTCGCAGCCGTGCTGCGTGATTCCTTCTTCTCTTTGGCGAGCGTTTTTCCGGTCCTGCAAAAACCCTTTCTATGGGAGCCGGCTTGGCCACTCGGCCCCGGACTGTTCGACGCGACCACGCCACCGAGCGCGAAGACCGCTCATGGGCATCAAATTGATCAACCCGTCGTCGCAACGAGGTCAGGCGAGCGGATAGCGCTGGATACGGCCCTGGGTGGTGACTTTGCCGTGCTCGGACTGCATATGAACCCTGCGGATGCAATCACCGAGGCAACTGCCCAAACATTTTCCACACTCAAGACGCGTTTTATCCGAGCCGCAAGCCAAGCAACCCACGGCGACAGCGCGCCCTCAAACACGACCACCGTTGTCGATACGGACGGTGACCTTGCCGCGTGGTTCAAGCGCATAGGTGGTGGCCAAGCCGTCATCCTGCGGCCGGACCGCCAAGTCTTTGGCGTGTACGGAAAAAATGGGACCCCGACATTACAGACCGAGTTGGCGAGAGCTGCTGAAAAGCTGGCGACCGTGATCGAGCCGACACAAGGAGATTGAGCCCAGCCAGTTCTGCGGGTGTCAGCGTTGTTGCTGGGCTATATCAGGAAGGACATATTCGGCAGCGGCTCGGCGGCGTTGACCAAAACGACTTTTTTACGGCTCATCTTAAGCTCACCATCAATCCACCGAAGGGTATGCGTCGTGCGTCCGGTCCACAGGTGGGTCTCGTGTTTGGCTTGAATCGAGAGTTCGACCAGAAGGAAATTCGAGCCCACGACGAATTCATTACGCTCGTCTTTCTCGACTTCGATATTGGAAATCAGCCGGCGCATGGACGAGGCCGGCTCCTGGCTGTAGCGATGGCCGCTTTGCAGGAGTTTGATGCGCGTGGCAATCCGCTGCCGGTTGTCGTAGATGTGCGAGATATGGGTGTTGGGGTCGGCCTCCGGGTCGGTTGTCGCCGGTACCCAGTACACGGCCTCGTCCATCCACAAGGCTTCCCAGTCCGCATAGCGCGCCTCATCTGCGAAGCGCGCCTCTTTGTACAGGAATGCCTCAACAGCTCTATACTCGGCGTCGGACACCATGGCCGTTACGCCTGGCCGTTTTGCATCACGCTACGATAGTGCAACCAAAACGCCCGATTTGTTGTCTCATCGGTCATATGCCCGACGCGCTGCTGTTGGCTATCGACATACTCACGGTTCAGGCCGCGACTCAGCTCCAGCCACTCGGCGTTCCGCGTCACTAATCCGACCTGGTTGCGACTCGCAATCGTCACATCTTCGGGCAGCAAAAACGACCCTGGTCCCATTGCCGCCTCGCTCTGCCGCAACAGGCGCTTGTTGAATTCGGGCACGCCCTTGAGGAACATTGGTGTGTGCCAATGGACGCATTCTTCCACGTTGACGGGTTGCATGATGGCGATATTCATCTCGGCCAAAAAGAGGTTGGGAAAGATAAAGGCGTGCGGTGGGCCGTCGAAAACCCGGCGCTGGGTTTTCTCTTTGCCATAGCTGTGCTCCATGGCCGCCAGATAGGACGCGGCCAACCCCTCCGAGACGCCGCCAAACCACTCGAACGGCTGCTGGTAGGCGGGCACAAAATCGATTTCCGTGTGACCCTTCCCCCAGTCGCGCAGGACGGACTTGATACTTTTTTCCTCACCAACAAAACGTCGATACTGCGAGCCGACCGCTTTCAATATGGAACGGTGTACAAAGCCGAGATGATAGCCGTCCGTGTCGTTTTCGGGCAGCATTTTCCAGTTGGACGGGTAGCGATGCTTGATCCAGCCGGCGCTGAGTTCTATCTCGCCTTCCGGAGAGAGATCGCACGCCCGGTCGATCAGTTGCGCCGCCGTGCCAAGATGGTCGGCCAGCGAGATGCCGCTCGGACTCAGACTGACGAACACAAACCCACGATAGCTCTCCAGCCGCGGCACGCGCGTCAGCCCATACGCTTTTTTGTCAAAAGACTCTCCGTATCCGGCGGGGTAGGGGACGCCCTGCAAGGCGCCACTCAGGTCATAGCTCCAGCCATGATAGGGACAGGTAAACGTGCGGGCGTGGCCGCGTTCCGCCGGGCAGACGGTCGTGCCACGATGCGCGCAGCGGTTGAGGAGGGCCGAGACGTTCTGGTCCGTGCCGCGCACCAGGATGACGGACTGGGTGCCGACCTGGCGGGTAATAAAGTCTCCCGGCTGGGGGATTTCACTCTCGTGAGCAATGAACACCCAGCCGTGGTAGAAAATCTTTTCCAACTCATCGGCAAAGATATGCGGGTCGGTGTACAGCGACCTGTGGACCCGCTCGTTTTGGACAAGGGTGTCGTACTGGATCGGATCAATAGCAGTCTGTGGCATACGAGTCCCTCCGACTCAGCTCTCTAAGTTTGCCTACCGATTGACAAACACCGGGTCGCGTTTTTCGCGGAACGCGGCCACGGCCTCGCGCATGTCTTCTCCCAGTGTGCAGGCCAGTCCCAGATGAGCGTCGGCATAGGTAATATCGCCAGCCTTGTTGGTGCTCAGCGCTTTGAAAAATTCTTTTGTCCGACGCAGCGCCATGGGCGGCTTGTTGAGCAGCTTCTGGGCAAAGGCGTGGACCGCGTCGTGCAACTCCTCCAGCGGTACGACCTGGTTGACCAGGCCGACCTCACAGGCTTCTTCTGCGGTTAGCTCATCACAGGTCATCACCAGTTCCTTGGCCTTGGCCATGCCGATCAGGTTGATCATGCGGGTAATCGAACCCCACATATATGGCACACCCAGCCGCACCTCGGGCAACCACATACGGGCGCCGCTTGCGGCAATGCGAAAATCACACGCCATGGCCAAGGACACACCACCGCCCACCGCAAAGCCATTGACCGCGGCGATGCTGATCTGGTCCAGGCGTTCCCACTCGTCCATCACCCGCCAGCCGAGCTTTGCCATCCGCAGCCTGGCGCTATCGGTGAGCGTGGCCTGGGTTTCCGGTTTGGCGCTCTTGGACAGGGCGTTCATATCCGCGCCAGCGCTGAACGAACGGCCCTTGCCGGTCAGGACCACAACCCGTGAGTCCTCGTCCTCTTGCAACTCATAGGTAATGGCCAGAAACTCGCGCAGCACCTGCTCGTTGAGGGGATTGAGTTTTGCCGGTCGATTGAAAGAGACGGTGACAATGGGACCGGAGCGTTCGAGGGTAAATGTTTCGTATGGCGTGGTCATGTCTCATGTTCTCCTGCTTCGTTTGTGAGGGATGCAATTAGGCATTTGCCGTTTGGAGTACCACTCCAAGTTCCTGTACGGGGCTTTTTGACTTAAAGTATAATCGCTCAAAGCCAATAACTTCGTCTTGGGCATCCTTAATCAAAATAAGGCCGTGGCCTACTTCTTCGCATACTTCCTCATGCTCTGGATCATCCCAGTAAACGGTGAGGGTTTCTCCGACCGGATCATGAATGACTTTTATTTGGGCCATATCACCTCTCCTTCTTTGACCTTATCACATGGATAGGCAGTGATAAGAAATCCCTCTCCATCTAATCGTCTGACAACTGCACACAGGAGTCGTTTATGGTCTGACCTATAGAAAAGATAAATCTCCTTATCCTGTGAGCTACAACAAATCTGTCGCGGAGCGGAAAGAACTTGAATGACATCCTGCGCCCGGCCTCTGAGCTTCGGATGTTTTGTCTCTATGAGTGACCAATAGTCTGCGGTTGTTCGGACAGAAAATCCCAGAGGAGTTGCTACATCAAAAAGGTTTCTACCCTGTGGATTCACTTCTGTCCTCGCCCTCCACTGACTTATCTTGTCGTAAACACGAAATTCTCTGCCATCTGGGCTTGGACCTCTTTCAGGTGCGTCACATACTTGGGAAAGCCGCCGTTATAATTGCCGTCCTGACGGCGCTGAAATTCGCCCTCGAAATTATAATAGCCCGGCGTGCAGTCCTGGTTGCGGGTGGTTTTGCCGCGATGATGGATCACTTCCCGTACCCACCACTCCTCCGCCTCGGGCGTCACGTCGAGGGACTGATAGTCATGCCGCCGCACATAGTCGATGCACGCCGCAATATGATCACCCTGGGATTGCAGCATATCCGTCAGATTGAACTGGAACGATGCCTGGTAGCCACCCATGATAAACAGATTGGGATAGCCCTGCGAGTGAATGCCGAGCAGAGTACGGATGCCGGTGCTGTATTTGTCGTTCAGGTCGAGGCCGTTTTCTCCTTTGATCTGATTGTAAATGCCGGTTTTCTGCACCTCGAAGCCGGTGGCATAGATCAGGAGATCGAGTTCGTACTGTGTCCCGTCAAACACCGGCCCTTTGGCCGTGATCTCGGTGATGCCTTTCCCTTGGGTATCGACCAGGTGCACGTTGGGTCGATTGAAGGTCGGCAGATAGTCGTTGTGAAAACAGGGCCGCTTGCACATAAACATATACCACGGCTTGAGCGCCTCTGCGGTGACTTTATCCTTCACGACCTCGTCGATGCGTTTATGAATCTTCATCATGTAGTCGATATTGGCGTTCTCCTGTCGCCGAATTTTTTCCTCACGAGACATGGCTGCTCGTTCGGCCTGCTGCTCCTCAGTCAGCCGCGGCCCGCGCATGGCGCGTTCGCGACGCTTGGCCTGCCAGCCCGGCTTCAGTTTGCGTGCCCAGTTGGGATCGGTCGGCCAGTCGTCCCGGATGTCAATCGACGACGGCGTACGCTGGAACACGTATAGCTCTTTGGATGATGCACCCAGACCGGGAATAGCCTGCACCGCGGTCGCGCCCGTGCCGATGATGCCGACGACCTTGTCTTCCAGGTCGGACAAGTCTTCCTTGGTGTAATCATAGTCCCAGCGTGAGGTATGAAAGGAGTGGCCTTCGAAGGACTCCATGCCCTTGATTTTAGACAGTTTGGGCTTGGACAGCGTGCCGTTGGCACAGATGACGAAGCGCGCTTTCATGTGGTCGCCTCGGTCTGTGGTGAGAGACCACATCTCTTCTTCTTCATGCCATACGGTTGAGGTGACCGTGGTCTGGAAAACCGCCAACTCGTATAAATTGTATCTTCTGGCGATGGCCTGACAGTGGGCCAGGATTTCCGGGCCCTTGGCGTAATGGTTCTTGGGCACGTAGTCCATCTCGTCGAGCAGCGGCAGATAGTCGTACGAGATCACGTCGCAGGCCACTCCGGGGTAGCGATTCCAGTACCACGTGCCACCCACATCGGCTCCTCGTTCGACGATGCGGATACTTTCGACTCCGTACTCGCGCAGCCGGGCTGAGGTGAGCAGTGCCGAGAACCCACCGCCGATGAATAGGCACTCGACCGTATCGTTGATGGGTGCACGCGGGACGACCTCTCCCCCGTAAGGGTCGGCCTCGTACCTGGCGAAAGAACCGGTCAGGTCAGACGTATACTGCGACGTGCCTTCCGGTCGGTAGTGCAGCCTGAGATCACGCTCCTCGGCAAACTTCTGCTTGACGGCATCGTAATACGCCTGCGATTTTTTCGGCTTCGAGAGTCCATTCATAGTACCAATCAGGGGCTTCTCCTGGGCTTCAGACATGCAGTTCTCCTTCGTGTAACAACACTGATTGTCTTGGTGACTGGCCGAGTATAACAGAGCTGTGGCGCAGCGGGGAAGCGACGCATGGGGGGTAATGACTCTCTATGGGGCAGAGGCGTCCAGCCCCTAATTCTCTGTAGGCTGGACGCCCTTTCTCTGGGGCAATATCCAAATTTCGGGGTCTCAGGGTCCTCAGTAGATTGCTGTACTGGTACACGCTAAGCGAACGAATCCACTGGCTACGGCTTGTTCCTCATCCAGCCCAAGAGTTCCGCATCAAAGAGCTCTGCCTCCTCGAACTGAGGCGTATGACCGCTTCGCTCGAATACACGCACGGTCAGGTCTTTGAATGCCGGACGGACACGGTCCCAAGACGCAGGAGGCGCAACTAAGAAGTCGTAGTGCCCGAGAGCGAGAAACACGGGCCGATCCAAGGCGCCAAGGGACTTCGTGATGTCGATGGCGGGAAAGACCTCACCCCAAACGTGTTCGAATACCTCGTTCAGCTCGACTCCCTCCCAAAGCGGTGTTGAATCGAACTTTGGGTCGAACCATATCTTCGCTCCATTGCGAATGTAAGCAGTGATGAACCTCTCCGAGAGAGGCAGATGGGCTAATTCGTCATCAGGGAGTCGTTGGAGATTCGCCTCGAAGAGAGCCTTGCGTTCCGGGGATACCGACTCGCGCCAGTACTGTGCCGCTGCTTCCACACTACTGGCACTGAGATCTGGCGCAATGCCAATCATGACCACGTGCGAAACATTGTTGGGATACCTCTTGGCGTATTCGAGTGCCATGTAGCTGTGCCCCGAGTGGCCGATCACCATCACCCGCTCTAGCCCGAGCGCTTGGCGGGCTCGCTCGATGTCGTCGACCAAAGTTTTCAGCTTGAAAGAAGCGGGATCGATAGTCGCTGGGGCCTGAGCAAAGCCGCGATGGTCGAGGAAGACCAGCCGGAGATGCTCCCGAAGCTGCTGCGAGAAGACGCGGGGATAGTAACTCGCGCTGCCGATGACGATAGTGGCTGGACCGGCCCCCTCAATCCGGTATTGAAGCTTGAAGCCTCCGGCGTCGATAGTCCCGCTCTCTATACTCATGGCCACCTCCTGCTGCGGTTGATCTCTCGTGTTGCTCAGCCGCTTAACGCCCAGTCCTTTAGCCCTCATAACCCTATGAGATAAGGGCTGCGACGACTAGATGACGAGGCGACAGATATGACCCCTCGCCCTCCAAGCTACTTAGTCCGAGTACAGGGGATGCGACCCGAACTGATTTTTTTGCACGGCCTCCCCCGTGGTGGCCACATGCCCGACCCCCTGCAAGACGCTGTCGAGGTATTGGGCGATGGTGTCACCGAACAGGCGTTGCTGATAGGCCCGCTTCCGAGGGGCGGACAAGTCCGCCTTCAGGTAGGGGATCACGGTAATGGCCAACTCGCTCTGTTGCTCGCCCTGCGCTGTGACGCGCCACTCCACGCGGGCCGTCTTGTGTGAGGGCGGCCCGACTTCAATGTCAAACCCCGCCCCTTCGAGCCACCTCACAAAATCGCGCTCGTAGTGCACGCCGCTGTAGTACGAGACCGTGTCTTTTGCCCCAACCCCAGGCCATTTGAGCACCGTGGTTGCCTGACAGAAGGGATGATAGCGGGGGAGTTGACCGGGTTGAGAGATCACCTGCCAGACGCTCTCCGAATCGGCCTCAATCAGGTGACTGACCCGCACCGCCTCGCCCGGCTCCAGCCCCCGGGCGGCCAGTTCAGTCTGCAAATGGTCGCTGTCCGTTTTCACGTCGGGCTCCTCCCGCTACACATGCCCCGAGTACACCGCACGTCTACAAGCGCCCGGCTAGCTATCGAATGTCCCGCCAATAGCAGCCGTGTCGTTGTATTCACGCAGATAGGTGAGCTTCCCATCCTCTGCGAAACGGAATTCCCAGACGAACGCCATATCGCAGGCGCGCCCCGTTGCGACCGATTGGCCGTTTTTTTCAACGCCGGGTGCTGTCATCCTGCGCGTCTCCGGGTCGAAAACAAAATCATGGAAGACGACTTCACCGATCACCCAGGTCTCTGCCAGTTGGGCCAGATACCTTTGCAATCCCGCCGCACCCTCGTAGCGGCCGCCAAAAGGTATATGGGCCGGTAGAAAGTTCTCCCAGACGAAATCGCCGGCCATCAGCTTGGCGCACTCGGAGAAGTCCGTCAGGAGGAGTCCCATAAACCTGTTCACCGTGTCGACCGCCTGTTGTTTTGTCATATCCTCTCCTCGCTCGTGTGGGTTGGGCTGTCCCACCTATAGTTCCCTATCGATCACAGACTACTCGCCATTTCTTCGGCGGGGCGGTGGATCGGGCAGGTGGTTTCGCGGTCGGCTAGATCAAAGCAGAAGAGGAACTTTGCAAACCCGCACAACACAGCCATCGTCACCCCGAGTTCGAAGATCTCTCCGTCGGTGAAATGAGCGGTAAGCTCGCGATGCATCTCCTCGGTCATATACCCGTGGAGGTTGGTGAGCACCATCTGCTCGCATAGCTTCAGTACCGCGCGGTCACGTGGCGAAAACACCTCGTTGTCGATATCGTCCGGCAGCGCCTCAATCTGCTCCGGGGTCAGGCCCGCCTGTCTCGCCGAGACAGTGTTGACCCTGTTTCATAAAAAGCAGCCGTGTGTCTTTGAGAGTTTGAGGCGGAGAAGCTCCTTCGTCCGTACATCGACGCGGCCCTCATAGAACACTCGCTTATAGAAGCTATTGAAGTACCAATCGAGCAGTTCGGGCGCGTTGGCGCCAACCGCGACAAAACGCGCGTCCCCGGCCTCGCGCATGCATTCGTCGTACAGCGCAGTCAGGTCGGGCAGGAGTTCCTCCCGGGAGAGTTGTTTCATTGCACACATATCGTTGCTCCTTCATGCCGCTCAAATTCTAGTTAAGCTCCGCTATCGAGTAAAACTCAGGTAGCGAAATTGCGAAGGGGAATCAACACGGCTTGGGTGGTTTGTCTTGTCAAAATTTTATCGATATGCAAAACTCCGCGCTGACGAAGCAATTGAGATGCTTCAACGGGGAGACAATAAGGAGGGCTGACAGATGAGTGAAGCGGTAGTGCAATCCCAACCGACCGGAATTCCAACCCCCGCAGAACTGGGCTTTGATCCGGCTGACCTGCGTCAGAAGTACGCCGATGAGCGGACCAAGCGTTTGCGCGTGGACGGAAACAACCAGTATCAGGAAATCACCGGCGAGCACGCCCACTATAACACCGATCCCTATGTGGAGCCGGGCTTCACCCGCCCCGCGCTGCACGAAGAACTCGACGCGGTGATTATCGGTGGCGGCTTTGGCGGCCTGCTGGCGGCGGCGCGGCTGCAGAAGGCCGGGATCACCAATATTCGCCTCATCGAGAAGGCCGGAGATTTTGGCGGGACCTGGTATTGGAACCGCTACCCCGGCGCGCAGTGTGACATTGAGTCCTACGTCTATCTGCCCCTGCTCGAAGAGACCGGCTACATGCCTAAGGAAAAATACTCCTTTGCGCCGGAAATTTTTGAGCACGCCCAGCGGATCGGCAAGCACTTCAACCTCTACGAGCGGGCCTGCTTCCAGACCCAGGTCCGGGAGGCGCGCTGGAACGACGAGAACGGACGCTGGACGATTACCACCGATCGCGACGATGTCTTCCGAGCGCGCTTTGTGATCATGTCGAGCGGACCCCTGAACCGGCCCAAGCTGCCGGCGATTCCCGGCATCGAAAAGTTCAAAGGCCATACCTTTCACACCAGCCGTTGGGACTATGACTACACCGGCGGTGATACCACCGGCGGCATGCACAAACTCAAAGATAAGCGCGTGGGTATCATTGGCACCGGAGCCACCGCGATCCAGTCCGTGCCGCATCTGGGCGAGCACGCCAAACAGCTCTACGTATTCCAGCGCACGCCTTCCTCGGTGGATGAGCGCGGCAACAAACCGACCGACCCGGAATGGGTCAGGACGCTGAAGCCCGGCTGGCAGGACTACCGCAACAACAACTTCTGCTCCATTTTGGCCGGGATTCCGGTTGAGGAAGACCTCGTTGGCGACAAGTGGACCAGCCTGTTCAAGAAACTCTCCGAGCTGCTTACGGGTAAGGAGGATTCGAACCTGTCCGACGAAGGTATGGCGATCATGTCGGAGATTGCCGACTACCAGAAGATGAATGAGATTCGGGCGCGCGTGTCCACAACCGTCACCGACCCGGAAACTGCGGAAGCGCTCAAGCCCTGGTATGGACAGTGGTGCAAGCGCCCGACCTTTAACGACGAATACCTGCCGACCTTTAACCGGCCCAACGTCAAGCTGGTCGATACCAAGGGTAAGGGCGTCGAGCGTGTCACCGAGAACGCGGTGGTCGTGGACGGCGTCGAGTACGAAATAGACTGTCTGATCTACGCGACCGGCTTCGAGGTCGGGACGGCGTATACGCGGCGCGCCGAGTTCGAGGTGTACGGTCGTGACGGGTTGTCGCTGGGAGATTACTGGGCCGACGGCATGAAGACCTACCACGGCTTTCTGAGCAACGGCTTTCCGAACTGCTTCCACATGGGGCTCACCCAGACCGGTCTCGCGCCCAACTTCACCTATATGCTGAACGGGCAGGCCGTTCACATCGCCCATCTCATTACCCAGGTGGGAGCCCGTGACGCGAAGTCAATCGAGCCCACCCCCGAGGCCGAGGACGAATGGGTGAAGCTGGTGACCAGTCCGACCTTCATGACCGAGTACCAGAACACCTGTACGCCGGGCTACTACAACGGGGAGGGAAAAAACGAAGGGCATGGCTTTATCGAGACCCAGTATCCCGACGGTGCGGTGCCCTTTTACGATATGCTCGCCGCCTGGCGTGCGCAGGGTGATTTCGAGGGGCTGATCGTTCGCTAGATCACCGGGTGCCGCGAGGCACCTGGCCCGTTACAGTTTTACGCCTTAGTGGTGAGCAGAGCTTGCCGATTCGGTATCAACTCAAACCTGTCTAGTGCTGGGCAGCCTAGATTCCGAACAGGAGAAATCGTCCAGGCGGCCGGGCACCCTTAGCTCAGGTTGTTCTCGGTCAGAAAATCGATGACGCCTTGGCTCACTCCTTCCGGATCAAGGAATGGCTCGAAATTTGTGCCTTTGACATCGATGGCCTTCGCCTTTGGCATGGCGGCGGCGGTGTTTTGGTGGCCGAGGTAGAGTACATCGTCTGGAGCGCACATCAACAAGGTCGGGCACTTGATGTCTTGAATGAACAGATCGAAGCGGTAATCCCACACGCATCGATAGATCATGCCGCGAACCTTCCAGGCCCGCAGTGCACCTGAGAACTCGTCGTTCATGTTGTCTAGGTCGCGATTACCGCCCAGGTTGTAGATGTAGTCCCAGGTGATTTTGAGGTATTCGGCTTCGTGGCTCGGCCCGACGGAGCCACTGAACTCGTCGCGGTAGGGCGCGGCCTGTTCCTCGGTCAGCAACAGCGCACCGACCATCATGCAAGACAGCACGCGCTCGGGATAGAGCGACGCCATTTCGGCGGCCATACCGGCACCCGTGTGATTGCCGAAGGCATGGAACTTCTCGATACCGAGCGTATCGAGAAAGTCCATCGTGTATTGGGTGAGCGTGCTGATCGAATGGAACTCCGGCGGGTCAAAGGAGCCACCGAAGCCGGGCAAGTCGACCGCAATGCAATGACAGCGGTCGATCAACTTCTCGAGCGTGCGTTCATACCCCTTCGCGCCACTGACGTTCTGGTGCAGAAACACAATCGGCGGCTTTTCCTGCGGGCCACCATGGTAATAGTGCATTTGACCACTAGGCGTATCTGCGTAGGCTTTCTTGATCATCAATTCGTGTCTCCCTACGGTCGAGCGTACCGACCGGTCGCCGCCGGCGCTCAGCTCAGGTTGTTCTCGGTCAGAAAATCGATGATGCCCCGGCTCACCCCTTCCGGATCGAGGTTCGGTTCCATGTCCATACCTTTGACATCGATGGCCTTCGCCTGCGGCATCGCCGCCGCAGTGTTCTGGTGACCCGGATAGAGAACGTCGTCCGGGGCGCAAATTAAGAGAGTTGGGCATTGGATCTTCGGGATGAACTGGCCAAAGGGGTAATCCCAAACGCAGCGGAAGATCATGTCGCGAACCCTCCAGTTGCGTAACGCCCCGGTGAACTCGTTGTGCATATTGTCTAGATCAAGCTTGCCGCCGATGTCGTAGACGTAGTCCCAGGTCTCTTTCAGGTAGGCGGTGTCGAAGCCCGGGGCGGCGGAGCCGCTGAACTCCTTCCGGAACCGCGCGGATTGTTCCTCGGTAAACAACAACGCACCGATCATCATGCAGGACAGCGCCCGGTCGGGATAGAGCGACGATATTTCCGCGGACATCCCGGCTCCGGTGTGGCTGCCGCAGAGGTGAAATTTCTCGAAACCGAGCGTGTCGAGGAACTCCATGGTGTAGCCAGTGAGCGTACTGATCGAATCGAATTCGGGCGGGTCAAAGGAGCCACCGAAGCCGGGCAGGTCTACGGCGATGCAGTGAAACTGGTCAATCAGCAATCGGAGGGTGGGTTCGAAGGCCTTTGCGCTGCTAACGTTCTGGTGCAGAAAAATGATCGGCGGCTTTTTCTGCGGTCCGCCGTAGTAGTAGTGCATCTGGCCACTCGGAGTGTCGGCGTAGGCTTTCTTGATCATCTGAATAATTTTACGCCTTAGCGGCGAGCCAGGCTTCGGTTTCAGCCAGCGTGTCTTTCAGACGCTGGAGGAGCAGGCCGACCTCCTGCTGGGTAATGATCAGCGGTGGTGCCATAAAAATCACATCAGGCCCTATTTCCCGCACGAGGAGCCCGCGCTTCAGGGCCGCCCGACGGACGTAGTCCGCGACATTGTACTCGGGCGGAAAAGGCTCGCGCGTGTCTTTATTGCAGACAAACTCCAGAGCCGCGATTAAGCCCAAACCCCGCACGTCACCGACGATGGGCGAGGCGCGCAGTTCGGCCAGTCCCTCGTGAAAAAGTGCCCCCATCTGGGCGGCATGGTCGACGAGTTGATCTCGTTCCATAATTTCAAGCGTCTTCAGCCCGGCCGCGCAGCACACCGGATGACCGGAGTTGGTATAGCCATGGGAGAAACCGGCACCTTCGGGAGCCTGCAGAAAGGTGTCGTAAATCTTCTCGTGCAAAAGCACCGCGCCGAGCGGCAGATAACCGCTATTGATGCCCTTGGCCGTGCTGATCATATCCGGGGTGACGCCCCCGTGCTCGATGGCAAACATCTTACCCGTCCGTCCAAACCCGGTAATGACCTCATCGGACACCATGAGCACATCATATTTATCACAGATTGCCCGGATACGCTGGAAATATTCCGGGGGAAGGGGAATGCCGCCCCCTCCTCCCAGCACGGGTTCGGCAATAAAGAAAGCAACGGTTTCCGGCCCTTCTTCGAGAATGACTTTTTCCAGCATATCCGCACACGCCAACGTACAGGCCGGCTGCTGCGTCCCGCACTGCTCACAGCGATAGCGGTACGGGGTCGGAATATGCCGCACCTTTGAGAGCATGGGCTCAAAGTGCTCGTGCATATGCGGAAGGCCCGTCAGGCTGGCGGCTCCATACGTCGCCCCATGATAGCTGCGGTCCAGCGCAATCGCCGTCGTTTTCTTCTCAAAGCCCCGCAGCCGAAAATAGAGCCGACTGACCTTGATGACCGTCTCATTGGCTTCTGAACCACCCGAGACAAAAATTACTCGGTTCAGCCCGTCCGGTGCATGCTGGGTCAATTTTGCCGCCAGTTCAATGGAGGGTGGGGTGGAGAAATTCCAGCCGCTTAAATGAAACGGGAGAGTCTTCATTTGCGCGTGGACCGCGTCGGCAATCTCGGTCTGGTCGTAGCCCAAGCCCACATTGCCAATGCCGGAGCAGCCGTCGAGATACTGATTGCCCTCGGCATCCCAGAGATAGACCCCTTTCCCCGCGACAATAACGGTGAAATCTCCATCGGCATGATCCTGAAAGGTCGTAAAGACCGGCAGCTTATTCTGGCGTTCCAGGTCTCGTAACTTCTCAACGTCCAACTCAAAGGGACGCGGAGCGGGCGGCTGTGCGTAGGCCTGCTGCTGACTCATATCTGACCCTCCTTATTCTTGAGTCTGGGTTGGGAATGTTACGCAGAGCGTAGGACCATTACCGACCAGAGTCAAACGGTGAGCCAGATCGTGAACGACAACCGGCTTGCACGTCCCTTGCTGACTCAGGCAGCCGTATCGGATGCGGCTACGGTACGAACTTCATATAGTCTTATCCGTGCCGATCAATATCTTGGTGGTGCGACACGACTGATCGGAACGCGCTCAGTGCCGCGGATGAGTTTGACTGGTTCCACACGAAGCAGAGCGAGAGCCTGAGGTCGAAATCGACCACAGGCACGAGGTCTACAAGCTGCGGTTTGCGACCTTCATTGGCTGAGTTACAAAAGCCGACGCCAATCCCGGCAGAAACCAAACTGAGTAGCGTCCTTTCATCGATGGCTTCCTGCACGATATTGGGTGACAAACCGCTGGCATATGTCGTTGACACGATTCGATCTACATACGCCGGGGCGATAGACCGCGAGAGACCCACAAACGCCTCGGTCTTCAGATCTTCCAGGCGCACGTCGCCCCGCCTCTTCCAGCCATAGCGTCTCGGCACTGCGAGCACGACCGTGTCCATTCGGAGCAGCAATGCCTGACAGCCTTCGGGCAGGGCTTCGAAAGTGTAGCAAAAGCCGGCATCGAGCCTGCCGGCGACAATGGCCCCAAGCTGATCGGTCGAGAACATTGGGTGGAGATCAAGACCCACATTCGGATAGCGTATGCGGTATTGCTGGATCGACTTGGGAAAGACCCCAAACCAGGAGGCGCTTTCTATGAATCCAATACGGAGCTGACCGGCTTCTCCTTGGGCCACCCTGCGCGCGTGTGCCACTGCTTCATCGGTGCGACTGAGGATCTCGCGCGCTGACTCAAGGAACGCCTTGCCGGCTACATTCAAGCGTATACCGCGCGGCAGGCGATCGAACAGTGCACATTCCATCTCTTCTTCCATCTGACGCATCTGCCGACTAAGCGCGGGCTGGACAATATGTAAGCGTTTTGCTGCACGCCGGATGTTTTCTTCCTCGGCGACAGCCACAAAGTAGCGGAGATGGCGGAGCTCCATAAGTATACTCTAAAAGTATCGGTCCTATGAATATAAAGTATTTTCGATATCGATCAAGCATCCTTATACTACGGCTCAGAGCGTAGAGACAAACTCCAAAAAGGAAAGGATGGAACACGATGAAAACACTCTTCTTAACCCTCGTATTGATATTCGCCCTTCTCTCCACAAACGGAAAGGCTGCGACGATAAAGCACGTTACGTTTCAAAGCCAAGGACAGACCCTCGTCGGAAATTTGTATCTGCCCGATAGGTATAGAGACAACCAGAAGCTCCCGGGCGTGATTGTGACAGGGGCCTGGACGACTGTTAAAGAACAGATGGCTGGCACTTATGCCGCTGAAATGGCCGACCGGGGGTATGCCGCATTGGCTTTCGACTTTCGCGGCTGGGGACAATCGCCTGACACGATTCAGTATTTGGAAAATCCGAAGCGGAAAACCGAGGATATTCACGCAGCCGTGAATTACCTAGCCACGCGGCCCGAAGTGGATGCAACCCGGCTTGGTGGCTTAGGGATTTGCGCTTCCTCGGGCTATATGAGCGATGCGACGCTCGCCAATACCCATATCAAATCTTTAGCGCTCGTAGCACCCTGGTTGCATAATGCGGATATCGTCAAAGTCGTCTATGGCGGTGAGGAAGGGGTGAAACGCCTCATCCAAGTGAGCCGGGACGCGAAACAGTCGCCTCAACCGGTTATCCTGGAAGCGGCCAGTATGACGAATGACAAGGCGGTGATGTATCAAGCGCCGTATTACACGGAAACGGACCGGGGCCTTATCTCGGCATACGATAACAAATTTAACGCGGCCTCATGGGAGGGCTGGCTCACCTATGATGCGATCCAGACCGCAGAGAAACTGAAAAAACCAACCCTGCTCGTCCATTCTGAAGCGGCCGCTATTCCGCAAGGGGTGCAGGAATATGTCCGCCGCATGGGCTCTCACGTCACGGAATTGTGGTTGGACGACGTTTCCCAATTTGATTTCTATGACGCCCCCGGTCCGGTTAAAGCAGCCAGTGATGCTGTAGTTGAGCATTTCAATACAACCCTGAAATAGGAAAGGAACAACCATGAAACACGTACTGACCGGGGCATTACTCATGAGTGTACTGACCCTCGCGAGTACCTCGGGACACGCGGTGAGTGACCCGCAAGACGAGGCCGCTATTAAAACCATCGTTGAAAGTATTGGAATCCTAGCGGACCAGGGCAACTTTGAAGAAGTCGAAAAGCTGTATGCTGATGAAGTCGAGATGGATTATACATCCCTCACTGGTGGTGAGGTCGAACGTATAAGCCCGCAAGCGCTGATGACCCAATGGGCGTCTGTCTTACCGGGTTTCGACCGGACCCGGCATGCTATCTCAGATATTGCTGTCACACTCGATGGGACAGGGGCCGAAGCGACGGCCAATGTGATCGCTGACCATTATGTGGGAGACCTGTTTTGGCAAGTCCAGGGTGATTACCGCTATGCATTACAAAAAATCGACGGGACGTGGCGCATTACCAGCCATACTTTTAACCTGCGCAAGGAAAGCGGAACCCGCGATGTGTTCGGCCCGGCCAGCGAGAACGCCGCTGCCAATCCCGCGTCGTATATCAAACGGCAGCAAACGAAAAAAGTCGTGCGGGATTTCCTCACGGCCTTAGAGCAGAAGGATATAGAGAAGTTTGCCGGTGTGTGGGCTGAGGATGCCGTGCAGGAGATGCCCTACGCGCCGAAAGGCTTCCCGAAACGCGTAAGCGGCAGAGCAAACCTTATTAAGCATTACGCCGCTTGGCCAGAGAACAGTGGCAGCGCTGATTTTACCTCACGCTTGGTCTTCCACCCGCTGCAGGACCCGGAACGGATTTTTGCTGAGTTCAAAGGCCAGGTAGAGATCATACCGACGGGTCGTATGTACCATCAAAGTTATGGTGGGCTGTTTCTTGTGAAAAAGGGAAAAATTGCGCTCTTCCGTGAGTATTTCGACCCTGCCCCCTTCACATATGCCTTCGGCTTAGATGAGGGGGAAACCCGTAGCTTGCCTGAAGACGGGAGCGGACAATAGCAGGGGCTCTTCGCCCCGACAGAAGAGAATGTTCGCGCCGTCTTCGGGGCGAATACTTTGGCGGGGGGGGGTGGGAGGGGATTCCTCCCACCCATATTAAAAAACGGCCCTAGACAGACCGCCCGTGACGCAGCAGGCCGCCCGGTGTCGCTCCCGTGCATTTCCCATCTTGGAAGGTCTCCACCCCGTTTACCAAGATGTGCCGATAGCCCTCAGCCTTCTGTATCCGCCGCCATTCGCCGGCCGGCAGGTCGTAGGCAACCTCAATGGGCAGCAGCTTGAGATTCGGCAGATCATAGATCACGATATCTGCCGCCAGGCCCTCGCGGAGCGTGCCGCGGTCTTTGAACTGGGCGGCCCAGGCTGGGAGTGCGCTCAAGCGGAAGTGCGCTTCCTCTAAAGTGAGCGCGTGCGTATCACGCACCAGCCAGGTCAGCATATCGGTCGGATACACCCCCAGCGCCAGGAATTTGATATGCGCGCCGCCATCGGACAAACCCGGAATGGCGACCGGCGAGCTCATCATTTCCTTATGAATCTGGGCATTCCCGTTGACGACCGGTCCTAGCCATTCCGTCTCCAGATTGTCCGCCACACTGATGTCCAAAATCGCGTCGATCACATGCTTATTGTCCCGTTTGGCGATCTCTTCAACAGACAGATTCAGATACTTCTCTCGCAGCTCAGGGTTTTTGATCTTGGTCGCAACAAATTTATGCAACTCTCCAAAAATAAAGTCACGCGTCGGGGTTCCCGCGTCGTATTCCGCCCGCATGGCTTTGCGCCGGTCTGGATCGGCCAGCTTGGTCCGCTTCTCTTCAACGGTTCCCAGCGTGGCCTCACGCCAAGTCTCATTGTCATCAAACAGATTCCAGTCCTTAAAATTAATCGTGAACGGGGCACGGACCGTCGCTGCTTGGCCGTACACGGGAATCCCTTTTTCCACCATATCATCCAGCCATCTGAGCTGGGCGCGGAGCGGTTCGACCGTCTGTTCGTGCGCGACGAGGGCGTTATAGATCACCGAGTGGCCGCTCTGCTCGGCCAGTTGGGTGTTGAAATTCATGTCGCGCAGCATGCCGATACCTTCATCATCGGCGGTCGCACTCGACTGCGTCAGCTCAATAAAGCCAATCTCATGTTCACCCAGCGCCTCAGCCATAGTCAGATAGAATGCATCCGACAGCACATCCGAAATCATCGGCGTCCCATCATAGTCGCGCTGGACCGAAGCGCTGCTTTCTGGAAACAGACGTTGCGCTCCCCAGCCAATGGCGCCGGCGCGCATAGCTTCATGAAATAAGTGCACCGCGGTCTGGACCTCTTTTTCATTAGGCAGCCGTTTCTTGGCCTCGGCAAAGCCTCCCATGGCATAAGCAACCAGCGGGGAGATAGGCACCAACTGCGAGAGATTAATGCCCAGCGGCAATCGATCCAGATGGTCCATCCACTCTGGGAAAGTTTCCCAGTCCGGCTTCATCGAGACTTTCATAGGTTCGAGCGGAATAGCCTCGTTGCGCGACAAGGACAGCAGGGCACGCTCAAAATCCTTGCCATGCACCGGGGCAAAACCAAAACCGCAGTTCCCGATTGTGACCGAAGTCACCCCGTGCCAGCCGCCGATGGAGCAGTATGGGTCCCAATGCACCTGGGCGTCATAGTGCGTGTGTAGATCAATGAATCCTGGCGCAATGATCAGGCCACCCGCATCAATGACCTTCGTCGCATCATGACTCGCAAGTCGTCCGATTTTGGCGATCTTGCCGTCCGTAATACCAATGTCGGCCTTATAGCGCGGGACACGCGTCCCATCGACTATGGTTCCGCCTCTGATAATCGTATCGAATGTTGCCATCCTCGTCCTCCTTTTTTGCGCTCCAGACTATCCTATTTACTGCGCCACATAGCCGCCATCCACTGCCATGGGATGGCCGGTCACAAACGAGGCCGCTTCGGAACACAGCCAGGCGACGGCTTCGCCGATCTCACTCGGTTGCGCCATACGACCAACGGGTTCTGCTGCGCTAATCCCTTCTGCCATTTCGGGGACTTTTTCAAAGGCGCGTTTGAGCATTGGCGTCTCCACGGCACCCGGACAGACCGCATTCACCCGAATACCGGCCTTGGCATACTCCAGAGCCGCCGTCTTGGTGAGTCCGACCACGCCATGTTTGGCTGCGACATAGGCAGACCCGGCCGGTATGCCTTGTAAACCTGCCACAGAGGCCGTATTCACAATCGCGCCTCCCCCCTGGCTGAGCATCTGCTGGATTTCCGCCTTCATACTCAACCACACACCTTTGAGATTAATACCGATCACCCGATCCCAGGTCGCCTCAGGATAGTCCGGGGTTGGCACAAAGTCTCCTTCGATTCCGGCATTATTAAAGGCGCAGTCCAGCCGGCCATAGGTCTCAACCACTCGCTTGACCATGGCCTCTGTGTCAGCCGCTTTGGAAACGTCAGTCTGGATAAAGATCGCTTCGCCCCCGGCGTCTTTGATCAAACGCACGGTTTCCTCCGCGCCTTCGACATTGACATCCGCCACCGCGACTTTTGCGCCTTCGCGGGCAAAAACCTGAGCGGTCGCCCGGCCAATGCCGGTGCTCGCGCCCGTGATCAGAGCGATCTTTCCGTCTAAGAGTCCTGCCATATATGACCTCCTTGTTCTGTCAGAAATACGTGTGCTCGATTAGCTCCGTAGCGGACGAAAGAATGTCCGCACATCATCAATCAGCAGTTGTGGCTCTTCCATGGACGCAAAGTGTCCGCCTGACGGCATCGGCGTCCAGTGTTTCAGGTTGTAATAATTGTCCGCCCACTTCCTCGGCATGACGATAACGTCTTCATAGAAGACGGCGACCCCCATTGGGCTTTCGACCACGGGTGTTCGGTTATGCGAGGGCTGCCAGGGATGGTGGGTTGCTTCGTAATAGTAGCGGGCGGACGTGCCAAAGCTTTGAGTGATCCAGTAGATCATCATCGTTGTCAGCAATTCGTCCTTGGTGAAGCGTTTTTCGACATCGCCACCACAATCGCTCCACGTCCGCCGTTTTTCCACAATCCAGGAGCACAGCCCGACCGGAGAGTCGTTCAGCGCAAACGCCAGCGTTTGAGGCTTTGTTGACTGTAGGGCAGAGTAGCCACTCTCCGCGGTGAAAAAATGGGTGTTTTTTTCGTATAAGCCTTCTTCGCCCGGCCCATATTCTGACTCCTCCGGCATGCTTCCACCAAAAATGTCCAGCGGAGCCATGACATTCACATGGGTTCCAATTAACTTGTCGGCGTATTTATGGCCGAGCTGGGCGGTAAGCAGCGCTCCCCAGTCTCCGCCTTGCGCACCAAACTTGTCGTAGCCCAGCACGTCTTGCATCAGCTTGACCCATAAGTCGGCCGTCCGCCAGTAATTGATAGCAGTCGTGGTAAGCGGGGTGGAAAAGCCAAAGCCGGGCAGGGACGGCACGATCACGTCAAAGGCATCGGCCGGGTCGCCGCCAAACGCGGCGGGATCGCTGAGCGGTCGGATGACTTTATGGAAATCCCAAAACGTCCACGGCCAGCCATGACTCAGAATCAATGGAATAGGATGAGGGCCCTTGCCAGGCTCATGAACGAAGTGGATGGGAACACCATCGACCGTCGTCTTATAATTGGCGAACGCATTCATTTCTGCTTCGTGTTTGCGCCAGTCATACTCTTCAATCCAATACGTGACCAACTCCTTGAGATACGCGCCATTCGTGCCATACGCCCATTCATTATTGGCAAAATCATTGGCCCAACGGGTACGAGTCAAACGCTCACGCAGATCGGTTAGGACCTCGTCCGAGACCTGGATAGTAAACGGTTCTTTTGTGGGCATGCCCCCTGCCTTTCTCCGCTAACTCCCAGCCGGACAATTGTAGACGCTCCGGACATTTTCCCCCAAGACCTGGAGCCGTGCCTGTTCCGGCATCTTTGCCGTGAGGTTGTCCAACTCCTTAATATAGTCCCCCGTGTGATCGGGATGGGGAAAATCGGATGCCCAGAAAAAGCGATCCGCTCCGAGCAGGTCAACCATAGCTGGCAACGCTTTTTCGTCCGGATCGGCAGAGATCCACACGTTGCGTTTGAAATATTCACTGGGGCGCTCTTTGATCGGTAACGAACGACCAATGATGCTGTCATACACGGCGTCCATACGGTCGAGCCAATAACTGGCCCAACCTGCGCCGACTTCGAGAATGACGAGTTTGAGTTTTGGAAATTTCTCAAACGTACCGTACTGCATAAAACTCGCGAGCGCGTGCCGGGCAGCGTCCGAGGCTGTGACATTCAGAAAGAAGCTTTGCTTACGGACATACTCCAGATCGTAGCGACCCGGCAGTGCCCACTGGGGTTCGAGGGAGGGATGGACGCCTAATGGGACGTCAAGCTCCTGGGCCTTGGCGAACAAGACATCATGGTCTGGATGGGCATGCGGTTTTCGGGTCATGACAAACTGGACGACCCAGCCGCCTTTACAGCCGGCTTTGACTGCCCGTTCCAGTTCTTCTGCGGCGGCGTGTGGATCGCCCAGCGAAAGATGGGCAACCGGAATCAAACGGCCGCCACTGTCAGAGCACCAGTCCACGATCCAGCGGTTATACGCCCGGCACATAGCCTGGGCATAGTCGGCATCTTCACATTCAGTTTCCCACACCAGATCGAGGCTGGGATAAATAATCGCAGCCTCGAGTCCCTCTAAATCGAGGCGTTGCATCCGTTGCTTGGCATCCATTGCCCCGAGTAAAAACTCATCACCATAATGTTGACACCGATCAACCTCACCTTTTTCTCGCGTCACCTGGCCCATCGACCCAACATTCGAGAATGCTCCGCCACGGCTGACCCGTGAAGGCTTCCCGCAGATTTCCAAGTAATCCATGCCCTGATCGTCAACCTTTAAGCGTATCGCCGTTGAGCGATATTTGGGATCACAATACGTTTCCCACAGGTCTGCGGCTTCAAGGATATGGCCGTCTGCGTCTACCGCTCCCCGGAAGTTGAGTGTATCAATCTGTTCTTCGATGATGCGTGGCATTCAACCCTCCTGTAACGCTGCACTTACCTCCAGGCACCCGATTCACTGGACTGATAGCCCAGCGCGCGGTAGACGGCATCCACCAGGCTCTGTCCCCGCTCATTGAGCGATGCGCCTGAGCCCATCCGGTTCATGGTATAGCCAAACGACATGCCGGCTTTCGGGTCGGCAAAACCAAACGAGCCGCCCGCGCCAACATGACCGAACGCCTCCTCGGAGAACAGGACACTGTCCTGCACGCCAGCCGGCTCCTGGCGGTTGTCCATGGTTTTCATGAAACCCAGGGCAAACCGGGTCGGCATGACCAGCACGGCGTCT
Source organism: uncultured Binatia bacterium (SeqCode) (assembly GCA_965243855.1). Classification (GTDB taxonomy): domain Bacteria; phylum Desulfobacterota; class Binatia; order Bin18; family Bin18; genus Bin18. The sequence goes on along the minus strand of CBDEWE010000003.1, from coordinate 2,812,566 downwards.
CTGCCGGTTGAAGACGACACGCGGCCCATCCGGGCCAGGATCTCGGAGTTGACGAGTTCGACGTCGCCTTTTTTTCCGCCCAGGGCGAGCGGCTCATACATGCCGGCTAGCCCACGGGCGTTGGTGATCCCGCCCGCCCCGCCGATTTCCGCGGCGTGCGCGGCCCGGCTGTCATACTCGGGAACGGCGCCCATATAACCGCCGACGTTGAGTATGGCCAAGGCCGCCAGCGTGCCCGGTGTGGCCATCTCCTGGAAGAGTGCGCTGTTTAGGTCGGGCTCGGCGGCAATCATGGGGGCAACCCTGGGCTCTTTGTCTTCGGGCAGACCGATCCAGAAGTCCAGGCCGAGCGGGTCTGCGATTTCGTCCTTAAAAAACGTCCCGAGCGACTTCCCCGATACGCGCCGGACCACCTCGCCGATCAGCCAGCCATAGGTCAGGGCATGGTAGCCGTTCCGGGTGCCGGGCTCCCAAAACGGTTCTTCTTTGGCCAGAGCATCGACCATCAGGTCCCAATCCGCATAGGCCCCTTGCGGCAGGTCCTTGCGCACGGCGGGCAGCCCGGCCTGATGATTCAGGAGCATCTTGACCTGCACATTTTCCTTGCCGGCCTGGGCAAACTCGGGCCAGTAGCTGGCGACCGGCGCATCGAGGTCGAGCTGGCCACGCGAGGCCAGGACATGAGCACATATGGCCGTTGCGCCTTTTGTTGAGGAAAAGACGATGCTGACCGTCTCATCGGTCCACGGCGTATCGGTCTCGGTGTTGGCCGTCCCGCCCCACAGATCGACCACGGTTTGCCCGCCGACGGTCACACACACTGATGCGCCAACTTCGTCCCGTTCCGCGAAATTACGCTCGAACTCCTGTCGCACTTCCTGAAACTTTTGATCGCACGTTCCCTGCACTGCCATCGTATTCCTCCTTTTTTTGTTCAGACTCTACGCTCCTGCTGTATCAAACCGGAGCGGTAAAGTCTGTGGGCCCCGGACGATGAGCGAGGCAATCGGAGCGACCCGCTCAATTGCAAGACGAAAAGGGGGGCACTCGAACAACAACGACTCTAAGGCATTCCGGCCTTCCAGCCGAGCCAACGGTGCGCCCAAGCAGTAATGGATGCCATAGCCAAAGGCAACGTGATCCTGTGGATTTCGAGTGATGTCAAAACGGTCCGGTTCAGGAAATTGCCGCTCATCACGATTGGCCGACCCCAAAAGCAAGAAGACGTTCTGTCCGGCTGGAATTTTCCCACCTTCCAACTCCACTTCCTGGGCCGTCCGGCGGAAAATCACCTGGACGGGCGAGTCATAGCGCAGCACTTCTTCGACGAGCGCAGGCAATAGGGCGGGATCGGCCCGAACTTTGGCCAATTCATCAGGATGGTTGAGTAAGGTAAGAACTGCGTTTCCAATCAAGTTGGTCGTCGTTTCATTCCCGGCTAACAGCAGTAAGACGGCCAAAGCGAGAATCTCTTTTGAAGACAGCATATCGCGCTCTTCTTCGGCTTGCACCAGAGCGGTAATCACGTCCTCTCCAGGCTCAGTTCGGCGTCGTTCTATCATCCGCTCAAAATAGGTCCGGAGCTCGGCTTCGCTCTTGCGAATCTGAGTCCGCTCGGTCTCGTCAGTCGGGCGACCGGTGGCTCTGATCACGTCATCCGACCAGACCTTAAAGTCATCGCGCCGTTCAGGCTCGACACCGAGCATCTCCGCGATGACGATCGTTGGGAGCGGTCCGGAGAATGTTGCGACCAGATCGCTCTCCGACTGACCACGGAGCGGTTGGAGCAACTCTTGGATAATCACCTGCACGCGTGGTTCAAGGGTCCGGATCAGGCGCGGGGTAAAGCCTTTATTGGCCAGCTTCCGCAGTCGGGTATGGTCGGGAGGATTCATGTCCAGAATCCACGGTACCTCTGGTACTGGATTCAGATCGCCCAAGGCTTCAGCCGTAAATACCGAAGATGAGAAAATCTGTGGATTCCGCAGGGCAAAGTCCACATCAGCATACCGGCTCAGCGCCCAGCATTGAAAAGGCTCAAGCCAAATGACCGGAGCTTTGTTCCTCAGCTCGGTGTAGTACGGGTACGGGTTGGCAGTTACTTCCGGAGAGAGTGGGTTGAAGTCCATGGCGAAAGACCCTCCTTATAGATGCCTATCTCCAACGCTTTTAACATGGCTGCCTTGCTCCGGTTTCCCTCTCCCGCTGGGAGAGGGCCAGGGTGAGGGCCTTTCCCCGAACCGATACCCTCCACACAGACAACCGCACTGAGTCTAAGCGTTCTCAGCAAGCCTTTTCTGCCGTTCGCGGAGCAACAGGAATAACGGCAGGCCGGCGGAAAACGCCACCAGCCATGAGACCGCGAGGCAGAGAATAAAATTCCGCGTCCCCAGCGTTCGCCCTTCGGAGAATAACAAGACGTTATACGCTATAAACGCGATCAATAGATCGAAAAGGAGCGAGGCCGTGACCGCGCTGTCCATTGGCACGGTGAAGAAGTCAACCAGAAGATTCCCACCTGCGCCTATATACTGGACGTTATAATACATCGGGAACAGAACCCCTATAACAACGAGAACTGCATAGACCATTTCGCGCGTTGTCATACTTTTCCCTCCTGTTCAAAAGGATTTCACTCTTGGACTATCTTCTGGATGATCTAGAGTTCGACTAAACGCATGTCCTTGCCCATTGCCTCGTCTGCAAACCACTGCGTGGCCCACTCGGGCTGGCGCAGATTGTCAGGGTTGTGAAAGGGAAGCAGCGTACCAGCCAAGGTCAGGAGCAGCCGTGTCATACCGAAGAACGATGCTCCGGTTATGAGGCCGGCAAGCATTCCCCGGAAACTCACCCGTTCGGGGGTACACGCATCGAGACCCTCTGCCGCTATTTCAAAGGCATTTTGCAGATGGCATATGGTGCGCCAAAAGTAGCGTACCCGGTACGCATGACGACCGACGATAGCGTTGTACACATCGATTGCGCAATTACGATGCTCGAACTCCTCTACGAAGTGCCACAACATAAAGGCGGTAATGCGCGGGTCGCCTCCGCGAAATAAGTTCTCACGTTGCTCGACGAAGAAGCGTGTCGCTGGTCCAAAGCACAACTCAACGGAAGCGGCATAGGCCAGGTTAAACTCCAGTGACTCCTCGTCCAGCAGCCTCGTATAACTGGCGTGTATTTTGTCTCGTGTGTCTTCAAGCTGTGGGTACTTCTTGAGGAGTAGCGCCTGATGCGCGATGTGATGTTTGGCGTGTTGTGCCTCCTGCTTGCAGAAGAGGTCGGCGTCGCGCTTCACGGGGCCTGAGAGCTGAGGCATAACTCCCCGGATGACCCTGATGAAGTGGCCTTCAAACTCAGGGGCTATGAGTGTCGCCGCGTTGACCCAATCGCTCGCCCCGATGTTGCGCGGATTGAAACGAAAAGGAATGTCGGCATCGAATTGAAAATCAATCCGCCGAACTTTGACATCCGTCATATGGTTCCTCTCTTTTCTCAATCCCTTGAGCCTTAATTTATCGATATCTGGCCCGTACTCGCACAACTCCGCCCTACTGCGCGACCCAGCCGCCATCAACCGCCATCGGGAGGCCCGTGACAAAGGACGCCGCATCAGAGCACAGCCAGACGACAGCCTCACCTACTTCGGCGGGTTCAGCCATGCGTCCAATCGGTTCAGCGGCAACGACTTGCTCTTCAATACCCGGATTGTCACGCGCTCCGCGTTCAAACATTGGCGTGCGAATCGCCCCCGGACACACGGCGTTGACGCGAATGCCGGACTTGGCATATTCCAGCGCGGCTGTCTTGGTCAATCCGTTGACTCCATGTTTGGCCGCCACATACGCCGAGAAGCCAGGAAGACCAACCAGCCCCGCAACAGACGCCGTGTTCACAATCGCGCCGCCGCCCTGTGTGAGCATCTGCTGGAGTTCATACTTCATGCACAGCCACACACCGGTCAGGTTAATCGATATGACCCGGTCCCAGTCCGCCTCGTCATAGTCCACAGTCGGCTGGACCACACCTTCGATGCCGGCGTTATTGAATGCACAGTCGAGCCGTCCATAGATCTCGACCGCTTTCTTGACCATGGCCTCCGCGTCAGCAGGCTGGGCGACATCGGTTTGGACAAATGTTGCTTCTCCACCCGAGCCGTTAATCAGACGCACGGTTTCTGCACCGCCCTCAACCCCGACATCGGCCACAACGACCTTGGCCCCTTCACGGGCAAAAATCTGCGCGGTAGCCCGGCCTATACCCGAGCTGCCGCCAGTCACCACTGCTACTTTTCCGGCTAATCGGCCTGCCATGCTGCTCCTCCTTCGCCAGTCAGGAATTCGAACCGGATGTCCCTATCTCACACCTTCAGTCCATAAAAACGGATTGCATTTTCGCCCAGCACTTTGCGCTGATCTGTCACGGGCAACGGCGCAATGCGTTCTTTGAGTTCTTTGACTACACCGAAGTCGGCATCAATATGCGGATAGTCTGACGCCCACAGAAAATAGTCGGCTCCAATATGTTCGATGACCTTGGCGGTCAGCGTTTCATCAGGATCTGCCGACACCAGACATTGACGATAGAAGTACTCACTCGGCGGCATTTTGAGATTGGTCCGGCTGGCCATGGGGCGGTACTTATGATCCAGCCGGTCCAGCCAGGCCGAGATCCAGTTGGCCCCGGATTCGAGGACAGTACATTTCAGACGGGGGTATTTCTCAAACATGCCGAGCGACATCATCTGGGTGAAGGCGGCCATGACGTCGATGGCCAGGAAGGCAAAGGTAAACAACCCGGCTGACGCATCCGGCTTGAGCCATTCTTGAAATGACGGGTTATCGCGCACGATGACGTGAAAGCCGATTGGCAGCTCTAAATCCTGCACAGTCTCCCAGAAACGGACAAAAGCCGGATCATCAAAATGCTTACCACCTCGCGCCGGCATGTCAGGCGATAGATACACGCCAACACAGCCATTTTCTTTGGCCCATTTGGTTTCTTCGACCGCACCTTCTGGGTCAAGGAGCGAAATGTGGGCAATCGGAAAGAGTCGTTTGGGATGGTCGCTGCAGAAGTCTATAATCCAACGGTTATACGCCCGCGTATAGGCCGCGGCCAGCTTGGCTTCCGTGATCCAGCCTTCCCAGAAGATCCCAATAGTCGGATACAGTAGAGCAACATCAATCTGCTCTTCATCCATGACTTTGATACGCGCATTCGGGTCGTAACTGCCGAGCGGCGCGCCATCCGCATACGTGCGCTTGCCTGGGGTGAAAAAGGCTTCGAGTTCTTCGGCATCTGAGCCCACGCCACCGATCGCGCCGAGCGTGCCACGGGCGACTTCACACGGCTTGTTGTCGAATAACAACACCTCCCAGCCATTCTCATCGTGTTCCAGGCGTACGGCCCGGTCGCGGTATTTGGGGTCAATATATTTCTGCCACGTATCGAGGGGCTCTAAGACATGACCATCGGCATCGACAATCAGTCCACTCTTTGAGGTGCTCATAGGTTTCCTCCATTACGCTACTGTCGTGCGCACTCGCCGCTTCTGACGACTTTCCCTGGACGGGCTCCAGTTGCTTCGCCGTTTTCTTGTACGATTTCCCCGCTGACCAATGAGGCTACATAACCGTGGGCCGTCTGCATCAGGCGGGGCATATCGGCCGGTAGGTCGTGCACCATTTCCGGCTTCTCAATGCGGAGCGCCCCCAGGTCTACGAGGTTCAAATCAGCTTTCATGCCGGGTTCGAGCGTGCCCCGATCGTGCATGCCGAACAGCCGGGCTGTATCACGGCTCTGTTTCTTGACCACAAGCTCAATCGGCAGATGGTACGGATCGTCTTTGGCGCGGTCCCGTACCCAGTCGATCAGCATAAAGGTCTGGACACTGGCATCACAGATCGTGCGCATATGAGCGCCCGAGTCACTCCCGCCCATGACGGTCATGGGATGGGTCAGCATTTCGTACAACGGGTCACGACTCTGCTCGGCATAGCCGGCAATGGCATACATGAGGAAGGCGCGCCCGTCGTCCTCTAACAACAGGTCATACACAACCTCGCGCGGGTCGCAGCCACGCCGGGCAGCTATGGCAGCGACGTTATTGTCTCCATCAGGGAAGTAGTTGAGCGGCTGGCCCATGGGGTAGGTCATCTGCCACGTGGATTCCTGTTGATACAGGATAGACATACCAGCCGTGTTTGGGTCTTCTTCGGTCAGCAGTCGTTTGCGCACATCGGGGTTGCGTAGGGCCTGCATTTTTTCTGCATGCGGGAGATCTTTAAGCGGTGCATAGCTCGGCAAATATTGGAATGGATTTTCACCTTGAAAACTGAACAGAATGGTAACCGGTCGGGCAAAGACCTGCGGAATAATCCGTGCTCCGCCGTTTGTGGCCGCCTCACAGCGCTGTAAGATATCGCGCCAGACGTGTGGCTGTGGGTTTGTCTGTGCGAGCAGGAATGTCACCGGGCAGCCGCTTGCCGCCAGCTCCTGCATCCAGCCCAGTTCGCTATCAATGTTTTGTCCAAGTACGGCGTCTGAGACGACTTCCATGAGGCCGCGTCCGGTTTGGGTAATCCCGCGACCAATACCCAACAGCTCATCCGGGCTGGCGAAGGTACCAGGGACGGGCACGCCTTCTGGCGTGGCGTGGACCATGGTCCGAGAAGTGGAGAAGCCTAGCGCACCTGCTTCGATAGCAGCCCGAGCCATGGTCGCCATTTGTTCGATATCTTCTGGCGTGGCTGGTTCTTTGCCAGCTCCCCGCTCGCCCATGATGTATAGGCGCAAAGGGATATGCGGTATCTGCGTGCCGACATCAATAGTGCGGGGAATAGCTTCGAGCGCGTCCAGATATTCCGGGAAGGTTTCCCACTGCCAGTCGATACCAGCCGACAAGGATTGGCGCGGAATATCCTCAACGCTTTCCATCATGCCAATGAGTTCTTCGCGACGCTCAGGTACAACCGGCGCAAAGCCTACGCCGCAGTTGCCCATAACGATCGTAGACACTCCATGCCACAGAGATGGAGTCAGCAACGGGTCCCACGATACCTGACCATCGTAATGGGTATGCACATCCACCCAGCCAGGGGCCACGATCAGTCCGTCCGCCTTTACGGTTCGTTTCGCCTGTCCCAAGTCCGAACCTACACCACTAATCCGACCAGCCGTGACCGCCACATCCCCGCTGAAACTCGGCTGTCCGGTTCCATCAACAATCGTTCCGCCCTGAACGATGAGATCATGCATGCCGACTTCCTCCTCTTTGAGTGTTAACTTTCTGTGATTCTTCCTTGCAGGTTCTCCATCTCGCAGGCAGCATACCCTTTGGCGACGACGCCATCTTGGTGGTGTCAAGCTCGGTGAGCCCGGTCTCGCCCTGGTCGAAGAGCGCCACCCACTCCTTCATCCATTCCGGATTGGCGATGTGGGATGGGTGATGGCCCGGCATGGCGTAACGGATTGTCCGTGGCAGGAAGGAGACGAATAAGCGGAAGGCAATCTTTTTAATTTCCCAGTGCGTCTTCCACTTACCCCATAGTCCATCGGCTTTAAGCAACTCGATATACGTGCCCCGCATCATGCCCACTTGATGGATGAGGGCGCACAGAATGCCGTAGGCACGGTACCAGTGCCCGCCATATACATGTTGATACACATCAAAGGCGAGATTCTTGTGCTCGATTTCCTCGATCAAATGCCAGAGCCACATAGACGCCACAGGTCGGTCGGCTTCGCCAAAGAAATATTCACGCTGTTCGAGCAGCGTATGTGCGATCGACAGAGCCATGACTTCAAAGCCGGCGGTGTAGGCAACTTGATATTTGAGGGAGCGTTTGCTGCGCGCCTGATACTCCCGCTCTATCTGCTTTTCCCGCTCGCGGAGCTGCGGGTAGCCGGCGGCAATCAACGCCTCGTTAAATCGCCGGTGCTGCTTAAAGTGCTGGGCTTCCTGACCCATCCAGGCTTTGGCTTCTTCGCGCAGGGCGGAGTCGGTGATGTGGGGGAGCGCTTTCCGAATAGAATCAATAATAAACGGTTCCATGTACGGTAAGAACATTGAGGCCGCATTGGCCAACTGGCTGAATACCGGTTTGGTGGGGTTCCAGTAAGGTTTGAAGTCTTCGGGAAACTCGAATTGCACCTTCCGCACCAAGATCCCCTTGTCCGTTTTTTTATCGCTCATACGCGTAACTCCTCCCTAAAACGGTTGAACGCAGTAGGGTCACGAAACACAAACCGCCGCCCCTCAATGCTGAGTCCGTAATGTTCGCCCTCGCGCAAAGACTCATCCTCGCCGATCTCACGCCCGCCAAGCGCACGCAGGGTTTTCTGCAGAGACACTTTGATACGAGGACGAAAACGTGCTGTGTCAGTGTGATTGGCTTTTGGCGCCATCGCTCCTCCCCTATCCGGTTGATACTCATGGAATAGAGCAATGCCGGTGCCAACGATCCTGCGAGAATAAGTGAGGAAATAATTCTCGGGGAATCAGGTGTTTAGATGGGGGAGGAGGAAATGAGCGGAGCGAGACTATAGAAGTGTGCACGGCAAATACCTGCACGCTGCACACTGTGCGCACGGTGTGCAGTACCATTATCTAAAATACGTCTCATTTTGACGCAGTATCTCCTAGGGGCGAACCTTGGACTCCAGATGACAGGGTAGGGGAGGCGCAGCTTGGAACAGGATTACCAATAGTGTTACCTGTCTCTACAACACTTCTCCCTGCCTGGTTTTCGCACATACTGTAGAAACAGGTTCATTCCTGGTATGGACTTGTCTACGGAAAGGAAGGGAAGACAGTATGGCAGGACGATTAGACGGCAAAGTGGCCCTGGTGACCGGTGGCGGCTCAGGTATTGGCCAGGCAACGGCACTCATTTTTGCTCGCGAAGGCGCTCAAGTTGTAGTTGCGGACATCACTGTCGAAGGCGGTGAAGAGACCGTTCGGCAAATTCAAGCCGGCGGCGGAGACGCGACCTTTGTCAAAACCGATGTCTCACAAGCTGCCGAGGTTGAAGCACTCGTCAATAAGACGGTCGAAACGTATGGGCAGCTCGACTGCGCGTTGAACAACGCAGGCATCGAAGGTGCAGCAAAGTTCACCACGGATTGCACCGAGGAAGAATTTGCTCGTACAATCGCGGTGAACGTGACCGGCGTGTGGCTGTGCATGAAATATGAAATTCAACACATGCTCCGCCACGGCGGTGGTGCGATCGTCAATACGGCCTCAGCGGCGGGCCTGATTGGCCTCCCCTCGGCGCCTGATTATGTGGCCAGCAAACACGTGGTTGTTGGGCTGACTAAGACGGCGGCGCTGGAATACGCCAAGGCCGGCATTCGGGTCAATGCCGTGTGTCCTGGTGCGATTGACACGCCCATGATCGCGCGTAGCGCGCAAGCCATCCCCGGTTTTGATGAACTCGCCGTCGCCATGGAACCTGTTGGCCGTTTTGGCCAGGCGTCGGAAATCGGGGAAGCCGTCGCGTGGCTGTGTTCCGATGCGGCGTCGTTTGTGACGGGCCTCCCCATGTCGGTTGACGGGGGAATGGTCGCGCAGTGAGGACAGCCAGAGGCGTTCCGTAGGCTGCTCTGGCCAGTCTGGCTGGCCAGGAGAGCGGCGTCTCAGATTGGTTGTTGGTGACGCAGGTACAAAACGCAATAGTGCAACGCTCGAAGATCGTGCTCGCTGGGCGATGCACCTGGCCTTGGCGGTTCATCGTTGCAAAAAGATGATTAACGATGTGGTCGAAGCCAGCGGCGCGCATGCGCATTTTCAAGAGAATCCGCTGCAACGGGCGAAACGGGATGTCGATACTCTCTCCTGTCACTATCTCTTTGACCTCGACGGTAAGCTGGAGACGTATGGTAAGCCGCTTCTCGGACAGGAGTTAGAGGGACAACCGATGGTTTAAGGAAGTCCGGTCGTACATGGTCCTCGGCAACTATATATGGAGAAACTGGGCCAGTGGGAGGACAAAGTCAAGGATAATTCTGTCGTTACCTCACTGAATATCACTTAGTGTGAATACCCTCTGACGCACGCCTTCCCCCGGCGCCCGTCCCGCGTCATCTCTCGGCCCCTACGCCAAAACTCCTGCGATCTTGCGTACTTCGTTCGCTTTCCGGTCCTGCCCCTGACGCACCGGGAAACACGCTGGAGCGGCGGGAGTGCGAAATGGCCCACTTTCCCTCTTATCGTTGCCGCTGCCCAAGTAGAGTGAGAAAAGATTCCGGCTATGTTTGCAGGGAGAGGGAGGGACGGTTTCGGTCAAGATAAAAGGCGTTATCTTGCATTGTCAGATAGCATGGATTAAGGGGAGGGGGCCAGGAAGATTTGGGAGGTCTGGGGCGTGGGACTGGGAAGAAACGCAATATGGAGATAAGCGGATTTGCCGAGCGGGTTGATTCGCTTTGCTTTGTCTAGGAGGGAAGTATGATTACTGTGCACCAAATTGGGCGAACCTTTGTCAAAGCCACACGGTTTACGAATCCGGAGACGGTGGAAGTGCTTGCCTCGGGCATACGCGGCGACCGGGACTTTTTTCTGCTGGAGAGCAGCGGCGCGCCGATATCGTCAAACAATCACGGTACGTTTTTCCCCCTCATGTTCGATTATGATTTCGGCTCGGACGCGCTCAAGCTCTCTCTTCCTGATGGTCGGATAGTTGAGGGTCCTGCCGCAGGCAATGGCACCTCGTTTGCCTTTGACTATTATGGTATGCGCAATATTCTTGTGACCCCGGTAGACGGTCCGTGGGAAGATATTTTATCGTCGTTTGCTGCAAGGCCAATCCGTCTGGTGCGCTGTGTCGCGACGGGTAGCGGAATCGACATTCTTCCCATAACCTTAGTCACCACCGCTTCCATTCGGCGATTAGAACGTGAAATCGGCGGCACGGTTGACCCGAGACGATTTAGAGCCAGCTTCGTATTAAATAATGAAGTCGAGCACGAAGAAGACGGGTGGCGTGATCGGACTCTTCGTGTCGGAAAGGCTCTCCTGAAAGTGCGTACGCCCGTCCCCCGCTGCGCCATCCCGGGGTTTAATCCCGGGGAAGGTGCACGCGATCTCAATGTCCTGCGGACTCTGACGCGGTATCGGGAGAAAGTAATCCATCCCGATGGCCTATTGCCAGGCTATGTCGCTCCCGGTTTTGCAGTGTATGCCCAAGTTATTGAACCCGGCATTGTCCGGGTAGGCGATACGGTCGAAGCCCTTATGGGCTGAACCTCGAATGCGCAGAACTTCGAGCGCGCGCAGCACTACACGGAGGAGCAGGCCGACGCGAAGATGTCGCGGCGGTGCATGTCGATCACCTCGCCAAGCCGATGGAGACCGTGCGCTAGCACCCCTTCGTGCTCTGCGTGAGTCAGGCTACCAAGGGTACTAAGCAGATTACTGTTCTGACACACGCTAAGAGGCGCGGAATTTACGGCTGATAAGACGTTATTCGTCAAACCTGCGCTTTGGAATCATTAGACTTTTTCAACACTACTTTTAACACCCCAAAAACCCCAGAAAATACGGGCCTGCAAGCACTCTTTGTTAATACTCATTTCAGGCGAACGTTCGTGAGAGTGTATTAACGCAGTAATCTTGGCGAGGAAAAAAGAGATACAACAATCAATGGAGTAGATCTTACGCTGGACCAATCGCTTTTGACATAACACGCTGTGTCCGAGGCTTGCGAGCGTAGGTTAGACCGTATTTCTTTAACTTGCGGATAATCGTGGTGCGGTGAACGCCGAGCGCATCTGCCATGGCATACACATCGCCCTGGTGCTCCTCGCAAAATCTCCGCCAGTATTGCGCCTCTTCAGTCTCGGGCTCTGTACTAGCTAAGGGAGGCGTTGCTTGCGAGGAGACAGACAGGGGACTCTGAAGGGTTGGAATAAGTTCTGGAGGAAGCATCTGGAGCCTGATCTCACCAGTGGTCTGGCCGCTCTCTGACGCGATCTGCCACACGACGTTCTTGAGCTCACGGATGTTGCCGGGGAAGGGGAGCGTTTGGACGTGCTCTACAAGCTCAGGATGCAGGGTGAGGGCTGTCGTGTTCTGTTTGTTGAACTCGGCCATGGTCGCGCTTATCAAGGCAGGAATATCCTCCGGGTGTTCACGCAGAGGAGGCAGGTCAATCCGATTCATGGCCAAGCGATAGTATAAGTCGTTGCGTAAGGTCTGCTCCTGCAACAAGGTCTCGGGCTGTCTGTTTGTCGCCGCCAGGAAGCGAACGTCTATTTTCACTGTCTGTTCTGCTCCAAGTCGACGTATCTCTTTGTCTTCTAAAACGGTCAGTAGCTTGGCCTGCATCTCGGCCGGCATGTCGCCAATCTCATCCAAAAAAACAGTCCCGCCTTGACCCATCTCAATGACCCCACGACGGCCTTTTCGTTTTGCCCCGGTGAAGGCCCCTTCGGTATAGCCAAACAATTCGGCTTCAATCAGTGAGGCTGGCAGGCTGGCGCAATTGACGTGAATAAAGGGAGCGCTGGAGCGCGGGCTCATGGTATGGATGTACTGGGCTAAAAGGCTTTTGCCGACACCAGTCTCGCCTGTCAAGAAGATATTCCCCTCTAGACGAGCGAGCCGGAGCGCCCGTTCAAAGACCCGGCTCAGGCTCTCACTCCGGTAGACAATATCCTGACCTAACACGCGAGTGTGTAAGGCGCTCAGCTGTTCTTGATATAGAGCGGTGCGCTGTTCGAGTTCACCAATTTTTTCTCTGGCAGCGAGCAGGTCAGTCGAGGCCTGGACGGTAAGGACAATGTAGCGCAGCCCTTCCGTTTCATTCCGGATATAGTGCTCTGCGGACAGGAGTTGGACTCCATTTTCCATCTGCGCGTAGCCATAGCGTGGTTGGGTGCTATCTGCGATGCAGCCGCTCTCGCGGGCAGCCTCCCAGAACGAGTCCTGAACCCACTGCGGGTTTACACTTGCCTGAATGGCTGGCAGCTTCGCCATTTCCTTCGTCTTGAGACCGACCAATTGAGCTGGGGTAAGATCGGTGAGTTGGTAGAGCTTGTCATTTGCCCAGACCATTGTCCCTGTCTGGTCAATGATAATCACCCCCACATCCAGGGCATTCATAAAGGGCGCAAGGGCCAGCTCATCTGGGAAGTGCTCGGCCATACGCTCCGTTCTTGGCACATTCCAGCCAAGAGAACAAGCGTAAATACAGGGCTTGATAGCTCTTCCGGGAGTTGTTCTCACTCGCTTGTCATAATCGAGGGTTCGGCCGCTCAGTGCCCAGCGTACCGGCAGGCGGGTCGCACTCGATGTGCAGTTCCTTGAGACCGCGGATCACGGGGTTGACGGCGTAGCGGAAGTCGTTCTTGCCCTCGGCCAGACGTAGGGTGCCCAGCCGGCTCAGGAGGGCCTCAAAGGCGACCTTTCCTTCCAGGCGCGCCAATGAAGCGCCGAGACAGAAATGCACTCCCGCGCCAAAGGCCACGCTCATTCTGGCGTTTGGCCGCCGCACGTCAAACCGGTCCGGGTCCGGGAACTGCTCAGCGTCCCGGTTGGCCGCGCCATACATGACCGCCACCCGGGACCCTTTGGGCAGCCGGACACCGTCCATCCGGGTGTCCTCTTTGACCGTCCGGAACAGACACTGGACCGGGGATTCGATCCGCATCGCTTCTTCAACGAAGTTGGGAATCAGGGAAGGGTCTGCCGTCACCAGCGCCAGTTGCTCCGGATTTTGGAGCAGCAGGGCCAGGCCGCTACTCAGCAGATTGATCGTGGTATCGTTGCCCCCCAGCAGGATAATGTCGATCATGCTGATCAGCTCTTCGGTCGTCAGCGAGCGCCCCCCGAATTTTTCCACCGAGGCCGTCACCATATGAGAGATCAGGTCGTCGCGGGGCGCTGCCCGGCGCGCTTCGATCTGGTGAAACAGATAGTGCTGAAACTCCACCGCCAGGCGTACGCAGGCGAGTTCCCGCTCGTGACTGATCATGGTCCCGCCCATGCGTTCGATCCGGGCGTCACACCAGCGCTTCACCCTGGGAATATCTTCCTCCGGCAGGCCCATCAGTTCGGCAAAGACGTAGAGCGGAAAGGGTTGGGCAAACTGGCTGACAAACTCGATTGCAGTGCTCTCCAGGCAGGTGTCAATCAAACGGTTGGCGATCTCCTGTAAGCGGGGTTCAAGTTTTTTTACGCTCTGGGCGGAGAAGGGCCGGTTGACCACACTCCGATAGCCCGTGTGCTCGGGTGGGTCGGCCTTGCTAAGGACGTTGACGTCCGGCCAGCCCTGGGCCTCGATCTCCCGAATCTCCGGGGTATCGCGGGTGAGTCCTTCGGTCAGGCCGTGAACCGAAAACAGCTCCGGATGCATCAGGACATATTCGACATCGCGGAAGCGGGTCATGATGAACATGGTGGTGTCAGGTAGCTGATAGACGCCGCGCCGTCGCAGTTCGGCGAAGACCTCATAGGGATCTTCCAACACCTCAGGCACGAAGGGGTCTAAATTCGTCTGGTCCGGCATCTCTCCTCCCCGCAGGATAAACGATTCGGTCGCGGTCCGCCTTGATACGGATTCGAGGCTGACGACTCGTGTTGACACTGGCTTTTCAGGCACCCAGGGCAACCACAGGGGGTTGCCCCTACACAGGAATTGTGGCGCGAGGGAGCGATGAATAGGTGATTCATACCATCCATGCCTCCGCGGCATATTCGGACACGCGTTCCCGAACCATAGGGAATGATTTAGACGGCGGACTGTATAAACGGTCGGATTCCCATTTCGCCGGGTTGTTGACGATGTATTCACGAATGCGGTGCAGTTCCCGTTCGGTACGAACGATGTGTTCCCAATAGTTACGTTGCCATAGACGACCGGGAAACGGTTTCCACCCACTGTATTTGACGGCATCCATATAGCGCTTCGTAGTTAATGTTTTGAACCGATGCACCACATCCGGCAACGACATGATCGTCGTAGGGGCAACCCCCTGTGGTTGCCCGGCGGGGGGCGGAGGGTGTCCGGGGAGGGATGGTTGCCTAGTGGGGGGCGGTTGTTCTCGGGGCGTACGGAGGGGCGGACAGGCACGGGGGCCTGCCCCTACGGTAGGCGGGGGCGATCCTGCATCGGGTGGCTGAATGGTGATAATGCCGTGGATGTGGTTGGGCATGATGATGAATGCGTCAGTTTCAATGCCGGGATAATACAGCGGCAATTCATCCCACACACCCCGCACCATTTGACCGGCATCGTTCAATACCATCTCACCATCCGCAACATCGCCAAACAGATAGTCGTGGTTTTGGGTGCAAATAGTGACAAAATATGTCCCCGGCTGCGAATAATCATACCCTTGCAAACGGATGGAGCGGCGGTGATGTTTGGCTGGGTCGTATGGCATCATTTGATAGGGCAGGTATGAACAGGACAGGCACAGGGGCCTGCCCCTACGGTATTATTCTGTCACCAGCTACTCCCGGGGAAACGGGGTTCCCCAGGCATCCGCAAACGCCAACTCTTCTACCGACCGCCGCGAGATCGGCCCATGCCCTCGCAAGACGGGATAGCCAATCGGCACGACCGCCGCTGTCCCCCACGGATCGGGAATCCCCAAGAGTTCGCGAACTGCCGGTTCTTCCATGCACAGCAGCGTCGTCAGCACACACCCCAGACCCTCAGCCCGGCAGGCAAGCAGGAGGTTTTCTACCGCCGGGTAGATCGAGCCGCCGCCAACAACGGACTGTCTGTCAAGCTTCGCATCGGTGACGGCAAGTCCTTCCGGGTTAAAACACACGACCAGCAGCACCGGCGTCTCGCTAAAGTGTTCCACCAGGTAGTTACTGGCGCGGATCGTCCGCTCGGCTTTTCTGCGTTCCTCCTCAGAGGCACCGGCCAACCGCTCCATATACGATTTGAGATAGGGAAGTGTGACCTGCTTATATAATTCGCCGAGACGTTGTTTACGGGCAGGCTCTTTGACCACAATGATGCGCCAGGCTTGGCGGTTGCCGCCGGTTGGTGCCCAGGTGGCGGCTTCCAGGACCCGGTAGAGTACGTCTTCCGGAATCGGGTCCGGGCGGAGCCGCCGTACGGCCCGTAAGGTCCGCATCGCTTCATAGAGATCGATTGTCGCCATTATATCCTCCGGGTTATGGCAGCAATGTCACTGTTTCAGTGAGGCATAGGTCGCCATGATAACCATCAAGACACTTCCAGCCCTCTCTCAACCACAGGACTCCTAGGTGGTGCCCCTGGCGGACTTCTCCTTCAAGTAGCTGTCGTCCTGGCCGGCGTAAATAATGCCGTGGTTGTGGCCGCTGTGGACCTCCGTTCCCTTTAAGACTGCGGTTTTTCGCCTGAACTCAAATTTCACACCGTCGTTCAATATTTTTCCAACGTTCTCATACTGCCATGCACTCACCGTCTTCGCGTGCGGACGTGCGGCCACTGTATCGAACCATGCCCTGACCTTAGGGTGCTCCTGCCACACCCCGTCCGGAATGATCTTCCCCGCGTCATGGGAAACGAGGTCCTGGTGAGCGGTCAGATCCGCATAGCTGATCTCGTCGCCGCACAGATACTCACGGTCTTTGAGCCAGTAGGTCTCTAGGAGGTCCAGAGACTCGTACAGAATATAGCGCCCTTTCTTTACCTCCGCGGAGAAGTCCTTATCGTAGCCGTAGATCATTGGGGCGAAGATAGTCCAGTGGAACGCCCCTCCTCCGAGGCGGAGCGTGTAGGCGTACCATTGCAGAAACTGCTGAATAAGCCCTCTTTGCTGTGTGTCGCGCCCGAACCAGTGGTCGGGACAGTTAAACTTCTCGTTCAAGTAGAAGGCAATGGCCGCACTCTCCCAGATAACGAAGTCGCCATCCACGAGAATCGGCACCTGCCCTGTCGGGTTGTACTTGTCCCGGAACTCCGGTCGCTCGTTGATATCGGTGGTGATATCGACCAACTCGAGTTCAAAGGGAATGTCGTTCTCCAGCATGAATTGATGCGCCGCGCGGCACGGCTGTGATGCGGGGTGGTGAAGGTAACGCAAGGTTGTGCTCATGGTAAGCTCCTCCGTACTCTATCGTCGGGGTCATTGATTAACTCGCCCTCTTGCGAGGCATTGTCGGCTTGTGAAGCGGCTTGTCAAGAGGTAAACCCAACACGAGCGCATTTGCACGGCGGGATTCCCTCGTTTATTAAAATGACTGATAAGCGAAGTACAATTTCGAGAGAGGAGGGTGAATTCTCATGACACTTTACGCAGATTCGCGCTACCCTGTTTCTCCTACGGTTGAAACTCTACATGTTGACGAAATGCAGTCCTATGCTCGCGGTGGTACGTGGGGCACCGCAGCACAAAGAACCGCCATTGCCGCCACTGCGCGTATCGCGCAATGCGAGCAGGGCTTACAAGAAGCAGTTGACGATGAGAAGCTGGTCGCCCAGGCCAAACTCCCTGACGCGGCAGTGCGATTGGCACGGGCAGTGGCGGTTGATTCGCAAAACATCGATCGCAAGTTTTGCCAGAACATCCAAGCCCAGGGTGTGAGCGAGGGCGCGTATGTTGAAATCGTCTCGCTGGTGTCGCGACTCTCCAATATTGACGTCTTTGCCCGCGGTCTCGGCATACCACCCCGAAAATTACTGGAGCCCGCCGACGATACGCTCCCCTCTTTCGAACGCCCCGCTGAGGCCGTCGATGAGGGCTTCTTTACCGCGAGTGTCCCCAGCGCTCCAGAAGGTGGCGCATTAGCCGAATCGTTATACGGAGAGAGTCCGGCGGGAAATGTTTTCCGTGCCGTGAGCCTCGTCCCTGATGAAGCTCGCCGCGTGATTAACTTGATCAGTCAACAGTATTTCAGAGCTGAGCATTTGCTCGATTTTCACGCCACATCAGACCACGCACTTTCGCGAGCACAGATAGAACTCGTCGCAACCAAGGTTTCGGAACAGAACCTGTGTTTCTACTGAACCACGTGGCATGCCCATCTGCTCCGGGAGAGCGGAAGAGCTCACAATCGAAGCTACGAGTTAGCTGGCGCGATCGATGCAAGCATTGACAGTGGTGTGGAACACGGGTGCGAACTCGTGAGATTCGCCGGTGCTTTGATGAAACCCGATACCGCAGAACTGGCGGCCGCCCGTGATGCCATTGCCGAGCGATTAGGTCTCGATGCGGTCACGACGGCGTCGATCATCGGCGGCAACTTCAGCATGCTGGACCGCGTCGCTAATGCGATTGGCATCAGCGTCGATGCGATGGTCGTGAAACCCACCGCGGATTTTCGGGAAGCGCTGGGGATCAACACGTTCCCATCTGCGGTGAATACACTCGGGTAAGGCGGAGATCCCTGGAAGAAAGCGAAACAAATAAGACCAAACATTTTCGCCATGCCGAAAGGAGCAAAGCAATGAAGACAGGCTGTTTATTTGACTTTCGGAATCCGCCCCAATGGGCGCAACCCTACGCCGACCTGTATAACGATACCATCGACGATATGGTTGCCGTTGAAGAGCTCGGCTTTGATACCGCGTGGACGACGGAGCACCATTTTCTTGAGGATGGCTATCTCCCCTCCCAGCTCGCCGTCCTCTCAGCGGTGGCTGCCAGAACACAGCGCATCGGTCTCGGTACCTTCGTCTTACTCCTCCCCCTGCACGACCCCGTTCGTGTCGCCGAAGACGCAGCGGTCGTCGATCTCATTTCGCGAGGACGGCTCATTCTTGGCCTGGGCCAGGGCTATCGCGTAGGCGAGTTTACGGGTTTTGAAAAGGATCACAAGCGACGCGGCTCAGCCCTGACCGAAGGTGTCGACATCCTTCGCAAGTCGTGGTCTGGGGAAACATTTTCTCATGCCGGGAAGTTTTGGAACTACACCGACATTATGGTCACGCCATCTCCAGCCCAGCCTGGAGGGCCACCCCTGATGGTTGGGGCGCGGAGCGAAAAAGGCATTCAGCGCGTGGCACGCATGGGCTGTCATTTTCTGCCCATTGGCAACACCGAGGACATTGATATTTACCGGACGGCCTGTACCGACCTCGGCCGCGAGCCCGGCCAGGTCCGCATCCTGCGTTCGTGCTATGTGACCGACAAGGACGACAGCGAGTTAGATAAAGTCTGGCCGCACGTCAACTACCAGGTCGATTATTACGCCAAGTGGATGCATGAAGCCAATGACAAACCAGAAGACCGCACGAATACGTCTGATGGATTCCGTGACCTGAGTAATTTCTTCACCGGCCCACCACAAAAGGTGCTCGATGAGATCAAAGCGTTTGAAGCTGAGTCGGGCATAGACGAACTCGTGCTGTTCTTCCATTTCCCCGGCATGGATCGCGCCGTGTCGCGGGGGTCTATGCAGCGCTTTGCCGCCGACGTCCTCCCCCATCTGAGCTAAACAAGAATATGCCGCGCGTCGGGAATTCCTTCCGGGGAACCTTGGCGCGCGGCGGCCTGCCCCTGGCGGTCACTCGGTGGTTCCGACTTTTATTGATTGGTTCTGCTCAGAACGGCACCGGAACGTCCGGGTCGGAGGTATCAAGCAAAGGAATGGGTGCGTCAGGCGCTAAATGTTTATGTGCCGCGACCCAGTTCTTTTGCCACTGCGGGTCTTCGTCGTAACGCGGGTTGTGCCCTGGGCGCATGGCGCGTAACAGGGAGGGACCAACGTTCCAGAAGAGGGTGCCCATCTCTCTCGCGAGTTCGAGCATCGTACCGGGCTGGCCCCACAGGCCGTCCTTGCGTAGCGCTGCCCGCATGGCGATGAGGCCGTAGCCGAGCACGTGAAAACTGCCGTGCAGGACGCCGATTGCCCGTTTCAGATAGCGGCCCGAACAGGCCATATAGGTATCATAGGCAACGGTTTTGTGCTCCGTTTCCTCTACCATATGCATCACCCAGAACGAGGAAACCCACGGGCAATTGCCGCCCCACAGCGCCCAGCGTTTTGTGGTCATCCAGCGGGTAAAGCCCGCCGTCATGGTCTCGAATCCGGCGTTGTAGGCGAGCTGGGTCTCCAGACTGCGCGTTTGCAGACGGGCGTAAGACCGCTCCATACGCTGCTCGATTTCGGCCAGCTCGGGATAGCCGTTTTTCTTGATGAGTTCGTTGAGCCGCCGGTGACAGGCGTAGTGGCGGGACTCCTGGCCGCAGAACCCTTTGATGTCTTCTCGAAGACGTTCCTCCCGAATAAGCGGCAGCGCTTGCCGGACCGACTTGATCAAATAGGGCTCAAGATATGGCATGGTCAACGAAAAGCCGTTGAACATATGCGATCTGACCACCGAGTTCTTTGCCCACTTGGGGTCGAGATTGTCGGGAAAGTCGAAGTTGAACGCCCTGACAACGATTTCATCAACGGGCTTGGGCTCATAGCGGTAGTTCGGATTGGGCGCTACTGCCTGGGTCATCACCGGCATCCTTATTTCAGCGAGGCATAGGTCGCCGCGATAATCCGCGCCGAGCGCTGATCTCCCAGCGTGCTTTCGCCCATTTTATTCATCACGTAGGCGATCGAAGTACAGGTATCGGGATCAACCACGGCAATGGACCCGCCCCAACCGCCCCAGTAGAAGGCGCCGGGGCTCGGCGTGAACGGAATCCGCGGGTTCATCAAGCCAAAGCCCAGGCCGAACAGCATCCACACGTCAAGCACGAGATCCTTACCGTTAGTCTGCCGTTGTTGTGCCAGTGCGACCGTTTCAGGGGCCATCAGACGGACGCCGTCAAGCGCGCCGCCCGCAGCCAGCGCCCCATGCACGCGGGCGACGGCCCGCGCGTTGCCGATCCCTCCCGCGGCAGGAATCTCCGCCGCGCGCCAGGCGCGCGTCTGCGGCTCTCGGCCCGTCAACGCGGCAGACCGAAAGGTCCGCGTGGCAATCGAATCCGGATCGCCCGGCATCTCATCCATGGTCGCCGAAGGCGGAACCATCTCGCCAACACGCGCATCGTGTTGGGCATCCAGCCCGATATGAAAATCAACGTTAAGCGGGGTCGCGATCTCCTCGCGGAAAAACGTACCGAGACTGCGGCCGTCGACCCGGCGCAGGATTTCTCCCTGCAGATAGCCTTGCGTGATGGCGTGGTATCCCGAGGCAGTCCCCGGCTCCCACCAGGGTGCCTGGCGGGCCAACCTGGCGCAGATATCGTCCCAGTTGTAGAGTTCCTCGATCTCGACGCGTGAATCGAAACCCGACAACCCGGCCGAGTGGCTCATCACATGGCGAACCAGGACACTCTCCTTGCCGTTCTGAGCGAACTCAGGCCAGTAGCGGGCAACCGGAGCGTCGAACTCAATCAGACTCCGGTCAGCGAGTATCAACATGCAGACCGCTGCCATGGTTTTGGTGGTGGAGTACACGTTGACGATGGTGTCCTTCTGCCAGGGCTCGCCATTCGGTGCCGAAGCGCCGCCCCACAGATCAACGACCACTTCTCCGTCGTGGACGACACACGCGCTGGCGCCAAGCTCCTCGCCCGTCGCGAAGTTCTCCTGAAACGCCTCGCGAACGGCCGTAAATGCGTCCGCACAGTATCCCTGTGGTTCCATCATAGCGTCAGTTCTCTCAGTTTTGCCTTCAAGGCCCTGAGCGCGTTTTTGTTCGCGCTCCTGATCGCCTCCATCGTTGGTGGCTCGCCGCTGATATCGCCAAGCTCGGCCAGCACGACGTGCACGTCGTCGTGCCCGTCCACTTGTTTCATTTCGTCTAACCAGCGTCGCACGTTGGGGAAGGGCGCGAAATCGTAGACGTTGGTAAAACCCGGCTGTAACTGCCCGATCTCCACGTATGCGGCAAAGTCGGCCAGCGTGAGTTGTTCGCCCGTCAAATAGCGGGATTCCGCCAGCCAACTCGACTCCAAGGCGTGGAGTGCCTTCGTCAGGGTCGCGTGGGCGGCTTGTTGAATGACGTCCGGGATATTCAGATCCTTGCGAATCTTCGGTGCGACCAGTCCGACGGAGGCGTCGCGGATATTGCGGTGGTGGTAGTGCAAATACCAGTCTACCTTGGCGCGCAGCCGATAATCCGTCGGGTAGACGTCTTCCCAGCCGTGCGTATTGCTCAAATAACACATGATGGCGTGCGCCTCGCTGAGCACAAAGCCAGTGTCCGGCTCTTCGATCGTGGGAATCGTCCCGCCGGGATTTTTGGCCAGATAGGCCGGGTTGCGGCTCCCGGTTTCCCCTTTTGAGCCAGGGTTGATCAGGACCATTTCAAACGGCGTCCGCTTATACAGCATCAGCCACATGACCGCGCGCACCGGCTGCGAAAACGGCACGCCATATAAGAGGATAGGTTGCATCGTATTCCTCGCCTATTTCACAATCAGACCGTCAAAGTCTCCCTGTTCACGCCACTCGGCGAGCATATCGTAAAAGGCCAGCGCACCCTTGGGGTATATGGCCTGGAGGAAGCCCTGCCCCTCGTTGGTCCCCTCGCCGTTGTAGTAGCCCGGCGTACAGACATCTTGGTACTTGGTCATCATGTTCGGTCCATTCACGATCTCCACCCACTCCGCCTCAGCTTCAGAGGTCGGCTCGATGGACTTCGCGTTGCGGCGATTGACCAGTGTAATGAGCTGGGCAACATGCTGGGCCTGATTATCGAGCATATAGGTGAAATTCGCCGTGAGGCCGGTCTGCGTCAGTCCCATGTGGAAACAGTTCGGAAACCCGCAGCTCAGAAAACCGTGGAAGGTCCGCATCCCGTCCGCCCAGGCATCGGCGAGCGACACCCCATCCCGGCCGTACATGCCAAACTCGGCCCGCCGGGTGTACGCGGTCCCCACCTCGAAGCCGGTCGCAAAGATCAGACAGTCCACTTCGTACTCCACCCCATCCACCACGACACCGTGCTCGGTCACGCGATCGACCCCCTGTCCACTGGTATCGACGAGCTTGACGCTCGGCCGGTTAAAGGTCGGCAGATACTCATCGTTGAAGGTCGGGCGTTTGCACCACTGGCCGAACCACGGCTTGAGCGCCTCGGCCGTCTCCGGGTCTTGCACGGTCGAGGATATGCGATCACGAATCTCATTCATCTTCTGGAAATCGGCGATCTCCGCCAAGAGCGCCTTTTCTCGGCCGGAGAGGTCCGATTCATCTTGGCTCGAGAGCAGATCGCTGAGCTTCTTGAGCGGGCTGGTCCACTTGTCACGGACCTGATCGTCCTCAAGCTGCACTCCGTCCAAGAGCGCGGTGAAGTTGCGGTTCCGATACGTCTGCCAGCCGGGCTTGAGCGTCTTCGCCCATTCCGGGTTAGTGGGTGTGTTGTTGCGTTCGTCCACCGAGGACGGCGTCCGCTGGAAGACGTAGAGCTGCTGTGCATGCTCGCCCAGATGGGGGATGCACTGAATCGCAGTCGCCCCGGTGCCAATAATCCCGACCCGTTTGTCGTGGAGTTTGTGTAAGCCCCCGGTGGTATCACCACCCGTGTAGCCATAGTCCCAGCGACTGGTATGGAAGGTATGTCCCTTGAAATTTTCGATCCCAGGGATTCCGGGCAATTTGGGCTTGTTCAGCGGCCCGCTCGACATGATGATAAAGCGCGTCTTGAACTCGTCGTCACGATCCGTGGTGACGGTCCAGCGTCCGGCTTCCTCATCCCAGCGGGCCTCTTTGACTTTGGTCTGGAAACAGGTGCGCTCGTAGAGATTATAGCGCTTGCCAATCCGTTGCGCGTGCTCGAATATCTCCGGGGCGAAAGAGTAGCGTTCCTTCGGGATATAGTTGAGCTCTTCGAGCAGGGGCAGGTAGAGATAGCCTTCGATATCACACTGGGCGCCGGGATAGCGGTTCCAGTACCAGGTGCCGCCAAAATCCCCGGCTTTCTCGATGATGCGAAAATTGGTAATGCCGGCCTCTTGCAGCCGCACCGCGGCCAACATTCCCCCAAAGCCGCCGCCAATAATCACCACATCGACCTCTTCTTGCAGCGCGGGACGGGTGAAGCCCGGCTCGACATAGTGGTCTTCGTTATAGTGCGCGAACTGCCCGGTGATTTCCTGGTATTGACTGTTCGCGTCCGTGCGCAGCCGTTTCGTGCGCTCGGCAGCGTACTTCTCACGCAGGGCCCCGGGATCAAAACCCAGTTCGTCGGCAGTCGGGATGCGGCTTGGTTCAGTTTGGGCTGTGGTTTGACTCATTCTCGCAGTCCTCCTTCTTAAAACTCAGCTCTTCATTCAAACGCTACGAGGTAGCATATCCTTTGGAAACAAAGAAGTCTTGATGGGGTTAAGCTTCATCGGCCCGACCTCATTCGTGGTTCGTATCGAGGCAGTGGAAGGCAAGCCGTGCCGCTAATGTTGCCTGCGCTCGGAGTACGGTGAGCGCCGCGTTCACCGCCCGAGAACGAGACTGCGTGAGCCGTTCCAGAGCCACACTCAACTCAAGCATACTCACCTCATCCGCCTCATAGGCCCGGCGGGTAAAATCTCCTGTCTGCGTGAGCGCATCGAAATAGTCTGTTCCATAGGCGGCGCGATGCTGCCGGGTCAACTCCAGGTGGGCATACGCAGCAGCGACCTCGTGACGCACGGTGAGCGTTCGGGATTCAAGCTCCTGCCGCGCCATCTCGACCTCCGCCATCGCCGCCGTTATTGCGTGTGTATTGCGATTAAAGAGGGGCAGCGGGATGGTCAGCGCTCCTCCCACCACCTGGTCTTCATTGTCGAGCTTATACATTGGACCAAGAGAAATATTCGGCGTCCGGTTGGCCCGGGCGAGGCGCAGTTCGGCTTCTCGGGTTTCCACTTTAAAGCGCGCGGCATGGTAGTCGGGCCGATGCTCCAGGGCACATGCGATGAGTTCCGCCTGTGAGGGCAGCGGGTCCGGGAGCGTATCCAGCCGAGAGGTCTTCAAGAGATCTCCGACCGCAACGAGCGGTCTCTCGACACCCAGGCCAAGGAGCAATCGGAGCCGTTTTTCTGCGTGCACGCGCTCCTGCTCGCTGGCGAGCAGCCGTGTGCGCGCCTCGTCGGCATCGAGGCGCAGCGTGTCGAGTTCGAGCACCGAGATATCCTCTTGGGCATACCGCTCACGGCCGACCTGAAGGAGTGCTCGGCGGGTTTCCAGCATGTCCTGTTGCGCTTGGATGCTTTCTTGTATCGCCATCAACTCATAAAAGGCCCGCATGACTTCCAGTCGGAGGAGCCGTTCCGCATCGGCAATACGCCACTCCGTATAGCCGAGGTGAGAGACGGCTGCCTGGCGACGATGTCCGGATTGTCCCGCGATTTCGACTTCCTGAAGGAGCAAGACTGCGGCATCGGCGGTTGACCTCCCGGTGGGGGCACGAAACCGCCTGTTGCGGTAATCCGCCTCAATACTGACACGGGGATTTTCTTGAAACACTAACTCAGACTGCTGGACGCGTCCCTTGGCCAGCCCGAGAGTGTGTCGTTTTGTCTGAATGTCGGGGTTTCCCTGCAAGGCCAATACAAGCGCAGTTGGTAAATCCACCCGCAAGGGGGCGTCTGTCTCCTCCGCCCCCCCCTGCGCGACCTGGCCGACCAGCAGTAACGTCCACACCGACGCAAACAGCGTCCATCGTTTATGTATCATCGCTCCTCTCCCTGCGCGGTGAGTGGTCGCCAAACTTGAGGTATAAGGCCGGAACAACAATGAGGTTGAGCGCGGTCGAGGTAATGAGACCGCATAAAATGACAATCGCCATTGGCGTGAGTATTTCGCTGCCTGGGTCGCCGGCCCGCACGACCAGCGGCAGGAGGGCCAGCCCGGACGAGAGGGCGGTCATCAGAATGGGCGAGAGCCTCTCCAGTGCGCCGCGCTCCACCGCCGCTCGGAACCGCTCGCC
Source organism: uncultured Binatia bacterium (SeqCode) (assembly GCA_965243855.1). Classification (GTDB taxonomy): domain Bacteria; phylum Desulfobacterota; class Binatia; order Bin18; family Bin18; genus Bin18. The sequence continues at coordinate 2,786,761 of CBDEWE010000003.1, read as the reverse complement.
TTCCTCTTCCATCAGGTGACGAATATGGGTGACCAACATAATGCCGTTTCGGGTGGCAATACCAAAAAGCGTAATCAGTCCCACCAGCGAGGCCACGCTCAGTATCCCGCCAGACACAAATATGCCCATGACGCCGCCAATGAACGCCAAGGGCAGATTGACCAGGATAATGAGGGCATCACGGACGGACCGCAGCGCCGTGGTCAGCAAGAACATGATGCCACCCAACACAAGCAGGCTTAACAGGCCGATCGTGCGCGACGCTTCCTGGGCGCTTTCAAACTGGCCGCCATAGACAACGTAGTAGCCCTGGGGCAGCGCCACCTGCGCTGCGACCTGCTGCTGAATCTCCTGCACGACATCCTGGAGTGCCCGTCCCGCCACATTGCCACTCACCACGATGCGGCGCTGCACGTTCTCGCGCCCGATCGCGTTTGGCCCGAGTGCTCGGCTGACGCCCGCCAACAGCCGAAGCGGGACTTTTCCCCCGTGTGGAGTGTCAATCAGCGTAGAGAGAATCGTGTTGAGGTCTTTCCGGGTCGCGTCCTCGTAGCGAACGACCAAGTCAAAGCTTCGCTGGCCTTCCAAGACGCGAGAAACGGTCTTCCCGAGGAAAGCCGTTTCCAACGCCTCAGTCACCTCTCCAACGGTGAGCCCGGTCCGGGCAATCCGTTCCCGCTTGAGTTGCACGTGAAGAACCGGCAGGTCGGTCTGTTGCTCAACAGCCAAGTCCACAACACCACGAACCTGGGCCATGGTATCCCGGACCGTTTGGGCCAGGCGGCGCAGGCGCTGTAAATCGTCGCCAAAGACCTTCACCGCGATATTCGCCCGCGTGCCGGACAGCATGTGGTCAATCCGGTGAGATATCGGCTGGCCGATGGTCACGCTCATGCCCGGCACAACCGCGAGCGCGCGGCGTAACGCGGCGAGGAACTCCGCTTTCGAGCGTGCTTGCATCTGGAGTCCTACATCGATTTCGGAGGCTTCGACCCCTTGGGCATGTTCGTCCAGCTCGGCCCGTCCGGTCCGTCTCGCCGTGGTTTTTACCTCCGGAAACGACAGGAGAATCTCTTCGACCGTCTGTCCCAGTCGGTCAGACTCGGCCAGGGAGGTGCCTGGTAGCGTGACCGTATTGATCGTGAGCGTGCCTTCATTAAACTCCGGCAGAAACGACCGGCCTAAGAACGGGGTGAGGGCAAGCGTTCCGACAAACAGCATGGCGGACGTGAGGATAACCAGACCGGGCCGTGGAAACAGGTGGGTGAGCAGTTTTTGATAGGCGTGCTGGAGGCGACGCACCAAGGGATTTTCTTTACGCGTGATGACGCCCTTTGAACTGGGCAGGAGCAGCGAGCAGAGCACGGGCGTGACGGTCAGCGCAACCAGGAGCGAGGCAAACAGCGCGACCAGATAGGCCACGCCCAACGGGGCGAGCAAGCGTCCTTCAACGCCGCTGAGGAAGAAGAGCGGGACAAAGACCAGCGCAATGATGGCCGTGGCAAAGGTAATAGACGGACGAATCTCCAGGGACGCCTTGAGCGTGATGGTCAGCGGGTTGACATGTGCCGACTGCGGCAATGCCGCGTTCTCTCTCAGTCGGCGAAAAACGTTCTCGACATCGATAATGGCGTCATCGACCAGGGCCCCAATGGCAATGGCCATGCCGCCCAGAGTCATCGTGTTCATCGTGCCGCCGAGGAGATGCAGCGAAAGGACGGCGACAAGCAGGGAGAGCGGAATGGCGACCAGGGTGATGAGCGTGGCGCGGATATTGAGGAGGAAGAGGAGGAGAATACCGACCACCACCAGCACGCCGTCTCGCAGGGCATCAATGACGTTTTCAATCGCCACCGCAATAAAGTCGGCCTGGCGGAAGATATGGGCATTCATGCGCATTCCGTCCGGAAGGGTGCGTTGTATGGCGGTCAGGGTCGTGTCCAGGGCCTGGGTTAAGGTCAGGGTATTGGCCCCAGGCTGTTTCTGTAGACTGAGAATCACGGCTGGCTTGCCTTGGACGGCCCCTTCGCCGCGTTTCAGCGCTGGCCCGATCTGCACGTCAGCGACGTGATGGAGAAACACGGGCTGCTCAGCGTGCACGGCCACAACAGTCTGCGCGATGTCTGCTAACCGCCGGACCCGCCCCACGCCATGAATGAGATACTCTTGGCCACCGTCCACGTAGAACCCCGCCGAGGTGTTCTGGTTGGTCAGGCGCACGGCTTCCGTCACTTCGGTCAGGCTCACCCCATACGCCGCCATTCGCTCCGGGGACAGCAACACCTGATATTGTTTGACCCCACCGCCAATGGGGATGACTTGGGACACCCCGGGGATAGAAAGCAGCCGCCGGCGTATCACCCAGTCCGCGGTCGAACGGAGTTCAAGCGGCGAATGCTGCTCACTGGTGAGGCTCACCAGCATGATTTCGCCCATAATGGAGGAGATCGGCGCAAGAATGGGCGACGCGACTTCTGGCGGGAGAACGGCGCGAGCCAGTTGGAGTTTTTCACTCACCACCTGCCGGGCCTGATACATATCCGTGCCCCAGACAAATTCGACCCACACCACGGATATGCCGGTCGCAGACGACGAGCGGACACGCCGCACACCTGCCGCCCCATTCACCGCCGTTTCGAGGGGAAGCGTGACGAGCATTTCCACTTCTTCCGCCGCCATTCCGTGCGCCTCGGTCAGGACGGTGACCGTTGGCGCGGTCAGGTCCGGGAAGACATCGACCGGCATGCGGACGGCGACCAGCGTGCCGCCGAGTAATACCGCCAGGGCGAGCGTCAGGACAATCTTCCGATTGGCCAACGACCAGCGAATAAGACGATTCATGCCTCTATCCTGGGGCTAGTGCGCATGGTCGTGTTCGGGAAGCGTGCTGGAGAGGGACGCGAGATGCACCCGATACGCTCCCCGAGTCACGACTCGCTCACCAGCGCTGAGCCCTGCCCGCACCTGGACAAAGTCGTCCTGCCGGACGCCCAGCTCCAGTTCTCGCCGTGCAAACGTCTCCCCCCCCACCTGGACAAAGGCAAGCGGTACGCCTTTGTCATACACGATGGCACTGACCGGGATGGCAAGGGCATGGATGACTTCTCCGGTTGGCACGCCAAGCTCGCCATGCATGCCAATTTTCAAGTGGCCCTGAGCGTTATTGACCGCCAGGATAAGCGGGACGGAGCGGTTCTCGGGGTGCAGCACGCTGCCCAGGGTCACCAACTGCACGTCTGGCGGAGAGAGGAGCAGGGGCGAGCTGAGGGCCGGAGCGGTAAAGCGGACCTGCTCTACATGGCCGACTTTGGCGATATCCGTCTCAAAGACGTGCCCGTTAATCCAGACGTGCTCCAGGTTCATAATGGTGAACAGGTGATGCCCCGCTTCAATCAGTGCCCCAGGGGTGAAGTTGACCGTGACCACTGTCCCGGCCATCGGTGCGCGGAGGAGAAAGCGTTGAGCCCGAGGTGTTCGGAGGTCCGCGGCGCTGGTCGGGTTCATATCGAGCAGAGAGAGTTCCGCGCGGGAGGCCGACAGTCGGGCTGTAAGGACGGACACATTTTTTTGCGCTTGTTCCAGGCGCCGCTTAGGAACAATGCGGTCTGCATACAGGTTCTGCACGCGTGCCAACTCGTGTCGAGCGGCCTCAAGCTCAGACTGGCTCGCCTGTACGGCATAGACGAGTTCGGCTCGGCTCCTGGTTGGTAAGGGAAGCAGCAGGGCCAGGGGTTCGCCCGGTTCAACGCGCTGTCCCGGCGTGGGAACGCCTTGATCCACGGCCACCGCCCGCCCAATGACGGGTGCCGTGATGTGGACTTCTCCCCCGGCCGCGGGTTTGACTTCCGCGTGGAGGTGGAGCGTGGGGTGCAGTTCCCGAGTGGCGACTGCCTGTGTCGCTAATGCGATCTGCCACTGCTGCTCCTTCAGAAAGGGAATACCGTCGCTCGCTGGCTCTTCCGATGGGCTGACGCGGTCTTTTTCGGTTGCCACCACGACCACTTCGCCCGCGTCAATCGTATCGAGCACGGTCCGGGTGCCGGGATGCGACCGGGTAAACCGCAAACGATACGTGCCGGGTTCGGTGGGCGTGAGCACGGGGTGGTAGATGCCCGGCGATATCGGTGTTTCCGAGTGGACGGTGAGGTGCGGGCCGTCTTGGCCTTCCAGCGTCGTTACGACGGCATCCCCGGAAACCGCCTGAGCTGTCTCCAAGTCGGTCAGATGCACCGCAAAAGGCGTGGCTTTGCCCACGACTAACGGCGCAAAGTCCACAAAGAGTTCAGTCTTCGTCGTCCACTTCGTGATGCTGGTCGGTTCATGAGCTCGGTCTTCGGGCAGACGGGCGTTGCCCAACTGGCAGCTGGTCAGCAACATCAGCACACCGAAGCCCATAGAGTAATTCCGCAACATGGGCGCGGTCCTCCATAGGAGAGACACGACTTCCTGGGGGGCATGGCGGGAGCTCCCCAGGCCGAAGTCCGCTCGGTCTTTAGGGGATAAACGACAGTCGGATACGAAACCTATGCGTGATGGGGGGGAGAGCGAGAAGAAATGGCCGGCAAACCGGCCGATTCTCTGGCCGGTGGGTGGTCAGGTTGACACGCCCACGACACGCTTGATGGTTGTCGGGTGTTGACCGGAAGCGCAGTGGGAGGAGCAAGCGGTCGGTGGTCGAGGGTAACGCCGAGCAGACCAAAGCTCCGTGGGAGCAGCGCAGAGAGGATGATGCGAGAATCGGACCTTGAGGCGTGTTCATCCGGAGCGTTATGAGCTGCGTCATGCTCGTCATGGTCATGGGATGGCGAGACGAGGAAATCCGCATGGACAATCGCCGAATGGCGGTGGGTGCTCTCGTGCCCATGCGCGTGGTGCTGTTCCGGATGCGTGTGGAAAGTCGGCAGCAGCAACAGGACTGGCAGCAGAAGGGCGAGGAGGCAGGTTCGCAAGAGAGGTGAAGAGATTTTCAGCATACGTCTACGAAAGAACTAGAGCGTGTCATCAGTTAAGGAGGATAACCGAAGCGGCCAAGTAGATGGCTCCGAGGAAGCTGACGGCGCGTTTGTCGTAGCGGGTGGCGAGAGCGCGGTATTGCTTGAGTTTAGCGAAGAAGTTTTCAATCAGATGGCGTGCTTGATAGAGGTGCTTATCGTACGGGCGGGGCTGGAGCCGATTGGCTTTCGGGGGAATGACCACCGTCACCTCCGCCTTCTCTAAGCGTTCAATGACCCGCTCTTGGGCGTCATAGGCTTTATCGGCGAGCAAAGCGTGAATGTGCTTCAGCAGATTGGGCAAGAGGGCCTCCGCACCGGCAAGGTCGGCGGCGTGGCCGGGCGTGAGATGGAAGCCGGTCGGATTCCCGAGCGCATCGCACGTCGTATGGATTTTCGTGCTCAAGCCCCCTCGGGAGCGGCCAATGCATTCGGCTGCTGGGTCCCCCCTTTTGCCCCCGCCGCATGTTGGTGGACGCGGATAATCGTGGCGTCGATCATGGCATATTCGTTATCCGCATCGGCCGCGAGATGCTTAAAAACCTTCTCCCAGACCCCGCTTTTACTCCAGCGCATGTGGCGCGTATGGATCACGCGAAAATCTCCAAACCGGGTCGGCAAATCGCGCCAGGGGATCCCCGCGCGATACCGGTATAAGACCGCTTCCACAAACAACCGGTTATCCCGCGCCGTGCCCCCGACGTGGCCCTCCCGACCAGGCAACAGCTCTCGAATCCGTTCCCACTGGTCCTCGCGTAGCGCATACCGTCTCGCCATTGTGGACTCTCTCCTCTCTCTTGCTGACCAGGGAAGTATACCGTGGCGAGACCGGAAAGCCGACCAGGGGTGCGCGCTAACTGATGACACGCCCTAGCATAGATCGTCTGTGAGAGAGAAGGGTCCGGCTGCTGCCCTTGGAACTCGGGCTCCGGCCGCCCCCTTGCTTTCATCATTTCTCACGCCGCCAATCCGACCCTAAGGCGACGCGGCGGACAGCATCGGTGTCGGTCGGTTGATGTCCAACCTGATATGGGGGTGCTGGCGCTTCGACGACCCGATTCGAGAGTCGCCCCAAACCGGAAACCTCAACCTCGACAAGATCCCCAACATTCATGGGACGTGAGTTTCTGGGTGTGCCCGACATAATCACATCTCCGGGCAGCAGCGTGATATAGCGACACAGATCGGCCAGGATATAGTCGATCGGAAAGATCATCTCACTCAGAGCGCCTTCCTGTACGACCGTGTCATTGAGGTAGGTCCGGAGCGTGGCTTGGCGAATGTCCACCCCACTCACGACGCCTGGGCCAATTGGGCAAAAGCCGTCCATCCCTTTGACGCGCAGCATCGAGCCCGCATCCGTATCGCGAAAGTCCTGGCTCCCCACGTCATTACCGGGCGCAAAGCCCGCGATATACTCCCACACCTCATCGCGGCCCACGTTGCGCATCGGTTTGCCAATAATCACCGCCACCTCCCCTTCGTAGTTGAGATACTTCGTGCCTTGTGGACGCACGAGGGAGCCCCGATGACTGTTCAGCGCCGTTGTCGGCTTCTGGAAATACGTGGGCGTTTCAATCGGTGGGACGCGGAATTCGGCCCGGCGCGATTCATAATTCAGGTGAATGCACAGGATCTTGCTTGGTTCGCACGGCGGCAGATAGGTGGCCTCGGCCTCATGAATCGCCCGGCCATCGCCCAGCAGCAGCCCGTCGCCGTCCGGTTTGACCCATTTGGGCTGGCCTTCGTGCAAAATCCGACGCCATTCTGTCCGCGGTCCATCCAGGACACTCATACCGATCCTCCCTTATGAACTTCAGCTCTTCGTTCACACATTAAGCAGGTGATATATCCTTTGGAGACAAAGAAGTCTTGGCGGTATCAAGCCTTGTTCATCCGACTTTACCCTCATCAAATCAATAGACCCATTCGTTGTCTGCCGGATTGTTGTCCACTGAGAGTACAGATAATGTAACGAGGGAAATACCGGTCATTGTGGATGCCGTAACGCAAAGGAGAAATATCATGCCAACCGATGTTCGCGGTCTGGATATAACGGTGACAAATGCCGAGGCTCTGACCGAGTATGACAAGGTGCTCACGGACCTCTGGAATTATCGTCTCGCCGCGCCGAAAAATCTCAGGCGTGTCCTCGAACTCGATCCGGATTTTCCAATGGCCCACGTGGTCCGAGGCTATATTATGTCCATGCTCGAGACGGTTGCGGTCCGCCCGAAAATGCTGGCCAGTGCGTCACACGCCCGCGAACATCTTGCGGCTGGCGCCCGCCGCGAACGTCTGCACTGTGACGCCTTGGAAGGGTTGGCCACCGGCAATCTCGAACGGGCCTGTGCGGCCTGGGAGGCCATACTGGCCGACTATCCTCACGATCTGCTGGCGCTCAAAATGCACCACCATTCGACTTTCTGGACCGGCCGGAGTTATGTCATTCGCAATACCGTCGCCGGCGTGTTCGACCTGTGGGATGAGTCGATCCCCGGTTACAGCTTCGTCCTCGGCATGTTGGCCTTTGCGCTTGAAGAATGCGGCGATTATGCGCAAGCAGAAGCCTTTGGTCGCCGGTCCATTGACCTGAATCCGGATGACCTGTGGGCGATCCACTCGGTCGCCCACGTGATGGAGATGCAGGGCCGTCTGGACGAAGGGATTGCGCTGATCGATCGGCCGGTCGAGCAATGGGCTGATCGAAACCCGTTTCAAGGCCATAATTGGTGGCACTTGGCCTTATTCGCGCTTGAGCGGGGGGACTATGATTTTACCCTGGACGTCTATGACAATAGGATACTGACCGCGAACACGGAATTCTTCCTGGATGTGCAAAACGGCGCTTCGCTGCTCAAGCGCCTGGAATTGCTGGGGGTTGATGTTGGTGATCGCTGGGAGCCCCTGGCGGAGTATGCGCGGAAGCGGGTCGATGATCACGTGCTGGCTTTTACCGATCTGCACAGTTTGATGGCGCTGGCATCTGCGGACGACAAGGAGACCGCGCAGGCATATATCAATGTACTCGAATCGTTTGCCCATACCCCGGACAATTATTCCGCTTCGCTGATGGCGGATGTGGTGGTGCCGATGTGTAAAGGCGTGCTGGCGTTTGAAAACGAGGAGTATGCCCAGGCGGTCGATGTCTTGTGGCCGCTGCGCGACCGCTGGTTTGGGATCGGAGGGTCTCATGCGCAGCGAGATATCTTTACGCAGATTCTCATCGAGGCCGCCATTCGCGCCGAATGCTACGAGCAGGCACGGGCGCTGCTGGCGCAGCGGGCGTTGTTGAGACCGAGCAGTCTTGGGAGCTGGCAAAAGTACGCAACCGTGTTACAGGCGTGCGGCGACGACTCGCGTGCGGAGCACGCGCGGCAAAGAGCTGCCCACTTGCACTCGTAGGGAGGGTTTTGGCCATGCATTACACGCTGACTGAGTCGCAGCTGGCGTTACGGGCGCGGGCGCGCGAATTGGCCCAGGACGTGATCGCACCGCGCGCTGCGGAGGTTGATCGCAGCGAACAATACCCTTGGGAGAATGTCCGTGCCTTAAATGAGGCTGGATTCTTTGGCATGACCATCCCGCCGGAATTCGGTGGGGCCGGACTGAGCTATCTCGACGTGGTGCTCGTCATCGAAGAGATGGCAAAAGTGTGCGGGGTGACCGGACGTATTGCAGTCGAAGCGAATATGGGGGCGCTTTCCGCCATCATGCACTACGGCACGCCAGCGCAAAAAGAGCTCGCCGCCGCTCTTGTCCTGGCCGGTGATAAGCCCGCCATCTGCATTACCGAGCCTCAGGCCGGCAGTGCCGCATCAGAGATGACCACGCGGGCTGATAAACGCGGCGATACGTATGTGCTGAACGGTATGAAGCATTGGATTACCGGGGGCGGCGTTTCGCAACTCCATCTGATCTTCGCCCGCGTGTTTGACGGACAAGGAACAGAGCAAGGCATCGGTGGATTTATTGCCGTTCGCGACCAGGATCGTGGGTTGCGCATCGGTCAACGTGAACCCACGATGGGCTTGCGGGGTATTCCTGAGGCCGAAATACATTTCGAAGATCTCGAACTGCCTGCCGACCGCGTCTTAACACCGCCAGGCGGTTTCAGGCGGGGCTTTGCTGAATTAATGAACGCCTACAACACCCAACGGGTTGGCGCGGGCACGGTTGCTTTAGGGCTGGCAACCGGAGCCTACGAAGGAGCAAAACAATACGCCTTGGACCGAGAACAGTTTGGTCGGCCGATTGCCGAATTTCAGGGCTTGCAGTGGATGCTGGCCGATATGTCGACGCAGATCGAAGCGGCGCGGCTCATGATCCACAGTGCGGCCCGTTCGCGCGGCTCCCATGAGAGCCCGTTCCCGGACCCGAATGCGGCCGCGCAAGCAAAGCTGTTCGCCTCGGAAATGGCCATTAAGGTCACAAATGACGCCTTACAGGTGTTTGGCGCCAAAGGCTATTCGCGCAATACGCCGGCTGAACGCATGGTGCGTGACGCTCGCATGTTCACTATTGGAGGCGGTACGGCCCAGATCCTGCGCACGGTCATCGCGTCGCGGATTCTAGACCGCCGCTTGCCGCAGACCCGTGACGGGTACGCGCGACTGGCTCGTCAAGCCCAAGAACGGTAGTGCTCTGTACGAGGTTTCCAGGCGCTCAGGACGAGCGGGAAAAGTCACGGCGGGAGACAGTCCAAACCCGTTCGTGCTGAGCCTGTCGAAGCCGGATAATCGGTCCGAGAGTTTCTCTATCCTAACGGACGGAGCGGCGCCGGGATTTATTTAAACTCGACCAAGACTTCCCGATACGGCGTTGTCCCGGCGTTGCGTGCCTTATGACGTGCCGGGACGCGCATCCCCTTTCCCGGCCCGGATACAACCTCGATTTCGCCATCCTCCACTTTCAGCGAAAAGATTGCGCCCGTCGGCACCTCCATTGTGCCCAGGTCCTCCTCGTTCTCGTCGGTCACCTGTAGGGGCGCGCCCGAGATCGCGTACCACATATAGCTGTGCTCGTGTGTGTGCACGGGCGTTTCCTCGCCCGGAGCGAGCTCGAAGTTCCAAACAATCACCTTGTCGTTCTCGAAGACCTTTTCGGACCCGACATCTGCCATGGCATGCCCTCCTACATTAAACTATTTTTCTACCCGAACACGGAAGTTTCCGCACGTCAAGTGAAAGGCACTGCTGCTACGAGGACGCATTGCCTTCGTTACGGCATACCGAGCGGCGGTTTTGCAAGGAGCAGGTAGTGTCTCACTTTGCATTTCTTTCTCCTCCGCGTTCGGCCCCCCCTTTCCTTCCCGTCCGAGCCCCTGCGGTGCGAGGAGAGCTCCGCTCCCGCCTTGAGCGCTGATGTGGGAGCAGAGACGCCCGTTCCTCATAAATTACTAGGGACAGACAGCGGGCCGTCCTGTAGAAAGGGTCAGTGGCCCCCCGTGCGCACGTCCGCGTAGGGCACGGGCGCCGAGAGGAGGACCCGCGGACTGAGAGGGAAGGGGAGAGGATAGGCTATCTCGTTATACAACAACCAACCTTTGATATGGCTCGGCCACCATGTCTTGGTGAATACGCAGGAACCCTCACATCTCCATGTGGAGTTAGCAATGGCCCGGCGACCGAGCCGGACCTAACACAGGCTCGCCAGTAAGGAGGAGACCAATGGCGCCTCAGGACACCTTCGAGCGCATCGTCGCAGCCTTGCACGAGGCCGCCCTGGACCCCGTCCACTGGGCTCAGGCCACGCACCTGATCGACGATGCCTGCGGACTCTTCGGCACGCACTCGGCGCTCTACGATGTCAGTACCAGCCCTCCCACCTACCTGTTTTCCATCGGCTACGTGCATGGGGAAGATGGGACCAACCTGCTCCAAGAATATACCGGAGACTACTACCCCCAAGACGAACGTATCCCCCGCCTATTCCGTCTGCCCCTGAACCGCTTCGCCTCCAATGAAGAGCTGTACACCGAGCAGGAACGGAAGACCTCCGTCACATACAACGACTGCCTCCCCCGAATCGGCAGCAACAACCAGTTGCTAGCGCGGCTGGCGAACCCGGTAGGGATGGATATCACCTGGACAGTGACCAAGCCCGCAGGCTGGGACTGGCCTGCCGCACATGTCGTCCTGCTGCAAGCGCTCCTCCCCCATATCCGCCATGCCCTGGATGTCCATCACGCCCTCGTCAGCGCCGAAGTAGCCAGCCCCACCCTCGCCGGTCTGCTCGACACCCGGCAGATCGGTGCCATTTTCCTCGACCAGCGGGGGCAGATCATCGCGGTAAACGACCGTGCCCAAGTATTCCTTGGCCACGGCAGCCGGCTGTCGGACCAGGGCGGCGTCCTGCGAGCCCAATCGTCCGTGGCCAACGCCACGCTCGGGCGGCTGTTAGCACGGGCGCTGCATGGCCGCCCGCCCGTCGGCGGGTCCATGCGACTGGAGCGGGCAAGGGGTCTCCCGCCGCTCGTCTTACACATCAGTCCTGTGACCACCCCCCGAACCACCTTTGGCGCCTGTGCTCTCCCCGTCCTTGTTTTACTCCTCGACCCGCACAGCACGCCAGACATTGACGCCGACCTTGTGGCGACCGTGTTGAACCTCACCCCCGCGGAGGGCCAGGTAGCCGTAGCGCTGGCCGAGGGCCACACCGTCCACGACATTGCGGTGATGACACACCGGCAGGAAAGTTCGGTCCGCTGGCTCCTCAAGCAAATCTACGCCAAGACCGGCCTCAGGCGGCAGGCCGACTTGGTGCGGACGGTACTGTCGCTGGCGTGAAGCCCGCCGGACCTGATCGGTGAGGCTATCATGCTCAAGACGAGTCAGAACTTTATGATGACCGACGTGGCGAAGTTAGCAGTGGCCCGGCGTCCGAGTCGGACCTAACGTATCCCAGAGGGAGGCCGTATGGCGAACCAAGAGCAATACGAACGTATCGTCGCGGCCTTGCAGGACGCGGCCCTCGACGACTGCCAATGGCCTCGGGCAACGGCCCTGATCGACACCGCCTGTGAGATGGATTCCAGTCACGTGGGAATCTTCACTGGCCCGAGGATCTCCGGCTACCTGTTCGTATTGATGTACCACCAAGGCGAACCGATGGAGGAATGTGAACGAGAATACGTAGAAGACTACTATCCTAGGGATGAGCGTATCCCACGCCTGTTTCATCTCCCTCCTGGCCGTCTGTTCCCCAATACCGAGCTATACACCGAACAGGAATTGAAGCTGTCAGCCACGTATAACGATTTCCTAGTCCGCTGGGACGGTCAAAACCAATTGACCGTGCGCCTAGCTGGCCCCATGCGGTCGCATATCCTGTGGTCAGTGACCCGGAAGAGCAGGCAGGGCGACTGGCGGTCCGGGCACATCGCCTTGCTGGAAGGGCTCATGCCACATGTCCGCCACGCAATATGCGTCAGCTATGCCTTGGCGAACGCTGAGGCGCGGAGCGCCTCCCTAGCCAGCCTGCTCGACAACCAGGCGCTCGGCACGGTCCTCCTGGACCCATGTGGACGGATCATGGAAGCGAACGACAGGGCCCGAGCAATCCTGGGTCGGGGCAACGGGCTGGAAGATCGAGACGGCTTCCTGCGCGGCCGGCCGGCAGCAGCCAACGCAACGCTTGGGAAACTGTTGGCGCGGGCGCAGTCGGGGTTTGGCCGCCAAGCCAGCGGTGGGGCATTGACCATTCAGCGGTCGAATGGCCTCTCCCCGCTCGTCGTGCACGTAAGTCCGGTATCCGGTGGCCGGATGTCCCTCGGCGTCCGTGCGGTACCCGTACTCGTGCTCATCGTTGAGCCGTTCAGCACGCCAGACATCGACACTGATCTTGTGGCAACCGTGTTGAACCTCACCCCCGCGGAGGGCCAGGTAGCCGTAGCGCTGGCCGAGGGCCACACCGTCCACGACATTGCGGTGATGACACACCGGCAGGAAAGTTCGGTCCGCTGGCTCCTCAAGCAAATCTACGCCAAGACCGGCCTCAGGCGGCAGGCCGACTTGGTGCGGACGGTGCTGTCGCTGGCGTGAAGCCCACCTGACCCCATCCGCCGTCGGTCTTCTCACTCCCTTTTTTGTGAAATCCCCCCCATTTGAGGGGGGACACGGGCTGCCGCTATGTGGCATTGGTCCAGTCAGGTCAATACTGAAAGGAGGAGTCTATGGAGGAAATTGTGGAAGGAATCGGACGGTCAAGGAAGAGCGAGCGAAAGCACTGGAGCAGAGCGCTGGGAATCGTCGTATTCTCACTCATATTCACCGCGAGTCACGCCTGGGCAGCCCCGTTCACGGGGGCCGTGGAAGGCTTTTGGACGGTCAACTTTATTTTCGACCCAGATGGTACCCTCCTGTACGCTCCTGGCACTACCACCTCCCGTGGCTATACCACAACGGGTGGTGCCATGGTGTGTCACACAACACAGATGAGTTTTGAAATTGTCCAAGAGCCCACGGGCGCGTGCAGTGCGGAGGAAATCGAAGGTGTGAGCGTGAACCATCATCACTGCCAATTTGAAGGGATTGAGGATATTTTTCATGCGACAGGTACGAGCACGGGCTGCGCCCCTTCTTCATGCTTTGACGAGAATGGGTCCTACCAAGTCGGTTGCTCTATTACCTACACGGAGAGTGTAACCGCAGCAGGGGGAACGGGGATTGCAGTAGGTTCGAGCGGAAGTTGGACGACCTCGGGGGTTGTACTCGTTACTCAGGTAGGGGCAACGGAGCCCGAAGGCTTCCTCGTCCTTGCAGGAACAACGAGTTTGGAAATCGAAGGGGATTTTGAACTCGCCGATGGGAGTGTAGCACCGGACGGTGCCGTCCTCGAAATCCCCTCCCCTGGGACGAACGTGAGCGGGGTTGGACTCATCTCAGGCTGGTCGTGCTTGGGTGGAGAGTTGGAGGTGGAATTCAGTGACGCAGACGGCGTCATCGAGACTATGACCGTTTTGCAGGGCGCAGAGCGGCTGGACACCGAGCCCAGATGTGGCGACATCCAGAATGGGTTTTCCGCCACCTACAACTGGAGTCGTTTGGGGGCAGGTGAGAAGACGGCCCGTCTGATACGGAACGGCGAAGAGGTGGCGTCGCACGCGTTTATGGTGACGGCGTTTGACGTGGAGTTTGTGACCGAGGCTGAGGGGATGTGTACGCTCACCGACTTTCCCGAAATGGGCAAGAACGCCACGTTTGTGTGGGAACAGAGTCAACAAGGCTTGGTCTTGGAGGCGGTCAATTAGCCCGCTCATGGGGAGGGGCGACCGAGCCAGTATGACTGGCTCGCAGCCAATTGGGCCGTTACAGCATCGGAGGCGGCGGGTGCGAGGCATAGCCTCATCACACACGGAGAAGAAAAATGCCCGACTGGACAAAAGACCTGTATACGCTCCGCTACCATTTGGAAATGGGCTGTGCTGGTTGGGCTGATGGCGGGTAGCGTCCTGCTGCTGGCTATATGGGCACGGTGAGCCTGTTTGGGCAGGGTCCGGATAGCGCCGGCCGTCCAAGCTATGCGGCACGGGTGGTCACTCACAATCCCACCGACCGCCACGGCCACATTCCGCATTTATCTGAGCAGGAGTTTCAAGACCTAATGGCCTTTCTGCTATCTCTAGAGGGAGACAAGAGTCGAGTGCAGGACTTGGAGCGGGTGGGGTGAGGATCGGGAGGAAATCGACCCGGAGACGAACGAAGAAATCTGGTACATTGGCCATCAGGGGTTTATTGGCCCTACCGATGAGGAGCGTTGGGTACTTCGTCGACGCGGGTGGTGGCGCGGGGAACGGCTGGGGTCGCAGTAATCTGGCGGGATCAAAAATGAAAGGTGGTACACTTTGAACCGGTGGGTGGTATATTTGTACCAGCACCATAATTTGACAGTCCTCTCTTCAAGCCTTCTCACGCGACAACGCCCCGTTCGCGCAGCAGCGGGATGATATCTCGTGCGAATCGCTGGGCATCACCGAGGTAGTCCTGCATGATTATCAGGACGCCGTCGAGTCCACCATCATAGAGAAAGGCGAGTTTGTCAGCGACCTGTTCTTTTGTTCCCACGACATGAATCGCTCCTGCACCGACGGTGAACATATCCAGCGTAAATTGATCAAAGGACTCACCGCCGATATTAAATTCATCCATCCAGTTCTGGGCGGCAACACGATCCTTACATTGGATCATCCGGGTGATTTCTGCCTGTGCCTCCTCCTCCGTATCGCGCCACAGTACATAGGGGAAAGTCGCAGTCCGCACGCTTCGATTCAGGGCTGAAGCACGAGATTTGATATCGCGAACAATGGCTGGCGTGGCTTCGAGCGATGGCGTGGACAGGAATGACCAATCACAGTGACGCGCGGTCATGTTGCGACCGTCTTCCGACGAGCCTGCGTTTACGATTTCGGGCTGGACCGCCGGCTGGGGCACCGAGTAGCCGCCCTTGATGGTGTACCACTTTGACTCATAATCGAATGAGCCGGGGGGTTCGCTCCATAACCCACGCAGGACCTCAATAAAGGCGGCGGTACGCGCATACCGTTCCGTATGTTCGTCGAGTTCGATGCCCATCATGTCAAACTCGGCCCCGCTCCAGCCACTGACGATATTGATCCCCCACCGTCCGCCGCTGAGGTGATCGAGTGTAGCGCCCATTTTGGCCACAACCGCGGGGTGGAACAGGGGAACATGGACGGTGGAAAAAATCTTGATCCTCGATGTTGCTTCGAGCAAGCCCGCGGCCCAGGTCGTCGTTTCCAGGGAAATGCCCATGTAATTGGTCTCGCCACCGAATCCGCGCCAGCGGCTGACCGGGAAGAGCATATCAAAACCTGATGCTTCAGCCGCGAGTGCAATTGCTTTGTTGGTCGAGTACGGCCATTCGTCCGGGACCGTCCGGTACGTTGATATTGCCGATAAGTAAGAGCAATTGGGCATGAAGAGGCCCAACTTTAAGAATTCACGCGCCGTCTCCACAAAAAACCCTCCCGAAGTGACCGTGTTAGCAGTCCGTCATGCTCCGGCGTCAGCAAGGGATGTACTTGACAATGCCGCCCCCCGATAAGTTGACAATACGTCACGAGGGACTGCCGGCTCTCTGATACTTATGAGGTAGTCCTCTCCTCGAGCATATACTCCTCGTGAAAAGGATTATCGATGAGGATGCGCCACGTCCCATCGGGCTGACGGCGGGCCACATTCGCATCTCGGCCGGACAGCGTCTGCTCTTGCCCGTCAGGTCCTGTGACCTGCATGGTCCACTGGCAGCAGTACAACGCGATGTCGCCAGCTTCCACCACATGCTTCATCTCAATCTTGAGCCGGGGCTTCAGACTCGTAAAAGCGCGGAGCTTCTCGCGCAAAGACTCGCCGACTCCACGCACCGTGGGTTGTCCCGGCTGGGAGACGAAGACTTGGTCCGGCTCGTAGAGGGTCAGCATAGCCTCAACATCACCCTCATTCATGGCCTTCACAAACAGATGATCGATTTCTTCGGGCGTGCGTGCCTGCATAGCATCTCCTTTGCGGTCAATAGTATCCGCTCAAAGCTGAAACTCTGCTCATCCGAACTGTAGGACCGTCCTGAACGAATGGCAATCATGAAATTGCCGTGACGACTCAACCGGTTGTTTCTCCCGGCATTTTTTGGAACCATACTCACCGGAGCACGTACATCCGCTGGCTGCGCGACCCTCTATACATCCTGAGGACCAGACCTATGAGCGAAATCACTTTGTATACCGCCCCGACCGCGAACGGATGGAAAGCCTCTATTGCCCTTGAAGAACTCGGCATCGATTACGACACGGTGTATCTCCACTTCAACAAAAACGAGCAGAAGACCCCGGAGTTTCTCAAACTCAATCCAAATGGGCGTATTCCGGTCATAGTCGACCATGACCATGACGACTTCGTGCTGGCCGAATCGGGAGCGATCTTGCTCTACCTCGCCGAGCGGAGCGGCAAGCTCTGGCCGACAGATCCCCGGCTTCGTCACAAGGCCATGCAGTGGCTCATGTTCCAGATGAGCGCGATTGGCCCGATGCTCGGGCAGGCGATGTTTTTTCAGCGCATCGCGGCCCCGAAAGGTATTGTCGACGAATATGCGATCGAGCGCTACGTCACGGAATCGAAACGTCTGCTGGGCGTCTTGAATGAGGCGCTCCGTGACCAGGAGTATCTCTGCGGCGCATATTCGATGGTCGATATCGCCACTTTTCCGTGGGCGCGCGCGTATCGGTGGGCCAACGTCGATGTCTCGGACCTCACCCACCTGACCGCCTGGCTGGCGCGTGTCGAAGCCCGCGAGGCCGTCCAGCGCGGTCTGTGCGTCCCCGCGGGCAAGCCACGCTTCGACTACAGCGACGACGAACTGAAAGCGGCGGCCCAACGTAACGCCCAACTGTACGACGCCTGAGCCAGGGTGCGCAGTCTTAAAAAATTATTGTTGTATGGGAACCTTCCGCGCCGACCGCACGGGTCCCCGCGGCTACGTCGGCTGTGGATACCGACCGGTCACATCTTTATACCCATACAGGTGCGTTGGCGTGACGTGTACGATCAACTCTCCCGACCCGCTGTTGATTTTGCCATAGGTCTCGGCTAACGCCTGCCCCATATAGCGCCCGCCAATCCGCGCCGCCCAATAGCGCACTTGGTCGGCATCATCGGACATGACGGCCGTGCCTGAGAGTTCGACATACGCGAACGGCGTCACCTCATCATCGACACACACGCTGACCCTGGGCTCGTGACGAATATTGCGTGCCTTGATCGAGTCCCGCCCGGTCATAAAGACAAGGGTTTCGTCCTCAAGATCATACCACACCGGCACGACCAGGGGCCGGCCATCTTTCCGCACGGTAGCCAGCTTGCCGGTCCGTACCGGACTGAGTAAGAAACTCCGGCATTCTTCAGGAGTCATGCGTTCCATCCCTGCTCCTCCCTCTGAACTAACGGGCCGGGTTCCTCATGGAGCGCCAGCCGTCTGCGAGTCTCTCACAGCCAAGGTTTCGCGCGCAAGCCCAGACCGGGAGTGCCGACGAGTCTGCCGCTACTAAGTTTCCACCCGACTTCTTTTCCCCGCCGTGCTGGTCTGGTATGCAGGGGATGAGGAAAAGGAGACGCGCCACGGCCTCCGTCGCATACGGGATGATGATGTAATGGTCTCGCCGTTCTTTAGTCAGAGCAATCAGAAAGGAGTCACACCATGACAACAGCGATATCGCAATCACACCAGAACGATCTGCCTCTCTTACCAGGTCGTCTCGGCAATCCGGACCAGGTCATGAAGACCGACCCGCGTACGGATCCCCGCCTGGTCGATGCCTGTTCACCCTTTAAGCTCGATGTGGCCCTGCCGCCCATACCGGTCAACGCGGACTCGCCCCTGCCGGAAAAGCTCGACTTCTGTGCGGGAAGTGAGGCTGGCATGGCAACGGTGTTTGCTGCCCTGTGCGCCGATCTGCCGGCGATGCCGAATATTGAGCGGCGGACCGAGGTCATCAAGGGCGTGGACGGCAACGACATCAATCTGTACATTCATATGCCCCAGAATGCATCCGGCCCGCTGCCCTGTGTGTACCACATGCACGGCGGCGGCATGGTTATCCTGACGGCCGATGATCCATCGTATCGACGCTGGCGCGACGAGCTTGCGGCCGTAGGTATGGTCGCCGTTGGCGTGGAATTCCGCAATGGCGCGGGTAAGCTGGGCAACCACCCGTTTCCGGCCGGTCTCAACGACTGCACCAGCGGCCTGCAATGGGTGTTTGACAACAAGGCCGGCCTGGGGGTCTCGAAGATCATTGCGTCGGGTGAGTCCGGCGGAGGGAATCTCGCTCTGGCCACGTGTTTGCAGGCCAAGCAGGACGGACGCCTTGAACAAATTGCCGGCGTCTACGCCTTGTGCCCGTACATTTATGGAGAGTGGGCGCAGCCGAGCAATGAGCTGCGCTCTCTGTACGAGAACGACAACTACCTGATCAACTGCCGCCAGATGGAGGTGCTGGCAAGCGTTTACGACCCTGAAGGCAAAAACGCGAAAAACCCGCTGTGTTGGCCGTACTGGGCCACAGGGGAAGACCTGCAGGGGTTGCCCCCGCACGTCATCTCGGTCAACGAATTAGACCCTCTGCGGGATGAGGGGCTCGTCCATTATCAGCGGCTCATGGCAGCGGGGGTGCCGGTATACAGCCGGACCGTCAACGGCACATGCCATGCCGCCGACGTCCTTTTCCCCAAAGCGATCCCGGACGTATATGCGGCCACCGTCCGCGATATCAAAGGATTTGCAGATTCGCTGTAGATTTGGCGTAGAAGGCCTCAGTGTTACGGAACGGATGTTCCTGCACTGTGGCCCTCTTCGTGTAAAGTGAGGCAGGCCGGAGGTCTGTCTTACCTTACTGCCAGACCTGTTGTTATTTCTTGGCAGGTTATACCACCGCGCCCGAGGAGGGCGTGAACACCAAGGAGGAAAACCGCATGGCAGACTATATCGATATCGAGCAGGCCAAAACCCTGGACGGATTACGGATTGTTGCCCCTCCGGGCCGCCCCAACCCGTGGGCCGAGGGGCTCAAAGGCATGTGTCACGTTAAGAACCTACCGTTTACGCTGGTCGGCAAAGCGGCCGGGCACGATGCAGCCCTGCAGGACTGGACCCGTCAGAGTAGCGCGCCCGTCGCCGTCTGGAATGAGGAACGGCCGCGCACCACCTGGAATGAACAACTCTATCTGGTCGAGCGGCTTGCCCCGCAGCCGTCGCTCGTGCCGGACGATGAGACCGATCGGATACTCATGTTCGGGCTGTGTAACGAGTTGTGTGGGGAGACCGGTTTTGGCTGGTTCCGCCGGATCATGATCGTCCATGGACTCTTGTCCAACCCTGAAGTGGGCGAGCAGGGCAAAGCGACGGCGTCCTACCTGGGCGGCAAGTACGGCTATAGTCCGGCCACTGCCGAAGCCGCTCCTCAGCACGTCGCCCAGATCCTGCGGACCTTGAGTGCCCGCTTAGCCGAACAACAGGCCCAAGGCCGTCAATATCTGATCGGGGACACGCTGTCCGCCTTGGACATTTATTGGTCCACATTCGCCGTACTCGTCGAGCCCCTGCCGCTCGATCTGTGTCCGATGGATGCGGCCTTCCGGGCCTCGTTCGTGAACGCCGACCCCGTGGTGGCCGAGGCGCTGTCTCCCCAATTATTGGAGCACCGCGACCGGATTTACCGCGACCATTTGCGACTGCCTATGGACTTTTAAGGTCCTGTCGGGTTGTTGCGCCGTCATACGACCTCACGTAGTGTGATGCCGAATCAGGCCGCCTATCGGGCTGGCAAAGAAAAAAACATGGAGTCATTTTTCCGGTTAATCATCCGTTTTCGATGGCTGGTCATCATACTGGCCCTCGCCAGTACGGTTCTGGCCGCACTCCCCCTGCAAAGCCTGCGCTTTGAGGGCGATGTCGAGGCAAATTTTCCAGCCGACGACCCGGTCATCATCTATAACAAGATGGTCGAGGAACGCTTCGGCGTACGCGATCTCATCATGGTTGGTGTCTTCAACGACAATCCCAACGAAAACGGTGTCTTCAACCCGCGCACCCTGGGCATTGTCAAAGAGTTCTCGGAAAAAATCGCTCTGCTGCCGGGTATCAAGGCGGTTCGCGATGAAGATGTGGCCAGTGTCGCGACCATGGACAACATCACCGGCACGGCCGACGGCATGAACGTTGATCCGTTCATGGAAACCGTGCCCCGCACCCCGTCCGCTCTGACCAGCCTCAAACGTAGCCTGTTCGCCAACAGCATGTTCGTCAATTGGGTCGTGTCACAGGACGGCACCGGGCTGCTGATTATGGCCAAGATGGAGCCGGGGGAGGGCACGCAGGAAAGCTCGGCCCAACGGATAGCGGTGTATACCACGATCCGCGACATGGTTCAGGAAAAAAAAGTGGCCGGTGTTCCTGAATCCTTCCACGTGGCCGGTCGCGGTGCGCTTGAGGTCAACTTTGAACGCGAGGGCCAGCGCGACCTGCAGACCTTCCTGCCCCTGATCCTGGTGGTCATCGTCACCACCCTGTACTGTACCTATCGCAGCCTGCGCGGCGTCCTGCTGCCCCTGGCCGTCGTGGTCGCCGCGGTGATCTGGACCCTGGGCACCATGGCCGCCACCGGCTTCCCGATGTTCTTCATCACCTCAATGATGCCGGTCGTGCTGATGGCGATCGGGGTCGCCGACGGCATTCATATTCTGAGCCGCTATTACGACGAACTGTTGGAACACCCGGACACGTCCTCGTCCACGGCCGTGCTCGCCGCCATGCGCGAGATGTGGCAACCCGTCGTTTTGACCTCCTTGACCACCGCCGCCGGCTTCTTATCCTTTCTGACCTCGGCCATGGTCCCGATACGCTATTTTGGCGTCTTTACCGCGGTCGGCATCCTGGCCGCCATGGTCTTCTCGCTGACCCTGATGCCGGCCCTGCTGAGCCTGTTGCCGCCGACCGTCAGCCGCGGCCTGCGCCGGCAGATGCACCGCAGCGGCGACCTGGCCGCCACCGGCTGGGCGGCCAGCCTGCTATCCCGCCTGGGGCGGGGCGTGGCCCGGCGTCCGGCGGCGGTGTGGGTCCCGACGGCGCTCGTCGTCGGGCTGTGCCTGTTTGGTGCCCAGCACATCATGGTTGATGCGTCGGTCATTCGCATGTTTGACGCGCACCACGAACTGCGCGTCGGCGACACCATCTTGCGCGAAAAATTTCAGGGTACCATACCCATCTATGTGGCGATTGAGGGCCAGGAAGCAGACCGCCTCAAAGACCCGCATCTGCTGGCCCAACTCGACCGCCTCCAAGCCACGGTCGAGCAAGACCCGCAGGTTGGCGGCTCGCTGTCGCTGGCCGAATACATCAAACGCATGAACCGGGTCATGAACGAGGATCGCGCAGAGATGGAAGTCGTTCCCAGCTCGCGGGATCTGGTAGCCCAGTATCTGCTGCTGTACTCGTTCTCCGGCGACCCCGACGACTTTGATGAAATCGTCGACTATGACTACCAGCACGCCAACGTCACGGTCTATCTGCGGTCGGATAGAACCCGGGATGTCGAACGGGTGGTCGGGACGATCCGAGACTTTGCCATCCAGGAATTCGGCCATAACGGAGACACCGACGCCGCAGCCCACGACGCGCCGATGGTCCGTTTTGGTCGCTGGCTGGCCGGTATTCAACCCACCGTTCTTGGCTGGGAAACCAACAGCGGTTTTCGGATCGGCATTGCCGGCAACGGCTATATGCTGAACCGGATGAACGAACTGGTCGTGTCTGGCCAGCTGTCGAGTCTGGTCACCTCGCTGGGCGCGGTCTTTGTGCTGACCGCCCTGATGTTCCGCTCGTGGGCCGCGGGCCTGATCAACGTCATTCCGATCGGCCTGGTCATGGTGTTCAGCTTTGGTCTGCTGGGGCTGCTCAACATCCCACTGGAAGTTGGCAAATCGCTGACCGCGTCCATGGTCATTGGCATCGGCATTGATTATACGATCCACTTTCTCAACAAGTATCGGGTCAAAGTCCGGGACGGTCTGACCAACCCGGTAGACATCACGGCCGCGGCCATGGCCACCTCGGGCAAAGCCATCTTTTTTAATGCCGTGGTCGTCATCGGCGGCTTCCTGGTCTTTCTGACTTCGAGCTTCCGCCCCAACTTCTACCTCGGCGCCATGCTGTCGCTCAATATGGGAGCGTGTTTGCTCGTCTCAATGACGGTTCTGCCGGCAATCCTGAACAGGTTCCAACCTCGCTTTGTGTACGGCGAAAAGGTCGTTGTGAAGAGCTAGAGCAGTTCCGGATCGCATTACATAGTCATAGTCTGCTGAACGGGGAGTCTGATCAAGCCACGGCCCGAAGGACAGATAAAACAAGAATTGTATAATTCTCCAATCTTCACGGGGCCTACATGTACTGCAGAAGACCGGAGCGGTCCACGTCAACACAATGGGCTGAAGTTTGACAGAAAAGACGCTATCAGTCGGCGCGGGCGTTCATGGTTCGTGACAACGGTACAGCGCAGGAGGATACTAGCATGATGACTTCTATGCTCACGGCCCTCCGGATAGTGGGCCACGTGGGGGTGTTCCTGCTGGCGGTGGTGGTCTTCTACCTGGGGCTGGGGGTGGGGCTGGCGCTCAATCCGCTGTTGGGCATGCTGCTGTGGGCGGTCGCCGTGGCGATTGGTGTGCTGAACGTGAAGTGGATGCTCACTAGGGACTCTTCATAAGAGCGGAGGAGCCAGCCCGCGCAAGTTTGACATATAGGATATTATCAGCCACGGCGTTTTCGTGTGTTTTCAGGGGTTACAGTAGGGTAGGTATGGTGGTCGGCGGGGAGCCAAAATTTGACAAAAACGGACCCAACAGGCACCATATCGACAGCATGCATGTCTTACTGGTGGGGCTGCTTACCCCCTAGCTCGATAAGCCCCACTCCGCATGCATGTTCCGAAAAAGGAGGCGGCACCCGGTCGCTTGGATAGTGTCGACCGGGTGCTTCGTAAGGTCACCCCGGCTCCCTCCCCCAGATGAGCCGGGGGCGGGTTGCCCGCCCGGACACAGGCGGGTGACCCCTTCCTCCAAACTGTGTGGCTGTCTTATGTGGGTGACGTTTTATGAAAAACCCATCACGTCGTGGTAGTAATTCCAATAGCCGCGCAGAGCCGTCTCGGTGATGAGGTTTTCCTGGTCCTCTGTACCAGCACCACCCAATTCGAGCATTGAGCATTCGTCCTTTTCGCTGACAATCGCCTGCTGTACCAGCTCTGTGGCATAACCGTCTTCCATGTTTGATATCCAGCGCCCTTCCGTGTCTCGGTATGGCGGGCGTAGCGTCACGCCGTTTTTGGGGTGACTTTCTAGATCGCCGGCGCGCCAAAGAGGGTGGCATGGAAGATCGTGAGCAGGACGGCGACGACGAGACCCGTGACGATGGCTGCCCCGTCCATCGCGAGGCGCGGCGCCTTGTCGGTTGATGGTCGCTTGCCGCCTGCCTCGACGCTGACGAGGTCGAATACCGCAAAGCCCGCGAAACTGCCGAACAGCACGACCGAGCGGAGGTCACCGTTGGAGAGTAGGTGGGCGGTTGCCCACAGCAGTACCCCGAGCAGCATCGGATGCCTGAGCACGGCGCGTATATGAGTTGGCATGTTTGCCGCCACGAACAGCACAAGCGCGACGGGCACCGCGACCATCGCCACTTGGCGCCCCCAGGCTGGGGGCGCGTACAACGGTTCGAAGGGCGCACAGGCGAACCCGTATACCACGAGTACCAGACCTGCCAACGCGACGAGCGAAAACAGGCTACGGTAGGGTTTTAGGCCGAGGCGGGCGATCAGCGCGGCGCGCAGGGGCACGACGCTCGGTATCAGGTGGACCCCGATAAACAGAACAAGACCGGTGACAAGAAGGGTCATCTCAGGATACTCCTACCGGACCAGTACACTATACCGCCGCGAAATCGCCGCCGCAATCGCTCGTCGGCCTGAGGCTGAGCGCCCGCGAACCAGTCCGCGAAGCGGGCGCGTGCTACCTCTCCGGGGGGCTAGGAGGCGGTCATAAACGCTGTTACGGCTGTCTTCCGTGGGCGACGTTTTATGAAAAACCCATCACGTCGTGGTAGTAATTCCAATAGCCGCGCAGAGCCGTCTCGGTGATGAGGTTTTCCTGGTCCTCTGTACCAGCACCACCCAATTCGAGCATTGAGCATTCGTCCTTTTCGCTGACAATCGCCTGCTGTACCAGCTCTGTGGCATAACCGTCTTCCATTGAGACATAGCCGGCTGGCCCGGCTAAATTGGCCTGTTTGATACGGATGCGGCGCATCTCCTCGTCATCATCTTCAAAGCCAAAGAAAGTAAACACGAGCTCAAACCGATCCGGTCCCTTGGGCAAAATCTGTCGAGTGGCAAGGGTGTTTTGAATCTGCTGGACAACCAGGCTCGGAAAGATCGTCTGGATTTGGACATTTAAGTCGGTATCAAATTCTTGACGCGAGGTGAGCAGAGAAGGATCAGCCAGGGCATAGTCTTTTTGGTAGCTATGCATATTCTTGCCTTTATACGCAGCCGTCTCCTCTTGCTCCGTCTTCCGGTAGGCGCGCACTATGCTGTGTCGGCCGGTC
Source organism: uncultured Binatia bacterium (SeqCode) (assembly GCA_965243855.1). GTDB lineage: Bacteria > Desulfobacterota > Binatia > Bin18 > Bin18 > Bin18. The sequence continues at coordinate 2,761,604 of CBDEWE010000003.1, read as the reverse complement.
TCATCCATGGTGATGCCACCGCCTTGGGAGGAACGATACAGGCCAAAAGTGGTCAGGAAGAGATGAAGCAGACTGGCATGATAGGGATCTTTCACATTCTCTGAATAGAGTTTCCAGTTGGCATGGGTGAATTGCCGGGTATAGCCCAGGACTTGCACGGGCCGACTGAAAACCCGGTCGATCCATGGACGCATGGCCGGGCCAAGATAGTCGAAGAGTGGCTCAACCTCAGCAGAGAAGGACGCGAAGATCAGACCTTTGTAGGTATCGACCTGGAGTTTCTGGAGTGAGTGTTGCGCCGGATCAAAGTCGGCCGGGTAGCCGCCCTGTTGATTAATCCCCTTACGGAACGGCACCCCAATCAGGTCGCCTTTCTGGTTATAACTCCACTGATGGTAAATGCAGGTATGGCTGGCCTTATTGCCACGGGACTCGCGGCAGACCATGGCTCCCCGATGCGCGCAGCGATTGACAAAGGCGTGCAGAGCGCCCTCTTTGTCACGTGATACCACAATCGGCGTGTCGCCAACAAACGTAGCCTTAAAGTCACCAGGGCTGGCAACCTCGGCTTCGAGCCCGACATAACTCCAGGTGGGGCCTCTGAAGATGCGTTCCTGTTCGAGGCTATACACCGCAGGGTCACAAAAGATTTGATACGGGACCGAGGTCATACCGGCTGTCGGCCAGTTGAAATCGACGTGAGAGTTTCCCATAGGTGAAAGGCTCATGGCGGCACCTCCCTGATGCTCTCTGACATGGAACGATTGACGCGCTCCGCTCTTCCGGCCCATAGTAGATACCGATTTGTCCGTATTCGCAAGTCAAGTTTAGGACGTCACGAGACTAAACGGTCAGAGGTGGGAAACGACTATGCGCTTTGCACGACCGCGACGAGTTCGTGGACATTACCATCGGGATCGGTAAAGAACGCGGTATATTCGCCCCACTCTTGCTGCTTTGGTGCAGCAACGAAGGAGACACCTTGAGACATGTAGCATTCGTACGCTTGGTCTACCTCTTCTGCTGTTTGATAGTAAAACCCAATACCAACAGCAGACCCGGAGCGCGGATTGACAAGACTCGCGGATGGAACGGACGTATTGAGGCCGGCCCGACTAGTCAGCGTGAGCCGAATGCCTGCTGAGGCAAACTCTACAAATTCTCCGATTTCAGACACGATCGTCATGCCTAATTGTTCGGAATAAAACCGGCGCATGTCCGCATACTGATCTGTATGGAGTGTAATCATATTAATGCTGCCCGGAGCGGGCGGACTCTCTACTGATCCCATAGCACTCCCCAAGAGAATACGATTCAAGGGTCACTGAGGTATTGTCAAGTGATCGTGGGCCTGGCAAATCTGTCACTCCATCATGTCATAACGGAGGCATGAGTTTCGTACTACAAGTCAGTATAAGCATCACCACCTTCCATCACACTGCATGAGTATCGCGCCTCGTTTCAATACCAGAACCTGTTGAAGCACTACTCCACAGCGAGGCAGGGGGGCTGGTCGCCCGCGCCCAAGCAGTTTAGAAGATCGCCATAGACTGTATCATTGTTGAGGCCGAAGCATGACATTAACGTGGCTTGAAGAGCGAATCGCTCGAGCGCATGAATGCCGGGGAATCTACATCAGTACCATTGTATTGCGCATGATGATCGGTTTTGCCTTCATTCCCGCAGGGCTCAAGAAGCTGCTGGGACAGCCGTTTACCGATCCGGCGAACACGGGGATTTTTCACGAGTTCCTGCATGCCTTTCATGCGACCGGTCGGTTCTATCAATTTGTAGGGGCACTGCAGCTCACGGCCGCCGTGTTGCTTATAACGCAGCGCCACGCGACTTTGGGGGCGGCGCTTATCGCTCCTATTCTTGCGGCAATTCTTGTGTTTTGCTGGAGCACAGGGGTGGTGCCTACCGCTATCGTCGTCACCCTGATGAGTGTAGGGCTGCTGGCGTTAATCCTCTGGGATATTCAGCGATGGAAGGCGCTATTGGGCATGACAACTCCGGCACCGCCGACCGCCCACCCAGTGGTCAACATGCGGCTCTGGAGCCGCTGCGGCTGGCTCATTCTGTTGCTCTATTTTGGCAATACGGTGATAACCGGCCAGGTCTATCGGCCCATGGGTGTGGAGTGGTCCAACCCCTCGTTTATTGTGCTGTTGATTATCGCCGCTTTACCTGTGGTGACCTTGGCTCTGGACTCGCCGCCGGTGAAAGATTGAGCGTTTACCGGGGGAAGGTCAACAGCGTAAGAGTCCTTCTCACCTGATATCTATGTGCCACGGACCACTCAACGTAGTTTCGATACCCGCCGTTCAGGCCAATGAAAGGAACCCACCCCGGCCCTTCGGGCCACCCCTCCGAGGAGGGGAGCTTTTTTATCCCCTCTTGGGAGGGGTGCCGCGTGAGCGGCGGGGTGGGTTCCTTTATCAATGCGGACGGTGGAGATACGGAAACCTTGAAGGGAAGGGGATTTGGAGCTAGGAACAACACACAAACAACCCGCTCCGCCCTGCTAGCCGGCCCGAATGGGAGCGCCACCGAAGGAGGCGAAAAATGATCCGTGTAACCGAAGCAATGCGACAAGCTTTTGCAAGCGATGGCGTGATCAAAGCCGAGGGGCTTTTGAGCGCGGCCGAGCTCGCCGAGTGCCGGCGTTGTTTGGACTTCAACCTCGCGAACCCAGGTCCGACGGCCCTCGAGATCTACAAAGGCACGAGCGATTCGCACTACAACGACCTCGGGACCGCCAAATCACTCGAAGTCTACGAGCCGGTGCTGAAGAAACTGGGCTTCGCGGATTTCCTGGCTGATCTCTGGGAGTCGGAGCATGTCTGGTATTTTGGTGAGGAGATTTTCGTCAAAAACGGCGGAGGGGTGGGCCGGACCCTGTGGCACCAGGACACGCCCTATTTCCCGGCCGAGGGATCGCATCTGGCGAATATCTGGATCAGTTTCGAGGCCTTGCCGGCTCGGAACGCCCTGGAAGTCGTCAGGAGTTCCCATATCGGCACCATGTACGATGGAGCGGCGTTTATGGACTCTAAGGACCCGACCCGGCCCCTGTGGGGCGCCGAGCATTTTCCGCGCCTGCCGGACATCGAAGCCGAGCGGGCCGAGGACCCCAATTCGTGGGACGTGGCCTCTTGGAATCTGGAACCCGGTGATGCCGTGGTGCTTCATTCCGGGGCGTTGCACGGCGGCGCGCCGGTCGATGCCGCCTGCCCGACCCGCCATACCGTCGTGCTGCGTTTCTTCGGTGACGATCTCCGCTATCGGCCCTTCCCGGACGCCAAACCCGACTACTTCATGGATCTGCGCGCCTTTGATGTCGGCTCGCTGAAGGCCGGCGATTTGTACCGAGGTGAGCATTTCTTGCAGTTGCGTTGAGACCGGTCGCGGGGGATGGCGACGGGACTGTCAACTGAACGAAGGGCTTGGTCATGGACTTTGATTCGCCTGTAGAGCACGATATTCTCCGCGACAGTGTCCGCCGATTTTTTGAGGAGGAGCTGCCCGAACCCCGTATCCGGGAATTGGACCGGTCGCGAAAAATTCCCAGAGCACTCTGGAAACGCTTTGCCGAACTGGGGTGGATGGGCCTTTCCGTACCGGAAGAGTTCGGAGGCAGTGGTGCTAATGTGATGACGGCTGCCGTCCTGACCGAGAAACTCGCCTACCGTTTCCCGTCGCTCGCGACCGACTGGCTCCTGGTCTCCATGACCGCTCGGACACTGCGTGAATATGGGTCGCAGGATCAAAAGGCCGAGTTGCTTCCCAGGCTCGCTTCGGGCGACTTCCTGATGGCATTCGGCATGACGGAGCCAAGCGGCGGCACGGACGTTCTGGGCCTCACGACTCGGGCCGAGCGAGACGGAGACGGGTGGGTTGTGCGCGGCCAAAAGCTCTTTACCTCTTTCGCTGACGACGCGGACGCGATCCTGGTGCTTTGTCGGACTGATGACGTCGAAGGCAAACGCGCCCGTGGGCTGTCCCTCATTTTGACGCCGCGCGACCAGGAGGGTGTCGAGGTACGTCGTTTGGAACTGATGGGAATGCGGGCAGCGTGCACGTGCGAAGTCTTCCTGGACGACGCGCGGGCTCCGGCGGACGCCGTGGTCGGTCAGCAAGGCCGCGGCTGGTACCACCTCCTGTCATCCCTCGATGAAGAACGCATTCTGTGTGCGGCCATGTACGTCGGCATTACGGCAGCGGTTTTGGATCAGGCGCTTGAGTATGCCAAAGAGCGCACGGCCTTTGGCCGTCCTATCGGCAGTTATCAGGCGCTGCAACATCCGCTAGCCGACGTCGCGACTGACCTCGAACAGATCCGCCTGCTCACCCAGAAAGCGGCCTGGTTGCAATCCAACGGCAGGGAGTGTTCCAGCGAGGCCGCCATGGCGAAGTTGGCCGCTACCGAAGCGGCGATCCGGGCAACCGACCGCTGTATGCGCGTGCTCGCCGGTCACGGGCTGGTCGAGGAAACCCCAATGGAACGTCTCTTCCGCGACGCCCGCCTCGGCCCCTTCAGCCCCATCTCGAACGAGATGGTGAAAAATTTCCTGGGTGAGCGGATGGGCCTGCCGAGGAGCTACTAACTTCGGATACGAGGAGCTGGCAAGCCCCCGTGGATACGCCTCTTTCCTATTTGACGTGTGATGCACATTGTGTTGTGAGCCTCCCGTTTCCTGGGAGAGCGGCCATCTTGGCCGCTTGCGGGCTGGAAGCCCGCACTCCTGGCCCCCTGTCACAGACAGGAACTGCGCAGGGGAGCGAGGGGCCGCCGAGTAATGTAATTTGCAGCACCCCTCCCAAGAGGGGATGTGTGCTGCTCCCCTCCTTGGAGGGATGGCCGAAGGCCGGGGTGGGTTCCTTTTCGTATCACACCCTACTTGCGGAGATAGGCCACGACTTCGGCGAGTTTATCGAGCCCCTCCTCGTTCCACGGGTGTGGAATCACGGACACATGATCTGCCTCGTGCGCCGCGTACTCGGCAAAACGATCGGCGATTTGCTGGATCGACCCGGAGAATGGCACCGAGGTGGGAATAATCTCGTACGGCCCCTCGGTGAAATTGACCGCCACCGTCGCGCCCCGAGAAAGCGTCCGGGGATCGCGCCCGTGCCGTTCGCAGGCCACGCGGATCGGTTCCCAGGCCCCGAGAAACGTCTCGATCGCGCAATCGTTAAACGCGATCATGCAGTTCCACATATCGGCATATTGCGCCGTGAGGCGGGACATGCGCGGCTTGCCCTTCAATGTCCCGATCAAAATCGGCGGCATCCCGACCTCGGAGCGTGGCAGCAGTTCCGCATCCTCAACCCGGTGCAGTTCCCCCGCATAAGAGAAACGCTCACCTTTGAGCAGGGGCAGGACGATATGGAGCGCCTCCTCAAAGCGGCTGACATTCCGCTCGAAATCAAAGCCATATGCGCGATGCTCGGACGTGAAATCACCGGCCCCCAAGCCGAGAATGAGACGGCCGTTACTCAGGGCGCTCACATTATCCGCCGTCCGGGCGAGTAACGCCGGATTCCGGAAGGTCGTATTGGAGACCAAGGTCCCAATTTGAATCGTGGACGTTTGCGTCGCGAGGGCCGCGGCAAACGTCCAGCACTCCCACTGCCCGCCTTTGACTCCCTCCCATTCCGCCGGCAACTCGATCCCCACCGCGCGGAAGTCGGCATAGGCTTCCCAATACAGATGGTCGGTCAGCCAGATGCTGTCGAGGCCGATGGCTTCCGCATGTCGGGCAAACGCCAAGGACTGTTGGATCGTCGGCGTTTGCCCGGCAAGTGAGCCGGTCCAGGTGGGGGTCAGGGCACCGATTTTCATGTGCGGGTCTTCTTAGAAGAAGATATAGGATCGAACGACGACGTTCTTACGGCACGGCGCGTCCTTGGGTGCAGTCGGGTCGATGCAGGCAGAGTGGAACGACCAGCGTGACACCGAGCCGTCGGTGACCGAGTCGTAACACTTGAGCATCGACACCTCGGTCGACGTCTGCTGCGGAAGCCAGTACCACTCGTGGTTGGGACGGTAGGTGAAGCGGGTAGTCTCGCCCACGCGGTCGTCATAGATCCGGTAGTTGGTAATGTACGGCTGGTCAGCAAACGACGGCCAGGCGCACAGGACGAAGGGGTGCTGGCCCACGGTCTCCATCGGCTTGGCGAGGTTGATCGACATGAACCGCCGCGACATCTTTGCGTCGGCCTCCGCCTCTGTGTAGTGCTGCCGGCGCCCGAAGTTGCGCAGGTTCTTGGTGAGGAGTTCGCGGCAGCGCACGCGGCCGCTGTTGTCGTTCAGGTCGTTATGGACGATGTCGGCGTAATAAGTATTGACCCCCGGGTCCTTGTTGTCCTGATCTTCCTTGACAGGGCCCTTGTAGTCCTTGTCAAACACGCCGTGGTTGTACACGAACGCATCGGTCGCATCCGGGAAGAATTCCAGGAGGAGTTTTTCGATCTCCGGGTAGAATACGCGCTCCACCTCGGCGGCGTCGTAGAAATTCTGGCATTTCGATTCGCAGTGGGCGAGTGACACACCGAGCTTGTCCATGCACGCGGAGCTGGTGGGCGAGAGACCGGGGTAGTATTCCGCGATACGCCGTGCGTCGCGCAGTATCTGCGGAAAATAGAGGCATCCTCGACTGATGTTCTGCCCTTCCCTGCGAAACATTTTGGCCATATCCGCACGCGCCGGGTCCCGCCAGAGCGCGTTGGACGAGACGATGGAGTAGGACGGCTGCTCGAGGACGCTGTAGGGCAGCGGCAGGGCAACGCCGCCTTCAGGGGCCTCGATGTTGTTCGCCCGAATATAGTCCAGGCACTCGTCGTAGGTGCGAAAGCCGCGGCCCCACTTGGTCTCAATCGGGCCGGGCGGGGCGTTCTCGATCATGTCGATAACCGCCTGCTCTTCCCCCTCCCTAATCTGGCGGAGCGCCGCTTCGATCGCCGCAGCGGTTCCCGCATCCCCGTCCCGATCGAACGACATATAGGATAAACCACCGTTCGCCGCGATGGGTGCCGGCTGCCCGACGGTGAGTTGGAGAGGAGGCACATAGGCCGATGAAACGCTCTCCGTAACCCCCACAGTGTTGTTCTCGATGCTATTGAGCCCCATAAATACCCTCCAGTTAAAGATAGCCGATCGTGTCACACCGGGTTTGTCTTGGCAAGGGTCTTTTCAAGTTGTCGGGGTATCGAGATCGAGCGTTTACGACTTGGCGACAACGGTAGGCCTGTCCACAGCCTAAGGAGAAGCCCCATCTGAGCTCACACGACGGAAGTCCACATTCTGCCCTAATAACTTGCCAGCACCTGCTGATGCTCTCCGTCTCGACCGGGAACACTACCGGTGGGCTAGTGGAACCCCAGCCCGGATAGTGGGCTGCGGTCCGCGACGGGCGCCCGCTTGGTCCCGGCTCCCAAGCTCACCGAGCCGGGCGAACGCTCAAACGGGTCCGTCAGATCGATCGCCCGCGCGTGGTCCTTGAGCGCCGGTATCACCTCTTCCGCGAATAAGCGCATGCTGGTGCGCCGCTCGTCATCACCGTGCGGTCCCTGCAGGTGCAGGATGATGAAGATTCCGACCCGCAGGACGCTCATGATCGCCTTGATTTTAGGGATCACGGTCGTGGGCGTGCCGACAATCACCTGCATATTCTGCTGCCCGCGCTCCAGCGCTGACTGCAGCTTGCCCCGGATGGCAGCGTAATCGATATCGCCCGCGACATCCTGCTTCTGCTCCTTCAGCTTCTGGCCGCTGATCCCCAGCCACGCGCTGGTCTGGGTCTTCGCCAAGTTGCGAATGGCCGCTTTCGAGTTATAGCCCGGCGGCATCATGAATTCCGCCCCCGAGAAGGCATTCTGCCCGCCTCCGTAGACGAACCCCGCCGCGGCCTGCTGCGCTTTCTCCTCCGTCTCTCCCACGGCCGTCGCGACCATATAGCCGAAATTCTCCGGCCCGGCCTGATAACCATGCTTGGCCGCTTCGTCCGCGTAGAAGTCCCACAGCTCGCACGTGGCCGGGAGCGGGGTGCCAAGGCCGATATACGGATACCGATGCGCGGCAGACCACTCGACGGTCTCAGGACTCAGCGTTCCGGGAATCCACATCGGCGGATAGGGTTTTTGGTAGGGCAGCGCCCACGGATTCACGTGGCGATAATGAAAATGTTTGCCCTCATAGCGCCACGGCCCCGGCTTGGTCCAGGCCTGCACAATAAAGTCGTGCGCTTCGTTGAACAGCTCGCGGTTATAGGCCGGATTGGCATTATTGAAGAACTGCTCACTGCCCGCGCCGCGCACCCAGCCGGTGACCAGGCGGCCGCGCGAGATGAGATCGATCTCGGCCAGCTCTTCAGCCATCCGCAGCGGATGCTTCAGTACCGGCAGCGGGTTCCCGACCAGGACGATCTTGGCCTTGCTGGTAATACGCGCCAGGATAGAGGCTTCGACATTCATGACCGATCCCATGCAGATCGGGTTGCCATGATGCTCATTCAGGGCCAGGGCGTCGAAGCCCAGGTCCTCGGCGTAGCAATATTCGTCGAGGTAGTAATTGTAGTCGTCGGCCGCCTTTTCGCGATCGAAATGCTCGTTCGATATGGCGAAAAACGCCCGATTCTTCAAAACGAGCTCTTCAGGCAGCCAGCGATACGGTCGTTCGGTGAAATATCCGATTTGCATCTGGGGTTCCCTCGGTGGATTGTGGTCAGCTCACGCCTTTCGGCCCGCGACACCTCACTCCTCGCGCTTGCGCTCGGGATGATACCCCGTGCCTTCGAGTGCCGCTTCCTGCGCGGGCTCTCGACTCATAGCATCGCTGTCGCCCCGCCGGAAGGCCGTTGTGGGTCCTGTCAGGTACGCTTCATTGTGCGTGTTCCATTGTCGGATCAATCACCTCTGCAACGTGGGCCAGGCGGTGTTCGATCAGTCTGTCGCCACCGCCCGTCACCCGAGAGCGAGCAGTTTCTTCCGGTTTGCCTTTGACTGCGGCGAGTTCGGCCCGCGAGCGTTGTGAGTTCGGCTCGGCTCGCTGGTAGTCCGGCAAGCCATCGGCCTCGCGGAATTCGGGCATGACTTCCTCGGAAACGATCTGCATGTGCTTCATGACCATCCAGTTCGGCATCGGTCCGTAGGGCGAGCCCGGGCCGATCATACCACCCGCGCCCACTTCGTCGCAGTAGTGGCCGAGTTCGTTCTTGACCGTCTCCGGAGAGCCGACAATGATATAGCGATCGGCGATCAGCTCGTCATAGGTCAGGTTGACTTGCGGTTTGACCTTCCCTTTTTGCAGCAGGCCGATGAAGTTGCGAAACGACTTGGTCGACATATAGCCCGGCGGGAAGAAGAACTGGTCAGGGATTTTGAGCCCGGTGTTGAAGACCCACGACAGGTGGGCTTTCGCCTCGCGGTGAGCTTGTTCGTCGGTCTCGGCGACGTAGGTTGGCACGCAGGCGTTGAACATACTCTTGGGTGCGTCATAACCGAGCCGATGACACTCTTCCCGCAGGCCGTCGAACGCCATCTTGGTGAACCACAAGGGAGAGAACACCATCATGTAGGTGTATTTGTGTTCCGCAATGAACTGTAACGTTTCGAGCGAGCCCTGGCCTGGGATCCAGATCGGCGGATGGGGTTGCTGAATCGGGCGCGGAATTGGATTGACATTAGGGACGTAGAAATGCTCGCCCTGCCAGGTAAATGGGCCGTCATCAGTCCAGGCCTTGAGGATCAAGTCATGGGCTTCATTGAAGCGTTCCAGCGAATCGGCCGGCGCGATACCGTTGTTGAAATATTCACACCCGATGCCGCGCACAAAGCCTGAAATAATGCGACCGCCCGAAATAACGTCGAGCATGGCGATTTCCTCGGCGACACGCAGGGGGTTGCCATGCAGGGGGATGGCATTGCCGATAATGCCGATCGGGATTTCTTTTGTCCGCTGTACCAGCATCGCGGCGATAATGTTTGGCGACGGCATCGTGCCATAGAAATTCGCGTGATGTTCGTTGACCGCAATCGCGTCGAAACCGAATTGTTCAGCAGCGGCGAGTTGGTCGAGGTATTCGTTGTACAGCGAGTGGCCGCGATGGGGGTCATAATATTTATTCGACAACGACACCCAGGTTGACTGGATTTCAGACGCCGGCGGGATGTGGGGGTAGGGCATCAAGTGAAAGAAATAAAAACGCAGCTTGTTCATTGTGTCGCCTCCTCGATAAAAGCCGTCAGAATAGCAGCGAGTTCACGCGGCCGTTCCAAAAGCGGTTCGTGGCCGGTGCCCGCGATGCGGATCAGTCGGCAGTTCGGTAACACTGCGGCAAATTTATCCGACATGGCGTTGGGGACGAGGCGGTCTTCTTCGGCCCCAATGACTTGGGTTGGACAGGTCAGTCGCTGGAGGCGGTGTTCGAGCTTGAGGTTGTAACGCGGTGCCCACATGAGGCGCGCTGCGGCAGAGAATTCACTATACATATGAATGCCTTCATCGAAATCCTCTCCGCCCGGTAACCATTCCTGCATCACGTCCTTGTCCTTGAAGAGACGGTCCATGACTTCGGGTGGAGAGAGCTGAAAAATGTCGACTCCGGGATCGTCTTCAAGACGCAGTCCAACCGGGGTGATGAGCGAGAGCGATTTGAGCCGGCGCGGATAAAACGAAGCGAACTCGGCGGCTGCCCAGCCCCCCATCGAAAAACCAATGAGGTGGATGTGGGAGAGCCCAAGCTGCTCGAACAACTGGTCATAGAGGATGGCGAGATCATCGAAACCGCGCACCCACTGCGGCAGTGGCGTTTCCCCAAAACCGGGGCACTCGGGGGCCACGAAGTCCAGTTTCTCCGCAAGCATGGCATAGAACGGAAGCCACATGCGTGTGAAGCCGGCCCCGTGAAACAAAACCGTCGCTTCGCCCGCCCCCTCGCGGCGATACGCGATCGGCAGGCCAAGCACCTCTTCAAAATGGGGTTCGGTATAATACTTCGGCGGTCTTGGTACGTCGATTTTCTCGACGACGTCGATATAGCTCATGCGCGTAAATCCTCCTCAGAACGCTCTGCATCCGACCTCACGCTACGTGAGTGCATGCCTTATTCCGTGGTATGACTCACTGTTTTCTTTAGTTGTCAAACGTGACGAGTGCAAGGCTGTGGCCTCAATTCCACGCTTACGGAGGCGGCGCTGCTTGTCCAACGATACGCACAGGAGTACAACGGCTCCGAGGGCAGGCTCTGACCTGTGATGAAGCTGAACTCCGTACGCGAGTTGTGACCCAGCAAAGGTCGAGGGGCCTATCGCACGCGAAAGCGGCGCTTCGATCTAGATGCTGAACAGGCAGACGCCCGAATGAGGCGACAAGCCGTTAGCTGGCGAGGCGCAGAGAAGTTATTCGTCCGTCACGCAGCCCTCGGAGGCGTCTTTCACGCTCTTGATATACTTGTACAGCGTCCCTCGCGTCGCCTTGTACGGTGGCATGGTCCACTGTGCCTGACGGCGTGCCATCTCCTCGTCACTGACGGCAACGTCAAGGATGTTTTGCTCCGCATCAATGGTGATGATGTCGCCGTCCTGAATCAGGCCGATCGGGCCACCTTCCTGCGCTTCGGGGACGATATGACCGATGAGGAAACCGTGCGAGCCGCCGGAAAAACGTCCATCGGTCAAGAGCGCGACGCCCCCACCCAGACCGGCACCCACCAGGGCTGACGTGGGGGTCAACATTTCCGGCATACCCGGTCCGCCTTTCGGACCCTCGTAGCGAATGACCACGACATCGCCGTGTTTGATCTCCTGGCGTTCGAGCGCGTGCAGCATGTCCTCTTCCGAGTCGAAGACCTTGGCCGGTCCAGTGAAAACCAAACCTTCTTTGCCGGTGATTTTGCCCACCGCCCCACCTGGTGCGAGATTGCCCTTGAGAATACAAATATGCCCCGTCTCTTTAATCGGACGCTCAATCGGCTGAATAATGTCCTGTTCTTCCGGGAGGCCAGGAAGATCCCGCAGGTTTTCGGCCAGGGTCTTGCCCGTCACCGTGAGGCAGTCACCATGCAGCAGCCCTTTGTCCAGGAGATACTGCATCACTGCCGGAGTGCCGCCGATATTATGCAGATCTTCCATCACGTACTTGCCGCTGGGCTTGAGGTCGGCCACATACGGCACGCGGTCGCTCACCGCCTGGAAGTCGTCGATGGTGAGGACCACGTCAACAGCGCGAGCCATAGCGATCAGATGCAGCACGGCGTTGGTCGAGCCGCCAAGCGCCATAACCATGACCATGGCATTTTCGAACGCTTGACGGGTCATGATATCGCGCGGTTTGATATCCTGCTCCAGCAAGGCGCGCATCGCCTGTCCAGCCCGGAGGCTCTCGTCGAGCTTGCCGGAGTCGGTGGCCGGCGTCGAGGAGCTGAACGGCAGGCTCATGCCCAGCGCTTCAATGGCTGAGGCCATGGTGTTGGCGGTGTACATGCCGCCACACGCCCCGGCGCCGGGGCAGGCATGGCGGACGACATCCTGGCGCTCGGCGTCGGTGATGGTTTTGGCAATATACTGGCCATAGCACTGGAACGCCGACACGATATCGAGCGTCTTACCGCCGCTGTGACCGGGGCGGATGGTGCCGCCGTAGATCATCAAGGCCGGGCGATTCACACGTCCCATCGCCATGATGACGCCGGGCATGTTTTTGTCGCAGCCGGGGATGGTGATGAGGCCATCATACCATTGTGCACCCATAACGGTTTCGATGGAGTCGGCGATGAGGTCGCGCGATTGCAGCGAAAAGCTCATGCCGCTCGTGCCCATAGAAATGCCGTCCGACACCCCAACCGTGTTGAAACGCATCCCGACCATGTCGGCGGCAACCACGCCTTCTTTGACCTTCGTGGCGATGTCGCCCAGATGCATGTTGCACGGATTGCCGTCGAACCACACGCTGGCGATACCAACTTGAGCGCGCTGCATATCGGCTTCGGTCAGCCCCGTGGCGTACAGCATAGCCTGAGACGCCCCCTGCGACTTGGGCTGGGTGATGTGGGCGCTGGTACGATTGAGTTGTGTGTCAGCCATAATGATTCCTCACGAAAAACCGCTCAGAGTGCGCAGGATAAAAATGACGGCCAAGCACGTCCTGCGGCGCGTGCCAGCACTTTTTCCGCCATTGTCAACAGCCTACTATTCTCCCTCAACGCCGATCAAAAGAGTGTTTTAGTGGAGTGACGACGCAGTCTACTGAGAAGCCCCAGAGCTGTCAACGCATACGGCAAGCTGGAGCGATGCTGGGCCAGAGCGAAGCATCCCACCAGCATACCCTGGAGGACAATGCGACGTACCCGCTCCTCGTTTTTGTTGCCCAAACGCGCTATCCTGGGCCGATCTTTTACGCGGCAAGCCTGCATGGAAGTTTCGATGTGAGGAGCCCGTCCGGGTATTCTGTGACGGCTGATCAAACAACACGCCGCCCAAGGGAGCAACATATGACCATCGACCAACACAACGATTTGGAAGCGATCCGCCAGCTCAAAGCGCGCTATTTCCGATTGATGGACACGCAGCAGTGGGATCTTTTGAGCGAATGTTTCGCCGTCGATATTTCGGCGGTATACGAGGGCGCGCCGCGCGCCAGCGAGGATCTGCCGCGCGACATCAAGATCGAGGGCCGCGACGCGCTGGTTGACGGCATCCGTACGCTGATGACCGGCGCAAAATCGATACATCAGGGCTACATGCCGGAAATCGAACTGACCAGCCCAACAACCGCACGTGGTGTCTGGTCGATGTTTGACGATGTGCGCCTGCCGACCTGCAACTTTAAGGGCTGGGGGCACTATCACGAAGACTATGTGAAGGAAGATGGCCGGTGGAAGATGAAAAAGATTCACCTGACCCGCCTGCATACAGAGGAGGAATGGCTGTAGCCCGGTCTTTGCCGAAGCCACATCCTGGAAACGATGTCATATCTGTAGGGGGCAATACGTATGCCTGCGTTAACCGATTTGAGGGATCAAACCTGCATCGTCGGCATCGGTGAAACAGACTACACGCGCGACACGCCTAAGAGTGCGCTCGAACTTGCCCTGGAGGCGTCGATGGGCGCTATCGAGGATGCCGGCATACAGCCTGGAGACATCGAAGCGGTGATTCTCCCCAACGGTGCCGGGAGCGGCGGCACGGCAGGTGATTTTTGCGCAAACCTGGGGCTGCCTAAATTCAGACCTCAGCTGCCCCTTTAACTCGACCGCATCAAAGGGACGTTACCATTATGTCTACGCCCAATATCATGTCGCCAGAGTATGAAAAGGATCCGTACCCGATCCTTGCTGACATCCGCGAGAATCACCCGATCTATTTTCAGGAGGGACTGAACAGCTGGGTCATTTCCCGCCACGAGGACATCAAGTCCGCTCTCAGGAATCCGTCATTCACGACGGAAAACTATTCCTGGCAGTTGGAACCCGTGCATGGCAGGAGCATCATGCAACTGGACGGAAACGAACACCGGCACACTCGCGCTGTCGTCATCCCCACGCTGCGAGGAGCTAAGCTGCGAGAGAACTTCGAGTCGATTGTCATGAACAATTCTCAGCAGCTCATCGACGCCTGGCGCTACGACGGCAGAGTCGAGCTGGTGTCCCAGTTCACGCAGAGGCTCCCGCTGAGTGTGATTATTGACGTCCTTGGGCTTGACCCGCAAGACAAGGGGAAGTTCCATCGCTGGTATAACGATATCCACGACTACTTTACCAATACGACAGGCGACCCCGACCTCACTGCGGCGGGACTCCGCACGCATGATGAGTTGAAGGCGTACATGATGCCACTCATCCAAGATCGTAAGGAAAACCCGCGTGACGATCTGATCAGCCAAATCGTGCATGCCGAAATCAACGGAGAAAGGATGTCCGACATCGATATCAAGTCGTATATCAGCTTCCTCCTCGTTGCCGGCAGCGAGTCAACAGACTTGCAGATATCGAACATGTGGCTCCGTCTCCTGGAAAACCCCGATCAACTGCAAGCGGTGCGCGAGGATCGCAGTTTGGTCAAGACCGCCTTCGCCGAGTCCCTCCGCCACACGGCCGCAGTGCTGATGATCATGCGCCAGGTATCGGAGGATGTCGAGTTCCATGGCGTGACGGTCCCCGCCGGCTCGACGGTAACCCTGCTGCTGGCCGTAGCGAATAGGGACCCACGGAAATTCTCCGAACCGGATACCTTCAATATTTTCCGTGATGATTTGCAAACCGATAGGGAATTTACCGGCGCCGCCAACCACATGACGTTCTCACTTGGTCGTCACTTCTGCATCGGGACGTACCTCGCGGCCATGGAAGCGGAGACGGCGACCAATCAACTCCTCGACGCCATGGACGACATTGCATTCGCCGACGGTCATATCCCGCAGGAAGTCGGCAGCTTTGTTCGGGCACCCCGGTATATGCCCCTAACCTTCACCCCCACGAGCCAGCCACACCGTCTGGAGAACGGTGTCAACTGACCGTGATGTTCTGCGACCTCGTCGGTTCCACAGCTTTATCTGAACAACTCGACCCGGAAGAACTCCAAATCGTCGTTGTGGTCCTAATACTGCTGCAAATGCTCCCGCAGGATTCCGCCTTCATACTCCTTCCGAAACAATCCCCGCTTCTGCAACACCGGAATGAGCAAGTCTACTATCTCTTCAAAGTAATCCGGCCCATAGTAGGCCGGGCTGAATTGGAACCCATCGCCCCCACCTTCCTTGTGCAAGTAGGCTAGCTGGTCGGCCACCTGCTCCGACGTACCTATAAGATGCGGCATAGCTATCCCTGCTCCATAGATGGTGGCTACCTCCCGCAACGTTGGTTTTTTCCCGGGCTGCTGAGTGAAGATCTCTACCATGCCCTGGATACCTGGCACTTCAAGGTTCTCAAATGGCTGGTCCAAATCCAGCTGTGACAGATCGTAATTGAAATGACCCGACATCAGTGCTAGCCCGGCCTCAATCGGAATGCGTTCAAGACTGGCCCGCTTTTTTGCCTTGGCCTCCTCTTCTGTCTTCCCCACAATAGGAATCACCCCCCAGAGAATTTTGATGTCTTCAGGTTTGCGACCGTACTTTTTAGCCCGAGCCCGCATGTCGTCGGCAAACGCACGCATCGCTTGGGGGGTGCGTTGCAGCCCGAAAATGCACTCCGCGTGTTTGGCGGCAAACTCCCGGCCTCGGCCCGATGCGCCGGCCTGGATGAGCACTGGATGGCCTTGCGGTGAAGGCATGACACTCGACGGTCCCGTACACTGAAACCATCTACCCTTAAAGTCTATCTTCCGGACCTTAGTTGGATCAGCAAACACTCCCCTCTCCATGTCCATTACCACTGCGTCCGAGTCCCAACTGTTCCACAGCTGATAACACACCTCCATGTACTCTTCGGCTCGCTCATACCGCTCATCATGAGGAAGGACCATCTCCAGGCCCAAGTTCCGAGCTTCGTTTCCGTGAAAGGAGGTGACAATGTTCCAGCCGACGCGGCCTTTTGTCAGATGGTCTAGCGTAGAGAGCTTCCGAACCAACATGTAGGGAGCGTAATAAGTGACGGACATGGTAATGGCAAACCCGAGTTTTTCGGTGACCGTCGACAAGGCGGGGACCAAAACAACCGGGTCGTGGATGGGAAACTGAAGAGCATAACGGAGAGTGGGCTCCATGCCGCCTTTGTAGACATCATAGGCGGCTAGCTGGTCGGCAAAAAAGAACATATCAAACTTACCCCGCTCCAGGGTGCGGGCAATGGTCTGCCAATACTCAGGCTCATACCAGTAATGCCGCGTCTTCTCTCGTGGATATATCCACGACATCAGAGTGTGGGGTGCCGGGCAGTGAACCATAAAACCCGTCAGGTGCATCATTTTATTCACAGCTATTCCCTTTCCGGCTTTAACCCTGAGAGCGCTTTATGATATCGGCGTCGGACTCCCATGCGGTGAGGGCTACCAAAGGAATCTGCAAAGTTTCCCGACTACATATATTACACTGTTTGAGAACTTTTCTGAGAGGACTCCGGCGACGGTGACCTACGCGGCCGCTTTCCGCTTCAGTCGCACGGGCATGGTCGCGAGACCGAATACGTAGTTCGACGGAATATACTCAACGGGCCCGATGACTTCGATGCCGTCGTAACGATCGAGCACTTCCTGCAGTGCTATCTCGAGTTCGAGCTTGGCGAGCGGGGCGCCGGCACAGAAGTGCGCGCCGGCAGCGAAGCCAATGTGCGGATTCGGATGGCGCGTGATGTCGAAAACGTCGGCGTTCTCGAACACATCCTCGTCGCGGTTCGCCGATGGGAACCAGACTACGATATTGTCGCCCTTTTTGATCTGTTTGCCACCGAGTTCCGTATCCACGGTCGCCATCCGTCTGAAGGCAACGGCCGCGTTCGTCCAGCGCACGACTTCTTCTACCGCGCGGCGCATACCCTTTGGATTCTCGCGCAGATACTGCATTTGAGCTGGATGCTCGAGTAGCGTCTGCACGCCGCCGGCAAACGCGTTCCGTGTGGTTTCAAAACCCGCGACGAGCATCAGCATGCCGTTCCTGCCGACCTCCGCGTCCGACAGGGGCTTCCCATCTACCTCGGCGTTGGCGAGCAGTGCGAGTGGATCGTCCATCGGGCAGCCCCGGCGCTCGTTAGACAAGCCGAGGCAATACTGGGTCATGTTGTTGAATCCCTGCAACGATGTCTCGGCGTCATGATTGAAGCCCTGGTGGGACATCTTTCCCCAGCTCAGGATTCTCACCCAATCCTCTTCCGGCACTTTCAGGATGTCGGAGATCACGGCCATCGGGATCCGGGCGCCGATATCGGCGACGAGATCGCACTCGCCCGAAGCCGGCAGATTGTCGAAGATGCCCCTGATGATTTCGGTGCAACGATCGGTGTAATCCAGCATCGCTTTCGGTTTGAATGGCCCTTCGAAGACCGCCCGCACTTTCGTGTGCCGTGGCGGGTCGGTCGTCAAGATGCTCTCGCCGACGCCGAAACCCTTCTTAGACACGATGTCGAGCTCTGCGGCGAACGGCGGCATCTGCCCTGTCGTTCCGGTGTTGAAGAGCACCGCATCGTCCAGGACCGCCCGGCATTCCGCGTGCTTGAAGACCGACCAGAAGCCAACGCCATCGTCGCGCACGGTCCAGTGGATGGGGTCGTCCCGCCGCATCTGCGTGAACAGCTCGTAGACGGCATCCTGGTCGCTAAAGAAATCCGCGTCGATCAGTTTCTGATCGATCGTGCGCAAATCAGTCCCTGGCATGGCGATTCCCCTCCCGTCGGACTATGCGCCGATGTCCTTGATCACTCGTTTACCAGACGCGACGGGTGGAAAAATATCGGAAAAATATCGCGCCGTAAATCCAGATCCGCATATTCCAAATAAGAGCCTCTAACCCGTTGTTAGCGCTCGGTTCATCTTATACGCTGACGCGACATTCATTCGCACGTCGAAACGGGGGAATATCCATGTCAACGACGATCGGGGACTGGTGGCGCGCGCGTAACGTCGAGAGAAATCGACGCGAACTCATACGGTGTGAATCAAAAAGTACGTTCAGGGCGGCGCTTTCTTCGCTGGCGCCGCATTCCGATCTGAGGCGTTGGAAGCGTTGGGCAGATCGGTGCCCGCCGCATCTGCAGGAACTGCCCAAAGACATCCCGGATGATGTCCCCTACAAAGGCCTGCGCAATTTCTGGTATCCCGTGATGCCGGCGAAGGACCTGCGAGAAAATCAGCTGCAATCGTCCCGTTTACTGGGTGAGGACCTCGTCGTATTTCGCGACGAGGATGGCTCGCCTCGCGCGTTGAGCGACGTCTGCCCGCATCGCTTGGCGCGCTTGTCGCAAGGTTGGGTCAACCTGCATGCACCCGGCACGGTCAGTTGCCCGTACCACGGTTGGACGTTCGATGGCACCGGCCAATGCGTGGCAGCGCTCGCGGAAGGTCCGGACAGCCCGTTACCGCGCAAGACACGAACACGCGCCTATCCGGCGCTGGAAAGACATCATGTGATCTGGGCTTATATGGGCGACCCCGACAAGGTGCCCGACCTCGACGATAATATTCCGCACGTCGCCCAGGCAATGTCGGGCTCTTGGCCGTGGTTCATACATTGGGACTGGGACTGCAATTATCTGAATTCAATCGACAACAACGCCGATGCGGCGCATGCCTGTTTCGCGCACGCGCGCTGTTCGCAGTTTCTCGACCAGGCACGGTACGGAAAACATTACGGACTCGAACTTGAGTGCGGCGGCTTGGAAGTTGGCATGGAGACGACCGGGCCGGCTCACCGCGGCTCGCACTACGCATCGGGTTGGGACATGCATGTACCGGGCTATATTTATTTTGCACCGCATCCGCCGATCTGGCCGGCCGGCGCGATCTTCTGGTCCGTCCCGATCGACGAAGGCAAGGTCCGCGTGTTCACGTGCGCGACCTTCCATGGCGAATTCAAGGACCGTGCCCGCGCGTGGATCATGCAGTCGGTACATTGGCGCAAATGGGGGCTGCCGAACAATATTTACCACTGCAACATCGGACCGGATCGGGCGATGGTCATGGGGCAGGGGACGCTGTCGGACTGGCGCCGCGAACACCTCTCGCAGACTGACGTCGCGGTCATCAAATTTCGGCAAATGTTGAAGAAAGCGTGGCAGGCAGAACGCCTGCAGGCGGCCGAAGTCGAACCTCGAGCGCGGCGGGTGAGGGCAGAGGAGACGCTCGCCGAAGCCTGAATGATAAGAAAGAAACGTGATCCTGAGCGAGATTGAGACGGACTATCTTATCGTCGGAGCCGGGGCTTCCGGTATGGCGTTTGCCGATGCGCTCATCGCTGAATGTGATGCGGACATCGTGATGGTCGATCGGCGCCACTGTCCGGGCGGTCATTGGAACGATGCCTACCCGTTCGTGCGCATTCACCACGCCTCGGCCTGCTACGGGGTTAACTCGCGGATGCTGGGCACGGATTCGATCGACCAAACCGGTCCGAACGCAGGATTCTATGAGCGCTCGACGGCCGTGGAGATCTGTGCCTATTACCAGCGGGTGCTCGACGAGGTGCTGCTGCCGCCGGGACAGGTGCGCTTCTTTGGTATGTGTGACTACGTTGGGGACTGGGCAAACGCGCACGTGTTCACCTCACGCGTGACTGGCGCCAGCACGACGGTGCGCGTGCGCCGCAAGATTGTGGATACGACCTATCTCGACGTGACGGTCCCGGCAACGCATACGCCGTCGTTCACGGTTGACCCGGATGTCACATTCATTCCCCTCGGTGAGCTGACCAATCTGGCTGAGCGTCCGACCGGCTACACCATCATTGGAGCAGGCAAGACCGCTATGGATGCCTGCAACTGGCTGCTCGACAACGGCGAAGAGCCCGACAGGATCAGGTGGATTAGACCCCGCGAAGCCTGGTTGCTGGACCGCATGACGCTCCAGCCGCTCGATCTGGTCACCGAGACCGTCAACGGATTATCGCTTGGCGTCGAGGCCCTCGCCCAGGCCGAGACGGCAGATGCGCTTTGGCCCCGGCTCGAAGCGTGCGGCCAACTGCAACGCTTCGAGCCGCAGATCATGCCGACCATGTTTCGGGGCGCCATCCTGAACGCCGCCGAACGCGAAGCGTTGATGCAGATCGAAAACGTGGTACGCCTGGGGCGCGTGCAAAGTCTGGGCGCCGACCGCATCATCCTGGAGAAAGGGGAGATTCCGACTGAGCGCGGCCACGTGCATGTTGATTGCACGGCCTGCGGCTACCACAAGCGACCCGTCCGGCCGATTTTCGAGCCGGGCCGCATTGTGATTCAATCACTCATTGGCGCGGTCCAGACGTATTACGCGGCCATGCTCGGGTTTATCGAGTCCACCGGACGCGACGATGCCGAGAAGAACCGGCTCTGCCCACCCGTCGCCCAGGTCGACGTCCCGCTCGATTGGGTCCGGTTTGTGCACGGTATGCTCAAGACTTCCGCGCTGCATGCGACCGAGCCGGACATAACGGCGTGGCAGGCAAGCTCGCGTCTGAATCTCACCCGCGGCATGGAAAATCACCTGAGTGAACCGCGCATGAAGACGGCCCTTGATCGCTGGCAGGCCAACGCGGAACAGGCGTTAGAAAATGCCGAACGGCTGCTGGCCGAAGCGTCGTCAATGACAGGATAGGAGCCCAAACGTGAAAAAATTGATGCATCTGAATGGTTTTGTGATGTTTGGTCCGATGAATCATTCCGTGGGCTCCTGGCTGCATCCCGACAGCCAGGTCGCCGCCTCGTTTGCCAAACCTGAAATCTGGCAGGACGTGGCGCGGACGCTGGAACGCGGCAAGTTCGATGCAATCTTTTTTGCCGATACCTTAGCGGCATTCGGGAATTACCGGAATCGAATGGACGAAGCGCTCACCCATGCCATCCAGTTTCCCATGCACGATCCGACCTTGGTCATTCCGATGCTGGCTGCGGTGACCGAGAGGCTCGGTTACGCGGTGACCCTTTCCCTGACCTACTACCAGCCGTATATGGCGGTGCGCAAATTGAGCACGCTTGATCACCTGACCAAAGGGCGGATTGGCTGGAATATCGTCACCTCTGCCCACGTGGCCGAGGCCGTGAACCTTGGACTGGAAAAAATGGTCCCGCACACCGAGCGCTATAAGCGTGCAGACGAATACATGGAGGTCTGCCACAAACTGTGGAACAGCTGGGAGCCAGATTCGGTAGTAGCGGACAAGAAGACGGGAGTGTTTGTTGATGCCAACAAGGTCCACCCGATCAATCACAAAGGCAAGTGGTTTTCATGCCCCGGTATTTCGGCGGTTGAACCCTCGCCGCAGGGGTACCCCGTACTTTTTCAGGCGGGCGCGTCGGATGCGGGTCGTGACTTTTGCGCCAAGCATGCAGAGGCGGCATTTGGTGTGCAGCTCACCACGCGGGCATTGAAGTCTTTTGCCAACGATATGCGGGGAAGATTAAAGAAAAACGGAAGAGAGCCATCCAGCCTCAAATATATCTGGGGCATTCAGACTATCCTGGGTGGGACCGAAGCGGAGGCGAAGCGCAGGCAGCGAGAGTTTAATGAATTGGTCCCGTATGAAGGTGGCCTCGCGCTCCTTTCCGGGCACTCCAACCACGATTTGTCGCAGTACGACCTTGATGAGCCGATTGAAGACATCGAGGTCGAAGGCATCCAGGGCTTACTGGATATTTTTACCAAGATGTATAAGGCCGGCGACTTGGGCAAAGACAAACTGACCATGCGCGAAGTCGGGAAAATCTACGGCGCAACGATTGGCTGCCCGCAGCTTGTTGGGACGCCTGAACAGGTCGCCGACCAGATGGAAGCCATACTCGATGAAACCGGCGGCGACGGCTTTAACATCACACCGACAGTCATGCCGAACAACTTCAAAGAATTCGTTGACGAGGTCGTACCCATCTTGCAGAAGCGCGGGCGGCACCGGCGCGAATACACCGGCGACACACTCCGCGACCATCTCAATCAAAACGTCTCTGGGTAAGCGGGCCGAAGCCTGTTGCCCGATGTCGCCGAGGGTGCGACACGCTGACATATAGGGTCAGACTCGACTCATGGGACTCCTTCCGCAGTAGTAGGAAAAAATCTTGAGTGGATACGTCGAGTGTGACCACTTTCCACAATGTTTACGGACGTAGAAACATTGACCCGCAGTAAAATTGTAGTTAGGTGTCGGTTTGCCAGGTTCGAAAGGCTAACCCACGAGAAAAACCATGGCGACTATTCAGTGCAAATGCAGTTCCGTTCGTATCGACTTCCCCGCAAACACAGAGCTTTTCCGACACGAATGTTGTTGCCATGATTGCATCTCGGCCCTGTGGTATGCGACGAAGCGCGGCGGCCCGGAATATCCACACAATCTCTGTGCGGACTGCTGCTGGCTGCCGAACGCCTTTCGTATCATGGCGGGCGAAGAGAAACTGGGCGCATTCATGAATTATGAGTCGGCTGATACCACCCGTTTCTATTGCAAAGCGTGCTGGACAGTGCTGTTCGGCGACCATCCGTTCTACGAGAAAAGGATTCTCGTGTCACAGGTAGCCGCGTACAAAGAATTCGAAGGCCTGACGAACATTGTCCGGATGAAGCCGCAGGCCCGGCATTTCCTGAAGGACCTCAATGCAGAACAAATTGCGGCATTACCGCCCTGGCCTGGCGATCCATCGCACGTTTACCGGGGCGCTGCGGAGAATTTGCTCGACCACTTTCCCTCGATGAAAGCCGCGGGCGGCGAAGGCATCGAAATGAACGCACAGATTCTGCTGGATAAAGTCGGCGGCGCTTTCGTACCCACGGATGAAGCGCGGTTATCGACAGGCCCGCCTTCTCTGAGACGGCAAGCGGCCGTACGGGCAGGCGAAACCGAAAGGTAGTAAGTTGAATATCTGTGTTGGGGCAGAGTCGGGTAATGATAGTTAAGGAACTGTAGAGAGATAAGTCGAGTCTGACCCTATTTCCCTAGGCTCGGATCGTCCATCACGCGCAGGCTATCGCCGCGCGACAGTATTAGCTGCCGAGCTGCCCCCTAATTCCCATCGCGGTGACGAAGTCGATATTGTCGCCGACGTTGTGCTTGCGGCATTCGATAACCTTGCCTTCCTTGAATCGGTAAAAGCCGAGAACGGTGAATTTCAGGGTTTTGCCGGTCGAAGGCACTCCGCAAAACTCATCTTTCTGATTACCCACGAACGAAAGCCAGGCGCACACCCAGTCATCCTCCGCCACGAGCTCTTCGATCGTGAAGGTGAAATTGCCTGCCGGAAAGGCCTTGTGAAATGCCTGGATGATGCCCGGCAGAGCCGCCTTACGGGTGTCACCCTCGAAGCTCGGCTGATGGTAGGCCACCTCGTCATGAATGATTTCATCGACAATATCCAGATTGCCGGCGTTCCACAGTTCTTCGATGTAAAGCTTGCGATAACGGGTCTTGTTTTCTGCAGGGCTCAGATTTCCAATCGCGTCGATTACCTCATATGCGGGCTGGGCCATGATGCTCCTCCTCGGTAGGTGGGTGAATTCGATATCAAAGTCGGTTCACCATAGACTCAAAGCCGGCAGCGTGCCATCCCAATTTTCTTAAGCTTCGGCTCTCGGCACCACAAAAAACTCGCCAGTGAACTTCAGGCTCGGATCGTCCATCGTGGAGAGTCGATCGCCAATCTCGCGCAAGATGTCGGACGCTTGGGTGTCGTGCCAAAACCAATGATGAAGCTCCGTAGCGCTAGCGCTGCCGGGCCGGCTCACCGCGGCTCGCACTACGCATCGGGTTGGGACATGCATGTACCGGGCTATATTTATTTTGCGCCCCACCCGCCGATCTGGCCGGCCGGCGCGATCTTCTGGTCCGTCCCGATCGACGAAGGCAAGGTCCGCGTGTTCACCTGCGCGACCTTGCATGGGGAATTCAAGGACCTTCCACCTGCTCTCTTACTTGGTCTTTGTTAATCATCCCTTAGCCGAGGTTGTAAATGCGAGCCGTGTTCCCACCCACGATTTTCGCCTTCTCCTCCTCCGTGCAGTCGGCCAAGATCTCCGTCAGGATCTGTTGCGAGCGCGGAAACGTCGACTCGGCATGCGGATAGTCCGACCCCCACAGGAGATTGTCCACCCCAATGAACTGCCGCTCCCGCAAGCCCACCGCATCTTCTTGAAAGCTGATGAAGACGTTGCGACGGAAGTAATCGCTGGGGAGCATCGTTTCCCCAAACCGATACCCGCCACTTTGGGGGCGCTGCGTATAGGTGTAGTCGAGGCGTTCGATGAAGTGCGGCGCCCACGAGACTTCTTGTTCAATCGAGCCGACTTGTAGCCGCGGATGGCGTTCAAAGACCCCACTCAGAATCATTCGGGCTAAGGACATCCGCACCCAGTGATCCGCATTCGCCAGGGCCGCGAAATCAATCGGCCCGTCCAGTGACCGGAGTGCCCCATCGCCTTGGCCGGTCTGCGCGGCCGGCCGGTTGGTCACAATATGGAGGCTGAGCGGAATACGTAAATCTTCCGCCGCCGACCAGAACGGCTCGTATTCAGGTCGATCGTATGAGTTCTCCTCGGCCGGATACACCGAGATCATCGCCCCGACGAGGCCCAGTTTCGCGCACCGCTCGATCTCCCGGATCGCCGACCCGATGTCGTCGATATCCAACATCGCGATCCCTTTGATCCGGCCCGCCGACCCGCCACAAAACTCAACGAGCCAGTCGTTGTAGGCTTTGCATAAGGCGGTGAGGAGGGTGCTATCTGGCACGCTGTACAGCAGCAGCCCTTGCGTGGGATACACCAGCGCCAGGTCGATGCCGTCGGCATCCATATCTTTGAGGCGTTCTTCGGGCAGATACGCCCCGGGCCGGACATTCTCGATCTTATCGGCAAAACTCAGCTTGTCGGGCGATTCATCAAAGCGCTTGCCCAACAGTGAGCCACCTGACCCGCCGCTGAGGCCCACGAGGCCGTCGCATACCCACCAGTCGGTGTCATCCTCGTCGCGATGAATCACGTGGGGTGCGCGATCGCGGAATGGCTTATCGAGCCGACTCGTCCACAAATCCGCTGGCTCAAACACATGGTCATCTGACGATATCACCGGATAGCTCGCCATTATGTCCCCTCCTTTATTCCGTCTTTAACACGTTCTGTCTTTAACACAGCGCAACCCTCTCCTGCTACCCGCTCTCCCACGGGGCGTCTCCCCTTCCTCAGCGACGAGGGCGATCACATCGGGACTGGCGAGCAGTTGCGGAAAGAATAACTCCTGGGTCGGCGCGGAGGCGAAGCGCAGGCAGCGAGAGTTTAATGAATTGGTCCCGTATGAAGGTGGCCTCGCGCTCCTTTCCGGGCACTCCAACCACGATTTGTCGCAGTACGACCTTGATGAGCCGATTGAAGACATCGAGGTCGAAGGCATCCAGGGCTTACTGGATATTTTTACCAAGATGTATAAGGCCGGCGACTTGGGCAAAGACAAACTGACCATGCGCGAAGTCGGGAAAATCTACGGCGCAACGATTGGCTGCCCGCAGCTTGTTGGGACGCCTGAACAGGTCGCCGACCAGATGGAAGCCATACTCGATGAAACCGGCGGCGACGGCTTTAACATCACACCGACAGTCATGCCGAACAACTTCAAAGAATTCGTTGACGAGGTCGTACCCATCTTGCAGAAGCGCGGGCGGCACCGGCGCGAATACACCGGCGACACACTCCGCGACCATCTCAATCAAAACGTCTCTGGGTAAGCGGGCCGAAGCCTGTTGCCCGATGTCGCCGAGGGTGCGACACGCTGACATATAGGGTCAGACTCGACTCATGGGACTCCTTCCGCAGTAGTAGGAAAAAATGCTGCGGGAAGAGGTCGCTGTCATGGCATTGGAATGAGAAAGTAGAATAGTAGATGAGAAGAGCAGATAGATGTAGATACACGTATAGGCAGTAGAATGCTCGTTAGGTGGCGAAGAAGGTGTTTCGCTGAACCCAAGGAGGATCCCCCGAATGACACATTCCGCTTTAACTCCAAACCGTACGGCGGTGATCACCGGCGGCGCCAGTGGCATTGGTCTTGCCACGGCTGAGCGCCTTGTAGCGTTGGGCTTGAACGTGTGTATCGCGGACCAGGACGAGGAGAAGCTCAGCTCCGCGACCGACATCCTCGCAAAGCAGAGCGCGCGAGGTGCGGACGCGATCCTGGCAGCCCCAGTCGATGTGGCTCGCCTTGAATCCGTGCAGGCTCTTCGAGACGCCGTGCTCGATCGGTTCGGCGAGGTTGCCGTGCTGATGAACAATGCCGGCGCGCGCGGAGGCGGCACCCCCTGGGAGCACTACGAGGGCTGGCAGAGAGCGCTCAGCGTGAACCTCTGGGGCGTGATTCACGGGCTCCAGGTCTTCACCCAGGGAATGATCGACCAGGGCACCCCTTGCGCGATCGTCAATACGGGATCGAAGCAGGGCATCACCAATCCACCCGGCGATGCGGCGTACAATGTATCCAAGGCCGGTATCAAGAGCTTGACTGAGAGCCTTGCCCATCAACTCCGCCTTGTCGACGGCTGCCGAGTCACAGCGCACCTCCTGATTCCGGGCTTTACGTACACAGGATTGACAAAGCGATTCGTGCAGGAAAAGCCCCCCGGTGCCTGGATGCCCGAGCAGGTGGCGGACTATCTGCTTGCAGCGATGGACCGTGGCGACTTTTACGTGCTGTGTCCAGACAATGATGTAACGCCCGAGATCGACCACCGGCGCATCGAGTGGGCGGCGGGTGATATGACCGAGAATCGCCCGGCGCTCTCGCGCTGGCATCCGGATTACGAAAGCGTCTTTGCGGCTTTCATGTCCAAAAAGGAGGACTGAGTCTTGCGTGACTCGCAGTAAAATTGTCGTTAGGTGCCGGTTTGCCAGATTCGAAAGGCTAACCCACGGGAAAAGCTATGGCGACTATTCAGTGCGAATGCAGTTCCGTTCGTATCGACTTCCCCGCAAACACAGAGCTTTTCCGACACGAATGTTGTTGCCATGATTGTATCTCGGCCCTGTGGTATGCGACGAAGCGCTCAGAGTAGCAATGAGGAGAAAAAAGAAAAAGGCGTCAGGCGTACTAGAAGTCCACTTGAAAATGCCTACGCCACCGTCGTGTTACCTAAGGATGCGACAACAGCGGTGTCTTATTCGTCCATTTCCAACAAGTATTGTTCCTCTAGCTGTTGGAATTGCGGATTTCTACGGCGTTCCGCCATTCGCCGTTCTCCTTCATCCAGACGGAGACATACTTCCCCACTTCTTCAGCGCTCCCCGGCATTTTCCATCTGACCAATCCATACACGTAAGCCATGTCGTGAGACGCGCTCACCTGTGCCTCGAGCGGTTCCCAGAACAGCTCGAAGCCGTCCATTTGGGCGAGTTCTTTGAAGAGCACCCGTTGGTTGTCTCTCCCGACAATAGATTCGGAGCCGGGCGGGCACACTCGGGCGTTCTCCATAAGGTGATCTATCATCTCGTCGACATCCCCGGACTGGTACAGCCGATACAATTTGCGCTCGAGTTCCATAACTTCATTTACCTCTTGTTCGTTCATCCTGTTCTCCTTTCCCTCCCTGGGGGTTATAACTAATCATACGATGAATTATCGACATAATGCATCAAATGATTAGTTAAGTCAAGACTTGTTTTGGTAGTCTTTCGCTATCGGCGTAAGGCGAGGAGGGGTTGGACGATCTGAAAGAGCAGCTCAGTGAAGCCTCGGTGGACGCTTCTTACCACGGCGAACAGGAACGTTTCGCTTGGGGGTATCGGCCCGCAATAGGGTTAGGACCAGATTTGCCAGTTCGTCCAGTAGGGAGGCACCAGACAGCTCTGGGCTAATGTCCCCTATGAGCTTATGGATATGCACGGCATGCTCTAGGAGCCCCTCAATGGCAAATGACAAGAGGGCGGGCGGCAGCGGTCTGAAAAGCCCATGTTGGACGCCTTCGGTGGTGATGGCGTCAATGGCGGTGAAGCAACGCGAAAACCAATGTTGAGCTAGAGCTTGTGCTGTAGGGCTGTGTTCATTAACTGCTCGCTGGATGAGGAGAAAACTCTGTGGATGGGCCTGGTAGTATGCGAGCCACGCCTGGACAATCTGGTGGAGTTTTTCCTCCGGGGTGTCCGGACTGGCGGCAATGTTTTCGACTTGCACAACGATTTCGCTGACGGCCGTTTCCAGCAGCGACAGATACAACGTTTCTTTGTTGGAGTAATAGTGGTACAGCAGGCCCGAATTGACACCCGCCTGTTTGGCAATCTCGCGGATAGTCGTGCCGGCGAAACCGCGCTCAGCGAACAAGGCTTGGCCGACGGCGCAGATGATGGCCCGGTAGTCAGGTGAGTTTGCTGTTTTTTTAGGTCGTACCACTGCGATTTCTACGCTGGGTTCATAACGCGCCTGAGGGCGTATGGCAACACGCCTCGACAAATTCATGGAATAGCCGCGACTTCCCTCACCCCGGTTCCCCCATCACCCCCACAAGCTGGCCGTGCCCGGCCTTCGCTTGCTCCAGCGCCGCCTGAAGTTGTTCCATCTCACCGTGACGACCGACGAAGCGCGTCAGGCCAGGACGTGTTGAGACTTGCAACCGCATGATCTAAAACTCGAACATCAACTCAAATTCAGGAGGAGGAGATATGAACATTCGAAACCAACTGATTTGTGCCTGGTCCGCGATAGGGTTCGCCGCGATTTGTCTGGCCGGATTTTTGTTCGCGAATTTCATTCCGCCGATTTCGCCGAACCTCAGCGCCGAAGAAGTTGCGACGATCTATCGCGAAAACACCCTGCCCATGCGCTTCGGGATTTTGCTGATTATGAGCAGTGCCGGATTTATTTGTTCGTTCGCTGCGGCGCTGTCCATGCAGATGAAACGTATCGAAGGCGATCTCGTCCCCGTATTTACGTACACGCAACTTGGCGCCGGCTGTGTCACCACGCTGGTGTTTGTGTTTTCAGCCGTGTTTTGGACGGGGGCGGCATTCCGGCCTGATCACGATCCCGAGCTGACCCGGATGTTGAACGATATTGGTTGGATCACGCTGTTAATGACCTTCGCGCCGTTCATCATCCAGAACATTGCCCTCGGCCTGTGTATCTTGAGTGATAAGCAGGCCGAGCCGATATTTCCGCGTTGGGTCGGGTACTATAATCTCTGGGTGGCGGTGCTGTTTGTTCCTGGTGGGCTTTTAACCTTTTTCAAGACGGGGCCTTTCGCCTGGGATGGCTTGTTTGTCTGGTGGGTCCCCTTTCTGGTCTTTTTTACCTGGTACATCGCGATGCCTTTCATCCTTATGGGCACGATAAAACAGCAGGCACAATCTGAACCGGCGGCGGCCGCCTAGAAAGACGACTCATTAATGTCTTCAACTTCCGCGCTGCCGGACTCGGTCAAGCCGCACCTGCCCGGCGAAACCGGCGTGTGGATGTTCATCATCGGCGACATCCTGGTCTTTTCTCTGTTGTTCTCGGTCTTTGTCTACGATCGATCGCACGAAGTCGCGTTATTCGTCGAACAGCAGCAACTGCTCAACCAAACCCTCGGGCTGCTCAACACCGTGCTGCTGTTGACGAGCTCTTGGCTCGTTGCACTCGCCGTTCACGGCGCTCGGGCAGGCCAGCTTTCGCGGGCCCGCGGCTGTTTCGTGTTGGCAATCCTTTGCGGTATTGGTTTCGTCGTCATCAAATACTTTGAATGGGGCGAAAAGATTGCCGCCGATTTGACGATAGAGACGAACAATTTCTTTATGTACTACTACCTGATGACGGGTATTCACCTGCTGCACATGGTGATCGGGATTGGCGTGCTGGTTTTCCTCTGGCAGTTCGTGCGCGATGCGAAATTTGATGCTCAAGGCGTAGGCGTGCTCGAAAGCGGGGCGTGTTTTTGGCACCTCGTGGACATCTTGTGGATCGCGCTCTTCGCGCTGCTATATCTGATGCGGTAACTCATGGCAGCTTCGCTTCAATCCAGAGTGACCGGTATTTGGGTCGGCTTGCTAGTGGCGACGGGACTGTCGTGGCAGTTTGGGCATGGATTCGGTTTTGGGGAGAAATCTCACTACGCGACCGCCGCCATTTTGATTATCACCTTTGTCAAAATCCGTTTCGTCTTTCTTGATTTCATGGAACTCAGAACGGCGCCCTGGCCACTACGCATGGCGTTTGAAGTGTGGGCCGTCTCGGTCTGTGTCATCCTCATTGGACTGTATTGGTTGGGGGTGTAGTGCAAGGAGACGCCTCAACTGATCTCACACTACGTGAGGTTCGTGCTTCGTTTCGATAACTTGACAGTGCTCTCCTGGCTTCATTTCGCGGCCACGACCTCCAACTCGATCAGCATATTCGGCCAAACGAGACCGGGGAGGAGGGTGAGCATTGAGGCTGGAGCGCACGTCCCCAAATACCGTGATCGTATTTCTCGATAGATTTTCAAGTCTTCCCGCCGAATAAGATGCTGGGTCAGTTTGACGATATCTTTAACACCCATATCCGCCCGCTTGAGAATGTTCACGACGTTGCGCCAGGCGAGGTCCGCTTGCTCGGCGAAGTCGTCCGGCAAGTGGCCACTGTCCGCGTCAATACCGGGGGTACCGGACACATAGATAATGCGTTGTGCGGAATCAATCTCTACCGCATCGCTGTACGTACCGATGTGCTTCGCGACCCCTGCATCATGTTTCCTGTTCATCAGTCTCTCCCCTCCGGATCATTCAATTCATGCAATCGCATGAGAGGCCCCGTCCCTTCGAACGACAATGAGGCCGCCGCACACAACCCGTACCCGCTGCAACTCCTTGCCGTCTCACACCGTCCCCCAAGGAAGCTGTCTGCGACCAAATTATGATTGTAGAGTACAAATTTACACAGGCAAATGCGAACGGGCGGTGGTACACCTGTACCACCACCCTTCTCCTTGACTTCTTCTCTTTTTTTGGCAATGACGAAAAGCGCTAGAGATACGAGAGAGGGGAAACCCAATGATCGAAGTCTATGATCTCACTGGAGCAAATGACCTGCGCTGCAGTCCATTCTGTGCCCGTACCAAAGCCGCGCTGCGTTATAAGAACCTGGATTATACCACTGTACCAATTCGGTTTTGTGATAAAGACAAGCTGACTTTCTCCAACCAGGATCGTGTGCCGGTCATCAAAGATAACAGCACGGTTGTTTCCGATTCGTGGAAAATCGCAGAGTATTTGGAAGAGCAGCACCCAGAGCCCAAGCTCTTTCCTGTCCTTGGCATGAAAAAGGCCTGCCGGTTTTTTAATATGTATGTCGACACCACGCTGCATCCAGCGTTCTTTCCGGTCGTAGTGTACGACGTCTTTGAAAAGATCGAGCCGGTCGACCGCGCCTATTTCCGTGAAACCTTTGAGGCGCGGCTGGGCGCAACGCTCGAAGATATTGCCGCCAAGCGCGACGAATTTCGTCCACGCTTCAAATCTGCTCTCGCCGACATTGAGGCCGTCGCTTTAGGGCACGAATATCTGTTTGAGATTTTAACCTATGCTGATTTCTGTCTTTTCGGCACCTTCATCTGGATCACCCGAGTCAGCGACGAACCGCTGTTTGATTCTGCTCCGTCTTTGGGCAAGTGGTGGGAGCGGATGCAGGCACGCTTTGAGGTTTAGAAAAGGGCGCGGGTCCCTGTACTCCTAACCGGTTGAATCCAAGACGCCCTTCCACAAAAGCGGATCGGTATAGGGTAGCGCCCGGGTCGATGTTCTGAGGCGCTCAGGACGCGGCGGAGACGTCTACGTTGTTCTCCTCCTCAAACACGAACCCCTCGTAGCCCTTGGCGGCAGCCTCAGAGATGCGCTGAAAGTACAGCGGACCACCCAGGTGGACGCAGAACTGACGGGGCTTGCCGGGGATGTTGGCGCCTGTGTACCAGGAGTCAGTGAGGGGGTAGAGCGTCTCGTTGGCGAGTTCGTTGACCTCTTTGTCCCAGTCTTTCTCGGCGTCCGGCGTCGCCTCGATGGCACCCAGACCACGTTCGCGTAGATATTGCACGCAGTTGCCGATCCACTCCGTCTCGCGCTCGGCACCGAGCGGCATGTTATAGAGCACTGAGGGTGAGCCTGGGCCATGGATCATAAACAGATTGGGGAAGTCGGCAATCGCCATACCAAGGTAGTTATCGAAGCGACTGCTCCACTTCTCCTTGAGGCCGACGCCGCCACGCCCCTTGGGGTTGAGGCGCAGCATAGTGCCGCTGATGGCGTCGAAGCCCGTTGCCATCACGATCATATCGAGCGGATGGTCGCCGGTCTCAGTCCGTACACCTGTTGAAGTGACCGTCTGAATTGGGTCTTCGCGCAAGTCTACTAAAGTGACATTATCGCGATTGAAGGTTTCGTAGTAGCCATTATCGAGAATCTGGCGCTTGGTGCCCAGATAGTAGTCTGGCATCAGCTTCTCGGCAATCTCGGGGTCCTTCACGCACTCGCGAATCTTACCGCGTACAAAATCGGCCAGCGTGCGGTTGGTCTCCTTATTGGTCAGGAGGTCGGCATAGCTGCCGAAAAGGAGGTTGAAGCTGCCCTTCTGCCACAGATCCTCGTAGAGCGCTTGGCGTTGTTCGGGGGTGTCCTCGATACCCAAGCGCGAGGTGGTCTCGAACGGCATGCCTACGGGATGGGCGTTCATTTTCGCCCGGACTTCGTCCCAGTTTTCGCGGGCGTACTGCATTAACTCAGGCTCGAGGGGACGGTTACGTGCCGGGATGCTGTACTGCGGTGTGCGCTGGAACACCGTCAGGTGTGCGGCCTCGCGGGCGATTACAGGAACCGCCTGTACCCCCGAGGAACCAGTCCCGATCACGCCAACGCGTTTGCCCTCAAAAGAAACAGGTTCCTGCGGCCAGCGGCCGGTGTGGTAGCACTCACCGGTAAAATCGTCGAGTCCAGGGAAGTCGGGTTTGTGGGCCGCCGAGAGGGTACCGACTGCGCAGATCAAAAACTGAGCCGAGACCCGCTCGCCACCGCTGGTCTCAACTGTCCAGCGCTGGACCGCTTCGTCATAACGGGCGTCGCGTATCCAGGTCTCAAGTTGGATGTCGCGGCGCAGGTCGAGCCGGTCGGCGACGTGCTCAAGGTAGTCCAGTACCTGCTCTTGGCTTGGCTGGGTCTCGGCCCAGTCCCACTCCCGCACCAGCTCTTCCGAGAAGGTGTAGCAGTAGAAAGGACTGCCCGGACCATCGACCCGTGCACCGGGGTAGCGGTTCCACCACCAGGTTCCGCCGATACCGCCGGCGCCGTCGTACACGCGCACTGACAGGCCCATTTCGCGCAGGTGGTGTAAGGCGTACATGCCGCCAACGCCCGCTCCGATGATGACGGCGTCACAGTGTTCGAGCGATCCGTTTCTGTGTGGCTGTTGAGTCGTATTCGTCATGGTGTTCCATCCTCCTCGAAAATATATGCCGGGGCAGGAGCTGCTCGTCAAGACGATTAATCGTTACTCGGTGCGTCTTCACACTCGGCAAGCGGACGAGTGTGTCTCCTTGGGAAGCGTTTAGAAAACTCATCAAAACGGAAGACGATTAAACTTTGATTTGATAGATTCGAACCGAGTCCATCACAGGGGGAGCACTATGCTGATTCGTACGATGAACCAACTGGAAGCCGATGGCCAAGTGATCTCGATTGCCCACGGCAAAGCGACGGCCGTCCGTCTGCTCACCAAAGCCGATAGACTCGGGTTTAGCGTGTCTGAAGCCCGGACACAGCAGGTCGGATCACTGGATGTCTGGTACAAACACCACTGGGAGGCCAACTACGTGTATTCGGGAAACGCCACCCTGGAGAACCGGACCACAGGAGAACGCTGGCCCCTAGCACCCGACGTGCTCTATTGCGTTGGTCCTCAGGACCGACATCGCATCATCTGTGAGGACCCCTCAGACCTGCGTGTCATCAGTGTCTTCTCCCCGCCGCTCGAAGGCAATGAGACCCACGATGCAGAGGGGTCCTATCCCCCAACGGGCGCCATCCCTCAAGGTCAGGATCGCATGTTCGTCAGAACTCTCGCCGATGTTCGCAATGCGGGCCTGGAGCGGGTGATCGCGAGCGGTGTCGCCATCACGGCCCGCTATTTGACCGCCGCCGACCAGCTCGGGTTCTCCTTTTCGGCGGTCCGCCTGCAAGCGGGCGGGGAAGCAGACTTGTGGTACAAACACCACTGGGAAGCAAACGTGGTGCTAGACGGCACGCTTGAGGTGACCGATTCCGCCACCGGAGCCGTGCATATTATCGGTCCCGGCGGCCTGTATCTGGTGGGACCGAAAGACCGCCATCACGTCAAAGCGTTGAGCGATTTTCACGGCATTAGCGTATTCGACCCACCGCTGACCGGTCAGGAAGTGCACGACACAGACGGCTCGTATCCCCCAACCGGTCCCGTTCCACTTGGGCCAGTCGGGGGCTGAGGTTCATAGGTGACTTTGGGGGGAGAGGAAGAGTCGTCTGGCAGAACGCTCTGGTCGCCACTCTTCTTGAGTACACTTTCTGTCCGGTTGCTCGTCAAACGGTACCGTCACGCGGTCGCGCGCTCTTGATGCGCTGGGAGAATTGCACGCGGCCTATTTCTGATGGGGCAGGGGCGCAGCATCTACCAGGACGAAAGCGACACGCGCGGTCTGATCCGTTCGTACCGACCACGAATGCATCGTGCCGCGCTGGACCAGGATATCGCCGGCCTTGAGGCAGGTCTCGCCTTCGTCCATCACGGCCCACACTTCGCCCTCGAGGACGATGGCGTAGTCCGTGGTGGTCGTGACGTGCATCATTGGATCGTCGCTGTTACTACTGACCGCGTGACCGGCGCCGATGGAATCGAACCCTTCGAGACTGGAGGCCTCGTTCTTCCACGTCGAGTCCGGTGGAAATTCAACCACGCGGCAGATAGTGCCGTTCGGCGGCGGCTCGAGGCGAATGGGGCGGTCGGCGTTATCGGCACTGCCGCTATTGTCCGCCGGCATGGTGGTTGTTTCCCAGATATCGGTGACCAGGAGACCGGCCATCGAGCCCATCTCCATGTGGTTCGGCGCGGGACCGTCCTCCATGATGTAGGACTTGTTGTCGGCATTGTGGCCGGTAAGGACCCGGCGTACTCGTTTACCCATTGGTTTCCTCCTCAGAGTTTGCGCGCTTCAGGCATCCAGCGCACGGTTTGTTTGGGACCCATCGTCTGGCGCAGTGTGCCGGGCCCTGATACTTCGAGTTCGGTCGTGTCGCTCGGTTTCAGGTAACATCCCTGCTCCATGCCAGTCCCTCCCCGATGACGAACATGCTTTGTGACAACCTCATGGGCCTGCTGCATGCTCGTATTCGCGTTCACGACCACCTTGGCCCCATCCCGAGCGAGACGCTCGGCAACGGCTCGGCCTATGCCCCGCGACGCCCCCGTCACGATGCCGACTTTTCCGGTCAGGTCTCCCATCACCATGCTCCCCTCTTACGCGGACTGTCAAACCACAATTGATACCGTGCTCCTCATTCCCTATCACTGTGGCGTCCCTCCTGTAACGGACGACACAGCAGCGGCCTGAGACGAGAGGTGAAACGCTCTCTGGACTGTTTTTAGGACGTCCCAAGCGGCAAGCTGCCAACGTGGGTGGTAAGAATGCTGTCTTGACTCGTTCGCATAGGATACTCTGATCAATTTGAATGAATAGAAAATACTGCGGAAGATATCCCATTGCTAGGGGAGAGTTGTTCCTGAGCTTGACACTGCTTTAGCAAACGTGAAGAACAGGGACGACAGCAAGCGAAGAACGGCAACGGCCGGCATGCCGTGCAATACACTTCTATTGGCCGAACGGGAGTCACAGTTACATCGTCGCGAGGCACATTGGGTGTGGCGGATGCAGTGAGTATCGCTATAGCTTTTTTGGAGCGCACCTATGGATATCTCAGCATGGGAGAATCGAGACAAAAGCGTTTGGCTGGAAACAGCGATACCCGCACCAGATGTCCGGCAGCTTGATGGAGACGTCGATGTCGAGGTTGCCGTTGTCGGGGCTGGATACACGGGCTGCTCTGCAGCTCTCCATCTGGCCGCTGCGGGTAAGAGCGTCGCACTATTAGACGCAGGCCAGCCCGGCTGGGGAGCGTCAGGACGCAGTGCCGGCTGGGTGTGTCCAAACTGGTGGTTCCATACACCACCGTCGCAAATCGTCACATGGTTCGGTGAGGAGCGCGGACAACGGCTCAATCGCCTTGCCCCTGAAGCCGGTCGCTATATTTATGAGCTCACCCAGCGGTATCAGATTGCGTGTGATTATCGAACAACGGGCCATGTCTACGCGTCTCTGACTGACCGCATGCGAGATACGCTCGAAACTGAGGCCGAAGAATGGGCGGCATACGATCATCCGATTGAAATCCTTGACGCAGCACAGCTGGCTGAAGTGATACCGACCGATCGCTATAGGCACGGTATGCGTGTGGTGAATAGCGGCTTGATCAACCCGTTATCGTACGTGCGGGGACTGGCCCGCGCTGCTCAGAGCTGTGGCGTCCACGTCTATAGCAAGAGCCCGGTGCAGTCGCTTCAGCAGCAGCGAGATCGTTGGAAGCTGCTCACCCCCAAGGGCTCAGTTTTGGCCAGTCGAGTTTTGTTGGCGACAAACGCGTATGAGCAAGGTTTATGGCCGGGTCTACAGAACAGCTTTATTCGGTGGACCCTAGCTTTTGTTGCGACTGATCCACTGCCTGATAAGGGCGCCGCACTGCTGCCGAAGGATGGCGGCTTTATCGACGTTGACTATTCAAACATTTTTAGCCTGCGAGTGGATACGGAAGGGCGACTTGGAACCAGTACCGCCGCGCTTGCCTTTCCCTCTTTCGAACCCGAAAAAGTGGCCGCGCAATTTACCAACAAATTCAAGCGCATTTTTCCCACGGTGGCCCTTCCCGCGTGGCGCTACGTCCATTTTGGCCAGATTGCGATGAATACCGACATTCTCCCCCACCTCTACTCTCTTGCCCCTGGCCTGTATGCGGCGAATTCCTACTGCGGCAATGGCATTGTGTTAGGTACCCAGATGGGCCGCCAAGTCGCCAACATGTTTGTCGCAGACGATCCCGAAGAATGCGCCTTTCCTGTGCGTGATCTCAAGCCAGTCCGGAGTAAGCGTGTGATGGAGGGCACATCTCGATTTGTCCTCCAACCGCTCGCTCGACTCCGGAGTCGGTTTCTCTAGCCTTGCGACCTGTTCCCAAATTCGATCAGCCGGTCGATTTCAGTCAGGGGAGGGCAGCCTCCGCCGCAAGGAGACTATCATATGAGCGTTGAGTTGTTATACACAGAGAGTGTTTGCGAGGGTACACGACATAAACTTCCATAGAGGAAAGGAGTAAGTCATGAAGAGAACACCCATCACTATATCCCCTTTTTTCAAAAGCATTGGAGTTCCTCAGGGAGAGATCATAGAAGACTATACCCGAATGATGTTTGTTTCCGGCCAAGTTGCGATGGACGAAGCGACAGGAGAACCTTGTCACGTCGGTGATATGCGTGCACAGATGGCCATGGCAATAGACCATGTGGAACGTATTCTGAAAGAAGCGGACATGGATCTCTCTAACGTTGTTCATTACTTCATATACACGACTGATGTGCCACAAACTTATGCGAATTTAGATGTGCTCACTAAAGCCTTTGGCGATTCTACTCCTACGGGTAGTGCGCTGCATGGAGTGACCGGGCTCTATGCTCCGGGGGCTATGTTTGAAATATCAGCCATCGCTATGGACTAAGATCACCCTAGCCTGCTAAAACCGGTCGAATTCTTTCTTCGAGAATATCGATGTTCTGTCGATATTCAGCCACACTTTCGTACCCCTGGGTATGGACAAGATGGGTCACGCCTACCTCCGCAAAGCCTTTCGCGTAGTCGATTGCCTTTGATGGGTCGTCGATAGGCAACGTCTTCATGGCAACCACTTCCAGCGAGGATCGGCCGGCTTCCTTTGCCAGCTGTTGCAGCTTTTCAATATCGGGCTTGAGGGCTTCCGCCTCGACACCAGCTGGAATCCAGCCGTGACCGTATTTTACCGTGCGTTCAAGACTGTGCGGTGGTGCATCCCCAACATAGATTGGAGGGCAGGCGGGACGGGGCCGAAATAAAAAGGGTTGCCCATTCGCTTCAGTTATATCGTCACCATCAAAACACTGGCGGATAAAGGCTAAGGTTTCGTTCGTCATTGCCCCGCGCCGACTGTAGTCGACCCCGAGGGCCTGAAATTCCTCTTTCATCCAGCCCACGCCCACGCCCAAACGCAAACGCTCACCCGACAGTTCATGGACGGTTGCGGCGAGTTTTGCCGTTGGAAGTGGGGGGCGGTAGGGGAGGAGGATGACGGCCGTACCTAAGCCGATCCGTTTTGTCGCCGAGGCGAGGAATGCGAGAGTCGCAAACGGATCGAGAACCCGTCCTTCTGAGAAATCAGGGAAGCCGCCTGGCATTTCGAGATTCGGTGGGATCGCAATATGCTCGTTAATCCAGAGCGTATCAAGTCCGGACTCATCGGCCGCATGGGCACATTCGAGCATGATGTCAGCGGTCGAATGAGGGCCCCAATTCCGCACGTTAATACTCAGCTTCATATGCCTCTCCTTTCGCTGTAAAAAATCTTTACCCGATGTCCACTACGGACGGCTTTACTGGCGTGAGCCCGGGGCCATGAAAAACCAAATCGGACGGTCCGCCCCACTCTCCTTCAGCGTACGGCGTGCCGTCAGCAACACCTTACCGGCCTCGGTCTTATCGTAGAACCAACGCTCAGCGCTCCACGCCGGAATGGGCTCGTCGGCTACCAGTTCGCAGGCCAACTCTTCGTAGTAGGCCCGGATATCGTGCACGACCTGCATAGTCGCCCCCTCGAGCCCAACCTGATCCCAGGCTTCCCCTTCGGCGATACGTACGAACTTCTCGAGTGCGGCAGGAATCTGGTCCGCACTGATCACCCGGCCGACACTGGTCCGCCCAGTTTTCGCTACAGCGCGGTCGTAAGCAGCGCGTAACGCTTGTGCTTCGTCAATGGCTGGGTGCAGGTTCGGATCGTAACGAGGCGGAAGCGGACACTCTAAGGGCTCCCCCCCCCTGCTTTGGATCGTCTCCGGGAAGTCTACGAGAACCGGTCCACTCGGCCGTTCCAGCAGGGCAAAGGCCGCTTCGAGCACCCGGTGCTGATAGGCCGCATCGCGGGGCTTGCCGAGAGGCAGCCCTAATGGAAATTCTGCATACAGCACGCGTGGTGGACGCATGCGTTCTGCAACATCACGCATCGGTGAGATCACGACCGTTGACAGACCAGCCGCCTCGAAGACGTGGGCCAGCGTACACACGGTACGCGGACACAACGGTCAAACCGGAGTGAGCAGGACAACATCCACTCCATCCTCACGCATCTTTTGAGCGCAGGCCGGACCAGTATCCAAGCGCAGCGCGGATAGCCCTTCGGGTTGGTTGCCGGCGAAGGCGTAGTGGTAATTAGCGACGCTGCCGATCACCCCCTGATCGGAGAGTTCCTGCAGGCGGTCGACCGGATAGACGACGTTCATGTCAGCGGCAAAGCCAGCCCGGTCAAAGTTCGGGCTCAGGTGGCCGAGCTTCAGATCGCGGGCGTCATTCGGCAAGGTCTCAAAGTGGAAATCCTCAACCTTCCACTTGGGGCTGCCGATTCGGTGGAGCGCGGCGCTGGTCACGATCGCCACGTGCGCCTCTCGCAGCGGTGGTGGTTTCGTGAAAGCGGTTTCTTCAAATTCTGGCAGCGCTAAGGTCTTGGCAAATTCGCGCATGGCTTGGTCGTTGTCGTGCATCTTTGCTCCTTTGAACAGATATGGTGATTGCGTGTCTTCCGCGAGAATAAAAGGCCCCATCTCAGGAAAAGGCGTTATCAGTTCACTTTTCAATCGAGCCAACCATCTCCATAACCTGTTCGAGATCTGCCATGCGTTTCGCATGATCCGCGGCTTCAATGCGTAGTGTTAGTCCGTCAATTCCCACGTCTTTGTATTTTTGAAAGCGTTTGCGAATCATGTCTGGGGTCCCGACAGCCCCGAACTGCGTCACCATAGCGTCCGGAACGCGCTCGGCGGCTTCTTTGCGTTTTCCCTTACTCCATAGTTGTTGAATGGCTTTGGCATCGTCTTCGAACCCTGCGCGTTGGAAGGCTGCATTGTAAAAATTCGTTGTGGCTGATCCCATAGCGCCCATACTAAAGGCAACAGACGGCTTGCGCATGTTGATGAGCTCTTCGACATTGTCGCCAAGCGCAACCACACACCCAGTATGCAGGGAAATGTCGCTGAGTTTTCGTCCTGCTGCCTCTGCCCCTTTGCGAATATAAGCCAGATGGGCTTCGGGGCACTCAGGCGAAAATGAGGTACCTAGCCAACCATCTGCCGCTGCGCCTGTATATTCAAGCGCCTTGGGTGCCAGGGTTGCCAGAAAGATGGGGATGTCCACGGGCTTATGGTCAAGCCGGAGCACCTTGCCCTCACCACCCGGTCGCGGCAGGGTATGGAACTTGCCTTCATAGCGTAGCTTCTCACCTCGAAAAGCCATGCGGATAATATCGACTGTCTCTTTCAGTCGGGTAAGCGGCGCATGAAACGGGACGCCCTGCAACCCTTCTACAACTTGAGGGCCGCTTGTTCCCAAGCCCAGGATGAAGCGTCCTCCGGAGAGACCGTGTAAGGACAGGGCTGTCATAGCCATCATAGACGGTGCACGGGCGCTGATCTGCATAATACCGGTGCCGAGGATGATGCGCTCAGTCTGGCCAGCGAGATAGGCAAGGGATGTTGCCGCATCCTGGCTCCACCCCTCGGCCGACCAGACATGATCGACGCCAACACGCTCAGCGTGTTGGACAAACTCAACCATGCTCTGCATATCGGTATACGTCGCCCCGCCGACCATGATGGATGTTTTCATGTGCTGCTCCTAACTCAGAGTGGAAACCAATCCCTATTTGATATGGGGAGGTGCTATCTCTGTCAGAAACCCGGAGGCCGATTTTGAACCAGATGGCTTCTAAAACAGAATGCATTAGGGGTCAAGGACTACCCCACGCGCATCGGTGCCGGAAAAAAGGGAAAAAAGAGGGACGTTGCCAGTTTCTTCAGGTTTTAGAAAATTCCCCTGTCTCAGCTTTACTGATACTCTCTACCCAACCGATCTCGGGGAGGCTGGAAAGCTGAAGGACCGCTGGTCAATATGGGTAAGCGGT
Source organism: uncultured Binatia bacterium (SeqCode) (assembly GCA_965243855.1). Taxonomy (GTDB): domain Bacteria; phylum Desulfobacterota; class Binatia; order Bin18; family Bin18; genus Bin18. The sequence continues at coordinate 2,719,760 of CBDEWE010000003.1, read as the reverse complement.
AACTGGCGGCTTACGTTTGAGCTTAAGGATGGAAACATACGCATATTAGACTATGAGGATTATCACTCATGACGATGTATAATCCCCCACATTCCGGAGAGTTTATTCGGGCTACCTACCTTGAACCGTTCGGCAGAAGCATTCGTTCGCTGACGGCGAGTTTAGGAGTTGCCCCTTCAACGCTGACTCGCCTCATTAATATGCGGGGCGGCATCAGTCCAGAAATGGCATTACGGTTGTCGAAGGCTCTGGGGCGCTCCCCGGAGAGCTGGCTGACTATGCAGGACAACTATGACTTGTGGCAAACAAGAAAAACCACAGATCTCTCACATGTCCAAAGAGTGGAGTTTGAAGCAGCGTAACAAAGAGAAAAAGAGAGGCAAGGAATTCGATGTCATTAAGCCATGGTCGTCACTATCTTGCCATTCCGGGTCCTTCGGTGATTCCGGACCGCGTCCTGCAGGCAATGCACCAGGCCGCGCCGAATATCTATGAGGGCGCCCTCCACGAAATGGTGGAAGGCATGATTCCGGATTTGAACCGGGTGGCCAGGAGTTCCGGAGAAGTCGCCATCTATATCGCCAACGGGCACGGCACCTGGGAGGCTGCCCTGACCAACATCCTCTCGCGCGGGGACAGGGTGCTCGCCCTGGCTACGGGACGCTTCGTCGTATTCTGGGCCAGCATGGCTGAACGGCTAGGGGTGGAGGTCGACCTGGTAGATTTCGGCAAATCGGCTCCAGTGGACCTGGATCAGGTAGAAGCTAAGCTGAAAGCCGATTCGAACCGTCGCTACAAAGCGATTCTGGTCGTGCAAACGGACACGGCCAGTTCGGTCAGAAATGATCTCGCCGCCCTGGGCGAGTGCATCCGTTCCTCCGGGCACCCGGCCTTATATATGGTCGACTCCGTGGCCAGCTTGGCCTGTGAACCCTTTGAAATGGATAGCTGGGGCGTGGACCTGATGGTGGCGGGCAGCCAGAAAGGCCTGATGACTCCGCCGGGACTGGGGTTCATGTTTTTCAACCAACGGGTGCTCGAAGCTCGGAAGAAGGCGGACCTGGTTACCCCTTACTGGGATCTCCGTCCGCGAATCCACCCGGAAGTGTTTTATCACTACTTTTTCGGCACCGCCCCGACGCACCATCTTTTTGGACTGCGTGAAGCTTTGACCATGCTGCTGGAAGAGGAAGGACTCGAGGCAGCCTGGGACAGGCATGCAAAACTCAGCCGAGCGGTCTGGGCCGCGTTCGACGCTTGGGGAGTGGGCAGTTCCATCCGTCTCAACATCAACGACCCAAAAGACCGTTCCCACTCGGTCACTGCGGCTTCCATGGATGCACCTCATGCTACCGAACTGAGACGCTGGACCGAAGAAAAGGCCGGGGTGACTCTGGGCATCGGGCTGGGCATGGCGGAACCTTCCGACCCCGCCTACCATGGTTTCTTCCGCGTCGCCCATATGGGGCATGTGAATGCGCACATGACCTTGGGCGTGCTCGCGGTGATCGATGCAGGTCTGAAAGCGCTGAACATCCCCCATGGCGAAGGGGCCATCGAGGCTGCGAGCCGTGTCGTTAGCGAAGCGTAGTTGAGAACCTGTGACGATTCATCACGACAACCCCTACTCGGGTTTGGCGTTGTCAGCGTAGACTTCGAATTTTTCCTTATCGAAAAAGAGCGGCTGAACTATACCGCCGGCCTGGTCCAGAACCGCGTGGACTTCGGGCACGGCCAGCATGTTTTCCCACACGCGGTTCAGCGTTGGGAACTCACTCGGCAGGTCAATGCCTGCCAGCAGCGCGTTTCGCACCTGAGGGACGATGAAGCAGTCGGCATAGGTGATCGAGTCGCCGACAGAGAATTTCCCGGCACACTGTGACATGATGTGTTCGATGGCACCGAATTCACGGCGGATGAAGTGCAGCCGGAGCGGATGCTCCGTCGGAGGTGCCTTGGTCATACCCCATTCGCCGATGGCCTGAATAATAAACGGGATATTCTGATACGGCTGGGTATCGGCGGCAATGATCCACATGATGCGGCGAACCTGCGCCCGCAGCCAGGGGTCCGCGGGTAACAGCGGCGGGCCGTCATGGTCGAACCAGTCTTCGATCAGCTCGATGATCGGCCCCGATTGCGTCATCGTTCTTCCGTCCGGCAGCAACAGTACGGGGACGCGCCCCTCCGGGTTGAATGCCTTCAGATCCGTCGTACCCAGCCGCTCCGTTTCGGGATCGTTTTGCGGCATGGTGTAAACGGGGATACCGCGGTCATCGGTGCCGAAACCCGTATTCACCAGGGTGACGTGCGAAGACAGTACGCCACGACACCGTAAATACAGCGTCACGCGCATCGAGGCGCTGCTGGTGTGGTGGTAGTACAGGCGGAGGGGACCGTCCGTCGGGAAACGAGGTTTGGCCATGGAGTTCCTCAGCTGTATGACAGTGCCCCAGGACAGGACATTCTTTTGACAAAAACCGGCAAGTGCGGCGGCTTGCCGGCGAATGCGTGCTGTAGACGTCCTCAAGCCAGCCCGAAAAACCGGACCGAAGCATCTCCTAACAGGCCGTTGCGTGCTTCCGGTGTGTGGAGGCTCCCGGCGAGGTGAGCAAGATGTTCCATATAGTTTCCGGGGTGGTCCGGATGCGGAAAATCCGACGCCCAGCCGAATTGATTGGGGCCGAAGTCTTCGATTGTTTTTGCCCACCCCGTTTCGTCTGGATCGCCGCTCACAAAGCATTGCTGAGCGAACGTCTCCTTCGGGCGAGCGGTTAGCTTGACGCCGCGCTCACCGACCTGGGTATCGAAGACCGCTTCCATCTTATCGAGCAAGGAGGGGACCCAACCCGCGCCTCCTTCAAAGAAGCCGACGCGCAGTCGCGGGAAGCGCTCGAACAGCCCGTACTGAAACATATCTACGAGAGCGATTTCCATTGCCACTCTGCCACCCAGGACGGACATAAGAAATTGTCCACCGTCATGCAGGATTTTAGGCTGGATTCTGGTAAATGGCCGATACTCCCGGAGCTCGCCGGACACGTGGATGCAAATAGGCACATCCAGATCCTGTGCGGCGGCATAAAAGGGGTCCCATTCCGTATCCCCCAAGGGTAATCTCCGGATATTAAAGGTCACGATCATCGCACCCTTGGCGCCTGCCTTCACCGCTGCTGTGAGATCTTCCGCGGCGACCTTGGGGTCCCCAAGAAAGCAATGCGCTATCGGCACAAGCCGGCCATTGCTCCCGGAGCAGAAGTCAATCACCCACCGATTGTAGGCCCTACACATTGCATGGGCCAACTCAATATCCGTGATGTGGGTGTTCCACAGGAGTCCGAGGGACGTGAAGATAGCGGTATATTCGAGTCCCTCGGCATCCGCTCTGGCCAGTCGCGCCGTGGGGTTGTAGCCGGCTGGATCAGCGTCCCCCGGCCATTCCATCTTGAGTCCCTTCATCTCCGCGAGTGTCCGACCCATACCCATGATCGCTTGTACACTCTTGAGGTCATTGCCTCGGAGGAATTGTCCGTCTAGCTGGAGATGCGGCCCTTCAGCAGTCCGACCGAAGCGGAGGCCCCGATCCTTATACTTGGCTTCCATCAGGTCGCCGGTCCACAGATCAGCCGGTTCAATGATATGCCCGTCCGTGTCCATGATACCGTAGTTGCCGGTATAGAGTTCAGTTGCTGTCAATGTCATTTGAGACCCTCCTTTCCGCGCGTGAGCGCGGTCCCTCATGTTACCTTACCGTACAGTATTGTTAAATTGTGACTCCCCTTGAGGAGTCACTGTGGTGTGCCCTCATCACGATATACTCACTCGTACCACACGTCTCTATAGGAATCATCGGTTTCCACCCGAAATCATCAGTTATGCCATAAACTCCACCAAAACCCGGCACTCAATCGATTCGCGCGCAGGTGTGGAAGCATCCGAGTCGGCGAGGCGAAAAGAGGTATGCGCGGTATTGGGCGGACATTGTTCGGCGGTGCACGCCCCGAGTTCGGATGAAGAGTCGAACACTTTAAAAATCAAAGCCTCGTGATGACACATTTCGCTATAGTAGATCCAACGATGCTCGGGATTTCTGACAACACTGACTACTTCCCCTACTCGGTCGGGATAAATATAGAGACTGGCGAGGAAGTCCTCCGGACGGGTAGATTGGGCATCGAGTACCGCGAGCGGGTAATCCAAGACTGGGTAGTCCTTGCGGAAATGCCGCCAGACATTGAATATCCCAAACCGTCCGGACACGATTTCTTCCGCCTCGCGCTCCGTTACTGGCGGTGTGGGCAAGGTCAAACTCCCGCCCGCCTCTTTCGCTTGAGACAATAAGCGCACCCGATTTTTCGCCGAAGCACTCGTGTTGTCGTTGTGCGCCGCACTCGCATAGCCGCCGACGTTCTCGCCGTTGGTCTCTTTTTCTCCTGTGGCTTTTCGGACCCTTGAGCGGATCGTGTGGTCGAAAACAATCGCGCGTTTCACCACGCCGGCATCGCCAAGTGCTTCAGTGACGAGGCGACGAATTTCAGGGTAATACGTATGCACGATCTGCTCGGAGTCCAAGCCGTCGTTTTGTAAATCGAGTGCGGTGTCGAAATCCCTGACCAGGCAATAGCCATTTCTCATTAACGAGGGGGGCGGTGACAACGTCCGGCCGTCGTGCACCTCAACGGTAAACGTCTGCGATTCCCCATTCTTGCGCCGCGTCACCCCGGCCGGCAGTGGTTGAAAACTGTTGTCATACGCGTAGCGCTGGCTGCCATCCGCGTTCGGGATGGCATAATTGATCTGTGCTGTCGTCATCCTTGCGCCCCTCAAAAATGTATTCTCACCCTCATCTACCACAAGTCAGGACAAGAATCAGCTTCTGCCAGCGCTGCCAATGCCGCCTTCGCCTTTCGACTTGTGACATACCTGCCACCCTGCTAAGGCCGTAGGCAAAAGGAGGATGCTCTTATGCCGGTTTCAACTCCCTTTACGGGTGGGTGCGCGTGTGGCGCGATTCGGTATGAATGTTCGGCCGAGCCTATGATGTCTCTCAATTGTCACTGTCGTGACTGCCAACGTATCACGGGTAGCGCATACAGTACCGTCGTTGGTGTGCCTGCCGCCCAGGTGCAGTTCACCCAAGGGAGTCCTCAATACTATGAGACGGTTGGGGAGCGCGGGACCTCGGTCCGCCATGGCTTCTGTCCGGCGTGTAGCTCTCCGCTGGTCGCCCTCCCGTCGGCGTATCCAGTTATGATGTCCCTCCGCGCCGGGAGCTTGGATGATCCGAGTTGGGTGCGGCCTACCGCCGACATTTGGACAGCCAGTGCCCCACCGTGGGATGCGATGAACCCCGCGATTCCGAAGTTTGAGACCCAGCCAACAGAGGAGGAATTTCAGGCCATCCTAGCCTGACGGAGCAGCGCGCCTTCTCACTGACGCTCTTGAGCAGGTTGTTCTGGATCTTTCGCTCAATTTCGTTCTGATGAGATCCCGTTCACTGGTTTTGTACGTCTGTTGGGCTTGAGTATGAATTTTCCGTGCTGAAGCGGCGCGCGCACTACGTTCGGCGTCGTTATTGATCGCGGTTTCTGGGCGGACACTATCCCCGCAATGAGCGAAAGAACGTCCGTATGTCCTCAGTAAGCGCCTGTGGCTCTTCCATCGGCGCAAAGTGCCCGCCAGGTTTCAGCATCGTCCAATGTTGAAGGTTGTAATAACGCTCGGCCCAGCTCCGTGGCATGAAGAACGCCTCTTCTGAAAACACGCCAACCCCGACCGGGGCCTCGACCACCGGGGTCCGATCATGCGCTGGCTGCCACTGGTTGTGTGTACACTCATAGTAGTAACGTGCCGAGGTTCCATACGACTGGGTAAACCAGTAGATACTGATCCCCGTCAGCAGGTCATCTTTGCTGAAGCGGCTCTCGACATTGCCGCCGCAATCGCTCCAGCTGCGGCGTTTCTCCAGGAGCCAGGCGCATAACCCGGTGGGCGAGTCGTTCATTGCGTAGGCAATAGTCTGGGGTCTCGTCGATTGAATGGCCGAATAGCCACTTCCGTCCGTGAAAAAATCCTGGTTTCGTTTGTACCAACCGGCTTCATCTGCGGAAAACTCCGATTCTTCGGGTAATGTGCTGAGCGGCACGTTGAAGAGCGTGAGCGGCGCCATCAAAAGGAGGTACACGCCGATCATGTGCTCGGCGTATTTATGTCCCAGTTGGGCGGTTGTGAGTGAACCCCAATCTCCTCCGCCAGCGGCAAATTTGTCGTAACCCAGCACCTCGCGCATGAGTGAGACCCACAGATCCGCAGAGCGCCAGAAATTGAACCCGGTCGTCGTAAGTGGTGTCGAAAAACCAAAGCCTGGCAGGGACGGCACGATGACATCAAATGAATCTGCTGGAGCGCCACCGTAGGCCGCGGGATCAGTGAGCGGACCGATAACTTTGTGCCAATCCCAGAACGTCCAAGGCCAGCCATGGCTTAATATCAGCGGCGTCGGGTTCGGACCCTTGCCTTTTTCATAAATGAAGTGGATAGGAACGCCGTCAATCGTCGTTTTGTAGTTCGAAAACTGGTTGATCGCAGCTTCTTGTGCGCGCCAGTCGAAATCTGTCGCCCAATAGTCCAGCAGTTCCTGCAAATAGGCCCCATTCGTGCCGAAGCGCCAATCATCGTTCGCGAACTCCGGCGCCAGTCGAGTCCGCTGCAGACGCTCGCGAAGATCTACGAGAGCCGTTTCCGGAATGTCGACCGTGAAAGGTTCGTACGTCATCAATTTGTCCCTCCAAGGTGCGGTGAATACCTCGAACCGGGAAATCTGTCAGCGCAGGCGAGTGGGGGCTACGCGTTGGCAATCGGCACTCACCCGCCGGATAAAAGATTGCTACATCCCTGACCTCCCCGACGCAGCGAGGAGAGCGCTACGTCGGGTTGTCTTCTTAGAAGAAGATATAGGAGCGAACAACCACGTTCTTGCGACAGGGTACGTCCTTGGGCGCGGTCGGGTCAACGCAGGCAGAGTGGAACGACCAGCGCGACACCGAGCCGTCAGTCACCGAGTCGTAACACTTCAGCATCGACACCTCGGTCGACGTCTGCTGCGGAAACCAGTACCAGTCGTGCCCAGGGCGATAAGTGAACCGCGTCGTCTCTCCCACGCGGTCGTCGTAGATGCGGTAGTTGGTAATATACGGCTGGTCGGCGAACGACGGCCAGGCACACAGGACGAATGGATTCTGTTGCACGGTCTCCATCGGCTTGGCGAGGTTGATCGACATGAACCGACGCGACATTTTCGCGTCGGCCTCGGCCTCGGTGTAGTGTTGCTGACGCCCAAAGTTGCGCAGGTTCTTTGTCAGCAGTTCACGGCAGCGTACCCGCCCGCTGTTGTCGTTCAGGTCGTTGTGGACGATGTTGGCGTAGAAGGTGTTGACCCCTGGATCCTTGTTATCCTGGTCCTCCTTGACAGGGCCCTTATAATCCTTGTCGAACACGTCGTGGTTGTACACGAGCGCATCGGTCGCACCGGGGAAGAAATCGAGCAGGAGTTTTTCGATCTCCGGGTAGAATATGCGCTCGACCTCAGCCGCATCGTAGAAATTCTGGCACTTCGATTCGAGGTGGGCGAGTGAGACGCCGAGCTTGTCCATGCACTCGGGGCTGTTGGGTGAGAGACCGGGGTGGTACTCCTCCATGCGTCGCGCGTCACGCAGGATCTGCGGAAAATAGAGACCCCGCCGCCCGATCTCCTGCTCTTCCTGGCGAAACATTTTGGCCATATCCGCGCGCGCCGGATCCCGCCAGATGGCATTGGACGAGACGACGGAGTAGGACGGCTGCTCGAAGATGGTGTAGCGCAGCGGCAGGGCGACGCCGCCCTCAGGGACTTCGATATTACTCGCCCGAATATAGTCCAGGCACTCGTCGTAGCTCCGAAAGCCAAGACCCCACCTGGTCTCGATCGGGCCGGGAGGGGCGTTCTCGATCATGTCGATGACCGCTTGCCCTTCGCCCTCGGCAACCTGGCGGATCGCCGCCTCCATCGCCGCAGCGGTTCCCGCATCCCCGTCCTGATCGAACGACATATAGGACAAACCACCGTTCGCTGCGATGGGTGTCGGCTGCCCGACGGTGAGTTGGAGGGGAGGCACATAGGCCGACGAATTAACCCCTACAGTGTTGTTCTCGATGGTATTAAGCCCCATAACATGCCCTCCAGTTAAAGATAGCCGATGGTGTCACACCGGGTTTGTCTTTGCAAGAGCCTGTATTGCCTGGTCACCCGAACGTCATTGTTTATTGAGCGTTCGAGATTGCCGGAAACGTGCTGTTGGTGGACGTGAGATACCCCGCTGAAAATGGCCTGTCAACGGCTATCATCGCCTCCGAAGCTTGAGTCTCGGAGGCGATGAAGCTTAGTCCAGGGCGTAGATCGTGCCCGAGATCGACCGCGTCGCCAAATCCCACACTTCGACGAAGAAAAGGCACTTCCCGTCTGCGGCCATGTTGATCGCCTTCACTTCCCACTGGCGGTGCCCGCTCTTACGCCAGACCCCCGTGACGACTTGGGGCACCACGCTGCCATCTGGGCGAAAATCCTGGACCCGGCCTGTCAGTGGGCCCGTTTCTCCCGCCGGACCCACCGCCGGACCGAACGTTGCCGTATACAGGTACGTGCCGAACGGTCCGGCTTCTCCCTCTGCATTCATAATGGAGCCTGCCTCGGTCAGCGTCACCGACGTAACCTTCCCGGTGTAGTCTGAAATCTTCCCTCCAATCGCACTCATTACTCTGCTCCTTTCCGTTGCCGGTCGTCCCAGGGCCAGCCTGCGGCCCCTCCGATGATTCTCCCCAGGGGGCTTTCCCCTTATACCCTTACAGAGTCGTCTCTTGGCAAGCTACCGCAAATTGCACCCCGGAGCAGTCTCGAGTAGGCTGGAACACCGGACGGACGAGCAGGGAGGGACGCATGCCAAACGAGCCCGAGAAACTATGGGACTATGACGCGGTGGTCATTGGTCAGACCGGAACCGAGACCACGGTCACCATCACCATGGATACGCTGCGCGAGTACGCCCAGGCCACCCAACACGCCCGTGGGTCGGAACTGGATCAGACCAACGATGCGACATACCCAGCCGAAGTCCTGGCCATGCCCAGCATGGTGTTGGCCTACGCGCCGCTGCTGCGCTACGACCTGGCGGAGAACAGCGGTTTTGTGGCGCTCGAAGACTCCAAGACCGCACGCCGCCAGACGCCGTTTGCCAAGTGCGACATTCGGTGGCACGCGCCGGTCGCGGTCGGCGATTGCATTATTGCCACCCGTCGGGTCCTGGACAAGTATGAACGCCGCGGCAGCAGGTTTGTGACCTTTCGCGTGGAAGCGGTCAACCAACGCGGGGTCATGGTCGCCGACTACGATTACACTTGCATCTTCGCCTATGCCCAGGGACAGAAGACCGTACCGGCCTCAGGGGGAGCAGAGACGGAGGGGACGACCGTCAAGCCCGGGTACCCTGTGGCCGAGGCGCGTCGGGTCCTGACGGCCGAGTACGCCACGGTGGGCACCGCGCTGCCGACGCTTCGGGTCACGGAGAGCCAGGACACTATTCTGGGCTATAACGATATCCAGTTGGCGGGCCGGCTCATGACGAGCAATATCCATACGGATGAGGAGTTTGCGCGCCAAAACATTTTTGGCGGGGCTGTCAACGCCGGGCCGGCCTCCATGTCCTACGTGGAGCAGATGCTCACTCTGTCGTTTCCGCTGTCCGCGTTTTACTCCGGCGGCCGCTTGCTCATGCGTGCGATCGAGCCGTTTCGGGCCGGGCATGTGGTGACCCTGCAGGGCGAAGTGACGGCGGCCCAGGCCATGGGAGATCACTGTCGGGTCGGCTGTACCGTACGTGGGACCAATCAACTGGGCTCGCTCGTGTGCCTGGCCGAGGCCAGCTTGAACCTCCCCCGTACGGAGGGGTAGGGCAGTGTCCTTATGCAAAAAGAATTTGGAGACGCATTTGCGTCGATTGAGGATACGACCTTTACGGCAAAATACCGTGCCGGATGCCACTGTCAGGCCGTCCAATACGAAGTGAGCGCAGATCCGGTTGACGCGAAAATCTGTCACTGCGTGGTCTGCCAGACGCTGCACGGCGCGCCTATGCAGTGGGCCGCCATTTTTCACAAACGCCACGTGCGCATCACACACGGCATCGCTCAACTCCGCTTCTACAATAGCGAGCGGCAGCAGTACGAGCGCATTCTCCCCTGCAAAGTCAGCTGTGCCGTGTGTGGAACGCTGATTGCGGACGAGGGCCGCAAGATGTGGCTGGCGTTTCCCTCCCTGTTTGATTTCGGGCGCCCGCCCCAGGTGCCACCGAGCTTCACACCCACGTGTCATATTTTCTATGGGATGCGGGTCATGGATATGTACGATAACTTGCCGAAGTGGTCAGGCCATAAGAACAAGTCCAGCCTCTTGTAATCAGGAGTGTCGAGGACCATCTTAAGCAAAAAGTGGATTCCTGGTAGGAATGCGTCAACAGCATGATTATGAGCTGCACGAGCCCTGAAACCTTTGCCGTTTTCCTCTTAATCATAAGATTCGGAAATGTGCGGCGAGCGTGAGCATGGAAGAGGAGAATCCGTAATGTCAGCAAAAATCGAATTCGGGATGTTCGACTGGGTTGATCGCGGCTCGAATTCGGTCGGTGATCTGTACGAGTCGCGTCTCAAACTGATCGAATCGGCGGACAAGGCCAATTTTTACGGCTATCATCTGGCGGAACACCATTCGACTCCGCTCGGTATGGCGCCCTCTCCATCGGTGTTCTTCGCGGCGCTCGCGCAGAGGACCAAGCATATCCGCTTCAGCCCCATGGCGTATTTGTTACCGATGTATCATCCACTGCGCCTCATAGAGGAAGTCTGCATGCTGGACCACCTTTCGAACGGGCGCATGGAACTCGGCATCAGCCGTGGCGTGTCGCCGTACGAAATCGCGACCTACAGTGTCGATCCGGAAGAGACCCGGGAAATTTTCACCGAAGTCCTTGAGATATTCCGTAAGGGGATGTGCAGCGATGTCCTGAATTACGCCGGAAAACACTTCGAATTTCGAGATGTGCCAATGACGCTCAAACCGTTTCAGGATCCGTATCCGCCGCTCTGGTATCCATCGTTCAGTGAATCCGGGGTCGAATTTGCCGCGCGTGAGGGAATGCACTTCATGACCCTCGGCCCACCGCCGCTCATCACGAATCTCATGGCTCGATATCGAGAAGTCGCCGCTGACAGCGGCAATGGCGGCACCGACACGCTGAAACTGGGCGCAATGCGCCAAATCTATGTGGCGGAAACCGACGAACAAGCCTTTGCGGTGGCGAAGCCGGCGTACGATGATTGGTACAACTCAATCATGCAGCTCTGGCATCAGCACAATGATCATGCCTATGACAATTTTTTTGCGTGGGACCTCTGCCTCGCGGGAGAAACGATACTGATCGGATCGGTCGACAAAGTCCGCGATCAAATCCAACAATTGGTCTCGGAGAGTGGGATCAATTATTTCGTTGGTTCGTTCGCATGGGGCTCATTGAGTCCGGAGGAAAGCCAAAGATCGCTCGATCTTTTTACATCGCACATCGTGCCGCACATACACTAGCCGACGCGGCTTCGACGCACGACGAATGATCGCGGACAGCCTGTTTTGCAGGTGGGATTGGGCTGGCATAGAGACGAACGAAAGGAGTATGCCTCATGGAGATCGTTCCCAGCGAGGCAACACTTGGGGCCAGTATCTACGGTGTGAATCTGCATCAGCTCGATGATCGAACCGGCAAGCGGATCATTGAAGCGTGGCACGAATACGGCGTGCTCGCCTTTCCCGAACAACATCTCGATGATGAGGCTCACATCACCTTCAGTCGTCGCTTTGGCCCTTTGGAACGTCTACTCACAACGGCAATCGAGGGCACCAAGCCTGAGATATTCCGAGTTGCGAATGTCCGTCCGGACGGCACCCTCGACTCCGCAGGAGGCCCCTATGATACGTTAAATCGGGGCAACCGGCAGTGGCACTCCGACAGCTCATACAAACGTATTACCTCAAAGGCTTCAGCTCTACGGGCCCACACTTTGCCCTCGTCGGGAGGAGAAACCCAGTTCGCCGATATGCGGGCGGCGTACGACACGCTCGACATCGCGCGTAAAGACTGGCTCGCAGACAAGCTGGTTGTGCACGACTTTGCGTACAGCCACGGTAAAGCTGCCGATTTAATGACCGACGCCGAACGCGCAGCCCTGCCGCCGGTCGCGCATCCGGTCGCCCGCATCCATGAAGAGACGGGCAGAAAGTCACTCTTTGTCGGCCGGCATGCGAGCCACATTGTGGGAGAAGACGTTGAACGCAGTCGTTTACTGCTGCGTGAACTGACGGAAAGCGCGTGTCAGCCGCCGCGTATTTTTACACACCGGTGGCACGTCGGTGACCTGGTGATCTGGGATAACCGCTGTGTCCTGCATCGCGGTCGTCCATGGCCCCCTGATGAGCCAAGAATTCTCTTTCGGACAACAGTTGCCTGCGATGACCCGGACAATGAGTGGCGGCTGAGCCGATAACGTCAGGAGTTCGTCGCCCGGTTCGGAAAGCTCGCTCTCGTTTTCTCCGAGAATTTCTCGCCTAGGGAAACAGGCGGACTTTGGGTCCGAGCTGTCGGGCCTGTTTGCCACACAGAAAGGCCAGAGCATGGATCAGGTACCGACGGGTCTCGGGCGGTTCAATAATATCATCAACCCCAAATGCGGCCGCGGCTTCGTAGACCGATCCCTGGCTACTGTACTTGGCCTCCAGTTCAGCCTGCAACTGGTCTGGGTCGCGCACTTCTTGCAACTCCCGGCTGTGGACCGTATAGACGGCCGAGGTCGGACCAGTGCCGGTCATGATCGCGAGCGGCCAGGCAATTTGTAGATCAGGCGAATACGGGCTCCCGCGTCCACCCATGGCCCACATCGCCGCGCCATGCGCCTTGCGCAGAATGAGCGTGATCTTGGGGGTGCTTGTCCGCTCCACCGCATCAATCAGCGTACCGCCCCAGTAGAGCATATTGCTGGTCTCGGCCTGTTGGCCAATGAGAAAGCCTGGTTGGTCCTGCAGAAAAACGAGCGGAATGTGAAACGAGTCACAGATTGCAATAAAACGGCGGACCTTGGCCGCTGACGCCCAGTCCAGGGCCCCGGCCTGGTAGTCCGGCTGACTGGCCACAATCCCAACCACGCGCCCGTCAAGACGGGCTAGGCAGGTCATGACGCTTTGGCCGAAGTCCGGCTTGTAGACAAAGGTCTGGCCGTGGTCAACAAGAGCGGCGATTACCCGGGCGACGTCGTACGGCTTGCGGAGACGAGTCGGGACGATATCGAGCAGTTCGGGGCACAGACGGTTGGGGTCATCGGTGGAGGGTTCGCGTGGCGGCAGCTCCCAGCAGTTTTGAGGCATAAAGGTGAGAAAGGTCCGGATAGCGGCAAGACATTCCTGCTCATTAGCTGAGACCCGATCAACGAACCCGGTTGTCCGGGCGTGCATATCAGGGCCGGCGAGGCGGTCGATATCGATCTCTTCGCCAAGCCCGCCCCGGACCAGGGTCGGTCCGGACCAGCCGACAAAGCCGGAACCTTTGACCATCAGCGTAAAATCGGCGTACAGCCCATCAATGGGTGGCCGGCCAAAACAGGCACCCAGCATGGCGGCGACCTGAGGAATCCTTCCTACACAATCGGTGACCTCTCGAAAGGCCGGCACTTGGGTCATCTGGCGGGCCTGCATCGAGTCCTGGAAGCGGATGGCAGAGCCTTCATAGAGGCCAATGAAAGGATAGCCCTGTTCCAGGGCCAAGCGGCGCAGGCGAAAGCGTTTGGCAATATTCTTCAGGCTGGCCGCTCCTCCCACCAAGGTGCCGTCGTCGGCCACCACACACACATGGCGACCGTGTATCGTGCCCCAGCCCGTTACCACTCCGTCGGCCGGGAGGTGCTGGGCGGGTTTCCCAGGCGTGCCTACGCTGCCTTCGGCCAGCAGTCCAATTTCGTGGAAGCTGTCCTCATCGAGGAGTAAGGTCAGCCGTTCACGGGCGGTCAGCTTCCCCCGCCTATGCGCCCGAGCGATAGCCTCGGGACCGCCCTGGCTCCGTGCTTCAGTCTTTCGGTGCCGGAGTTGGGCGATATAATCGTCCCAACCTGGTGCTGGCATTCGTGTTTCCTATGTCTTAAAAAAACAACGAATAGTGCTCTTGCGCCACCGGCTTAGCCCACGGCCAGCGTACCGGGGGCGACAACCAGGACCAGTCCCAGGCCGATCAGGCCAATGCCCGTGCCTTTTCCCAGTGCCACCCCGTAGGGAAGAATCTTCTCCATAAAAATAATCAGGGTCAAAACACCCATCCACACCAGGTTCATGGTCCCGACAACGAACAGCACGGCCATCAGACTCCAGCAACACCCCAGGCAGTAGGCGCCGTGGTGCAAGCCCATCCGAAACGCCCCCCAGTACCCGTCTCGCCAACTATTGAGCAGGAAGCCGAGTGGGGAGCGACATTTCGACAGGCAGACGTATTTGAGCGGGCTGAGCTGATACAGGCCGGCGATGATAAGGGTCAGCCCACCGATAGCAGAGCCATACGTTCGCAAGCCAAGAAAAGTGTCGGGCAGGGACTGGATGGCGATATCCCCAGCATAGGCCACCCCGCCAGTCAGGGTCCACAGTACGGCATACCCAGCGGTAAAGAGCCAAGCCGGAGCAAAGGGGGCAGCCTGCTCTCGTTTTTGGCGTGTTACGGTGGCGAACAGCACGGCCGTTGGCGCGACAGACGGGAACATCATGGCCACCATCATGACACCCCAGAGGGCAATGTACAGAACTGCATTAGAGACCGAGAATGGTAGGCCCATAGTCATACTCATGGTCATCAGGCCGAGCCCCATCCCTCCGGCCTGATGCACGGTGGCAATCCAGGCCAGAACGGACAGCAGCACGAGGGCAGTGACGATGATGATCTTATCTCGTAAGGTCATGGCTGGCAGTCTATTCCCTCACCTCAGTCCTTTTCCAACGGGGAAATGGCAACCAGGGCATAGGGGTCGGAGGCTGAAGCACGGTCCAGTCACATTAAAATATGCTAATTCTGCCAGCTAAACGGCGCAAAATGGCCGTTGGTATTACTGACGTCCCAGGCTAGGTTGTGGTCGGTGTAGCGATACGCGTTGGATTTGGCCAGCGACAGCCTGGGCGAAACCGGGTGATTGGCGTTGGTGACCCATAGCGGCTCACTGCCGTCCCGGCCGGTCAGTGCCTCAATGTCGATCTCCAGCACGTCCGGAATCGTCAGCCGCCGATTGTTGGCGTCTATCGTAAACGCAATGGGAGCGGTCTTGATCCCCAGAAAATTACTGATCAGCCCCGAGACCAGCTGCATGGGCCCACCCACCTGACCGGAGAAAATCGCACTCAGCCCCTCTTGCTGGTCTGTGGAGGCCTTGTCGTCCACGTACAGGGCCGCAGTCCAGTTGCCGTCCCCCATCTTGCCCGGACCGGGAAAGGACACCACGAGCACGGCGTTCAGACCGCCGAGGCTCGTCTGGCCATAGCTCCCCTGATTGACATGAAACGCCAGGGCCGCGTCACACCGCCCACGGGGGGGCGGATTCTGGATCAAACAGGCACAGATCGTGTCACAATTACACGATTCAAAATAGTCACCCTCAATCTTCCATTTTTCAGCCGTATATCCCTCCCTTGCAGCAGCCAGCTCATCTTATGGGTATTGACCATCTCTTGAGCCTAGGCTTCGATTGTCCAACGTCATATGGGCGTGGTCAAGCACCTACGGACTTTTCCGTACGCGTCACAAGGAGGGACTCTCATGGCAGGCAGTATTAGTGCTCAAGATCTCAAAGCGCTCCTAGACAGCCAGGCGCTGTATGCGGTCATTGATGTCCGGGACTGGGGAGAATTTTCCCTGGGCCAGATTCCTGGCACCAACTGCATCCCGCGCGGATCATTAGAAAAGTATATTTCGGTGTTAGTCCCTAAGACCGATATCCAGACGGTTCTGTACTGCGATACCGGCCAACGTTCGACTCGGGCGGCCCTCAGCCTGGAAACCCTGGGCTATACCAATGTGTCGGTCCTGGACAGCGGTCTCACCGCCTGGACAGCAGCTGGCTATGAGACCATGCATGGCTGGAGTTTACGGGGTAAAGTCTATGGCGAGCGTCTCCAGGTCGAAGAGAACATCCCCGAGATGACGGCCGAAGAACTCCATGCGCGCCTGAAGCAAGGCGAACAGCTGTATATCTTCGATACCCGCACTGAGCCGGAATTCAAGGCTGCGCATTTGCCAGGCGCGTATTGCGCTCCAGGCGGGCAGTTAGCCCTGATCGCACCCGAGGTCGTACCGGACAAAGGCCGGACGATTGTCACCAACTGTGCCGGCCGCACGCGCAGCTTGCTGGGAGCGCATATTTTACGGCGGATGGGTTTTACCGACGTCTACGCGCTGAAGGGTGGCACCGGAGCTTGGCGCATTGCCGGCTACACCGAGGAACTGGAGAAAGGCGACGGCGTCCCCGTGCCTCGACTTTCTGAGAGTGGTATCTCAACGTGCAAACAGTTTGCCGAGCACGTTGCCACAGAAGACAACATTGCCGGCATCACCCCTCAGGACTTGCACGCGCGGCAGGAAAAGGGCGAGTTGCTCTACCTGCTCGATGTACGGTTGCTCGACGAGTATCAGGCCGGCCATATTCCTGGCGCCCATTTTTGTCCCGCGACTCAGATCGCCCTCCTGGTCGAGAGTTTGGTCGGAGTGAAGAACGCGCCGATTATCACTATGTGTGCCGGCCGTGCCCGAGCGATTATCGCTACGTCTGTACTCAAGGGAGCTGGCTATCCGAACGTGAATGTCCTGGACGGCGGCACGACCGCCTGGAAAGCGGCCGGGTTTGATCTTGAGACCGGCGATCCCCAAGAGATTGATTTTGGCCAGCCCGTATGGATGGCGCGGCTGTTGCAGGGATTACCGGCCGGGGTTAGGCCCCTGGCCCTACCGATCCCTGGCCTGGCGGAAGCTCGTGCGCAGGCCGAACTCCTCACGCCGCAGGCCTTGCAGACTCAGCTCGATGCTGGCCAGCGGCCCGCGCTGCTCGACGTGCGGAGTCTAGGCGATTTCGCTACTGCTCATGTGCCGGGTGCACGCTGGCTCTCGCGGGGCAAGCTCGACCTCCAGATTGAACACGAAGTACCGGAAAAAACGACTCTGGTGGTGCTGATGTGCCGCAAGGGGAATCTCTCGCCCTTATCCGTCCCCACCTTAAAAGCCATGGGCTATACCCGCGCCGCAGTATTGCAGGGTGGATTTGACGCTTGGCAGGCTGCCGAGCTGCCGACTGAGCAAGGCTTGGGCGATTTATCTCGTAATGCTGAATTAGAACAGCTGGCGATTGAAGAAGTCGGTTTATTCGGTAGCGGACCGTATGGATTCAGCCATGAACGGATGGCCAAATATCTGCACGATGAGGAGGAGTTAGGGCAGAAATATCAGCGTAAACAAGTCTAAATGTTGCAGGGAATTTCGGATTCCAGTTTCGGCTCACTACTTCATCGTCGTTCCTATTAAGAAAGCCTCTAAGGCCGCAACGTCCCCCTTCTTGTTCAACGCCACGATTCCCGGCAGCTACACCGAGTTCATCGAGCATGTCATGCCCGAGCTCCGCAAGCGGGGGCTTGCCAAAGAGGCGTATATCCCTGGGACCCTGCGCCGAAAAATATTCGGCGACAATAGGCTTCCGGCTACCCACCCGGTGGCGACGTACCGCAACGCCTTTCGGTAGAAGTTCAGTCAGACAGCACCCGCTGTACCGCTTGACTTCTCCGCGGAATATCCGTGAAGTGTCTCAAGTGATAACGGCGAAGAGGAGCATACGAAAATCGGCGCAAGGAGGGCGATCATGAGTCGTAACGGAACTACCAGGAACACAGTACTGCGGAAGCAGCTGAACCACCCGATCATTGACGCCGACGGACACTGGCTGGAGTTTGGGCCGTTGGTCGAGGAACGGCTGCGAAAGATTGGTGGGGACATGGCCGCGGAGGGGTTCTCATTACGCCCCGCGCTGGTCGACCGGCAACTCTCGATGTCGGTGGCTGAGCGGCGTAAGCGACGGATTGGGCAGCAGGGGTTCTGGGGATTCCCGACCAGGAATACGCGCGACCGTGCTACGGCGTTTATGCCGCAGTTGCTGTATGAACGCATGGATGAACTCGGTTTCGATTTTTCGGTCATGTATCCGACTATAGGTCTGTCACTCCCCACGATTGCCGATGACGAGACGCGACGGGTGACCTGCCGGGCCTTCAACACATTTAGTGCCGATTATTTTCGCAACTTTTCGGATCGTCTGACGCCGGTGGCCGTAATTCCGATGCACACGCCGGAAGAAGCCATTACAGAACTCGAACATGTGAAACATCAACTTGGCTTAAAGGTCGTCATGCTGGGCAGCATGATGCGACGTCAGATACCCGCTATTGCCGAAGAACATCCCACAGCCGCAGGCGTTGCCGCCTGGTACGATGTCCTCGGACTCGACAGCGAATATGATTATGACCCCGTGTGGGCGAAGTGTGTCGAGTTAGGCTTCTCGCCGACCTTCCATTCCGGTAGCAAAGGCTACGGCTTGCGCGTCTCGCCCTCGAACTTTTGCTACAACCACATTGGCCATTTTGCGGCCGCAGGTGAGGCTGTGTGTAAAGCGCTCTTTTTGGGCGGTGTGACTCGTCGGTTTCCGACCCTGAAGTTTGGTTTTCTGGAAGGCGGCGTCGGCTGGGCGTGTCAGCTGTACGTTGATCTGATCGAGCACTGGGAGAAGCGTAATGTGGACGCCTTGGAGGAAGTCAGGCCAGAAAACCTCGATGTGGATTTGCTGCGGCAGTTGGCTGAATCGTACGGAAGTCAAGAAATCGTCGACGCGTTAACAGAGAGTGAATCTCCCCTGGACACGGTCACGCAGCCGTATGGTCCCGAGACGGGTGGTATCGAAAATCTGGATGATTACGCAGCGTGCCGGATCGATAAGAAGCAAGACTTTCACGAGCTGTTTGCCAAGAATTTTTATTTCGGCTGCGAGGCGGATGATAAAATGAACGCCGTGGCTTTTAATCGGAGCAATCTTCCCCTCGGCTCGCAGCTGAACGCCTTATTCGGTTCGGACATTGGTCATTTCGACGTGACGGACATGGCTGGGGTCTTACCCGAAGCCTACGAACTGGTCGAAGATGGCTTGATGGATGCAGACAATTTTCGTGACTTCGTGCTGGCGAATCCGGTCCATTTCTGGGCCGACGCCAATCCGGATTTCTTCAACGGCACGCTGGTCGAGAAAGAGGCCGCCGCTGTGCTCGCCGAAGGAACACACGCCGTGCAAGTAAATGGGGCGGCGACCAGTCCGCTGTCCAAATAGGGGAGAGTGGACCCATGCGACTCGAAGATAAAGTAGCCCTGATTACCGGAGCAGCTTCGGGGATAGGCAGAGCAACCTCGTCCCCATGACTTTGGACAGGGCTTCGTCATATTCTTAGCTCGACTGTATGGTTGGTTTTTCAATGTCTCTTTGACTTGCAGAAGCCAAAGAGCATATACTTCCTGCACGAATTCTCTGACAATTCGCCGACGAAAAGGAGGATGTCCCATGGCACACACGACAGCATTTGATCCGCACAGGAAAACCGATTGGCGCATTGATCCCGTAAACGTCGCGCTTCTCGTTATCGATATGGAGAACGACGTCCTGCTCCCTGGAGCGCACAGCGAGGTGCCGGCCGCTCGGGAGATCGTCCCAACCATCAATCGGCTGGCTCACACGTGCCGGCAAGCGGGAGTCCCTGTCATTTGGATCCGGCATGTTGAACGGAAAGACGGCAGCGATGCCGGCCTGATGTGGGATTTTCTGCCGCCCATGATCGAAGGGACAACAGGAGTCGAGCTCTACGCCGAGCTTGACGTCCAGCCTGAAGACCATCAGGTCCAAAAGTGTCGCTGGAGCGCGCTCATTCCTGGCTCGTCTAACCTTGAGGGCCTCCTGCGAGGTCTCAAAAGGGAAAGTCTGATTATCACCGGGGTTGCTACCAATATCTGTTGTGAGTCCACGGCACGGGACGCTGCGATGCTGGACTATAAGGTGTTTTTTGTCAGCGACGCCAATGCCACCTATTCGCAACAGGCCCATGAGGCAAGCCTCGAAATTCTGCGTCTGGCCTTCTGCCGGGTGCTCACGAGCGATGAAGTGATCGCTGAGCTCGAAGTGCCAAACCACCTGCGGGCGACTGCCTAAATACGAGCGCTCGCCACAAGGGGAGGGGACTGATGCGTGTGCTGCTACTCGGAGGTGCGGGCACCCAAGGCTCTCGGATTGCCAAGCTTTTGGCCCAGGAAAACAGTATTACTGAACTTGTTGTCTCAGATTTGGACGGTGAGCGGGCCAAGCGGGTTGCTCAGGAGGTTGGGGCGAGCGCAGGTCTCGGTCTGGACATTCGTGATCATACGGCCCTCTTGGCGGCCGCGCGCAACACAGATCTCATCGGCAACTTTGCCGGCCCGTATTCCGATACGGGTCTGCCCGGTATGCGCGCTGCGGTAGAGGCGGGAGTCCACTATGTCGATATCAACGATGATCTCAACGTCAGTGATCTGGCGGCTCAATATAGTGGAGAAGCTGAGCGGCGTGGCTGTACGCTCGTCCTGGGAATCGGAGGTTCCCCAGGACTGACGAACCTCTGGGCCCGAGCTGGGGCAGATAGGCTGGAGCGCGTAGATCGGATTGGTCTCAATTGGATTGCCAGCATCAGCGTTTTTGCCCGCGCCCTGTGGATCCATCGGATGGGTATGGCCAGCGCCTCTGTTCCTGTCTGTCGCGCTGGCCAGATCCAAGAGATCCAGGCCTGGACAGAGGAGGAAAGCTTAGATTTTCCCCCGCCGATCGGTCGGCAGACCGTACGAGTAGTAGGACATGGGGAGCCCTTGATGCTCCACGCCTCTCGTGCCCTGCTCAAGGAGCCACAGGCAGTCGTGTGTAAGGGTGGGTATTGGGTGGAGGAGTTTAACTCACTCCTGACCTTTCTGCGAGACGCGCGTTTGTGCACCACAGAACCCTTGCAAGTTGGCGAGAGTCCTATTGTCCCCTTTGATTTTATGGTGGAGTTTTTGACCTCGCGGTACTTTGTCGAGAGCCCACTATTCCAACGGATTGCAGCGCTCGATGCTGCCAAGGGGACCGGATTTGGGGTCGTTGTCTATGTCGAGGGAGAGAAGCACGGTGTCCGTACCCGCTGTACGTTTCGTGGGGCTTCAGCCGATCGAAACCTGATTATCACCGGACCAGCGGTCACCGCCATCATGCTCTTAGCCGATGGGGCCATTACGCAGCGAGGGGTCCTTTTCCCTGAAGCCCTGCCTTCTGAACCGGTCTTGAACTCCTTGAGGAAGCGTATGACATGGGAGGAAGAAATGGAAAGCCTGGAGGATACTCAGATCTCTCCCACATAAGGACAACGGCCTATCTTTGTCCCTACAACCCCTAACCCCTCCACATGCCGACGTCTTCGCTAGCTCTTCGTGCAGATGTAGTAATTATTCATCATATCCTGTTTGACATTCTTGATGGTGACCTGAGCAAAGCCGGCTTCGCTCAACAGCTCCTGAGCCTTCTGTCTGCCCCACATCGCGCCGAGACCCTCACCCCGGAGGGCCAATGAGACCGACATTCAATGCATGCACGAGATGCTATACAACATCGGCCCCAGGAGGTGGTCGTAGTTCTCCTCCAAATTGCTCGAGCTGTTGATATCCACCATCAAAAACGTGCCGTCGGGCCGCAAGGCCTGGGCAATGCCCTTGAGCACGGCGCGGGGCTGTGCCTGGTCGTGGATAGAATCAAAGGCGGTGATGAAGTCGTAGCGGCTGACATCGTCGAGCTCGGTCACGTCCTTGACGGTCAGCTGGGCATTGGTGAGGCCCCACTCCTGCGCTTCCGCCCGGCCCGCAGCGATGCCTTCTTCCGAGAAGTCGTAGCCTGTAAAGCGGCTCTGCGGAAACGCTTTCGCCATGAGATTGACCGCATGGCCACTTCCACACCCGACGTCGAGAACGTCAATGCCCGTGCGTAAACGCTCGACCAACTGGGAAACGAGGGGCAGGGTCGTGTTCACGAGAGACACATCGTGAACGGCTCCACTCACCTCGGCCATGAGTTGATGGAAGTCGCTGTACGCTGAATACGGCACGCCGCCGCCATTGCGAAAACTATCCACGATACCCTGCTGGACTTTTGCCATCATTGGCACCATTTGCAGCATCACCGCGAGATTCTTTGGGCCGGCCGCTCGAGTGATGGCGGCGGCATGCTCGGGTGGGAGGCGGTAGGTTTTCTCGGTAGGGTCATAGTCCACGATCCGGCTGGTCACCATGGCTCCGAGCCACTCGCGCACGTAGCGTTCGTTTAAGGTACTCGCCGCCGCAATCTGCTCACTCGTCGAAGGGGCTAAGCCGGCCAGTGTGTCAAATAGGCCGACCTGGTGGCCGATGACTATCATCTGGGCCACACTCGCGTCATTTAAGATGCCGAGCATCTTTTGGGAAAAGGCGTCGGCTTTTGCCTGGTCAAACTGTGGGTCTGCCATCTCTTCCTCCTTGCTTTTCTCTCCGTGGTTCTTTCATACACGGTCCAGCAGGCGCAAGGGTTCAGGTGGACGACTAACGAGGGTGGCGACTTGTGACTTCATCAATTCTCGCCCCTGCGACCAGTCGTTAAGTTAGACCGGACGTGAGAGGATGTCATTCAGCGATTGGCCGCCTACGTCCGTGGCTTCCAGTCGAGCCCGATACCGAATCGCGATGCGCAAGAAGCGGAATCGCCAGCGATCCGCTTCGCGACGGAGTCGATGTTGATACGTCCCGATCAACACCCGATCATTCGCGACGATCTCGAAGAAGTACGCGAGTGTAGTGGCCTCGTCGCCCTGGAGATCGATCTGCATATTCGTGCTGAGATGACCGGTGACGAACAGTGGCTTGGCGCCGTGCGGAAGTACAGACCCGGTCTGCCGATAAAAGTCGTTGATGATGGTCTGTCGGCCGCAATACTGACCATCTAGTCCCTCGATCAGATGGTCCAGTCCATCCATCTCGAGGACGGCATCCTCGGTGAATACATCGCCGAGCGCGCTCCAATCCGCGGAATCCAGTCGCATGCAATAGTCACGCCACGTATGCCGAATGGCTTCGAGGTCTTCCAGGCGTGTCAGACGCGCCACCAGGTCGTCGATTGTGTCGCTCATATGATTTCTCTCCTCTTTCCGAGCGTCTTCCAGTAAAATCCAATGATGGAGAATCCAGTGCCCTAATGGAGAACGAGTGAGTGTACGGCCACCTCACCGGCAGTCTCTCCCGACAGGAAAATGCCCCGGTCTCTCAAAAAAAGTTGGCGCCATATCTTCTCGTTTCATCAATTTTGTCAAGCCTTGTTGTCTCTGGCCGCCAATGATTGCGGGTGGAAACCGATGATTCTTATCTGAGTGTGTGGTACGTAAAGGCCTCCTATGATGACTGCTGGCTGTAAACCCATGATCGGAAGGATGGCAATTCATGAGTGATCACATCGAACCTTTTCGCATTGCGGCAACTGATGAGCAACTCGACGACCTGAAGCAGCGGCTGCGCAACACCCGCTGGCCCGAGCAGGAATGTGTGGACGACTGGACCCAGGGTATCCCGCTCAGTTACACGCAGGAGCTGTGCAAATACTGGCTCGAGCAATACGACTGGCGCGCGCGCGAGGAGCAGCTCAATCGCTTTCCGCAATTCAGGACCACGATCGACGGCCTGGGGATTCATTTCATTCACGCTCGCTCGCCGCATCCTGATGCGATGCCGCTGGTGATTACGCACGGCTGGCCGGGATCGATCGTCGAGTTCCACAAAGTCATTGAGCCGCTGACAAATCCGACCGCGTTCGGGGGCGATGCTGCCGACGCATTTCACGTGGTTGCCCCATCGCTGCCGGGCTACGGATTCTCCGATAAGCCGTCACGCACCGGATGGAAGGTGCAACGCATTGCCCGCGCCTGGTCGCAGTTGATGCAGCGGCTTGGCTACACGCGCTACGCTGCTCAGGGCGGTGATTGGGGCGCGGTGGTGACGATGTACATCGGCGTGCAGGATCCGGACAATTGCCTCGGCATTCACATGAACCTCGTGCTGGCGATGCCCGATCCGACGATGGACGATTTGACGGAACAGGAAAAATCGGCGCTCGAAAAAATGAAGTATTACAACGACTGGGACTCCGGCTATTCCAAGCAGCAAAGCACCCGGCCGCAAACGGTCGGGTATGGTCTGACCGATTCACCCACCGGACAAGCGGCCTGGATTATCGAGAAGTTCTGGTCGTGGATGGACTGCGACGGCCATCCGGAGAACGTTGTCACGCGCGATGAGCTGCTCGACAACGTGATGCTGTATTGGTTGCCGGCGACCGCCACATCTTCCGCCCGACTGTACTGGGAGAGCTTCAACGAGGCATTCGCCCGGCAGGATCCGGTCAACGTTCCCGTCGGGTGCTCCATCTTCCCCAAGGAAATCTTTCACACCTCCAGACGCTTGGCCGAGAAGCGCTTCGCGAACGTGGCGTACTTCAACGAACTCGACAAGGGCGGCCATTTCGCCGCATTCGAACAACCCGAGTCGTATCTCCGCGAGGTGCGCAACTGCTTCCGGGGGCTGAGATAAGTCGTGACCCGGTGAATTATCTCAACGGCGGTTTCCGGTAACACTCCCCCAGTATCGTGAGTCCCCTGGATCGCTGTGGGCGAAAGGGCCGCCCTCCGCTCTTGGCACGGCTGGCAGTGACGGGCTTGGCGCACCTCGCGTAGATACGAGACTCTGAGTCAACGCATTCAAAGACTGTTTAGTGATTCCACCAGGCGAGATCTGAGAAGGCGCGCAAATCGATTTGGTGAGTCCAAGTGGATCGATGTTGTTGGGCCAGATGATAATAAGTTTCTGCTACTTTCTCGGGCAAGACTAAGCCATCGTGCTCCATGCCCTTCGTTTCTCTTAACGCTTGGTATTTTTCGGGACCCAGTATCTTGCCTAGAGTGTCCGGGGCATCGACAGCACCATCGACAACAATATGCGCGACATGAATGCCTTTGGAAGCAAATTCCGCATTCAACGACTGGCACAGCATTCTTCTTCCACCCATCGCTGAGGCGTGAGAATGTTGCGTCTTATTCCCTCGCATAGCAGCGGTTGCAGAGGTGACAAGGATCGTTCCTTTTCCTCTTTTTTCCATCAGCGGACACAGGACTTTTGCGGTTCTGAATAAACCGAGGTTGGCTATTCTCCAGCCCCACTCAAATTCCTTATATGTGGTCTCATGCAGCAGCTTCATACCCGTTTGGGCACCCAAATTGTAGACAACGACTTCTATCGGACCGATGTCCGATTCGATCGACTCGATGAGGTCTTCAATCACATTGTCTTCGATGGCGTTCATTAAAAACCCGGTAGCGGAGCCACCGTCGGTTTCTATTTTTTTGACCAACCGATCTAAACCTTCTTGATCGGTTCTGCGACATAAACACGAATGATAGCCCTCGCTCGCGAATTTAGCGGCCACTGTTCCGCCAATACCGGCGCCGGCACCCAGAACCAAACAGACTGGTTTCATCACGCTTTCCTCCAACAATTTATCTGTATGACACGTTCCCGACTCAGCGAGCGCTTTAGTCGGGAGGACTCAGCGTACAATGCTCGCGCGCAAACAGACGACCGAGATAGGCGGACAGCGATGGAAATTCATCGAAGCTTACCTTGCCTCCGTTCCTCGCCCAGTTCACCGTCCAACCAACAATAATATCCGTCGCGCTGAACTCGTCGCCAACAAGATAATCCGATTCAGTGCACGTCTTTTCCAATACCGAAAGTCCCGCGTGAATTTCTTTGTAGTTCTGTTCGATGACGGCTGGAACACGTCTTTTCTCAGGGTACAGCGTTCTATGCTTAAAATTGCTCCAGAGCCATCCTTCTATCTCTGACTGGGCAAATGACACCCACTGCTCATGCCGCCCTCGCGCCGGTGTTCCCGACGGTGCTAGCAATTTATTGCCGGCGACCATGTCACAAAGATAGTTACAGATTGCGGATGACTCAAACAAAACGAGACCATCAATGACCGCTGCCGGGCTTTTCGCCTGAGGATGAAAGGTGCGCAACTCGTCACTGCCGATCAAGTCATCTCTTGCTATATATTCAAAATCCAGACCCAACTCATAAAGCACCCAACGACACCGGGCCGACCGAGTCCCGCCAACCCCATACAACCTGATTGCGTGTTGCATGATGCGATCTTCCTTTTTTATGGAGGGGCGCATCTTGTATTCACCCCTCCACTGTTCATTGCAGCACAAAATCCTTATAGCCGCTGGCCGCAGCCTCCTGGCACTTCTTACGATACTCAGGGGCGCGGTTGGCGTACAGGAGCAGGGCGCGCGCCTTGCCCGGAATATTTGCTCCCATAAACCAGGAGTCGGTATCACCCAGCAGGGTATGCGAGGCCAACTCGTTGGAGTGCTCGACCCAGGCGTCCTCGGCCTGTTGGGTAGGCGCAATACTCGATAGATTCTTCTCACGTAGATGGCCGATACAGTCCGCGATCCATTCCGCGATCATCTCGGCACATACGGTGTAGTTACAGAAGGCCGAGTTCGCGGCAATGAAGAAGTTCGGGAAGCCCGTGGTCTGAATGCCAAGATAAGTCCGTGGCCCATTGGCCCATTTGTCTTTGAAGAGTTGTCCACCTTCCCCGCGAATATCGATTTGGGTCAGCGGCCCGGTCACCACGTCAAAACCGGTTGCATAGATAATCGCGTCGAGTTCGTACTCGGCATCCTGCGTTTTCACGCCCTTGGGCGTAATGCGCTCAATCGAGGCCTTGCGGATATCGACCAGCTTCACATTGTCCCGGTTGTAGGCTTCGTAATAATGGGTTTCCAACGGAATGCGCTTGGCCCCGAATGGGTGGTCTGTAGGAACCAGCAGTTCCGCCACCTCGGGGTCGTGCACCCGCTCGCGGATTTTGTTGCGGACAAACTCGGCAAAGGTCTCATTCGCCTCCCGATTGGTCATAATGTCGTGGAAATTGCCGAGCCATTTGGTGAAGCCGGGCTGCATCCATAACTTCTCGTACAGCTCTAAGCGTTCTTCCTCCGAGACCTCCAGGGCCGAACGCGGGTCAAACTCGTGTCGAAAGGCGACCGAGGTTTCGCGGCAGCGTTTGTGGATTTCATCATAACTGGCCTTCCAGGTAGCCTGGGTCTCTGGGCTGACCTCCGAATTCCTGCACGGTGCGCAGTAGTTCGGGGTGCGTTGAAAGACGGTCAGATGACCGGCTTCCTCGGCTACGATCGGGATGAGTTGGACTGCGGTTGCCCCCGTGCCGATACAGCCGACCCGCTTGCCGCTGAAATCCACCTTTTCCTTCGGCCAGTTCGAGGTGTGAAAGGACAATCCCTCGAAGCTGTCGATGCCTTCAAAGGGCGGAGTGTATTTCGCGGACAGGATACCGACCGCGCCGATCAGAAACTGTGCCCGGGCGCGCTGACCACCCTCGATCTGCACCTCCCAGCAGTGCTCCTTCTCGTCGTAGACCGCCGAGCTGACGCGAGAGTTGAGTTGGATGTCTTTGCGCAGATCAAACTTGTCAGCCACATAGTTGAGGTAACGTTCATTTTCCGGCTGGCCGGAAAAGTGCTCCTTCCAGTCCCATTCCTGTAAGAGTTCCTCCGACCACGAATACCCGTAGGTCTCACTCTCGGAATCAAAGCGACAGCCCGGATAGCGGTTCCAATACCAGGTGCCACCCACGCCGCCCGCGTCCTCAAAGGTGCGCACCGACAGCCCCAGCTCTCTGAGTTTGTACAACTGATACAAGCCCGATATTCCAGCGCCAATTACGATCACGTCATACTGCTCGACCGCACCGTTGCCGTTTGGCTTCTGCGGATGCTGTTGCGCGTTCCCCATAGTATTCCCCTCCTTACAGGCGTCCTTTGCTGCTCAGATATACCTCATACCCACGAGCGACGATCCCCTGTGATCGCCCGCCGAAAGACATGGTCTATTGCAGGACAAACTCCTTATAGCCGCCATCAGCTGCGGCCCGGCACCTCTTCCGATACTCTGGAACCGTGTTGGCGTACAGGAGCAGGGCGCGTGCCTTACCGGGAATATTCGCCCCCATAAACCAAGACTCCGTATCGGTCAGGAGCGTCTGCGAAGCAATCTCGTTCGAGTGATCTACCCATTCCTGCTCTGCCTGTAGGGTGGGAGCAATACTTGATAAGTCCTTCTCACGCATATGTCCGATACAATCCGCAATCCATTCCACAATCATCTCAGCGCAGACGGGGTAGTTGCAGAAGGCCGTGCTCGCGGCAATAAAGAAATTCGGAAAGCCAGCAGTCTGAATACCCAGATAGCTGCGTGGCCCATTGGCCCACTTATCCCGAAACGTCTGGCCGCCTTCGCCGCGAATATCGATCCGGGTCAGCGGTCCGGACACCGCGTCGAAACCAGTGGCATAGATGATCACGTCGAGTTCGTACTCGGCATCCTGAGTCTGCACTCCCTTGGGCGTAATGCGTTCGATCGGGGCCTTACGGACGTCAACCAATTTCACATTGTCCCGGTTGTAGGCTTCGTAATAGTGAGTTTCCAAGGGTATCCGCTTAGCTCCGAATGGATGATCCTTGGGAACCAGCAATTCGGCCACCTCGGGGTCGTGCACCCGCTCGCGGATTTTGTTGCGCACGAACTCGGAGAACGTCTCGTTGGCCTCCCGATTGGTCATAATGTCGTGGAAATTGCCGAGCCATTTGGTGAAGCCGGGCTGCATCCATAACTTCTCGTACAGCTCCAAGCGTTCTTCCTCCGAGACATCCAGGGCTGAACGTGGGTCGAACTCGTGTTCAAAGCCGGCCGAGGAGTCGCGACACTTTTTATGGATTTCCGGGTAGCGGGCCTTCCACGCGGCCTGGGTCTCCGGGCTGACCTCCGAATTCCTGCACGGGGCGGCGTAGTTCGGGGTGCGCTGAAAGACGGTCAGATGACCGGCTTCTTCCGCCACGATCGGGATAAGCTGGATGGCCGTGGCCCCCGTACCGATGCAGCCGACCCGTTTGCCGCTGAAGTCCACCTTTTCCTTCGGCCAGTTCGAGGTGTGAAAGGATTCGCCTTTGAAGCTGTCGATGCCTTCAAAGGGAGGGGTATACTTCGCGGACAGGACACCGACCGCGCCGACCAGAAACTGCGCCCGGGCGCGCTGACCACCCTCAATCTGCACCTCCCAGCAGTGCCCCTTCTCGTCGTAGACCGCCGAGCTGACCCGAGAGTCGAGTTGGATGTCTTTGCGCAGATCAAACTTGTCGGCCACATAGTTGAGGTAGCGCTCGTTCTCAGGCTGACCGGAAAAGTGCTCTTTCCAATTCCATTCCTGGAGGAGTTCTTCCGACCATGAGTACCCATAGGTCTCACTCTCGGAGTCGAAGCGGCAACCCGGGTAGCGGTTCCAATACCAGGTACCACCCACGCCGCCCGCGTCCTCAAAGGCGCGCACCGACAGCCCCATCTCTCTGAGTTTGTACAACTGATACAATCCCGACACCCCGGCGCCAATCACGATCGCGTCATACTGCTCGACCGCGCCGTTGCCGTTTGGCTTCTGCGGATGCGTATTCCCCATAGTATTCCCCTCCTTAATAGGCGTCCTTTGTTGCTCAGATATACCGCATCTGGGTGAGCGGTGCGAGAGCTTCGTCCTCTTGCCTCTCGACCCTGGGCTGGTATGGGGGCAGTATAAAACTGTGGGAGGACGTAATGAATCAGCCGAAGCATGTGCTGGATGGGTATAAGGTGTTGGATTTCACCCAGATCGTGGCAGGACCGACCTGTACGCTGATGCTGGCGGAAATGGGGGCTGAGGTGATCAAGGTGGAATTGGCGCCGGCGGGCGACGGCGCCCGTATAGGGCCGGTCATCGTTGATGGTCGGAGCGGCTATTTTGTCCAGCACAACCGCGGCAAGAAGGACTTATGTATTGACGCCAAAACCCCAGAGGGGCTGGCCACCCTCAAAGAGTTGGTCGAGAAAGTCGATGTGCTGGTCGAGAACTATGCTCCCGGAGTCATCGGCCGTCTGGGCCTCGGCTACGATGTTGTGAGTCAGATCAATCCCCGGCTGGTGATGTGCTCGATTTCCGCCTTTGGACAGACCGGACCGCTCGCCCGTGAACCCGGTTTCGACTGGGTAGGCGCGGCCTACTCAGGCGTCACTTCGATGGGCGGCGAAAAGGACGGTCCGCCCATATTCCCGATGGTAGCCTTGGGCGATGTTTCCACCGGCGCGCATGCCATGGGCGCGGTCTGCGCCGCGTTGTTATACCGCGAGCGAACCGGACGCGGACAGCATCTGGACCTGGCGCTGCTCGATACCTATGCGCATTACCATGAGGCCAGCTTTCAGATGTACAGCCTGAGCAAGGGAGAGATAAACCCGACCCGCTCGGGAGCCCATTCGTGGTATGCAGCTCCCGCTGGCGTGTTCAAGGGGCATGAGCGCTATATGATTCTGATCGCGCCCCTGGAGCAGCACTGGACCAAGCTATGCGAGGCAATGGGGCAGCCGGAGTTGGCGCGGGACCCACGTTTTACCGACAACGAGGCGCGCATGAATCATCTGGACGAATTGGTAGCGACCATTGAGGACTGGCTCCGCTCTCAGCCGAGCGATGATGCGGCCATTGCGACACTGAAAGAGTACCATGTGCCGGTCGCGCCCATTCTGTCCGTACCCGAGGCCCTCCAGCATCCGCACCTGCGCCAGCGAGGAACGGTCCGAACGGTCCATGACCGTTTCCTCGGCGATATGGATGTCCCAGGGTTTGCACTGCGATTTTCGGAATTTCCCCAGACCCTTGAGTTGCAAGCCCCAACGCTGGGCGAGCATAACAGGGAAATCCTGACCCAATGGCTCGGCTACACGCCAGAGCAGGTACAAGAGTTGGAACGCAAGCAGATTCTACGTAGCGGCCCGGCGTGAACACGAGCCAATTCTCTCTGATGGATAGCTCTGAAAAAGAATGAATAACGATAAACGACAGCTTATAGAATCCTTAGTGCGCTCAATCCCGGAATTGACCGCCGGCCAACTCCACTGGATTCGTCGTGTGGTCTCTGTTTTCTCTGCCGATAACAGGTTTATCCTGAATGGGAGTGACTTGTTCGATGAGACCACCCTGCAAAACTTCGGAGATGCTCTGCGGGTTCATCATAGTTTCTCGTCAGAACCATTCAGTAAAGATAAGTTTGAATACGTTCTCGTCCATGTCCTGAAGATGAGCGGCCATGAGGCTGAACTCGCCCCAAAGGGTAATCCGGGCCATGACGCTACCGTAGATGGGGTACAATTATCGCTGAAAACGCAGGCGGATAAAAATATTAGGGAAAATGTCTTATGGATCAGCAAATTCATGGAATTGGGGAGAGGAGATTGGGGCGATGACCCCAGGGACCTTGAAGGGTTACGTATCCAGTTTCTCAACCATCTGGAGCGCTATGAGAAGATACTGAGTCTCCGGGCTGTCAGAAAGGCTCCGCGCTGGAAATATGAACTTGTTGAAATCCCGATAGATATCCTCAGGCTCGCCAATGGCGGTCAGTTGGAAATGAGACTAGGCAGCAAACAGTTTCCAAAGCCCGGCTACTGTTATGTTCGTAGTGAGGACGGCCAGATTATTTTCAGTCTGTACTTTGACGGTGGAGGCGAGAGAAAATTACAGATCAAGAACTTGAGTAAAGATGCTTGTCGAGTGCACGCACAGTGGGAATTTCTTATACCTCAGGAATGAGGGCTGCTTGCACCATTGCCGCCCTTCGCTCTGCGATGTCCAGATACTCACGATTCAGTTCTATGCCGATACACCGCCGCCCGAGTTCTTTTGTCACAATCCCAACCGTGCCGGCCCCATAAAAAGGATCGAGGATAATATCGTCTTTCCGACTGCCGGCGACAATGCAGGGGCGAATCAAAGCTCTGGGAAAGACCGCAAAATGCGCTTCCGGACAGGGCTCCGTATTGATCGACCAGACCGTTCGCCTGTTTTTCCGCCCGTTACCGTTTGTCGTGTTCTCCTTAATGGCTTCCTGGTCAAAATAGTACCGCTCGGATTTTGAAAACATGAACAGATATTCGTGGGAAACCGTGAACCTGTCTTTGACGCTTTCAGGCTGGCAATTGGGCTTGTGCCAGATAATGTCATTCCGCAGATACCAGCCGTCTTTTTGACATTCCAGGGCTAATAACCAGGCGGCCCCAATCAGGTCCTTCTTCTTCAGTCCGGGCGGGGTTGGCGGGCGGTACGACATGGCCCGACCCTTATTCTTATCATCTGCGTCCCGCCATTTTCTGCCACCGGACGAATAGGTATTACCGATATTGAGCCAGAACGTGCCGTCAGGCTTCAGCACCCTGCGGACTTCACGAAAGACGCTGACAAGATGTTCAATGTATTGGGATAACTCCGGCTCGGCACCAATCTGATCTTCAATGCCATAGTCTCTGACGCCCCAATAGGGAGGTGACGTGATGGCGCATTGAAACGTCTCGTCCGGGAGTTGGCGAATGAGGCCGCGCGTATCCCCATGCAGCTTCACAACCGGATGCTGCCGAGTTGGCAGGGCTATGTTGGTCTCGGCGGTTGTTTGAAGGGCTGTCGTCATTTTTTGCAGCCTGGAATGCTCTCAGCGCATTCGTGAGTTTTACTGTTGTTTTTTGGGTCGGCCCCGCTTCTTTTTTCCACGTTTTACAAATTCGGCCAGGGTGCTCTCCTGAATCATATGATCCCTGCCGTATTTTTCAGATTCGAGGCGTTCCTCAACGATATACTGACGCACCCGTGAGGGCGTAACACCAAGGTATTTAGCAGCCTCTCCCGTTGTCAAATACTTTTTCATGCGTTAGGAATAATAACGTTCTCTACCGTATTTTTCAATCCCTTGGATACTTGGATACAATTAAGCTCCTACGGGGAGAGTCCGTTCCCTTTGCTGGACTAGCTATGAAAAAGAAACACCCAAAGACCTCTTCTTTCGTAGTCTGCATCAGTAACAAAGACTACAAAGAGTCGTTGGAGGTAGGAAAATTGTACCGAGTCATTCCAGATGAGGCAGCTGCCTCTCACGGATACATTCGTGTTATTGACGAGAGCGGAGAAGATTATGGTTATGCAGCCGACCGATTTTTCCCGCTCGAAATCCCCCAAGCCTTGGGTAGACGCACTACAGATAGTTGGGTAGAGACGACTGGCAGTGCGCAAAGGTTCTTCGTTTGGGGGAAAGTATGGTGTGAGAAGCATTAAGAGGATGTGGTTATGGCCAAGCTACGTGAACCAGTCTTACAAGGACCGAGCGAAAAAAACATCAATGCCTGTCTAAAGGAGTGGAAGGAGGATGAGAAAAATGTTGTACAAGAGAATGTCCTCCGCTTTCTGTTTAAGAAGCAGTATCCAGATAATACAAAAATTGAGGACATCTTGTTAAAGGTGAGTGCGTTGAACGATTTCTATAGTACTAATATTTTCGATACGTATACCGTCTCAAAGCACATATTAAATCGTAAAAAAATTGATGAAAAACTCCGCAGTGGAGATCTTGATTTAGTGAATAAAATTGCACTAGAGCGTGTCATCAGTTAAGGAGGATAACCGAAGCGGCCAAGTAGATGGCTCCGAGGAAGCTGACGGCGCGTTTGTCGTAGCGGGTGGCGAGAGCGCGGTATTGCTTGAGTTTAGCGAAGAAGTTTTCAATCAGATGGCGTGCTTGATAGAGGTGCTTATCGTACGGGCGGGGCTGGAGCCGATTGGCTTTCGGGGGAATGACCACCGTCACCTCCGCCTTCTCTAAGCGTTCAATGACCCGCTCTTGGGCGTCATAGGCTTTATCGGCGAGCAAAGCGTGAATGTGCTTCAGCAGATTGGGCAAGAGGGCCTCCGCACCGGCAAGGTCGGCGGCGTGGCCGGGCGTGAGATGGAAGCCGGTCGGATTCCCGAGCGCATCGCACGTCGTATGGATTTTCGTGCTCAAGCCCCCTCGGGAGCGGCCAATGCATTCGGCTGCTGGGTCCCCCCTTTTGCCCCCGCCGCATGTTGGTGGACGCGGATAATCGTGGCGTCGATCATGGCATATTCGTTATCCGCATCGGCCGCGAGATGCTTAAAAACCTTCTCCCAGACCCCGCTTTTACTCCAGCGCATGTGGCGCGTATGGATCACGCGAAAATCTCCAAACCGGGTCGGCAAATCGCGCCAGGGGATCCCCGCGCGATACCGGTATAAGACCGCTTCCACAAACAACCGGTTATCCCGCGCCGTGCCCCCGACGTGGCCCTCCCGACCAGGCAACAGCTCTCGAATCCGTTCCCACTGGTCCTCGCGTAGCGCATACCGTCTCGCCATTGTGGACTCTCTCCTCTCTCTTGCTGACCAGGGAAGTATACCGTGGCGAGACCGGAAAGCCGACCAGGGGTGCGCGCTAACTGATGACACGCCCTAGTAACTGTCAACGAAAAAACAGGAAAAACGATAAACTTCTACTCATTCGCATCAAAATATTGCCACCATCATAAACCAGAGACTTATCCAGTTATTTATGATGGCTATGTGGAAAAAATGCTAATGTATTTCAAAAGGAAAGATAAGTTTCGGAATTTCAAAAAGGATGATCTAAAAAAATACAAGGAACTTTTAAAGATTATTAAGGCATTTAAGGAGTATTATGTCCCGGATAAAAAATTCAAGCTTCGTGAAATAGACATCTATTTATGGTCTGTGGGCAGAAAGTATTTCTCAAAAAAACACTAAGCTCCAGGTCCTAACTCAAATTGTAGAATTGCATAGCGCCCCCGGCCAACACCGCGCGCTGATGTTTTTCCGGCAGCTTTTCGGCAATCTGCTCCGGTGCCCCTGGAAAGAAACCGTCCGGATGGGGATAGTCGGTCGCCCATAGGACTTTGTTCGGACCGATATAGTCCACCAGATGAGTGAGGTTGCCCTCCACCGGTTCATACGAAATCCAGCACTGACGCTTGAAATACTCGCTGGGCGGCATGGTCAGCGAGGAATCGTTGAACAGACCCTTATCTTCAAAGTGGCGGTCCATACGGTCCAGCCAGGGGGCCATCCACCCTCCGCCTGACTCCAGAAAACCAATCCGCACCTTTGGGAAGCGTTCGCATACGCCGTCCCAGATGATTGAGAGCGCAGCCAGCATCATCTCCATGGTGTGCGACACCATGTGCTTGGCCCCAAAACTCCGAAAACGCTCCACTCCGACGGCTGGCATGCCACCGGTTCCTTCGTGGATACCAACCGAAAAGTCGAGGTCTTGGGCCTCGGCCCAAAACACGTCGTAGTCCCGGTGGCCGAGCATTTTGTCGTTATACGGATTGGGACGCAGAAAACCGGCCCGCATGCCGAGTTCGTTACGCGCATACCGCATCTCTTCCACTGCTAGCTCGATCGACTGCATGGGCAGCATGGCTACGCCAAACAGCCGGTCCGGGTAGGGGGCGCAGTAATCGGCCAGCCAGCGGTTATAAGCCCGGCTGGCCGCAGCGGCGAGTTGAGGGTCCTCAATCGCCCCGGCAAAGAGACCCAGGCTGGGATACAGAAAGGCGGCGTCAATGCCGTCCAGGTCCATATCCGGAATCCGGGCGTGCGGATCAAAGCCGCCCGCCCGGCCCTCGGTATAGGCCATTTTGAGGGACACTTTCGGGGCGTGAACCCACTTGCCGTCGATTTTTTCGCGCACGCCAATCGCTCCGATCAATCCAAGGCCGGATGGCGGGCCGAGCAATTTCCCCTCTATCTGAAAGCGCTCTTTTCCGTCGCCATCGACGATCAGCTCAGGCGCCCGATCGCGATACTCTGGATCAATATACTCTCGCCAGAAATTGCGCGGTTCGAGGACATGACCATCCGAATCGATCGCATTATACGTGCGTCCCATGTGTTCCCTCCCTGACACCACGGAATTGTGACATGCTTTCGCGCTGCTCTTGCGTGTTATGCCGCGACAGCTACGGTTTCGCGTTTGGCCTCGTCCTGTGCGGTTGGGGCCGCAACTTTGTACAACTGCTGGGCATTATCCCACAGAATCTTGCGTCGGACAGACTTCTCACAGTCGGACAAGCCGCCCTTGATCCGTTTATGCACCTCGTCGCCATAGAGCGACGTCGGATGGGGAAAGTCGGTCTCAAACAGAATATTATCCACCCCAACCTTGTCGATTAGCCGCCGGGGCGCGGTCTGCTCGAACCAGTAACAGGCGTAGATATTGCGCGCGAAATACTCGGACGGCAGCATGTCAAACTCCGGATTATCCTTGGAAACTCCATTGTCCTGAAACTGATAATCCAGCGCTTCGAGGACAAAGGGAATCCAGCCAATGCCACTCTCGACCGAGATGAATTGAATCTCCGGGTAGCGGGCCAATACGCCGGACATAATTAGGTCGTTCATCTGCATGCCGTTGCGCAGGAAGACATCTACGGATAGTTCGGTAAAGGCCGCCATCTTGCCGTAGGCCTCGATTTTGTCCTTGAGTAGACCCAGCTCCATATTGCCCGACCCAATGTGGAAGCTGATCGGCAGGTTCACCTCAATCGACACCTCCCAGAGAGGGTTCCAGTGCGGGTCGCCAAGCAGGGGCTGGCCCCAGAACTGCGGCTCGCCGGTGAACAGGATGCCGCGGTGCCCCATGGCGGCACACCGTCGGATTTCCGTGACCGCGGCATCGACATCCCAGAAGGGCAGCGAGGTGATAGGCAGCAAGCGCCGCGCGTCGGCCGAGGCCCATTCGGTCTGCCAGTCGTTATAGATCTGCACACAGGTCAGCATCAGCTCAGGGTCGTTTAATTTGAGGAACTCCTGCGCGCCGAACCCGCCGACGTTGGGATACATGACCATGGCCCAGATGCCCATCTGGTCCATATACTTGAGCCGCTCCTGAGCATCGTGCGCGCCTGGGTGCATCTCCTCGTAGTTCTTGGGCGGATTCTGCATATTGCCGCGGCCCGCGGTCGCGGTCATACCGGGGTTGGCCAGGAGTGACTCTCCCCCCACAAACCAGGATAAACGCCCGTCTTTATCGGTTTGGACGTGGGGCACCCGGTCGCGCATCTTCTCCGGAGCCCGACTCGTCCACAGGTCCGGACTCTCCGTTACATGCGTATCAACATCAATAATCGTATAGCCGCTCATAGTTCCCCCTCCTTTGGATTGTTTGCAGATAAACGGCGAAAAGAGGTATTTACCCTAACAGGCCCGCCCTCGTTACGCTATGTTTGACAGAAGAAAATTGCCTGAGACATCAACGTTTTGTCTCCTTCTCAAAGAGGCTGACGCCCTTGCGTAAGAGGCGAAAGAGTTCTCTCGATTCCGCTGGCGGTATCTGAGCCATGAAGGGCCGGAGAAACTTCTTCCCTTCTTCCTCCATTGTCTGAAGGAAGCGTTCTCCCTTTGGGGTCAGAATCACTTGTTTCTCTCGGCCTGAGTCTGGGTCCTCAATGAGACGGACGAGTTTGAGCGGTGCATTCGCCATATCGCGTAGGGCACGCGTAATCGTGGAACTGCTGGTTTCAAACCAGGATGCAAGGAGGCGTTCGATGTCTTTCCGGCGCATATGCCCATCGGTCTCCCGCTCTGACCGGATCAGCCACAGGATAGCAACCTGCTTGCGTGACAACTGGCCGCAACGTAACGCATCTTCGAGTGCCATACCGATCTTATAGTGAATTGGTAGGAATAGCTCGGTTGCTTCAGCCGGGAAATCGTTCTGCGCGTCCGCCTGAGTAGCCTTTGCCATCTCTCTCCTCCATGTCTTTCCGTATGAGCACTGTATTTGTATTCCTGGTGAGATTACCTAGCACAATATGTTGACATATTCAAATTATTTCATTATGAAATAGTTTTACTAAGAAAATTTAAGGAGGGCTGCTATGCCGTCGACGAAAGTGTCCGTAGATCGTCTGTATCAGAAAACGGGGAGCCCGACCGAGAAAAAAGAGCGTTATATCAGACAGCTCGCTGACGATATTTTTACCGATCTTCTTTCTCCTCCGCTCCGTCGAAAACATCATGCTCAGCAACAAAAAGAGCGTCTTTCTCAACACC
Organism: uncultured Binatia bacterium (SeqCode); assembly: GCA_965243855.1. Lineage (GTDB taxonomy): Bacteria > Desulfobacterota > Binatia > Bin18 > Bin18 > Bin18. Next base: position 2,681,429 of record CBDEWE010000003.1, on the reverse strand, counting down.
GTCCCGGATCTCGGCTAGGAGTTGTACCGCTCGTACTTCTGCTGTTGAGTGTCTTTGGGACTGCTTGTAGCGAGCAGCCAATGAGTGCCAAGGAAGACCAAGCGATTCGCTTGGTCAAAAGCTATGCGCCTGGTGAAGGCTATTTCAGCATCATATCAAACATCGATCACAAAGCGCGAGAGTCGGGACAGGCTGGTAATGCTTGGTCTTGGAGGACGTGGGAGGCTGGTCTACAGTCTCAAACCGACCGCCTGGTTGAGACGCTGAGTCAATATTTGAATGTTTTTGAAGCTCCGGGTGGACGCTGGGTTCGCTTTGCGTATGCGGACAGCAAGGGGATTCATGAAGCAGCGTGGGAGGTAGATATTTATCGCAAACGTGTTGTGCCGCAAAATACGCTCGCCCGGGAACTGACCACGCCAGTAGATGCCCAGAGAGCTATGCTGCCTCCGCATCTGACTGGACCTGGCACGTGGGCGGGTGGAGATTGATACAAGACAGAAAGGGCGCTAACGTTTGTGCAAGAAAGCGATAAGGAGAGAAGCGTGATGAATCGTTTCCTAGGACTTATAGTTGGCTGCGTTGCTGTGTTCGGACTGCTGCCTATTCCGGCGCAGGCCTGTACCTGTCTCACCCCGCCGTCGCCCAGCCAGGGAGCGGAAGCCGTCGACGTCGTGTTTGTAGGGACGGCCGCGAACGTCGAGCACATTGAGGCCGACGGCTGGCTATACGGGGCGTGGAAGTCCATGCTGGGCTCTGAGCACCTGTACGAGTTTGAGACGCTCCGGGTCACAATGGATGTCGGCACCGCGATCAAAGGCACGGACAAATCCCAACTGATCCTCGAAACCTATGCCACCACAGAACTGTGCGGGGTGCTGTTCCGAGAAGGGGAGGAATATCTGGTCTATGCCTTCAATGGGGCTGGCGAGACCGTGACAACAGATATGTGCACTCGAACGGCAACCTCAAAAAAGGCGGCCGCCGATATCAAATCCCTGGTGAATAATGAAGTCACCGCGGTCTGCGAGGGCTGGACGTGCATTAATGATTAGTCTCAGGCCGTAAGGTAGAGGCATGCAGCTTCACTATCCTGACTCTGTTGACGATATTGATCTATCGAACTGGGACTTCTGGCGCAAAAGTCTGGAAGAACGAGAAGGTGCCTTTGCGCTGTTGCGCAAAGAGCACCCCGTTGCTTTCTTTGAGGAAGGTGAGACCAGCGTTCCGATACAGGGAGCGGGCTATTGGGTGTTGAGTCGGCATGCCGATGTGCTCCACGCCAGCCTGAATTCCCAGATCTTTTCCTCGGCCAAAGGCATTACCATCATCGATACTCCGTCCGAAGCGCGAGAATTTTTCGGCTCCATGATTGTGATGGACGATCCTCGGCATAAACGACTCCGCAGCCTCGTGTCACAAGCCTTTACCCCGCGTCACTTACGGCAGGTCGAAGACGACGTGCGAACGGCTGCGCGGCGGGTGATTAATACCATCATCGAACGGGGCGAGTGTGACTTTGTCGATGCCATTGCCGCGCCGTTTCCGATTCAAATCATCTGCGACATGCTGGGTGTTCCGGACAGTCAGCACGCCTTTGTCTTCGAGCAAACCAATATCATCCTGGGGGGTATAGACCCCGAGTACGGGACAGAAGATCTGGCCGAGCGATTCACAGCGGTGATACAAGCCGGGCAGAGCCTGAGTCAGCTTATGGCCGATATGCGCCAACAGCGTCTCCAGCACCCCACTGACGATCTGACCTCAGCCCTCATGCATGCCGAACTGGATGGGGACCGTCTGACCGACCAGGAGCTGAGCTCTTTTTTCGTCCTCCTGGTTGCCGCTGGCAATGAGACCACGCGCAATGCGATCAGCCACGGCATCAAGCTCCTGAGTGATTTTCCGGACCAGCGCGGGCTATGGCAGTCGGACTTTAACGGCTATGCCAAGACCGCGATCGAAGAGGTTGTCCGCTGGGCCAGTCCGGTCATCTATATGCGGCGCACGACCACCTGTGACACCGAGGTCGGGGGGCAGCTGCTACGTCAGGGCGAGAAGGTCCTCCTCTTGTACGCCTCGGCCAATCGGGATGAAGCGGTCTTCGAGGACCCGTATGGCTTTGACATCACCCGGAGCCCGAATGAGCATCTCGGATTTGGTGCGGGTGCCCACTTCTGCTTGGGGGTAAACCTGGCCCGGCGGGAGATGGAAGTCATGTTCCGGGAACTCTTTCAACGCCTTCCAGATATTGAAATCACCGGAGAACCCGAGCGGTTGACGCATAATTTTATTCATGGGATTAAGCATATGCCGTGTCGTTTCTCGCCAGGACCGATCATCTGACCCACTCTTCTCTAATACATCTTTCAAGAAACCAACCGAAACAGGAGGAAACGTATGGCAGGACTGACCGAGGGAAAAGTTGCGCTTGTAACCGGCGCAGGCTCGGGTATTGGACGGCAAACCGCGCTCGCTTTTGCGCGGGAAGGCGCCCAGGTTGTCGTCTCGGATATTGTGGTGGAGGGCGGTGAGGAAGCCGTGCAGCAGATCATTGCCGCAGGTGGACAGGCCGCCTTTGTGAAGGCCGATGTTGCTCAAGCCGCTGAGGTTGAGGCGTTAGTCAACACGGCGGTTGAAACCTATGGGCGAATCGACTGTGCGTTCAACAATGCGGGCATTGAGGGCGAGCAGTCTCCCACCACCGAGTGCAGCGAAGCCAACTGGGAACGGGTCGTGGCTATCGACCTGAAAGGCGTCTGGCTGTGTCTCAAGTATGAAATTCCGCAGATGCTCAAACAGGGCAGCGGAGCCATTGTCAACACGGCCTCTGTCGCCGGGCTGGTCGGCTTTCAGGGCATCGCTCCCTATGTTGCGGCCAAGCACGGGGTTGTGGGACTGACAAAAACCGCAGCGCTGGAATATGCCAAGGCCGGGATTCGGGTCAATGCCGTGTGTCCCGGTGTGATTGACACTCCCATGGTCCAGCGGGCCTTTAGCCACAATCCGCAGCTGGCGGAGTCGGTCGCCGCAGTCGAGCCGATCGGCCGGCTCGGTCAGCCCCAGGAGATTGCAGAGGCCGTCGTCTGGCTGTGTTCCGACGCTGCTTCATTTGTCACAGGCCACCCCATGGCAGTCGATGGTGGTCTGGTCACCCAGTAGGAAGCCAGGAGGAGAAAAGCATGCCAGGACGATTGGATAACAAAATTGCCCTCGTGACCGGGGCGGGGTCCGGTATTGGCCGGGCCACGGCCCTCGTCTTTGCCCGAGAAGGTGCCAGAGTCGTTGTGTCGGATATTGTGGTTGCAGGTGGTCAGGAAACTGTGCAGCAGATTGAAGCTACGGGTGGAGAGGCCATCTTTGTCAAAGCCGATGTATCGAAGGCTGCCGATGTGGAGGCGCTGATCACACAGACGGTCGAGACGTATGGTCGCCTCGACTGCGCGTTCAATAACGCGGGAATCGAAGGAGGTGTGAAGCCGACGATTGACTGTACTGAGGAAGAGTTTGACCGGACGATTGCGGTGAACCTGACCGGCGTGTGGCTGTGCATGAAATATGAAATCCAACAGATGCTCAGCCAGGGCGGTGGGGCCATTGTGAATACGGCTTCGGCTGCCGGTCTGGTTGGCTTTCCCGGTCTGCCCGACTATGTGGCGAGTAAACACGGCGTGGTTGGTCTGACCAAGACCGCAGCCCTGGAATATGCCAAATCCGGTATTCGAGTGAACGCGGTCTGTCCGGGGGTGATTCAAACTCCCATGGTCGAACGGGGAGCGCAATTGTCTCCAGGGTTCGATGAACTCGCCGTATCCATGGAGCCGGTTGGCCGTTTTGGACAGCCCGCGGAAGTTGGCGAAGCCGTCGTCTGGCTATGTTCGGATGCCGCCTCGTTTGTGACCGGCATTCCGATGCAGGTGGATGGTGGCCTGGTGGCGCAGTAGCGACTGTCGATTCGGTGCAAAAAGGGGCGCTTAGGGTGCCCCTTTTTGCTTGATTGCGCCGGGCGGTTAGCCGTCCTTGTCCTTCATTTTATGCCGTTCGGCACATTCCTCGCGATGCCGTTCGGCACATTCTCCGTGATGCCGCTTGGCGCGTTTCTCGGCCCAACGCGCCCGCATCTCCTCAATCTTGGTTGCGGCTTCCGCACGCTGCGCCGGAGTCAGTTCGGCCCGGATGGCTAGGGCCATTGTCAGCGATTCTTCAAGCAGGGCCGCGTGAAGTCGGCTCAACTCGGCTTGCAGGGCGGTGAAGTCACCAGCTTCAACGTCCGACTCTCCCAGGAGGCGGTTCATGATCTCTTGGCGGGTCGCCCTCAGATTTTTTTTGAGACCAGTCAGGCTTTCTCGATGTTTCTTCTTGATCGTATCGATACTGGCCTGCTGGGTCTCGCTCAGGTCCAGGTGCCGTAACACCCGCAAGGGGAAGGACCCCGGCCCGCCCCAACCCGAGCGCCCGTGTCCGGGACGGGCGGACGCGAGTGAGGCGAGCAAAAATCCTGCGCTCACCACGCTGACACCGACGATGATCCATTTGCTTTTTGCCATACTCCGGCCTCCTTGGTCTGTGAGTCTGTTTGATTAGACACGCCCGGACGGGTTCCGGGTTACTGTGATGGGTCCAGCGGGGGAGCGGACTGGAAGCCCTGATGCCGACCAAATCCGCGCCGGCCGTGCCGGGGGCCCTTATTGAGCCGTTCGAGCAGCCTAGCGCGTTGTTCCGGGCTCAGCAGAGCGCGGACGCGGAGCATGGTCTTTAATTGCTCTTTACGGAGTTCCGTCCGCAGACCACCAATACGGTCGGCTTGCTCCAACAGTTCGGCTTCCTGGGGCTCTTCTGCTTCCAACAGGCTGCGCATCTGCTTGCGTGCTTCCCGCAATTGACGCCGCAGAGTCCGCTTCTTATTACGGGAAGCGTCAATGATAGCGTCTACCTGGACCAGGGTTTTCGCATCAAGCCCCAACTCCTCGACTAGGCGCTCAAGGCGCAGACCGGGAGGCGCATGACGGGCGGACGGACCTTGGGGCTGTGCCCAGCCGCCAGCCATCCAGCCGCTCCATTCACACAGAGTGAACACGGCTACAAGTATAAATATGCCGGTCTTTCTCATCATGGTCTGTTTACAGCAGCTCAAAAGCATCAGCCAAGGCGATATATTCAGCGGGAAGAAAGTCGTCCTGCGCTTCTGATTGGTAATAGGTATACGCCAAGAGGGTGGGGTGAGAGGTCGTGTCTTGCGCGAGCGGTGTTGGGGCTGACGGTGGAGTGAGCACTTTGAAGTTCGGACTGGAAGCCTGCTGCGAAGGGAGCGCAAACCACAGCAATAAAGCTGCACAAATAGGGATAAGAATACTGGCGGGCCGCAGGAAAGGGGATCGAGCGGAGTCTGTCAGCCGTTCCTCAAGCGTTCGGTCAAACGTCGCCCGCCGTGCCGCCGAGAGTGGCTGAGGCGCATAGTGCTCGGCCATACGCCGAATAAACCGTCGATCGTCGGGCCTGAGGTATTCACGCTCATTTGAAGAAGACATGACTATGCACCTCCTGTCTTTGATGTATGGTCTGTACCTTCGTTCAGGTCGGCTAGTTCCGCGCGCAGTTTGACCAGAGCGCGGTGGAGATGACTCTTAATGGTCCCGCTTGGTTTCCCCAGAAAATCGGCGCATTCCTGCACCGTAAAGCCCTCAAGATGGACAAGCACAAAGGCTTCGCGCTGCCGAGGTGAGAGGTGGTCCAGGGCCTGAGCGATCCGCCGACGCAGCCCAGGGTCGCCTTGCACGGCTGATGTTGGGTCAGCAGGCTCTGCTTCACTTTCACTATGCCAGAGGGTCCGTACCGCCCGCCAGCGACGATAGTTGTGCGCCTGACGAACGAGGATGCGGTAGAACCACGTTTCGAGACTCGCCTCGCCCCGAAAGCGGTCAAGAGCCTGATAGGCCCTGACAAAAGCCTCCTGGGTGACGTCTTCGGCCACGGCTTCGTCGCCACCGACCAAGCGCCAGGCCAGCCGCCTCGCCCGGTCGCGCTGAAGGGCGACAAACGCGCTGAAACACTCCTCACGTTCAGCCGGCAGTGCTTCCATCTCAGCTATTCCAACTCCGACGAGCATGGGCGCAGTCATCCTCTATCTGTATGAGACACTTGAGCCAGATATTTGGGTTACATACGTATTCGGACGAGGGGGCTCTATGAGGGCTTTATCTCTGCCGCTAGTGCGTGCAGCGCTTGGCCGCTGAGCCGGTAGGGCAGCCATTCGTTCATGTGGTCCATACCCAAGCGATGGTAGAACTTACGGGCGGGGTTCCAGTCCAAAACCTGAAGCTCCAGGCGCTGATAGCCGCGTTCGACACAAATAGCGGCCAGTTTTGCCATGAGCGCCCGCCCGACTCCATGTTTGCGCGCCGACTCGATGACAAACAGGTCTTCGAGATACAGGCTCGGCCGTCCCTCCCAGGTGGAGTAGGTCGCAAAGAACAGGGCAAAGCCCACCGGCTTTTCATGGCGTTCGGCAATCAGCACCTCGAATTGAGGCCGTTCGCCAAAGCCGTCGCGCAGCAGGTCTTCAGGTGTAGTCTTGACCGCGTCCGGCTCGTTCTCAAATCGTGCCAATGCCTTGATGAACTCAAGGATGAGCGGCACGTCGTCCGCAGTGGCGGAACGAATAGTGGTACGAGGCATGAACCGGTCTTTCCCCCATTACGGTTCGGTCTTCACCAGACGAAAATCACCCTTGACGGCGTTCCGGTACAAATTGATCTGCCCGATATGCCGCGCGCGGCCTTCCTCGTCCGTGACGCCCAGCCCTTCTTCCGGTGCGAGGCAGAGCACGCCGATTTTTCCAATCTGCGCATTGTGATGCACCCGATACGCCGCCTCACCGGTCTCGGCCAGGGGGTAGGTCTCTGACAGGAGGGGGTGGATGGCGCGTTTGCAGACCAGGCGATTCGCCTCCCAGGCTTCTCTGTAGTTGGCAAAGTGCGAGCCAATGATACGTTTCTTGTGCATCCATAAATAGCGGTTATCGTACTCATGATTATAGCCGCTGGTAGAAGCGCAGGTGACGACCTGCCCCCCGGGCCGTGCGATAAAGACGCTGGCCGCAAAGGTCTCATGGCCCGGATGCTCATACACCACATCAGGGTCCTCGCCGCCCGTCATGTCACGAATCTGTTTCCCGAAGCGACGCAGTTCGCCCAGGTTTTGCGATCCGTCTTCATTCCAGAACCGGTAGCCCTCGGCATTCCGATCAATCACCCAGCGCGCGCCAATGGTTTCGCATAACTTGACCTTGTCTTGCGATGACACCACACAGATGGGGAATGCGCCTGCGTTTAACACGTACTGCAACGCAAAGCCGCCCAGCCCGCCAACCGCGCCCCAGATCAGGACGATATCGCCCTGTTTGATATGGGTGCCGTTCTCGCTGACCAGCATGCGATACGAGGTGGAGTTGACCAGCGGCATGGAAGCCGACTCTTCCCAGGTGAGATGCGGCGGCTTGGGCATGAGCTGGTTGGCCCGGACAACCGCAATTTCAGCCAGAGCGCCAAAATTGGTTTCAAAGCCCCAGATACGCTGGTCCGGGTCGAGCATGGAATCGTCGTGGCCGTCCGGGGCCTGCATATCCACGTAGTTGCAGTGAACGGTGACTTCGTCGCCCGGCTTGAACAGGTTCACCCCAGGCCCAACTTTCAAAACCACGCCGGACGCGTCGCTGCCCAGGATGTGATACGGCAGATTATGTCGGCTGTCCCACGGGCTTTTCTTGGCGTTCCGCTCCAAAAATAAAAAAGTCGGCAGGGGCTCAAAGATGGCGCTCCAGACTGTATTGAAATTAATGCTGGACGCCATGATCGCGACCAGGGCCTCATTCGGGCCAACCTCCGGGATCGATACTTGGTCAAGGTGCAGGCTCTTCCTGGGGTCCTTTTCCCAGGACTCCAGCCCCTGGAACATGTTCACGTCGTCCTTATGGGTAGTGATCGCTAGCATTGATTCCGGGAGCGGAAGCCCCTCAAAGTCTGCGGTTTTGGTCTGGCCATCCATGATGGCTTCACGGATGTTCTGCATCTCCCTCGTCATGGTTATCTACTTCTCCTCCTCGTAAGTTGCTCTGTTGGCATCAGTGAATCGGGTCGATTAACACCCCCGGGTTCAGCAAGCCCTGCGGATCAAGGGCGGCTTTCGCAGCCTGAAGCGCGCTGGCAAACAGCTCCGGGCGTTGCTTCTCATACTGCGGCCGATGGGTCCGACCGACGGAGTGGTGATGCGTCACCGTGCCGCCATAGCGCACCACCGCCTCGGAAGCCGCAGTTTTAATCTCGTGCCACTGCTCCAACTCGCTACCTTTTTTGCCCATGCCGGTAAAGGTGAAATACGGCGCGGGACCGTCGGGATAGACGTGGGTAAAGCGGCACGACAGCACACCACCACCACACACCTCATCCAGCGCTTTTTGGACATCCCGCATCACGCCAGCGTGAAATGGGTGAAACTGATTCCACGGAATCGAACTCTCGGTAGTGTCAAATATCGCGCCCATGGCCGCCATGGTCGAAAAGGCGTAGGGCATGCGGATAAAGGCGTTGCGCCAGTCGCCAACCGAGCCGCCGCGACCGGTAGTCTCTCCGCCGCCTTTAATCACCACCCCGTTGGGTGTCGTGCCGCCCAGGTCCGCGCAGCACTCAAGCGCGCGGTTGATCCAGGGTTCGAGCGGATGGTCCGCGGATTCAAAACCGAGCATGAGCAGGCTGCCGTCCGTCCCATTGCCGACATTGTTCCGTTTGACCTCGGTCGGATCGAGAATGCGACAGTTGGTGGGATATAGGCCCGACTGACTGAGCAATCGAATTGCCTCAACCCCGTTCTCAAACTTTTCAAAGTGCACCGCGGTTGATGCCCGGTAGACCGGTCGGTGCTGCAAGCGCATCCAGGCTTCGGTGATAATGCCCAGAATCCCCTCCGAGCCGATAAACATGCGGTCCGGGCTTGGGCCGGCGCCCGACCCCGGCAGGCGGCGCGAGGCGACAATGCCGCTCGGGGTGACGACTCGGGTGGACTCGACCAGATCGTCAATATGGGTGTACAGCGTGGCAAAATGCCCACCCGAGCGGGTAGCGATCCAGCCGCCCAGAGTCGAGAACTCGAACGACTGGGGATAATGCCGCAGGGTATAGCCGTGCGGCTTGAGCTGGGCCTCCAGGGCAGGGCCGTATACGCCGGCCTGAATGCGGGCCGCGCGCGAGGCCTCATCAATCTCCAGGACTTTATCGAGGTGGCGCAGGTCGATGGAAACGCTCCCAGGGTAGGCGTCCCCCGTCGGAGGCTCGACGCCGCTGGTGACGCTCGACCCGCCGCCAAACGGAATAGCGGCAGCCCCCGCCTCGTTGCACCAGTCTAAGACGGACACCACATCGTCCTCGGTCTTCGGAAAGGCCACTACATCGGGTGGATTCGGAAAGTCCAGATGGAAGGCCCGCACAATATCGGGCAGGGCTTTGCCGTAGGAATGGGCCGCGCGGTCGTACGTCTCGATTGAGCAAATACCGGCGAGAGACTCGGGCGGTGAGAGGCGCGGCGCGCGGAGCTGAATGTCTTCAACGCGTGGCTCCGGGTCCAGGGTAAAATCGCTGGTCCCGACACTCTCGGCAATACCTTTGGCGATATTTTTTTTCTGTTCCGGGGTGGGCTGTTCGTCCTCAAAGCCCCAGCCCCAAATAGTGGTTCGACGCTGTGTCATGCTGCCTCCTTGCGCTAATACTTCCCAAACGGGGGTTCCTGAATGGCCATTTGATACTCAATGAGATGCATCTCTCCAGAGGCGAGCGTCCGGTCCAGGGCGGATTGGAGCTCTGCCGGAGATTGGACACGCGTTGCGGGGACGCCAAATGCTGCGGCGAAGGCCAGGAAGTCCGGGTTCGTCAGTTGAGCCTGATAGGCCTCCTGGTATGCGGTACGCTGCAAATAGTCGATGACCCCAAAGGCGTTATCGTTGATGACAACAAGCGGGAAGCCTACATCATGGCGCACGCACGTGGCCAACTCCTGAGCCGTGTAGAGAAAGCCCCCGTCACCGATCAGGCCGACAACAGGGGTATCCGGACGCGCCAGCTTGACGCCAATGGCGGCCGGAAAGCTGAAGCCGAGCAGACCGGAGCCCTTTGCCCCAATGATCCCGTTGGTCTGGTAGGACGGATAAAAATACTCGGCCCAATAACCAAGCTGGGTGTTATCAATCACAAGGACGCTGTCTCGTGGCAGTACGGCCCGGATCGCCTGGAGTGACTGAAGTTCCGCCCGTTCCTGGGTGAGGCGCTCGATCTCCACCTCCGCCTCCCGTCGCCACGCCGCGGTCCGCTCCTGGCGCGGACCGGTATAGGGCTCTCCTTCGAGCTGATCTCGTAGCGCTCGGGTAATAGCGGCAATATCTCCGACAAGCGGTACTGCGGCCGGATAATTCTTGCTGATCCAGCGCTCGTCCCAATCGACATGGATCAACTGCTCGGGCAGTACCAGACCTCGGCGTTTGGCATCGACCTCACGTAGCCGAGAACCAATCACCACTGCCGCATCACAGCCGGGTACGATTTCTTTGACAACCAATTTACGCGCTGCATTGCCGAAGGCCAGAGCATGGTCTTCCGGGACCACGCCTTTGCCTGGCGTGTTGGTGATGACGGGCGCGCACAAGGCTTCGGCTAGGGCTTGGATATCTCCAGCAACACTTGCCCGGGACGCGTCCGTTCCCGCAAGAATGAGGGGTTGTTTTGCGTTGCGCAAAATAGCGACCGCCTCGTCAATCCGGGGAGGCAGCGGCGGGGAGGCTGGAGCGCTGTCCTGCGGTGTTGGGGCCGCCGCGGATGCTTCTCCGGCTATCAGGTCTGTAGGGACTTCCAAACACACAGGGCCGGGACGGCCGACCTGAGCGAAAGAGATAGCGCGTCTGGCCAGCGCGTACAGGTCGTCGTCCGCCTGGGCAACAATCACCTCTTTGGTAATGGTCCGAAAGAGCGAGGTCTGCTCTTCCAGTTCGTGCAGGACACCCAGACCCTGTCCAATCTTGGCGGCGTCGATATTGGTCGTAATCATCAGGACCGGTGAGCAACTGCCCCAGGCCTCTTGCAGGGCCGAAACCGTAAAGCCCGCGCCCGGGCCGGTTGACGAGACAATAACCCCCAGCCCGCCGCTCGCCCGAGCATAGCCGTCCGCCATATGGGTTGCGCCAGCCTCGTGCCGACACCCGATATGCCGAATCGAGGGCTCGTGGCGCAGGGACTCGTACAGACCGATATTATGGATGCTGGGGATACCAAAAATGGTCGAGACATCCGCCTCTTTCAGGGCTTGAACGATGCCATCGGCTCCTCGGGGCATGCATACTCCCTTCTGAATCTACTTGACCACACCCTTGTGTTTCAGTTGCTCCACCTCATCGCCACTTAGGCCCATCTCCTGCAAAATTTCCCAGGTATGCTGACCAAGAGTGGGCGGAGGGAGGCGTACGGCACCCGGCGTTTTCTTGAGCTTGGCCGGAATACCACCAACCTTGAGTTTTCCGACCCGTGCGTGGTCCACCTCGACCGCCATGTTATTATGCTGGACTTGCGGGTCGGCAAAGGTTTCGTGAAAGGTGTTGACCGGCGCGGCCATCACGTCCGCCTCGCTCAAGCGGCGCATCATGTCGTCCACATCTCGTTTGGCAAACTCGGCCTGCAACGCCTCATTGAGTTCTGCTTCGTGTTGCAAGCGGAGTTCTGCGGTCTCAAACCGCGGGTCCGCCATCAGGTCCTCGCGTTCGACCGCGCGGCAGATGTTGTGGAAGAATTTGGTATTAAACGAGGCAATCTGAATATCTCGGCCGTCTTGACACCGGAAGGTTCCGTAAGGCGCATAAAACGGGCTGGCGTTCCCGACGCGCGGCTGGATGTATTGACTCAAAAAGAATTGGCCGACCTGGGACGGCTGTACGTGGATTAGCCCGTCCATCAGACACAGCTCGATCTGCTGGCCAATACCCTGCTGCTCGCGGGTCCACAGGCCGACCATGGCGGCAAAGGCAACCAGATTGGCACAGGTAGCGTCGGCAATGGCCGGCCCGGCCTTCAGGGGCTTGCCGTCCCGCTCTCCGGTGACGCTCATAAAACCGGTCAGCGCCTGAGCCAGGGGGTCGATGCCCGGCCGTCCGCCATACGGTCCGTCCTGGCCAAAGGCGCTGACCGAGATGCAAATGATTTTCTCGTTATACTGACGCGTTTCTTCGTACGTCACCCCTAGCTTGGCTTTGGCTTGGGGGCGGAGGTTGTCGACAATAATGTCGGCCGTTCGGACCAGTCGGAAATACAGGGCTTTACCTTCCGGCTGGGTCAGGTCCAGCACCAGGCCGCGTTTATTGCGATTAATCCCGACGTACAAGCCGCTGTCATTTTCAACCCTGGGACCAATGGCACGGGACTCATCCCCATAGGGAGGCTCGATTTTAATCACGTCCGCACCCATATCGCCCAACATGGTCGCTCCGTACGGACCGGCCAACATGCTGGCGATATCCAGAACGCGAATCCCTTGCAGCGGCAGTGCCATGGCTACCTCCTTCCCGTGTGGCCAACGCTCCGTGCGCAGACGCTAGCACACCGCACCCGGATTGCCAAAGGCATGAGCGCTGCCTGGCGTAGTCAAGGGCTAGGCTGGGCGCGGTTTTTTTGCTATGCCCCGAGCAAATCTATCCCAGAAGGAGGGAAATCGTATGCCGCTCTATCTCGACGAAATCTATTGGGAACCGTCCCGGACCAAAGAGGTCCATAATATATTCAAGGGGGTCTTAAGCGGGGAAACCGGCTTTCCTGAGGGGGTCACGCTGAAGGCCGGACCCTGGGCCTCGAACGAAGAGGCGAAGATGGTGCTGGTTCTGGATATCCAAGATCATGCCAAGACCTTCACCACTTTTTCGACGCTGGTTGCCCAGGGGCTGATTACCAAACGCCGCCTCACGCCTATTGTTGAGTGGAGCGGTATGGACGGTGTGGTGAACAATCTCTCGTGAGGAAGAAGTGGGGAGGAGGCGCTGATTCTCTGAGGGTATCGGACCTCCTTCCCGCGAACGGGTCCTCTCACCGAGCAACCGCATAACAGGTTCATTACCCAGCTATGCCCTCTTCCCGTCCGCGCGCCATCACCGTCTACTGCGCGTCAAGCAAACGCTGTCCGCAGGTGTATCTGGATGTGGCGGCTGAACTTGGCCAACTGCTGGCGCAACGCGACTACACCTTAATCTACGGCGGTGGCAATAGCGGTCTGATGGGAGCCTTGTCTCGCGCCACGCTTGCCGCCGGTGGGAAGGTGGTTGGTGTTATCCTGACGCGCTTTCTCGAAGACGGCTACGCACAGGCCGGTCATGAAATGCATACCGCCGATGATATGCGCAGCCGGAAGCAAGGACTGGATGAGCGTGGAGACGCCTTTATCGCCCTTCCGGGCGGATTCGGGACATTTGAGGAGGTCCTTGAGGTAATCTCCTTGAAACAGCTCGGCTTTCACGCCAAGCCGATTGTTCTGGTGAACACCAACGGCTATTTCGACGGCTTATTGCAGCAATTCGAGCGTGGCTTTGCCGAGGCGCTCATCAACCAGAAATTTCGTGGTCTCTACACTGAGGTCTCCGCGCCTCAGCAAGCTCTGGCATGTATCGAGCAGGAACTGGGCTACCGCACTACCTCACCATCCGGGGGATAAATACTCTCACCTCTCTCGAAACGTCGGCATGACTTCCTGGGCAAACAGCTCCAGTGAGCGCGTAACCTTTTGCGGGTCGAGCCCTGGGAGTTGTGTCCCCATCACAAAATGGGTGCAGTGAAAACGCTGGTAGAACTTCTCCATTTTGCGGGCGACCTGGTCTGGGGTACCGATCATGGCGGCCCGGCCAAAGCCTGAGTTGCGGAGTTGGTCGGCGTGGGTGAACTGCCAGCCGTCTGCGTCGCCCGGCGCGTCGTTGGCTTCGGCCAGGATAACGCCGTAGTACTGCATGGAATAGTGCAGATGCTCCTGGACGTCTTCCCAGGCCTGATCTTCATTCTCAGCGACGTAGACCATCCGGATTTGTCCGATGTTGAAATCGGCCGGGTCATAGCCGTTTTCTCTCAGGGTCTGGATATAGAGCGGCGCGGGGTCCGGCCCGATCGTCGCCATGAGATGACAGCCCATTTGGCCCACGCGTCGAATCGCCCTGTCGGCCCGCGCGCCAATCCACAGTGGGATATGCGGTTGTTGGACTGGCCTCGGAGAGAGCGTCAGGTCGCTGACCTGCGTGAAACGGCCCTCAAACGTTACGTTTTCTTCGGTCCATAAGCGACGGACTAGTTCGACCCCTTCCGCCAGACGAGCCGAACGTTCTTTGCGGGGGATATGCAGGGAATGAAACTCACCCGCGGCATAACCCTGACCGGCCCCCAGATCAAAGCGTCCGTTGGACCAGATATCGATGCACGTCGTGTCTTCTGCCACTCGTACCGGATGCTGAAACGGCATCAGCAGAATATAGGTCCCGATCCGAATGCGGCTCGTTCGCGCGGCAATGACCGCGGCGGTCGGCAGGGTAGACGGATTATAGCCGTCTTCTGTGAAATGATGTTCCGCCAGCCAGACGTTGTCATAGCCCAGCTCTTCGGCCCGAACAATCTGATCGAGAAGGGCCTGATATAGTGCTGGATAGGGGCGGTGCCACTGGGCGGGATTGCGAAAGTCATGGATAATGCCGAATTTCATTCCGGTGCTCCTCCGTGCTGCCGTGTCGCATATTTGGACTGGGCTGTCCAGTCAACATGGGACGCGCTCTTCTCACTGATTTTCCTGTCTCCATAGGCAGACGCTTCTTTTCCGTGGTAAGACCGCTGGAAAGGGAGGTCCTGATGAAAGTTGCGGCAGGCCGAAGATTTTTTGTCCGTTTTGGAGAAGCCGCTCAGGCCATTGTGCCGGAGCTGGACTGGGCCTTGATTGAGCCGGACGGCTCCTGGTCGGTCCCGCCAGACGACTGCGACCTCATCGTTTTAGCCGGCGATGCGTATCGCAAAACATTCATCGACGCCATGATACAGCTCCCTCAGCCACGCTGGGCGCATACCGAAGACGCCGGTACGGACGGCCGTTTTTATGATGCCATGCGGGCTAAGGGTGCGCTCGTTTCCCACAGTCCTGGTACAAATGCGCCTGAAGTGGCTGAGTTCGCCGTGGGCTTTGTGCTGTGGTCGGCAAAACGTTTTGGGGAATTGTCTGCCCGTCAACGCCAGCATCGCTGGCAGGAGGCCAAGCTTGAGAGCCTGAGCGACAAAACCGCTCTGGTCATCGGGCTCGGTGCCATTGGCAGTCGCATTGTTGCCATGCTCACCGGCTTCGGGATGAGAATTCTCGGTATTCGTCAATCAACTCAGCCTGTGGTCGGGGTAGAGCAGCAAGGCACGCTGGCCGACCTGCACCGATTTCTACCCGAGTCCGATTTTGTCATTCTGGCCACTCCGGCCACCCCGCAGACGCACGGGCTCATTGGTGCGGAGGAACTCGCCCTCATGAAATCTTCTGCCACCCTGATCAATATCGCGCGGGGAGTCATCGTCGATATGACGGCGCTCAAAGAAGCGCTGCGGGAGGGAGGGCTGCGCCACGCCTGCCTCGACGTCCTGCCCACCGAACCGTGGCCCGCGGACGACGACTTATGGGATATGCCGAACGTGTTTATCACCCCGCATACGGCCTCAACCTCGCCCCTCTATCTGCCGCGGGTTGGTGAACTGTGGCTGGACAATCTCCGGCGTTATGTGGCAGGAGAAGAGCTACGGCATCGAGTTGTGTGGTCGTAGAGTAAACGTGCCCTTCGATTCAAACAGATAGAAGCTGGGCACGTTTACTCTTTGGAGCGACAAGGGCAGCCGCAAGGACTGCCCCTACAGAAGTCTTACAGCACCTCGGCCTCCCGCAATTTCCCTACATCCTCCCAGGAATAACCCAGCATATCGACCAGAACCTGTTCGGTATGCTCGCCAAACTCTGGGGCCGGGGCTTTCGGGTCGGCCGGAGTCTCGCTCAAGATCAGGGGCGAGCCGACGATCTGTGTTTCGCCCCAGGTGGGGTGAGCATAATCCACGATATAGTCATTGGCCTGCATTTGCGGATCGTCGGGTAGGTCGGTGATGTTATTCACCAGCGTATAGATAAAATCCCCACCGTCTCTCAGAATTTGCATCCATTCATCGCGCGGCTTTGAGGCGAAAATTTTATCGATAATGGCGATAATCTCCTCGGCGTTGCGACCGCGCACCTTCATGTTCTCAAAGCGCGGGTCCTTCTCCATCTCCGGAATGCCGAGCGTCTTGCAGAAATCCGACCAGTAGCGGTCAGCTTGCGGCATGGCCAGACAGATCCACTTATCGTCCTGACACTTATAGTGATTCCAGAGCGGGTTTATCGCTTTGGCACGATAAAAACGTTTGAACTCTTTGCCCAGGGTCAGGCGACAGGCCAGATTGAGCCCCTGGAGGGCCATCATACTGCCCAGATGCGAGGTATCGACCTCCTGGCCGACGCCTAAGCGTTCGCGGGCTAACAAGGCCACGGTGATCCCGTGAGCCAGCATGATGGCACCCATCTGGTCGGCGATGCCACCAGTAATATTCATGGGCTCCATGTCCGGCTCACCTGCCGCGGTCATGACCCCGGACCGGGCCAGGCCCATATAGTCGAAGGAGGGTTCTCCGGCGTCCGGTCCGTTCGGACCATAGCCGGTTGCGCTGGCATAGATCAGCTTGGGGTTGTGTTTCGAGAGGGTGGTATAATCAAGGCCAAGCTTGGCCGCCACGCCCTTCCGATAGTTCTGGACAAAAACGTCTGACTTTTCGACCAGCTTATAGACGATTTCTTTTGCCTCGGGCTTCTTGAGATCGAGCGTGAGACTCTTTTTATGGCGGTTGTTGGCCTCAAAATAATAGTTGCGCGCGCCGGTTTTGGCTCCGGCAATTTGCATCACTCCACGCCCGGGGTCGCCTCCCACGCGTTCTTCAATCTTGATGACCTCAGCCCCGAGGTCACCGAGCATCATGGTCGCGACCGGTCCCTGCTGCCATATGGTCCAGTCTAGGACACGAATTCCTTCCAGTGGCTTTGCCATACAATGCCCTCCTTGATGATGTGCTTCCTATACCTGCTTCTTGCTTGCCCGAACTCTAGCACAAGGCCAGGAGGCGAACAAAGTGAGCGAGAGAAAAAAGACCACCCAGAGAAAGGGCGCCGTGAGTAATCGAAAGAAGAAGCAATTATTTTTTCTGCGATTCCCCAAACCGATCAGAGACGCTTTTGATCCGATCGCGGAGTTTCACCAGCAGCTCACCATTGCCGTACAGAATAAACAGGGTAGCCGCAGCCGCACCAACAATAAAGCCAAACCAGAACATAGACTCTACCTCCTATTGCCTCCAGCGCCTGAAAAATATCCACTCTGGACTTCCGTGAATCAGGCGGGAGCCTTGTTTGTCTCGTGCAGGAAAGTGGTCACCGTGTCAAGAAAGGCCGCGGGCTGATCGAGAAAAACATGGTGTCCGGCCTGGGGAATTTCAATCCCTGTGGCCCACGGACAGGCATGGACCAAGTGGGCTAATCGCTCAGCAGAGAGGGTGCTGCTGTGTTGGCCTCGGATGAACAGGATGGGGCAAACGATACGCGTAAGCTGGGGCTCCAGGTCGCACGGCTGACGGATCATGACCGCACGATCGCTTTTCAAGTGAAAACGCCCTGTGTGGTCCGGTCTTACACTATGGAGGGCAATATGTCTCAGCAGCTCGGGCGTTGCTCGTGTCTCTGCCGGTAGCAAGCGAAATCGAGTGTAGACATCGGCCTCGGTGGAGTACACTGGTGGTGGTAGAGAACGCAGCAAATGCATGGTGCGACTCGAGCGCAGCCGGGGACCGATATCAACAATGACGCATGCGCCATAGCTCGTTGTGACTGTCGTGGCGTAACGTAGTGCTACAAAGCCCCCGAGCGAGTGACCCATAAGAATGGGAGCATTGAGTTCAAGAGCGGTGATAACGCCTTGAAGGTCTGCGACGTAATCCGTGATCTCGTAGGCGGGTGGATGCGTCCAGGCACTCTCTCCATGACCGCGCAGATCGAGAGCAAGTACGCGGTGCGTCCGCGCCAGAGTCGGGGCAATATGGTCCCACCAATGAGCGTGCGCCGAGCCGCCGTGAAGTAGGATGAGCGCGGGATTCGCTGCCTCGCCCCACTCCAGGTAATGCAAGGCAAGGCCGTTCACCTGGATGAAGCGGCTCGTGGGGGTCTGACGCATGGGCACTGACTATTGCCCGGCTCAGATGAAAGTGCAAGGCGATTGCCGCGTCCTGAGGCGGAGCGTGGGACGCTAGCGGCAGAAAGACGACGTTGGCTAGGCAGTCGGTTTTGGCGCGCTATAATGGAATGGTCATGGATAAAAAGACAAAGTTTAACATCTGGTATCTTTTTATTGCGCTCTGGGGTGTTGTCATCCTGCATAGCGTATGGATGCAGGCGACCCGCATTGAGCAGATCCCCTACAGCCAGTTTCAGGAATATTTGAATGACGGCCGTATCGCAGAGATTCGTATCTCGGAGCACTATATCCAAGGTACGCTCAAAGATTCCGTCGAAGGACACCCCAGCCAGTTTGTGACGGTCCGAGTTGCTCCTGATCTGGCCGAGCAGCTGGCCACCCGCGAGGTCCGCTTCGCCGGGGAGATTGAGAGCACCTTTGTCAGCGACCTGCTGTCCTGGATTCTGCCTGTCCTGTTATTCTTTGGCGTTTGGCTGATTCTCATGCGACGAATGGCTCAGCGTGGCGGCTTCGGTGGCGGCTTTATGTCGATCGGGAAGAGTAAAGCCAAGATTTACATGGAGCAGGATGTCAAGGTTCGCTTCACTGATGTGGCCGGAGTCGAAGAAGCCAAGACGGAACTCCAGGAAGTCATTGAGTTTCTCAAGACGCCGGAAAAATTCAGTCGGCTCGGGGGAAAAATCCCCAAAGGTATTTTGCTGGTCGGACCGCCGGGGACCGGAAAAACCCTCCTGGCCAAGGCGGTGGCGGGAGAAGCCCAGGTGCCGTTTTTCTCAATCAGCGGCTCCGAGTTTGTGGAGATGTTTGTCGGCGTTGGGGCGGCCCGTGTCCGAGACCTATTTACCCAAGCCAAAGAAAAAGCTCCCTGCATCATTTTCATGGATGAACTGGACGCCCTGGGCAAGGCACGCGGCATGGGACCCGTCTCGCATGATGAGCGGGAACAGACCCTGAACCAGCTACTGGTGGAAATGGACGGGTTTGATCAGCGGGCGGGGGTCATTCTGATGGCGGCCACCAACCGGCCTGAGATTTTGGACCAAGCCCTGTTGCGGGCCGGGCGCTTTGACCGCAATGTGGTGGTAGACCGGCCGGACAAAACCGGTCGTCTGGCCATTCTTCAGGTACACGCCCGCTCCGTTCCCCTTGAGGCTGAAACCGCCCTGGAAGTGATTGCCGCCATGACACCTGGCTTTGCCGGTGCCGACTTGGCCAATATCGTCAACGAGTCGGCGCTGCTGGCGGTCCGGCGCGGCAAAGACACGGTGGGTTTACCCGAACTCCAGGAAGCGGTTGAGCGGGTGATTGCCGGACTGGAAAAGAAGAATCGTGTCCTGGGCCAAAAAGAAAAAGCGCGCGTTGCCCACCACGAGATTGGGCATGCGTTGGCGGGCATGTCGTTACCGGGGTCGGATGAAGTGCAAAAGATCTCGATTATTCCGCGGGGGGTCGCGGCCTTGGGCTATACCCTCCAACTGCCGAGCGAAGATCGGTTTCTCATGACCAAGTCCGAGTTGGAAAACAAAATTGCGGTGCTCCTCGGCGGTCGGGTGGCCGAAGAGCTGATTTACCAGGAGGTTTCGACTGGAGCCCGGGACGATCTGCTCAAGGCAACGGATACGGCCAGGAGTATGGTCAAAGCCTACGGCATGAGCGACACGCTCGGTCAGCAAAGCTTTGACCAGGAGCGCCAGCCCATGTTTCTGCAAAACGGTCAACCGCACGGACCGGGTGACTACAGCGAGGAGACCGCTCGGGAGATCGATAATGAGGTCCGCCGTATTATCGAGGACCAACACGCGCGTATCACCACAATATTGAAGGCGAAGCTCCCCATTCTGCGTCAGGCCGCCCAGGTCTTATTAGAGAAAGAGACCATATCTGGGGAAGAGTTGGAAAGGGTTGCCGCGCAGTTCGAGAGGCAGCCCGACGTAGCGCCGGCGACAGTTGAGGTGGACTGAGCGTTTCGGTAGGAAGATGCCCCTCTTGCCAGCCGTGGGGAAGGGCAGTATCTGTCCTGCTGGGTGCTCAACGCACTGGATGAGTCAAAAAGGAGGGCGTCATGAGCAAGGAAGCGTTTACGGTCTCTGTTCCGGATGAGATGCTGACGGACCTGCGGGAGCGGCTGGCAAAGGCGCGCTGGCCGGGTGAGTTCGCCAACGAGCAGTGGGCGTACGGGACGAACCAAGCCTATCTTCAAGAGTTGGTCGAATACTGGCACACCGACTACGACTGGCGCGCGGCTGAGCGCGAGATGAACGCCTTCTCCCACTATAAGACGACGATTGACGGTGTTCCGATCCATTTCATACACGAGCCGGGAAAAGGCCCGAATCCGACACCGCTAATTCTGAGCCACGGTTGGCCGTGGACCTTCTGGGACTTTCATAAAGTCATTCGACCGCTGGCCGATCCGGCCGCGTTTGGCGGCGACCCGAACGATGCGTTTGACGTAGTTGTGCCGTCCCTGCCGGGATATGGATTTTCCACCCCGCTGACCACCCCAGGTATCAATTTCTGGCGAACGGCCGACCTGTGGCGCGGGCTCATGCAAGATGTTCTGGGCTATGAAAAATTCGCCGCCCAGGGCGGAGACTGGGGAGCGCTCATTACCGCCCAGCTTGGGCACAAGTACGCCGAACACCTGCTCGGCTGTCATGTCAACCTCATGGTTCCACTAGATGTTTTTGTCGGCCCTATGCCCGAGGCGTCTGAGTATGGTCCGGGGGAGGAAGGCTGGTACGAAAAGAACCTGAACTTTTTTACTGCCGAGAGTGGCTATTCCGCCTTGCAGACCACCAAGCCGCAAACCCTGGCCTTTGCCCTGAATGACTCTCCGGTTGGGCTGTGTGCCTGGATCCTGGAAAAGCGCCGTACCTGGAGCGACTGCAACGGGGATGTCGAAAAACGTTTTAGCAAGGATGACCTGTGTACCACGATGACGTTATACTGGATCACCCAGAGCTTTGGCACGTCCGCGCGCTATTATTATGAGGCAACCCATAACCCCTGGCAGCCGTCGCACGAGAAGACACCGGTTGTCCAGGCACCGACTGGCGTTGCGGTTTTTTCAGAAGAAGTTATCCTCATGCCGCGCAAGTGGGCCGAGGGCTATTACAATTTACAACGGTGGACGTCCATGCCCTCGGGTGGACATTTCGCACCAATGGAAGAACCCGAACTCTTGGTCGATGATATCCGCGCCTTTTTCCGGCCACTCAGAGCATAAGCGGTTCGGAGTGGACCCGCACGAACAGGACAACACCTATGAAACTCAACGGAACACGAACCATTCCAGCCTCCCGACAGAAGGTGTGGAATTTCCTGATCGACCCGGACCAACTCGCCAAGTGCATGCCCGGTTGTGAGAGTCTGACAGAGAGCGGCGAGAATGAGTACAGCGGGGAGATCAAGGTTGGTGTGGCTGCGGTCAAAGGCGTGTATAACGGGACGGTCAAGATGGAGGAGATCCAGCCCCCCTCGCATTACAAGCTCAGCCTTGATGGAAAGGGTAAGCAGGGCTTTCTCAAGGGGACGGGCACGGTTGATTTAGCCGAGCAAAACGGCCAGACCATTCTGACCTACCACGGTGATGTCCAGATCGGCGGGCTGCTGGCCAGCGTCGGACAACGCCTGGTAGACGGTGCGGCAAAGATGCTGATCGGCCAGTTTTTCAGGGCTATGGAGACCGAAATTCAAACCTTGCCTGATGAGGTCAAATCCGGGAAACGGGGGGGGCTGTGGCGGACCTTTGTCAGATGGCTGAGCAGTCTGTTTGGAAAAGGAAGCACAGCGTAACCACCGTGTCACTGTGAATACGCACTTCAAAATCGGTATTGCCCAGCTCAGCCCGCGTCTCGGAGATATTGCCGCCAACCTGACCCTCTACGAACAGGCCATTGCCCGCGCCAAGAATGAGGACGTTGAGTTTCTCATTTTTCCCGAGCTGAGTCTGACCGGCTATCACCTGCGGGACATGGTGGCGACGGTTGCCCTGCGTCAAGACGCACCGGAGTTCACCCAACTGCGGGAGCTGAGCAAATCGGTGGCCTGTCTGGCCGGGCTGGTCGAAGAGAGCCCGGACTTTTGTTTTTATAACGCTGCCGTTTATCTCTGTGCGGGAGAGGTTCGCCACGTCCATCGCAAGGTCTACCTGCCGACCTATGGCATGTTTGACGAGCAACGCTATTTCGCACGCGGGGATAGCGTGCGCGCCTTTGATACTCCGTACGGTCGTGCAGCAACCCTGGTATGCGAAGATCTGTGGCATCCGTCCACAGCGTATATTGCGACCCTTGATCAGGCCCTGATGCTCATCTGTCCGTCGTCCAGCCCGCTCCGGGGCATTGCTGACAATAGGGAGCGAGACGAGAACGCGCGCTATTGGGAGGCACTGAACCGCGTCTATGCCGAAACCTTCGGGGTGTTTGTGATCTACGCCAATCGGGTCGGCTTTGAAGATGGAGTGGGGTTCTGGGGCGGTTCAGAGGTGATTGATCCTTTTGGACAGTGTATTGCCAAGGGACGCTATTACGAGGAAGATTTTGTGACCGCGGACATCAGCCTCGACGTCGCCCGGCGCAAGCGCGTCGCAGCGCCGCTATTACGGGATGAGGACATCGATCTGACGATTAACGAATTACTCCGGATACGTGGACGGAGACAATAAACACGCAACAGGGGGACCGAGCATGTCTTACGCGGACGATGTTATTGCCATTCAACAACTGCTCCATACCTACTGCCATGTGGTAGACCGTGGCACGGTAGATGAAATCGCCGACCTGTTTCATTCCGACGCGGTTCTGCTTCCGGCATACGAAAGCGACAAGCGCTATGAGGGCCGCGACGCCGTGAAGGGCTGGTATGCCAACTACGACAATACGCTACGGAACGGCGTGCGCTTTCTCCGCCACAAAATCGAGTCACCCGTAATTGAAGTATCGGACAACGAAGCCACTTCAACCTGCTATCTGGACGCTGACGCCATCACCAAGTCGACGAATAAACCCATGATCGTCTTTGGCCGCTATGATGACAAACTCATCAAAGACGAAGGCCGCTGGTGGTTCAAGGAGCGCAAGATCATTACCTACTACAGCCTGCCTGCCGACGAATATACACCCGGACGCGGGGCGGAGTAGCTCCAGTTAGTCTCTTCTCTCCTCTCCAGTTTCGGCGTTCTCCTGCCTAGCACCCGCTAAAACCATTACTGACGGTGACTCTCTTGTCCTCACCGTCGGGACAAGAGTGTGCTGTTGAGCCTGCTTGGTTGACGCTGTGCGGCCACGCAAGATAGGTTGCTGCGCACCGCTTTAATCCAGGGAGTGGGCGTATTTATGAAGAGTATTGTGTTGGTGAAGCAGGTGCCCATGGTTTCGGCCATGAAGCTCGACCCGGAGACAAAAACCCTCCAGCGGGAGGGCGTACCGTCCGAGGTCAGTTCGTTTGATATCCGCGGATTGTTGAAAGCGCTGGAATTGCGGGACGAACACGGCGGCGAAGTGATTGCGCTGACGATGGGACCACCCCAGGCAGAGGAGGCGCTACGCTACTGCCTGGCCCTGGGAGCGGACCGGGCCGTGCATCTGACGGACCGGGCGTTTGCCGGGGCAGACACGCTGGCGACCGCGCACACCTTAGCCTTGGCGTGCGAGCAAGAAGGCTATGACCTCATCCTGTGTGGTCGGCATAGTACCGATGCGGAAACCGGTCAGGTCGGACCAGAGATTGCCGAGTTGCTTGATATTCCTCAGGTGACGGGCGTGGCGGCATTAGCGCTCGACACCAACGGGAAGACTCTCCGGGTTGAACGTGAGACCGATAGTGGCTTTGACACCCTCGACTGCCCCCTGCCGGCTCTGGTGTCGGCCACCGAGGATCTGGCGCCGGAACGCTTCCCCAGGAAAGCCGAGCGACAAGCCGCCCAAGAGAAGCCGGTGGAGACGGTGACGGCGAGTGACCTCTCAGCGGACCTTGCGCGATTTGGGGCCGCGGGATCGCCGACCTGGGTGGAGTCTGTCCAGACTGTTGAAGACAACCGTGAAGGTCGTGTGCTCGAAGGGGAGTTACCTGAACAAATCGCTACCCTGGTCCAAGCACTGTTAGCTCGCGGGCTGTTTGGAACGTGGACCGATGATGGGACCGCGGACGAAAAGAAAGTCCGAAGCGCTGACCCCGAGCCGGGGAAAGCGATCTGGGTTGTGGCTGAAACCCTAGGTGACACGCTCCGGCCGGTCAGCTTCGAGCTTTTGGGAAAAGCTGTTGAGCTGTCGGCCCAGTACGGCGGTGAAGTGGGCGCTGTTTTAATCGGCAACGGTCTTGACGCCCATATTACACCTTTAGCTGAGTATGGCGCCGACGTGGTCTACCGGGCCGAGAATGCCCGTCTTGCCCGCTATGACACCGACCTGTATGCCGCGCTGTTGAGCCGGGCGGTTCAAGCACACAAACCACAGGTGCTGCTGTTGGGTTCAACCGCGATTGGCCGCGACTTGGCGCCGCGAGTTGCGGCGCGGCTTGGCCTGGGCCTCACCGGCGACTGTGTGGATTTGGAAGTTGACGATCAGGGGCGCTTGCTGCAACTCAAGCCCGCATTTGGCGGTAATATCGTTGCGCCGATTCTGTCGAAAACAACACCCGTAATGGCAACGGTCCGACCAGGTATGCTGTCCCCCTCTCAGCCCGTTGCCGACCGTCAGGCACGGGTGGAAAGACTGACGCTTGAAGATGATGTCCACAGCCGGGTGCAACTGGTGTCACAAACGGGCGCCGACGCAGCCAAAGCCGCAGCCCTGGATGCCGCGGACATCGCTGTTGGCGTTGGGAAAGGCATAGGCGGGCCGGAGAATCTGCCCGTGCTTGAACAACTGGCCGATGTATTAGGCGGAGTGCCGCTGGCTTCGACGCGGGATATTTCGGACCTGGGTTGGCTTCCCCGGCAACATCAGGTCGGTATCACCGGTCGGGCGATCGCACCGAAGCTGTATTTTGCTATTGGTATTCGCGGTGCGTTCGAGCATATGGTGGGCTTGCGCAAGGCCGGTACCATTGTGGCTATCAACATCAAAGCGAAAGCGCCGATATTCAAAACGGCCGATCTCGGCATTGTCGGCGACTACGCCGAAGTCGTGCCGCTCTTGACCGAAGCCTTACGAAAGGCAAAGGCGGAGCGGTAAACTTGTCTCGCGCTAAGAGCCGCAGTTCTCTCTTACGCCGCCCACCAACGCGGGATCCTCGTCGACTCAGCAGAGCAGTATAGGGCCTGGATCTTCTGCGGGTCGAGAGCTAGGTGCTGACAGATCCACAGGAAGCTGAACGGGCTCTCATCTTTTGAGAAGAACCACATCCGATCCAACTCAAACTGAGAGAGAAACAAGCTGTTACCCTTCCGCACCAAATCCCGTACCACAAAGGCATCGGATAAGACGTTACGGAGGAGCGCTTTGAATGGGTTGTATGACGAATAGCGGGGCTGCTGCTCGCCACCTTCCACATCCACCATCATCATCATATCCACAGCAGCATGCATCATAGCTATAGCTTACTAGCTGTTAGTGCAGATTTTGCAACCCCCCTATCACTTTTTCTACTGATATTTTTACGCGGAAGACATTTTTCCCGAATACCGTGAACATTCCTTCAGGAGAAACGCGAGCCTTAACATCAAAGGGCTGACCGCGTCCGGTGTGTTATGTCGGCCAGGCCGTCTGGAGCAGTTGGAATAATTCCGTGAACTGCGGCTCGGTTAGCTCGAGCGCTTGCGTGACATCAGGCGGCTTGGGCCATGCCCGGTCAGGAAACTCAACACCGCCTACCGTCCGCGGGGTGGCGTAGCGCGGAATGACATGAAAGTGGACATGCCTATCGACCATCATAAGTAACAGATAGTTAATTTTGTCAAAGGCGAAGGCTTGTTTGAGCGTTCCCTCCAGGTCAGCCGTAACCGTCTGCAACTCGGCAAAAGCCTCGGCTGAGACCTCCGCCATACTCGTGACTTCCGCGCGACACACCAGCACGAGCGAACCGACTGTCACTTGCTGTGGACGCAGTAAGACCGCCCAGTGCGTATACTCACGCAGCAGAGTGTTCGGGTAATTGAATTTCAACAAGGTTTCATGTGGCATGGTTTTATTCCTCTCTGTCTGAAAACTATGCGGTCTCGAAAAAGGATGCAATGTGCAGCTGCTCACGCGTATGGAACAATTGGGAGGGTGGGCGAGGAAGGAGTCTACGCGATAGGCAGACGCTCTATGAGGAGTGTGGAGCATCCACCCTCTGTGGCCGCTCTTCTTTATCCGTGACGGCTGTCTGACCGGCTCGTCGTTGCTGGAGAGGTTCGAGCTGTAGCTGAGTTTCCGCAGCAGCCAGAACGCTTGTGCTGTGGCTGGTACTCGATCACATTACCGTGCCGGTCAAGCTCAAAATGGCAACACTCCAGTAATAGGTCTTTCAGCTTGTCTCGGCCTCGCTGGACGCGGGACTTGGCTCCGGATAGGGATAAGCCTAAGCGTGTACCAACCTCACTTTGGGCTAGCCCTTTGATCTCTGCCAGCTCTATTGCCTCACGATACCGTGGCGGCAATTGTTGCACGATGCACCCCAGGCCGGCCGCGATCTCCTGATTATAGTTATCGTCTGAGATGTACTCTTCAGGGATATCATCCGCCGCGACACCGTCAGGGGCGAGGATCTCTTTCGAGACAAAGCCCTTGCGGAAATAATCCCTCAGTACGTTGTGGGCAACCCGCTGGACCCAGGCGGCCAGCCGTTCCTGTTCCTGGAGGGAGGCGAGTCCGTTGTGGACCCGCACAAATGTCTCTTGGAGCAGGTCTTCCGCCAACTGGTCGTCAGTGACACGGCGGCGAAAGAACGCGCGCAACTGCTGGCTCATGGCCTGCCAGGCTTGCTCGGTCGAGACGCCCATACCTCCTCCTATTCCAAACAGCATTCGGTCGCACAACAGGAGCTTTGAGTGGCCTCTTGGTGTGGAGCGTCGCCTGTTTCCGCATCGCCGCTCTCTCTTTTCTTTCTGACGTAATCCGGCGCATCGGCATCCAGGACCACAAAAATCTCCCAGGCATTACCGTCCGGGTCAGTGACCCAGGCTTTATCCTGTACAGCGTAACAACACGAGACGGCATCTTCCAGGCGTGGATTGAGGCCAGCGGCCCGCAACCGGGCTGCAACCCGAGCGACGGTCTCGGTCGATTTGACCTGAACCCCGAAGTGGGCACTTGGACCGGGCCGGGTCTGGCGTTCCGCATCTGTATTCAATGTGAGGTTCACAGGCGGGTCAGCGACCTCGAATTTTGCGTAGCCTGGACGCACCTTGGTCGGCTCCTGAGCAAACAGGTGTTGATAGAAGGTAGCGGAGCGCGCCGTGTCACGGACTGACAAACCGATATGGACTCGGGTCGGAGTCGCAAATTCTACCGCAGATTGACCATTCATCGAAAACCTCCTCCATAACAGTCTCTGTTTATATAGACGGATACGGTGAAACAAAGGACGCAAATCCTCGCATGAACCGAACGACCTCTTGTGAAAAGAGAGAGCGATACAGTAGTAGGGCGGGCAAAAAGTCTCCTAGAGAAGGAAGACGACCGTTATGCAGCGTGGCTCTTCGCTGATTGAAGTCCTCGTGGCCATGTTGGCGGCGGGACGACTCTCACGTTTACGTCTCTTGACGGACAATTCTCAAAACGTATTGTGATCAATCTTGCCGGTCGGGTCCGGATCGATTAGACTACAGTGGTTGCTACCCATTGACCTCCCACTGCTGTTCGTTTCCCTGGCCGCTTGCGTCTGCGGTGCCTGTATTGGGAGTTTCCTGAACGTATGTATTTACCGTCTCCCCCTTGAGGAGTCGGTGATTTCCCCAGGTTCCCACTGCCGTAGCTGCTCAACCCCACTTGCCTGGTACGACAATATTCCGTTGTTCTCCTATCTTGCTCGGCGTGGACGTTGTCGGGTATGCGGCACCGGGTTCTCTGTCCGCTACTTCTGGGTTGAACTACTGACCGCCTGTCTTGCCATCCTGCTGGTGGTTCAATTTGGCGTCACCCTGGTGACCCTGGGGTATTTCGTCTTTGCCGCAGCTTTGGTCGTCATCACGTTTATTGATGTGGATCATCAAATTATTCCCGATGTCATTAGTCTGCCTGGAATCATCCTCGGGTTGCTCTTTTCTCTCATTTCCTCACATGTAACGTTCCGGGAATCACTCATAGGCGCCGGACTTGGCGCCGGTGTCCTGCTGATGGTGGCGTTCGGTTACTGGGCCGTGACAAGACGCGAGGGCATGGGCGGGGGGGATATCAAACTATTGGCCATGATAGGCGCTTTTCTGGGCTGGCGCGCCATACCTTTCACCCTGCTGATCGCTTCCTGCACCGGATCGGTGATTGGGATTGCCACCATGATACGGCGTCGGGCCGACTCCAAACTCGCTTTACCCTTCGGTCCATTCCTGGCGTTTGGTGCAGGGTGTTATCTCTTTATAGGAGAATTCCTGATCGCGTGGTATCTCGGCCTCGGCTAACCGACTCCACCTTTAACGTGAAAAGGACTACAGCATGATGTCGGCCGACCTGCCGCGGAATACTGAAGACTGCCCGCGGCCCGCAAATCCGCGTGCCGTGTATACTGAGCGGTTGAGTCAGCGCGAAAGCCAATTCCACCACTGTACGCAGCGGGACCGGACGATAGGCAACGCGCGGCTTATGCTCTTTCTTGTCGGCTGTGCTGTTGCCTGGTTTTTCCTGCGGCCTGGAACCCTGTCATGGGGCTGGCTGCTTCCTTTTGTGATAGGTTTTGTCGGACTCGTGCTCTACCATGAGCGGGTTAAATACCAACGGCTGCGGGCGGAACGGAGTGTGGTGTTTTACACTCAGGGATTAGCCCGTATTGAAGATCGCTGGGTTGAGCGCGGAGAGTCTGGGGACGAATTTCTGCAAGAGAGTCAGCGGGCCGGTCATCCCTATGTCGCCGACCTCGACCTGTTTGGCTCGGGCTCAGTGTTTGCCCTGCTGTGCACCGCGCGGACCTCGAGCGGGCGACAGACCCTGGCTGCCTGGCTGACAACCCCCGCCACGCCCGAGGAGATTGGCGCTCGTCAGGCCGCCATTGATGAATTATGTCTCCGCCTCGACCTGCGCGAAGAGTTGGCCGTCCGTGGCGACGATATTGAAGCTGGAGTCTCGCCCCAGATCCTGCAAGACTGGGGACAAGCGCCGCCCCACCTCTCTGGCTGGTGGATGTCTGTTGTTGCCGGCGTCTTCTCGTTTGTGTCGCTAACGACCCTCGCTGCCTGGGGACTGACATCGATAGGGCCAGGCCCGTTTGTGGTGGCGGGTGTGGTGCAAGGTCTTTTTGCCGCCAGTGTCCGGCAACGGGTCGGACGTACCATTGTGAATATCGAGCGGATCGGACGCGAACTCAAACTGCTGTCCGCAGTCTTGACCTGTCTGGAACAAGAGACGTTTACGTGTCCGTGGCTGGCCCGTCTTCAGGCATTCATTGCAACGAACGGCCTGCCGCCCTCGCGCCAGATTGCTCGACTCAACCGTTTGATTACCTTGCTCGAATCTCGCAAGAATCAGATTTTTGTACCACTGGCCGCCCTGCTGCTGTGGACGACACAGATTGCCTACGCTATCGAACGTTGGCGTGCTGTCTCGGGCCGAGACATTGCCCACTGGCTGCGTGCGATCGGCCAATTCGAGGCCCTGAACGCGTTGGCCGGTTATGCGTATGAACATCCAACCGACCCCTTCCCGGAACTCGTGTCCCAGCAAAAGGATGGTCAACGTTGTGCCTGCTTTGAAGGAACTGGGCTCGGTCATCCGCTCATGCCTGAAAAGCGCTGTGTACGCAACGATATTACCCTGAATCAATCTCCTCAGGCGTTGATCGTCAGCGGTTCCAATATGTCGGGCAAGAGCACACTGCTCCGGACCGTCGGGGTGAACGCTGTCCTGGCCTTGGCCGGTGCACCCGTACGGGCGCAGCACCTCCGCCTCTCTCCGCTGACGCTTGGCGCAAGCCTGCGTATCCAGGACTCTCTGCATGCCGGAACCTCTCGCTTCTACGCAGAGGTGACACGCGTTCGCCAACTGATGGATGGCGCGGCTGGTCCGGTGCCCTTGCTGTTTCTTTTGGACGAGATTTTTCACGGGACGAATTCTCACGACCGCCAGATTGGCGCGGCCGCCGTGGTCCGGAGTCTACTTGAACGGGGGGCCATTGGTTTGGTCACTACCCACGATCTCGCCTTGGCTCGGATTGCCGATAGTCTATCTCCGCGCGTGGCCAACGTCTGTTTTGAGGATCAGTTCGAAGACGGCGATCTGCGGTTCGATTACCGCATGCGGACCGGCGTCGTCCAAAAGAGTAATGCCTTAGCGTTGATGCGATCAGTTGGATTGGAAGTCGACTGACTTTTTCGCTATGTTCCACACGCCCAGAGAGCACGTCTCATGAGCGGATTTTTTATCACCTTTGAGGGGAGCGAAGGCGGCGGGAAGACCACCCAGGTCTCTCTCTTGGCCGAGGCGTTGCGCGCGCGTGGCCACGACGTTGTTGAGACGCGCGAGCCGGGCGGCACGCCAATCGGGCAGACCCTGCGCCAGCTCTTGTTACGCCCGCACACCGGGCAGCCGACTGACACGCTCGCTCCCTCGGCTGAATTACTTCTCATGCTCGCCGACCGGGCGCAGCATATTCATGAGGTCATCCTGCCCGGCCTGCAAGCCGGGCGTATTGTGTTATGCGACCGGTACGCGGACTCGACCACCGCGTATCAAGGCTATGGACGCGGCTTTGATCTGGCTGAGGTTGCGCGGCTGAACGCCTTTGTGTGCGGTGCATGCCGACCCCAACTGACCTTCGTGTTGGATTTGCCGGTTGCCGTTGGGATGGAGCGGGCTCAGGAGCGACGGGGAACGGCGGCGGTTGACCACTTTGAGGCCGCGTCAGTGAATTTTCACGAGCGGGTGCGTGAGGGGTTCCTCGCCATTGCCCGCGCCGAGCCCGAACGGGTCTGTCTGATTGATGCGACCCAGGATATCGAGGCTGTACACACTGCTGCTCTTGCCGGTGTCCGCAAACGTCTGCCCGCCCTTCTCTAAGGAGGGCCAGAGGGAAAACCATGCTGTTGGATCAGATACTCGGCCACGCCTCAGCGCTTGCGACATTGCGTAAGGCACTGGCCAATGATCACGTTGCCCACGCGTATCTCTTTACCGGGCCGGACGGCATCGGCAAGCGTTGTACCGCCGTTGCCCTGGCCCATGCTTTACTCTGCCAGGAGGCCCATCAGCGCGGGTGTACCTCCTGCTCTGCCTGTGTGTCTCTGCAAGCGGGCTCCCATCCGGACTATTATTTCAGCGCGCCCCTGCCCGGAAAGCAGAGCATGGGCATCGATCAGATTCGGACGATGCAGCGCTTTTTAGGGCTCCGGCCTGTTCGTGGCGGCAAGAAAGTCTGCATCCTCAATGAGGCGCATATTCTGACAGATCAGGCGCAGAGTGCCTTGCTCAAGATTCTGGAAGAACCCCCCGGCGATGCGATTATCGTGCTGATTGCCGTGAGCGGAGCCACGCTCTCTCTGCCTCTGCTGTCGCGCTGTCAACACGTGCGCTTTGCTCCCCTGCCGGTTCAGGACGTGGAACGCGTCCTGCGGCAGGAGGCCGGTCTGGAGGCCGACACAGTGGGCCTCCTCGCCCGCTACAGCCGCGGGAGTATTGGCCGCGCCCTCAGCCTTGATCCACCCACCCTGATTGAGGAACGACAGCGGGTTGTCGAGCATCTCTCCACGGTACATGGGGCTTCTTTTTCAATCCTGTCCCAACTGGCCGAATGGCTGGTGGCGGACCGTAACTCCAGGACAAAGAAGAAAGCCGAGATGTCGGAAGCATTGGGGAAGGGCGCACGCTTGGAACTCGTTTTGGCCTGGTATGAAGAGGCGCTGCGCTATCTCTTACTTGGCAAGAGTGCGGTCGTGCGCTATCAGGACTGCCTGTCCGCTTTGGGCCAGGCGACCGCGAATGTGAACATCTCCAGAGCCTTACGCGATCTTAACGTTGTCTACGATACGATGCAGGCACTGGACCGAAACGCCAACCCGCGACTCGCCGTCGAAGACATGTTGCTGGAACTTGCTGAGGTGACGCCCGCCCGCTAGGAAAGAGTAAACGCGCCCTCCAAACAGCCAAATGAAGCTGGGCACGTTTGCTCTTTAGAGAGATTCGAGGAGACACACATGGATCACCCACGGCATATACTTGTTGGCGTCGCCTGGCCGTACGCAAATGGCGAACAGCACATCGGCCATATTGCCGGCGCCTATCTTCCACCTGATATATTTGCCCGCTTCCAGCGTATGCGCGGCAACCATGTTCTGATGGTGAGTGGCTCCGATACGCACGGCACCCCCATTACCGTCCGGGCTGAGGCAGAGGGGGTCAGCCCAGCTGAAATCGTTGATCGGTTTCATGCCACGTTTGTTGACAGCTACCTCAAGCTCGGTCTGACGTTCGACCTCTTCACCCATACGGATACCCAAAACCACTGGGATGTAACCCAGGATATTTTTCGCACCCATCTGGAGGATGGCTATATCTACCAGGACAGCCAGCAGCAGTTGTATGATGCCCAGGCCAACCGTTTTCTGCCCGACCGCTATGTTGAGGGCAACTGTCCGTTTTGTGACTATGACGAAGCGCGCGGGGACCAGTGCGATCAGTGCGGGCGCACCTACGAAGCGGTCGAGCTCAAAAACCCGCGCTCACGGATCACCGGGAATACCGCCCTCGAAGTCCGTGCGACCGAGCATTACTTCCTGGATTTGTCGAAGCTCCAAGAACCGCTACGGTCTTGGCTGCAAGACGGCAAAACGCACTGGCGTCCGAACGTCATCCATTTTGCGCGCACCCAGGTCGAACAAACGGAGCTGCGTGGCCGTCCGATCACCCGCGACATGGAGTGGGGTGTGGCAATTCCGCTACCGAACACGGAAGGGAAATGTATCTATGTCTGGTACGACGCCGTCATCGGCTATCTGAGTGCGGCAAAAGAGTGGGCTCAACTCAACAGCGACGCCGAACAGTGGCGGCAGTGGTGGGATGCCAACACCAACCCCCAGGCTCATATCTATAACTTTATCGGCAAGGACAATATTCCCTTTCATGCCATGATGTGGCCGGCGATGCTGATCGGCTACCAGAACCTGAATTTGCCCTATGATGTTCCGGCCAACGAATACCTGAATATGTACGGCCGGAAGTTCAGCAAAAGTCAGGGGCGGATTATCAGCATTCTGGATGTGCTCGAACGCTACCAGGCTGACGCGTGGCGCTATGCGCTCACCGCCATTGCGCCGGAAGCAAACGATGTGGATTTTACCTGGGACGATTTTGTGGAACGCGTGAATAACGAACTGGTGGCAAACTGGGGAAATCTGGTGAACCGGGTGTTAGGCTTTGCCTATAAGCGGTGGAAGGGCGTCATCCCCGAGCCAGGACCGTTGAGCGAAAAAGAGCAGGGTCTGCTTGATGAAGTCAAAGCCGGCTTCGACAGCGTTGGGGACTTGTACGACGGTGTGAAGCTCAAAGCCGCCATGCAGGAAGCCCGACGGCTGAGCCAACGGGCAAACCAGTATCTGCACGACGCGGCGCCCTGGAGTACGATTAAGACAGACCCGCAACAAGCCGCTACGTCAGTCTATGTGGCGCTGCAAGCCATTGACTGGTTGAAAATTCTCTGGGCTCCCATACTGCCCCATACCAGCCAACAGCTCCACGAGTTCCTCGGCTATGATGGTCAGCTCTTTGGCCGTCAGTATACGCAGACCGTCAAAGACACAAGAGGCGAGCATCTCGTGCTGCGCTATGACAACAGCACAGCTATCGGCCAGTGGGAACCAGGAACGCTCGCCCCAGGCCAAGCCCTGCGGCAGCCCGCGCCGCTATTTGTCAAACTCGACGAAAACGTGCCGGAGCAAGAGGCGACGGGTTAGCCGGAGAGACGCCGATCATGCGCCTGGCCGATTCGCACTGTCATCTGACCGACACGCAGTTTGACGAAGACCGGACCGCCCTCCTGACCCGGGCACGCCAAGCCGGCATCGGACGTTTTATTACGATTGGAGCGACGGGCGAATTTTGGCATAACGAAAAAGCTGTGGCGCTGACCCAGGACCACCCCGATGTTTTTGCCACGGTGGGTGTGCACCCGCACAATGCCGAAACGATTACCCCGGAAACCTATGACCAACTGCGCCGCTTGGTTCAGGAGCCCAAGGTTGTTGGGTTGGGTGAGACCGGCCTGGATTTTTACTACGAGTATTCTCCACGCGAAGCGCAACGGAGGCATTTTCGCACCTTCATCCAGCTCGCGCTCGAACTCGACTTGCCGCTCTCCATGCATGTCCGTGAGGCCTACGCTGAAGCCGCCGATATTCTTCGCCAAGAAGGCAGTGGTCGAGTCCGAGGCGTCATGCACTGCTTTACCGGCACGGCACCAGAAGCCGAGGCCCTACTGGCCCTGGGTTTGTCTCTTTCGTTCAGTGGGATTGTGACATTCAAGAACGCGCAGGACCTACGCGCGGTCGTGCCCCTTGTACCAATGGACCGGCTACTCATTGAAACCGATTGCCCATATCTGGCCCCGGTTCCACACCGCGGCCGACGGAACGAACCCGCCTATGTCTCCCAGGTAGCGGCAACGATTGCCCAACTCAAAGCCGTGCCGCTTGAAGAGGTGGCACAGGTCACGTGGCACAATACCGCGCGCCTCTTTCGACTCGACGATTAGCCGTTGAAGGAACGCCCCTGAAGCGGGTTAAGGCTTTCTCGGCATTCTTTGCAAATCCCGTAGATTTCCATCTTGTGCGTGGTCGCCACAAAGTCGTAGCGCTGAGCGAGTTCTTCCTGGAGTTCTTCAATCCGGGGCTGGACGAATTCGACGATGCGCCCACAGCGCTCGCAGATCAGATGGTCGTGATGCCGTTCGGCTTCAACGTTCTCAAAGCGGGCCTGTCCGTCGGCAAAATGGCGTTCCTCAGCAAGTCCGCACTCTTTGAGTAATTTGAGGGTCCGATAGACGGTG
This sequence comes from uncultured Binatia bacterium (SeqCode), assembly GCA_965243855.1. Taxonomy (GTDB): domain Bacteria; phylum Desulfobacterota; class Binatia; order Bin18; family Bin18; genus Bin18. Next base: position 2,645,977 of record CBDEWE010000003.1, on the reverse strand, counting down.
GCATAGCCCACCCGTGGATTGACCTCACGGACTTCACTATAGAGTTCTTCCACGCTGATGTGGCGGGTGATCGAGAAAAAGACGCGGGCGATGTCTTCTCGTTGAGCGGTGGCCTTGAGCCCCTGCTCTTTGATCCAGAGCCGAAAGGTGTCAAGCCGCTCACTCATGATGGATGGTCTCCTGTGATGTCTACGAAAAGATGACGGATCGACGGCGACAGCGCCTGCGTATCAACCTCGCGTTGCGATAGCTCATCGATCAGGATGTCAACCCGTTCGGTCACCGGGCGATCTCGGTCGAGGAAGACGACATCTTGATCGTGCACTCGACAGCTCCCACCACGAACCCGATACCCAACTTCACGCAGCAATTTTTCCTCTCGGACCCGAATACCGAGCCGTATCGCGACCTCTTTCAGCTCTCCGAGCGTCGCGTTCTCCTGTCTTCCACCACTGCTCCGACCACCCGTCTTCTTCTTTACCATAGTTCCATTGTGATCAAGGCCCGAAAAATTGTAAAGCGCTCATTGCGCAAACTTCCCCCTTGCGAGCTTGCCTATGGATCGGTAATATCCCCTAACCGAACGGTCAGCCTGCAGGTCTGGGGGATCAAAAAGCCTAGCAGGCCAGGGGCGAGGAAAAGCATGCGGTTTCCATTACATATCACGACCGACATGATTAAGTGGCAGCTCAAGAACAAGCTGCGCGGCCAGTCCCGTTACCCCGTCGTGCTCATGCTTGAGCCCCTATACACCTGTAATCTGGCCTGTGTGGGGTGTACGCCGGAGCGGCACCAGGGCGACCTCAAAGATAGGCTCTCTCTCGGTCAATGCTTTGAATCGGTGGATCAGTCCGGTGCACCGGTGGTGTCAATTTGCGGTGGAGAACCAACCGTGTATCCGGAGCTGCCGGAGCTTGTCGAGGGCATTGTTGACCGCAAGCGCCACATCTATCTGTGTACCAACGGGATTTTACTGGAGCGATTTTACGCCAAAGGGAAACCGCATAAACGACTGTCTATCAACGTTCATCTGGATGGCATGCGCGACACCCACGACTTTGTGTGTGACAAGCCTGGCGTCTTTGACAAGGCCGTTGAAATGATCAAGCTCGGCAAACAGCTTGGCTACTCCATGTGCACCAACACCACGGTATTTCGCGAGACCAGCATGGAAGAGATCGAAGAGATGTGCGAGATGCTGACCGGGCTTGGAGTCGACGGCATCATGATTTCACCCGGCTATCATTACGAGGCGCTCAAGACCAACCACTTTCTCTATCGGAACGAGATCAACCAGAAGTTCAAACACGTGCTGAAATTGTCCGAGCGTTACAAGATCTCGCTCACCCCGCTCTTCCTCGAATTCGCCGCTGGCGAGCGCGACTATCCCTGTACGCCATGGGGCAATGTCACCCGGACGCCCTTTGGCTGGAAGGACCCGTGCTACCTCATCGGCAAGAAATACTTCAAGACCTGGGACGAATTCTGGAACGGGGTGGATTGGGACTACTGGGAAAAACGTGAAGACGCCTTGTGTCAGAACTGTCTCATGCACTCCGGCTTTGAAGCCTCGGTCATGCGCAAACTGCCCGAGAGCCCGCAGGACATGCTCCGCATGGCCAAGTGGATGATGGCGGCGTAAGCTCTTCCCATTATTATCTTGTTCCCCTCTCCCCCTGGGAGAGGGTGAGGGTTCTTCTCTCTCCCTCCATACAACTTCAGACCACGACAGGAAAAAATTATGGGGACCACCCGCTCTACTCTTTCTACCTGGAAAGATCGTAAGCGCCATAGAGCCACCGCCACCCAACTCGCCGAGTGGGAGGAGCAGTACCAGCGACACTTCGAGTATTTCAACCGCCAGTACTTTGCCAATACGCTGCCCCCATACCGTGTCACGCTTCATGACCCGCTCATTGTCCCTGGGACACCTGCCGCAATGAGCAAATACATAGCGGGCTACTGCGACAAGAAACGACGCCGAATTTTGCTAGAGGCTTTTCCTTTCCCCAAAGGGGAAGGCATCCTGCTGCACGAAATGGCCCATATAGCGACCAACGTGCACCATGGCCCGCGCTTCCGTCAGGAAATGACCCGCCTCGCCGCTCTGGCCGCTCCGCTCGGTCCGATCAACCTCGCTGCCTATGTGACGGGTGGACCGTAGCCATTTGTTTATAGGGTACAAGATGAGCGCGAACGAAGTAAAACTTTCCCCCAAGAACCAAATCGTCCTACCATGCGAGGCGCGGGCAGCTCTTGGAGTGAAGGCGGGGGACCGGCTGCTCGTTGTCGTGCGGGGCGAGACAGTTGCCCTGTTCCCCAAGCCAAAGAAGTATGCCAAGGCCATTTCCGGTATCGGAAAGGGTCTCTATCCGAAGAATTATCTTTCAACTGAACGAGAGAACCGGGGAAAGGTCGACATTTCTCTAGCGCTGTAAAATGAGGTCAATCCCCAGAAGGACGGCTTCAGCCCAGCGGAGATTGCTCGTCGGCGGAACACAAACGACTGTGGCGAGCCGACTGCGGTTGAGCGACTCTCCCTGGACCACGAGCACGGGCCGTCGAAAGCCAGGTCCTGAGCCCACTGGACTGGGCAAGTCAGCCCAACAGGCTTCACCCAGCGCTACTACCATTCGCTCTGTTTGAGAACGTGCCGAGTTGCGGATGAAAAGGTCGGATCGAAATATGCATCAACCGTGTCACACACCTTGTTCATCGCCTCTACCAGCGTCTTGGTATCGTGACGGATGACATATTCCGCAACCGCCTCGCTGTACAACTGACTGCGAGACTTCCCTAAGCGATGGGCGAGGCGTTCTGCCTCAGTGTATACGGAATCAGGTATTGAGACCGTTGTTTTCATGCTGCAAGTATAACTTCCTTCCAGATGATCGCACTAGAACTTTGTTCGGCTTGCCACGAGATCACCGCCTGGCATAATAATTTAGGTTACGACGCAGAAAGGAAACTCTCCGTATTATGTCCACTATGAAGGTTGCCCGTTTGTACGACTCAACCGATATTCGTTTTGAAGACGACCCTATCCCCACTGTCGGACCGGGTGAGGCGCTGGTGAAGACGCGGACGTGCGGAATTTGCTCGGGCGATGTCATGGGTTGGTATATGAAGAAAAAGGCTCCGCTGGTGTTTGGGCATGAGCCTGCGGGTGAAATCGTTGAAATCGGCGCGGGAGTAGAGGACTTTCAGGCCGGTGACCGGGTGTTCGTCCATCATCACGCCCCATGTTTTTCGTGCCGGGCGTGTCAACGCGGCGAGTTTGTCCAATGTCCAACGTGGCGGGCAACAAAGATCGTTCCGGGTGGAATGGCTGAATACTTCGTGGTGCCTAAGGACAATTTGTCCGGCGATACCTTACGCCTGCCTGAGGAGATGTCGTTTGCCGACGGCTCTTTGGTCGAACCCACGGCCTGCGCGGTCAAATCCCTGCGGCGCTCGGGGTTTCAGGCCGGCGACAGTGTCTTTGTGGTCGGACTCGGCATCATGGGGCAGTTGCACGTCGCCCTGGCAAAACACGCTGGGGCTCGAACCATTATTGGAACCGATTTTGTCCCCTATCGCTGCACCAAGGCGCGTGAACTTGGCGCCGATCTCGCGCTGAATCCGCACGAGGTGAAAGATGGAAATGTCGAGGACGCGCTGCGGGAATATACTCAGGGCGAGATGGCTGAGATCGTCATTGTCGGACCGGGTTCGATCGAAGCCATGCAACTGGGTCTGCGCTGTGCGGCCAAAGGCGGAACCGTGGTGCTGTTTACGGCCAGTAAACCGGACGACACGCTGACGCTCTCGCCCAACGATCTGTATTTTAACGAAGTCCGCCTGATCCCCAGCTATTCCTGCGGACCGAACGATACCCGCGAGGCGCTCCGATTGGTTCAGGACGGCGTCATTACAGCCGAGAAATTCATTACCCATCGTTTCTCGTTTGAGCAACTCCATGCTGCCTATCGCAATGCGGCTGAAGCGCGAGATTCACTCAAGACGATCATTGAGTTTACCTAAGGAAGACCATTTTGCCCCCGCCTCGTTTTACTCGGCAGCCCCCACAAGGGAAAAGGGGGGCGGCGTCCACTCCCAAAAGTCGCCTCATTCGCGTGCAAAAAGACCATGACCCGTACACTTGGTCCGAGGTCGAATGTGAGGCCTATAAGCAGGGACAGGAAGCGGGACGAGAGTGGAAAAGCATTGTCCGCCAGGTTCTGGTCGGCAAACAGGCCGAAGAGACCGGCTTTCATCTGCGCTATTTTGAAATCGAACCGGGCGGCTACTCCAGCTTGGAGAAACATGCCCACGCGCATGTGGTGATTGCCGTGCGCGGGCAAGGGCGGGTCATACTGAACGACCAAGCCTGGGAGATGCAGGCGCTTGATACCGTGTACGTTGCTCCCTGGACCCCCCATCAATTTCTGGCCGACGGCGATGAGCCTTTTGGTTTTTTCTGCATCGCCGACGCAGAGCGCGACCGTCCCCAGCCCGTCTCTCAGCAAGAAGGCCGGCTCGCTCAAGCCGCAGGTTCACTCCCTAGACTCATCACCCCTTGAGACCTATGACTTCGACCCCTCGCTTATCTTCCTTGTCAGAAGCCCCTTCATCATCCTGTAGTCGGCTTAGCGAAGCGTAAGCCGGTAGCCCTCTCCCGCTAAGTATTGACGCTGGTATGAATAACCGACGCTATATCAGTTACCGAGCAGACTAATGAATGTCTCCCGGTCAATCGCGATGTCTTTCTGAATTTTGGACAGCAGGCCAACGCCCATCGTTTCACCACTATGAACAGGCACGACCGTGCTGCGTCCATCCGGGTGTTTCATCATCACATGACTTCCGCGCTGTCTCACGACCGTAAAACCGGCCTTCCGTAGAGACCGGACCACATGGGCACCCGTCACGCGCGGGAGTCTGGTCATATAGAGATTCTTTGGACGCCAACCAGTTCCAACGGTCGTGGGGCGTCTTCACCCTCAACCTCAAGCCGGAGGGCGATTGCCTCCTGCATCCGTTCGAGCAACTGGTCGATGGACGTGCCTTGGGTATGACAGCCCGGAAGGGCGGGAACACTCCCTACATAATAGCCGTCTTCGTCCCTCTCGATAATGATAGTGTATTCGGTGCTCATTTGGTGCTCCCTCGGGTCGGTATAGACGGGCATCGGTCCTGACGATTCCGTCAGACTGGCTGAGTATGGCCCAGTCCAATCGTCATCTCAAGTGGGCAGGCTGGTTCAGTCCCGTAGATCGGATGCGCGGAGCGTAATCCGACATTCCCGCCCCCTTTGCCGCCAAGAAAGGAGCTATGCTAGAAGAGGGTGGGTCGTACAGATCGCTGATGCCATATCAGACCCTACCCGGTAGGAATGAGTGCCTGGGGTGAGGGGGAAGGACGAGGAAGAGCATGGAGAATCCATTAGTTGCTGTCCAGCAATTGGGTCAAAGTATCTGGTATGACAATATCCACCGCAGCCTAATCACTTCCGGTGACCTCCAGACCATGGTCGATCATGACGGCCTCCTCGGTATGACGTCGAATCCGGCTATTTTTGAGAAGGCGCTGACGGGCAGTTCCGATTACGATCAACCCATGCAGGCCCTGGTCGAACAGGGGGTTGGGTCGGCCATAGACGTGTATGAGCGTCTGGCAATTCAGGACATCCAGATGGCCGCGGACGTGTTGTCTGAGGTCTACCGAAAAACCGAGGGCAAAGATGGCTATGTCAGCCTTGAAGTCTCTCCCTATCTGGCCCATGACACGCAAGGGACCCTCGAAGAAGCCCGTCGTCTGTATAAAATGGTTGATCGGGCCAACATCATGATTAAGGTGCCGGCCACCCAGGCCGGCGTTCCGGCTATTACTCAGTTGATCGGTGAGGGGATCAATATCAATGTGACCCTGCTCTTTGCGGTCGAGGCGTATGAAGCGGTTGCCGAGGCATACTTGGACGGCTTGGAGCAACTCGCTCAAAGGGGTGGGGACCTGAGTACGGTGGCGAGTGTCGCCAGCTTTTTCATCAGTCGTATTGACACCTTGATCGACGAAAAACTCAGCCGGGCTATTGAGGCCGCAGACAGCGCCGAGCAAAAGGTCAAGATCGAGCGCCTGCTCGGGAAGGTCGCCATTGCGAACGCAAAAATCGCATACGCTGCGTATAAAAAGCTGATGGCCAGTGAACGCTGGCGTGCCCTCGAAGTAAATGGCGCACGCCCGCAACGCCTCTTATGGGCCAGCACGAGCACGAAAAATCCGAGCTATTCCAAAACGCTCTATGTTGACGAACTGATTGGCCCGGACACCGTCAATACCATACCGGGTGAAACCTTTGCGGCCTTCCGGGATGGAGGTCGAGCCGAGTCAAGGCTGACCACCAACTGGGAAGAAAATTTAGAGGACGCACGGACCATCATCCGTACCCTGGCCGAGGTCGGAGTGTCTCTGCACGCTGCAACCGACCAACTCCTGGATGAAGGCGTACGCAAATTCGTTGACCCGTTCGACACTCTGCTCAGTGCAATCGAGCGCAAGCGCCAGGCCATGCTGGGCAGTGAGCTTTCTCAGCAGACGTATAGTCTGGATGGCGCTTCCACTCTCATTGAAGCCAGTCTGAAAGACTGGCGCACACAGGGGAAAGTCCGGCGCCTATGGCAGAAGGACCCCGCGCTCTGGTCGGGAGAGGACGAGAATCAGTGGCTTGGCTGGCTCGATATCGTGGAGGCACAGCGAACGAACATCCGCCCCCTCATTCAGCTCGCCGAAGAGATCAAGGCCGACGACTTCCAGCATATTCTCCTGCTTGGTATGGGCGGTTCGAGTTTATGCCCGGAGGTCCTGAAACGCACCTTTGGCGTGATCGACGGCCACCCCGAACTCCTCGTTCTCGACTCGACCGTACCAGCCCAGGTCTTAGCGTGTGCGCAAAAGATCGATCTCCGGAAGACGTTGTTTATCGTCTCTTCAAAGTCGGGTGGGACGACCGAGCCGAAGGCCTTTACGCAGTATTTCTTCGATCTAGTCGTCCAGGCTCTTGGCGCGGACAGAGCCGGCTCGCGGTTTATCGCTATTACTGACCCCGCCAGCCCGCTTCAATATCTCGCCGAACACCGTCGGTTCCGCTCCATCTTTCCGGGAGTGCCAAGCATTGGCGGACGATATTCGGCCCTATCGAATTTTGGTATGGTCCCGGCCGCCCTGATGGGCATTGATGTCCAGCGCTTTCTGGACCGCTCTGCCCTGATGGTTCAGGCCTGCTCGGCGAGTGTGCCGCCCGAGGTCAATCCCGGCGTCACGCTGGGAACGATTATGGGCACCCTGGCGCAACACGGTCGAGACAAGGCGACGCTCGTGACCTCGCCGGGCATCGCCGCCTTAGGTGCGTGGCTGGAGCAACTCATCGCCGAGTCGACCGGCAAGGGGGGCCACGGGCTCATTCCGATTGACGCAGAGCCCCTGGGTTCACCCGAAGTCTATGACCGAGATCGACTCTTTATCTATATTCGACTCAACAGCGCGCCTTCGGACGAACAGGATGCGGCCATGGACGCGCTCGAAAGAGCCGGCCACCCGGTCGTGCGTATCAGTCTCGAAGATACGCTCAGCCTTGGTCAGGAATTTTTCCGCTGGGAAATGGCGACGGCTGTGGCCAGCGCCATGCTCGGGGTTCACGCGTTTAACCAGCCCGACGTGGAAGCCAGTAAAAGGGCCACCCGACAGCTGACCGCATCGTTTGAAGAGACCGGCCAGGTGCCGGACGAGACGCCGTTTTTAGAAGACCGGGACCTGCGCTTCTTCTCGGATTCAGAAAACGCCAAAGCGCTCCAGGCGGCAGCCGGCCAGGACGCGGTGGCGTTGCTCAGTGCGCATCTCGGACTGCTTCAGACAGGCGATTATTTTGCTATCAACGCCTATATTGAAATGAACGAGGAAACCTGCGCTGAACTACAAGCCCTGCGCCGTACCGTACGGGACGCGAAGAAAGTGGCCACCACTCTCGGTTTTGGTCCGCGCTTCCTGCACTCCACCGGCCAACTGCATAAGGGCGGCTCCAACTCCGGCGTTTTTCTGCAGATTACGTCGGAAGACGCCAACGATTTGGACATTCCCGACCAGCGCTATAGTTTTGGCACGCTGAAATCCTTCCAGGCCCAGGGGGACTTTGCGGTGCTGGCCGAACGGGGGCGGCGAGTGCTGCGCGTACACTTCGGGTCGGATGTACAGGCCGGCTTGCAAACCTTGCGCGAGATAATCACGCAAACCCTGGCCTAGATTTCTCTCCTGATATAGCAGAGCAAGGCATGACCATCGCCGAACGCGCCCTCGAATTTGTGAAAGACGGAGATGTTGTCGGCCTGGGCACGGGCCGGGCCGCGAGCGCCTTCGTGCGGGCGCTTGGCGCCCGGGTACGCGCCGGCTTACGTATTCGTGGGATTTCGACCTCCCAAGTCACGAGGGCTCTCGCCCAGGAGCTTGGCATTCCCCTCACGACTTTTGATGCAGTCGATACCATTGATGTTGCCGTCGATGGTGCGGATGAGGTTGACCCTGATCGGAACCTCATCAAAGGCTACGGCGGTGCCATGGTACGAGAGAAAATCGTAGCTGCCGCAGCCCAGAAATTTATCGTTCTGGTGGGCACTGAAAAGCTGGTGTCCGTGCTCGGAGAGCGAGGCAGGCTGCCGGTTGAGGTCGTGCCGTTTGGGGTCACACCCTGCTGTCGGCGCCTTCGTGCCTTGTCCTGCGAGCCAACCCCACGGCAGACCGAATCCGGGGCGCTTGTCTCCGATAACGGCAACGTCATTATTGACTGCGCGATCGGTCCGATCGCCCGGCCCGCGGAATTTGAGCAACACACCCTCTCGATTCCCGGCGTTGTTGGCACCGGGCTGTTTGTGGGTATGGACCCAACCGTGCTCGTTCAAGACGGAGAAACTGTCAAAATTCTCCAGTCAGGTGAATAATCCGGCCGCCTATGGATCCCGAACAGCTGCTTCAGTTCTGGTTCGCCGACGCGGCTTCAGACGCGCGTAAGGCCGAAGAGCGCTATCCTTTTTGGTTTCAGGCTACCCCCGAAACCGATGCCGTCATCCGAACCCGCTTTTCCGATCTCGTCAGGCAAGCCCAGTCCGGCGAACTGGCGTCCTGGGAATTTCATTCCCGCGGGTGGTTGGCGCTGATTATCGCCCTCGATCAACTGCCGCGGAATCTCTATCGCGGCACAGCCGCAGCCTTTGCGTCCGATCCCTTAGCGCAACACGTCGCCAGGCGAGGCTTTGAGCGTTCCTTTTATTCTTCTTTGAGTGTGTTGGAGCAACTGTTTAGTTTGATGCCGTTCCAGCACGCCGAGGACCTGACACTCCAAGAGGAAGCGGTACGTCGAGGAGATGTCGTGCTGGCGACCGCTCCCGCGGAGTGGACTGCACTGATCGAGGATTTTCAAGGTTCGGCCCGAAAGCATCTGTCTATTATCCAGCGCTTCGGTCGCTTCCCGCACCGCAATGTCCTGCTCGGACGAACGTCCACACTAGAAGAGCAGGCCTTTCTGGACTCTGGCAGCGGATCGTTCGGGCAGGCCCCAAAACAGTAAATATCCTATAAGGAGGATAGCGATGTCAGCATATTTTATTTTGACCCAGACGATTACGGACCCGGAGCGGTACCAGAAGGAGTACATCCCTGGAGTGTTGCCTTTTCTGGCAAAGTATCAGGCCGAAGTTGTGGTGGCCGACTTTAACGCAACACCGCTCCAGGGTGAGCCCGCCCAAGGTGTGGTGGTGCTCAAATTCCCCTCCGAGCAAGCAATCCAGGAATTTATGGACGACCCGGAGTACAAGCCGGTCAAAGATATCCGTCTGGCGATTACGACAAATGCCAGCGCCGTGATGGCGCCGGCATTCAAACCACCCCAGGGCTAAGGAAGCCGCCGGGTAGGATACTTATAAATTAAGAATATCCCGGTCTATTGCGGCCCGCACATGGCACGGAGAGCCTGCCACTTCTGAAATGCGCAAGTCGGCGGCTACACTGGCCAGCATGGCGGCTTCGGTTGGGTTGACACCGGCACGGTCCACTAAGAGGCCGGACAGGTCTTCCAGGGCCTGACGTGCGGCGACCTCCATCGTCTCTCCGTCGCCCATGGTGAGGACTTCATCTCGCGTAATCACCAGCGGTCGCTGCACCGGAAACTCGTGGGCGACACGACAGCGCAGCGTTACCTCTGCGGCGATCTCAACTGCCGACGCCGTTGCCTCGCCATCGCCCATCCGGGCGTGTACATCTTCGATGGTCAGCATTCCACCCTCGACACTTACTGGCAAAAACACGGTGGAACCGACACCAAGCTGGCTGTTGCTGAGCTGGCCGCCAAAAGCGCCAACCGCGTTACTCGGTAGGGCTTCGTCAGCAGGAGCAAGACCAATCTTGCTGATATTTGGAATAAACGGCAGGCTGATCGTATCGCTGTAGCGGATACGGTTGCCCTCAATCGGCACGACCTTTTTGCAGAACTCGACCTGGTCCTTGAGCAACCCGTAGCCCGGAATCGCGACCACATAGCCGAAGCCCAGTGCAGGCTGAATATCCAGGACCTCGATCGCCAGGGTGTGACCGGGCTGAGCGCCTTCGATCCATACCGGGCCGGTCATCACAGACAACTGCTCCATAGGCCACCGGCCGCCATCGTTCCAATCCTGGAAACGATCGTTGGTTTCCATGACAAAGACCTCCCCCGGCTGAATGCGAGCCGCGGGCGAATGGGTCGCGTCAAAGGTGCGGACAATATGCTCCTTGCTGACTGTTTGCATGGCTTGCTCCTTTCCTAGGTCGGTGTTTTTGCTCTCAGCGCTTCATCTTCTCTGCGTAAGCCTCTATCAATCACAAAGGGGCCAAAAGGCAACAGCGCGGCAACGAGAATCCGACCGGCCTTTTTCAGGTCCCAGCCGGCCGCCTCTTTTGCATTGAGCAATACGCCGCAGAACCAGAGAAACAGCAGACCGTGAATCAGACCGACAATCCGTACCGCCAGCGGCTGTCCCCACACATATTTCAGCGGCATGGCAATACCGAGGAGAAGGAGAAAAGAGACGCCCTCTAAAATGCCGACCAAGCGTAGTCGTCCGATGGGGGTACGGGTCATGGTGGTAGATGCAGCCTGTTCCTTTCCTGAAAAATCTATGACGACTCCGGCCTATTGTAGCTGCGCTCTCCCAGCGCAAAATTCTCTGCCATAAACCACCGGAGGTAATCGACACAGGCGATGGGCGGCTCTTGGGGAGGGTTGTCCGGACCGCAGCAGGTTGGCAGACAATCAATGATCGTGTCCGCCGTGGGCTGCACAAAGAGGGGAGTCGAATAGCGGTCTTCCCCTGAGGTGTTAATGACACGGTGCGGTGTGGAACGGACCCGCCCGTTGGACCAGCGGGTTAACAGGTCGCCCGAGTTGACCACAAAGGCATCTGGGATGAGCGGCATCTTCAGCCACTGCCCGGACGGCGACAGAATTTCCAAGCCGAGTTGATCCGATGTGGCCAGCAGGGTCATGAACGATCCGTCCGTATGCGGGCCGACGTGAAACTCGTCGTCATCCAGCCTATCCGGCGGCATATACGAAACCCGCAGGGCATTGAGGGCTTTATATTTGCGAAACTTCTGTGCAAAGAAGTCGCGCTCAAGCCCGAGCGCCAAGGCATACAAGGGCATCATCTGAATCGCCAAATCCTCCGTGGCTTCAAAAAAATTCTGAACCGGCTGCCGGAACAGCGGCATCTGGTCCGGCCATGAATTCTGCCGCGCTTCCGAGCCCGGTCCCCAGTCGCGTTGCAGAATCAGGACTTCACACACATCGGGTTTTTTCGTGCCGGTGTAATACGGCGAGGTTTTGAGCAACTCGCCCCGCCTGGGTACATAGCCGACCCCGTAGGCGTTCATCTTGAGCGGCAGCTTCCGCTCAAGCGGCAGGCGGTAGAACGCCGCGGTCTGCTCAAGCAGGCGGTCGCGCAGCGTTCTGGCAACACCGTGGTTCAGAATATAGAAGAAACCAATCTGCTCGAGCGCGGAGCGGAGTTCCGCCGCAGTCTCTTCAGCCGCCCCGTCCTGTCCCGCGAGAAACGGACCCAAATCAAGGATCAGGACTTCTTCGTCCGACACGCTCCAGCGCGCTCGACGTTCAGAGGCATTGTGCTCGGCTTTCACCATCGTTTCTTCCACAGTCTTACGCACAGGCGATAATGATGACGCTCTCACTTTCCCGCTGACTCTGCGGGTGTACCGTCCTCGTCTGAGAGGGGCTGGTACAGCTCCGGCCGACGGTCAGGCATGAAATCCCACTTGGCTTTGAGTTGGGTAATCGCATCCAGGTCGATCGTTGCGACGACCAGTTCATCCCCGTCGGTCTGGGCCTTGGCTAATACCTTCCCCTCGGGCGAGATGACCTCGCTACCCCCGATGTACTCGACGCCATCTTCAACACCGGCTTTTCCGGCTGCGATAATAAAGAGTTGGTTCTCTATGGCGGCGGCGCGCAGGAGAATTTCGGCGGTTTCATGCCCTTCTTCTCGGGGGCGGCCAAAGGTGGGTGTATTATAGGGAATGCAGATCAGCTCAGCCCCGCCGAGCGCGAGCGTCCGGTAGGCCTCTGAAAACCGCCGGTCATAACAGATGAGCATGCCCAGCTTGGCTGACTCGCCGGTACGTAACGCCGTCACCGGAAAGCCCAGATTCCCCTCGGTAAAATAGCGCTTTTCAAAAATATCGAGGCCCTCCCACCGCGGCTCGACCACACCGGGAATATGAGCCTTCCGGTATTTCTGGACAACGGTCCCGGTCGGATCAATGAGAACCGCGGTATTATAGACTTGGCCGTTTTCGCGCTCTGCAAAGGGAAAGACCCAGTGCAGTCCAGCCTGACGCCCAGCCTTAAAAAGCGGCTGGGTCAGCGGCGAAGGCAGGCCGTCTTCAGGGAAATCCTGCCAGTCTTCGCGTACCCGCGTGGCAAAATACGGGGTCAGGGAAAGCTCGGAAAAGGTCAGCAGTTCGACGCCTTGCCGCCCGGCTTCTTGAATCAGCGCGACCATGCGTTCGACGGTCTGGGCCTTGGTGTCGGAACTCGGCCCAAGCTGGGCGGCCGCTACAGTGAAAGAACGTGCCATGCTGTAAAGAGTAAACGTGTCCAGCCTTTCATGTCTAGTGGAGGACACGTTTACTCTTTGTCTCCTTGCGCTTCACTCTACATAGCCCATGGGTGCCTTCGAGAAATCCCAGGATTGAATCTTTTGAGGCCGAATCTTGGTGATGACGCGGCCTTCATTGTCCTTAAAGAGCTGGCTGTCCCGTCCCTCGGGCCGCGCGAAGAGCTCACCAAACTCCTCGTGACTAAAGCCGAGCGCCCCATCGTGTGCGGAGAGGCTATAGCGTCTACCAAGCAGGGTCAGCAGGTGTTCCGGGGTATACTCGCCCTGCCACGGACCGGCTTCGATCTGCACGGTTTTCCCTGAGCCAACCGCCACCATTTCCGCCTTGCCTTTGATCACCACCGCCTTGGCCAGATTGGTGCGCATACCCATAAGTGGACGGTCATCCATATCAATGGCGGCCGAGCAGCGCGGGTCGCGGTTGAGGTGTTTGAAGGCGAGTCGATTCCGGGTCAGGGCGAGATAGAGACACTGGCCGTCCCAGTAGTACCACAGCGGAGTCACGTGCGGATATCCGTCCCGCGCCAGCGTTGCCAGACGCACAACCCAACGCCCGGACAGAAAATCGTCGATCTCTTCTTGGGTCATGGCTACTTCGGGATGCCAGGCCAATACCCCACCAACTTTTTTCATGCAGACCCCCAGACCTTCACGGCCTATACCACTGGCCGGGAGATAATATCCCCCGACACTCGGCGTTTGAGCCATTGGCCGTCAGTCGAACTCCCGACCAGGTTGCCCTGCTCAACAATTACCTTGCCGCGCAGCATGGTCAACACCGGATAGCCCAGGCAGGTAAAGCCCTCCCAGATGCTGTAGTCAGAGTCGGCATGCAGATCGTCCATGGTGAGGGTTTTTTGCATGTCGGGATCAATCAGGACGATATCGGCATCGCTCCCCGGCTGAATCGCCCCCTTCTGGGGGTAGAGCCCGAGGAGTTTGGCGGCGTTGGCCGAGGTAATGTCAACAAAGCGTTGCAGAGACACATTACGCTCGGCCACAAACTTGGTGAAGGCGACCGGCATACGGGTCTCAATGCCGTTATGCCCGCCACAGACGGTCTCGATGGTATCGCCCCACAGCTTCGGGCCTTTATGGGTCGTGTATTCATCCGTGGCCGTGGTCGCCAGACGACCGTCCATCAAGCCGGCGATCAGCGCGTCTCGGTCATCTGCGAATTTAATGGCAGGATACGTATGAATCGCGGTTCCACCGGGTTTTTTGTAATCATCACAGGTAAATTGAAGATAGTTATGGAGCGCCTCGCCATACACCGGCTGACCCGCGGCGCGCGCCTCAGCGATTGCCGCCACGCCTTCTTTGGCGGTCGTATGCACAAAATAAATGCCCGCCTCAGTATGCTGAGCCAGACGAATGATATGACGGAAGGCCAGATCTTCAGAGATGTTGTTGTGAACCAGGTGGAGGTTATACCCCTGATCGCGTCCCTCACGCTTGAGCTTTTCGGTCATATAGCGCACGACTTCGTCTTCTTCGGCGTGGACCGCCATAATGCCGCCGTGCTTGGCCACCTCGGCAAATATCGTCCACAGATGTCCGTAGGGGACCCGGATGGGATGGAAGGTAGTAAAAATCTTAAAGCTGGCGACCCCTTCCTGTATGGCCTCGCCAATCTCGCCGATCGTCTCCGGCGCGACCTCACCTGCCAGAATGTAATGAAACGTATAGTCCGTATAGGAGTGCGTGCGAAACACGCTGCGGCGTTCCTCCACGACACTCATGATGGATTTGGGTGTTGCGTCTTCGACCTCTGCAAAACTCAGATCCCCGGCGAAATCGACGATAGTCGTGACACCCCCAAACGCGGCGGCCCGGCTGGCGTCCTGGGGCGGTTGGGTCATGATATCCGGCTGACCCGACCACTCACTCGGTACGGGAATGCCGATATGCGCGTGCGGCTCGATACCGCCCGGGATGACAATTTTGCCGCTGGCGTCAATCACCTGGGTGGCTTGTTCCGACAGCGTGCCTGCCCAGCCTACGGCAACGATCTTTTCGCCCTGGATGCCGACATCCATTTCCCCGACTGCCTGGGGAGTAACGACCTGTCCACCTTTGATAATGCAATCGAGCATAGGACCCCTCCTTTAGACTGGATACCTTCTTATCGCAAAGCGCTCGACCTGCCGTCAAGGTTTGGCCGGGTCCTCCTTCGGGAATTACATTTTGACTCCTACACGAATTCCCCCGCTCTCGTTTAGACACGGCTATTCGAAAAGGTCGCTGTGTAAGCCGGTACGCTCAAGTCGAAGATTGTTCCTGTCCATCGAATAGACCAAGACCCAATCCGGCTCGATATGGCAGTCGCGGTAATTCTTCCACATCCCTGTCAGTGCATGATCACGGTGTTTTGCATCAAGAGCCCTTCCCTGTGCCAACTGGCCCACTACGGTCTTGAGCTTGCCAATATCTTTACCGCGGCGGCGCATCCGTCTGACATCCCGTACGAATTGCTTTGTCTGGGAGAGCTTTCTCATTTCTCCCAGCTCTCAAGCATATCCTCCAGTGAGTCTAATGTGTCGACGTCCTCCCCCCGCTGGCTCTTCTTCAGCGTCTTGGCCGTCAATTTATTAGGGATAAGGACTGGAAACGGGAGACCTCCGCGTAGACAAATCTGGCGATAGAAGAGCCGAATCGCTTCCGTGGGACTGAGTCCAAGCTTCTGGAGAACGCCCTCAGCTTGATTCTTTATTTGGGGCTCTATCCGCGCGTGTATGACCGCTGATTTGTTCATACCCATAATGTGACACAAACGCAACACAGAATCAAACTCTTTCCTCCTTTCTGGCTCCGCTCAGGCTCATGAGTGCGTGTTCACAAAATCAATGACAATAGTAGCCGTCGGTTCGGGCTGCTCGATCATGTGATAGGTCCCGCCGCCGTTCTCAACGAGCCTCACCTCGGCATGGGGGCACAGGGCAGTAAAAGCTTCGATTGCCGCGGTTTGCCCCGGTGTGGTCGCTCCCAGGTGGCCGGAGTTCCCCATGAACACCAAGACCGGCGTGGTGAGCTTGGCGACATCGGCAGACAGGTCACAGTGGGCAAAAGTCTCCAGCGTCTTTGCCAGAGACGGGATAGAAAAATTTCGCTTGAAAGACTCGATTTCAAAAAGGGCGATTTCATTGGCCCGGTCGCCAAACACGTTGTGCTCGGCGCAGCCTATCCACTGGGTCAGGCGTCCCAGCGCCTCGTATCCGAACGCTTCGGTCACGTCTTGAAAGACTTGAAACATGCGGCGACTCTCGGGGCTAAAAGAAATACCAGGATAGGTGATGAGGCTTTTGACACGCTCGGGATACCGGGCGGCAAAGCGGACATTCAGGGGAGCGCCGGTCGAGGTGCCCCACAGATGGACCGCATCGAGACCGGCCTGATCCAGAATCACCCTCAAGTCATCGACCCACCGATCAAAAGGATAACCGCCGGGCCACGCACGGTCCGACAAGCCGGCGCCCCGGTAATTCCAATCGATCACCCGGAGGTGGGGGGTGAGCAGGTCCCGGATATAAGCGAATTGGTCGTGTAAAAGGCCGAATCCTCCGCTGACAACCAACGGCTCGCCGGTTCCGTTCACGTCGTACCACAGCTTGACTCCGTTATCGTTCGCGTAGGGCATACGTCCTCCTTCGGGGCTTACAACTTGACTCGTACATGGATTTGCCCGACCATGCCAACGATTATTTTGAATGCCTTTTGATGGAGGGGGTAACGCATGGTGAAATTCATTGGGTGTGCACGCCGCAAGGCCGGGATGAGTGTGGCCGAGTTTCAGGACTACTGGAAGAACAACCACGGCTCGCTGGTCAAAAGCGTGCCCGAGTTCTGGCAGTACGTCCGTAAATATGTCCAGGGTCATACGCTCAGTGCTTCCGTGCCGGGGTTCCCGCCGTCAGATTATGAGCCATTCGATGGCATCGCCGAGCTGTGGTTTGATAGCGTGGAGGACATCGGCAAGGCGTTTACCCATCCCCGCTATCTCGAAATTATCCGCCCGGATGAGGCAAGGTTTGTGGACTTCGCTAACTCCCGCATGTTTATTGTCGAAGACGTTGAGATCGGGTAAGGGTCTGCCATGAACTTTGGTGTGAGTTTTCAGTCGCATATTCAAAATAGTTGGAAGCATGCCGTGTTGGCCGAACAAATGGGCTTCACCAACGCGTGGTTTGTCGATACCCAGATGCTGGCCTCAGACGTATATGCGTGTATGACCCTGGCGGCTGAGCATACGAGCACCATCCAGCTTGGGACGGCCGTGGCTATCGCCGGTACCCGTATTGCTCCGGTCACTGCCCACTCGATCGCCACGGTGAACCAACTCGCACCAGGCCGGACCATTCTGGGCCTCGGGACTGGTCATACTGCCTGGCGCACCATGGGCATGCCGCCCGTCCGCCTGGATACATTCCGGCATACTATCGACGTGTGTCGAAAACTGCTGCGCGGAGAAGCGGCTGAATACCATGAACGTGGGCGTCACAGTCGGATCCGTTTCCTCGACCGCGAGCGCGGATATATTAACGTCAACGATCCCGTCCCGATTTATCTTGCTGCTTCCTACCCTAAGGCGCTGGCCTTGGCCGGAGAGCTCGGTGATGGGTTGATTACCGTGAGTACCATTACCCCTGATGCACTGACGGCGACATTAGAGAAGGCGGCCAGGGGCAAGCCGCAATCGTCGGGGCAACACAAAGATTATCCGGTTGTTACGGTAGGCGTCGCGTGCGTACTGCGTCCGGGCGAAACGCTCGATAGCCCTCGGGTCCTCACCCGAGTAGGGCCACGCATTGCCGTTGGGCTACACTATGCGTATGAGGTCGTTCGGCAGGGCAAGAAAGCGCCCGCCTATTTTGAGCCGTTTCTCACGCCACGATATAGAGCGTATCTGGACGAACGCTGGGATGACTTCATGTGACCCATTCACGGTTTCTACAGCCAGGCGAAGAGGAATTCATCACCCCGGAGGTGATTCGAGCCATGAGTGTGACCGGAACCCGAGAGGAAGTGATCACGCGCCTCAAAGAATTAGAAGCCGCCGGTCTGACCCAAATGGTGATCTCTCCTCCGTGGGGCTATGTTGAGGAGAGCATTGTTGAGTTTGCGCGGGAAATTATTGCGCATTATTAGACGAATCATCAGGTTTCCCTATGGTGGAGAAAACCGGACTTTGAATTGCGCCGGGTCTTGGCCTATGTGCTCAATGATGGTTCGAGCGGCCTTTATGCCTTTGTGGCCGGAGAATCGTTGGAGATATACTGGTCCTATTTGGACGCCACCATTCCCGAACGGTCTCCCGTTCATATTAACGGGGCTGCTAGATACTACGCATATTTTACTGCGCGGCCTCACTGGAATAGGGCAGTCGCTTGTTGTGAGGTAATTGCCGTCTACGAGCCACTGCACGACCGCGGGTAATAGCGCCCACCCCGAATTAACTGAGACACCCGAATTGTCGGGGAACCGGACTTCTACTAGAGAACGAAGACGAGAGTCTGCTTGTGCCTCTAATTCCGATAGTGGTCGCCATTTCTGTTCATCCGAACTTGGAGGCGGCGGTGGAGGGGTTGAAGGTCCTGGCGAGTCGGAGGGTCTGTGAGTCGGTTCAACAACCGGAGTTTGCTCAGGAGCAACTTGGCCCGAAACCCTGAGATTCCACAACGTCAACGCCCTCAGACACGCCTCGGTAGCCGGCCCGTTTTTCAAGTCGAACTCGACTATCCGTTTCTTTCCTGGGTCGCCAGCTTTGTGGGTGTCATAATAAATTCCCCAGCGCCCGCCATCAGTGATCGAGAGGTAGCGAGTCCTCTCTATTAAGCAGTAACGGAGCCCTTGTTCGAGTGCATCTTGCAAGGGCGTCCCCAGGCTCTTAGCCTCTACCATCATGATAGGTTTGCCATCGCTGAGTAGGGCGTAATCTACCTGTCCGCCACTCACATTGTATTCAGGTATCACTAAGTCTGGGTCCTCAGTGTCCCAACCCAGCTCCCGCAGTAGAGGGTCAATCAGCGCATAGCGGGTCAGCGCCTCGCTCTGGCGCAGATCCTTCCCATGATCGTCAATCCGCTCGCGGAGCTTTTCCACCAGGGTCAGCAGACTTTCCAATGGCATACCTATCCTCCTGCACCTACTTCCTATCCCCTCACTTCGCCGGTTTCTTCCAGATATCGCGGGCCTGCATCAGGGCAATCTGTTGGTCGATGACTTCTTCTTTGTACTGCGCGTGGTTGCCGGGGATTCTGTCGATATAGCGATTCTTTGGATAGATCGGCTTTTCATAGATGAGCTGCGCCATTTCTGCCCGTACGTCTTTCATCCAGTTCGTGACCTGGGCGTTGGCCCGGTGGTGGCGCAAGGCTTCGATGTCGATCACGCCCCTGACATAGGTTGACCCGTTGGTATCACGCTGCTTGCCAACGATGGTCCCCTTGTAATCCACGACCATGGACTGGCCGCTGCCGGCGTCAATCGGCGTCTCGCTGTCCGGGTAGAGGTGATAGCCGCCGATGTTGGGGGCAACAATATACATATTATTTTCCAGCGCCCGGGCGCGATTGGAAATCTCAAAGATATCGTTCTGGGTGAACGGGCCGGGCAGGGAGGCCCGGTAGACGACCTCCGCACCGTTCATTGCCAGCCCCCGACCGTTCTCCGGGTAGTTGCCCTCCATGGCCATCATAATGCCGAGACGGCCGATCTCCGTATCGGCCACCGGCCAAAATGCCTCCAGGCTGCGTCCGTGTTTTTCGATCCACCAGTCAAAAAGATCGTGGGGAGACACAGAGCGCTCACACGGCAACAGGGCGGAGATCTTATAGTGTTTGAGAATGAGCTGACCGTCCGGATCGAGGATAAAGCCAACGTTGAAGAACAGATTGGGCCAGTCTTCGTGCCGTGCCTTGGCCTGGGCCATGATGAAGACTCCGTACTCACGCGCGAGTTGGCCGAGCTGGTCGGTCTCCGGGCCTGGGATGTCAATCGCGCACGTCTGTGCAAACTCGGTGTGATCGACATCCAGGACTTCGTCGTTAAAGCCTTGCAGGGCGCCCTCCGGGATGGCGAGCAGACGGACTGGAATATCAAGATTGGAGAGCCAGAAAGCAGCTTTGGTCAGACTGCGGATATGCTCGATATTTTTCTGCATATCCGCCCGCGTGCGGATACCCCAAAACGTCGGAACTAAACCAACGGCATTATACGGTTCGATCATGCGTGTTCTCCTTCTGTTCAGAGCGGTATCCCGAAGAGCTGCGCTGCGTTACCGACCACCATTTGATACACTTCGTCGTCCGGGACGCCGACAAAATCCTTGGCAATTTGCTGTCGGGACTTGGGAAAGGTGCCCTCGGTGTGGGGATAGTCGGCCCCCCACATGAGGCGCTCCACGCCAATGAGTTCGCGGGTCAGAATCCCGGCCCGGTCATCTTCAAACGTGGCCCAGAACTGGCGCTTGAAATACGTGCTGGGCGGCTCATTGAGTTGCGGTTGCATCCAGTGGCGGTGATCTTCCCACCAGTGATCCATCAGGCGCAGCAGACAGGCAATCCAGCCAATCCCGCCCTCGGAGATAATAAACTTCAGCTTGGGATACCGCTGGGGTGCGCCGCTCCAGATCAGCTCGGTCATCGCGTTCATGGGCTGGAATGCCTTTTCATCCATAAACGCCATACCCGGCCCGATCCGACGAGCCTTCTCGTGGGTTGAGGCCCCGATATCGGCGGCGGTCCCCGAGTGGGCGACCGCTGGCAGCCCGACCTCTTCCAAGCGCGTCCACAACGGTTCGTAGTCGGGATGAATATACGGTCGGGCCGGGACGGCTGCCGGGATCATGACCGCCTTAAGACCAATCTTGGCGGCGCGTTCGGCTTCCTCGGCAGCCCATTCGAGCGGACCTTGCATGGGTAGGATGGCAGCGCCAAGCAAACGATCCGGTGCGTAGGCGCAGAACTCGCTCAGCCAGTCGTTATACACCCGGACAGCTGCGCGTTGATACTCGGCATCCGCAATGCGGTAGAACATGAGACTCCACTGGCCGGGGTAGATCACCTCGGCCCGCAGGTTGTCGAGCGTCTGGTCTTTGAGCCGCTCCTGCGGGTCCCACGCTCCCGGACGGGTATCCGCGTGCCGGGCCACCGGCGACTCGACCTTGCCGGCAATCTTGCTTGCCAGGGCCGCGCCATCGAGACCGACCGCCACCGGGTCGAGTCCGTCGATCACATAGAAATCGACCGACTTGCGGGTCTCGATGTGGGGCGCCCGGTCTCGGAAGCGCCGGTCCATGCGTGTCGTCCATAAATCGGCCGGCTCAACGACATGGCCGTCAGCTGAAACATAGCCGTCGGTCAGGCGGGCTGGCATGGGAGTCCTCCTCCTGTTCAATTACCGATGCGCTTCGTCCAACAACGGCTTAAAAAAGTCGGGTTGGGCGATCCAGTCGTCTTCACTTGTCATTTCTTGGAAGAAGCTCGTGTCAATAACGACTTCATCGATGCCGGCTTCCTTACACTCCTTGAGCTGTGGCAGCATCTCGTCAGGCGTGCCGATCCAGTTTGGCTGCATGAGTTGGTCACCGATTTTCTCAATACTGGGTAAGGCAGGGGCGGCAAACACACGATGGACGAGTTGAAGCGGACCGCGGCCAAACTCCTCTTTTGCCATCTGGTTAATCTGTTGCATGCGCGTGATCGCAAGCTCGACGGTATGACCAGCCGGATGCCAGGCATCACACAACTCAGCTACCCGTGACAAGCCTGCGTCGCTCAAAAAGCCACCAAGAATCGGTACGGCTGGGTTACCGTGAGTGTCACGTTGCGTCGGCTTGGGTGAGGTTGATCCTCGCGGAATAGTGTAGAACGGACCGTCGTGCTGGGTTGGGTTCGTCTTCCACGCCGCGCGTAAGGCGCGAATAAAGTCGCTACAACGGGCGCCCAGTTTCTCAAATGGCGTCTCCATCTGTGCGTATTCTTCGCGTGACCAGCCTAGACCAATACCAAGATCGAACCGTCCGCCCGAGAGCAGGTCAATAGTTGCGATTTGTTTGGCGAGCGCCACAGGCCGATGATAGCCGAAGACCAGAACGGAAGTCCCGACGCGGATATGCTGGGTTATCCCAGCGACATAGGCGAGTGATTCCAAAGGCGCGAGTAAGCTTTCGTACGCCTCGGGCCATTGCACGAGTTTGTCCGGTCCAAGGACAGCTTGGTGTATGGGATGGCTCTGGGCAGGGTGTTCCGGATACAACAAGTGATCTTGGACCCACAGCGAGTCATAGCCCAACTGGTCGGCACGGACTGCAAATTCATGGACGGCCCGCCGGCTGGCGAACGGCGTGAGCTGTGGCATGTTGAATCCGATTTTCATCGTGATCTCCTTTATTGGACCGGAAGACTCTGTCGGTAACCAAATCTGCGAGGTTCGGTTGAGATGAAGTCGTTATATAGCAACAGGCTGTACCGGATTTGAGGCCGCTGAGCGAACCCCTAATTCTCCCCAACCTTCCGGTTGGTGGCGAACCCGGCTTGCGCACCAAGTACTTTCATGGGTTGCTGTAAACTCTCCTGCCACAACAGCGACTCCATGGCGATATTGAGGGGCTGGTCTTGAATCGTCAGTTCGTACACCGGCTCGTCATACGATGCATGGTTGTGAACGCCCCAACCCGGTGCTGACAGCATCAGGTCGCCCGATTTCCACTCGTAGATTTTCCCCTCGACCGTGCTGCGTCCACTACCGGCAAAATAATAGTTGATTGCCGCCGACGTATGGCGGTGTGGACGGTCAACTATGCGAGGCGGCCGTACCGTCATGGTCGCAAAGAAATTCTGGGTGGTGCCGTTTGTTCTGCCGGTGGCTGGATTGTATAGCAGATACAACCGTCGTCCGACGTAGTCCTTGCCCAGCGCGGCCAATTTATCGAGTTCCGCCTTGACTCGCTGCCAGGGCCAGTGCAGCGGGGCGGACGCTACTGCTGTCGGATTAATAAGGCGCTCATAGGGCATTAAGAACGCGCCGTCCTCGTTTAATTTGAAGGTGCCAAAGGGACTTTCGCCTTCACCCTGTGCGTTTGACTCTGCTTCCGGCGCTTCCTCAGGCCCTTCTGTCAGCGGTGGGTCGTCATCCACAACATGCACGTTCATCTTTTCGAGCAGAGCGGCGTTACTATACGTGAGTCGCACTTGCAACTCATCACCGTCATTCACGTACCAATATGGGGCCATTGATGGAGTATTCCACACATCATACTGCCCGAAGTCGATACGCCTGCCGTGCACCATAACGGAGCCCGCACCACGGATGCAAAAATCTACCTGGGTAGAGTTATGGCGAATCGGCTGGGTCTGCTCGCCCGGCCGCAGTACGTTCAGCGTCACGCGGATGCCAGGCGCAAGCCCGAGACCTGGTTCGCGAGCGTTTGGATGGACGATCAGGGAAGCACGCCGGCCATTCGCCGGAGTGGAGCCATCTGCGAGGCGGGCGACTTCGGCCTCAATGTCTTCCTTGGAAATGAGGACGGACGGCCAGAGGTTCAGCTTTGGTGCTGACGCACCCGAGCAATCGACGAATTTCCCATTCTGCGTGTCCATACCGGCCCCCTTAGTCCTGTTCACTTCTGATTGCAGCCGCAATCTCTGGACAGTGAACGCCTGTAAAATCAACTGGCGGATGTGTAGCCCCACACTGTCCACGCCCCCGCTTGGTGTTGTTCGGGTTAAACATCTGACAGGCGCGCCAATATCTCTCCCGAGGCAGTTCCACCAGACATCTCGGACAGGACGGTATCATGCTCACAGATCAGATAGAAAGTAGGAAAAACCATCGCCTTGACATTCGAGCCGCTGGTCGGCTAGGTGCCGAATCGTATCAGGGACGGTTTGCAAGCGTGGCTAGGATGACCGGTCGGGAACAACGTTATGGGAGAATCAAGCATCAGTATTGAAAAAGACGTGCCTGTTCCGATGCGGGATGGGACCGTGTTACGCGCCGACGTATACCGCCCGGCCACACCAGGAAAATACCCGGTTATCCTCCAACGCACGCCGTACAATAAAAATCTGCTGGCCGGAGTAATCCTGATGCTCGACGTGGTGCGGACGGCCAGCGAGGGGTATGCTGTGGTCATCCAGGACACCCGCGGGCGGTACGCGTCCGATGGGGAGTTTGATGCCTTCCGAGATGACATCCTGGACGGCTATGATTCGGTGGAGTGGTGTGCGGCTCAAGCCTGGTCTGATGGTAACGTTGGCATGTATGGGGCGTCCTATGTCGGTGCGACCCAGTGGCTCGCCGCGATCAGTACGCCGCCCCATCTCAAAGCAATCTTTCCACTGATTACCGCCTCCCACTATCACGAAGGCTGGACGTATCAGGGCGGAGCCTTTGCCCTCGGGTTTAACGCCAGTTGGACGCTGGCCCGCCTTGCGCCGGATACGTTGATGCGCCTGATACGGAAAGATGATGCGCCTGCGGACCGGCTCGGGCAGTTGATCGGCGCGATTGATGACCTGCGCGTATGGTTTCAGCACCTGCCACTCAGCGATTTCCCGTTTCTGAATGAGGCGGCTCCGTATTTTTATGACTGGCTTGCCCACTCTGACGACGATGAGTACTGGGCACGCTGGAATATTGAAGCCCGACATCGCGCGGTCGAGGTGCCGGCCTGCAATGTGGGTGGCTGGTACGATATTTTTCTGGGCGGCACGCTCCGGAATTATCTTGGCATGCATGAGCATGGGGCGACCCCGGAATCCCGGCAGGGCCAAAAACTCGTTATTGGCCCTTGGTATCACACCCTACCCCTCGGCAATGTGGTCGGAGAGGTGGATTATGGCTTTTCCAGTCACGCCCTCGTCACCGACTTGGACGGCTTCCATATCAAATGGTTTGACTACTGGCTCAAAGGAAAACAGAACGGACTCTTAGAAGAGCCGCCAGTGCGCATCTTTGTCATGGGCGAGAATGCGTGGCGGATGGAGAATGAATGGCCGCTCGCCCGCACCCAATACACAAAATATTATCTGCACAGTAACGGCAACGCGAAGAGCCTACACGGCGATGGCCGGTTGAGTCCCGAGCCGCCGCGTACCGAACCGGCGGATGTGTATGTCTCCGACCCCCGTAATCCTGTGCCGACCAGAGGCGGCGGGGTCACCGGCTGGCCGGCGGCTACGCCGGGCGGAGCATTCGATCAGCGCGCCATTGAGGAACGGCAGGATGTGTTGGTCTACACCACGCCGGTCTTGGAGCAAGATGTGGAGGTGACCGGGCCTATCACACTCAGTTTGTATGCAGCGACCAGCGCTGTGGATACGGACTTTACCGCCAAGCTGGTAGATGTCCAGCCGGACGGCTATGCGCGCAATCTCACGGACGGTATTCTGCGCGGGCGTTATCGGGAATCGCGCGCAGCGGCAAAACTGCTCACACCGGGAGCGGTGTACGAATACCCCATAGACTTATGGGCCACCAGCAATGTCTTCAAAGCCGGCCACCGCATACGGGTCGAGATTGCCAGCTCGAATTTTCCGCGCTTTGATCGCAATCCGCAGACAGGAGAAGCTGCCGCCGAGGCGAGGCGGCTGGAACCCGCCTTGCAGCACGTGTTTCATGACGAGACTCGCCCCTCCCATATCGTCCTGCCTATTATTCCACGCGGCGCAGATGCCAGTCGGTAATCTGCTGATACGCCCGTGCCGCGCGCAGGATAGCGGCCTCTGCCCAGGCCGGGGCGATGAGCTGCATGCCGACCGGGAGCGAGTCCTGGGTAAACCCGCACGGGACGCTCAGCACCGGCACTTGGGCTAAGCTGAACGGATAGGTGAAACGGGTCAGGAGTCGGGTGGTCTGAACGCCTTCGCTTTCTTCAATGAGCGGAGCCGGAATGCCGCAGGTCGGTGCCAGGAGGAGATCGTAGCGCTGGAAGGTCTGCTTGAGCTGACGTTGCCAGCGGCGCTGCTCCTGGCGGGCGAGGGCATACTGGCTGCCGCTGACCTGTGCGCCAATCTGTAGCCGAGTCCGTACGTCCGGTCCGAAACCGTCCGCCCGTTCCGCAAGCCGGGCTTGATGAAAAGCTACGGCGTCGGCCAGGAGCATTTCACTCGCACGCTCAATCGTTTCTTCCGCGTCAGCCAACTCCACCTCTTCTACGTGGGCCCCCAGCTCTTCAAACACGCGGGTAGCTTGCCTGATGAGCGTCACCACCGCCGGTTGGGGCTCCGTCTGGAAATGTCCACCGAGCAGTCCTATACGCCAGCCCTTGATCCCGTCGTTGAGCCCGGCCAGATAATCCCCGACCGGTTGATCGATGGAGGTCAAATCGTGCAGGTCATAGCCGGCCAGGATTTGCAGCACCTGCGCGATGTCTTCCGCCCGTCTAGCCAGCGGACCAACCGTGTCAAAGGTCCAACTGACCGGGATCACGCCCCGATTGCTGATGCGACCCATGGTCGGTCGAAGACCGCAGACACCATTCAGCGCCGCCGGAATACGCACCGACCCGCCCGTGTCCGTGCCGACTGTGACCAGTGCCATATCCGCAGCAACGGCCGCGCCCGAGCCCCCGCTAGAGCCGCCGGGAATGCGTGTGGGATCCCAGGGATTGTGGCACGGGCCATAATGCGGATTGCGCGTCGTGCCGCCAATAGCCCACTCGTGCATATTGAGCTTGCCCAGGACAATAGCGCCCGCCTGGCGCAGGCGTGAGACAATATCAGCGTCGGCGGTCGCAACATTCTCCTTCAAGAACGGCGTTCCCCCAGTCAGCCGGACCCCCGCAACTTCGCAGTTGTCCTTCAGCGCAACGGGAACGCCATGCAGCGGCCCGAGTGCATCTCCCGTCGTTACCACTTGTTCCGCCGCTTTGGCCGCAGCCAGCGCCTCGTCCGCCATGACGGTGAGATAGGCATTCAGAGCAGGGTTGAGCGACTCGATACGGTCGAGGCAGGACTGAACGAGTTCTACCGGCGAGAGCTGGCCCGTCCGAATCAGGCCGACAACATCAGAAATGCCCAACCGCGTGAAATCAGCGACGGTCATACGGAGCAGCCCACTCTATCTTCACTGAAGCCGGGCGTGGACGAATTCGATGATTTTCTCAAGGGCCTGTGCGGAAGCTGGTGAAGACGGATTCCTGATAATAAACCCTTCCGCCTCGTCTTCGTACAGTTCCAGGGCGACCTGACCGCCGGCCTGGCGGTAGTATTCGACAAAACGGTCGAGGTCGGGACGGGGATGAGCTCTGTCGCGGGTGCCTTGGATGTAGAGCGCGGGCGGCAGTTCGACCTGCTCGCCGCGTTCCAGGGCAAGGACCGGATTGCCCTCGGCCATGGCCTCTTCAGTCTTCCAGTACTTATCGTGCAGAGGCAGCACGAGGTCCACTAAATCGGGGTAGGGCTGACCACTCGCCTTCAGTTTCTTGGCATAGTGATAGCGCGCCAGTGGATCGATAACCGGCCAGCACAGGACGGCACAGCGCAGACATGCATCAACGTCCGGTGCGCCGGCAGGTAATGGGAGGGCCGCGTACCTGGTATCGAACGGTCGCATGCCCGCCAGTATTGCCTGGTGGGCACCACTGGAGCTACCCAACGCGCCTACGAGGTCCGGGCGGCTCCCAAACTCCGTGGCCTGCGTCTTGAACCACCGGATGGCGTAGTTGATGTCAGCCAGGGAGCCGGGATACGAAGCTTCGGGCGGCACACGGAAATCGAGTGCTGCCACGACCACCCCGCTTTTTGCCAGGGGTTCGTTGATGGCAACGTCCATTAGTCGGTCGCCTAAGCACCAGGCTCCGCCGTGAAGTTCGATTATGGCCGGAAACGGCCCCGGTCCGCGCGGCTTGAACACACGGGCCAGTAAGGGCTTGTCCCCGTGACGGAGATATTCAACGTCCTCTACATCAATCTCATACGTTCGGTTGGCTGTCATGCTGCTCTCCTTCTCCTACACGGCAGGGCGTACCGGGTAGTCCATACCAAGCAAGGTTTCAGCACCTGTCCTAGCCGATTTATCCTGTGGATAAAAGGGAAAACTACCAACTCCTCTTCTCCGTAGAAATGTGGTAGGTGATGAAGGCGAGGAGAACTATGAGTGAGATCAGCATCATTGGTTGTGAACGAAGACGCTGGCAAAAGGAATCCCCGATGAAACGCTCACTAATGCGGTGGGCTGCTGTCGGTGCGATGGTGATGGTTTGTTCTCTGTCAGGCGAAGCGAGTGCGGAGCCACAACGGGCCCGGTGGTATATTGGTGGTGGGATTGGGGCCAATTGGGTTCACGACATGAAAGAGAAGGGCTGGAATCGGGATACCTACTGCTCTCCTCGTATTTGTGATGAGCCGGGTCTGAGTGAGAACATCGAAGGGATCTCCATTCCGGGGTACCGCTGGAATTACGATCTTGACCTGGATCTCGGTAGCGCGTTCGAGATTTCGCTCGGCCGTACGTTTAACCGGTGGCGCCTGGAAATTTCGGCCGCGCAACGCAAGAACGACATTGACCAGACGTTCACCGGCATTACCTATTTGGACGGCAGGGCTCCGTATCAACCGTCCGCACGCAACAAAGTTGTCTCCAATAGTGTATCCAAGATTGACGATCTTACGACGCGCACCTTGTCATTAAGCGTGTATTACGATTTCCTGGACGTATTCCACCCAAAGGTTACGCCTTACCTGGGTGTCGGCCTGGGTGTCGCATTCGGCGAGATGTCCGACGTGCATTATTCCACCAACTACGAAGATTTGGCCGACCCTTCGAGGGATCTGTCATTCTATAACTCCCATAAGGATGCCGATATGTGGGATACGGTCGTGGTTGGAAATTTCTACATTGGCACCGATTACCACCTGACTGACAAGCTTCTGGCAGGTGTGAAACTGACGTATTCCATTATGGACGATCTTGAAGCCAAAGCAGGCTACCGCGATCACCCGGTTCATCGAGAGAACCCTGACTTTCGCTCCAACGAACATTTCAGCAGCCCGCATCAATACTCGGTGATGTTCACCATGAAGTATATGTTCGGAGGATAGAGCATCTCTGGCCGAGGTGACCTTTTCCGCATAGGTCAAGTCGCGTCCAAGGGCGTGCAGGGCCGATTTAACGCTGCTGAGGGGCGAACGAGGATGAGGGTTGACCGCCCGCTTTCAGCTTCTTTGTTCTGCGGTGAAAAGGGAAAACTGCCAACTCCTCTTCTCCGCAAGAATATGGTAAGTGACGAAGGCGAGGGGGGGCTATGAGCGAGATCAGCATCATTGGTTGCGGGCTAATGGGCTCGGCCTTGGTCCGCACGCTGGCAAAAGGCGGATCCACACTCACAATCTGGAATCGTACCCGACAGAAAGCCGAGGCGATTGTCCGGTCCGGCGTGACCGGGGTGACCGTCGCCGACTCTGTTGGGGCGGCCCTTGAGGCCAGTCCGTGGACGATCTTCAATATCGCGAACTGCGCCGACTGCCTGACCCTGCTTGAAAACGAACAGCGCCGACTGAGAGGAAAAATCATTATTGAATTGACGACCGGCACGCCAAACGAAGCGCGCCGGCTGGGAGACCACATCACCACGGCCGGCGGACGCTATCTGGACGGGGCGGTCATTGGCTATCCCAATCTGGTGGGAACCCCTCAGCTCCAGATTCTGTGCAGCGGGGACCCGGCGGCTTTTGCGACCTGCCGGTCCATGCTGGAGCGGCTTGGTGGCGTCCTCTTTCTGGGCGAGAACCCTGGAGCCGCGTCCGCCTTCGACCTGTCATGTATCATCCCCGTCGCGCCCCTGGTGGTTGGCTTGCTCCAGGCGGTCAAGATCTGCCGGAACGAGGGTGTTCCCCTGGATCAGTATGAAGCCTTTATCAAAAAAACTATTCCGTTGATGGTGACGGATATCCTGGAAAAAGCCCGGCAAGAAGATTTTGCCACCAACCCCGACAAGATTGAAAGCAGCGTCAGTGTCATGGTTGCCATCAGTCGGCTGATTGCCAACTACAGTCGAGACGCGGACATTGACCCCGGGATGTTTGATGCCCTGACCCGGCTCTTTGAGGCCGGAGTTGCCAGCGGCCGAGGCGAGCACGATTGGGTCTGTGCGGCTGACCTGCACGCCGATCATGGCCCAGTGTCAAGTTCGGGCCACTCAGAGAACTCACAATAAGGAGGGCGCCATGCCGCAGTTTGATACGATCATCAAAAACGGGACTGTCGTCGATGGCACCCGGGTGCCGCGCTACCAAGCCGATATCGGCATCAAGAGCGGCCTGATCGCCGCCATCGGTAACCTCAAGACCAGCCAGGCGGCCAGCGTAATTGATGCCGGTGGGCACGTCGTCGCGCCGGGTTTTATTGACCTGCACACCCACTATGACGCGCAGATTCACTGGGACGCCTACTGTACGATCAGCAGTTGGCATGGGGTGACCTCGGTGACGATCGGAAACTGTGGCTTTGGCTTTGCGCCGCTCCACGCCCAAGATGCCGAGCGGGCCATGCTGGCCCTGTCGCGCAACGAGGCCATTCCGCTTGAGCCTATGAAAGTCTCGATACAGGCCGATTGGGAGACCTTTCCACAATATATGGATGCGCTCGCCCGGATGCCGCTGGGGATCAATATCTCGCATCTGTTCCCCGTGGCCCCGGCCGTCGCGTACGAGATGGGCGGCTTTGATGCGGCCAAGCAACGTTTTCCGAACGAACAGGAGATGCAGGCCATTATCCGCCATCTGCATACGGCCCTGGACGCCGGGGCGGTGGGCTGGTCGGCCCAGCGTTTTGTGCCGGAGAGCCGAATCTCGGTCCAGCGCGACTATGACGGCACGCCGATGATTACCGACATCCTGCCGGACGAATTCTATCTGACCCTGGGGCGAGCGCTGGCTGAACGCGGGGAGGGCTGCATCCAGTTTTCCCAATCCGGGGCAGGCGAAAGCCTGCTCGGGATTGAGGCGGACTTTATCTTTCTGGAAAAATTGGCGGCGGAGAGTGGCCGCCCGTTGTTGTACAACTCGGTGGAGATTTTTGACGCCCATCCGGAGTCGCACCAGTCGCAACTCAAATGGATCGCCGAGGCGAACGACCGCGGTCGGCGCGTGTTTGGCCAAGCGGTAACCGCCCGGGCACCCGTACGGATGACGCTCGAACACTGGAATATGTTCGATGGCTCCCCGCTGTGGCGCGAGGCAACGCTCGGGACCACGGAAGAAAAGAAAGCGAAACTGTCCAATCCCGAACTGCGACACGCCATGCGACAAGACTACGACCAGGGTGGTTTTGAAACCCTGGACCTCGCCTTTGGGGCATTGACGCGCTACATCGCTCGCAAGGTCCGCAATCCTGAACTCAAATCCATCTATGAGGGGCTGTCGGTGGCCCAGATTGCCGAACGGGAACACAAGCATGTAGTTGACGCCATGCTCGACCTGTCGGTGGCAGACGATTTGCGGACCGAATGGGCAGGGCCGACCACTAATGCCAATATCGAGGGCTACCGGGATGTCATGAACTCGCCCTACACCATGCCGGGCCTCTCCGATGGAGGGGCTCACGTCAAATTCATCACCCCAGCCATCTATCCGACGGAGGTCTTATCCTGGCTGGTCCGGGATGCCGGGATCATCAGTCTGGAGGAGGCGCATTTCCGGTTGAGCGGGATGCCGGCCTGGGCAGCGGGCTTCAAAGATCGAGGTAGTCTGCGGGTCGGTATGGCGGCGGACATTGTGGTGTATGAACTGGAGCAACTGCGCTCGCTGCCGGAGGAAGTGGTGCACGACCTGCCGACCAACGAGTGGCGCCGTGTGCAGAAAGCCGAAGGGTATCGGCACATTCTGGTCAACGGGGTCACTATCTTCGAAGACGGGCAGTGTACGCAGGCGACCCCGGGCAAACTGCTCCGCCACGGAGCGGCCGTATAAAGGAGGGATTACTATGGCGAGCCGGAGAGTCATATCGTCGGACGACCATGTTTTTGAGCCGGCCGATCTGTGGACGAGTCGAGTTGAGGCGAAGTTCAGGGACCGCGCTCCCCACGTTGTCCACCGCGCGGAGGACGACACCGACTGGTGGATGTGCGACGGACTCATCGGAGCCAGTGGCGGGTCGGGCGGATCGCAGATGGGGATGCGGTTTGAAAACCCGGAAAAGATGAGCTTTGCCGATCGCATGGATAATGTCCGGCCTGGAGCCTATATCCCCGAAGCGCGCATTGCCGATATGAACGCGGATGGCATTGATATCGCGCTCCTCTATCCCAGCCAGGGGCTGTTGTTGTACGGCCATCCGGATAGCGAACTGCTGACCGCCTTATGCCATGCGTATAACAGTTGGCTGGCCGAGTTTTGCAGTGCCTTCCCTGACCGCCTGAAAGGCATCGCCATGCTCGATATCGACGATGTCCAGTCGGGTATCCGCGAGATGGAACGCTGCGCCAAACTGGGGCTGGTCGGAGCGATGATCTCGGTCTATCCGACCGAGCAGAAGTCGTACGACCGACCGATGTACGAGCCCTTGTGGGCGGCGGCCCAGGATCTGGACCTGCCGCTCAGTCTCCACCTGGCGACCAATCGGCCGGGTTCGGGCTATATCGATGAAGGGACTCTTGAGACCATCGACTACCCGGCTCTGGTGAATGTGGATCACTGGGTGCGCATGTCGCTCGCCCGCCTGATTTTGAGCGGGGTCTTCGAGCGCTATCCGAAACTCCAGGTCGGCTCAATCGAGCAGGAGGTCTCCTGGGCGTCTCATTTCCTCGAACGCCTGGACTATACCTATACCCAGAGACCGCAGCACGGCGCGTATCGATTTACGGAAGATATGCTGCCCAGCGACTATTTCCACCGCAACGTCTTTATCAGCTTTCAGGAAGACGCCCTGGGCATCAGAGACCGGCAGCTTATTGGCGTGGACAATCTTCTGTGGGGGTCGGATTACCCCCACCCCGAATGTACCTTTCCTCGGTCACAGCAGATTCTCGATGAGATTCTGAGCGAGTGCAGCGAAGGGGAGCGAGCCAAGATTGTCGGCGGCAATACCGCCAGAATATACCATTTGGACGCATAAGGAGGCGTATGCCCACCCTGCTGAGTCTGTTGCAATTATTGCGCGCCAGCCAAAAAAAGATGCTGCTGGCGGTCGCCTGCGGTCTGCTCTTCGCCGGCACCGGGCTGGTGCCCCCACTGCTCATCCGCCAGATTATTCAGTGGATCACCGAAGGGGGTGGAACGCTGCCCGCCTTACTCGGCATTACCGGGTTGCTGCTGGTGGTGTATATCGGTCGGGGGCTGTTTCGGTACGGCTATGGGCGTTTCTCCCACGAGGTGTCTTTCGATGTCCTGCATAGCCTCATGGTCCGGGTGTATACCCATCTGCAAAGCCTGCCCCACAGCTTTTTCCATACGCAACGCACCGGCGGGCTGATTGCCCGCTCGATCAACGACATTGAGGCCATCGAAGATTTTATCGCCCACGGCATTCCGGAAACGATCAATGCTTTTGTGCTGCCGACGGCCATGATTTGTGTGCTGTTCTATCTGAATTGGCAGCTTGCCCTGGTCGCCCTCCTGCCGCTGCCGGTGGCCAGTTGGATCGTCTTTCGCGCGGTTTCAAAAGTCCGCACCGAGTGGCGTCCCGTGCGGCAGCGTCTCGAAGACCTGACCGCCCAGGTGCAGGATAATCTGTCCGGTGTGACGGTCATCAAGTCGTTCGTGCAGGAAAAGCTCCAGGCGCGGGCGATCGAACACCGCAGCCAACGGCTACGGGACGATATGCTGCGGGCCAGTACCCTGTCGTTCGTTCCGGTCGGCGTGATCGAAGTCACCAGCGGAGTCGGGGTGGTGCTGATCGCACTCCTGGGGGGCGTCATGGCGCTCGGCGGTCAGGTGAGCGCGGCCGATCTGTTTGTGTTCATTGTGTATCTCACCCAGATCTATCAGCCTTTTTTGCAACTCGCCAATATTAACGACACACTCCAGAAAGCCACGGTCAGCTCGGAGCGGGTGTTTGAACTGCTCAACCTCCAGCCTGATATTGTCAGCCCACCCAACGGCGTACGGCCGGCCCGAATGACCTGGGACGTGGAGTTCCAAAATGTCACGTTCGGCTATCAGCCGGACCGACCGGTTCTCAACGATATCAACATCACCGTTGCGCCAGGGACCATGGTCGCGCTGGTTGGCGCGACCGGTGCGGGAAAAACCACGGTGACCAACCTCATCCCACGCTTTTACGACCCCCAGCACGGCTCGGTTCGCGTTGGCGGACACGAAGTGCAGTCCTTGGACCTCGACTTTCTGCGCAGCAATATCGCCATGGTGTTGCAGGATGTCTTTCTCTTCCACGGCACCGTCCGCCAGAATCTCCTCTTTGGTCGCCCGGAGGCCTCGGAGGCCGAGCTACGTGCTGCGGCGCAGGCGGCCAATGCCGAGGAATTCATCCGCGACTTGCCCCAGGGCTATGACACGCTCATTGGCGAGCGCGGGGTCCGCTTATCTGCGGGGCAGAAGCAGCGTCTGTCCATTGCGCGGGCGCTACTCAAAGACGCCCCCATTCTGATCCTTGACGAGGCGACCTCTTCGGTGGACACCGAAACCGAACATTTGATCCAGGAGGCGATTTCACGGCTCACCGCGCAACGCACCACCGTGGCCATAGCCCACCGTCTCAGCACCATCCGCAACGCCGATTTGATCGTGGTCCTGGACCACGGTCGTGTTGTGGAACAAGGCACGCACGAGAGTCTGTTAATCCACAACCGGGCCTATGCGCGCATGGTGCGGGCTCAGGACCTCGCCCGTCAATGGCAGATCGGACAGCCTGGGGAGCAGCCCGAACTCGCGCTGGCTACGGGCAGCGATTAGTCACGCACCGGAGCCCAAACAAGGGGGTAATGACAATGGCCTACGATCTACTCATAAAAAACGGCACCCTCGTTGATGGCAGCGGGCAGCCTGCTTTTCGGGCCGACCTGGCAGTCCGGGCCGGCCGTATCGTCGAGATAGGCAAGGGCTCGGACAGAATCACGGCTGGAGCCACGCGCGTCATCGACGCCGCCGATCTTATTGTTGCACCGGGCTTTATCGATCCGCATACCCATTATGATGCCCAAATCTGCTGGGATCCGCTGGTCACCTGTTCATCCTGGCATGGCGTGACCAGCGTCATCATGGGCAACTGCGGTGTCGGGCTGGCTCCCTGTAGGCCCGAAGAGCGTGATATTGCGACCTCGAACCTTGTCCACGTTGAAGCGATTCCCTACGAAGTCCTCAGCCAGGGCCTCCCGTGGGACTGGGAAAGTTTCCCGCAGTATATGGCTGCGGCGGCTCAGCGCGGGGTTGGTATCAACGTCGGATTTCTGGCCGCCCTGTCTCCGTTCCGTCAGTTCGTCATGGGGAACGACGCTATGGAGCGTGAGGCAACACAGGATGAAACGGGGAAGATCAGTGCGCTGCTGGGCGAAGCGCTTGACGCTGGTGCACTCGGCTTCTCGCTCACGGTCCTGCCCCAGCATATCGGCTACAAAGCCAAACCGCTGGCCTGCCGTCTGGCGAGCCGGGATGAACTGCGGACCTATTCCAGGCTCCTCGCGGGACGCGGCTGTGGCACAATTGAAGTCGCGCTGACGAAACAGCCGAGCACGGTTTCCGCAAAAGAATACGCGCTGCTTGAGCTGCTCGTGGCCGAGAGCGGACGACCCGTCACCTGGCTCAATCTGCGCGACCGGGACGATGCGCCAACAGCCTGGACCGACACCCTGGATCAGGTTGCGCCGCTGCTGGCCCGCGGTTGCCGCCCTCAGGTGGCCGTACGGCCACTGACGGTTGAGTTTAATCTGCGCAACCCGTTCCTGTTCGCCAGTCTGCGCTCCATGAAGCCGGTATTCGGCGATGCCTCGCTCGAAGATCAAAAGCGGACCTATGCGGACGCGGAGTTTCGCCGCGCCTTTGTTACCGACCTGGAACACCGTCCGCTTTTTCGCGACATCTGGAAGAACACCCAGGTGAAGGAGGTCACGCGGCCCGCCCTCAAGGCGCTCGAGTGGAAAACGATCGCCCAGATAGCTCAGGAGCGCGGCGTGGCACCGCTCGACGCCTTCTTTGATGTCTCGCTTGAAGATGGGCTCAGGCTCGACTATATGCTGCCGCGGCTCGATATCAACGAAGAGCGGGTCGCACGGAAGTTCAGCGACCCCCGCACGCTGATCGGCATCTCTGACGGTGGCGCGCACGTCGATATGCTGTGTAACGCTGGCTATCCAACCTATCTGTTGGGCACCTTCGTGCGCGACAAACAGGCGATTACGTTGGAACATGCGGTGAAGCGCATCACCTCCGAGCCGGCGCAGTATTTCGGCCTGTCCCAGCGCGGCCTCTTGCAGCCCGGCATGGCAGCGGACATCACCATTTTCGACCTGAACACCGTGCACTCTCCGGAACGCCCGGAGGTTCGGCATGATTTACCCGGCGGCGGCCGTCGGCTCGTCACGCAGTCGGAAGGGATCACCCATACGATTGTGAACGGACACGTACTGTACGAAGAGGGAGAATATGTTGGCGGCCTGCCGGGGCAGGTGCTCCGCACTCATGAGCAATAAGCCCGAAACGAAGGAAGGAGCGTACACCAATGGATATGACCGAACTGGAACAACGTATCACGCGGATTGAGGACCTTGAGGCCATCAAACAACTCAAGGCAACCTACTGCGATATTTGCGATGATGACCACAACCCGGAGCGCATCACCACGATTTTTGCCGAAGACGGTATCTGGGAAGGCGCGGGTTTCGGCAAGGCCCAGGGCCATACGGCCATTCGTGAGCTGTTCAAAAAATTCCAGACGCTGATCAGCTTCTCCCAGCACCAGGTGATGAATCCGATCATCAAAATCGACGGGGAGCGGGCCACGGGTATCTGGTATTTCTTTGGGCCGTTCACGTTCTACAAGGACAATCAGGCCAAGTGGCTGGCCGCGCGCTATGAAGACGATTACGTCAAAGTGAACGGAGAGTGGAAGATACAGCATCTCCGCGCGCGTGGCCGCATGCACACGAACTACGAAGAGAGCTGGGCCAACAACGACTGAGCAAATCGGCGCGGCTGTGACTGGCGGGCGCGTGCAGAGCAAGGGGAGGCAGGCATGTTCACCATAGGCAAGCTGTTTCATCTCACCCATGTTGTGGACGACCTTGAAGCTGTTGACCGGTGGTATGACGACGTGTTCTCGGTCACGCGCTTCTACAACGGCTATGAAGAGCTGGCCGGTCGTAACGCCTCCCTGATTGCCATCGGGGACGTCATCATGGAGCCGATGATGCCCGCCCGCGTGGAGAACCTCAAAAACCCGTCGGTGAAAAGATTTCACGACCGTTTCGGGCAGCACTTCCATTCCATCGCCTGGTATGTAGACGATGTTGCGGCCATCTCTGCCCGGCTCGATACAGCCGGCCTGCGGCTGTATAACCTTGTCGGCAAAGAGGTGAAGCCACCGTACGACACGGCGGCCATCTGGACGCATCCGAGACAGACACCCGGCCAACTGGAGTTTGCCCTGTCCGGCGATTACATCGCCGACCCACGGCTGGAACCGGGCTGGTCAAGCGATCCCTGGCGCCAGCATCCGCTCGGCATCCAGCGCGCCTCGCATATCGGTGTCGTCGTCAGAGACCTGCCCGCGGCCAAGCGGCTGTATTGCGACATTCTGGACGGGACCCTGCTCCACGAGGAGCACACCGAGGATCGCAAGCAGAGTGCCTTTATCGCCGTTGGGGAAGATACGGTCGTGGAACTGGTCCAGCCTCTTTCTGCGACCAGCCCGGAGGGCCGTGAGTTGGAGCAAAACGGCGAGGGCATTTATTCCCTGATATTCAAGACCGCAGACCTTGGCCAAGCCCAGGACTTTCTGAGAGACAAGCAACTCCGACCCGAACCGGACGGCGCAGACACCATCATTCTCGGGCCGGAGCAAGCCTTTGGCATGGTGGTGGGTTTCACCCAGCGCACGCTTCCCAACGATCCACGTTAAGTGTGGTTGAATGAGTAGTGGTGAAGTGACTGTTTATCTCAGAGGTACGCTCAGATATCTCAGACTGACGCTTAGGAGGGTGGATATTCTATGAAGTATCGTGACCGTCTCAGTGTGGACACACAAGTCCATTTCGGAAAACCGTGTATCAGGGGGACACGGATATTAGTTGAGCATGTTCTGGAACTGGCCCAAGAAGGCATTCCCTTTAAGGAGATTAGTGAAAAGTATTACCCTGACCTTGATATTGACGATGTGAAAGCCTGTGTGGCCTATGCTACGGAACTCGTTCGTGCCGAAGAGATTCATCTCGGAACTGAATAATGCGCCTCCTGATCGATCAGGACGTTTACCACTTTACAATTCTCTGGCTCAGGCAAGAAGGGCACAACGTTGTCACTGCCAAGGAATTGGGCATGCACCGGGCAGAGGATGAGGCACTTTTACAGAAAGCATTGGAGTTGGATAGGCTTTTTCTCACTAGGGATAAGGACTTTGGTGCCTTGGTTTTCTTGAAAGCCGCTTTATCAAGAGGTGTTATCTTTCTCCGCATGACTCCCATCGATTTTGAGGATGTCCATCAACAGCTACAACGCCTCTTGAGAGAACATACGGAAGAACATCTCAAGCAATGCTATTGTGTCGTGGAACCCCATCGCTATCGTTTGCGGAGCTTACCTCAGCACTGAACCAGAGCAACGTAATCGTCAGGAGCCACGACCGTTCATACCGATCCGGGGAGAACTCGATGAGCGCCGAATAGGCTATTCCTACACCCGAGCTCTGGACGGTCTTGACACACCGCTTATGACAGATCCCTTCGGCATCACTCCCGCCGTTACTACTCGGCCTCAACCGTCACGCGCTGTCCGGTGAATATCGAGTCAAACTGTATGGCTGGTACCGCCTCGGGGTCAAACGGGTCTTGATCGAGCGGAAAGCCTCGCCCCCTCTGCGTGCCGGTGATGGACTGGAAGTCTTTACTGAATTGCACCACATAGCGGACACGCACGATATCAGTATGTGCTCCAGTAGCAGCGTCGAGGTTGAAATCGATCACCTCCGCCGTAATTTCCCGCCAGCCCGACCGCGCCCAGACCCCGTGTTGGTCGCTGAATCGGGCGGGGCCGAAGCTGTCGTGCTGACCGGAATGGGTGCTGGCCCAATTTCCCCCTGCGGTTAAGGAAATCAATCGGAAGGAAGTCGGTGTTCCCTCGTCTGTGAGATGACGGATGAGGTAGACTCCCGCAATTCCTTGGGCAAAGTTGCCCTCATTCGGCCTATGCCGCCAGCTTTCCAGACGAATCGCGTCATCAGAGAAGGAGAGATTAACGAGACTGAGACAGAATAGGGGGATCAGACTCAGGGCAAGCATACGGATTCTTCGTGCCAAGGTTGCGCTCCTTTCTTGCCCACCCCCCGAGCAGAGAGTAGACCTATTTTGTCCGCGAGTTTGTTGAAACATGCAACTAGGCTCGACCACACGGAAAGGGATCTATATGACATTCTATTTTGTCAGTTGCGACATGACAGACCCAGAAAGAGAATATCCCCACACCATTTACGCTGAAATCGGCGCTGAGTTGTAACGAAATGGATTAGTCTCGCAGGTCGGACGAGCGAAGCATAATCCGACTTACAGGACTATCGGATCCACTAGCGTTTCTCAGAGATCCAGAGGAGTGAAACAAAATTAAATCTGTATGCTGATCGAATGAAAGACATTGTAAAGCGAACAGAGGTCATTGATGCGTTTTTGGACAGAAGGATCAGCGCACTGTACGTTCCTACTACCGTCGAATCAATCTATCTGCAGTTTCGTAATATACTCGAATTGATTGCGACGGCGTCGCTAATTGTCAACGAGAACGCCATAGTTGCATTGAACGAGGAAGGGCGAAGGAAATGGCATGCTGGCGACATTTTGGATGCCGTTGAGGAGGTCAATCCAGACT
This sequence comes from uncultured Binatia bacterium (SeqCode), assembly GCA_965243855.1. Classification (GTDB taxonomy): domain Bacteria; phylum Desulfobacterota; class Binatia; order Bin18; family Bin18; genus Bin18. The sequence continues at coordinate 2,605,818 of CBDEWE010000003.1, read as the reverse complement.
TTTTCTATCCCAAACCCATTAGAGCCAAAAAGTCTCGTCTTCCTGGGGTCAAGTATGATCACAGAGATTTCAAGGGAGATTATTTGACGCGGGAGAAGTTTACCTCACTATATGACGTATGTAGCAAAACGATTCATACCGTAAATCCTTTTGATCCAAAGGCGCAGACAAAGAATTATGATCGACTGCTGAAGGACGCTAAAAAATGGAGGGCGAGAATACACTCCCTATTGATCCATCATGAATTTAGGCTGGTTGGAGACAATAATATGTATATTGTCCTGGTGAGGGATGAAAATCATGGCGACCCTGTAGTTTGGACATTCGTGCCTGTGAACACATGAGATGCTTGGAATGTAAGCGACACCAAACCTGAGACGGGTCAGCCCCGCCGGGTCAGATGAGCTGGAGGCGTCATCCGACCTTGCGGGTTGAAATCACCCGCCCACTGCGGCCACGCCGTCACGCACCAGTGCGGCTATGGCCGCTTCGTCATACCCGAGGTCGCGCAAGATCTCACTGGTATGATCGCCCAACTGCGGTGCTGGGCTTGGCATTCGCTTTTCTCCGTCGGTCGTGAAAATGGGGCTGTTGATGGTCGTCAGCTTGCCGTGCCCAGGGTACTCCATGTCCACGAAAGCACCGGCGGCCCGCATCTGGGGGTCTTCGACCACTTCGTCTCGCACGGGCAGAGGCGCCCATTTGATGTCGGCCTGCTTGAACAGTACCCGCCACTCATCGAGATCCCGCAATTCAAACTGGCCCTGTAAAATAGCAAAGAGGGCCGCCGCATTCTCCGTCCTAGCCTCGTTGGTGGCAAACAGCGGGTTGGTGGCCAGTTCGGCTTGGCCGAGGGCCTTGCACAGATTAGGGAGTTCCTTGTCGGGGTCGAGCAGGATGGCCAGGAAGGCTTTGCCGTCACGACTCCGATAGCCGGCCGCCAGCGGATTTGGCGGTGTGCCGTCTTCGTCGCGTTCCGGAAAGGTGGCATTACAGAGTTTGGCCTGGAGGTCGCAGGCGTTGGCCCAGGCTCCGCTGGCCAGTAACGAGGTCCCGACTTTCAATCCCCGTCCGGTCCGTTCGCGCTGATACAGGCCGAGCATAATCGCGCTAAACAGAGACACCGAGGTCGGGTGGTCGCCCATGCCCGGACGCGGGCCGCCCGGTGTGCCGTCCATGCCCACGACGCTCATCATCAGGCCCGAGCGCGCCCAATAGGCCAGCGCGTCATACGTGGGCGCGTCGGCATCTTCACCTTCATCTCCGTAGCCGCTCAGATGGGCATAGATGAGCCGGTCGTTTTCCGGCTGAAGGTCTTTCCAGGTCAGCCGGAACTTTTCGAGCAGCGGATGCTGGTAGTTGGAGACAAACACGTCCGCGGTCTTGATCAGCCGAATGAGCACTTCTCTGCCCTGGGGTGAAGCCAGGTCGAGAGCGACGCTCTTCTTATTCCGACTGGTCAGAATCCAGCCCCAGTTGAGGTCTGCCTTGGCAAAGCCGGGTAAATCCGACATGGAGCGATAGAGGTCTCCGCCCTGCGGGCGCTCGATCTTCAATACCTCGGCCCCGAAGTCCGACATGATGGTTGTCGAGGCCGGTCCGGCAACATAGGTTCCGCAGTCGATCACTCGCAGTCCTGATAGAATTCCGTTGTCCATACGCATCTCCCTGTTTGATTGTGGTGTCCAGCCCCTTGACTTCGGGGTATTCTGCCAGTAATTGCCCGCCTCGCCAAGAGTGACGATTGCCCCGGACGGGCTCCGCTGGTGGCCAAGAAATGGGTTGCCGCCTACCGGTCACTGTGTTATCCCTGCCTCAGTCAAACAGTTAAATGCGACTAGTCGGTTGAGATCGAAGAGAAAGGCTGTCCGATGAAGATTGAAGAGCAAACGGTAGACTCTGTGGTTGTTGTCTCACTGGACGGGCGTGTTGACGGTTCCACCGCACCGGACCTGGAGAAGCATATCTCGGACGTTGTTGGACGCGGTAATACCCAGATATTGCTCGATTGCAGCAATATGGATTACATCAGCAGCGCCGGTTTACGCGTCGTGCTTGTGGGCGCCAAAAAATGCCAACAAGGTGGTGGCAAGCTGATGCTCTGCACGCTCCGGGCGACCTGCAAATCCGTCATGGAAGTCAGCGGCTTTCTGACCATGCTCGACTACTACGACACGCGTGAGAGTGCCCTGGCGGCACAGTCCTGAGGACGCGCCATTGAAGATTGAAGAGCAAACGGTAGACTCTGTGGTTGTTGTCTCACTGGACGGACGTGTTGACGGTTCCACCGCACCGGACCTGGAGAAGCATATCTCGGACGTTGTTGAACGCGGTGATGCCCGGATATTGCTCGATTGCAGCAAGATGGATTACATCGGCAGCGCCGGTCTGCGCATCATGCTTGTGGGCGCCAGAAAATGCCAACAAGGTGGCGGCAAGCTGATGCTCTGCACGCTCCGGGCGACCTGCAAATCCGTCATGGAGAGCAGCGGCTTTCTGACCATGCTCGACTACTACGACACGCGTGAGAGTGCCCTGACGGCCCAGTCCTGAGGATATATTATGCTGACCTTTGCCGAAGAGATCATGCTGTTGATACTGGACGACGACGGGTCATTCCTGCCAACCCGGGGCGGGGCGATGGAATATATCCTCGCCGGTGCGGTGCTGATGGACTTGGCCTTTGCCAACCGCATCGATACCGACCTTGAGCACCTCACCTGTCTCGACACGACACCGACCGGAAATCCGATTCTCGATCAGGCTCTGGCACATATTACGAACTCCAGTCAGCCCAAGGATACCAGGGGCTGGATAGAGACCCTGGCCGGCCAGGATACGACCGAAATCCGGCAGCAGGCCCTGGCCAGTTTGATTGAACGTGGCATTCTGGAGTCCCAGGACAAGAAATTCCTGTGGGTCTTCCGGGCGCGACGCTATCCGACGATCGACGGACGCGTCGAACGCGAGGTAAGACTGCGGATTTCGGATGTGTTGCTGTCCGACGATATCCCCGACCCCAGGGATGTCGCCATGATCTGTTTGGTCGACGCCGCCGGCTTTCTGCGCGACATCTTCACCGCCGGGGAACTCGAACGCGCCACCCCTCGTGTCGAGCAACTGCGCAAAATGGACCTGATCGGACACGAAGTCGGCAGCGTGATCGCCGAAATCGAGCGGTCGGTCATGATGGCCATGGCCATCTCGCCGCACTGAGCCGGCCGCGACAACGGTGTCAGCAGCACCGTCTCGCCTAACCGCATTACCTGACAGGAAAGATGGAGGAAGTCATGGGTGAAGCTTGGATTATTGATGCCGTTCGAACCCCGCGCGGACGGGGCAAGAAGGATGGTGCGCTGGCAGGGGTCCATCCCCAGGAACTCATGGCGCAAGTCCTGAATGCCACAAAAGAACGAAACGACTTGGACCCGAGCGATGTTGACGACGTGGTGGTCGGCTGTGTGACCGCGTATGGCGAACAGGCTATGTGCATCGCCCGGATGTCCGTGCTGGCCGCCGAGTGGCCGAACGATTCGACCGGGGTGACGATTAACCGTTTCTGCGGCTCGGGACAGCAGGCGGTCAATTTTGCGGCCATGGGCATCAAGGCTGGTGAGCAGGACCTGGTGGTTGCCGGGGGTGTGGAATCCATGTCCCGTGTACCGATGAATGCAGACCGTGGTGGGATTGACGGCCATAATCGGCATCTGCGTCAACTCCATCCTCTTGTCCAGCAAGGTATCTCCGGCGATTTGATTGCCACCCGAGAGGGGTTCAGCCGCGAGGATTGTGACACATTCGCGCTGTCGAGCCAGCAGCGCTACGCCCGTGCTCATGAAGAGGGTCGCTTGAAAAAGAGCTTGATTCCGGTGCGCGATGCTGACGGTACGGTGATCTTGGAGCGCGACGAATATCCCCGACCAAACACGACGCTTAAGGGGCTTGGTCAACTGCCGCCGTCCTTTGCGGAACTGGGGAAGTATGTGCAAAAGGGCGACACACTGAGTTTCGACGAAAAGGCGTTGTCACGCTACACAGACGTGAACGAGATCAACCATGTGCATCACGCCGGCAATTCGTCGGGTATTGTTGACGGTGCGGGAGCCCTGCTGCTCGCCTCTCCGGAGTATGCCCGCAGCCACGGTATGAAACCGCGCGCTCGGATTGTCGCCACCGCAACCGCGGGGGATGAGCCCATTATCATGTTGACCGCCCCGGTTCCGGCGACCAAAAAGGTGCTCAAAAAAGCCGGCATGACGATCAAGGATATTGACCTGATTGAGATCAACGAGGCATTCGCGGTCGTCCCCCTGAAAACCATGCGCGACTGTGACATGGACCCGGACACGGTCAACGTCAACGGTGGGGCAATCGCCCTCGGTCATCCGCTCGGCGCAACCGGCAGCATGCTCATGGGCACCGTTCTTGACGAACTCGAACGTCAGGATAAAACCACCGGACTGGTCACCATGTGTATCGGTGGCGGCATGGGCATTGCCACGATTATCGAACGGAGCTGAGGGAACTGTTCCGCTCGGCTAACCAACAGAACAGGGTGGGTCGTTTCTGACCCACCCGAGGCATTCATTATTTTGCTGTGGACAGAGCAGGAGATTCGGCCACGTCTATGCCAACCTCCCGATGCTCCGGGACCTCGCACACCTTCGGGTCGGCGTCAAACACGCGCAGCAGCCGACCAAAAGCGATGTCATAGCCGATCACGATGCCGAGCTCGACGATTTCAGCGTCGGTAAAATGTTGCTGGAGCCCGATAAAGAACTCGTCGTTATCAATCGAGTCATAGTCAATGGCCAGCTTCTCGGCAAACCTGAGAGCGCTCTTCTCGCGCGGGGTAAAGGCCGGGCTGTTTTCATAATCCTCAAGCTGGGCGATTTTTTCTTCGGTCAGTCCTTTGCGCATCACCGATGCGTAGCGAAAGCCCTGTCAAAATAAACACCCGTTCAGATAGGCAATTTTGATGCGCACCAGCTCCTTGAGCGGAGGCTCGACAACGCCGCCCTCGAACATATCGACATAGGCCCGCCACATGGGCTCAACGACCTCCTGGCGGTGGGCCATCATGCTCAAAAAATTGACATAGCCGTCCGCACTCTTTACCCGCTCCACCAATTGCGCATACTGCGGACTCATCTGCTTGCGATCAACGAGACTGAGTCGTGCCATCGTGTCCCTCCTCTCGCTTAACTTGGACTGAAAGAAATAGTGTATACTCTCCGTGATTTTCCCGTGCCTCCGTCCTAGTGCACCGGAACGGCTACTGTCAAGCGAAAATGGGTCTCCCCATCTGTCTTTTCCTGATAATGATGGACTGTCTTCGAAAAGGATCGCCGAGGTATGAGCGAACGCCCACCGTTTGAGGAAAGCATTCTCCCGTACCGGGTCACGCCGCAGCTTGTCGTGCGTTTGATTGAACTCCGCAACGTCCAGCCCGATTTTTCCCGCTGTCCGTACTGCGGCGCGAACGACTACTGGCATCTGGCCTGGCCGGCGAGCCTTGCTCTGTCGCAGTATCTCGCCTCGACTTATCCTGCGGAGTGGTGGCGCGACAAACATGCCTTGGTGATTGGCTGTGGGGTCGGGCTGGAGAGTGTGGTGTTGGCTTCATTGGGCGCGCAGGTCACCGCGCTTGACCATATTCCTGAGTCTCTCAGGCTGGTCCAGCGGAATTGTGAACTCAACACCGTCCCCCGCGTTCAGGAACAGTGCCGCTGCTGGCTGGATGAAAACAGCGTGCGGCAGCTTGGCCAGTACGATGTACTAGTCGGTGCTGACGTGCTGTACGAGGCGGTCGATGGCGGCTGGATGTATAAGCTCTTGGCGGCCGCGCTGAAAACGGGCGGCAGGGCCTTTTTTGGCGACCCGCGACGGGAGGGTGTCGAAAAATTTCTGGAACAGCTTGCGGCCTCGCGCCTTCACGTCCAGGTCCAGCACCGCGAGACGGCCTGGATGGCTGGACGTGAAGAGGTCGATGTGTATGCAATCCGGTCGGGCCGGTCGGTATAGCGGCTAGGCGAAAATCTCGTCAAAGAAGGCCTGCATCGCCTGCCACGAGCGCTCATCCGCCTGTTTATTGTAGCAAATGCCTTCTATGGAGCCGTCGGCCTCCGGGTTCGTAAAGCTATGCACCGTGCCGCCGTAGCTGATGACCTGCCAGTCAACTCCGGCCCTGGTCATCTCCTCTTCAAAGGCAGTGACATGTTCGACCGGAACAAAGGGATCATCCGCACCGTGACACACCAGGACCTTGGCCTGGACCTTACCCGGCTCTGCTGGACTCTGCGTTTCCAAGGCGCCGTGGAATGAGACCACGCCCTTGAGCGGTGCGCCGTCCCGCGCCATCTCCAGGGAACAGGAGCCACCCATGCAATAGCCCATGACCACAAGCCGGTCGGTATCAACCTGGGGTAGTGCCATCAGCGCGTCGAGTCCGGCGCGGATGCGCTGGCGAAACTTGGTGTTATCCTCGCGCAGGGCTCCGGCGTGGGTAATCGCTTCCTGAAGATCGCTGACCTCCAGGCCGTTGCCATAAGGGTCTCCCGCCAGTGCGGCATAGCCGAGTGAGGCCAGTCGCAGAGCACGGTCCTTGGCCTGCTTGCCCAATCCAAACGCCTCGGGCATCACCAGAATACCGGGCCGCTTATGGTTGCTCTGGTCATCCAGCGCCACAAATCCCTTGAGCGTGACATCTCCGTCTTTATATTCCAGACTCTCTGCCCTCATGTGACTGCTCCTTTCCTGTAGGTTACTCGGCCAAACGCTACTATCTTTTTCCTCTGCATCGTTTGCAAAATTACCCGGAATTTGCAAGTTCAATCTTATAATGAAAGAGGAGGGTTTGCTGTATGGCACTGACATTAGAGGAAGCGAACCGTGTTGTTGCCGGGGCCATAGCCAAGGCTCAAGAGCTTAACATCAAGATCAGCGTGGCCGTGTGTGACGCTGGGGGACGCCTCATGGCGTTCAACCGTATGGACGATGCCCTGTGGGCCGGGGTCTACGGCTCTCAGGGGAAGGCTGTCGCTTCGGCCGGCTTTGCCCGGCCCAGTGGCGCCCTCCAACAGATGGCCGACAGCCCGATAGTACGCGGCATTGTTGCCGCAGAAGGGGGCCACATGATCGCCAGCCAGGGGGGCGTTGCGCTCATGCGCGATGGGGTCCTTGAGGGCGGGTGCGGTGTTGGTGGGGGGACTGGTCAGCAGGACGAAGAGTGTGCTCAGGCCGGGGCAGACCTGCTCTAGCTTGGCCGTAGGTTCCCCTCAAAACACGTTCAGATAAGGAGGGAGAGCATGGAGCCTGCAACCAACAAACCACGTTGGACAACTCAATACCCTGAGCTGGGAACCGGCCCGGCGTCGATTGAGTCCTATATTTCGCCGGAATATTTTGAGTTGGAACGTCAACGAATCTTTCGGCGGGTGTGGCTCAACGTCGGAAGAGCAGAAGAAATCCCGCAGGCCGGAGACTACTTTGTTCAGGACCTTGCCGTGGGCAACACCTCGATTCTTGTGGTTCGCGGACAGGACGGCGTGGTGCGGGCTTTCCATAATGTGTGTAAACATCGAGGAAATAAAATTGTCTGGAATGGGTCGGGTTCGTGTCAGAAATTGACGTGCAAATTCCACGGCTGGACTTATGCGCCAGACGGCCAACTGGTCGGGGTGCCGGAAGAGGAGATGTTCTTTGATTTCGAGAAAAAGGAATATGCTCTGACTCCGGTTACCACAGACATCTGTGGCGGGTTTATCTTCATCCATCTGGATCCCAACCCGCAGGAAACCTTGCAGCAGTATCTGGGCGAGGTGGCGACGGTATTGAGAGAATTTCCCTTTGCGGAGCTGCCGGCCTGTTACTCCTATAAGGCAGAGCTCAAATGCAACTGGAGAGTGGCGCGAGACTCCCAACTCGAAGCGTATCACGCCAAGAGCCTGCACGCGCGTACGATTCCGGATTTTTTCACCAATAAAGAAAATCCCGCGGTTCACACCCTCGACGTCAAACTCTATGACCGCCACAGCATGCTCTCGGGCTACGGCAATCAGAACCACGCGCCCACGCCCGTAGAAGCTCTCGCTGCCCGATTCGGGGCGATGCTCAGTGCGGAGGCAACCGGTTCTTTTCTCGAGAGACTGCCCCCGCAGGTGCTCAATCCGACCAGAAGCCCGAGTTGGTCTTTTGATCTCTATTATATCTTTCCGAATTTCCACTTCTTACTGTTTGGTGGGTTCTGCCTTACCCACTATATGTGGCCGATAACGATCGATCGGTCGCTTTGGGAAGCCCGGTTGTATTTACCCAAGGCAGAAGATAGCGCCCAATGGTTTAGCCAGGAATATACGAGATGCGTCACTCGTGATGTGTGGCTGGAAGACGGCAGCACCCTTGAGAACGTGCAAAGAGGACTCACTTCCGGGGCAATAACGCACTCTCCCCTGCAAGATCAGGAGGTAATGATCAGACACGCGAATAAGGTGGCGGAAGACTTTATAGGCGGCAGCGGTCAATAGGGGGTGCCTATGCCTGGGGGTTTGTTGCCGAGTCAGTTTACTGACCTTGAGCCTTTCGTCAGTGCGTGGGCTCTGGCGGAAGAAAGGGCGCGCAATAAAAAGCGTCTGTCAAGCACCAGGGAGGAACTCCAGACCTTTTATGATGCGATCTTTCCCCGCATGGAGGTCATCCTTGAATATCTGAAGCAGTTTCCCCTTGAGGCAATGCCTGAGGAAGCGCGGCGGCTATTTTTTCTGACCTTATCCTTGGCGGAGATTGCACCAGCAGTAGAATTGTTTGGACAGCCGGAAGTGGTTGACGGTTTTGAGTCCACCCGGTTCGTGCCTGGGCGCGAACCGAGGTTTTGATACCCGGCTCTACCCGAGTGAAGATGCCTGATGTCATTTTTCACCTTCGCTTCTCAGAATGACAAGCTCGCAAGATCTGTGCGGCGGACCACTCGGCCCTGATCCACAGGCAACAGCTTCTGAGGGAGGCCAAATGGACATGAGAGATCGAGAACTCGTGGCTGTTCGTCTTCGAGACAAGCTCGCAGAACCGCTGAGCGAAGATGCTCTGGAAGAGCTGGCCACGCTGTATGTGCAATTGTCCACGGGCCTGGACGCACTGGACGCGCTGAACCTCAGCCACATAGAGCCGGCGGTACGTTTGGTCATGTCGGAGGGCGAACGTCATGAAGACTGAAGCGTTCGCCTTTACGAGTATTGCCGAGTTGGCGCCCCGCATCCAAAAGAAAGAAGTCTCCCCCGTAGAGGTGACCCAGGCTTATCTTGACCGGATTGACCGTCTGAACGACGAATACCTGGCCTATCTCACCCTCCTGAGAGACGAAGCGCTGGCCGCGGCACGCACTGCGGAACAGGAAATTACGCGCGGGCAGTATCGAGGTTCGCTCCATGGCATTCCCATCGCGCTCAAGGACCTGTTTGCGGTCAAAGACGTCCGCATGACCTGCGGCTCAAAAATTCTGGCTAACCATGTCGCGGAGAGCGACGCCACGGTCGTCACCCGACTCAGGCAAGCCGGCACGATTCTGCTGGGAAAACTCAATATGCACGAGTTCGCCTGGGGCGGGACCTCGCTCAACCCGCACTACGGCACTCCCCGCAACCCGTGGGACCGCACGCGTCTTCCCGGGGGGTCGAGCGGCGGCTCGGCGGTGGCTATGGCGGCCGGCCTGGCCATGGGGACGCTCGGGACAGATACGGGTGGCTCGGTCCGTATCCCGGCCTCGCTCAGCGGTATCGTGGGTCTCAAACCGACGTATGGGCGGGTGAGTCGGTTCGGGGTCTATCCGCTCAGCCATTCGTGCGATCATGTCGGCCCTATGGTCAGAACGGTTGCCGATGCTGCCATACTTCTGCACGCCATCGCCGGCCCCGACCCCAACGATCCGACCGCTAGCGCGGCAGCGGTGCCGGATTATACGGCGGCCCTGAAGGAGGACATCCGTGGGCTCCGTCTCGGTGTGCCACAAGAGTATTTTTTTGACGATATTGAGCCGGCGGTCCGGGAGAGTGTGCAGGCCGCCATACAGCATTTGTCTGACTTGGGGGCGACAGTCGAAGCTGTCTCCATCCCCAGCATTCAGCATGTGATTGCCAGCTCGACCGCCATTATTGCGGCGGAGGCATATGAAATTCATGCCCGGACCATGCAGACTCGCAGCCAGGACTATGGTGCTGACGTACGCACCCGGCTGTTGCTCGGCGCTTGCGTGCAGGCCGCGCAATATCTCAAGGCCCAACGCTTTCGGTCGCTGTTATGTCAGGAGATGCTCGACCTGCTCGGTCGGGTCGACGCGTTGGTGACGCCGACAACCGTCCTGGCGGCCAGCAGATAGACCAGCCGACCGTCACCATAGACGACAAGGAATTCCCCGTTGCCGCCCATATCGCTCGGGCAACTCGACCGTTTAATATGACGGGCCTGCCCGCCATCTCGGTGCCGTGCGGGTTTACACCCGACGGTCTCCCGGTCGGACTCCAAATTGTCGGGCGGCCGTTTGAGGAAGCGACAGTCCTACACTTGGCGTATGCCTACGAGCAGAGCACGGCCTGGCATAAACGGCATCCGGCCTAACCGCTCGGCTTTCTGAGCTCCAGGCCCGCGGGAAATCCTTCGGTCAATTCCGGGATGGGTTCCTCGTAATAGGGCATGGAAACAACGCGCGGTGTATAGCTCCCGTCAGCAATACAGCGCCGCACGTGCAGAGCGATTTCCTCCATGGTGGCAAACCACACGCCACCCCGGTTTTGCATCGCTTCTATCATCTTTGCCACTTCGGCGAGGCGAGCTAGTCGCCCGGTCACAAACGGATGCCAGACCGTGACCCACAGGCCGCCGCACTCATAGGCAGCCTCGAACTCGGCCATAAAAATTTCCATGGCTTTATCCGGTGCGCGCGTAGGCATCAGATAACGAAAGTCCGGGCTATGCGCATATTGCGGCCAGTCGTCCATGGCCCAGTCGGTCGGCAGTTCGATGACCTCGCCCTCGGGCGCGCGCATGACGTAGGGCTGGCTGTCAGCCATGAGACTCGAATCGTACACAAAGCCGGCCTGGGCCAGCAGCCCGGTGGAGTGGGGCGAGTAGTTGTAATACGGCGCTCGGCCGCCGGCCGGTCGTTTGCCGCTGAGCCGCTCGATCGCCTCAATGCTGCGCTCCAACCAGTAGCGCTCGCCCTCGCGGGTCTGGTCCATGGGGTTCTCGTGCAAATAGCCGTGATAGGCCAGTTCGTGGTCGCTGGCGACAATCGTCTCGACCGTGGCCGGATAGCGTTCAACGCACCAGCCCGGTACGAAAAAGGTGCCCTTGATATTATAGTGGTTAAACAGCTTCACGATCCGCGGCACCGCGACCTCGTCGTAGCGTAACCACGACAGGGCGGCCACTCGTTTGTAGGCGTCGGCATGCGACAGGTGCAGGGCGCTGTCCGTGTCCATGTCGAACGTAATGGATGCTGCACAGCGTGCGCCGTTGGGCCACGGGACGGGGTTGTCGAGCAGTTCTAACATCGTAAACCTCCTAGTTCCGAGCGCGTGACTGAGCCCAGTCGGGATCGTCCCGTGTCACCAGTTCGGGAATAGAGAAATAGAATTTGCACGTCCGGTCTCCACGGGTCTTGACCGTATTCCAGCGAATCCTGCCACCCGGATGGTAGGATTCCACCAAACCTCGATGGACTTCGACATCGTAGATATAGCCGAGCTTCAGACCGCGCTCGCCCTCTTCCGACCAGACCTCGGCCAGCGGACAGTAGGTGCACTCGGCCTGCATGACGCCGGGCGAGATATGGGTATCGCCGCGAAAGACAAAAACCGATTCGGCCGGGTCGCGCTCCTGGAGCACCTCGAACCAGGACTGAAAGTCCAGCGGCCGTCCCTGGCTCAGCGCCTGTTGGCGCATGCCCTGGCCGCGCTCGACCCCGAACTGATACAGGGCCTCGCGTAGCGCGCGCTCGCCCGAGGCGTCAAACCGGTCGATCAGCTCAAAGCCGATATACATCTGCATCGCGGCAAACGCGGCAAAGGTGCTGCGGGTGAGCTGGATGGCCTTGGCCGGCTGGGCGAAAACGTCCTCCGGTGGCTCGGCTGTGACATCTTCAGCTTCGCCCTGGTAGGTCCAGGTGAGCTGCCAGGGCGTGTTCAGGTCCACTGTCACGGCAGAGAACTCGACCCCGGCTGCCGCATCATAGCCTTCTGCAACACCCGTCAAGGTATTGCGCCAATAGGGTTCGAGTATCTCGCCCCCTGGATGGGTGCTGAAGTAATCCGCGCCTGGGACGTGGGGAAAGGTCAGGGTCGCCTGGGCGGCTGAGCCGCTGACCTCGAACGAGCCCGTCTCTGCAGCCATGGCATGCTCGCCCATATCCCAGTGACGGATCAGCGACAGGGCGTCGCGCCCTTCGGCAAAGGTCTCCGGGCGGTCGCGTATGCGTTGGCCGCGATAATACCCCGCCCGTCGGAAGCCGCGCTCAAGCGCCGCCAGGCCGGCCTCGCCCAGATACTCCCGGACCGAAGACGAGAGGGTGCGTAGAAACATCCAATGATAATCCAGCATGGTTTTCATTGAGGCGATACGCAGGCTGCGATCGCTGCTATCTTTGCCGGCCATAAGAATCCCTCCTGTTCTGCACGGCTCTTGCCGTCGCCCGAGTGATCGTCCTAAGCTGGCCCTGAGTGCTTCCGGTGTTGGCTGGTCGGTATTATCCCGCCAAACGGGAGCGAATGTCAAAAGGAGATTTCAACGATGCCGATTCTGTGTCTCTCACGTTGGATGAGTATTCCTGTGATACTGGCGGGGCTCGTATCCATTGTGCCAACAGCCCTGGCCGAGGAGGTGTCGCGGTTTGTCCGCCCCGAACAGGCAACGACCTACATCGATCCGGTCACAAAGACAGAAGTCACCATCTTGATTGATCGACATCTCGGGGGGACGACCGAGCTGACGCTCGGGTACTTGGTCGTGCCGCCTGGGGTGGATGTGCCCAACCACGTCCATCAGTCGACCGAAACTTTTTATATTCTGTCTGGAGAGATGGAACAAACGAGTGAGGGAAAGGTACAGACGCTCAGCGCCGGTATGGCCTGTCTGGTCCCAGCCAACACGACGACGCGGCACACGGTAAAGTCCAAGGAGCCGGTGCACGCATTGGTGATTTGGACGCCTGGCGGAGAAGAGGAACGGATTACGAAGGAGTGGCAAGTAAAAGCTGCGCAATAGGGATATCACCCCGGTACGATCTGAGAATCGTTCCGTATTGAGCATGGATGAAACGTATGGACCAAGCACAAATACAAGAGGCTGCCCAGCTACTCTGGAACGCCTGGCAGGATGGCCAAAAGCTCGAACAATTACCCGAGGCATGTCGGCCGCTGACCATTGAGGATGGGTATGCGGTTCAGGCCAGGCTGGCCAGCAGTTCGGGGCAGCCCGTTTCGGGCTGGAAGATTGCCGCTACCAGTCAGGCCGGACAGGCGCATATTGGGGTGGACGGGCCGCTGGCGGGACGGCTCCTGGCAGGGAAGATCAGCCGCAGCCCGGCAACGCTCCCGCTCGGTGCGAATGGGATGCGTGTGGTGGAGCTTGAGTTCGCCTTCCGTCTGGCGCGCGACCTGCCACCGTGCGATCATGAGTACTCGATGGACGAGGTCCTGGCCAGTGTGGCGAGCCTGCATCCGGCCATTGAGGTCCCCGACTCGCGATTCCTGGATTTCAGCACCGCCGGTCCCGCCCAGCTCATCGCGGACAGTGCCTGCGCCGGGCTGTTCGTATGGGGAAGTGAAGCCGCGTCTGACTGGAGAACGCTCGACCTTGCCACCCATCCTGTCTGGCTCAGCCTGAACGGGGTCCGGGCTGGCGAGGGACGCGGTGCCAACGTACTCGGCGACCCGCGTATTGCCCTCACCTGGCTGGCCAATGAACTCACGGTCCGGGCAGACGGTCTCAAGGCCGGACAGATCGTTACGACGGGAACGTGTATCCAGCCGACTGGTATCGCTCCGGGTGTCCAGGTGCTGGGCGACTTTGGCCCGCTCGGACGCGTCGAGGCGACCTTTACCGATTGAGACGTGGAGGGAATTCTCCTCACGCATCGAGCATGGCAATGGCCTCAATCTCCAAATGATGATCGGCCCAGGCCACTCGCACGACTTCGACGCAGGTCGTGGAAGGATAGGGGCTCTGAAAATACTCGCCGCCCAAATCCCGCAGCGCGGCCAGCCCCTCCTCCATATACCCGGCCTTGAAGTAGTAGCGGATCGAGACAATGTCATCCATCGTGCCGCCCACGGTCTCGACAATATTCCGGGTGTTTTGCAGCGCCTGTCGGAGCTGGGCATGCATATCGGTGGCAACCGTTTTTCCGTCGGGCGTGGTCGGCGTCTGGCCCGAGATAAACAGCCAGTTGCCCTTTTTGACGGCTTGTTCCCAGCCTGACTTTTCGGGCGGGACCGTAGGTAAACCGGGAGAGTGGTAGATATTGAAGTAGTCTTCCGGCTTCCAGACATTGTCGGGATTGATCGCTTCTTTTTTCATGCGCACCCCTCCTTCTTTTGCTCTACTCAAGAGCCGTGTGCCCGCGACACCATTTTTCTCATAGCCCGTACAGTTTGGCGACGTTGTCTGCCAAAATCTTTCTCTGAGCGCTTTCGGGTAGAGAACCGAGATGCTTCTTGGCTTCCTCTACCGGATGCGTATACCCCTCTGCATGCGGGATATCTGACCCCCAAAAGAATTTATCTGCTCCCAGGATTTCCGTTGTGGCAGCCAGTGTCCGCTCTTCCGGGTCTACGGACACCCAGACCTGGCGCTGAAAATATTCGTTCGCCGTCCGTTTCATCCCAGACAGCCGTCCGAGATATTGATAGCGGTGATCAATCCCGTCCAACCACTCCACCAGCCAGCCACTCTGCGACTCGACGAGCACGACTTTGAGCTGCGGGAATCGCTCCAATACACCATCGTAGAGCAGACTGTTAAATGCCAAGCGGGTATCCATCCGACTCATATAGGAAAAATACATGACTTCGGAGGTTGCCCCGTCGCGATACCAGTCACTACCCATATAATCCTTAAAAACCACGATATGGATTCCTACCGGCAGGTCGAGCTCCTGGAGTTCAGTCCAGAAAGGATCATAGATGGGGTGCCCAAAACTGCGTCCTTGGTGTGGGCGGGAACCGATGAACACGCCTTTCATTCCCAGCTTGGCGACACGCCGCAACTCTTCTACCGCTGAGTCCACATCTCGTAATGAGATGTGAGCAATGGGGACAAAGCGATCGATGTAGGGAGAACACGTTTCCCACAGCCAGGTGTTGTAGGCCCGGCAGTGTGCGGCAGCCAGCTCTGGGTCTTCGATGTCCCCTTCCCACAGCAGTCCCCAGGTCGGATAGATGAACTGCATGTCAATACCTTCGGCATCCATCCACTTGATTCGCTCCCCCGCATCGTACGCCGCCGGAATCCCGTCATAGTACGTAAAGTCGGGATCCAGGATACGTTCGGTTTGCCCGAAGGCCATGGTGAGCGGAACGACATCACGAAACCACTCCGGTGGAAACAACGCAGAAACTTTTCCCTCGACAACCACCTGCCCCCGTCCCGCTTCCTTCCCCAGCACGACGTGATACGCGCGGTCACGATACTGCGGTTCGATGTACCGGAGCCATAAATCCAGCGGCTCGGCAAAATGTGCATCCGCATCAATAATACGCGACATGGCCAGCCCTCCCTTAGATTGTGAGACGAACGCTCTACAAAGCAAACGAACAGATTCCCTCTAGTGCCGGCCTAGCACCAGCCCCGACAAGAAACAAGATAAAATTGTCTACGGGTCTCTCTCCGGTAGATTCGTGGCCAGCGTTGCCTTGCCCGCCTCTCATGGTTTATCTACGCATGAGATCGAGTTAGCGAGGAACGCTCCAATGAAAACGGAACCGATCAAGAATCCAGGTCCTCTATTGGAAGTCGAGCGATTGGTCTACCACGCCGAGCGACCAGGATTTCGGATCACCGAACTACAGCTCAGCGCACGCCAGAAGGTCCCCTGGCACTGCCACACCGAGGTCCAGGACACCTTCTACGTTCTTCAGGGCCGCCTGCGTATATTTATGCGAGACCCCAAGGAAAACGTTCGCCTGGAACCCGGCGAGACATACGCAGTAGGACCACGCCGTCCCCACCTGGTGACGAACGCTGGGGAGGAGTCGGTCGTGTTCCTGGTTTTGCAGGCCGGCGAATACGATTTTATACCGCTGACCTGACGCCTAGCTCGACTCTACCTCGGCAAGGCCGGGCATCACATGGTTTGCCAACTCACCTAAGCGGTGTATCCGTCCCCCAGACAGGAGAGCAAACGTGATCCGGTCAATATCAAGCCGGGCCAACTCGTGCAGTCGATCGATACACGTACGTCTATTGCCCGCAATAGCGACGGACTGCACAAATTCATCACTCACGATTTCCTTGTGACCGGCTCGTAAGGACAAGTGCTCAACCAACTGGTAGTGCTGCGTCGCGCGCTCGAACTCCGGCCGAAAGCGTTCCCAGGTCAGGGGAAGATGTTTCCACGTATGGAAGGTTGCCGCCTGACTGGTGGCCCAGGCGCGGACATCGTTGAGAGCCAGGTTTTCGTCCTCGTTGATGCTCATCGTCACAAACAGGTCGATGGTGAGCTCGCTCCGGTTTCGGCCGCTCTTCTCCAAACCTTCGTACAGAGCGTTGAGCTGCCAGTTGCAAAAGGCCGGCTCGGCGGCCCCCATGAGGATGAGCCCGTCGCAGGTTTCACCGCACAAGCGGAGCATGCGCGGCTGGGCCGCCGCCAGGTAGATCGGGATCTGACGGCGAGCAGTCGCGAGTTGAACGCGCGTACCGTACAGGGCGACCTCCTCGCCGGTAAACATCTGGCGGAACGCACTTATCCCGGCGCGGACCTCGTTTACGGTAGACGGTTTGCGGCCAGCCCCCTGTACGGCCGACCAACCCACGCCCAGCCCCAACAGGGCGCGCTCCTCTGAAAGCTCGTCCAGGGCGGTTATGGCGTTGGCAGTGACCGTTGGGTGCCGGGTGATCACATTCGTCACCGCCGGACCGATGGCGATCTTTTCGGTAGCCAAAGCGGCAAGAGACATGCCCGTATAGACATCCTTCAGACCAAGCTGAAAATCAATGAACCACAGGGCCTCGAACCCCCTCTCCTCAATTGCTTTGGCTACCTCCCCGACCTTGACGAGCGGCTCGCGGGGACTGATGCCCATAGAGATGCCGAATCGATTCATCGTGAAGAATGGAGACCAAGATAAGTGATCAATACGTTATTGCCACTCGGGTGATCGATGAGCATGTGAGAGCGTTCCTCTGCTCGATCCCTAGCACCATTCCTCTTTAGCTCGCAATAACTCTTGAATCCGGCGTTCTCTTCATGAAAGAGAGTGGGAAGAAAGAGAGGTGCGGTATGGAACAGACCTGGATCGAGAAACTCGCTATCCAAGAATTATGTGCTCGCTATGCCCATGCGATAGACAATCTGGAGCCGGAAGCCTGGGTGCAGTGCTTCACTCCAGACGGAGGCTTTCAGGTCGCAACCTGGGTGGTCCGCGGTCACGCGGCCCTGCGCGAGTATGCCCGCGTGCACGTGCGGGAAATTCGCTGTCGGCATATGACCAGTAATTTACTATATGAGGTCAACGGGAACGAAGCGACCGGACAGGTCAGCGTCCTGGCCGCGCTGGCGACCCCAGGGGGGTATAAGATCTTTGGCCAGGGGCGCTACGTGGACCGCTTGGTGAAACAGGACGGGCAGTGGCGCATTGCGCACCGACATGTGGACGTTGACCCCCTCGCCGCAGACCCGGACAAGATTATAATGTGTGCCGACCCCGAGGTAGCCGCGCTGACTCAACCCTTGATTGATACGGCCCAGCGGCTCGCCGAACAGGTGGAAGGCTAGTCGCGGATAAATCGTCTCGTCACAACGAGTTCTTGTAGATCGCGCCGGCCTTCATAACCAGCCGCGGTCCGCCGGCCTCGGGTTGTAAGACACCGAGATCTTCAAGTGGATTGCCATCAAACACAACCAGATCGGCGTATGCTCTCGGAGCAACCGTTCCAAGTTTTCCCGACTGGTTCAGGATTTCGGCGTTGATCGTCGTTGCCGAGCGCAGGATGTCGATGGGGTTGAGGACCTCCCGCCGGATCAGGAACTCTCGGCACTGCTGGGCGTGTAGGGGCCCTAGCAGATCGGTTCCGTACCCCAGCTTAATCCCGGCCGCCTGACACAGCTCAAGCGAGGTCAGCCCCGCGGTCTGAATTTCTTTCAGCTTGACGATATTGCCCTCGGGCAGGCCCAACTCCTTGCCCAGCTCTCCGAGGGTTTCATACGTCACCAGGGTGGGGACGACATAGGCTCCGTGCTGGGCGACCAGTTCTGCGGTTGGCTGGTCGATCAGATTGGCGTGTTCGATTGAGCGCACCCCCAGCTTGACGACGCGGGCAACGGCTTCTGCGGTGTAGGCGTGGGCCATGACATAGGTGCGCCGCGAGGCCGCCTCCTCGACCGCGGCGCGGATTTCCTCGTCCGAGTATTGCAACATCCACACCGGGTCGGTCGGTGAGGAGAGGCCACCCGTAGCCATGATTTTGATCTGATGTGCCCCTTTGCGCAGCTCTTCCCGGGCCGCCCGACGGACCGCGTCCACCCCGTCGGCAACCTGTGACAGACGGCCCTGAAACCCGCAGGCGCACGGCTCAAAATGTTTGACCGGCCGCGTATCGCCATGCCCGCCGGTCTGGCTCAAGGCCCGGCCCGAGAAAAACAGACGGGGCCCCTTGATCAAGCCCTGCTCAATTGCGGCGGCCAGGCCAAAGTCGGCTCCGGCCGCGTCCCGTATGCTGGTAAAGCCCCGCTGGAGAGCATCTTCCAGCAGCGTGCGGGCGTGTTGACTCAGAAGCGACATGGGCCAATCGTCCAGGCTGGGAAGATTGACGCGGGCGGCATAGGCATGGAAGTGGGCGTCGATCAGACCGGGCATGAGAAAACGGCCTCCCAGGCGGATTTCCTGGGCGCCGGCGGTCTTGAGCGGCCGCTCGGCAACCTCCTTGATTTCACCGTCTTCGATCAGGACGTCCGCCCCGTCGAGCAACTCGGGACTGTGGCCGTCGAAGATGACGCCGTCGCGTAAGACTATCGTGCCCATGGCTGCCTCCCGCTAGCCGCTCTGCCGGGTCGCCTCAAACAGTGCTCCGTACAGGGCAAAATCGTAATTGTCCTGAATAGCGAAAGCCGTTCGGATTTCCTCAGGCGCGCTGTCGTACAGGTGCTGCACCATGGCGACTCGTGCCGGCGGAGTCGCCATCCGTGCCGTCCAGGCCTGAAAGTCCAGCGGCAGACGCCAGGTGGAAACGACACGTGACTGAAATCCGCTCCGTTCAAACATGGCCTGCCACTGGGCAACCGTGTGGTCCCGGACGTGCGAGGCATCCCGCAGGAGTTCAAACGTTTGTAAAAAGGTGTCGTACGCCGGCTCTTCAGGCGAGATAATATCGCTCAGGATAAACCGCCCGCCGGGCTTCAGCACGCGATGGCATTCCTGGAGCGCCGTCAGGGGGTTCGGCCAGTGATGGGCGCTATAGCGGGAGACTACAAGGTCAAAGCTGTTGTCGGCGAACGGAATCTGTTCGACATCGCCCTGGCGCGTTTCGATATGGGAGAAGCCGCGTTCGGCAGCCAACTGCTCGACCTGTTCCAGCATATGCGGGGTGAGGTCGAGGGCGACGACCCGGCGACTGTGCGGCGCGATGGCCACCGAGGTATGGCCCGCCCCACAGCCCGCATCCAGGGCGTACGATGGTTCCTGCTGTTGCACCAGCTTGGCAATCTGGACTAAATCCTCACCCGTGGCATGGACCTGGCTGGTTTTATACTGGGCGGCTGCCCGACCGAATTGATCGTGTATGGATTGCTTGATGTCGCTCACTGTTTTTCTCCAAGTACGGTCCGCCTTATAGCGCTTTTTCAATGAGTTCTTGTGTGTCTGGATCGTAAATGAGAATTCCTTCATGGGTGTCGTTGAGTTGGCCTATCAAGACGCCTTTCTCATTCCAAATGGACGTCTTCCCCGTACATTCATCCCCATCCGCAGGGCCAATGCAGTTGGCCATGAAGACGGGCATAGAATAGGTTTTGGCAATATCCGCTAATCTGTCGATGGCTTTGGCCACCCCATCCGTAAATTTAGCCACACTGGCAATATAGATATCTGCACCACTCTTCACCGCTCGCTCCGCATGTTCGAGCACTGATAATTCATAACAAATCGCAAGCGCCAGGTTTGTCTGGTTCACGCGTACACTCGGAAAACCGTGTCCTTTGACAAAAAATTCGTCTTCATCGGGGTGCAAATACTGTTTGGAATAGGTTTGTCGTGCTTGGTGCGGCTGAAACAACACCAGACTAATGCAGATTCCCGTCTTGGTTTTTGTTGGAACACCCACACCAATCGTGATCCGCTCGGTATTGCTGATGGTTTGGAAATCGTCAAACCGCTTATCGTCCGGATGCGTTGCTAATGCTTTTGCGAGGGCCGGTTCGTACCCCGTTAAGGAAAGCTCTGGGAAAATCATAGCATCGACGCCGTAGGAACCAGCCAGGGCTATGAAGTTTTTGTGATGCTCAATATTCCGTTGAATGTCCCCTATGATTGGTCGTGTCTGAGCCGCACAGATTTTCATCTCACTCCCCCTTCACGACTCACGAAACAAACTCAGGCATCACCTCATGCACGAACAGTTCCTGCGACTCGGGGGAGACTGGAACAACGATCGTGTAGGCGAGGCCCATCTCCTCAATACGGGTGTGGATCTCCCGTTTGACCCGTGGGACACGTAAAGACCTGTGGGGTCGGGTTAGACGCCAAAGAGCTTCTGTGTGTTATCGCGCATCACCGCACGCACCACCCCAGGTGACAAGCCTTTCAGCCCTTCCACATAATCAATCGGCTCAGCACATCCCTCAGGATGCGGCCAGTCGGAGCCGGCCAACACGTTTTCTGGCCCGATGACCTCTACCAGCGCCGGAATGTCCTCTTCCGGAAAGGGAGAGACTTTAATGTGTCGCTTGAAAATTTCGCTGGGTCGGTCCGGAGCATGGCCGAATGTCCAATCTCGTGGACCCGACAACCGCGCCGCGTGGTCCATGGCCTTGAGTAAGGGCGCAATCCACGCGGCCCCGTTCTCAATGCTTACGACCTGCAGACTCGGAAATCGACCAAACAGATTGTGGAACACGAGCGCGCTCAGGGTATCAGCCGTCGCGCGTTCCGTCGAAGCGATCACCCGTTGGAACGGACTGAGTCGGTGGCTCGGAGGGGAGGGGTTCTCACTCCATTGTGAAGAGTATACTTCGGTCAGGCCATCATTGCCCAGATGAAACACAACCGGAATGCCGGCTTCCTGACAGCGCGCCCAGAACGGATCATACAGCGGATCTGCCGGTGAGTGCCCATTGACCGGACCTGGCGTTAAGTTCACACTTCGCGCGCCTAACGCGAGGACCCGTTCGAGTTCGGCGACCGCGAGGTCAATATCCACGAGCGACAAGACAGGAATACCATAGAGACGACCATCCTTCCCAAAGCTCCAGTCCTCCTCGAGCCAGCGGTTAAACGCGCGCAAATTGGCGAACAACGCTTGCGGCTCGTGGCGGAGCTCATGCGCGATGCCGACACCCAGCGTCGGAAGCATCAGGGCTGCCTCGACCCCTTGTTCATTCATTTTTCGCAACCGCACGTTGTAGTCTGTTGATTCGGGAAATGTTGCCGCTGAGACAGTCTCGCCCGAGACCAGGCCATCGCCCTCGCCTGAGTGGCTCTTGAGAAATTCCTGCAGTGCGCCAGGCCCGCCCGTGTGGTCACCAGGAATGACGCTGAAAAATCGCATGCGTTCATCGCCGATATACACCCGTCCAAACTTGCCCTCGCCTCTACGGATATTGACCGCACGGTTGGCATAGGCTGATTCCATATGACGCGTGAAGCAATCATCTGGCTCATAGTAATGGTGATCGGCATCAATCATTAAAAAATCCAGCGGGGCCGCTGGTTGTACCTGGTCCAGTCCCATCGCCATCGTTGCCTCCTTCTGAATCACCTGTCTATAGGGCAACTCACCTTCTAGTATCTGCCCACCGTATTGTAAAGTCATCCCACGATTTGCCGGGTCGGATCATCCGCAAATGTAGCCACACTGGCACTATAAATAGCTCCACAGATTTTCATCTCACTCTTCTTCACGACTCACGACACAAACTCAGGCATCACCTCATGCACAAACAGTTCATGAGACTCGGGGGAGACCGGAATCACGATCATATAGGTGAGGCCCATCTCCTCAATACGGGTGTGGATCTCCCGTTTGACTCTGTCTGGCGCGCCCATCAAGGTCAGGGGCGACCGGAGTGCAGCGTCGGCATCGGGGAAGCCGAGAAAGGTTGCGGTTTGGGCGAGCGCCGCGTCTGTGGGGTCTCGGGTGAGGTGGAGTACTAGTAAAGCTCCTAGCTCTATCGCCTTTGGGTCGCGCCCGCACTCTTCCATATAGCCGTGCAGCATACCAATCCGTTTTTTCAGATAGGGCGTGTCGAACTTCAAGGCCATAGCCGGACCGTTCGGATAATCTTTACCATTAAAGATCGGCGGGATGATATTCAGAATATCGGCTTCGGCGGCGGCGATCTTGAGCAGACCGCTGCCCGAGCCACCAATCATCAATGGCGGATGGGGTTTCTGGATGGGCCGAGGATTGTTGTAGGCGTTGTCAATCGAGAAGTGGTTGCCCTGAAAGCGCGGTTCCTCCTGCGTGAACATCGCCTTTAGCACCTGAACGGCTTCGGCGAGTTGATCCAACCGTTCCCGATTCGAGGGATAGGGATAGCCGTGCGCATGGTATTCGTCCGACTTCCAACCCGCACCCAAGCCGAGTGTCAAACGGCCGTTGCTGATATTGTCGAGGGTAGACGCAATTTTGGCCAACATCGGCGGCGGACGAAACGAGACGGCCGTCACACAGGGCGCGAGACGGATGCGCTCGGTCACCGAGGCAATAGCCGTCAGCGTCGTATAGCACTCCAACTGGGGTGCTTGAGATCCTCCGAGCGGTGCGAAGAAGTGATCGACTATCGATACCGAGTAAAAGCCGTCGCTTTCCGCCTGTAAGGCTGCCTGCTTGGCAGCGACAAAGTCATCCGCAGGTAATTGAAATCCAAACTTGGGCTCGTGCACGCATATCTCCTTCCACTATTATCCAACAGTTTTTGAGGGGCAGGGATTACATTATGCTCCGCATAATGTACTGGACGCGACCCCGACGATAAATACAGACGAGGGGCCGTCGGGTTATCAGAGTGGAGAACGAAAATGGACGGCCCGATGACTTGTGGTACGAGAACACCTGCTCCGGTTACGACATACGAAACCGCTAGCTGGCGAGTTCCTCGGTCAGTTGACCGTACTCCTGCTCGAACACGAAGCCCTCGTAGCCCTGGGAGGCGACCTCGGCGAGGCGCCGGAAGTAGTCGGGGCCGCCCAAATACACGCAGAATTGGCGGTGCTTGCCCGGAATGTTGGCCCCCGTATACCACGAGTCGGTGAGGGGATAGAGCGTCTCGTTGGCGATCCCGGCGACCTCTCGGTCCCAGCGCTGCTCGGCGTCGGGGGTCGGCTCGATGGCGCCCAGGCCGTGTGTACGCAGGTAACGCATACAATCGCCGATCCATGCCGACTCGAGCTCGGCGCCGAGCGGCATATTGAAGAGCACCGAGGGTGATCCAGGGCCGTGGAGCATAAAGAGGTTGGGGAAGTCGGCTATGGTCATGCCGAGGTAGGTGTCGAAGCGCGTGCGCCACTTCTCCTGAAGGCTGACGCCGCCCCGCCCCTTCGGGTTGAGGCGCACCAGCGCGCCGGTGATGGCGTCGAAGCCTGTCGCCAGCACGAGCATGTCGAGCAGGTGTTCGCTGTTGGCGGTGTGCACGCCTTCAGGCGTGATCTCCTGAATCGGGTCTTGGCGCAGATCGACCAGAGAGACGTTGTCGCGGTTAAAGGTCTCGTAATAGCCGTCGTCGAGGAGTTGGCGCTTGGTGCCCATATAGTAGTCGGGCATCAACTTCTCGGCGGTCGCGGGGTCGCGCACGATCTCACGAATCTTGCCGCGCACGAAGTCGGCCAGCGTGCGGTTGGCCTCCTTATTGGTCAGGAGGTCGGCATAGCTGCCAAAGAGGATGTGGAAGCCACCCTTCTGCCAGAGCTCTTCGTAGAGCGCTTGGCGCTGCTCGGGGGTGTCCTCGAAGGCCGAGCGCTCGGAGACCTCGAACGGTGCGCCCAGGGGTGACGCGTTCATCTTTGCGCGGATTGCAGCCCAGTTCTCGCGGGCCTGTTGCACCACTTCGGGGTCCATGGGGCGGTTGCGGACCGGGATGCTGTACTGCGGCGTACGCTGGAACACGGTTAGGTATGCGGCCTCGCGGGCGATCTCGGGAATCGCCTGCACCCCCGAGGAGCCGGTCCCGATCACGCCGACGCGCTTACCCGTAAAGGAGACGGGCTCACGCGGCCAGCGGCCGGTGTGGTAACACTCGCCGGTAAAGGTATCGAGCCCAGGGATGTCTGGCTTATGCGTCGCCGAGAGAGTGCCGACCGCGCAGATCAGAAACTGGGCCGAAACGTGCTCGCCGGCGCTGGTCTCGAGCATCCAGCGTTGCGCCTCTTCGTCGTAGCAGGCATCGCGCATCCAGGTTTCGAGCTGGATGTCGCGGCGCAGGTCGAACCGGTCGGCGACGTACTCCAAATAGGCCAGCACCGAGGGCTGAGCGGGCTGGGTCTCGGGCCAGTCCCACTCTCGCACGAGCTCTTCTGAGAACGTATAGCAGTAGAAGGGGCTGCCTGGAAAATCGACCCGCGCACCGGGATAGCGGTTCCACCACCACGTGCCGCCCACGCCAGCAGCACCGTCGTAGACGCGCACCGAGAGGCCCATCCCGCGCAGATGGTGCAGGGCGTACAAGCCGCCAAAGCCCGCCCCGATGACCACCACGTCATAGTGCTCGACCGCTCCGTTTGCCATGGTGTTCCCCCTCCCGTATCCCCCGGAGGTTTTCAGGTCGCTTGGAGATATCTCAGACCGATAATGATTGTGCATAACATGGTTCGACGCGGTGTCAAGCTAGTGGTGCGGAGCACCAAGGTCACGCGATGTGAGGTTCGATGAACAGCACTCCTATGCTACCATCGTCGGCCTGGAGACCACCCACGAGGAACTCTCGCAGAGACCCCTACGAACGTTTCGTTGCGTCGAGCTGAGGTGAGTCGTACGGGTTGGCTTTCACCTCGAGTCGCCGCGGATCGACACCGGATGTGAGCGTGGTCGATCGCCACTTAGTGACCGGGTTGTCGGCCTCGCACAGCATCAGTGCGGTGTCGGCGAGGCTCCGATGTTCTGTGGGGATCTCGTCCAGGGGCCATTGATTCAGGAAGTTGATGATGTCGTCGAGGTGTGGGCCCACTGCTTCGTAGAAGTCTTTGAGTTCTTGGAACGAACTCGTTAAACGCTTCTCCAGGCGGGCCTCCCGCGTCGGGAGACCCCACGTTTCGATGTAGTCCTTCAGGTGACGGAAGTCCGGCATGCTCAGCCTCCTTGTTTTCGGTCTACGGGCCTTGTGGAGTTCACTCTGCGCCAACGACCTGGGTGACTTTATCCTGAAAGCACCGGACACCGCCCTCGATGTCGGAGACGACCATTGTACTGATGGAGCCGGCGCGGTAGGCCTTTTGCATTCCTTCGACGTTCACCATGTCTTGGGTTGTCACATCTCGAAAATGGCAGTAGGCCTGCTCCCAGGCAAACCACTCGCCGAAGTTTTTGGGCCAATCGATGAAATACCACTCGAACTCCCAGGCAGTGCGATGCGGGGAAATCGGCCACACTCGTTGCAACCAGATGTGGTCGGTCTGCGCCATCATCACGACGTTCGGAAAGAGCAGGTAGTCGTCGAATATCCAAAGAGGGTCGTCCAGCCTATTGATTGCTCCGGGGTAGTGGTTCGCGCGGAGGGGAATACCGCCCGAGGAGGCGTCTTTGTCGGTGAAGGGAGATGTGGCCCCGTACTCCACGGCCGCTTTCATCACGGGCGTTTGAATTGGACGCCGGAAGCTCTTGTCTTTCGAAATGTCCGGGCGCATGAACTCGAGCTTGGTCGGCATTCCCGGCGTATCTGGAAAGGCGAGGTTCTGAAGCTGAGCTGGGCCGAAGACCCCTCCGATGGTCTTGGCGTGGAGTGCATTGACGTGGTAGCCCTCCAGCTGAACGTCGACCATGATCTTCCAATTGGCCTCGAAGATACCTTTCCAACCGACCCGCCAGATCCAGTTCTCCTTCGCGAAATACTCGCCAAGCGGCCCCGGCATCGGACCGAGCCATTCTGCGAGCGTGTGTTCGGGTTGGTCGGCGGGGTCCAGGTTGATGAAGACGAAGCCGCCCCAGGTATCAAGATGGATCCTCTTCAGTCTCCGCTCCTCGTAGTCGAGTTCTTCAAACTGCTCGGCCTGAGGCACGTTAAGGAGCGAGCCGTCCAGATCATACACCCATCCGTGAAATGCACAGGTAAGCGCCCTGCAGCTGCCACAGGCTTCGTGTTGGATCTGGGCCCCCCGGTGCTGGCAGACGTTGTGAAACGCTCGCAGCTCCCCGTCCTTTCCGCGGATCACGATGACCAGCGTGCTCAGAACGTGGAGGTAGAAGGTGAAAAAATCTCCGGCTTTCGAAACGTCCGACTCGCGTCCGATCAACAGCCACGAACGTCGCCAGATACGTTCCTTCTCTCTCGCGTAGTAGTCGTCTGAGACGTATCGAGAGACGGGAATCTCCGCCTTCCCAACATCTCGGAGCGGAGTCCAGTCCATCCCGTGCGGGTTGCCTATCTCCGGCACTCGTCCGCCTTCAACAGATTCAGCCATAGAGCCCTCCTTCACTACGAACTATTTTTTCCCCGCGCCCTAACTACGTGAGCCGGCCTCAGGCTGTCAATGCTGTAAAGGCGGGCGCCTTTTCAAAACGGACGTCCTTTATGGTAGCCGGCAACGATTCGTCAGAAAATGAGCCATTTTACGAAACGGGACGTGCTCCAGAAGCGGTTGAGCCGTTCAGTGACTTCAGTAGAGATGCGCATTACAAATCCCTGACCTTTCACTTTCACGTGACCCACTTTTCCCCTCATCGTTGCCGTTGCCCCGC
Organism: uncultured Binatia bacterium (SeqCode); assembly: GCA_965243855.1. GTDB lineage: Bacteria > Desulfobacterota > Binatia > Bin18 > Bin18 > Bin18. The sequence goes on along the minus strand of CBDEWE010000003.1, from coordinate 2,578,512 downwards.
TAAGGCTGTAACGTCCCTTATGACTTCTCCAGTATCGTTTGCTATCGTACCCCCGAATTGATAGGCGATAACGTCGGAAGGAGGGAGATATGGATCTTGGTTTAAAAGACCGCGTAGCGGTCATTACTGGAGCGAGCTACGGTCTGGGCGAGGCCATGGCCCAGCGTCTGGTCAAAGAGGGAGCCCACGTCGTGATTTGCGCACGCGGTGAGGAGCAATTAGCTCGCACCGCCCAAGCTTTAGGTCCGCAGGCCCTGGCAGTTCAGGCTGATGTCAGTAAAGCCGCAGACATCCAGACCCTTTTTGACACAACGGTACAGCAGTTCGGCAAGCTTGATATCCTGGTCAATAATGCTGGCTGGTACCATCTGAGTCAGGGGCTGGGTCTGTCAGATGAGGAGTGGCAGGATAATCTTGATATCAATCTGTTCAGCGTGATTCGCTGCTCCCGGCTTGCCGTTCCCCTGATGCAAAAACAAAAATGGGGCCGGATTGTCAATAATGCGTCGATCTTCGGCAAACAGCCCAACGCCGGATTGATCGACTACAACGCCACGAAAGCGGCCATCATCAGTCTGAGCAAAACCTTGGCCGACGAACTGGCCAAGGATAACATCCTGGTGAACGCCGTCTGCCCAGGGCCGACGCAGACTCCACTGTGGGATGGTCTGGCAAAGACGTTGAATCCCGACGACCCGGACGGCATGATCAACGACTTTGCCACCACCCATATTCCGCTCGGACGGTTTGGCCGACCCGAAGAGATTGCCGACCTGGTCGCTTTTCTGTGCTCAGAACGAGCCAGTTTTATCACGGGGGCGGCGTATGACATCGACGGCGGAATGGTGAAGAATATGGGCTAGGAGATGGGCGCTCGATCCTAAAAATATAAATTCGCCGGCAATTTCGTCCCGTTGACCAGATAATCCCCGATCGCACGTGCCTTGAACGCCGCAGGATTATGCGACGAAAGAGTCACGATGTTGCGCCAGTGTTCGTCGAGTCCGGTTGTCCGCAAAGTCGAAGACGCGCCACCGAGTTCGTACATCAGGCTCGCCGCGCGCGGCGCGATTTCGTCGATAAAGACTTTGGCTTGCGCCGAGAGTAAGGAGGCGCGATGAGCGAGTTCGAAATCGATCTGGCCCTGGTTGGCGGAATCGAGCGCCAGCCCTTGCGCCTCCGCGGCAGCGAGAACAGTCGCCTCAGCCGCGAGCGTCGAGCTCGACAAGCGCCCGATCATTTCCTGGAATTGCGGATCTGCGGCGGCAGTATCGGCACTCGCGTGGGTAAACGTCCGTTTCCGCGTGCGCACCAGGCGAATCGCGTCGGCGACGACGTTCCGCATATTACCGACCACGATCGCGGTCAAGATAAGCTGCAAAAACTGACCGCCTATGTAGGTATTTGTCGGCAAGGGCGTTTCGTCGACCGCGGTGTGCGCTGACTTCGTTTGTCGCAATACTTCTTCTTGCGCGACCGCGACATTTTCGAATCGGCCAGTCCCGCTGCCCGTAAAGCGTTGGCCGACGCCGTCCCAATCGTCCTCGAACGTCACCCCCGCGCGCTCGCATGGCACGACGACATTGGCGATTTTGCCTTCCGGTGTTGATGCCGCCACCAGGACCCAGTCAGAAAATAAGCTGCCGGTACAAAAGTATTTGGTGCCGTTCAGCCTGTAGCCATCGTCCACCGGCTCAAGGCGAGTCTGCATCGCAAAGCTGCCGGCTTTTTCTTTAGTGCCAATCTCGGTAAAGGCATTACCGAATATCTTGCCGGCCACAACGCGCGACAACCAACGTTGCCGTGCGGTTTCGTCTGGTGTGCGGAGACGCTCTTCGGTAAACCAGAAATGCACGCGCAAGATCTGGGCAACATCGGAATCCGCGGCCGCGAGAGCCATCAACATGGCGAAATATTCTCGTACCGTACAACCGCCGCCGCCCTCGTCGATCGGGACTCTGAGCGCGCCAAGGCGCGAATCGCGCACCAGATCGATCGCGGGAAAAGGGTTCTTTCCGGCCGCTTTACTTGCCGCCGCACTCTCCCCAATTGCGGCTAACAGGGCTTCCATTTCCGGCGTGCCATAACGCACCGGTGCGATGGCGGTCGCGTCAAACTCGACGTTTTTATCGTGAGAAGGCATGAGCGTTTACTCCTCGGCAACAGTTACGCGTGCAGAATGAATTGTACTACTTTCGATTCCTTCGCCGGTGTTTACTTGGCGACGACAATACCGTCATCGATGAGCTGGCGCACATGGTCCTCATCGCCGTACAGCTCGTTCAAGACGGTGACGGTGTCTTGGCCGAGCTTCGGCGGTGGCCGGTCGCCGCAGTGGTCACGTCCAGTCACATTGATCGGTTGGCGAATTTGCCGCACGGCGCCTTCTGTCGGATGCTCATATTCTTCGAACAACCCAACGGCACGTAAGTGCGCGTCGTTCATTAACGTGTCCAACTGCTGGACTTCAGCGTAAGGAATGTCCAATTCATTGAAGAGAGTAACCCATTCGGTATTCGTGCGTTGCGGCATGATCTCTTCGAGCATGATTTTGTACAGGGTCGAGATGTTGGCCGCGACAGTGTGTTGATCGTCGAGCATGCCGCTATCGAGCAGATCGTGACGGCCCACCGCCTCGCACAACTTGCGCCAGTTCCCGACCTTGTAGAGGCCATGCACCATGAAGCCGTCTTTCGTTCGACACGGACGTCTTGATGGGGTCAGCACACGGTTGTAACCAAGTGGCCCTTCCGCGGGAACGAAGCCTTCGCCGTTCAGGTGTTGATTCATGAGCGCGCTTACAACCAGTTCGTACATCGGCACTTCGATGCAGACTCCTTCGCCGTGCAGTTGACGACTGAGCAGCCCCGCGAGGAGAGCTTGCCCGAGTGCTTGTCCAGTCATAGTGTCGCACATCACCATGGGGACTAGTTCAGGTTGTCCTGTTTGCAGGCTATTGACAGCAGCGATGCCCGAGTACGCTTGGATGATATCGTCGAACGCCGGGTAATCCTTATACGGCCCATTCTGTCCGAAGCCGCCGGAGAAGCAGTAGACGATGTCGGGATTGATTTTGCGCACTGCCGCGTAGTCGAAGCCTAAGCGGCGAATAGCGGGTGGACGCATGTTGTGGAGGAACGCGTCCGCCGTCTTCAGTAAGTCGCGCAGCAGTTCCCGACCTTTCTCCCGCTTGAGGTCGATAGCCACGCTGCGTTTGTTGCGATTGCAAGCCATCCATTGGGCGCTCATGCCCTGGTTACGGCTTATTCCGAGGGCGCGGTACACATCGCCGCCCGGCGGCTCGACTTTGATGACTTCCGCGCCATAGTCACCCAACATCTGGGAAGCTAGGGGGCCAAGGGCAATATGGCCCATTTCGACCACGCGAAGGCCGGATAACATTTCGTACATCTGACGTTCCTTATTTACGCGTGTCCGCGTGTACGCTCTTCATTGGTGGCGGACCCATACGGACAACGATAATTATTGGAGAGAAACTGGGTCAGTTGGCGGCAAAAGTCAAGTGAGACTCTCCCCTTAGCTCACATGTCATCACCTGCTGTGAGGACTGTCCTCCCGCTGCCTCCCTCTCATATTCAATTGATTTCGGGAGAATCTGTATCCGTCTCATCTCTGCCGACGGTCGGACATCAGCGAGGAGAGTTCCTCTCCCATGGGTATCGAACGCGATTTCGCCCACAATGCGTGCTATGCACGGCTCATACTGCGCTATTGTAAAGGAGAGGCCCATGCTGAAGACCGGTCAGGAGCATTTGGAATCCCTTCAGGATGGACGGGTGGTCTATATCGGTAGTGAACGGGTCGAGGATGTCACCACCCATCCGGCGTTCCATAACGCCGCCCGCACGGTGGCTGCCATCTACGATATGAAGGCGGACCCGGGTAATCGCGAGACGCTGACCTTCGAAGAGGACGGCAGCCGGCACTCGATTTACTATTTACGAGCCAAAACGCGTGACGACCTGCAGCGGCGGATGGTTGGGCATCGAAAAATCGCGGACCTGACCTATGGCATGTTCGGTCGTTCGCCCGACCACGTAGCCAGCTTTGTAACCGGTATGGCCATGAAGCCGGACGAACTCAAGCCACCGTGCGGCAATCCGGACAATCTGCTCGCCTATTATCGCTACGTACGCGATAACGATATCTACACCGTCTACGCCGTGCTGCCTCCCCAGGCCGCCCGAGACCCGGAGTTCTATCAGCGCCAGAATCTGCCTGTCCCCACCCTCCGTGTCGTCCGTGAGGAAGACGACGGCGTAATTATTTCCGGCATGAAGATGCTGGCGACGGGCGCGGTGTTCGCCAATGATATCTGGATCGGGAATGTCATCCCCCTGTCGCCTGACCAGAAAAAAGAGGCGATTACGTGCGCCGTGCCGTGCAACGCCCTAGGGCTGAGTCTGTGGTCACGTAAATCCATGGAAGCGGCCTGCCGCTCGGAGTTTGATTCACCACTGGCCTATCGATACGACGAAACCGACAGCATGGTCATGTGCGACCAGGTGAAGGTGCCTTGGGAGAAGGTTTTTGTTCACAACGACGCGGTGTTATCGCGGGACATTTATCTCAAGACCCCGAGCCACTGCTTTGGCAATCATCAGTCCAACGTGCGGTATTGGTCGAAGATGCGCCTGCTGCTCGGCCTGTGTAGCAAGATTGCCCATACAACCGGCGCGGCCCAGATTCCTGCCGTGCGAGAGACGCTCGGAAAAATGGCCTCGGTCGAGGGTGCCATTGCCGGTATGGTGCACGGCCAGATCAACGCCTGTGAGAGCTGGCCGGACGGCCATGTGTGTTTTAACCGGCGGATGATGTATGCGGCCCTCGACTGGTGCACCCAGAACTATAGCCAGTTTATCGACCAACTGCGCGACCTGTGTGGTGGGGGCGTGTTTCAGATGCCGGCGGACATCTCGGTCATGGAGGACGAAAAACTCGCCGAGCAGTTTGAGGCCTACTTTCAGACACCACAGGCAGACGCGGTAGCACGCATGAAGCTATTCAAGCTGGCCTGGGATATGGTCGGCTCCGAGTTCGCGGGCCGGCATCAGCAGTATGAGAAGTTCTATGCCGGGGCCTCATTCATTGTACGCGGCCACGCCTATCGGGAGACTCCGTGGGACGAGTTTCACACCATTGTCGATGAGTTGATGGCCGGCTATGGCCCGCCAGCCATGCAAGAACGGTCAGACCAACGGTGAATTAAGAGCCAACTTCGGCCGCTCCAAATGTTGACAGCCGTTTTTCAGAGGAGAATAATTTGATCGATTTTCACACACCGAGGAGGGCAGGGTATGATGCGATTCGGGATCGGTCCGTTCTCTATGCAGCTCCGGCCAGGCTCCGGCCAGACCCATGAGCAACTCTATCGCGAGATGCTGGACCAGATTGTCATTGCCGAAGAGATTGGGTTTGAATCGGCCTGGCTCGTCGAGCACCACTTTCTGGAAGACGGGATCTGCCCCTCGCTTTTGGTCACAGCGGCGGCCATGGCCGCGCGAACATCAAAGCTCATCATCGGGACGAGCATGTATCTCCTGCCGCTCCATCGGCCGGTACAGACAGCCGAGGACGTGGCGGTACTCGATAATATCGCCGCGGGTCGTTTTATCCTCGGCGTTGCGACCGGCTATCGGCCGGAGGAGTTCGCCGCGTACGAAGAACAGCGTTCGGGGCGTGAGCCACGCATGGAAGAACAGCTCGATCTGATGATTCGAGGCTGGACGACGGAGCGCTTCTCGTTTTCGGGCCAGTACTACCAGGTGGAAGACCTGTCCATTACTCCCAAGCCCGTTCAACAGCCGCATCCGCCGATCTGGATTGGTGCCTCCACTCGTGGCGGAGTGCGCCGGGCGGCCCAGTGGGGGTCGGCCTTGGTGGCTTCTCCCCGGCATCATATCAATGAATTGAAAGAGCACTACCGGATGTACCGGCAGCAACTCCAGCGGTTCAATAAGACGGCCAGCGCCACGCCGGTCATTCGCGAGGTCTACGTTGCCGAGACCACGGCCCAAGCCGAGGAGGAGGCCCGGGAGGGCATCATGTATCTGCACGCCGGGATGTACGGCAAGTGGGCCAACGTCCGACCGCTCAAAGACGACAAGGGCGAGTTGGTCAAGGACCCGGCAACCGTGACCTTTGACACCCACCGGGAGCGTTTCATTATCGGTGACCCGGACCATTGTATTCGGGAGATTGAGAAATACCAGCAAGAACTAGGCATGGATTATCTGCTGTGCTGGATGCAGTTCCCTGGGGTAGAGCATGCGAAAACGGTCCGGGCCATGCGGCTCTTTGCCAAAGAGGTGATGCCCCATTTTCAAAAGAGCGCGTAGCTGTTCGCTGCTATTCATCGAGAGGATAGATCATGGGTAACACACAGCAGGCACGGCAACACGAGTATACGGTACCGCCGCGACCGCAAGCCCGGCATCTGCCAGGCCACGTCTACACCTCCCCTGAGGTCTTCGAGCGAGAAAGGCGGCATATCTTCTTAAAGGACTGGTTGTGTGTGGGCCGGGTCGAAGAATTAGAGAAGCCGGGCGATTACCTCGCGCTCCGGGTGGTCGATGAGCCGGTCGTTGTGTGCCGGGATCGGGACGGGCAGCTCAACGCCTTCTCGAATGTGTGCGCCCATCGGGGGACCGAGGTTGCCTCTGGGAGTGGCAACCGGCAGTCCTTCAGCTGCCCGTATCACGGCTGGACCTATGACCTCACCGGCAAACTTCTGAACGCCCCGTATGTCGAGGATGTGGAAGGGTTCCAGCCGACTGCCTGCCGCCTGCCGGCGGTAAAACTGGATACCTGGGACGGGTATCTGTTCATAAAATTCGATGCCGGGTGTGAAAGCCTGGCTTCGTTTCTGGGCGATGCTCCTCAGGTCTACGGAGCCTATCAGTGCGAGAAACTCCGGCTGGCCGCCAAGTTCAGCTTTGAGCTCGACTGCAACTGGAAGCTGATGTGCGAAAATCTGGTTGATATCTATCATATTGCGGTCCTGCATGCCGCGACGTTTGGGCCGCATCAGCCGCTCGAAACCTACAAGTTTACGCTTACCGAAGGCGGCTATCACGGACGCTTTAAGGGTGGCACGCTCACGCCTGATGGCAAGTCTCTGTTTGGTCCTATGCCCTGGCTGCCTGCGGAATTACACAGTGGTGGATATTCCAGCCATATCCGCCCCAATATGGCTTTCTTTCCCCGTTTCGACTTCTTCAGCTTCATTACCTCGTGGCCTGTGGACGGGCCGGAGAAAAGCCAAGGTATCGTGTACCTGTTATTTCCTGCCGAGCATTTTACCCAACAGGATTTTCAGGAAAAAGTGGCGATCTATGAGGAGTTCATACATACGGTATTGGGGGAAGATGTCGGTATGGTCCAGTCCTTACAGCGGGGCTTTAAATCACAAGCCTATCGGCCGGGACCGTTCTCCAGATATGAAGCCGCCGTGCATAATATGATTGCGTACAATATGAAGCGGATTGGTTTTGAGAACGGATCGGTCGACTAAAGGGTAAATGCCATGATGAACAACGGAATTACTCCAGAGTTATCCAACGCCGCTTCAGTGCTGGCGACGGACATGATGTGTATCAAAGCGGGCGAGAGTGTCCTGATCTCGGCCGATACGAGTACGGACATGCCCGCGGTGGAGGCGGTCCAGAACGCCTGCAGCAGTATAGGGGCAAAGGTCGCGACGATCGTCCTTGCGCCACGGCTGCCGTATCAGGGTGCGCTGGCTGACGCCTACCTGCCCGATCACTTCAAGGCGGCAGTCCGGGAATGTGATGTCTGGATTGATCTATGCTTTCCCTATCTGGCCGGATCCAAGGCCTTTGACTCGGCCATGCAAAATCAGCGAACCCGCTATTTTCTGGGAGCCGATATTGGGGCCGGCGGGTTAGCGCGCCTGCTGGGCAAGGGCCAGCTCGACCAACTCTTTGCCCTCTCGAATGCCTTTGGCGCGCTCGTCGGCGAGGCGAGCGGGAAGGAGTGCCGCATTACCAACCGCCTGGGCACGGACGTCACCTTTACCCTGGCCGAGCCGGATGGGTTTGCTTTGGCCAAAGCCGAAGAGCCGGGTGGGTATTTTGTTCCGGGCACGGTGGTCTTGATTCCAGAGTTGGAGTCGGTCCGCGGTGTGATCAAATGTGAGACCGTCTTCCACGAGTACTATACGACTATGGCCGAACCCCTCAGCCTCGTCCTGAACGGCAAGATTCAGGAGGTGACCGGCGGCGGGCCGGAACGGCGGGTGATGGAGCGTGCCCTGCGCCGAGCCGGGGGTGGAGAATTCGGCTATGTGGTCCACTTCTCTTGTGGGCTCCACCCAGGGGCTCGCTTTACTGGCAAATCGTTCATCGAAGATCAGCGTATCACCGGCTATAACGCCATTGGCCTGGGTTTGCCTCCGTGGATGCCGGGCGGAGGAGAAAACCATCCCGATGCGGTGATGTCGCTGCAATCGATATCAATCGCCGACCAGGAAATCGTCAAAGACGGAACCATCGTCAGCCCACCTGCTCTGGTCGACCTGGCCGAGGAGGTGAATGCGGCCTTGAGCTGAGTTTATCATTTCGTCCGTTCGTGGTCGGGAATAAAGCGCTGCGGATCAAAGCCGGCGGGCACGCTGGGCTGTTGATGGAGTTCCACGGCGGTTGTGATTTCGGCCATAGCCAGGGCCAGGTATAAAAGCCGTTGGGCCTCTTGGGGCAGTGCGCTTGGCGACTCTGGCGGGAATGTACTCAGATAGGTGAGGACGGCCTCCATGCGGGGCAGCAGGGTGTCGTAGAAGGCCTGAATCTGCGCCATGGTGCTGCTGAGACGCTGCTGGTTGCGTTCGGTTTCGGTCGCCAGCGCCCAGACCGCGGCCAGCGGCTCAAGGTCGGCGAACGCCTCGGGCAGGCTCGTAGCGGACATGCCTCACCCCGTTTGCCCATCGCTGCCGAGCAACTCCTCCGCCACCTGATGGGCGTGGCGGATCAGCAGCTCCTGGTCCTGTACCGGATATTGGCTGAGGACGCCCGACTCGATCCCGCGCTGGGTGTTTTCCAGGGTACTGCCGTCTTCCAGCCACACGTCCCGCGCCAGGCATTTATTATATTCGCGCGTCACCGTCTCTGCGGCAGTCGTGGGCTGCGGGAAATAGCCCCGCGCGTTCCAGGTCGAGCGATTCACCGTCTCCGGCAACATGGTATGGGCGACAAACAGAAAGGGACTCAAAATCACCAGATGAAAATTGGGAAAGATATAATAAATATCAAAGAACCACTGTTTGCTGCGTGTGGGATTGACTCCCAGGGGCCAGCGGTCCATATCCCGCGCACTGGGAAAGGTTTTGAAGCTGGCCCCGAATTGGGCCATCAACAGCTCCATGGGCGTGCGTTGGGTATTCCGGCGGTCGCCGTAAAACGACATCATGCTGTGGCGACGAAAAAGTTTGGCGTCGAGGACGTGGCAGGACGGCTGCTGCTTATTGATCATCACCTTGCCGGCGAACTGCTGATGCAGCGCTTTGCCATGGTAGAATTCGAGTTGCGAGTCGCGCAGAATCCGCCAGTTGCACTTCTGCTCGGCCGTATACGACCAACTCAGCGGCAGGCGGTCAAACGCATAGCCGCGCAGCAGGTCAACTACTTCACCTAAATACTGATGCAGCGTTTCCGGTGGGTCGGGATCAAGATTGATAAAAATAAAGCCTTCCCAGACATCCGTGGCGACCGGACTCAGGCCGTAGTCCCGTTTGTCAAAGTCAAAGAACATGTCTTCTTCCGGCACCCCGATCAGGCGGCCGTCCGCGGCATAGGTCCAGCCGTGGAAGCGGCACGTCAACCCGGAGCCACAGGCGCCACGGTCGTTCCAGGCCAGTCGATTACCACGATGTTTGCACACATTGTGAAACCCGCGCACCCGGCCGTCTTTACCCCGGACGAGGAGGACCGAGGTTTTGCCGACCGCAATATCCAGCACCAGATAATCGCCCGGCTGCGGAATTTCTTCGACTTTCTTGCCCGTACACATCCAGGTGCGAGTAAAAATTTTCTCGCGCTCCTGCTCAAAATACTCTGCGGAAAGATAGGGCGTGATAGGAAGAGGTCCGGTTCCCAGCTCTGGATGGTCGAGCGTCCAGCGTTTGCCATTGGTGTGTGTGTCTGCACTGTCTTGCATCGTATCCCTCGTCGATGTGTTGTCCGTGGATATGATGTCATCCTGCTTCATATCGGCTGGGAATACAATGGACGCTGCGCCGTCGCTTTGCGGCTGAATAAATTTCTCTACTTGGAGGCTGTTGGGTTGACAGGCAGGCTTCGGTGGGGAGATAAAGCCGTATGATGTAGGGTTCTTTCCCGATTCTGGACAGCCTGACCTCGGAGCTGAACAAAGGAGGGCGGTCATGAACTTTCAGATCAGTGAAGCAGGGACACGCCTCCAGCAGCGGAGCCGACGGCTGGCAGCAGACTTCGCCACCCGCGCCGCCGAGCATGATCAGGAAGCCAGCCATCCGCTGGAAAACTATGCGGCCCTGCGCCGGGAGGGATTCTACAGCCTCAACGTTCCCACCGAGATGGGCGGGGAGGGCGTCGGGTTGCTCGACTACTCCCTGGCGGCCGAGGAACTCGCCCAGGGCTGCCCGGCCACGGCCCTCTCGTTCAATATGCACCTCTCGATCATCGGCCCCCTGTTCGAGAGTCCCATCGTTCCCCCGGCTACCAAGCAGCGCCTGGCCGATCTGGTCGTCAAAGAGCAAAGGCTGATTGCCGGGAACTTCTCCGAGCCGAGGACGTCCGGACTGCTGGCCACCTACCAACCGGCCACGCGCGCCCGGCAGGTTGCGGGCGGGTATCAGATCACGGGCAGAAAAGCGTTTGCCTCCATGTTGGAGGCGGCTGACTTCTGTGCCGTGCTGGCGCATCCCGAGGAGATCGATAAGCCTGGGGCCGCTCTCCTGCTGATGGTTCCCCGCCGGGCGCCGGGACGGCGCGTCGACGAGATATGGGATACGCTCGGTATGCGGGCGACGCGCAGTGACTCTCTCATTCTCGAAGACTGTTTCGTGTCTCAGGACGCCGTACTCTATCAGACCGACGACATCCTGCCGTTCATCCGTAGCGGGGCGAACTGGCTGTGGGCCTCCTATACGGCGGTGTATCTGGGTGTGGCCGCGGCCGCCTACAACACCGTGCGTGAGCTGGTGCAGGAAAGGGTCCCGCGGGGCTATACCCAGCCGATGGCCTACCATCCGGACGTGCGACGGCGGGTGGCCGATATGAGCGTGGATCTGGAGGCTGCCCGGCTGCTGACCTACCATTCGGCTTGGCTCAGCGACACCCAGGGACCGACCCAGGAAACCGTGGCGGCGCTGTTCCGCGCCAAGTATCTGGTTGGCGAGGCCGGGGCGCGGATTACACGGACCGCGCTCACGCTGGGAGGCGCCCATACGCTCTTCAAGACCGTCCCGCTTGAGCGGCTGTTCCGGGACGGCGCCGTTGGTCCGGTCCAGTTTCCGCCCAGCGATTATTGTCTGTCCAGCGTCGGCACCCTGGAACTCGGGCTCGACCCGAGCGAGATAGTACTGCCGCTCAAATAAGGAGGAAAAGGCCATGGATAATAGTACATCCTACGTTTTCGCCGGTCTGGCCGGTGACACCAGCCCAGGCATCGAATGGGTAGAAAAGCATATGGGCATCAAGCTGGTGGTCAGAAGCGGCTTGTATCGGAGTGTCTTCGGGCAGGGGGGTTGGGAACCGCTCACAAAAGGGCTCCCGGACGCGCCCGAGGTCCGTGCCATCACCATCCATCCCCAGCGGCCCGAGGTGGTCTACGTCGCCACTCAAGACGGCCCGTACCGCAGCGATGACCACGGCGACCACTGGGAGAAGGTGGTGGTTCCTGACCACGGTCTGCCCATGTGGTCGTTATTATTCCATCCGGCCGACCCCCAGGTCATGTTCGCCGGCTACGAGTCGGCGGAGATATACCGGAGCGACGACGCCGGAGAGAGCTGGCGCCAGCTCCCGGTGAGCGTCCGTTTCCCCGATGTGACGATGCCCCCTCAGGGCATACCGGCTAAGCGGGTGCTCATGATGTCCGGTAGCATTGCCGACCGGGACGAGCTGTACGCCTCTCTGGAGGTCGGCGGACTGCTCCGATCTTTGGACGGGGGGGAACACTGGGAAAACCTCAGCCACGGCCAATACCTCACCGACGATACCGTGGATATGCACGGTGTGCTGGCCAGCCGCCTGAGCCCAGGAACGGTCACGGCCATCTGTCGCGTCGGCATGTTTCGCAGCACAGACCGCGGCGACCACTGGCAGCGCGTGTCCATCGAGCCGCTGAACGAGAAGGGGACCACCTATTGCCGCTGCTTGCGCGAGGTGCCGGGCATGCCCACCAATCTGTGGCTGTCCGGCGGGGGCGATTTCGAGAGCAACGTCGGTGGCCTGTTCCACAGCGAGGACGGCGGTCTGAGCTGGGAGCGGGTGGATATCGGCCATGAGATCAACAGCACACTCTTCGCCATGTCCATCGATCAGCGCCGTACCGACCGCATGGTCTGCGCCAGCAAAAAGGGCCAAGTGTTTACCAGCGCTGACGCCGGGGCGACCTGGAGTGCGCATGCGCTACCGGCGGATGCTGATCAGGTTTACTGCGTTGCGACCGGCTAGAGCAATTTGCGACTCTGTTCATAGGGACGAATCTTGTATTCGTTTAGAGCGACGGATGCTGGGTGTGCCACGGTGTTGACTGTTCATAGATATACCCAGCCTGAAAAACTGTCGCCTCATCAAACGGCCGACCTGCGAGTTGGAAGCCAATGGGCAGCCCGGCACTACTGAAGCCGCAGGGGAGCGCAAGCGCGGGAAAGCCTGTCAGGTTGAACAACGGCGTGTAAATCGCGAAGTCTTTGGCCATCAGGTACAGGCCGGGCGACTCCGACCGGATCGGTGCGGGCATCACCCCAGTCGTGGGGAGCATAAACAGGTCAACGGTCTCCAATTGCTGCAGCAGCTGAGTACGGATTTGCTCCCGGACTCTCTGACATTGCAGATAGGTCGTTCCTCGCACGAGATTGCCCAGCGCAAGGATGAGACGCAGGTCTTGGTTGTAGTCCTCGGCCTGAGTCTGCATGTCTGCCAGATGATACGCAGCAGCATCGGCACAGAGGAGCGGCCAGAATGTTGCTTGGAGTTCGCCAAGCGTGATTGATTCCACGTCGACGATTTCAGCACCAAGCGTTTCCATTTGTGTCACGGCCGTATTAAACGTGGCGAGGATTTCCTCCCCGCAGTTGTCTTGGAAGAGCGTGCGCGGAATGCCGAGACGCAGGCCCTTAATATCGCGGCCCAACTTTTCACTAAAATCGGGAACTGGTACCTTAGCAGACGCCGGATCGAGGGGGTCGTAGCCAGCACAGGCCTGGAGCATGAGCGCACTATCTTGAACGGTTCGAGTCATGGGCCCCGTGTGGTCGAGATTCCATGACAGGGGGAAAACGCCCGTGCGGCTCACCCGGCCGTACGTGGCCTTCATACCGACAATACCACAGCAGAAAGCAGGCCAGCGGATGGAGCCGCCGGTATCACTCCCCATGGCACCGAAAATCATTCCGGCGGCCAGGGACGCTCCTGAACCGCTGCTCGATCCGCCTGGGTCAATCTCAAGGTTCCAGGGGTTACGGGCTGGCTGGAAATGCGAAGCCAGGGTTGGTGTCCCTGCAGCAAACTCGTAGGTTGCTAACTTTCCGAGCAGCAGCCCACCGGCCTGCTTGAGTTTCGCAACGGAAGTGCAGTCCTGCTGAGCCGTATAATCTCTGCGTAACTTTGAGCCTCCGGTCGTCCGGCCTGCTTCATAGATGTCCTTGACGGCCAGAGGAATGCCGTGCAACGGACCTCGATAGTCCCCAGCCCGGATTTGCTCCTCTGCCTCCCGAGCGGCAGCGAGCGCCTCTTCGGCAAAGACTGTGACGTAGGCGTGAACCTGCGAGTCGAGCGCGGCAATGCGTTCCACCATGGCTTGGGTCAGTTCAACCGGGGACAGTTCACCGTTCTTGATGAGGTCAGCGGCCTCTGCGAGCGACATATAAGCGAATTCGGAGCTTGAGCGTGTCATTGTTTAGTCCTCCACTGCTGCCTGAAAGATCAAGGCGGGTTCTGTCTCCGGTCGCACCATGCCCTGCACGACAGATTCCCATTCGAGCAACGCGGCATAGGCCGTAGTGAGCTGCTCAAGGTCCTCGTTGCTGAGTTTGATCCCCACTTCTAAAAGCTTTGCCTCAACGATTTGTCGGTGGTTCATCGTGTCCCTCCGCACGCTTACTTTAAGGGTGGCAGTCTCTCCCGCATTCTACAGGGTCAGCTCTGTGTTTGATGAATTCAGCCCAGTCTTCTGGGGGTGTCGTTTCTCGCGAGGGGGCAAATGCAAGACCTGACCCCTCGTCCTAGAGCAATGTACCGTTGCGTTTGTAGAGAGAGGCAATCAGGAAGAACCCTCTCCCCGCGGGAGAGGGAAACAGGAGCGAGGTGACTGGGGTGAGGGAGAAAGCGTAGTAAACCCAGGTGGAAATCACTTTAGTCGCGCCAGGGGGTCGGTTCAGGACCTGACCTCTAATCCGACTTACTGCTACTACTCCTTGACCATCTGCATCAGTTCGAGGGTCGTACCGAACGGATCCTTGCAATACACCGCCTTCGCCGTGCCATAGTTGTCGAGGGTAAAGGTGTGGGGCCGCGAGTAAAACTCTACGCCCTGGTTCCGGAGCGCCTCATAGGTCTTTTCAATGTCTTTCACCCAAAAGGCAATTTCGGTAATCCCGTTGTGGGTGACACCCGCATACGGCTGGCCTCCCTGCTCCGCAGATTCACTAAAGTGGAGCAGCTCAACCGGAGCGCTGTGGCGGTCGTCTTCGTTACGCAGGAATACCGACCGTACTTTGGTGCCGGGCTCTTGGACCAGATCGCTGATCTCTTCCCCCTCGATGCTAAAATCACCTATCACCGTCAGCCCCAATACATCCCGGTAGAAAGCAATGGCTTTCTCCATATCTGGGACCGTGATCCCCACATGTGCGACAGCTCCGAGCATACTGACCTCCTTTGAGCCTTGATAGCCTGGATTGTCCTGCCATTGGAAAGGATTTGTCAAGCCGGCAAGCGAGAAGAAGAAGTCGTTCGCGAGTACAATAAAGATCCTCAATCCTTCATCTTCTGGAACGCACGCATCCATGGCATAATGTCGCATCGTTGATAGTTGGTCTGGTGGCCCAAGGCGACCATTGTCGGCCATGAAGGAGGGCAGGCCCATGTCGGATACTGTATTCACCAACGTGATGATTCTCGACGGAAGTGAGAGTGCGCCGTACTTGGGCGAGGTCCTCGTCCAGGATACGCGTATCAAGACTATTGCTGCTGGTGCTCACACCGTGGCTCGGGAGGGTGCCACAGTCGTCAACGGTGACGGCGCCACACTGATGCCAGGCTTGGTCAACTGTCACGGGCACCCGACCTATCCCAACATGGGAGCAGACCTCTACGAGACCGGCGAAATCCCCGTGGAGGAGCATGTGCTCATCACCATGCATAACGTGAAGACCATGCTCGATCACGGTTTCACCGCCCTGGTGAACGGCTCCTCTGCCAAGGCGAGACTCGATGTTGTTATCCGTAATGAGATCAATACCGGCAAGATTCCGGGGCCACGCATGCAAGCTGCCACGCCAGAACTCACCGTGACCGGCGGGCTGGGCGACTTGAGGCAGATGCATATGTACCATGAAGGTTTCGCGGAGGTCCTCGACGGCCCCGAAGAGATCCGGAAATACACCCGGCTGATGATCCGTGAGGGCGTCGACGTTATTAAACTCATGATTTCGGGGGACAACTTCGTGCGAACCGGTACCGCGCAAATGACAGTGATGCAGGAGGACGAAGTGGCGGCATGCTGTAGTCTGGCGCACGCGCACAACCGGCGCGTGGTCGCGCATGCGCGTACGGCTGAATCCGTCAAGATGTGCATCCGGCACGGCATCACACTCATCTACCACGCGAATTTTTGCGACGAAGAAGCGCTCGACTTACTCGAAGCCAACAAGGACGAGTACTTCGTCAATCCAGCCATCGGCCTCAGTTATGCCACGCTGAACCAGATGGAAGAGTACGGTGTCACTCGGGCTATGGCCGAAGCGTGGGGCTTTGAGTACGAACTGGAAAGCGCCATACACACCACGCAAGAACTCCACAGCCGCGGGGTGCGCGTCTTGCCGTTTGGTGACTATGGCTTTGCCTGGAACCGGATCGGTAAGGATGCTCGGGACCTCGAACACTTTGTGAATCTGATGGGATTCAGCCCGGCTGAAACGCTCATGATGGCGACCAAGTCCGGTGGTGAGTGTTTCGGTGACCAGCTTGGAATGATCAAAGAGGGCTATCTGGCCGATCTGATCCTAGTCGATGGCAATCCCGTCGAGGATATCAGCCTGCTCCAGGACCCGGACAATCTCCTCATGATCATGAAGGACGGTGCGTTCCATAAGGAACCACAGGTCAGACGAGCGGCCCGACTGCGCACTGCTGCCGCCTGACCGGATCAACATCCCGTGTCTGTGGCTTGCACCAGGAGGAATAGTGCCCTTAGCGAAATGCCGGCATGATCTCCTGAGCGAACAGCTCCATCGAGCGCGAGCCCTTGGCTGGATCGACCCCCGGGACCTGCATAGCCATAACTAAATGGGTACAGGATGAGGTGTTGACAAATGCCTCAACTTTACGCCCTACCTGGTCTGGAGTGCCTACCATCCAGGCCTGTCCATAGGACGAGTGGCGAATGTCTCGCGCCTCTTTGATCTCCCACAGTCGCTCGTCGCCGGCAACATCCCCACTGGTCTTAAACCAGCCATCATACACTTGCATCATCCAGTGGGCCTGATCCTGGATGTCCTCCCAGGCCTCGTCCTCGGTAGGCGCCACATAGACGAAGTGCAGTTGGGTGGTCGAAAAGTCAGCCGGCGTGCGGCCCTGCTGTTTCAGCAGCTCGTAGTAGCGGGGTGCCCAGTCCGGGCCGAGGGTGAGGTGGAGATGATACCCCTCGCGGACGGCTCGCTGCATGGCTTTTTCGGTGCGGGCGCCAATCCAGATAGGGGGATGGGGCTGCTGCACAGGTTCGGGCTGGATATGCACATCTTTGATCTGGGTAAACTTTCCTTCGAACGTCACCGTATCCTCGGTCCACAGGCGTCGGATCAGGTCGAGCCCCTCGGCCAGGCGGGCCGAACGCTCTTTGCGGGACATACAAAAGCCGGAGAATTCGTCGACGCGATAGCCCTGTCCTACCCCGAGGTCAAATCGTCCCTTGGAGAGGTTGTCAATGAAAGCCACGTCTTCGGCCACGCGCACAGGATGATAGAAAGGCAGCAGCAGCACAAACGTACCAATGCGGATACGTTCGGTCCGCGCTGCAATGGCGGTCGCGGCGTGTAACGGCGTCGGATTATAGTCCCCGCTGAAGTGGTGTTCGGTCAACCAGATATTGTCATAGCCGAGTTCATCGGCTCGTACACACTGGTCAAGCAAGAGCCGGTAGAGGTCGGAATAGGGCCGGAACCAAGGCGCGGGATTACGGAAGTCATGCATCAGTCCGAATTTCATTGCTGCCTCCTTTTGGGCTCCCCTATAGGACTGAACTATAACGGTTGCGTACCGTACGGAAAAGACTGCACGGCAGAGCCGACAGGCGGCGCAGTCCGCCACACTGAGCTTGAGAACACGATCCGGGTCGCTTATGGTCTCTTGAACGAGTATGCCGTTCGCATTTTCGCGCTCGGTCGGGATCGCGACAGTAGAGCACGGAGAACGAATATCCGTAGGAAGTCACGATGAATGATATCGAGGCCCCGGCCGGAGAGCGTTTGTCAGTCGAGGACGTTGAGCTCGAAGTGATACGCCGGGGCGTGGGTCGGCCAGTCCTGCTCCTGCACGGTATGCACACCGTCGATCCACGGGCGCGTTTTCTCGATCTGCTCGGCCGGCGGGTAGAGATCATCGCCCCCTCACACCCCGGCTTTGGCCACTCTGCGCGCCCGACGGACTTCGACACGGTGTACGACTTGGTACGCCTGTATTTAGACGTCCTCGAAGCGCTACCGTACGAGCGGGTCAGCCTCGTGGGATTGTCCTTTGGCGGCTGGCTGGCGGCGGAAATCGCAGTCGCGTGTCACCATCGTATTGACCGGCTCGTCCTGGTGGATGCCTTTGGCATCAAGATCAGCGATCGCGAGACCCCGGATATCCTGGACGTCTTTAACACCTCCCCCCAGGAAGTGGAGCGGAACCGCTGGCATGACCCTGGAAAATGGGCGCCGGACTTTAACGCGCTATCGGATGACGACATCGTCGTCCACGCCCGGAACTGGGACGCGCTGTGCCTGTACGGCTGGCATCCCTATATGTACAACCCTCAGCTCAAGCGTTGGCTGCGTCGGATCAGGCGACCGACGCTGGTGCTGTGGGGGGCGAGCGACGGGATCGTAACGCCGGCCTACGGACGGGCCTACAGCGCGTTGATCCCTGGCTCGTGCTTTGAGGTCATAGCTGAGGCGGGACACCATCCCGAGATCGAGCAGCCCGAGGCTTTTGTTGAACGCGTGGCTGCCTTCTTGCAAGAATGAAGAATAGAGTTGAGCGAGGAGGAGGCTGAGGGCCGTGCCATGGAAGTCTGGTATCATAACGAGAACCCGTATCCCTTTGTCCCGCAAGACGTGCTCGATCGCGTAGATTCCGTCCGGGCCAGCCTGCCGAATAAGTATTGCGACCCACAGGTCGCCGCGGACCTGTTCGAGGAAACCTTTGACGAGTTCATGCTGTGCGACGAGTGGGGAATCAATGTTGTCGCCATCGAGCATCATGCCGGAATCAATTCCCTGCTTGGGGCTAACCCGCTGGTTCTGGGTATCCTGGCCCGCCAGATACGCAAGGTCCGTATTCTCAGTATGGGGACCTTGATCTCGTTGCGGCCCGACCCGGTCAGAGTCGCAGAGGAGTATGCCACGGCGGACGTCATTTCGCGTGGACGTCTGGATATCGGCTTCGTGAAGTCAGGCGCGAGTGAGATGGCGTCGAACAATGCCAACCCGGTAACGAATATTGAGCGCTACTGGGAGGCGATCGATCTCGTCACCAAGGCGCTGACCTTTCAGGAGGGACCGTTCAGTTGGGAGGGCAAGCATTACACGCACCGGCACGTGAACATCTGGCCGCGCCCGTGGCAGCAGCCGCACCCGCCGCTGTGGGCGGCGACGGGCGACCCGGAAACGGCGAGCGAGGTCGGCCGGCGGGGGATGGTCAATGTGTTAGTGCTGCGCGGCGAGGAGGGGACCAGGCGGGCCTGGGCCGCGTATCGTC
Source organism: uncultured Binatia bacterium (SeqCode) (assembly GCA_965243855.1). Taxonomy (GTDB): domain Bacteria; phylum Desulfobacterota; class Binatia; order Bin18; family Bin18; genus Bin18. Next base: position 2,559,094 of record CBDEWE010000003.1, on the reverse strand, counting down.
AGGCGCGCGCGGAGGCTGGGTTGCCCCAGGTCATGACCGACCATTTTGCGTATGCGGCCTTGGTCTATGTCGGGGACACCCATGAAGAGGGGGTCGAGATTGGGAGCAAGCTGCTGTGGTTCCTCAACACGAGTCTGAAGATGGCGCCCCAGTATGCCCAGTTTCTGCCTGGGGCGACGCCGCCCCACTTTGCGCCTCAGGTCTACCGCACCGCACCCAAGCCGGATACTCAGGCCGAGGGACCGGCTGTCAGTAGCCGGGCGCAGACCGCGAAGGCAGATAAGCCTGTCGCTCCGGCCATCCTCAACGTCGGAGGGCTCACAAACCTAGATTCAGCCCAAGCTATGGCGCGGGGGATCCTGTTCGCTGGCAGCCCTGATACCGTCTACCAGCAGATCATGGATTTTTACCGCAAGGTTGGCGGCTTTGGTCATCTGGTGATGATTGGGCGGTCAGGATTCATGACCCATGCCGAGGCCGAGAAGGGCATCAGACTCTTTGCCAGGGAGGTGCTGCCCCGGCTGAAGGAGATCGCACCCGTCACCCCTCCGTAAAGCCTGGTGATGATATCGAATGGAAATGCTCAGGAAGCGTTTCGCGTAGCCTTTGCCTTTTCTCTGCGACCGTTCTTAGTAGCCGAGCTGTTTGTCGACAACCCCGAGGAGGGGATCACCTCGCTGGACGCGGCGCAGGTTTTCACAAAAGCGGTCGAGGTTGCGCGTGGCGCGGAGTTGGCTGGCGCCAGCCGTGTGCGGCGTCATGACGACGTTCTCAAACGTCCACAAGGGATGATCGGCCGGCAGAGGCTCGATCGGGGCAACATCAAGCGCCGCGCCGCCACACCGGCCGTCCTGTAGCGCCTGTACCAGCGCCTCCCCGTCTATGATCTCCCCTCGGGTGACGTTGACCAGCAGCGCGCCCGGCTTCAGGTGGGCGAACGTTGCCGCGTTGAACAACTGCCGCGTCTCGGCCGTGAGCGGACAGCAGATCGCAACCACGTCGGAGGACGCCAGCAACTCGGCCAACCGCTCCCGTCCCCACACCGCGTCCACTCCGTCCGATGCCGGAACGGGTTGCTCGTCCAGGGCCAGGACGTGCATACCAAACGCCACCGCCCGACGGGCCATGGCCCGACCGGTCCCTCCGAAGCCGACAATGCCCATGGTCAGCCCCTCAAGCTCAATCTCTTTGCGGCGCATGGCCTCACGTTCCTGCCAACTGGCCGAGCCAAGGCGGATGGCGGTCGCGATCTGGCGGGTGAGCGCCAGGAGCAGGCCGAACCCGGTGTCAGCCAGGTGTCCGCCCACCAGACCTTTTTCGCCGGTCAGCACCACGTCGGAATCCCGCATCGCCGGATAGAGAAACATATCCACCCCCGAGGCGATGGCGTGCACCCAGCGCAAGCGAGGAGCGGCCTGAAATAATGCTTCGGGCAGGAAGCCAAGGATGACCTCGACATCATCGGCCATGGCAATGGCATCGCCCACCCGAGGGGCCACCTTGACGGTCGAGCCGGGCGCCGCGGCCCGAATCTTTGCCAGGTCACCCTCAGACACTTCGGGCAAGGTCAACCCGAGCAGAACGAGAATCGATAGCGGTTCGTCCAGTTTGACAGCAGTCATATGCGTGACACTCCCTTTTCATGTGCAGCCGTCGTATGGCGTGGGAAAGGCAATGTCAACTCGTATTTTATTGCAGGCAGAGACTATCCGGAGTATGTTCGCGGACAGACAGGACTGGAGGCGGACCCCCGATGGCACAAATGACACAATCCGAACCGGCTACACCAAAAAGCCCTAATAAATCTGCCCGCCGTCGTCCCCTTGAGGGGGTGCGGGTCATAGATCTGACGAAGATTGTAGCCGGCCCCAATGCGACACGGATGCTGGCGACCATGGGCGCGGAAGTGATCCGGGTCGAATGGCACGATCAGCGCGCACTTGACCTGCTGCGCGGAGTACTGCCGAAAGCCCCTGGTGGGGAAGCCGATAGTCTGAATCGCAGCGGGCTGTTCAATAACATCAACCCAGGTAAATATGGCATTACACTGAATATGAGCCTGCCGCAGGGACGCGACCTGTTCAAACGCTTGATCGCCAAGGCATCCGTCCTGTGCGAAAACTACAGTCCCGGACAGATGGAGCGGTGGGAACTCGGCTACGATACACTGCGCACGATCAATCCCGGGCTCATTTATCTCCAGATCAGCGGGATGGGCAAGTCGGGGACGTATAACGACTATCTCAGCGTCGGACCGACGGCACAGGCGCTTTCGGGTTTGACCCATATGTCAGGCTTGCCCGCGCCCATGCCGCCGGCGGGATGGGGCTATTCGTATCTCAACCACTCAACCGGCTACTACGGCGCTATGCATGTGATGCTGGCGCTCTTGAATCGGCGGCGAACTGGCCGTGGCTGTTATATTGATCTGTCGCAGACGGAGGTCGGGGTCATGACATCCGGGACCGCAACGCTGGAAGCCCAGCTGACCGGGCAATCGACTTCCCGTTATGGCAACCGGATGCCTGCTGCGAATTGGGCCCCGCATGGCGCGTACCCCTGTCGTGGGCCTGACGAATGGATCGCGCTAGCCGTGCAGACTGATGAGCAGTGGCAAGCGTTTGTGGCTGAGATCGGTTCGCCCGACTGGGCGCGGGACGCCCGCTTTCGGACAGCGGCTGGACGCAAAGCCCATGAAGATGACCTTGACCGATTGATGGCAGAGTTCACGAAAAGTGAAGACCGCTACGAGCTGATGCACCGTCTGCAGAAGCGGAGTGTCCCGGCCGGTGTCGTACAGACGGCAGCCGATCGTTACCTGCGCGATCCGCAACTCAAGGAGCGGGGCGCCTTTGTGCCATTACCTCACAGCGAAATCGGAACCTGGCCGATCGAAAGCTTTCCTGCCAAGTTCCATACCATGCCGGTCGAAGTCGGCGGACTGCCAGGCCGCGCTGCGCCGTGTATGGGTGAGGACAACGATGCCGTATACCGCGATGTGCTTGGGCTGACCCCCGAGGCAATTGCGCAACTCAGAGAGGACTGGATCATTTGAATACTGAAGCGGCTTTGAGCGCAGCTCTCGACGGAACTGTCATCATCGAGAACGGTGATGAGCGCGGGGAATTCGCCGGTGTCTTGCTGGCATCATTTGGGGCCGACGTGATCAAATTGGAGGGCCGCCAGGGGTCCCCCTCGCGTCGTCTGGGTCCCTTTGCATCATCCCAGCCCGATCCGGAACAAAGCCTGTGTTTCTGGCGTTATAACCTGGGGAAGAAGAGTGTTCGCCTTGAGGTTGACCAGCCGGCGGGACGGAACGTACTGGAACGCCTCGGACAGCGCGCTGACGTCATTATCGATGCGGGCGAGGCCGCCGACGTAGACCGGCGGCTTGGGCTGTATCAAGAGATGCGGGAGTCGAATCCGCGTCTCATCGTCTGCACGATTACCCCTTTTGGGCTCGACGGTCCTTATCGTGATTTCAAGATGACGGACCTGACGCAGCTGGCGATGGGTGGGGTGATGGCGTCGTGCGGATACGATCCGCGGCCCGACAAAACGTATGACACGCCGCCGATCGCGCCCGGCATGTGGCACGCCTATCATATTGCGTGTGAACACGCGGTGATTGCGATCACGGCGGCGCTCAATTTTCGCGAGTTGGACGAGTTGACGGGTGCGGGCGATTGTATTGATGTGTCGATTCACGAAGCGGTCAGCACCTGCACCGAGGTCGCCCTGCCGAGCTACATCTATAATGAAAAAGTCGTGCAACGGCAGACCGGCCGTCACGCGGGTGTGGGCCGGACACCGCCGTGGCTGCGCCGGACCAAGGACGGGCGCTACGTCAAGGCATTCTTGTTTTGGGGCGACCGCGACGTGCGGATCATTACGGAGATGCTGAATGAGGCTGGTATTGAGCACGATCTCGAATCGGACGCCTACCGCGAATTAGCCGAGCGTTCACCGTCCGAGGCGCATAAGCATTTCAGTACGTTGATCGACACCTTGGTTTTGTCCATGACCGCTGAGGAAGTGTTTCATCGCGCCCAGGCCAAAGGCTTGTTGTGGGCGAGCGTGAGATATCCCGAAGAGAACGTCGACGACCCACATTTCCAGGCCCGCGGCACCTTTCAGTCAATCCGTCCGCCCGGCCTCGACCGCGACCTCTCTTACCCGGTTTCCGTTGCCACGGACGGCAAGCAGCGCGTAACGGCCTTCCAGTGTGGTGCCCCACGTTTAGGCGAGCACACGCAAGAGGTCCTCAAGCAAGCCGGCTTCAGTGATGACGAAATCAGTTTACTGGCTGGGCAGGGCGTCATATGAGTGCCCCCTACTGATGAACAGGAGTGCAATGGCCATTTGTTTTCAACTCGGTATGACTCCTCTTGGAACGTAAAAAAGGTTTTGAGTTTATCTGTACATGCCCGATTTGCTATATCTGGGTCGCGAAAAGGGGGACCCTCATGAGTCGCACGTACAATATCATTGACGCTGATGGCCATGTCTTAGAACCACCTGACTTTTGGCAAGAATATATTGATCCGGCGTACCGTGATCGTGCGCCTCAGCTCTTTGTCGATACTGATGGACAAGAGCGGTTGCGCATAGAAGGTAGGGTGCTCGGAGGTCCTAAGGGGCTGGGCTTTGCCGGGGCCATCGGTGCCCGACAGGGGGCGGCCCCAACGGATATTAAATATGTCGAAGGCCGCAAGGGCGGCTTTGACCCCCATGCCCGAATCCCAGACATGGACCAGGATGATATTGATGCGGTATTTCTGTATCCGACGCTGGGCTTATTCTGCGGGGCAGTGAGCGACCCAAAGCTGGCTGCGGTGTTGTATCGTGCTTACAATCGCTGGCTGGCCGATTATTGCCATCCGTATCCGGATCGCCTCTTCGGTGTTGCCATGTTGCCGCTCCAGTCGGTGGAGCTAGCCATTGAGGAGATGCGGTACGTCCGTAAGGAACTCGGTATGCGCAGCGGCTTTATCCGACCTGATCCGTATAACGGGCGCATGCTTGACCATGCGGACTACGAACCGTTCTGGGCTGAGGCGCAAGAACTCGACTTTGCCATTGGTCTGCATGAAGGGACCGGCGTACACGAAGGACCCGGCGCGCTGCCAGCGGTGGGTATGGATCGTGCGATGAGTCATGGAGCCAAACATATCGTGTCGCACACCATGGAGATGATGTTGGGTTGTTTGAGTGTGATCTGGGGCGGTGTCTGCGAGCGCTATCCCAAAGTGCGGATTGCTTTTCTCGAATCGGGTGGCGGCTGGATTGCCGGGTGGTTGGATCGCATGGACCGGCACTTTCAGGATGGCGACGTGTTCGACGACTCCTCGCTACGGATGCGACCGAGCGAGTATTTCCACCGCCAATGCTGGATTTCCTTTGAGCCGGTCGAAGCCAGCTTACCCTATCTGGCCGAGTATCTCGGACCGCACAAGATACTCTGGGCCACGGACTATCCCCATCCCGACGGCTTCTTCCCCGGTGCTCCGGCCATGATTGCCGACAAACTTTCGGAGAAACACAAGCGGCAGGTCCTCGCCGACAGTGCTATTCAATTCTATAATCTGACCTGAGACTGGTGAGCCTCTCCGGTCTGCCCGGCTCTCCGAACCTAGAGCGCAGATCTTTGGCTTCTACCGTTCGGAAGAAAGACGTCGAATTTCACGCTTGCTCCTCCCTATCGACCCTATTCCAGATAGTGAGTCGTATACCAGTCTGCGATCTCTCCGCCCTTCGCAATCCATACCTCTTCCCGCTGGGTGATGTGGGCGAGTGCCTTGGCGAAGTATTTGCTGCGAAAGGGATGGCCGATCAGGAAGGGATGCAGACAGATCGCCATGACCCGCCCGGTCTTGGCCCCGTCCTCGTACAGCACGTCGAACTGATCCACGATCATCTGGTAGAACTCTTCCGCTGACATGCCACGCTCAAGGAAGGCCGGGATGTCATTGATCTCGACCGAATAAGGCATTGAGAGCAAGCGTCCCTGTGCGACCCGCATCGGGTAGGGCTGCTCGTCATTCACCCAGTTGCAGACGTACTCGATTCCATGCTCCGCCAGCAGGTCTGGCGTCCGGTAGGATTCGCTCAGCGCCGGGCTTAGCCAGCCTTTGGGGGCGGTCCCGGTTGCCGACCGGATGGTGTCTACCACGTCCCGGATCAGCGCCCGTTCCTCGGCCTCGGGTTGCTCGTTGAGGAGCACCGAATTCGTCGTGCCGTGTCCCATCCACTCCCAGTGCCGCTGATTGCCGGCCTCGATGATCTGCGGATAGTGCGCACAGACCTCCGAATTCAGGGCGACCGTACCCGGCACCTGGTATTGATCCATCACTTCCATCATGCGCCAGATGCCGACCCGCACGCCGTAATCGCGCCAGGAGTAGTTCAGCACGTCGGGCTTCAGATGCGCCGTAACCGGCGTGATTGAGGTCGCGGGCTTGTCGAAGTGAAAGTGCTCGATGTTCGGAATCACCCAGACCGCGACGCGAGCGCCGTTCGGAAACCGGAGCGGTTTGCGGTCGACAATCGGTGAATAACTGAAACGCTCGTGCTCCATGCTCGCCTCCCATCCCGATGCGTGTGATGGCGCGTTAGCGCCTACCCAGAATATAGCGGTGAAGCGATGGCGTCACCCCGCCGCCTCCGCTCCGAACATGCGATCGAGATAGGAGTTCAGCAAATGGTGGATGGCTTTTTCGAGACCCATGGTCGGACCGGGGCGGAAGTTGCGGGAGCCGACGCCGTTCTGGAGCGAGAGCATCATCTCCTTGTCTTCGCCGGCGACCAGCCGGATGAAATCCTTGACTACCGTGTTCTTGGCCTCGAAGGCTGGCTGCTCAAACCACTCGTCCGGGTATTGGGTCAGGATGGTAATGCGCGTTTTGTCCGGCGCGATGGGATGACAGAACCACGGCTGGAGCATGTCGGGCCGGGCAAACATATTGAAACTTGGCCGGATGAATATGGTGAAGGCAAAGGACTGCGACTTCTGCTCCAGCCAGGGCATGGCCTTGCCAAACAGCCAGGCGCCATCCGGGGCCATGGTCAGGCTCTCGTACTCCGAATGATAGCCGTGTGGGGTCAGGTAGAACGGAAATTTGTCTACGGGAAAGACCTTGCCGAAAGACGAGCCGTGAATCACGCCGACGTGATAAATGTCCATCAGGTTTTCCGGGATAAACTTCCAGTTGCAGTCCAGCTCAAAGATGTATTCGTCGGCGATGCGGGTGTCTTCGGCATGTAAAAACCCGGCGGCTTCCTGCACGCGGTCAACGGCGAGATAGGAGGCCAGGCTCTCCGCCTCGGGGTCGAAGTTAATGAAGATATAACCCGCCCAGGTGTCGAGTTGAACCGTGGGCAAACGGCAGGACTTCCAGTCGAAGGTGGCGACCTCCGTACTATAGGGCGCACCGGTCAGCTCGCCGTTCAGACCGTACGTCCAAGCGTGATACGGACAGCTGAACTCCTGGGTATTCCCTTCACCCCGGACAACTTCTACACCACGATGCTGACACACATTGGCAAAGGCGTGCAGCCTGCCGCTCTTATCCTGACAGATAACGACGGGTTCGCCGGCAATCCGCAGGGCGCGGTAGTCGCCCGGCTTGGCGTATTGCTCGACCCGGCCAACGCACAGCCAGTCTTTCATGAAGATCTGTTCGATCTCTTTTTGGAAAATCTCGGCTGAAGTGTAAAACTCGCCCGGCAGATGCCTGGCGTGCAGCAGGTCCTGGCGCGTTTTTGAGAAGTCCTGAAGGGCGAGCGGTGCAGCCATAGATTCTCCTAACGTTTGAAGAAGTCGAGCAGCGCCGCGTTGCACGCCTCGGGATTATCCTCAAGCACCATATGACCCGCGCCGGGAATATCGACCCACTGACCGTCCGGGATACGGGTAAGCATTTTTTGACACGTGTCAACGCTCAGCACGTCCGACTCTCCACCGCGCAGGATCAGGGTCGGGCAGCGAATCTGACTCAAAAGGTCCCAGGTCTGCTGCGGATCGTCGGGCTTCAGGTTCGGATCGAAAATGGCCTGGTCTATCCGCCACGCTATCCTGCCGTCCGCGCCCTCTTTGAGCATCCAGGTGAGACGCGTCTGGCGGTTTTCCTCCGAGGCTTTGGGGTGGCGCATCTGCAGAAACGCCTTGGCCGCCTGCCAGGAGTCAAACCCCGCCGGCGTCTCCCCCAGCTCGGAGCGTATGCGCTGCATGCCAGCGGGGTCAATCTCCGGGCCGATGTCCAGGATGCCCAGCGCCAGCACCCGCTCGGGGTGCCGCGCGGCGTAGTGGATGGCGTTGAGACCGCCCATCGAGTGGCCAATCAGGATGAACCTGCCGAGTTGAAGCGTCTCGACAAAGGCCTCCACATCCGAGACGTAGGCTTCCCGCGTGTAGTCGCCGTCCGCCGCCCAGTCGGTCTCACCTCGTCCGCGCTGGTCCGGGGCCAGGATCCGATACCGGTCGCTCACGACCACGGCCAACTCATCGAACCAGTGGCCGTAGGCCCGTAAACCGTGCAGACAGACTATAGGCGTTGCCTGCGTATCGCCCCACTCCACATAATGTAGCCTGAGGCCGTTGATGGTGGCATAGTGACTCGTCGCTTGGCTGGACATGGCTCACTCTCCTGATTGTTCCGCTACTGCGTGACAAAGCCACCATCCACGGACATGGCCGTTCCGGTCACAAAAGAGGCCGCGTCGGAACACAACCAGACAACGGCCTCGGCAATCTCCTCCGGTTGCCCCATGCGACCAACCGGCTCCCTGGCCTCGATGGCTTTGATGATCTGGTCTCCCAGCTCGGGCTGGGCGGCCAGGACCTTATCGACCAGCGGTGTCTGAACCGGTCCTGGGCAGACGGCGTTAACCCGAATGCCGGACTTGGCATACTCCAGAGCCGCGGTTTTCGTCAGGCCGAGGACGCCGTGTTTGCTGGCCGAATAGGCCGGCATTCCGTTCGATCCCACCAGCCCAAAGTTCGAGGAGGTGTTGACGATCGCGCCCCCGCCCTGGTTCAACATGTGCGGAATCTCGTGTTTCATGCATAACCACACACCGGTCAGGTTGGTCGCAATAATCCGGTCCCAGTTCTCCTGGCTGCACTCGGCGGTCTGCTTGATGTCCCCCTGGATACCGGCGTTGTTCAAGGCGTAGTCCAAACGGCCATAGGTGCTCACGGTCTGCTCGACCAGGGCGGCCACCTCCGCCGCCTGGGAGACATCGGCACGAACGAACATTGCCGTTCCTCTGGCCGCCTCGATCAGACGGACCGTCTCCTGTCCGCCGTCCTCATCCACGTCGGTAACAACGACCTTGGCGCCTTCTCTGGCAAAAACCACCGCCGAAGCGCGTCCAATACCCGAGCCGCCACCAGTTACCAGCGCTACCCTTGCGTCTAATTGCCCAGCCATGGCCGCTGCTCCTTTCTGATAAAAACCGTTCTGATAAAAACCGTTCGTGGGAGCGTTACTCCACTCGCCGGAAGCGGGTGGGCTCAATGGCCTCAAAGATATGGGGATTGTGATACAGTTCTACGGCGCTGGTGACTTCCACCAGCGACAGCGTCAGATAGTAGAGCGGCTGCGCCTCTGCGGGGAGTTGGTCAAGCGGAAATTGGTCGAGATAGGCAACCACGGCTTCCAGTTGAGGAAAGAGCGCGTCGTAGAACGCCTGAATATCCTCCATACTGCTGGACAGACGTTTGGCGCGTCGCTCGCGCTCTGTGGCCAGAGCCCAGCCGCTGAACGGCTCAAGGCTCTGAAACGACTCCGGCAGGGGCACTTCGGCCATCAGTGCCCCCGTCCGTTGAAGAACCCCATATAGTCTTCCAACACTTTGTGAAACTGCCGAATCTGGATCTCATCATCCTGGAGGATAAGATGTGTTTTCGCCCGCGAGGTCAGACCAGCTTGCAGGGTCTCATGCGCCACGGCGTCCTCCTGGAGCACGTCACAGATACGGTGTTTGAGGTACTCCTGGCTGAGTCGCTGGCTCGCCGTTTCGGCGGGCGGAAAATGAAATTTGATCTCCCAGATGCAGCGATCCACCGCCAGCGGCCAGAAATTATAGGTCATGTAGTAGTCGTCTTCGATGCCCCGGAACTGGAGAATGACAAAATTGGGAAAAATCACAAAAAAGTCAAAATCCCCCAGCATGGGCAGGCGGCTGTTGGTGGTGGCCGTATTGAGCTGGTTCATGAGCGCGCCGGTCGGCGTCGGGGTGCTTTCTGAATTATAGGTGGTCGACCAGACCGCGTGGTGATTATACAGCTTCACGCCGGAGAGACGCAGATAGCGGTTGTCTTTGAGGACGAACATCCCAGGAAAGGAGTAGCGATGCTGGAAGGGCAGGTGATAGGCTTCGTTCTGAGCGTCCAGGGCAACCTTCCAGTTGGCGTTCTCTTCGACTTTATACGTGTGGGTGTGGGTGCGTTTATGGAAGGCGGCCCCTTTCAACTGGTCAGCCACGCCGCCCAGGTAGTCGGTGAGCGTCTCTTGGGGCTGTGAGCCCAGATGGACGAAGATAAACCCTTCCCAGATGTCGGTGGTCACCGGGGTGAGTCCCAGCTCGCTCTTATTGATATCGTGGAAGTTCTCTTCGTCCGGGACGCCGGTGAGTTGCCCCTGGGCGTTATACCCCCAGCTATGAAAATGGCAGGCTAAGGCCCCACGGCAGGTCCCGCGCTCTTCCCAGACCAGCTTGTTGCTACGGTGCGAGCAGACATTGTGAAAGCCACGGATGACGCCGTCCTTGCCGCGGATGACCAGAATCGAGGTTTTACACACCGCCAGTTCGCGCACGAAAAAGTCGCCCGCGTTGGGAATATCATCGACGCGGCCCACGTTGAGCCAGGTGCGGCGAAAGACCCGTTCGCGTTCAAGCTCAAAATACTCCGGGGAAATGCACGATTCCGCCGGCACGGGTCCCGTCCCCAGCTCGGGGTATTCCTTTGACCAGCGTCTGTTCTCCGTAGCAGTTTGCATGGCAATCCCTCCCTATGCCCACGGCCTGTGGTATTTCCTCGTGGATACTCCGACCGCCAGTCTCATGTCAAGCAGAATCCCGAATTGGGTCTGCTTGTAGTCTTGACAACGGCCCGGCATTCCCCCGCCCCCGGACGTGAGGCTGAGTACACGACAGTTTTGCAGAGACCGGGAATCCATGGGGAGGGCATCCGAAAATCCCCTCTTGGGAGGGGTGCCGCGGAGCGGCGGGGTGGGTTCCGTGGCGCCGGCAGGCCCGAGACAACCCACCCCGGTCCTTTGGGCCACCCCTCCGAGGAGGGATAAAAAAACGCCCCTCTCGGGCGGGGTGGGGGCCTTTGCGTCCCTCCCGTTCACGCCCGTGTCCCGCTCGGGGTATTCCTTTGACCAGTGTCTTTCAAATCGATTGTGTCAATGAGCAAATCAAGGGAAGCGACTTGACATATCGCCTGAGAGTTTGTTTTGGTGCTGGCGTAATCAAATTGTTTTTGTCTGTGGCTCATTAGCGAAGGAGGGACGCTATGGCAGGTACGGATGGTCTGAAGACAACCGCGCAGCCAGAAGACACCACTACGGACATTTTTGAGCCTGCGTTTGGCAAGACTGGCCTTTCTCTGCTTGAAAAGGTCAAGATTCAAGCTCAGGTGCTCGTGCCATGCTCCGCGCCTTTCGGGCTGAGCTGGGGGAGGAGCAAGCGAACCGGATTGCCAGCCAGGCGCTCCGGGAGTGGTCGGAAAAGCTCTTCCAGGACATTGGGGATCAGCTCTCCGGCAGCCCTCGGCAGAAATGGGACGCCTTTAATAAGGCCCTCTTTAAGCAGGTCGGCGGCGATGTGGACCTTGAGGTGCTCAAGCAGACACCGGACGCCTGGGAGTTTAATATCACCAGCTGCCGCTACGCGGATTTTTTCCGGCAACTGGGAGAACCCGAACTCGGCGCGCTGCTGACGTGCGAGATGGACGTGGATATCGAAGCGGTGGGAGGTCCTGGAGTCACCATGACCCGGACGCAAACGATCATGAAGGGCGCCAATTACTGCGACTTTCGGTTCAAGATGAAGACCGACGGTTGATGAGCGGAAGCGTACGGCGACCCCTTGACAGCCCTGTTGCTGGCTTTCCTGTTTAGCGACCAAAGGCTTCCAGGATAGCCTCGTGATTTATGAGCACCTCCTCACGGCTGAGCCCAAAACTGGGCGAGTAGAGGGACACCTCGTCGGCTATACCATCGTAGCGGGAGAGGGCCTGGCGGCATTCCTGTGGCGTACCGGCAATGGAGATGAGGTCCACCATCCGGTCGCTGACACTGGCAACCATCCCCGTAGTGTCGTTCCGTGCCCAGGCCTCACGAATGCGCGTTTTTTCCTCAGCGAGATCGTGCTGGTCCAACACAATATCGTAGTAGGGGAAAGTCGTGTAAAAGGCGATCTGCCGCTTCGCCCTGTCTCTGGCTTTCTCTCTATCCTTATCAACGGCACAGATGACCAAACTCATGCAGCCCACCGTGCCCGCCTCTCGCTGGCTTTCTTGCATCCCCTCGGCCATATAGCGGTGCGCGACATCGGCGATGTAGCGGGGAGTATTGCAGGCAGCAACACACAGGCCGTCAGCGACCGCCCCCGTGACTCGGAGGAATTTGGGCATGACCGCTCCAAAATAGATGGGGATTCGATCCCGGTAGGGACGGTAAAAGCGTTGATACTCACGGATCTGGAGATACTTGCCCTGGTAGTCTACGCTCTTTCCTGAGTGGGCGGTCCACATCAGGCGCAAGACTTCCGTATACTCGCGGACATACGCGGCCGGGGGGTAGAACCGCACGGCGTGCCAGTTTTCGTTCCAGGCCTTGGGGCCGGGGCCAATGCCAAGAATAAGGCGGCCCTCGGCAATTTCATCCACGGCCGTTGCCGCCAGCTCCATAAGAACGGGGCTGCGCGCCATGGTCAGGGCGATGGCAGTGCCAATGCGTACCCTGTTCGTCTGCATGGCGATAGCGGTCAGGGGAACGAAAGCCTCGCGCCAGGCCTCGGTTACCCATACCGAATCGAAACGTGCCTCCTCAGCCTGACACGCAAAACGGACGATATCTGCCATTGTCAGCTGGTCGCCCGTGAGAGTGAGGCCTAGACGCATATGCTCCTCCTCTGGCTCTCCCTTATCACCTGTCTCATGCACGTGCTTGGTCAATCAGGGCGAGAACCCGTTCCGGGGTGAGCGGAATCTCGTTGACCCGTACCCCCAACGGTGCCAGAGCGTCCGCCACGGCGTTGGCGATGGCTGCCGGCGGGGAAATGGCCCCGCCTTCGCCCATGCCCTTGATGCCGCGCGGCGTGTTCGGGGCGGGGGTTTCTATATGTCCGATTTCGACCCGAGGGACGTCCACCGCGGTGGGGGCCAGATAGTCCATCAGCGTCCCCGTCAGCAGTTGCCCGTTGTCGTCGTACACCGTCTGCTCGTACAGGGCCGAGCCGATCCCCTGAGCCACGCCACCCTGAATCTGTCCGTCAACCACCAACGGGTTGATTATTGTGCCGCAGTCTTCGACCACAATCAGACGCAGCAGCCGGACAGAGCCGGTTTCGATGTCCACCTCGACCGTCACCAGAACCGTGGCGTTGGCGTGGGTCCAGGGCGGTGGGGTGTAGTGCGCCGTCGCCTCCAAGCCCGGTTCTTCGTCTTCCGGCAGACCTGCCGGTGCCTGAACAACCAGCAGGTGGGCGATGTCCTGGAGGGGCATGAGTACCAGGCCGTCCGTCTTGCGCCGGACCAGCCCCTCGGCCAGCTCAAGATCATCTTGTGGCACTTCACTCAGGCGTGAGGCCGTACGCAGAATTTTCTCCCGCAGCCGGCCCGACGCCTGGATAATGGCGCCGCCGCCGAGCACGGCGCTACGGCTGGCCCACGTCCCCCAGCCGTGCGGAACGGTCGTGGTATCTCCCTGGATCACTCTGACGTCGGCCACGGGCACGCCCAGTTCGTCTGCCGCAACCTGGGCGAACGTCGTCTCATGGCCCTGGCCGTGCGAGTGGGTGCCGACCAGGACGGTGACCTTACCGTTCGCGTCTATGCGCACGGTGGCCGATTCGTAGCCACCCCAAGTGATGCCGACCGGCTCGAAACTGCGATAGCTATAGGACGAGCTCTCGACATAACAGCCCAGGCCAACGCCGAGGTAGCGGCCATGCTGTCTCGCCTGCTGCTGCTCGACCCGGAAAGCCTGGTAGTCGAGCATATCCAGGGCCTTTTGCAGGGCCTCCCGGTGACTGCCGCTTTCAATCTCAACCCCGGTGACGATCTGATAGGGATGTTCCTCCTTGCGGATCATATTGCGCAGACGCAGTTCGGCCGGGTCGAGCCCCAGTTTCTGTGCCCCCAGGTCGAGCAGACGTTCCATGACCAGGATGCTGACCGGCAAGCCCACCCCACGATAGGCTCCACTCGTCACCTTGTTGGTGACAACCGAGAGGGCCTCGCAGCGGAAGGCCGGGACCTTATAGGGGCCTCCGGGGAAGGCCGAAGCCGCCATGCCGGCCTCCAGGGCGGAGCCCCACGGATAGGCCGAGTACGCGCCCACGTCGCAGATAAAACGCCCCTTCACCCCCAGAATAGTCCCCTCCTTGGTCAGGGCGAGTTCCGCCTGTACGACTTGCTGCTTGGCCTGCAAGGTCGAGGCGGACAGGTTTTCGCGTCGGTCTTCGATCCATTTGACAGGGCGGCCAACATGCTTGGCAAGAAAGGTCAGCAGGACTTCCTCGGGATAGACATAGGCTTTCGGTCCAAACCCCCCGCCGACATCCGGGGCAATGACCCGAATATGGTGCTCGGGAAAGTCCAGCAGACGGGCCAGGTGGGCGCGCATCAGATGCGGCACCTGGGTCGAGGACCACAGTGTCAGGGAGCTCAAGGCTGGCTCATAGTGGGCCAGACAGCCACGAGCTTCCATGGGCAGGGCCACATGCCGGCCGGTCGCAAAGCGCTCGGCTACGATGCAGTCTGCCGATTGAAATGCCTGAGCAATCGCGCCGGCCTCCATGTCCACCGACTGCATGAGATTGTCGCCCCATTCCTCATGGATGAGCGGGGCGTCCGGTTCCATGGCCTGTTCTATATCGCGCACAACCTCCAGGGGCTCATACTCGGCTGTCACGCGAGCCGCGGCATCTTCTGCCGTGTAGCGGTCCGAGGCCACCACGACCGCTACGGGTTCTCCCACGAAATGGACTTTGTCCAGGGCTAACACCGACCAGTTGCACGGTTTATGTTTCGGGGCCTTGGCCGGATCATACTCCACGCGCAAGGGACGGATCGCCTGGGCAACATCCGCCCCGGTCAAGACCGCCTCCACCCCTGGATACGCTTGAGCGGCGCTGACATCGACCGTGAGCAGCCGGGCATGCGGGTAGGGGCTGCGGACAAATGCGACCCCGAGGGTGCCGGGCAGATGGATATCATCGACATACTGGCTTTGACCCAACAGCACCCGCGGGTCTTCGACCCGTTTCACCTGGGCGCCAACCATTTTGCCCGTGCCGACCGTGGTCATTGGCTTCCCTCCGACTGTGTCAGTTCCAGAACCATCGCGCGTTTATATGTGGAGGTCAAGGCGCTCATGGTCGTTCCAGCACCACCATTCCGTATTCACCACGCTCTGCGCCCGGCGTATCGGGCATGGTCCAGTTCGTGGGCGGTGTTTCAGTTGAGATTTTCGAGCCAAACCAGGGCGGCGGCTTCGACGGTGGATTATACAAATCCGGTCATGTGTTCAGCCAGCCCTCATGATGCTGATGACCAAAGTAATGGACCATGGTCTGATACCACGGTACGATTCGATTATGGAAGAAATTCAAATTTCGAAATTCAAGGCCACATGCTTGGCCGTCCTTAACCGTGTTGGCAGAACGGGACAGCCGGTCCTGATAACCCGTTTCGGCAAGCCGGTCGCCGAGATCATCCCTCCGACAAAGGCTCCCTCCGATGCCTGGCTGGGCGCCATGCGGGGACGGGGCGCCATCATCGGCGACCTGGTCGAGCCCGCCGCCGCGCCGGACGACTGGGAGGTTTTGGTCGATATCCCTGGGAAGACAACCCCGTAAATGTCGCACCCTAACCGCGCGCGGGACGGCGCTGCACCTTGCGTCTATCAGCTTGTGGGAGACTCTGCTGCTGGCCGAGCGGGAGCGGCTCGTCCTGGAACCGGACGGGCCGAGATGGTTGCGCAAGGCAATGTCCGAAAGTCCGGTCTCAGAAATTCCCCTAACGATGGATGTGGTGCTAGTGAGCGCGTCCATCAATCTTCCGCATCGCGACCCCGCGGACCGTCTCATCGCCGCCACTGCAAAGATATTTGATCTGACCCTTTTCACGGCGGACCAGCGCCTGATCGAGTGCCGAGATATCAACGTTCTTGCCGCGTGATATGACCCTGTTGTCCTCACTTCAAGCGGACCGAGTATCCCAAGCGATATTGGAACCGTGGGCGATGCTCCAGCCGAGGCTTTCGAGCCAGGCCAGGGCGGCATCTTCGACCGTGGATTCGGTAAAGGGGGTCACAGTAGTCAAATCAGGAAGTCGCGCTTTACCAAAAACAGTGGGATATACAGGTAGCGCTGGATATCTGGAAGACTGAGAGTATAATGCCCGGACTTATCCGGCGTTTCTGCTCAGTATCGTTTTGGGTTGCCCATGGGTTATCGGATTGCTATCGACGTTGGTGGCACGTTTACCGATGTTGTTGTCGCTGACAACACGGGGCGCATGACGATCGGGAAGGGCCTCACTACCCGAGAGCGGCTCTTTCACGGTATGGAGCAGGGCCTGACCGTCGTGGCCCAGCAGCTTGGCGAGCCTGACGTGTCCACCCTGCTCAGCCAGGCCGACCTCTTTATCTATGGGACGACCACCGCGACGAACGCCGTGGTCGAGGGGAAGACCGGCAAGACGGCATTTCTGACAACTGAGGGCTTTCCTGACATTCTGGTGCTCCGCGAGGGCGGCAAGACCAATGCCTATGACTTCACGGCACCCTACCCGGAACCCTATGTCCCGCGGCGTCTCACCTTTGAAATACGGGAGCGGGTGAATGCGGAGGGAGAGGTTGTTGTCCCGCTCGATGTGGAGCATGCGCGCAGTATTCTGAAGCGCCTCCGTGCGCATCAGATTGAGGCGATTGGTGTCTGTCTGGTCTGGTCCATTGTCAACCCAGCCCACGAAGCGGCTCTGGGCAGGTTGATTGAGGAGGAACTGCCGGGGGTTGCCTATACGCTCTCATCCCGGCTCAACCCGATTATTCGTGAATATCGTCGGGCCTCGGCAACCGTCATCGATGCCTCACTCAAACCGCTCATGCAGCGCCATCTGCGTGAGATTGCTCAGGATGTGAGTCGCGCTGGCTTTCGTGGCGAGATCCTCGGCGCAACATCGTCCGGTGGCGTCATGCCCATTCAGGAGCTGGCGGAGCGTCCTATCAATACTATCCGCTCGGGTCCCGCGCTTGCACCGGTGGCTGCGCTGCATTACGCGCAGGCTGAAGTTGGCAGCCGAGATGTCATCACGTGTGATACGGGTGGGACGAGCTTCGACGTCAGTCTGGTGCGGGATAGCCTGATAAAGGCCACGCGTGAAACCTGGCTCGGTGGTCAGTGGGTTGGACACATGACCGGCCTCTCGTCCGTTGACGTCCGGAGCATTGGCGCCGGCGGCGGCTCAATCGCCTGGATCGACCCCGGTGGGCTGCTCCGTATTGGCCCACACAGTGCAGGCGCTGAGCCCGGTCCGGCCTGCTACGGACGGGGGGGAGCACGGCCGACGGTCACGGATGCGGCCCTGGTGCTTGGCTACTTGAATCCCGCTTACTTCCTGGGAGGCCAGATGCAACTGGATACGGAGGCCGCGCGGCACGCCGTTGGAACCATTGCCGAGCCGCTGGAGCAGACGACCGACCAAGCCGCCCAGGCTATTCTGACTATTGCCGGTGAGGCCATGGTGCAGGCGATCCAGGAGATTTCAGTGAACGAAGGGATTGACCCGCGCGAGACCCTGCTTGTCGCTGGGGGAGGAGCCGCCGGACTGAATATTGTCTCTATTGCCCAAGCCCTGGGCTGTCCTCAGGTGCTCGTCCCCCGGACCGCGGGTGCGCTCAGCGCCTGCGGCGCACAGTACTCGGACATTGTCGCTGAGTTCAGTCTGAGTAGACTGGCTGTGACAGATGATTTCGCCTACACCGAGGTGAATGCGGCCTTACAGTCTCTGCACGCCGAAATGGATACCCTTGAGTCGGAGCTGCGGGGGCGGGGCCTCCGCAATTTTAAGCGGGACTTCTTTGTTGAAGCCCGCTATCCCACTCAGGTCTGGGAACTCGAGATTCCCTTGGAAAAGGACCGCTTTGATGGGCCGCGCGACGTAGCAGCCCTGGTCCAAGGCTTCCATCGGGTGCACGAGCGCGTTTTTGCCGTTAAAGAAGAAGGGGCCGAGGTCGAATGCCTGTACTGGAAGGGCCGTTTGACCGGGCTCCTGGATCGGATTCAACCAGACCGGCCGCCTGCGCGGGATACACCGCGGGAGGCAATCCCCCATGCGCACCGGAGTGTGTATTTCGCAGGTCAGGGTCGCACCGATACTCCGCTGTACTTGGGCTCCACGCTTGAGCCCGGCATGCAGCTCCACGGCCCAGCGATCATCGAGGAGCCAACGACGACGATAGTGCTCTACCCACACAGCGTCGCCCAGGTGGCGCCGCTGAATAACTACCTCATCAGCATACCCTGATTGGCGTATGAGAAAGGCGGCATGGATGGCAGCGCAGACGCTCAGTCGAGAGGTGCAGAAGACAGTACTTGATCCGACCTTGCTCGCCGTGCTGGCAAATCGCTTTGAAGCGATTGTGCGCGAGATGACCCAAACCCTGCTCCGGGCCGGGCGCTCGGCTACGATCAGTATTGCGCGTGATTTTTCGTGCTCAATCACAACCAGTGTGACGGGCCGGCACGAGCTCCTGGCCGCAGCAGAAGGGTTGCCGGCTCATATCTACGGCTCCCATCTTCAGGCCCAGGCCATGTGCGAGTTGCATCCCGATCTTGCCGAGGGCGATGCCTTTTTGCATAACGACCCGTACTTGGGGAACTCCCATCCCGCAGATCACACCATCCTCGTGCCCGTTTTCTGCGAGGGGCAGCATCTGTTCACGGCGGTTGCCAAGGCCCACCTGTCCGATATCGGCAATGCCTTGCCCACCTCATATATGCCGGCGGCGCGCGACGTCTATGAAGAGGGGGCGTTGCTCTTCCCCTGCGTCCGCGTTCAACGCGCCTACGCAAATATCGACGACATTATCCGTTTGTGTCGCCGGCGTATCCGTGTTCCCGAGCAGTGGTATGGTGACTATCTGGCGATGGTAGGCGCGGCCCGGGTTGGGGAGCGTAAGATTCAGGACCTTGTCGCCAAGTACGGCTCCGAGACGATCAGGACGTTCGTTCACGAGTGGTTGGATTATTCGGAACGGCGCATGATACACGCCATCCGGCAGCTACCAAAGGGCGATGTGATCGGGACTGGTCGGCACGACCCGTTTCCAGGCCTGCCCGATGGCCTCCCGCTCAAGGTCGAAATTGCCATCGATACGCAGGAGGGTCGGATTGAAGTCGATCTCCGCGACAACCCGGACAACGTGGCTGGCGGGGCGAACTCGTCGGAGGCCTGTTCGATATCGAGCGTCATGCAGGGTATCTTTAGCGCGCTGGACCCTGACGTCCCCCATAATGCCGGCAGCTTCCGGCGTATACACGTCAAGCTCCGGGAAGGGTGTGTGGTCGGTATTCCGCGCTTTCCGCATTCTTGCTCACTCGCGACCACAAATCCGGCCAACCGATTGGTGGTCATCTCCCAGTCAGCTTTTGCCGAACTCGGTGATGGCTGGGGCGCCGCGGAAGGCGGGGTTGCCCAAAACGCGGGCTATGCCGTGATCTCGGGTACGGACACGCGGCGCAACGGGGCCGCCTACGTCAACCAGCTCATCCTGGGGGGCAATGGCGGGCCGGCTTCTCCTGTATGCGACGGCTGGGTGACCTACGGGATCGCCGTCATCTCGGGCCTCCTGTACCGGGACAGTGTTGAGATCGACGAACAGAAGTACCCGTTGTTCGTCAAGTCTGAAAAATTAGCCCAGGACAGCGGTGGACCGGGACGGTTTCGGGGCGCGCCTGCGATTGAGGCGGAATACGGTCCGAAAGGCGATCCCGTGACATTGACCTTTCCTATGGAAGGCTACGAGACTCCGGCCAAAGGGGTGCGGGGCGGTCAGGCCGGCAGTAAAGCCTGGGCAACGAAGATCGACCGGGACGGGAACGAGATGCCGTTGCCGAATATCTTTACTGGAGACCTGTTACCTGGTGAGTTCATACGCTATCGGGACTGTGGCGGCGGCGGTTATGGTCCGCCGATCGAACGCAGTCCGGAAGATGTGCGTCGTGACGTCCTTGAACGCTGGGTGTCGGTCGAGCAGGCACGCGTCGCGTATGGAGTTGTCCTGACCGGTAGTATCGAGGATGAAACGCTCGCTATCGACGAGGAGGCCACGCGAGAGCTCCGCGAGCAGCTCGGTAAGGAACGGTAGACGGGATCCAAGATCATGGGTGTCAGCCTCACGCTGAGCAACTGAGCGATCCTCACCCGCGTCCGCCGATGAACCAAGGAGGGAAACAATGAGTACAAAAAAGAGCCTGAACACCTCGTTCTGGTCACGGCCAGGCAAGTTTGGGCCTTGGGCGCAGGCGATCCAGGTGCCTGCGGGGCACGACCTTGTTTTTACAACGGGCATGACTGCGCGAGACGAAAACGGGAACACGGTCGCCCCAGGCGATGTGAAGGCGCAAACACGGCGCATCTTTGAGCAGATGCGAGCGATCTTTGCCGAGGCCGGTGCGACCTTGAACGACGTCATCAAAATGACGGTCTATATTCAGGACATGGACGATGTGTTGGCCATCCAAGAGGTCCGGAACGAGTATTGGCCGAGTGAGCCGCCGGTCTCGGCCACGGTCCAAGTGGCCCGGCTTGTCTCGGATGAGGTCCGGATCGAAGTTGAGGCAATGGCTGTCGTACCCTAGGGGAGGCATATGGGTTTTTGTATTTCTCTTTATTTCAGCTAAGAATTATTCGAGACGCACCCATGGGCTATCGCATTGGAATCGATGTTGGCGGGACTTTTACCGATTTTGTGGCGGTCAATACCGACCAGCAGATGTATAGCGGGAAGACGCCGACGATTGCCGCCGACGAAGCGGCTAGCGTCTTTGGCGGACTGGAACAGATTGCGGCCTACTTTGATATCTCTCTTCAGATGCTTCTGGCCGAGACTGACCCCATCGTCCTCGGCACGACCGTTGTAACGAACACCATGCTGGAGTTTGCCGGCGCAAATATCGGTCTGATCACAACCAAGGGATTTCGAGACGTTATCGAGCTGCGCCGCGGGTATAAAGAAAGCCTGTTCGATATCCGGCTGCCGCCGCCCCATCCCATTGTTGAGCGCGGGAAACGACTGGGGGTGACCGAGCGGATTGATGCCAGCGGTCGGATTGTCACGCCGCTGGACGAGGCGGAGGTGTATTCGGCGCTGGAGCACCTGCGCGGTGTTGGGGTTGAGGCCGTTGCCGTGTGTCTGCTGTTCAGCTTTGTGAATCCTGTCCACGAGCGACGCGTGCGCGACATTATCCACGAGGTTGATCCGGACCTGTTCGTCACCCTGTCCTCGGACGTGCTGCCCCAGGTGCGGGAGTTCGAACGGGTCAGCACCACGGTCGTGAACGCCTATACCAGCCCGAAACTGCGGGCCTACCTGGAACAGCTGTCCGCCAGGCTCGAAGCCCAGGGGTTTCGGGGCGGGCTATTCCTGATGCAGTCCAACGGCGGGATGATGGACATCGGCTTTGCGCGTGAGCACGGCGTGGATGCCGTCTTGTCCGGTCCTTCGGGCGGCGTGGTGGCGGCGACGTTCTTAGGTGAGCAGTCCGGTTATAAGAATATCATCACGGCCGATATGGGCGGCACGAGTTACGACGTCTGTCTGATTAAGGATTCCACCCCGGAGGTTGGTGTGGACAACTGGATCAGCCGCTATCGAGTCGCTGTCCCGCTGATAGACATTCATACCATTGGGGCTGGCGGCGGCTCGATCGCCTGGCTCGACGACGCCGGGGCACTCCGGGTCGGCCCGCGCTCTGCCGGCGCCCAGCCCGGGCCGGCCTGCTATGGCCGGGGCGGAACCGAGCCCACGGTGACGGACGCCGATCTTGTCCTGGGCTATCTCGACGCGGGCTCTTTTCTGGACGGACACATGGCGCTGGATCGCCACGCCGCCCATCAGGCGATCCGACAGCATATTGCCGAGCCCATGAGCATCAGTGTGGAAGAGGCGGCCAGCGGAATTTTTGACATTGCCAATAACAGCATGATTAACGCCATCCGCTATGTGTCGGTGGCCCGGGGGCGGGACCCGCGGGATTTCGCGCTGTTGGCCTTCGGGGGAGCCGGTCCGGTCCACGCGGGCACGCAGGTCCGCGACCTTGGCATTCGTACCATTCTGGTTCCGAAAAATGCTTCGGTCCTGTCCGCGCTGGGGAATTTAATCGCCAACTTCAAAGTCTCCAAAGTGCAATCGTTTATTGCCAAGTCCGACCGTGTTGACCTGGAGGAGCTGAACGGCGTGCTGGCGCGTCTGCACCAGGAGGCCGAGGTGCTGCTAGGCGACCGCTCCCGCATCCGCGAGGTGCTGGTCCGGCGTTTCCTCGATATTCGCTACGAGGGTCAGGTCCAGGAAGTGATCGTGCCCATCCAGGCGCGGACGCGTCGTCTGAGCGAGGTTAGTCTGGCGCAAACCCTGGAGGAGTTCCACGAGCTGCACGAACAGATCTATAAATTTCAGCGGCCCGAGCAGTCGGTGGAGATCGTCAGCGTACGCCTGGACATGATCGGGGTGCGGGCGCCGCTGCATTTTGAAAGCCATCCGTTTGAAGACGAGGACGCCGGCCATGCGCGCAAAGGCCGCCGCCCGGTGTATTTCGAGCCGCACGGCTTTGTGGAAACGGATATTTACGCGGGTGAGCGGATCCGGCCCGGCAACCTGATCGCCGGCCCGGCGATTATTGAGGAAGCAAACACGAGCGTGGTCCTTTATCCGAACCAAGAGGCCATGCTCGATCAGTTCCTGACCTATGTCATCCAGGTCGCCAAATAAGCCCCATGGACCAGAGATCGAAATTAAGCCCCGTCAAACGCGAAATCCTGCGTCATAATCTGCGGGCGATCGTGGACGACATGAGCATCGCCCTGGAGCATAACAGCCCGTCCGAGACGGTCAGTGAAGCACGCGCCTACGCCGTGGCCTTCACCAACGCGAGGGGTGAGGTCGTGGTTGCCGAAAACCCGTTTCACATCCCCTCCCTGGCGCTCACCGCGCAAGCCATTCTCGATTATTACGAGTTCAATCTGCGGGCCGGCGACCTGGTGGTGACCAACGATCCGTATCGAGGCGGGACGCAGACCCAGGACCTGACGGTTTTTGCGCCGGTCTATGCCACCGAGGAACTGGTGGGCTGTCTCCTCGTCCGGGTCCGTATGCCGGACTTCGGCGGTCAGATTGTGGGCGGCTATAATCCGCCGGCCTTGGAAGTCTGGGCCGAAGGCGTGCGCATTATTCCGATCAAACTCGCCCGCTTCGGCCGGCTGGACAGAGACGTCCACCAGACCGTTCTGCTCAACAGCCGGGTGCCGGACCAGACCCGGGGCCTGCTGGACGCCATGCTGGCCACCCTGGCGCTGGGGCAGGAACGCGTCCAGCGTATGCTGGCCCGGTACGGTTTCGAGCCTCTTGTCGAAGGGCTGGAATATGCCCTGGACTATTCGGAAGCAGCGACCCGGACGCGGATCCGTGGCTGGTCGCCGGGTGTTTTTCACGGGCAGGCCACATTGGGCCATGACTGTGCCGAGCGCTCGCCGGTTGTCCGTTGTCAACTGGCAGTGGGCGACGGACAGCTGACGCTCGATTTTTCCGACTCGGATGCCCAAAGCCCCTCGTTTATGAATAGTGCCTGGGGGGCGAGCTGTGGGAGTGGCCTGCTGCCGGTGATCAGTCTGCTGGGGGACGATCTGCCCATGAATTCCGGGGTCCTGCGCGTCGTGCGGTTCCAGGCCACAGAAGGCTCGCTCGTTCGTCCGGCTTACCCCGCGGCGGTCGGCTGGGGCCAGACTCACCCAGGTAGTGAGATCATCAACGCGGTTTCGGCCGCGCTCAGCGCGTGTACGGGCCAGCCTCTGCCCCGTATGCCCACCCAGGCGTTCGTGCGTTGTTGTTTTGCCAAGTATCGGATTTTTTCGCTTGACGCTCTGATCTATCCTGGGGCGGCGAGTGTGGACGGGGTAAACGGCTGGGGTCCGCCCGGTTATTTGGCCCGGCGCAAGCTGCCGTCGGTCGAAAAATGCGAGATCGCGTTTCCTGAGATATATATCGAGCGTTTAGAGATCGTTGCTGATGAGCGGGTCGCTGAGGACGGGCGCGGCGCACCGGCTTCCGAGGTCAAGGTAGCGCTCCGCCAACCAGCCTCTGTAACGGCCTGTCTCAACGGACCGTCCGCTGAGACAGGCCCGGATATACGTCCGATCTTCAGTATCCAGACGGAAGACGCGGAACTATCCGTTGATACCTTCTGCGCCGACCGGCGCCTTGCGAGCGGGGTCTTGACCTTACGCACGACTGGTGGCGGATACACCAGCCGTGCGCAAGCGGAAGCCCCAGACGAAAGGCGTCGCTGATCGCAGACTTGAATCGACGAGTGCATATGCGTCAGACAGGAGCAATCTCATGATTACCCCAATCACCGCGGAGATCATCCGGGAGTATTTCGAGTCGGTTGCGGAAGAAATCATCAAGACCATGGTCAGGGCTTCGGTCTCGCCGATTTTCAACGAAGCCCATGATTGTTCGGCCGGCGTGTTTTCCTACGACGGCAAACAGGTCGGGCTGGTATCTCGGGGAGATGCGGTGCCGGTGCATATCTACGCCTGCCTGACCTCGGTCGAAGCCTGTATCCGGTTCTTCCGCGGCGACTTAAACGACGGCGATGTGATCCTGGCCTGTGACCCGTTTTTTGGTGGGACCCATATCGGCGACTACACCATCATCCTGCCCGTCTTCTGCAATAACAAACCGGTCTTCTTTGCCTCGGTGCGTGCGCATATGCTGGATGTCGGCGGTCCGGTGCCGGGTGGGCTCAACGCCGAGGCCGAGGAAGTCTGGCAGGAAGGCTTTCGCTTTCCTCCGGTCAAGGTGTTTGAAAAGGGCGAACGGCGGCGGGACGTTTGGGACTTGCTGAAGGCAAACAATCGCTTACCCGATATCGCCATCGCCGACATCAACGCCATGATCGGTGCCTGCAAAATAGGTGAAGAGCGTATTCGGGCGGTGGTCGATAAATACGGCCTGGCGACCGTTCAGGAGGGCGTCCAGTACACCTTCGACTACAGCGAGAAGAAATTTCGCAATGCCATCGCCCAATGGCCCAAGGGTGCTTATACCGGCCGTAGCCTCTTGGATCAGGACTTTCGCGGCAACGAGAACATCAATGTGGATGTCTGCATTGAAGTGAAAGAGGGTGAAGTGGTCGTTGATTTCACTGGTACCCACGCCCAGAGCCCGGGGGTTATTAACAGCGTCGTGGGGAATACCATTTCCTACGTATACGGTTGCTTTTCCGCGGTATGCCCGGAAGTGCCCATCAATTCAGGATTTTTCCGGCCGATTCGGGTCGTCCTGCCAGAGGGCTCGGTGGTGAATCCCCATTCGCCGGCCGCGGCCGGATATGCCACCATCTGCATCGGCTGCACGATCGGAGAAGCGGTCATGCAGGCCTTGGGAAAAATTGTGCCCGAACGGGTTGGCACCACCAGCATAGACCTGAGCATGCTCTGGACGCACGGTGAGGACCCCCGCACAAAGAATTTTTTCATCAGCTATGACTATCACGCCTCGCCCATCAGCTCCGGAGGAAGCTATGGAGTCGATGGCTGGGGCGGTTGGTCGGCGCTGTTCTGCGCCCTCCAGCTGGCTTCGGTCGAAATGACCGAGATCCAGTATCCTTTCCTGTATTTGGAAGGCGAGTACACCACGGACTCGGCCGCGGCGGGTCAGTGGCGCGGCGCTCCGGCCTATAGCATGAAGCGTATGGCCTACCAGACCGACTCGCCCATCTATCTGAATATCTGGGTCCAGGGTGCCCGCCACACCTTGCAGGGCTACTGCGGAGGGCAGGACGGGGTGGGGAATTATGCCGTTGTCCACCATGACAGCGAACAGGCGCGGACCGTCACCGACGTAGCGTTTCTTGAGCCCTCGGAGCGGGGAGACGTCCTGTTTTTTCAGAGCTGTGGTGGTGGCGGTTGGGGTGACCCGCTCACGCGCGACCCCGCCGCGGTCCTGGCCGATGTGAGAAACGAATACGTCTCGATTGAAGGAGCCGAGCGAGATTATGGGGTTGTGATTGACCCGATTTCACACACTGTTGACGAAACCGCGACACAGCGGGTGCGTGCCGCGCGAGCCAATGGAAAATGAACGCATACGGACAGGAGGGTAGAGCCGATGATTACGCCGCACATTATTGATCCGGGTTGGAAATGGGACGAAAACTTTCCGCTCTCACAAGGACTGAAGATCGGCAACCTCTTGTTTCTCTCGGGCCAGGTCGCGGTCGATTCCGACGGTCGAGTCGTTGGCAAGGGTGACTTGGGGGCACAGACGCGACAGGTCTTTGAGAATATGAAAACGGTTTTGGAGCAGGCGGGCGCGAGCTTCGATAACGTGGTGAAAATGACGAGTTATTTCACCACCAATATCGAGAACTATGAGGAGTATTTCGCGGTCCGGCGGGAATACTTCACCCAGTTCAATCCGGCCAGTACGGGTGTCCAGGTTGCCGCCCTGGCGTTTGAAGACCTCCTGCTGGAAGTCGAGGCCATCGCGTATTTGCCGGATGAGGCGTGACCCTGACGGGGTGGCTGGCGCGGCGTAGACCTGCCTGCCGCATCAAGCTGGCCAACTTCCGGTTATCCCGGCAAGATCAACTCCTGATAGACTCCCTGCGCGCCCATCTCGACCTCGACCTCGGTGACCGGCGGACGGGCGTAGTGCCAGCGCAGGCCGTGATGCCCCCCGCTGACCAGGCCGGGCAGAACCTCCGTTTCCAGTAGCGGGTGTACATTGTGAACGGTGTACAGCTCGACGGCCGTCACATCGGTCCAGGCGAGGCTGAACTCCTGTAAGCGGTCCGTCAGGACCTCAAGAACCGCCTGCGTCTTTTGACTGAGGCCCTGTGGTGACACGTCCCCGCGGCTGACGATTTCAGTTCCTTTTTCGGACCGCTGGATTTCAGCCGCCCCGGACAGCATAAAGCTGGGACGATCATGGTCCGTGGGCACGGTATAGGAAAACCCGTAGAGGGAGGGCTCGGCAACCGGGTGGACGGCCAGCGCCACATTGGTCCGCGCCGTCGGGTTGAGGCCATCAACTAGGACGCCCCAGTCCGCAATCCGCTGGACATAGGGTTCATTAAACTCGGCAAACCCCTGGGGTGAGAGCGGTTGCGGGATGCGCAACTCCATACCACACAGGGCCTGAATGGGGCGGCCAATTTGCTGGAGATGACGCGCAATCAGGTCATAGCCTTTTTCCAGCGCCGGCAGCGGATGAAAGCTGGCGTGCACCACCTCATAGCCGGGCTGGGCTCGGCAGCCCGAAGAAAAAGGGCCGCTGCTTTTGATGAAGGTAAAATTGCCGTCGGGTTGATCGATGAGCATAGGGCCTCCTTTCGGAAAGCAGACCTACCGAGCAGTAGCACTCTTTTTCACTCAGAGGCAACGGCAACAATGTTGCCGCTCTAGGGCTGGGTTTCTTGGAGTGCTGCGTCTCGCATCGAGATTGACACATTACTGGGCTGGCGTGATAAGCGGCTCGGCTGACACAATAATGCCGTTATTGTCCGCATACACAAACTCACCCGGCTGAAAGGTGACGCCCCCGAACGTGACCGGAACATCCAGGTCGCCAATGCCACGTTTCTCTGTTCGTAGGGGCATGACTCCGAGCGCCTGCACGCCAAGCTCCAACGCCCGGATGGCATCAATATCCCGAATACAGCCATAGATGATGCACCCCTCCCAGCCATTCTGGAGTGCCGTGGCCGCGATCATATCGCCCAGTAAGGCGCGTCGCATGGAGCCGCCCCCGTCCACGACCAGTACTTTTCCTTGCCCCGGCTTGCCGGCGTTCTCTTTGACCAGGGAATTATCTTCGTGACATTTTATGGTCACGATCTCGCCACCAAAACAGACCTTGCCTCCGTAATTGGTAAACAGCGGTTCCACAACGCGGACAAGGTCTGGGTGGGCGTCACATAAATCTGTTGTCAGGAATTGCATACGCGATTACGATGCCCCTTCAACCACAATCATTTTCCCATGAGAGGCGCTGTGTCGGATGCCCTTGGGCTCGCGGTACTCTTCCGAGTTATACCACGCCTTGGCCTGGGCCACGCTCTCGAATTCGAGCACAACCACCCGGTTGGGCTCCCAGTCGCCCTCCATATTTTCGGCGGCTCCTCCCCGGACGACGAACTTCCCGCCGTAGGCTGCAACCGTTGCCGGAACGAGTTTGGTGTAACCGACATACACCTCGGGGTCGGTCACCTGAACATCCGCAATGATATAGGCTGGCATATGTTTCCTCCTGTGCTGCCTGTTCTTTACCTGCACTTTTCTTACCCCAGGACGAGACGCGAGGCGAGCCTCCTCGCTACTTCCCCGTTAAAAACGGACAGGCTAGAGTGACGGGGCACGAGGAGGAGCCTATGCCGAACGAAGAGTTGGTCCACGTTTTAGACGGCTACAAGGTGCTGGATTTTACGCAAGTGCTGGCCGGACCGACGGTAACACGGCTGATGGCCGAGATGGGCGCTGAGATTATCAAAGTGGAGCTTGCGCCCAAAGGTGATTTTTCGCGGGCGATGCCCTTTCTCAAGGATGATCGGAGCGCCTACTTCATCCAACAGAACCGGGGTAAAAAAAGCCTGTGTATTGACGCCAAAAGTCCAAAAGGTAGGGGAATCCTGCGCTCGCTGGTGGAGCAGGTCGACGTCCTGGTTGAGAATTTCGCGCCCGGAACCATTGGGCGTTTAGGCCTAGGCTATGATGTGGTGAAAGAAATCAATCCCCGCCTGGTGATGTGTTCGCTCTCCGCCTTTGGTCAAACCGGTCCGCTGTCGGACCAGCCCGGCTATGACTATATTGCGCAGGCCTACGCCGGTGTGACGCATATGATCGGCGATCCCGATGGCGCACCCTCGTTTCCCATGTTGGGTTTGGGGGATGTCGGGACGGGAGTGCATGCGATGGGGGCCATTGCGTGTGCACTGCTGTATCGGGAACGGACCGGCAAAGGCCAGCATCTGGATATTTCCCTGCTGGACGCCTACTTCCACTGCCACGAGATGAACGTCCAGATCTATAGCGGCAGCAAAGGCGCGGTGCAGCCTATCCGCTCGGGCTCGCAGCACTACGCCCTCTGTCCCATCGGGTTGTTCAAGGGCAAAGAGACCTATCTTTTTATTATCGCGCTCGATCACCAGTGGGCGCCTCTGTGTAACGTCATGGGGCGTCCCGAGTTGGCCGACGACCCCCGTTTTTCATCCAACGCCCAGCGGGTGGCAAATATGGATCAGGTGGTCGCCGTCATTGAAGGCTGGCTGGCCTCAACCGCGAGCGACGATGAGGCGGTTCGTATCCTCCAAGAGGCGCGTCTACCGGTTGCGCCTGTTCTGACCATAGAGCAAGCGGTGAACCACCCCCACCTGCGCTATCGACGCACCGTCCGGACGATAGTTGACCGTGAGTTTGGAGAGCTTGATATTCCGGGCATGCCACTCAAGTTCTCGGCATTCCCGGACGAGTTGCCGCTTGAGACGCCGTCCCTGGGCGAGCACAACGAAGAGATCCTTGCGACCTATTTGTCCTATACGCCGGAGCAGGTCCGGACACTGGAAAGCGAGGGTGTCCTCAAGCGGGCGGAGTGAGGCAGATAGGACGGGATGCCAGCCCTCCAAGGTTTTGTTGCTCCCGTTTCAGCGATGACGAGGGTTCATCCGCTCGTTTTCTTCTTCACGATATATTTTACCCCGGCAATAGAGCTGAAGTCGGAGTCCTGCGTCCACAGGACTGCATTGGGTGGTCGTATGCACGGTGATGTGGGAGGGGCGACCCCCTATCCCGATTGGAAGGCTCTAAGCTGACTCCGCGTAACCCGCTCTTACCGCACAGAAACAACCGACGATGGCTGCACTCGTCCTAACCCAATGTACACGTTGCCACCGGATTAGTTCATCCACAATTTCTGGCGCGGTCATAGAGCTTCCGGCAAGTGCAGCATTTGTTTCCCTGAAGTAGATGGGAAACGTGATGAGCATACACAATGCGCAGACCGACGCTGCGATTAACCAATACCGACTCGGGAGCTTCTTCCGCACAGCGAGCCCTGTAGCCAACCACGTTAAGCCAGTGGCAGTGAAGCCGAGCGGCATCATGATGCCTGCGATAATGGGCGAATTTTCACGGAACAGCTCCGTAAACTCAGTAGGGTCTAGTGACTGCCAATACGGGACGAGGCCCATTGCGATGAGTAACAGCGCTCCACCGAGCAGTCCCAGCAGCACGGCCGCCATCTGTGCAGGTATATGCATTTTTCTTTCCTCTGACTTACTGCTTCGCAAACCACATCCGAAGTAGCAAACCGTCCCGTTTGCATACTAAGGCTCCATCGATGGAATAATAGTATGACATAGTGCTATCGATAAGTGTTTTTCCTTACAAGAAGCTGCTGAGGCCCCCTTACCCCGGAGCCAAGGCCTCAAGGGTATAGCGGATGCCGTCCCGTGCCGCGGCATCCGGCAGATAGTTGGTGAAAGTCGGATGTATGGGGTAGACGATGGGCAGCGTCACCCCGGCCTCTCGGTAGCGCGCGATCTTTTGGGCACACTGCTCGGCGGAACCATAGACGGCAAAGGCGTCAACCATCTCATCGGTGACCAGGGCGGCTGCCCCATCCATATCGCCACGTGCCGCGCAGGTCCGCATACGCGCGACCGTCTCCGCGTGGCCGTGTCTTTCAAAATACTGGGCGTACAGGACATAAGCGCTAACATGAATAGCCGTCACGTACTGCATGGCGCGTTTCGCGGCTGCGGGGTCCGGGCTGACACAACACGGCAGATAGCAGCCAATATCAATGGCAGACGGGTCGCGACCCGCTCGCTGCGCCCCGCGCCGGACCGCTGACAGGACTTCCGGAACCATATCGAGCGGGACAAAAATGGGCAGGACGCCGTCGGCGATCTCGCCCGCCAACGCAAGGGTCTTTTCCGACAGCGCCCCAAAGTAGCACGGGATCGTATCGCGGTAGGGGTGGAGCCACGGCTCGTAGTCGGTAATCTGGAAGATCTGACCGGTATAATTGATACGCCTGCCCTCGGCGGCACCTTTCAGGACGATTCGGACAACCTCGGTTGTTTCGCGCAGCCGGCGCAGGGGTCGGTCAAAAGGGAAGGGGCGGCCCGGTTCCAGGCTATCCCGCGCCTGGTGGATTTCCGAGTGGCCGATGCCTAGGCCGAGTCGAAAGCGGCCCGCTGAAATAGCGTCCACAGTCGCGGCTGCGGTAGCAATAGTCGTCGGGTTGCGTGTAAAGACCGTGGCTACGCCGGTCGCAAGAATGATACTGGACGTTTCACGCGCGCAGGCCGACAGGACGCCAAAGACATCGGCAAAGCTTTCGATCAGGTAGGCAGACTCGTAGCCTTTTTGATCTGCCAGGCTGACGCAGTCAATGAGTTCATTGACCGCCATCCCGCCCCAGAAACCAACTCCGATGCGGTCCATATATGTCCTTTCTCAGGTTTCATGACCAATAGCGATGAAAAGAGTAACGATGGGAATACCGAATGACAAGCAAATATTCCCCCTTCATTCTCTTCCTTGACAAACTTTCTCGCCTGGCAAGATAATTCACGATCAACCCTAAGGGAGGAGAGACTATGGCAGACGATCTCACAAAAATGGATGCCACCGCGCAGGCCGAGCTGGTGCGGAGCGGAGAAGCCAGTCCGCGGGAGCTTGTGGATGCCGCTATCGAGCGGGTTGAAAAGCTCAATCCGCAACTCAATGCCGTAATCCGGCCGCGCTATGAAAAAGCGCGCGCCGAAGCGGACTCGGCCAGCTTACCTGGCGGCCCTCTTAAGGGGGTACCGTTTCTGCTGAAAGACCTGTTCTGCGTGTATGCGGGTGACGAAATCCATAGCGGCTGTAAGGCGCTCAAAGCGGGGAAATACACGGCGCCGCACAGTACCTATCTGGCCGAGAAATTCCGTGCCGCCGGCCTGATTACGATTGGTCAGACCAATACTCCGGAATTCGGGTTCGCCACCACGACGGAGCCGGAAGCCTACGGGCCAACCCGCAACCCGTGGAATACCAACCACTCGACCGGTGGGTCGAGCGGCGGTAGTGCCGCGGCGGTGGCATCGCGTATAGTTCCCGTGGCGCACGCCAATGATGGCGGGGGGTCGATTCGCATCCCGGCCAGCGCGTGTGGGCTGGTCGGCCTGAAGCCCAGCCGGGGGCGGTTATCGCTGGGGCCGGATTATGGTGAAGCCTGGGCCGGCTGTATTGCCGAAGGGGTGGTCTGCCTGTCCGTGCGTGACGCGGCCACCGTCCTTGATGCCACCGCGGGCTCCATGCCGGGCGACCCGTATACGGCACCCGCGTGTGAGGGTTCGTTCACCGAGGCCGCCCGGCGTGAGCCCGGCTCGCTCCGCATCGGCCTGATGACTAAGCGGCCGGGCAATCAAGATGCCCTGCATCCCGAATCTATAGCCGCGGCAGAGAACACGGCAAAGCTGCTAGAGTCCCTCGGACATCGGGTCGAGGTTACATATCCGCAAGCCCTGGACGAGCAATGGGGCGCTCACTTTAGCACGATTGTGCTTGCCCACTCCGCCCGGACCGCCGAAGACGTTGCCGACGCGCTGGGCCGCGAAGTCGGTCCCGGTGATTTTGAGCGCTACACCTGGGACATCATGAACCGGGGCCGGTCCATCGGCGTGACGGAGTATATTGCCGCGCTCGAATGGCTGGAGCGCTGGGAACGGCGTCTCGCCGCCTGGTGGGCCGACGGGTTTGACCTGCTCCTCACCTCGACCCTGAGTTCGCCGGCGCCGCCTTTGGGTCAATTGTGCAGCGCCGCGGCCGAACCGGAAGAGGTGTATCGGCGGATAATCGACCTGATTCCGTATACCCCGGTTGGGAACGTGACCGGCCAGCCGGGGATTTCCCTGCCCTTGCACTGGAGTGAAGACGGCCTGCCGGTTGGCGTGCATCTCATGCCTGCGTACGGACGGGAAGACGTGTTGCTCAGCGTTGCGGCTCAACTCGAACAGGCCCAGCCGTGGATCGAGAAACTGCCGCCGGTCTGTGCCTAAGGTCCCAGAAAATCCCCTCTCGGGAGGAGTGGCCCGAAGGGCCGGGGTGGGTTCCTAGAACGCACCTGCGAGCAAACCCACCCCGTCGCTACGCGGTACCCCTCCGAGGAGGGGATTTTTGTAGTGAGCAGGTCGGCTTCGCGGAGCGTCATCCGACAAGCACGACCATGTCGGTTTCCTGCTCCGATGGCTCCCGAGCGGGAATTTGTTCATTCCCAAGGGTTGACTATCTCGACGCCTGTCGGCGTAAAGTCATTGACATTTCGGGTGACGACCGTCAGCCCATGAACCAATGCCGTAGCCGCGATGAGCGCATCACGATCTGGATGTGGGGTCGGGACGTGCAGGCTGGCGCAACATTGAGCAACTGCGGTATCGACAGGTAAAATGCGATCACGGAACGCCGGTAACACATTGGTATCGAGCCAAGAGCGGAGTATCGCGCCCTGCGTCGGGTCTCGACGCTCGATCAGAAGGCTGCCTTTTTCAAGTTCCAAAACCGTAATGACCGATAAGAAAAGGCTTGCCGCCGAAACACTATTGGCCCACGCCAGGACTTTTTGATCGACTTTGGGGGACTTCGCCTTTCTCAACTCAGCAATGACATTGGTGTCGAGCAGATACATCAGGAGAAGTCCGCCGTTCTGCCTATCTCAACGTCCAGGCGGGGCGGCTCAAAGTCGATGTCTGCGGCTTCTGGCACGGCAAGTAATTCGACTATGCTTTCTTCCGTCTTGGTGATCCTGAGGTAGTCCTCAATAGTCAATAAGACGTGTGCCGTCCGGCCACGGTCGGTAATAAAAACCGGTCCCCCTGCAGCATCCCGCTTGGCCTTGCTCACGTCCTGATTGAACTCCCGGCTGGTAACAGTTGTGATCCGCATATATTGAACCTTCGTTCCTCTTTCCACTTGTAGGTAAATTACTACAAATGGTGGCTCGCAACAACCATTGAATCCTTTCTTGGGTGTCGGCTTATAGCCTCAGCTGGGGAACCCACCCCGGCCTTCGGCCACCCCTCCCGAGAGGGGACTTTTTGATTTCTCAAAGCTGAACGGGAGAGGGGGGTCAGCCGCTCTCCTCCGGTTTGGTCGTGTCCGCCCGCCGCTCGCCATACCAGAACTCCAACCCCTCGCGTTGACGCAGTGCCCGCGGACCCGTGCGGAGCAGATAGCCAAACAACCGAAATGTCTCTCGGAGTGAATATATCCGGAGTTTACGACCGGAAGTGATCACGTGTTCGCGTAGAATCATAAATTTACCCTGTTTACGGAGCGCCAGACTCAGCCAGACTTCTTCCGACGCGTAGCGCCTCTCGTCAAAACCGCCGACGGCTTCAAAGGCGGACCGGGTACAAAACAGAAAACTTCCGCTGGCCAGCCCAGTCAGGCTGTAGAGCGGCGGCACGACGCACTCGGCGATTTTGCCATACCACGGCAGCGGCCGGTCAAAACGAAACCGGCTGCCGCCTCCCACCGCTCCCTGCCGGAGGGTGCGAACGGCCGCGTGGAGAAGGGGCGCGTTGACCCAGGTATCCGCGTCAATAAAGAAGAGATATTCACCCTTTGCCGTGCGCGCTCCGGCGTTGCGGGTTGCCGCAATATGACGCTTCCTGACCGCAAGGACGCGCGCCCCGCCGGCCGCGGCAAGCGAAGCGGTCCGGTCGGTCGAGGCATCGTCCACCACCAGAATCTCATAGGCTGTGTCCAAGGACTGAACGGCCTGGTGCAGAGCCTGGAGCGTCCGGCCGATGTTGGCCTGTTCGTTATAGGCGGGAAGAATAAACGAGATCACACGGGTTGACCTGCCGATTGACCCGAGGGCAGCGGTGCTGTCGCTGTACGGCTTTGCCCGTACAGGCCCAGGAGTTCGTTTAGCGCTAACGAGGCAACCACCACCACGCCGCCAATAATGGCGAGATCGCTGGGCCGTTCTCCCACGCCGATCCACACCCACAGCGGACCAAGGATCGTTTCCAGGAGCGCCAGAAGACTGACTTCAACCGCGGTAATATACCGTGCCGCCAGCGTCATGAGCAGGCAACCCAGCCCACCCTGAAAGGTGCCCATACATGCCAGGACGCCGATGTCCTGCCACGCGGCCTGAAACGGCAGGCTGAAGAACAAGGCCACAGCGCTGGAGATGAGCGCGGCAACCAGAATGGCCGGTGTCATATCGGCCCGCGCCTGACTGTGACGCAGCAAAATCACACAGGCTGCAAAGGCAACCGCACAGCCGCCGGCTATTATACTCCCAGTCAGCGTTCCGTCAGTGAAAGAGTCGAGACACATGGCGACGATGCCGGTCAAGGCAATGCTCATCGCAACGTAGCGACGTACCGGAACCAATTCCCCCAGAAAAACCCGGCCAAACAGCGCGGCCAGAAAGGGCGTGGTGCTGATAATGACGAGCGTATGCGCCACCGTTGTCTGGGTGACGGCGAGAATGAAACCCAGGAATGAGGCGGCCATACACAGACCGGCCAGGAATCCGCCCGGCCCGATGGCAACGACCGCCCGCCGCACGTTGCCCGCGTAGCGAAAAGAGAGCCAGACGAGCAAAAACACCCCCATGCTGAGCGAGCGCCAGAAGGCAATCTCCCAGCTATTGGGGATGCTGACGGAGCGGACAAACAAGCCGCCCGTGCTCCAGCACAAGCTTGCGCCGAGCATGAGCAGCAGGCCCTTGAGGTGAGGAGTAAACGTGTCCGGCCTTTCAGGTCTGGTGGAGGACACGTTTACTCTTTGCTGCGGGTTCCGGGTCCGGTCGAGAAGCGCAGCGTTACGGCTTGACGGCAATCGCTTCAACCTCGATCAGGAGCCCCGGAAAAGCCAGGCCGGCCACCACAACAGCCGTACTGGCTGGCGGATTGTCGCCGAAAATATCTCCGCGCGCTTCGAGCATCTCCATGAACTTGCTGCCGTCGGTGATATAGGTATTGATCTTGATAATATGCTCCATCTTGGCGCCCGCCGCAGCCAGGACTGCCTTGATATTGCGGAAGACCTGGCGCGTCTGGGTCTTCATATTGCCCTTGCCGACCAGCTTTCCCTGCGAGTTGAAGGCGACCTGGCCGGATACATAAATAGTGTTGCCGATCTGCTTTGCCTGGGCCAGGGGCAGCTTATCGTCCCAGCTCCAGCCCGG
This sequence comes from uncultured Binatia bacterium (SeqCode), assembly GCA_965243855.1. GTDB lineage: Bacteria > Desulfobacterota > Binatia > Bin18 > Bin18 > Bin18. The sequence continues at coordinate 2,522,381 of CBDEWE010000003.1, read as the reverse complement.
ATCGATAATCTTCGCGGCGTTCTGTGTAGCCTTTTTCGTTGCCATACTCTTTCCTCCTTATGGATGATGATTAATACTTCGCAATCACTTCTCGGCCAAACTCTTCTATAAGTTCTCGGCCGTCCGTCACAACCTGAACGGCAATCTGGGTCAGGCCGGCGGCTTCGAGCGCCTTGATGCGGGCGATAATTTCCTCGCTTGTCCCGGTCAGCGACGAGGTCCGAATCAGGTCTTCGGTCAGGTAGTCCTCCTCTCCCGGCTTGAGATAGATCAAATGCCCCTCATGCACCTCAAGATAGCGACGATCCTGGGGGGTCTGCATCTTGGCAATATAATCGTCACGGTAGCGCGCGTATAGCTGGCCCAGGGGTGACTGCTCGACGGCCACCGCCGACCCTTCCCACATGGCGTGCAGGGGCAGAATGGCGTATGGCCCAACCCGTTCGATGACACGAGGCGAGGTCGGCGACTCGCCTGGCTGGAGCAGGCAGGTAGTTGTCAGGGCCATGCGGGTAATCGCCTCAACCGACCGGCCTGCCTTCTCTGCGCCCCGCGCCACGGTTGCCAGGTCGCGGCTGAAATATTCGGCATCTGAGAAAACGGTAATCCAGCCATCCGCAACCTCCCCGGTCAGTTCCATCGCCTTGGGGCCGTTGGCCGCAAAATAAATCGGAATGCTGTCTTGCAGGTTAATATAGCCGTGCTCGGGGTGCAGAAAGCGAATCCAGCGCTCGCGCTCGCCTTCGCGAAAGAGAATCTCTTCCCCGCGTAACAGCGCTCGACACTGCTGCACATATTCTCGGGTCGGCCCGAGCCGGACGGGCGGCAGGCCCATGGTGTTCCGACCGGTAAAACCTGTGCCGATGCCGAGAATGGCGCGTCCGGGGGCAAGCTGGTTAATGGTGGCAATCGAGTGGGCCGTGACCGGGGCGAGCCGGCTGCTGGGAATCGCAACGCCGGTTCCGAGTTTGATCGTTTTGGTGTGCTCGGCCGCCAGAGCCAGGCAGGCGTACACGTCGCTGTAGAGCATCTGCGAATCATAGAACCAGGCATAGCTGAAGCCGAGTTCTTCGGCTCGGACCAGGTCTTTCCAGGCGTCAAGCCGGGCCGGATAGGCAATCCCGAATTCCATGCTTCCTCCTCATGCAGCTGTCCTCCCTGACGTGAGATACACATTCCCAGGAATCAGCGCTCGCCAGACGTGGGGGGCCACTGGGCCGGGGATAACCCATCCCGCCGCTAGCGCGGCCCCCCTCCCAAGAGGGGAGCCGCATACATCCCCTCCTCGGAGGGGTGGCCGCAGGCCGGGGTGGGTTCCTTTTCGCATCACCCGTTCCCTGAGGGCGCGAGGCTTATGCGCACACCGGCGGACGCTTATCCATCCACGGCTGGGCCTGCTCGATCTGGGACCCAATCCGCAGCAGCAGGTCCTCCTGGCCATAGGCCGGAACAAAATGGACTCCGACCGGCAGACCGTCCGGGGTCCAATGGAGTGGCAGCGACAGCCCCGGCTGGCCCGAGGCGTTATTCGCAGGCGTAAAGGGAATGACCTCAAGATTGCGTTCCCACTTGGCGAGATTGTCCGCACTGGGCCCGCCCATATCACCCAGGCGCGGCGGCGGCTCACCCAGGGTCGGGGTGACCAGCAGATCAAAGCCGCCGACCCACCAACTGGCCAGGCGGCGTGCCCAGGCGTGCAGCCAGTTCATCGACGCCAGATAACTGGTTGCCGAAATCTTGCGGCCCTCTTCCACGAAACGCCAGGCGTAGGGCTCAATATCGCCCTCGCCAATGCGCTGCCCGGCGGCGGCCTCGATCTCATCCGCGGTCAGGGCCGAGTGGGCGTTGACCACAAGGATCCAGTGGTCGAGCCACTCAGGTTCGTCATAGGCTTCGGGATGCGCGATCTCGACCGTATGGCCGAGCGATTCGAGCAGCTTGCCAGTCTGCTCGACCGCGCGCTTGCATTCCGGGTGCAGGGGGGCGTCGTTGCGAGGCCGCTGGAGCATGAGGCCGATGCGGAGCTTGCCAGGATCGCGTCCGACCTCTTCAGTGTACGGCCGAACAGGCGTGGGCGCGGCATAGGGGTCGCCGGGCATGACGCCCTGCATACTATCGAGTACACCGGCCATGTCGCGTATCGAGAGCGTCATCACGCCTTCATTGGCCATCCCATGCCAGCACTCACCCATGCCCGGCCCAAACGACACCCGGCCTCGGCTGGGTTTAAGCCCGACAATGCCACACATGCTGGCCGGAATACGTAGCGACCCGCCGCCGTCACCGCCATGCCCGACCGTGACGATGCGCGCAGCGACACAAGCAGAACTCCCGCCGCTTGAGCCACCGGGAGAATGATCGAGATTCCACGGGTTATGGGTCGGGCCGTAGGCCGCGGGTTCGGTCGTCCCCATCAGCCCCCACTCCGGAGTGTTGGTGCGACCCACGCTGATAAAGCCGGCCTCGCGAAACTTCACTGCCAGATAGGGATCCTGCTTCGAGGTGAAATTCAGCCGTTTCAGGAACTGCATACCGTTGTGCAGCGGCTCTCCGGCCGGCCCGCCGAGCAGGTCTTTCATTACAAACGGCACACCACGAAAGGGGCCGTCCGGCAGGTCAGCGGCCTGGGCCTGAGTACGCGCCTTTTCAAACAAGGGGTGAATCACCGCGTTGAGCTGAGGGTTGAGCTGTTCGATCCGGGCAATCGCGGCATCGACCAGCTCCAGGGGCGAAGCCTCACCGTTTTTAACGAGTTCGGCTTGAGCGGTGGCATCCAAATACGCGAATTGGTCTGGCATGACGAAACTCCTTTGGTCTATGCGGCAAGAAACGACAGGCTCAGTCTAAAATGGCAGTCCCGCTGATCTCGACCATCTGCTCGGGAACAAAGAGGCCCTTGATCTCGACCCAGGTGCTCGTCGGCGAGTAGTCTCCGAATGTCTCGCGAAAGACGTCGGCCGTTTTCTGGAGCTCGGTCATATTCGTGGTATAGACGGTTTGGACGACCCAGTTTTCGAACGTTGCTCCCTCGGCGGCCAGACAGCGTTTGATAATCTCCAGGGTATGGGCGACCTGGGCGCGGATATCTCCGACCCCGACGACCTCAACTTGCTCACTATTGCCCTTGAAGGGGGCGACACCCGACAGATAGAGCGTGTTGCCGGCTCTGATGTTTTGGGTGAATCCGTAGGTCTGGAAGACCTCGTCCGGAATATAGTCCACATCCGGATTGCTGCGCGTGATCATAAGAGTGCCTCCTCTTTGCGTGGGATTGCTCTCGACTGTATGAAAAACGCTGGAGCCGCGTCAAGGGAAAATACGGAATCGTGATCCCGGAGCTTTCACCCAGAGCCCAGTATCTGCTGCATCTCCGCGTCGGTCGGGGCTTTTGGACAGGCCGGCAGGGCGGCGTGCATCTCATCCCAGGGCTGGCCGCTCGCGGCCCAGACATTGACTGCGGGCTGAAACTGACTCGGCTCATCCCGGCTGGCGGCCCAGACGCCTATCAGGTCGGGAACCAACTCGGCCAGGATAAAGACCGGCGAGCCGCACTGGGGACAAAAGCCGCGACGTACGGCCCGTCCGCTTTCGGCCTTCACTTCGTGATAGGTAACGGCTCCGGTGCTGGAGAGCTCGGTCTTGGGGACATACGAGACCGGACAAAAGGCGCTGCCGCTCGCGCGTTGACAGTCCCGACAGTGGCAATTCCACGAGAACACCGGGTCGGCCGTACACTCATATCGAATTGCGCCACACACGCAGCCACCAGAGAACGAGCGAGACATGACCGCCTCCTTTCCTGTCTCTCAGTATAATATTCGCAATATGCTCCTACCAGACTACTCCCGTCTGTATCGCTCAATCCTTGGTCGGAGAGACTTGATGTATCCACATAAAAGGGCGCATATATGGTGCCCGTTCCATCGCAAAAAAGGTGGGCGGGCCAGAATAGTTGAAGAGGAGGACGTAGGCATGTTCCGGTATCCCGCGCTAATCGACGGCAAAAAAGGCGCCTACGGTGTGACGTTTCCCGACCTTCCTGGCATTGTCGCCATGGGAAAAACCGTTGACGAGGCAATGCTGAACGCCGAGGAAGCGCTGCGCGATTATGCTGTTGAGGCGGAGAAGGACGACGAGGAAATCATGCCGCCAAGCGCTCTGGAACGGATGAAACCCTTGGCCGGACAGGCTCTTGTGTCCATCCCGTTGATCCGTCCCTCGGGTCGGAGCGTGCGCATCCATATCGCGCTCGACGAGGGCGTGGCTGCTTTCATCGACGCTGAGGCGCGAAGGCGTGGTATGACCCGCACGACCTACGTCGAATGGATGGCGCGCCGTATCGCAGAGATGGGGGGATAGGGAGAGGACTATATTTTTTACCGATGGGCCGCCGAGTCCGGCTCTGACAGCCGCAGGACCGCCCTGCCTATGCCCGGCCAGATACGCAGCAGGCCAAACGTCGCCCGGATGACGATCCACACTGCCATTGCCAGCCACACCTGAGCAAACGCCTGCGCGTGCGTCGGGTCGATGAACAGCAGGACGAGAACACCCGTCCCCGTGGCAACGATCATGGCGTTGCGCAGATAGGCATAATCGCCGGTCCCCCAATGAATACCGTCTGTGACAAAGGATAGCGCGTTGAGCGGCTGGGTCACGGCGCAGATGAGGAGGCCGGCCAGGAAAAGCGCCTGGGCGCTCGGCGGCACTAAGAGAAACGCGATGAGACGCTCTCCCAGCAGTAGCGCGAGTAACAGCACCCCGCCGGTCCCAAGCGCCCAGCGGCAGGCAATACGCGCGGCCTGCCGGGCGATGTCTATCCGTGTCGCGCCCAGGAAGTACCCGATCAGGCTCTGGGCCGTGACGGCATAGGTATCCAGCAAAAAGGCCAGAAACATCCACAACTGACGCAGGGCCTGATGAGCCGCTCCGGCCTCGACACTAATCTGAAGGGCCGTCCAGGTCGAGATCAGCATAAAGATCTGAGCGAATCCTGTCCGTAGCGCTAAGTCGCGACCAATCAGAAAAAAACGGCGCGCCCGCTGCCAGGCAAACTCAGCGCTTAGCCCCGTGTGCCTGGCAACGACCCAGAGCGCCCATACCATACCGAGAACCTGACTCAGCACGGTCGCCCAGGCGGCGCCGGCAATTCCCAGCGCTGGAACCGGGCCGACCCCAAAAATCAGAATCGGGTCCAGGATGATGTTGACCAGACTCATTCCGCCCGCAATCCAGAGCGATGTGCGCATGGCTTGCAGCCCGCGCAATACGCCAAACGCAGCGGTTACGACGAGACTGGGTACAATGCCGAGCAGACGAATGTAAAGATAGACTTGCGTATCCGTCTGCACGACGGCATCCGCGCTCATCCAGACGGAAAAGCGCTCGATTCCCGGCCAGGTGATGAGCGTCAGCCCCAGCCCCAAGAGAACGGCGAGCAGCATGCCCAGGCTGGCCACCCTGCCGACCTGTTGCGCTTTTCCCGCACCCATAGCTTGTGCCACCTCGGTTTGAGTGCCCACACCCAGGAAATTGAAGATCCAGAGGAGGCCGGACAGCAGCGCGGTTGCTGCGCCAAGTCCGGCTGCCGAAGCCGCGCCCAGCCGTTCTACAAACGCGGTATCGACCAGGCTGGCAAACGGCTCGACCACGAGAGAGGCCATGACGGGCAGACTCAGAGTCGTAAAGGTGCGATGGGGGTGAAGGACGAACGGATGTTTGTCTGGAGACTCCACAGGTGTGGTCATAGCGCTGGGTTCTCTTCGGGGGAGAACCGAAGATACGCCTCTTGCATAGATAGACTGACTTAACAAAAAAATTGACCCCAGGCGAGTTTGTATTCGGAGTCGGCCTCGGCTAATAAAAAATCCGCATGACTGACTCGACTGCCCTGCTGACTGCGCTGCAACACGGTGACAGCTTTTTTCCCGGTGGTGGCTTCGCCGCTTCGTGGGGTCTGGAAACGCTCTTCACCGATGCCTATGTGCATGACGCCGATACCTTGCTGCACTTTGTCCAGGGCCAACTCCACCATCGTTGGGCGCGCTGCGACCGACCCGCCCTGGTGTGGTCACATTGTGCTGCGGGCGAGCTGGAAAAAATTGCTGTGGTTGATGCAGAACTGGAAGCGCTCTCGCTTGCGCGCGAGTTGCGCGTCGTATCGCAGCGGGCCGGCCGGGCTCTGCTGCGCGTGCACACTCGGCTCAAGACGCCCCGCGCGGCCGACTATCTGGAGCGTGTCAAAACCGGGCAGGCGTGGAGTCATCTCCCGGTTGTTCAAGGTCTGGTTTGGCGGGGGGTTGGGTTGGACGTAGAGCAGGCTAGCTTGCTGTCCGGACATCTCCAGGGCGTGGCGTTTGTGAGTGCAGCCATCCGGCTCGGCTTTGTCAGCCATATCCAGGCCCAACTGATTGTGCAGCAGATACGCCCCACGCTGACCGCCCTGCTTACCGCGCCCCTGCCCGAGTCTCTCAGCAGCTTTACGCCGGTCGCGGATATTGCCATGATGCGGCATGAGACCCAGGCGACGCGGTTGTTTGCGAACTGAACCGTGCGCCCGGCGTACATCCCACGCTCAGTAGTCGATCTCCAGGAGGAACGCCCATGCTGAACCTTACGCCCACGGAAAACGAACGTCTCACCATTTTTATGGCGGCTGAACTTGCGCGCCGCCATAAGGCCAAAGGGCTCAAGCTCAACGCGGCCGAGGCCATTGCCTATATCACGGACGAACTGCTTGAGGGCGCGCGCGAGGGGAAATCGGTCGCGGAGTTGGTCAGCCTGGGGTCAACGCTGCTGACGACCGATGACGTGCTGCCCAATGTTGCTCAGTTGGTGTCCCGGATTATGGTGGATGGGATGTTCCCGGATGGGACCAAGCTCATTGCCGTGTACAACCCGATCCGACCCGGCTCCGAGCCCCTGCCCGAATCGCCCTACGGGCGGCCCGGCGGGATTATCACGCCTGACGAGGAGATAGACCTGAACGCCGGCCGAGAGACCCTGACCTTGGAGGTCGCTAATACCGGGGATCGTGCCATCCAGGTGACCAGTCATTTTCATTTCTTTGAAGCCAACAAGACTCTGGAGTTTGACCGGGCGCAGGCGTTCGGTATGCGCCTGGACGTGCCGGCGGGCGCATCGGTGCGCTTTGAGCCTGGGGTGAAGAAAGCCGTTCCGTTAGTCGCCCTGGGCGGCAGCGGCGAGGTCACCGGTCTCAATAATCTCACCAATGGCTCTATTCATTCCGAAGCGGTCAAGCGGGCCGCTCTCCAGCGGGCCAAAGAGCGCGGCTTTAAAGGCGCATAGGAGGGAACATGGCCAGACTGACACGGGCGGCCTATGCGGCCACGTATGGGCCAACGACGGGCGATATGGTGCGTCTGGGCGACACCTCGCTGCTGGCCGAGGTTGAGCACGACTCTGCGGTCTATGGCGACGAGTGTCTGACCGGGGCCGGTAAGGTGATGCGCGACGGAATGGGCTTTCACGCCTCCACGACCGCAGCGTCAGGCGGGCTGGATATGGTGGTCCAGAACGCCACGATCATCGACCCGGTACTGGGTATTGTGAAGGGCGATATCGGCATTAAGGACGGCAAGATCGTCGGTGTGGGCAAAGCCGGGAATCCCGCTATCCAGGACGGGGTCCAGCCCGAGCTGGTCTGCGGTCCCTGTACGACCATCGTGCACGGCGATGGCCTGCTCATTACCCCAGGGGGAGTGGAGGCGCACGCCCACTTCCTGTGTCCGCAGCAGTGTGAACACGCCCTGGCCAGCGGTATTACGACCATTATTGGCGGAACCATGGGGCCGCATTTTGATATCAGCTGCGCGGGACCGAATAATCTGGCGAAAATGCTCAAAGCCTGTGAGCACTATCCCTTGAATTTCGGCTTTCTGGGACGGGGCAACTCGCACGTCGGCGCTGCGATTGAGGAGAGCGTGGCCGGTGGGGCGATCGGCGTCAAGGTCCACGAAGATTTCGGGGCTATGCCGGCCACCATAGACTGCGCACTCACGGTGGCGGATCAATACGACTTTCAGGTTCAGCTTCATACAGACACCATCAACGAGGCCGGCTACTGTGAGGACACGCTGGCCGCAATCGCCGGTCGGACGATTCATATGTACCACGTCGAGGGGGCCGGCGGCGGCCATGCGCCCGACCTTATCCGCGTCGCCGGTGTGGCCAACTGCCTGCCGTCTTCCACCAATCCGACCAACCCCTACTCGCGCAACGCGCTCGACGAAGCTCTGCCCATGACTATGGACGCCCACATGCTGAATTGGCGCTTACCGGAAGATGTCGCCTTTGCCGAAAGCCGTATCCGTCCGCAGACCATGGCCGCAGAAGACGTGTTGCACGACCTGGGCGCGATCTCGATCTTTGCCGCAGACACGCAGGGGATGGGACGGGTGCATGAAACCATTACGAATTGCTGGCGGCTGGCGAGTAAAATGAAGGATCAACGCGGCCGTCTTCCCACGGAAAAAACGGCGCGCGCCGATAACGAGCGGATCAAACGCTATATCGCCAAATATACCATCAACCCGGCCCGGGCGATGGGCATTGACCACTACGTCGGCTCGCTGGAGGCCGGTAAGATGGCCGATATGGTGCTGTGGGGAGCGGCATTTTTTGGTGCCAAACCGTTGATGGTGATGAAGGGCGGCTTTATGGCCTGGTCTATCATGGGAGACGCGAGTGGCTGCATCTTCCCGGTTGAGCCGATTATCCAGCGCCCCATGTGGGGAGCGGTGGGCAGCGCGCCGTCTGCCCTCAGTGCGATCTTCGCCAGTTCCCTGGCGCTTGAGGCCGATATTCCGCGTAAGCTCGAACTCCACAAACCCATGTTGCCGATTCGGAACACGCGTGTGGTCGGGAAGGGAGATATGCTGCATAACGATGCCTGCCCGGACATCACTGTCAACCCGCATACGCATGAGGTCTACGCCGATGGCGAGCTGATGACGTGCGAGCCCGCGGATGAAGTCCCGCTCGCCAGAAAGTATTTTTTACGCTGAGCGGCGCAGCGTCCGTGGAACGCCATGAGCAGTGCATCCACCCCTGGGCTCTCGGTCGAGCCATGCTCCGTTACACCTTCCCAGGTTTCCATCAGCTTCAAACGTGACCCCTCGGGTCAGACCTTTCTCGCCAGGCAACGGACGACCTATCCCTTCACCCTTACCCAGCCGTTCTGTCTCGACCGGGCTCCGCACGGGATGCTGACGCTGATGCTCCAGTCCATCTCTGGTGGAGTGTATGAAAATGAGCGCTTGACGCTCGATTTTTCGGTGGAAGACGGCGCGTACGTGCATCTGACCACCCAAGGGGCGACCGTTGTCCACTCGATGCGGGAGGGTAGGGTCGCCACGCAGCAGGTTTCCATCCGGGCGGGCAAGGGCAGCTTTGTCGAGTATCTACCCGACCCACTTGCATTATTCCCTCAAGCGCACTTTCGCTCTTCGGTCCATATCGCTGTCGAAGAAGGCGCGACGGCCATCAGCGGTGATGCCTTTGGACTGCACGACCCGGAAGCCCTGGGTCGTCCGTTTGGCTCGATTTTCAGCGAAACTGTATTCCGGCGACCGGATGGACAACTCCGCTGTGTGGACCGCTTCGAGATCACCGGACACGAGTTCGTTGCGAGTCTGCCCTCGGCCCTGCGGCGCTACCAGACGCAGGGGACGTTCTGGGTGGTGTCGGACCACGAGACCGGGGAGTTGGTGACCGCCCTACGAACGGCGCTCGATCCTCTGCCCGACATCTATGCCGGCGCGTCGATTCTGCCCGACGATGCGGGCGTCTGGATGCGCGTACTCGCCGTTGACGCGGTTGCCCTGCGCAGCGCATTTCACGCGGCCTGGAGCGCGGTGCGGTTATGTCTGACCGGTGTGGAACCGCCAAGCCGCCGTAAATCGGGCTGGCTGTAGAGCCACAGTGTCGAAAGGACCGTTGACATTCTCGGAGGGAGAATTGCGTTAAGACGGAGCCGAGATAGGTTCAGAGGACCTCACGGGAACGCTTTACCGCGCCGCACGCCAAGACCTTGAGCTTGGCAAACACCAACTCAATAGGGTCGAGATCGGGACTGTAGAGAGGCGGAAAGTGCTGTCCTCCTTCGCGTATTCCTCTGGACGCCAGCCTCAATCGGCTCCAAGCGAGGGGGACAGCCTGGAGCTAATCCCCCGCGAACTTTTCGACCGTCAGTTGCTCGGTATGGGATCGAGTCTGCCAGAGATCATAGGCTATCTGCATCCCAAGTCATGTCTCTGGGCTCAACACGAACGCTTTCGAGAGGCAGTATCATTGGATAGTGGGACTCCTCCCCCAGCTTCCTTTCCGCTCCGTCGCCGGGAGGCGATATCTCTCTTTTTCGGAGAATTTCCTCCCATTTGGGAGGTGCCAAATGCAGTGACATTGGATATGGAGCCTAGCGAAGGTGTCCCCGTGGAAGACTAGGACCGGGGACACCCACAGGCAGCCATGTCATGAGTGACCAAGACGCTTTCGACCGCATCCTGGCGTCGTTATACGAGGCCATGCTCGACGATACCCTGTGGCCGACCACCTCGGCCTTGATCGATGAGGCCTGCGGTATGCAGGGCAGTGCGCTGCTGGTCGGCACCGGCCCGCCGGATGATATCCGGGCCCTTTTTGTCGGGCTCTACTACCGGGGGGAGCGCCGCGAAGACCTGGAGCGCGAATACCTCACCATCTACCACCCCATTGACGAGCGCGTGCCGCGCGTACGTCAACTGCCCGACAGCCGCGTGGTGCACATCACCGAGCTGTACACCGCCGAGGAGTTGCAGACCTCGCCCACCTACAACGAGATGATGCGCCAGAGCAGCGGCCAGGATGGCTTGAATGTGCGCCTGGACGGCCCGGACGGCTCCCACATAACGTGGTCTATCGCTGACCCGGTTGGCCCGGGTGGCTGGGAAACGCCGCAACTGGCGCTGATTCGAGGATTGCTGCCCCATATGCGCCAATTTGTCCGCGTCCGGCAGACGCTGGTCAATGCCGAGGCGTTGGGCACCTCCGTGACCGACCTGCTCGACACCACCCGGATCGGCGTCCTCCAACTGGACCGGCAGGGGCGGATCCTGGAGGCCAATGACCGTGCCCGGCATATCCTGCGGCACGGCGATGGGCTGTCGGACCGGGGGGGGGAGCTGCGCGTGCGCGCCCCGGCCGACCAAGAACGATTTGGGCAACTCTTGGCCGGCGCACTGCCATCCTCCGGGGCCGTCGCGGTCAGTGGGTCCATGACGCTCCGGCGCATGTCCCTGCGGCCACCGTTCGTGGTGCACGTCAAACCCGTGGTCGCGCCACAGATGGACTTCGGTGCGCAGCGTGTGGCCGCCCTGGTGTTGATCGTCGAGCCGGGCCACCAGTTCCGGCTCGATCCCGGTCTGGTGGCCGAGACCCTGGGGCTGACGCTGACGGAGAGCCAGATTGCGATCTGGATGGCGGAAGGGCGGAGCGTACGCGAGATCGCTACGGCGACGGGGCGGCGGCCCGACTCCATCCGGTGGCATCTCAAGCAGATCTACCACAAGCAGGGCCTCGCGGGGCAGACGGACTTGGTGCGGTTGCTGCTCTCGCTCACCGAGTTTGTGTGACTGCGCGACCCCATCCGCCGCCTTCAAGATGAGGGTTTTGTGCAGATTCCTCCCAAATGGGTAGTGGCAGGAGCGGCAGGCTTGTGTATAGGCGTCCTTAACTCAGAGGGACCCATTGCTGAGTCAACGTTCCTAGAACGGAATCCAAAGGGTTCAAACTGAGAAACTACCTACTAAGGAGGGGAATATGCAGGCAAATAGGAGGGAAAATCGTAGGGGGAGATTCGGAAAAATCGGATCACTTATTCTTGGGGCGCTTATATTCACGGCGAGCCATGCGTGGGCGGTGCCGTTCACGGGGGCTCAACAAGTCTTTTGGAGTGTCGCTCCAGTTCCCGGCCCAGATGGTCCCCTCTTGTATGGCATTTTGACCAGTCGCGGCTATACCACAACGGGTGGTGCCATAGTGTGTCACGGAATACAGACTCATTTTGAGATTCTCCAAGAGCCCACGGGGGCTTGCGGGGAAGGAGAAGTGGAATCTACGAACGCGTACAGTTATTACTGCCAAATTGAAGGGACTGAGGACATTTTTCATTCGACAAGTACCGGCACGAGCTGTGCACTTGCTTCTTCATTGCTTTGATGAGAATTTCTTCTATCAGGTAGGCTGCACCTATACTTTCACGGAGAGTGTAACAGCAGCAGGTGGAACTGGGATCGCGGCAGGTTCGAGTGGGAGCTGGACTTCCTCGGGGACTGGCACCTTTACTCAGGTAGCACCATTCATTGCGGGAACAGCCAGCGCTGAAATAGAAGGGGATTTTGAACTGGCCGATGGGAGTGCTCCGCCGGCTGGTGCTTCTCTTGAAATCCCGTCCCCTGGTACAAACGTCAGTGGTGTCGGGCTGGTATCAGGCTGGTCATGCTTAGGGGGAGAACTGGAGGTGGAATTCAGTGACGCGGATGGAGTCGTTCTGGACCATCTGACCCAGACGGTGTTGCAGGGCACAGAGCGGATTGACACAGAAGACCGGTGTGGGGATATCAATAATGGGTTTTCCTCGCTCTTCAACTGGAGCCGTTTGGGGTCGGGTGAGAGAACGGCCCGGCTGATCCGGAACGGCGAAGAGATCGCGTCCTCCACGTTTATGGTGACGGCATTCGATAGGGATTTTCTGCCCGATGCTGAGGGGATGTGTACGATTCCCAACTTTCCCGAAGCGGGCCAGAACGCCACCTTCGTGTGGGAAACGAGCCAACAAGGCTTAGTCTTAGAGTCGGTCAACTAGTCCGCTCAGGAGGAGGGACGACCGGGCCCTCCTCCTCCGCTGGCAGATCCCACACGAACGGCTGAATGGCTCCAACTGACCGTGAAACATGCCTAGAACCAATAATCGTCCCACACCAGCAAACCCACCACGGCACGACGGTGGTACCGTTTGGTGTATTCTTCGGCCGCTTCGATAGCAGCCCCTTCCTGCAAGTGGTAGGACAGGACGTCGCCTTGCACGCCGGGCGCGGGAGACGGCTCGGCTAAGAGAATGAACGACTCTCCCAGTCCGGTGACCGGGGTGCGGTCTCCGTGGGCGGGCTGATGGAGCGGAGAGGCATGTTTTGTCCGCGTGTGGAAACCGGCGGGACGCGTACTATAGCATTTTTCCAACAACCAGACATGCGCGAAGCCGGGTGGAATCTGCTTGCGCGCTTCCGGATAGATGGACTCCACCTGCTCCTTGTCGAGTAAGACGCTCCAGCGGCGGCTGCGATTGGAGATATAGATAAACAAGAGTCCCGCATCTCCCCGACCGACACGGGTAAACGGCGTCCGGGCAGGCAGGACCTGGGAAGGGAAGTTACGGTAGTAGTAGTCCGGCGGCGGAGTATCCATTATTCAAAGAAGAACTGTGTCATAGGGGTTTTTGCAAAAAAAGAACCTGTCCAGCCTCTGGATCATAGGTCGCTCGAATAAAGCCGACACCAAAATACAATCCTTGGGCAACCGTATTATTGAGTTGCACCTCCAATGTCAGCTTACAGCAGCCCAACTCACGCGCCGTGTGTTCTACGCGCTGTAATAATAAGCGCCCGATGCCTTGTCCGCGACAGTCCGGATTCACCGCCAAGTCGTGGATGTTTATCAGCGGTTTCGCGGCAAAGGTGGAGAAACCTCGGAAACACACGGCAATCCCCACGGCTTCGTCTCCTCGATAGGCCAGGAAAATCAACGTTGTCGGGTGGGCTTGCAGGCCTGGAATAAGGCGCGTGCACACGTCTTGCGGCAGGTCTTGACTATTGCCCATCGGATCGCGGGCGTAATTGTTCACGAGCCGGAGGATCGCCTCTTGGTGATCGGGCCGATGCAAGTCCGCTTCAACAACGGTGATGGTAGACATAGGGTGCTCCTAGACCCAACTATCATTATCGGCGGTCAAGTCGCCACCGGCGTCGCCTGTATTGACCGTGCCTGCGGGCTCAACCAGCAGGACGTGACATTCCTTTTCGGCCCACGGTTTATGCTCGACGCCTTTCGGCACAACAAACATTTCTCCCGCCCTCAGCTCAACGCTGCCATCCCGAAAGTCAATCTGCATCGATCCCTGTAGAACAAGAAAGACTTCGTCCGTATCAACATGCCGGTGCCAAACAAAATCGCCTTTGAGTTTGACCAGCTTGAGATGATAGGCGTTCATCCGGGCGATGATTTTGGGGGACCAATGGTCTGAGAACGTGGTGAGTTTTTGCGTCAGATTGATGGGCGTATGCGTCATGGTGAGCCCTCTTGTTGTTCCAAGCGATCAAGGAGCCTGCCTGGATGTTCTTCGACCAGAAGCAGAGCGTGATATTGTGCTTTCAAAAACTGCTCATTCACGCTGTGCTGCAAGAACTGAAGCAGCAGATCGTAGTAATGGTTGATATTCAGCAGGCCGCAGGGCTTGGCGTGGATATTTAACGCCCGCCAGGTGAGCGCTTCAAACAATTCCTCCAGCGTGCCAATGCCGCCGGGCAGGGCGATCACCCCGTCGGCGAGTTCGGCCATTTTCGCCTTGCGCTCGTGCATGGAGCCGACCACGTGGAGTTCCGAGAGGCCGTGGTGGGCCACCTCCCGGTCAACCAGCGTATCGGGGATGACGCCGACCACCCGCCCATTCTCGGCCAGGACAGTGTCAGCCAGCGCGCCCATGAGACCGATATGCGCCCCTCCGTAGACCAGTTCGAGACCACGGGCGGCCAGTTCTCTGCCAAGCGCCTGGGCGGCCGAGAGGTATCCCGGTCGGGCGCCCAGGTACGACCCCGTAAAAACACATAAGCGTTTCATGCAGTGTATCCCATATGAGTGCTATCATATTGTTCTTCCTCGCCGTTCCGTGTAGAGGAAAAGCCTAGGACGAGGAGAGCGCCTGATTATACCAGAAAGTTTTCTTAGGAGGACCTGCATGCGCGCCGCTGAGCAACACCAAACATCTGACGACTGGGTCTGGCAAGCCATTCGAGACGAAGCCGCGTTGGAATCCGACCGCGAGCCGGTGCTGGCGAGCTTTTTACACTCGATTATTTTGAACCACTCCTCACTGGAGGAGGCGCTGAGCTATCTCTTGGCCGGGAAGCTGACGAATCTCAATCTGCCGTCCATTACCCTGCGCGACATCATGATGGAAGCGCTGATCGATGACCGGCAGATCGGTCAGGCTGTTCGGGCGGACATTTGCGCGGTTCGCGACCGCGACCCGGCCTGTTCGTTCTATTCAGCGCCCCTACTGTACTATAAGGGTTTGCACGCGCTCGAAGCCTATCGCGTGGCGCACTGGCTGTGGCAGCAGGACCGGAAGACCTTGGCCTTCTGCTTGCAGAACCGGATTTCGGAAGTCTTTAGCGTGGATATTCATCCGGCGGCCCGTATTGGTTCGGGGATCTTTATTGACCACGGCAGCAGCCTCGTCATTGGGGAGACGGCTGTGGTTGAGGACAATGTGTCCATGCTCCAGGAAGTGACCCTCGGAGGAACCGGAAAAGAGACCGGTGACCGGCATCCCAAGATTCGGACTGGGGTGTTGATCAGTGCCGGGGCCAAGATTCTGGGCAATGTCGAGGTCGGGGCAAACGCGAAAGTGGGTGCGGGGAGTGTCGTGCTCAACAATGTCCCGTCGGGCTGTACGGTCGCCGGCGTGCCGGCCAAGCTGGTGGGCCGTTGCGCCAAACTCCAGCAGCCGGCGTTGGAGATGGATCACAACCTGCCCACCGGAGAAGAAGACTCCCGAAGAGGTATCTGAAGCGGGTAGCGTCACTGCGACAGCAGACGTGCCCGACCGCCGCAAAACCGTTTGATGAGGGCGAGGAGTTCGTTCGCCGCTTCGTGCAGACAGGTCTCTGCTGTCCGGGCATTACCCTGCACGATAAAAAAACCGCCGGTCGTATCGAGGGTGATTTTCGTTCTCTCGCACTGGCGTACTTCCAAACGGCACAGCACGTTGTGTGCGTCGTCGATATAGGCGTATTCGCCGGGGCTCACGACTTTGGGCTTGTCCGATCCCATCGGCCAAAAGGTCTCGCTACCGTCGGTGAGACGAAGCTGAACATTGCCGTTGATCGCTCTGAGGTCGTGTGCCCCCAAAGAGAGGCGGGTTTTCACCGACACGAGGTTATAGATATCGACGAGCAGATTGACCTGCGGCAGGCCGCCTGTTTGTAAGACCAGCTTGAGCAAGCTTTCCGGCGAGGCCACGTTTTTCCGATTGGAGCGTCCAATCGCGTCATGCAGGGCACGAAAACCGCTCAGAACAGGGTCGGTCGGTATAGCTTCGGACGAGAGGTCTGCGGTCGCCTGGGCCAGTGTTTGCGCCTTGAGTTTTTCAAACTCAGGATGCGTGTGTTGATTGTGGACCCCCTCAATCACAAAGCAGACGGCTTTGAGGCCAAGCGCTTGTGCGGCGTCAGAAATCTGGAACTGGAACTGTTCGGATGGCATGAATGCTTTTTATGGAGAAAGGACATCGGCTCGGCGACTGGGATGCCGATATGGAGCACTTCGGAGGCCAGGGCCCTCTCAGCGCTCAGGTCGTTATGGTCTGTATCTCGGCTGGCAACTTGCTGAGTGTTAATTCGTTGAGCGTTACCTTATTGCCGGCATTGTCGATATCAATCCCAACCAAGTTCCCTTGGGCATCGTAGTCTAGCACAGCACCCTCTGAGATTTCCTGGCTGTCCACACTTGGCCGTTCAGAGAGGTCGATGTAAAGCGAGTCCGTGTCAGGATGATAGATCAGCTTCATGGTTTGAACCTCCGGTCGGGAAAAGCGTTATGGATTGTTACCTTGTCAGTAAATCACAACATCTCATAAAAACTCCCCTCGCCCGGAACGAACAATCGACTGTAAAACCGCAGGGCGTACGAGTCGGTCATGCCGGCGAGAAAGTCGCAGATGACCCGCTTGCGGGCGGCCTCGTCACCGCCGCGGAGCGCGTTCTCGTAGTGCTCGCCGTGGTCTTCGGGGAAGAGGCCGATGGATTCCTGGCCCTGGTCCAGCACGGCAAACAGGCGCCGGAGAACTTCCTTGCCCTTATGGCCGAGGGTGGTCACGCGCGGATTGTTGATGACCTTGGATGACTCAAACGCCTTGAGGGCTTCGATGCGCACCCGGTTGGGAAAATCGGTATCAATCAGACCGTGGGATTGGCAGGCAACCGGACTGACAAATTCATGAATGAGATCACGGGTCAGCATTTTTCTGCCGGCTCGAAGAGAGCGCTGTTCAAGCTGTTCGAGTCGGTCGGCAATCTGGGTCAGTTCGCTGTGGACCGTGCTTTCAGTGACGGTCCGTTCCCAAGCCGCCAGCTTGGCGTTGACCGCACGTACCACGCGCGCCGGCGGAAGACGGCGCAGGTCGGCCGGGGAGAGTAAACCGGCTTTGAGACTGTCCTCCAAGTCGTGCACGGAATAGGCGATATCGTCCGCCACATCCATGATTTGACACTCAAGGCTGCGCTGCTGCCCGGTGCCGGTCTGGCGGATGATGGATTCGACGAGGGCGCGATCTTCGGCGTAAAAGCCTTTGACCAAGTCCCGTGGCGCGTTGGCTATCGCGGCTGCGTCGATGCAGGTTTTGTATTTGAGCATGCCGTCCAGGGTTTGATAGGTCAGATTCAGGCCGGCATAGTCGGCATGCTTCTGTTCAAGACGGGTCACGATGCGCAGGGTCTGCGCGTTGCCCTCAAAACCACCATGCGCCCGCATGAGGGCGTGCAGCGTCCGTTCGCCGTTATGGCCAAAGGGCGGATGGCCCAGATCGTGGGCCAGGCAGACTGCCTCGACCAAATCCGGGTCGGCTCCCAGAGTCAGGGCAACGCCTTTGGCAATTTGGGCGACTTCAAGCGAGTGGGTGAGACGAGTCCGAAAAAAATCGCCCTCGTAAATGCCGAAAACCTGAGTCTTGCCCTGCAAGCGCCGAAACGCGGCCGAGTGAATAATTCGGGAACGGTCGTGCTCGAATTCCGACCGCCGGTCGGTCGCGGCCCGCGCCGGCTCCGGCGTATGGCGAATCGCGTCTGAAGCGCGCGCTGGCGTTACCATGTCCTCATCTTCCGTTTGCATGGCATTGCAGTCTTCGACCTCGGTCTCCAGTTCACTATTTCTCCACGTTCTGGGTGCGTTGCCCAAGGCTGGAAACAGCGCCTCCATCCTACACTATTCATTGGAGCCGTTCACGGGGTGCGGCTGTGGCAAATCCAGCCGACCTATGCTCTAATCCCGGCTTCAGTTCAGTCCCGGGAGGGCGGTATGGAAACGGAGACCCTGAAAGATAAGACAGCCATCGTTGGCATCGGTCACACCGAATACTCAAAAGATTCGGGTCGCAGCGAAATGAGCCTGGCGGTTGAAGCCATACGCAACGCGATTGCCGACGCCGGACTCAAACCGAGCGATATCGACGGTATCGCCAAGTTCTCCATGGATAATAACGACCCGGTCGATATTGCGGCAAACCTGGGTATCCCGGAGTTGCGTTTTTACGCGGAAGCGCCCTACGGCGGTGGGGGCGGGCCGGTCGGCTCGATTCTGCTCGGAGCCATGGCCGTGGCTACCGGTATGGCCAATTACGTGGTCGCCTTTCGGGCCATGAACGAACGCTCGGGCCGGGGGACGCCACGCTTCGGGCGCGCCGCAGTCCGTAAGGGAGCGTCCGGCGTGGGTGCCTACCTTGAACCCTATGGTCTCTTCAGCCCGGCCCAGATGGTGGCCCTGGCTGCGCGTCGCCATATGCATTTATACGGGACCAAGAGTGCGGACTTTGGCGCCATCTCAGTCGCCTGTCGGACGCACGCCCAGACCAATCCCAACGCGGTCATGCGGGGCCGGCCTATCACCATTGAAGACCACCAGAGCTCACGTATCATCGCCGACCCCCTCCATTTGCTGGACTGTTGTCTGGAAACCGACGGTGGGGCTGCGGTGGTAATTACCTCGGCTGATAGGGCAAAAGATTGCTCGCACAAACCGGCCTACATTATGGGTGGGGCCTTTGGGGCGGGTGAGTGGAACGCTCAGCGTGTGGTGAAGAATGTTGAGAAAGCCGAAACGGAATCCACCGTGACCGGCAAAGCCCTGTTTGGCCGGGCCGGGATCTCGCACAGCGATGTGGATGTGTGTTTTGTATACGACCATTTCACCCCGCTGGTCCTCATGGCGATTGAGGAACTCGGCTTCTGCAAACGCGGCGAAGGGGGAGCCTTTGTCTCTGACGGCAAGCTGTTGTGGCCGCATGGCTCGCTGCCGCTCAACACGAGTGGCGGTAACCTGTCCGAAGGCTATATTCACGGCATGGAAAATGTTGTTGAAGCCGTGCGTCAACTGCGCGGACAGGCCATTAACCAAGTCGCGGACGCCGAGGTGGCCTTTGTCTCCTCAGGCAATGGGGTACCCACGACTGCGATGCTGCTCCATCGCTAACCTACGATAGCGCTACTCTCCCCTTAGGGCTCTGCTTCCTGGGTCGGAGCGGCTTGATAGCCGGGGCACTCCTGGACCGGCAGGCGCGGATACTTGGGATAGTGGGCGTCCGTTTCAGACCGTCCGCAATAGTAGAAACGGGAGCCCTTGCCACTCACGATCTCGCGGGTGTGTCGGCAGGAGGTGCACAGGCCGGCCTCCGGGGGCGGGGGCGCGTCTGGTGTCATTGCGGAAAGCCTATAGGCCGCTATTCCCCTTGACAACACAACATCCAAGCCAATAGGGAAAGAACACGATTTCGCATCCGTTTCGTACAGAAAGGAGTCAAGCATGACGGCCCGAAAAGTAGACTATAACGATGTCAAATCTCTGGTTGGTGAGGAACTCGGTGTCTCTGATTGGCATCTGGTCACCCAGGAAGAAATCAACGCCTTTGCCGAGTGTACCCATGATCACCAGTGGATTCACCTTGACGTCGAGCGTGCCAAAAAAGAGTCGCCCTTTGGCGGTCCTGTTGCCCACGGGTATTATACCCTCTCGTTAGCGCCGTATTTCATGGATCAGATCTGGGCGGTGCAGGGCATTAAAATGGGCGTGAACTACGGGCTGAATAAGCTCCGCTTTCCGTCGCCTGTCCCGGTCGGGAAAAAGGTGCGGGCGCGCGCCGCGTTGAACAATGTGGAAGATGTGACCGGCGGCCTGCAAGTCACGGTCGGTCTGACCTTTGAGGTGGAAGACAGCAGTAAGCCGGCGTGTGTGGCCGAGGGCGTGTACCGTTTCTACGCCTAGGGCGATTTGTCCGCCGGACTACAGCGGAAGCTATTCTAGCGAAAAAGACCGAAAAGGAAGATAGTATGCCCTCGTGCCTCCTTGCTGACCCGTGCCATGCCACACCGTGTGCTACCCTGCCGTACCGGTGCGCCCGGCGGGCTTCGTCCCTTCCATGGGGTGCGGTGATTTTTCTTACAGGCCTGCTGGTGCTGGCCGGCGTCTTTTCCGACACCCGCCCGGCCTTCGCGCAGGCGCAGCTCGATTGTCCGCTGCCCGCCGGGGTGACTCCGCTTGCGGACCCGCCAGTGACGGCGCAACAGGTGGAAGACGGCAGCGGTAGCCTGACCGACTTCGCACTGGCCGTGAGAGACATCTTTGTGAACGAGTCGCAGCAGGGCATTCCAACCCTAACGCAGTTAGCCTACGTTGGATGTCTTTTCAGGCAGGAGGGGGGTCCGTGGCGTTCCGGTTCCACCTACGTCGTGAGACTGGCGCCCAGCGACAGGGTGTTCATTCACGCGAAGGACATGGCATTGTCCGGCAGGCAAATCAACCCCGTGATTTATGAAGCGATCCTGCATGCATTGGGAATTGATCCGGCCGACCTGACCAGCCCGGCGGCGGCCAGGACCGCCTTCGCTGCAGCTGCCACCGGGGATGGCGGCGAATTCAATGTCCCTGATATCCCGGGTGCCTCCGGCTATGCCGTCGGCTTTCTCTCGGGCATTTCGGGGACACCTGTCGTGGTGCTTGCCGGATTTGATCTTGACTCGTCTCACTTGTCCGCAGAGGAACTTGAGCATATCGAACCGGCCATTACGGCCAGGGATGTGGTGGATCGGGCAACCTTGAAGGCCTTCGTCACGGCTGCGGGGGAATACTTCGTCGAACTCCTTTCGTCCGGCAATCTGACCGCGGTCTCGCAAGCCAGGGCCATCCTGCGTGATCCGAACGGACCGTGGAGACACGGGTCCATCTACGTCGCCATCATGGAACGTGTCAGCAGGATCATCACGCTTCACGGAGGGTTCCCGGATCGGTTCGAGTTTCGACGCGGAGGGATTTCCCGCGACATCGCGACCGGAGAACTCATCGTGGATCAGCTCATCCGCGCGGCGGAAAGTGGCCCGGAAGGCGGCTTCTGGGAGTATTACTTCGACAATCCCGCCGACGATAACGACAGCGCCGAAGTCCCCAAGGTAGGCTACGCCCGCGTGTTCACCGCTCACATCCCGAGGCCGGACGGCAGCATCATCTCGATCGACTACATCGTCAATTCGGGATTTTATCTGAGTCCAGGGGACGCAGAGGATCTGGTGGGACGGCTGGAGAATCCGGGGCCGGACTCGTTTCAGAGTGGGGTGAGCGCGCTGTGGGGCTGGGTGTGTGACGCCGAGATGGTGGAGATCGAGATCGAGACCGCGCAGGGAGAGGTCGCACCGTACATGGCGGCGTATGGCATGGAGCGGCTGGATACGCAGGAGATCTGTGGGGACACGAATAATGGGTTTGTGTTGTTATTCAACTGGAACCGGTTGGGGGCTGGTGACCACCTGGTGACCGCCTTGGTCGATGGGCTGGAGTTGGGTCGAGCGATGGTACGGGTGACGACGGTGGGGGAGGGGGCGCAGGAGGAGTTTCTGGACGGGGCGATGGGGGAATGTGTGGCGGAGGGCTTCCCGTACATGGGGCAGCGTACCCGGTTGGAGTGGCAGCAGAATAGTCAAAACTTCGTCATTACGGATGTGGAATAAGGGGGCGCACGGAGGTGGGAGGCCGAGGGCGTGTATCGCTTTTACGCCTAGGGCTGTTTACTCTGGCCTGTCTCCGTGGAACGGAACTATTGTCGGGACGACCGGCCGCTCCTCATCCTCCTGTCGCTGTAAGCGTTCCGCGTATTTCCGGTATAGGCCGCGAAACTGATGATAGGTGAGGCCGAGTCGCTCGGCGGTCCTTTTTTGATTATAGCGCGTCGCGCGCAGCCCGTTTGCCAGCAGCCTGCACTCGAACTCCTGTACCGCCTGGGTAAAGGATGTGGGGGAAGCGCTCTCATCAGTGGGTACCGTCCGAGGGAAGGTGGCTGGCTCTTCTTCTCGTTCCCCTGACGCCTGGGAAGAGAGCTGAAACGGAGTCTGAAACGGGTCGAGGACGATGTCGGTCTCACGAATCAAACCCGTATCCGCACGGTAAACCGCGCGCTCAACCACATTTTTCAATTCCCTGACATTGCCCGGCCAGGGATAATTATCCAGAACGGTACGCGCCTTGTCGCTGAACTGCGGAACATCATCCCGTCCCAGCTCAAAGGCCATCCGCGCGGCAAAATGGTCGGTGAGGAGCACAATATCCTCGGGACGCTCACGCAGGGGTGGGAGAAACAGCACCTCAAAAGACAGCCGGTCGAGCAAATCGGACCTGAATCGCCCGTGTGCGGCGAGCGCCTTGAGGTCTGCATGAGTTGCGCCGATAATCCGCACATCGCTCTCAACGGGCTGCGAACTACCGACCCGTTCAAAGCTGCCATACTCGACGACCCGCAGGATTTTTTCCTGGGTTTCCAGTGGAATCTGTCCGATTTCGTCAAGAAAGAGGGTGCCGTTGTGAGCGGTCTCAAAGCGGCCGAGGCGCTGCCGGGTGGCTCCGGTAAAAGCCCCGGCTTCATGGCCGAATAATTCGGCTTCAATCAGGCTGGGTGAGAGGGCTGCGCAGTGGAGGGTGACTAGGGGCCCTTGCCAGCGCTCAGACAGGTAATGTAGCCGAGCCGCGGCAAGTTCTTTGCCTGTTCCGCGTTCCCCTATTAGGAGAACCGGCCGGTTGACCCGAGCCACCCGGGATAAGCGCTCCTGAAATGCCAGGAATGCTTCTGACTGGCCGAGCGCCTCTTGAGGGCCGGAAGAAGTAGAAGAAGCAATCGAGATGGTTTTTTTCGCCATTTAAAGGTGTATATAGCATATTCAGAGCGAAAACAATACATTCGATTCTCTCTATTTCTTATAAGCACCTGAAAAGAAAAGACTTTCTGAATTGGCATGCAAGATGCGGTACTCCAGAGTGTACTGACAGCAAAGGAGAAGCATCATGGGAATTTTCACCCGAGTCCGTGACATTATCAGCGCCAACCTCAACGCCATGCTTGATAAAGCGGAAGACCCGGAGAAGCTCATTCGGCTCATGATCAAGGAAATGGAGGATACGCTGGTTGAGATTAAAGCCTCCTGCGCCGGGGCCATGGCCACAAAAAAGAAAATCGAGCGCGACTGTCAAACCGTCGAAACACGGGCCGGCCAGTGGGGCGAAAAGGCCCAGCTTGCAGTGGACAAAGGACGCGAAGATTTGGCACGCGAGGCCCTCATACAGAAGCGTGGCTACACCGAACGCAGCACCGCGCTGCAAAAAGAACGCACCGAGTGTAACGCTCTGATTCGCCAGTATCAGGAGGATATGACCCAGTTGGAAAACAAACTCGGGACCGTCCGCGAAAAACAGCGCCTGCTCATCCAGCGTCATATCCATGCCCAAAAGCGGAAACGCGCCCAGGAGGACCTGCGTCGCCTCGATAGCTCGGAGGCCTTTGTCCGGTTTGAACAATTTGAAAATCGGATTGAGCGCATGGAAGCGGAGGCCGACCTGGTGAACCCCGGTCCCAGTGCTGAGCATCAACTCGCGGAAGAGTTTGCCCGATTGGAAGGCGATGAGGAGATCGAAAAAGAGTTAGCCAAGCTCAAAGCCACGGTTGAGCAAAAGACCACGGCTTTGCCTCAGGACTAACTGGTTGCCTCGAAGGAAGCTAAGGGAGAGTGGGTCTGAAACATGGAGGCACAAATGATAGACGTTGGGCTGCTTGCCGTCCTTTTGTTCTTCGGCTCGGTCTTTGTTGCGGTGGTTGGAGGGCTGGCGCTGACCGTGTGGCTCATCTGGAGAAAAAGTACGCCCAAACAGGGCCATCTGGCGCAGGCGGATGAAGCCCAGATGATTCAGGAACTCTATCAGGGCTTATCGAAGATGGAGGCTCGGGTGGAGGCTTTGGAAACGCTTCTGCTTGACCAGGAGAGAAAGGGAGAAGGAAAACCATGACAACAGCCGAACGCCCAACGGGCTTATACCGGTCACGCGACGGGATGCTGCTCGGTGTGTGTAAAGGGATCGCCGACTATCTCGATATTTCACTTTTTTGGACACGTATGCTGACCGTCCTGTTTTTTCTCTTCTCCGGTTTTTGGCCCGTGGGTGGCCTATACCTGCTGGCCGCGGTAGTGATGAAGCCGGAGCCTGTCGTGCCGTTCGCAAGTACGGGCGAACGCGAGTTCTATGATGCCTACGTCAACTCGCGCGGGCTGGCGCTCCACCGCTTGAAACACACCTTTGATCATCTCGACCGTCGCATCCAACGGATGGAAGATGTGGTGACGAATCGCGAGTATGACTGGGAGCAGCGCCTGCATAAATCATAAGCCTCCTCCGGTTGCGTCCATTCCCTCCCCAGTCCCCTCGGTGCTCCGCTAGCAGAACGACCAAATGCGCGGTAAATAGTGTAGAGTTGAACATGAAGGAGGGGATGATGACTCAGTACTGGAACTCGACTCACACGCACCGGTGGCACATCCGTTGGGCAGCCGGCCTGGCCGTCGCGCTCACCGGTTTGCTCTGCTCTCCAAGCTGGGCCGTTGCCCCGGCAGAGCAGAAGCCCGATGGTCAGGTGTTGTATGAGCAGCACTGCGCGAAATGCCACGCCGGGCAGTCAACCCGTGCGGCGCAGCTTGACATTATGCGCCGCCTGCCGGCCGAATTTGTGCTGCACTCGCTGGAACTGGGCAAAATGAAATTCCAGGGCGTGCTGCGCACCAACGAAGAGCGCCGCGCCATCTCCGAATGGGTCACTAGTAAGAAGCTTAAACCGGAAGCGGCCACCGATGAGACGGTGGCGGGTTTTTGCGCCGACGCCCCAGGCGAATTCATGGTCGAAGAGGGTGCTCCGCAGTGGAATGGCTGGGGTGTGGATGTCGTCAACAGCCGTTTCCAGCCTGCGGAACAGGCCGGGGTCAGCGCGGAGCAGGTCTCCAAGCTGAAAGTCAAATGGGTGTTTGGCTTGCCGATGGACTACCAAACCTCCCAGCCGACCGTGGTCGGCAACCGGGTCTTTGTCGGCACCATGAAAGGCCGGGTGTATTCAATTGATGCCAAGACCGGCTGCCTGTACTGGTCGATGAAACCCAGAGCCGGTGTTCGTTCGACCCTGGTCGTCGGAAAACTGCCGGGGACCGATCCGGCCCGCTATGTGGTCTATTTCGGGGATTCCGAAGCCACGGTCTACGCCCTGGACGCCCGAACGGGCACGGAGTTGTGGCGCAATAAGATTGACGATCATCCCATGGCGCGCATCACCGGAACGCCCAAGCTGCACGGGAATCGGCTCTACGTGCCCCTGACGGCTCTGGAAGAGGCGGCTGGTGCGGATGCCGACTATGAATGCTGTACCTTTCGGGGCACGCTGGTGGCCATGAACCCGATTAACGGCAAGATGGTTTGGAAGACCTATACGATTTCGGAGCCGGCCGTACCAGTCCGGAAAAACAGAAAGGGCACCCAGTTGTGGGGCCCCTCGGGAGCCTCGGTCTGGTCTTCCCCCACTCTCGATCTGGAGCGTGGCCGGCTGTATGTTACCACGGGTGATAACTATTCCGACCCCGCTTCGCTCACCAGCGATGCCATTGTGGCCTTTGATCTGAGAACGGGTGAATTCCTCTGGTCGCAGCAGTTCACGCCAAACGATGCCTGGAATATCGGCTGTGAGACCGAGGACGACTCCAACTGTCCCGAGGCCAGAGGGCCGGACCTGGACTTTGGTTCTTCGGCGATTCTGGTCACGCTGTCCGGCGGTAAGCGCGTACTCCTGGCTGGACAGAAATCCGGTGTCCTGCACGCCGTAGACCCGGACCGGGATGGCGAAATTCTCTGGCAGCAGCGGTTGGGCAAGGGCGGTCTGATCGGGGGTATCCAGTGGGGACCGGCGGCCGATGCCCAGACCATCTATGTGGCCTTGTCCGATATCGGTATTGAGACCCACAAGGATAAAGACCTGGGCTGGACGACCACCCTCGACGGGAACGTTGGTGGGGGGATGTTTGCCTATGACGTCGAGACGGGCGAGCGTCAGTGGTATGCCCCGCCCCCAGGCTGTAATGGGCGTGCGCAGTGCAGCCCGGCGCAGTCCGCGGCCATATCCGTGATCCCCGGAGTGGTCTTTTCCGGTTCTGTTGATGGCCATTTGCGCGCCTACTCAACCGCGGACGGCGCCGTGGTGTGGGAGTATAATGCCGACCAGGAGTACGAAAGTACGAATGGGGTTCAGACCAAAGGGGGCTCGTTCGACGGGCCCGGCCCGACGATTGTCGACGGCATGCTGTATGTGAATTCCGGCTACGGCTATTGGGGCGGCATGCCGGGCAACGCGCTGCTGGCCTTTTCGGTCGATGACGAATAAGCATGTTCTTACCACATATAAAAGGAGGGAATGTGATGGGTACGACGGACAGGGTTCGGCCAAAAGGACAAACAATGACAACCTGGTTGAGCGCGGCGCTGTGCCTGGCCGTGTTGCAATGGAGTGCCCCGGCGGGCGCCATGGAGCCCGATACGGAGCAACTCTACAACACCTACTGCGCCCAGTGTCATGAAGGCCAAGTGAAACGGGCTCCAATCCGTGAGGTCATGTCACGCCTGCCTGCAGAGATGGTGTTGCATTCGCTGAGCGTGGGCAAGATGCGTATGCAGGGCTGGATGCGGACCATTGCCGAGCGGCGTGCCCTGTCTGAATGGATCACCGGCAAGAAGATCAAGGACACGGACGATACGGTTGCCGGGTTTTGCGCGGACGCGCCAGGCGAATTCTCCATTGAAGAAGGCGCTCCGCAGTGGAACGGCTGGGGTGTCGATCATACCAATAGCCGCTTCCAGTCCGCTGAGGCCGCTGGGATCAGCGCCGACCAAGTGCCCAATCTCAAGGTCAAATGGGTGTTTGGGTTGCCCATGGATTTTCGGGTCTCTCAGCCGACCGTGGTTGGCGGGCGGGTGTTTATTGGTTCGCTCCAGGGCCGTATTTATTCGCTCGATGCCAAAACCGGCTGCTTGTACTGGTCGGTGAAAACGGACGGTGGGGTACGCTCTACCATGGTGGTCGATACCCTGCCGGGTACCACCCCGCCGCGCTATGTTGTCTACGTGGGGGACGCGGCGGCGAACATGTATGCGCTGGATGCCCGTACGGGCAAAGAACTCTGGAAAGTGGATGTGGACGACCATCCTTTGTCGACAATTACCGGTACGCCGAAAACGCACGGCAACCGGCTCTACGTGTCTACCACCGCCCTGGAGGAAATAGCCGGCTCCGACCCGACCTACGAGTGTTGCACGTTCCGTGGCAAGATCATGGCGCTCAACCGCTTTAACGGCAAACTGGTGTGGCGGGCCTACATGCTGGACCCAGCCGTGCCGGTCCGCAAGAATGCGATTGGCGTGCAGCTCTGGGGACCGTCCGGTGCGTCGATCTGGTCCTCGCCGGCCCTCGACCCGGAGCGCAACCGCCTGTATGTGACCACGGGCGACAATTACTCCGACCCGGCCTCGCTGACGAGTGATGCGGTGGTCGCCCTCGATCTGCGTACCGGTGATGTCTTGTGGTCGAAGCAATTTACGCCCAACGACGCCTGGAACGCGGGTTGTGAGTTGGAGGACGATACCAATTGTCCGGAGGCGCGCGGCCCGGATCTGGATTTCGCCTCCTCTCCTATCCTGCGTATCATGCCCGACGGGCGGCGCATTATCCTGGCCGGTCAGAAGTCCGGGGTGATGCACGCCATAGACCCGGACCGGAACGGAGAAATTCTCTGGCAGGAGCGGGTCGGCAAGGGCGGCCTGGTCGGTGGGATTCAATGGGGGTCGGCCGCAGATGCCAAACAGGTCTATGTGGCCCTGTCCGATATTGGGCTGCGAGCCATACGGGATTCCGACATCGGCTTTACGACCCGGCTCGACAGCAGTGTGGGGGGCGGTATGTTCGCCCTTGATATCGAAACCGGCGAGCGGAAATGGCATGTGCCTCCGCCAGGCTGCGGGGAGCGAACCAAGTGCAGTCCGGCCCAGTCGGCCGCGGTGTCCGCGCTACCCGGAGTAGTCTTCTCCGGCTCTGTGGATAGCCATTTGCGTGCGTATGCGACCGACAGCGGAGAGGTGGTGTGGGAGTATAACGCCGACCAGGAGTATGAGAGCACCAACGGCATCAAGACTCGCGGCGGCTCATTTGACGGTCCGGGCCCGACTATTGTCGATGGTATGATTTACGTCCATTCGGGCTACGGCTTTTCCGGTGGCATCGGGGGCAACGCCCTGATCGCGTTCTCCGTGAATGGGGAATAAAACATCTACCCCCGAGGCGTTTCTTCGGGCAATAGCGGGCTTGGATGGGTTTGACAGGAAATACCTCTCCCAGGCAAAAAGAGTGGACAGTGGGAAGGAGGAGGTCGGTGGATGTCTGTCCGCGATGGGTCTCCACAGCAAAAAATACGCATCATGATCCAGGCCTTTGTGTGTGGCGTGCTGTTGTCGAGCGTGAATATTTCTTCAAGTTGGGCCTTCTCTCCAACCGAAGGGGGCAGTGACGGCGAGGCGCTCTACCAGGCGCACTGTGCGCGCTGCCACGAGGGGCAGGCCGAACGCGCGCCGCACCGTGACGTCATGTCACGCCTGCCCGCTGCGATGGTCTTGCACTCCCTGGAACGTGGCAGGATGAAGTTCCTAGGTATGGCCCGGACCAATCAGGAGCGGCGCGCCATATCGGAGTGGATCACCGGCAAGCAACTGCCGCCTCCGACCGACACGGACGTGACGGTCGCCGGGTTCTGTGAAGATGCACCGGGCGAGTTCGTGGTTGAAGACGGCGCTCCGCAGTGGAACGGCTGGGGAGTCGATAACTTCAACACCCGCTTCCAATCCGCCGAGGCCGCCGGGATCAGCGCCGATCAGGTGCCCAATCTGAAGGTCAAATGGGTGTTTGGTTTGCCTATGGACTTTCGGGTCTCCCAGCCGACGGTGGTGGGTGGCCGGGTGTTTATCGGTTCGCTCCAGGGCCGTATTTATTCGCTTGACGCCAAGACCGGCTGTCTGCATTGGTCGGTCAAAACTGCGGCCGGGGTGCGCGCCACCCTGGTGGTTGACAATCTGCCCGCCACCACCCCGCCGCGCTATGTTGTCTATGTGGGGGACGCAGCAGCCAATGTGTATGCACTGGATGCCCGCACGGGCAAAGAACTCTGGAAAGTGGACGTGGACGACCATCCCATGGCGCGCATCACCGGCACACCCAAAACCCACGGCAACCGGCTCTACGTGGCCACCACTTCCCTGGAAGAAGTCGCCGGCGCCGACCCGACCTACGAGTGTTGTACGTTTCGCGGCAAGATCATGGCCCTTAACCGCTTTAACGGCAAACTGATCTGGAAAGCGTATACCGTGCCAGAGCCCCCGGCTCCTGTTCGCAAGAATGCGATTGGCGTGCAACTCTGGGGGCCGTCCGGCGCCACGATCTGGTCCTCGCCCGCCCTCGACCCGGAGCGCAACCGCATCTATATAACCACGGGCGATAATTACTCCGACCCGGTCTCACTGACGAGTGATGCGGTGATGGCCTTTGATATGCGGAGCGGAAAGGCCCTGTGGTCAAAACAGTTCACCGTGGGTGACGCCTGGAATGTCGCCTGCGAGATTGGGGACGACACCAACTGTCCTGAGGCGCGTGGCCCCGACCTGGATTTCGCCTCCTCGCCCATTGTGCGTATTTTACCAGACGGGCGGCGCATCATCCTGGCCGGCCAGAAGTCCGGGGTGATGCATGCCATCGACCCGGACCGCGATGGTGAAATCCTGTGGCAACACCGCGTCGGCAAAGGCGGCCTGCTCGGCGGGATTCAGTGGGGCTCCGCAGCCGACGCTAAACAGGTCTATGTGGCCCTGTCCGATGTCGTCCGGAAGACGGTAGAGAATGCGGACGGGAGCTTGACCAGGATCCTGGACGGCAGCGTCGGGGGCGGCATGTTCGCCCTTGATATCGAAAGCGGCGAGCGTAGATGGCACGTCCCACCGGTCGGCTGTGGAGACCGACTGCAATGCAGTCCGGCCCAGTCGGCGGCCGTGTCAGCCCTGCCCGGCGTAGTGTTCTCCGGTTCAGTTGACGGCCATCTGCGCGGCTATGCCACCGATACCGGGCAGGTCGTTTGGGACTACAACGCCGACCAGGAGTATGCGAGCACCAACGGCGTCAAGACCAAGGGCGGGTCTTTTGACGGTCCAGGGCCGACCATTGCAGACGGTATGCTGTACGTGATGTCCGGCTACGGCTATCGGGGCGGGAGGCCGGGTAACGCCCTGCTCGCGTTCTCGGTGAATGGGGAATAATGTGCGCTCCTGTCGTGTGAAAAGGGTGACCAAATGGTCGCCCTTTTTTCTGTGTCTCAGGGAAGGAGGGATGTCTCTCGGAAGAGCCCCGTGAGAGACACAGGGGTTTGACAGAGAATACTGCCAAGAGGCAAAAGAATGAGGAGAGAGGGGGGGAGTGTATTCATGATCGAAACATATCGAACGTGGCCGAACAAAAGTATGACGAGAGGCGTGTCGAGCGTGCTGACCCTAGCGCTCGGGCTTTTCATAGCTGCGTCCAGTTGGGCTTTCTCGCCGTCGGAACAGGAGATTGACGGAGAGCAACTCTATGGTCGTTACTGCGCTCACTGCCACGAAGGACAAGTGAAGCGAGCGCCACACCGTGACGTCATGTCACGCCTGCCCGCTGAAATGGTGCTGCACTCGCTCGAAGTCGGGAAGATGCGCGTCCAAGGCTGGATTCGGACCAGTGGCGAAAAGCGGGCCATGTCCGAATGGATCACGGGTAAGAAGCTCCCTCCACCCTCGGATGAAGAGGCGACGGTTGCCGGGTTTTGTGAGGAGACTCCGGGCACGTTTTCCATTGAAGACGGTGCTCCACAGTGGAATGGCTGGGGGGTGGACGTTTTCAACACCCGTTATCAGTCTGCGGAACAGGCTGGTATCAGTGCCGACCAGGTTCCTGACCTGAAGGTCAAATGGGTGTTTGGTTTGCCCATGGATTTCCGTGCCTCCCAGCCGACCGTTGCTGGCGGTCGTGTTTTTATCGGTTCGACCAAAGGACGGGTGTATGCGCTTGATGCCAAAACCGGGTGTTTATATTGGTCTGTCAAGACCTCCGGTGGTGTTCGCTCGACTCTGGTGGTGGATACTCTGCCAGGGACGAATCCGCCGCGCTATGTTGTATATGTGGGTGACACGGAGGCGAATGTCTATGCGCTCGACGCCCGCACGGGGAAGCAATTGTGGAAAGTAGACGTGGATGACCATCCCCTCGCCACCATTACCGGCACGCCCAAAACGCACGGCAACCGCATCTACGTTTCGACCACTGCGCTCGAAGAGGTGGCGGGTTCCGATCCCCAGTATGAATGCTGTACCTTTCGCGGCAAATTGATGGCGCTCAATCGGTTCAACGGCAAATTAGTGTGGACGGGATATACGCTGCCTGATCCCCCCGCACCGGTCCGCAAGAATGCGGTCGGGACCCAACTGTGGGGACCGTCCGGCGCTTCGATCTGGTCTTCGCCCGCCCTCGATCCCGAGCGTAACCGGATCTATGCCGCCACGGGCGACAATTATTCCGACCCGGCCTCACTCACGAGCGATGCCGTTGTCGCTTTCGATATGCGTACCGGCAAACTGCTGTGGTCAAAACAGTTCACTGCGGGTGACGCCTGGAATGTCGGTTGTGAGATGGATGAAGATATCAATTGCCCTGAAGCTCGCGGTCCGGATCTTGACTTTGCGTCGTCACCGATCCTGCGTATTTTGCCGAATGGCCAGCGCGTCATTCTCGCCGGGCAAAAGTCGGGCGTGATGCATGCCATAGATCCCGATCGCAACGGTGAGATTCTGTGGCAACATCGCGTCGGCAAGGGCGGTCTGGCCGGCGGGATTCAGTGGGGATCGGCAGCCGACGCTCAGCAGGTCTATGTGGCGCTGTCCGATATTGGTATGGTCCCGATTTCGGATTCTGATACGGGCTGGGCGGTGCGGCTGGACGGCAGTGTTGGCGGCGGCATGTTTGCGCTCGACATCGAAAGCGGTGAGCGTAAATGGTATGTTCCACCGGTCAGTTGCGAGGGCCGACCCAAGTGTAGTCCAGCTCAATCCGCTGCGGTTTCCGCTCTTCCGGGTGTGGTGTTTTCCGGTTCTGTCGATGGTCATCTGCGTGGCTACGCGACCGACAGCGGGGAGGTGGTGTGGGATTACAACGCCGACCAGGAGTATGAGAGCACGAACGGGGTCAAGACGAGAGGCGGGTCGTTTGATGGCCCTGGCCCAACGATCGCAGGTGGCATGATGTACGTCAATTCCGGCTATGGCTTTTGGGGAGGCATGTCAGGAAATGCCTTGATTGCATTCTCGGTGAATGGCGAGTAGCTGGCTCTTGCGTCTGAGGAAACGAAGGCAAGGGTCGCCCACAGGGGCGACCCTTTTTTTGTCTGCACGTTGGAGGGGTTTGACATCAAACGTTTCTCCGGGGCAAAAAGGGGGAAAAGAGAGATCGGAAAAAGGAGGTCGGTGTATGTCTGTCCGTGATAGGTCTCCACAGCAAAAAATACGCATCATGATACAGACTTTTGTGTGTGGTGTGCTGTTGTCGAGCTTGGTGGTTCCATCGAGTTGGGCTCTCACACCAACCGAAGGGGGAACTGACGGCGAGGCGCTCTACCAGGCGCACTGTGCGCGCTGCCATGAGGGGCAGGTCAAACGTGCGCCGCACCGCAGTGTCATGCAGCGCCTGCCGGCCGTGATGGTCTTGCACTCCATGGAACTCGGCAAGATGCAATTCCAGGGTATGACCCGGACCAATCAGGAGCGACGCGCCATATCGGAGTGGATCACCGGCAAGAAACTGCCGCCTCCGACCGAAAAGGATGAGACGGTCGCCGGATTCTGCGAAGACGCGCCAGGGACCTTTACGGTTGAAGACGGTGCCCCACAGTGGAATGGCTGGGGAGTGGATGTCTTCAACACCCGCTTCCAATCCGCCGAGGCTGCCGGTATCAGCGCTGCCCAGGTGCCTGAGCTGAAGGTTAAATGGGTGTTTGGTTTGCCCATGGATTTTCGGGTTTCCCAGCCGACGGTGGTCGGCGGCCGGGTGTTTATCGGCTCGATGAAGGGCCTGGTATATGCGCTTGACGCCAAGACCGGCTGTCTGCATTGGTCGGTCAAAACTGCGGCCGGGGTGCGTGCCACCCCGGTAGTTGATAACCTGCCCGCGACCAACCCGCCGCGCCACGTCGTCTACATCGGCGATGTCGAGGCCAATCTCTACGCACTTGACGCCAAGACCGGCCGGAAGCTCTGGCGGGTCAGAATCGACGACCATCCCCTGGCGCGTATCACCGGCACGCCCAAAACGCACGGTAACCGCATCTATGCTTCGGCCACCGCGCTCGAAGAGGTGGCCGGCGGTGACCCCAGCTATGAGTGCTGCACCTTCCGCGGCTCACTGGTGGCCTTAAACCGCTTTAACGGCAAGTTGGTCTGGAGGTCGTATACCATTCCGGACCCACCGGCTCCTGTTCGCAAGAATGCGATCGGCGTACAGCTCTGGGGGCCGTCCGGCGCCTCGGTCTGGTCCTCGCCGGCGCTCGACCCGGAGCGTAATCGCATCTACGTGACCACGGGCGATAATTACTCCGACCCGGCCTCGCTGACGAGCGATGCGGTGATGGCCTTTGATATGCGGAGCGGACAAGTCCTGTGGTCAAAACAGTTCACTGCAGGTGACGCCTGGAATGTCGCCTGCGAGACCGAGGACGATACCAACTGCCCTGAGGCGCGCGGCCCGGACCTGGATTTCGCCTCCTCGCCCATCCTACGCATTCTGCCGGATGGCCGGCGGGTCATCCTGGCCGGCCAGAAGTCCGGGGTGATGCACGCCATCGACCCGGACCGGAACGGAGAAATTCTCTGGCAGCACCGCGTGGGCAAAGGCGGCCTGGCTGGCGGGATTCAGTGGGGTTCGGCCGCCGATGCCAAACAGGTCTATGTGGCGCTGTCCGATATCGGCATCAGGACGGTAGAGAATTCAGACACGGGCTGGGCCACGACCCTGGATGGCAGTGTCGGGGGCGGCATGTTTGCTATTGATATCGAGAGCGGCGAGCGCAAATGGCACGTCCCGCCGGTCGGCTGTGGAGACCGACCGCAATGCAGTCCGGCCCAGTCGGCGGCCGTGTCAGCCCTGCCCGGCGTAGTATTCTCCGGGTCGGTTGACGGCTATCTGCGCGGCTATGCCACCGACACCGGCAATGTCGTCTGGGACTATAACGCCGACCAGGAGTATGCGAGCACCAATGGTGTCAAGACTAAAGGTGGGTCTTTTGACGGTCCGGGCCCGACCATCGTAGACGGCATGCTGTACGTGATGTCCGGCTACGGCCTGTGGGGCGGCATGTCGGGCAACGCCCTGATCGCTTTTTCGGTGAATGGGGAGTGAGGTCCACTCTTTACGGGACGTGTGTAGGGGCAATTCATGAATTGCCCCTATGGTCTTCCTGGAGCGACCCAGCAGCGTAGATTGCTCTCGTCTCGAATGGTCTGCTCTATCAGGGTCTTGAGGACTGTGTCTGCGTTGATAGTACGCTGGCCAGATCGTGGGTCAGGCGCGCAAGAATATCCTGTAAATTCTGGCTCATCGCTTCCGCCACAGCCGTGGGATTGCGTTTCGCCGCCAGCCGGGTTGCGCTATAGGACTGGAACCAAAAAGGTGCTGGCTCCTGGGAGCGGGACAGCCACACCTCGATACTTAGCACCGCTTGCCAGGATTGCGCTTGATCAACCTCTTCGTACTGCCGGACCACGCCTCCGAGACGTAGATCGGCCCGAGCGTCCGGGGTGGGATAGACGGTCGTAAAGAGACCCGACTGTTGCAGAGTCCGTCGGGTCAGGGTGGTGAGCATGTCGGCCGGTTTCGTGACCCAGCGGTGATAGTGATAAAAATCAAACTCATAGGGTGAAGAGCGATAGACCATCCGGTCACGATGATACGGCGGCTGGGCGGTAAACGGCCGCACGACGAGTGACGCCTGGACGGGCGCGGGATCGGACGGGGCGGGGGAGTGCGGGGAGAGGGATAAGGCGTAATACTGCACCTCCTGCTTGGACTGCGTGAGGCTGCACCCGCCAATCACAAGGCTGATGAGAAGAACGAGAAAGAAGAGCCGGGGATACCTCATGGATCGGGAATTTCTTTTGCCGAGACCGTCGTCCCCCAGACGAGCGAAGACGGGTCGGTGCGTAAGGATTCGCTCAGCTCTCTGAGTTCGCGAGAAGTGTGTGACAAATTGCTCAGGACCTGCCGAACCTCGTGACGGTTATCGACTACAAGTTCATCCACGTGTCGGGTCAGGTGGCGCACGTCGTTGGCGAGATCGGCGGTGGCCTCCGCGGTGTGCCGAATCTGGACCAGCATGGCCTTGCCATCTTGAAACAGTTCTTCCCGAATCGTGTTGATCGCGGCTGTGGCGCTTTTCAGCCCGGCCGCGGTCTGGGCTAGATTCTCGACCATTTGCCGTAGGGCCAGCCGCGTGTCCGGCGTGGACACCTCGGCGAGCGAAGTGCGCAGGTCCTGTGTCAGCAGCGACATGTTTTTCAGAAAATCCGTAAGCGCGGTCAAATTGTGTTCACTCAGCACCCCATTTTCAATGCGGGTCAGGGTATCCAACAAGCGTTCGGCAATGGCCCCGGCTCGATCCCGGAACTCCTCAAGTCCCCCGCGTTGCACGGGAATGACGGCCCCAGGGTCCAGGATTGGAGCGGCGCTCGACCCGCCCGCCAGCTCGATATAGCGAATGCCGGTCACAAAGGAGCCGATCAGATGCGCCGTGGTATCCTGCCGGATGGGGGTGCCGGGCTGGAGGGCAATGGCCACCTGGGCACGGGGCGGCGTGTCCTGGGTCAGACCGATGGTTTCGACTTTCCCCACGGTCACTCCCTGGTACTCGACCGCGGCGCCGGGTAACAGCCCGCTGACCGACTCCGTAAAGAGAATAGTATAGGTATCGACCGGCTGAAAAAAACGTGAGCCGGCCAGCCACAGGAGGGCGCTGGCAAACAAAAAGAAGCTGAGCGTGACGAACAGACCGACCTTAACCCGATCCTGTCCCATAGCGTTCTCCATTCACGATCAGGCTGTCACGCAAATCCCCGTGCAGGGTCCTGGCGCGAGGCCGACGGTCGAAAAAGGCCTGAATCTTCGGGTGGTCCGTCTGACGGACTTCCTCCAAGGGACCCGTGGCCAGGACTCTCCCGGCATCCAACATGACGGCCCGGTCGGCAATCATTTGAATGCTCCCGAGTTCATGCGTCACAATCACAATCGTCATGCCCAAATGTTCTTTTAAGCGGAGGATCAACTCATCCAATTCACGCGCAGTGACAGGATCAAGCCCGGCCGAGAGTTCGTCGAAGAGCAGCAAACCGGGGTCCAAGGCCAGCGCACGGGCAACGGCCGCTCGTTTCTTCATGCCACCGCTGAGTTCGGCGGGTAACAACCGGGCAGCGTGTTCCAGACCCACCACACACAGCTTCATTCTGGCCAGCAGGGTCGCGGTTTCCCGGTCCACCTGGGTATGCTCGATAATGGGTAGGGCAATATTCTCTTCCAGGGTCAGCGAGCTGAACAAGGCTCCGCCCTGAAAAGACATGCCAATGTCACGCAGGATCCGCTCCCGCTCCTCTTCGCCGGCCGCGTGCAAATTCCGTCCGTTGATAAAAACCTGCCCCGCCTTTGGCGTCAGCAGCCCGACGATGTGACGCAGCAGGGTTGTTTTCCCGCAGCCGCTTTCCCCTAACACCACCGTGATTTCGCCTTGATGGGCCTGCATGCTGACGCGGTCAAGGACCGCGTGTCCGTCATACTCGGCCACGAGTCCGTCCACCTGAACGGCAGGGGGAGCGGACGGAGATGCGTGTGTTGTTGCCATCAAACTGACTCACTCTTGGTTAGGATAGATAGAAAAATATCGTGGTAAAGACAGCGTCCGCCAGAATGCACAGGACAATAGAGGCGACAACGGAGGCCGTGGTATTCGTTCCTACGCCCTCGGCCCCACCGTGCACATAGAAGCCACGGTAGCAGGCGACCAAGCCGATCAGGCCGGCGAAGACCAAGCTTTTTATCATACCTGTGACCAAATCGCTCATCAGCAGGGCTTGACCAGTTTGCTGGAGATAATTCCGACTGCCAAGTCCGAGGACCAGAACGCCGATCCAATAGCCGCCAAAAATACCAGTCACATTCGAGAGCATGGTGAGACTTGGCACGGCGCACAGCAGGGCGAGCATGCGCGGTAGCAGCAGAAAGCGACCCGGACTGAGGGCCATGGTACGCATGGCGTCGATCTCTTCGGATACCACCATGGTCCCCAGCTCTGCGGTAATAGCCGACCCACTCCGTCCTGCGACAATAATCGCCGTAATCAGGGGAGCCATCTCGCGCGTCATGGAAACGGCGACGAGATTCGCAATATAGATGGCGGCACCGAACTGCCGGAGCTGACTGGCCGCGTTCAGGGCCAGGACCGCACCGACCAGAAAGGAGAGAAAGGTCACAATCGGGATACCGTCCACGCCAATCTTCACGATTTGCTCGTGGGTTCGGTCCCATTTGACGCTTTTCCCGTGCCAGGGAGCAATGCACAGCCAGTACGCGAGTTCACCTATCATTTCGATGAGCCGCCGGCCCGTTGCCACGGCGGTCAGGGTATGTGCGCCAACAGACTCCAGCAGTGACAGTCTGCCACGCCTCTGTTCAGGTGAATCGAGCAGGCTGAGATCAAGTCCAATAAACGCTTGATGGGCCTGCTGACGGACGCCGGTGAACTGGACCGTCACCCCCCGACTTTTTCCGTGCTGCACGAGTCGGAGCAGGGTTGCGGCTTCCAAACCGTTGAGATGTGAGACCTGTCCCAGGTCGAGGTAATGCCGAGTGCCGGGCCGGAGTTGCTCAATGTGCTCTGTATGTTTATGAACCAGGGAAAGAATCTGCTCGGAGACCCGGAGCGCATGTACGACGGCTGCTCGGTCCTGTTCCACAATCCGAGGTCTCCTTCCCGCTGTGTCCGGCCCAGCTCACTCCCTCACAACGACCCTCTCTCCTTCATAGAACTTGCCACGAAGCCTGTAAAGCGAAGATGAGACCCGAACGGAGCGATGGGCACAGACGACGAAGGAAAAGAGGCACCGCTTTTGCCTTTTTTGTGTTTTCATAGCATAACAGAGCCTGTTTCTTGGCTGGATTCCCGCCCATCAAGCGGGAGAATACACAGGTTGGAGAGGATGCATGCTTTGGTGTGATAAAATCGCTGCCCAGGTTGAGGGAGAACAACTCATTAACGACTCGAAGACTCCCTCGGGCCGAGCTCACGTTGGCGCTCTGCGGGGTGTGCTCATTCACGATGTCGTTTTCCGGGCCATTCAGGCCCGTGGCTTGCCGGTCCGATATACTTTCGGGGTTGATGACTACGATCCATTGGATGAACTGCCGGCCGGCGAAGAAGAATTCTTTCGGCCCTATCTCGGCGCGCCGCTATGTCAGGTGCCGCCGCCGCCCGGCTCGTCCTTCTCCGATATCTCCGAGCACTATATCCAGGATTTTTTCAGCGTGTTCCGCGACCTGAACGTCGAGGCCGAGACCTACCGGATGCGCGATATCTATCGCTCGGGCCAATTCAACCAGGCCATTGATGATATTTTGCGTAACGCCGCGACCGTCCGACGCGTGTATAAAGAGGTCAGCAAGTCCGAGCGACCGGATAACTGGTACCCCTTCCAGACTGTGTGTGAACAGTGCGGACGCATTGGCACGACCGAGGTCACCGACTACGACGGCAAAGAAGTCACCTACACCTGCCGGCCCGACCTCGTCACCTGGGCTTCCGGGTGCGGCTACCAGGGAAAAGTTTCGCCGTTTGACGGCAAGGGCAAACTCCCGTGGAAGCTCGAATGGACCGCCAAGTGGAAAACGTTCAATATTACGATTGAGGGCGCGGGCAAAGATCACACCACAAAGGGCGGCTCTCGGGACGTAGCCGCGGCCTGTTTACGGAAAATTTTCCATCAGCCTCCGCCGCTCAACATCCCCTACGAGTTTTTTCTGGTCGGTGGCGCCAAGATGAGTTCGTCCAAGGGGCTGGGTGTTTCGGCGCGGGAGATGGCGGATTTCCTGCCGCCCGAAATCCTGCGGTTCGTTATGATCCGTACCCAGCCCAAACAGCCGGTGAATTTCTCTCCGGACGAAAAATCCATTATCAAAATCTTCAATGACTTTGATCGATTCCATACCCGGACGTATCGCGATCCCCAGGTATCGGAAGACGATAAGCGGGTATATCAACTGGCGCAGACCGCCCTGGAGGATGATTTCTACGCTGCGGACTTTCAACTGGTGGCGACGATAGCGCAACTGCCGCATCTTGATCTCACCGGAGAGATCGAAAAGCGCAAGGGCGCGGCCCTGACGGCCGTTGAACGGCGGCAACTCGAACGCCGGTCCCAGGCGGCCCGCTACTGGCTGGAGCATTACGCCAGCCCCGAGGAGCGGATCGTCTTGCAGGATACGCTACCGGATCGAGCCGTCGAGCTGACTGCCAGCCAACGCGCCTTTCTGCACCAACTCGCCGACCGCCTGCCCGATATTCCGCAGGACGATAACGCCTTGCAGGCTGCGTTATTCGACACCGCGCGTCTCACGCCGCTTGCGCCGGCCCGCGCCTTTCAGGCCATCTATCGGACGTTGCTCGACCGCGACTCCGGCCCCAAGGCAGGCAATCTGCTGGCCTTTCTGGACCGCGACTTCCTGCTGCGCCGCTTCCGGGAGCTACCTTACGAGCAGGCCGCGTTCTGGGATGAGACAAGTCTTAGTCGCGAGGAGTTCGACGCCTGGTTGACGGAGCACCGGGATCAGATCACACAGATGACCACCGAAGCCAAACTCCGGCCCCATCTCCCTCCGGGGGAAAGCCGGGGGGAGGGCGAAAATCATACCCAGTCCGAAGCCTCAACTCGCTTGGGAGTCGTGGAGTGCGTGATCGAACTGGATGACAATCGAACTCATATGCAGCGTGTGCAGTTGGGAGAGTTTACCGACCAAACGGCCTTTAACGTTGCGGCTCAGACGTATGTCGAGTCGGTGATGGGAGAATAGCGACAGTCAAGGGTCGTAGTTATGTTTTGGTATGTAGCCTGGCATACCAGTACGTGAAGCTATGTCCCACTACGCCAAAGAGGCGGTAGTGTCTCCGTTTGAAATTTGTTCTTCTCCGCGTTCGGTCCGCCCTTCTCAGGGCCTGCGGTGACCGGGCAATCTTGCTCCCACCTAGCGCCCCTCGGCCTGGGGCCAAGCCCGAGCGGGGCTGCCCTCCCTCATAATTTTCCTTCCCCCTCATAATTTCCTCAGAAATTACTAGGGACAACCGGTTGGGAGCCGTGTTAGGAAGCGAACGACCTCCCGGACACGCGTCAGTGCGGTGTCCGGGAGCCGAGAGGAGAACACGATGCCTGAGAGAGCTAGGGAGAGGGTGGACTGCCCCGTTTTTCCTGGTCAGCAGTTTCAAAGTGAGACACTACCAAAGAGGCAGTACCTATGCACGACTGGACGAAAGATTAGTATATAGTGCGACGGTGGTGGAAATGGCTGGTCCTCGCCTTTTTCTGCCTCCTGCTCGCCCCGTTCGTTGTCTGGGCAGCCGCCACCCTAGAGAATCCCGTACCGGGCTCGGTCAAGAGCGGTGTCGGGCTGATCTCAGGCTGGATATGTGACGCGGAAAAGTTAGAGGTGAGTTTTGACGGTGGGCCACGGAAGTTCGCCCCCTATGGGTCAGAGCGCACCGACACGGATGGGGTGTGTGGGGATACCAATAATGGGTTTGGCCTCCTCATCAACTACAATGAATTGGGCGATGGTCCGCATACCATTACCCTCTATGCCGATGATGTTGTGGTGACGCTGGTCAACTTTAACGTCCGAACATTAGGCACCAACTTTTTGCGGGGTGTCGTTGGGCAGGGAACGATAGCCCTCTCGAACGAGATGGCCGTGCATGTCCAATGGGAGGAAACGACGCAAGGGTTTACGATTGTCGGATATGACCGGGGACAGCAGCCGACCGACAGCAGTGACGGCGATGAGGATGATGAGAGAGAGGGTGATAATGGTGAGGTCTGCAATCAAACACTAGATGAGGCCAAAACGGAATGCGCTCAGTCCCAACACAACCTGACAATCCTGCAAGAGGATATGGACCATATGCAAGCGGTCCTGGACGATGGCGCGGCTGGGTGTGTCATGTATGAGGATAAAGACATGCCTGGGGGCTATGCCACGAACGGCATGACGGAAGGGAGGCCAGTCTACTGTATTGACAAAGCGGTGTTCAACGTCGGACCGTGCGTAGAAAATGGGATAGGCATATATGCGGGGTCTGGCGGCAGTATGACGTTATTTGGACGGCTTTCATATACCCCTTATGGCTCTTTGGCTTCCTCACAGCCCGGCAGTGGCGTTGCTATTAAACATCAAACGAGCAACAAAGCAGAAGACAGGGGTATTGAAATCAGCCCGGCTGAGAATGGGGCCTATTTTATTGACGGGGGAGCATGGGGTCCTGAGGATGAAACCATCACCTTTTATCGTGTCACTATTTGGCGTAACAACAGAGGACAAGGTTACGTTGTCCGGTATGACCCAGAGACAGAGACCACAACGCTATATGATGTGTTTTCCACGCCGATTTATGACGATGCCCTTGCTGCATACATTAGTGTCTACATCGGGAAATTTCTGACCCGTATCGAGGGCATTCTCGACATTGGGCAGATACCCCAACCCCGACCGCTCAGATGCTCAGATAGACAATAGATTTTGCGATACTGCCCTATTGTAGATATCCGTCTGGCTCTGACTCGTCCTCGTCAAGGACGCGGAGTAAGCCGCGCGTCTGGGCCTCAGCGTCCCTCTCTCTTCAGGAGAGAGGGAGTAGAAAGCTCCCCCACGCTACCCCGCCCGCTCAAAATACTCCCGCAGGTTCTCGGCCTCGCGTTGCTGGCAGGCAACTGCAACGCGCAGCTTTTCCAGGTGTTGATCCATCATCTTACCGGCGTTCGGGACGGGGTGGTCGGTAAAGAAGGTGTTAACCTGGGTCTCAAGCTCGGGTGTGACGAGCGCGACAACCCCTTCGCACATGCGTACGATGGACACGTCCGGGAACTTCTCCAGCATGTCGCCCCAGCGTTCCTGGAGAAATTGCCAGGCCAGCTCGCGGCCCTCGGTATTCATCAACAACGACCGCATGAGGTAGGGCGCGTTCTGGGTACGAACCTCGCCGTTAAGCGTCATGTCCAGGGTCCGGGTGAAGAGGTCGGGCTGGCGGAAGCTGGCCAACGCGAACTGATAGCGCTGCTCTTCTTGCGGCGTGGCGGCGTTGTGTGAAATCTGACGAAATTCATCATACGTCGCCGCGTCACCGGTATAGGCGAGAATCGACACCAGCGCGGGCACCAGATTGCGATCTACGGCGTTCCGTTCGGCCCGATACTGCGTATAGAGCGTACGCGCTTGAGCCTGGGTGGCCGCATCGTCTCCCAGGGTGCCCAGCGCGCCGAGCAGTTCTCCTCTGAGCTGGCCGATAAGAGCATCTTCTCCCTCTTGGGGAGACCAGCCCAGCCGCTGGGCGAGCGGGGTGAGCAGCTCACAGATATGACGCTGCAAGATCGGACGCTGTTCCGGGCTGAGCAGACGGTAGAGATAATGACACGAGCCGAGAATGGCGGCCCACACATTGTGGTCTGACTCTTCCCGGAATACAGGCAGGAGGTCGAGATAGGCGGACAGCGGCGTCAGACCGGCCTGCGCGGTCGCCCAGGTATCGTTGATCAGGTTGAAGCGCTCGATCGGAGAAAGCTGGATGTGGACATCTGCGGTGAGCCGGCCGAGCAGGTCTGGGGCGTATCGGACCCGATAAAAGCCGTACCCGCCCGCGTTGACGACGACCCAGTCCGGCCGCTCCGAGAGGGGCAGGCGCAGTTCACCAGTGGTCAGCAGGGTCGTCTGGGTCTCGGTTTCAGCAGCTTTTTTAGTTTTGATAAAAACCGGGGTCTGCCAGCGTTTGTCTTCAGCCCGCTGGTTGCCGTTTTGCATCATATAGTGAAACGGCTGTTGAGAAATCACCAGTTCAGAGCCGTCCATAGCAACGGAAATCAGGGGATAACCGGCCTGGAAGACCCAGCTATCCATCATGGACCGGACCGGCTGCTGCGTTGCTTCCTCCAATGCATCCCATAGGTCGGTGGTTTCCGCGTTGTCGTATTCGTGTTTCCCGAGATAATGGCTGATGCCTTTTTGAAAGGCCTGAGGGCCGAGGTATTGCTCGAGCATGCGCAAGACGGCTGCGCCTTTCTCATAGGTCAGAATATCGAACATGCCCTGGGCCTCGTCCGGGTGTTCGACCGGGAACTCGATGGGGCGGGAGCTGCGCAGCCCGTCAACCTGCAACGCTACGGCCCGCGAGACGGCAAAGCTGGTCCAGCGTTGCCATTCGGGCTTCCAGGCATCAACGGCCATCA
Source organism: uncultured Binatia bacterium (SeqCode) (assembly GCA_965243855.1). GTDB lineage: Bacteria > Desulfobacterota > Binatia > Bin18 > Bin18 > Bin18. The sequence goes on along the minus strand of CBDEWE010000003.1, from coordinate 2,478,368 downwards.
TTTCCATAAACGTGGCAAACGCCTCGTTGAGCCACAGACCGTTCCACCAGCGCATGGTCACCAGATCGCCAAACCACATATGCGCATTCTCATGTGAGACCACGTCTGCGACGCGTTCCAACTCACTCCGGGCAGCTGTCTGTTCATCGATGAGCAGGGCGGTCTCACGAAACGTAATGGCGCCTAAGTTCTCCATCGCCCCAGCCGCGAAATCCGGAATGGCAATCAGGTCGAGCTTGTCACCGGGATAGGGCCGGCCGTAGTAGTCGCTGAAGAATTGCAGCGACGCAGCGCCGATGGCACGCCCGAAGGCGGTCAGATGCTGTTTGCCCGGTATGGCCCACACGCGCAGCGGTTTGCCATCAATATGCACGGCTTCGCTGGCCTCAAACTCACCCACGATGAAGGCCACCAGATAGGTAGACATCTTTATCGTGTCGGCAAACACGACGGCTTTCTTGCCCGTCCCGGGGAGCGGGTCCTCACTCACAACGGCGGTATTGGAGATGGCCGTCAGCCCCTCATCAATCACCAGCGTTGCCTGAAAGACGGCCTTGGCCGCCGGCTCATCCCAACACGGAAAGGCCCGCCGGGCGTCGGTAGACTCAAATTGGGTTGAGGCCAAGATGACGTCCGCACCCTCGGCGTTCTTATAGGTACTGCGGTAAAAGCCGCGTAACTTGTCGTTGAGGACGCCTTCAAACGCGATCTGCAAGGTATAGTGGCCGGGGCCGACGGCCTGCGGGAACTCGAGCACCGCCCGCTCGTTTGGTTCGTCGAGGGTCGCGCTGCCCGCTTGGCTTACGCCCGTTTCGTCGGCGAGTACAACCTGCTGAATCGTGAGCTCGCAGGCGTTCAGGACGAGGGTGTGGGTAGCCTCATGAACGGTGAGGGTGATCGTTTCCTCACCCGTAAAAGTGAAGTGGGTCAGATCGGGAGTCAGGCGAATCACGTACCGTTCGGGCGTCGCGGTTTCGGGCAGCCTATGTGACGACAGGTTTGACATAATTCCTTATTCCTCCTGGCCTCCTGGGGTCGGTCGCGGGCTTCAGTCTAGTCCAACGTGCATTGAAATCCTATAGAAGTCCCATTATATCGTATGCTAATGATTCTGGTTACAATCGGACGGGACGAAAACCTGGGCGTATACGTCCGTAGCGCGGTATGGAAAAAGATGAAGAGTGCGAGGGTGTTATGAGAGACCAGAATGATCGTGACACGGATCTCGACCACGGCGTAGTGACCGAAACGGAAAAAAAGCTCAAGAAGCCGCCACTCTACAAGGTCTTATTGCATAACGATGACTACACGACCATGGAGTTTGTGGTCTATATTCTCCAGTCCGTCTTTCGTCACGACGCGACCAAGGCCACCCAGATCATGCTCCACGTCCATCGTCAGGGAACTGGTGTAGCCGGCGTCTATACCTACGAGGTGGCGGAGGCGAAAGTCTCCCGCGTTGACAGTTTAGCCAAGAAACATGAATTTCCCTTAAAGTGCAGTATGGAAGAAGCCTAGCGAGCGGAGCCCTTACCATGCGAATTAGTCGAGAACTGGAAGTCACGATTGGTCTGGCGATTAACGAGGCACGGCGACGGCGGCACGAGTTTCTCTGTCTGGAACATGTGCTGCACGCCTTGCTGTTCGATGAGACCGTGGCCGAGATTGTGCGGCAGTGTGGTGGAGACGTTAAAGAACTCCAAGCCGACCTTGAGGAATTTCTCAAAGAGAATCTGGAGTCGCTGCCGGAGGACGCCGGTGAGGTTGACCCCCAGCAGACTCTGGCCTTTCATCGGGTATTGCAGCGGGCGGCGGCCCATGTGCAATCCGCGGGCAAAGAGGTCATTGAGACGCGCAATTTCTTTGTCGCCCTGTTTCGCGAGGACAACAGTCACGCGGTCTATCTCCTGGAGAAGCACGGTGTGACCCGGCTGGATGTGCTGAATTATATCTCGCACGGTATTTCCAAAACGCCGTCCGATGAAGAAGCCGAGTCCGGCTCCGCGCACGATGGCCACGACGAAGACGGCGAGCCCCGTCCGGTCAAAGACCCGCTTGAGGCGTTTACCACCAATCTCGTACAAAAGGCCAAGGACGGGGATATTGATCCGCTAATCGGTCGCGAGATCGAGATTGAGCGAACCATTCATGTCCTGTGTCGGCGGCGCAAGAACAACCCGATCTATGTCGGCGATTCGGGGGTCGGCAAGACCGCGATTGTCGACGGGCTGGCGCTCAAGATTGCCGAGGACGATGTGCCCGACGTCCTAAAAGAGGCCCGCATATACTCGCTCGATATGGGCTCCGTCCTGGCCGGCACAAAATTCCGGGGCCAGTTTGAAGAACGGCTCAAAGCCGTGCTGAAAGCGCTCGATAAACAGCCGGGGGCCATCCTGTTTATCGATGAAATCCACACCATTGTCGGGGCAGGCGCAACCAGCGGGGGGTCCATGGACGCCTCGAATATCCTCAAACCGGCGTTGGCGTCCGGCAAGATGCGCTGCATCGGCGCCACCACCTATCACGAGTACCGGAGTTATTTTGAGCGGGACCGGGCTCTGGCCCGGCGCTTTCAAAAAATTGAAGTCCACGAACCGAGCATCGAAGACGCCGTGGAAATCCTGAACGGCCTCAAGCCCCACTACGAAGAACACCACGGGGTAGAATACACGCGTGACGCGCTCAAGGCCGCGGCCGAACTGTCGGCAAAATATATCAACGATCGGTTTCTGCCGGACAAGGCGATAGATGTGATCGACGAGGTGGGGGCGTCCTTTCAGATTCGTCCCGCTCCGGAGGAAGACGGCAAGAAGATTATTCATGACACCGACATCGAGTCCATTGTGGCCAAGATTGCCCGGATACCGCCCCGCAGCGTGTCCGCTTCGGACAAGGAGCGCTTGCAGAGCCTGGATGCCGACCTCAAGGGCGTGGTCTTTGGCCAGGATACGGCGATTGAAACCCTGGTGCGGGCTATTCGGCTGGCACGTGCCGGCCTGGGCCAGCCCGAAAAACCTGTTGGCTCGTTTCTGTTCTCAGGGCCGACCGGCGTGGGTAAAACCGAGGTCGCCAAGCAACTGGCGGAAACCCTGGGTCTCCAATTTCTGCGTTTCGATATGAGCGAGTATATGGAGAAGCATACGGTCTCGCGTCTGATCGGCGCGCCTCCGGGATACGTCGGCTTCGATCAGGGCGGGCTGCTCACCGACGCGGTTACGCGCAATCCGCACGCGGTCCTCCTGCTGGACGAGATCGAGAAAGCCCATCCCGACCTGTTCAATATTTTATTGCAGGTCATGGACCACGCCACCCTGACCGATAATAATGGCAAAAAGGCCGACTTCCGGCATGTGATTATTATCATGACCAGCAATGCCGGCGCCCGTGAGATAGCAGCGCATGCCATTGGCTTCGGCAATATCTCAAACGAAGGCAAGGATCAGCAGGCGATTGAGAAGCTCTTCAGCCCGGAATTTCGGAACCGCCTGGACGCCATCGTGCACTTTCGCTCCCTGCCCATGCAGGCCATTGAGCGCGTAGTTGAAAAGTTCGTGAAGGAACTGGTCGAGCAGCTCACCGAACGCAAAGTGTCCATTACGCTAACGCCGGCCGCGCGCCGCTATCTGGCGGAAAAGGGCTATGACAAGACCTTTGGCGCCCGCCCGATGGCTCGCCTGATCCAGACCGAGGTGAAGCAGGTGCTCGCGGATGAGATTCTGTTCGGGCAGCTCCAAGAAGGGGGCGAGGTCGAGATCGACTTTGACGAGGAAAAGCTGACGTTTTCCTACACCCCGGCAGACAGCGAAGCAGAAGAGCCTGCTGAGCCCGTAGAGACGGTTGAGTAAACCGACTACTCACATCGCCCCCGGTTCTTTGTCGGTTCGCTACAGGGTCCTGCTCAGCACGACACACAGCCCCCGGACCGGCGCGCCATTATCAAGGCGTAGCGTGGCCGACTCAAGAGAACTGACGGTAAATCCGTACTGTGTTGCTCGCTCTGCCAGATAGGCCCGGCCGTACATATAGTAGCCGGAGCTGTTGACGCTCAGCTCCTGGGTCGGGTTGTCCTCAGCCGTGAAAACGAACAGGCCAGAGTCCCGGAGGGCGCCGAACGCGGCCTGAAAGACGTGGCGCGGGTCGCCGATATGCTCAAACACACCCGCAGCAACAATCACGTCATAACAGTCCGCCTTTTTCTCCAGAAAGGAATACAGGTCACCCACTGCCAGCTCATTATAGATCGCGCGCTGTCTGGCTTTGGCAATCATCTGTGGGGACAGGTCCACACCATCCAGGCGTGTGGCCATCGAACTGATCGCCTGGCCACACAAACCGGTCCCGCAGCCCAGGTCAAGAATAGTGACTTTGTCCTGACAGTGCCGCTCCAATGCCGCCCGAATCAACTGCGGGCACTGGTAGTGCAGGCTGTTGACCAACTTCTGGTCGTACGAGGCGGCATAATTATCATACAGGCGCGTAATATAGGCCGGTGCGGGTCGCTCCGGGATCGCCTCTGCACCCGTATAGGCCAGGAGCATTCTGGCTCCGATATGATCCTCCGGCACCAGGCGCAGATAGTGGCGCAGGTGATGCGTTGCCTGGGGTAAATCGTCGTCCGAGATGAAGAGCCGACTGAGGTAGGCATGCGCCACAGCCTCATCGGGCTGGATGGCCAGGACGCGCTGAAAGCTCCGGATCGCGTCCTTATCGCGGTCTGTTTTCATTAAAGCCAGGGCCAATTCCAGATAGGTCCGGAGTATGGCCGATATGAGGTCAGCGGCCCCCGGGGTCTGCGGGTCCTCTTGGAGGGCCTGCACGTAGAGTCCGAGGGCCTGGTCCAACTGACCGTTGATATGATGTCCGATGGCCTGGTCGATCCTGCTTTGGGTAGCCATGCCGTGCTCTCAGGGTCAGCTCTGAAGTGGTTTCACATACCACTCCGAGGCGACAGCCGCTCCAGCTTTCTGTAGCATGGTACGTTTCGTCTGGTCCCGCTGAGGGCACACGACGACCGACAGTACAGCACCACGAGCTTTTGCTTCGCGCTCCACTGCCGCAAGAAGCTCCGCTCCGACCGAGTCCCACTCCTGAGGCTTGGCAACCGCAAAGTCGTCAATGATACAAACGAGGCCTCCAGGGTTGTAAATCGGAGGGGCCATCGTGACCGCGCCGATGATGAACCCCAAGAGGGTATCTTCCACCTCGGCAACGAGTGCGATCACATCGGGGCTGGTGAGTAGGCGCTGAAAGAACAACTCCTGTTTGGGAGATGAATCAGGCGCTTTCCGCCAAAAGATGGGTGAATAGCCTTCATACTCAATCCGCTTGGTCTCTGCGATAACGACCATGCGCAGGATGTCTGTCTCTCTCGCTGTACGAATAGACATAGTAATCTTATTACTCTCTATGACTGAGCATACATCAGAGTCATTCCCACGTCACGATGACTGAGTAACCCATAACGGCTGGACCTCGGCCCGCTGTCCCGATATGCATGCGGCATTCCACTCGAAGAGGAGAAGCTGATGGATTTTGGGGTGACCTTTCCGGCGCGGGTTGGCGATTTTGAACTGATCGAACTGGCCGAGCGGCTGGGCTATCGTCAGGCCTGGTTTTACGATTCGCAGATGATCTATTCGGACGTCTATGCGACCATGGCCCTGGCCGCGCATAAGACCTCCACAATTCGACTCGGAACCGGCGTGGCCGTGCCGACCACGCGCATGGCCCCGACCATTGCCCATTCTATTGCGACCATCAACCAGCTCGCCCCCGGCCGGGTGGAATTGGGCGTGGGCACCGGCAACACCGCCCGGCTGACGATGGGTCTACGACCTATCACGTTAACGCGCATGAAAAAGGAAGTGCGCTTGATCCAGGCCCTGCTGGCCGGTGAGACGGGAACGCTCCGGGAAGAGGGCGAAGAGCACGCCGTTCGTTTTCTGCATCCGCACCGCAGTTATATCAACCTCAAGGACCCGGTGACGGTCAGCATCTCCGCCCTGGGTCCCAAGACCCTGGCCTACTGCGGCTCGGAATCGGACGGCCATATCACCTGGGGCATAGACTCGGACGGGCTGCGGGCGGCCCGGACCATCATCGACGACGCGGCCCACAAGCGCGGGAAATCACCGGGCGACGTACCCTCAAAATGTTTCTTTCCTACTGCTGTCCTCTCTCCTGGTGAGACCACCGCGACGCCGCGTATCATGAGCCTGGTCGCTCCGTTCATTATGAATTTCCTGCACGTCCAGGTCGAGTGGGGCAGCGCCTTGCTGCCGCCTATTCCGGCGGTGGCGGACTGGGTGGAGCGCTACAAAAAGTATGCGGCGGAACTCCCCACGGAAACACGGCATCTCACCCTGCACGAGGGCCATATCATTTATCCGCGCGAGGACGAGGCGGAGTTTATCGTGCCGGAACTGGCCGACGTGGTGGCCATCATCGGCCAGCCGGACGAGATCATTGAGCGTATTCATGCCCTCGAAGATGCCGGCCTGTCGCATTTTGCCTTTCAGGTCATGGACGACGACCCGGTCAGGCAGATGACCGACTTTGCCGAAAAGGTGATGGCCAAGTACTAAAAAGCGAAAACCGCGAAGGAGTCGGTATGCATATTGGCGTGTTTAGTTATAACACCGAGTACACCATGGCCGCGGATGAACTGGCGGTTGTCTGCGAGGAGCGGGGCTATGAGTCGCTGTGGCTGCCGGAGCATACGCATATTCCGGCCAGCCGGGAGTCCCCATTTCCCGGTGGTGGAGCGCTGCCCAAGGAATATATCCACATGTCCGACCCGTTTATCGGACTGGCTGCCGCGGCCGCGGTGACCAAGACGCTCAAGCTGGGGACGGGCATCTCTCTCGTGACCGAGCACGATCCCATTGTTCAGGCAAAGCAAATTGCTTCTCTGGACCGCCTCTCTCAGGGCCGGTTTCTGTTCGGCATCGGCGCGGGCTGGAATAAAGAAGAAATGCACAATCACGGCACGCCGCCCAATCGGCGCTGGACCGTCTTGACCGAACGCGTTGAGGCCATGAAGGCATTGTGGACCCAAGACGAGGCCTCGTATCACGGCGAGTTTGTCAACTTTGATCGGGTCTGGTCCTATCCCAAGCCGCTGACGGCGCCGCACCCGCCAATTCTGCTCGGCAGCCTGAGCTCAAAAATTGCGCTCAAACGCGTCGTCGATCTGTGCGATGGCTGGATTCCGGTTGCGGCCGCGGTCGAAGACCTGCCGGGTTCGATTGCGAAAATGCATGAGTACGCCGAGTCCATTGGGCGTGACCCGCAGTCCATTCCGATTACCTGTTTTTGTACCAACGCGCCAAAGGCACATATTCTTGAGCGCTTTCAGCACTACGGCGCGGTCCGAACCGTTGTCCGCATACCGACCGAAGACCGGGAGCAAGTACGGACGTTCTTGGATGCCTACGCACCCATGCTCCAAAAGTTCGCTTGAAGTTTTGTCTCCAACATTGCTATGACGAAGACATTCTAGCCTATAAGGAGGAAAGCTATGGCTTCATTCATGGGGGCATATGGGGGACAGACGTATGCGCTGATGCGGATCGTCTTGGGATTCACCTTCCTTTTCCACGGAACCCAAAAGTTGTTGGGCTTCCCCTTACCGCCACCGGAAGCACCTGCGTTTATCCTCTATATTGCGGGTCCTATCGAGCTGGTTGGCGGGGCACTGGTCATGATCGGGCTGATGACCGGTTGGGCGGCCTTTATCTGTAGCGGCCTAATGGCCGCCGCCTACTGGATGGCGCACGGCATGAATGCGCTCTTCCCGATTCAGAATCAGGGCGAGCTGGCCGTTGTCTACTGTTTCGCCTTTTTGTTTATCTCTGCGCATGGCTCAGGGATGTGGAGCGTCGACGCCAGTCGGGGTAGCGCCTAGCCTCGCTGGCCGGATGAGCCTCGCCTAATCCTCCCCCTTCTTCCGGTTGGACCACCGCCTTTCGACACCGACACTGCGATACGCTGCAACCCGTTATTCCTGGCGAAAACACACCACCCCCGTAAAAACGGGGGTCGGCATCTACCCTTGCGACTTCCTTCCGGTGCGCGAGTATCGTGCCCGCGGCCTTTCCCTCGATCACCCTGTCCGGGGCAGCGCAGACCCTACCCGAACGACACGATTCCTGGTAGGCTAGCCGACCTGCTAGAAGTGTGAAGATTGGAGTGTATTGGTATGGCTGAATTCGCCTATACGTCACATATACAGGTTGGGGAGAAGCGGTTTCGAGAACGCTACGGACTCGACTTTGAAGACTTCCAGGTCGGCCAGATTTTCAAACATCGGCCCGGTTTGACGATTACCCAACAGGACAACCTCGAAGAGTCGTTTGATACGCTCAACCAGGCCATGATCCATTTTGACGCGCACTACGCCTCCAAGACCGAGTGGAAAAAACCCCTGGTCGTCAGCACGCTAACCCTGCAACGCCTGGTCGGTATGACCTGGAAAACGTTTTTCAAGAAGACGCGCATCCTGGGCTGGTCTGCGCTCAATATGACGGCTCCCGTCTTTGGCGGAGACACGCTCTACGCCGAGACCGAGATTATGGCCAAGGAGGAGGTTGAAGGTGAAGCTTCGTGCGGCAAGCTCACGATCGAAACCAGGGGGGTGAATCAAGACGGCAAGCTGGTGTGCGTGATGGGCTATGACCTGCTGGTGTATAAACGTGACGCCGTGCCGTTTGAGGCCGTCAACTACTAGACTGAAGGTAAACGACCATGAGTCAGTTTCATTCGCACCGAAAACTTGAAGACCATGTGTTCATGGAGATCGCGGGCATCGAGTTCGAAGACTTTGAAGTCGGCCAGGTCTTTGAACACCGACCGGGACGCACGTTCACGGCTGAGGAAAACCGGCAACATACCTTTCGGTCTGCCGACCTCTTCGCCCGCACCGCCGACGCGGAGTATAACCACAAGGTCTATGGCGGCGAAAACATCATCAGCGAAACCTTGGTATTAAGCGCGGTCACCGCCATGACAACGAAGACCTTCAATAAGGTTGTGGCCAATCTCGGCTGGACTGATGTCAAACTGCCGACTCCGGTAAAAGCCGGCGATACGATCTATGCCGAGTCCGAACTGCTCGACAAACGGGAATCGCGCTCCCGCCCGGCGCAGGCTGTCCTGCACGTCCGCACCCGCGCGGTCAATCAGGACGGCCAAGAAGTCTGCTCGTTTGAGCGGAAACTCCTCATCTATAAACGCGGTCTGGGACCGTACGAAGACGCAGGCTATTAGGAAGAGGTGTCCCCGCATGAATATCCTTGAAGAAGGCAAGGCACTGACTCTCGATTTTAAGAAGCTGCGCAAGGTCGCGGAAACTGACCAGGATGTCATCCCGGTCGTGTTGCAACACGCCGAGAACGGCGAGGTTCTGTTTATCGGTTATGCGAACGACCTGGCACTCAAGGAAACATTCGCAACCCGACAGGCCGTGCTGTGGTCCACCTCACGCAACGAGTTATGGCGCAAGGGCGCAACCTCAGGCGATGTGCTCGATCTGGTTGATGTTCGCGTCAACTGTGAACAGAATTCCGTGTTGTACCGCGTCATCCCCCGTAAGGGCGGAGTGTGTCATACCAAAGACGCCACCGGTCAGGCCCGGCGGACGTGCTATTACCGCGCCACGACCGCTATGGATCGTGACCTCGAATTCGTTTGATCCCCTGTAGCCGATAAGGAGCGGACGCATGAAACTTGGCATCTTCAGTTTCAATACCGAATACACCATGCCGGCGGCAGAGTTGGCCGTCGCCTGCGAGGAACGCGGCTTTGAGTCCCTGTGGGTGCCCGAACACACCCATATTCCAGCCAGCCGGGAAACCCCCTGGCCGGCCGGCGGCCCGCTGCCCAAGGAATACATCCACATGTCCGACCCGTTCTCAACCCTGGCCGCGGCCGCGGCCGTGACCGAGAAAATCCTGTTGGGCACCGGTGTGTCGCTGATTATCGAGCACGAGCCCCTGTACCAGGCCAAGCAGGTAGCGACCCTGGACCGCATCTCCAACGGCCGTTTTCTTTTTGGGGTGGGTGCCGGCTGGATTCGGGAAGAAATGCAGAACCACGGCACCCCGCCCAACCGGCGCTGGCAGGTTTTCAAAGAACATATCGAGGCCATGAAAGCCCTGTGGACGCAGGAAGAAGCCTCCTACCACGGCGAGTTCGTAAACTTCGACCGGGTCTGGTCCTATCCCAAGCCGCTGACCGTACCGCACCCGCCCATCATTCTGGGCAGCATGAGTTCCAAGCTGGGCCGGCAGCGCGTGGCCGATCACTGCGACGGCTGGCTGCCCATCGAGACCCTGATTGACGACTGGCCGGCCGCCGTGGCCGATCTGAACGAACGCATGGAAAAAGCCGGGCGCGCCCCAGGCTCCATTCCCATCTCGTTTTTCTGCATCGACACCCCAGACGAACAACGCCTGGAGCGCTACCGGGATATGGGAGCCGTCAGAACCGCAGTACGCATTCCGACTGAAGGCCGCGAGGTGATTCTGCCCTTCCTGGACACATACGCCGAGATTGCGCAACGACTGACGGGAAACTAAGCCGATCCTCAGCGGTGCCATTAGTTGGCTGTTGTGAGGAGTGCAGGCGGACTTAATTCAACACCCGCACGGGAGCACCCTGCAAAAAGGCCTGAATATTCTCCACTGTCTCGGCAAAGAATACTTTATAGGTCTCCGCCGTCACATAACCGATATGGGGCGTGATGGTGGTGTTTGCCGTGCGCCTCAGTGGATGATCCAGCGGCAGTGGCTCCTCATCAAACACGTCCAAGCCTGCACCTGCGATCGTTCCATTCTGGAGGGCCGCGATAAGCGCCACCTCATCGACAATCGGCCCCCGCGAGGTGTTAATCAAATAAGCCGTGGACTTCATCCGGTCGAGTTCACGGTGTCCGATAAGACCCCGCGACCGGGCGCTCAGAACCAGATGAATAGAAAGAATGTCGGCGCGGGCCAGGAGTTCGTCTTTACTCACCAGGGTTGCGCCGCACTCAGCCGCGCGTTCCGTTGTCAGATTTTGGCTCCAGGCAATGACGTCCATTTGAAAGGCATTGCCGACTCTGGCCACCTCTGACCCCAACCGTCCCAGCCCCATCAGCCCGAGTGTTTTGCCATTCAGCCCCAGCCCCAAGCTGACCTGCCAACGCCCCGCTCGGGTGGCCTGGTCTTCGTCTGGAATACGACGCAGGAGCGATAAAATCAGACCCCAGGTGAGCTCGGCGGTCGGATACAGGATGCCGCCGGTTCCGCACACCAGAACGTTGCAGTCCGAAGCGGCCTGCATATCGATGGCGGCGTTGCGCATCCCTGTTGTGGTCAATAATCGCAGCTGTGGCAGCTGCTCCAGCAGCGTACGCGGGAAGGGCGTCCGTTCACGCATCGCCATGACGATGTCGAAGTCCTTAAGCCGCTCGGCCACCGCAGCCTGGTCTGTGAGGTGATCGCGGAACACCGCGACCTCAACGTCCGCCGGCAGCACGCTCCAGTCCGTCATCTTTCGAGCCACGTCCTGATAATCGTCCAGGACGGCAACGCGTACCATACATCTGTCTCCGGGCCGCACTCATTTCTGGAGGCGCACGAATTTTTGCAGCACATGCCCGTCAAGGGGGATCAAGCCTTGTCTCCCGCCGGCGCTATAGTTCACTTCGCTGACGTAGAGGTCGCCTCGGGAGTCGGCCCAGATACCGTGCGGCGCATAGAAATTGCCCGGCTCCAAACCATGTTCACCAAAGCGGTGCTGGACCTCCCCGTCCAGCGTGAGCACGGTCACGCACGAGGGTGGTTCGTGCGCTGGCACCGCGGCCCCCAGATTATTCGGCATATGCGCGACTTTGAATCCCAGCTCGGCGACAAAGAGATTTTCGTCCTCGTCGATATACAGATCGTCCGGCCGATTCACATGCGTCCACTCGGTGACATAGTCGCCGTCAGCGGTAAAAATCTGAATGCGCGAGTTCTCCCGGTCGGCGACATACACCCGTCCGCGCCGGTCAACGGCAATCGCGTGGGGTATTTTAAACTGTCCGGGACCGCTACCGGGCTCCCCCCAGGAGAACTGGAGTTCGCCAGCGGCCGAGAATTTATGCACCCGCGCGTTGCCGTAGCCATCGGCGATATACATATCGCCCTGGGGTGAGAGAGCGACATTGGTGACCATGTTGAACGGGCCGGCGGATTGTTGGACCGGCGTGGTCCAGGCCTGAAAGCCGGTCTCCGCGGGTTTATCTTTCTCACCCAGCGTTTTGATGAGCGTACCGTCCGGGGTGCAGAGACGGACCGTATGGTCGAAGTTGTCGGCACAGTAGAGGGTGTCATCAGGACCAATAAAAATGCCGTGGGCGTTGGTAAAGACATCTTCTCCCCAGGCGTTCAGAAACTTGCCGTCCCGATCAAAGACGATCATGGGATGCTCGCCCCGGTTAAAGGCATACACCCGGTCCTGTGAGTCGGTCGCGACCCCGGCCACCTCAACGAACGACCAGCCTTCGGGCAGGTGTTCCCAGCCTTCGATGACCTCGTATTCGACCTTATTCTGTCCCAGTGCCATATGTCCTCCTTTACGCCACCCGTTGGTCGAGTTGCACTACGATGCCGTCAGGGTCTTTGAATAATGTGGTCAGCACCTGTCCGCCCGGCTCTTCGCCATAGGCCACACTATCAAAGGTGGTGGGTGGCATGACGATCGGCACCCCGGCGGCCCGGACTTTTTCAAACATGTCTTCGAGGTCGTCTACCCAAAAAGCAAAATGGTGAATACCAACCTGGTTGAGACTGAGCGCCCCACCGGAAACCGGCTGGTTCTCCGACAGAACGATAAAAGTGGCGTCCGGCCCGTCGTCCCAACGCAGATAGACGCCGTGACGCGGCTTGGCCAGCGCCCCGCCCGGATTCTCCTGCGGATCGTCCAGGGTGACCCGTAGCCCCAATATGTCACGATAAAATGTGAGCGATTGCTCCATATTGCTGACCCCAATGGCAATATGTGAGGTGTTGCGAATTTTCATCTCAGCCTCCTTCTGCACTCCGCCCGGCCCCTAGGTTCCCGACCAGTTGGGATCGCGTTTTTCACGAAAGGCGCGTAAACCTTCCTGCTGGTCGGCCGATAAAAAGCACTCGGTCGCCGCTTCATTCTCGCCCATGATCGCCGTCTCGATGTCAACGTCCCGGTTGCGGGCAAAGCACTGTTTGACCTGAGAGACGGCAATCGGACCGCGGCTGACCAGGGTATCGACCAGGGTCTGGACGTGCTCCTCGAGCGCGTCCGGTTGCACGCAGGCGTTGAGCAGCCCGATCCGCTCGGCTTCGGCGGCCTCGATGATATTGCCCGTCATGCCAAGTTCCTTTGCCTTGGTCTCGCCAACCAGGCGGGGCAGAATATGCGTAGAGCCGTTGGTCATGGGCTGGTTGATATTGACCTCGGCCGACCCGATCCGGGCGGTGTTTACGGCAATGCGAAAATCGCACACCAGGGTCAACTCAAAGCCCGCGCCCACAACCACGCCGTTGATGGCCGCGATGGTTGGCTTGGGGAGTGTGCGGATCAACGACCAGGTCGCAGCCAACTCGTTGAGAAATGTCCGGAAGTCATCCAGACGAGTGTGCTCCATGGTGCTGATGTCGGCACCGGCGCAAAATCCCCGGCCCGCCCCGGTGAAGACAACCGCCCGCACCTGGGTATCCGCTTGTGCGTCGGTACAGGCCTGCCTGAGGCTCTGGACCAGTGCGGGCGAGAGCGCGTTCAGCACGGCCGGGCGATTGAGAGTAATCCAGGCCGCAGGGCCACGCTTTTCGTACAGGATATCTTGCAGCTCCATAGTTCCCTCCTGTCTGCAAGAGAACATGACATGGAGGGCTGCAAATTACCAGGCTCAGGTTACACCGGCGGTCCATTCCGCCTGACGGATAAGCTGGGTCTTGCGTTCGTACAGGCTTTCTTCAAGCCCGACCGGATACTGTCCCGGCTGGTTCAGGCGGGTGATATCGCCCGGAAGTTTGGCCAGTTGCTCCCGGGTCTGCTGGCGGATATGGCTCAGAGGTGGGCTTTCGTAGACGGCTCTGCCCTGACGGAACACCGGCACCAATAAGTCGGAAAAAGTCGTGTCCCCTGAAATCCTGCGGCGGGTGGCCGGATCGCTCACATCGACCATGGTACAGCCGTCTGCGAGGTCAGCCTCTTTGCCATACATCACGTCGCACAGAAACTCTTTTTGCGTGTGGTAACGGCGAACCTGGGGAATATCCGGATTGGTCACTTTCACCGTCTCTTCCGACAGCTTGATTCTGTCCTGCCACGTGCCATCGGGAGCGCGGACCGCGGTCAGCTTATACACCCCACCCAGGGCGGGCTGATCATAGGCGGTCACGAGTTTCGTCCCCACCCCCCACACATCAATCGTGCTGCCCTGTTCCTTGAGTTGAGTGATCAGGTGTTCGTCCAGATCGCTACTGCCTACAATGCGTGCGTTGGGAAAGCCGGCGTCGTCCAGGATGCCCCGGGCTGCGATACTCAGTTGGGCCAGGTTTCCCGAATCGAGACGGATACCGACCATCTCATGGCCGCGGGCTCGCAGCCATTGCCCGACCTGGGCGGCCTTTCGTACCCCTTCCAGAGTGTTGTAGGTGTCCACCAGAAAGATACAGTTATTGGGCATGGCCTCGGCGTAGGTCTGAAACGCTTCCAGGTCATCCTCAAAGACCATGACCCAGCTATGGGCGTGCGTGCCTCTGACCGGAATCCCGAACAGCTTGCCGGCCAGCACGTTCGAGGTGGCATCGCAGCCGCCAATATACGCGGCCCGGCTGGCGGCCAGGCCCCCGTCGATGCCCTGGGCGCGGCGCAGGCCGAACTCCAGGACGGGTTCTCCGCCGGTCGCCAGGCAGATCCGAGCGGCCTTGGTCGCCACGAGGGTTTGAAAGTTGATCAGAGTGAGCAGCGCCGTTTCAATAAGCTGGCACTGCATCAGTGGTCCTTGGACGCGGACCAACGGCTCGGGCGGAAAAACCAGCGTGCCTTCCGGGATGGCATCGACCTGGCAACTGAAGGTCATGGACTCCAAGGCGTCAAGAAACGCCCGGTCGAACAGAGGTGTACCGTCAGCGCCGCACACCTCGGTCAGAAAGGCCGTATCGTCCGCGTCGAACCGAAAATGGCTGAGAAAATCCACCATATATTCAAGACCACAGGCGATGCTGAAGCTTCCCCCAAAGGGGTTTTGGCGGAAGAAGAGATTAAAGACGGATTCCCGGTCGGCGAGCCCTGACTTCCAATAGCCATAGGCCATGGTGAGCTGGTAGAGGTCGGTCAGCAGGGTCAGGGAGGGCCGGTACAACTCGGACGGAATGTTCATGATCGTTCAGCGGATAGCGCGACTCGCCTATTCGAGATTGGCCTCAATAAGCATCGGTCCTGGGTTTGTAAAGGCGGAGTGGAGAGCCTCGTTGAGTTCTTCCGTGGTATGCACCGCCCGGCCTTCCACTCCAAAGCCCTCGGCCAATTTCACAAAGTCGAACTCAGGCGAGTCGAGCGCTGTCAGCGACAGGCTGGCCTCCCCCGGGGTCATCTTGGCGCGTTCCAACTCCCAGCGCAGAATGGAATAGGCTCGGTTCTTACAGATAATACTGGTCAGATTCTGCTGCTCGCGGGCCATGGTCCACAAGGACTGAATGGTGTACAGCGAAGAGCCGTCGCCTTCGAGGCAGATGGTCGGACGGTCCGGGGCCGCAGCCGCGGCTCCCACCGCACACGGCAGCCCCTGGCCGATAGAGCCCCCGGTCAATGCCATATACGTAAACGGCGGCGCTCCACCCGCCATGCCGTGATAGGCGAACCCTGCGGTTGCGCCCTCATCCATGACAATCGCTCCCTCGGGCTGGGCCGCGGCCAGAGCCCTGCACATATTGGCCGGGGTGAGGGGGCCGCTCGGCACTTCCGGACGGGGCAGGACCGGCGTCGTGCGTACGGCAGGTGCGTCAAGCGCATCGGCGAGCGCGGTGAGGGCGGTCGCCGGGTCGATCGTGTCGCTGCATAACTGAATGAGCTGCGCATCCTCTGCGCACAAACTGCTGCGGGTGTTCGGATAGCCAAAAAACGCGACCGGTTCGTGCGCGCCGGCCAGGATAACGTTTTTATACGGCTCCAGGAGCTGGCTGGCCGGTTCCGGCGCGTAGGGGATTTTGTCCGGAGAGATCAAGCCGATGCCGCGGTCCTGAATGGGCGGAAAGGTCGGCGTCAGCACCCGGCATCCGGTCGCCCGTTCAATCCGGTCGGCGGCTTGCAGCCCCGCGGTCCGCAACGCACTGCCGCTCAGCACCAGCGCGGCCTGGCCCGCACGGAGCGCCCGGGCCGCGCGTTCGGTCTCGTCCGCATCCGGCGGCGCGGGTGCGGCAATCTTCGGCTGGACGGGTGGGGTATTTACATTTGCCCATTGGACATCGCCCGGCAGAATCAACGTGGTCGGGCCGGTTGGCAACTGGGCCGCCCGGGCAATGACCTCGGCCATGTCCTGTCCGACCGTGTCCGGGCTTTTTGCGGTCAGGACGAATTGAGACATGGGCTGGGCCAGGGTTTCAATGTCCGCGGTCAGCGGCGCGTTGGCAGCAATATGCCAGGTGGCATGTTCACCCACGATGGACACCACGGGCGAGTGGGCTTTGCGGGCGTTATGCAAATTGGCCTGTCCATTGGCCAGCCCCGGACCCAGATGGAGCAAGGCCAAGGCCGGGCGGCCGGTGACCCGCGCATAGCCGTCGGCCGCGCCGGTACACACCCCTTCAAAAACCGCCAGTACCGGCTTGACGCCCGGACAGCGGTCAAGAGCCTGCACCAGGTATAATTCGGTCGTACCCGGATTGGCAAAACATACATCAATACCGGCCGCGGCCGCGGTCTGAATGGCCACTTCCGCGCCCGTCAGGGCTTGTGAGCTTGATTGCGTCTCCATGTTGCTCGCTTTCTGTATTGGATCGTCCGTGTCATACCACCTAGGGGGACGGGCTTCCAGCCCGCACGGTCGCGGCCCGAACATTGCTTTCTGTGTCCCAGGGCGTAGGATGCGGTCATGGCGACTGCTCCACAACCCGACCGTACGGAGCTGAAACTCGTGCGGCGGGGAGACGCACTCCGGATCGCCCGTATGTCACGCGATCTGGTCGAGCACGGCTTGCCGTGGACGTGGATTCCCCGGCGGGTGATTGCGCATATTCGCGGGCGCGACAGCAATGTTCTCGGCGCCTGGCATGCCGGGCAACTGGTCGGCTTTGCCATCATGCAGTTTTACGCCGAACGGGCCCATCTGAACCTGCTTGCGGTCCAGCCGGCTGTCCGCCGGTTGGGGATAGGGCGGTATTTGGTCGAGTGGCAGGAGCAGGTAGCTCGCGCCGGAGGCATCCCGGTCGTCAACTTGGAGGTGCGCGCCAATAATCCCGGTGCCCAGGCGTTCTACCGCCGGCTCGGCTACCGTCAGGGTGAACACCTGCCGGGCTATTATCAGGGTCGCGAGGCGGCCATCCGTATGAGCCACGATTTACGGGACAGTGGGTAAGGGCTTCCTGCCTCAACTTTCCTGCCCGGACAGTTTCTCCAGCAATTCTTCTTCGCTCAAAATAGGGACCCCCAGCTTCTCGGCCTTGTCGCGTTTTGAGCCGGGGTCGGTGCCGACAACGACATAGGCCGTCTTTTTTGAGACGCTGGCCGTGACCTTTGCGCCGAGGGCTTCGAGGCGCTGTTTTGCCTCCGGTCGGGTCAGGCTGGCCAGGGTGCCGGTCAGGACAAAGGTCTGTCCGTGCAGCTTGCCGGCCGGTTTGGCCTCAACCTGTGGAAAATGCACCCCGGCGTCGAGCAGTTTCTTGACAACGACCCGGTTGTGCTCTTGCCCGAAAAAAGCGGCCAGGCTCCGGGCGACCTCAGGCCCGATATCAGGCACATCCTGGAAGGCTTCCTCCTCAGCCTGCACGATGCGATCCAAATCACCGAAATGCTCGGCCAACTGGCGAGCCGTGGCCTCGCCCACGTGGCGGATACCCAGCGCGGCGATCAAGCGGGGCAGGCTGGTAGTCTTGCTACGCTCAAGAGCATCGGTCAGATTGTGGGCGGATTTTTCCCCCAGCCGGTCAAGCGCGGCAAGCTGCTCAGCGGTCAGCAGGTAGAGGTCGCCGGGGTCTCGGACGAGATTCTTGTCCACCAACTGGTCGATGATTTTTTCCCCCAGCCCGTCGATGTCCATAGAGCCGCGGGCAGCAAAGAATTTGAGGCTTTCCTTGAGTTGGGCCGGACAGGCCAGGCCGGTACAGCGATACGCGGCCTCCCCTTCCTCGCGCGCGACCTGCGCGTCACACACCGGGCAGACGGTCGGCATCGTAAAGCGCCGTTCCTGGCCGGTACGCTTCTCCGGGATGGTTTTCACTACATACGGGATGACATCGCCGGCCCGCTCGACAATAACGCTGTCGCCAATACGGATGTCTTTACGCTGGATTTCATCCATATTGTGCAGGGAGGCGCTTTTGACGGTCACACCGCCGATATGGACCGGAGCCAGCTCGGCCACCGGGGTCAGCGTGCCGATCCGGCCGACTTGTGGAACGATATTCAGGACGGTGGTCGTTGCCTGGATGGCCGGAAATTTATACGCCGTGGCCCAGCGGGGTGAGCGTGAAATCTGGCCGAGTTGGGCTTGCAGCGCGAAGCTGTTCACCTTAACCACCACGCCGTCAGTGTCGTAATCCAGGCTGTCGCGTCGCGTTTCCAGGTCGTCGCAGACCGCGAAGACCTCCTCGACGGTCGGGCACACACGGCCTAGCGGGACCGCTTTGATACCCCAGCCGGTCAGCGCCTGGCGCAGGTCCCAATAGGACGCAAACGTGTCGCCCTCGATCTGTCCGACTCCATAGCAAAAGAAATCCAGCGGCCGCCCGGCCGTGATAGACGAGTCGAGCTGCTTGAGCGAACCGGCGGTGGCATTCCGTGGGTTGGCGAAGAGGGGCTCGCCGGCTTTTGCCCGAGTGTCGTTGAGGCTGCGGAAGGACGCCTTGGGCAGAAAGACTTCCCCGCGGACTTCGAGCCGCCCCGGAATCGGATGCGCAGGCTGGGGGAAGAGGGTTAAGGGGATCGACCGCACGGTTTTGAGGTTGGCCGTGACGTCTTCGCCCGTGACTCCGTCCCCACGTGTCGAGCCCACGGCCAGCTTCCCGTTTTCATACACCAACTCGACGGCGACGCCGTCGATTTTCGGCTCGGCCACGTAGTCAACGTCCTGCGTTGTTTCGAGTGCGCGTTGGACACGCTGATGAAATTCCTGCATCTCGGCTCGGGAGACGACGTTGGCCAGCGACAGCATTGGTACGGTGTGGCGGACCTGGGCAAACGCTGCCAGCGGCGGGGCGCCGACCTTCTGGGTAGGGGAGGCCGGGTCGTGCAGTTCGGGATACGCGGCTTCCAGGTCAACCAAGCGCCGAAAGAGTTGGTCGTATTCGGCGTCGCTGATGAGCGGCTCGTCAAGGACGTAGTAGCGATGATTATGCAACGCTAAATCCGCGCGTAATCGCTCCACTGCCTGTCGGATTTCTTGGCTCACAACCGTGGAATCAGCAGCCATTTCATTCCCTGTCGCTGTGTCCGTTGTATCTTCAATTTATCCTTGATCGAGCGCAATGTGTACATCTTCATACCGGTTGATAAATCCGGTCACACGCCGGCTGCTGCATGGTGACGCAGTGCAGGGCGCCCAGACCGACCGCAAGCTCGCGACACGGAATCCCTCTGATGCGCCGCCCCGGAAACAGCTCTTGGAGGACAGCCTGGGCGGTGCGGTCATGGGGATGGTCATAGGTTGGGACCAGTACGGTGCGATTGGCGATATAGAAATTGGCATAACTGGCCGGCAGACGCTCGGATTCCTCCTCTACCGGACCGGGCATGGGGAGCGGCACCACGCGGAGCGGTTGTCCGTCCTGGTCGCGCATGGACCGCAGCCGGTGCAGATTGTCTTGGAGCGGTTTGTAGTTCATGTCGGCCGGATCGTCTTCGACCGCACACACCACAGTCGTAGGATTGACGAACCGGGCGATGTCGTCCACATGGCCGTCCGTATCATCCCCGACGATCCCCTCGCCGAGCCAACCAATGTGGTGAACCCCGAGAAACTCCCTCAGGAGGTCCTCAATATCGGAGCGGGTGAGCGTCGGATTGCGATTGGGGTTGAGCAAGCAGGACTCGGTCGTCAGCAGCATGCCCCGGCCGTTGACATCAATGGACCCGCCTTCAAGCACCATGCCCGGAGTAAACGAGCTCAGGTTGAGGTACTGGGCAATGCGTTCCGGAACGCGGTCGTCCAGGTCCCAGGGCGGGTATTTGGCCCCCCAGGCGTTAAACGTCCAGTCTGTCAGGCCGAGTTCGATTATCTGCCTGTGCTGACGGGTCAGAAAGATCGGGCCGTGATCCCGAGTCCAGGCATCGTTGGTCGGAATCTCGTATATGCCAATACGGGCAAGGTCCACTCCGGCAGCGTTAAGGGTGTGGCGGACGTGCCCCGCAGCCTCGGGGTCATTCACACAAATATGCACCCGCTCGTCCCGGTGCAGGGCGGCGATCATCTGGACGTATACCGCGGCAATGGCCGAGTCCATGCCGGGCCAGGTGTCCCGATTATGCGGCCAGGCCAGCCAGGTGGCGGCGTGCGGTTCCCATTCCGCAGGCATCCGAAAGCTGAGCTGGGCAGGTGTGGGAGAGAGGCGAGTGGTGAGTGGTGAGTGGGCGGTCATACTTTGATAAATGTAGGGGCAATTCATGAATTGCCCCTACCACTCACTTCACTCTCCCCAACGCCGGGTCAGGTCGGCGTAGGCGTCAATCCGGCGGTCGCGGAAAAACGGCCAATACTGACGCGTGCTATTAAGCTGGTCGAGCGCGCACGGAACAATCAGGGTTTCCTCGTCGTCAGCACTCGCCTGCTTGAGGATGCGACCGAACGGGTCGCTGACAAAGGAGGTGCCCCAGAAATTCAGCACCCCCTCCTGGCCGACGCGGTTGACCGCGGCGACGTACAGCCCGTTGGCGATCGCGTGGCTGCGCTGCATGATTTGCCAGGCTTCCCGCTGCGCCTGGCGCTCTTCGGCCCCGTCGTCCGGATGGTCGCCAATAGCGGTCGGGTAAAACAGGAGCTGGGCGCCGCTCAGCGCGGTGAGCCGCGCGCCCTCGGGAAACCATTGGTCCCAGCAGATGAGCACCCCAATCCGCGCGTAGCGGGTATGGAAGGTCCGAAATCCGAGGTCACCGGGGGTAAAGTAGAACTTCTCGTAATAGAGCGGGTCATCCGGGATATGCATCTTGCGGTACTGGCCAAGCAGGGTTCCGTCGGCATCGATCACCACCGCGGTGTTATGAAAAATCCCCTCCGCCCTTTTCTCGAATACGGGCACGATCAGGACGACCCGATGGGCAGCGGCGAGTTGGCTCAGGCGCTCGGTGGTGGGTCCGGGGATGGGCTCGGCCAGAGCAAACTGCTCAACGTCTTCGCTCTGGCAGAAATAGCGTGACCCGAACAATTCCTGGAGACAGATAATCTGTGCCCCCTGCCGGGCAGCCCCCTGGATAGCAGCAACAGCCTTGTCCAGGTTGGCGCCTGGCCGGTCGCTACACGCCATCTGCACCAGGCCGACGATGACCTGCTGGGTGTGAGCGGAGGAAGACGACACTGTCATGACGGGAGAAATTGTAAGGGATGGCGTTTCCGGGCTCAATGCCATCCTCGCGGCTGAACTTTTGACACGAAATGTGAAAATCACTATAAAAGCTCGTTGTCTTTCCTCTGTTGAGAGAGCACACCAGATATATGACTGACTAAGGTGGATGTCTTTCATGACTCGTCTGACCAAGAGCGAACCCAAGGAAGCCCGACAGCTTTCCCTGACATCGGCGTGGGGAGCCGAGGTTACGATTGTGGACAACCGAGCCTTGTCTGCCCAAACGGCGCTGGAAGAGACCATCGCCCTGTACGGTATTCGGAACTGGGGCAGTGAGTACTTCCGGGTGAATGACAACGGGGAAGTCGTGTGTGCCTTCCCCACGTCGCAGCCCGCTCACACTCCACTGAAAGATTTGGTGACCCAACTCGGAGACCAGGGTATTGCTACGCCGGTTGTGCTGCGTTTCCCTCAGATTATCCAGCATCAGCTGAACATTCTGGCCGGAGCCTTTGAGTCTGCCATCAAGGAATTCGGCTACCGCAAAGACTACATCCCGGCCTATCCCATCAAGGTCAATCAGAAGAAAGAAGTGGTGCGGGATGTCCTCCGCTTTGGAGACCCGTACCAGGCCGGTCTTGAGGTCGGCAGCAAGGCCGAGCTGGCCGTTGCATTGGCGCTGACTGACAATCGGCACGCGCCCATTATCTGCAATGGGGTGAAGGACGCGGGCTATATCAAACTGGCTCTGATTGGCATGCAGATCGGCAAGCGCGTCTTTATTGTGGTGGAAAGCATCTTTGAGCTGCACGCGCTACTGGCGTGTAGCCAACGCTTCGGCATCCGCCCGCGTATTGGCCTCCGCCTCAAATTGTCGGCCCGTGGGAGCGGGAAGTGGGAGAAATCGAGCGGTGATTTGTCCAAGTTCGGGTTCACCACAACCGACCTCCTCAAATGTATTCGCTCCCTCCGAGAAGCCGACATGCTCGACTGTCTGCGCCTGCTGCACTTTCACATCGGCTCACAGGTCACGGAGATCAGACGGGTGAAGTACGCGGTCAAGGAGGCTGCCCGTACCTATGCCAAGCTGCGCCAGTTCTGTCCGCAGCTCACCTGTCTCGATGTGGGCGGCGGCTTGGGCATCGATTATGACGGCTCCCGCACGGCTTCGGAGTCGAGCGTCAATTATTCTGTCCAGGAGTATGCCAACGACATTATTTACTCGATCAAAGAGGTGTGTGAGAGCGAGGGGGTTGAAGAGCCCACCGTGCTGACGGAAACCGGACGGATGATCGCTGCGCCGCATGCCATGCTGGTCTTCAATAGCGTCGATGAAATCGGGCTCTCGAACGGCCCGGTGCGGGTCGATGACTATGAGAGCCGACCGGAAGTCATCCAGGAGATGTACGATATCTATACCGGGACGAACGCCAAGAACTACCGTGAGTATTATCACGACATCCTGGAGCAGCGCGAAGAAATGTTTTCGCTCTTCAATCTTGGCTATCTCTCGCTGGAGGACCGTGGGCTGGGTCAGGAACTCTTCTGGGGCACGTGCGAACGGGCGCTCAAATTTGCCAAGGCGGTCAAGCATATGCCCGAGGAGTTTGAAGATCTGGAACAACGCCTGGCGCATAAATTTATTTGTAATTTTTCCGTCTTTCAGTCCATTCCCGACTCCTGGGCGCTCGAACAGCTCTTTCCCATCATGCCGATTCACCGGCTGAACGAGATTCCTGAGCGGAAGGGCTATTTGGCGGATCTCACCTGCGACTCGGACGGCAAAGTCGATAATTTTGTGGACCTGCGGGACATTAAGGAGTATCTGGAACTCCACGCCTTGAACGGAGAGCCGTATTACCTGGGGGTGTTTTTTACGGGCGCGTATCAGGATGTCATGGGTGACTACCACAATCTCTTTGGCCACGTCCACGATGTCTCGGTCGTGATTGATGAGAACGGTACGGCGCAGGTCACCGAGATCATTCCGGGTCATACGGTAGAAGACGTCCTCCATATTTTTCGCTACGAGCGAGAAGAACTCCTCGCCGCATTCCGCACTCGCATCCGCGAAGGCACCGAGCAAACAGGAGTCCCGGCCGAAGCGGAGGAAGACCTGCTCAGAAAATATGAAGCCGTCTTGGGGAGCTATACCTATCTGACACCCGAGAAAGATGGGGGTTAGGAATTGGAGGTTGGGGGTTGGAGCCCCCAATCCCCAAGCCCTAGTCCCCAATCCCTAATGTGATGCCCCGCATTCTTGACGGCAACGACCCTCGGACGATTCTGCACACGGCCGAACGGCTCGGAGCCGGAGAGATCGCGGCCTTCCCCACGGAAACCGTCTACGGCCTGGGCGCGAACGCGCTCAACGAAAGGGCGGTTGCCAAAGTCTTTGCCGCCAAGAACCGGCCCGAGTTTGACCCGCTGATTGTCCATATTGGGGACAAAGAAGCCGCTTCCCAATACGTCACCACCCTTGACCCGCGTGCCCGGCAGCTCATGGACGCCTTCTGGCCGGGCGCGCTGACGCTTGTTCTGCCCAAACGGTCCATTATTCCGGACCTGGTCACCGCCGGGCTGGGGACGGTCGCGCTTCGCATGCCGTCGCACCCGGTTGCCCTGGCCCTCCTGCGGGCCGTCGATTTCCCGATTGCGGCCCCGAGTGCCAACCCGTTTGGGTACGTCAGCCCAACGACTGCGGCGCATGTACATGACTCGCTCGGAGACCAGGTTAATCTGATTATTGATGGCGGTCCGTGCCCGGTCGGCGTTGAATCAACGGTCTGTGCGCTGACCGAGCAACAGGCCGTGCTGCTCCGGCCTGGAGGCGTAACGCTCGAACAGATCGAGTCGGTCATCGGCCCGGTCCGCCTGGGGGAACCCACCCAAGCGGACCGGCGTTCGCCAGGAACGCTACCGTCGCACTATGCGCCACGCGTCCCTGTCCTTTTGCTGAAACCTGGAGATACCTTGCCTCAGCCCGAGGCTGGCGAACGGCTCGGGCTGCTCAGTCTCACCCCCCGGTCCGATGCCCGCGGCTATACGAGAACGGAAGCGCTGTCAGAGGACGGGAATCTGCTCGACGCGGCAGCCCACCTGTTCGCCGCGCTCCGGCGGCTGGACGCCTCCGAATTGGATCGGGTCGTCATCGAATCCGTTCCCGAGACCGGCATGGGTCGGGCAATCATGGACCGGTTGCGCCGGGCAGCGACGCGCGACTGATATCCGGCTTGATTGGTGCTGGTAAAGAATCCAGTCTGTGTAGTGACGTAACAGAGGGGTGAATGATGAAATCCGTCGGACTTCGAGAAATCAATCAGGCCTTCTCACGTTACATGAAAATCGTGAAAGCCGGGGAAGACGTACTCATCACTGAGCGTGGGCGTCCCATAGCTGTGATTAAACCACTTGCTTCCGAAACGGATATGGACACGAAAATTCGCCTTCTGGAAGCGGACGGTCTTCTGTCTCCTCCGCAAAAGAAAGGACAGCCCCAAAATCATCCCCCTATTTCTCTCTCGGGGCAGGACATAGCCCAGACCATTTCTGATATGCGGGACGAGCGATAATCCTCCATGCAGCCCTGGGCATATTTTGACACCAGTGTCATTGTTCTCTCATGATTGACCCTGAAGACTAAGCTGCCTACTTCAAGAGGCCCATCTGCGTGTTTGATACGTCCGTTGCTTGAGAATGATTGGAGTACGTCGTCCATGTCGGCGCGTACTGCTTCGATTGATTCCCCCACGTGAACCAGCCTTCCCTGGGGCCACGCGCAAACAACTCGATGAACGGTCCAGGGCTGCACGCTTCTATGATTGCGTACTGCTCGTCGGGTTTCCGGCTGTGCTCTCTCTTCCTGGAGAGCATGATATTTTCCTGCCTTCTGCCAGGTGCCAAGGTCCTGGCATGCTTCCCCCTTACGCCGAACAGCACCATCTCGGTGACGTTCCTGAAGTAGAACCCGACTCCCCTTCTATCGGGGCCGCCGTCTTGTCTGACCTTGTACCAAATCAGATTCGTTTTGTACTGAAATCCCCAGCATTTCATGACCTGCAAGCCTTCCGCCAGCAACGCATTAGGCACCCAGAGATAGAGATGGGCGGTTTCCTCCACCACGTCCCTGACAGGTAAGCCCTCAATTTCCTCAAACGTGAGCGTCGGATAGCGTGCCAGCCGTTTGTGCTCGGGTGCGACCTTGCCGGTCTTGTTCTGAAACCGCCACGGTGGGTCGGCAAGTACCGTAGCGAACTTCCTTGTACCAACCTCTTCCCTGAAGTCTTCGGCCGCGCTCATTCGTCATCCTCCACAAAGAGTTCCTTCGAGATCCCAATATCTCCTTGGCCGATTTCCTGCGAAAGGATTCGAGTAGGGACGGAGAGAGTATTTGCCGCCCTCTCCGCTGTAAGAGGGGAGGGCGGCAGTTTCTATTACAGCGCGTCAATAATGGCGTTAAAGGTCGCGCTGGGCCGCATGGCTTGGCTGGTCTTTTCCGGGTCGGGCACGTAATAGCCGCCGATATCGACCGGCTCGCCCTGGGCGGCCAGCAGTTCTTCGGTAATCGTGGCTTCCTGCTCTTCGAGTTGTTTTGCCACCCCGGCAAAGCGGGCCTGTACATCCGTATCTTTGGTCTGGGTGGCCAGGGCCTGAGCCCAATATAAGGCCAGATAGAAGGTGCTGCCCCGGTTGTCGATTTCGTTTACCCTGCGGGATGGAGAACGCGAGTTTTCCAGGTATTTGCTGATAGCCTGATCAAGCGTTTCCGCAAACAACTCGGCTTTTTCGCTCTTGGTGTTTGCCGCGACCAACTCAAGCGAGGGCACCAGAGCACAGTACTCGCCGAGCGAATCCCACCGGAGGTGTCCTTCTTGCACGAACTGCTGCACATGCTTGGGAGCAGAGCCCCCCGCGCCGGTCTCGAACAGGCCGCCGCCTTTCATCAGCGGCACGATGGACAGCATCCGGGCGCTGGTGCCCAGCTCGAGAATCGGGAACAGGTCGGTCAGATAGTCACGCAGGACATTACCCGTCACCGCAATCGTGTTTTCCCCTCTCCGAATCCGTTCCAGGGAAAAGCGCATGGCCTCCTGCGGTTTCATCACGCGCAGATCCAGCCCCGTAGTATCGTGCTCCGGCAGATAGGCGTTCACTTTCTTGAGGATCTCCCCATCGTGTCCCCGGTTCTCGTCCAGCCAGAAAATCGCGGGTGACCCGGATGCCTTTGCGCGTGACACCGCCAGGCGGACCCAGTCGCGGATCGGGGCATCCTTGGTCTGGCTCATTCTGAAGATATCGCCGACTTCGACGGACTGCTCAAGCAGGGCGGTCCCGGCCGCATCCACAACGCGTATGGTCCCGTCAGCCGGGGCTTCAAAGGTCTTGTCGTGCGAGCCGTACTCTTCGGCCTTCTGCGCCATCAGTCCAACGTTGGAAACGTTGCCCATGGTTGCCGGGTCAAACTGCCCGTGCTGTTTGGCGTTTTCCAGAATTTCCTTATACATGGTCGCGTAGCAGCGGTCCGGCACCATGGCGATGGTATCCTGGAGTTCGTCGTTCTTATTCCACATCCTGCCGCCGTCACGCACAACGTTGGGCATGGAGGCGTCGATGATGATGTCATTCGGGACGTGCAAATTGGTGATGCCGCGCCGGGCATTGACCATGGCCAGCGCCGGTCGCTTTTCATACACCGCGGCAATGTCGGCCTCGATCTCGGCTTTTTTCTCGACCGGCAGGCGGTCGAGCTTGGCCAGCACGTCGGCCAGGCCGTAGTTGACGTTCGTCCCGATTTCCTTGAGCGCCTCGGCGTGCTTGTCGAGCGCGTCCTGAAAATAGACGGACACACAGTGGCCGAACATGATGGGATCGGAGACTTTCATCATGGTCGATTTGAGGTGCAAGGACAGCAATACTCCGTCTTTCCTGGCCGCATCCATCTGCCCGGCAAAGAAGGCCCGCAGAGCCTTGACGTTCATGACCGAGGCATCAATGACTTCGCCCGCAAGCAGGGCCAGGCCGTCTTTCAGCACGGTCACGCTGCCGTCCCCGGCAACAAACTCGATCCGCGCCTGGGTCGCGGCCGCCAGAGTGGTCGATTTTTCACTCTCGTAGAAATCCCTACCCTGCATATGGGCCACCCGGGCCTTGGAGCCGCTCTCCGGCCACTGCTGCATCATCTTGTGGGGATTTTTCTGAAAGAATTTTTTGACCGAGGCGGCCGGCCTGCGGTCGGAGTTCCCTTCCCGCAGCACCGGATTGACGGCCGAACCGAGGACCACGGCAAAGCGGGCCTGGAGTGCTCGCTCCGCGTCGTTTTGGGGTTCTTCCGGATAGTCGGGAATATCGTAACCTTTGGCCTGCAGCTCTTTGATCGCGTCTTTGAGTTGAGGAATGGTCGCGCTGATATTGGGTAGTTTGACGATATTCGCCTGGGGCGTTTGCGTCATCTCTCCGAGTTGGCTCAGACAGTCGGGAATTTTTTGTTCCTCAGTCAGCTTATCGGGAAAGTTGGCAATGATTCTGCCGGCCAGGGAGATATCGCTGGTTTCCACCTCAATGCCCGAGCCTTTGGTATACGCCTGGATGATAGGCAGGAGCGCAAAGGTTGCCAACGCCGGGGCTTCATCAATCTGGGTCCACGTAATTTTTGCTGAGGTCATATTCTCTCCTTACCTCTCATGGTGTGCCGATTTAATCGCGCGCGGGATTATACCAAATCACAGCTCAATCGGAAGGGCGGTGGGACGGACGGTCGTGGTACAGGTGTACCCCTTATTTTCTCTTTCCCGGAACGGTACCACCGCCCACAGTGGTACCGGTGAAATTCCGCGCGAGGGTCCTAGTGGCGTGGTGCAGCGAAGAGCGTC
Source organism: uncultured Binatia bacterium (SeqCode) (assembly GCA_965243855.1). Lineage (GTDB taxonomy): Bacteria > Desulfobacterota > Binatia > Bin18 > Bin18 > Bin18. The sequence continues at coordinate 2,449,780 of CBDEWE010000003.1, read as the reverse complement.
TGGTTTAAAAAAATTGTCTATTCGTCTGCGGGCACGAGCGCACAGCAGTACAACCGATATTGGAGGGGATAGGACTGCCGGAAGCCGTCGGCGTGGGAAATGCCTACCCCGTTGACATAGGAGCCCGCCGGACAGGTTTGAGCCCCCTCGTGGCGGGCGCGCAGCCAGGGCAACCATTCACAGTCAGGGCTTGCCCCCGGCTCGTTCGCCACGCGGGCCTGTTCACGGGCCGCGTTGGGCGCCGCTAAGCGCAGATACGCATAGGAGCCAAGACCACTGAGGCCAATCAGAAGGAGAAGCGCGGCCCACCACCACCGCCCGCTTTTCCGCTTCTCCGGCTCGCCTTCCAAATAGATGTCCGTCATTACTGCCCTCCCAAGAGGTGATGGGGACTGCACCCCTCCTCGGAGGGAATTCCTTCTCGTCTTTCCTTCATTTCATGCCATAGCCTGAAACTCTGCACAATAGTGGTTTCCGGGGGAAGTACACCTGTCCCACCCCCAAAGACCTGTACCAGTCAGGGCTTAACTGAGTACATGACCGGACGGACAGACGCTCGCAGCCACGTTGCAAAGCGTAGGGGGAGAGGGTAAACAGTGGGTTCAGCCAGCGGAAGTAGGCAGATATGCGACGTATTCCTCTCCTGTGTGCTCTTGTCTGTATCCTGAGCGCCTTCCCAGCGTGCCGTGACGCGATTGAGGAAGTTCCGCTGAATACCAGCCTGATTACCCTGACGGATAAATTTTTTGATGTGGAGGCTCTCTCGGCCGAGAAAGCCGTGGTCGTCGGCTATGCGGGGAAAATCCTCCTCACCACCGATGGTGGCCAGAGCTGGCAGGCCAAGGACAGCGGGACCAATGCCGCCCTGTACAGCATTGCGTTTCCTGACGACCAGCATGGCTGGATCAGTGGGCAGGACGGCGTCATGCTGCACTCCACGGACGGGGGCGAGACCTGGCAGCCGCAGGACAGCCAACTGAGCGATCCGATATTCGGCATTTCTTTTATCGATACCCGCCACGGCTGGGCCGCGGCCGATCGGGCAACCTATCTGAAAACCACCAACGGCGGAGAGTCCTGGGAGTCGGGCTATATCCAGCCCTCGCTCGAAGGAGTCGGAGCGGATGCCACCCTGGCCCTGGTGGACCCCATCTTCTACGATGTGCAGTTTCTGGATGAAAATACGGGCTGGATAGTGGGCGAGTTTGGCAAGATTTACCATACCACGGACGGCGGGCAGAACTGGGGAGAGCAGCAGAACAGCCTGCTCGGACAGGCCGGATTCAGCGATGCCTTGAACCTCCCTACGTTCTTCGGGATCTCCTTTTCCGATACGAACAACGGCGTGGTTGTCGGACTTGAGGGAAAGGTTGCGACAACCGCCAATGCCGGTCAGCACTGGACCTTTATCGGGCAGGCCGGTGGAGCCCTGTTCGATACGGAACCGTTATACGCGCCGCATTTAATTGGCACTGACGCAGGTGGCTGGATCGTGGGCGGAGCCGGTCGGGTTCTGCGCCTTCAGAGTGGAGAATGGCAACCGACGAGTGTTGGTATGCCCATCGCAACCTGGCTGCGGGCGGTTGATTTCTACGATGCTGACCATGGCTGGATTGTGGGGGGCTATGGAGCCATCTTACGCACGACGGACGGCGGCCAGAGTTGGCTGCGCGTTTTTGGCTAACACGCACACTGGGGAGTAAAAAAGACTATGACCGACGCGGCGTTTGATATTGCGGGGAAAGTCACTATTGTCACCGGCGGCGGCACGGGAATCGGGGCGGAGATCGCGGCTGAGTTCTGCCGCCGTGGTGCTCCGGTGATGATTACCAGCCGGACGATGGACCACCTGGGCCCTGTTGCGGAAGGGATCAGAAAGGATGGTGGCGAAGTTGACGCTATTGTGTGTGATGTGCGCAAAAACGATCAGGTCGAGGCGGTGATCGAGAAAACCGTCCAAAACTGGGGCCGGGTCGATATTTTGATCAATAACGCCGGGGCGAGCTTTGTGGCCAACGCCCACGAGATCTCGGCGAATGGGTTCGGTGCCATTGTGGCTATCAATCTGAACGGCACCTTTCTCTTTTCCAAGGCCGCGGCCCTGGTAATGATGGAAAAGAAGACCGGCGGCAGTATCATTAATATTTCGTCTGACGCCGGGGTGTTTGGTTCGGCCACGATGTCGCACTACGGGGCGGCAAAGGCGGGGATTATCAATTTGACCCGCTCCCTGGCCATTGAATGGGCCGACTATGGCATCCGCGTGAACTGCATCTCGCCCGGTCCGATCGAAACCCCGGGGGTCAAGGAAGTCCTGTGGCCAACCAAGGAACTGCAAGACAAAGCCACCGGCTCAACCGCCCTGAATCGCTTCGGGACGGGCCTCGAAATTGCCTGGCCGTGCGTGTTCCTGGCTTCAAAGGCGGGTGGATATGTGAATGGCGTCAACCTCCAGGTTGACGGCTGCATGACCCGCGCGGGCATACCGGAGAGCCGGCTCAATTAAGCCGCGTCGCACGAGAAAACGGAGTGCTGAATACTATGGTCGGCATTGTTTCGTATGGGTCGTATATCCCTTCCTATCGTCTCCCGCGTGATGTGATCGCCAAAGAGTGGGACACCCCGTCCTTAGGCGGAGAGCGGGCCCTGGCCAGTTTTGATGAGGACAGCCTGACCCTGGCCATGAACGCCAGTATAGACGCCCTGGGCGAGCGTAATCCGAAAGAGGTCGCCGGGATCTTCTTTGCCTCAACAACCTCGCCCTACCGAGAGAAGCAGGCCGCGGCCACCGTTGCCACTGTCCTGGATACGGCGAAAGAGCTGCGGACCATGGATTTTACGGATTCGCTGCGCGCCGGCACCTCGGCACTCTTAACCGCCTTGGATTTAGCCAAAGCGGGCGAGCTCTTTCTGGTGTGTGCCGGCGATGCGCGCATGGGGGAGCCGGACACTATACAGGAACAGAACTACGGCGATGCCGGCGGGGCCCTGGTCATTGGCTCGGAAAACGTGATCGCCGAGTTGGTTGGCACCCATACGGTCAGCCAGGAATTTATCGGGACCTGGCGAACCGAAGAGCAGGACTACCTCAAGTCGTTTCCCGGCGGGTTTGAGAACAAGTTCGGCTATAACCGTTTTATTGCGGAAACCGTTCGGGGCCTGCTGCAAAAGTGCAACCTTGAAGCCAAGGATATTACCAACGCAGCGATTGCTGCCCCCACCCAGAGAGCCCTGCGGGGCGCCCTGCGCAGCCTGGGCTTCGATATGAAGAGCCAGGTGCAGGAGACGTTTTGGAATACGGTTGGGGACGCCGGGACCGCCCAGCCGCTGGTCCTGCTGGCCGCGGTGCTTGAGCGAGCTAAGCCGGGCGATCTGATCCTGGTTGCCGGCTATGGAGATGGGGGTGATGCGGCGCTGTTTCGGGTCACGGACGGGATTGCCGGTTTTCAGGTGGCCCGGAGCGTATACTTGCAAATTGAGGTGAAGCGGACGCTGAAATCCTACGGCAAATACGCCCGCTTTCGAAAGCTGATTCGAAAGGATTACACGACGGAAGACGAATCCACGCCAGTCGTGCTGCTGCGTGACCAGAAGCAGATTTTGCCCCTGTACGGCGGAAAATGCCCGGCGTGCGGCGTCATCCAGTTTCCCATTCACCGCATCTGTACGGAATGCGGCTATCGCGAGGGACTGGAAGAAGTCAAGCTGTCGCGGCGGGGGAGGCTCTTTACCTTTACGAACGACTATCTGACCGAGACGCCAGACCCGCCAACAACGCACGCCGTGGTTGATCTTGAGGGCGGCGGGCGCGTCTTTGTTCAGCTGACGGATTGTGAAGCGGATCGGGTTGAAATCGGTATGCCGCTCGAGTTGACATTTCGCAAATATCATGAAGGCTATGGGATCAAGAATTATTTTTGGAAGGCACGGCCCGCAGAATAGTCTAATACCGGCAAGACACAACATCTTTGAGAGGAGGCAGTATGAATATTCGGGACAAGGTCGCGGTGATTGGGGCTGGATGCAGCAAGTTTGGTGAAAACTACGACAAGAGCGCCGAAGATATGATCGTCGAGGCGGCGCTCGATGCGTATACGGACGCGCGCATCGATCCGAGTCAGATTCAAGCCGCCTGGGTCGGGACGCTCAGCTCAGCCAGCGCCGGTAACGCTCTGGCCGATCCGCTCAAGCTGTTCAACATCCCGATTACCCGCGTGGAAAACTATTGCGCCTCGGGTATGGACGCGTTTCGGAATGCGTGCATGGCAGTTGCCTCCGGCATGTACGATGTGGTCCTGGCGCTGGGTTTTGAGAAGCTGCGCGACTCCGGTCAGCGCGGTCTGGGAACGTTTGGCGACCATCCTGTTATCGGCTATGGCACAACGGCCCCGTCGCTGTTTGCCATGGCGGCCAACCGCTACTTTGAAACGTATGGCATTGATAAGACGGCCTTGGCCAAAGTCGCCATCAAAAATCATCACAACGGCACGATGAGCCCCAAGGCGCATTTTCGGATGGAGGTCTCGGAAGACCAGGTCGTCAATGCGCCACTGATCTGTAGCCCGCTCGGTCTGCTGGACTGCTGCCCGACCACGGACGGGGCCGCGGCGGTGATCATCTGCAAGGAGGAACTGGCCCGCTCGTTCCGACCGGACTCGGTGAAAGTCAAAGGTATCGGCCTATCCGTCACCTCGGGTGAGCCGTATATGAAACCGAGCTTCGCCTACACCGGCTTTCCCGCCACGGCTCAGGCCGCCCAATCGGCCTACGAGCAAGCCGGCATGACGGCTAAGGATATTGACCTGGTTGAATGCCACGACTGCTTCACCATCACCGAGATTCTGAACTATGAAGACCTCGGCCTGTGCGAAAAAGGCGAGGGCTGGCGCTATGTGGCCGAGGGCCGGGCGGACATCGACGGTGGTGCGGTTCCCGTGAACCCCTCGGGCGGGCTGAAATCATTCGGCCATCCCATTGGCGCGACCGGCATTCGCATGATCTACGAGGTGTCGCAGCACTTATGGGGTAAAGCCGGTGAGCGACAGGTCAAAGATGCGGAAGTGGGCTTGGCCCATAACCTGGGTGGTCCGGGTTCGGTTGGCTGCGTGACCATTCTGGCCAATAGCTAGCGCAAACGGTAACAGGTGATAACGAGGACTGGGGGGATACTCAGTCCTCGTTCTTTTTTGTGGGGGTGTCATGGATTTTGGTTTTAGTGAAGAGCAGGATCTCCTGCGCCAATCGGCCGCCGACTTTTTACGCAACGAATGTCCCATGTCCTATGTCCGCCAAATGATGGAGGATGAGCGGGGCTATGCGGACGAGGTCTGGAACAAGATGGCCGCCCTGGGCTGGATGGGGCTGATTGTGCCGGAAGCATACGGCGGGGCCGGGCTGTCCGTGGTCGATCTGGTCGTGGTGCTGGAAGAGATGGGTAAGGTCGTTCTGCCCGGTCCCTTCTTTTCGACCGTAGCGCTGGGCGGGCTGTGTGTGCAGGCCGCCGGGAGCGAAGAGCAGAAAAAGGCCCTGCTGCCCGGTATGGCGTCCGGGCAGACCACGCTGACCCTGGCCTGCCTCGAAGAAAACGCCCGCTGGGATGAGGCCGGCATCAACCTTAGCGCGGAGAAGAACGGCGGCGGGTATGTGCTGAACGGGGTGAAATTATTTGTGCCGGACGCCCATGTAGCCGGTCACATCATCTGTGCCGCGCGTACGTCTGAGGGGGTGACGCTGTTTCTGCTCGACCGCCAACAGACCGGCCTCGGAACCCGTCTGCTCAAAACCATGGATCAGACGCGGAAGCTGTGCGAAGTGACCCTGGACAATGTGCACGTCGGTACCGATGCCCTGCTGGGAGCGCCCGGACAGGGCTGGGATATTTTGTCTCGCGTCATCAATCAGAGCAAAGTCGCCCTGAGCGCCGAAATGTGCGGAGGCGCGCAACAGGTGCTGGACATGAGTGTGGAATACGCCAAGGTGCGCGAGCAGTTTGGCCGCCCGATCGGATCGTTTCAGGCCATCCAGCATAAATGCGCCGACATGCTGGTACAGGTCGAGGGAGCCAAGTCGGCCACGTATTACGCGGCCTGGGCCGTCTCAAACGAGACATCCGACGCGGCCCTGGCCGCCGCCATGGCCAAGGCGTATTGCAGCGACGCCTACCGTCAGGTGACGAGCGAAGGCATACAGGTCCACGGCGGTATTGGCTTTACCTGGGAGCACGACATGCATATTTACTTCAAGCGCGCCAAGGGCTCGGAGGTGACCTTTGGCGACGCGACCTGGAACCGTGAACTCGTGGCCCAGCATACGCTGGATTAGGGGCGGTATGGGGGAACTGGCTCATGTCCCGCCGGCGCTACGGGACCCAGGTCATCAACTTGGTCTGATTGGCCAGAGCGTTTCACGACAATAGGGGATCGAGGTCTCCTCGGAAATGGGAAACAGTCGCCCATCCAGTGGCGGGGGCGATTGTCCCGCCAAGTTTTTATCACCGTTGAGCCGTCCGTTCGATCAGCGTCCGCAAAGCCAGCATGTTCTCTTCATGCCGCTGGTCCATTTTATCGAAAAGCGCCTGATTCTGCGCTGCTCGGTCGGTACTGCTCCGCTGCATCAATCGTAGGCCCCAGGCAATTAAGGCGCATTGTACCAGGCCCACCAGCCCCGCTATCCCGGCCTGGGCATACATGGACCAGAGTGAAGCATGCCGCAAGGCAATCGTCGCTGTTTCAAACTCACTCATGATTTCGTTTTTTCCTATACCTAGAGCGTGTCATCAGTTAAGGAGGATAACCGAAGCGGCCAAGTAGATGGCTCCGAGGAAGCTGACGGCGCGTTTGTCGTAGCGGGTGGCGAGAGCGCGGTATTGCTTGAGTTTAGCGAAGAAGTTTTCAATCAGATGGCGTGCTTGATAGAGGTGCTTATCGTACGGGCGGGGCTGGAGCCGATTGGCTTTCGGGGGAATGACCACCGTCACCTCCGCCTTCTCTAAGCGTTCAATGACCCGCTCTTGGGCGTCATAGGCTTTATCGGCGAGCAAAGCGTGAATGTGCTTCAGCAGATTGGGCAAGAGGGCCTCCGCACCGGCAAGGTCGGCGGCGTGGCCGGGCGTGAGATGGAAGCCGGTCGGATTCCCGAGCGCATCGCACGTCGTATGGATTTTCGTGCTCAAGCCCCCTCGGGAGCGGCCAATGCATTCGGCTGCTGGGTCCCCCCTTTTGCCCCCGCCGCATGTTGGTGGACGCGGATAATCGTGGCGTCGATCATGGCATATTCGTTATCCGCATCGGCCGCGAGATGCTTAAAAACCTTCTCCCAGACCCCGCTTTTACTCCAGCGCATGTGGCGCGTATGGATCACGCGAAAATCTCCAAACCGGGTCGGCAAATCGCGCCAGGGGATCCCCGCGCGATACCGGTATAAGACCGCTTCCACAAACAACCGGTTATCCCGCGCCGTGCCCCCGACGTGGCCCTCCCGACCAGGCAACAGCTCTCGAATCCGTTCCCACTGGTCCTCGCGTAGCGCATACCGTCTCGCCATTGTGGACTCTCTCCTCTCTCTTGCTGACCAGGGAAGTATACCGTGGCGAGACCGGAAAGCCGACCAGGGGTGCGCGCTAACTGATGACACGCCCTAGTCCTTCGTCAAGCTGGGAAGAGCAAGGGTGCCAAGAATCCCTTAACGACTTTCCACAGATCGTCATGACTGATGGTATGGTCCTTCTTAATCATGGCCGCGACCCGCAGCGTCAATTTGAGAACAGGAACTATAGGAAGACCATCCGGCGCCTACACAAACAGCCGCCAACCAGAGTCACTGTACCTCTCCGGTCTGGCGACAAATCGGGTTCGCCAGATTTCGTACATCACGGTGTGGAGGCTGGCATGAATGGTTTCCTAGCCCTCAGTACAATCCGTGACGTGATAGACCTCGTAGTCATGGCCATCTGGTTTCGCATACTGAAAGGGGTTTTTTGAGTAGGCCTTGACTGCCGGGCTTTCAAACGCGGCTTGCCAGGCCGCCTTGCTTTCCCACTGAGCGTAATTGACGATCCTGGTGCCATCTGTGCTTCTGTGCAGCGTGGCAGACAGAAAGCCGGGCTGATGCCTCACGACGGATTCAACAAATTCCACAATCGCATCGATTTGTTCTTGTTGGTGTGCCGGCTCCATCTCAAAATGGACGATCATCGTATAGACGTTGGCGTCTTTTGTAAGAGTAATCACTGGCGTGTCTCCATCAGACGAGTTTCAGAGGAACGATACAGCCCAGCAGGTGAGCAAAGATTGTTCTTTACTCCAGGGCTAAAGGCTTTAATTTCGGCATCGGGTGAATCTGCATGTTAAAGGATCGGGCGTACCGCACATAAAACATGCAGGGAGCCTCCCGACATATTAACGCATGAGGAGTACTGCCCGGCAGACTGATGAAGCTCTGGCCGCTGAGGTCAACTGCCGTTCCATCGGCAGCGACATAAGTAAAGTCTCCAGTTATCCAGAGATATACCTCAGCACTGGTGTGACTGTGGTTGGGAAAAGTATAATTCGCGGGCAGCCGTACCACAACTTCTAGCGGTCCCCCTTCGAACCTCCCCCGCAGGACGGCAATCTCTGCCCCAGGTGGCACGCCTTCATGTTCCAGAGAAGCCCACTCCAGTTTATTCAAGTCAATGATGGTTTGGTCAAACCCGAAGGAGAGGGGGCGGGTGTTCGTGGCTTTCCCTTCTTGCGCTTGTCCCCATGTCCCAGTCACGACAATGATAAGAATTGCGATGAATAGCTTCATGATATTTTCCTCCGTGTTGATAAGGTGATTACGGTGGCGCTTATTCGGAGAGTGGGTATTCGTTGCGGTGCGCAAAGATCCATGATGCGCTCGATATCGAGTAAGACATAGGCACTTCATCCTCACTTAGGCCAGTACCCATATTACGCCGAGAACTGGAGCTTGACGCCACACGCGGCGGCCACTTTGGCGAGGGTGTCCAGCCGCGGATGACGCCGACCGGACAGGGCGCGCGACAACGCGACCCGATCCAGCTTGGCCTGCCGCGCCAGCGCGGACACGCCGCCTTGCGCCGCAGCCACGTTGCGCAAGGCTTTCATGAGCAAGCGCGGGTCCTCTCCCATCTCCTCAATCGCCGCGTTCAGATAAGCTGCGATGTCTTCCGGTGTCTTGAGATAATCACTCGCCTGATGAGCTTTGACGGGCATGTCGTCTCTCCTGTTTGTACGCCTGCCAGCAGGCCTGAGCGGTGGCAATGTCGCGGGCCTGGCGTGCCTTCGTTCCCCCACCCAACAGAATCACCAGAGTATTCCCCTCGCGGCCATAATACAGCCGGTAGCCCGAACCGAAAGCGATCCGCAGTTCGGAGACCCCTCCGCCGACACTCTTGTGATCTCCAAAGTTCCCCAACTCCATACGGTCGATGCGGGTTTGGATGCGGGCGCGGACCTGTGGCGATTGGGTCCGAAACCACGCGTCAAAGTAATCGGTGCCGTCTTCGGAAACGTAGTGGACGACCCGAACCATAAGAGAAATGTAGCCTAATGGCTACAGTCTGGCAAGCCTACATATGCCGTCTTGACCTCACGCATGATGGCTCAGCATACGAAGTGGAGGGACTGTTCCTCCTACGGAAGCCTCTCCTGCGACAGGCCCTTATCCTTGCGCCGAGTTTCATGGCGGTGACTCGCGGTGTCAACTTGGGAACAGGAGTTGCAGGTAGACCATTCCGGTCAGGCTTAAAACGAAAAAGAGCAGCATGCCGCCCAAGAGCGCCAGCGGCCGGAGCGGTTTGCGCGAACGTCGCCATCCTGCTTGAAGAGCATGCGGACAGCGGCCCCTGGCGCTTCTCCAACGCAGCATACGGTGCTGGGCGGTATGGTGTCCACGGTGACTATTTCGTTTTTTTGATCCAAGGTCCACATAATCCGGATCTCCAGCTGACACTCCTCCTCCGCCCGCAGGTGGTGGTAGGGCTAGCAATCGTGATGACTAGGAAATAAAATTATCAGAGAATTGAGCCTTGTTTTGCTTTCCGGGTGAGCACATTGTGTCCGGAAGGAGGACGGTATGGAACACGAAATCGTTGCGATGTGGGTGCAGACGCTCAGTAGCGTGGTGGGCTTAGGGTGTATCGTCTGGGGCTTGTTCGTGATGAAGGCGGCCGGCCACCGGCGCGACCGAGAAATTGATGAGCTGGCCACGGCGTTCAGAAAACAGGGGGAGGCTATGACCCAGGCGTTCACCCAGCAAGGCGAAGTCTTAGCCGAGCTGCTCCGGCGTAGCGCGTAGCCCCTACAATCCCCCAGCCGGGCGGGGTCACGCCCGGTACAGCGGTTTCCTGATGGACCCACCCACCCGATACAGGCCGAGACCAGCGCGCCGCCTACCGGCCGCGGTGATGAGCACTTCTTGTCCCTGGCCGACTCTTTCGAGCAGGGCGGACAGATGGGTTTTTGCTTTAAAAATGCCTACTTTAATCATAGCTACGACCCACAGTGTCAACTTGGGAACAGGAGTTGCAGGTAGACCATTCCGGTCAGGCTTAAAACGAAAAAGAGCAGCATACCGCCCAAGAGCGCCAGCGGCCGGAGCGGTTTGCGCGAAGGAAACCAGCGACGGCCGGCCAGGAGCAACCACAGGCTGAAGATCCACACGATGCACAGCACCAGGCCGATGATCTGAGACAAAAGAGACATGGGGCTGACAGCATATACCGACGGCGAACGTGACGGCAACGAACCTGAAGCCGAAAAAGCGCCGGAGCGAGTCGGCAGAGGGGCGATTTTGAGCGCTCGGACCTGGGTGTGATTGCGTTGCATTGCCGTGCGTTTCACTATACATTCCCCCAGGTAGGTGTAGCGTGCAAATCCTCGTTGAAAATATCGGTTCGTCCCCAACCGCGGTGCAGTTTGACGAGGATGCTCAGACGCTGAACCGATTTCTGAGCCATCGTCCGGGGCGTGATGGGAGCGAGTATCGGCTGACGGGTCCACTGCGGGTTGCTCTGCACTATATGCGTTCCGGTGACGACCTCTTGTTTGACGGTACGCTGAGCGCCGACCTGGCCGGGCAATGCGCCCGTTGCCTCGAAGAGTTCCCGCTGGCATTGAGTCGCCCCTTCTCCTGGGTGCTCCTGCCGGCCGGCCCGCAGGGGGCGCTTGGTCGCGAAACCGAACTGAACCAGGAAGACTTGGCCGCCAGCTTTTATAGTGGAGATCGGGTTGATGTGTCGCTCCTGGTTCGAGAGCAGGTCCTCTTATCGCTGCCGAGCTACCCGCTGTGTCAGGAGACGTGTAAAGGGTTGTGTGAACAGTGTGGGGTGAATCTCAACAGCGAGGAGTGCTCCTGCCCGCCCAGATGGGCAGACCTGCGTCTCGCCGCCCTTGCGACCCTGAGGAAGACAGAAAAAGCCCCCTCCTAGCGTGTATATTCATATAAGGAAGAGAAAGTTATGGCTGTACCAAAGCGCAAAACGTCAAAGTCAAAACGCAACCAACGCCGTTCTCACCACGCACTTGTCGCCCCGCAGTGGTCGATCTGCTCCCAGTGCGGGGACCCGGTTCTGCCACACCGTATCTGTGTTACCTGCGGCTATTACCGTGGGCGACAAGTGATCACGATTGAAGAAGAAGAGTAGCTTCCTATGCGTTGCGCTGAGGAAGATTTCTTTCTGACCCAAGGCAGAACGGCGGTGAGCAGCCCACCATGCATATCGCGCTAGATGCCATGGGGGGCGATCTCGCTCCCCAGTCCGCTGTTGCCGGAGCCGTCCAGGCCGCCCAGGAGTACGGGGTCTCACTGCTCCTCGTTGGGGATCAGGAAAAGATTCGACAAGAGCTCCGCCGGAACGGACAGCGAGAGTCCTCTCAGCTCATTATCCAGCATGCGAGCGAGGTCATTGAGATGGGAGATTCTCCTGTCGCGGCCCTCCGTCGCAAGCGTGACTCATCCCTGCGGGTCGCCTTTACGCATGTCAAAGATGGAAAGGCGGGCGCTGTCGTGAGCGCCGGGAATTCGGGCGCTGTCCTCGGTCTGGCTGTCACCATGCTCGGCTGCCTGCCCGATGTGGATCGCCCGGCTATTGTTACGTCCGTTCCCGCGCTCACCGGACGTACCTGCCTGGTTGACGCCGGGGCCAATGTTGAGTGTCAACCCATGCACCTGGTGCAGTTCGCCATTATGGGCGAAGTCTACGCCCGGGTCGTGCGGGGCATTCAGAGTCCTCGGGTTGGAGTCCTGAGTAACGGCGAGGAAGACTCAAAAGGGACCGAAACAACGCGGGCCGCCCACACTGTCCTCTCCAAGCTGCCACTGAACTACATCGGGTATGTTGAAGGCCGAGAGCTCAATAACGGTGGGGTCGACGTTGCGGTCACCGACGGATTTACCGGGAATATCGCGCTTAAGACGATGGAAGGATTTTATGACTTTACGCAAGGTCAGCTCCGTTCCCTCTTCTCGTCAAGCTGGCGCGGGAAGCTCGCCTTTCTGCTGCTCAAGCGCTCGTTTGCCGATTTACGGGCCAGCATTGACTACGACGAAGTCGGAGGCGCCCCGCTCCTGGGAACGGATGGCGTGACCATTATTGCGCACGGATCGTCCTCACCCAAGGCGATCAAGAACGCCATTCGGGTTGCCCACGAATCGCTCCAGCGCGGAGTGAACCAGCATATCACCGAGAGCTTGCAGCACATGTCAGGCATAGAAGCGCTGACTGCCGGGGACGGACGCGGGCGCAGAATCTGGTCGCAACTCCGCCAGAAATTCCGCTCCGCCAAGGACGCCGGAGTAAAGGCTGGAACACGCGCTGCGCCTGACAAGAGCGACTCAATCAACCAACTCGATAACCGCGACGAAACGAAGCCGTCGGAGCCCGCCGAATGAGTCGTCCGCTGGCCTTTCTTTTTCCTGGGCAAGGGTCTCAGACCGTCGGCATGGGACGCGCCCTGGTGGAGCGGTTTCCCGTGGCGGCTGAGGTGTTTGCCGAGGCCGATGACGCACTGGGGTTCTCGTTGTCCACGCTGTGTTTCGAGGGGCCGGAAGAAGACCTCACCCTGACTCACAACACGCAGCCCGCCATTGTCACAACCAGCGTTGCCGCTTGGCGGACGCTGGCCCAGGAGGTCGACCTGCAACCGGTCTGCGTTGCCGGCCATAGTTTAGGCGAGTACTCGGCCCTGGTTGCGGCTGGCGCGCTCGACTTCGCCGATGCGGTCCGGATCGTGCGGGAGCGCGGCCGCCTGATGCAGGCGGCCGTCCCGCCCGGGGTGGGCGCGATGGCGGCCCTGTTTGGCCTGTCCGAGCAGGTTGTCGGAGAGGTGTGTGCGGAAGCAGCGCAGGGCGAAGTTGTCTCTCCGGCGAATCTGAACGGGGGCGACCAGGTGGTCATCGCCGGTCATGCCGGAGCGGTGCAAAGAGCCGTGGCCGGTGCCAAGGAGCGCGGGGCAAAACGGGCGGTCGAACTGGCGGTGAGCGCGCCTTTTCACTGTGCCCTCATGGCCCCGGCTGCAGAGGGGCTGGCACGCGTCCTCGAACCGAGCACCGTCCGTCCTTTGAGTGTTGGGGTGATTGCCAATGCCACGGCCGAAGTCAACCGGTCTGCGGAGCCGGTCAAAGACCTGCTGGTCCGACAAGTCACGGCGCCCGTCCGGTGGGAAGAGAGCATGCAGCGCGTGCGAGACCTCGGCTGTGAGGGGGCGGTGGAACTGGGCGCGGGGCGCGTCCTCAGCGGCTTGTTCAAACGCATTGATCGAAAGTTCCCGTGCGTTTCCGTAAGCGACCCCGACAGCCTGGCGGCCAGCCTGGAGTGGTTGCGATAATGGGTGTGGACGCACGCGGCGGTGTGGACGGACTCGTCGCCCTGGTGACCGGCGCCTCACGGGGGATTGGTCGCGCGGTCGCGGAACGTCTGGCGCAAGACGGGGCGACAGTGGTGATTAACTATGTCAGGAATCAGGCCGCGGCCGAGGATGTCCGTGCCGGTATTAAGGCGCGGAACGGACGGGCCGAGGTCTGTCAATTCGACATTGCCGACGGCGCTGCCGTCACAACGGCAACGCGCGATATTCTTGAGCGGCAAGGAAAGATCGACATTCTGGTCAATAATGCCGGCATGTCGATTGACACGCTCCTGGTCCGGCTCAAGGAAGACGAGTGGGAAACGGTCCTCAACACCAATCTGACCGGCGTCTTTCGCTGTACGAAGGCGGTCACCCGCTCCATGATGAAGCAGCGTTTTGGTCGGATTATTAACCTGACGTCCATTGTTGCCCAAACCGGGAATACCGGGCAGGCGGCCTATTCAGCCGCCAAAGCCGGTATCATCGGCTTTACCAAGACGATGGCGAAAGAGCTCGCCTCCCGGTCGATTACGGTGAATGCCGTCGCCCCAGGATTTATTGAGACCGATATGACCAGGTCCTTGCCAGAAGAGGCGAAAACAGGATATCTGAGCCATATTCCCGCTGGCCGTTGGGGAACGGCTGAGGAAGTTGCCGATACAGTAGCGTTCTTGGCAAACCCCCGAGCGGGCTATATCACTGGACAAATTATTAACGTCAATGGCGGCATGTATATGTAACCGGAGTTGGTTCGGCCAATTCTTCAGATACTGCCGAGCGAAAGGAGAGAGGAGGTCCCAGCTATGGCAGAAGCTTCGACCGAGGCGCGCGTCAAGGAAATTATCTGTGAGCAATTAGGTGTGAGCGAGGACGAAGTCAGCCTGGATTCTTCGTTTATCGAAGACCTTGGCGCAGACTCTCTGGATATTGTCGAACTCGTGATGGCGCTGGAAGAAGAGTACGATACCGAAATCTCTGACGAACAGGCTGAAAAGATTCGGACGGTCCGGAACGTGATCGAATATATCGAGAGCCACCAATAGTCGGCCGGAGACGGGCTCGGGAGTGTCCAGACCGAAAGAATCGCAGTGGTCTCTCTGGAGCCCTGCGATTTTTCTGTATCCATGAGGAGAAAAGGAACGGTTCGACCGTGAACATTGCCGGATGGGGAGAGTAAGGAGCACTGGTATGACGAGTCAGCTCGCCCAGCGCGACCCTGATGTCTATGCCGCCATTCAAGAGGAGACGCAACGCCAGGAGTACAATCTTGAGCTCATCGCGTCAGAGAATGTGGTGAGCGAGGCTGTGCTGGAGGCGCAGGGGTCCGTACTCACGAATAAGTATGCCGAAGGCTATCCCCAGAAGCGCTACTACGGCGGCTGCGAGTATGTGGATGTGGTTGAACAGCTCGCCATTGACCGTGCCAAGGCCTTATTCGGTGCCGAGCACGTCAATGTCCAGCCGCACTCCGGAGCCCAAGCCAATATGGCCGCCTATTTCTCCCAGCTCCAGCCCGGAGACACCATTCTGAGCATGAACCTGTCGCACGGCGGGCATCTTACGCACGGCAGTCCGGTCAATTTTTCCGGAAAATTCTTTCAGGTCGTCCCCTATGGCGTCCGGGAGGACAATCAACGTATTGACCACGCCGAGATTGCCGCCCTGGCGCGTCAACACCGGCCCAAGATGATTGTGGCCGGCCACAGTGCCTACCCACGCCAGATTGACACCGCGCCCTTTCGAGACATCGCCGACGAGGTCGGGGCGCTGTTGATGGTCGATATTGCCCACTTTGCCGGGCTGGTGGCTGCCGGGCTGCACCCCTCTCCCGTGCCGTATGCCGATCTGGTCACGACGACGACCCATAAGACGCTGCGCGGGCCGCGCGGTGGGATGATTATGTGCCGCCAGGATATGGCCAAAAGCGTGAACTCGTCGGTCTTTCCCGGTAACCAGGGCGGGCCGCTGATGCATGTGATTGCGGCCAAGGCCGTGGCGTTGAAGGAAGCGGCAACACCGGAGTTTCGCGCCTACCAGCAGCAGATTATCACCAATGCACAAGCCCTGGCCGCCAGTCTCGTCCGGCGCGGGTTCCGCCTGGTCTCGGGCGGCACGGAGAACCATCTGATGCTGCTCGATCTGCGCGAGACCGAACTGACCGGCAAAGTGGCCCAGGAAACCTTGGATCAGGCTCGGATTACGGTCAATAAAAACGCGATCCCGTTTGATACGCGCTCTCCCTTTGTGACCAGCGGGGTGCGTATTGGCACACCAGCGGTGACGAGTCGGGGTATGAAAGAAGCTGAGATGGATCATGTTGCCGACCTGATTGCCCGCGCCCTGCAGCGCGTTGGCGACGCGCGGGGACTGACCGCCATTGGTGAAGAGGTCCGTGAGCTGTGCCAGCAGTTCCCCGTCTATGCCCACCGGGTTGTGCGGACGGCCTAAGCTGAAACGGCGAGCACGAATTGTCAGGTGATAGCGTGAGCCCCGTTCCCTCTCACAGCGTATGAAGTGTCCTTTTTGTTCCCACCTGGAAAGTCGCGTCATTGATTCGCGCTTGAGTCGGGAGGGTGAGGTCACCCGCCGGCGGCGGGAGTGCGAGGAATGCGATCGGCGCTTCACGACCTATGAGCGGGTTGAAGAAATTCTCCCTCTGGTCGTCAAGAAGGACGGGCGGCGGGAGACCTATGATCGGCTCAAAATTGTCACCGGCCTCAAAAAAGCGTGTGAAAAACGTCCGATCAGCATTGAGACCATAGAAGAGATCGCGGATCACATTGAGCGGACACTTCAGGGGCGGGGCGAGAAAGAAATCCCAGGCGCGATAATTGGCGAAGAAGTCATGCGTCATTTGTACGATCTGGACAAGGTCGCCTATGTCCGCTTTTCTTCCGTGTATCGCTCTTTTCAAGATATTGACGAGTTCATGTCCGAGCTCAGGGACCTCATCCGGGAACGCAGCGCGGACGACGACAAACGGGCACGGCGCGCAAAGTCGGAAAAGACGAAATCATGAACACTGATGAAGTGTTTATGCGGCGCGCGGTGGAGTTAGCCCTGCGGGCGCAGGGGCGGACGAGTCCGAATCCCGTGGTGGGGGCCGTTATTGTCCGCGACGGCCGTGTGCTTGGCGAGGGCTATCATCGGCGGGCGGGACTGCCGCACGCCGAAGTTGAAGCGCTGCGCAAAGCGACCCGCCCGGTCCGCGGGGCCACCGTCTACATCAACCTCGAACCGTGCTCGCATTACGGCAGAACGCCCCCTTGTGCCCAGGCGCTGATCGAGGCTGGTGTTGCCCGGGTGGTCATCGGCATGACCGACCCGAACCCGCAGGTGAGAGGACGTGGGATTCGGCGTCTGCGCCGTGCCGGCATTGCGGTCACGACCGGCGTACTCAAAGAGCTCTGCCAACGGACCAATGAGGATTTTGCGGTTGCAATCCAGACCGGATTACCCTTTGTCACCTTGAAACTGGCGGCTTCCCTCGACGGCCGCATCGCGGCGGCGAGCGGTGACGCCCGCTGGATTAGTGGAACGGCATCACGTCGCAAAGTCCACGCGTTGCGCAACTGGGTGGACGCGATCCTGGTCGGCGCGGAAACGGTCCTGGCCGATGATCCCCAACTGACGTGCCGCGTCCGTGGAGGGCGGGACCCCCTGCGCGTTGTTCTTGACGGACGGCTCAGGATCAGCCCCCAGGCGCAAGTGTGCCACCTCTCTTCCAAAGCCGCCACCGTAATTGCAACAACACGCCGTGCCGCCCAACTTCGTGGGGCTGCGTTCGAGCGAGCCGGTGTTGAAGTCCTGGCCTTTCCCGGAAAACGGGGGAAGATTCTGCTCCGTCCGGTGCTCGAAACCCTGGCGCAGCGCGGGGCAAAGCACGTGCTGATCGAAGGGGGCGGACAGGTTGCGGCGGCCGCCCTGCAAGAAGGACTGGTGCATAGGCTCGTATTTTTTTATGGCGCCGTGCTGCTGGGCGGTGATGGACGGGCCATGCTCGCTCCGTTAGGGGTTGGACGGGTTGCCGAGGGAATAAAACTCCATACAATGCAGGTAGACCGCAGTGGGAACGATGTGGTGGTGTCAGGCTATATTCGGACGTAAGGAGGGGCTATGCCAATCGCGCTCTCGCCAATAGAAGAGGCGCTCCAACAGCTCAGCCAAGGGAAAATGGTGATCCTGGTTGAAAACGACTCTGGGGAAGGGGAAGCCGACCTGTGTCTGGCGGCTGATCTGACCACACCGGATGGTGTCAACTTCATGGCCACCCACGGTCGTGGCCTGGTGTGCTTAGCTCTGACAGAAGAGAAAATTCGCGAGCTCGGGATTCCCATGCTCGGGCATGGGTATGAAGGGGGCCGTCAACGGGTCTTTGGCGCCTCGATTGAAGCCCGCCGCGGCGTAACAACCGGGATATCGGCCTACGACCGCGCGGTGACGATCACGACTGCGGTCCGTGATGACGCCCGCCCGGCCGACCTGGTGATGCCGGGTCACATCTTTCCGCTCTTTGCCCACCGGGGTGGGGTGTTGGCGCGACGGGGCTTATCCGAAGCCGGCATTGATCTGGCCCGCCTGGCCGGTCTCAAGCCGGCGGCAACCCTGTGTACGATTCTCCGCGACGATGGCGATATTGCCCAGGGCCAGGAGATTGAAGCCTTTGCGCAAGAGCACGCCCTGCCGATTGTGAGCATAGCCAGCCTGACCACCTACCGTTTACGGACGGAATCCGTCATTCACCGGGTGGGTGAGGGAGAAATCACGAGTCCGTTTGGGGGGCGGTTTTTAGCCATCGTCTACCGAACCGAAGTCGATAACCACGAACATATTGCCCTGGTCAAAGGGCGGATTACGACCCGGGAGCCCGTCACGGTCCGGGTCCATTCGCAATGTCTCACCGGCGATGTGTTTGGTTCGGAACGGTGTGACTGCGGAGACCAGCTCACGCATGCCATGGAGTGCATTGCAGAGGAAGGCCGCGGGGTCGTGATCTATCTGCAGCAAGAGGGCCGGGGGATCGGACTGGCCAATAAGATCCGGGCGTACGCCCTCCAGGATAAAGGCATGGACACGGTTGAAGCCAACCTCCATCTTGGATTTGAGGAAGACCTCCGGGATTATGGTATTGGGGCGCAGATTCTCCGTGACCTGCGCATCTCGCAAGTACGTTTGCTGACGAATAATCCGCAGAAAATCAGCGGGCTCGAAGAATACGGGGTAAACGTTGTTGAACGCCAGCCCATTGAGACGCCCCCTCACAAGGGGAATATTCACTATCTGCAGGTCAAGAAGGAAAAACTGGGGCATTTGTTCTCTGAGCTCAAGCCGTTGCTCTAAGGCTGTTAATCGGATCGATCACTGCGTGAAGAGGGGAAGCTATGGCCCGAGTCATTACTGGCAAGCTGGACGCGACGGGGATGCGGTTTGGCGTCGTCGTGTCGCAGTTCAATAGTTTGATTACCGAGCGCTTACAGGCGGGTGCCATTGACGCCTTCTGCCGCCATGGGGCGCGGGACGAAGACATTGATGTGGTGCTGGTTCCGGGGGCGTTTGACATCCCCCTGTTTGCGAAGCGGCTGGCAACCAGCGGCCGCTACGCGGCCGTGGTCTGTGTGGGGGCGGTCATCAAGGGTGAGACGCCGCACTTCGATTATATTGCGGCGGCCATGACCCAGGGCATTAAAGAAATTATGCTCTCCTCCGGCGTACCCGTGACCTTTGGGGTGTTGACCACGGACTCCGTTGAGCAAGCGCTTGACCGGGCCGGAGCAAAACTGGGGAATAAGGGCTGGGAAGCGGCCCTGTCCGCTATTGAGATGGTCAACGCCCTCGGGGCGTTACAGGAAATCGAGTAAGTGTCGTATGGCAGCCCGTGGAACTCGCCGCCAGGAGCGTGAATACGCCCTCCAAGTTTTGTACCAGATTGATATCAGCGGGGTGGCGCCGCCGCAGGCGCTGGCGCTTTTCGAGCAGTGCTTTACCCAGGCAACCGAGGTCCGGGAGTTTACGGTAGATTTGGTGAAAGGGACGTGGCGCGAGCGGCGTCAGCTTGACAGTATGATCGCCGCGGCCGCCGAACACTGGCGGATCGGCCGCTTGCCCAAGGTAGACTTGAACCTGCTCCGTCTCGGGGCGTATGAATTGGCAACCTACCCCGACTTATCCGCGGGGGTGACGATTAACGAAGCAATTGAAATTGCTCGCCGCTACTGCAGTGACGACGCGCCGACCTTTGTCAACGGCGTGCTGGATCGGATCGCGCGCGTTGTCGGGAAGAAAGTACAGCCTCATGAGTCCCTCGAATAAGCAATCCAACGGAGCCGCGGCGGAAACGCCTTCGGGCGGTAAAGTACGCTATCAGCCGAGCGTCATCGAGCCGAAATGGCAGCGCTATTGGCATGAACAGAAAACCTTCCGCGCCGAGATCGACCGTCGGAAGCAAAAATACTACATCCTGGATATGTTTCCGTATCCGAGTGCCGCCGGGCTGCACGTCGGACACCCGGAAGGCTATACCGCAACCGACATCCTGGCCCGCTATAAGCGCATGCGGGGATTGAATGTCCTGCATCCCATGGGCTGGGACGCGTTCGGACTGCCCGCGGAACAGTATGCGATTGAGACGGGTACGCACCCGCGTGAGACAACGGCGCACAATATCACGACTTTTCGGCGTCAAATCCAGGCCCTGGGCTTTTCCTACGATTGGGACCGGGAGATCTCGACCTGTGATCCCGACTACTATCGCTGGACACAATGGATTTTCCTCAAACTCTACGAGCGCGGCCTGGCCTATATGGCAGAGGTGCCGGTCAACTGGTGTCCGGCCCTGGGCACGGTCCTGGCCAACGAAGAGGTCATCGACGGCAAGAGTGAACGCGGCGGACATGAGGTCATCCGCAAACCCATGCGGCAGTGGATGCTCCGGATTACGGCCTATGCGGAACGGCTGTTAGCCGGCCTCGACGACCTCGATTGGCCGGAAAACGTCAAGGAAATGCAGCGCAACTGGATCGGGCGGAGCGAGGGTGCCCGCATTCGTTTCCAGCTGTGTCGCGGCGATGGTTCTCCGTTTGCGGAAGAAGACGCCTTTTTCGATGTTTTTACCACGCGTCCGGACACCCTGTTTGGCGCGACCTATTGCGTCCTGGCCCCGGAACATCCCCTGGTTGAGCGCATCACCACCCCGGACAATCGGGCCACGGTTGAGGCGTATAAAGAAGAGGCGCTGCGCAAGTCCGACCTGGCCCGCACGGAACTGGTGAAAGAAAAGACCGGGGTCAACACGGGCGGCTATGCCCTGAATCCCGTCAATGGCGAGCCGATTCCGATTTGGGTCGCCGACTATGTCCTGTTCACCTACGGTACCGGGGCGATTATGGCCGTGCCGGGCGGAGACGAGCGAGACTGGGAGTTTGCCCGGCAGTTTGACATCCCGATTGTTGAAGTGGTCCAGGGTGGGGATATGGCAAGCGGCGCCTATATCGGAGACGGACCCCATGTGAACTCAGGCTTTTTAGATGGCCTCAACGTGGCCCAGGCCAAGAAAAAGATGCAAGTCTGGCTGGAGGAAAACGGCCACGGCGAAGGCACGGTGAACTATAAGCTCCGGGACTGGTTGTTCAGTCGCCAGCGGTATTGGGGCGAGCCATTTCCCGTGCTCCACGTAGACGGCCAGCCCCAGCCGGTCGAGCCGCAGGATTTGCCCGTGCTCCTGCCCGACGTCGAGAGTTTTCGCCCAACAGGAACAGGCGAGCCACCCCTGACCGCGGCGCGGGACTGGGTGGAGACGACCGAACCGGCCTCGGGTCAGCCGGCGTTGCGGGAAACCAACACCATGCCCCAGTGGGCTGGGAGCTGTTGGTATTTTCTGCGTTTCCTGGACTCGCAGAATACGGACAAGCCGTGGGACGCGGAGGCCGAACAGTACTGGATGCCGGTCGATTTATACGTCGGGGGTGTAGAGCACGCCGTGCTGCACTTATTGTATGCCCGCTTCTGGCACCACGTCCTGTACGACTGCGGCCTCGTGTCTACACCGGAACCTTTCCAGTGTTTGGTCAATCAAGGCATGATTCTGGGATTCAGTTACCGCTATTACCAGGACGAGCAGGGGCAGCGTTATGCCGCGCACGCTGTCGAGAAGATCAATCGCGAGGGCAGCGAGGAGGCCGAATACACGTTGAGGGAAGATCCGACGACACCGCTCAGTGTGGGCTATGTACCGGTAGACCAGGTGGCGTGGCGCGATGACACACCCTATCACCCGGATGATACGGACCTGGAACTGGAGCCCCAAACCGACAAAATGTCGAAATCACGGGGCAACGTCGTGAATCCCGATGCCGTGATCGCGGAGTATGGGGCCGATGCGCTGCGCTGCTATGAGATGTTTATGGGGCCGCTGGAGCAGGTCAAGCCCTGGAATACGCGCTCGGTGGCCGGCGTATATCGCTTCCTGCACCGGGCTTGGTCGCTGATTGTGGCCGACTCCGGTGACCTGCGCTCGGATATTGCCGACGTGGAACCCCGGCCCGACGCGGCGCTTACCCGCCTCTTTCACAAAACGGTCAAAAAAGTCACGGAAGACATCGAAGGCATGCGCTTCCACACCGCGTTGAGCGCTCTGATGGTGTTTGTGAACGACGCGCAAAAGGCTCCTCGCCTGCCGCGGGTGCTGGCCGAGGGGTTTGTGCTGCTGCTCGCGCCCTTTGCTCCCCATCTGGGCGAAGAATTGTGGCAGCGTCTGGGGCACGCGGAGACGCTGACGTACGAAACCTGGCCGTCGTACGACCCGGAGCTCATTCAGGATGAGACCGTTACGGTCGCGGTCCAGGTCAACGGAAAATTCCGGGCGACCATTGAGCTGGCCGTTGACGCGGATAAGGAAACGGCCCTGGACGCGGCGAGAAAGCAGGACAAGGTGGCCACATATTTAGCGGGCAAGACCATCCGGCGCGAAATCGTCGTACCGGGCCGACTGGTGAACTTCGTGCTTGGCTAGCGTTTTGTTGAAAACGCTCCGGCTCAGGTCTTTCATGAAGAAAGCGTATGCCATTGTGATCGCCGTGTGCGCCTGCCTGTGGAGCGCGTGCGGCTATCAGTTTGCGGGGACCGCCCCCTTACCGCAGGGAATCCAGAGTGTGAGCTTTGCTGAATTCTCCAATCGTACGCTTGAGACCGGTGTGGAAAAGGAACTCCAGTGGGCCATGGAGCGAGAGTTGCGGACCCGTCGGAATATTCGGGTCACCGACACGGGCGAAGGGGTGATTTCCGCCCAACTCCAGATGCTGGAACTGCGACCGTTCTCCTTTGACCGCCGCGATCAAGTGCTTGAGTACGAAATGGTGCTGGCCCTCGATGTCCAGCTCACCGACCGAGGAAGCGGGAAGGTCCTGTGGCAGGCAGACAACCTGCGCGTGACGGAATACTACAGCGCTATTCCCCAGGTCTTGGTAACGACCTCGCCTGAATTCCTGCAGGGAACGCTCGACCCTGGCGACCTGCCCGGCCTCACGGATGTGCAGTTCTCGGAAACCCAACGCCGCCTTGCCGTTGGGCGCCTCTTTACTGCGGCGGCCCGTGAGGTCTCGTATCGTCTGGGCGATAATTTCTAACGGTTTTGACCCTCCCCCTGATTGGTGGAGTTGCGGTTCCGCATCCACGGATGAGGATTCCGATTCAGGGCGACCCTTATCCCCTCCTCGGAGGGGTGGCCGAAGGCCGGGGTGGGTTTCCCAGGTACGATCAGGCCGCAAAACCCACCCCGCCGCTGCGCGGCACCCCTCCCGAGAGGGGATTCTCTGTTCCCTCTCCCTCCGGGAAAGAAAGCTGGCTGGAAATCACGCCTGTGGATGACGGAGAGCCGTTACCCTGAAACACGGAAACAAAGCGAGGCCACGGTTTTGTCACCACGCGAGACATGCTAGAATGTACATAATTATGAGCATAAAGGACGTGGCAATGGCCGACAGATATTCGATCGCCGAGGCTCGTCGCAACCTGCCAACCCTGGTGCGTACAGCGGAGAGCGGCACCGCCATAGAGCTGACCCGTCACGGGGAATCGGTGGCCGTGCTTATCGGACGGAAAGCATTCGAACGCCTTGCCGTAGGCCGGCGCCGCTTCACCGAAGCGTACGATACCTTTGAGAGAGAGACCGACTTGCCGACCCTCGCGCTGAATCCCGACGAAGTGTTTGGGACTGTGCGGGACGCAGTACCGGGACGCGACGTTGAGTTGTGAGCCGTGGAATACCTGCTGGATACCAATATCGTCTCAGAGCCGCTGCGGCCGCAACCCGCTCCCGGTATCATGCAAAAGTTGCGGGCGTATGAGGGCGAGGCGGCGATCCCGGCGCCGGTCTGGCATGAGCTGCGTTTCGGTTGCGCCCGGCTCCCACGGTCTCGACGTCGGGACGTGATCGAACGCTACCTCGAGGAGGTCGTCCTGGCGAGCTTTCCGGTGCTCGACTATGACCAAGACGCTGCGGACTGGCACGCGCTTGAGCGGGCACGCCTGAGCGGGGCCGGTCGGATGCCACCGTTTGTCGACGGACAGATTGCTGCGATCGCGTATGTCAACGGCCTGACCCTGATCACTGCGAATACGAGCCACTTTCTGGGGTTCAAGGGGCTGCGGGTGCAAAGTTGGGCATGAGTGGCAGGCGGAATGCAACATAGCCTCGCCACCGTGCGCCTCTTTACTGCGGCGGCCCGTGAAGTCTCCTTTCGTCTGGGCGATAATTTCTAGAGCGTTTCACGATAAATTGTAGCCGTGCCAGGCCGCGCTCGTCGGGAAGGACAGGGGCCTGCTCCAAGCGGCCTGGGAGGGGAGGTGGGCGGCTCTCCTCCTGGGAGGGCGGCCATCTTGGCCGCCATGCGGGCTGGAAGCCCGCACGCCTAAAGGGGCAGAGAGAGACGCGCTACACCGCATCGTTCTTTGCTCTGGTGGAAACAGAAAAGGAGCTCATGGCCCCTTGCCGATAGAATCAGGCGGAGGCGGCGGTTTGGTGCTTGTGGACCAGTTTTGAGAGCTGGCCGATATACCGGTCCGCCGTGTTTTTGGGAATAATCCGTTTCTGACCCGCCCGGTGAAGTGCACTGACCGCCGTCCGCAGAGAACTCTCGATTACCGTGCTCTCTCCGCTCTCGACCGCTGACGCGACTTTTTTCATAAGGGTCTTCACCCGTGATTTGGCTGCGTGGTTGCGGACCCGCCGAACCTCGCTTTGGCGATGACGTTTTTTTTCTCCTGATGCCACGTACAATACTCCTCTCTGAGGCACTGTTCCTACCATGAGTGGGGAGACTGATCAATGTCGCGCAAGAGCCGGCAACTGAAGAGGCCGGCCGGGCAACAGGGTGGGGCCACGGCTGCCAGGTCGAGTGTCCGCGGCGTACAACACGACCCTGGAGAAAACACTCGGGTCGTGCAGGCCGTGGGACAGATCGGTGGGCTGACGCTGCTGAGCCGCATTTCCGGCTTGGGTCGGGATATGGTGATTGGCTCTGTCTTTGGAGCGGGTCTGGCCGCTGACGCGTTCTTTGTGGCGTTCCGTATTCCCAACCTGCTCCGGCGTCTCGTCGGTGAGGGGGCCACCGACGCCGCCTTTGTCCCGGTGCTGACCAGATATCTGACCCGGCAGTCCCGCGCGACGAGTCGCATGATTCGTGCCTTCTTCGGGACCGGGCTTGGCCTGCTGCTCGTGTTGACCGGCCTGGGGATAGGCTTTGCCGACCCCATTACCCGCCTCTTCGCGCCCGGCTTTACGAGCGCCAAATTGCTGCTCACCATTGATTTAACCCGCGTCATGTTTGTCTACCTCTTCTGCGTTGGCGCGGCCGCGCTCGCCATGGGGGTCTTGCATGCGCTCCGACACTTTACGGCTCCGGCCTTTGCGCCGGTGCTGTTTAACGCCGCGGTGATTGTGAGTGTGTTCGGTCTGTCCGCCCAGGTGGCCGAGCCCGTGATGAGTTTGGCCTACGGGGTCGTGCTGGGCGGGGTCT
This sequence comes from uncultured Binatia bacterium (SeqCode), assembly GCA_965243855.1. Classification (GTDB taxonomy): domain Bacteria; phylum Desulfobacterota; class Binatia; order Bin18; family Bin18; genus Bin18. The sequence continues at coordinate 2,423,919 of CBDEWE010000003.1, read as the reverse complement.
GCCAACTCCTGTGGCAGGTGCCCGCCCTCGTCCGCCGCGGGGTGTCCTTGCGTCTGAGCTGGCAGCCATGCCATCCGGCCTTACGGCGTATGGGTCTGCTCCTCTTGCCGCTCGTCTTTGGGACCGGCATTTTTCAACTCAATCAAATCATCAGTACCCTGCTGGCCTCGCTGCTCGCGGACGGAAGCGTCGCCTGCCTGTGGTACGCCAGCCGTTTGTTTGAATTTCCCGTCGGGATTTTTGTTGTTGCCCTGAGTACCGCGGTCCTGCCCAGCCTGGCAACCTACGCCCAGCAGAAGGACTGGGCCGGCATGCAGGACAGTCTGGGCTTCGCCCTGCGATTGGTCAATGTGGTCACGCTGCCCGCGGCGGTTGGGCTGGCCGTTCTGGCGACGCCTATGACGACGGTCCTGTTTTTCAGAGGCGCCTTTTCCGCTCAGGACGTTGTGGTCACAGCGGCGGCCCTCCAGGCGCTGGCCCTGGGCCTCTGGGCGGTTGCGGCGACCCGTCAGGTCACGGCCTGTTTGTACGCCCTCGGAGATACCCGGACGCCGGTATGGGGTGGCGTGGTCGCCCTCATGACGAAAATAGGGGCCAGCCTTGTCCTCATGGGCCGTATCAGTCTCCCTGGTGAGGCGAACTGGCTGGCGCAGGGTGTGGCCGCCGTGAGCGATATGGTCTCGATGCAGAATTGGGGGGTTGTCGGCCTTGCCGCCGCAACCTCGCTCGCGTCCATGGCCAATCTGGTGTTCCAGGCCGCTCGCCTGTCACGACGTTTTCCAGCCTTTCCGTGGCAACAATGGGCCGCCTCTCTGCTGTGGAGTGGTATCGCCTCGGTCGGGATGCTGGTCGTGCTGTGGTGGTGTGTGGGGCAGATTGACTGGCTTGCCCCGGACGGTTCCCGTCTCAGCCGGCTGGGGAGCCTCGGTGGGGCTGTCATGATCGGTGGGTGTAGTTTTGTTGTCCTGGTCTGGCCGGGTGGAAAAGATGAACTGCGAGCCCTGCTGGGCATCCTACCCCACCGTCTGCTTGGCCTCCTGCCACAATTCCTCCAGCCGCGTCAGTGAGGTGTGATGGATATCTTCCCGGTTGCGCGCGAGTTGCTCCTCGACGTAACGAAAGCGTCTGCTAAAGCGGCTGCTGGCCTTACGCAGGGCGGACTCGGCGTCCAGGTCAAGATGTCGGGCCAGGCTGGTCAAGGCAAACAGCAGGTCGCCGAGTTCATGTTCCTGCTGCTCTGTATGCGGCGTTGCCAGTACCGCTGCCAATTCCTGGTACTCTTCCGTGACCTTTTCAAAGACCGCCGCAGCCGACGGCCAGTCAAAACCGACGCGGGTGGCCTTTTCGCCCAATCGCTGAGCCTGGATCAAGGCCGGTGCGCCTTTGGGAACACCGGCCAGAACGGATTGATCCGCAACGCCTCTTTCCCTCTTTTTTGCCCTTTTCTCCTGGGCTTTGATCTTGGCCCAATTCTGACTAACCTCCTCGGCGCTCTCGACTTTCAGGTCACCAAAGACATGCGGATGGCGGCGGGTCATTTTATCGGCAATGGCTTGGGCCACATCGTCAATCGTAAATTCCCCGGCTTCCGCCATAAGCTGGGCGTGAAACACGATCTGGAGGAGGAGGTCCCCCAATTCCTCTTTCAGCTCAGCCCAGTCTTCAGCCTCAAGGGCGTCCAGCACCTCATAGGTCTCTTCGACGAGGTAGGGTTTGAGTGTCTGCGGCGTCTGCTCTTTATCCCACGGGCAGCCGTTCGGGCTGCGCAGCGTCGCCATAATGCTGACGAGTCGGTCAAACGCGGGGTGGGAACTGTGTGCCATGGCAGACGGGATAGAGAGGAGGCGTGTCCAGCTTTTCAGGCTGTGGAGGGACACGTTTCCTCATTTAGAGGAAACGCGGGCCGGGGGCAAGGACCTGTCTCTCACCCCAGCACTTTTTGCGTTGTACGAAAATGCAGCTTGGCGACCTGGCCCAGGCCGTCCGGGCCATACTGCTCCACAACCGCTTTGCCCGCGGCGATGACCTGCGGGCCGGCACCTTTCGGTAGGGGGCTGGCAAAGCGGCCGCTCAAATCCTGCAAGCGGCGTAAGAATTCTGCCCGGGCGACCAGCGAGGCGGCCGCGACCTCTATCTCTTGTTCGGCGCGGGGCTTTTGAATGAGCTCGACGGTCCGGCCTCTTTGCATCAGGGCATTATTGAGAAAGCGCGCGTTCCCAAACTGATCGGCGATCACCCGCTCACACTGGACGGTTTCCAAGAGATTTTCTATGGCGCGGGCATGTCCCCAGGCGAGCAGGGTGTTGAGGTTCTTGAGCGAGGCGTACAGGCTGTTGTAGCGCTCAGGGCCGATGGCCACGAGGGTGGTCGGACACAGCGTACGGATATGGGCGGCCAGGGTATGGGCGCGGGTATCCGAGCACGTTTTGCTATCCCGCACGCCCAGGTCGCGCAGCCGGGCTTCCTGGTCCGGCGTCACATAGACCCCGGCGACGACCAGCGGGCCGAAATAATCGCCCTTGCCGGATTCATCAATCCCAATCGTGCCGGTGCGAGGAGGGGCGGTCGTCATACGGCGGGAGACCGGAAGGCGGTTTCCGGACGAGGGCGCTCGTCACGAATGAGGACCCTATGGTCTTGGACCACGACCCGGCCCTCGGCAAAGAGCTTGATGGCGGCGGGATAGATGCGATGTTCCTGGGCCAGAATCCGCGCGCTCAAACGGTCTTCCGTATCGTCAGGATAGACGGGGACGGCGGCCTGCATAATAATCGGGCCGTGATCCATTTCCTCGTCAACCAGATGGACGGTTGCGCCGCTGATCCGCACCCCGCGTTCCAAAGCCTGACGCTGGGCGTGCAGACCGGGGAAGGCCGGCAGGAGGGCCGGGTGGATATTCAGAATACGCTGCGGGAAAGCCTGAATAAAACGGGCCGAGAGCAGGCGCATAAAGCCGGCCAGAATGACCAGTTCCACCGCGTGGTCTCGTAAGAGGGTGACCAGGTGGTGGTCAAACTCTTCCCGGGAAGCAAAGCCGGTGTGAGACAGTACCGCGGTTGAGAGGCCGTGACGCCGCGCTCGCACCAGACCGTAGGCATCGCTCCGGTTACTCACCACGATACGGATCCGGGCGGGCAGGTCTCTGCGCTCAATGGCATCGATAATGGCCTGGAGGTTGGTACCGCCCCCGGAGATGAGAACGCCGAGAGAGAGAGGCATCGTCATACGCTCTTAGAGATCGACCGCTCGGGCGAGAGTAAAAACGTCAACACTGCGCGCTCCATTCTGGTACAGGGTTCGGGCACACTCTTCAACCGTCGCGCCCGATGTATACACGTCGTCCACAAGGAGGAGGCGCTTGCCCTTTGCCAGGGCGGGCGTATGCACCCGAAAGGCTCCTCGGACATTGGCGCGACGGTCTTCCCTGCTTAGCTTCGTCTGGGGTTGGGTCGGCCGGGTGCGACTGAGCAGCCAGGGATCAACCGGGGTATGGATCCGTCGCCCAATCCCACGGGCAAGGATGAGGGATTGGTTGAATCCACGCCCGCGCAGTCGGGTCAGGTGCAGGGGAACAGGAAGAACGCGGTCATAGTCTTCCACCGGCCCTGCGTCCTGATCCTGGACGCGGGAGAAGTGACGCGCCGTGAGTCCGGCGAGGACCTTTCCGGCTCTCATATTGTGCCCATATTTGAACCGGAGGATGCTCTGACGGAGAGGCTGGGGCGAGCCGCTTGAGGTGCTGTACGCAGCCCACGCTCGCGCGGAGCGAAAACCGGGCGGCTGTTGCACGCACTGATGGCAGACATGGTCGGGTCCGACTCCGGAGGCAAAGGGGCGGCCGCAACGGGTACACAGCGGAGAGTGGATGATCTGAATCCAGCCCTGGCACTGCAGGCAGAACGCCCGGTTCGCAGGAAGACCGGCGGAGCAGTTGAGGCAACGCCACGGATACAGCACAGTGAGTGCTGTCCGAGCCGCGCTACTGAGCCGATGAAGCCACGCGTGTCCCTGCTGCATGCCTGTGATTTTCCCTCTTCCCGGCGCTCGTTGTGTCTCTGAAAAAACGCTCAAGGTCTTGTTTTGGCAGGAGCGCTCGTATATTGGTAGCTACACTGTAGCACAGACTTTTTTCGGTCCTGTCTATGAGTCTGAGCAGAGAATCAGGTGGTGGCGCTCCTGATCCATATCGAGAGGGATGAGCACCTTGCCTTCCAATATCCTGCCAGAATCAGCAGCGCCACCTCGACCAGCAGAGACAGGGTTGGACCGGTAGAGAGGACTTGGTAATGCCGAATACACAACGGGCAATCGCGCCGATGTTGCGCTTGCCCGCTGCTCCGGACGAAAAACCGTATCTGGTCGGTTATCGATGCCCCGCTTGTAACGCGACCTATATCGGCGGGAACCGAGTCGGCTGCAGCAAGTGCACCTTTGTCGGAGATTTGCCCGAGGTCCGACTCAGCGATCACGGCACGCTCTATGTGTACTCCATTGTGCACCAGTCCGCGCCCGGCATTCCGGTCCCGTACGTCTCCGCCATTGTTGACCTCCCGGAAGGAGTGAGCGTCCGGTGCAATTTAGTCGATATTGAGCCCGACCCGCAAAAGATTGAATTCGGTATGCCGGTGGACATGGTGACGCGGAAAGTGCGCGAACGCCAGGAGAAAAACGCGCACGGAGACGAAGAGACAATCGACATTATTGCTTTCTTTTTCAGGCCACGCAAAGATGAAGGAAGCTGATAACGGCAAAGGGGTGTAAGTTATGAGAGACGTATATGTGGTCGGTGTCGGCATGATTAAGTTTGGACGCTACCCTGACAAGGACGTGTCCCAAATGGGAGCAGAAGCCGGAGTCCGCGCCCTCAAAGACGCCGGGGCGTCCATCAAGGACGTTGAGTTGCTGGTGTGTGGGAATTTGTTCCAGGCCAGTGCCATGAATGCGCAGAAGATTCTGCAGCAAATTGGCCAAACCGGCATCCCCGCCCTCAATGTCTCGAACGCCTGCGCAACTGGTTCGACCGCCTTTCGCGAGGCCTATGTCGGCGTCGCGTCCGGGATGTACGATATCACCATGGCCGTTGGCGTTGAGCAGATGGGAAAGATGGGTTTGCTCGGCGGCGGAGCTCGCAGCGGCGGAGAGAGCGTTGAGGGGGTATTGGGCAGTGGCCTGATGCCGGCCGTCTTTGGTCAGGCCGGTGTGGAACATATGCGCAAGCACGGCACAACGGCCGAGCATTTCGCCAAAATTTCGGTGAAGAACCATAAGCATTCAGTGCACAATCCCTTGTCCCAGTACCAGGTTGAGGTGTCGCTGGATGACGTGATGAACGCCCGTATGGTTGCCTATCCCAATACGCTCTATATGTGCTGTCCAACCGGAGACGGTGCGGCGGCGGCGATCTTGATGTCGGAAGACAAGATAAAGCAGTTTACCCGTCAGCCGATAAAAGTCGCAACTTCCGTCCTGACCTCGGATCCCTATACCGATCGGGACCTGACCATGCCCGATGTCAATACCCTGACTCAGAATGCGGCAAAAGAAGCCTATGAAAAGGCCGCTATTGGGCCACAAGACCTGAGTTTGGTCGAACTCCACGATTGTTTTGCCACAGCAGAACTGCTGCATTACGAGAACCTGGGTCTGTGCGCTGAAGGGGAAGCTGGGCGGATGATTGACGAAGGGCGAACCGAACTGGGTGGCGATATTCCGGTCAACGTCAGTGGCGGCCTGCTCTCCAAGGGGCATCCGCTTGGGGCAACCGGAGTCGCGAACATCTATGAGATCGTGACCCAGCTCCGAGGCCAGGGGGGAGCGCGCCAGGTTGAAGGAGCCAAGGCTGGCCTCGCCCATGTCATTGGCCTCGGGTCGGCCTGTACGATCCATATCCTGACCGCCTAACTGTTGAAGGATACGATTATTCCGTGGAGGGGTTGGTGTACGCGTGCCACCAACCCCTGTTGCGCTTGTGCGGAACGTCCTCGCCAGACAGAAGACGACCGTATGGGGGAGTTATGGACCTACCGATTGTAAAAAAGCTGAAAAAAGAGCTTGACGCATTATACCACGAACTCAACGTCCGCATTCCGAAAGACCTCCACGAGGCTGCTGCCCATGGCGACCTGAGTGAAAATGCCGAGTATGATGCGGCGCGTGCGCGTCAGGACTATGTCCAAGCCCGGATCGCCCAGCTGACCGAACGGATGCAGCAACTCTCGCTGTATGATCTGTCGAGTATTCCCAAAGATTCGATTGCGTATGGCAGTCGCGTCACGCTCGAAGAGGTCGATTCGGGTGAGGTGGTCGAGTATCAGATCGTTTTTCCTGAAGAAGTTGATCCTGCTGCGGGGCAGATTTCGCTCCACTCTCCGATTGGCCAGGCCCTGTTGCACAAGGAACTCGACGATGAGGTAGAGATCGTCACTCCCCAGGGGAAGCAGTCCTATACGATTATCGAGCTGGCCACCCTGCACGATCTTGAAAACGGCGGAGAGGAAGAATGAGGCGGGCTGCGCCTCTTGCATGAGAGGCGAGGATCGTTTAGCCTAGAGCGGGAAGCAGGGGAAAAGTGGGCGGGAGTCCACTTTTTTTTTCCGTATGCAACCCTCAGTCCGAGAGATTATCCAGCAGGTTGAGACCCTGGCCGCCCCCCTGGCCGAGGACGAAGGCTTTGAGTTGTGGGGCGTAGACTTGTTGACCGAGAATGGCCGCTGGATATTACGGGTTTTGTTGGACAACACAAACGGGGTGACGCTTGATGATTGTACCCGAGTCCATAGACAGCTGAGCGATGTGCTTGATGTACATGACCCGATTCCATGGCGCTATACACTTGAAGTGTCCTCGCCCGGTCTTCAGCGTCCGCTCTTTCGCCCCAGCCAGTGCCAACGCTATATGGGACAACCGATCCGCTTACAGACGAAAACAGCCCAAGACGGGAAGCGGGCTTTCATTGGCCCGATATGTGAAGTAGAAGAGAATGCTATTAGCGTGGTTGATCAAGAAAGAGGAAAAGTTCGGGTAAGCTGGGCGAATGTGGCGCGGGCTCATGTCGATCTTCCTCTCCCCCTGCCTGGGAAGGGCCCCGAGAAGAAGAAACGGAAAAGCAGACGCCGTCAGACGAGGTAACCGCTATGCAGCCAGACTTGAATCGGGTGATCGAACAAGTCAGTAAAGAAAAAGGGATGGACCGGAGCGTTATTATTGAAGCGCTCGAGAGCGCCATGCTGTCTGCGGCCCGCCGAACCTTTGGCCAGAAGCAGATCGAGGCGAAATTTAATGAGGACCTCGGTGAGGTTGAACTCTTTGAAATTAAAACGGTGGTCGGGACCGTAACCGATGCGGAAACCGAAATAGAGGTGGCGGAAGCGCAAGAGACGTTGGACCCTGAGGCCCAGATTGGCGACGAACTGCTCAGCAAGCTTCCCGCGGCGTCTTTTGGCCGCATTGCCGCTCAAGTGGTAAAACAGAGCGTCATTCAGAAGGTCCGCGAGGCCGAACGCGAGCTGATCTATAATGAATTCAAGAATCGGAAAGGGGAACTCTTTTCCGGGATCGTCCAGCGCGTTGAACGGCGGAACATCATTGTCAATCTGGGTCGTACTGACGCGATCCTGCCCGAAAAGGAACAGATTCCCTGGGAGCGATACCGTCAGGGGGACCGGATACGGGCCTATATCCTGGATGTCGATCTGGCACAAAAAGGCCCCCAGATCGTGCTCTCTCGAACGCACCCCGGGTTCTTGATCAAACTGTTCGAGCAAGAGGCGCCGGAGGTATACGAAGGCATTGTGGAAATCAAGGGCGCCGCCCGAGAACCGGGCACCCGCGCAAAGATTGGCGTGCACTCAACCGACCCTGATGTCGACCCTGTGGGAGCCTGTGTTGGGATGAAGGGGACGCGTGTCCAATCCGTTGTCCAGGAACTCCGGGGAGAACGGATAGATATTGTTCCCTGGACTCCTGACCCAGCTGAATATGTCTGTCGCGCCATTCTGCCGGCCAAGGTGGCCAAGATTATTCTGGATGAAGATGAAAACACCATGGAAGTGATCGTCCCGGACGATCAGCTCTCTCTGGCGATTGGGAAGAAGGGCCAAAATGTCCGGCTGGCTTCCCGTCTGACGAACTGGAAGCTGGACGTCCGGTCCGAATCAGAAGTCGAGTTGGAACATGTCCAGGTCCTTGAAGCGCTCAATGCCATCCCAGGCATAGGGGAGTCGAACGCCGATATTACGGCAGAGCTCTTATACCAACAGGGCTTTAAATCGGCTCAGGACATCGCTGGTGCCGATATTGAGACGCTGCTTGAAATTGAAGGGATCGGACCGGACCGGGCGCCGGAGATCTGGGACGCGGCCAAGGCGCAGGCGGAGAAAATAGCGGCGGAACAGGAGGCTGCGCTCAGTGAACAGGATACGGAGACCGTTGATACGTCCTCGGCACAGATGCAGGAAGAATCTGCCACGGCTCCCGTTGATGGAGGAGACCGGGCGGAGCCGACGGAGACCGCTGCCGAGGACGTATGAAGCGCTCCGAGCCGATTCGGACCTGTCTGGGATGTGGTCGTCGGGAGAGGAAAGGCCGGTTGTTACGATTGACGGCAACGTCTCAAGGCTGGCTCATTCCCGCTCCCAGCCATGGTCGAGGCGGATATCTCCATGCCAGCCGGGAATGTGTTAATGCTTTTGTCAACGCACGGACGAAGAGTTGTCGATCCTTACGAGCGGTATGCTCCCACGAGGCGCGGGTGAGCTATGCTGCTCTGATAGAACCCAGCCTGCCGGGGTGAAGAGACGGCGATGAGGTCATATGTCACGTAAGCGTATCCATGAATTAGCCAAAGAATGGGGAGTCGAAACGCGACAAATCCTGACTCAGCTTGAGGCGCAGGGCATCCACGGGAAAAAATCCCAAAGCACGCTCTCGGAGCAAGAGGCTGATGCCGCGCAGCAGGCGCTGCAGTCGCCTCCAGTTGCCCCCCTCGTACTCGGAGAAGAAAAAGTCGTTGCCGAACGCGTTGTCACCGAGCTTGACCAGCAAAAAGAGCATGCGGTGGCCGCCCGGGAAGAGATTCGCGAGAACCGCATTCGTCCCAACGTGATTCGACGCCGGAAGCGCGTCGAGGTCCTCGTCGATGACACTGCGGCGGGGGCTGAATCCGCGCCCGTCGCCTTTGCCGCGCCAACCGTCGAAGAGCCGCTGCCGACCTTTGCTCCGGTTGCGTTTGATGCTCCCGTACCGCAGCCCGCTCCGTTTATTCCCGAACCGCTCTCTGCCGAGACACCGGCCTTCGAGCTCCCTCCTGAGTCGATGGACGAGACCCACCAACAGGAGGCCCGAGGCGAGGTCCCTGAGCCGTCTATACCCGTGTTGGTTGATGGCGGAACAGCCAGCGCAGAGGAAGAACAGGATGCTGCCGAACAAGAAGAGCACAGTGCGGCTCTCCCCAGCGATACCGCCCCGGCCGAGGAACCGCCGCTCACGGTTGTGGCAGAAGCCCCCGCCGAAGGAGATACCGGTGAAGACGCGGCTCCGGTAGCGGGGGACGCCGGGGAAGAAGGCGTCCGTCCGGCACGAGTACTGGGCCGGATCGATCTTGGTAAACTCGCCGAACCTCCCACCCCCCCTGGCTTCACCCGACCCCCTTCTTCTCCCTCTTTCCCCGCTGATATCGGTAGCCGTGAGGGTACGGGTGGTGAAGGGATAGGGGCGAGCGGGAAAAAGCGTGGCAAGAAGCGGAAGGTTATCCGCAGCGCCGAGTCGCTCGATGTCCAAGAGCGAGAGGCACACGTCACGCGAGGGGCCAAAAAGAAACGGATTCTGCCGGGCAAAGAGCAGCGGCAGACCGAAATTACGGTTCCCAAGGCCAGCAAGCGGGTTGTGCGGATATCCGAGGTGATTACCGTTGGAGATCTGGCCCACAGTCTGGGGATCAAGGTTGGAGAAGTCATCAAAAAGCTGATGGGCCTTGGGGTCATGGCGACCATCAATCAGGTGCTCGATCATGATACGGCCTCGCTCGTGGCCGCGGACTTCGAATATACGGTCGAGAATGTGGCTTTTGATGCCGAGTCTGTCCTGGAAGACGAGCACGAAGCCTCAGAAGATGATGGCGCGCTTGAGTCGCGGCCGCCGGTGGTGACCATCATGGGGCATGTCGACCATGGGAAAACGTCACTGCTGGATAAGATTCGACAGACGAATGTCACCGACCACGAACAGGGCGGCATTACCCAACACATCGGGGCCTATAATGTGCCGGTCGAAGGCCGCAGCGTGACGTTTCTTGACACCCCGGGCCACGAGGCATTTACGTCCATGCGCGCGCGTGGCGCCAAGGCAACGGATATCGTGACGCTGGTGGTGGCTGCGGACGATGGGGTCATGCCCCAGACCGTTGAGGCCATTAATCACGCCCGGGCAGCCGAGGTGCCCATCATCGTGGCGGTGAACAAAATAGACAAGCCCGGAGCAGACCCCGACCGGGTCAAGCGCGAGCTGATGTCTCAGGGTCTGGTCGCAGAGGATTTGGGCGGGGATATTATTTTTGCTCCGGTGTCCGCGCTCACCGGAGAGGGGATCGCGCATCTCTTGGAGATGCTGACGCTCCAGGCCGACATCATGGAACTGCGCGCAAATCCGAATAAATTTGCTCGTGGGGTCATTGTGGAAGCCCAGCTCGACCGGGGCCGTGGGGCGGTCGCCACGGTACTGATCCAAGAGGGACAACTGAAAGTCGGCGATCCCTTTGTGTGCGGTACGGAACATGGCCGGGTCAGGGCCATGATTGATAGCCGGGGCCAGAAGGTAAAAATCGCCCTCCCGTCCATGCCGGTCGAGATTCTTGGCCTGACCGGAGTCCCGGAGGCCGGGGATACGTTTGTCGCCCTTGGGGATGAAGCCAAGACGCGCCAGATCGCAGACTACCGGACAGAGAAGCGGCGTGAGACGGAATTGACGAAGAGTAGTCGGACCTCGCTCGAAGACTTTTATCAACAGGCCCAAGCCGGAGAAGTGCAGGAGCTTCGGGTGATTATTAAAGCCGATGTCCAGGGCTCGGCCGAAGCCGTCCGCGATGCGCTGACCCGGTTGTCTACCGACGAGGTGAAGCTGACCGTGCTCCACGCCTCTGTTGGCGGTATCTCCGAATCCGACGTCCTGCTCGCCTCAGCCTCGAAGGGCATTATTATCGGCTTTAATATCCGCCCCGAGATCAAGGCGGCTCAGTTGGCCGACCGGGAGGGTATTGAGCTGCGATTGTATGGCATTATTTATGATGTCATTGCCGATGTCCGGGCGGCCATGGAGGGCATGCTCGCCCCGACCTATAAAGAAAACCCGCTCGGTCGAGCGGAAGTCCGGGAGGTCTTTTCGGTTTCAAAGATTGGCATGGTTGCCGGCTGCATGGTGGTCGAAGGTGGAGTCACGCGCGGGGCTCAGGTTCGCGTTGTCCGTGATCACGTGGTGGTCCACACCGGACGTCTTTCGACGTTGCGTCGATTCAAGGATGACGTCCGCGAAGTCTCGGCCGGAACGGAATGCGGGGCCAGCGTCGAGAATTTTCAGGATGTCAAAGTCGGCGATGTCTTGGAGGTGTATGAGCTCGAAGAAGTCGCACGGCGCCTCGAACCACGCCCCCAGGAAGTGGAACAGCACGCGTCATAGCCGGTCCGGGGGAAAGCGGAGGGGTGGGGCGACCCGGCAGGGTGATCTGCCGTCTGGCCGCTCCCGTGCCCTATCAGGAGGTGGCAGATGGTTGTGGGCGTGCTTCGACTGATCCTCTACTGTCATGCGAGTCATTCCTTAAAGGAGAAACGTGGCGTTGTTCGGAAGATCAAGAGCCGCGTCCGAAACGAATTCAACGTTTCTATCGCAGAGTACGCCGAGCAAGACCAGTGGCAAACCATTGCTCTGGCGGTCTGCCAAGTCGGCTCTGATCACGCCTATGTTGAGGGCGCCTTACAGGCGGTGACGAATTTTATTGAACGGCTGCACGTCGCTGAACTGGGTGAAACTCAGGTCGAGATTCTCCATTACTAGAAGATTGATATGCCTGTCCGTCGTCCTGAACGGGTGAGTGGTCTGCTCCTCCACGCGATTGCCGATATTGTCTTACGGGAAGTGAAAGACCCCAGAGTCAGCGGGGTGACCGTGACCGCCGCGACCCTGAGCCCCGATCTCCGCCTGGCGCGCATCTTCGTGCGGACCCTCCAGGACGAAACCCGCGCGGAAGCCCTGGCCGGTCTCCAGAGCGCGGCTGGCTACATCCGCCGTCAGGTGGCAGCCCGTTTGCAACTCCGCTACACCCCCACGCTTGAATTTCTCTATGACACGACCCTGGATGAGGTCAATCACCTGGAAAATCTTTTTCATCAAATAAAACAGGAAGACCGCTAGTGGCCAGACTTGATGGTCTCCTCCTCCTCGACAAGCCACAAGGGCCGACGTCTGCGGAGGTTGTCCGTATTCTCAAAAAGGCGCTGCAGGTCAAAAAAATTGGCCATCTCGGGACGCTTGATCCCTTTGCCAGTGGCCTGCTGCCCATCTGTCTGGGGGCCGGAACCAAACTCTCGCAGTTCCTCATGGCCGAACAGAAATCCTATGCCGGAACGCTGCAACTCGGTGTCGAGACCGATACGCTCGACTGCACCGGGACGGTCACCCGCACGGCGTCCGTTCCAGCCTGCACCCCGACGCAGCTGAGAAAAATCGAGCAGCGGTTTATCGGCGATTCCTGGCAGACTCCGCCGATGTATTCCGCGCTGAAACGAAAAGGGGTCCCGCTGTACAAACTGGCCCGCCAGGGCATTGAGGTGGAGCGCGAGCCCCGTCGGGTGCATATGTCCCACCTCGCTCTGACGCTCGGAGAGCCGCACTCCATTCATTTTTCGGTCTCGTGCTCAAAGGGCACCTATATCCGGGTCCTGGCCGCCGATGTCGGCATGGCGCTGAACACGCTCGCCCATCTGACGAGTCTCCGTCGGACGGCTTTTGGGGCGTTCACCATCGACCAGGCTGTTCCGCTCTCTCAGGTCCAGAGTCTCCGGCCGGGACAGCCGTTGCCCCTGCTCTCATCAGCCCAGGCGACCCAGTCCTACCGGACTTTTCTGGTATCAGCCCCGGAGGCGGCGCTCATCCGGCACGGACAGCAGGCTTTTTTACGGACACTGCCTGCCGCCCAGGCCACAGGAGAGACGGCCCGGATTCTGAGCGCGGAGCGTGAATTGATTGCCATGGTGACCGCCGAGCAGGAGACCTGGAAGCTTGCCCGGGTGTTCTAACCTTTAGGGAATTATAGCGAATAGTAAGACTCGCTCCCGTTCTCGGCACCCGTAGTGCCGCACGGGAGATTCCCGCCCGTGGGGGGACTCATGAGAAGCCCCCGGTTCAAAATGTTCAGCGCCGCATAGTAAAAAGTCAGGCTAGGGGGTGCCTAATTTTTCTACGATATGGATCATCCCTCAGAGGAGCGCTGGATTGCTCTCGGGTTCCTCAACCTCACCCTCTGTTTTGTCGTCTATACCGAGCGCGGGGACTATATCCGGTTTATCAGTCTCAGAAAAGCTACACGAAAGGAGCGAGACGCCTATGGAAAAAACTAATTCTCCTCTCTCTTCCACCTCGACCCTGCGCGAGTTGGCCGCGAGCACGTTATCCTTCGACGCTATCGCGGCGCAGCATGGTGAGGAGGTCGCTATCCAGGTTGGAATTCTCCGCGACCCGGACACGCACGAGCTGACCGCGGCCGAGACCGACCGGCTTCAGCCGGCCACGCGGCGCGGGCGCGGGAAACAGAAAGCGCCGGTGAAGGTGCGGGTGAGTGTGCGCCTGGATGCCGATCTGGTCGAGAAGTTCCGGGACAGTGGTCGGGGCTGGCAGACCAGGATGAATGGGATGCTGCGCCGGTCCGTATTCGGTGAGCAGGTTGGCTTCATCCCCCCGGCCGGCCGTCGGACGCCCTCTTCCCCGCTGACCAAGACACCAAGGACCGCCCGGAAGGCCCGGCCATCTGTCCGGCAGAAAAAACAAGCCCCAGCATAGGAAAGACCGATGAGGCAACGTGCCCCCCGACAGGGGGGCACTAAGACAGCTGCTCTGGCCTTATCTGTGCATGGACCAACCTGCGCCACTCTCCCATTCAAACAGCGCCACGAATGGCGTAAGTTCAATTCTGTGGCTGAATGAAGCCAGGACCCTATAATTCCCTAACTTTACACTAGGAAAACAGCGTGTTAAAAACGAAAAGAATCATCAAGGAGTAAGGAAGAAAGAAGAGTAAGGAAGAAAGAAGGAAGACTTATGCAGGAGGCTGAACAGAAAAGCGAAACCATCAGTCAGTTTCGGGTGCACGACAAGGATACGGGATCACCCGAAGTCCAAATTGCCATTCTGACCAAGCGGATCGTCCACCTCACCGAGCATTTCAAAACCCATAAAAAAGACCATCTCTCTCGACGCGGCCTGCTCAAAATGGTGGGTCGCCGCCGCCGTTTGCTCGACTACCTGCGGAGTAAGGATATACAGCGCTATCGCAGTATGCTCCAACGCCTCGGCTTGCGACGCTAGGCCAACGTTCTCATTTTTGTTGGCCGTTGTTATGGAGAGAGTGATTGCTGCGTCGTCAGAACCCTGGCGCAGAAAACATTGAAGGAAGACATGTATAAAAAGATCGAAATGGAATACTACGGCCGCCCGCTGTCCATTGAAACCGGGCGTCTTGCTAAACAGACGAGTGGCGCGGCCCTCGTCCAATACGGGGAAACCGTTGTCCTGGTCACTGCGGTGGCATCCGATTCACCGCGTGAAGGGATCGACTTTTTCCCCTTGACCGTTGACTACCAAGAACGAACCTATGCCGCGGGAAAAATTCCCGGAGGATTTTTTAAGCGGGAAGGGCGTCCGGCAGAGCGCGAGGTTCTTACCTCGCGGATTGTAGACCGGGCGATTCGGCCACTCTTCCCCAAGGGCTTTGCCTGTGAGACCCAGATTGTTGCGTCGGTCCTGTCGGTGGACCGGGAAAACGATGCCGACACCCTGGCCCTCATCGGTGCCTCTGCGGCCTTGCACGTCTCCGATATCCCTTTCGGGGGGCCCATTGCCGGCGTCCGGATTGGACGCTTACACGGAGAGCTGGTGGTCAATCCACTCCAGAGTCAATTCCAGGACAGCGATATCAATCTGTTTGTGGCTGCTGGCCGGGATGCCATTGTCATGGTTGAGGGCGGTGCGCGCATAGTCTCTGAAGAAGACATGCTTGAGGCACTGTTCCTCGCTCAGGAAGCCGCGGCTCCGGTTCTCGACGTGCAGGACGAACTTGTCCGGGTCGCCGGAAAGCCAAAACGACAGTTCGCGGAGCCCGCGACTGATACCGAGCTGGCTGATCGTGTTCGGGCCGCAGCGACCCAAAAGCTCAGTGCGGCTCTGACGATTGCGGCTAAACTGGAGCGTGGGGCTGCCATCAAGTCCGCCAAGAAGGAAGCGACTGAGGCGCTCGGGGAAGAGTTCGCCGAGCGAGGCGGGGAGGTTGCAGAAGCCCTGGAAAAGCTGACTGGCGAAATCATGCGCACGGCGATTGTCGACAAGAGCCAGCGCGTAGATGGGCGCGGATTGACTGATATTCGTCCCATCTCGTGTGAAGTCGGCATGCTGCCCCGAACGCATGGCTCGGCCCTTTTTACACGGGGCGAAACACAAGCCCTGGCGGTTGCGACGCTGGGTACATCCGCAGACGAGCAACGGGTGGATGCTTTGATCGGTGAGCAGTACAGGAAATTCATGCTGCATTACAACTTCCCTCCTTTTAGTGTGGGGGAAGCACGTCCGATGCGGAATCCCGGACGGCGAGAGATTGGGCACGGCGCGCTTGCTGAACGGGCACTGCTGGCCGTTCTCCCGGCGGGAAATGAATTCCCCTATACTATCCGGGTAGTGTCGGAAATCCTGGAATCAAACGGCTCTTCCTCCATGGCCACCGTGTGTAGCGGCGCGCTGTCGCTGATGGACGCCGGCGTCCCCATTGTGGCACCGGTCGCCGGCATTGCGATGGGGCTGATCAAAGAAGGAGAAGATGTTCGGATTCTCAGTGATATTCTCGGGGACGAGGATCATCTGGGCGATATGGACTTCAAGGTTGCGGGCACGGCTGACGGGATTACCGCCCTCCAAATGGATATCAAAATTGCCGGCGTCACGCGCGAGATCATGCGCCAGGCCCTCTACCAGGCCCGTGACGGACGGCTGCACATTCTTGGGAAGATGGCCGAGTCGCTCGAAACGCCGCGCGAACAGGTTGCCGAACATGCACCGCGGATTCTGACCCTGAAAATCAAGCCGGATAAAATTCGAGACCTGATTGGTCCCGGCGGCAAAATGATCCGTTCCATTGTCGAAGAGACCGGAGTCAAAATTGACGTCGAAGACGACGGGACCGTCTCTATTGCCTCCTCCGACGGAGACTCCATGGATCGGGCGATCAGCAAAGTCGAGGCGGTCACCGCGGATGCAGAGATCGGCAAGCTCTACACCGGAACGGTCAAGAAGGTGGTCGATTTTGGGGCTTTTGTCGAAATCCTGCCCGGTAAGGAAGGGCTGGTCCACATCTCTCAACTTGCGCCTGAGCGGGTGCGGCAGGTGACCGATATTGTTGACGAGGGGGACGAGATTACCGTGAAAGTCCTTGAGATCGATCGGCAGGGAAAAATTCGTCTCAGTCGGCGTGAAGCCCTGGCAGAGCAGGACGCGGCGCAATAGCAACACACAGCACCACCGCAGGAGCACCATCGGGTGAGCGCAGAGATTGTCGTGCCCATTACGCGCGTACGCCAGGATGAACTGGGCGAGCCGTCGATCCCGCTCCCGCGTTATATGACCCCCGGCTCTGCCGGGATGGATATTGCCGCCGCTCTGACGGACACCGTCGTCCTTGCCCCGCTCCAACGGTCCGTGATTCCAACCGGATTCGCCCTCGCCCTGCCGCAGGATTACGAAGCCCAGGTTCGTCCCCGCAGCGGACTCGCCCTGCGCCAGGGGCTGACCATCCTGAATGCTCCGGGAACGATAGACGCTGACTATCGGGAAGAGGTCAAAATCCTGCTCATCAACCTTGGAGACAAACCGGTCGAGGTCAAACGGGGCGACCGTATTGCTCAGCTCATCATCGCTCCGGTGGCCCGAGCCCGTTGGACTGAAGTCGATACGCTCGGCTCCACGCAGCGTCACGGCGGGTTCGGTCATACCGGCACGGCAGCCCGCACGGACAGTTGACTCTGGGCTGGGGTGTGGTAGATTCAGCCCTTGACTATTGCGCTCAACGCGGGTGTAGCTCAGCTGGCTAGAGCGTGTGCTTGCCAAGCACAAGGTCGCCGGTTCGACCCCGGTCACCCGCTTTCTTCTCTCCTGCCGCAGTTGCGTTGTGACACCAGTATCCACTCCCGTTTTCCTCATTGATGGACAGTCGTACATCTACCGTGCCTTTTACGCGGTACGGGATCTGACCAACGCTCAGGGATTTCCAACCAACGCCATCTTCGGCTTTGTGAATATGCTCCAGCGTATCCATGCGGAGCATGCCCCGAGCCATCTCGGCATGGTTTTTGACTCCCCAGGAAAGAATTTTCGCCACGATATTTATCCGCAGTATAAGGCCAACCGGGCCACCATGCCGGATGAGCTGCGGGTGCAGATCCCCCGCATAAAAGAGGTTGTCCAAGCCTATAATATTCCTATTCTTGAACTTGCCGGTTACGAGGCTGACGACATTATCGCCACCCTGGCGACGCGCTGGGGGCGAGACGGCGCGGAGGTGGTCATTGTCTCCGGGGATAAAGACTTGATGCAGCTCGTCTCGGAGCGCGTCAGCATGCTCGATACCATGCGCGACCGGCGCATCGGCCCTGCCGAAGTGCGGGCAAAATTCGGCGTCGAGCCGGGACGCGTTGTCGAGGTCCAGGCGTTGATGGGCGACGCCACCGACAATATCCCCGGCATTCCCGGTGTTGGTGAGAAGACCGCGATCAAGCTGATCACGCAGTGGCAGAATGTGGAGAGCGTGCTGCAGCACGCCGCCGAAATCAAAGGCAAGCTTGGCCAGCGTATCCGGGAGCACGCCGCATTGGCCCGCCTGTCAAAAACGCTGGCGACCCTCAGACAGGATGTCCCCTTGACCCCGGCGCTTGAAGACCTGGCGCTGACAGAACCTGACCACGAGCGTTTACACGAGTTGTTCACCGAGTTTGAATTCCGCCGCTTCCTGGCCGATTTGGACACCGACTGGGAGTTCTCTCTGGCCGATGAACGCGCCGCGCCGACGGAACCCCCCGGAGTCTACGAGTCCGTGCACACCGGGCAACAGCTCGATTCGCTCGTCACCCGTATTCAGGCAGCCCAAACCTATTGTCTCGATACGGAAACGACGGCGCTCAACCCGCTCGATGCGGAACTGGTCGGTGTTTCGCTGGCGATCGAAGAGCGGCAGGCCTGGTATATTCCGGTCGGGCATCGCTCGGACGATGCCGCTCCCCAATTACCGCTCGACAAGACCCTCGCCGCGCTGCGTACGCTTTTTGCCGACCCCGCGCTGACCCTCATCGGCCAGAACCTGAAATACGACCTGATGGTCCTGGCCAACTACGGCCTGCACTCGCACAATCGCCTGGCCGACACCATGCTGGCCTCGTATCTCCTCAACCCGACCCAGCGCCACAACCTGAATGACCTGGCTCAAGAACATCTCCGCTACACCATGGTCTCGTATGAAGATGTGACCGATGGCGCCAAAAAGAATTTTGCCGATGTGTCGGTCGAGGACGCCACGCGCTACGCCGGGGAAGACGCGGATATGACCCTCCGGCTGGCTCACCGTCTGTTTCCCCGTGTCACACAAGAAGGCATGGACAGCCTGTTTGCCGATATTGAAACCCCGCTCGTGCAGGTGCTGGCCCGCATGGAACGGACCGGGATGCGGGTGGACACCGCCGTGCTGGCGCGCTTGTCCGAGGAATTCGGGCAACAGCGAGACCGGCTCGAAGCGGAAATCCACGCCATGGCCGGAGAACCGTTTAATATCGCCTCCCCCAAGCAGCTCCAGTCCATCCTGTTCGAGAAGCTTGGACTGCCGCGTGGCAAAAAAACCAAGACGGGATCGTCCACCGATTCATCCGTGCTTGAGCGCCTGGCTGAAGAATATCCCCTGCCGGAGAAAATCCTGGCCTACCGGAGCTTTGCCAAACTCCAGAGTACCTATGTTGACTCCCTGCCCAAGCTCATCCGGGCAGACACCGGGCGCGTGCATACCTCGTTTAATCAGACCGTGACGGCCACGGGCCGGCTGTCTTCCAGCAATCCGAACTTGCAGAACATCCCCATCCGGAGCGAAGAGGGCCGTCGCATCCGCACGGCCTTTGTGCCGGCACCCGGCTGGCGCCTCCTCTCCGCCGACTACTCCCAGATCGAGCTGCGCCTCCTCGCCCACCTGAGCCGGGACCCCGTTCTGGTCGAATCCTTTCACAAAGGTCAGGACGTGCACGCCCGCACCGCGGCGGAGATTTTCGAGACCTCCATAGAGGCGGTTTCGAGTGACCAGCGGCGCGAGGCCAAAACGATTAATTTCGGCCTGATTTACGGTATGGGAGCGCGGCGACTGGCCCGGACTTTACGCATTCCGTTCAAAACCGCCCAAGCCTATATCGACCAGTATTTCAGCCGCTACGGTGGGATTAAGACCTATATGGACGGCACGCTGGCCGGCGCCCAGGAGCGCGGCTATGTCTCGACGCTGTTCGGCCGCCGGCGCTATGTCCCGGACCTGGGGAGCAAAAGCCCCCAACTGGCCAGCACCGCGCAGCGGATCGCCATCAACACCCCCATCCAGGGGACGGCGGCCGATCTGATCAAAGTCGCCATGGTCACCATTGCGCGCCAGCTCGACCGACAGGGGTTGCAGACGCGCATGCTCCTCCAGGTGCACGATGAGTTGTTATTCGAGGTGCCGGACTCCGAGCTTGAGCTGATACAGGCCCTGGTCCGCGAGAGCATGGAGGGGGTAATGGCCCTGAGCGTTCCGCTCCGCGTTGATGTCGGCGTGGGCGGCAATTGGGCCGAGGCGCATTAGGCGGCGGTGGTCTTCGTGCTGTTTGCTCTCTGACATCGGGTTCCGTCCCTTCTGAGGTGGAATATCCCGATCACGTGGCAGGATAGGAGAACGGCAAAACTCCGTCAAATCGCCGCTTGCTCGTTGGGCGATACTGCTGCTCTGCGTTTTTTATACAGGTGCTATGGTAGAGAAAATATGGCTTGTTTGGCTTATTTCAAAAGGCTAACATAGCCATTTTAATAGGAGGGGTGTGAATGATTCGCGCCACGATCTCAGAGGTCAAAAATGGCCTAAGCGCCTATCTACGCCGCGTCAAATCGGGAGAATCCGTCTTGGTGATGGAACGCCGAACGCCCGTTGCCCGCATTGTTCCAGTCGGTCATGACGCCGGGAGCGTACAGGAGATGGATGCGGTGGATAGAGACGCCAAGCTCACACGGTTAGTGCAGGCGGGTATTGTAACGCGCCGCAGTGCTGGCAGCTCCCGAGAGGCCCTGAGACAGCCCGTAGGCCAGGGAGGCAGGCTGCTGGAAGCCGTACTTGAGGAGCGTGCGGAAGAACGCCACGAGGGAAGCCGGTGAATTTTTGGGATACCTCCGCGCTTGTCACCCTGAGTGTGGAGGAACCGCACCGACAGACGGCGCTCCGTGTGCTCGAAGCGGATGAGCACATCGTCGTGTGGTGGGGTACCACCATCGAATATGTCGCGGCAATCTCGCGGCGGGAGCGTGACGGCAGCCTGACGACAGACGAGGTAGCGGCCCACCTCAGTCGCCTCAATGCCCTGTCTCAGGTGTGGTACGAAGTGCAGCCCAGCCGGCGGATCAAGACCGTGGCGCAACGGCTGCTACGCGTGCATCCGCTCAGGGCCGCGGACAGTCTGCAACTCGCCTCCGCGCTGGTCGCTTCAGAGGACGATCCAACGAGTCTTGGGTTTGTCTGCTTTGACGCGCGGCTCAATCAGGCGGCGGCGCGTGAGGGATTTACCATTCTCACGCCGTAGTCTTTGACCGGATGTGCGGCGTGGAGGCTCATTGCGGAACAGGTAACATGGTTGTGATGATCCCGAAGCCAGACTGAGCCGTTATCGGCCCTGTTGCTCGCCATTCACCTCTGTCGATTCCTTGGCATCGCCGTTCACCCTCCCGCTTCCTGGGAGCGCGGCCATCTTGGCCGCTTGCGGGCTGGAAGCCCGCACTTCTGGAAACCCACCCCGGCCCTTCGGGCCACCCCTCCCAAGAGGGGATAAAAAAGCTCCCCTCCCTGGACGTATGATGCGAAAAGGAACCCACCCTGGCCTTCAGCCACCCATCCAAGGAGGAGAGCAGCACACATCCCCTCCCTGGAGGGGTGCCGCGGAGCGGCGGGGTGGGTTCCGCCGGCCTTGCCCCGACTGTACAAATCCGCCCGGCTTTGAAAAGCTGGAACCCATATCGGCATAACACAAAGGAGGAAGCAGCATGGCGTACCGGGAAAATTACGAACATCTCATCATCGAGAAAAACGACGGGATCGCCCTCTTGACGATTAACCGGCCCGAGTCTCTCAACTCGACAAATTTCCGCCTGCACTACGAGCTGAGCAAGGTCTGGCTCGATATCGCGGACGACCCCGCCGTGCGTGTGGCGGTCATTACGGGAGCCGGCCGGGCCTTCTCGGCCGGGGGCGATTTTGACGTGGTTGAGAAATCCATGGGCAATCTTGATGTGGTCTCCGAGACGATGAAAGAAGCGCGAGACATCGTCCATAATATGATTAACTGCGACAAGCCCATTATTTCGGCGATTAACGGCGTAGCGGTCGGGGCGGGGCTGGCGGTCGCGCTGCTGGCCGATATCAGCATTGCCTCGGAGAAGGCGCGTTTTACCGACGGGCATACCCGGCTCGGGGTGGCCGCCGGAGACCACGCCGCGGTCATCTGGCCCCTGCTGGTCGGTATGGCAAAGGCCAAATACTACTTGCTGACGTGCGATATGCTGGATGCCAAAGAAGCCGAGCGCATAGGCCTGGTCAGCATGGTCGTCCCGCCGGATGAACTCATGCCCAAGGCGATGGAAGTGGCGAACAAACTGGCGACGGGTGCCCAGCAGGCCATTCGTTGGACCAAGCAGTCGCTTAATCAGTGGCTGCGGGCGGCCGCGCATACCTCGTTCGATTATTCGCTCGCCCTGGAGATGCTGGGCTTCTTTGGCAAAGACGTGGGCGAGGGGCTGAGCTCCGTGATGGAACGCCGCGCTCCGGTTTTTCCCTCCGCGAACGAAAAAGAGTAAACGCGTCCGGCATCTGGCATCTATTGGAGGACACGTTTACTCTGTGACCAATGACCATTCCGGAACACATCGAGTCCACGCTTCGGGAGGCCCTGTCCGCAATCGAGGTGCGGGTCATAGACGAGAGTGCCCTGCACGCCGGCCATGCCGGAGCCGCGGCCGGCGGCGGACATTACCGGGTCACGGTAGTGTCTCCGCTGTTTACCGGCAAGAACTCCGTCCAGCGCCACCGCCTGGTCTACGCCGCGTTGGCGGACGACATGCAGCAGACGATTCACGCGCTGGCGCTGACCACCCTTGCGCCACACGAACACAAATAAAAGTCGATTGGGTCGGTTGGGTCGGTGGGGTCTATAGAGTCGGTTGGGTCGGTGGGGTCGGTTGAGTCTGAGCTAGAGCCAATCACGCTGCGGTGGAGCGCGTCTCTCTCCTTCTTTAGGAGGGCGGGCTTCCAGCCCGCAGGCGGCCAGGATGGCCGCCCTCCCAAAGGGAGCCACCCCCATCCCCCCTGGGACGCTTGGTGCCGGCCCTTGTCCTTCCCGACGAGCGCGGACTGGCACGGCTACAACGTATCGTGAAACGCCCTATCCCGTGCGGGTGGCGCGTCCCTGTCTAGACCCGGTAATACTCGCGATACCACTTCACGAAGCGAGGAATGCCTTCCTCAATGGTTGTGGTGGGGCGGAAGCCCACATCGTGCATGAGGTCTTCCACATCGGCCCAGGTGGCCGGGATGTCGCCGGCCTGCAACGGCAGCAGGCGTTTTTCGGCCTTCTTTCCCAGGGTATGTTCCAGCACTTCGATAAAGTGGAGTAACTCCACCGGCCGGGGATGGCCGATATTATACACGCGGTAGGGAGCGGTACTCGTGCCGGGGTCCGGGTTCCTGCCCGACCAGTGGGGGTTGGGTTGGGCGATCCGGTCATGCGCGCGCACCACTCCCTCGACAATATCGTCGATATAGGTAAAGGCGCGCTGCATCCTGCCGTAGTTGAACACTGCAATCGGCTCGCCGGACAAGATGGCTTTGGTGAAGATGAACAGGGCCATATCCGGCCGGCCCCACGGACCATAGACGGTGAAAAAGCGCAGGCCGGTCGTTGGCAGATGATAGGCATGGCTATAGGTATGGGCCAGCAACTCGTTGGCTTTTTTTGAAACCGCATACAGGGAGACCGGGTGGTCAACATTGTCACGTACCGAAAAGGGCAGCTTCGTATTGGCACCGTACACCGAACTGCTCGACGCATACGTCAGATGCTGTACCTCGGTCTGCCGACAGCCTTCGAGAATATGCATGAATCCCACGAGATTGCTGTCGATATAGGCGTGCGGGTTGGTCAGGGAGTGGCGCACCCCGGCCTGGGCCGCGAGATGGATCACCCGCTCCGGTGCGTGACGGGCGAACAGGTCCTCCATGCCTTGCCGGTCAGCCAGGTCGAGCCGCACGAATGCAAACCGCTCATAAGCGGTGAGCTGGGCGAGGCGGGCTTCTTTCAGACGCACATCATAATAGGGGCTCAGGTTGTCGAGTCCGACGACGGTATCGCCGCGCTTGAGTAAATACTCACTGACATGAAATCCGATAAAGCCGCCAGCGCCCGTCACCAGGACCGTCATGCCGACCTCTCTGGCTGCTGCTGGGTAGGCGGGGTCGAAGCGGGTAGGGAGGAGGGCTGCGTGGGGGGTGCGGCTCGATGTTTGCCCAGCAGCAGGCGTGCCACCGCGACGTGATAGGCGAGGCCGGACCACACACCGACGACCAGGGCGATCCACAAAAAATACATCCCCAGGAGATGAAAATCGATGAAGCCGTATTGATAGTGAATAATCAGACCGTGCAGGGCAAACATCTGGAAGAGGGTCTTATATTTGCCGAGCTGGTCGGCGGAAACGACCAGTCCCTGTCCGGCGGCGACACTCCGCAGCCCGGTCACCGCGATTTCCCGCCCAAGGATCACCACCACCATCCAGGCCGGCGGGCCCGGTACACGGTCGCTGGCCACCAGCATGACCAGGACGGCCATGACCAGCAGTTTATCGGCCAGCGGATCGAGGAAGGTGCCGAGAATGGTTGTCTGCCCATGCTTTCGGGCAAGATAGCCGTCGAAATAATCGGTCAGACAGGCAATGAAGAAAATACCCGCCGCCATCAGGCTGGAGACCGGGTCCGTATCCGTCAGGCAATAGACCAGAAAGGGAACCAGCGCGATGCGCAGGAAGCTCAAAAGATTGGGGAGATCTAACATGCCGAGTTCCGGACGTTCACAGCCCCGGTGCGAGCAAGACTACCGCCTAGAATAAAAGATTCCCTGGGGCAGGGTCAAACCCTGTCAGGCCGGGGTCGGGGCGCCGTCTGCGTGGTCACTAGCGCGTTTCACAAGAAGTTGTAGTCATGCCAGTACGCGCTCGTCGGGAAGGACACCGGCCTGCACCAAACGGCCTGGGAGGGGATGGGGGTGGCTCCCCTCCTGGGAGAGCGGCCATCCTGGCCGCCTGCGGGCTGGAAGCCCGCACTCCTAAAGGAGAAGAGAGACGCGCTCCACCGCAGCGTGATGTGCTCTAGCTTAGACTCCATAGACCCCACAGACCCTCCACCCGTTCGCCAAACAGCGAGAGCTGGCTGCCTTTGGGACGGCTCCCCAGCGCCAGCGGGTAGCGCCCGGTAAAGCAGGCAGAGACGTGCTCGAAAATACAGCGGACCAATGGCGCCAGCAGTCCATTACCTTGCCGGACAGGCTATCCTTAAGCCGCTCCCAGTGTCGGTGGCTCACTTCGTAGCGCTTCGCCATGCTCCCCTCCTGCGCTTGCCTCGCATGGCCTTATAGCGCACTCCCTCACCCTCTGTTAATTGTCGCTTCAACCTCGTACCGGGGGATATGAAGCGACCGTATGTCCAGACCACGGTGCGGGCTGAGTAAGGAAAAACAAGTGAACCGCCGTCTTACTGCGTTCAAACTCGCCCTCGTTTTCTTCCTGCTGGGAATATGGGCGATCCAGACCCCCCTCGTTATGGCCCAAGACGATACCCTCACTGGCTGGTTCACCTTTATCGTCGCCGATTATCGGACTGAGTCCGGTCTTACCTCTGAGATCACCTACACGTTGACTGAGGACTCGGGCGAACAACACGAACTCCTGATTGACATCGAACTCATGCAGCCGCTCGGTGGCCCGGTAGCCTTGAACCGCAAGCGGGTGACAGTCGAGGGAGAGTGGGAGCAGAGCGAGCCCAACGCAACAGAAAAGTTCCGCGTCTACGCCATTGAGTTGGCTGCGTCCCCGTTGACAGCCGCGCCCGGGAGGCCCTTCACCTCCGATGTGTCTCCAGATGAGCCTTCCCTGCCCAAGTCGGCGCTTCCGTCCGCCGGGAGAGATACTCACGTGCGAGGCTCCCAGGCCTGGGTTACCATTCTGTGCCGGTTTGCAGATGCAACCAATGTCACTCCACATCCGGTCAGCTTTTATGAGAAGATGACGAGGGCATCCTATCCTGCTTTGGGCCATTATTGGAACCAGGTTTCATACGGAAACCTCCCTGACCTCGCTAGTAGCAAAGTAGTGGGCTGGTATAACCTGCCTCGACCTCAATCGTACTATCGGACCGAAGAACAAGAAGATTACGATATCGAGAAAATACGGGAAGATTGTACGGCTGCGGCCGATCCGGATGTGTTCTTCCCCGATTTTGACGGATTCAATCTCGCTTTCAATCGGAAAGTTGCTCCTTCCGATATCGGGGTTCCCGCCCGAGGAGGGTCTTCGTATGCAACGCTGGATGGTGAAGAGGGATTTTGGGGGACCACGTGGCTGCCCCCGTGGGCGCATGGAGAACAGAGTACCTGGGCCCACGAAATGGGCCATGCCATGGGCCTGCAACATTCCTCCGGTCCCTATGGTCAGGATGATCCTGCCTTTAGTGATACCACCTATGACTCTAAGTGGGACGTCATGAGCGGGGGAGAATCGCTTGACCCCCATCCCGGCTACGGCCATCTGGGCGTCCATACCATCGCCTACCACAAGGACTTTCTGGGCTGGATTCCAGCAGACCGGAAGTATGTGGCCGCACCCAACAGCACCCGCACCATTACTCTTGAGCGGCTGGCCCGGCCCGGTACGGAGGGTTATCTGATGGCTCAGATACCCATTGGGGAGTCCCCCACCGACTTCTACACGGCCGAGGCACGACTGTTTGCCGGCTACGACGACGAGATACCGGATGAAGCGATTGTCATCCATAAGGTCGATACCACGCTGGCAGATCGGCTGGCCCAAGTCGTAGATGTTGATAATAACGGCGACCCGAACGATGCAGGGGCGATGTGGACAGTCGGTGAAGTCTTTACCGACCCTAGCGCTGGTATCCGGATCTCCATCGATGCGGCCTACACCACCGGCTATCAGGTGACCATTGATTATATCGTCTGTTCCGAGTTGACCCCATCGCGTCACCTCCTTGGGGGGCGTGATGGGAACGCTAGTGTGAAGGTGACGGCTCCGAGGAGGTGTCGTTGGTCGGCGACGAGCTATAGCCCATGGATTAGGGTTGCGAAGGGCAGTGGAAGGGGGGAAGGAAGGGTCAACTACGCGGTCACGGCTAACCCCAGCCTCAACGCTCGGACCGGTCAACTCATTATTGGGGGGCAAATTTTTACCGTGATCCAGGCGGGAGCCAATGGGAACCTGTTTGAAGACGATATGGAGAGTGGCACAAATGGCTGGGGGGGGGCACCCTGGGCGCGGACCACAGCGTCCGCCCGGAGTGGACGGTATGCCTGGACAGATAGTCCCGGCGGTAATTATCAGAATAACCTCAATATTGCCCTTTGGTCTCCGTGGCCTCCACTTGATCTGACCGAGATGGATTCAGCGACCCTGACCTTCTGGCATCGGTATGCCTTTGGCAGTGGGGATGCGGGCAACGTGTGGGTGTGCCCGGAGAACGAAGATTGTATACACGTGAGCTCCTTCACCGGTTCACAAGCAGGATGGCAGCAGGCGGTGATTGACCTGACGCCTTTTGTCGGACAGTCGATACATTTCAGTTTTCAACTGGTATCCGACGCCACTGAGACCGCCGACGGGTGGTACATCGACGACGTGGCCGTATTCTCAACGGACTTCGTCTCCCCCGTGACCCTGGAGAACCCCCGGGCCGCCTCCTTCCAGAGCGGGGTGGGCGTCATCTCGGGCTGGGCGTGTCACGCCCACGAGATTGTTATTGAACTGGACGGGAAGCCATTCAAAGCGAGCTACGGGACAGAGCGGGAGGTAGCGGTGGAGCGGATCTGTGGCCATCGCAACGCCGGCTTCAGTCTGCTGTGGAACTGGAACAACCTCGGGCCGGGGACGCATACGGTGCGCGCCCTGATTGACGGGGTGGAGTTCGCCAATACGACCGTGCGGGTGACCACCTTTGGGGAAGACCCCTTCCCGCGGGGCTGGAGCGGTAGGTTTGACCTGCCCAACTTCCCCACCTCAGGCGAGACCACCGTTGTCCAATGGGAAGAATCCCTCCAGAACTTTGTCATCACGGACGGACAGCCAAATACCGGTGGGGGATATAACCGGGTGTCTGGGGTCGATGCAATTTTGGAAAACCCCTCGTTGGGGTCGGCGCAGAGCGGGCTGGGCGTGATTTCGGGCTGGGCGTGTGCGGCCGCAGAGATTGTCATCGAGTTGAACGGGAGGCCGCTGCGTGCCGCCTATGGGACGGAGCGGGAGGCGGCGGTGGAGCAACGCTGTGGGCATAGCGATGCGGGTTTCAGCCTGCTGTGGAACTGGAACAACCTCGGGCCGGGGACGCACACGGTGCGGGCGCTGATTGATGGGCAGGAGTTTGCCAATACCACGGTGCGGGTGACCACCTTTGGGGTGCCGTTCCGGCAGGGGTTAAGTGGCACGTTCCCCATTCCAGACTTTCCCCGCCCTGGGGAAACCAAAAAGCTCCGGTGGGAACAATCCCTCCAGAACTTTGTGATCGTGCCCTGACTACGTGCGCCAACTGCGGCAACTGATGGTGCGCGGTAACAGGCCCCCAGGCTGGTTTCCTTACCGTCACGGACTATGATCTATCAGGCCATCAATGATCGATCCGAGCATGTTGACAGTCTCGCTGCTGTACAGATCGCCGTCGTCGTGGGAATTGGCGGCCGCTATATATGCGTGCCCTCGGCCTGGGACTGCCTCGATCACAGCAAAGAACCCACAACACAGACCACCGCCACCTTGCGCAAAGAGCCACAGCAATCCCTCTTGTTGGTAGACAACCCAACCAGCCGCTCCTCCATAGTTTCCTGGTATAGGGATGAGCAATTCGTCCAGCTGCTCTCGATCGAGAATGGCGGGACTCTTGTTGGTGAATTGCAACGCGACGAACTTGGCGAAGTCTTCCAGTGACGTATACACGTCTCCGGCTGGGGCCAAGGAGCCACCATACCCCAATTGAGCAGGTTCCCACCTGCCAGCACTATCGTGTCGGTGACTCCAGGGCTGATCCACTTCATTCGGGGTGTTCGGCACTCCGAATCCCGCGCTGTACATTCCCAACGGAGTGAACAGGCGTTCCTCCATCAAGGTCTCCCAACTCTTCCCCGTCAGCTTCTCCGCCATGGCTGCTGCGACCATATAGCCGGCGTTGGAATAGCTGAACTCGCCGATCGGGCTGCCCGGTGGGTCGGCTAGATTCTCTTTGAGGATGCGGTAGCGCCGTTCAACGATGGGAAGCGCCGGATGAGAAACCCACCAAGCGGGGACATGGTCTGGAACACCTCCGACGTGACGGACAAGCTGCCACAGGGTGACGGGGCGGTAGTCTGGATGAATCTCATCGCGCAATTCGGGAAAGACCTGGGCAATCGTGGTCTGCCAGCCGTTGACGAACGTGCCATCCGCCACCAAGGTCGCCAGCATGGTAGACGTCATGGGCTTGGTGATAGAGCCCATTTTCACCAGATCATTAATCGTGAACTTCTCGGGTGACCCTTGCCTGCGGACTCCGGCGGCCGCAATGGCCCGAACCCCTCCCTCGTCGATGATCGCTGCAATCAACCCAGGCGATTTGCCCTCCGCCACTGGGCCGGTCAGGTATTTGACGATAGACCCGTCCACGGAACGGGTATGCACGGACACCATCTCCAAGTGTTGGGTGCCGGTGTTCCAGACAAAGCGGGCGGATTCTCCCGGGTCGGGGAACTGCTCAATCGTACACTCCCCTTCCAGGTCGGTCCGAAACGCCTCTCCAGTGGTCACCACCGTAAACGTACTCCGGTCGAACGCCACACCATCATCGTACACGACCGCAGTGTAGTCTCCGTCGGCTAGATTGCCCCAATTCCAGACGGCCACAAAACCGACATCCGCGTCGGGACAGGCCCCGGTGTCGCGGACATCGGGCCGCGCGCTGCCGTACAGCAGCGGAAAGGTGTCGAGGTCGGCAACGCGGACGGGGGAGCCGTCCGCAAAGAAGCGGACGGTCAGGTCTCCCGCCGCTGCACACTTCCAGCCCGAGATGACACCGACGCCAGACAGAGTGGTGCCTTCGCCAGGGATGCCGAGTGTGGCGGCGGAGGCCAGCGACGGAACCAGGAGCACGAAAACAAGACAGAAACGAAGCAGGGTAGATCTCCTCCCCCCGGTACGAGGCTGAAGCGACAATTAACATAGGGTGAGGGAGTGCGCTATAAAGCCACGCCAGTCCGCGCTCGTCGGGAAGGACACTGACCTGCACCAAACGGCCTGGGAGGAGAGGGGGGTGGCTCCTCTCCTGGGAGGGCGGCCATCCTGGCCGCTGGCGGGCTGGAAGCCCGCCCTCCTAAAGAAGGAGAAGAGAGACACGCTCCACCGCAGCGTGATTTGCTCTAGCGGGGCAGGGCGGTGGGAAGCTGTTGCCCATCAGGTGCCGCACGCGCGGCTTGTTGACATACTATAAATGGTATGTACACTGCGCTTCAGTGTGGGATATTTTCGAGCATCGACGTGTGGATCGACAAATCAGACGGCTCCCGCATGACATCCTGCAGCGGTATGAAAAATGGAAGGACATTGTGGTAATCTCGGGGCCTGAGGGACTCCGACAGATTCGTGGGTTCAAAGACGAGCGCCTGCGTGGGAGGTGGAGCGGGCATCGCTCCTCGCGGCTCAATGACCAGTATCGGGTCATTTACCGCATCGAACGGGACCGCGTATACGTGGAAGTGGTGAGTCTCACGCCGCATGACTATCGGAGAAAATAAATGGCGGAGTACCGCAGAGCAAAGAAGCGCGTGGAGCTCTCAGTTGGCGAGTCGGTCCGGATCATGCGGGAACTCCAGGCTCTCAGTCAGAATGAATTGGCCGCCGTGACCGGCATCCCGCAATCCACGATTTCGGCCATCGAAAGAGACCGGGTCAAGCTGGGGGTGGAACGGGCGAAAACACTCGCGCGTGCCTTGCGGGTGCATCCCGCCGTGCTCGTGTTTCCAGGCTGGGAAGTTGAGCACGGGAAAACTGCTGCCTGACCCTTTCGTTCATGGTCGCGGTCTTCCTCGTGAGCACCCAGAGCGAGGAGGCGTAGCCCCGCCTCCTCCCGGGACGGTTGAGCAAGATGATCAGTTCATCCAGCCCGGACGACCCTACGCCTGTTCGCCGAACAGCGAGAGCTGGCTGCCTTTGGGACGGCTCCCCAGCGCCAGCGGGTAGCGCCCAGTAAAACAGCCATCGGTATCACTCTAGTCGATTCGAGCCGTGTAGCCTCTATAGGTCATGGTGTTCATAGCCAAGGTCGTGGGAAGTGGCGTGCTGAAGAGAGCGTTCAACGTTTTCTGATGCTGTTGGTTCACTTGTTCCTTACATAGCAGCGAGAGTATTATCCAAAACTCGGATGGTACGTAGCGCATATTGCTGCCTGTCGGGATTGACGGTACAGTGACGCAATACAGGAGACAGTATGGCAGTTGACCCGCACGGTATTCGTTTGAGTGAGGCTGACCTCGCAGTGTTGAACACACTCGCCGCTGAGAGTGGTAAAGAGTTCTCTACAGCGCTCCGTGAAGCCGTGGATGTCTATCTGCAACGCTCGTCCGAAGCGAATGGCCATGAATCCGTACAGGGACGCAAAGAAGCATTTCGGCGTGCTGCCGGAGCGTGGAAGGACATGGATACAGACGCCATGATTGAGGAAATTTACGCCCTGCGCTTGCGTCCCTCCCGTCCGGCTCCGGAATTGTGAGTCTCCAATATCTCATTGATACAGACTGGGTAGTCCATTATTTCAAGGGCCGCCAAGCTATCGTCAAACGCCTTGATGCGCTTGAAAACGAGAGCTTGGCGATTTCCGTGGCGACGCTGGCCGAACTCTATGACGGCTTGTATGGGGCACGCGACCCGAGGAAAAGAGAGGCAGACCTTCAGGACTTCCTCCAATGGGTCACGGTGCTTGGACTCGATGAGGAAACCTGTCGATTGTTTGGGAAAGAACGGAGCCGTCTGCGACAAGCGGGCAATCTCCCTGGGGATATCGATTTACTTATCGGGGCAACAGCGCTCCGGCATGGCCTGACCGTGCTCACCAATAATAGCAATCACTTCGGACGTATTGCGGGCCTGCGGATAGAGTCCCTCGCTTCTGAATAGCCTCTCGCAAACGACAATCTCCGAGATTGGCTGGGCTGCCGCCTCAGCCCTTCGACCCTACGCCCGTTCGCCGAACAGCGAGAGCTGGCTGCCTTTGGGACGGCTCCCCAGCGCCAGCGGGTAGCGCCCGGTAAAACAGGCATCGCAAAAGCCGTTCCCGTTGACCTGGAGGCCGGCGTACATGCCTGCCTCGCTCAGATAGGCCAGACTATCGGCGGTGACGTAGCGGCTGATCTCTTCGACCGAATGGGAGGAGGCGATCAATTCCCGTCTGGTCGGCGTATCCACCCCGTAAAAGCAGGGGGCGATGGTCGGTGGGGCGCTGATCCGCAAATGGACTGCTCGGGCACCGGTCGCACGAATCATTTTGACAATTTTCCGACAGGTCGTCCCGCGCACAATGGAGTCGTCCACCACCACGACCCGTTTACCGCACAGAATATCAGCCTGGGCGTTGAGTTTGACCTTCACCCCGAAATGGCGGATGGACGACTGAGGTTCAATGAACGTCCGGCCCACATAGTGGTTACGGATCAGGCCCATTTCAAACGGCAGTCCGGATTCTTCGGCATAGCCCAAGGCCGCGGGCACCCCGGAGTCCGGAACGGGAATGACGACATCCGCCTCGACCGGAGCCTCGCGCGCCAACTGCCGGCCGAACGACTTCCGCGCCTGGTAGACATTCTGTCCGAACATGGTGCTGTCCGGTCGCGCAAAATAGACATGCTCGAAAATACAGCGGGCCGACGGCGCCTGCGGAAACGGGCTATAGCAGGTCATGCCGTGGGCATCAAACAGAATGACCTCTCCGGCCTGGACTTCCCGCTCATACTGCGCCCCAATCAGGTCCAGCGCGCAGGTCTCGGACGCGACCACATAGCCCGTCCGACCCGCGTGTTTGACGCGCCCCAGCACCAGCGGTCGAAACCCGTAGGGGTCGCGCGCCGCAACCATATGATCCTCGCTCAGAAAGACCAGGGAATAGGCCCCCCGTACCTGGGACAAGGCATCGATAATGCGGTCAACCGGCTGCCCGGCCTGCGAGGCGGCAATGAGATGCAGGATGACCTCGGTATCGACCGTGGACTGAAAAATCGAGCCGCCCGATTCGAGCCGGGCGCGCAGCTCTTCGGCATTGACCAGATTGCCGTTATGCGCAATCGCCACCGAGCCAAGCGTATACTTGGCCAGCAGGGGCTGGGTGTTCTTGAGCATGGTTGACCCTGCGGTGGAATAACGGTTGTGGCCAATGGCGCTGGTTCCTTCCAGGCGACGAATCCGCTTTTCATCAAAAATATCGGCCACCAGCCCCATGCCTTTATGCGTCAGCAGGGTCTGGCCGTTTGAAGAGGTAATGCCGGCAGACTCCTGTCCCCGATGTTGCAGGGAATACAAGGCCAGATAGGCCAGGTTGGCCGCTTCCGGATGACCATAGACGCCCACGACTCCGCACTCTTCGTGGAACCCATCGAACACCGCACCGGCTGCGTCGTGTACCACGCTATCCCTCCCCGCTCAGAATGAGTGAACGTGCCCTGCAACAGACCGGCAGATGGTGGCACGTTTACTCATGTGTCAACTGTTGGGCCAGCGCCGTCTGCCACTGCTGGCGGAGGGCGGCTGTTGCGATTTTCATATAACCGACAATTTCGAGGTCCGTCCCGCCAACCTCACCCAAGACGCTAAACGGCAATGCGCTCGTGCGGAGCAGCGCTTCGAGCCGCTCCCAGTCGGGCGGTCGAACCGAAACGACCGCCCGCGATTGGCTCTCTCCAAAAAGTAAGGCATCCGGGCGCAGGTCGCCCGTCAGGGTCACCCGTGCTCCGAGTGTCTGCTGAGGGTGGCTGATACACGCCTCTGCCAGTGCCACGGCTAGCCCGCCTTCCGCCACATCGTGGGCCGAGGAAAAAAGCCCGGCCCGGGCGGCCTGGAGGCAGACTCGCTGGAGGAGCTTTTCCCGTTCCAGGTCAAGCCGCGGGGGCCGGCCGCACTCCTGGTGATGGATCGTGGCCAGATATTCGCTTGCGCCAAGTTCTTCGTGCGTTTCGCCCAACAGGACGATGCGGTCGCCCGGGTGCTTAAACCACTGGGTGGCATGTTGCGTGACCGTGTCCATAATCCCGACCATGGCAACGGTCGGAGTCGGAGGAATGGCCTGACCATCGGTTTCATTATAGAAGCTAACGTTGCCGCTGACTACCGCAACCTCCAGGGCTTCGCAGGCCGCCCGCATACCGTCAATGGCCTGGACGAACTGCCACATCACCTCCGGCTTCTCGGGATTACCAAAATTGAGGCAGTCGGACAGGGCCACCGGCCTGGCCCCGCTGACGGCCAGGTTGCGCGCGCTCTCGGCGACCGCAATCGCCGCTCCCCGCTCAGGGTCGAGCGCGCAGTAGCGGCTATTACAATCGACACTGATGCCCAGCCCCTTGTCCGACTCCTTCAGCCGAATGATGGCCGCATCCGAGCCGGGCTGGACCACCGTATTCCCACCCACCAGAAAATCGTACTGCCGGTAGACCCACTCCTTACTGGCAAGATTCGGCGTGGTGAGCAGGGAGGTCAGCACGGCGGCATAGTCGGTGGGCAGCGGCAGGGCGCTGAGGTCCAGCTGTTGTTTCGATGTCAGGTCGGCCGGTCTGGACGCCGGGCGTTCGTAGGCCGGAGCCTGCGAGGTCAGGGCGGAGACCGGAATGCGGACGACTTCCTCTCCCCGCCACGTCGTGCGGAACAGGCCATCGTCCGTGACTTCCCCAATGACGACGGCCTGGAGGTCCCAGGTGGCAAACACCGCCTTGACGGCCTCTTCACAGCCCTCCTTGGCGACGATCAGCATCCGCTCCTGAGACTCGGACAGCAGCAATTCGTAGGGGGTAATGCCGGCTTCGCGGGTCGGGACGGTGTCCAGGTCCAGGACGATGCCGGCCTGGCCCCGGTCGGCCATTTCAACCGACGAGCTGGTCAGGCCGGCGGCCCCCATATCCTGAATCCCGATAATCAGGTCCTGCTGCATGAGGCTGAGGCAGGCTTCAATCAGGATATTCTCGGTGAACGGGTCGCCCACCTGGACGGCCGGCCGGAGATCTTCGGACTTGTCATCGAATTCCCGCGAGGCCAGCAGACTCGCGCCGTGAATACCGTCCCGGCCGGTCCGGGAGCCCACATAGATCACCGGATTTCCCACGCCCGCGGCCGTCGCCCGGAAAATCCGATCAGCCGGGGCAATGCCCAGGGTAAAAGCGTTGACCAGGATATTGCCGTTATAGCCGGGGTTGAAATACACCTCGCCGCCGACGGTCGGGACACCCACACTGTTCCCGTACCCGCCGATACCTCTCACCACACCCCCGAGCAGATGGGATGTGCGCGGATGCTCAACCGCCCCGAAGTGGAGCGAGTTCAGCGAGGCAATCGGGCGGGCGCCCATGGTAAAGACATCGCGCAAGATACCGCCCACCCCGGTGGCGGCACCGTGATAGGGCTCAATAAAAGACGGATGGTTATGGCTTTCGATCTTAAAGACTGCGGCCAGCCCGTCGCCGATATCGACGATACCGGCATTCTCACCCGGCCCCTGCAATATGGCCGGTCCGGTTGTGGGCAGACGCCGCAAAAAGCGCCGGGAGCTTTTATAGCTACAGTGCTCCGACCACATCACGGAGAACACGCCCAATTCCTCGAACGTCGGGGTGCGTCCGAGGGTCCGGACGATGCGGTCGTACTCGTCGGTTGACAGGCCGTGGTCGTGAGCGAGCTGGAGATCAACCGGTATGGATGCCATAGGGCTACGCAAAGACCGAGCGAAAGAGTTTACGCCCGTCCTCACCCCCCAGCAGGGCTTCGACCGCATGTTCGGGATGGGGCATGAGGCCGACCACGTTCCCGCCGGCGTTGGTGACCCCGGCGATATTCTGCACGGCCCCATTCGGGTTGGCCGACTCCAGGGCCTCGCCGGCCCGGTTGACATAGCGGAAGACGATTTGCTCGTTATCCTGGAGGGCCTTGAGGGTCGCCTCGTCCGCCACATAACAGCCCTCACCGTGTTTAATCGGCAGGGACAGACACTCGCCCGCCGCACATCGGGCCGTAAAACGGGTCCGGGTCGTTTCCACCCGGACGGAAACCCACTCGCAGATAAACGACAGCGAACGGTTACGGACCAGCGCCCCCGGCAGGAGCCCGCTCTCACACAGAATCTGAAACCCGTTGCACATGCCCAGCACCGGCCCACCGGCTCGGGCAAAGGCCATCACGCTGGACATGACCGGCGAGAAGCGGGCGACCGCCCCGCAGCGGAGATAGTCGCCATAGGAAAACCCGCCCGGCAGCACAATCGCCTCGACACCGTGTAAATCCTGGTCCTTATGCCACAACGCGACCGCCTCCTGCCCGAGCACGCGCTCCAGGCAGTAGACGGAGTCCCGGTCGTCGTTCGAGCCGGGGAAGGTGACGACACCCCACTTCACTCGCTGTTACTCCTCGACAATCTCAAAGCGAAAGTCTTCAATGATGAGGTTGGCCAAGAGGCGTTGGCACATCTCTTCGACGCGTTGCTCGGCCTGCGGTTTCGACAGGCCCGTCAGCCGGACCTCCAGATACTTGCCCATGCGGACCTCGCTGACTTCCGCGTAGTCGAGGGCGTGCAGGGACTGCGCAATGGCTTTTCCCTGGGGGTCGAGAATGGCTTTTTTCGGCGTGACGTAGACCTTGGCCAGCATGCTCCGCTCCCACCGTGCTTCACTCTTCACTGCCCACGCTCAAACCCACCCCGGCCTCCGCCTCGGGCCGCTCGCCCTCCCGCTTCCTGGGAGAGCGGCCATCCTGGCCGCTTGCGGGCTGGAAGTCCGCTCTCCTGGCCCCCTGCCGCAGACAGGAACCGCCTCCTGGGAGAGCGGCCATCTTGGCCGCTTGCGGGCTAGAAGCCCGCACTCCTGGAGCCCCGCCCCTCCGAGGACCCACGAAACAATACGCATCACCCCTCCAAGAAGGGGAGTTTTTCCTATCCCCTCCTCGGAGGGGTGGCCGAAGGCCGGGGTGGGTTTCTCTGTCCCACACTCTTTCCTCTCCACTTCTCTCCCTCATTCCGACCGCGCAAACACACGCTCAAAGATACGCTCCGTATGCCGCAGCGCGTGGCGAGCGTCAAAGAGTTGATCGATTTCTGCCGGCTCCAGCAGCCGGGTAATATCCGGGTCCTGGCGCACCTCAGCGGCAAAAGAGGCCTGATGCTCCCAGACCTTCATGGCGTTGCGCTGGACCCAGCGATAGGCCTCTTCGCGGGAAATGCCCTTGCGGATCAGGGCCAGGAGCAGATGTTCGGAATAAATCGCTTCCCCGAGCACGGCCATATTGGCCTGCATCCGCTCGGGATGCACCACCAGCCGGTCCACCAGCGCGGTCAGCCGGGCCAGCATAAAGTCGAGCAGCGTGGTCGCGTCCGGGCCGATCACCCGCTCGACCGAGGAGTGGCTGATATCCCGCTCATGCCACAGGGGCACGTTCTCCAGGGCCGACAGCGCGTAGCCGCGCAGCAGGCGAGCCAAGCCGCTCACATTTTCCAACTGCCACGGATTACGCTTATGCGGCATGGCCGACGAGCCCTTCTGGCCGGGACTAAACGGTTCCTGAACCTCAAAGACTTCGGTGCGTTGCAGATGGCGCAGCTCGGTCGCGATCCGGTCGAGCGAGCTGCCGATCACCGCCAGAGTCGAGAAAAACGAGGCATGCCGGTCGCGCGGGACCACCTGGGTGGCAATGGTTTCCGGCACCAGCCCCAGGCGCGCGCACACGAAGGCTTCGATCGCGGGGTCGATATTGGCATACGTGCCGACCGCGCCCGAGGTCTTGCCGACCGCCACCTCGCGGCGGGCGTGCTCCAAACGGGCCTTACTGCGCTCCATCTCGGCGAACCAGTGGGCGACTTTGAGACCAAAGGTAATCGGCTCGGCATGCACGCCGTGGCTGCGGCCGATCATAACCGTGTGTCGATGTTCCTGGGCACGCCGCCGTAGCACGTCGAGCAGGGCATCCAGGTCGGCCAGAATCACATCCGTTGCCTCGCACAGCTGCACGGCAAAGCCGGTATCAATCACATCCGACGAGGTCAGGCCGAGATGCAGGTAGCGTCCTTCCGGGCCGACGCTTTCCGCCACAGCCGTGACAAAGGCCACCACATCGTGCTTGACCTCGGCTTCGATCTCCTGCATGCGGCCAATATCAAGCCGGGCGCGTTGCCTCAGCTGCGGGATCACGTCCGCCGGGATGTCGCCACGCTCGGCCAGAGCCTCGCACGCCAGCAGTTCGACCTCCAGCCAGGTGGCAAATTTGTTCTCCTCCGACCAGATTTTACGCAGGGCCGGGCGGGTGTAACGTTCAATCATGAGCGCAGTGCTATCAGAACTTCGGCAGCGACCAAAGAGGGGCCGGTTGAACTGTACGAATATGCTGCCGTTTCTGGGAGGGGAAGCGGGGGGGAGCAGAACATATCCCCTCCTCGGAGGGGTGGCCGAAGGCCGGGGTGGGTTCCTTTTCGCATCACACATCTACTGTGGGGAGAGAGATGAACCAGCCGATTTCTCCCGATGGGGATTTCTTTTTCATTTCGTGCGCTCCAGGAGGCGCTCGACCCCTGCATCCAAAAAGGTCTTGCAACCACGTGAGGGGCAGGGTAGATTAGCACACCCTGCTCCAGAGCAGCACCGACGCGGCGGCGTACCCAAGTGGCTAAGGGAGAGGTCTGCAAAACCTCCATTCACCGGTTCGAATCCGGTCGCCGCCTTGTCACTCCTCTTCAGATTGGCCCCCGTGCTGTGGCCCGGAAGAGCGCCGCGGCCCAAAACACACCCCCCTCTCCGAGTTCCGGATAAAATCCAGCAAGGTCCGGACATCCCGAGACGGATCGGTCTCCAACAGGCGTTCGACCTGGTGACGCATATTGCCCCGCCGGCGGAACAGGCTCGCAAACGCCCGCCGCAGGGCGGCGATCCGCTCCCGGTCGAAGCCGGCCCGCCGCAGGCCGACGACGTTTAAGCCGCGCACGGTATGGGTGCCGTCCATAATACAGAAGGGCGGGACATCCCGACTGGTCCGGGACAGTCCCCGCAGCAGGGCCAGGGTCCCGATCCTGACAAACTGATGCACCACACAGTTGCCCGACACAAAAGCCCGGTCCGCGACTTCGACATACCCGGCCAGGAGCGCGCCGCCGGCAATGATCGTCTGATTGCCCAACCGGCAGTTATGCGCGACATGGGCGTGCTGCATGAGATAATTATCGTTGCCGATAACGGTTGCGCTCTCGGGCTGCGTCCCGCGGTGAATTTGACTGTGCTCACGGATGATGTTGCGGTGGCCGATCCTGAGAAAACTTTTTGCGCCCGAGTACGACACGTCTTGCGGAACGTGGCCGATGACCGCGCCCATATGGATTTCATTGTCTTGGCCGATTTCCGTCCAGCCGGTCAGGACGGCATGGGCCAGAATCCGCGTTCCGCGTCCGACCCGGACGGCGCCGTCGATCACGACATAGGGACCAATGTCAACGCCGGGGTCAATGTCGGCCTGGGGGGAAATAACGGCTGTTGGATGAATCGCCATGCCTGACGCGCGCGAAGGTCTTACATCTTGGGCGGTTCGGTTGCCATGAGGAACCGTGCCAACATCGCCGGTCTTTGGAGGACCCGGTTACTCATGGTCGTCCTCTGCGGGTGTCGGGTCGGCAGGTTCACCAGGGATGTGATAGGTCTCGCTCGCCCACGCTCCACGGTCCAGCGTCCGGCAGCGCTCCGAACAAAAGGGACGGTAGACATTGTCCTGCCAGGCCGTTTCCTTACGGCACACCGGGCATCTGACTGTCCGCATCACAGCTCACCTGAGAAAACGAGGACATACATCCTCCGACGCGGAGGGTGGCATGTTGACTCATGAGGACGAAAAAGCGGGCGACCGGACTTGAACCGGCGACGTCCAGCTTGGGAAGCTGGCATTCTACCACTGAATTACGCCCGCTCAGGATTATCGTCTGCCCCTCCATCCAACAAAGCCGGGAGAGCAACCTGGAAAAAGAAAAACCCCGGCCTCGTCCTACTCTCCCACAGCATTCCACTGCAGTACCATCGGCGCTGGAGGGCTTAACGACCGTGTTCGGGATGGGAACGGGTGTGGCCCCTCCGCCATTGAGACCGGGGAAATTTTCTAGTCGTTCTAATACCGACCTCACCGGGGAGTGTCAAGACTCCTGCCTCTTTTCTTCCCCTCCTCGGAGGGGTGGCCCGAAGGGCCGGGGTGGGTTCCTGATACGCACGTCCGAATAGACCCACCCCGCCGCTGCGCAGCACCTCCCGTAGGGGCAGGCCCCTGTGCCTGCCCAGTTCCCCTTGAAGAGTCCCCCGCCCGCATCGGTTGACGCCCCCGGTATCCGTCGTTACCGTGAGGCACGGTTCCGGTACCGGCAGAGAGAGGGCAGAATGGACAGTATCAGTTATACTGCGGCTCGAAACAGTCTGGCGAAAACCATGGAGCGAGTCTGTAATGATCACGCTCCCGTCGCTATTACCCGGAAGGGGGAAGGAGCGGTCGTGATGATTTCCATGGAGGATTATCAGGCTCTGGAAGAAACGGCCTACCTCCTCAGAAGCCCAAAGAATATGAAGCGCTTGGTTGAAGCCAGGGCCGAGCTGGAGGAAGGCTAAAGAGAGGGAACTCATTGAGTGAGGTTGACTTTTGTGTCCGTTTGCTTGACGCCCTCCCGGTGGCCGCTTAGAATCGGCAGCCTTACTCATGAAGGAAGAAATCACCCGGATTTTTCAGGCGAGTATCGAGGCCAAAGCCGACTTCCTGCGGACGCAGAGCAGCGAACTGATTGCCGCAGCCGACACCGTCATACGGACGCTGCGCGCGGGTGGCAAGATTCTCCTGTTCGGGAATGGCGGCAGCGCGGCCGACGCCCAGCATCTGGCCGCCGAGTTCGTGAATCGCTACCTGATCGATCGCCCCCCGCTGCCGGCGATTGCGCTCACAACCGACTCCTCGGCTTTGACCTCGATCGCCAACGACTACGGTCCCGCCGATATTTTTGCCAAGCAAATACAGGCGCTTGGCAAAGACAATGATGTCGCCATCGCGCTCTCGACAAGCGGCAACTCGGCAAACGTGCTGCGCGGCCTTGAGTCCTGTCGCATCATCGGCATGCCGACCATCGGGCTGACGGGCGGGAATGGGGGAGCTATGGCCGCCCTGGTCGATCACTGTCTGTGCGTCGCGGCCACAACCGTCACTCCCCGGATTCAGGAAACGCATATTCTCATCGGCCACGTGATCTGCGAGATGGTTGACCGCCGCCTCTACGGGGCCGGGCGCCCGGAGAGTGAAGCGTGAAAAACCGCGCGTTCGGGGGCGGTACCCCTCCCGGGACGGTGTGATACGAGAGAGGGAGTTCTGAGAGGAGGATCGTGATGAGGAGAGGTCGAACTCTCTTGTTGCTGACCGCGGTGGGCCTGGTGGTCGCCATGCTGGTGTCGAAACCGCCGCCCCAGGACCCCCCGCAAACCCGCCCGGAATCCGCCGAGCGGCTGGTGATTGATGCGGCAATGGCGCAGGTCAGCGCCCACAGCCGAGGGACGGTCCGGGAGCCACGCGTAGAGGCGGCGCCGAGAGAATCCGAAACGCCGGCCGGGGGAGACACCCCCTTCCCGGATGCCCCCGTCCAGCCGCCTGACGGCTATTCGTTCGTCGTCTCGCACGGCGATATGTCCAAGGCACGGGTGGAGCGCGAGGACGAAGCCGCATATGAGCGTGCGGACCACGACTGGCTGGGGACCCCCGAGGCGTTCGACCGGCTGGTCAGCCAGGCGGCCGCGGCGGGGCGCGACTGGTCCTTCGGATGGCTGCGCCTCGCCCCCGGCGCGAGCCTGGACGATCTCAGACAAGCGCTCAACGGGCTGAATGGGGAGGTCCTCGGCTCGGCGGGGGATCTGGTTCGCGCCCGGCTGCCGGGCGACCCGGCCCGCCTCCGAGCGGTCTCGGAGTTGCCGTCTGTCGATGGGCTGGGCGCGGTCCCCCCGGAACGGAAGATCGCCGAGGGGCTGGCCGACGAAGCGCTGACCCGGCCGGGTGGTGAAGAACTGCCGGTGTTCATCACCCTGATGACGGATGATCCCGGCGGCCAATGGCGGCGCGCGCTGGAAGGTCTCGGTGCTGTGGTTGGCCGTTTCGATTCGGACATCCGGGTCTACACGGCCAACGTCAGCACCGACACTCTCGCCACCCTCGCCGAGGCGGATTTTGTGCTGGCCGTTGAACCGATCGGCCTTGTGGAAGCCGCCCACGACACCGCCGTTCCCGCCATGGGGGCCGATGCGCTCCGACTCTACCAGCCTTCCTCCCGGCTCTTCTCCGGCATCGGCGGGGCGTCCGTTCCCATCGGCGTGATGGATACGGGGCTCAACATCAACCATGTGGACATTGTCTCGAACCGGGAGAGCATTTGCGGCGCCAACTTCGTCTATTTCGAACCCAGGATCGACGCTCTGGACCTGTGGGTGGACGCTGACGGGCACGGCACCCATGTCACCGGCACCATCGTCGGGAACGGCTCCGCCGACCCGCGTTTCGCCGGCATGGCGCCTTTGGTGTCGCATATCCGTTTCGCCAAGGTACTCTCCCATGAGGGCTTCGGTTTCGCAGACAGCATCATGCGTGGGATGGACTTCCTCGCCAGACCGTCAGGCTGCCCGGAGGCGGGATGGAGCGCCGCCCGGGTCAAACCCCTGATCGTCAACATGAGCCTGGGGGAGAGCGCCCTGATATTCGAAGGGAGAACCGTCGACCAGCGCAAGCTCGATTCCATCGTTTGGGGCCACCGCCAGCTCTACGTCGTAGCCCAGGCAAACAGTGATATTCACGGCTTCTCAGATTTCGCCGCGGCCAAGAACTCCCTGGCCGTGGGCGCGGTGCTGGACAGCGGCGAACTCGCCTTTTTCAGCAGCCACGGCCCGACCGCGGACGGACGACTGGCCCCCCAGGTTGTTGCGACGGGTGTCGATCTCCACTCGGCACGGGGCGGGGGGAGCCGGGGAGCCTACGTCAGCTCCAGCGGCACGAGCGTGGCGTCGCCCGCGGTCGCCGGCGTGGCAGCCCTGCTCATGGACGCGGCCCCGGCCCACCGGGAACAGCCCGCCCTGACACGAGCGCGCTTGATGGCCAGCGCCATCAAGCCGGACCCGTGGTTGGAGGACCCGATACGGTTCCCCGCCGACAACTCCAACGGACCGGGAGCGCTGCAAGCCCGGTACGGGCTGGGCAAGGCATCGGCCCGCACCAGCGTGCTCAACCGGGACCGGGGAGACGGCTGGACGAGCGGCGGTGCGATATCCGAACTGCAAGACGGCGAATACGCCTATCACGACATCGTCGTGCCGGCGGGCGCCAGCCGCCTGGACCTGGTCATGACCTGGGACGAGCCGCCCACGGACACCATCGCCAGCGCCGTGCTGAACGATCTGGACCTGTGGCTGGACCGGGACGGCGACTGCGGAGCGGGGGCCTGCGGGGAGTATTCGTCGATCTCCCGCACGGACAATGTGGAGTGGGTCATCGTGAGGAACCCACCGGCCGGAACCTACCGGGCGAAGGTCGTGTCACAGCGCGTCTATACCGCCGCGCCCCGCGCCGCCCTGGCCTGGACCGTCATCCGCGGCGCATCCACGCCGAAACTCAACATCGACGCGGACAAGGCCGTCCTCCACAGCGGAGACGAACTGACACTGACGCTGACAGCCGACGCCTACATCGCCGCCGGGACGTAGCTGGCTGCGGACTGCCGCGATGCCAGCGGCTCTCCCAACTGTCACATAGCGATCCGGGACGCGCAGGCGACTCGCGAGGACGGCCTTGTGTCCGGTGAGGAGTGGAGCGATCTCGGTTCGGCCATCGCGCTGGGCGAAATCGCCGCCGGCGAGTCTCAGGAAGTCACGCTCAGGGTTGCAAACCGGGGCGAGGGTGCGGCGCGCCTCTACTTCACGGCG
The DNA here is from genome assembly GCA_965243855.1 of uncultured Binatia bacterium (SeqCode). GTDB lineage: Bacteria > Desulfobacterota > Binatia > Bin18 > Bin18 > Bin18. The sequence continues at coordinate 2,379,916 of CBDEWE010000003.1, read as the reverse complement.
AGCGCCTGGAACGCGCGGGCCGCTTCGATGTCGGTCCTGGTCCGAACGCACGACGCAGACCAGTCCGAGGCTCCCGAAGCCGAACCGCCCGCGAACACGGCATTCGCGGCCGCCGCCGCGCTGGAAGGCGAAGAGGGTTCCCGTGTGTTGGATCTGCTGCTCGCGCTGCCGGAGGTGGGGGAACCGGTGTTCGATCCCTACCATGGACGCCCGAGTGGTTCTGCCTGGTATCTCTGGACGGCCCCGGCCGATCGTTTAGCCCGGTTTGGTGCCAGCCGGGATGCGGATGTCCGGGACGCGAGCGCAGTCAATATCACGGTGTTCCAAGGTGATCGGATCACCGCCCTCAAGCGGGTGGCATCAGGCCCCTGGGGTGTCGAGTTTTTCGCTGAGGCCGGGCAAACCTATCGAGTCCGGGTGAGTCACAACGGCAGAAGCGTTCCGCTGATCCTCCGCTGGTCCCAGGGACCGCGGCCCGCCAACGACGCCTTCGCTGCCAGTGTTGCCCTGGCCGGCGCCGAGGGCGGTGTCGCAGGGAACAACAAGGGCGCCACCCTGGAACCGGGCGAGTTGTTCGGAACGCTGGCGGCCACCGTCTGGTATCGCTGGACGGCGCCCGGCGATGGCGCCTGGGAGTTTGCGTCGAGCAACGAGAACCTGCACGTGCTCGCGTTCGTCGGCGACAGTCTCTCCGAACTGCGGCTGGTTTCGGGCTTGCCGCACGCTTCGGCCACGTTTCCGGCAGGCAGCGGCCAGGAATACCGCATCGCAGTCGCCGCCTCCAACGCCTATGCCGCCGGCGGAGCCTTTGAGTTGACTTGGCAGACGACCGAGCGCGGAGCGGCCAACGACGATCTCCAGGGAGCCGAAGAAATCGCGAGTACGCTCTCGTCGTCGCATCTTGTCAGAGCCGATGTTCACGCGACCGTGGAACCCAACGAGCCCATCGAAAGCGGTATCAGAACGGGCTGGTGGGTGTGGACGGCACCGCAGGACGGCCGCTACACGTGGCGGCTCACGGAGACGGATTTCACCGAGTTGCTGGTGTCGGTGTTCACCGGCGACACCCTCGGAGCATTACGGTTGGTTGCCACGACCGGGCCGGACACCACGGCGACCGAGTTCACTTTTGCCGCCGTCCAGGGCCGACGCTACTGGATTTCGGTGGGCTTTCAGAACGGCGACCTCGGAGCATTCTGGTTTGGGCCGGCGACCGCAACGCTGGTGTGGGGACCGACGCCGTCGAACGACGCGCTGACGGGTGCGGTCTCCCTCACGGATGCCAGCGGCTCGGTGACGGGATCAAGCGTGTTTGCGACGGCGGAACGCGGCGAGCGCGGCGGCGTTCTGGGCCACTCGTCCCTGTGGTGGACCTTTGCGGCGCCCGCTGCCGGTTGGTATCGTTTCTGGATTGACGAACCCGACGCGCCCTGGACATTGGCCGTCTACAGAGACGCCGGCGACGGGTTCGGCTCGCTGGAGTTGATCGGGACGAGTCAGTTCACCGGCATCGCGTCCGACGCCGGCGCAGTCGTATTCCAGGCGGAGGCGGGGGTGCGCTACACGATCCGGCTCGGGTTCACGGGCGACGCCACGGGCGACGAATTCACCCTGCGCTGGGGCGAGGCCGAACCCCCGGTGTGGCTCAGATACGCCGGGCGTTTGGAGGACGGCGCCTCGGACGCAAACGGCAACCCGGTCGCACTCTCCGATCCGGGAGACGTGGCGTTCAACACTACTGGCACGGCGCTTTATGTGGGCACGGCGCGCGGGCTGCAGGTTTTCGAACGGAACCCCGAAACCGGCGATCTGGCGCTCGTCCAGTCCCTGGAGGGGAATGTGTCGGATAGCGCGCTGATCTGGGACCCACACAGGGAAGAGCTGTACGCCCACGACTGTGGAACCTGGCGCAGATTCTCGCCCGTGGATGGAACCCACCGGACGCTCAGGGATGCGGGCACACTCACGATAATCGGTTCCGCCCAGAGCGCTACTCTTTGCGGCGATGTGCTCATGGACCCCGGGGGATCGTTCCTCTATGTATTTGGGCGCCGGGAGGGAGAATCACAAGTCCTCGCCTTCGATTTCCCAATCTTATTCAACACCACGGGGGGCAGTCTCGGGCTGGTGCAGACCGTGGAAATCGATGCTGCCATAATGAGCGCATTGATCTCCAACAGCGGCCGTCACGTGTATGTGCTGACGTGGAATGCGCTGCTCGTCTTTAAGCGCAATCCGGGAACCGGCGAACTCGCGCAGGTTGGGACGGTCGAAGGGTTGTGGGGAGCCGAAGCCATGGCGATCAGCGACGATGACCGCCACTTGTTCGTCTTCGACGAATTTGGAAACCAGACGACCCTCTTCCAACTGGACGACCCCTCGAACCCGCAATTCCTCGACACCCTGCCGCCATTTGGGAACGCGTCGCAGTCGGAGGGGACCGGGTGTCAATTCGCCGCCGCGCGAAACGGGTTGCCGGCGGTGGATGCCTTTTGCACCAGTTCCGCCTTCAGCGTGCAATGGCGGTTGGAAACCGGCGAGCTCGAAGCGACCGACTATGTCGCGAACTGGCAGCAGGATCGTTTTAACAACCATCTGCCCGACTTCGGCTTCGTGCGCGGCATGGCGGCAAGCCCCGACGGCACGCATGCCTACTTGACGACCGACGATGCAGGGATCGTGGCCTTCGAGCGGGTCGGTAACGAGACGGTCGAGCCCGAGTGACCGGGGCAAGGACGAGGAGAATCACTCTTGAATACATCTCGCCAAGCCAGGCAGACCGGCCCGGCGCGGACTCCCGGCTGGAAGCTGGCAGAGGCCAAGGCAAAGTTTAGCGAACTTGTTCGCCTTGCCACGTCCGGGCAGCCACAACGGGTCACGGTTCACGGGAAAGATGCCGTGGTCATCGTCGCGGCAGACACATTCGAAGCCCTCCAGGCACGGGAGCAATCGGGCAGCTTACACGAACTCCTGTCCCAATCTCCGCTGAGCCGTATCACCTTCGGTGGAGACGGGGTTCGGAGTCCGGTCCGTGAGGTTGAGTTGTGACGGGATGGTTGCTCGATACCAATGTGGTCCGCAAGCAGCGACTTCCTGGGAGCGCGGCCATCTTGGCCGCCTGCGGGCTGGAAGCCCGCACTCCTGGCCCCCTGTCGCAGACCGGCACGGCGCAGGGGAGCGCGGAGCCGCCGAGTCATGTAAGTTGCATCACCCATCCAGGGAGGGGAGCAGAAAACTATCCCCTCCTCGGAGGGGTGGCCCGCAGGGCCGGGGTGGGTTAGGGCGCAATGAAATTCCCAAGACAGGACGATAGCCGCGCTGACCATCGGCTTGACACAGGATTGGGCATGGGAGAAAACGAGCCTATGAGTGAGTTTGAGACAGCGACGATTGCTTTCCAGAACGCAACGATTGCTTTCCAGAACGCTTCTCTATGGGCAACCTATACCCAGGCCGGGGTCGCGGGGCTGGTAGGCTTGGTACAATGCGGCTTGATTGCCTACGGCTTGAAGATGATGCAGCGGAGCACTGTCGACCGGCAACGCCAAACGGACCTTGCCGAGAAGCGGCATGAGGAAAGCATGCTGGCCTTACACCAGCAAGGGGAAGCCTTGCGGACGCTGATCGAACGGACCGCACCACGGTAAGCCAGCGCCACCCCGGCAGCCGCTGGCGTCATGCGATTGTCGACTGAAGTTTGACACATACCATCTTCAATGAAATTCCCCCCCATCGACCCGAGGCAGGCCGCCACCTATCCGCTCAGTCAGCGCAGCAGCAAAGGAGACCGTATCCTCGCGGAACAGTTGCCCCATACCTCGCTGAGCACTCGGGCCAGGGCTTCGGCCTGCGGCCCGGCAAAGCCGGCCTCTTTGAGGTGGTCGGTAAAGCGGAGGGTGTTAATCAATGTTTGGCTCATGGACTGTTTATTGCTCGGCCACTGCTGCTTCTAATGTCTCCGACACCCATGCATTCAGGCTTTTTCTGTCACGTTTTGCATGGATGTAGACCTTGCGATGCAACTCCGGTGGGATACGCAGGGAAAATTTGCCCGAAAACGGTTTATCCGGTGATTCGTTCCGAGCCTTGCAAAAGTCGAGATAGTCATCGACCGATTCCCGAAATGCTTGATGAACCTCTTTGACGGAGGTTGCTTGAAAGGTGACGACATCCCGAATGTTGATCACTTCGCCGTGGAGAACATTCGCTTCGTCATCAAACTCAACGTGCCCAATATAGCCTTTGTATGCCATCATGGTTTGATCTCTGCCTCCAATAAGAATCGTCGCACAGACTTGAGGACCCCTTTATCGGTTTCCTTGTGTGGGTGTGGCCTATGGAACACGGCTCGTACTCCGTGCAAAGCGACCCGAATTCTGGACCCTTTTCCTTCTGATATCTCCCCGCCTAAAGATTTGAACAAACTTTCAACGTTTTTCCACGGAACATCAGAACGAACGGGCGTCTCAAAGACGGCTTCCAGCGTGCGTATCGCCCTTTTGTTCATTAGCACGCGGTATCAAAAACTGGCACCACAGGGAAGGGGGGAAGGAAGGGAGGCCCTACGTCAGATCAGCCGTAAAACAAGCAGCAACCTGGAATTTTAATCCTCGACGTGGAACTGATAGACTACCACTAACGGAAAGGAGAACCGCCGTGTCGATGAAGAATCCGCCACACCCCGGCAAGGTTGTCCGGGTGTCCTGTCTGGAACCGCTCGGATTGAATGTCACCGAAGGCGCGAAGGTGCTCGGCGTCAGCCGCCAAGCCCTCTCGAACCTGGTGAATTGCCGCGCCCGCATGTCTACCGACATGGCGGTCCGGCTCGCGAAAGCTTTCGGCTCGACAACGGAGACGTGGATACGCCTGCAGGCGGCCTATATACACCCCTCCAGGGAGGGGAGCAAAAACCATCCCCTCCTTGGAGGGGTGGCCCGTAGGGCCGGGGTGGGTTGAGACGCAATGAAATTCCCCCCCATCGACCCGAGGCGAGCGGCCACCTATCCGCTCAGTCAGCGCAGCAGCAAAGTCGCCGCGCAGGGCCTGGGCACACCGTGGCGGGTGGGTGGCAGCCTGAAAGAGTTTCTGGGCTCTCTGCCCCGTATTCTGGCCGCTCCCGACCTGGCAGAGGTCGCCAGCCGTATCGCGAGCGCGGTCCGGTCCGGGCGGCCCGTTGTCCTGGGCATGGGTGCCCACCCGCTCAAAGTCGGCCTGTCCCCGCTGATTATCGACCTCCTGGAGCGCGGCATTATTGCCGCGATTGCGCTGAACGGGGCCGGCATTATCCACGACTTTGAGCTGGCCTATCAGGGGGCAACCTCCGAAGACGTCGCCGCCAGTCTGGATACGGGCCGATTCGGCATGGCGCAGGAAACCGGAGAATTTCTGAACGCGGCCATGCACACCGGGGTGACGCAGCAGGGGGTCGGTATCGGCCGGGCCGTGGGAGACCGTATCCTCGCGGAACAGTTGCCCCACGCCTCGCTGAGCGTACTGGCCGCGTGTGCCCGGCTGGATGTGCCCGCCTGCGTGCATGTCGCGATCGGGACCGATATCATCCATATGCACCCCAGCGTGGACGGGCGGGCCATCGGGGAGGGCAGTTTGCGCGACTTTCACCTGCTGACCTCGGTGGTCGCCCAGTTGGAGGGCGGGGTGTTTCTCAACCTGGGTTCCGCCGTGATCATTCCCGAGGTGTTCCTGAAAGCGCTCTCGCTGGCACGGAATCTCGGCCATCCGGTCCGCACCCTGACCACGGTTGACCTGGATTTCATTCGGCACTATCGACCGACCGTCAACGTGGTCCACCGCCCCACCCAACAGGGCGGGCGCGGCTTTCAGCTCACCGGCCACCACGAGATTCTCTTCCCGCTGCTGTGCGCCGCGGTTCTGGAAGAACTGGGAACCGCCCCGCCCGACATCTCGTAGGGGCAACCCCCTGTGGTTGCCCGGCCTGCGCTCCCCCCTGTGGTTGCCCGGCCTTCGCTCCCCCCCTGTGGTTGCCCGGCCTTCACTCCCCCCCCCCTGTGGTTGCCCGGCCTGCGCTCCCCCCCTGGGAGAGCGGCCATCCTGGCCGCTTGCGGGCTGGAAGCCCGCACTCCCGGCAATCCCCCCCCGCCGGGGACCCAAAACGCCCGGCTGCTGCGCGTCCGGCGGAAGTCGTATATAATCGTAACGTCTTCGGCCCGAATGGATACGCCATGAAGTTCATGCTGTTTTTACTGCCCTCAATCCCGGCCACGCTGGAAGAGCGCAAGGCCCTACGGCCGATTGCCGCGCATTCGGACCGCTGGCAGGCCATGTTTCAGGAGGTGGTCGAACTCGCCCAGTTTGCCGAAGAGCTGGGCTTTGACGCGGTCGCCTTCCCGGAACACCATCTGCATAGCGAAGGCTTCGAGATGGGTGCTCCACCCGAGTTTCTGCTGTACGTGGCCATGCAGACCAAACGGATACAGGTCGGCCCCATCGGCTATGTGCTGCCCGGTTGGGACCCCCTGCGTCTGGCGGTCACAACGGCCTGGCTGGATCAACTGACCCAGGGGCGCTCTTTTGTCGGCTTTGCCCGCGGCTACCAGCAGCGCTGGCTGAACCAGATGGCGCAAAAGGTGCATATTTCCGCCACGACCAGCGACCAGTCCAGCCTGGACGAGACCAACCGGCGGGCCTTTGAAGAGGTCTACCATATTCTCAAGCTGGCCTGGTCGGACGAGCCGTTTCGTTTTCAGGGCGAATTCTACGAATACCCCTACCCGTATGAGAGCGGCACGCCCTGGCCGCCCGCGCCGTGGACCAGGGAATACGGCACGCCGGGAGAACTGGACAGCCAGGGCAACGTCCACCGTATCTCCGTCGTGCCCAAGTCCTACCAAAAACCCCATCCCCCGCTGTTTCAGGCGTTTTCCATCAGCGAGTCCACCATCCGCTGGTGCGCCCGAGAGGGGGTCATTCCCATGATCCTCCTGTCGCGCCACGAACAGGTCCGCCAGCTCGCCCAAATCTATGCCGAAGAGGCCGGCCGGGCCGGACGCTGGCTGCCGTTGGGGTCAAATATCGGCGTCCTGCGCCAGATATATTTTGCCGACACCGTCCCGCAGGCCGTCCGTCTGGCGGAACAGGGTCTGGTCGGGGTAGGATATAAACGCTTCTGGGGGCATTTTGGTTTTTGGGAAGCGTTTCGTTTTCCCGAGGATGAAGTCGAATATCCGAGCGGGGAGCAACGTCTGCCCCTAGAGGAATGGACGGTTGAGCGTATGATCCGGGCGAATTATCTGTATGCCGGGCCGGTGGACGACGTGGTCCGCGGCATCGACGCCCTGGCCGACGCGGCCAACCCGGAATGGTTTGCCTGGCTGTTTGACCAGGGGCTCCTCCCCCGGGCCGAGCTGAGAAAACAACTCGAACTCTTCGGCACCCATATCCTGCCCCGCTATCGTTCATGACCCAACAGACCCAACAGACCCAACAGACCCAACAGACTCCATAGACTCAATCGACTCAACGGACTCAAAAAAATGCCGCAGTTCCAATACCAGGCCACCACACCCCAAGGACAGCTGATTGAAGGCGTCCGAGAAGCCGCAGAGGAGCGTGCGGTCGTGGCCTGGCTCCACACCCAGGGCTATATCCCCCTCAACGTCGCGCTCCCGCACGGCCGGGAAGCAAAGACCGCACGCAACTGGCAGCTTTCCCTGCCGGATATGCCCTGGAGTGGCCGCGTCACGCAGCGCGACGTGCTGCTCCTGACCCGTGAGCTGGCCACCATGCTGTCGGCAGGATTGCCCCTGGACCGGGCGCTGTCAGCCCTGGTCGGACTGGCGTCAAAACCGGCCCTGAGCCGGGTGGCGGACGACGTGCTGAAGACCGTCCAGCAGGGCCAATCGCTGGCCGATGCCTTGGCCCAGTACCCCGCCATCTTTCCTCCCTTGTATCTGAATATGGTTCGGGCCGGAGAAGTCGGCGGCTTCCTGGAGACGGCGCTGCAACGCCTGACGGAGTATATGGAGCGCGCCCAGGAGGTCCAGGAGGAGGTGAAGTCGGCGCTGACCTATCCGGTCCTGCTCGTCCTGTTCGGTGCCGGGGCGATTGTTTTCATGTTCATCTTCATCCTGCCGCGCTTTGCCGGCTTGTTTGCCGACAGCGGCCAGGCCCTCCCGGCGTCAACCCGGTTCATGCTGGTGACCAGTGAGGTGCTGCGTTCCTATTGGTGGGGTTTTCTCTTGGCCGGGGCCGGCGGCGTGTTTGGCTGGCAGCGCTACGTGGCCACCCCCCAGGGCCGCCTGGCCTGGGACGGCTTCCGCCTCCGCCTCCCCCTGCTCGGCTCTTTGCTCCAAAAGCGCGAGGTGGGCCGTTTTTCCCGTACCCTCAGCACCTTGCTCAGCAGCGGGGTGCCGCTGCTCCAGGCGCTGGAGGTGGTAGAGGCCGTTGTCGAGAACAGCGTCATCCGTCAGGCCGTCAAGGAAGTCCGCGCCGGTGTCCGGGAAGGGCAGGGGCTGGCCGCCCCGCTCGGCCGCACCGGCGCCTTTCCGTCGCTGGCACTCCAAATGATCGGGGTGGGCGAGGAAACCGGCCGGCTGGATGATATGCTGAAACAGGTGGCCGATTATTTTGAACGCGAGACGCAGCGGCAGATCAAGCGAATGACCTCGCTGGTCGAACCCATCTTGTTGCTGACGATGGGACTGATCATCGGCTTTGTGGTCATTGCCATGCTGGTCGGGATCTTCAGCATCAACGATATGCCCCTCTGATAGACGGGCAGAAAGGAAAAGGCGTATGCGACATAATCCCCCCCCATCGACCCAACCGACCCCATCGACCCAGCAGACTCAACCGACTCAACAGACTCAACCGTCCGGCCAGGCCGGTTTTACGCTCATCGAACTCCTGGTCGTGATGGTCATCATCGGTCTGCTGGTGGCCCTGGTCGGGCCGAACGTCATGGGCCGGGCCGAGAAGGCCAAGCCCCAGGCCGCCAGGGTGCAGATCGAGAATTTCGCCAGCGCGCTGGAGATGTTCAAACTGGACGTCGGCCGCTATCCGACCGAAGAGGAAGGCTTGTCCGTGCTTCGCCAGGAGCCGTCCGGCGTGGAGCGTTGGGACGGTCCCTATCTCAGAAAGCAGGTGCCCAAGGACCCCTGGGACCGTGACTATGTCTACCGCCATGCAGGGAAAGGGTTCGAGGTGCTGTCCTACGGCGCGGACGGCACGACCGGTGGTGCCGATATTGATGCCGATATTCTCAGTTCCGAATAAGCCGTGTGACAGGAAGACGGTGATGCGAAAAAGCACCCACCCCGCCGCTAGCGCAGCATCCCTCCCAAGAGGGGATATGTTCTGCTCCCCTCCTGGGAGTGCGGGCTTCCAGCCCGCCAGCGGCCAGGAAGGCCGCTTTCCCCAAGAGGGGATAGGTTCTGTTCCCCCCCTGGGAGAGCGGGCTTCCAGCCCGCCAGCGGCCAGGAGGGCCGCTTTCCCACGCAGCGCGGGAGGCAGTGGATCAGGAGAGCGGGCTTCCAGCCCACAGGCGGCCAAGATGGCCGCTTTCCCCAAGAGGGGAGATGTTCTGTTCTCCCCCTGGGAGAGCGGGCTTCCAGCCCGCCAGCGGCCAGGAGGGCCGCTTTCCCACGCAGCGCGGGAGGCGGTGGATCAGGAGAGCGGGCTTCCAGCCCGCAGGCGGCCAAGATGGCCGCGCTCCCAGGGAGGGGGACTAGGAGAGCGGGCTTCCAGCCCGCAGGCGGCCAAGATGGCCGCTCTCCCAGGTGGGGGGCTAGGAGTCCCAGGCAGGGGTCAGGAGTGCGGGCTTCCAGCCCGCAGGCGGCCAGGAGGGCCGCGCTCCCAGGCGAGGATAGAGAAAACAGAACCGGTAACAACAGGAGGCTTGGGTGAATCTCCCGCCGAGCGTACAGCGCCTTGCCGCGGTTGACTATTGTGACGGCCTCGGCATCGCCGTCGGGTCGCACGCGGTCAGCTTTGTGCACAGCACCAAGCGCTTCTTGCAGGTCGGGCTGAAAACGACCCGGACCGTTCCCCTGCCGGAAACCGCCGCGGACCGTCTGCCCGCTATCCGTTGGGCCCTGGACGACTTTCTGGCCGACATCGAAACCCTGCCCGACCAGACCGTCCTGTGCCTGCCCCGCACCGAGGCGAGCGTGAGCCGGCTGGTCGTGCCGGAAGCCGCGCGTGGCTCGCTGGAACAGGTCGTCCGCTATGAAGTCGAACGCCTGCTGCCCTTCCGTGAGGAAGAGATCTATTACGATTACGTGACGACGGAAGAGGGCGGGGAAGAGCGGCGGCTCGGCGTCGTTATTTTTTGTTTTCCCCGCCAGACCGTCGATCCCCTGGTCAACCTCCTGGTCGAACACAATCTGCGCCCGCAGAGCGTCACCCTGAGCAGCGCCGCCCACGCCACCACGCTGCTGGCCTGTTGCCCGGCCGCCCACGGCCAGCGGGTCCTGGCCGCCCAGGAAAACGGGAATCTGGAGCTGAACTTTCTGCACGAGCGGCAGCTCGTGGCCAGTCACACCGTGCCGATTGCGCGCGTTGCCGAGGCCGGGACGTGGACCGATACGCTCGCCCACAGTATTGCCCGGAACTTCCCCGGCAGTGCGCCGGACACGATTCCGGTCTTTACCTGGGACGGGCACGGCACACTGCCCGTGAGCGTGGAGCCGGAACGGGACCTGGCACACGCCGCCCAGGAACAGTTTCCGGTCGTCGCCGCGGACGGGGCCATGTCCGTTGAGACCTGCTCCGCCATCGGCGCTTCCCTCCAGGCTGTAGGCGAGGGGGCAGAAGTCAATGTCCTGCCGGCGGAAAGCCGGGCACACCGGGAAAAACTGCTCTCCCCGCTCACCCTGGTCTTTGTCGGCTGTATTCTGGTGCTGAGCCTGGTCTGGGCCGCGTCCGTTATGATCCAGGACCGCCGCGCCCTCAACCGTGTCCAGGACCAGATTCAGGCTCTGGCTCCGGCGGTGCGTCAGGTCCAGGATAATGAAGCCGCCGCGCAGCGTCTCCAGGCCCAACTCCAGACCCTGCGGTCCGAGACCCGCATCCGGCTGACCCCGCTCCTCAAAGATATGTCCGAGCGCATCCCCCAGCAGATTTACCTCACCAACTTTCATTTCAGGAACGGTAAGATCGAACTCAAGGGCGTGGCCAAGAGCGGCTCGGCCTCCGATCTGGTTGGCGCCCTGGAAGCCTCGCCCTGCCTGCAGGACGTGGCGCCCAAAGCGCCCTTTAAGACTTCCAGCCGGGGCGAAACCTTTACCCTGGGCGCACAGGTGAACCCATGCGACTAGCCGCACTCCGAGAGGCCTGGCAGCGGCTCTCCGCCCGCGAGCGGCTCCTGGCCGGTCTGGCCTGTGGCGCGCTGATGCTGGTCGTTCTCCGCTATGGCGTGGTTGCCCCCTATCTGGCCTATACCGCCCAGCTCGAAGAGCGGATTGAGCGCGACGTGCAGCGTCTGGCGAAAATGCAGCGGCAACGGGACCGCGCCGCCGCAGTCCAGCGGCGGATGCGCCTCCTGGAGAAACAGTTTACCGCGGCCTATGACAAACTTGTCCCCGGTGAAACCCCGACTCTGGCCGCGGCCCAGCTGCAGGAACGGGTCCAGACCTTTGCCGACCGCAGCGGGCTGACCCTGGTCACGACCCAGGTCATGCGAGACAAATCGCTCGGGTCCCTGCGCAAGACGCGGGTACAGATGACGTTTCGGGGCGACACGCCGGCGGTTGCGGATTTTCTCGCCCGGGTGGAATACGAGGACTGGCTGCTGGCGGTATCCCGTTTGGATATCGGCACCTCCAAGCGCCGCCGTCGCCGCCGTCAGACCGCCCGCCCGCCGCTGACGATTACGCTTGAGGTGGAAGGCATTATGCGGGAAAGCGCGCAGGGGGGAGCGGCCCTTCAGGTGGCCAAGAAAGACCAGCGCGCCAAGGGAGAGTAATCGCAACTATGCGTATTCGGCGATTTTTTCATATCGTCCTGGCGGTCATCGCCCTCGGCATCATCTGGCAGGTGGCCAGTACCTGGAGCCGGGCCATGCCCGGCGTGCAACCGGAGTCGGCGCGCACCCGGACACAGGACCGCACCGCGACAGCCCTGCCGCCCCGCGCCATCCGGACCGGCCAGCGCCTGGCCCAACAGATCACCGACAAAGACCTTTTTTCCGAGGACCGCAAGCGGCCGGTCGTGGTCCAGCAAGTCGTTTCCGCCGAACCGCCCCCGCCGCCCTCGCATCTCACCCTGGTCGGCGTCCTGCTGACTCCAAGCCGGGAAGAGGCCTTTCTGTCCGACTCCTCACAGGGCAACCGCGTCACGCGGGTACAGAAGGGAGAGCAGATCGGCGATCTCTATCACCTCACCCGGCTGACCGCCTCCGAGGCCACCCTCTCCCTGGGGAACGGTGGGGGAGAGGTCGCCTTGCCCCTTGCCCTGCTGAGCAGTAAAAGAGCCAAGAGCCTGCCCCGGCTGGCCCCCAAGAAAGCACCCGCCGCGAAACAGGCCCAACAGCCGGCCGAGAGTCAGGCCGCCGCTGAGGCGGGCGGTGACGACCCGGCCCAGATTCGGGAGAATATCCGCCAGTTGCAGCGCCGCCTGCGCACGATCCGGCGGCAGGCCGCGCGTGAGCGGCGGGCCGAACGAGAGCGAACGAGAGAAGCCGCAGAGTCGGCAGAGCCGGCAGAGCCCGCAGAGGCCCAGGCGGCTGAGTCGGACTGAGAGGCCAGAGTTGAGAGGCCGGAGTGAGAGGAAGCCAGGAATCTATGCGGATATGGGCAGTGGGAATGGGACGGGCCGGGGAATGGATTTGTCTTCTCCTGTGTTTTGTCATGCTGAGCTTTTTGTTGAGCCGGCCGGCTCCGGGCCACGCGCAGGAGGCCGACGACGCGCTGTCTGAAGACGGGCCGTTTGTCGAAGACGGGCTGTCCGACGAGGACGACCCGGCGCTGGCCGATATGGCCGCGGCCGAGGAATGCGTCCCGGTTGGCGAGGACGAACTCATTGAATTGAACTTCGAGGGAGCCGACATCCGGGAGGTCATCCAGGGGCTGGCCGCGGGGCTGTGTATTCACTACTCGATCGATCCCAGGGTGCAGGGCGCGGTCACCCTGCGGACGGCCAGTAAAATTCACGGCCAGGACCTCTTTCCGCTGTTCCATCAGATACTGCGTATCCACGGCATCGCCGCGGTCAAGGTCGGCGACATCTACCATATTGCCCCGGTGGGCGAGGCCAAGACCAAGGTGCCCCTGCTGAGCGAAAGCAGCCAGCGCCGCACCGCCTCCGCGCAGGACGAATTCGTCATCGAGCTGATCAAGCTTGAGCATATCGCGGCCACCGCAATGACGGAAATCGTGCAGCCCTTTGTCTCGCCCGGCGGCGACGTGGTGGCCTACCCGCGCGGCAATATGGTCATCCTGGTCGATCTGGTCTCGAACGTCGAACGCCTGCGCGACCTGATCGCCGCGTTTGACACGGACACGTTCCGGACCCTCCACACCCAGATTTACCGCATCGAACACGCCAACGTTGAGGACCTGGGCAAGGAACTGGCGAGCATCCTCCATCCCTACGGCGTGACCCCGGAGAGCGCCGAGGAACGCGGGCTGTATATCATTCCGCTCACCCGGCTGAACGCGATTGTCGTCTTCGGCTTTAACGAGGAGATTTTCAGCCAGATTGAAAAATGGATCAGAGTCCTGGACGTGCCGCCCGAAAAGGGCGGGGGGCGCACCGTCTACGTGTACGCGGTCGAGAACGCCAAGGCCGCCGACCTGGCCAGCGTGCTGGGTGATTTATACGGCGGTGGCGGCGGCGGGAGACGCAGCGGGCGCGACCGGGAGGGCAACCAGGATGCCGACCGGGGCGACGGAGACTCGGGCACCGGCCTCGGCCGCGGCGGCGGGGGACTCGGCGGGCGCGGCTCGCGCGGGGGCGGGAGCAGCAGCGTCCTGATCGAGCCCGTAGAGGGCGAGACCCCGCTCTTCAAGGAAGTCGTCCGCATTGTAGCCGACGAGATCTCGAACTCCCTGATTATTCTGGCCACCCCGCGCGACTACGATAAAATCCGGGAGGTGCTGGTCCGGATCGACGTGGTTCCCCGGCAGGTGCTGATTGAAGCCATCATCGCCGAGATCGGGCTGACCGGCGACCTGCAATTCGGCATCGAATACGCCTTTGCCTCCGGGAAAATAGGGGATATTCTCGGCACAACCGGGGGGAATGCTACCAGCAGTGCGCTGCTCCAGGCGGGGGCCAAGCGGGCGGTGGATGTCGGCCAGAGCGGCCTTTTTTCCTTCATTACCGACCAGGACCATTTTGTGTCGTTCATCAACGCCGTCAACTCGCGCTCCAGGGTAAACATCCTGGCCACCCCGCACGTCATCGCCGCGGATAATCGCGAAGCGCATATCCTGATCGGGGAAGAGGTGCCGATTCTGACCTCCACCCAGCAGAGCACCCTGGCGACCGCGAACATCGTGTCCAGCATCCAGTACCGGGATACGGGCACGATTCTGACCATCCTGCCTCAGGTCAACTCGGCCGGTCTGGTCAATATGGAGATTCGCCAGGAGGTCAGCGATGTCGGAGTCGCCTCGTTCGGCGACACCAACTCGCCCAGCTTTACCTCGCGCGAAACCGAAACCACGGTGGTCGTGCAGAACCGCGAGTCCGTGCTGCTCGGCGGCATCATTGACGAACGGGTCGAGCGCACCCGCAACGGCGTGCCCTTTCTGATGGACGTGCCCGTGCTGGGCCGTCTCTTCCGGGTCGAGCAGGACAAGCGCGAGCGGACCGAGCTGGTCATCCTGATCACCCCCCACGTCATCCGCGACCGCAACGAAGCACAAATTGTGACAAAAGAATTCACCAACCGCGTCCACCGCCTCCGCGAAGTCATCGAAAGCACCCGCCAGCCCCCCACCGCGCAGTCCGAGACCAGCGAGGAATAACAACTCCCCATCCCCTCCCAAGAGGGGAGCTAAAAAATCATTCCCTCCCAGGAGGGGTGGCCCGCAGGGCCGGGGTGGGTTCCTGGCGTGTCGCAACGAAGAGACCCACCCCACCGCTCACGCGGCACCCCTCCCAAAAGGGGAACAGAAAACTATCCCCTCCCAGGAGGGGTGGCCGTAGGCCGGGGTGGGTTCCTGGCGCACCCGCGCGACTAGACCCCCCCCCCGCCGCTCACGCGGCACCCCTCCCAAGAGGGGAGCAGAGAACTATCCCCTCCCTGGAGGGGTGGCCGCAGGCCGGGGTGGGTTCTCCCTGACCCACCGCCGAATCACCGCCAGCACGCCTTCCAGGTTCTGCCTGACCTCTTCATCCTGAAAGCGCAAAAACCGTACGCCCAGCGCTTCCAGCCGTTGCTGCCGCCGCTGATCGTGTTGCTGTCCCGTAGCACTGTCGTGGGTGACGCCGTCAACCTCAATGGCCAGCATGAGGTCTTTGCTGAAAAAGTCCACGATATACTCATCGATGGGGCGTTGGCGGTCAAAGTCACAGCCCTCCATCCGCCGTGCCCTGAGCTGTTGCCACAGCAGGACTTCCGCCCGCGTCATATGCTGCCGAAGATACCGCGCGCGTTCTTTCAGGCGCGGGTTATACCGTACGACCTTCCGCTTCATAGGTTTTTCTCCTATCCCCTCCCAGGAGGGGTGGCCCGCAGGGCCGGGGTGGGTTCCTGGTACGCCCTCTCATATATACCCACCCCGCCGCTATCGCGGCACCCCTCCAAGGAGGGGATGGGGAAGCGCCCTTGCTCTGTTTTTATATCCCCTCTCGGGAGGGGTGG
The DNA here is from genome assembly GCA_965243855.1 of uncultured Binatia bacterium (SeqCode). GTDB lineage: Bacteria > Desulfobacterota > Binatia > Bin18 > Bin18 > Bin18. The sequence continues at coordinate 2,364,129 of CBDEWE010000003.1, read as the reverse complement.
CCGCAGGCCGGGGTGGGTTCCTGGTACGCCGTCACGCGGGAACCCACCCCGCCGCTTTGCGGCACCCCTCCAAGGAGGGGAGTAAAAAAACTATCCCCTCTCGGGAGGGGTGGCCGCAGGCCGGGGTGGGTTCCTGCTTGACAACCGAAAATCGGTTTGAACTAATACCATGTATGGCCGCAACCGAGGATAAAATAAACGCTTCCCTATTGACCCGCATCACCGTGCGCCCGGATGTCTTTGGCGGCAAACCCATTGTTCGGGATATGCGTATTTCGGTCGAACTCGTCCTGAGTCTGCTGGCACAGGGAGTGACGCCAGCGGCTATTCTGGCGGATTATCCCGACCTGGAAGCGGATGACATTCGCGCGTGCATCGCCTACGCACATGCGGTCATCGCCAAGGATACTCTGTCCGCCGTCTATCGAAAGAAGCCTTGCAGGTCGGGTGAGCCGCAGGCGTAAGCCGACATTTCCGTCTCTCTCGCTCTTTATCACATATCCTACTCCCATCCCCTCTCGGGAGGGGTGGCCCGCAGGGCCGGGGTGGGTTCCTGGTGCGCGCGCCGGCGAGGCATAGAAGCCGGCATTCTTCCTTTCCCCCTGGGGGCGCCACCCTCTTGCCCGCCTGTCTTTTTTCTCCTGGGAGCGCGGCCATCTTGGCCGCCTGTTCTTTCTTTTGCGGGCTGGAAGCCCGCACTCCCAGCAGTAGGTCGGATTAGCGGAGCGTAATCCGACACGGACGGAGTTACGCCTGTGGCTCACCCGCCCTACACGGCTTGACACAACATACCGCCCCCGTCCCCCCCTGGGAGCGCGGCCATCTTGGCCGCTTGCGGGCTGGAAGCCTGCACTCCTGGCCCCCTGTCGCAGACCGGCACGGCACAGGGAAGCGAGGAACCGCCGAGTAATGTATTGCATCACTCCCAGCAGAGGAGGGGGTGCCAACCCGTCTCACCTATCTGTTTTCATCTCTCCCTCCCGGCCCAGGCACCCACCATCACCACCAGTGACACCTCCTCTCTTTTCTTCCCCCTGGGAGCGCAGGCATCTTGCCTGCCTGTTTTATCTCTTGCGGGCTGGAAGCCCGCACTCCCAGGGAAGGAGTCCACACTCCCATCCCCTCCCTGGAGGGAAAGAGGGAACATGTCTTCGACTGAACAGGTTGATGTTGACATGTTCCCTCTTTATAGGCCCGCAGAGCCTGCCCCGTACTTGATACGGGGGCCGGGGTGGGTTCCTGCTTGACAACCGAAACCGGGTTTGAACTAATGCAATCTGTGGTTGTTGTGGAAGACAAACCTATGAATGAAGAGCTTCTCCTGCGAGCGGTCGAAGCATTGGAACATCTCGCAAACCCTGGTCTGCGTTGGGGAGATATCATCGCGCTGAGTGTTGGACTGGCGCAATGCAGCCTCATTGCCTGGGGTCTGTGGCTCATGCGCCAGAGTGCGCGCCATCGTGACCAGCACCACGAAGAGACCATGGCCGCGTTTCGGCAACAAGACGAAGAGTCGCAGCGACGCCACGAGAGAAGCATCAAGCAACACGAGGAGACCATGGCCGCGCTCCGGCAACAAGGAGATGCGTTACAGAGGCGCAATGAGAGCAGTGACCGGCAGCATGAAGAAAACATGCTGGCCCTAAAGGTGCTGATCGAACGGACAAGTGGTTAAGTGCGCTATGCCTCAGCAGAGCATAATGTTAGGCCACCGGTTGCAGTGAGCAAGCCGGTTTGCTATTGACACTTTTTCTTTGCATACACTATAGTAACAAGACACACAGACAACATTGTGTTATATCGTATGGGCCATTAAGGGCCGTATGAAGGATGGAAAGCGAGCACGTTGTGTATGAGGTCGGTGTTGGGTACGAGGAAGGCCGGGCCGAGGGGCCGGAGCGCCGGATGGACCGTGGCCCTGGTGGTCGCGGCGGCAGTCCTCGGGTCGAGTCAGACCGCACCCGAACCCCAGCCCGCCGAGTCGTTGAGAGAACGGGTAACGGCCTTTTGGGAAGCGCGCATCAAGGGTGATGAAGTCACCGCCTATCAATACGAAATCTATGCCCACACCGGAGAAATGACCGTGACCCAATACGTCCAGGCCCGGTCTCCGATGCTGAAATATATGTCCTACACCATCGACACGATCCAGGAACAGGAACAGGAAGCCCAGGTGACGGTGAATGTGCAAAGCCGGATGGACATTCCGGGCATGGTTGACGTACCCTTAGCGATGCCGATAAAGGAGCATTGGGTGCGGCTGGACGATAGCCAGTGGTATCGGAAAATGGAACCTAAAAAGTCAGGCAAGACCGTACGCCGGTAGGGCTGAATGTTTGCTTGACAGGGGGCGGGATATTCATTATGGTGCTCAGCAATCACGCCGCACGGGGAAAACCGAAAGGCAATATCGATGTTCGGGCGGGACCCGAAAGGGCTACGTGAAGGAGGCGAGGTATTGGCGAACACTAACAAAAACAAGTCCCCGGCGATTGGTGGGTATATGAGCAACACGACACGTAAAAAAGAAGAAAGAAGGTTTCAGGAAGAAAGGAGAGACGTGATGAAGATGAATAAATTGTTTGCGGGCCTTATCGCGTTCGTGGCGGGCGTTGCCCTCTCGGCCGGGAGTGCCCTCGCAACCAACGGCTATAGGACCGGTGACTCGACCATGATGAAGCTGGTCCCGTATTTTGAGACCGGAGCTAACAGAGCGACCCTGATCGCTGTTCAGAATATGTCGTCGCAAGAGCAGGACACCATGAACAAGAATCAGGATGTTGCGAATATTAAGTCCTTTCTCGCCGGTAACGCCCTGCCTGATACCATGGTGCGTGGTGCGATAGCGAGGGGCTTGATTAACGAAGAACACGTTGGGACAGACATTGCCGCAACAACTATGCTTGATGCCGCAACAATGCCCGATCTGATGGCTGCGGCTGAAAGGGCTCTTGCGACGGCTGAGGGTATGACGCACACCGAGCACGTCTTCGTGACGGTGAATGTCTATGACAAAATGGGGATGATGATGGACGGTGCGTCGGCGACCCTGTGTCTGGCTGAGAATCAGTTTGGATTCGTCATTCTCCAGGGGCCTGAGATGCAGGACTGGCAGATGGAGATACCCAACCAAGGCATGATCCTCTCCGCAATGGGTGGCGACATCCCCGAATACGGCTATGTGAAAGTCATGGCAGGGAATATGAAATATCAGAGTTGCAGCATCACATCCCCAGCTGGAATAATGGGGGTTGATACTCGTGCTGCTACCTCTGATACTGACACTACTCTTACAGGTGAAAATACAGGCATGACCGAGAAAAGCATGATCGCTGCCTGGGCCATTGTCCAGGACACCGGCATGGGCTTCTTCGGGACGGAAATCCCGACCGCCACTATCTCGATGGAGTCTAATGTCGGGACGCTCCCGGCTGCCGACGCCACCGCTGATGACGGTGATCCTGAGTTGGCCTGCTACACATCGCCGACTTTTGATACAGGTGGTACAGCACCGACTGCCGACCAACTTCCCCATAGCACGGGCAATTTCATGATGGACCGATGCGGCTTGGTTCCCGAGCGGCATACTATGGGTCCCCTCAACGAGACGGGGACGACGAACAATGCCAATGCCTTCGCCCGGTATGACGCCATGGCTGACTCCATGACCTATGTGTGGTTGGCAAAAGGCATGGATACTGATGAAACGCTGCCGAAGGACAGGCGTATGCTTGAGGTCGTTGTGATGTGCATGGACGGTTCGATGCCGCCGGGCCCAGACCGGAATGGAGACAATCGGCCTGATCCCATCATGGTTGCCGCTCCGAATATGGTTAACATGATTGACCCGCATGATGATGCCCTTGATCCTTTCGTCCACATGTGCGATGACAGCCGTGGCGTGCTGAAAATCACGATGCCGAACGGCAGCCATGCCGGGATGGTGTTTACCCATATCTCGCAGATGGGTAATAGCTATCGCATGAACTTCCCAGGGTACAGCATGGCTCCTCCTATGGATTTTTGTAGCGCTACGCTTCCTGCTAATGCCGCCGACAGCGCGTGTAAATAACATCAACCTATAACTCGGCTCAGTCAACAGGAGGCAAGGGTTTTGGCCCTTGCCTCTTTTTTTGTCCCTCCCCCCATCCCCTCCTTGGAAGGGTGTCGCGTAGCGCCTGTCCTGAGCCCAGTCGAAGGGGCGGGGTGGGTTTCATCGTGGCTGCACTCCAGGAACCCGTTCCGGCCTTTGTCAACTGAACCGGCGTTGACTTTTCCGTTGTGGTGGGCAATGCTCTCCGCCCATGCTCCAATACTATCCATCTAAATGGAATACGGGCCTCCTTTGAACAGTGGGTGTCCTCATGAGGAGCACTCCACCCCGCTCCTTAGTTGACGAACAGATAGATGCTCTGGTACTTTCTAAAACTATGGAAGCGAGGGAAAAGTCGTATTTGGCAAGAACGTATAGCACCGAGGAGTGAGGGGGAGAGAATGCACACATCATCAAAGGCAAAATTTGGTCCGTTCCTGGTTATTTCCTCAGTCCTCGCACTATGGACGCTGCTGGCCGCCCAGCCTGTTCAGGCGCACACTCTGACCGATCCGAGTTGTGGCAGCCTGCCTACTGCTGATTTTTTTGAAGCAGATGAAACAGCCACCCTTGTAGCTGGTGCTACCGTAAGCGATACAGCCACGCCAAAGAAAGGAACCGGCCGAACCGGCGAGGGTAGAACAGCCCATTACTACGCTAGAATTACGCTCCCCGCACTGACCGCCGGGGAGTTGATGGTGACTGGTAACAGTGCTGATACTCCCTCGGAGGCGGCGCTCTGCCGGGGGAGTACAACGCTTGCGAGTTCTCGCCCGAGCTACGCGTCAGCCCATAATAATGCCAACACCGCCGCCGACACGGCCGCCAGTGCCGCAGCGGCTGCTCGCGAGACCAACGCCTCTGAATCCACTGCTAAGAGCGCCTTGAGACGTGCCGCGACCGCCTTAACCAATGCCGCGACCGCCTTAACCAATCTCGCGACCACCTTAACTAATGCCGGCGAGGATCCTGCTGCTGCCAACACCGCCGCCGCTACTGCCACTAGCGACGCCGCTACTGCTACTGGCGTCGCTGACGCCGCCGCTGATAACTCCGCGACCGACGAAGCCGGCGCCTTAGAAACCGCTGCCACACGGTTAGACGCCGCCGCTACCGCCTTAGGCGCTGAGATGGTGTTTGAGCCCATTAACGTATTGATCTCATCGGGACCTGAAGAATATGTGGTCGTTGTTACGATCCCGACAGATGATGACGATGACGTTGCTGCATTGACCGTCGATTTCAAAGGCGTGATGGCAACTAGCGCCGATGCTCAGAATGGACAGGACGGAGGCTCGTTTACGGCGAACAATCAGCGGATTATGCACACTCTCATGACCACCGACCCTGGGCTCCTGACTGTAAGGACGACAGGGAGTGCGGTGGATACGAGAGGCACGCTTAACGACGGCGCTACTAAGATCGCGATGGACGAGGGCAGTAGGGGTAATCTTGAGATTATCTCACCAGTCAAGACCGATACGACGTATACCCTGCAGGTAGAGGCGCAGAGCCGCAGTGCCAGAGGAGATTATGGCCTGGATATGGAGTTCGGCGTCGCTGTAGACCTGGGCGCTGATGCCACGAACGACACTGGTATCCCTGGGAGAAATGATGAGCTTGCGTCCGGGCGCGCCGATTACTTCTTTTTTGAGACTGCTGCTACTACCTACAGATTCCTGACCGTAGAGACACTGAAGCACCCAGATGCCACCCCGGAGACGAACACCGCAGGAGCGTTCTTTTCGCAGCAGGGATTGGTTGTGACGGATGCTGATGGTGGGGCTGGTGCCAATTTTGCACTGACATCGCCAATCTCACAGGGACTTTACATCGTGGAGGTGACAGGGCCAGCCGGGGAATACGTGTTGAAGGTGACCTCTCGGGCGGCGACCTCTCGGGGGAGTGCTCCGGATATGCTTACGGCTACTCCCGGTACTGCCCAAACACTCACGGCGGGGGGGGTGGTGCCCTACTCAATTGCGGTCACCGCACCGGGTACCCTACAAGTGAAGACGACGGGGATGACCGATACGGTCGGGACGCTCTATGGGCCGGACGGCCGAGCGATTGCCGAGGACGATAATAGCGGCGATGGCATGAATTTCAAAATAACGGAAGCTGTCGGAGTCGGGCAGCATATTGTGGTGGTAGAAGGGCAGACCAGAACGACCACGGGTGATTACACCTTAGTGGTAAACTTCGTAGAAGGCGCTTCTATTGATGTTGGGACCGGGACTGGGACTGGGACTGGGACCGGGACAGAGGAAGAGTTACGGAATCGGATAGCGGACTTGCAGGATGATTTAGATGCTTGCCTCCTGCCTGTTGTCACTCATGCAAGAGGGATCTTTGAGAATCCCTCCGGCGGTGGATACAGAAGCGGCGTTGGCCTCATCTCGGGCTGGGTGTGTGCGGCCGAAGAAGTTGAGGTCCGCATTTATACTAGCCAAGGAAGCCTGGTGAGGACCCTTGATGTCGCGTATGGCACCAGCCGCCCCGATACGGTCGGGCAGTGTCGGCATAATTCGCCCAATACCGGGTTTGGAATGACGTATAACTTCAATCATTTGCCTGAGGGTATGTATACGATCCGCGCCTATGCGGACGGCACGGACAACCAGATTGGCCAGGATGAGACTTTTGAGGTCGTTCATCTCACGGAGTTCGAGGCCACCGACGAGGAGAGATTCCTGCGCTTGCCGGATGATGTTCAAGCGAGAGGTGTGTGCACCGTGAACGACTTCCCTGTTGCTGGAGAAGACACCTTCCTCAGGTGGGAACAGAGCATCCAGAACTTCGTCATCGAAGACGCGGGGTAAACCCTTCGGGGCAGGCATGAGAGCCGGCCCCTTACCTCTGGCATAAACCAAGGCCGGCTGATTCCTCAGCCGGCCTTGCTGCATCTGACTTTGTATCCCCTCCTGGGCCGTGTGCTGCCTATGGTGGCGTGAACCGCCCTGGGCCGGTCCGGCGACCCCCGCCTCCGCCCGCCCGCCCGCTGCCTGGGATCGCGGCCATCCTGGCCGCCTGTCTATTTTCTTCTCCTGGGAGCGCAGGCATCTTGCCTGCCTGTTTTTCTTCTGCGGGCTTCCAGCCCGCACTCCCAGGGGGGGCAGCCCTGCACGCCTGGATAGGTGCCGCGCCTCCCCTTCTCCCCATCCCCTCCCAGGAGGGGAGCTTTTCTATCCCCCCTTGAGACGTGTGCTGCCTATTGTGTCGTAGGTCCTCGGGACGCTTCAGCCCTGGAGCAATTTGAGCAGAGCCACAACCACCCCGCCCTGGGCAATCAGCGCTCCCACCATCCACTTGATCAGGTCAGATTTGACCTCGGCGATATCGCGTTGGACCTCAGCGATACTGACCTTGGTCTCTTGGCGCAGAGCCTCAATCTCCTGGCGGACAGTGGCGACATCGGCCTTGGTCTCTTGGCGCAGGACTTCAATCTCCTGGCGGACAGTGGCGATATTGGCCTTGGTCTCTTGGCGCAGGACTTCAATCTCCTGGCGGACAGTGGCGATATTGGCCTTGGTCTCTTGGCGCAGAGCCTCAATGTCCTGGTGGACAGTGGCGATATCGACTTGGGTGGCCAGGTTGGTGTTGAGCAACTGGACCTGCTCGTCGGCCAGGACTTCGGCCTGCTGCTCGGTAAAGCCGTTCTCCGTCAACCGCTTGACGAACCGATGGGTGTCAAACGCAATCGCTTCGGACATGGGACGGAACCATAGCATATTCCCAGCGAGCGGGCAGCCCTTCGACAGAGAAAGTCCCCCCTCTCGGACGTGTGGTGCATATTGTGGCGTGAGCCTCTCGGGCCGCTCGCCCCTCTTTTCCTGGGAGCGCGGCCATCTTGGCCGCTTGCGGGCTGGAAGCCCGCACCCCTGAAGCCCCCCCCCGCAATAATTGGTGTGACCCCACCCCAGCGGGGCGCGTTTGTTATCCCCTCACGCTCAGCATGAACGGCGTCGAAGGGCCTGTCTTGAGCTGAGTCGTAGCGGCATTCCAGGCAACCCACCCCGGCCTTATTCGCTTGACGATGAACATTCGCCTGCTATAACTCTGACTGTCCGACGGCGTCGGACACAGTGAGAGGGGAGGGCGAAGGAGACTCCATGACCTTGTTTGAATTGCTGTCGATTGGTGTGAGCTTGTTCCAATGCGGGTTGATTGCCTGGGGCATATGGGTGATGAGGGGCAGCAACGAGAACCGGGTTGCCACCAATCAGTTAATGATCGCACAGAGCAAGGCCCTGACTGACCAGAGCAAGACTTTGGCTGACCAGAACAAGGCCCTGACTGACCAGAGCAAGGCCCTGGCTGACCAGAGCAAGGCCCTGGCTGACCAGAGCAAGGCCCTGGCTGATATTGGGGCGGGTATCCGCGAGCAAGTGGAACTCTCCCGGGCACAGCGGGCCGAGCAAAGTGAGCAGAGCGTCGGCATCCGTGCGCTCCTGGAGCGCAGTCAACCGGCCTGACCCGTTCACCTCCCAACCTAGCTCAGATGCAAGGCGGCACGGGTTTCGGCCCATGCCGCCCCCTCTCCCTATCCCCTCCTCGGAGGGGTGCCGCGTAGCGGCGGGGTGGGTTTCCCCGTAGCCGCGTTCCAGGAACCCACCCCGGCCCTGCGGGCCACCCCTCCTGGGAGGGGATCTTTGCTATTCCCTCTTGGGACGTGTGCTGCCTCTTGTTTCGTGGATCCTCGGTGGGCTGGGGCTCCAGGAGTGCGGGCTTCCAGCCCGCAAGCGGCCAGGATGGCCGCGCTCCCAGGGGGGAAGAGCAAGGAAAGAGTGATGCGTAGTGGCAGGGTGGGTTTCGTATTCTCGCACCACCGCGCTGTCTTCACGTAAGCCCTCTAGCTCTTGACGCTGTTTCGTGCTCTGCTCTATTCTCAAGTGCACAAAGAAAAGAAAGGGAGGACGTACCGTATGACCCGTAAACGACCTGATGGCACGACGGAAGGGATACGGGCGCGTAGCGTGCCGGAGGGGAGGGGTGACGCAGGAGCAAAAAAAATAGGGCAGAAGGCCCCCGTGGATTCCACGGAAGACGATTACGATTACATGATTGGGCAGGCGTGCGTTCGGGATTTGAAAGCTGGGCGCACCCACATTATTCCTGACGACGAAATGGACGAGATATTGCGAAAAATTCGTGGATGACCTCGCGCCATATTGCTTATACCAACCGGGCCAAAAGGGAGTTGCTCGCACTTTCCGAAGCAATGCAGCGTCGAATGGTTGCCGCGATTGATGAGCTGAAGTCTCCTGACGTGAGTCACAAGAAGGTGAAGAAGCTCAAAGGGAAGAAGAAGGGGGAACCGCCGATCTACCGAGTCCGTGCCGGAAATTATCGGGCGTTGTACACGGTCGATGAGAATGATGGCGTGACCATCCTGCATATCCGTCACAGAAGCGACGCCTATAAGTAGCATGTAACATCACCGTCAACGTATTCACGATATAGAGTGCCCTTCCTTGCGCCGGCACGGACACGGTAAACACCCCCTTGATGACCACCACTCCCGCCAAGACGACCAATACCGCCAGGATCGTGAATAATCCGCTCCGCAGCCCGTTCCCTCGTTTTTCCGCATACCAGTCCATTCACCACTCCATTTTTCGGAGGATTTTTTCCCGGACACCGGCCTTGCCCGCCTGGGCGGTCAAATACTGCGCGAGGTCGGATTCTTCAATGCGGGAATGCGGCAACGCCATCAGTTCCGCCAACTCGTCGGTGCAGGTCCAGCGGCCGTTCTCTTTGAACGCGGAGCCCAGAAACGTCTCGTGGGCGCTGCCCTCAAACCGGACCGACACACGGAACAGATTTCCCTGTCCGGTCCGCACGGTTACGATCAGCTTCTCGTTTTGTTGCACGGTGACTTCCTCCCCTTGTCGTCGCGCCGAGACCGTGCAATAGGAGAATCCAATTTGAGAGTCTCTTCCGGCTTGACCATCACATACCGCCCCAGCCGCATGCCCCGATAGACTTCCCGCGTATAGTAGGCCACATAGGACGGTGCCTCAAACCCGGCGGCCTGCACGATCTGCTTGGCATGGACGCCAATCTGCCTGGCATACCGTACCCCGAAGAGCGAGAACATGATGGGCCGCTCTGACTGTGGAGCATCATCGTACATCGCTCGGAAGCGGCTCCCGAGTTCAGGAATACTAAGGCCGGTCGTGTTCATCTCTGAGGATATCAGCCGTCATTTCTTCGACGCTGTTGCAGCGTGTGGTTTCGCCCGCCCGTAACCGGCGCAAGGCTTCCAGGCTTTCCTTGTTCGGTATTGTGGAAGAATAGGGTCGTCTCTTTCTCTATCTCCGGCCCACCCATCCTTATCGCATATTTGTATGCCTGACAATGTAACAGCAATGCACATCCCCTCCCCCCTGGGAGGGCGGCCATCTTGGCCGCCGCGGGCTGGAAGCCCGCCCTCCTCAAGGAGCAGAGAGCCGCGCGCCACACTCCCTCCCAAGAGGAGATATGTTCCATCCCCTCCCTGGAGGGGTGGCCGAAGGCCGGGGTGGGTTCCTGGAATGCAGCTACGAGGAAACCCACCCCGCCGCTCCGCGGCACCCCTCCCAAGAGGGGATATGTTCTACTCCCCCCCTGGGAGGGCGGCCATCTTGGCCGCCGCGGGCTGGAAGCCCGCCCTCCTCAAGGAGCAGAGAGCCGCACGCCACATCTATCTGTTCGTCAACTCAGGAGCGGGGCGAGCGCTGTTCTCATCAGCGTAATAACGCATGCCAAAACGGTTGACTTTTGCTGTCAAGACAGACCACTATAGCCTATCACCCCTGGGTGATGCAGAGAAACAAGGAGAGCCGGGTCGCCACCAATCGGATGATGATCGCGCAGGGCAACGCCCTGGTTGATATCGGGGCGGGCATCCGTGCGCTCCTGGAGCGTCAATCGTGGAAGAGGATAAAGACGATCAGCACGTCGTAGACGCCAAGGATCACCCGTTGTCGCCCCACACCGGCACCGAGCCCCCGACCCCTCCGGGATCGCGCCCGACTCCGCCCAACCCAGGCGCGATCCCGGCTGCCCCGATGACCGTTGCCGCGTCAGTTGAGCAGTTCCCGGATGAAGCCGCGGCCCGGCGCTGGCTGGAGGAGGTGCGCTGGCCGGAGGGACGGGTGTGCGGGCACTGTGGGTCGCCGCAGACCAACACCGTCGGCCCGACCCGGCCCATGCCGTACTGGTGTGCGACGTGCCGGCAGTATTTCAACATCAAGACGGGCACGGCGCTCCAGCGGAGCAGGCTGCCGCTACGGGCGTGGGTGCTGGCGATCTTTGTGATGACGATACACCGCACGGAAGAGGCGAGTCTGCCGGTGATATGCCAGACGCTTGACGTGAGTCGCCAGACGGCCCGGTCGATGATCCGCCGGATTCGGCGCGGCACCACCTATCGATTGATTTCCACCAACCCGCATCTCGTAGCACGGACCATATTCCAGCAGGCAGAAAAGAGGACGCCCGAGGTAGCAGGGCCGGGACCGTTGCAGAAAGGCGATTTGGTCCGAGCGAAAGCGGGCGGTCCGGTCATGGTGATTATGGGGGTGCATCCGGACAGACAGGCGGCGCGCTGTCGCCGGGTGGAAGGCGCGGGTTGGACGGACGTGGTATTCCGGCTGGATGATCTCCAGCGCGTGACCCGCATGTCAAAGCCCGTGACATGACCGCGGGCGCCGTGTGAGGGGCGCGTCATCCCGCCTGTGTATTTTCCTTCCCTGGGAGCGCGGCCATCTTGGCCGCTTGCGGGCTGGAAGCCCGCACTCCTGGCCCCCTGTCGCAGCCAGAAACTGCACAGGGGAGTGGGGAGCCGCCGAGTCATGTAAGTTGCATCACACGTCTCGGGAGGGACACCGCGCATCCCCCTTTCCCCATCCCCTCTCGGGAGGGGATGGTTTTTTCTCCTCAGATGCCGAAAGGCTGCCTCCGGGCCTGCCCCGCTCGTGTGGAATATGCTATAGTGCGGTCCCATGTCCGAAGCGATTGCGTTTGACACCCATCGGTTCGTCAAGCGTTTGACCGAGAACGGTTTTACCGAGCAGCAGGCCGAAGTCCTGGCCGACGAGCAGGTGCAACTGCTCAACACCAACCTGGCCACCCAAGCCGATGTCGCTGCGATCCAACGAGATATCGCCGAGGTCAAGGCCGATCTGCTCAAGTGGATGGTGGGGGCGCTGATTGCCCAGGGTGGGGTGATTGTGGCTCTGCTCAAATTGCTACAGTAGTAGGCCGGATTAGCCGTAGGCATAACCCGCCCTGGAAGGCTGCGTACTTCCTCCTTGGGCGCGCGGCCCTCTTGGGCGCCTGTGTATTGTCTTCTCCTGGGCGCGTGGCCCTCTTGCCCGCTGTTTTTTCTCTTGCGGGCTGGAAGCCCGCACTCCCAGGGGGGGAGGCCCGGCACGCCTTGATAGGTGCCGCGCCTCCCCTTTTCCCCATCCCCTCTCGGGAGGGAAAGAGGAAACGTATCCTCCAAACAGCCCTCAATGCGGGACACGTTTCCTCTTTGTGCCGCGCAGCGGCGGGGTGGGTTTCGTCGTTCCGCACCCTTGAACGTGCAGCCGGAAGATGATTTTGTACAAGAGAAATCGAGATGGACGAGAAAGAGGCAAGCATGGACAAGGGGAAATCGAACCCAAATAGCGGACTGCATGCACGGGGCCGCCGGGGAGTGGCCGACGTTCATGAGCCGTCCACATCGAAGCAGCCTGACGAGTCAAGAATCCCTAATGCCGAGAGTCTGGCCGCTATTCGGCAGGCGCGCACAAAGAAGGGTCTGTTGAGCTACAACAGCGTGGATGAATTGATGGCCGACCTCTTTGACGATGAATAAGCTGCATCTCACGACGCAGTTCAAAAAGGACGTCAAAAAAGCCAAGAGACGCGGAAAGGATACGGCCAAACTTCAAGAGGTCATCGAGAACATTGCGACTGGAACACCGCTTGACCCGCGTCATAAGCCCCACCGTTTAGCCGGACCATGGGCACCGTCATGGGAATGTCATGTCGAGCCTGACTGGCTTCTTATCTGGAATGACGAGGACCCAGAAGAAATCATATTCCTGCGAACCGGTACCCATTCAGACCTCTTCAAAAAATGACTATCAACTTTCTTCTTTTGTCTTGAACCATTCCCTCTTGAGTGCTGCGAATCCTCCTCTCCCCATCCCCTCTTGGGAGGGGTGCCGCGCAGCGGCGGGGTGGGTTTGACGGACGGTCGCATGAGGAACCCACCCCGGCCCTACGGGCCACCCCTCCGAGGAGGGGATAGGAGACCCACCCCGGCCCTGCGGCCTTCAAAGAGGAAACATGTCAACATCAACCTACTCTGCCGAAGACATGTTCCCTCTTTCCCTCCAAGGAGGGGATGGGGGAGGAGGGCCCGCTGCCCTTGGGCCTGCCCCGCGCGGGTGGACTATGCTATAGTCGTGTCCCATGTCCGAAGCGATTGCGTTTGACACCCATCGGTTCGTCAAGCGTTTGACGGAGAACGGCTTTACCGAGCAGCAGGCCGAAGTCCTGGCCGACGAGCAGGTGCAACTGCTCAACACCAACCTGGCCACCCAAGCCGATGTCGCCGCGATCCACCAGGACATTGACGCCCTGCGTCAGGAGACGCAAGCGAATATCGCCACCGTCCGCCAGGAGATTGAAGCTCTGCGCCAAGAGACCAAGGCGGACATTGAAGCCCTGCGTCTGGGAACTAAGGCCGATATGGCCGATATCAAGTCCGACCTGCTCAAGTGGATGGTGGGGGCGCTGATTGCCCAGGGCGGGGTGGTTGTGACGCTGCTCAAATTGTTACAGTAGTAGGCCGGATTAGCCGTAGGCATAACCCGCCCTACAAGGCTGCGTACTTCCTGCCTGGGAGCGCGGCCATCTTGGGCGTCTGCGTATTGTCTTCTCCTGGGGAGCGTGGGCATCTTGCCCGCTGTTTTTTCTTTTGCGGGCTGGCAGCCCGCACGCCTAGGAGGTAAGAGCCAGCAAAGCGCCCCTCCCCAGCGGGAAGCGTTTTTGATCCCCTCCTTGGAGGGGTGGCCGAAGGCCGGGGTGGGTTCCCCAGGCACGCTCCCGCCATATACCAAACCCCGCTCCTGAGTTGACGAACAGCGAGATGCTCTGGTATTTCTGAATGCCAGGGAAGTTCGGAAAAGCACGTGTATGACAGCGCGAGTACCCTGAAAAAGGAGCAATACGATGAGTTCAAAGAAACCGCCCAAGGGGGTTATTGCTCAGGAGGCTGGATTAGGCGCTGGCTTGCCGTTGCGGAAAGATGGTCGCCGTGTGCCGTCTGCAGCCATGACGGAACAGGAGTCCGAAGAACGCTGGGATCAATTGTTTGCCTCGCCCAAATCACCAGCGTTGTTGAAAAAAATGGCCGCTGAGGCTCTCGCAGATGATCGTGCCGGACGCACCAAAGACTTGGTCATAGACGAACTGTGAGGTCGAAAACAACGGCTGGGTTCCGCAGTCTGTACGCCGAACTGCCAGCAAAAATCCGACAACAAGCCAAGGCCGCCTACAAACTATTCACGGCCGATCCGAATCATCCGAGTTGACATTTCAAAAAAGTATCAGACACAGATCCCATTTACTCTGCAATTTGGTTTTGGATAGGCAGTCACGCCGAGTATGAAGGACTGCTGAAAACTCTGTAAACGGTCGAGTGAGTGAGCCCCCCCGCTCCTGAGTTGACGAACAGACAGGAGCTTTTCCTATCCCCTCCCTGGCCGTGTAATGTGCATTGAGGCGTGAGCCGCCCGCCCGCTGCCTGGGAGCGCGGCCATCTTGGGCGCCTGTGTATTGTCTTCTCCTGGGAGCGCGGGCATCTTGCCCGCCGTTTTTTCTTTTGCGGGCTGGAAGCCCGCACTCCCAGGGGGGCAGCCCTCCGCCTGGAGAGAGCGTCCCGCTCCTCGGTCGTAGCCGTTCTTTTCCTTGGATAGGTGCCGCGCCTCCTCCTTTCCCCATCCCCTCTCGGGAGGGAAAGAGGAAACGTGTCCCGCCTTTGTTTGGCTGTTGGAGGATACGTTTCCTCTTTGTGCCGCGGAGCGGCGGGGTGGGTTTGACGGACGGCCGCATGAGGAACCCACCCCGGCCCTGCGGGCCACCCCTCCAAGGAGGGGATAGGAGATCCACCCCGGCCCTGCGGGCCTTCAAAGAGGAAACATGTCAACATCAACCTGCTCTGTCGAAGACATGTTCCCTCTTTCCCTCCAAGGAGGGGATAGGAGGTTGGGAGCTTTGCGTTTTGCCTGGCGAGTTGGTAGGTTGGGTTTCCTATGGCGAGCGCAACGTTTGATACCTTGCATGCAGCCAAGGCGCTGACGGCGGCGGGCTTTGAGGCGCAACAGGCCGAGGCCATTACGGATACGATCCGGGAGGCGTTTACCGAGAGCGTGGCGACCAAGGCCGACATCGCCGGCCTGGAGGCAGCCGTGGCCGCCGATATCGCCGAGGTGAGGACGGAAATCGCCGCACTGGAAACGCGGGTGGTGGAGCGTTTTGAGGCATTATACAAGCATCTCTGGCTGATGGGGCTAGGCATTGTGACGGCGGTCGCGGCGATTGTGAAACTGTTGTAGATATCGATTGTGTCTCGTTCTGTGTTGTCCCCCTCACCCCGGCCCTCTCCCCCAGGGGAAGAGGGAGCAGAGAATCCTCCTTCGTCAGACTGGGTTGTCCGTACGCAAAACCTGGGCAAATGCTATAAGCTGTATGCCCGGCCGCTCGACCGGCTCAAGGAAGTGTTTGTTTCGTCCCGCCGCTATCACCAGGACTTCTGGGCCTTGCAGGAGGTTGATCTCTGCCTGGAAGCCGGTCAGTCGTGCGGCATTATCGGGCGCAACGGCTCGGGCAAATCCACCCTGCTCAAGCTCATCTCCGGCGTGACCCGGCCCTCGTCCGGCACGATCGAGGTGGCCGGTCGGGTGGGCGCGTTATTGGAGCTGGGCACGGGCTTTCACCCGGAATATACCGGGCGGGAGAATATCTATTTTTCCGCGGCCATGCTGGGCCTGGAGGGCGCGGAAACCGAGGCCCTGGTCCCGGAGATTATCGCCTTTGCCGAACTGGACGACTTTATCGACCAGCCGGTCAAAACCTATTCCTCGGGCATGTATATGCGCCTGGGTTTTGCCGTGGCCACCAGCATCCGACCCGATATCCTGATTACGGATGAGGTCCTGTCGGTTGGCGACGAGGCGTTTCAGAAGAAGTGCATTCGTCGCATGGAGGCGTTTCTGGATGAGGGGAATACGCTCCTGTTCTGCTCCCACAGCATGTACCACGTCCAGAAGCTGTGCCAGAAAGCCCTGTGGCTCGACCACGGTCGGGTCCGGGCCTGGGGAGGAGCGGCCGAGGTGACGCTGGCGTTCGAGGACTATTTGCGCGAGCTGGAAGCCCGGGAAGAGCAGCAAGCCGAGGCGCAGCCCGTGGCCGAGGCTTCCCGGCCCAGCCGCCTGCGCCAGGTCCGCCTGCTGGACGGTGACAACCGGGAAACGGATGTGTTTGATATGGGCGATACCGCCCGGCTCGAAATGGTTGCGGAGACAGCGGACGGGGTGTCGCCTGTCTTCGCGGCAGGTCTGGTGCGGAATGATCTGACCGCTATCTATGGCGTCTTCAGCGATATGGATCAGGTCGAACCGCAGCGTATTGATGCTCACACGTTTCGGGTCGTGTATGAACTGTACGATTTGAGCCTGCTGCCGGGCAGCTATACTCTCCGGGCGCATGTCCTTGATCCACCGGCGCTCCGCATGTTTGATACGATTGAAAAGGATTTTACGGTGCGGGGCGAGAGTCGAGAGCTGGGGCTATGTCGCCTGCCGCACCGCTGGACGTGATACGAAGAGGAACCCACCCCGGCCTTCGGCCACCCCTCCAAGGAGGGGATAAACAAGCTCCCCTCTTGGGAGGGGTGGCCCGTAGGGCCGGGGTGGGTTATTCCCCCCTGGGAGTGCGGGCTTCCAGCCCGCAAGAAGAGAAACAGGCGGGCAAGATGCCCGCGCTCCCAGGAGAAAAAAGGCTGCGATTGAGGAGTCAAGGCGATGACAGAAAGTGCCCGATACGTCAAGATTGTTGAATGGTCTGACGAAGATCAGTGCTTTGTCGGGAGTTGTCCGGGACTGTTCTATGGTGGCTGTCACGGAGAGGACGAAAAAGCAGTCTTTGCGGAATTATGCGAAATTGTGGACGAAACGATTGCCCTGTACAAGAACGACGGTAAGCCGCTGCCTCCTATTACGTGCGGCAAAGACTACGCCAACAAGATGCTGGACGTTGCCAGCATGTCCTGAATAACCGAGAGGGCGAGAGCCGGGAGCCGGGCGTGTGCCGCTTGCCTCACGGTTGGACGTGATACGAAGAGGAACCCGCCCCGGCCTTCGGCCACCCCTCCAAGGAGGGGATAAAAAAGCTCCCCTCTTGGGAGGGGTGGCCCGTAGGGCCGGGGTGGGTTATTCCCCCCTGGGAGTGCGGGCTTCCAGCCCGCAAAGGCAAGGCGGGCAAGATGCCCGCGCTCCCAGGGAGAGAGGGAACAGGAGGAGACCGTATGCAGGAGAATGGACGTTTCCTGAACGAGGCGCAACGCGCCGCAGCCCTGCGCGCGCTTGAGGACGAGTTCGCCATGACCCTGACCGAAGCGCAGGTGTTCCAGGCTGCGCGGCTGTTCCTGAGTATGGTCTCATCCTCGGCGTTGATCGACCCGGCGGCCATAGCCCACGAGGTGCACAGCCAGCGAGCCGCCCAGGGGGAGGCATGATCGTCCTCGGCGTGACCGGGCTGTTTCACGATGCGTCCGCGGCCCTGGTCCGGGACGGGGAGTTGGTCGCCTATGCCGAGGAGGAACGCCTGATCCGGCAAAAACACGCCCACGGCAAATTCCCCCATCAGGCGATCCGGTTCTGCCTCCGCTAGGCCGGGGTCGATTTCCGCGATCTCGACGCCCTGGCGTTTTATTACGACTGTACCCGCAGCCTGTGCGACGACTGGAAGGTCGAGCCGTTTTTCTCGCACTTCCAGCGCCATCCGCACGACCTGCTCAGCTATTTCAGAAACCTGCAAATGATTCGCAGCTATGTCGAGACCTTTGCCGAGACCGTTGGCGTCCGGCTTGAGGTGATCGACCACCACGACTGCCATCTGGCGACCGCCTTCCTGTGCTCGCCGTTTGAAAAAGCCAATATCCTCTCGCTGGACGCGCGGGGAGAGTCGGTCACGGCAATCCTGGCAAAAGGGGAGGGCACGCAGATCACCCATCTGGCCGAAATCCCCATGCCCCATTCCCTGGGGATGCTCTACTCTGCGGTCACCAATTTTCTCGGGTTTACGTTTCTGGATGGAGAGGGCAGCGTCATGGGGCTGGCCTCGTACGGCGAAGACCGGTTCGCCGAGGTGTTCGATCAAATCGTGACACCGACGCCGGATGGGTTTGTCACCCGGCCGGCCGACTATTGGTCACGGGCAACCGTGAGCTGGTTGTCCGAGGTGCCGATCGGGCTCAGCCGTTTTTTCGGGCCGCCGCGGGCGTATCGGAGAAACCCGATCAACGGCACGGATGAGCATATTACGGCCTCGCTCCAGGCGGTGACGGAGCGCATTGGCGCGCATTTGTTCGATTTGCTCTTCGCACAGACCGGCTGGCACGACTTCTGTCTGGCCGGTGGGGTCGGCTTGAACGCCAAGATGAACGGTGAACTGGCCGCGCATCCCGCGGTGCAGCGTCTCTACATACCGCCGGCGGCCAACGATCCGGGCTGTGCCATTGGCGCGGCATTTGCGCTGTACGCCAGGGAAACGGGCAAACGCCCCCGGTCCCCTGCCTCACGCTTATTTTGGCCCGGAGTGGAGCAATCAGGACATCAGAGCCGCCCTTGAGGAGACGGGTGTTTCGTATGAAGCCTGCTCGTATGTGGCCACTCGCGGGGCGGAGTTGCTGGCCGACGGCAATATCCTGGGCTGGTTCCAGGGCCGGATGGAAATGGGGCCGCGCGCGCTTGGGAATCGCTCCATCCTGGCCAATCCCGGCGACGCGGCCATGAAGGATCGGGTCAATAATCGGGTCAAGCATCGTGAGGACTGGCGACCGTTTGGACCCTCGGTGGTCGTGGAGCAGCGCGAGCGCTATTTCCCCACGTCCATGTCGGCCCCCTATATGACCATGGCGCTGCCGACGACCCCGGTCGGCCGGCGTGACCTGAACGCCGCCATGCATGTCGATGCCACGGCCCGCGCGCAGGTCGTGACCCACGAGGCCAACCCGCTGTACCACGCGCTGATTACCGAATTCGGGAAGCAGACGGGGATTCATGGGGTGCTCAACACGTCGTTTAACCTGAAGGGGGACCCGATTGTGAATACGCCGTATGATGCCATTGCCATGTTCCAGCAGACGGGGATGGATCATCTCGTTATTGGTGATTTCCTGGTTTCCCGCTAGTGCGACCTCCATGTCGTGTTACCGCCGGTAAGTAGGAACCCACCCCGCCGCTACGCGGCACCCCTCCAAGGAGGGGATAAAAAAGCTCCCCTCTTGGGAGGGGCGGCCCGAAGGGCCGGGGTGGGTTATTCCCCCCTGGGAGTGCGGGCTTCCAGCCCGCAAAAGAAAAAGCAGGCGGCCACGATGGCCGCGCTCCCAGGATGGAAGAAGAGGGAGGAAAGAGCGCAAGCCCGTATGGGTTACGCCTATGGCCAACCCGACCTGCACGGCTTGAGATTTCCCGATTAGTATATACAATTGTATTGGCAATGAGGTAACTGTTCTGTCTGAGAGACAAGAATGGCGCGAGACACACGGCTCTTTCAGACCTTCCAATGGGATGAAGACAAGCGGCAGATGGTTCTAGAGAGGCGAGGGATCGATTTTCTCGATGCTATCCGGATTTTTGCAGGACCTGTACTGACCGTGCCCTCGGCCCGGCGGGGTGAGCCCCGGTGGCTTGCGGTTGGTCTGGTCGACGGAATCGAAATGACGGTGATCTACACGGTCCGGGACGGCTGCTGTCGAGTCATCACCGCAAGGAGAGCGCGGCGCAATGAAAGACAAAACTATTACCAGTATGTCACTGGGGGAAGCGATCCTTCGGAAGGATAAGACCAAAACCGACTGGCCGCGGCTGCG
Source organism: uncultured Binatia bacterium (SeqCode) (assembly GCA_965243855.1). GTDB lineage: Bacteria > Desulfobacterota > Binatia > Bin18 > Bin18 > Bin18. The sequence continues at coordinate 2,343,901 of CBDEWE010000003.1, read as the reverse complement.
GCGGGAGCGCGCCGCCGACGTGGAGCAGGCCGGGGAGGCGGCAGAGGGGGAATTCGACTGGACGAAGGCCAGCGTGGTCATGCCCCCTGTCAAGTCGGCGATCTCCCTGCGGTTAGACACCGACGTGCTGGCCTTCTTCAAGGCGCAGGGCCGGGGTTACCAGACGCGGATCAACGCGGTTTTGCGCAGCTACATGGAAGCCCAGCAAGGATAAGCTCCAGTCCGGCGCTAGTGCGGCTTTGTCATGCTTCCCCCCCTGGGAGTGCGGGCTTCCAGCCCGCAAAAGAAGAAGCAGGCGGGCAAGATGCCCGCGCTCCCAGGATGGAAGAAGATGGAGGAAGGAGAGCAAGCCCGTAGGTCGGGTGAGCGAAGCGTAACCCGCTCAAAGAAGTGAGTGCTTAGCGTTTTTATGAGGCGATGGTCTCCCCAGCTAGTGTACCCGACTTGTATCGCGGCACGGTACGCGGCACTATGTTTGGCATGAGGTTCGCCCACAAGGGACTGCGCCGATTCTACGAACACGATGATGCTCGCGGGTTAGATGCCAACCACGTGGAGCGCATCCGACGCCTGCTGACCGCGCTGCAAGACGCACGCTCGCCACGGAACATGGACTTGCCTGGATGGCGACTGCATCGGCTGAAAGGCGACCGTCGTGGGCAATGGAGTCTACGCGTATCCGGCAACTGGCGACTCGTCTTCCGTTTTGAGAGCGGTGAGGCGGTAGACATTGATCTGATCGACTATCACTAGGAGGGCCGCATCATGTCTATGTATAATCCATCACACCCCGGAGAACTGATTCGCGACAGCCTGGAGGCGGAGGGTTGGACGGTGACGGAATGCGCCGCCCGGCTCGGTGTGGCGAGACATACGCTGTCGCGGCTGCTGAACGGCCATGCCGGTGTCTCGCCGGCAATGGCGCTGGCGCTGGAACGGATTGGATGGAGTGACGCCGAACATTGGATGCGGATGCAAGTGAGTTACGACTTGGCCCAGGAACGCCGAAAGCAGGCGGCCGCTTGACGCTTCGCGCCCAGGCAGGCAAGGCGGCCAAGATGCCCGCACCGTTGGACGCGATGCGAAGAGGAACCCACCCCGCCGCTAGCGCGGCACAAAGAGGAAACGTGTCCCGCATTGAGGGCTGTTTGGAGGACACGTTTCCTCTTTCCCTCCAGGGAGGGAAGAGAAGACGGCTGTAAGCCATGCTGACAACTCTGACGACCCATCGCTATCTCCTCGTGACCATGGTCCGGCGCGAGATCGGCGCTCGTTTCGCCGGTACGAGTCTGGGCGGCCTGTGGTCCTTGATCCAGCCGGCCATCCTGTTAGGTCTGTACACCATGGTGTTCTCGGTGATCTACCGGGTGGGCGAGATTGAGGGGGGACATGGGTTTGCCGAGTTTGTGTTCTGTGGCCTGTGGCCGTGGCTGGCGTTTCAGGAAGCCTGTTTGCGTTCGGTGACGGCCATTACCAACAACGCCAATGTGGTGAAGAAGTTGCAGTTTCCGTCGGAACTGCTGGTCGTGGCGGTGGTGCTGGCCAGCTTTCTGGTACAGGGTATCGGCTTCCTGTTGTTCCTGTGCGGTCTGATGCTGTGGAAAGGCACGTTCATCGGTGGGATCGGGCTGTTGCTGTGTCTGCCCCTCGGTCTGGCGCTGCTCCTGGCAATTGGGCTGGGTATGCTGCTCGCCTGTGGGAATGTCTTCTTTCGGGATGTCGAACAGCTCGCCACCGCCGGGTTTATGCTGTGGTTTTTCCTGACCCCGATTCTGTATCCGGCCAGCCTCATCCCGGAATCCATCGGGGTGCTGTTCATTCTGAACCCGATGGTGGCGATTACCGATGCCTACCGCTCGATTATTCTGTCGAGCAGCCTGAACCTGGGCGGCGCGTTGGCGTATAGCGTATGCTGGGCGGTCGGACTCTTTTGGTTTGGCCGGTATGCGTTCGGGCGCTGCCGTGGATTTTTTGCCGATTATCTCTAACCGGAGCGGGAGGTCCGATGCGTGAGAATATCAGAGCGTGTGTCCAGGCTGTAGCCGAGACCCTGACCATACCGCAGCCTATTGTCGAGATTGGCTCCTTCCAGGTTGAAGGACAGTCGTACTTGGCCAATCTGCGTCCGCTGTTTACCGACAGCAACTATACCGGCTGTGATCTGCGGCCCGGGCCGGGAGTAGACCGGATAGAGGACGTCCACCAGCTCTCGTTTGCCACTGACACGATCGGAACCGTCCTGATGCTGGAAACCTTGGAGCACGTGAAAAATCCGATCCAGGCCCTGGCCGAGATGTTTCGGGTATTACGGCCCGGCGGTCTGGTCGTGATAAGCTCGGTGATGGACTTTCCCGTCCATGAATTCCCGGCCGACTACTGGCGTTTTGCTCCGCAGGGGTTTGAGCTGCTGTTAGAATCCTTTTCCTCGCGCCGGGTGTATATCCAGGGCCTACCGTTGTTCCCCCACTCTTTGGTCGGGGTGGGAATAAAGCCCGATCCGGCGGAGACCGTTGAGGGACGCGCCCGACAAGCCGAGTTGGACCGACTCGACCAACGTATGCGAACGATTTCGGGCACCTTGACTCAGGAAATTTCCTCTCGGCTCGAGCCGGACCCGTTTCGGCTCTTGGGCGAGGAGTTGAGTGCGGAAGAACAGGCACGCTACTCGGTCCCCATGCTACACCTCGCCTATGACCACTTGTTACAAAAGGATGAAGAAATCGCCCGGCTCCAACACGAGCTGAAACGTCTGCAAGAAGCCTACACTCAGGAAAAAGACAACGCGTGAGGGGAGCAATTCTTTCTCCCCCGAAAAAGGGACAGGCTGTCATGCAGGCGCTCAGGCGGATTCCGGTCCTGACCTATCATTCCCATCGGATCGGGGGCACAAGCTATGCAACCAACGATCACGTGGCGCTGTATCACGATCTGCGGACGATTCACGCCCAGCGGTTCACCATTGTCCCGTTACACCGACTCGCCGCGTGGGTCGTTGCGCCGCACACGCAGGAACTGCCGGCCGGGGCGATAGGTCTGAGTTGTGACGATGGTGCGAACGCGGATTACCATGATTGTGACCATCCGGTGTACGGACCCCAACGGAGTTTTTACAACATCCTGCGGGATTTTCAGACGGAAATGGGGCCGACGGCTCAACCGTTGCTGCATATGACCGGTTTCGTGATTGCCTCGCCCGGCGTGAGAAGAGAACTGGACGCCCGCTGTCTGGCTCCGCTCGGCCTGCACGGCATGACCGACGACTGGTGGGCCGCGGCGGCGCAGTCCGGCCTGTTCGGAATTGAGAACCATAGCTGGGACCATAATCATCCCGAGGTCAGTTGGGTGTGTGAGGCCGAGCAGCGCACGGGCGATTTTGCACAGATAGACAGCTATGCCGAGTGCCGGAGCGAAATACAGCAGGCGGCGACGTTTATCCATGCGCAAATCAAGCCTGCCTGGCCCAGCCTGCTGGCTTATCCGTGGGGCCAATCGAGCCCCTATCTGCGCGAAACCTATCTGCCAGCCCATCACACCGCCCACCGGATGCGGGCCGCGTTCGGGGCAAACGGCGACTATGTGACCGCGTCGAGCTCACGCTGGGCGCTGCCGCGGTTTGTCTCCGGGTCCGGGTGGACGACCCCGGCCGAGCTGGGTGCTATTCTGGATGGCGCAACTGCTGCGGACGTGTGATGCGAACAGGCACCCACCCCGGCCCTGCGGGCCACCCCTTCGAGGAGGGGATAAAAAAGCTCCCCTCCTTGGGAGGGGTGGCCGCAGGCCGGGGTGGGTTTCCCTCGTGAGAGGTCTGGGAAACCAAAATGAACAGGGAGCCATGGCACAGCAGGGCGATATCTCGATTGTGAGGGTGGATAACGCGGCGGTCTTTATCACTGACCTCTTTCGGCAGGCGTTTAACCAGATCCCGCCGCATGACCCGACCCATTATGTGGCTTTTGCGAAAATCGGGCCGGCCCGATTCGAGGCCGTCGGCTATTACCACGTCACGGAATGCGGTCCGTACGGTCTGGTGGGGGGGCTGTGTGTCGATCCCCGCTACCGGAACCGGGGCCTGGGTGAGGCCCTGTCGCGTATCGCCTTCGTCGACCCCGGCCCGAAAAAAGCCCTGTTTGCCTATCTCAATAATCCGGTCTCCGTGGCGATTGCCCGGCGTATCGGCTATGTTCACACCCGACACCAATACCTGATGGTACGCTGGTTCGTCACGCTGCCCGAACACGAACAACGGGCCATGATAGACGAAGTGGCGGCCCGCGGTCCCTTCTGAGACCCAACTCGCGCAGCAGGTGAGAAAATGGCCGATCGCTTTGACTACGCCGACTATGAATTCAAGCTGCGCGACCGGCAGTGGAACCGGGAGATGCAGAGCGGCTATGTGGCCCATTTTCAGGGGTGTCACAAGGTGCTGGACCTGGCCTGCGGATCGGGAATTTTCCTGGAACTGTTGGACGAACAGGGCATTCCCGCGCTCGGGGTTGAGCGTAACCCCACGGTTGTGGCCTGGGTGAAACGGCACGGCTGGGATATTGTCGAGCAGGACGTCTTCGCCTTTCTGGAGCAGACGACCGAGACCTATGACGGGGTCTTTTGCTCGCATTTTCTGGAGCATCTGTCCTTTGAGCAGGTGCTGCGGTTTTTTGAACTCCTCGCGCCTCGCATCAGGGCCGCGGGCACCGTGGTGATTGTCGTACCCAACCCCGAATCCATCCGCATGCAGTTGTTGGGCTTCTGGCGCGACCCCGAGCACGTCCGTTTCTATCATCCCGAGCTGCTTGAAGCGGTCTGCCGGCACACTGGTCTTGAGGTGGTACACACCAACCGTGAGGACGTACCGCATTTGCTGTCACCGCTCGTCCTGCCGCCGGCCGTAGAAGCGGGTAGGGACCAGCCCCCACGGCCCAGAGGGTGGCTGAAGGAAAAGCTCAGGGCCGTGTATTTGCAACTCCTGCGCCGGTTGCGGCTCACGCCCGCCGCGGACCTGCTGACCCTGGAAGCACGCCTCCGGCGGCATATGGAAGCGCAGCAAAAAGCAATGACCGTCTGGGCAGAGGGAGCCAATGAGGCCATCAACAGCATGTGGTCACGGCCCGACAATGCCGCGATTGTGTGTCGCAAGACAAAAGCCTGAGAGGTTGTGTCGGAACTCCCTGGGGTGATACGTCGTGGATGGGAGAGAGCGCATGGAAGATCTGTATGTCGAAAAGCGTGAAGAAGGGTATTGGATAGCGAGTACCCGAGTATCGCTGGATTCTGTTATTTTTGCCTTTCTTGATGGGTTGTCCCCTGAAACAATCGCAACAGAGTGTTTCCCGGTCCTGACCCTGGAACAGGTCTATGGCGCGATTACCTATTATCTGTCTCATCGCGCCGAGCTTGATGCCTATCTGCAACAGGCGGATGCAGAATTTGCTGCTTTGCGGCAGAGGTTGCACCAAGCCAACCCTCGATTCCACGCGAAACTCGCGCAGGCGCGCCGTCAGGGACAAACGACCCAAGCATGAAGGTGCGTTTTCAAGCCGATGCTGATCTCAACCTCGCGATTGTAAAAGCGACCTTTGTAAAAACCCCTCTATCCGCCGCTCTCAGAATGGCTGCACCGGCTCGCGTATCCGTTCTCCTGATCACAAAAAACGGCGAGCGCTATCTGGCCGAGACCCTGCGGTGCGTCCGAGCCCAGCAGGGGCGCCTTCGTCTGGCTGAAATCATTGCGGTGGACTCCGGCTCGCGTGACCGAACCCTGGCCATTCTTGCGTCGCACGCCGTGCGCGTCATACGGATTCCACCCCAGGAGTTCGGCCACGGCAAAACCCGGAACCTGGCCGCGGCGCAGGCGCAGGGCGACTATCTGGTGTTTCTCACTCAGGACGCGACTCCCGCTAATGCCGACTGGCTGGACGCGCTGCTGGCACCCCTCCAGGCCGACCCGTCCATTGCCGGGGCGTATAGCCGCCATCTCCCCCGGCCGCACTGTCACCCCATGGAGTGGCGGCGCATTGTTGAGGATGAGCTGTCGGGCCGGGCGGAATCGTGCCTGAACAGCAGTGACGCTCCCGACTATGCCAACAACCCGGCCTCTTGCTATTTTTTCTCTAACGTCAGTTCGGTCCTGCGCCGTAGCGTGTGGCAGCAATACCCTTTCCCCGAGGTGGAATTCGCCGAGGACCAACTGTGGGCCAGGCGCGTGCTTGAGGCCGGGTATCAGACCGCCTATCGGGCCGATTCGCTGGTGTATCATTCCCACGGTTATGGCCCCTGGCCCAATTTCAGGCGGCATTTCGATCATGCGCGCGCGCTGAACGATATCGATGCTGCCTCTCGCCTATCCCTGGGACGTACGCTGCCCTTGGCCTGGCGCATCGCCCGTCGGGACCTGTCGTTCTGGCGCTGGCTCACACACCAGGGACGGCTGCGGGTCGGGCTGCGCTGGGGAGGCCTAGCCCTGGCCTGGCATCTTGCGGCACTATGGGGCACCTGGCTCGGCGAACACAAGCATGTCCTGGCGCCCTCTCTGGTCCGGCGGATTTCTTTACAGGAGAGCATAAAACAGAAATAAACGGCCTATGCGTATTCTCCAGGTCGTGCACGGCTATCCGCCCGAGAAGTGGGGCGGGGCGGAACTCGTCACCGCAACCCTGGTGCAGGCGCTCGCCCGGCGGGATCATGCGGTGACGGTCTTCGCCCGGACCGCCGACCCCGCTGCCGAGGAATTTTCGGTGCAACACGACCCTTCCGATACGAACGGACACGCCGGGGTACGCGTTGTGCGGGTGGTCAACAATCTCAGCCACGCCTCACAGTTCCGCCTGGAGTATGACCATCCATTTCTCGACGAGGCGTTCCACCGGGTACTGACCGACTCTCGTCCCGATGTCGTGCACGTTCAGCACGTCGTCCATCTGTCCGGGAGCGTGCTCCGGACCTCGGCCCAGCTTGGCTATCCGGTCGTCCTCAGCCTGCACGATTTCTTTTTTGCCTGCGCCCGTATCCATCTCGTGGACAACCACAGCCGGCTGTGTCCGGGACCGGACCGGGGCGAGCGCTGTATCGCCTGCCTGCAAACGGAAGCCAGCGCGGAGGAAGCCCGCCAGCGGTTTCGGTATTTTGAGCAACTCCTCCACATCCCGCGGCGGGTGATCGTGCCGTCCCGGTTTCTGGCCGACCGCATGGCCGACCTGTTCCCGTTTCTGGAGCCTCGTCTCCAGGTCCTGGCCCCCGGTACTGTGCCTGTCCGGTATAAACGCCGGGACGACCGGGAGGGTGGTCGGCTGCGGGTATTGTCTATTGGCACGCTCGTACCGCATAAAGGCCCACAACTGCTCATACAGGCCGTGCGGGGTGCGCCGGCAGACAGCCTCGTCGTCTCCCTGTACGGCGAGCGGGCTACGGATTTGCCCGCCTATGCCGACCGACTGGAGGCGAACGCGGCCGACCTGCCCATTCGTTTCTGTGGCACCTATAGGCACGATCAGTTGGACGCCATTCTGGCTCAGCACGACGTGCTGGTTGTTCCCAGTATCTGCGAGGAGACCTTTTCGCTGGTGACGCGAGAGGCGCTTCAGGCTGGTCTGCCGGTCATTGCCGCCAGGCGTGGGGCCCTGCCCGAAGTCATTCGGGACGGGGTGAACGGCCTGTTGTTTGAAGCCGAGAACGCTGACGACCTGCGGCGTTGCCTGGAGCGCCTGCGGACCGACACCCGGCTGCGGGAACAGCTCACGCCAGCCGCGACGCCTATCCGAGACCCGGCGGCATACGCTCAGGATATGGAGGCCGTATATGAGGCCGTGCGGGACAAACCGGCGGAAGAAAGCCCGCGTCCCGGCTCTCTCCCGGCGGCAGAGGGAAGAACGAAACGAACACCGACCCGTGTGGTCAGCGTCTGCCTGCCGACGTATAACGGCGCGGATTATATTGAAGAGGCGCTGCGCAGCATTCTGGACCAGACCTATCAGGACTTTGAACTCCTGGTTGTTGACGACGGCTCAACCGACGCCACACTCGATATTGTTCAGTCTTTCTCTGACCCGAGAATACAGGTACACCGTAACCCGGAGCGGCTGGGCATCCCGGCCAATTGGAACCGCTGTCTTGAACTCGCTGGTGGAGCGTTCGTGTGTGTCTTTCACCAGGACGATGTCATGCTGCCCGACAATCTGGAGCGTAAAGTCCACCTGCTGAGTGCGGACGAAACCGTCGGTTTTGTCCATTCTGCGGTGGAAACGCTGGTCGAGGGGTCGGCGCCAAGCTCGTTTGCCGACTGGATTGAAGACGCGACCGACGACACGGTCTGGGACGGGCCGGAGTATTTTCGGACCCTGCTCCTCAACGGCAACCGGGTGTGTGCGCCGACCGTCCTGGCCCGGCGTCACGCGCTCATCGAACAGGGGGGATTTGACCGGGACCTGGGCTTTGCGTGTGACTATGCCATGTGGCTCAGGCTGTGTCTGACGTATCGGGCGGGCTTTCTGGCGCGTCCCCTGGTCCGCTATCGCTGGCACGGCGGCAACGCCTCGCACGCCTATCAATTCGAACGCGGGGTAGAGGAAATAGCCACAGCCGCCCGCCGTGGCCTCCGGCTGTACCAGGAGCGGGAACCGCAGGCCGATGGCCCGGTCCTTGCCGAGGCGTTGACGGCCCTTGATGTGTTCCGGCGTTGGGCTGCGGAACTCCAGCGCGGGAAAGTCTGGCTGGAAGGCCAACAGGCCAGTTGGCGTGGCGTGGTCGAAACTCAGAACACTGTCATTCGGGAACTCAAGGGCTGGATAGAAGAACTCGAAACGGACAAGACGTGGCTGGAAGCGCAGCGCACGAATTGGCAGACCCAGGCGGAGGAACGAGAACGTATCGTGCAGGAGCAACAGGCATGGATCGGCGAGTTGGAGAAAGGCAAGGCCTGGCTGGAAGAACATCGCAGCAACTGGGAGAATATTGCCCGGCAGCGCGGAGAACAGGTCGAACACTGGCAGGCCCAGGCCGAACACTGGCGGACGAGTCTCTGGGGCCGTCTGGGCCTGCTGTTGAGACTGGTGAACCCCGCCCGGGAATTGCCGGTAAAAGAGAGCAAGTCTGATGATTGATCCGGAGAACCCCGATTACACCAATACCCCAGCCTCGGACCGACGCCCAGTCTATGGCTATGCCCCGGTCGATCCGACCGCCCCGCCGGCAGTGAGCATCGTGACGCCTTTTTATAACACCGGCACGATTTTTCATGAGACAGCGCGGTCCGTCTTGCGGCAGTCCTTCCAGCAGTGGGAATGGATTATTGTCAACGACGGCTCGACCGACCCGGAAGCCCTGGCCATTCTCGACTCCTACCGCAATACAGATACCCGGATTCGGGTGATTGACCATGCGATCAACCAGGGGCTCAGCGCCGGGCGTAATACCGGCTATCGGGCCGCGCAGGCACCCTATGTGGTGCAGATCGACTCGGATGATCTGCTGGAGCCGACGGCCATAGAAAAATGGGTCTGGTTATTGGAGTCGTATCCTGAATTTGCCTTTGTGACGGGCTACTCGGTTGGCTTTGGCGCTCAGGAGTACCTCTGGGAGCAGGGATTTCACAATGGCGGTGTCTTCCGTGAGCACAATGTTGTGGATGCAACCGGCGCGGTGCGGCGGGACGTCCATCAGGCGGCCGGTGGCTATGACGAGACGATTCGAGGCGGACTGGAAGACTGGGACTTCTGGCTGCACTGCGCCAGCGAGGGCTATTGGGGGACAACGCTGCCGGAGTACCTCGACTGGTACCGTCGGCGTGAGAATCACGGTGATCGCTGGGATAATTGGGATGAGGGAGGGCAGGATACGACTTTTCAGAAACAGTTGCGCCAACGCTATCCGCGTCTGTGGGATAATTTCCCCACCCCCCAGGCCACGCCGCCCGCGCCGTATGAAACCGTCTCCGACAGAGTGCCGTGGGAGAATCGACTCCGCAAGGAGAAATCGCGTCTGTTGCTGATTGTCCCGTGGCTGGCCTTGGGTGGGGCGGACAAATTCAATCTCGACCTGCTGGCTCAACTGGTCCAACGGGGCTGGGAAGTGACCATAGCGACGACCCTCAGCGGAGAGCACCCGTGGTTGGCCCAGTTTGCCCGATATACGCCCGATATCTTCATCCTGCACCATTTCCTGCGGCCCTCGGATTATCCGCGCTTTTTCCGCTACCTCATCCACAGCCGGGAGATGGACGCGGTGCTCGTCTCGAATAGCGAGTTCGGCTATCAGCTCTTGCCGTACCTGCGCGCGCATTTCCCGGCTCTCCCCTTGCTGGATTTCTGTCATATGGAGCAGGAGGAGTGGAAGAACGGCGGGTATCCGCAGATGGCAGTGACCTATCAGGAAATGCTGGATGGAAATTTCGTTTCCTCCGCTTATCTGAAGAACTGGATGGAAAAGCGAGGGGCGGACCCGGCATCAATTTCGGTCTGTTACACCAATATCGACGCCGACTATTGGCGGCCCGACCCGGACCGGGGCCGCACTGCTCGCAAGAAATTTGACCTGGCCGAATCAACCCCGCTGATACTCTTTGCCGGACGGGTGTGCGCGCAAAAACAACCGGCGGTCCTGGCACACACGGCGCTGCGCCTTGCTCAGGTGAACGCGGATTTCGTGCTGGTGGTTGCCGGTGACGGGCCGGACCTGGCTTGGCTCAAAACCTTTATCCGTAAGAACAGGCTGGAGCGGCAGGTCCGCTTGCTTGGGGTAGTGCCCAATGACGATATTCGGGACCTTCTTGCCGCCGCGGATATCTTCTTTCTCCCCTCCGAGTGGGAAGGCATAGCGCTCTCCGTCTATGAGGCTCTGGCCTGCGGTGTGCCGGTTGTCGGAGCGGATGTGAGCGGGCAGGCCGAACTGGTCACGCCCGAATGCGGAGTGCTGATTGGCCGTGGATCGGAAGAAGATGAAGCCCGACAGTATGCCACTATCCTGGCCCGACTGCTGGACGAGCCGGAGCAACGCAAGAGCATGGGTCGGCATGGGCGTCAGCGTATTCTGGATCGCTTTCGACTGGAGCATATGACCGATACCTTTTTGACCGCGTACGAAGTGGCACGGCGGAGGCGGGAGACGGCACCCGCGCCGCTTCCTGGAGTCGGCCTTGGTCGCGCCTGTGCAACGCAAGCAGTGGAATACCTACGGATCACAACCGCGATGGACTGGCTGTGGCAGGAACGGGAGCGGAGAACTGAACAAGGACAGGGTTCGAGCTTGATTCCGGCCCATCTCGTCGCCATGTATGGCCGTTCATGGCGTACGATGTTGTATTTTTCGGTCCGTCGGACGCTCTTGCCGCTGTATACCGCCCTGCTCAAGACCAACCGTCCGTGGCTGTTATCCCTGAAAAATCGCCTCAAACGGCGCCTGCTGCGTGAGGGCACTCTGAAGAATGTGTGAGGCCCGCAAGGTATGAAGCAGACAGACCAAGGAATGATACTGTTTCCAGTTGAACAACTACGGAGACAAGCTTAAAGGAGGGGCTCTGTGGTCGGCTGGGGCGCTGCTGGCCCAGATCCCGCGTATCTCCCGATGCTCCTCAACTGAGGGCAGAACACCGCCGCCTCGCAGAGGTTGCCGTCCCCAAGGAGAGGAGCCTTCACCTTGACGGACGTAACGAATGCGTTACAATACTCCTCAGGTCGAAGGTCTCTGTTTACGACGAACCCAGAAAGAGATGCCTGCCGCTCCCGCTCCATTCAGAGCTGTCCAGGCCGGGCGAAAAATGAAGCGAAGACATGCCTTCCGAGACTGCGCCATTCGAGGTTGTTCACTACACCAATGCTGACGGGCGCGATGTGATTGCTGCCTGGCTCAGCGGCCTGCGAGACCAGAGGGCAGTGGCCCGGATGGCGGCGCGGATGGAGCGCCTCGAGCTCGGCTTGCTTGGGGACTGTCGATCGGTGAAAGGTGGGGTCATGGAACTCCGAATTGATTATGGCCCTGGATACCGCGTCTATTTTGCTCCGATCCAGCAGCACGTCATTTTGCTGCTGGGTGGTGGGACCAAGGGAACCCAGCAGGCTGATATTGCCGAAGCGAAGGCGCGGTTGAAGAATTGGCGGTCAAGACCGTGACGCACTAGAGGTCAGCCGCAAGCGAGGGGAGCATGAAACAGGTGAAGCATAACGAGTGGCTGCGGGAACAGCTCAAAGACCCCGGTTTTAGCGCCGAATATCTGACGGCCGCGGCAGAGGACGAGGAGCCGGCCGTCTTCCTGCAAGCGCTGCGGAAAGTCGCTGAAGCACAAGGCATGGCCGCGGTCGCCAAACGGGCGGGGATTCCCCGGGAGAGTCTGTACCGCGTGCTGTCGGCCAAGGGGAACCCCCGGTGGTCGACGCTAGCTCCGGTCGTGCGGGCGACGGGGTTAAAGATTGAAGTCATTCGCCCGGCGTGAGGCGTGGGAGCGGATCTCACCACCAAAACGGCTCTCAACGCCGTCACCGACCGCTCGGACTGCAATATGAACGTCCCGGTACCCCTTCCAGTTCCCCTTGAGTGGATGATCGAAGGAGGACGCCGGTAATGGCTTGCGTTCGATCAACAGAGACAACAGCGCACGCAGCTTGGACAAGTTTTGCCACGCTTTTTTGCTCGTTTCACGTCGCGTTTGAACTGTGCTGAGCGGACTGGGGTGAGCACGTTCAGTCAAATACCCAAGTCTTGAAACAGGTCGTCTGGTGTGTCGAAGCGTTTTCCCTTGCCGCTTTCCAACTCGTTTATCGCTTTGGTGGTGGCGGCATTGGGCACTCGGCCTGTAAACGGCAGGCGCTTCTCTTCTGCTATGTGTATCAGCAGCAGACGAATGGCGTCCGATACGGACAGTCCCAGCGCCTCCAGTGCTTCAGTCGCCCGTGCCTTTACATCAGGGTCAATGCGGGCTCGTACAACGGTATCCGTACGCATGGTGCCGATCTCCTCAGGAGGTGTCTCACCATAGCGTAACAGGGATCAAGGTCAATGGGATCGTCGCGGGAGACGAAAGAATCAGCGTTGGGCTGACGATCTCCACGGATAGCCCTCAATGTAGTTCAGCTCCGAAGCGGTGTTGCCGGAGATGGCAAAGACCCGTACTTCAGGTGTTCCACTGCTGACAAAAGGTTCGGCTGGAAAGGTATAGCGGAAGCCTGAGGTGGCAAAAGCCGGCTGTCCAAGCCATTCGGCAATATCTAGGCGAGAGATACCTGTTGAGCCCGCATGGTACAATATACCATTCAAAAAAATGAGAATCCGCTCGGCTGGCTGAGCGGATTCTCCATCAACAGCCCAGCCCTTGAGCAAGACGGTATTCTCAGAAACCCGAGGATTCTCAATATAGCCCCGGAGGGCTTGGGGAACGACAGGAATGGTAGACCCGTCAGGCGTGACCAGCACTTCGGTCTGGTCCAAGCGATAGTGCACCCCGGTGGCACGAGCCAGGGTGGCCTGTTCTGCGTCACCGGAAATTACAAAGACCTCAATCGTATTCTGGCCCGTCTGAAAAACGGATTCCGGGACAACGGCCGACCAGCTTCCATGCCTGCCTTGGATTGGAATGCTCCAGGGCTGGGTCACTGCTTGAATCGTGCCGTTGACCGCTACGGCAAGTGACAGGGGCTGACCGCTCCGGCGCGGAGGAGCGATTGAGCCGGTAATATATGCGGGAACGAAATCGGCCTGGAGATCCACCGCAGTAAAGCGGTCCGGCCGGTCAATCGTAATCTGCACATTGATTTCTCTGATGTTGCCGAACTCTTCGAGTCGTTTGCCTACCAATTGATGATGGGAGCCGAGTACAACTGGGAAGGAGAAGCCGGAGCCAAACAGCTGGTGTTGGCGCTCGACCGCGCGTTCGAAGCCTTCGGCTAAGCCGTCAAAGGTCAATCGTTTACCGGAGTGCGAGGATATCGAACGAATCCGTTCGGCACACGGTCCAAATGCCGAGCAGCCATCCGTCTCCCAGGGCAACTCCACACCAAGGATGTCTGCCAGTGTCGGAAGAATATCAATCGTTTCGAGGGGCCGGTCATTGATACTGCCTTGGTGCTGGAAGGGGGCTTTGATGAATAAAGGGACGGGCATCATGTCTTGGAATGTTGTGTGAGCAAGTCCACGACGAGGAGCACCCGGTCGGAAACTGATTCCGTGGTCGGCCGTAATAACGAGCAGCGTCTGCTCATACAGGCCCGTGTCCCGCAGATGCGTCAGCAATTCTCCCAGCCACGTATCCACAAAGCCAACCTGGAGTAAGTGACGTTGGTAGAGCTGGAGCACGCCATAGGTGTCGTTGGTACGCCAACCCTCTAGTACGCCAGGCATGGAAGCCTCTCGGTTATAGACCTTCCCGGAAGGAAGATAGGTATAGGGATAATGCGGAAGAAGGATATGCAGGAAATACAGATGCGGCTGGTCTGCAGGCTGAATCGCTTGGATGAAATCCCGCCCCTGTTGCCGGCGGTCTGCCCAGACGGGTGGAGGCATAACAATTTTCCAGAGATTTTTGAACTGACCGGCTTTATGGTCGGGCGGGTCTGGCGCATTGGCAAAATCCATCCAGTTTTGGGAGATACTCGGAAGACTGGTCCGCAGGTCCTGTGGCAGGAGCAGGTGGAGATAGACGACTGCTAGGTCAGACAGCAAGGAGGGGAGACGATGCCACACAGCGCTCCGGGCCTGCTCGCACAGGTGGGCTGGACAGAGCTGGGTCAGCGCGCCAAACGTGTTGAGGTTATACCTCCCCGCCAACAGCGTAAATAAATTGTGTGGGTGGTCGGTCGCATGGGGTAGCCGTTCGGTGTCGGGGTAGTTGCCGGTCAGGATGGCCGGAACCGCTTGGGCAGTGACGCTACTGACGGTGGTAGTATTCCGAAACCAAGTCGCATTCCGGGCCAGAGCCGCAAAATTGGGATAGCGAGCCGCATCAATCTGATGATGTTCGTTGAGGAGAGAAGTCAAGGGGAACTCATCCAGAATAATAAAGATCATAGGCGGAGGATTGAGAATCTGTACGCGCTTAGCCGGAATGGAAGCGTCCGCAGGAAAGACAATCCGAAAGACTGGGGAGGCAAAGACAAACAGGGCTGGGAAAATCAGCACGGCTGGAGACAGCAGACTGAAGAACTGGCGAACGGGTAGAAAAAAGACATACCCGAGTGCTGCCATACCGCCGAGCATCAGTGCTCCGGTGACAAGAGCCATGCCTGACAGGGCATTGACAGGGTGGAGAGCCGGTAAGAGGGTTGCCGCTACCCCTGCGGCGATGATTACCCCGTGGGCCCAACGTCTGAGCCGGTAGCTCAGCAGACCGATGATTGCCTCCACGCCTATCACGAAGAGTGGGAGGAGGACACTGAGAATCACGACCAGGACGACAATGTCTGCCCAGGTCCCTTGTCGGAAGGTAAAAAACTCGGCTTGGCGAGCCAGCAGGTCGAAGAGCGGTTGAGCGACGGCAAAGCCCACCAGAACGAAGACGTGCAGGCTCGCCGTCCAGCGCGTCTCCCGGTGCTCCACGGTTTTTTCCTGGGACGCCGGGTCGCCTTCAGGTTTTTGGCTGGCCATAGTATAAGATGCGCGTCCCGGAGGCTAAGGGCTGACGCTCATTGACAGTAAATACATCCGCCAGGCAGCGCTCGAAAGACTCCAGATTATAGTCCGTATAGTGATCGGCCTTATGCCGCAGCAGGGTCTGGACCATGGGATCGTCGCGGGTGACGAACTCAATTACCAGGGCCGTGTCGAGACTCGCCAGCCAGGTGATGAACTCTCTGAGCGGAATATGCGCACTGATGACCACATGGTGGAGCAAGGCCAGACATAAGGTCAGGTCGGGCCGCCCGCGTTCAACGAGTGCCTTCCGTTCTTGCCCACGCCAACCGAGATTTGGGGCGGGGTCAGCCACGTTGCTGATAAGGGGCAGAACGTTGGGGAATTGCTCTTTCTTGAGAGCGCAATAGAGACGGTCAACCGCCAGAGCATCGATATCCATTGCCAGCACGTAGTCCGCATTTTCTGCGGCAATGCGCGAAAACGTCCCGGTATTGCAGCCCAGGTCCCAGACCAGATGCCAGTGTTGAGAATAAGTGATACGCCGTACGAAATCGGCCTTCTGGTGTTGTTCACTTTCCGTGTAGGGGAGGGCTTCGGTGTAATCCGACCAGGTTGACCGCGCTTGTTGCCAAGTCAGTTTGGCCACCTGCTTTTGAAGACGACCGACATTGGCCTGAATGAGTGCCTTATGGAAACCGGCCTGCCGTAAATCTTTCTTGAGATTACGCTCTGTCTGGGCGTACGAGGCTTGGGCTTTGGCCTGGAGAACGACATGCGACAGCACGCCCGGTCTGAACAGGTCTCTGAACGACATGAGTTGGGCGCACTGGGCGGGCTCAATGCCTTCCAGATTGCCGCGCAGCCAGGGCTGAAAGGGTATATCTTTGTAGGCTTGCAGAAAGAGTGGATAGAGAAACAACTGACAGAACTGGCGATAGCCGACCCAGGGTTCGCCGGGCCGTAGACGCTCGAATGAGGGAATATCAATAAAGACCGGCTGACTGCCGGACCATTGGACATTGAAAGGGGTGGCGTCTTTGAGCGTCATGTCGGCATTCAGGGCCGCGGCCTGGAGTTCGAGGGTCAGCCGGGCGGCGTCCTGGAGCATACTGAACGGCCACTCGTAGGGATAGGAAATAAACGGAATGGTTTGGTGTTTGAGAATAACGGACCAGTGTGCCTCACATCGCTCCGTGTGAGGCGAGGGCGAAGCGTCTGGGGACTCAACAAGCTGCTCGGTTTGAACAATTTTCCCTTCGGCCATGGATTGCTGGAAAAACGGCTTGGTCTTGAGGACTTCCCACTCCTGGGCGGCATGTGTATTGAGGCCGCGCAGAACCGCTCCGTCCTGGTAAAAGACTCGACTGGTCCGGTCACGGAATGAGCCCGGCTCAAAGTGGGGGGCAACCATGCTGATATGTGTCTGAATGGGCGGATAAGGAGAGGAGAGGCCTCTTATCCGCCCTGCTGTGGGCCATCAGAGGAGTCTGAGGTCGTGAGGGAGGTCGAATCCATTTCCGAATCGCTTTCCTCCTGTTGGGAGTGCATACCAAAGAGGCCAAGCAGACGGTGCCAATAGAGTTTGGCGATTACCGCGAGACCGGCCAATCCGCCAAGGACGAGCTGGAGCAGCATGCTGCCACTGCCCGGGTCGAGATAGGCAAATGCCACAGCAGGCGTTATCAGACTGAGGAATAAAACAATGAGAATAAGATGCCCAAACCGATGCACGTATTACTCCCTCCACATGTCACACGATTCGTATATGTTTCATGGACACGTAACGCGCCTGTAATAACTGATCCTCGTTGTTTTCTCAATGGCGCGGGGGCTCTCGTACTCTCTTCTTTTCTTTCTCCTGGGAGCTCGCACTCCGTTGACATAGGTCTCTTCCCTCCGAGGGGGAGTATAGATACATGGAAGAGAGGCCCTGCGAGGCTGTAAAACATGCGTGTTGTCCAAGTCGTCCACGGTTTGCCACCGGAATATCTGGGAGGGACCGAAACCTACGCTGCCGCTCTTGCCAAAGAGCAGGCACGGCGGGGGCATATCGTCTCGGTTTTTACGCGCCGCGCAGACCCGGAACAGCCTGAGTATCAGGTGGAAACGACGAGCGTTGAGCATGTTGAGATTACGCGGGTGAATAACACCCTGCGGCAGAGTAAAACATTCCCGGATAGTTATGAGAATGAAAACATCGCCGCCCGTTTCGGGCAGATGCTGGATCGTTTCAAGCCCGATGTCGTCCATTTTCAGCATCTGATGTATCTGTCAACAACGTGTGTTCACGAGGCCGTGCGACGCCGGATTCCGGTGGTGATGACGCTGCACGACTACTGGCTCATCTGTCAGCGCGGCCGGTTTCTGAAACCCGACTTATCGGTCTGTCCCGGACAGACGGACACCGGCTGTGCCCAGTGTTTTCACCATTTGCTCGATCGAAATATCTCGACCATTCATCATTGGCTGAAACCGCTTCTCGGCCGACAACCCTGGCTCAGAGAGCAGGCGCGGCGTTGGTATGGTAAACGGGCCGGTTCCCAGTCCGTCTCGCTCGCGGCTCGGCAGCAGGTCCAGGCCCGTATGGCCCATATTCGGGCGCTGTGTGCATCGGTTTCGCTGTTTTTGGCGCCGTCGCGCTTCCTGCGCGAGCAGTTTGTGGCTTTCGGGCTGCCGGAGGAGAAAATTCTGTTTCACGAGTGTGGCTTGCAGACCGACGCCATTCAGCCCATGCCGAAAGCTCTTATTCCTCAGAAAAACGGGGATAAACGGCCCCTTATCTTTGGCTATATCGGCGTTGTTGATCCGGTGAAGGGCGTCCATCTGCTGGTCGAGGCCTTTCAGACCCTGCCCCGGGCGGAACTGCGCATCTATGGCGGAGAGGCGGCCTATGCGCCCTATCCGGACGAAAAACGCTTCCGCTCCCAGCTGGCCAGCTCGGCCCGTATTCGGTGCATGGGACGCTACGAACAGCGTGAACTCGGTCGCATTCTGGCTGAGGTGGATGTCGTCGTCGTGCCCTCGATCTGGTATGAAAACGCGCCGCTGGTGATTCGGGAGGCCTTTCTGGCCCATACCCCTGTGATCACCGCCGACTTTGGCGGTATGCGCGAGTGGGTAAGGGACGGCGTGAACGGACTCCTGTTTGAGCCGCGCAATAGTGATGGCCTGCGTCAAAAGATGATGCGTTTTATTACCGAACCGGATTTGGTTACCCGGCTCTCACGAGCCTTCCCCGCGGTCAGACCGATTAGCGAAGACGCCGCTCTGCTTGAGCAACACTATCGGCGTCTTTTGCACTGATCGGCCAATCTCCCCCAACACCTCTGCCCTCCCGGCCCCCGTGCTGCCTGGGAGAGCGGCCATCTTGGCCGCTTGCGGACTGGAAGCCCGTACTCCTCGAGTCCCACCCCTCCGAGACGTATGCTGCAAAAAGGCACCCACCCCGGCCGCTTGGAGCGGGCCCGTGTCCTTCCCGACGAGTACGGACTAGTACGGCTACAATTGAGCGTGAAACGCTTAGCGTTTACGAAACCGTGGCCGGCACCTCGCCTGCGATCACACGCCCCTTGACGCTCTCCACGACCGAGATGTCGTATCCGCTTTGCAGATTCATCCAGAACGCCGGGCCAGTTCCCAGGTAGCGACCAAGGCGCACGGCAGTCTCGGCCGTGACCGCCCGTTCGCCCCGCAGGATAGCGGTAATCCGGTTTGCCGGGACCCGGATGGCGAGCGCAAGCCGGTTTGCGCTCATGCCCCTCGCTTCCAGTTCCGCCCGCAGTATCTGACCAGGATGGGTCTTTACTCGTGTCATAGCCTGCCTCCCGATTTCATCCTTTGTGATAGTCCTCGATAATAACCTCGTGCCCATTGCCGTCTTTGAATCGAAACGTCACCCGCCAGCGCCGGTTCACCGTCATTGCCCATCGTCCCCGCCGGTCGCCGGTCAGCGCGTGGAGTCGAACGGCCTGAAGCGCCCGAAGCGGAGCGAGCGAAGACGCGGCGTCAAGCGCATCAAGCAGCATCAGCGCCCGCTCGTAATCAAGGCCGCGAAAGCCTCTCAGCCGGCCGCTCTCGAACAGTCGGCGACTCTTACTGTCTCCGAATGATTGAATCACGGGGGTGACGATAGAACGTTTGGTGTAATACGTCAAACGTACAATTTGAGGAGGAGAAGGCGTCGCCGGGCTTCTGCTGCTTGTCGGCAGCGAGAAAAATTGATAGGCGTCGGGGCCGCCAACTCTGGTTGACCGATATGTTACATTAACCGCAACGATATATTCGATATTGTCGATCCTTCCTTCTTGCGATGATTGACGAAATGTTCTCGCTGACCAT
This sequence comes from uncultured Binatia bacterium (SeqCode), assembly GCA_965243855.1. Taxonomy (GTDB): domain Bacteria; phylum Desulfobacterota; class Binatia; order Bin18; family Bin18; genus Bin18. The sequence continues at coordinate 2,324,017 of CBDEWE010000003.1, read as the reverse complement.
TCCGTGCCGGGCGGATGAACCGGACCTGGGCAGTACCCTGGAGAGCCTGTTGGCGGCCAGTCTTTCCCCACAGCTTCCGTCCGGCTGTGTCAGGGAACTGCTCATCTGCATTAACGGGGTCGGCCCGGCCCGGCCCAGTCCTGAGCCGAGTCGAAGGGCCTGTCCGCCATTGCTGGCGGTCCGGGATTTTTGTACGCGTCACGCCATATCGCTCCGGGAGATTCCGCTCTCCTCCGCAGAGCAGGCTCAAACGCATAAACCGTATCAGTCTTCTCCGGGGGCTGAGGGGCAGGGAGCATTGACGTGTCGCGTGCTGCTGGCAGACTGGCGGGGGAAACCCCGAGCCATGAATACCTTATGGCAATGGGCGTGCGGCGACCTGCTCCTGTTCTGTGATGCCGATGTCCGCCTCGACCCGCAGGCTATTGTTTATTTATACGCGCGTATGCGGACGGAACCGCAGTTGGGGCTGGTTGCCGCGCGTGAAGTTCCAATGCTGGAGCCCGAGGCAAGTACCTGGAGTCGTATGGGCGCACTACCGTATCGATTCAACTTCGGCAATGCCGGCGGCCGCCTCTTCCTGATCCGCAAAGATGCGCTGCGCGAGCCCATGCCGGAAGACTTGCTGCTGGAAGATGCCTGGCTGACGGTTGCGGTCGGAAAACAGCGTGTGCGTAAAGTGATGCAGGCTCAGGTATTCTTTGTTCTGCCGCAGACGTGGCGCGATTATTTTGCCGAGCGGGTGCGTGCCGAGGGCGGCAAAATGCAGATTCGCCGTCAGCACGCGCACCTGCTCGCAAACGGCCCGGTCGCGGAGTATCCTTGGGCCGAGTTCTTCCGTACTATTCGGATACGTGAGTATGGGCTGATCCTGTTGGCCTTGGGCATTCGTGGGCTGGCCAGACTGTGGGCCTGGAGACGTCTCAAACGGGCCGGTTTCTACAGTTTGTACCGGCCCTTTGTGTCGACCAAACGCTGGTCCGCAGCGGCCCAGGCATCGAATCGACCGTTTGGACAGTCCGGGGCTCAACAATGAAGGTCTCGGTTGTCATCCTGGCTTGGAATTCCGGGTCTACGATTGAGGCCTGTCTGGACTCGCTGCCTGCCGGTTTGACGGTCAGCCACGAGGTGATTGTGGTTGATAACGGCTCACGGGATCGGACGGTGTCGGTGTTGAAGGACCACTTTCCCCATGTTCGTATTATTGCGAATCGAAAAAACCGTGGGGTTGCACCCGCGCGGAATCAGGGTATCCGGTGTGCGCACGGAGAATACATCCTCATCCTGGATGACGATACGATTGTGCATCCCGGCGCGTTGGACCACCTCGTTCAGCTGCTTGACTCCGGGCCGGAGGTTGGCCTGTGCGGGCCTAAACTCGTAGATGCCGAGGGGCGCCTGTGTCTGTCGTGCCGTTTGTTTCCGACCCTCCTGGACAAACTCGGGCGTCGTTTTCCGTCCGCGCTCACACGCCGTGCCGCCCGGCGGGCCGAGTTGGCGGACTGGGCACACGATACGCTGCGGCCGGTGGACTATATGATTGGCGCTTGTCAACTCATCCGCCGGCGGGCGCTTGAGGAGGTCGGCCTGCTGGACGAACGGATTTTTTACGGTCCGGAAGATGTCGATCTATGTCTGCGCATGCATCAGGCGGGCTGGCAGGTGGTCTACCAGCCCGCCGCGGTGGTGACGCACGCCGAGCAACGGGTCGCCCGCTCGGCGTTCTCGCGCCTGGGCTGGAAACATCTGCGTGGCCTTGCCTACTACTTTTGGAAGCATCGGTATATAGTCTCTCGTCGGGCGTTGTACGCGCGATTTCCAAACGCCCCGAGGGAGAGCAATACGTTGTGAAGTCTGTACTCCCGCCCGGAACGCCAGGGCGGACGCGCGACTCCGGAAGACGGCCACCCCGGAGAAACGACCAGACCGTGCTCTTGCTGATGCTGGCCGATCTGGTGTGGGCCGGTATTGCGTATGGGAGTGCCTTTTCCCTGCGCGTCTATCTCCCTTTTCCCCTGACGGCGGATTTCCTGCCGGCTTCGCGTTTCACCGAGGTTGTTCACCCGCTGCTGTTGCTCTTGGGGACGCAGGTGGTCCTGCTCTATTTCTTCGGCTTGTACGACCAGCCTGCACTGCACCGGCGTGTCCGTCTGGTGACACGGGTGGCGACGGCCCTCGGCATCCAACTGCTGGCCACCGCGGCATGGTATTTCTTTCGGGGCGACTTGTCCTTCCCGCGCTCCGTGCTGGTTGTCTTTTGGATATTCAATACCCTTGGCGTTATCGGAGTGCGGCTGTGGATGCATCATCGCCTCGGACACTCCAGCCCGGTGCGGGTCCTCCTGATCGGTATGGCACAGGAGGTGCGGATGTTCCTCTCCAGCCTGACCGACCTCCACCCGTCTCCCGGCCTCGATGTTGTTGGCGCGATCAGGCTAGAGGAATCTGCCTGTCAGACACAAGAAGAGGTGGGTATCCCGTGGCTGGGAAGGATAGAGAGTCTGCCCCAGGTCCTTGAACAGGTCGAGATTGATGAAGTGATTCTCCTGTCGTCCGCAAGTTGGAAAGACGCGTTTGTTGACCGGCTGTTGAATCTGCCTACCGGCCACATGGCATCCGAACGGCCGCGCGTGCTCGTGGTCCCCTCCGTGTATGACATTCTGGTGGGACGGGTATCGTCCGTGCGTCTGCACGACGTGCCCTTGGTCGAGGTGCTGAAGAATCCGCGTGAAGAACTGGCCTTTCTGGTGAAAAGCATCAGCGACCGTCTGATTGCCGGCGTCTTGCTGGTCCTGTGTGTGCCGTTGGTGGGTGTGGCCGCCTGCCTGGTCAAACTCTCGTCGTCAGGACCGATGCTGTACCGACAGCGGCGGGTGGGCAGACACGGAAAGGAATTCACGCTGTATAAACTGCGTACCATGGTCAACGAGGCCGAGGCCCGGACCGGTCCGGTACTGGCCCGCTCGGACGATAGCCGGGTGACGCCGGTCGGCCGCCTGTTGCGGGCCACCCGGATTGACGAAATCCCACAGCTTTTCAACGTCCTCAACGGCTCCATGAGTCTGGTTGGCCCCCGCCCGGAACGACCCGAGTTTGTGGCCGAGTTCCAGCAGTCGATTCCCGGTTATGCAGAACGTCTTCAGGTCAAACCCGGCCTGACCGGCCTGGCCCAGGTCAACGGCGAATACCACACCTCGCCCGAATACAAGCTGAAATACGACCTGGCCTATATCTATAATTATTCGCTGTGGTTGGACGTCCGCGTCTTGACGGAGACGGTCAAGGTTATCTTGACCCGGCGAGGCGTGTAGGATTCGGATGGTGTCGGCCCTGATACAACCTCAGCGGTGGGACGACGCTCTGCGGGTCGGCCTGCTCGTGCTGTTTTTTGCAACCTGGAATCTACCCATCGCCTTTCAGCAAACCGCGCTGGGCTGTCTGCTGGCCTTTCTCGGCTATACGCTGTGGCGGACCCGCGCTCTGCCCCGCCCGCCGCTGTGGTGGCCTTTTTTCGTTTTTTTTGCCGCTCTCCTGCTCTCAACCGTTTTGAGTCCTGATCCGCTGCAGTCCTTCATCGGCTATCGGAAAATGTGGCTCATAGGCGGTTGTCTGGCGGTCTTTGTGCTCGTCCGCAGTCGGTGGGAAGTCGAAACAGTGTTGACCGTAGCGCTCTGGGTAGCCGGAGCGGTTGCGGCCTACAGCATTGTGCAGCATTTTACCGGGATCGATCTGGCCAAGACTCTGGTCGGCAAGGAGTCCAACCTCGATCCGTTCTGGTTTGGTCGCCAGGAGGGCTATCGGGTAAAAGGACTGCATCCGTCCGGGATTACCTATGCCCATGCCCTGCTCTTTCCACTCTGCCTGATCACCGCCTGGGGATTGTCTCCTGGGTTATTATCAAGACAGCGCCTCCTGCTGGGGGTCGGCTGGGTGTGTATGCTGTTGGCCCTGTTCTTCTCCCTCACGCGTGGCGTCTGGCTCGCCTACGGCGTGGTGCTGGTGTTGTACGGGCTGGTGCGGGGTCGCCGCGCCGTGCTGGCCGTGGTGGGGGGGGTGGCGGTGTGCGCTCTGCTCTTTGTCGGTGCCGGGCAGGGGGTGCGCGAACGGGGACTGTCGATCTTTGACCTTGAGGCCAATATTGGGCGCAGTCAGATCTGGCTGGCCAATATGGATATGATCAAAGAGCGGCCCCTGACCGGCTGGGGGTTTGGGAACTATAAGCAGTTTCGGGCGGCTTTTTATCAGCGCTATCCCCGGGCCGACACCGATGCCCATGCGCACAATAATTTCCTCCAGATGTGGGTGGATACCGGCCTGCTTGGCCTGGCGGCCTTTCTCTTCCTGGTCGGCTCGATTATCATGACGGGCTGGCGTGCCTATGCGAGACAACGGGCCGAGCCGCTGAAAAGCCTGACCTTGGGCTGCTGGCTCGGTCTGGTCGGTTTTCTGATCGGCGGCCTGACCCAGTATAACTGGGGGGACGCGGAAGTCGCGCTGGTGTGGTGGGCCACGGTGGGGCTGATGATGCGGGTCGCAAGCGGTGTTGAGAAGTAGGGACTCAAGGGTCGTGTCAGCGACAGAAGCCCCGAGAAGCTGAGCGTAACGCATGCAACGTCTGTGGGGCTATATTTATCAATACCGGTATCGGTATATGCGTGGCATCGCCTGTCTGGTGACGACGGCGACCCTGGCCATGTCCATCCCGTGGCTGCTCAAGCAGGCGGTCGAAGGGATCGAGCATGGCCGGCCGGTCGACGAGATCGTCTCTACGGTGCTGCTGATTATCGGGATTGCCCTGCTCCAGGGGTTGGTCCGCTCTTTTTCGCGCTTTCTGATCTTCAACGCCGGGCGGGATATCGAGTACCAGCTCCGCAACGAGCTGTTTGCCCATTTGCAGACCCTGTCCCTGAGCTATTACCAGCGCCAGCCCATAGGCGACCTGATGTCGCGCCTGGTCAACGACGTGACCGCAGTACGTTTGTTGCTTGGCCTGGGCATCATTAACATTCTGAACACCCCGCTGTATTACGTGTATGCCATGGCGGCCATGCTGGCCATGGACCCGATCCTGACCCTGTTGGCGATCGCTCCTTATCCTTTCATGTTTCTGGTGGTCAGAGCGATGAGTCGCCAGCTCATGGAGCGCACGCTCAACGTGCAGGCTGGTCTGGCCGACCTGTCGAGCCGTGTCCAGGAAAGCGTCAGCGGTATGCCCGTCGTGCGCGCCTATGTGCGTGAGGCCTGGCAGAACGGCGTATTTGGTGCGCTGAATGAGCACTTCAAGGTCGAGAATATTGCCCTGGCTCGCCTGCGCGGCCTGTTTCCGCCGCTCATGAAGGGCATATCCGGGACCGGGCTGCTGGTCGTGCTGTGGTACGGCGGCTCACAGGTCATTGCCGGTCAGCTCAGCTTGGGCGACCTGGTGGCGTTTATGGGCTATCTCCACCTGCTGGCTTGGCCGACCATGGCCATGGGCTGGTTGATCTCCCTCTATCAGCGTGGCAAGGCCGCCATGCAACGGCTGGAGGTGATCTGGCAGACCCGGCCCGACATCGTTGACGGCGAAGAGAACGGCGCGAGTCGGAGGGCGCCAACGATACGCGGCGAGATTGGATTTCGGCACGTGGATTTTGCCTATCCGCTTGATGACCGGAGGCCGGGCGGGAGCGCGGGCAATGGCCGTGCGCCTGATGGGCGAACGGTATTGCACGATATTACGTTTACGGTCCCGTCCGGAAAAACCGTTGGCATTGTCGGTCGTATGGGCGCGGGCAAGAGTACGCTCGTCAACCTGCTGCCACGTTTATTCGATGTCACCCGCGGTGCTATCACCATTGATGGGCGGGATATTCGGCTCTTCTCCCTGGCCGAGCTCCGGCGCTGTATCGGCTTTGTACCCCAGGACCCGTTTCTCTTTTCGGCTCGCATTCAAGACAATATTGCCTTTTCCCAGCCGGAGGTGGACGGTGACGATGTGCGCCGGACGGCCGCCCTGGCCAGTGTGGACGACGAGATTGAGGATTTTCCCAAGGGCTATGAGACCGTCATCGGTGAGCGGGGTATGACGCTGTCGGGCGGGCAAAAGCAGCGCCTGACGCTGTCTCGGGCCTTGCTGGCCGACACGCCCATCCTCGTCCTGGACTGCGCGCTGTCCAGCGTTGATGTGACAACGGAGCGGAAGATTCTCCAGGCGCTCCGGACGAGCACCACAGAAAAGACGGTGCTCATCATTTCCCACCGGGTGTCGGCCATACGGGACGCTGACCTCATCGTTGTCCTGGATGCGGGACGGATCGTCGAGATGGGAACGCACGCCGAGTTGGTTGGGCAGGGGTGCATGTATACGGAACTCTTTCAGGATCAGGCGCTCGAAGAGGAGCTGGCGGAACTGTGAACCAGGGACAATACGAAGCGGCCCTCGGCAAAACCTATGACCTGGCGCTCCTGCGCCGTCTGTGGGTTTATATCCGGCCGTACCGCGCGACATTTATTGTGGCGCTGGTCTGTCTGCCGCTGACTTCTGCCTGTCTCCTGGCCCAGCCGTATCTGCTCAAGTTGGGCGTGGATTGGTATATTGAGCAGGGGGACGCTGCGGGGCTGACGCGCATTGGCCTGCTGTTTGCCGCTGCGTTGCTCGGCGAGTTTTTATTCTTTTACATTCAGTTCCAGGCCACGATGCTCGTCGCCCAGCGCTGCCTGGCCGATTTGCGGCGTGACCTGTTCAGCCACGTTCAGGAACTGCCGTCGAGCTTTTTTGAGCGTACGCCGGTCGGTCGTCTGGTCACCCGTTTGACCACCGATGTCGATGCCATTAACGAAGCGTTCTCTGCCGGGACTCTGACCATCTTCATGGACATCCTGACCCTGGTGGGCATTGTCGTGATTATGCTGTCGATCGATTTTCACCTGGCCGTGGTGACGCTGGCTCTCCTGCCCCCGTTGTTGCTCATCCTGAATTTTTTTCGGACCCGGACGCGCGTGACCTATCGGACCATCCGGGAACGCCTGGCGCGGATTAACGCCTTTCTGCAGGAAACCTTGTCCGGGATTATGGTCGTGCAGGTGTTTGCCCAGGAACGAAAAATGTTTGCCGAATTTGAGCAGCGCAATCGCGCCCACCGCGACGCCAACCACTTATCCAATATTTACGAGGCCAGTCTGTTCTCCATCGTTGAGGCGCTGAGCGTCATCTCTATTGCGCTCATGCTGTGGTATGGCGCGGGCCAGGTCGGCCAGGGTTTGGTCGCCCTGGGAACGCTGGTGGCTTTTATCGAGTATTTGCAGAAGTTCTTTGTGCCCATTCGGGAATTCAGTACAAAATACACCACCATGCAGACGGCTATGACCGCGGTCGAGCGGGTGTTTCAACTGCTGGACACGCCGGTCACGATCACCTCTCCGTCTGAGGCACATCGGCCGCACACGGTGACGGGCCGGATAGAATTTGACCACGTCTGGTTTGCGTACAACGAGGAGGAGTGGGTGCTGCGGGACGTGTCCTTTTCGGTTGCCCCCGGTGAGAGTATTGCCCTGGTCGGCGCGACCGGCGCGGGCAAGACCACAATCAGCAAGCTGCTCAACCGCTTTTATGATATTCAGCGGGGCCGCATCCTGGTGGATGGCGTCGATATTCGCGAGTGGGATATGCACGCCCTGCGCCGCCGGGTTGGCGTGGTGCTGCAGGACGTCTTCCTGTTTGTTGGCGATGTGGCCACCAATCTGAGTTTGGGTCGGACCGACCTGACGCTGGACGATTTGCAGCACGCCGCCCGGCATGTGAATGCGGAGCGCTTTATTCGTGAACTGCCGGGCGGCTACCACGAACACCTGCACGAGCGGGGCGCCAACCTGTCTGCCGGCCAGCGTCAGCTCTTGTCGTTTGCCCGCGCCCTGGCCTATGATCCGGCCATCCTGGTCCTGGATGAAGCCACCTCAAGCGTTGACCCGGAGACTGAGGTGCTCATTCAGGACGCGCTGACCAAGCTGATGCAGAACCGGACCACGCTGGTGATTGCGCATCGCTTCTCGACCATCCAGAATGCCGACCGCATCATCGTTCTGCACAAGGGCAAGCTGCGGGAAGTTGGCACCCATCAGGCGTTGATAGCGCAGCGCGGCATTTACTGGCGCTTATACCAATTGCAGTACGCCCACACCGCCGGCACCTCACAAGCCCATGCGGACGGACCCGTTCTGGAAGAAATATAACGAGGCGGTCATGCGCATGCGGCCTGGGGTCCTGAAATGAGGAAACGCGCGCTCAATTCAGACATGAACATGTTGGCCCGTTTACTCATTTTCGCCTGCCTGTGTGTGCTGCCGGCCTGCACCCCGTTGTATATTCTGCGGGCCGGCTATGAAGAGGCAAAGATTCTGTGGTACCGCAGACCGATTGCCGACATCTTGCGGCAGCCCGGTCAGCTCGACCTGTCCACCCAGGAAAAACTCCGGCTCGTCTTACGCGTCCGGGCCTTTGCCGAGCAGGACCTCGGCTTCCGGGTTGGGGGGAGTTATGGCAGCGTGTCCGAACTCCCCTCGCCACCAACCATTTACGTGGTCACCGCAGCCCACCGGACGCGTTTGGAAGCCTATACCTGGTGGTTTCCCATTGTCGGCCGGGTCTCCTACAAGGGGTATTTTGACAGCGCGCAAGCCGACGCAGAGGCCCGGCGTTTGGAGACCCAGGGGTTTGATACCTATATGCGGACCGCGGCCGCCTTCAGCACCCTGGGCTGGTTTGCCGACCCCCTCCTGCCTCAACTGTTGGGATATGATGGGGTCACCTTGGCCAATATCGTGCTGCACGAGCTGTTTCATAATACGTTTTATCTGTCCGGACAGACGGCCTTTAACGAATCGCTCGCCAATTTTGCTGGCTATCGTGGCGCTATCGCCTTTTTTGTCAAAGCGCACGGGGAGACCCACGCCCTGACCCAACACCTGCGCGCCGCCTGGGAAAAGGAGTTGGCCGTTTCGCACTTTCTCGAACAGGCCCGTCAGCGGCTGGCCGCGTTATACGATTCGGACTTGCCCGAAGCGGAAAAGCTGGCACAGCGAAAAGACGTATTCACGCAGCTCCAGGAAGAATTTCGCCAACTGCCCGGGGCGGTTTCGCAAACCTCCGACTTTGCCTCCGTACAGCTCAATAACGCGGTCATCCTGCACTATCTGACCTATCTCCGAGATTTGCGCGTCTTCGAGCGGGTGTACGAGCAGAAAAATCGCGACCTGCGGCGGACGCTGGACGCCATCACCGCTCTTGCCGAGGATGCGGAGCGGCCGTTTGAGGCTGTGGGAAAGATGTATTATTGAAAAATAATGAAAAAACTTGTTTCTACAATCACCCAACGGGGACAAGTAACGATTCCGGTTGAGGTGAGACGTTTGCTCGGTCTCAAGCCTCGTGATCGCGTGGCTTTTGAGATTGGAGAGAACGAAGTCAAATTGGTCCCGGTTCGGTTTACGCTTGAGTCCGCGTATGGCTCTGTTCCTTCACATAGAGAACCGCAGGACTTTAAAAAGCTCTCTCGGCGGGTCAAAGAAGCACGAGCGGAGGCTGTTGTTCGAAGAATGCAAAAAAAATGAGATTCCTCGATACGAATATTTTTCTACGTTACCTGACACGGGACGATGAAATAAAAGCTGCTGCTTGCTTTGAACTCTTTCAACGACTCCAGAGCGGAACGGAAACAGCGACTACGTGTGAGGCTGTTATTGCTGAAGTCGTCTACGTCCTGTCTGCGCGCGCCCATTACCACCTCAGTCCGGAAGACATACGTGCGCGACTCCGGCCACTACTCGGCGTCAGAGGGCTGAAGCTGTTTCAGAAGAAGTTATACCTGCGCGCGCTCGACCTGTACGCCTCTTATCCTTTTCTTGATTTTGAAGATGCTCTGAGCGTGGCCTATATGGAAAAGCAGGGGCTCACCGGAATCCTCAGTTATGACACGGACTTTGATCGCGTTTCGGGCATTGTCCGTCAGGAGCCGTAGCCAAAAAACGACATGCTCGGCCTCTGCTTCAGCCGCCGTCTTGCATATCACCATGAAGAAATGAAACCGCGGCTTGGGCGACTTCGCCTTCTCTGGCCATAAAGAAATGGTCCGCGCCGCTAATGGTTTCGAGTTGCCTTGGGGCAGATATTTTTGCAACCAGCTCGGTCAGGTCGGGGATGGGGGAGTAGGTGTCCCGGTCGCCACTGATGAGCAGGATCGGTTTGGTCACGTTGACAAGAAACGCCGGGTCACGAAATCCGAGCGGGAAAGCCACGCCAATCAGGCGGTGGACGCGGTCGTCGTCTGCCCCGGCTTGCAGTCCCACCATCGAGCCAAACGAGTAGCCGGCAACCACAACGGTCGAGACGGGCTGACGGTCCAGGAGAGCCGTGACCGCCGCTTTCACATCCTCGCGCTCAGCCATGCCTTCGTCGTGGGTGCCTTCACTGCGCCCAACCCCACGAAAGTTGAATCGCAGCGTGGCGATATGCTCCTTTTGGAAGGCGTGTGCTAACGCTGACACCACGTTGTTGTGCATTTCGCCGCCATAGAGCGGATGGGGATGACACAGCACCGCCCCAAGCGCGGGGGCCTGGTGTGAGGTCGAGAGGAGACCTTCTAGGGTGATGGCGTTGTCGCCCTCGCCGACCGGAAAGGTGATGTGCTCTTCCATAATATTCCTCCTTGCTTCACTCGGGTAGGCGAAAATTCTGCGGAACACAAGTGGGACGCGCCATTGTAGCGGTGAAAGAAGAACGCTAGAGCAAAGAACGATGCGGTGTAGCGCGTCTCTCTCCCTTCCTTCTCACGACACGACGGTTTTACGGAAGCAAAGGCAGGAGCCGCCTCATCCCCTCCGAAGAGGAGATAACAAACGCGCCCCGCTGGGGCGGGGTCATGCCGATTATTGCGGGGGGCTTCAGGAGTGTGGGCTTCCAGCCCGCAAGCGGCCAGGATGGCCGCCCTCCCAGGAGGAGAACCGCCCACCTCCCCTCCCAGGCCGCTTGGAGCGGGCCACGGGCGGGGGTGTGTTCGGCATGCTTAGGCCGGTGGTTGCGTCGGGCGGAGAGCCGCCAGACAGGTTGCCACGATCGCCGCGCTCGCCGTGGCTTCGGCCGTAATGACTTCTGCGGCACCGGCGGATTGCAGCACGTCCTTGTCCATCTCATACGGGGCCCGGGCGATCACCGCGACGTGCGGGGCGGTCGCCCGCACCATACGAACGGCGGATTCGGCGGCCTGCGTGTCGTTGATATTCACGACCACCAGGCGGGCCTGCCTGCAGCCGAGTTCCTCCAGCACTTCCTGTTGCGCAACGTCTCCAAGGACAGCCCGGTCGCCGGCGGCGTGGGCCGCGCGAACCTTGTCCGGGTTCCGGTCAACCGCGACATAGGTCAACCCCATCCCTCGCACGGCCCGACAGACGCGTTGGCCCGTCAGGCCATAGCCGGCCACGATGACATGGCCGCTGGGCGGCTCGGGCAGATCGATGCCGGGCGGTTCTGCCCCCAAGAGTTGGTTCAGCCAGGGCACATACGCCGCCCCGCCGACGAGGCGGGGCCCAAACGCAATGGCCGGTGGCGTCAGCAGCATGGAGAGGACGATAGCCATCAGCAGATTATGGGCAAGCGCGGCGGGGAGGAGGTCGGTTCCAGAGGCGGCGTTCAAGAGCACGAAGGAGAATTCCCCGATCTGACACAGGGTGGCGGCGGACAGGATGCCCACCCGCAAGGGCAGGCGGAGGAGTAGTGCGGTGCCGAGAATAATCGCAAACTTGCCGACGAGGATGACGCACAGGAGCCCGACGGTCGCTATCAGGTGCGCGCCGATGTCCGCCACATTCAGCAGCATGCCGACCGACACGAAGAACAGGCTGGCCAGGACCTCGCGGGCCGGGATCACCTCTGACATCGCTTGGTGCCGGAACTCGCTGCCCGCGACAACCAGGCCGGCCAGAAACGCCCCGAGGGCCAGCGAAATACCCGCCACCGATAACGCCCAGGCCGTGCCGAAGCACACGAGAAAGACGCTCAGAATGAAGAGTTCTCGCTCGCGGGTCCGGGCCACGAACGCGAGCAAGCGGGGGACGATACGGCGCGCGGCGAGCAACACTCCCACGAGAACCAGGAGGGCCGTGCCGACCGTCACGCCAATGTCCCCGAGGGCGCCCCCTTCTCCCGCCAGGTAAGGCACGGCCAACATCATCGGCACCACACACAGGTCCTGGAAGACGAGGATGCCGACCGCCAGGCGGCCGTGCGGCGCTTCGAGCTCGCCGCTCGTGGAAAGCGCCCGCAAGACGATGGCCGTGCTGGAGACCGCGACGACACAGCCCAGGAAGAGCGCGGGGCCGAGCGACAGTCCGAACCACCTGGCTAACCCTGCCGTGCACGCAACCGTGAGGGCGATCTGCAGACCCCCGCCCAGCAGGATGACTTTCCACAGACGCTGGAGACGGTCGAGGGAGAGTTCCAGCCCGATCCCGAAGAGCAGGAGTACGACACCGACCTCGGCCAGGACCTCGACATGATGGGCGTCGTTGATGAGCCCGAGGCCGGTCGGCCCGACGAGCGCCCCGGTCAGAATGAACCCGGCAATCGAGGGAAAGTGAGCACGCCTCAGGAGGGTGACGACCGCCACTGCCACCCCAAGCACAATGACCAGGTCTTTGAGATATGCGACTTCAGGCATACACGCAGTGTAACAGAAATGAATGCTGCTCCTGCGAGAATAGCAGATTACTCAGTGTCGTTGTCTGTGCGTACGACCTCAACCGAACAGGGTGACCGCGAGGAGACCGCGGCTGACACGCTGCCGAGAAAGAGTCTCCCGATTCCGCGTATCCCCCGTGCCCCGACAAAAATGCAGTCGGCATCCCAACGCTCAGTTGCTTCTACAAGAACCTGCTTGGGGTTGCCGCTGAGGATATGGGGAGAGGCGGCGAGCCCGGCACCCCGTACCTGCTCGACCACCGCTTCAACCAAGGCTTGGACCCGTTCTGGGGCGTCTTGTGTTTGTTCATCCGTTTCGCGCCAGAGTATGGCTGCGGCCAAAACAGGGTTCATGACCGCAACGACATAGACCCTCGTGTCCGCAGGCCAGGACCGTTGGGTCAGTGTCCGCACTGCGGCGTCCGCCCCAGGGGAGCCATCGACGCCAAGAACAAGGCGGAGAGGAGAGTCGGCTTGCTTATTGTGACCGCGTGACACTCGTACGGAACACCGTGCTTCCGTAACGACTTTCTGAGAGACGCTGCCCAGCATGAGCCGGTTGAGAGGAGAACGACCGTGCGACCCAAGAACAATCAGGTCTGGCTTCCAGTCATCTGCCTCTTTGAGCACTGCCCAGGCCGGGGAATCGGCCCTGGCTTCGGCGGAAACTTCCCAGCTCGGAGAGTGCGCTTGCACCCGTCTGCAAGCCCGGACTGCGAGTGCCCGCGCCTCCTCAACCGCGTGCATAGCCTTTTCGTAAGCCTGATTCCGAGCCGCAATAACCCGCTCTTCCCGTACTGTCATGGCTGGCTGGAGACGCACTTCTTCGTCTGGCCTTGGGGCGACCCAGACGTCGGCGACCGAGAGAATTCTCGCCTGCACCTCGGCCGGTAGTCCTGCCCGGCGGAGGTCGTTTAAGGCGGCGTCGGCGCAGCTCGAACCGTCATAGGCAACCAGAATCTTCATCGGCCTCCTCCTCGGATGAAAAATGGGGGACTCGGGTAATGACCCCACTTTGAAGTTCAAAGCGCAGCCCTTGGCGGGTCGAACTGTACCAGGTGGCTTCGCAGTGTACCAGCGCCAGCGGGAGGGAGGCCGATTGGTCCCGTGAGGGGATTGGTATATGGTGACTCGCTGCTAATGCTCCCATGGAGGTCGTTTCGTCCCGTGTCATCTCCAAGGATTCCGCTACACCGGCTCCCTGTCCTGTTCTTGATAGTGGCACTGACCGCCTTGGCGTCCGGCTGTCTGGCGACATTCGGACCGCAAGCCGTCGAACGCACCCATCCGGCTTACAACGAAGCCATTATCGCCTCTATCAATGAGCAGATGCTCCAGAATCTGGTGCGGATGCGCTATCGGGATGTTACTTTTTTTCTGGAAATAGGCAGCGTCACCACGAGTTTGTCCCTGCAGGCCAGTGCCGGGGTAGATGCCGCACTGAATTTCGGCACCCGGGACTCCCTGAGCCCAGGCGTCGGGGTTGGCTATGCCGATAATCCGACCATCTCCTACACCCCATTACAGGGGGAAAACCTGTTAAAGAGCATCCTCAGCCCCCTCCAACTCGAAGCTATTCTGGTGTTGACCCAGTCCGGCTGGAATATCGACCGGGTCTTCGGCCTGTGTTTTGAAAGGGTCAACAACCTGTATAACGCCCCCAACGCCTCCGGGCCAACCCCGAAACTGGAGCCGGACTATGAAGAATTCAACCATCTTCTCGAATCGCTGTACCGTTTACAAAGGAGACAGCTCATCGAAATCGGTACAACGCACCAGCAAGGCTCCTCCGGTATTATCGTGCGCTTGGTCGCGGATGATGTGGAATATAAAGCTGATATCGATCGCATCTACGAGCTGCTCCAGCTGGACCGGGAGGTCAAGGATTTTGATCTGAGTACGGATTTCCTTGAGGTGAACCAAACGCAGTGGGCGGTCCGCACCCGCTCTATCTCCGGTCTGCTGTATTATCTCTCTCAGACTGTGGAAACCCCTGAGCAGCATCAGTCCGACGGACTGGTGACCGTCACCACGTCGAAAACCGGGGGTATATTCGACTGGACGCATACGCCCGCCGGTCGTCGCTTCAAGATCAGAACCAAGGCCGAACGGCCCGATAACGCCTATATCGCGACCTACTACCGCGGCCATTGGTTTTATATTGAAGACACTGACCTGGAATCCAAATCGACTTTTATGCTGCTCCGCCAACTGTTTGACCTGCAGGCGGGGCAGACCAAATCCCAGGGGCCGACCCTGACCCTCCCCGTCAGATGATGCCAGCCCAACCACTGCGCCCCTACCCCCAGGACAATAACACTGACCAAACCAAACCGGAGATGTTCAGTCACCGGTACTGCCATCTCCTGAAAAACGCCTTAGGATAGACTGCTGCATGAACCAGGAGTATCGAATCAAAAAGGCACAGAGTTTCGCTCTTCAACACCTGTGGACATCGCTAACACAGTGGCTACCACAGGGCGCTGCCTTTTTTTCCGTTGTTCGTCAAAAAATTCAGGACGATGCGCTCAGCCTGCGGGCCATGGGGCTGACCTATGTGACTCTTTTGGCCCTGGTGCCGCTCTTGGCGGTCATGTTTGCCGTGCTCAAGGCATTCGGGGTGCACAATCTCATTGAGCCGTCACTGGGCCAAGCCTTGGAGCCGTTGGGCGAGCAGGGCGCTGAAATCACCCGGCGCGTCTTGGAGTTTGTGAGCAACCTGCGCGTTGGGGTGCTGGGCGCGGTCGGGGTGGCGACTCTGTTCTATACCGTCGTCTCGCTGATCAGCAAAATTGAAGACTCGTTCAACGCTATCTGGCAGGTGCGCCGCTCTCGTACCTGGGGCAAGAAATGCAGTGACTATCTGAGCGTGGTCCTGGTTGGTCCGGTTCTTGTCTTTACGGCATTGACCGTTATTGCTTCGGCCCAGAGTCACACCGTAGTGCAGTATATGATTGCGAACGAGTTGCTTGGTCCGCTTATTATCGTGGCGGCGCAACTGATGCCGTTCGCCTTCTTATGTATTGCCTTCACGTTTTTGTACGTCTTTGTGCCCAATACGGCCGTGCGCTTTGGCTCGGCGCTGCTGGGCGGTGTGGTCGCGGCTGTTTTATGGCAGTTGGCCGGGGCCGGCTTTGCCGCCTTTATTGCCGGCTCCGCGCGCTATGCGGCCATCTATTCGAGTTTTGCCATCCTGGTCTTCTTTTTTATCTGGGTGTACGCCAGTTGGCTGATTATTCTGGTGGGTGCCGAAGTCGCCTGTTTTCATCAATATCCAGGTTCTTACCGAGCCGACCTGGATGGCAAAACCCCGCTGTCGCAGGAACGACTCGCGCTGACCGCCCTGGTGAGAATTACGCGGCGGTATCTCGCCGAACAACCGCCGTGGTCGGTTGCCGCTCTTGCCACAGATATGCGCGTTCAGCTCTCTGCGCTGGAGCCGCTGATTGACACGCTGATGGCAAAGGGTGTGCTGTTGCAGACCGTCGAGCCGGAGGGCATTGTACTTGGTCGTCCACCCGCGCAGATTGAGGTCGTGCGTGTGTTGGATAGCCTGCGCACGCCTGGAGGTCAGCCTGCCGCAATTGCTGGCGGAGATGCCATCTCGGCTCTGCTCGACCGGCGGAGTCAGGCGGTCGAGCAGGCCCTTAAAGGGGTCACGCTTCAATCCCTGGCCACTGCAGAGTCCTTGCATCAGTAACCGCTTCGACAGACTTTGAGCCCACGTTTTGCGCTGATATGCGGCTGAAACTCGCTCATATTTGTATCTCTCCCAGACATACGGTATTCTGGAAAGAACGCGCGCAAGGCGTATCGACCGTGAGACAACGCCGGGGGATGGTGGGGGAGGTGGATGCAGTGGAGACTCAGGGTCATCATCGATGTGGCAGCCTCAATCTCAACGTGAGAGGGCTTGGACAGTCCGCGACCTTAGCCATCAATGAGCGGAGCAACGCGCTCCGCCGCGAAGGGCACCGTGTCTATAAACTCGGGCTGGGCCAATCACCATTTCCCATTCCGTCTGAAGTGGTGAACGCGCTCCGGCTGCACGCCCACGAAGACGCTTACCTGCCCGTCACCGGTCTGCCCGCCCTGCGGGAAGCAGTGGCGGAGTTTCATCGCCAGAAAGACCGCGTGCAGGTCCGTCCCGAGGGTGTCCTGGTCGGGCCTGGCTCAAAAGAACTCCTGTTCCTCTTGCAGCTGACTTTTTACGGCGAATTGCTCGTGCCGTCTCCAGCCTGGGTGTCCTATATCCCGCAGGCTCGCATCATTGGTCGCACCGTCAATTTGATCCCGACGACATTCGAAGAGAACTGGCGCGTTTCCCCCCAGCGCCTGGAAACCATCTGCAAAGCCGATCCGGACCGGCCGCGTATTCTGGTGTTGAATTATCCCGGCAACCCTGAGGGGGGCAGCTATACGGCGCGCGAACTCGAAGAGTTGGCTGCGGTCGCGCGGCGGTTCGGGGTGATTCTGCTGTCGGATGAAATTTATGGTCAACTCCATCACCAGGGGGCGCACGTGTCTGTCGCCCGTTTCTATCCGGAAGGAACAATCATCAGTTCCGGTCTGTCCAAATGGTGTGGCGCCGGCGGTTGGCGACTGGGGACGTTTACCTTTCCGCCGGACTTGCACTGGCTGATGGAAGCGATGGCGGCCGTGGCCAGCGAGACCTATACGTCGGTCAGCTCCCCGATTCAATATGCGGCCACCCCGGCGTTTCAGGCTAGCATCGGGATCGAACGCTATCTCTCGCACGTCCGTCGCATTCTGTCGGACCTGGGCCAGCGCTGTACGCGGATTCTTCAGGCGGCCGGTGTACGGGTGCATGCGCCGGTTGGCGCTTTTTATCTCTTCCCGGATTTTTCACCTTTTGCCGAGCGGCTGGCGCAGCGCGGTATCATGGATAGTGACTCTTTGTGTGAGGCGCTCCTGCGCGATACGGGTGTTGCCATCCTGCCCGGGTCGGCATTTCAGCGCCCGCGGGAGGAACTCACCGCTCGGATTGCCTATGTCGGCTTTGACGGGGCGAGAGCTCTCACCGCGAGTGAGGCGATTCCGCTCGACCACGACCTCCCGGCCGATTTTATTGAGCGCTGGTGTGGCGATATGATTGAAGCCGTGCAGCGTATGATGAGCTGGGTGGCGGAAACAACGTCGCCCAAGGTCGTGGATCTGATGGATCGAAAAGAAAGAGCCGTCGGGTAAACGCGGCCAGCAAGACCTCCCTCACAGAGCAAAGGTAGAGGCAACCCCCCGTGGTTGCCCGCCCCCGTGGTGCTACGCCTTGACACGCCCCAAATCAGCCTTACCTTTTTTACAGTCAAGAGTCACAGCCAGTTAAAAACGGCCGAGCCCGAACGGTCGGAGGAAGGAGGGCAGCGTGGATATCAATCGCTTGACTGAAAAATCGCAAGAAGCTCTACGCCAGGCCCAGGCGCTGGCGACCCGGCGGAATCACCAGGGGGTGGATGTTGAACATGTGTTGGCCGCATTAACGGAATCTTCCGACGGAATCGTCTCGGCTCTTATCAACCAGGCCGGAGTGCCCCTCAATGCGCTGACCGCTGAGCTTGAAAAGTCGCTGAATCGCATTCCGCAAGTTTCCGGCCCGGCCGGTGGCCCGGACCAGGTGTACGTCACCCAGCGCTTATCCCGGTTGCTCACCCGCGCTGAAGATGAAGCCAAGGAACTGAAAGACGACTATGTGAGCGTTGAGCATGTGCTGCTGGCCATGCTGGAAGACGATGGGGCGACGGGCCGTTTGTTGCGTGACCACGGCCTGAGCCGAGAGCGCCTGCTTGCGGCACTCCAGAAAGTGCGCGGCCACCAGCGTGTGACCAATCAAAATCCGGAGGGTACCTATCAGGCCCTGGAGCGTTACGGCCGGGACCTGACGCAGGCGGCAAGCCTGGGTAAGCTCGACCCGGTGATCGGCCGGGATGATGAAATTCGCCGGGTCGTGCAGGTGCTGTCTCGCCGCACCAAGAATAATCCGGTGCTGATCGGGGACCCTGGTGTTGGCAAGACCGCCATTGTGGAAGGGCTGGCGCAGCGTATTGTCAGCGGCGATGTGCCGGAAAGCCTGAAGCATCGTCGGGTGATCGTCCTGGATATGGGCGCGCTGATTGCTGGTGCAAAATTTCGAGGCGAGTTCGAGGAGCGGCTCAAAGCCGTGCTCAAGGAAGTCCAGGAGTCCGAGGGCGAGGTGGTGCTGTTTATTGATGAGCTGCATACGGTGGTGGGTGCAGGAGCGTCGGAGGGCGCTATGGACGCGTCCAATCTGCTGAAGCCGATGCTGGCTCGTGGCGAACTGCACTGCATCGGGGCGACCACGCTGGACGAGTATCGTCAATACGTGGAAAAGGACCGGGCGCTGGAACGGCGCTTTCAGCCGGTAACGGTTGACCAGCCATCCGTGGAAGACACGATTTCCATTCTGCGGGGGCTGCGTGAACGCTACGAAATCCACCACGGGGTTCGCATCAAAGACGCGGCGCTGGTGACTGCGGCGGTCTTGTCGCACCGCTATATCAGTGATCGCTTCCTGCCGGACAAGGCGATTGATCTGGTGGACGAAGCCGCAGCCCGGCTCCGCACCGAAATCGACTCCATGCCGACCGAACTGGACGAGGTGTCCAGGCGGGTGTTGCAGCTTGAAATTGAACGCGAAGCCCTGCGCAAGGAGACTGACCAGGCCTCGCAGTTACGGCTGGAGAAGCTGGAAAAGGAGCTGGCGGATTGTCAGGCTGAGGCCGGGGCGCTGACCGCCCGGTGGGAGATGGAGAAGAACAGCATCGGTCAGCTCCGTGGCCTCAAAGAAGACATTGAGCAGACCAGACGGGCAATTGAAAAGGCCGAGCGTGACTACGACCTCAACCGGGTCGCCGAACTGAAATACGGGAAGCTGGCCCAGCTTGAGCGCGACTTGGCGGATGGGGAAGCAAAGCTGCATAGCGAACAGGGTCCGAGTCGCCTCCTCAAGGAGGAGGTTGACGAAGACGATATTGCCGCCATTATCTCGCGCTGGACGGGCATTCCCGTTGCAAAGCTGCTCGAAGGCGAACGGGAAAAATTATTGCAGCTCGGCGAGCTGCTGCATCAACGACTGATCGGTCAGCATGAAGCCGTCCAAGCGGTGGCCGACGCGGTTATTCGAGCCCGCTCGGGACTCAAAGACCCGCACCGGCCGATTGGGTCGTTCATCTTTCTGGGTCCGACCGGTGTGGGAAAAACCGAACTGGCCCGTGCGCTGGCGGAATTTTTGTTTGACGATGAGACGAATATGGTCCGGCTCGATATGTCGGAATACATGGAGAAGCATACGGTCGCGCGTCTTATTGGTGCGCCTCCGGGGTATGTCGGCTATGACGAGGGTGGGCAACTGACCGAGGCGGTTCGGCGGAAACCCTATTCTGTCATCCTGTTTGATGAGATCGAAAAGGCCCATCCCGATGTCTTCAATGCCTTACTCCAGATTTTGGACGACGGGCGGTTAACCGATGGGCACGGACGGACGGTTGACTTTAAGAACACCGTTATCATCATGACCTCGAACGTCGGCAGCCAACTGATCTTGGGTTATCGGGGCGGTGATGACGCCGAGGCGTATGAGCGCATGAAGAGAGATGTGCTGGATGCCCTGCGGAACGAATTTCGGCCGGAGTTTCTGAATCGGGTCGACGAGATTGTGGTATTCCACAGTCTGACCAAAGACCACCTCAAACTGATCGTCGAGATTCAGCTTGCACACTTGCGGGGGCGGCTGGCCGAACGACAAATCACGCTTGAACTGACGGAAAGCGCTAAGGAATATTTCGCCCACACCGGCTATGACCCGACCTACGGGGCTCGCCCGCTCAAACGTCTCCTCCAGAAAGAGATAGAGACCCATCTTGGCCGGAAAATCATCGCGGGTGAGGTGGCGGAGAACGCCCACGTGATCGTCGACTACGACCGCCACGCCCTCACCTTCACGACCGCACCGGTGGCTGAGGTCGCGTAAAGTCTCCCCTCACGCTCACCCAAGCGGCAGCGTCTTCAGACCGAGGAGAGGGCAGAAGGGCGCATCCCCTTCCTCGGTCTGGAATAAAACCCCGTTCTCGTAAATAGCCTTTTTATTTGACTTTTCGACTATTTCTTTCTACAGTCTCCCTTCGCTCTCCAGTGAGGGAGAGCTGCCCTCTTTTCTCAGGCTCGCAATGTGTGAAGTGGTATGAGTTGGTAAAGCGGTGTGAGTGGATATGAAGCGGTGTGAGTGGGTACGAAGCGGTGTGAGTGGGGAAGAGGAGACTCCTCGGAGGAGGTATCTCTATGCTGAACGAAACGACCCCCCGCCTGGATATTGCAAACGGCTCCCCCATTGCCGTCACGTCCGAATCCCCCGCCCCGCGCTTCAAGGTGTACAATGAGCGTCACCTCGATCAGATTCCGCAACTGCAATGCCTATCTGATGAGCAACGGTTTGAAATGCAGGTTGTGGCGAGTGTCTTGCCCTTTCGCATTAACCCGTACGTCATCGAGCATCTCATTGATTGGGACAATATCCCCGATGACCCCATGTTCCAGTTGACTTTTCCGCAGCCTGGGATGTTGCAGCCGGAAGACTTTGCGCGCATGGCTGACCTGCTCAGGAAAGGGGCGGATCGAACCGCAGTCAAAGCCGTCGCGGACGAGATCCGTATTCGGCTGAACCCGCATCCCGCCGGCCAACAGCAGATGAACGTCCCGCACCTGGACGGCGAATCTCTGCCCGGCATGCAGCATAAATATCGCGAAACCGTCCTCTTTTTCCCGAGCCAGGGCCAGACGTGTCATACGTATTGCACCTTCTGCTTTCGCTGGGCGCAGTTCGTGGGCATTCAAGAGCTGCGTTTTAATTCAAACGACGCCGGTCAGCTGCATAGCTATCTGGCCTCACAGCCGGAGGTGAGTGATCTGCTCATGACCGGCGGAGACCCGATGGTCATGAAGACCCATCATTTGGCCGAATACTTGCGTCCCTTGCTCCAACCGGAGTTCGAGCACGTCCAGACCATTCGGATCGGCACAAAAGCGCTGACCTACTGGCCCTTCCGCTTTACGAGCGATGCGGATGCCGACGATCTCATGCGCCTGTGTGAGCAGCTTGTCGCGGCCGGCAAGCATGTGGCGTTCATGGCGCACTATAACCACTGGAAAGAATTGGAACAGCCGCAGGTCCGTGAGGCGATCCGGCGTCTCCGCTCGACTGGTGTTGTTATCCGCGGTCAGGGGCCGCTCCTGGCTCATATCAACGATGACGCCGCGGTGTGGACCCGGTTGTGGCGGACACAGGTCCGCTTGGGCATCATTCCGTACTATATGTTCGTTGAGCGCGATACCGGGGCGCGGCACTATTTTGAGGTGCCGCTCGCCCGCGCCTGGGAGGTTTACCGTGAGGCCATTTCCCAGGTCTCTGGCCTGGCGCGTACCGCCCGTGGCCCGTCCATGAGCGCGGGACCGGGCAAGGTCGAGGTGCAGGGTATCACCGAAATCAACGGCGAAAAGGTTTTTGTCCTGCGCTTTATCCAGGGGCGCAATGCCGATTGGGTCCAGCGACCGTTCTTTGCCAAGTTTGACCCCAACGCAACCTGGCTCGATCACCTCAAACCCGCCGGAGGGGAACCCGAGTTTTTCTTTGAGCCGGAATACCGGGCCATACAGGCGCAGGCTTCAGTCGGGCACTGAGTCTATTCGCGGGGCTTGAGCATCCGAATACGCCGCACCGGTGGATGGCCGGGGGTGTCGTCAATAAAGGTGAGGTGCTCGGCCTCGCACGCGGGACAGATAATCAGCGTCCCGTATTTTTCATCCTCAACCGTGGGAGGCCAGTTGCCGTCCGCCGGCTCCCCATAGTTGCTCATCTGATAGAGTTCGTCGGCACACATCAGACAGTACTGGGCTTTTGCCATAGGCTGACTCCTCCTCCTTCGTCTTGACGCCCTGAGGGGGACGGGGTAGGTCTTCTCTTGTCCGGGAGCCACCGCCACAACAAGGAGATGACATGTTCGAGTACACGATGGAGCACCTCTTTTCCTATACCGCCACCCTGAAGATGCCGCCTGAAACAATAGGGCCGGTGCCGGGCGGCGTCCGGGTCAATGTATACGTCACGGGCGGGAAAGTCGAAGGTCCCAAACTGCAAGGTAAGCTGCGTCCGGTTGGCGCGGATTGGCTGACTGTCCGACCCGATGGGGTGGCGTATCTGGATGTGCGGGCGACCATTGAGGCGAACAACGGCGCGCTGATCTATGTGACCTATAATGGGGTGTTGGATTTGGGCGCGGACGGCTACCAGAAATTTTTGGACGGCGAGATTCCGCCGAGCGGGGCGCCGATTCGGACGAATCCCTGGTGCCATACCGCTCACCCCGACTATATATGGATGAATCGTTGCCTGTGTGTTGGGATTGGAGAAGCGTATCTGGAACGGGGTGAAGTGCGCTACGACGTGTATGCCGTACGCTAGGCGTCTGGCGGATGAGAATGGATATGAGCAAATCGAACTGGAATTGGTGCGTAGTCCTCATCGTCGGTCTGCTGCTGTGGGGTCGTCCCGTCGATGCCGCGGTTGAGGTCGGGAGTCCCGCGCCCGCCTTCTGTTTGCCCGCACAGGACGGTGAGACGGTCTGCCTCTCGGATTTTACGGGAAAACAAAACGTCCTGCTGCTGTTTTATATTTTGGACTTTACCCCCGGCTGAACTCTCCAGTTATCAACCGGGCAGGACGCTCGGCAGGAAAAGCAACTCGACGCGGTAGTCCTGGGAATCAGTACGAATCACACGGCTTCCCAGCGCATATTTCGCGAACAACTCGCCCTCAGTTATCCGTTGTTGAGCGCGTTTGACGCCCCCGAGGTAGTTGAAAGCTATGTGGGCTGGCTGGACCGGGAAAAGCGGCTCAGCCAGAGAGCCTATGTGCTGATTGATACGGACGGGATGGTGCGTTTCGTCCGTATCATGCAGAACCCCGGAGAGGTTCTTCCGATAAGCGAGCTGGAGGCTGAGTTGACCAAGCTCAAGTCGGCCCAGTAATACGCGCCTGCTTGCACTTTGAGCGTGAGGGATGAATAATGGGCGGCCAGGAGCGAGGACGGCAAAAGGAGGCCCGATAGTGCAGGCGCGCGTGCTCTGGTTGCCATTCGTTATGGCCGGTGTCCTGACCGCCGGTCTCTGGACCTCTCCACGCCTCGCCCAGGCGCAGAACGCTCCGGTTGACGCAGACCAGTATTCCCATGAGATTGGCGCCCCACAAGTGCTGGAAATTCCTGTCCAGAGCGGCCTGAGCCAACCGGCCGCCCCGGTCGAACCCTCAGCGTCTGATTTCAGAGAATTGCATCCGCACGAAGACTGGTCCTCTGTTGCAACGGACAGTCGGTTGTCTGAATGGCCCGACCCGTCTGTCACTGAGGCCAAACGCACCTATCTCGGCGTCCTGTATGCTACAGCCGAGGAAGGACCGGAGGGAGTCCGGGTCTTAAGCGTGATTGAGGGCAGTCCGGCACATCGTGCCGGTTTTGAAGGCGTGAATGCGCCCACGCGGCACAACCGGAACGATTTGATGAAGAAAGCCGCCATCATTGCGCTGGCCATGTCTCCGGCCGGTCCGTTCGTCATGCCCCTCGTTGCTGCGCACGATCATCTCACGCGGGAGCGCCATCCTGTCGGCGACCTTATTGTCGCGGTTGAGAACACTCCGGTTCGGACCGCCCAGGACTTTACCGAAGCCATACAGCGCTACAGCCCAGGAGAGCAGGTGGTCTTTTCCGTCTCGCGAAAGAACCAGACCCTCCAGATTACGGTGACGCTCGAAGAAGAACCGTTGGGACCGTAAATTCGTCCTGATATGCACCGCGGCGCGCTGCTGCCGGTCATGTCTGAGGACGGCTTCGCTCTCTCCCGATTGCGTCGGCAGTCGGCGGCATAATGAAACCTTGGGGTTGGTCTCATCGACCGGGTGCTCAGCCTTCGGATAGATGTCCCACCTGGGTACGGAAGGCGTTGACGGTGTTGTTCATGAGCATCGACACTGTCACCGGCCCGACACCGCCCGGAACCGGCGTAATAAACGCCGCGCGTTCCTTGGCCGCGTCAAATTCCACATCGCCAACGAGGCGTGAGCCTACCTGATTAATGCCAACATCGATCACGGTTGCCCCAGGACGGACCCAGTCGCCCTTGATCAACCCGGGAGAACCGACGGCCACAACGAGGACCTCTGCCCGACGGACATGCTCGGCTAACAGCCCCCGCTGAGCGGTCGCGATATGACAGATGGTCACCGTGGCTAAGCGGTCGACCAGCATCAGGCTGAGTGGCTTTCCTACAAGATCGCTGTGTCCGACAATAACCGCCTCTTTCCCCTCCATGTCGAGCCCGGTTGCGTCCAAAAGGCGCATGACGGCTAGGGCGGTACAGGAACCAATGCGTATTTCTCCGGTGACGGCGGCCCCGACATTTTCCGGGTGGGTGCCGTCCACATCTTTTTGTGGGGCAATATGATTGACCAGGACTGAGCGGCGTACATGCTCAGGCAGGGGGAGCTGAATGATCACGCCGGTGACTTCGGGGTCCTGGTTCAACTGCTCCAACCGGCGCAGCACCTCAGCCTCTTGGGCATTGTCCGGGAGATGGTACCAGCGATACTCAATCCCCAACCCTCGGGCAATCCGATTCATCGATCGGATATAGACCTCGATGGCCGGGTTCGAGCCGATATAAATACTGACCAGCACGGGTCTTTGTCCGGTGCTCTGGATCAACTCGGAGATTTCCGCTCCAAGTTCCGCATATACTGACTGGGCGATGACCTTGCCTTTGACGATCTGGGCCCCCATGCGGAGACGGTATCATCTGACACAAACGGGCGGAAGCGGGCCGCCTAGCTCATCCGTCGATTTCGTGATAGGCGAGGGGCGGAAAAGGTGGCGCATGAAAACATTTTTCGAGCGGTTTGTGGATGAGGTCGCCCGCAAGAGAGACGCTGGGGAAATCGACGAGGAAAAGGCCCGGCAATGGATAGCCGAGGTCCAGCAGCGGCTGGAGGAACACGCCGAACAGCATCCCAATGCTCCCATTGTCCAAATGCCGGTGAAACACTAGACCTCAGAAGTGGTTGAAAGCATGCCGAAAAGAAAACCCACACGTGCGGTCCAGGTTGGCAAAGTCCAGGTTGGGGCGGGTGCGCCCATCGTTGTGCAGAGCATGTGTGCGACCAAAACAACGGATATTGATGCTACCGTCGCTCAGGTGCATCAACTCGAAGAAGCCGGAGCGGGTATTGTCCGGATTGCGGTGGACAATCCCAAAGAGGCCGCGGCCCTGAAAGAGATCCGCGCCCAAACCACAGCAACCCTCTCCGTGGACCTCCAGGAGAATTATAAGGTCGCGAACCAGGTCGCACCCCATGTTGATAAGATCCGCTACAATCCCGGCCATCTGCACCATATTGAGAAGCGCAAGACCATTCCGGAAAAGGTTGCCTGGCTGGTTGATATCGCCCGAGAACATGATGTCGCCCTTCGGATTGGCGTTAACTGCGGTTCGGTGGCTCCCGCGTTTCTTGAAAAATATCCCGGCGATCAGATGGAAGCCCTGGTCCAATCGACCCTGTATCACTGCCAGCTCATGGAAGACCTGCAATACGAGCGCTTCGTTGTGTCGCTCAAGGATTCCGACCCGGCCAAGGTTGTCGAGGCCAATACCCGGTTTTCCCAGACGCGCCCGGATGTGCCTCTCCATCTGGGTGTGACCGAAGCCGGCTTGCCGCCGGACGGTGTGATCAAGAGTCGGATTGCTTTTGAAAAGCTGTTGGCCAACGGTGTGGGCGATACGATTCGCGTGTCCCTGACCCTGCCCAATGAGCGCAAACACGAGGAAGTCAGCGCCGGTTTCTCCATTCTCAACGACACGCAAAACGGCCGTTTCATCTCAGTCCCCGAC
The DNA here is from genome assembly GCA_965243855.1 of uncultured Binatia bacterium (SeqCode). GTDB lineage: Bacteria > Desulfobacterota > Binatia > Bin18 > Bin18 > Bin18. Next base: position 2,297,349 of record CBDEWE010000003.1, on the reverse strand, counting down.
TTCGGAAAGGGCCTGAATATCATCTCCTGCCCAAGCTGCTCGCGGGTGGAAAATGAGAAATTCGTCGAGCTCGCACAGGAGGTCAAGGCCATGTCCGCCTACGCCAAGCAGCACGACATCACCATTGCCGTCATGGGCTGTCGGGTCAACGGTCCCGGAGAAACCGACGATGCGGACCTGGGGCTGTGGTGTGGGCCGACAACGGTGAATCTCAAGAAGAAGAGCGTCAAGCTCGGTCACTTCGGCTACGACGTTGTGCTGGACCGCCTCAAGGACGAAATTGACCAGCTGATTGCCGAGCGCCGCTCGGCCTAGCAGCGCCTACTCGGCGGCTCCTGCTGCTTCGTCCGTGGTCCGCATCTTGTGTTGCACGCGGGTGCTGGCCTGGTCCAGAACTTGCGTTGCGTTGGGGTTCGCCTCCTTGGCCCGCTGGAGCATACGCAGCGCCTCCGCATAGCGTCCGACCTGCTCATAGGCAAACGCCAGGTTCGACAAATAGTTGAAGTCGTCTGGCCTCACATGTACGGCTGCTTCGAGCGGGGTAAGCGCTTCTTCGTACCGCTCCAATTTCAGCAAGGTTACACCTAGCAGCTCCTGAACAAACGGATTGTCCGGCCGCAGGTGGGCGGCCAGCCTGGCCTTGGGGAGAAGGGTGCCCGGATTCGAGGAGTTGAGCAACTCCGTATAGCGGGCACCCAATAGATCCAAAAACTCCAGCGTGGCAATCTCGCGGTAATAGTCGATATCCTTATCGTCCGGGGTGAGGCGGGAGGCCTGGTCAACCTCGCTGAGGGCCGCGTACGAACGTTCGAGCGGATCATCCGTGCCCACCGCTTTGGAGCGCATGAAGAGGGCACGGGCGAGCATGACGGTCGGTTCAACCCCATACTGCTCGGCCAAGCGGTCCGGGTGAATATGGGGCAGGAGGCGGGCCAGGATAAAGGGCATCGTGCCGGCAATGCCCAACCGATTGAGCTCGGCAAACTCGACCGAGGTATGGTCGTCGGTCAGGAGCGGATAATCATCTCTGACCAGGGCATCGATGCGCGGCCCATCAAAAATAATATACTTGAGAATATCCTGTCCGCGGGTGATGCCGATCTCTTCCAGGTCGGTACGGACCTCCGCGCTGAGCTGGCTGAGGCGTTGGTCCAGGACCGTGGGAGACAGGGAGAGGGGCTGTTTGGCTCCCACCAGCAGGGTGTAACGACTTGTGAACAGGAGCAGGGTCTCTTCGCGAAACACGCGTCGAAAGGTGTACAGCACCGACAGGTAATCGGTCGGCGCCATATTGTGCAGAGGCAGCCACTGGATATAGACGCCGGTGTCGTTCAGTTTGTCATGGACCTGTTGGTAATATTCCAGCGTGTAGAGTATCCAGGACTCGGCTGCAGCCGGGTGGGTTGCGTCCGCCGTAATCGCGTCATAGCGATGGGGCGAGACTTTCAGATAATTTCGCCCATCATCGGCGATCAGCGTCCAGTTCGTGCGTTCAACGACATTGCCGTTTTCGGCTCCGAAAAAATGCATGGCCGCCCGGACATCGGGAACAATGTCTACCGCCTCAACGGTCACGTCATGTTTGGTCGCCGCTCCCAACGTCACCCCTCCTCCGACCGCGTTGACCAAAACCTGTTTGGGGTCGGGCTGGAGCAGCAGGGGCAGGTGGCCCAGCATCTTAAAGGTGGCGACGGCATCCCGATGGGTAGGCACCTCCTCGATGCAGTTGATAAAGAGTTCTTTGATTTCACCGACCTGGAAAACGGCCAGCGTCCCGGACACACCCTCCCGATAGAACAGCAGTTCCCCTTCGATATTCTCAAAGCGGTCGTACCATTTCATGAGCGTCAGCTCTTTTGGTACGAGTACGGCGACCATCAGGGCCGCCGCTGCGAGGAGGCCGCCCCAGGCGAGCCTGAGCGCACCATAGGGACGGGTCATCAAAAGCAGGAGGAGGCCGACACAGACCGACAGCAGAGCCAGGAAGACCATGCCATGACTCAGTCCCAGCAGCGGAATCAGGATCAGGCCGCCGCTGAGCGCACCGCCCAGGCTGCCGAAGGTGTTGGCGGCAAAGACAACGCCGGCAGCACTGTGTGGGGAACGTTGGGTCTGGTCGCGAAAAAGGTCAACGAGCAGAGGGACAACAAAGCCCGCAGCGGTCGCTGGAATAAGGGTTACGACCGTGGCTGCGGCAAAACGGACCAGACCCAGGGCGAGCCAGTGATTGCCGCCGACCTGACGACTGAGGTCCAGGGTGACATCGTGGAGCTGGTTGAACATCCCTAACGAAACAAGAATGGCAGTAGCTCCAATGGCTTGAACGAGCAGAAACACCAGCGCCTTGGTCGGCTGGCTTGCGCGTGACGGTCCGCATGCGGCATAGAGCCACGCTCCCAATGCCAGCCCCATGAGGATGCCGGCCAAAACAACCGAGAAAGAATAGGTGTTGTTCGACACCACACAGATCAGGGTCCGCACCCAGATGATTTGAAGCGCGAGGCCCGTAAAGCCGGTGATGAACGGAAAAAAGAGCAGCCTGACAGGGCGTGAGGATATCTGCCCCGTATCTGCGGGCTGCTCAGCAGGCTGGTCCGGCTGTTTGATGGGTCGACGGGGTTGGATCAGGGCAACCAGACAGATTGCTGCATTGATCGCGGTTGCGATCAGTGTGGTTTGAAATACGCCATAGGTCCGAATGAAAAAGACTCCGGCAAAAAACGCTCCGAGCACGGAACCGGTGGTGTTGATCGCGTATAAAAGCCCGACCCGGCGTCCGGTCCGTCCCTCCTGAGCCACCTGCCGGGCCAGGGTGGGCAGAGTGAGTCCCATCAGCGTTGCGGGCAACGCCAGGGCGAGCAGGGAAAGAACGATTTGCAGCGCAAAGCTGCCGCCGGACGCCACATAGACCACGTCGATAATTTTCAGCAAAAAGGGAAAAATCAGGGCGAAAACACCGATCAACCCTTCGGCCAGGCCATACACGACAAAGGGATGATAGCGGGATAAGCGGCGGCTTTGGCCGGCCATATAGCCCAGGGCAAGACCCAGCATGAAGGCCGCGGTGACCACGGTGACGGCATAGGTCGACAGCCCGAACACGACGTGCAGCAGGCGTTCCCAGACCACTTCGTACAGCAGGGCGGTAAAACCGGACAGAAAGAAGAGAACGAGAATCATACCAGCCTTTATTGGGCATTATGGAAGATAATGCCGAGGGTATAACGCTGACCGGAGGTGACGGTGCTGATGCCATGCCGGACGGTCAGACGATAATACCCGCGTGTGCCGCGCACCGGGCGATAGCGCGTGGCAAAGATAATACCTTGCCCTTGCCGCAGGGTAAGCGCAATACCGCGCGACTGGGCGCGCGGGCGTTGTTCAACCAGCAGAAATTCCCCGCCCGTATAGTCGGTCTGCGGACAGCTCAGACAGAAGGTCATTTGCAGGGGAAAGGCGATGGGCCCATACAGGTCCTGATGTAAACAGTTATAGCCGCCCTGTTCATAATGCAGGAGCAGGGGGGTCGGTTTGACCTGGCCGTGTTCCTGGCAGAGGCGTAAGAAACGCGCCAGCGTTGGAGGAAAGGCCTCGGGCTGTTTGAGAGCGGCCAGCCAGCGATTTGCAATCTTGGCCAGGGGAGGGTAGGCCTGGGCTCTGAGGCGGGTGACGAGTCGCGGTAGCGGGTCCGCAAAGTACTGATACTCGCCGACGCCAAATCGATGCTGAGCCATATTGACCCGCTTGCGGAACCGTTTTGTCTTCGCGTACAGCCGGACGAGCGTTGCGCATTCCGGGGGTGTGAGCATCGAAGGCGTGGTGGCATAGCCCTGTGTCCACAGCGATTCTTCCATGGCCTGCCAGTCGAGCTGAGATATGCGGGTGTGGCTCGTCATCGGCCTTTACCTCGGCACCCAATCCGGCAGGCTGTCCAGCCCGATCCCGAACGCCGGTACCCCAAGCACATATAAAAGCCCGGTCAGAATAAGGATGCTCAGGATGTTGAGGCCGAAACCGGCCCCAAACATTTGCGGCAGGGTGACATGACCGCTGGCAAAAATAATGGCGTTCGGTGCGGTGGCGGTCGGCAGCATAAAGGCAAAGGAGGCCGCAAAGGTGGCGGGGATCATGAGCAGCAGTGGGTCAACCTCCAGCCCGGTCGCGGTGGCGGCGAGCACGGGCATGACCAGGGTTGTGGTAGCCGTATTGCTGGTAAACTCGGTCAGCCAGACCATGAGGGCGCAGACGGAGAAGATGGCGACAAAAGGGGAAACATCCCGAAGAAAAGACAGTTGGGAGCCGGCCCAGTTCGCCAGGCCGGAATGTCCCACGCCCTCGGCCAGGGCGAGGCTGCCGCCGAGCAGGACCAGAATCCCCCACGGAATCTTGGCGGTATCATCCCAGGTCAGCAGGAACTCGCCCTTTTTTTGTCCGGACGGGACAAGGAACAGCAGGATGGCGGCCAGTATGGCGACGGTCGAATCCTGAATGTAGTGCGGGTGGGGAAACAGGCTGGCCCAGCCGGGTAAGGACAGCGCCCCGAAATCAATATCCTTTCTGAAAACCCAGAGGAGCGCAGTGGTCAGCGATAACAGCAACACCCGACGTTCTCCACCGTATATGGGACCGAGGTCCTTGAGCTGCTGGGCTAAAAAGGCTTGGTTATCCTGCCAGCCTGCGCTCGGTACCCGGAAATAGATATAGACCAGATAGAACCAGACGCTGACCACCATGAAAGCTGCGGTCGGCACGCCAAACAGCATCCACTGGAAGAAACCGATATCCGGCGCGTCCGGGAAGAGCCTGGTAAACGCACCCATGAACACGACGTTGGGCGGAGTGCCGACCGGTGTGCTCACCCCGCCGATCGAGGCGCTATAGGCCAGGCCGAGCATCAGGGCAATGCCAAAGCCCTGGGTGGTGTCATAGCCCTGGCTTGCGGCATGATGCAGAACCGCCAGGGCTATGGGCAGCATGATGATGGTTGAGGCGGTATTGGACACCCACATGGAGAGCAGGGCGGTCGTACTGAGAAAGCCGAGAATGAGCAACTGGGGCGAGCGGCCTATACCGGACAGAATCAGCAACGCGACCCGGCGGTGAAGCTGCCATTTCTCCATGGCGATGGCCAGAAAAAAGGCGCCGAAGAATAAAAAGACGATATGATCGGCATACGCGGTTGAGACCTCATGCGCGCTCAAGATATCGAGCAGCGGAAACAGGACGAGCGGGACGAGGCCGGTGACCGTAATATGGGTGGCCTCGGTCACCCACCACGCCCCCATCAGGGCAACCACACCCGCGGTGTGCCAGGCGGCCAGGCTCATATCCGCCGGTGGGCCGGTCAGGAGAAACAGCAGGAGCAGGCCTATTCCGGTAAACAGGCCAATCACCCGGCGTCTGCTAAAGGTCGGCGGCGGTGGAGCCTCTGAGGCGGGAGTGTCTGTTGCCGTTGTCTGAGTCATGTGAAAGGCTCTGCACAGGACTGGAGGATATATGAAAATTACCCGTTTTATAGCAACCGCGACCGGCGGGTCGCAGTTCGAGGAGATTGATATCCCGATCACGAACGAGCGACAAGATGCCGAAGGGCACACCCTGCTCTTATCCAACACCTATACCTCGCCGGGAGTGTGTTTTGTCGACCTGCCCGCAGGGCTGAATCAGGATTGGCACCAGGCGCCAACGCGCCAGGTCGTTGTTGTCCTGTCCGGGACGTTGGAAGTCACTACCACGGATAATCAGGTCCGGCAGTGGAGTACCGGCGAAGCGTTTATTGCCGCCGATGTCACCGGCCAGGGCCATAAAACGCGTACGCTCGGGGGGCCGGCACGGGTGATGTTTGCGCCGCTGCCCGAGGACTTTTCCATGGAGAACTGGTCGGCGGGTTAAGTCGAAACGGGGTGGATTCCTCTTCTCCAGCAGTAAGCGCCGGTTCATATTGAGAATCAGTGACCATTATCCACACCTCTGAAAGCCGGCTGATCCCCTGCCCCAGAGCCCGAGTATACGAGGCTATCCTCGCCTTTGAAGACTATCTGCTGTGGTGGCCCAGGAAGTTTCATCACCGCTTCCAGCCTTCTCAGTTGCCTGACCAGGGCCGCGAACGGATCGGCGACCGCCTCGCGTTCACCCCCGTACCCGGCATATGGACGGGCTGGGAAATTACCGCGGTTATCCCCGTAGAGCAGATTCGGGTTTCCTACTTCCAAGGCTTTCACACCGGATGGGGAATATGGAGATTTGCTCCGCAACAGGAATATACCCTGCTCTCCTTTGAGATGCGGATCGTACCCAAGAATCCGCTCTACGGTCTGGCATACAGACTGGCCGGGGTTCCCCACAGGCACGCCGCCCATATGCGGGAATTATTCACCTGTCTGGAAGGTTATCTGCAAGAGAGGCCACTGGCGGAAGGGGGAAGGGTGAGGTAGGGGCGACCGGTGCGCCGCCCCTCTGGAGAGAACGGTTACGCCTTGGCGCTCGGTCGTGAGGAAACGTCCGCGTGCCAGCGCTTGGTGTTGGTATTGGCCTCGGGAATGCCCATCTTGGCAAAACTGGCAAAATCGACCACACACAGCGCGGTGATATCGGCAATGGTGTACCGCTCCCCGGCAATATAGCTGCTCTGGCTGAGCCGTTGTTCCAGCCGTTCATAAAAACGCTCGACACCAGCCTTCCCCCGGGTGGCCAGTTCGGGAATGGCCTGGACGTTCTCCAGACCGGGCAGCCCCCGGTTCTTAAAGGGGTCAAACGAGTTGCGGAACATTTCGCCCGTAGGATTGAGGCCGTCGAATTCCATGTGGCGTTGCCACGACTCGATCTGGGCCTTCTCCAAGGCGTCCCGGCCCATGAGGTTCGGCTCCGGCTGCGTCTCCTCGATATAGCGACAAATCGCGATGGTCTCGTCAATACGGTTCCCATCGTCGAGTTCAAGCGTGGGCAACAGGCCGCGCGGATTCACCGCCAGATATTCCGGCTTGAGATTTTCTCCGTCGATAATACTCACCTCGGTCTTTGGAACATCAACCCCTTTTTCTGCCAGAAAGACACGGACCCGACGGGGGTTGGGGGCCATTTGGCAATCATACAGTTTCATGCTGCTCTCCTTTCCTCTGGTGTAAAGACTGGGGAGAACAATAACCCTCCCAAACGAAGATGCAAGTCCGGTCGGGCCGGACGCGATGGCAGGTGGTCCTTTAGGCGAGCACGCTGACGGGCTACAGTAAGGAAAAGTTGAACTGTCCGAACCTGTACGGAGGGGGAGCAGATGCAAAAAAGACTCTGGCGTCTACTTGTGAGCGCGACTCTGATGGTGGGGGTGGCGCCGCTCTGCCGGGCGGATGTCAGTCCGGGTGACACCATTACCGTGGCCAATATGGCCCAGGCTGCCGACCTGCTCACCCCGTCCACGCGCTGGATGTTGGAGCAGGGCATGACGATGTGGATCGGCGAGCCGCGTCCCTACACCTGGCCCCGGGCGTATCAGGACGCAACGGAACGATATGCGGGGCAGGTTGTCATCTCTGCCGATGGACGGGAAATCGCAAACTATATTGCCGGAGCGCCGTTTCCCGTTATTGATGCCCAGGACCATCTGGCCGGATACAAGATCATGTGGAACCATGCCCAGCCGCCCTATAGCATCGACAATATCGGGGCGAGCTATGTCGCCCATCTCGTCAATAGCCAAGGCAATGTGGACCAGTCCTTTGAGAATTCGTGGCGCCGGGTCATGTGGACGGGGCGCCTGTACGCGGACCCGAAGCCCATCATCCCGAACAATCCTGCGGTCCGGCATAGTCATATGTGGGGGCCGCTGGTATTACCCAACCGCCACAAGGGACTGGCCGCGCTCGAATTTCGCTATATCCCGGCGAGTGTGGCAGACGACACCTATGTCTACTCGCCGCAACTGCGCCGCGTGCGGCGGATCAGTGTGGCGGACCGAAGCGCCAGCATTTGGGGCTCGGATTATGATCTCGACTCGTTTTATGGCTTTAATGCGAAAATCGGAAGCTGGGATTTTAAGCTCCTGGCGGAAAAAGACGTTCTTGGGGTGCTGCACAGCGGCCGCTATGGGGACCCGGCCGAGTGGTGCGGCCGGCGGGATACAGGCCAGGGCCTCCTGGCGGTACTGCCGTGCGTGACCTGGGAAAAACGGCGGGTGTGGGTGGTAGAGGCCACGCCGCTCAACTACCCCAGAAAGTACGCCTTTTCAAAACGCGTCCTGTACGTTGACCAGGAAACCTTCGGTGTCGGGATTGCCGAGATGTACGACACGAACGGAGAACTCCAAAAGGGGCTCGTCCACTGTGCCTTTGTGACAAAGAAACCACACCCCGGCTACCCGTCCAATCCGCTCTCCGGGGCACGCTATAACTATCAGGAAGAACAACTGTTTGTTCCCAACTTCGTGATGGTTGATTTTCAGAAAATGCTGGCTACGGTCGGTGAAATTCCCTCGACCGAACAAAGCCCCTCGGAATGGGAAGGGGAGCCCTATTTCAATGAAACCGGAGTCAAGGGGGCAGACCCCGATTCGCATACGACCAACGCCCTGATGGAAATGGGGCGCTAGAGCGTTTCACGATAAGTTGTAGCCGTGCCCTTCCGCTCTCGTCATGCCGGACCCCGGATCATGTCCGGGGCAGGCTTTGATCTGGCATCCAGAAGCCGGAGGGCCGAGGGTCTGGATGCCTGCTGGCGCAGGAATGACGGGTGGCTACACAGCATCGTTACTTGCCCCAGGGAACGCTGTCGGGTCGCATCTCTACTCGACCTGCCGGATTGCCGTCCGGAGAAAAACGAATCCAACCACGACGACCATGGAGCTGCTCATAACGATACAGGTCGTCAGAGGGCCGATAGCGTCAACCAGGACACCGGATAAAGGAGCCCCGAGTATGCCGGCGGCTCCCATAAAACCGATCGTATAGACAGACAGCACGCGGGCGCGATTCGCAGCGCTGGCCTGCTCCTGATACACCGTCCGGCCGGCGTTGATAAAGAGGGCGGCACTCACTCCCCAGGCGCAAACGGCCAGCATGGTACCCCAAAAGGGCAAGCCGAACGAAACCATAAAGAGGCAGCCCGAGCCGAAGAGGAGGGACGCGATTTGGGCTTCGCCCTTATGCCGAATCCCGCCCGCCCAGAGCATGCCCAGGGAACCAAGAATTGTTCCCAGCGGAAAGGTCATATTGAGGAGGGCCAGTTGGTCCACTCCGCCGTGGTAGAAGTCGCGGATTAAAAGAGGCAGGACCACCAGGAAGGGACCAATAAAGAAAATGCCGACCGCGACTGCGAGCAGCAGCGTGGCCGAGAGTGCCGGGGACTGCCGCACCTCTCGCACCCCTTCAATGACATCGGTCAGCCGGAGGCTCCAGGTTGACCGATGGCGCTTCGGGCTCGGTAGTTTCTTTAACGGCGGAATACCGGCCAGTAGCACCAGACTGTGCAGGCCCAAGGCCGGCACCGTCCCGATCCAGCGTGCCGTCCCTGCCAGTAGAGAGCCGAGTATCTGCATGCCCCACTGCGTCATGGTCATCCCGGTCACCGAGCGCAGCATATTGGAGCCCGCGACCTGAGAGAGTTGCGCATCGCGGGCGGGCATGACAAATGCCTGCACCGTGCCCATCCCAATGGCGTAGGCGATGAGGAGGGGAATGGATAACCAGTCGTTGGCAACGGCCAGGAAGAGGCCGGCGGAAATCCCGCTTGCAATCAGGTGCAGGATCATCAGCAGACGCCGTTGGTCATAGCGGTCGGCAAGGGTGCCACCCGGCAGGGCCAAAAGGACTGCCGGAATCATCATCGCGCTCTGGGTGATCCCGACCCATTCTGCCTCTGCATTGAGAACGCCGACCACTAACCAGGAAAAAAGAACGCCTTGCATCCCAATGGCCATGAACCAGCTACCGGTTCCGGCCAGAAACCAGAAGTAGGGCGTTGGCAGGTGGGCTGGTGAACGCGGTTGATAGGTAGGCCGGGGAAGGCCCTGAGAGGCGTCAGGAGGAGCCGAAGGGGAGGGTGCTGTGTTTGGTGAAGAGGCGTGCGACAATATGAGCGTCCTTGATAGTATGAGAAAAGATGGTTTGAGCAAGGTGGTTGTAGAAAGATGAGTGACGGCAGCATATCGAACCGGGGTCGCTCAAGCGAGGGGGAAGCCCCCGGTCCCTGTTGAACACCCCGTGAAGGGCGGGTAGGAATTTGAAGATGATTTTCGGCCGGGTGTGTATTCTGATTGGTCTCTTGATCGTGGGTGGAGCCAGCGGTGTCCGGGCGCAGTCTTCTCCGCTTGCTCGGATTTCTCTGCCTCCCGGCTTTCAGATCGCTGTATATGCGCCCCGCGTCCCAAATGCGCGCGCGCTTGCCCGGGGGTCCAAGGGCACAGTCTTTGTTGGCACCCAGCGTGCGGGAAAAGTCTATGCGGTTGTCGACCATGACCAGGACCAGCGGGCCGATGAGGTGCATACGCTTGCCGAGGGCCTATTCATGCCGAGTGGTGTGGCCTTTCGCGACGGTGCGCTGTACGTGGCCGAGGTCAACCGTGTTCTCCGTTATGATGATATTGAGTCCCGCCTCGGCAACCCGCCCTCGCCGGTTGTGGTGAACGATACGCTCCCGCGTGACACATGGCACGGCTGGAAGTTTATTCGGTTCGGACCTGATGATTTATTATATGTGCCGGTTGGGGCTCCGTGTAATGTGTGTACCAAGAGTGACCCACGCTACGCCTCGATCCTCCGTATGAAGCCGGACGGCAGCGCGCTGGAAAACTATGCCCGTGGTGTGCGCAATACCGTTGGGTTTGACTGGCATCCTGAAACCCAGGAACTCTGGTTTACGGACAATGGTCGGGACTGGCTGGGCGATGATTCCCCACCGTGTGAACTCAATCGTGCTCCCCAGCCTGACTTGCACTTCGGGTTCCCGTACTGTCACGGTAGCAGCATCCCCGACCCGGACTTTGGGCGAGAGCGGCCCTGTAGCGCGTTTACTCCACCTGCGCAGGAACTCGGACCACACGTTGCGCCGCTGGGCATGCGTTTTTATACGGGCTCGATGTTCCCGGCTGCCTACCGGAATCAGATTTTTATTGCCGAGCACGGCTCGTGGAACCGTAGCACCCCAATCGGCTATCGAGTGATGCTGGTCCGCCTGGAGAATAATATCGCAACGGGTTACGAAGTCTTTGCCGAAGGCTGGCTCCAAAAAGATGGAGCCTGGGGGCGTCCGGTTGACGTCCTGGTGATGCCGGATGGGGCGCTGCTGGTGTCCGATGACCGTGCTGGAGTCATTTATCGGATCAGCTATCAGGGCAAGTAGATGGTCTGTCCGAAAAGATGAGAAGCGCTTCATGGCTGACGTCCTGAGTGACATACAGATACGGCCACTGACCGAAGACGACCGTGAGGCCGCCCTGGCGGTCATTAATACCGCGGCACGCTGGTACCAGGAGTTTCTGCCCGCCGAGGAATATCACGACCCGGAGATGACACAAGACGACTGGGCCAAAGAGACGGAACGTCTCCGCTGGTATGGCGCTTTTGCCCCGGATGCGCTCCTTGGCGTAATGGGCTTGGAATATGTCAAAGACGTTGCCCTCCTCCGCCACGCCTACGTCCTGCCCGACCGGCAGCGGCATGGGATCGGCTCTCGACTACGGACATATATCGAGCAACGGATTCGCGGAGTACGCCGAATCGTGGTTGGCACCTATACCGGCAATTATAAAGCGCGGGATGCGCTGGAAGCTGCCGGCTATGCGCTCTCAGCAGACCCGGAGGCCATCCTCCGGGCATATTACGATATCCCCGAGGATCGCCTCCAGTCTTCTGTCACGTATGAGAAAGAGATCGGGTGAGCCGGGATTGCTCACCCGCTTTTCATTCGAGGCCAGAGCGGACAGACCGCTCAGCCGGATGCCCTGAGCGCATCCGCTTCGAGCGTTCGTGGACGGCGGACGCCCTTATGTTCGAGAATGGGAACGACAGTGGCAATAAAGTCTTTCAGCTCTTCTTCAACATGTCTGAACGTCAAACCGACCGCATCGGCGCCGGCTGCGTGAAACTGGGCGAGGGCATGGGCGACCTGCTCCGGGGTTCCAATCAGCTTGCCGCTGCCGACCCCGAGAATAACGCTCCGCAGCATGTCTTCGACGGAAACGCCCTGGCCCAGGGTCGAGGCGACGGTGCCCACCGTTTGGCCGGTTAAGGTTTCCAGCCACTCGCGGGCGCTGTCGAACTCCGCGTGGGCAAATATCTCTTCGACTTCCGCTTGGGCGGCTTCTTCCGTATCTCGGCATAAGACAAAGAGATAGATGATCACCTTCACCTCACGGCCCTGTTTGGCTGCCCGAGCGCGAACGTCGGCCACCTCCTCGGCCAGGAGTTCCGGTGACTGGGCGCCGGCAAAATACCAGTCGCAATGCCGGGCGGCAAAATCCCGGCCGACCGGCGAACTCCCGGCATTATACAAAAGCGGCGGTCGGGCCGGTTTCGGATGGCAGGTACCCTGGCTGATGGAGAAAAACTCGCCCGCATAATCAAACCAGTCCTCGGTCCAGAATTTCTTGAGGACCTCAACGAACTCCGTGGACTGCACATAGCGCTTGTCGTGCTCCAGCAGGGGGATATCAAGCATGCGAAAGTCCTGCTCCGCCCAGCCACTGACGATGTTCAACGCCCAGCGGCCTTGGCTGATCTGATCCAAAGTGGCGCCTATCCGGGCCACCATGCCGGGATGATAAAAGGCGGTGTGGACCGTGGAGATAAGCTGGAGATTTTGAGTGGCCATGGCCAGGCCGGCGGCCGTAGTAAATGAGTCGAGCGAGTAACTCCAAAAGCGCGCCGGACCAAAGCCCGCCCCACCCCGTTGGGCCATGAAAAAAATTTCAAGTCCGTTCTGGTCGAGGAGTTGGGCGAGGCGCAGGTTGTAGTCATAGGTCGGCTCGGTGCGCTGCTCGGCGGACGAGACCAGGACAAAGGCATTTTTGCCAAATGAGGGCGCGCAGCCAATGGTAGGGGCGAAGACGCCGAGTTCAAGATGTCTGTCACTCACGATTTTTCTCCTTACATGATGCTCTCTTGTTTACAATCTCCTGGAGTCAGGCATCTGTCGGCCCTGATGAGACCAGCGACGGAAACCAGCGCGGTATGGCCGCCTGATAGGCCATATAGTCCTCACCAAATCTTTTTCTCAGAGTCGGTTCTTCAATGTGGAGTACGAGTGCGCGACTGACCAGCAGCAGCAGCAGCGTATAGAGCAAGACGGGGATGGACGGAAACCAGACGATCTGACCACACAGCATGGCAAACAGGCCGACCAGCATGGGATGCTGAATATGGGCGTACGGGCCGGCAACAACCATGCGCCGGGGTGGGTCGAGGGGGAAGGGGGTGCCGTCGCCACGTCGGACAAGATAATACGCAGCCGAAAAGAGTAAGGCTCCGCCACCCAGACAGAGGAGAAAGCCGAGCAGGGAAAACAGCATCGAGAAGGGAAGAGGAGCCACAGCCTCAAGCGGTCGCAGTTTCCAGGGTAGATAGCCGACCAGGAAGCCGGGAATGACAAGCGTATACACTGTAGCGCGGAGCCGGAGGGACAGCATGAGAAGGTCTCAAGCGTTTGCGGGGCGCAGTCCGTTTCCCTCTCTCATGGGGAGGGGGGCTACACTCCACGAAAACGTGGCGGGCGCTTCTCCAGCATGGCCCGTACGCCTTCGTTTGCGTCTTCGCTCTTACGCGCCTGGCGAACCAGGGTGTTGAGATCATCGGAGGCTATGCCGTCTCGGAGCGAGATCATACGCAGGATACTCTTTTTCATGCCGGCCAGGGAGAGCGGTGCGTTGGCGGCCATTGTCCGGGCCAGTGCCAGCGTGGCTGCTTCCAGTTCGTCGGCAGAGACGAGTTGATGCACCATGCCGATTTCATACGCCCGCTGGGCGCTTACCGGCTGGCCGGTGAGGAGGATCTGCTTGGTGAAAGCCGGCCCGACAATCTCAACGAGTTTTTGACCCAAGCGGAACGGAACAATGAGCCCTAACCGGGCCAGGGGCATGCCGAACCGGGCGACTTGCGAGACGACGCGCAGATCGCAGTGGAGGGCGAGTTCACAGCCGCCGGCCAGGGCATCGCCTTGGACCATGGCTATGGTCGGATGTCGAGACGTTTCGATTTTTCCGAGCAACTCAATAATACCGCTTTCCGCATCTTCGTCGCTCTGTTGACGGGCATTTAACTCCCGCAGGTCCAGACCGGCACAAAAGGCCTTGCCCTCACCGCGGATGATGATCGTGCGGACGTCGTTGTTGGTCTCCAGTTCGTCAAAATAATGCTCCAATCCTTCCAGCACCGCCGTATTCATGGCGTTCCGCTTCTCCGGGCGATTCAGGGTAATGGTTGCAATGCCTTCGTCGATTGAGCACAGAATTTCTTCAGCCACACGCACCTCCTTAGGATATGTGCGCCTAGCTAAACGGTTTCTCCGAGGGAGGTCAAGATGACGGGACGGAGGCCGCTACAATTCTCGCATCGGAAAACCGCTGATCGGGATCTGGGTTTATTTTGAGAGTGGCTATACGAGCGGGCGGCTGTTGAGACTCGGTGGGGGGGCGGGAGGATTTGGGTCGTCAGGCTCCCGGCCGGTGTCCGCTGAGTCGGTCAGAAAGACAATCTCTGCCAGAAGACCGGTCACGAGAAAGAGAAGGACGGCACTGCCCCAGTAACCAATGTGAAGGGCATAAAACGCGCCAATCGATATCACGGCGGCGGCGATGGCACACACGATGGACAGCCGAGGGGGAAGCCTCAGCGGCTTTTTATAGCGAGCCGGGAGAAGCCCGATCAGCAGTCCGAACGGGCCGATCAATATGCCTCCGATCAGCCGCCCTTGCCACTCCCGGCCCTTGCTGGCGGCAATACAGGCCGACAGAACCGCGCAGAGGAGCCAGAGACCGATAAAGGTGAGGAGTTTCATTGGGGTTCATCCCCAAAAGGAACCCTTACTCGACCCCTCTTCCTCAGGGAGAGGAGTCGGGTCGGAGCAACTGTCTTGAGAGACAATTATTCACTAAACTTCCAGGTGTTCTCCGCCGTACCGCTGATCTTCCAGCGTGGCACGACGATATTGGCCTCGTTGGTCTGCTCAAATTCCACCGTGACGGGCAGACCGATTGCCACGTCCTCTTCGTCGTCCAGCATGACTCCGCCGACACGGACGAGCGAGCCGTCGGCTTCGTGACAGTCGTCTAACTCAATCAGACCGACAACATAGGGGACCGCTTCGACAAATGCGCCCAGGATGGGCTGGGTCACGACGATATAACTGTGGAGTACGCCGGTGCCGGCGGTCTCAAACCAGCCGAGATCCATGGAGTTGCATTTATTGCAGGCCGGGAAGGGCGGAAACCACTTGTGTTCGCAGTCTTTGCACTGGCGCACGAGATATTTGTGCTCTTTGGTGCCCATCCACCATTCGACGGTATCGAAGTCGGGCATGATTGTGATTTTGCTGTAATCAATTGAACCAGGCATAGTCACCGCTCCTTTAGGCTGCAATCCCACGCAGAATGGCTGAACTCGACATGGTTTCCGTTCCCCAACCGAGACAGGCCGCAATGCGCGCATCCTTCACTTGACGACAGCCGGCCTGGCGGTCATAGCTGTGTTTGCCCTCTGCCCAGCCCGGACAGGCGTCGTCGGCGCGATGGCGGAGTTGGCGAACGTTTTCAATCACCATGCTCACCCCGTGGGTGTAGCCTTCGGACAAATGCCCCCCGGAGAGGTTGGACGGCAGCTCGTGGTCAATCTGCAAACGGCCACCTTTCACAAACTCACCCGCCTCGCCTTTCCCGCAGAAGCCGTAGGCCTCAAGCTGAATGAGGGTGGTAAAGGTAAACGCGTCGTAGCACGAAATCAGGTCCACGTCTTTTTGGCTGATTCCGGCCATACCGAACAGACGGTTACGGCCGTAATTCCCGGCGACGTAGTGGATCTCCGGGCGTGAATAGTTCCAGGCCGAGTTGGGAGCCATAGTCCGCCCCGTCCCGCCCATAATGAAAACCGGCGGCTGACGCAGGTCATAGGCGCGTTCACGAGAAGTGATAATGAGACAGGCCGAGACGTCGGTTTCGAGGCAGCAGTCGAGCAGCCGCAGGGGTTTGACCACCCAGCGCGAATTCTGGTGATCTTCAATCGTGATAGGGTGACGCATGACCGCCTTGGGATTCAGGCTGGCGTGATAGCGATGAGCAACCGCAATTTCAGCCAGCGACTTGGTGGTCGTACCGGTGTCGCGCAAATAACGCATGGCGGACATGCCGAAGCGTTGGGCCGGCGAGGTCCAGCCCCAGGGCATCATGAACTGATTATCCTCGGCCGCCCGGGTTGGTGGCACCGGACCGCTCGGCGCCTGTCCGCCCATGCGTCGTCCGGAGCGCCCGTTCATGGAGCGGAAGATCACCATGGTTTTGCAATAACCGGCTTCCAGCAGGCCGACCGTATTGCCAATCAGGGCTTCGGTACTCGACCCTCCGCCGAGAATATCCACCGAATAGTTGAGCCGCATGCCGAGCGATGTGGCGACATGATTCGAGGTGGTTGAATCACCGGCTTGATAGCTGGTCATGCCGTCAATATCGCGCGGTTCCAGGCCGGCGTCGGCCATCGCCTTTTTGATCGCCTCACACGCCATGGACAAGGTCGTGCGGTTTGATGGACGCATATGCGGCGTTTCTCCCACGCCGACAATGCAGTATTTGTCAGTCAGTGCCCCCATACTTCCCTCCTGTTATCCCGGTTTCAGTTCACACGGTGTTCCATCCCCTCCTGGGATGGGTGGCCGTAGGCCGGGGTGGGTTCCTGTCTTTCTCTTATGTATTCATCTGCGATTTCACTTCCTGAACGAATTCGCGATAGCGTCCTGGATCCTGACGCTCTGAGGCACTAAAGCCCACAATGAGACGGTCCAGGAGCCCGGTATACCGATTGGCCAGTTTGGTGGCGATGGTGTCATAGGTGCCGATGACGGCGATTTCGTCCAACATTTCGTCGGTAATTTCCGCCGCCATGCTGTCCCAGTCGCCCTTGGCCGCCTTTTCATTCAGCCGAAAGCAGGTCTCTCCCCAGCCGTGCGCGTCGAGCACGCCCTTATAGGTCCGTGTTGACGCATAAAAGGCGACCTGTTGACGAACCGCGCCGACGGCTTTGCGGACTTCGTCCGGCGTGGCTCCGCTGGCAATAAACGTCCCGGTTTGCAGGGTGAAGTCCTCACGCTTCCGGCCGGCTTTGGCCAGGCCCTTTTCGATATTGGGCAGCACGGTTTCCTTGAGATAGGCCGGGGTGTGAAAATTGTGAACAAAAAACCCGTCGGCCACCTCGCCGGCCAGTTGGCTGATCAAGGGATTCAAGCCGGAGAGAATAATGGGAATGTGCGGCTGCTCGATCGGGCCGGGATTAAAGAATGGCGTCATCAACGAGAATTGATAAAACTCGCCTGCGAAATTGAGCGCGGTGCCATGCTGCCAACAGTCCCAGATGGCCCGCAGCGACAGGACAACTTCGCGCAAGCGCTTCACCGGGGCTTCCCATTTGACGCTGAAGCGCCGCTGGTTGTGGCCCTTGACCTGGGTGCCCAGCCCGAGCATGAAGCGCCCGCCGGAGTTGGCTTGTAAATCCCAGCAGATGTTTGCCAGCACCATGGGACTGCGCGGAAAGACAATGGCAACACCGGTGCCGAGCTGGATACGTTTGGTTTCCCTGGCGGCGACCACGAGTGGAAAAAACGGATCGTGGCTGGTCTCCGCACTCCATAACCCATCCAGGCCCATTTCTTCGGCCTCACGAGCAACCATGGCCGCGGCCTCAAAGGTCGAGGGCATCAGGGCCGTGTCGATTTTCATGGCCGGCTCCTAATACGATCTCGGCATACCCAGCACGTGCTCGGCAATAAAATTGAGCACCATATTGTTCGAGATGGGCGCGATCGAGAACAAGCGGCTCTCGCGAAACTTGCGCTCCACATCGTATTCTGCGGCAAAACCATACCCGCCGTGAGTGTCAATGGCCGCGTTGGCGGCGGCCCAGGAGGCCTGCGAGCACAAGAGCTTCGCCATATTGGCCTCTGCGCCACAGGCTTCACCGGCGTCAAATAAATCGGAGGCGCGAAAGCGCATGAGGTCCGCGGCCTCAGTCTGGGCATAGGCCTGGGCCAATGGAAACTGGATGCCCTGGTTCTTGGTGATGGGCCGCCCAAAAATCTCGCGTTCATTGCCGTACTGGACGGCACGCTTGATAAACCAGCGGGCGTCACCAATGGCCTCGGAGGCGACCAGGATGCGCTCGGCATTCATACCGTCGAGAATATAGTAGAAGCCGGAGCCTTCTTCGCCGATCAGGTTTTCGACCGGGACCTTGAGTTCGTGGAAAAAAAGTTGGTTGGTTTCATGGTTAATCATGGCGTCAATCGGGCGTACCTCGACAGTGTCTCCGGCCTCCCGTAAATCCACCAGAAAGATGCTCATGCCGAGCGTTCTTTTGGGGCTCTCGTCGTACGGAGTGGTCCGGGCCAGAAGGAGGAGCATATCGGAGTGCTGCACCCGGGAGGTGAAAATTTTACCGCCGTTGACGATATAATAGTCGCCCTCTCTTTTGGCTGTGGTGCGAATATGCGTCGTATCGGAGCCGGCATCCGGCTCGGTGACGCCAAAGGCTTGGAGGCGAATTTCCCCGCTCGCAATATGGGGTAAATAGCGTTGTTTCTGTTCATCGCTGCCGTGCCGGAGCAGGGCGCCCATGATGTACATCTGGGCATGGCAGGCAGCAGCATTGCCGCCCGAGCGGTTGATCTCTTCTAAAATCACGCTGGCTTCGGTCACCGTCAGTCCTGAGCCTCCGTATTGTTCGGGGATTAAGGCCGCCAACCAGCCGGCTTGGGTCAGTTCATCAACAAACTGCTCCGGATAGCGATTTTCCTTATCGAGCCCGCGCCAATATTCGTCTCCATACTGACTACAGAATTTGCGAATCTCATTCCGAATTTCGGGACAACGTTCTTTTTCCGGCATGGGGTTTCCTCCCTCTCAATACAAGATGTCTCTGTTTACTCTCTTGTAAACATCAGGTCGGGACGCAGGACGGGATTGCCGCGGGCCAGGCTGTTCACGGTCGCCTTGGAGACCATGACCGCCGTCGGGTTTTTATCGGCCAGACTGCGAGCCAGGGCGTACGTGGTCGGCAGGAGTTCTGCTTGGGTGACCACCTGATTGACCAAGCCGAGTTGGAGGGCTTCGTCCGCCTTCAGGTGCCGGCAGTTGAGGATGATGTCCTTGGCTCGATTCGGGCCTACATTGGCAACCAGCAGGGCGGTTGAGGGTGGACTCAGCGGTACGCCGAGGTCCACTTCGGGAAACCAGAACTCTGCTTCCTCGATCGCTATCCGAAAATCACACGCCAGCGCGAGTGACCAACCGCCACCAATCGCGTAGCCGTTGATTGCGGCAATCACGACCGGCTCCATATTGGCAAACATATCGAGCGTGCGGGCAATGGCGCGCGTCCACCGCTTGCCGAGCGGAGCAAAGATTTTACGCCGTTCCTGGCGGTCGCTGATGCCTCTGATAGGCGAGAGGTCTGCGCCGGCTGAAAATGTATTGCCCGTCCCGGTAAAAACAACCACGCGAATGTCTGCGTCGTCGCGTATCTGATATTGCAGGTGCTCCAGTTCCAGGGCAATGTCTTCATTGAGCGGATTCCGTTTCTCCGGCCTGTTGAAGGTGAGTGTGGCAATGGTCCCGTCTTTTTCCAAAAGAAAATGCTCTGGCACAATAAGCCCCCTTGGCTGCGTACAACAGCGGACCCATCTAAGCGGACACCCTGCCGTCTGGCAAGAGAGACGGACTCGGCCTTTTTCTTGGAAATGGGATATGTTTAGTCTGAATCGAGCAGATAAAGGAGGACGGTATGGATCTTGGACTCTCAAACAATGTTGCAATGATTAGCGGAGCGAGTCGAGGCATTGGGCGTGCTATCGCCTTGGGACTAGCTGCGGAAGGCTGTCGATTGAGCTTGTGCGCGCGCGGCCGGGAACAGCTTGAGGCCACCGCGCAAGAAGCTCGGGAAGCAGATGTTGAGGTGCTGGCCACGGCGCTGGACGTCACCCAGGAAGCCGCGGCCCGGCGCTGGGTCGAAGCCACGCAGCAACATTTCGGTGGGGTGGATATTCTCATCAACAATGTTGGCGGGTCCCGTCCGGGCGGCAATCTCAATGCTTCCCGGCAGGACTGGCAGGCCGGCTTTGCGCTCAATTTCTTTTCCGCGCTGGACCTGTGCCAACTGGTCGTCCCGGTCATGGAAGAACGCAAGGCGGGCTGCGTGATTAATATCGCTTCGATCTACGGCCGCGAGTGGGGCGGGCCGATGACCTATAACGCCGCAAAGGCGGCCATGATTAGTTTATCCAAGGAAATGGCCCGTACGCTTGCGCCTAAGGGAATACGCGTCAATAGCGTTGCGCCGGGGTCGATTCTCTTTCCTGGAGGAGCGTGGGAACAACGACAAAAAGAAAACCCCGAAGGCATTGCCGCTTTTGTCAAAGCCGAGCTGCCGGGCGGACGTTTTGGAAAGCCGGAAGAAGTGGCGGACGTCGTCGTTTTTCTGGCATCGGAACGCGCTCAGTGGGTTTCCGGGGCCTGCATTACCGTTGACGGCTGTCAGTCACGCTCGTTGATTTAAGCTGACGGGGGCGGCTTGATTGTTGTGGGGTATCTTATTATATTTTCAATTATAAAGTCTATAAGGATAAAAATAATGGGAGCAATTGCCGTATCAAAGGAGACGGAACAACAGATTGATCGACTCCGAAAAGTGTTAGGGATTCCCAGTAAGGCCGGCATTCTACGAGTGGCTTTGCAAACTCTGGAGGAGAAAACGGAAAAGGAGCGGCTTCGGGCGGAAATTCGAGAATCTGTACGCCAGTGCGCGGTCGCTGATCAGGAAGAAAACCGCGCTCTATTTCCTGCAGGTACGGCTCACTCTCTCCCCGAGGAATAGCTATCCGATGGAGATCAAACGCGGGTATGTGTATATTGTTGACTTTAATCCTCGGGTTAGGACCAAACCGGGGAAGCTACGCCCTGCGGTGGTCTTGCAGTCGAACTTGGTGAACGAAGCCGGCTATCCTTCGACGATCGTCATTCCAACAACAACCCGCTTGGTTGAGAAACCTGGCATCCTCCGCCTACATATGGAGAAAGGGCAGGCTGGTCTTGAGCGGGATAGTGATTTCCTTTTGGGCCAATTGATTGCAGTGGCCAATGTCTCTTTTCGGCAAGAGATCGGTGTACTGCCGAGTGTAACGATGCAGGAGTTGGAAAGCCGGCTACGCCTTATTTTGGGCCTCTAAGTACCCGGAAAATCGGAGAGGAAGCATGAATACGCGCTATGAAACCCTGGAGCTGCGACGGGATACAGATCTCTTATGGCTCGTCCTGAACCGTCCGGCATCGCTGAACGCTATGAATAGTCTGCTGGTTCACGAACTGCATACCGTACTCGACGAACTGCACCAAGATCAGACTGTCCGGGTGGTTATCCTGCGGGGTGCGGGCCGCGGCTTTTGTGCTGGGCTTGATCTCAAACAGTCGAGCGCCGCAACCGGTACCTATTCTGTGGCTCAGGGCCTGCGGGACCAGCGCCGAATTGCCGAGCTGGCGATTAAAATTCACCGTGCCCCACAACCGTTTATTGCCGCTGTGCACGGCCCGGCCGCCGGAGGTGGTTTTGCCCTGGCCCTGGCGAGCGATATCCGCATTGTTGGGGAATCCGTGCGGATGAACGCGGCCTTTATCCGCATCGGGCTGTCTGCCTGTGACGTGGGCGTGAGTTATTTTCTGCCCCGGCTGGTCGGCTCTTCGGTCGCTTCCGAGCTCTTACTGACCGGGGACTTCATTGATGCGCAACGAGCCTTGGCAACGGGGCTGGCCTCTCGCCTGGTGCCGGACGCCGAATTGGATCAGGCCGCCGAAGCGATGGCCCGCCGTATTCTGCGCAACTCGCCTCTGGGGGTGCGGCTGACGAAAGAATGCCTGCGCTATTCGGTTGACGCGCCAACGCTGGAGGCGGCCATTGCGATGGAAGATCGGAACCAGATTCTGACCACGCGAACCAATGATGTACGCGAGGGTATTGCCGCTTTTCTGGAGAAACGCGAACCGCAGTACGAGGATGCCTGAGGGGCACCGCTGTGTAGGGGCAACCCCCTGTGGTTGCCCGTTGCACGGCAGGTTGCATCACATAATCTAGATGGTGAGCAGCCGGGGGAGTTCAGCAATACTCGGCAGGATATAATCCGCCTGCGTCTGCCGCATGACCGCGTCGGTACTGGTCCCGGTGAGGACCCCGACGGTGGAAACACCGGCTGCTTTACCGGCCTGAATATCAATGGGAGAGTCGCCAATATACGCCGCCTGGTGAGGGGCAAGGTGTAGATGTTCTAGACACTTCAGGACGGGTTCCGGATGGGGTTTCCGATGGGTGACGTCTTCCCGGCCGACGATACCGTTAAAGAGATGACGGACACCCCAGGTATCAAGAAAGGGCAGGGCGCGACCGGACGAGGTGGCGATCCCGAGTTGAAAGCCGTGTTGATGAAGGCGGTGCAAGAGTTCGAGACTCCCCGGAACAGCTTGCGTCTCTTCATGATAGCGCCGCAGCCATTCGTCCATACGACTGTCGGTGATGCGCTTGATACGATCTTCAGGATTGGGATAGCCGGGAGGAAAGAGCTGGACGAGTGGATTCTCCACCCCGCGACGCATCAACTCATACACCCGGTCGCGCGGAACCGGAGGAATACCGGCCAGGGCCAGGACCTCCAAGGCGATCTCGTAGAAAAACTCGACCGACTGAGCGAGCGTTCCATCCACATCGAAGATAATGCCCGTCGCGTGTATACGACTCATTCTCCGAGCTGATCCCACGCCTGTTGGATTTGCTGCTCAAGGGCCTGGAGTGAACCGTTATTGTGGATGACAACCTGGGCGTGTTTGCGACGCTCTGCGTTTGAAAGCTGGTTTGCAATCCGGGCTTCAGCGTCTGCAGCGGACATGCCGCGTTGCTCGGCCACCCGGCGAATGACCGCGTCTTTGTCGGTTTCTACCACCCAGACCGTGTCTGCCAGGGGTAGCCAGTTAGCCTCAATCAGGATCGCCGCCTCAACCACAATGGGCGCGGCAAAGCTTTCGGCTCGCTTGGCCTGGATACGTTGCCGGATTTCCTCGAACATAATCGGGTGGACGATGGCATTGAGCCGAGCGAGCACGTCCGGACTACTGAAGACAATAGCCCCCAGCTTTTTGCGGTCTATGGTTTGGTCTTCCGCGATGATTTCCTGTCCGAAGGCCTCGGTGACCTGTTTCCAGGCGGCCTTGCCCGGCAGATAGATTTCGTGTCCGACGATGTCCGCGTCAATAATATGGGCTCCAAGCGTGGCCAGGATCCTGGAGACTGTACTTTTGCCCGAACCGATCCCGCCGGTCAGTCCAATGGTTTTCATGTGTTCCTTATATTTGTGGAGAAGAGCCTTGTGGAGAGTATCACTGGGTTGGTTGTGTCAGAGATAGGAAGCGGCTGCAAGGGCAAGCCGGCTTCTCTCTTGCTGACGGGCATGGTATCACAGCGGGCAACGTTACTGTGCGGAGGACGCATGCCATACGCAGACATACGCGGAGTGAGACTCCATTATGAAGATCTTGGAAATGGACCGCCCTTCCTCTTATTACCTGGAGCGTTGGGAACCGGACAATCGGATTTCGCTCCACAATTAGAGGCTCTCCCCCAGCGTGGCATCCGTGTCGTTGCGCCTGACCCACGCGGCTATGGAAAATCCCGCCCGCCCGCCCGCGAGTTTCCGCTCGATTTCTATCAGCAGGACGCCGAGGATTTCGTGGCTCTGATGGAGATGCTCGGCTGCTCGACCTACGCCGTCGGTGGATGGAGCGACGGCGCGATTACGAGTTTATTACTGACCTTGGCCTATCCGCAACGGGTGACCAAGATGGCGCTCTGGGGTGGCAATGCCTATGTGTCCCCGGAGGATATTGATGCCTACGAGAAAACGCGCCGCGTGGCGGATTGGTCGCCCCGTTCGGCAGCGCCGATGCAGGCGATGTATGGCGATGGATTTCAAGATCTGTGGGCTCGCTGGTGTGATGCCCAGCAGATGCTGCTGAAAGCGGGTGGCGATTTGTGTCGGGATCGGCTGGCGCAGATTACCTGCCCCACCTTTCTGATACATGGGGGCAAAGATCCCCTGGTACCGCCCTTTCATGCACATGTCTTACAGCAGGGGATCGCCGGGTCACGCTTACACGTATTTCCGGATGGAAGACATAATATTCATCTCTTCTACGCCGATGCGTTTAACGAGCTATTAGCCGAGTTTCTGCTGTCTTAACGGGTACGATTCAGGGAGGATGCTATGGCCACCGTAGAATTTTTTTATGATTACTCCAGTCCGTGGACCTATCTGGCGTTCACCAAGATCGATGGGCTGTGCCGCAAATACAATGCCGCCCTTCAGTGGCGTCCGTTTCTGGTGGGCGGGGTGTTCAATACCGTCAATCCTTCAGTGTATGAGTTCCGGGAAAAGGGGGTGCCGGCCAAGCAACAGTATATGGCAAAGGATATGAGCGACTGGGCGCGCTACTATGGCCTGAAAATTATCATGCCCCCCTCTGTTTTTCCGGTGAATTCGGTCAAAGCGCTGCGTGGCGCACTCGTCGCACTCGAACATCCTGGCAAGTTTCTCCCCTATAGCTATCGGGTGTTTGAGACCTATTGGGGCGAGGATCAGGATATCAGTCAGGATGAGGTGCTGCGGAAAATCGTTGCAGCAGTCGGCCTTGATGAAGAAGAGTATTTCGACAAGATCAAACGTCAGGACTATAAAGATCGGGTTCGGGCCAACACGGACGCGGTGATCGAGCGCGGAGGATTCGGGACGCCGACGATCTATGTCAACGGCGACTCCATGTTTTTTGGGAATGACCGGCTGGTCTTGGTTGAAGAAGAGTTAAAGCGGAGTGCATAGCCGAACTGTGCGA
The DNA here is from genome assembly GCA_965243855.1 of uncultured Binatia bacterium (SeqCode). Classification (GTDB taxonomy): domain Bacteria; phylum Desulfobacterota; class Binatia; order Bin18; family Bin18; genus Bin18. Next base: position 2,272,247 of record CBDEWE010000003.1, on the reverse strand, counting down.
AAAGGATATGCGTAAAGAGGGCAGCCATCATGGCTGCCCTCTTTTGTTTTCTCTCCCCAATATGTTCTCGAACGTCAGCCGTCCCAGCCCCACTTCTGCTTGTTCTCGGCAATCTCATCCGAGGTGGGGTGTTCTATTTTCTCATGACCGGCAACCTCAAAATCTGCTTCGTCGTCAACCATTGCGTAGTTGAGCGGAGTGTCGGATTCAAACACGTCGGGTACAGCAACTTCCTCAAAAATAGCCTGCCAGGGGCATTCGGGCTCACACGCCCCACAGTCAATGCATTCGTCCGGATGGATATAGAGTTGGTTCGGGTACTTTTCAGTATCATCGCCGGTATATTTATAAATGCAGTCAACCGGACAAACGGCCACACAGCCTGTGTCGACGCAGTCCCGGCATAGTCTCGTGATGATGTATGTCATCGTCTCCTCCTTGCATCATGTCCAAAACGGGCGAGTAGCAGGCAAAGAACGGACCCGCACCGCGAGCCCCACACTGCTATCGCATCATTTCGGGCAGGTCAATTACAGACAGAGGTGAGGCAGCACACCCGTAGGGCGAGCCGTGCGAGGAGGTATTGATTGGGGCTGTCATCTCACCCGGAACAATCGGTTCGTGGTGAGAAAGGAACACGATATCACACTGAAGCGGAGTGGGTGCGATGATAGTCTGTTACAAGACGGAGGGCTGTGGCAGCCCGTTCATGGGTCGCTACGGTCGCGATACCACGTTGATGAAACTGGGCTCGGGCGTGAAGCAGACTCGCTTCATGGGCAAACGGCTGGAGCACGACAAAAAAGGGCTTTGCTGAATGCGTGGCAAAGCGACTCAGAGTGTCGAGCAGGGTCGTCAGAGTTTGGGGACGGGCTTCCCACTGCCCGGCCACCAAGCCGGCCCCCGTATCCATGACAATCGCATCAATATGTGGGTCACGGTCAAGGATGGAGAGCAGCCGCTCCAGGGTATCAGTCCTCTGACCCATCCCAATCGTATGACCGGAATCGAGCGGGTTGCGAAAGCTGCCGCCAATGACGTTAAAGAACGAAGACAGTTCTTCGTAAGAGGCATCGCTGAGCGGGGGAACCCGAAGACCGGCAGCGGCACAGGCATCGGTGAGACTGACCGAGGGGCCTCCCGTCATGGCAATCAGCCCCACCCCGTCTCCGGTTGCTGGCTTGGTAAACCGTAACAGCTTGATGACATCAAGCAACTCATCAAAACTGCTCACGGATATGGCTCCGGCCTGACGGACCATGGACGCCCATATAGTAGCGGGGACGGCGAGTGAACCGGTGTGTGACGAGGTGGCCCGCTGGCCGGCCTCGGTCTGGCCACCCTTCCAGATCACAACCGGTTTGTGGGGTGTGACCTCACGGAGCAAGCGAAAGAAGCGGCGCCCTTCTCGTACGCCCTCAAGGTATAGACCGATGATTTCCGTTTCATCGTCGTGAGCGAGATAGTCGAGATAGTCACTGGCATCAAGGACTGTTGCGTTCCCAAAACTGACAGCCTTGCTCACCTGCAGTCCATGACTGGCGGCCGCCATACTAAAGGTGATGGTATGAGTACCACTCTGACCGATAAATCCGATTGAGCCCGGTTCCCCAGCCGGCAGATCGGGGTAATTGCGGAGGCCGATTTTCGGATGGTAGATGCCCATACAGTTCGGACCGATAAGAGCGAGTCCGGCCTCTCGCGCGGTTTTGGTCACTATCTGTTCTAAGCGTTGTCCCTCTTCGTCATGGACTTCGGAGAAGCCTGAGGTGAAGAGCATCATACCGGCAACCTTTTTTGCCGCACAATCTGCGACAATATGCGGCGCGACCTGACGGGGGACCGCGGTGATGACGTAGTCGATATCGTCTGGAATAGACTCCAAACTCGGGTAGTTGGGAACTCCTAAATCCGTAATGCCCTGGATTTCCCGTTCGTCGATCTGGACGGAATAGACTTTACCCTCGAAGGTACTCTGGCTCCGTAACCACAGATAATTCATGGCGCGTTTATCGCCGACCACGGCAACCGCACGCGGATGAAACGTGCGTGCCAAGGCCGCCCGTGTCTCGTCCGACAGCGGGCGGGGCAGGGCGCGGGGACCCTCGGCGTGGAGGACGACGTGAGCATCAACGGCGAGACAGCCATTCTCGTAAGCAAAAACAGGATTGAGGTCGAGTTCTTGGATATCCGGCTGAGCCTCGGCTAAGGACGACAGGGAAAGGAGGGCCTGCTCCAGAGCGGCCAGATCAACGGCGGCTTGACCGCGATAGCCGGCTAACAGCGGAAATCCGCTGATTTCACGGATCATGCGAGCGGCGTCCTGCGGGCGGAGCGGCACCACCCGAAAGGCCACATCTTTGAGCACCTCGACATGCACTCCACCCAGGCCAAACATGATGAGCGGACCGAACTGCGGATCGGATGTCAGGCCGATAATGACCTCAACTCCGGGTTGGGCCATAGGTTGAACCGAGACGCCTTCGATGACTGCAGCTGGCTGTGTCTTGCGGACGGAGGTCGTGATGTCATCAAACGCGTGGCGGACGGCGGCTTCTGTGGCGAGGTTGAGTTGCACGCCGCCGATATCGCTTTTATGGGCGACGTCGGCCGAGCTGATCTTGAGCGCAACCGGGAACCCCATATCTCGGGCGAGTGTGATAGCCTCCTCGGCGGTTCGGGCCAACTCCGTTCGTACGGTAGGGATGCCGGCCGATTGGACTAAGGCCTTTGCCTCTCTTTCGGTCAGTACCACACGATGCTGCTCTTTTGCGTGTTGGACGATAGTGCGGGTAGTGGTATCGGCCATAGGTTCCCCCTCTGATGCATGAGCGCTCTTCTTATCCGAGCAGGAGGGAGTGGGCAATCTGAATGGGAAGCTATCTTCTGCTCAGGCAGAGCGGGGGAAGCGAAAATGCCGTCGAAGAAAAGACAGGCTCCGACCTTAGCCGTCTTTTTGTTCGATCTGCTGACGGAGGGCGGCGACCTCGTCCCGAATGGATTGGAGGGGTGCGGCCAGCATCCCTTCGAGCACGTCCTGGACGAACTTCTCAATATATTTCCCCTGCATATCCCCCTCGATATTGACCCGATCACCAGGCTTGCGCTGATGTAGCGTGGTGACCGTGTGGGTGTGGGGAATAATGGCACAGGTAAATGCTGTGGGCTGACAATCAAAGACCGTCAGACTGATCCCATCAACTGCCACCGAGCCTTTCTCCACCAAGTAGCGACTGAGTTCGGCAGGGAGCGCGAAGGTATAGAGAAACGAATCGCCTTCCGGCTGAATGGATATGACGCGTCCAACTCCGTCAACATGACCCCAGACCAGATGGCCGGACAGACGGTCCTCAAGTCGGAGTGAGCGTTCCAGATTCACACTATCGCCAACTTGGAGTTCTCCCAGGGTCGTGCGTCGCAGCGACTCCGCTGAAACGTCAAAGCCGAGTTGATCTGCCTCAATTGCGGTCACGGTTAAGCAGGCACCATTGGTGCAAATGCTCTCGCCCAGACTGATCTCTTGGGTGGGAAGATTGGTTTGCAGCCTGAGGCGAACGCCTTCGGCAATGGTGTCGATCTTCGTGATGGTTCCGGTTGTTTCAATAATACCGCTAAACATAATACCTCGAAGAGATTGGGAATGGAGAAGCGTTGTGTCTGGCCTTACCCCCGGTCTTAGCCTGCTGCCCGCACACTCGGCTGCTCCTTGAGTCGGTTGATCCACGCCTCAAGCCTGGGATACGGAATATCGACATTCAGCCTGGGAAACAGGAGTGCCCACGACACATACGGAATATCTGCCAGGGTCAACGTCGAGCCGACCAGGAAGTCATTGTTGCCAAGCTCGTTTGTGAGGTGATCGAAGCAGAGGTTCAGAGCCGTATTTGCTTGTGAGACGATGTCGTGGTCAGTGGTGCCGCCCTGCATGGGTTTAAGCAGGATCTCTGCGGCAAGAGTTGCTACGGCGCTCTCATACGGATTATCGGCATAATGCATGAGGACGCGGGCTCGGGCCCGCTGTCCGACATCGTCCGGAAGTAAGGGCGGGGTAGGGTAGGTGTCGTTCAAGTATTCCATGATAATGGTGGACTCATAGACCGTTGTCCCATTGTCCTGGAGCGCGGGGACTTTCCCATAGGGGTTAATTGCCAGATATTCAGGCGTTTTCTGCTCCCCTTTGGTGATGTCAATCGGGACCTTTTCATACTCCAGCCCCTTTGCCGCAAGGGTAATCCGCACCTTGCGCGCGCGGGGAGACAGGGAAAAATCGTAGAGCTTAATCATGGCTGGTCTCTTGTCCGGTTGCTGCCTGATCTTGGCGGTTGGCTGTTTTTCGACGGTTGATAATCCGCTGAGCCGTGTCTTTGAGACGGAGGTGCCAGCGTTTGGCCCACTCAAAATCTCGGCTCAGAATCCCAAAGCCGACAAAGATTAACACAATGCCCGGGCCGGGAATGCCGGGCAGGCTGAGAAAGAGGCCCACAAGCAGGAGAACAATCCCACTAACGATCCGACAAAGGCGCCAGAGCTGATCGCGTGCCGTACGAAGCATGTTTGGTCAGCCTAACAATCAAGAGGATCAAGACAGGCTAGCGATCATCGAGAATTTTACCACTGCGGGCCTTTTCTACCGTCTCATCGAACTGCGGGCCGAGATCAACGCCCATTTCTTTTGCTCGCTTCTTTGCCCACAGACCCACGTTGCGGTTGTCGCGGTAGAATGCCTCGTCTCTGGGGGCATTGGTGTCCAGGTTCTTGAGTCGAGCCTCTTCTCCCTGATGATAGGCAAAACGCGAGAGTATCCGGGTGAGGCGGCGTTGATTGCAGTATTGACAACGAGGAGATTTCTGGACGTCTCCTATCTTCATAAAAATGAGACTTTGCTGTTTTTTGCATGCCCGACAGTAGTATTCGTAGATCGGCATAATGATTTTTCTCCCACTATCATACCCCTATTGAAGGTGCTATAGAGAGCTCTACTTCACCGTGCTTGGACGAGTGGACGGAACAGTTGGAGGATGTGGTGGAATACGCTGGTGAGAGAAAACCTGAGCTAGGATCAGGAGCGTGTACTACCTTGAAGAAGAGCGCCAGGGCGCAGGTTTCCCGTGGGCAAATCATGTGCTTATGGGAGCGATGCTGTGTTGTTTTGCCTATGAGCTCACACTCGGCCCGGCATTCCAGCTCTTCCTTACGACCTATGGCTGGATTCCCGCACAATTCTCTCTGGCGTTAACCCAGGGCCAATTCCCCGTCTCTTCCTCGCTTTTTGCCTGTCTCTTCCTGCATGGGGGTGGGCTGCATTTAGTTGGCAATCTTCTCTGCCTGTTTTTCCTCGGGAACGCCGTAGAGGCGCGGTTAGGAGCAGTCCGCTATCTGGTGTTGTATCTGTGTGGCAACGTCATTGCCCTGTTAACCCAGGCGGCGATCACGCCGTTTTCCTCGACCCCACTGATAGGCGCGAGTGGGGCGATTGCCGCCGTTGCCGGTGTCTATTGTCTGATTTTTTTCTCAACTCAGGAGTCCGATACCACCGCGCATTCCTCTCCCCAGCCTCTTGAAGGAACTCTGACGGTCCTCTTTTTGAGCGGCTGGGTCTTCTTTCATGTGGTCGGTGCTATCTCTGTATACGCTATTGGAGAAACCGCTTTCTTTTCATCGACCTCTATTGCCTGGGGGGCCCATATTGGCGGTTTTCTGGGCGGTCTCATCCTCGGCCCGCTCCTCTTGTCTTTCCCGGAAAAACGTCGTCGCAGACCCGCTATCGATATCGTGCCCTTTCTGTTGAATCGACCCAACACTCTGCTCCGCTAACGAAGCGAGAGGGGATGAATTCCTCTTTTCTAGTTTAATTGAGCGGAAAGGGCGGCAAGGGTCCGGCGAGCGGTCAGTGAACGGGGCTCAGCCGTAAGCGCTCGCCCAAATTCTCGTGCTGCCTGGAGGAGATCACCCTTTGCGAGAGCAATCCGGCCCAGGTTCAGATATGGATAATGAGGCGTGTCATAATGGGTCGCCTCTATTGCGTGCTCTAACCATGGGACGGCGGCGTCCAGCTTGCCCATCTTCATAAGATAGAGACCGATGTCGTTGTACGGATTGCCAAACTCGGGGTTGAGGGCAATTGCGGTGCGGCATTCTTCAATTGCGTCCTCGTAACGACGGAGAAAACCATACGTCCAACCGAGAGAAGTATGTGCCTCTGCGGTCGGATGCAGTTGGATGGACTCCTGATAGAAGCGCATGGCTTCCCCCAAGTCGCCTTGTCTTTGGGCTTGATAGCCTTTGTATAAGAGGGCCGATGCCCTTTCCTCGCGGTCTTTTGTTGTCTCCATCTGTTCTGCCCTCTCGTGAGCCTTATCAGAAAAATGTGTCTGATTTTCTGGCTGTCAAGTCCGAGTCGGAAGTTTTGAAGAAGGGGGTGAGGTGGTGAAATGGAAGTAGAAGGAGAGGGCAGTGTAGTAGAGAGGATAGTAGAGAGAGGCAATGACGAGCCAAGGATGGGCATGGGGGAGCTGGGATAGCAGAAGGAGAAGGACACCAACCCAAATGGCGCCGAGCACATTCGTCAAGAGGCGCAGGCGAGCGGTACGCGTGGGATAAACATAGCGGATAGGGATAAAGACGCCTATGGCAAGGAGGAGTACCAGGCTGCCGTTCAGCCAAATGGGTGTCCCGCCTGCGTAGAGATAGAACGCCACAATATTCCAGTAGGAGGGAAAACCGGTAAAAAAGAAATCCTGTGTTTTGGCCTCGGCCTGACAAAAACCATATGCGCTGGAAAGGAGCAACGCCGCCACGAAGAGCAGCGTTCCAGAAGCCGGAAGCAACTGAAACTGGTAGAGAAAAACAGCCGGGATAATGACGTAGGTAAAATAGTCAACAATGTCATCCAACTTGGCGCCGTCAAACCAGGGCAGAATCCGTTTCACCTGAACAGCTCTCGCCAGAACGCCATCGGTCGCATCAATGAGCACTGCGACCAACATCCAGACAAAGGCCTGCCGAGGCTTGCTCAGGAAAATAGCCTGGAGGGAGAGAAATCCAGCAATAACACCGGAAGCCGTGTAGGCGTGGACTGCCCAGGCGGCAAAAAGACGCGCGCAGCCTTTCACTTCATCTGACGCGCTGTTGGCTGAGGGTGGGCTCATACAGAATTTGGATGATCGTGCCATCCGGGTCGGCACAGTACAGGGAGCGGCTGCCATCCCGATGGGTCCGGACTGGTTTGACGATAGGGACATCGTGCGTCTCTAGTATTTTGGCGGCTCGGTCGACATCGTCACTCCGCGGAACAATGAATCCGACGTGGTCAAGGCGTTGCCCCGCTCGACCGCGTCGGGGTGTCGCTTTATGCAGGGCCAGATTGTCACAGCCCGAGGAGAGGTAGGCATTGTCCGGGTCGGGCTGCCAGACGACCTGCATGCCGAGCAGGGTTGTGTAAAACTCAACCGAAACGGCAACATCCGCCACATTCAGGGCAATATGTCGCAGGCCGGAATGAGAAATTTTTGCCTCAGATGCCATGGATGTCTATCCTATCGCAGGGGTATGCGTATTGTGACAAATCTGGTCCGCGTTGAGTAGGGGAGCTACGACTTTTTGAGAAAAATATACAGTTCGCCGCGTTGAGCCATAAGGCCGGCCTCTGGTTGTGGCCCACTCCCCCAATAGATATCCGCGCGTCCAGGGCCGGTAATGGCGGCACCGCGGTCTTGCAGAGCCACAAAACGCGAAAAGGGTTGCCACGCAACCTGCCCGCTCCCCTCCAGGTGAGGCTTGGTGGTACGGATAAAGCCAAGCGCACCCGGCGGATACCAGTTCGGGTCGACCGCAATCGAACGGCCCGGTGTCAGCGGGACGCCCAAGCTGCCTAGCGGCCCGGCGGAGACAACCCGAAAGAAAATATAACGACTATTATGAAACAAGATCCGATCTTGTTCGGCTGGATGCTGCCGCAGATAGTGGCGGATGCCCTGGGCCGACGCCTCTCCGGACTGGAGTTTGCCTTGACTGAGGAGGAGTTTGCCAATGCTCCGATACGGCCAGCCGTTTGAGGCGGCATAGCCGACCCGAAACCAGGCACCGTCCGGCAGCCGGATTTTCCCGGATCCCTGAATATGGAGGAAAAAACGCTCAACTGGGTCATCAAGCCAGACGAGTTCTCTGTGCTGAGACACCAGAATATGTTGTCCGTCAATCTGAGTCCGGGAGAAATAGGGGACGAGTCGCCCGTTTGCGACGCGACCGTACATATCTTGCGGAAACCGCTGGAAAGAGTGAACGTGTACAGCTTTTTCGGATGATTGGAGGATACGTTTACTCTTTGTCGTAAATCGGGAGGTGTCAACTTTTACCAAATCAGTCGGAGGACGATACAGAGGGTAGCGATAACGCTCGGTTCGGATAAAGCTACCCTGCAGTTCGGGTTCGTGGTAGGCAGTGAAAAGCACCGGTACGGTCGCACGATAGAGGTCGAATTCTCGCTGGATCTCCAGAGCGAGATCTCCGGGCTGATCGAGCAGGGCAAGAAATGCGCCGAGACTGTCCCGGACCCGACCGACGCTGACCTGTTGCTGTCCAAAGGAAAATACTTGGGAGTCCGGCTTCTGCTCCAGGGCCGCGAGGCTCTGTTGGAGTACGGCTTTGAGAGATCTGCGGTCAAGATCGTCCACTAAAGGGGGAATCTGATCGGCGGACAGCAGGGTGAGTGTCGGCTCAGCCCGGCTGTCTGTCACCGGCAGCAGGAGAGCAAAGAAACACAGCAAGAAAAAGGAGCTAACGGACGCTCGCATTATTTCTCGGCTTTGTTCTTGTTCCCATCGCACGGGCAGGCTGATGGCTGGTGAGCCTTTTTACCGGGCCTCATGCTGATTGAGACGCGCTCTGGATTCCCGAGTCGCGTAGACTTCTTGCGCCGCGCTGACACCAGCCCCGGCTGCGCACGTATGACCATTTTGCTGTAACACGGCCTCCAGTGCGCTTAAAACAAGCAGAACATTACTACGGGTGCTGGATTCTCCCATCAGGCCAATACGCCAGACTTTTCCGGCGAACACTCCCAAGCCGGCACCTATCTCGATATTATACTCAGCGAGGAGGTGCTTACGAGCGGTCGCATCGCCAATGCCATCGGGGATGGCGACGCTGTTGAGCATCCAGAGGCGAGCGCCTTCCTGGGGGACAAGCCGCATCCCTAGCGCGTTGAGGCCGGCAGCGAGGGCCAAATGATTGTCCTCGTGGCGACGAAATCGTGCGGCTAAGCCTTCTTCGGAAATCAGCCGTAAGGCTTCTCGTAGAGCGTAGTTCATGGAGATAGGGGCGGTGTGGTGGTACACGCGTTCTTCACCCCAATATTGCTCAAGCAGGCTTAGGTCCAGATACCAACTCTGAACCTTATGCTTGCGGTTCCGTATGACCTCTTGGGCGGCCGGACTAAAGGTGACGGGCGAGAGGCCGGGCGGACAGCTCAGGCACTTTTGGGTGCCGCTGTAACAGACGTCAATCTGCCATTCGTCTATTTCGAGGGGACAGCCGCCGAGCGACGTGACCGCATCAACCAGAAACAGCGCTCCTGCCTCGTGGACGAGCGGAGCAATGTCTTCCAGAGGCTGCCAGGCTCCAGTTGATGTCTCAGCATTGACGAGAGCTACCAACTTTGGACGAGTGCAGCGCTTGAGGGCCGCGCGGACATCGTCCGGGCTAAAGACGGAACCCCAGGGGGCCTCCATGATAACGGGTGTTCCGCCACAGCGTTTTACTACGTCGACCATGCGGGTGCCGAATATACCGTTGACGCCGATGACGACCTCGTCTCCAGGCTCGACCATATTCACAAAGCAGGTTTCCATGCCAGCGCTGCCAGTCCCCGAAATCGGGAGGGTGAGGGGATTCGATGTTTGAAAGACAAACCGGAGAAGTGCCTTGGTCTCTTCCATCAGCCGAATAAACTCAGGATCAAGATGACCAACAAGCGGGGTGGACAGGGCACGCAGCACCCGAGGATGGACGTTGCTCGGACCGGGACCTAACAAGGTTCTGGGAGGCGGGGATAACTCACCACAGGCTTCCATACACTTCCTCTCTTGGCTGTTCTTACTGATGATAAAAAAATTTCGGCTACGGTACCACGCTCAGACAGGGGGGAAAAGTCAGGCCGGCCTTGTCCCCTTCACGCAGGCGCCTATCCAGAAAATATTCGTTCGTGGGCAGACAGCAGGAAAGTTTTTTGTTACAACGCTGCAATACACCACTCTTTACAGGTGTCGGCAGGTAGGGGAAGGGAAGAGGGGGCGTGATGACCGTGACGATTCGCCACATGTTAGAGGAAGACATTCCTCGCGTTGGGGCAGTCATGGTTGCCGCCTTCAATGACCTCTTTCGCCGCCATGGCTACCCTGAGCCATTTCCGTCGCCAGCCGCCGGAACATCCATCGCACAAGGGTATGCACGGCTTGAGCCAAACGAGTGTTTCACCGCGCTCCAGGATGGACAGATCGTTGGGTCCGGCTTCATCCATCTTCGGGGCGATACGGCCGGGATCGGCCCGATTACTATTGATCCGAGCGCCCAAGCCCAAGGTGCCGGGCGAGCACTGATGCAGGCCGTGATTGAGACGGGGGGAGCGTGTCCTTCGCTCCGGCTGGTGCAAGACGCCTTTAACGTGGTGTCCTTTCCGTTGTATAGCACGCTTGGTTTTGAGGCGCGCGGCACTATTGCTTCATTGGTCGGGCAGCACCTTCAGGCAGACGTTCCAGGGGATGTTGAAATTCGGGAGTGGGTGACGGAGGATATTGAACACTTGGCTGCATTGGATACGCGCTTAACTGGTATCGTGCGTGAACAGGATATGCAGTTTTTCCACGCCCAGCCGCCGCATATTGCCGCTTTCGTGCAGGGGAAGCTCGTGGGTTACCTGTGTTTCCTGCGAACAGAAGCAGGGACGTTTTTCGGACCTGCTGCGGCAACGCAACCGTCGGTCTTACGCGCACTGATTCTGTCCGGGGCTAAGCGTGAGCAGGGGAAGGCTCTGCGTATGCGTTTTCCTACGCGGCACGCAACATTGTTTCGGGAGTTGCTCGCCGTGGGCTTTCGGGTGGAAACCCTCCAGACCTATATGGTTCGCGGGGTGTGGCAGACCCCGGACGGGACGGAGTTGCTGGCGCTTTTTCCAGAGGCGTTATAGGAAGAACAGGGAAGTAGTGATGCCGACACTCAATGGCACCGATCTTGGGCTTTTCCCCACAATGGGCGTTGGCTCCTATGCCTCACCATCGTGGTTGATTGCGACGAGAAGAGCCCTGCGAGCCGGGACTGCCGGTCCGGCAGACGTCGAAGAAGCCATTCAAGATGCAGTAAAAATGGCCGTCTGGGACCAAGAAGAAGCCGGACTGGACATTCTGACTGATGGCGAGATCCGTCGTCAGCGCTTTCTATGGAACGTGGTCGAAAAATTATCCGGCCTCGATATGGTCCGCGCGCAACGCAAGCTCGGGATCATGAGCTATGATAGCGCGCCGCGTTTTGAGACAACCGAACGGGTCAGCGCTCCTGACGGCTTCGGGTTGGTTGACGAATTTACCTTTGTCCGAGCCCAAACCGATAAGCCGCTCAAAGTCTGCTGCCCCGGTCCGCTCACGATTGCCATGCCCATCCGGCTCAAGGCTGGCTATCCACAGGGAGACTATCTGCCACTCCTGTACGACTTGGCAGAACTCGTGAATAGGGAACTCCGCGGGGTTGTTGCGGCTGGTGCGACCTTTATCCAGCTTGACGAACCATCCGCCGTGGGTCGAGAGCCAGCCTTGTCCATGGAAGAAACGGTAAAACTGTTCAATACCACCCTGAAGGGTGTGGAGACCAAAATCGCCCTGCACATCTGCTTTGGGAACAATCAGGGCCGGCCGGCCATGAAGCGGACGTATAAACCGCTGTTCCCCGGTATTCTTGACGTCAAGGTCGATCAATTCGTATTGGAATTTGCGAATCGAGAAATGGCCGAGCTGGCACTCTGGAGTCAGTACGGTGATGAGCGTGAGTTTGCGGCTGGGGTCATTGATGTGAAATCTATGTACCTGGAGACGGCAGAAGATGTGGCCGAACGTATTCGTCTGACGCTTGAACATGTGAATCCGGAAAGGCTCTACCTGACCTGCGATTGTGGTTTTTCTGCGTCGTCCCGGAATTTAGCCCGAGCCAAGCTGGGAGCCCTGGTGGCCGGAGCCCAGCTTGTCCGACGAGAGGTCAGTGGAGCGTAAATCATCCAAACGATTTGTCCCCTCCTTCCCGGCTTCGCCCGCTTGGGATGAGGAGTGGCCCGGCGAAAGTCCTGGGGATGCCCCGCCGGAAGAGTCCCCTCTGCCGGTGCCCAACCCGCAGGTGACAATGGGGGCGTGCGAGGTCTGGTGCATCAGTCCCGAGGGCTATGAGTGCCGTCTGGAGATGCCGGTTGATGGCGCCGGCGGTATGGCGGCCGTGATCGTCGAACTCGAAGCCATGGGTTTTACCCCTCGCCAGCCAAAAATAAAGCCTTCTCAACGGCCCCAGCACCAGCAGCCGCGGCCCCAGTCCCAGCAGCCTATTCCCCCTCCTCCCCAGACCGAGCCCAGCCCGCCGTGGTGTGACGATCATGGCTGTTCGTTTAAACTCTTTCGCAAAAACGGTCGGCGGTGGTGGGCGCATTATGACGAAGCCAGCGGCCGCTGGTGCAACTCTCCGATTCCCGTGCGGGATGGCGAGTAGACCTTCACTCGTCCGCTTGCCGAGCGTCCCGCAGGTTCGACAGTGCGGATTCCATTCGCTCTAAACGTTGAAGAATTTCCTGTTGTGGGTCGGTACGCAAATAGCCCTGCTCAACCAGTTGGATGAAATTGCGTGCAACCTCATCGGCGGAGAGCGGCCCTTCGGGTTGGTACCACTGATACAGCCAGTTGCACATGCCGAGAATGGCAAACGACACCAGCTTGGCCGGGAGTGGGGCGAGGCGGCCAGCCTTGACACCCGCAGCAATCACATCCTCAATGAGCCCGTCGTATACCCGCCGTTCGGCGCGTGCCCGTTTGGCAATCTCCTGGGGCAGATGACTCTCTTCACTAAAAAAAACCGTCAAAAAGTTGCGGTGGTCAGCCATGAGGCGGACCTGATGCCGGATAATCTGCCGTAGCTTCTCTTCGGGTGCTATAGGCTGGGAACAAATCTGTCGCAGGTCGCGCTGAAAAATAGCAATAGAACGCTCAAACACCCGAATCAGCAGTTCTTCTTTACTCGGACAGTAACGATATAGGGTGACGCGGGAGATCCCCAGCCGCTCGGCAATGGTTTCGAGCGTCGTTGCCCGGTAGCCCTGTTCGCCGAAACAGTCTGCCGCGGCTTGGAGAATTGCTTCTTCGCGCAGAGCCTGCTTAAAAGAGTGAACCTCCTTAGCTTTTTTGTCTGAGGGGAGGGGACGTTTACTCTTTCTCCCCTGGGCGCGTCCGCTCTTTGTCGCCATGCCCTGCGCTTACTGGATTCCCTCCGGCCATGCAAGCGGCCTTCCTCTCTGGGGAGGGAGCTAGGCTCTGCTTCCAATTCTTTCACTCAACTCTTGCACCTCCCGGTCAGACCGGGGTAAGGAAGAAGAATCGTACGGGAAGACCACTAAGGAGGGACCAATGGCAAACACCCACGTTTCAAAAGAAGCGATGCTCGAACGCGTTGCCCGTTTCAAAGAGCTCAAGTCCAGCGCGCAGGCATTTCTTGATAGTGAGATCCCGGGCCATGAGCGTGACATCTATAATGTGATTGGCCGAGGGGTGACCGAGGATACGAACCTCAACCCTGCGATTACCGCAGTTCAGGACTTTAACGTCACCTACGTGGGTGCGAGTCCGGGTAAAGGGGCGGCGCTGCACAGCCACAGTACGGTTGAAGTGTTCATCCCGCTGTCGGGGAAATGGTCCATCTACTGGGGGAATGAGGGTGAACAGGAAGTGATCCTGGATGCCTGGGACACGGTCTCAGTCCCGCCCGGCGTGATGCGCGGATTCAAAAATGTCGGTGATTCAGACGCGCATTTGATGGCCATTCTCGGCGGAACCGATGCCGGTCATGTGGCCTGGGCTCCGAAAGTGCTTAAGCAGGCCAAGCAGACGAATCTCAGGCTCGATGAGCAGGGGAATTTGCTGCCAAACGACTAGTTTGCTTTCTCGGACTTCCTGAAGTACGCCTGCGCTGTGGCAAGGCTGAGACGCTGATGATAGGCGAGTTCGTCCTCAGGATAGCGATGCTCACGGCCGTAGACGCAGATGTACCGGGCGTGGCAGCACTCAGCGCAATCGGTTGGGACGCGCAGGCGATACTGCGTACAGGCAAGCAGATCCCAGCCTTGTGCGGCGCTGACGGCCTGGGTCGGACAGGCGGCTATACAGGGGCGCTCCACACAGGTGGAACACGGATCAAAGTCTTGGGCCGGGGCCGAGAGCGCTGATAAGTCGTGATCAACCAAAACCGCGGCGCGCCAGGCTATCCAGGGCCCATACCGGGGATGGATTTGGACGCCAAGGATACTGGGCACTGACAGCCGCGCGGCCTGTGCCAGATGCATGAAGGATACGGTCAGGCTGCTGAAAAACTGAAACGGATAGATAAGACGATACTGAGTGCGGGCCGCGTCTAAAAGCGGCGTAAGCCGCGCCCTTATCACTTCGACGGTGTAGTCGTCCAGCGGATGTTCATGCTGCTGGAGATAGCTTGGCCGCACCGCGGTATACTCCCGGAAGTGGTTCCAAAATTCTCCACCACCATTTCCAATAACAACAACCGTTTCGGTCTCAGGAAACTGCTGCTTGATATGATACCGCGGCGGAACCAGGGCCTCATAGTCAGACCTCGGCGTTGTCCCGATGAGGTTGAGCCCGACGGGCGCGAGGGCTGCTGTGATATCCTGGAGAAGTCCCATAGGTGTCTGCCTTTTTAATAATGGACGGCAACCAGGAATAATCCCTGCGGCGGTGCGTTCAGTCCGGCCCGAGAGCGGTCGTGCGCCGCAAAGACCGCGGCAAATTCGTCTGTGCTCAAAGCGCCTCGACCGACATCTACCAGGGTGCCTACGATATTTCTGACCATATGGCGCAGAAATGACCGGGCTTCGACAGTATACACAAGAAAATCGCGCTCGCGACAGACGGTACTGTGCATCACGGTGCGCCACGGTGTGCGTTCTACAGAGTCTGCTCCCTGAAAAGACGCAAAATTATGATGTCCGATGAGCAGGGTCGCGGCGGCATGCATTGCCTCCTGGTCCAAAGGATAGGGGATATACCACGAGTAGCGGGCCTGAATGGCCGAAGGGTAGGGCCGGTTCCATATGCGGTACTGATAGGTTCTGCTGCGCGCGTCATAGCGCGGATGAAAGGTGTCCGGCACCTCGCTGATTGCGTGGATGGCAATATCCGAAGGCAGAACCGAGTTGAGGTTGTGCTGAAACCGCACCAGGTCGAGAGAAGGGGTAGCCTGAAAAGTGGCCACTTGGCCCAGCGCATGAACCCCTGCATCTGTTCGCCCAGCCACCCGCACGCGAATGGGCCTATTCAGAATTCGGGATAAGACGGCTTCGAGCGTCCCCTGAACAGTAGCATCCGTGGGCTGAAGCTGCCAGCCATGATAGTTGGTCCCGTCGTATTCGAGCAGTAGTTTGTAGTGCACAGGGTATGGTGTACGGAAAGCGGTCTACGCCCGGTCGGTCCGGGCTCCAGTAAAAAGGCCCGCAATAGCTGCGGGCCTGTGAGTCGTCCTCCGTTAGTCCACCAAGAGCTACTGTCCCAGCTTATAGACCTCAGCCACATTTGCCCCGATGACCTGCTGCCGGGCCGTTTCGGAGAGTGGCGTGACCAGTCGTTTCAGGGCCGGCATATACTGGTCGCTGTGGTCTGGATGCGGGAAGTCCGAGGCCCAGAAGAATTTGTCCGCCCCGACGAATTCAATGATGTTCTGCAGAGCTTTTTCGTCCGGGTCGGCTGAAATCCAGCACTGGCGCTGAAAATAAAAGCTGGGCCGCTCCTTGAGTTGGGTCGAGTGGGCTAGCGGACCCTCAAACACGGCATCCATCCGGTCGAGTAAATAGCCAATCCAGCCGGCCTGGGATTCGAGCACGACAGCCTTCACCTTTGGGAAGCGCTCGAACACCCCATGGTGAAAGAGCGAGACAAACGCCTGCTGCATATTCTGAGCGACCAGCACATCAAAATACCAGTTAAAGTCAATCGGCTCCGTTGGCACGAGTTCTTCAAACCGCCCGTGGGGCATGAACTGGATGGGTTCAAAGGTTGGATGCAGGGCAATGGGCACGTCCAACTCCTGCGCCTTTGCCCAGACCGGATCATAGTCTGGATGCCCATGCGATTTCTTCGTCCAGGTAAACGGCGCGAAAAAGGCTCCTTTGCACCCCGCCTTGACCGCACGCTCCAGTTCTGTCGCCGCTTCGTTGGCGTCCGTGCCAGACAGATGGGCGATGGGAATAAGGCGGCCGCCCGACTCGGAGCAGAAGTCTACAATCCAGCGGTTATAGGCTCGGCAATAGGCGGCTGATATTTCCGGGTCCTGGATCTCACTCTCCCACAACAGGCCGATGGTGGGGTAGAGAATCGATTTTGCCAGCCCTTCACCATCAATCCGCTCTATGCGCTCCTTGGCGTCCATTGAGCCAAACGGCGCACCATCAATATAGCGGCGGTCCGGACCGGGCACGATATCCGGCTGGCCCATGGCGCCCAGAATGCCGGGAAAACCGCGCTCGCATAGTCGGGACGGTTTGCCATCAAACTCAAAATACTCCCAGCCCTCATCGTCCGTTTTAATCCGAATGGCCCGCTCGCGGTATTGCGGATCAAGATATTGCTCCCACAAATCGGACGGCTCCAAAATATGGCCATCACAATCGATGGACCCCTCAAGACTGACTTCACCGTTCCCCGCTGACATATAAACCTCCTTTAGTGTTGTATGGAATTGTATCTTTCCCTTACCGAGAATCCAGAAAAAATACTAGTCTGCAAGTCTGAGGACTGCTGTACTGGGGCAAGAGAATCCGCCTAGATCCCCGGAGTACCCTAGTCCTCCACCCGGAGAACTGGTAAAGGATGCAGCAGGCTGTATTGGAAGACAAGGAGTTTCGCGCATGCTTGGGACAGTATTAGGCGTAGTCGTTGGGGCGGCCGTATTGGTCGGATCCTGGCAGGCCGCGGGTTTTTCTGATGAGGGGTTTGTGTCGACTGGGGCCGTGACGCTGGGCGTCTTAGGGGCACTCAGCGTGGCTGTGTTTGTCTCATTCCTGGCCAACGCGGGTCATCAGGAACCGGAGTAAGGGCTGGAGCGACCCCTCCCCATAACCTTTTGTTTTGTGTCAGCGTGGGCCGTTCAAGAGTGACCCGCCCCGCCAGGCGAGAGCCGCTGGTGCGATCCCCGGCATGCTGCACTCCCGCGGGATTGACAGGCGAACAGGGCGGCGGGTAAGTACTTCACGTACTTCACGCGAAAGTGGCGGAATTGGCAGACGCGCAGGATTCAGGATCCTGTGGGGTAAAACCCGTGGGGGTTCAAGTCCCCCCTTTCGCATAAGTCAGGGGGCTTTTCTCAAAAAGAGGGAAGCCCCTTTTTACTGGGATGCTGAGACAACAGATCGCGTCTTTCATCGTGTGAGTCTGCTTTCCCAAGGAGCGAGCTAATGCCAAACGAACTGGCCAGCCAATACGACCCAACCGCACTGGAAAAGACGATTGTCCAACGCTGGGCAGAGACCAAACCTTTTGCCGCAACACCAGATGACAACGAGCAACGCTATGTGATCATGATGCCGCTGCCGAATGTCACCGGCGCGCTGCACATGGGGCACGCCATGGACAACGTCATGCAGGACATGCTGACGCGCTGGCATCGCATGATGGGAGAGAACGCGCTGTGGATGGCCGGAACGGACCACGCCGGTATCGCCACGCAAGCCGTTGTGGAAAAGCGCCTGTTCGAACTGGAAGGTAAAACGCGGCATGATATTGGCCGCGAGGCACTGGTCGAACGTATCTGGGACTGGAAAGAGCAATACCAGGCCCGCATTGTCAGCCAACAGCAAGCCATGGGCTGTTCGTGTGACTGGGACCGCCAGCGCTTTACCATGGACGCGGTCTGTGCCCGGGCCGTCCAGTGGACCTTTTTTCACCTGTTCCGGGACGGTCTGATTTTTCGTGGGACGCGCCTGGTCAACTGGGACTGCCACTTACAGACTGCGGTCGCGGATGACGAGATTGTGTACGAAAGCGTCCAGGGGCATTTCTGGCATTTGCGCTATCCGGTCATTCACCCTCAGCCTGGCGAACCGGAATACGTTGTGGTTGCGACAACGCGGCCTGAAACCATGCTGGGTGATACAGCGGTAGCCTGCCATCCCGACCCACGCGGAGCCCTGGAAGAACTGATTCGCAAAACACAGGAGCGCCTGACCCGAGCCGGCCAAAAAGAGCGGGTCGAGCTGGAAGCGGAAGTGGAGCGGCTTGAGAAACGACGCGATACGCATCTGCCGCAGCTTGAACAGCTCGCGACGATGGCCAGAGCCGGTCGTCTAGTGCGCCTCCCGCTGCTGGACCGCCCGATTCCGCTCATCTGCGATGAATGGGCAAAACCCGAACTCGGTAGCGGTTGTGTGAAAATCACTCCAGGTCATGACCCCAATGACTATGAGGTCTGGGGCCGCCATAGCGAAGAGATCGGTATTATTAACATTCTGAGTGCCGATGGTTCTTTGAACGACCAGGCCGGGTCATATCAAGGGCTCGACCGCTTTGCTGCCCGAGACAAGGTTATCCAGGATTTGGACGCGCTCGGCCTGCTTGAAGCCATTGAAGATCGGGAGATCGAAATCGGCCACTCAGACCGTTCCAAGACGCCGGTTGAGCCTTATCTGTCGGAGCAGTGGTTCGTGCGCATGGGCGATGTGGACGGTGGTGTCGTCTGCGGTCGGGGGACGGCCAATGAATTTGTTGCACCCGGACTCGCCCAGGCCGCCCTCGATGCTGCCGAAGGCAAGTGGCGCTCGCCCACGGGCAAGAACGTTTCGTTTCATCCGGACATTCGTTACCGGAACACCTATATCAACTGGCTCGCCGAGAAGCGTGACTGGTGCATCAGCCGCCAGCTCTGGTGGGGGCATCAGATCCCGATCTGGTCGGGTAGTTTCCAGGGCCAGGCATTACAGGAACAACTCGTCTGGCTTACCCCGTATCTGAGGCGAGAAGATGTGGTCGCCCGCTTGCAGACGGGCGACACCAACGAACTCATTGGTCCCGATACGCCCGGTCGCTTGGCTCGATCCATTGCCGACGACATGTCGGAACAAATCCAGGGAAAAATTCTGGTGTGTTTGCGTGAGCCGTCCAGCCTAGCGGACGTGGTGAGCGACCTGGAAGCGGTCGGCTTTGTTCGTGATCCCGACGTGCTGGATACCTGGTTTTCGAGCGGGCTGTGGCCGCATAGCACCCTGGGCTGGCCCGACCCCAACACTGCGGCTATTGAAGCCGGTCAGTCGCCTCTGGGGACATACGACGGTTCCCCCGACTGCCTCTCGTATTATTATCCCGGTTCCTGCCTGGTGACCGGGCGCGACATCATTACCTTATGGGTCGCCCGCATGGTCCTGATGGGACTGTATAACCTGGGTGACGTGCCGTTCACCGACGTCTTTATCCACGCCACGATTTTGGATGGCAAGGGCGAGCGGATGAGCAAGTCGAAAGGCAATGGCATTGATCCGGTGGATATTATCGAACGCTACGGCTGTGATGCCATGCGCTACGTCCTGTGTGAGATGCAAACCGGCTCTCAGGACATTCGCCTCCCCGTTCAAGCCATATCACCGTTTACCAATGAGCCCGTAGACCTGGCAAAAGCCAAGCACGGCAGCAGTATTTTCACCTATGTGTGTCCTAAAACCGGCAAAGAATTTGATGTGCTCGGCACCATGCCGGATATCCCCTCGGCCAAGCTGATAAGCGACCGCTTTGAGGTCGGTCGCCACTTCTGCAACAAGCTGTGGAATGCGGTGCGGTTTGCTTTGTTGAACCTTGAGCAAGCCCCCTTCGTGAAGCAGAATCCGGCTACACTGCCGTTCGAGGAGCGCTGGATCTTATCCCGTCTGACGCGGGCGATCGTCGAAGTGCAGCAACAGCTTGAAGCCTATAATCCGTCGGCTGCCCTTTCGACGGCACGGGATTTTTTCTGGTCGGAGCTGTGCGACTGGTATCTGGAAATGATCAAGCCACGCCTGCGCACGGACGGCGCGGACAGCGCCCGACAAGTCCTGGCCTTTTGCGTAGATCAGACCCTGCGGCTGTTGCACCCGTTTATTCCTTTTGTGACCGATTTCCTGTGGCAACACCTGAATGCACATGCCGCCCGGCGCGGAATTGAGAGTCAGCTCCAGACGCCGGACGCGATAGCCCACGCGCCCTGGCCGCAACCGAATACGAGCTGGCAGGATGAGCAACTCGAACAGCAGGTAGACTTTTTACAGAACGTCATTCGGGCCATCCGCGATATTCGCAGTCAGTATACGGTGCCGCCGAAACAGCGAGTGCAGGTACGCATCAAAACCGTGGACCAAGCGCCGGATATCCTGAATACGGGACTGATCCATATTCAGGGCCTGGCCGGGGTCGAGTCGGTTGAGATGGCCGCCGACGCCGAACGGACGCGCGATTCCGCCACTGCGGTCGTGGGTGATCTTGAGGTGTATGTGCTCGGGGTCATTGACATCGAGAAAGAACGGGCGCGCTTGAACGGGCAGATCAAAAAGCTAAGCGGTACGCTTGAGGGCGTACGAAAAAAACTCGGCAACGAGAAATTCCTCTCGCGGGCAAACCCCGAGGTGGTGTCAAAAGAGCGTTCCAAGCTGGCCGACATGGAGTCACAGTTAGGGACACTCAACGAGAACCTCGCCGCGTTGGGGTAAACGCTTGACGCTGTGTCATTCCGAGGTAACCACTTGATGATTGTCAAAGTTACCTCAAAACGACAGATTACACTCCCGACCAAGCTGCTGGATGCGTTGGACTTGGGTCCTGGTGACCAACTCGAACTAGAAGAAAGCCCTGACGGATTCATTCTGCGGCCGCGGCGGATAGATTTGTCTCGGCTCGGGAGGCTTCGCGACAAGATTCCACCCGGACATCCGCCGTTCGACATCCGCAAGTTCCGGGACCAACGGGAACAAGGACATGGGCCTGCGCTACGGTATTGATGCCTCGGTGTACTTCCCGTCTCGCTCGACAATCCTCAGCTTCTCCTGTCAAATCTACCCGGTAGCAGCCTTTACAACCCCAAATGAAACCTCACGATTGTATCCAGGCTTTCAATGCCGCTATCGGATAATTTTCCGAAAAAATCTGTGATTCGTTCCTTGCTCACAGTAGTCAGTTGATCTGCCATGGCCTTATGCGGCCTGCCGTTTACTACAACAATGGTCTCGCCGGGATATACTCTACTCACATTGGTCGTCAGGGGTACAATCTGAACCCTGCTCAAGTGAGATTAGCTACATTATTGGTCACGACGACAGCCGGCCTCCGCTTACGGATTCCTCCGCTAACAGCCGGCCCGAATCTCACCCACCAGACTTCACCTCGTTTCATCCCTGATATCCTCGACCGTCCCCTCTAGCCATTCTATTGCCTCGGCTTCTCGTTTGGTATCTGCCGCCATCTGACGGTAGCCCTCCTGAATATCGCTATATACGATGTAGGGCCTGACCAATGACTCGATAAACCGGCTGATCTTTCGTCTCCCTACGACTTGGTACAGGCCTGCGTATACGTCTTCGTCTATGGTGATTGTCAGCTTCTTTTGCATACCTACTCCTGACCTGTGTATTGCACGTACATTACCACGAAGAGTTTCCAGCTTCTTTTATCCATCCGGTACGAGGGCTCGGCCCACTCTCACCTTGTTTCCGCCTCTCCGGCTATATACATTCCTAGTCCATGTATCCGTTTGACCATCCGGCTGTGGACCGGCTGATTCGTCTCGCGTTGGAAGAGGACGTTGGTCGGGGCGATGCGACCACAAGAGCGACGATTCCTACCAACCAGGCGGCGCATGGAAAAATTACGGCCAAGGCAGACGTTGTGCTGGCAGGACTGCCAATAATTGGAATGGTTTTGGCGCAGGCGGATAAAACGGCTGAGGTGCGTTTGCTCGGCCAAGAGGGGAGTCAGGTTCCGGTCGGAACGGTTGTTACCGAGGTGTGGGGGCAGGCCGCAGGACTGCTTACTGCGGAGCGGACCTTGCTCAATTTTCTGCAACACCTCTCCGGGGTGGCAACCCTGACCCGAAAATTTGTTGAGGCCGTGGCCGGAACCCGCTGCACCATTATTGATACCCGAAAGACCCTGCCCGGCCTGCGCCTGCTGGATAAGTATGCGGTTGTCCAGGGTGGGGGAAGAAATCATCGGCTCGGGCTAGACGACGGGGTGTTGATTAAAGACAATCATATTGCCGTCTGTGGTGGGGTGGGTGCCGCGGTCCACCAGGCGCGGAGTCAGGCGTCAACGTGGCTGCGTATCGAAGTAGAGTGTACAACTCTGGCCGAGGTTGAAGAAGCTCTTGACGCCCAGGCCGACATCATTCTGCTGGACAATATGACCACCGCCCAGATGACCGAGGCCGTACAACTGATACGCGGACGGGCCCTGGTTGAAGCCTCGGGCAATATATCGCTGGCGCGCGCGCGGGAAGTGGCGGAAACGGGGGTGGATTTTATCTCGGTCGGTGTCCTGACCCATTCAACTCCGGCCGCAGACCTGAGCATGTCTGTGACCTGTGAGTCGGGGTCGTAGGGTCTGGAGCGCTCTCATGGACGACCTGCCTGACCGTGGCTTTGAGACGGCCCTGATGTCTCAGTTGTCCCAACCGGCGACACGCTTGCTCGGTCATTCGCTACATTTTTTTGACACTATCGATTCTACCAATACGTCGGCTGCCAGACTGGCACGAGAGGATGCAGCCGAGGGAACGGTTGTGATCGCTGATGCGCAAAGTGGCGGTAAGGGCCGCTTAGGACGGAGCTGGGTTTCGCCGCCCGGAGTAAACCTCTATCTGTCGGTGATTCTTCGTCCCCGGAAACCTACCTCAGCCGCACCGCAATTAAGCCTGCTGGCCTCCGTGGCAGTGGCCGAAGCCATCGTCCAACAGACGCAGTTGTCTCCCGCCATCAAATGGCCCAACGATGTCCTGGTCTTGGGAAAAAAGGTGTGTGGCATCCTGACTGAGATGCAGGCAAACGGCTCGCAGCTCAGGTCGGTCATTGTCGGGGTCGGAGTTAATATTAATGCTCCGCTCTCTTCGTTTCCTGAAGAGTTGCAGGATAAGGCCTCTTCGCTCTTCCTGATGCGTGGGGAGCCGGTTGACCGGGCTGCGTTTGCTGTCAGTCTACTGACCCATCTTGAGAAATTATACGTTCTGTGGCTAGAAAAAGGATTCCCGGTAGTGGGCGCAGCCTGGGAAGGCTATGCGTCCGAGTTGCTGGGAAAGTCGATCACGGTGACGGCGCCTGAAGGGATAACCTCAGGGACGGTGCGTGGCATTGATCGGGACGGTGCACTCTTGGTTGAATCCATGGCTCCGGAAGGGCAGGAGAGGCCGTCCCCTCGCGTTCAGCGTATTCTGGCCGGTGATGTGAGCGTGGTTGATGGCTATCGAAAGACGGACACAGTGAACTGATCGAAGTGGACGCCCATGATACTCGCCGTTGATGTGGGGAATACGCATACGGTCGCTGGTCTCTACGACAGGCAAGACCTCGCCTATCACTGGCGCTTTGTGACCGAGTCAGAGCGAACGGCAGACGAATATGGGGTATTGCTGCAAAGCCTGTTTACCGCTCGCGGACTCAGCCTCTCTTGTGTGACTGGCATCATTGCGTCGAGCGTTGTGCCGGCAATGGTGAAAACGCTCGAAGACCTCGCTCAGACATATTTTCAGCTGATTCCTCTCATTGTTGGCCCAGGTATCAAGACCGGGATGCCGATCCTGTATGACAACCCTCGAGAGGTTGGGGCTGATCGGATCGTGAATGCGGTGGCAGCCTATGAACGCTACCGGACCGCCACGATTATTGTCGATTTTGGGACCGCCACGACCTTTGACTACGTGACGCAAGCCGGAGAATACCTGGGGGGGGCTATTGTCCCAGGGGTGGGGATTTCCCTGGATGCGCTTTTTCACAAAACGGCCAAACTCTACCGGGTGGAACTGGTCAAGCCGCCCAAGATCGTTGGCCGCAATACGGTCAACGCCATCCAATCTGGTATCTATTATGGCTACACGGCTCTGGTTGACGGGATGGTAGAGCGTATTCAGCATGAAAATGGCGCGCAGGCCCACGTGATCGCCACGGGTGGATTTGCCCAACTGATCGCGGCAGAATCACGAACCATTGAGGAGGTCGATGAGTTCGTGACCCTGGAGGGCCTGCGTATTCTGTATGAACGAAATCATTAAGAGCGTAGATGCGATATGAAGACGACTGTGACGCAACGCAGTAACGCAGATCGTGCCACGCTTCCATGAAGGAGGGAAATATGGCTGCTGATGATATCCATCGCATCCGAACCATTGGACTACTCGCTGAAGGTGGGGCTGGGAAGACGACCCTGGGGGAAGCGCTCTTGTACGCCGCTGGCGAGACCACCCGTCAGGGACGGGTGGAGGATGAAAGCTCGGTGTTTGACTTTGAGCCTGAGGAAATGCGCCGAAAAACCACCCTCTCCACGGCCTTCCATACCCTGCACTGGAAGAAGCACGACATCTGTTTGGTTGACCCGCCTGGATATGCGAACTTTTTACCGGACACCCGCTATGCCATGGAGGCGATGAGCGGAGCCCTCTTCATCGCCGGCCCAACCGGCCAACTCAAGGTCGAGACTGAGCGGCTGTGGAATTGGGCCAAGGACCTGCAGCTTCCTCGCATCGTCTGTCTGTCCCGGATGGACCGCGAGGAGGGGGAATTCGGTGCGGCTATCGATGCCCTGAATAGTACGCTTGAGACCACCCTGACCCCGATTCACATTCCGGTTGGCTCTCAGGCTGGCTTTCGGGGGGTAGTGGATCTGTTATCTATGAAAGCCCTGATGTTTCAAGGCGATAAAGGCGAAGTCAAGGCCGAGGCCATTCCCGATGACCTCCAAGGTCAAGCGGATGACTATCGTGAAAAATTGATTGAGGCAGTTGCCGAAACAGACGACGATCTCCTGACACGCTATCTTGAGGGCGAGGAGTTGAGCGCGGAGGACATTACCCAGGGATTGAGTGCAGGTGTGGCGGCCTCCCAGATTTTTCCCGTACTGTGTCTCTCTGGGAGCCAGACTCTGGGCATCCAGCCGGTGTTGAACGCCATGGTTGACCTGCTTCCCTCTCCGGCCTCCCGTCCGGGTATGGCCGCTACCGACCCGAAAACCCACGAGGAAGTTGAGCGCAGTCCTGACCCGAGCGCGCCGTTTGCCGCCCGGGTGTTTAAGACGGTTGACTCACAAGCGGGCAAACTGGCGCTCTTCCATGTGATTTCTGGAAAGGTGGAGAGTGACTCGGTCGTGTATAATGCGACCCGTGATGCCAAAGAACGTCTCGGTCAGTTGTTCCATCTGAAGGGCAAAAAACAGGAACCCGTGGCAACGGCATTGCCGGGCGATATCATCGGTGTGGCCAAGCTCAAAGAGACGCATACCGGCGATACGCTGTGCGACGACAAAAATCCTGCTCTCCTGCCCCCGCTGGTCGAATTCAATCCGGCCATCTCGTTCGCTCTGGGGCTCAAGTCTCGCGGCGACGAAGAAAAGATTATGACCTCCCTGGACCGGCTCAACGAGGAGGACCCGGCCCTCAAGGTGGACCGAGACCAACAGTCCAACGAGATCCTCATTTCCGGTGCCGGCCAACTCCATATTGAAGTGGTGGTCGAAAAATTGAAGCGGAAATACGGCGTTGACGTAGAGCTGAAAGCGCCCAAGGTGCCGTATCGTGAAACCATTACCGGCAGAACCGAGGCCCAGGGCCGCTTGAAGAAACAATCGGGGGGGCGAGGCCAGTTTGGCGATACCTGGCTGCGAGTCGGACCTCTCACCCGTGGTACGGGTTTTGAATTCGTCAACGAAATAAGAGGCGGCGCGATTCCGCGTCAGTATATTCCGTCAGTGGAAAAAGGGGTGGTCGATGCCCTGGGCAAAGGGTTTCTGGCTGGCTATCCCATCGTGGATGTCCAGGTGGTGCTGTATGACGGCTCCTACCACGAGGTGGACTCCTCGGACATGGCGTTTCAGATTGCCGGGTCCATTGGTATCCAAAACGCGCTGGAAAAGGCGAAGCCGGTGTTGCTGGAGCCCATTATGCACCTCGATATCACCGTGCCAGAGGAGTATATGGGTGATATCAGTGGTGATATTAATCGGCGACGTGGCAGACTCGTGAGTGTCGACGCCAAGGGTAATAACCAGATCATTAAGGCCTCCGTTCCCATGGCTGAGATATTAACCTATGCGCCTGATCTTCGGTCTATGACAAGTGGACGCGGCACCTTTGAGGTCGGTTTTTCGCACTACGAAGAAGTGCCGCATCATTTAACGGAAAAAATCATTCAAGAGAGTAAGCAGGCGAAAGAGGAAGCCAGTCATTAAGCCTATGCAAGCCCCGGCGGAGAGCCTCCGCCTGTCCGCCGGGCACGAGATGAGACATTGACAACCTCACGCGGGCTATACTAGAGTTCTCTTTCCTTTCATTTTCAGGAGGGTTACTTATGGATGTCAAAGAAGAAGAGTTGATCCGTTCCCTACTCGATACTGACCCCGAACTGCGCCGCCACTATGAGGAACACGCTCAACTCAAACAGCGCCTTCAAGAACTCAGAGCAAAACCCTTCCTGACTGAAGAAGAAGAGGTCGAAGAAAAAACGATTCAAAAACAAAAACTGGCGGGTAAAGATCGCATCATGGAAATTCTCGCCCGCCACAAACGACAAGCAGCATAACCGAGGACCGCTGCGTTCACGGTTTCGACTCGCCTGGGAGTACCTCAACCCCGTTCGTATGGCTGGGGCGTCGCCCGGTTAAACGTTTCCTTCTCAGAAGCTCATTGAGCAACAGGACCTATGCGTCATACAATCTCTATCTTAGTTGAGAATGAATTCGGTGTTCTCGCTCGGGTCGCCGGACTTTTTAGTGGCCGTGGCTTCAATATTGATAGCCTGAGCGTGGCAAAGACTCTGGACCCCTCATTGTCCCGTGTTACGCTCGTCACGGAAGGCGACGATCAGATTGTCGAGCAGATTACGAAACAGCTCAATAAACTGATCTGCGTCATCAAGGTCAGTGATTTCCAAGACACACCGCACGTGGAACGTGAGATGGCGCTCATCAAGGTTGCGGCAGACGAACGCACCCGCGGCGAAATCCTGAATATCATCGACATCTTCCGAGCCAAAGTGATCGATGCTGGGCCGCGATCCTTTGTGATTGAAGTGACCGGTGATGAGGGGAAGATTACTGCCATCTTGGATTTACTCAAACCACTGGGCGTCAAGGAGATTGTGCGAACCGGAAAAGTCGCCGTCCAGCGAGGGCTTCAGACACTCTCAGCAACGACTGCGGACAATATATTAGAGCAGTCGCGGAAGGTACGTCGGCTGCGCTAGGAGAATACAGAGGCTCTTCGTCACGAGTGCAGACGAGAGAGCTCAGGAGGAAGAGACAAAAGGAGTAAGTAGCATGAGCATGAACATTTATTATGACAACGATGCCGACCTGTCCCTGCTCTCGGGAAAGAAAATTGTCATTGTCGGATACGGCAGCCAGGGCCACGCCCATGCCCTCAACCTGCGTGACTCCGGGATGGACGTCCGGATTGGGCTGCGGAAAGACAGCGGCTCCTGGAAAAAGGCTGAGGAGGCCGGCTTTGTGGTCCAGGAGGTCGGAGCCGCCTCGGCTGACGCCGATATCATCATGATCCTGACACCCGACGAGGTCGCCAGTGAGATGTATGAGTCTGATATTAAAGCCGGGCTCAAAGCCGGGAAATACCTGGCTTGCGCACACGGATTTAATATCCACTTCAAGAAAATCGTTCCGCCCGAAGCGGTGAACGTTTTCATGGTCGCCCCTAAAGGTCCCGGTCATCTCGTTCGGAGTGAATTTGAGAGGGGTCGTGGTGTGCCCTGCCTGATCGCGATAGCGCAAGATCCGTCCGGGGATACCAAGCCGGTGGCCACGGCCTATGCATCGGCCATCGGTGGCGGACGCGCGGCGATTTTAGAGACCTCGTTCAAAGAAGAGACCGAGACTGATCTGTTTGGGGAGCAGACCGTTCTGTGCGGCGGAGTGACCGAACTCATGCGAGCCGGTTTTGAGACCCTGGTCGATGCCGGATATGCGCCGGAGATGGCGTATTTTGAGTGCCTGCACGAAATGAAGCTGATCGTGGACCTCATCTATGAAGGAGGGATCACGAATATGCGCTATTCTATCAGCAATACGGCCGAGTTTGGGGATATGACCCGGGGTAAACGGGTCATTGGGGACGAAACCCGTGAAGCGATGAAAAATATCCTGGCTGATATTCAGTCTGGAAAATTTGCCGATGAATGGATGAATGAGTATCGGTCTGGCTTGCCGCGTTTTAATGCCCTGCGCAAAGAGGGCGCGAGTCATGCGGCTGAAGTTGTTGGCGACAATCTGCGCGGTATGATGCCTTGGCTTCAGCAAGACCGGCTGGTCGATAAGGCGAAAAATTAACTCGGGACAACGGGGCTGACATGCGGAGAGGGGAGCCTGGCCTCCTCTTTTCGTTTCCCCTGTTTTGATTATGCATTTCGCGCGTGAGGGATATCCCTGGATCTTCGGGCTTGGCTCACTCTCTCTCGTATCCGGTCTGCTCGACTTTCACTTCTCTGGCTGGATTCTCCTTGGGCTCACCCTCTTTGTTGCCTTTTTCTTTCGTGACCCTGATCGCGAGATTCCTGGCGACACCGACGCGCTTGTCTCTCCTGCCGACGGGCGCGTTATCACGGTTGAGCCGCTGGCGCGTGGCAAATACGCCTCAGAGCAACCCTCTTCTCGGGTCGGCATCTTCCTGTCTCCGCTCAATGTGCATGTCAACCGCGTACCGGTGACCGGAAAGATCACCCGGATTCATTATCAGCCGGGAAAATTTCGGGCTGCGTTTGCCGCCGATGCCGCCGAGGTCAACGAGCAGAATGCGGTCAGTATTCAGGATAACCACGGTCGCCGGGTTGTCCTGGTCCAGATTGCTGGTATGCTGGCCCGGCGCATTGTCTGTCGGCTGACGGACGGAGAACAAGTCCAACAAGGCGACCGGTACGGTATGATCATGTTGGGCTCCCGGGTGGACGTGTATTGTCCGACAGAGGTAGAGTTGAAAATAGCCGTCGGACAACGAGTAAAGGCTGGAGAGACGGTGATCGGCGAATACCGCACTAGCACGGAAACATAACAGGGAGTTTGCCTGTGGCTATGCAGACCCGCGAGAAAGTCCGGCAGCTGCCGACCCGCAAAAAAATACGCCCTCCTCTGCGCAAGGGCGTCTATCTGCTGCCCAATCTTTTTACAACAGGCGGGCTGTTCTGCGGGTTTTACGCCAGCGTGACCACCCTACAGGGAGAGTTCCGGGTTGCGGCAACCGCGATCCTGATTGCGCTGATCTTCGATTCCCTCGATGGCCGTATTGCCCGGATGACGAAAACCTCCAGCCGTTTTGGCGCGGAATACGATTCTCTGTCCGACTTGGTCGCTTTTGGGGTGGCCCCCGGTTTGTTGGCCTATCGCTGGGCATTGGAGCCGTGGGGTGCGTGGGGATGGTTGGCGGCAGCATTATACGTGGTGTGTGGCGCCCTCCGTCTGGCCCGCTTTAATGTCCAAAGTGGAGTGGTGGATAAGGAGAGTTTTGTTGGTCTGCCGATCCCGGCTGCGGCGGCCGTTATTGCGACGACGATTTGGGTATATGACTACCTGGGTGGTGGAGGGACGACAAGCAAGCACATTACCCTCCTCCTGTTGGTGTATGTGCTGGCCGGTCTGATGATCAGTACGATTCGCTATGCGAGCTTTAAAGATCTGAATCTACGCGACCGTCAGCCCTTTGGCCTGCTGGTTGTAGGCATCATTCTCTTACAGTTGACCATCGCCGAGCCGCAGATCATGTTATTTGCCATTACCTGCGTGTACGCGTTGTCCGGCCCGGTCGGTATGGTCGTGCGTCTGTGGAAGAATAGACGGTCGGAGGAAGCCGGGCCCGATGTTGCTCTTGTCCAACCAAAACAGGTCCGTGAACCCTCCGAGCAGCAGCCCCGTTCACTTGACAATGAGAAAAAGGGTTCGGTATAAAGAAGAATACATGACTAGCACGACCAATACTTTAGGTCTCCTACTCGGCCTCCTGCTTAGCATCCCGTCTGAGGGATCCGAGGGAGGTGCATAGGTCACACCAGACTCTTGGAGGCCACGGGCGGAAGTTCTGATCCGTGGCCTCTTGTTTGAGAGGGCTGCGGATATCTCGCAGCCCTTTTTTTATATGGACAATACGCAGGAGGACGTTATGGAGCGCGAATTTGTAAAGATTTTTGATACCACGTTGCGCGACGGTGAGCAGTCGCCCGGCGCGACCATGAATATTGAAGAAAAAGTGATGGTCGCCGGACAACTCGAAAAGCTCAATGTGGATGTGATCGAGGCTGGCTTCGCCGCCTCATCAGAGGGAGACTTTGAATCGGTCCGGCGCGTTGCCGAACTCGTCTCAACGCCTGTTGTCTTGAGTCTGTCGCGTACCAAGGAAGACGATATTCGGCGTGCCATTCGGGCCGTCGAGAAGGCCAAGCACCCTGGGGTGCATATTTTCATCGCCACCTCCGACATTCATCTCAAACATAAACTCATGATGAGTCGTCAGGAGTGCGTTGACGCCGCAGTCTGGGCGGTCGAGTACGCGAAAAAACACCTTGACTATATCGAGTTTTCAGCCGAAGACGCCTCTCGTACGGACCGTGACTTTCTGGTCCAGATTTTTGGTGAGGTCATTCGGGCCGGAGCCGTAACTATTAATGTCCCGGACACTACCGGCTATGCTATCCCTCATCAATTCGGTGCCTTGTTTCAGTATCTGCGGGAAACGGTGCCCGGCGGTGGAGACGTGACCTGGAGTGCACATTGCCACAACGATTTGGGCTTGGCCGTAGCGAACTCCCTGGCGGCCATTGAAAACGGTGCCCGCCAGGTAGAGTGCACGATTAACGGCATAGGCGAACGCGCGGGGAATACGTCCATGGAAGAAGTGGTCATGGCACTCAGAACGCGCGAGGATGTATTCGCCAATGTCGGTACGCAGATCGTGACCGAGCAGATCTACCCCTCCAGTCAACTCCTGTCTCAAATTACCGGCATCATCGTTCCCATCAATAAGCCGGTGGTCGGTGATAATGCCTTTGCCCACGAGGCCGGCATTCACCAGGACGGCGTGCTGAAATACAAGCTGACCTATGAGATCATGCAGCCTCAGACGATAGGCTTGGACAGCAATAGACTCGTTCTGGGGAAACATTCGGGTCGACACGCCTTTATTGAGCGGCTGAAATTCCTGGGTATTGATTATACGGGGACCGATATGAACAAGGCCTTCATGCGTTTTAAGGCCTTGGCCGACAAGAAAAAGAGCGTCTACGACGAAGACCTGATGGCGATTGTGATGGAAGAGACGGCCCGTATCCCCGAGAAGTACGAGCTGATGTATATGAATGTCACCTCATCCAGTATGGCGGTTCCGCATGCCACCGTGAAGATGAAGGTGAACGGCGAGGAATTGATTGAGAACGCCTCCGGCGACGGTATGGTTGACGCCTGCTACAAGGCAATTGCTCAAATTGCGCAAATGGACCTCAAGTTAGAGCGCTACTCGGTCAAATCCATCACCGGCGGGACCGATGCCCAGGGTGAGGTCTCGTGTCTCCTGCGTAAAAACGGAACCTCCGTGAACGGCCAGGGCTCCCATACCGACATTATTATGGCCAGTGCCTTGGCCTTCACCAACGCGCTCAATAAGTTCGCTCAAATGGAACGCTATGGAGACCGGTCCGGCGTGCATCGCGAGGGGCCATAAGTCTCGTCTGCGTGACGACGGGTGAGTATCAAGGGGCGGCCAGACGGTCGCCCCTATTTGCTTGTGCTCCCGTTTGTGATGGATTTGACCGGCGAAAAGGAGAAAGCATGGCGCATAATATTGCAGTATTTGGCGGTGACGGCATTGGGCCCGAGGTCATGGGCGAGGCAATCAAGGTCCTCGAGATTGTTGGCTCACGATTCGGCATTGCCTTTTCTTTTGAGTTGGCCTTGGCGGGTGGCTGCTCGATTGACGAACACGGCGTGGCCCTGACGGATTCGGCCCTGCGGCTCGCCAAAGAAAGCGACGCCGTCCTGCTCGGTGCCGTCGGGGGGCCGAAGTGGGACGACCCGAAAGCCTCGGTTCGTCCAGAGCAAGCCATTCTCGGGCTGCGCAAAGAGCTTGCACTCTTTGCCAACCTGCGGCCGGTCCAGGTCAACCGCCATCTGCTGCACGCCTCGACCTTGAAACCCGAAGTCCTGGAAGGCGTCGATCTCATGGTCGTCCGGGAACTGACCGGGGGGGTCTATTATGGTCGGCCGAGCGAACGCCGGACCGGACCGTCCGGGCGGGAGGCAGTCGATACGATTTTCTATACCGAGGGAGAGGTCGAGCGACTGATGCGGGCCTCATTCGACTTGGCGCGTAAACGGCGTAAAAAGCTCACCTCGGTCGATAAGGCCAATATCATGGCATCCTCGCGAATGTGGCGCGAAGTCGCCAATGAAGTCGCCCAAGAGTACCCCGATGTCGAATATGAAGACGTGTTGGTGGACGCCATGTCGATGCATCTGATCCGGCGGCCCGCCGACTTTGACGTGATTGCCGCGGAAAACATGTTCGGCGATATCTTGACGGACGAGGCCTCAATGCTGGCCGGATCCATGGGTCTGCTGCCTTCTGCGTCGCTCGGCGAGGGCAGTCGCGGGCTGTTTGAGCCCATTCACGGCACGGCGCCGGACATTGCGGGTCAGGATAAGGCCAACCCGCTGGCCATGGTTCTGTCCACCGCGCTCATGCTGCGCCTCTCCTTTGGCCAGGACGAGGCCGCTCTGGCGATTGAAGAAGCGGTCGATCAGGTGTTGGGAAATGGTTACCGGACGCCGGATATTGCTCAGCCCGAGTGCCGCGTGGTTGGCTGTCAGGAAATGGGTCGGCTTGTCCGAGAAAAGTTGGACGGAGAAAGCTGAAAGAGGCCGACTACCCAGTCCCACGCTCGAGCAGGTCATACCAGTGAAACGCAACCACAACCAACGCGTGGGTAATATGTCCCTGGCGGATAAGATCAGGGATATCAGCAAGCGGAGCGAGCATGACCTCGGTTTCCTCGGTGGTATCGAAGCTGGGATCAAAGTGTTTCTCAACGTTGCGGGCCAGAAAACTGTGACAGCGGTTGCCCTGAATGGCCGGGTTGGGGTGGATTGCGCCCAGCGGAATAATGTCCTCTGAGTCGTAGCCGGTCTCTTCTTGCATTTCCCGACGGGCGGCGTGCAGCGGTGAGGGGTCTTCTCGGTCTACCATGCCCCCCGGAATTTCGAGGGTCATGTCATTCGTCCCATGTCGATATTGCCGGATCAGCACAACGCGACCATCGGCTGTCACGGGTATGATGTTGACCCAATCACCGCTATCGAGCACGAAGAAGTCATGCTCTTCGTTTGTCCGAGGCGAACGAGAACGGTTCTTTTGCAGCGAAAAGATGCGACACGAATAGACGGTTTCAGAGTCGAGACGTTGCCAGGGCTTGAGCTTGCTCGGTGGCGAATCTGACATAACGCAACGCTAAAATAGCCGTCGGTATTCAATAGCCGGGCAGCGATCCATAATGACGGTGAGCCCCGCCTCGTGTGCCCGCCGTGCCGCAGCAGGGTCAATGACGCCTAATTGCAGCCACAGTATGGACGCGCCTACGGCTATGGATTCCTCGGCGACTTGACCGACGAACTGCGAGCGCCGGAACACGTCAACCATCTCTATGCGAGTCGGCACGGTGTGCAGGCTCGGAAAACATTGCTCGCCCAGCACTTCCTGGCAGTGCGGGTTCACTGGGATAATGGTGTGGCCCTTGGCTTTGAGTAGAGCTGCGATTTGATGGCTGTCCCGACTCGGGTCAGGCGAACAGCCGACAACGGCAATGGTCCGTGGGGTTGCCAGAATATCCCGGATCGTAGCGTCGGCCGGATTGGTAAAACCGGCCCAGGATGATGAATGCGACATGGTGGTCATGCGGCCCGCTGTAGGAGGTCGTCAAACGAATGCTCAAGACAGCGTTTAATCTCGACCATGCGCGCCCGAAAGGCCTCTTCGCCCTGCATGGCCGGGTCCTCAATGTCTCCCTGCTCGCCGGCAAACTCCTTGAGCGTAAAGGCCGCTTTGCCGTCTGCTTCGGGATAGGCGTCGAGCATGGATTTCTGCTCATTCGTCATAGTCAGGATGAGGTCGGCATCGGCAATAAGCTCTCGATGCCGTTTGAGGTCGGTTGAAACGAATTCGTCACGCTTAATCTGAATTCCGTGCTCCTGCAAGATGAAATAGGCGTCAAGGGACGCGATCATGCCATCCCTGGCGTAAATGGCTATGCCACCGGAGCGAACGTCAATATGCCGGACATCGCGGTCTCCCAACATCTTTTCCAAGAGGACATGGGCCATCACGCTCCGGCTGGTATTCGCGTGACACACAATAAGAATATTATAGGGAGATGGCTGGCTCACAAGAATGTCCGGGTTCTGAATGGTCCTGGAGTAAAATAGCGAGACGCAAGGGGGCTCCCTGCGTCTCTGGACTGTCTGGTGTTAGTGACTCAGTCCTGTTTGAGAGACTTGAAGACTGATCCCAGGTCTTCTTTGGCAGTGTTCCCCTTGGCCAGTTCGACCTTGAGTTGCTCGCCCAGCTCGGTTGCGTCCCACGTCCCTTTTTTCCTGACAGTCCCGACGGAATGCCAGCCCTGCATCAGCCACACGCATCCCCCACCAACACGAAAGACTTCGCCGTGGACATCTGCCGCATCTTCGCTCGCCAGCCAGGTGACTAGGGGCGCAATATGACCTGGATCAAAATAGTCATGCTCGTCTTCTTTTTCCGGTCCCGCCATCAGACCAGCGGTTTGCGGCGTCGCATCCACGGTCATCCGCGTACGCGCAAGCGGGGCGATGGCATTGCCGGTGACTCCATATTTCTGCATCTCCCGGTCAATGATGATGGCCATGGTGGCCAGCGCCGCTTTTGCCGGGCCATAGTTCGGTTGACCGGGGCTGCCGAGCAGACCGGCGTCCGAGGATGTGTTAATCACGCGGCCGTTCAAAAGATTGCCCTGTTTATGTTGTTCGCGCCAGTATTCGCAGGCGTGGCGGGAACAGTTGAAAGAGCCTTTCAAGTGGACGTTCAGGACCGCGTCCCACTCGTCTTCGGACATATTGAAGATCATCCGGTCGCGCAGGATACCGGCGTTGTTGACGAGAATATTGAGCTTGCCAAAGGAATCGAGCGCACATTCGACAATACGTTTGGCACCCGCGAAGTCAGTGACGCTCTCGAAATTCGCCACCGCCTCCCCGCCCGCGGCTTTAATCTCGTCGACTACCTGCTGGGCCGGGCTGTCATCCGAGCCAGTACCATCGAAACTACCTCCCAAGTCGTTGACCACAACCTTGGCTCCGTTTTTTGCGAGAAGCAGGGCTTCTCCTCGTCCAATTCCACGTCCGGCCCCTGTCACAATAGCGACTCTTCCGTCGAGCAGCATAGATTCTTCTCCTTGTTTGGTTGGTCTAATTTTTTCAGTAAACCAGAGTGTTTACGCCACCCTTGTCTGCCTGAGACGCCTGGCTTTGTCAAGGAGTCGAGGCGTCTGGCACAAGAAAAAAGCCCTGGAAGACTCTATCCTCCAGGGCTTTATAGCAAGGCTGAATCGCCCGCTTTAGGCGTCGTAGTACAGCGCAAATTCGTAGGGATGGGGTCGCAGGCGGAGTTCGTCAATCTCCTGGGTCCGTTTGTATTCGACCCATGTCTCTACTACATCCTGGGTAAACACATCTCCCTTCAACAGAAAATCATGATCCTTTTCCAAGGCGTCTAGGGCCTCCGGCAGTGAGCCGGGCACGGATGGGACATGGGCCAACTCTTCGGGGGTCAGGGCATAAATGTCTTTATCCAGTGGATCGCCTGGGTTCAGCTTCCGCTCAACCCCGTCGAGGCCAGCCATCAGCATCGCCGAAAAGGCTAGATAGCCATTGCTGGTTGCATCCGGGAAGCGAACCTCAATGCGCTTCGCCTTGGGACTCATGGAATACATGGGAATACGCACAGCTGCCGAACGGTTGCGGGAAGAGTAGGCCAGGTTGACCGGTGCTTCAAATCCCGGAACCAGGCGACGATAGGAATTGGCCGTTGGGGCGGCAAAAGCACAAATGGCCGGCGCGTGGGCCAGGATGCCGGCAATATAGTGCATGGCAAATTCGCTCATGCCGCCATAGCTATCACCGGCGAAGAGTGGATTGCCGTCCTTCCAGACCGACTGGTGGGTATGCATGCCCGAGCCATTGTCGCCAAAGACTGGCTTGGGCATAAAGGTCGCGGTTTTCCCATGTCTCTTGGCCACGTTTTTGACAATATATTTATACCATTGCAGCGCATCGGCCATTTGGACCAGGGGCAGGAAGCGCAGGTCGATCTCCGCTTGGCCAGCGGTGGCGACCTCGTGGTGGTGCTTCTCAACTCGAATTCCAACCTGCTCCATCATCTGAACCATCTCAGTCCGGACGTCTTGATACGAGTCGAGGGGCGATACCGGGAAGTAGCCTTCTTTGTGCCGGGGCTTATACCCAAGATTGGGACCTTCTTCCCGGCCGGAGTTCCAGACGCCTTCAATCGAATTGACGTGATAATAGCCTTCGTACGCATTCTGATCGAAACGGACTTCGTCAAGGATGAAGAATTCCGGCTCAGGCCCGAAATACGCCACTTCGCCGAACCCGCCGGACTGGACGTAGGCTTCGGCCTTCTTGGCGATGCCGCGCGGGTCGCGCGAGTACGGCTCACGTGTGATCGGGTCCACGATATTGCAGAGCAGGCTGAGCGTCGGCCGTTCGTAGAACGGGTCCATGACCGCTGTGCTGGGGTCGGGCATGACCAGCATGTCCGAGGCGTTAATCGGCTGCCAGCCGCGAATCGAAGAGCCGTCAAAACCTGATCCGTCCTCGAACAGGTCTTCGTTATATTCACTCAGCGGTATGGTGAAATGTTGCCAGGTCCCGATCAGGTCCATGAACTTGAGGTCGACTAACTCAGCACCCGTTTCCTTTGCCAGAGCGATAGCTTCTTGTGGCGTCATAGTGACTCTTTTCCTCCTTACACTAGCAATGATGTTCCGTGCAGATGCTCGCGGTCGGCATTACAGTGCGTCTTCCCCGCGTTCACCTGTCCGTATACGAATGACTTCTTCAACTGAATTGACAAAAATTTTGCCGTCTCCGATGCGCCCCGTTTTGGCCGCTTCCTGAATGGTCTCGACAACTGTGGCCACCTGCTCTTCTCTGACGACGATTTCCAGCTTGACCTTGGGCAGGAAGTCAACCACGTATTCGGCGCCCCGGTAGAGTTCGGTATGCCCCTTTTGGCGACCAAAGCCCTTGACCTCGCTCACGGTGAGCCCGGATAAGCCGACTGCATTCAGACCCTCTTTCACCTCATCCAGCTTGAACGGCTTAATGATCGCTTCAACCTTTTTCAGTGTGCCCATGTTACTACCCTCTCTAGGCCCTCTCTAAAATAAAATATGCAACATGTAAAGCGGACAGGCGTCCTGCGGAGGGCATAATCCACCTTACGGCACTCTCATGAATATGAGCAAGACAAATGCCAGTCTGCACAGACCTCAGGAACGGGAAATTCCTTAAGAAACAGCATGGATACAGGAGGCTCTTGCTGCCTAGTTCCCAGGCAACGCACTTTTTTTAGGCAGAAGGGACCGATTTTCCTGCCCGAAACTTTTGCTCCTCACCTTTCAGCAGACGTCCGATATTTTCGTGATGACGGACAATGATCAGCCCGGCGATCACGATGCCCGCAAGAAAAACGGGCCACGGATAGGCAAAAAAGAAGATGAAGCAGGGTGTGAGCGCTGCCGCCACGAGAGACGCAAGCGAGACAATGCGAAACACCACAAACACCAGGACAAAACCGAGCAGTGCCGTCAGGATGGCCATTGGTGCGAGGCCCAGGAAAACGCCCAGCCCGGTGGCAACCCCCTTGCCACCCACAAAACGGAGAAAGATAGGAAAAAGGTGGCCCAGGATTGACATCACAGCAGCACTGGCCTGAACAACCTCGTTTAATCCCAGCCAACGGATAATAAGAACGGGGAAGAGACCTTTGAGGATATCCCCTATGAGGGTCAGTATGCCGGCCTTTTTCCCTGCCGTACGCGCAACATTCGTTGCCCCTATATTACCACTCCCCGTCTCCTGGACAGCGATCCCCTGTCGTTTTGCGATGAGCGCGCCAGTTGGAATAGAGCCACACAGATAGGCCGCAACACTGGAAAAGATCAGAACGCCCAGGTCGAGGTCTGAGAGCATGATGTCCGAGTCTGCCTCACCCGTCAGTATAACTGGCGGATATGTCCGGGTTCCTGGAAAGCGAGAGGGCAATGGTCGGGGTGACTGGATTTGAACCAGCGACCCCACGGTCCCGAACCGTGTGCTCTACCAGGCTGAGCCACACCCCGACACGTCGCACTATTCGCTTCCTAATAGCTCGGGCCGGGTTCCAGGGTCAAGTAGGGGACTGGTGTCCGACGTGGTGTTATCCACCCGCCAACTCCTATTCTAGGGGGCACGACCAGAATTCTCCGATCTGTTGAAAGCCATTATCCCTGAAAAAGGCAGGGGTAAGCTGCGCTGTTGATTGGCCCGAACACGGCAGCCAGACCATGCTGGGACACGCCCGCTTCTGGGCGCGCTCCTTTGCGAAATTGAGTAACGCTTGCCCGACCCGCGCCGGCGCAGAAGGTAAGACCGCGATATCGAGAACTGCCAGCCAACCGGAGCGGCGGAGGCGACGAATATAGTTGACGAGGGTCATGCCCTGGAGCACGCTGGCATGCTGGGCAATGTAGAAGTCGAGCGCTGGGTCCCGAGCGAGCCGCCGCCAGTGACGAACTTCCGCTTTGCGCCACTCCTCGTCAGGGGTGTCCGGGAAGAGCATCGTCTGGCAGGCGGTGAGGTCGGTTCGTCTTCCGCGACGGATGGTGAGCATGGCTTGTCTCCTACCACATATTGACATAAGCCAGGAATACCAGTTGCTCGCCGTGTGTGGGTGAGTGGCCGTCCGATAAAGAAAAAGCCCAAATTGAAGGTCGCATGCCCTCGGTTCCCATCCCACTTACAATTGACAGGCTGTCCTACGGTCCGGCGGGCATTGGACGGGTGAATGGCAAAGACGGGGGGAAAGTCGTCTTTGCCCCGCAGACGGCCCCTGGGGACCGAGTGGACGTTGTCCTGACCGAAGAAAAAAAACGGTACGCACACGGCCACCTTGTCGCTGTCCGGCAACCCGGCCCGGCCCGGCGGATGCCGCCGTGTCGCTATGTGCCGCGCTGCGGCGGCTGCCCGTGGCAGCATGTGACCTACGCGGAACAACTCAGGGCCAAGGAAGCGCTCGTCCGAGAGCATATGCGGCGTATTGGAGGCGTGGAGGACCCGCCCGTACTCCCGATTCTTCCCAGCCCGCAGGAGTGGCGCTATCGCCATCGTATCCGTCTGCGGACCGAACCGCCTGCCCGGCTCGGCTTTTATCAGTCTCAGTCGCACGAGTTGGTCGAGCTCGGGGACTGTCTCATTGCCGGAGAGGACTGTGCAACGCATTTGGCGCACGCCCGCGCCTGGCTGACCCGGTTGCGGACCACGGTACGACGAATCGAGTTAATCACGAGCGACCCGCTCCGGGCGGCGACCGGAGGGGTGGTTCTGATCGGGAATGCGCAAGGGCGTTTTCAGGCCGATGATGAGGAAGAATGCGCGTCTTTTGTCGCCAGGCACGACGATGTGGCCGGGTTGATGCTCTTTGGACGCGGCTGGCGCCGCGTGTGGGGTGAGACCTGCATTGTGCTGGACCTGGGCGTTGATGACCTGGTTCTGGAGGTGAAGCGGGGCGGGTTTATGCAGGTCAATCCTGCGGGCAACCGGGTCCTGATCGCCGCTCTTCTTCGGTTGAGCGATTTTAATGAGTCACAAAAAGTGATCGAATGTCATACGGGCGCCGGCAATCTGAGCCTGCCGATTGCCAGACGGGTCAGCGCGCTCATCGGCATCGAACAGGACCCGTATGCGCTTGCCGACGCTCGCGAGAATGTTGTCCGGACGGGGCTGGACAATGTGGCCTTTGTTCACGCCTCGGCCCGAGTCGGGCTGCAAACATTAATCCAGCGCAAGGTAGAGGCTGACGCCCTGGTGCTGGACCCGCCTCGGGCGGGGGCCGTCGATAGCCTCAACGATATCCCTCGACTGAAGATTCAAAAGGTGGTCTATGTCTCGTGCGACCCTACGACGCTCGCCCGTGATCTGCACCGTCTCGGCCAATTGGGATACCGGGTTGAGTGTCTCCAGCCCGTCGACCTTTTCCCCCATACCTACCACGTTGAAACAATCGCGATTGCTGTATTGACTTGATGAAAACAGCCTCCTATGCTTCCTGCAACATCCCCGTACCGCACCTGGAAAAGCGCTTCGGCGGAGATAGAAGATGCCATCAAATACACAAGAAAAACCACATTCTTCAAAAGTCACGCTGATCCCTGCCAAAGGGGTCTCGCAGACCATCAATTACTTGCTGGAAGATCGTGATGAGCTCGAATGGCTGGTGGCGATCGGACGCAATAAGCGCGGTGAGATTTTCTTTTATGATACCGGCGGCGATATCATAGAAGACCTTGGCAGTCTGGACTATCTCAAACAACGCCTGCTGCGCGCCCACTTCGGTGACGAGTGGGAATAATGGCTGAGTTCGGACGCCCCTAGCTCCAGACGACTCGGCGAATCAGTCCACCACCTCGTCTTCAATCGGCTGACCAGCCAGAATCCGGTCGCCGTCTATGGTGAGCGGAACGCGGACTAAAAATTTTCCACACGGCGGACCAAACACACATTCTCCCGTATCCGGCTCAAAAGCCGCCCCATGCGTTGCACACAGGATATAGCGACCGTCTTTAGTCAAGAACTGGTTATCGATCCAGTCCATGGTCATGGGCACGTGCGCACAGCGGTTGATGTACGCGAAGTACTGGCCGTCGTAGTTTACCACAAAACACTCGGTCTCTCGTCCCTCGACTGACAGCATAAATTTTTTGGTCTTTCCCGGCTCGATCTCTTCCAGCTGGGCGATAGTGACTGAAGGGGGCGTCTCAGACGGTGGCACTCCTACCTCCTGTAGTATCTGCGTACGTTTCAACATAGTCTAGCATCGAGACCGGGGGAGGGAAATCGATACGCAGATGCCCAGCGCCATAAAAAACGGAAAACTCTGGAGGCAGGTATGCTGCCTCCTCGGCGCCGGCTGTGTACTGACCGTCGGTTTCGGTTGGGCTGATGACGGCGTGCCAGTGCCCCCGCTTGACGCCGGTCTCATCGTCTTGCTGCATCCCGTATGTGTTCATTTTGCCATTGCCCTGGTTGTTTTTGGGGTGCTTCTTGACTGTGGTGGAAGCCTTGGCGGACGGCGAGACTGGCAGCAGACTGGCAAAATCGGTTTTCTTGCCGGCGTTGGTGCGGTGGGTCTGGCTGTCCTGAGTGGCTGGATCGAACAGCAGCTCCCACGGCCCGGCAGTGTTTTTGATCCCCAAGTCGGGGAACTGCTCTTCTACCACGAATATGGCGGGTATGTGCTGCTCGGGTTTTTTATCATCCTGCTTGTGGCGCGCTTGCAAATTCGCGAGCAATTGCCGCTCCTGTACATCATCCTGGCCGGCATGGGATTGGTCGGTCTAACGATCCAGGGGTATTGGGGTGGGGAAATGGTCTATCGCTACGGGGCCGGTGTGCGCGCGGTTCAGGTGCTGAGTGATGCTGCACAGCCGACTATATCGGAAAACATGAGAACGCCCGAGCTTGATAAGGGTCTAAAGTACGACTAGTCCCGATTGTGAAAGGTGGTCCCGCTAAGGTTGCGAGAAGTGCCTGCCGAGCCGCCGGACCAAGTGTGGAAGGTGGTACCACCAAGGTTTTGAGAGGCGCCGACCGAACCGTCAGACCAAGTGTGAAAGGCTGTGCCGCCAAGGTTGCGAGAGGCTCCTGCCGAGCCGTCAGACCAGGTGTGAAAGGTGGTATCACCAAGGTTGCGAGAAGTACCTACCGAGCCGTCGGACCAATTATGAAAGGTAGTACCACCAAGGTTTTGAGAGGCGCCGACCGAGCCATCAGACCAAGTGTGAAAGGTGGCACCACCAAGGTTACGAGAAGCGCCTGCCGAACCGTCAGAACATGAGTGGAAGGTCGTTCCTCCGATGTTCTGGGAACTACAGGCTGCCTCAATGTCTCCGTACAGGCCGAAGCCGATGAAGAAAACAAATGCAAATGTGGTAAGAAGGCGTATTTGCATTTTCTTAATACGCTACTCGGCTGTTTCTTCGGCCTTAAAGCCAGCTTCGGCGTGGGCACCGTCGCAGAACGGCTTGTTTGCCGATTGACCGCAGCGGCACAGATAAATGGCGTCGTCCTCAACCGTATACGGGTTGCGCCTCTGGTCCGTGACCGTGACTGCGCCTTTGACTTCGTATGGCCCGTTCTTGAGCACTCGAATTTTGACCTCGTCCATAAATTTCCTCCCTCCGGAATATGGTTTTCCCTCTGCCTGAATGGAACGAATTATCGCACACTGCCATGGACGTGGCAATGCGATACGGACTTCAGTCCGCCTCATCGGGTGATTCGTCCGGACCCGGTGGCGGAAGGGGTTCCCTGGGCAGAGCGAAGGGAGTCAGGTCCAGTGAGGGTTGGTCTGTCGTGATCAGTTCGTAAATCAACTTGCCGGTAATAGGGGCCAGGACAATGCCGTTGCGATGGTGACCGGTGGCCAGGACAACATTGTCGATGTCGGGTGCCCGGCACAGAATGGGCCGACGCGTCGGTGAATAGGGCCGTAATCCGGCCCAGAACCGGCTGAGCGGGGCCTTGCTGATTCCCGGCACAAGCGCTTCTGAACGGTCAATAAAAGCTTGAACCGTGTCCAACGTGACGTCTTTTGTA
Organism: uncultured Binatia bacterium (SeqCode); assembly: GCA_965243855.1. Classification (GTDB taxonomy): domain Bacteria; phylum Desulfobacterota; class Binatia; order Bin18; family Bin18; genus Bin18. Next base: position 2,228,847 of record CBDEWE010000003.1, on the reverse strand, counting down.
TGCCCGACATACTCGACGGTTGAGCCCATAATAACCTCGCCGTTTTTGCGCGGGACCAGATAGTGTTCGTCGCACGAGATCACGTGGCTAAGCTGAGAGGTGCGGACAGCCAACATCTGACCTTTGGCCGGCTCAACGGGAATCGTGATACCAAACAGCTCCCCGACCTGACTCGACCAAGAGCCCGTGGCAATCACCACCGTCCCGGCCTCAACCCACTCGTCGCCAATGCGGACAGATTGGACGCGTTCCTCTGTCCGGCGGACCTCGGTCGCCGTCATACCAGTTCTCAGTTGCGCGCCACATTTTTCGGCCGCCAGCGCCCAGGCGGCGGCCAGCTTGCCGTTATGCAGATGATGATCGCTCGAAAAATGAACGGCGCCGCGCAGATTCGGGGTCAGGGCCGGTTCAGCCTGCCGGAGCGCCTCGGCTGACAGCCAAGTGACTGGATGGCCCTGTTCTTGTCTGAGCTCATACAGCTTACGATATTTTTTTTCGTCTGCGTCGTTGCGGATAAGGCACAAGACTCCGACGGTCTGATATTCAACGTCAATGCCGGTTGCCTGCTGAATCTCTTGAATCAGCGCAGGATAGAGCGCCTGACTGGCCTTCTTGAGTTGATACATCGGGCCACGCTTCGAGCGTCCGCTGGAAACGGCCAGAATCCCGGCGGCGGCGGCTGACGCTTCCTGGCCCGGCTGTTGTTTATCGACCAGGATAGTCTTGTATTGGTGTCGGGCGAAGGTGTGGGCAATGGAACTGCCGATCACGCCAGCCCCAAGAACGACGACATCTGCGCTTGCCATGGCCCGCTATTGTAATGATCACCAGCGGAAAAGAAAGAGCAAGGGGCGCGCCTAAGGCTTAGCCCGGCCGAAAGGCCGGGGCGCGTCCGTTCAGCAGACTGCCGAGTTCCGTGGCCGGAAAACGCAGACCGAGATAGAACGGCCCAAAAAGCCCATACACGGCGCTGGCCTCATCAAAGCGCATCTCATAGACCAGTTTTTTGAACACCAGGGGATCGTCGGCAAAAAGATCAACGCCCCACTCCCAGTCGTCAAAGCCAATCGAACCCGAAATGATCTGGGTCACCTGGCCGGCATAGCGACGGCCGATCATGCCGTGCTCGCGCATCATCTGCTGACGGGCAGAGATGGAAAGCTGATACCAGTTTTTGTCCTCGCCGCGTTTCTTGTCCATCGGATAGAAGCTGAGATAGCGGCGGGCCGGAATGGACGGCCAGACCCGACCAGCCATCGCCTCGCGTTTTTGAGCGAGCTCTTTCTCTACGGCTGCACGCCATTCGGCCGTGTCCGGCCGGAGGCCTTGTTCGGCCAGACTGCGGTACAGATGGATCGAGGCTTCGTACAGCCCAAGCTCAACCACCGAGACGTACGAGGTCGTGGGCTCAAGAAAATCGCTCAGCCCGAGTCTTGCGACCTGCAACTCTGCCTCGTTTACCGCATCAAAGGTCGGCCGAAAGTGGACAAGCATGAAGTCACCTTTATGACCCAAGAGGGAAAAGAGCCCGGTTTGTTCGGAGCTTTCCGCTTCCATGGTGCTAAAGGTTCGCACTGCGTCGTCCAGAATTTCATTCTGGGCCCTGGCGGATACGGCCCTCCAGTCCGCCCAGCGCACGCGAAACATCTGGTGGAGTATGGCCGAGCCTTCAAGGGCGAGCGGTACGGGGGGGATGACTGCGGGCTGCTCTTCCATTTTTCTACAACTCCCTGAGAAACTTACCGCCGGATAAACGGTGCTGCGGCCTGGATTGTTGTGTTGACGATAAAGGGGCCGCGCCGAATCGAGTGGCCGAGAGACCTGCGGCTGATGGACGGCCCGGATGGACGAATTGAGTGGCCAGGAGTCTTACGGCTGATGAACGGTTTGGAAGGACGAATTGAGGGATTGCGGCGCTGAATCGTATGCAGCGGGCGGTAAACCTTTCGCTCTCTGCGCTCCTGACGGGGGAAGCGCCGGAGCCGCCGGTACGGACGATAAGGTCGCAGGGCATGCACCACCACTGGCGTTTCAACGTAATAGGGTTCGCGGATGACTTCGATAATACGCGGGGGCTGTTCGACAATGACAACGTCCGGCTCTGCTTGGACCACGGGTTCGGGTGGCGGTGGTGGCGGAATAAAGTCAATCGCGGCCTGGCGGATAATGGCTTCGGCTCCATCAGCAGAAAGCGCTAGGCGCTGGGCTGTTGCCGCCCGTCGGACCGCCGCCACCAGTTGGTCTACACTGTCCGGGTCAAGGTTGCGGCTCACCTGCCAGCCTCCCGCGGGCTGGATGCCGGCCCCGTTCAGCGGGCCCAAGGCGTCGATGCTCCCGTCTTTGATCAGGCCAAAGTCTACGGCAATTTTTTGGGCAAAGGCTCCCTGGCTGCGGACGGCATACTCGCGGCTCGGGGTGATGAGGGCCGGTGAGGCTTCAACGTCCGAAGAGGAAGAACGATAGATTTGAACCTGCTCCTGATACGTTTCAGGGATCTCTACGCTTTCATCTACAATGTGAATAACCCCCCTCGCATCGGTCCACCGATAGAGGTCGGCCCCTGCCTCAGCCGGGCGCCCAAGACCGCTCAGATAGAGGAAGCCGGCGAAATACATCGGCCAAAGAAACAGATATGACCGCATAGCCTGCCATTATAGTCGAGTGAAACCAGAAACCAAGCCGCTCTTGACCCAGGACAAGTCACACTACACAGTGAGACAGAGAACACGAGGCAGTATGCCTGAGCACGGATGTGCATATGGACGAACTCATTCAAAAGGCCGATATCCTGCTGGAAGCCTTGCCGTTTATCCGTCGTTTTTCCGGCAAGACCATTGTCATCAAATATGGCGGGCACGCCATGCAGGATGAAGACCTCAAGCAACACTTTGCCGAGGACATCGTCCTCCTCAAATACGTGGGTATGAAGCCGGTTGTCGTCCACGGTGGTGGCCCGCAGATTGGGCAGTTGCTCAAGCGCTTGGACATTCCCTCTCACTTTGTACGCGGCATGCGCGTGACCGACGCCCCGACCATGGAAGTGGTCGAGATGGTGCTCAACCGTGTCAATAAGGAGATTGTGACCCTCATCAATCAACAGGGAAACCCCGCGGTCGGGATTAGCGGCAAAGATGGCGAGCTCGTCGTAGCGCGTCAAATGCTGGTCGATACGGAAGAAAATGGACGGACCGTGCAACGTGATATTGGTCATGTGGGAGAGATTATAGGCGTGAACCCGCGCGTGATTCACGCCCTAACCGCCCAGGACTTTATTCCGGTGATTGCTCCGGTCGGCATTGGCCTGGATGGTGAGACGTATAATATCAACGCCGACCTAGTTGCTGGGAAAATAGCCGAAGCCCTTCAGGCCGAAAAGTTTATTTTACTGACCGATGTCGCGGGGATTCGGGATAAGGACGATACTCTTCTGCCGACACTGACCGCGGCTGAGGCTGAGGCACTCATCGCCGAAGGCGTCATTCACGCTGGGATGATCCCCAAGGTCGAATGCTGTATTGCCGCGCTGCACGGCGGGGCGCAAAAGGCGCATATTCTTGATGGTCGTGTGCGTCACGCCATCCTACTGGAGATTCTGACCAAAACCGGCATTGGGACCGAAGTGGTCCGGCGTACGAGGTAACGCTCTTCCACGCGCTCTTGGCAAAAATAAGGTGCAGGTGTATAGGGGTGAACTTCTGCCAGAAGCGCGAGAGGTGCGGGCGCGCGGCAACTGTGAAAGTGTGGTTTTTTGACAAAGCAGCCAGGGGGAAAAGCATATGAACAGCCAGGAAATCGTTGACCTGAATAATCAATATCTGTGTTCCACCTATGCCCGTTTCCCGGTTGCCTTTGTCCGGGGTGAAGGCTGTCGCTTGTGGGACGCGGAGGGGAAGTCCTATTTGGATTTTTTTGCCAGTCTGGCGGTGATGAACCTGGGGCAGTGTCACCCTGCGGTGGTCAAAGCCGTGCAGGAGCAGGTTGCGACGCTCACCCATATTTCCAATCTGCATTATATTATTCCGCAGGCGCGTCTGGCCGAACTGCTGTGTACTCATTCGTTTGCCGATAAGGTGTTCTTTTGCAACAGCGGAGCCGAGGCCAACGAAGCCTCGATTAAACTAGCGCGCAAATATGGAGTGGATAAGCGTGAGGGGCGCTACGAGATTCTCTCCACGCTGGGTTCGTTCCACGGTCGGACCATGGCCACGATTGCCGCTACCGGTCAGGAAAAAGTCCGCCAGGGGTTCGGGCCAGTGCTGGAGGGTTTCCGCTATGTGCCATTTGGGGACCTTGCGGCTATGGAAGAGGCTCTATCAGATAAGACCGTCGCGATTCTGGTCGAGCCGATTCAGGGCGAAGGTGGGGTGGTCGTGCCGCCCGCCGGCTACCTCAGAGGATTGCGCGAGCTGTGCGACCGCAACGGGCTGCTGCTCATTTTCGACGAAGTGCAAGTCGGTATCGGTCGGACGGGCAAACTTTTCGCCCATGAACACGAAGGAGTTGCACCGGATATTATGCCGCTCGCCAAGGCGCTGGGCGGAGGGGTACCGATTGGAGCCATGCTGACGACAGCCGAGGTGGCGGAAAGCCTCAGCCTCGGTACGCACGGCTCAACGTTCGGCGGCAACGCGATTGCCTGTGCAGCCGGTATTGCGGTGGTTGAAACCCTGCTCAACGAGGGCGTACTCGACAATTGTGCCGAGATGGGGGCCTATTTTCTGAGCCGACTCCAGGCGCTGAAAGAAAAGTTTTCCTTTATTACCGAGGTGCGCGGAAAAGGGCTGATTCTGGGAGCTGAACTCGACCGTGAAGGCGGAAAAATTGCGGACGCCTGTCTGACCGAAGGGGTGATGATCAATTGCGCCGCGGGAAAAGTGCTACGCTTCATCCCGCCGCTGATCATCACCAAGGATGAGATCGACGAAGGCCTGGACATCCTTGAAAAAGTACTGGCCCAACAATGAAACGCGACCTGATCAGTATCAGCGATTTGACCCAGGACGAGGTCGAGGCGCTCTTTTCGCTGGCGCGGCGGCTCAAGGCTGACCGCCAAAAGGGCTGGCCGCATCCGATCCTGGCAGGCAAAACGCTGGCGATGATTTTTGAGAAGCCCAGCTTGCGCACCCGGGTGACGTTCGAGGCCGGTATGGACCAACTGGGTGGGTATGCGATTTATCTCTCACCCCAGGATATCGGGCTGGGTACACGGGAAACCGTTCCCGATGTTGCCAAGAACCTCTCGCGCTGGGTTGATCTCATCATGGCTCGGACCTTCTCACATCAGGCGCTGACCGAACTCGCCCAGGCCGCAACGATTCCGGTCATCAACGGGTTGTCCGATCTGCTTCACCCGTGCCAGGTCCTAGCCGACTGTTTGACCCTGATCGAACACCGGGACACTCTTGAAGACCTCAAAATCGCCTTTGTCGGTGACGGCAATAATATGGTGCATTCCTGGTTGCACGCCGCGGTGAAGCTACCGTTTCGTTTTGTGTTGGCCTGTCCGCCCGGATATGAGCCGGACCGGGCTGTCCTGGAGCAGACGCGTCAGGCCGGCGCGCGGGTGACGGTCACCCATACCGTGGCTGAGGCCGCGCGTCAGGCCGACGCGGTCTATACTGATGTGTGGACAAGCATGGGCCAGGAGGAGGAAGGGGCGGTTCGCCGCCAAGCGTTCGCTGCCTATCAGGTCAATGCCGAGGTGATGAGCCTGGCAAAACCGGACGCCTTGGTCATGCACTGTCTGCCCGCTCATCGGGGAGAGGAGATCACGGCGGACGTGCTGGACGGCCCACAGTCGGTCGTTTTTGACCAATCCGAGAACCGTCTGCATATCCAAAAGGCTATTATGGTCTGGCTGCTCCAAGGGTAAAAAGAGTGAACGTGTTCTCCAATAGATATGAGACGCTGAACACGTTTACTCTTTTCGGCGCTGAGCCGTCTGGATTGAAAGGAAATCGCTTGTGGTAGATGTGAAAAAAGTCGTGCTTGCCTATAGTGGCGGACTCGATACCTCAGTTATTCTGCGTTGGTTGATTGATACCTATGGCTGCGAGGTGGTTGCCTTTTGCGCCGACCTTGGCCAGGGGGAGGAACTCGCACCTGTCGAAGAAAACGCCAAGGCGGTCGGGGCCAGCGCGGTCTACATCGAAGACCTGCGCGAGGAGTTTGTGCGTGAGTATGTGTTTCCCATGTTGCGTGCCAACACCTCCTACGAAGACGGCTACCTGCTGGGGACGTCTATCGCCCGGCCATTGATAGCGAAACGCCAGATTGAAATCGCCCGCCAGGAAGACGCGGATGCGGTGTCGCACGGCGCGACAGGAAAAGGCAACGACCAGGTTCGCTTTGAGCTGACCTATTATGCCCTGGAGCCGCATATCACCGTGATTGCGCCCTGGCGGGAATGGGATATGCAGGGCCGTGCCGACCTCATCGCCTATGCCGAAGAACGTCGGATTCCCATTCCGGTCAGCCGGGAGAAGCCCTACAGCACGGACCGCAACCTGCTGCACCTGAGTTTTGAGGGTGGCATCCTGGAGGACCCCTGGCGGGAACCGTATGAAGATATGTTCGTGCTGTCGGTTTCGCCGGAGAACGCCCCCGACCAGCCGGAATATATTGAAGTCGATTTTGTGGCCGGCGATCCCACAACGATTAACGGTGAAGCTCTGTCTCCGGCCCGCCTGCTGGCCAAAGCCAACGAGCTGGGCGGAAAACACGGCATTGGGCGATGCGATTTGGTCGAGAATCGCTACGTGGGTATGAAGGCGCGAGGTGTATATGAGACGCCCGGCGGTACGATTCTGCATGCGGCACACCGAGCGCTGGAGACGCTGACCCTGGACCGCGAAGTCGTGCATTTGCGCGACTCGCTGATCCCGCGCTACGCGGAGATGATCTATTATGGCTATTGGTTTGCGCCTGAACGCGAGATGCTCCAGGCCGCTGTTGATGAGTCGCAGAAAAACGTCACCGGCACAGTCCGGCTCAAGCTGTATAAGGGCAATGTGATGGTCGTGGGTCGCAAATCCGATCGCACCCTGTACAATCCTGAGGTCGCCTCTTTTGACGAGAGTGGTGAGTATCAACAGGCCGACGCGGAAGGATTTATCCGCCTCAATTCCCTGCGTTTGCGGATTCGTAGGCTGGCCCAGAAGTAGGGACGAACGTCTCCCGATGGGTAAGAATCGACGGGATGGCGTCAGCCGCGCGTTCCCGCCCAGTATGTCTCGATGAAATCAAAAAGCACAAAAGCCTGGGCTGGACGATTTGCTGCCGCGGCCGACCCGCGGATGGAAGCCTTCACGTCTTCGCTGGCCTTTGATCGACGTCTGGCCCGCTACGACGTCCAGGGCAGTGTGGCCCACTGTCGGATGCTGGTCAAACAGAAGCTGCTGAGTCGAGCCGAGGGACAGAAAATTCTGACCGGGCTCAAAAATATCGAGCGTGAGTTGGAGCGGGACCGTTTTCCCTTCCTGCCGTCGGACGAGGATATTCATATGGCCATCGAGCGGCGGCTCACGGAAAAAATCGGCCCGCTCGGCGGCAAGCTGCATACGGCCCGAAGCCGTAACGATCAGGTCCTGCTGGATGTCCGCCTCTTTGTGCGCGATGAGATCGCGGCGATTGGCAAGCTCCTTACTCGCTTGCAGAAACGGCTGGCGAGAGTGGCCAAGCGCCACCGGGCCGTTGTGCTGCCCGGCTATACTCATCTCCAGCGTGCCCAGCCTGTATTGCTGGCCCACCATCTGCTCGCCTACCACGAGATGTTCAGCCGCGATGCCGAACGCTTGCAGCAGTGCGGCGAGCGCGTGAATGTCCTGCCCTTGGGGGCCGGGGCGCTGGCCGGCACCACGCTGCCGATTGATCGTGCCTATGTTGCGCGGTTGCTCGGTTTTGCCCGGGTGAGTGAAAACAGTCTGGATACGGTGGCCGACCGGGATTTTGTGGTCGAGTTTCTGTCCAGCGGAGCAATTCTGGGGATGCATCTCAGCCGTTTGTCCGAAGAACTCGTACTGTGGTCGAGCAGTGAATTCGGTTTTATTGATTTGCCGGAGGCCTTTTCGACCGGCAGTTCCATGATGCCCCAAAAAAAGAACCCCGACGTCCCGGAAATTATCCGCGGCAAAACAGGCCGCCTGTACGGTAACCTGTTCGCCCTGCTGACCGTGCTCAAGGGATTACCGCTGACCTATAATCGCGACCTGCAAGAAGATAAGGAGCCGCTGTTTGATACGGTAGACACGATCAAGGGCATTCTGACTGTTCTTGAGCCCATGCTGGGGCAGTTGCGCTTCCGTACCGAGCGGCTGACCGAGGCGGCGCTGGGCGGATTCATGCTGGCAACCGACGTTGCCGACTATCTGGTTGAGAAGAAGCTGCCGTTTCGCCAGGCCCATAGCGTTGTCGGTGCGGTGGTCCAGTGGTGTGTGGCTGAGGGAAAAGAACTCCACCAGTTGACGCTTCAGGACTGGCGGCAATTTTCCCCCCTGTTCGAGGCCGACCTGCTACCACGCCTCAGCCTGGAAGCCGCGGTCGAGCGGCGCCAGTCCTATGGCGGGACTGCGCAAAAAAACGTTGGGCGTCAGCTTCGCTCGGCAGGAGTATGACCGTGTTGAGGCAATACGCTCTCGCCTGTCTGCTTGGAGTTGGGGCGCTGCTCATGCTGTTCTCCGCCTGCGGACATAAAACCGATATTCGTCCCCCTTCGCTCGTTGCACCCGAAGCGATTAGTGATTTAGCTCTGACCATAGGAGAGCGAGGTGTCATGCTACGCTGGGGGCGTCCCCAACGCTACGCCGATGGCAGCCAGATGGACGACCTAGGCGGATTTGTGGTACTACGGGCGCAACGAGACGGGGCAGGCAGGCAGCCCTTCGCCCGGCTGGCACTGATTCCGGTAGAAGACCATGATCGCTTTCAACAAGAGAAAAAGTTCAGCTATACGGACGAGCCGCTGACGACCGGAACCTTGTACCGCTACCGCGTCCTGGCCGTTACTTTGGACGGCTATCTGGGCAATGTCTCGAATACGGTTGAGTTGGTCTGGCAGGAGCAGACCGGAGGGACCTAGCCGGTATGCAGTCAATAGAAGGCAGTACGCATGAAGCTTCCGTTTACCAAGATGCACGGCATCAGCAACGACTATATCTATGTCAACGCGTTTGACACCCAGCTTTCCGATCCTGCCAGGGTCGCCCGGCAGGTGAGTCAGCGCCGGACGGGTATAGGTGGAGATGGGCTCATTCTGATCTGCCCGTCGGAGACGGCCCATGCCCGCATGGAGATGTATAACGCGGATGGCAGCCGCGGGGAGATGTGCGGCAACGGGATCCGTTGCGTCGGGAAATATCTCTACGACCACGGCATTGCGACCGACAATCCGCTCCGAGTGGACACCGACGCTGGGCTGAAGGTGCTCTTTCTCGAAGTTGAAGATGGCAGAGTGGCCCGCGTGACGGTCGATATGGGCGAGCCTATCCTTGACGGGCCGCGGATCCCTGTTGCCGCAACCGGCCAAATTGTCAATCAACCGCTGCACGTTGACGGGCACGCGTATGCCGTGACCTGCGTCTCCATGGGCAATCCGCACTGCGTCACTTTTGTCGACGATGTTGAGGCTTTAGCACTGGAAAAAATCGGTCCTCAGTTTGAGAGTCACGATTTCTTCCCCAACCGGGTCAATACCGAATTCATTCAGGTGGTCAGTCCGTCCGAGCTCAATATGCGGGTGTGGGAGCGTGGATCCGGAGAGACCTGGGCGTGTGGCACGGGTGCCTGTGGTGCGGCCGTGGCCGCGGTCCTGAACGAGAAATCGGAGCGCCGGATCACCGTCCACCTACGGGGCGGCGACCTGGAAATAGAATGGCGTGCCGAAGATAACCACGTCTATATGACCGGCGCGGCGGAAGAAGTCTTTGAAGGAATTGTCGAAGTCGAGTAGTATGGGCGTTCCCCTTTGATCGCGAAAGAGAACAGGAGGGCAGCATGTTTTCAGGATCACTGGTTGCGCTGGTTACGCCGTTCAAGAACAATGCCGTCGATGAGCAACGGTTGGTAGACCTGGTTGAGTGGCATATTAAAAGCGGGACGCATGGGATCGTTCCGTGTGGGACAACGGGTGAGTCTGCGACGCTCTCTCACCAAGAACACGCCCAGGTGGTCAAACTGGTTGTCGAGGCTGCCGGGAAGCGTATTCCCGTAGTGGCCGGGACGGGGTCGAACTCAACCGCGGAAGCCATCTACATGACGTGCGAAGCCCAAGAAATTGGGGCCGATGGCGCGCTTATGATCTCGCCGTATTATAACCGACCGCCGCAAGAAGGCATCTATCAGCACTACAAGGCGGTGGCCGAGGCAGCCCAGGGCTTCCCCATTGTTTTTTACAATATCCCGAGCCGGACGGGATCGAATATCCTGCCCGAGACCATGGCCCGTCTGTCCCAGATCGAGAACATTGTTGGTGTCAAGGAAGCCTCCGGCTCAGTCGATCAGGTGATCGACATCCGGCTCGCCTGTGGTGACAACCTGGCCGTCTTGTCGGGCGAAGATACGCTCACGTTTTCCATGATGGCGCTGGGCGGCGCTGGTGTTATCAGCACCGCAGCCAATGTTGCGCCCAAGGCCATGGCCGAGCTGGCAAACGCCGGGCTGAATAAGGAGTGGGACAAGGCGTCCACCCTGCAACTCAGCCTCGTCCCGCTCATCCGTGCCTTGTTTATCGAGACCAACCCGATTCCGGCCAAGACCGCCTTGGCGCTGATGGGCATGTGTGAAGCCGAACTGCGTCAGCCGCTGGCCCCCATGGCCGACGCCAATAAGGAAAGGCTGAAAGCCATTCTCAAGAAATACGAGCTGATTTAGCAAGGCTAAATAAACGCGTCCTTGCCCCTTCACTCTGGCCAGGGTGAAGGGGTTTTCTTTATACGGGGCAAAATAGGGGAAGAGATATGGGAACGAATATTGTCATCTGTGGTGCGGCCGGGCGTATGGGAAAAATGCTGGTGCGTCTCATTCACGAACATCCTGACGCTCAACTCGTTGGCGCAATCGAGGCGGCCGGCCATCCCGCCCTTGACTCCGATGCCGGCGAAACCGCCGGTATCGGATCTCTCGGGGTGCCGGTGACGAGTGATTATGCGGCGGTGGTTGGTCCGAATACTGTTGCTCTGGACTTTACCTTGGCTGACGCGGCAATGGACCATCTGCGAACGGCCGTCGCCAGTGGCGCTGGCATTGCCATTGGGACGACGGGTCTGTCGGCTGAGCAACGGGCCGAGGCGGACCGTATCGCTCCCCAGAGCCGGGTCCTGATTGCCCCAAATATGAGCGTTGGGGTGAATGTCTTAATGAAGGTCGTGGAGGACGTGGCCAGGATTGTGGGCAAAGACTTTGATCCCGAGGTGGTGGAAATGCACCATCGCTTCAAAATCGACGCACCCAGCGGAACCGCGCTCGCTCTGGGCCGGATTATTGCCGAGGCGCAGGGCAAGGATTTCGATCAGAGCGCCAAATATGGCCGTCAAGGTATTACGGGTCAGAGGACCGACGAAGAAATCGGCATGATGACCTTACGCGGCGGCGATACGGTGGGCGAGCACACCGTGCACTTTGCCGGCTTTGGCGAGCGCTTGGAGCTGACCCATCGCGCCCTGAACCGTGAATGCCTGGCCCGTGGCGCGGTCCGGGCAGCCCTGTGGTTGGCGAATCAGCCCAACGGGCTGTATTCGATGAAAGACGTATTGGGGCTGTAGTATTGATCTGTGAACCTTAATCAAGCCGACGTCCCATAGTTTCACTCTTTCCAATGTAGACTGAAGGAGGGAAGAGAGGGTGTACAAGCTCCATATACCGGACACTCTTCAGCTTAATCTTCTGTCGATTCCTCAAAAAGTACGGACGAGGCTTGTGAAGGAGGGCCATGATCGACTGCGGAACAACCCTGCGGTCCATGAACCTCCCGCGATAAAGAAACTAAAAGGTTGGAAAGATCTCTACCGACTGCGTATTCAGGACCACCGAGCTATTTATCATGTTGACCGGGATTCCAAAGTCGTCACCCTGTTGATCGTCGGACCCCGTGCTAATGTGTATAACCAGCTCGGCCACAACACGGAAAAAGATCAGCCCTCTGCGCGCATCGTTGCCAATGAACAGATTCATCATTTGTTGGAGCATCAGCCTGAGCCGGAAGAGTTCGCGCGGGCATTCCAACAGAGCCTGAACGAATCCCCACCCCCAGAACCTAAGGGTATTGCCGATGCTCTGTTACCCGACACCTTCGATGCGCAGTTGATTGATACATTGAGCATTGAACCATCCCATCGTTCGGAACTTTTGAAATGTCGAACGGAAGAGCAACTGCTCAACTGCCCCGTTCCGAATGACGTTAAAGAAAAGATAACCGAGGCTCTTTGGCCGTCAAACATTGAGAAGATCGTGAACGAGTCGAAACGTGTAGTGGACTCGGCTGAAGCGTTTCAACAATTCGCCCAGGGTGCCCGATCTCTCGATTCGTTCCTGCTCGCTCTTGACAACGCCCAAAAACCGTTGACGGAACGATTCAACGACAACAATCTCCAAGGACCGTGGCTCGTCAAGGGTGGCCCCGGGTCGGGAAAGTCTACGGTAGCACTTTACTGCATCAGAAACCTGCTTCGAGCCAATCAAGCGATGTTACAATTAGAGTCAAAACCCCTACGGATTCTTCTGACGACATATACCAAGTCCTTGGTCAATGCCTCATCTCATCTGCTTAAAGCGCTAAGAGTCGAGCCTGCTCGGCAGCAAGTTGATATCGTTAATGTAGACAAACTCGTCAGAGATTGCTTGCCGTTGGGCTGGAATCGTCGAGTTATCTATGGAGCCAAGTCCTCGGATTGGCGAGCTATTGTCGAAGCATGCTTGGAAGCTATTGTATCTAGGGATGAAGTTTTCAGCTTCGATATGGACGACCATGAATTCCTATATGATGAATTGAACTCAGTACTCATCGGCGCTGGGATTGCCAGCCCGGAAGAGTATGCGTCCTTCGAGCGGATTGGTCGGGGACGAAGACTCGGCAGGAATCAACGTCAGCAAATATGGGCCTTTTCTCTCGAAGCAGAGAAGAAACTGGAGAAAAAAAAGCTCTGTCTTCCGTCGCAGCAGTTTGCGACGGCTCTCAAATCAATACAGCCCAGATACGATTATGTCTTTATCGACGAGGCCCAGGACATTGAGCCAGTGACTCTGCGGATGTGCAAGAAGCTGGCACTCGATCCGAAGAATGTTTTCTTGACAGCTGATAGAAACCAGTCGATCTATCCATCCGGCTTTTCTTGGAAGCGTGTGTCGGAAGATCTCAATTTTCAGGGGCGTTCAACAATCTTCCGGCGAAATTATCGCACGACGCACGAGATCATTGACGCTATCCGCCCTCTGCTCGTCGCCGACGAGGATGTCGATGACGAGACGATCAACGACCAGCCGGTACGACACGGTGACATCCCTGCGTTACGCTTGGTTGACACATATACACAAGAAGCCGCTGTTCTGAAGGATTGGGTCACAAGCTCTCTTCCCAAGGAACGGGTTGGCTATGATTCCGTTGCAGTACTGTGCCCCACAAATGCTGATTGCAAGCGAATAGCCCAGGCTCTACCACCCGAGTTCAATGCCAAAAGTATGGAATCCAAGAACATGGATATCGGTCACCCTGGCGTTAAGGTGGTGACTATGCACGCCGCCAAAGGCTTACAATTCCCGGTTGTGGCTGTCGTCGGACTCAACCAAGATTTCCCCTGGTCTGCACGTGGTGGCTCGGATCAAGAAGAAATCGACAAGCGGTTGAAGAGAACTTTTTTCGTTGCTTGCAGCCGCGCTATGCGTCGCCTACTGGTTATTGGTGATCGGTCCTATCCCTCTAAGTTTCTAATGGACTTCGACGAGGAACACTGGGACATCTCCTGAATACTGTCACACTTTCCACACTCAGGCTTTGCGGGTCGCATCCGTGGGAAGGCCTTGGTTCAAGCGCCTCACCATTTCCCGCGCCGGGTCGGGAACTGCTGGGCCTCGGCGAGGCGCTGGAGAAAAACGCTGCGTGGAATTTCATACGCTCCGAGCCGTTGCAAATGCGGATTAACGATCTGACAGTCGATCAATTGAAACTGCCATTGGTGGAGCTGCTGGGTTAAGCGGCAGAAGGCGACTTTTGAGGCATTGGCCACGCGTTTGAACATCGACTCGCCGAAAAACGCGCGACCCAAACTCACTCCGTAAATCCCTCCGACAAGCTCACCGTTGTCCCAGGCCTCGGCCGAGTGGGCAAAGCCGGCTTCATGCAGGGCGCAGTAAGCGGTCAGCATGTCGGGGGTAATCCAGGTCCCTTCTCCGTTCCGAATCCGCGTTTCCGCGCAGGCGTAGACTACCTCTTCAAAGGCCCGGTCAAACGTGACCGAAAAGCGCTCCTGCCGGAGCAGCCGGTGCAAACTGCGGGAGATATGAAACCCGTCCGGGTCGATGACACAGCGTTGCGGCGGACTCCACCACAGAATCGGAGAATCGTCGCTATACCACGGAAAAATACCGAGTTGATAGGCCAGCAATAACCGCTTGAGACCCAGGTCCCCGCCGACCGCCAGCAGCCCTTCCGGGTTGGCCCATTCGGGATTGGGAAAGACGAGTTCCTCAGTCAGTTGGTAGACGGGCATGCTGGTCTCTTATGGTTCAGAAAACACAACTGCCTGTCAATGCGACAAAGAGGAAACGTGTCCCGCATTCCCAGGCTGTCGGAGGACACGTTTCCTCTTTTCATCGGCGTGCCGGCCCAGCGCTTGCTTTTTGCTCAAAAATCGCAGAAGAGAGGAAAAAGACTAAAAGCAGGAGGAGTGCTATGGATCGGGTGAGCAAGGTTCCCTTTGAGCAGGTTGACGCCGAACTCCAGGCAATCATGCGCGAGTACGACCAGGAACTCGGAGGGTCGGAGTTCGTACAGGTATTTGCCCATGCGCCTGAGGTGTTCAAGTCGTTTATCAATTTCTATTTCCCGTTGGTGTCAGGCGAACGGGGCAAGGTTGACGTCAAACTGACCGAGTTGGCCCGCCTCAAGGTGGCTGAGCGCAACGACTGCAATTTATGAATGCACGCCCGGTTTGCCTTGGCAAGGCAACAAGGAGTGACGGAAGAACTGATTGCGGAGCTACCCCAGTACGAAACCAGTGAACTCTTTACGCCGCGCGAGAAAGCCGCGATTCGCTTTGCGGATATTCTGGCCGGAGATCACCGCCTGGCTTCACCTGCGCTGTTTGATGCTTTACGCGAGCATTTTACCGAGCCGGAAATCCTGGAACTGGGCTGGCGGATTGTGACCTTTGTCGGCTACGGCCGATTGATTCATGTGCTCGGTCTGGAGATTGGGCAGACCTGTCCGTTACACACTGCGGATTCTGCTCCAGGGCAGGAGACGCAAACCTCCGCTCAGTAACCTCCCTGGGTATTTACCCGCAGGGTCAATGCGCCAGGCGTAACCCCACCCGGATTACGCCCGGTCCAGAGATATGTTGAACCGGTTGAGCAGCTCTTCTGCCGAAACTGGCGGTGTCGGCGGCGGGGACGGTGGGATCACACTGAGTGGCTGAGGTGCAGGCGGCGGCAGGCGGCGTGCTGGTGTACACTGGCTTAAAACAAGACAGCAGATCAGCAGACAACCGAATCGTGCAAACAATGTGTTGCTCATGCCTGGTCGCAACCAATTAGTCTATACGAAAAATACCGACTCGTTTGTATCAAAACTGGCCGGGATGAGCGACCGCATGCGCGGTCTCAGCCAGGATGACGGCGCGGCGATCAAAATCGCTGAGCCGCTCATCCCTGAGTTGGCCGTTCTTGTACAACACAAAGAGTTGCATACCCACGACGGCTGTTTTCCACAGCGCGAAGGTCTCATAAAATCTGATATTGCCGATGTCACGGCCACTCCGCCGAGCATAGCGCTGAACGATTTCGTCTCGAGATAAGAACCCCGGTAAAACGGGCATTTGGGCAATCTCCCGTCGGTCTGGCGGGTCATCGTGCTGGGTCCAATAATTGAGTAACAGGCCCAGGTCGATGAGTGGGTCGCCGAGCGTGCATTGGTCCCAGTCAAAGAGAGCAATAATCCGGGTGATGTCTATTGGATCGACCATCAGATTGTCGAGCTTATAGTCATTGTGCAGCAGGGTCGAAGGAGGCGAGGTGGGCACATGGCCAGCCAACCACTGCCCGAGTTCGTCCATAAGCGGGAGTTCTTCGACCTTGGCTGACTCCCAGCGCTTACGCCAGTTGTGGACTTGGCGTTCGACAAATCCCTGGGGTTTGCCCAAGGTTTCGAGTCCGACCGCCTGGTAATCCACTGCGTGGAAGTCAACCAAGGTGTCCACAACGGCTTCACTCAGGCGGGTATACACGTCCGGCCGACCAAGCTGCTCCGCCGGCAGGTCTTTATGGATAACCAGGCCGCTTCTGCGCTCCATGACAAAAAACGGTGCACCCAGGACGCTTGTGTCGTCACAAAAAAAATACGGCCGCGAGGCCGGTGAAAAAACTGGCCACAGGGCAGACAGCGCCCGAAATTCCCGAGCCATATCATAGGCCCCTACGGCCAGTGGACCGCCGGGCGGGCGGCGGAGGACGTATTCGTGAGCACCAAAACGCACCAGATAGGTCAGATTGGCATGTCCACCGGCAAATTGCACAACCGTCAGCAGGCCGTCAGCCTTGGGTAGACGTGCTCGCACATAGGTATCCACCACGTTCAGGTCAAGAGTAGCCTCCGGACGAACGGCCACGGTTTCAGGTTCGGTCCAGCCTGGCGGAGTATGTTCCATCGACGTTCCTTCTCTCCCGGGTATGACCTGTGGAACAAGTCTGTGTCATGCATAGGTAATGGAAGCCGCGGGTGTTTACAATAATCTGCCAATCCAGAAACCACACACAACGGCCAGCAGGCCAACCATCACGCTGCCAACAATATTCAACACACCGAGCAGAACGCTACCGTTCTGAAACAACTGCATGGATTCATACGCGAACGTCGAGAAGGTGGTATAGGCGCCCAGAAACCCAACGACGAAAAAATGTCGCTGTGGAGATGCCAAGAGCGCCCGGTCATGCAGAACGGCGAGGGTGACACCCAAGAGAAAACTCCCGCTGATATTGGCCAGAAACGTCCCGTATGGAAAATTGGCTCCCAGAAGCCGTGCCGCCCAACTCGAAACCAGAAAGCGTGCGTTTGCACCGAAAAAGCCTCCCAATCCAATCAGAAGATATTGCACGCGATTTCCCCCTTTGCGCCCGAGCACATGTGATTCTCGTTTCTTTCCTTAGCGAAGCGTTTCGTCCTGAGATAGTCCTTTTTCTTCACCGGTTACGCTGTTCTGTTATTGACTGACGATCCGCGACGGTCTTTAGTGGTGGTACGGGAGAAAAATAAGAGGCACACGGAGGGAAGACGATGGATGATATTCTCCAAGCACTATTCCGCTGGATTCACTTATTGGCCGGTATTACCTGGATCGGACTGCTGTACTATTTCAATCTGATTAACGCCCACTTTCAGGGCGCGCTCGAAGCGGATGTCCGCAAACAGGTTGTGCCGCAGATCATGCCGCGCACGCTGTGGTGGTTCCGCTGGGGAGCCATGTTCACCTTTCTGTCCGGACTGTTGATGATTCTCTGGAAATATTTCCTGCTGGGGAGCGGCTTTACCGGCGATGCCGGTCTGTTCGGATCGAGTGCGGGGCTGTGGATCAGCATGGGTGCGCTGTTCGGTACGATCATGTGGTTTAACGTCTGGTTCATTATCTGGCCGGCTCAGCAGCAGATCATTACCGCTACGGTCAAGGGCGAGGCGCCGGACCCGGCGCTGCCCAAACGGGCATTACTCGCCTCTCGCACAAACACCTTTCTGTCCGTCCCCATGCTGTTCGGCATGTTCACCGGCTCCGGGCATTATCCGTCGATTACCTTTGGACCGCTATGGCTGATTATTGTCTTGGGGCTCGGCTTCGGTCTGGCCTATCATCTGGTTTTCCAGGTCAGCGGAAAAGTCGCTAAGGACTGGCCGGTAGAGGAGTGACGAGCTACTTCTGATACGCGTCTGATTGAAACGTCAGTACGACCTTTGCCTCTCCCTTTTCAGGCAGAGCAATCTTCTGTGAGCGCATGCCAAATCGCTCATGCCAGGCTGTGATGGTGTACTCGCCCGGTGGGACGTTGTGGAGCCTGAAGGCTCCGTCCTGATCGCTCAGGGCAAAATACGGGTGGTCGAACACGCCCAGATAACTTCGCATCCAGCCGTGGATGTCACACTTGACCTCAATGCCGACTTCCTCCGCATCAATGGTTATGCTCCGCGAGGTACCCTTGAGCCCCAGACTGAAATTCCAGTGTGATGAATTGCGCGGCAGCCCGTGGACATTGTGGGCCATGGGGTCGCTATTGAGATAGCGAACCGGTTGATCGACCCGAATCGCCATAATACGCGGCAGAAAGATACAGCCTTTTTGGTCGTTTTCAACCGGCTCTTCAGAAACGGCAAAAACCCGCTCGCCCAGACCGTCTTTGATATATACCAGGGCATTTTGCAGTTTGCCGTTGGTGACCAGTACATCGCCGGCGTAGACTGTCCCTTTGTGTTGGACGGCACATTCCGACCAACCGCCGAGTTGCAGCACGCTTTGTTCCGGCACGGGACCCTCGAAATGGACGCTCCCGGAAATCGTGCCCACCGTAGACAGGTCGAGTGGGGTGGGTTGGCGAGGCGGCTTGGACGGCGTCGAGTCGGTGCAGGCCAGGAGCAGGGAAAGTAGGGCTCCAATGGAAATCAGCCGGACTGATTGAGAACAACGCATAGAGCAGGGGGTTATTTGGCTTGAACTTCCGTCAGATTGACACAGTTGATGGGCGGCTCGCCGGCGCGTAGGCGGTTGACATTGGCGGCCAGACCGCGCGCGATATCGTTATATGATAAGTCGGTCACGCCCGCGGTATGGGGTGTGGCAATCACATTATGTTGGAACAGTGGGTCGGCCGGGTCGGTCGGCTCGTCCCAAAAAACGTCTAGGGCTGCTCCGGCGATATCTTTATTGGCCAGGGCCGTCACCAGGGCATCATGATCGATGACCGGGCCGCGCCCAACATTGATGAGGTAGGCCGTGTTCTTCATACTGGCGAGGGCCTGGGCATTGATGACCTCCCGCGTGTGGGGCGTAACCGGAAGGGCCAGGACAACGAAGTCGGCTTCTGCCAGGACGTGACTGAGGTCGGGCGGCCCACCAAGGAAGTCAAACCCGTATTCTTCTTTGATGCGTTCGGACGGGTGTTGTTTCAGGCCCAGCAGACGCACGTCAAAATGGCGCAGGCGACTGGCCAGTTCCGTCCCGATACTCCCGACGCCGAGAATGGCGGCCGTCTTATTCAGCAGTCCCTTACCCATAGGGGAGCCAAAGACACCGCTCCGTACGTTTTCAGCCGCCTGGGGAAATTTTCGGGCTAAGGCGAGCATGAGAAAGATGGCATGCTCCGAGACTGAGGCGGCGTTGCCCGCTCCTTCCTGGCCCGGGACATTGGCCACATAGATACCTTGTTCGGTCGCAACCGGAATATCCACGCCTTCGAGCCCAACGCCGAATTGGTGGATCATGCGGGCCGAGGTGGCTCGAATAATTTCCGCGTCTACGCGGTGCATGGTCGGCACAACCACATCGGCGTCGCGCGTTGTACTCAGTACCTCCTCTGCCGGGCAGGCAATGATGGTGTCATTCGGCAGATGGTGTCGGAGCGTCTCGGAACAATGGGGGAAATGGGTGGAGCACAGAACGATTCTCATGCGGCGCGTCTTCCTGGGTCAATATAGTCAATTGGGTCCTTTGAGTCGATTGGGTCCGACTACATAGACTCCATAGACTCAACAGACCCAACAGACTCCCTACTGCCGGGCAGCGTCCATGACCCTTTCAATATCCAGTACGCGCGGGCCATCCCACGAGAGTTCAATCTCCCACCGGTCGTCTACATTCACAACCAGCTCACGCTCCCCGTCGAGCGCGATAATCGAGGGCGTAAAAGTGACAGGCATCCGAGTGCCAAGCTCCATCAGGCCATGGTGTTGGATAGAGACGGGGACTACCATCCCGGGGGCAATGGGCGCGTTGATGGAGCGGATATCGCCCCCGAAGCGGACATACAGTCCGGCGTCGTCAGCCGGACGGATCGGATGCAGGCTGCCGCCGATTGAGGCCAGGCCGATATTCGTGGGTTGGCCTTGGGTGAGAAAGAGTTCTTTGAGACGCTCGGCCTCCCACACGGCCCTGGCGCCAACAAACTGATAGTCACACACGGCCGCATCAACCAGGGCTATGTCTTCGAGCGTCCCATTCCGGTACAGGTTAAGCCGCTTGGTCGGGCGGGTACACGTTTCCGGGGAGAAATGTCGGACCGCGTAATAGCCCGCAGCCAGGCCCGCCAGAGTGGACTCCAAAAACTGGGGAAAGGCGTTATTCGTTCCGGTTGAAAGCGGAACGAGCGGCATGCTGCCGCTGCCTTTGGTGACCACCCGATTGGTGCCGTCGCCACCAATGACGATGACGCAGGCCACCCCCTGCTCGCGCATCAGCTGCGCCGCCCGGGTCGAATCGCTGGCCTCATCGAAGATCGACATTTCAAGAAAACGAGTGGTGAGACGCAGCTCGTTCTCAATCCCGGACAGCGCTTTGGTAAAGATATTGGCCGGGTCAGGAAAGAGGACCACTTCGTTCGCCCCGGCGCCCTGAATACCGAGAATGGCCCGCCGGACGATATAGACTTTTTCCTGGGTATCGAGGATGGATCCATGCGCTACAAGGCGGCGGATGTCCTTGCCCGCGCGCGGGTTTGCAATAATACCGACGGATGACATGGAAAATAGGGGTTAGGGGTTGGGAGTTGGGGACAGGGGATTGGGGAAACCTAATCCCCTGTCCCTCATTCCTAAAACAGTCCCAGTGCTGCCTCGCTGATTTTCTGCGGGTTGGGCAGATAGTGATCTTCCAAGGGCGGGCTGAACGGCACCGGGGTGTGAGGGGCCGACACCATTTTTATGGGCGCGTTCAGGTAATCAAACCCCTTGTCCGCGACCATGGCCGCGATATCGGTTGCCACGTTGCAGCGCGGGTGCGACTCGTCGGCGATCACCAAGCGCCCCGTCTTTTCGACCGAGGCCAGAACCGTGTCTTCGTCAAAGGGCGAGAGGGTGCGAGGATCAATCACCTCCGCGCTTTTGCCCTGTTTTTCCAACTCCGTAGCTGCGGCCAGGGAATGATGGACCATCTTGCCAATAGCTACGACTGTGACATCCTCACCAGCCCGCTTAATGTCCGCCTTTCCAAACGGAATGCTGTAGTCTTCCTCCGGCACGCTGCCCTTGATGCCGCCGAAGGTGATATCCTCAAAGAAGATCACCAAGTCGTCGTCCCGGATGGCCGAAATCAGCAGGCCCTTGGCATCATATGGCGTCGAGGGGACGACCGTTTTGAGGCCGGGAATATGGGTAAACAGCGAATGTAAGACCTGAGAGTGTTGGGCCGCGGCGCGGTAGCCGCCTCCGCAGATGGTCCGAATCACAAGCGGGACTTTTGCTTTGCCGCCAAACATATAGCGGAGTTTCGCGCCCTGGTTCAAAAGCTGATCAAAACACACGCCCATGAACCCGACGAACATCATCTCGGCAATGGGCCGCAGGCCGGTAGCCGCAGCACCAACCGCCGCGCCAATAAAACCGGACTCACTGATGGGCGTATCGATCACGCGCTCTCGGCCAAATTCCTTGACTAGGCCCTTTGTCACGCCCAGGACGCCACCCCAAGCTTCGTCGCCTTCGAGGTGATCGATATCGGCTCCACCCGCAACATCTTCGCCCATGATCACCACTTTCGGGTCGCGCTGCATCTCCTGACGCATGGCTTCATTCAGCGCCTCACCAAAATTCAATTCTCGCTCTGCCATAGTATTTCTCCGCAAGTTCCTAATAACTCACATACACATCAGTGAAGGTTTCCTGGACCTCGGGGAAGGGGCTGTCTTCCGCGAATGTGACGGCTTCGTCAATCGCGGTATTGACCCGCCCATCGATATCCGCCATCTCGGCTTCGGACACTAGGCCACGAGACAGAACTGCGTCCGTGAAACGCTTGATCGGATCGAGTTCGTTGCGGTAGCGCTCGTTTTCTTCGGCGATTTTATAGGTCTGCGCATCGCCCTCAAAATGGCCGTGATGACGATAGGTCTTGCATTCCAGAAGGCTCGGCCCCTGTCCGGCCCGGGCTCGCGCAACGGCTTCATGCGCCGATTCATACACGGCAAACAGGTCGTTCCCGTCTATGGTGACGCCCGGCATGTTGTACGCCGCAGCGCGGTCGGCGATATTCTCGACACTGCAATGATAATGCGCCGGCGTAGACTCAGCATAGCCGTTATTTTCGGCCACAAAAATGATCGGCAGCTTCCAGATTGCGGCTAGGTTGAGGCTCTCGTGCAAGGTGCCTTGTTCTGAGGCCCCATCACCGAAGAAGCAGATCGTCACCTGGTCAGTGCCCGTGGTTTTGGCGGTCAAGCCGGACCCGCAGGCCAGTGGCGGCCCTCCGCCGACAATCCCGTTGGCGCCCAGCATGCCTTTGTCCATATCGGCGATATGCATGGAGCCACCCTTGCCTTTGCAAATCCCGGTGGCTTTGCCAAACAGCTCGGCCATCATGCCCCGCACGTCCACCCCTTTTGCCACACAGTGTCCGTGTCCCCGATGAGTCGAGGTCATATAATCGGCGTCCGTGAGATTGGCACAAATCCCGACCGCGACCGCTTCTTCCCCGGCATAGAGATGCACAAAGCCTGGAATTTTTCCCTTCCCAAACTCGGTACTGACCCTGGTTTCAAACACCCGGATGAGCTGCATGCGCTCATAAATCCAGAGGAGCTTGTCTTTGGGAATATCCATACGACCCTCCTTATTTCAATCGTTGTGTACCGGCTTCATAACACGAAACGCGGAGGGGGGAAACAGAAAAGGGAATGGGGGTTAGATGGGGAGGCGCTGTGCTGGCGTACGGGGGTGAGATGTGATGAATGTAGGTAAGTTCGCCATGGAAAAGGGATGCTTCGGCGAAAGTGATGTTTGCGCCAAGTGCATTACCACCGGCCCTGCGCTAAGCCGGCTGGGACAAGACTATGCATGGAATAAGGGTAGCTGATGCCTTCTCTCCTCTACGAACCTGATGAACGCCCACCGTATACGCTCGCCTTTGGGCTCAGCTTTCAAAGGGCGATGATCATGAGCCCCGGTCTGGTGCTCATCCCGACCATTATCATGCGGGCGGCGAATCAGGACGAAACCTATCTGTCCTGGAGCATCTTTGCGCTGTTTGCGGTGAATGCCGCGACGTCGGTATTGCAGGTTTTCCGCATCGGGCGCTTTGGCTCCGGATATGTGCTCCCCATGGTGACCAGCAGCGCCTTCATCGGCGTATGTATCACGGCGCTCGTTGAAGGCGGTCCGTCCCTGATGGCGACCCTGCTTATTGTTGCCTCGCTATTTCAGTTTGCGCTGGCTACCCGTCTCTCCTTGCTCCGGCGCTTCATCACGCCGGTGGTGACCGGGACGATTCTCGCCCTGATACCTGTTTCCATCATGCCGGCGGTCTTTCGGATGCTGAGCGAGGTGCCGGAAGGGACGCCGTGGGCTGCGGTCCCGACGAGTGCGGTGGTCACCTTTGTCGTGGCTTTGGCGATCTCGCTACGGGCTCCAGCGACATGGCGACCATGGGCGCCGCTCATTGGGATCGCGCTAGGCTGCGCACTGGCCGCACCGTTTGGTCTGTACGATACCGAACAGATATTAGCCGCGCCCTGGATCGGTTTTCCCACCAATGCCTGGCCAGGGGTGGGGCTGACGTTTAGTCCTGCCTTCTGGTCTCTCCTGCCGGGGTTCCTGTTTGTGGCACTGATCGGCACAACAGGGACCCTCGGCCATGCCGTTGCCACGCAGCGAGTCTCGTGGCGCAGACGGCGGGCGACCGATCTTTGCTCGGTCCAGGGTGCGGTTGCCACCGTCGGCTTGGGCAATCTGCTGTGTGGCCTCGCTGGGACGATACCGAGTGGGACCGCTCCATCAAGCGCGCCGTTTGTGGAGTTGACCGGTGTGGCCGCGCGGCGTGTCGGGATCTGCATCGGCATCGTCTTTTTCGCCTTGGCGTTCCTGCCGAAGGCGATGGCCGTGTTGATCGCCATTCCGAGTTCGGTGGCTGCCGCCTATCTCATTATTCTGTTTGGACCCATACTGAATCAGGGGATGCAGCTTATTCTTCAAGGGGGGAGTGACTACCGTAAAGCGCTAGTAACCGGCGTGTCGTTCTGGGTTGGGGTAGGCTTCCAGTATCAGGCCATTTTCCCCGACTATCTGAGTGGGGCCTGGGCACTGCTCCTGAGCGACGGCATCACTGCGGGGGGTCTCATGGTGGTGGGATTAACCGCATTCATGGAGTTGACCGGCCCCCGCCGCAGACATCTTGAAATGGAGTTGGCAATCGAGAGCCTGCCGCAGCTTGAGGATTTTCTTAGCGAGTGTGCCTCCCGACTGAGGTGGAGCGCGGAGGCGACCCAACGCCTGGGTTTGATCGGCGAGGAAGCGCTGCTGAGTCTGGTGCAACAAAGGGAGGACTCAGCGACTCACGCGGGACGCCGTTTGCACGTGATCGCGCGTCAGGACGGCGGTGCCGTGGAGTTGGAGTTCATGGCGGCGATTGGCGAGGAAAACCTTGAAGACCATATGGCCTTGCTTGGAGAACATGTGGAAACGCCAAACGAGCGTGAACTCTCGCTGCGTTTGCTGCGCCACTTCGCTTCATCTGTACGACACCAACAGTATCACAACGTTGATGTTCTAACCGTGCGCGTTGACGGCTCGGTGTAACTTCAAGAGAAGGTAGGGCCGTTATGCCGCGGTCCTCGGCAGTGTGGTGGGGAGAGGCAAGCGGTGTTGAGGGAGGGACTACTGCTTATTCGTCCTCGTCCGGCAGCCGGTAGGCCGTTCCGTCAACGAGGCGCTTAGCGTCGTAGTTCCAGTGGGTCATCCACTCTTCAATCACGCGATAGGCCGGACATTGGCCCTTGTCGATCTCATCACGCAGCCGCTCAAGATAGATGGTCTCATTTGCTCCGGCCGCGTTGCAGTCGTTATGGCGCTCCAGGCCCTCCCAGGCAATCGCGACCAGTTCTTTGGCCAGATCGAGCAAGCGGATGCCCCGTACGCGTGCACCCAGGGCCTGGCGGTGGGCCTGATGATAGGCTTCGAGGCGTTCGTCCCAACTCCATTTTTTGACCAGATCCCAGGCGGCCAGCAAGGGGTCGGTATCAAAAAAGATGCCCTTGGTGAGGGCCGGGACGGCCAGCATGTATTCAAACGGCTGGTTGTCGAAGCAGCGGATCTCCAGGTATTTTTTGATCCGCACTTCCGGAAAGAGGGTCGTCAGGTGAATGCTCCAGTCCTCCAGGGTAGGGCGTTCACCTTCATGCCCTTCCTCCAAAAATTGGCGAAAGGACATATGGGTCATATTGATCCACTGACCTTTGCGCACGATGAAATACATGGGAATATTCAGCGCGTATTCGGCATAGTCTTCAAATGTCGGAGCGTCGGCAAAGGCAAAGGGCAGCAAACCACAGCGGCGTTTGTCCGTCTCGGTCCAGACGTGGCCGCGCATGGTCATAAAACCGTTCAGACTGCCATCTGAAATCGGAGAGTTGGCAAACATGGCGGACAGGATGGGCACGAGTCCCATACTGGTCTTGAACTTCAGCATGGCATCGGCTTCGTCGCTGAAGTCAAAATTGACCTGAATGGAAGCAGTTTGCTTCATCATGCGATGCCCCAGCGTGCCAACCTTCTCCATATATGGGGCCATGATCTGATAGCGTGTTTTGGGAATCCACTGGATGTCGTCGAGCGGGCTGACCGGCTGGACTCCCAGGTTCACGAAATCAATGTCCAGTTCGTCCGCAATGGGCAGCAGATGGGTGAGATGGCGACGGAGTTCTTTGTCCGCACAATGGACGGTCTCGCACTGTTCGCCGGAGAGTTCGAGTTGTGCGCCGGGCTCAAGTGCGATATTGGCGCGCTCCCCTTGAAGGGCGATAATGCGGCCTTCTTCTTCCTGGGGTTCCCATTCCAGGGAGTCGGCCAGACGGCTCAAGATATACTCAATGCCGCGTCGACCGGAGTAACGCGCGGCGCGCCCACTCCGACGTGACACGCCGAGCAGTTCGTACTCTGTGCCAATACGCCAGTCTGCTCGGGGCTTTGCGGCGTCAAAAAAGTATTCGATGAGTTGGGCACGGTCTTCAACAATAAGACCTGCGTCTGGTCCTTCGACGTACTGCGACATCCGGTGACATCCTTCCCCTGGGTGCGAACCCCTCCTACAAGACGGCATCAACGTAACCAGACGCAGAGGCCAAGGCAAGGGGATTTTGGAATGCCGGTTGCTCTGAGACTGGGACTGGCGGTTTTCAGATAGGCATGCCTTCTGTCAATGTGATGCTGTGGGATTACCCCGAAGTGCCTCTTGGGCGGCGAGATATGCGGCAAACGGACAGTGCGTGCCGCAGCTATGCTCCCCTGCCAGTGTAAGGGCGCGGCGGAGAGCCGCCTCCATGGCGGTAAACCAGCCGGATTGGGCAGGAAAGAGATTCGCCGGTTCGATACGCTCGGCGATACCGGTTTTTTCAAATAACTGCATGGCGTCGGGCCGCAGACCCAGGACGAGGAGGGTTTTGCCGGCGCTTTTCAACTGACGCTGGCTAGATTCGAGCAGGCTGGCGATGGTGATGTCCAGACCCTGCGTCTGGCGGATGCGGAGAATAATGACGCGGACGTGAGGCTCGGCATTCATTCGCTCAATCGCGGCTTGGAGCTCTCCAGATGCCGCAAAGAATAATGGGCCTGTCAGGTTGAGAATGCGAATGGCGGGGCAATGCTGCCCCCGCTCTTCCTGCTCATGGTCAATTTCTCGCTCCCGAAAGCGGCCTTTCTCGCCTATTATCATCTCCCGGATAGTGAGCAGGCGGACGCGACGTAAAAAGAGGAGAATGCTGATCCCGACGCCAATATAAATGGCCTGGTCGAGCGGCACGAGCCACGTCCCGACGAGCGTGGCGAGAAATGCCATCCGGTCGCCTTGGGTACCGCGCAGTATCATACGAATACGACCCCTGTCGATGAGATCGGAGGCCAGGATGAACAACAGACCGGCCAGACTGGCAATCGGCGTCTGATTGACCACAGGTCCGAGAAAGAGCAGCACGGCCAGCATTAACAGTCCGCAAAACAGCGCCGACAGACGACTCTGGGCACCGGCTTGCTGATTTAAAGTCGAACGAGCCAGACTGCCGCTGACCGGGTAGCCGCCCGAGAAAGCCGCTGCGATGTTCGCCAGCCCCTGGCCCGAAAATTCGGCGGCCATATCAAGCCGCTGCCCCGACCGGGCCGCAAGCGTACGGGCTACGGAACTGGACTCAACCAGGGACAGGACGGCACAAGCAATCGCCGTCGGGAGTAGGCCCGCCCACTGAGCCAGGTGCGGTACGGTGAACGGTGGCAGACCGGCTGGTAGAGGGGCGAGGTCGGCAACCAATGGGAGCCCAGCGTCAGACAACTGAAAGACGCGTGCCACAACGATGCTGAGCCCCAGGGCGATAATCGCGGCTGGCAGACGGGGATAAAAATGACGCAGATACAGGACACAGGCAATTGTGCCGAGAGTGAAAAGGACGGCGAGCAACCGGACTTCCGAGAGCGAAGACAGCCAGCCGCCGATCATCTGGGCGGGATTACCCACAATGCTAGCCGTGCCGGTCGCATTGGGAAGCTGGCCGATCATAATCAGGACCGCAGCTCCTGAGATATACCCACGGACAACCGGCTGTGAGATATAATCGGCGACCGCATCGAGTCGCAGCACCCCGGCGAGAAATTGGACAACCCCAACCATAAAGGCCAGGGTGACTCCGACGGTCATGGGACTCGCGCCACCGTGCGCCACCTCGGCGGCGACGGCAGTACCAACCAGCAGACTCACGGCGTTCGTGGGACCAGTCACAACATGGCGGGAACTGCGGAATAGCGCGCCCACTATGGCCGGCAGGGCTGCCGCATACAGGCCCATGGCCGGGGGAAGACCGGCGATCATGGCATAGGCCACGCCTTGAGGAATGTCGAGAAAGGTCACGCTCGGGCTGGCGAGCAGGTCCCGAGGGAGATGACGAAGCTGGTAGGCTCGGAGGTCAAGAAACGGGAGAAAGCGCTTCATCAGTCCTTAGGCAGGCGCTCCGTCTCAGGCAGTTGATAGTTCTCTCGACCCGGCTTGAGCGGGCGTAACATCCAGTAGGGCCGCCGTGTGCCGTCGGGCGATACTTGACTGGCAGGTCGGGTCAGTTCGAGCCACTTCTTATACGCGGCATGTGCCTTGTCCGTATCGACCTGAATATCCCCATACTGATCGCCCTTTTGGGCGGGGAGGACTCGAACGGCCTGGTGCCAGCAGTGCATGCCGGAGATCGGGTCAGGGTGGACCGGAAAGGTGAGATTCTGATGCACGCCGGTATCCGTCCACCAGACGCGTGCGCTATCGGCATCCTCACTCGGATAGCCGTGGACCCCCTGTTTGCGGGACAAGTGCCACTGACTGCCGTTTCGGTCGAGTCCGACCGTGGCCATCATCTGACGCTGGCCAGCCTGATCAAGCTTCCAGCGGCCCATATGGTGGCTACAGCCAACGACGCCGGGTCGAATCCCCTCCGTCACCCAGGCTTTGAGCACAAAATAGCCAATTTCAGTCTCGACCCGAACGAGGTCTCCCGTGCCCACGCCCAGGCGTTTGGCATCACCGGGATGTAGCCAGAGCGGGTTGGTGTGGGCAATCTCGTCCAGCCATTTGGCATTTGCGCTCCGAGTGTGAATCTGGACCGGTAGGCGAAAGGTCGGGATCAAGACCATTTGGTCGTCTGTGAGCCGGTCGGGATGAATATGACTCTTGCTATACGTAGGGAGGGCGTATTCCGGCCAGCCCCAGTCCTTGAGTGTCTTGGAATAAAACTCAAGGCGTCCGCTTGGGGTTGGAAAGCCGCGATACACGTTACCGTCTTGGCTCGCCATTTGGACGCCAACACGGCGCCGGCCATCTGTATCCCCGTCGGGCGAGGGTAGGGGGACGATATTCGGCCCGGCAGGCTTGAAGCTCGCAGTGAAGACGCGGCCCAGATGGTCAACCTGAGTATTGTCCAGTTCAGCCGGTGGGACTGTTTGCGCGTGGACCGCTCCAATGTTCTTTTGGATTTCAAACGCGCCGTAGCGACGCATATAGGCCAGCGGCGAGAGTCCCTGGGCAGCAGCCTGTTCAGGGAGCCCTGGAACTGACTGCTCAAAAATAAACCCGTAATACTCGTCAAGGGTGAGTTTCTGGCCTGGGTGGACCTTGGATTCAAAATATTGGCGTATCCCCAGCGAGCCGTCCGGGTCGACCTGCCAGGATAACTCGATCCAGAACTCGTTCTCCTCCCAGACTTCGCCTGGGTTTGCCTGGCGCGTGTCTGTCACCGGCTGGCCGAGGCGTTCTCTGGCGGCTCGCAGGACGGGCTGACGGAAGCCGATCCACTGGGCGTCGTGCGTTTCGTAGGAATGCGTGTCGTGGCGCTCGCTACCGACACCCATGGGCAGAATGTAATCGGCGAAATAGGCACTCTCGTTCCAGGTTGGAGTCAGGGCGACGTGCAGGCCGATTTTCTGTTCATCGCTGAGGGCTTCAATCCACGAAAACCCGTCGGGGTTGGTCCAGACCGGGTTATACACACGGGTGAAATAGACATCGAGTTTCGCGCGCTCTTCTTTCAGAAAATGCGGCAGCAGAAAAGACAGTTCGTGAATGGCCAGCGGGTATTCGGCCGGCCAGGAAAGCGTATTCCACATGGCTGGATGGGGCGGGGTATGAATGGGACGCGGCACAAATTTATTCCACGCATTGGGATATGTCCCGCCGGGTGTCGCCACTGCGCCCGTGAGGGCGTTGAGGAAAAACAGCGCCCGCGCGACCTGCCAGCCGCCGAGATTCCCGGCGGACGCGCTCCGCCAGGTGTGAGTCGCCAGTCGCGTTCCGGCCGAGGCAACCAGCGTGGCGATGGCCTCAATGGTCTGCGGGCTGACCCCGGATTCCTGAGCTGCAAAGGCGAAGCTGTACTGAGTATAGAACTGTTTCAGCACGGCTTTAAAGTTTTCAAACGTAGGCTTCAGGTCAGGCCGCTCTTCTTGGAGATATTCCTGCCAGTTCCACCAGTCATGCACGAAAGTGCGGTTGTATTGTTCGGTCTGAATAAGGTGATTGGCTATGGCGAGTAGAATGGCCGCCTCGCTACCCGGATAGGGTGCAACCCAATGGTCGGCGTGGGTAGCGCTATTGGACAGGCGAACGTCAAAGACGATGAGCTTGGCCCCACGCCGCTTGGCATCCATAATGCGCTGGGCGTGCGGATTAAAATAATGGCCCGATTCCAGGTGGGCGCTGATGAGAAGGATGACATCGGCATGTTCGTGGTCGGGGCTGGGGCGGTCCGCACCCATCCAAAAATGATATCCGGCGCGAGCCCCGGACGAACAGATATTGGTATGGGAGTTGTGGCCATCGACACCCCAGGCGGCCAGGACGCGCTCGGTGTAGCCATCCTCGCCGGGGCGGCCAACGTGGTACATGATTTCGTTACGACGGCCTTCCTGGAGCGCTCGCCGAAGGCGGCCGGCAATATCACCGAGCGCCTCGTCCCAGGAGACCTGTTGCCACTTTCCCTCGCCACGTTTTCCCGCCCGTTTCAGAGGGTAGAGAATACGATCAGGATCGTTGATCTGGTTGAGTGTGGCCGGGCCCTTGGCGCAGTTCCGGCCCCGTGAGGCCGGATGTTCAGGATTACCCTCGAATTTTCTGATGTTGAGCGTCTCCGGATCAACATAGGCCAGCAGGCCACAGGCTGACTCGCAGTTAAAACACGTGGTGGGAACAAGCATAGAGTGTTGTTCGACGCGCTGCGGCCAGGCGCGGGCGTCCAACTCAACCCAATCGTCCCAGCGTTCCTTGGGAGGAAACGACGCGAGGTGGTTGCGACTTGGTCCTGGATAAAACGTCTCCCCTCGTGCCTCTGTATCCTGGCGAGCGGCAGACACGCGTTTATCGGGTCTCTTAACACTCATGGTCATATCCCCTAGGCGAGTGGTACGCTTTGCCCGGCCTGAATATAGGCGTGTTCATATGCCAGCAGTCCAATGAGAGCCGCACACACTGCTGGTATGCCGGCCCATGGGGCGAGCAGGCCGAGAGAGACGAGGAGTATACCACCCCAGAAATATGTCCGGTATTGACCCCTTGTCATCTCGGCAGCGGCGAGATGGGCATGGACGGTGGGATGGTGCAGGGTGAATTCTCCGCCCACCAAGAGGAGATGCAGCGCGCACGCTACTCCCAGGAGCGTGGCGACCGGTGAAACCATGACAGGCGCCCACCAGACCGCGCAGGGGAAGAGCGCAGCGGCTCCCGCAATAAGCGTTTGGACGAGAAAATGGAGGGGAAGGAGCGGATTTTGCCACAGGTCACGGGCCGTCGATTGGGCAAAGAGATAGGCGGTATACACACTCGTCAGTACGCCAAGTGGAATACCGAGCAGCATCAGGCCCGACTGCCATGCCGTTTCGCTTGCAAAGAGGCTGGCCAGAAAGTGGAGGAATAGAACACCGCCAAAACCCAGGATGATAAAAGCGCCCCGGACCAACCAACTCTTCCACTGCGGGCGGGTAAAGATCAGCATAAAGCGCCTGGGGTGATCCAAATCGGCGATAAGAATCAGACCGGTGAGGGCGAGAAATATCCCGCTCAGAATCGGGGCAAGCCATTGCCAGAGCATATGCTCGGAACTCAGCATTCCAAAGAGCACCAGAAAAGCCGGAATCAGATAGGCTCCCGAGGCAAGCCCTTTGGTCCAGGTATACAGGCTCAGCCGCCAGTCCCACGGGGCACGGTGTGGCACGTCATAGGCCAGCACGGCTTGGGCCGAGCTATTATGCCGGGTCGGATGGCCTGAGGTCACCTGCTGTGCTCCCCGGCCCTGCTCACTCCACAGGAAAAGGCCGCCTTCGGGCCGTGTGGCTGCCAACGGGTCAAGCGTGGCCTGGTGTGCGCCGGTGTAGAACAGTTTGGGGTGAGTTTCCTTTTCAGGACGCCGCACCGCAACGGGTTCCCGGCCCACGATTGCTGCTATGCTTGAATCGGGGTCATTCAAGTCGCCTACCATGATCGCTTCTGTCGGGCATACCACAACGCAGGCCGGCTCCAGGTTCATGTCGATCCGGTGCGCACAGAAATTGCACTTCTCGGCCGAATGGTCCTCGGGATTGATAAAGATCGCGTCGTACGGACAGGCCGCAATACAGGCTTTGCAGCCAATACAGATGGACTTGTCGAAATCCACAATGCCGTCGGACCGGGCGTACATAGCCGCGGTCGGACAGGCGTGGGTGCAGGGTGCGTCCTGACACTGATTGCAACGGGTGACCTGAAAAGCTCGCCGAGCGTTGGGGAAGGTGCCCACGTCGGTGTATTTCACATAGGTGCGATTGACCGAGACCGGGACGTGGTTCTCTGATTTGCAGGCTGTACTGCACGCATGACAGCCAATGCATTTGGTGTGATCAATGACCTTGGCCCATCTCACTTCGGGTGTTGCTGGGGACGCTTCAGTGGCTGCTTCCATGTGGTCTGCTCCTTCCCGGCGATGCGCGTCGGATCTCAGGTGAGCTGCCACGCTCTCCCAACTAGCGCGCGATGGGTAACTGTTGCTCGTTCCAGTCCAGCATCCCCCCTTTGAGATTTGAGACGCGCTCGAATCCAAGACCGGTAAGAATGGCAGCGGCCGTTGTGCTGCGGACTCCGGCCCGACATACAACAATGATATTACCGTCTCTATGGCGCTCAATTTCTCCCGCCCGCGCCGGCACCTCTTTAAGGGGGATAAGGATGCTGCCCGGTATATGGCCAAGGTCGTCGCTGTATTCATCTGGCTCACGAACATCGAGCAGGAGCGGGGGGGGGGCACTCTCCCGCTGGGCTTGGACTTCTTGCGCGGAAAGCTGCCGCACGCCATTCAAGGCAGAGAGACTCGGAAATTGGATGGATTGGTCTTCAATGGCAGACTGGTTCGGTTGGAGAACTTCCTGAATTTTATCCGGTAGCGAGAGCTGGAGGTTGTTCATCAAATCGACATATTCCTCACGACTACGACCTGCAACACGCGGATTTGTCTGTTTTTCTTCGCCAATAGTGGATTGAGCATGCCCTCGATAATCATGGCCGGGAAAGACAAGCGTACTGTCGGGCAGCGGGAACAGCTTATGATAGATGCTGTCGTACTGGGCGCCGGGGTCGCCACCGGGAAAGTCGGTCCGTCCGGTGCCGTGGATGAAAAGGGTATCGCCGGTGAACACCCGATCCATGGTGTGCAGGCACATGCTGTCAGGCGTATGGCCTGGGGTCGCGAGCACGTGTAGGGTGAGCGTCCCAACTCGGATGAGCTGCCCATCTTCGACATGCATATCAACATGCGGGGCGGGGGCACGCCTATGCATGATCACGGGTGCATCGGTGAGATCCCGTAATTCCCAGCTCCCCGTCAGATGATCGGCGTGGGTGTGCGTGTCGATGATGCTGTTGAGCGTATACTCATAATAGGCGAGCAGGGCGAGATAGCGGTCGGTTTTTTCCAGGACTGGATCAATGAGGGCGACTTCCTGTGTTTTTTCGCACCCGATCAGATAGGTCTTGGTGGCGCTACGGTTGAGTTCGCGAAACAGCATGATAAGCGCTCTTCATCTGAATGAGGTCAACGGCGTGAAGCCTATCATACCTTTTCCACATATGGAAAATGGGGAAATAATGTCCAGACCACAGGGTGATATATGAATCGGCTCCTCAGCGCCTTTCTCCTTGGATTGCTCTACCTGTCCTGCGAGAGCGTAAGCTCTCCTGGCGCGGGGCAGCAAGCCGAGACTGAAAGAGATGTCCTCGGACTTCGGGGCCCTGTCAGATCGTTATCCATCTTTCGGGCCGACGTAGAGAAACAGGGCGACAGGTGGGAGTCGCAGGAAGAACTGCCGGTCCGGACGGATCGATTTGATCGGCGGGGTAATCTCACCGAACGCCTGTCCTATGACCCGGAGGGAGCGCTCCGCGAGCGGACGGTCTTTTTGTACGACGTGAGCACCAATGAAAGAGAAGTACGGCGCTACAGGCCGGAGAACAGCCTCTCTGGACGCGTTGTCTCATCCTATGCTGAGCATGGAGCCCTCACTGAGTCACGTTCCTATTCGGCCAGGGATGTGCTGACAGAACGAGTGATTTTTCAGCATGACGCCAACGGAAGAGAAATTGAGTCGCATATTTATCAGCCGAACGGTGAGCTGAAGAGTCGCACGGCCTCACGTTACGATGTTCAGGGAAATATTGAAGAGCAGTTGTGGTACGACGCGGCAGAGACGCTTGTGAAGAAGGTCGTCTACCACCGCGATTTTCGGGGAACCCTGGTGACCCGAGTCTCTTTTGTCCATGCGGCGGATTCCCGGCTGAGTGGGAGAACGGACGTTCACTTCAATAATAACGGTGATCCGACCGAGCGTATTGTGTACATGGATGGCGGTCGGCAGCGCCACACAGAGATGTTTACCTATCGGTACGATGCCTTTGGCAATTGGACGATCCAAACGGTCAAGCGGCAGGTCGTCAATAAGAACGCCTCCTATTTTAGACCGACGCGGATTATCTTTCGGGTTTTTGAGTACTACGAAAGAGGGTGAAAGTAATCCGGCTCTGGTTTCTTCAGTCGTTGTACCCACGCGAAGAGGGAGCGAGCGGGTCTGCTAGGCCCGCCGTGTGAGGATACAGCCCAACTCGTGCAGTCCGGCCGGATGCGGAATGGAGAGTGGCTCAGCGTCCTGCCATTCCCAGCGAGCGTCCTGAAAAAGCTGGTGCATGGTATCGAGATCGCACGGAAACGGCGGACCAGCCGGGTCTTTCGCCTGCATAAAGAGCGCAAACAGTTGTCCGCTCGGCCTGAGCCACGAGAAGAGTTGGCGTTCGTAGTCCTGGCGAGTTGAGGGATCGAGGGCACACAGACAGGTCTGGTCGTAGACTGCATCGAAGCGGGCCGGGGCATCCCAGTCGAGTAAGTCGGCTTGAATGACTTTCGCGGTCACGCCGGCATTCTCAATCAGCTGTCGGGCGCCCTGGATTGCTGACGGAGCGAGATCAACGGCGGTGACATCGAACCCCTGCTGGGCCAGAGTGACCACCTCATGACAACGCCCACAGCCGGGAATAAGTATACGACACGGGTGCAGCAGTCCTTGCGCCAGCCAAGTGAGAAGGGCCGGGTTGGCCGCTTCCCGTTGCCAAGCGGTGTGGCCGGTGTGATAGCGAGTTTCCCACTCCGCTCGCCGAGTCGCCGTATCACTCACGCTCGTCTCCTAACCTCGAACGGAGACCTCTCAGCGCTGAGGCGCTGAGAGGTCGGTCTCAAAGGGGCTCGAATCCAGACCGTCTGAAGAGATGAGGTCGGACCCGACGCTATTTGAAGGTGTGGCGCGGAAAGGTCTGGGTGTCACCGGAGATAAAGGTGAAGGGGAGAGGCCCGTGTACATTGGAGTTGGGATCCCCTCTATATTCAATTTCCCCATTCACCGACCCGCAATCCTCTGGAATCGTGAGCCTCACCTTGGTAACGATGATTTCACCGACGCTCATAGCTACGGGAATCGTGGCCTCTCCATTGACGACTTTTTCTGTTGCCCCTTCGTCCTGGGGGACATACACGGGCGGCTGCTGTGCCGACTGGACCTCGGCGCGAAAGCACTCGAAGTCCTCGATCCCTGTCACTACCATCTTGCTGCCGGAGATGGCTTCGACGTTGACTTCTGAATCTCCGGCTCCCAATTCGCATCCCGTCCATGTCAAGGCGGCTCCGAGCATCGCTACAGCTAGAAACATATTCGTATGCATTGCTCATCTCTCCTTTCTTTATACCTGTGTCCCTGCTGAGAAATTTTTTGCCCTGATTTGTCCATCTAGCGTTTCAGAAATCGCGCCATATTGCCACCATATGTTCCCCGCCTTTCTTCTTTGGAGAGTGGCAGGGTTTTCAAAGAAGAAGTAGTCCAGCCCATCGGTTAGCCATTTACCATGAGAAAATCAGAGGCATATACCAAATAGTCAAAACCGACAAGCTCACAAGCACGATCGAAAGATATCGGTGGGGGCTAGCGTGCGACTGCCCGCAGTGCCTCGGCCAGCGCCATAATATCTTCCTTTGTATTGTAGACATGGGGCGACACGCGAATAGAGGCGCCGCGCTGCGAGACGTACACGTCGCGCTGACGTAAGGCTTCGAGAATAGCGGGGATCTGCTCGACATCGGCAATCCGAACACCAAATAGGTGGGCTGCGCGCTCGTGTGGTGGCGCGGCCGTGTAAGGAGTCCCTTCAAGGGCCTGACCAAGTTCTTCGCTCAGCCGTGCGCAGTAAGTCTGGATATTGCCCACCCCCCATTCGCCGATCTGTTTGAGGGCTGTGAGGAGCATGGGAATCATAATAAAATTTGAGCGCTCCCCGGTATCAAAGCGTCGTGCCCCTGGTTGATATTCGGACTGATAATTGATCAAGGCGCTGAAATTCTGACTGTCTTTGCGGTTAATCCAGTTATGCTCAAATGGTTCCCCGTTCAGCAAGCGATCACCGACAGCCGCGAAGCTGTACTGGTAGGGGCCGAGCAGCCACTTATAACCGGCACAAACCAAAAGGTCGGGCTGAACTCGCTCGAAATCAAACGGCAGAGCGCCGACCGACTGGGTGCCGTCCACGATAAACAGGGCGCCCACAGCGCGAGCCCGCTGTCCAATCTGTTCCAGATCAAAGAGCGTGCCATCCGTCCAGTGCACACTACTCAGGGCGACGACGGCAGTATGGGTATCGATGGCTTCGAGAAATCTTGTGTTCCAGACCGTTCCCTGCGAGTGCGCTTCTTGGGGTCGATCAACTCGGCGCAAGGTTGCGCGCATGCGCTGACACTGCTCTAGCCAGGGGTAAACATTGCTCGGGAACTCCTCGCCGGGAATCACGACGTTCTGGTCCGGTCTGAGCGGGAGATTATATGTCGCGATACCCATTCCATAGCTGACTGCTGGGATGAGGGCGATCCGCTCGGGCGAGGTATGTATGAGCCGGGCGAACACAAGGCGCAGTTCTTCTGCCGGGTCAAAGAAATCGGCCGTCCCAATCTCGGCGGGCACGGCTTTGCGTCGCAGGCCGTTTATACCGGCCGTTTCAACGGCTTTTAACAGCGGCGACATATAGGCACAGTTGAGGTAGTGTTGACCGTCGGGCAAAGAAAATAAATTGTGCTGGCATTGCATCGAGGTCCTCGTTTCTCGGCTGGGCTATCTCCTGAACGGCTGGCACGGTTGGCGTGAGACCCTCCGAGCAGACTGCATGGTTTCAAGCCTTCTTCTATGCTAGCCTACCACTATGGGTCGAGTTTACCAGCGGTATTGTGTCACCTTTCTTTTTCTGGTGGTACTCCTGCATTGTACACAGATGTGCTTTGCCGCCGGCCATACCCGGACGACCAGTGTCTCTCCTCCTGATGTAGCTCAGAGCACTCAGACAACCCCGTGTCATACACCGGACAGGGAGTCTCATTCCACTCCTGAAAAATGTCCAGATTGCGGAGAGCATTTCTTTCTCAAGCCTCTGTTAGTGGTAGGTGCGGAACTGTCTGCAAGCTCACCTGCGGCACGCTCTCTTTCGTTCTTGGATGCGTCGGCCGGTTTTTCCCCCCAGCCGTTATCCGTTAATCTTCGACTCTCAGAAGGACGAGACCAACATTTTGTTCCACGGTATCTGTCCTTTTCTATTTTCCGTCTCTAAATCCCGCCCTATCACCTAGCAGGTGATAGTTGTCCATTTCTGTGTCGCGGTGGCGTATTGCCGCCGAACCGCTCTCTGTGCGTCTGCCGAAGACGCACGCTCATACCAGTAGTGAGAAAGTAGCCTCTGATGATGAACAGTTTCGCGTGGCGATTTCTTATTGTGGCACTCGTCATCATAACTCCTCTGCCGTCGGGGTGTACGACGGCTCCCATCTTCACGGCACGTACCGGAGGAGGGTCATCTCCCATGCCTCAGAGTCAGGTTTTACGGCCTCTTTTGGGAGCAGATACGTCTGGCACGGCCAGCACCTCAGGAAGACAAGCGAAGTCGACCGTCTCCACGACAGAGCGGTTTCCGAAGACCCTTCATGGCTATGTCCTCTACGCGCTCGAAAACAGTGCGAGGCTGCGAGGGAGTTTTGCGGCCTATCAGGCGACCCTCAAGAAACGGCCTCAAGTCACGACTCTTGCCGACCCCCGACTGACCTATGGATATTTCTTGCGTTCGGTTGAGACTCGGGTCGGCGCGCAACAGCATCGGCTCGGCCTGAGCCAGGCGTTTCCGTGGTTCGGAACGCTGGCGCTGCGTGGTGATGAGGCGGATTTCGAGGCGCGCGCGACCTTTTCTCGTTTTCTGAGTCTCAAAAACGAACTCGTTTTTGAGGTGGCCAAGACGTATGCCGAACTGGTCTATCTGCACGCCACGGTTCGCATTGCCGAGGATACCCTCCAACTTGTTCAATCCTGGGAAAAAGTCCTTCAAGTCCGTTTTCGCTCTGGTATTGGCACCCATAGCGATCTG
This sequence comes from uncultured Binatia bacterium (SeqCode), assembly GCA_965243855.1. Taxonomy (GTDB): domain Bacteria; phylum Desulfobacterota; class Binatia; order Bin18; family Bin18; genus Bin18. The sequence continues at coordinate 2,189,989 of CBDEWE010000003.1, read as the reverse complement.
GTCCGGGTACAGACTGAACTGGGGCAATTAGAGGACCGCCTCGCGGAGTTCCGCGAAGTCATCCAACCGACCCAAGTGGCGTTTAACGTGCTGTTGAATCGTCCCGTGACGGCAGCCATTCATATTCCTCCCAGCCTGCTTCTGGACCCGACTCTGGATGCGGAAGCGAGCGCAGCTCAGCAGCTTACCGAAGATATCATCCTCACAGGTAATCCAGAGCTGACGCGTTTCGATGCCCTCATCCAGGCGAGACGGGTGGGGGTCGAACTGGCCGGGAAAACGGCTTACCCTGATTTTACTCTCGGCCTTGATTATATCGCGACAGATAAGCGTCCGGGGCCAGCGGACAGCGGCAAAGATGCCCTGATACCGACGCTCTCAATGACCCTCCCGATCTATTGGCGGAAGAATAGGGCAAGCGTCGAGGAAGCGGTATGGCGACAATACAGCCTCGAAGCGCAGCGTCGGGACAGCGCCGCTGTGTTAGCCTCAGACTTTGCCAGGGCGCGGTTTGCGTTACGCGATGCCGAGCGCAAGATTGCCCTCTTTACCCATACGCTGCTGCCCAAAGCAGAAGAGTCTATTGAAGCCAGCTTTACGGCCTATGAGAGTGGTCAGGCAGGCTTCTTGGATGTGCTCGACTCAGGCCGGAGGTTGCTGGATTTCGAACTGTCGTTGAGCCGGGCTCGAACGGACCGAGCCATCGCCATCGCGAAGCTTTTTATGCTGAGCGGTGGATATAGCGATTTCCTCTCTGATGGGGATAGGGGAAGGTGAATCCAATGAGACATGTCAACGTTTTCGTGCTGAACGGTCTGCTCCTGTGTCTGACGATATTTACAGGAGTCGAGAAGAGTATCGCTCAGCACGCAGGTCATGACGCGCAGAGGCACGCCTCGCATGCTACCGCCATGCCGGGCGGAGAAGCTGAAGCCCCCGGTCAGGAGATTCTGCTCAGCGACACTGCCAAGCGCTTGATCCAGCTTGAGACCGCACTGGTGGAGCGGAAATGGGTTGCCCGGGAGGTGCGGCTGGTCGGGAAGATTGATTATGACGAAACGCGGCTCAAGCATATTACTGCTTGGGTGTCCGGGCGTGTGGACCGCCTGTACGTGAACTATACCGGGATTCGCGTCAACCAGGGCGACCATATGGTCTCTCTCTATAGCCCGGAGCTCCTGTCTGCTCAGGAAGAGCTGATTCAGGCGGTCCGTTCACTCGACCGGCTACGTGGGAGCACCAGTCCCATCGTGAAACGCTCGTCGGAGCGCTCGGTGCAAGCCGCCCGAGACAAGCTGCGCCTGCTGGGGCTGACGAGTACGCAGGTGGATCAGATTGAGAAACGGGGGCAGGCCGATGAGCAGGTCACCATCTACGCTCCTATAGGCGGGATTGTGGTGGAGAAGCAGATCAACGAGGGCATGTATGTGGACACGGGCACCGAGATTTACACGATTGCCGATCTGTCACGCCTGTGGTTGTATCTGGATGCCTATGAGTCTGATCTGCCCTGGCTTCGCTACGGGCAACAGGTGGCCTTTCAGGCCGAAGCGTTCCCTGGAGAAGAATTCCACGGAGTCGTCTCCTTCGTTCAGCCCTTCCTGGACGAGCGAACACGCACAGTCCGGGTGCGGGTAAACGTGGAAAATTCCGACCTCAGGCTGAAGCCCGGATTATTTGTCACCGCAACGATCCAGGCTCAGATTTCGGACCAGGGAACCGTCGTTGGGCCTTCTTATACCGGCCAGTATATCTGCCCTATGCATCCGGAGGTGATACGCGGGGTGGCGGGCAGTTGCCCCATTTGCGGGATGACCCTGGTCCTGGCCGACAGTCTTCCTCTGCTGGGCCACAGTCATGAACACCGGGCAGGGCCGCCACTGGTTATTCCTGCGTCCGCGCCGCTCATTACGGGGAAGCGCGCCATTGTGTACGTGCAGAAATCGGGCACTGGGACGTACGAGGGCCGAACCGTTACGCTCGGTCCGCGCGCAGGGGACTATTACGTGGTCAAAGCGGGCGTCCATGAGGGGGAACGTGTCGTTTCAAGCGGCTCGTTCAAAATTGATGCAGACCTCCAGATTCAGGGCAAACGCAGCATGATGAATCCACACGGCGGGCGGGCAGGCGGTACGCATGCCCATTGAGGTCCAAAGACATAGGGGGAGCTCTGCATGAATACCGCTATCCGCTTTTGTCTTGAAAATAAGCTGGTCGTTGCCCTCTTCATTATCTTCGTTACTGCGTGGGGCGTCATGGCTGCCCCGTTTGATTGGAAGCTCGATTTTCTCCCTCGGAACCCGGTCATGGTCGACGCCATCCCGGACATTAGCGAGAATCAGCAAATTGTCTTTACGAAATGGCCGGGACGCTCCCCGCGTGATGTTGAGGATCAAATCAGCTATCCGCTGACGGTCTCGCTACTGGGGATACCCGGTGTCAAAACCATCCGGAGCTTTTCGTATTTTGGATACTCCTCCATCTATGTCATTTTCAAGGATGAAGTGGACTTCTACTGGTCCCGTTCCCGGGTGCTGGAGAAACTTTCCAGCCTCCCACAGGGCATGTTGCCGGAGGGTGTCTCGCCCGCTCTAGGGCCGGATGCGACCGCCCTGGGACAGATCTTCTGGTATACGCTCGAAGGCCGTGATCCTGCTGACAATCCCACCGGTGGCTGGAATCTGGACGAGATCCGTAGCGTCCAGGACTGGTACGTTCGCTATGCGCTGCAAGGGGCGGATGGCGTTGCCGAGGTGGCCTCTATCGGCGGGTTTGTCAAAGAATACCAAATCGACATCAACCCCGATGCACTTCGAGCGTATGATGTCAGTCTCGCCCAGATCATCAATGCGGTTCGTAGCTCCAATCTCGATGTCGGTGCGCGCACTATTGAAGTGAACCGGGTGGAATATATCGTCCGTGGCGTGGGCTTTATCCAGACCCTGCAAGACATCGAGGATATCGCCATCACCGTTCGGGAGAACAATATCCCGGTTCAGGTCAAAGATGTCGCGCAGGTGCGTCTCGGTCCGGCTCTGCGACGTGGGGCGCTTGATAAAGATGGGGCAGAGGTTGTGGGGGGAGTCGTGGTCGTCCGCTATGGCGAGAATCCTCTCACGACAATCCAGAACGTTCGGGCGAAGATTGACGAAATCTCTCCCGGTATGCCGGAAAAGACGCTTGCCGATGGCACAGTGTCAAAACTCACGATCGTGCCCTTCTATGACCGGACCGGATTGATTCTTGAGACGCTCGGGACGCTCAGGGCCGCGCTTACGGGAGAAATCCTCGTGACCGTTATCGTGGTGGTCGTTATGGTCTTCCACCTGATGAGCGCCTTCCTGATTGCTCTGGTGCTTCCCCTGGCTATCCTCATTGCTTTTGGCCTGATGCAGGCGTTTCAAGTGCCGGCCAATATTGTGGCGCTCTCCGGCATTGCGATTGCTATTGGCACGATGGTCGATATGGGTATTGTCTTGTGTGAGAATATTCTCTTCCACCTCAACGCCGCCTCGCCCGGTAAGAGCCGTCTGGAGATAATCTATGAAGCAACCATCGAAGTTGCCGGGGCTTTACGCACCGCAGTCCTGACGACGGTTGTGAGTTTTCTGCCCGTGTTTGCCCTTCAGGCCGCGGAAGGAAAACTATTTGCACCGCTTGCCTACACCAAGACATTTGCCCTTCTGGGGGCGCTGTTTGTTTCGCTCGTCGTGATCCCACCAGCGGCTTATCTCCTTTTTCGGGATTGGACGGGGCGAACCGGACTGAGGCGAGGACTATACTTTGCCGAGAGTATCGCTGGCCTCCTGCTGATGTGGACCTACCTCTTTCCTGGTCTCATCCTGATGCTGCTGGGTGTCTATAACCTGGCGCGTGAGATGTTTCTCTCTCGTTATGCAGGGTTTGCCCGTTACGAACGTTACCTCGTTCCGGCTACCATTATCGGAATTACGCTGTTCTTTCTGGCCCGGTCTTGGCTCCCCATTGGAATTGGAACAGGGACACCCATCAATATGGTCTTTGTGGGAGTACTGATTGCCCTGTCGTTGACCGGCTTCAAGTTTTTTCAGGACGTGTACCCACGACTCCTCGGCTGGTGCCTCCAACACAAACTCCTCTTCGCAGTCATTCCTCTCAGCGTGGTGGTAGCAGGTGGAGCGGTCTGGTCCCATATGGGCGAGGAGTTTATGCCGCCGCTCGACGAGGGGTCATTTCTGTATATGCCGACGACCATGCCGCATGCGTCTATTGGAGAAGCGTTGGAGGTGGTGAAGAATCTTGATATGGCCGTTGCTGCGATTCCCGAGGTTGCATTGAGTGTGGGGAAACTGGGACGAGTCGATTCTTCGCTCGACCCAGCTCCTATTTCCATGTTTGAGAACGTTATCAATTACAAGTCGGAGTACATCGTCGACGCCAATGGGTATCCGGCCTATTTTCGCTACGACACAGCCGCTGAGGAATTTATCCGTAATGCGCAGGGGCAGCTTATCCCTGACCGGAACGGGCGGCCGTATCGGCAGTGGCGGGCCCATATTCGAACTCCCGATGACATCTGGAATGAAATTGTCCGGGTCACCGCAATCCCAGGTGTTACGTCTGCGCCCAAGCTTCAGCCTATCGCCGCTCGCATCGTCATGCTGCAATCCGGCATGCGTGCGCCCATGGGGGTAAAAGTGAAAGGGCCGACCCTGGAAACTATTGATACCGTTGGGCAACAGATTGAAACTTGGCTGAAAGAAGTGCCGTCTATCGAACCGGTAACCGTTATCGCGGATCGCGTCATTGGCAAGCCGTATCTGGAGATTCGGATTAACCGCGCCCAGATCGCCCGCTATGGGCTGACGATCAAGGCTGTCCAGGACATCATCGAAGTCGCCGTTGGCGGCAAGCCGCTGACGCTGACGGTTGAAGGACGGGAGCGGTATCCGGTGCGGATTCGATATCTCCGAGAGCTTCGAAACGACCTGGAAACCTTGGGCGGGATTCTCATTCCCACGCCCCTCGGCCAACATATCCCGCTCCGTGAACTCGCAGATATTTCGTTTGAACGCCGCGCGCAGGTGATCAAGAGTGAGGATACCTTCCTGACGAGCTATGTGGTCTTTGACAAAAAGCCCGGCCATGCCGAAGTGGAAGTGGTCAGGGAAGCACAGGTGTATCTGCAAGACAAACTTGCGAGCGGCGAATGGCAGCTGCCGGCCGGGGTCAGCTATGCATTTGCCGGGAGCTATGAGAATCAGCTCCGAGCAAAGAAGCGACTCGGCATTGTTATTCCACTCACCCTCTTTGTGATTTTTCTTATTCTGTATTTGCAGTTCCGTTCAGTCACAACGACCTTTTTTGTCTTCTCGGGTATCTTTGTCGCGTGGGCCGGCGGGTTTCTTATGCTGTGGCTGTACGCTCAGGACTGGTTTTTGAACGTCGGCCTAGGCGAGCTCAATCTGCGTGACCTGTTCCAGGTCCATCCCTTTAATTTGAGCGTCGCGGTGTGGGTTGGCTTTATTGCGCTGTTCGGCATCGCGACGGATAACGGAGTCCTGATAGCAAGCTATCTCGAACAGCGATTTGAAAAAGATGGACCCGAAACGAGAGAGGGAATTCGGGCTACGGTCCGATTGGCGGCTCAACGGCGTATACGGCCGGCGCTGATGACTACCGCAACGACGCTCTTAGCCCTGTTGCCTGTACTCACTTCACGGGGGCGGGGGTCCGATATTATGGTGCCCATGGCCATCCCGTCTTTTGGCGGCATGGCTATTGCGCTGCTGACCGTCTTTGTCGTGCCGGTTCTGTACTGCGGGGTCGCGGAGTTTCGAGCTCAAAGACGGGTTGAGGGCTGAGTCAGCGGGGATGGCCGCCACGTCTACGCCGCCTCGCAAAGCTGTGTGGGATGGGGGACCGGAGAAATCGGTCGGCAGGCCGGAAAAGAGAATTCGATAAGTAAAACTAAAGCGTCAGGTAAACGGTCCCGTCCTCGATTTTTGTCTGATACGTCGTGGCCTGGGCTGGCCGTCGACTCTGTCCGGTCCGCAGATCAAATCGCCAGCCGTGCATTGGACATTTGATGCCGCCTTCACTATCTGTATAGCCGCGAATCAAGGGACCCTTTCGGTGAGGGCAGCGGTTGTTAATGGCGAAAACTGCTCTGTCGATATTGAAAAGAGCAATCTCCACGCCGTTGACTGTGACGAGCTTCCGTTCTCCTGGGAGAAGCTCGTCGGCCTGACAGACTGCCCGCCAGCCGTTTTTTACCGGAGCGTGAGACGGCATAAACCAGGCAACAGATGTCTAGGGCAGATACCCCCAGAGTTTGATCACCTCGTGTGTGTCGCTGTTACGGTACGCTTGATATTTCAGCAAGGTATCGATGCCGTCACAGGTGCGTTCCAGATTTGTCTCCATGCCCGGAAAGTCGCCCCAGCCGTGGTCGTTCTTGTTGTCCAGAATCCACTGGAGGCCACGTAGAATAGTCTCACGCTTGTGGGGCTCTTGTAGAATATGAGTTACCAGCATGAGCGACCGCGTACAGTCCATGGTGTGATCGACGTTCTCTTCGTCCCACGAGCCGGCCTGGGCCTGCCAGTCACACAACCGGGCAGCTCCTTTGGCACACGCCTCACGGACCCCGCTGACCTGTTGATCAAGAACGAGGTCGGCGACCAGCGCGTCTTGGATTAGGTGGGCAGTAATCTCTACTCCAGATGGATGAAATTCATCATCATACCAGCCGCCATCCGGGCTCTGGTTATCGATGATAAAGCGCATGCCCTGCTGCCAGGCGTGTCGGACCCCTTGCTGCCTGTGGGTTTCGCCTAGGGCCATGACCACATTAAAAAAACTGACCGGATGACTGGTCGTATCCAGGTCGGCCCAGGCCGGGTCAACCCACCGGCCGTCCTGGTACTGGGTATCAAGAAAATAGTCGATAGCCTGCTGGACCGACTGGGTCAGTTGAGTGTGCCGAAGAAACCGGTTACCACGAATAAGCATGAGGCCGCAGAACGCCGACACCCAGACGGTGCTCTCGGTATCGGAAGAGAGCGGACTCCAGCCGCCGTCCCCATTCTGACAGGCCACGAGCGCGCGGTAGTCGTCCAGAAAATCTGGAGTGGTTCGTGCGTGCAAGAGAACGCGTAGCGCGTGGGCAACGAGTTCCAGGTCCTGCGGACCGGCGGTAAGGCTCCAGTGGTTCCGCTCGCGCAAGAAAAACGCATACTCGTCTTTAATAAGCGTATTAATGTCTTGTACATCCATAGGGCACTCCATCCGAGACCGTGCCGCAAGCCTGGATGTTCGTACCAGCCATCTTAGGGCTAGTGGATTTTTGCCCAGGCACGGCGGTAATCTTCGAAGGTATCGATTTCTAGCCAACCTTTATAAATATCCACACAGGCGATGTCGTGGTTGCGATCAATGAGCTCTTGGAGCATGTCGGTGAAGGCTGCGGTTTCCAGGGTGCTGGCTTCATGGAAGCGCCGTGTCACAGTAGACGTCTGAAGCTCTTGATAGGTCGTCCGCAAGACTTGTGCTCCTGAGGCGGAAAACATGGCGAGGCCAATAAATTCACCATCAGCATCCTGTGGTGCAATATGTTGGCCAATCTGCGTCAGCGTCGTGGTTTCGGCGGTTGGGAGGTAGCGATAGCCTGTCTTGGGCGGTCTATGGGTGACCACCAAGTCGGGCTTCTTCCTCCGTACCTCCGCCTGTCCCGGTTCATGATCGTTCCAGGCACGGTCAACCACGATGCTGATATCCGCCTGGGATTTGAGCAATTTTTCGAGAATGGAAGGATCGAGAAGAATGTCCGAATACAGAAAGAGAAAGCGGCCCGTCATCTCCGCCTCGGCCAGAAAGAGGGAGGCGAGCTCGCCAGTCTCACGGAAGCGGTCGTTGTCATAATAGCGAATATTCGGCAGATTGATTTGCTCTTTCTGGTAGCCCCGGACAACGACGATATCTTTGACCCCGCACTCGTTCAGTACCTGAATCTGTCGCTCCAGAATGGTCTTGCCCTTGATTTCAAGCATGGCCTTTGGACGGTCCTCGATCAGGGGTAAGAGATCCTCCTCAAAACCGGCCGCAATGATAATCGCGGTCACCTTATGGCCACCGGGGACGAGAAATTTCTTTTCATTGGCCTGGAGGTCGGGTACACCAACGAGGTCGTAGATTTCGGATAAAGTAACAATCTGTTTGTCAACCGCTGCCGGTCGGCCTTCCCGCTTGAGAGTCATTAACGCGTTCCGCATTCCGGTGACGGCGGCACGCAGGGTCTGGTTGGCAAAAATGACGAGCTGGAAACCAGCGGCAGCAAGGTCGTGAGCAGTGATATCGGCATAAGTCGTTGGGACGGATACGAGCGGACAGGGCATATCCCAGCTGGCCGCAAAATCTCTCAGCTCTTCATCAAACGTTGCGGCTTTGGAATGGATGAGGATGGCATCGGCACCTGCCTCAACATAGGCTCGGGCTCGACGCAGTGCCTCGTGTTTCCCCCAACCGGCAATAAAGGCCTCTGTGCGGGCAATAATGACAAAGTCGGCGTTCTGCCGGGCCGTCGTCGCGGCCTGGATTTTCCTGGCGTGCTCGTCAATCGGGACGAGTTCACGCTGGACTCCGGCGTAAAAACTGCATCGTTTGGGAAAGATATTATCTTCAATACAAATGCCGGCTGCCCCAGCATGTTCGTACTCGGCCACCGTACGCATGACGTTAATGGCGTTGCCAAAGCCGTTATCACAATCGGCAATCACCGGGATACTCACTGCGGTGCTCATCCGCCGCACCGCCTCCAGGGTCTCGCTCATTGTGAGTATGTTGGCATCCGGCATGGCATTGGTGGCCGAGATGCCAAAACCGCTGGCCCAGATGGCATCAAAGCCGGCCTCCTGGGCCAGTCTAGCGGAGAGAGCATCGTGTGCCCCCAGAACTAAAGCTGGCCCGGGCTGCTTGAGTAATTCCTGCAGGCGTACCGTTGCTGTCATGGTGGGCAAACTATAGGGGGCGGCTCGGCGGGTCGCAAGTCCCTAAATATCCTCGTGCTCTCTGCTGAATCTCACGTAAACTCAATCCGCTGGAGGTCGCTCAGGGCTGTTTGAAGCTCGTCCAGTTGGTTGCCGAGTGTCGACGGGGCACTAATCGAAAAAACGGCGCTCTGCGCTTGCTCCGGGTTCCGCAACCAAGCGGAGAGAATCACACTGGCGTCAATTTCGTGAGGCCGCAAAGGGACGTCACGATCTGTATCAAAATGTTTCTCCGCGAGGGCCGCCAGATATTCCAGGTCGTCCAGGCTGGAGACGGTGCGGTTGTCGATCAGACGTCCGTTGAGGATAAGATACGCTTGGGCCGCTCCGGTTTGGCGGCTAGGCAATAAGAGCAAGGCATTCGCCCGCGTCACAATCCAATGAAAGCGCTGATGCAGATGGAGAATATGGTCGAGCAACTCGATATCCTGCTGCAGACGGGCGGCCCCTTCGTATTGTAAATCCGCGGCAAGACGGTCACGTTTTGTTATTAACGTCTCTCGTAGTATTGGGACTTCGCCACTGAGCGCCGCGCTGAAACGCTGCACTTGCTCCCGGTAGGTCTCGCGTGAGACCCGTCCTACGCACGGCGCGGTACAGGCACCAATTTGACCGCTCACGCAAGGCGACGCCTCGGGAGTCGGCGAGAGGTTGCCCGGACAGGTTCTGAGGCCAAAAAGTCGAGCGAGGAGTCCTTGGGCTCGTTCGGCGGAGTCGCGATTGCGGAACGGGCCAATATACAGGGCACGATCACTTCCTGGCTTTGCCGTGACCGACAGGCGAGGATAGGCATTCCTGACGCTGAGCTTGAGAAATGCGACCCGGGGGAGATGCTTGGAAAGTCGATTATACGGCGGTTTGAGGGCGCGAATAAGGCGAGCCTCGCGTAATGACGCCTCAAGCTCCGAGCCGGTTTGTTCGTAGACAACGTCGCGTACGTGGCGGACCAAATCGAGGACCTTGTCGCTGTGTCCCGAAGAATTGGTGAAATAGGAGTTGACTCGACGATGCAGATTCTTGGCTTTACCGATATAGAGCAGCTTTCCCTCGGCGTCGAGCATCCGATAGACTCCAGGGCTTGCCGGAATATTTGCCAGCGTCGGGCGGGGGACAAAACATTCAAAACGGCGGCCATCGCGGGCGCTCTGTTGAAACTCGAGGAGCTGACCAAGCGTGGTGACCCCTTGTTGGACGAGCTGCTCCAGAAAAATACAAAAGATTTCCGCCGTCACCCGCGCATCGGCCAAGGCACGATGTTGGGTCGGATACGAGACGCCAAGGTGGGCAGCGACCGAGTCGAGCGAACGGGACCGAATGCCAGATAAGAGTCGTCGAGCCAGCTTCAGGGTGCAGACTGAGGAGTTTTGTAAAGGGACAGCAGAGAGACGCTGCGCGTCAAAGTTGAGGAAGCCAAGGTCAAAGCTGGCATTATGGGCAACGATGACTGCCTGACCGAGAAAACGCTGTAACTGAGGAAAGATTTCTTCAATCCGTGGCTGGTCTCTGAGCATGGCATCGGTGATGCCGGTCAAACGGGTTATCCCGGCTGGAACATGCTGGCCCGGATTGAGTAGGGTATGAAACTCCTCGCCAAGCTTCCCGTGGCCGACTCGAACTGCGGCGACTTCAGTCATGGCCGCTTTACCGGGCTTGAGGCCGGTTGTTTCGAGGTCGAGAACGACAAACTGGATATCGTGGAGTGGTCGATTGAGGTCGCCGTGGAGCGTGAGCGTCCAGCGGTCTATTTTCGCATTGTAGGCGCAGTGTTGATCAGCGCCAAGGGCCGCATGGATGAGGCGCGCTCCCAGCTCCGGGTCACGTTGAGAAGGAAAGGGGGAAATCGCACCTGAGACGAAAATCTCGTGGAGCAACTCGGCCGAGGTTGCTCCACCTGGCCGGTCCGCGAGATAGTCGTAAAGTTTCTGTCGCACGCGGAGCGTAGCCTAGCGTCTTCCCATATCTTTGGCAAAAGGCCGGTTATGTTCCGGCAATCGTCATACGGGCAATTTTCACTGTTGGTGCGGAGATCGTCCCGCGCCGTTCTAAGTCGTTGCCTATGACCTCAATGTTTTTGAACATATCGAGCAGATTACCGGCGATAGTGATCTCCTCCACCGGATAGGCAACCTCTCCGCCTTCGATCCACAGCCCAACCGCTCCCCGTGAGTAGTCGCCCGTCACGGGATTGACACCGAATCCGGACAGCTCGGTGACGTATAAGCCGGACCGAACCGAACGAATAATATCTTCGGGTGGGGTTGTACCGGGCCGCAAGAAGAAATTCGTTGTGCTGGCCGTCGGAGTATCGGCAAAAGAGCGGCTGGCGTTGCCCGTAGATTGGAGCCCGAGTTTACGGGCAGAATAGGTATCCAGGAGATAGCTCGTGAGCCCCCCGTTCTCAACGACAATATTCTGGCGGGTCGGCAGTCCTTCTCCATCAAAAGGTTTTGAGCCTAAAGCGGCAGGAATGCGTGCGTGGTCTTCGACAAAGATTCCATCTGCTGCAATCTTTTCGCCGATTTTATCCAGCAGGAAAGAAGTTTTTCGATATAAGGCCGAGCCAGAAATCGCACCGGCCAGATGACGGAGTAAACTGGCGGCCATCTCCGGTTCAAAAACAACCGGCGCTTCTTGAGTCTGGACTTGTTTTGCCCCAAGACGACGGACCGTCCGCTCTGCGGCTTTTTGGCCGACCGCTTTTGCCGCTTCAAGATCCTCGAGTTTCCGTTGCGATGAATACCAGTAATCTCGCTGCATCCCTCCGTCTTGGGAAGCGACTGGAACAACACTCAGCGAGAAACTCGTGGTGTGGTAGCTTCCACAAAATCCCAGGGAGTTTGCATAAACCATTTCACGAGAGGCGTTCGCAAACTCGGCCCCCTCGGAATTCGTAATTCTTGAATCGCTGGCAAATGCCGCCTCCTCCGCTTCCTGGGCTCGCGCAAGTTTCTCTTCTAGCGTGAGGGATACGCTGGTGTCGGTGAGATCAAGGTCTGGAACGTCCTGGGCCAAATCTGACTGGTCGGGAAGGCCGGAGAATGGATCAGCCGCCGTCGCTTTGGCAAGATCGAGGGTTTCCGTAACAAAAGCCTGTAATGCCGCATGCGTAAAATTTGCGGTTGAGGTAATAGCGCTACTCTGACCCGCAAAGAGACGCAGCCCCATCCGCTTCTCTTGGGCGTTTTGAACTTTCTCGACTTTTCCCAGGCGAATACCCGCAGAAAAGGATTCCCCGCTCGCAATCACCAAATCCCCTGCGGTTGCGCCCTGCTGACGGGCTTGATCGAGAACATCTGCGGCAAGTTCTGTCAGGTCCATATCTGTCCTTTAATGTGGCGGAGAAGACTCCACAGCATACGGCGCGCTACGCTTCCTATGCCTGAGTTCCGCCAACAGTCAGTCCATCGACTCGGATAGTGGGAAGGCCGACGCCAACAGGGACGGACTGGCCTTCTTTGCCGCAGGTCCCAATGCCTTCGTCGAGTTTGAGATCGTTGCCGACCATGGAAATACGCGTCAGGACATCCGGCCCGTTCCCAATCAGCGTAGCACCTTTGACGGGTCGCGTGACTTTCCCATCTTCAATCAGATAGGCCTCACTTGCTGAGAAAACGAATTTTCCACTTGTAATGTCAACCTGGCCACCTCCAAAAGAGACGGCGTACAGGCCGTTCGGGACCGAACGAATAATATCTTCCGGTGTTGATTCACCAGGCAGCATGAACGTATTCGTCATGCGTGGCATGGGCATATGCGCAAAACTCTCCCGTCGCCCGTTCCCGGTCGGCTGCATATTCATCAACTTGGCGTTGAGACGGTCCTGTAGATAGCCAGTGAGAGTGCCGTTCTCTATGAGGACTGTGCGACCTGTGGGGGTGCCTTCATCGTCGCAGTTTAAGGACCCACGGCGGTTCGGGAGGGTACCGTCATCAACGACAGTACAGAGTTCGGACGCGACTTGTTGACCCAGGCGATCACTAAAAGCAGATATCTTCTTACGGTTAAAATCGCCCTCAAGGCCGTGGCCAATCGCCTCATGCAGAAGAATGCCCGGCCAGCCAGACCCCAGCACGACCGAAAGAGACCCCGCAGGAGCATCAATCGCCTCAAGCCCGAGAATCGCTTGGCGAGCTGCTTCTTTTGTAAAGGTTTTCCAGCGAGCGTCATCATAGACAAAATCAAACTCAACACGCCCACCACCACCATAGCTCCCCTGTTGCCGTGTTGTGCCATCCTCGGCAATACAGGTCACTTGGAGGCGCAGGAGCGGGCGGGTGTCTGTGGCAAGGCTGCCGTCCGATGAGAGGATCAGAACGTTTTTCTGCTCAACCGCAATGGAGGCGAGAACGTTGGTAATCCGAGAGTCATACACCCGTGCTTCTTCATCGATTTGTTGGAGGAGCTGGATCTTGTCTTGGAGAGGAACTGCAATAGGGGGAGTAGCAAGAGGATAGAGGTCTCTGTGTGGCTGAGTGCCCTGTAGAGGAGCGACTTGGGTCTGCGTTGTATCCTGGGCAATGGCTCTCGCTGTTCGCGCGGCGACTTGGAGTGTTTCCAGCGTAATTTCGTCAGAATGGGCGTAGCCTGTTTTATCGCCGGCAAGGACGCGGACGCCGACACCCTGAGAGACTGAGCGGGAAGCTTTTTTAACAATACCTTCCTCGAGGGAAAGCGCTTCTGCCGTTCGGGATTCAAAGTAAATGTCCGCATAATCTGCTCGATGCTTAACCGCGGTCTCGAGAACCTGCTCCAGTTGTCGAGCTGTCAGGTCGTATTGATCGAGAAATTGTGATTGAGAGTCGGCTGGAGAATTTTTCATAGGATGACACCCTTGGAGTTGACCCGAGGCGGGAGGTCCTGCCACATTATATCTATACTGGTTGAGGAGTTGACTTCGCTTGTCAGTAAAGATACAAGACCTCCTCGCCGAACTCAAGGGAGAAGGTAAGTTCTCATGAAGAACTCCTGGTCCTTTCGGGTCGAGCAGTACGAAAACTTTCGTACCGCTTGACAAGGATGAATCGAGTCTCTATAACTGAGAGTTCGCGGAAAGCTCTTTGAAAGCTAAACAGTAGTCATAACTTCCTCCACCAGGAGGAAGTGCCAGTATGCAGAATACATGCCTAAGCCTAATATTAAGGAAACTCGTTTTCCTTACTCCATTTAAGTGGAGAGTTTGATCCTGGCTCAGAGCGAACGCTGGCGGCGTGCTTAACACATGCAAGTCGAGCGAGAAAAGGAACTTCGGTTCCTGAGTACAGCGGCGAACGGGTGAGTAAGACGTGGGTGATCTACCCCTAGGGTGGGAATAACCCGGGGAAACCCGGGCTAATACCGAATAAGACCACAGGAGGCAACTCCAGGGGTCAAAGGGAGCTTCGGCCCCCCCCAAGGGATGAGCCCGCGGCCTATCAGCTTGTTGGTGGGGTAAAAGCCCACCAAGGCGAAGACGGGTAGCTGGTCTGAGAGGATGACCAGTCACACGGGGACTGAGACACGGCCCCGACTCCTACGGGAGGCAGCAGTGGGGAATATTGGACAATGGGGGAAACCCTGATCCAGCGACGCCGCGTGGGTGATGAAGGCCTTCGGGTCGTAAAGCCCTGTCAGGAGGAAAGAACGCTCCTATAGCGAATACCTATAGGAAGTGACGGTACCTCCAAAGGAAGCACCGGCCAACTCCGTGCCAGCAGCCGCGGTAAGACGGAGGGTGCGAGCGTTGCTCGGAATCACTGGGCGTAAAGGGTGCGTAGGCGGTCTTTCAAGTCTGACGTGAAAGCCCAGGGCTCACCCCTGGAAGTGCGCCAGAAACTGATGGACTTGAGTACCGGAGGGGAGAGTGGAATTCCCGGTGTAGCGGTGAAATGCGTAGATATCGGGAGGAATACCGGTGGCGAAAGCGACTCTCTGGACGGTTACTGACGCTGAGGCACGAAAGCGTGGGGAGCAAACAGGATTAGATA
>CBDEWE010000003.1:0-2170000 GCA_965243855.1 uncultured Binatia bacterium (SeqCode) | reverse complement strand
CTATCCAATGCGAGACGCTTGGCCTCTCTCTGACAGATTTCATATAAGGAGCTTTTACAGAAATAGCATCGATTAATAGGATTTGCTGCGTATTCCGATATATCCAGCTCATTATGCTGGATTCGCAGGAGTTCTACCTTCAGCCTCTTGACCAGTTCGATTGCCTGTTGTTCATCGTGAGGGGGGGTCGACGGTGAGACCGTCATCAGTGCGATAACATCGTTATGTAAGACCTGAGAAGCAACTGCCAGGAGGAAGCTGGAGTCAACTCCTCCTGAAAAAGCGACAAGAGTCGGCCCCATCCCTTCAAGACATGCTTTAAGGCTATCGATTTTCTGGGTGAGTTCGATATCCATATCAGTATACGGCTCGATGTTCACGTTAAATGCCCTCCGCGTGGAAGATATCTGTTGTGAGATAACGCTCTCCAGCATCACAAAAGATGGTGAGAACGGTCTTTCCTTCTCCTAAATTTCTTGCAACATGGACGGATGCTGCACAGACTGCCCCAGATGAAATACCCACAAGAATACCTTCCTGACGGGCGAGGTCCCGTGTATACGTTGTGGCTTCTTCATCTGACACGGAGAGGACCTCATCATAGATCTCCGTATCCAAGATTGAGGGAACAAACCCTGCACCAATCCCCTGAATGTTGTGGTAACCAGGATCTTTCCCTTCAAGAACGGGAGAGGCTGTTGGCTCAACGGCAAAGATTTGGAGATGTGGATATGCTTGCTTCAGCACCTCTCCAACTCCAGTGATTGTTCCACCAGTCCCAACTCCGAGGACGAGAGCATCGAGGTGAGGGAGCTGCTGCAAGATTTCTTGGGCGGTTGTTTGACGATGTATTGCCGGGTTTGCTGGATTATCGAATTGTTGTGGCATAAAATAGTGGGGGTGACTGGCAGCGGTTTGTTGCGCTTTTTGAATCGCCGCGTGCATCCCTTTTGTATCTGGCGTCAAAATAAGGTCAGCGCCGTATGCGGCAAGAAGGCTCTGGCGTTCTTCACTCATTGTGTCCGGCATCGTGAGGGTCAATTGATAGCCCTTCACTGCCGCAACAAGGGCTAGGCCTATCCCGGTGTTACCACTCGTCGGCTCAACAATGGTCATGCCTGGCGTTAACTCTCCCGAGCGTTCGGCTGCTTCGATCATGCTGAGGCAAATCCGGTCTTTGAGGCTCCCGCCAGGATTGAGTGATTCAAGCTTCGCCCATATCTCGGCGCTTCCAGGGCTCGGAATATTACGGAGTTGAACAATGGGAGTATCTCCAATGAGTTGGAGGAGAGAATCTGCGACTTGGCAGGGAGCAGGCATGGCACAATAAATCAAAACACACAGCGCTTAAGCATTCCCACGCTACCCAGGTAAACCTTGAAAGTCAATTCAGCGATGGCTCGTACAATCATCCTTTTCCCCGGCAGTCTTGGAGACTTTCTCTGTTTTTTACCCGCGTTACAGGTAGCTGGAAAACATCAGCGTAACCTCGTTGTTGTCGGCAGAGAAACGACTCGTGCCTTTCTTGAGGCCTTCGTATGTTTCCCTCGACCCGTCTCGGTACAGACTGTTTCCATCGACGATGCGCGCTTTGCCCGCCTTTTTGCTTCTTGTTCTTTCACTCGACAGGCTGCTCTCGACAGCTTTTTTTTGCCTGACACCTCAGTGCTCTCATGGTTCGGCGCCTCTCTCCCGCAGCTGAAGAAAAATCTGGAGCAATACGCGCCTGGTCGATTCACGGTCTTCCCTTTTTTCTCAGGCCAGATTGAGTCTCACGCCAGCGTTTATTATCTGAGCTGTCTGGGGGAGAAGGGAAAAGGAGGGGTGTATAGGCCTCCTTCCGTACACCTCAAAGAGCCATGGCTCCAATGGGGAGCGGAATATTGGCGACAACGAGGGTGGGAGTCGAAGCATATCTTAATCATCCATCCGGGCAGCGGTGGACAGAGAAAACGATGGAGAGCAGAAGGATTTCGGCAAGTAGCAGAGTGGTGGAGGAGCAGCGGGGACCGGGAAGTTCTCATAGTGCTTGGGCCTGCCGAAGCGGAGGAAGGCGAGTATTGGCGTCGCTATGGCCATGTTGAGACATCTCTTGCGCTCCCCCAGGTCGCGAGTGTCCTCATCCGAGCAACCTGTTATATAGGAAACGACTCTGGAGTGAGCCATCTTGCCGGGGTGGTCGGCGCACGAGGCGTCGTCATATTTGGACCAACTCGGCCTGAACAATGGCGTCCTCTCGGGGGAGGGCTGCAGGTCATCAAAAATGCCCGCTACCGCGAGAAATGGCCGGCTCGAGAGGGGATTTCTCTGGAAGAAGTAACGCCAGGACAAGTCTTGGAGAGACTGACCATAAGGCTTGGATGTGCCCGCTGAGTGTCAAAGCGTGCGAGAACACACTATAGTGTGGCATAATGGGTTTGTATAATGATGGAGGGCAGTCGCAATGAGCGAAGAAGAACAAGAGCGGAGCCAGGGATTCCGGGTCACTGATCGCCGCCGCTTCTCTCCAGAGGCAGGAGAGCCCCGATCAGCACAGACAGAGGAGGGCACTGCGGATACTCAGCAGGAATCGGTACCGCCTCAAGCCGAGACGCAGGAGACATCAGCGCAAGGTCGCCCTCATGAGACCACATCTGACCAGATTGAGATTACTTTTTCGAGCTTTATTCTTGGCCTGAGCACGCAGGCGCTCATATCGCTCGGAGAGATTCCTGCCGTTCCTGGTCAGGCAACCCAAACCGATCTTACCGCCGCACGGCAGATGATTGACGTTCTTGCCATGTTACAGCAAAAAACTTCCGGTAACCTCGATGCAGGTGAGGGGCAGATGCTGGAAAATGTGCTGTACGATTTGCGGATGCGATACGTCAAGCTCAAAAGGGAAGGCCGTCCAGTATAGTGAGGTGACATCACAGCTCTCCGTCTTTATTTGTGATAGATATGCAACGAATATTCTGGAGTCTCATCGGCTGTCTTTTCCTGGGATTGCTTGGAACTGCGAGCGTTCTTGGCTGGAAATTTTACCACAAATTAGAAGGCGCAGCCGTTACACGTTTCTCTGACCACCGCTGGGCAGTCCCATCCAAGGTCTATGCGCGTCCGCTCCTCCTTTACCCCGGACTCAATGTCGAAGAGGTAGCCCTCTTCGACCATCTGGCACGCTTGGATTATCAACAGGTCGACCATCCCATTCGTGCTCGGGGAGACTATTGGCGCGATGTCCAGAGCGGGGAAGTCCAGATTTTTTTGCGAGAATCCACGTATCCCGGACGAGAGCGCTCTGCTCGACGGATTCTACTATCCATAGCACGGGGGCGCATCGAACGCCTGACCGATCTTGATGATGAGACTGAAATCCGGGCTATCGAGACGGAGCCGGAAATCATTACGCGTTTCTATGCTCAAGCGTGGGAAGAACGCAGGGTAGTGAAACTCTACGAAGTTCCCTCTCTGCTTGTCAAAGCCGTGCTGGCGGCTGAAGATCATCGCTTTTTTGAACATAGCGGGGTTGATTGGTGGCGCATCTTGGGAGCTTTATGGGCAAACGTCACTGCTGGACGAACCGTCCAAGGTGGCAGTACGCTTACGCAGCAGCTGATTAAGAATTTCTTTCTTTCCCAAGAAAGAACCATCAAGCGCAAGCTGACCGAAGTCTGTCTGGCGCTCATTATTGAAAACCATTATTCCAAGCTACAAATCCTTGAGAATTATTTAAATGAAATTTACTTAGGCCAGCGAGGCGCCAAGAGTATTTTGGGCATTTGGGAAGCGGCTCGATTCTACTTTGGAAAAGCACCTCGGGATTTAACGCTCGGAGAAATGGCAATCATTGCCGGCATGATCAAGGCGCCGAACCGATACGCCCCCAACCGTCACCCTGAGCGTGCCATCCTGCGGCGCAATCATATTCTTCAAAGAATGGTCGTATTAGGGACCATTACGGAAGAGGAAGCAGGCGCGGCGCGGCGCGAAGAAGCAGGACCACGCCAGATGCCACCTGAGAAAAATAAAGCACCGTATTTTGTTGACTTCATCAGAAAAAATCTTGAAGCCCACTACCCGGCTGGAACATTAACCAAGGCCGGGCTCAATATCTTTACTGTTTTAGATATGCGACTTCAGCAGATCGCGCGTGAAGTCATTCAGACAGGGCTAGCAGAACTTGAGGAAAAGCACCCGCAGTTGAAACAAGAGATACCCGAAGAGCGCCTCCAGGCATGCCTGGTCGCTATCCAACCCCAAACTGGACATATTCTCGCCTTGGTGGGTGGGCGTGACTACCAAGTGTCGCAGTTTAATCGGACAGTTCAAGCCCGCCGGCAACTTGGCTCGATTTTTAAGCCAGTGGTGTTCCTGGCGGCCCTTGAAAAAGAAAGACAGCAGCGAGACGGTCGGTTTCTTCCCACCAGTCTGGTGAATGATACGCCCTTCAGTTGGTTTTATGAAGATAAAGAATGGAGTCCGCGGAACTATAAAAATCGCTATCGTGGCATGATGAGTCTTCGAAAAGCTCTCGAAAAATCATCGAATGCGGCGACAGCGCGTATTGCCCAGGAAGTCGGCCTTGAACCCGCTCGCCAAATGGCCGTTCGTCTGGGCTTTACCAGTCCTTTGCCGGCCTACCCCTCACTTGCTCTCGGGGCGGCTGAGGTGACACCTATCGAAGTCGCCTTCGCGTATAGTACTCTGGCCAATCAAGGTATTGCGACCCGGCCAGAGACTATTCACTGGATCACCGGTCGCACGGGAGAAATAATTGAGCAGCACCAGATGACGGTCAAACGGCGTATTCATCCAGATGATGCATATGTTTTGACTCACCTGCTGGAGGGAGTCATGCAACAGGGAACGGGTGTGGGTGCCCGTCGGCGGGGATTTGTCCGTCCTGCCGCCGGGAAGACGGGGACCACGAACGATTACGGAGATGCTTGGTTTGTAGGCTATACGCCCGATCTTTTAGCGGTTGTGTGGGTCGGGTTTGATCGACGGGTTTCGCTCAACCTTTCCGGTGCCCAGGTAGCCTTACCTATTTGGACTGCATTTATGAAGCGCGCGACGGTAGGGATGCCGATCACAGATTTCTCGTCTCCACCTGGGGTGACGCTTGTGGCGATTGATCAACAAACTGGTCTGCGTGCGACTCCACATTGTCCCAACGTTATGCAAGAGGCTTTCCCAAAGGGGCAGGAGCCGATTCTTTCGTGTCCGTATCATACTTCTGGCCCTACCCCCCACCGCCCTCCCGTTCGTACGACGTCAGCAGATCACCAATCCCCCGCACCAAAACTTCCTGTTGGAGAACGGCCTGTGGTGCTGTCCGAGTCTTTGCACCCAGTTTCAGTTGATGCGCCATCACCGCAACCGAGCTGATCAAAACCGTGATGGAATATATTGTAATCGTGCTGCTGCGCTCTCTCGTAAGGTCTCTGCTGCCGAGTGCCGTTCTTGTGTTGGCATGTGGAAGTCTCGCCGGATACGCGCAAGAGGGTGCAGCGTATAATCAAGTCGAAGAAGCGGCGCAGCAAAATGGAAGACGACTACAGTATCGAGGAATGCTGCAAGAGCACGCGGTTCCCCCCCTGCCTGACCCCGCCGTATTTTCTTCCCAAGATCGCATAGCCCTCCATTTTGTAGAACAAGGTCGGGCCGCATTGAGTCAGGAAGATTTCCATCGCGCCCGTATCTTTTTTGAGCAAGCAGTGAATATTGCTCCCTTGCAACCCTACGGTTATTACTTTCTTGGTCGTGCGACTTTTGCTCAGGGTGACGCACACCAGGCTCTGGTGTTTTTGCTGAAAGCAGAGCTGGCGTTATCAGAAGAGAACGCTGATTGGATGGGGAAAACGAAATGCCTCCAGGGGATGATTCATGAGGATTTAGGAGAATATGGGGAGGCTCGACGCAGTTACCAACGTTGCCTGGAAATTTCTCCGCAAAGCTTACGCGCTATGAGTGGCCTTGCCCGGCTGCCCGATGAGAGTGAGCAGTGAATATGCCGGGTCAAAAGGAATTCACGGTCTTGGGCATTGAGTCCTCGTGCGATGACACGGCCGTGGCCGTCCTGCGTGGACGGCGTATCCTGTCTAATATTGTCTCGTCTCAGGATGCGGTTCATGGCCCCTATGGTGGGATTGTACCCGAACTAGCCTCGCGGCAGCATATCCAAAATGCCCTTCCCGTTCTCGATGCAGCGTTGGAGCAAGCCCTCGTCACTCTCGACGCGATTGACGGGATTGCCGTCACTGCTGGACCGGGTTTGGTCGGTTCGTTGCTGGTTGGCGTGTCGCTTGCGAAGTCGCTCGCCTTTGCCAGAAACCTCCCCTTTATTGGTATCAATCACCTTGAGGGACACCTGCTAGCGGTGCAGCTCGAACACGAGGTCGATTTTCCATTCCTATGCGTATTAGTGTCCGGTGGCCATACGAGTTTATATCTGGCGCGGGATTGGGGACACTATCAGCGTCTCGGCGCGACCCGGGATGATGCGGCTGGCGAAGCGTTCGACAAAGGTGCGAAAATGCTCGGCCTCGGGTACCCAGGCGGTCGGATTATTGATGAACTCGCTAAAGCAGGCCGACGGGACGCCGTTCGGTTCCCCCGTGCGCGTATCAAAAAGGCGAGGTATGACTTCAGCTACAGTGGACTTAAGACTGCGCTACGACAATTTCTCGTCTCTCGGGAGCGGGAGCGGTATACCCAGACCGATATAGCGGCTAGTTATCAAGAGGCCGTGGTGGACCCTGTGGTAGACACCGCTGTACGGGCGGTCCACGATCTGAACATCGGCCGTGTTGTCGTATCCGGCGGTGTCTCGGCCAATTCCCGGCTACGCCAGCGCATGATCGAAGTCGGAGAGCAAAATGATTTTCAGGCATTCTTCCCGTCGTTGAAGCTGTGTACGGATAATGCGGCGATGATCGCTTTTGCCGGGGCTTGGCGTCTTGCCGCAGGCCAACGCTCCGGGTTGGACCTGAATGCGTCTGCTGTGCTGCCGTTAGAAAATGCCTAGGAGAGCCCCGGTGTGAAGGCCGCCGCGCCGACCTTGCTTCAACAAGCCCGTTTCGCCCTTGGCGAACTTGGCATTCGTCCCCATAAACGTCTTGGTCAGCATTTTCTGATTGATGCGGACGTCATACAGCGTATGGTGACGGCGGCGGCTATCCGCTCTGAAGATAACGTTTTGGAGATCGGACCGGGGCTTGGAGCGCTCTCTGAACCTTTGGTCAAACAATCAGGGCAACTCATCTTAGTCGAGACGGACGCGGCGTTGGCCGACCGACTGACTGCACGCTTCACTCATGACGGGCACGTCCAGATGATTGTGGCTGACTTTCTTCGCCTGGACCTGAAAGATACGTTTCGAGCCCAGCCGCTCAAGGTCGTAGCCAGCCTCCCATACAACGTGGCGACTCCTATCCTCTTCCGGTTGCTCGAGCATCGGACGCAGTTCCCGCAGGCCACGGTCATGCTCCAGCGGGAGGTGGCCGAGCGCATTACGGCCTCTCCAGGGACAAAGGCGTATGGTGTGCTGTCCGTCTTGATTCAACTCTACGCGACGACGGAAGCGGTGTGCTCGGTTGGACCCCGCAGCTTTTTCCCGGCACCTCAAGTGCACTCCCGAGTGATTCAACTGATTTTCCACAAGGAGCCTCGGGTTGCAGTTGCTGATGAGGACCTGTTTCGCCAGATCGTGAAGGCGGCCTTTAATCAACGCCGAAAAACGCTTCGCAACGCGTTGCGCGGGGTTGGTGGGGCAGACCTTGAGGCCGTCGGCCAACGAGCGGATATTGACTTGCAGCGCCGTGGCGAGACGCTGAGCCTTGAGGCCTTTGCGCGCCTGGCAAATAGTTGGCGGAGGTAATCCGTACGTATAAAAGGGGATACTATGGAACGGAAAGTCATTGCATACACCGTCAGAGACCAGATCGCCACGATTACCCTCAACCGTCCTCAGCGCAGAAACTCGTGGACGGGGAGAATGCATGTTGAGTATCGCTGGTCTATCGAGCAAGCTGAGAACGACTCGGAGGTGCGGGCTATTCTCGTGACCGGAGCGGGCCGAGATTTTTGCGTTGGGGCAGATTCGCGGGCGCTTGAAGGACATGTTGAAAAAGGTGGCTACGACCCAGGCACGCCAGACACCATGCCGACTCCTGGCTATGGCATCCGGCCCGAGTTTGACGCGGATTTTGCGCATCAATTCGGCCTGACCAAACCGGTGATTGCGGCTATTAATGGCGCGGTCGCTGGTGCTGGCCTGGCTGTCGCCTGCTACGCCGATATCCGTTTTGCTGCAGAAGGCGCGAAATTCACAACTGCTCACGGAGCCCTGAACCTGCCGGCCGAGTTTGGTCTGTCCTGGCTACTCCCGCGCCTGATGGGCGTCACACGGGCAAATGATATTCTGCTCACGAGCCGTATTTTTCTGGCAGAAGAAGCCTATGAACTCGGGCTGGTCAATCAAGTCCTGCCGTTCGACGATCTCCTGCCCTATACGTACGACTACATCCGCAAGATGATAGCCCGTGTTTCCCCTGGGTCGTTGCGGGTAACCAAAAACCAGATCTATGCCGACTTGCACGGCGACGCGGCCTCGGCAGTCCGGCGTTCGCGCAGCCTGATTGACCGCATGATGACCGAGTCCGACTTCCGGGAAGGTGTCATCGCCTTCACCGAGAGGCGTCCGCCACGTTGGTCAGGAAAGTGAGTGCCTACAATCCCAGCCCTGACACCGTAAAGAGTAAACGTGTCCAGCATCTCATGTCTATTGGAGGACACGTTTACTCTTCCAACCCCAGCCGCGACATATCGAGTGAAATCCAGACAATCCAGGCGGTCAGGACCAGCGCCACCCCGGTAAAAACTTGGATGCGCCTGACCAGACCAGGCAGCTTAGTAGGCGGGAAGGCTTCCCCGCGCACCTCCGTGCGGACCAGGCGATGACCCATGCCCAGGGAAACCGCAGCGCTCACGTTAATCAGAATAAAGACAATGAGGAGTTTGAGGCTTAACAGGCTACCGAAGTCTGATAAATATCCCTCTGGAGTAAAGAATGCTAAGCCGGGCTTGGCTTTGAGTGCCGTGAGATTCCACGCGCCGGTCATCAGCACGACTCCGAGCGAGCCGATGCTGAGCGGATTGTAGTATTTCAGACCCTTGGCCAAGTAGGTTTGTCTTGCCGCCGGGTCGTCAATCTGAGCGGCTGGTGGAAGCAACGTGACGAGGAGGGTGACGCCGCTACCAAAGAAGACGGCTAAGCTGAGGACATGCGTCCATAAAAGAATGAAATCGCTCATCAGGCGGACGTTAAACCAGAGGGCACTAGAAATGTAAATGGCCGCCCGATAAGGATGTTTGACACTCAAAACTGGGGCCGATATCCTGACCGAAGCTGATGTTTTCTCTTTATTTTATGTTCCCTTAGGGGAGATGAGGAAGGACGAATGGCCGAAAACGTCTTACTGCGCCATGAAGATGTCCCCGATATTCACAAGCTTGATGTCTACCTGGCCCATGATGGCTATGTTGCCGCGCGTAAGGCGCTGACGACGCTCAAGCCTGAGGAAGTCACTGCCCAGGTAAAAGAGTCGAACCTGCGTGGGCGAGGCGGGGCGGGTTTTCCGGCAGGCGTCAAATGGGGGTTCTTACCTAAGGACTCGGATAAGCCCGTCTATCTGTGCTGCAACGCAGACGAGAGTGAGCCCGGAACGTTCAAAGATCGGGCGATCATCGAGAAGAACACTCATATCCTGCTCGAAGGGATTCTCATCACCTGCTACGCCATCAACGCCCACACGGCCTATATCTATATCAGGGGTGAGTTCGCCTACGGCGCAAAATGTCTGGAGCAGGCCCTGGCCGAGGCGTATGACCAGGGACTGTTTGGCAAAGATATTTTCGCCACTGGCTTTGATCTTGAGGTCTATATCCATCGGGGAGCTGGGGCCTATATCTGTGGGGAGGAGACCGGTCTGATTGAGTCGATTGAAGGCAAGCGCGCCTATCCCCGCATTAAACCGCCGTTCCCGGCCGTATACGGCTTATTTGGGTGCCCAACTATTGTGAATAACGTGGAAACGCTTGCCTGTGTGCCGTCTATCATCAAAAACGGCCCGGACTGGTTTCGGTCCATTGGGCCGGAAAGCGGACCGGGTCCCAAAATATATGGAGTCAGCGGGCATGTTGAGAAGCCCGGTCTGTTCGAGCTACCCATGGGTATGCCGCTGCGCGAGGTGATTTACGACTATGCGGGCGGCATCAAAGATGGCAAGCAACTCAAGGCTGTCATGCCGGCCGGGTCGTCGTTCCCCGTTTTAACGCCAGATGAGATTGACGTCCATATGGATTTTGACTCTATGCGCGCCATTGGTGCCTTCCTGGGTACCGCCGGCATTATCGTGATGGACGAAGACACCTGTATGGTGCGTGCCTTGGAGATCGTTGACCGCTTCTATCACCATGAATCCTGTGGCCAGTGCTCGCCATGTCGGGAGGGAACTGGCTGGTTGCACAAGCTCCTGGTTCGGCTCGGAGAGGGCAACGGCAAGGTCGAGGATATCGACCTGATAGATCGGATTTGTACCAATATGATGGGCAATACGGTGTGTGTCTTAGCTGACGCGGCTGCCATGCCAACCCAGAGCTATCTGACGAAGTTCCGCGACGAGTTCGTTGCCCATGTGACGGAAGGCGGCTGCCCGCTGAAAAAAGCAGCGGCCCAGCCCGAAGCCGCCTAAGTCTACCCCAGAGGTTTTCATGCCAACACTTGAAATCGATGGCCAAGAAGTGACGGTCGAAGATGGCCTCAACGTCATCCAGGCTGCCGAACAGGTCGGTATTGAGGTGCCGCACTACTGTTACCATCCCGGACTCAGCATATCGGGCAACTGCCGCATGTGTCTGGTCGAGATCGAAAACATCCCCAAACTCCAGATCGGCTGTAATACGCGTGTTGCCGATGGGATGGTGGTAAAAACCACCAGTGAAAGAGCGAAACACGCCCAGGCTGCGGTACTCGAATTTCTTTTAATTAACCACCCGATCGATTGCCCCATCTGCGACCAGGCTGGTGAGTGCAAGCTTCAAGACTATTACATGCTGTACGGTGCCTATAAGAGCGAGATGTCGCTTGAAGCCAAGGTGCATAAGGGGAAAGTGGTTGACCTGGGACCCGAAGTCGTGCTCGACGAAGAGCGCTGTATTCTGTGCGCCCGCTGTACCCGTTTCTGTGACGAGATAACCCGGACCGGCGAGTTAGGTATTTTTGAGCGTGGAGATCACTCCCGCATCAGTCTCTTTCCGGGGAAGAAGCTCGACAATCCCTATTCCGGCAATGTTGTTGACGTGTGTCCGGTAGGGGCGCTGACGAGCAAGGATTTCCGCTTCAAGTCCCGGGTCTGGTATCTTGAAAAAACGCCCTCGACCTGCACCCGCTGCGCCACCGGCTGTAATATCGATATCTACCATCGGCAGGGCGAGATCTTTCGGTTTCGGCCGCGCCAGAATTCCGACGTCAACGCGTATTGGATGTGTGATGAAGGGCGGCACTGGTATAAGTCCTTCCAACAGGACAGCCGGATTCCCACTCCTTTAGTGCGAAGTGAATCGTCTTTTACGGTCGCCTCGTGGGGCGAGGCTGGCAAAAAGGTGGCGCAAGTAGTCCGTTCAACCCAAGACGAGCAGGGGGCGGATGCGGTCGCGGCGATTATCGGAGCCAAGGCCACCAACGAAGAGGCCTTTCTTCTCTCCCGCCTGCTCAGAGAGCAAATCGGCTCTACGCGCACGGCTGGCCTGTCATGGTCTCCGGATGATGCGTTTCATGATGACTTTTTGATTCACGCCGACAAAAACCCGAACACACAGGGACTGAAGAGTCTGGGTCTGCTGAACGGCGGAGGCGAGGCTGCGGCAATTCTCGCTGCGGCAGAGCGGGGGCAGGTGAAAGTCCTCTTTATTCTTGGCGCAGACCTCGTCACGGCATTCGGCCAAGAACGTATTGATAGCGCCCTGGGCGAAACAACCGTCATCGTACTCGACACGGATTATAATGGCACGACAGAGTACGCCGACATTGTTCTGCCGATCGCGGCGGCCGTGGAGACGGACGGGACGTGTACGAATCGGGCCGGGCGGGTCCAGCGACTCTCTCAGGCCTTCCCACCACCGGGAGAAGCGAAAGCCGGTTGGGAAGCGCTGGCTTTGCTGAGCACGCGGTTGGACGGCCCGGACTCCGTTTCGATTAGCGACGTCTTTGGCGAATTAACGCACTCGGTCCCATCCTTTTCTGGTCTGACGTATGGCAAGATTGGTCTCCAGGGAGCACCTTTAGCCGGAGCTGGATCATAGGCCGACCGGTGCGTATTGCTACTTGGAACGTCAATTCGATTCGGGCGCGTAAGGAGCGGGTGCTGGAATGGCTCACCCACCAGCAACTGCCTGACATCGTTTGTCTGCAAGAAACAAAAGTTACGGACGACGCTTTCCCTCGCCGCGAATTTGAGGATGTTGGCTACTGTGTGACCGTTTGTGGACAAAAGACCTATAACGGGGTTGCTATCCTGTCTCGCTCGGAGCCGAGCCAGGTCCTGAGTCGCCTCGCTGGTGACTCCAAAGACCCCGAAGCTCGTTTCTTGTCCGTCTACGTTGCAGGTGTTCACGTCCTGTGTCTCTACGTTCCGAATGGACAGGTGGTTGGAAGTGAGAAGTTTGCGTATAAGCGCACCTGGCTGAGCCGTGTCCGGCATTTTCTTGACACTCAGTGCGATGCAGGAAGGCCGCTCGCTCTGTGCGGAGATTTGAATATCGCGCCCGAAGCGCGGGATGTCTATGACCCGGAGGGATGGGAAGACAGCGTCCTGTTTCATCCGGACATGTGCCAAGCATTTTCTGCTCTGTGTGAGTGGGGCTTGGTTGATACGTTTCGCCTCCATCACGCCGAAGACAAGCTGTATAGCTGGTGGGATTATCGTCAACTGGCCTTCCCCAAAAACAAGGGGCTCCGGATTGACCATATCCTCGTCACCCAGTCGTTGGCTGAGCGGTGCACCGACGTTGCCATAGACCGCGAGGCGCGCAAAGGCAAGGGAGCTTCGGATCACGCACCGGTTATTGCCGCATTTGGCGATGTATCAGGGTGAAGACCGGTGGATAATCGCGCAGGGCAGAGGCCCGTTGTCTTTGGAAAGAAAACCTGACAGTGTGAAGGCGTTGGAGGAGCATATGCAGAAGCCACCAGTTGATTATATCAAACGCATTACGGCCAATTATGCCGCGCTTGGCTACAAGACGTATCAATGGGTGCATAATGAAGACACGCCGCCGTGGACCCCACTGACCAAGCCGTTGTCGGAGTGCCGCCTGGGCCTGATCGCTTCCGGTGGCATTTATA
The DNA here is from genome assembly GCA_965243855.1 of uncultured Binatia bacterium (SeqCode). Classification (GTDB taxonomy): domain Bacteria; phylum Desulfobacterota; class Binatia; order Bin18; family Bin18; genus Bin18. Next base: position 2,156,613 of record CBDEWE010000003.1, on the reverse strand, counting down.
TGACCGGCCAAGTCGCTTTTCATACCAAGGATGATTTTTCCTTCCGAGCCATCCCCAAGGATGTCACAACCTCAGACCTGCGGACCGCTCATTTTGCCTACGACCAGACCGATGCTCGGCGTGATCCCAACGTCGTCTTCCCGATTGATACGCTCCGCCGCTTAGAAAAAGAGGGCGTCATCGGCGAGCTAGCCGACCATGCCTTTACCTTTATGGGCGGTATTTATTCGACTCGGAAAGTCCGTGAGGCATTAGCCCCGCAATTGACCGAACAGTTGAAGGCCGAGCGTGTCGATGTGGCTTTGCTGGTCCCCGTTTGACCGGTGTGCCATCAGTCCGTGGGACTGATTGCCCGCAATGCCGAGACCGCCGGTATCCCGACATTATGCATGGGGAGCGCGTTGGATATTCTCCAGTCCGTTTATCCGCCACGTGCGGCTTTTCTCGACTACTTGCTCGGCCACACAACCGGCAAGCCGTTTGAGCCGGAACTCCAGCGTGCGATTCTGCTTGAGGCCCTTGAGGGGTTCTCCTCATTTACAGAGCCTGGTCAGATCAAGCACCTGCCGTTCCGCTGGGCGGAGGACGATAGCTGGAAAGACGGCGTGATGAATGACGGCGATACCCGCACCCCACGCCGCGATACCCCGCAGTATCAAACCGAAGAAGATCGTATTCTGGCTGAGCAGAACGACCCGGAAGCCTGTGGGGTGTGTGAGACGGCGGCTTAAGAGGCGGACACAGACTGTCGGGCAGAGGAAGACTGTATCCCCTCCGAGATCTGTTTCCTCCCCCTTCGGGAGAGGACTAGGGTGGAGATTTCTCTCCGAGGAGACGCAATGGCAGGGCGTGACTCACTTGGTGGAGCCACTGTGGTGGTTGGGTGCGGTGGTATTGGCAGCGCGGTTATTGCCAAGCTCGCCGATCAGGGGATCCCGCTTGTTGTCGCTGATATCGATGATGCGCGCGCTGAGGCAAGCGTCGCTAATCTCTCCACCGAAGCCCTCGTCCGTAGCGTTGACGTGACCGATGAGGCGTCCGTTGCCTCTTTGATTGCCCAGGCGCGTGCGGCCTTCGGCGTCGTCACCCGGCTCGTGTATACGGCCGGCATTATCCGCACCAGCAACTTTCTGGAGTTGTCTCCCCGCCAGTGGCGACAGACGTTCGAGGTGAATCTGACCGGCGCATTTTGCAGTATCCAGGCCACTGCTCGTCACTTGATCGAGAACAATCAACCCGGCCGGATGGTGATGGTTGCCTCGGTTGCCGGGCGTGGTCCGCGTGCCGATAGTAGTGACTACGCGGCGAGTAAAGCCGGCCTCATCAGTTTGGCTCGCTCCGCAGCCGCCAGTCTCGCTGCTGCCAATATCCAGGTCAATGCGGTCTGCCCAGGAATCGTTGATACTCCAATGACGTATGGCATCCATAGGGAGCGGGCCGTCCGGCGCGGCATCAGCGTGGAAGAATCTCTGGCTGGGCTGGCCGACACTATTCCCCTCGGACGGATTGAAAGCCCCCAAGAGGTTGCTGAGGTGATTTGGTTTCTCCTGTCAGATGCAGCGAGCTATATAACCGGCCAAGCGCTTAACGTCTGCGGTGGATTGGCATTTGACTGAGGGATCTGGAAGACAGTGAACGCTCTCTATCTCTTGAGCGTCAAAGGAGGCTGCCATGTTGGGCGTATGGCATTTCAGCCTGACCGTCTCGGACCTTGAGCGATCAATCGAGTTCTATCAGAAGCTCGGACTCGAACTGCTCCTTGTCCAGGAACAGGCCAACGCCTATACGAGTCGCTTGGTTGGGTATGAGAACGCCCACCTCAAGGTTGCCCAATTCATTATCCCAGGCCAGCCGCGCGGTCGCTCGACCCACGACCTTGAGTTGGTTGAGTACATCCATCCGAAAGGCAGGCGGCAGAAGCCGGACATCTGTAATCCCGGCGAGGCCCACCTCGCGCTAACAGTTACGGACATCCACGCTCGTTACGAGCAGCTCACGGCGGACGGCGTTCATTTCTTCTCGCCGCCGAACGCCATCACTTCAGGCGTCAACCGGGGAGGGTACACCTGCTACTTTTGGGACCCCGATCAGATCGTTCTTGAGCTGGTCCAACCTCCTCCCAGCGACTGACTGAGAGAAGAGCCATTTGCCGGGACCGTTACAACTGCTCGACCAGCTTCTCGACTTCACCCCATTCCACAATCGGAGTCAGGCGACGCTTTTCAACCAGGCCGCTCGAGACGATTTTGCCAAAGACCTGGAAGGTCGGAGTATGGTCGGGAATATCCACCAGAAAGATGACTTTGGGCTCTTCATTCGAGAACCACGGGCCACCGGCAAAGCGGACCTCCTGAGGGGCGCCGACCGATGCCGGATTTTTTGCAGCCGAGCCGATGAGCCCGACAAACTCCTTCATTCGCTCCGGGCTTGGGTCCTTGAGCCAGACTTCGTCAAGATAGAGTGCCATGCTTTCCTCCTCAAAAAAGATGTTGAGGGTATAGCAAAGTCCAGGCTGGAGAAAAAGAGAAGCAAGCTGAGATGGAGAATACAGAGTCGAAGCGTTGCCGTGCTACTCGGCCAGCATGTCGTCTAGCTCGCCACTGACTTCCAGGGCTTGCAACTCCATGAAGCCGCCGATGGGCTCTTCTCCGATAAAAATCTGGGGTACGGTGCGCTGCCCTGAACGCTGAGCAATCTCTTGCCGCAGCGTGGGATCGTCCGACACGTCAATGTCTTCGAACGGAACGCCTTTTTGGGTGAGCAAAGCCTTTGCTGCAGTGCAAAAGCCTCAATAATCTGTTGAGTAGACGGTAATCTTTTTCATGAAGGCTGATCCTTTCACTTCGCTATCTGTATACCTTATCTGTATACCTTAAGAGCAGGCCCTAGGGCAGCTCGGTGCTGCCCATGAGGTATCTGTCCACCTCTCTGGCTGCCCCGCGTCCTTCGTTAAAAGCCCAGACGACCAGACTCTGGCCGCGACGCATATCGCCGGCGACAAATACGTTGTCTACATTTGTCTGGAACTGGCCATATTCTGCCTTGGCATTTGAGCGCGGATCACGCTCAACCCCGAGTTGTTCGAGGACCGGGTCTTCCGGCCCAAGAAAGCCCATAGCGAGCAGAACCAAGTCTGCCGGCCAGACTTTTTCTGTTCCTGGCAGGGGCTTGGGAATAAACGCGCCGTTTTCGTTTTTCCCCCACTCTATCTCGACGGTGTGCAACTCTTTGACCTTGCCGTGTGCGTCGCCTACAAATCGTTCCGTCTGAATCAAATAAATGCGTGGGTCCGCACCAAACCGGGCTTCTGCTTCCTCTTGTCCATAATCGACCCGCAAAATTTTGGGCCACTCCGGCCAAGGATTGTCCGACTGCCGCTCCAAGGGAGGCTGAGGAAGAATTTCAAATTGGGTCAGTGTCTTGCATTTGTGGCGGAGTGACGTGCCAACACAGTCGGTACCGGTGTCTCCACCTCCAATAACGATCACATTTTTATCCGTCGCGGAGATATACGCTCCATCCACATGGTCCGAGTCGAGCAGGCTTTTGGTGTTAGCGTGGAGGAACTCCATGGCGAAATGGATGCCGTTGAGGTTACGGCCTTCTGCCGGCAGGTCGCGTGGTTTTGTTGCTCCCCCGCACAGGACGATGGCGTCAAAATCTTCTCGTAATTGAGCCGCCGGAATGTCGCTGCCAATGGCCGTATTCGTCACAAAGGTAATGCCCTCTTGAGCCATCAGGTCGACGCGGCGCTGTACAATGGCCTTGTCCAGCTTCATATTGGGAATGCCATACACGAGCAGACCGCCTATACGATCAGCCCGTTCGTAGACGGTGACAGCGTGGCCAGCCTTATTGAGCTGCGCGGCACACGAGAGGCCGGCTGGACCGGAACCAACCACCGCCACCTTTTTCCCGGTCCGTTTCTCCGGTGGGTGAGGAACAACCCAGCCTTCGGCAAAGCCGCGATCAACGATGGAGCATTCAATGTTTTTGATGGTGACCGGCGGGTTCGTAATCCCGAGTACGCACGATCCCTCGCACGGCGCCGGACATACCCGACCGGTGAACTCCGGAAAATTATTGGTTTTGTGCAGCCGCTCCAGCGCTTCCCGCCAGAGTCCGCGATAGACTAGGTCATTCCACTCCGGGATCAGGTTATTAATCGGACAACCCGAGGCCATGCCGCTGATCAAGGTTCCGGTATGACAGAACGGGATGCCGCAATCCATGCAGCGGCCGCCTTGCTCCTGAAGTTTGCTCTCGGGAAAATGCTGATGAAACTCCCCCCAGTCATTAACCCGCTCGGCTGGTGAACGGTCTACGGGTAACTCCCGCTCGTATTCCATGAATCCGGTAGGCTTCCCCATACGGTCTTCCTTCGTCAGTCTACATCCGGTTACAAAGTATTAGTTGCCGCTCACCCGTGCAGCATCGTTCTTATTAGCCTCAAAAGCCGCCATGATGGCTTCATCGCCGGCTAAGCCACTACCTTTGGCCCGGCTGATCGCGTCGAGCATGCGTTGATAGTCCTTGGGCATGACTTTGACAAATTCCAGCGCTCTCGCCTCCCAGTCGTCAAGAATCTGCTGCGCTTGCGTGCTGCGAGTGTACCGGACGTGTTTTTGCAGCATGGCGCGAACATCCTGGAGATCGCCCTCGTTGAGTCTGCCCAGGGTGACGGTTTCGAGATTACACTGGTCGTGAAAGGTCGCGTTGCTGTCCAAGACGTAGGCGATCCCCCCGGACATGCCCGCAGCGAAGTTGCGCCCGGTCTCGCCCAGCACGACCACGCACCCGCCCGTCATATACTCGCAGCCATGGTCGCCGACTCCTTCGATTACGGCGCGGACACCGCTGTTGCGCACACAGAAGCGTTCCCCTGCCATACCGCGAATATAGGCCTCCCCGTTGGTCGCCCCATAAAAGGCCACATTGCCGACAATGATGTTTTCCTCCGCGGTAAAAGTCGAACCTGTTGGAGGATACAGAACGACCTTTCCACCAGAAAGCCCCTTGGCGAAGTAGTCGTTGGCATCGCCCTCCAGTTCCAGTGTCATACCGGGTGGGACAAACGCCCCAAAACTCTGACCGGCCGATCCCTGGAAATGAAAGTGTATGGTATCTTCCGGTAGGCCCTCTCGACCGTAGCGTCGGGTAACTTCACTGCCCAGTATCGTTCCGGTGACGCGGTTGACGTTTTGAATGGGTAGTGTAGCGGACACTTTTTCTTGACGTTCCAGCGCCGGACGTGCCAGGTCAATCAGGGCCTGCTTATCCAGAGAGCGCTCAATGCCGTGGTTTTGGCCAATCTGACAGTACCGCCCGATCTCGGGACCCACCTGGGGTTGGTGCAGAATATCGGTGTAGTCCAGCCCTTTGGCTTTCCAGTGGTCTATGGCTTTATGGGCCTCGATCTTGTCGGTCCGACCAATCATGTCATTCATGGTCCGAAAACCGAGTTGAGCCATATACTCACGGATTTCCTGAGCAACGAACTGCATGAAGTTGACCGCATGGGCCGGGTCGCCCATGAACTTCTTGCGCAATGCAGGATTCTGGGTCGCGACGCCGACCGGACAGGTGTCGAGATGGCAGACCCGCATCATAATACAGCCTAATGAAACCAGGGCGGCTGTGGCGAAACCGAACTCTTCCGCGCCCAGCAGGGCGGCAATTATCACATCCCGTCCGGTTTTGAGCTGACCGTCGGTTTCGACGGCAATCCGGCTACGCAGATTGTTGAGGACCAGGGTTTGATGCGTTTCCGCCAGGCCAAGCTCCCAGGGAAGGCCGGCGTGCTTAATACTCGTCTGTGGCGAGGCCCCGGTCCCGCCGTCGTGACCACTGATCAGCACAACATCGGCATGGCCTTTGGCAACACCGGCGGCAATCGTGCCGACCCCGACCTCGGAGACCAGCTTCACGCTGATACGCGCCTCGGTATTAGCGTTCTTTAAGTCGTGAATGAGTTGGGCCAGGTCTTCAATTGAATAGATATCGTGGTGGGGAGGCGGCGAAATCAGTCCGACGCCGGGGGTGGAGAGCCGCACCTTGGCAATCCACGGATAGACTTTTCGACCGGGCAGCTCGCCGCCTTCTCCGGGCTTCGCCCCCTGGGCCATTTTGATCTGGATTTCACGAGCCTGAGTCAGATATTCGCTGGTGACGCCAAAACGGCCCGAGGCAACCTGCTTGATCGCACTATTCCGCGAGTCACCGTTGGGGTCCGGCGTATAGCGCGCAATATCTTCGCCGCCTTCTCCTGTATTGCTTTTGCCGCCGATACGGTTCATGGCAATAGCCAGGGCTTCATGCGCCTCTTTACTGATCGAGCCATAGGACATGGCGCCGGTCTTAAAGCGGGTGGTAATGGCCTCAATCGGCTCAACCTCTTCAAGCGGAATCGGCTTAGCCGCCGGTTTCAATTCCAGCAGCCCGCGCAGCGTAGCGAGCCGCTCCGATTGGTCGTCTATGAGTCGCGTATACTCCTTAAAGGCAGCATAGTCGTTTATGCGACAAGCCTTTTGCAGCAGATGAATAGTACGTGGGTTAAAGAGGTGCAGTTCGCCGTCCTTGCGGAATTGATACTGACCGTACACCTCAAGCGTCTCACCACGAACCGGAATGGCCGGGAAGGCCCTGGCATGTTGTTGGCTCGCTTCTTGGGCGAGTTCCGCCAGACTAATACCGCCTACGCGGGAGGGCGTCCAGGTAAAATAGCGATCAACCAGCTCCCGGCCCAGACCTATGGCTTCAAAAATCTGCGCGCCGCAGTAGGATTTAATCGTCGAAATGCCCATCTTGGACATGACTTTGACGATACCCTTGACCGCAGCTTTGATATAGCTGCTCACCGCGTCATGATAGGCAATGCCCGTCAACATGCCCTCGCCGATCATGTCGTTCAGACACTCGTAGACCATATAGGGATTAATCGCCTGGACGCCGTAGCCGAGCAGCACACAGAAATGATGAACCTCGCGTGGCTCGCCCGATTCGAGCACGAGTCCGACCCGAGTCCGGCTGCCGGCCCGAATCAGGTGGTGGTGCAAGCCCGACGCCGCCAGCAGAGCCGGAATCGCGGCGCGTTCGGCATTCACGTCTCTATCTGACAGGATCAGCAGCGTTGCGCCGTGCTCAATCGCGGTATCCGCGGCCTGACAGAGCTCGCCCAAAGCCTGCTCCAGGCCGTCTTTACCGTTCTTGGGGTTAAAGAGCATGGGCAAGGTCACGACCTTGAGCCCCGGTTGGTCAATACGCCGCAGCTTTTCGAGGTCCGAATTCTTCAGAATCGGAATAGGCAGCCGGATCTGGCGGCAATTATCCGGCCGGGGGGCGAGTAAATTACCCTCTGAGCCCAGCGTCAGCGTTGTTGAGGTGACCAGTTCTTCTCGAATCGGGTCGATGGGGGGATTGGTGACTTGGGCAAAGAGCTGCTTAAAATAATTGTATAAAAGCTGGGGCTTATCGGACAACACGGCCAGCGGCGTATCCGTGCCCATGGAACCGATGGGCTGGATTTTATTCATCGCCATTGGACCGATATTGACCTTCAAATCCTCAAAGCTGTATCCAAACGCGCGCAGACGCTGGAGCGTGGCCTCATGATCGTATACCGGCTGCTCCTCTGCTACATCCGGGAGCTGATCGAAATACACCGTGTGTTGGTTCAGCCACTGACGGTAGGGACGGGCACTAATGATTTCCTGTTTCAACTCTTCGTCACTAATAATGCGGCCCTTCTCCGTGTCGACCAAGAACATCCGCCCCGGCTGGAGCCGTCGTTTCTCTAAGACGCGTTCTGGCTCGACTTCGAGCGCACCGACCTCGGAGCCCATGATGACGAGGTCATCCTTGGTCACATAGTACCGAGACGGACGGAGCCCGTTCCGGTCCAAGACGGCCCCCACGCGGGTGCCGTCCGTGAAGGCAATGGAGGCGGGGCCATCCCAGGGCTCCATCAGACAACTGTGATATTCATAAAAGGCCCGCTTTGCGTCGGCCATGCTGGCATGATTCTCCCACGGCTCGGGGATCATCATCATCATCGCATGGGGCAGCGAACGCCCGCTCAGTGCCAGGAATTCCAAGCAATTATCAAAGATGGCGGAATCACTGCCGTCTTCCAGGACAACCGGAAAGACTTTCGACAGATCGTCACCAAAGAGTGTTGAGGCCATTAATGCCTGCCGGGCTCGCATCCAGTTGACGTTCCCCCGCAGGGTATTAATCTCGCCATTATGGATGAGGTAGCGATACGGGTGGGAGCGTTCCCAGCTCGGAAAGGTATTGGTGCTAAAGCGTGAGTGGACCACGGCAATAGCGCTTTCCAGGTCCGGGTCGGACAGATCCGGATAGAAGGTTTCGAGCTGCTGCGGCGTGAGCATGCCTTTATAGATCAGGGTCTTATACGATAGGCTGGGAATATAAAAATATTCTCCACCGGCGACCCCGCCGTAACGGATGGCGTTCGTCACGCGACGGCGGATCACATACAGCTTGCGCTCAAAGGCAAGATCATCCGCCAGACCGTCGGCACTGCGACCAATGAAAACTTGCCGAATGCACGGTTCACTCGCCTTGGCCGTCTCTCCCAGACCGACATTGTTTGTCGGGACATCCCGCCAGCCCAAGACCGTTTGGCCTTCTTCTCTGACAATGGCCTGCAGGCGCTGCTCGCAATCGTTTCGCTGGGTAGGGTCGGGCGGCAGATAGACCATGCCGACCCCGTACTGACCCGGAGCGGGCAGACTCACGTCCAGAGCCCGACAGGCTGCGCTCAGAAAGCGATGGGGGAGTTGGAGGAGCATGCCCGCCCCATCTCCCGTGCCTTCTTCACAGCCACGTGCCCCACGATGATCCAGATTGACCAGAACGGTTAAACCTTGTTCGACCACTTGATGCGAGCGCTCACCTTTGATGTTGACTACAAAGCCAATGCCGCAGGCATCATGTTCAAAGCTGGGATCGTAGAGTCCTTGTTTCCGAGGTATACCGGCGTGTGTCATATACGCCCCTTCCTGTCTCTGTGCCGTATAGAAATTCCTGCTTCCGTGAGCTGTCAGGCCCCGCGTCTCACCCGCGGGGCGAGGGCAGTTGCCACTACCTGCTGCCGGCCGTCCACGACCGCCTTTTTCTCCGACTGAAGCCTCAACCACAGCCCTTCGGTATGCGTAGACAACACCACGGATGTTTCCGTCCGTTCCACCCCTTCAAGCGAGCGAATTTGACGAATGACCTCCTCAAGGTCTGAGGTGTTATCGGCTTTAACCTTCAGCAGGAGGGTGTATTCGCCAGTCACGTGGTGACATTCCTGAATATCTTCAAAACTATCAATAGCCGTTTCAAACTGCGTAATCAGCTTCGGATGATTAATGGAAACGCCAATAAAAGCGGTGGTGTCCTTCCCCAGCTTGCGTGCATCGAGAACGGCGGTATACCCGCGTATGACTCCGCTCTCCTCCAATTTCTTAATCCGTTCGATAACGGACGGAGCCGACAGCCCCACGCGTTCGCCAATTTTCACCAGTGGCAGTTTGCAGTTTTCCTGAAGAACCGAGAGGATATGTCTGTCCACATTGTCAATACTGTCGAGTTCCATATGAATTCTGCTCACTTCGATCGCATGCCGAATTTATTGAGGTTAAAGATGACAAAGGACTAACAAATAGCGGAGAATAGGTTATTCTGTCAAGCGAACGTTCAGGAGGTTGTGGTTCCTTGAGTTTTTTCCTGGCCCTCGTATAATTATCCACTCAGAGATTGGAGTAGAAGCACATCATGGCAACAATGACCGGTGCACAGATCACAATCGAAAGCCTGCTGGCTGAAGGCGTGGATACCATCTTTGGTTACCCTGGTGGTGCCATCCTGCCGACCTATGACGCCCTAGTTCAGAATACGGCCTTGCGCCACATCCTGGTCAGACACGAGCAGGGTGCGGCCCATATGGCCGAGGGGTATGCGCGCGTGTCCGGTCGTCCTGGTGTCGTGCTGGTGACTTCGGGACCAGGGGCAACGAATACGGTCACCGGCATCGCGGATGCCTATATGGACTCAACCCCTCTCGTTGTCATCTGTGGCCAAGTGCCGACCAATATGATCGGCAATGATGCCTTTCAGGAAGCCGATGTGACCGGCATCACCCGTCCCTGCACCAAGCACAATTATTTGATCCGTGACGTCAACGACATCTCCCGGACGATTAAAGAGGCCTTCCATATTGCCGGTAGCGGACGACCGGGGCCGGTCCTGATTGATCTACCCAAGGACGTGCAGACCGCTGAAGCTCCCTTTGCCCATCCTGAAACTGTGAATCTGCGAGGCTATAAGCCGACTCTCAAGGGCAATATCCGACAGATCGAACGCGCGCTCGAAGTCATTGAACAGGCTGAACGACCGCTCTTCTACGTGGGCGGCGGGGTGCAGTGGTCCGGGGCGTCCGAACCGCTCATCGAACTGGTCCGCGGCCTCAAGATTCCGATTACCACAACGGTTATGGCCTTGGGCGTGTATCCGAGCGATGACCCGTTGAGCCTGGGTATGTTGGGCATGCACGGCGGGTATTGGACCAATATGGCGGTGCAGAACTGTGACGCGCTCATTGCCGTGGGAGCACGGTTTGATGACCGGGTCACCGGCCGGACGAGCGACTTTGCTCCCAAGGCAGAGAAGATCGTCCATATCGATATTGACCCCTCTTCAATCAGTAAGAACATCAAAGTCGATGTCCCCATTGTAGGTGATATCAAGGAAGTCTTGCAGGTCATGCTCGGGAAAGTGAAAACCCGTGAACAACTGGCGCCACGTCAGAAGATATGGGGAGAGTGGCGGCAGCACATCATGGCCTGGAAACAGGAGAAACCACTGCCCTATCAGACCCAGGGCGCAAATGGAGAAATTCTCCCCCGGGCTGTGCTGGAAGAGATCAATCAGATAACCGGGGGCGAGGCCATTGTCGTGACCGATGTGGGCCAACACCAGATGTGGGCCGCTCAGATGATGAAGTTCTCCCAGCCGCGTTCGTGGCTGACGTCGGGCGGGCTCGGAACCATGGGCTACGGCTTGCCGGCCGGGATTGGGGCTCATTTTGCCGCCCCTGACAGGCAGGTCGTGGTGATTAGCGGTGACGGCAGTATTCAGATGAACATTCAGGAACTGTCCGCTGCCGTCCAGTATAATGTTCCGGTCAAGGTTGTCATTCTGAACAACCACTATCTAGGCATGGTCCGGCAGTGGCAGGAGAAGTTCTACGAGGAGCGCTACTCCCACTCCTATATGGATGCTATGCCGGACTTTGTGAAACTGGCCGAAGCCTATGGAGCCAAAGGGTTTCGGGCGGAAAAATCGTCCGAGCTGTCCGCCACGCTGCGGGCCGCCTTTGCGGAGGCGGGACCCGTTCTGGTGGAAGTGATCATTCCGAAAAGCGAAGGAGTGTTCCCCATGGTGCCGGCCGGTAGCGCCATGCACGAAATGCTCTTTGCGTAGAGTCGAACAGGAAAAATGGCCCAGCCGTGGCACAGGATATACCGCAAAAGCCGGAGGGTGAACCCGCTTCAGGCCACTCCCAGGATCGTTTCTATCGGGGAGTGATCCATAAAATTTCTTCCGGCAATGAAACTGGTGTCGTCCTGAGCGATTCCGGGAAAGAAATTCCCTTTGTCTTTCCGTTCTTACGGCTTATTGGGGCTCCGCGTCTGGACATTCGATTCCTGACCGAGGGCATGCGCGTAGGCTTTGACGTTGGCTGGACTTCGCAGGGGCTGCGCATATCGGTCTTAAAAATCTACGATTAACCCTCATCCGCCGAAGCGCACGGCCATTAGAGCGGCAGGGTTGTCCGAAACAGCACAAAACGCCCCAGAAATTCGCCCACAATAGCCGTTAGAATGGCGACATAAAAAAGACCGGTTGCCGCCATGGTCTGTGGAATCTGAAGCGTCCGCCAGATCATATAGGCGACACCGAGTGAGGCTAGCGGTCCCAAGCCAAGCCGCATCCAGAGCAGGGTCTGATGATCCGTCCACAGCTCTCGGACGCTGGTGCTTGTTGCCGTGTGGTTACTGAGCAGCAGGAGGCCCAGGCCAAGCGTCAGGGTTGCGAGATGGACGATGATAGTGCCGGCATAGAACCTGAAGATGCGCTTAAAAGGGTCGAGAGAGAGATCAAGCTCGATGAGGTACCAATGCCCCAGGGACATGCCGGTTGCCACCGCGCCCAGCATCAGGGCCGAGGTCAGAAAACTGAGCGGATAGACAAGCGTCTCGACTGAAAAAAACGGGGCCGTCCGATACACGCTGGCGCTGAAACTCAAAGCAATCAGCCCAAAGAGCAGGGTGAACAGATAGGCGCGGGCACGCAGGACAAAGCGATCTCCCCACAATGTATAGGTGTACAGTCCGCACAGCACGCAGAACAGCAGCCACAAACCGCCTTCAAAGGAGCGCATATTCCACAGCGTTCCTGGAAGTGCTGAGTAGGCCAGGGACAGTTTGCCGATACAGATAATCAGACCACACCCCAGATAGACACAGGCCGTAGACTTGAAAAACCCGCGTTCAATCTCATGAAACCCCGGTACACTCAGGGCAAAGACACCGCCAAAGGCGAGTTGGCCGAAGAGGAGGAGAAACGTGTGCGCAAAGTCAGTCATGCCCGGACTGTACCGACCCCCGAATATGATCTCAAGCCGGGAGGAAAGGCCTCTTTGAGGAGGTCTGGGAGCGATGTTCCCGCTTGCCGTTCCAACAACCAACTGGTAGGGAGATGGAACTGATTATCAGATCGCTGACGAGGAAGATTGTGGCAGAATCGCTGATTACAGACGAAATTCGAGCCTGGATCGGTCGTCAAGCGCCGCCCTGGACGATTGAGGTCACGGCGCTGGATGTCAAACGCTTTGCGGTAGCAACCGATGACCGCAACCCTCTCTACACGGATGCCGAGCAGGCGAAGCAGAGCCGCTATGACGGGCTGATAGCGCCGCCTCTGTTCTATATGGCTCCGCTGACGGACCCGGTCCCCGAAGACGAACTCCGTCCCGACGGACTGCCCTACGAAGGGCGCTTTCCCATTCCGCCGACCCCGCTTCCGCGCCTGATGGATGGTGGAACGGATATCGAGTTTTTTGCTCCGATTCGCGTCGGCGATACCCTGACCGCGCACAGTAAAATAGTGGACATCTACCAAAAAGATGGACGATCCGGGCCCTTGATCTTTGTGGTACGCGAGACCACCTATACGAACCAGAACGATGAGGTCGTCGTTGTTGAAAAAGGGTCGTCTATTTTGCGCTGACAGGCGCGGGGCCAGGGAGTCATGGACACACAGCTATATTTTGAAGATGTGACCGAGGGGATGACGCTGCCGAGCCTGGAGAAGATGCCGTCAAACACCCTGTTGTTCCTGTATAGCAGCATCACCTGGAATCCACAGCGGATTCACTTTGATAAGGATTTCACCCAGGGCGAAGGTTATCGGGATATTGTGGTGCATGGTCCGCTACGCGGAGCGTTTTTATCGCAATTATTGACGGGATGGATCGGTGAACAGGGAACGCTGAAGAAGCTGTCGTATGCCAACCGCGATATTGCCTATGTCAATGAGCGTCTGGTCTGTACAGGCACGGTGACCAAGAAATGGATCGAAGCCGGGACGGGCCATGTCGCCTGCAATGTCTGGGTTGAGAATGCAGAAGCGGCTCGTCTCACGCTGGGGAGTGCCACGGTTCTCCTGCCTTTGAAAGCCGATCTTGGTCCGATCCAGACCGCCTAAAGGAGTCTCCATGGCGCAATCACGCCTGACGATTATTCATACCTCTGATGTCCATCTTGAGAGCGATACCTTTGGCCGTGGAGAGGCCGGTCAGGCATATCGAAGCCGTATTCAGGACGCGTTCCGAAGAGTCGTTGACTTGGTGTGCGATACGCCGGCCGATTTATTCCTCATTGCCGGAGACCTGTTTGACTCAAACCGGGTGCCGGAATCCGGGGTCGACTTTGTCAATACCGAACTCCGACGCGCGCCCTGTCCGGTCATCCTCATTCCCGGCAATCACGACTGTTATGACCATCGGTCAATATACAAAAAAGTCGATTTCACCGAAGCCGGACCGCACGTCCATACCCTGACGGAAGAAGCGGGCCGTACCATCCAATTCCCGGAATTGCAGGCAACCGTGTGGGGCAAGGGTCTGGTCGAGCATGACCCCTCCTTCCGTCCCCTGGCCGGGGTGCCGAATCGCCAAGGGGATTGGTGGCATATCGGTATGGCCCACGGCTATTATGTCGAAGACGAGGAAATGCAGCGCTCTTCGCCGGTGGAGCCGGAAGAGATCGCACGGTCCGGCCTGGATTATCTGGCCATGGGGCATGTGCATGTTTTCAGTGACCTCAGTCAGGGGGTAACAACGTCGTGTTACCCCGGTACGCCGGCCCCGTTATATATGGGGGTGGATGACGGCGGGAGTGTGGCGGTCGTGACCCTTGATCCAGAAAACGGCGTGCTGCTGAGGCAGCAGAAGGTCGTGCTGTAATGCCTCTCCAGCCTGCACGTCCCGGTTTTTTCTCCACCTCAATTTTGCTAAGAGAAGTGTATGGCTGAGCGAGCGGATCTGCGGCGGCGACCGCAACGGACAACGGTGAGAGATATTCTCCGTACCGCGGTCAATCTCGAAAAAAAGGCGATGGCCCTCTATATGCAGTTCACCCACCTGTTTGAAAGCCAGGAGGAGCTGCGCAAGTTCTGGTTTGGCATGGCGCGTCACGAGGCCAGTCATCTTGGGGCGCTGGCCCTCGTCGAAGGCGTAGTTGAAAACGACCCTAGTGTTGCAGAGAGCAGCAAGGTCTGGTTCGATCCGTCAACCGTGGTTCGCCTTCGGTCTCTCCTCAACGCCTATAGCCGTGAGGCCGGAAAAGAAATTTCCGTCGAGCGTGCGTTCGAAATGGCCATAGACGTCGAAGGCTCCGAGCTGGAAGACGTGGTTGTTGACCTGCTCCATGTGGTCCGCGAGCAAATGGTCCGTGAACAGGCGGTCAAGCTCCTGATTCATGATCTTAGCGACCTAAGCTATATGGTCGAGAAATTCACTAACGATGAAGCTTTGCTGGCGCGAGCCGACGCCCTGGTAGACCATAGAGTTGACGCCCTGGCTGCCGACCAGACCCAGAAGGCACCCTAAGGGCAGCGCGCGAGACGAATGAGAGCTTCCCTTAGGAAGAGATACGCTGATGAATGCTGTTGTCCTACAAGTCGCCCTCTGTCTTCTCATTGTCCTGTGGGGTTTGTCCATGATCGTCATGGGGATGGTGTGGCGCAACGGGATCTGGTTCGTTCTCGGCGTAGCCGTTCTCGTCGTCGGACTGCCGTTCATGCGTAATCTTCTGCCCGATCGATTGAGACGCGCCGTGCAATAACGATTAGGTCCTCGCCTTTCGTCGCTTCGGACGGGCTTGGCCCCGATGTTGTGGAAGTCATGTTCTTTCGACTCCTTGTATTATTCACCATTGTTCCGCTCGCGGAGTTGTATCTCCTCCTTCAGGTCGGTAGTATCCTCGGAGTCGGCCTGACAATCCTCCTGGTTGTCAGTACAGGGGTTGTTGGAGCGTATCTGGCACGGTTGGAAGGCTGGCGGACGCTGCGACAGATGCAGGAAAATCTCCACAACGGGATTGCCCCAACCGGAGAGTTGATCGACGCCGCGCTTATTCTCGGGGCCGGACTCCTCTTGATTACACCGGGAATTGTAACCGACGTTATCGGTTTCAGTTTGCTCTTCCCACCAACCCGAGCCGCACTGAAGCGCGCTATTCGGCGGCGTCTTGAAGCCCATACGTCCGCCTCTTCGTCCACTATCGAAGTGGAAGTCATTCGTCGGACGGACTGACGGGTGTGCTGCGGGAGAGTCGTCCTTAGAAAACCGTATCGCGAAGATGACGGTTCAGCCGTGGCCTCACGACAGCCGAGGAGGATGACCGGGATCGGTGTCATCGTGCTGGCCGCGGTGTTCGCAGTAGCCCATTTCGTAGTATGAAGGTATGGTGTTTTTTCTCCGTATAGTGTTATAGTGCAGCCTATTGGCCGGCTACCGGTACGCTGGATATTTCTCCACGGCAACAACGAAGCCATGGTTACGCCCACACCGTCACTTGAGCAATTGCCCACCATTCCGCATTGGATAGACAGTCAACGGAGAATCGCATGAAAGTAGGTTTCTCGATCCACATGAGGTATCCACAGCAGTTCCGCACCAAATCCTGGTCACAGCTCTATCAGGATGAAATCGATCTCGCTGTGTATGCCGAAGATCTGGGGTTCGACAGTTGTTGGGTCTATGAACATCATTTCACCGAGCCTGAAGGCCATTGTACATCGCCCTTGGCGGTCTGCGCCGCGCTGGCAGCGCGCACCAAACGCATGGAGATCGGGCCGAACCTCATCCTGCCGCTGCACGATCCCGTTTTGGTGGCGGAGGAAGCAGCCGTCATCGACTTGATGTCCGGCGGGCGCTTCTGCCTCGGGCTCGTGCAGGGCTACCGTGCGGCCGAGTACGACGGCTGGGGCATCCCGACCAGTGAGCGCGGATCGCGCATAAGCGAAGGTGTGGACATCATTCGCAAGTGCTGGCAGGGCGAGACCTTCAGCTACGATGGTGAGTTCTGGAAATACTCCAAGATCACGCCGGATCCGCCGTCCGCGCATGACATCCCAATCCTCTATGGCGCCCGTGCGCCCGCCGGCCTGCGCCGTGCGGCAAGAGACCGTGTCGGAATTCTCTCACAAGGACCAGGCATGGAGGCCCCCAAGCTCTACGCAGAGGAATGCAAGCAGTTCGGCTGGGGCCCCGGGGACGTGCGCCACCTTCGCTACTTCGTCGTTTCCGAGGATCCCGAGAAAACCTGGGCGGAATTGAAACCCTATGCCGAGAACATGATGAAGGTCTACGACAAATGGTTTCAGAATTCGAAGGATCGCGGTGTGACCCAGGTGATCGGTGACGAGCTCAACGCGGATGATCTGCTGGAGGATGACCTCTACATCGTCGGCACGCCCGAGCACGCGATCGAACGCGTGAACAAACTCAAGGCAGAGTACCCCGATATCCACGAGGTGTGGGGCCTGTGGCACTTCCCGGGTCTGGCACACGAAAAGGTGGCCGAGTCGCTCGAATTGTTTGCCAACAAGGTAATGCCCCACATTCGCTGAGAGGAGGTTTCCAATGTCAAGACAACCGTACGACGCTCCCGATTGGTCGCTGGTGCCCGGCCATACCGCTGTGGTCCTGATCGACCTACAGAACGACGTTCTTTCGGACGACGGCTGGTACGCGAAGAGCGGCGTCGACATCTCCCATATGCAACGCGTTATCGAGCCGACCAAGCGCATGCTCGACGGCGCTCGCGCCAAGGGCATACCGGTGATATGGACCACCCACGGCCTGCACAACGAGATCGATGCCGGGGTCTTCTGGGATACCCGGCCATTTCTACACGGCGGCGGCTTCCGCGTCGGCTCCTGGGGCCACGGCATATACGACGAGTACGAAGTGCTCCCCGACGAGTGGATCGTGGACAAGCGGCGCTTGAGTGCGTTCTTCAACACCGAGCTCGACACGATCCTGAAGGGGCTCGCGGTCGAAACCCTGATCATCTCGGGCGTGCTCACGAATCAATGCGTTGCCGGCACCACGAAGGACGCGATGTACCGCGACTACAAGGCCATCATGATCGAGGACTGCTGCGGCACGACCGTACCCGAGCTACACGCCCCGACCATCAGGATGTGCGAAGTTGGTTGGGGTGCCGTGTGGAGTCTTGAGCAGCTGCTCGAGGCCTTCAAGCAACTGCCCGAATCCTCGACTCGCGTTGCGTGATCAGGTGACAGTGTGGTGAGCACAGTCAAGAAGGAAGCCACCGCCGAGGCTCCCACGACGGCGAGCGGCACGCTCGAGGACGCCCCGCGCAAACTCGATCCGACTACCTTCGCGGTGGTCTTCAACGCACTCAACGCGATCGTCAAGGAGATGTCGCTGACCTTCGAATACTCCGCGTGGTCGTCGATCATTGCCGAGGCGCGGGATTTCTCCTGTGCGGTCTACGATGCGGAGGTCCCGCCGAACGCCCTCTGCGTGTTCGACGGGTTGCCCATTCACGTTAACGCGCAGCCCGTCGCGATCGGCGAGATCGCGAAGTTCTTCGGCCCCGAGGACCTCCATGACGGCGATTTGATCCTCGTTAACAGCGCCTATTACGGTAATACGCATCTGGGCGATTTCGTGCTCGCCACACCCGTCTTCTACAAGGGCGAGCATCTGTTCTGGTCGGCGGCGACTGGGCACCAAATGGACGTCGGCTCGGCGTATCGGACCAGCGTGCCGACCTACGCCACCGATATTTGGAGCGAGGGCCTGCAGATTTCGCCTTTGAAGATCGCTGACCGCGGTGAGATACGAAAGGATGTCCTGAACTTCTTGTTGGAAAACGTCCGCTACCGCGATTTCATCTACGGCGATCTGATGTCACAGATCGGTTCAGCGAAAACTGGTAAGAAGCGCCTGCTGGAGCTCCTGGACACCTGGGGTGCCGATACGCTCAAGCGCTTCTCACGCGAGATCATCGAGTACGCCGACCGGCGCACGCGCGAAGAGCTCGAAACCTGGCCGGACGGAACCTACGAGTCCGAAGCATGGGTCGATTCGGACGGCTACGGGCGCACCGATATCGCGATTCGCTGCAAGCTGACCATCGACGGTCACAATCTCAGCGTCGATTTCGAAGGCTCCGATCCACAGGGGCGCGGTGGCGTGAACGCGGGCTGGGCGACCTGCCGCAATTCGGTGTCGACCGCGATCCTCATGTGCATTGATCCCAGCATCCCACACAACGAAGGCTGCCTGCAACACATCGAGGTCAAGGCGCCGAAGGGCACCATCGTCAACGCCGAATGGCCGGGACCGACTGCCGCGGCGACTATCGTGCCGGCCGATTCGATCACCGACGCGGTGTGGAAGTGTCTCGCGCAGGCGATTCCGGAGAAGGTCGCCGCCGGTTGCGGACACGTGACGCCGAACTGCGTGACGACCGGGATTGACCGACGCGTCGAAGGCGTCGAGAAACCCTTCGGCGTGATCCTCTTCAACGGCAGCTCCGGCGGGGGCGCGTCCGCAACCTCCGACGGCTGGCCGTTTCTGGTCACGCCTGGCACGGTGGGTGGGCTGCGCTTTGCCCCGATCGAGATCATCGAGCTCCACTTCCCGCTCGTGGTGAAGGAATATCAGGTACGCACCGATTCGATGGGTGCCGGCAGGCATTGCGGTGGTCCGGGTCTGAACTTTTTTGTAACGCCGCGCGGCACCGGCCAGATCGACAATTACGGGTACGGCGACGGCATGTCCAATCCGCCGTTCGGCTTGTTCGGCGGCAAGCCGGGTGACGGCGGCGCGCTATACCGAGTGGACAAGGACGGCAAGAAGTACATCGTGAGTGCGTCATCATACTTCCGTACGCGTGAAGGCGAGATCTGGTGTGCGGTCTCGACCGGCGGCGGCGGTTACGGCAATCCACTCGATCGCCCGATAGACAAGGTCGCGCGCGACGTGCGCGGCGAGTTCATCAGCGTCGAAACCGCGCGCAACGATTACGGCGTCGTACTCGATCCGGAAACCCTTGTGGTAGACGAAGCGGCCACCCAGGCGTTACGCGCCGATATGCGGGTGGATCAGACCATCGAGATCATCGATCCGCCAGGGCCGAACGCGGGGACTTACTTCCGCTCTCTCCTCGGACCGGGGGACGAGTACGTGCTCAATCCACTGCCGCCGGAGGATGCGGACGCTACGCTCTAATTCCCGCTCCGACGACCAGAGAACCGGCATTCATGGGCATGCGCCTCGGCATCGATATCGGCGGCACGTTCACCGATTTCATCCTCGCGACCGAGGCAGGCGGTCTTGAGGTCTGGAAGACGCCGAGCACGCCTGCGGCGCCCGAGCAGGCCGTCTTCGATGGCGTGCGGGACCTCGCACGGCAACAGAGCCTGGACGTCGCGCAATTCGTCTCACGGTGCGACCACATCATCCACGGCACTACCATCGCCACCAATACCATCATCAATCGCAGTGGCCCCAAAATGGGGATCCTTCACACTGAAGGATTCCGCGACATCCTGTACCTGCGCGACGGCCACAAACCGGACCGCTATAACCTCCAGCTTTTGCCTCCCGAGCCGCTGATCCCGCGCCACTTGCGCCTGGGCGTATCCGAACGCATGCTCTATACCGGCGAAGTCGAGGAGTCGCTCGACGAAGACAGCGTGCGGCGTGCGCTCGCCCACTTCAAAGAGGAAGGCGTCGACTCGGTCGCCGTGTGCCTGATGTGGTCGATGATCAATCCCGCGCACGAAAGGCGCATTGCGGCGATCCTCGCCGAGGAAATGCCGGACGCCTATACGGTATTGAGCACCGACATCCTGCCCCGAATCAGGGAATATCCGAGGGCCTGTGCCACGGTGTTGAGTGCCTACGTCGGTCCCACGATCGAAAACTATCTGACCAAGATCGCCGAGTTCTTTCGTGACAATGGCTATCAGAAGGATCTCCTGATCATGCAGGTCACCGGCGGATCGGCACGTGTGCCCGAGATCCAGAACCGACCGGTGCTCGCGGTCGGTTCTGGGCCCGCCGCAGGCCCGCCGGCGGGCTTGTTCATCGGCCACCGCCACGGCGAGCAGAATCAAATGCTGATCGAGATGGGCGGCACGAGCTTCGAGGTGTCCATGATCACGGGCGGTGATATCCCGATGAGCACGGATATGGAGATTGCCGGTTTTCCGCTCGGCGTGGCTGCCGTCGACATCCATTCGATCGGGGCGGGCGGCGGTAGCATTGCGTGGATCGATCCCGGCGGTATGTTGCGTGTAGGACCGCAAAGCGCCGGCGCCGCGCCGGGGCCCGCGTGTTATGGCCAGGGCGGCACAGCACCGACCGTCACCGACGCGAACCTGATCCTCGGCTATATCAATCCCGAGAATTTTCTCGGCGGACGGATGACGCTCGACCGTGCGGCGGCCGAACACGCGTTGACGGCCATCGGCGACCGCCTCGACATGAGCGTGGTCGAAACGGCCGCGGCGATCTACCGAATCATTAACACCGAGATGGTCGGGGCGATGCGCGCGGTGTCGGTCATGCGGGGTGTCGATCCGCGTGGCTATACCGTCGTCGTCGGCGGCGGAGCCGGCGGCGCGCACGCTGCAAAGATCGCGCAGGAGCTCGGTGCCAGCAAGGCCATCTGCCCGATCATCGCCGGCGGGCTGTGTGCGTTCGGCATGCTCGCCGCAGACGTCGGACACGCCTACCTCACGACGCGGCCAATGAATACCGGGGACATGGATATTAGTGCCGTTAATGCGATCTACGACGAGATGGAGGCGCAGGCGCAGGCGGAGCTTAAGGCGCAGGGCTTCGCAGCCGAGGACATCAAGACGACACGGTTTGCCGATGCGAAATACCCCTACCAGACGCACGAGATCATCGTATCGATCCCGAGCGGTCCGCTCGGCGAGGACGACATCGAACGCATGGCCAACTCCTTCCACGATGCCCACGAACGTCTCTATACTTATAGTCTGCGCGATATGCCGGTCGACATGAACGGTTGGCGGGTCACCGCGACGGGCCGGCTAGCGCCGCTGCTGCTGGAAGAGCAGACGCTGGGCCCCGAAGATCCGTCAGCGGCAAAGTTGGGCATACGACCGCTCTACTTTCCCGACCACGACGGTTTCACCGACACGAATATCTACGCGGGCCAAGCACTCGAACCCGGTATGATGGTGCGAGGTCCGGCCGTCGTCGAGCTACCGACCACGACGATCGTCGTCTTTCCCGGCCATACCTTAAGGGTCTCCACATACGGCGACTTTTACATCGATATCCCGCAGTAATTTAGCCGTGATCTTGCGACGGGGAAGGGGAATGAAGGGGTGGGAGGAGAGACGGGAGCAGCAGGGCCAACAGGAGCGCGCCAGCCCCGCCGACGAGATACGGCGCGTTAATCCCGGCCCGTTCAAGGAGGGCCCCAGTCATCAAGCTGGAACACCCCCCGCCCAAGCCCATACTGATCATGCTAAACAGGGCCTGGCCGGTTGAGCGCAGTTGGGGTGGTATCGTTGCTTCGAGATAGAGCGGTCCCCCCAGAAAGAGGCCGGTGACCGTCAGGGCATGGAGGACCTGGACCGGGTAGAGCAGTGGGAGGGCGGTCACTTGACTGAGGAAAAGCCAGCGGATGGCGCCAGCCCCTATCCCCACAGCCAGGAGTCCACGCGCACCGAGGCGGCGGACACTCGCTCCCAATAGGGTCATGAAGATAATCTCCGGGACGAGCATCACGCACCACATGTTGCGAATGGTCTCGATATCGCCCCCTCGGTCGCGGATATAAATGGGAAAGATATCCATCGGACCATGGAGAAAGAAAAAGGCGAGAAACCCGACCAGGGTCACGCGCAGGAACGGACCCTGAGAGAGGAGGCTGCGCCACTCGCCTTGCAGAGCGCGCAGCGCAACCGGACCTCGGTGGGGAAGAGTGAGCGCTGAGACGGTTGCACACAGGGTGAGGCCGGCGGCCAGCGGGAAGAGAATCCCAAGCTGGGGCTCTGACGGCAGACCAAGATGTGTTGTCTGGAAGACTGTCGGCGGGGGAAGGGAGGCCAACAGCCATGGAAATCCAAGCACGGCGCAGAAAAACCCGAGAGTCCCAAACGCTCTGACAATGCCGAAAGCATGTTGACTCCCCTGTAACACTGCTAGGCTCACTGAAACGGTCATGGGAATAAGGGCGCGAGAAAAAAAGGCAAACAGAACCGTGATACCCACCAGCGCCGGAAAGCTCTCCACACAGCCAAGCAAGAAATACCCGGCTGCCGAACCCGAGGCTAACACCGCCAGGATGCGAATCCGTAGCCCACTCCGGTCCGCGACAATACCCCACAGGGGCTGAACGAAAAAACCGACCAGGGGCAGGGTGGCAAAGACGACGCCTACCTGAAACCCGTCAAGGCCGACGTTCTCGCGGAGATACAGACCGTAGTAGGGAAAAAAGACTCCAAGGGCTCCCATGATCAGAAACCAGAAGAGAGCCAGGGGAGTGGCTTGGCGCATGTTCATGGTGGTTGGGAGCCACTGGAAGGAACGGACAACCGGAACGCAAAAGGGCAGGGGTGGAGCCCGCCGCTTCTCACTTCATACGTAGTCGTTTGCGCGCTGCCTATTCTGCGGACATGAGGCGCACGCGGTTTTCTCACGTCTGGGCCAGAGTGAGCGGCCGACGTAGAATACGGCCACGACAATAACCGGGAATATCAACAGAGTTTGGAAATCCATGGGTTATCCAATCAACTGGCTGCCTATTTGATACACCGCCAGCGCTCCAAGATACGCCAGACCCGTCATATAGACAAACGTCAGGAGCGGATAGCCCCAGGAATTCGTTTCCCGCTTGATGGTCGCCAGGGTGGCTCCGCACTGACAGCACAGGGCAAAAAAGACCATGATCGAAATCGCCACAACCGGCGTGTATACCGGTCGACCATCCGGCCAGCGCTCCGCTCGCATGGCCTGGCGCAATTCGACGCTCTCTTCATCCTGGCCGGCGCCCAGATTATAGATCGTCCCCAGTGCGGCAATAATCACCTCACGGGCCGGAAAACTCGCCAGCGTGGCCATGCCGATTTTCCAGTCCCAGCCTAAGGGCTGAACAAACGGTTCAATCGCCCGTCCGGCCTGTCCGAGATAACTTTCGCGCAAACGAATGCCGGCCACCTCAGTCTCAAGCAGCGCCAACTCGGCTTCCGTGGCAGTCGCCCGGCGGGTCTCAAACTCTTCTGAGACGAGGTCCTGATTTGGATAATAGGAGAGGGCCCAGACCAGGATCGTCGTGGCCAGGATGATGCTGCCGGCACGCTTGAGAAAGGCCATACTACGGTCGTACATACGAAACACGACCACCCGCCAGGCCGGTAGCTTAAAGGGCGGCAGTTCCATGAGAAAAGGCACGGCCTCACCGCTCAGCAGCGTCCGCTTGAGTATCCAGGCAATGGGAGGAGCAACAAACAGGCCGAGACAGTACATGCAAAAGAGCGTCAGCCCCTGCAAGCCAAAAATGCCCCACACGGTCTGGGCCGGGATAAAAGCCGCGATCAACAACACATATACGGGCAGCCGCGCACTACAGCTCATCAGGGGGGCAATAAGAATGGTCGCAATCCGGTCTCGCTGATTATCGATCGTTCGAGTCGCCATAATGCCCGGAATCGCACAGGCAAAAGAGGAGAGCAACGGAATAAAGCTCCGCCCCGACAGCCCAAAGCCGGCCATCACCCGATCCATGAGAAAGGCCGCGCGCGCCATATAGCCGGAATCTTCAAGGATGGCGATCAAACCGAACAGAATCGCAATTTGCGGGACAAACACTATAACCGCGCCCACTCCACCAATCACGCCATCGACAATCAGGCTTTGCAGCGGGCCCTCGGGCAGCGCGCTGCCGACCCAGGGACCCAGTACGGAAAAGACCGTGTCAATGCTGTCCATGAGCGGCAGCGCCCAGGAAAAAATCGACTGGAAGGTCGCGCCCATAACAGTCAGAAAAATCACCAGCCCCCAGACTTTATGGGTGACAAGAGAGTCAATCAGCTCGGACCAGTTGAGCTGGCCACCGCTCAGGCTGGACGAAGAGCGACGCGCGTCCGCCACGACCTGGGCGATCCATGCATAGCGACTATCCACTTCCATCTGTGGGAGCTGGATCGCGTCAGTGGCCAAACGCTGCCGGGCCGCGTGGACGGAGTTACGTATTTGCTCTCCGTGCTGTCGGGTGAGGTCCTGCTCAACCATACCGCCGGTGTCGATCAGCAGCCGTTCAACAAGAAAGTAGGGGAAGCTGGCAGTCGGATGAGCCTGGGTGAGCTGCTGGGCCAGCGTCTGGGCCTCTTGCGTGAACGCTTCGGGAAACACAACGGGCCGGGAGGGAGAGACAGCTGCGTTGAGCGTATCGCACAAAGCCTGACGGAGGTGATCGATCCCCCGACGTTTTGTGGCTTGCACCGGGACAACGCGCACCCCCAAGCGTTTCTCAAGGGCGGCAATATCGATGTGTACGCCCTGCTTTTCCGCCAGATCGAGCATGGTCAGCGCGATGACGCAGGGAAGCCCGATATCCATGATCTGGGTCGCAATATACAGATTGCGATCAAGGTTCGTCGCATCGACCACGCACAGGACAACATCCGGCGTCACTCCTTTACTGCCAGAGCCGAGCAGGACGGAGACGGCGACCATCTCATCCGGAGCGCGGGGCGCAAGCGAATACACACCCGGCAGGTCAACCGCGAGAAACCGCACGCCGTTCTGACGAAACTCGCCGAGCGCACTTTCGACTGTCACCCCAGGATAATTCCCGGTGTGTTGGCTGAGTCCGGTGAGGGCGTTAAAGAGGGTCGTCTTGCCCGTATTGGGATTCCCAATCACCGCAACCCGATAAGAAGCAACATCGGGGGCCGCGGTACGAGCAGACGAAGCTACTGGTGTTTCGACATCCATAGCGATGGGCCAAGGTACGTAATAGGTAGCCTACTCCTTATTTTTATTAGTCGGCAAGACGGACCCGTTTGGCCTCGTGGAGCCGGAGCGCGAGGGAAAAGCCCCGGACACGTATCTGCATGGGATCACCCAACGGTGCAAAACGGATGACCTGCACGGTCTGACCACTGGTAAAGCCGAGTTCAGCCAGCCGCTGGGAAATGCCATCTGTGCCCGTGATGGAGTGAATACGTCCCTGCTCTTCGGGGCCGAGGTCGGCCAGTGTTTTCATAAGATACGTAGAAGTATGGGATTTCGTTCAGGTAGGGCCAGTTTATCTCCCTGAGTGAAATTGATAGTCAATTTCAATTATAGAAACAAGCCCTGTCGAACTCTTGTTCGATTCCAACGCGCCTCCGGCTGGGGCAGAGCCACCCTAGCGCGTATCCCCGTAAATGATAGCGTGAGCCCGAGAATGCTGAAGAGAAAGAGACTGGGCATGGCAAAAGTGACGATCCGTGCCTTAAAGAACGGTCCCTATGAAGTGCGCGGAGAAACCAGTCTCATGGATAGGAGAGGGGGGAAGTACCGGGGGCAAAAAGACCCACTGTATTTATGTCGGTGTGGCAAGTCCAAAAATAAGCCGTACTGTGATGGCAGCCACATAGAAGCGGGCTTTCAGGCAGAGGAGATCGCGCCTGTACCGGTGCCTAAGTAGCCATTCTTTCGGTAGAAACTCTATCCTCCATATCCCTACCTACACTCCCTTGACTACAGCACTTGACAAATATCGTCTCGAAGGCTAAAAATTCATAATTGAAATTGATATTCAATTTCAATTTAACCTACACCCGGCCCACGGCCTTTGAGCCTCGAGCCCGCAGTAGTCGTCGCTGCGGGCTTTTTTGTGCAAAGTAGCATACGGGCCGCAGGTTCGTCGTTTTCGCTATGCAAGGTTTGGTGTTGGGCCTTGCATCTAGCCCCGGGGCATCCCTCCTACCGCCCCGGGGCTCCTCCCCATAGGTCTTTAGGACCGGCTAGACCACCGCTCTGCATTTCCGACAGTGGAGCAGCCGGTTGGGCTGACCCTGAAGGGCTCCCGTCTTTTCAGTGATAAAGGATATTGAAATGGATCCTGTAACATGTTGAGGTTTACTGAAGAGATTTTTTACGCGTTCACAAGTGGATAGAGGATTTGTCGGTGCAAGTCTTCGTGTTGCACGGTCTGGAGAAAGGCGTAGGAAGTGACACTCGTCCTGGAATTGGCCAATAGCGCCGCCAATGATAACTGAGGAATGGGTGATGTCCGATTCCAACGACAAGGTATACTATCCTAAAGACACCAAACGCCTCGTTGCCGTGACCGGTGCTGCGGGTTTTCTCGGGAGCCATATATGCCGCGCCTTGCTGCGGTGCGGGTATATGGTACGTGCTGTTACGCGTCAGGGCAGCAGTCGCAAATTCCCCGCTGACCTGAACAAGCGGGTCGAATTGTGGCCTGCGGATATTCGAAATGTCGAATCGTTGAACTCGGCATTCCAAAATGCTGATGCTGTCGTACACACTGCTGCTGTGGTGACGATTGGCGCTGACCCCGAGAACTTGGCCAGGGCGGTCAACCTGACGGGTACCCGAAACGCGATTCAAGCGTGTGTTGACAACGGCGTACGCCGGCTGGTGCACATCGGTTCTATACACGTATTTAGCCCGTTGCGTGGACGGGTTTTAGACGCTGATTCAAAGCCGGGACAGCATTCCAAAATCCCCTATACGGCCACAAAAGCCGAAGCGTATATCAGCGTGCTCGAAGCGGCGAGGAGTGGTCGGATCAATGCCTCTGTTATCTGTCCTTCGAGTCTTATAGGTCCCGGCGATACGCAGCCGACCCTCGTTGGTGGCATGTTGCTCGCCATCGCGCAAAAGCGGTTGCCATGTCTCATCGACGCGGGATTCTGGTGGAGCGATGTGCGAGATGTGGCGGCCGCTACCGCAAATGCGGTGGGGCAGAGCGAATGTCATGGTGAGGTGTATTTTACCGTGGGTCGATACGCAAAGATTATTGAACTGGCGCGTCTGTGTTCCCACATTCTGGGGCGTCGTGTGACGCGTCCTGCCATGCCCTATTTCCTGGCTCTGGCGGGTTTGCCTTTTGTTCAACTGTATGCTGCGCTGAAAGGCCAACCGCCTCTTTACTCCAGAAATTCGCTTGACCTTTTGCGCGACTGTCCGGTGTCTGTTGATGAGTCCTCGGCGAGGAGGCAATTGGGATACGAATCTCGACCACTTGAAGAATCGATCCGCGATGCCCTCAATTGGTTCAAAGAGCAGGGAATGGGTTTGTGAGCGGGGAATTCCCCGTATTTGAGGTTCTCGCCCGGATTTGGGTGGGGCTGGCGCCGTTGGCACTGATCGCGGGTTTGATGAAGTGGGACCCGGTGGAGCGCGTTGGGGGCACAGGCATCGGGCC
The DNA here is from genome assembly GCA_965243855.1 of uncultured Binatia bacterium (SeqCode). GTDB lineage: Bacteria > Desulfobacterota > Binatia > Bin18 > Bin18 > Bin18. Next base: position 2,128,573 of record CBDEWE010000003.1, on the reverse strand, counting down.
TCGTATCAACAGCCGCTGGGGTTGGTTTGTAATGGAGGTGCCCGCGCTGCTTACCTTCCCGGTCATTTACTTTTTCGGTCCGCACCATCATTTTGTCGGCAATACAGTGGTCGCTCTGTGGGTCGCGCACTACACCCATCGAGCGCTGATATGGCCGTGGATTGTTCCAAGGCGCGATAGCAAGATGCGAGTCATGCTGTGCGTGTCCGGCATAGTTTTCAATGTACTCAACGGCGGCTTATGGGGATGGTCTATGGGATACATGGCCGAGTATGCCGACGATTGGGTGACTGACCCGCGATTTGTCATCGGTATGACGTTGGCAATAAGCGGCGGCGCGTTGAATATCTGGTCTGACTATCGTATCCGGCGGTTGCGTATGGATAACGATGGCAAATACGTCATTCCCCGCGGCGGTATTTTCAATCTCGTATCGTGCCCCAATCTGCTGGGCGAAATAATCGAATGGGTCGGCTTCGCACTGTTGAGTTGGTCGCTGCCGGGCCTCGCGTTTGCCCTATGGACGATTGCAAACATGGTGCCGAGGGCACTCTGGCGCCATGCATGGTATCGTGAAACATTCGAGCATTATCCTTTGCAACGACGCGCCATATTGCCGAGATTGATTTGAACGCACTGACCCTATTCTGACGGGTATGACGTTGGTTATTGGGTCGCCCGTAGATCGCTTCCGAGCGGATCACCGCTCTTAATGGCCTACCGAGTCTTGTTGTGGGACGGGTGAATTCCGCAAATCCTGGGCCGCCTTGGCTACCACGGCTTGCATCGCAAAGAATTCTTCCGGGGTCATTTTAATGATGGCTCGGCCCACCATTACATGAAAACAGCCTTCGGAACACAAAGAGACAGTGATGCGTTTATCCGGCGTTTGCCATAGGTGCGTGTCATACATACTCATTCTCCTTTATTCTTGGAGGTTGTGGTCCGGGTTTGTTTTGCTCGGTGGTGTCGCTGTTTCAGCCGCGGGTAAGTGGGCTACGTCTGCGTTAATGGCCTGGGCTATCTGAAAAAAGTCGTGCTGGCAGACGTGCAAATGGAGTGTGCCGATTTGGATGGGCACGCCAGGGTCGGAGCACAGATCAACCTGGGTCACGCCATGAAATTGCCCAGAGATTTCGGCTGGCTGACATTGCCACTGTGTGGGCATGTGTTGTGCCGGCGATAAATGGGACGGGAGAGCTGCATGTGTTACGCTGCTCAGCAACCTCTCTGCGGCTCCGGGTCGCTGAGAATCTGATGGCCGGGTGGATTTGGTCTGCTCGACGGCGACTGCCCACAAGAGAAAGACGATAAGGCTGTATTCGGAGAGCACGAGTATGGCACGGGCGCTGAGATAGCGAGGCTGCGGTCTACGGGAGGATACACTTTTTTGTACCATACTAATCCTCATTTAGTCCGAGACGTCAGCCCGAGAGGAGCAGGCCCCGGGGTTGGGGTAGGAAAACCCCAGGGCCTGCGGCAGGGAAGGCAGCCTCCCCCCTGCAACTTGATATTCCACAGATATGCGACGTGTTTGTTCGCTGCATGTTCGCCCCTATAGCGACTCCAAAAAGGTGAGCAATGCCTCGCGCTCGTCCATGGGCATCAGGCGGAAGGCTTCCCGTGCGGCTTCGGCCTCTCCGCCATGCCACAGAATGGCCTCTGTCAGATTGCGCGCCCGGCCATCGTGCAGGAAAAAGGTGTGACCTTGGGCGCGCAGGGTCAGGCCGATGCCCCATAATGGCGGGGTCCGCCATTCCCGACCCGTTGCGAGGAAATCCGGTCGGCCATCCGCCAGGCCGTCTCCCATGTCGTGCAGCAGCAGGTCGGTGTAGGGATGAATGGTCTGGTTGGACACTTCCGGCACCCCGGCTAAGACGCCAGTTCGGATAGTGGGAATATGACAGCCCGTGCACTGCGCCTCATGAAAGAGGTCTTCTCCCTGCTGTACCTGCGGATCGTCGAGATTGCGACGGGCGGGCACGGCGAGTGTCTGGACATAAAAAGTGGCGACATCTACCGTTTCCAGATCAATCTCAGGGTCATCCGCAAAGCCGTCATCCTGGATCTGACCAAACGCGCTTTCCTGGGGAAGGAAGGGGTTGGTCACGCCCATGTCCTGGTTGTAGGCAGTGAAGGTCTGCTGCAAGAGGTTTGGATTATTGGCCTTCCAGCCAAAGCGTCCGAGCGCCGTTTGCTGCCGCACCATGTCCCAGACCCGATTGGGCCGACCCGAGATGCCATCGCCGTCCGCATCGTCCTCGTCCGCAAAGCCGAGAATCGTGTCCTCATCGATCGCTTCAAGCAGACCTCGTCCAAAGACCGGAATGGCCGTGCGAGGAGACGTGAGCACCGTGTCCGGAAGCGGCTGGGTAGGGTTCTCGATCTGAAAGTGCAGACGGCGCAGCTCAAACGCCTCGCCATCGCCAAACATGCCGTCGCTGAACTCTTCGCTCATGACAACATCGCCTTCGGACGGCACACCAAAGTTGGCCCGGTGCTGGAGCTGCGTGCCCATACCGGGGACCGCCAGAGGACCGCCCGTTATGGGATCGGTGCCGGGCAGGCTGACCCGAAGAAACACAGACGACGGTCGCTCACCCTCTCGTGGGGGTCGTCCGCGACCATTTTTTGGATGGCAGCGATCGCAGGCAGTATTATTGAAAATGGGTCCCAGTCCGCTGAAGACCGGAGCGGGGGCGGTGACAAAACTATCGCCAAAAGCGACATCCCCAGCCAGATGCTTGTCCAGCCGTGCCCCGTCGAGATTCGGAGCCGGCAGCTCAAACGCCTGGCTGGCGGCACTAAAAATCGTTGTAGCCCCACCGGCCAGGGCCGCGCTCTGGCTGCCATCGGCTCCGCTCGGCCTGGCTTCAACGATGAGCGGCGATTGGAGGCTGGTGGCATATTTGAGACGCAGGTCAGTCGGGATATGCTCGACAAGCGCATCGGCTATCAGCAGCTCGTTGTCCTCAATGCGGACAGTGGCGGCCGTCATATCCATCGTCTCCACAAACTCCACGTCCCCCGGTTTGACGACCGCCACAACGTGATCCAGAACCACTGTGGTCTCACCAGCGGCCTGGACCTCAATTCCAATGATATGTACCCCGGCGCTGAGCCGGCCGTAATTGAACAACAAACTGAAAGATGTGGCCAAAGGGGCATCCGGAAAAACGGCCTGAACATCTTTGCGTTCCCCGCAACACGGAATCGCTTCCCGGAGTTCGCCGTCAATGCGCAGCCGGACACTGACCGGCGCGCCCGTATCGCTATACGCCCAGCCCGAGATGGTATGAATACCGGACATGTGTTCTCCGTCGGGCGGGTTTTCCAGGGTCGCGGTAATAGTGGCCCTGGCAGCGGAAGGTCCGAACAGCAATATCATGCAAAGTGTGCTCACAAGGGGTTTCAGTTTCAACAGTATAAGGCGTAGTATTTGCATCAGCCCTCCCTAACGCAAAGCTGTTCGCTGAGAGCCGGAGCGGGGTGCTCCACTCCGGCTCATTGATCCTGCACTCGTGCGGTTAGTGGTCGTGGCCGAAATCCGCCGTATCGACAACGGCCTTAACCTCTTCCAGCTTCGCCTCCAATGCCATAGCGGCCTGGATGGCCTTTGCGACAGCATCGGGATGGTCAGTGATGCTCTGTCCAAAGGGCTCCGGGATGGCGATGATCGCCGCCTTGGCATCACGGATTGCCATTCGGACCTCTGCGTCCAGGGCCGGGTTTTCATGGGCGACAAGATCCGTCACCCCCATTGAGGTGCTGTCGGTCTGGTCAAAACGACCCTCATAGACGTTGTTGATACTGCGTACGTTGTTAAGGAAGTCGATCCTGGAGTTATTGCTGAAGCGCGACTCTTCTTCGGCGGGGCTCGGAGCCCCCAGTTTGGCGTCATGCAGCTCGGCAGCAATTCCGATCATGGCTTCGAGCAGCGTTTGCATGGCCGCTCTCTCGCTATCGTAGGTCATACTGCCGTGGCCAGCCATGGCAAGTTCCGCCACGAAATTCCCCATAGCGGGGTCCCAACTGTCGCGGAGTGCCTGGGTGTGATCGGTAAACTCACCCATCACCCTCCGCATGTAGGCTCTCCTGCGTTCGTCGGTGTGGAGGGCGTTCACAATCGCGGCCGGGTCGGTGTTGCCGTTTATATCCTGGAACAGCATATATTCCAGGGCATGGAAACCCTGAACGTCGTCAGCAAGTTCGACGGTCTCAATATCAGCGTTGGACGCGATGATCGCTTCGAGGTCAGTGACGTTGAGCGGCCAGGTGTCCAGGAAGGGGTCGTGTTCGTCCGTGTCCACCGGCCCGAACAGAAACGCCTCGCTCTGCTCCCAGGGGACACGCGCATCCCGCCAGGCATGCTGGACGGCGGGCAACAGGGCAATCGCATCAGCCTCGCTTGCAGCGCTGAGCCCGACCAGGGAAAAGACCGCTGAGGACAGGGTGTCCACGTTCACCCCTCTGCCGCCGGATGCATCCGGGTCGTGCGCCGCCATATTCAGCGCGTCATAGGTAGCGAAGATGGCGTTGGCGACATCCGCCAGGATGTCCTCTACATGCAGGTCAGCAGCAGGCCCTTGCGCTTCCGTGACCTGAAAGGACTGCAGACCGGTCTTATAGTTGAGGTCGACATCGACGGTCATCATATCACCACTGTCTTTGTCCGTGACCTCAACCCCGCTCACGACAATTTTGTCCCCCTCAATGCTGGCCGAAGCCCCGCTGAGATCAACGGCGCTGAGGAATTCCGAGTCGGCGGGGACAACAACGGTGACAGCATGATCGACGACCATGATTTCTTCACCGGCGCTGACTTCTACGCCAACGGTATGGACACCGGCCGGAAGCCGCCCGTAGTTGAATAACAGCCCAAAGCCGGTTTCCAGTGGGGCGTCCGAGAGAGCATATTTGACATCCTCACGTGGACCACAGCACGGGATTTCTTCGCCTGTTTCTCCGTTCAGACGCAGTTTGACAGTCACGTCTGCGCCTTCAGTCGAATAGGTCCAGCCCGAAATCGCGGTAACACCCGAGGCCGTGTCTCCCTGGCCTGGATTTTCGAGTGTCACGACAATCCGGGCAAAACTCGGCACGCTGACAAGCAGGGCGAGAAAAAAAACGCTCAGACCGAGCAGCCATTTCCAAGTCGATATGGTGAAAGGTTGAGATGCGGTCATTCTGTGTACTCCTTGTTTGTGTCTGCTGTTGTGTTGTCCGCCTGCCCGGTCAGAGCTGGCGGGATTCCCGGTACGTTACTCCTGGTGAAATGTTACGGTCCGGCCATTCTGTACGCTCCTTTTTCTGCATGACGTTGTCTTGTTCGCCCGTCTCTGTTCATGCCTCCGTTCGATAAGAGAAGGAGGGGGCCCCTAGGCGAGGAGGGATTCCCTAGGGACCCTGGGAGGAGGAGAGGGGACTCCCCCCACTGTTATTGTAAGAAGAGAGCCTGCTCAGGCGTGAACGCTTCTCCAGCCTGTTCTCGCCAGTGGACCGCGTGGGCAGCATACTCTTCAGCCATGCGGACAGACGCCAAGTTCGGACGCATGGCCAGCAGTAAATAGTGGAAAGCAATGCTGCGAGCGGTCTGAGCCGATGGGGAACGCTGATAGCGCTCTTCCAGCCACACGGCTGCCGACAGGAAGACGTGGAAAGGAACGAGGTTTGCTTGGTGACGGAGTTGCCAAGCTTCAGCGATGAACGGGTCGCGGAACATTCTACCCTCCGATGAAACGGATACCCGAGTGCGTTTTGCGCTGGGCTCTGGGTTGGGACCGCGGGCCGCTGTATGCTCAGGGAAGGTTGTTGAGTGTTTTGTTACAGCATCGTCGATTGTCGTAGCGCTCTAATGTTGTGTGTGCGAGCTCCAATGGGAGTTGGTCTCTAAGATATGTCGTTCTGCCGCGTGGACGACCTGGGCCAAATCCACAAAGTGCTCTTTACGGAACGAAATGCAGGTGTGTCCCACCTGAAGATAGACATGTCCTTGCGGGCAGACGCGCGCCGTAATGCCGGCCTCATTGGTAAAGACCTTCGCAAATTGATCTTGTAGGTCTTGCCCGCCTTTCTCATTGTGTTTCATGCGTCTCTCCCTTCCTTTTTGTCTGTTCGATTGTCTTGGTCGTGGGTCCGTTATCCGGGCTACAAGGGCGTTATTCGGGTCATATTGAAAGTGAATTTCAAAATCGTTTCAGTACTCAGTTGAAAATGATTATCAAAATCAATTCTTCAATAAAATCAATAACTTAGGGTTGACAAGGGTCATTTGGATATGTATAGTGTATTTATCGTTAGCTGATTAATTTTCGTAACCAAGGAGGTCTCTCATGGACACCCAAAAAGTTATTACCGCGTTGAACAAAGCCGTCTCCCTTGAACACGCTGCGACCCTTCAATACCAGCAGCACGCCCTCCTCGTGAACGGCCTGTGGCGTAAGGTCTTCGCCGATTTCTTTGAGGGCCAAAGTAAGACTTCGCTCTCACATGCCCATACGTTTGGCCAAAAGGTCGTTTCCCTGGGCGGCGTCCCCTCAGTTGAGATTGGGACGACGGTGCACCAGTCAACCGACCTGGAAGAAATGTTACAGCAGGACTTGGCGCTCGAAAAAGAAGCCATGCAGGCGTATCTGGAAGCCCATGCCCTGGCCGAAGGCAATGTCGCGCTGCGCTCCATGCTTGAGAACCATATCGAAGGGGAGCAGGAGGATATTGAAGAATTGGAGATGTACCTGGGCATGGTGGAAACGAAAAATGTTGAGCCTGAGGTCACGCTTCGTCGAGTGAAGTAACCACTGCCTCGCTTGGTGTTTTCGTGGGCGGCCACTTCATTGGGGCCGCCCATTTTTTTGTCCAGGTTCGCGTTGTTCTGACTGCCCCTTGGGTGACTGCGTTGTGACAGTCTGCCATGTCGAAGGGGTTTCCCAGGGGATAAAAACAACGCGTTTGCAGCGGCGGCACTTGAGTTCTATGCCGTCAATGCTCTGCTTGGCTAACAGACTGCCGCACGGACACCGACATTCATAAACAACGTGAACATCGGTAACGGACTTGGAAGGTTGGTCTGCTTCGTTCATAGATGAAATTGAGAATCATTTTCAATTTCAATTGTCAATACCCTAATATTAAGATTTATAGGCAACATAAGGCGGCGGCGTTGCGTGCAGAAGAAGGAGTCGATACTATCGCCAGTCCACACTGATACGGAGAGGTGGCCGAGTGGTCGAAGGCGCTCGCCTGCTAAGCGAGTGTACGCTTAACCGCGTACCGAGGGTTCGAATCCCTCCCTCTCCGTTCTGACCGACGTTGCGGTTTCCTTTCTACGTGTGGTAAGAAAAGGGCTCTGCCGAATTGTTCCCACGTTTGCGCCCTTAGCTCAGTCCGGATAGAGCGGCAGACTACGAATCTGTAGGTCGGAGGTTCGAATCCTCCAGGGCGCGCTTTCTTTCTTTTGTTTCCGGCAATATCCGGCTCCATTCGTTGTAGTGGCCATTGGATACACTGTCACCCTTGCGTTTTCATCCTTTTTCATATTTACAAACCTCGGGGAAAGAAAAATGATCCGACAGAAAGGAGGACGCATGGTTTACGAGAAGCGAGGAATTGTCGCTGGTATTGCGTTGCTGTTCTTGTGTGTAACCGGAGCAGCCTATGGAGATGATTTGGATGATGTGAGAGCGGTCTTTAACGCAGACATGAAGCGTTTTAATGCCAAGGATGTAGCAGCTTTTGCCACGGATGCGCATGATGAGGTGGTGCTGTTCGGCATGTTGTCGCCCTTTGCCGTCAAGGGCAAGGCAGCCATAACGGAAATGCTGGAAGGCTTCTTTGCCGATAGCGAACGGGTTACCTTGACGCCGATCAATCCCGAATTCCGCATTATCGGTGCGAGTGCCTTGGCTTGGGGGCATTTTACGAATACCGAGGTACCAGCCGTTGGGCCGCGAGAGGTGATCCATGGTCGATACACATTCACCTACGCAAAAAGAGATGGGAAATGGGTCCTGGTTGGGCTGCATTTCTCTCCACTCGGGGTCGAAGAGTAAAGGAGGGGTGCAATGAGAAATCAGGAAAGAAGGACCATGAGTTGGAGATGCGTGCTTGTTGTGGCCGCTGTATTGGTGCTTGGGAGTATCGCCTCGGAGAGCGCTGCCCAGCAGACGCGAGATGCTTTAATTGCGAGCTTTGGAGAGGAACTCCAGGCGATTAACGGGAAAGACCTCGACGCCGTGATGTCCAACGTCCACGAGGATGTCGTCTTGTTTGGTTTATATTCCCCGTTTCCTGCTGTCGGTAAGGCAGCCTTTCGCCAGGCCGTACAAGACTACTTTGACACCTTTGAAGCGACAAACCTCAACCCGGCGCATGAAGAATATATGGTTATCGGGGAGACCGGAGTTGCCTGGGGGCTCTATCAACTGACGACCAAGCCGAAGGACGGCATGGAGCAGACGGTGAATGGGCAGTACATGTTTACGTATGCGCGTCCTTCGGGACAGTGGCAGATTGTGAGCTGGCACTTCTCTCCTCTCCCTGGCGGGAACTAAATCAAGACGTTGGCTGTCCGCATAGATTGAATCGAAGCGTTACCTCTTGACCCCTCCCGCCGTGGTTCCTGGTCGGAGGGGTTCTGTGGTACCGCCAGCGCTGTTTGCTCTTCTTCATCACCTATCCACCTATCCTGTCAGTCCCGCTCGTTGTGTAAACGTCGTACATATCATTCTTATTCTGCGGTGTGCTCTTTCCATCCCGACCGGGGTGTGGTAGGGGTGGCCGTTCTGTATACAAAAGGAAAGGAGACACTGCCTTGGCAGAGACACAATGGGAGGAAAAGAAGGTTAAAGTCGGGGATGCTGAGTTGACCGTTATTGAGGGCGGTTCCGGTAGCCCCCTGATAGTTCTGCATGAAGAACTCGGCCACCCTGGGATTACGAACTGGCATAACGAATTGGCTCGGGACCACACGGTCATGATTCCCTTATATCCGGGGTTCGGTCAGACCGAGCGCGTTGAGTGGGTGAGTAATATCCGTGACTTGGCTAGCCTATACGGTCGTGTACTTCGAGAACAGAATCTTGCGCCGGCAAATGTGATTGGCTTTTCCTTGGGGGGTTGGATCGCGGCTGAGATGGCGGCATGCAATGCTGCTCAGTTTCGACGTATGGTGCTCGTGGCGCCTTTTGGCGTTCGCCCGCCGGAGGGATATATTGCGGACATGTTCCAGGTGACGGCCAAGGCCTACCTGGACGCGAGTGTAAAGGATATTGAGGGCACACCAGAGTTTGCCAAGCTGTACGGCGGCGAACCCACGCCGGAGCAGTTCGAGGCATGGGAAGATGCACGGGCTGAGAGCGCCCGCATTGCCTGGGCGCCGTATATGTTCAACCCCAGTCTGAGCCCCCTGCTTGAGTGCGGCGGCGAAGTCAAGACGCTGATTATCTGGGGCCAGGATGACCAAATCGCTCCGGTAAGCGCGGCCGCGGTCTATCAGCAGTCCATTGCCGGCTCCGAACTGCTTGTGTTGGAGGGGTGTGGCCATCGCCCCGAGGTTGAGCAGGCGGATACGTTTGTTGAGAAGGTCCGGAGTTTTCTAGCCTAAGTCTCAGTTAAGCAGGGGCACGGCCTACCGTGTCCCTGTTCCTATCGATACGAAGTATATTCCCGACCAAACGCTTCCCGGGCAACGATGCCCTTCATGATCTCCGGCGTTCCGTCGCCGATTTCGAGCCCCACCACATCGCGCCAGCGCTGTTCGAGCGGAGATTCCATATTATAACCGTAGTGTCCATGTAAAATCATACAGGCATGAATGGCCTCGGCCGCTGACTTCGGGCCGAACCATTTGACCATCGCGGCTTCCGTGGTGTGTTTGCGGCCCTGATCTTTGAGCCACAAACATTTATAGGACAATACCCGGGCAGACTCTAACAGCGTCAGATGTTCGGCAATCTGGAAGGCGACCCCTTCAAACGTTGCCAGCGGTTTGCCAAACACCTCCCGGCCCTTTGTATATTCAATCGTCTCATCAATGGACTGCTGAGCCGCTCCAATACACGCCAGGGCAATAATCGCCCGGTTGAAATCAAAGGCGATCATTGCCTGGTAAAAGCCCTTGCCCGGCTCACCCACCATATTGCGCGCAGGCACCCGGACTTCATCGAAAAAGAGAGACCCGCGTTGGGTCAATCGCTCTCCTGCCGCAAAATAGGGCTGGCGGGTAACGCCGGGAGCGTCGAGCGGCACCAGAAAGGCCGAGATCCCGCGCGCGCCCGTGTCTCCGGTCCGGGCAAAGACTATGCACGCGTCTGCATACCCGGCAAAAGTGATGGACGCCTTTTCTCCGATAATGATGTAGTCGTCGCCCATTTTCTCCGCTCGGGTCGTGATATTGGCCGCGTCCGAGCCCGCCCCCGGCTCTGTCAGACCAAAGGCGATGACCGCCTCGCCAGCCGCGTGCCGGGGGAGCCATTCTGCCTGGACTTCCGGGTGGGCAAAGTCCGCCAACAGCTCGGAGGCAATGAGACCAAGCTGAATATAGAGACTATAGTTAAAGTCACCCCGAGACAGTTCTTCGGCCATCAATCCGCAGGTCACATAGTCGGCCATCAGCCCACCAAACTGTTCCGGAACACGCAGGCCGAAGACGCCGAGTTCAGCGGCTTCTTTGATGAGCGCACGTGAAATGACCTCGCCCCGGTCCCAGCGATGGTAATTGGGTGCCAGCTTGTCTTTGGCGTATTGGCGGAGGGTCTGTTGCAGCAAGAGTTGGTCTTCTGAAAAGGCAAAATCCATAGCACTATCCTTGGGCTGTCGAGCGTTCCGGCCCATGGTACGGATCGGAGCAAAGCCGTGCAAGGCATGGCGGTGAGACGCGCCTAGGGCAGTCGAGAGGCAGAATCTTGTACGGATGCGCGCGTCGGGCAATGGGTCGCGCGTTTGAACCGTCGGACGTGATACAACAGGACTGTCACCGTCAGCCAGAATACTTGTACTCCAATGGCCGCGGCCCAGAGAAACCACGATAATTGTTGAAATACCGCGCACAGGAAGATCAATAACGAATAGTCCCGACTCGCTAAGCCGCATACCATTCTGTGTAACAGCCGAGCCTGCCAGGTTTGCCGGTACACAGTTGGCACGACCGTTCGGTCCGCTACGACGACACAGGCGAAAGACAACACGATTCCTCCGACCATGAGGCCGACAAGAACAAATGGCGCCTGCGTCCCGCCCTGGGTCCAGACTGCGAAGCCCAGCCCGACGAATGTGGCGATATGAACGACGGTATCGAGCGTAATATCGAGCCAGGCACCCAGCCGGGATTCGAGAAACTTCATCCGGGCGACTTCCCCATCACAGCAGTCAAGAACAGCGGAGAGCTGTAAGAAGAGGGCGCCAAAGACGGGTCCCCAATAGCCAGCCTGAAAGAAACAGGTCGCGCCGAAGAGGCCAATCAGGCAGGACAGCACTGTAATATGGTTCGGAGTCAGGGCCGTCCGTAAAAGAAAATGCGTCAAAGAACGAGAGAATTTGCGATTGAGATAGGTATCGACCAAGCCATCCTTTAGATTATCGAGCGAGGCGAGGAGGACCGATTCCGCGTGCCGTAGGGCAGTCGAATCAGTCAACTGGTAGAGCAGGTGAGGGGAAGCTGGCATGCTCCTGAGTGGTGTCTGCGGGTGAGCGGCCAGAGCCGTTGTCCCAGCCCTGACTGTCGTTTCCTGGACAGGAAGACCGAGGCCTGCGTCCGGCTGCGGGCCGAGGACCAACGCGGACGTGCCATCCCCCGTTTCGACGCTTAGCGTTTCGCCAGGCTGAGCAGCCCGTTCGAGGTCAAATACCAGGGCTGGGGAAAAGAGCGTGGCGAGTGAATAGTAGAGACAGCGTCCGTTGCTCACAGTTCGGACTGGTCCGGGTTGAGCGTCAGTCGTCTGCGTCCAGACGATTTGAGTCGTGAGGCGTTTGTCACCGGACAGGTCGCGTTGCAATTCTTCCTGCCGGCCGGGCTGGACTCCCGAGCGCGCCTCCATGATCAGATAGCACGTTTTTGCCCCGGCGTGTTGGGCGCTGAGGATAGCGCGTTTGAGAAGAGATAGCCCCCCCAGCAGAGCCAAGGGGTCAGGACCTGTCACAGGAATAAAAATGCAAGCTGTGGTGATCATCCGCGCTGCTTCCGGGTAGGACTGCTTCTTGCCCACCTTATCTCAGGCTGCAGTAATTGTATAAGTTTTCTCCGGCAACGAAAATTGCCCGCCTCACGGAGTTAGGCTCCATGCTCTGCATCCGACTGTTACCCGACAGTCCTCTTGTGCCTCAGAAAGACGTTTGGTGTAATAACCGCGTAGAAAAGGAGAAGGTATGGACTTCAGCTATACGCCTGAAGAAGAGCAATTTCGCCATAAGGTCCGCTCTTGGCTGGAAGCACATATACCGGCCGACTTACGAGCCGGAAAAGACGATGACCTCAGCGTCGACGAACGCTGGGAGCGGCGAAAGGACTGGCATAAAACACTGCACGCCGGGGGCTGGATTGGACTGTGGTGGCCGCAGGAATACGGCGGACGGGGGGCGTCGGTCAGTGAACAGGCGATTTTCAACGAAGAGCTGGCGCGCGCCCAAGTGCCCGGTGGGATCAATATGAGCGGGGTCACCATGCTGGGGCCCACGCTCATGCACTGGGGGACGGAAGAACAAAAGCAGCGCTTCCTGCCTAAAATTCTGCCAGCCGAAGAGCTGTGGTGTCAGGGCTACTCCGAGCCGGGCTCGGGTTCGGACCTGGCCTCCCTCCAGACGCGCGCGGTGGAAGACGGGGATCATTTTGTGGTGAACGGCCAGAAGGTATGGACAAGCTGGGCGCAGCACTCGGACTGGTGTTTTTTACTAGTGCGCACCGACCCGGACGCACCCAAGCATAACGGTATCAGCTATCTGCTGGTTGATATGCGCAGTCCTGGTATTACGGTCCGGCCGCTCGTCCAAATGAATGGCGATGCCGAGTTTAACGAAGTCTTTTTCGAAGACGTCCGGGTGCCTAAAGAGCACCTGGTTGGCGAAAAAAACCGCGGCTGGATGGTGGCGATTACCACTCTGATGTTTGAACGCGTGGCCACCAGTAGTTACTACCGGGTGGAGACGCTCCTGCCCCAACTGTATGACTTGGCACACCGGCTGGAACGCGATGGAAGGCCGGCCAGCGAAAACGCCGCCGTGCGCCAGCAACTCGCCCAGTTTGCCATAGAAGGAGCAGCGATAAAGTATAATGAACTGCGACGGCTCACACGTCAGATAAAGGGCCAACCGCCGGGCCCGGAAGGGTCTTTTGCGAAAATCACTTCTACGGAACTGAATCTGCGTGTCGCAAATTTTGCCATGGAGCTCCTGGGGCCTTACTCAACTCTGGCCAAAGACTCCCCATTTGCCATTGATCAGGCACGCTGGTCGTACCGGGCTCTCACCGCCCGATCCGGGACTATTGCCGCCGGCACGAACGAGATTTTGCGTGGGGTTATCGGCGAGCGCGTGCTGAAGTTACCGAAAAGTCGGTAGGGGACTTGCCAAAGAATTAAATCGAATTCGAACCGAACAAATAACGGAAAAGCACTATGGCAGAAGATAATGTAAGTACCGAACAGCAGACCGAAGGTATCGACTATGAGAAAGCTTACAGTGATCTTGTAGACCAGCAGAAGGCTGACCAAGCAGCATGGGAAGCGCAGAAGCAGGAGTATGAGGCGTATAGGGAGGATGCTGAGCGGGCGCGGGGATGGGACAGATGGTATCAGGATAACATTGCTCAGCACTATACTGACGCCGGTGAGTTTACGAGAGATATGGTGCGCTGGCTGAATACAAAAGACCGGCGGGCCAGAGGAGCGACCCCGCTCCATAGAGCAGCAAAGGTGGGCGACGCGACGGCTGTCAAGCTCTTCCTGAAATACGGTGCCGAAGCGGACGCGCAAGCTGAGGACGGAGCGACCGCACTCCATTGGGCGGTAGAGGCAAGCGAGACGGAAATCGCTAGAATTCTCCTGGAACACGGGGCTGGCGTGGACGCGCAAACCACGAAGGGACGGACCGCACTCAAGAGTGCGATAGAGGCGGGGGACCCGGCAAGCCTCAGAGTTCTCCTGGAACACGGCGCGGATATAGACGCGCAAACCGGGACCGACTTGACCGCGCTCCATATGGCAGCATTCGAGGGTGAGACAGAAATTGTCCGAGTTCTCCTGGAACACGGCGCGGATACAGAGGCGCAATCCAAGCTGGGAACGACCCCGCTCCATGTGGCAGCAGGCAGAGAGACGGAAATCGTTAGAATCCTCCTGGAAGACGGGGCTGACGTAGGTGCGCAATCCAAGCTGGAGACGACCCCGCTCCATGCGGCAGCAGTCAAGGGCAAGACGGATATCGTCAGAATTCTCCTGCAAAATGGGGCGGATGTAGATGCACAAGCCACGAACGGAACGACCGCACTCCATTTGGCGGCAGGGAGGGACCATACGGAAATTGTCAGAGTGCTCCTAGAGAATGAGGCCAACGCGGACGCGCAAGCCGAAGGAAAAACCGCGCTCTATAAAGCAGCAGGTCAGGGCCACACGGAAAGTATCAGAATCCTTCTGGAACACGGGGCAGATGTGGACGCGGGAAGCCGGCCCGCACTCCACCATGCAGCAGAAGAAGGTTGCATGGCAAGTATCAGAGTCCTCCTAGAACACGGGGCAGATGTGGATGCACAAGCCACGAACGGAGAAACCGCGCTCCATCGGGCAGCATGGACGGGCAAGACGGATATCGTCCGAGTTCTCCTGGAACACAGGGCGAATGTGGATGCGCAGGATATCGACGGAGATACTGCGCTCTATAAGGCGGCAGCTTGGGGGCATGCAGCAAGCGTCAGAATCCTCCTAGAACACGGGGCCAACGTGGAGACGGGAAGACGGCCCGTGCTCCACTGTGCAGCAGAAGAGGGCCGCACGGAAATCGTGAGGATTCTCCTAGAACACGGGGCGGACGTGGATGCGCAAGACAAGGCCGGGGCAACCGCACTCTATTGGGCGGCGGAGGCGGGTCGCACGGAAATCGTGAGGATTCTCCTAGAACACGGGGCGGATGTGGATGCGCAAGGCTGGGACGAAAGAACCAGGCGCTATGAAACCGCGCTTTACCGGGCGGAAGAGGCGGACCACACGGAAATCGCCGAACTGCTACGTCAGCACAGGGCAACCAAATAATTTGTAGGTGGGCGAGGATGCTGTGTTTGACACAGCGAACAGGCATGGCCTAGGATGCGGTCAACGGTTCCGAGCAGGTTTTCAACAGGGCTTTCCGACAAAAACAGGAGGGTTTTATGGCGGATGGAAAAGCGCGGCGTATGTGGGCGTTGCCGAACGCGGAACTGACCGTTCCGCAAGCGCTGCTGATGCACGGCGGGGCACCGGATTTGGTGACCATACCCTGTCCGGCCTATCTGATTGAACACGAGAAGGGCCTGGTCTTGTTCGACACCGGCTGTCACCCCGCGGTGGCGGATGACCCGGTCGCGCACTGGGGACCGTTTGCCGAACATCTTCAGGTTTCATATCCCAAGGAGATGCTGCTTGACCGGCAGATTCAGGCGCTCGGCTATAAGATGTCGGACATCAAGTATGTCCTAATCTCCCATCTGCATCTTGATCACACGGGCTATATGCACGCCTTCCCCAACGCGACCTTCATCATCATGCAGGACGAGTTGCGCTACGCCTACTGGCCGGAGCCCCACCTGCGCGACGTGTTTGTGTTCAAGGATATCGTTCCCACGCGGAGCTTTCAGTGGCTGGAGCTCAACGGTGACTTTGACATTTTTGGTGACGGTAGCCTGCATATGCTGAAGACTCCGGGGCATACCCCTGGCGAAAGCTCCCTGCATGTCCGTCTGCCGAATCGTTCAATCCTCCTGGTCGGCGATACGCTCCACCTGCGCGAGCAATTCAACACCCTGTCCGGGATGCCGCTAGACACCGACCCCGCGACTTCGTCGTTATCCATCCAACGCCTGCGGGCCATTCGGGACCTGCACGAGTGTACGGTCTGGATCTCGCACGATCCGGAAGACTGGGATGAGCTGCCCCACGCACCAACCGCCATTGAGTAAAGGGGACGGTCAGCATGCCACTCTACGAATACCACTGCCCGCTCTGTGACATCGTCTTTGAAGAACTCTGCTCCCTGGGCGAGGCGCAGACGAAAAAGCCTTGTCCGGACTGTGGCAGAAAGGCTCCCCGTATCGTTTCCTCTTTTGCCATTTCTCATGGCGCGAGCGGGGAACCCTATGATCCGGTGACCGCCTCGCGCAAGAACTCGCGCGACCCACGACCTTTGTGTATGCAGCACTCGCAAATCCCGCTGTCCTGCCATATGGATGAGTATTCGGTCAAACGTTTTGCCGCGCACGCCGCGGGCAAGGGCAACCAGTTTGACGACTCCGTTGCTCGGGCCAATGAAGTCCGCAAGCAGCGTGGGCTCAAACAGCCCACCTATGCACCGGCGACGCACGGGCATGATCATGACCACGGACACACGCACAGTCATGACACCAACTTCCGGCTCCACGGACACGCACAGACAAAAGGGCAGGCGCACGACCATACCCATACCCACCGCTACGGACAGGGGAAGCAAAAGAAGAAGCAGCCGGCGCATGCGCACTAAGGTGATGGCAACCGTACTGAAAGGGCGACCGCACGGCCGCCCTTTTTGTTTTTTGGTATGCCTCGTGGTTCACTCAGGGACGTCAACAGAAGGGAGAGACGTATGGCAGATTTTGGTCTGGTAACGATTCCAACGCATTACAGCATCCAACCCGCAGACTTGGCGCGTTGGGCCGAAGAGAGTGGCTTCGAGTCCCTGTTCTTCGGGGAGCACTCGCATATTCCCACGAGCCGCAAGACGCCGTTTCCGCTGGGTGGAGAGCTCCCCATGTATTACAGCGAGTTCTACGATCCGTTTGTCGGGCTGACCGCGGCAGCGGCGGTGACCCACACGCTCAAGATTGGGACGTCGGTCTGTCTGGTGCCGGAGCACAACCCTATTAATCTGGCCAAGAGCACAGCCTGTCTGGACCGAGTGTCCAACGGCCGCTTCCTGTTTGGCATTGGCGCGGGCTGGAACGCCGAGGAGATGGGAGATCATGGGATAGCGTTCAAGGATCGCTGGAAACAGACCCGCGAACGCGTGCTGGCCATCCGGGAAATCTGGACCAGGGACGAGGCGGAATTTCACGGTCAGTTTGTTGACTTCGATCCTATCTGGTGCTGGCCCAAGCCGGTGCAAGCGGGCGGCCCGCCGATCTTAATGGGCGCGGACTCGAAGTGGTCGCCAAAGCGGATTGCCGAATACTGCGACGGCTGGATTCCCATTGATCGACCAGACCTCGCCAGCGGACTGGCCACAATCCGCGAACAGATGGAGCAGTATGGGCGCTCTATGGACCAGTTTGACCTGAGCGTTATTACCGGAAAGGCATTTGCCGGAGAGAACTCGCTAGAAAGCCGTGTTGAGGAACTACTGAGCATTGGCACAAATCGCGTCCTCTTTCTTATCGAGCCGGACCAGTCTGACACGCAGTGGCCGGTTCTCGAACAACACGCAAAGCTGATTACCTCTATTCAATAATGCCGTTCTGGGATAAGAAAAATCACCAGGACGGAAAGGGGAGACCTGAGTGTGGCTGACGCAATAAATTTTCCTCGCCCGGTACCGAATATCGACGACGAAGAGTTCTGGAATGGCTGCAATCGTGATGAGCTGCTGATGCAGCGGTGTACTGCCTGCCAGCGGTTTCGTTGGCTGCCCAAACCCATGTGCCCGTACTGCAACGCCCTGGAGCACGAATGGGTGAAAATGAGCGGTAGAGGTAAAGTGTTTTCGTGGACCATTATTGTCCATCCGGTCCACCCGGCCGCGAATGAAAAAGTGCCGTATAACGTGGCACAGGTGCAATTGGACGAAGATGCCGACCTTATTATGGTGACCAGTCTGGTCGATATCGACAACGACGCAATCACCATGGATATGCCGGTCGAGGTCGTCTTTGTTGAACACGAACCTGGGGTTAAGATCCCAAAATTTCGTCCGGTGTAGAGCGTCGCATGCAACTCGAACTCGAAAACAAAGTCGTGCTCGTAACCGGCGGCAGCAAAGGCATAGGCCGGGCGGCCGCGCTTGGCTTTCTCGCCGAAGGGGCGGCCGTCCTCATTTGCGCTCGGGGCTCGGAGGCTCTGGACGAGACTGCCGCGCTTGCCCAGGGTGTGGGGTGTGGACGCCTCATCGCCGTGCAGGCCGACCTCACCCAGGCCGAGGCGATCAAAAACGTGGTGGCGCGCTGCCTGGAAGAATTCGGACGGATCGACATTCTGGTGAACAATGCCGGCAGTGCCCGGCCTGGGCCGTTTCTTGAAATCTCGGACGAGGACTGGACGGAGGACTGGACGCTCAAGTTTTTTGGCTATGTGCGGATGGCGCGAGAGGTTTTTCCGCACATGCAGCAGCAGGGCAGTGGCGTTATTGTGAATATTATCGGAACCGGTGGCCTGCGGCCCATAGCCAATTACATGGTCGGTGGCGCGGCTAATGCGGCGCTCAACCATTTTACCAAAGCCCTGGCTGCCGAAGGGGCGCAGCATGGGGTCCGTGTCGTCGGCATCAACCCCGGCCCGATTCTGACCGAACGGCTCCAGAAGTTTGCCTCCGTCTTCAGTCAGGGAGGCGGCAGCCCTGAAGAAACCCTCCGCAAAATGACCCCGCTGGGCCGCGTTGGCGAAGCGGAGGAAGTCGCGGACCTGATCCTGTTTCTCTCCTCCGCGCGTGCGGCCTTTATCCACGGTGCCAATATTACCATAGACGGCGGAGCCAACCCTGGGCTGATGGGCTAAGGGCCTCCCCCCTAGGTTGGGCGGGGCGGCTGTCCCGGCCGTGGCGCGAGGGGCAGAAGACGAGTGAGCATGAGTCGCATTCCAACCAATCCAGAACTCCTCCGGCACGTCTTGTCTGCATTCATTATCAATGAAGTCCATAAGGTCGGCCTCAAGCGGGTGGTTGTGGGTCTCTCGGGTGGAGTGGACTCTGCCCTGAGCACGTGTCTGGCGGCAGCGGCCTTAGGACCCGACAATGTGCTGGCTGTGAAAATGCCATATAAAACGTCGAGTAAAGAGAGTATCGAGCACGCCGACCTGGTCATTGCTACAACTGGGATAGCGTCGATCACGGTTGATATTTCAGCCCAGGTGGACGCGTATTTCGCCAAATTCCCCGACGCCGACAATATGCGCCGTGGCAATAAAATGGCCCGCGAGCGTATGACTATTCTGTATGACCACTCGGCCCGCTGGAATGCGCTTGTGCTGGGTACGAGTAATAAAACTGAACTGCTGCTGGGCTATGGGACACTCTTTGGCGATATGGCCTCAGCCATTAATCCCTTGGGCGATTTGTATAAGACCCAGGTCTGGGCCTTGTCCGATTGTGTAGGCGTGCCAGAGGCCGTTGTGACCAAACAGCCCTCCGCGGATCTGTGGGCGGGGCAGACCGATGAGCAGGAACTGGGATTTTCCTATCAGGAGGTTGATGAGCTGTTATACCTCTTGGTCGACCAGCGCTACTCCCGTGAGGAATTGCTCGCCGAGGGGTTTCAGGCCGACTTTATCGATCAGATTGCGCGTCGGATCATGAACTCGCAGTACAAGCGCCGCCTTCCGGTCATTGCCAAGGTCTCTCAGCGTACGATTGATCGTGATTTTCGGTATGCCCGCGACTGGGGCCGGTGACGTGGCCGGTACGCTCTACATTGTCGCCACGCCCATCGGCAACTTAGAGGATATCACCCTCCGGGCGTTGCGTATACTCAAGGAAGTTGGCCTGATCGCGGCAGAAGACACCCGCCATACACGCAAGCTCCTGACACAGTATGGGATTACGACTCCGATGACGAGCTATCACGATCACAGCGAATCAACCAAAGCCCCCGTACTCGTCGAAACCTTGTTGGCGGGTAAAAATATCGCCCTGGTCAGCGATGCCGGCACCCCGTGTATCTCCGACCCAGGCTACCGTTTGGTCAAGGGTGCCGTTGAGGCCGACATCCCGGTCGTGCCCATTCCCGGCCCATCCATGCTGACCGCGTTGATGAGCGTGGGCGGTTTGCCAACCGATCGTTTCGCTTTTGAAGGGTTTTTGCCGGCAAAGAAAGGTCAGCGCCAAAGAGCGTTGCGGGAGCTCTGCCACGAGAAGCGACCTCTCATTTTTTACGAGTCTCCACACCGTCTGTTGAGCACCCTGGCTGACCTTGCGCATATTTTCGGGGATCGTCGCGTTGTGGTTGGCCGGGAGCTGACCAAGCAATTCGAGGAAATCCTGCGCGGACCCATCAGCGCGGTTTGCAGCGCGTTCCACAACCGGTCGGTCAAGGGTGAAGTCGCGCTCGTGGTCGAGGGCTGGGGCGGGAAAGATAGGGACGCTCCGGAACAATCCGCAGCAGAACTGATGCAGCAGCTCTTGGCAGACGGGGTCGGCTTGAAAGAGGCCGCGCGTGTGGTGAGCGAGGCATGCCATATCCCTAAACGAGACGCCTATGCCCTGGGTGTCAAGATAAAAGCGGACTCACGGGTTGATAATCACGGTTGACATAGAAGGCCGACCGTCAAGCGGTGGGCTGAGTGGATGGGCCGGCCGGAAATTGGTATGACAAAAGCCCAAGACCGTATGGTGTCTTGTATGCCGCAGACGGAGTATTCCAACCCGGAAGACAGGCTGGAAGAGAAACGGAACTGGAAGAGAGGGCGAAATGGCGCTCGACTATGACAATATCATCGACGCGGACGGCCACATCCTTGAACCGGCAGACACCTGGGAGCAGTATATCGATCCTGCCTATCGGGACCGGGCGCTCCGCATTCGGACGCTTGAAGGACGGGACATCCTGGAAATGAACGGTAAGCCGTCTCGCTTTTATGACGTACACATCCTGACGGTCCTTGGTGGCATGGGAAAGGGGGCCAAAGAGATCGGACAGATGATGAAGCAGTCCTACCCTGGCGACGCTCCCTTTGGCTCCATGGACCCCCAGGAGCGGGTCGCCCTCCTGGATCGAGAAGGCATTGCCAAAGCCATTCTCTACCCCAGCCTGGGTTTAATGTGGGAGTGTGAGATCGATGACGTCGAGCTGTCCCTGGCCTATGCCAAAGCGTACAACCGCTGGATCTGTGACTTCTGTTCTGACTCGGACGGTCGCTTGATTGCCACTGCCCATATTTCGCTGGCCGACCCGACCGCGGCTGCGGCCGAACTCGAACGCTCCGTGCGCGCAGGAGCCAAGGGCGCCTTTCTCGCACCCTATACACTCACCCGTATCCCGCACGCCCATCCCGATCACGACATCTTTTGGGCAAAAGCCCAGGAGCTTGGGGTACCGGTTGCCATTCATCCTATGACCGAGCATCCCAAGATTCGGACCTATCAGCGTTTTGATGGCATGAAGCGCGCGCGCTGGATGCAAATCACGCTCGGTATGCAGGGGCCACAGCAGGCGCTCTACGGCCTGTTTCAATGGGGGCTGTTTGATCGCTTTCCCCAGATCAAAGTCGTGCTGCTTGAGTCTGGCGCGGGGTGGATAGGTGCGGCCCTGGACCGGATGGATGCGACGTATGAAACCAGCCTTGGTTATAATGTGCCACTCAAGGAAAAACCGAGCGTCTATTTTAAGCGCCAGTGCTGGATTTCTGGGGACCCGGACGAGCGGGCGTTGGCGCATATCATTGAGTATGTGGGTAACGATCGTTTCTTCTGGGCGACCGATTACCCCCACTTCGATCATCCCGGAAACTATATGGAAGAGTTAGAGGAACTGGTCGTGCCGCTGTCAGAGATCGCGCGCAATAATCTGCTCGGGGATAGCGTCGCCCAGGTCTACGGCATCTGAGCCGCCGGCGTTGCTGGGCTGGGTCGCCGCGCCGTAGAGAACAGCGCATCCGTATCCACAGTATCGGCCAGCGTAGCGGCTACGTCGTCCAGGGCCGCCTCGACGCTGGCCTCGTATTGTAGAGTCGCAGTCCCGGTGTCGCGGATGCGTCCGAGCCAGGCGCGTCGATACGCATCGTTCCCGAACAGCCCGTGCAGATACGTGCCCTCGATCAGCCCGTCTTGGCTGCGCGCGCCGTCCGGGCCGGTTTCGAGTTGAAACATGGGCCGGGTAAGGGCGCGACCGTCTGATTGACCGGTGTGAATTTCATAGCCCGCGACAGATGCACCACTCAGGGTGCAGTGCCCACGCGCCGGGCGAACGGTTTTTTCACCAGCCATAGTCGTCTCAAGCTCAAGTAGGCCGAGCCCAGGGCGCAACCCGACTGGACCGTCCGCACCCGCTGGATCGTGAATGTGGCGGCCCAACATCTGGAAGCCGCCGCACACGCCCAATATGCGGCCGCCGGCTCTGGCGTGCGCTATCACGTCGTGGTCCCAGCCTTGGGCGCGCAGGAAATCCAGGTCACCGTTGGTCGATTTGGTGCCAAAGAGGATCACGACGTCCACATCGCGCGGAATCGGACGACCGGGCGGCACAAAAGTAAAATCCACGTCCGGTTCAAACCGGAGCGGGTCGGCGTCGTCGAAGTTCGCCAGGCGAGACAGTAGGGGTGCCGCAATCCGAATGCAATCGGTGCGCTCACTGTGCCCAAGTGAGAGCGACACCGCGTCTTCCGCGGGCAGGCGCGTCGCGGCCGGCATCCACGGGACCACGCCAAAGCACGGCCAACCCGTGCGTCGCTCAACCACCGCGACCCCTTCCGTAAACAGGGCTGGGTCGCCCCGAAACTTGTTGACCAGAAACCCCGTAATCGAGGCGCTGTCCTCGGGGTCCAACACGCTCTGGGTGCCGACCAGGGCGGCAATGACGCCTCCACGGTGAATATCGCCGACGAGGCAGACGGGCACCCCTGCGGCGAGCGCAAACCCCATATTCGCAATATCGCCGGTCCGCAGGTTGACCTCGGCCGGACTGCCGGCCCCTTCGACGAGAATAAGATCGTGAGCAGCGACGAGACGCTGGAAACTCTGCATAACGGCGGCCATCAGACGGGCGCGTCCGGTGGTATAGTCCGCAGCATTCAGCAGGCCGACCGGTTTGCCGTGGACGACGATCTGCGCCCCGCGGTCAGTCTGTGGCTTCAGCAGCACGGGATTGAAATCCGGGTGCGGTTCGAGCCCGGCCGCGCGTGCCTGTAGAGCCTGCGCCCGGCCAATCTCCCCGCCGGCCGCACACGCGGCCGCGTTATTCGACATATTCTGTGGCTTGAACGGAGCGACCCGCCAACCCCGTTGTCTGGCCAAGCGGCACAATCCCGCAACCACGACGGACTTTCCGACGTCGGAGCCGGTTCCCTGGATCATGAGGACACGTGCGCTCATGGCGGTCTCTGACGAGCTAGGCGGACAGATAGGCCCGCGCTGCCCGCACGACCGGAGCGAACGCCTCGCTGACGGTATCGGCGAGTTGGGCCAGCGGCACCCAGCGCCGGCGCCGATCAGTCTCGTACTCGTCTACCTCGCCCGTCACCTGGGCAGCAAAAAACGAAAAACGGCGACGGCCGTTTTTGGATGTAAGGTCGAGGGCTTTCAGCAACGGCCCGGTCCGCACCGTATAGCCGCTCTCCTCCATACATTCGCGGGCCGCGGCTTGCTCCAGCGTCTCGCCCGGATCAACCGTTCCGACCGGGAAGATCCAGGCATCACGCTGCCGCCGGGCGGTAATGACCAGGATGGCATAGGTTCCGTCCGGCTCTTGTCGATGGGCAACAACACCGGCCTTTTGTCCTTCAACCGATCCTGGGGGAGGAGAGTCTTGCGAAGCCATGGGGAGTCATGATGCCGAGGACACTCCCAGATTGCAAGGTAATGGCCTATGATGCGTGGATAAGGAGGATTGGTGCACGGATTCGCTATTGCCGGTACGCAGAGCGGCGTGGGGAAAACCACACTGACCCTGGGCTTGCTGGCTGCTTTACGGAAACGCGGCTTGTCCGTCCAGCCTTTTAAGATAGGTCCGGACTTTATTGATCCAGGGCACCACACTGCGGTCACCGGAGTGCTGTCCAGAAACCTCGATGGCTGGATTTTGTCACGCGCCTACAACACCGATGTGTTCAACCGCAGTCTGTACGGCCACGATGTTGGCGTTGTGGAAGGGATGATGGGCCTGTTTGACGGCTATGACGGCAAGAGCGAAGCCGGCAGCACGGCAGAGATGGCGAAATGGCTGGGGCTGCCGGTTCTCCTGGTGGTTGATGCCTCGGCCATGGCGCGCAGTGTTGCGGCCGTCATTCACGGATTTCAGCATTTCGATCCGGAGCTGAACGTCGCCGGCGTGATCTTCAACAAGATAGGCGGGCCGGGCCATCTGCACTATCTCGAAGAGGCCGTCCGCGACGCTCCCAATATCACCGTACTCGGCGGCCTTCCATCTGACGAGACCATCACCCTGCCCGAACGCCACTTGGGACTGGTCACCAGAGAAGAGCGGCCAGTGTCTGCCGGACAGATCAATCACTTGGCCGGAGTGATAGAAGACCACCTCGACCTGTCCTCACTCCTTCAGCTGAGTACCTTTCCCCAGCCCCCAGCCCCCAGCCCCCAGCCCGCTAGGGTGTCACCGATCTCTCCCGTGCGCTTTGGCATCGCCCGGGACGAAGCCTTCTGTTTTTACTATCCCGACAATCTGGAACTCCTGGAACACGCAGGCGCTACCCTCGTTTTTTTTAGTCCGTTGCACGATACGCATCTCCCCCCGGACCTGCACGGTCTCTACCTGGGGGGTGGCTATCCTGAAGTCCACGCCCAGACATTAGCCGCCAACACGACTATGCGTCAGGAGATGAAAGACTTTATTCAAGACGGGAAAACGGTGTATGCCGAGTGTGGCGGGTTCATGTATCTGACCCAAGGCATTCGGGACGTTGAGGGACACGACTTTCCTATGGTTGGCGTCTATCCCACCGTTGTGCGCATGCAGTCGCGCCTGAGCGCGCTGGGATACGCAGAGGTGACTATTCCGCCGACCAATGGTCTGTTCCCCGCCCTGCGGGTCCGTGGTCACGAATTCCACTACTCGGAATTGGTGCCGGACCTTCCCGTCAAGCAGACTCGGACGCTGTATCAGGTCCGCCAGCGTGCAGCGGAGGCGACCCGACCCGAGGGCCATGTGTATAAGCGCTGCCTGGCGAGTTATATTCATCTGCACTTTGGTAGCAATCCGACCTTTGCTCAGCAACTCGTCCGGCTGGCTTCCGCATGAGCCATTGCGACACCGCGTTTGCCAGTGTTGTGCTTGACAATATACAGACCCTCCTATACCAACTGGCCCGAACCGTGCTTGAGGTGCCCATACCGGGTGAAATAAGGGAAGTCGGTGCAAAGCCGGCGCGGTCCCGCCACTGTGATGGGGGAGCCTGTCTCGATGACGCCACTGCTGGTGCAAGCCGGTGGGAAGGCCGTTGACAGGCATTGGGGGTAAACCCCTGAACCCCTAAGCCAGGAAACCTGCCTGAAGCCGTGAACCGGCCTCTCCGCGGAGGGAGAAGGGTTACAGCGTGTTACCATTCTGGATACGCGGGTTGCTGCCCACCCGCTCTGAATGGTTTTCAGTAGCTCCCAACATACCCGCTTCTCTTCTCTACCAGGGAAAGGCTTCCCCGAGGAGGGAAGATGGGAAAGTCCGCATATTCGATATTCGTTCTTGCCGTATCGCTCTTGATCTGGGGCGGCGGTGGTCCATCCACGTCGGCCCAGGCCCAGTCTCCTTCGATGTCATCCACCACGGTTGCTCCGGCCGATGAGACGCACGCGGCCCAGCAACCCATACCAACCACCGCGCTGGACCCCATCATTGTCACGGCGTCAAAGTTTGAAGAGCCACTTTCACGGGTATCAAATGCGGTAACGGTCGTGACGCAGGAAGACATTGCGCGGCGTCAGACAACCGACCTGTTCGACCAGTTGCGCGAGGTGCCGGGTTTCTCCTTCAGCCAGACCGGTAGTCGCGGTGCGAGGACTTCGCTTTTTACGCGTGGCGGTGAATCGGACCATAATATGATCCTGATCGACGGGGTGAAGGTCAACCGGGCGGGTGGCAGCTTCAAGTTCGGCGATATGACGACCCTGGGTATAGGCCGCATTGAGGTAGTGCGCGGCCCACAGAGCGCTCTGTACGGCTCTGATGCCATGAGTACGGTCATCCAACTCTTGACACCGCGCGGACAGGGACCGGCCCGCGGAACCCTGGGCTTCCGTGCCGGCAACCCCGATACCTTTGAGGAAAGTCTCAGTATTTCCGGTGGGACAGAGCTATATGGCTATAACGTGGCCGTAGGACGGATTGATAGCGAAGGTATCCTACCGATCAATAACGACTATAGCAGCACGACCGTCGCCTCCCGCTTTGACCTTGACCCCGGTAACGATCTACAACTCACGACCACCCTCCGCTATATTGACAGCCGCTTTCATGTGGCCACCAACAGCGGTGATATCCTCGACCGGCAGGGGAACGGACTGGACCCACGGGGGACTAGTGACAACCGTCGTCTCATTCTCGGCCCGCGGGCTACCTATCAGCCTACCTCGTGGTGGAGACATAATCTCCAACTGGGGCTGCTGTACGAATGGTTCACCTATCGTGACCCGGAAGACGGCGGGGTCGATTGCCGAGACGACGACACTGCGACCTGGAACGACTGTGACGGTATGGGCTCCCTCACCATCAATAGGGAGTACCGGTTGTCTGCCGACTACTCCTCCGATTTTTTCCTGCCAGTCATGCTCGGCGTTGTGCCGACCTTTACCCTTGGGGGCTATGTCGAAGACGAGCACTACAATCAACAGAACGGGCCCAGCGGGAGTCGGAACGCCCAGGCATTCTACTCCCAACTGCATTTGGCGTGGCAGGAGACGATGTTCTTGACGTCCGGGTTCCGCTTGGATGACGCGGTCACGTATGGGACGCACGTCAGCCCGCGGGTCTCGGCCGCCCTGATCCTCCCCGGTCTGGACACCAAACTGCGGGGCGGCTACAGCCAGGGCATCAAGGCGGCCAGTTTTTCCCAGAACATCGACACCGCATTTTCCCGAGGAAATTCCGACCTGGAGGCGGAGCAGTCCAAGAGTTGGGAAATCGGCATTGACCAGCCCTTCGCCCTAGGCATGTTCGATACCCAGGTGAGCCTGACGTATTTTTCGACCGAATACAAAAATCTGATCGCGTATACCTTCGCGCCCGCACCAGCGCCGAACTATGTGAACGTTCACCGCGCCCGGAGTCGCGGGCTTGAAGTCGGGACATCCGCCATCTTACCCTATGGATTCTCGATACGGGGCTCGTATACCTATCTGGAAACCAAGGTGCTGGCGAATGCCGGAAACGACGGGTTCGGGTCCTTCAGGCAGGGCGGACCCTTGGTTCGACGGCCTAAGCACGTAGCTTCCTTCACCCTGAACTACGCCGGCGAGCGCCTGAACGCCAACTTTCATCTATATATCAAGGGCAATGTCACCGAACGGCGTGGCACCCTCCATGACGGCTACGAGCGGGCGGACGTGGCCCTGTCCTATCTGCTGTTCGAGGACCGCTGGGGTATCCGGGCTCTGACCCTGGAGGGAAAGGTGATGAATCTGTTTGATGCCGACTATCAGGAAGTCCTGTACTACTCGTCCGCGGAGACGACTTTCATGACCGGCTTCCGGGCGGAGTTCTGAATCGCGGGCCGGACGGAACTCCGACTGCAAAATCGTGCCCGACCCGGAGATACTCTCGAAAGGTCAGCGGGCGAGCAGCGCCTGGGCGAGACGTGCATCTGCATCTGCATCGGGCGGTAGACCGATACGCAGCCGGTTTCGGCTCCAGTTAAAGCGACGAACGGAGATGCCGCACTTGGCCAAGTGGTGCCAGACACTACCGGCGTCGTCTACCTCAACAAAGCGGAAGAGCTCTACACCGTCCACCACGCGCAGGTCGGTCGCGTTCAGAACCGCATCCAGACGCGCGCGTGCCGTCGCCAGCCGGTGACGGGTGTCCTGCTGCCAGCCGCGGTCTCGGTAGGCCTGTGCTCCCGCGGCTAGTGCCGGGCCGGATACGCTCCAGATACCTAGGTACTGCCGGACTGTGTCCAGGGTGTCCTGTGGTGCAATTAACGACCCAAGCCGGAGTCCGGGCAGGCCGAAGAATTTACCGAACGAGCGTAAAATGATGAGGCCCGTCCGCCCGCCTCTCATCGCCATGGACAGGTCCGGCCGGACATCGGCATAGGCTTCGTCAACGATTAGCCAGCCTCCCCTTTCGGCCAGTACCGCCCGTGCCGCCTCAAGTCGGTCCGGGATCCAGACGCGGCCGTCTGGATTATTGGGGTTGCACAAGACGACGAGATCGGTCGAGGCGAGGGCATCCAAGGGGTCCGGTGTTTCGATGACCCGACATCCCGCTGCTCGCCAGACCTTGGCATGGTCGGCAAAGGTCGGCCGCGTAATGGCCACCCGTGTCCCGCGCCGAGGCCGGAGCAGGGTCGGCAGGAGACGGATGAGCAACTCGCTGCCTGGAATAGGCAAGACGCACTCGGCCGGCGCTCCAAATGTCTCCGCCATTGCGTTCCTGCAAGTTACTGTTGCGGTGACGGTCGGTAAACGCTGGAGGGTCTCCGGCTGCGAACTATCCAGCGGATACGGCCAGGGGTTGATTCCGGTGGACAGATCAATCCAGGGCTCTGGCGCATGAGGGAAACGGGCGCGCATGAGGTCAAGCGCCCCTCCGTGGTTGCACTCGTCCATTCTCATGGCTGAGTTCCCCCGACCGCTAGGGCGAGCAGTAGCAGTGCAGCCAGCAGCATGGTCCGCACGTAGAGATGCAGCCCGCGCCGCGCGTCACTTGGTCTGGGGTCAGGGGCGGTTGCATTCAACCAGGGGTCAACCGTCTCAGAACCTGCATACACGCGCGGGCCACCCAGCCGAATGTCGAGCGCCCCGGCCATGGCGCTCTCCGGCCAGCCCGCATTGGGCGAGCGGTGGTTTCGGGCGTCGCGGAGCATGACGCGAACGGCGGCGGGTCTGAAACTCGCCAGCACAATGAGACTGCCCGTAAGTCGAGCCGGAATGAGGTTGGCCGCGTCGTCGAGCCGGGCGGCAAAGCCGCCGAACGCCCACAGACGATCGGTTCGGTAGCCGAGCATGGAATCCAGCGTATTGATGGTCTTATAGGCTGTTAGTCCTGGCAAGCCGAGCAGGCTGCCCCAGAAGAGGGGTGCGATAACGCCGTCGGAAGCGTTCTCGGCCAGACTCTCCAGATTCGCTCGCGCAATGCCTGCGGTGTCGAGTTCGGCGGGGTCGCGGCTGACAATATGACCAACGGCCTGCCGTGCCTCTTCCAGATCGCCGTGTTCCAGATGCTGGGTGACACGCAGGACGTGGCAATACAGACTACGACCTGCCAGGAGGCTGGAAGCCGCTACCACTTCCACAGCGAAACCGATCGGCGTTTCTGGCAAGAGGACAACGAGCAGGTAAGCGACCAGCGTGGACACGGTAACGACAACGAGTGTCGTCAGCATCCCGAGCGTGCGGCGCACGGTGAGGGTGAAACGGTCCAGATTCAACGTTGCTTCGAGCGCGGAGATCAGGCTGCCGATCCAGACCACCGGGTGACGGATGCGACGGTAGAGCCAGTCAGGCCAGCCGCAGACGGCTTCGACCAAGAATGCACCCAACATGAGCATGGCCGACGACACGCTCAGGCCACCCCCTCGATCTGTACGCTCCACTCGGTGCCCTGCCGCTCAACCCGCGCGTGCATACCGTAGACCGCCCGTATCTGGTCCACGGTCAGGGTCTCTTCGGGCGGACCGTCCGCAAGGATTGTCCCACCTTTCATCCAAATGAGCCGGTCGACAAAGCGGACGGCAAGCCCCACGTCGTGCAGGACGACCAACACACCGCCACCCGCATCCACAAAACGCCGCAGGAGATCCATGACCTGGAAC
Organism: uncultured Binatia bacterium (SeqCode); assembly: GCA_965243855.1. Taxonomy (GTDB): domain Bacteria; phylum Desulfobacterota; class Binatia; order Bin18; family Bin18; genus Bin18. Next base: position 2,098,526 of record CBDEWE010000003.1, on the reverse strand, counting down.
TGGTGACGCAGGTCAAGGGCCGCGGTCGGCTCGTCAGCAATCAGCAGCGGAGCCTCGGCGGCAAAGGCTCGGGCACAGTGAACACGGGCGAGTTCTCCGCCGGACAAGGTATCGGTTCGACGGTGTGCGAGGTCAGCAAGGTCGCACGCAACCACCGCCCGATCGACCGCTTCGGCATCCTTGGCACGCAGTCGTCCGAGCGCCGCGCCGTAGGCAAACCGTCCGAGCGCGACCACGTCACGCACGGTATTGGGCCAAGCAAGCGGGCGTACTTGAGGAAGATAGCCTACGCGGCGCGCCCGTTCCACGGACGAGAGTCGTGCCGTGGTCGTGCCGTCTAGCGTCGCCGATCCTGCGAAAAGATGTCCGAGACCCAGCGTGGCGCGTAGCAAGGTGGTCTTGCCCGCACCATTAGGTCCGAGCAGGGCGACCAACTCACCGGATCGCAGGCTGAAGGACGCCGCCTCCACGAGCGTCGCTCGACCGACTCTGACCGTCACGTTCTTTGCGTAGAGTTCAGTCACGGACTGCCCTCCGCTGCAGAGTGATCCAGACAAAGACGGGCGCGCCGATAAAAGCAGCGACCACGCCCAGCTTCAACTCCGAACTGGTCGGCAACAGACGGACCGCGATGTCGGCAAGTACGAGGACGAGCCCGGCGAGTAGTGCTGACGGGAGCAGGCTGCGCGCCGGGTCGTGACCGACGCGCGGGCGCACAATATGTGGCGCGATGATACCGACAAAACCTATAGCGCCTGCGACCGCAACTGCCGCGCCGGTAGCCAGCCCGGTACCCAGCACAACCGCGAGGCGCTGGCGACGGAGATTGAGGCCCACGCCGACGGCGGCTTCCTCCCCCAGCGTGAGCGCCGACAGGCCCCGGCGGGTCGCGAAGAGTATGGCCAGGCCGATAGCCATGAATGGGGCAGCGAGTGCCAGGTCGTCAATGCTCCGGTTGGCGACAGAGCCCAGCATCCAGTTCACCATATCTGCCAGTGAGAACGGGTTGGGGGCAAGATTCATCAGCAGCGACATGGCCGCCCCTGCGAAGCTTGACAGGCCGACGCCGACCAGGATGAGCGTGACCACCGATGAGGTGTGAACCGCGACTAGGGCGATGAGGGCCGACGCTGCGGACGCACCTGTGATGGCGGCCACCGGCACGCTATACCCCCAGGCATCTGCGAAACCGTAGTACAGCACAAACGTCGCACCCAGAGAGGCTGACGCCGATACGCCTAAGACCCCAGGCTCCGCAAGCGGGTTGCGCAGCAGACCCTGCATTGCGGCGCCACTTGCCCCCAGCGCGGCGCCGACCACGAACGCGGCCATCGCACGCGGCAAGCGGATATGCCAGACGACCAGACTGTCGCCGACCGGAGCCTGCCCCAGGAATGCTGCCAGTACGCGGGGTGCGCCCATGGGGGTTGTCCCGAGAAAACAGGCGGCCGCCAGCGTCGCGACAGCCGTCGTGGCCAGGGCAAGATTGAGCCCACTCGCGGTCACTGCGCAGTCTCTCCGTCGCCTGTCAGCGCCAGTGCCTCAATGGCATCGAGCAGAAACCATCCGCCACAGGCAATCCAGGCTCCCTCAAGCGAAACGACGGGCCGCTCGCGAAGCTGTTGGCGGGCGATGGGGTGGCGGGCTGCGCTCCAATTGTCATCGTGATTCGTAGCTCCCCAGATGACGGCCGCCACGAGGTCAGGTTGTTCACGGGCTAAACGCTCGAGTGGCAGGGACCGCCAGCCGGGCTCCTGCTGAAAGTTGACCAAGCCCGCGGCGTTCAGCATCTCGTGGACTAAGGTTCCGGGCCCGCTCGTCACACCAGCCGGCGTCATATACAGCGCCGACGACGCGTCCGGTAGGGCGCGCAGAACCGCCAGCCGCGTATCCATCTCGGCTATTATTGCTGTGCCGCGATCCCGCTGGCCAAGCCCTTCTGCCACTGCTGTGATCGTGTCTCTGACGTCGTCGAGGTCGCTGGTAAAGCCGATCTGCAGCACAGGTGTGCCCATGCGCTCGACAAACGCGGTGACGTTTGGCCCACCGCCGTAGGAGCGAACCACCAAATCGGGTTGCAGGACGAGAACGTCTTCGGCCCGGGGGCGGGTTTGCCTCAGCCCCTTGGCGTAGCCACGCATATAGGAAAAGGTTTTCTCGGCGTCGGGCGAGACCGCCAGGATGTGCTCACGCGGCGCCAGCTTGAGGACGTATTGATCGGCGCAGTAGTCAAGGCTGACGATGCGTGTCGGCTGGTCCACGCGTTGTGGCTGCTCAGCCGGGCTGCACGTGGCCAGTCCGACGAGAACGGCGAGGGCGGTCAGCCGGGACACCGCCTCAGAAATCAATCCCATGCTGGGCTTTGATACCGGCTTTGAAAGGATGCTTCACCTCGCGCATCTCGCTGACGAGGTCGGCATAGTCCTGAAGCTCCGGTTTGGCGTCGCGACCGGTCAGAATGACACTCGTCCGGGTCGAGCGGGCTTTAAGGCCCTCAAGCACGGCCTCGACGGACAGATAGTCATAGCGGAGCGCAATATTGATTTCGTCCAGCACGACCAGATCATAGTCACCACTTTCCAGCAGCTCACGCGCCCTGACAAAGGCCGCCTCGGCGGCTTCGGTGTCACGGTCGCGGTCCTGAGTGTTCCAGGTGAAACCATCACCCATACAGTGCCAGACGAGTTGATCGGGAAATCCGGCGAAGAATTTCCGCTCACCGGTCATCCATTTCCCCTTGATGAACTGGACGACGCCGACCCGCTGGCCCCAGCCGAGCGCGCGGGCAATCACCCCAAAGGCGGAACTCGACTTGCCTTTGCCGTCGCCGGTATAGACCAGCACCAGACCTCGCCCTGGATGGTGGGCCGCATCTACCTTACGGCGATGCTCGGCCTGCAGGGCTTTCATCTTTTCCTTATGTTCAGCGGTAGTGTCCATCGGCTTCGAATGCAAGTCCCATACATACAAACCATCCAGCCGAAGTCAAGGGTGACACCTCAGCATCGCGCACAGTTCCGCACTCTCACCGACCCTCACATCCTGTGCCTAGCCGCTGCTCCTGCTCCATGCTAGGGTCCCGGAGCATCGACAGCACGCCGAAGCTCACGAAATATACACGGCTTGGCCACGAGACGACTGAGGCCAGCCGAGGGAATCTGCTCATGTTCGACGTTCGGCCCGTCTCCCACGCACGGGATGCCGTGATCCAGCACGCCATCGACACCAAAACCAAGCCGCTCGGCGCGCTGGGCGTCATCGAGGCCCTGGCCGCGCAGATTGCTCGCATCCAGGATACGCTCACGCCGCGCCTGGACCACTGTCGCCTGATTATTTTTGCGGGTGACCACGGGATAGCGGCTGAGGGAGTGTCTGCCTATCCGCAAGAGGTGACGCGGCAGATGCTCAGCAATTTTCTCGCGGGTGGCGCTGCGGCAAGTGTCTTCGCGCGCGTGAACGGTGTGGACCTGCATGTCGTTGATGCCGGCGTCGCTGGTGTAGCGATCCACGCCCCCGGACTCACATTGCGGCGAATTGATGCCGGCACCCGGAATAGCGCCGTGGAGGCTGCCATGACGCTGGAACAGTGTGAGACCGCGCTCGACAGCGGCCGTGAGATTGGCGAGAACAGCGCCGCAGAGACCACGGCGCTCGGCGAAATGGGGATAGCCAATACCTCGTCCGCAAGCCTAATCGTCCACAAGCTCACCGGCGTTGGGCTCGACGTGCTGGTCGGCTGCGGTACCGGGCTTGACGCTGCCGGGCTGGCGCACAAGCATGCAGTCCTCTCACGCGCCGCGGCCCGTACTCCAGCCCGGCTCAATGCGTCCAGAGCACTACGCGAGTACGGTGGCTTTGAGTTGGTGATGCTGGCCGGGGCGTTCATCGGCGCGGCCCAGGCCGGAGCGGTAGTGCTGGTCGATGGGTTTATCGCCAGCGCAGCGGCGCTCGCAGCGGTCGAGCTTGCCCCGCCACTGCGAGACTACCTCGTCTTCGCCCATCGCTCTGCCGAGCCAGGCCACCGCGCGGTGCTTGAGGCCCTGGCTGTTCGCCCCGTGCTTGACTTGGATATGCGTCTGGGTGAAGGCACTGGTGCGCTGCTGGCCTGGCCGATCCTCAAATGCGCCGCGGCCATGCTGTCGGATATGGCGACTTTCGAGACTGCTGGAGTCAGCGGAGCGAAGGCATGAGTGTGGCCCGTCGGGAACTTGAGGCATTATTGCTCGCAGTCCAGTTCCTGACCCGCTGGCCGGTACGGGTGTCGGGCGTCTTTTCTGAGGAGAGGCTGGCCGCTACGGTTCGCTACTACCCGCTCGTCGGAGTCTTGATCGGGGCGTTTGCGGGCGGAATATTCTGGCTTGCCTATCTGATTTTTCCGATGAGTCTGGCAGTTGTTCTGTCCACCGCGGTCTCGTTGCTTGCGACTGGTGCCCTGCACGAGGACGGATTTGCGGACGTTTGCGACGGACTCGGCGGCAGCCCGGAGCGGGAGAAAGCGCTCGCCATCATGCGCGACAGCCGACTCGGAACCTATGGCGCGGCTGGGCTCGGGCTGATGCTTACAGCGAAAATTCTAGCCCTGGTCGCGTTACCGCCATCTATTGTCCCGTGGCTGCTGATCGCCGCGCACGCCGCCAGCCGGTCCTCCGTCGTGCTCGTGATTGCGACGAGCCAGTATGTCCGGGACGCCGGTACGGCCACACCGGTTACCGAAACGCCGCATCCAGGCAGCCTTCTCTTCGCCCTGGCAACCGGTGCGGCGGCGGTGGGTGGACTGGGCATAGCCGGAGCGTACAGCGTTATTCCCGTCGGCCTGATAGGGCTTGCCGCCGGACATCTCGCCATGCGTCGCGCGTATGAGCGCCGGCTAGGGGGCTATACCGGAGACTGTCTCGGCAGCGTACAGCAAATGAGCGAGTTAGGCATGTATCTCGGAGTGGGTGGGGTGATGTCGTCGCCGTGACGACCGTGCGCCAGAAATGTTTACGCGGGACCTTTGAGCAGGAGGGGTAGGCCCGCGGCCACAAAATAGACACGCTCCGCCAACCGGGCGACGGCCTGGTTGAGCCGGCCGGCGTGGTCGCGGAAGGCGCGCGTCGCGGCGTTGTCCGGCACGATGCCCAGGCCGACTTCATTGGCGACCAATACTATCGGCCCGGATACCTCGGTGAGCGTATCGAGGAGTGCGTCCTGGGCAGCTTCGATTTCCCAACCATAATGCATGAGGTTGCCAAGCCACACCGTCAGGCAATCGACCAGCAGGCAGACGTTGGACGCACTCTCCTGCCGAATGGCCTCTACAAGCTCAAGCGGCGCTTCTACCGTGCGCCAGTCAGCCCCGCGCTGGCGGCGGTGCGTCTCGATGCGATGTGCCATCTCGTCGTCAACACACTCGGCAGTCGCGATATAGATCCGCTGGTTATGGCAGCGTGCCAAGCTCTCGGCGAAGGTACTCTTGCCCGAGCGTGCACCGCCGAGTACCAGGGTAATACCAAAAGAAGGTTCGATTGTACTCATGGGCGTGTCGAATTCCGTACTGGGACTCCCATCGCTAAAAACATGCCGCGGCGAGTCTGAGAGACATCCCTCATTTACTGGCTATCGGATTCGGGATGACGGCAAAAGGGGAGTCGGGTATATCTTGGACAAGGGCCAGGACCTTGGCCGTCGGGATAAAATTACGGGGGCACCACGCCGGTGTCAGTGAGGAGGATACATGCTGGACCCACTGCCGTCTAATAAACTCGCCCACCCGCCCAAACCACCGCCGCCACTGCTCCAGAATCTTGAATTTCTCGTGGGACGCTTTCATGGAGATGGGAGCTACGCGAAAGGTGGGCGGCGATTTCACAAGCAGGTGGTCGGAGCGTGGGAGGCGGGCGGTCAATTTCTGTCTCTGCGTATGCGTGTGGCCTACCCACTGAAGGACGAGCTCTTGGACGTGCATGACGCCTGTGTAATGCTCGGCTGTAATGCCGCCGACCAGCAACTCGAAGCCCGTGCCTACACCGACGGGGGAGGGCTGATTGACTACCAACTGAGCTACGACGGACAGAGTCTCTCTTTTTCGGACCGCCCACCCGGCCATCAGTCCACAGCGAAACGCGCGCGGAAGATTCTGAGTCCGCACGAAAGCGGCTTTGCCGAGCGGCTTGAGGTCGATTTTGGGACGGGTACGTTTGAGCCGTATTCGCTCGTGATGATGCAGCGACAGGGGTAGCGCTACCCAGGCGTGTGTTTTTCATTCTTGAGGGCCTAGAGAGATTATGTTCAGCCTTGAGGGCCTGTCCTGAGCCTCAGGGGTCTTGCCCGTCCTGGCAGGACTGGTAATTGATAGAAAGACGACGACTCTTTCAGCCCTTGTACATCTAGTATGGGATATAGAGTCTGGAGTGTATGTCGAAAAGGGGAAGGAATGTCACAGCGCCGCTTCACGTCAGTCGTTTACAGTGTTCTTGTGCTGCTTGTGTGTGCCGCTGGCTGCGCACCCGCGCCAGCGGATGATCCTCGGGCTCAGTTGAAGGCCCGGAACGTGAAATATAGTGAAAAGATGTTTCGGAGCCGAGCACAGGTGGGTGATCTGAAATCGGTTCAACTCATGCTCGAAGCCGGTATGGACCCGAATGTCGCGGGAGCGCACGGAGAAACCGCCCTTCGGTATGCCGCGTCCACTGGTAAGACCGACATTGTCAATGTGCTGCTCGAAGCTGGTGCGGATGTCAATATTGAAGATAAGGATGGCTTCACACCGCTGCGCTACGCAGTATACAATGGCCATAGAGAGATCGTTGAGGCCCTCTTAGCCAAAGGGGCCGACGTACGAGGCGGCAGCGGAGATGGCTGGACGCCTGAGGCAGTCGCGATGGGCAGAGGCTATCCCGAAATCGTCGGGCTCCTCAAAGATGCACAGCCGCAAGGGTAATATCTGAACAATTGGACCCCGCCCGGCACGAATACCGTATTCAAACGATCTGCCTACTGATTGTCAGCACAGTAGCGGTAGCGGCCGCTCTGTATTGGCTGCGACCCGTTCTGGTTCCTTTTATCCTGGCCGTTTTTATTGCCTACGGGCTACTGCCGTTGGTTGAGTTCCAGGTCCGCCGACTCCGTCTGCCTCACTTTGTCGCCGTGGCTTCAACCCTGATTATCGGAGCGGTGATTCTCGGGAGCCTGGGTCTGCTCATCTCAACCTCCGTGAGTCAGTTGCAGGCGAATGCCGCTGTCTACCAGCAGCAGATTGAGCTGCTCGGTGCGAAAGTGTCGGCTCTTCTCCCAGCCGGTACGTTCCGCGCCGAGGGGAACCCGTTCGCCCAACTGCCCCTCGGCAACATCAGCGGTGTGCTGCTACAGACGACGAATGCCATAGTCGGCCTGCTCTCCCAAGGCTTACTGGTCCTGATCTTTGTTCTGTACCTGCTGCTTGGTGGCGCACGGCAAAAAGCCGGTGGTGTCTGGGCGGAGATTGAGACGCGGATCGAACACTACATTGTGACCAAGGCCCTGATCTCTCTGGCTACCGGTGTTCTGGTTGGCCTCACCCTGGCCGTCCTCGGTGTCGATCTGGCGCTGGTCTTTGGCCTGCTCGCCTTCCTGCTCAATTTCATTCCCAGCGTCGGGTCGATTATCGCGACCTTGCTTCCCTTACCGGTTGTTGTCGTCAGCCCGGATATCTCGACCACAACTGCGATCCTGGCTATCCTGTTGCCAAGTCTGATTCAAATCATTATCGGCAATATCATTGAACCCAAGGTCATGGGGGAAGCTCTTGACCTGCACCCGGTCGTCATTCTCATGGCTCTGATCATGTGGGGCATGCTGTGGGGTGTTGTTGGCATGCTGCTGGCCACCCCAATGACCGCCATCCTGAAGATTCTGTTTGAGCGGCTCGAACCCATGGCTCCGGTTGCCCAGGTTCTGGCCGGGCGGCTCGATGCGTTCCGCTCGTGAGCGCGGTCTGTGCTTCTTGTAGCAGCAGTGGTCGAATGCATAGCCCATGGCTTGCCCGAGGCGAGGAGATGTCGTCCCTCTGTTATCGCTCAGGTAGCTGAACATCCTCACACGCGATAAGACTCAGAGGTAATGAAAGTTGAGCTCGATTCAAGGTCTCACCAACGGCTCCAGACAACCGCCCCAGACTCGCCTGCTGTGGTCGAGCTGAGGGGCGGCCGCGAGACTGCCCTTGCCATGCGTATGGGGGAAGTCTTCTCGTATCGCCGGCCTCTCCAGCCGTTTTTATTGAATTGTGTTGGCTATCAGGCGAAGGGCGGGGTCTGGGTCGTGACCCTCGCCTTTCAGCTCGGGACGGAATCTGAACGGTACGTGGCCGGCCGAGTATACCTTAATCCCCTACAAAATGAGGACGCTGTTCTCCTGCAACATCTGGCTCTCCAGGAGCGTTTTGTTTTTGTCTTTCTAAATATATCGCTGAGCGGTGGAGCGAGCCAAGAGCGGGTATGGTCGATGGAAGAGAGATATCGTGTCCGTCTGCTGCTGAGCCAGACTGGGCGTGCGGTCTCTCGGCGGCCGGCAAATACGCTGGAGTTTGAACGGGCCAAAGCCGAGTTTGATGAACGGTTTTCCTTCTCTCACCTGCTGGCCACCCGGACACCAATAGGAGGAGCAACGCTGCCATCCTTTCGCGGCGCTGTTTTGGAATAGCGGTGGGGACGAGCCGTCGTATGTACCAGGACAACGGACGGTATTACTACAGCCCGACAGACCTGAATGAATTTTTTGCCTCGCCGTTTGCGACGTGGATGTCGCGCTACGTACTGGACTCTCCCAGTCAGGCTCAGCCCGACCCCGAACCGCTCTCGCTGACCACGCTCGCCGAACGGGGACGCCAACAGGAACAGGCGTGTTTGGCCCAACTTCGACAAGAGGGTCGTGAGGTCTATACGCTGCCTGCGAATACAGAGCGAGTGGAGGCGACCATAGCGGCAATGCAGACCGGTCACGAAATCATCTATCAAGGCTGGCTGCAAAACGGCGTGGTCCAAGACGTTCGACCCGAGTATTTTCTTGGCCGGCCCGACTTTTTGGTACGGACTGCGGGGGTATCCGCTCTGGGTAACTATGGCTACGAGGCGTGGGATGCCACACTCGCCCCGCAGCCGAGTCCGGCGCATATGATCCAACTCTGCTGCTCTGCCGACCTGCTCCAGACCGTTCAGGGGCAACGGCCGGATTCGATGCTGCTATGGCTTAGCTCCGGTGAACGCCGCCGCTTTCGGACCGCCGACTTCATCTACTACTATCTTGCCCTGAAACAGGCCTTTCTGGCTTACATGCAGCACTTTGATCCAGCAGTACAACCCAGTCCGGAGCTTGGCGGGGATTACGGCCGCTGGACTGTGCAGGCGACCCGGATACTTGAGACAGCCGACCATCTGAGCCGCGTGGCCAGTATCTCCGTGAGCCAGATTCAGAAACTCAACGCGGCCGGCATCACTACGCTTACCTCCCTGGCAGAGTCTACGCTGACGCATGTCCCAAGAATTGAGGACACTGTGTTTGCCCGGCTCAAGGAGCAAGCGCAACTGCAAGCTGCCTCGGTCGGGGCCGACCAGCCGGCCTATCGGATTCTTACACCTGACCCGCTAGCCCAGCGGCGTGGTTTAGCCCTGCTGCCCCCGCCCTCTCCAGGCGACATTTTTTTTGACATGGAGGGCTACCCGCTGGTGAAAGGTGGACTGGAATATCTCTTTGGCGCGCTTACGCTGGATGACGGTCAGTGCGTGTTCCACGACTGGTGGGCGCATGACATCGATCAGGAACGGCAGGCCTTTTGTGATTTCATCGATTGGGCCTACGCTCGCTGGCAGGCCGATCCCACGCTGCATATTTATCACTACGCCAACTACGAGGTGGCCGCGCTGCGGCGGCTGATGGGGCGGCATGGCAGTCGAGAAGCCGAGGTTGACACGCTCCTGCGTCACGAAGTTTTTGTTGATTTGTATGCCGTTGTTCGGCACGGTGTGCGAGTCGGCGAGCCGCACTATTCGATTAAAAACCTTGAACGTTTATACCGGCCCGCACGGGCCGGAGGGGTGACCAGTGCGGTTGACTCCATTGCGGTCTACGAACGCTGGCTGGCGAGTGGCGAGGCCCAAGACTGGCCCGCCTCTCCGCTCCTCCAGGCGATTCGCGCCTATAATCGAGACGACTGTGAATCAACTTGGCAGTTGACCAGTTGGCTTCGGGAGCGTCAGCAGGAGGCCGGGATTGCCTGGATACCGAAACAGGATGTTCCTCTAGAAGCTCCGGAAGAGCCAGACCCCCTCGCCGACCCCGCCTTTCCCCAAGCCTTGGCTCAAACGCTGCTAGCGGAAATTCCGCCCACCCCGCAGCGACACGCACAGGCCACGCGTTGGCAAACGCAGGAGCTGCTTGGACAGATGGTTGAATTTCACCGTCGAGAGGCGAAACCGGTGTGGTGGGCGATGTTTGACCGTCACGCCATGACTGAAGAAGAGCTTGTGCAAGATATGAACTGCCTCGGCGGTTTAAGGCGGCTCTCCCAGCCCCCAGAGCCAATCAAGCGCTCTCACGGCTTTTGGTATAGCTTTGATCCCGATCAGGATACCAAGCTGGATGTCGGCGCCCAGTGCTATTTTGCCCACGATCTTGAGATGAAGATACCCATCCATGCTGTGGACCTGGAGCGGGGACGTATTTGTCTCAAATTTAGTCCGCAAAGGCTGAAACAGCTTCCGAATGGGCTACCTCCGGACTCGCTTTCTCTGATCCCGGATGAATACGTCTCTGCTCGGGTGATTGAGAACGCTGTCCGGAGTATCGCCCAAACCTGGAAGGAAGAGAACCAAATCCCGCCCGCCTTGCACGACTTTCTTCTACGTCGGCCCCCGCGGGTTGGGTCCTTTGAGTCGGTTGAGTCGATTGGGCCTGATCCCACAGACCCTACAGACCTCTCCCGTGCCGTCCTACGGCTTGTCGAATCCCTTGACCACTCAACCCTCTGCCTGCAAGGTCCGCCGGGCAGCGGTAAGACCACGCTGGGCGCCGGGATGATTCTGACCCTGTTAGATCGAGGCAAGCGCGTGGGCATCACCGCCAACAGCCATGCCGCCATTCTTAACCTCATGCGCAAGTGCAAAGAGCTACGGCAGGGACGGCTGGAGTGCCTCAAAATAGGCGGTCCGGCCGAGGAGCGGTTTTTTGAGCTGTGTCCCGAAGCGGCCTATGTTCAGCGCGTGCGAGACGCAATTCCACGCCTGGAGCAATTCCGGCTGCTCGGAGGAACGGCTTGGGCGTTGAGCGATCCTAGGTTGCGAGGCAAGCTGGACTATCTCTTTGTAGACGAGGCCGGTCAGGTGTCGGTGGCCAACCTCATGGGTATGGCCGCGGCCACGGAGAATATCGTCCTGTGCGGCGATCAGATGCAGTTGGGTCAACCGGTACAGGGCGCTCATCCCGGAGAGAGTGGACTGTCCATTCTCGAATACCTGCTTCAGGGGAAGGCGACCATACCGCCCGATATGGGTGTGTTCTTAGCCACAACCTGGCGGCTGCATCCTGAGCTCTGTCATTTTCTCTCTGACGCGGTATACGAAGGCCGCCTCCATGCTGCGCCCCAAACGGCCCGGCGGCGCGTGTGCATCCCCCCAAAGGGGAGCCGAATCATTACTCGGGAAGCCGGTCTGGTTTTTGTCCCCGTGCTACACGAAGGCAACACGCAAGCGAGTGACGAGGAAGTGCGGGCTGTCTGCGAGGTGGTTGGCGATCTACTTGGTCGAGACATCACGGATACGACCGGACAACGGCTGCGTCCGTTGCAGCTGTCCGACATCCTATGTGTTGCTCCGTACAATATGCAGGTCCGTAAACTCCAGGCCGCTTTGGGACCGGATGCCAGGGTCGGTACGGTCGATAAATTTCAGGGCCAGGAAGCGCCGGTCGTCATTCTGTCCATGTGTGCCAGCCAGGGCGATACGTCTCCGCGCGGGATCGATTTTCTGTTTCACAAGAATCGGCTTAATGTTGCCCTCTCACGCGCCCAGAGTCTGGCCATTGTTGTGGCCAGCCCAGCCCTGGCCCGGACCCGCTGTCAGACTCTGGCCCACATGGAACTGGTGAATCTGTTTTGTCGGGTGATGGAGGAGGGAAAACCGTCGCCGCAAAACACATCCTCTGCGCCTTAGTCATCAGGGTCGCCCAGCGGCTTCTCCCAGGCCATTTTGGCTAAGTACAGAAACACCCCGCCGATGCCTAACAAGACAAGGCCCTTGAGGTCGCTCTGCCGCAGATAATCGACGCTCTGCAGAAAACACAGAAAACTGCCGACCACGAGTCCGATGGCTGTCCCCTTCATGGCGTCCCTCCTTTCAGCCTATACCTGTCCTCCTCTCATACGAAAGGAGACGACGTCAAGCCTGGATCAAGCCTAGGGCAAGGGTACGATCTGCTTATGCGTTTGACACCGATTGGTACGCCGCCCGAATATCTTCCAGGCACATCTCCAGACGATCCTGGTGCGTCCGAAAACATAACGCACAGATACGGATAGCAAATTGGTCACCCAGCATCGTACCGGTCAGCAGGACCCGTTTGCGGGCATTGATAGATTGAAGCCAAGTGTGGTTCAGTTCGTTGAGGGTGGGGGTATCCAAGCCGGGTCGGTTCAGCCGAAAGGCGACAATGGATAATTGTGGCTCGGCAACGATTTCAACCTCCGAGATTTTTTTGAGTTCCGCGGTGGCCCAAGCGACCAAGTCGAGTTTTTCGTCCAGGGCCTGACGAAAGGGCTGGATGCCGTGCATCTTGAGGGGTAGCCAGACGCGCAGCCCGCGAAAGTCGCGCGAGAGTTCAGGCGAAATCTGGCAAAAATCCACGCAATCGGGGTCATCCTGCATGGTCGGTAGATAGGCGGCTGCCTCACCTTGATGCGCCCGCTTGAGGGCCTCGCGCTCTCGCACCAGAAGAGACCCGGTGCCAAAGGGGAGGAAGAGGCCCTTATGCGGGTCAAGGGTAATCGAATCCGCTCGCTCAATCCCATCTAATCGAGCCCGGCCACGCTGGGTTAGCATAAAGAAGCCGCCGTAGGCCGCATCAACATGAAGCCAGAGCCCATGTTGGCGAGCAATATCGGCTAGGGCGGTGAGGTTGTCTACCGCACCCGTATTGGTCGTGCCTGCGTTCCCGATGATGAGAAATGGCGTAAGACCCGCCTGCCGGTCCGCTTCGATGTGATGTTGTAAGGCATCGAGCCGGATGCGGAATTGCTCGTCCGTTGGAATCTCTCGAACGTTGTGGGCAGGAAATCCGGCCAGCAGGGCCGCCTTCTGCACTGAATGGTGGGTCTGGCTGGACGTATATATGCCGCCGGCCAGGAAATCCTCGGGCAGGCGCTCGCGACGGGCGGTAAAAATGGCTGAGAAGTTCGCCAATGAGCCCCCGGTGGTCAGAAAACCACCGGCAGAAGCCGGATAACCGATAATATCGCAGAACCAGCGCACAACATTGGCTTCAAGCTGGGCCAGGCCGGGGGACGCAGCCCAGACGCCGACGTAGCGATTCACCGCGTCACTAATCAGGTCCGCCACCGCAGCATGAAAAATGCCGCCGCCGGGTACATAGGCCAAATAGCCTGGTCCGGCACAGTTGAAACTGCGCGGAATGGCCGTATGGAACAGCACACGTAAAAGCTCGGCATAGGCCTGTCCATACTCAGGCAGGGGCTCTCGCAAGCTGCGAGCGAGTTCGGCTCCGCCTTCGGCATTGGCTGCCGGCTGGTCCGGTAACGACTCAATATGGGCAGTAATATACTGCATCGCTTGGTCAACCAGGTGACGCATCTCGTCAGTTGAGGGCTCAAGCGGGAAAGACCTCGCTACTCCGTCACTATGCATCGGCATGTGGCTCGCCTTGCAACAGAATCTCAACGCATTGCCGCACGGCATCCGCTGCCTTTTCGCGCAGAGTCTGCTCGGTATTGCTGGCAATGGGATGGGGGATAACGGCAAAGGGATAGTCGGACATCCCCTGGACCGTGGCCATAGCTTTAGCCGTTGGGACAAAGCGATCGGTAATAATGGCGGTGGCCGCCACGCCAGCCTTTTCGGCAGTCAGGGCATCGTGCAAACTGCACGATGAACAACTCCCTCAATCACCGACCGCGGAAATGACCGCATCACACGCTGCGAACCCTTTCGTGACACCCTCAGGAGCCGGACGGCTAGCATCCGGTTTCTGCAGGCGGATGACGGTACTGACGCCGTGTTGTGAACGCAGAAGGGATTCGACGTGATCGAGTAAGATGTCTACATTGAGCTTGCCGTTGTCGAGCAGGCCGACCGTCCGTCCGGTCAGAGAAGATAGGCGGGAAACGGTCGCCTGGGTCGCCTGGCCGCCGTCAAAAGTTGGGTCAAGAACGCGTAGTGTCATAGCCGGACTCCTTTACGGGGTTTCGATGATCTGCGTGACAGCCTGCGACCGGGAGCCCAACCACGGCGGCACAATCGCCCCAAACCCACCTGCCGGACCACCGGCGGCAACCACCACTAAATCGTCCGGTGAGCGTAAGGCGCTGAAGCGCTGGTCGGCTCCCTTGCCCAAGTTGACGATTTGATTTTTCCCCACCGTAGCCCAGTCGCGGCGTACAACCCGGGCGGAACGGTAGATATATTCCTGGATATCACGCTTCTGCCACCCCGCAGCCGCGATAAGATCGCGCAGTTGTTTGGGAATGATCAAGGCATAATTCCCGGCCCAGATCGAATAGGTCAACATGTTGTGACGTATCTCCGCCGCAAAGGTCTCGACGATTTCTTCCGGGTCACGAGTCCACTCGTTCATAGTTTGGTGTGGGGACTCTCCCGCCATAACCGTAACCGCCGACACACCGGCAGGAATGCCACGCTGCTGCGCTAGAGGTGTCCAGGGACTGTCTTCTTCGTCTTCAGCAATACAGAAGGTAAATTTGCCCGGATGACCCAGGGTGGAGCGGTCGAGCTGTCCGGGCAGACAGCCCAACACATTAATAAGTATGAGGCGGATGGCACGGCCAATACTGGCATTGGCTCGGCTGTGATTGCCCAGGACATTATGGGTGGCATTCAGCTCGATCCGCCGTCGAACGGGTCCGTTGACCACAATAAACTGGGCACTGCCACCAGTGCTCGCTGTGCTGCCATGCAGATTGAACTCCGGCTGGCACATGGCTTTGATCACGGCGACGACCACGGGCATATAGGCCGGCAGACAGCCCGCCATCACCGCATTGATGGCGACCTTTTCCGCGGTAATCGGACGTTGGCGGACGGACTCGACGCCAATAACCGCGCTTGATGCCAGGCCAGCCGCATCGAGACAGTCCTGAACCAATTCCTCGGTGGGGGGAAGAATGGGTAGGCCGTCCGTCCAGCCGCGTTGGTGATACAGGTCATTAACGGCAAAGACATCGGCCAGGTCGTAGCTTGGGGACCGTAATTGCGCCACTGGCTATACCTTTCGTGGATGCGGATGGCGTAAAAGATAGGAAACAAACGGCACCATAACCAGCAGGGGAAGACTGACCAGGACCGCGGCCCAGAGCACATCGATGTGCTCGGTGATATAGCCTCCCGACCAGGGTCCTAACACGATGCCAAGACTGAAGGCCATATTATAAAACCCGAAGGCTCTGCCGGACTGCCCGTCGGTGAGATAGTCCGCCATTAGGGGTAGGGTGGGGACCAGGGCGGCTGACAAGGCGAAAATTGTTCCCAGGGCGAGAGGAAACAGCCAGACCGAATCAAGAGCGGAAAACAGGCTGGGCGTGAGGATCGCCGCGGTGAGCAAACCGAATTGGATAGGCTCCTGTCGCCCACGCCGGTCCGACCACCAGCCGATGAGCGGCTGGATAATCAGCATGGCCAGACCCCAGCCTGAAAAGAACAGCCCGATGTGTTGACGTGTCCAACCCAGATGGGAGAATTGGAGCGGGAGCAGTATCTCAATAGCCCCCAGCGTGGCACAGGTGACGAGAATCACCAGGCAGGCGCATACGAGTTCACACCGCAGTCCGTCTCGAAAAAAGACTGGTGCCGCAGCGGCGACAGGAACAACCGCCTGGGGGGAGGGCGTCGCTTGGCGCGGGAGCAGGGCAAAGGCGCATACGGCCAGGCCAAACGGCACCCCGGCAAAATACAGGAAAGGGTCACGCACCTGACCCAGACTGCCGAGGGCCGGGCCGGCAATAACGCCGATACTGAAGGCCATCATCAGGACGCTCATTTCTACGCCACGCCGCTCTGTGGTCGCCAGCCGGGCTGCGAGGGGAAGGGCCGCAGCCCAGGTGGCGGACGCGGCGATTCCTTGCGTGACGCGGCAGCCGAGCAGGGTCCAGAACCCGCTTGCCTGCCAGAACCCGAGCGAGGCAACTCCTAGGGCCAGCATGCCGACTGTCAGCCACCGCCGTTCGCCCCAGCGGTCAACCAGCAGACCAAAGGGAAGGTAGAGCAACAGGGAAATCAAGCCGTATGAGGCGTACAACGTCCCCGTGCGGGTTTCTCCCAGGCCCAATTCCGCCGCAAAGCTCGGCAGCGCCGGAATGATAACCGTATAGCCCACGGCATCGGTAAAAATAATGGCCACCGCCAGGCCGAGTAACAGCCAGTGTGGACGCGCCGCCCGAGCGGCTCGAGTGAGTGCTGTCGCTGGGGGTGACCCGGAGAGCGCGACCCCAGCTTGAGAAAGGGTGGACAGGGCCGGACGTGTCTGGGAGGACTCAGACTGCTTCATCGTTTTTGGCCGTGGCCGGCTTGGTGGTCTGAGAGGAGAAGAGATCCGGATGTTGGACAACAAACACGCTGGGGTCGCCCCGCCCCAGCGCTCGCAGATAGGCCTGATTATGGTCCTGCAACCACTGTTTTTCGGGAATGGGGTCAAGCGCTCGCTCGTCCGTAGGCTCGGCCTGGAGGCTCATCTCCTGTTTGAGTTGTAGGAGGCGATCGACGACCACCAGCGGGTTCTGACCGGCGTTCTGTTCCGCTGTTTCCAGCAGCAATTCTGACGTCCGTTTGTTCAGATAATCCAGCATCATGGTCCGCTGACGGGGTGTGGCCATCTTGCCAGCGGCGCGGGCCGCGACTTTGGCGTCCTCTTCGCCCAGCAACGCATAGACTTTGACCGCATTGAAGAAATAGGAAGGGACGTTCTGAGCCCGTCCACGTCCCCGGGACCAGACGTAGAAGAGGACCAGGATGGTCAAGAGTGTAACGAGAAGGACGCCCATAATGGCGATGGAATCCTTTCTCGGCCTTCGCACCAGCAGTGCTAGGCTGCCAGTCGCTCGCGCACGCGGACTAGGCGCTCAGCTCCCCAGAACAGCTCGCCGTTGACCACGTAGCTGGGGACGCCAAACACGCCCACCTTTTCGGCCTCGGTTTGTATGCGCTCCAACTCGCGGCGACCGTCGCCGTTCAGGTAATCGAGAAATCCTTGGGTATCGATGCTGACCTCTTCCAGTACTTTCTTCAGCACCTGGGGGTCTTCAATCTCAAGTTCGCGTTTCCAAAAGCGTTCATACACGAGATGGTGGTAGGGTCGAAAATCCCCCTGTTGTTTGGCGTACAGCATGCCGATATGGCTCAGCGAGGAGTCGAAAATATGGCGGGGTCCTCGAATCGTCAGACCGCGTCGGGTGGCTTCGCGACGGCAGTCCATATAGCTGTATTTCACTCGCCGCCACTGATGGGCATTCCGCTCCTCGATAACGACCTTGCCCGCGTCGTCGACCTCGGCAGAACCCAGAAATTTGGGAATGTCCAAGGTCAGTGGCAGAAAGTCTACCGTCACATCGAACTCGTCTTCGAGTTGAAAAGTTTCCTCCTGGGCAAGGTAGGCATACGGACTCTTATAATCAAAATAATGGGTGAGGGTGGTAATCGCCATACAGGTACTCCTGTCTTCGTGGTCGCGGCCTGAACCTAGCCTATCCGCTGGCATCCCTGCAAGGGAGGAGCGGCGCTGTACATCGGACCGGGCACGCTCACCCTTGCCGCAGGCCGCTTGACGGGGCATACACAACACGAGGAGGATAGTATGAGCAAGCAGAGAGTAACAGCTCGCCCAAACTCACGCCGGCGGCGCTACCCCCGGGTTGGCTCACACGAGGAACTCGTCCGTCGTGCCCGGGCGCTGTCGCCCATCCTGCGCCAACGCGCGCCGTACACCGATGACATCCGTCACCTGCCCGATGAAACTCGTCAGGAACTACGGACGGCTGGTCTCGCCCGGATTCTCCAGCCGGCGCGCTATGGGGGGTGTGAGGCCCACCTGTCCGGTATGGTCGATATTCTGACGACGGTCGGCAGCGGCTGTGGTTCAACCGCCTGGTGTCTGGCCCAATACATCGGTCATAACTTCATGGTTGCGCAGTGGTCGGAACGTGCTCAAGAAACGGTCTGGGGCACGAGTCCGCAAAATCTGTTGAGCGGTATTCTTATCCCCCTTTTAGGTAAAGCTCGAAAGGTGCGGGGCGGGTATGAACTGTCCGGGCAGTTTCCGTTTGTGAGTGGGGTCACGAGCTGCGACTGGTGCCTATTTGCCGCCATGGTGGAAAACGGCCCAGGCGGGAAGCCCGAAGAACGTTATTTCATCCTGCCCCAGGGCGCGTTCGAGATTCTCGATACCTGGGACGCCATCGGACTGCGGGGCTCGGCCAGCCACGATGTCAAAGCCGACCGTGTGTTTATCCCGACCCATATGACGTTGCCGCTGCGGCACCTGAAAGGCGGCGAGACGAGTCCAGGGCGCAAGGTCAATCGTGCGCCGCTCTACCGCTCGCCCAGTTATATGACGTTCGGCATTCTCATCTCTAGCGCGTCGGTGGGGATCGCCGAGGGCATTGTGCGCGACTATGTTGAGCAGGTCAAAAGCCGGGTCGCGCTCATGTCCGGCCAGAGCCTGCACGAGCAGGCGTTACAGCATACGAAAATTTCAGAGGCAACGCTGGCGGTCGAAGCCGCCAAAGCCCTGCTGTACAGAAACTGCGACGAGATCATGCAAATCCTCGAAGCGGGTAACCTGCCGTCGCCCGAGCAGCGGACAAAATATCGAGCCGCGGGGGCCTACGCTGGCAAGCTAGCCCTTCAGGCTGCAAACCTGATCTGGGATGCTGGCGGCGGACGGGGTGTGTATATGCATAACCCCATTGCGCGCGCCTATCGCGATATCTGTACGGCAACCCGCCATTTCACCCATATCTGGGACGTGAACGGCGCAACCCATGGACGAGTCCGGGTCGGGCTGCCTCTGGATAACCCCGCGTTGTGAGTCCCAACGAATCGATTATGGTCTGTTCCGTCTCCCGTATCGCCACAGGAGCAGCATTGTCCCCAAGACCAGGATGTCCAAACAGAGATGCGCGGCAGCCAGCAACTCTTGGGGAAGGGGTTGAAGTGTAACTGACAGAGGGACGAGAAAGTCTGGTGCGGAAGCCTGGTCGGCTGCATGCTGGATCAGCCGTGTCAGGAGGAGGTGCTGCTGCTGAACCGTGTTTAGGGCAGTCCAGTGCAGATAGGCGAATACGCTGAAGGCCAGCGCCCAGGACGCCAAGAGAGCGGTGACGGTCCGGGTCCGGTCAGCAAGCCGAACAAGGACGGTGGAAAAAATCAGTAGCCCTAACCCAACCCCAGCAAAGATGAACCAGAGCTGTCGGGTAGCTGCCGATTGCTGAAATGCTAGTCCGAGAACGTTGTGGGCGGTAACCATAGCCGTCGGGTCGAGGCCGACTTGGGGCGGATCGATATACGGGTCTACGCCCAGGTCGGTCGGCGAATTACCACCCTCGTCCACGAGGCGAAAGCTCTCCTGGCCGGACGCTGGCGGTCCGTCCGACCCAGCGGCAACGCCTGGACTGCTACAGAGTGCCGCGCCAATAACAAGAGTAAAAAATAGGATTCGCAATCGTCTGCTGTCCGGTCTATAAGCCACGTGTCTGAAACCGTTTTGATATTCTTTCCTCCTTTTTGCCAGGAACGGCAGCGACGTTCCAGCGGGGTGATACAGGTACCGAGAAAACTATCTACCCCGGCCCTTTAGGCCACCCCTCCCAAGAGGGAACTAGCCGCATACATTCCCTCTTGGGAGGGGTGCCACGTCAGTGGCGGGGTGGGTGCTTCCGAACGTCTCGCAGTTGATTGCCACCGGTCGAATGCCTGCTTGTCTGAGTATCTGAGGTTTGTTATCCGTCCCTTCAATTCTTTCAGAAGGAGGCAGGCATGGCTCAAACGCTGACAGAACTCTTAAAAGACGCGCCCAAAAACTGGGGACGCTGGGGTGCCGACGATGAAATCGGTTCTCTGAATTTTCTGACCCAAGCGGAAGTCCTGCGCGGGGTGACGGCTGTCCAAAGCGGCAAAGTTTTTACGCTCCAGGTGCGGATGTGCCATCCTGACGGTGACCCCGGCTACAAGGGCCGTAGCCAGCCGAGCCGGATGATGGTCATGGACAAGGGCCACTATCTGAGCGGAAAAGCCCAGCCGTTTCCGGGCGGGATCGAGTACGCCGATGACGTCATGATGACCAATCTTCAGGCTACGACGCAGTATGATGCCTTAGGACACGTCTGGTTCGACGACAAACTCTATAATGGCTATGACGCCAGAACGACTATGGGGGGCGGACTCAGTAAAGACAGCATTTTGCCCGTGGCGGAACGTGGCGTGGTCGGCCGTGGTGTATTGCTCGATGTGGCTCGCTATAAAAATCTGCCCTACTTGCCTGCCGGGTATGGCATCAGTTTAGACGAGTTGCAGCAGACGGCCGAACGTCAAAAGTTGACTATAGAAAAGCACGATATTCTCTTGATTCGGACCGGCTGGCTGAATCGTTTCTTTACCGAAGGACCGGCGGCCTATTACGGTGAAAACGCAACGGACGACTCGCCCGATACGGCTGTCCAGACCATGAGTGAACCGGGTATTGCGTACAGTCCCGAGTTGGTGAACTGGTTCCACGAAATGGAAATCCCCAGCCTGGGTAGTGATACCCTGGCAAGCGAGCAAACATCCCATCCCGAGTCCGGCTGCTTTGTGCCGCTCCACGGAGCACTCATGCGCAATCTCGGCGTTCTGTTCAGCGAAATCAACTGGCTCGAAGATCTGGCCGCCGATTGTGCGGAAGACGGACAGTATGCTTTTCTCTACGCCTGTACGCCGCTCAAGATTGTCGGCGCTGCCGGCTCGCCGATTAATCCCATTGTGGTGAAGTGAAGACGGACGCGGGCGAGACGCCCGCACTCCCGGAGCAGGACTTAGAGCCCTTGCAGAATTTTCGCCCGTTTGTCCTCGTACTCGGCGTCGGTCAAGTAGCCTTTTTCATGCAGCCGTTCGATCTCTTCCAGGCGCTCTTCAGTTGCGACGTACTGCACCGCCAGTCCCGACGCAAAGGCACTGCCGTCCGTGCGTGCTTTGTAGCGAGCTTTGATGATGGCATCGACCTGGCTGCCGTATTTGCGTATCGCATTGGAACTGAGTTTATTGAACAGACGGGTCTTGCTGGTGCTCTCCTCGTCGGCGTCTCGAATCAGAGACATCGGCGCATCCCAGATTTTCTGGGAGAGGGTTTTCTCATTCCGCTGTACGCTTGACCGGACTTTTCCGAGTTTCCGGTAGGGCCGCATTGGGGTCCCGGCCGTAACCACCACATCGACCGGAGACTTTCTATCGGAATAGTCTCGCTCCACCGTCACCGCTGGTGTCTGCGCTACCTGCTTGGGCGGCTCATAATATGTCGTCACGTTGGCTTTGAGTGGTACCAGTAACGGCTCGGGGAGCGCCGCAACGCCGGAGCCCACCCGAACGATGCTGCCACTGCCGGCATTGCTTTCAATAAAGACGTTCTGTTCCGACTTGCCGAGCGGCTTGTCCGGGTCGCGGATGGTCACCACCCAGCGATCATCGTTTTCAACCGCCCGTTGCTTAGGCGCCCAACCCTCGGCCTTGGCCGTTTTGATTAACAGAGCGGCCAGTTGTTGCGGTGGCACTGAAAAGTGGGCGGTCTGAGAGTCCGCATCGATTTTCCCCTCCTCTGCGAGCGGTGTAGTTGAAGCGGATTTGTCGGAGCCTGAGAGTTTTGGAATAAGGCTCTTACTGCATGCCGGCAGACTCAGGAGGAGTAGCGAGAGACACACATAAAGCACAGCCATGCACATCATCCTTTCTTGCTTTTGTTTACAATCGGTTTTCGCTCCATGTTTCCTCTCCACCGTCTCGTAGGGTGGTAGAAGCGTAGTCCCGATTGTAAGCCAAGTTGGGCAGGGGGACAACTCGGTCTGTCGGCAAAGTGGCCGGCGGGCATGCCAGGACTCTTGCCGTCCCGCCATAGCCGGGTCCATGACCGTAATGCTATGGTGCTGTACGAAGACCATGAGTCCGGAAGGAGAGTGTTCGTGAGCCAGCATATCAATCGACAGTGGCGTTTGGCCTGCCGCCCGCAGGGTATGGTCAAGGAATCGGACTTTGCCTATCACGAAGCCGAGATGCCGCAGCTTGAGGATGGGCAGTTTCTGGTCCGTAATCTGTATCTCGCCTTCGAGCCGGCTATGCGCGGCTGGATCGAAGACCGCAAGAGCTATATCCCACCGGTCCAGATTGGTGAGGTCATGCGGGCCCTGAGCGTGGGCCAAGTCGTTGAGTCACGTCATCCGAGTTTTCGGCCGGGCGAGTGTGTGCAGGGTGGCTTCGGCTGGCAGGAGTATGCGGCGGCCAGTGAACGGGGCGGTCTGATGCCACCGACAAAGATTCCGGCCGACGCTCCCTTAACTTGGCCGTTGGGCGTCCTTGGGGTGACGGGTCTGACCGCGTATTTCGGAATTCTGGATATTGGACAGCCCAAAGCTGGCGAGACCTGTGTGGTATCGGGTGCGGCCGGGGCAACCGGCTCGGTTGCCGGACAGATTGCCAAGCTCAAGGGCTGCCGGGTCATCGGGATTGCCGGTGGACCGGAAAAATGTCGCTGGTTGACAGAAGAGGCCCGCTATGACGTGGCCATCGATTACAAGGCCGAAGACGTGGAAGCGCGGCTCGGCGCGTTGTGCCCGGACGGTATCAATCTGTATTTTGATAATGTTGGTGGGGACATCCTGGATGCGGCGCTGGCGCATATCGCGCTCAACGCGCGCGTTGTGCTGTGTGGCGGTATTTCGCGCTACAACGAGGCAACACCGCCGCCCGGACCGAAAAATTATATGAATCTGGTGATCCAACGGGCGCGGATGGAGGGCTTTATTGTCATCGACTATGCCGCCCGGTTTGGTCAGGCGGCCCAAGAACTGACAGAATGGATTGCCAGCGGCCAGTTGACCTTTCAGGAGGACATTCAAGAGGGATTTGAAAACGCGCCGCGCACGTTTCTGCGGCTGTTTGAAGGCAAGAATCAAGGCAAGCAATTGTTGAAAATTGCCGCGCCGCCATTGGACCGTTTGTAATTCTCAGCGTCAGGATCTCAGGCGGCAAATACCCGCTCCGGCCCTTTGGGGATAATGCCGCTCGGGTTCACTTTCCGAATAGTATAATACGTGCGTTTGATGTGCTCAAAGTTCACTGTCTCGGCCACGCCGGGCAGGTCGTACAGCCGTTTGAGATAGGCCGACAGATTGGGATAGTCGATGATGCGGCGGAGGTTGCACTTGAAGAGGCCGTGGTAGGCGACGTCAAAACGAATCAGGGTTACAAATGCCCGCCAATCCGTTTCGGTGAGCCGTTCGCCAAGGAGATAGGACTGCCCCTCCAGTCGTTGCTCCAATTCGTCCAAGCAAGTAAACACGTCGGTCACGGCCGACTCATATGCCTCTTGGCTCATGGCGAATCCAGTCCGGTAAACGCCGTTGTTGAGGCCCTCGTACAGCCGCTCATTCAGGGCGTCAATCTCGGGCCGTAAGTCTGCGGGATAAAAATCGACTGAGGCGTCTCCATAGACGTCAAAGGCGGTGTTGAACATGCGGATGATGTCAGTCGATTCATTATTGACCATTGTGTTCCGCTGCTTATCCCACAGCACCGGAACGGTCGGACGACCGGTAAAGTGGGAGTCGGCGCGGGTGTAGAGTTCGTGGACGTAGTGGATGTTGAACAGCGGGTCGGGAATGGAGCCTGGATATTCACCAAAACTATAGCCCTGGTCGGTGAATTCAGGGATGGCGATCGAAAGGGAGATGGCATCCTCCAATTTTTTCAGCTTGCGGTAGATCAGAGCCCGACAGGCCCACGGGCAGTTGTAGGCGATATACAGGTGATAGCGGCCCGACTCCGCCTGAAAGCCGCCGTCTCCGGTTGGACCGGCTGAGCCGTCTGGGGTGATCCAATGCCGAAACGTTGACTCCTGCCGGATAAATCGGCCCTGGGCGTCCGTGCGCTTTTTCATCTGCCAGTCGTCTTCCCATTTTCCGTCTACGAGCATGGTGTCCTCCTCCCGATTGGTCTCTCCATTCACGAGCGTGACTGTTCCCTGAGCACAACCTCGACCGGCTCTCCCACCGTAAGCGTGCCCGCCGTCCTATGAATGATGTTCTGTCCAAAATAGACTTTCGTACCGATCCGCCGATAGGTCGCCAGGGTACGCAGCGGTTCGACGCCACGTTCACCCGTCGCCTGGTCGGTGGCGGTCACTGTACAACGCTCACACGGCTTGGCCGTATCAAAGGTGACGGTGTTGATTCGTACCTGTTGCCAGCCGTCCTCGGCATACCGGTCGCAGCCGGTGACCACCAGATTGGGGCGGAAGCGGTTCATGGGCAGTGGTGTGTCGAGTCGTGCGTTGAGGTCGTCCAGGGACGCCTCAGAAACAAGCAGCAGCGGATAGCCGTCGGAGAAGCTGGTGAGTGCCGGCGTCTTTGCATATCGGGGATCAACCCGGCGCTCGAAGGAATCGGCCATTTTGACCAACCGAACGGATTCCCCCAACCAGTCGGAAAAGAACTGGGCTGCTGTGTCGCCTTGATCGACCGCTTCACACCAATCCCGCCACACCCGTACGTGGCGCGTTGGCCCGACGCCGCCTGTTGTTGGTACCGAGACGGCCTGTCCATCGGATGTTGTGAGGCGTAGCGTGTCAGCTTCAAGCTGGGGGGTAATCAGGGCCAGGCGGGGATGCTCTCGTTGGGTCACGAACTCGTCGTGCCCATCAACGATCATCCAACCGCGGTCGTGTCGGAGTCCGCGCGCGTCGAGGGTGGCCTGCGCACAGCGGACTCCGGCGCACGATTTCACGGGATAGATATAGAGCGCGACCACCGTAATCATGTCACCCCTTTTACGCCTGCGGCGGGGTGGGAGCAGCAAACACGTTTTTCTCGAATGCGTCTGCGGCCCGTAATACAGTGGCGTCATCCCCGTGTCGGCCAATTAACATCATGCCCACCGGCAAGCCTTCCGAGACCGCGCAGGGCGCCGTCAGCGCGGGATGACCGGTCACGTCAAACGGACAAGTATTATGCAGCATTTCGAGCGCACGCTGCACATACTCTTCGCGACTGGCGTCAGGTCCGGGAATTTCGGTAGCTTTCATCGGCAGGGTAGGCATAAGTAGCAGGTCGTGCTCTTGCAGGGCCGTGTCGTAGGCCGCCCTCAGAGAGCGGGCCATGTTCTGTGCCTTGGCATAATAATGTCCGTGATAGTGTTCTTGCATATAGCGGCCGAGCAGGATGACCATTTTGACGGTTTCCGACAGGTCATTCGGGCGGGTGAGCCGTCCACGCGCCGCGGCATCAAGTAGGCTAGTGGTATAATGCCCCTTCCAATTCGCCCCCATGCCCCCCCCTTCGACCATCAGCAGGGTCGGGCCTTCGGTTGCAATACTGTTCCAGACATGCCGGCCATCGCGGTGCCAGGGCAAGGATACGGTTGTGACCACAGCCCCGAGTTGCTCAAACGCCTGCGCCGCTTCCCGGACACTGTCGTCGACGTCCGGTTCCGACACGTCCCAGCCAAAGCCTTCTTCGATAACGCCAATCCGTAGCCTGTTGACATCTCCGCTGAGGGCCTGAGTATAAGCTTGGCTCTGGAGCCCGGCCTGCTGGCGCGGGTCTAGTCCGTCCGGACCGGCCAACACCTCAAGCAGCAAGGCTGCATCGTGCACGCTGCGCGTCATCGGCCCGGTATGATCAAGCGTGATTTCAATCGGCATGATACCGGTATACGGAACCAGGCCGTAGGTTGGTTTATGTCCATAGATGCCGCACCACGAGGACGGCATGCGAATCGAACCGCCCTGGTCGCCGCCAATCGCCATATCGACCACGCCAGCCGCGACTAGCGCCCCGCTACCGCACGAAGAGCCCCCCGTTGTGCGGCTGTGGTTGTGCGGGTTGAGCACCGGACCGGTGGCATTGGTATGGCTGCCACCGGAGAAGCACAGATTCTCACATACCGCTTTGCCCACAATATGTCCGCCGGCATCAAGAATGCGGGTCACAATAGTGGCGTCGATTTCCGGGGTGTAGCCTTCGAGGATATTGCTACCGTTCATCATGGGAACGCCGGCGACACAGACGTTGTCCTTGATGGCCAGGGTTTTCCCCGCCAGCGGTCCTGAGGACGCGCCCTTGATGTCCGTCCGCCAGTACCAGGCCCCAAGCGGATTATCTTCCGGCTGGGGCCGATAGCCCGGTGTCCGCGGATAGGAGACCGGCAGACTCGGCTCGGTAAGCTCGTCCAGTCGGGCGTAGGATTCCAGAACTCCTCCCATGAGCCCCTGAAACGACTCCAGGTCTTCATCGGTCAGTTCCAAACCATAGCCGGTTGCAATATCTGCGAGGTCATCAATGGTCGGGTGTTTGACTGCCATAGTACAAGTCTCCTTATCTCTGATCGGTTTCGATATCTCTCTCCATAGCATAGGGCCTGCGGCCTGGAGAAGATGGAACGGTGTTCTCGTTTCGGTACAGCGTGCTATGTAAGACTGCACAGAGTGGGAAGAACGGCCTGAGAACGGCTCCGGTCCAAAGCGTATGGCAGCCTTTATTCTCAACATTGGAGACCATGTGGCTCTTCGTGAAGGGTCCATCCTGGATTTAGGCGGAGGATTTCGGGTTGAGGGGCCGGACGCGGGCGAGGTGATTGACATCTCGGTCGGGATGGACGTGGTGGCCGTTCAATGGGAGCGGGCACAGTTCCGTGGCTGGTATGATGTTGAAACGCTGTCGCGCTTGGTCCACGTTGATACGCCTACAGGGGCGTTGTTACGCCTGTCCGAAGCTGAGATGCTGCACTTTGCCTCAATTCAGGACTTGCTCACGCGCTTGGGGTTCGAGGAAGATCAGAAACATTCCTGTCTGCGGCAGACCCAGCACGGCCATGTGATTGAATTCGACCGCATTACGGGCCAATCGGTTCCCAGCTTTGTTGCCCAAGGAATCCGGGACGGCTGGTTGCGTTTGTATCTACAAGAGGGGAAAAGTGGAGCCGATGGGATTTGAACCCACGACCTCTAGAGTGCGATTCTAGCGCTCTCCCAACTGAGCTACGGCCCCAAATGATAGCGGCTGGCGTGCACGGCTGCGGACCTCCCAACGCTAGCAGTCCCACCGGTTTTTGCAAGCAGGCTCATCATCGTTCAGAAGTCAGACGAGGCCGACTTCCAGGTAAGTGAGTATCCCGCGTAGGCCGGTGGCATCGAAACGGGCGTTGATGCGAGAACGGAAAATAAAGTAATAAAATCCGTCTTCGGATTTGGCCTCTGGCGGTGGATTTTCGTCCCACGCTCCCTGCTGGCAGGCGTCCAACAGACTCTCGTCAACTGCATAACTTCCAGAGCGTGTATGCAAGGTTACGCCGCGCAGCACACCCTTGTCGTCTAGCTTGGCCTGGAGTTGCACGTAGTTGCGGGCGGCCACGACGTCGTCTACCTGGAGATTGCGTCGCTGCCGAATCAGGAGATGCTGAAACACGCGCTGGGCAACCCGGCGGACGAACGGTGCAAAGCGACTCGCTTTGGTATTGAGAAAGGTGAGATTGCCTTTACGGACGTCGGGCAGATAGTCGAGGGTCCCGCGCGGTCCCGGCATGGTGAGGAAATTTTCGCGGGCTGGTGGTGGGGCCATGGCCAGGAGTTCGTTGCCCGAGGGTGGGGTGCGCTGGGCTTCTTCTTCATCTTCCGCCTCGCCGTCTGTTGACAGCCAGCCTTTTGCCAATACGTCATCCGGTCGAGCAAAGAGTTGGGGCTTGGCTTTGCGCGCTTTGGGGTCACCTTGCAGTGGTGAACGCTTGTGTTTGGTATCCTTCAGCGCTTGTTCCAGAGGATTGTCAACTGGCGGTTTCCGACTGCGCCCTGGTGTGTTGAGGGCCAGTTGGGTCGGCTCTTGCTGCGGTATTTTGTCGGCCTTGTCCAGCGTCGGCTGCTTTTTTTCTTCAGGTGGCTTGGTCAGCGGCGTCCCGACTGCGACGGTCTGCTCTTCGACCGCGGTATTTCGGTCGCTGAGAAAACGGGTCTTGTCCGGAACTTGGTCATTGACCTCATCCGGTACGCTGACGATCTGTTGCTCTGGGACTGCCGGAGGTGGCTGCTGTTCTTCTTTGGGCTGTTCTTCGGCCGGCTCCGGTTCTTGGATTTGAGGAGGAACCTGCGCGACTTGGGGCGGGGTGAACGCCTCCGGCGGTAACAGCTCAACCGCAGTCAATTGTTCCTGCGGCGGTGCTTCGACGCGTTTGAAGTGAGGCCACAACAGGAGCAGGATCAGATGGAGAAGGAGGGAGAACAGGAGGAAAAGCACGAGCGGGTCACGCTGTGCGGGAGGGAAGGGTGTTAAGACCGCGGCCGACATTTGGAGCATTCTAGCTGTCTCGGACACGGGCCGCAAGGAAACGCGTATGCCTTGCCCGGCGGCGCGGGCCGGCTTATAGTGGGCACACCATGTTTGGTCTCGGTGTTGGCGAACTCGTTATTATTCTCGTTATCGTCCTCATCATATTTGGGGCAGGGAAATTGCCGGAGATCGGTGAGGGCCTCGGCAAGGGCATACGCAGCTTTCGAAAAGCCGTGAAAAATCCCGACGAGATAGATGTCACTCCCGAGCAGGGATCAGGCAAAGGAACTGACGAACCGTCTTAAGAAGACCGCCCGAATTGAGCCGCGATAACACGGCTGCTGAATTCAACGACCCGGTCGGGCGGATCGGTAAAAGCAATCAGAAAATCAACACCTTCTCCTGCCGCGACCCAGAACTGTTTGGGTGGCATGAGGCTCTGCAAGATATGCACCTGCCGGCGGGAGAGACTTTCGAGCACTTCTGGGGCGGTCTCGGTTCCGCAAAAAATGAGCCGCTGGCCTAACACCTGACCGCTGTCGCCGAGCAGCGTGCCCTCGATTTGAATGCGCTGTGCAGGTGCCGGGGCTTGGTTCACCGCCCTGCCTGCAATAGCAAAGACTTGGTGTCCATCTTTTGTGAGCCAAAAGCCTCCCCGCATCTTTGTGAGGGCAATATGCCGCGCGGACGGGCGTTCGGCGTCGAGTAAGGAGCCGAGTACCGGGAGGTGCGAGAATACTGCTGCAGTCTGCTCTATGTACGAGGACGCGATAAAGGTCAAGCCGGCATATCCGGCGACGATCAGGCCAAGGAGCAAGATGAGTAACCGGGATGAAAAAACTGCCTCGTGCGAGGTCGGAGTTGGGTGGGCAGGCTGCTCAACCCGGTCTCCGTCAGAGTGGTCCTTGTGAGAGAAAGAGTCTGTGGCTGACGGAAGGGTATCAATCGCTCGCGACGCGGCCGGGACGAACTGAGCGGGTGCGACGTGGCTCGTCCTCGGCTTTGCAGACCTTGCGGAGCCGGTTGTATCTACGGCTTCTGATTCTCCATCCAGGTTCAAATCAGGGGATAGGCTATCCGACCAGTCTTGATCTGTGGGCAAATCAGAAGCAGATAGCTGTGTCGAAAGGGTGTCGGAAGAGGAGAAGTCGCTAGAAGATGTAAAGGCGGGGTCGTCGGCAGGGACCTCGGATGGTGCGACTTCCGGATCAATGTCTTGTTCTGGAAGGTGATCTATTTGGACAAGTGGCGGGGTAAACTGAAAAACATGGCCGCAGTCTGGCTGCGAACATTCAAAAAACGTTGTCTCATCAACCACTCCTGCCACGTCGGTCCGATAACGAGTATGGCAGGAAGGGCATTCCACAATCACACGCCACCTCCTGCGAGCCCCTGCAATTGTATGCCCAAGTGGAGAAAAATCAACTGCGTTGACGGCCAGTTGGAGAAGAAACTATAATAAGAATACGATGAGGGAGTGGGTAAAGAGGAGCGGTCTTTGATCATTCTTGCCACACTACGCATGGCATTTATTGTCCTGCATACCGTGTTCTGGGGCGGTCCAATTTATCTCCTCTCTTTTTTCGATCCGTATGCCGAGCGCGCGGCCCGTCTCATCCGGTTCTGGGCAAAAGGAAATCTATGGGCGTGCGGCGTGTCTGTCCGTGTACAGGGTCTGAGTCAGTTGAACCCCCACTCGGCCTATATTTTTATGTCTAATCATCAGAGCCAGTTTGACATCCTGGCTCTCATGGTCGCACTCGAAGATTTCCCCTTGCGTTGGGTGGCAAAGCACGAGCTGCGTAAAGTGCCCATTTTGGGCGCGTGTATGTATCGGACCCATCAAATATTAGTCGACCGGGGCAGCCGGACCCAGGCTGTTGCTACATTGCGCAAAGTCAAGGAACTCCTTGGCGCTCATATCTCCGTCCTGTTTTTCCCAGAAGGGACGCGTGGGGAGAACGGTCGTCTCTTGCCGTTTAAGCCTGGCGGTTTTATGGCTGCGGTAGAGGCGGGAGTACCGGTCGTCCCTATCACGATTAACGGCAGCCGATTGATTCTCACCCCTGGAGATTGGAAAGTCCGTTCTGGAGAAATTGAGATTATCTTTGGGACACCGATTCCGATTCGTCGAGACGGAACGCGAAAGGCGGCCCGCAGCGCCCTGCTGACGCAGGTTGAGGCGGCGATTGCCGCTCGGTTGGAAATCGCCGAGTCCTCGCCGACGCATGCTGAGCATGCGCCACCTCCGCCGCCAGCCGGACAACCGGAACGTCTGGGTGAACAAGACGGCCGTGAGACTGAATATAGGGCCACCCTATGAGTGACGGTCGCCTGCGTATTGTACCATTGGGCGGCCTAGGCGAGATTGGGCTTAATCTGATGTTGATTGAGTACTGTCCAGCCAGCTCTGCGGAAACCGTTGCGATCGCCATAGATTGCGGGCTGATGTTTCCCGAACAGGAGATGTTAGGGATAGATATCGTCATCCCCGACCTGAGCTATCTGCGCGAGCAGCACCATCTGCAGGCTGTGGTGCTGACACACGGACACGAGGATCATATTGGCGCTCTGCCGCATCTGCTCAAAGAATTTCAGGTGCCGGTCTATGGAACGCCGTTCACCCTCGGCTTAGTGCGTGACAAACTGCAGGAGCATCACCTTGACGATGAGGTTCAACTGAACGAATTTCGGCCTCGGGAAGCCTGGGAGATTGGTCCTTTTTGTCTTGAAGGGATTCATGTCACGCACAGTATTGTCGATGCCTCCGCTCTGGCTATTACCACACCACTCGGGACCATCATTCATACCGGAGATTTTCGGTTCGATCAGACGCCGATAGATGGGCGCCAATCCGACCTGAATCGTTTTGCCGAATGGGGAGAGCAAGGGGTACTGCTCTTGATGTCCGACTCGACCAATGTTGAGCGCGCCGGCTCTACCCCGTCCGAACGAACGATCACCCGACCGCTTGAGGATATTATTGCCCACGCTCAGGGCAAGGTTCTGGTGGCAACCTTTGCCTCGCATATTCACCGCATACGCCAAGTTGTTGATCTGTCGGTCAAACAGGGCCGCCAGGTTGGCGTTGTGGGCAAACGGCTGGTGAGCAATATTGACATTGCTGAGGAGACTGGACATCTCCCACTGCCCCAGGAGGCACTGATCGATATTGCGAGCGTACCGGACCTCGCTCCGCACACCGTGACCCTGCTCACCACCGGATCACAAGGCGAGCCCCTGTCGGCCTTATCCCAGATTGCAGTCGGAGATCACAAACGAATACAGTTGGAGGCTAAGGATACCGTTATCCTCTCGTCACGGGTTATTCCCGGCAACGAGCGGACCATTGCGCGGCTGATTGATCATCTCTCCAGACGGGGAGCCGAAGTGTATTATGAGGCCATTGCCTGCGTGCATGTATCCGGTCATGCGGCCCAGGACGAATTGCGCTTGATGCTTAACTTGGTGCGCCCTCAATATTTTGTTCCCATACACGGGGAATATCGTTTCCTGGTGCGTCATTGTGAGTTGGCCCGAGAGGTGGGCGTTGATCCCAATAATGTCTTTCTGCTCGAAGATGGAGAAGTATTGGAGATACAGGCTCAGGAAGCTCGTCTGACCGGATCGGTTCCCGCCGGCCGGGTGTTTGTTGATGGGCTAGCCGGAATCGAAGAAGAAGTCCTGCGTGACCGGCGACACGTGGCTGAGGACGGCCTGGTGGTCGCCATCGTCGGCCTGGAACAACAGACCGGAGAGCTCTTGAGCGGACCCGATCTGCTCTCGCGCGGCTTTCTGCCGTCAACGAACGGGGACGGCTATGCCGCCGCCAAAGAGGCGGTCCGCGCCATACTTGATGAGCTACCGGCCGAGTCTCGAACTGATAGCAGTGTCGTGAAGGAGCAGGTTCGGCTGGCCTTGCGGCGTTATTTTCGTAAGACGCTAGGCCGCCGGCCTGTTGTCTTGCCGTTTGTCATGGAGATGTAGATGTGGGGAGGGTGGAATGGCAGTCAGGAAAAACTTACGCCGGCAAGACAAAGATGCCGAGCAAGAACGCGTCACTGTTCAAGGACGCTCTGCCTTGGGCGAGGGGATTGGTGTCCTGTGCGTGACGCTCACCATCTTTTTGGGGCTCGCCTTTTTTTCGTATCAACCTGACGCTACGGACAGTAATCAGGTCGGTCGGGTCGGATATTTGGTGGCCCATGTTCTGTGCCGAGCACTCGGCCTGACGGCGTATCTATTCCCAGCTATCTTGCTGTACGCTATGGCACTCCGCTTTCACTGGCTGCGGTGCGCCGCCCCATTCGTCCAGAGCGTCTCGTTTGTTGTCTTTACCCTGGCGGCTTCAGCCTTTCTGGCTCTCTGGTTCGATGGACGGCCGGTCTTCCAAGCCGGAGGCTGGGTCGGGAGCTTCTTGGCGCTCCACCTGCGCCAAGCCGGGAATCTTATCGGTGCCTACTTGCTCTTGTTTCCCGTCTTGCTGGTCTCGTTTACGGGCGTAACTCAACTCTCCCTGGTGAAACTCGGGAGTGGGCTGGCTACAGGCGGACGTACGATTGGGCGGTTCGGCTGGTCTGGACTGCGGACTCTCTCCGGTTTGGTTGCAGGTCAGCTCTCAGGCCGGCTAGAACAGCTGGCGACGCGTTGGACAGCCCGGCGGACGGAGCGACAAGCACCGCCATCCGAACCGTTATTCTGTGGAGGAGACGAAGCCGAAGTCTATACGCTCAAAAAAGAGCCGCCGTCGTCCCGTCCGCTGCCCAAGAAAAAAACGCGCCAACCGTCCCCTGAACCTGAGCCGCTAGACACTCTGGATGAGCTGGAAGAGAGCAAGCCGCCCATTATTATCAGTCGGCCACCCGCAACGACGGACGCGGACAAGCCTACTCCTCCGGCGCAGCCTCCCAGCCCGACCGGTGGCGCGGATAATAGACCGTATACCTTACCCTCCCTAGCCCTGCTTGATCCGCCCGTCCGTTTAGCGGTCAAGGTTGATGAAGAAGCGCTGCATGCCAGCTCTCAGATACTGGAAAATAAGTTGAGCGATTTTGGTGTTTCCGGCAGTGTGGTCGCCGTGCGGCCCGGACCGGTTATTACAACCTATGAGTTTGAACCGGCGCCGGGTGTCAAGGTCAATCGCGTCGTGTCATTAGCCGATGATCTGCAAATGGCTTTACGCGCCGTGTCCGTCCGCATCCTGGCCCCCATTCCGGGCAAAGCCGTCGTAGGGATTGAGGTCTCCAATTCCAAGCGCGAGAAGGTCTGTCTCCGCGAGATTCTGGACAGCGGTGCCTGCCACCAGACCGAGTCGCCCCTGGCCCTGGCCTTAGGTAAGGATACGGTTGGTAACCCCGTGGTGACGGACCTGGCGCGGATGCCCCACCTGCTGGTGGCGGGGGCAACCGGGACCGGTAAGTCGGTATCGCTCAATGTGATGATTATGAGTATTCTGGCCCGGGCGACGCCGCGTGACGTGCGCTTTATTATGATTGATCCGAAAATGCTGGAACTCTCCTTATACGAGGGCCTGCCGCACCAACTGTCGCACGTCATTACCAATCCCAAGGAGGCCGGTGTCGCCCTGCAGGAAGTCGTGCGGCGCATGGAGTACCGCTATAAGTTGCTCAAGGATAAAGGCGTGCGAAATATTGGTGCCTATAACCGCGTCCTCGAAACCGGGGAAACGGACACCAGCGGGATTATCAAGCTGACGGAGGTCGTCCACGATGATGAGGACGCGCCGACTGCCGCGCAACCGCAGCCCAAGGCCCAGTTGGAACTCAACCATCAACGCTTACCCTATTTGATTGTCTTGGTTGACGAATTAGCCGATTTGATGCTGACGGTCGGTCGGGAAATCGAGGAGCCGATCACCCGGCTGGCACAGATGGGGAGAGCGGCCGGGATTCATCTGATTCTGGCAACCCAACGACCGTCTGTTGACGTGATCACGGGATTGATTAAAGCGAACTTTCCAGCCCGTGTTTCCTTTCAGGTCTCCTCTCGTATCGACTCCCGGACGATCCTGGACGCCGTTGGTGCCGAGCGTCTCTTGGGCGATGGCGATATGCTGTTCCTTCCGCCGGGCAGCGCCAAACCCCAGCGCATCCATGGCGCCTTTGTCTCAGAACCCGAGATCAGAAAGTTCGCCGTGGCGATTAAGAAGCAGGGCAAGCCGGTTTTCGACGAGGAGTTGGTCGCTACGCTCGAATCGGCGCGAACGCAGAAGGGGGCCGGTCCGCACGAAGAAGAGGATTACGACGAAATGTATGAGCAGGCGCGTGACCTGGTGATGGAAAGTCGCCAGGCCTCCATCTCCTGGCTGCAACGTCGCTTGCGCGTCGGCTATAACCGGGCGGCACGCATGATTGAACGGATGGAGCGCGAAGGGCTTATCGCGCCCGCCGGCGAGGCCGGGAAGCCGCGTGAGGTTCTTGTGCAGGCCCAGGCCGAGGCCGAGTAGGTCGGCCGTGTTTTATTCTTACACTGTGCGAAGATGGTCTATGCGTTTTTTTAGGATCAGCCTGCTGTTCCTCCTGCTCGTCTTGCCTGAAAGTCCTCTCTTTGCCGCTCCTCCAGCTGAGGATTTCCAAGGCCGATCTGCTGGCACGAAAGTGCCGAACGAGACAGCTGTGTGGGAAACGATTGTATCCCGTCTCCAGGCGCGTTACGACGAAACCGATGGTTTCCGAGCCGACTTTATCCAGGAGATCACCTCGGCCACACTGGGACAGACGCTCAGGTCTCGTGGGCAGGTGTTCTTTAAGAAACCGGGCCGCATGCGTTGGGAATTTACGGAACCGCAGCAGCTTCTGATCGCCGATGGCAGCGCACTCTGGCTGTATCAACCCTCAGAGCGGCAAGTGGTGAAGACGCCTTTTCAACATGCTTTCAGCTCGCAGACGCCAGTCTCGTTTCTTACCGGAGTCGGCCGCCTGGAAGAAGATTTCTCCGTCCTGCCTCAAGGGGAGACCGGCCGTGTGTATCAGCTCCGTCTCTCGCCCAAGCAGGTGGCTGAGGCCATTGGCCTGTTGGATATCGAAGTGAGTAAAGAGACGTTCGATATCCTCCAAGCTCTGATTACTGATCCGCTAGGTAATACCACGCGGGTATCCTTTACAAATATCGACCGTGAAACGGCGCTGGGAGACGATCTCTTCAGGTTCGAATTGCCGCCTGGGATTGATCTGATTGAACCCCTGCCTGATTTGTAAACACGGCGTACCGGCCTAGCAGCCTGTCCAGTACCTTGTTTGCGGGTCGAGATAATGCCAAGTAAAGAGAACGACGAAAACAGACGCATGCAGAGGAGGGTTATGGAATCGCTCCGAGGAAAAGTCGCTATTGTGGGGGCAGCCGATACCGAGGTTGGTGTCGTCCCGCATCTGAGTGCCACTCAACTCTACGTCAAGGCGGCCAAGTCTGCGCTGGAAGACGCGGGCATAACAAAGGATGAGGTCGATGGGTTGATTACCTGCAATTCGTTTGTCGAGCCCTATATGTATCACGCGGAAATGGTCGCCGAGTATATGCAGATCTTCCCGCGATACTGTCTCAACGTTGCCACGGGAGGTGGAACGACCCTGGCGATTTTGCATCACGCCGCTGCGGCTATTGCCAGTGGCATGTGCCACACAGTGCTCGTCACTATGGCGGACAATATGCTGTCTGGCCTCTCCCGGGATCGGGCGATTGAAGCCATGTCAACGGCCGGACACGCCCAGTTTGAACGACCTTACGGTCCTCCCATCCCGGCGTTTTATGCGCTGATCGCTCAGGCGCATATGCACGCCTATGGAACCACTGGCGAGCAATTGGCCGCGGTGGCGGTGGCCTGTCGCAGACACGCCTCAATGAATCCGGCCGCGCAGATGCGTGACCCTATTACGGTTGACGATGTTATCAACTCAAAGCTGATTGCCTCGCCCCTGCACCTGCTGGACTGCTCGCTGGTGTCCGACGGTGGAGCTGCCCTGATTCTCACCTCAGCCGAACGTGCCAGGGATTTCCCACACCCTCCCGTCTATATGCTGGGGGTCGGGGAGGGCCACTCGCACGAACACATTAGTCAAGCCCGCAGCCTTACCACCTCGGCGGCAAAAGAGGCGGGTGAACGTGCCTATGCCATGGCCGGGCTGGAGCCCAAAGATATTGACGTGGCTGAGCTGTACGACTGCTTTACCCCGGTCGTGGTCATTGAGCTGGAAGACTTGGGCTTTTGTCCCAAGGGGGAAGGGGGTCGTTTTGTTGAGGATGGCCGAATC
Source organism: uncultured Binatia bacterium (SeqCode) (assembly GCA_965243855.1). Classification (GTDB taxonomy): domain Bacteria; phylum Desulfobacterota; class Binatia; order Bin18; family Bin18; genus Bin18. The sequence continues at coordinate 2,061,515 of CBDEWE010000003.1, read as the reverse complement.
GAGTTAGGGGGTGAGCTCCCGGTGAATACGCATGGCGGACTGATGTCGCACTGCCACCCTGGACATCCCGGCTCTATGTTTTCGGTAACGGAAGCGGTCTTCCAACTGCGCGGCACATGCGGACCGCGTCAGGTCAAAGACGCCAACATCGCCTTTGTCCATGCGCAGGGGGGAATCATGTCCACTCATTGCTCCATGATTCTGGGGAAGGAGGTTGGATAATGACAACGCCACTAGCAAAGGCCCTGCCCGCTCCGACTGGCGAAACGCAACCGTTCTGGGAGGGCTGTCGGAATCATGAGTTGCGCATCCAGCAGTGTAGCACCTGCGGGCAGTATCAGTTTTATCCGCGTCTCTATTGCACCACCTGCATGAGCGAGCAAGTCGAGTGGGTGCGGGCGTCCGGCCGTGGAACGGTCCTGTCGTTTACCGTTGTCTATCGTCCGGTGACCAAAGCGTTCGCCGAGGATGTGCCCTATGTCGTGGCGCTTGTCACCCTAGAGGAAGGTCCGCAGCTAATGAGTAATATTATCGAGTGTGACCCTGAGCAGGTGGTGATTGGGATGCCGGTTGAGAGTGTTTTTGAAGATTGGTCAGAGAACATAGCGGTGCTGAAGTTCCGACCGGTCCTGGCATAAGTGTAGAGGTTATGCATGCACTACGAGATCGTGATTCGGAACGGAACGATTATCGATGGCACTGGTCAACCCGGCGTGCAGGCAGACATAGGGATCCGGGGCGATCGGATCGTCGCTGTCGGCAGCCTGAGTGGTGACGCGGGCCAGGCGATTGACGCAACGGGCCATGTGGTTGCCCCTGGTTTTATCGATGTCCACTCCCACGATGACTTTGCTCTGCTTGATCGTCCGCTGTGTGATTTCAAGATTCTGCAGGGCGTCACGACTGAGGTCGTGGGCAACTGCGGCTTTGGGGCCGCCCCGGCAAATGATGCCTATCGAAACTTCTTACAGAGCTTTGGGCCGCTCTTGTTCGGTCCGATGGGCGACTTTTCGTGGGAGACAACGGCTGAGTTTTATCACGCACTCGAATCCCGACCAGCTGCCGTCAATGTGGCCTGTCTCATCCCCCACGCCGCCGTTCGGTACGGAGCGTTATCTGATGAAGAGCGGGAGCCTGCTGCTCAGGATATTGAGCGCATGCAGGCCCTTGTCCAAGAAGGGATGGAAGCCGGAGCAGCTGGTATGTCAACCGGCCTGTTCTACGCGCCTGGCCGTTATGCTCAGACGGAGGAAGTGATCGCCTTGGCAAAAGTCGTAGCCGAATACAATGGTGTCTATGCGACGCATATGCGCGATGAAGCTGATCACCTGCTCGACTCCGTTCGGGAAACGATCCGCATTGGTGAAGAGTCAGGCGCGGGAGTCCAAATCTCCCATCACAAAGCTATGGGCCGAAAGAATTGGGGCAAAGTGCGAGACTCTCTGGTCCTGGTTGAGCAAGCGCGGGCGCGTGGTCTCGATATTTCCTCTGACGCCTATCCGTATACCGCAGGCAGCACTACGCTGGCGGCGCTCGTCCAGGGTGGTGTGATTGAACGTGCCGCTCCGAGCGATGTCTTGATTGCCTCGACACCCGTCAAGCATGAGTATGAAGGCAAGACCTTAGAAGACATTTGCCAACTGACTGGAAAGTCTCTCCAGCAGACGGTGTCCGAGCTTATTGCCGGAGAAGGAGAAAGTACGGTCGCTGTTATCTTTGGGATGGATGAGGCAGATGTCTGTCGCGTCTTAGCGCACCCCACAACCATGATCGGCTCCGATGGTATTCCGTCTGTTGCGGGTAAGCCGCATCCTCGTCTATATGGCACGTTTGCTTGTGTCCTGGGGAAATACGTCCGGGACACCCAGCTGCTGACCCTAGAAGAAGCGGTTCATCGGATGACTGGCTTACCCGCACAAAAATTCCGTCTTCGAGACCGTGGTCTCATTTGTGACGGTTCCTATGCCGACCTTGTCATCTTTGATCCCCAGACGGTTGCCGATGTTGGAACCTATCAAGAACCGCGCCGTCATCCTCCCGGTATTCACTCGGTTCTTGTGAACGGAACCGTCACCATAGAGCAGGGTCGCCACCGCGGGATCTGCAACGGACGTCTCCTCCGGCATGATGCTGCCGGAGTTTGAAAACGAAAGTGTAGAAAGCAGAGCGTCTTTAGATCATATCCTCTGACACCGGCCGAAACCCTTCAAGTTCGGATAGGTGGCCCTGTCGCAAGACGTGCACAACCCACTGATGCCCTTCCTGTGCCTCTTGGTGTTCCCGCCATTGCAGCCCGTATACGGCCTGGGCTTCCTCGGCCACTTCCTGGTCTGCCGCGTGTATGGCATACACGGCCGTTCCAAACTGTATACCGCCCTGCCTCTTCGCCTGGCGAACGAGATAGGGCGGGTAGCGCTGCGTTGACACAACATAATGACGATCATTGTGGGTGACCTCTTCTTCCCACCCGGACGGTCGCCACATTGGACTAAAACCGTAATACCATCCTAACAGGCCGCTGGCGAACAGGAGCACGAGACTGCCGAGAACCATGACTGCTCCAAACGGGGAGTTATACATCCAGGCGAGGCCGCCGAAAAACAAGCCTGCCAGTCCGGTGACAACACCGGTATGAGCAAGAATAGTAATGAGTCGCACTCGGAATATCCTTTACCCAAGGGGAGCAAGTCTCCGCGAGGCTCGGGTGTATCGTGTTTTTTCGTTCCTAGCCACTCCCCTTATGGAGTCCGGCTACACTGGGAGGAGCTGAAAGTCTAATTATTGCGGGGCTTTACTGTATCAGAGCGGAGACATCAATAGGGCGCTCGTACGTTTACTCTCCCCCAGAAGTATGTTACCCATAACCGCAAGTCTTACGCCGGGAGGAGACGGTCATGTCCGGCCATTCTAAATGGAGCACCATTAAGCATAAGAAGGCAGTCAAGGATGCCCGTCGGGGCAAGATGTTCACAAAATTGATTAAAGACCTCTCGATCGCGGCCCGGATGGGCGGGAGCGATCCATCCGCAAACCCACGCCTGCGCACGGCCATAGCCGCGGCAAAAGCGGCCAGTATGCCAGGTGATACTATAGACCGGGCGGTGAAAAAAGGCGCTGGAGAGCTTGAGGGGGTCAGCTATGAAGAGGTGACCTACGAGGGGCATGCGCCAGGCGGAGCGGCCATTATGCTACAGACGCTGACGGACAATAAAAATCGAACAGTTTCCGAAGTGCGTCATCTGTTCACCAAAAGTGGTGGGAGCTTGGGCCAGCCTAACTCCGTTGCCTGGATGTTCACCCACAAGGGCATTATTACCATAGAAAAAGACCAGGCTGAGGAAGATCAACTCATGGAGATTGCCCTTGACGCCGGGGCAGAAGATGTCACAACGGGCGATGATATGTTTGAGGTTGTGACAGCTCCCGATGACCTCGAAGACGTGCGGCTAGCGCTCGAAAATGCCAATATTGGGACGGTATCCGTTGAAGCGACGATGGTGCCCCAAAACACGGTCAGTCTCTCCGGCAAGGAAGCTGAACAAACTTTACGTCTGCTCGACGCCCTCCAGGAGCTTGACGATGTTCAAACCGTTTCCGCGAATGTAGAAATTGCTGAAGAGGAGATGGAACGACTCAGTGCGGCCTAAGGAAGGGAAAGACCATCGACTCTCGCAACGCTCAGACTCCACTGCGCGTGTTGGGGATAGACCCTGGCACGCTGCGGACCGGATGGGGTGTCATTGAGAAGACGCGCCGGACGTTGACTTTTCGCGCCGGAGATGTCGTCTCTGTCAAAGGCTTCCGCTCCCTGCCCGAACGCCTGCGTCTCATCTACGAAGAGCTTGCCACGGTGATTGACCGCTGGGCTCCTCACGTCTTGAGTCTTGAAAAAGCCTTTGTGGCCCATAACGTCCAGAGCGCTCTGCGCCTCGGCGAGGCGCGGGGCGTCGTGCTCCTGGCTGCGGCCCAAGCCGGCCTGCGGATTGCCGAGTATAATCCAACGGAAATTAAGACGGCGGTGACCGGATATGGCCGGGCAGGAAAAATGCAGGTCCAAAAAGCGGTCTTTTCCCAACTGCACCATCCAGACGGAAAGGCGGGGGTCTTTCCGTCAAGCCAGGATGCGACGGATGCGCTGGCGGCAGCCATTTGTCACTGTAGCGCTGCCCGCCTGCCCGATCTACTCCACCAAGTTGGCGCTCAGCCGCGACGTACTAGGGGCAGGAAGGCCCGCTCTTTACGCGATGTCTTTACGGAACAGACGGTAGCCCAGATGCTCGCTGCAGACCAGAAAAAGCACGACTAACACGCTCGTACGGCAACCCCTATGATTGCGCGCCTCCACGGAGTGCTCCACGAAAAGACCCCTGAGCAGCTCATTGTCGATGTTGGCGGAGTCGGCTATCAGGTATTGGTGTCGTTGCAAACCTTCTATCATCTGCCAGGAGTCGGGGAACCGGTCAGCTTGCTCATCCACACCCATGCACGAGAAGACGCCCTCCAGCTATTCGGCTTTCTGGAAGAAAAGGAAAAGTCGTATTTTCTACTGCTGCGCGGCGTGAGCGGTATCGGCCCGCGCCTGGCATTAAATATTCTGTCGGGTATTCCGGTTGATGAACTGGAGAATGCGCTTCATACGCGCGATGTGACCCGCTTGGTTGCGACTCCAGGTGTTGGAAAAAAGACGGCGGAACGTCTGGTTGTCGAACTCCAGGAGAAAGTTGGCGCAAGTGAAGTGCAGAACGGGACTCCGACGGCAACGCCGAGTCCACTCTCGACCGAAGCCACTTCTGCTCTGGTGAATCTGGGCTATCGGCAGGCGCAAGCCGAGAAGACGGTACGTGCGGTTGTCCGGGACGGACATACGACTATTGCCGATGTGATCCGAGAATCGTTACGGAGGCTCAGCGCATGAGCCGCACCGCGAAAGACACGCCAAAAGAGGCGAGCGAGAATGTGGATAGTTCAGGGCGCGGCGTGTTGAATCCCCATATATCGCCGCTGGACGCTCTGTCGGACGATGAGACTATCTGGCCTGACGAACCACGTGTCGAGGGCTCGCTCCGTCCACGCAGTCTTGAAGAATACATCGGACAGGAAGGCACGAAGCAGAATCTTGAGATCGCCATTGAGGCGGCCAAGCAACGGGCTGACGTTCTTGACCATCTGCTCTTCTGTGGTCCGCCCGGATTAGGAAAAACATCACTGGCGCATATTATCGCACGTGAAATGGATGTCACGATTCGGGCTACTACCGGCCCGGTGATTGAGCGGCCCGGCGACCTGGCCGCTATTCTGACCAACCTGGAAGAAGGCGACGTACTCTTCATTGACGAGATCCATCGACTCAATCACGTGGTTGAGGAATTTTTGTATCCGGCAATGGAGGACTTTGAACTGGACCTCGTTGTCGGCCAAGGGCCATCAGCCCGAACGGTCAAGTTACCCCTGAAGCACTTCACCTTAGTTGGTGCCACCACCCGTGCCGGGCTGTTGACCTCACCGCTTCGGGATCGTTTTGGGTCAACGTTTCGCCTGGATTTTTATCAGGTGGTCGAGTTGGAACAGATCATTCGTCGATCAGCCTCAATTCTTGAGATTGAGACTGATACGGATGGAACCGCAGAAATCGCACGTCGCTCACGGGGAACCCCTCGCATTGCCAATCGCTTACTCCGACGAGTACGCGACTATGCCCAAGTAAAGAAAGAGCCGGTTGTGACGCAAGCAGTGGCCCATGCCGCCCTGACGCTAGTTGAAGTAGATGAGGCCGGATTTGACAAAATGGACCTGGCGATTCTGCGAACGATTATCGAGAAATTTAACGGTGGACCGGTCGGTGTCGAGACCATAGCCGCGGCCATTGGTGAAGAGAAGAGCACCATTGAAGACGTGTACGAGCCCTATCTCTTACAGGAGGGGTTTTTGCAGCGTACACCGCGGGGACGGCTGGCTACCCTCAAGGCCTACCAGCATTTGCATATTGACCAACCTGGGAGAAAAGAGCAGGGCGGTTTGTTCTAGCGCAAGCGACCCAAACGGACAATGGTAGAACTCTGATGATGATGGTATATCCTCATTGTTTTTATCGCTGACATGAGCAGGACGAAAGAGCATGGAAGCCCTAGTCCACGAAAATCGCTTGGAGGACTATAAACGTCGCCAGTTCTGGGAGATCGCTGTCATCATCGCGGCAGCACTGGGCGTCTTTTTGTTCGCCTTTCTCCAGAGCCGCTCGCCACAACTCAGTGACGGCGAAAGTCTGATCAGCAACATTATTTTTATTCTGCTGATCAATCTCAATATCATCCTGCTCGTTTTGCTGGTTTTCCTGGTTGGTCGGAACCTGCTGAAGCTGTTCTACGAGCGCCGTCGGAAGCTGCCCGGCGCGCACCTCCGCTCTCGACTCGTTTTGGCTTTTTTAGGCATTTCTCTCTTCCCGGCAGTACTTTTGTTTCTTATCGGGATCGGTTTTCTGACGAAATCGATCGAGAATTGGTTTGCCCTGCGTGTTGAGCGCTCGTTAAGCAGCTCGCTTGAGGTCGTTGACGGCGTCTATGCACGTCTTGCTGATGAGACCCTGACGCACGCGCGGGCAATCGCTCGGAAGATTATCGCCCAAGACCTCCTTGAGCCGACGCACTACGAGAGGTTGCAATCCCGCATGAACAGCGAGCAGCATGAACGTGGCCTGACCCAACTCGTCGTGTACTCCGCCGCGCTCACCCTTGTGGCCAACGCGCCAGAGACGAGCGAGGCGCTGACGGCTCCCCAACTCAGCGAGCCCCTCTTGGAACGGGTCCGGTCTGAGACCGAAGAGGTCCAGCAAATCGTGACGCTGGAGCAGGCCGAGTTAGTGTACGGAGGTGTTCCCGTCCTCATTGGAGAACACCTAGTCGGTGTTGTTGTAGCCGGCACCCAGGTTCCCACGAACGTCGTCAGACAAGGGCTGCAGGTGGTCGAAGCGTTAGGTGAATATCGCCAACTCAGGATATTGAAGCAGCCAATCAAAAACAATTATGTGATTACGATGGTCCTAGTCACCCTGGTCGTCATCTTCTCGGCGATCTGGGTGGGTGTCTATCTGGCAAAAAAAATTACTGTTCCCCTCCAACAATTATCGGCCGCCACTCGGGAGGTCGCTCAGGGTCACTGGGCGCACCGGATTGAGGGAGAGGGGGAGGATGAGATCGGAACGCTCGTTTCCGCCTTCAATCGGATGACCGTCGACCTCCAGCAGAGTCACCAGGAACTTGAGGCCCGGCGGCGCTATATGGAGATCTTACTCGGGAATATCAACGCTGGCGTCGTCTCGTTTGACCGGGATGGTCGGCTCTCTACCCTGAACCGGGCGGCGGAGCAGTTGCTGGGTTTGCACGCCGATAGCGTTGTTGGGCAGGACTATCGTGATATTTTCTCCGCAAGCGAATTCCAAGAAGTGCATCGTATCGTTCATGAACTCCTTCTTGGGCAAAACGGCAACAGGAACGATGCCGGTCAAGAACAGCAAGGCCAGCTCCGTTTGGATCGCGATGGACACGTCCACTCCCTCTTAATAACGGGTACCTCTCTGCCTGACGACCGTGGTCATGCGCTTGGGGTGTTATGTTTTTTTGAGGATGTAACGCAGATCGTCCAGGTCGAACGGATGGAAGCCTGGCGCGAAGTCGCCCGTCGAATTGCGCATGAAATCAAAAACCCGCTGACACCGATTCAGCTTGCGGCGCAGCGCCTCCAGCGCCGGTTTGGTCCCCAGATTACGGACGGGAACGAAATATTTGACGAGTGTGTGCAGAGCATTGCGCATGAAGTCGACGCGATTAAAAAACTTGTCAACGAATTTTCCACGTTTGCCCGTCTGTCGGCTGGAAAGCATAGTCTGCATGACCTGAACGCCTTGGCACAGAAGACCATTGTTCTGATCGCCGAAGCCTACCGCGACCTGGACGTTGTCTTTATGCCGGACCACTCCCTACCGTTGTTCGAGCTTGACCGTGAGGGGATGCGGCGCGTCCTGCGTAATCTGTTGGACAATGCCGTTGTCGCCTGCCGAGAAGGGACGGAGGGATCTCCGGGCCGTATCGAAGTCACGACCCGATATATGCGCTCGCTTGGCATTGCACGTATCGAAGTCGCTGATAATGGCTGTGGGATCCCGCCGGACATAAAGGAGCGATTGTTTGAGCCGTATTTTTCAACCAAAAAGGACGGGACCGGGCTCGGGCTGGCCATTGTTGCCACCGTGGTGGCGGACCATCAGGCCTTTATCCGGGTACGAGACAATCCACCACGAGGCAGTCGGTTCATTATTGAGATGCCTGTGCGTAGCAACGCTCGTCGAACAGATATGCTGGGTGAGAAGCCCTCGTCGCCGTCTATTGAAGACGCAGCGTGAGGCAGGGGAGGGACGTCTATGGAAGCGCCGATCCTAATTGTGGATGACGAAGAAAAAATCCGGACGATGCTACGTGGAGTTTTGCAAGATGAGGGGTTCCGTACGCTTGAGGCGGACTCAGGTGAAAACGTTCTTGACTTAGTCGCTACGTGGCAGCCGTGTCTGGTCCTCCTAGACATCTGGATGCCACACGTTGATGGGATCGCTCTGCTCGAACAACTCCAATCTCGGGAGCCTGAACTGCCGATTATTGTGATTTCCGGTCATGGAACGATCGAAACAGCTGTCCGCGCCACAAAACTTGGAGCAGCAGATTTCCTCGAAAAGCCCTTCTCGCTGGATACCTTACTCCGTTCGGTCCACCGTGCCCTGGGAATAGAGCCGAATCAGCCCGCCGCTACCCGGATAGCCGCCGCTGCGGCTGATACGGACTTCCCCGCCGTGCGCACGACGCAGAAAACCCAGGCCCGGACCATTCGTCAGAGTGTGGTTGTGCATGGCCGGGGGCTTCACTCGGGGGTGCGCACGGGGATTATTTTACACCCCTTACCGCCGGGCAGCGGCATTGTTTTCGGTCCCTTGTCCTCAGACATCCTGATTCCAGCCACGGTTGAGTACGTTCAATCGACCGGCTACGCAACCAGCTTGTATCGGGAAGGGACGGGGGTAAAAACGGTTGAACATCTGCTCTCGGCCCTGCACGGCTATAACATCACCAACCTGCTCATCAAAATGCAGGGAGAGGTCCCTATTCTCGACGGGTCGGCACTGGAATTTTGTCAGTTACTCGACAGTGCTGGAATCGTTGAACAAGACGAAGAGGTAGAGGCGTTGAGCGTAGACCGGACCTATCAGGTCGGTGACCATAGTGCGGGAAAGTTCCTCCGTATTGAGCCCTCAGAGCAGCTTGAGATCGACTACTGTCTGGAATATCCAGAGCCAGTTGGGAGACAGGAGTTTCACTACGTCCAGCGTGATGCGGACAGCTATCGTGAGATGATCGCGCCGGCGCGGACCTTCGGTTTTCTCAAGGAGATTGAAGCGCTTGAAGAGATGGGCCTTGCCAATGGTGGCCGGCTGAATAACTGCCTCGTGATTGGCGAGCAAGGGATCATCAATCCGCCGCTCCGCTTTGAGGATGAGCTTGTCCGCCACAAGATTCTTGATCTGCTCGGCGATCTCTACCTCTTAGGCCAACCCATCCGCGGCAAAGTGACTGCCTACCGGACGGGACATGGCGACAATGTTGCCCTGCTGCGAGCAATCCGAGAAGAGCAGGCTCCGCGCGTGCCAGAGCCGGCGTCAAAGGCCGCCTCGGCTCTCCAGTGACCCATTACGGGGTCACCCGCTCTAGCATTCTGGGAAATGGAATTGATTCTCGGACGTGGTGCAGACCGCATAGCCAGGTGACCATACGCTCAATACCCATGCCAAAACCTGCATGGGGAACGGAGCCGTAGCGTCTCAGGTCAAGATACCAAGAGAAGGCTTCTTCGGACAGGTCATGCGCCTCCAGTTTTCCCTGTAAGGCGGCGAGGTCGTCTTCACGCTGACCGCCCCCGATGATCTCGCCATAGCCTTCTGGCGCTAAGACGTCCATGCAGAGAGCAACGGTGGGATCATGCGGGTCGGTCTTCATATAAAAGGCCTTGTTGTCTATCGGGTAGCGATGGATGATAACCGGCCGGTCAAATTGTTCGGATAAGATGGTTTCGTCATCTCCGCCAAAGTCGTCCCCCCATTGAATATCAACGCCCTTAGCTTGCAGGCGTTCGATCGCTTCGCTGTAGCTGATACGCGGGAACGGCTTCTTCACCTGGGTGAGTTTTGCGATATCACGCTCAAGCGTCTGGAGTTCCGCTTGTCGGTTGGTCAGGACGCGCTGGACAACGGCCTCCAGAAAATCTTCAGCTAGGTCCATGTCACCATATAGGTCGCAGTAGGCCACTTCGGGCTCAATCATCCAAAATTCAGTCAGATGGCGTCGCGTTTTGGATTTCTCGGCACGAAAGGTCGGACCGCAGCAGTAGACTTTACCGAACGCCATGGCGCCGGCTTCCATATAGAGCTGACCGCTCTGGGTGAGATAGACGGTATCATCGAAATAGTCGACCGGGAAAAGGGTGGTTGTCCCTTCACAGGCGGCCGGGGTGAAGATCGGGGCATCGAGCAGGGTAAAACCATGCGCATCGAAGTAGTCTCGACACGCTTTGATGACTTCACTGCGAATACGTAGGAGAGCCTGCTGGCGTGAGGAGCGAAGCCACAGGTGGCGGTGGTCGAGCAGAAAGGCAACTCCGTGTTCTTTGGGGGTAATCGGGTAGGAGTGAGCCTGCTGGGTGAGGTATAAGCCGCTTACGCCGAGTTCAAATCCAATCGGTGAGCGCGCATCCGCCCGGACCGTACCCTGGACAATAACGGACGACTCCTGGGTGAGGTCCTGCCCTAGGGCAAAGGTCTCGGCCGAGACGTCTCCCCTGAATACTACGCACTGGATCGTGCCGGTACCGTCACGAACTTGAAGAAAGTGCAGCTTTCCGCTGGAGCGCTTATTGTACAACCAGCCTCGGAGCTCGACTTCTTGCCCTTCGTATTGGGCAATATCCTTGACATAAACCCACTCAGGCATAGGCATTTCCTTCCTAGATTGCCGAACGTTTTTCAGAAGAGCACTATAGCACAAAGGAAGAGGAAGACATGGGGCCGAGTCGGAGAGTCATCTATTTCTCTCTGTTGCTCTTACTGTTCACGACAGGTGGAGTCTCAGTGCGCGCGTGATCGTCGGAGCGCACCTCTTCGCAGGACTACAGCCGTTATCAGTTGCATCTTGTTCAAATAGAACGGGTTGCGCGGCGTCTGCTTGAAGCTGTTCCTCAGTCGCCTCCTGTCCAATTTATACTGGCTGCCGGCGAGCCGACAATTAACGCTGGAGCAACCTTTGGTAAGATTTTGCTCTCCTCTGGTATGATGGAATTCCTCCGTTCGGATGATGAACTGGCGATGATTCTGGGACACGAACTGGCGCATATTACCCAGGGGCATGTTGTCCGGGGAGCGATGAACAGCGCCCTGTTGGGTATCGGCAGTAGCTTAGCCAGTGCTGTTTTTCCTGGTGCGGGCGTGACAACCGATAGAGGTTCCTCAGAGTGTGACAGCGGGGTTTTCTCTTCCTACCCGTCTTCCGTAAAACGGGCGAGTGCACTGAAGAAGAGGGCAGACCAACTCGTACTGCGGTCGGACAGAGCGTGGCGGACGGGTAGTGTGACCCGATTTGGCAGGAATGAAGTGGCGTGTCGCCGGGCAAAGCCACATTTTTACCGTGCTCGGGAGAGTCTGAATTTAACCGAGAAGGTTACACTCTATCGGCAAGGTTTACACCAATGCCCTTAGAGTCTACGCGCACATTTTGAGTTGGTCGAGGCCTATATTCAGATGGACCAGGACCAGCGTGCTGCCACGGCACTGCGCTATGACTCGGGATATCCGCGTGCACAACGCCGGCTGCGTGAAGTTGAGCGCCGTCTATCGTCGGGGGAAAATCAAAAATAGCAGGGCAAATCCCGAGAGTCTTGGGCAGTGGTTGCTAGCGTTCCGGCTGAGTCTGCCTCTGACCTGGGAGGAATTCCTGTACTAGAGAGGATAAGGATTGGGATGGCTTCTGAGCCGCCTGCGACGGTTGTATCTTTGGGGACATTAAGCAGTGAAAGAGGCTGGACTCGCGCTGAAAGAACCCCTCAGTATGATAGGATTCCCGGAAGTGGAAGTAGGTATAGTCTAAATGATGGCAGACCTCATGTAACAGGGTTCTAAGAAAGGTTCGGAAGGCAACGGTTTGTTTTCTTTTTGCGGTTCGCATCCAGACTTGGATCGAATCATTTTTACTGCCTCCGCTGTATTGCGTGTAGAGTCCGTGGAGTTCTCCCTGTTGGTTCGACGGACGGGTGCCGTGTACGCGAACCTGGACCGTGCGGACTCTGAGCTGCCGGCAGATGTGATTGACAATGGTTTGGGAGAGCGCTGCGACACGGGCTTGCTCTTCTGCCTCGAGCACGGCGGGCAGGGCTTTGACCGCCGCTCGAAGTTGTGAGGTTGGATCAAATTCAATCGTTGTGACCGCAGTGCTCCGATCAAAGATTCGCTGCTGAAAAGGGGTCAGTTTTGCACGCCAGTGTCGCCGCATTACACCCTCCTGCACATCTTCACTTATTGTGGCCTGAAAGGAGCGGGACGGCAAGAGAGCGGCAAGGGCAGCAATCCTTTTCTTTTGTCTGGAAATTACATAGACTGCGGACGGTAAGCTTCTGGCAAGAGGAGAAGACGATGCAGGTATGTCGCTCTGCGACGCTCTGGCTCCCTCTCTTCATTGGAACGGCGTTCTTCCACCCAAGCGCGGAGGCGCGGGCTGATACATTTGTCCGCTTTTTCGCAAACCAAAAAGTCGGACAAGAGATCACCGTGACAGGCGGCTTTCGACGTTTCCCTGATCGAGACAAACAACGCTATTTTATGCGAGATAGGCAGACGGGTGAGATTGAGTACGTAGAGTATTATGGGATGACGATGCTTCCGACCTTGGTTGTCGGTAATGGTGCCGTTTCCATGAAGGCGAGTATCATGGACCGGATACTCCTGTTCTATGCGGACCGGACTCTTGTGAAAGATATCCCCCTCAAGGGCGAGTCGTACTGGTTTACCGGGACGTTGATCGGCTATCAGTACGGAACGATGGGTATTACGCGGGGAATGGGTATTGGTGGCGATCCGTATATTTTACTCAGGAGCGTCTCAGCCACCCCTCCCCCGGAGACGCCCGCCCTACCACCCCAAAGGAAAGAAAAAGAAGACGCCAACTGAAGAGAGGCTCGGCGCGTTTGCCACTGGCGTTGACCTCTTCAGCGGAGCCGTCTTCATCGCCGGCTCGTTCGACCGTCAGGGCGGGCGATATGTTGAATGTCGCACTCGTCTTTCCCGTCGCCTGCGAGGCCGCGCTCCAGTCTGGGGTTGATGCCAGACCGTTTGCGATTGCCGTAACTGTCGCCGTGTCGTCGAGCTTTACCTCTCCACTTGGGTACCAAACCAACCTTATAGTCTATGGAGTGGGTGGATATCGTTTCCTGGATTTCGCAAAGATCGGTATTTCGCTCAAGGTCATGCTGTTCATTGTGTCAACGATTTGCATTCCGTATACGTGGCCTTTCTAAAGCGCAACACGACCATTCTTGAATGGATCACCTGGGCTTGATAATGAAGACTTTACAAGTCTACATTTGCATGTATTTCGTCGTCGCCAATGTATTGAGGAGAAATCGACAGCAGATTTGATGCTGAAGAGAGGACCGAGTGGACGAACACAACACCCCTGATATCCACACTCGTATCACTGAGCGGCTCAGGCAGATTCAATATCCCGGCTCACAGCGGGATATTGTGACGTTAGGACTCGTTGGTAAGGTCCAAGTCCAGGCAGACAGTGCGGTGGTGCATATTCGAGCAAGCAGTATCAAAGAAGATGTGCTTCGACACCTGCGTGGACGTATAACGCAAGAATTGACGACCTTACCCGAGATCGTGCACGTCCATATTCATGCGTTCTCCGCTCAAACCGGGCAACCAGACCAGGGCGGCAAGGCGGGCAACCAAGCCGTGCGAGAGCGAGCGGATATTTCTGGTGTGCGGCGTATCCTGGCGGTGGCTAGTGGTAAAGGCGGGGTCGGGAAATCGACGGTTGCGGTCAACCTCGCCCTGGCATTAGCGTCGTTAGGACATAAGGCTGGGCTGCTTGACGCCGATATTTATGGGCCCAGTGTGCCGCTGATGATGGGGACCGAGGCCACGCCACGGGCCGGGCAGGACAAAAAGATCTATCCGGTTGAAAGGTATGGGGTCAGCCTCATCTCAATGGGCTTTTTTCTGGATGACCAATCCCCGGTGATCTGGCGTGGACCCATTGTGATGAGTATTATCCGCCAGTTCCTGCGGGACGTTATCTGGAGTGAATTGGATTACTTAGTTGTGGACCTGCCGCCCGGCACGGGGGATATTGCCCTCACCCTGGCTCAGGAAGTGCCCCTGCATGGGGGTGTTGTTGTGACGACGCCGCAAGATGTGGCCCTGCTTGATGTCCAGCGCGGGATCAGCATGTTCAAACAGGTCAACGTGCCGCTTCTCGGGGTTATCGAGAATATGAGTTTTTACGAGTGTCCGGTCTGCCACGAAAAAGAAGAAGTCTTTGGCCATGGTGGAGCACAGAAAACAGGCTTGAAAGTTCTGGGCGAGGTCCCCTTGGTTGAAGAAGTATGCGCTGGTGCCGACGCCGGCAAGCCGGTGGTTATCTCGGCTCCTGACCATCCTGTTGCCCAGGAGTTTTTCGGGATCGCCCGACAGGTTGTCGCAACAGAGGAAATGCAGTTGCCCCAGTCGGTCCACTAGGTCTGAATAACGAGGATGCCATGCCGACTCCCCTTCTCCTAACGCCCATTCCGGAAGACCGGCTCCTGCGGGTGCTGTGGGATGACGATACCCTGAACGACTATCCCTTCGCCTATCTGCGGGGATGGTGTCCGTGTGCGGTCTGCCAGGGTCATGGTGGCGAACGCCACTTTATTGAGGTGGAGAATCCCCAACTCGTGAGTATCGATATGGTCGGTAATTATGCCGTGAATCCGACCTGGGACGATGGACACGAAACGGGCATTTACACCTACGCCTACCTGCGGAGTTTAGGTGAGAGCCAAGACAATCCGCACAGCCACAATAACCCCGAGGGGACACCCTAAAGGCGTATCTATGTCAACACCACCAACACCCCAGGAATTATTAGAAGCGCTCAAACAGGTCAAATATCCCGGCTTTAGCCGGGATATTGTCGCCTTCGGCGTGGTCAAGGACATTGCGGTCGGCGGCGCGGCGGTAACGGTAGAACTCGCCCCTTCAACCGGCAATGCGGAGGTCATCGCAAACATTCGACAGCGGGTGATTGAAACGCTGAGCCCGCTCGTTCAACTGCCTGTAGAGATTTCCATCCAACAGCCGGCCGCCCCACAACCCACGCCCCAATCCAAGCCCGGGATTCCAGGGGTGCGGCATGTGATCGCGGTAGCCAGTGGCAAGGGTGGGGTTGGAAAATCAACAGTTTCGGTGAACTTGGCAACCGCGCTGGCTCGAACAGGCCAGCGGGTTGGGGTGATGGATGCGGATGTCTATGGACCGAGTATCCCCCTCATGTTGGGTATTACCGAGAAGCCCAAGAGTACGGAAGATAAGCGGTTGATCCCAGTTGCCAAATACGACATGCAGATCATGTCTATGGGCTTCCTGATTCCAGATGGCCACGCTGTCATTTGGCGTGGGCCGATGATTGATAAGCTGCTGACCGAGTTTATCACTAAGGTCGAGTGGGGAGAATTGGATGTGCTGGTTGTTGACCTGCCGCCCGGCACCGGGGATGCCCAGTTGACCATGGTGCAAAAGGTCCCGCTCTCCGGCGGGGTTATCGTGACAACGCCCCAGGATGTGGCGCTGCTTGATGCGCGGCGCGGTATCAAGATGTTTGAGGAAGTCTCCGTTCCAGTCTTAGGCGTGATCGAGAATATGAGCTATCTGATCTGCCGTTCCTGTGGACACGAAGCGCATATTTTTTCTCACGGCAGCGGAGTGAAAATGGCTGAGCGGTTTCACCTGCCCTTCCTCGGTCAGGTGCCCCTCGTCCACGAGATTGTCGCTGGAGGGGATGCGGGCATACCGCTTGTCATCGCTCAGCCTGACCACCCGCAGAGTCAGACTTTTCTTGAGATTGCCCAGCAAGTGCTGAAGCAAGTCGAAACCCCGTCGGTCCGTCCCGGGACTCTCCAATAGGGTAATCTCCGTCCATCGGCATGGCAAAATTATACGTCTCGTTTGAAAACGGGAATCCTGAACAGGTGATTGAATTTGATCCGTCTCAGGCGCCTTTTCACCACGACGGAGAGCCGGGTTCCATCCTCGATATCTTACTCGGCCATGGTGTCGAACTCGAACACGCTTGCGGCGGCAATTGTGCCTGCACAACCTGTCATGTGATTGTCACCCAGGGCATGGCGCATTTGACTGAGAACGAAGAGGAAGAAGACGATATGCTCGACAAGGCGCCTGGTTTGGTGTCAACGTCGCGACTAGGCTGCCAAGCGGTTATGGGTGAAGGTGAAGTAAAAATCCGTATTCCTCGCCACACCATTAACCAACAGGTCTAATGGAGAGTAGCCGCGCGCATGCCTTCCTCGCCGACCTTTACCGCCACTATCGAAAAGATTGTTGAACGAACCCCAGATACCCGCTCTTTTTTTCTCCGGGTTGGGAATGGCCAGAAACTCCCATTTCTGCCTGGCCAATTCCTCTCGTTTTTGCTTCCGGTCGGTGGCGAGACGCTCACCCGGGCATACACGATTGCTTCCCTGCCAGAGGAAGAGGAATGCTTTGAGATTTGTTTGAATCAGGTTGATGGTGGTTCCGGTTCCTCATATCTCTTCAGCCGGAAAGAAGCCGATGTCCTTTGCTTTACCGGCCCGTGGGGAAACTTTGTCCTCGACCAGCCAACGGACGCCGAATACATTTTTATTGCCGATCGGGTTGGTGTCGTGCCTTTTCGGCCTATGATCGCCCGCCTCCTGACTGCGGGCGGACATCACACCGCCCGGTTGCTGTATGCTACGCCACAGGCAGGAGACTTGCTGTACGCTGATGAGTGGCAGAGGTGGGAGGGCCAGTGCGCTTATTTTTCCTTTCGACCGCTCATCGCCGGGTGTGAACCGGAGGAGTATTCAATAGAGAAGGGGCTTTTGCCTTACGTCGAGCAGCATTTTGCAAAAGAGGTGAGGCAGTACAGCCGACGGTTTTATATCTGCGGGATAGGGCGGCCCGTTCTGTTATTGAGAGACCTCCTCCGTGGAGCCGGATACGAGCGTCAGGCGGTGAAATATGAAAAATGGTAGAGCCATAGCGTTGAACCATTGTCGGAAAAGAAGCGGTACGGCATTCTTCTCACAGCGGAACGGTTGACAAGTTGGACTCTAGAACTCTATCATCAGAGCGACCAATGAGCGAGAGATTTCCTGCATAACGGCTTTTTATTTAAAAGGAGCAGCGAGCGATGGCATACACCGAGCGAGTGATCGAGCATTACGAGCGGCCCCGGAACGTAGGGAGTTTTGAGGCCGAGGAAGCGAACGTGGGCACCGGCGTGGTGGGCGCCCCGGAGTGCGGGGACGTGATGAAGCTCCAACTCAAGATCAACCCGCAGACCGAAGTGATTGAAGATGCGAAGTTCAAGACCTTTGGGTGTGGGTCGGCGATTGCGTCGTCGAGTTATGTGACGGAGTTGGTGAAGGGGAAGACGGTGGCGGAGGCGGGGGAGATCAAGAACACGCAGATTGTAGAGGAGTTGGCGTTACCGCCGGTGAAGATCCACTGTTCGGTGTTGGCGGAGGATGCGATCAAGGCGGCGGTAGCGGACTGGCGGGGCCAGGGTGCAACTAAGAAGGATGCTGCCTAGACACACGTGTAGCGCAAGTGGGACTGAGACGGGGAAGATATGGAAAACAACGCCACGCAAGTAACAGCCACACGGCTCCAAGGCGGAGAAGAAGCCTTGCTGGGCGATGCGGCTGTTCTGACCCGATTAGATAAAGCCATTGGTTGGGCCCGGAAGTATTCGATTTTTCCTTACCCGTTTGCAACCGCGTGTTGTGCCATGGAGTATATGGCGCTATCGATGACGCCGTATGATATCGATCGTTTTGGGGCTTTACTGCCCCGATTTAGTCCCAGACAAGCTGATTTACTAATGGTGATTGGGACGGTGACGTGCCGCCAAGCTCCCATCCTGAAACGCGTATATGAACAGATGGCGGAGCCGAACTGGGTGATGGCTTTTGGGGCCTGCGCTTCAACCGGCGGGTTTTACGATAACTACACCACCGTCGCGGGTATCGACCATATTATCCCTGTTGACGTGTACGTGCCCGGCTGTCCGCCCCGTCCTGAAAATGTCTTGGATGCCCTCATGGCTTTGCAGCGTAAAATTCAAAGCCAAAAGCAGAAATTCCGCGGAGCTGAACTCTAGAGGTCACAGCACAACAGCACGGTCTCTCATATGGGTGACGGAGTATCCCCAAGATCAACCGAACGCAGCTCTCTGATGAATATCGGACGGCGGGTGGACTACGCTGTGCGTGCGCTGACCTATCTTGCCGCCCAGCCTCAGGACAGGGTTGTCCCAAGGCGGGAGATTCAGACAAAACAGGATATCCCCGCGCATTTCCTGTCGAAGATCATGAAACAGCTTGCGATTGGGGGGTTGGTTGAGTCCTATATGGGGGCTCGTGGCGGATTTATGCTCAAGAAGCCTGCGTCTGATATCAGCTTGCGTGCGGTGTATGAGTGCTTGGAGGGACCGCTATTGCTGATGGAGTGTCTCGACGAGGACGGGCATGCCTGCTGCTATCATCAAGTGTGTAACCAGATTTCTGTGTGGGGAGAGGCACAACGATTGCTTGGATCGTATCTGGCTGAGGTCTCCATTGGACAAATCGCACACAGGCTGGGGTTGCGAGAGGAGCTTGCCCATCGCGCGCAGGGAGAGTATACAGGATCTGCTCGTCACCACAACGCCGAGTCGTCGCTCTGAAGGCGGACGACTTTCTAAATGGGAGAACGAAAACCTGGGAGAGCCCTGTTGAATAGAAGGAGCTTGTACGGTGCTGTTTAATCTCGGGAATGTCCTCGTTTTTTCCATCCTTGCGATTGCGTTCTGTGCTGTCCATCTTGCGCTGGGAAAGCTGTTGCGTCCGCACAATCCGGAGGCAAAGAAGCTGACCACGTATGAATGTGGAGAGCCGCCTACCGGGAGTGCCTGGATTAATTTTAATATCCGTTTCTACCTGATCGCCCTCGTGTTTGTAATATTTGAAATCGAGGTTGCCTTTATTTTCCCGGTTGCCGTGGCTTTTCGTGACTGGTTGCTCAATGGGCAAGGGCTCTTTGCTCTCATCGAGATCTTAATTTTTCTGGGCATTCTTGTCGTTGGACTGGTCTATGTCTGGGCTAAGCGGGATCTTGAATGGCTCAAGCGACTGCAACCAACCGCAGCCGAAGCTCAGACCGCAGCGAAAGAATCCGAATTGCCGAAAGCCGCCTGAGGAGGAAGCATGTCCCTGATCAATAGTGTTCCGGAGATGGTGATCACAACCAA
Source organism: uncultured Binatia bacterium (SeqCode) (assembly GCA_965243855.1). Classification (GTDB taxonomy): domain Bacteria; phylum Desulfobacterota; class Binatia; order Bin18; family Bin18; genus Bin18. The sequence goes on along the minus strand of CBDEWE010000003.1, from coordinate 2,041,896 downwards.
GCTTGATGAGGTTCTCAATTGGACGCGGAAATCATCGGTATGGTATATGCTCTTCGGTCTGGCGTGCTGTGCTATTGAGCTGATGCAAACCGGCGGTCCCCGAGCGGACTTGGAGCGTTTCGGGGCGGCTCCACGGGCGACCCCGCGTCAGTCCGATATGATGATTATTGCCGGGACGCTCACATTGAAGATGGCACTCCGGACTAAAGTCCTTTACGATCAAATGCCCGATCCTAAATATGTGATTTCTATGGGGAGTTGTTCAAATTGTGGCGGGCTATTTCAGCTAGCGTACTCGGTCTGTGATGGTGTCGATAAGGTGATTCCCGTTGACGTCTATGTTCCCGGCTGCCCGCCCCGTCCCGAAGCCCTGACCGAGGGACTGCTCAAACTCCAAGAAAAAATGATGCAGGAGCGCTGGCTGGTGAAGGGCTCTTCCGCGCAAGCCGCAGCATAAAGGCCCCGGACGACAAGCGGCACATCGGGAAGAGCACGGCAGTGTGTGAACTATGAGTCCCACAGAGATACACCAAAGATTACAAGACCAGCACACCGACGCCGTTACATCCTTTGAGGCTGACGCTCTCGATCCTTTCGTGCTCGCCAAGCCGGACTCCATCGTGGAGGTGTGTCGATTTCTTCACGACGACCCGGATTTGGCCTTTGACTGTTTGACGAATATGTCTGGTGTGGACTTCTTAAAGGAGGACTATATCCAAGTGGTGCTCCACCTGTACTCCTATACCCATCGACATGCGATAGTGGTCAAGGCGAATGTGTCGCGCGAAGAGCCGAGCATGCCTTCTGTGGAAGCGATCTGGAAAGCCGCTAATTGGCTGGAACGCGAGATCTACGACTTGCTTGGCGTCGTTTTCACTGGCCACCCGGACTTGCGGCGTTTGTTAATGCCGGAAGACTGGCTTGGGCATCCGCTCCGCAAGGATTTTGTTGAGCCTGAAGAGTACCATGGAATCAGCACGCGTCGAGAGAGCTTGCTGAAATAAGTTCACACCCGTGTTCTACCCCACCTTCGTCGTTTCTCTAGCCCTTTTTCTTCAAGCCCAAAGCGGGAGGCATGTATGAGTCTGGCAGGGTATGAGTTTGAAGTCCAACGTGATGATGGTCTCGCAACAGAAGAGATGACCCTGAATATGGGTCCCCAGCATCCGAGTACGCATGGGGTATTGCGTTTTGTGGTCAAGGCGGATGGCGAAATCATGCGGACGGCACTCCCTGATATTGGTTATCTGCATCGCTCCATAGAAAAGATATCCGAGAAGGTCGGCTATCACGGCTTTATGCCCTATACGGATCGTGTCGATTATGTATCGGCCATGCAGTGTAACCAAGGCTGGGCCATGGTCTGTGAGCGTGCGGCCGGGATCGAAGTTCCTCGGCGGGGAGAGTTTTGTCGGGTCATTGCTTGCGAATTGGGCCGGATCGCCAGTCACCTGCTCTCGGTTGGGACCATGGTCATGGATATTGGTGGTATGACCCCATTTACGCACGCGATTCGGGAGCGGGAGAAGGTAAATAACCTGCTTGAAGACTTGTGCGGTGCGCGGTTGACTTTTAACTATATGCGTATTGGCGGCGTGGCCTGGGATTTACCGCCCGGATACACTGAACAGGTGACTGCATTCCTGGACCAGTTCGAACCCCTTATTGACGAATACAACGATCTGATTTCCTACAATAAGATTTATGTTGAACGCTTAGCTAATGTTGCGGCGGTCAGCAAGGAAGAGGCGATTAACTACAACTTGGTTGGACCCAACCTGCGTGGCTGCGGCTTTCAGTACGATGTGCGCCGGGATGAGCCCTATTCGATTTACCCGGAATTAGACTTTAATATCCCGGTTGGAACTGGTGAAGTCGGCACCCTGGGCGATTGCTTTGACCGCTATATGGTGCGGATTAAAGAATTAAAAGAATCCTGCAAAATCGTCCGCCAATGCCTAGAGATGATTCCTGACGGGCCGGTCTTGGCGCGAGTGGCTAAGAAGCTCAAACCGCCGGTTGGTGATGCGCATGTCCGTGTCGAAGCTTCCCGGGGGGATATGGGCTGGTATGTGGTCAGTGACGGGAGTGAGTTCCCCTATCGGACAAAAATCAGGACCGGGTCGTTTTCCGCGATGAGCATAGTGGACAAACTCAGTCGCGGGATCATGATTGCCGACTTGATTGCGCTGATTGCCAGCCTCGATGTGGTGGCTCCCGAAGTTGACCGGTAACGGGAAATACGGTACGAGTGCGGCGCTATGCAGAGCTTTATTGACGGTCTAATTGCCAACGGCGTATTTGGCGGGCTTCCTGCGGAGGCAGTCTACCCCGCCATGATGTTTCTGTTTGCCTCCCTGGTTGTCTTTGGCTTTGTTTTACCCCTAGTGACGATTACCATCTGGCTCGAGCGGCGAGTCTGGTCGCGCATTCAGTCGCGGGTCGGGCCGAATCGAGTTGGGCCTCAAGGCGTCCTGCAAGGGTTGGCCGATGGGGTGAAAAATATCCTGAAGGAAGACGTGGTTCCTGATGCCGCAGACCGCCCGCTGTTTGTGTTTGCGCCCTATCTGCTGGTTTGGGGATTTCTGGCGACCTTTGTCGTTATTCCGTTCAGCAGTGCTCTCGTTGTTGCTGACCTCAATGTGGGGATTCTCTATATTGTGGCAATTGTTGCGCTTTCTGCCGTCGGTGTCCTCATGGCGGGCTGGGCATCGAATAATAAATGGTCTCTGCTGGGCGGCATTCGATCCGCCGCCCAGGTCGTGAGTTATGAAATTCCCGCTGGACTGGCATTGCTGCCCGTTGTGCTCCTGACCGGAACACTGAGCACGCAAGGGATCATTCAAGCCCAAGGCTGGGCGCCCTGGGACTGGTTCCTCTTCCATAACCCGTTTACGTTCATTGCTGCCTTTGCCTTCTATATTTCCGCCCTGGCAGAAACCAACCGAACGCCTTTTGACATTCCAGAAGCGGAATCGGAACTGGTGGCTGGATTTGCGACCGAATATAGTGGTTTCCGGTTTGCACTCTTCTTCTTGGCAGAGTGGGGCAGCTTGTACGTAACGGGTGCCATCATGGCCGTGTTATTCCTGGGTGGCTGGCAGATTCCGACTGGATGGACAAATAACGCGGTTGTGCTGAATATTGCGCAACTCACGGTCTTTTTCCTCAAGGCGTATTTTTGGGTGTTCCTGGCCATGTGGATACGTGCCACCCTGCCTCGTATCCGGGTGGATCAGATGATGTCGTTGTGTTGGAAGTATTTGGTGCCGCTTGGATTTGTGAATTTGGTCGGGACTGCGGTCTGGATGGTGATTTGGCCTGAGGGCAATGCGTTTGTGCCGTATCTCATGGTTATCGGTACGCTGGCTCTTCTTGTCATCTTCTTCCGACGCGTCCTGTACCATTTACGTCGGGCGAAGCCGGAACTCTATTTTAATCCGGCAATCTAAAGGAACGCTCTATGGCGAGTAGTATTGGCCAATATCTGAAGCATGCGAAAGATGCGGCAGCTACGATTTTCGAAGGGATGAGTGTTACCATGTCTCACTTCGTCCGTAAGCCGTATACTATTCAGTACCCAGACCGGACCGCGGTTCGCGTCCAAGATACGCTTCCCCTGCGCTATCGAGGCATTCTTGAAGTTGACCTAGAGATTTGCACGGGCTGTTTGGCGTGCGAGCGGGCGTGCCCGATCGACTGTATTGTGATTGACGCGCCAAAGGACAAAGTGACGCGGGCGATGCTCCTGAGCCGTTTTGATATCGACATCGCCAAATGTATGTACTGTGGTCTGTGTAGCGAGGTCTGTCCCACTGGGTCGATCCATCATACGACCGAGTTTGAAGGGGCAGATTACTCTCTGGAGAGCATGATCCGCCGTTTCGTGAAGGACCCTGTACTGGCGTATAAGGCGAAAAAAGGGGAGGAGACTGATCCGTTGATTGCGCCGATCTTGGACCGTGGCATGGAATTTCTGGCGGAATGGGCGGAGCCCGTCGATATGAAGAAATATAAAAAAGAGCAAGAAGAGGCCGCCTCATAAATTGCGGATGAGGAGATCTGGGAATGCCTTTGGAAGCGTTGGTTTTCTATCTGCTGGCCGCCTTGACCATCGGGTCGGCCCTCATCGTCGCACTCTCTCATAACTTGGTCTATTCTGCTTTTGCTCTGTTGGGGGCATTCATGGGGGTGGCCGGCTTGTACGCGCTGTTAGCCGCCGACTTTGTCGCGGTGATTCAGGTCATGCTCTACATCGGTGGCATTCTCGTGCTCATCCTCTTTGCGGTGATGCTCACCCATCGGATTGCTGATGTGGATGTCTCGAATCGGACGGTCGGACGTATTCCTGCGGCATTAATTCTTGGCGTTGTCGGGGCAGTCATGGGGGTCTGTATTGGGGCGGCTGAATGGGTGCAGCATGCTGAACCTATGGTCGAGCCGACGACGTTTGGTATTGGAGAGGCTTTTCTTGGGCCGTATATCTTGCCATTCGAGCTCGCTTCGGTCGTGTTACTCGTTGCGTTGATTGGGGCGGTTGTCGTGTCACGCAAGGAACTGCGTGGGCCCATGGCCGACGGATAATGGCCGAGTCCAAGCTTGGTGACCTTGCTTGACGCCCTCCCTTGATTTTTTTCCTCCCCCCATTTAAGACGGGCGGGACGACCTTCCACACGCTACGAATGATTATGGATGGACTACTGCTCGATATAGGGCTACGGCATTTTCTGTTTGTCAGTCTGATCGTTTTTATACTCGGCCTTTATTGTGTCCTTACCCGGAAGAACGCCATCGGGATTCTTCTGGGCGTGGAGTTGATCCTGAACTCCGCAAACATTAACTATATTGCCTTTTCTCATTTTTCTTCCGGTAATTACGATGGCCAGGTGTTTGCGATTTTCGTGATTATGCTCGCGGCTGCCGAAGCGGTGATTGGTTTGGCCATTGTGCTCGGGATTTATCAGAATTTTTCGTCGATCGACATCGAAGCAGTCGATAGCTTGCAAGGCTAGTCTATGGATCACCCGCTTCTTGTCTCCTACCTGCGCTGGATCGTTCTCTTTCCCCTGCTCGGTGCCGTTATCAGTGGTGTTTTCGGGGCGAAGATCCAGGAGCGTTTTGGGAAGAACGGGATCAGCGTCGTTGCCTGTACTGCTGTCGGTCTAGCCTTTATCTTTGCGCTACGAGCCTTTTTTCAGCTCACCAGTCTGGTGCCTGAAGAACGCTACCTGCTCGATACGCTCCTGCGCTGGATACATATCGGTGCTCTTCAGGTTGATATCGCGTTCGCCGTCGATCCCCTCTCCGGCCTGATGATCCTGATCGTCACCGGTATTGGCGGTCTGATTCACCTGTATTCAATCGGCTATATGCATGATGACGAAGCGTACTGGCGCTTTTTCGCCTATCTCAATCTTTTTACCGCGGCGATGCTGACCCTGGTGCTGGCCGATAATCTGGTGCTGATGTTTGTGGGTTGGGAAGGTGTTGGCCTGTGCTCCTATGGACTGATTGGATTTTGGTATAAGGAACAGGCGAACACCACTGCTGGAAACAAGGCTTTTATTGTCAACCGGATTGGTGACGCCGGCTTTACGCTGGGTATTTTTATTATTTTCTGGAGCCTCTTTGAAGCGGGACACGGGACGACCGCGGTCTTTCGTGACCTGAGTCACCTGGTTCATCACCTGGAAGGCCAGATGGTCTGGGGCGTCCCGGCGGCGACGCTCGCAGCGTTGTGTCTTTTTGTCGGAGCGACTGGGAAGTCCGCGCAAATTCCACTCTATGTGTGGTTGCCGGATGCGATGGCCGGACCGACTCCGGTGAGTGCTTTGATCCATGCTGCGACCATGGTGACCGCAGGCGTGTATATGATGGCCCGGATGCACTTTCTCTTTTCCATGTCGCCGGTTGCGCTCGGTGTGGTGGCGACGGTCGGAGCCTTAACCGCGCTCGTTGCGGCAACTATTGGCCTCGCCCAGTTTGATATTAAGAAAGTGCTCGCGTATTCAACAGTCAGTCAGCTCGGCTATATGGTGCTGGGTGTCGGTGTTGGAGCGTATGGCGCTGCTGTTTTCCATCTGATGACGCATGCATTTTTTAAGGCCTGCTTGTTTCTGGGCTCGGGAAGCGTCATCCATGCCATGGGTGATGAGCAGGACATGCGTAAGATGGGCGGGCTCAGAGAGAAAATGCCGCTCACCTTTTGGACCTTTTTGATCTCAACTATTGCTATTGCCGGCATCCCGCCTCTAGCCGGATTTTTCTCAAAGGACGAAATTCTCTGGCTGACGTTTTCCGGTGGACATCCGTTCCTGTGGTTGATCGGGTTTGCGGCTGCCGGGATGACCGCGTTTTATATGTTTCGTCAGGTCTTCATGGTGTTTTTTGGAGAGAATCGCGCCGATGAGCATACCAAAGAGCATTTGCACGAATCCCCTCCAGTGATGACCTACCCCTTAATTGTTCTTGCCGTGGGCGCGCTCTTTGCCGGTTTTCTTGGGGTCCCCCCCGCCCTTGGCGGCAGTAATATCCTGGAGCATTGGTTCGAACCCGTCTTTGCCGGTGGTCATGGCGGCGGCCATGCTGCGCATCACCATGTTGAGGTGATCGAGTATGTCCTGATGGCGGCTTCCGTTGGCATTGCGGCCGTCGGGATATTCCTCGCGTATCTGATTTACTATCGGCAGTCCCTATCCGCCGAGACGTTTACTGCGGTCGGAGGCGGTGTCCCGCATCAAGCCGTGTTCAATAAATACTATGTTGACGAACTCTACCATGCCACCGCCGTCCGAGGGACCCTGGTGGTCAGCTGGTTGTGCTCCGCCTTTGATCGGAATGTCATCGACTTTATCGTGAATGGCGTTGCCAAAGTTACCGGCGTGGTCGGCTGGGCGGTTGGTCGATTTGATCATTATATTATTGATGGGCTGGTGAACGGGCTGGCCGATGTCACTTTTGGTATCGGCAATAGGCTGCGCCAAATCCAGACCGGCAACCTCAGTATTTATCTGTATGTCATTGTTGGTGCGATTGCTGTCTCCCAATTCTTACCACGTGTGGGTGCGGACACATTACTCCCGGTCGTGGTGGTATTTCTCTCCCTGGTGATCGTGGTCGGAATAGCGCTGTGGCTCTCCACCAGACGAATCCAGTGGCGTCTGATGTTTACAAAAGAGGGAGTCTCGGAGCTCCGGTGAATCAGACTTTTTATCAAGCCCCTTGTGCGGATGTGCGGTAAGGAGCCGTTATGGAGTCCTCTATTCTCACCTTAATGATTTTCTTTCCCCTGGCTGGCATGGTCGCTGTCTTCTGCCTGCCGAGCCAAGCAAAAGATTTAATTCGATGGACGGCGTTTGCTTTTACTCTGCCGGCGTTCTTTTTGGGCATCTGGCTCTACCAGAACTTTGATACCACGACCACAGCGCTCCAGTTTGTTGTGAACGTCCCGTGGATTGAGTCATTCAATATTCGCTATTTTGTCGGCGTCGATGGTGTCAGCATATCGATGGTTTTGCTGACCGCCTTTCTGTGCCCGATTTGCATTCTGGCCTCTTGGAATATTGATCGGGCCGAGAAGGGTTATTTCGCCCTGTTCCTGCTGCTGGATACGGCCATGACGGGTGTTTTTTGCGCCATGGACTTCTTCCTGTTCTTCATCTTCTGGGAATTGATGCTGCTGCCGATGTATTTCCTGATTGGTATCTGGGGTGGGCCGCGGCGGGAATATGCTGCAATTAAATTTTTCCTGTATACGATGCTCGGCAGTGCGCTGATGTTGGTCTGTATGCTGGTCTTCTATTTTCAAGCCGGGGCCATCGAAGGCGTTGGATACACTTTTGATTTGACCCAACTCCCGGCCGTGGCGCAGCATTTTCAGACCGAGCCGCTCCTGTTTGGCTTCTCTTTGCCGCAAATCATGTGGCTTGCGCTCTTTGTGAACTTTGCCGTAAAAATCCCGGCTTTCCCTCTCCATACGTGGCTCCCTGATGCACACGTCGAAGCGCCAACCGCAATCTCCGTTATTCTGGCCGGGGTTCTCCTGAAAATGGGCACGTATGGGATTTTACGAGTCAATTATCCTCTCCTTCCGGCAGAAACCTTCCTGTTTGCGCCGTACTGCTTAGCCGCCTTAGGTGCATGGAACATTGTCTATGGAGCCTTCTGTGCCTTATCTCAGTGTTTTACCGAGCCCAAGGATTTGAAAAAACTCGTGGCCTATTCCAGCATCAGTCACATGGGGTATGTCATGTTGGGGATGGCATCGTTTACCCCGCAAGGGATCAACGGTGCGGTCTTACAGATGTTCAATCATGGAACGATTACCGCCATGCTCTTCCTCATTGTCGGAGTGATCTACGATCGGGCCCACCATCGACGCATTGACGGGTTTGGCGGCTTAGCTACTGTGATGCCGGTTTATACTGGGGTGATGGGGCTCGCTTTTTTTGCGGCCATGGGCCTGCCTGGTCTGTCGGCCTTTATTTCTGAAGTCCTGTGCCTCCTCGGTGCATGGCATACGCATAAAATTCCCACCTTACTCGGCGCTCTGACCGTCATTATTACAGCGAGTTACCTGCTTTGGACGATCCAGCAAATGTTTCTCGGAAAACCACGTGAGGAGTATGCAGACATGCACCTCTCAGAAATCAATACGAGAGAGCTGTGTATGTTAGTCCCGCTCGGGGCTATTGTTGTGATTCTGGGATTTTATCCGCACGCCGTTCTGGATCTGCTCGATGTCTCGCTCCAGGGGCTTAACGAGGTCGTGCTGTCTGCAAGCACGAATAGTCCTGATGCTGCGGCAGTTGCGCTACGCTAGCATGTTGAACGAGAGAGAAAGCATGCCATGAACCTCGGCAGTATTGAAAGCCTGGCATATCTCTACCCTGAAGGGATTCTTGTTCTCTCCATTCTGGCGATTTTTCTTGTAGACCTATGTGTGGAGGATAAGGAGCGGCTCGGCAATATTGCCCTGGTTGGAGCCGCTCTGGCCTTGGTCTTTACTTCGGGCCTGTCTTTTTTTGGCGTCCGTTTTATCGAAGGATTACAAGGAGTTGGAGAAGGGTGGCTGTTTCATCGCATGATTGCGCTGGATAGTTTTGCCATTTTCTTTAAAGTGATTCTTTCCTTATCTTTAGTAGGGACCGTCTGGATGTCTCTTGGCTCGCGGGAGATTAACGGCCCGAATCAGGGCGAATATTATGGTATTTTACTGGCGAGCGGGCTCGGCATGTTTTTCATGGCCTCGGCAACGAATCTGCTCCTGGCCTATCTGTCTTTAGAGTTTGTCAGTCTGACATCCTATGTGCTGACAGGATATTTGACGCACAATCGAAGATCTGGAGAAGCCGCGCTGAAATATCTCATTTACGGCGGTGTGGCCTCGGGGACCATGATCTATGGCATGAGCTGGATTTTTGGTTTGACCGGAAGCCTGGATTATGCGGAGATTAACGCTGCTCTGCTACAAAACGCTCCAGATCAACTCACGTTATTTATCGCCCTTGTCCTCATGTTGGCCGGGTTCGGCTATAAAATTGCCGCGGTTCCCTTCCATATGTGGGCTCCCGACGTCTACCACGGGGCTCCTATTCCTGTAACGGCTTTTCTTTCGGTCGGCTCAAAGGCGGCGGGTTTCGCTCTCCTGATGAGATTTTTTTATCCAGCGCTCTCTCAAAGTGGAGACGCCGGCATGTGGCAATTCGTCCCCGGCGTCGAGTGGCCACAACTCATGCTTATTGTGGCGATGGTGACCATGACGCTAGGGAACCTTGCGGCCCTTAACCAGTATAACGTGAAGCGTCTCTTAGCCTATTCCAGCATCGCCCACGCCGGCTACATCCTCATGGGCTTTGTCGTGCTTAGCGACGAAGGGCTGCGGGCCATGCTGTTCTATATCGTCGTCTACTACTTGATGAACCTTGGGGCGTTTATCGTCGTCATGGTGGTGGCGAATAATACGGGTCGTGAAGACTTAGAGGGCTTTCGTGGGCTTGCCTGGAGAGGAGGCGCTTTGCCTGCGGCAGCCATGGCTATTTTCCTCTTTTCGCTCACTGGCCTTCCTCCGCTCGCTGGCTTTATTGGAAAATTCTATCTCTTTGCGGCGGTGGTGAAGGGTCAATTCTATTGGCTTGCGGTGGTTGGGATATTGAACAGTGTCGTGTCCCTCTATTATTATGCGCGCATTGTAAAGACGATGTTCCTTGATGAGCCGTCTGATTCGGAAGGTGAGGTTGCGCTCGACCCACACAATGGCTCCTTACTGGCCATCCTGAGTGTGGCGACTGTTATCCTCGGGGTGTATTGGGCGCCGGTTTTTGACTTTGCCGACCGTTCGACGCATTTTTTCTTGGGCAACTAGCGAACGCGTATACGTTGAAGTGTGAACAGGGCTCGATTTGTCCCGTATCTGACAGCATGTTAGGGTAGGAAAGCGAGAACGTCACACAACCCCTACGTTGAACGGGAACTGAACCATGTCGGGGCGTAGCGCAGCCTGGTAGCGCACCTGCCTTGGGAGCAGGGGGTCGGCCGTTCAAATCGGCTCGCCCCGATACGATGTTACTGTCAGGAGAAACAGCCCAACACTCCTGACAGTCTAGGCCTTGAGGGCGCCAGTAGCTCAGCTGGATAGAGCAACGGCCTTCTAAGCCGTGGGTCAGGGGTTCGAATCCCTTCTGGCGCATAGGGTGGGTGTAGCTCAGTTGGTAGAGCACTGGGTTGTGGTCCCAGGAGTCGAGGGTTCAAGTCCCTTCACCCACCTTAGTCCCCTTCACTCCATCGCCTGACATTCTACTGACACGTATGGCCACGGCTCTGGTTGCCATGGCTAGGAATAGTAGTTATGGTGCCCGTGGGCCGCTAGCTCAGTTGGCAGAGCAGCTGACTCTTAATCAGCGGGTCCGGAGTTCGAATCTCCGGCGGCCCATCACCGTGGGTGAGGACATATGCGAGAGTGGCGAAATTGGCAGACGCGCTAGACTTAGGATCTAGTCCGCTTGAAGCGGATGGGGGTTCAAGTCCCCCCTCTCGCACGTGTGTCTTATCCGGGTGGTATGAAGAGCTCGATTGACATCCGCAATAGGTTATTACTGTATGAAGATTTCGATTGAGAGGCTGAGCTCGGTCCAGAAAAAAATTGCTTTCGAGATTCCTGCGGATCGAGTTCAAGCTGGACTAGAGAAGGCGTATCGAACCTATCAAAACCGCGTTCGACTAAAAGGCTTTCGGACTGGACGAGTGCCAAGGCAGGTGCTCGAACGTCGCTTTGGAGAAGAGATTGCTGCAGAAGTGAGTTCCTCTCTGGTTGAGGAGTCTCTTGCCAAAGCTATAGAGGAGTACGAACTTGCCGTTGTGACAAAGCCTCAGATTGTGGCTGAGCGCTTGGTCGCAGGAAATCCTTTTTGTTATTCAGCGACTGTTGAGACGAAGCCTGAGGTCAAGAACGTGGATTACGAGGGGATAGCGGTTGACAAAGTGATCTCGTCAGTAGCGGAAAAGGAGGTTGATGGGTCCTTAGCTCGACTTGCCGAATCTTTCGCTCAGCTTCATCCCGTAACGGATCGAGATCAGGCTGAGTCGGGAGATGTTGTCACTCTAGACTACCGGGCCATACAGCACGGACGAGCCATTCCAGGACTCGAAGGAAGGGGCCGATTGGTTGAGTTGGGCAAAGAGTCGCTCCTGCCTGGGTTTCAAGAGCAACTCATTGGCGTCAAGAAGGGACAGGCTGTTGAATTTTCGCTGCCGTTGCCTCAGGGACCTCAAGAGACAGAATCCGATCAACAGGAAGCTCTGCCTACTGCTACCTTTCACGTCACCATACACGATATTGCCCAAAAGGAAGTGCCTCTTTTAGACGATGAGTTTGCGAAAGACCACGGAGAGTGTGATACCCTCGAAGAATTACGCGCCAAGATTCGGGATAATATGGAACAGATGGCGGAGCGGACAGCCGAAGGGCAGATGCATGACGCTGTACTGAGCCAAATACTCAACAAAAATCCCTTTGAGGTCCCCCCCGGCCTTATTCGTGAACAAGCGCAACAGTTGTTTGTTGAGTCGGGCATGCAGGGACAGAGTAATGTCAGCTTTGATGACCCGACTATTCCTGAGGCTATACGCGAGGATTTTTCCCAGCGGGCAAAGCGACAGATTGAGACGACACTGCTCCTTGATGCAATGGTAGAGCAACTCGGCATCACAAGTACGGAGGAAGAGGTTGATCTGAAAATTGAAAATTTCGGAGTGACGAGTGTCGAACAGCGACAGCAGATTGATACATTCTACGCTAATCCGAGTAATCGCCAGATGCTGCAAGGGCGGCTGTGCAGAGAAAAGGCACTTCAGGAGGTTGTGGGAAAGGCTCATATTCGAGTGGTCCAAGAAGACGTTGCTGGTGTCGAGGAAAACGATTAGTATGGACCCTTGGTGAAGAATCTTTCCACTCTCCGTGTGATTGGGCTGAAAGATGAAAGCCTCTCTCTGTGACACTATGGACTTGGTAGCTATCTAGTACGGACTGGTAAGTGAATATGGATACTGTTTTTTCTTCCGAGCGGAGGGACACCACGCTAACCCGGAGCACATATCCCTATACCGTGCGGTCTGAAAACGATCCAAGGAGTAGCTATGCCCAGAAATGGCGATGATCGTCCCGGAAATTTGGTTTGCTCTTTTTGTGGCAAGAGTCAGGACGAGGTTCGTAAACTAATTGCGGGCCCCACGGTCTATATCTGTGACGAATGTATCGATCTGTGTAATGACATTATCGCGGAAGAGTGCGACCAGGAAGACTCGCTGGCGGCATCCTCAACCGTACCAAAACCGGCAGAGATAAAGCGTGTTTTGGATCAATACGTCATTGGACAGGAGCAAGCAAAGAAAATTCTCTCTGTCGCCGTTCACAATCACTACAAACGCGTTGACTCGCAATTAATGACAAGTGAGGTCGAACTCCAAAAGTCTAATATTCTCCTTCTTGGTCCGACGGGATCAGGGAAAACTCTCCTGGCCCAAACTTTGGCCCGTTTCCTCCAGGTGCCTTTTACGATCGGTGATGCAACAAGTCTGACCGAGGCCGGGTATGTTGGGGAGGATGTCGAGAATATCGTCTTAAGCTTATTACAAAATGCTGACTATGACGTCGAGAAATGTCAGAAGGGAATCGTCTATATCGATGAAATCGACAAGATTGCCCGAAAAGGTGACAATCCTTCGATTACCCGAGATGTTTCCGGTGAGGGTGTCCAACAAGCGTTGCTCAAGATTATTGAAGGGACAGTTGCGAGTGTACCCCCAAAAGGAGGTCGGAAACACCCGCAGCAAGAGTTCGTCCAGGTTGATACGACGAATATCCTCTTTATCTGTGGCGGCGCGTTTGTCGGTCTGGAAGATGTTATTCAACGACGGATTGGAGGGAAGAGTCTTGGGTTTGGGGCAGATGTCCGAAGCACCAACCTGAAGGGGAGCAGTCTGCTCACCGAAGTGCAACCAGAAGACCTCCTAAAATTTGGCATGATACCGGAATTTATCGGCCGTCTTCCCGTTTTAGCGACCCTCAAGGAACTGGATGATCAGGCGTTAGTCCGCATTTTGCGCGAGCCAAAAAATGCGCTCGTTCGTCAATACCAAAAGCTCTTTGAATTGGAGAATGTCCACCTACGCTTTACGGAAGGCGCGCTAACTGCAATCGCTCGTGAGGCCCTAGCCAGAAAAACCGGAGCTCGTGGGCTGCGTGCTATTATGGAAAACATCATGCTGGATATCATGTACGATATCCCCTCACAGCCGAATATCAAAGAAGTCCTTATTTCCGAAGAAGTGGTGTCACGCAATGTGCAGCCTATTGTGATGTACCAAAAGGCAACGGCCGAGAGTGCCTGACGACCCGATTCGGAAAGCAGCGGCATGTTGTTCCAGAAAGACCAATAAAGAGAGATCGGAAAAAGGAGGGGCCGTGCGTCTACCGCTTTTACCGTTACGAGATATTATTGTTTTTCCTCACATGGTCGTTCCCCTCTTTGTGGGGCGGCAAAAGTCGATTAAGGCGCTCGAAGAATCGGTTGCTGGCGATAAACTGATTTTTCTTGCAACGCAGCGTGATGCGAAAGTCAACGATCCGATTGCCAATGACATTTATTCCATGGGTACCATTGGGCATGTTGTGCAACTCCTCCGGTTGCCAGACGGGACCGTGAAGGTGCTGGTTGAGGGGAAACAGCGCGGACAGGTTGTCCAATACGTGGAGCAGAATGACTTCTTCTGGGCTGACGTGGAAGAGGTTGAAGAGACGTCACAACGACAAGCCGAAATCGATGCGTTGGTGAAAAGCGTGAATACGGCATTTGAGAACTATGTGCGTCTGAATAAGAAGATTCCTCCAGAGATGATTATGTCGGTCTCGGCGCTTGATGATCCGTCTCGACTCGCCGATACCATTATTGCTCACCTTGGTATTAAACTGGAGGATAAACAGACCCTGCTAGAGGCGATCGATCCCGCTGACCGGTTAGAGAAAGTGCTGAGCTTCACGCGTTCCGAGATTGAGATACTTGAGGTTGAGCGGAGGATACGCAACCGGGTCAAAAAACAGATGGAAAAGACCCAGAAGGAGTACTATCTCAACGAGCAGATGCGGGCCATTCAAAAAGAACTCGGAGAAAAAGACGAATTCAAGAATGAGTTGCAAGAGCTCGAAGAAAAAATCCGACAAAAGAAATTGTCTCAAGAGGCTCGAGACAAAGTAGAGAAGGAACTCAAGAAGCTGAAGATGATGTCGCCGATGTCTGCCGAGGCGACTGTTGTGCGAAACTATATTGACTGGTTGCTCGTCCTGCCCTGGTATGAATACACGGAAGATAAACTGGATATTCAAGATGCAGAAAAGATTTTAGACGAGGACCACTACGGTCTGGAAAAGGTCAAAGAACGCATCCTAGAATATCTTGCCGTCCAGAGCCTCGTTGGCGAGTTGAAAGGTCCGATTCTCTGTTTTGTCGGTCCTCCGGGGGTGGGGAAAACGTCCTTGGGAAAATCCATTGCCCGCTCGACGGACCGAGAGTTTGTTCGAGTCTCTCTCGGTGGAGTACGCGACGAGGCAGAAATTCGGGGGCACCGACGGACCTATATCGGAGCAATGCCCGGGAAAATAATCCAGGGAATGAAAAAAGCGGGGTCAGGGAACCCAGTCTTTCTTCTTGATGAGATCGACAAGATGTCAACCGATTTTCGGGGGGATCCGTCCGCCGCGTTGATGGAAGTCCTTGATCCAGAACAGAATACGACCTTCAACGACCATTACCTTGATGTAGATTACGATCTGTCGAAGATTCTTTTTATCTGTACGGCAAATAATCTTGATCGGATTCCACGTCCCCTCCAGGACCGTATGGAGATCATTAGAATCCCTGGTTACACCGAGTGGGAAAAATTAAATATCGCGAAGCATTTTTTGTTTAAAAAGCAACGTGAGGCCAACGGCCTGACCGAGCAGAATATCACGTGCTCTGACCGGATCCTGTCTACCGTGGTACGCTCCTATACCCGAGAATCTGGAGTCAGAAATCTCGAACGGGAAATCGCGACGTTGTGTCGAAAGGTCGCGGTAGAAGTTGTCAAAAAGGGTAAAGAGACGCATGTCCGATTAAATCAGAAACGACTCGAAAAATATTTGGGGCCTGTCAGATATCGGGTGAGTAAGACAGAGCAGGAAGACAAGATTGGTGTCGTGACTGGCTTGGCCTGGACTGATATGGGAGGTGAATTGCTTGCTACTGAGGTGACCATTGTCCCTGGTAAAGGCAAGTTAACCATTACTGGAAAAATTGGTGATGTGATGCAAGAGTCTGCCCAGGCGGCGATGAGCTATGTACGCTCACGTGCCGATGAGTTAGGACTCGACAAGGATTTTTACCAGAACATTGATGTGCATATCCACATTCCAGAAGGAGCGATCCCGAAAGACGGTCCATCGGCCGGCGTGACAATGGCAACCTGTCTCGTATCGGCTCTGACAAAGATCCCGGTTCGACATGACACGGCTATGACCGGAGAAATTACCCTTCGTGGTCGTGTGCTCCCCATTGGTGGTCTCAAGGAGAAGATACTCGCCGCCCACCGTGGAGGGATAACAAGAATAGTCATCCCAATTGAAAACGAAAAAGACCTCCAGGAAGTTCCAGCGAATATCTTGCGAGCCGTCCATGTTGAACCTGTTGACCATCTCGACGCAGTGCTACGAAATGCGCTCGTCCTTGCTGAGCCTGAGGAGTTCCTAGCAAAGAAAGAGGCCGTGGTTGATGAGGATCCTCTCTATTCTTCCGATGCACCTGACCCGACTGAATCAACCGAGATCGTAACTCATTAAGAAACATGAGGGGATTGACTAGGAAAGGGAGCAGTGGTAGAGCTCAGAGCCTCGTTTAGGGTAAGGCGCGCTCGCTAGCCTCCTTCGTCCCTGTATGTGGGGCGGTTAGCTCAGAGGAAGAGCATCGGCCTTACAAGCCGAGGGCCATCCGTTCAAATCGGATACCGCCCATATGGTGGGGTCGTAGTTCAGCTGGTTTAGAACGCCGGCCTGTCACGCCGGAGGTCGCGAGTTCGAGTCTCGTCGGCCCCGCCATCCCTCATGCCTATCGATGAAGGTGCTGTGATCTATGAAGAAAGAAACGCAAACATTACCCCAGGAACAAGCGCTCCCCGCACGCCCTTGGTATCTGGTTGACGCGAAAGACCAAGTCGTCGGGCGTCTTGCAAGTAACATCGCGAGCGCCCTACGAGGAAAGGGAAATCCGGCCTTTTCTCCCCATACTGACACTGGAGACTTTATTGTTGTCATTAATGCACGTCATGTGAGACTGACTGGGAAGAAGCTTCAAGATAAACAATACTACCGGCATACGGGATACCCGGGCGGTATACGACAGCGATCTGCGGAACAGCTGATCGAATCGTCACCTGAATACATCCTGAAAAAGGCGGTAGCCGGGATGTTGCCGAAGAATGCTCTTGGACGCAAGTTGGTAAAAAAGTTAAAAATCTATCCCGATGCATCCCACCCTCACGCCGCCCAGATGCCCATCGCTCGATAAAGAGTAGGAGCCGAGAAAGAGAGAAGGAAGGCGCTTTGTATGGCTGAGAATCAATCAGAGTGTTGGGGAACTGGAAAACGAAAAACAGCGATTGCCAGAGTTCGCCTGCTTCCTGGGGAAGGGCGGTATACCGTCAACAAAAAAGCCCTTGACGAATATTTTGGCCGTGAAGCAATCCGGATGATTGCGCGGCAGCCACTCATTGTGACGCAAACGGAAGACCAATACGATGTCAAGGCCAACGTCCAGGGGGGCGGAAACTCTGCCCAAGCTGCTGCTATTCGTCATGGGATTACCCGTGCCCTTCTCAAAGCCAACCCAGACTTTCGGACCCTCCTGAAAAAAGAAGGATTTATTACCCGCGACTCACGAGAAGTTGAGCGCAAGAAATATGGCAGGCACAAAGCGCGGAAGCGTCCTCAGTATTCAAAGCGGTAAGATCTGATAGGCCAACTAGTCGATGCCGAGAAGGAAATAAATACCGACTAAGCTGAGCGTTCCATTAGCGAGCCAAGCAGAGAGGGTCGGGGGCAGGATCCCGCCGTTACCGAGAGAAACGGTGAGGGCGAGAAAGATCCAGTAGCCAAACCCAACAAGCAGAGCCGCAGCGAGTGCTGTTGGCACGGTAAGTTGCTTCGCGCCCGGTATCGCAAGTGCTGCCCCTAACAGTGTCATAACAAATGCCGCAAAAGGGATTGCCCCCTTGAGTTTGAGGTCTACTTGATATTCTGTCGTATCAAGGCCCTTTTGTTGGAGATCTGCGATATAATCCCTGAGCGCCTGTGATGAAAACTCTTCGGATTTCATGGCAACAAGGGAAAAGTCTTCTGGTGTTTCCTTGAGTAGAAGAGATGGCGGGAGCGAACGATACGCGTCTCCTCGCTCCAGCGTGCTCTCCTGGACCCCTTCAAAATACCACCTTCCGTCTCGCCAAGAGGCTTGAGCAATCTTCGTTAAAAACTGCACCTGAAAATTCTCACTGAGGGTATAAATAGTGAGGCCGGAAAGGACATTCTGGCGTGAATCAAAGTGGTCGATATGGTAGAAGCTATCTGCTCCGTGGTACCAGAACCCTCGCGTCTGAAAGAGACCTTTAAAAGCCTTGCCTTTAATCTCCACGGTATTGATATATCGAGACTTGTGGAAGGCGTACGGAACGACACTCTCGTTCCACACCCACCCACCAAGACTTAATACACCGGCAGATACGAGGAGGGGAATAGCCATCTGCCAGGCACTCACACCACAGGCTTTGAGTGCCTGGAGTTCCTTATGGCGGGAGAGCATTCCGAGGCTCAACAGCGACCCGGCGAGTGCCGCGGCAGGGACCGCTTGGGTGACAAAGAGGGGTAATTTAAAAAGAAAATAGCTGCCTATAGCGGAGAGGGGTGCTTTGTATTTTACGAAACTGCTAAAGCGATCAAAAAAATCAACCAGTAGTGAGAGTCCGAGAAAGAGAAGAAGGCAGAGTAAAAAGAGACGAATAAATTCTTTGCACAGATAGACTGCGATGAGTCGAGAAGGAAAAGGAAAGCCAGTTTGATCCATAACCCGTGTCGGAGTCATTGGACGACAAAAGAGGACAATGGGCGCTTGGAAAAACACTGTGACAACCAAGCCAGGAGAGGGAAAAGGGGTTTTTCTTGCGTTACCCGAGAGAAGAGATAGACACCGAGACCGCCTAAGACGACATTCGGTATCCACAGGGCAATGGCAGGAGAGAGCACTCCCCTTTCTCCAAACGTCTCCCCGGCAGTAAGCAGCAGATAGTAGAGCAGGATAATGCCGAGGCTTATACCAAATCCGACCGAACGAAAGGCCCAAGTCGTTCGCACACTCAGGGGAAGAGCGATCAGACTAAAGACCACACATGCAAACGGCAGGGCAAGGCGACGATGGAATTCAACGAGCGCTTTATTATGTTGTGAAGACGCCTCTTGACTCTGAGACAAGCGGTGGAGGAGTTCCACTATGGTCATATCTTTGGGGCTATGGTTCGGCTCGCTCACGTGGGCGAGCAGCGCAGCAGTATCCAACGTCACATCATAGACAGAAAAATGGGTGGTCTGATGACCCTTTTCTGCCTGTTGCATACTATGCACAGTCCCCTTGTTTAAGCGTAGGGTCAATAGATTTCCTTCAGCACTCGGAACAATGAGGCCATTGTGAGCAAAAATGGTATCTTTTCTATGTGGAGTCCGACTATCAGCGATCATGATCCCCTTGAGAACCGTCCCCGGCGGTTCAATTTCTTCCGCATAGATAACCAGACCTGAAAATTCACTATTGAACGTCTTTTCTTTTAAGCCCGCGGTTGCCCGTGTTTTCGAAACATCATAGAACACACGATCGAGCCCGGCGTTACTCCACGGACGGACAGAGAGCGTGAGGAAAAAAGAGATCCCTAAAAGGACCACTGTCAGAAGAGAAAGCGGTACGGCCATTTGAGAAAGACTCATACCACAACTTTTCAGCGCAATGATTTCCCTATCTGTTGAGAGCCGGCCAAATCCCCACAGAATGGCAAGGAGGAAGGCCATCGGGACTGTCACTTCGAGAAAAGAAGGAAGGACGAAAAACAGCATTTTACTGATATGCAGGATTGATACGCCCCGACTGATGACTAAATCAATGAGCTCCAGGATACGCGCCGTGAACAAAATACAGGTAAAGATGAGCAAGCTGAGACAGAAGGGTAGAGCAATTTCGAGGAAGATATAGCGTGTCAGAATTTTGCCCATGAAACGAAATCCTAGAAGAAATACGTTGCACTGTAAATCGCGTGTCATATATGGACTCCGCCCTCTCAACGAGTACCTCCGGACACAGCCAGAAACCATTGAGACTATTTATACTCTCCCATTGCAAAAAACGGAGAGCATCATTCAATATGCTCGACAGCTTCACATACCCATTCAATACCAATCCATAGCCTTTCTTGATGCCTTCACGCACGAGGGGAATCACCAAGGAATCGCTGCTCAGATGCGTCCGTTTCAGTATGCTGCCCTGACTGAGCTGATACAGCGTCCAGTAGACTGTATTCTGGTACTCGATGAGATAGTGGACCCTCGGAATCTTGGAGCGCTGCTCAGAACAGCGGAGTCCGCGAAGGTTGGAGGTGTGATATTAACGAAACGACGTTCTGCGCAACTCTCGGCAAGTGTTGAAAAAGCCGCCGCTGGGGCAACAGCATATCTTCCTATATGTCGAGTCGGAAATTTGCAGCATGCTCTCATGGCCTTAAAACAGGCGAATTTCTGGCTTGTCGGACTCAATCCGCAGGCAAGCTCCACAGTGTATGATCTCGATATGCATGGAAAGGTCGCCCTCGTCCTAGGTGGCGAAGGGAAGGGAATACGCCCGCTCGTTCAGGACACCTGTGATTACTTAGTATCAATACCGATGGAAGGACAGATTTCCTCTCTGAATGTTTCTGTCGCTGGTGCCATCGTACTCTATGAACGGCTCCGTCAAATTCGTACGTCGTAGTACTAGAGCGTGTCATCAGTTAAGGAGGATAACCGAAGCGGCCAAGTAGATGGCTCCGAGGAAGCTGACGGCGCGTTTGTCGTAGCGGGTGGCGAGAGCGCGGTATTGCTTGAGTTTAGCGAAGAAGTTTTCAATCAGATGGCGTGCTTGATAGAGGTGCTTATCGTACGGGCGGGGCTGGAGCCGATTGGCTTTCGGGGGAATGACCACCGTCACCTCCGCCTTCTCTAAGCGTTCAATGACCCGCTCTTGGGCGTCATAGGCTTTATCGGCGAGCAAAGCGTGAATGTGCTTCAGCAGATTGGGCAAGAGGGCCTCCGCACCGGCAAGGTCGGCGGCGTGGCCGGGCGTGAGATGGAAGCCGGTCGGATTCCCGAGCGCATCGCACGTCGTATGGATTTTCGTGCTCAAGCCCCCTCGGGAGCGGCCAATGCATTCGGCTGCTGGGTCCCCCCTTTTGCCCCCGCCGCATGTTGGTGGACGCGGATAATCGTGGCGTCGATCATGGCATATTCGTTATCCGCATCGGCCGCGAGATGCTTAAAAACCTTCTCCCAGACCCCGCTTTTACTCCAGCGCATGTGGCGCGTATGGATCACGCGAAAATCTCCAAACCGGGTCGGCAAATCGCGCCAGGGGATCCCCGCGCGATACCGGTATAAGACCGCTTCCACAAACAACCGGTTATCCCGCGCCGTGCCCCCGACGTGGCCCTCCCGACCAGGCAACAGCTCTCGAATCCGTTCCCACTGGTCCTCGCGTAGCGCATACCGTCTCGCCATTGTGGACTCTCTCCTCTCTCTTGCTGACCAGGGAAGTATACCGTGGCGAGACCGGAAAGCCGACCAGGGGTGCGCGCTAACTGATGACACGCCCTAGAAAATCTCATGGAAGCGTCCTTGCTTGTCGTCAGGTTATTTTTTTGCTATTTATCCGTAAGATATAGAAATTGAAGGGAATTTTCTTTTCGAGGGGGAAAGAGCTTCAGAGATTTCATTGCTATTGACTGCCGGAATGAGCTAGGGTAGGATGGACCCCTCGTCTGAGATATAGCAAGGCTTCGTTTGAAAAGGCCCTGAAATCTACATAATTATTGAGCTACATTATTGAGCTACGGAGAATCATACCCGGTCACGCTGGCGTAGCTCAACGGTAGAGCAACTGATTTGTAATCAGTAGGTTGTAGGTTCAATTCCTATCGCCAGCTTTCGTCGAGGTGAAAACCGTGCTCATGGAGAGGTGCCCGAGCGGCCAAAGGGAGCAGACTGTAAATCTGCCGGCATATGCCTTCGAAGGTTCGAATCCTTCCCTCTCCACTCTAAAACAGAGAAGACTTTGGGCGGGAATAGCTCAGTTGGCTAGAGCGCGAGCCTTCCAAGCTCGGGGTCGCGGGTTCGAGTCCCGTTTCCCGCTCCAATATTTTGCAAGAGGGAACAGTATTTCCTTCATAACTGCTTCTGTGGCGTCTTGCAGGACAGACACCGCATTCTATAGGTTATGACGAAGTGAGAGAATTGACCCCAGTGCCCAGGTAGCTCAGTAGGTAGAGCACGTCCTTGGTAAGGACGAGGTCGGCGGTTCAAGCCCGCTCCTGGGCTTGTCCCATTTTCACGAAAGAGACAGAGTATTAAAAGCTTGACTGTTGGGAAGGTTGGGACAAGTTTCTCACTGTTTACCGCATTACGCAGAAAGGGAGAGAGATGGCGAAGGAGCGGTTTGAGCGGACGAAGCCGCATATGAATGTGGGGACGATTGGGCATATTGACCATGGGAAGACGACGTTGACGGCAGCGATCACGAAGGTGTTAGCCGAGCGGGCGATGGCCGAGGCGGTGGCGTTTGACGAGATCGACAAAGCGCCGGAGGAGAAGGAGCGGGGGATCACGATCAACACGGCGCACGTGGAATATGAGACCGAGCAGCGGCACTATGCGCACGTGGATTGTCCGGGGCATGCGGACTATATCAAGAACATGATTACCGGGGCGGCGCAGATGGACGGAGCGATCCTGGTAGTGGCCGCCTCGGACGGCCCGATGCCGCAGACCCGGGAGCACATCCTATTGGCCCGGCAAGTAGGGGTACCCGCGATCGTGGTGTTCATGAACAAGGTGGACATGGTGGATGACGAGGAGTTGTTAGATTTAGTCGAGTTAGAGATGCGGGAGTTGCTGTCGAAGTATGACTTTCCGGGTGATGACACGCCGATCATTCGGGGGAGTGCGCTACGGGCACTGGAGGGAGAAGCCGACGGGGAGGCGCAGGTGCTGGAGTTGATGGCCGCGGTGGACAGTTTTATTCCCGAGCCGGCGCGGGATGTGGACCAAGAGTTTTTGATGTCGGTCGAAGACGTGTTTACGATTTCGGGGCGGGGGACGGTGGCGACGGGGCGCGTGGAGCGCGGGCGGATCAAAGTGGGAGAAGAGGTGGAGATCGTCGGGATTCGGGAGACGCAGAAGACGACCGTGACCGGCGTCGAGATGTTCCGCAAGCTTTTAGACGAAGGGGTTGCGGGGGACAATGTGGGGTGTTTACTGCGGGGGATCAAGCGGGAGGAGATCGAGCGGGGGCAGGTGTTGGCCAAGCCAGGGAGTATCACGCCGCACACGAGGTATGAGGCCGAGGTGTATGTATTGACGAAGGATGAGGGGGGGCGGCACACGCCGTTTTTCAATGGGTATCGGCCGCAGTTTTACTTTCGGACGACGGATGTGACGGGGTCGGTGACGTTGCAGGAGGGGACGGAGATGGTGATGCCGGGGGACAACACGCAGATGACGGTGGCGTTACTGACACCGATTGCGATGGATGAGGGGTTACGGTTTGCGATTCGGGAGGGTGGCCGCACGGTGGGGGCCGGGGTCGTCACCAAAATTCTGGAGTAAGAGAAGAGAGCAGTTATGATGAGAGATCTCGTCGGACTTTCTTATGAGCGGTGCAAGAAGAAAAACTATACCGCCACCAAGAATCAGAAACTCACTCCCGATAAGCTTGTTCGACGGAAATTTTGCCCAGCCTGTCGCTCTCATGCCTTGCATAAAGAAGTAAAGGTGTGAGAGAGGAGGGTCAGTAGCTCGAATTGGATAGAGCACCGGACTCCAAATCCGGGGGTTGCAGGTTCGAGTCCTGCCTGACCCGTCCCCTTTGGGTAGGTGCGTTTCCTCTAGCGAGATGAGGATAGTACTATAATGGGTGCTTTTGAGACAGCGCGGGCATATTGCCAAGAGGCGTGGGCAGAGACCCAGAAGGTCCATTGGCCGAGCCGCAAAGAGGTTCGCTCGGCGACGCTGGTTGTGCTCCTCCTTGTTGCAATCGTCGCCCTGTTCCTGTTCTCGGTTGATGCCGTGCTGTCGTGGCTGTTTCGCTCGTTCCTGGGAAACTAACTATCGGCATAGAAGGGGCCTGAGGTTATGGGCAAACAATGGTATATCGTCCATACCTATTCTGGGTACGAACGCAAAGCGAAAGCCGCCTTAGAGGAACGTATTCGGACTCTGGGGAAGCAGGAAGCGTTCGGAGACGTGCTAGTGCCAGAGGAGCAAGTCGTTGAGTTAGTAAAAGGAAAAAAGCGCACATCGGCTCGAAAATTTTTTCCGGGCTACATCCTCGTACAGATGGAGATGAATGATGAGACTTGGCATGTTGTCCGGTCAACGCCCAAAGTGACCGGATTTGTTGGTGGAACAAACGACCCTCAGACTATTCCGTCAGTGTCAGAAGCCGAGGTGTCCGAGATTCACCAGCAAGTTCAAGAGGGGGCCTTGCGGCCTAAACCAAAAATCTCATTTGCGACAGGAGAGGGCGTGAAAGTTGTTGATGGCCCTTTTCAGGACTTTACCGGCGTTGTTGAGGAAGTGAAGCCGGATAAGGGGAAGTTACGCGTCCTGATTAGTATATTTGGTCGGGCCACTCCAGTTGAGCTTGATCTTGTCCAAGTTGAAAAAGCATAAGTAATGGTGAGAAGCGATGGCAAAGAAAATAGACACAACGATCAAGCTTCAGATTCCGGCTGGACAAGCGAATCCCAGCCCGCCCGTCGGCCCTGCCCTTGGGCAAAGGGGGGTCAATATCATGGAGTTCTGTAAAGCGTTCAATGCGAAAACGCAGGATCAGCAAGGGTTACTGATTCCTGTTGTGATTACGGTTTATGTAGACCGCTCTTTTTCCTTTATCACCAAGACGCCGCCAGCCTCCACGCTCCTGAAGAAGGCCGCCGGCCTGGAAAAAGCCTCCAGTGAGCCAGCGAGGGAGATGAAGGGTTCCGTGACTCAGAAACAGATTGAAGAGATTGCCACGACGAAGATGCCGGATCTGAATGCGAAAGACCTTGAGGGCGCAATGCGCATTATTGCCGGGACGGCGCGCAGCATGGGAATTGAGGTGGTGAATTGATATGGCTCGAAAAAGCAAAAGCTATCATTCTGCTCAGGAGAAGGTTGACCGGACCAAGCGTTACCCCTTAGAGGAAGCACTTGTCCTTGCCAGCGAGACGAAACGCGCCAAGTTCGATGAGAGTGTCGAACTTGCAGTACGGCTCGGCGTTGACCCGAGGAAGGCCGACCAAAACATTCGTGGGACAGTGCTCCTTCCTCATGGAACTGGGAAATCCGTATGTGTTGCTGTTTTCGCCAAAGGGGAAAAGGCCCAAGAGGCCGAGGAAGCGGGTGCTGATGTTGTCGGCGGTGAAGAGCTGGCAAAGCGTATTAGCGATGAAGGTTGGCTGGAGTTCGATAAGGCCGTTGCCACCCCAGACATGATGGGGGTCGTTGGGCGGCTCGGAAAAATTCTCGGGCCACGAGGCCTCATGCCAAACCCGAAAGTTGGGACGGTGACCACGGACATTGCCCAGGCGGTTCAAGACCTGAAGGGAGGTAAGGTCGAGTATCGGGTTGACAAAGCGGGCAATGTGCATGTGCCGATCGGTAAGGCATCATTTGAAAAAACACAGCTAGTTGACAATGCCCAGTCTCTTCTTGAGAGCTTGGTGCGTGCGAAGCCTGCTTCAGCAAAAGGCACCTATCTCAAGAGTATTACGGTGAGTACCAGCATGGGACCAGGAGTCCGAATCGACCCGACGGTATCCTTCCGTTAAGGCGAGGAAGAGCGACGCCATTCATCTCGGCGACACGAAAGAGAAACAATGGACCGACAAACAAAGGAAGAAACGGTTAGCGATCTGCAGAATCGATTTGCCAGTGCGACTGCAGCAGTGGTGACCGAATATAAAGGGTTAACAGTCGAAGAGCTCAACGTGCTACGCCGCGAACTACGCGAAGTGTCCGGAGAATATCGCGTCGCAAAGAACACGCTGGTAGCGCTCGCTATTGATGGCACTCCGTACCTGTCCTTGAAAGAGCTCCTTGCCGGTCAGAATGGCTTGATCCTTGGATATGGTGATGTCGTTGGACTCACAAAGGTTGTTGCTCGCTATGCCTCTGAAAACGAGAAGTTCACTATTAAGGGAGGAGTTACAGAGGGGCAATTCCTGGAGACTGCGGGCATCGAGGAGTTAGCGACATTGCCAAGTCGTGAGGCGCTCCAGGCGCAATTACTAGGGACACTTTCTCAACCTGCCGCCCGCCTTGTCGGGGCGTTGTCCGCTTCTGGTGGCCAACTCGCCCGATTGCTGAATGAACGGATGTCCCAACTGAACTCAGACTAACTGAAAATTGCTTTCCTGAAGGAGGAATGTATGGCCCTGACAGAAGAGAAGATGGACGAACTCATTACCACGCTGTCTGACCTCACGATTCTTGAGGCCTCAGATCTGGTAAAGAAGCTCGAAGAAAAATGGGGCGTCAGCGCGGCCGCCCCTGTTGTCGTTGCTGGAGGTGGGGCGGCCGGGGGTGATACTGAGCCTGCTGCGGCTGTGGAGAAGGATGAATTCAACGTTGTGCTGACGGGCCCTGGGGAGAAAAAGATCCAGGTTATTAAGGTCGTCCGTGAGTTGACCGGGCTTGGGCTCAAAGAAGCCAAAGAGCTTGTCGATAGCGCGCCCAAAGCGGTCAAAGAAGGCGCATCCAAGGCAGAAGCGGAAGAGATCAAAAACAAGCTGGAAGAGGCTGGGGGGTCGGTCGAGTTGCAGTAGAAACGGAGCGGTAGGAGGGCATGTATGACTGATATGGCTGGTAAGTTAGCACATAATTTCCGTATCCGACGGTCCTTTGGTCATATCGAAAAAATCGTCGAATTCCCGCATCTGTTGGAAATTCAGCGCCACTCCTACGACGAATTTCTCCAACGGTTGCTGCCTGCTGACCAGAGGACTGATGCCGGACTCCAAGGGGTTTTTCGGTCCGTTTTCCCAATCAAAGACTTCAACGAGACGGCGTCCCTGGAGTTTGTGAATTATACGCTTGGCGAGCCGAAATACTCAGTCGAAGAGTGCCACCAAAGAGGGATGACCTACGCTGCTCCCCTCAAAGTCACTATTCAACTCGTCCTGTGGGATGTTGATGCCAGGAGCGGTGCGCGGACGATCAAAAACGTCAAAGAGCAGGAAGTCTATTTTGGCGAGGTGCCGTTAATGACCAATCATGGCACCTTTATGGTCAATGGGACTGAGCGGGTGATTGTGAGTCAACTCCACCGCTCCCCCGGAGCCTTCTTTGATCATGACAAAGGGAAAACGCATGCGAGTGGGAAATTACTCTACTCTGCGCGCGTCATTCCCTATCGTGGATCATGGATCGACTTTGAGTTTGACCCAAAAGATATTCTCTATGTCCGGATTGATCGCCGCCGCAAGTTTCACGCAACCGTGCTCTTGCGAGCGTTGGGGATGTCAACCGAGGAACTGCTGAATTATTTCTACCGCCGGGATACTATCTTTCTCAACGGGGCAGGGGAACAAACACCAACACAGGCTTTTCTGCCAGACCATCTCCTTGGTCTGCGGGCAACGCGGGACATTCGTAACCCTGAAACTGGCGATGTGTTGGTAAAGGAAGGTCGGAAGTTTACCCGCGGAGCACTGAGACAGTTAGAGGCGGCTGGTCTTGAGCAGATACCCATCTCGCCAGGGGAACTGCTTGGGCGTGTAGCGGCCCACGATATCATTGATCCTGCGACCCAAGAAGTCCTCGTACAGTGTAATGAGGAGGTGACGCAGGAATATCTCGACCTCCTCATTGAGCGCGGCGTGTCCCGGTTTGAAGTCTTGTTTATTGACGATACGCATATAGGCTCTTCGTTTCGCAATACACTCCTTCAAGACAAGACCGCCTCTCCGGCTGAGGCAATGATTGAGATCTATCGCCGTCTCCGCCCTGGCGATCCGCCGACCAACGAGGCGGCCACGTCGTTTTTTCAGAACTTGTTTTTTAATCCTGAGCGTTACAATCTCTCCCGAGTGGGGCGTCTGAAGCTCAACTATAAGCTCGGACTCACCGCTCCGCTGGATCACGGGACCCTCCGGCGTGAAGATATCTTAGAGACCGTTCGGTATCTCGTTGAACTCAAAAACGGTAATGGCGTTGTCGATGATATTGACCACTTAGGAAATCGTCGTGTTCGCGCAGTCGGGGAACTCGTCGAAAACCAGTTTCGTATTGGCTTAGTCCGAATGGAGCGGGCAGTAAAAGAGCGGATGAGTCTCCAGGATGTTGAGACGTTAATGCCGCAAGAATTGGTCAATTATAAGCCGGTTTCAGCGGCGCTTAAGGAGTTTTTCGGATCGAGCCAGCTCTCTCAGTTCATGGACCAAACGAATCCGCTGTCGGAGGTCACGCATAAACGACGACTTTCCGCGCTGGGACCTGGTGGGCTGACCCGGGAACGTGCCGGCTTTGAGGTGCGTGACGTTCACCCCACTCACTATGGTCGCGTCTGTCCGATTGAAACGCCGGAAGGGCCTAATATTGGGCTGATTTCGAGTCTTTCGACATATGCTCGGGTCAATGAGTTTGGGTTCATTGAGACGCCCTATCGGGCAGTAGAGAGTGGGCGAGTTACTGAGGATGTCCGCTATTTATCTGCGCTGGAGGAAGAGAGTCAGACCATCGCGCAAGCGAACGCGCCGGTTGATACCACAGGTGCTTTTATCAATACGTTGGTTTCTGCTCGACTGGGTGGGGAGTTTGTGATGGTTCCTCCCGATCAGGTTCAGCTCATGGATGTCTCTCCGACGCAGTTGGTGAGTGTAGCCGCCGCACTGATTCCTTTCTTAGAGCATGATGATGCCAACCGGGCATTGATGGGATCCAATATGCAGCGGCAGGCGGTACCCCTGCTACGGACGGAAGCTCCGCTTGTTGGCACTGGAATGGAGCAAGTCGTGGCTCGGGACTCTGGGGCTGCTCTTGTCACTCAACGCGACGGAATTGTCGAGAGTGTGGATTCCACTCGGGTCGTGATCAAAGCTGAATCGCAGACCACACAGGGAGACGTTGGTGTTGATATCTATAGCCTCACGAAATACCAGCGCTCTAACCAAAATACGTGTATTAACCAACGCCCTATCGTTCAAATTGGCGATCGGGTTAAGGTGGGAGATGTTATCGCCGATGGCCCAGCCACAGAGATGGGAGAACTTGCGCTGGGGAGAAACGTCCTGGTGGCCTTTATGATCTGGGGGGGCTATAACTTTGAGGATTCCATCCTGGTGAGTGAGCGACTCATTCGTGACGATGTCTTTACATCGGTCCATATCGAGGAATTTGAGTGTGTCGCCCGGGACACAAAACTCGGACCGGAGGAAATCACCCAAGATATTCCGAATGTTGGGGAAGAGGCACTCAAGGACCTTGACGAGAGTGGGATTGTCAGAATCGGTGCTGAAGTGCGGCCAGGTGATATTCTCGTGGGAAAAATTACGCCCAAAGGCGAAACGCAACTTTCACCAGAAGAGAAACTGCTCCGAGCAATTTTTGGTGAAAAAGCCGGAGAGGTCCGTGATACCTCGCTCCGTGTTCCCCCTGGGGTTGAAGGCACGGTGATTGATGTCCGTGTGTTCTCACGGAAAGGCATCACCAAAGACGAGCGCAGCCAGGACCTTGAAGAGGCGGAGATTCAACGGCTGCAACAAGACCGAGACGAGGAGGTCCATATTATCCGAGACAGTACACGTGGCAAGATCACGCAACTGTTGGTCGGGAAGGCGGCAACGATGCGGGTCAGTGACGATGAGTCCCGACGCGTAGTGATCGCCAAAGGGCAGGAGATTACGGAAGAGCTTCTGGAGACGCTGCCAGAGCAGTTGTGGCGTAGGGTTCGAGTAGGGGATGAGACGGTAGAGGAAGAGATACGGAAGACGGTGGATTCTCTTGTCGACCATATCGGCGCTATCCGTGAGGAATGCGAAAGAAAAATTGAGAGACTGAAGAGTGGAGACGAACTGCCCCCAGGGATTATCAAGATGGTGAAGGTCTTTATCGCCATAAAACGTCGTCTCCAGGTTGGTGACAAGATGGCTGGGAGACACGGGAACAAGGGGGTGCTGTCCCGGATTCTCCCAGAGGAAGACATGCCGTATCTTGAGGATGGTACTCCGGTCGATGTTGTCCTGAACCCCCTAGGCGTACCTTCTCGTATGAATGTTGGACAAATCCTGGAAACCCATCTCGGGTGGGCGGTGCAGTCCCTTGGTAAACAGGTCGGGAATGATGCGGAGGAAGGGGGGGAAGCCGTGACCGACAGTCTTCGTGCGCGTCTGAAGGACCTCGCTCGTTCAACAGAGGCTTCTCGGCTTATTGATGGACTCTCGGAGGTCGAGGTCAAAGAGTTGGCCAGTCGCTCGAAACATGGCTCTCACGTTGCGACTCCAGTCTTTGACGGCGCTCCGGAGACAGAAATTTTCTCCTTACTTGAGCAGGCCGGCCTGCCTGATACTGGACAGACTACGCTCTACGACGGGCGAACAGGGGAACCATTCAGCCAGCCAGTGACCGTTGGTGTGATGTATATTCTGAAACTGCATCATCTTGTTGAAGACAAGATTCACGCGCGCTCAACCGGGCCGTATTCTCTGGTGACGCAACAGCCTCTTGGTGGAAAAGCGCAATTTGGGGGACAACGGCTTGGCGAAATGGAAGTGTGGGCACTGGAAGCCTATGGTGCCGCGTACAGCCTGCAAGAGATGCTCACGGTCAAATCGGACGATGTTGCCGGCCGGACTCGGATGTATGAAGCGATTGTCAAAGGTGAAAATGTCCTGGAACCTGGTCTGCCCGAGTCATTCAATGTGATGATTCGCGAGCTCCAGAGCCTGGCGCTCAATGTCGAGTTGCTTGAAGAAAATCAATAAGGTGAGGTGAGGACGAAATGGAAGATTTTCTGGGCCTTTTTGAAAAACCCCAAAATCCGCTCCGTTTTAATGCGATCCAGGTCTCGTTGGCGTCCAAAGAGATGGTTTGCTCTTGGTCCCATGGCGAGGTCAAAAAACCTGAAACCATCAATTATCGCACGTTTAAGCCTGAGCGCGACGGGCTTTTTTGTGCAAAAATATTTGGACCGACCAAAGACTATGAATGTAATTGTGGCAAATACAAACGGATGCGTCATCGAGGCGTTGTCTGCGAGAAGTGCGGGGTCGAGGTCATTCAGTCGAAAGTCCGTCGTGAACGAATGGGCCATATTGACCTTGCCAGCCCCGTGGCACACATCTGGTTTTTGAAGAGCCTCCCCAGCCGGATCGGGACACTCATGGATATGACGCTCAAAGAACTTGAGCGCGTGCTGTACTTCGAGTCCTATATCGTCCTTGATCCGGGCGAAACGCCACTCAAGCAAAAAGAACTGCTGAGTGAAACCCAGTACCGGAAAGCCATTGAGGAATTTGGTCCGGGGAGCTTCCGAGCAGGGATGGGTGCGGAGGCGGTTCGCGAACTATTACAAGACTTTGACCTGGAACAGTTAGCACGAGAGCTCCGGGTTGAAATGGTCGAGACATCGAGCGAAGCCCGACGGAAGAAAACCGCGAAACGTCTCAAGGTCGTCAATGCCTTTCGGCAGTCTGGCAACCTTCCAGAAGAGATGATTCTGGAAGTCATCCCCGTCATTCCACCGGACCTTCGTCCCCTCGTCCCGCTCGATGGGGGGCGCTTTGCGACTTCAGATCTGAATGACCTGTATCGTCGAGTGATTAATCGCAACAACCGGCTCAAACGGCTTATGGAGTTGAGCGCCCCGGATATCATTATTCGAAACGAGAAGCGCATGCTTCAAGAGGCGGTCGATGCCCTCTTTGATAACGGTCGTCGAGGCCGCCCATTGACCGGCCCAAACAAACGTCCTCTCAAGTCTTTGTCCGACATGCTGAAAGGTAAAAGCGGACGTTTTCGCCAAAATCTCCTCGGAAAGCGCGTCGATTATTCAGGCCGTTCGGTCATTGTAGTCGGACCGGAATTACGCCTCCACCAATGCGGTCTGCCGAAGTATATGGCTTTGGAATTGTTCAAACCGTTCATCTACAACAAGCTTGAGGAACGGGGGTATACGACCACGATCAAGAGTGCCAAGAAGATGGTGGAGAAGGAACGGCCAGAAGTCTGGGACATCCTGGACGAAGTGATCAAGGAGCATCCGGTTCTGCTCAACCGCGCCCCAACCCTGCACCGACTCGGCATCCAGGCCTTTGAGCCTATCCTGATTGAAGGTAAAGCTATTCAACTGCACCCCCTCGTCTGTATGGCCTATAATGCAGACTTTGACGGTGATCAGATGGCCGTGCATGTCCCGCTGTCGGTTGAGGCCCAGGTTGAGGCCCGCAGCTTGATGATGTCAACCAATAATATTCTCTCACCTGCTCACGGCAAGGCGGTCATCGCCCCCACCCAAGACGTCGTCCTTGGACTGTATAACGCGACCCGCGAGCGCTCCGGGGCGCTCGGTGAGGGGAAAGTTTTCAGCAGTCCGGGTGAGGTCCGGGTTGCCTACGACCAAGGCACGGTTGACTTACAGGCGAAGATCACGGTGCGCCTGGATGGTGAACGGGTTGAAACAACGGTGGGTCGGATCTTGCTGGCGGAAATTGCACCGCCGGAGATTCCTTTCTCGGATATTAACCGGGTGATGAAGAAAAAAGAACTCGGTGCCTTGATTGATGCTGCCTTTTTGCGGGCGGGTAATAAGGCCACCGTGATCTTCGCGGACCGTTTGAAAGATCTTGGCTTCGAGTATGCTACTCGGGCGGGTATCTCAATCGGCATCAAGGACATGGTGATTCCGCAAGAAAAGGGCCATCTCTTGGACCAAGCGCAAAAGAGTCTACAAGAGATTCAGGACCAATATACAAAAGGTCTGATTACCGACGGCGAGCGGCACAATAAGGTTGTTGATACCTGGGCCTCGGTTACCGATGAAGCGGCCAATGAGATGTTCAGGGGTCTCCAGGAAGACAAAGCCGGGTTTAGCCCCATCTATATGATGGCAGACTCTGGATCGCGCGGCAGTGCGCAGCAGATTCGCCAGCTCGCGGGTATGCGCGGTCTCATGGCAAAGCCATCGGGGGAAATCATCGAAACACCAATTACGGCTAACTTCCGTGAAGGACTCTCCGTGCTCCAATACTTTATCTCCACCCACGGGGCGCGGAAAGGGTTAGCTGATACCGCTCTCAAGACAGCGAATTCTGGTTATCTGACCCGACGGCTTGTTGATGTGGCGCAGGACTCAATTGTGAGCGAAGAGGACTGCGGTACGATTGATGGTATCGAGATGACTCCACTGGTTGAGGGCGGGGAAATCATAGAAAGCCTTGGGGAGCGTGTCTTAGGACGTGTTGCCCTCGATGATATTCGTGATCCTTTTACCCAAGAGGTTGTTGTTCGCGCAAACGAAGAAATTGATGAAGACCGCGTCGTACGCATAGAAGAAGCTGGGATTGAGCGCGTATGGATACGGTCTGCGCTGACCTGTACGACCAGGCGAGGCATATGTGCACGGTGCTATGGCCGGGACCTTGCCCGTGGGCGAATGGTGCATTTAGGTGAAGCGGTTGGCATTATTGCTGCGCAGTCAATTGGCGAGCCAGGCACCCAACTGACAATGCGGACGTTCCACATTGGTGGGACGGCCAGCCGGCTGGCTGAGCAGACGACGCTAACGGTTCGGCATGAGGGCGTACTCCGCTACATCAATCTCAAGACCGTAGTCGACCGGGATGGCAATCTCGTTGTAATGAACCGCAACGGAGAGGTTGCTGTGACTGAGGTTCTCGAGCCAGGACGAGAGCGTGAAAGAGAACGGTATCAGATCGTCTATGGTGCAAAGCTGAAAAAGAAAGACGGGGCAAAGGTCAAAACCAACGATTTAATAGCGGAATGGGATCCCTACACCGTCCCCATCCTGACTGAGGTCAGCGGTGAGGTAAAATTCGGTGATATCGACGACAGGACCATGCAAGAAAAGGTCGATGAACGGACGGGTCTGTCTACACGGGTCATCATCGAATTCCGTGATCCAAATATGCGCCCACGGGTATCAATCAAAGATGACAGCGGTAAAACGGCGAAGCTGTCGAATGGATTGGACGCCCGCTATCTGCTGCCGGTTGGCTCTAATATCAATGTGAGCGCGGGCCAACGGGTTGAAGCAGGGGATGTGCTTGCAAAGATCCCACGAGAAACCACCAAAACGAAAGATATTACTGGTGGCCTGCCTCGGGTTGCCGAGCTCTTTGAGGCGCGAAAGCCGAAAGAGTTCGCCGTTATCAGCGAAATTGAAGGGACGGTCTCTTTTGGGAAAGATACCAAAGGGAAAAGGAAGGTATTGATTACCCCTGAAGTGGGCGAAGCGCGGGAGTATCTCATTCCTCGGGGAAAACATATCAGCGTACGAGAAGGCGATTACGTCCGGCCGGGAGAGCCGCTGATGGATGGTTCCTCAAATCCGCATGACATCCTTGGTGTTCTTGGCGAGCGCGAACTCGCAAAGTCTCTGGTGGATGCGATTCAAGAAATCTATCGCCTCCAGGGGGTGCGTATCCATGATAAACATATCGAAGTGATTGTAAGACAAATGATGCGGCGCGTGCTTGTGACCGAGGTTGGAGATTCTGATTTTTTGGTTGGCGAGCAAGTAGAGAAGTGGCGCTTCCAAGAAGAGACAGAACGTGTGCTGGCTGATGGAGGTACCCCCCCAGAAGCGAAATCGCTCCTGATGGGAATTACAAAAGCGAGTCTCTCGACGGATAGTTTCATTTCAGCCGCTTCGTTCCAAGAAACGACTAAGGTACTGACGGAGGCGGCTATTAATGGCAAGGTCGATCATCTGTTAGGGCTCAAAGAGAATGTCATCATGGGACGGCTCATTCCGGCCGGAACCGGCACCCCGAGTTATACGCAGCTCACTGCCGGAAGCCCGGAGGTTTTGCTCGAGGAAGAAGAACCTTTGCCCATTGCCCAAATACTCGAAGCATAGAAAGAGGGAACGTGTCCAGCATCATCATGTGTTGGAGGACACGTTCCCTCTTTGAGAACGGCAGGCCGAGAGTCACAAGGAGGATGAATGCCTACGGTTCAGCAACTCGTACGAAAAGGAAGAGTGCAACAACGCAGAAAATTGACCGCCCCAGCTTTGCAATCCTGTCCTCAACGGCGTGGGGTGTGTACTCGGGTCTATACGACGACTCCGAAAAAGCCGAACTCGGCCCTGAGAAAAGTCGCCCGTGTGCGACTGACCAACGGTATTGAGGTGACAGCGTATATCCCCGGCATTGGACACAATCTGCAGGAACACTCCGTTGTGCTGATCCGTGGCGGTCGAGTCAAGGACTTACCCGGCGTCCGATACCATATTATCCGTGGTACACTTGACTCCATCGGTGTCCAGGAACGAAAGCAGGGCCGATCAAAATACGGCGCAAAGAAGCCCAAGTGAACGAGAGGGAAGAGTATGCCACGTAAGGGACCTGCCGCACGACGTGAGATCCTACCGGACCCGAAATATCACGATATTAGTGTATCAAAATTCGCCAATATGATGATGCTCGACGGAGAAAAGGGAAAAGTCGAGAAGATCATATACGGAGCAATGGAACTGATCCAGCAGAGAACGGGAGAGGACGCGCTCGAGGTTTTTAGGCGTGCATTAGAAAATGTCAAACCTCTTGTTGAGGTTCGATCACGCCGAGTTGGTGGGGCGACCTACCAGGTGCCGGTTGAAGTACGCCAAGTCCGGCGAAATTCTCTGGCCATGCGCTGGCTTGTCCAATCTTCCAGACAACGCTCGGAGAAAAATATGGAAGAGAAGCTGGCTGGCGAACTCTTTGAGGCATCTCAGAATCGAGGGGGCGCCGTGAAGAAACGTGAAGATACGCACCGTATGGCGGAAGCGAACAAAGCATTTGCCCATTATCGCTGGTAATAGAGATACGATTACTCAGCGAGTGGCGAAACGGGCTTCTTTTTTATATTTCGACTACAGGTGAACACTGCCAGTGTCTCATGGGACCTCAAGAAAAGACGAGGGAAGAGCAGAGGGGAACGAGTCTAAATATCTACTGCTGTAGGCGGTTGACTCTTCTGAAATAGCATTTAGAATTGCGAACTTCAGAATAAAGGAGCAAACCGGGTTCTGGTATGCTCCTCCGAAGACGAGCTCCAACGATGAGGTGGTCGTACAGGCCCCTCTGTTCGTAGTAGATATCTTTACCGCATTACGCAGAAAGGGAGAGAGATGGCGAAGGAGCGGTTTGAGCGGACGAAGCCGCATATGAATGTGGGGACGATTGGGCATATTGACCATGGGAAGACGACGTTGACGGCAGCGATCACGAAGGTGTTAGCCGAGCGGGCGATGGCCGAGGCGGTGGCGTTTGACGAGATCGACAAAGCGCCGGAGGAGAAGGAGCGGGGGATCACGATCAACACGGCGCACGTGGAATATGAGACCGAGCAGCGGCACTATGCGCACGTGGATTGTCCGGGGCATGCGGACTATATCAAGAACATGATTACCGGGGCGGCGCAGATGGACGGAGCGATCCTGGTAGTGGCCGCCTCGGACGGCCCGATGCCGCAGACCCGGGAGCACATCCTATTGGCCCGGCAAGTAGGGGTACCCGCGATCGTGGTGTTCATGAACAAGGTGGACATGGTGGATGACGAGGAGTTGTTAGATTTAGTCGAGTTAGAGATGCGGGAGTTGCTGTCGAAGTATGACTTTCCGGGTGATGACACGCCGATCATTCGGGGGAGTGCGCTACGGGCACTGGAGGGAGAAGCCGACGGGGAGGCGCAGGTGCTGGAGTTGATGGCCGCGGTGGACAGTTTTATTCCCGAGCCGGCGCGGGATGTGGACCAAGAGTTTTTGATGTCGGTCGAAGACGTGTTTACGATTTCGGGGCGGGGGACGGTGGCGACGGGGCGCGTGGAGCGCGGGCGGATCAAAGTGGGAGAAGAGGTGGAGATCGTCGGGATTCGGGAGACGCAGAAGACGACCGTGACCGGCGTCGAGATGTTCCGCAAGCTTTTAGACGAAGGGGTTGCGGGGGACAATGTGGGGTGTTTACTGCGGGGGATCAAGCGGGAGGAGATCGAGCGGGGGCAGGTGTTGGCCAAGCCAGGGAGTATCACGCCGCACACGAGGTATGAGGCCGAGGTGTATGTATTGACGAAGGATGAGGGGGGGCGGCACACGCCGTTTTTCAATGGGTATCGGCCGCAGTTTTACTTTCGGACGACGGATGTGACGGGGTCGGTGACGTTGCAGGAGGGGACGGAGATGGTGATGCCGGGGGACAACACGCAGATGACGGTGGCGTTACTGACACCGATTGCGATGGATGAGGGGTTACGGTTTGCGATTCGGGAGGGTGGCCGCACGGTGGGGGCCGGGGTCGTCACCAAAATTCTGGAGTAGGGTCCTATGACCACTATCATGAATGAAAAGATTCGTATCCGCCTCAAAGCCTATGACCACCGGGTACTTGATCAATCGGTCAGAGAGATTGTCGAAACAGTCAGGCGGACCGGAGGGCGGGTCGCTGGCCCTATCCCGCTTCCGACGCGGATCGAACGGTTCACGGTAAACCGCTCACCCCATGTTGATAAAAAGTCGCGGGAACAGTTTGAGATACGAACCCACAAGCGTTTGCTCGACATCCTTGACCCAACTCAGCAAACCATTGACGCACTTGGAAAACTGGAATTGGCCGCTGGAGTCGATGTTGAGATCAAGCTGGAGTAGTGGGAGAGGGGACGATGCAAGGGTTAATAGGAAAGAAGCTTGGCATGACGCAGGTTTTTTCCGCTGAGGGAAACCTCGTTCCGGTTACGGTCATACAGGCTGGACCATGTACCGTTGTGCAAAAGAAAACTCAGCAGAGAGATGGTTATACTGCGCTCCAACTGGGATTTGGAATTCAAAAACCACAACGTGTTTCTCAGCCTGTTTTAGGACATACTCAGAAGTCTGGTGCTGGCCCCTTCGCTGTCCTTCGCGAGTTTCGGATAGATGATATCGACGGCTACGAGGTTGGCGGTGAAATTACAGTTGGACAAGTTTTCCAGTCGGGAGATCGGGTCAACGTTGTTGGTCGGACAAAAGGTCGGGGCTATGCCGGAGTGATGAAACGACACGGCATGGGCGGATTCCCGAAGAGTCATGGAACGCATGAGTACTTCCGCCATGGTGGGGCTATCGGAAACCGCTCCTACCCTGGGAAAATTTTCAAAGGGAAGAGGATGGCAGGCCATTACGGGAATGATCGGATGAAGGCGTTAAATCTGCAAGTAGTTGACGTCCAGCCAGATGAAAATCTGCTCTTCCTGTGTGGGTCTATACCGGGTGCGAGAGGACAAGTGGTCCTCATCCATAAGCAAGGATAAGCAATGGCAGCCCAGGAAACGTCTATTAGCGTTCTCTCTGCTCAACGCGAGAAGGTTGGAGAGATTGCTCTTCCTGCTGTGATCTCCGAGCAGCCGCAGCGGGAGCACCTCTTGTTCGAAACGGTGAGAATGCAGTTGGCCAATCGTCGCTCTGGGACGGCGGCAACAAAGACGCGGGCATATGTGCGTGGTGGAGGAAGAAAACCGTGGCGACAAAAAGGGACGGGACGGGCGCGGGCAGGCAGTAACCGGTCTCCGATATGGGTTGGTGGAGCAACGGTGTTTGGCCCCCAGCCACGTTCGTATGCCTACCGTATGCCGCGCTCGGCCCGGAAGACTGCCCTGCGTGCCGCCTTCGCGCAGAAACTGCGCCAAGACGAGGTGGTTGTCATCGACGCCATTCAGTTTGATGAGCCAAAAACAAAGCAGATGGTCATCCTGCTCGCACAACTTGAGATGGGCGATAGCGTTTTGCTTGTCCTGGCGGATGCAGACGTAAACGTCCAGAAATCCGCACGTAATTTGCCCGGAGTAAAAGTCCTACTGAGTCAAGGGCTGAATGTATATGACCTGCTTCGCTACCGAAAGATATTAGTGACACAAGCGGCGATGCAACAGATCAGTGAGCGACTAGGTGGGGAGTAATATGGATGTCTATTCTGTTCTTGTCGCGCCATTGATCACTGAGAAATCAACCCTGGCAAGTGAGGTCGGTAATCAGGTCGTCTTTCGTGTCCACCCGCAAGCCAATAAGGTGAGTATCAAAAACGCGGTTGAGACGCTTTTCGATGTAAAAGTCAAACAGGTACGGACTATGCAATATATCGGCAAACATCGGCGCGTTGGCCGGTCGCAGGGGAGAACGGCTGCCTGGAAGAAAGCCTATGTCACCTTGCGTGATGGCGATCGTATAGACTTCTTTGAAGGGGCGTAACTCGTGGCTGTCCGACAGTACAAACCAACGTCTGCTGGGAGGCGCTTCCAAAGTGTCTCTCGCTTCAGCGAGATCGCGAAGACAAAAGAAGGGCCGGAGCGGTCCTTACTGGCACCCCTCCATAAGCATGGTGGGCGGAATAATAGAGGGCGACTCACTGTCCTTCACCGGGGCGGTGGTCATAAACGACGGTATCGTTTGATAGACTTCCGTCGCGACAAGGACGGTATTGAGGCGAAGGTTGCTGCTATAGAATATGATCCAAATCGCTCTGCCCATATTGCCCAACTCCATTATCGGGATGGAGAGAAACGCTACATCCTCGCCCCCGTCGGTTTAGCTGTTGGTCATGTTGTCATGTCAGGAGAATCAGCAGATATTCGTCCCGGTAATTGTTTACCGTTGCGGTGTATTCCGGTTGGTACGATTATCCACAACATCGAGCTGAAGATAGGCAAGGGGGCTCAGATTGTCAGGAGTGCTGGGACCGCTGCGCAGCTGATGGCCAGAGAAGGCGTGTACGCAACAGTGAAGCTCCCTTCGGGAGAAATGCGGCTGGTGCATCAAAACTGCAAAGCCACTATCGGTCAGGTCGGCAACCTTGATCATGAGAACGTCTCGTATGGGAAGGCGGGTCGGAGTCGGTGGTTTGGCCGTCGGCCGCGCGTGCGAGGCATTGCCATGAATCCGGTAGATCACCCACTTGGGGGAGGTGAAGGAAGAAGTAAAGGGAATCATCCCATGAGTCCTTGGGGGGTGCTAGCCAAGGGGTATAAGACCAGACGACGCTCAAAGTCAGACAAATATATTGTCCAAAAGAGAAAGAAATAAGATGCCCCGCTCAGTCAAAAAAGGTCCATTCATTGACGACCACTTGTTGAAGAAGGTCGATACGGCCGTGCAAAGCGGTGATAAAAAGGTGATTAAAACCTGGTCCCGCCGGTCCACGATTATCCCTGAAATGATTGGATTGACATTCGCCGTGCACAATGGAAGAAAATTTATCCCCGTCTATGTGACTGAGAATATGGTCGGTCATAAACTCGGTGAATTTTCTCCAACGCGGACCTTTTATGGCCATGCCGGGGATAAGAAGGGCGACGTGAAAAGGAGATAGAAGGTAGTATGGAGGTTCGCTCAATCACTCGTCATGTGCGAATGGCGCCCCGGAAAGCCCGTTTAGTGGCGGACCTCATCCGTGGCAAACAGGTCGAAGAGGCGCTTATGGTCCTGCGCTTTTCCCAGAAGAAGGCGGCGCGTGTTTTTACAAAAACTCTTCAGGCTGCCATTGCCAATGCCACGGATACGCAGAATGTTGATCCTGATACATTGTATGTGAAACAGGCCACCGTAAACGGGGGAGCAACTTTTCGGCGCTTTACTCCCCGCGCGCACGGACGCGCAACGCCGATTCGGAAGCGCACGAGTCATTTTACGATTATTGTCGACGAGAAATAAACGAAAGAAGAATAGGATGGGTCAGAAAGTACATCCGAAGGGGTTCCGGGTTGGCGTGCTTGAAGGGTGGGAGTCTCGCTGGTTTGCAGAGAGAGAGTATGCCACGTTGCTGCACGATGACATTCGTATCCGAGAGTTCATTAAGAAGCGTCTCTATCATGCCGGGATTGCGAAAATTGAAGTCGAGCGCGCCGCGAACAAGGCAAAAATCAATATCTATACCGCTCGCCCCGGTATTGTGATTGGAAAAAAAGGGGTGGAGATAGAAAAGCTGAAAACCGAACTCACCCAGCAAACCGACCGGGAAGTCTATTTGAATATTCACGAAGTGCGACGTCCCGACCTGGACGCGCAACTCGTCTCTGAAAACGTCGCTCTTCAGCTTGAGCGACGGGTGGCCTTTCGGCGCGCTATGAAGGAGAGTGTGACGCGCGCCATTCGCATGGGAGCACAAGGAGTGAAAGTGCGTTGCTCGGGGCGGCTTGGTGGAGCGGAGATCGCCCGTACCGAGTGGTATCGAGAAGGACGGGTCCCACTGCATACCTTACGGGCCGATATTAGCTATGGTGTGGCAGAAGCCCGAACCACATATGGTGTGATCGGGGTGAAGGTGTGGATTTTCCGAGGCGAAGTCCTCACGAAAGAAGAAGAGCAACACCGCTCAACCGTGAGTGCGTAAAGGACGCCAGATATGCTCTCGCCTAGGAAAACGAAGTTCCGAAAACAGCAGCGGAGACGCATATACGGTAACGCCCACCGTGGTGCTGCCCTCTCGTTTGGCGACTATGGCTTGCAAACGACTGAACGTGGCTGGGTGACCGCCCGGCAGATAGAAGCCGCCCGAATTGCTTTGACCCGTCATGTCCGCCGCGGGGGGCGTATCTGGATACGTGTCTTCCCCGATAAGCCAGTGACCAAAAAACCAACGGAAACACGCATGGGAAAGGGCAAGGCATCGCCCGAATTTTGGGTTGCTGTTGTCAAACCGGGACGGATGCTCTTCGAAATCGAAGGAGTCCCTCGCGAGACCGCCCGTGAGGCGTTGCGGCTTGCTGCCAATAAACTGCCTGTCAGTACGCAGATACGAGAGCGACTAGGAGCGACATATGCGGGCGCGTGAAATCCGAGAGTTGACTGACGAAGAAATGCAGGGAAAAGCACAAGAGCTGAGTGAGGAACTCTTTCGTCTCCGCTTGAGGAGAGGGACAGGGCAAATCGAAGACGCCATGCGAATCCGAAAAATTCGTCGAGATGTTGCTCGGGTAAAGACCATACAACGCGAACGTATTCGCACCGCGGGTAAAGAACGGAGCTAGGTGTGCCTGGAAACCGGAAAGTCAGACAAGGGGTCGTCGTCAGTGATAAGATGGATAAAACTGTCACGGTCCAAGTTGAGCGGCTTGTCCGTCATCCGATGTACAAGAAGTATATTCGCCAACGGAAAAAATATAAGGCGCACGACCCCGCCAACGAATGCCGGACTGGAGATCTTGTCACCATTACGGAAACGAGACCCCTCAGCCGAGATAAACGCTGGCGCGTACGAGCGGTATTGAAGTCGGAGACATCAGGGACGGTATAGTAAAGAGGTAGGCGTATGATTCAGGTGGAATCCGTTCTTGACGTTGCCGATAACTCGGGGGCACGACGCGTCCGGTGTATTCGTGTCCTAGGTGGGACACGTCGGAGGTATGCGTCGGTTGGTGATGAAGTGGTTGTCTCAGTCCGGGAAGCCATTCCTAATGCGAAAGTGAAAAAAGGCGATGTAATGCGCGCTGTCGTTGTCCGAACGGCTAAGGAACTCGGCCGTCCAGATGGCTCGTATATTCGTTTTGATACCAATTCCGCCGTGCTGCTCGATAATCAGCGTGAGCCGCTTGGAACACGTATTTTCGGACCCGTGGCGCGCGAGCTACGGGCGAAGCGTTTTATGAAAATTATTTCCCTCGCCCCAGAGGTGCTGTAGGACAGGCCATGGCTGCACGCATTAAAAAAAATGATTCTGTGATGATTATCGCCGGAAAAGAGCGAGGAAAAATAGGAAAGGTCATCCGGGTACAGCCGCAACAGGAGCGAGCTGTTGTTGAGCGCCTCAATATGGTCAAGCGCCACGTCAAGCCGCGTGGGCCACAGGACTCTGGCGGGATATTGGAAAAAGAGGCCTCCATTCATCTCTCAAATTTGATGCTGGTCGATCCTCAAGACGGGCGCCCGACTCGGGTCGGGTTCAGGGTCGTTGATGGACGGAAGATGCGGGTGAGTCGGCGAACCGGGAATGTGTTGGACTGATATTTATGGCTCGTATTAAAGATCTCTACTATAGACAAATACTTCCCGCTCTGAAGCAAGAGTTGGGGTGCGCCAACGTGATGCAGGTCCCTCGTCTGTCAAAGATTGTTATCAACATGGGGCTGGGAGAAGGAGCCACAAACGCCAAATTGCTCGAAAGTAGTGTCGAGGAAATTGGCCTTATTGTGGGACAGAAACCGGTGGTCACTCGGGCTCACAAATCGATTGCGAATTTCAAACTCCGGGAAGGTATGACGATCGGGTGCGCGGTCACGTTACGCGGGGAGCGCATGTATGAGTTTTTTGACCGCCTGGTCAATGTGGCACTTCCCCGGGTGAGAGATTTTCGAGGCATATCCGATAGTTCTTTTGACGGTCGCGGGAATTATTCTCTCGGGATTCGGGAGCATACCATCTTCCCTGAAATAAATTTGGATAAGATTGATCAAATAAAAGGGTTTACTGTCTCTATGGTAACGACGGCAAAAACAGATATAGAGGGGCGTGCGTTACTGCGAGCCCTTGGCATGCCTTTTCGGAGTTAAGAGCTATGGCACGAACATGTTTGCGCGTAAAGGCACAACGGAAGCCGAAATTTCGCGTTCGGGAATATAATCGCTGTCCACTATGTGGTCGCTCCCGTGGCTTCTATCGTCGATTCCGTATGTGTCGTATCTGCTTGCGGACCTATGCGCTGAAGGGCCAAATTCCTGGCATGACCAAGGCAAGTTGGTAGGGAAGAGGATTTATGCAGACTGACCCTATTGCCGATTTGTTGACGTGTATCCGCAACGCGTTACGGGCGCGGAAAAAGACCGTTTCGGTGCCGCGCTCCCGTATCAAGGAAGCCATTGTTCAAATCCTTGTCACTGAAGGCTTCATCCAGAACTATCGCAGCGTTGAGGATAACGGATTTCCCTGTCTCATCATTGAGCTCAAGTATGATGACGCAGGACGCCCCGCACTCCACGGGGTACAGCGCGTGAGTAAGCCGAGCCTACGAACCTATGTACGGGCAGATGCTATCCCCGCCGTGCGGAATGGACTCGGAGTGAACATCCTGTCGACCTCTCGTGGCGTTATCGTTGACCGGGACGCTCGCGCGTTTCGTGTCGGTGGGGAAGTCCTGTGTAGTGCGTGGTAAAGGAGAAAGAGGACAATAACGTATGTCTGGTGTTGGGCACAAGCCGGTCCTGCTGCCGGATGCGGTAAAAGTTTCATACGACCAGGGAACGCTGACGGCTGAAGGGCCAAAGGGGGTCCTGCAAGTGCCGGTTGACGCCGCGCTCTCGGTCGAAATTACGACATCCAGTGTGCTGTTGATACGGGCGGATGATTCTCGCCGCTCTAAAGCACGGCAAGGGCTCACTCGAAAGCTTGTCGCCAATGCGGTTCAAGGGGTTTCGGTTGGGTTTTCAAAGGTGCTGGAAATTAATGGGGTTGGATATCGGGCCGACGCGGTGAAGGACACCCTCCAGTTGAACCTCGGGTTTTCTCACCCTATTTTCTTCCAACTGCCTACGGGGGTCAGCGCTAAGGTTGATCGTCAGACGCAGATTACAATTGAGGGTATTGATAAACAACTGGTCGGAGAAGTTGCG
Organism: uncultured Binatia bacterium (SeqCode); assembly: GCA_965243855.1. GTDB lineage: Bacteria > Desulfobacterota > Binatia > Bin18 > Bin18 > Bin18. The sequence continues at coordinate 1,997,261 of CBDEWE010000003.1, read as the reverse complement.
GCATCAATCCGTCGGCTGAGGCCACCTGAGCCCTATAAGGGAAAAGGGATTAAATACATAGACGAGCACGTGCGGAGAAAAGCTGGAAAGACCGCTGTTGCTGGAGGATAGGAATGGCTGGGACGAACCCTCGTGAACGGAGCCGCCTGCTCCGTCGAAAGCGGATAAGACGAAAAGTGCGTGGGACGGACAGCCGACCGCGCTTATGCATCTACCGCAGCAATAAGCATCTCTATGCCCAAGTAATCTCTGATGAGAGTGGTCGATCTTTAGCGTCCGTCTCAACCCTTTCGGCAGACCTCAAGGAACGTATGCAGCAAAAGGCGGCGACGGTCTCTGCAGCAAAAGAAGTGGGACAGCTCATTGCGAAAAAGTGTCAAGAGCAGGGGATACAGACCGTCGTTTTTGATCGGAACGGATTCCTCTTTCATGGACAGGTCCGCGCGGTCGCCGATGCGGCGCGCGAGGCTGGCCTACAACTTTAAGGAGTATGCCTGTGGCGACTGACGATGATCGGATTAATCCTGACGAACTCGATATTCAAGAGAAGGTCGTTCATATCAATCGTGTGAGTAAAGTGGTCAAGGGTGGACGCCGTTTCAGTTTCAGCGCCGTTGTTGTAGCTGGGGATGGTGCGGGACATGTTGGCTACGGCTTGGGGAAAGCCCACGAAGTCCCAGAAGCCATCCGGAAAGGCGTTGAGCACGCGAAGAAGTCTTTGATTCGCGTTCCGCTCGTCGAAGATACGTTACCCTATGCGGTTATTGGTCGGCACGGTGCGGGCAAGGTGTTGCTCAAACCTGCCGCGGCCGGTACCGGCCTCATCGCGGGTGGCGGTGTGCGTATCGTTATGGAATTGGCTGGCGTACGGAACGCACTCACAAAATGTCTCGGATCGACGAATCCGCATAACTCTGTAAAGGCCACACTGGCTGCCCTGGAGAGTCTGGACGGTCCGGAGCAGGTTGCCGAGCGGAGAGGGAAACCCGCGCTGAGTATGAAAGGATAGGGCATGGCCGACGCAGGAAAAGGGCAGGTCTTAGCCATCACCTTGAAGCGAAGTGCCATTGGGGGTACGCGGCGCCAGCGCGAGACCTTGCGTAGCCTCGGCCTCACCCGCGTTGGAAAGACCGTGCTGCGAAACGATTCGCCCTCACTCCAAGGGATGGTGAATCAGGTATCTCATCTTATCGAGGTGCGTGAGAATGGATCTTAGTCACTTACAGCCTGCCCCTGGGTCGATGAAAAAACGAAAGCGGGTCGGCCGCGGTCCAGGCTCTGGGCTCGGCAAAACAGCAGGCCGTGGGCATAAAGGAAGCGGCGCGCGCTCCGGTGGAAATATTCCACCGGGCTATGAAGGTGGACAAATGCCGCTCTCTCGCAGGCTGCCCAAACGAGGATTTCACAATCCATTTCGACAAGAATACACCATTATTAACATTGGGAGTCTGGAGCGCTTTGAGGTCGGTAGCGTCGTTGACCTTGATGTGTTTCGCCAGTCTGGTCTCGTGAGTGGTCGTAAGTGTAAAGTCAAAATATTGGCAAAGGGGGAACTGACAAAGGCCCTGACTGTAAGAGCCCATGCCTTTAGTGCGCAAGCGCGTGAAAAGATTACCGCGCTGGGGGGGACAGCCGAGGTCGGGTAGTCATGTTCGAAGGCTTACAAAACGCGACAAAGATATCAGACCTGCGCCGCCGGCTCCTCTTTACCTTTGCCTTGCTCGCCGTTTACCGTATCGGCGTGGCAATCCCCACTCCAGGTATTGATGGAGAGGCGCTTGCGGCGTTCTTCGAGCAAGCGGCCAGCACTGTTTTTGGCTTAGTGAATCTCTTTTCTGGTGGTGCCCTTGAGCGTTTCTCCATCTTCGCCCTGGGCATTATGCCCTATATTAGCGCCTCCATTATCTTCCAACTTCTCACCGTCGTGGTCCCAACTCTTGAGCGCTTGTCAAAAGAAGGGGAGCAAGGCCGGCGTAAGATTACTCAGTACACCCGCTACAGCACTGTTGGTTTAGCTCTTCTCCAAGGGCTGTTTATCAGTATCGGACTCGAACAGATTCAGGCACCTGGCGGGAGCTTAGTTGTTTTTAATCCAGGCTGGGGATTTCGTCTCATGACGATGATTACGCTGGCCGCCGGTACTGCTTTTATCATGTGGTTAGGCGAACAGATTACCGAGCGTGGCGTTGGCAATGGCATTTCTCTCATCATATTCGCTGGTATTGTCGCTAGTATTCCCTCAGCGGTGACCGCAACGACGGAGTTTGTTCGAGAGGGCGAATTAAGCATCCTTTTATTACTGCTCCTGTTAGTCGGCATGGTGGCCATCGTTGCCGCAGTGATTTTTATGGAACGCGGGCAGCGCCGCATTCCGGTGCAATATGCAAAACGGGTTATAGGTCGAAGAGTCTATGGTGGGCAAAGTTCTCATCTGCCACTGAAAGTGAACACCGCTGGAGTGATTCCCCCGATTTTCGCTTCCTCGGTCTTGATTTTTCCGGCGACTATCGCCGGCTTTGCCGACCATCCGTGGGCCCAAACCGTTGCGAATGTTTTGACGCCGGGCGGGTCGATCTATAACGTCAGCTATGTCGCGATGATTATCTTCTTCTGTTATTTTTATACGGCTGTTGTCTTCAACCCTACTGATGTTGCCGACAATATGAAAAAGAATGGCGGATTTATTCCTGGTATCCGTCCTGGGCAACGCACAGCGGACTATATCGATCGGGTCTTAAGTCGGATAACGTTGACGGGAGCAATTTATGTCTCCATCGTCTGTGTTTTGCCTAACCTTCTGGTGGGGTCTTTTAATGTACCATTTTTCTTTGGGGGAACGGCGCTGCTTATCGTCGTTGGCGTCGCTTTGGATACAGTAGCGCAGATTGAAACACAGCTCATCATGAGAAACTATGAAGGCTTCATGAAGCGCGGGCGCATCAGAGGGCGACGAGGGTAGAGGACGCTGTCCGATTTTCTCACCGATGATTTTTCTGAAATCCCTTGAAGAGATAGAGACAATGCGGACTGCGAATCGCATTGTTGCAGAAATCTTGAGCGAAATACGGCAGCGTGTTCGGCCGGGTACCTCAACCGGAGAGCTTGATGGTATCGCGGAAGAATGGATTGCAAAAAAGAAGGCTCAAACCGCATTTAAAGGGTATACGATTCGAAACGGTTCTGTTCCGTTTCCGGCCCATATTTGTATCTCTTTGAATAACGAAGTCGTCCACGGTATCCCCTCTCACCAGCGGATCATTCAAGACGGGGATATTGTCAGCCTGGATTTTGGTGTAGTGTATGATGAATTTTATGGCGACGCCGCAGTATCTTTTGCGGTCGGAGAGGTCGGTCAGTCTGTTCGGCAGCTTTTAGAGACGACTGCCGTCGCCCTTGAAGCAGGAATAGGCCACGCCTGTATTGGCAACCGTCTTGGCGATATATCTGCCGCAGTTCAGGAGCGTGTCGAGCGAGATGGCTTCTCTGTTGTGCGAGAATTTGTTGGACATGGCATTGGTCGTAGGCTGCATGAAGACCCACCTGTCCCCAATTATGGCATGCGGAACCGGGGTGTCCGCTTGCGCGAAGGAATGGTCATCGCGATTGAGCCCATGGTGAATATGGGCGCTCCGGAGGTCGCCATGCTAGAGGATGGGTGGACTGCTGTGACAAAAGACGGCAGCCTCTCGGCGCACTTCGAGCATTCGGTTGCGATCTTGGCAGATGGACCAGTGGTGCTCAGTAGCATGTAAGAGAAAAGTATTCATACACGGAACCGTTTTCAGGTAAGAATAGAAATGAGGTTGGCATGAAAGTTCGGGCTTCTGTGAAACCAATGTGTCGAAAGTGTAAGGTGATTAAACGCAAGGGCATTATACGGGTCATCTGTGAGAACCCGCGATGCAAGCAGCGACAGGGCTAGGTGTTTTCCCGACGCGGGTAAAAGCAAGAGTGGAGAAGGCGTATGGCACGGATTGCAGGTATCGAATTACCCCGGAACAAGAAAATCGGTATCGGTCTCACCTATATCTATGGGATCGGACGGGTCACCGCCCTCAAAATTTTGGCCGAGGCGGGAGTTGACCCAGACGCAAATTCTGACGCGTTGGCGGATGATGAGATCGTAAATATCCGGCGGGCTATCGATCAAGACCACCGTGTTGAGGGAGACCTCAGGCGCGATGTTGCGAGTCATATTAAACATTATATTGACATTGGGGCCTACCGGGGCCTCCGACACCGCCGAAATCTGCCGGTCCGCGGTCAAAAGACAAAAAATAATTCTCGGACGCGTAAGGGACCGAGACGGACCGTTGCCGGAAAGAAAGTCGCGCCTACTCCTAAATAGTGGATGGCGTGAGGAGAGGGGCACTGTATGGCAAAGGCTGCGAGGCGGTCTGTCTCACGGAAGAAGAAAATTCGGAAAAACATTCCAGAAGGTGTGGTGAATATCTACTCGACCTTCAACAATACTATTGTGACCATTGCCGACCCGCAAGGAAATACTGTGGCCTGGGCGAGCGCGGGGAGCGTGGGCCTGAAGGGGTCACGGAAGGGCACGCCGTTTGCCGCCCAGATGGCGGCGGAGAGCGCGGCGCGTAAAGCGGCCGATGCCGGTATGCGCTCGGTTCAAGTGCACGTGAAGGGGCCCGGTTCCGGGAGAGAATCCGCTCTGCGAGCACTCCAGTCCGCCGGGTTTGCGGTGAGTCTCATCCGGGACGTCACGCCTATCCCTCACAATGGCTGTCGTCCGCCCAAGCGTCGCAGAGTCTAAGAGACCGAGTGTGCGAGCTGGGAGCTGATACAGATCAGGAGGTTTTTGTGGCACGCTATCGAGGCCCATCCTGCCGTCTCTGCCGTCGAGAAGGGTTGAAACTCTTTCTGAAAGGCGAACGGTGTTACACGGATAAATGTGCAATTGAGAGAAGAAGCTATCCGCCGGGACAGCACGGTCAAGGGAGAGGAAGAAAGGCGACCGAGTACAGCGTTCAGTTGCGAGAGAAACAAAAGCTGAAGCGTATCTATGGGACGCTTGAGGGGCCGTTTCGTCGTCTTTTCGAGCGAGCCGAGCGCCAACGTGGAATCACCGGGGAAAATCTTTTGATTCTTCTCGAGAGTCGTCTCGATAACATGGTGTACCGGATGGGATTTGCAACCTCACGCTCAGAGGCTCGCCAGTTGATACGCCATGGTCATTTTCACGTCAATGGACGAAGAGTGACGATTCCATCGTACTGTGTAAAGGCCGGGGACGAGGTGCAAGTACGCGAGGCGAGCCGAAAAATCACCCGTATCCAAGAATCCGTCGAGCTTGCCCAGCGACGCGGAGTGCCAGAATGGCTTGAGGTCCAAACGGATTCTTTTTCTGGAAAAGTCCGTGCTCTACCGGCTCGGCCGGAGATCACCTTGCCTATCAACGAACAGCTTATTGTTGAGCTATACTCGAAAGTCTAGCGCAACGGATTGGCGTAGCGGATCGTATTAGGCATGGATGCAGGACGAAAGAGGGAGCAGCATGCAGGAGAGTGATCTCATCAAGCCCAAGACACTCGATGTTGAAGACAAAACCTTAACCCCCACATATGGCCGCTTTATCGGTGAGCCCTTCGAACGTGGATTCGGGACAACATTGGGCAATGCCCTGAGGCGAATTCTTCTCTCCTCCTTGCCTGGGGCGGCCATCACCAAGGTCAGGATTCAAGATGTTGTGCATGAATTCTCGACGATTCCTGGTGTCACGGAAGATGTCACAGATATTCTTCTGAATCTCAAAGAAGTCCGATTCCGTCTCCACGACAGCGATATGGAAACGGCCACCCTGAGGGTCAATGGTGCGAAGAGTGTGAGTGCTGGAGATTTGGTCGTGGGTCCTCAGGTTGACATTCTCAATCCAGAGACCCATGTTGCGAAACTGAGCAAAGACGGAAAGCTCGAAGTTGAAGCCGAGATTCGCACAGGGCGCGGATATATGGCGGCTGACCGGAATCAGTCTGAAGAGAGTCCCGTTGGCACAATTCCCCTTGATGCGGTGTTTTCCCCTATTCGAAAGGTCAATGTCACCGTCACCAACGCGCGTGTTGGTCAGCGGACGGACTACGAAAGGCTGGCGCTTGAAATATGGACCGATGGCAGTATTGAGCCGAAAGAAGCGGTAGCTGCGGCCGCACGGATCGCTCAAGATCAGCTATCGATTTTTTCTGGTACGACAGAAGAGATCGACAGCCAAGAAGAGCGCCCGGGACAGGAAGACCAGTCACCGACGAATGAAAATCTTTTTCGACCCATTGAAGAACTGGCACTTTCGGTTCGTTCTGCCAATTGCCTCCAAAGTGCAGATATCCGCTATGTGGGTGAACTCGTTGTCAAGGCCGAGCCCGAACTTCTCAAAACGAAGAATTTCGGACGGAAATCACTCAACGAGATTAAAGAATTACTTCATGAGATGGGCTTAGAACTTGGAATGCATCTGGAAGCATTCCCCCCTCGGGAAGAGTTGGATCGAATGCGAGTCTCCCGCGAGGGCAATTTGGCCTAGCCAGAGTCTCGGAGCAGCAGGGAAGCGAGGACGATGCGACATCTGAAAGCCGGGCGAAAACTGAACCGTACGGCAGCGCACAGAAAGGCGCTGCTGCGGAACTTGTTGAAGGCGTTGGTGCTGCGTGAACAAGTACGAACGACTGACGCGAAGGCCAAAGAACTCCGCCGCTGGGCGGACCGTCTGGTGACCCTTGGGAAAAAGAATTCGGTCCATGCGCGCCGCCTTGCCTTTTCGTATCTCGGTAGCCGAAAACTGGTCCAACGTTTGTTTGATGAGGTTGCTCCACGCTTTCAGGGTCGGGCGGGTGGATATACACGGGTGCTGAAGATAGGTCCTCGCCGTGGAGATGCCGCTCCAGTCTCACTTGTCGAGTTTACGGAACGGGCAAGTGCTCCCTCAACTGGAGGAGGCGCTGGGAGCGCATAGAAGCAAGGTCGGGGAGTCGAGGCGCCAGCCGGGATGATTCGAGAATCTGAACATCTCCTCGAAGCGCATACCTCAGTGGACGAGTCGGGAAGGGGGAGCGTTGCTCCCCTTTGTCATTCTCTCGGATAAGTCAGGTGTATATGAAGAAATAGGAGGAAGGACTCGCCATGGCTGTCCGGCAGTATGCCTTTCACTTTAATCTCCCCGAGGGGTGTATCGTATGCGTGAGTGTCGTGGTGAGCTTTCTTCTTGTCTTTGCCTTTGGGATCTATATCGGAAAAGAAGTGCAGGCGTATAAAACCGCCCGGGAGACGCGGACCGTACGCTTTCCGGTTGAGCCTGCTGACCACAACGTGTCTGTGAGTCCTGCGCCTCAGGCCTTTCCGCTGACTTCAAAAAGGCTCTCGGAGAAGAAGACTCAGAATGGCCAGCCGCAGACGATGTCTCCAGCTCCACCCGTTGGAGAGAGTGTTTCTATAAATTCAGCGCAGGCGTCGCAAAACAAAAAGCGAGAGATCGCACTGACCGCGCCCACTCCAAGCGAAGGTAAAGCGCAAGACCAAAAAAAGCCGCAGGTTCCGGGTGGGTGGAGCATTCAGGTTCATGTCACAAAGAGCCCAAGTACGGCGCGCCAACTTGCCGCGGAACTCCGTAGACGAGGCTATACCGCCTCCGTCAACAGGCTGACAAAGAACGGAGAAACATTGTACCGTTTGCGCGTTGGAACATTTCCCCAAGACGAGGCCCAGCGTGTGGCTGCGCGTTTTCGACGTGAAGAGAAATTCGCCCAGGCCTATCTAGTCCCAGATTAACCCTTCGTGCTGTGTACATGACGGTCAAAGATGCCATCGCCCACGTGGTTGCCGGCGCAGATCTGACGGAAGAAGAGATGCATGCCGTCATCACCGATTTAATGGATGGGCAGGCCACTCCGGCTCAGATTGGAGCCCTATTGACCGCGCTCCACATCAAAGGTGAGACCGTCGCCGAGATCTCTGGGGCGGCTGGGGCTATGCGCGCCATGGCGACACCAGTTCGTCCGGGACGCGCGGTTATTGATACCTGTGGCACTGGGGGAGACGGCTGCCATACGTTTAATATTTCGACCTGTGCCGCTTTTGTAGTTGCCGCCGCGGGTTTATGTGTGGCAAAACATGGCAATCGGGCAATGTCTGGAACGGTTGGCGGTGCTGATGTCTTAGAAACCCTCGGCGCGCGTATTGAGCTGTCTCCACAGCAGGTGGCATACTGCATGCAGGAAGTCGGCTTCGGATTCTTGCTTGCCCCAGCCTTTCATCGAGCTATGCGCCATGCGGTTGGCCCACGTCGGGAAGTTGGGATACGGACCATCTTCAATATCCTTGGGCCTCTCACGAATCCGGCGGGAGCGCAATATCAACTCATTGGTGTCTTTGACCAGCGTTGGGTTGAGCCGCTAGCCGCGGCACTCGGACGATTAGGCTGTCAGCACGGCTTGGTCGTGCATGGAGAGGATGGGCTGGATGAGGTGTCGCTGAGCGGCCCGACGCAAGTTGCTGAGTGGGGACCACAGGGCGTTCGGACGTATAACATCAATCCGACGGATTACGGTTTTCTGTGTCGTCCGTTAACCGCCCTCCAGGTCTCAAGTGCCCAGGAATCGGCAGATATCATCCGATCGGTCTTAGCGGGAACCCCAGGCCCCCATCGAGACGTTGTATTGCTCAATTCTGGAGCAGCCCTCTATGTTGGGAATGCGGCGGATTCACTAGCAGATGGGATTGCGCTTGCCAGGAAAACGATTAACAGTGGAGCCGCGGCCCAGACACTGGAACGATTTATCCCGCTGACCCACAGGGAAACGGTATGATTCTTGACGACATCGTGGCCTATAAACGCGAGGAACTCATACTCCAAAAACGGCAGGTGTCGCTCGGCCAGCTTCAAGACATGCCGCTGTTTCACTCTCAGCCGCCTGATCTTTTCCAGACCTTATCTACCTGGAACGGGCGGACGATTATTGCCGAGATAAAAAAGGCATCTCCCTCCAAGGGTGTGATCCGGCAAGACTTTGATCCCCTCGCTCTCGCCCGTATCTATGAATCCTCGGGAGCAGCGGCCATCTCTGTGCTTACGGAAAAGAAGTTTTTCCAGGGCAGCCTCGAATATCTCAAACAGATTCGCCAGCAGGTTGCACTCCCTCTCCTCAGAAAAGATTTCGTCTTTGATGACTACCAAGTGTACGAAGCTCGTGCCTACGGAGCGAGTGCTATTCTCTTAATTGTCGCGATTCTCGAAGACGCTCAGCTACAAGACCTGATGCATCTGACTCAAACACTAGGGATCGACTGTCTGGTCGAAGTGCATGATGAAGCAGAATGTGAGCGCGCCCTGGCCCAGGGCGCGTCCTTGCTGGGTATTAACAACCGGGATCTGCGTACCTTTCATACGACGATTGAGACTACTGAACGTCTGGTGCAAAGTCTGCCCTCCGACGTACTGGTGGTATCTGAGAGCGGACTGTCAACCCGGCATCAATTAAACCGACTCGAGGCTCAGGGGGTGCGGGCGTTCTTAATCGGTGAGACCTTTATGGCGGCGCCAGACCCTGGAGAGCCGCTCCGCTCGCTGTTAGTATATTCCTTGTAGTCTCCCCATGTCCGTCCGCGTCAAAATCTGTGGTATTACGACGGTCGCTGATGCCCGGCTTGCCGTGCGGGCCGGCGCCGATCTGATTGGCCTGAACTTTTATCCGCCCAGCCCACGCTCTGTTTCTGAGTCAACTGCCAAAGCGATCCAAAGCATTCTGCCTCAGCATATTCGCTGTGTTGGTGTTTTCGTTAATGCGGAGCGGCAGCATATCGCTGCCTATATTCGGTCTCTCTCGCTTGACGCGGTCCAGTTCCACGGTGATGAGGACGCTGCTGCCTTGACGGACTGGTCGGTTGCGACCATCAAGGCGATTCGGGTCGGCTCAGAGACCTCTCTCCCTGAGCAACTCGAAGGGATTCAGGCTGATTACCTCCTCCTTGACACGTATAGTTCTCGCGGATACGGAGGGACGGGCGAGACCTTTGCCTGGGGGTATGCTGCGACTCTTCCTCGGCTGACCCTGGATCGGACGATTTTGGCGGGGGGGCTCAATGCAGAGAATGTAGCCACTGCGGTTGAAACTGTGCGGCCGTGGGCCGTCGATGTTGCCAGTGGTGTTGAGTCAGTTCCCGGACGGAAAGACGCTGAAAAACTGTACGCGTTCATCAATAATGCCAAAGCTGCCTGATAAACATGGACATTTTGGTCTCTATGGTGGCCGCTATGTAGCGGAGACCCTGATGCCGGCTCTGCTTGAGCTCGAAGAGGTCTATTGCCAATGCCGCAGAGACCCGACGTTTAAGCGAGAACTTCGCGCACTCCAGCGTGAATATATTGGCCGACCGACACCGCTTACCTTTGCCGCCCGTTTGACTGAGCGGCTTGGAGGAGCAAAGGTCTATCTCAAGCGCGAAGATCTATGTCATACCGGTGCGCATAAGATCAATAACACCATCGGTCAGGCCTTATTGGCAAAACGTATGGGGAAAGGGCGACTTATTGCCGAAACCGGGGCTGGTCAGCACGGGGTTGCAACGGCGACCGTTGCGGCCCTCCTCGGGTTCTCGTGCGAAGTCTTTATGGGCCACGAAGATACCGTACGCCAAGCGCCTAATGTTTTCCGGATGCGACTCTTGGGAGCAACATTACGGGAGGTCATTTCTGGGAGTCAGACCCTGAAAGACGCGATGAATGAAGCCTTGCGTGATTGGATTACACATGTGACGCATACTTTCTATGTCATCGGAACAGTCGCCGGTCCGCATCCGTATCCGATGTTGGTTCGCGACTTTCAGTCCGTTATTGGACGCGAGACCAAAAAACAGATCGTTCAGCATGAAGGTCGTTTGCCTGACTACCTCATCGCTTGTGTTGGGGGTGGAAGCAACGCGATGGGCCTCTTTTCTCCTTTTCTCCCCGAAACCGCAGTCCACATGGTTGCGGTTGAGGCCGGAGGGCTCGGTGCAGGCCGGAATGCGGCCTCAATGGCAAACGGATACGCTGGCGTGTTGCACGGTAGCAAGACGTATGTGCTCCAGGACGAGACCGGCCAGATTTCCGCAACACATTCGCTTGCGCCGGGGTTGGACTATCCAGGCGTTGGACCAGAATTAAGCTATTGGAATGACCAGCAGCGCATTCGCTGTGTGACGGTCCAGGACGCACAAGCAGTCGAGGGGATGCAGCTCTTGGCCGAGACCGAGGGGATTATTCCGGCCTTGGAGAGTGCTCATGCCGTCGCCTATGCTGCGACCCTCGTCCCACAACTGCCAGCCACGGCCATCGTGGTGATTAATGTTTCTGGTCGAGGGGATAAAGACCTCCAAAGCGTAGCCAGCTTTCTTGGCGAAAACGCTCTATGACGCGCATTGCCGACACCTTTACCCAGTTACAGGCACGTGGAGAGGTCGGCCTCATCCCGTTCATCACTGCCGGGGATCCCGATATTGAGACGACGTTCGCGTTAGTCCATGAAATGGCCCGACAAGGGGCTGACATCATCGAACTCGGCGTTCCTTTTTCTGACCCGATGGCCGATGGACCAACCCTGCAACGTGCCGCAGAACGTGCCTTGCAACATGGCACGTCCTTGTCCCACGTATTTGAACTGGTGCGTCGTTTACGACAGTCGCTCACGATCCCAATCCTGCTCTTCGGTTATTATAATCCAATCTGGCGCTACGGTGGGGAGCGTTTTGCCGCCGATGCTCGCCAGGCGGGTGTTGACGGCGTATTGTGCGTTGATCTCCCGCCCGAGGAGGCAGAGGAGTTGAAGCGGGAGACGGATCGCCACGATTTGGATATGATCTTTCTTCTCGCTCCGACCAGTTCGCTGGACCGAGCTCAGAGGGTGCTGGCTCGTGCGCGCGGATTTATCTATTATGTCGCAGTAACGGGTGTGACGGGTATACGGGCGGCACTCCCAGCGGATTTGAGCGATATGGTTCGACGCATTCGCGCCATTTCCCCTGTGCCTGTTGGTGTCGGGTTCGGTATCTCCTCAGCAGAACATGCCGTACAGGTCGCGGGCGTGGCTGACGCCGCTATTGTCGGAAGCGCCATCTCGCAGGTCATTGAACAATCACTGGGACAGCCGGATCTAGTGCCGCGTGTGGGAGCGCTTGTTGCCGAGCTCAAAACAGCCCTGCGCAGTATCGTGACCATCATCCCGCCACGACCCTGACGACAGGCGAAGAGTCCTGAAGAAAGAGTGAGTATGGCAGAACCGACAGTCACGGTGAGTCAAGAGGAGGGGGAGGCCATTTGGCTCAAATGTGCGACGTGTCAAGAAATTTTGTTTCGGAAGGAAGTCGAGCGGCGCCTTTTTATTTGTCCCAAATGTGGTGTTCATCTCCGACTGACCGCTGAACAACGACTGCTCACCATCGTTGACCGTGGTTCGTTCATTGAGCATGCGCCTCATGTACGCTCCACCGATCCTCTCGTCTTCACCGATCGGAAACCTTACGCCCAACGGTTAGCTGATGCGCACAGTCGCTCGGGACGTGTAGAAGCCGTTGTCTGCGGGGTGGCAACTCTGGACGGGCGTCGTGTTGCTCTCGGCTGTTTCGACTTCTCTTTTCTCGGTGGCAGTATGGGGACTGCCGTGGGGGAAAAACTGATGCGGATTATCGAGCACGCCCGTGCAGAACAACTGCCTGTTATTTTCTTCTCTGCCTCCGGCGGTGCCAGGATGCAGGAAGGGGTACTCTCGCTGATGCAGATGGCAAAGATCACTATGGCACTTGGTCGCTTGCGAGAAGCGGGGTTGCCGTATATCTCGGTGTTGACAGACCCTACAACGGGCGGCGTTGCCGCCTCCCTGGGTATGCTGGGTGACATCAATATTGCTGAGCCAGGAGCCTTGATTGGCTTTGCCGGACAACGCGTTATCGAACAGACCATCCGGGAAAAGCTTCCTCCGGGTTTTCAACGAGCGGAATTCTTATTGGAACATGGTATGGTAGACCTTGTTGTTGAGCGCAAGGATTTGCGTGGGATATTAAGCCAGTTGCTTGGTCTCTTATGCAATCCTGCACCCACCCCTGACTCAATCCCCAAAGCGTCTCACTCTCCCCCATAACGTCCCATCCTGTAATCTGCTATTCAGAACGGCAGGATGTCCGACTATTCAGATACATTGGCGTGGTTGTACGGACTTGAAGTCGAGCGTATGGACCTCAAGCTTGAGCGGACCACGCTTGCGCTTCGTTTGGGTAATGACCCGCAGCGCCAATTTCCCAGCATTCATATAGCCGGCACGAATGGGAAAGGCTCCACCGCGGCCATATTGCACGCCATCCTCAGCGCTGCGGGATACAAGGCGGGCTTGTTTACGTCTCCGCATCTGATCGATTTTTGTGAGCGGATTCGGATTGGCACACGGTGGATCTCTCCACGCGAGGTGGTGGATACCGTGACGGCAATTCAGTCCGATCTCGAACCGGCGGACATTCGGTTGACTCCGTTCGAGATGATGACAGTGTTGGCTTTTCGCACCTTTGCCCAAGCTCGTGTGGATATCGCCATCGTGGAGGTTGGTTTAGGGGGAAGACTCGATGCCACCAATGTCCTCATTCCCCTAGTGTCCATCATCACTAGTATCGGACTTGACCACCAGCAGTATCTGGGGTCAGCTCTGGCCGATATTGCGCACGAAAAGGGGGGGATCATTAAGCCTGCGGTACCGGTCGTACTCGGGAAGCTCGATCAGGAGAGCCGTGACGTTTTATATCGGAAGGCTCGAGATCAAGGGAGCGCGATTCTGTCATATGGCCAGGATTTCACGCTTGAGAAAGACGCTTCCGGCCGATATTGCTACGATGGAAAGCAATATCAATATAAAGATCTTCAGCCTTCTCTGAACGGGAAATTTCAAGCACACAATACCGCGATTGCCTTGGCGAGCCTGGAACATCTCCAAGACTCTTTCCCGGTGACAGAGGCTCAAATTCGTGCGGGATTACGATCGGTACACTGGCCGGGTAGGTTGGATATTGTGTCGACACACCCCCTTGTCATTCTTGACGGGGCGCATAATATCCAGGCTCTTCACACGTTACTGGCGGAACTTCCTGACCTCGCTCCGAATCGGCGGCCTATTTTTCTTTTTGGAGTCATGCGGGATAAGGAGTGGCGTCCGATGGTAGCCGCCTTGGAACAGGTCGCTGCTGCGGTTGTTGTAACAGCGGCCGCGCAACCACGAGCCGAAGATCCGAACACGGTGCAACATGCCTTTTCTGCTAACTGTTCTGTGCGGACCATTGAAGGAGCCGCGGAAGCTTGCCGCCAACTCCTCCATCAAATCGGGCCTCAAGAGGTTCTTGTGGTGTGTGGCTCGTTGTTCTTGGTTGGAGAAGTGCTGCCACTCTTTCCCGAAGCCTGTGTTGCTCCCACGATCTCCCCAGCCAAACAGCCGCTAGTCTGAGAGAGCATAGATAGTCATGCAAAGAATCCCCTCTTTTTTTCTCCTGTTCACGCTTTCCTGGCTCATCGAGGTAGGGGTCGTCTCGGCACAAGAACCCGTTGAGGTCAACGCCGACACGCTGAGCTATGAAGAGGACGGAGAGACGGTGTCGGCGCAAGGAAACGTCGTTGTCACCAAGGGCCAAACGACACTCACCGCAGATACGGTGAGTGTAAGCCGGACCAGGAATGAGCTTCAGGCCCGTGGAAATGTCGTGCTGCAAGACCCGCAAGGGAATATTCAGGCTGAGGCGTTACGTCTGGAGCTCACGGATGAAACAGGTGAAATTGAAGACGGCGTCATTCATATGTCTCAGCGTCAATATACGATTACCGGGAGAAGGCTCCAAAAATCGTACGGTCAGACTTATCATATTGAAGACGGAACGATAACAACATGTGAGTGTGAGGCCGACGAGCAGCCAGATTGGAGGCTAGACGCCTCCGAGTTTGATCTCACCCTGGCTGGAACCGGTAAGCTTCGTGGTGGGCTTCTGCGGGCTCGAGACATCCCACTTCTCTATATCCCCTATGGGGCGATTCCTGTTCGCAAGGAACGACAAAGTGGCGCGCTCGCGCCCCGGTCCGGCTTTTCGAGTAAGCGGGGTTTCCAGTGGGAGCAACCCTTCTACTGGGCAATCAGTAAGAGTCAGGACTTTACGTTCACAGCGGATATTGAAACCTCTGCTCGGGTTGGACTCCTAGGAGAATACCGCTATGCGCCCAGTGAGCGGGTGGAGGGCGATTTCTCCGCTTCATATTTTAATGAACAGATTCGGGGACCGGCCTCAACGACTTCTCCTGTTGATCGCTGGAGTGTTACGGGGGCACATCGGCAGCGTATGGCCGATAATGTGGAGGTGTATAGTGATTTCTTTTTTGTGAGTGATGATTTCTTCTTGCGTGAATTCAATGTCTCCTTCCATCCAGGACTTGAAGATCATCAGCTCCGTTCACGGCGGTTTACCGCTTCCCGAGCCGGCGGTCTGAAAACCTGGAAGAACGCTCAGTTCCGTTCCGAGGCGCGCTATTATCAAGATTTGCGAAACGATCAGGATGATGCCTTTCAAGTTCTGCCTCAGATTAATTTTCAAGGCCATCGCCGTTTCTGGAACGACCGTCTTGAAGCTGGGGTGACCATACAGGGTAGCCATTTCTTTCGGAATCGTGGCTACTATGGTCAACGCTTTGATCTCGCTCCCTGGATCTCGCTCCCTTTCTCCCTCGGCAGATATGTCTATGGTTCGGTGACGGCGACTGGGCGGGAGACAGTCTACCATATGAGTTCCCGCGCTCGGGGGCGACCGGTCGTGCCTGGTTCCAAACGCCTGAAGAAGACGCAGACCAGGGAGACGGCCCAGCTACAGGCTGAGTTCGGAACACGTCTCTCCCGGGTTTTCGATGTTGGTTGGGGACGGGTGAGTAAACTCCAGCATGTGGTCGAGCCGCATGTTTCGTTCTCCTACGTCCCCCAGGTCGGTCAAGATGATCTGCCGCTCTATGATGCGCTCGACCGGATTAACCGGCGTAGCCTCTTTGTGTATGGTGTTGCCAACAGACTCCTTGGAAAATTTGACCCGCTCCCCGGCGCTTCCAATCGGCAAGCTCGCGTCCGTGAACTGCTCCGTGTATCGGTGACCCAGGCCTACGACCCGAGCCGACGTCTGCGAGAAGAAGGCGAGCGATTTGGCCTGAGTGAGACGGACCAGCATTTTTCTGATGTGGATATCAGTGCGCATGTTCGTCCATTCTCGCCCTTTACCCTTGCGGCGGAGACGACATATGATGTCGATCAAGGAGACATGATTGCCGCCCGCATTGGTGGATACCTCCAGGACCCGCGCCCGCTCCCAGAGACGAGTCCATTACTGCGCCATCTGCAGCGACGGACGAGTATTGGGGTTTCGTACCGGACCATTGCCGACCGGCTTCTGAAAGAGCTCAATTCCCGTGTTGTCCTCCGTCTGAATGAATACCTGACAGTCGCCTATTTCACGCGCTATGATCTGAATGATAAAGTATTTATTGGGTCGCGCTATTTCTTTCGTGTCCTCTCTCCGCAGAAATGTTGGACGTTTGATTTCGGAGTTGTTGAGAAAGTGAATCCCGATGAGGTCGAGTTTCGGTTTTCCTTGTCTTTGGTTGGTATTACGTCAGCTGGCAAGAGCGCATTTTGAGACAAGTCTGTGAACGTTTGTTCTGGGACAGTCTGATCGAGACAGCCATATTAGACCGCTATGCAAAAGATTTTTTCTGAAGGACAGCTGGCGGAGCATCTGGCTCGACTCCGCCGTCAGGGTAAGCGCATCGTCTTTACTAACGGCTGTTTCGACCTGATGCATAGTGGTCATGTCTATATGCTGGCTCAGGCAAAGACGTTTGGCGATATCCTTGTGGTCGGTATGAACACCGATGCTTCGGTCAAACGGCTGAAAGGAGACAAGCGGCCAATTCTTGATCAAGCCAGTCGTTTGGCCCTGCTGGCGGCCCTTGAGGTCGTTGACTATATCATCCTGTTTGAAGAAGATACGCCGCTTGCCTTGATTCGTCAGCTTCAACCGCACGTCCTCGTCAAAGGGGGGGATTGGAGCCCCGAGGCTATTGTGGGTAAAGAAATTGTTGAACACGCCGGTGGACGGGTCGTTGCTGTCCGTCATCAAGGCGGCCTTTCAACGACCAATCTGATTAAACGTATTCTTGTTGCCTATCAGGAATAGTAGTTCGGTTCCCCCGCGTTGCACGAGTGTCACGCCTGTGGTGTACGCGCTGTATCTGTTCTGGAAAAATTGTGAAGGCGGCGTAAAAACCTACACCTTTCCTCTCCGTCTCTCTAACCCATTCGTCTGCCGCCCCCCCTTTTTTAGCCCCACTTCCCTAGGTAAGCGGGCCAGTGTGACGTCCTTTAGGAGGGCACGCGTGACACTTTGACCACTCCTCTCACTCGCTCCAAGTTGCGCATGACACGCTGAAGATCATCGGCGCTTGGGATGAGGACTTCAAATACATTAAGGGCGCGTTTGTCCGACAGAGTCCGGACATTAGCATTGGAGATATTGAGTCCGACGGTGCTGATCGCTTTACTCATATTGGTCAGAAGGCCGGGGCGGTCTTCTGACAGGACTTCGATTTTCACAAGACGCGTATAATCTGCGGTGGGGTCCCAACTGACGGCAACATGTCGTTGAGGATCACTTTCCAGCAGGCGCTGGCAGGCAATCGTATGAACGGTGACTCCCCTGCCTCGCGTGATAACGCCCACAATGCGTTCTCCAGGGAGGGGGTTGCAACAGCGTCCGAACCGAATCAGGACGTTCCCGATCCCACCGACCTTCACCCCACTTGAATCCTCTGATGGAAGTTTCTGGCGGATTTTTTCAAGCTCGGTGGTCTGCGCCATCCGATCGAGCGTTTCAGTGAATTGAGGAAGGAGGTGGCTGAGCACCTGTCCTGATGTCACTTGCCCGTAACCCAGGGCCGCAAAAAGCGTTTCTTCATTGTTAAATCCCAGCGCCTCTAGCGTTGGCCCGATTTTGTGTTGTTTGCGCATCGCCGTCAGTGAGCTGTGATTACGGACTAACTCACGCTCAAGGAGCTCTTGCCCAAGGGCAACGCTGCGTTCTCGTTGTTCTTCTTTGAGCCAGTGTCGAATTCGTGATTTGGCCTTCGGAGTTTTGACAATTTTTAACCAGTCTTTGCTGGGCGATTGGTTTTTGGTTGTGATGATTTCGACGACATCGCCATTTTGGACCTGATACCGCAATGGAACCTGACGTCCGTTCACCCGGGCACCGGTGCAACGATTCCCGACTTCTGAGTGAATACGGTAGGCAAAATCGATAACCGACGCGCCCCGTGGAAAGCTGTTGAGGTCGCCTTGCGGGGTGAAGGCGTACACTTCTTCGGTAAAGAGATCTTCCTTGATGGTATGGAGAAATTCTTGAGGGTCCTGGACGTGCTGTTGTAACTCAACCAGTTGGCGCAGCCAGGCGAAACGTTGTGCTTCCTCTTGTCCTTGGCCGTCTTTATAGGTCCAATGGGCGGCGATGCCTTCCTCTGCGACCCGGTGCATCTCGCGGGTTCGAATCTGAACCTCCATCCGTTCGCCATGCGGTCCAATGACGGTGGTATGAAGCGACTGATACATATTCGCCTTGGGCAGGGCAATATAATCCTTAAAGCGGCCAGGAACGGGACGCCAGTGACTATGGACTATGCCCAACGCCTGATAACATTCGCGCATGGATTGCACGATAATGCGGAAGCCGACCAAGTCATAAACCTGGCTGAATACCAGATTCTGAGACCGCATTTTTTGATAGATCGAATAGAAATGTTTTGGGCGACCGGAAACTTGGGCTGTAATGTCGGCCTCGGTCAATGTCTTTTTGAGGATGTCAATGACTTCGGTAATATATTGCCTCCGCTCGCTCTTCTTCTTGATAATACTTCGCTTCAGCTCGGAGTAGACCTTCGGGTGTAGATAGCGCAGCGCGTTATCCTCGAGTTCGCTCTTCATCCAATAGATACCTAAACGATGGGCTAGTGGGGCATAAATTTCGAGCGTCTCCGACGAAATCTCCCGCTGTTTATCCTCACTGAGATAGGAGAGCGTTCGCATATTATGGGTACGGTCTGCGAGCTTTACCAGAATCACGCGTATATCCTGGGCCATGGCAAAGATCATTTTCCGGAAATTTTCGGCCTGACGTTCTTCACGAGTGGTGAAGTGAATTTTGCTGATCTTTGTCACCCCATCGACTAGGGCAGCGACCTCATTCCCGAAATGCTGCTCGATCTGACCGAGAGTGGTCAAGGTATCCTCCACTGTATCGTGCAGCAGGCTGGTGACGACGCTCGGTACATCGAGCTTCATATCGGTAATAATTTCAGCCACCCCAACCGGATGGATAAAATAGGGCTCGCCAGAGTGGCGCTTCTGACCTTGATGCATACGTTCCGAAAACGCGTACGCATCCGTAATCAGGCCGACCTTCGCCTCAGGATGATAGGACTGGACTTTCGTAATAATTTGACTCAAGTCGCGGTGCTGGTTCATTCGGTCCCTATGCGTGGTGCATCGCACGTTGAGTAAGCGGAAGCGATACGTAGGGGAGAGAGGTCCAGGCGTGAGACGCGGACTCTTTCTGCACAGAGAATGGCATGTAACGCTGCGACACTGGCCTCGAGCTGGTCATTGATGACGCAATAGTCATAGCGGGCTAACTCTCGGGTCTCTTCCCGCGCACGCCGAATGCGTTGCGTAATAGCCTCTTCTTCGTCAGTCTCCCGCGCGCGTAATCGATCTTCTAGTTTTTGCCACGAAGGCGGCAGGATAAAAACGAGCACGGCATCTGGATAACACAACTTGAGTTGCCCAGCCCCCTGGACATCAATGTCTAATAGGAGGTCTTGGCCCGTGTTGAGCGTATTCTCAATAGTTGCGCGCGTTGTCCCATAGTAGGCTCTGTGGACCTGAGCCCATTCGGCAAAGGCTCCTTGATCCCGAAGCGAAAGAAAAGTCTCTTCACTCACAAAGTGATAGTCTTTACCGTCTACTTCCTCCGACCGGCGAAGTCGAGTGGTATGCGAAATTGACCAACCGAGATTCAATGTTCTCGCAATCAGTTCACGCGCCAGGGTGGTTTTCCCAGCCCCGGAGGGGGCTGACAAGATCAGAAGAATTCCACGCCGAGAGAAGCTTAAGCACTGATCAGCATCATCCAGCATACGTTATTCTATATTCTGCACTTGTTCACGAATTTTTTCTACCTCCTCCTTGGCCTGGACGACGAGATGGCGGATAGACGTATCATCTGCCTTTGCGCCAATCGTGTTGATCTCCCGTTGCATCTCTTGCAGGAGAAAGTCCATCCGTTTTCCAACGGGCTCGGCTAGTCGAAGGAGATCGGAGAACGCACCGAGATGACTTTGGAGTCGGACGCATTCCTCAGTGATATCGCTCTTTTGGGCCAGACTTGCCACATCCTGCAGAACGCGTCGGCGATCAGAGTCGAGATGGGGCAAAAGCGTGGTAACCTTGTCTGCCAATTTCTGTCGCGTGGCCTGTTGGGTGTGTGCGCTGCGCCGCCCTACACTCCGACGTATTTTTTCGAGGGTTGCAATCCGTCCGCGGAGATCGCGTTGCAGAAATTTTCCTTCGCGCCGACGGTGTTGCTCCAGCGCGGTGAGTGCACGTTGCAGCGCCTTCTTTGACGCCTCAGTCTCGGTACTGGAGGGCTGATGTGCTTCGGCGACCTGGAACACTTCTGGGCGGGACAGAAAAAAATGGAGGGTCAGGTCTCCTCCGAGGTCGAGCGTACTCTTGAGTTGTCTGGCAGCCTTTATGTACGCTCGAGCAAGCTCAATATTGGGAACAACCGTGTACAAGCGCGCCGTCTGCCCTGAGAGTGTGAGGAAAACTTCAATCCGCCCACGCTTGACCTGTGTGGCAACCATTGCCCGCAATTCGTCTTCAAGCGCGAGAAAGCCGCGGGGCAGATGGAGTTTGACTTCGAGAAAACGGTGATTAACCGCACGGATATCGACCGTTGCACGTCCGCCCGAAAAGGCGAGGCTCCCATTTCCAAATCCGGTCATACTTTTCATAACAGGAGTGCCCTTAATGCGGCTTTCAATTCTTCCCTATTGACAGTTGCCGTACCGACTTTGCCGACCACAATTCCAGCCGCGTGGTTGGCGAGAACGGTGGTGGCCTCGAGCCCAGCACCGGTTCCGAGGGCGAGCGCGCACACGGCAACGACAGTGTCACCTGCCCCTGTGACATCAAAGACCTCACGGGCGGTGGTTGAGAAATGGGCCGCGCGACGATCTGGTTGAAATAAGCTCATGCCTTCTTCACCGCGAGAAACAAGCACGGCCTCCGTGTCCCATAGATCGAGGAGCTGAGTGCCGGCCTGTTGCAAGGTTGTATCATTCACAATGTCGACCTGAGTAGCTTGTCCTGCTTCTTCTTTGTTCGGCTTCATAAGACTCGCGCCGCGATAATGAACGAAATTCTGGCGTTTCGGATCGATCACGTAGATAAAGTCCAGTTGCGTTCGCAGCCTGGCCAGTAGGTTGAGCAGGTCGGCCTCAATCAGCCCTTTGCCGTAGTCCGACACCACACAGACATCAAAGTCGTGGATATGGCGCTGGATAAAGGTCCGCAGTCGCGCTCGTACGCGCGCCCTTGGGCTATCGGTCGGGTCACGATCAAGTCGGACGACTTGCTGGCTGTGGGCAATGATACGGGTCTTGCTAATTGTCTCATACGGACTGCTGGTCACCATACCCCCGACGTTTGCGCCCTGTCTCAGTAATTCTCTTCGCAGGAGTCGGCCCGCCTGATCCTTGCCTACAACGCCACAGACTGTCACGCTGCCACCCAAGGCACGGATATTGGTCACCACATTTCCGGCTCCTCCGGCGTGCAGGCTCTCACGCGTGACACGCACGACAGGAACAGGTGCTTCAGGGGAGATACGGTTGACTTGGCCCCAAATGTAACGATCGAGCATGAGGTCGCCAATGACCAGTACCCGAACGCGCGAGAATCGCGGGAGGAGGGCGGCGAGGTTACCGAACGACTGACGGTGGCGAGAAGACGGAGGCTTCATAGCGATCCTTTCTGTCGCTCACGGCACTGCCGCCAAGAGTTCGTAATAGAGGGCTTCATTAGCACGTGCTGTTGTCTCGATATCAAAATGCGTACAGACCTTGGCTTGTCCATGGGCGCCCAAAGTCTTTGCCCAGTCAGGATGGCGCACACATTGGAGGAGCGCAGTGCACAAGGCTGAGGGGTCTTGAGCTGGTATGAGGAGACCTGTTTCTCTATCGGTGATGAGCTCAGTTATACCGCCAACCCGACTTGCCACTACTGGGAGACCCGCCGCCAGCGCTTCAATAACGGCGACGCCCAAACCTTCCCAAACGGGAGTGTGAACAAAAATGTCTGCGGCGGCTAAATGCGCAGATACGTCTCGACAAAATCCGGCAAAGTGAAACACGGAAGCTAGGCCAAGCGCACGCACACGGGCTTCTAATTCCGGCCGGAGTGGCCCATCTCCACAGATGAGGTAACGGAGGGATAACGTCTGGCCGGTCTGCCAAGCGTGCTGACCCTGCTGACAGTCGGAGTGGAGTTTGGCTGCCGCTTCGATTAGTGTGTGGGGAGATTTGCGCTTCGTCAGCGTACCGGCCATGAGAATAACTGTGGTATCCTCGCCGAGTCCGTATTGGTGTCGAATAGCCATGCGTTGGGAGGCCGTAGGCAGAAACTGCTTGGTATCAATACCACTCGGGATAATGCGGATAGTCCTATCGGAAATATGTGCGGTTCCCAGTGCGGCCGCCACGCCTGAGGAGATCGCGACGATCATGTCAACCTGCCTGCCATACAGAAACCGACTCAACCAGCCCGCCTTGATTGGGTAATCCATCCGACGCGTGACAAGGCGACGGACTGGCAGGGCATGGAGCCACGGACTGAGTGCATGCGCTCTGGCCGTATGGAAATGCACTAGGTCGTAGCGTTCCCTACGGACCAGACGACGCAGACGCCATCCTGCCAGACCATCAAGGTGATTACGGACCGAGAGAGGCTGAACGGCGAGGTTGTCGTGCTGGAGGCGCTGAGCCAAGATGCCGTGCAGCGGAGTTGCAACATGGGAGATATGGCCAGCTCGGTGAAGATAGCGGGTCAGACCCAACACCTGGGCCTCCCCGCCTCCCCAATGCCGTTCTGGGTCAACGTGCAGGATCCGTAACCGGCGTGTCATGAGAAGTGTTTCGGGACGAACTCTGCGCAGAATCTGATGCCTGCTCCCACAGCTTGGCATATTTCAGGAAAACGTAGAATGCCGAGGTCGCAGCAACAAAAAGGCCGGGAAGCCCATCTCTGATACAGCCTCGGAAAAAATAAAAACTCAGGAAGCGCCACAACGGGCGCAACAATATGTCGCTCAGATACCTCTGGCGCCTCCGCAGTATCAATTCACGAGACGAGATATCTGTCAGGCTGTTCACGGTGCGAAGATGGTCACTGATATCGGTATAGGTATAGTGATGGAGGTTGCCGCTCAGGCGCTCGGCACGGCCATGCAGGAGTACTTTTTCATGGGGGTCGACACCTCCCCACCTGACCTTGTGTTTCCGAAAGAGCCGGAGCCGATAGCTGGGGTACCAGCCGTGCCACCACCAGCGCCCTAGATAGTGGACGAGGCGTGGGATATAGAATCCGTCGAATGCAGGGTCATCCTGTTGCAACACCGTCCGAATCTCGTTCTGGAGGAGCGGGCTGACTTCTTCATCCGCATCAATATTGAGTATCCACTCATGGCTTGCCTGAGAGAGCGCAAAACGTTTTTGCTCGACATAACCCGGCCATGCACGCTGAATGATACGCGCTGAATAATCTTGACAGATTCCTACGGTCTTATCGGTAGAAAAGGAGTCAACCACGACGATCTCATCGCACCACTTGACGCTTTCAAGACAGCGTCGGATAGCTTGCTCCTCATTAAAGCAGACAATACAGCACGAGATAGGACGCCGAGGGACGACGCTGGGAGACGGACCGAGAGCGTGGACCGCACCGAGTGTCTGCGCGCTGGCCATAGACAGCGCGCGACGCCGTTTTCGTTTGGTGTACTCGCGGTCTTTCCGGCGACGCACAGACAGCAACGTTCTGAGCAAGGCACGGCGCTGCTTGGATGACGGCAGAGGAGGACCGAGATAGGCATACAAAAAGAACAGGCGCTCAGTCTGCCGGGCTCGACGGCCTAGGGTCCGGTCGAGCTGCACCAGATTTTTAATGCGCCGCTGCAGTGTCAGGCTCGGACAGTGTTTGAGGCGATCAAGATCAACGAGACAAAATCGCCACCTCAGTCCATGCTGCGCTTCGCATTCTTCCACGAGCAGGTTCGCGTCTCTCAGATCTCCACTATACAGACCGGCCGCGTGAAAAGATCGCACGAAGAGGGCCAGTTCGCGGAGAAAAAGGCGACGCTGTACCACAGACCAGCGCGGCGCAGACTCCCGCCAATAGTCCGAAAGTGAAGGATACGGTAGTGCTTGGCTGATATAGACACTTTCCTGCACCAGGCCAGCTCTACGCTTCTCCACAACGGCCAATGGTTGAGGAACGGGAAAGCCATGCGTCTGTAACAATTGTGCTCCACGCCACGCCCGGCGAGCCGGGGAGCCGTGGAGCAAGGCATCCGCTCGGCGACGCCAATGAGTCAGTTGGTGGCGCTTGATCACGACGGACTGGGTCGAATCGGACATCAGCGTCACTGTCGTGCCTGTATTCTGTTTGAGAATACGGGTGCGCCGCCAGTGTTTTGGCTGCGAGGAAACGAGGTCTGTGACTCGCGCAGCATCCAGATGTGAATGGACAATGGCGGGCACGGTCGTGCTGACGGAACTCGTAACGCTCACAACAACGGGCTTCCCTACATATAGCCGAGATCGGTCAGACGCTTTTCAAGATCGGCCTTTTCCGTCTCTGACATAACAAACTCTGGCGTTGCGACACGCGATCCGTGTCGTATGTCCTCAATCCGGTGCTGAAGCAGCTCAGCCATATCTTGGCGTTGGTGAACCAAGTTGTACCGTTCCGAAGGATCGTTCGGAAGGTGATACAGCTCTACGGGAATACGCGGATTATTGGGGGCATAGATATATTTCCACTCGGACGTACGCCAGCCGACCCGCTGATCGCGCGGATCTGAACGGACGCGCAAAAACGCTTCTATATAAGCCTCCAGGCCGAGTGGGGTATCATCCAGCAGTGCCGGCCTGATACTCGTCCCATGAATCCCAGGCGGAACCGGAGCCCCGACGAGATCCAGCAGGGTTGGCAGGGCGTCGATCTGGCGGACGAGCTGAGGGGCGAGTTTGTTCACTGGCAGGCGGAGAGAGTCTGTCCCAGCTCCCACCATCGAAAAGACCAACGGCACACGGACGAGATTCTCGGAGACGTCCATCTCATGCCCTTCTCGCTTGATCGTTTTCCGTCCGGACAGATCGCGCACTAGGCGATACCAGCGGTATTGGAGGTCTGTCTGGACGACATGTTCGCCATGGTCGCCGTGAATTACGACGAGGGTATTCTCAGGCAGCACGGTGAGGAGTCTGCCCAACTCGGCGTCCAGACATGATAATGCGCGCTCGTAGCGATTCCGGCCGTAGGTCTGGCCTCGGAAGGCCGGCAGGATATGTCGCCGATGATGCAGTTCCCATAAGTGTAAAAAGCCGAACCACGGCTGCTGCACCGGTAGGCTTTGCAGGCGCCGCCGAAAATCTGTACCCCAATTTGTGGACAGGTAGGCTGACCCCTCTCGACAGTGATAGACGTCAAAACCGCGGTCCAGATCGGTCTCAGGAAAGAGGGGGCCACTCACTTCCGCCCAAGTATGGTAGCCATATGCCCGGAAGGCGTCGACCAAGGATGGAACTGCCGGGTTCAGTTTCAGCCCGAAAATCGAACGAATGCCGTGTACGAAGGAGTAGCTGCCGGTCAGCAGGCTGGCCACACAGGGCGTTGTTGACGAAGCCGAGGCAATGGCCTGCGTACAGGCCACACCGGAACGAGCGAGGCGGTCTAGGGTCGGCGTCCGTGCGCCCCGGTCCTCGCCGACAACAGCATCGGCACGTAAACAGTCAATTAAGAGAAAAAGGATATTCGGACGATTCATTCTGACATACCGGTGGGACCCTGATTCCTGGGCCATGCTTATGTAGTCTGGACACGATTGAGGACGTGACGCGCCTTCTCAAGTACCTGCTCTGGGGTAATGCGCTGCATACAGGCACGCTGAATTTTACAGTCTCGCGTATAACACGGACTGCACGCCGCTGAGCCGGACAGAACAAGATCTTCCGAGCCCCATGGTGCCGAACGGATAGGGCTTGTGGCGCCCCACAGAGAAATCACAGGCGTTCCAACTGCTGCGGCAATATGCATGGGGCCTGAATCTGGTCCAATACCGAGCCGGGTACGCGAAAAAATACCAATCAGATCACGTAGGGTGGTTTTTCCACTCAAATCGGTCGCTTTCGCCTCCCCTAGCACGGCGCTGACTTGGCTCGCAAACATTACCTCTCCCGGCCCCCCAATCAATACTGTGCCCATATCATACTCCTGATGGAGGGTTCGTGCCACCTGAGCGGTTGCCGTTGGAAACCAGAACCGACTTGGCCAGCGCGAGCCAAGAAAAAAGGTCACATAAGGACGCGAGGTATCGGCGAGTAAGGTGTCTATATAGCGCTCTTCTTCCTCCCGCAGCTGGAGGTCAAATGTTACCCCGTCGTCGGGAAGGCCCAGAGCGTCCGCAAAACGTAAATATTGTCGAAGTTTGAGAGAAAAGTCTGGAATGGGATCGATCGTATGTGTATTACACAGCCAATTGCCTTCTTTAGTGTTCTGACGATGAAACCCCAGTCGAATCGGTGCCTGCGACCAGAGACTGACCAAGCCACTCTTGGCATGGCGTTGTAGGTCGAGGACCAAGTCAAACTGTTTAGACCGAATCGTTTGAAGAAAGGGCCAAAACTGCCGAGACCCTTGAGACCGGTTATAGAGCAAGAGCTCATTGAGGGCAGGGTGCGCTTCAAGCAAAGGAGCTGCTGCTGGTTCCACCGCCCAGGTAATATGCGCCCGCGGGTAACCCCGCCGGACTCGAGTGAGTAAGGGCAGCGCCCGGGTCACATCCCCAATTGCCCCGAAGAGAAGGATGAGAATGCGATCAGGTTGGATGGCAACAGTGGGTCGCGTCACGCTATGGATGGTATAATAAATGTGTTTCTCCGTCTCCTGGCTCCAGGCGAGAGGCTATAATTCGGGTCCGTGAGAGGCCGACCACTCTCACGGTAGATAGACCTAGTGAGCTCATCATTTTTGATCCTGGCGGAATCCCTCTACTGCCCCTCAAGAGTTGTTCCTTGTTCAAACAACTGTTGCTTAGTGTCAAATTTCGCTATTGATCGTCGAAGGCGAGCAAGGCTTCGTTTACGACGGGAAGAGGGCAGTGGCGTGGGAAAGATGCGTGCTCGGTCAAAGTCGATAATGAGCACCTCATGCTGACTGGAGGCATTCCGAACGAGAATATTCGTGAGGTTGAGATCCGCATGAGAGATGCCACTCTCATGCATGGTGTTGATCGTCTGTAAGACTTTGTCAGTAACAACCTGCCGTTTCTCAACTGGCGGTTTGGTTTGCAGCCATTTCCGCCAGTTAAGGAACCCTTGGGCTTCACGAGTGATGAGGGTTCCTCGATACAATCCAAAAGACTGCCACTCAACCCCAGCGCCCAGGACCTCAACCGTCGGAACACCACGTTCGCGGGCTATGACTGTCGTGCAGAGTTCGGCAAAGGGGCGCGGTGGGCGATCCCAATACAGGTCGTGCGCTAGATGGCGAACCAGACCACCACGTTGATAGCGTCGGACGATAGCAGAACTCTGTTTGTCGAACGGAACACGCTGGATTATGCCTCGCCCGCCCTGGAGGCAGTCAGCCCTTCCGGCCTTGATTTCCTCCAGGACGGTCAGTAGTGCCCGCCCGTGGCTATCTTTGAGCCACCAGCTACCGGCAGTGGTATGTGCGGTAAATCCTTCAGGGGGTGTCAGCGAGCGGAAGACGGCGAACATCGTATCAGGGACGTGTGCGTAGAAGCTTACCCTGAGGCCGCGTCCGAGTGTGAATGACTGGAAGGGGTGGATGAGCTGCCTTGAGGTTCAGGGGCCTCATCTATCAGTCCGTTTTGAATTTCCCACAGCTTGGCATACGTGACAAGCACGGCGTAGGAATCGAACAACGCTATCGTCAAGCCAGTCATTCCGTGTCGCCACTCGCCCCTGCCAAGATAAGAGGAAAAGAACGCGCCCAGAGGGGAAAAGATAAAATGCCAGGATTTAACCTGCTTGTTTCGTCTTGCCCATTCTTTGGCGGTTGCCGACGTTGTGGCATTGAGTGCGGCAAAGCGTTCTTGGAGTGTCATGGGAACGCTAGCGGCCGTAGCTTATCTGCACAGTATGAAGCGCAGATCGTTTGAGAAGCGTATCAACACCGGCTAATACGTCGTGGGCTGTTACCAGTTGCATACACTCTTCAGTGCCACGTGGGCAGGAAGGACCACCATGCCGACGGCAGGGACGACAAAACACCTCTTTTTTTTCAACGATTACCGCATTGTCGCTATACGGACCGTACCCCAAGCTTGGCGTGGTCGCGCAAAAGATCGCAACAACCGGCACCTGACGCGCAACGGCAAGGTGCATAGGCGCACTATCATTGCTAATAACCACCTGAGCCCGATCAATGAGCGCCATAAAGGTTTGCAGGTCGGCCTGACCGGCAAGGTTGAGCAGACCTGCCACCTGGGCCTGATCTTCGATCTCCTGCGCTATGGGCACGTCATCCGGTCCGCCACACAACACTACGCGTCCGTAGTGCCGTGCCAGAGAACGAACGAGGGTACTATAGCCTGCCGTTGTCCACCGTTTTGTATACCAGACCGAGCCTGGACACACGATAAACACGGGGTCGGAGGTGGCAATCTGGGCCTCGTCAAGGAAACGCTGAGCGTTGGTCCGGGTGGCTGGGGGATAGGCGACATATGGTGTGCGGTCGCAGGATTCGGGCTCAAGACCAAAAGCACGCATAATGCATAAAATGCGCTCAACTTCGTGTCGGTCGGTGTCCCGCTGGGCGGTCTGATGATACAAGAACCAACCTGGACTTTGGTGAAATCCCACACGGTGCGGAATGCCAGCTAGGGCCAGCAGCAGGGCAGTCCGAAAGGATTTATGCGGCCCGACTGCCAGTGTAAAGTGCTGGCGTTGGAGCCGACGGGCCGTTTGCAGCAGGCCGAGAAACCCCCGGCCGTCCCCACGCTTGCTATCAACGAGAACGTTGTCCACCGCGGGGTGATCTTGGACGAGCGGTTGTGCCTGGGGGGTCGTGAGGACGGTCAGCGATTCAAGGTCGAGTTCGCGCCGCAGGGTGCTGAGGAGCGGAGTGGTCAAAACCACATCCCCAAGAAAACCGGTCTGGGCAACGAGGAGACGCTCCATTAAGCGGTCTCAACTTTCCGGAGGCGCAACACTAAATTGTCTTCCATCAGAAGACGGGGGTGACACAGCCAGCGCAGCAGCTTCCTGTTCTCCTGTCGCTGGTTCGGGTTTTTCTCGCGTATCCACAGCGTGTACCAGCTATAGGCCATTACGGGTAAGCCCAGCGTCGCCAGCAAGAACCGTGAGTAGAGCTTGACCTTGCTGTGCCCCAGGCGTTCCAGGCTGAGTCCGTTTTGCCTGCACAGATAGTACAAAATCGGCAGCTCAATCGGGTAGTTGTGAAACCGATGGGCGTGGTTAAGGGGAGTCTCAAATGGAATAAAGCGTCGTTTGGTCTTGTGGTATCCGCTGAGCATAAAATGCACCCGCGAGTTCAGACGCATAACATTAGGTGTGGTCAAAATTAACGACCCACCGGGTTTGAGAATACGTGCTAACTCGCCGAGTGTAGTTTGGTGGTCGGACAGGTGTTCAATGACCTCAATCAACAAAACCACATCAAAACTGGCATCGTCGTAGGGCAGTCGCTCTCGCAGGTCCACACCGTAATCAATAGGGATCCCGTTCTTGTCCGATCCGCCGGCTTCAAAGTTAGTCCCCCGAAGCGTGAAACGTCGAGGTTGTAACGACGCTAAAACGTCTCCTTCTTTACAGCTGACATCGAGGAGGGTTTTCCCTTCGTCAGGAATATCAGCCAGCAGGTCGGAGACGGCTTGAATAAGGAACGGAGCTGCCATAGCGCTCTCACTCTCCGTTTTTTTGCTTTCCTATTCCTTTCAGTTGAGACTCAATAAACGCTAAGAACTGCTCGACATCGTTGACCTCCATATCGATACGGAGAGCAACGAGCTTATCCGTGGCAAATGGAAACCTCTCAAGCTTCACCAGATCTTTTTCCGTCGTCACCACGAAATCACACGCTCGGCTGGCTGATGCAGTCGTTTGCCAGTCCCTTTCTGTATAGACATGATGGTCTGGAAATACCATCATGTCTACAATTTCCGCGTCTGCTTCTCTGACAAAACGGTGGAACAGATCTGGAGTTGCAACACCGCTGACTACCATAACCTTCTTATGTGCTAATAAGAATAAGGGCAACTCTTGCCACTCGCCATGTGTGGAGTGAATAAGCGCGGTCGGACGTGGGTTTGCAAAAAAGAGAGGTTTCTCCCGTATGTGAAGGGAGGCAGCATAGTCCTGCTGAGGCTGCACCGTCTCCCCCTTCGTCACAACGACCAAGTCTGCTCGACGTATGGCAGTAGATGGTTCGCGGAATGGACCGGCAGGGAGTACCCACGTTTCTTTTTGCTGGGCATCAAGTAGCAGAATGTCGAGGTTGCGGCCTAAGCATCGATATTGAAAACCATCATCCAGAATCAATACCTCAACGCCATAGATTTCTTGTGCCAGCCGGGCCGCCCGGACGCGGTCGCGTCCGGCCAGAACGACATCGGAAAAGGTTCTGGCCAGCATCACAGCTTCGTCTCCAACCTCCTCCGGCGTTGCCTGTACACGACCGTCCGTACCCACTGTTGTGACTCCTTTGTTCTGCCCCTTATAGCCTCTTGAGAGAATGGCGACCCGGTGATGCTGAGCGTGCAGCAAACGAGCGAGCCAGAGAACGAAGGGTGTCTTCCCCGTTCCGCCAACGGTAAGATTACCTACGCTAATGATGTGAAGGGGAAGCTGCTCAGTGCGAAGGATACCCTTCTCGTATAAAAAATTACGGACTCGGACGATGGATGAGAACAGGATCGAGAGTGGAATAGCCACCAGCCAGCCCAACATGCCGAGGACGCCCTGACGAGTCCAGATTTTCTGGACGAGACGCTGGAGGGAAATCATACGCAGGCTAGGAGTGGGAAGGAGCGTAGGTCGAACAGTGCTGAAGGACAACGTCTAAGGTGCGCTCAACCGTGCCTTGTTGCTGCTCAATGGTTTTGCGTGCCAACGCTCCTGTCTTTTGTCGTACGTCGTTATCGGTCAGCAACGGTAGAGCGACGTCATACAAGCTGTGCGCGTCGTAAATTTCAATCCCTCCTTGGGTTTTTTTCAGCTCTGCGACAATCGACGAAAAATTATGCGTATACGGACCAAAACAGACCGGGACTCCGACAAGAGCCGGTTCAATCATACTATGCCCGCCAGGACCTCGAATCAGACTGCCACCAACAAAGACGAGAGAAGCCGCAGCATAGAAACTGACAAGCTCTCCGAGTGTATCTAAGAGAAACACTTCGGTGTCAGGGGGGGCAGGCGCAGAGCACGCACTGCGTTTGATATAGCGCCAGTCCTGCTGTTGTAATAAAGCCTCGACCGAAGAAAATCGTTCGGGATGCCGGGGAGCAAGAAGTAACAGAAGGTGGGGCAGATCACCTCGAAGCTCCCGAACGGCTTGGAGGAGGACTGCCTCTTCGGAATCATGGGTGCTTGCGCCAATAAGTAGTGGCCGGTCGCCTAAACCTGTCTGGGCCAGGATTGCCCTGCCTACATCTCCACCGGTATTCACGCCGTCAACCTTGAAATTCCCTGTCACCTGCACACGTTGAGCATCCGCGCCAGCGGCAATAAGGCGTTGCGCATCTTCCTGGGTCTGCATGCAACATGTGGTAATGCCCTGCAAGATTGGACGAAAGACGGGAGAGAGCAGGCCATAGCGCCGTTGTGCGCGTCTGGAGAAGCGGCCACTTACCAGGAGGGCCGGTATACGTTGGCGTGCAAGGCTCGCTAACATATTTGGCCACATTTCCGTCTCGGTGAAAAAGAATATCTGTGGTCTGATCCGTTTGAGGACGCGACGACTCACAAGCGGATAGTCGAGTGGGAAATAGAACACCCCATCTGCTTCGAGACACCGTTCGATTGCGGTTTGATAGGCCGTCGTGGTTTGCACTGAGACTACAAGCGGCGTGTCTGGAAAGCGCGCTTTCAGCGCGTATAAGAAGGGCCGGGTGGCGAGGAGCTCACCAACAGAGGGGGCGTGGAGCCAGAACGGTGCTGTACCCTGTGTCAGCTGGATAACGTCCGGGGGTAACCGTCCGAGGCGTTGCCCCAAGCCAATGCGATAGCGTGGCCTCAGAATGAGCGCCATGACCGCAAACGGAAAAGCGATAACAATGAGCGCCGTCAAAAAAACATTGTAAATCACGAGACTCATGAGTGTGCGAAATACGTGTCAGCCTGCCCGGTGATGGTTCGCAAACGCTCTTCCAGTTCTTGTCGCTTCTGTTCCAGTTGCGCGGGGGTCGTCTCTGCTGGAACGGAGATAGGTGACCCCACCACGTAGACGACTCGACTAAAAGGGAAGGGAATCATGAGGCGGTCCCAGCTCCCAATTCTGATATGCCACGCCGCACTATATGTGGTCGGGTATACAGGAGCGCCGGTGGCGCGGGCAAGCTGGAGTACGCCGGATTTGGCCTGCTGGCAAGGTCCACGGGGTCCATCTGGAACAACGATAAGATCGTAACCGAGTCGATACGCCTCGATCAGACCTTTGAGTCCGCTGACCCAACCACGAGAAGACGAGCCTCGGACCGCAGCAATGCCGAAGCGCTTGAGCACACGAGTGATAATTTCTCCGTCACGGTGGATACTATTCATGATACAGGCCTTTGAGCCGCGGTAGCCAAAGCGCATGAGCACGATACGGCTATGCCAAAAGGCCAGGATGACCTGTTCGCCCCGTTCCCACCGCGCGAACAAATCGTCTACACCGATATAACATTTCCTGGTCGTCACCTTGAGTAACCACAACAGAGCAAAGGCGAGCCCTGCCCAGAGACGAATTTTGAGCTCTTCGCCGAATGGGAAGTGTGGCTGTTGGCTGAACGGGTGGGGTAAAGAGTCAGCCGTGGTAGGGCTAGCGGGAGGTTGAGTTGAATTCAGCATAGGTGTCAGGCAGCCGAACGCGGCTCGACGTGAAACTGAAGCTCATAGAGGCGTCGGTAGTGGGTGTTGTGCGCCAAGAGTTCCTCATGCGGTCCTTCTTCCATGATGCGCCCGTTGTCTAAGACCACAATCCGGTCGGCCTTCTGAATGGTTGATAAGCGATGGGCAATCACCAGTACGGTCCGCCCAACCATCAGGCGTTCGATGGCGTCTTGGACCAGGCGTTCTGATTCGTTATCAAGTGAAGAGGTCGCCTCATCAAGGATCAACATGGGTGCGTTTTTCAAGAGCGCCCGGGCAATAGCGAGCCGTTGGCGTTGACCTCCGGACAGCCGCACCCCAAGCTCGCCAATCTGGGTTGCATATCCCTCCGGGAGCGCCATGATGAAGTCGTGGGCATGGGCGGCCTTGGCCGCGACAATAATTTCCTCCTCGGGCCGTTGCGGCATACCGTAGGCAATATTATTGCGTACGGTATCATTAAACAAAAAAGTGGCTTGGGTGACCACGGCAATCTGGGAGCGCAATGAGGCGAGGGTCAGGTCGCGCAGATCTGTTCCGTCTACAGTAATCTGTCCTTCACTGACATCGTAGAAGCGTGGAATTAAATCGGCCAGGGTACTCTTGCCGCCTCCACTGGGGCCGGCTAAGGCCACTACCTGCCCTGTGTCTATTGTGAGGTTGATATGTCGTAAGACCCACTCCTCTTGATAGCGAAAGGAGACATCGTGGAACTGGATACGTTGCCTGAAGCGTGACAGGCCGTGCGCCTGCGGCCGGTCTCGAACATCGCTACCCTCGTCCAAGACCTCGAACAACCGTTCTGCCCCAGCCAATCCGTTTTGCACGGCGGTCTGCGTTCGGGTGAGATGCTTGAAGGGCTGATAGATCAGCAGCATGGCCGTCAGAAACGCCACAAATTCGCCCTGGGTCCGCTCCCCTTCAATAACGCTCAGCCCGCCATACCAGACAACTCCGGCAATGCCACAGGCTGCCAGGAGTTCGACCATAGAGGGTACAAACGCCTTGAGTCGTCCGGCCCGAATGGCGTGCTTGTAGAGCCTGTGATTTTCGGCGGCAAAGCGTTGTCGTTCATAGTCTTCCATGCCAAAAGCTTTGACCACGCGTGTCCCCTGGATGGTTTCTTGCAACAAGGCTGACAAATACCCGAGTGAGCCTTGGCCTTTGCGACTCAAACGACGGACCTTCTGATAGATCCGCATGAGCGGCAGAATGGTTGCGGGAAAGGCAATGAAGGCGATACTGGCGAGAAACCAATCCTTGATAAACGCTACCGTCACCAAGACCACCAGCGTTGTCGCATCCCGCATCATTGACGCCGTGGCTTGGGTGAGCGCCTGGCGAACGAGTAGAGTGTCATTCGTTACCCGCGATATCAGAGTGCCCGTTGGGTGGCGCTGAAAAAAGGACAGGGAGAGCGATTGAAGATGGGCATTCAGGGTATTACGTAAATCTTCAACGATCCGTTGGCCCACGTATTCCATCAGATAGATATGACCAAAATTACACACACTCCGAAAACTGAAGGTCAGGATAATAATGAGAGGGAGGGTCTTGAGGGCAGAGAAATTCTTGTCGGCAAAAATATCGTCAAATACATGTTCGACCAGAAAGGGCAATACGCCGTTTGTGGCACTGAACAAGACCATGCACACAACTGCGGGAAGAAACGCACGGTAGAGGTATGGTCGCAAATACAACAGCAGACGCCGGTAAACAGTCATAACTCCGCGAGACTCAATGAGCGCTTGGCCAACAAATTGAAAATCAAGTCCGCCGCACGTTTGGCGGCTCCAGGCTCCCCGAGCTTAGTCCGTACCTCTCGCAACCCTTCTTGGGCAACGCTATATGCCCGTGCATCGGTTAGCAACCGTCGCGCCTCAGTGGTAATCCGCTCTGGTGTGACGGCACCTTGAATCAACTCGGGCACAACCTGTCGCTCGGCAATGAGATTGGGCATACCAATGAAGGGGACATGGACAAACAAACGAGCCAAGGCATAGGTCACTGGAGCCAGACGATACACAATCACCATGGGCCGTTCGAGCAGGGCCATCTCCAGCGTAGCAGTGCCAGAGGCTACGATAGCGAGGTCGGCGGCATGCGCGACGTTATAGGTATCCCCTTGGACAATCTGAATGGCGGCCGAGTGGGAGTGGACCGCAGTTTCGATGCGGTCGAGGTCAAGCGTCGAGGCGACGGCGAGAATAAATTGATACGAATCTCCCAGAATGGTTATTACGCGAAGGAGCGTGGGGAGTAAATAGCGCACCTCTTGCGTTCGACTACCCGGCATCAGGACAATCGTCTGACGATCCGGGTCAAGGTGGTAGCGACGCAGGGTATCGGCCCGAGAACGGGTTGGCCGGACACGACCGACCAGCGGGTGACCCACAAATTCAACCGAGCAGCCATGTGCGGTATAAAAGTCCGGCTCAAACGGAAACACGGCGGCAAGCAGGTCCACCCGCTTGGCAATCGTATAGACCCGCTTCCTCCGCCAGGCCCAGACCTGAGGGCTAATATAGTAAAAGACGGGGACGTTGACCCGCTTGGCGACTTTTGCTAGCCGCAAATTAAACTCTGGAAAATCAATCAGCACCAGCAAATCCGGGGGATGTGTACGCAGGATATGGGTCAGTTCGCGATAGGTTCGCAACAGGGCGGTGAGCTTATCGGCTGCCTCGAATAGGCCCATGCCGGCGATGGCTGCCGAATCGACCAGAGTCTGCATGCCGGCCGCCCGCAGAGCCGGTCCACCCACCCCAAAGATGTCAATCTGCGGTTGCTGTGCCTTCAGGGCTAAGACAAGATCGGCTCCGTGCACGTCACCTGAAGCTTCCCCAGCAACGAGCAGAATCCGCACTAGGGAATCTCCAAGCTTCCAACAATGCGCTCGGCCTCTTCCAAGGCTTGGAGGCCGTCCAGACCACTGACAAGCGGCGTGCTGCGGTCCTGCACGGAACGGAGAAACGCTCTGATTTCTTCTTCCAGCGCGTCTTCTCCCCCTACCGCCCGCTCTTCAAAAGAGAGGTTGGGCATGGCTGTCTCGCTTACTGCCGGCTCGCGGCGACAAATGCGTATGGTATGCGCGCCATAATCCACAACAAGATAGGTGTCGGGCTGGAAAACGCGCATCTTCCGTTCTCGCTTGAGTGCCACCCGGCTGGCAGTAACATTCGCGATGCAGCCCGAAGCAAACCGCAGGCGGACATTCGCGATATCAGGTTCGTCCGTCAGGACGGGTACGCCAAACGCCTCGCGGGAGACAACCGGTGAACGGACAAGGCTGAGAATCACGTCCAAGTCGTGAATCATTAAATCCCGCACCACATCAACATCTGTTCCGCGCTCAATAAAGGGCGCGACGCGATGACACTCAATAAAGCGTGGTGCAGTTAATATACCAGTCAACGACCGGAGGGCTGGGTTAAAGCGTTCCAAATGTCCGACTTGAAGTACGCAGCCGTGCTCATGCGCGAGGTCAACGAGGCGACGGCCTTCGGCGCCGGTTGCCGTGAGGGGTTTTTCAACCAGGACGTCAATACCCTGCACGAGGAAGTCATGGGCGACTGTGGCGTGCAGTTGGGTTGGTACGGCGATACTTACGCAGTCTACATTCCCAAACAGCGCGCGATAGTCGGTCTGGGCTGAGGTCTGACATTCCTGGGCGACTTCCTCAGCTCGTGCGGCATTGGTATCGACAACGCTCACTAAATCGACGCCCTCCAAACGTTCATATTTTTGGGCATGAAAACGTCCCAGATAGCCCACGCCGACAACGCCGGCTCGAAGCGGCACGCTCTGTTGGTGAGACGATGAGAAAGAACTCGGTGGGTGAGCCATCAGTGCGTTCTCTTGAGGGTATGGCGCCCCATGCCGTGCACAGGCGCGTCCGTCATCCGCAAGCGGTACTCCTCAGCACAGAGTGGAGTGCCTCTGCTGCGGGACGAGAGTTATCTGCCATATGACCATCGATTCCCGAAATCAAGCCGCGACCTCTTGCCTGAGGGCGTGTGATGACTGCTCCGGTGACGCCTCCGTCGGCGGGCTGTTGGGCGGACCTTTCATCAGGTCGAAGTAGAGCTGTGGAAAGGTGTCGGGTTTATCGGTTGGGATGGGCTTCCAGTCGCCGCCGCGGATATAGGTCTCGCCGCCAGTGTACTCCCACCGGTCTGTTTTCCACTCATAGGTTGCCCGACACTGGATCACGTTTGGAATCATATTTTTGATAGTCGCCTGTTCAGCTTCTTCCCTGGTCTCAAAAAAGTTGCTCTGCGTCACCGTGCAGGTAAAGGTGACGACGCCCAGGGTCTTTTCTGGATTGCGAGTGTCCACGCTATAAGTCATCTGCCGTATACCAAAGGTGAGCTTTGCCCACTGAAGCAAAATGCTGTCTCGAAAAACAGGTTCCGTCTGCTCTATGACCTTTTGGACGCCGGCTATAAATTCTTCCAGACTTTCTTTTAAGGGCTCCTTGGCAAAGCCGGAGGAGAGCGGCTGAATAAGAAGAAGCAGGTTGACGAGTATCAGAACGACATACCGCATTATGTGACTCGTTTCACTCAGTATCCCACGCAGCCCCTATCACTAAAACTCGACTTTGACAATGGAAATAGGCCGAGAGGGGGCGGCGTGCCGCCGGCCAGCTTGATTCGCCTTCTGTTCGCTGGCATAACGCTGACAAGAGAGCATGATGACGCTGACCCGAAGACAAAAGGAAATCTGGGACTATCTGGCCACCTATGTTGAAGAACATGGTTATGCCCCAACCCTTGAGGAAATTGGTGCCCACTTCGGCCTCTCCTCGTTGGCAACAGTCCATAAGCATTTGAGTAATCTCGAACGCAAAGGTCTGATTACCAGAACGTGGAACCTGAGCCGAGCCATCGAGCTCACGCCACCTGAAAATTCAGTCGAAGCCATTGAGCTACCGCTGCTGGGAGAAGTGGCGGCGGGCTCGCCCATTGAGGCCCTGGAAACCGAGGCGAGACTTGCGGTGCCGGTTGATTTCGTCCGTCGACCACACAACGCGTTTACGCTCCGTGTCCGGGGCGCATCGATGGTTGACGAGGGCATTCTCGACGGTGATTTTATCGTTGTCGAGCCGCGCCCTAGTGCGGACAACGGAGAAACCATTGTTGCTCTTATCGATGGTGAGGCCACTGTCAAGAAATTCCATCGACAAGCCGATGGCCTGATTCGCCTCCAACCCGCCAACCCGAGCATGGAGCCGATTCTTGCGCGGGAAGAGGAGGTAGAAGTACGCGGTATTGTGGTTGCCGTCCTGAGAAAATTTAGGAAGTAGGCTGAGCCGTGCCCTTTTCCCTCTACGTACATATTCCCTATTGTCTCAGTAAATGCCCCTACTGCGACTTTAACGCCTACGCTGCACAAAGCTGGCCTGAGGCACGTTATATTGATGCCCTGTGTAAAGAGTTTGCCTGCTATATGCAGGCTCCGCCCTGGCAGGGCGAAACGCTTGAGACCATCTATTTCGGTGGTGGAACACCGTCGCTCTTTCAGCCGGCATCGCTGGAGCATTTTCTCACCCATGTCGCCGACCACTGTCCGCTGGCCCCTGACCTAGAGGTGTCTCTTGAAGCTGACCCGGCTACGGTTTCGCTTGACACACTCTCTGGATATCGGGCGCTCGGGATGAGCCGACTGAGTCTCGGCATTCAATCATTTGAGCCGTCTGTGCTTCGGACGCTGGGTAGAATCCACACGAGAGAGGAGGCGCTGCGGACAATCGAGCTTGCCAGAGCCGCCAAGTTCTTCAACCTGAATATCGACCTCATATTCGGTGTGCCAAATCAGACGCTGGACTTGCTGACGCGCGATCTCAACCAGGCCTTTGGCTGTGAACCAGAGCATATCTCGATGTATGGTTTGACCTATGAGGAGAACACTCCATTCTATGCAATGCGACAAAAAGGGATATTGCAACCGGTGGATGAAGAGACCGAGATCGCCATGTACTCCCAAGTCCAGGCGGCATGCGCCGCCCACGGTTATGAGCGATATGAGATTTCCAACTTTGCCCGACCTGGATACACGTCTCAACATAATCTGCACTACTGGCAAGGCGGGGCCTATCTCGGGCTGGGAGCTGGAGCACATTCGTTCTCGTGTACGCGAGGCTGGGGGACACGCTGGAGTAATATACGAAATCCAAAAGCCTATATGGAGTTGGCGCTCTCTACGGGTCGGGCAGACCAATATGTCGAACACTTGACCCAAGAGCAGGCGCGTGGCGAGTTTCTCTTTCTCAACCTCCGCCAGATAGATGGCATGTCCCTGAGTGGATTTGAGAGGCGGTTTGGACAGCCCTTCTTTGAGCAGTTTCCGCACGCGGCCGACATGGTGAGCAAAGGACTTATGACCCGGAGTGCGGGAAAGGTCAGACTCACCCCCAAGGGGTTGCTGGTAGCGGATAGTGTTTTTGCGAGCTTTTTTTAGCTTTCGTACCCGGTCTCTTGGCCAAAATGACGATACAGCACATTCATATATGGGCCGCAGGGACGACGCGCCTTAAAAAAGTCGCGTGCTTCTTCGAGTGACATAGCGTGATAGATGTGCAGATAGGCAATCGCAACCGTCGGGGCACGATTGCAACCGGCATTACAGTGGAGGAACACCCGGTTGCCACCCTGGAGGTTGGTCTGGAGTAACTCAAGGGCCTGGGGCAGAGCCTCAGCCAAGCTGTCACAATCATAATCGGCCGCAGGTGTTCGGAAGAATGTTATATGATTGGTGCGGTAGGCGGTATGAAGGGCTGCGATATCCAGTCCCTTCAGGGTGAGATCCTCGGCATCCTGGAGGCTTAAAACAGCAGAGATTCCGAAGGTTTGTCTGAGCCACGGAACATCTTCAACGCTCGGATATTCTCCAACAAAGAGGTTGGGGAGAATCTCGCTGACTTCAGGTCGGCGGGCACGAAGCGTGCCTGCTGTTGGAGCAAAGGGGTGATAAAAATCGGCCATCCGTGCAGAGTAAACAAGGGTTGCTCGGGCGTCAACACAACCTGAAAAACCGAATCAGATAATAGAGGCTTGCTATGTATGGCCCATTTCCGATAGGAATAGCAGGGCGGTTGAGGTCCTAGCGTCCAGCCAACATCGAAGGAGGATCTTGTTATGAGTGCAGAAAACGAAAAATTGGTTACGGATTTCTGTAACGCCTGGTCAAACCTGAACGTGGATGAACTGTTGGGCTATCTGAGCGAAGATTGCTTCTATCACAATATCCCCATGGAGCCCTTTGTCGGCCACGCCGCAATCCGCGCCTTTATCGAGCCGTTCTTAAAGGATGCGCAAAGCGCGCAGTTCGAGATCAAGCATACCACCTCATCGGGAAACGTGGTGATGAACGAGCGGGTTGATACCTTTGTCGTGGGCCCAAAGACGATTTCCTTACCGGTGGCGGGCATATTTGAAATTACGGATGGCAAGATCTCTGCCTGGCGCGATTACTTTGATCTTGAATCGTTTAACAAACAGATGGGCTAAGGTCATATCCTGGCTTACATGTGAAAGATTGGTGAACGTGTAGAAAGGTTGATGTATGGAGAAACTGGTACCCGGACTAGAAGGGGTGCCCATTATGGAGTCGGAAATCGGCTTCATTAATGGCCTGGAGGGCATCCTGGAATACCGTGGCATCTCAATTGAGGAGTTGGCTGAGAAGAGTACCTATGAGGAGGTGGCGTATCTGCTCCTGTTTGGGAAACTGCCCACTCGTGACGAACTCAAGAACTTTGACCAAGACCTGCGTACCCACCGGCGGGTCAAGTATCGCATTCTCGATATGATGAAATGCATGCCGGAAAATGGTCATCCCATGGACATGCTACAGGCCGCGGTGGCTGCGATGGGCATGTTTTATCCAGCCCGGGATATCCGAGATGAAACGCAGCGCTATTGGTCGACCATTCGCCTCGTTGCCAAGATGCCGACCATTGTGGCAGCCTTTGAGCGCATGCGCCACGGCGACGAACCAGTCCGGCCCCGGGACGATCTGTCTCATGCGGCGAATTTTCTGTGGATGCTAAACGAGGAGGAGCCCGACCCGCTTGACGCGCGGATTATGGACGTATGCCTGATTCTACACGCTGAGCATACGATGAATGCTTCGACGTTCAGCGGCTTGGTCGTCGGGTCCACCGAGGCCGACCCGTATACCATGGTGTCGTCGGCTATTGGCGCCCTGACCGGCCCCCTTCACGGCGGAGCCAATGAGCAAGCGCTCAAGATGTTCCAGGAGATCGGAACAGTGGACAATGCCAAGCCGTTTATCGAAGCGCGTCTGGCTGCCAAACAAAAAATCATGGGCATGGGCCACCGGGTATACAAGGTCAAGGACCCACGAGCAAACGCCCTGCAAGGTCTGGCCCTCAAGCTGTTTGAAGCCAAAGGTGAGCATCCGCTGTACAAGGTCGCCCAAGAGGTTGAGAAGATCATCAGCGAGCGGGTCGGAGCAAAAGGGATTGCCTCGAACGTCGATTTTTACTCCGGCGTAGTCTATGACAAGCTGGATATTCCCATCGACCAGTTCACACCGATCTTTGCCATTGCCCGAGTGGCTGGCTGGTTGGCCCATTGGCATGAGCAACTCAAGAACAATCGTATCTTCCGACCGACACAGGTATACACCGGAGGTCACCAATCCCCGTATACCCCGTCAGAACAACGATCGTAGCATTCGTTCCGTAACCCGATACGAGGCGGAGAGGAGAAAACTCTCCGCCCTTTTTATGTCTGAAGTATGAAACGTGGAACCTATGGAGCGACTTGGCGGTCGAACTGTTGAACGACAACCTCAGGCAGAGTCGTGGTGTGCTCAATCGTTCTGCTGGCCAAGTTCCCATTAGCGTCGAGATCAAGATAGATGTTCTCGTTGACTGCTTGCGTCTCCTGAATCGGACGGTCGGAAAATTCTAAGAGTGCAATATCTGTATCCTTAAAGTATTTCACCTTCATGGTTTATAGCTCCTATCGAAGAAGGCATTGTGACGTCTCCCCATCTTCGAGAAGAATTACTCTAAGGTAACTTCCCTTCTGAATGTATGTATACCCAGCGACGGAGGCGTCCATCGGCCTGAATCTCCTCTGATACTGGAATATCAATAGCTCTTTGTATCCATTCGTCCTTGATAGAGAGTCTATCAGGCCGCATATGCGTATGCCGAAAATACTCAGTAGATTTCATCTACCCCTTCGGCTTCACCTTTGCATTGACACAGTTCAGGGGCATTTCACCTCTGCGTAGCCGGTTCACATTCTCAGCCACGCGCTTCGCTATACCCTGAAGGCTGACGTCGGTTGCGCCACCTATATGCGGAGTCGCCAGCACGTTGTACTGAAAAATTTCGTCGTTCGGATCAAAAGGTTCGGACCAGAACACGTCCAGACCCGCGCCGGCAATGCGGCCTTCTCGCAGGGCGGCCAGCAGGGCTGCGTAGTCTAATACCGGCCCGCGGGCGACGTTGATCACAAAGGCTTCCGGCTTCAGGCAGGCGAACTCGGCCTGGCCCATGAGGCCACGCGTTTCGTCATTCAGAGGCGGGGCGGTAATGACAAAATCGGCTTCTCGCAGGACGGCATGAAACCCGTCCTGCGCAACGTGCTGAACGATGGGCAGACCGTCATCTGACTTGTCTGCCGTTGGTCCCCGGCGGGAAACAGCCAGGATGTGCATTTCAAAGCCGGTCAAACGCTGGGCAAGGGCCCGCCCAA
Source organism: uncultured Binatia bacterium (SeqCode) (assembly GCA_965243855.1). Lineage (GTDB taxonomy): Bacteria > Desulfobacterota > Binatia > Bin18 > Bin18 > Bin18. The sequence goes on along the minus strand of CBDEWE010000003.1, from coordinate 1,954,037 downwards.
TGCCACCATAGCCAATAATGGCGATTGTTTTACCCTTGAGGGCGTGTCCCATCGGTGACCCCAGAACTTTGTTTTGAATACTCTCTTGAGTCTGCCGGTATTTTCTGGCCAGACCGAGCATGAAAAACAGGGCAAGCTCGGCAACGGACTCGGCATTGCCGGTTCCGGCCGTTGGCACATTCGCCACGTAGATACCCGCAGCGGTGGCCGCCGGAATATCGACTGAGTCCAACCCTGCACCGTACTGCTGAACGAGCTGCAGCCGAGGTGAGCGCAGAGCATCGCTGCCGATAGGTGAGACCGTTGGGATCAAGACATCCGCGTTCTGGGACGCTTCCGGAACAGCATCGGGGGGGCAATCAAGAATATCATCTTCAGGCAGTTCCTGTTGAAGGATACGGCACACATAGGTCAAACCCTGTCGGCAAAAGTAAATCCGCATAACACCTTCCCTTGATCGTTGACGCTGCCTGGCCGATAATAAGCCGCCCTGATGATAGGCTGCCTTGGTCAAGAAGAAAAGGAGGAAGAGCCGATGGACTATAGCCGTTACGAATGTCTCCACGCAGAACGCGCAGGGAAGGTGTTGACGGTCTCTTTCAACCGTCCGCAAGCCCTGAATGCTATTAACGCCCAGTTGCATACCGAACTGTCCCAGATCTTTGCCGATATCGCCCAGGATACTGAGACAGAGGCTGTGGTGCTGACGGGTAAAGGCCGTGCGTTCTGTGCGGGTGGCGATATCAAGTGGTTCCAGGATATGACGTCCGCGCAGTTGGACGCGCTCTTCATCGAGGCGCGCAAAATCATTATCGACATGCTGGAAGTGGAACAGCCGATTATCGCCGCGGTCAACGGGCCAGCAACCGGTTTGGGTGCCACCCTGGCGCTCTTCTCCGATGTTATTTATGCGGCGGATAACGCAAAAATTGGTGACCCTCATGTCCGAGTCGGAGTGGTTGCTGGAGACGGGGGAGCCATTATCTGGCCCTGGTTGATTGGGACGGCCAAAGCCAAGGAGTTTCTCATGACCGGCGACTTAGTGAAAGCCGAGGAAGCCGAGCGTATCGGTCTTGTTAACCATGTTGTTCCTGCGGATCAGCTTATGGAAAAAGCCATGGCCTTTGCGACCCGAATGGCGAATGGCCCGCGTATGGCGATTCGGGGAACCAAGGTCTCGGTGAATAAAATTCTCCGTGACACGGTCAACCTCGTTCTCGATACTTCCCTATCGATAGAAAAGCACTGTTTTCATACGGCAGACCATAAAGAAGCGATTCAGTCTTTTGTGGAGAAACGGGAGCCCCGATTCACCGGGCAATAGACATCGGGAAAAGAGACCCTTGAGGATTTTTGTGCTTGATGGCCGCGACGCACACTCAGTCGTCTCGTCCGACACGTCCGCTTATGGTAACTATCGCGGCGTGTCTAGTCGCTGTCTATGCGGGCCTGTTTATTGTCTGGGACATTATTGCCCCGTTTGAGCGGCCCTATGCTGAAGGTCCGGTCAGTATCATTTTGGGCTTTCGCGTGTTCGGTCTGTCTGCCCAACTCATGCACGCCTTACAACTGCTGGTCGCGGGCAGCCTCGCATATCATCTCTGGACAATGCGGCGTTTTGGCTGGCATCTGGTCGTATTCAGCGTCAGTTATATGCTGATCTCATACGTGATATGGGCACAGGTCTATGGCGAGTCTGAGCACGTCGTTGGCTTTGGTTTGTTCTATGCCGTGATACTCCTCGTTCTGCTGACACTGACCTTTCCGCACCGCAGAAAGTTTGTGTGAAGTATTCCAGGGCGTGAGGGCCGTATGGGAAAACTGGAGGGAGAATGGTTGATCGTAATGAAAATGTGGGAAGCTTGCTTGACTTCTCTGGAAAAACCGCCTTGGTCGCGGGTGTGCTGGACGAAAATTCCATAGGCTGGCCCATCGCCAAGATGCTCAATGATGGCGGCGCTCGGATTGCACTCTCCATTCAGCGTAAGGCCGTTCGGCGTATGATGGGAGATATCCCGGACCAACTAAATAATCCGCTGATTGCTGAGTGCGATGTGAGTCAGGACGAACAGGTTGAACGGCTTTTCTCTCAGGTCGGTCAGGAGTTTGGACATTTGGACTATCTGATTCACTCTATTGCGTATGCCCCTCCAGCGTCTTTTGGACAACGTTTTGTGAACATCTCACGCGCGGATTTTGCTTTGGCCATGGATGTCAGTGCGTATTCGCTGATTACGCTGGCACGGGGCGCGTTCCCGCTTATGAAAGACCGGGGCGGGTGCATTTTGGCCATGACTTATTATGCAGGAGAAAAGGTCATTCCCGGCTACCAGCTCATGAGTATTACCAAGGCCGCGCTCGACAATATCATCCGGAATCTTGCCTTTGACTTGGCGCCACATCGCATCCGAGTCAATGGTCTTTCACCCGGTCCGACTGCGACTAAGGCCGGAACCAGTATCCCCGGCTTCGAAATTATGCAGAATCATATGCGCGAATATGCGCCGTTGCGCGAGGAAATTCGGAACACTGATGCGGGCAAAGTGGCGCTGTTTTTATGCAGTCCAATGGCTGAAAAAATTACCGGTGAGATCGTACATATTGACGGTGGCTATAACATTATGGGAATGACGATAAAGCCACCAGAGGCTTAGCCGGAGCGCTACAGACACTTACCAAAGGGAGGATGAAGCATGCAAACAGTTGAACCCCAAACAGTTGGCATGGACCCGGCCCGAGTCGAGCGTTTTTTTTCAGTAGTAGAGCGTAAAATCGAGGAAGGCTGGTTGTTTGGTGGCGCGTTTCTGCTCGCCCGGCATGGCAAGATCGCTGCCGCGCGAGCGCTGGGCCACTCTGAACCGCACAAGGGTCGGATGACGAAAACGGATGACATCTTCTGTTTGTTTTCAACTACCAAGCCCATCACCGCTACGATGTTACTCATGAAAGTTGACCAGGGTGAGGTCAAGCTGTTTGATAAAATCGCGGATTACATCCCGGAGTTTGGCGCTGCCGGCAAGCGGAGTGTCACCGTCTCTCAGGTGATGACTCATACGGCCGGATTCCCGACTATGGCGATGGACTGGCCGATGTCGAAGTGGGGAGATTGGGATGCCACGATCGCGCGTATCTGTGCCCAGCCGTTAGAGTTTGAACCCGGAAAAGCCGTCCACTATCACGCGCTGACAGGGTCGTGGATTTTAGCTGAGATTGCCCGCCGGGTAGACGGTGGTAAGCGCAGCTTTGCCCAAATGTGCGAAGAAGATTTGTACGGCCCATTAGGCATGCGCGACTCATGTATGGGTGTTCGACCCGACATGCAAGAACGTCGGGTGCCAGTCCAAGCGCTCGATGAGGGTGGCGTTCCGTTTCCCATGTCGTTTCTGGAAGCCTTCAACGCACCTGAAGTGCAGGCCGCCGCTATTCCGGGCGGTGGTTCGTATTCCACTGTGTATGATTTGGCGCGTTTCTACCAAATGTGGCTCAACGGGGGCGAGCTTGATGGTGTCCGTTTGCTCAGTCCAGCCCTGGTTGAGTTGGCGACCACGATTCATACCGGTGATATGGAAGACCGACTGATCGAACCCATGCGCGTAGCCAAACAATGGCCATTCGCCCCGGCGAATCGCGGCCTGGGGTATTGGGTTCGCGGGAGCGGCATCTTCCCTTCATATTTTGGTACGCTCGCCTCGCCACGGGCATACGGACATGCCGGCGCCAGCAGCATCATGGCCTGGACCGACCCGGTTCGAGATCTCACCTTCGTGGGCCTGACCAGCGGTCTTATTGAGGAGCCGCGCAGCATTGAGCGCTGGGCGTTGTTTTCTGATTTGGCTCAGGGGTGTGTTGTTGACTGAATCGCGGCCAGAGTATGGAGGCCCATGAAACCCAGGCTGACCTCGACCGCTCTGCTGACACAGACAGGTTAGGCGTCGCTACCGACTGCGTCTCGGAGGTGGGGCAGTCCTTCTCGCTCTATAATTTGTATCAGCCCCCGAACAATACGCTGGGCGAGAAAAGGACCTTCATAAATCATCCCAGTGTAAATCTGGACCAATGATGCCCCGGCACGTATCCGTTCGTACGCCTCCTCTGCCGAGAATATCCCGCCCACACCAATGAGGGGTAGTTTGCCTTCAACCGCACGGTAGGCAATGCGCAGCACTGTGTGCGCGCGTGCTGCGAGGGGATAACCACTCAGACCACCTGTTTCATGTGACCTTGCGCGGAGTCCAGAACGCTCAACGGTGGTATTTGTCGCAATCAAGCCGGAGACACCGACAGAGAGAGCAAGTTGGGCGATTTCTCCAATGGTGGCCGTGTCGAGGTCTGGGGCGATTTTGACCAGGAGGGGTTTGGGAGAAGTATGCTCCGTCTCGACGAACTGTTGCACAGAGGCAAGGAGGGCTTCGAGTAATCGGCCCAATCGTTTGGTCCCCTGCAGTTTGCGGAGTTCTGGCGTGTTGGGGGAGCTGACGTTCACAACTAGATAGTCCGTAAAAGGGAGGAGTTTTTCGCAACTTTCGAGATAGTCCGCCACGACATCGCTGAGAGGGGCGATTTTTGATTTGCCGATGTTGAACCCCAAGGGAATAGGTCGAGAACTTTGAGGAGTCAAAAGGGACGGCAAGCGCTGGGCGATGGCGCGTACGCCATCGTTGTTAAAACCCAAGCGGTTAATGAGCGCCCTGTCCTGAGCAAGACGAAAAATACGCGGTTTTGGATTACCCGGCTGAGCTTTGGCTGTGATTGTACCCAATTCGGCAAACCCGAATCCCAGGGTAGACCAGACTAGGGGAATCGCCGCATTTTTGTCATAACCGGCCGCCAGGCCGACGGGATTAGGAAAGCGGAGGCCCCAAAGGTCTTGGGCGAGCCGTGGATGGCTAAATGCTGGCGTTGGCCTCCGCTGGGACGCCTGGAGCAATTTCAGTGCACTGATTGACAAGTGGTGAGCGTGTTCAGGGTCGAGGGCGAAAAATAGCGGGCGTAGAAAAGAATAGAGCATGCCCCGATTTAGACGTCTTTCAGCGACGTGAGATTCTTATGCTTCAGCAGTTCGAGAGTCTGGGACGCCGCTGCCTGATGCGCACGTTTTTTGCTGCGTCCTTCGCCCCGCCCGTATATTTCCCCGGCTATGGACACTTGGCTGACAAATCGTTTTTCGTGGTCAGGCCCGTTCACTTTGATGACCTCGTAAGACGGGGTTTGTTTAAATATTTTTTGGGTAATTTCCTGCAAACGGGTTTTGCTATCAAACGCGGCCATCCGCTCTGTCGCTTGCAGGTCTTCGGCAAAATGCTTGGCGACGAGCAGGGTGATGGGAGTGAAGCCGCCGTCAAGGTAGATGGCGCCCAGTACGGCCTCGTACGCTGCGGCTAGGATAGAGGGTTTGCCTCGGCCGCCGCTACGCTCCTCGCCCCGTCCCATACGCAGCCAGTCTCCGAGAGAGAGGGTCTGGGCTTTGACTGCGAGCACTTCCGCATTGACCAGCGAGGCACGCATCTTTGATAAGTCTCCTTCACGATATTGAGGGAACTGACGGAAAAGGAGGTCGCTCATCACGAGTCCTAAAACGGCGTCGCCTAAGAATTCCAGTTTTTCGTTTTGCTCTTCGCCTTCCTCAAGCTGAGCAGACCGATGCGTTAAGGCGAGTTGGAGGAGGGATGGGTTGGTAAATGTATATCCAAGGATGGACTGAAGGGCGGTGATGTCGGTCGGGTGAGACATAGGTCTTAAAGAGCGAGCACCATTCCTCATGCGACATCATGAAGAATAGCGCCGGACAGTAACCCATCATCGGCCCGCGTGATTCTCACCGGAACTTCTCGGTTCATGTAGTCATCGCTGCCGTCTGCATAGACTCTGAGATAGTTACGGCTATAGCCCTTGAGTCGCCCACTGGCTCTGTCCCGCTGATGCTCAAAGAGGACAGATAAGGTCTGAGACTCAAATTGACGGGTGAAGGTCGCCTTCTTGCGTTCGCCGAGCGCACGAACCCGCCTTGCTCTCTCCTGGATAACTGATGGGGGGACTCGATCTGTGAACTTTGCCGCGGTTGTCCCGTTCCGGACTGAATAGGGAAAGACGTGAAAATACGTGAAGGGGCTTTCCTCCAAAAATCTTATTCCCTGGGCAAATTCCGCCTCGCCTTCACCGGGAAAGCCGACGATGAGGTCCGTCCCCAAGGCCGCGTGTGGTAAGCGCTCTCGCAGTTCGGTCAGCATGTCTCTGGCGAGGGCAGTGTCGTATCGCCTTCGCATCCGAGCCAGGATGGAATCTTCCCCCCATTGGAGAGGGATATGTAAATGGGGACACAGGAGCTCCGAGTGGGTGAGGAGCTGTATCAAGGTGGGACTGATTTCATGCGGGTCGAGTGAACTCAGACGCACACGCGGAACAGGCCGCCGTTCCTCCAGCGCTTCGAGTAGCCAAGTTAGATTGACCTGGGGATTGAGGTCAGCGCCATAGCCGCCCAGATGAATACCGGTCAGGACCACTTCCTGAAAGCCCTGGTCGGCCAGACGGTCGAGCTGGTCTATGATGACGCGCGGGGCAATACTGCGGCTTTTCCCGCGTGACATAGGCACAATACAAAACGTACAGAAAAGATCGCAGCCTTCCTGAATTTTGAGAAACGCCCGAGTCTGACCCTGAAAGGTCACTGCTCCAAACGTATTGATGCCTGGCGTGGCTTCATGCCTGGAGGTCCGCAGCTTGCTGACAAAAACCTTCTGGTCTGGCGGCTGAGTGGCGGAGGCCCCCTGAGCAACTAGGCGGACTAGATCATCGAGCCGGTTGAGCCCAACAACATAATCCACTTCGGGCATGTGAGCCACAGCCTCAGGACTCACCTGAGCATAACAGCCGGTCATAATGACTTGGGCATCCGGGTTGCGCCGCTTCGCCCGGCGCACCAACTGACGGCTCTCAGCGTCCGCCTGGTTAGTGACCGTGCAACTATTGACGATATAGACCTCGGCCGCCTCACTAAAAGGGACGCACTGGTGACCTGAGGCAGAGAGACGCTCTTGCAGCGTAGCCGCGTCGTACTGATTCACCTTACAGCCCAGGGTGGTGATGGCAACACGACGCGAGGTGTGCGGTGAAGAGGTCACGTCAAGTGAAGTAGCAAGCGACATGAATACAGCGTCCTTTACGGTAGCGGACCCTCAATCCAGCCACCGCCCAGCACAAGGTCTCCATCATAAAACACAACTGCCTGTCCCGGTGTGATTGCTGGAGACGCCTCCTGAAACCACACCTCTGCAGTGGTGGCGGTGGTAGCGCTGACCGTTGCGGCAATGGGATCCTGACGATAGCGAATTTTGGCCGCAACCTGGATTTTATCCGGTTGATTGCCCGATACCCAATTGACGTCCTTGGCCCGCAGGCCATGCCTCTTGAGTTGCTCCTGCGTGCCGACGGTCACGCGACCGGATACAGGGTCAATATGGGTGACATAATGAGGCTGAGTCAATCCGCCGAGACCTAAGCCGCGCCGCTGGCCGATCGTAAAGCGATGGATACCAGAATGCGAACCTAAAGCCTGCCCCGTCTGATCGACAATTTCCCCTGATATCACGTGATCAGAGGCGATACGTTGGTCGAGAAAGCGGGCATAATTCCCATCCGGGACAAAACAAATATCCTGACTCTCCGGCTTCTCGGCTATACGCAAGTCTAAATCGTGAGCCTTGGCCCGGACCTGCTCTTTGGTCAGATGACCAACTGGAAAGAGGGTGCGTTTGAGCTGGGCTTGATTGAGGGTAAATAGAAAGTACGACTGATCCTTATACGGATCTGCCCCGCGTAGGAGGTGGGCTGTCCGGGTCACTTCATCCCGACCAATCCGGGCATAATGGCCGGTAGCCACATACGTGGCGTCGAGTTCACGCGCGCGTTGCCATAGCAGGTCAAACTTGAGATCACGGTTGCACAACAGACAGGGATTCGGTGTCCGACCGTGCTGATATTCCTGGGTGAAAACATCAATGACGCGCGTTTGAAAGGCCTCTTTCAGGTTGAGGACGTAATACGGAATGTCGAGTTGTTCGGCCACACGGCGCGCATCCTGAAAATCATCAATAGAGCAGCAACTCCCCGCATGACCCTCGGCCGAACCGGCGAGCAACATGGAGATAGCAATAACCTCATAGCCGGCCTCGACAAGCAAAGCCGTTGCGACCGCACTGTCCACCCCACCACTCAGCGCTGCAAGGACGCGGGTGCCGTGGTTCTCTCGATTATTGTGGAGAGGGTTTGTCATAGAGAATTGAGCGGATATTTTTGTCACCCGCTACGACCTGCCTTTCGGACTCGTTCCACAATACCGGGCAGTATTCGTATCACCGCTTCGATGTCTTCTTCAGTCGTGTCTCTGCCTGCACTAAACCGAATCGCGCTCTTGGCTTCGGCTTCGTCGCAGCCCACGGCCAAGAGAACATGAGACGGCTCAACCGAACCTGCCGCACACGCAGAACCGGTGGAAACGGCAACGCCGGCGAGGTCAAGACCCATCATTAAGCCTTCGCCCGAGGCTCCCGCAAAGCCGACATTCAGGGTATTCGGTAAGCAGGCCTGCGTTGGCGTATGCCGGACGACGTCCGGGATATGCCGCTGTATGCCGTCCCACAGGCGAGCTACGAAATGTATCAGACGCGGGTGCGTTGATTCAATATCTTGAGTGCAGAGTTGAGCCGCGCAGCCAAAGCCGACGGCGGCAGCCACATTTTCCGTGCCGGGCCGTTTTTCCCGCTCCTGGGGACCACCACGAAAAACCGCAGACAATATTGTCCCCTGCCGTACATATAGCGCCCCGATTCCTTTGGGACCATAAATTTTATGCGCGGACAGGGATAAGATATCGACTCCGAGTTGGTTCACATCAACGGGGATCTTCCCCACCGCCTGGACCGCATCTACATGGAACGGAATAGCGCGCTCCCGAATCGTGGGGCTCAACTCCCGGATAGGCTGGAGGGTGCCAATCTCGTGATTGGCAAGGCCGATGCTCACGAGGGCGGTGTCCGGGGTCAGGGCGGCTTCAAGAGCACTCGGACTGACGCGCCCCTGGCCATTTACCGCAAGCGTCACAACCTCAACAGACGTGGCGTCGGTACCGAGAGCTTTGACTGTTTCCAGGACAGACGAGTGTTCGATGGGAGTGGTCACGATACGAAAGGGGGTCGCTCCCCGAGGCTTGGGCACCCCATGCACGGCGAGATTATTACTCTCCGTTCCACCGCTGGTAAACAGTATTTCTGGGGATTGGGCTCCAATCAGGTTCGCCACCCGATCACGAGCCGTTTCCAGGGCCTGTTTGGCTTGACGTCCAGCCCAGTGCACGCTTGACGGGTTGCCGAATGTCCCTGTGAAGTAGGGCAACATGGCCTCTACGACTTCCCGCCGTATGGGTGTCGTTGCATTGTGGTCGAGATATATGTGCTGCATAGCGTGTAGGCTAGTCCGTTTCCTGGCGCCAGGGCAGCCGGACATCTTGAAGGACTTCGAGGGTGCTCTGGTGGGTGAGGTCCGCGCGTAAGGGAGTGACTGAAATATAACCGTCGTGGACGGCGACACAGTCCGAGCCCTCTATGGGGTCAAAGCCAAGGTCATCACCGCCGATCCAGTAGTATTTTCTACCTCTCGGGTCCGTGCGTACGTCAATATTCTCGCCGTAATGCCGTTTACCCTGGCGGGTGAAACGATAACCTCTGAGTTGGTCTCGCGGCAGATTGGGCACGTTGACGTTTAGCAGGCTGTTCGCCGGAAACCGAGGGGTCTGGATTTCTGTTGCCAGCATGGCCGAGAACTCGGCGGCCGCCTGAAAATGATACGGGGCCGTAAATGTGACCAGCGAAACGGCAATGGCTGGAATGCCTAAAAGGGCTCCTTCCAGCGCAGCGGCAACCGTCCCCGAATACGTAATATCGTCTCCCATATTCGGGCCTTTGTTGATGCCCGAAATCACCAAGTCCGGCCGAACGGGTAAAAACCCCTTGACGGCAATATTGATACAATCGGTTGGGGTGCCGTTGACGGCAAAGCGGTGTGGGGCGACCTCTTCGATCCGTAGGGGCCGGTGTAAAGTCAGAGAATGACTGACCGCACTTTGCTCTTTGTCGGGAGCAACGGTATAGATCTCACCTACGCTCGCGAGCGCTTCTTCGAGGCAACGAATGCCTTCTGACTGGATACCGTCGTCGTTCGACACCAGAATCACCATAGCGATATTCCACCAGAAAGCCGGGAAAAAGGAAAGGCGATCACCTGTATGATCGCCTTTCCTCACGTAGCCAACGTGGTCGGGGTGAGCCGATTTGAACGGCCGACCACTCGCACCCCAAGCGAGTACGCTACCAGACTGCGCCACACCCCGATCTGCTCCCTCATATCGCTTGGAGACTCAAAGGGTCAAGGGCCTGACAGCTTCTCTGGTTCGTTGTTTCTTGTTATGCAGGGGAGAAGTCATGATTCTTCCGCGGGGAATTTAGAGGATAGTGAGAGGCGAATATGCCAACCTACACGGGTGGTTGTCATTGCGGGCGTGTCCGGTTTGAGGTCTCTGGTCAGATTGACCAGGTACTGGAGTGTAATTGCTCAATCTGTAGGAAGAAGGGTTTTCTGCACTGGATCGTCGAGCCTGAGCAGTTTCGACTGCTGTCTTCTCCAGACGCTCTCAGCCTATATGAATTTCATACCAAGACGGCTAAGCATTATTTCTGCTCTGCGTGTGGGATCTCCTCGTACTATATTCCGCGTTCACATCCTAATATGATCGATGTGAATCTGCGCTGTGTGGATGGTGTGAATCTGGAAGAGCTGGAAATCGAATTCTTTGACGGTCAGGACTGGGAGCAGGCTCGGGCGGACCTTGATTAAGAAGTAATCGCGATGTCCGTTATTCCACAAAATGGCCGATATCGAGCGTAATGAACCGATAGCCTAAGGCTTTGCCATGTTTAATCAGCGGCTCACGGATTGTCTCTTCGAGTAAACGCGGACAATCCGCTGCCGGGGCCATAATACAGACCATGTCCCCTTCGACCCGAACAGAGTAGGCCGGAAAGCCAAGCTCCCGAAATATCTCGACCCAGGCTGCAGACGGATCGTCCTGGTCCGCTTTCAGGGAGCGCTCAGAATTTCCTCTGAGCGGTAATGCTCTATGCTGCATAGCATTGTTTTCCTTTATGCCATTCGGCATATCAATTACCATTCAGTATCAATACTGAATGCTTATGGCCAAAGAGTATACTACAAAACAGGAAACGAATGAATTGTGTGTTGGAGAAAGTGAGTGAGAGATGACAGACGCTGGCGTTATCTTCGATCTAGACGGAGTTCTGATTGACTCCGAGGGGTTGTACTACCGCGCGTATAGCGAAGTGCTCAAGCCGTATGGCATCACCGTGACCCAACGCGAATATGAAGAGTACTGGATCGCTCGGGGAATCGGACCTGAATATATTGTAGAAAAGCACAATTTGCCGGTCGCACCAGCCACCTTGCGTGCGCTGCGCTCGCCCATTTTCCTTCAGTTGTTGAAAATGGAAGCCACGCTGATGCCCCATGTGGAGGAAACCCTTACACAGTTGTCCCAGCACTTTGGACTCACTGTCGCAACCAATAGCAACCGTGAACATTTAGACTTCGTCCTGCGGCGGTTTGACCTTAACCAGTTTTTCGATCACACGGTCGCCCGTCAGGATTATGAAAAAGCCAAGCCTGAGCCGGATGCCTTCTTGGCCGCGGTAAAAAAGCTCGGACTAGCCCGCGAGCGGTGCATAGTCGTGGAAGACACCTATCGTGGTGTCACCGCGGCTACCCGAGCTAGTATTGCCTGTATCGCCGTACCGAACGCATACACTCAAAACAATGACTTTAGTCAGGCGTCCCTCGTCTTGTCCAACCTCGGAGAAGTTACGCCCGAGGTGGTACGGTCACTGCTCTAATACCTTTCCCCTACGCGGTTTTTCCTCTATTGTGGCCCCTCAATAATGCAGGGGAAGCGCGCAAAAGGAGGACGATACATGGCGGCTCAAGAATCAACCCCGGACGCGAAACAGTTCACGGATCAATACGTTCAGGCGAACGGATTGCGGTTTCACTACCTCGACTGGGGTAGCCAGGAAAAGCCGCCATTAGTCCTGCTCCATGGAGTCGGGCAGACCTGTCATACCTGGGATCTGTTTGCCGCGGCCATGTCTGACCATTTTCACGTCATGGCCTTTGATCAGCGTGGTCATGGGGATACGGACTGGGCTGCCGATAAGGACTATTCACGCGTCTCCATGGTCGAGGACGCCAATGCCTTCACCGATGCGCTTGGTCTGGATCGTTTCTTTTTGACCGGTATGTCGATGGGAGGGGCAAACTCGCTTGCCTTCACGGCAAAATATTCTGACAAAGTCGAAGCCCTGGTCGTCGTTGATGTCGGTCCGCGGGTAGAGCCTAAAGGCGTCAAGCATATTCGTGACTTTATGAAAAACTACCGTGAATTCGACTCCCTGGATCAGGCGGCAGAGGTGATTCATCGCTTTAATCCAAGGCGTCCGCTCGAAGTCATTCGGAAATATACGGTGGTGTATAATCTCAAAGAGACTCCAGAGGGCAAGTGGACCTGGAAATACGATACGTATTTCAGCGACGGTCACCGTAAGGTTGATGTCAAACAGATGCAGGCAGAGCTGTCTGCGGCGGTCAAGAAAATCCGATGTCCGACCCTCGTAGTCAAGGGCGGTGAGAGCGACGTCTTTTCCCTGGACGGCGCACGCGACTTACAGGAGTTGATTCCCGGTTCGGAATTCGCTCTCGTACCCAAGGCTGGTCATTCGGTCATGGGAGATAATCCGCAAGGTTTTGAGTCCGCGGTCCGTGGGTTTTATGAGAAAAAAGGGTATCTCTAGGCTGCACGAAAGACGCGACCGGACCGAACGAGGAGAGATATATGGATCTCGGTCTCAAAGATAAAGTTGTCATTGTCGGTGGTGCCAGTAAGGGCATTGGCCAAGCGACTGCATTGGCGTTTGCCAAAGAGGGCGCAAAAGTCGTCGTCTGCGCCCGTAATCCAGAGGTCTTGGAAAAATCTGCGGGCGAGATTCAAAGTGAGACAGGAGCCGAAGTATTAGCCGTGGCCGGAGATCTTGCACAAGCTGAAGCAACAGAAAGACTGGTCGATGAAACGGTTGCCAAATTCGGCACCGTTCACGTCCTCGTACCGAATACCGGCGGCCCGCCGTTGGGCGGCTTTGGAGACATGGATGATGCCGCCTGGGAACAGGCCTTTGCGCTTAATTTTCTCAGCACCGTCCGGCTGATTCGTAAAGCGCTGCCCTATATGCAAAAGCAGCGCTGGGGCCGCATTGTCAGCGTCATGTCCATGTCGGTCAAAGAGCCGATTGACGGTCTCATCTTATCGAACGGGGTGCGTCCGGCCGTGGTCGGCATGGCAAAGACGCTGTCGCGCGAGGTCGGCAAGTACAATATTACGATCAACACGGTCTTACCCGGCCGCATTCTCACCGACCGACTTACAGGGGCGTTGGCTATCCGAGCCGAAAGGGCTGGTATCTCCTTGGAACAGGCCCTGGAGGAGGGTGGGAAAGATGTGCCGCTCGGCCGGATTGGTGAGCCTGTAGAAATGGCTAACGGCATTGTCTTCCTGGCTTCGGAGGCGGCCAGTTATATTACGGGAACGAGCCTCCAGATCGATGGTGGGGCGGTCCGGGGGTTGCTCTAGCGTGGACCCCGTTCTGCACGCCGCGGTAAAGGCTGCGCACGCCGCTGGCGACATTGCCCTGCGCTATTTCAACACCAATCTGCGAGTGGAGCTGAAAGCCGACCGCACTCCAGTCACCAGAGCCGACCGGGAGTGTGAGGCGCGTATTATCGACGTGCTGCACGCCTACTTCCCGGACTATGGCTTTCTGGGCGAAGAACTCGGCGAGCAGCCCGGAAACAGTTCAGCCCGGTGGATTATCGACCCGATTGACGGTACCAAGAATTTTATTCGCGGAATCCCCTTTTTTGCCACGCTCATCGCCCTTGAAGAAGACGATGAGATCACGGCCGGGGTGATGTACGCACCTGCTCTTGACGACCTGCTGTACGCCCAAAAAGGGCAGGGCACTGTTGCTAATGGCAAACAGGTATGTGTCTCGGAGGTAGCCCAGTTACACGACGCCATGCTGATTCATGGCGGTCTCAATGACTTGAAGTCCCGTCCTTGTTGGCAGCCTTTTTTGCGCTTGGTCGACACGACTGCTCGACAACGAGGATTTGGGGATGCGTTGGGGCATAGTCTGGTGGCAAAGGGGCTGGCCGAAGTCGCCCTGGAGCCTGAGATCAAGCCCTGGGACGTGGCGGCAACCAAGATTCTTATCACCGAAGCGGGTGGACGATTCTCCGACTTTGCCGGAACACCGTCTATTTACACCGGGGACGCAGTGATCTCAAACGGACGGCTGCACGACGAGATCGTACAACTGCTGAAAAGGTGAGGAGGCCAGCATGGAGACAGAGTCCATGCTGGCCCTTTAGTACAATTTAAATACCGTAGAACGTCGCCGCATTGGAGCCCAGGATCTTATCTACGGACTCCGCCGGTAAGGAGGAGAGGACATCCCGCGCCTTTTGGACCGGGTCGACAAATCCTTCGGCGTGCGGATAGTCGGAGCCGATAAAGAAACGGTCGTCGCCGGCAAACTGCACCATCATGGGAAACATCTTTTCCTCCGGGTCGCCGTTGACCCAGATATTACGGGCAAAATACTCGCTCGCCGGACGTTTCATCTGTGAGGTGTGACCCATATACTTGTAGCGATAGTCTACCCGCTCCAGCCACTCGCCTATCCAGCCGACCATGGCCTCGATGGTCGCGACCCGCAGCTTGGGAAAGCGCTCAAACACCCCGTCATACATCATGGCCGTCACAGCATGACGCGGGTCTTGGATAATACTCATGGTCAGATACATAAAGCCGGGGTCGCGATCCCGGAACCACTCGCTGCCAGCGTAGTTTTTATGACCGACGAGGTGGAGACCGATACTCAGGTCGAGATCCTGGGCCGCAGCCCAGATCGGGTCGTACTCTGGTAAGCCAAAACTTTTGCCGTCAATGGGTGCGGCCGCCACAAAGATCGTCCGGCAGCCGAGCTTGGCGACGCGTTCCATTTCTCGCACGGCCAACTGTGGATCACGGAGGGAGATATGCGCTGCGGGGTAGAGACGGTCCTTGTGTGAGTGGCACACCTCAAATGTCCAGGTGTTATACGCGCGGCAGTGGGCGTCAGCCAGATAGGGATCTTCTACCTCGCCCTCCCAGAACAGGCCGAGCGTCGGATAGATGACCTGGCTGGCCATCTGCTCGTCATCCAGGAATTGCACCCGCTGGCCCATGTCTGACCACTCAGTACTGTAATAATGGTACCGGTCGAAGGTGTTCAGGTCTCGGCCCTGTTCCTTTTGGCCATAGCCGGCAACCGCGCTCAGAAATTGTTCGACATCGAAGATCTGCATGGGTTTCTCGTTGACCAGAAACTTTTTTTCTCCGCTCACCCGGTCGGTTTCAATCTGCATCGCCTGCTCGCGGTAGGTAGGGTCAATATAGCGTCGGAAAAGGTCCAATGGTTCGAGAAAATGGGCGTCTCCATCAATAACTCGCATGATTCGTTCTCCTCTCGTACAGTGTCTCGTTTTTTTATGGTGGTACTGCTGTTTTGGGGAAAATGCAAGAGAACTGACCAACCCCTGGCCGGCGTAGCTTGTTTCGGATAGAACTGGGGCAGTACAACAGGGAGGCAGCAGTATGGATACACCAATTGAGATCATCGAGTTCTCAGACTATCTGTGACCGTGGTGTTTCCCGGCCGCGGAGCGGCTTCGCAAGATCAAGGAACGCTTTGGTGATCGCGTCAGCGTCAGATGGCATCCCTTTTCCTTACGTCCGCACTATGATGCCCGCTCGTTTCAGTTTAAGGACAGCTATGTGGAGCAGGCCTGGCGGAGGGCGTCGGCCCTGGCTGAACCGGATGGCCTGGAATATTCCATGTGGCCGCATGCGGAATTTCCACGCTGGAGCATGCCCGGTCTGGAAGCCGGTACGGCCGCCCAGCGTCAGGGAGAGGACGCCTTCCTCCGCTTTCACTCAGGACTCTTCCGAGCCTTTTTTATTGAGAACAAGAGTCTGATTGAAAAGGAGACCTGCGTTGAGGTTGCCCGGCAGGCAGGCCTGGATGTGAACGCCTTTCTGAACGACATCGCAGATACTACCCTCCAAGATCGGGTGCGTCAGCAGTGCGAAGACGCAGTGAATACGTATTTCGTGAGTGCGGTGCCGACCGTCCTGATTGGCGGGAAACGGCGCCAAATCGGCATGGTGCCGGCGGAAGCCTATCTGGAAGACCTGGCGGCGCTGGACGTCTCATAAAGGCGCTCTATGGCAGAAAAGGACGAGCATACGTTCAATCTGCGCTTCTCCCTGAGCGCGGACATTCCTCCCGAGGCCTGGGACGATGAAGATTTTGAGGGCGACGAATGGTTGGACGAATGGGAAAGCACAGTAAAACCGGGTCTGGTCCGGGAAGTGTTTACGTATCTGCGCCAGTTTGCCGGATGGAACTGCCATATCCGCAATCGTGGTATTTCTCCGCTTGATGAAATCGAAATCGTGATACGCAGAGAAGGAGGGTAGGGCTGTTGCTCAGTGGACGGACCCATAAAAAAGGGGCAGGCATAACGCCTGCCCCTTTTGCTTTCGATTACCTATTTTCTCTTTAGACCTGGGTTGAGCCCAATAAGTTTCCGCCGAGCGATGGGTGACCAACGCTCTTATCGCCAAACACGTTAATCAGCGAGGTCTTGCCTGATGAGAGCGCACGCTCCAGAGCCGGAATAATCTCGTCCGGCTGCTCCACATGCTCGGTGTAGACACCCATGGGTTCAAACACCTTGTCATAGCGAATGTCCTTAATCATATCGAACGGATCGGTGCGGCCTTTGAGTAGGGGCATGGACTCAAACGTCGGCCCCCACGAACTATTGTTCCACAGCAGGGTAATAATTGGGATGTCGTATTTGGCTGCGGTCTCCATATCCATCCCGCCTATGCCCAGACCACCATCACCACTGACCACGATGACTTGCTTGCCCGGACGTCCGAGCTGCACCCCAATACCCATACCCACGCCGTGCCCGACTGGGGCAAGCGGCCCGGCGTCGACAATTTGGCCCGGCTCGTGGGCGGTGAACCACTGACTCGTGTAGCCACTCAGCGTGAAGCTGTCGATAATGAGGGTCGCGTCTGTGTCGATAACAGAGGTGAGGTCTTTGGCCAGCCGGTCCGGGTGAATAGGATCTGCGCTGTGATGCTGCTGCTCACGGTCGCTGATGAGCTTGTTATAGTTCTCGCGCACCTCAACCATGTTTTGGAGCCACGGACTCTCTCGCTTGGCACTAAAGTCAAGCTGCATCTCTTTGATCGTGTTGATCATCTGACGCAGCACCAGCTTGGGGTCGCCGACAATGCCGACTTCAGCTGGGACATGCCAGCCAACCCGCTGAGCGGTGGCATCAACCTGGATATAGGTGGCTTTATCGCTCCAGGTCGGGGGTTGCCCGAATTTTTCTCCGCTCCAGAATTTGAATCCAATTGCCAGCACCACGTCAGCTTGGCCCGTAAACGGCTTTTTCCACGCACCCCGAACGGCGAGCGGATGGTCTTCGTCAACCGCGCCCTGGCCGGCACGACGGCAGTACACCGGGGTGCTGGTGAGTTCTGCCAGTTCTTTCAGTTCCGCCTCAGCCCCGGACCAGAAAATCCCGTCTCCACCGGCAATGAGTGGCTTTTTCGCCTGAAAAATAAGCTCAACCGCGCGTTCGATCTGGCGCGGGTCGCCCTGGAAGCGGAGTTCATCCGGACCATAGACTTTTGCGCCTTTGCGCTGTTTGGACTCGTCATCCTGGTGGTAGAGAATATTGGTTGGAATTTCGAGCAGGGAGACACCCTGGGGGGAGGAGGTCGCTTCGCGAAATGCCTGTCGTAGGTCGATTTCAATGGTTGACCAGTCGAGTACGCGCTTGGCAAATTTTGAGAACGAACTCACCACATCCGAACCGTAGGCTTCCTGGAAGGAGCCGATAAAGTCCTCGGTGGTGGGGTGCTGGCCCGCGAGGCAGACGACCGCACTATTGGTCAGACCGGCGCCACATAGGCCGGTCACTGCGTTCGTCAGGCCGCAACCGGCAGTGACACAACAGATGCCGGGTTTGCCGGTCACACGGGCGTAGCCATCCGCGGCATAGGCGGTGGCCTGCTCGTGGCGCATGTGAATGAGTTTGATGCCGTTATCTCTGAGGTTCGCCAAAATGGGGAAGGTGTGTCCGCCATTTACGGCAAACATATACTTCACGTCCTGTTCCTGTAATATCCGTCCAATCAGCGTCCCGCCGTCAACTGTCGCCATATATATGCTCCTCCTTTAATTTGTTCTGACCCTACGCAAGCAGGCGGCATCTTCCCATATTTCACCCAAAGAAAAAAGGGAGGTCCTTTTAAGGAACCTCCCTTTTTTAGATTGCGTTTGGAGGAGAGGCGGAACATGTTCCGCCTCATCCGATTGTTCCTACAGCAGGTAGTACTGGAGGCGAATCCAGAACAGGTCGCGCTCCGCCCACAGGTGCAGACCCGTGGCATCGACATCGTTGGTGCTGCCCATATACATGACCGTACCGGCAAAGAGGTCGAGGTTGCGGAAGTACAGGCCGTGCCAGTAGGTCTGGGCCAGCAGCAGCGGCTGCTTGGCGTTCACCGAGTAGGCGAAGGCAAACAGCGGTTCCAGTTTGCCCCGGAAGTAAAAGCCCGACATGCCAAAGGTGTATAACTGATTAAACCGATGGTGCCGGTCGCGCGGTGCGTTGGTGAAGGCGTTCAAGCCTGTTGCACGGTTATCATTCTGATAGGTGGTCAGGGCCTGGAAGGTGTAGAAGGTGGTCTGGTCGCCAATACCGCCAGGCAGGCCGCGCGCCCAGCCCATGCCCGGAAAGGACTGGATGGACTGAATCAGGTCAAACCCGATCATGCTCCGCCACACGGACGTGCCGGTCTTAATCCGCGCAACGCGCTGGCGTGGGCTGGGACAGAAGCTACCGTGTCCCTCGGCGCAGGGGTTGCCGTCGCCGTCCGTAAAGGGATGGGTCGGAATCTGCGAGCCCGTCCTGCCCTCTGCCATAGCCCTGGCTTGCGCCGCGGCTACGCGCGCGTCGTAGTGCTCCTGGTCTCGACCGCCGTTCGCGACCGGTGCGATGTTGCGCGGCTCATTGGTGGACCAACTCTGCTCCAGGCGGAACACCGCGCCGGTGTAGTCAAAGTCATTATAGGTAACCGTGAACCCAAACACGTTTGTCCAGGGATACCAGTGCGACACGTCGAAACACGCGGTCCCAAGCCGGTCGTTGTTCGGGTTGCTATCCTGGTTGTAGCCGTACATGTCGACATTGGCGAAGTTCGTCGCAATGTTGTCTTCGAAACACCGATCCAGGGCGCGGCGGAAGTTAAGCATATTGTTCGGGTTGGTCGGGTCATGGACAAACGTCCCAGGGGCGACATATCTCCCCGCAAATCTGCCCTCCGTTGGGACACCCCCTGCGTATCCGGCCGATTGCGGTCGACCGTCCAAGCCCACCGTTCTTTTGCCATCCGCATCGAGTGGTGAGTCGGCAAAGAAGGTATCAAAATGGAACACGCCGCCCGGATCGGTGCGCTTGTACATATAGTTGAGAGTGAAGTCAAAGTTGTCGAATATCTTCCCCATCAACCGTACGCCAACCATGCTGTTGTCCCACTTCGTGCCCCGAATATGGTGGGTTTTCGATCCGCCGCCAATCCGGTACAGGAAATTGGCCGGCCGGCCAGCGGTATCGTCCGTACACGGTCCTACACCACATCCAGAATCACCTGCCATCCTCGCCTGGTTACGCCCGACCCGGAACAACGACCAGGGATGGCGAATACGGGAGTAATCATGGTATGGCCCCCAGGGGACACCCTTGGTGGTCAAGATGCCAGGAGAAGTCGGCGAATCAAAGTAATCACTCGGATCGCCAACGAAGCTCGGGTCATCATAACGCAGGCCGCCCCAGCCACCTTCCAACACTAAGTGCTGAGTGATAGGCCGCCAGCGTGGCGTGTAGAATAGCTCCAGGCCGACATAGGACATAAACGTCCCGACGTTCCCGATGTCATACAGGAACTTGATGGCCCAGATCGGACTCCGAAAGTCCTCAAAGGCTTCGCCCACCGCCTGGTTCTGGTCCAACCGTAGCGGGTTGGCAATGTCAATGGAGCGGAACAGATCGGATTCTCCCCACACGATCTGCTGCTTGCCCAGCTTCATCGACAGCCCGTAGCCCATCACATTCCCAAAGTCCACATTCAGGTTCATTTCCCGAAAGCCGTTCTCGGGAAAGGTGAAGGACTTGAACTGCTTGATGCGGTGGGGATACATGTCGTCGTACTTGTCGCGGACGTCATAGACCGGGTCAAAGCGGCCCCGATACATGAAGGAGAAGTCAGCGCGTCGCACCCCTGGGATCTTGATGTTCTTATCGAACAACCCGCCCTCGGGCGTCACAAGGTTAGCATACTCGTACTCCACGCGCATCTCGTTCCGCCACTGCACCCACTCGAAATTATCCCCAGGGCTGCCGTCATATTGAAATGCGTGCTGCATCTCGTACACGACTTGAATCTCCGAATTCCCCACTCGGATCGTCGCCTGCGCAGGGCTCGTCAGCCACACAAGTCCCCCTACGATGGCCAGCCCGGCTACCAATCTTCTTAGCCATGCCCTTCGCCTTCGTCCCCCGTTGCGTTCGACCATAGGCTTCCCTCCTTTGAAAAGATGATGTCCCTAATGGATAGTACTTTAGGGACCTGGATGTCAAGCTTTTAATTGTCAGAAGATGAGTCAGCCATATATCTCCAAACGTAAAAAAGGGAGACCCTTTTGAGGAGCCTCCCTTTTGGAGATCGAGTTTGTAGGAGAGGCGTTGCACCTCTCCGGTTGTGACTACAGCAGGTAGTACTGGAGACGGACCCAGAACAGATCGCGATCCGCCCAGATGTGCACCCCGGTGCCATCCGTGTCGTTGCGACTACCCATCCACATGACCGTGCCGGCAAAGAGGTCAAGGTTGCGGAAGATCAGGCCATGCCAGTAGGTCTGGGCCAGAATCAGCGGCTGCTCGGCATTCACCGAGTAGGCGAACGCAAACAGCGGTTCCAGTTTCCCGCGGAAGTAAAAGCCCGACAGGCCAAAGGTGTATAACTGATTAAACCGATGGTGCCGGTCGCGCGGCGCATTGGTGAAGGCGTTAATACCCCTGGCGCGGTTATTGTTCTGGTAGGTGGTCAGGGCCTGGAAGGTGTAGAAGGTGGCCTGGTCACCAATACCGCCCGGCAGGCCGCGCGTCCAGCCCATACCCGGAAAGGACTGAATGGACTGGATCAGGTCAAAGCCGATCATGCTCCGCCACACGGACGTGCCGGTCTTGATTCGCGCGCCGTTGATCTTCTTACCGGGACACACGTTCACACCCGGTACGCAGGGATTGCCTTCCCCATCGCTGTGCGGTCCGGTGATGAGCGGGTCAACGTCCGGTGCGCCGAATACCGCGCCACGACGGTCAACCCCGTTGTCGGCCGCATATTGATCAACCGCTGCGGCGTACTCCGGGTTGTCATCCAGGCCGGCCAGATAGTTCTCTCGGGCGGCCTGTAACTTCGCATCAAAGTGCGCTTGAGACCTACCACCATAGTTCGAGCCGCCCCAGTTACGCCCTTCATTGGTCGACCAACTCTGCTCCAGGCGGAAGACCGCACCGGTGTAGTCGAAGTCGTTATACGTGACCGTGAAACCAAACACATTCGTCCACGGATACGAGTGGGCGACCTCAAAACATGCCGTCGCAGGCCGGTCGTTGTTCGGGTCGCCGTCCTGGCTATAGCCGAGCATGTCGACCCCGCTGAAAAACGAGGCTTTGTTCTCTCTGAAACACCGATCCAGGGCGCGGCGGAAATGCAGCATGTTGTCCGGGTTGGTCGGGTCATGCGCAAAAAACCCTCCCTCTGAGCCCAGCAGGGTGTTACTGAAGGAGCCGAGTCGCCGGCCGTATTGGTCCAGCCTGCCGAGGCCATCGTCGTGGTCTCTACCAAAGAAAGACGGCAGGTCAAACACGGCATACGGATCAACGCGCTTGTACATATAGTTCAGGGTGAAGTCGAAATTGTCGAAAATCTTCCCCATCATCCGCACGCCAACCATGCTGTTGTCCCACTTGGTGCCGCGGATATGGTGGGTGTGACGGCCGCCGCCAATCCGGTACAGGAAGTTCGTGCCGCGGCCGGCGGCGTCGTCCGTACACGGGACATCAGCGTTACAACCGCTGTCCGGGGCCATATTCGCCATGTTACGCCCGACCCGGAATACGGACCAGGGGTGACGACTCCGAGCGTAGTCACGATATGGGCCCCAAGGCACGCCCTCGGTGGTTAAGGTGCCGGGTGAGGTTGGCGAATCAAAGTAATCTTCCACGTCGCCAATATAGTTCGGGTCATCGTAGCGCAGGCCGCCCCAGCCGCCTTCCAGGACCAGGTGCTGCACGATTGATCGCCAGCGCGGGGTGTAGAAGAATTCCAGACCGACGTTGGACAGGAAGGTCCCGACGTTCCCGATGTCATACAGGAACTTGACGGCCCAGATCGGACTCCGAAAGTCCTCAAAGGCTTCGCCCACGGCCTGGTTCTGGTCCAACCGTAGCGGGTTGGCAATGTCAATGGAGCGGAACAGATCGGATTCTCCCCACACGATCTGCTGCTTGCCTAGCTTCATCGACAGCCGATGGCCCATCACATCCCCAAAGTCCACGTCCAGGTTCATTTCCCGAAAGCCGTTCTCGGGAAAGGTGAAGGACTTGAACTGCTTGATGCGGTGGGAGTACATATCGTCATACTTGTCGCGCACCTCGTAGACCGGGTCAAAGCGGCCCCGATACATGAAGGAGAAGTCAGCGCGTCGCACCCCTGGGATCTTGATGTTCTTACCGAACAACCCGCCCTCGGTTGACACGAGATCCTGATACTCGTACTCCACGCGCAACTCGTTCCGCCACTGCACCCACTCGAAATTATCTCCCGGACTGCCGTCAAATTGAAATGCGTGCTGCATCTCATACACGACTTGAATCTCTGAGTCGCCCACCCGGACCACCGCTTGCGCGGGGCTTGTGAGCCAAACGAGCCCGGCTGCGATGGCTAGCCCGGCCACCAGTCCTCTCAGGCCCGAATGCTTTTTCCTGTTGTGTTTGATCATAAACTTTCCCTCCTGTAACAAAGAATTATCCTCCCTACCTTGACTCACTTTCTGTTTCCCTGGTTGCAGCAGGTCACCCCCTTTCCCCATAAATCCTTAGTGCAATGCATTATGCAAAAGATGATTTAGTATTCCAGGCTGCTTCTAGCGCTATTCTTCATATTTTGCAACTGCCCAGACGGCATTTCCTCCCTGTGTTTCTGCTCTTGACAAATGCGACGGCTTTCTTTAATAGACCGCTCCATGCAGGATATTTTTTCTCATTACGGCAAATGGCTGCGGAATGGGCTCATTGCATGTGGAATCGGATCGATTGTCGTGCTGGGCGGGTGTGAACTTGGCGCCCCCCCCATCGAAGAGGTCAGGGATGCTGAGCCCAAACCGTCTTTGGTTGACCAGTATAAGCAAGCCAATAAGGATAGCCGAGAGCCCGGGTTGGCTGCGAACCCGAAAGCCCTGGGTGAGTCCTTGCTGACAGACCCTGAAGGGGCGATGCAAAAGGGCGGAGAAGATCTGGAGAATCAGGAATAAAGCCTTCCGCTTTGTTTTCCAGATTGCCTTTTCGCATTGTAGTAACAATTCGCGCGTGGCTATTGTGACCGCGCGCCTGTCCCCCCCGGTCTATCCTCACATATAGACGACCTGCTCTGAGTGGCTCCTACGATAAGTAGGGGGGTTACTCCAGTGGAGCGTCGATTGAGTCAGTTCGATATTATCTCAGCTCCGCTCTTCTAAGAGCTTGCGGAGGGCTGCTATTTGTAGACTGCTTTCCTTCTGCAACTGTGCCATCTGATCGCTCCGGGCGGAGGCCGCATGCTGCATCTGCCAGAGACCCCAGCCGATCAGTATGAGTTGGCCTATTCCGATACAGGGTATCCATTCCCTTATACTTATTAGTGCCTCCACTATAGTCTGTGGACAAAAAAGGAGGCAACCTCATGAGGTTGCCTCCTTTGCCTTCAGTCAAGAAGGGATAGCAGTTTTAGGCAATAATACCTTCTCTGGCGGCCCGAACAAAGAACTTCGGATGCCAGAGCACCAATGCCGACGGGACAAAGGTACAGGCGCCAAGGAAGCTGATGCCCATCCACAACGCCAGCAGCAGGCCCATTTCCGAACAGAAGCGAATGTTCGAGAATGCCCACAGGACCGTCGCAGTGATCAGGGTTGCTGCGGTAAAGGCCACGGCTTTCCCCGCTGTCGCGAGTCCTAGGCGGACGGCGTCGTTGATATCGCCGTCGTATTCTTCCACCGCTCGACTGACGATATATAAGGCGTAGTCAATGCCAAACCCGACCCCGACGGTCACCACCGGCAGGGACTGCAAGTTGATGCCGATATTCCGCACGCCCATATACGCATTCACCACGCCGTCGGCCAGAAACAGACCGATCATCATCACGACTGCGGCAACGGGGGAACGGTAGGTAAACATCACAATCAGGAAGATCGTCCCAAAACCCAGGCCGTGCATATACAGATTGTTCTTGAGAATCTCTTCATTCGCCGCCGCCGTCACCCCGATCAAGCCACCGGCCAGCCTCCAGTCCGCATTGGGCAGGGGATTATCGGCAACGAATTTCCGCGCTTCCTGAATAATCCGGGCGATATTATCCCCCTGGTGATTGGCGCAGTAGAACGTCACACGCGAGACCGTATAGCTCGGATCAAGAAATTTCGACGACTCGCCGGGCGGTGTTCCAGCAAAATAGTAGAAGAAGAGGGAACTCACCCGCCGGGCACTGGCTGGGATGGAGCCCCAGCGTGGCTGCATATCATAGAAAGTCATATTAATGGCCTGAATGATGTCAGCCAGCGAGAAGCTGTAGCCAATGTCCCTGTCGCGTTCCATGTGACGCTGGAATTTTTCGAGCTGTCGTAATAAATCGGGGTTCTTGAGTACTTCTTTGTCACGCCCCTCGACCACAATGATAAGGGGCTCGATTCCACCGAAATATTTTTGAATCTCGATATGGGCCTGATTATACGGCGACTCCAGATGCAACAACGGCGTAGCCGCGGTTGGGTCGCCGATGGTGAGGTGCCGAATCTGGGTCAGGGCAATAAGAAAGGAAACAACCCAGAAAATAACAATCATCCTGGCGTTTTTGGGAGTGGTGATCCAGGCTGCGCAGCTGTCAGCAAAACGTTGAAACCAGCCGTTCTCGCGTTTCAGGACCTTTTCCGGGTCAGGCGCTCTGAGGTAGTAATACACTACCGGATTCATGAGCAGTTCGCTGATCGCCACCGAGGCGACCCAGATCGAGGCTGAGATGGCGATCTTCTGCAGGATGACCACTGGCACGACCACGATGACGAGCATGCCCAACGAGTCGGTAATAATCCCGCTCAGGGTTGGCACGAACAACTCGGCAAACGCGGCGACAATCGCCTTTTCCTTATTCCACTGCCACTTGTGGTATTCCTCATAATAGCGCTCGTGCATCTGCACCGAGTGGCTTATGGCCCGGGCCGTGACAAAGAATGGAATCACCAAGGCAAGCGGGTCCATGGAGAAGCCCATCATGGCCTGGATTCCCAGGCCCCAGAATGCCGATACAACACCGGTGATGGTCGGGCGCAGTGCCCCGCGCCAATCGTGGAAGTAAAGGTAGAGCAAGATCCAGCACACTGCCGCCGCGGCGAGGAAGATGTAAAACACCTCGTTCGCGTAGTAGTAGATCCAACCGTAGAGCTGGGGCTCGCCGGCCACCCAGATCGTCTCCTCCGCGGTCTCAAACGGTTCTTTGACGGTTCGGCGAATCTCTTCAAAGACGGTCCTATAGTCGAGCCTACCCTCAATGAAGTTGGCTTTCAGCAGGAGGGCCTGACCGTTCAGGGCGACCAACTGGCCGTAAATGGTTTCGGTGTTATAGCAAATCTCCTTGATTTCGGCGACTTCCCGGTCCGTCTTGGGTGGACGCCGCATGACCGGTGGGGTGGCGATCGTCCCTCCTGACACCGTGAGATAACGCGTCGTGCGGTGGCCGATCGACTCGATCTGGTCGTGGTTCACCCCGGTGACGCGGTCCATGGCCTGCGTCATATCGTAGACTTTTTTGAGCAGATTGGTTGTGAAGACGTCACCCTTGTCCACTTTCAGCATCACGTTCACATTGTTCGCCCCGCCGAATTGATCGGCAAAGCGGAAATGCACGCGGACAAACGGATGGCGATACGGCAGCAGATCGTTAAAGCTGGTCGACATTTGGATCGATAACGCCTGCCAGGCCATAAAGCCGGTGATAAGCAACACCCCGATCGTGATCAGAAAGCGGTTACGGATCAGGCCCTCTCCCAAACGATAGAGGGCGGCGCGGTCTCTGGAATGCGCTTCGAGCTCTTCAATAGTCGGTATCTTTCTCTCAGCCACGGTTTTCTCCTTTTTTCTAATCCTTCACTCTGCGTGATGCTGATGTGAGCAGGCGCTCAGACGCCGAACTAATGCGCGGCGGCCTCCTCGGCGACTTCCTGCTCAACTAACTCCCAGCTCTCGCCTCCATCGCTGGTGATCATGATGGTGCCTTTCCCGCCTACCAGAACGCCCTTGCCATTTTCCCCAAACGCAACAGAATTGATCCAGGTATAGACGCCATCCGGTGTCTGGGTCGGACCCCAGTTGGCCCCGCTGTCGGTGGTATCAAGCACGACGGCATTCATGCCAGCGAGGATGAGACGACCATTTTCACCCGGCGTGTCAACATCGTAGAGATGCAGCGCCGGAACATCCGCATTGCTGCCCTCACGCGCGATCCAGGTCCACTTCTGACCGCCGTCACTGGTTTTCGCAATAGCCCCACCAGCGCCGACCATCACTCCATTACTGGGATCGCTAAAGTGTACCTTGAAAAACGCACCCATCACCATGACGTCCCGCACGCCCCCCTGCTCAACAAGCTCATCGAGCAGACTGTCGTGCTGTGCCCCCCAGGTTTTGCCACCATCCGTAGTGTAGCGGACATTGCCGTATTCACCGACTATCCAGCCGGTGTTTTTGTCCAGAAACTGCACGCTGTAATAGATGATGTCAGGCACGGCCAGACTGGTGAACTCGGACAGGCCGATCTGAGACACGTCCATACGCTCGACGTTCCAGGTTTCTCCACCGTTGTCGGTCCACATCCAGGTTGATTCATCGCCACACGCCCAGCCGTGCAGTTGGTCAACAAAGGAGACCGCCATCAGGGTCTTGTCCGTATCGGCGGTTTGCCTTGTCCACGTTTTCCCGCCGTCCCGAGAGTGAATGACGGCCCCATTATGGCCGACTGCCCAGCCATGCTCACCAGAGAAGCTGACGTTGTTGAGCGACCAGATCACACCGCTATCAACGTCTGCCCAGGTGTTTCCCGCATCTTCAGTCCGTAAGATGCGTCCGGCGTAGCCCACAACGACAAAAGTGTCGTCCGTGACGTGGGCTGCACCAAAAAATTTGTCGGTCCGGGCAAGCAATGATGTGCTCCATGCTGTCGGTTGTCCTCCATGACAGCCCGCCAAGCCGAGTAGAGTCGCAAGAGTAAACAGCAAGGCGAAAAGGCTGGTGCATCTCCGGGCCAAGCAGGCCCTATTGGTATTCATAATGTGGTGACCTCCCTTTTGGTGTGGACGACTTGCACGAGGACTCCCCAACAAGATTTCGTGCCTTCCGTCCTTTGCATTTTTTTACGACAAAAGTCAAGGGACGATGGAGTATGGTTGCCTCGGCCCTGTCGCAGCTTTCCTCCTCAAAATGAAGAACCCTCTTATCAAAATAAAAATCCCCCGTACAGGGTTGTACGGGGGATTTTTTCATCACAACAGGGCAGGGGGCTGTGACGTTTAGCGAGCGCTCTGGATCAGGAAATTCACGGTGAACGCCTCAGGCGTGTTCCACTCCTTGGCGGTATTGAAGTACCAGTCATACTTCGGCACGTAGTATTCGTCATAGCCCGGAGGGCAGTCCCACTTGGAGCTATGGGTGATCTGCATATCGATCACCTGACCGTTGTGGGTAAAGACCTGCTCCTCGTCGTAGTCTGCCGCAATATACTTGTCTGAGGGCTTCGTCGAGATGTTCATGAGCTGAGTCCAGGTTTTCCAGATCTCACCACCCTGGTCATACGTCTCTGACCATGAGGTGTTGAAATACTCCTTGTCGAGGTAGATAACCCGCTTGGAGTAGGCATACTGGTTATACCCGGTCGGGATGCCTTCGACGACCCATACCGGTCGGCGTTCCCACTGCACTTGGTCTGACCACAGGAAGGCGGTCGCCCCGCTCCGGCCGTCCGGTGCAGCGGCCCATACGGCTCGACTCTGATAATGGCCTGAGTGGGCGGACATGAGGGTCTCTTTCTCGGCTAAGACGCGCCACGTCCAGTAGCCGGGCTTGGCGTTGAAGCCCCAAATCGAGTCGATGTCGATATCCGTACCCCAGAAGGCGTCTGAGCGGTTCGCCACACTGATACGACGCACGCGGCGCAACTCGGGAAGATACATATACGAGTCATCCGGATTTTCGAGCGGGGTATACCGGAAGTTCAGCACGCCGGCGCCCTTCAGGTCGTTGGGGGCGTACAGCGGTCCCCATTGCTCGGTATAGGTGATCTGTGGGTTAAACGGCGCGATCGGCTTCGGGTCCATGATCAGCCGACCTTCCCACTTCATACGCCGCCAGAAGTGCGAGGCGTAGAAGCGCTCCATCTCGCCCTTGTAGTTCACAAGCTCGAGAATCCAGGGGCAGCCCACGTTGTCCGTGAAATCGGGAAAGTACTCGTGGTTCCACATGGCCTTGGCGCCAGCGAGCGGATCGTTGACGTCAATATTGGGAAACGGGCACCCAGCGACGTAGTTGGTCAACGTCCGACCATCTTCTGACAAATTCACTTGACCGGCAAATTTTTCTGTCGCCTCTGAGTACAACCTGGGCCATTCGTACTTGCGGTACTCGATGACCTTCATTGTCATGCCCTGGTTGATCATCCAGTTTGCGGTTGGATTGAGGACATCCGCAGCCTCGGCCATATTGCTTTGATCGACAACGTCCCCCGGTTGAGGGAAGTTTGCGGCGGCTGGGACGCTCCAGCTTACCGCTGCCGCGCATACGACCGCGGCAAAAAAATCTACTTTCAGCTTCATAATGCAAGCCTCCTTTCGAGAACCTCTGCCCTGAGTGGAATTTCCTCTCCTCCGTAATATGGAGCATGGGAGCAAGGAACAATAGCTCAACGGCAGGTTTTTTTCTACTACCGCAGAAGGGGAGAGACCACAAGGGCTTTTGCAACACTCTGATGACACCGTGTTTTTGCCGCTCTGAGGGGGGTATCTTTAGGGAGAAGGATCAATGCTGAATCCCTCACGTGGGGGGGCGAGCGGTCGTCCGGCCGGCGTGTCCGGGGCCAGGCCCGCTTCACGCAGCAGCCGCGCAAGAGCGGCAAGAACATCCGAAACCGAGCGCTGCGCCTCCAGCAGCTCATCGTTTGCCCGTGAGAGCTGAATATAATCCTGTCGCTCAACCGCATCAACGACCGACACCAGGGCAAACTCATGGGCGCGCCAGGATTCGATATAGCCCTGATGTATCTGCATCAGGGCCGGGGACTGTGGTTCATAGCGCTCTAATTCGACAACATACTCCCGGGCGACTCCGATCGCCGGGCGCATAGTTTCCAGCACAAAGTCGTCATGAACGAACTGGTCTTCTCGGGCGCTGGCGATCGCGTTGTTAATTTTTGCCTCGGTAGCCGCCCAGAGGCGAGCCTGGTCCATATACGTTGTCAGGTCGTCCTGGATACTTATTTCTTCAAACTGGCAGCTGGGCAGCACGGCGATCCAGATAAACAAGAGCGATAATGTGAGCAGCCTTGAACAAGACCGCTGAGAGTGCTTGTTCATCTGACTCTTCTTGCTCGGGCGTCGGCTTAAGACTGGTCGCCGGTTAGGAACTCTCTTCCGTATCACGCTGTGTCGCCTGAAAGATGAGGTCTTCGTAATATTTCACATTATAACCTAATAGGAGCACTTCGGGAGAGCCGTCTTTACGGGCATAGACGGCCGTTTTTGTCGGATTATAGCCGCCAATGAAAACGGTTTCTTTGCCTTGCTCTCCATCGCTTTCAACGATGACGGTTGAGGCAGGGGGGGCCAGCCCGTACGATGTTAAGTCCTCCGGGGCCTCATGGACGATGGGTACCTTTCTATCCGGGGTGAGGTTTTCAATAAAACTGATCACAAGCGCAGAGGTGACCGGTGCACCTGACGGCTCAAGGATCCGCCACTCCGCCTGAGTCTCACCCGGCTGAGCCTCGCTACGCTGCGAGACAAAGGTGTGCTTCTGGCGATGGATGGAGAGCTTATGAATCGTGCCACGTTTGAGGGTGAGAAAAGTCCCCTCCCGGACCGGACGCGGTTCAAAGATAGGCGCCTCCGGGCCGCCCGGACGCCATTCAAAGAGGAGATAATATCCACCGAGTACAACGGCAAGAATGTAGTATAGCCCAACCCGCTGCCACGTCATCCGCGATACCTCCGCCACGTAAAGACACCCACCCCGATTAACAAGAAAGAGCCTGGCACGATGACGGTGCTTGTGACAAGAACGGTCTGAATTTGATCCGAGGAGAGAAAGAGTTGATTGACGCCCGACTGCTGTGTCTCCGGCCTGGCCGCCATCTGAGTTTGGTCCTCGGCGAGCCAATTGATGGCATTGATGAAGAGGTCTTTATTGCCGCCCTGTTCGACTAAATTATTATTGACGAAATCCGCATCGCCAAACACCACAATACGCCCGAGCGCATCCTCAGTCCGAATAGCCATCTCACCGGCAATAGGAATTGGGCCACGAAAGTCCCGTCCCTCCTCAAATTTTGTAATCCCGGTGCGTGGGATGTTTTCCTGGGCACTGGCCCAGCCCTGGGGCGAAGTAGCCAGAATAGCCGTGGCCATCAAGCCCTTTTCCTCATCCGGTTCCATGTACACCACGCGGGCGAGTGAAAAAATAGGCGGCGCATTAACCGAGCGGATCATCGGGTGCGGTTTCTTGGTGGCTGAAGCCCGGAAGGTTAACATCTCGCCGGCAAACAGACGCTTAGTGGGATCGACTGCAATAAGGGGCGGCAGGCTAATACCGTATCTCTCAAGAAAGGTAACAAATGAGGGCGAGCTGTCTGGATCGAGCAATACGAATAGGGCACCACCACGCTGCACATAGACGTCCAGCGCTTCCAGCTCAAACGGGAGAAAATCAGATGTTGGGCCGAAGATGACAACCGCAGTCGCATCCTCCGGGACCGCTCCGCTCTCTCCGAGTGAGAGGCTTTTCTCATCATAAAACTCATCAACCAGGGCCCCCCGGAGCTTGCTATAGCCCCGCTGCGGGGAGGCGTCGGCCAGAGCCGCCTCACCGTGCCCGGTCAGAAAGTAAATAACTTTGTCGCCCGGTGCACGCGAAACCTGAAGCAGGGTGGCAACGGCCGCGGATTCGCCCCTACCCAGCAACGTCCCTTTGCGTATACCGCTCGACTCAAACACCATGGTTCCGTATTGGGTAGCCTGGTATTCCCGGGCCAGGGCAGGGTTCCGATTGATGTCAACAATACTGTAGTTGAAGTGCGGCGAGAGGTTGGCCATGCGGCTGAGCATGTCTTTGATAAAGAAATTTTCCGGACGGTCACTGTGAACAAAAGCCATGACCTGAACATCGCGTTTCAGGTCGGATACGACCTGTTGCGCCCGCGGCGAGAGTGTAAACTTTTTCTGTGGAGTCAGGTCAAGCCGCTGATTGTATTCAGATAAGATAGATTGGACAGCAACAATCAGAGCAAAGAACCCCAGAGTTCCAATAACGAGTTTAATCGTGTTGCGAACGTTGGCATTCATCGGCGTCCCCTCCACTGCCGCGCTTCCAGGGAGCGAAGGGTCAGAAAGCTGAAAAAGATAATAAAGAGCAAAAAGAAGGTGATTTCTTTTACATCGATGAACCCAAGAGCAAAGCTCTGGAAGTGGGTGACCATGGAGACGGAGGCAATCGTGCTGATGAGCCCGAATTGCGTCGCCCCGTCATTCCAGCTCAGAATCCAAAAAAAGAGCAGCATCCCGAGCGAGCCCAAACCTGCAACGACGATGTTATCCGTGAGAGACGAAATAAACAGGCCACAGGCAATAAATGCCAGGGAGAGCATCACCAACCCAACATAGCCGGGCACTATCAGCGTCCAATTGAACGGTTGCAGGGAAAACATCAACACTGGATAGATCAGAGTGAACGACAGCATAAACAGCGTGGCAATAGCACACGCGACAAATTTGCCCCAAAAGAGGTCGGCGTCACGCATCGGATAGGTCAGCAAGAGCTCAATCGTGCCGAGCCGCTTTTCTTCGGCGAAGAGACGCATGGTCAGGAAGGGGACGGTGAGCATGATGACCAGACGCAGGTCGGTGAACATGAGCTGCCAAAAGTTTTCCATGATATTCAGACCAAAGCCAAACTGGACATAGAAAACCAGGTCGGAGTAAAAATAATAGCCACTCAGCAACAGGAAGACCGCCGAGATCAGATAAATAAACGGCGACAGAAAATACGAGCGTAATTCCTTATTCAGGACGGCCCAAAAATTCGCAAACATCGTCCCACCTTTTATAAAGATGTCTTATCCACTCTCTACCCGATGACGCTGATCGTCTGACCTCGATGCTGAGATGTGACGGGCTCCGTGACTCTTCACGCCGCCTCCTTTTGCTCTTCTCTTCTGGTCAAACGGACAAAGAGGGCTTCAAGGTCGAGGGTGACCGGTCTGAGCTCATGCAGAGCCCAGCCGTTATTGATGACTGTCTGGGCAACCTCTCGGGCGATATCTTGATTGGAGGACTGAACCGTAAAAACAGCATCCTCTGGTCCGTCACCGTCTTTCTTGTTTTGCTCGGTGACTTGGGCGACTGCCTTGATCGCCTGTAGTGCATGCAGAATGCTTTGACGCGGTCCGCCTACTCGGATCAGCACGCTTGCCATGCCCTGGACCCGCTCGCTCAGGCGTTCCGTGGTGTCTTCGGCAATGATGTGGCCCTTATCGATAATGACCACCCGTTCGCAGGTCAATTCCACCTCGTGCAGAATATGACTTGACAGCAGGATGGTTGCTTTCCCGCTCAGTCCCTTGATGAGCTCACGGATGTCGATCACTTGGTTCGGATCAAGGCCAACCGTCGGCTCGTCTAGGATGAGAACCTCAGGCTCACTCAGGAGAGCTTGGGCTAACCCGACCCGCTGGCGATAGCCCTTCGACAGCGTTCCCATTTGACGATGAGCCATGTCTTCAAGCGCGCACTCGCTGAGGACGCGTTCGACATTGGTGCGCCGCTGTGACACGCCATTAATCTTGACCCGAGCGCAGAAATTCAGAAACGCTCGGACCGACATGTCCGGGTAGAGGACGACGTTTTCCGGCAGATAGCCCAGACGGTTGCGGACTGCAAGCGAAGACGTCGACACGTCAATCCCGGCCACGTGGACTGTCCCTTCCGTTGCCGAAAAAAATCCGGTTAAGATACGCATGAGCGTCGTTTTGCCCGAACCGTTTGGTCCGAGCAGGCCGACAATTTCCCCGCTCTTGACATCAAAGGAAACTCGGTCAAGGGCGCAAACTTGCCCATAATATTTGGTAACGTTCTGAACGCCGATCATAAAAACCCTACAAAAATCTTGCTGGCGGGACTATGACGCTGAGGGCGTGGCCATTGCGGCAGGCGCGGCTTTCAATGCATCAATTTCGGCCTCGAGTTCCTGCTGGAGCCGTTTCAACTTATTTACCTCTACCTCAAGCGTGTTGCGTGTTTTCGCCGCGCGGTCCCTATCGTGGGTGAGTTCCTTGTTGGTGCCCTCAAGCTCTGCGACCTGTGTCCTGAGGCTGTTCACCTCGCCTGGGAGTATGCCTGCCAGATACGATGTGGTCAGTCCGAGGCGCTCAAAGGCGACGCCGGTGAGCAGTAACCCAAGCCACAGCACTCCAACGCTGATGTAATGCCAAACCGCTTTTGAAAGACCACTGTCCCCGCCTGCCTGCTCTGTATCGCTGGCCATAATTCTCCCCTCCGCAAAATGAAAGTACGGACACCCTAGCAAAAAAGAAAATAGAGAAAAAGCCGCCGGTTAGTCTGTCATGAGCGAGAGAGGGAATATGGCTGTTCCCTCTCTCGCTGGCTCGTAGGGTTAACGGGCGCTCTGGATGAGGAAGTTCACCGAGAACGCTTTGGAGGTGTTAAATTCAATTGCCTCGTTGAAATACCACTCGTTGATCCAGTCTTCCCGCTTCTCATAGCCGGACGGTGCATCCCACTTGCTGAAGTGGGCAAGCTGGAGGTCCATCTGCATCCCATGAGGAGTGAAGGCCCAGTCATCCGTGTAATTGTATTTGGCACCACGGATCGGTTTTACCGGATAGCCTTCGTACGGCAGGGGACCGTACTCAAACATATTAAACCAGAGTTTCCACAGCTCACCACCGTTGTCGTACATTTCCGAGAAATTCTGAGCCCAGAAGTCTTTGTCGACATACATGATACGCTTGGAATAGGCATACTGGCTGTAGGCAACCGGGAGTCCTTCAACAACATAGACGTTGCGCTTTTCCCAGTTGATATTGCACGGCATACCCGCGATCACGCCGCTTCTGCCGTCCGGCTGTGCACACCAGACATCTCTGGTGCCGTATTGCCCCATATGGACCGGAGCCAGGATTTGTTTTTCGGCCAAGAGGCGCCACTTCCAGTAGGCGTGCTTGGAATTCATGCCCCACAGGGAGTCGAGATCCATGTCCGTGCCCCAGAAGGCATCCGAACGGTTCGCGACACTGATACGACGCACACGACGCAGCTCGGGCAGATACATATAGGAGTCATCCGGAATGTTCGTCGGCAGATAGCGTGTATTGAGTACGCCAGCGCCCTTCAGATCGTTGGGAATAAAAAGCGGACCAAACTGCTCCGTATACCGCATTGGCGGGTTGTTCGGGACAATCGGTTTGGGATCGGTGTACAGACGACCGGTCCACATCATCCGACGCCAGAACTGGGAGCCGTACATCCGTTCCATCTCGCCCCGGTTATTGACGAGTTCCATGATCCATTCGGTCCCCACGTTGTCCACATAAGAAGGTTTCTGCTCCTGATTCCACATGATCTTCGCCCCAGCCAGGGGATCGTTGGGATCAATGTTTGGGAATGGGAGACCGGCTACGTAGTTTAACATTTCCCGGCCGTCGGCCGAGATTTGGACTTGGCCTGAGTATTTCTCGGTCGCTTCGGCGTAGAGTTTAGGCAGATTGACTTTCTTATACTCAATGACCTTAATGGGCATGCCGTTTTCGACAAACCACTGTATGCCTGGGATAAGGAGCTCGCCGGCCTCAGCCATGTTGTCTTTGGTAATGGTGTCCCCTGGGTTGACATCGGCAGCCACCCAGCTCGGGGCTGACAGACTCATCGCGCCTACGAGCGTCAGTGCGCAGGCAATTCTGGCCCACCAATAGGTTCTCATAAAATCCTCTCCTTTTTATAATATTCCTACGAGATATATGCGAGCGGTGGTTTGGTCAGCACGGGGGGGCACGGCTCATGATCGTATCCTTCCTATAATGGCTTTATCTTTATTAGAGGGTGTACTTGTCAATAGTTTCAGAAGAGGCTTTTTCCCCCTCCTCTGGGAGGGGCGGCAGGGCCGGGGGAATATTCTCCTTTGGTTCTTCTCCTCAAGTGTTCCAAGGACAAAGCGGTTAAGATGCGGCTCCGGCGGCTTGTGCCGTGACAAAGCGCGGTTTGAAGAGCGCAACCAGAACGGGTAAAAGCGTCATGGTCGCCAAGAAACTTACCCCCATCCAGAGGGCGAGCAACAGCCCCATCTCCGCACTAAAGCGGAGGCTGGACATGGTCCAGAACAGCGTACCGAGGATCATGGTCAGCGCGGTAAAGGTCACCGCCTTCCCGGACGTTGCGAGTGCCGTCCTCACCGCGTCATCCAGTCCGCTGCCCAGCCGATGCTCTTCGATAATACGACTCACAACATACAGGGCATAGTCGATGCCAAATCCGACGCCGACCGTCACCACTGGGAGGGTATGGATATTGATGCCAATATCGCGGGCCCCCATATATGCGTTGATTACGGCGTTCGCGACGAGCAGCGGGATAATCATGTACACCCCGGCCATGACCGAGCGGTAGGTAATAACGAGGACAAGGAAGATCGTGCCAAAGCCAAGAATATTGACCAGAATATCATTCCGAAACAGCTCTTCGTTGGCAGCGGCCAATACGCCAATAGGGCCGCCGGCGAGCCGGAACTGGGCGACGTCACTGGGATGGGCATCGATATAGTCGCGAGCTCGCTGAATCACCCGTCGAATGGTTTCCCCCTGATGGTCGGTCAGAAAGAAGCGGACGGGTGCAGAACGATACTGGTGATCAATGACCTGCGCGCTTTCCTGAAATGAGGTGCCGAAGAAGTAGGAGGCGAGCAGGAGCCGGACTTCACTCCTGCGTCGGGGAAGGACCTCCCATTTGGGCTCTTGTTCATGAATGGCTCCGTTTACGACCGACAAAATATCCACAAATGAGAAGCTCAACCCTACCGCTGGGTCGCGTTCGAGCGCACGTTGAAATTGTTCGATCCAGGGCAAGACCTCAGGAGTTGCCAATGAAGGCTCCTCGCTTTGCTGACGAAATCGGTCAAGCGCACTCAGGCTTTTGCCCGCGTCTTCGGCCTCTTCTTTCTCCGGCTCTTTACGCTCAACCACAACCATGAGTTGCTCAACCCCACCAAAGGTGTCTTGAATGCGAGCGTGGGCGGTATTATGCGGAGAGTCGCGGTACAGGAGTGGGGTGGCCGCGGTCGGATCGCCAATCACCAGATTTTGCCAGAAGTAGACGCTTATGACCAAAACAAGTGCCCAACTGGCGAGCGTCAGCCCTTTGCCTGCGGAAGAGACGAGAAAATTCGCCGCAGTCGAGACAATGCGCTTGAAGAGTCCGTTCTCGCGCCGTTCGACGACCCGGATGTCGGGTTCACGCAGGTAGTGGTAGACGATCGGGTTCAGCAAGAGCTCGCTCACGGTAATGGCGAGAATCCACACCGCCGCACTAATGGCGAGTTTTTGCAAGAGCACAATGGGCACGAACAAGATCACCAACAGGCCCAAGGCATCGGTCAGGATACCTGACAGGGTGGGCACGAAAAGCTCGGCGAACGAGGCAATAATGGCCGGCTCTTTTTGCCCATTCGCCTTGCGATACTCCTCATAATAGCGTTCGTGCATCTGGACGGAGTGACTGACCGCTCGGGCGGTGATAAAGAAGGGAATGACGAGGGTGAGGGGGTCGAGGCTGAAGCCTATCATCTTGATAAATCCCAGCCCCCAGATGGCCGAGATGACACCGGTCAAGGTGGGCCGCAGCGCCCCTCGGACATCGTGAAAATACCAGTACAGCAGCAACCACAGCAGCACCGTCGTTGCCAGAAAAATGACGTAGACTTGCTTGGCGTAGAAATACACCCAGCCGTACAGGGCCGGCTGACCGGCCAGATAGATCCGCGTGTTGTCATCCTCATACGGTTCAACGACAGAGCGCCGGACTTCCTCAAACAGCCGTCGATAATCGAGCCGCTGCTCGATAAAGGTGGCATTGAGCAGGGCGGCCTTTTCGTCCAGCGAAACCAGTACGCCGTATAAATTCCGCGAGGAGTGCACGATCCGACGTACGCGCTCGACTTCTGCCTCGGTCTCGGGTGCCCGTTCCATGACCGGCTCGACTTCCTGCATACCGCCACTTTTCATGATCACGCGGCGATTGGTTCGGTGGGCGATGGAGTTAACCAATTCATTATTCACGCCATACACCCGCTCCAACGCCTGGGTCATATTGAAAATCTTGGTCAAGGTGGCCTGATTGAAGATGGTGCCTTCTTCAACCTCCAACATCAGCATGATGGTGTTGGCCCCACCAAAGGTCGGCGCGTAGGTTTTATGGACCTGAATGAAAGGGTGGTTCTCCGGCAGTTGTTCGTCGAACCGTGTGACGAGGTCGAGCTGGACGGCAAACGAGGCGAAAACCAGGGTGGCGACGGTAACGAGCAGCAAAACAAGCCTGCGCCGCGCAATAATCTGCTCTCCCAGTGTATATAAATAGCTGCGCTCTTCAGTGCTCATGCCACCCCCTTGTCTGCGTTGCACTGTGGTCCTAGCGGGTGCTGACGAACATGTGACTGTCTCGCCAGATAGGAAAAGTCAGTTCTCCTTTGGACTCACGGTTTTCCCCGTTTACGCTCAAGTAGCTCGTCAACAATCGTTTCGATGTTCTGAGGAGAGAGATCCTGCACCCGTATCCACCCGTCGATGATCAGGGTCGGAACACCCTCAATATAATAGCTATTCCCCAGGGCAATGGTTGCTTCAAGCTCAGCCTTCCCCCCGTCTGCATCGAGCTGGCTCAGGAGCAATTCAGGATCGAGGCCGATGCGGTGGGCGACATGGGCGATGCCGTCTCGGCTGCCTGTATCAATATCTTCCTCAAAGCGTGCGTGAAACAGCGCGCGCTGCATCTCTTCACTCAGCCCCAACTCGTGAGAGATGGCATAAGCCCGGGCTGGAATTTGAGAGGACGCATGGACAATCGGGACCGCGTGAAAGCGGACATCGAGCTGATTTGGATATTTTTGCTTGAGTGCCGGGATGAGGTTGGAGAAGACATCATAGCAATGTGGACACAGAAAGTCCTCAAAGACGCTCAGCACGATCTTTTTTGACTCCGCTCCCTCTGGAGCTCGGCGTACAAAAGAGAAAGTGCCGGATAAAGAGAGATACTGATCCATCAGGTCAGTCGTGGGCTGACTCTTTTGCGGGAATGCGAGGCAAGCGAGGAAGAAGCTCAAAAGAAGAGAGAAGATTCGTAAGACCATGTATGGCCGGATCATAGGAAGCAAACGGGCGCTTTGCAAGTGTAAAAAATGCCCGCAGACAGCACTGAATAAGAGCCTCCGGAAGGGGGCGGTCGGAGAGGGGCAATTCTTGAATTGCCCCGTAGCATCAGGCAACCAATTGCCGTAACACGTAGGGCAAAATGCCCCCATGCCGGTAGTATTCGACCTCAATGGGCGTATCAATACGAACAGTAACCTGGACATCTATTGATTGTCCATTGGCACGGTGGACGACCAAGGTCACGTCCTGGAGCGGTGTCAGGTCGGCGTTGAGTCCGATGAGATCAAAGGTTTCAGTCCCGTCAAGGCTCAGCGTTTGCACGCTGGTGCCTTCTTTGAACTGACAGGGTACCACTCCCATAAAGACCAGATTGCTGCGGTGAATCCGCTCGAAGCTTTGAGCGATGACCGCTTTCACCCCAAGCAGCCGCGTCCCCTTGGCGGCCCAGTCACGCGAACTTCCCGTGCCATACTCCTGCCCGGCCAACACGACCAGTGGGGTGCCGTCGGCCTGATATTGCATGGCTGCATCGTAGATCGCCATCTGCCCGCCACCATTCCCATGAGCCGCATGATACTGCGTGACCCCACCTTCAATTCCAGGCACCATCAAGTTCTTAATCCGCACGTTGGCAAACGTGCCCCGGGTCATGATGCGATCATTACCGCGGCGTGAGCCGTAACTATTGAAGTCTTTGACCGTAACTCCATGCTCCTGGAGATACCGGCCGGCCGGCGCATCCGGCTTAATCGCTCCCGCGGGACTGATATGGTCGGTGGTGACGGAATCGCCCAGCACGGCCAGCGGACGGGCATCGGTAATGTCTTGAATCGTCCCGGCCTGGAGGCCGAAAGCATCAAAGAAGGGCGGCTCCTGAATATAGGTCGATTCCGCGTTCCACTCGTAGACCGCACCGGTTGAACTGGAAATGTCATTCCAGAGCGGATTTTGTTCTTCAAAGCCGGTATACAACCGGCGATAGGTGTCCGAGTCCATGGCGGACGCCATCAGGTTTTGAATTTCATTCCCGCTCGGCCACAGGTCCCGCAAATAGACGTCGGTTCCGTCTTTATCCTGGCCCACGGGCTCGCTGGTCAGGTCAATATCAACCCGACCCGCCAGGGCAAACGCCACGACGAGCGGTGGACTCATCAGAAAATTCGCTCGAATATTTTGGTGGACACGGGCTTCGAAGTTGCGATTGCCGCTCAAGACGCTGGCAGCCACAAGATTGTGCTGTGTAACGGCCTGTTCGATCTCCGAATCGAGAGGGCCGGAGTTCCCGATACAGGTAGTACAGCCATAGCCCACGGTCTGAAAACCGACTTGGTTGAGATACTGCTGTAATCCGGTTTTCTCCAGATATTCCGTTACGACCCGCGAGCCCGGACCCAGAGATGTTTTGACCGTAGGTTTGACCGTCATGCCGCGCTCGACCGCCTTCTTGGCCACGAGCCCGGCTGCCAACATCACACTCGGGTTTGAGGTGTTTGTACACGAAGTAATCGCGGCAATGAGCACATCCCCATGGCCAATATCACCGAAATTCGAAGAGCCGTCTTTCGATATGGCATGGCGCTGGTCAAGCATCGCTTGGTCGGCCTGAAAACCACCCTCGTTGAGCGGTGTTGTAAGGAGTCCCTGGAATGTCTCCTTCATATCCGGGAGATCAATCCGATCCTGCGGACGACGTGGACCGGCCAGACCGGGCTGCACATCGGCCAAGTCGAGTTCAAGCACTTGGCTGTAGTCCACCTCACCCTGGCGCGGAATGCCAAACATCTGCTGGGCCTGGAAATAGCTCCGGAACGCATCAACCTGTTCTTCGGTGCGACCCGTGGCTGTCAGATATTTGCAGGTTTCCTCATCAATCGGAAAAAAGCCCATAGTCGCGCCATACTCCGGCGCCATATTGGCAATCGTTGCTCGGTCGGTCAGGGGCAGGGAGGCCGCACCTTCGCCAAAATATTCCACGAATTTTCCTACGACCTTGGCGGCGCGGAGCATCTCGGTACAGTGCAGCACGAGATCCGTCGCGGTGACCCCCTCACGCAGGCGGCCGGTCATATGCATACCAACGACATCCGGAGTGAGAAAGTACACCGGTTGCCCTAACATGCCGGCCTCTGCCTCAATCCCTCCAACACCCCAGGCGACCACTCCAAGGCCGTTAATCATGGTGGTATGCGAGTCCGTGCCGACTAGGGTATCTGGGTAATAGATGTCATCTATTTCGAGGACGCCTTTAGCCAGGTATTCCAGATTGACCTGATGGACAATACCGACCCCCGGCGGTACGACCTGAAAACTATCGAACGCCTGCATGCCCCATTTCAGGAATTGATACCGGGGCTGATTGCGCTCGAATTCGATCTCCATATTCCGTTGTAAAGCATTCCCCACCCCTGAGTGATCGACCTGAATGGAGTGGTCGACCACTAGGTCCACGGGTACCAGAGGTTCGATCAGTTTGGGATCTTTGCCTAGCTTGGCCACGGCCGAACGCATGGCGGCCAAGTCGACCAGCAGGGGAACGCCGGTAAAGTCTTGCAGGATAATCCGGGCCACTACAAAGGGAATTTCTGCCGTGCGGGTTTCTGTCGGTCCCCAATTGGCGAGGGTCCGGACATCCTCTTCAGTAATTTTCTGGCCGTCACAGTTGCGCAGGACCGACTCCAGCACGATACGGATACTGACCGGAAGCCGAGAAACTGGTCCGACGCCTGCCTTCTCGAGTTGGGGCAGGGCATAAAATTGGCCGGTTTTTCCAGCCGCAGTGGTAAAGGTTTGCAAAGAATCAAAAAGGTTGTGTGGCATAGACCAATC
Organism: uncultured Binatia bacterium (SeqCode); assembly: GCA_965243855.1. Lineage (GTDB taxonomy): Bacteria > Desulfobacterota > Binatia > Bin18 > Bin18 > Bin18. The sequence goes on along the minus strand of CBDEWE010000003.1, from coordinate 1,911,901 downwards.
CCTCCACCTTTGGTGCCTATTGTCAAATGATAATTCGGTGCTTGGCTAAGCGGATATATTCTCTCGCCTATCAAGGCAAGGGAGCAGCGAAGGACAGGAGTGCGAAACCGGCGGGTTTTTTAGCATCTTGTGCTGTAGCCGGATCAGCGAGTATATATCTGGGGTAGGAGAGGTCAGCAAATGCAATGGACTTGGAACCGGAGACTGAGTCGGCTCGTCAGTAGGGTAGGGGCTGGAAGCTGTATCGTTCTCGTCCTTCTGACATCCTCACTTTTCGCCGAGGAGGTTCGTCCCCAGAAGCAGAATCTTCGAGCCGGACCACCCTCATGGACGGGTGACCTTACGCCCATCACTGCCCAAGAATGGAGTCGGGACCGGGCCGCCCATCTCTTGGAGCGGGCCGGTTTTGGCGGCCCACCCCAAGAAGTTGACCACTTGGCTGCGATGACGCCAGCCGCCGCCGTTCGTCATCTGGTTCACTACCAAGACACGGACAACAGCCACGTCCCGCCGTTCGACGAATCTGGGGTGTTCGACCCAACGCTTGACCCGTTTCCGAAAAGTCGAGCTGATGCCGTACGTATTGCCCGAGTCAACGGCGAGTCCATGGGGGTCAAGGTCAAACCCGGCGGGAGTCGTCCCCTCCAGCCCGTTGTCGATCGTTTTTTCTATTGGCTGCGGGCCGATGCACTGGAAATGCGACGGGCCGGACAGTGGTGGGCTCAGCGTATGCTGGTGACAAAGCGCCCGCTCCAGGAAAAGCTGGCCCTGTTCTGGCACGGACATTTTGCGACCTCAGATACCAAGGTACGGGACTACCGCAAGCTCCTCAAACAGCTCGAATTATTCTGGCAACGGGGGAATGGGAGTTTTCGTGATCTTCTCATCGGTGTCGCCCAGGATCCGGCCATGCTCGTCTATCTGGACGCGGGGGAGAATATCAAAGGCCACCCCAACGAGAACTTTGGCAGAGAAATCCTGGAACTCTTCACCCTGGGTGTGGGCAACTACACCGAGACCGATATTCGCGAGGCCTCCCGGGCGTTTACCGGTTGGACCCATGTTGGCCTGGACTTTATCGTTAAACCCGAGTTGCACGACGACGGGCAGAAGACCTTCCTCGGACACACCGGGAATTACGACGGCACCGATATTATTGATATTATTCTGGAACAGGACGTGGCGGCCCGTTTTATTGCGGCCAAGTTATATCGCTATTTTGTCCGGCAAAATCCCGCGCCCGAGCTGGTGGTGCAACTCGGCGCGATCCTGCGAGAGCAGCACTACGAAATCGCGCCGCTGTTGGCGACGATTTTTCTCTCGCGCGATTTCTACAGTCCGCCAGCCTATGGAACCCAGATCAAAAGCCCGGTGCATCTCGTGATTTCGACCTATCGCAAGCTCAGGCTGACCAATATTCCCGGAGTGCCCGACTTCAACACGACCACTCGCGACCTGGGCCAAGAACTCTTTCATCCGCCGAACGTCGCGGGCTGGGAGGGGGGACGGAGCTGGATTACACCCGCCTTGTTGCTTGAACGCGGAAACTTCGCCCGCGCGGTCTTCTTTCCCGATATGGTGAATTTTCGGCCGCCGGACCGTTGGATGCCGATGACCAACCAAAAGGTGGCGACTAAGATCGCCCAAGGCTATGAAATCACGGCGGCGACGATTGAGACCGATGATAACGTCATGTCCGGCAACGCCATGGACCCGTCAGGTTCCGAGTCTATGTCCATGTTTAATATGATGGCGGGAGCGGACGAAGACTATAACACTCGCTACGGCAGCACGCACGGCTGGCAAGAAGCTTTTCGTCGGGTGAAACCCATTCCTCGTTTTGCCGCCCAGCTTTCCATGACCGGTATCGCTCGCCAGGCTGGGCTGGCTACAGCGTCTGAGGTCGTTGATTATTTTCTTGGTCGTCTATTGCGGGTTCCCCTGGCGGAAGATGACCGACAAGCGCTTATTGATTTCCTCACCCGGGAGCTCGGGACAGATACAATCAAACCGGCGATGACCTACCTGGAGGAACCGATCCGCCATCTGGTTCATCTCATTATGAGCACGCCAGAATATCAGTTGGGCTAATAACGAAGGATAAGGCGTATGGTTAAGACCTCGATCAAAACATCTCTATTGAACAGGCCACTCTCGCGGCGCGATGCTCTCCGAGTGGGAATGTACGGCCTCGGCGTTGGGGCGGGACTACTTGGTACCCCACTCGTGTCCCGCGGCCCGTTCTCAGTACTGGCAAAGCAAGTGGAGGCTGCGACGTCACCCCATAAGCATCCAGAACGTATTCTTGTCGTGGTCGAGCTCTCAGGTGGGAACGACGGGGTGAATACGATCATTCCGTATGGTGACGATGCCTATTATCAACAGCGTCCGACCATTGGTATTCCGGCCCAAGACGTACGGAAGATCGACGCGCATTTTGGTTTTCATCCGGCCATGGCCGGATTCGAGCATCTATACAAAGACGGCAAGCTGGCTATTGTGCACGCCTGCGGATACGAAAATCCAATCCTGTCGCATTTTGCGTCCATGGGCTTTTGGCATACGGGCAGTCCTCATGCGGGAGAAAAGCTCGGCTGGTTAGGCCGCTTGGCCGATACGCTTGACCCCGAGGTGCAGCGCAACTATCTGGTCAATATTGCTACCGCGCAATCCCTCGCCGTGCGGAGTCGCCATCACTCGCCCTTGGTCTTCTATGACCCCGAAGGGTTTAAACGGAATGGCGTTCACCAGCAACAACCGCTCTTCCCACGGCTGAGCGACAAGCGGGCAACACCCAACGCTTCCTTGGATTTCCTGACTGGATTGGCTGAAAACGCAACAGAAAGTGCGGCCTTTGTTCGTCAGGCGTGGGCGGACTATCAGACCCCGGTCGACTACGGCGTGCGAGCGGCCGGTCTCGGGCTTGATTTGCGCAAGGTCGCGGCTTTAATCAAAGCCGAGATACCGACCCGGCTGTACTACGTCAGTTATGGGGGCAACGTCTTTGATACACACGTCCACCAAAACGATCTTCATTTCCGCCTCCTGACCTACACCACCGACGCGCTACGCGGCTTTATGGCAGACCTCAACCGCATCGGTCGGGCCGATGACGTCGCGATTATGGTCTTTACCGAATTTGGCCGGCGCGTCCCCGAGAACGCGAGTAAAGGCACTGACCACGGTACGGCCACGCCGGTGTACGTCATTGGGGAGAAGGTCAAAGGTGGCTTCTACAGCACTCCACCCAGTCTGACCGATTTGGACGACGGCAACCTGCGCTATACGACCGACTTCCGTCGTGTCTACGCTACACTGATTAAAGAGTGGCTGGGCTACGATGATACGAAGGCGTTGCTCCGAGAGGAGTTTGAGCCTTTGGGGATGTTTGTGTGAGGAGAGTGTCCCCGACGGGATTTGAACCCGTGTCGCCGGCGTGAAAGGCCGGTGTCCTGGGCCAGGCTAGACGACGGGGACAGAATGGATTGTAAAAGAGGGATGAGCCGACCGGGGCTCGAACCCGGGACCCTCTGCTTAAAAGGCAGATGCTCTACCAACTGAGCTATCGGCTCAGCTCAGCGCACCTTACCTGATACACTTTAAGAACTCAAACCCCCTCCGCCATGTGGACCGGTACTAGGAGTCGGACATGCCGCCCGCCCGGCGTTGACTTGTCGGCTGCCCGTGGGTAGCGTTCGGACATGACAGCCGTCCGTTCACGTTTTGCCCCGAGTCCGACCGGCTTCCTGCATATTGGCGGAGCCCGGACCGCCCTGTTTGCCCTCCTGGCTGCGCGACAACAATCCGGAACCTTTGTACTGCGCATTGATGACACCGACGTACAGCGCTCTACTCAAGAATTCCACGACGACATTGTGGACTCGATGCAATGGCTTGGTCTGGCTTGGGACGAAGGCCCGTACTACCAAAGCCAGCGCTCGGTGCAGTACCAGGACATGGGGGAACGGTTGCTCAGCCAAGGGCGGGCCTTTCGCTGTTTTTGTACGTCCGAGGAGCTTGAGGCAAAACGGAAAGCCGCACTCGCCGCAGGACGCAGTCCGGCCTACGACGGGACCTGCCGGGACTATCTGCCCGAGCCGAGCGAGTCTCGTCCCTACACGGTGCGTTTCCGGAGTCCCAGAGAAGGGGAGACCGTTGTTGATGACCTGCTGAAGGGGCGGGTGGTGTTTCAGAATCAGGAGTTGGACGACCTGATTCTAGTGCGCTCCGACGGCTCACCAACCTATAACTTCTGCTCGGTCTTTGATGACGCCGATCTTCACATCTCCCATATTATTCGAGGCGATGATCATCTGACGAATACGCCGCGTCAGATCCTGCTCTTCCAGGCAATGGGCGCTTCGCTCCCCCGTTTTGCTCACCTGCCTCTGATTTTAGGTAACGACCGGGCACCGCTCAGCAAACGCCATGGAGCGACCGCCGTCCGCACGTACCGAGAAGCGGGCTATTTGCCAGATGCCTTGGTGAATTTCCTGGCGCGTCTCGGATGGGCGCATGGCGACGACGAAATCTTTACGTGGCAAGAGCTTGAAGAGAAATTCAAGCTCGAAGATGTCGGCAAATCAGCTGGTGTCTTTAACCCGGAAAAGCTGGAGTGGTTGAACGCGCACTATCTCAATGTGCGGCCTGCCAAGCAACTCGCACAAGAAGTGAAACCCTTCCTCCCTGAGACGGACCGCCCCATGCCCGACGACGACTGGGTGACCCGCATGGTGACAACGCTGCAACCTCGGGCGAAAACGCTGGTAGAATTGGGCGAGCAATCCCATTTCTATCTGTCGGACAATATTCTATTGGAGGAGAAGGCGGCGAAGAAATTTCTGAAGGCCGCCACTCTTCCGCTGCTGGCGCGTTTGCGCACCCAACTGCATGACGTGACCGTATGGGATGAGCCGACACTTCATGGGGTATTTGCCGCGTTTATGGAAACCGAGCAGGTCAAATTGGGCAAAATTGCCCAACCGGTTCGAGTCGCACTTACCGGAAAGACGGCGAGCCCCGGGATTTTTGAAGTCATGGAAGTGTTGGGAAAGGAGCGCTGTCTTGCCCGGATTGACCGTGTCTTAGCGGAGCCGCCGGTTGCGGTTGAATCTTGACTTCCTAGGGTTGCTTATTTATTGTGAACAGCACTGAGGTGTGGGCTAATTGGTAAGCCACCTGACTCTGGATCAGGCGATTGTAGGTTCGAGTCCTACCACCTCAGCTCTCTCCTTGGTCCCATCGTCTAGCCTGGCCTAGGACACCGGCCTCTCACGCCGGCGACACGGGTTCAAATCCCGTTGGGACCATCCCTCCTATCTCTTGTTTCTTGTTCGTATGGTCCAAATCTAGGGCTTGATTCGCCATTCTCACTTCCTATAATGCCCCCAAGAGGTGGTGGGTAACTGTCAACGCAACCCCTTGCACTCATACAAGGAGCGCTTTATGGCAGCCGAGCAAAATGTTTTTGAGCGGATGATCAAGGCAGACCGGGAGAATCAAGAGAGCAAGCACTGGAGCGGAACCTTCATCGAATACCTGGAAAAGATCAGGAAAGACCCCTCGCTGGTCAAGCACGCCCATGCGCGGACCTATGACATGATCATGCGCGAAGGGGTCTCTCATGTGAACGAGACCGATGATCCACGGGTCAGACGGCTATTCAAGGACGAGTCACTCAAAGTCTATAATTTCTTCAAGGACGAATTCTTCGGCATTGAAGAAACCCTGGCCCAGATCGTGCGCTACTTCCAGTCCGCGGCCATGCGCGGCGAAGAGAGTCGCCAGGTTCTCTATCTCATGGGACCGGTTGGGGCGGGTAAGAGTTCGCTCGTCGAGAAGCTCCAGCGCGGGCTGGAAGGACTTGATCCGATCTATGCGATTGCGGGCTCGCCTATGCACGAAGAGCCGCTCTTGCTCATCCCTCGCCATTTGCGCAAAGAATTCGAGAAGATGCTCGACGTGCGCATTGAGGGCGATCTCTGTCCGGTGACCCGCTGGCGCCTGCGTGAGGAGTTCAAAAACCGCTATGAGGAAATGCCGGTTACCACGGTCGGTTTTTCCAAGCGGAACCGGCGCGGGATTGGTGTCGTACCGCCGGTTGATCCCAACAATCAGGACACCTCGGTGCTGATCGGCTCGGAGGATATCTCGAAATTGGACCGCTACTCAGAGGGCGACCCACGCGTACTCGAACTGAATGGGGCGTTCAACGTCGGCAACCGCGGCGTGGTCGAGTTTATTGAGGTCTTCAAGAACGAGACGGAATATCTGCACGCGATGATTACGGCCACGCAGGAGAAATTCGTGCCCGCGCCAGGTCGCCATGGGACGGTCTTTGTCGACACGGTTATTGTGGCCCATTCGAACGAGGCAGAGTGGCAGAAGTTCAAGGCCGACCATACCAACGAGGCGATTTTAGACCGTATTGTTGTGGTCAGGGTGCCGTATAATTTGCGTCAGTCGGAAGAGGTCAAAATCTACCAAAAGATGCTGCACAACTCCGACTTCCGAGCAAGCGTGGCACCGCATACGCTCGAAATCGCAGCGATGTTCGCCGTCCTGTCACGTTTAGAACCCTCACCAAAATGCGATCTGATGACCAAGCTGCGCCTGTACAACGGCGAGGAAGTGGTTGAAAAAGGCCGAACCAAAAAGATCACCGTCAAAGAACTGCGCGAGGATGCCAAGCGCGAGGGCATGTCCGGTATCTCGACCCGTTTTATCATGAAAGCGCTTGACAATGCCCTGTCGGATGGTGGGTCCTCGATTAACCCGATCAGTGTGCGTGAAGCTTTGATCCGGATGGTCAAGGAAATGGAAATTGCCGACGATCTGCGCAAGCAGTATCTGGAATTTCTCCAAGATACCATCCACAAAGAATATCTCGAAATTCTGGAGAAAGAGATCACCAAAGCCTTTGTTTATTCCTACCAGGAACAAGCCGAATCGCTCTTTCAGAACTACCTGGACCACGCCGAAGCGTATGTGAACCAGACCAAGGTCAAAGACCGCAATACCAAGGAAGAACTCTTGCCGGACGAGGGGTTTCTCAAATCCATTGAGGAGCAGATTGCGATTATCGGCTCGGCAGCAGACGGTTTCCGCCAGGAGGTGATTGCCTATCTCTGGGCGGCATTACGCCGCGGAGAAAAAGTTGGGTACGAGAGCTATGAGCCGCTGAAGGACGCGATTGAGAAAAAACTGATGAGTTCCGTGCGGGACATCAGCCGCATTATTACCAAGGCGCGGACGCGGGACGAGGAACAGCAGCAAAAGCACGATGCCATGGTGCGGCGCCTGATTGAACTCGGGTATCCGGAAGACAGTGTGGACGTGATCTTAAAATACGCGGCCAATCATTTGTGGAAAGACTAACCTGCGGCCGGCTGCTCTTCAGCCTGGCCCGTGGAGGTGAGTTGAGGCGGTGCAGGGTATGAAACCGACAATCAACGCGATCTTTCGTCCGTACTCGTCGTCCGATGCGCTGCGCTCCGATCGAAGTGCCGGCGACCGGCAGCGGCACCGGCAGAAGGTCAGGGAAGCGGTACGCGAGAACATCGCTGACCTGATTGCCGAAGAGTCCATCATCGGCAAGAACAAGGATAAAGTCATCAAAGTGCCCATCCGGGGGGTCAAGGAATACCGCTTTATCTATGGCGAAAACACATCCGGCGTTGGACAGGGAGACGGCAACTCAGAAAAAGGCCAGGTCATTGGCAAGACCGATGGAACCGGACAAGGGCAGGGCGAGGATAAAGCCGGTGATCAGCCCGGTGTTGATTATTATGAGACCGACGTGACCCTGGAAGAGCTGATCGAGATCATGTTCGAGGACCTCGAACTTCCGGATATGGAGCGCAAAATTTTGCGCGAGGTCATGTCCGACCGCATCAGCAAGCGCAAGGGCTTTCGGAAAGCGGGCATCCGGATTCGGCTGGACAAAAAACGGACGGTCAAATCCCGTATTAAACGTCGCTTGGCTACTACCAGACAGGACGACGACCAAACGGACGAGGAGGAGCGCTTCCCCTTTCGCAAAGAAGATCTCGTCTATCGCCATCTGGTCGAGGATGTTCGCCCGGAATCCAATGCTGCGGTCCTGTGCATCATGGACACCTCGGGGTCGATGGATACCCTGAAAAAGTATCTGGCGCGCAGCTTCTTCTTCATGCTGTACCAATTTGTCTGCACCAAATACCGGAATGTCGAGATTGCCTTTATTGCGCATCATACCGAGGGAAAAGAAGTCACCGAGGAAGAATTCTTCTATAAGGGGGAGTCGGGTGGGACGTTTATCTCCTCCGGATACACGAAAGCGCTCGAAGTGATCCAGGCCCGCTACCACCCGTCATTGTGGAATCTGTACGCCTTTCACTGTTCGGACGGAGATAATTTTGACTCCGATAACCCTGCGGCACTCAAGGCCGCCCAGGAACTGTGTGAGCTGTGTAACTTGTTTGGCTATGGAGAGATCAAGCCGCTCGGGTCGCGCTATTACGAAAGCTCCATGCTCAATATTTTCCGCCGTCTGGAAGCCGAGAATTTCCAGACCGTGCTGATCGAACGCAAAGAAGACATCTGGCCGAGCTTTAAGACCTTTATGTCCAAAGAACGCACTCCGATCGCAACGGAAACGCGTGCGGCGGCCGAACAATAAGAGTATTGGGGTAACAAGGCAGTCGAGGAGCAGGTATGGCTGAGTGGGGTGTGAAAGACCTGGAGGGCTGGGACGAAAAAATTCGTGCTAAGGTCCAGGAGTTTGGCTTATCCTGTTTTGATCAAGAGTTTGAAGTCTGTGACCATAAGCAGATGCTGGGCTATATGGCCTATTCGGGGATGCCGTCACATTACCCGCATTGGTCCTATGGGAAGAGCTTTGAGAAGCTCAAAACCATGTACGACTACGGGGTGTCCGGCTTGCCGTATGAGATGGTCATCAACTCTGACCCGTCGATCGCCTACTTGATGACCGACAACTCGTTTTGTCTCCAGATTCTGACGATTGCCCATGTCTACGGCCATAACGATTTTTTCAAAAACAATTTCACCTTCAAAAGTACCCAGGCCGAGCACACCATCAGTCGCTTCAAGGTCCAGGCCGACCGGGTCCGTTCCTATCTTGAGGATCCGTCCATTGGCGTTGAAAAAGTCGAATGGATTTTGGATGCCGCCCACGGCCTGTCGTTGCAGTGCCGGCGGAATCTTGCGATCAAAAAACTCACGCTACGAGAGCAGCGGGAGAGGATGATAGAGGCCGCACGCCCCGCAGATGATCCGTTTGCAGACCTGCACCAGCAGGAAGATGTCGAAGCCCCGAACCTCAACAAACTGCCGGCTTCTCCAGAAGAGGATCTCTTGCTGTTTATTCGTGACCATAACGATAAGCTGAGCGATTGGGAGCGTGATCTGCTGACCATTGTGCACGAGACCGCACAGTATTTTATCCCCCAGATGGAAACGAAGATCATGAACGAGGGCTGGGCCAGCTACTGGCACCGCGAAATCATGAACAGCCTCGATCTCCCCCAAGATTTGTATCTGGAGTTTCTCGTCCGACATAACCAGGTGGTGCGTCCCTTTCCCAAGGGCCTGAACCCTTACTACCTGGGTCTCAAAGTGTGGGACGATATTAAACGCCGCCACGACGATCCGACTCCGGAGGAGATCGAAAAATATGGCCGGCCAACCAAAACCGGCACCCAAGCGCTTTTCGAAGCCCGTGAAGTGGACCGGGATGCCTCTTTCCTGCGCCGCTTTCTGACCGAAGAACTCATGCGCGAAATGGACATGTTCGAATATGAGCCACGTGGCGAGGATCTGGTGATTTCCCAGGTCTCAGATAAAGAAGGCTGGCGCGGCATCAAAGAAACCTTGATCAAGAACGTGGGTATGGGCGGGGTACCGGTCATTAAAGTTGAAGATGCGGATTACAATCAGAACCGTAGCCTGTACGTCAAACACCACCACGAGGGACGCGACCTCCAGCTCGAATATGCGGAGAAAGCGATTTCTTACCTGCATCGTCTGTGGGGGCATGAGGTCGTGTTGGAGACAGTGGTCAACAGCAAACGGGCGCTGCTGTCGTATAGTGACGACGGCTTTTCCGCCAAACCGCTCAAATAGGTCTCGGTCCTGCTCTGTTTATCGGTTGGGAAGCTCTTGTAGACGGGGCGGTACGGCCCTAGTCGAGTGTCCTGGTGGGAGCGGCTTCCAGAAGGACAACGGCCTCGGCCCGCATGCCTTCCGCGCGCCCGATAAAGCCCAGAGTCTCGCCCGTGGTCGCTTTAATGTTCATAGCCGATGGCTCGACCTCCAGGATTTCCGCCATGTTCTGACGCATGGCGTCTTTATAGGCGGCGAGCTTTGGCCGTTGTGCCAGGATGGTCAAATCCGCATTGCACACGCGGTAGCCCTGGGCTTTAACTTTCTCCATGACAACCCGCAGCAGGGCAAGGCTTGACGCGCCACGATAAAGAGGGTCGGAATCCGGGAAATGCTGGCCGATGTCTCCTTCGCCCAGGGCGCCCAAGAGCGCGTTACTCAGGGCATGACAGACGACATCGGCATCGGAGTGGCCCAGGAGTCCCTTCTCCCACGGGACCTCAACACCGCCCAGAATCAGCTTGCGTCCCGGCACGAGCCGGTGAATATCTACGCCCTGACCAATGCGAAAAGGCATGCCGGTCCCAAACCTACAGGTTGGTCGCCATCAGTTCCACCAAGTGTGTATTGAAACGTACCGGGTCGGGGAGTTCCGAACCCTCGGCCAGGAGGCCATAGCCAAACAGCAATTCGGCATAGGTCTTCAGGTGTGGATCATCGTTGTCAAGTTGAAAGCGCGCTTGGAGTTTCTCTAAGAGGGGATGGGTCGGATTCAGCTCCATGATCCGCTTTTGTTTAGGCAGGTCTTGCTGAGCCTGGCGTAACAGCCGCTCCATTTGGGGGCTCGGGTCGCTCTCCTCACTCACCAGACAGACGGGAGATGCCGTCAGCCGATTGGACAAGCGGACTTCTTTAATATGTTCGTCCAGCGTTTTCTGGAGCGTTTGGAGTAAATCCGTATAGCTCTCGGACTTCTGCTTGAGCTCTTGCTCCGCCGCCTCCCGTTCGCTCTCGCTGCCGATGTGGACCGTACCTTTTCCAATGGACTTGAGCTTTTTCCCCTCGAACTCGGTCAGGGATTGCACGACGAGCTCATCCACCGGGTCAATCAAATACAAGACTTCATGTCCCTTTTCCTTAAAGGCTTCCACATGCGGAGAGTTCTCAACCGCGCTCCGGGACTCGCCAGTTAAATAGAAAATCTCCGGCTGAGCGAGAGGCATGCGTTCGACGTAGTCTTTCAGACTGACGAGCTTCTCCGGGTCTTCGGAGGAAGGAAAGAGCAGCAGCGGGGCGATACGGTCTTTATTCTCAAAGTCCGCACTCAGTCCCTCCTTGAGGACCCGACCAAACTGTTCCCAAAACTTGAGATAAGTCTCCGCATCCTGCTGGGCGAGGGTGCTCAACGAGTCCAGTACTTTTTTGGTCAACCAATTGCGAATTTGGGTAATATGTCGATCCTGCTGGAGCCGTTGGCGCGAAACATTCAGCGGCAGGTCAGCAGAATCAACCACGCCTTTCAGAAAACGGAGATAGCGCGGAATAAGGTCTTCGCACTGCTCCATGATCATGACCCGTTGGGCGTAGAGTTGGAGCCCGAACGGCGAGGCATGAAAGGCGAGATCGAATGGGGCTTGTGAGGGCAAGAAAACCAGAGCCTGAAACTCAAAGCGTCCCTCGGCCCGAAAATTGAGCGTCTTGAGCGGTGGATTCCAGTCGTGGGCAATATGCTTGTAGAACTCGGTATATTCGTCTTCTGTGACCTCAGACGGTGTCCGCGTCCAGATGGGCTTCATGGAGTTGAGGGTCTTGTCTTCCACCACAATGGTCGGTTGCGCGCCTTCCTTGGGCTTGCCCTCATCATCCCGCTCGATTTCTTCACGTTCCTGCTTGTTCTTAATTGGATAGGTGACAAAATCGGAGTGCCGTTTCACAATACTGTTCAGCACCCAAGAGTCCGTAAAATCTTCAATCCCGTTTTCAGGGTCCGCCGGCTTGAGTTGGAGGGCGATTGAGGTCCCGCTCTGAGGACGCTCGGCTGCTTGCAGTGAATACTCACCGTCTCCCGTGGATTCCCACTCTGTGGCAGCGTCCTCGCCGACGCGACGAGTCACCAGGGTAACCTTATCCGCCACCATAAACGCCGAGTAAAAACCAACGCCAAAACGGCCAATCAACTCTGATAAGGCTTCCGGCGACTCTCCGTCCTGCCGCACCTGTTCGAGCAGGGCGCGCGTACCGGATTTGGCAATCGTCCCGATATTGCTCACCACCTCGTCCCGGCTCATGCCAATACCATTATCGGTAATGGTGAGCGTGCGGTTCTGTTTATCTACTTCCAGGCGAATTTCGAGCGCGGTCGCGTCCGGCAACAGCTCCGGCTTTGTCAGCGACTCAAAGCGCAGTTTGTCCAACGCATCCGACGCGTTCGAGATCAGCTCGCGCAGGAAAATATCCTTATTGGTATAGAGCGAGTGAATAACGAGATTCAGCAGTTGTTTGGTTTCCGCTTGAAAGGCAAACGTCTCAGCGGTTTGATGCGATTGTTCCCCCATTGTTTTCTCCTCTTCCAGTATCAAAACAGGCCCAGTCAGGCAGAGTCCACCCTCCGGTGCCTGTAACGTTCCGTACTTTTCAATAATCATTCTTTTTCAGAACGCAAATGTATTTGCCGACACCTCATAACTTTACTATATTGGCCTGGGGCAGACACATAATATCACCGTCCCACAACCGTGATGTTTACGAGGACCCGTATGGGAAGTAAATATCAGCGGGTTAAGGGAAAACGATAAGCTTCCCGTATGGCTCACCCAGAACGGATAAGGACAAAATGCGCTGGCTACACCTTTGTGATCTACATCTAGGCAAACAAGACGAAGGCCAATCCGTTGCAATGGCGCAACTAGTTGAGGCGGTGGGCAAATCAGTTGGCGACGAACCCTTAGACTTTATAGTATTTGCAGGTGACCTTGCCTACTCGGGAAGAAAAGATGAATACCAAGCTGTAATTGCCGCAATCGTTGAACCACTTAGGCAGCTCCCTGCCGCAGCAAACGCCGTCCTTGTATCCGTTCCTGGAAACCACGACCTCGACTGCAACGGAACCTATCCGATAACATGGGCTAGTTTGGGACAAGCCCGACAAAGTATTTTTTGGAACGCTGATGAAGAGGGCCAAAATTTACGCTTGAATAGGGCTAAGGGCTTTACTTCATACCTAGACTTTCTTCAGCAAACCCAAATACATGGTCCAAACCCTCTGACCGAAGTCGGTTCGTTGGTTGAGATAACTGGACCAACACCGCTCTCTCTTATTTGTTTGAATACCGCGCTATTTTCTGACAAGGATTTCACAGAAGCAGACGAGAAAGGTAAATCGCCACTTCCAGTTCAAACGCTTCGGCAGCTCGCAGAAAAATCTAGAGAGGGGGCACAAATAATTGTAATTGGACATCACCCACTGACTTGGTTCGAAGTGCAGTCGAGGAACCAGTTTCAGTCTGCACTAATGGATATGAGTGCATTTTACCTTCATGGGCACGAGCATCGTGTTGATGTTAGCTTTGGGTCTAATTTCCTTCGGAGCCTGGGGTTCGGAGCAAGTTATCCGGCCAGACTAGAAGGCAATTCACGCCAACCATACACTAGCACCTTTACCCTATGTCTGCTGGAATAACAGCTTCACGTTGAATTCACATCATGGGATCCTTCCCAAGGTGTGTGGAGGCCTCTGCACAGCAGCCTTCCGTCAGACGTTAGAGAACGCAGTAGTATATTACGAGATGGATACGTTATTGCGATTCCAACCACGCGCTCATCGACAATATCGGGACATTCGAAAACTCGACCTGAAGAGATCCTCAGGCGTCAGTTCGTTGGGCGCCCGATCTGGATAGAGGGCGATCGAGTTAAGACGTGGGCCGCGTTGCTCTATGATATGGGGCTTATGGAGCGGGCTGATACGACAACGGAGGAAAATACGCAGTCCGTCCCGTCCCATTCGAGGTTCTTCGTGAAGAGTCCAGCAGGAACACATCTTGTCCATACGGCAACTGCTGAAACTTCAGTAATAACATATAACCATGTAGAATCGGCGAACACACAACTCGATACTCTAGGACTTGTTTCGTGTGTAATTGCTACATTCGGCAGCATAACCACGGCCGCACGAAACCTAGCAAACAGTTTACGTCGCAGTAAAAACCTAGAAGTACTAGACGGAGAGGCAATCTCGAAAAAGCTGCAGAATAGTAGATTTTTCTCTACGTGTAGCGACCTATTCCCCGATACAAATGGCGCAGTTTCGTTCACGCCTCTAGCTGCCAACAACGGGCTCGCCATGCTTGTTGTCGATGCAGTTCAGAATCGATGGTACAGCATAGTGGACACAAGTGGAGAAATCTGTGCAGAACATGATCTATTAGTTGGTATTGTTCGAGAAAAATTGCCACATTTGAAATCGCTGCGTTACAGGTCACAGCATGGTCTGAGCATCGCTGCGGCACCAAAGACGGCGGGAGCGCAGTTCGATCGGGAAAAATATCTTGCTCGGTGCGTCACGCTATTCGATACAGCTCAGTACGCAGGCTTGGCGGCTGTGGGAGTTCGAATACCGATAGAGTCGTTGCGGCAGATTTATGTGCCTACATCTGCGAATGTCGAACAGCATCAGGCCGCTGTCAAAGCGACAGAAAGAGCAATTGAAGAACTAGTAGAGAGTCTAGGCCTCGACGAACATCAGAGGGACCATCTGACGAGGCAGATGAGGGCAAAGTACGGTTTGCAGAAGACTACTGAAGCTGGTGCGGCTAGCAAACTTTATCAAAATTTTTCAAATATCGCGGTATTGGGGGACCCTGGCTCCGGAAAAAGTTGCTTTGTACGGACGGAAATTTTGAGCTATTGCGAGCCGTCGAAGAATGAAAACGACGACTGGTACGAAAAACATGTTCCTGTTTTTCTCCCACTGGCCGAGTATGCGTACTCTTCGGAAGATCCGGTTGGACTTTTGGAGCAATGCACGAGCCACGCAAGGGGGCAGGGATTGGTTTTGGACCTCGAACATCTGGAGTTACTACTGTCTCGAGGAAGGGTAGCGTTCTTCTTCGATGGCTTGGATGAGGTGAGTTCAATCGGTGGTCGCCAGAAGGTGTTGGCTGAATTAAAGGAGTTAGTGGAGAAGTATGCGGCGGTAGGAAATAGGTTTGTGCTAACGTCGCGTCCGGCGGCGGTTAGGGACGCGGGGTTGCCGGAGGCATTGGCGCGCGTCTCTTTATTGGGCCTGACCGATGAAGAGATCGAGTTGTTAGTATACCGATTGTTCGAGATAAGGCGCGGAAGCGGAACAGAGGCGAAGGAGGCGGACCAGGCGCTAATTCGCGATCTCTTGCGGGATTGCGCCGAAACCCCGGGTATAAGGCGGCTGGCGAGAAATCCGCTGTTATTAACGCTACTCGTATTTGTGTACGAGAATAGTGGAGCTTTTGCGGCGCGCAGACATCTTATTTATTCTCAGGCGATTAAAACACTGGTGTCCGTTAGGCACCAAGAAATTCGTAGGGCGAAGTTATCAGAGGCCGATTTGCGCGTGCGGCTAGGGAAGTTGGCTGTGGCGATGTTTAGGAGGGAAGAAAGTGCGCTGCCCACCAGAGATAGAGTGTTGGGCATATTGGCGAATGTTATGGCAGAGAGAGGAAGGAGCGACTCGGATTTCATTCAAGACGTTGCGGAGACGACCGGGTTGATAATGATACATCCGCGTACGGGAGACCGGGCTAATGATCTCGTGTCATTTATGCACTATTCTTTCTTGGAGTATTATACCGCGGTTGGGTTTTTGGACGAGGCGAACGAGTTCAAAACGATAGCGGAGTTTGCCCTAAACCAACGCTGGCGAGAAGTGGTCACGCTGATGTTTGGTATATTAGGGGAACAGTCGGACATAACCGATAACATTAAGGTACTCTGCAAGGGGTACGGAGAAACTGATTCCATTACCGTTAGTAGATTGCTGCTCGGTTTTGACTGTGCCTTGGAGTGTAATGTACCTCCCGAAAATACTCAGAGGTTTCTGGCGGATGAGGTGAAGAGGGTATTGTCATCGGGTTCTGGAGTATTTGTATCGGAGGTTCGAAAGGAACTGGGGGAGCGGGTAGGGTTACTTCTCGAGGCGACGGGCAGCCAGTATATGAGGAAAGTCATTTTGGACGGGCTAGGTAAGGAAGACGTACGTGTCGCTGCCGCGTTTGTGGAGTTTGTCTCGGGGATTGGGGTTCTATTTGCAGAAGACGAGGAGGTGCTCGCGGCGATTTCTCAGGCGCTTGAGCGTAATGAGAGAGTGCTGAACTTAGCGGTTATAAATGCGTTACGTGACTTACCAGCGTTGCGGGGGTCAGAGAACCTTGAACGGGTAGGCAGCATCCTTAGGAGAGGCGGCATAATAGAGAAGACGGCGGTGTTGCAACTTCTGGAAGAGGAACCGGCGCTGATTGCAAGGTTCGATGGGGAGTTGAACGACCTGTTGTATGACGACAGCGAGGTTCTTGCAGCGGGAGCGGGAAGTGCATTGATCAGGGGCGGCCTTTTCCAAAGGGAAGACTATACGGATTTGGGAATGTTTGACAGGGCACTGCAGGCGGTTATCGGGAGTGACGCGCCGCGACGGTCATTGTCGGGCGTTGTTAAGATTCCGTGGGAAACTGTTGAGGAGTGGATATTTTCGAAAGAACGCAAGCTGCGCGAACGGGGTTTTCGGTGTTTATCGGTTGTAGAGAGTGACGCAACGAAGGTGCATGATTTGTTATTCCGCTGCCTAAAGACCGAAGAGGACAACACAGTGATTACGGCGATACTCAACACGTTGGCCACTTACAGCGGAGCTATACAGGCGGCATCGCTGGCTGAAACGGATCAGATATGTAGATTAACTAAGAGCGAATACGCCAATGTACGACGGGCAGCCGCTCGCGCATTACGTTCATTTCCAACAATGGAGGCTGTTAGTAGTGCGTTGATCGAGCAATACCATCAGCTGGGAGGAAAGTTCACCGACGAAACTCGGGCCGTCATTCGAGCCATGGCGGAGCATGCGGTGAGCGATAGGTCGTGTCGTTCTGTTTTGAGTGACGAGATAAATAGGCTGCTGCAACGGAACACACTGAAATGGAATCAACGCAATATTTCCATGATGTCTGAGTTATTGTTTGCGGGGGATCAGATAGGGATGGATATAGGGCAGGAGGAAGCGGAGCGGTTGATTGCGGTTGCGCGTGATTATCGTATCCCGGCGGGGATTAGACGGTTGGCTATGCGTTTATATGGGCAGACATGCTCTATCAACGTACGGAGCCTAAGAGCCATTATTGGTGAGTTTCGATCGCAGGATGGGAATCGAAGATTATCGGCCTACCGGGCGGGTCGCCAACTGGTGCAAAGATGTCGTAGTAGGTTTGAAACAGTTCAGTTGATAGTAGATGCCCTGGGGGAGGCGAAAGAAGGGTTGCTGCGGAGCTGGGAACGGGAGGTTGCAAGCGTGGGAGAGAAGGGTGATGGGGCGGCGCTTCGAGAAATCCGACATTTTTTGGTAGATATCGAGACAACACTTGGAGCCTATCAGGAGTTTGCAGAGAGAGTTACCGTAGAGGCGTTTGCTGACAGTTAGAAGGGTTGTTGTAATTTGCGAAAGTGTAAGGAGGAATCGGTGGGGTGTTGGATGGCAACTTTAGGGAATTATAGCGAATAGTAACGATCTCTGTTGCGTACCCACACCACAGTTTGATTTACCTACGATCCTTTGACCACCACCCCGAGCTTATCTCTGTGTCTCAGTCAAGGGGTGCACTCCAAACGGCTGGCATTGTGGAGAAACGATTGCGATATAGCGAATTAGTGGCGTAATACGAGGATAAGACACACATGGCGCAAGCAAGCAATACCGTGCTCTTGCCACCCGCTACGAAAACGCGCCGTCAGCTTTCTCGGAGCCATCTACCTGGCCGCTTCGGTTATCCTCCTTAACTGATGACACGCCCTAGACCCGTCATCAGTGAGGTAAAGATACAAATACAGACTACTCAGCCGATATGAATCCGAGCGTATATCTCCCAAGGAGGTAGTAGATGCAAGCTGATGCCCAAGCGGTCGAACCTGAACTTCACTCTCGGCCCGCTCAGTCACAAGCGATAATCGATCCTCTAGGCCCGCCCGCCAATCTCCTCGGCTTCCTTTCTTTTCTTGTGTTTGGCTCCCCCCGTGACCTGACACGTATCTATATAGACTTGGCGCGAGAGTATGGAGACATTGTCCGCATGAGGGCTGGAGCGTGGCAGTTTTACTTTGTTAGTCATCCAGACTACGTCCAACACGTCTTACAGGGCAATAATCATAACTACAGTAGGCAATCTGCTTTCAATGAAGCGGTGAAGCAGGTCTTTGGCAACGGCCTTATCACCAGCGAGGGTGAGGTCTGGCGCCGACGGCGGAGGCTGGCTCAGCCCGCGTTTCACCGCCGGCAGATTGAGAATTTTGCGACAACCATGGTCGATGAGACCACGGCCATGCTGGAGCGCTGGGCAATAGCCCAGCGAGCGGACAAACCGCTTGATGTAATGGCCGAAATGCAGGACTTGGCTACGACGATTGTCGGCCGGGCGCTGTTCAGCACCGATCTCAGTGCGACCGATACCGATGAGATGCGGCAGTGGTCGCGGATCACCCTGGAGTATCTGAGTCGGCGCACACGGCGCCCACTCTCCCTGCCGCTCTGGGTCCCAACTCCGGCCAATCGACGCCTTCAGAAAGCTGTACGACTGTCCGATGAGAGAGTCTTCAGCATTATTCGGGAACGCCGTAAGAACCTCGCGCTGAACACCGATGGACCTAACGATTTGCTGAGCATGTTGCTGGCCGCGCGAGACGAAGAGACCGGCGAAGGCTTAACCGATCAGGAACTCTGTAATGAGGTCACAACTTTTATTGGCGCCGGCAACGAAACGACCGCCGTCACGCTGGCCTGGGTCTGGTATCTCCTCTCCAAACATCCAGAGGTGGCACGCAAGCTGCACGCCGAATTGGATACGGTGCTTGGGGGTCGTGCGCCAAGCGTAGAAAACCTGCCCCAACTCCCATACACTCGCATGATTATTGAAGAGACCATGCGGCTGTATCCGGCTGCCTGGGCGATAGGTCGCGGCATCGTCGCGGATGATGTGATTGGTCGCTTCAAGATTCAGAAGGGCGGCATAATGATTGTCAGTCCGTACGTTACCCACCGGCGGCCTGATATCTGGGATAATCCGGAGGGCTTTGAACCCGAACGCTTTACGCCTGAACAGGCGGCCGAACGTCCACGCTATGCCTACTTCCCGTTTGGCGGCGGCCCGCATCAATGTATTGGCAATACCTTTGCCCTCATGGAAGCCCAACTCGTCCTGGCAACGGTGGGCCAAAAATATCGGCTGCACTTGATTCCCGGCTGTGCGGTTGAGCCCGATCCTGTTTTTACCTTACGCCCGAATCGACCAGTGATGATGACGTTGCAGCCTCGGTAAACGGCGTCTGTTGCCCTAGTTAGCCATATTGACAACGCTTCAGCAGAAGCGGTAGTGGTAGAAAGATGATGGCGGACCGGCTCTCTTCTTTCCCGTTTTCCTTCGCTTTCTATTTTGCCCCCTAGGGGGCACATCTTTTTTGTTCATATCGCAGTCTCTTTTTGTCTTTTCTCTTCTCTTGCTGGAGCAAGCAATCGCTGAGGTATAACTATGCTGATTAAAATGACAAAGCGAGCAACCCAAGACGAAGTTGCCGCTGTTGAAAAAAAACTGCACGGCTGGGGCTATAAAACCGGCAAAATGGTTGGCGAGGAGATTACCCTGATCGGGGTGTATGGCGATATTACCCGCCTGCCGACTGGCGAAGTCCAAGAAATGGGCGGGGTGGAGACTCTGATTCCCATCTCGCGGGCGTATAAACGCGCAGCACAAAAAGGCTCGCCCGGCAACCTCATTCATCACCGTGTCCAGATCGGTGAAGTCGAGGTTGGGGGCGGAGACATTACGGTCATTGCCGGCCCGTGTTCGGTCGAGAGCGAAGCCCAGATTATGGAAGCCGCCCGGATTGTCAAAGAAGCCGGAGGGAAAGTACTGCGTGGCGGGGTGGTCAAATACCGCTCCAGCCCCTATAGCGGCTGGGAAGGGATCGGATCGAGCTCCGACGAGGCCCTGCGCAACGGCCTCAATCTGATCGTCAAAGCCGGCCAGGCATTCGAGCTGCCGACCGTTGTTGAAGTTCTCGACCCAGGCGACGTGCCTATATACGAAGACTTGGGAGTGGACTGTTTCCAAATCGGAGAGCCCAATGCCAAAAATCAGGCATTGCTGAACCGCTTGCGTGACACGCCGCTGCCTATCATCCATAAACGTGGCAACTCCTTGGACATGGAAGCCTATCTCTTGTGGGTCGAGCGGGTGATGGCCCTGGGCAAGGAAAACGTCATCTTGTGTGAGCGGGGAATCCTGAGCGCCAACAAATATACGCGCAATACTCTAGACCTCGGTGGAGTGGCAGCCTTCCATTATCAACTGTCCTGTCTGCCGATTGCCATAGACGCCTCGCACGGAACCGGTTTGCGCGATTTGGTGCATCCCATGACCCTGGCCGGTATCATGGCCGGAGCTTCTATCGTCTTGGTCGAATGCCATCCCAATCCGCTTATTGCCAAATCGGACGGCTTTCAAGGATTATTCCCTGAACAACTGAAGCACCTCGTCACCGCCTGCGAACAGGTCTGGGAGACGCGCCAACGCCTCGAACCCCTCTACGTGCCCAGTGCCTTACTCGAACGGGAGTACGAGACACGGGTCACTGAGGACAAGCGGCGCTTCTTTGGCGCACGGTAACGGATGGCCATACACAAGCCGCCCCGGCTCAAGTCAGGCGATCGGATCGGCATTGTCTCTCCCGCGGCTGCCGTCCAAGAAGACAAGCTGAAGGATGGGTGTCTCGCGCTTCAACAGTGCGGATTTTCGGTCCAGGTTGGAGCCCAAGCGCTCCAACGCGACCGATTCTTCGCGGGCACGGACCGAGTCCGGTCCGAAGAGTTGACGACCATGTTCACGGACCCGAGTGTGCAGGCGGTCTTTTGTAGCCGGGCGGGCTATGGCTCCGGTCGGCTCCTGCCTCTGCTCGATTTTACGATCTTCTCGCAACAGCCGAAGATTTTTGTTGGCTATAGCGATGTCACCCTGCTGCTGAATGCATTGGTCCAAAGAGCCGGCTTGGTCTGCTTTCACGGCCCCCTTGTCGCTGGTGAGTTCGCCGAAGGCTTATCCGAACGCTCCTGTGCGCATCTGTTCAATCTCCTGACTCGCGGGACAGGCGAGGCATTGCTGTCCTTCTCGACGGCCCTCCGGACCGGCGTGGCCGAGGGGCCGTTATTGGGCGGCTGTTTGTCCGTCCTTGTCGCAACGCTAGGGACGCCCTTTGCTTTTGATCCGCGAGGCGCTATTTTATTCCTTGAAGATATCAGTGAAAAGCCGTATCGTATTGACAGGATGTTAGTTCAGCTCAAGCAGGGTGGTGTATTGGAACATCTGGCAGGGGTTGTGTTTGGGGATATGCAAGGGTGTTGGGGAGCGGAAGATGATCCGACCTTGCTCTTGTCTGTTATTGCTGACGCATTTGCAGATTACTCCTATCCAGTTGGGTTTGGTCTGCCGGCCGGGCACGGCGGAGAGAATTTCGCTCTCCCGTTGGGCACCCGCGTTCGCCTCGATGTCGGGCAGCAGCAGTTAGTATTCCTTGAGTCTGCAGTTACATAAGCGGAGGGAGGGAAGATGGACTTCTCGGCGGTGGATGTGGTGTTAGAAGAGGCGGTGCGAGATGGGACGTTTCCTGGAGCTGTCGTCTTAGTCAGGCAAGACGGAGAGGTCGTCTATCGCAAGGCGCACGGATATCGGAGCCTGGAGCCTGAGCGCACGCCGCTCAGCGAAGATACGGTTTTTGATCTGGCTTCACTCACCAAGCCGCTGGCAACCACAGTGGCCCTGATGCGCTTCGTGGCGGAAAAGAAAGTCCGACTCGATGATCGGATCAGCCGCTTTTTCCCGAATTTTGGGACGTGTGGCAAAACGGCGACGACGATACGGCAGCTCCTCTCTCATTCATCTGGGCTGCCGGCTTGGCGGCCATACTACGAAGAGCTCAGGGCGCAGAAACAAAAGGTCTCTCGACTGGCGACGCTGGGCTCACAAAGCGCGCGGGACTTTATCTATGCCCAAATCCAGCGCGAAAAGGCTGAATATGAACCGGGTGCGCGCTCGCTGTACAGCGACCTCGGCTTTATGCTGCTCGGTGCCTTGATTGAGGATATGAGCGGCACGAGTCTTGACCAATACTGCTGGAATAAGATTTATCGTCCGCTCGGCCTGCAGGCGATTGGGTTTATTAATATCGAGACGCTACGCCAGAAAAAATATGAGACGGCCACCGAGATGATCGCTCCGACCGAACGCTGTCCGTGGCGCGGACGTATCCTGTGTGGGGAGGTCCACGACGACAACGCCTACGCCATGGGTGGAGTCGCTGGCCATGCCGGTCTCTTTGCGCCCATTGATGAGGTGGATCGCTTAGTCAGCATCCTGGTGGAATGTCATGCTGGCGCTCATCCCTTTCTTCCCGCTGATGTCGTGCGCGACTTTTGGACCGTGAACACCGCAGTGTCGGATTCGAACTGGGCCTGCGGATGGGACACCCCCTCACTGCAGGGGTCAAGTGCTGGCGAATTTTTCTCGTCTCGCTCCATTGGCCACTTAGGCTTTACTGGGACTTCGGTGTGGATCGATCTGGAGCGGAACATCCACATCATTATGCTGAGTAACCGAGTCCATCCACGCCGGGATAACGAAAAGATCACCGCCTTTCGGCCAATCCTGCATAATGCCGTCATGAAAACGTTGCTTGACGCCGGGAGACTAGGGACGAGTGAGCCCACGCCTGAGACAGCAGGACATCCGGATACGCAAGGTGAAGCAGCCTCTGGAGAATCCGGAGCCCTCCCTTTAGCCTCGTGAATCGTCGGCTGAACACGGCTGCGTGATCCGAGCCCGGTATGCCGCATGTTACTGAACCGGACCCGAGGGGAATCCGTCACATCCATTGTATCGCTATAGCCGGCGTTGGTATGGCAACGCTGGCTGCCATGCTGAAAGAGCGCGGCTATCGGGTGACTGGCTCGGACCGGGAGATCTATCCCCCGATGAGCGACTTTCTCGCTCACGCCGACATCCCCGTTATCCAGGGCTATCAAGGAGAAAACCTGAGCCCCGCGCCAGACCTCGTCGTTGTGGGAAATGCGGTCTCCCGCACGAACCCCGAAGTCGCAGCCTTATTGGACACGAACATCCCCTATATCTCTTTCCCCCAGGCGGTCGGTGCCTTTTTTCTTGCGGACAAACGCCCGTTGGTTGTCGCTGGAACGCATGGCAAGACCACATCGACAGCGCTGTTAGCCTGGGTCTTAGCCCAGGCTGGCCAATCCCCAGGACTGCTGGTTGGTGGGATCAGCCGGAATTTTGGCCGGGGCTATTGTTTGGGCAGCGGCCGAGATTTTGTGATTGAGGGCGATGAATATGACTCGGCCTTTTTTGACAAGGGCCCAAAATTCCTACACTACCGCCCTCAGGCAGTTCTCCTGAACGCCATTGAATTTGACCATGCCGACATTTATCAGGATCTCGACCAGATTAAATCTGCCTTTCGGCGTCTACTTGAAATCATCCCGTCTGGCGCTCCAATTGTCGCCTGTAATGATTTCCCGGAGGTTCTGCACGTCGCGCGAGCGATAGGCAAACCGTTTGTGACGTTTGGTTTAAACGAGCAGGCTGACTGGCAGGCGCACGACATCCAAGACGACGGTCGTCAACTGGTTTTTACGATTACGCGAGGCCAACACGCCTGGGGACATTTCACCTGCTCGCTGATGGGGCGCATGAATGTGCGGAATGCCCTGGGGGTGAGCGCCTTGGCTTCGATGATCGGCCTGTCCGCCCACGATGTTGCGCCCGGTATAGCCAGCTTTCTTGGGGTTGAGCGTCGCCAGGAGTTGGTTGGGGAAGCAAAGGGGATTACGATTATTGACGATTTTGCACATCATCCCACTGCTGTTGCTGTGGCGATCGAAGCCGTCCAGCTGCGTTATCCTGGACGTCGTGTCTGGGCCGTCTTCGAGCCGCGCTCCAATACGTGTCGGAGAAAAGTCTTTCAAAAACCCCTGACCGAGGCACTTGGGCATGCCGACCGCATCCTGCTCGGCCCGGTGTTCACCAAACCACAAGATCCGCTTGCCACCGCTGACCTGTTCGCACCGGCTGAGCTCGTTGCCGACCTCCAAGTCCGTGGGAAATACGCCCAGGCCGGCGACAGCGTGCAGGATCTCCGGCTGCGCCTCGCCGAGGAGTGTCGGGCCGGTGATGTCGTGCTGGTGATGTCGAACGGCGCATTTGGGGGGCTGCCACACAAACTCCTCGCGACGTTGCAGGACGGTTAAGGCAAGCGGATATCAGCGACTGTCGCACCATTCCCGTACATCTGCACATACGTTCGATAATTGCGCAGGACTAGCTTCACATAGCGGCGTGTCTCGCCGTAACTGATGTTCTCGACAAACTCGTCCGGTTCCAGCTCTCCAAATCGCACGAGCCATTTGTCCGCCGCCTTTTCACCAGCATTGTAGGCACCTAAGGCTAGAATCAGACTTCCCTGATAGCGCTCCAAGAGACCCCGTAGATAGGTTGTCCCGAGCCGGATATTGAGTGCCGGATCGGTTAAAGCGCTCTCTCCGTTCAGCGGCAAGTCGGTGAGTCGAGCCGCAGTTGTCGGCAATAGCTGCATCAGTCCATGAGCGTTCGCCCGTGAGACTGCTGCGGCGTCGAACAGACTTTCCTGTCGAATAAGGGAAATAACGAGATAGGGATCAAGGTCTTTTTTTTCGGCGTGTGTGAGGACGAGGTCCCAATAGGCTTGTGGGTAGAGATATGCCTGCTTGGCTGCGTTACGCAGGTTCAGCCGCGGCAGCAACCGAAACACTGCGGCATAGTCATTGACACGCTGATACGCGGAGATGAAAAATTCTGTCCAGGACGTTCCCCTTTGTGCACGGTGGTGGACGAAGTCGAGCTCACGACGCGCCAGACTTAGGAGTCCAAGATCCACGAGGGTAGTGTAGCGCTGATAGTGCGCCCCTTGGACTGCAGAGAGGCGAGGGGTAGGGGAGGCCGGCGGGGTCTTGAGGGGGAAGGCCGATAGCATTGTGCCCAGGCGCTTTTCCGCCCACAGCGCATAATAGCCATGCGGATAGCGACGCAGGAGTCGTCGATACACGGTGGCCGCCTCTTCGGATTGCCCCATACGCCCGGTTGCGCGCGCCTGCCAGTACAGGGCGCGTATGCCTTCGACAGTTCCGGGCACAGACTGCGCGAGTTTTTGAAATATCTTCTGCGCGGTTCGATACTCCCCCTGACTGTAGGCCATCCAGCCTTGGCGCCAGTGCGCTTCAAGGGCCAGTGGTGTGCGAGAGAACTGCTGCCTGAGGTGTCGATAGGCCGAAGCGGCGTTGGCATTGTCCTGCTGGGATTGAAAGATACGACCCATGGCATTCCATGCCTCTGCGGCCAGGTCGTGGCGTGGATACTCTTTAGTTAGCCGTTTGAAGAGCAATAGGGCCGCGTCATCTTCGTCTTGATTCCAGAAAAACCGTGCCCAGCGGTACAGGGCTTTGGGAGCAAATGCCGTGTTTGGATAGCGCCCGACAACCTCCTGCCACTGTGCGATGGCTGCCTCTCGTTGTCCCAGGCTTTTATAGAGTCCTGCGAGTAAGAGCAGGCCGGCCGGCCTCAGGCTACTAGTGGAGAAGCGCATCTGAAACTGTTCGGCGAGATCCCGTGCCGTTTCAGCATCTTCCTCCTTCACCAACAATTTGACTTCGTCGTAATGTGCCCGTGCCGTTTGGAGTGGAAAATCCTCCGGGTATTGCTCTCGAAGTGCAGCGACTCGGGCTTTAGCCGTTTTCCCGACCGTCGTTCGTGGCGCGCTTGCCCGCAGGGATTGATAGTGTTGATAGGCGAGAGACCGTTTCCCCTGTCGTTCGTAGACTTGGGCAATGAGGAGCGTGGATTGCTGCCGAACCGCGTCGGGCATCAGCGGAGCTTGTTGCGCTTGTTTGGCATGGGCCAGGGTGCGTTCCCACCGTTCTTCCGCAAAGGTGAGCCGGGCTAAGGCTAAGGCTGCGTGGCTCTGCCAGACGGTGGCGGGGTACTCGTCCAAAAGCCGCTCGAAAACGGCACGCGCCTCCACCGGGCGACTGGCTTTGAGGTGGAGTTCCCCTAAAAAGTACAAGCTGTAATCGGCCAGCAGGGGCTCGTGTTGCTGTACGTGTTCAAAGGCCGTGCGAGCAGCCTCCCAGTCCTTGTTTTGAAACGCACGATAGCCGTGCAGAAAGACGGAGGAGGGCAATACGTCCGCGGAGGGGGAAACGTCTGACGGAGCTCCTGAGGCAGCTGGCGAATCAGGGTCCTGTTTCACGCCCGGCGGACCAACCGGCGCTTTATCAGCGTTGCCCTGAGACCGGGCAGGGGCTGGGCCGCTGATGACACACAGCAGAAAAAGGCAGAGAAGGCCAATACGGCGCGGCATTACGGGCAGAGAAGACCTGCGTTTTGAGAAGTGGAGTGGATGCCGCAATTGAGTCTCCGATCATTTCCTATTAAGGTCAAATCCTTACAGAAAAACTGATATCAGGTAAGGGAGGCTAGTCATGCAGATTGGGGTACTCGCTTTTTTAACCGAACAGTCCGGAGAGCCGGGGACTATTGCCCAAGAGGCCGAGCGTCTCGGGTTTGAGTCGTTTTGGGTTGCCGAACACTTGGTCATACCGACGCACTCCACGACCTATTACCCCCGCTCACCGGATGGAAAAATCCCTGAATTCTATGCACATCTGATTGACCCGTTTGTGGCCTTGGCGGCGGCTGCGCAGGCGACACAGACGATTCGTCTGGGGACGGGTATTTGCCTCCTGCCGGAACGGAACACCATCACGACGGCAAAGGCTGCGGCGAGTATTGATCTGTACTCGAACGGGCGGCTCCTCTTCGGGGTCGGAGCCGGCTGGCTTCCTGAGGAGGCCGAAATTATGGGCGTGCAGTTTCCCAAACGCTGGCAACATCTGCGTGAATCGGTGGAAGCCCTCCGAGAGCTATGGACCAAGGAGGAAGCTAGTTATGACGGCGAGTTTGTTCGCTTCCCGTCGGTCAAACTCTTTCCCAAGCCGGTCCAAAAGCCCACTCCGCCGATCTTTCTTGGCGCGCACGATCGACGCTACGCGCTCAAACGGGTGGCTCGCTATGCCGATGGCTGGTGCCCTGGAGGGCTCACGCCCGAGCAGGCCAAGGAAGACATTCCCATTATCAAACAACTGGCCCGGGAGGCTGGTCGTGACCCTGAAGCTCTTGAATTCTCCGTCCTCCTGCTCTCTTCGCCCGAAGGTGGCCTGGATGGCGATACGCTCAAACACTACCAGGAAGCCGGCGTCACTCGGGTGATAATGGCCGCGGCTCAAGCTGCCTTTCGCAATGGTGCCGAAGCCGTTAAGCAACTCGCGCCTATTGTTGAGCGAGCCCAACACGTATAAGCATCAGCTCTCACGTGAGAGGAAAGGCGGTCATGAAAATAACACGCAATATCGTCTGGACGGTTAGCCTGAGCTTCCTCGGCCTCGTGAGCTGCGGCTCTGTGAAATCAACAGTGTCATCCGTGTCAGCCATTATTCCGGGTGTAGAGCCGCCAAAAAAAGAAGAACGGATCAAGGCTGGTGAGAAGCTGAATCTGAACGTCTCGCCACAAATGGCGCTCATGCTGTTTCGGGACGTGGCGGAGGAAAACGGCTGGGAAGTCAGCGCCATGGGGGACCAGAGAAATATCAACGGTGAGGTAACCGGGAAGTTTTTCCGCGTAGAGACGATTCAGTTTGTTGGTGGGCGCAGAATCATGTCCGGAGTGTTCTTCAAAGTAAAAGACGATGATGAGGCGTCCTATGTGACCATGGGCAAGCCCGGTCCCGAAGCCGCCTATGGCATTCCGACCGCCCTGGCCAGACCCTTGCTGGCGTCTATTGCCGAATGGACGGGAGAGGCGGATGAGACCCTTGAGACTGTGGAAGACGAAACGGAATGGAGTCCTTTGGAAGAAGCCTTAGGCGAAGACTTTGAAGAAAGAGAAGAAGCAGCGCTGGAAGAGTTGGACGAATTTGAGGAAACGGAATTCAGCGCCTTGGAAGAGAACCTGGACTCCGACCCTGCGGAAGACTATGCACTAGAAGATGTCGAACTTAGTCCTGAAGAAGAGGAGATATTAGAAGAGATAGAACTCGGCCCCATTGAATAATGCTTGTTTCTAGTCCAGGCGGGAACGGAAAACACGCTGCCGGCGGGTCCCACCAGCGAGCGCCCGAAACAACAGACCGCGAAAAACCATGACCACGTAGAGGAAAAAAGAACAGCCTGCGGCCCAGATAATCTCAGCCGCCGAATTCCAAAACCCGATGCCAAGGGGCAGTAGCATTGATCGACCAAGCTGCATGGGCATGGCCAGAATATCGAGCGGAAAGAAGAGCGACGAAGCCAGGGCAATGGGCGGTAAACCGCCGAGAGCCGACACCACCACCACCAGCCCAACCAAGGGCACAAACCACTCCACACCACTTTCACGAAGAAACTCAACGCTCTCCTGGATCATGGCCCATCCGTCGGTTCGGCCTTGGTAGATGACCTCTGTGACCGGGCTGAGCAGGATCGGGAGAATGAGGTGGACGAGCACATACAGGGCCTGAGAGCCAGCCCCGCCGGGCAGCATCGAGAACAGCAGGCGGACCAACATCAGGAAGAACAGAATGCTGATAACCGAGCCAAAGTGGGGCCGCCAACTATCGAGTAACTCTTGTGGCTGAACGCGTTGGCCGTGCACAATGCCGTCAATAAAATATAAGTACGAGCTGGTACACAGGACCATGACCAGTCCAACCAGGAGTCCTCCGACAAAACCCATCCGTCCAAAAAAAGTTGCCGCAAGAATGATGAGAGGTGTGTACACCAGCGGCAGGAGGGCGACCCACCAGCCTTTTCCGAATTTCTCGACCGTCTCTCTTGCTGCGCGTCTATAGATGGTGAGCGTCGCCGCTATCAGGGCATTCCAATCCATGACTCCCCCTCACTCCCTCAGCCCGGACAAAACGGCCCATTGGTCGGGCGTGCTCTCTTGATTCAGCCATAAGCAGGGCTCCGGTAATCAGAGTAGTATCACGGCCAACTCATGCGGGGAAATGGTGCCCTGTGTCACGTCTATGCTTCTACGCGGACCCGTTTTGGTCCAAAGGCAATCAGCGCGGCGGGAATAGTGCGCAGCAGCGGAATCCGCGGGACCAGCCGTATGGACAGGGGGAGCCGAAACGACGCGCTACCGCGTAATGCCGGGGCAATAAGGCGCTGCTGAATCTGCGCCTGAAACGTCTGGATAACGCGCGTTGGCCAGACGCGTTGCCGCTGTATGTCCGCCAGATGATGCTCGTGGACAGTATGACTCCGCAGCGGTCGAGCCAGGATATTTGCCGCGACCACGGCATCATGAATCGCATAGTTAATGCCCACACCACCGACTGGAGACATGACGTGGGCAGCGTCGCCTATCAGCAACAAGCCGGCTTGATACCACCGCGACAGCCGGTCGGCACCAACGGACAGGACGGCAATATCCTGCCAGTCCGAGAGCTGGTCCACACGGTCGTGAGCCCAGGGGACGAGCTCTCGAACGGACCGTTGCAGGGCTTCCAGACCAGCCGCGCGAACGTGCCTGTAGCTGTCTTTGAGGATGGCATAGCCGATCTGCCAATAGGCATACCGATTCTGAAGAATGAGCAGGCGTCCCTGCCCAATACGGAGCGTCGCGCCGGCATCAATCGGGTCGTCCGACTGCCGCGGTAACCGGAACCACAGCATATCCATCGGTGGCCGGGACGTCCGCGGCTCCAGCTTGGCAAGACGGCGCAGTCGAGAGAAACGGCCGTCCGCCCCAATCGTGAGCTGAGCGCGCACCTCGTGCCAGTCGCCATGCGCGGTCCGATAGCGAACGCCTCGGACATGGCCGTTCTCTTTGACCAAATCCTGAACATTGGCTCCCATCTGAAGCTGAAAGTGGGGGTAGCGTTTTGCTTCGGCGGTGATGAAGTCCAGGAAATCGACCTGGGGAATCAGGGTGACATATGGGTAGGGCGTTTTGAGGCGGCGCAGGTCGATCAACTGGAGCGATTCTTCAGGCGTCTGGATGGAGAGGCGATCGATCTTGGCATGGCGCAGGCTCAGCAGACGATCGGCCAGGCCAATCGAATCCAGTATCTCCATGACCGACGGATGGAGGGTATCGCCGCGAAAATCACGATCAAAATTGAGGTGGCTCTCAAGCAGCGTGACCGGAACGTCCTGACGCGCCAGCAGGAGGGCGAGCATGGCCCCAGCCGGACCTCCACCAACGATGCAGCACGCGGTCTCGTGCGTACTCACGCTAGAACAACCCGATCGATTGCAACAAAATAATTGTCACGGCAATAGGCGCGACAAAGCGTAGCAGAAAGACCCAGCCCAGATAGAGGACCGGTCTCAGGTCGCTGGCCGGGATTTCTGCTTGCCGCTCTTGATGTGTCAGCGACCAGCCGGCAAATATTGCGATCAGCAGCCCGCCGGCGGGCAACATATAGTCGCTTGTCGTGATGTTGATAAAGTCGAAGACTCCTCCCTCCAGGGCCGCGGGAATGCCGAGAGCGAAGATCACACCGCCAATTATCCAACTGGCTGCCGCGCGGCTCCACCCCTGCTCATCGACAAAATAGGCGACAACGACTTCCAGCATGGAAATGGCCGAACTCAGCGCCGCAAACGTCAGCAGCAGGAAAAAGAGGACGGCGAGCAGGTTGCCGAACGGCAGACGGCCAAACGCGACCGGCAGGGTCTTGAAAATCAGTGCCGGCCCGGCGTCGGGTTGTAGCGCGAATGTAAACACCAGCGGAAAAATCATAAATCCGGCCAGGATGGCGACCCCCGTGTCGCAGCCGGCCACGATCAGCGCCGCGCGCGGCAGGCTGGTCTGGCGTCCCAAATAGCTGCCGTAGGTGATCATGACGCCCATGCCCACCCCGATGGAGAAAAACGCCTGCCCAATCGCTTGCAACATCGTCTGGGGGCCGATCTTGCTCCAATCGGGCGTCATTAAAAATGTGATACCCTGCGCGGCCCCGCCGGTCGTGCAGGCGTAGACGAGCAAAAACACCAACAACAGCAGGAGGGTAGGCATCATGACCCGATTGGCCAACTCAATGCCGCGCGCCACGCCGTGCGAGACAAACCAGATGGTCAGGACCATGAACACAGCGTGCCAAAACACCTGTCGCGGCCCGCTCAGTCGCAACGAGTCAAATAGCTCTCCGATGGCCGGTGCCGACTGCCCACTAAAGCTGTCCAGGCCGGACAGCACGACGTAGTCCAAAACCCAACCACCGACGATCGAATAATACGATAAAATGAAAAAGCCGGTGGCCACGCCCAGCCAGCCGGTGACGGGCCACACCGAGCCGGGTCGCAACCTGGAGAGCGCGCCGACGACGTTACGCTGCGTACGTCGGCCGATGAGGAGTTCGGCAATCAGCAAGGGGATGCCGACCGCGGCCACGCAGCCAACATACACGAGGATAAACGCAGCCCCGCCGTTTTCACCAGTGATATACGAAAAGCGCCAGATATTGCCCAGGCCAACCGCCGACCCCATAGCGGCCAGCACGAATCCCAGCGTTCCCGACCAGTTGCCCCTGCTTTGCGCCATCGCCATGCTTCTCTGTCATTCCCCTATTGCGTCTACCCGCCGAGAAACAGCAAAAGGGCGGAGACTTGCTCCGCCCTTGTCAGCTTCATGCCTGCCTACTGGAAATTTTGCCGACCCTACATGCCCGCTGGGTCATAGCGCACCAGAGTGCGTGAGCCGTCGGCAAAGCCGCTCCGAAAGCCCTCTTCATATTGCGGCCAGCCATCCGGGTATTTTTCGGCAAAGGTCTTAAACATGATTTCGTTGATGGCCTCGTCCTTCACCAGCGACCCGGTCGCATCAAACGATACTCCATCGCGCGAGCCGATCCAGACTTTGGCTTTCGTGCGTCCGGCCTGGATGCGCCGGACGCGATACGTCGTCACTGGCGTGCCCACCCAGACGGCCCCGTCATGCTCGAAAAACCAGATCTCGGCCTTTGAGCCAAACTCGCCGCTCTTCCGCTCGGACTGGATATAGACATATTTGCTGGAGTCCAGTGCCTGTTTCAGCTCTGAAGAAAGCTCGGCTGCGGACGGATGTGGCGTGGCGAAAAAGAACGCACCGCCCAGCATGGCCAGGAGAACCCAGGAAGACCAATGGAAACGTGTGTGTAAACGCATACTCCCTCCGATATGTATTGGATTTACGACCCACTCTCGGCGTCATACTGCGCTTCAGAGACGACTTTCATCGACTGAATAATAATGGGCTCCTGCGGAACGTCTTGATGCATGCCCCTTCGTCCGGTTGCGACCCGCTCGATGGCACTCACGACATCCATGCCCTCGATGACTCTGCCAAAGACACAATACCCGAAGCCCTGCATCGAGGTATCTTTATGGTTCAGAAAGTCATTATCATTGACATTAATGAAAAACTGAGAGGTGGCGGAATCAACCATATTCGTGCGGGCCATGGCCAGCGTTCCGGTGTCGTTGGTCAGGCTGTTGGCGGCCTCATTCTTGATGGCCGACTTGGTCGGCTTCTGCTGCATGGTCTCGGTAAAGCCACCCCCTTGGATCATGAAGCCGGGGATCACCCGATGGAAAATCGTCCCGTCGTAGAATCCCTCGCTGACATAGGCGAGGAAATTTGTGACTGTTTCCGGCGCTTCTTTCTGAAACAGCTCGATCTTCACCTCTCCCTTGGAGGTTGCCATGAGCACCACCGGCCCCCCGGCTGCTCCGCCACCCGCCTCCGAACACCCTGGCAAGTTGACCAGTAAAACGACCGAAAAAATAACAAACTGCTTCACTCCCCACATCGGTTTTCCTCCCAATACTCGACTGCAACCGCCCGACAACCTAACCCAGCCTGGGGACGAAGGGAAGTGCCTGAGCAGGGCGCTCAACCTGCCGTGGATTTACAACTGCTCCAGATACTCCAACACCTCCTGAAGTGGCATGACATCCCCGTACTTTGCGCCGATATCGAACAGATTAGCTTGGTGTGGCTCTTGAGCCCGGTCGCCAACACACTCAATCGGCACAATGGGCCGAAAGCCGTTGGCCAGGGCATCCATCACCGTTGCGCGGACGCAGCCGCTGGTGGTGCAGCCGGTGACGATGGCGGTATCAACCGACTGCATGGTGAGGGTCGAGGCCAGATAGGTACCGAAGAAGCCGGAGGCGTATTTCTTGGTAATCACCAGGTCGCCGGGCTCCTGATTGAGGCGCGGGTCGAGCTTGACCAGGTCACTCCCGATGGTGAGCATACGCAGAGAGGGTGCCTTTTCGGGCCATAAGCCGGCATCATCCTGCCGGTGGGGATCATAGCCCACGACCGTAAAAATAACCGGAATGTCTTTCTTGCGGGCCGCGGCTATGAGCTCGTTTGTCGCCGCGACTTCAGCGCTGAGATTGCCGGCAAGCGGAGACTGTTCTGGAACGGTAAAGCCCAGCTGAAAGTCCACCACAATCAGCGCGGGCTTTTTCCCAAAGCCGAGTTTATGGCCGAGTTGGGCATGTTCATAAATCGCATTTTTGTCTTCAGTCTGAGCCATAGCCGTCTCCTTCTTTATAATCCTCGCGGTCGAATAACCTGCTCAACAAATCGGCCGCTTGGCTGTTCGGCCACAATCTCGCCGTCCTCCATAACCAACTGGCCACGCAGGAAGGTTTTTACCGGAATACCCTTGACCTGACGGCCTTCCCACAAGGAATAGTCCGCGCGCGACCGCATCCGGTCGACCCCCAGCACGGCCTCCTTTTCCGGGTCGAGGACCACGATGTCCGCGTCGGAGCCAATGGCTAGGGCCCCCTTCTTGGGGTAGAGGCCGTACAGCTTGGCCGCATTCTCGGACAGGATTTTTGAGAGGGTCACCAGATCGATACGGCCCTTGTTCACCCCTTCGTGGAACAGGAGGGGCAGAGTATCGGCAACCTGAAGGTTAATGCCGACACGGCAATCCCAAAAATCTCCATCGGTCTTGAACGACGAGGAGTAGGTCAGGCTGTCCGTTCCGACGACGGACAGGGTGCCTTCCTGAAGCCCGCGCCACAGCCGTTCCTTGTCTTTCTCAAAACGAATCGGCGGCTGAATTTTCGCCTTGCCGCCCATGCCATGGGCATCCATTTCCGGAGCCGTGGTGTTAAGAAAACAGGCCACCGTTTCTCCCACAATGTTCAGCCCGTCGGCATGCAGGCGCTTGACTGTTTCCACGGTATGCGCGGCGCTGATGTGAACCGGGTAGATCGGGACGCGGAGTTGGTTGGCAATCATCCCATAGGTATAGACCTGGACACTTTCGGCCCACTCCGGACTGGACTCGGCCCAGGCCGTGAGTTGGTCGGCTCGGCCCATTTCGCGCAAGCGATCGACCAGGATGCCGCGGACGTGCGGGTCTTCGGCATGAATCTTGGCAAAGGTCGGGGGGCCACAGTGGGCCAATTGCTCGCACGCCGCGTGAAAAAAAGAGGGCGTGATTCCGTCCGGATTCATGCCAAAGGCTTCGGCCTGCGGGCCGGAGTAGCCGGTAAAGAATTTATACGACACGCCGCCCTTTGCGGCCACGGCCGGGATTTGGGCGACCTGATCGAGTGTGTTAACCACACAGGTCACCTTGAAGTCACACCACGAATGATTGGTGCCGCACTCGACAGCCTGGTCAAACAGATCCAACATCGGATCCTTGCCGATCAGGGTAGTAGTGGCAATCGTCGTGACTCCGCCGATCAGACAGTCCTTGGTGTCGCGCAAGAAATCTTCGACCATGGCTTCATCGCCAAAGCGGTCCGAGATGCCGAAGTGGACGTGAGGGTCAAACGTCCCAGGGAACAGGATTTTGCCCTCAACATCGATTTCGCGTTTGGCCTGACCGAGGCTTGAGCTCGCACCGACCGCGACGATCTGTTCCCCCTCAATGGCAATCCCGCCCCGGATCACGCCGTTCGGCGTAACGACCAACCCGTTCTTTAGGACGATGTCGTATGACACAGCAGCCTCCTTTTTGGATATGTGGATAAAACAAGTTCGAGGCGATTATCGAACCAAACGGGGCGGCCTGTCAATGTAAAAACGAGTCCTGGCTCGTGTGTCCCCGAACCTCTTTCGCTTTTCCGCGCTTTTACGCTAAAAGCGTGGAACGAGACGGAACGAAAAAAGGAGGACGCTATGGCAGTCAACGATGATCTGACTGAAGTCCAGGTAGAGGAGTTCTTCTCGACCTTGAGCAACTGGGGAAAATGGGGAGCAAACGATCAGCTTGGCGCGCTTAACTATATTACGCCTGAGAAACGCGCGCAGGCAGCAGCCCAGGTACAAGACGGACACTCGGTGTCGCTGTCTCTGCCGTTGGCGACGCATCACGGGCCGGATAATCCGACCCCGGTCATGCACCTGATGATGAAAACCGGTGCGCCGGGTGAGGAGAGCCTGGTCCCCCTGCCGTACAGCGCCGACTATTTTGCCATTGCCCCGCATGGGGTGGCCAACACGCATATCGATGCCCTGTGCCACGTGTTTCACAACGATAAGATGTATAACGGCTATCCCTCCTCGGACGTGACCGCTCAGGGCGCGCTGAACGGGGCGATCCATTCCATTAAAAACGGCATTGTGTCGCGCGGGGTGTTGATCGATATCCCGCCGCTCAAGAACCGCGACTATCTGGAACCGGGTGAGGCGATTACGCCGGCGGACCTGCAAGCCGCAGAGCAGGCGGGGGGCTTCAAAGTTGAAGAAGGTGATGTGCTCTTTGTGCGAACCGGACGCCACACGCGCCAAAAAGCTCAGGGCAACTGGGATGCGCTTCAGGACGGCCTGGCCGGGCTGGGTGCGGCCTGCCTGCCCTGGATTCACGAGCGAAAAATTGCCGTACTGGGCTGTGACGGGGTGAGTGATGTGGTGCCGAGTGGCTATGACAGTCTCATTATGCCCATCCACTCGTGTACCCTGGTGGCCATGGGCATACACCTGCTCGACAACTGCCTGTTGGATGATCTGAGTGCGGCCTGCGCCGCACGCTCACGCTGGACGTTCATGCTGACGGTGGCGCCGTTGGTGCTGGTCAAGGGGACGGCTTCGCCGGTGAATCCCATTGCTGTGTTTTAGACTTGCCGCCGTGGAGCAGGGGAGAGCTCTCCTGCCCCGTTTTTTCTGCTCCGCCTCGTCTGACTTCCGCGGAGCAGGTGCCAGACAATGAAAATCCTCTTCCTGCACGGCTTTGGCGCAACCCCTGGGGGGACCAAGCCGACGTTTCTCAAGGCTAACGGCTTTGAAGTTTGTAATCCCCTTCTGCCGAATGACGACTTTGACGCCTGTGTGCGTATTGCTCAGGCCGAGTTTGACCGTCAGCAGCCTGAGGTGATTGTGGGTTCCAGCCGGGGTGGTGCGGTCGCGATTAATATCGACAGCGGAGAGACGCCGCTTGTGCTGCTCTGCCCGGCCTGGAAACGCTGGGGTAGGGCGACAACTGTCAAGCCGAATACCCTTATCCTCCACGCCGAGGCCGATGAGGCTGTTCCCTTTGCTCACAGCGTCGAATTGGTCTGTCAGAGCGACCTGCCCGATTCCGCTTTAATTCGGACCGGCAGCGAGCATCGCCTGATTGACGCCGATTCGCTGGACAGCTTGCTCAAGGCAATTGATAAGCTCGCCGGTTCTGGAGAGAGGAGCGTATGATGGCTGAGACAAAGAGTGGCCCAAAACTCGGCGCGCACGCAGAGGAGTAAAAGAGGCTCGCTCATGCCGGTATCCTTCCCCGCAGAACGGGCCGAGAAGCGGCAGGTGCTCCTGCAGGCAGTCGAGCAGGTTCGTGGGACGCTTGCCGCCCAGATAGACGAAGCCGAGGAAGCCCGGACGCTGCCCGACACCTCGGTGGCGGCCTTGAGTGAGGCTGGCCTGTTCAAGCTGAAACTGCCGGCGGAACTCGGTGGGGCCGAGGCCGACCCGGTGACGCAATTAGAAGTGATTGAGGCTGTAACAAGGATCAATCCGTCCGGGGGCTGGTGCATGTTTATTGGCGCTGCCATTGTTGGCATGGCCGGCGCCTTTCTTCCAGACGAAACCATCGCCACAATGTTTCCACATGGTCGTGTCCCGACTATGGCGGGCAGCTTGATGCCCGGCCGAGCCGTGCCCGAGCAGGGCGGCTACCGTGTCAATGGTCGCTGGTCGTGGGGCAGTGGCATCCGCTATGCCGAATGGGTGTTGGTTCAAGCTCTGGTCGAGCGGGACTCCCAGATGCCCGAGGTACGGGCTGTGGTCTTCCCGATTGCCCAAGCCCAAGTCATCGACAACTGGCATGTGCTTGGCATGAAAGGCACCGGCAGTTGTGACTACGCGGTCTCGGACCTGTTTGTTCCCGAGGCGTTTACTTTTGCTGTAGGCAGTACGCCGCCACAGCGCGGCGGGTCCTTATATCTCATGGGCTGGCCGGGCTATGTGGCGAATGAACACGCGGCCTTTG
Organism: uncultured Binatia bacterium (SeqCode); assembly: GCA_965243855.1. GTDB lineage: Bacteria > Desulfobacterota > Binatia > Bin18 > Bin18 > Bin18. The sequence continues at coordinate 1,873,989 of CBDEWE010000003.1, read as the reverse complement.
CACTGGGGATTGCCCGCTGTGCGCTTGACGCGATTATCGATCTGGCCCAATCGAAAAAACGAGGCTATGGGCCCCAACGGCGTTTGAGCGGTAGAGCCATCGTTCAAAGGATGATAGCCCAGGCAGACCTCCGGCTGCGCGGAACACGCCTGGTCGTTATCGATATCCTCGAAAAAGCCTGGCAGACGGCCAGCGCTGGCCAGTTGCCAGGTCCGGCGCTCCAGGCTGAAATGCGTAGCGTCGCGGCCCTGGCCACGGACGTCGCGCTTGAGATCACGACCAACGCCTTTCGCGCCGGTGCCGGCAGTGCCGTGCGCTTGGAGCATGTCTTGCAGCGCTGCCTGCGGGATTTGCATACCGCCGCGGCCCATTTGATGGTCAATGATTCAGCTTATGAAAATTACGGGCAGTTTCTGCTCGGTCTGCCCGATGCCGATCCCATGGGGTGAGACTGGAGGAAAACGAGCACACGGAGGAGGCTATGGCTCGCTTACACCTGGAAACGGCAAATACGATTGTCACTGCGGCACTCCAAAAGGCCCGTGCCATGCATGCCTCTCCACTCGCGGTCGCGGTGTTGGATGAAACCGGGCAGCTTCAGTCTTTTCAACGCGAAGATGAAACTAGCCTGATGCGTGCCGATGTGGCGATCGGCAAGGCCTGGGGCGCGTTGGGCATGGGCCGTTCGTCTCGGGTGCTGGGCAGTGTTGCGGCCGAGCGACCTCATTTTGTGCAGGCATTGACGGCGGTTGCTCAGGGGAGGCTCGTACCGGTGCCGGGTGGAGTGCTGATCCGGGACGGGTCTCAGTCCATCATCGGGGCGGTCGGGATATCGGGCGATACCTCGGATATTGACGAAGAATGCGCCGTGGCCGGCATTGAATCGGCCGGGCTGACGGCTGATACGGGTGTCTCTGCATAGTCAGGTAGACAGCCAACGGAGGAGAACGCATGGGATATGCTGATATTGACGGACTGCGGATACACTATCACACTACTGGCGACAGCTCACACGGACAGCGCGTCTTATACGTCCACGGAACCGGCTGTGACGGCCGGGTGTGGCACAGGCATATGCGAGTGATGGCTGACCATCATACGCCGGTGGCGATAGACCTGCCGGGACACGGCCAATCGTCCGGTACCGGGTTTCGTGGTGCGGCAGATTACACTCACTATGCGGTCCGGCTGGCCGACCATTTGGGCTGGGATCGATTTGTGATCGCCGGGCATTCTCTCGGGGGCGGGATTGCCCTGACCGCAGCCATCTATTATGCGGACCGTCTCAGCGGCATGATGCTTATTGATACCGGCGCGCGGCTGCGGGTGGACCCGAACGTCCTTGAGAACTCGCGCCAACTGGCTGCGGGTGAAGTCGGGATTGCCATTGATCCGCGTTTAGGCTTCGCCAAAAGCACACCTCAATCCATCGTCGATACGCTCAATGCCTTGACGTCCGAGACTGATCCGAAGGTGACCTACAAGGACTGGATTAGCGACGACATGTTCGACTGTATGAGTCGAGTCGCCAACATCCATACCCCGTCGATCGCCATCTGCGGGGACGAGGACTATTTTACGCCGGTCAAATATTCCGAGTACTTCCGCGACCGAATGCCGCACTGTCAACTCGAAGTCATTCCTCAGGCCGGCCACTGGACGTATGAGGAGCAGCCCGAAACCTTTGACCGTATTGTCCGGGCCTACCTGGATCAGTTGCCCCGTTGAGCCGGCCTCTCTTCGATCCTGAATGAAGGTTACGCCTGCTCCTGCGCGACGCCGCCCAGACCGGGCGTCCGCCGGACATGGCCCCAAATGCTGCCCGAGGTGTGCATCTGGACTTGCCAAGTCGCGTCATCTACTTCCCGTGCGCCCCAGCCATACTCGACCGCAAAGCCGGACGGCGTCTGCATATAGAACGAGGTCATATGGTCGTTGGTATGACGGCCCAGACTCATCGTAATCGGTACGTCCTGATTCTGGCATAGATAATAGGTCGAACCAACATCGTTGAGCGACTGCGTCTGCAACATAAAATGATTCAAACGCTTGGGCGGGTTGGGGGCTTCGACAAAGGCGAGCGAATGATGGCGCGGGTTGCAGTGGAAAAAGGTGGCCTGAAAAGTTGTGCCCGGAGAGGGCGTGATATGGACATAATCGCTGATCCGCATCCCCAGGATATCTCGATAAAAGTTGATGCTCTGCTCGGCGTCATTGACCAGGATCACAAAATGCCCCAAGCCCTGCTCTCCGGTCTTAAAGCCCGAGACCGGCCGTGGAGACTGAAACGGTTTATCAAAATGGACCAGTGGACCATAGAATATCTCTGACGGGATACCGCTCGGATCCCGAAAGCGAATCAGCCCGGCCACCCGACGGACCGCCCGCTCTTCAGGCGTGCCTTGGGTGACTTCAACCCCGGCCGCCCCAAGCTGATCCGCCAAGGCGTGTAAAGCGTGCTCATCGGCAACTTCCCAGCCAATATAGGCAAGGTCATCCTTGCCCGTCGGATGCACCAGAAAGCGATGGTGGTACTCATCCATACGCAGATAGAGCGAGCCGTCATCGGCGTGCTCGCTCACGGCCAGCCCAAGCACCGAGGTGGCGAATTGTTCCCAGGCGGCCATATCACTGACGCTCAGTCCCAAATACCCGAGTTGTGATACGCTAGTCATGCTGTCCTCCTCAGTACGTCATCGTACAACCACACCCTACGCCAAAGGGAGATAGAAGAAAACACGTATGATCAATCACGCTGCCGGTGGTAGCGTTTTGGTGTGCCCCTGCGAGAAATAACTGAGATTCTGCTTTTGCCTTGGCAACTATTTCCCCCCAAGCCTTGACTCGAATGACCTTTCGGACGCACGATACAGGAGGCCCCAAGTAAGAGGTCGAGGAGAGCAGCATACTTCCCAGATTAAAGTGTTCAACACGAAGGAGGCGCATATGGAAACGGCAGTCCTATGTTCCGGTTTACTGGGTTTGTTGGTCTTTGTACTCGGCTTTATGGTTTCTATGACACGCGGCAAAACGGAAACCACCAGTGGTGTCAATGCGGACCCCACCGACCGCTTATATAAAATGGTACGTGCTCACGGCAACGCCGCCGAGTACGCGCCCATGTTGGCCCTGCTCATGCTCATCGCGGCGATGGGCGCAGAGACCGTCCCGGCCTGGGTCATGTGGACGATGATACTGGTGACCGCCTGTCGCTATCTGCACGCCATCGGCATGATCGCCTGTTCGACGCTCGCGCAACCTCATCCTCTCCGTCTCGTCGGTGCTCTCGGCACGTATATCGGCGGCGTTGTGCTGTGTGTCGCGGTGTTTATGGGCGGCATGGGCGGTTAGCCGCACCGCTGAGGGCGGAAGGTCGCTCTCCCCTTCCGCCCTGCTTTCTGACCTCCAGGGCGTAGTGGCTCAAAGCCTCACGGCTAGAGCGACTCCAAGAAGTTCTGTAAGGCGCCCAGGCATTCCTCGGGTCTATCTACATAGATTTCGTGCCCAGGGCCTTCGACAATGGCAATTCGCGCGTTGGGAATCTCCGTGCGCATGGAGAGCTGGTCGGTCAAGGGTGTAATCGGGCTGTTAGCGGGAGCCAGCACTAGCGTCGGGACGGTGACCTGAGGCAGGAGCGACGCCGTGTCCGCACCGTCCAGCGTCTTGGTAATCCCTTGTAGAACATGGGCCGGTGTTTTCGCCCACTCCTTGAGCACCCATTCAATGTGCTCCGGGCTGTGTCCGCTGATGATCTTGCGCTCAATCATCAAACGGCCCCAGCCGACCGACCCTTCGGAGGCCAGGAGACTGTGCAGGTTGCCTTGCTCACCGGACAAGGCGCGTGTGCCTGCCGGGCGAATCGTGGTTGGTGAATTGCAAATCGTCAGGCTCTTGAGTCGCTCTGGCCAGCGCGTGGCGAAGAGCACACCGAGGATGCCGCTAATGGATTCGCCTACATAGTGCACCTGCTGGAGCCCCAGCGCGTCCATGAAGGCGTGCATATCCGTGACCAGCTCGTCCAATGACCAGCGATGGTCCGGACCGGGGTCAGCAGACTGGCCGTGCCCACGCATATCGCGGCGGATCACCTGATAGTGACGTGCCAGCGGAGGAACCCAGTGATACCAAAACTTGGTACTCCGTCCGACCCCGTGTTGGAGCCATACCGTCTCCTTCTCCGTTGTCCAGGGATCGGTGAAGTCATCGACCTCGTAATACATCTCACACTGGTTGGCAGAGACGGTCGGCATGTTATCCGCACCCCCTTTTCGTCATACGCTGGCGCTGTCCGGCCTCGCTCGAACCGTACCTAGTCAAGCTGACCACAATCGGTAATGACAATACGCTGTTTGGGTTGTCCGCTCTGACTGCCCTGGGCCTCCATGGTACGGACCACGTCCATGCCCTCGACCACACTGCCAAACACCACGTGCTTGCCGTCCAGCCAGGGCGTCTGGGTGGTGGTAATAAAGAATTGGGAGCCGTTCGTGCCAGGCCCGGCATTGGCCATGCTCAGCAAGCCAGGGTCGGTATGTTTGAGTTGAAAGTTCTCATCGGCAAACCGGGAACCGTAGATGGACTCTCCCCCGGTGCCGTTACCATTGGTAAAATCTCCGCCCTGACACATGAAGTCGGGAATGACGCGGTGAAACGTCGAGCCCTTGTAGTGCAGCGGTTTGCCGGATTGACCGGCCCCTTTCTCGCCGGTACACAGCGCCCGAAAATTTTCTGCGGTTTCGGGAACTACATCGGCTCTGAGTTCAAAAACGATCCGTCCGGCTGCATCATCTCCGATCGTGATATCAAAAAATACCCTCGGATTGGTGTGTTCACTCATATTCTTCTCTCTTTACTCAGATATATGGATTCTCGCCCTGGCGAGTACCGTCCTGCGCAGCCTATAGAATTTACGCTGGTGAGACTAGGCGTCCGCAGGCGGCGTGCTTAGCGAAACCGAACCGACACGGTTCCGACACCGGAAAAAGCCGCACTATAGCTCCCCGGCTGCGTGACAGCATGATGACAAAATGAGCCGGTAATAACGGGTTGGCCCGGCTCCAGGCCCAAACCGAATGGATGCAGGCGGTGGCACAGGCGTGACAGCGAGAGATAGGGATCATCCATTGTTGCGCCCGGCATCTTGGTCTCGACCACTTGGCCGTTATGCGAAAATGTTACCGTGGTACTGACCAGACCGTCCCGGACCGGTGCTTCCGGTCCAACGACGATCCCCCACTGGGCCAAGCCGTCGGCTACCAAGGGCATGGAGCCCTGATCCGGTTGAACGCGGACCTCGTTGATCTCAAATGCCGGGGCAATGGCCCGAACTGCGGCTTTGGCTTGCTCGCGATCAACGTCCTGACCACGCAAGGCCGAGCCGACTATCAGGCAGAGTTCGGGCTCAATATGACAGTTCATAATCGAAGCAGCAGGAAGGGTCGCGCCGGACGAAAGGACCCGATTCTGGAGGACATAGCCGAACGGCCGCACGTCTTTTCCCATACGGTCGCGAGCTTTCCCAGACGTCAGCCCGACCTTCCAACCGCCAAGACGTTCTCCGGCGGCCTCAAAGCGCCGGAGAACGTGGAGTTGGACGGCGAGCGCTTCGTCCAGGTCCGAAGGGATGGGGTCAATAGGGGCTGGTCGGGTTCCGTTTCGACGGGCGTGGTAGAGGTTGTCGATGAGGGCCTCTTGTGTCGCGGTCATATTACCTCCTGTGCGAGCTATGAGAGGTTGGGCTCCGTTCGCCCGACCTGCACAGGTGTATCAGCTCTGTAAGCTTGTGTCCCCGCCGGGCGCGTGGCAAGATGCTGCTGCTTAGCACAAGCTAAACTCTAACGGCAGCCTGAAGAAGGAGGGAGCCATGTCTGATCTGTCTCAGCTTGCCTATGCGACGACCGCAGAAGTCGCCGCCATGATCCAAAAGAAGGAGGTTTCAAGCCGCGAAGCCGTTGATTATTTTCTTGCCCGGGTCGAAGCGCTCGATAAGACCATTAATAGTGTCGTGACGGTCGATGCGGAACGGGCGCGGTCAGAGGCCGATGCCGCGGATGCGGATTTGGCCAGAGGCGCCTCCCGAGGACCGCTACACGGCGTGCCGATGACGATCAAGGATTCGTATCAAACCAAAGGCATGCGGACGACGTCGGGCGCACCGGAACTCAAGGATTTCATTCCGGAGGAAGACGCCTGGCCGGTTGCCCGGCTGCGCGAAGCCGGGGCCATTATCTACGGCAAGACCAATCTGCCGATCTACGCTGGTGACTTACAGAGCTATAATGAGATTTTTGGCACGACCAATAATCCGCACGATACCACGCGTACGCCGGGTGGCTCGTCCGGCGGCTCGGGAGCCGCTTTGGCCTGTGGCTTCACGCCGTTGGAGTTGGGCAGCGATATCGGCGGCTCGATTCGCCTACCGTCTCATATGTCGGGTGTCACCGGCCACAAGCCGAGCTATGGTATTGTACCCGCCCACGGGCAGATTCCGGGCCCGCCGGGAACCCTGACGCTGGCCGACCTGGCGGTTGCCGGGCCCATGGCCCGGAATGTCGAAGACCTGGAACTGGGGCTCGATATCATGGCCGGCCCCAATCGCTGGGAGCAACCGGCGTGGCGTTTGGAGCTGCCGGCTCCGCGCAGACAGGCACTCAAGGACTACCGCATTGCGACTTGGCTGGACGATCCCCGCTGTCCGGTCGAGCCGGAAGTGCGAACTCTGCTGGAAAACGCCGCCAGCGCACTAGCAGGCGCCGGGGCGACGGTGAGTGCGGACGCGCGGCCCGAATTCAGCCTGGAAAAAATCGCGGCGACCTTTATGGCTCTGTTACAGTCCGCACTGTCCGGCGGTGTCTCGCGAGACAAAATCGAAGAGTACGCGCAGTCAAGCGGCAACACCTCAACGGACCAGACCCGGCGGCTGTTTGCCATGCGGCATCGCGAATGGCTGAGCTATAACGAACGCCGAATGCAGATGCGCAAACGTTGGGAAGAGTTCTTCCAGGACTGGGACGTGATGCTGCTGCCGGTCATGCCGTGTCCGGCTATCAAGCACGACCACTCCGAGCCCCAAGCCGGCCGGCCGGCGCTCGTTGGCGGGCAGCAACGGCCATATTGGGATTTGGTAACGTGGATGGCGCCGGCCGGGGCCTGTCTGCTGCCGGCCACGGTGATTCCGGTGGGCCAACTCGACAATGGACTGCCGACTGGTATCCAGATCGTGGGTCCCTATCTTGAAGACCGCACAACCCTGCACGTGGCGAAGCATCTGTTTGAAATGATGGGTGGGTGTCCGCGCCCGGCCGGTTTCTAAAGTAGACAGAGAAAGGAAGACGTATGTCACAACTGGATGGAAAAGTTGCCCTGGTGACGGGCGGAGCACGGGGGATTGGGCGGGGCATCGCCCTGGCCCTGGCAAACGCCGGAGCTGATGTGGCCGTGTCGGACATTGAAACCATGACGAGCACGGCCCAGCAGTATGGCGCGACCGCGGTTGGGGGATTTACGCAGGCGCAGCAAACTGCGGAAGAAATTATCTCCCTCGGGCGGCGCTCAGTCGCGATTCAGGCCGATGTCACCCAGAAAGACGATACGCTGCGTATGGTCGAGGAGGCCACGGGTGCGTTGGGCGGCCTGGATATCATGGTCTGTAACGCCGGCGTGGTGAATATGGTGAAGGTCGAAGACATGTCCGAAGAAGCCTGGGACCTGACTTTTGCGGTTAATGCCAAAGGGGTCTTTCTTTCCTGTCAGGCCGCGATTCCCGCCCTCAAAAACCGGGGTGGAGGCCTGATTATCAATATTGCCTCAATCGCGGGAAAGAACGGTTTTGGCGGTCTGGCGCACTACTGTGCCTCGAAATTTGCGGTGGTGGGTTTTAGCAATTCTCTGGCTAAAGAGCTGGCCCAGGCCAATATCCGCGTCAACGCCATTTGTCCGGGCATTTTGCGCACCCAGATGTGGGAATACCTGGCCGAGTCGCTCAAACAGCCGGACGAATCCAAGGAGGACTCCTGGCAACGCTGGGTCAAGAACGTGATCCCCCAAGGCCGACCCCAAACGCCGGACGATATCGGGCAACTGGCCGTCTACCTCGCCCTGGCTGAGAACGTGACCGGACAGGCCATCAATGTCGACGGTGGCATCGAAATGCACTAGAGGAGGATTCGCTCATGGAATATCGTCCTTTTGGACAAACCGGTATAGAAGTGTCCGCCATTGGCGTCGGCTGCTGGGAGATTGGCGGTGGCTACGGGTCAATTGAAGAACAAGAGTTTATTGCCGCGGTCCATGCCGCCTTGGACCTGGGCATTACGTGTTTTGATACTGCCGAAGCCTATGGGTTTGGGGCCTCGGAGCGATCGCTGGCCAAAGCGCTTGGCGATCGCCGGAAAGACACTATTGTCGTTACCAAGTTTGGTATTGGCTACAAAGAAGCGCCGAATTATCGAGACAGCAACCGCGAGCGGGTCATGGTCTCAATTGAAAAAAGCCTGAAGAACCTGAACACGGACTATGTGGACGTGTATATGGTCCACTGGCCGGATCTGAACACGCCTTTTGAAGAGACCATGCGAGCTTTGGACGACATCGTACAGCAGGGTAAGGCACGGGCCATCGGCATTTCGAACTTCCGGCGCGAGCAGATTGAAACCAGCATGACAACCCGCCGGGTGGACGTCGCCCAATACTGCTGGAATATGTTTGACCGACGTATGGACCGGGAGATCCTGCCCTACTGTCGTGAGCACAATATGGGTGTCATGGCCTATGGCTCGCTCGCCTACGGTCTGCTGAGCGGAACCTTTCACGCGGATATGACCTTTGACGAAGGAGACTGGCGGGCGCGTCAGGGCCGTATGGGTGGCATCAATCTGTTCCAGACCATGTTCGGCCCCGATTACTTTCCCAACAACATTAAGGCGGTGGAAGAGCTGAAGGGTCTGGCCGCCAGCTATAACAAAAGCCTGCCGCAGTTTGCGCTGCGCTGGACGCTCTCACATCCGGCGGTGAGTACGGCCTTGGTCGGCTGTCGCAAAGCGGCCGAGGTAGAAGACAACGTCGGTGCTCTGGGATGGGATATCAGGCAGGAGGACTTTGCCGAAATCGACGCGATTTTTGAACGGAATGGTGTGGTGACCTGCCCGGATGTCTGGTTGGAGCGAGAGTAGGGAGGGCTTGCTGAGACGGGACGGCGAGGAACACTGCCGGCGACGGTCGTCCCTACAGGCTATCCTCGCCACCATGAAGACCGAGGGCCGTTCCCGGTCGCCCGTTGTCGCACGCCCAGAATGACCGCTAACTCCTGCCACACCTGTGACTCCACTTGCTTGAAGAAATCACTCCCCTCGAAATCTCTCGCCAGCACGGTGATTGTGGCGTGAGCAAAGAGCTTTTGCACCCAGGCATCAAACGGGACGGGGGGGAGAAATGAAAAGGCTTTGAGCTTATCCGCCGCATCCAGCATGCTGGAACTGACCTTGTTGGCCAGGAAATAACTGTGGGATTTTCGTTGGAGTCGTTTGTTGAGCGCTGAGATTTCCATGAAGGCATTGAGCGCGGTCCGCCAACTGATATCGTCCTCTTCCAACACGATGAGGTTCATGTCGCTCAGGGTTGTGGCCGCCAAACTCAGACTCCCGAGCCCGGCTTGCGTGTCAAAAATGACGTAGTCGACGGGTAACGACGACGTTGCAAACTCGTAGAACTTGCCAAGTTTATCGATCGTTTCGTTGAGCTCTAAGTGGTGCAACGGTGTCCAGTCGGGTCGCTCGCTTTCGGTAGAAGAAGGAATGATAAAAAGCCCGTCCAACCGTTCATAGGTCGAGGGGCCGGTCGTTGTCTCTTGGCTCTCCTCGGAATTGTTATTGTTTTGGGCGAGCCCTTTGTGGAGTGCATGCAGGAGCGCCGGTTGATCCCCATCTTCCAAGTAAAAATAATCGGTTAGGGAGAACGGCAGCTGATCGAGTTCATACTTGTTTTGAAAGGCCAGGAGGGTGAGGCCGCGGACTGACAAGTCCAAATCGACGAGAAGGACATTACACTGCTCTTGTCGCTGGATAATTCTGCCTAAGCTGGTTGCCAGCAAGGTCTTTCCGACGCCACCTTTTCCGCTACACAGGGTGATTGTTCGCACGCTGATATCCTCCGGCTAGCGTGATCTTCGAGTCATGTCGTCTCAATATCAGGTGGGCAGAAGTTGTCGAGGCGCTGCGACCACCTTTCCAGCGTGTTGTACTCTTTTCCACGGGCAGGTATCAAGTGCCGGGAAGAGAGATGAAACCTAGGGAAAGACAAAATCTCAGGAGAATAAAGGAGAAAGGCATGGGACGCTTGCAGGAAAAAGTCGCGGTAATTACCGGTGCCAGCTCCGGTATCGGTCGGGCCATTGCCATCGGCTTTGCCACCGAGGGGGCTCGAATCGTCTGCTCGGACATCCGGTCCGACGCCCGGCCCGAGGGCTATGATGTCGACACCCAGCAGGCGACTGCTGAGGTGATTACGGCCCAGGGTGGCCAGGCCTGCTTTGTGCAAGCGGACGTGACCAAAGGCCACGAGGTCGAAGCGGTCATTCGGCAGGCGGTGGAGCGCTTTGGTCGGCTTGACATTATGGTCAACAATGCCGGCGTGTTCACGCGTTTAGCTCCTATCCATGAAAAGACTGAGGAAGAATACGATTTTACCATGGGAGTGAATGCCAAAGGCGTCTGGAATGGCTGCCAGCAAGCCATTCGCCAGTTTCTGAAACAGGGCGACGGGGGGAAAATCGTGAATATCGTCTCGATTGCCGGGGTGATCGGCTTACCCGAGGAACCCGCCTACTGCGCTTCCAAGGCTGCCGCAGCCAACCTCACCCGTCAACTCGCGGTGGACTACGGCCCACATGGGATCAACGTCAACGCGATCTGTCCCAACTTTTTGACAACCGCCATGACCCGCCCATTTCACGAGAATCAAGACATCAAATCTACCGTCGAATCTCTCACTCCGCTCGGCCGCTGGGGAACGATTCCCGACATGGTCGGCCCGGTGATTTTCCTGGCCTCATCAGAGGCAGATTATGTGACGGGCAGTTTGTTAATGGTGGATGGCGGCTTTACCGCGAAATGAAGGAACATCTACGAGGGCTTGGTTGACGAGAGGCAGGTCTGTCCCTAGTCTCGCATCCTTCAACCCAAAATCGTTATGCGTTTGACACAGGGGAAGGGGAATGCATTTTGAGAATCTCTTGATTGGGCACAAGAGCCTGGCGGGAAATACCGGTATTTCGGTGCTTCTTTTTACGCAGCGGGTGGTGTGTGCATATCACCTGTGTGGCTCGGCCCCAGGCACACGTGATGTTGTCCCGCTCAATCTGGGAAACTCGGTTGAAGAGATCGACGCGCTGGTGTTTACCGGTGGGAGTGCGTATGGGCTCGGGGCGTCCACCGGCGTTATGGAATATCAGCAGGAACAGGGCCGGGGACTGGCGACACCGGGTCGGATTGTGCCGATTGTACCAACCGCCTGCATTTTTGACCTTGCCTACGGCGAGCCAATCTATCCGGCGGTCCAGGACGCTTATGACGCCTGTAAAGCTGCCACCAATAGCGAGTATGCACGCGGGAGAGTCGGCGTTGGAAACGGTGCGACGGTAGGCAAGGGACTGGAGAACGGCCGCCCTATGACCGGCGGGTTCGGTGTCGGACATATACAGACGGGTGAACTCAAGGTGCTGGCCTGTGCGGCGGTGAACGCCTTCGGCGATGTCAGAGAAAACGGCAAAATTATTGCCGGCGCGGTTAATCCACACGGGCAGTTTCTCAACATCGAACGGCACCTGCTGCGCGGGAGCGCCGAAGCCAGAACCTCACTCCCCCAAAACAGCACTACCCTGGTCGCGGTTGTCACCAATGCGGCCCTCAATCAGGAAGCCCTTTTTATCGTGGCAAAAATGGCCACCGCCGGGTTTGCCCGGGTGCTTTCACCCGCCTTTAGCCCGTGGGACGGTGATCTGGTGTTCAGCGTGTCTGCCGGACAGGTGCGGAGTGATGTCACGCTGGTCGGGACGATAGCTGCGGAAGCCACCCGCCTGGCAATTCTTGACGCCGTGCGGGAATCGCAAGTCATCGGCTGAGAGACGGAGGGTGCGACATGCTCAAACTGCACGATTATTTATCTTCTGGAAACGGGTATAAAGTCCGGTTATTGCTCACTCAGCTTGGGATTCTCTTTGAACGCATTGAGCACGATATCCTCCAGGGCGAGACGCGTACGCCGGACTTCCTGAAGATCAACCCCAACGGTCGTATCCCTGTCCTGGAGTTGGAAGACGGCACCTGTCTGTCCGAGTCTAATGCGATTCTCTTCTATTTAGCCGAGGGAACCGCTTTCCTGCCCGACCACCACCTGGCTCGGGCGCAGATTCTCCAGTGGATGTTCTTTGAGCAGTACAGCCATGAGCCCAATATTGCCACGTCGCGCTTTTGGCTGATGCACGGTGAGCTGACAGACGAACGACGCGCCGGGCTGGAGCAAAAACGTCCCCTCGGCTATGCCGCGCTGGAGGTCATGGAGCAGCACCTCGCAAAACGGACCTTTTTTGTGAGCGAGTGCTATACGATTGCGGATATTGCGCTCTACGCCTACACCCATGTCGCCCATGAGGGAGGCTTTGAACTGGATCGTTTTAAGGCGATTCGGATATGGCTTGACCGCATCCAGGTACAACCCGGCCATATCTCTATTCTACAAACCTGAGACCCATGACCCCACAATCTCACCCAACTCGTTTTGCACGTCCTCATCGGTTCGTCCCGAGCGTTTGAGGACGTGAAAGGAGTGGTCGCCGCCCTCAACAATATGGAGGGTCGCTCGCTTGCCCAGGCCACGGCATAAGGGCGTGATGCGGTCGAGTTCGGCCAGCCTGTCCCGCGTCCCTTGTAAGAAGATCATCGGGACGTTTACCTGAGCGAGATGCGCCCCCCGCTCGCTCGACGGTTTTCCTGCCGCGTGTAAGGGGAAACCGTAAAAGATCAGTCCTTGGACATCCGGTAGGTGGCCCTCGGCGGCAACAAGCGAGGTCAGCCGGCCTCCCATGGATTTCCCGCCGGCCAGGAGGGGCAATCCCCGGACCGATTTTCTTGCCGCCTCAACCGCTGAGAGGATGGTTGCACGCAATGTCGTTTGAGAGTCAGGGCTTTTCTTTCCTTTTTCCATGTACGGAAACTGATAGCGGAACGTCGCAATTTTTTGGACGGCAAGCTGTTCCGCCACGGCCTGCATAAAAGGGTGCCGCATCCCGGCTCCGGCACCATGACCCAGAACGAGCAGGGCACGGGCGGACGTGGGCCGCAGGAGGAGCGCAGAGACGGCACCGGCCTGCTCGGTTGGCGTAAATTGCAGCGCTCGGAGCGACGTTGCCATGCGAGCCTATGCCTTTTTCTGCTGTTCCGCTTTTTGGATTTTGGCCCAGGTGTCACGCAAGGTCACGGTTTGGTTAAAGACCGGACGGCCCGAAGCCGAGTTAGCCGTATCTACACAGAAATAGCCCTGGCGTTCAAACTGAAAGCGACTACCAGCTTCGGCCTGGACCAGGCTCGGCTCGACTGTGCAGTCGGTCAGGACTTCGAGCGAGTGCGGGTTCAGATAGTCGGTGAACGCCTCTCCGTCTTCCACATTATCCGGGTCAGGCTTGGTGAAAAGATGATCGTAGAGCCGGACCTCGGCGGTGACGGCCTGTTCGGCTGACACCCAGTGAATGGTGGCTTTGACCTTGCGACCGGCAGCCGGCCCGCCGCTGCGCGTCTCGGGATCGTAGGTACAGTGAATTTCTGTAATCTCTCCGGTGTCATCTTTGGCGACGCTGGTGCATTTGATGATATAGGCATAGCGTAAGCGCACTTCTCGGCCGGGCGCGAGACGAAAAAATTTACGCGGCGGGTCTTCACGAAAGTCCTCACGCTCAATATAGACTACTCGCGAGAAGGGGACTTGCCGCGTGCCAGCGCTGGCATCTTCCGGGTTGTTGATCGCGTCGAGGTATTCAACCTGGTCCTGGGGATAATTGTCTATGACAACTCGCAGGGGACGGAGGACCGCCATGACCCGCGGCGCGGTTCGATTCAGCTCTTCGCGGATACAGTGTTCGAGCATGGCATAGTCAACCGTACTGTTCCGTTTAGCCAGACCGATGCGCTCGCAGAAGGTTCGAATCGACTGCGGCGTGTAGCCCCGGCGGCGGAGTCCGGCCAGGGTCGGCATACGCGGATCGTCCCAGCCGCTCACGTATTTGTCCGTCACCAGAGCGAGGAGCTTGCGTTTGCTCATGACCGTATAGGTCAGGTTCAAGCGGGCGAATTCGATCTGCTGAGGATGGCTCGGCACGGGGAGGACGTCTAACGCCCAGTCGTACAGGGGACGATGATCCTCGAACTCCAGGGTGCACAGCGAGTGGGTGATCCCTTCGAGCGCGTCACTCAGGCAGTGGGTGAAGTCATACATGGGATAGATGCACCAGCTCTCTCCCGTGCGGTGGTGTGTAGCCTTCAGAATCCGGTATAGCGTAGGATCACGCATATTGATGTTGGGCGAAGCCATATCGATCCTGGCCCGCAGGACGTGGGCGCCTTCCGGAAACTCGCCGGCACGCATACGTGTGAACAGGTCGAGATTTGCCTCAACCGAGCGCTGCCGGTAGGGGCTGTCTCGACCCGGCTCGGTCAGGGTGCCGCGATAGGCGCGGATTTCGTCAGGGCTCAGGCTGCACACATAGGCTTTCCCGTCTTTGATGAGCTGGACCGCATAGTTATACAACTGCTCAAAATAGTCAGAGGCGTAGTATTCCCGATCATCCCAGTCGAAGCCGAGCCATTTAACATCTCGCTTAATGGATTCAACGTAATCGATGTTTTCTTTGGTCGGGTTCGTATCGTCGAAGCGGAGGTTGCACGTCCCACCATATTCCAGCGCCACCCCAAAATTCAGGCAGATGGATTTGGCATGCCCGATATGGAGATGACCGTTCGGTTCGGGCGGAAAGCGGGTTGCGACTCTGCCGTTATGTTTATTGGTCTTCAGGTCCGCGGCGATAATCGTCCGAATAAAGTCCGTGGATTGGGGGGTGTCGGTCGTTGCCATAGGTCAGCGTCCATATTTCTCCGTAGCGGATCAGTATTCTTCTTGAGGGTAGAGAATATAACTGTGATTGCTCCTGGATCAAGAACGATACTCTTCTAGGCCACAGACGATTCGGGCAAGCGGAATAGACGCAGGGCCGTGTCGCGCAAGAGCTTCTGCCTGGATTCCGGCCTGAGTTCGAGCGCATCGATCTCCTTGATGGCCCGTTCAGGGTCAATCACTGGCCAGTCCGTCCCGAACAGGACTTTGTCTTTCCCCCAGGTGTTGATGAAATGGACAAAAGACTCCGGCCAATGGCGCGGCGCATAGGCATCCGAGCCGATATAGACATTCTCATGCTTCCAGGCCACCGAGATCATCTCCTCCGTCCAGGGATACCCTAGGTGAATGCCGATGAGCACCAACTCAGGAAAATCAATGGCGATCTGATCCAGCGTAATCGGCCGACCGACACTCGGCAGAATCCGGTCGCGTTGATAGCGCAGGCAGTGGCCGACCTGCATCATAAGCGGGATCTCCAGTTCGCAGCACTTGGCATAAATGGGATAATAGCGAGCGTGGTCGGGCGGCAAGCCAAACCAGTGCGGGTAGAGATGGGCACCGACGAATCCGTACTCTTTGACCGCGTATTCCAGGTCGCGCAGACCCTGCATGCCCCGGGTAGGATCAACCCCGGCCAGACCGGAAAAGCGGTCCGGGTAGCGCTGACAGATGTCTGCTACCCGGTCGTACGGAATCTCGAATGAGCCTTTGATGCGCAGGTCGCCGGCCCGAACCGCAACCAGCAGGGAGCGCTGAATCCGGGCGCGGTCCATTTTCTCCAGATAGGTTTCCAGCGGTACGCCGGGCCGTAACTCGGCTGGAAACCGGACTTGGTCGAGAAAATACTCATCCACCCCGGTCTGGCCCTGCTGGACCTCTTGTGGAGTGAAGAGATTACAGACGATATCGATAGTACCATCCATGGGCTTGCCTTTCTGTGGTGGGGGTCTCTGCCTCCACGATGACGTGCCGTGTCCTTTGCGTCAATGGTAGGGATATGATGTGTGTGACCCAGATGGCGCAGCATGAGGAGGACCAATATGAAATTCGGTATTCACTATTCCATTGGCGTCAACGCCGATCCCCAGGCGGACGATTATATACGGGTCGCCCAAAAGGCGGAGGAGCTTGGCTACCATTCGCTCTGGCTGGGAGACCATATTGTGATTCCGGAAAAAATTGAGGCGGCCTATCCATATTCGGCGGACGGAGCGGCCGGCTTTCCACGCCGAGCTCCGTTCCCAGACCCCTTTGTCCTGCTCGGAGGTCTGGCACTGGCAACCTCGCGGATTCTGCTGGGGACGAGCGTCATCGTCATCCCCTATCGAAATCCGCTGGCGGTTGCCAAGGCGGTCGCTACCGTCGATCTGCTATCACCCGGACGATTCCAATTTGGGGTAGGGGTCGGCTGGCTCAAAGAAGAGTTCGACGCCCTCGGTGAGGACTTCGGTCGGCGGGCACGACAAACCCGAGAATATCTGCACATCATGAAAGCGGTCTGGCAGGCCGAGCCCGCGAGTTTCTCCGGCGAGTTCCTCACATTTTCAGACATTCACAACGTTCCCCTGCCGGTCCAAAAGCCGCATCCGCCCATTATTTTCGGTGGGGAGAGTCTGCCGGCCCTCAAGCGGGTGGCCGACTTGGGAGACGGGTGGCAGCCGGGCACGGCCTCCCTCAAAGTGCTGTCAAAAAGCGTCCCACAATTACAAGCCCTCATGACTGAACGCGGGCGGGACTATGCCGACCTCTCCGTCTCGGCCCTGAGCGCCGCTGGACCCTTACTCCGCAAGCCAGAGGTCATTCCCCAGCTCGGCGAGTTGGGTGTGCGGGAGTTGATCCTGTTTCTGACGACGGCTGATACGCAAAAGACTCTTGTGGTTATTGAAGAGTTTGCGGAAAAAATGATGGATTAAAGGATCACTCTGTCCCTAATTCAACTCGGCTTCCTGCAAGCGATTCATATACGCACGTCTCCAACACCGCTTCGTCCTGATACAATGAACGCTCGTGCGTGACGGCAAGAATCTCAGCCTGATCATCCATTTTCCGGCCTGTAACTTGGAAGATTAGACGTAGCCAGGCCCTTCAATCACGGGGTGTGCACTCAGGAAATCTTCGTCCACTTCCACCCCTATTCCCGGCTCTTCAAGGGGGAGCACTCTGCCCTTGGCATCAAGCCTATACGGTGTAGAGACGAGTTCGTCACGAAATAAATTGTTCTGAGAAACATCCGCTTCGAAATATCCAGCGTTGTTAATAGCGGCGAGAAAATGGATGGTGGCAGCCATGTTAATCCCGGTCATCGATGTATGTGGGTGGATCGGAAGCTTCCATGCTGAGGCTAACGCAGCGATGCGCAGAGCCTCAGTCACACCACCTGTCTTTGACAAGTCCGGCTGTAGAATACGAATAGCGCCATCCTCGATAAGCCGCACAAACTCAAACCGAGTGTAATGATTCTCTCCCGCGGCAAGCGGTATATGGCCAAAAGTCGTCGCAGTGGCATAGCTCCGGTAGTCGTGGGCCGCAAAGGGTTCTTCCAACCACCCGACCGCGAGTTCGTCGAATCGCGACATGACCTGACGGACATCTTCAAGGCAATAGCCGGTATTTGCATCAACCAATAGGGTGAGGTCAGGACCAAACGCGGCACGGACAGCTTGGACCCGTTCGAGGTCACGCTGTGGAGTATCTCCAACGCGGAGTTTCACGGCGCTATAGCCCAGCTCCGTCAGGGCACGTACTTC
Source organism: uncultured Binatia bacterium (SeqCode) (assembly GCA_965243855.1). Lineage (GTDB taxonomy): Bacteria > Desulfobacterota > Binatia > Bin18 > Bin18 > Bin18. The sequence continues at coordinate 1,856,083 of CBDEWE010000003.1, read as the reverse complement.
TTCCACCAGATGTTCCGGCGCTTGATAGCCCAAGGACACACCCCCTGCATACGCAGGAATTGGCCGGGCCGAGCCGCCGAGGAGTTTGTACAAGGGCCAGCCTGAGGCCTTCCCGCGGATGTCCCACAACGCCATATCAATGCCGCTCAGGGCTATGGCAGCCCCAGCGCCCAAGCCGTGACTCTGGAGTTGCATGGTATAGACACGTTCCCACACTCCTGTGGTGTCGAATGCATCCATGCCTAGCACGAGTTGGCGTAAGGTCGTATTCACGACATGCGCGACCGTGCCGGGAGCCCGCGCGTGGTGAGACTCACCATAGCCAATCAGTCCATTTTCGGTGTGGACCTTGACCACAACAGCGTCGCGTTTGACAGCGCGACCAATACCAAGCTGAACGGTCGCATTCTGGGGTAGAGGAAAAGAGGTCGGGTAGGCTACGATGTCTACAATGCGTTCCATGCTGCGCTCCATAGGGCCCTTGTTACGAAAAGATGGGTGATTATAGGGGCACAAAGAAAACTGACACAAGGCCGAGTATTGGCAATGTCCGACTCCTGCCAGACCCGGGTATAGCCCTCTTTCCCTGGGCGAGGGCTAGGGGGAGGGTAATTCGATGGTGCGTCTATTCTGCTTTAGGGACCCTGCTGCTGACCGTGGGGGCAAGCCCGGCGACCGGCCAGGCAACCAAACTGCCCGGCGACTATTTCCCCCTGTCGATCGCCAATCGCTGGCTGTACGAGTCGAGTGAAGGCACCCCAACGAACCCCGTAACCGAGACCTGGGAGGTGGTCAGCCGAAAGGGGGCGGGCTATGTGCTGCGTATTCAGCAGAGTCTCCTGGCCAAGGACGCTCCTGCGGAGTTTGTCTCCGCATCGTCCACTGGGGTCGTTATGCAGCCGAGCAACGCCACATCCGAAGACGGGCAGCCTCAGTTCATCCTCAAAACGCCACTTACACTAGGGGCGACCTGGAAAACGTCTGCCGGACGCTACGAAATCACCGGGCTGGATACGTTGGCCGCAGTACCGGCGGGCGTATTTGAAGATTGCATCGAAATCACCTTTTGGAGTCGCAATGGCCAAGCCAAGGCGGTGACGCTGTATGCTCCTGATGTCGGTATGGTCCAGCGGGATGAGTCCTTTACTATTCTGGGCGGCTTGGGCGGTGAGGCTGGCCCGCGCCAGGGCCGGGTCAGCCTATGGTTGACCGAATGGCACGTGAAGCCGGCCCCAGCGGACGAATGATTGAGTCTTTCCTGTCTAGCGCCGGTGTCTGCGCCGATAGATGGAAACCAGCATGCCAAGCAGAAGAATCGCGCAGGGCTCGGCAACAATGGTGATAAGGAATAACTGCCGCGTCTGTTCCGTAGTGAGCACCAAGGTGGAAATCTTCTGCTGAATTGTGGCATCCCTGGGGCGTTCGGTAATAAACTTCTCGTCCTGCACCAGCCACTGCACCGTGTTGAGAAAGAGGTCTCTATTGCCCAGCAGGGACAGCCGGGCATTGCTGGCAAAATCGCTGTCTCCATACACAACCAGGCGACCACCGGATTCCGCTTGTTGGTCTCCATCAGCGGGTGGCGCGTCCCCGTTGGTTGGCTGGTCTCGGCGAAGCGTTGCCGCCACTGCCAGGGAAATCGGTCCTGGCCGGGCCTTGGTGCCCTCAAAGTCTACTGCGCCTTCAGGGGAATCGGCTCCGGCCCGAAAGCGGGCCCAGGCACCTGGGCCAGTGCGGCAGAACGGTTGGGCCGAGAGCACGCTGCTCGGCAATGAGTCGGCCGGCTCAACCGAACGGGAGAGCGGGAAAATGGTGCCGACCTGGAAGTCTTTTACGATATCGACCCCGGTATTATACAGCGACACCAGCGGACTCAGCGCGTCGCCGCCAAAGAGTCTGTTCTGTGGATCATAGACAACATCCTGGTCAAGCTCGACACCGTACTGGGCAAGGAAAGCGGTCAGGTTGGGTGCCGGCATAGGATCGAGCATGAAGAGGAGGCTCCCGCCTGCCGAGAGATAGTGGGCAAGACGCTCAAGCTCGTCCGGTAAGAGGTCGGTCTGCGGGCCGCTGACCACGACGAGAGCCGCGTCTTCGGGGATGCGTTCGGCCCGAGCCAGAAAGATGGGACGGATCACAAAGTTTTCGTTGCGTAAAGCTGAGGCAGCTTGGCTATAGCCCAACTGCGGTTGACCATCCTGTGGGTCCTTTTCGCCGTGGCCACCGACAAAATAGATGGTTTTTTGCTCCTGGCGGAGAAACTGAAACAGGGCCTCGGTGATGGTCTTCTCGCCTGCACCCGGCAGGAGTTTGTGCTGCCCGTCGTACTCGAGGACCGCGGTTCCGTAATGGGTCGCCCCGTACTGCCGGGCCAGCCCGATATTTCGGTCCCGGTGCAGGATCCGATACTGGAAGTAGGCGTTTTCCGCGGTAAAGCGCTTAAGCACATCCTCATAGCGTTGATACGCATCCGGAGAGCCGCCAAAAAACAAAGTGAGCAGCGCGTCTTTGTCTAGATCAGCCAGCAGGCTTTTGGTCTGCTTTGACACAGATAAGGTCTGCGTGGGGGTGAAGTCCCAGCGTAGATTATTGCGAATGGAGAGCGTTTGGAGACCGACCAGACCGGTCAAAATAAGGAGGTCAAGAACCGCCACCGTGACCCACTGCTTTCGGCTTGGTGTGGCGAGAAACGTCCTGAACGAGGAGAACTCTCCCTTACCACGCCACCGCCGCGCGCGTAGCGCCTGCCAGGTCAGTAACAAGAAGAATGAGAAAAAGAAGAGAAAAAAGGTGATTTCCTGGCTGTCAATCGCACCGCGGGCGAAATTGTAAAAGCGATCAAAGAGCGAAATTTGCAGCAGGACGTGGAGCCAGGCTTCACTCATGGCCTGCTCGTTCCACGTCAGTGACCAGAACAGGACGAGTACGCCGAGGGTTGCCATGGCCGCAATCGCTTGGCTGTCGGTGAGCGCTGATAAGAGCAGGCCCACGCTGATAAACACCAGGCCAATGAGCAGCAGACCGACATAGCCGGGTATTAACGCCGGCCAATATACCTCGGGGTGCCAGTGCGAGAGGACGAAGGGATACACCAGGGTTAATCCCAGAACGACCAGCAGCAGGGTGGCGGCCGCCAGGAATTTACCCAGTAGAACGCTGCTCTCCGGTATCGGGTAGGTCCATAACAGGTCGAGGGTACCGAGTTTTTTTTCTTCCGCAAACGAGCGCGCGGTGATGGCCGGGACGAGCAACAGGAGGACATAGCGAAGGTCGTGGAAAAAGAACTCCCACAAGCCACGTGCGAGGTTCTGGCCGCCCCACATCATAAAGAAGCTAATGTCGGTGTAAAAGAAGAAACCGCACAAGGCCAGAGCAACCGCCACAATGGCGTACGCCAGAAACAGGCCAAAGTAAGATCGGAGTTCTTTAACGAAAATTGCGCGGAGAACCATATGCCGGTCTCATCGATGCCGTTGTTTATGGCTGCGGCTGATCAACCACCCGGTGGAAGATTTCCTCGAGGTCCATCTCACGGGAGCGGAGTTCAAATAAACGCCAGCCACGTCCGGACACGGCTTCCACAATGCTGGGCCGGATGTCCTCATGCTGAGCGGCGCGCACCGTATAGGAGGTCGCACCACCATTCTCCTGGGAGGTTACCTGGACCTCGTGGACACCGGGCAGGCTGTGCAGGAGGGGTTCCACTTCGGCTTGCGGGCCCTCAATATGGGCTACAATCTCACTTGCATCGCGCAGCCGGTGAGTCAGATTGTCTGGGGTATCCAGGGCCAGCAACTGGCCCCTGGCGAGGATCATCACTCGGTCGCACGTCATACGCACTTCGGGCAGAATATGGGTGGACAACAAGACGGTCCGATTCCCGCGCATGCCGCGGATGAGCTGTCGAAACTCGGCTGCCTGCTCAGGGTCAAGGCCAATGGTCGGCTCGTCAAGAATGAGTACGCTGGGATCGTGCAGCATGGCCTGGGCCAGACCGACACGTTGGCGGTAGCCTTTTGAAAGCGTCCCGATGTAGACGCGGGTAACAGAGCCGAGGTCCAGTTCTTCAATGACCTGTGACACGCGGACCCGCCGGGCCGTGCCGCCTAGCCCTTTGAGCTTGCCCACAAAATCGAGATAGGTGGCCACCTCCATCTCCGGGTAGAGTGAGATGTACTCCGGCATATAGCCGAGTTGACGTCTGACGGCCAAAGATTCGCTCAGCACGTTATGGCCGGCAACGCTGGCCGTGCCCGTGGTCGGAGACAGAATACAGGCGAGAATGCGGATGGTTGTAGACTTGCCCGCTCCGTTCGGACCGAGGAGTCCCACGATCTCTCCGTGGTCAACAGAAAAACTCACATCCGAGATGGCGCGAAACGTTCCGTAGAGTTTCGTCAGACCTGAGGCTTCGATCATGATAGCGCGCTCATTTCCAGTAGACGCAGACAGTATCGTGCCCGGTGCGACAGAATCAACTCCCTCGGCACGTCTTTGCATCACCCAGCGGGAAGCGAGGGCGCAGAGCGAACTTAATGCGCACTATGGCCGCCATCAACCGGAATGACTGCCCCCGTCATAAAGCTCGCCTCATCCGAGGCCAGATAAAGCGCCAGGGAGACCACTTCGTGCGAGTTCCCAAAGCGCTTGAGCAGATGTGTGTCGGCAATTTGTTGCCACACCGCCTCTTTGTTGTCCATGTCCTTGATGTATTCGCGCGGCATGGGAGTATCAATTGCGCCCGGACAGATGGCATTGACCCGAATATTATACGGAGCCAGGTCCACCGCCATACAACGGGTCAGATTCACCAGCCCGCCTTTGGCCGCCCCATAGGCCGACATCTGCGGATAGCCAAGAATGCCGCCTGCCGATGAAATATTAATAATCGAGCCGCTCTGTTGTTTCTCCATATGCGCGACCACTGCCTGGCTCATCAGGAACGGTCCGGTCAGATCGATCCGAATAATCCGTTCCCATTCTTCCAGGGTGGTCTCCTGAAACGGTTTGCCTAAAATAACCCCGGCGTTGTTATACAAAACATCGATGCGACCAAAGCTTGTAATAGCTTTTTCGACAACCGCCTTGATCCCGTCCGGGTCTGCGGTGTCAGCCTGGACCCATTCGACCCGGGCTCCGGCTGAAGGAATATGAGTGGCGGTGTGTTCGATCTCTGGCAGGATATCGCTGGTCACCAGGGACGCGCCTTCTTGCGCAAAGATCTGGGTGGCCACCGCACCTTGACCGCGCGCGGCTCCGGTAATGATCGCGACTTTTCCATCTAAACGGCCCATGTCGTCCTCCTTGTTGTTTTCCTTCCGAGGAGATAGCAGAAACTCGCCTCGCGTGCCAAATACGGCTTGCTGAGGAGGGGCCGGCTGGCTATGTTGCCCACGATATGCAAGGGGGCTGATCTCGCTCGTGACAAAGCGAAGAGAGGATAGTATGGCAAAGACCGATCCGATCACCTTGGCGGTTGTCCAGGGCATGCTTGAATCGACCCAGCGTGAGATGACGCTGACCATCGAGAAAACGTCGCGCTCGTCTGTGTTCAATATTGCGCGCGATTACTCCAACGCCCTGTTTCTCGGTAGCGGTGAGATGATTCTGCAAGGCCAGGACATCCCTATTCACTTAGGCTCGTTGATGCCGGCCCTGCGGACTGTTGCCGACTATTTCGGCGACGATATTCATCCGGGGGATGTGTTCTATCACAACGATCCCGCCTGGAGCGGCTCTCATATTGTTGACTGCTGCATGTATAAGCCGGTCTTCTACCAGGACGAGCTCGTGTTCTGGACGGTCAGCAAAGGCCATGTCACCGACATCGGCGGCCCCGTGCCCGCTGGCTATAATCCCGAAGCCAAAGAGATTTATGCCGAGGGCCTGCGCATCCCGCCGCTGAAAATACGGGACCGCGGGGTAGAGCGGCGAGATGTGGTGAATTTTATTCTGACCAATGTCCGCTCCCGCCGGCTTCAAGCCGGAGATATGCGCGCCCAGCTTGCCGCGGTCACGATTGGCGAGCGCAACTTGATCGGCCTGCTTGAGAAATACGGCAAAGATGTGGTCATGGCCTGTATGGCGGAACTGCTTGACTTGGCCGAACACCAGATGAGGACGTTTATTAGCGCTATTCCTGACGGGGCCTATTCTGGTAAATCCGTTCTCGAAGACGCCGGACACGGCTATGGTGATATCGAGATTGCCGCGACCGTTAAGATCGCCGGAGACACTATGGCAGTCTCGCTGTCGAGCCCACCCCAGATCCCATATTTCATCAACTCCTATGCGGCCAACTCGCTGTCCGGGGTGTATCTCGGGGTGATGATGTTCGCCCAACTGCCCCCGCCGTATAACGAGGGGTTGTATCGGCCCATTACGGTTGATGTTGGCCCGGAAGGCACCCTCACCAACGCCAAAGAACCGGCGCCGCACGCGAACTGCACTACTACCCCGTCAGAGTCGATTACGGACGCCGTGCGTATGGCGCTCGAACAGGCCCTGCCCGAAAAGGCGGTAGCTTCCTGGGGACATTCAAACGGCCTGAACATCGCCGGGCAGGATTACCGCTCGGGTGAAGAGTATGTTTCCATGATCCTGGCCACCATTATCAGCGGTGGCGGCGCCTCTCATAAGACGGACGGCTGGCCGGCAGTGGGGCCGCAGTGCTGTTTTGGTGCCCTGACAAGTGGCGATGTTGAAATTCTTGAATATCAATATCCCATCATCATCCACCGCTACGGTTTGATGACGGACTCGGGTGGAGCAGGGAAACTGCGCGGCGGTTCGGGTACACACTGGGAAGTCGAACCGCTCCGCGATCCCATGACGGTTGTCATGTTCGGCGAAGGACGGCGCTATCCGGCTCAGGGCGCGCTCGGTGCAGCCTCGAAGCTGTGTGAACCCAAGGTGGGACGGGCGCTGTATTACAAGAAAGACGGCAACGTCGAGGAGATTAAGACCAACCGGATTGCCGAAATCGAGCCCGGCGAACGCTTCGCCAACCAGAATCCCGGTGGCGGCGGCGTGGGCGATCCTCGTGAACGCGACCGGGACAAGGTACTCGAAGACGTACGCAACGGCTTCGTGTCCGTCCAGGCCGCCTGGGAGGAGTACGGTGTCCGGGTCGAGGACGACACGCAGGGGTGTATGCCGTATGCAGTCAGCGTCCAAGAGAAGCTCACGGCCGGGAAGTAACCATGTCACGGCACGCCTACCGTCTTGGCATCGATACCGGCGGGACATTTACCGACTTTATTCTGGCCTCGGCAGGTGAAGGTATCCGTCTCTATAAAACGCCGTCTACCCCGCACAACCCGCCTAGTGCCGTGCGCGAAGGGCTTGAGCAGATCGGAGCCGACCTCGACTGTAGCGTGGCGGACTTCCTGCAAGACTGCGACCTGGTCATTCTCGGTACAACGGTTGGAGTCAACGCCCTGCTCGAACACAAGGGTGCCAAGACCGGCCTGTTCTGCACCGCTGGCCATGAAGACTCGCTTGAAATTCGTCTCGGCCACAAGGAAGACGGGCACCGCTATGACGCGGATTTTCCCCAAGCCACTATGCTGGTCCCGCGTGCGTTGCGTTTCCCGGTCGAAGAGCGCGTACTGAGTACCGGCGAAGTGCGTGTTCCGCTCAACGAAGCCGATGTCCGGCGCGGTATCCGTCGCTTTCGGGAAGAGAGTGTTGAGGCCGTAGCCATCTCTCTGGTCTGGTCGTTCCTGCATCCCGAACACGAACGGCGTATCGCCGAGTTGGTCCGGGCAGAAATGCCTGGAACCTATGTGACGCTGTCGGTTGATCTGCTGCCCCAGATCCGTGAGTACACCCGGACCAGCACGACTGTGATGAACGCCTACATCGGTCCGCTCATCCAGCATTATGTCGATCGTATGGAGGCCCTGCTGCGCGATTTAGGCTACGATAATCCAGTGCGCTATATGCAGAGCAATGGGGGCCTCACCTCCGGTCGCTTCCTGGCCGACAAAGGCATTTACGCCTTGAACTCGGGACCGGCCGCGGGGCCGAATGCCGGCCTGTTCTTTCATGAAGGTAAAGAGCACACTGGCGACCGGCCGCGTGACATCATCACGGTGGATATGGGCGGCACCAGCTTCGACATCAGCCTGAGCAAGGATGGCAAGACGAATATCGTCAAGGATGTTGATTTTCTGCGTTACCGGATCGGTATCCCCATGCTGCAGGTCGAAACCCTCGGAGCGGGCGGTGGCAGCATCGCCTTCGTGAACCGTATGGGACTATTGCAGGTCGGACCGGAGAGCGCCGGCGCCCAGCCGGGACCGGTCGCCTATGGCCAGGGCGGACAGCGTCCGACCGTGACCGATGCTCTGGTCGTGTTGGGCTATCTGAACCAGGAAGCGCTACTGGGCGGTCGGCTGCGGATCGACGCCGAGGCGGCCCGCCGCGTGATTGCGGCCGAGATTGCCGGCCCGCTCAAGCTGGATATCGAGCGGGCCGCCCAGGGGATTTTCACTTTGGTGAACTCTAACATGGTCAGTGGTATTCGGCGCGTGTCAATCGAACGTGGCTATGACCCGCGTGAATTCATGATGGTCGTTGGCGGTGGGGCCGGTCCGGCCCATGCCGGTCGGTTGGCCAGTGAACTCGGTATTCCGACCATTCTCATTCCCAAGGTATCCTCCGCCTTCTGTGCGTTCGGTGAAATCCTGGCGGATATGAAACACAGCTATCTATCGTCCAGTGCGGTCCGTCTGGACACCGTGGACTACGCGCACCTCAACGACACCTTTGCGGCTATGGAAGCGCAGGGACGGCACGATCTGGGCAGCGCCGGAGTTGCCGCGGACGCGATAACGATCTCCCGCTCGCTGGACATGCGTTACGTCGATCAGGTCCATGAATGTCAGGTCGATATCCTGCCGGAAGACATCTCGGCCAGCAATATCGATACGATTGCCGAGGCGTTTCACATCCGTCACGAAGAACTGTTCACCTATTGCGAGCGGGATAATGCAGTCGAGATCATGAATCTGGAGTCCACTGTCGTGGGCAAAGTCGCACGGCCTCAACTGCCGCCACTCGCCAGTGGAAGCGCTGACCCCGCCCGCGCCCAGACCGGCGAACGCCCAGCCTTCTTTGAAGAGCACAATGCCTTTGTGACGACACCGGTCTACGACGGCGCCAAATTGCTCGTGGGCAACGTGGTCGTTGGGCCAGCAATTATTGAGGAAATCACGACCTCAATCGTGGTCTTTCCCGGCTGGCAGGTCCGACTGGATAACCCTGGGGTGTATGTGATGACGGCGGACGATTAAGATTTTTAAGGGCGAGCAATACAGCCGTTACCATCGGTAGTGTCTCAGTTTGAAATTTGTTCTTCTCCGCGTTCGGTCTGCCATTCCTTCCCGTCTAAGCGTCTTCGGTAACCGTGAAGTCTTGCTCCCGCCTGGCGCCCCTCGGCCTGGGGCCAAGCCGGAGCGGGGTCGCCCACCCTCATAATTTTCTTCCCTCTCATAATTTCCTCATAAATTACTAGGGACAATCGGTTGGGAGCCGTGTTAGGTAGTGAGCAGCCTTCCGGGCACGTGTCAGCGTTGCGCCCGGAAGCGGAGAGGAGAATACGATGACTGAGAGGGAGATAGGGAGAGGGCGGACTGCCCCGTTTTTCCTGGTCAGAAGTTTCAAAGTGAGACACTACCTTACCATCCGAAGGGAAGAAGTATGCCGATCCCTCTTTTAGTTTGGGGAGCAATTGCTGTTGCGAGCGCTCTCGGCGGGGGCGCAGCCATTGTCAGCGCGAATGAGCGGATTAAGCGGGCTAAGCAAAGGTACGCGAATCGCCGCAGACGGTATGAGACAGCGATCCAGGGGTATAAGGAAAAACACCGCTTCACGGCTTCCAGGTTCGAGGACCTGGGAATAACTCGCCTTGAAGCGACAATTTCACTTGGCAAAGCAGTGGATTTTCTCAAACGGGCAAAGCTCAAGGAAAGAGAACTCTTTGAAAGGTTCAACATCACCCCAGAACAGCTTATCCGATTCGAAAAAGCCTCTATCTCCGCCCGTGAAATACTTGGTGGGGGCGCTTCTTCGATTGCTTCGGGGGTTGCGACTGCCGCAGCAGCTTACGGTCTGGTGGGAACACTCGCAAGTGCTAGCACAGGCACGGCTATTGCGGCCTTGTCTGGTGCTGCCGCGAAAAGTGCAACCCTCGCTTGGCTGGGAGGTGGAACCTTAGCTGCGGGTGGAGGTGGTGTTGCTGCCGGTACGGTAGTTCTCGGTGGTCTCGTTGTCGGACCTGCGATCCTTGTTGCTGGCTTTGTGGCACTCAAGAAGGCAGGTGATATAGAGAACCAAGTAGAAAAAGAAATTAAGAAGATGGATATCGACGAGGCGGAAAGGCGCAAATTGGTCGCGGCTTTGGATGTTGTTCTCACCCGCGTCGCCGAAGTGAAGGAGGGTACTGTAAAGTTACAAAACGAACTCGAAAGCCTGCTCTCTTCGTCTTCACCCAAAAACGAGCATGACGCCTATCGAGTTGCGAAGGCCGCCGTAGCCTTGGGGGAGATTCTGGATGTCGCGATCATTGATAAAGACGAGAGAGTCATTGATAAAGATGGGAGGATCATTTGAGTATGCCGAAATCTCCAATCGGAAAAGTTGCCTTGAAGGGCTTAGGCGTCGGCGGCAAGGTACTTGTCCAAAACCTGAACCCGCTCGAAGTTCTAAGAGAATATGTCTCGTACCGCAAAACCGTGCTGGAGCAACAAACAGAGCGAGAGCGTATAGCCGCGAAGCGAGAGGTTGCCGTCAGACTGATAGATTCTGAAAGGGAAATTATTCTGGAGTATTTCGCTCAACGTTTTGCGGAACGGAAAGCTGCCCTAAACGGATTCTTTGATGTTCTCCACGCCGCGGTCCAGGAAAAGAACGACCATGCAATGGATACAGCTCTCAGCGGTATCCTGGGGATTGTGAAAGACAGTCCGCTCAAAGACTTCGAGGCATTCAGACAAGCACGGGCAGACAACCGCGTAATTGAGATTTGAATATCGAACAGCGCCCATCTGTATCGACCGAACTCTGAGAGAGAAGCAACTGTGACTGTCAGTTTCAAAGAGATCGAGAAAAAATTCGAGGAGATATTCGGATTTATCCGCCGTGACTTAGAGGGAATTCTTACTCTCCATCCAGGAGCAAACTATGCTGTGGCATCCCTCTTCGCCTGTGCATGTGAAACATTAGCAATCTACCGCCATAGGAAGAAGGAGGGGGAGATAATTTTTAAGGAGCTTCTATTCGATGACCGATTCCAGGGGACAGCAAAGACTCTCTACGACGCTCTCAGGAACGGGCTCGTTCACCGATACAGAGCCAAGGACATTGAGTGGGACGGAAAGACAATTGAAATTGACATAGCCTGGAGGAAGACTCCGCATCTCAAAGTGTATGAGAAAAAAGGAGACTGGCACCTTGTCCTCAACGTGAGGAACCTTTGCTATGCTCTTTTTACAGCCTTTGATAAGTATGAGGCCGAGCTAAGAAACTGTGGTGAGGCAAGGGACGGATTCCTCCAGACCTATCGTAAGGGTAGCAAGAAAAACGCGCCTAATGGAGAAATCGGCGCTTGGCGGAAAATCCTCAAGCAGAGCGAGTGACTGCTACTGCCCCAGCACACCGGCTTGGTCGAACAGACCCAACTCCAGACGAATCAACTCCAGGCGCGCTTCGCGCGCTCGGCGTGCTTGCAACGCATCGTTAATCGTGACCTCGTGAAAGCGGATATGACCGCCAGGCGAGGCCTGGGCAATCAAATCGAGGTCCGCTTTGATAACCGTGCCAATGGTGGTATAGCCACCGCCTGTCACCGCATCGTTTAAGAGGACGATAGCCTCCAGCCCGCCCGGAATCTGGATCGAGCCGATCGGGTAGCCCAGATCGACCACATTGGAGGGATCGGCTCCCGCGCCAAACGGCTGCTCGCCAGCGTTGAACTCAAACGTCGGGCCCTTGAGCCGATAGCCAATCCGGTCGGCTTCGGTCGAGACTTCCCAGTCCGCAGCCAGAAAGCCCTCCAGGCTGTCCGGGGCTACACGATGGCTACACATCCCCATTACGACGCGTACATCGAGTTCTTTTTGCGGAACCGGGATCAGTGCCGGATCGCAGGTGCGTCCTAGCATCGCGTCGGGTGAGGTGTGGGGCGTACCGAGTGGGAGACAGTCGCCGGCCTCAAGTTTGCGTCCGTCCAGACCGCCGAAGCGGCCCAGCATATACGTTGAGCGGCTGCCAAGCCGTTCGGATACCGTAATCCCGCCGGCCAGACAGATATAGGCCCGTGCTCCACGGCGCACTCCGCCCACGCTGACGCGGTCGCCAGGATACAGGACGTGAGCGCGCCACTGCGCCGCAGGCTGATTATTGATTGTAAACGTGATGTCCGCACCGGTCACCGCGATCAAACCCTCGCTCGTCGCCTCGAAGGATGGTCCGGAGTAGGTCACTTCCAGCCCCGCGGCGCTCTCCGGGTTGCCGACCAGCAGGTTGCCGACCCGAAATGAGAAATCGTCCAGCGCGCCCGAAGGCGGCATGCCGATGTGGTACCAGTGTAAGCGACCGAGGTCCTGGACGGTGGTCAACAGGCCGGGCTCAAGGATGTTAAGCATGAGCAGCTTCTTCTCGCAGGTGTTTGAGGTAGCGCTCTGGATCGCGCATATATTCGCCCGGATGAAAATCTTGTTCAATAATGCGGTAGCGATAGCTACCGGCTTCGACCTGCGAACGGATGTCCTTATACTCATCCATGTCAATAGGCCGGAATTGCCAGCGATCCCCGGCATTGGCCAGAATATATCGTCCTTTGAGGTCTGATAGGTGCTCCTCCGGGTCATACACGGGCACGGCAGACATGCCGATCAGCTGGTATCCGCCCGGTCCCTGTACGGGGTAAATGCATAGAAACACCCCGGCATGGGCCACGGCGCGCTCAGGGGTGTCCGTACGCGGGCGAATGTATTTGGGCGCTTGAATGGCCTGCTCGGGCGGGCACATGCGATAGCACCAGGCCGTACCGGGTACAAAGCCGACCATGGAGATCCAGTACGGCCGGTCGCAGTAGGCCGTAATGAACTCTTCCTTCGAGGAATAACCGTTCACCCGCATCAGGTATTCGAGGTTGGACACCGACGGATCCTGATGCCGATCGGCAAAGCGTTTGGCGCACTCCTGGGTCCAGGGATCGTCGAACAGCACCGGGATATCGACCAGCCGGGAGGTCAGCGTCTCCACGAACTGAATCTCGCGTTCGAGCTCCTTGAGCGTTCGGATCAAGGTGTCGGGATGGGTCTCTTCGGGACGGAAATGGACCAGATAGGACGCGTTAGCCGGACAGACCTCAATGACCCCGGGGATACGCCTACGCTCAATCTCGCGGCAGATTGACAGCAGTTTGAAATTAATGGCGAGGTCCATTGCCTCGCTGAAGACCACCAGCAGATATTCATCGCCACCGTAGTCATAGCGCGTCTCTGACATGGCTCCACCCTGTTCCACGCAACTGCTGCTCCAGATCAGAATCGCTGAGGCAGAGTTGCGAATCAGATGTTACGCGCTCACCCGTTCCTGCAAAGGTAGCATATCTGCACTCTCGGTATGAATCGCACTCCGAATGGCTATACCCTCTCGCTGGAGGGCGGCATGCAGCCCGTCGAGGACTTCCGGTGCATTGACCACATCCCCATGGACGCACACGCTTTCGCCTTCAACGTCGATCACGTCTCCGCTATCTGCGGTTGTCTGTCCGTCAACGGCAAAACGCAGTACGAGTTCAACGATCTCTTCCACATCTTCGGTGCCATACGAGCGCTTGACGGTAATCGCACCAGTCTCGTCGTAGTTCAGGCCCGGATAGAATTCCTTGACAACCCGAAACCCCATCTTTTCTGCGGTGGAGACCAGCGGGAAAGAGGGCAGGGCGGGTAGATAGACGGTGAGGTGTGGCTCAACAGCCTGAAAACCCTCCAGAATGGCACGGGCGTTGTCTTCGGACTGTATCCCCCACGAATAGAACGCGCCATGTGGCTTGGCGGCCTGCAGCGTGAGACCGTGCATTTCGCAAAATGCCTTGAGGGCGCCGGCCTGATACACGACATAATCGGTCGCCTCCTGATGGGTGATATTCATCAGCCGTCGGCCAAAGCCCAGCAAATCAGGAAAGCCAGGGTGGGCACCCACGGTGACCCCATACTGCTTGGCCCATTCCACCGTGCGGCTCATCCAACTCGGGTCTCCGGCATGAAAGCCGCAGGCAATGTTGGCGTGGGAGATGCGCTTCATGACCTCTTCCGGTCGGCCAAGCACGAAGTTGCCAAACGACTCACCCATATCACTATTGAGATCGATCCAATTTCTGCGCATGGTGTACCCTCCTGCACGAGCTCAAAACGTAGAGAATTATCGCTCTCCACAGATGAGCTGTCAACGTTTGGAGGAGATACTCGGTCGAACGCCGTCCTTCTTCTGAAAGCAAGACAGGACTGCACGTTTTTCTAGTCTCGATGAAAGGCTCCGATAGCCTGTACCACTTCTTCTTGCATGGCCGGGGTGAGCTCCGGATAGATGGGCAGGGCCAGACTGTGCCTTGCCGCGTATTCACCGTGAGGGAACGCGCCACGCTGATAGCGTAAGGCGGAAAAACAGGGCTGAAGATGCAACGGCGTTGGATAGTAAATTGCCGCGCCAATATCCTGACGCTGGAGCGTCGCCAACAGGGCGTCCCGATGGGTGCTCTGGACAACAAACTGATGGTAGACGTGTCGCCGTTGCGGAGCCTCGACCGGCAGGCTCATCTCTCTAAGTTTTTGGGAAGCAAACAGCCGACGATACGTGTCGGCATTGCGCTGCCGGGCCGCCGTCCAGGCATCCACATGCCGCAGTTTGACGCGCAGCACCGCAGCTTGGAGGGCGTCCAAGCGGAAGTTCCCTCCCACCCGAGTATGCTCATACCTGGACTGCTCTCCATGACTCCGCAACTGTTTGACCCGCTGCACAAGATGTGCGTCATTGGTGGTCACCATCCCGCCGTCACCGTATCCGCCGAGATTTTTAGACGGAAAAAAACTAAAACAACCACAGTGCCCAAGCGAGCCAGCTCGTTTGCCCTTGTATTCCGCGCCGATTGCCTGCGCGGCATCTTCGATCAGAAAAAGATTCCGACGAGCGGCAATCTCAAGAATCGGGTCCATGTCCGCCATCTGGCCAAACAGATGGACCGGGATAATGGCTCGGGTCCGTGGGGTGATGGCGGCTTCGATCCGGGCGGGGTCCAGATTATATGTCAGTGGGTCAATATCAACAAAGACCGGCCGGGCTCCGAGACGGGCAATGCTTCCGACTGAGGCGAAAAAGGTATAGGGCGAGGTGATCACCTCATCGTCCGGCTGAATGTCGATTGCCATCAGGGCGACTAGCAGGGCATCCGTACCGGACGACACCCCGATCCCGTACCGACATGCGGAGTAGGCCGCGACCTCGCTCTCCAAGGCTTCAACCTCCGGCCCTAGAATGAATTGCTGAGACTCCAGCACACGCTCAACTGCAGCCCGGATTTCCTCCCGGATTGTGACGTATTGAGCTTTGAGATCGAGCAGGGGAACAGCCATACAACAGCCTTATCTCCGCTCAGTATGGGTTCCCTGGGGCAGGGTCAAGAGCGCGCGGTTTTGACGTATTATTTTGCGTGCGGCGAGGAGGGATGGTAATCTGAATTAGAAGAGACGTTCGAGTGTAAGGAATTCCCCATGCAGTGTTTGTGGCAGCGCTCTCGAATCATTATTGTTACCGGACTTCTCCTGTGTGGGCTGGGAGGAGGACTCACCGGTTGCACGCAGGAATCGCAGAACCGGCTGAGCCGTTCCATTCAAAACTGGACGGGAACCAACGGCGTCTTGGATATCTATGCCGGAGAAAAGCTGGTGCTACGCTTTATTGAGATCGACAAACTCAGCACCGCGGCATCAACCGGTGATGGCAGCACGGCGAGACCCTACCGTTTCGGCTATGGCTATGCTGATAAGAATCTGAATTTTCGGGTCGATGAAGGTGAGAAGAAGGTCTATTTTGAATTTAGCGATTACTCCACCAGTTATGTTTTTTACGAGAACTACACCGAGTAACAAGGCGTGATAGAGTTTTTCAATTTCATCCCGCTCGGCTGGGAATTTCGCTGGCGAGACGGGATCGACATCGCCTGTATGGCGTTTGTCGTATACCAAGCCTATATCCGTTTTCGTGGAACGCAGGCCGCACGGATAGGGGTTGGGCTGGCCGTACTCGGTCTGTTCTATTTCCTCGCCAGCCAGGCCGGGCTCTTTTTGACCACCTGGGTGCTGGGCGGTATTTGGGCCGCGGCCTTTATTCTGGTCGTCGTCGTGTTCCAGGCTGAAATTCGTCAGATTCTTGAGCAAGTCAATCCCGTCCTCTCTACCCCAAAGATTTTTCGTCGAACCTCTGCCGAGACCCGGATTGCTGATTTCCTGGTCACGATAGCAGACACATGTTTTAGCCTGGCGAAAAAGCGCCACGGCGCCATCCTCGTTTTTGAGCGGAACGACCCGGTGGAACCCCTCTTGCGAAGCCAGGGCGTCTTGATCGATGCCGAAGTCAGCGATTTGCTCTTGGATAATTTGTTTACACCCTCCAGCCCCCTGCACGACGGCGCTATTTATCTTCGAGCCGGGCGGGTCTGTCGGGCCGGCTGCATCTTGCCGCTTTCAGAATCACGCTCGCTGCCCTATACGTATGGGACCCGTCATCGGGCCGCGCTAGGGATTACGGAGCGTTCTGACGCACTAGCTGTCGTTGTTTCGGAAGAGCGGGGCGCGGTCTCCGTAGTCGATCGGGGTGGCATGGTGACGCTGCCGGGATCTTCCGAGCTATTGACTTGGCTGAATTTGCGTCTTTCCGGTGCCAAGAAAAGGCGGGCTCAATGGCGGTGGCGTGACATGCTGGAGGCCAATATTCGCCCCAAGCTGGGTGCCCTGGCGGCGGTCTGCATCCTCTGGCTGATCCTGGTTGGCCCGCAAAACACTGAGGTTGGGTTTGCGGTTCCTGTGGTCTACTACAATATCCCAGGGCATTTGGACATGACTGGCAGAAATACACAGGAAGTCTACCTGCGGGTGCGAGGATCGCGTGAACTGTTGTCCTTGCTTGACCCGCGTGGCCTTCGGGCGCAGGTTGATCTCTCAAGCGCCCAGGCTGGGCGGAGCCGCTTTCCCCTGACCGAGCACGATGTCAATATCCCGCTTGGTCTCCAAGTCGCTGGTATGGACCCGTCGAGCGTGAGTGTTCGTCTCAAGGAACGTCCGTCTCCATCAGAACAAACAGAGCAAAACGGCAATACGCGCCAGACGTCGTAAGGTCGTCTCTTATTCCGACTGCGCCGCCGTCTGCAATAACTCCCACACCCGCGCCACGTGTTCATGCGTGGTGGCTTGGTTGCCGATGGCAACACGGATGGCATAGCGGTCGTTCAGCTTGGTGTGCGACAAGAATGCTTGCCCGCTGGTGTTCACCGCGTCGATGAGGGCTGCGTTATGCTCCTCCGGGTCTTGGCCGCCGACCGGCAGGTGACGGAAACAGACGGTGGAGAACGGGACCGGCGCTAGCCGCTCCCAGTTTGAGGCGGCGTCGATTTGCTCGGCCAGCCAGTGCGCTTCTCGCATATGGCCGCCAATGATTGAGGCCAGCCCGGCCCGGCCATAGGCGCGGATGACCATCCACAGTTTGAGCGCCCGAAAGCGCCGGCCCAGAGACAGGCCGTAGTCCATAAAGTTGACCACATCCTGCTCATTGGTTTTGAGATACTCGGCCACCAGCGAAAAGGCGCTTTTCAGGTCGTCGGGCCGGCGCGTATACAGCAGGCTGCAATCGATTGGGGTCAGCAGCCACTTATGAGGATTGGTGACAAACGAATCGGCGCGCTCACAGCCGGCCAATACATCTCGATGCGAGGAGACAAGGGCGGCGGCTCCACCATAGGCGGCGTCAACGTGCAGCCACACCTGATACCGTTCGCAAATATCGGCGATAGCCGGAATCGGGTCAATACTGGTTGACGAAGTCGTGCCGACCGTTGCCACAACGGCGACGGGTTTGACTCCGGCCGCCAGATCATTCGTAATGGCTTGCTCCAAGCGGTCCGGTCGCATCCGAAACGCGTCGTCCGTCTCAATATGCCTGGTCCAACGCCGTCCGATACCCAGGGCAACCGCCGCTTTATCAATCGAACTATGCGCCTGGGTTGAGGTATACATCGCCAGCGGCGGCAGGTCGTCCCGACCGGCCATGCCGTGCTCGCGAATGTCCAGGCCCGCTGCCTCACGTGCTGCGGCCAGCGCGTATAAGGATGAGGCTGAGGCCGTGTCTGTGATTTCGCCGAACCAGTCAATCGGCAGGCCGAGCATCTCGGCGACCCATCTCAGGGTGCGCTGTTCCAGCTCGGTTGCCGCGGGTGAGGTACGCCACAACATGGCATTGACGTTGAGCGCGGCGGAAATCAGTTCGCCCACAATACCGGGGCCCGATCCGCTGATCCCAAAATAGGCAAAGAAGGCCGGGTGATTCCAGTGTGTAATGCCGGGTAGGATGAGACGGTCTACATCTTTGAGAATGGCCTCCAGCGACTCGCCGTATTCGGGTGGGCTCTCGGGCAGGGTTGCCGCGATGTCACCCGGTGAGACGCGCGCCAGGACCGGCCGGTCGCTGACCTGCTGTAAATAGGACGCGACCCAGGCCGCCGCCTCAGAGAGCGCACGTTGGAGCTCTTGCGGGCTTGGGCCTATCTGTCGAGTCATGGTGTAGCTTCTTATACGGGATTTCAACCGACCTTATCGCGATTTTTCGCCGGATAGCAATCTGCTGAGCAGGCTAGAGATCGACAGCGGAGTACTGCTGCTGTCGACGACGGAGTTCTTCCGCAAATGGATCAAGACGGGGATACCTCCCGAGCTTTTTGATGAAGGCCGCATTATCCGGGTGCCCAACAAAAACGTTCTCAAAAAAACGATGGGCCCCTGGGGCAACGCGTTGATAGTACTCACGCATGATGTGGGCGGCCTCGTGCCCACGCCAAGTGTCGGGTAAGAGATTGTTCGGTAGACCAGGGTCACTGAATAAAAATTTACGATATTCATGAATGAGTTGGATCTCTTCACAAAAACAGATTTCATCAGAGAGGAATGGCTGGTCGAGTTTGCTACGGTACACCTCGATGAAGGCCGCATAGCCCTGCTGGATCGCATCAAGATTCCAACACTTGTCAATGAGGCGCTGATTCTCTGCTGGACCACGGTAGCGGGCGGTGAAGAAGTCGAGATGGGGCGCAATGTCATAGCGCTGGGCAATTTCGATGAGTTGCGGTCGCAGGTCGCGAGGACTGATCCACACGCTGCTGGCAAGTTGGCCAAAACCAGTCCAACTTAATTCACGTCGAATTTTATCTCGAACGACTTTACGTTTCTCTGGAATGGTGTAGGTCACAATCAGCCATTCGCCATTCCAGGCCGGATTATCGAGTTTATAGATCCGACTCGCCGCCTCAGCCATGCGCCGCTCGCCTTGAGCCGTCAGTCCGTAGAAACTTTTCTTGCCAAGCCGGCGATTGCGTAGCCAACCGTCGGCAGTGATGCGTGAAAGCGCGACTCGTACCGCTTGCGGAGCAATATCAAACTCCTGCATGAGGCGGATCAGACTGCCAACCCAGATCTCACCGCCGTAATTGCGCACAAAGTCGCCGAACAGAGTGAAGAGGAGGGAACGTGGACGCATGTCTCACAAATTATATGCGGAGCAATAATATTTTGCTTGACTTAATATAACAAATTATATATTATACGCTTTATAAATGATATATTAAGAAACTGGAGAGAACAATGGCACACATCCTTTTGGAAAAGACCCCGCCCATTGCTCGCATTATTTTTAACCGACCCGAGGTTGTGAATGCCACGGATGGGCGCTTTGTGAAAGAGCTGCATACCATAGGCCGGGCTCTGGCCGAGGCCAAAGACCTCCGGGCGGTCATCATCACTGGGACCGGGCGAGGGTTTTGTTCGGGCATTGATCTCAAGGCCGTATCCCAGGATGAGATTCAGATACCTTGGTTTCGAGAGTGGGAAGAGACCCTGCGTCTGTTTGAGACCATGTACGATAAGGTCGTGATCTGCGGCATTCACGGTGCCTGCATCGGTGGGGGGCTTCAGTTCTCCTTAGCCTGCGATATGCGGATTGCCGCGGATAATGCCTTTTTCAGCCTCACTGCGGTACGGCATAGCATCATCCCCGGTCTTGGTACGTTCCGTTTGCCCCGTGTCGTTGGGATGGGACGTGGGCGGCTGCTTGCCCTGGCGACCTCACAGATCAAAGCCAAACAAGCGCTGGAATGGGGGCTCGTAGACCAAGTTGTCAAAGCCAAAGACCTGGAAAAAACACTGAATAGCGCTGCGGACATGTTTCTCCAAACCGCTCCTACCGCCTTTCGAGAATCAAAAAAACTGCTGGCCCAGAGTTATGATCTTTCGTATGAACAGTTTCTGTCCGCCTATCTTGAAGGACAGCAAGCCTGTCTCGCCTCTTCCGACCACACTGTGGCAAGCACGGCCTATCTGTCCAAGACGCCCGCGCAGTACCAGACGCCGAAAAAACAATCCTCCGACCCAAACCGTCCGATACGCAAAACCCGGCTGGTGGCATAGACGCTTCAATGACGTTAGAGTGACGGACGGAGACCAAAGGCGAGACGTCCTATGAGTACGGCCATACGCGCTGATGAACAGGCCCAGCGACCTGAGGTGCAAACCGAGTCAGCCTCATCAACTTCAAGCAGAATCGAATTTACGACCCAGCCCGAGCATTATCGGCACTGGAGGCTGTCGATTGATGGTCGAGTCGCCAGGCTCGCAATGGATGTGCGGGAAGATGCGCCCTTGGTTCCGGGCTATGAGCTCAAACTCAATTCGTACGACCTGGGCGTGGACATCGAACTCTACGATGCGGTTCAGCGTCTTCGCTTCGAACATCCTGAAGTCGCCGCAGTGATACTCTGTTCGGCCAAGCCGCAGGTTTTTTGTGCCGGGGCAAATATTCGCATGCTGGCCCAGTCTTCACACGCACATAAGGTCAACTTCTGCAAGTTTACGAACGAGACGCGCAACGGCATCGAGGATGCCAGCGCTCACTCCGGGCAAACCTATGTCTGCGCCGTGAATGGGGCGGCCTCAGGCGGTGGCTATGAACTGGCCCTGGCGTGTGAACATATTCTTCTCATTGACGATGGCTCAAGCGCGGTGTCCCTGCCCGAGTTACCGCTGCTTGCGGTCTTGCCCGGAACCGGTGGCCTGACGCGGCTCGTCGACAAACGGCACGTACGTCGTGATCGGGCCGATTTCTTTTGTACAACGTCTGAGGGCCTGCGTGGGAAACGGGCCTGTGAGTGGAATCTGGTTGACGAAATTGCTCCGCGCTCGCGTTTTGAGGAAACGGTTTACGACCGCGCGTTGACTTTTGCGGCTCAATCGGACCGCCCCGCGGATGCGGTCGGTATTGCCCTGACTCCCCTGGCTCGCTCTATTGAGGACACGACCATGACCTACGAGCATGTCTCAATCGAGCTGGACCGCGCGCTGCGGACCGCTTCATTCACGGTCCACACGCCGAGCGGAGACCTGCCCCACACAGTGGAAGCCGTTCATGCTGCCGGTGCGCGCTTCTGGCCCCTGGCGCTGGCACGTGAGTTGGACGATGCTATTCTGCACTTACGGCTGAATGAAGAGAATATTGGGACCTGGGTGTTTCGCACCAGCGGCGAGGCCGCGCTGGTCGAAGACGTTGATAGCCTCCTGTCCGAGCATGTTGATGACTGGCTGATCCGCGAGATTACCTTGTATCTCAAACGCACGCTCCAGCGTCTGGACGTGAGCGCGCGGAGTCTGATCGCCCTGATCGAGCCGGGCAGTTGTTTCACCGGTACTTTACTCGAACTCGTGCTGGCCGCCGACCGGTCGTATATGCTGGACGGCAGGTTTGAGGGGGGCGAGCTGCCTCCGGCCGCGCTCCGTTTAACGCCCATGAACTTTGGTCCCCTGCCGATGCATAACGGCAGCACTCGTCTGAGCAGTCGTTTCTCGGCGCAACCGGATCATATTACGGAGTTGCAGTCATATATGGGGCAGGATATCGACGCGGAGACGGCTGATGCACTTGGGCTGGTCACCTTTATCCCGGATGATATCGACTGGGAAGACGAAGTCAGACTGACCCTGGAAGAACGGGCCAGTTTCTCGCCCGATGCCCTCACCGGTATGGAGGCCAGCCTGCGCTTTGCCGGCCAGGAAACCCTCCAGACCAAGATATTCGGGCGTCTGAGCGCCTGGCAAAACTGGATCTTTCAGCGACCGAATGCCGTTGGCGAAGACGGGGCGTTGACCCTGTACGGCACGGGGAAGCAGAGCCGTTTTCGGAAACAAAGGGTGTAGACATGGCGATTGATTATACGGAGCGCATTCCGAACAATGTTGCCCTAGCCGAGAACCGACGACTCCAACGCGCCCTAGAGTCGTGGCAACCGAATTATTTACGCTGGTGGGATACCTGTGGTCCGGAAGGGACGCAGGCGTATGACGTCTATCTGCGTACGGCTATCAGTGTCGAGTCCGACGGCTGGGCCCATTTTGACTATGTGAAAATGCCCGACTATCGGTGGGGGATTTTCCTGGCCAAGCCGCAGGAGGAGCGCCGTATCGCTTTTGGAGACCACCTTGGCGAACCGGTCTGGCAGGAAGTCCCAGGGGAATATCGCAGCCTCTTACGCCGTTTGGTCGTGACCCAGGGGGATACCGAGCCGGCCTCCGTTGAACAGCAGCGCCATTTGGGTCACACCTGCCCCTCGCTGTACGACCTGCGCAACCTGTTTCAGATCAATGTTGAAGAGGGGCGTCATCTGTGGGCCATGGTCTATATCCTGCACGCCTATTTTGGCCGCGATGGCCGGGAAGAAGCCGAGATGATGCTGGAACGCCATTCCGGTGATGCGGACAAGCCGCGTATTCTGGGCGCGTTTAACGAAGAGACACCGCACTGGCTGTCCTATTTCATGTTTACCTTTTTCACCGATCGTGATGGGAAATATCAGCTCGCCTCGTTGGCCGAATCCAGCTTCGATCCGTTGGCCCGGACCTGCCAGTTCATGCTGACGGAGGAGGCGCACCACATGTTTGTGGGTGAGACTGGGGTGATGCGGATTATCCAACGCACGTGTGAGGTCATGAATGAACTCAAAACCGATGACCCTGAGCGCATCCGTGCGATCGGGGCTATAGACCTGCCGACCTTACAGCGCTTCATCAATTTTCATTACAGCGTCTCGCTCGACCTGTTCGGCCAAGAACGTTCGACCAACGCCGCCGACTATTTTACGACCGGCCTCAAAGGCCGCTATCGCGAAACCCGTATCAATGACGACCATCGTCTCTCGGAGCTGACCTGGCCGGTCCAGCGCCCCGCAGACAGCACAATCGTCTGTGAGGACGTCTCGGCCTTGCTCGCCATTAACGAACGGCTACGCGACGATTATATTGCCGACTCGCAGCGAGGTCTGGACCGCTGGAACAAGGTGATTGAACGGCAAGGTATTGAGAGCCCGCTCTATCTGCCCCATCGGGGCTTCCACCGCAAAATTGGCGCTTTCTCCGATGCCCATATCTCGCCACAGGGAGAGATGGTGACAGCCGAAGAGTGGCAGCACCAGTGTGCCTCGTGGCTGCCGACCGAGGACGATCACGCCTTTGTGGCCTCGCTCATGCAGCCGGTTACCAAACCTGGCACAATGGCAAGCTGGATTGCCCCGCCAGCCCGCGGGATTAACAACCAGCCCCTCGACTTTCCTTATGTGCAATGGGCAGACAGCCCAAGGGGAGAGTAGGCATGCAGGCCAATACCGTTGCTATTGATCCGGCAGATTCCTCAGCGTCCATTCGGTTTGCTCCACGTTTTAACGTGGCCGTGCCGTTTATCGACCGGCATCTGGCAGAGGGGCGGGCGCAGAAGATTGCCATCCGCACGGTCCATGGCGATATGACCTATGGTCAGCTTGCCGAGCAGGTTAATCGGTGTGGCAATGTTTTGCGCTCGATGGGTGTCGGGACCGGTCACCGGCTGCTGATGATCGTGAAAGACTGTCCTGAATTCTTCTTTCTCTTTTGGGGGGCCATCAAGGCCGGAATCGTGCCAGTGCCGGTCAACACACTGCTCCGGGCGACCGATTATCAATATATGATTAACGACTCCGAGTGTACGCTTATCGCCTATTCCACTGAGTACGCGCAGGCCGTAGAACCCGCCCTTGCCGGAGCCGAACACACACCGCAGTCCCTATGTGTCGCTGGGGAGGACTCGACTTTCGCGATCCTTATGCAATCCGCGTCTACCGAGTTGGAGCCTGCGCCGGCTTCGGCCGAAGATGCCTGCTTCTGGCTGTACTCCTCAGGTTCGACCGGTCGGCCTAAAGGCGCGGTCCATCGCCAGCGCGATATGGTGGTCACTTGTGTGCAGTACGCCCAAGCCGTGCTGGGTATGACCGAAGAGGACGTATGTTTTTCCGCGGCCAAGCTGTTCTTTGCCTACGGCCTGGGCAACGCCATGACGTTTCCGCTGTGGTGCGGAGCCACTGCGGTCTTAAGCGACCAGCGCCCATCACCGGAGATGACGTTCGAGCTGATCGAACGTTTTCGGCCCACGCTCTATTTCGGGGTGCCGACTTTGTATGCGGCCCAGTTACTCGCCTTGGAGCAAGACCCGCGCGTATTCCCATCCTTACGCGCCTGCGTCTCGGCGGGCGAGGCTCTGCCGGCTGAAGTGTTCCGGCGCTGGAAAGAGCGCACCGGCCTGACGATTCTGGATGGGATCGGCTCGACCGAAATGCTGCATATTTTCATTTCCAACCGTCTGGACGATTACAAGCCCGGCACCAGTGGTCGCCCGATTCCTGGCTACGAGGCCAAGATTGTGGATGAAAGCGGGCAGCCTGTTGCTGTCGGCGAGATGGGTCGCCTCCTGATTCGGGGACAGTCCGGGGCCGCCTATTACTGGAACAACCCTGAGAAGACCGCCCAAACCATGCTGGGAGACTGGATGAACACCGGAGACACCTATGTCCAGGACGAAGAGGAGTATTTTGCCTACTGCGGCCGGGCGGATGATATGCTCAAGGTCTCAGGCCAATGGGTCTCGCCGGCCGAGGTCGAGGGCATCCTATTTCAACACCCGGCCGTACTGGAGGCTGCGGTCGTCGGCTGGGAAGACGACAACCGCCTGATCAAACCCAAGGCATTCGTGGTCCTCAAAGCGGGCCAGACCGCCTCAGCAGACTTGGCCCAGGAACTGAGCCTTTTTGTCAAAGACCGCACGCTACCGCATAAATACCCGCGCTGGGTCGAGTTTGTCTCCGAGCTGCCCAAGACCGCGACCGGAAAAATTCAGCGCTATAAGCTGCGGACGCCGGAGTAGCGTCCCTGTCGCTATCTGTGAGATGAAAGCCCATGCGATGTCTCCAGTGTGACACCGACAATCCGGACGGCGCAAAGTTTTGTATTGAATGCGGAGCCGCGCTCCAGAACCGCTGTCCGAACTGCGGTTGTGAGAACGTTGCCAGAGCCAAATTCTGCATGGAGTGCGGAACGGCGCTCACCAAGTCACCCGGCCCCCAACCCCCAACCCCCGGCCCCCACACCTATACCCCGCCCCATCTGGCCGAGCGTATCCGCGCCGAGCAGGCTGCGCTCGAAGCGCGTGGGGCGGTTGACGGCGAGCGCAAAACCATTACCGCCCTGTTCGCCGATATCAAGGGCTCGATGGAACTGATCGAGGATCTTGACCCGGAAGACGCGCGCTCCATTATTGACCCGGCCCTGCAACTCATGATGGCCGCCGTGCATCGCTACGAAGGCTATGTAGCCCAGTCTATGGGCGATGGTATTTTTGCCCTCTTTGGGGCGCCGCTCGCCCATGAGGACCACGCCCAGCGCGCCCTGTTTGCCGCGCTCCGCATGCAAGAAGAGGGCAGGGCCTATGCCGAGCGGCTCCGGCACGACAAAGGGGTCAATCTGCAGATGCGGGTGGGCGTCAATACCGGCGAGGTCGTCGTGCGCTCTATTCGGAAAAACGATTTGCACACGGACTATGTTCCGGTTGGTCATTCGACCAGCTTGGCAGCCCGCATGGAAGGGCTGGCCACGCCGGGTACAACGGTCGTGAGTACGGATACCCACCAGCTTACCGAGGGATATTTCGAGTTCAAGGATTTGGGTGCGGCGAAGATCAAAGGCGTCAGCGAGCCCGTACGGATTTACGAACTCCTCGGGGTTGGTGCCCTGCGCACCCGGCTCCAAGTGTCAGCCGCGCGTGGCCTGTCTCGTTTCGTTGGGCGCAAGAAGGAGATCGAACATCTCAAACAGGTCCGCGAACAGGCGAGAAACGGCCAAGGGCAGATGGTCGGCGTGGTGGGCGAGCCGGGAGTTGGCAAGTCACGGCTGTTTCACGAATTCAAGGTGCTGTCCGAGCAACACTGTCTGGTCCTTGAAACATTTTGTGCCGCCCATGGCAGCAACTATGCATATCTGCCCTTGATCGAGTTGCTGAGGGATTACTTCCATATTCGACCCCAGGACGACGAACGGACGCTGCATGAAAAAGTCGCCGGACGGGTGGTTGCGCTTGACCGTGAACTCGAAGACGGACTGCCCTATCTGCTGAGTCTCTTGGGCCATACGGAATTTACTGCGGCGCTTCAGCAGATGGACCCTCACATCCGTCAACAACGCACCTTTGACACGATCAAGCGGCTCCTCGTGCGGGAGAGCCTCACCCAGCCGGTAGTGCTGATCTTTGAGGACTTGCAATGGCTGGACGAGGGCACGCAGGCCTTTCTCGATACTCTGAGTGAGAGTCTGGCCACTGCGCCCCTGCTGCTGCTGGTCAACTACCGCCCGGAGTATCGGCACGAGTGGGGAAGCAAGACCTATTACAGCCAGCTTCGACTCGATGCGCTGGGTCTGGAAGATGCCAAAGAACTCCTGGCCGCACTCCTTGACGAGGCAAACTGGCCGGTTACGGCCGCTTCGCTTGAACCCCTCAAACAGCTCATCTTGGAGAAAACAGAGGGCACGCCGTTTTTTATGGAGGAAATGGTCCGGGCGCTGTTTGACCAGGGCGTCCTGGTCCACAGCATGGGAGGCATCTCCCTTACCAAGCCACTCGATACGGTCCATATCCCGGCGACGGTCCGGGGTGTTCTGGCCGGTCGGATTGACCAATTAGGCGCTGCGGAAAAGGAGCTGCTCCAGACCGCCGCAGTGATTGGCCGGGAGTTCTCGCTCAGCCTCCTGACCCAGGTCGCTCAACAGGATGAGGACACGCTCGTGCCGCTGTTATCTCGCTTGCAAACGGCCGAGTTCATCTATGAGCAGCCCGCCTTTCCCGAAGTCGAATATACCTTTAAGCACGCGCTCACCCAGGAGGTAGCCTATCATTCGCTCTTATCCGAGCGCCGCCAGGACGTGCATGCCCGGACGGCCCAGGCCATTGCCTCCCTGTTCCACGAGCAGCTGAATGATCGTCGCCTCAGAGAACTCGCCTATCATTCCGCCCAGAGCGGTAATACGGAGAAAGCCGTCGAGTATTATCAACGTGCCGGAGAGTTGGCGCTGAAAAACTCGGCCTATACTGAGGCAATCCGTGATCTCAATTACGCGCTGGACTTGCTGCCAGCACTGTCTCATACCCCGGACCGTCCGCAGCAAGAGCTGACCCTGCTCATCTCACTTGGCTCCTGCCTGATGGCAACCAAGGGCGACGCCGCGCCCGAAGTGGAGCGCGTATATACGCGTGCTCGTGAACTGGCGCGTGCGATAGGAGACGTGCCGCAGAAGTTCTCCGTGCTTTTCGGTTTATGGCGCTTTCATATTGTGCGCGGGGAGTATGCCGCGGCAGGAGAAATGACCGAAAGGCTCCAACGTCTGTCTGAGTGCATGCCGGGCTCCAATCAATTCCTACCGGCTCAGCAGGCGCTTGGATTGACGGCCTTTCGGCTCGGGGCGTTTGCCGACGCCAGAGCCCATCTGGAACGGGCCGTGGACATCTACGATCCGAGTGTCCACGGCCCGGAGAACGCCCAGGGCATGATGGGCCAGGACCCCGGTGTTACCAGTCTAGCCGTTCTGGCCTGGATGCTGTGGCATCTTGGCTATCCCGATCAGGCTCTCCAGCGCAGCCAGGAAGCCATTGCGCTCGCGCGTGAGATTTCGCATCCCTACAGTTTGGGCTTTGCCCTGCATTTTGGAACGGCGGTCTATCGCTTTCGACGAGAAGGGGCGCTGGCCCAAACCCAGGCAGAGGGCGCGGTCTCGTTGGCGAGTGAGCAGGGCTTCCCCTACTTTCACGCCGCCGGAACCTATTTGCGTGGCTGGGCCTTAGCAGAACAGGGTCACGTCGAAGAGGGTATTGCCGAAATGCTGGAGGGCCAGCGTATCTGGCAGGAGTTCGGTATTCGGCAGCTCGGTCAGGTGTCTCTACTTTTGGCAGAGGCCTATGGCAAACTCGGTCGCGTCGAGGATGGCCTGGCCGTGCTGGCCCAGGCAGAAGCCGAGTTGGACAAGAGCAACGAAAAATGGTGGCAGGCCGAACTGCTGCGCACCCGGGGGGAATTATTACTCGCTGCCCAAGACGGCACGGATCACAGCAGCCAGGAAATCACAGCCTGTTTTGAGGATGCTATCCGGATCGCTCACGGCCAGCAGGCAAAATCCCTGGAACTCCGCAGCGCAACCCGTCTGGCTGCGTTCTGGCAAGCACACGGAAAGCCGGACGACGCTTATCGACTCCTGTCGAATATCTACGGATGGTTTACCGAGGGATTCGATACGCCCGACCTGCGAGCGGCGAAGTCATTGCTGGATGAGCTTACGCCGGTTCATGCATAGATAGGGACTGGGGGCTGGGGATTAGGGGTTGGGGTGAGAGGAAAACTGCCTCAGCGCTGAACGAAGCCCTGCCGGGCGAAGCATTGTAAATATCCGTCTGACTTCCTATACTTAGCCTACTTTTCCTAGAAAAGAGTCAACCGTCGGAGGGGCGGTATCCCTCTCGGGGAGGTTTTTTATGAGTAGTAATGGTCAGACGAACGGAGCGGGCATACGCGCCCGGTTGCAGCACCCGATTATAGACGCGGACGGACACTGGCTGGAGTTCGGGCCGCTGGTGCGCGAACAACTGAGAAAAATCGGCGGCACCAAGGCGGTCGAAGGATTCTCGGTGTTCACCACTCTCGTCCAAGAACATTTAAGCCTGTCAGTGGCCGAAAGGCGCCGCCAGCGGACCGCCCAGCAGGCCTTTTGGGGGATTCCAACCAAGAACACGCACGACCGGGCAACGGCCATGATGCCCCAATTACTGTATGAACGCCTGGACGAGTTCGGCATAGACTTCACCATCCTCTATCCTACTGCGGGTCTGGGGTTGACCCGTGGCAGCGATGCCGAACTGCGGAAAGCCGCCTGCCGGGCGTTCAATATTTTCAGTGCGGACTATTTTCGGGCCTATGCCGACCGCATGACTCCAACGGCGGTGATTCCGATGAATACGCCCGAGGAGGCCCTGGAAGAAATCGACTATGTAACATCGCAGCTCGGCATGAAAGTGATCATGCTGGGTAGCATGATCAAACGGCCCATTCCCGCCGCGGTCGAACACTATCCGGGTACGGAAGAACTGCTGACGTGGCGCGACGTGCTGGGCCTGGACAGCGAATACGACTACGACCCGGTCTGGGAGATGTGCGTTGAACGGGGCCTGTCGCCAACGTTTCATACCGGCTCGCGCGGGTATGCGTTGCGGATTTCGCCCTCCAATTTTGTGTACAACCATATTGGCCATTTTGCCGCGGCAAACGAAGCCGTGTGCAAAGCTCTCTTTCTCGGCGGCGTTACCCGGCGTTTCCCCACGCTCAAGTTCGCCTTTCTGGAGGGTGGGGTCGGTTGGGCGTGTCAGTTATACGCCGATCTGATCGAACACTGGGAGAAACGCAATATCGAGGCGTTGGCGGAGGTTGATCCGGCCAATCTCGACCAGCAACTGCTGGGCGAATTGGTGGAGCAATACGGCAGCACGGACATGGCCGAGGCGTTTACGCAGGGCGCTGCAGTCCTGGACACCGTACTGAGTACACAAGGGGCGAAAGCCGTCGGCGGTATTGATAATCTGGACGATTTTTCAGCCTGTAAGATCACCCAGGCGTCGGACATTCACGACTTGTTTGTCAAGAATTTCTATTTTGGCTGCGAGTCGGATGACAAGATGAATGCTTGGGCCTTCAACCGGCAGTGCAATCCGTTTGGAGCGCAGCTCAACGCACTCTTCGGTTCGGACATCGGCCACTTCGACGTGGCGAACATGAGCCACGTGGTGCCCGAAGCGTACGAGCTGGTTGAAAAAGGCTTGGTCAGCGATGCTGGTTTTCGTGATTTTATGTGTACCAATCCGATCCGCTTCTGGGGCGAGGCCAACCCGGACTTTTTCAAGGGAACCGTGGTCGCAGAGACCGCGGCCACGATTCTGTCGGAGGAGACAGTCGAAACAGGGCTGAACGGCCACGCGACAAATCAGTTGTCGAAGTAGGGGCGATACGCAAACCGTCCCTAGGCCATTAAGCGGGCGATATCCTCGTCCAAACCGCTACGTATCTGTTCGGCCAGCGCGTTCCGGGCGCGCCCCTTGGTGCGGCCGTAGGACGGCAGGTCAAGCGTCGCGAGGCGACGGGCTTCGCCGAGCGCTTCGTCTAACAGAGTGTCAGCCGTACACACCCGATCCAAGAAACCGACATCGACGGCCTCAGCCGGGCTGTACAAGCGGGCTTGGATCACCGCGTTGGTAAAGTGACGCTTGGACAGCCGTTCGCGCGCGAACATCAGGCCAAACTCCGGCAGCGTCATCCCAATGGCGACTTCATTGAGTCCGATTTTGAAATCGCCCTGCACGCCCAAACGGGTATCGCTGGCAAGCAGCATAAAGCCACCGGCGGCAATGGCGTGACCCGTGCTGGCGGCAACAACCGGTTGGGGATGGGTGAACAGCTTGAGCAGCATCTGTGCGCCGGCCGTCACGAGTGTACGACCGGCCTCCGGACCGGACTGGAGGACGGTAAGATCGAATCCCGCGGAAAAACGACCGGGCCGACCCGTCAAGACGACCGCCCTGGCTTCCTGCGCGGCTTTGTCCAAAGCGTCGTTCACGCCTTGGATCAGCGCAGGGTTGACCGCGTTGGCCTTGCCGTCGTCAAGACGCAAAATGGCAATCGTATCGTTCAGTTCATAGTGCACCGGGTTGTTTGACATGGATTTTCTCCCTCGTAAGTTCAGTGTCCCTTATCCTTTTGCGTCCTGGCTGTATAGCTCAGCCGGACGCGAGTCTCCTGTGCTATTCGGACGGACACCGACCGGGTTTGTTCTCCAAGCCACTCGTGCCACAGGCGCAGATCGTATTCTCCCGCAGGGATGTGGCTGATGTCGAACCGACCGGCAGCGTCCGTTACCGCGGTATAGGGATGGTCGGTAACAATGATATGCGCCCGCATCCAGGTATGCAGCACATCACAATCGATCAGCACATGACCCGGTTGCGTAAAACGATAGGTTTTCTCAGACCAGTACGGCAGACCCAGATTGAATATGGTCTTGTGGCCATTTTGGCGGGCGTGAACATTATGCAGGATGAAGTCGCTGTTCCGCAGCGCGAGCGGTTGCCCGACGGCTATAGTTTGGACGCGGGGGACAAAGGCGCAGTTTTTATTATCCAGCAGCGCGGGAAGAACGGGGTTGCCTTTCCCGGCGTGAATGCCGTCCAGGATGACAACAACATTCTTGAGTCCTCCGCGAGCATCAATGAGAAGGCTCTCATCCGGTACGCTTTCCCCGCAGACGGCTCTGTTCTTGTGGACGGGCAGGGCTGCCGGTAGAGGTGCTTGACCGTCGAATAGGACTTGACCGCTGATGCTGCCGCCATGCTCAACTGCGATTTCCCGGTAGGCGTGTACAGATGGGACAATGACGAATAGTATAAGCAGGCTGGCGCGCCAGCAGACTGATGTGCAAGTCGTCACGCTTTATACATGACGACTTTGGTGAAAGCAGGTCAAGTCATACCCTCTCCTTCTTGGGAGTCATGTCCATGTCGACATTCAACAAGACCCGTACAAAGAAGAACAGAAATACCGTCGAAGAACGGCGCCGTCGTCAACCGCGCTCTCAAGCGATTGACGACTTGCTCGCATTACGAACCAAAATGCCATCCGTGAATGCGGCGACGATTCGTGCAGCCCGAGAGAAGGGTCGCCCTTAATATAAATGGTTGTCGATATCAGTCTGCCGGAAGCGCTACTCTACCGATAATCCCTCCACCCAATTGGCGTGAAAGCCATACGGCACCCGGTGGGGGAGGTGAACGGTGGCCAGTGGCTCGTGTGTGATATTTTCGGCGTCGAGAATGACTAGATCGCTCCGATTTTTCTCTTTGCGGTACACACCCACGAGCAGAAAGCCTTCGCCTTCGGCTGACCGCGCGGAGCGTGGAACAAAAATCGGCTCCGAGGAATAGCTGTCCGGGCCAAACGCACGAGTCTGGGACCGATCTTTTGCGTGGTCGTATCCAATTACCGTGTTGAAAAGACCTTCCGAGGGCGGCACCGTGCCCTCCTGGCCCGCTGCATATCCCCTTCGATAGGGGAGGCCCGCGTAGCGTTCGTCCAGTCGGGGAAACTCGCTGAGACGGTCGTCCTGTTGTGCCTGGGTGATTGAACGGGTCGTCAGGTCAAGTGACCAGCGGGTGAAGACCGGGACGTTGGTCTCCAGGTCTTCTCCGTCAACCTGGAACAGTGGCAACAGGCGGAACTGGCACACATCGGCGCTGACCGTATTGTCTTTGGTATAGGCATTCATGGCGTGGAACACAAAGCAGGGATCGGTGTCAAACCAGACGATATCCTCGCTCCCTCCGTTGCGTGGCATGACCCCAATGCGCGTTCCGAGTTCCGGCTCCCAGCGCACGGGAGAACCGGAGGTCAGATTTTCCGGGCGCAGAGTCGCCGGAAAAACCATGAAGATGACGTGCTCTCGGGTGACAATGAAATCGTGCATCATGGTCGGCACCGGCAGGGGAATCTCTTCGTTCCGTGTAATATCACCGTCCGCGGAGACGACCGTGTAGCGCAGATAGGGCGGAAACGGCCCGTAGCCAAAAAAGAGGAGTTCGCCCGTTTCCGGATCGATCTTGGGGTGAGCGGTCATGGCTCCCTGGAGTTTGCCGTTAAAATCGTACACGCCAATGGTTTCGAGGGTCGATGGCTCAAGTTCGTAGGGCGGACCGCCTTCCCACAGGGCGAGCAGCCGCCCGGCGTGGAAGATGATATTCGTGTTGGCGGCATTCGGAAAAACTCCCTGAGCCCGTTCGTCCGTGTTGCTCAGGTCACTGAGACCGGTAAAGAGGGCTTCTCCGTGCTGGCGTTCAAGCTTGAAACGTTCCGTTCGGACCCAGCGATTCCGATAATGCGCCTTGCCCGCGCCCAAGGTAAACGCGTGGATCATGCCGTCCCCGTCAAACCAGTGATACTGTCCGCGGGGTGCAAACTGCGGGTTTGAGCCGTTCCGGTACAGGGTACCGTTCAACTCGGCTGGGATGTCGCCCGTAACGGCCAGGTCGTGAATCTCGCCCTCCATGGGCCAGGGGGCATAATTCCCTTGGAGAAATGGATCGTCAGGAAAAGGCCGGCTCATTTTGTCCTCCCGTTTCGCGGTTGAGGGTATGCATATTGGACTGCATATTGTTGCGCCTTTCAAGCGCCGTTGTCCTTTAACGGTACTGACGCTAGGCTGCTCGGACGAACCGGAAGGAAGGTCTCGTCCAAGGGAGGGAGTATGTCAGCTGCCGAACTCTGTTTTCTCAGCGCAACGGAACTGGCTAGGCGTATACGCACCCGCGAGGTGTCGTGTCGGGAAGTCATGGAAACGCATCTGGCCCGGATCGAGCGCGTCAATCCGCGGGTGAACGCGATTGTGACCCTGTTGGCCGAGCATGGCCTGGAGCGGGCGACCGCAGCCGATGAAGCGCTCGGGCGAGACCAGGAGGTTGGCCCACTGCACGGCTTGCCCATTGCCCACAAGGATTTGGTCTTGACCAAAGGCGTCCGTACGACGCTCGG
Source organism: uncultured Binatia bacterium (SeqCode) (assembly GCA_965243855.1). Classification (GTDB taxonomy): domain Bacteria; phylum Desulfobacterota; class Binatia; order Bin18; family Bin18; genus Bin18. The sequence continues at coordinate 1,821,801 of CBDEWE010000003.1, read as the reverse complement.
CTCGCCGATCTTTGCCGACTTTGTTCCCGACCAGGACGAGATTATTGTTGAACGCCTGCGTGCGGCCGGTGCGATTGCCATCGGCAAGACGAATACGCCCGAGTTCGGGGCCGGCTCGCAGACGTATAACGAAGTGTTTGGCGAGACCCTCAACCCATACGATCTCTCCACAACCTGCGGCGGCAGCAGCGGTGGGGCCGCGGTATCGCTGGCGACCGGGATGCTGCCGATTGCCGATGGCAGCGACCTGGGCGGCTCGCTGCGCAACCCGGCCAGTTTTTGCAACGTAGTGGGGTTTCGTCCCTCGCCTGGCCGCGTGCCCACTTGGCCGCACCGGGTCGGCTGGTTTCCGTTTGCCGTCGAGGGTCCGATGGCCCGCACCGTACAGGATGTAGCACTGTTGCTGAGCGTTATGGCCGGGCCCGACCCTCGGGTGCCGATTGCCAACACCCAATCGGGCGAGCAGTTCCTTCAGCCGCTTGAGCGCTCTTTTGCGGATACCCCGATTGCCTGGAGTCCGACGCTTGGTGGCCTGCCAGTCGATGCCCGCGTGACCGCGGTGCTTGAAAGCCAGCGTAGCGTGTTTGCCGACCTGGGCTGTATCATTGAGGAAGCGACCCCCGACTTCCAGGATGCCGATGAGGTCTTTCGCGTCTGGCGGGCGTGGTATTTTGATCTGTCATTGGGCGAGCTGCTGCCCGAACACCGGGACAAAATGAAGGACACGGTCATCTGGAATATCGAAGAGGGAACAAAACTCACTGGCCCGCAAATCGGGCAGGCCGAGAAAAAGCGTACGCTGCTCTATCATCGGGTGCGGGAGTTCATGGAACAGTATGAGTTTCTGATTCTGCCCGTCTCTCAAGTGCCGCCGTTTGATGTCAAACAGCGCTATGTGCGTGAGATTAACGGCGTACAGATGGAGACGTATTTGGACTGGATGCGCTCGTGTTACTACATCAGCGTCACCGGCCTGCCGGCCATCTCGGTGCCGTGCGGTTTCACCCAAGAGGGCCTGCCCGTTGGCGTGCAGATCGTTGGTCGGCACCAGAACGAACTGGGTGTGTTGCAGTTGGCTCATGCGTTTGAACAGGCCACGCGGGTAGGGGAAAGAAGGCCGGAGATTGAGGATTAGGGGTTGGAGGCTGGGGAAGCGGACAGCGTTCTGAGCAATTCGTAATGAAGAGGAGGACGAGCATATGAAATTTGGTTTTATGGAGGATTTTCGGAACCCAGAGCCTTGGGCACGGCCATTTCCCGAGCTGTATAACGCGATCTTAGACCAAACCGTTCGGGCCGAGGAACTCGGCTACGACCACGTCTGGCTGACCGAGCACCACTTTACCGAGGATGGCTATAATCCGTCGCTGCTGCCGACTGCGGCGGCGATTGCCACCCGAACGAGCACCATTCGGATTGGGACGTTTATTTTGCTGCTGCCCTTCCAGCATCCGATCCGGGTGGCGGAAGACGCTACCTGTGTCGATATCTGGTCAAATGGTCGGTTCGACCTGGGCGTCGGGCAGGGCTATTCGTATATGGAGTTTGACGCCCTGTGTATGCCGCGCAAGGAACGTTCGGCGCGTTTACGCGAGGGCGTTGAGTTGATTCAAAAAGTCTGGACCGAGGACGCGGTCACGTTTGACGGGCGTTTCACCCAGGTGAAAGACCTGACCCTGAGCCCCAAGCCGGTGCAGCAGCCCATGCCGCTATGGATCGGCGCGCGGGCCGAGAAGGCCACCCGTAGCGCGGCCCGGCTGGGCTGTCATCTCATGGCAACCATCGGGCCTGATCCAGCGGCGTGGTATATCGACGAACTCAAAAAGTGTGGGCGCAACCCGGACGATTTCAATATCGCGCAGTTACGCCTGGTGTATCTGGCTGAAACCGAAGACCAGGCCTGGGAGGACTGTCAGGAGCATTTGTTCAGTATGATGGAATTCTACGGCCATATTCTGGCCGAGGCGAACGATGCGCCTGGAGATAAGGACGTGTGGACCTACACCAAGCCGGAGGAACTCCGCCACTCGGCCTTTGGAGAAGCGGTAATGATCGGCACGCCGGACCAGGTCGCCCGAAAAATGGAACGCTTCAAAAACGAATTCCAATGCACCCATTTCATCATGAGCACACAGCTGGCCGGCATGGACCCCAAGAAATCGACCCGCTCACTGGAGTTGTTCGCCAAGGAGATCATGCCGAGCTTTCGGGGGTGAGCGATCATGCGGTTTGAAAACACGGGAGTCCTGATCACCGGCGCGGGGAGCGGAATCGGCAGAGCGGCAAGCCTAGCCTTTGCCGAAGAAGGCGCTGCGATTGCCGCAGCCGACCTCCGGCTTGAATCGGCCCAGGCAACCGCCAGTGCGGTTGAGGAACTAGGCCGGACGGCCGTTGCCCTCCAGGTCGATGTTACGCAACCGGATTCGGTGCAGACCATGGTCGAGCAGGCTGTGGCCAGACTCGGCTCACTCGATGTGCTGATAAACAGCGCGGGGGTACGCGAGATCGTCCCGTTCCTGGAATTGCCCGCCGAAGAATGGATGAAGGTTATTGGAACGAACTTGACCGGGACGTTTTTATGTAGCCAAGCCGCTGCCCGACACCTGATTGCGCAGAATAAAAGCGGAAAAATTATCAACCTGTCGTCGGTTGCCGGTCTTGTGGGTGTGCCGAACCGGGCGGCCTATGTAGCCTCCAAGCATGGGGTGGTCGGCCTGACCAAGGAAATGGGCATGGAACTGGCCGATAAGCATATTCAGGTCAATGCCATTGCTCCAGGCGTGGTCGAGACCGCCATGACCGCGGGCTATTTTGATAAGCCGGATGTCGTGGCCTCGCTCAAAAAGGCACATCCGGCCGGACGCTGGGCTCAGCCCGAGGAAATCGCCAAGCTGATGCTGTTCCTGGCGTCTGATGACGCAGACTTCATAACCGGCGCAACGATTCCCATTGACGGTGGGTTTGTGGCCGGCAAGGCTATCTAAGGGAGTGTGATATGACCGAACAGAAACAGATTCTTGAAGGGGTCCGTATTCTTGACCTGACCCAATGGCTGGCCGGACCGCAGGCCACGCGACTGATGGTGGACCTTGGGGCGGAAGTCATCAAGGTTGAACTCCCACCCAAGGGCGAACACAGCCGGCATATCCGCATCGTGCCCAAGGACGGCAAGGATGGCGCCACGCCGAGCTATTTCATCATGCACAACCGGGGCAAGAAGAGCCTGTGTGTGGATATCAAAACCCCGGCCGGTCAGGCCGTTATCAAGGATTTGGTCCAACACTGCGACGTGCTGTTCGAGAACTTCACGCCCGGCATCATGGAGCGCTACGGCCTGACCTACGAGAGTCTGTCCGCCATCAACCCGAGCCTCGTCATGTGCTCGGTCTCGACCTATGGGCAGACCGGCCCATACTCCCGCCGCATCGGCAACGACCTGGTCGCCTTGGCGGCTGGCGGCTTGCTGCATCTGGTCGGCGAGCCGGACGGCTATCCGGCCTATCCGGCCTCGGCCATCGGTGATCACATGACTGCGCTCAACGCTTTTGGCGCGATCATGGCAGCCCTGTTTCATCGCCAGCGCACGGGCGAGGGCCAGCATATCGACTTGGCCCTGGTAGACTGCACCTATAACTCGCACGACTGGGCGCTGGCGGCCTATAGCGTGACCGATGGCGCGGTCGACCCGCAGCGCGGTGGCTCGCAGCGGGCCGGGGCGTTCCCCTACGGTGCGTTTAAATCAAAGGACGGCTATATCGCCATCGGGCTGATCACCGAGGACCACTGGGTGACTCTGGTCAAACGCATGGGACACGAAGAGCTCCTAACCTCGCCCGAATTCAAGACCAACCGCTGGCGAATTCAGAACGCGGACGCCCTGCGGGTTATTATCGAAGAGTGGCTGCAATCGCTGCCAAGCGACGAAGAGGCGATTCGGATTATGGCCGACGAACTCCGCCTGCCGGTTGCTCCGATTCTGTCCATCGGCCAATTCGCCGAAGACCCGCATTTAAGCAAACGCATGGTCGAGACCATGCCCAACCCGGACTACGGCGAGTTGAAGCTACTCCAATCTCCCCACAAATTCTCCAAGACCCCACCACGCATCCCCGGACCGGCGTCACGCCTCGGCCAACATACGGACGAGTTGCTGGGCGGCTTGTGCGGCTATACGGCCGAGCAAATACGGGAATTAAAGAACCAGGGCATCCTTGTTGAGAATGCGGACGGGTAGTTGATTCTCGGCTCATGCCAAGGAGAGTGTATGCAGAAGCGGAACAAAATGACGGGCCTTTGGAGGGCGAGCGGCAGGCTGATCATCGGGCTCGCCTGTGCCGTGGGCCTGCTGCCGCTGACCGCCCACGCCCAAAGTACGGCCTACAACCAGACCGCTCTGGTCGCGCTGTGTCAGATATCCGCCGCCGGTACCTCGGGGCAATTCGACACCGCCGAGCAGCTCTTCAGCGAGGGCAAGGACGCCGGGCTCAGCGAACTCCAGATGTACGAGACGGTCCTGAACCTGTTGCCCTACATCGGCTATCCGCGGACCCTGAGCACGCTGCTACGCTTTCAGCAGGTGTATCCCGACTACATCAGCCAGCGTTCCCAGGGGCAGAGTCCGCAACCGACCGAACCCTGGCCGGAGTACGCCCCGACCATCTGGGGAGAACGCGGGATGCAGATTCAAGAGCAGCTCACCGGTGGCAGCGAGGAGAACAAAAAGCTTATCCAGCAGCTCAGTCAGCTCAGTCCCGAATTAGCCGAATGGGTGCGCTATGACGACTTCGGTCGGGTCTTTGGTCGGGACGGGCTGCTCCTGATCGAACGCGAGGCCATCGTGCTCGGCACGCTGATTGCCCAGGGGGTGCCCCAGATCGCGTTTCACTACAAAGCCCTGCTCCGCGTTGGGGGTGATGACAGCTTGGTTGATGCCCTGCTTGAGGCGGTAGCGGACATCGTAGACGAAAAAGCGCTGGCCTCCGCGCGGCACCATATTGCCGAGGCACGTAAGTAGGAAACCACTCAAGAAACGCGTCCTGACCAACCTGTACAACACCCGTCCACAATGGCTGACCGACGCACATGTGAGTCTTGATGCCGCGGTAGCGATGGCTTACGGCTGGAATGTGGATATTTCTGAAGATGAAGCACTGCGTGAACTGTTGGAATTGAATCTGACGCGAGGCGAGTGAGAAGCGGCCCGGCGGGAAGAGACGTTGGGTTACGTTTCGCTAAGGTTCCTCGTTGAGTGGGTGCGGTTTGATCAGGTCGCTTCTAGTTGCTACCTTTCTGTACATGAGATCGGTCGGAATAAAAGTATTGAACAGCCGGTTGAGTGAGTATGTGCGGCTCGCCGCGTCGGGCGAGACCATTCTGGTCACGGACCGCGGCCGTGTTGTTGCGGAGATCGGTCCTCCGAGAGAAACTAGAAGCCCGATGCTCGCCGATGCACTGCTGGCCGAGGCCGTACGCAAGGGATGGCTGACGCCGCCAACGCTGCCCGCCACGGGGGAGCCTCCGACTCCGGAGCGAGTTGCGCCGCTCCGTACTCTTCTTGGCGAATTGGACGCGGATAGAAGCGAACGGTGATCCCTCTGTTGTGCTCGCCCAACTCCTGGCGGAAGACCACCGCTTATCGTGAACCGCGCTGGTCGGCGCGTTACTATGTCCTATCTGCATCCTACTGGCGAGTGGGTTCCATCTGCTCTATCGTGGGGCTCCAAGCCCCACGATAGACAAGCGCAGGAGTTTTTGTTTTTCTAGGCAGCCGCTACTACGAACCCAAAAGGAGAACGCGTATGCTGCCAGTTGGTTATCTTCCCTGCACTCAAGACCCCCCGTCCGGCTCGAATATGGGACGGGTAATTGATGAAATTGTTGCCGAAGCCCAGGCCGCGGAGGCCAGTGGCTGGGACGGCTGTTTTCTGACCGAACACCACCAGCAGGAAGACGGCTATCTGCCCAACCCGTTGCTGCTGGCCGGCCTGGTTGGGATGAAGACCGAGCGCATAAAGGTCGGCACCTGCGTGCTGTTGATGCCGCTCCACCATCCCGTCCATGTCGCGGAAGACTGCGCCGTGATTGACCAGGCGACCAAGGGGCGTCTCGTTTTGAGTGTAGGGGTGGGGTATCAGCCGCAAGATTTCGACGCGTTCGAGATTCCGATCACCGAGCGGGCCACCCGGACCGAAGAAGCCATCGACATTATCCGCAAGAGCTGGACCGGGGAGCGCTTCTCTTTTGAGGGCAAGCATTTCCACTATCAGGACACCCTGATTACGCCCGGCCCGAGTCAACGGTCCGGTCCGCCGATCTGGATGGCGTCCTGGACGCCGGTCGGGCTGCGCCGGGCGGGTCGGCTGGCGGACGGCTGGATCGCCGACCCGGTGCAGAGCCTCGGGGTCATTAAAGACTATGCCACCCGCTACCGGGCAGCCGCGGAAAAGGCGGGCCGGAAGCCGTATATCTGCCTGATGCGCGATGCCGTGCTGGCCGACAGCATGGCCGACGCCGAAGCCGCGAGCGGGCCGACCATGTATACCCACCGTTTCTACTTTCAGTATGACGCCTATGTCCAGGATGAACACATCAAGGACGTCAAGACGCCCGAAGAACTGAGCTTTGGCATAGCCGCCAAGGAGCGTCTGATTGTGGGCTCGCCCGAGGACTGCCTGGAGCAGCTCCAGATGTGGAAAGAGGCGATTCAGCCGGACTATTTGATCATGCGCTTCCGACAGCCGGGCGGCCCGTCGCACGAGAATACACTGCAAGCCATACGCACCTTTGGCGAAAAGGTAATTCCGAAGTTGTAAGGGCGTTGCTTTTTCAGCGATCTTCACCCCGACCCTAGGGGAGAGGGGAGGGCAGTATATGGAAATTCCGCTGACCCAACATCTGGCCGCATTCTGCACCCGGCTCGATTACGACAGCCTGCCGGCCGAGGTGGTCGATCGGGCCAAATATTTCTTTCTCGACTATCTCGGTGTTGCGGTACGCGGCTCGCTGTCCGACTCCAGCCAGCCGCTCTACCGCCTGGCTGACAGTCTTGCTCCGACCGGGCGGGGAACGGTCCTGGGCCGGGCGGAGAAGGCGAACTTCCCGTATGCGGCCCTGGCCAACGGTACGTCCGCCCACAGCCTGGAACTGGACGACACCCATCAGGCCGGCTCGATTCACCTGGGCGTATCGGTCTTTTCCGCGGCGCTCGCCGTGGCAGAGCAGGTGGGTGCGAGCGGCAAGGATTTTCTCACCGCCAGCGTGGTCGGTTTTGAGGTCGCGTCCCGGCTGGCCATGGCCCTCAAACCGACCGAGCACTACGGCCGCGGATTTCATCCCACGGCAACCTGCGGCACCTTCGGCGCTGCGGCCAGCGCGGCCAAGCTGCTGGGCTTGAGTGAAGCCCAACTGCTGTCCGCCCTCGGCATTGCCGGCAGTCAGTCCGCCGGGTCGATGGAGTTTCTGGCCGAGGGAGCCTGGACAAAACGCTTCCATCCGGGCTGGGCCGCCTTCAGCGGCGTTCATGCTGCCCTGTTGGCCAAGGAAGGCTTCATTGGTCCGGGTACGATCCTCGAAGGGCGGGACGGCTTTCTCAAGGCGTATGGGGTGCGGCCCGAGCCAAGCAAAATCAGCCAGGGGTTGGGCGAGGATTTCCAGATTCTACAAACCGCGGTCAAACCGCACGCCTGCTGCCGTTACACCCAGGCCCCGATAGACGCGGTGCTCAGCCTCGTACGGGAACACGACGTGAAACCCGAGCAGGTCGAGCGGGTCACTATCGGCATGCTCGAAACCGGCATTCCAGTCATCTGTGAGCCGGCCGAGCGCAAGTATCGTCCCACAAATGTGGTGGAGGCCCAGTTCAGCTTGCCCTTCGGCGTTGCGGTGGCATTGGTCAAACGGCGGGCCGGGCTGGATGAATTTTCCGACGCCATGCTGGAAGATGCCGCAGTCGGCGCCCTCATGGCCAAGGTCGGGTATGAATGTGATCCGGAGCTGGAAAAAAACTATCCCAAGGAATGGCCGGCCTGGGCGCGCGTTTCTCTGGATACCGGACGGGAAGTCTCGGCTCAGATTCGTTTCCCAAAAGGCGACCCGGAAAACCCGTTGTCGTGGGATGAGCTGACGGCAAAATACGCCGATCTTGCGACCGCGGTTTGGACGGACGCACGCGCCAGCCGGGTGTGCGAGGCGGTCCGAGCGCTTGAAGCCGCATCCGATCTGCGCAATGTGACTCAAGGGCTATAATTGAAATCGAACGTCGTACTGGAGGTGTGAAGAATGGACTACGGTTATGTGTTCCCTGGTGGGGTGCATGTCTATAAAGACGTCATGCTGGCGGAAAAACGTGGCTACACGCACGCTTGGCTATACGATTCCCAAATGTTGTTCAGCGATGTGTATGCCTCCCTGGCCCTGTGCGCGGTGAACACGAAAAAGATCAAGCTGGGGCCTGGAGTGACCAATCCGGCCTCGCGCATTGCCCCGGTCACGGCCGGCGCGATTGCATCCATCAACGAACTGGCGCCCGGCCGGACCATCCTCGGCATCGGCACGGGGAATACGGCCCGGCGAACCCTGGGCATGCCGGCGGCCCGGTTGATAGATATGCGTGAGCACGTCGAGACCTGTCGCGATCTGTTGTCGGGCAAGACCACGCCCTATCAGGAAGGCCACCGGCGCCGTATGGTGAAGTTTCTCAACCCCAAGGGCGGCTGGATCAATATCAAGAAAAAAGTGCCGATTTATGTTGCGGCGAGCGGTCCCAAGACCTTGGAACTGGCGGGTGAAATCGCCGACGGCATTATTTTGTTTGGCGCCGTCAGCCCCAGCCTGATTGAGTTTGTGATGAATCATATCCGGACCGGGGCCGAGCGGGCCGGGCGCAACCCGAAGCGGATTTACACCCTGTGCATGACGGCCTTCCATCTCACCAATAAGGGCGAGCAACTCGAAACTTCGAAAGTCCGTAGCGCCGTCGGGCCGTTTGTCTCGTCTTCCAGCAATATCTTTGCCTTTTCCTGCCCTAACCCGAAGGACCTGCCGGCTGATGTGCGGGACGACCTGATGGCTTTCAAGAATGCCTATCGCGCCCCCGAGGGTTCAATCGAAACCCGTCACCTCAAGCTCTACGCCGATTATCTGCAAGGCTTTAAGAAGGAGCACGAGCCGCTGGTCACGGAGAAGATGATTCGGGCCACCACGCTGACCGGCACCAAGGAAGAGGTGCTGGAGTCGGTCAAGGCCATGAAGAAGGCCGGCATCAAGCAGGTCGCGGTCCAGCCGGTGACGGACGCCCGTACGACCATTGACGCCTTTGCCCGAGCGGTGATTCGCAAGATGAAATAGCCGCCTGAGAGGAAACGTGTCTATTGCTGTGGGGTGTATGGAACCAGTACAGCGGTGCCGGTAATGGCGCGCTCGCCGTGCTCGTTCTCTACGACCAAGTCGCAGTACACGGTCGGTACGCCGTCTTCCTCGTTTTTCTCGGTAATCATGCCCCACAGGGCAATCGTGTCGCCGTGGCGCACGGGCGTGCGAAACGTGGTGCTCAGGCTGCGCAGCCGCCAGCCCACAAAAAAATCCTTGAGCATTTGACACAGATACGTGGTGCTCAAAGGGCCGGGAATAATCGGCCTGGTCAGCCCGGCCTGTTCGGCGTCCTTCTGGTGAAAGAAGAACTTGAGGCCGGTGATCTGGACCGCATCCGCATAGCGCAGCACCGTCTCTTTGGTCGGGGTTTTCCAGACCGGTCCGATCTCGTCGCCGATCTCTACGTCGTCAAAGGGTTTTAGCTGCTGATTCATAGTGGCCTATCGGAAGGCGGGCATGACTTCACTGGCAAAAATTTTGAGCGTGGCCAGAAAATCGTCCTGCGCCATATCGCTGAATATCAGGGTGAACAGCGTCACGCCTTTCTTATTTTTCTCCTGCAAGGCCTGAATGACGCCGTCCGGGTCGCCGCATACGCCGCATTTGTCGAGGTTGGCCAGCCGGCCCAGGGTCTTTTTAGCCAGCGGGTATTTCTTGTCAAAATCCTGTTTATCCTTCCCCAGGACAACCAGCGTCTGCTCGGAGATTTCAATCTCGTCCGAGTTGCGGCCGATGGTGTTGCAATGGTCGGTAATCACCGACCACTTCTGCTCGATTCTATGGGCCGCGGCCGCCGGACAGTTCCAGCGGTCGGCGTGTTCGGCAACAATCTTGAGCCCCTTGCGTTCGGCCATGGCTCCGATCGTAATGGGCGGGTAGGGCTTCTGAATGGGTTTGGGATTACAGTGGGCCTCCGCGATGGTGTAGTGTTCGCCCACATACGAGGCGGCGTCTTCGGTAAACATCTTCTTCATGATGACGACGCCTTCTCTCATCTGGTCCGCTCGGGTACCACCGGACGGAAAGGGATAGCCATAGGCCTCATATTCCTCATTCATCCAGCCGGCTCCCAGACCGATTTCAACCCGGCCTTCGCTGATGTTGTCCAGGCTGGCCGCCATCTTGGCCAGAAAGGCGGGGTTGCGATAGGAGTTGCACAGCACCAGACCGCCGACGCGGATCGTGGTGGTGACCATGGCCATGGACGACATAACCGTCCAGCCCTCCAAGAAATCGGCCTGGGTCATCCCGCGTGGCCACATGTGATCGGTAAACCAGATGGAGTGGAAACCGTACTCCTCGCAGGCCAGAGCCCGTTCCTTGAGCAACGGGAATGGCAGGCCGATCTGGGGTTGAAACAGACCAAATTGAATGGGACGGGCCATGGTGTTCTCCTCTCGTCGTCAGGGCGCGTGGTTGACTCGGTATTGTCTCTCCAAGAGGTTTATTATCGTCTCGATCGCGTGCCGTCTATTGCCGTGGCGGCGGGGAGCTTTACCTTGACAATCCTGAGGACCACAGCCAAGATGCCAAGAACGTCCGAGACGCCAAGGATATGAGTCCAATCTTGTCCGATGGTGCTGGAGTAAGACGGCTATGGATTTTGAGCTCACGCAAGAACAGACAATGATCCGCGACTTGTGTCGTGATTTCGCCAAGAAAGAGATCGCTCCGTATGCGGACGAGTGGTCCGCCGAGGAGTATTTCCCCACTGAGATTTTTCATAAGCTCGCCGAGTTGCAGTTGATGGGGCTGCTCGTTCCCGAGGAGTACGGGGGCTCTGACGCCGGTACCATGGGTATGGTCATGGCGATTGAGGAGTTGGGCAAGGTTGATCAGTCGATTGCCACAACCCTCCAGGCCCATCTGACTATAGGCTCGCTGCCGTATTTGCACTTTGGCACGGGCGACCAAAAGAAAAAATGGCTGACCCCCCTGGCCAAAGGGAAACACCTCGGGGCCTTCGGTCTGACCGAACCCCAGGCCGGTTCGGACGCCGCCAATATTATGACCACGTCCCGTCTTGAGGGCGATGACTGGGTGGTGAACGGCACCAAGAGCTTTATCTCCAACGCGGGCACGCCGCTGAGTTATGGTCTGGTGGCGCTCACCACGAATGGCACTAGCGACAACGGCAAAAAACAATACAGCGCACTGATTATCCCCAAAGGTACACCCGGCTATACGGTTGGCCAGCGGTATAAAAAAATAGGCTGGCATACGGTTGATACGCGGGAACAGATTTTTGAGAATGTCCGCGTGCCGCGTGACCATCTCCTGGGCGAGCAAGGCTCAGGCTTTCGGGCGTTTTTGAAGACGCTCGAATGCGGGCGCATATCCGTTGCCACGCTCGGCCTGTCGCTGGCCGAAGCCTGTCTGGATTTGTCGCTCAGGCATGCCTTGGAGCGCAAAACCTTTGGCCAACCCCTAGCTTCTCATCAGGCTATCCAGTTCAAACTGGCCGATATGGCCACTCAGGCCGAGATGGCGCGGCTGATGATCTACCGCGCCGCCACACTCCGCGATGAGGGTAAACCCTACGCCAAAGAGGCGGCCATGGCCAAGCTGGCCTCGTCTGAAATCGCGGTGAAGACGGCAGAAGAAGCCGTCCAGATTCACGGTGGGTATGGCTATATGCGCGAATCACCCGTCTCCCGTTTCTATCTGGACTCAAAAATTCTCACCATTGGTGAAGGAACCAGCGAAGTACAGCGCATGGTGATTGCCCGCCAGTTGGGCTGCTGAGAATTGGGATTGGGGATTGGCTCCCTAATCCCTAACCCCCAATCCTCAGCCCCTAAAGGATGTCCATGACTTCTCCATATTTTGATCTTTCCGAAAAAACGGCCATTATCACCGGTGGCAGTAAGGGTCTGGGTGAACAGATGGCCTACGCCCTGGCGGAGGCCGGAGCTGATGTGGCGCTCGTCAGCCGGACGCAGGCCGACCTCGATACCGTCTCGGCCGCCATCCACGCAGCTACCGGACGCCGGGTGATTGGTGTTGCCGCGGACGTCACCAAAGACACTGAGATTCAGGCCATGGTGCAAACGGTCATGGCTGAATTCGGTCAGATCGATATTTTGATTAACAACGCCGGTATCGGAGGGACGACCCCGGTACACGATCTGAGCGAAGAAGAGTGGGACCGCTTTATGAACCTCAACCTCAAAGGGCCGGTGCTGTGTTCCAAGCATGTTGGGGTCGAGATGGCCAAACGCAGGCAGGGTAATATTATTAACGTGTCTTCCCTGTTCTCGAAAATTGTCGCGCGTTATATGGCCGCCTACGGGGCGACCAAGGCGGCCCTGGTGTCTTTCACCCGCACTCTGGCGCTTGAATGGGCCCGAGATAATATCCGGGTGAACGCCCTATGTCCGGGCTATTTTGATACACCGATGAACCACGAATTTTGGGAGACCAAGGGCGGGAAGGGGATCATAGGCAAAATCCCGATGCAGCGGGTTGGTGACCCCAAGGAACTCAAACCGGCGATTATCTTTCTGGCCTCAGACGCCAATACATTCATGACCGGCACGACGCTCTTCGTTGATGGCGGGCATAGTTTGGTCGGGTAATGGGAGACAGAAACCGGGAGGTAAAGTATGGCACCCTGGCAGCATACGTATAAGGATAAGCTCATCTCAGCCGAACAGGCCGCCAGCCTCGTCAAATCGGACAGTTTAGTCCGGCTGCACATCGGCAAACCGCCCATCCCCATTCTGGATGCCTTGGCGGCGCGGAATAGAGAGCTGGAACAGGTGACTCTTATCCAGTGTTATCCACTGTACGAGCACCCCATTTGGAACGACGCTGTCTATGACGCCTCGTTCACTCGGATCGTTGACTATGTCGGGGCTGGCTGTCGGGAGGGTATGAAAAAGCACTATGTGGATTTCATGCCGCTGGATTATCCTCAGTACGCCAAGCAGGCCGAACAGGGTCGGACCAATACCTGGAACTCCGATATTTTCTTTGGCGTGGTCTCAGCGCCGGATGAAAAGGGCTATTGCAGCTTTGGTAACGCCCTCTGGTATAACAAGGACGTGGCCAGGGCGGCCAAGTGTTTTGTCGCCGAGGTTGACCCGGCCTGCATTCGGACCCACGGAGACAACTGGATCCATGTGTCTGAGATCGACTATCTGGTCGAAGAGACCAAGCCCTTTCCGCTTGGGACTCCCCCACCGCCGGACGAGGAACAGGGCACCTTAGAGGTTATTGGGGAATTTGCCTCCACCCTGATCAAGGACGGTGATACCGTCCAAATGGGCATTGGTGCGATCTCCGAAGCCATTGGTCTGTTTCTGATGGACCGGAACGATCTGGGAATTCATAGCGAAATCATGACCGCCAGCCATGTTGAACTGGTCAAACGCGGCGTGGCGACCGGTAAATACAAATCGATGCATAAGGGCAAGGCGGTCGCAGCTATGGTCGTCGGTGGTGCGGACCTGGAATTCGTCAATAACAACCCGGCCTTTGAGTTGTACAGCGTATTGTATACGAACTCCCTGTTGACCATCGCCGCCCAGAAGAGTCAGGTCGCGGTGAATAGTACCCTGTCAATCGATATGACCGGACAGGCCGCGGCCGAGTCGCTCGGCCCGCAAATGTACTCCGGTATCGGTGGGCAGATGACGTTTATGATGGGCTCGATGTACTCGGAGGGAGGACGGTCCATCATGGTGCTGCCGTCCACGGCGCGCCGAGGCTCACTGTCCCGCATTGTTCCCATGCTGGAGCCGGGGAGCACGCTGACTACGCCACGCCAGTACACCGACTATGTGGTGACCGAGTTTGGCATGGTAAATCTTCAGGGCAAGACGCAACGCCAGCGCGCCGAGGCCCTGATCAGCATTGCGCATCCCGACTTTCAGCCCGATCTGAAACGCGCGGCAAAAAAAATGTTCTGGCCCTAGGCCAGACCGGCCCGAAGGAGAAACATTGCGAATACGCTGGTTGACAACCCTTCCGGATATGAGGGTAGGGGCAGCCCCAGGGGGCTGCCTTTTTCGTCGGAGCACCGTGGGGCTGGCGGTGCTGCTTGTTCTGCTCCTGCCCGTGCCGACTTGGTCCCAAAGTGTTGACGAACTGCTCTCCAACCCAGCGGCCTTTGACCGGCAAAAAGTTAAAGTGACCGGTCAGGTCACGACCCTTATCGTTGAGGAAGGCGAAAAACCGTACACCAAGTTTAAGCTCGGTGACGCGGAAAGGACGATCCCGGTCTTTATACGCGGCGTCCAGCCGCTGACCGAGGGTGAGACGTATGAGGTCGATGGCGTGTTTCTGGTCAAACCGGCCAGCGACGGATCGACGTCGATCAGCGGGCTTGTGGGCCAGACCGTTCTTCCCTTGGAGCAGGAACCCCAGGCAGACGAGCCTCTGGAATTGGCGGAAGAGGAAACAGCCGAGGAGTTCGAGTCGCAAGAGTTGGTGGACGAGTTGATAGAATCTGAAGAGACGGCTGCGGATGACACTCCAGGTCTTTTGGTGGCCGACCTGTTAGAGAACCCAGAGGCGTTTGATCGACAGATAGTCAGCCTGGCAGGTGAAGTCTCGACCCTGAGAGTTACAGAGGGAGATAATCCTTCCACAAAGTTTAAGCTGCACGATGCCAGTGGCGAGATCCCGGTCTTTATGCGCGGTGTCCAGCCGCTGACCGAAGGCGAGACCTACGAGGTTGGCGGGGTGTTTCTGGTCAAACCGGCCAGCGACGGATCGACGCAGATCAGCGGGCTTGTGGGCCAGACCGTTCTTCCCTTGGAGCAGAAACCCTTGTCAGAAGAGCCACTGGAGTTTGCAGAAGAGGAAACGGCTGAGGAGTTCGAGTTGCAAGAACTGGAGGACGAGCCGTTGGAGTGGGAAGAGACGGCTCCGGATGACCCCATAGGTCTCTTGGTGGCTGACCTGTTAGAGGACCCTGCCGCGTTTGATCGGCTGGCTATCAGTTTGGCGGGCGAAGTCTCGACCCTGAGAGTTACAAATGGAGACCATCCCTCCACCAAGTTCAAACTGCACGATGCCAGTGGTGAGATCCCGGTGTTTATGAGTGGAGCCAGATCGCTGACTGAAGGTGAGTCGTATGAGATCGATGGCGTTTTCCTGGTAAAGCCGACCAATGACGGTACGGGCGAGGTGAGTGGAATTGTAGCCAGCACGGTTGAATCCGTCGAACCGGAACCCGTGCCTGTGTCGGTGGCCGAGGCTCCGGTCAACGAGCCGGAGGAGCCTCCCGCCAACACGGCTCCGGTCCATACGGTGCGTGCGCTGCTCGCCGACCAGGCGCAGTTTGATCGGCGCTTCGTGAGTGTGACCGGACAAGTGACGAGCCTGACCACTCGCTATGGAGCTCGGACGTATCAGAAGTTCAAGCTCACAGACGGCAGCGGCACGATCCCGATTTTCATTCCGGGCACTTCCCCGTGTGAGCAGGGTCAGATTTGCAAAGTCACCGGGGTGTTCCTCATAAAAAGAACACAGGATGGTGAGTCGGAAATCAGCGGGATTAAGGCCGACGCGATTGAAAAGGTGGAAGATGCACCCTATTTACAGTGGAGGAGCCTGGTGTTCCGGGGGCAGTCGGGTGGGCCGGGTTCCAACTCCAGATCCCTGAGCGGGTATGCGTTTCCAGAATGAGGGCGACGTTCCCGCCGCCCCCATGAGATATTAGCCAACCAGAATTTCTTTGGCGTGGATCGTATCCAGGTATTCCCGCACGGCTTTGATTTTACCGTCCGATAATTCAATCAGAAAGTGATACTGGTTGTTATAGACCTTGCCGTTGGCCAACTCGCCATACGACTCGGCTTCAACCGCAACCCGGTCTCCCTCGGCAATCACGCCTTTGGGCGTGATTTTGAGGCCGTTCGGCATAGCCGCGCCAATGCCTTTGACCAGTTCGCCGAACTCCGCCTTGGTCTTGGTACCGGACAACTCGAACTTGCCGGCCACCCACCACGTGGCATCGTCGGTCATCAGGTCCAGTGCGGCGTCAAAATTCCCGGCGGAAAAATTCTCAAAGAACCCTAGGACAACACCTTTACTCGCGTCACTCATACATAACCTCCTTTGCTGTGCATCGTCACACCGATGCCGATCAGAATAAGATGCCCCCTTATAGCCCACCTGTCTGAGGCTTCGCAAGCGAATCTGTGCGGAGCATATCTCATCAATTCCCGATTCTGCCGTTGATAGGCTAGGGTCATTTCATACGGGGCATCTAGATACTGCCCGGCTGGGTAACCGCACCCTCAGAGGCCGAGGTGACCTGGGCTGCATACTTGGCGAATACGCCGGAGGTGTAACGCGGAGTCGGTGGTTGCCAGTCGGCCAGGCGGGTTTGTATCTCGGCGTCGCTCAACTCAACGTTGAGCTGACGCTTCTCAATATCGATCTCCACTATGTCGCCTTCCCGGAGAATGGCAATCGGGCCGCCAACTGCGGCTTCCGGCGCAATATGGCCAGCCATGAGGCCGCGCGTCGCTCCGCTGAAACGTCCGTCCGTGATTAAGGACACGGAGTCGCCGAGCCCTTCACCCACGATGGCCGCAGTTACGCCCAACATCTCTCGCATGCCCGGCCCACCTCGCGGACCTTCATAACGAATGACCACGACATCACCCGCCTTGATATGCCGTTGCGTGACTGCTGCCATGGCGTCTTCCTCACACTCGAAGAGACGTGCCGGTCCGCGGTGATACGGGCGCTCATGCCCGGCGACTTTTATGACACAGCCGTCAGGCGCGAGATTACCTCGCAGAATGACCAGACCGCCGGTGTCTTTGAGAGGCTGCGCCAGCGGCAGAACGACATCCTGCCCTGGAGTTTCAACGGCCTTTGCCGCCTCAACCGCAAGGGTTTCCCCGCTGGCGTTCAGTTGCTCGCCGTCAACGAGCCCGCCGTCAACCAGGCGCTGGGCAATCAGTTGGATGCCGCCGGCTCTGTCCACATCAGTGGCTACATATTTCCCGCCGGGCTTGAGGTCGGCAATGAGCGGGGTGCGACGACTGACCGTATCAAAATCGTCAATATCGAGGGGAATACCGGCTTCCCGCGCCATTGCCAGTAAATGTAACACCGCGTTGGTTGACCCGCCGGTTGCAGCCACACAGGCAATGGCGTTCTCAAACGCCTGACGGTTCAAGATGTCCAGCGGTCGGATATTTTTGTTGAGCAGGTCCATCACGCGCTGTCCGCACTCGACCGCGACCGTGTCTTTGCGTGTAGCGGTCGCCGGAACGCTGCCCGTGCCCATGGGCGACAGGCCGATGAATTCCATAACGGTGGCCATGGTGTTGGCCGTATACTGTCCGCCACAGGCCCCGGCTCCCGGACAGGCGAAGTCCTCGATATGTTTGAGGTCAGTGTCGCTCATGCGTCCTGCGGCATTGGCACCAATGGCCTCGAACACGTCCTGAATGGTCACGTCTTTGTCCTGAAAGCGGCCCGGTGCGATCGAACCGCCATACAGCAGCAGCCCTGGAACATTGAGACGGGCCAGGGCAAGGGCCCCGGCGGGAATGGTTTTGTCACACCCCACGATAACGACCATAGCGTCAAACATATAGCCTCGACCGACCAGCTCAATCGAGTCGGCAATGACTTCGCGGCTGACGAGGGAGGCTTTCATGCCCTCCGTCCCCATAGTGACGGCGTCGCTGATGGAGACGGTGTTGATTTCCATGGGTGTGCCGCCGGCCTCCCGTACGCCCTGCTTGACCTTGTCGGCCAGCTGGCGCTGATTGAAGTTGCACGGCATGGTCTCAATCCAGGTATGCGCCACACCGACCAGCGGTTTGGCCAGATCGTCATCCGTAAAGCCGATGGCCTTGAACATGGAGCGCGCCCCGGCGCGGTCGCGGCCCTCGGTAATGATGTGGCTAGAGTGTTTGGGATTGAACGCCATAGTCCCCTCCTTGATGGTAAAGCAGTAACATTCCCTTCCTGCTCTATAGTCTCGTCGGACGACTCCGCGCAAGCCTGTCCCCTAGCCTTCACCCTTGACAGTCGAGGGCCATCTTGTAGCTTGTGGGCGACTCTGGGTAGATGGGCCGGAAAGTAGAGGATTATGGCTGAACCGATGATGGCCTCGGAATTACTTGGTCACGACAACATTATTGACGCGGACGGGCATATTTTGGAGCCACCTGATGTATGGGAAAAATACATCGATCCGACCTTTCGGGAGCGAGCGCTCCGCATCCGTCTGAACACTGACGGCAAGGAATACCTCGAACTCGACGGCCGTCCGTCGCGCTTCTTCAACATCAAGGCGTTTGCCTCACTCGGTGGAATGGGCCGTAGCGCGTCTGATATCGTTACATCCATTAAAACCCAGACCTATGCCGAAGCGGCGCCCTTTGGCGCGATGGACCCGAAAGAGCGGGTTGCTTTATTGGATCAAGAAGGACTGCGGGCAACGATTCTCTACCCCAGCATCGGCCTGGTCTGGGAGTGCGAAACGGAAGACCCGGCCTTAGCCGACGCCTATGCCCGTGCCTACAATCGCTGGATTGTTGACTTCTGTTCCGACACGCACGGCCGGCTAGTGCCCATTGCGCATATTACGTTGACGAGTGGCGAGCAGGCAGCCACCGAACTGGAACGGGCGGTCAAAGCCGGCTGCAAGGGCGCGTTTATTGCGCCGTTCACGATTACCACAAAAGCCCATGCCCACCCGGACTACGATCCGTTTTGGGCCGCCGCGCAGGATTTGGATGTCCCGGTCGGTATCCATCCCATGGCCGAGCATCCCAGTAAACGCGTGTATCAGCGCTTTACGGATATCAAGTGGGCGGACTGGTATCAGACTATGCTTGGTGCCCAGGGGCCGCAGCAGGCTTTTTACATCTTGTTTCAGTACGGCTTGTTCGACAGATTCCCGTGCCTCAAGATCGTACTCCTGGAGTCGGGCGCCGGCTGGATAGGGGCCGCGCTTGACCGTATGGATGCGACCTATGGAACCGCGCTCGGGCATAGCGTTCGCCTCAAAGAAAAGCCGAGTTTTTATTTTCAGCGCCAGTGCTGGATATCGGGCGACCCGGACGAGACCGCACTGGCGCATATCGTGGAGCATGTGGGTAATGATCGTTTCTTCTGGGCCACGGATTACCCGCATTTTGATCATCCGGGCAATTATATTGAGGCGCTGCGCAATCTGGTGAGTCCTCTGTCAAATACGGCCCGAAAGAATTTACTGGGCGACAGCGTTGCCAAAGTCTACGGACTGGATTGATGACCGCATCAACGTCAAAGAAAAGGGGAGAGCATGCTTGAAACCATTGCTTCCGGATATGGATTGCTTGAAGGTCCACGAGTAGACGACGCGGACAATTTATACTTCAGTGATGTGACCAACGGTGGGGTGTACTGCCGCGCACCAAGCGGAGAGATCTCGACTGTCGTGCCGCGTCGGCGTGGGGTTGGTGGCATCGCCCTGCATGCGGCTGGTGGCTTGGTCATCTCCGGCAAGAACGTGTGTCACGTCAAAGACGGCACGACGCGCATCCTGTTCCAGCGCGATGATATTCCCGGTTTTAACGATCTCTTCACGGATTCCCAAGGCCGGGTCCTGGTCGGCTCACTGCGCTCCGATCCCTTCAAGCTCAAGGTTCAGGTCCCCGGCGAGCTGTGGCGGCTGGCGGGCGAGGACTCGGCGGTTGAACTGTACGGCGATGTTGGCATCACCAACGGTATTGGCTTCTCGCCGGATGGGAGCAAGCTCTACCATTCGGACAGCGTGCCACGGCATATTATCCTGCACGATGTTGCGGCTGACGGGTCGATGACGAACCGTCGCGTTCTGGCCAGTCTGCCCGCTGATTGGGTGCCTGATGGCTTGGTGGTTGATGAGGACGGTTGTGTGTGGGTCGCTGTCTATGGTGGTGGCTGCGCCCTGCGCTACACGCCTGAGGGCAAGGAAGACCGGAAGGTTGAGGCACCGGCCAAGGCGGTCACGAGTTTATGTTTCGGCGGTGCGGATCGGCGCGATCTGTATATTGTGACGGCGGATAATACCGAAGACCCGGACCGCAAGGGAACGATTTTCCACACCCGGGTGGATACCCCCGGTCTGGCGGTGACGCCGGCAAGCATTTAGCGCGTGGGGCAGGGGCCTCAGGCAGGCGACCTCACTCGACCTTCATAACGCGGTCTAAGAGCCGATCTCGGACCTCCGCATTTGTCGCCATATCAACTGCGGTCCAGGCCAGTGACAGGGCTCCGTCAATAATGGCCTTATCCGCAGCTTCGGTTACACAGTGAGCGGTAAACTCGGGCTGATGGTTAACGGCCGGCAGCGAATCAATACCAATGGCGGGGTGAATGGCAGGCATCGCAAGAGAGACATTGCCCATGTCCGTTGAGCCGGCCGCGCGTTTGAGGGACGGATCAAGAGTTGGAAAAACCCGGCCCAGCGTTTCGGCATTCCGACGGTAGGCCGCGGCGATATCCGGGTCGTGCAGCATCTCCGCATATGGTTTTTCACCGCCGTTGATTTCGAGCTTGGAGCCGGTTGCCAGGGCGCCCGCTTCAAAGCACCTGACGACTTTCTGTTTGATCTCGTCGAGGTCCGCCAAGGTGTTCGCCCGGACAATATACTTCGCCACCGTGTGGGCGGGGATGATGTTGGGCGCGTCACCTCCTTTGGTAATCATGCCATGAATCCGATCCGTAGAGCGGATGTGTTGGCGGAGCAGGCCAATGGCCGTTTGGGCGACGGTCAGGGCATCCGCAGCATTAATGCCACGTTCGGGAAAGGCCGAGGCATGCGCTTCTTTACCGTGGTAGCACACCTCAAACATGGAGGCGGCAATAATGGGAAATTCAACCACGTCCTTTGGCGCGGGATGGACCATCATCGCCGCGTGCATGCCCTCGAACGCACCACGTTCGAGCAGGAGAATTTTTCCCCCGGCGTCACAGACTTCTTCTGCCGGGGTGCCGATCACGCTTACGGTCAGCCCCACCTCGTCCGCAATTTTTGCCGCGGCAATCCCGGCCCCAACCGACGCTGCGGCAATAATATTATGACCACAGGCATGGCCGATCCCAGGGAGGCTGTCATATTCCGCACAGAGGCCGATATGCAGCGGTCCGCTTCCGGCCCGGGCTATGAACGCGGTCGGAAGATCGCAGATGCCGGTTTCAACCGAGAAGCCCGCGTCGACCAGCGTTTCCGATAGCCAGTGGGCCGCCTTCTCTTCTTCAAATCCAATCTCGGGGTGGGCGTGAATCCGATGACTCAGGGCAATGAGATCGTCTCGTGCCTGGTCAAATCGCTCCTGGGCTCCAGCCTTGGCATCCATAGGCACTCCTTTTTCTCTTCCTGCCTTACCACACGTCCTTCTTCAGCGTCCAGGAGAAAATATCCTTCCAAATCGACAAAAGAACGTGGTACATGAAGGCAGGGCGTCTGTGAGAGCGAGAAAGAAGAAGGAGGATTGTATGGATACCGTCTGGTGTGGACAACTCGCTGTTTCGGTCTTTTTTGCCATCGCTTTTTTACAATCGGCAGCCGACAAGTGGCTGGATCGCGCGGGGAATATCGAGTTTTTCAGCGGCCATTTTTCCAACAGTCCGCTGGCCGCCATGGTCCCGGCGATGTTCTGGACCATCACGGTCCTCGAATCGCTGGCTGGCGTGTTGAGCGGCCTTGGTGCGCTCATGCTCCTGCTCGGCATGGGAACGGGCCTGGCTGTGTTGGGCCTGGTGTTCTCAACTGTCTCGCTACTGTGTCTGTTCTTCGGCCAACGCCTGGCCCAAGATTATGCCGGCGCGGCGGTGATCGCCGCCTACTTTGCCGTGGCGCTGCTGGGCTTTGCTATCCTGGGTGGATAATGCCCTAGGCGGTTGCCTCGGAGGCTTTCCGCTGTATCAGTCGGTCTCGTATCCGCTTATCTGTCGCCATATCAATGGCCGTCCAGGCCATTGATATGGCTCCGTCGATTAAGGCTTTGTCCGCGGCCTGGGTTACGCAGTGCGCAGTGAATTCGGGTTGGTGATTCACCGCCGGCAACGAGTCAATCCCGATGAACGGGTGGATCGAGGGGAGGGCCAGAGACACATTGCCCATATCCGTTGAACCCGCCGCGCGTTCAATTGCCGGACCGCGTTCTGGAAAAACGCGTCCGAGCGCTTCCGCGTTCCGTTCGTACAGATTCGCGATCTCCATATCGGAGCGGTGCTCCGCATAGGGCTTGTCTCCGCCAACGATTTCGAGCGTTGCGCCGGTTGCCAGGGCACCCGCTTCAAAACAGCGCTGAACTTTTTCTTTGATAGTATCCAGATCGTCCAGGGTCTTGGCCCGGACAATATACTTGGCCTCGGTATGAGCGGGGATGATGTTGGGGGCGTCTCCACCCTGGGTGATAATACCGTGAATGCGATCCGTTGAGCGGATGTGCTGCCGCAGAAGACCAATCGCCGTTTGTGCCACCGTCAAGGCGTCAGCCGCATTGATGCCGTGTTCGGGAAAGGCTGAAGCATGGGCGGCCTTGCCCGTATAGTGCACGTGAAACATGGAGCAGGCGATAATGGCTGGATCAACCACATCCATAGGAGCCGGGTGGACCATCATGGCGGCATGAGCATCTGTGAATGCGTCCCGTTCCAAGAGGAGAATCTTTCCCCCAGCGTCTCCCGCTTCTTCGGCGGGTGTCCCGAGCACACTCACGGTCAGCCCTACCTCGTCCGCAATCTTTGCCGCGGCAATCCCGGCGCCGACCGCAGACGCGGCAATGATATTATGACCGCAGGCATGACCGATACCGGGCAAGCAGTCGTATTCGGCACAGATGGTAATATGCAGCGGTCCGCTGCCGGCGCGTGCTACAAAAGCAGTTGGTAGCTCACAAATGCCGGTTTCTACGTGAAAGCCGGCGTTGCTGAGCGTTTCTGCAATCCAGGCGCACGCCTTCTCTTCCTCAAAACCAAGCTCGGGATGGGCATGAATACGATGGCTCAGAGCAATCAGGTCATCTTGAGCTTGCGTAAATCGTTCCTGCGCGCCGGCCTTCGCATTCATACCGTTCTCCTTATTTCCCTCTTCCTCGGGGCAAGAGCTGGGGTGAGGATTCTCTTCGCCCTAACACACCGGCGTATCTGGCGTCCAGCAGGAAACGAAAATCGCTCTTGACTCCGTATCTGGGTCCGGGGTGTATAGTATTGTATAGTAGGAGGCGGCATGCCTGGCATCAATGGATTAACTACAGGTGAGGTGGCAAAGCAGGCGGAGGTGAATATCGAAACCCTGCGCTATTATGAACGGCGAGGAATTCTGCCCAAACCACCACGGAGTAGGGCGAACTATCGTCGCTATCCTGAGACGGCAGTCCAACAGGTCCGTTTTATTAAACGTACCCAAAGACTCGGTTTTTCTCTGAATGAGATTGCGGATTTGCTCTTCCTCCGTAAAAATCCTCAGACGAGCCGCGCCGCGGTTAAAGTCCGGGCGGAGGCGAAATTAGCAGACATTGAGGCAAAGATTCAGCATCTTACGGAAATGCGAGACGCTTTGGCACACGTGACTGCCCTGTGTGACGGTAAGGGCTCAATCGACGGCTGTCCTATTTTGCATGCTCTGGAAGGTGAGTGAATGGAGGCTGTTGCTGAATCCACACAAAGCTCGGCTTCCACCCGGATTGGCATTCGCGGCATGCACTGTGCCGCGTGCGTTGCCAAGGTCGAACAGGCCCTGTCCCAAACGCCGGGTGTCCTGCGGGCGAGTGTCAATCTGGCGAGTGAAGAAGCCCTGGTGGAATATCTGCCCGGTCGGGTCAGCTTGCCTGGCCTTGGCGCGGCGGTTGCCTCAACCGGCTTTGAAATGGTCGAACGCGGAGAGAGCGCCGAAGAGGAAGTCGAACGCCAACATCGGGACGACTACCTCCTGCTGAAAAGGAAGCTGAGCGTCAGTGCCGTGTTGACGGTGGTGATCCTGATGGGATCTATGACTCCGCTGTTATCTTTCCTGCCGCTCGGCGCTCCGGTGTGGCTATTTGTCCTTACCACTCCTGTCCAGTTCTGGGTTGGCGGACAGTTTTATCGAAACGCCTGGGCCAGGGCACAGCACGGTTCTAGCGATATGAATACCCTGATCGCGGTCGGGACCTCGGCGGCCTATCTCTATAGTACGGTGGCGGTGTTTGCTCCTGGTTTTTTTGTGGCAGTCGGACAGCAACCCCAGATGTATTTTGATACAGCCGCGGTGATTATTACCCTGATCCTGCTGGGTCGTTTGCTGGAAGCACGCGCGAAGAGAAGAACGACGGAGGCTATTCGGCGGCTGGCCCAGTTGCAACCCAAAACGGCGACAGTGTTGCGTGGGGAGGGAGAACAAGAAACCGTTCCGGTCGAGCAGGTCCAGGTTGGCGATCAGGTTCTTGTCCGGCCTGGTGAGTCCATTCCTGTCGACGGTATCGTCCGGGCGGGCGCGTCCGCGGTTGACGAATCCATGCTGACCGGTGAGAGCCTGCCAGTTGAAAAGCGGCCCGGAGACAGCGTGACGGGGGCGACGCTCAACACCATGGGTGCGCTGACTGTGCTGGCGACCAAGGTCGGCAAAGAGACTACCCTGGCTCGAATCATTGATCTCGTTCGTCAGGCACAGGGCTCAAAAGCGCCGATTCAACGTCTGGCCGACACAGTTGTAGCCTACTTTGTGCCGGCGGTTATTGCGACTGCCGTTGTCACGTTTTGTCTCTGGCTGATGTTCGGACCGAGCCCGTCTCTCACCTTTGCCCTCATGACCTTTGTGGCCGTGTTGATTATTGCCTGTCCGTGTTCGCTGGGCTTGGCCACCCCGACCGCCATCATGGTCGGCACCGGGCGTGGGGCCGAATATGGCGTACTCATCAAAGGCGGAGAGATACTGGAACGGGCACATACCCTGACCACCGTGGTCTTTGACAAGACCGGTACGCTGACGACTGGAAAGCCCGCGGTGACCGAGGTCATTCCGTCCGAGACGCTGCCCGAGCGGGCAACGCTGAGCAGCGAGGAGATACTGCGCATAGCCGCGCGTGCGGAATGGCAAAGCGAGCATCCGCTGGGACAGGCCGCTGTGCAACAGGCCAAGGCGCAGGGCCTGAATCTCGGACCGGTCGAGTCGTTTGTTGCGCTGGCCGGACACGGCGTCGAAGCCCGAATCGATGGGAAACTCGTCCTGGTGGGCAGCCGGCGGCTCCTCGCCCAGCGTAGTATCCAGTCTGACGATATGCTGGAACACGGCGAGCGCCTATCGCGTGAGGGGAAGACACCGCTCTATGTGGTGGTCAACCGGCGCGTCGTCGGGCTGATCGCAGTCGCTGATACGCTCAAGCCTCGGGCTGCCGAGGCGGTTCGCCGACTCCAACAGATGGGACTCGAAGCGGTCATGTTGACAGGGGATAACCAATACACCGCCCAAGCGATTGCCCGTCAGGTCGGTATTACACGAGTGCTGGCCGAAGTCTTACCCGAGGATAAGGCGGCCGAGATTGTACGCCTCCAGGACAACGGTGCGGCCGTCGCCATGGTCGGCGACGGGATCAACGACGCCCCAGCCCTGGCCCAAGCAACGGTTGGTATTGCCGTGGGTACCGGGACGGATATTGCCCTTGAGGCCGCCGATATTACGCTAATGCGTGGCGAATTAAGCGGCGTGGCAATGGCAATTGCTCTGTCGCGGCGAACCGTCCAGATTATTCGGCAGAATCTATTCTGGGCATTTGCCTATAATACCGCAGGTATTCCGCTTGCCGCCGGACTGCTCTATCCGTCCCTTGGCATTCTGCTCGACCCCATGGTTGCCGCGTCCGCCATGGCCTTGAGTTCGGTCTCGGTGTTGACGAATTCCCTACGATTGCGGACGATGCGCTTAGGAGAGTCTGCCGTGTGAGACGTCGGATGTCGTATGAGCTACTCCACTACCGTTCGCGGCCAGCGTTTTTCTTTTGCCGACCTGCGCGAAGTCTTTGCCAAGGCTAATGAAGACAAGTCGGGTGATCGGTTAGCCGGGATTGCCGCCGCCTCCGAGCAGGAACGGGTTGCGGCCAAGCTGGTGTTGGCCGATATCCCGTTGTCGGATATCGTGGCGAATCCCCTCATAGAGCCCGCCCAAGACGAAGTAAGTTGTCTGATTCTTGAGACCTATGACCAAGAGGCGTTCCTTCCGCTTGCCCATCTGACGGTCGGCGAGTTCCGCGAGTATGTGCTGGACGAGGACCAGAACGGCGCTCGTTTGAGCGCACTCCACTGGGCCATTATCCCGGAGATTGCGGCGGCTGTCACAAAGCTGATGAGCAATAAAGACCTGATTATGGCCGCCAGCAAAATCCGCAACATCACGCGCTGTCGCAATACCATGGGTCAGCCCGGTGTCCTGGGGATTCGGGTGCAGCCCAATCATCCGGCCGACGACCTCGGCGGGATCCTCCTGTCCGCGGTTGATGGCTTGCTGTTCGGGTGCGGGGACGCCGTCATCGGCGTGAACCCGGCGACCGAGTCCGTGGAAACGGTCAGCCAGATTCTGCACGGGCTTCAGCGTTTGATTGAAGCCTATGATATCCCAACCCAATCGTGCTGCCTGGCCCATATCAGTACGCAGCTCAACAGCCTTGAGCGTGGCGCGCCCGTGGACCTGCTGTTTCAGTCTCTTGCCGGAACGGAAGCGGCAAATGCGAGTTTTGGGATCAATCTGAATATTCTGCGTGAGGGCCGTGAGCGTGTCCTCCAACATCATGGAAGTCGTGAGGTAGCCTGGGTGGGTGACGAGGTCATGTATTTTGAAACCGGGCAGGGGAGTGCGCTCTCCGCCAATGCCCATCACGGCGTGGATCAACTTACGCTCGAAGCCCGAACCTACGGCGTGGCCCGCGCGTTTGCACCCTTCCTCGTCAATACCGTCGTGGGCTTTATCGGCCCCGAGTACTTATACGACGAACGCCAGATCGTTCGCGCCGGTTTGGAAGATCATTTTATGGGTAAGCTGCTCGGACTGCCCATGGGTTGTGACGTGTGTTACACCAACCACGCTCAAGCTGACCAGAACTCGGCGGATAATCTCCTGCTCCTGCTAACCGCGGCGGGCTGCAATTATTTTATGGGGGTGCCATGCGCTGATGATGTGATGTTGAGCTATCAGTCCACCAGTTTTCACGACGCACTCGGCACCCGTCAACTCTTTGGTTTACAGCCAGCCCCGGAGTTTTTGGCCTGGTTGGAGCAGATGGACATCGTGCGGAACGGGAATCTGGTGGCATCGGAGAGTCTCGCTCGGCAACGTCTCGAAGAAACGGTCAAGCTGATTGCCTAAGTTCCATCCCTCCTGGTACGTGTGATGCATATTGTGGCGTGAGCCTCCCTGGGACCGGTCCGGCGGCCCCCACCTCGGACCGCCCGTCCTCACGCTGCCTGGGAGAGCGGCCATCTTGGCCGCTTGCGGGCTGGAAGCCCGCACTCCTGGCCCCCACCGAGAGCCCCCGAAACAGTCGGCATGACCCCGCCCCAGCGGGAAGCTTTTTTGATCCCCTCCTTGGAGGGGTGCCGCGGGAGCGGCGGGGTGGGTATTCCCCGGCCCGGCAGCCCTCTGCGTCTGGCGAGCGCTGATTCCCGGAAATGCGCATCACACGTCCTCGGAGGGGTGGGGCTGTTTCCCGCCCCCCGGATGCCCAGTCTCCGCCAAACGGTCAGGCCCCCAGCCCAGTAGGGGCAACCCCCTGTGGTTGCCCGGCCCCCCCCGGCCCGCCTACTGCCGGCCCGTAATGGTAAAGTTCTGCAACGCCTGCTGCCACTCCACCGTCACCGCCTGCCCCTCGACCGGGAAGTCCGCAAAGGTCGCCGCGCCTTCCAACCCCTCGGCAAACTCCTCGCCCAGCGTCGTCACGGTGACGCGACTCCACGCGATCTCCTCCCCATCCGCAAACGCCCGCACGATGTGTTCCCCATCCCCCAGCAGGTTCCAGTTCCACAGGAGGCCGAAGCCGTTGTCCGTGTCCCCACAGACCGTCTCCGTGTCCGTGCGCACCGTGCCATAGCTGGCCCGCTCCGTGCGGGTCGCGCCCGTGGCCACATTCTCAAACTCGATCTCCACGGTCTCGGCCTCACACACCCAGCCCGAAATCACCCCAACGCCACTCTGATACGAGCCGGGCTGGGGGTTCCCCAGTACGGCGGTGGCGGGTGTGTGCTGGACGCCGGCGCTCGCCTCATCCTCGGCGGGGTCGGCGTCCGGCGGGAGAATCACGAAGTTCTGCAAGGCTTGGTGCCACTGGAGCGTGGTGGTACTGCCCGACTCGGGAAAGTTCTGGACGGCGTAGGTGCCGCTGAGCCCCTCGGGGAAGTCCTCCTCGTGCCCGGTCGCGTCGGTGATCCCCAGGGTCGTGACGGTAAGGGCGTGCTCGGCCAACACCACCCCGTCCACCAGGGCCCGCACCGTGTGTTCTCCCGCCCCCAGCAGGTTCCAGTTCCACAGCAGCCCGAACCCATTGTCCGTGTCGCCACAGACCGGTTCCGTGTCCGTCCGCACGGTGCCATACCCGGCCCGCTCCGTGCGGGTCGCGCCGGTGCTGCCCGTCTCGAACTCAATCTCAATCGTGTCGGCTTCGCACACCCAGCCGGAGATCACGCCAATGCCACTCTGAAAGGACGCGTGGCCTGGATTCCCCAGATAGCCCACCACGAGCCGCACTGCCAGGGTATAGGCCCCTGTGCGGTTGCCATTGCCTGCCACCGCGATTACCACCGGCCCAGCCGCCACCCGCGTACTCAGCCGAAAGTTCCGCCGCTCCCCGCCCAGCAACGCGGTGGCTAACTCCACGTCGTCCTGCCAGACCGTGCCGACAGTATCGGTCCGTCCGGTGGTCTCGACCACGAGGAGCCCGGCGCGGGGGAGGGTGACGGTAAAGTAGTCAATATCACCTGCCGGAGCGATCTGCCCGGCGTTGGTGGCCTGCCGGGGCGTGGCCGGACTGAAGGCCATTGCGGTGGCGCGCGCCGGGGTGTCGCCGTGCTGGTCCTGGCTGCCACCACCGCCACCGCCACCACCACCGCCACCACCGCCACCACCGCCACCACCACCACCGCCACCGCCACCACCGCCGCCGCCACCGCCCACAGGACCACCACCGCTACCGGTGGTCGGTTGCCGGAAGGTCCCCGCCCGGAAGAGGGAGAAGTGCGACACATCGGCGCACACCTCGGTCGCCGTCGTGCCGGCGCTCCGCGGGAGCCGCTCCCAGCGCCCCGGAGGGCCGGGCGCGTAGAGGAAGAGATGCGCCTGGCTCGAATTCACCCCCGCGGGGATGGGCAGACAGGCTTCCACCGGGGTGGTGAGCGTCTGGGTGATGGGATCGTCCATAGCATCGTACA
The DNA here is from genome assembly GCA_965243855.1 of uncultured Binatia bacterium (SeqCode). Classification (GTDB taxonomy): domain Bacteria; phylum Desulfobacterota; class Binatia; order Bin18; family Bin18; genus Bin18. The sequence continues at coordinate 1,792,089 of CBDEWE010000003.1, read as the reverse complement.
CGGTGATGTCGTAGACCGGCCCGCCGGCGGTGAAGCGGCTGCCCGTCGGGGCGGGTGCGGTCAGGGCCGCCTGGGCGGTGGCGCCGGTCGGATTGGCCGGCACCAGGGTGGTGGTGTAGCGCTGGATGACGGGGTGGGCGGGGAAGAGCACCTGGTCCGGCCCACCGGCCACCTTGTGGTCGCTCTGGTCGGTAAGGCCGGTGTGGGTGAGCGTGGCGTTCTCGCCGTCCGGGCTCCGGATGGTGGCCCCGTTCGGCCGGAACGGATTGTTCGGGATGGCGAGGCCGTCAGTGTCGTCGTCGTCGGGATGCACCGTGTAGGCGAAGCTGAGCACAAAGAGGCTGCCCTCCTGAGTCGGCCCGGCGGTGAAGGCCGCCCGCCGCTCCGTGGTGCCCATGGTCAGTACCAGTTCCGGCGTGCCCGCCGTCTGGTCCACCACCACCTCGCCGTTGAAAACGGCGTTGACCTGGATCGTCTCGCCGGCCCGGTAGGTGTCGCCGTGCGCCGGGCGGCTCTCGATCCTGAAGGCGCTCACCGCCGGCGCCGCGCCGGTCGTGGCCGTGCCCGAGTCCGACCACTCACTCGTGCCCTCGGCGTTGATCGCCCGCACCTGCACCTCGTACTCGGTGTTGGTGTCGAGGTCCGCCAGCGTGATCGTCCGCGTCGTGCCGCTGTGCGTCGCGTCGGTCCACGCCCCCGGCGTCGTCTCCACCTCCCGGTACTGCACGTCGTAGTCCGTGATCGCCGGGCCGTCGTTGGTCGGCGCGTCCCAACTCACTTGCAGGATCATGGTTGAGCCCGTGGGCGCACCCACGATCGGTGCCGCCGGCGCCTCGGGGGCTTCGGTGTCCACGTCGGTCACCGCCACGGTCACGGTCACGTCAGTGGTGCTCGTGCCGTCGCTCGCCTGCACGGTCAGCGTAAAGGCGCTCGCCGGGGTCTGGAAGCTCTCGTAGTTCTCGCCGCTGCCCGTGTAAGTGATGTCGCCGCTTGACGAACCAATGGCGAACACGCTGCCGGTGTTGCCGGCCACGATCGAGTAGCTCACGGTGTCGCTGGTATCCGCGTCGGTGGCTGCCACCGTGCCCAGGGGTACTGCCGTGCTGCTGCCGTCGTCGTTCTCGGCCAGGGTGAAGCTGTAGCTCGACGCCCCGAACGCCGGTGCGTTGTTCGCAGTCGTCGTGGCCGTGCCCGAGGCTGACCAGTCGCCCGTGCCCTCGTCGTTGGTCGCCCGCACCTGCACCTCGTACTCGGTGCTGGTGGCGAGGCTACTGAGGGTCAGCGTCCGCGCTGTGCCGCTGTGGCTGGCGTCGGTCCACGCCCCCGGCGTCGTTTCCACCTTGCGGTACTGCACGTCGTAGTCCGTGATGGCCGGGCCGGTGTTCGTGGGCTCCAACCAGTGCACGACCAGGCTGGTTGAGGCGGTCGTGCCGAAGGTCGGGGTTTCCGGCTTGGCGGGGGCTTCCGCGTTGTCGTCCGTCACAGTCGCCTTGACGTTGAGCGATGCGCTCTTCACGCGCCCGGTGGCGCCGGCGCTGGCCGTGACGGTGACGGTGTAGTCGTTGGAGTTGTCGCTCGTGCCGCCCTGGGGGTCCTCGAAGTTGGGTGCGGTCGTGAAGGTGATGACGCCGGCGGTGGAGATCGAAAACAGGCTCACGTCGGTGCCGCTCAGGGTGTAGGTCACGGTGGTGTCGTCGGCATCCGGGTCCACCGCCGTCACTGTGCCCACCGCGGTCGTATTCTCCGCCACCGAGAACAGCGCCGTCCCGAAGGTGTCGGTGGTGAGCGCCGCCGTGGCGAACACGGGTGCCTCGTTCACGTCGGTGACGGTCACAGTGATCGTCCGTGCCGGCGACGATAGCTCCCGCCCGGTGCCGCCGGCGCTGGCGGTGACCTTGACGGTGTAGTCGTTGGAGTTGTCGCTCGTGCCGCCCTGGGGGTCCTCGAAGTCGGGCGCGGTCGTGAAGGTGATGACGCCGGCGGCGGAGATCGAGAACAGGCTCGCGTCGGTGCCGCTCAGGGCGTAGGTCACGGTGGTGTCGGCGCTGTCCGGGTCGTCCGCCGCCAGCGTGCCCACCGCGGGCGCGTTCTCCGCCACGATAAACGCCGTGGTCTCCGCGCTGAAGGCCGGCGGCTCGTTCACGTCGGTCAGCGTGATCGTCACCGTGATTGTGTCGGTGGCGGTGCCGTCCGAGACCGTCACCGTCACCGTGTAGCTGTTCTTGGTCCCCTCGAAGTCGTAGGTGATGCCCGCCTTGGTCCGCAACTGCCCGCTGGTCGAGACGATGGCGAAGGAGGCCGCGTCCGTGCCGCTCAGGCTGTAGGTGAGCGTGTTGCCCGTATCCGGGTCGGTCGCCGTCACCGGTGCGCCGATGTTGGTGCCCGCCGCCGTGTTCTCGGGAAAGCTGCGTGTCGTTGCGGCGGACGCGAACTCCGGCTCGTTGTTGGCCGGCGCCAGCGGTATGCCGGTGACCTCCTCGTAGGGGAGGATCATATCCGCCTCCTCAGTCGGACCGTCAACGCCGTTGAGCCGGCCGAGCACCCGCACCGTGTATGTCGTGCCTCCCGTCAGGCCCGTGATGGTGTATGTATCGCTGTCGTATCCGGTGACGATGCTCTGGCGACTGGAGCTGTACGACTGGCTGCCCGACTTCCACTGCACCTTGTAGCCGTCCGCTTGGGTCGCGTCGAACGCGGTGGGCCACGTCACCACCAGCGATTTGACCCCCGCGGTCACTTGCACACCGAACGGGTTGAAGATGAGAGCCTCCATCGGTATGCCGGTCGCCTCTTCCGACCACGCACCGGGATCGGCGTTGGTCTTCGTCGCCCGCACCCGCACCGTGTATGTCGTGCCCGCCGTCAGCCCCGTAATCAGGTGGGCCGGCACGGGCGAGCTGGCCTGGTTGTTAGTGTTGTACTGGCTGCCCGACCTCCACTGCACCTCGTAGCCGCTGGCACCCGTCACCGCGTCCCAGCTCAGGTCCAAGCCCTCGGCTACTGCCTGCACCTGGACGTTCCCTACCTTGCCCGGTGACGGCGCCTTCGCCGTGCCCGTGGCTTCTGCCGAGGCCAGGCCGTCGCCGGCGGCGTTCGTGGCGGTCACCCGCACCGTGTATTCGGTGCCCGCGGTCAGGCCCGGTATCGTGTGACTCGTCCCGGTCGCGGTCGCCTGACGGTTGCCGGTGTTGTACGACTGCGTGCCGGACTTCCACTGCACCTTGTAGCCGGTCGCGCCGGCTGCCACGCTCCACCCCACCGCAAGCTCGCCGACCCTCGGCGTCACGGTCACGCCCGTCACTTGGCCCGGCGCCGTGGTGGCCGTCGCCTCCGCCGACCAGTCCCCGTCGTCGATGCTGTTCGTCCCCCGGACCCGCACAGTGAACGCGGTGCCCGCGGTCAGGCTCGAGATCGTGTAGCTCGTGCCGGTTACGCTCGCCTGGCGGCTGGCGCTGAACGACTGCGTGCCGGACTTCCACTGGACCAGGTAGTCAGTCGCCAGGGCCTGCCCGGTCCACGCCGTCCCGATCTGCTGGATGCCGGGCGTCAGGGTCAGGCCCGTGACCTGGCCCGGGGCCTCGGTCGGCGTCGGCGAGAGCGCCGTGCCCGTGACCTCGGCCGAGACCGGCCCGGGACCGAGGTTGTCGGCGCCGAACGCCCCCACCGTGGTGCCGTACACCCGGACCGTGTACTCGGTCCCCACCGTCAGCCAGCCCCCGGACAAGATGGTGTAGGTGGTGTTGGTGTTTCCAGCGACCTCGGCAAACCGTACGGAGGCGCTGTACGACTGCTCGGCCGACTTCCATTGCACTCGGTAGCCGGTCGCCCCGGTCAGGGCGGTCCACGACACCGCCAGATTCTCGACCCCCGGCGTCACGGTGACGCCCGTCACCTGACCCAGCGTCCCCAGCGTCTGCAACTGGACACGCCGCCACAGGCAGGTGCAGTCGCCATCCCCCCCCGCTCTTACAGCCACATCATAGTGGCTGCTGGGTTGCAGGCCGTCCGGATCGCTTTCCTCACTAGGGACGATGAGTGGGTCCGTCCGCGACCTGGGTCCTGAGGATATCAGGTCGCTCCAAGAATCATCGCCTGCCTGCCTGTACCGGACTCGATAGTCGCCGCTGGGGTTGTCGGTGGTGGACTGGGCGTTCCACCAGACCTTGATCCTGTTGTCGCCGTTGTCCTTGAAGGCGTCCGCGTAAATCCCGGTGACCGGGGGGAAGGTCGGCGTCTGGGCCTGCGCGACGCTGGCGCTCCCGACAAGAAGCGCCCCGGCCAGACACAGCAGGGTGAGCAGCCCGCGGAGGGCGGCTGCAGGGATGACCCAAGATCTGGATAAGCTATTGGATTTACTTAGGTTTTGCGGGGGGGGGGGGGGGACTTTCGCTGCCGGTCCGGGGTGTGTCGGAAGTAGAGTGGAACATAAGCATATGTAGAGTGGATCCCTCCATAGTTGGGATAACGTCTCATAAAGGATCTGTGACCTCCGCTCGGTTGTCGTGCGGGGCGCTCACGGGATCCTACAGATTGTTCTCCTACAAGAGTCCGGCCCGATTGTCCCTAGGGCGTGTCATCAGTTAGCGCGCACCCCTGGTCGGCTTTCCGGTCTCGCCACGGTATACTTCCCTGGTCAGCAAGAGAGAGGAGAGAGTCCACAATGGCGAGACGGTATGCGCTACGCGAGGACCAGTGGGAACGGATTCGAGAGCTGTTGCCTGGTCGGGAGGGCCACGTCGGGGGCACGGCGCGGGATAACCGGTTGTTTGTGGAAGCGGTCTTATACCGGTATCGCGCGGGGATCCCCTGGCGCGATTTGCCGACCCGGTTTGGAGATTTTCGCGTGATCCATACGCGCCACATGCGCTGGAGTAAAAGCGGGGTCTGGGAGAAGGTTTTTAAGCATCTCGCGGCCGATGCGGATAACGAATATGCCATGATCGACGCCACGATTATCCGCGTCCACCAACATGCGGCGGGGGCAAAAGGGGGGACCCAGCAGCCGAATGCATTGGCCGCTCCCGAGGGGGCTTGAGCACGAAAATCCATACGACGTGCGATGCGCTCGGGAATCCGACCGGCTTCCATCTCACGCCCGGCCACGCCGCCGACCTTGCCGGTGCGGAGGCCCTCTTGCCCAATCTGCTGAAGCACATTCACGCTTTGCTCGCCGATAAAGCCTATGACGCCCAAGAGCGGGTCATTGAACGCTTAGAGAAGGCGGAGGTGACGGTGGTCATTCCCCCGAAAGCCAATCGGCTCCAGCCCCGCCCGTACGATAAGCACCTCTATCAAGCACGCCATCTGATTGAAAACTTCTTCGCTAAACTCAAGCAATACCGCGCTCTCGCCACCCGCTACGACAAACGCGCCGTCAGCTTCCTCGGAGCCATCTACTTGGCCGCTTCGGTTATCCTCCTTAACTGATGACACGCTCTAGTAATTTCTTAGGAAAATACCCTATTGGGGAAAAAAAGAGCGGGGAAAAGGCATCCACCCCGGCCCTTCGGGCCACCCGCCCCCTAAGGAATCTTTGTCAGCAATTCCAGACCGGCACCCCCCTGTGGTTGCCCGGCCCCCTCCTGGGAGGGCGGCCATCCTGGCCGCTTGCGGGCTGGAAGCCCGCACTCCTGGCCCCCTGTCGCAGACAGGAACTGCGCAGGGATGCCAGGGGTCGCCGAGTCATGTAATATGCATCACACGTCTTGGAGGGGGCCGCGTAGCGGCGGGGTGGGTTTTTGCCTCTTCCCCAGCATGGAATCGCCTTGAGGTGCGATGAAGACACCTGCAATATCGGACACTCACGACCCGTTGGCTACAATCCGGACGCGGACTCCAGCCCGGATATTTGCCGGTCGGTCCGGATCGGCTTATCGGACGCAAACTCAGCTCAGCCTACGTTCGGACCATGCCTCAGCCAGGGACGCGGTGCAGACCGATATCGACTGGGAACGGGGTCTTGGGCCGGACTTTCTACAAGCTTGGGATATGTTTACCGTCTCCAGCCAAGCGCGGAATAAAGCCGAATACCTGATGCGACCCGACCTGGGTCGCCGAATCAGTGAGCACGACCAGGCGGAGATCATGAATCGTTGCGCTGTTGGTGCCGATCTCCAGGTTGTGATCGGTGACGGGCTCTCGGTCGCTGCCGTTGTCAGGCAGGTGCCTGCCCTATTGCCGTTGCTCCATACCGGTGCGGAAAAACGGGGCTGGCGCTTTGGTCGGTCCTTTGCTGTCCGGTATTGCCGTGTTGGGGTGCTGAACGATATTGGCGAGTTGCTTGCTCCGACTGTCCTGGTGCTTCTCATTGGAGAACGACCGGGACTGATGACAGCAGAGAGCCTCTCGGCGTATATGGCCTATCGTCCCCGGAGCGGCCATACTGACGCCGAGCGAAATCTGATCTCAAACATTCATGCCCGCGGTGTGGCGGTTGAGGAAGCCGCAGACCGTATCCTGCGTCTGGCAGAACTCATGCGGCGAGCACAACTGAGTGGGGTTGCGGTCAAAGAAGAGTTCGGTGTGCTGGCGCAAAACGCTCCGCCTCTCCTTTCTGACGAATAGTGGTATTCCATTGCGGCTCCCGACTGCTTGTGATTTGAAGGGTTGATCTCACCTCAGGAGGACTCGATATGGCAACTCCCGGTATGTTGATAATGAGCAATATGGCTCCAGGTTCTTTGGATCAGTACACCGCCTATGTCAAAAAGGCAGAGGAGCGTGGCCTGCGCAATTTTCTGGTGACGGAATCGTTTACCGACTCTTTGGCACTCGCCCAGCACCTGGCATCCGTGACCTCGGAAATCCAGGTCGGCACGGGAATTACCAACCTCTATCTGCGCAACCCGCTCATTGCGGCCCTGCACGCTATGACCATAGATCGTCTTGCTCCGGGACGTCTCTTGCTCGGCCTGGGCACCAGTCATGTCCCGTTAAACAGCATGTTCGGTATAGATATGGCCAAGCCGCTGACCGCCCTGCGGGAATATGTACAGGCGGTGCGGAACATCTTTGATGGGAAAGATGAGGCGGCGGCGGCGCTCGGGCTGCCGTCGATGAAAGCCGATAACGAGATTCCCATTTATCTGGCCGGTATTTCGCCCAAGAGTATTCACCTGACCGGCGAACTGGCCGACGGCAGCCTGCCGCTGAATTACGCGCCACACGGGCTGCACGAAGTGGTGGAAGGAATTGCGACCGGCGCGCAAGAGGCTGGGCGGTCGCCTGCGGATGTCCAAATCGGGCTCATCATGCACTGTTGTGTGTGCGAAGATAAAGCGGTTGCGCTCCGCTCCGTGCGACAAACTTTGTCTTTTTACGGACGTATGCCGTACTATAACCGACTCTTTGTCCGACAGGGCTTTGAGAAAGAAGCTGCCGGTATTATGGCGGCGGCCCAAAAGAACGACATGGCCGCGGCCGCCGAAGCCGTGTCCGAAGAAATGGCAGAGCAGGTTGCCGCTCTGGGTACCCCGCAGGAGTGCCAGAAAAAGCTTGACGAGTTTGAGCGGGCCGGAGCGTCGTATGTGATATTGTATCCGACCGCGATTGACGGTGATTATGAGCGAGGTGTCAACGCGGTCCTGGATGCGTTTGGCGGGTAGGGCGACGGCATTCCTCCCATGAGTCGAAGAGCAAAAAAATCGACGGACTCGGTACCCGATACGAGCGCACCGGCAGTGCGGGCCGACCGCTGGCTGTGGGCCGCACGGTTTTATAAGAGCCGCTCGCTGGCGGCCGAAGCCTGTGAGGTCGGGAAGGTCGAGGTCAACGGGCATGCGGCAAAACCGCATAAGCTGGTGCGGGTGGATGATACGCTTGAGTTCCCCCATCCGCATGGACTCAAGAAACTCAAGGTGCTGGCGGTCTCTGATAAGCGGGGCCCGGCAACTGCAGCCCGTTTACTGTATGAGGACCATTCGCCGCCGCAAGACGCCGACTTTGATTTCTTTGATCAGCCGTCTTTCCGGTCACGGGGCAGTGGGCGTCCAACCAAGCGCGAGCGCCGTGAGACCGAATGGTTACGCAGACGATAAACGCATGTGGACCGAGGACGTGAGGAATATACGATGATTGATCTTCGGAGCGATACGGTAACCTTGCCAAGCCAAGCCATGCGCGACGCCATTGCGCGTGCCGAGTTGGGTGATGATGTCATGGGCGAAGACCCGACTGTCAATCGGCTGGAAGAGCTTGCCGCGGAAAAGATAGGCAAAGAGGCCGCTGTGCTGGTGACCAGTGGAACCATGGGAAATCTGGTCTCCCTGCTGAGCCACTGCACCCGGGGACAGGATGTTATTCTTGGCGACCAGTGTCATATTTTCAAATATGAAGCCGGGGGAGCGTCGGCTCTGGGTGGGCTGGCCTTTCACACTGTGCCTACGGGCCGTTTGGGAGAACTCGCCCTGCCGGATATCAAACGGGCTATATATCCCGCTGATGAGCACTACGCCCCGCCGGGTCTGATCTGTTTGGAGAATACGCATAATCGTTGCGGGGGGACGGTCCTGCCGGTCGAGTATCTGCGCTCTGTCCGTCGCCTGGCCGATACGGCCGGCGTGCCGGTACATCTTGACGGCTCGCGTATTTTTAATGCCGCGGTGGCTTTGGGCTGTGAGGTGCCTGCCTTAACCCAGTCTGTCGATTCGGTCCAATTTTGTCTGTCCAAAGGACTGTCCGCTCCGGTCGGCTCTCTCGTGTGTGGGAGTCAAGAGTTTATCCGGCGGGCTCGACGTTATCGGAAAATGGTCGGCGGCGGGATGCGCCAGGCTGGTATCATTGCCGCGGCAGGAATCGTGGGCTTGAACGAGATGATAGAGCGTCTGGCCGAAGACCACCAGACTGCCCGGCGGCTGGCTGAGGGCCTGGCTGAACTGCCAGGCGTGCATATTGATCTGGAGACGGTCCAGACCAATCTCGTGATCTTTTCCGTGCCGACACCCCACGCCAACGGCGGTTCTTTTGCCGAAGTGCTCGGACAGGTCGGCGTCAAAATCGGCGATATCGGTGGCGAACGCTTCCGCGCCGTGACGCACTACGGCATATCACAAGCGGACATAGATGAGGCCTTGCAGATCATGCGCCAGACCTGGCAGCCGGCCGCGGCATGATCGATGCGCCTATACATCCTTGTTTCGGCTGGGATAGGGAGAAACGGTCAACATCATAGAGGAGGGAATATGATGGCAAAGGTACAAACCGTTCTTGGCGACACCACCCCGGACCAGTTGGGGTTTACGCTCGTACATGAGCATCTGACGGCCGGCTTCCCCGGCTATGAATGGGACAATACCGGTTTTGATCGTAAGAAAGAGGTCGATAGTGCGGTAGAAAAGCTCAAAGAGATCAAAGAGCTGGGAGTAACCTCGTTTGTTGATCCCTGTCCCATGGAATTAGGTCGCGACCCGGAATTCGCCGCTGAATGCGCCGAGCGATCTGGGCTGAATGTCATCATCGCCACCGGCTTGTACAACGAAGCCTTGGGCATCCCGCCACATTTTCGGAGTCTGGAGGCGGACGATATCGCCGAGGTCTATGTGCGTGAGATCATTGAGGGGATCGGGAATACTAGGATTAAGGCCGGTATCATTAAAACCGCAACCGGTGGGATTCCGGGTATGACCGAGACGGCGACGAGTATTGGTAAGCATGAAGAGACGTGTTTACGGGCCGCAGCGCGGACGCATAGGGCCACGGGTATGCCCATTCTGTGCCACAACGATGAGTTAGGCCCGTTCGGACGGGAGACCTTGGACGTTTTTGAAGACGAGGGGGTTGATTTTAACCGAGTGATGATCGGCCATGCGTGTGGTGTGGGTGATATGCGCTACTACTTTGACGTACTTGAGCGGGGCGCCTGGATCGGTTTTGACCGCTTTGGAGTCGAAACCATCGCTTCCGATAAAATGCGCCTGGCCTCCCTCATCGGTCTCCTGGCTGTTGGGTATGACCGGATTATGCTGTCGCACGACGCCGTGCACTGCATGATGGGCCGCCCGAGCAAGGCGTGGGAGCAGTTCATTGAGTCCTGCCCAAACTGGAACTATTCGCACATCCTGAAAAATATCATTCCACAACTGAGCAGAGCAGGGGTGAGCGAGGGCACCATCCATACCATGACAGTCGAAAATCCCAAAAACTATTTTGGTGGATAGGGGCCGACTTTTTCCAAGGCTGACCTTTCGTCATTTGTCCGTTGAAGAAATTTGAGGAAATTTATAAAGTCTGTTTTACAAATTGTCTCAACTGAGCTAATCTCCCAACATTGTGGGGAAAAACCGTCTTCTTGTCAGCATTATTCGAGACTGACTGGCCGAAAAGCAGCCGCATCTCCAAGTCGTTGTCGGGCCACGTCAGGTTGGAAAGACGACTGCTCTCCAGGCTGCGCTCGGTCACCGCGGTATCTATCACTCCGCGGATTATCCGACCCCTCTGCCGGCTGAAGTCATAGCGGAATGGTGGGCCGAGGCCGAACACACGCGGGAGCGGATTTTAGCCATTGATGAAGTCCAAAAAATTACCAATTGGGCTCCGGCGCTCAAGGCGGCCTGGGACCGGAGAACGGGCATAAAAGTTGTTGTGGCTGGCTCTTCGGCTTTGCTTGTTGAAAAAGGCTTAACCGAAACTTTGGCTGGGCGTTTTGAGCTGATACGCGCCGAGCACTGGAATTACCAGGAGGCCAAGAATGTCTTTGGCCAGTCGGTCGAAGAGTTTATCGAATTTGGCTGTTACCCAGGTGCCGCTCCTCTCTTGGCCGATGTTCCACGCTGGGGAGCCTATGTGAGGGACGCGATTGTGGAGCCGGCTTTAGGCAGAGACCTGTTGTAGTTGCACCCTGTTGCGTCTCCTGCTTTACTGCGCCAAGTCTTTGGCGCGGCTGTTTCCCTACCGGCCCAGGTGTTGAGCCTGGCAAAACTCCAGGGAAATCTACAAGAGCGGGGCAGCCTGCCAACCCTCCAACATTATCTGCGTCTCTTAGCCCAAGCTTTCCTGGTAACAGGTGTGGAAAAATATAGCACCTCATTGTTTCGGAGCCGGAAAAGTAGCCCTAAATTGATTGTTCACGATAATGCACTACTGCGGGCTTTTGAACGTCCAATCACCACCCCGCTCAATACCGAACGTTTTGGCCGGTATTTTGAGAACGCTATTGGTGCACGGTTTATCGAAGCGGGCTGGGATACCTTCTATTGGCGGCACCGACACCACGAGGTTGATTTTGTGGTGATCGGTCCCCTCGATCAGCGCTATGCGGTGGAGGTGAAAACCGCGCCAACTGACCTCAAGGGGCTCAGTGGTGTGTTCGAATTTTGCAAACTCCACCCGGATTTTGAACCCGGTCTGGTCAGCCTGCATGACCAGGCGGTTCCTGGCGTTAAAACTTTGGCAGTCGCCGATGTACTGAGTCTGGACCGGCTATCACGTACACACGCAGTCTGAGCAGATACAATCCGACTACCGATGTTTCTCTTTCTTTATCTACGAGGCTACTCCTTTAACTCAATGGAAATCTGGCTGTAGCGTGTGTCGCCGACGTTGGTCAGCGTGTGGGTTACACCTTTGACCGGGGGCATAATGACTTGGCCGGCCTCAGGATAATACGTCTGGCGTTCGGGTTCCGGTCCGGCGAGTGTTGCCCTGAGCTTTGAGCCCTCAAGGCAAATCACCACCTCGTCAAACTCGTGCGTATGCTGTCTGGTAGACTGGCCGGGCTCCAGGACGAGTTTCCAGACGGCGATGCGCTCGTGGTCGATCAGCAGGATCGGTTTGACGATGGTGCCGGCGGCTTTCACTGGCGTGTAGACCAGAAACGTAATGCCCGCTCCGAGGCCGCATAGCGCCAGAATCAGGCCGACACCCAGCCCCAGGAAAAAACGTTTCATGTCCGGCGCTTTCTCGTGTCGCTGTTCGGCCTATTTGGCCCGGGAGACATATTCCCCGGTGTCGGTATCTACCCGAACGGATTCGCCGATGTCGATAAAGCCGGGAACGCGGACGACGAGACCGGTTTCCATGGTGGCCGGCTTCAACTCGTTGGTGACGGTTGCCCCCTTCATGGCGGGTGGGGTGTCGGTCACGGTGAGATCAACCGTCTTCGGCAGGCTGATGCCAACCGGATTGCCTTCGTACAGATCGAGGGTGATCTTCATATTGGGGACAAGATAGTGCACCGAATCGCCAAGCAGGTCTCTCGACAAGGTAATCTGTTCGTAATCCTCGGAGTTCATGAAGCAGTATTCATCGCCGGATTCGTACAGATATTCCATTTCCCGCTGTTCGAGCGTGACCCGGTCGACTTTGTCGTTCGAGCTAAATTTATGCTCTGTTTGTAAGCCGCTCCGCAGATTGCGAAGTTTGGTTTGTACAAAGCCGCGCTTATTGCCGGGGGTGACGTGTATCAAATCCATGATGCGATGGAGATCGTTTTGATAGATGACAAGCGCCCCCACGCGCAACTGCGTCGCTGGTATGAGCATCCGTCCTACATCCTCCTGTTCGTGGCTCTTTTCAGTCGTGTTACTCTACCATTGGCCTGGTAAAGCGGGCAAGGCGAGTCGCGTTAATGCAGTTGCTCTGCGGCCGGAGTTGATGGGGCGAAAATCGGCGAGCCATGGTGATGCACGATAAACCACTGGCCGTCTTGCTTTTCAAACAGATTCGTCGTCAAAATCCGTGACCGGGAGATGCCGTCCGGTCCGCCCGATTCGAGGTTTTCGATGAGGACCACCCAGCCCAGGCTCCCGGACACTTCGACACGGACATCGGTCAAGTCAAACCGCATGGATTGTGTATTGGCAAAAATCCGCTCCCAACTCGCCATCACCGGCCCCCAGCCTGCCAGGAGCGGCCATCCCGGATGGACGCATTTGATGTGGCTGGCTTGCAGCCAGACCTTTTCCATCTCTTTGATGTCCAGCGTTTCAAAGGCGCGGTAAAAGGCCTGGTTTGCTGCGGTGACGGCGTCGCGTTCTTCCATATGCCTTTCCTATGACGGTCTCGGGGCCATGAAAACCAGGACGGTCAGTTGCTCGGCGCTGGTATTGCTGACGCCGTGCTCGGCCCCGGACGGAGCCATCGCAATGTCGCCAGCCCCGAGTTCCCTGGTTTCCTGTCCAATCCGGATCGTGGCCCGTCCTTCAAGCACGTAATAGATTTTGTCGGAGCCAGTATGCGTGTGGGGCGTCTGCTCCTGTCCGGGCTCAAAGCAGTACACATCGCAGAACATGCGGTCGGTCGTAAACAGATTGACTTTTTTCATCTTCTCGGACGAAAAAGCAATCTGGGCGGCGACCTGCTTAAAAACATCCATTGTTGTCCACCTTATTGATCCGCTTGATGTTGGTCCGTGTACTCCATAGGGATGCATACCACCTTTATGAGATGCTCAAAACCCCTGAGCCGGACCCACGGGAGAAGATTGATCCTTCTCGGCGGGCATAACGTTTTGAAAAAGATCTTGTCTCTCAAACCTTTTCTCTGGCATACTATAGGTATAGGTTTAATTGGTTGCCCTTGGAGGTGGTTGGCGTGGATCTTCCTCGGTGTCGAAAATGTCCAAAAGGAGTGCTTGTCCCCCTGTCTGATTACGGTCCGCGGGGGGCGGATCTCGACTTCAAAGTCTGGGCGTGTACGGATCCGGCCTGTTGCTTCACCATCCGGATTGACAAAGGGGTTGTTCACTACGGGGAGAACGAATCAAAACGTCACCACGAGCATCGTCGCTCGTAAGGACGACTCCCGGTCGGCCCATCCTTTCCCTTGCCTTTTTTCTCCCTGTTCTCTCCAGTGCATATCGCTCTTGGGCGAACGCTCATACGCCCCAGGTCTCGGCTTGTTTTGTTCCGGCCAGCCTTGGTATGAGAACGCTGAGTCCATGAGAAATGAGGGGAAGATATGAAACAGGCACTCACGGGAGTTCGCGTCCTGGAATTTACCCAGGTCATGGCCGGGCCGTTTTGCGCCATGCTCCTTGGGGACTTGGGAGCCGATGTCATTAAGGTCGAGCCGCCCGGTGGTGATACCACCCGGCGTATGGGCAAACGGCAGGGGATGGAGAGCGCCGGCTATTGGGCGGTCAACCGGAACAAGCGCGGTATCGTGCTCAATCTCAAAGACCGCCGCGCTCAGGATATCGTGCGGACACTCGCCCGACAGGCTGACGTGGTGGTAGAGAATTATCGTCCAGGTGTGATGGCCGGATTCGGCTTGGACTATGACAGTCTGAAGCAGGAGCATCCCAGCCTCATCTATGCCTCGGTATCCGGCTTTGGCTCAACCGGCCCGTACGCGCACAAAGGGGGCTTTGATCTCGTGGCCCAGGGCATGTCCGGTATTATGTCCGTGACGGGCGAGGAAGGCAGGCCACCGGTCAAATGCGGGATTCCAGTGACCGACCTCGGGGCCGGTCTCTTTGCCGAACAAGCCATTCTTGCCGCCTACATTCATCGGCTCAAAACAGGCGAGGGCCAATATATTGATACGTCGTTGCTGGAAGCGGGTGTGGCCCTGTCGGTCTGGGAATCGACCCAATACTTCTCAACCGGAGGTATACCCGAGCCCATGGGCTCGGCCCATCGTATGTCAGCCCCGTATCAGGCGATTCGCTGCGCAGACGGCTATATCAATCTGGGTGCAGCCAATACCCGTACATGGGAGAAGTTTGCCCATGCTATTGGACGCCCCGAATTGCTAGACCGGCCCGAATACGTGGAAGATGGTCTCCGCGTCAAAAACCGTCATCAACTCACGCAAGAAATAGAAGCGGTGACCACCCAGCAGCCGCGCTCGTACTGGCTCGCCGTGCTCGAAGAGGTCGGCGTCCCGTGCGGTCCGATCTCAAATTACGCCGAGGTTTTTGCCGACCCGCATATTCAAGCGCGTGGTATGGTGCAGGAGATGAAACACCCGGTTGGGGGGACCGTACAAGTGCTGGGTCCGGCGGCGAAACTGTCCGAGACGCCGGTACGGCTGGCTCGTCCTTCTCCATTGTATGGTGAACACACCGCCGAGGTGTTAACCGAGATTGGCTGGACGCAGGCCGAAATTCAGGCATTGGAAAAAGCCGGAGTCATAGCGACGCGGCCTGACTCTTCTCAATGATGCGTCAGGAGTTGGGCTCCGTAGACAAACAGTACACCGGCAAGGGTTGCCACCGGGAGCTGGCGTGAGTGGCTGGCGTCATGCGCTGCGGGGAGGAGGCTCCCAGCCCCCAGATAGAGAAAGACTCCGCCAAACCACGCCAGCAACAGGGCGAGTAGCGCTGTTTGAAAGGTCACGAACGACTGGGCATAGACGCCGGCAAGTGGTGCCAGCGCGGTGAGAACGAGCATGATTCTGGTGGCCCGAACGGTCTGCTGCGTACCGAGCATGACCCCGGCAATACTCGCGCCGTCCGCTATTTTGTGAAGCGTAATACCCAGGGCAATCGCCCAGCCCACATGCTCGCCAGCGTGAAAGCCTTGGCCTATGGCAAACCCATCAAAAAGACTATGCACCAGAATGCCGGTTGCACCCCAGATGCCAGCGTGTGGGGCGTGAGCATGATGCGCGGCTTGTTCGGCGGGTGTCTCTCGCTGATGAGTGAGATGCTCGACGAGATAGAAACACAGAAACCCCAAAGCACAGGACAACAAGATATGATGATGATGGAAGGTCGAGCCGGTGGTTGAGAGCAATTCCAGGGACTCTGGAATCACCTCCATCAACGCCCCGGCAATCAATACACCCGCGCAGAAGGCAAAAACCATGCCCTGATAGACCTGGAGGCGTAAAACGAGCAGCCCGCCACAAAGGGTCAGGACAAAAGTCGCTCCAGCTACCCAAAATGCTATCATAATCGCGTTCCACCGAAAGCCGTGCTCGAAGCATCCTCTGACCGGGCTGGGTCAGCCTACCAATTTGGAGCACGCGGCACTATCCCCTCAGAGTTGCCAATACAAGCCAGATGTAGTGGCTGTCCTGTTGTAAAGCTAAGGTCGTTCACTCGCGTGGAGACGTGTCATGAAGAATTGACGGACGCCTGGACGACTCGTGACTCGGCTTCGTGCTCCTTGCTCGACAGGCCCTCCAGCCCCTCTTTCACCAACCAGGGAATCATCAGCAGGGCGGCGACCGGGTCGGCCCACCACCAGCTCAGCGCCGCGTTTGCCCCAAGTCCGAGCAAGAGGGTAAACGATAGATAGGAGCAGGCCAGCGTCTCCTTGGCCTCGGCCCGTAGCGCCCGGCTGCCGACCTCTGTTGCCGCGCGCAACTTCCCGAACGAGACCAGCGGCATAATAATGAATGAGGCTGTGGCCAGTAGCATGCCGATAGTACTCGCGCTCGGCACCTCTCGATGCCATAGCATCCAAACGGACTGGATCAGGACATACAGGGCGAGGGCCATAAAAGATAAGCCCACAAAGCGATGGACCACCAGGTCCGCGCGGGCGACCCGGTCAGAATCCGCTCCCCGCGCCTCAATGCGTAGCCGCCAGATGAGGACACTGGCGGCTACGAGTTCAATGACGCTGTTGGAGCCAAATTCAATCAGGGCAATACTCGCCGCTTCAACACCGGCCCACAGCGCAATAACTGCCTCTACCACGTTATAGAGCATGGTGGTGACAACCAGGATGATCCCGACCCGCAGCCAGTACGGGGAGCCCAGTGCGTTCTCCATCCGTCGCCCTCC
Organism: uncultured Binatia bacterium (SeqCode); assembly: GCA_965243855.1. Classification (GTDB taxonomy): domain Bacteria; phylum Desulfobacterota; class Binatia; order Bin18; family Bin18; genus Bin18. Next base: position 1,775,417 of record CBDEWE010000003.1, on the reverse strand, counting down.
CTCTGCCTCTGTCCTCATATCTTTTCATGGACGGAGCAGAAAGAAAAACTCGACGAAAAGGACGGGCATCTAACGTGGTCGCATTGCGCGAAAGAGCCAGGTCGCGGCCAACAGCAGGGCGAGGCAGGCGGCGGCCATCTGGCCGGGGGGGTAATCGTACGCATCCGCCACAATAAAGGCGAAGACGTTCATACCGAGAGAGACCAGCGGAGCCAGGATGAACAGGCTGCCGGCCGTCCGACCCAGGCTCTTGGCAACCAGGGCCGGCAGCACCAGGCTCGCAAAAGCAAACACGACGCCGGAAACATGGATAGAAAACCCGACGGTCAGACCGAGCCAGGTCGAGAGCAGGCCGTTCCAGAGCCCGGTTCTCAGACCGGCCGCGCGGGCCATGACTGGGTCAAGGGTGATCAGCAGGACGGAGCGGTAATACACCGCCAGGACCGAGCCGGTCAGCAGCGTCATACCGGCAAAAATCCAGACATCTTCGGTCCGCGCCCCAATGATCGTGCTGGACAACAGGTGGTTGACTTCCTCCATGCCGTGTGGGCTGTGGGAGAGCAGCAGAATGGAGGCGCTCACCGAGAACAGAAAGACCCAGCCGGTGATGGCCTCGTGGGTTTCCTGGCCGGCCCACCGTCCGCCGCCCGTGGTGAGAAAGGCGGCCAGCACGGCAAACAGCCCGCCCATGAGGGAGTGGACCAGATCAGAGTTCCACCAGGAATCCGGACCGAGCAGGCTGCCGGACCAGATGCCCAGGGCAATGCCCAACAACGACGCTTGCGAGACCGCCGCGCCGATGAAGATCTGATCGCGGGCCACCACCAGCACCCCGATAAGTGACAGCAGGATACCAATCAACCAGCCGGACAGATAGGCGTTCTGGAAGAGCGGCCACGAACTCACAAAACTGTCGATCATTCCGGAGCCTGGGAGTGCAGCTCGGACGAATCCTCTGGTGAGACGTGCAGATGAACACGCTGGCCGCGACCATAGACGCGATCCAGGTTGGACTCATTCAGCACCTGGGCTTTGGGACCGGCAATAACGGTCCCCTGCGCAACCAGGCCGATATGGGTGGCATAGCGTTCGGCCAGGCCAAGATTATGGGTGACGAACAGACTGGTGTTGTGCTCCCGCTTGTGAATATCGGCCAAGGTCTGTAGAAAGTCGTTTTCCGCGGCCAGGTCAAGATTGTTCGTCGGCTCGTCCAGAATCAACAGGGCAGGGCGTCTCACTAGCGCCCGGGCAACCAGTGCGCGTTGGCGCTGACCGCCCGACAGCGTCCAGTAGTTCTTATGCCCCAGTTGGTCCAGACCAAGTGTGCGCAGCGCTCGGTCCAGATACTCCATCTGTGTGGCCCGGTTCAGGCCGGTACCGACCAGACCCAGGCCGACAAACTCGCGAATCGTAATCGGCAGCGTGGGATTGATGTCACAGCGCTGCGGCACGAATCCGACCCCGTTGGCTACCTGCCGGTGAAGGCGACCCGTCTGCGGCTTGAGCAGTCCGAGCAAGGCATGAAGCAGGGTGGTCTTGCCGCTGCCGTTCCGACCCAGCACGAACCACAATTCACCAGCCCGGATCGTCAGATTAACGCGCCCGAGCACAACAAGGTTGCCATACCCGACCGACAGATTGGTCGTTTCCAGCACAACATCGCTGTCCATGGGGCTGTCCTGACACTGCAAGCAGGTCTTGCACAGATGTCGGTTCAGCAGATGCCCGCACGCCAGCAGCACGGCCCCGAGAACGACACTCACGACCTCGGTCGTCTCTTCGGGAGAAAAGCGTCCACCGACGATAAGCAGGAGCGCCGCCCCGAGCAGCAGCAGAGTACGGCGTTGGCGGTGAATGCGCAATCCCCAGCACAGGCTCCCCACGGCCAGTACGAGTGAGGTACCCAGAAGCAGGGTTTCCACCGATTCGTCAGCAAAAAAGCCGAGCCCCACGAACGGGAGCAGAGACAGGAGCAGGGGGGCTGCCAGGCAGTGCAGGGCGCAGGCCAGCGACAGTCCCGCCCCGACCTGGTCAACCCACAGAGGGGCTGTACCTGGCTTAGGAAAAAGAGGGAGAGCTGGTGAAGACTCTATGATGTTCCTCCTAACGCTGCTGAGAGCTGCTTCACATTGTAGTCAACCATATCAAGGTAGTGCGCTGTCCCAGGGCGAGAGTCGCCTTGTTCGGCCATGGGAACGACGGTCGCGCCGGAGTTCTCGGAGACGAATTGGGCATAGCGGGGATCGTAATAGGTCGCTGTCAGAATGGCTTTCACCCTGTTCGTCTTCATCAACTCGATCACCGCGCCCATATGTTTCGTGGTTGGGAGCATGCCAGGCAGGGGTTCGAGATAGGCAACCATGTCGAACCCGAAGAGTCCGGCAAAATACACCCAGGCGTTATGGTCGCCGACGAGCTTGTTGCCGGCATGGGGCCGCAGGCTGCCGAGCCAGCCGCCCAGCAGCGCCTCCTGGCCCTGACTCTTGAGAAAACTGTCCAACCGTCCGTGCCGGGCCAGCACTGTCAGCTTCTCGAAGTCGTAGGCGTCCGCCAGCGCCTGGCCGACCAGGGCCACGCCCAAACGCCGCCGGAAGTCGGCATAGCGCTCGGCGAAATACGGCGCGTTGGCCGGTCGGAGGGCGCTCAGCCGGTCCCGCAGTAGCCGTGCGACACGGAGGCCGTTTATGGGGTCGAGCAGATAGTGCGGGTTGCCGGATGGATGGATATCTCCCATGGAGCGGTCGACCGGCACGCTCGGGACCTCAAGCGGAGCAATGGCCGTGGACGCATCGATATGGCCCTGGCCGCCGGGGAGAATAGCGCCGTTCCGGGCATTTTGCAGCAGGGGCGGTGCCCAGCCGATTTCCAGGTCCAGCCCGATCTGGACATACACATCGCAGGTGCTCAGGGCCTTGATGAAGCTCGGCTTGGGTACCACGAAGTGGGCGTTTTCCGTACCCTTGGCAAAGACGGTCAGCATGACCTGCTCGCCGCCGATCTCCTGGACCAGGCTGCCGAGGTCGGGAACCGTGGCACAGGCTTTGAGCGGCTGAGCCTGAGCGAACGGGGTCAACCACAAGCCGGTAACCAGACTCACAAGTGTTATGACAGAGATAAGAAAACGGAATATCAACATGGGCCTATTCTCCTGCTGTTCGCTTAGAATTGGTGCGCGGCGTGTGCCCCGTACAGCCACTCGAAGCCGAGCCAGATGGTATGCGCGTCGTCCTTGAGGTGGCTGGCGATATCGTAGTTGTACTGAAGCCGGATGCGCGAGAACTCGGTCGGCCGCCAGACCAGCAACGGAGAGAGGCGGTGGCGGTCATCACGGAACGGGTCGTTCTTACGTCCGCCGATGCTCTGCCCACTCCCGCCGGCGTACTCATAGCGCAGGCCGGCGGCCCAATTGGTCTGAAACCCGTACAAGAGCTGGGTGTACAGGCCCCAGTCCTTGAGCGTGCGGCCCGGCAGGGTGGCGAGATCGCCGGTCTCGGTCTCCTGAGTATAGCGAGCCGCGTGATAGTCGCGCTTCATGATCTCGGTCTGCCAGGTCAAGAACGGATAGCCGAAATTGCTGGGCGGCTGCCAGCGCCACTTCATGTCCAGCCCGTACAGCCAAGTGTCGGCATCTCGCCCGGTCGAGTTTGGCCCGTACAGACCGGACAAGCCGAACACCGCGGTCACATCGTCGGTGAAGTCGAACGAGTTTTCCAAACGAGTCAGATAGAGGAAATCTCCAAAGCCGCGCACGTCCTGAGCGATAATCGGCCGGCCGGCGATGCCGTCACCATGAATGCCGCCGGTCGGCTCCTGAGCGTGGCCGTGTTCGTCTTCACCGCCGTGGCCGTGTTCGTCTTCACCGCCGTGGCCGTGTTCGTCTTCACCGCCGTGGCCGCCGCCCCCGTGGACATGGGCCAGTTCTCCGCCCAGAAAGCTGGCCATGGTCACGCCATTGGCGTTCTGCATGCCGAAGTGAAACTCGGAAAACCACGGTGTGGGAGGAAGCCACGAAGCCCGAAAACCGGCCTGCCGCATGCCGTCTCCGCCGAACATGCGAGAGTTGACCACCGGTTGATCGATCCAATCCCAGAAGTGGGGGTGTTGCGGGTTGATCTGACCGAACTCGGTCAGAAAATGGCCGACCTCAAGCTGAAGATCGTAGGGCAGGGCCGACGAGGTGAGAAATGCCTCTTCAAGCTCAAGCGTGGTCTCCCCGGTGCTTGGGTTGACCGAGGTGAGGATATGCGCATCGCCGGTAAAGTAGGGGTCAACCGCACCGGACAGGGAAAATTCAGCTTGGCCCAGAGTGAAGCCGCGTTGTTTCGGGTCGTGGCTACCACCCTGTAGCGTCGAAATTGCCGCATCCCGCTCGCTGGAGCCGCCGGCGAAGAGCAGCACATCGGCCGCAATGTCAATCAAGCGCAATTGCGCGCCCCCGCCCAGCGGCTGTGACCAGAGCGCCCGCCGGTCCGGTGCTGCTGGCTCAAAATCCGGGACGCCGAGTTCATCCAGCGCCTGGTCTAACGGAGAGTCAACCTGGGCGGCCATACGATCAACTTGTTGTCGCTGTATTGCCTGGACTTGCGCTTCTTGTGCTTCGACTTGTTGCTTGAGTGCCTGATCTCGTGAGGTCGATTCCTTCTGCATTTGCAAAATGGTTTGCTGGAGTTGCTCGACAGTTTGCTCAAGACGGTCAACCTGACTGCGGAGGGCTTGGACCTCGGCCGGGTCGCCGGCCTGGGCGCTGGCGCCTGGCGGGGACAAAAGGATGGAGGTGGCCGAGATGAGAGCGATCACGAGTGTTGTGCGCATGGGAGTTCCTTGTTGCATAATAGTTGTAATAGAAACATCATTAAAGAACGACCGGGGATTGTCAAGCCGACCCAGGCCGCCACGGTCCTAATGCGGTACGAGACAAGAATCGAGTGCAGTAAGAAGCGCCGAGCGGTCAAACGCCGCGCCAATAAACACCAGATGATCCTGAGGTTGTGGGGTCAGGGATACCTGTCCGATAAAAAACTCTTTTCCAGTGAACTGTAACTCCCACTGTTTCGAGGAGTCGTGAAAGCGAACGAAGCCCTTCGCCCGCCAGACCTCGTCGGGTAGTGCTTGCATCACTTCGGCAAAGGGCTCCGGGATAAAGGAACACGGAGCGCGATAGGTCAGGGTGTGGAAATGGTCATGCCGGGGCGCGCGAGCGGTGGCGGAGGCCGACCGAGTTCCCTGCTGACTCAGCACCTCAGAAAAATCCACATCGGCGTACGTGGTCAGGAGGATTTTGGCCCGGGAGTTTTTGCGTTGGACTTCTTGAGCCGTTCTTGCGAGCTGCATCCAATGGGCGAGGTCACATTTGTTAATCAAGACGAAGTCTGCCGTCTCGGTAAATGAATGCAGACCATAGCCTGCCATCTGTTGGGATGAGCCCCGCACGTCGATAACGGCAATCATCGCGGCAACAAACGCGCGTGACAGCATCTCTATCTGTGTGAGTTGATCCAACAGGCGGACCGGGTCGGCCAGCCCGGTTGCTTCGATAAAGATGATATCGGGCTGCTGGGCGATAAGGGCCGTGAGGGCGGAGTTCAAATCCGGCCGCAGCGTACAGCAAATACAACCATCGGCAAACGTTTTGGTCGGATAGCCTTGCCCCCGGAGGCGTTCACCATCGGTGCTCACGTCTCCATAATCGTTAATCAGAACCGCCGGCTTGAGACCCTGTGACGCGGTATAAGCCAGGAGGCCCTGCAGGAAGGTTGTCTTGCCGCTCCCCAGGAAGCCGGAAATGACGTAGATGGGGATGCTGGGAGCGTGCTCGAAGAGTGTTTTTACAGACAGCATAAAGTAAGAGCCGGTCGAGTGAGACAAAAAGGCACCCCCAACAGAGTAACAGGAGGGAAACTCTGTCGGGGGGCCGGGCAAGGAAGACAGGCGCTCATAGCACCCTCTCTCCTCTGCCCGGAGAGGGATTGAGGGACGGTGAACCCTGGGAAAACGAAACACGGTCCATCACGGGTCTCTAGTATCAAGTATTTGATGTATTTGCAACTATATTGTAAATAGATTATCATGATGGAGATCTCACATAGAGGAGAAGTGTGGAGTGGGGAGGCACCTAGCCTTCCGTTGTCGGTTGTAAGCAGTAGATTTACGGCACTTTTTTGTTGCCGGAAGTTACAGAAATCGGTAAGATAGGTGGCGCTATGAAAAAGGAAAGAATCGTTCGATCAATCGCAGAACTCCGCGCCCTGGTTCGATCCACCGGGCTGCGGAGCACAGGCCCCCGTGTTGCCGTGTTGCAGCGGCTTCAGCAGGCAATTACTCCTATGAGCCATGCGGAGATCGCCGAAGCCCTGGAACCGGCGGGATTGGACCGGGCGACACTCTATCGGAACCTCATCGACCTCACCGACGTTGGGCTCTTGTCGCGAACGGATCATGGCGATCACGTCTGGCGTTTTGAACTCCGTAACAATGCGCACGGTCAGACCGAACAACATCCTCATTTTACCTGTACTGACTGTGGCGAGGTCGAGTGTCTGCCCGATACGAGCATCGAGGTATCTGCACCCGACCGTACGCCTTGGGCAATCAGAAATCACCATTTTGAAGTGCAACTTACCGGCCTGTGCGATCGCTGCGTGGCCTAGGCTCGGGCGGTCGCCCCGGCCCCCGCTCAGAGGCGAGGGCCCGCAACCCTAAGGCGTTTCACGATACGTTGTAGCCGCGCCAGTCCGCGCTCGCCGGAAAGGCCAGGGGCCTGCCCCAAGCGGCCGAAGAGGGGCTGGGGGGAGTCCCCCTCCTGGGAGGGCGGCCATCCTGGCCGCCATGCGGGCTGGAAGCCCGCACTCCACAACATCGTGATTTGCTCTAGCGTCCAATTGTATCTGACAGCTTCATCTCTTTCTGGACGGCGGTGAGATAGCCACCACTGGCCAGCGGTGTGGGAACCTCAAGCTGCTGGACGATTTCCGCTTGAGCCGTATTGATGACAGAGATCAGTCCGTCTCCGCCGTGTGTGACAAATCCCCATTGCCCGTCTGGAGTCAGTGCTGGCAGTCGCAACTGCTGTCCCGCTGCAAATGGCGATAAGTCCGGGTCAAGTGGCTCCTGTAGGGCCGGAAGCGCAATCGTTGTCCTGATCTGCGTGAATGTCGGAGACTGGGGGTCGGCATCAAGCAGGAATGCGCGATCGCCCTGCGGGCCTTGCAGGATGTAGAGCGCCACGGTTTCGGACAGGGCAAAGCGATGCAGTAGTCCCGGACCAAGGGCGACTCGGGTGACTGTCCCGGTTTCGATGTTGCCGACATAGGCGTCGTTTGACCATGTGGTCCAGTCGTCTGGGTCCGCAGAATCATCTCGAATAAAGGAGAAAACCGTCCGCTGGTCATCGGCAAGGCGCACATACACCGCACGTCCACCACTGCGTTCAGCAGTGTCATAGGGCAAGGTGATACCAGGCGTCAGATCACCGCCATCGATGTCTGAGCACTCAATACCCATGTCAGTCGCTGAGCAATAGACTTTCAGCTTATGGCTGATCACATCGCCCTGAGGCCGAGAACCTAATTCAACATCGCTGAGGAATGCCTCTTCGTTGCTGATGAGGCGACTGAGACGAAAGGCTTCATGAATGCCTTCTTCGTGATATCCGTGCTCGGCCCCATGGTCGTCCTCATGGTCGTGGTCGTCCTCACCCTCGTGGTCGTCCTCGCCTTCGTGATCATGGGCGTCCTCGCCCTCATGGTCATGGTCGTCCTCGCCTTCATGGTCATGGTCGTCCTCGCCCTCATGGTCATGGTCGTCCTCGCCCTCGTGGTCGTCCTCGCCCTCATGGTCATGGTCGCTCCCGTGGTCATGGGCGTCGTGAGTTTCGGGTTCTCCCTTGATACCGACGAAGGCGATCTTGGCGGGGTTGCCGGCGACATCCCAATGCTGCACCAAGTCGAGGTCGTGGGGATCGAGTTGCAGCACCTTGTCACCCACCGAATCGGTGACGAAGACCGCGCCGGGAGCGGTAGCGATATTCGGACGACCCCAGAAGCCGGTCTCCACTGGAGTGGTCAGGAAGCCGGTCGCTGATGCCAGCAGATCGAGGTCTTTGGCGTCGTACATCCGCAGTTCGCCGTCGCTCATCAGCACCAGTAGGGCATGGCCGTCGTGGCTGATGGCGACGTTTATCGGCAGGAGTTCTTCGCTGGCCGGGATGAGCTGCATCATACTTCCTTCTTCCGGCTCCACCACATACAGCCCCACTGCAGAGCCGAGGGCAAAGAAGTGGTCCAAGCCGGCGTATCCCCATACGGAAGTCAGCCGGAAATCGTCAGGTTCGCCCGCTGGGGGAGGTATGAAAACGTGTTCATACTGGCCGTCATGCGCCTCGATTGCCAATACCCCGCCGATGCATCCGAAGACGGCGACATGGCCGTTGCCAGCGTCGCCGTGTAGGCCGTCGCAACCAGCGGCGCTGTACAGCACGTTACCGTCGAGGTCGCGGATGTCGGCGCCGACAGGGAGGCGGTAATCAGCGGGGGATGAATCGTAATTCGGGTGCTGGGTTGTGGTGGCTATCAGTCCGTCATACAGCGGAACCGCCCCCCCGTGCTGAGGGCCGACATTGATGACTGGCGGTGAGTAATCAGCGCCTTCCTCTGCCAGCTCATGTTCGTTGAGCAGCACGACATCGCCGGAGCCGTCATAAAAGATAGAGGACCACTCGCCACTCACGTACAGATGCACTGGGCGGTCGCCGGATAAATCGAGGTCTAGCCTCTGCACCGGATTATTTATCAAGTCGAAATGGTCGCCGTGCTCCTCCATGTATATGCCGCCGTCGAAGACGTGGACGTTGTTGGCATCGGTGGCCACGGCGATGGCGAAACGCCCGTTCTTGGTGGCGTATATGCGTCCGGCGCGCGATCCCATGTCGAAGGCGTCCTGCTCTACATCGCCGTGCCCCAGGTCAATGACCGAAAGGGCGCCCGTATCTGCGTCGCCGATGAGCAGACGGCCGATTGGCTGCCCGTTCTCATGCGCGTGGTCGCCCTCGTGGTCGTCTTCGCCCTCATGATCGTCTTCGCCCTCATGATCGTCTTCGCCCTCATGATCGTCTTCGCCCTCGTGATCATGCTCATGATCGTCTTCGCCCTCATGATCGTCTTCACCCTCGTGATCATGCTCATGGTCATCTTCGCCCTCGTGGTCGTCTTCGCCCTCGTGGTCATGCTCATGATCGTCTTCACCCTCGTGATCATGCTCATGGTCGTCTTCGCCCTCGTGGTCATGACCCGGCGCGCTCTCCGCAAAGGCCAACTCGCTTCCGAGGCGCTGTAAAAGCATGTCGGGGCTTCTGGCAATTGCTATACCGGGCGCTTCACCCTCAATAGGGTTGGTGGCAATGGTGCTATAGGATGAAGAAGTCCACCAGCGTAAATCGACCACGGAGACAGTACCTCCACCTGTGCCGTGATCATCCTCATGTCCATGCTCATCCATGTCATGGTCGTCATGCGCGCCTTCGTCATGGTCGCCGTGGTCCTCGTGGTCGCCGTGGTCCTCGTCATGGTCGCCATGCTCCTCTTCGTGGTCACCGTCCTCGGCATGCACTGTGCCCGAAGCAACTGCGGCAAATTCCATCTTTGGATGCACTGCAATCTGGCCGACTCCACCCGTCCAGCTCACGACTGCGCGGCCAATGATGGCCGGTTCCCCTCTAAGATTCATCTTGAGCATGATCATCTCGCCGCTCGGAATAGTCTCGCTGTGGGTATCAGCGTGGCCGTACTCGTCCTGATGACCGTGCTCGTCCTGATGGCCGTGTTCATCCTGATGACCGTGTTCATCCTGATGACCGTGTTCATCCTGATGACCGTGTTCATCCTGATGACCGTGTTCATCCTGATGACCGTGTTCATCCTGATGACCGTGCTCGTCCTGCGGGGCGGCCTCTTCATTGATAAAGATAATCCGTTCACCTTTGAGGGGAAGAAAGCCCGCCTGTGGAACCATACGTATGTTATCGAACTCCGCCTTCAGGGTGAGTGACGGGAGTTCATAGACGTAGAGCTTCTCTGCTGCCGGGTCAGCGACGATGAGTTGCCCATCGTTTTGGGCAAGAGCCGGTAGTGCCCAGACGAACAGCAAGAGGAGAGCGACGCTCCAGCGGATGATGAAGCTCTGGAGGGGTATAATATTCTTATCGCGCATGATTCTTATTTCCTTTTCTCACAAGGGAGCTTTTCTCTCTCTTGATAGACGGGAGTCTAATACCAAGAGTTTAATGTATTTGCAATTGGGTTGTAAGAGTATTGTTTCACGCCAGACTGGATAGGCGAGGAGCCAGGATTCAGGGATGGCTCAAACCGATGTGTGTAGGGGCTGTCCGGCGTTCTTCCGGGCGGAGTGGGCCGGTAATCACGGACCTATAAGCCGTGCCGGTCGCGAAGAATGGTTGCGGCCTGTGTAATGGCCGTCAGTTTTTGTTCGGCCAGCGTGGCCGACGCGATGGGATTATCCGCAAACGTGGCAAAGCCGCAGTCGGGGGTCAGGAGGAGACGCTCGGCCCCAAAAAGACGAATGGCTTTCTCCGCCTTTGCGACAATCTGGTCTACTGTCTCAAGGCTTTGCGTCTTCTGATTCACAACCCCAACGCCGATACGCCGGTCGTCCGGCAGGCCGCGCAGCACGGCCTCGTCCCCAGCCCGGGGCGTGCAGAGTTCAAGCAGGAGCGTGCCCACTGCGACTCTCTTCAGCAGGGGTAGAAGTGGCTCATAGTCGCCGGCCAGGGCCACGCTTTCATCCGGCGTCCAGTTGCCGCGACAGATATGCAGCGCCAGGCGTTCCTGAGGCAGGTTGGCGACCGTCTGATTAATGAGCGATTCGGCAAAGGCCAACTCCGCTGCCGCCTCACGCTTCTCTCCCAGCGCACCACACATAAACGTGCGATTGTTCGAGGTGCCGCTGAAGACGACCTCGGTCAGGACGGGTTCGTCCAATTGAACCAGCGAAACGCCAGCGGCAAGTAAAAAGTGGAGTTCCTCACGCAAGACCCGGACGACATCTACAGCGAGTTCTTCCCGCGTATCATAGGCCCGGTCGGAGATGCACTCCATCCACATTGTGCGGGTCAGCAGATAGGGGCCGGGTAGGGCGACCTTGAGCGGACGGTCGGTCAGGCTGACGAGAAAATTTGCCTCGTGAACGGTCAGCGAGCGGCTTCTACCTAGCGGCCCGAAAACCGCCGGATGGCGTACTTTGCCGGCCGGAACGTCCAGGGCGCGCAACTCGCGCTCGAACTCTTCGGGATCATCGACATACGGCAGCAGGTCGGTAATGGGAATCAACTGGCAGTTGTCGAGCAGCCCGCCGACGAAGCTGGCGTAGTTATCCCGGCGCTGCTCGCCGTCGGTGAGCACATCGACACCGGCACGCTGCTGGGCGGCCACCGCCAGTCGCACGGCATCATCAGCGGTCTGGGCAAATTCTTCGGTCGACATGCGGCCTTCGAGATGATCGTTGAGGGCGCGCAACAGCCAGGGCGGTCGCGGCCAACTGCCGACGCCCATGACAGACAGGGGAGCAATGGTCGGAGCTGGGACCGGCTGCGGAAGGTGGTCGGGAATCACGACCTCGGCGATGGGTTGGGTAATCGGTGCGTATTCCTTTTCGCGTGCTGAAGGTTGTTTCGTCTTCTTCTTTTTCTTTTTTGGGGGAGTCGCTAGCTCAGGCTCAGCGGAGCGGAGGTCTGGAGCCGGACCCTTTGAAACCAGGAAGCTGTTCTGTTTGCCCCGGCTGATGTGGGAGATCAGATCGTTTCCGGTCAGACGGCACCAGGCCGGCAGGTCTTCGACGACCGAGGTTTCGGTGGACAGGATTTCGAGCAGTTGGCCTGGGGCAAGGGGATCAATATGCTTGCGGATCAAGAGTAACAGGCCATTGCCGCAGTCGAGGTCTCCACCGTCAAAACTGTCTGCCGACTGGTACGGATGCGTCTGGGTATCGGAGTCCATGCTTTCCTATTCCCGTGCTCCCTTTCCCTCTCTGGGAAAGGGTCAGGGTGTGTCCTAATACGACACGCTCGGCGTTCCACCGGCCAGAAACTCGACCAGCTTGGCCCCACCCACAATCTTGGCCCCCGGCACGAGGTTGTTCTCATCCAGGCCGCGTTTCTTGAAGCAGGGCGAACACACGTATATCGTGCCGCCGGCTTCCGCAAAATTGGTCATCAGTTCCTTGAGCGGAGCAAAGCCGTCCTCATGAATATCGTCGGCATAGCCGTTGACGGCCAGACGTACGCCCTCGGTGCTGAGGAAGACCAGGGTGTCCTGGTCTGAACCCACCGCGGCATTGGCAATCACAAAGGCGACGGTTGCCTTGTCGGTATTATCCTTTGAGTGAGTCAGTGAGACACAGAATTGTCCTGCCATAACGTGTACTCCTTTGCCGTCCTTGCTTTGTCGAGCGCGAACATCATAGCCAGAGACGCTGACTGAGACAACAATGATTGACCGAGCCGAATGAGAATCCCCTCCTCGGAGGGGTGGCCCGTAGGGTCGGGGTGGGTTCCTGGAACGTCCCTGCGGGCAGACCCACCCCGCCGCTCCGCGGCACCCCTCCCAAGAGGGGACAGGCGGAAGAAGGAGCCGTGTTATAGCCCTATGCATCGGAATCGGCTAAGACTGTAGGAGCCATGAAACGAAGAGGAGAATCGCATGGGCGCAGACGACACTAACGAACGCCAATACGGCTTTAATACGCGTCAGTTGCACGCGGGACAAAACCCTGACCCAACGACAGGCAGCCGAGCTGTTCCGATTTACCACACCACGAGTTACCAGTTTAAGAATACCGAGCACGCGGCCAATCTGTTCGCGCTGAGCGAACCCGGCAATATCTACACGCGCATCATGAACCCGACCAACGATGTGCTGGAACAGCGGGTCGCCGCCCTTGAGGGTGGGGTAGGGGCGCTGGCGGCCAGCAGTGGGCACGCGGCGCAGATGATGGCCATCATGGCGCTGTGCGGCCAGGGCGACCATATTGTGACCAGCAGTCGGCTGTACGGCGGCACGTTTAATCAGTTCGCGCATACCTTTCCGCGTATGGGTATTACCTCGACCTTTGTGGACCCAACCAAGCCGGAAGAGTTTGAAAAGGCCATCCAGCCCAATACCAAAATTATCTATGGTGAGACCCTGGGCAACCCGGATATTACGGTCTTTCCCTTTGATGAAGTGTCGGCCATTTCTCAGGCCCACAATATTCCGGTGATGATCGATAACACGTTTGCCACGCCGTATCTGTGCCGGCCGTTCGAGTGGGGCGTGCATATTGTGACCCATAGCACAACCAAGTTTCTGAGCGGCCACGGCACCGCCATCGGCGGCATGATTGTGGATGGCGGCAATTTCGATTGGACCAGTGGGCGCTTTCCGAATTTTACCGAACCGGACCCGTCGTATCACGGCCTGGTATACGCTAACCTCGGAGCGCCGGCCATGATACTCAAATCGCGCGTGCAAATCCTGCGCGATGTGGGTGGCTGCCAGGCGCCGTTTGACAGCTTTACGACCCTGCTCGGGATCGAGACGCTGAGCCTGCGCATGGAACGCCACGTCGCCAACGCCCAGCAGGTCGCCGAGTTTTTGGAGAGCCATGCCGGCGTGAACGCCGTCGCTTTCCCTGGTCTGGCCAACAGCCCGGACCATGAAAAGGCCAAGAAATATTTGCCGCTCGGGCCCGGCTCGATCATGGGTTTTCAGATCAAGGGTGGCCGAGCCGCAGGTGAGAAGTTCATTAACAGCCTCAAGCTGCACAGCCATGTGGCCAATGTCGGTGATGCCAAGAGCTTGGCGATTCACCCGGCCAGTACGACCCACAGCCAGCTCAATGAAGACGAGTTGATCAGTGCTGGGGCAACAGTCGATTTTGTCCGCCTGAGTGTTGGCTTGGAAGATATTGACGACATCATCTGGGATCTGGAACAAGCCCTGCACGCAGCCACCGGGTAGGCTGGTCGAGGCGGAATGCGTTTTAATAGGAAACCCACCCCGGCCTTCGGCCACCCCTCCGAGGAGGGGAAAGGAAAACAATCCTCTCTTGGGAGGAGTGCTGCGAAGCAGCGGGGTGGGTTCTGAGGAGTGACGGGATAGAACATGAGCACGAATGGCTCGGTCGGGCTTGCTCTACCCCAGCAGTTGACTTTTGCTGAGGACGAGCCCTTTCAGTTGGACAGCGGGGCCACCCTTGGTCCGGTGACCGTGGCGTATGAAACCTACGGCCAACTCAACGCCGACCGGACCAATGCCATTCTTATTACGCACGCCCTGAGCGGCAGCGCGCACGCGGCTGGCTACCACCAGCCGGATGAGTCCAAAACCGGCTGGTGGGACGACTGTATCGGACCGGGTAAAGCTTTTGATACCAATAAATTCTTTATTATTTGCAGTAATGTCCTGGGTGGCTGCTACGGCTCGACCGGACCGTCAGACCCCGACCCGGCGACCGGTAAACCGTACGGTATGCGTTTCCCAGTCGTGACCATCGGGGATATGGTACGGGCTCAGGTCCGGCTGATCGATCATCTGGGCATAGACAGCCTGCTGTGCGTGGCCGGCGGCTCAATGGGCGGGATGCAGGCGCTTGAGTGGGCAGCGCATTATCCGAAGCGACTGAAAGCCGCCATTCCCATTGCGACCACCGCCCATCACAGCCCCATGCTGATTGCCCTGAGCGAAGTAGGACGGCAGGCGATTTATGCCGACCCGGCCTGGAATAATGGGGACTATTACGACGCGGGCCTCAAGCCCGATGCCGGCTTAGCGGTCGCCCGCATGGTTGGCCATATTACCTATCTGAGCGAAGAGTCCATGCAGCAGAAGTTCGGGCGGCGGCTCCAGGATCAGGTTCGGTACGGCTACGAGTTTCGTTCCGAGTTTCAGGTCGAGAGCTACCTCAAATACAAAGGTCATAATTTTACACGCCGGTTTGACGCTAACAGCTATCTGTATGTGACTAAGGCGATGGACTATTTTGATCTGAGCGCAGAGACCGGGTCGGTGGCGGCCGCCTTTGCCAACTCGGCTGACCTGCGCTACCTGGTGTTGAGCTTTACCAGCGATTGGCTCTACCCGAGCTATCACAGCAAGGAACTCGTCAGCGCGCTCACCGCAGCCGGTGCGGATGTGACCTATTTGGACGTTCAAAGCTCATGGGGACATGATGCGTTTCTGCTTGAGGTCGAAACTATGACCAAGCTGCTCAGCGGCTTTCTTGAGCGCTTGGTCCAATCGGAGCAGGTAGCCCTCCCGCCTGGTTTCCCGCCCGCCGGCTCGCCAAAGGAGCAGACAAAGACCGAGGCCGCGGCATGAGTGGTGAGGCTGAACCGTCTGCGCCTCCGCGTCCGATCGTATCGAGCGGGAGTCCGGTCTTGCTGCGCTCAGACCTCCTCGCCATTGCTGACATGGTGCCGGACGGGTCACGGGCTTTGGACCTGGGTTGTGGTGACGGAGCCCTGCTCGAATATCTGGTGCGTAGCAAGCAGGTGACGGGACGAGGCGTGGAGCGCAGCGAAGAGGGCATGCTCGCCTGTGTCCGGCGTGGACTGAGCGTGCGCCAGGGAAACCTGGAAGAGGGACTGGCCGATTACCCGGATGCGAGTTTTGACTCGGTGATTTTGAGTCAGACTCTACCCTTTCTGAACGATCCGGCCATGATCCTGAGTGAGATGCTCCGGGTTGGCAGCCGCGCGATTGTCAGCTTTCCGAACTGGGGCTTTTGGCGCTGCCGGCTCGAAATGCTCGTGGCCGGCCGTATGCCGCAGGTGTTTGATCTCACCGAGCGCTGGTACGAAGCGCCGCGCTGGCAAGCGTTTACTGTGGCTGACTTTTGTGACTTTTGTCACCATTTGGGCTTTGGCATACTGGAAGAGATCTATTTATCTCGGAGCCGGCGTTTGAAGAATCTGCGCTACAAAAACTTACGCGCCACAACCGCGGTCTTTGCGTTGCAGCGCTTTTAGAGCGCTGAGCGACATTTCCCAGCGCGCTTATGGCTGACACTCGCTCATCTCCCCCCGTTCTCCAACACAAAGCCTACGACCGGCCATCGCAATTTGTCCCGGAAAATCTGTTGCGCGAAGCGCGGCGTCAAATGGGCCTGCCGGAGGGTCAGGTGCCGAGAATCTGCGTGCTTGACCCGGATGGGGATATCGTCGCCAGTCTGCTGGGCCGTGGCGAGGCGCACGAACACGACATCTGGGCCTGTTACCACACGACATTACATCGGTTCACGCTCAGCGGGATTGAGTTCGGTATTATCCGGCATGTGGTGGGTGCACCATTTGCCGTTTTGGTAGCCGAGGAATTATTTGCCTCCGGCTGTCAGCTGCTCATCCACGTCACGTCCTCCGGGCAAATTGTCCACAAAGAAGAGCCGCCGTTTTTCATCCTGATCGAAAAAGCCCTGCGCGACGAGGGCACGAGCTATCATTATCTGCCGCCGTCGGATTTCTCATTCTTGAAGTCGGACCTGTCGGATCTGTTTGCCCGTGCCCTCTCAGATGGAGACCCGCCGGTCTATCGTGGAGCAACTTGGACAACCGACGCCCCGTTCCGAGAAACACAAGAAGCGATTCGGCACGCGGAAAAGCGCGGGATTCTTGCCGTCGAAATGGAGGCCGCCGCCCTGTATGCTTTCGCCCAGGCACGAGACAAGGCGGTCGTGTGCTTTGCCCATGTCACCAATCAGATGGGCCAGGTCGAGGGCGATTTTGAAAAAGGTGAAGGGGCAGGCAGTCGCGACGCCCTGCGCTTGATTGCGGCCGCGGCTCAGGCATGGCTGGAGAGGACATGATGCGCAAAGCGTCCAGCGATTATCTGCCTGCCTTTCGCTTTTCTGTACTGGCCCCGTTCTACGATCCCATTGTTGCCCTGACCATGCGGGAGCGGACGTTCAAGCACGAACTGAGACGACAGGCAGATGTCGGACCGAGCCATGCCGTGCTCGATGTTGGTTGCGGTACGGGAACCCTGGCCATATGGATAAAGCAGGCTTGCCTTGAGATTTCTATGACCGGTATTGACGCCGACTCGGCCATGCTGGTGCAGGCAAAGGAGAAGGCTGAGAGATTTGGAGTGGACATTGCTTTCGAGCAGGGGCTTTCCTCTCACTTACCCTATGCCGACAAGGCGTTTGACCGGGTCGTTTCGAGCCTGTTTTTTCATCATCTCACCCGCGCTGAGACGGAAAAAACCGTTGCCGAGATATTTCGGGTGTTGAAACCGGGTGGACTGCTGTGTGTCGCGGACTGGGGAAAACCCACCAACGTCCTGATGCGTTTGCTGTTCTGGCCGGTCCAGATTTTTGACGGTTTTTCGCGCACTCGGGACAATGTGGCCGGCCTCCTGCCGCATCTCTTCCGACAGGGCGGGTTTTCCGAGGTGACCGTTCAGGACTCCCTGGCGACCGCGCATGGCAGCCTCGCATTCTACCGCGCGGCCAAGCCAAGCGCGGACGGAGAGGAGCAGGGCTAGGAAACTGTTATCATACCTCTTCCCCTGTCGGTGGGTTTACCACAGCGACAACGCTGCTTTGAGGCCGGCGTCTATCGTGTCCATAATGTTCGTTGGCAGCGTACCGATACGGCGCGACAACTTCGTCCGGTCAAGCGTCGTGACTTGATGGCATAACGCGATGCCGTCCTTGCTCAACCCCGCCGCGCCTTCGGGCAGGGCAACGGCTGTCGGACCGCGCTGCCGTTGCGAAGGAGATGTTGAGAGTGGCACGATAATGACGGAACGCCAGCCGCGTACCTAATTGAATCCATCATGGGACACGATGACAACGGGCCGGCGACCCCTCTGCTCAGAGCTGGAGCGAGGCGTTAAATGTGCCTAGTAGACCTCACCACGTCTCACACCTCGCCTCGTTCACCATCAAGAAGATGTTCGACTGTGGCTTTTTCCACATCCGCATCCAGGTCGTCGGAAGTACCGGCAACCGCCTGGGCGTAGTGGGCAATGGCGTGATGTAGCGCCGCTCTTTCCCGTTCCTCAAGCCATGTTTCAATAGCTTCCCGGACCAGGACGGTTGCGGGTCGCCCGGAGCGTTTTGCTTCTGCTTTGAGACGAGTATGGATATCGGTCGAGAGGGGAACGTGCATATTGTGGAACGATGTTGACATGACATATGCTATGCCATGAATTTATGGCTTTCACAAGAAAACTCTCAACTGCATAACCGGATACGAAGTCAACGTAGGGGGGAAAAGGTAGGGCGAATCCGACCGTTTTTCGAGGTCTTTTCTACCCCCTAAGGTATCTCATAGAGGAGTATTCGTTATGGAAATGTGGATTCGCTTTTGGCCCTTTCTCGCGGTCTTTTCCATAATGGTAACCTGGGAATTTTTCTCCCCGCGCCGCATTCTTGCTCAAAGAAGAGAGGAACGCTGGCCTACGAACTTGGGGCTTACTCTGCTCAATGCGGTTTTGGTATGGGCTACAGTAGGTGCCGTGGCATATATGGCGGCCACCTTTGCGGCGGAACACCAGATTGGACTGCTGCATTGGGTGTCAGCGCCTTTCTGGTTCGCCGTCCCTGTCACCATTCTTGTCCTCGACTTCGCTCTCTACATCCAGCACCGCCTCTTCCATATCTTCCCTCTTCTGTGGCGTCTGCATCAGGTCCATCATGCTGATCTTGGATTCGATGCCACGACTGGCCTCCGTTTTCATCCTATCGAGGTCTTCCTCTCTCTCGCCTATAAAGCGGTTGTCATTATTGCGCTGGGAGCACCTGCTTGGGCCGCTATCGCCTTTGAAATCATCCTGAACGCCACTTCTGTTTTTAACCACAGTAATGTCAATCTTCCTGAAAGACTTGACCATCGTCTACGTTGGTTCCTGGTTACGCCAGACATGCATCGGATTCATCATTCCACACGAGCGGTGGAAACCAATGCAAACTTCGGCTTTTCTGTTCCATGGTGGGATCGGCTATGCGGAACCTATCGTGCCGAACCGGCTTTAGGACAACTGGGACTTGAGATTGGACTGTCATATTATCGAGATTCGTTTCACCTCGGGCAGTTATTGCTCCTCCCCCTTCAGACTCATATTCCCCTGGAGAAAACGTGGAAAGAAGTCTCGTCCCTCCAACTCAGCGAAATGCTGGTAGAAGAAAATCCACCCTATGTGCTCGACGTGCGAGACCTGGGCGAATTTACCGGCGAGCTTGGTCATATCGAAGGAGCCCACTTGATGCCGGTCTCCGATTTAGACAAACGGATGAACGAGTTGGCTCCCTGTCGTTCCCAAACGGTCGTCCTTGTGTGAAAGACGGAACGGCGCTCAGTCAGAGCGGCGGACTTGTTAGGGCAAAACGGCTTCTCTTCTCTCCTGGTTCTGTCGGGCGGTATGCTCGGATGGGCGGGGGCCGGGCTGCCCGTGTCGCATAAAGGAGAATAGAGTCTATTGAATCCATAGGGTCTATTGAGTCCATTGAGTCTTTGAGACCCAAGAGACCCAACCGGCCCAAGAAACCCAAAAGACCCAAAGACGAGGCTACCTGACACTCCCCGCCGGAGCATGCTACATACAGCCGGAGGAAAAACGAAAGGAGAGTATATATGGCAGAAATACGTGAAATAACCTCCGGTCTGGAGTTTCCCGAAGGCCCGATTGCCATGGATGATGGCAGCGTCATCCTGACGGAGATCAAGCGCGGTACGCTGACGCGGGTCAAGCCTGATGGCACCAAGGAAGTCGTGGCTGAAACAGGTGATGGGCCGAACGGCGCGGCAATCGGGCCGGACGGCAAAATCTATGTGTGCAATAACGGCGGCTTTGAGTGGATGGAAGCCGGCGGGTTGACCGTGCCGCACGGCATTCCCGAGAGCTATACCAACGGGTATATCCAACGGGTCGATATCGACACCGGAGCGGCGGAAACGATTTATACCGAGTGCGACGGCAATAGGCTGTGCGGACCGAACGATATAGTGTTTGATGCCCAAGGGGGCATGTGGTTCAGCGACTTCGGCAAGATCCGCGACCGCGACCGCGACGTGTGCAGCCTCTATTACGCCAAGCCGGACGGTTCGCTCATTAAGGAAGTCGTCTATCCGATCCAGGGACCGAACGGCATCGGTCTGGCTCCTGGCGATGCCACCTTGTATGCGGCCCAGACGTTTGAAGCCCGGGTGTGGGGCTGGAATATCACCGGGCCGGGCGAGTTGGAACGCGTGGAGGGGGCGGGTGGCCCGCTCTTGGCCGGTCCGGGTGGTGGCGTCCTGGTGGCCGGTTTGCCCGGCTATCAGCTGCTGGACTCCTTAGCGGTTGAGGCCAACGGCAACGTGTGCGTGGCGACCATTCTGAATGGCGGTATTACCGTGTTTGCGCCGGACGGCTCATCGGTCGAGCATGTTCCCGTGCCGGGCGACCCGGTGGTGACCAACATCTGTTTTGGTGGACCGGACCTGAAAACGGCCTATATCACGCTGTCGGGAACGGGCAAGCTGGTGGCCATGGACTGGCCGCGTCCGGGCCTGAAGTTGAATTTCACGCGCTAGGCGTGGCTTTTTACTGAGCCTGATGAAGGAAGGGGGCAGCCGACTGCCCCCGCCGTTCAGTCCAGATGCTCGTGGCCGGGCTTTTGGTGATGCTCCTCGTGCGCCTGCGGACTGGTCGGCCGGACATCCCGGCCTTTCTCGTGGCTGAGGCAGATACGGCCCAGAAATTTGACATTGGCGCAGGCGTCAACCTCGCCCACATGGCACTCCGCAACGTTTGGAATAAAAAAGCGATACGGTCCGCCTTTGTTCTCCGGTAGAGACGTATCGTTGAGGCGATAGGCAATAATGCCCTCTTGTAAGGCCTCCAGCGGCACACTGGCGGAAAATTTTCCGTCGGTAGACTCCAGGGTGATATAGCGGACGGTTTCTTTTGGCCCGACCTGCTCCAATACCGCTTGGAGACGGACGGCGCTGCCCTCTCGGCCGGGAACAAGCTGGCTCACGTCCTCAATCTGCTCCGCGAGCGCCCGCAACTCGGCAAAACCAAAAGCTTGGGGCGACCGGACTTCGCCTTCGACGTGTAATCGTGTCATATCTTCTCCTCCAACTCACAAGAGATAGGAACCATATTATACCGTTGCCAAAGGCGGCTGTCTTGTAGGGGAGAGCGGATTGTTGACCGCCTCCCGTCGGTGGGGCAAGGTGGCGCTCAAGCTGCGTGGGGAGAAACACGGCGATGCGGATTATTACCTGTAACCTGAACGGCATTCGGTCGGCTGCGAGTAAAGGGTTTTTTGCCTGGCTGGAAAAACAAAACGCCGACGTGGTGTGTGTCCAAGAGCTTAAAGCCCAGGAAAAAGACGTCATCCCCACCTACCAGGAAGTTGGAGTCCTGACCGGGACGTTTCATTACGCGGAAAAGCCGGGCTATTCCGGTGTGGGTATCTATGCCCGGCGGCAACCGGATCGCGTCCGAATTGGTTGGGGCTGGCCTGACGCGGACCGCGAAGGACGCTATCTGCGGGCGGACTTTGGCCGGCTTGCGGTGATCTCGCTCTACCTGCCGTCCGGTTCGAGCTCCGAAGAGCGTCAGCGGGTGAAATATCGCTTCATGGATGAGATCTTACCGGAGCTGAAGGCGCTACGGGCCAGCCGCCGCCATGTTGTTCTGTGTGGGGACTGGAATATTGCCCATACCAAGAAAGACATAAAAAATTGGCGCGGCAATCAGAAGAACTCCGGCTTTCTGCCCGAAGAGCGCGCCTGGATGACTCGGGTGTTTGAGGAGGTCGGTCTGGTGGATGCGTTTCGACGGGTTAGTGCGGAAGCGGAAGAATATACCTGGTGGTCGTTTCGCGGTCAGGCCTGGGCAAAAGACGTTGGCTGGCGGATCGATTACCAGGTAGTCACACCGGGCTTGGCCAAACTGGCAACGCGGACCGCGATCTACAAGGAAGAACGTTTTTCGGACCACGCCCCGCTGGGTATCGATTACGACTATGCGTTTGACAGTCCCAAGTCTCGCACACGTGCCGCTGCGGGTTCAAAAAGGGCTCGTTCACGGAAAGCAGCCGTAAAGCGGCCTGCCCGGAAGCGTCGATCGGATTAGAGGGAGAGGGGTAAGAAGTCTGATCTCTTCTCAGGCCATCACTTTTTTGCATTCCGCCGTGACTTTGGCACATGCCTCGGCGGTCTCTATGCAGAGTGGATGGTGGGTATGCTTGCGACATTCCGCTTCACAGGCGTCATGGACAGCTATGCAGACGGGGATAAAGGCTTTGAGCTGAGCGGAATCGGCTGCGGCGAGCACACCTAGCGCTTCACTTACCGCGTTCATCTCCTGAATGCGCGCGGCACAGGCAGACAGAGACGTGTCACCTGTCGCAAACAGGTTCAGACAATGCTTGAGGCACATCGCTCCGACACCCACGCAGGCTTGGGCTGCCAGGACGAGATCACGGTGTTTGGGGGCCGTGTCGTGTACATGTTCCGCCTGCTCGTGATGGGCGGCCAGGGCTGGAGAGGCCGCCAGCCCGGCCAGGGCAGCACCAGAGACGCCCAGCAGGACATCGCGGCGTTTGATTGAGGGCTGCTCGGCGGGGGTAGTATCGTGCTTCTTATGTGCGTCCATGAATGACTCCCTCCTCCGGTCTATCGGGCGGTCCGTTTTCGACTCCCGTGAGAGTATACCATATTTTGTCAGTCGAGGACTCGTCCCGGCGAGGGTGTGTCTTGCTCCTGAGGGTAGCGTCTTATAGTACAGGAGGGCTGGGGGATTTGTATTGAAGCGGCCCTATATCATTCGCTGTTTCGTGCTGCTGCTCGCCTTCGCCTTTATGGGCCAGGGCCGAATCGGGCAGGGACTCCAGTTGCTCCTCTTTGCAGATCAGCATGCCTGCTGTGAAACGAAACAGCACTGTCCCATCTCATACGGGAAGAAGACTCGCGTGCATTCCTCTCATAGCTCTGATTGTCCGCATACGCATCCGAAGTCACGGGCCAGTTTTCAGTGTGCTTTGCAAACATGCCATCCGTCCGAGCCGGATGGACTGGTATCAGCGCAGTCCCTTCGATTCGTGTTGATGCGCAGCGTCGGACTGCTCGGCCCTCAGCCTGAGTACCGTTTCCATTTTTCACAGCCGCTCCGCTATGCCGAGTTGGCTATTGTACCTCCCACGCCTCCGCCACGTTCTCCACGGTTCGTGTAAGCATCATTCGCGCGGTCTTATCAGACAGTGCGCGTTGTTAAAGGACCGTCCGCTCTTCGTGGCGAGACTACTGCCATGCGAGCGGGTTGAAGCGTTGGACGACTCGTGTCCGGCCGACTGAAAGTGGAGAACAACACGATGTTAGAACCGTACTCGGGTATCTGGAGAAGATGCGCCTGGAGTCTGATTGCTCTGAGCCTGTTTGTCGCTATCGGAGAACGGACGAGCTTTGCGCAAGCCCAAAAAGAGATTTCGGGCTCCGGAGAAGAACTCGTACAACCGGAATCGATTGAACTTGAAGACATGCTCGTCTCGATTGAGCGTATTACCCCTGTCAGTGGGGCGTCGACCGCTCTGGTAACAGCTGAGCAGATCCGGGAATATCAGGCCAAGGATGTCGCCGAAGCCCTGAAAAGCAGGGTCCCCGGCGTGACCGGCAAACGGAGTGGCGGCATCAATCTTGACCCGGTTATCCGCGGGCTGCGTGAAGACCGCTTGAGTGTCATGACCAATGGCACGAAGATATGGGGGGGGGGCCGTTTCGCATGGACCCGCCGACCTCGCTGCTGGATGTGGATGAGCTGGAAGCCATCGAAGTGATCAAGGGACCGTACTCGGTGACGCGGGGTCCGAGCAGCATCGGCGGAACGATCAACTTGGTCACCAAGAAACCAGAACTTTCACCACACTGGGATGCACATGGTTCGCTTGGAGCGGCTTACACCAGCAATTACAACGGGTTTACCACCAAGGCATCGGTCAGTGCCGGTGGACCCGCCTTGGCGTTTCGGCTGGCCGGCAGCTACCGCGATTATCAGGACTATGACTCAGGCGACGGCGAACGGATACAGTCCGGGTTTCAGAGCCAATCGGTCTCCGGCACCCTCCTGTGGCAACCGCACGCCGATCATCGGTTTTTCCTGTCCATCAGCCGGGAATCCGACCGGGATACCCGTTTCGACACGCTGCCGCTGCACATGGAAGAAGATGACGCCTATCTCGGCTCCGTGTCCTACACCCTCAGCAATCCGTTCCCATTTGTGGAGAGCCTGCAATTCAGCGGCTACTACAACTACGTGCATCATCGCATGAACAATGACCATAAGCCCCATCGGGCCGGGAGTGGCGCCGGCGGAGGCAGGCAGGACGGCTCCGGCCCCGGCATGCAGGATGGCTCCGGGCACCCTGCCGGGCATGGAAATATGGCCGGACATGGTCACGGCGCAGGTATGGCCGACAACGGCCAGGGCGACATGATGAGCGAGGGTCATCACATGGCGGGTACTGGCCACGGCGACATGATACATACCGGGCCTGGAGAGCATGCCGAACATGCGCACCCGGTCAGGCGCATTGTCTTTCCGCTGGACGCCCGAACATTCGGCGGACGGGTGCAGGCAGACATCCTGCCGGGCTTTGGAGGCCGCCTGTCTCTTGGCGGAGATGTATACAGACTCGAACGCGAGGGTACCAATCATCTCTCGTTTCTCAGCGGCGACATGGCCGGTACCACACGCTATTTCCAGGCCTGGCCGGGGACGCACATTATGGACGGCGGCCTCTTTGGCGAGTACGTCTATCTGCCGACTCCAAAGTGGCGTCTGATTGTTGGCGCGCGGGTCGATTTTGTTGATGCCGACGCGAATCCGGGCCCGACCGAGCGCATGCAGTACCGCACCCATTACGGTGCCGACGACGCGGACGCCTTCGAGACGAATGTAAGCGCTAACGCAAGGCTGGTCTACTCGCCGGTGTCCGCGCTCGACCTGTTTGTCGGGGTGGGTCGCGCTGCGCGCACCGCGGATACGACCGAGCGGTATTTGGCGTTGGGACCCGGACCGGGCGGTTTTTATATCGGCAATCCCGGTTTAGACCCGGAAGAGAGCCTTGAGGTCGATACGGGTATCCACACAAGGTGGGGTCGATTGGCCGTGGACGGGGCCCTCTTCTACAATCGGATTGAGGACTACATTCTGCAATACATTCTGGACCGGGCATTCCGGTGTCCGCACGGACCGTGCAACCTGCGTGGGTTTCGCAATATCGATCATGCCACATTGCTGGGCGCAGACCTGAGCCTGAGCTATGAACTGCGCGAAAACCTGTCGCTGCACAGCTCCTTTGCCTATGTGCATGGAGAAAACGAGGAAGACGACCGGGCGCTGCCCGAGATTCCGCCTTTGGAAGGCCGGTTTGGGCTGAGATACGAGCATCCGCACTGGGGGTTCTGGCTCAGCCCGATGCTGCGCCTCGTCCAGAGCCAGCGTCGCATCGATACCGCATTCGGCGAAGACGCGACGCAGGGACATGTGACGGTCGATATCGGGGCTGGTTGGCGATTGTTCGGGCGTCACGAACTCATGGTGCAGGTCGAGAACCTGTTCGACAAAAACTATAACGAGCATATCACCCGAGAGAATCCGTTTACCGGCCGGGAAGTGTTCGAGCCCGGACGGGTGGTGACGGTCGGCCTGCGGACAACATTTTAATACGATACCGCGAGAGGGTAGGGGCGGCACCTGCGTCGCCCTCACGTCCTGGCAAACCTAGTTCGATTCTTCGGGCGGAGGCAGGGGGATGGCTTCGTCAATCAACATGACCGGGATATCGTCTCGAATGGGGTAGCAATAGCGTTGGTCTTCACGAACCAGGGCCGCCTCCATTACTGTGGAGACGACCTCGCCCGTCCGGTTTTTGAGGCTGCCGTTTTGAATATGGACGTTGAGTGTGTCTACCAGCTCGGTCGGGGCCAGTGCCACGGGCTGCTTGGTCTCCGGACATACCAGGATAGCCAGTAGCTCCTGACTAACTGCCATGCGCGTTCCCTCCTCCAGGCTGAGCGTCGATGGACAGCACGACCTCAAGCAGCACCTGCACGGCATCCCGTAAGGCCGCCAGGGGCATCCGCTCGTTCAGACCGTGTACGCCGCGGGCATCTTCTGCTGCGAGTGCGAGGCCTGAAAAGCCGTAACTGGTAATGCCTTTTTCTCTGAAATAATGTGTGTCGGTGAAACCACCCAGGACGCTGGGGAGGACCGGAGCGTGCGGGTCTCTGCGCGCGGCAACGGAACGGATCGCCTCGAAGAGGGACGTATTCGGGTTCGAGGCAGCGGAGGGGAAGTTTAACAGGGTTGAGAACTGGACATGCGGATCATCCACTACCTGTTTGAGTTCTGCGATGAATTGTTGCGGGTCTTCTCCCGGCAGGAGGCGGCAGTCAAGGTGGGCGGACGCCGCGGCCGGTACGACGTTGGTTTTTGGACTGCCGTTGAGAACGGTCAGGGAGATGGTATTCCGCACCAGGGCATTATGGCCCGGCTTTGCCGTGAATTTCTTGCGAAATGCCTCGTCCTGGAGGGCCTGTTCAAGCGCCCGGTAGTGTCGGGCCGTTTCCCCACCCTCGGAGTCGGCCAAGGCGCTAAAATACGCCTGGACCACAGGCACGACCTTGAAAGCCGTCTCATGGCGGCGGATTTTGTCCAAGGCCCGCACGAGGCGGGTCACCGCCGTCTCAGGCTTCGGACTCGCTCCATGTCCTGCCGGTCCTGTTGCTTTGAGCTCGATCCAACATGGCGCCTTTTCCGCCACTGAGACGCGATACGAGCGCTTGCCATCGCGCTGTCGAATCCCGCCCCCTTCGGTCAGGAGAAACTCCGCGTCGGCAATCAGATCGAAATGCGTGTCAACAAACCAGCCGGCACCTTTTCTGCCCCCGACCTCTTCATCCCCGGTCCCGAGAAAAATAATGTCGCGTTCAAAACTCAGGCCGCTCCGCTTGAGTAAGGCCAGCGCAAGAAACTGGACAACACTCACGCCTTTACAATCGATCGCGCCCCGCCCGTGGACGTAGCCATCTTTGATCTCCCCGCCAAATGGATCGAACTCCCATCCCGCCGGGTCGGCAGGGACCACATCGAGATGATGCAGGAGGATGAGCGCTTTTTTCTTGCCGCTGCCTTTGAGCCGGCCGTAGATAATACCCCGGCCCGGCTCCGACTCGTAGACCTGGGCTTCAATGCCTTCCCGGGTAAGGACGTTATGCCAGAACTGAGCTGCGGCCGTCTCATTTCCTGGGGGGTTGGACGTGTCGATTTGTATGACCTGACTGAGCAGCTCACCGGCCTCTTTTTCAACCGCCGACCAATCGATGTCCGGGATGGCTTGGGTCTCCGCCGGGAGTGGGCGGGCGAAGACGAGCGGGAAGACAAGGAGCAGAGACAACCAAACACGGCGGTCCGGGCCTCTCGACGTTTGGGTCTGGGTTATCATGCTGGTGGTCCTACTTTGTGTCCAGGTGGAGTCCGGTTCGTAGCGCTTCCTAGTGACCTGTTTCGCGCTTATGCCACACCCAAGCGACTTCTTCAACAGCGAAGGGCGACTAGACCGGACGCTTTACCTTGTTCCGGTCGGAGAAGATCGATACAAACAGACTCCGAAAAAACGACAAGAAAAGGACGGGCCATGAGCGGACATAGTATATTCGATGTCAGCGGCAAGAGAGGGTACGTCACCGGTGGCGGTTCGGGGCTGGGGCGCGCCATTGCCCTGGGTATGGCCGAGGCCGGCGCGGCGGTCGTGGTGAGTGATATTAATCAAGAGGCAGCCCGGAAAGTGGCGGAAGAGATTCGTGCTCAGCATGGGAAGGCCCGTTCCCTGGCTATAGACGTGTCGCAAAAGGACCAGGTTGAAAAGCTGATCCAGACGACAATCGAAGAGTTGGGTGGACTGGACTTTGCCTTTAATAATGCCGGCATCCTTAAACTTGGGAAGCCGGAAGATATCAGCCAAGCCGATTGGCAGGAGGAACTCAACGTTGACTTAACTGGCGTGTTCCTGTGTTGCCAGGCCGCAGGTCGCTATATGATGGACCATGACGGCGGGAAAATTGTAAATACAGCCTCTATCTCGGGCCTCGTAGTCAACTCGGGGCTGACCTACTCGACCGCTAAAGCCGGTGTCATCCAGCTCACCCGGGTGCTGGCCATGCGGTGGGCGAGACACGGTGTGTATGTGAATTGTTTCAGCCCCGGCTATATTCGTACCGGTATGACAGCGCCGCATCTCACCCGGCCTGAGGTCGAAAAAGAAATGCTGCGCCAGACGCCGTTGCGTCGTTTGGGCGAACCGCGCGATCTGATAGGTGCTGCGCTGTTTCTGGTGTCTCCAGCCTCGGATTTTGTGACCGGTCAGAATATTATTGTTGATGGTGGGGTCACCTTGACGTAAGGGGCTACCCTGCTTGCCACACTCATAACGTCCAACGCAGTGATCAGAGCAATGCCGCGTCTGCGCTTTGCTCCTGCTTGGCAGTCTGGGTCGCCCGTTTTACGGCGCGTCGTTTTCTGGGTGTTGCGCTCTTCTTCTTCGGCCGGGATTTTTTCGGTTTTGCCTTGGGTGTGGGTCGTTTTTCGGTAATCTCGATTTCATACTGTTCTATATGAAAGTTGGAGTCGGTCCGAAAAAAGAAGCGGGTATTGAGTTGGGCCTCAAGAGTGTCCAGCCACTCTTCTTCCTCATCGTATAAAAAATTGAGGACGTCCGGATGGGCATAGACGGTGACGGCTTGGGCGTGCGGTTGAAGCGCTACTTCTTTGTGTAACTGGCGGATGAGATTGTAGGTAATAGTGGGAACCGATTGTCTACGGCCCCGGCCGTCACAAGCGGCGCAGGGGGCGCAGAGTTGCTGTTGGAGGCTCTCCCGCGTCCGTTTGCGCGTCATCTGAACCAGCCCAAGTTCACTAATCTTCCGCATATTGCTTCGGGTCTTGTCTTTCCTCAGGGCCGCGCGGAGGGCTTCTGTGACTTTGGTGCGGTTGGCCGCTCGTTCCATATCGATAAAGTCAACGATGATGAGACCCCCAATATTGCGCAGGCGGAGCTGTTCAACCACGACTTGGGCGGCTTCCAGGTTGGTCTGCAGCATGGTCTCTTCTTGGTTCCGTTTCCCAACAAAGCGGCCCGTGTTCACATCAATCGCGGTGAGCGCTTCTGTATGATCAATCACGATATGGCCGCCGGATTTGAGGGGGACGCGTCTGTCGAGCGCTTTGGTAATCTGCTGCTCAATTTTGTAGTGCTCAAAGACAGGAGCCTGTTTGTCGTGGAGCTTCACGCGACCGGTTAAACGCGGCATGAAGGTCGCGATGAATTCATTAATGCGTTCGTAATCATTCGCATTATCGATAATGATCTCATTGATATCCGGCGTAAACATATCGCGAATGATACGCAGGATGACGTCCATATCGTCGTGCACGAGGGTTGGGGCTGCATGCTGCTCACGTTTTTTGGTGATCCTGCCCCAGAGTTTGAGCAGGAATTTCATGTCGTCGTGAATCTCTTTTTTGGTCAGACCTTCACACGCGGTGCGGACAATAAAGCCGCCCTCGGCGGGTCGCAGGCTGGCGACCGCTTCTCTGAGCCGGCTGCGCTCTTTGCTGTCCGCAATGCGCCTGGACACACCGATATGTTCTATGGTCGGTGTGTACACCAGCTGTCGTCCGGGCAGAGAGAGGTGTGCGGTGAGTCGGGGACCTTTCGTCCCGATCGGCTCTTTGGCCACCTGAACAAGAATTTCCTGATTCTCTTTCAGTTTTTGTTCGAGTGGAATATGCGGTCCAGAACGGGAGCGCCGGCGCCCCTTTGCGGGTCGGGGCTCGTCGTTCGGAGGTGACTCCTCTTCCTCGTCGAACTCACTCTCAGGGTCAGCCAGGTCAAAATCGTCCAGTAGATCATCGGTGTCTGGATCCTGGTCGTCGGTATCATCGATCATACCGGGGGGTAACGGGCCGCCAAACACGTCCGAAGCATGGATGAAGCCCGCTTTTTCTAGTCCGATATCAACGAACGCCGCCTGCATGCCTGGAAGGACGCGATTCACGCGCCCGAGATAGATGTTGCCCGCAACATTGCGCTGCTGAGCGCGCTCAATGTGAATCTCTACGAGCGTTTCGTTTTCGAGCAGAGCAACACGAGCCTCTTGGTGGGTAGAATTAATAACGATTCTTTGACGCACGAGTATTAGCCTGTTGTTGGAAGCGGTTCTTGCTCATGATGTAGTGGCCCCTTCTGAGAGAGGACCTCTGAGCGAAATTGTGTCACGGTTTTTGTCACCCGTAAGGTTTTCACCTCTTGTGGGGACAGGGCGAGGAGGGCACCAATGAATTCATGCGGTTTGAGGGTACCCATATCTGTCATAGCGATGTCGATCGAGAGTAAGAGCGGCGTCTCCAGAGCGATAGCCGAGACCAACTGCTTGGCGTCAAGGGTGCGTTCCCGATGACGGGTCCGTTTTCGAATGGGGAAGGTCTGGGCGCGATGAAACTGACCTAACCGTTCCTTCACGAAGCTCGGGTCGCGTTTTTCCGGGGGAAGCGTATTGAGGACGACCCGGTAGCGCTGGGTGGCAATGCTCACATCGATGCTTGGTCTGTCCAGGTCGATCGGCTGCACCTGCTGGATATGAAAACCGCCCGGCAACTCGGTGTTCAGACGCTGTTGTACCTCTTTTGCCGACATCTCTTCATACAGGAGAATATCAAGAAATTCTTCCTCGCTCTCCATGCCGACCGGGAGAGCCGGGCCAAAACTCATACGGGGTAAGGGGTGAAAGCCTTGGCTGTAGGCAATGGGGAGGCACGCCCGGCGACAGGAGCGTGCAAAGAGCGTTGCGACTTCTTTCGCGCCTAGAAAACGGGCCATCTCGAGTTTGCTATACCGCAGTCGAAAGCGGATGACAGGCCGTCGCGAATTGCCTTGGCTCGCCGCGATGGTATTGGGGTCTCCGGCAAGCCATTCATCAGCGTTGCCCGAACTTGGAGGCCGAGCGGCAGGCTGGGATGCCTTGGATGGGGTGGTACTCAGCGCTCCAAGGGGGGTCGCTTTCAGTTTGTCTTCATCCAATATGCCACTATAGCGTTTGATTCTTGCCTGCTGTTGTTCTGCTTTCTTCTTTTGCATCATCTGCCATTGCCGGGTGCCCCATCTATCCTGGGCGGGCAGGGTCGCTCGCGCCCAGGGATCGACCTCCGGTCCTCTATGGTCAGCGCCTTTGGCACCGTTCAGATGATAGGTGACATTGCGGACGCTCTTAAAGTCACACGCCCCACAATACGAGCAGCGTTCCACGCTACAGTCAGGGGTGAGGGTGCCTTCGAGTGCCTTTGCCAGATCGCGCTGGAGCCATTGCTTGGTGACACCACTATCCAGATGATCCCATGGAAGCGGCTCACCAAGTAGACGACGGCGGAGATAAAAATTGGGCTCTATGTAGTGCGCGCGAAAGGCCTGCTGCCACAGGTCGAGTCGGAATTGCTCTGTCCAGCCGTCAAACCGACAGCCGAGACGATAGGCGGTCAAGAGCGGAGCGCCTAAACGCCGGTCGCCCCGAGCGAAAACACCCTCAAGAAAGGACAGCCGCGCGTCGTGCCATTTGAACTGAATCCCGTAACGCCGCAGTTCCCGCCGTAAGAGCTGCTGCCGCGCTTCGGTTTCCTCCAGGTCTACCTGGGCTGCCCATTGAAATGGCGTATGCGGTTTAGGGATAAAGGTCGAAACACTGGCCGTGACTTGGCGCTGATGCTTGCCGGCCGCAGAGACCTTCCGGCACAGGTCAACGATGCCCAGCAGATCTTCTTCTGTCTCGGTCGGCTGTCCGAGCATGAAGTATAATTTCACGCTTTTCCACCCCAGACCAAATAGCAGACGCGCCGCCTCGATCAGTTCTTCTTCCTGATATTCCTTTTGGATCACGTCGCGAAGACGCTGTGAGCCAGCCTCGGGTGCAAGAGTAAATCCCGTTTTCCGGACCCGGCGGATTTCTTCCAGGATATGGGGGGAAAGGGCGTCTACACGTGTCGAGGGCAGAGAGACGGAGACTTTGAGGTCCGAAAAACGATTCATGATAGACCGCAGGAGCGGGTTCACACAGCTATAGTCGCCGGTACTCAAACTGAGCAGGGAAACCTCCTCATAGCCGCTCTTTTTGACTAATTGGTCTATCTGTTCCTGAAGGGCGCGTGGGTCGCGCTCCCGCAGGGGGCGATAGATATACCCCGCCTGGCAAAAGCGACACCCGCGCACGCAGCCGCGCATGACTTCCGCGGCAACGCGATCATGTACAATGTTCACATTCGGTACAATCTGGGTGGTGAGTTGGGGGACGGTATTGAGGTCTTCAACAATTCGTTTTTTGACAACCGTGGAGTCCGCATAGCGAGGGCGGGTGCCGCTCAGCGTGCCGCGCGGAGTATATTCCGGCGTAAAAAAGGCTGGAATGTATACACCTGGAATGTGACGCAGAGCTTGGAGGAGGGATTCCCGGTCTTTTCCATCCCAGGCTAAATAGGCGTCACAGATATCAAAAATCGCTTCCTCACCATCTCCGAGGAGGAAGGCATCGATAAAGTCGGCGATGGGCTCTGGATGAAATGCGCAGGGTCCGCCGGCAATCACCAGTGGATGAGACGCATCACGGTCATGCGAGAGCAAGGGAATCCCGCCAAGGTCCAGCATGGCCAGGACGTTGGTATAGGTCAGTTCGTACTGGAGACTGAAGCCAATAATCTTAAAGGCAGATAATGGCCGGTAGGTTTCAAGGGAGACAAGCGGCAAACGGTGCTGGCGGAGCTGCTCCTCCATGTCCAGCCACGGTGCATAGACACGTTCCGCCTGAATATCGGGACGATTGTTGAGTAAATTATACAGAACTTGTAAGCCGAAGTGGGACTGCGCAATTTCGTAGACCTCGGGGAAGGCCAGTGCGAAGCGTAAGCGTATATCCGTAGGGTCTTTAATGATGGTCCCGAGTTCGCCGCCTGTATAACGAGAAGGCTGTTCAACCAACGGAAGAATGGTGGCGTACGCCTGCCGGAGGTCGGTCTCCTTCCTCATCCCCGCACTCAATAGATACCTCTCTTCATACCTCTTTATATCGGAAACCTCGACAGCCCCGCAAGGAGAAGACATCCCCCTCTGGATGGCGTGTCAAGTCATCACGCTAAATTCTGGTGAAAACCTTGACACGTAGAACAGGGCTGGGTATACGGGTCCGATATTCTCGATCAACGGAAAACCCTGTTTTTCTTGAGGGGTTAGGAGCACATGAGCGTTCTCAATACCAAAGTGCTCGTTCTTAATCGGTCTTACTTTCCGGTGCATGTCACATCGGTCCGGCGGGCATTCTCCCTGCTCTACCAGGGCATTGCGAAAGCGGTCGATCAGCAGTATCGCACGTTTGACTATGAGAGCTGGAGCGCACTGTCAGCAACCGTCCACGATGAGACCATTGGTCTTATTGGGCGTGCCATTCGGGTGCCACGCGTCATTCTGCTCGTTTCGTATGATCGGATCCCACGACGCCAGGTGCGGTTCAGCCGTTTCAACGTTTTTGCGCGTGATAAGAATACGTGTCAATACTGTGGCCGGCGTTTTTCGCGTAGCGAGCTGAATCTCGACCACGTCATCCCCCGCTCCCAGGGTGGTCTCTCGACCTGGGCAAATATTGTCTGCTCCTGTTTGCGCTGCAACCGCGTGAAAGGTGGCCGCCGGCCTGAAGAAGCAAGAATGAGGTTGATCAAGAAGCCGGTTCAACCCGAGTGGACTCCTTTTATGCTTGAGACGTTCACCTTCAAGCGCTACCAGGAATGGTTGCCTTTTCTCAACGAAGTCGATGCGGCCTACTGGAATACCGAGCTCTTGGAACGGTAATCTTCAGACCTGCTTCTCTCTGATTCCTGCTGGATTTTCTTGTATCCACAAGATATAGTGGCACTATGGTCCCAGAGCCCTTTCTCTTGCGTGAGTAGCCCGTGAATTGGCGCTATACTTGGCATGAGGAAAGAGGCGGGGAGGATTTGGAGGCGTTGTGGGGCAAATGCGGATCAAACAGCTCGAACTCCTCGGATTTAAATCTTTTAAGCAGAAGACGACGCTCACCTTTCCGAAAGGAATTACTGCCGTCGTCGGCCCAAACGGCTGCGGAAAGTCGAATATTGTCGACGCCTTACGTTGGGTTCTGGGCGAGCAGAGCGCCAAACATCTCCGTGGTCAGGAGATGAGTGATGTGGTCTTTGCCGGGAATGACAGCAGTGCGCCGCTCGGCATGGCCGATGTCTCCCTCCTCTTGGAGAATGTGGCCCCTCCCGGCCTGTCCGTTAACGGGACGAACGGTCACAACGGCACCCATAAGAATGGCACCGGGCCGGACTGGACCGAAGTCATGGTCTCGCGCCGTTATTTTCGGTCTGGAGACTCTGAATATCTTTTCAATAAGGTCCCCTGCCGTTTGCGTGATATTGTTGAATTCTTTCTTGGGACCGGAGCGGGCACGAAAGCCTACGCCATTATTGAGCAAGGTCGTGTCGAGGCGCTGATTAACGCCAAAGCTCAAGATATCCGGGTACTCGTGGAAGAAGCCGCCGGGGTGAGTTTGTATCGCAGTCGCCGTTTGGCTGCTGAGCGCAAACTCGAACGAACCCGAGAGAATTTGTCTCGGGTCTCTGATCTTCTGCATGAGATGGACCGTCAGTTGGGTACCCTCCGTCGTCAGGCAAAAAAAGCCGTACAATATAAGGTGCTCCAGGACGAGTTGAAAACCATCGATCTCACGCTCCAGAGTCGCGCCTACCGAGTATTGACCGCAGAGGTCGGCAGTCTGGTTAGCCGGCAGGCCGCGGTCGGACGAGAAGAAGAGCACCTCAGCCAAAAGATTCACACCCTTCAAGCAGAGCGGATGTCCACGGCGGAGCGGGTTGCGCGCGAGGAGGACGCGCTCCGAGAACTTGAGGAGCGTCTCCACGCTCTGGAAAGTACGCTTCAGCAGTCCGAGCAGAAACAGTCGTTCCGAGCACAGCAGGAGGAGCAGGTCCAATCACGTCTTACCAACGCGGAGCATGACTATCGCCTGGTGTCAGAAAAAAAGGCGCAAGTGGAACAAGAGTTCTCTCAGCGAGAGGCGAGTGTGGCAGAGGTGGCTGAGCAGATACAACACGATGAAGACACCCTGCAGGCACAAGAGCATACCCTTGTTGACCTGCAAGACGCTGCCCTGCAGCACGAATCCCAGGTTGAAGAACTCAAGACCGAAATGGTTGATCTCCTCACCCAGGAATCGCAAGTCCAAAACGCGCTGACCTACTCCCATAAGCGGACTGAGGAGGTCTCCCAGCGGTTGGCGGTGCTGGCTGACGACGCCAAGCAGGTTGGCCAACTCCGGACAGAGCGGGAGCAGGCACTTGCCGTGCTTCAGGAAAAGTCATCGGCTCTTTCCCTGCATATTCAGCATGGACAGCAGCAGCGCGAAGAAAAGGATAAAGCGTTGCGGGCGACTATTCGCTCTGGAGAAGAACTTGATACGGCACTCTCTGAGGCACGGGCCAAGCAAGCAGAACTGCGGGCGCGCTTGGCGACCTTGGAAGAACTCGAACAAGAGTACGACCGCTATGATCAAGGCGTCCAATCGGTCATGACCGACAGCGACTTTCCCGCCGCCATTCTTGGAGTCGTGGCGCAAATGATGGAAGTGCCGCAAGCCTATGAGCGCGCGGTTGCCGCTGTGTTACGGGAGAAGCTGGAGTATATGGTGGTGACAGACACCGAGGCCGGTGTCGTTGCGGTCGACTATTTGAACCAGATGCAGTCTGGGCACGGGCATTTTATTCCGCTCCAACTCCAGTGTGACAAACAGACGCCGAGTCTGACTAGGGCTGACGGGCCGATGTGGGCGACTGTTGGAGAAGGAGTGTCTCCCCTCATCCGCCACGTTGATATTCCGCCCGACTATAGACAGATGGTCGAAGCCCTCCTGGGTGATGTCATGCTCGTTCCCAACCTCCGGGTTGGGCTGGAACTCTGGAACCAGAGCGAGGGCGCCCAGACCTATGTTACGCCACAGGGAGAGGTCATTTCCGCTCTTGGCGGAGTCAGCGGAGGGAGTGGGGGTGTTGCGGAAGCAGGCCTTCTTGAGCGGCGTCGAGAAATTCGAGGGTTGCGGCAGGAACTGCCCCAACAGGCTAAGCATGTGTCCGACCTTGTCGAGCAGCGGCAAACCCTGAAGCAACGCCAACAGGTACTCGAAGGCGAGTTGCGGAGTCTTGACGTGCAAGCCCAGAAGCTGGGCCAAGAGAATGAAGCACTGCAGCGCGAGGCGGGGCAGCTTGAAGGTGAATTGCGTCGCTTGATTGACCGTGGAGAAGGGGTAAGCTACGAGCAGAACGCTCT
The DNA here is from genome assembly GCA_965243855.1 of uncultured Binatia bacterium (SeqCode). Classification (GTDB taxonomy): domain Bacteria; phylum Desulfobacterota; class Binatia; order Bin18; family Bin18; genus Bin18. Next base: position 1,738,985 of record CBDEWE010000003.1, on the reverse strand, counting down.
GGAACAAGAAAGTCAGTCTTTACAAGCTGACATGCAGAAGGCCCGCACGCAGGCACTCGCTATTGCGACGCAACGTCAGGAGCGCGAAGACTTGCTGGCCGTTCAGCAAGTAGAGATGGAAGAAGCAAAAGTCGCGTGTGACCGACACCGTACGCAGATGGATGACCTGCGTGTCCGCCTTGCCGAACATCGAGAACGCTACGATGGCCTCCAGACTCAGGTGGACCAACTCAGACGCCAGATGCAGGACTTGGAAGAACGGATACAGGCCGGCCAAGCTGAAATTCAGGCTGGCAAGCAAGAGGCAGAGCGTCTCCTGTTGGAAAAGGCTGCGTTAGAAGATCAGGTGACACAGACGCTCTCCAGCCTTGATTCGGCGAAAGCAGAACGCACCCGTCACGACGCTGAGTGTGCCCAGTTCCGGGCAACCGCCCGGCAGTGTGAAACGCTTATCGAAGAGAATCGACAGGCGGTAACTCAGTTGCAAGAGGAAAAAAGACAGGTTGAGGTGAGTCTGGCTGAAAGGCGGGTGAGTCGTGAGCATCTTGAGGAGACGGTCCAGGAACGTTATCAGGTGAAGCTGACAGAAATCCTTTCAGCCTATAGTCACCAGGAACTTGACCAGACTGAGGGAGAATCGCGCCGTCAGGAATTACGTGAGAAGCTTGCTCGGCTTGGCGAGGTCAATCCCAACGCTGCGGTTGAGCTTGATGAGGTCCAGGAGCGCTTTACTTCTATTGAATCTCAGAAGGCTGACCTGTTGCATTCAATTGAGGATTTGCAAAGTACAATCAATAAGTTAAACCGCGAGTCTCGGGACCGTTTTCGGGAAACCTTCCACCGAGTGAACGCGAAGTTTGGTGAGGTGTACGCGCGTTTGGTTGACGGTGGTCAGGCACATATTACTCTGACCAATGAAGCAGATTTGTCCGAGAGCGGCGTCGAACTAGAGGTTCAACCTCCAGGTAAACGCCTCCGCTCCATGCAACTTCTTTCTGGAGGAGAGAAGGCCCTGGCCGCGCTGAGTTTCACATTTGCCCTGTTTTTGATACGGCCAAGTCCGTTCTGTATTCTCGATGAGGTCGATGCGCCGCTGGACGACGCCAACGTCGGACGGTTTAATCAGTTGTTGCGGGAAATGAGTGAGACAACGCAGATTGTTTTGATTACGCATAATAAGCGCACCATGGAGGTGGCAGATACGCTCTACGGCGTCACTATGCAGGAGCCGGGTGTGTCGACCATGGTGTCCGTGCGTGTGTCCTGATGGCTCTCCGATTTTGGCAGCGAAAAGAGAAGGTGCAGACGGACTCTGCTTCTCCCCCGGTCGTAGATGCACACACTCCTGCCTCGATTCCGAAAGCTGCGCGCTGGCGACGTGGGCTCACTCGATTACGGGACCTTTTGCGCCGTCCCTTTGATGCCCCGTCAGAGCAGAGCCGGCAGTCGAGAGAAATTTTCTTCTCCGACCTGGAGGAGGTCCTTATCCAAGCCGATGTTGGAGTTGAAACCTCCTTGCAGATTGTAGAGCGTCTACGCGTCCGTACACATACAGTCCAGATAGGTAAACCGTCTCAGGACGAGGCCGAAGTGCTCCGTTCTGATCTCAAGACTGAACTCCAGTCCCTCCTTGAGAGTGAGGCTCAGCCCGTTGAGCGGAGTGATGACGCGTGTCCAAGAGTCATTCTGGTTGTCGGTGTTAATGGCGCGGGGAAGACAACCTCTATTGCGAAGTTAGCAGCGCGGCTGAAAAAAGAAGGAAAAACGGTCCTGCTGGTTGCCGGGGATACTTTTCGAGCCGCTGCCATTGAACAACTCTCAGTCTGGGCCGAGCGCTTAGGCCTCGATATTATTAAGCATCAGGACGGCGCCTCGCCCTCAGCCGTGGTCTTCGACGGTGTCCGTGCTGCGGTGGCACGTGGGGTCGATTTTGTCCTTATTGATACGGCTGGACGGCTCCATACCAAAACGCCGCTTATGGAGGAACTCAAAAAAATACACCGAGTCATTGGGCGGGAGATTGCTGGGGCACCGCATGAGGTTTTGCTGGTTTTGGATGCCGGAACTGGACAGAATGCTCTCAGCCAAGCACGGACCTTTCAGGCGGCTTTCCCACTGACCGGTGTAATCTTATCCAAGATGGATGGGTCAGCAAAAGGCGGAGTTGCCCTAGCCGTTGGGAGCCAGCTTGGCGTGCCTATTCAGTATATTGGACTTGGAGAACAGCTTGAAGATTTAGAAGCTTTCTCCTCGGATGATTTTATTACGGCACTTTTCGATCAGCCTACGGATAAATATTTCTCTTGACGTCACGTCTAAGAGGCAATAGGGTAAACTTTTACTTTATTCTAGGGTGGTAATGGCGCTGGAAAGCCTAAAACTTCTTGAGGCGAAACTGGATGGATTCTTGGAACGCCACGAGCAGGTCCAGAGTGCAAATAGTGCACTGCTGGTTCGAATTGATAAACAAGAGTATGAATATGCGCTCTTGCTCAAGCGAATCCAGCAATACGAAGCGGAGCGAAACGAGATTCGGAGCCGCTTGGAGAAAATCCTGACTCAATTCAGCCATTTAGGGATTGCCTGGGAGGACGAGGGCTAGGCGATGAAGCGATTAATGGAAGTGCATATTTTTGGACAAACCTTCACTGTGACGAGTGAAGATGATGAGCAATATGTTCGAGAAATTGCTTCTTTTGTTGACCAGCGCATGCGCCAGATTGCGGAAAGTGCAAAAGTGACGGTCCCTTTTCGAGTCGCGATTATGGCGGCGTTGAGTATTGCCGACGAATTGGCCAAGTCCGGCCAGCAGGAATCGAGCCAGCAAGAAACCCAGCTCATCCAGGAAGCTGAGTTGATTTCAAGCCGACTTCTTGAGCGTTTGGAGGAAGCCGAAAGCCACGCAAATGAGCCAACGGCTGAGAATCCGTTGAACTCACACTCTGCCGGCTAGTTGTCTGCAACTCTCGACTGAGAAGAGAACATGTAACACCACTCGCATCCTGAAGGCGAGTGGCTTCGATTGCACGCCCCCCCTCTTGCGCTCCTTCCGCCCTTGGGTGAAGAAGGAAGGAGACCGTGACAACTGATAATGGTCCGTGCTGGTTGTTATCGCAGGAGCCGCTCTCTAATGAGCGTAGCCTTCGAGTCCATACGTATTGATCAGAAAGGATATATACGAAGAGGATGCGTATAGGGGGTAGTAGCTACCACAGTGAGGTTATTCGACCTGAGTGTGGTAAGGAGGGTAATAATGGAACTTGTCTTAGGGCTGCTGATAGGGGCAGCTGGTGCCGGAGGACTCGTCTTCCTACGGCAAAAATGGAACCAAGAAACCATACACAGTGCAGAGGAGGCTGCACAACAGATTCTCGATGAGGCCAAAAAAGAAGGTTCTGTCATTAAACGAGAGGCCCAAGTTCAGGCTAAAGATACGATTTTACAGGCGAAAGGCGAAGTAGAGCAGGAGATAAACGAAAGACGGAAAGAAATTCAACAGGTTGAGCGCCGGCTCCAAGGACGGGATGAATCGCTGGAGAAGCGCTCCGAGGCCCTAGCTGATCGGGAAGAGGGCTTGAATCGGCGCGAACAGAGCCTCAAGAGCAAAGCTGACAGTCAGCAGAAAAAAGAGCAAGAGTACGACCGCTTAATAGACCAAACGCGCCAGAAACTTGAACAAATAGCTGGCCTGAGTCGGGATGAGGCGAAACAAGTCCTGGTTGACCAGATGACCGAGGAAGCTCGTCAGGACGCCTCGCGCCGGATTATGGCCGTCGAAGAAGAAGCCCGAGAAGAAGCGACCCGGCGGGCTCGAAAAATTATTAGCATTGCGATTGAACGCCTGTCCGGTGAGTTTGTTTCCGAGCGGACCGCATCGGTCATTCATCTCCCCAGCGACGACATGAAAGGTCGCATTATTGGCCGTGAGGGACGCAATATCCGGGCGTTTGAGGCTGCGACCGGGGTCGATCTGGTTATTGATGATACGCCCGAAACAGTGCTGATTTCGAGTCATAGCCCCATTCGGCGAGAAATTACGCGCGTGGCGCTTGAGCGCTTAATCTCGGATGGACGCATTAATCCGGGTCGTATCGAGGAGGTCGTAAAGAAAGCGGAAGGCGAGGTTGAAGAATCAGTCCGTGAGGCTGGTCAACGAGCCGTGCTTGAACTTGGTATTAATGGGGTTCATCCCGAAATCGTCAAGCTGATTGGAATGTTGAAGTATCGATATAGCTATGGCCAGAATGTCCTCATGCATTCAATAGAAACGGCGTATATCTGCGGTATTATCGCAGCCGAACTCGGGCTTAACGAGAAACAGGCCAAACGTTCCGGACTGCTCCACGATATTGGGAAAGCCGTCTCACACGAGATTGAGGGGTCGCACGCGATCATCGGCGGAGAAGTAGCCCGAAAATACGGTGAGTCGGCAAAAATAGTCAACGCCATTGCTGCCCACCACGAGGAAGTCCGGGCGGAAACTGTTCTGGCACCCATTGTTGATGCCGCAGATGCGTTATCGGGTGCCCGGCCGGGCGCTCGACGCGAGGTTCTGGAGAGCTATGTCAAACGACTCGAAGACCTGGAGCGTATCAGCAGTTCATTCAATGGCGTGGAGAAATCGTTTGCGGTGCAGGCCGGTCGTGAAGTGCGCATTATGGTGAACCCCGGATCAGTGTCGGACGGTGATGCCTCCAGTATCGCCAGGGAGGTTGCCAAGCAAATTGAGACTGAGATGACGTATCCAGGTCAGATCAAAGTCACCGTCATTCGTGAATCACGGTCCACCGAATACGCGCGGTAAAAGGTCAGCGAGGCTATGACCCTGTCAGTTACAGCACAACTCAAGGAAATCGAACGTGGAGCCGTGGATATTATTCCGCTGGAAGAGCTCAAGCAAAAGCTCGAACGCGGAAAACCTTTACGGGTGAAATGGGGGGCGGACCCGTCCGCCCCGGATCTGCATCTCGGTCATACCGTCGTGCTGAATAAACTCCGCCAGTTTCAGGAGTTAGGGCATACGGTCATCTTTTTAATCGGTGACTTTACTGCTGTGATCGGTGACCCCACTGGTCGTTCCGAAACACGGAAGGCCCTGACACGCGAGCAGGTCAAGGCGAATGCGGAGACCTACACCCAGCAGGTCTTCAAGGTTCTTGATCCGGACCTCACCGAACTCCGCTTTAATTCAGAATGGATCGATCCACTTTCGCCCTCCGATATGGTCAAACTATGCGGCCATTACACCGTAGCCCGGTTGCTGGAGCGGGATGACTTTTCCAAACGCCTCCAGACCGGGGTGCCGATTCATGTGCATGAGTTCCTGTACCCGTTGCTCCAAGGCTATGATTCCGTTGCCCTTCAGGCTGATGTTGAATTGGGTGGAACGGATCAACGCTTCAATCTCCTGGTTGGACGTGAGATACAGCGCGGCTTTGGTCAGGAACCTCAAGTGATTCTGACGACGCCTATTCTCGAAGGTATTAATGGGACGCAAAAGATGAGCAAATCGCTCGGTAATGCGATCGGCATCACCGACCCGCCGGACGACATGTACGGCAAGGTCATGTCGGTCTCTGACGAACTGATGCTGAGCTATTATGAGCTGCTCAGTACCGTTGATGACGCCCATGTCCAAGCGGTTGCGGATGGACACATCCATCCGATGGAGGCCAAGAAACAATTAGCGGCCGAGCTGGTGATGCGTTTTCATGATGGTCCGGCGGCCGCACGAGCGGCCGAAGAATTTTCTCGACGTTTTCAGCACGGGCAACGTCCGGAAAAGATACCGTCGTACGCCTGGTCTGGTACAGATTCCCACGTGTGGGTTTGCCATTTGTTGAAGACCCCAGACCTCGTAAAATCCACGAGTGAGGCTCGCCGGCTTATCCGACAGGGTGGAGTGAGAATCGATGGGGAGCGGGTCAGTGACGTGGAGTTGCAGGTTCCCGCGCAAGGAGAGGTGGTCCTCCAGGTTGGTAAACGGCGTATCCTGAAGGTCGTCTTTGGACCAGAGGCAACGACACCCTCTTGACGTGCCATGCCATCCTCGCCTGACCTGATCCATCGGTGTGGTTTTATTGCGCTTGTCGGCCGTCCCAACGTCGGGAAATCAACGCTGCTCAATACGCTGATAGGGGCGCAGATTGCCATTGTCTCGCCCAAACCCCAAACCACACGAACGCGCATAACCGGAATCAAAACCCAATCCAACGCCCAACTCATTTTTGTTGATACCCCAGGAATTCATGGCGGTCAGCAGTCTCTCCTCAACCGACATATGGTTGATACTGCCTTGCGTGCTCTGCAGGAGACCGATGTCACGCTCTTCCTGCTCGATGTGGCGCAGGGGCTGACCTCAGCCGATACCCAGATTGCCCAGCGCCTCACTCAGCTCAAGACCCAGGTCTTGGTCGGATTGAACAAGATTGACCTTGTCCAAAGAAGAGCGCTCATTCCGCTCCTTGAACAGGTGGGGCGTCTGCTACCTGAGCGCGACGTCATTCCCATCAGCGCCCTCAAAGGGGAGAATACGGCCGAACTCATGTCCACACTGATGGCTGTTCTCCCGCCCGGTCCGGCCCTCTACCCGGATGATAATATCACGGACCAGAGTGAACGAGTCCTCGCCCAGGAGATGGTCCGGGAACAGCTCTTTTTCCACACTCAGCAGGAAATCCCGTACCGTACGGCCGTTCTTGTTGAGCAATTTGAAGAGCCTGCTGAGAAGCCGCTGTTACGTATTTACGCGACCATCCACGTTGAACGGCCATCCCAGAAGGCTATTGTGATTGGTCAAAAGGGAGTACGGCTCAAGAAAATCGGTCAGGCGGCGCGCCAGCGTATGGAGGCTTTTTTTGGCTGCCGGGTGTATTTGGAACTTTTTGTCAAAGTTTCTAAAGGCTGGACGAATAGCCTGGGGATGTTGCGCGAACTGGAATTGTTGAAGTAAGGCTATCAGAACCGCTGACGAGCGCTCACCGCCCGACGAACGAGAGGGCATAGCGGAGTATAATAATGGGATGGTTGGCCCGCTGGGGTATGAGTCTGACGCGCTGGACGGAGCGCTGGATACCCGACTCGTGGGTCATTGCCGTTATGTTGACGCTTGTGGTGGCCCTCCTGGCTCTCACGGTCGGGGGCGCTTCGCCCGCAACGGCATTGACCGCGTGGGGGGACGGCTTGTGGGCTCTGCTCAGCCTGACCATGCAGTTTACCGTTATGATGGTCGTGGCGTACGCCTGTGCCGTCTCCCCGCCGCTCAAGCGGATGTTCGTGTGGTTGGCCTCGCGTCCTGACCCTGACAAGCCGCGCCAGGCGATCATCCTCATGGCTGTATTTTCGACCATCACCGCGTGGCTCAACTGGGCCTTGTGTCTTGTCATTTCGGCGGCGTTTCTCCCTTTTATCGTGCGCGCTAACCCGCGCGTGGACTTCCGCCTGCTCGTAACTTGTGCCTATCTCGGTGTTGGAACTGTTTGGCATACCGGCCTGTCTGGCTCCGCTCCGCTCATTATTGCCACGCCGGATAATTTCCTCATCAAGGCCGGAATCTTATCGGAAACTATTCCGACCACGCAGACCATGTTTGCTGCATTTAATTTATGGTACGCGCTTGTGGCCGGGCTAGTGGGTATTCTCGTTGCGGCCATTCTCGTCCCGCCAGCAGCGGACGCGGTGACTGCCTCGGCCGAACAGGCCGATCGTTTGGAAGCGTTGAACCAACCCATACAGAAACCAGACGCGACACGCCCGGCAGAGAAAATGGAATGGTGGCCCGGCTGGTCTCTGATTGCCAGTAGCGCCATGTTGCTCTACTTCGGGCTTCAGATTCTCGAAAAAGGTTTTGGCCAGACCTGGACGATTGACAACTACAATCTCATTTTCCTGGCTTTGGGTCTTCTCCTGCACTGGTATCCCAAATCCTTTTTGCACGCCTGTGAACAAGGGATTCGCAACACCTGGGGGATCGTCATCCAGTATCCTTTGTACGCGGGAATTTTCGGACTGATGTCATATACGGCTCTGGGTGAGGTGCTGACGGCCTTTTTCATTGACGCCAGTTCACCGCGCACCTTTCCATCCATTGTGTATCTGTATTCCGGGGTGCTGAACTATTTCGTGCCGTCGGGCGGGTCGAAATGGATCGTTGAAGCCTCCTATCTCATCCCGGCGGGCCAGACCTTGGGACTCTCCATCCCAACCGTCACCTTGAGCTATGCGTATGGAGATATGACGACCAATCTATTGCAACCGTTCTGGGCGATTCCCATTCTCACCGTTGCCGGGCTGCGCTTTGGCGATATTATGGGCTATTGCTTACTCTTAGCCGGATTTCTGGTCGTGTTTAATCTGGTGGCGTTATTCCTGATCCCGTTGCAGCTCTGACTGCTCACCTCAAGATTGTCGGCCCGTCAACCGACTGAATCGTCAATAGGTGCGCCTCCAATGTGAGAGTAGGGCCTGCTCAAACGCTTTGGCCCGCTCAGTCCAGGCTTCTGCTTCTGGGGGCGTTTGGACTTTCTCGGCATGACGGGCCGCATCAAATGCCGCTCGTCTGGCAAAATCCGTCAGGAGAAGGGCGAAGCCTAACTGATGTCCTTTGTGTGTTGTCAATATACCGGTCAGACCATCGACATAGCTCATCGTGCCTGACTTGGCCCGTACCCTTTCTCCGAGTTCGGCCCACTCGTTCTCCCACTCCGGCTGCGGCAAGAGATCGAGCAAAGGAGAGGGCATCTCCGGCCCTCTGCGCCCGGTTTGTCCGGATGTGGGGGTCACTCCATTATAGAGTATTGCGGTGAGATGACGCGGCGAGTGGCGAGACATGCTGCTCAGCCCCGAATGGTTCATACTCACAAATCCGGTCCAGTCTGTCTGCGGAAGACGACGCTGATACCAGTCTGTCAATAGTGCTGCTGAGTCTGCAATGGATAGCGGTAGGTCTCTCAACGTGCGTGAGGTGACGAGGCCGATGAGTTCGGCGGACAGATTAGTACTGTGGAATAGCATCCCACTCAGAATTTCCGATAGGGGCTTGCTGTAGTGAGTATACAGGAGGCGTGTGTTGGCCGGGGCCGGAGCGGCTTGGGGCTGGGGTAGGGTGATACCTCGTTGCAGACAGTAGGTGCGAAACAAAGAGGCCGCGACCTTCCCTGGTGTGCGCCTGATCGGAAGTTCTTTGAAACCCCGTGCCGGAAGCTGACGCGAGAGCAGCCAGTGGTCCCTGTTCCCCCCATCAAGGAGAATGGGAGCATCAGATTGCACCCCTGTGGGAATCAGCCCAGTACTGACGCCGGCAACCGGAAGAAAAATACCGTCCGCGGGAGACCGTAACCAAGTCTGAAAATTTTTGGCTCCGGGCCTGCCCTTCCAGCGTAACTGAACACGGTTGTAGTTGAGGGAGAGGGCGCCCACACTGGGGTTATACGCGGCTGCGGTCGGTTGCTTGGGATTAATCTCCTGCGTCGTTGTGAGAAAGCTTTCATCAAAAGTAAACCGTCCCCTCACTTGGGCAACACCGGCGGCTTCCAGGGTGTCAACAAAGCCAGAAAGGTCATTCGTCGACAACGTCGGATCTCCACCCCCGACCAGATAGAGGTCTCCGTGCAGGGTGGACTCGTGTACTTTCCCGCTTACGAGCAGGCGAGTCTTAAACCGATAGCCTTCCCCTAAAATTTCTAAAGCCGCGAGGGCGGTAATGAGCTTCGTGGTCGAAGCCGGGATACGGGGCGTGTCAGCGTCATAGGTATCAACAACCTGGCCGTCTGTCAGACGAAACAGGTGGTAGCCAACGTCCTGGGGGTCTAGCTGATGTTGTTGAAGTAAGCGCTTGAGCGTTTCCGGAGCAGGCTGCGCTCGGGCATTCTGTGGGAATGCGAAGATAACGATCCCCAGGGCGATGGCCGCCAGGATAAAGGCGAGTCCGAATAAAGAGTGGCGTCGGTATAAGGGCGAATCTGCGGGGACCGCGGTGTGGCACGTCCGAGTAGCGCACATCTCTCTGGGGTTTCTCTGTGCGAACAAGGTTCTGTGCTAACGCAATAATGCCCGCGCAATCACCATACGGTGAACCTCGGATGGCCCTTCTCCAATACGCCGGACTCGGGCCTCACGATACCAGCGTTCCAGCGGAAACTCTTTTGATACGCCATAGCCGCCATGAATTTGGACGGCGTTATCGATGACCCGGCCCAGGACCTCGCTCGAATACAGTTTGGCTATTGAGGCTTCAACGCGCGCATCTTCTCCGCGGTCCGCTTTCCAGGCGCCGTCCCAGATGAGCAGGCGCGTTGCGCGCAATTCAACTTCCGCATCGGCCAGCATCCACTGAATCGCCTGGCGCCGGCTCAAGAGTTCGCCAAACGTTTCCCGTTGCTTGGCGTGTTCGATCGCCATCCGATGGGCAGCCACGGCGACCCCGAGGTTTGCGGCCGAGTAGGGAAAGCGCGCTTTGGTCAGCAGGTCAAAGCAGAGATAAAGCCCCTGACCTTCTTCACCGATCATATTTTCTGCCGGCACCCGGCAATCTTCAAATGAGACCTCGTTGGGCAGCGAGACGGTCCGAATAGTCCTGAACGGACGAGCGGTAAAGCCGGGGGTTCCTTTGTCAATAATAAAGCAGCTAATGCCTTTGCGGCCTTTTTCCGGGTCGGTCCGGACAAAGACCACTCCCCATTCGGCTTCGTGCGCGTGCGAGATGAAAATCTTTGAGCCGTTAATGACCCACGAATCCCCGTCGCGTACAGCTCGGGTTTGAATGGCTCCGGCCGGGTCCGAGCCGCCGCTTGGTTCAGTAATCGCAAAGAACGTGTACAGGCCGTTTTTCAGCGTGGGCACGGCATATTTTTGAATCTGCTCCGGGGTGCCGGCATAAATAGGATTCGGTGGATAGCGCCCAAACGTTCCACATCCAGGATTGTATAAACCCATGCGATGCTGGGCCATCTCTTCCAAGGCGATGGACATACTAAAGGTATTCAAACCCCCGCCCCCGTACTCCTTGGGAGCGCCAGGACACCAGAGGCCGGCGGCCTTGGTTTTGGCTGACAGACGCGCATAGACGTCGTCGGACAGGTCCGCTGCATCGGGGTCAATGGCGTGTTCAGCCGGGATAATTTCCTCGCGTATAAAACGACGAATCTGATCTTGCAGCAGGGTGAGTTCTTCGGGCAGGGTATAGCCTTGGAAATCGTTCATGGGACATGCTCGCTACTGGGGGAAGGGTCAACCCGCCCGCCTGAATTTGGGTAAAGTCACCTCTGGGGTGATATCGTCAAACACAACCTCAAGCGGCAGGTCCAGCCGCAAATCAGCATCTGCTACATCGGTCAGCCAACTGAGCATCCGGACGCCTTCTTCCAGTTCTACCACCACTGGACTGTAGGGCACGAGGTCGGCAAACTGCGGCAACATGGGCTGCATGGCCGTCGTCCATGAAAAGAGTTTGCCTTTGCCCGAAGACTTGGCCCACTCCCATGCAAACGAGCCGCACTTGGCGCACATATCGCGCGGCACATGGCGCCAAGTGCCGCAATTCGTGCAGCGTTGAAAGCGCAGTTCGTGCTGTTTGCAATACGCATAAAACTCGGCCGCGAAGCCCCGCATTTTCGGAACCGGACGCCGATATTCCTGGGTTTCTGCCATGAGAGCCGCTCTCCTGTTATCGGCGCATAATTGCCAGGCTTCCGTCACCAAAATCTCCCCAGCCCGTGACCAGACCGAGTTGGGCGTCTTTGACCTGACGCTCGCCGGCTTCATGCCGGAGTTGATGGGTGGCCTCTACAATGTGGTTCATGCCCCACACATGCGCCTCGGAATGCAGGCCACCATGGGTATTCAAGGGCAGTTCGCCGTCCAGCGTAAATCTGTCCCCCCGCGCGTACTCACCAACCTCCCCTCGTTTGCACAACCCGAGCGCTTCCATCTGGAGCAGCACGACATAGGTAAAGCAGTCGTAGATTTCGGCAAAGTCGAGGTCTTTGAGGGCGATGTCGGCCATTTGCAGGGCGTTCGGCGTGGCAAAGCTGAGCCCGATCGTAAACGGGTCGGGCCGGGCGGGAATGTCATCCGCAGGGTAGGGGTGGCCCTCGGCAATACCCGAAATATACACCGGGTCATGTTTGAGATCGCGCGCCCGTTCCGGTGATGTGACGACCACGGCCGCCGCTCCGTCGGTTTCCAAACAACAGTCGAACAACCGAAAGGGTTTGGAGACCCAGCGGGCGTTCAGATAGTCCTCCATGCTGAGCGGGCGGCCCTGCATATAGGCTTTGTCGTTCAGCTGGGCATGCTTGCGTGAGGTGACCGCCACGGTACCCATGGCCTCGTCCGGGGTGCCGTACAGTTCTTTATGCCGGGTGGCCAGCCAGGCATACCACTGCACCGGAACGTTGGCCCCATAGGGCAGATAGTATTCACCTATGGTATTGGCCAGTGCGCCGGGTGCTCCGCTGCCGCCACCGCCATTGCCCTTACTCTTCTTGCCCATGTCGCGGACGCGCATCGTGGAGTAGCCGTTCCAGCCCAGCGGTACGAGGATATTTTTCGCCACTCCGCAGGCCACCGCCATGGCCGCGCTTTGGAGCGAAGTGACCGGACTGGCCCCGCCCATATGCACCGTGACCGCATAGCGCAGATCCTCGACCCCAAGGTTGGCGGCAAAATGTTCAGAGGTCGACGGCAGCGGGGGAGGGATAATGCCGTCGATATCATGCGGACTCAGACCGGCATCGGTAAGAGCATTCATTGAGGCCTCGAGCATCAGCGCGAGGTCGGTCTTCCCCGACCCCCGGGTATAAGCGGTCTCGCCTACGCCGACGATACAGGCCTGGTCTTTCAGGGCGTACATAGGTCCTCCTTGGCTTTCCGTATGCGCAGTGAATCGTATACCGGGAAAGATCGGCTTGTAAAGATGAAACGGCAGAACGCCGGACGCAGACCGGCTTTGACTCGTTTCGGACTGCTTGGTAGCATGGGGAGCAACTCACTATAAGTTTTATCTTAAAGGCGGAAAATATCGCTTGGAGAACATGAAAATCCGAACACTCTTTGATACTCACCCGCAGACGTTTTCGTTTGAATTTTTCCCCCCAAAGACAGCAGAAGATGGAGAGGCGCTTTTTGATCGAGCCCGTGAACTCCAGAAGTTGGGGGCTAGCTTCTGCTCTGTGACCTACGGCGCTGGCGGTTCGACACGAAAGAATACTATTGATCTAGTGTGTCGCTTCCAAGCCGAACTGGGGCTCATCGGTATGGCCCACCTGACCTGCGTGGGGCACAGCCAAACGGAACTCAGAGATATTCTGTTTGAGTTGAAAGACCGTGGTGTCGAGAACCTCATGTGTCTGCGCGGTGACCCGCCACGCGGCGAAACCGTGTTTACCCCGGCCCCGGACGGCTTTGCTCACGCCGCTGAGTTAGTGGCCCTGGCCCACCGCAACGGTGACTTTTGTATTGGGGTGGCGGGCTATCCCGAGGCGCACCCGGAAAGCGTGGATGCGCTTCAGGACTTGCGGTATCTCAGGGCAAAGGTGGACTGCGGGGCCGATTTTGTCACCACTCAGTTGTTTTTCGACGCTCAGGACTATTTCGATTTTGTGACGCGGGCGAGACAGCTTGGGATTCGGCAACGCATTATTCCGGGTATCATGCCCATTCTGAACTACCGTCAGATTGTCCGCTTCACCCGGATGTGTGGAGCGTCCATTCCGCTCGCGCTGCAAGAGCGCTTGGAGCCGGTCGCCGAGGATGCCGACGCGGTATTTGAAATTGGGGTTGATTGGGCGTGGCAACAGTGTGAAACCTTGCTCGCCGGTGGCGCGCCCGGTATTCACTTCTATACTCTGAACCGCTCCCGAGCGACCCAGCTTATTTTTGAGCGACTCCGCCAGAGCAGTGTAAGCACGCTCCTGCCGCCAGCGACATAGCTCGTTCCGTACAGTATACCGAGCATGTTTTCCTCATTGACGCCGTGCTTCCGGGTACGGTATGGTCTGGCCTGATAAGAGGCTTGTGAAATGACCAAACGACGGGCAATGCTGCTGCTGACCTATAACCTTGGCGAGCACGTCAATCATGAGGAGTATGAGCAGTGGCTCCGTGACGTGGATAATCCGTTTTTCAACAGCGTTCTAGGTGTTAAGCGCTATGCGAATTGGAAAGTGCTGGATGAAAAACTTGGAACGGTGCAGTTTACGCACTATGACTTGCTTGAGATCGACGATTTGGATGCCTGGGAAAAAGTTTGGGGGAATGAGGAACTCCAAAAATTTGCCCAAGGCTGGACGCAGCGCTGGTCCGTACACGGTCCTGATGAAAAATATGCCGGTCTGAATTATCAGGTCATGCTGTGCGAGGAGATCGCCGCGCCCGATTAAGAGACACGGCTGAGAGCTGAGCAAAACACCGTGGCGACATCAACCCAATCGCACGAAGTGGAAGCCTTCCTGGCCGGCTTGTCTCAGTACGATGTCGGGCCGCTATGGAAGGTGCTCGGTAAACAACTTACGCCTACGCCGGAAACACCGGTCAAGCCGTATCTGTGGCGCTGGAAAGACCTGCGCCCCCAACTCCTGCGCTCAGGCGAGCTCGTCTCCGCAGCTGAGGCTGAACGGCGGGTGCTCATGCTCCTCAACCCAGGGCTCGAAGGTCGAGTTGCCACAACCCACACGCTGTATGCCGGGATTCAACTCATCCTGCCGGGTGAGGTCGCGCGAACCCACCGGCACACACCCAACGCACTCCGTTTCATCATGGAAGGACAGGGGGCCTATACGGTTGTCGATGGTGAAAAGCTGCCTATGGAACCGGGGGATTTTGTCTTAACCCCAAACTGGACGTGGCATGAGCACGGCAGTGAAGGCACGGAACCCGTTGTCTGGCTTGACGGACTGGACCTGCCCTTGACCGGTATGCTGGCCGGAATATTTTTTGAACCCGGTCGGACCGAGTCGCAAGACTTGACCAAGCCGGAGGATCATTCAACGCGCGACTATAAACGTGGCGGACTCCTGCCAACTTGGCAACGCCCATCTGATGGGCAGTCGTCTTTACTCAAATATGCGTGGAGCGAGGCACGCCCCGCGCTGCTAGACCTTGGTAGGGACGCTGATAGTCCGTTCGACGGCACCATGCTGGAATATGTGAATCCAGTGACGGGCGGTCCGTCGCTCGCGACCATGGCCAGCTTTCTGCAGCGCTTCCGGCCCGGCCAAAAAACGCAGGCACGCAGGCAAAGCATCAGTAAGGTCTATCTGGCGGTTGAGGGGACCGGGCAGACGGTCGTTAATGGCAGGACCTTTGAATGGGGGCCGGGTGATGTGTTTACCATTCCAACCTGGGCGAGTCATGCCCATGAGAATACCTCGGCGTCCGCAGATGCGATTCTCTTCTCTTTTTCTGACGCGCCGGTTATGAAGGCCCTCGGCTGGTACAGGGAACAGGAACTATAGATGCTGCAAACCATGATTGTCGGGAGCCTACCCCGTCCAACCTGGCTTGTTCCCCCAAACGCGATGTATGTCTCGTGGAAACTGCAAGACGCCCCGCTGCGTGAGGGCCAGGACGATGCCGTACTGCTTGCGCTCGCCGACCAGGAAGTGGCAGGCCTCAATATCGTGACCGATGGCGAACAGCGCCGCCGGCATTATATTTGGGGGTTTGTTGAAGGGCTGACCGGGTTGGACTTCAGTCGTTTGGTTGAGATCGAAACGCGGGGGAACCGCTACGGTATCAAAGTCCGGGCCGCTCGGGTGGTTGAGCAGTTGCGCCGTCCGCGGTCGGTGTTGGTTGAGGCGCTCCGTTTTATGAAGCAGCATACGACAAAGCCGGTCAAAGTCACCTTGCCCGGTCCGATGACCATCGCGGATACGGTTGCGGATGAGTACTATGGGGAGCGCCGGAAGCTGGCGGACGAACTGGCGCGACTGGTCAATGAAGAGGCGTGTGAGCTGGCAGAGAACGGGTGTGATATCGTGCAGTTCGACGAGCCGTGTTTCAATATTTATCTTGATGCGGTGGAAGAGTGGGGTATCAAGATGCTCGAACAGTGCGCTCAAGGGGTGCAGGCCAAAACCGCGGTCCATATCTGTTATGGATACGGTATCCCTGCGGTCGTTGAGTGGAAGAGTAAGAACACGGACTGGGGTCATTATGCGCGCACGCTGCCGCTGTTGCGGACCAGCGCGATTGATATGATCTCGGTCGAGTGTGCCGCCTCTGGTGTCGACCCGGCAGTGTTAGCCGAGGCCAGGGGCAAGGATTTGATGGTCGGGGTCATCGACGTTGGTACCGAAGAGGTGGAAACGCGAGAGACGGTTGCGGCGCGTATTCGGACGGCGTTGCAGTATGTGGCACCTGAACATCTCTACCCCTGTACGGACTGTGGCATGATCCCGCGCTCGCGTACCGCAGCGCGAGGAAAGATGCAGGCCCTTGCCAATGGCGCCTGGCTGGTCCGGGCAGAATTGCAGCAGGGGAATTCTGGCTAGGCGGAGCACTATGGGTGCGCTGTATGAATTCTTTTCAGACAGTCCGATTCTTGTTGGCGCGGCCCTCGGCGTGATCATCGCCGTTATCGTGATTGCCGTTTCAGAAGGGAAGAAAAACGCCTAGCGCTGGGTATGGCTCATATTTCAAAAGAAGAATTTGTCGCCCGTTTGGCAAAAGGGCTGGATATGCCGACCGCGCTGCTCGACGCAATGACGGACCCCTGTCCGTGTAGCTCGGCGAAATGCGAGGGCTGGAAGGTCACCCGCATGCCTGGACTCGACGAAATCAAGCAGTACGGCCTGGAGCAACGCTTTGCCATGTCCGGCTGGCGGACGTCGTTGAGCGCCATTATTGAAGATTGAGCGGTTCCCTGCTGCAGGCCCCGACGCCGTATGAGCGAACAAGACGACTCCCGACCTGCCGCCAGCAAGCCGACAGTCTCCTCCTCCGACGAGGCAGAACGGAACATTCCAGACCTCAAGGATCCTTATGAACGCTTTATCTGGGAGAACCGGCAGAAGTTCGGCGCGTTGAGTTGGAGCGGACTGTTGCGTTATGGTCGCGGCCTTGTGCTCATGGACGCCCGGCAGTGGCCAGATGAGACCGACCAGGACATCAACGAAGCTGCGAACGAGCGTGCTTCTACAGAGAAGGAGACTACGCAGAGAGAAGTTCGACTTGGCTACCTGCCCGAGGGGCGGATTGCCGCGCTGTCACAAACTGCACAGAAGAAAGACGCGATACGCCTGTTGAGGACGTATAATCCGCGTGAAGAGATTGTTGTCAATGTCTTGCGAGCGGACGGAGGCGGGAGTTTCTTTCAGATAGCGCTCACGGACTGCCCGCCACCCGAGGCGTACCGAAAGCTCATGGGCAGGGAAGACTTTCAGCCCAAATGGAAAGAACAGGATACATAAGAGTACAATGAGTGTATGAAACTCGCAGCAAGTTCTTACAGCGTGTTACCAATTCTCCTGCAACGAGACGAAAGTCGCCGGTCCATTCTACTCCAGCATCACATGCACTTGCCTCACTAGAAATTAAATAAAAGGAATTACTGTATGTATAAGCTATCCGTATTAACTATTTTTTCAGTGTTATTCTCAGGCGTATTACATGCTGAAATTTGCCAAAACTTTGGTCCACAAACGCCACGGGATTTAACTGAAAGAGAAGGCGAAAATCCAGTCAAATTTAACCTTTCTCCCAACCATAAGCAGTTAAATTTGTGTAACATCCACTTTCATAAACATGCTGAACACAAAGCATCTGGTTTTTCACTACCAGCGGAGGGAAATGGTGCTGGGGGGTGGAAATGTAACGAAACTCAATCCTTAACCTCTTCACAGCTAGAGGCTCCTGCATCTAATCAATTCTGTAAAAACGTTGTACCCGGGGATACCATAGAAATTCACTGGGTATACTCAAGCTGTGATGTTAAACCAGGAGAAGGCCTTCAGGCCTGTTCTTCAGAATCATGTGCAAATCCACAGCTAAGAGTTGAGACCAAGGTGTTTTTATTAGTTAATGACAACGAAGCACCAAGTTTTTCTCGCTATACAGTGACTACTTCTAAAGATGGATTTCATCAAGTTAAACAGCTACCCGACCGTAGTGACGCTCTAGAGTTTTTAGGTTCCACCACAGGGCCAAAGTATACTGAACAAACATGTTCTCCTCTCCAAGTGACCTGGAATGTTAGTCAAAGCTGTCAGCTATTAAATATTAACTCTTTACATGAATGGTGTGAGAAAAATCCATTTAAAGAGGATCATGCTCACGGCATAAGAAAAATAGTTACGGCCCCTCAGCTTTTATCTCCAATAAAATAATAGGGGGCGCATTTGATTCGAATCGCCGTCGGCATCGAGTAATATTACTACGGTGGACGGATTGCGTTTCAGTCGAAGTGAGAAAAATGGCTGAACGTGGAGGCAGGGCAGCCTGTCTGACCGCCCCGTTGGTGTCTAATCAAGACCGAGTTTTTCTTTACCTTCGGGTGAAATCATGGCCGGCGTCCAGGGTGGGTCCCACACCACCTCGACATTCGCGTCTTCAACCCCAGGGATACCTTCGATCCGCATCTGCGCGTCCATGGCAATGGCCGGTCCCATGCCGCATCCCTGAGCGGTGAGGGTCATTTTAACATCAACGTCGGTTCCACCCTCCGGTCGGTCTTTCACGCTGAGGTCGTACACCAGACCGAGATCAACGATATTAACCGGGATTTCCGGGTCGTAGACATTCTTGAGTTGCGTCCAGACTTGATCCTCAGTAACGTTGCCGCCCGCACCCGCAGCGACGGCCGGAGCAGGCCCCTTACTTTCTTTTCCAATAGCGTCCGCATCCTTATCAGAGACGCGGTAGAGACCGCCTAGCGTTGGAAGCTGGAGGGTATAGGTATCGCCCAAGGATTGGGTGATGACGCCGGGCGTACCTTTGGGGATAGTCACCTTGATGCCTTGGGGGATTTGGATGGCATCGCAGTGCCGGCTGAATTCAATTTCTTCGTAGCTCATGCTCTGACTCCTTCACCAGATACTGAATCTTCTTTTCTGTCTTCCAAGCTAGACTGGTAAGGTCCACATTGTCAATTGGTCTTTGGACTCTCTCTTTAATCTTTGTCAATCCATTCTTTGATTTGCTGACGGACATCTTCCGGACGGTCTTCAAGGATGTAGTGTCCGCTGCGGGTAACGACTTGTAAATCCGCACCTGGAATGGCCACATCAAGCTCGCGCGCAACATCCATGGAGGTAAATTGATCCTGACCGCCGTAGAGGAGCAAGGTTGGCATGGTGAGTGCACTCAGATTGGGAAAAATATCCTCTTCAACGACGCGCGCGAGATCAAACTCGCGGAGAAATTTACGCAGAGCCGTGCGGGCGCCGGGATCATCTTCGAAGGGCTCAAGATACTGCTTGACCATGGCGTCGCTCATGACTTGCTTGTCAAACACGCCCTCCTGAAGGATCTTCTTGAGAAACCAGTCTCCGCTCAGCAGGCTGCCGATCAGGGGAACCCCGAGCAGGCGTATATTGAGCGGCAGACTTTCGTGCGCCGAGATTGGAGCGCTCATCAGAATCAGTTTATGGACGTTGGCCGGGTTCTGGAGGGCATAGGCTGCCGCGATGACCGCCCCGAAGTCATGTCCCGCAAGAATAATGTTTTCTAAGTGAAAATTCTCAATATACGTCGTGAGTTGCGACAGATAGGTATCCAGATCGTAGGTTTTATCTTGCGGTTTCTCAGACAGGCCAAAGCCCATCAAGTCCAGCTCATAGACCGTATTGCCATAGGTCAGCCCTGGGGTGATATGCCGCCAGATACGGTAATCCTCGAGCAGGCCGTGGATAAAAATAAGCGGCCGACCCAGGCCGGTTTGCTGGTAATGCAGCGCAACACCATCAATTTCCACATAGGTATGCTTTGGATTTCTGGCTTGAATCTCCTCTCCTGTCAGGCTCGGGGCTGAACCTCCACAGCCGATCAAGATGAAGGCGAGTACCAGGAGTACGCCTCTGCCTGTATATGATTGTTGCCGGTTTCGAAGCCCATACATAACCTGCTTACTCCTTATCGTTTCAGCCTGAGAAGACCGTGGTGTTCCGTTTGACATAGGGCGGGCGGACACGCACAATACACCTGCGTTCTCCATCTCTTTGCTTTCTATAGTGGACGATGAAATTCTGGCCGGTTACTCTAACCGTGCTGGGGACTTCCGACAAGGGGATGCGGGCGGACACGCACACACATCGAGGTATCAGTAAGGAGGCGGTTCATGGCAGCAGAAGCGGAATTGTTTGACACCATGTTTTCGACTCGGAGTATGCGCCGACTGAAAACCGACCCGGTCTCGGATGATATTATCTATCGGGTCCTCGACGCTGGTATTCGGGCTGCCAGTGGTGGCAATACCCAGCACTGGCGCTTTCTCGTCGTGAAAGATGCTGAAGTCAAACGGAAAGTCCAACACATATATCAAAAAGGCTGGGAACAAGCGCGGACCATATATGATGGTCGGCCAGGGCCGAGCCATATGGAAGAGGGAAAATTCAGAAGATTATTGGACGCCGCAAGCTATTTGGCCGATAATCTGGCTGAAGTACCCGTCCTTATTTTTGCCTGTCTCAAAGAACGGCCGATGCCGCCGGGTGAGGCTGGCGCGCAATTAGCAGCGAAGCTCGCTCGTCTGTCAGGGTCGAGCATTTATCCTGCGGTACAGAATATGTTGTTGGCCTGTCGTGCCTTGGGGCTCGGTGCCACGCTCACCACGGTCTGTTCGCTGCACGAGGAAGAGCTGCGGCCTGTCCTCAATCTTCCGGATAACATCTCGACCTATGCCCTCCTCCCGGTCGGCTATCCTATGGGAAAATTTGGTCCCGTGCGCCGAATGGCAGTTGAAGAAGTCACCTGTGTGGATCAGTGGGGGACGTCGTTGAAACGACCGGTATAGAACGGGTCGAGGAGCGGCGCCCATTCCATATCCGTGGGTATGCCGCTACGCAAAAAGCTCACCATAGACGTCGGGATGAAAGCCGACGACAAATATTTCCCCCGCGCGTATGGCCGGGGCACGCAGATTACCTGAAGGGCCAATGACGGCCGCAAGCACAGCGTCGAGGGGTGGTTGGTCTTTTTTCAGAGAAAAACGAAGAATCTTCTTGCCTTTCACGGCAACGACCTCGCTGAGCGGTTGCAGTAATTCCAGTGTCCGAACGCGATCAAATTGTTCTTTGCGCGCATTCACCACGCTGACAGCGGTCACCTCTTTCTGCACAAGAAACTCTTGCGCTTTTTTGCAGGTCACTCAACTCGGGCGATGATACTGCCAGTCCAGGCGAGCTTTTGGCATTTCGCTTTCCCTTCTTTTATCGCGATATCTTTTTCTGCCGGGATTTCACAATAATCCACTCGTAGCCGTCAATCAGGGCCAGCCAGGCTGATTCGAGTAAGTCGCGTGATTGACGCATGGTGCTCCACTGCCGTCTGCCATCGCCGAACTTCATGATGGACACAACCTCCGCCGCCGTCCCGGCACCGCCACGGTGGGTATATAATTCAACGAGGTCCACGCCCGCAAGAAAGGAAAAATGCTTCGTGAGGACCTGGCGAACCGCTTGGTCCAGCGCATGGACGCCTCCCACCCCTTGCGCCGCGCCAAAATCGTGTTTTTTATCCACCTCAACCAGGACAACCGCATCGATGGCGCTTTGCCCATTCCACACCTCATCAATGACACGCCAGCGGATAATGCGAAACGGCGGGCGATAGTCAGGGTCTTGATGCCACCGCTTGACTTCTTGCGAGGCTTGCGGGGGGGTGGTCTCGGTGAAGAATTCTCCACTTTGTTCCGGTTGCCGTGCCATACATGCTCCAATTTGCCGGTTGTATTGAGTCAGGTCGACTGTTTCTAGGTTTCTCCGAGCGTCTCCCAGTGGATGTCCCAAAAGTCAGGTAGCGGAGCGGACAGTTCAAAATGGCCGCCAAAACACTGGAAGCTGGGCTGGTGGGTGAGGCGCTCTTTCAGGTAGTGCAGATGGTCTTCAAGGGCATCATTACGGGGAGCGCCAATGTCCATCCGTTTTTGCTGTCCACATTTTCTGCAACTCACATCAACATACATACCCCACCTCTGGATTTGTGTGGTCAGACCAGATAAACAACTGCCTAACACGAGGGTGAAGGAGGCTGCAAGCGCATGCCGTCAGTAACGTTTATTAAGCAGGAATTGACAATTGAAGTGGCCAAAGGATCGAACCTGCGTGAGGTCGCCTTAGAAAACAAGATAGACCTCTATCCGCTCTTCGGCCCCGATCCATTTACCGGAATGCCGTTTCCTGCGAAATTGCTCAATTGTCGGGGCAAAGGATTTTGTGGGACGTGTCGGGTGAAAGTGAACGACCACAGAGCACTCTCACCGCTGAGTGTCAAGGAGGAGAAGCACGTCGCCTGGGAAGGGAAGTCCTACCGCTTGGCCTGTCAGACCCAAGTCCTGGACGACGTTGAGGTGGAAACCAATCCACGTAAGGTATCAGGCTGGATGGACCATGCGACCTATCAGAAAATGAAAGAGATCGCCTAATTTGAAAATACACGGATACCCCTATATATTGTGCCTCACGCTCCGACTTGCGAAAGGGGTAGGGGTTTGATAAGGAAAGGCATGGCAGCGACGACTGTCTGACACGACAAGAAATGGAGCCCATCTCATCCGTAGACGAGATGGGCTTTTTTGCAACTATGAGCTGAGGAATATGCCTATGCTGCCCGCAGAAATCCCTGAAGGTCTCACCTTTGACGACATTCTCCTCCTGCCGGGTGAATCTGATTTTTTACCCAAGGATGCGGATGTCTCGACCTATGTCACGCGAACGATTCGCCTGAATACGCCGCTGGTGAGTGCAGCTATGGATACGGTGACTGAGGCGCGGACCGCCATTGCCATGGCTCAGGCGGGTGGCCTCGGCGTGATCCATCGCAATCTGGGCATTCCAGCCCAGGCGGCAGAAGTCGCCAAGGTCAAAAAGCATGAAAGCGGCGTCATCATTAACCCCATTACCGTGACTCCCGACACCACTATCGCCCAGGCGCGGGAGATCATGGACCGCTCCCATATATCCGGACTGCCAGTCATCAAAGATGACAAACTGGTTGGTATTTTGACCAATCGTGATCTCCGTTTTGAAAAACGGCTTGACCGGCTGGTCTCGGAAGTCATGACCAAGGATAATCTCGTGACCGCTTGGCCGGGAATAAGCCGTGAAGAAGCGGAAGAAATTCTGCATACGCATCGGATTGAAAAATTGCTGGTTGTTGATGAGGCCATGCATCTCAAGGGGCTCATCACCGTGAAAGATATTGAGAAAACGAGCCAGCATCCACATGCGTGCAAGGATGAGTACGGGCGGCTGCGGGTCGCGGCCGCTATTGGCACGGGGGATGATCGGGAGGCGCGGACGGAAGCCGTGGTTGAAGCGGGTGCCGATGTGGTCGTCCTTGATACGGCTCATGGGCATACGACCAGCGTTGTTGAGACGCTCAGATCTCTGAAACAGAATTTTAGAAGTCTGGAGGTCGTGGCGGGTAATGTCGGCACTGCCGAGGGCGCCCAAGCGCTGATCGAGGCCGGTGCAGACGGCATTAAAGTTGGTATCGGACCCGCGTCCATCTGTACCACACGTATGGTCTCGGGAGTTGGGGTGCCGCAGCTGACGGCGGTGGTCGACACGGTCCGGGTTGCCGAACGAGCCGGAGTCCCGGTGATTTCTGACGGCGGGATTCGTTTTTCTGGCGATGTTGTGAAGGCCTTAGCAGCCGGTGCGCAGACGGTGATGATCGGGAGTCTCTTCGCCGGCACCGAAGAAAGCCCTGGCGAGACCATTCTGTATCAAGGCCGGTCGTATAAACAATACCGGGGCATGGGCTCGCTTGAGGCTATGCGCGAGCGGGAAGGGAGCCGGAACCGGTATTTTCAAGACGCAGAGGAAAGCACGGGCAAGCTGGTGCCCGAGGGGATTGAAGGCCGCGTGCCGTACAAGGGACCATTATCGGTCGTCGTCGATCAGTTGGTTGGTGGTCTGAAGGCCGGTATGGGATATACCGGCTGCCGGAATCTGGAGGAGCTCAGAACTAAGGTTCGATTTGTCCGTGTCTCTCCGGCCGGGTTGCGAGAAAACCACGTCCACGACGTGATCATCACAAAAGAAGCGCCAAATTATCGGCTGGAGTAGGGAGGATGGGCATTCCGGTCCAAAGCCGTTGTGCACTGAGGGCCGGCCCTGGCGGTGGCAGGTATGATTCTGGTTCTTGACTTCGGCAGTCAGTATACGCAGTTGATCGCCCGGCGCGTTCGTGAAGCGCAGGTCTACTGCGAAATTCACCCCTACAATATTTCCGTGGACCGTATTCAGGCCATGAATCCCGAAGGGATTATCCTGTCGGGTGGACCGGCCAGCGTGTACGACGCCGACGCTCCAGCACTCGCCGCCTCCATCCTCGGCCTGCCTGTTCCGTTTTTGGGCATCTGCTATGGCATGGGCGTGCTGCACCACTTGGCCGGGGGGCAGGTTGCTCAGGCGGAACGGCGCGAGTTTGGTCCGGCCCAACTGATGGTCGATGATACGACCGACCTGTTCGCCGGTTTCTCGTCTACGGCATCGACTCAGGTCTGGATGAGCCATGGGGACAAAATGGAATCTCTGCCAGCAGGCTGGACGGTCTTGGCCCATTCGGACAACTCGCCCATAGCCGCCTGCCGCGACGATTCGGGCCGGTATTTCGGCGTTCAGTTTCACCCCGAAGTTGTCCATACCGAGCGGGGAAAAGAGGTCCTGCACAATTTCCTCTTCCGGATTTGTGGCTGTGCTGCGGACTGGACGATGGAGGGATTTATCGAGCGCGAAATCCGACGTATTCGCGATCAGGTTGGAGACAAACAGGTCGTGTGTGGTCTGAGCGGCGGTGTGGATTCGGCCGTTGTCGCCCTCTTGATCCATCGGGCGATTGGCGACCGTCTGACCTGTATTTTTGTTGACAACGGCCTCTTGCGTCAGGGCGAGTCGGACAGCGTCGTGCGCGTGTTCTCTCAATTGGGACTGAATATCCGGCCCGTCAACGCGGCAGAGCGTTTTCTTGAGCGCCTCGCGGGGGTCGACGACCCGGAACGCAAGCGGCGCATCATCGGTCACGTCTTTATTGAGGTCTTCGAAGAAGAAGCGGCGTCGCTGCCGGATGTGGCATTCCTGGCCCAAGGCACCCTGTATCCTGACGTGATTGAATCCGTTTCCTTTAAGGGGCCGGCGGCCACCATCAAGAGCCACCATAATGTCGGCGGTCTGCCGGAACGGATGCGGCTCAGCTTGGTCGAACCGTTACGAGAATTGTTTAAGGATGAGGCGCGCGGGCTGGGTCGACTGCTTGGTCTTCCAGAAGACATCGTCGGCCGCCAGCCTTTTCCCGGGCCAGGTTTGGCGATTCGTATTCTCGGCCCGGTGCAGGCCGAGCTCCTGACCCTGCTGCGTGCCTCGGACGCCATTGTCGACGAGGAAATCCGGGCCGCGGGCTATTATGATCGGGTCTGGCAGGCCTTTGCCGTGTTATTACCGGTCAAGACGGTTGGCGTCATGGGTGATGCGCGGACGTATGAGTATGTTGTGGCCATCCGGGCCGTTGAGAGTGTGGATGGCATGACGGCGGACTGGGCGCGTCTGCCCGGTGAGCTGCTGGGTACGATATCTAATCGTATTATTAACGAAGTCCGAGGCATCAACCGGGTCGTCTACGATATTTCTTCTAAACCACCGGCAACCATTGAGTGGGAGTGAGGGGAGGATGCAGTGAAGGAGTTTGTACATCTCCATTTGCACACACAGTACAGCTTGCTGGACGGGGCCAACAAGGTCTCGCACCTGATGCCGCGGGTGGCTAAACACGGCATGTCGGCGGTGGCCATGACCGATCATGGCAATATGTTTGGCGCGATCGATTTCTACCGGACCGCGGCCAGCCACGGTATTAAACCCATCATCGGCTGCGAAATGTATGTCGCGCCCCAGAGCCGCTTTGACAAACAGCCGGCCGGCGCACACGACCTGGAACACGGTGGAAATTTCCATCTCATTCTGCTGGCCATGAACCAGGAGGGCTACCGCAACCTGTGCCGCCTCGTTACCGCCGGCTTTACCGAAGGTTTCTACCGCAAACCGCGCGTCGACCGCGAACTGCTACGCGAACTCAATGGCGGTCTGATTGCCCTGTCCGGCTGCCTCAGCGGCGAACTGGCCCGCGCCATGCTGCGCGACGACGGCAAACGCGCCCGGGCCGCAGCCGACGAATACGCCGCGATTTTTGATGAGCGTTTTTATGTCGAGGTTCAGGCCAATCATCTACCGGAACAGGAAAAGGTCAACCCGGCCCTGATCGAACTGGCCCGCCAGAAGTCGCTCCCCCTGATTGCCACCAATGACTGTCATTACCTGAAGGCCGAGGATGCCGAAGCCCACGAAGTCCTGCTGTGCGTCCAGAGCGCCAAAGTCATGTCCGACGAGAATCGTTGGCGGTTCGGGACCGACCAACTCTATGTCAAAACCCCGCAGGAAATGGTCGCCGAGTTTGCCCACTGTCCCGACGCGGTGGCCAATACCGTCGAAGTCGCAGACCGGTGTAACCTCGACCTGTCCTTTGGCAACTTCTATTTCCCGAACTATGATGTGCAGTCCGGTGGGACGCTGGAAGACTGTTTGGAACAGACGGCTCGCGAAGGCCTGGAAGAGCGCCTCAAACCCCTGCGCGCCGCGGAAGGTTGGGAGAGCACCAAAGAACAGGCATATCGAGACCGCCTGGACTATGAACTCAAAGTCATTGGGGAAATGGGCTTTCCTGGCTACTTCCTGATTGTGGCTGACTTCATTGGTTATGCCCGGTCGCAAGGGATTCCGGTTGGTCCGGGCCGCGGGTCGGCGGCGGGCAGCCTTGTCGCCTATGCACTCAAGATTACGGACATTGATCCCATCCGCTATCAGTTGCTGTTCGAGCGGTTTCTGAATCCGGGCCGGAAGAGTATGCCCGATATCGATGTGGACTTCTGCTACGAGCGGCGGGACGAGGTCATCCGCTATATCAAGGACAAATATGGCGAGGACAAGGTCGCCCAGATCATTACGTTCGGAACCCTCAAGGGCAAACAAGCTATTAAAGATGTAGGCCGTGCTTTGGAGTTCTCGTACGGTGAAACCGACCGTATTGCGAAGCTCTATCCCGCACCAAAACAGGGTAAGGATCACCCGCTGGAAACCGCGCTCGACATGGAGCCGCGGCTGCGCGAGGTGCGCGAGCACGGGGAGCGTGAGCAGAAGCTCTTTGCGCATTCACTGAAACTCGAAGGATTATTGCGACACGCCTCGAAACACGCGGCTGGGATTGTGATTGCGCCTAACCCCCTCGTCGAGCATCTGCCGCTCTATGTTGACAAGGAAAAGAATGTCCTGACTCAATATGCCGGCCCGGATGTCGATACCATTGGGCTGATCAAGTTCGACTTTCTCGGCTTAAAGACGTTGACGCTAATCCACGACGTGGTGAGGCGGATTGAGGAGAGTCGCAGCACTGTTATTGATCTGAGCACGATTCCGCTTGACGACAAGCAAACCTATCGATCGCTGACCCGGGGAGACACGGTTGGTGTTTTCCAGATGGAGGGGAGTGGCATTCGCAAGCTGATTACACAGCTCAAGCCGAGTTGTTTTGAAGACATCTTTGCGGTGATTGCCCTATTTCGACCCGGGCCGCTCGACAGCGGTGCGGCCGAACAATTTATTAAGCGCAAACATGGCAAAGAGGCGGTATCCTACCCTCACCCTCTGCTTGAACCCGTTCTCAAAGAAACCTATGGGGTCACGATTTACCAAGAGCAGGTGATGCAGATTGCGCAAACTCTGGCCGGGTACTCCTTGAGTGATGCGGATAATCTGCGCCGTGCCATGGGGAAAAAGAAAAAGGAAGTCATGCAAGAGGAGCGGGCCAAATTCCTGAAAGGCGCATCGGAAAATAAGATTAAGGATAAACTTGCCGGAGAAATTTTTGACGCCATGGAGACCTTTGCCGCATATGGATTTAATAAATCTCATGCGGCCTCCTACGCCCTGATTTCCTACCAAACCGCGTATTTGAAAACCCACTTCCCGCAGGAATTCATGGCGGCCCTCACTAGCCTGGAAATGGGTGATACCAATAAAACCTATAAAAACATGGCAGAATGTCGGACGCATAACATCCCGGTGCTGCCACCCGACGTGAATGAAAGCGGTGAGGATTTTACCGTTCGTGGTCAGACTATTCGCTTTGGACTCGGCGCGGTAAAGGGTGTCGGATCGAAGGCGATTGAAGTGATTCAGGAAGCCCGTCAGGATGGACCCTTTACGGACCTCTATGACTTTTGTACTCGGGTGCAGAGCTCGCAAGCGAATAAACGGGTGATGGAGAGTTTGATTAAATGCGGAGCGTTTGACTCGTTTCAGACGCCCCGCGCCCAGCTTTTGGCCGGTATTGAAGAGGTCATGCGCTGGGCTGCCCAAAAGGCGAGTGGTCACAGCAATGCCAACCAGATGGGCTTATTTGCGAATGGCGGTGCGGACCCGGCCCAGCCTGAATTGCCCCAGACTGAAGAGTGGCCAGATATTGAGAAACTGAATAAAGAACGGGAGACGCTCGGCTTTTTTATTACCGGTCATCCGCTGGATAAGTATGTTGGCCGGCTGCACGGCGTGGCCTCCCTGACCACGGCGGAACTCAAGGGACGCAGTCATCAAGAAAAGGTTCGTCTCGCCGGCGTGATTCAGTCGCTGAAACTCAAGAATAACAAAAAAGGAGATCGGTACGCGACCTATACCCTGGAGGATAAGGCAGGGGGCGTTGAGGTCATTGTGTGGCCGGAAGCCTACCGGCGCCATGAAGCCGAAGTCCATTCCGAGCAGCCAGTACTGGTGAGCGGTTCACTCGATGTCGATGAGGAGCGGTGCCAAATTATTGCCAATGAGATTATACCGCTCGACGCTGTGGCGAAAGCTGAGATCAAACAGGTCCATATCCAAGTGCCGGCCGACAGCACAACCAAGGAAGATATCGTTGAACTCAAGACCGTCCTGACAAAACACCAGGGCCAGTGTCAGACGTTTTTACACGTGCTCCATGCGGATCATTCCGAAACTATCATCTCATTACCGGAACAGCTCAAGGTCGCACCGACTGCGGAGATGTTGACGGATGTCGAACAGTTATTTGACCGCGGCGTCGCCTCGTTTCAGTAGCGTACGCACGGGAAGGAAGGGGAGATAACCTCCTATGGCTGGCCACCGGCGTCGACACGCATCTGAATGCACTCCACCGCCGGAGCGCGCTTTTCTTGTTGGCGTAGACTCCGGGGGACTAAATGGAGAGACAGGAGTCAGGCTCTTCTCAGCCCAAGAATCAATTGAAGAACTCTCCCGCCTAAGCGAGACTGCCGGTCTGACGGTCTCGGGCCAGACTATTCAGCATCTACGCAATGGGGTCCATCCTGCCTCGTTTATTGGGGCCGGCAAGATTGAGGAAGTGAAACAACTCCGGGGGGAGCTCCAAGCCGGGGTCGTCATCTTTGACGAGAGCTTATCTCCGGCTCAGCAGCGTAATCTGGAACGCGCGTTAGGCTGTAAGGTCATTGACCGAAGCCAATTGATCCTAGATATCTTTGCCCAACGTGCCCATAGTCAGGCGGGTAAATTACAAGTCGAGCTGGCTCAGCTTGAATACCTGCGTCCCCGACTCACGCGCCAATGGACCCATCTGTCGCGCCTTGGTGGCGGGGTGGGGACACGCGGCCCCGGTGAATCGCAGCTTGAGGTGGACCGACGCCGCATTCGCGAACGTATTGCTACCTTGCGCCGTAAACTGCACGAGGTCGAACGTACCCGTGCTCTGCACCGACAGGAACGAGCCCGGATTCCCTTCCCCTGCGTGGCGCTCGTCGGTTATACCAATGCGGGAAAATCAACCTTGATGAATCGGCTGACCCAGGCCGAGGTCTTTGTCGAGGATAAGCTGTTTGCCACGCTGGACCCAACGAGCCGCCGGCTTGATCTACCCAACGGTCAATCTGTGCTCCTCACTGACACGGTCGGGCTTATCAATAAACTTCCGCACCAACTCGTGGACGCGTTCAAAGGGACGCTGGAAGAGATACGGACGGCGGACGTGCTGCTGCACGTGATTGATGCGACCCATCCGCGTTGGTCCGAGCATCAAAGTATTGCCGAACGTGTGCTCGAAGATATGGGAGTACGGAATAAGCCGACTATTACCGTGTTCAATAAGATTGACGGGCTGACTCAGACGTTAAATGGTAAGGTCCACTACGATGGTGAATTCGATACGGACGACTGGTGGAGCACTCCCCCGGCGCGTGCCACGAACGGACGAGAGTATGACCAGGATAGAGAGTTTCACGTCTCGGCAAAGCAGGGGATAGGTATAGACCCGCTGGTAGAGGAAATCGCCCGGCTGTGTATCCTCGATCAAGAGGTGATCGAGGTTGAGCTGCCGCCTGGCAGTGGGGCGCTGATGGCTTGGTTGCGGCGCAGCGGAACAGTGATAGAAGAAACCTATACGGAGACCTGTGTGCAGGTGGCAACGCGGGTGTCGACGAAAGTGGCAGGCCAACTCAAGAAACGCCTAGCGCAGACCGGTCAAAGCGCGAAGGTCTAGATATTAAAGAAGGGGATTTCTCATTCCCGGTGTTCTCTGTACTCAATCTTCCCAACCTCATTACCCTGTTACGCATAGGGGCGATTCCGATCTTTTTGATCCTGCTGGTGGACGAACGGTACACCGAAGCGCTGATCGTCTTTATTTTGGCAGGCATTACCGACTCACTCGATGGTTTGCTGGCTCGCTGGCTGGACGCGCGGACGACATTAGGCGCGTTCATCGATCCCCTAGCAGATAAACTGCTCCTGGTGAGCTCCTTTGTCATTCTCGCCTTTTTAGGGGATATTCCTCGCTGGCTCGCGGTCCTGGTGATCATGCGAGATGTGATTATTCTGATTGGCTATAGTGTGCTGTTTTTTGTCACGGGCCATGCCATCGAAGTCCGACCGACGCTTATTGGAAAGGCCAGTACTTTCTTTCAGTTGCTGACGGTCAGTATGGCCCTGGTCGCCTTGCATAATGCTGCTTGGCAAATTCCACTCCTCCGTGATGCAAGCGAGATTCTTGCCGGAGCCACCGTCACTATCTCGGGGTTGCAGTATTTATCGCGTGCCCTCAGGTGGTTTAATAAACAGGAAGAGGAGCTGTCCACGACGCAGTCGGGGTGACACCCGACCCACGTGTTTCAAAGCGTTTGTTCCACCAGGTTCAAAAGTATACAAGATGAGGAAGGGTCGCCTTGATCAAAAGGAGGAAGAGACATGCTGCACGTGCTCTATTTCATCACCAGAAAGCCCTCTTTGAGCGATGAGGAGTTTCATCGCTACTGGAAGGAAACCCACGGCCCGATTGCTGCGCGTATCGCTCAGACGTGGCGGTATGAGCAGAGTCATCGTATTCCGTTGGAGGGAACGAACTCGCCCTATGATGGGGCGGCGGAAGCGTGGATTGAGAACCAGGCGGCGATAGATGCCCTGCGGACGAGTACCGAATATGTGGACGGTGCGCTCGCCGATGAACCCAACTTCATAGATATGAATCGCGTGGAATGGTTGGTGACACACGACCACGTCATCAAGGACGGTCCGCAAACCCCACAGCAGGTGAAGGGTATTTTCCAGCTCAAACGAAAGCCGGGTATGAACCTTCAAGACTTTCGGAAATATTGGATTGAGGTCCACGGCCCGATCGTGTGTGAGCTGCCGGGACTCCAGCGCTATGTGCAGTGCCATACCATCGACGCAGCCTATAGCTATGCCGAGCCGAAATGGGACGGCGTGGCCCAACTCTGGGTCGAAGATCTGGCGGCGTGGGATATGCTGGTCAATTCAAAGGAGTTTACCGAAGGTTCGTGGCCGGACGGAGCGAAGTTCCTGGACCAAGGGCTCATTACCAACTTTATGGCCCAAGAGTACCAGGTCAAGTGGCCGGAGTAAGCCGAGACTTTTTATACTCGGTCCGCATTTCAGACTGGAGACGACCGAGGCGGTAAGTCTGCCAATCGAGGAAGGTAGCGCTCCTGGCGAGGGCCGGGTGGACTTCGCCGATAAGCCGCCACATCTCTTGGACAATAAGGCGATAGTCGGGGTGGCCTTGCGGCAGGGTGCGGAGTTCACCCATATGAATGGCCTCGCGCAGGTTGAGTTTCATATACCACCGGACCCGATAGGCAAACGGCACGACGTATTGAGCCTCGGTCGGAAAATCCGCAAAGATTCGCTCGTACACCGCAGCTGCCCGTTCCATACACTCCGTAAATGGCGTCTGAAATCCGGCTTGCTCGATCTCGGGCGGCGTGTCATAACCATGCGCGGTGGTAAAGTCCTGGCGCTCCTGGGTGAGGATTCTATGCCGTTGGAGATCACGGTAAATACCCAAATTGCCAATGATATCGAACGTATAGTATGCATGTTCAAGTGCTCGACCAGGTTTGTCACGGCGATGCCGGCGTTGTCCGATGTAGGTGTCGAAGATCTGTGCCTGCTGTTCTGCCGGGAGTTTTTTCACCAGGGAGCGCATCTGACCGAGCGGCAGGCGCACATTCGGGTAGAGAATGGCCGACAGGATTCGATCCTCAGCGTCCCGGTCGTAATCGACGAGACTGACCGACTCGGTCGATTGAACGATCTGTCCGCCCCAGAGTGTCTGCGACAATGCCTGGGTATCCGTCGCTGTTTGCCTTAAGTATTCGTTAGGCTGGGCACGTTTGACAAAAGACGGAATGAGCGCCTCTAGGGCTTTGTGCATAGGCTTGGCGATGTCCTGAGCCTCGGCTAGGTTAAGCGAATACAGTTTGTTAAGCAGGTGTTCAAACGCTTGGCCCACACCGAAGATACCAACGTTCGTCAGGGTCGCTGCAGGGAGATACGACCGCAGGATGTCGCAGGCGTGCGCTCTGACTGTCGAGCGATACGCCCCCTCGGCCCATCTTCTGAGAGTTTCGTCCTGCCGTGCCTCTGTATAGGTGAGGGGGTCACCCGTTTGCGGATGTTTCCACTCAACAGTGTCGATGGGCAGACTGTCTCGCACAAAGGCGATCATGGGCTCGATTTGGGCGGCATAGGTCTCGAACAGGTGGCGCATGCAGCTGAGATACGCCTCCCGATGGGACGAGCCCATGATCGTCGGTTCCTTATAGAAGAGATAGTCGCCGTCAGGATCATGGGTATCAAACCGGACATAGCGGGTAGACTTCTCTAGCGGGGCAATGCCGATCCGTGCATCTTCAAGAATCTTAGCGGCAACGTTTGAAATACTCTCACAGGCGATGTGCGCGCCACCAAGTTGGGCTACCGAGTCGTCACCATAGCCGACGAGGACTCGATCATAGAATGCCCGTGCCTTTTGGATTGCTTGGCTATCGTCGCTTGGAGCGGCTCCATCGCCAAATAGACTGCCCTGTAGGTCCGCCTGACCAAGAAATTCATCCAGAAAAATTTGACGTAAGCTCTTTGCCGACCGGCTATAGCGAGAGAAGAGGGCGCCGGCGACTTCTTGGGGGAGTTTCAGGCCAAAGATGGGTCCAGTCAGATTGGTGAAGAATGGGGCAAGCTTCTGCGTATCTGTGGGAGAAAAGGCTTCGCTCATAACGGCGAATCGTGTGGCTCTGCAAGCAGCCACCTTGCGGGGGGACGCTTATTCAAGTTCGACGAGCAGTTCTCCAGATTCAACCGCCTGACCCGCCTCAACGTGAACGGCTTTAACCGTCCCGGCAACGGGAGCGCGGATTTCATTTTCCATTTTCATCGCCTCGATGATGATGATGCCTTGATCTTTTTCCACGGCATCGCCTGCCTGTACCAGGAGTTCGACCACTTTCCCCGGCATCATCGAACACACATCTTTCTCGCCCGCTCCACCAAGACTCGCCCCGGCTCCACCCCGGCGGGCCTTACGTTCATCGAGTACGCCGACCTGAAAACTTTTGCCTTCATAGGCGACAGTATACGCATCGTCTTTTTCCGCAACATCGACGGTAAACGACTTGTTCTCAACAATGAGCGAGTACATATGGCCGGTCAAGCGTCTGCCGTCGATGATATGCTCTTCCTCGTCGATGACGATTTTGTACTGGTGTTCGTCCAACTCGTGGACGCTGATGGTATAGGTCTGGTCGCCGAGCATTGCTTTATAGGCCATAGGGATGCAGTCCTTGCTTGGGCGGTGTTTTTTGTTCGCTAACGGAGGCCTTCGCGCCAGCCAGTGGCGCGCCAGGCCGAGACGTTTCCAGAGCCTCCCTGCGAGCTGGAGACCGATTTGGCGAGGTCTTTTTCCTTATGATAGGCCGCGAGGGCTGCCGCCGCCAGAATGATTTCATGCCGCAGGTGGTCTTCTTCTTCCGGCAATCCCCCATACTCCTGAGGAATAAAGCCGGTGTCCAAGTCGCCTGACACAAAGCGTGGATGGGTCAGCGCCCAGCGGTGAAAAGGAATATTGGTAATAATCCCCTCGACGGTGTATTCCTGGAGCGCCCGTAGCATGCGCTGGATGGCTTCGTCTCGGGTACGACCATAGGTGCACAGCTTGGAGATCATGGGATCGTAATGGATCGGGACCTCCCAGCCTTCATATACGCCGCTGTCGTCGCGGATGCCATAGCCGCCAGGCGTGCGTAAGATTTGTATTTTCCCAGGAGACGGGAAGAAGTCCCGAGCCGGATCCTCGGCATAAATCCGACATTCGATCGCCCAGCCACGCTGCTGAACCGCGTCTTGCTGTATGGCCAAGGGCTCTCCGGTCGCAATCTCGATCTGGGCTTTCACCAGGTCCACTCCGGTGACGAGCTCGGTAATCGGATGCTCGACCTGGATGCGGGTATTCATCTCCAGGAAGTAGAAGTTCTGCCGGGCGTCTACCAAAAACTCCACGGTTCCGGCCCCGACATAATTCACAGCTTTGGCCGCCTCAACCGCCACCCTGCCCATCTGTTCGCGGACGTCTTGATTGATTGCCGTCGAGGGTGACTCTTCGATGACCTTTTGGTGCCGACGTTGGAGGGAACACTCGCGTTCGTACAAGTGAATAATATTGCCATGCGTATCGCCCAAGACCTGGACTTCAACGTGGCGCGGCTTTTCAACAAATTTCTCCATATACATCCGGTCATCGCCAAACGACGACCGCGCCTCAGAGCGCACCCCACGTAGGGCGGACAGCACGTCTTCTTTCTTTTCGACCAGCCGCATGCCTTTACCGCCGCCACCGGCTGAGGCTTTGAACATGACGGGAAAGCCGACTTTTTCCGCGGCAGCCACAACGTCATCCTCGTCGCCTAACACGTCGGTGCCTGGCACAACCGGGACGTTTGCTTCTTCCATAATAGCCCGCGCAGTCACCTTATCGCCCATCTTTTCGATCGCCTCGGGATGCGGTCCAATAAAGGTAATGCCCGCCTCACTGCACGCTCTGGAAAACGGCGCGCGTTCAGACAGAAAGCCGTACCCTGGATGAATAGCATCCGCGCCGCTTCGCTTCGCCACGTCGAGAATTTTTTCAATCACCAGATAGCTCTCCGAGGACGGGGCTGGACCAATCGGGTAGGCCTGATCGGCGTATTGGACGTGCAGGGCAGAGCGGTCCGCGTCTGAATACACGGCAACGGTCTCGATGCCGAGTTCACGGCAGGCGCGAATGACTCGAACGGCGATTTCTCCCCGGTTTGCGATCAGTACACGTTTGAACATAGGTCCTACCTTGGCGAGATTAGGAGCTGAGTGTTTGCTCACCCACCCGTCGTCTGTCCCTCTTATAAGGGAATATTGCCATGCTTCTTGGGCGGATTCTTCTCACGTTTGTTCTGCAGCATGGTGAGTGCCTGGATGAGGCGGGGACGCGTATCCGCAGGCATAATGATTTCATCGATATAGCCTAATTCTGCTGCTTTGAATGGATTGGCAAATGTCTCGCGATATTCCTCAACTAATTTGGTCCGCTCGGCGTCTTGGTCTTTTGCGTCTTTAATGGCGTTACGGAAAATAATGTTCACCGCACCGTCTGGACCCATGACCGCGATCTCGCCAGTCGGATAGGCGAGATTAATATCACCACGAATAGCCTTACTCGACATGACGACATAGGCACCACCGTACGCTTTACGCGTAATGACCGAAATCTTTGGCACGGTGGCTTCGCAGTAGGCGTAGAGCAGTTTCGCGCCGTGACGAATAATCCCGCCGTATTCTTGGGAGGTGCCTGGGAGAAAACCCGGCACATCGATAAAGCTGATAATGGGGATGTTAAAACAATCGCAAAAACGGACGAACCGACTCCCTTTGACCGAGGCGTCAATATCGAGCACTCCGGCTAGAAAGGCGGGTTGATTGGCGACTACGCCGACGGGTTTGCCGCCAAGCCGGGCAAACCCAACGACGATATTACGCGCATAATCTTTCTGGACTTCGAAGAAATGCTGCTCGTCCGCCACCGACCGAATGATTTCGGTGACGTCGTAGGGTCGGTTGGGGTTATCCGGAACGATCTGGTTGAGGGCCTCATTTCGCCGATTCGGGTCATCTGTGGTTGGCTGAAACGGTGGGTCTTCCATATTGTTGCTGGGGAGATAGCTCAGCAACTCACGAATCGAGTGAAAGCACTCATCTTCATCAGGAGAAGCAAAATGAGCGACCCCGCTGGTCGCATTATGCGTTGCTGCTCCACCCAGCTCCTGCATGGTCACCTCTTCATGCGTGACCGTCTTAATGACATCCGGCCCGGTAATAAACATATAGCTGGAATTCTCAACCATGAAGATAAAGTCGGTGATGGCCGGAGAATAGACCGCTCCGCCGGCACAGGGACCCATGATGGCGGATATTTGGGGTACGACGCCTGAGCTCAGGACGTTGCGGAGAAAAATCTCTCCATAGCCCGCCAGACTCTCTACTCCCTCCTGAATCCGAGCGCCACCCGAGTCATTAATACCCACAACCGGGCAGCCCGTTTTCATGGCTAGATCCATGACTTTACACACTTTTTCGGAAAACGCACTGGAGAGACTGCCGCCAAAAACAGTGAAGTCCTGTGAGAAAACAAAAACCTGACGGCCGTCGACCGTCCCATAGCCGGTGATAACACCATCACCCGGGATCTTGGTTTTCTCCATGTCAAAGTCGATGCAGCGATGAGCTTTCAACCGGTCCAATTCAACAAAACTGCCCGGATCAAGAAAGGCGTCTATCCGTTCCCGCGCCGTTTTTTTGCCAAGTTCGTGCTGGCGTTCAATACGCTTTGCACCGCCACCCTGAAGTGCCTGCTGGTTGAGGTCTTCGAGTCTGTTGATGGTTTCCTTGAGGCCCATACTCTTTCCTATTCTTATTTGCAAAGTCGCGGGACCTTGGTCTTGTATTATGCGAGACAAAAAAGATCAAGGAAGGGGCGGTCAGGTGCCGGTGCTTCTTGGACCGTGGCATCTCACCAAAAACGAGAACGAGGAGAGCAGGGCAGGGGAGACTTGACGCAGGGTCTGTATAGTCTCTCGATTATTGTTGTTTGGTCATTTCCTGTTCAACGAGCCTGAGCCATTGGCGCGCTTGCTTGACTGAAGCTCTATGGGAAGTCGCCTGGGTAAAGGCGGCTTTACTCTCGTCCAGGTTTCCGGACCGGTACTCGGCAACACCAAGGAGCATGAATGCCTTGCCCGTATTGGTCAGACCGCCTTTTCTCAAACCTTCGGAGACGGTGGTGGCCACTTCCTGCCACCGTTCTAATTGAGCAAGTATCTCGGCGCGCCGGAGATCAATTTTGCCCGTTTGGGTACGGGCAGCGAGCTGCTCAAGAACATCCAACGCGCGTTGACTCTCTCTCGCGTGCAGCCAACACGTAACAAGTAATTCGTGATTGGTCTCCACATCCTGCACGATCTTTTTCTCCAACCCATCCATCAACAGGTTGGCGGCTTTATAGGGCAAGCCGAGATGAAGATAATACTGCACGACCTGTACGGCTTCCCGTTCATTCAGAAGACCTAGTTTGTAGGCCATGGCCAGGGTGGCAACGGCTCGTTGATGCTTTTCCTCCTGGCTGTAGAGCTGTGAGAGTTGCTGCCAATAGGTTTTTTTCTGCGGATACTGACCGAGCAGTCGCTGGAGTGTGGAAGCAGCCTGGGAAAACTTTTCCTGCTCAATTTGGACAACAATCAACATCTGGTACCAGGCTTCGTGGAATGTCGTTGTCTCGTCGATTGCCTGCTGAATACTTTGCTCAGCCCGGGTGTAACGTTTGAGCTCGATATATGCCTGGGCAAGAAAAACCCGAGCCTGTGGACGAGGGTTCTCCTCGTTGGCCAACCAGGTTTCCAGCGCACGAGCCCCCTCTTCGTAACGCTCGGCGCTCATCAACATTTGGGCTAGGTTGTATCGAACGATTTGGGTGTTGTCTGGTGGTAAGGCTCCGCCAGCCAAGCACTGCTGAAAGGCCCGGACTGCTTGATCGTATTGCTCCAGGCCGGCATGCGCGTAGCCCAGCGTTTGCTGGACAAGAGCTGTTTCATAGGGACTGATCGAGGTGTCTGCTGCGAGTGTCTGTAATTGTGTCAGGGCTTTTTGATGCTGTTCGTTTTGTATCAGCTCCTGTACGGCTACCAACTGTTCGTGGACCTCCTGTGACAGACTTGGTCCTTCGCTGAAAACGATGCTGGGCCAAGCCAGACACAAAGACACTATCCCCAGGCCGCATAGCACGCGTAGCCACACTGGAATGCGATACACTTTGCCGAGTACCATCAGCCTCCTCCCAGGGCAAACTCAATTCGCTGCGACGCGCGCGATTCAACCGCCTGTCCATCCTCCACGCGCGGTTTGAATTTCCACTGGACAATAGCTTGCAGCGCCGCCTTATCAAAGACTCGAGGAGGGTCGGATTCGATAATCGCGGGATCGGCTACGCTGCCGTCCGCCGTAATGGTGAACTCAACCGTGACTGAGCCTTCGATCTGAAGACGCGCGGCGCGCCCCGGATAACGGGGCGGTACTCGGACCAACGGCATCAATTCATGCCCTGACAGGACCGTCTGCTTGTTGCCGGCCGGCGCAGCCAGGGGGGTCATATCGAGCAAAGGACCCGAAGTGATGGCCGCGGTCATTTCAATCTGCGGCGCCGAGAGCTGAGGCTGGTTCGCCGTCTGTAAGGCAAAGCTCGGGGTTGGCGGCACTTCGGGCGGATCGGGTTCCTCGGGCGGTTCGCGCTCATCTCGCTGAGGGGGCTGTATCTCGGGTGGGAGACGAACAAAATCAACGATGGGGTAGGCATCCGGGTAAGAGCGCGCGCGCTGGGAGCGTGCAATCAGCACATGCATGATCAGAAAGAGCAGGACGGCAATTGTCAGGCCGGCGAGACCTGACACGACGGCTCGCCTGAACATCCTCAGCCCTCCTGTTGTCGGGCGGCAACCGCGATATCATTCACGCCGGCCAAACGGACTTGATCCATCACCTGTACCAGCAGGCCGGTGTGGGCCGTTTCATCGGCTAACACCACCACACTGGCCTCAGGGCTCTCGGCGAGCATGCGCTCGACATTTGCCCGGACGGCCCGAATATCGATAGAGCGACGCTCCATCCAGATTTCACCCGCTTCTGAGAGTGCAATGCGAATCGTCCCACGCCCTTGCGTCTGAGCTGTCTGCGCGACGGGGCGGTTGACCTCAATCCCGGCTTCCTTCACGAACGAAGATGCGACCAGAAAGAAGATCAGGAGGATGAACACCATATCTATCATCGGAGTCAGATTGATCTGAGGAGCACTGTCACGTCTGTCCCGGCGACGTCTCATTCGGCACCATCCTTAATGTATCGTCTTAGTCCACGCGTAAGAGACCGGCTATCCTCTGAGCAGATTTTGCCGCTCTCCGGTCTAAGTTGGAACTGAAATAGAGTCCGGGGACGGCACATACCAATCCGGCCATGGTTGTGACCAGCGCTTCGGAGATTCCACCGGCCAAACCGTTGGCATTGCCGGTTCCAAATAATTGCATGACGGTAAAGGTGAAAATCATGCCGTTCACCGTTCCCAGGAGTCCTAAGATGGGCAGTACAATGGTCAAGGTCCGAATCAGAGAAAGACCTCTACGGAGTTGAAACTCCATCTGGATAATCTCCATCTTGCGAACCTGGAACGCATACCATGACTGATGGTCGCTACGGGCTTGCCAACGAGAGACGACTTCATCTTCAAGCAATGGATAGCGTGTCCAAAAGAAAACAAAGCGCTCGATAATGAGGGCCCACAAGGCGATAGCAACCACAAAAATAGCCCACAGCGCCGACCCGCCGGTTGCAAAGAACTGTTGGAGTGGACCAATAAGAAGATTATAGAGCATCAGGAGGACTCACCCGGCTGCCCGGCTAGTAAGGACGACCGTCCGGCTAACAGGGCGATCATCCCCGCACTCTGCTCTTCTAATGTATGAACAAGGCGGCCGCTCTTGCCGGACAGCAGGGAATGCAGGAGGACGATTGGAATCGCCACGCTTAACCCAAGCTGGGTGGTCACCAGTGCCTGCGAAATACCATCCGACATGACCCGCGGATCACCTGCTCCAAACAGCGTGATGGACTGAAAGGTATCAATCATGCCGACGACCGTGCCGAGCAGCCCAAGCAGCGGGGCAACCGCGGCAAGAATGCCGAGCGTCGCCAAGCCGCGTTCCAGGATCGGAATTTGTTCGAGGATCGCTTCGTCCAAGCGCGCTTCCAGGGTTTCAACATTTTGATCCGTGTCATACTGGTATACGAGCATGACACGCCCTAAAGCATTGTCGGTTTTGAGCTCATCCATCTGGCGTTGCGCCTGCATGCGTCGGTCTTCTCGCCACAGATATATTGTCCGCTCCACAATCAACCCTGCAGCAATCAGCCCGATGGCGAGGATCACGAAACCAATAATACCACCCTGCTCAATCCGCTCCCACACGCCTGGCCTTTGCACAAGAGCTGCGAGAATGGCTCCTCGGGATGGGTCAACACCAAACGCCGTATACCCCTCCGTTGTCTGTTCGAGGTCTTGCGCGGCGCTGATATACTGCCCCTCGGGCTGGCGTGCCAGCTCGGTGAGCTGGCGGGTCTCCGGCACGTACCGGAGATACTGTCCTTCAGAGACGCCATTGAACGTTCCGACCCGGACAATTTCCCTCTCTGATTGGGCGCCATCCGGTTCGGTCACGGTCGTGGCAAATTTTACCACTTGTCCGGACTGTGTCATTTCTTCCAGCAGGGTGAGCCACAACCGCTCAAGCTCTTCCAGCGAAGCGAGTTCCGTGCTTTCAGCCATCGTATTGAGAAAATCGACTCGCTCGCCGGACTGGACGGAAACGAACGACCCCTCTATCATCCCGGCCGTATCGCGTGAAATCTGCCGGACGACGCCGAAGAGTTCGCCTAGCGAGGCAGCTCGCTCTTTGAGTTGGCTTCGGAGTTGCACCAGGTTGTCTTCGTTTGTCCTGAAGATTACCTGTTTCTCTTCGCTCTGTTGTTTGACGCTGGCGAGTTCTCTCTCGGCCTGCTGGAGCATGCTTTGACGTTGGTCACGCTCTGCCAGGAAACGAGACTCGCGCTCGCTATGTACTTTGGAGTCGGCCTGCCGTTCAGCACGAACCTGGTCAAACAATTCCTGGAGAGATTGGGGACCTTCCTGCGCAAAAACCTCCAGTCGGGGGGACCCGACCAGGAAGAGCACCCACACAACACTCCATCGTAATATGTTCACTGAGTCACCTCGCTTGGAGCTGGAACGGGGAGCAACAGGAGGTTGGGAACTGATTGTTTCGCAGCGATCTGTAGCCCCCGATTGATGGCCCGTTGATAGCTACCTGGCAGGACTTCCCACTCCTGGGTGCTCCGATTCCAGTGTCCCACCTCTTGGCCGTCCAGGCTCTGATACAGTAGCGCCAGCCGTCCGACCCGCAAGAAGTCAACCGTGCGTTCCTGCCCATCGATGTTGACTGCTCCACGATAGCCCTCAATCGTCCGACCATAGTCCGTTTCAATCTGGTAGGCCTCCATAATGCTCCGATACTTCTCGGTAATCGTCAGATCCGATTGATCGAAAGTGTTCCGGAGACGATTCAGCCGCTCCTGACGTTCTTGGGGTAAAAAAGGAATATCCAGGGCAACAAATTGGACGAGATGATCCAGCATGCGGACGAGCAAGGGCACAATGTCGCGTTGGGTGATCTCAATTTCTTGGAGTTGAGTCTCGAGAGAGGCGCCTTCTTCCTGTTGGGAATCAAGGAGACGATCGAGTTGCTCAACATAGACTCGAAGGCTTTCTGTCTGTCGGATGGCATTCCGATAGGTGCTCAGCATGCGCTGTGTTTCGTCTGCAAGAGCATCGATTGTGTCTTGGGAGCGGATGGCCTCCGTTACCGCATCACTTTGCGTTTCTATCAATTGTTCAACTGGCTGGGCACTGGCACGTTCCGACCAGCCGCTCAAACAGGCCCATACGAGCAGCCCTATGAGGTATGTCCTGGGTGTCATAATTCTCCTCTGTCTCCTTCGTGAACCGCTTCTACTGCGACCATATGAGATCACACATGTTGCTAATACATCCTGGCGAAGAAGTCAAATTCTGGTAGTGTCTCATTTTGAAAGATTCTGACCAGTAAAAACAAGGGTTTCGCTATTCTATTTTTACTATGCATACTGTTTGCATCTCAAAGGCCCTATCCGGGGACGCCTTTATCTGTCAACGTCCCTCCGCACCAAGGCACTCGTTCCAGGGCGCAGGCCCTAGGGCCTTATCCAATAGCACTATGACGCGTCTCCCTCTGGGGTATAGAGTTGTGACGCATCGACGTAGATCAGATATTCCTGAATCAAATTCCCCTGCATTTTGAACACATTGGCAAATGGGACGCGGAGCTGACTGGAGTCATGACGAGTATAGGTCACGATGCCGTGGCACGCCGTCGCCCCTTCCTTCTCCCAGATATCGAGGACGTCGTGACGAATAGCTTCAATGCTGGAGAGAAACTCGGCCACTGTTTGACGTGCCGCCTCTTTCCCGACAGCTGGCTCTTGATTAGCAAACTTGAAAAGCGCATCAGAGGTGAGGAAGCCCGCAAAAGTGTTGGTATCGTTGGTGTCAATGGAGTGAAATAAACGAGTGATCCATTCGATGCTTGCCATGGCGTTTCCTCCTAAACTCTTTAATGGCTGCCCAGAAGTCTTTTCGGATATATGGGCTGTCTGTGGTGGATCCACTTCGCAGCGTCGCGGGCGTCCTTATTACTCAGATCTGACCAGACGTTTTTCAAGTCTGTATCAAAAAGCGTTGCCGGGTTACCAGGCATCACGTGCCAGTCGCCTCGTGCGACTTCAGAGTCAAGTTGAAGGGGCGACCAGCCAGCATGGCCTGCGTACACATGAAACTGCGCCGTTGCTGTTGCGGCCAGCTCGATTAAATTATCGAGACTAGACGTCACAGAGACCTCTTCCGTGATCGGGAGCGTTTCTCCAAGTGCAGATGTCTGCGAGCGAATGAGCAGGAGCATACGGGCGCGTCCCACCGGACCTCCAGCATAGATCACATCCTCCGCGTGCGGTTGGTCTGCCAAATGTGGTAGCGCACTCGCCAATTGAATGTTCGTTGGGCGATTGACCACAACGCCCAGAGCACCCTGTTGGCCGTAGGCAATGAGATAGATGACGGTCTGTGAGAAATTGGGGTCATGCAGATGTTTTGCTGCGACGAGGAATTTCCCTTTTCCCAGTTTTTCGTTTGAAACAAGAGGTGGGGATAAGGGGAAGAATGCGAGAGAGGCTGACAAGGGCCCAGAGAGCGGCGTCACTCCTAGCGTGAGCACGGCAAAAACAAAGAGGAGGACGTATAATACAACCGTCACGAGGCGGAACCTTACCATTTTTTAGCTGCGCAGCCAAATTATTCCCGGCCCCTTGGCTGTTGCAGAAGTTTTGAGGTAACCCGTGAGAACTCAACCCGATCCTTGGCTACGATGCCGTGTTGCCGACAAAATCCACCATTGACTTCAAGTACATATTTGGCCGGGTGTTGAGAGGGAATGTTGGCGGTGGAGTAGGGTGCTGTGTTTTCGGCGATATGAACGATGGTGAAATCCGTGTTGATATAGATGATATCGAGCGGCAGAGGGGTGTTTTTCATCCAGAAACTGAGCATGCCTTCATGCGGGAAAATAAAGAGCATGCCGCCGGACGCCGGGAGTTCGTTGCGATACATGAGGCCAAGCTGACGTTTTTCTTGCGTGTCTGCAACTTCGACCGCGACGTGGACGGGGGTGCCGTTTTGGGGGTGGATAATGACCTGGGGAGAAGAGGAAGAGGTGGCAAGACAGGCGAAAAGAACAGCAGAGAGGAGAAGGAGAAGCGCCTTTCCACTCGCCTTATTCCTCTTCGAGAGAGGGAGGAGTTTCTGAAACGGAAGGGTATGCAATGCTTGATAGCTTAAAGGGTTGTTTCCGTCTCTTCCTCGTCATTGAGTGATTCGGAGACGAGTTCAACCAGGTCCTTGACCTGCACTGTCTCGTCGAGATCCTTCCCCTTGACAGCGTCGTCCATCATGATCATGCAGTAAGGGCAGCCAACGGCAATGGTCTCGGGTTCGGCTTTCATGAGTTGGTCCACGCGGGTGTAGTTAATCCGTGAACCTTGCGTCTCTTCTTTCCAGACCGAGCCACCG
Source organism: uncultured Binatia bacterium (SeqCode) (assembly GCA_965243855.1). Taxonomy (GTDB): domain Bacteria; phylum Desulfobacterota; class Binatia; order Bin18; family Bin18; genus Bin18. Next base: position 1,694,162 of record CBDEWE010000003.1, on the reverse strand, counting down.
CCGGCACCGCAACAGAAGGTACGGTTTTTCGACTGCTCAACGTCATTGAGCTTGATGCCCGGAATGGCCCGCAACGCCTCGCGAGGCGGCGCGTAGCGACCATTGTGACGACTCAAATAGCAGGGGTCGTGGAAGGTTGTATTCTGTTCGTTCAGGACGCGCGGGCTGATCTTGTCTCGCTTGACCAACTCCTCGATATACTCCGAGCTGTGGTAGACTTTGTAGTTCCCGCCCAGGTCCGGATATTCGTTGGCAATCGTGTGGAAGCAGTGCGGACATTGGGTAATCACTTCCTTGACGTTATAGCCATTCAGGGTCTGAACATTTTGCTCAGCCAGCATGCTGTAGAGATATTCGTTGCCCAAACGCCGCGCCGGGTCGCCCGTACAGCCTTCCTCTTTGCCCAGAATGGCGAAGCGCACGCCGGCCTTCTGCAAGATGTTGACCATGGCGGTAGAGACTTTTTGGTTGCGTTCGTCGAACGAACCGGCACAGCCAACCCAATACAGCACATCAGCTTCAGGATCTTCGGCCAGGGTCTTCACACCAAGACCGGCAGCCCAATCCGCGCGTTTGTCAAAACCTAGATTCCACGGGTTGGAATTGGTTTCCAAGCCTTTGAAGACGTTGACAACTTCCTGCGGAAACCGCGCTTCCATCATCACGTCGTAGCGCCGCATGTCCACAATCCGCTGGATATGCTCGATATTGACCGGACAGCCTTCCTCACACCAACCACACGTCGTACAGCCCCAGATGGCATCTTCGGTCGCCACCTCGGTGATCATATCCGTCCCCTCCCAGACCGGCAGTTCAACCTGCTCGCCGTTTTGCGTGTTTTGCGCCTTGACTGCGGCAAGTTGCAAGAGAAAGGGCGTCTTTTGGATGAGATGCTCGCGTTGAACCATGACCAGCTTTTTAGGGTTCAGGGGCTTATCCGTATTGACCGTGGGACAGTTGAGCGTACAGCGTCCACACTCGAGGCAGGACGCCATGTCGAGCAGTTGTTTCCAGCTATACTCCTCAACCTGTGAGACGCCGAAGGTCTCCGCGGTTTCAAAGTCGGTAATCGGCTCCAGGCGGCCGCGGGGGTTCAGATTGCTGAAGAAGATATTGACCGGTGCCAGGAATATATGTCGCATCTTGGTAAACGGAATCAGACCGAAAAATGCGGTGATAATGAGCAGGTGTACCCACCACACGATTTGATGCGTACCTTCTCCGGCATCGGCCAGAGCAAAAACACCGGCAAACGCCATCCCCGCATAGGCCCAGCCCGGATGACTCGCGGGGTTGGTGTGAATGCGTACCCCCTCAAGCATAAGGCCGGTCACGCCAATGAGCAGGATGAGCACTAACGGCAGGCCATAGCCGACGCGGTTCTCGAAATTATCAACCATTTTTTCTTCAGCCGGACCGGCGTGGGCCGCCGGCCGCTGGACGTAGCGGCGATATAGAAACAATCCGCAGGCGGCAATGAGCAACACCCCGCAGGTATCGAGGACAAATTTATAGACTTTGTAGAAGGCGCCAAAATAGAAGTGCATGGGCGTGTCATGCTCAAGGGTGACCAACCCGGTCCCAATGAACAGGCCGAAGAAAGCGACAAACAGCGTCAGATGGTAGAGACCACCAGGCTTTTCCTGCACGACGTTCCCCTGCCCAAAGGCCTCGAGGAGAAACAGTTTGGTCCGTTCCGGAATATTATCAATCCGCGTGGTCGCAGCCCCGTGCTTGATCCGATTCCACCATTCGTAGGCGAGATAGAGCGGCGCACCAAAGAAGGTCGTGAACAGTAGGACATACATCACGACCTTGCCTGCCAGTGAGATATTCCACAAAATTTCTCTGGTGACCTCTTCCATACCAGTCCTCCTGTACGGCTCTTTTTTGTGTCAGCTTTGAGGCGGAGCCGCAAGGGTGTCTCTCTTGAGGAACAGGGTCACCGACTAGATAATGCCGTCGTCCTTGAGTCCCGCCAAATCGCCTTCCGTCAGACCTAGGAGAGAGCCGAAAATATCGGCATTGTGCTGCCCCAGGAGCGGAGCAGGATGAACCTCGGATGGAGAATCTGACATCTGAACTGCGCAGCCCGGCATGGTGAAGCACCCCCGCGTTGGATGGTCGACGGTTGTGATCATGCCACGCTCTTTGAGGTGTTCGTTGGCGAGGATATCACCGCTGTCGAGTACGGCTCCACACGGCACACCGGCTTTGCCAAAAGCTTCCATAACCGCAAATTTGTCACGCTGTTTCGTCCAGTCCGCAATGATGGCAAACACTTCGTCAAAGTGTTCATTACGACTCTTCTGGTCGCAAAAGCGTGGATCGCTGATGAGGTCCGCGCGGCCGATGGTTGTCAGGGTGCCCTCCCACATCGCCGGGGTGGTGTTAATGATGTAGGCATAGTCGTTGGGACCGCCCGGTGCGCAGGGATAAAGATCGGTTGGGGCCAGACCCGCGAGCCGATTGCCCGAGCGTTGGGCCGGGACGGTGCCGTAATAATGACTCATCATGCCAATGCGAGTCAGATTCACCACCGCGTCCTGCATGGCGACTTCGACCCGCTGACCCATGCCAGTTTTCTCGCGCTGGAGCAGGGCCGAGAGAATGCCCACGGCACAGTGGATCCCAGTTCCGGTATCGCCTATGGTCGGGCCAGGGCGTAGCGGTGGCGTCTCCTGAGTGCCTGTGACACTCATGGCTCCGCCGGTAGCCTGCGCAATCATGTCAAAGCTCTTGAATCCAGAATATGGGCCGTAGGTCCCAAATCCTTTGACCTGGGCATAGACAATCCGCGGATTGATGGCCGAGACAACGTCATACCCCAGACCCAGTTTGGCGATGGCGCCCGGGCCGTAATTCTCAACCAGGACATCAAAATGGGGCACGAGCTGCTTAAACAGGCTCATCCCCTTTTCGCTTTTGAGATTGATGCTGATGCTTTTTTTACTGGCGTTCAACAAGAGAAAGTAGGGCGAATCGAGTCCCGGCTTATCGGTGATGAGATATCGGCCTTGGTCCCCTCCTTTGGGCGGCTCAACCTTCACCACGTCTGCACCGAGAAAGGCCAGAATTTCAGTACACGAAGGGCCGGCTTCAAATTGGGTTAAATCGAGTATTCGAATATGATCCAGCGCACTCACACTGCACCCCCTTTTTCGTTTGGCCGCAGTGGGCCGGTTTGCGAACGTCGCGGTGAGTATGAGCCAATACTAGCGCTGTTCTCTGCTTTCGACCAGACCTCGCCTGAGACAGCCGGTCGATAAGCTGAAGATGTCCCGGTCAAGCCTTACGGAGCGGCGGATGCAGATAATGCATACACTCAGATTGTGAAATCTCCGTCACGTGTGCTAGGGGCTGAGAGGAGTGAATCTTTAAAGGAGGTGTCCGATGCGAACAAAGCACATACTGGGTGGTCTGGTCGTGGTTGCTCTGATTGGCGGTTTCAGCTCGCGCGCGACGGCCGAGTTTTTCCCGTGGTGGGCGTTTGACAGCGTCATTGAGGAGGTCCAGGATCGTGGGACGCTGAGAGTCGGGCTCGGCCTGTTCGAGCCCTGGTCGGCCTGCAATGCAGACGGCGAGTTGATCGGCTTCGAGATCGATGTCGCAAAAAAAGTGGCCGCAGACATGGGGGTTGAAATCGAATTTGCGCGGACGAACTGGACCTATATCATCTCGGAACTGATCGCCGAGGAGTTTGACGTCATTATTAGTGGTATGACGACTCTTCCGGAACGCAATCTCAGGGTCAATTTCACGTCAACGTACAACTCCAGCGGTGTCTACCTGGTGGCAAATACAGAGGCAACCGCAGACCTGGAGACGCTGGCAGATTTTAACAGTGCCGATGTCACGATTGCGACCCGTCGGGGAGCATCGTCCGTAAGGTTTGTCGAGAGTGTTTTTCCGGATGCCATGTTACTGCTCTTTGATACCGACAACGAGGTGCTCCAAGCAGTCGTTGCCGGTGACGCCCATGCTGCGGCAGCGTTCGCAACGACTCGGACAACGTGGGTTGAGGCTCACCCGGAGACGCTGAATCTGCCCTTCGAGGAGCCGTTTTCTTCGGAAGTGGGAGCGATAGCCGTGCGGAAAGGTGACCTCGATACCCTAAATTTCTTCAACACCTGGATCGAGGCCAACAAGGCTAGCGGCTGGCTCGAGCAGCGTAGCCAGTATTGGTTCCAGACCCGCGAATGGGAAAATCAAGTCGCTACCGATCCTGAAACCGTTGCTGAGTGCGATGAATCCTTTTTATAGCTGACGTTGCTGTCATCGGTGCCGAAGTGCCCGTCTCGCCCGAATGGGCTACCTTCGGCTTCTTTTTCCTTATTGGTTGAATAGCTCTTCACGCTCAGAGGCGTAAGCGGCCACGTTTGCTGTCACTTTTTGGGCGGGCAGGGCAGGGGGCGGTGTTTCCGATTGCGACACGGAATCGGGTCGCGTCGCAAAACTCGCCGCCGGTGGAAGCTCGTCATCGATCGAGCGGGCCTCACGGGTTGGTGTGTCGGAATAGTGGACGGTCCCTTTGCTATCAACCCAGGTGTAAATCGTTCCTTGCCCAAGTCCCACCTGCGGCCAGACCAGGACCACGACACTACAAATGATGATGACGATGCCTCTTGCCATACGCTGGCCTTCTGGACGGCATACCCTGAGTGTGGCATAGGCCGTGGTGAGGAAGCAAATACACGCACGAGCACCGGTATCATGCTCAGTTGAATTGTCCTGGGGCAAAGGGTAGCCTCAGAGCGCTTTCGGATGCTGACCGTGACCGACGAATATCTTTTGTGGAGAGGGCTATGCCGCCGACTGATCTACCGAGCCACAGGACGAATAACCTGGAGGAGCCTCTCTATTCTGTGTGGGCCGTTGTCCTCGCAACCTTCCTCGGTTCTCCCCTTGCCGGCGGTGTGCTGCTGTCAATGAACTGCCGGAGACTGTCTCAACCTCGCGCTATTCGAGATGTTTTCCTCTGGACGGGGATGCTGACGGTAGGCTCGTTGCTCCTCAGCAGATTGATACCGCAAGAGCAGCGTATGCTTGAGGCGCTGCTGGTTGGTCTTCAGGTGTTTGTCATGTATTTTCTGGCGACTCGTCTGCAGGGACGGGCTATTGCCCTGCATGTCCAACAAGGAGGCGAGCTTGCGTCGTACTGGAGCGCGATTGCTATAGGAATTGTGTGCGGCATTGTCCTGCTCTGGGTACTGGTCGGATTAGGGTTGGTCGCCGCCCCTGGGGGCGTTATGGAGGGGGAGGGGCCACAGGAGCTCTTGTAGGCAGCATACGCGTATCCATTCTATACTTCCCCCTCTATCCTGATCGCCATGGCGCAAAAGAGAGCAAAACAAAAGGCAAAGCGTCCGCCTCCACGCCATCAGTTGACTTTGGATGAGGCAATTGCCCGTTTGGGACTGACAGGGATCACGCATCGCCGTATGTTTGGTGGCCTGTGCTACTATGCCAACGGTAATCCCTTTTCTTTTCTCCTGGGTGAAGACCTCGCCTTGAAACTTCCGGCCATGCAACTGGTTTCCGCGAGTGCCAGTCGGGCTGGAGACCTTTTTCATCCCGGTGGTGGGGAGTTCGTGATGCGGGAATATCTGGCGCTCAGTGCAGAGGCCTTGACGGACGAAGAAAAGGTCGACGAGTTCGTGCAGGCTAGCTATCGCTTTGTGAGTGGTCAGGGCGGTCCGGAAGAAGAGATTGCTCAACGGGATTTGTTAGAAGGGCGGACTGGCTTATATCAAAAGACGAAACGACCGGCCCACCAGAAGGAGAAGTCGTAGGAATATCTCCACGCTCCATCTTGCGGCCTACGCGAGTAGAGCAACGATACAGTGACAAACATGACGCAGATCGTTCTTGGTTGGAGTGCTTTTTTTGCCTCGACTCTTGTCACTCCGACCGAGTGGTTGAAGAACTTTTTCCTTTTCCATCCCAGCTCGACTGTGGACGTAACGCCAGCCGTTTATGAGCTTGCCTACGAGGACATTCGCTTTGGAGGAGAGAATGGGACGCTCTTGCACGGCTGGTATATCCCCGGCCCGGGGGACGTCATCTTTATCTGGTTTCACGGGAATGGCGGCAACATTCAGAATCGATTAGAGCACGCCTATTTGATGCACACTCATGTTGGCGGCAGCCACGTCTTGTTTGATTACCAGGGCTACGGTCTGAGTCATGGTCGTCCGTCGATTCCCGGTATTGTATCCGATGGCCGGGCCGCTATACGGCTCGTTCAGGAACGGGGCTGGAGCAAAGGAAGACGACTCGTCTTTTTTGGCGAATCCTTGGGCAGCGCGGTCGCGATTGCCCTTGCGGTTGACCCCGCACTGGAGGTGCGCCCGGAACGTATTATTTTGGAAGCCCCGTTTTACTCCCTGCACGCGATGGGACAAGCCCTGCTTCTGCTCCGACCCCTGGCCTTCTTAGTGAAAGACGACCTCAACTCAGCCCGGCTTATTCCAAAGCTCACGGTTCCATTGCTCGTTATTCATGGCACCCGGGATGGACTCGTGCCCTTTCAGCAGGGGCGCGACCTGTATGAACTGGCCCCTCAACCCAAGCAGTTTTATGAAATCCCAGGTGGGGAACATGTTGGTCTGTACAGGATCGCTGGGCAACGGTATTTCCAAACTATTTACGACTTCGTCGCTGATGAACTTTCTCCTGGCACGACTGAATAGGCGTAAGCATGACCCGATCTGAGACGGAAACGGAAGAACAGCGATCCCGAATATTTCGCTATCTACAGGGACTGCGGCGACTGACGCTGAGTCTGATTGCCCTTGGGTTGAGTGGTGCCCTGGTGGGACTTCTTCTCGCTGGCTGGTTCTTATCCGAACAGCGCTATGTTGCCTTCCTTGAACAAGAACTGGAACGGTTCTTACGCGCAGAAGTGGAGATTGCATCAAGTACGCTCTCCTTTCGACAGGGGGTGGGGGTACAGTTCAAGACGGTCCGTGTGCAGGCGTATGACGGTACCGATCCATTGATGACCGCCGAACGCATTGATCTCGTGCTTGATCTTAAGGCGCTCTTACGCGGGCAACTGCTCTTTCGTCATATTTTCTTCTTGAAGCCAAGCGTCCAACTCGCGCAACCGACGGCGAATGCTGAATCGACCGCTCCGGTTGCGCGCCTGTTCTCTCATCAAGTGAATCCGTTTGCCCAAGAAGCCGAGGCGGGGGAAACTCCGTCCGATACTAATCTCTGGTTTTCTCCACAACTGTCGGTCCACCAACTTGTCTTGGAAGATGCAACGCTTGTCTTTCAGCAAACATCTACCGGAGTTCCCGTGGTCTTCACTCATGCGCGGTTACGGATTGCTTGGGATATAGGTGGTGTGTGGGGAGAGTTGAGTGCGGGCTTGGGCAGGAACGGAGATGTCGGACGACTGACGCTCCGTTCTCGCTCTCCATACTGGGAGCCGGCACCGAACGCGTCTCCAGCGGAATGGCGAGGCGACATTCGCCTCCAGAATGTTGCCGTCCAGGAGTTGGGTGCCTGGTTCGGGACAGATTGGCCCTCGGCGCGCGCAGACTTCTCGGGAAAGTATGCCGGAGGGGCGAATACGAGTACGACCGTCTCGGGTCGGCTGAGCGTCCGAGAGGCCCGTCTTTCGCCTCTGACTATTGAGCGCGGCAGCATCGGCCTGACGGACTTGCGCTGGGATAATCCGCCGTACGCCTCTTCATGGTTGGTGGTCGCACCGGTCGCTGGGCTGCTTGAAAACCTGGCGGAAAGTCCGGCCTCGCTCACGTTCAACGCCACGCTTGAAGAGATGGAGGGCCGGCTTGGGAAGAATAGCTTCCCGGTTCGTCTGACCTCTGGACAGCTTCGTTTGCAGGACGGTCAACTGCGCGCCTCGAACCTGAAGGGCTCGTACGGACGAGCCTCGGCGCTCACCGAGCTGAGTGCCGACTGGGGGCCTCTGTTCTCAAAAGAGTTGCCAACGCTCGGGGTTAGGCTCGCCGCGCAGATAAACCTCGCCGCTGACCTGGACGCTCTGTTCTCATTTGTGTCACGCAAAGAATGGGAGGCGTTCCTGCCAGTAGTGCACCAGCCGTCAGGACAGGCTGACCTTCGGCTGAGTGCGCAGCTTCCCGATAGGAGCACCCGGCTCTCATACTCCGCGACGGTGGAATGTCGGTCGGCCGGCATGGCCCTTCCCGAGTGGGGGCTGACCCTGTCCGAGGTGAATGGGGTCGTGCATCTCACGCCGGAAGAGGCGAGGCTACAGGATATCCGTTTTCGTGTAGGGACCTCGGTCGGGTCCCTGGAGGGAATGATCGAGCATCCCTTTACTGCCTCACAGCAGGGACGTGTTGCTCTGTCCATCCCACAGGCGACCGTCCGAGACATTGCTCCGCTGCTTGACGGATCTGTAGTGGACCTACAGTCCGGACAGATCAGCGGCAGGCTGGTTGCCCGGTTCGGTCCGCAACGTCGCAGCCTGGAAACCGAGGGGAGGATTGCGCTGAGCCAAGCCCGTGTGGACGTGCTGTCGTTTCTTGAGCCGCTCGACATCGCACGCGGACAATTCTCCTGGCAGGGACAGCAGGGCCGATTTGTCATTGAGCAGGCCAGCCTGTCCGGTGGGAGTGTGGCGGGCTCGGGCAAGCTGCTGAGCCTTGAGCCCCCGGAGCTGCGCGTCAGCCTGGAATGTGGCGAGCTGGATTTCGACTCGCTCTTGATCCCTGATGCCGTTCAACCGGAGAAGAGAGAGACCGCAGAACAGGGCAAGGTACGTGTCGATGTCCACTGCGACCGCGTGCGGTATAAGACGTTGAGCGCAACACCGTTCCGGGCCTCTATTGACCGGCATGATCGTCAGGTCGATTTTCGCCTCGAAGAGGCCGGTATCTCAGCGGGCCACGTTCGGGGAGAAGGGACGTTTTGGCTTGACTCGTCCGCACTCTCGTTCACACCGCAGGTGAGTCAGGTTGATGCGGCAGATTTTTTTGCGGCTCTTGGCCATCCAACCGATACTCTCTCAGGCATCTTAGATGCCAGTGGCGACATCGAGGTTGTCAATTGGGAGTTCTGGGATGACCCAGAGGAATGGGATGGTGAATTGATGCTCTCAGTTCAAGATGGGATTGCCCAGCAACTCCCGATTCTCGTGCGGCTCTGGACCGCCATCAGTCTGCAAAGCCTTCTCAGCTTTTCGTTGCCACAACTGCCCCGCGAAGGACTCCCCTTCTCTTCGCTGACCGGAGATGTCGTCGTGAGACACGGAGAACTCACCACGGATAATCTCTCTCTCGTCGGAGAGGCCGTTCGCCTGGACGCCCAAGGCCAGGTGAACTTGCGGCAGAAAACGCTTGATCTCACGACCGATGTTATTCCCCTGCGTGGGATAACGAGTGTCGTTGAAAAGGTCCCGTTAGCGGGCAGACTGCTCGCCCAGAGTACCGACCGACTCACCGCGCTGCCGTTTCAGGTCAACGGCCCGTACCACGACCCTCAGGTCAGCCTCCAGTTGCTCAGAAAAGTCGTTCCCTGACATATGAGAAGAGGAAAGGAGTCAGACGGCTATAGCATCGACGTGTCGGTCCTGAGGCCAAACAGTACCCGACCGGCAAGTTCATACACGGGTGGTGCGATGACCGCGTGTTGGGTCAGCACGTGGATGTCGCGGAAAGCCCGCTGGAGCGGACTCGTGTCCCAGATGGCACTGGTCCCCGCGACCGTATACATGCTATCTACCACTGCGGCTGATTCGCTAGCGGCATGATTGGCTGCAAGACGGATAGCCGCCCTCTGCTCGAGGGGAATTGTTTCCCTCTGACACGCCATATCCCATATCTCTTGGGCCATCGCAAAGAGTCCGGCGCGGGCCGCTTGGAGCCGCGCCCTGGCCTGTGCCACCTGCATGTGGATGAATGGTCGTTCGCAGAGCGGACGACGTCCTCCGGTTGGAATCTTGGTGCGTGCAACTTCCATAAGACAATCAATGCTGCCTCGGGCCATGCCTACGGCTACGCTGGCAACACTGATTGCCAATAGGCCAAAGGTGGGGAAGGCATAGAGTGGACCAGGCTGCGTAGGAGGCTCAAGGCCATATGCTACCGTTCTCTCTGCGGGAATAAAGAGGTCATGGATCGCGATATCATGGCTGCCGCTTCCTCGGAGGCCGGAGACTGACCACGTGTCGATGATCTCGGCTTCCGCCGCAGGAAAGAGCATCAGACGAATATCTGGCTGTCCGTCGGAACGCAGATGGGGAGATTCATTAGCCTCATGGATAATGCAGTTGCCCATGAGCCAGGCGCAATATTCACAACCACTGTTAAAAGGCCAACGTCCTGTGACGTGATAGCCTCCCTCGACCGGTCTGGCCTTACCGTGTGGAGCGAGGGACCCGGCAGTGACGATATGAGGATCGCTACCATAGATCTCCTGAGCAGTTGCCAGCGGAAGATAGCCGCTCGTCAGTCCTCCTGTTGCACCGATCATGGCCGACCAGCCGACTGACCCGTCTAAGGCTGCGGCTGCCTCAATAACCTGGATGAATGTAGAGACATCGATCTCAAGACCGCCAAGCGAACGAGGAATGAGCAGACGAAAGAGGCCCGCGGCAGCCATGGCATCAACAAGAGACTGGGGGAGGCGACGCTGGGCTTCGATCTGGTAACTGAGCGAACGGACCTGGGGAGCGAGGTCATATACGGCCTTGAGAAGGTTATCTGCTTGATCAGGGATATCCATACGAAGCCCCAACAGGAAATCGACAACCGGCTGTCCCACTGCGGTGTCTGTCTCGGGGAAAAGGGCACCTAATAATGAATCACCGACCGAATGCTCTTGCCCTCGTGCATGAGCTCAAACGCCGTATTGATCTCATCGAGCGGCATGGTATGCGTGATGAAGTCGTCAAGAGGAATCTCCCCCGTCATGGCCCGCTCTACAAACCAGGGAAGTTCCGAGCGGCCCTTCACCCCGCCAAACGCGGTACCGCGCCAGACCCGACCCGTAACTAGCATGAAGGGCCGCGTCGCAATCTCCTGACCCGCACCCGCGACCCCAATAATCGTCGATTCTCCCCAGCCTTTATGACAACATTCCAGCGCAGCCCGCATAGTGTTCACATTCCCAATGCACTCGAACGAATAGTCGACGCCGCCGTCGGTTATATCCACAATCACATCCTGGATAGGAGTGTCGTAGTCCTGTGGATTGACGACATCGGTTGCCCCGAACTTCCTGGCCAGGTCGAACTTGCCAGGATTGATGTCAATGGCAATGATACGCTCCGCCTTAACCATGTCGGCTCCGACGATGACGGCCAGGCCGATCCCGCCTAGGCCGAACACCGCAACCGTACTGCCCGGCTCCACCTTTGCCGTGTTTTTGACCGCGCCGATCCCGGTGGTGACTCCGCAGCCGAGGAGACAGACTTTTTCGAGTGGGGCGTCTTTCTGGATCACCGCGGTGCTGATCTCAGGCAGCACGGTGTATTCGCTAAAGGTACTGGTTCCCATGTAATGGTAGATGGTTTTGCCGTTAAGCGAAAAACGGCTGGACTCGTCTGGCATGAGTCCACGGCCTTGTGTCCCGCGTATCGTCTGGCACAGGTTGGTCTTGCCCGATTTGATGAACGGGCAATTCGGGTCTTCCGGCGTGTAGAGGGGAATGACGTGATCGCCCTCTTTCACGCTGGTGACGTCTGCACCAACCTCGACCACAACGCCCCCGCCTTCGTGACCGAGAACAGTGGGGAAGACTCCCTCCGGGTCATCTCCTGACAGGGTAAAGGCATCGGTATGACATACACCGGTCGCCTTTATCTGGACTAACACCTCGCCTTTTTGCGGGCCTTGGACTTCAACTTCTTCCAGCTCAAGTGGCTTGCCGGCTTCCCAGGCTACTGCTGCGCGTGTTTTCATACTGCCTCCCTGTAGGTATGAGTACATCTGCCCCGTACCACAGCCCTCAGGCACGAACAAGCGGAGCCTTGACGAGGGGTTCCCATGCTGCCTCGAAGGCGTGAAGAATCCTAACAATATTGCGAAGAATGGGGCAATCTGGTAGGGGGAATGCACTGGTTTTCAAGGCTTTCCGCTCGTCCAGAGCATAGGTAGGGCGGAGAGGACGTAGCATGGCTCGGCAGTTTCATATCCCAGACTTTTATAAAAGTCCCATCATCTCCCGGGTGAAAAAACACCGTCAGCTGCAAGACCCCCGTAAGCAGGACTTACTACCCACGGTGCTCGACTTCGGCCAAGTGCGCTTTATTCTTGCCCGCCATTTTGGTTTCTGTTTTGGTGTGGAGAATGCAGTCGAGATCGCCTATCAGACGCTTCAGGAAAATAGCGACAAGCGCATTTTTTTCTTAAGCGAAATGATCCACAATCCGGCCGTGAATCAAGATCTCCAAGAGCGGGGGGTGCGCTTTATTTTCTCCTCTACGGGCGAACACCTGATCGCCTGGGACGAACTCACCGCAGAGGATATTGTGGTCGTACCAGCCTTTGGGGCGAGTGTGGAGGTCCAGGACGCCTTAGCCCAACGTGGATTAGACCCGTATACCTATAATACCACCTGTCCGTTTGTGGAGCGCGTCTGGAAACGGAGCGCTCAGCTTGGCAGTAGCGGCTATACCGTGGTCGTACATGGCAAAGCGTCCCATGAGGAAACTCGTGCGACTTTCTCTCATAGTATTCAAAATGCGCCGACTGTCGTCGTCCTCAACCTCGAAGAAGCTCATATCTTAGGTGACATCATTCGTGGTCGACTTGAGCCGGACGTTTTCTTTGCACACTTTGGCCATACCTGCTCTCACGGTTTCGACCCTGAGCGTGATTTGCAACGGATCGGTGTCGTCAACCAAACCACGATGTTAGCTTCCGAAACACGTCAGGTTGCCCGGATTTTGCGTCAGGCCCTGGCCGACCGTTACGGCGAGGGGCGGCTGGGTGAGACCTTTGCCGACACGTCCGACACCCTATGTTATGCGACGAATGAGAACCAACACGCCACGTATGCGTTAATTGAGCACGGGGCCGACCTAGGCCTTGTTGTCGGCGGGTATAACTCCTCAAACACCTCGCATATTGTCGAGCTCTGTCGGGCGGCCATGCCGACGTATTTCGTTCAGGGTGCAAAAGACATCATCTCCCCGTCCCGTATCAATCATTTTGTTTTAGATCGGCAACAGGTCGAGACTACGCAGAACTGGCTGCCCGAACACCGTCCACTTGATATCGCCCTCACCTGCGGGGCGTCCTGTCCGGATGCCATTGTGGACGAAGTCCTGCTGCGGGTGCTGTCTTTCTTTGACCAGTCACGAACAATGGAAGAGGTCTTGCAGCCCTACCCCTCCATTGCATCGGTCGCGGGCTGAGACTGGTCCTGCCAGGATTTGCGTATGCAACTTGAAGCGGCCGACTATATCATCTTGATTGTTGACGATCTCGACCGTGCCCTTGATTTTTATACCCAGATTTTAGGACTCAGACTTGGCCATCGTTCCGGAGACTACGCGCAACTCGACACCGGTGTGACCCGCATTGGATTTTATACCCGCCCGGCCATGGCAGCCGTGGTCGGTTTCGCCCTGGAGCCCGCTCAACTGACTGCTCCCGGTTTCGAGCTAGGCTTCAAGGTCGCCGACGTTGATGCGGCCTATGCGGAAATAGTGGCGGGCGGGGCGACGCCGGTCACCCCACCGACAACCCGCCCGTGGGGGCAACGGACGGCCTATGTGCGTGATCCAGACGGATATTTGATCGAGTTGGCGCAGGGACTATAGCCTGAGATGTACCGTCGTCGTCAGTGCGTTTCTGTTCGCCTGAAAAAGCCAACCACGGCAAGAGCCTACGGGGCGATTAGCGCCCCGTAGGCGTCTTTTAGCCTTGTTTACGCAGGGCGAAGAACGACGTGAAATTCCCTCGCCGGGCAAGGAGCAGGAGGGTCTCTGCGTCTTTGACTTCCTCTACGGCCGTCGTGAAATCACGCACCGATTGTACGGCTTGGCGGTTCACCTCTTCGATCACATCTCCGGGACGGATGCCGGCCATCTCGGCTGGGCTGCCAGGCTCAACCGCCGTGACAACGACGCCTTTTTGATTGTCTGGCAGACGGTAACGTTGGAGATGTTCGTCTGAGATGTCGGCGACGGTCAGTCCCCAGCTTGCCTCACTCTCTTCGCGGCTGCCGCCTTGAGCGACCCGATCGGTCAATTCTCCAAGCGCGACGGAGATGGTTTGTTCTTTCCCGCCCCGGAGAACGGTGACTTCAACCTTTTCCCCAACCGGGGTGCGTGCCACCATGGCCGGTAGGTCGTGTGATTTCAGAATTTTTTCATCCTTAAAGTGGGTAATGATATCACCCCGCTCAATACCCGCCTTCTCTGCCGGTCCACCCTCCGTTACCTCGGCGACCAAGGCGCCGATAGGCTCTTCCAGGTCAAAGGATTTTGCCAGCTCTGCGGTGACCGTTTGAATGGCGACACCCAACCAGCCCCGGGTCACTTTCCCCGAGTTTTTGAGTTGGTTGATGATCGACTTCGCCATATCGATAGGAATGGCAAAGCCTATACCAATATTGCCGCCACCCTGACTAAAGATGGCTGAGTTAATGCCCACGACTTCGCCCTGCAGGTTCAAGAGGGGACCGCCAGAATTCCCGGGGTTAATCGAGGCATCCGTCTGGATAAAATCGTCATACGGTCCAGCGCCAATAACTCGTCCTTTGGCACTGACGATACCAGCCGTCACTGTTTGTTCGAGTCCGAACGGATTGCCAATGGCCATGACCCAATCGCCAATCTGCAAATCCGACGAATTACCGAGTGGGACACTCTGAAAGGGCTCTTCTGCTTCGATTTTGATCAGGGCCAGGTCTGTCTTATCGTCGGTCCCAATAATTTTCGCTTCAAACTCGTCTTCATCCGAGAGGCGGACCGTAATTTTATCGGCGTCCCCAACAACATGATCATTGGTGACAATATAGCCGTCCGGGCTGATAATGAAGCCGGAGCCTAAACTGCGCTGCTGGCGCGGGGGAGGACGGTCGCCAAAAAAGCGGCGGAAGAACTCTTCAAACGGATCTTCTCCGCCAAAGGGATTTGGTCCCGGTAGCGGTCTCTGGCGACGCTGAGAGCGCCGGGCCGACGTCTGGGTCGTTGAGATATTCACGACCGCGGGCATAGTTGTTTTCGCTATATTGGCAAAATCGGGAAGCTGGCTCACACTTGTGACCACCGGGGAATGTGCTTCTTCTTTGCTCTTTTCTTCCTTTTTCTTCGAACCGAATAATTCCAGGGCGTGCAGGGGGGGGCGGTCCACCAGCAGCAATCCTGATAGGATAAGGATGCCGACGGTGAAGACGCCGTATCGTATCGATCCTCTCTTACGCATGCCTTCCTTCCCTTTCCAGCAACAATCCAGAGACAAATATATGCCGGCCACACCCGAGGATTACGGTTGTGCTCCCTTATTCATCTTTTCTCGAAGCTCAACCTGTTTCACGAACGACGGGACAACCGGGGCGAATTCCGGCGAGAGGCGATGCCGGATATCCATCGCCGCGTCAGCAGCCAGCCGCCGCAAAGGAACCGACTCTTCGATACGGGAGAATTCGTCGAGAAAAGTGAGGACATCCTCCGTCCCCACTTCTTTCAGGGCAAACAGGGCGGTTCCCTTTGTCGGCACATCAAGGTCACGTCGCAGAAACTCCATAATGGGCATGGCGCCCCGCGGGTCACCAATTTTGCCTAAGGCAATCAGGACCTTTTTTTTGACCCCGGCATGCACGTCGCGTAAAAACAACTGCTGAGCCAGGGCCGGGGTAGCATCTGTCGCCCGCATATTCCCCAGATATTCAATAGCTTTGACCTTGACCCGAATATCAGCATCCGCTGTCGCATTGAGCAGATAATCAATCGTCTGCGGGTTTTTCATCTCTCCGAGCGACTTCACTGCGCTCATGCGTGTTTCCGGCCGGTCATTCCCCAGCCGACGGACAATCTCTTCCATTTCTGGTCCTGATCCTCTTCTCTGCTTTTCCTGGCGTAACCGTAGCCGACTCTCGCGCGTCAAGCGGTTTCCCAATCGCGTACCCTGGCCCAGAAATTGCGCCTCAGAGACGCACGGCGCGATCCAGTCGAAAAGGCTACATACGAGGAAGACAATGATGCCGAGCGCCACGCCGGCTCTCTGTCCACAATACCGTTTCGTTACTCCTGCATTCATAGGGTTGCTGCCATTCGTAATTGACTGAGGATGCCCCACGCAGAGACTGGATGCAAGGGCGCTAGCTTGAGAATAACGGGTCTTGCTCTTCACGCCGAAAGACCTGAACCTCTTCCGGGAACAGGCCGCCTTCGGGAATATCCTTGAGCGGCGTTCCGTCCTTGAGCCGCCCTTCTATCACTTCGCGATACGTACAGACCAGATATCGATGTCCGTCGCGCGGTTTGGTTGGTAACCTGGCCTTTTCGACTCGGGTCTCACCTTTCGCCTCCGGTCCGAGTATCCGTATGACATAGCGCTTCTTCATAAGCCCTTTCAATGCCCGGATAACCGAGGCCCGGGACAAACCTGTCATCTCACAGATTTCGGCATAGCCAGCCGTAATCAGCGGAGTCCGTCGTAAACCGATGGAGTGTCGCCACAAGGCCCGATAGGTTTTCCACTCGCGCGGGTCCATGAGTCGATTGAGCTCGTCTTCCAGCAAATAATCGGGGAGGCGTGGGGACGGTTGCCACGGAGGACGACGCGTCAGGCGAATCTGAACATCCACTCCTTCTCCCGTGGCCTGTTCATCCGATAGGGTCGTAGGCTCCTCTTTTTTCGCCATGGCCAGATCGCTCTATTTTTCCTGGGTATAATACTGATAAATGGAAACGGTGCCAATGGGCAGAACGTGGAGGTGATAGTGCTGGAGATGTGTCTAGCCGCTGCTGATGTAGGGGAAAATCTATGAAGATTCGGTCCATTACGATAGGACTCGATCCCGGCTTTCCGCTGAAGACCGATCGGATCACGCAAGGCGGACGCTTTGCCCAGGAAGTAAAGACCATCTGCGAGGAGGAAGGATTCGCGGTGCAAACCATCCGTTTGGCCACCCCTCCGTTTCCTCGGTATCTGGCTAACTGCTCTCCTGCCACGGTCCTTCGCTTTGCCCAAGAACTGGAAGCCTGCTGTCTCGCCAATGGGTTGGATTATTGTGCGCTCGGACCAGTCGATCCCAGCCTGCCCGAGGAGCACCAGTTTGTTGACTTGTTGCCAGACCTGATCGCTGGGACTGAAATCATGTTCGTCAGCGCGTGTCTCGACAACGGCGCCCAAGCTCCCGCTCGTCCCGTAACCCAAGCGATTGCCGGCATTATGAAGACGATCGCGGACACAACGCCAGATGGATTTGGCAACCTCCGGTTTGCGGCCGCGATCCACATCCGTGCCCAGACCCCTTTTTTCCCGGTGGCGTTTCACACTGGAACGCCGGCCGTCTCCCTTGCCCTTGAGGCCGCCGATGTGGTGGCGTCCGTTGCCCAGCCTGATCTCAGCCCGACCGGGCTTATCGCCCAGATACAACAGGCATTTGAACGCCAGCTTCGCCCTCTTGAGCGCCGTCTGAAACGCCTTGGGCAGCAGTATTTTCGATTTGCGGGTTTTGACCTGTCACCGGCACCGGGTCCTGGGAGCAGTATTGCCCGGGCAATTGAGCGGATCAGCGCCGTTCCCTTCGGCAGTCCGGGCACGCTTGCGGCAGCCGCCCTGGTCACCGCGGCACTCAAAGAGACGGCTCTCGATCAGTGTGGCTACTGTGGGCTCATGTTGCCAGTGCTCGAAGACGCTGGTCTTGCCGAACGCAATAATCAAGGAAAAATCCGACTGCCCCAACTGCTGACATATTCCGCGGTATGTGGCACAGGGCTCGACACCATACCGCTTGCAGGCAGTGTCTCTCAGCAGCAACTGATGGGACTCCTCTCAGATGTTGGGGCCTTAGGCTGGAAGTTGCAGAAGCCGCTCTCCGTTCGTCTGCTCCCGATCCCAGGCAAGCAGGTCGGTGAGATGACAACGTTCGACTTTCCCTATTTTGTGAATACGCAGATTATGGCCGTCGACTAGAGCAAATCACGATGCTGTGTAGCCCGTCTCTCTCCTCCTTTAGGAGGAAACAGGCGGGCAAGATGCCGCACCGTTGGACGTGATGAACAATAGGAGGGCGGGCTTCCAGCCCGCATGGCGGCCAGGATGGCCGCCCTCCCAGGAGGAGCGCCACAACCCATCCCCCCTGGGACGCTTGGGGCAGGCCAGTGTCCTTCCCGACGAGAGCGGACTGGCACGGCTACAACTTATCGTAAAACGCGCTAGTGGACGGCTGAGGATGTGTGGAAGATCGTATCATGCGGCAAGGACAGGTGGGACAAAAGGGAAGGGCAACCTGGGGCCGACAGTTCCTCGCATGGTCCGCGGTCATGAGTTATTGCGGACTCCTCTACTATCTGTCCGATCAACCTAGATTGCGTCCTCCTCGGATGGTGCCTTCCTCCGATACCTTGGCCCATGTAGCCGCGTATGCCGTATTGGGTTGGCTCTGGACAGTCGCGCTCAGAGAGACGTGGGAGGGATGTTCGTCCCTGGCAGTCGTGTTTTTCGCCCTTATCTTTACGCTTGGATATGGGCTTAGCGATGAATGGCATCAGAGCTTCATGCCGGGACGTGTGTCCAGCGCGGCCGATGTCGTCGCGGATGTGATAGGTGGCGGGCTGGGTGCGGGTAGCTTCTTTCTATGGACAAGAAGAAGGGTCGGGGAAGAGGCCCGACCCTCAGACAGCCCGCCTACGCCTTAGCCTTGCCAAGGGAGGGGCATGTGTTCATTGTCTGCGGTGCAGACTCTGACCGGTGCCTGGCCAAGCGCCGCAACAATAAACATATCTTCTGTTCCAGTATTGACTATCTGATGGATCACATTGCGTGGGATCTGGAGGGTTGAGTTCGGACCGAAATCCGTATCCTTTCCCTCGACTGTCAGGCGTCCCGAGCCACGTAGCACGACGATGGCTTCTTCGCAGTCGTGACGGTGAACGGGCGTCCCACTGCCGGGCTTGATGGTCTGCATCCACATTTCTAAGGTCTGCATGCCATGTTCCGGACCGGCCAGGGTCTGGTGTTCCAAGCCAGGGAGGGCAAATTTCTCTACTGCTTCGTTGTGGACGACTGGCATCTTTCTACTCCTCTTCTAAAAGGTGTTATTGCACCAATATCACAGAAGTGAGGTATCTTCGAGCCGATCTGATGGTGACACTGCCATAGGCGAGCGCGGCGGCCGGGGAGCAATCGATTATGGACAATCTCGACGTGATAGGTTGAGTGTGTCACAATACCCCCGTTTGATTCGATACATCCGGTGGTGGAGAGAGGGAGGTGTCAGTGAAAGGGCACGCCCGACAATTTATGGCGGCAAACGATGTGGTTGTCTCTCCTAAGACGACCCTAGCCGAAGCTGCACGCCAACTTGCCCGGTTGGACATCACCGGCCTGCCCGTCACCGATGCGAACGGGCGGGTTGTCGGTATCATCACCGAAAGCGATATGCTCGACGCCTTTCTTGCCCAACGTTCCAACGACGTGACTGTGGAAACACTGATGACGGAACATGTGATAACCGTCGATGAATTCACCCCTGCGGATCAGGTGCTCACCATTTTACGAGAGCAGAAAATTCATCACTTACCCGTGGTTCGACAAGATGTTGTGGTTGGTTTGATCACCCCCCAGACTGTACTTCACTATATTGTCTCGCATGAATTCCCCTCGCCACCGGACGCTGCCTAGTTGATTGTCAGCTCAGGAAAAGACCTCGGCTCTATCTCCTCGGCTTACTCCGTCTGGCCTATCAAGAGGTGTGTCATATATGAAAGATGAACCCGTACCTCATATATCCCAGCGTTATTGGCGTACGAATCTTCTCATTGTCGGAGCCCTGCTCAGCGTCTGGTTTATCGTTTCTTTTGGGCTGTCCATTTTCTGTGTTGACGAACTGAACACCATCCGGCTGGGCGGTTTTCGACTTGGTTTTTGGATGGCGCAACAGGGCTCGATGTATGTCTTTGTCATTCTGATCTTCGTGTACGTGTGGCTGATGAATCGTCTGGACCAGGAGTATGGCCTAGAGGAGCAGGAAGAGGTGCGCGGCGAGCGGGGTGCCCAGTGATGGACCTCTTTCAGACAGATCCGGTCAAAATTTGGACTTTCATCATCGTTGGTCTTTCGTTTGCGCTCTATATCGGTATCGCCTGGCGAGCCAGAGCCGAGTCAACAAGCGACTTTTATGTTGCCGGCTCGCGGGTTGGTGCCGTCGCGAACGGTATGGCGACCGCTGCAGGTTGGATGAGCGCGGCCTCGTTTATCTCGATGGCGGGCATGATGTCCTTCCTGGGGCGTGACGGTGCGATGTATCTGATGGGCTGGACGGGCGGGTATGTGCTCTTGGCCCTATTGCTTGCGCCATACCTACGGAAGTTCGGAAAATACACCGTACCGGACTTTGTTGGCGAACGCTATTACTCACAGACCGCCCGAGTCGCCGCGCTTGTCTGCGCCATCTTTGTCTCGTTTACCTATGTGGCTGGTCAGATGCGTGGGGTCGGTGTCGTGTTTGCACGTTTCTTAGAAGTGCCGGTTGAATTCGGCGTGATCATCGGCATGGCCATTGTCTTTATCTACGCCGTAACCGGTGGACAAAAAGGCATTACCTATACGCAGGTCGCCCAATACTGTGTGCTGATCTTTGCCTATATGCTACCCACCTTTTTTATCTCCCTGCTAATGACTGATACGCTACTTCCCCAGATTGGTTTTGGAGCGGAGCTGACAACGGAGCCAGGAACGTCTCTGCTGGATAAGCTTGACGGCTTAAGCCAGGAACTTGGTTTTGCGGCCTACACCGGTCGGGGAAGTAAAACGACTATCGATGTCTTTTTTGTTACCCTTTCCCTGATGGTCGGTACGGCCGGTCTGCCGCATGTCATCACCCGCTTCTTTACGGTTCCGAAAGTGAAAGATGCGCGTCTCTCAGCCGGCTGGGCCCTGTTGTTTATCGTCATCCTGTACGCCACCGCTCCTGCGGTTGCGGCGTTTGCTCGGACCAATATCTTGACGACCGTTCACAACACAGAATACGCCCAGGTACCTGACTGGTTCTCAAAATGGGAGGAAACCGGTCTGATCCGATTCTCCGATAAGAACCAAGACGGCCGGATTCAGTATTATAATGACCGTAATTCAGCCTTTGCCGAGCGCGCGATAGCGCAAGGATGGAAGGGCAACGAGTTGTACATCGACCGCGATATTATCGTGCTTGCCAACCCGGAAATTGCCCAACTGCCGGCCTGGATCGTCGCCTTGGTGGCGGCGGGCGGTCTGGCGGCCGCTCTGTCCACCGCTGCCGGATTGTTGCTCGTCCTGTCGATGTCGGTCTCCCATGATCTGATGAAAAAGGTGATTCGCCCAGATATCACCGAGCAGCAAGAGCTCCGCTATGCCCGTCTCGCTGCGGCCGGAGCGGTGATCATCGCCGGCTATTTCGGTATTTACCCTCCAGGGTTTGTCGCTCAGGTCGTGGCGTTTGCTTTCGGCCTAGCCGCTTCGAGCTTCTTTCCAGTGATTGTCTTGGGGATTTTCTCCAAACGCCTGAACCGAGCAGGGGCGATTGCCGGCATGATCTGCGGCATGAGTTTTACCACTGCCTATATTATCTATTTCAAATTTATCAGCCCCGAAGCCAATACCGCCGAGCACTGGCTCTGGGGTATCTCGCCCGAAGGCATTGGCGGGGTTGGTATGTTAGTCAACTTTGGCGTTGCGCTTGTCGTCTCTGCGTTCACCAGCCCGCCACCACCTGCGGTCCAAGACATGGTTGAGGAAATCCGCATACCGCGAAATTGAAACGAGTTTCATCACACACCTGGTTGGCCGTATATGGCTGTCCGATCTCATTTCACTGATGGCGCGAAGAAGAAATGTGGGCAGGGGCGGAATCGAACCGTCGACACGAGGATTTTCAGTCCTCTGCTCTACCGACTGAGCTACCTGCCCACACGGTGGGGCATCCTCTTAGCAGTTAATCCAGTTTCTTGGCAAGCCCTGTTACGGGTTTGCAAGGGGAGAGGCTCGAACCGTTGACGTTGACGAGTTGGTGATGATAGCGCGTAGAGGAGAAATGGACGATTTGACCACTGGCGGACAGCGCATCAACATTTAGTGATAGTGACGTTGGGCGGGGAGGGACGCAGCAATGTCGGGGAGACAGGGCGTAGAACACAACACGCCACTGATATCGGTGATCCTACCGACTTTTGATCGAGCAGACTTATTACCGCGGAGTATCTCATCGGTGCTAGCCCAGACGTTCACGGACTGGGAGCTGATCGTTATCGACGATGGTAGCACCGATAATACGGCCGAAGTTGTCGCGGCGTGGCAGAAACAATCTGACCAGATTCGCTATGTCCGCCAGGCAAATCATGGGGTTGGGGCGGCCCGTAACCGTGGCGTTGCGGAAGCCCGTGGAGAATATATCGCCTGTCTCGACAGTGATGACGAATACCGCCCTGTCCATTTGGAGACGCGGCTCGAACTGTTGCGTCGGCATGACCTTGACTTGATTCAAGGCGGTGTCCAGGTCGCTGGCAAGCAGTGGGTCGTCGACTTCTTTGATCCGACCAAGCTCATCCGCATATCCGAATGTGTGATCGGCGGGACGCTGTTCGGAAAGCGTATAGTCTTTACCGAGCTGGGTGGATTTTGTGACCTGAACTATGGGGAAGACCTTGACCTGTGGGAACGAGCCCAGAAAACGTTTAAGACCAAGACCTTTCGCGAACCAGTAACCTATATTCTTCACGAAACGCCCAATAGTCTGCGTATGGTCCGGTTTGAAGAGTGGGCCACCCGGCAATCTGAATAGCCGACTGACACGGCCACGGCGTACGCCTGAGCGTGCCGGTTACGCTGTAGGGCGACTCTCGTCTGCGGCTGGGACGCGGTCTCTCAGGCAATACACCCCCAGATAGAACAGGGGTGTGTCGAGCAGGGCAAAGACGAGCTTAAACGCATACGAGGACAGCGCTAGCGGAATAAGTTTGTCGATCGAATCCACGGCCGAACCGAGCGCGCCAGAAGCATACAGAATTGACGAGATGAGAAACGTATCAACGATCTGGCTGAGCATAGTTGAGCCGTTATTGCGCAGCCACAAATGTCGCCCCTTGGTGAGCTGTTGCCAGAAATGGAAGAGGTGCACATCAACGGACTGAGCGACCAGATAGGCAACCATAGAGGCGATAACGCCCGGCTTCATAAAGGCGTACACCGCGTCAAACGTTGCGGTTGCCCCCGATACGCCCGTAGCATCCGGTAACACATGGCCAAACCACATCAAGAAGAGCATGAAGAAATTCATGCAAAAACCGACCCAGACGATGGACTGCGCCCGCCGTCGGCCATAGAGTTCGCTGATCAGGTCGGTGGCCAAAAAAGTAAAAGGGTAGGCCAACAGCCCAGCCGGAATTACAAACCAGCCAAGATCGACGAACTTCGTAATCCCGACAACGTTCCCTAGGGTCAGCGAGGTGAGAAAAATTCCAGCCAGAAAAGAATAGAGAACCTCGCGGGTATGCACCGACCAAGCCCTGCCAGCCGGAGTGCGCGTGTCGTG
This sequence comes from uncultured Binatia bacterium (SeqCode), assembly GCA_965243855.1. Lineage (GTDB taxonomy): Bacteria > Desulfobacterota > Binatia > Bin18 > Bin18 > Bin18. Next base: position 1,670,480 of record CBDEWE010000003.1, on the reverse strand, counting down.
CGGCATTGGGTGTCAGTTACGTACGGCTGCGCTGCTGCGCTGCCACCTGTTGTTCGGCAAAGTTGATGACCTGAACCTCCAGGCAGGTCTGGTTGAGCCGATCGATTTCCTGCACACCGGTTGGGCTGGTGACATTGACCTCGGTCAGGTAGTCGCCAATGATGTCGAGCCCGACGAAATACAGCCCGTCCCTTTGGAGAAACGGGGCGACGGTTCGACAGATCTCTTTATCGCGGTCGGTGATATCCGCCTTGACACAGGTTCCACCTACATGGATATTCCCTCGATTTTCATCGGCCCGAGGCACCCGCAGGGTACAGCCGATGGGTTCGCCGTTCAGGGCGATGAGACGTTTGTCGCCCTGACGGACTTCCGGGATATACTGCTGGGCAATGATGGCCTCGCGCCCGTCCTGGGTCAGGGTTTCGAGGATCGAGTTCAGATTCCGATCATCCTTATGAACATAAAAAATCCCGGCCCCGCCGTGTCCGTCTATAGGTTTAATAATCATCTCTCCGCCCAGCTCATCGAGAAAGGCCTTGAGGTGCTGGGCGTCGTGAGCGATCAAGGTAGCAGGGATGACGCTGGGAAAGTTAAGGGCGTAGAGTTTCTCGTTTGCCGCGCGCAGACCAGCGGGGCGGTTGAGGACAACCGCGCCTTCATTCCGGGCAAGGTCGAGCAGCTGGGTCGCGTGCAGATAGGCAATATCAAAGGGTGGATCTTTGCGCATAAAAATCGCGTCAAACTCCCCCAACGGGCCCGTATGCTCCGCGCCAAAGGTAAAATGGTCGTCCAGCTCTCGACGCACTTCGATCCGGCGGGCTCGGCCCATGGCGCGCGCGCGTTCAATAAACAAGTCGGACATTTCCAGATACCAGACCTCATGACTACGGGACTGTACCTCAAGCATAAAAACAAAGGTCGTGTCTTTATCGATGAGGACATGTTGAATCGGGTCCATAATAAAGGCGAAACGCATCATGCTGCCTCCTCTTAGCCGGCGCGCTCCCGTCGGACAGAAGAAGGATGTCCTCTGCCCACAGGTGCGGCATGCTAGGCAGTCGTTGGGCTTAAGGCAAGGGGGGAAATTGTATGTCACGCCATAGAAACTGACACAGGGCGACAGCAGTTATACTTGCCGTCTCCGCCCGCAGTACCGAGACGCCTAAACTGACCGACACAAACCCGGCGGCCTCGGCATGCTCGATTTCTTCAGGAGCAAAGCCGCCTTCTGGACCAACCAGAATATGGAGGGCATCGAACTGAGTAGAGTTTTGCGCAAATTCCCTGAGGTGCAGAGTCCGCTCTCGTTCTGAGAAAATCAGCTTTCCTGAAGGAGCCGGAACAGAGTGCAAAAACTCAGGAAAAGACCGGGGCGGACAAATCTCGGGAGGCGGGCTGCCCGACTGTTTTGCTGCGGCGCGAGCGATATGCTGCCAGCGCGCTAGGCGTTCAGCCCGTTTGCTGTCAGGAATACGGGCAACCGTAAAGGCCGAGACAAAGGGAACAATGGTATGAACGCCGAGCTCGGTGGCTTTTTCAATCACGAGGTCCATTTTGCGCCCTTTGAGCGTTCCCTGCGCCAGTGTGATGTGAAAGGGGTGGGTTGCGGGAGAGGCGTGTTTCGTAATGCCGATCTCAGCGTGGGTAGGCGCGATACGGAGAATTTCACCGTCATATGTCGCCCCTCTTTCATCGGACAGGATGACTCGTGCGCCACGATCAAGCCGCAGGACATGCCGCAGATGATGAAACTCCGCCCCGCTGAGCCGGGCCCGATCCTGGACGATGGCTTGGGACGAGATGAAGAAGCGTCGCATATCATCTACCGTCCGGTCGGTCGGAGTCTCGACGTAAGACCAGGGTTGCCCAGTCGTCTTTTGAGCGGTGTTCTACCAGAGCCCAGTCTGATGTGCTGAACGCCTCTAGTACGGACTCGGCTTGGTCGCTCTGGATACCGGATAAGATGGCGTGGCCGGAACGTATTAGTATTTGAGTGAGCGCTGGGCATAATGCAATCAGCGTTGAGGCAAAAAGATTGGCGACGACCAATTGAAAAGGTGACGGAAGTTCGTTGAGGCTGGCAGCGCTGATATGGAGGGCTGTCGCAACGCCGTTTACCACTGCGTTTTTCTGCGCTTCTTCGCGTGCGGTCGGATCGATGTCTGTTGCCCAGACGGAAGGAGTTCCCAACTTGGCTAAGGCAATAGCCAGAATCCCAGACCCGGTGCCCAGGTCCAGGGCCTGCGTTGGAGGACCATACGTGTCGCACAACGCTTCGAGCGCTTCCAGACAGGTGTGTGTGGTCGCGTGATGACCTGTGCCGAAGGCCATGCTGGGATTAATCTCAATCACCTCTCGCTCCGATTGCGCAGGCCGAATCTCCCAGGGTGGGAGGATAAGCAAGCGTTGTCCAACCGGAAGGGGAGGGAAGTGAGTTTTCCAACGCTCTTGCCAGGTGTCACTGGTAATGACCTCACACTCAGGAATACAGGTGCCCAAGGCAGGGTACTCGGTGGCGACACGCTGGAGATGTTTCGTGAGGCTTGCCAACAACGCCACGGAATCCCGGTCTACGGGAAAAAAGCCCTGGACGAGCGTCCAGGCTGGTGGTGGTGTGTCCGGTTTCCATTCTCCCTCAGCAATACCGATTGAGCCGAGTTCGACCAGAAAATAAGAGACGGCCTCAACTGTCTCAGTGGGGACGGACACCGTAACACGCAGCCATCGCTCTGCGCCCATAACGTATGCACTCAAACATCTGCATGGCTATTGGAGGACGCGTTCACTCATTTTGGCCCACAATAACCAGTGTCTGCTCAGATGGATTGAGATAGGTATTGGCAACGCGCTGCACATCTGCCTGCGTCACCTGCTGGATATGGTCGAGGTAGAGACGCCCATGAGTATGCCCGAGACCGTACAGTTCGTTGAAGGCCAATTCTTCAGATTGCGCGGCATTTGATTGGAGGGAAATCTCATAGCTGCCCGTCATATATTTCTTGGCCCGCTCAAGCTCGTCCGCCGTGACTTTCTCCTGGCGGAGGCGTTCCAACTCCGTTTGTGTGGCGCTTACCGCTTCGTCCACGCTGCCAGGGTCTGTGCCCAAGTACACGCCAAATGTTCCCGGGGCGAGTCCTTCAACACTGAACGCGGTCACAGAATAGGCCAGGGCACGCTGTTCACGCACCTCATAGAACAGCCGTCCCCCTTGGCGAGACAGGATGGTATCGAGGACTTTCAGCGCATACCGGTCTGGATTGTCAAGGGTAACGCCTTGAAAGCCCAGGACTACATGGGCTTGTTGTTTCTCCACCCTTTTGGTTGCGGTCCGCACACCGTTCGGGCGATCCTCTGGCTCTGGGGCGGAGGGTGGCGTGACTGCGGGTAGGGTCGATAATCCGGTACTCAGGCGGTCAACCAGTTGCGTCGTCTCAACGTCGCCAACAACACTCAGCACCAAGCGTTCAGGGTCGAGGAGGGTTTTGTAGTAGGCGGCAACCTGCTCTTGCGTCATGGCACTGATGCTGGCTTCACTGCCGAGGGTGAGCAGGCGATAGGGATGTGTCTCGTACAAGGTCTGGTAAAATAGATCAAACGCAACTTGAGCGAGATCATCTTCGCGATTTTTGAGTGCCAGTAAAATCTCACGACGACGTTTCTCTACCTCATCGGCTGGAAAGGTCGGATGGAGTAGGGTCTCGAGGAAAATATCAATGCCTTCATCGGTGTGGGTCGTGAGAAACGAGCCCGATAAGCCTAAACTATTCCGTCCGGAGAAGCCGTTTAAGCCGCCTGCCAGCGATTCAACCGCTTCCGCCAGACTGAAGCGATTAAACTGTTGGCTGCCACGCGTTAGCATGCCAGCAATAAAATTGCTGATGCCAGCGTTGTGTTCGCTTTCAAACAAGAGGCCACCGAGCGTTGCCGCTTGAACTGCCATGACCGGGACGCCATGGTGTTCTTTCACCAGTAGACGAACGCCATTATCGAGGCGAATGGCTGTCACTGCGCTGCCGTTCGCCCCGTTCGTTCCTGCTGGGGAGCCAGCCTTGCTGGTTGGCTGGTCGAGGCGGTGGCACAATCGTGTGATATCCTCGGCGGTCGGGATACCGGCGTCCTGCGTCTTCCCTAGGATGACGGCATTGAGACTTGTGGGGGAGAGGTATTGACGCGCGACGCGCTGAATATCCTGCGGTGTGATCGCGGCTAAGCCGGTGAGATAGCGTTGCTCATAGTCGGGGTCAGAGAAGACCGTGAGAAAATACCCCAGTTGGCGGGCTTGGCCTTGGACAGTCTCCCGACGGTAAACAAAATCACTGGCGAGATTCGTTCGAGCCCGGTCGATTTCTGCCTGGGTTACAGGCGTATGCTTGTACTGGAAGAGCAGGGCTAGGCTCTGTTCGAGCGCTGGCCGAATCTTTTCTTGTTCCAGGGCCGCCGCTAGGATGAACAGGCCCGAATCGGCCGGTGTATAGGCACTGGCCGTAATCCAGTTGACCAATTCCTGTTCGGCTTGGAGCTTTTGGACCAGAGTCGAGCTTTCTCCGCCGCCCACGATAAAGCTGAGGAGATCAAGAGCGAAAATATCTGTATGTTCAGCCGGCGGAAGGGGAAAGCCCAGATAGAGGTAGAACTCCTCGATGTTCATATCCACGCTGGAGAGGCGCAACTCGGTCTGGGCCGGTTCGGGCGGACGAGGACGGACGGGAAGTTGCACGGAGGAGGTATGGCCAAATAGCCGATGGACTTCTTGTCGAGCTTTTTCCTGATCAATATCCCCAACGATCACCACCGTCATATTATTGGGATGATACCAGCGCTGGTAGAAGTGCACGACGCGCTCACGATTTAGCGCCTCAATGGTTGCGTGATAGCCAATAATCGGACGACCGTACGGGTGCTGTGTATAGGCAACCTCAAACAGCTCGGTTGCTGCTCGGGTGGTGGGTGAATCCTCGCCGCGCTTCCATTCTTCCATCACGACCTGGAGTTCTTTGTCCAGTTCGTGTTGATCAAAAGTCGAGTTTTGGATGGCATCGGTCAGAATATCGAGACCATCGGAAAAATGTCGGGAGGCTAAGACGATGTGGTAGACGGTATGATCCGCAGTGGTAAACGCGTTGATACTGCCACCGGATGATTCGATTTCCGTAGCGATGGCTCCGACCGGACGCCTCTGGGTGCCCTTAAACAGCATATGCTCATGCACATGGGCGGCACCGGCAACATCGGAAGTCTCATCTGCACTGCCGGCCTTGACCCATATCTGGATGGCGACGACGGGCGCAAAATGGTCTTCTTGAATGGCGACGCGCAGGCCGTTTTCGAGCGTGAAAAGCAGACGATTTGAATTCTGTTGTGGGTCGGTTGTGGGGTTCGACGCGACGTTCGACATGGCCTCCCTGTGTTTCACACCCCTGAAAGGGAGTCAAGGAATACGTAGGCAGGAAGCGTGCAGGTAAAAGAACAAGAAGGAAGTTTGGCCTGCGAGGAGGGGGACTTGAACCCCCACGGGTGTTACCCCACTAGTCCCTCAAACTAGCGCGTCTACCAGTTCCGCCATCCTCGCGAAAATAGGACACTTTCACCATAAAATGAGTGCGGACGGGGGATAATACCGCGCTCTTCTTAGCTGGTCTAGGGGGGCAAGGGGGCGCGGTTATCCCCCTAGACTACGGGCATTGGCGTTGGTGGCATGGCCGGAGGAACTGGCTGCTCGGATTGAGATTGCCGCCACCGACGGAGCGTGCCTCTGGCAACGCGTCCCATGACCGCCGGTGTAAAAAAACTGGAGGGTGGCCTGAGCATCTGAAGGACTTCACCGACGTGACGCCGGAGGGTCATGTCTTCGATAGCTGCCATGAAGAGGGCATTCATATAGGGGCCAACAAGACGTGCGCCTTTTGGACGTTCGCCTTCCGTTGTCGGCAAGCTAAAGTCGGCTCCGGTTGCGAGACCCCACGGGGCGGCCTGGACCCTGGCCTGGGCCTTAAAGAAATGCCGAGACAGGTCCGGATGCGTCGGGCCGTATTTTTTGAGGCACTCGTCCAGTGCGCCGGCAGAGAGGGTACCGGTTGTCATGCCTTGCCCATACACGGGGTTAAATGCGCAGGTGGAATCTCCTACGGCAATAAAGCCGCCCACGCCTCCCTCCCATTTTTCATACCGGCGGAATCGGTTCGCCATTTTCCGGTAGGCATAGACCGAAGAGATAGGCTTGGCGAGACGTACCGCGTCAGCCACGACCGGAGAGTGCAGTTGCGAAAGCGCTGCGGTAAACTCCTCCTCGTCCTTGGGCGGATAGTGTTTGGAGACGCCGGCGAGGGTGACAATCCAGCGGTTGTGTTCGACCGGGAAGAGCACGCCGGCCAGGGGGTGCTCCGGCAGTTTGAGGTCGAGCCAAATGCCCTTCCACCACCAGTCCTTGGGAAGTTGGTCCGGCGCTTGATACCAACGTGAACTATAGCCTGTATGCGCGTCCACAATAGTCTCAGGCGGAGGTGAAATGCCGAGCTCCTGAAGCCAGTGCGGTGCTTTTGACGCCCGCCCACTGGCGTCAACGATCAAGTCGGCCCGAATCGAACTAGGCTCCCCTGTGTCGCGCGGTACGAGGCGCACCGTATCGATGCGTGGATGGCCGGGGGTGATGATGCCCAGGCCGGTCGCACTCGTCTGATCGTAGATCTCAACATTGGGCAGCTTGCAGAACAACTCACGAACGGTTGATTCAATCAGATGGCGACTGGCGAACAGCGTCAGCATGCCGGTGGGACGACGGGGTTCCCAGCCCCAGCTCCGGAGCGTGGCAAAGTCGTTTCCAAAGTCAATCTCATGCGCTCCACGTTCAAGCATCAGAGTGTCAAAGCCTGGGAAGAGACGGTTGAGCTCTCGCCGTCCGCGCACGAGCAAAGCATGGACGTGGCGACTCTGCGGAACCCCGGCACGTTCCCGCGTACCGTCAGGACAGGTATCACGATCCAGGACGGTGACTTTATCGAAATGAGAACTGAGTATGCGTGCGGTGCACAAGCCGGCCATGCTGCCACCAATGACGACCGCGTGAGTATGAGACATGCGTTGCTCCTGTGTGTCTACTTCTGCAAGATCACGTAAGACCGGGCCGAGTTCGTGCCGGACGGCTTGGGCTAACTCAGACGTGCCTGAGACACTGCCCAGCACATGCGGTACGCGAGCCTCGCCCGACGCTCTCAAGGATTAGTTGCTCGATGTTGCCGCTGGTGCTTGGGCCTGCGGCTCTTCGCTTTCGGATACCACTGGCGCTGCCGATTCTGAGGTGGCTTCCGCTCCGCGTTCCGTGTCCCCTCCTGCCTCGGTCTCGGTCAGCGGAGGGGCGACAGATTGGGCGTCTGAGGCTTGGCCTTCCGCTGTGTCAGCCGCGGGAATCCCGCCGGCTGCCTCTTGGGGGACCGTTGGGGCAGGAACGTCGTCGAACAAACTTTGTGATGTTTGACGTGCGAGCCCATAGGTCATGACCAGCGAAGTCAACATAAAGAGGATGGCGATGCCGGTTGTCAGCTTTGTCAGAAAGTTGCCTGCCCCGGAACTGCCAAAGACGGTTTCGCTCGAACCGCCGCCAAACACGGCTCCCATGTCAGCGCCTTTGCCGGTTTGTAAAAGCACGACCGCAATCAGAAAAATACAGGCGAAAACATGCAGGCCAATCAGGGCTGTATACATCATGGAGGCACATCCTACTCAAAGTGAACGATACGAACAAACGAGTCCGCTTGCAAGCTGGCCCCACCGACTAACGCGCCATCAATATCGGGCTGGACCAGCAGTCCATCGACGTTGTCCGGCTTGACACTGCCGCCATACACAATCCGGACCGCAGCAGCACTGGACTGACCGGCGAGTTCGACGAGCGTCTGCCGAATGGCCGCATGCACCTCCTGGGCCTGTTCCGGCGAAGCGGTTTTCCCTGTACCGATGGCCCAGATTGGCTCATAGGCCAGGACGAGAGTGGCAATGGCTTGGGCGGTCTGATCTGCCAGACCGGTCCGAATCTGACGTGAGATCACGGTGAACATATCGCCGCGTTCGCGCTCGGCTAAGGTTTCTCCCACGCACACGATGGGCGTTAGGCCGTCACGCTGGGCGGCTTTGACTTTCTGGGCGACCTGTTCGTCGGTTTCTCCGTGATACTGGCGGCGTTCCGAATGCCCAATAATAACGTACTGGCAGCCAACCGCCTTCAGCATCGGTCCGGACACCTCGCCGGTGAACGCGCCGTGCGTCTCAGCGTGGAGGTCCTGGGCCGAGAGACGGACCGGGCTGCCGCGTAGCACTCGAGCAGCAGTTTCCAGAGCAGTAAAGGGGGGAGCGACCACAACCTCCCGATCCGAGAGCGTCGCGGGCAGCCGCGCTACCAGGGATGAGAGCAGTTCAGCGGTCTCAGCCGGCGTCTTATGCATTTTCCAGTTACCGGCAATAAGGGGTAGCCGCGTGGCCATGGAATTATCTAGAGTTGGCTCCCAATGAACAGGGTCATATCGCGCATACGATTGGAGAATCCCCACTCATTATCGTACCAGGAAAGGACTTTCACAAAATTGTCGTCCATCACCTTGGTGAGGGCCGAGTCAAAAATCGACGAATGTGGATTTCCGTTGAAATCAACGGAGACCAGCTCTTCCTCGCAATATTGTAATACACCCTTGAGCGGCCCTTCGGCTGCGGTGCGCATGGCATCGTTGACTGCGTCTGCCGAGGCGGTTCTGCCGAGTTCAGCGACCAGATCGACGACCGAGACGTTCGCGGTTGGGACACGGACGGCCATGCCGTCGAGTTTCCCCTTGAGTTCTGGGAGCACTTCGCCCACGGCGCGAGCAGCGCCGGTCGAGGTCGGAATCATCGACTGTGCCGCAGCTCTTGCTCTGCGAATGTCCGAGTGGGGCAGGTCCAGGATACGCTGGTCGTTGGTATAGGCGTGGACGGTCGTCATCAGGCCATGCGTGATACCAAAAGATTCGTGCAGAACTTTGGCCACGGGAGAGAGACAATTTGTCGTGCATGATGCATTCGAGATGATATGATGTGAGATGGGGTCGTAATTCGTATGGTTGACACCATAGCAGACCGTAATGTCAGGATTTTTAGCCGGTGCAGAAATAATGACCTTTTTGGCGCCGGCCGATAGATGCAATGAAGCTTGCTCACGTGCGGTGAACAGGCCGGTTGATTCAAGAGCAATGTTGACACCAAGATTCCCCCAGGGCAGCTTACCCGGATCACGCTCCTGGATGATCTCAATCCTTTTGCCATTGACGATCAAGGCGTTGTCTTCGGCAAGAATGTCAGCGTCAAGCTGACCGTGGACAGAGTCATAGCGCAACAAATGTGCCAGGGTTTTGGCATCTGTTATGTCATTAATGGCAACAAACTCAAGTTTGGGTTCGTTGAGACTGGCACGAAAAACGTTGCGTCCAATACGGCCAAATCCATTGATTCCTACACGTATCGCCATGGTCGCCTCTTTTGTATGGTAGTGACTTCGCCAAGTCTTCTTTCATACTTTCGTGCCCGGTGAAAGCCCATCATGTAAAAGTGACCAGCCCCAGGAAAACGATTGACTCGATTCTCCTCATGTATTAGTCCTACCAATCAATGATTATGATTTGAAGCTTCCCCGATCGCGGTAGGAATGAAGCCCCCAATATGTGCCAACCGGTGTGCGTGGAGGGTGGGGAGTGGATTATGGATGGTTTTCTTGGGCGTTTTGCGATTCAGGCCGATGTTCCGTTTCGGCAGTCCTACAGCATTATCGATATGGTTATCGGCTCAGGACCGGTGGTCTTGGCCGTCCTCTATATCCTCTTGGGCTTCTCCGTCGTAAGCTGGGGCATCATGCTCTATAAATTCCGCCAACTGCGTCAAGCTAGGCGGGAGTCTGAGCGCTTTACCACGATATTTTGGGAAACCAAGAATCTCCCCGCTATTCACACTGCGGCCCTCGAAATGAAGGAGAGTCCGCTCGCCCAGGTCTTTCGAGCGGGCTATCAAGAACTCGTGCGGCTCACCCGGACGAGGAAGCCGCCCGAAGCGCCCGCAGAGCCCGTTCCGCTGACCATTCCGGAAGAAGGCGGGATTGATAATATAGAGCGAGCTATGCGCCGGGCCGTGCGTGAACAGGTGACCCGCTTGGAGCGTGCCCTGACTTTCTTAGCCACAACGGCTAGCACTGCACCATTTATTGGTCTTTTTGGAACAGTCTGGGGTATTATGAATGCCTTCCGGGGCTTGAGTCTGACTCGGACCTCGACCATTCAAGCTGTCGCGCCCGGTATTGCCGAGGCTTTGATTGCAACCGCGATCGGGCTTGCCGCTGCGATTCCATCCGTTATGGCCTATAATCACTTCAGTCGAAAGGTCCGCGTCCTGGCAACGGACATGGAGAATTTCTCGGCCGAATTCCTCAATATTGCCGAACGTCACTTTCTCTAAACGAAGGGATGCCAGACCATGGCTTTTGAACAGTACGATGAAGGGAGCATCTCACACATCAATGTGACACCTTTTGTTGACGTCATGCTGGTCCTCCTCGTTATCTTTATGGTGACTGCACCTATCCTGCAGCAAGGCGTCAACGTCGAGTTACCCGCTGTAGAGGCTGGCCCCCTTGTCTCTGATACGGAGGAGCAGTTGGTTGTGGCGATAGATGGGGAGGGGCGTATCCACCTGAACGATACTCCCCTCGATCTTGTCGCTCTGGGTGAAAAACTGACGGCAATTGTGAAGCTGCGGCCAGATCGGACCGTCTATCTTCGAGCAGATAAAGATGTTGTGTATGGCAAAGTCGTTGCGGTCATGGCGGCAATACGGAGCGCGGGTATAGCAAAGCTCGGTATGGTAACCGAGCCGCTTCCAGAAGCTGACTTGACACAACAAAACCAATCTTAAGCTGTGATCAAAAAAACCCCGAAATCGTACAACACTCCGCCTCAGGATAAGCGGCTCGGCCGTATGGTGGTGCTTTCTGGGCTGCTCCATGCCGGGCTGCTCCTGGCTCTGGTCTCTGCTGCCGACCCGCCCCAGTCAAAGCCCTGGACACCCAAAAGCTATACCGTTTCTTTGGTTGCTCCGGCTGCCTTGGGGCTCGCTCCCGAGTCCCCACCAGCCCCTAGCCCTAAGCCTAAGAAGGTAGAATCCGCGGCCGTTCCACCCGTACCGAAACCCAAGGCTTCGCCGCCGAAAGTCGAGGTAAAGAAACCAAAAACAGAAAAGAAACCTAAAGTAGCTAAGCCCCAAAAGAAAAAGAGCGTAAAAATAGCCTCGAAAAAAAAACCGTCGCCCAAAAAGGCGCCGTTAAAAACGGAAATCAAAAAACCTCAGATCCAAAAACCCGAGCAGGCAAAAAAACTGCCGCCGCAATCCTCGGCCCCCAAAGAGCCTGAGGAGCAACGCCTGAGCGCTGAGGACCGTGAGCAGCAGATCGTGGCGGCCTTAGAAAAGATCCGGCAGCGGGTGCAGGCTGACCGGCGTCAAACCACCGAGACCTCTCACTCAACCCCGGCGTCCGGGGGCGGAGGCGGTGATACGCTGCGGGGACTTCCCTTTATTTTATACACGCAAGAGGTGAAACAGCGGGTAAAGCAGAGTTGGATCGTTGCTGAGCATAAGTCTGGCCTCACGGCAGTAGTACGGTTCGGTATCCTGGCCAATGGCGAGGTTGTCGGGGTGGAGTTGGCCGAACGGTCCGGTGATATTGTTTTCGATGAATCCGCAATACGCGCGGTGCGAAAGGCCAATCCGCTTCCTCCCCCACCAGAGGCCTACCGAAACGAATTTACCCGGCAAAAGATTGAGGTGGTTTTTGGTGAGACGCGGCGTGCTCGGTCGCAGCAGATTCGGAGCGAGTAAAATGAGCCGGGGGGGACCGCCGCTACGGATAACTCGGCCGGGAGTGCTGCTGACGGTAATTACCGTGCTTGCTGTAGTGACTACGTCGGCTCTCGCCCAAATACGTATTGAAGTGCCAAAACCCGGCGGGGCGGGAGTTCCGATCGCCCTTTCGCCCCTGTCGAACCCGGACTCCCACGCCGAGCAGCAAATCGGGGAAACCTTTGCCAGTACGGTTGCCAGAGACCTCACTCTCTCCGGTCTTTTCCGGGTGCTCGACCGGCGCGCCTATATCGAGGGGCCGGAGGGGTTTGTGCTCGACCACATTAATTTTCAAAACTGGTCTGTCCTGGATGCGTTAGCCCTGGTCAAAGGCGGTTTTTGGCTGAACGGGGAACGGTTGACTATCGAGGCGCGCCTGTTCGATGTGACCCAGCAAAAACAGCTTGGCGGCAGACGGTATATCGGACACAAACGTGACGTGCGCCGTATGGCGCACCGCTTTGCCGATCAGATCATGCTCTTCCTGACCGGCGAAGAAGGACCTTTTAATTCAAAGATCGCTTTCATCTCGAACCGTGTTGATGGACGGACCAAGGAAGTCTATGTGACCGACCTGAGCGGAAGCGAAGTGCGCCGGGTCACACGGGACCGGACGCTGAGCCTCGGACCGAGCTGGAATCCAACCGGGGTAGAGCTTTTGTTTATTTCGTACAAGCAGGGGGGCCCTCATTCGTTCAAGCTCGATTTGGCGACTGGACGGTCGGTGCGGCTCGACGCCCGCATTGCCTACGGAGCAAGCTGGTCCCCGGACGGTACCCGTATCGCTATCAGCCTTGATCAGAAGGGTAATTCTGATCTTTTTCTGCTCTCGTCCAAAGGTCAGTTAATTCGTCGTTTAACCCACCACAGCGGTATCGATATTTCTCCCGTTTGGTCGCCAGATGGGCGCCGACTGGCGTTTTGTTCGAGCCGGAGTGGCAGCCCCCAGATTTATGTGATGGACATAGAAACCGGACAGTCCAAACGCATGACGTTTCAGGGCGCCTATAATACTGATCCCGCCTGGTCGCCAAAAGGAGATCGGATCGCCTATACGGCCCGCTCAGGTGGATTTCGTGTGATGGGGATCGACCCGAACGGTGGAGAAGCCACGCACATTGTCCGTGGTGAGCACCCTTCGTGGTCGCCGGACGGCCGCTATCTTGCGGTGACACGACGAGGGCGAATCTATCTGGCGAGTCGAGACGGCCAGAGCGTACAGCAATTGACCGGGGGAAGTGGAAATGATACTAGTCCGGCGTGGTCGCCGCGCCTCCCATAAGTACGCGTGGGACGAGGAAAAATGGTGGAAAATGCATAACAATAAATTCCATGGTGGGTGGCTGATCAGTGTCCTCCTGCTCTCTCTGGGCTTGATCGGATGTCCGAAACAATCTCCTCAGCCTATGAGTTATGGGAGCACTCCGAGTACGGGCTCTGGTGCGCCAGGGGTGGGTGAAACTGAGATTGGGGAGGGCGAACGCATACAGGAGCGTGTCCAGCAGGAAGGGGAGGGCGGACCCTTACAAGACGTCTTCTTTAGCTATGACTCGTTTGATCTGTCTGAAGAGGCGCGGCAAACCCTGCAAGCGAATGCCGATTGGCTGCAAAGCAATGCCGAGGCCAAGGTAGAGGTTGAAGGGCACTGCGATGAGCGGGGAACGACCGAATATAATCTCGCCCTTGGCACAAAGCGGGCCCGTGCCGCGCAGGATTATCTCATTACGTTAGGAGTCCCTGCCGAGCGGCTCTCCGTCATTAGTTATGGCGAAGAACTACCCCAGTGTACTGACGCGAATGAATCATGTTGGCAGCGAAATCGACGCGGCCATTTCTCCGTCCTACGCTAGGCAACGGGCGTCAGTTCTGGCTATACACACGTGCTGTGAGAGCTAGTCGTTACCTGCTGTGCCCTGTAATCGTGCTAGGTTTCTGGCTTGCTGGGTGCGCAACTCAAGCGGACCTGCAACAGGTGCAGAGCGAACGCCGGGCAATACGCACCCAAGTGGCCAATACGGACGCCTCAATCGATAGCCTGGACCGTAAGGTCCAGCAACTGCAAGGCAAGCTTGAAGAGTTCGGACATAACCTGACCCGTCTCTCTAAACGGGAGAGTGGAACCGCCCCATCCCTGCGTAAAATCGAGCAGCGCTTAAGCGCTCTTGAGGAACGGTTAGTCGTTGCTGAAGGACAACTGCGCTCTGCCAGACGCAGCCCCGAGCCTGGATTGGATGAGCCTGTCGGATCAATCGCTCGGGCGCCCACTACCCCCTCTCTCCCTTTTGGGATACCGTCGAGAACTCCTCCAGCCTCCATCAGCCTCCCTTCGACTGCTGATACTCCAGAGTGTCAAGACCTCTATCGAGGAGCAGTTCGGCTCTTTCAAGACCAGAAGTACAATCCTGCGATTCAGGAATTCCGCACCTTTCAACGTCGTTGCCCTGAATCACAAATGGCGGATGATGCACAGTATTGGATAGGCGAGAGCCACTACGTCCAGAATGACTATAATCGAGCCATCCTTGAGTTTAATGATGTTCTCTCATACCGACGAGGTGATCGCGTTGCCGCAGCCCTCCTGCGACAAGCCCAGGCATTTCTTGCGATTGGAGATAAGACGGACGCCCGCCTGATTCTTCAGAAGCTTGTCAGCGACCATCCGTCAGCTACCCAAACGGTTGAAGCACAAACTATGCTCCAGACGCTTGGACGTTAGCATACCCGCCCCTGGATTTCTTCGGGGCACTGCGTATGAAAATTATCCGACACGCCTCGCACCACTCGCCGTTCCCCCATCCGGTCATCGGTCTCGGAAATTTCGATGGAGTGCACTTGGGCCACCGGATGATTCTCTCTCGGCTTGTCGAAGAAGCCAGCGCGCGTCAGGGGACCGCTTTGGCGATGACATTTCACCCTCACCCCCTTTCGGTGTTGCGGCCCGGAAGTCCAGTGCCGTTGATTCTCAGTTTACGTGAAAAGCTCCACAGGGTTGCCGAGTTGGGTGTCGATGGGGTCGTGTTACAGCGGTTTGGGCTCGACTTTTCTCGGCTCGCCCCCGAAGCGTTTGTGCGTCAATATCTGCTCGACCCCATTGGTGTCGAAAAGATTTTGGTCGGGCATAATTTCAGTTTTGGTCGGGACCGGGCCGGCAATGCACACCTGCTCAGCTCTCTGGGAAAACAGTGGGGATTTGAGGTGGAGGTCATAGGGTCGGTGACTGTGGGGCAGCAAGAGGTGAGCAGTACCGCGGTGCGCTCGCTGCTCCAAGCCGGTAAACTGCACGAGGCAACCAAGCTGCTGGAGCGGCCGTATGCGGTCAGCGGTCGGGTTGTTCAGGGATTTCAGCGCGGTCGGCAGATCGGATTCCCGACTGCGAATATCCGTCCGCGGACGTCAGTCCTGTTGCCGAATGGAGTGTACGCGGTCCGGGCTTGTGTGGACGACGGTGAATATGATGCCGTGGCAAATGTTGGAGTGAATCCTACTTTTGGCGAAAATCAGAGAACGGTTGAAACGAACCTTTTTGACTTCTCCGCCGACCTGTACGGAAAGCGTCTCCGGGTGAGTTTTGTCAAGCACCTTCGAGCAGAGCGGAAGTTCTCGTCGGTCGAAGAACTCGTGCAGCAGATACGAGAGGATGCTGACCAAGCTCGGAGCGTCCTCTCCTCAACGGGAAATACTCCCTCGTGACAGTCCAACATCTTCGGATTCCGCTCACCCAGGTCGGTCAGCGTTTAGACTTGGTGGTTGCCTCTCTCGCGGAAATCAGTCGGTCCCAGGCAAAGCTGTTCATTAGACGTGGCCATGTTTTGGTAGACGGAAATCCTCAAAAGGCGAGCTATCCTGTCCGCAGCGGTGAAGTCATAGAAATCTCTCCCCCTCTTTCCCAACCAACCACCGCTACGCCGGAAGATATTCCGCTCGATATCTTGTATGAAGATGACAGTCTGGCCGCGATTAACAAACCGCCCGGTATGGTTGTACATCCCGCCCCCGGTCAGTGGCATGGGACGGTGGTGAACGCCTTGCTGGCATACTGGGGATGGAATGTTGAAGAAGCATCGCTCCGTCCGGGGATCGTCCATAGACTTGATAAGGATACGTCCGGCGTCTTGCTCGTCGCCAAGAATCAGACGGCGCTGGAAGCCCTCGCTGAACAGTTTAAATCGAGACAGGTGCGCAAAACCTATCGAGCTGTCGTGGTCGGATGCCTGCCACAGCGTAAGGGGGAGATTGCTTTTCCTATAGGTCGGCATCCACAGGACCGGAAGAAAATGTCCATCCACGCACGAAAGAGCCGTCCGGCGGTCAGTCGGTATGAAGTTCTGGAGTCGTGTCGGACTGTTTCCCTTGTCCAACTCTTTCCCAAGACTGGCCGGACCCACCAACTGCGGGTTCATCTCGCTGCGCTCAACCACCCTATTATTGGGGATGGTTTGTATGGATCGCGGCGTATGGAAAAAATACTACCCTCTGAGATTCGGCACTTTCCTCGTCAAGCGTTGCACGCTCAGGCGATTGAGTTCATGCACCCCCAAGACCATGCAGTGGTAACAATTCAGGCACCTTATCCTGCTGATTTTGCCGGACTCCTGCTGGATCTGTCCTCTGCCTGGGAGTGAGTCTTTTCGTTGACAGGTTGGTGATGGTATATTATATGAAAATATCGCTCAGAGGATAAATCGTCCTCTGTAGATCACTCTGAAAAAGAATTTCTCACCGGTCATACCGCTATTTCTTGATGGTTTTTCCCCTAACACGGGCAATTGACGTCCGAGGCGGATATGCCTTGGCAATGCGTAATACCAAGGATACGTCCCTCCAGTTTACTACTGCAGAGCAAGTAGGAGGAAGATATGGGTCGAACGACCGCAAAGAGTAATAATGCAAATGGACTCCAAGAGGTTCGCATTAATGGGGACGGCGAGGATGTCGGTCTGAACCTTAAGTCTCTGAAATCAAAGAAAATTGGCGAACTGGCGGAGATTGCACGAAATTTTGACGTTGAGGGAGCGTCCAGTCTTCGTAAACAAGACTTGATCTTTTCTATTCTCCAGGCCCAGGCCGAGCAGAGCGGCTTTATCTACGGCGAGGGGGTGTTAGAGATTCTCTCTGACGGGTTCGGCTTTCTCCGTTCCCCTGACTACAATTATCTGCCGGGGCCGGATGACATTTATGTTTCACCGAGCCAGATTCGGCGGTTTAATCTACGGACCGGAGACGTGGTGGCCGGGCAAATCCGGCCACCCAAGGAAGGCGAGCGTTATTTTGCGTTGCTGAAAGTCGAAGCGACGAACTATGAAGAGCCTGAACGCGCCCGAGATAAAATCCTTTTTGACAATTTGACGCCGCTCTACCCCGAGGAACAACTCCGGCTTGGACACAATTTTGAGGAATATACAACGCGGACCATTGATCTGTTCTCTCCCATAGGAAAAGGGCAGCGTGGTTTGATCGTTGCCGCTCCTCGTACGGGCAAGACCATGATGCTGCAAAGTTTGGCGCATGGCATTGTTCACAATCATAAAGAGGTCATTTTGATTGTCTTATTGATTGACGAGCGACCGGAGGAAGTCACCGATATGCAGCGCTCAGTCCGTGCCGAGGTTGTGAGTTCGACGTTTGATGAACCGGCGAATCGGCACGTACAGGTGGCGGAGATGGTCTTAGAGAAAGCAAAACGTCTGGTCGAGCATGGAAAAGACGTTGTCGTCTTACTCGACAGCATTACCCGCTTAGCACGCGCGAATAACGCTGTGGTTCCGCCGAGTGGGAAATTACTGTCCGGTGGTGTGGATGCCAATGCCTTACGGATGCCGAAAAAATTCTTTGGAGCGGCACGCAACATTGAAGATGGGGGAAGCTTAACTATTATCGGGACGGCCCTGGTCGATACCGGCAGTCGTATGGATGAAGTCATCTTTGAAGAATTTAAAGGGACTGGTAATATGGAAATCCACCTGGACCGCCGCCTGATGGATAAGCGGATTTTCCCTGCCATGGATATTGGCCGCTCGGGTACCCGCAAGGAAGAGATGTTGCTGACTAAGAAGACCTTGGACCGAGTGCGGCTTCTCAGACAATTGTTGACCCAAATGAACGCGGTCGAAGCAATGGAATTTTTTATGGATAAAATCCAGGGGACAAAGGATAATCAAGAATTTCTTGAATCTATGAATCAATAGCGCTCTCTGGCGCGTTGCAAAGATTTTTCGCCTTTGATATAAAGCCCCTCCCCAAAATTAAGTATATTCCACGCATAGTTAAGAAAGAAAGGTGCCCGCTACATGGTTGAAATTACGATCAAGCAATTGCTTGAGGCTGGGGTTCACTTTGGCCACCAGACGAGTCGCTGGAACCCAAAGATGAAGCCCTATATTTTTGGTGCCCGTAACGGAATCCACATCATCGACTTGCAGCAGACCGTGGGCATGTTACGCGACGCGTGTGGCTTTATTCGCGATCTGGTCGCAGATGGTGGCCAGATTCTCTTTGTCGGGACCAAGAAGCAGGCGCAGGAGGTCGTGCGCGAAGCAGCCGAGCGGTGTGAAATGTTTTATGTCAATAACCGCTGGCTGGGTGGGATGTTAACGAACTTTCAAACCATCCGGAAGTCTATCGATCGACTGAAGCGCGTCGAAGAGATGCTCGAAACAGCCGCGATTGCTGACGCGCTGACGAAGAAAGAACTCTTAGGGATTAGCCGGGAGCGAGATAAACTGATGAATGTGTTAGGTGGCATCAAAACGATGCGGAAGCTGCCTGATGCGATGTTTGTCGTTGACACCAAGAAGGAAGAAATCGCTGTGCGGGAGGCAAATAAGCTCGGTTTACCAGTTGTCGCGGCGATTGATTCAAACTGTGATCCGGATCTTATCACGCATAAAATCCCAGGGAATGATGACGCCATTCGTGCGATTCGTCTTTTTGTGGACGCTATCGCTGACGCCTCCATAGAAGGGCGGACGCTGTATCAAGAGCAGCAACAAGGCGAAGGTGAGGCCCTTGATCAGGCGGACCAAGAAGAAACAGGAACGCAGGCTGGACCGGACATGCCGGAAGCTCCCGCGCCATCCCCTGAGGTGCAAGCCGAAGGCACTCCGACAGAGGCGGCGTCTATTGAGGAAGGGGGCGAGGCGTGAGCGCTATTTCGATGGCCCAGGTAAAAGAACTGCGCGAACGGACAGGTGCGGGTATTGTCAACTGTAAAAAAGCGCTCGCCGAAAATAACGGTAATATTGAAAAAGCCATTGACTTTCTTCGTGAGAAAGGATTGGCCGCTGCCGCAAAGCGGGCCGGACGCGCGGCAGAGCAAGGAGTGGTTGGTTCCTATATTCACGGGGGTGGCAAGATCGGCGTCTTGGTTGAAGTGAATTGCGAGACTGACTTTGTCGCTCGGACCGAAGAGTTCCAGCAGCTTGTCAAAGATCTTGCGATGCAAGTGGCTGCCGCAAACCCACGCTGCGTGCGTCGGGAAGATATTACTGAGGGAGAACTTGAGCGGGAGCGGACGGTCTATCAGACGCAGGCCGAAGCGTCCGGAAAGCCGACTCAGGTTATTGAGAAGATAGTTTCGGGAAAAGTCGAGAAGTTTTACAGCGAAGTATGTTTGCTCGAACAAGCCTATATTCGGGAGCCGAGCAAAACCGTACAAGAGATCGTCAATGATGCGGTAAGTAAGACAGGTGAAAATATTGTCGTCCACCGATTTGCGCGTTTCCAGGTCGGAGAAGCAAGCGCCGCTGACGGGGGGACTGAGTAGGCCACATGGCGACAAAGTCTGCGCCATACCAACGTGTTCTCCTCAAGCTGGGAGGAGAGGCTCTCGCTGGCGAACAAGGCTATGGGATTGACGACGCTGTCTTGGCCCGCATCGCCGGAGAGATTCAGGAAATTCACGCGCTGGGGTGTGAAATCGCTCTGGTCCTCGGTGGAGGAAATATACTGCGTGGAGTAGACGCGAGTTCAAGGGGGATTGCGCGGGCGACTGGTGATTATATGGGGATGCTGGCTACGGTGATCAATAGCTTAGCCATGCAGGAAGCTTTGGAGAAGTTAGAGGTCCCTACGCGCGTGATGTCAGCCCTGACCGTATCGCAGGTGGCGGAACCGTATATTCGACGGCGCGCAACGCGTCATCTTGAGAAAGGCCGTGTCGTTATTTTTGCCTCTGGCACCGGCAATCCGTATTTTACCACGGACACCGCCGCCAGCTTGCGGGCGATGGAAATCGGAGCCCAAGCTATTTTCAAAGCAACCAAGGTTGACGGGATATATAGCGCTGACCCGATGAAAGATTCGACGGCCGAGCGGTATCAGAACCTGACCTATCTTGAAGTCTTACAACAAAACCTCAAGGTCATGGACTCCACCGCGATATCATTGTGCATGGATAATCATCTCCCCATCATTGTGTTCAGTATGCTTGAGCCTGGGAATATCCAGCGCGTGGTACGTGGAGAGCCTATTGGAACGGTGGTCAATGGAGGGGAGCTATGAGCGCCGAAGTTTTGGAACAAATGAGGCAAGAAATGGAGCGAACACTGGGGTCGCTTCGTGTCGAGTTTTCGAAAGTTCGCACTGGTCGTGCCTCCACGTCATTAATCGAAGGCGTGATGATCGAGTATTACGGGTCCCCAACCCCGCTCAATCAACTCGCCTCTTTGTCTGCACCAGAAGCTCGCCTCCTCGTTGTCCAGCCGTACGAAAAAAATATTATCGGTGATGTCGAAAAGGCGATTTATCAGGCCGACTTAGGCCTCACTCCGATCAACGATGGGAAAGTCATTCGCGTCCCCATACCCGAACTTACCGAAGAACGGCGGAGAGATTTTGTCCGAAAAATTCGGAAAAGCGCAGAGGAATACCGGATTTCTATGCGGAACCATAGACGCGATGCCAATGACTATCTCAAGGAAATGCAAAAGGATAAAGAAATTACCGAAGATGAATTGCACACCGCACAGGACCGTGTACAAAAGATGACGAATGAATATATCGAAAAACTTGACCATATCCTCAAGCTTAAAGAGGAAGAGTTGATGGCGGTATAAGGGGATAGTGTTTTCCTGCGACTGGCCATGTGAGCAATCTACTCTAACCTGCTGTTTATACGCGTGAGCGTTATCCTTGAGAAAGACCAATTGCCCCGTCACGTCGCCATTATTATGGATGGTAACGGACGGTGGGCGCAGCGACGCGGACTGAGCCGTATCGAGGGTCATAAGCGTGGGAAAGAAGCGGTCCGCAACATCGTCGAGACGAGCCGTGGCATCGGCCTCTCGTATCTGACCCTGTACGCATTTTCTTCGGAGAACTGGCAGCGGCCGCCCCGTGAGGTCCGTGCGCTTATGGGACTCCTCAATCGTTACCTTCGGACGGAATTACGCCGTATGATGCGGTACAACATCCGCCTGCGTGCCATTGGCGATCTGGGCCGCCTTCCAGCAACGGTTCGGAAATCCCTGCTGGACGTTATTGCCGCAACACGAGACAACACCGGACTGACTGTTGTCTTAGCCGTGAGCTATAGTGCACGGGAAGAAATCGTTGCCGCCGTACAGACTCTGGCGACCGCCGTACAGGCGGGACAACTGCGGCCATTCGAGATTGACCAGCAAGCGATCGAACAATCATTGTGGACGGCAGATATCCCTGCTCCGGACCTCCTTATTCGGACCAGTGGAGAGTTCCGGATCAGTAATTTCATGCTCTGGCAGTTGGCCTACACGGAACTCTATGTGACCGATACCCTGTGGCCAGACTTCGACCGCGACGCCTTCTTGCAGGCATTGGCGGATTATCAGCAGCGGGATCGGCGTTTCGGTCGGACGGCCGAGCAACTGATTGATACCGAGCTCAAACGTGCTGCGCACTAGGCTCCTGACCGCCGCGGTCGCGCTTCCCCTTCTGATCTTCCTGATACACTCTGCGCCGGAATGGGGCTTTTCGAGCGTCATTCTGGTGCTGACTGGTGTTGGCTTATATGAATACTTCTCACTCACGCGAGCCCAATGCACCCTCTCTCCAGCCGTTGGTGAACTGTGGGGCATGCTTGTCGCACTCAGCATGCTATCGGGCGATGCACGGCTCATCGGCGCTGCATTCACCCTTGGTTTTATGCTGGTTTTTATCCTGAGTCTTCGAGACCGTCAGCCGACGAAAGTAATCCAAACAACGAGCCTCTGCGTGCTTGGTGTTGTGTATATCGGGTTTCTTTTTCCACACTTGCTGTGGATACATCGCGGCCCGGAAGGCGCGGAGTGGATTTTTTTTATACTGCTTGTGGTCATGCTTGGAGACACGGGAGGATATGCCTTTGGACGGATATGGGGAAAACGGAAACTGCTACCACATATCAGCCCTGGCAAAACAATAGAGGGGAGCGTCGGATCGATAGGCGGAAACTGCATCGCCGCTCTCGTCGCTTGGCAATATCTCCTGCCCAACCGATCCGCGCTCGAATTAATACTGCTTGCTCTTCTGATGGGGTTCCTCGCCCAGTTGGGCGACCTGTGTGAGTCTGCCTTGAAGCGGGCCTGCAGCGCTAAAGACTCAGGTCGTCTCTTCCCCGGCCACGGCGGGGTGCTTGACCGTATCGATAGTTTACTTTTCCCAGGGGCCTTTATCTATTACTATAGTATGCTGTGGTATTAAATCTGGCCCGAAAACCGAGGAGTACGTGGGCATGGACCTTTCGACTTTTGATGTTGCGCTACGAGTGGTTATTGTCTTTGGATTAATCATTTTTGTGCACGAATTGGGACACTTCCTGACCGCCAAGTGGGCCGGCGTTGGGGTTGAGCGATTCTCGCTCGGATTTGGTCCGAAACTCATCGGTCGTAAGGTTGGCGAAACGGAGTATTTACTCAGCGCCATTCCTCTGGGTGGCTATGTGAAGATGATTGGAGAGGAAATCGGCGAGGAGGTGAATGAGGCCGATCTGCACCGTTCCTTTACCCATAAATCCTTGCCAAAACGCTTTCTGATTGTCTCTGCCGGGCCATTGGCCAACTTTCTGATGGCTTTTGTCGTCTTTAGTCTGGCCTTTGCCCAATTTGGCGTCAATGTCCCGATCGATCAGCCCACGGTTGGCGGAGTTGTGGCGAACATGCCCGCGGAAACGGCCGGTCTAGAACCGGAAGACGAAATCCTCAAAGTCGATGGGGTTACCGTCCACACCTGGGAGGAACTAGCTGAGCAGATTCAGCACAGTAATGGGAATGAAATTGACCTCGTTATCAAAAAGGCGAACCGCGATCAGATTATTGCAACAACGGTCACCCCTCAACTGCGCGACAACCCCGTCGGTGGACAAGTCTATGTGATTGGTATTGAGCGAGCCTTTACGAACGAAGCTGTTACCGTAGGACGAGCGATAACGCTCGGAGCTGAGCAAACCTGGCTGTGGACGCACCTTATTTTGGACAGTGTTGTAAAGCTTATAAGTGGAGAGGTTTCAACCAAAGAACTGGGAGGCCCCATTCTCATTGCGCAGGTGGCTGGACAGCAGGCGCGTTTGGGGTTGGATTATTTGCTGCGCTTCACGGCCATCGTGAACGTCAACTTAGCCATCTTTAATCTTCTGCCTATCCCGATTCTTGACGGCGGCCATCTGTTGCTGATGCTCATTGAGCTCCTCATCGGCCGCCCGTTGAGTAATCGTTCTAAAGAAATGGCCTTACGCGTCGGCTTCCTGGTTATTGTCTCGCTCATCGTTTTGGTCTTCTACAACGATATTTCACGACTTGTCAGCTGATCTTTTGACATGCTCGTTCTCGGCATAGACACGGCTACCCCGATTGCGAGTGTCGGCCTGATACAGGACGGTAGCGTTCTGGCAGAACAGTCAGGTGGCGCTGCGACGAGTCATACGGAAAATCTTTTACCGTTGATCCATCGCGTCCTTGACCGGGCACACGTTAGCCTGCCTGAGATCGCAGGTATAGGGGTGACGATTGGCCCTGGAGCCTTCTCCGGTCTGCGCATCGCGCTCGGCACGACAAAAGGTTTTGCCTATGCCCTGTCTCAACGGGTTGCCGGCGTCTCGACGCTCCTCACGTTTGCCCATGCAGTGACCCATTGGACAGGCCGGCTGTGCGTTGTGCTGGACGCTCGCAAACGTGAAGTGTATGCCGCCTGCTTTACCCGTGACGCGGACGGGCATATTACCCGTCTGACTGACGATATGGTTCTCGCGCCCGAAGAGTTGGTCAACCAAATCATTGGGCCATGCCTCTTTGTTGGAGATGGCGTTGAGCGCTACGGTGAAATAATTCGGGAACACTGCGGGCCCCATACAGAGGTTCTGCCGCTTGCTGCTGTCCCGCCACGCGGCAGCATTGTCGCTCGCTTGGCCTGGATGCGGTTCAAACAGGGAGATCACGACGACGTCTCACAACTCGTTCCGCAGTATATCCGTCGCTCTGATGCTGAACGAAATAGGCTAAGGCAGCGTTCTGGACAGTTAGGTCCATGAAGATGACTTCCTCTTTGATGCTCCCCTGATAACGAAGAGCGGCCGATACACATCCCAGTCGCCACAAGTGAGTCTTTCCGCAACCTTCTGGCCTAGACAGGCTGTAGGAATTTTGGCATCCTGCCCCAAAACCTTGCCGAACAAGCAGTATCTCAACGGACTGAGATGAGGACAGCCGCCCTGACTGTCCTCTTTCTATATCATTCATGGATGCGAGACCGGAGGGAAGAATATTATGGCTCGGAAGAAAATCGCACTCATTGGTGCTGGTAATATCGGCGGTACCCTTGCCCACCTATGCGTGCTCAAGGGACTTGGCGATGTAGTCCTGTTCGACGTGATTGATGGCCTGCCCCAGGGAAAGGCCCTGGATATGCTCGAAGCTGGGCCCATCGAGGGCTATGACGCCAACATTACCGGGACAACGAGCTACACTGATATTGCCGGTGCGGATGTCTGCATTGTGACTGCCGGTGTTGCCCGGAAGCCAGGCATGAGTCGGGATGACTTGCTGGGTATCAATTGCAAGATCATGAGCGATGTGTCTAGCAACATTAAGCAATATGCGCCGGATTCGTTGGTGATTGTGATTACCAATCCGCTTGATGCCATGGTGACCCTGACCAAGCGGGTGACGGGTTTCCCCAAGAACAGAGTCGTGGGCCAAGCTGGTGTTCTGGACTCCGCCCGTTACCGGACCTTTATTGCCCAAGAACTTGGCGTGTCTGTCCAGAATGTGACGGCTATGGTCCTCGGTGGTCACGGTGACGACATGGTTCCGGTGCGCAGCTATTGCCAGGTCGGCGGGATACCGGTTGAGAAGCTGATCTCCGAGGCCCGTTTGGAAGAAATTGAGCAGCGCACCCGTCAGGCCGGCGGTGAGATTGTCGCGTTGCTCAAGACGGGTTCGGCGTTTTATTCTCCGGCTTCAGCAGCTGTGCAGATGGCTGCGGCCTATCTACAGGATAGAAAACAAATCCTACCCTGCGCGGCCTATCTTGAAGGCGAATACGGGATTGACAGTGTGTACTTTGGTGTCCCGGTGTCTATCGGTGCCGGTGGCGTTGAGCGCGTCATTGAAGTGGACCTGAGCGACAAAGAAAAACAAGAAATGGAGGTGTCCGTCGGCCATGTGCACGAACTGGTGACGGCCATGGACGCCCTTCTGGAGAAGGGCGAGTAGCTCTCCACCATCAGGAAAGAGGCCACAGTAAGGTAAGAAGGTATGAATATTCACGAATACCAAGCAAAAGAGATATTGCGGGGGAATGGGGTGGCCGTGTTAGACGGTAGGGTCGCTACCACCCCGGACGAGGCCGAAGCCGCTGCCAAGGAGCTAGGCGGTGATCTGTGTGTCGTCAAAGCCCAGATTCACGCCGGTGGGCGAGGCAAAGCCGGTGGGGTCAAGCTCGCCAAGACGCCGCAGGAAGCCCGCGCACACGCGACGGCTCTGCTTGGCTCAACCCTAGTCACCCACCAAACCGGACCCGAAGGTAAAGAAGTCCAAAAGGTCTTTGTTGAGCAGGGTTGTGATATTGATCAAGAGTTCTATCTCGGTATGGTCATTGACCGTACGACCGCACGGGTCACGGTGATGGCCAGCTCTGAGGGAGGCGTGGAAATTGAAGAGGTAGCCGAGCGTTCCCCCGAGAAGATTCTCCGTGCCACCATAGATCCCGCCGTCGGCTTCGGGGATTTCCAGGGTCGCCAACTCGCCTACGGTCTGGGCCTGCCCAAGGACTCGATCAATAAAGCCGTGGCCTTCATGCGCGGCTTATACCGGGCATTTTCCGAGAGCGACGCCTCCATGGCTGAGATTAATCCGCTGGTACTGACGAAGTCCGGCGATCTTGTCGCTCTGGACGCCAAGATGGGCTTTGATGACAACGCGCTGTTCCGTCACGCTGATATCCGTGAGATGCGGGATGTGACTGAGGAAAACGAGAAAGAGGTCGCGGCGTCCAAGTTTGACCTCAACTATATTGCGCTGGACGGCAACATCGGCTGCATGGTCAATGGGGCTGGGCTGGCGATGGCGACCATGGATATCATCAAACACTACGGGGCTGAGCCGGCGAATTTTCTGGATGTAGGCGGGGGCGCAACCACGGAAAAAGTCACCGAGGCGTTTAAAATTATTCTATCGGACGAGAATGTCAAAGGCGTTCTGGTCAATATTTTTGGTGGGATTATGCGCTGTGATGTGGTGGCCAACGGGGTAGTTGAAGCCGCCAAGCAAGTCAATCTGTCGGTCCCTTTGGTCGTGCGCTTAGAAGGCACGAATGTTGAACTGGGGAAAACGATTCTGGCTGAGTCGGGGCTTGATATTATTCCTGCCGACGATTTGGCCGACGGCGCGGAGAAGATCGTCGAGGCGATTGGCGCATAGGCGATGCACCGGCTCAACTGTTCGTATCAATCTGTAGGATGAGAAATCGAGGAGCACGCTCGTGAGCATTCTTGTTGATAAAAACACCAAGGTCCTGACGCAGGGGATTACCGGCTCAACCGGCCAACTGCACACCCGGGGCTGTCGAGACTACGGCACCCAGATGGTGGCGGGGGTCACGCCTGGCCGAGGCGGTACGGACTTCGAAGGTATTCCCATTTTCAATACGGTTGTAGAGGCAGTTGCGGAAACGGGGGCAAACGCTTCCGTTATCTATGTGCCGCCGCCGTTTGCCGCTGACGCCATTATGGAAGCGGTCGATGCCGAAGTGGAGTTGGTGATCTGCATTACCGAGGGGATCCCGGTACTCGATATGGTCCGGGTCAAGCGTTACTTAGCCGGCAAAAAGTCTCGTCTGATTGGCCCGAACTGTCCCGGAGTGATTACCCCGGGTGAATGCAAGATTGGGATCATGCCGGGGTATATCCACACCCCCGGATTAATCGGTGTGGTGTCGCGCAGTGGAACCTTAACGTATGAAGCCGTCCATCAACTCACCCAGTTGGGTATCGGTCAGTCGTCGTGTGTCGGGATAGGTGGCGACCCGGTGAATGGAACTGGCTTTATCGACGTCTTACAGCTCTTTCAAGATGATCCCCAAACCGAAGGCGTGGTGTTGATTGGTGAAATTGGCGGTTCGGCGGAAGAGGAAGCCGCCGCGTTCATTAAAGAGCATATGACCAAGCCGGTCGCAGCGTTTATTGCCGGCCAAACGGCTCCCAAAGGCAAGCGTATGGGACACGCTGGGGCGATTATCGCCGGTGGAAAGGGAACCGCGGCTGAGAAGGTTCAAGCCTTCAGGGACGCTGGTGTGGCTATCATTTCGAGTCCGGCTGAGATGGGCAAAACCATGGCGGCCGCCATGGGGTAAGGGATTCGGATAAGCCCTGACAGCGCAGTGTGCAAAATAGGTAGGGGCGGTTCACGAACTGCCCCTCCAGTTTCATGTCAACGGACCAGACACCTCGCGCCTTGTTTCAGCAGGGCGAACGCGCCCGCCTGAAAAGTCGCTTTGTCGAGGCGCTGGCGCTCTACCGACAGGCGCGTCAGGCTGCAAAAGCTGCGGACCAGGGGGAATGTGAGCTTGATGCGCACCTCGGTATTGGCGATTGCTTGCGCATGCAGGGACAATTTGGGCTCGCCAAACGTGCCTATGAGCGGGCCAGCCGCCTCGCTGGCCATTTGGCTGATATGGAAGGGGAGGCGGAGGGTCTGGCTGGTATCGGCCTGAGCGTCCGCGCCCAGGGAAATCCTCAGCAGGCCTTACCATATCTGGCCGAGGCGCGGACCCTCTACCGTCAAGCGCGAGTGTACGACCGTGAAGGCTTTATTGTCTGGGCCATGGGGGGGACGTATCGCTTCTGTGGCGACCTCAAAAAAGCGCTGAGCCATTTCAAGCAAGCCCTCAGACTCGCCGAACGAGAGGGTGACACGCTCGGAGCCGGATATGCGCTGTGCGGTCTGGGGGGCGCATCGCGTTTAATGGGTCGATTTGCAGATACCCAGAACTATTACGCCGAAGCAAACGAGGTGTTTGAGGTTGAAGACGATGTGTACGGCCGGGCCTATTCATACTGCGGCCTTGGCAATGCGGCCCGTATGCGTCAAGAATTTACGTCTGCCTTGCGGCTCTTTGCAAAAGCCGAGCGGTTATACCGGCGGATTGGCGATAAGGCGAGCTTTGCCTATACGGTCTGGGCGATGGCCACGGTCTTCAAAATTCAGGGTGACCATGAACGTAGCCGAGCGACATTCGGCCGGGCGCAACGGCTCTTCCGCGAAACGCGCGACATGCGCGGGACGGTCTACTGTCGTCTGGGAACCGGGGAATTAGCGTTTTTACAGGGAAAACATAAACACGCGAAGGCCGCATTTACTCGCTGCTATGACGAGGCCCAACGCTTTGGTTACCAAGCGGAAGCCTGCCATGCGCTTAACGGTCTTGCCCTGGTAGCGGAGAGCCCCGACTGGCGGGCGGTGAAACACACCTACCGAAGCTGTGGCTTGTATTTCACTCCGCTCCCTCCCCCGCTCAATCTGCCCTGAGAGTATGAACATTGACCCCCGTAGTGGGCATGGATAGACTTCTCATGCAGTACAAGAAAGGATGCGTATGACCGAACGAACCCTCTCTATTGTGAAGCCTGACGCAGTCAAGAAGAATGTCATTGGTGAAATTCTCCACCGCTTTGAAGCAGCAGGGCTCAAAATTGTGACCACCAAAATGGTTTCCCTAACTAAAGCCGAAGCCGAAGGCTTCTATGCGGTCCATAAAGAACGTCCATTTTTTGGGAGCCTGACAGACTTCATGTCCTCAGGTCCGATTCTCGTCTCCGTGCTTGAGGGTGAAGGGGCCATTCAAGCCCATAGGAAAATTATGGGTGCGACCAACCCGGCTGAAGCGGATGAAGGTACGATTCGGAAGGATTTTGCTACGAATATCGAGCAGAACGCCGTGCATGGCTCCGATGCGTCCGAAACGGCCCAATGGGAGATCAATTATTTTTTTAGTGGGGTGGATCTGACCTAAGGCGCTTTTTCGGATCTGATGCCCGCGTGCTCTATGCCTGTTTGATCGGTATGGACCTTAAAGATTGTACCCAAGACGAACTAGCCCGCTGGATGACTGCGCGCGGACATAAATCCTTCCGGGCGCAGCAAGTTTTGAAATGGGTGCATCAACACCGGCTCACAGACGTGGGGCAGATGAGTAATATACCCCTGGCCCTACGCGAGGAATTGACCCGGCATTTTAGGCTCGCCCGTCTGGACTGCAGCAGCCATATTGTGGCGGCTGATAAGACGGAGAAATATCTCTTTACTCTCACCGATGGACGCCGGATTGAGAGCGTTTTTATTCCGAATGAGAACCGTCGGACGCTCTGCATCTCTTCCCAGGCCGGCTGTGCAATGGGCTGTCAATTTTGCGCGACTGCCCAAGTCCGGCCCGTGCGTGACCTGACTGCTGGGGAAATCGTCAGCCAAATCTGGGAAGTCCAGTACCGACGGCCCCAACACGAAGCGGTGACCAACGTCGTCTTTATGGGTATGGGCGAACCGTTAGCGAATTACGATCAGGTCGTGAAGGCCATCACTATTCTGACGGCAGCTTGGGGGTATAAGCTCTCCCCTCGCCGCATTACCGTATCGACGGTTGGATTAGTACCGCAAATGCGGCGCCTGTTGCACGACACCCAGGTCAACCTTACCATCTCCTTAAGCGCAACAACCGATGTCGTGCGGAATACCCTCATGCCGATTAATCGGCGCTACCCTTTGGCTGCCGTGTTGGATGCCTGCCGGTCCCTGTCCATAGCTCCGCGCAACCGGATGACCTTTGCGTATACCCTGCTGGACGGGCTGAACGATAGTCCAGCCGATGCAAAACGCCTCGTGTCCCTCCTGCATGGTATCCGGGCCAAGGTCAACCTGATTCCGTTTAATTCCTTCCCTGGGGCATCATTTGCCCCCTCGTCGCGCGAGCGACTTGTACGGTTCCGTCAAATCTTGCTCGACCGGGGCATCTACGCCAGCATTCGCGAAAGCTGTGGCCAGGATGTACAGGCCGCCTGTGGGCAACTGGCCGCTCCCCTGGAGCAAGCGGCCTAGGAAAAGGGACAGTCATGATCACGCTTGGTGTTATTGGAGGCAGCGGTCTGTACCAGATGGACGGCGTCGAGCGCGGCGAGTGGGTGAGCGTCGAGACGCCGTTTGGGGATCCGTCGGATGAATATTTTGTCGGCGAATTGGACGGCGTCCGCGTGGTTTTCCTGCCTCGACATGGCCGCGGCCACCGGATTCTGCCCTCCGAGCTGAATTTCCGTGCCAATATCTATGGGATGAAAACCCTGGGCGTGCGGCGCTTGGTCGCCGTGGGTGCGGTGGGCAGTTTGAAACAGGAGATTGCGCCCGGCCATATTGTCATCCCCGACCAGTTCATCGACCGGACCCGTGGGCGTATCAGTACCTTCTTTGGCCGGGGTATTGTCGCCCATGTCGCCTTTGCCGACCCGGTGTGTCCGCTCTTATCCCAGTCTTTGCTTGAAGCCAGTGACAGCCTGGACATAGCCGTTCATCACGGGGGAACGTATATCTGTATGGAAGGCCCGCAATTTTCCACGCGGGCCGAATCTTTTCTGTATCGGAGTTGGGGTGCTGACATCATCGGTATGACGAATCTTCAAGAAGCCAAGCTGGCGCGTGAAGCCGAAATCTGTTTTGCCACCTTGGCCATGGCAACCGATTACGACTGCTGGAATACCGAGGCCGGCGATGTGGTGATAGAAGAGGTACTGGCAATTCTGAATAAAAATGTTGTCACCGCTCAACGCATTGTACGGGACACAGCCCGTCGGCTGTCTCCCGAGCAGGTGTGCGACTGTGAAACCGCGCTTGCAGATGCGATCATCACCGACCGGGCGATGATTCCAGAAACGGTGCAGCATGAACTTGAGCCGATTATTGGGAAATATATCAATGGATAAAAGCCAAGAGGACGTGATGCGTATTGTGGTTGTCGGTTCGGTCGGATTGGATTCTATTGAAACGCCGTCCGGTAGGGCTGACGAAGTCCTGGGGGGCTCGGCAGCCTATTTCGCTGTTGCGGCGAGCTATTTTACGACGGTGAACGTTGTTGCCGTTATTGGTGAAGACTTTCCCTCAGATGCGCAGGCAACCCTGACCGCACCGAATATTAACCTGGACGGATTGGAAGTAGGGGCAGGGCGGACGTTTCGGTGGACCGGCCGCTATCACGAAAATCTCAACATCCGAGACACCTTAGACCTCCAGATGAATGTGGTCGCGAACTTCGCTCCAAAGCTGCCCGAACAGTATCGCCATACGCCTTTTGTGTTTCTGGGGAATATCGACCCTGGCTTGCAGAGCCAGGTGTTAGACCAAACCGACGGGGCACGCCTGATCGGCTGCGACACAATCAGTCACTGGATTGAGCACGAGCGTGCGGCACTCGAAGCCGTACTGAAACGTGTCGATGTCCTGATCATCAACGATGAAGAGGCGGGTATGCTCAGCGGCGAGTCCAATGTCGTGAAATCCGCACGCCGGATTTTGGACATGGGACCAAAGACGCTGCTCGTCAAGAGAGGCGAATATGGGGTGTTGCTGTTTTCCCCCCAGTCGGTTTTCGCCGTCCCCGCCTACCCCTTGGAAGATGTGGTTGATCCGACCGGGGCCGGTGATTCCTTCGCCGGCGGGTTCCTTGGCTATTTGGCCGAGTCGAACGACACGTCTGAGGCCGGACTGCGCAAAGCTATTGTCTACGGCAGTGTGGTGGCTTCGTTCACGGTAGAAGATTTCAGCCTGCGGCGTCTGCACGCCCTGAGCCGGGATACCATTGAACAGCGTTATCGCCAGTTCGTGAGTCTGACCGAATTCTAGCCTGCTAGTGCCGAATCACTATGGACCTTTCCATCGTCGTCCCGATCTACAATGAGGTCGATAATCTGCGTCCGTTGTGTGAACGGGTCCATGCCGTACTGGCACCGATGGACTGGAGTTACGAACTCATCCTTATTGACGACGGCAGTCAGGACGGGAGTAGCGAGCTGCTGGCTGAGCTGCACGCCGAGGACGATACGCTTAAGGTTCTCCGCTTTCGACGCAACTTCGGCCAGACTGCTGCGCTGGCCGCGGGATTTGAATACGCCCAGGGTGACGTCATTGTTTCACTGGATGGTGACCTTCAAAATGATCCCATCGATATTCCGCGTTTGTTGGCAAAGCTGGACGAAGGGTATGATTTGGTGAACGGCTGGCGGGTCAATCGGCAAGATCCTTTTTTGCACCGGCGTCTCCCGTCTCAGATCGCCAACCATATGATCTCACTCACAACGCGGGTCAAACTGCACGATTATGGCTGTACACTCAAGGCGTTTCGACGTGAGGTGGCAAAGGGCCTCAAGCTGTATGGGGAAATGCACCGGTTTATTCCAGCTCTGGCCGGGGACATGGGAGCGCGGATTGCCGAGCTGCCGGTCACCCATCATGCACGAAAGCACGGCACCTCAAAATACGGCTTAACCCGAACATTGTGGGTCGTGCTGGATTTACTGACCGTTAAATTCATGTCGAGCTATGCGACCCGCCCGAGTCATTTATTTGGCTTTCTGGGTTTGATTGCCGTTCTCGTTGGCGGGGGGATCACGACCGTCCTGGGGATCCAACGCCTCCTGTTTGACGTGCAATTAGCAAACCGTCCAATTTTACTCCTGGGGATTCTCCTGCTTGTCACCGGTATCCAGCTTGTGACCACCGGCTTAATCGCTGAGATGCTGGCTCGCACCTACCACGAGAGTCAGGAAAAGCCCGTCTACTGGATTAAGGACGTGTTAGAATAAGTAAAAACGGATTGCCCTGTTTCCGAGCGTCGATACCCAAGCACGAATTGAAAGGAGAAGAGTCATCGCACGCATCTTAATCACCGGAGGGGCCGGGTTTATCGGCTCACATCTGTGTGAGCGTTTCTTGGCCGACGGGGATGAGGTGGTGTGTCTGGACAACCTCATTACTGGCGACATGGATAATGTGGCGCACCTGTTTGTCAATTCGCGCTTTTCCTTTGTCCATCAGGATGTGACGAACTATATTTATGTCAGTGGCCATATTGATGCGATTCTCCACTTTGCCTCGCCGGCGAGCCCGATCGATTACCTTGAACTGCCGATTCAGACCCTGAAGGTAGGCTCGCTCGGCACGCATAAAGGACTCGGGTTGGCTCGGGTGAAAGCCGCTCGTTTCCTGCTCGCTTCGACCTCCGAGGTCTATGGCGACCCACTTGTCCATCCTCAGCCGGAAGATTACTGGGGCAATGTGAATCCGATTGGCCCGCGGGGAGTGTATGACGAGGCAAAACGGTTTGCCGAAGCCCTAACCATGGCCTACCACCGCAGTCACGGCGTAGCCACCCGTATTGTCCGCATTTTTAATACCTATGGACCTCGTATGCGCCTTGGGGATGGCCGCGTTGTGCCCAATTTCATCACCCAAGCGCTGCGGGGAGAAGCGTTAACGGTGTATGGGGACGGGAGTCAAACCCGGAGTTTTTGTTTTGTGGACGATTTAGTCGAGGGTATCGTCCGCCTCCTCCGCTCAGACTGCACCCAGCCCGTGAATCTAGGGAATCCACACGAATTATCCGTCCGGGAGTTTGCCGAGACAATTATCCGGCTGACCGGGAGTTCCAGCTCCATTGCGTTTGAGCCTTTGCCAGTGGACGACCCGAAAGTCCGCCAACCCGATGTGAGTGTGGCCCGTCAGATATTGGATTGGGAGCCCCGAGTCTCCCTCGAAGACGGCCTAAGTAAAACAATCGCCTATTTCCAGGAAAAGCTGGAGGTCTGTTAGATTCCATCCTCTGGGAGAAGGGGAACGGGAGAGGTAACGTTAGGACTCAGGAGAGGGTGGAGTGCATGAGGATAATGGTAACCGGGGGAGCGGGCTTTATCGGCTCTCACGTTGCGGAAGTCTATCTCGGGGCTGGCCACGAAGTCTGGATTGTCGACGACTTGTCAACCGGCAAGCCGACCAACGTTCCGTCCGATGCGCACTTCGTCCAAGCAGATATTAGCGATGCTGCAGTACGAAAAATCCTGATTGACGAACGGATTGAGGTGGTCAACCACCATGCGGCACAAATGGATGTCCGTCGCTCGGTTGCCGATCCGCTGTTTGATGCGCGAGTGAATATTCTCGGACTGCTCAATATTCTTGAAGGCGCGCGGCAGGTTCAGTGCCAGCGTATTATCTTTGCGTCTTCTGGCGGGACGGTATATGGGGAACAAGACACTTTTCCAGCAACCGAAGACCATACCACCCATCCGGTTAGTCCATATGGAGTCAGTAAGCTGGCTGGAGAGCGGTATCTATATTTTTACCAGAGAGAGCATGGCATTCCGTCGCTGAGCCTGCGCTATGCGAACGTATATGGGCCGCGGCAGGACCCTCATGGTGAAGCCGGTGTGGTGGCTATTTTCACCCAACGCCTGCTGGCGGGAGAGACGATTATGATTAACGGCGACGGCCAGCAGACGCGCGACTATGTGTTTGTCGCCGACGTAGCCCAGGCGAACCTGGCGGCCCTGACTGCCGACTATTCCGGTGCGATCAACATCGGCACGGGCCTCGAGACGACGGTAAATACCCTGGCCGAGCATTTACAGCGAATAACCGGCTCGGGCGGTCGGGCGCACTACGGGGCCGCCAAGCCAGGGGAACAGCGCCGCAGCGTCTTGTCTTGGGACCGAGCTGCAGACACGCTGAACTGGAAGCCACTGGTATCGCTTGCTGACGGGCTTGAGAAAACGGTTGCCTCTCTGCGGACATCGGTATGAATATTGAACAGATTCGAAACTTTAGCATTATTGCCCATATCGATCATGGTAAATCGACACTGGCCGACCAGCTCCTCTCCCAGACGGGCTCGATTAGTGAACGGGAAAGCGGGACACAATTTCTGGACACCATGGAGCTTGAGCAAGAGCGGGGCATTACGATTAAAGCCCGAACCGTTCGCCTGCGCTATCAGGCGCAGGACGGTACTGAATATTATCTGAACCTGATTGATACCCCTGGTCATGTTGATTTCGCCTATGAGGTCTCGCGCAGTTTATCCGCCTGCGAAGGTGCTATCCTAGTCGTTGACGCAACCCAAGGAGTCGAGGCGCAAACGCTGGCCAACACCTATCTTGCGCTCGATCATCACCTTGAAATTTTTCCCGTTATCAACAAAATCGATCTGCCCAGCGCCGAACCCGAGCGCGTTCGGCAAGAGCTTGAAGACATCATTGGGCTGGACGGTAGTGATGCGGTCTTAACTAGCGCAAAAGAGGGGAGAGGGATTGCTGAAGTGCTGGAAGGTATCCTGCGGTTCATGCCTTCTCCTCAAGGGGACCCCAGTGCGCCGGTCAAAGCGCTGCTTTTTGATAGCTGGTTTGATCCCTACCAGGGAGCCGTTGTGCTCGTCCGGGTATTCGACGGAGTACTGAGGCCCGGTATGTCCATTCGGCTCATGTCGAGCGGCAAAGAATATGAAGTCGGACAGGTTGGGGTTTTCGCCCCGCACACTCAAGCCGTCAAAGCGCTCGGGCCAGGGGAAGTGGGCTTTCTCACGGCCGGTATTAAAGAGGTCCGTGAAGCCCGTGTCGGTGACACGATTACGGGAGCCCAACGTCCTACTACGGTCATGTTGCCGGGCTTTAAGGCTGCGAAACCTATGGTTTTTAGTGGTTTGTATCCGGTTGAATCGAAACACTATGAAGCGCTGCGCGACGCGGTCGAAAAGCTCCGTTTGAACGATGCCGCTTTTTCGTACGAGAAAGAAACCTCGCTGGCCCTTGGGTTTGGTTTTCGTTGCGGTTTCCTGGGCTTGCTCCATATGGAAATCGTCCAGGAGCGTTTGGAACGAGAGTTTGGCCTCGATTTAATTACCACCACGCCAACGGTTGAATATCAAGTTCTGACGCTCGATGGAGAAATCTTACATGTCGAGAATCCGTCCTCGCTCCCGCCGGTACAGGAAATCGACTCCATCCAAGAGCCTTTTATCCTGGCGAGTATTCATGTGCCTGAAGAATACGTCGGCAATGTCATGCGGCTCTGTCAGGAGCGGCGTGGAGAACAACACGCCATGAAATACTTGGGGGCTTCGCGCGTCGCCTTGGAGTATGAGCTGCCGCTCAACGAGATTGTGGTTGATTTCTATGACCGGATCAAATCGATCAGCCGTGGCTATGCCTCGTTTGATTATGAATTTCTAGACATGCGTCCGGCCAACTTAGTGAAGATTGATATCCGTATTAATGGCGATATGGTTGATGCCTTGTCCCTGATCGTCCACGCCGATCACGCGTATGCTCGTGGACGCGAACTCGTGCAAAAAATGCGTGCCCTAATTCCGCGCCAAATGTTCGAGGTGGCTGTCCAGGCCGCCATCGGGAGTCGGGTGATCGCGCGGGAAACCGTGAAGGCGTTGCGCAAAAATGTCACCTCTAAATGCTATGGTGGGGATATAACCCGTAAACGAAAGCTGCTAGAGAAACAGAAAGAAGGAAAACGCCGGATGAAACAGGTTGGGCGGGTAGAAATTCCCCAAGAGGCGTTCCTGGCGTTGCTTCAGGTGGGTGAGAGCGAGACGCAACGGCGAGGGTAGAGAGTAGCGGCTATGGCCAGAGGAAAAACATCGGCCCAAGAATCGGTAGGCTCTGTCGGCCTGACGGATCAGCAGACAGGCGGAAGACTGCTCTCTACGCCGACAACTCCCAAAAAACAGAAATCGGCCGTTCGCGAATACACCGAAGCACTGCTCTTCGCCCTTGTGCTGGCGCTTTTTATCCGGAGTTTTGTTGTGCAGGCGTTCAAAATTCCGTCTGGCTCCATGCTGCCAACGCTCCAAATTGGGGATCATATTCTGGTCAGCAAGTTTTCCTATGGGCTGCGCTTACCGTATCCCTTTGAAACCCTGGTGTTCGAGTGGGCTCGACCAGAGCCTGGAGACATCGTTGTTTTTGTTTATCCAAAAGATGGAACCAAAGACTTTATTAAGCGGGTTGTTGCAGTCGCCGGTGACGAGGTGCGAATTCGCAATAAGCAGCTTTTTGTCAACGGCGTAGCGGATGAGAGTTCGTATGCCCATTTTGCCAATCCTGACCGTATTATTCCCGGTCCTCGTGACAATTATCCGCCTCTACTTCCTGACAGGTCCAATGAATCTGTTGTCGTGCCACCCGGTAAATTATTTGTCATGGGAGATAACCGGGACCACAGCCACGATAGCCGCTTCTGGGGATTTGTTGATACGCAAGACGTGAAAGGCAAGGCTTTTCTGATATATTGGTCGTGGGACGGCCAGGACCGTTGGGTGCGTTGGGAGCGACTCGGAGCGCTTATTTACTAGTATAAAAAGTGAACGCACCCTACAAAATCCGTGAAAAGGCTGGGCGCGTTTACTTTTTTGTCCATACTGGGGAAGTCAGAGTGCCAAGGCTCGAAGACATGTTGCTTGAGAGTGGCAAAGTCTCCCAGGATGACTTGCGCCGCATTCAACTCGTGCAGCAGGAGCGTGGAGAAACGCTTGAGCGCTTACTGGTCGAGCTCGGCTTTATGTCTGAGGATGATCTCCTCCCAGTCCTGGCTGAATACTATCATGCTCCCCTCATGAATGCTCGGGACTTTCCGCAGCAGCCGCCCCCCTTGTCCGAGATGAATACCGACTTTCTTCGCCAAGCGCGGGTTTGTCCCCTGTCGGTCCAAGACGGCGGACTGACCATTGCCATGGCTGACCCTGGCGATTTCTACGTTATTGAAGCTCTGGAGAAGGCGACGAAGTTGCGTCTTGCGCCCCGCTTGGCGCGTGAGCGCGATATTCTTGAGACCTTGAATACCTATTATGCTGACGGGGTACCGGACGGTCAGCCCGACGGTCAGGAGGTGGGCTCGGTCGAGTACCTGGAAGATGATCAAGAGGATGAAGCCCATCTGCGAGACCTTGCGAGTGAGGCCCCCGTTATTCGGCTGGTGAATATGCTCATCGCCCGGGCCATGGAGCAGCGCGCGTCGGATATTCATATCGAGCCGTTTGAAAAGGAACTCCGCGTGCGCTACCGCATTGACGGGATTCTGCACGATGTCGAAGCGCCACCCCGCAAGCTGCAAGCTGCTCTTATTTCACGGGTCAAGCTTATGGCCAAGCTCAATATTGCGGAACGCCGCCTGCCACAAGATGGGCGTATCAAGCTGCGGATGTTGGGACGTGAGGTAGACTTGCGGGTTTCAACCCTGCCAACCCTGTATGGCGAGAGCGTTGTGCTGCGTATCCTCGACCGCTCGAGTATTGACGTCAGCCTTGAATCGCTGGGTTTTCCCGAGGATACCTTGTCCGCGTTCGAAAACCTCATTTTTCAGCCGTACGGAATGATTCTGGTCACCGGTCCCACCGGAAGTGGCAAAACCACCACCCTGTATGGTGCTTTGGACAAAATCAACTCGCCCGAGAAAAAAATTATTACGATTGAAGATCCGGTTGAATACCAGCTCAACGGTGTCAACCAGATTCATGTCAAGTCACAAATCGGACTGACCTTTTCCGCCGGGCTGCGCTCCATTGTTCGTCAGGACCCGGATGTCATCATGATCGGTGAGATTCGCGATTACGAAACAGCGGAAATCGCAATCCAGTCCGCCCTGACCGGTCACCTGGTCTTCTCGACCTTGCATACTAATGACGCTGCCGGCGCGATATCCCGTCTCCTGGAAATGGGGGTGGAAGACTATTTACTGGCTTCGTCCCTGCTCGGCGTGATGGCCCAGCGGCTGGTGAGACAGTTGTGTCCGGCGTGTCGACGTCCAGTTGACGGACGAGACTCGCTCCCTCACTTAGAGCTTCCGGTGAACGGGCACGCGCCCGAGCCCGTGCTCTCGTATGAGGCCGGGGAGTGTGAAGAATGTGCCATGACCGGCTACCGGGGCCGGAAGGGAATTTTCGAGCTCATGCCCGTTGATGAAGGCTTACGCCAGCTGATTCTGAAGCGTTCCTCAACCGATGTGCTGAAGGAGTACGCGGTCGGGAATGGCATGCGCACGCTCCGGGATGATGGCTGGCACAAAGTCCGCGCCGGCATTACCACGGTGTCGGAAGTGATGCGCGTCACCCAAGACGAACTGTCCTCTCCTGAAGAATATGACGCCGGTGTCGAAGAGCCGGCCTGATTCGTCCGAACCTTTTTATCCGTCCGCGTCCAGTTTTTCGGAGCGCTTAGCCCAGCTTGGTCCGGCGCACCTATGTTTTCTTGCTCTTTTTCAGACGTTTTTGGGACCGCTGCCCCTTGGCCAGGTTCACCTCGGCGACTTCATTCGGACCAGCGGTCCAGGTCCGGTGGTGTTGCCAAACGAGGGGGTCATGGCCGGGAATGAGGCGTTCGAGTTCGCGGCTCAAGGTTTTACGGATGCGCTCATAGGTAAAGAGCTGGTTAAACGGATTGCCCTGATTATAGCCAGGCGGCCACATCTTCTCGATATTTGAATACCAATACACCGCATCACCGGCAATAGCAAAAAGACCGTTGCGGGTCTGGACTTCAAACCACTGCGTGCCAAAGGTATGGGAGTCCTTGGCCAAGTGCGCCGTAATGCCCGGCAAGACTTCGACATCTCCCTCAATCAATGTGGCCTTGTCCTGACTGATGGCTATCGCCACATTATGAATGTCCTGCGGGTCAAGGGAGGACAGAATCCAGCTTCTCTCTCCCCCACCAAAATCCTTTGGCAAGGACAGGGTACGCAGCCAGCCCATGTACTCGTCCAGTTGAATATACAGGTGCGCGTTTGGAAAGGCCGAGAAATTGCCAATATGATCAAAGTGCAGATGCGTCACAAGAATGGCATCCACATCTGCCGGAGTGAGTCCGATCTTTGCCAGCACGGTCGAGGGGTCTTCCCAACCAAAGAAGCGATAGCGCGACAGCCAGTCCTGGTTGCCGAACCCGGCATCCACCAGCACTACGTGTTTTTTCTGACCCTGCGCTCCACCGACGAGAACGGTGTAGAGCATGGGAATCTGGATCGTTCCCTGGTTACTCATCAACCCTGAGCCGCCGAAAAAGTCATAGGGCATGTCCGCCTGGCAATAGGCCAAGGTCCAGATGGAGTAATCCGTTGGCGGCTTTTCGCCGACGAGGTCTTGCGAATGAACAGCCCGTCTTCTTTTTTTCACCGCTGGCATGGAGGCTTCCTTTCCTTGAACGCTCAATATTCATCATGAAGTGTTCCAGCGCACAACCTGTGGTGAAACCTTCTGGTGTCCTGCCGAGCGACCATTGAAAGAGGAGGTTCAGTGTGACAACTTTTCTGAGGGCGTGTCTTGTCGCCCGGCAGATATTTCGATAGTGTCATCAGAACTTTACGGCTTCGCGCACGAAGAGCGACAGCAAGCGGAGTGCAAACCGCATGGAGGCAATGCGCGGATGTCAGACCAGAAAGGAGTCAGTATGCGCATTGGTATTCAGATGGTGCTTCAAAACCACAAGGAGCACGATGATCGGGTGATGTACAAAAACGAAACCCGCCTCGCGATTGAATCCGAGGAGATGGGATTCGATATCGTGTGGCCGGTGGAGCATCACTTTTTTGACTACTCCATTTGCCCGGATAATATGCAGTATCTGAGCTATATTGCCGCCAGAACGGAAAAGCTGGAATTGGCCACCGGCGCTATCATCGTGCCGTGGAACAACCCCATGCGGGCGGTGGAAAAGATGGTCCTGCTCGACCACCTGTCGGACGGACGGGCAGTCCTCGGGCTTGGACGCGGCCTTGCCCGGCGTGAATATGCTGGTTTTGGCGTGGACATGGGTGAAGCACGCGACCGTTTTAACGAGGCTGCGGAAATTATCGTCAAGGGCCTAGAAGACGGCTTTGTCGAAGCGGACACCAAGTACTACAAGCAGCATCGCATTGAGGTGCGCCCTCGGCCGATCAAGAGCTTTAAAGACCGCCGCTATATGGTGTGCATGTCGCCCGAGTCTTTTGAGGTCGCGGCCCGGCTCGGTCTGGGAGCGATGATGTTCTCTCAGATGACCTGGGATAAGGTTGCTGATGCCATCCACAACTACCGTGACCTGTATCGCCAGTATAATAACGGCGAAGAGGCCCCTCCGGTCAACTGCGCCGACTTCGTTGTCTGCTCGCAGGACGCCAAGAAGGCGGAAGAGATCGCGCGGGAAAAAATCGTGGGTTACTACTTCAGCGTGATGGAGCACTACGAGATGCTGGGCGACCACTTTGCGCAGACCGGCAAATCCTACGCCCACTATGCCGAAGCGGCCAAGATGATGAAGGAAGCCGGCAACGAGGCCATTCTGGAAGACTTTCTGGCAGCCAATTTGTGGGGCACGCCAGACATGATCATCGAGAAGCTGGAAACGCGGCGTGGCCAGATCGGTGAATTTGAGGTCAACGGCTGCTTCAGTTTCCAGAGCCAGCCGTTTGATCAGGTCGAAGACAGCATGCGTCTTTTTGCCAAAGAAGTTGGCCCGATGATGCACGCCTGGACCCCGCAAGCCAAAGCGCCGGTCGATGTGGCCGCTGCTGAAGCCCGTGTTGGCAAGTAAATCCTCTCTTTAACCAGGCGGACGGAGTCATCCTCCGTCCGCCTGTCCTCTACAGTCCCACGTCCTCATTCTGGCCCATCCCCACGTAACGAGCGACTGCTCGGCGTCGTGAGGCATAGCAGGCCATGGATGCCGAGCCACAGTCGGTCAATAGCACCACCCGGTAGCCAACGGACATCGCCCTAGTAGAGAATGTCCCACCACAGGTGACTTGCTAGGTCCACTCCATACCTGGCAACCAGGATATGCAGGAAGCGCACCTGCCGTCTGACCAGCAGGACCAGGACAAAGAAAGATGCACTGCTGTGGAAGAGGGGGCTGCGATGGCTGCCGATACTCAGCAGCAGGATATCGAGGTCGGGGAAGACCGTTCCCAGGTAGCACGGCACGAGGGCTGCGAGAAAAACGCCGATTGCCTGACCGATATTGGCCCGGTTGTCGGCACCTGCCGCCATATAGCCCAGGAGCAGCAGAATGCCCACTAGACTGTGCTCAGCCCAGTCAGCGCTCTTTTATTCGAAGAAGCTGAGTATACCCCAGTTGAGCACCAGGGCTACGCCGAAGGCCACGGCAAGCGTAGCGAGTCCACCGACAATCTGCTTCCCTCGAGCCATCCTCATCCGGCCTACGGGGCCACCGCTCAACCCTGATTAGCCATTTTTTCGTTGTATCTTATACCGA
The DNA here is from genome assembly GCA_965243855.1 of uncultured Binatia bacterium (SeqCode). Lineage (GTDB taxonomy): Bacteria > Desulfobacterota > Binatia > Bin18 > Bin18 > Bin18. The sequence continues at coordinate 1,627,846 of CBDEWE010000003.1, read as the reverse complement.
GGCGGTTCGGCCGAAATGAGGTGGTGGCCGGTGAGATTGCACCAGGCGGGAATATCCGCGGGGGCGCCGGGGTCTTGGGCGATGAGGAGTAGGACTTGGCCCGCTTGCATGGACTTGAGACGCAAGCGGAGTTTCAACACCAACTCGCCGCAGGCCATGTCTCCGGCATCCCAGGTGTCGTCGGGGTCGGCTAGTGTATCTGCTGCAGGCGTTGCCATGTGAGTCTGAAGTTGTGAAGGGGTAGCGGGCCAGATGCAGGCGGGCTGTTCGATGGGTTGATTTTCTTGCTGGCTCGCCCAGTGCCAACCGCTGCGGTAGCAGGTCTGGCGACGGATGTAGGCGTAGGCATCTTCCAAGAAATTCGCTGGCGAACGTCCTAAGCCGCTGGCAAGGCAGGCGGTGCAGTGCGGGGTTGTTTTAAATCCGGTCACGACGCTCAGGACGTATTCGTGGAAGCAAATAGACCGTGAGCAGCGAAAGCAAGTCGGGGCGTGGAGCTGTTCGAGTTCCTTGAGGATTTCCGCGGTGCGCTGTTCCTCGGCGTCCAGATCATCATCGATAGCGGGGAAGGGGGGCTGGTCGGGTTTCATTGTGTCTGACCGGCTTTCCTGAACTCGTTCTCTAAAAAGTCGGAAAAACTCGCGCTAAACCGTCGTGGCGTCGAGGCAAACCAATCCCGAATCCCCTGCTGGGTAAAATATTGTCGTAAGGTCTCACACCAGCGCTCCCACTGTTCCTGGTCTAAGGCTCCCTGGGTGTATTGATAGAAGAAGTTTTCACCAGCGGAGAAGGAATAATACATGATCAGATCAAAACGGTGCTGCTCGTCTTCGGCCAGCGCGGCATAGTCTTCCGATCCAACGCGTAAAATCCGAGAGAGATCGGGGCTCTCGGCCACCAGGGCAATATAGTCCAGTCGGGTGGTTGTCAGGGTGTGATGGGTGGAGTTGCGGACCGCGCGCGTATTCTGCCGTACCTGGATGGCAAGATAGACCAGCGAGGCGATAACGCCAACTGCGCTTATGACCTCGGCAACCGCACCAATGGCTTTGAAATCCATACTTCTGCGCATACTGACCATTTTTGACAGTGTGGTGCAAGTTGCTCGTGGCAGGAACGATCTTGACCCTGGCACCCAGAGGGCTTATCGTGCCCGCGAAACAGTACGTGCGCTAATTATGCGGAACGATATGAGAACAAAGGGCAGTCAACCCGGTGGTCCGCTGGCCGGTATTCGGGTCATTGAATGTGGCGTTCTGCTGGCCGGCCCGTTTTGCGCCCGCCTGCTCGCCGACTTTGGGGCTGAGGTCATTAAAGTCGAAGCGCCCCACAAGGGCGACCCCATGCGTACGGTGGGCCAGTCTCTGGTGGACGGCAAAAGTCTGTGGTGGCCGAGTGTTGCCCGCAATAAGAAATGTATTTCTCTCAACCTGCGTGACCCCGAAGGACAGGAACTGCTGCGTCGGCTGGTCTGTCAATCTGATGTCCTCGTGGAAAATTTTCGCCCCGGAGTGTTTGAAGAATGGGGTCTCGACTATGAGGTTCTACGTGAGCTGAATCCAGGTCTCGTCTTTGCCCGCGTCTCCGGGTATGGACAAACCGGTCCGTATCGAGAAAAACCCGGCTTTGCTGCCGTGGCCGAAGCCTTTGGCGGTCTGCGCCATCTGGTCGGCTTTCCGGACCGGCCTCCCTGTCGGGTGGGTATCAGCATTGGTGATTCCCTGGCCGGTATGTTTGCCGCGCTGGGCACGCTGATGGCGCTCTACAATCGTGATGTCAATGGCGGAACCGGCCAGGTGATCGATACGGCTTTATATGAAGCCGTGTTTGCTGTGCTGGAGGCGACCCTGACGGAATACGAAAAAACCGGCTACCAGCGGACACGGACCGGGACCTTGCTGCCTGGGTTTGCGCCGTCCAACCTCTACCCGTGTAAACAGGGACAATGGATTGTGATTGCCGCCAACACCGATGGGTTGTTCACGCGACTGTGTAAGCTCATGAATCGCGAAGAATTACTCACCGATCCCCGTTTCGAGAACCAGGTCGTGCGGGCTGAAAACCGTGAGGCCATCGATGCCATTGTCTCGGACTGGACGGCGACCTATGAGCTGTCAGAATTGCTGCCGCTGGTCGAGGGCGCGACCATTCCCGCCGGTCCGGTCTACAGTATCGCCGACATTGTCCAAGACCCGCATTTTGCGGCGCGCGATATGCTGGTTTCCTTACACGACCGGGTCCTGGGTGAACTCAAAATGCCCGGCATCGTCCCTAAACTCAGCGAGACCCCCGGCGAGGCACGCTGGTCGGGACCGGCGATCGGAGAACATAACCAAGAGATCTATTCAGGTTTATTACATTTTAGTTCAGATGAACTGGCCGCCCTGACAGCACGCGGCGTCATTTAAACAACCAAAGCCTCAACAAAGGAGGACTATCATGGCTGAACAACTCCTGTCAGGGATTAACGTCGTTGAGTGCGGTAATATGGTTTCTGCCGCCTATACCGGCAAGCTGCTCGCCGACTTTGGGGCGGATGTGGTCAAAGTCGAAGAGTTGGGCGGTGATGTATCCCGACAACGTGGGCCCTTTCCCGGCGATACCCCGCATGCCGAAAAGAGCGGTCTATTCCTGTACTTGAATGCCAATAAACAAGGCGTCACGCTGGATTTGCGCGAACCCAAAGGACAGGCGGTCTTGCAGAGTTTATGCGTCCAGGCCGATATCCTGTTGCATAATTACAGCCCACGCGAGATGCCCGAGGTCGGCCTGGATTACGACAAACTGAGTCAGATCAATCCGGGTCTGATCATGACCTCGATTTCCTATTTTGGTCAGACCGGTCCGCACAGTGACTACCACGGCTATGATCTGACGGCGAGCAATGCCGGGGGATGGGCGTTTATCAGTCCGGGCGCTTCCGATTATCCCGACCTGCCACCCCTCAAAGCGTTTGGCCATCAGACCGACTTTCAGGGCGGGGTGCACGCCGGCGTCGCAACGCTTGGCGCGTATTACCATAAATGTCTGACGGGCGAAGGCCAGCACCTCGATGTCTCCATCCAAGAGTGTATTGCCGCCATCCTGGAAATGAATTTCATGCACTACACCTATAGCGGCCTGGAAACCTCGCGGTTGGGACGGCGGTCCATCTATCCCTGGTGCATGCTTGACTGTAAAGACGGAAAACTCTTTGTGGTTTGTGTGGAAGAAGACCAATGGCAGCGCTTTGTCGAACTGATGGGTAATCCTGAATGGGCAACTCTGGAGATTTTTGCCGATCGCGTCATCCGGGGTCAGAACTATGATGCCCTGATGCCCTTTCTCCAGGAGTTCGCCGCGGAGTGGACGGTTGCCGACCTGTATAAAGCCGGTCAAGAGCGCCGGATCTGCATGGCCCCAGTGAATACCATGGCCGGCCTGTTGAACTCGGAGCACCTCAAAGCGCGTGAATTCTTTACCGAAATCAGCCATCAGGTCGCGGGCACGCTGCAATATCCGGGTGCCCCTTTTAAGGTGAAGGACATTGGTTATGCCGTCCGCTGTTCAGCGCCGCAGCTCGGCGAACATAATAATGAGGTCTACACCCGAATTGGGCTCTCTCAAGCCGAGATCGATGAGCTGAAGCAGGGCGGGATTATTTAGGGGAGCTGACCGCAAAGGAGAACGTCATGGCACGACGACCATTAGAAGGTATTCGCGTAACCGATTTCACCTGGGCCTGGGCGGGACCGTACTGTACGCTCCAAATGGCACATATGGGCGCGGAAGTGATTCGGATTGAGAGTGAAAAGCGCCCGTGTGTCACCCGCCTGATCCCGCCGTTTGCGGATAACGAACCAGGGCCGAACCGGGCCGGCTATTTCAACCAATACAGTCAGGGCAAGAAAAGCCTCCAGCTTGATCTGGCTCGACCCGAGGCAACGGAGATTGTCAAAAAGCTTATTGCCAAGAGCGATATCGTCGTGCAGAACTTCTCAACCGGGGCGATTGACCGCATGGGCTTTGGATATGACACGCTCAAGGAACTCAAACCCGATATCATCATGATTTCTATCTGTGGCTACGGACAAACCGGGCCGGAACGCAAATATATGGGCTATGGGCCGGCCTCCGTTCCACTGGCGGGGATCTCGTCGCTGACCGGCTATCCGGGAGTTGGACCGGCGGAGATCGGTATTTCGTATGGCGACCCGAACGCCGGCATCTTTGGCTCGTTTGCCGCCATGGCCGCGCTAGCCTATCGCCACCGCACCGGTAAGGGGATTCATGTTGACCTGGCATTATGGGAAGCCCTGCTCGTCCTGATGCCCGAAGGCATCATGGATTATGTGATGAATCAGACCCAGCCGGAACGCGACGGCAACCGGGACCGCTGGATGGCGCCTCACGGCTGCTTTAAGTGCAAGGGCGATGCCGAGAAATGGGTGACCATTGTGTGTGGCAGCGACGCGGAATGGCTGGCCCTGTGCCAGGCCATAGGCCAGCCAGAACTGGCTACGGACAAACGTTTTACTGATACGGCGGCCCGGAAAGCGAACGAGGATGCGCTCGAAGAACTCATCACGGCCTGGACGAGCGAACGAGACCGCTGGGAGGTGACGGAGGTTCTGCAGAAAGCCGGCGTGGCTGCCTACCCGTCTCAGAGCAACAAAGATCTGGCAACCAATCCACATCTGGAGGAACGTGGCTATCTGGTACAAAAAGAACATCCCGAGTTCGACAAGCGCATTCATGCCGGCATCCCGTGGCAGATGAGCGGCTCTCCGTGCGAAGTCCAAACTGCGGCCCCACAGCGTGGGCAACATACGGATTATGTGTTGCAGGAGATTCTTGGCTATTCCGGCGACGAGGTGCAAAAGCTGCGAGACGAGCAGGTGTTGACCTAACTCAGGGAGGGGAGCCTGATTGCTGAACTGTGGGTGTAGGACGGGTTACGCTCAGCCGGCCTTCGCTCCATGAGAGAATCAGAAGAGCCCCACCTTGCATCGGTGGTGGCTTGTGTCTAGGATCGCGGCAGTTCATGTAACTGAACCTTCATTCAGCCATTCGGCCAAACTACTCTATAATTATTGAGAGAAGGGGACTCAGTATGGCAGGCACGTCACGTCAGGGTATGTTAGCTGGCTATAAAGTGCTGGACTTTACGCAGATTGTTGCCGGACCGACGACGACGCGCCTACTAGCTGAGATGGGGGCTGAGGTCATTAAGGTTGAGCAGGCTCCGAAAGGAGACCCGTCCCGCCTCAACGGGATTCTGAAAAAAGGCCGCAGTGGCTATTTCATTCAGCACAATGTCTGCAAACAAAGCCTGTGCGTGAACCTGAAGACGGAGGAGGGGCGGGACATCATACGCGGGCTCGTTCCGCATATGGATGTGGTGGTCGAGAACTATAGTCCCGGCGCGATCAAACGGCTCGGTTTTGCCTATGAAGAACTGCAAAGGCTGAACTCGCGTATCATCATGTGCTCGATCTCGGCCCTTGGTCAGACCGGCCCGCTGTCCCATGTGCCCGGCTATGATTTCATCGCCCAGGCATATTCTGGCTTCAATGAAGTCACTGGCGAACGTGGCCGGGCGCCGGCCATGCCCCAGGCTGCGATTGGCGATGTGAGTACAGGAGTGCATGCCTTCGGCGCGATTGCGTGCGCCCTGTTGCATCGCGAGCGGACAGGCGAAGGCCAGTATATCGACGTGTCGCTACTCGATGCCTATATCCACTCCCATGATTTTACGATTCAGTCGCATAGCGCCTCGGGTGGCAAATTCGTCCCGACCCGGAGTGGTGCCCATCATATGGGGCTGGCCCCGTGCGGTATTTTTCAGGCAAAAGACGGATTCGTGGTCATCGTGGGTGCCCTTGACCATCAGTGGCAAGGTGTGGCGCGGACCATTGGACATCCGGAATTTGTAGAAGATCCGCGATTCCGGACCAACCGGGATCGGGTCCATCATAAAAAGGAACTCATCCAGGCCATTGAAGTATGGCTCGACACCATGCCGAATCGGGAAGAGGCGGTCGCGGCTCTGCACCGCGAACGCGTGCCAGCCGCACCGGTCTTGACCATTCCGGAAGTGGTCAATCATCCCCATTTGCTTGAGCGGGAAGCTATTCGGCCGATACAGGATAAGGTGTTGGGTGATTTTGTTCTGCCGGGGTTTCCGTTCCGCTTCTCGAGTCCGGCCAGAACCGATGCTCCATTTGAAGCGCCGGATTTGGGACAACACAACGAGTCCATCCTCTGCAATTACCTGGACTATAGCGCTGACCAACTGGAGCGGTTAGCGCGAGACGGAATCCTTGTCAGCCGCCCAACACCCGTAGAATACGAGTAAGGAAAGATATTTCATGTACGGTAAACGCGGGTTCCTACCTGTAGTCAGTAGCGTCCTCGGCGGACTGCTACTCCTGGCAATCTCGGCCAATATTTCTCCCTGTTACGGCTATTTCATGGACAAACAGGTTGATAAGGTCGTGAATGCCTGGTCGCGCTTTGATCGCTTTCTGTCCACCTTCGATCCGGCCGGGCGCTACATCCGCCAGCCTGTTGAACGGCAGATCCCGGCCCTGACGTTCCGGGGATTTCTCCGCCAATGGTCCGATATCCAACTCTCGGGCGACCGCCGTGTCGGCAATCGACAGAAAGACTTCCGTTTTTCCCAGATGCAGAATTTGTTGGAATTGGAACTCCACTACCAAGTCTCACCCAATATCGAAATCACCAATATCAATAACTTCATGTACGACAGCATCTACAACTGGCAGGATTCCGCCGGTCTGTTTGCCCCCCGGACGAGCGAGACATTCCGCGCCTATCATAACTTCGAGCGTATCGTACGCGAGTTATACATCAGCTATCGCACTCACAACCTTGATGTCGTCTTGGGCAAACAGCAAATCGCCTGGGGAAAAATGGACGGCCAATACATTGACGTCATTAACGGTATGGACAGACGCGAGTCCGTCCAGCTTGAGGCGAGTGACTACGAGTGGCGACGGCTGCCGGCCTGGATGGCAAACGTGACCTATTTCTTTGGGGCAAACTCTCTTAACTTCCTGTGGATTCCGAACTTTGAGCAGGACCGCAATCCGGTTCCCGGCTCGCCGTGGTACTCGCCCCTGGCTTCGCCTAGGGATACGGAGACGAAAGCCATCCTGGACGGCCGACAAGACGCGACCGGGGATCAGTTCAGAGAGACGAAGCGGCCGTCTGCGGGCGACTTCGGGGACCATCAATACGGTCTGCGTCTTGATGTTTCCATGGAACCCCTCACCTGGGGGCTCATCTATTATTATGCCTGGAATAAAAACCCGACGTCCTTCATTGTCGACCGCGATATCGATGCCAACGGAGACCCCTATCTCACCTTTCAGCCACGTTTTACCCGCTTGCATCATCTGGGTATCACCGCCGACTATGCCTCCGCGCTCTCGAATATGCCGCTTGTCGGCGAACTGCCGATCGTGCTGCGGGTTGAGGGCTTGTGGACCAAAGACGTTCCTTTCGCCGACTTTGACCATCAGGATCGCGCACGGGACGGATATCTCAACTCCGGGATCATTCGGCGCGACACCTTGCGGGCCGCGATTGCGCTGGAGTTCGCCTTTCCCGGTAATACCTCCGCGATTATACAGCCTTCCCTGTTGTATACCTTTGACTGGCGTCGCAATCTTGGCGGTGGCTTTGGCGGAGGAATCGGAGATGAAATGAGCCTCCTTCCGGTTATGTTTATTGGGCGCCCGTTTCGCTTCACCCGTGACCGTTTGCGCTTGGAGCTGACTGTCGTTCCAGTGATCAGCCTGCCGCAGAAGAAGTGGCAGGGCATAAAAACGAAATTTGTTTCGAGCTACCGTTTTTCCCAATTCATTACGGGACGCCTTATTTATACGGCGTTCAGTAGTGGTGATCGGACTGACCTGTACGGTCAATATAATAAATGGGACAATATTGGCTGGGAAATGAGTTACGAGTTCTGACCGATTATGAACGGGCGTTTTTTTTTCCTGACGACCTGGGCCTTGCTGTCTAGTCTGGCGTTCCCGGTCGCCGGGGCTGCCGAGCAGAACGGCGGCCCGCGCAAGACCTGGAAGACAGTAGAAGAGCTGTCCGAGGCGGAAAAATCGCGTATTGATTTCCGGGTCGATACCCCCCGAGATGCGACGCTTCCGTATCTCCCGGCAGAGGCCTATCCCTTTCAGCCGCCCTATACCGCGGAAGAGATGGGCTATCGGGCCATGGAATTCCCGCACATCGCCCGCTGGTCGCACGCCATGGCCGATGTGTTCGGTGCCATTACCAGCAACGGCTTCCTCGATGAAGGCATCACGCTGGCCTATAGCCACTATATGCCGGACGAGTATGGGGTGGCCGGCCAACTCAGCGTGAGGCCGGGGGACGCCTATTTTCGAATGGTCTTCTTCTATACCTATCCGCCCGAGAACCAGGGTCTCCAGGACCTGTGGATCTTGAGACGGACGGACAAGGAGGAAACGACCAAACTGGACAATTTCATCTATAGTCCAAACCTGCGCCGCGTGCGCCGCCAGCCTCAGCCCCGCCGGGACGCGCGCTTCCCCAATAACGTTCAGACTTTTGACGATGTGGTGGGACGCGACGCCTGGGAATTCTCGTGGCGCCTGCTGGGCACGGATGTGCTGTACGAGACGGTGCGTTTTCCCACCACCCGCCCAACGGTCACCCTGGCCAAGCCCGACGGGAGTTTTTATACGGTCCCGTCGGACCAGATTAAAATGCTGGGCGACACCTATTCGCACTATACGGCGGACGCCGGCGTGGCCTGTTATGTGGTTGAGGCGACTCGGCGGGAAGACTGGCTGCCCCATTACCGTATGAGCCGGTTGATATACTGGTTCGATCAGCACGGCTTCTATCCGCTGCGTATCGAGCAGTACGACAATGATAATCAACTGCGGATGATTGAGGTCCGAAACGCCTCTCTGGCTAACCCAGCCCTGGAAGAACGCGGCTATGCCGGCTTGTTTACGCTCTATTACGATCTCGCTCTCGATCTGATGAGCTATAGCGCTCATGACGCCCACTGGGTGAAGGAGTGGTCTGAAGAAGACAGAGAGACAATGTTTGAACCCGATTTCATGCGCCGCAGTTGGCTCAAGTATCCGCTCAAATCCCAATCTCTGGTATATTCTCCGGAAAAATTCTTCCTCCGCCCACTCTTGTATCCAGATAAATTTCCGCAAGACCGCAACATTGCCATTTCAGCAGAGCTAGAGCAGCGCTACCGTTTGCAAGAAGAAGCCGGACATCTCGTTTTTGACGGCTCCTCTCCGCTTATTGAGGTCAAGGCGCAACCCTAAGATGGCTCCTCGCGTGCAACAGCTCTTGTGGCTCGTTGTCTTTTGCCTACTGTCTTCCAGTGATCTGGGGTCTGCGACTGTGGAGGCAGATCAAAACGGTCCGACGTTACAGAAGACCTGGAAAACGGTTGCCGAGCTCACGGCCGAGGAAAAAGGTGGACTCGATTTCCGCAGCGACACGCCGCGGGATGTCTCTGTGCCCTATCTGCCGGCCGAGTCCTTTCCGTTTCAACCGCCCTATACGGCTGAAGAAATAGCACTGCGAGCCATGGAGTTCCCACACTCGCCATTCTGGGACTGTGTCCTGATTGACATGGCTTTCTCGGTGACGAATTCGGGATTTATGGATCAACGTGTGACACTTATTCCCATCCTGTATTTTCCCGAGAATGGGTTTGGAGAACATCTCTATGCAGCCCAGCCCGGCCAGGAAATCTATCGCTGGCTCTCCCAAAGCGTCTCTCCACCCGAACGGTATGGGAATCAGACCTTATGGATAGGCTATCGGACGGATCAAACGTTCAGGACGAAAATAGACATGTTCGCCTATTCCCCATCGCTCCGGCGAATCCGTCGTCAGCCCCAACCTCGCCGGGAAGACCGCTTACCCAATAGCGCGGCAACGTTCGATAATTTGATCGGACGGGATGCCTGGGAATTCTCGTGGCGCATTCTCGGGACGGATATCTTGTATCAGACGGTACGTTTTCCCAAGACGCGCCAAACAGCCGTGCTGACCGACGAAAATGGGCGGTATGTTGAGGTTGCCGCCAAAGACCTCTCCCTCATGGGTAAAGAATATCCGCTCTATACCGCAGACGGTGGAGTCAAATGCTTTGTGCTTGAAGCCATACCAAAGGCCGAATGGCTACGTGACTACTACGCCCATAAGCTGATTTACTGGGTTGACCAATATGCGTTCTTTCCCTTGCGGATGGAAGAATATGACCGACAGGGGCAGTTGAGTTTTGTGAATACCCGGATTGCGACCCTGGCCAATCCAACTCTGAAAGAGCATGGTTATGCGGTCCAGTTTGACCTGTGGTGGGACGTGTCCATTGATTTCCTGTCCGCTTCGATCCACGGCTTTGTCCCGCAGACTTGGTCGGAGGAGGATAAAAAGATCTTCTTCAGCTCCGGATTTATGCGTCGCGAATGGTTCCTGGTGCCGCCCAAGGGTCTGATGAGCCTCAATTCACCGGACGAATTCTATCTGCGGCCCCCGCTCGAAGAGGGGAAATTCCCGGCCTCGCGCGCTATCAATTTGTCACCTGACGTGCGGGCCTTGATTGAGGCCCAGGAGCGCGAGGGCAAACTGGTGTTTGAGGAGGGGAGGGGGGACGGCTAAGTGCGTCTGCGCGAGAGAATATCTCTGGCGTTGCGTTTGCCTGTCCCCTTCGCACGTCCTACTGCGCCTCGTGTGTAGTCTGCCAGACGCGGCCCATAGAATCTGCGGCCAGAATGGCGTCGGCAACCATATCGGGCCGGACGTCAAACGGTTCGTTATGGATGGTTTCGCCTTCCGCGGTCGCCCGCGTTGCCACTTGTTCAAGCATGTCCTCTGGGAGTTCGGTGAGCCCGATCTCGGCCAGGGTAATGGGCAGGCCGACCGCGGATGAAAACTCCAGCACCGGATCGATAACAGAGCGGGGCTGACCTTCGAGCACCAACTGGGCCATCAGACCGTAGGCAACTTTTTCCCCATGATAGTACGGATGGGTGAGCGGGGCTGCGGTGAGACCATTATGAATGGCGTGAGCCGCGGCAAGACCCGAGGACTCGAAACCTAAACCCGACAGCAGAGTGTTGGCTTCGACCAGCCGCTCCAGGGCCGGATTGACAACATGCCGTTCCACGGCCCGTTTGGCATCCGGACCGTCTTCAACCAAGATGTTGTAGCATAGCTCCGCCAGCTTTTCGGCGCTGCGCGTTGAGGCTCCGCCACGCATATTCTGGACATGACCGGCAACACAGGTTTTAGCCTCGAACCACGTGGCCAGCGCATCTCCCATCCCTGCCACAAGCAGCCTGGCTGGAGCTTGGGCGACAACATAGGTATCCACGACAACCAAGTCTGGGTTTTTTCGATAAAAGCGATATTCCTGGAATACCCCTTCAGGGGTATAGATCACCGATAGCGCGCTGCACGGTGCGTCACTTGAGGCAATGCTTGGACAGTTGACGACAGGAAGATCGAGGTCGTCTGCCGCGGCCCGAGCCGCGTCCAACACTTTGCCTCCGCCCGCTCCAATAATGACCTGGGCCTTATTCTCCCGCGCCGTTTCTTTAATCCGTTCGATTTCAGGATAGGAACATTCTCCCCCGAACTGGTGGACGATATGGGTGATACCGGCATCGTTCAAATATTTCTGCCAGACTTCCGAGAGCAGCCGAATGGCACTTTTCCCGGCAACGATACACGCCGGCCCCTGTAGGCCGATGCGCTGCATTTCCGTTCCTAAGGCCGCAGTGGCGTGTTTCCCCTGTACGTAGTGGCTTGGGGCTGAAAAAACCGAGAGCATACATCCCTCCTTACCAATTGCTGTTCCCTCAGATAGAGCAGATGCAGTATAAACTGAGAGGCGTTGACGCGGCAAGCAGGAGAGGGCCAGTGGGAGTAAGAGGAGAGACGCCACTGTCGCCCAATATCGATGAGCACGCTTCAATTCCAGACGCTCTGTCTCGTTGTTCTGGTCTTCTGGGGGTGTCCTGAGTTACCGGGTGAACCACCACAGTTAGGCCGACACAGGTACCGCAATGATCTCAGCGCCGAGCCGTGTCCGCTCGGTGAGCGGAGCGGTCCGGGCGGGGTGAGTAACGACGAGCAGACCGAACACGGCATCAAGTATGCCGTTCGGACGCCCGCCAACTACAACCTAGGCATTCTCCACCCACTCCTCATGGTCTATGCCCCGGCAGGTTCAAGTCGTTTTCGCTCCGAGCGCCTGACAGACTTGACTTTTGCAGCAACGACGGCTGGCTTCGTTGTTGCCTATGCCGACTCACACCGCCTTTCGCTTGAAGTCATTCCTGAACTCGGTACGATCCCGCGACTCATCGCCACAAAGTGGTGTGTTGATGAAGGACGGGTCTATCTGACCGGCCATTCTGATGGTGGAACGGTTGCCCTGGCCCTCGCGCTTTTAGACGAGACTCGCCATATCCCTACCGCGGTAGCGCCGAGTGCCGCCGGGTTCAGGCGGACCGACCTCGAAACCTTCTCGTGTCCCGAAACATTGTCTGCCCTGATTATGCACAGTGCCAACGACCATCTTTTCCCCGGCTACGGGGCCGAGACAGCTTCCTGGCTGGCTGCGTGTAACGAGTGTCAGTCCCGTTCGGTTGAGGAGGATGAAAATGGCTGTGTGTCTTACTCAGGATGTAGGGCAAACAGCAAAACCATATACTGTGAAGGAACTGGTGCTCATAGGCAGTGGTCCCCGCTCAATACGGCCCTCCTGTCGTTTTTTATCGATATTGACCGCTCCCTTCCCTAGGGAGGGCTCTGGAGTTGTCCCCACTCCCTCATCCTGCTATCTCAGGGCCCTTGGTCAATGCTGAAATTCTGTAAGAACTGACCGATGAGACGAGCCCGCCGAACCTTCTCTCTTTTCACTGTTGTAGCAGTACTTTGCCTGATGTTTCTCACGTCATCCTGGGCACATCGAGACAGGGGACCTGGAGACCCATGCCGACGGGAGGTCGGAGCTTCGCTCCTGCATATTACCTTTTACCAGACGCAATTTGACCCGGTCACGGAGTATTGTGAAGAAATCCCGCGCGTGGGGAACGCCTTCCTGGTCGTGGATGTGACGCCCGATCTGTGGGAAATGCCGTTCGGCGTTGAACTCGTGGCCTCGGATGAATCCGGACAGTCGAATACGATCCTGTCCTTACCTTTCCAAGTATATGAACGTGGCGTGGCCAACGCTGAGGTCGTTGTGAAAGCAGGACTGCGCTACGAAGTGCGTGTGATGCTCGGGCTTGCTGATGAACGCGAACCGCGCAAATTTGCATTTCCCTTTCAGGTTGCGGCATGGTATAAGGCCTTAGTCGGACCAGCATTGATTACCCTCGGAGTGGTTATCGTTCTTGCAGTCTCGGTGATTCGTTATAAGATCACTGCTCGGAGTAGAGAAGAACTGGTGAAATAAAGAGAGAGAGTATACAGTAGCATCGTTATCACTATCGAGGAGGAATAGGCATGGCTCAGGCGCAAGCAGTACAAAATGCACCAAAAGGTTCCGGCGATGGTTCCATGACAACTGGCAATCCCGCCAATCCGACTGATTGGTCAGTCGGCTGGCATCCTCTCTTCTGGGGGTGCGGGCTGATCATGCTGTCCAATGTCTTTTTCTGGTATTGGAACTATGCCTTTATGTTCTCCGCCGGACTGAACTCAGCAAGCGCTGAATTCACGATGTATTACTGGACGCTGTTCTGGGGTGAGTTAATTGTCCTAGGCATATTCAGCGGTGTGTGGCTGGGCTGGCTCATCCGGAATGGCCGGGCCATTGAAGGACAAGAATGCTCACCCGCCGAAGAGACGCGCCGGATTGCGATTTTGTGGAGCCTCATTGGCGCGACGAGTCTGGCTATCTATCTGATGGCCAGCTTCTGGCCAAACTGGGACGGGTCGTGGCACCAAACCATGGTTCGTGACACGGCATTCACCCCGACCCATATCCCGATGTTCTACTTTTTCTTCCCCCTCTCGGTCATATTGGCCGTCGGGACCTATATCTATGGGCGGTTCCATATTCCTGCGCTGTACGGAAGAGACAAAGGATTTCCCTGGTCGTTCTTTCTGCTGATCAGCGCCTGTGTGCTCGAATGTATGGCGGTTGCCGCAAATGAATGGGGCCACAGCCTGTGGATCTCCGAGGAAATCTTCTCTGTTCCATTCCACTGGCCGTTTGTGATCTATGGCTGGCTTGCGGCAGGCATGTTTGCGGTGTGGGGCGAGACGCTAGTGCGCATGTTCGAGATAGAGAAGATCGAAGAGGATACGAACCCAGAAGCCTCGCTTGAGTCGCCGATCGCCGCCGACTAATAACGGCGGTGTGGGCTTGGTCGATAAACGGATCGAAAATCCTCGTGCAGAGAGGAAGTGCGCATGGCGACGGAAACCACAACCGTAACCGACATCGCAGATGCGGCGGAACGGCAACGGCGGCTCGAACTCAAAGAACTGCTCAACAAGAAATATAAATGGGTTGATTGGAAGTGGGATCTTGTCTTCTGGACTACGGCGGTTTTTGTGGTGGCAGGCGCCGCTGATATCACCAAGCAGTTATTTGCCGGTGACTGGGATTTCTGGACAGATTGGAAAGACCCGCAGTGGTGGCCGGTGGTCACGGCCTTTGCCACGATCATTATTCCCTCGACGCTGCAATACATCCAGTGGACGGCTTGGCGCTTTCCGACTGGTGCGACCTACACCGCGTGTTGCTTGTTTTTTGCGGCCTGGGTTGGGCGGTATTTCCAATGGGACCTCGCAGCGACCTACCCCATGAACTTCGTGTGGCCTGCCTCCGTCGTCTGCGCCGGGATCTTGATGGACTGGACCTTAATGAAAACCAAGAGTTTTATCCTCACCTCGCTGATCGGCGCCCACGTGTGGGCGATCGCGGTGTGGGCCTATAATTACGTCCCCTTAGCCGCCTTTCTCCAGCCGGCCTATTTTATGGATCATGTGGTGACGGTCGCTGATGTTCAGGGCATTGCCTATATCCGCTCTCAGACTCCGGAATACCTCCGGCTGATTGAACGCGGCGCGTTGCGGAGTTTCCTGGGTGAGACGCAATACGTTTCGCTAGCCTTTGCTGGAACGGCGGCTTTTGCTGGCTACTGGATTGGTCAGTTTATTGGCCGGTATCTGGCAGTGTGGCCGATTCGGCGCTATCTGAAAACTGTGTGAGACAAATATGAGGTGCGGTATGTCTTTCGAACCTCAGCAACCCGCCCGATACGGAAGAGTCTGCTCTGTGCTCACGGCTCTTCTTGCCGGCCTGTCTCTGTTTCCTTCCCCCGTGTATGCGCACGGTATGAATATCTCTGAAATAGCTCCGCCCGTCATTACCGCAAGCATCTTAGCCTTTGTGTGTTATTGGCTGGTGGTCTTGTGGCCGGCATCGAAGAGTGCAGAGACGGACGGACGCGGGTTGCCGGAAACGGATCCGATCATTCGCATTAAACGCAAGCCCCGATTGCGTGTCATAGAAACCAAGCCCCAACTCCCAGACCAGCAGCCTGAAACCAGGAGGGTGGCCGATGGGTAAGCGATTCGTGCTTGGCAGTGTTGGCGTGTTATTCGTACTGGCCGTTGTCGTTGCCAATACGCCGAACGCATTTGCTCACGGTGAGGCTGCCGACGAACCGTTTTTGAAAAACATGACCACGGCTTTCTTCAATGTCAGCGTGTCGCCGACTGAAATTGAGGTTGGAGAGCCGGTCAAGGTTACGGGGTCAGTCAAGATTCTCGAGACGTGGCCACATACGCTAGAAACGCCGGAAATTGCTTCCATTATGCCGGTCGTCCCCGGACCGGTCTTTGTACTAAAAGAGCGCTTTGTCAACGGAGCGGCTGCGATTGGATCGTTCTTTGCCCAAAAGGGGGGCATTTACGAGTTTGAAATGGAGCTTGTTGGCAAAGAGCCTGGGAACTGGCATGTCCATCCCGGGATCGCCGTATATGGAACCGGTACCCTGATTGGACCCGGCGAATGGGTGACCGTCAAACCGAGCGATCAACCGTTCTCCTTCCCGCTCACCCTGCTGTCCGGTGAGACGATTGAGCTCAGTACGTATGGAGGTGCATTCGTCTGGTGGTGGTCGTTTGCCGGGTTTGTCCTGGGGGTCGCCTGGATACTGTACTGGACGACAAACAAAAGAACAGTGACAAACCTTGCCGTCACTGTCCAGCTTCCGGTGAACGATGATGCTCCCGATATCGGTCTCATCACGCCCCGTGATCATATGTGGATGAATGTCATCGTGGGCGTGACCCTGGTAATGCTGGTTGTCGGTTGGACGTATGCCACGTCAAATGCGCCGGTTCGGTGGCCGCAGCAAACGGACTGGTTCACACCGGAATTCATTTCTTCTGGCGAAAAGATGGCCGAGGCTCAAGCCAGCGGGGCGACATATGACGAAGCGAGTGAAACGCTTGAGATGAAGGTCCAGGTGACGAACGTTGTCGAGAGCGACATCGAACTCAAGCAGTTGACTATAGCAATGGCGACCTTTGTGAACGGACCGGAAGCCGAGCAAGCTCAGGCCGGTCCGAGGGATTTTGTTGGTCGCCTCGAAGTACAGCCGGACGGACCGATTACTCCGGGAGAAACAAAAGAGCTGACCCTGACTGTTTCAAGTGCAATTTTCGGGACGGAACGTCTCATCCCGACGCAAGCGCCGCAACAGTTTATTGGCGCAGTCTTACGTTTTGAGAATGGGAACGATGGTCATGAGTTGGTGACGGTCCGTTCAAATGTCGTCCCCACTCAGTTTCGTTCAACCTATCTGCCATAATATCTAGGGTGGGGAGCCCACGTCCCGCTCTGGAGCATAACTGGACAGCGCTGTGAAACTGTTCCTTCTCGTTGCCCTGCTCCTTGTCCCAATAGGAGCCTGGGGACATGGGGGTGTCGCCATGGATCTGGACCCCTGCGTAGAGCGGGCAGGCGTCTATCTGGTCCATTTTTCTGCCTACCAACCGCAGGAATACGCAACCGAGGAGTTCTGTCGGAGCGTTCCTCAGACTGGGAGTGCGATTCTCGTTTTTGATCTGATTGATCCTGAATTGCGCAAGAAATCGGCCACGGTTCGGATTATTGAGGAAACCAATGCGGCTGAACCGCGACTGTTACTTGATATTCCGGCGCGGGTATATCCCAGCGGTGTAGTGAACGCTGAAGTCAATTTTGACGTGCCTGGACAGTATACGGCCCTGATGACAGTTGACGGGGTTGATGGGGCAGCGCGGTTTCCAATCCGCGTCGCTTCTCTCTCAAATACCATGCTGGTCTTGATCGCGGGCCTGCTTATCGGCTGTGGCGTCGGCTATTACGTTGTCGGTGGTAAACGCGGTTGGCCACCGTTTTCTGTGAAAAAAGTCTCGACCCCGCTCAAGGGATAGCTGCGGAACCGGACAGCCCCCCTTTCCCGAACGCCCTGTTCACAGTACATGTTGAACGATGTGGCTCCGCGGTCTGCTTTTCTTCTTTTTGCTTAGTGTGCTTGCTATCGGTACGCTCTTTCTCGTGCCGCGTACCTGGCTCCCCCGCTCAATACAAGACGTTGCGTATCAATATCTTGGTGAAGAGTCTTACCAGGAGCCACCCCCCAGCCGTCAAATAAGTCCTGTCAGTGTGGAGCCATTCTGTCTGGACAGACATGCAGACTGGCGGGAGTCCCAGACGCTTGAAGATGTTGCCATAGAAGCCTCCCCCGTGTGTGCCCCAGACAATCCGGCCGAAATTGCGGCCTTTGTCAAAGGAACGAATAATATTAGTCTGCACACCCTTATGGAGACCCGGCTGACGCCAAATACCGTGGTGAAAGAGAACGACAGAGACGGGGATGGCGATCCTGACGAGATTCATGTCCGGCTTGAAGTCGTAGAACTGAATGGGCACTCGCCGGATGATCCTGCCCCGTTTCCCGCCTACGCCATTGCGCCGGGTGTCCAGCCCGGACTCTGGGTTTTCGCGCCAAAATCACGCGGTATGGCAACTGAAAATTTTGAGAGCGAGTGGGCACATCCGACCTTGCGAGCCCCGTCTCCGGTGATTCGTGTAGAGCGGGGTGATACGCTCCGGGTAACCTTGGAGAATACGCATTATCTGCCACACACCATACACTTCCACGGGGTTGACCATCCCTTTGTTGACGCCACTGGTGAGGGAAATGATGGAGTGCCGATTGCGAGCGAAATGCCAGTCTCACCAGGGGAGAGCCGCTCCTATGAAATGACTCCGCGTCAAACGGGGACGATGTTTTATCACTGTCACGTCCAACCACATGTCCATATTCTGATGGGGCTCCAGGGGATGTTTGTAGTTGAGGACAACCGGCCGAATAACTGGCTCCAAACGCTCAATATCGGGGCCGGCCGGGTACGTGCTGTCTCTGCCGCAGTCAGAGAGTCCTATGACCGGGAATTCGATCTGCACTACCAGGACATTGATCCGGCGTTGAATAATATTATTCAGACCGCAGGTGATCCCCGATTGATCGCCGAGATGACCAATCGCCGCTATGATATTACAGATCAAGACCCCGACTATTTCCTACTCAACGGCCGTTCCTTTCCCTACACGACCCGTGAGTCGCTGATCGTTGTTGCTCCGAATGAACGCGTCAAACTGCGCGTGCTTAACGGCGGAGCAGAAGGCGTTTCCCTCCATACACATGGGCATAAAGTCACACTGACGCATTATGATGGTGTCGAACATAATCCGGCTGCGCAAATCACTCGTGATGTGGTCTGGATTAGCCCGGCCCAACGGGTGGATCTTCTTCTCAACACTACTGATGACGGCCTGCATAATTATGGGCCAGGCATCTGGTTGCTCCACGACCACAAGGAAAAAGCGATCACCACTGATGGGATCAATCCTGGTGGAAATATTAGCGCCATTGTCTACCAGGACTATTTGGACACATCCGGTCAGCCGAAAACACAGGGAATGGACTGGGCGCCGTTTTTCACCAAGGAGTATTATCAAAAAAAGCTTCCCATCTGGGCCGGACTGAAGGACTTCGGTCTGCTTGGGGAGGCCAGTGCTCGTTCCCTGCCCTTGAGTTATGCCCTCATACTTGGGATAGGTATCGGTCTCCTCATCGGTGCGGCCTTCGCCTTGAGCAAGCGACGGGTTCGATACCGCTAAGAGGAATCTTTGATGGGATTTTTTCTGAGGAAAAATAGTCAAAAGAGGGCGGAGGTGTTCCGGGGAGGGCAACTGCGGAAGGCTGTCTCTACACTGGTCGTATGCGCCTTGTCTGTCTTGCTTTCCAGCGAGGTCGGCTCGACTCAAGAGCATAAGTCTCACCATCATCATGCGCATCATGGCATGCAACTCGATACTACGGGTATGGTGATGAATGAAAATACGGACCAACTCCCTCGGGGCTGTCCACGTCTTTCTGGTGAACACGAGATCACTGTTCGTGCCGGCAAAGAATTTGCCCAGCCGGGGACGATGTTCTCGTATGATCGAAACGAATGGCGCTTTGCGCCATGTACGAAACTCACGGTAACGCTCATCAATACAGACACCGTTCGTCACCAGTGGATGCTGCACGGCCTACCACGCTACATCTATCCTATGGGTATGTTCACGCTTGAGGTGGCAGGTAAAGGACAGCGGACAAGCACTTTTATTCTTCCGCCAGGAGATAAGACCTATCTGGTGCACTGTGACGTTGCTCAGCATATGGAAAAAGGCATGAAGGCGCAGCTGAAGGTGGGAGCTGGAGATGGGGATCTCCCCAGCATTCCCGGTATAACCGGACCACGTCTGCGGGACCCGTATGTACTCGTCTGGAACGGCTGGACGCACGGAGCGATCGTTCTATTCGGTATCGCCGGGGCGCTCTTCGTGGGGAGAAGATTACGCCTCTTTCCTTAAGAGTCCGGGGCGTATGTAATGTCTTCTTTCTTGACCTCTGGTATAAAAATCAGTAGGGTTCGACCACATTTTTCGATTGGAAATCACTCCGAGGAGGCATTACCCATGCGAGGTTCCTGGTCGTGGAAATTTTTAGCAGGAGCAGTCACGCTCCTGTTTCTCTCTCCCAACGCGCTTGACGCTGACACGCTTCAGCCGGTGACGCAGGAGCGCTTACTCCAGGAGCCGGCCAATGACTGGTTGATGTACGGCGGGAATTATGCCGGCTGGCGCTTCAGCCCACTGACGGATATTGACCGCCAGAATGTCAAAAAACTCCAGGCCGCCTGGATTTTCCAAACCGGTGTGCCGGCACAAATGCAAGCCTCACCGGTGGTTGCCGATGGCGTCATGTATCTTACTGCGGCCTACAACAAGCTGTTTGCCTTAGATGCGGCAACGGGCAAACCGCTCTGGAAATACGATCATGAATTACCGGACGATATGCGAATTTGCTGCGGGCCGGGCAATCGGGGTGCGGCACTGGCTGGGGACAAGGTCATTATGGCTACCCTGGATGCGCGTATTGTCGCGCTCGACAGAAAAACCGGTACTGTTGTGTGGAATACTAAAACCGACGACTATGCGGGCGGCTTTAGCTTTACCCTAGCACCATTGATTGTTCGAGATAACGTCATTGTTGGTATTGCGGGCGGTGAATATGGCATTCGTGGCTATATCGATGCCTATGATCTTGAGACGGGGGAGCGTAAGTGGCGTCGTTATACCGTGCCTGACGAAGGCGAGCCTGGTGTCGAGACCTGGGCCGGTGATTCGTATAAGCAAGGCGGCGGTCCGGCCTGGGTGACGGGCTCGTATGATGCGGACCTTGACTTGGTGTACTGGGCAACGGGCAACCCGGCTCCTGACTGGAACGGTGATGGACGTGAGGGCGATAATCTCTACACGAACTCGGCGTTAGCCCTTGACCCAGACAGTGGTGAGATCAAATGGTACTTCCAATTCACCCCACACGACGTCTGGGACTATGATGGCAACACGGGCATGTTTCTGCTCGACGTTACGCGTAGCGGGCAGTCTGTGAAAGCCTTAGCCCAGCCCAATCGGAATGGGTATATGTATGTCCTGAATCGCGGGGATGGGAAGTTTCTGCATGGCTCTCAGTATGTTGAGCAACTCAATTGGGCGAAAGGGCTGGACGAAAATGGTCGTCCGATCGTTGACCCTCAGTATGTACCCATGGAAGGAGGCAATCCAGAACTCATCTGTCCCGGGAACGTGGGGGGACAAAACGGCTCGTATGCCGCAGCTTACAGTCCACTGGCCAACCTTATCTTTGTCCCGACGATTGAGAGTTGCGGAAAAATGGAAAAGGCGAGGTCTATTTTTATCAAGGGCATCCCATTCTGGGGCGGAGGGCCTGGACAGACGCAGGGCGACCTCGGCACGGCCTACGGCCACGTCACGGCCATAGACCCGACCAGCGGCGAGGTGAAGTGGCGCTACAAGGACGAGTGGCCGATGGTGGGAGGGGCGCTCGCCACAGCCGGCGGACTCGTCTTTACGGGCAACCAAAAGGGATTTGCGCTGGCCTTGGATGACGCAACGGGCGAAGTCTTGTGGAAGTTTCAGACCGGGTCAGCGGTTCGAGGACAACCGATCTCCTACAAGGTTGGAGGCAAACAATACGTTGCCGTTCCCAGTGGCGCCGGGGGCTTGGTCGTGGACATCGTAGGGAAATATCCCCACACCACACCGGGGAGCGCCGTTGCCGTCTTTGCTCTGCCGTAAAAGCGCGGTGCCAATATCAGCCTGAGACGGAGGGACACTTCATTAAGCGCCCCTCCGTTAGCATGCGTTAAGCCCCTAACCCAACACTTGCTCAATACGCCGGCTGACCTCGTCCGGTGCGGCGTTACCATCCACCCGTTTCAGCGTTCCTTGGGCTTCATAAAAAGGGATAATCGGTGCCGTTTCCGAGTGGTATTTTTCGAGCCTGGCCCGGCAGGCCTCTTCAGTGTCATCCTTGCGCTGAATCACCCGACCGGCAATATTTGCCGGTGGCGGTTTGAATTTCGTATGGTAGATATCTCCCGTATCGGGGTCCAGGCGTCGGCCGGTAATGCGTGCGACAATCAGATCGTCCGGGACTTCAATTTGCAGCACAACATCTAAGGCAACCCCGGCCTTCTGCAGTTCGACATCCAGGGCCTCAGCCTGGGGCCGGGTGCGTGGGAATCCATCTAACATAAAGCCTTTTGCGCAGTCCGGTTTTCCAATCCGCTCTATCACCATCGCGATGACGATGTCATCCGGCACCAACCCACCGGCCTTCATATAGTCGTCCGCCTGTTTGCCTAACTCGGTCCCTTCACTCACCGCAGCGCGTAACATATCACCGGTTGAGATATGAGAAATCTTGAACCGTTCGACGAGATGGACGGCTTGCGTCCCTTTGCCCGCCCCCGGTGGCCCGACTAAAATCATCCGCATAGATGTCAATCCTCCCTCTAGCACGACAGCTCTCTGTCGCCTGAAATCATGAAGATGCCGGGCATACTATCGAAGAACACCGCGAAAGAACACTATCTCTGCTAGGCGTACCAAGAGGCCCGTGCTAGAGTCAGCAGCGCGATATCAAGACAGAAGACTAAGGAGGGATATATGAAAATTGGGGTTTTCGAGTTCTGTATCGATCGCTCGGTTGATCCGGCCATCATTGCAAAACGCGCGGAGGAATTGGGTTTTGCGTCCTATTGGGTACCTGAACACGCGATTATTCCGATCAGAACCAGCTCGCCCTATCCAGCCTCGGAAGACGGCATCATTCCAGACGAGTACGGCCGTATTACTGACCCGTTTGTGTCGTTGGCGCGGGCCTCGGCCGTGACCAAGACGATTGAACTCGGTACGGGGATTTGTCTGATCCCGGAGCGCAATCCGCTTGAATTGGCCAAAGAAGTCGCGACCTTAGATCACTTCTCAGGTGGTCGTTTCATCTTTGGTATTGGGGCTGGCTGGCTGAGAGAAGAGACGGAGATCATGGGGGGTGACTTTGATCACCGCTGGGGACAAACCAAAGACGCCGTCCTGGCCATGAAGGAACTCTGGACGCAGGACGAGGCCGAGTATCACGGCAAGTACTACGATTTCCCGGCCGTCCGTTCCTTCCCGAAACCTGCCCGAAAACCTCATCCGCCGGTATACATGGGCGGCTCGTCAAAATATGTCTTTAAGCGGGTGGTCGAATGGGGAGACGGCTGGATGCCTGTTCTTTCCCCTGTGGAAGACATTCAAGCCGGGCGACAGCGCCTCAACGAGATGGCCGAACAGGCGGGCCGCGACCCAAAAGAAATCTCTGTCCTGGCCTTTGGCTGGCCCGGCAAATTCCGCACCAAAGAGGAAATCGGTGAGCTGCAATCCGCTGGTGTGGATCATGTCACCATATGGCTGACGCAGAGTGAGAAAGGCGAGGACGCCGTCCTCGCAGAATTGGAATCTCTGGCCAAAGAAGTGCTCTAGGCAGAACGGATTGTCAACGGGATAGGGAAGGGGCGGTCCGCTGGTGCCTGCCCTTTTTCTCCAGGAGACGCAGCATGATCAAATTTGGCATCATGGCCATGCCCCAGCATCCCCGAACGGATTCACCTGTTCAACGATTGAGGGAAACCGTTGAACTGACTCGACTCGCGCGAGATGCCGGCCTCGACTCAATTGCCTGCGGTCAGCACTTCCTCGCTCCACCGTATCAGAATATCCAAAGCCTGCCGCTGCTGTCACGGCTGGCGGCCGAGAGTGGTTCGATGTCACTCGTGCTGTCGGTAATTCTGCTCCCGCTGTACAGTCCAGTCGGTCTGGCTGAAGATGTGGCCTCGCTTGATGTCATCAGTGAAGGGCGCGCCGTATTTGGTGTTGGGCTCGGCTATCGAGATATCGAGTATCAGGGGTTTAATACACGCCGCCGTGACCGTATTCCTCGTTTTGAGGAGTCCCTGGAACTCATCCGTCGTCTGTGGACCGAAGAAAACGTGTCCTTCCGGGGCAATCATTTCAGCATCGAAAACGCGACGAGTACGATTCGGCCCGTCCAGCAACCGCATCCGCCTATCTGGATTGCTGCGAACAATGATAGTGCCATTGAGCGTGCCGGCCGCCTGGGATGCTCATGGCTGGTCAATCCGCATGCCACTCTCCACACCCTGAAACGGCAGATGGGCTTGTACAAAGACACTCTGGCTGCGGCCGGCCATAACGCTGTGCCGGAGATCCCTATTATCAAGGAAATGCACGTCGCCAAAACGCGTGACGAATCGCTGGCTATTGCTCAGCCGTATTTGGAGAAAAAATATCAAGCCTATGCCGACTGGGGACAGGACAAGGAACTACCCGGCGAGGAATCGTTTCGCGTATCGTTTGAGGAATTGGCCAGGGATCGTTTTATTCTGGGCAGCATTGAAGAGGTTGCTGAACAAATCGAAGCCCATCATCACCAGCTCGGGATTGACCACTTTATTTTTCGAATCTGGTGGCCAGGCATGGAAGCCTCTCATGCCTACCGTGTAGTGGAACTGCTGGGCGAACACATTATCCCGTATTTCAGGAAGTAAGCGGAGAGACGCGGCGACACCCGGTCTCTCCGCTTTTCAGGCGTGTTTAACTCGTCTGTAAACGCTCAACCAGTTCCTGGGTAGGGAGGACCTCGGCGAACATCGAGGCTTGGGTAATCAAGGTGGAGCGGTGTAATTCATTATGCGCTATTTTCCCCAGTGTGGGATGCGCACCGTCGCGCGTCGCTGTTGCATCGTTCAAAAATAAGACGCGAAAATCGCGGTGAAATCCCTCGCGTGCGGTCGTGTCGCAGCACATATGCGTCATATAACCCGAGACGACTAAGGTCTCGATGCCGTCTTTTCGCAGGGTCTCTTCCAGGTCGGTTTTGGAAAACGATCCGGGATAATATTTGACGATACGGTGGTCTTCGGGTCGAGGTTTGAGACGCGGATGGAGTTCAAATCCATTAGTGCCCCGAATGAAAATCCCCCGCTCGGGATTCAGGACTTCATGCTGAACATAGATGACCTTGGCGCCCGTTTGTTGGCTGGCTTCAATCGCGGCTTCAATGTTGTCCAGTGCCGCGTTCCCATCAGGGATGGGCCATTTCCCATCAAAGTAGTCATTCTGAACGTCTATGACGATCAGCGCCGTTTTCTGGGGATCAAGAGCCATAGCTGCCTCCTCTTTTTC
The DNA here is from genome assembly GCA_965243855.1 of uncultured Binatia bacterium (SeqCode). Taxonomy (GTDB): domain Bacteria; phylum Desulfobacterota; class Binatia; order Bin18; family Bin18; genus Bin18. The sequence continues at coordinate 1,602,633 of CBDEWE010000003.1, read as the reverse complement.
TCGTTCGATATGTATGAGCTGTAACGGAAGAGAGGCGGAAGAGTCAAGCGACAGGCAAGCTTGACTTCTGACTCGGGTGGGATAGATGGAGGATTGTACCCCTTGTGGAGGAAGCCTTATGATTTACGAATTACGAACCTACCAACTCGCCTTTGGCGGTCTGGCCGAATATCTCGAAGTTGCAGAAACGATAATCCTGCCCGGCGTAGCGGAACACGGGATCAAGCCCGCCGGATTCTGGTATAGCGAGATTGGTCAGCTGAACGAAGTCGTCCACCTCTGGGCATATAACGACCTGAATGAGCGACAGGAGAAGTGGGCACGTTGGGCCAAGGACCCACGCCGGGCCGAAGTGGCCAAACGACTGCGCGGAGTGATCCTCAGCCAGAGTAATAAAATTCTAAGCCCAACAAAATTTTCTCCCATGCAATAAAACGCCCGTCCATTCGTCGCCGTGAAGACATTCAGCCTTGTTTTGTGTGTGCTCTTTGGGATGAGTGTGGGCTGCGGTCCTGCGCCCGCTCCTGAAATTCTCACGGGCGAAGGGATTGTCGAAAAGGTCGTGGTCCCGGATCGGCGCATTGTCGTCGCGCACGAAGACATTCCAGGCTTTATGGATGCCATGACTATGAGCTTTGAAGTGAATAAGCCCAGTCTGCTCCACGAACTCAAGCCAGGCGACCATATTCGCTTTACCCTGGAGCGGACAAAGCTGACCTTGTATCTGGTTGCGGCTGAGAAAACTGCAGGACGAACCGCGGAGGGGAAGGGGCGTAGCGGCTAGGGTTCAGCGATGTTTTGCGTACTACTCGAGCGTGTCTTTATCTTTTTGGGGCCAAAAGAAACGCCATATCTTGGCAGGAGCGCTTAACAGCGAAAATGAGGAAGGCTCGCCTTCTTTTTCAAGTTCCTGCTCGTACAGACGCTCCTCATACATCTGTTCCCAGGTTGTCCCGTAGTAGTCATCCTCTTCTTCAAAATCGTCAGCCTGACGCGGCGATGTTGACCCCCACTTCCACGTCCCGAGGTTGTCCCCCGTATCGCCGTAATGTGAGGGCTGCGCCAGGATGGGCACGTTGAGTGCTAGACTAAAACAGACAAAGCTCAAGAGGACAATCCGCATCATCTCTATTTTTTTACCACAGTCTTCCACCCAGGCCAACGCGAGCACTTGCAACTCGGCTGCGGCGCAAGTGGCCGAGACATAGCGGTCTTCCCTATGCTACGAAGGGAATCATGGAAGGGGGATGTGAGCGGTGAGTTTCGCATCAGTTCTTGTCTTTGGTTTTTTACTCGGACTCAGGCATGCCTTTGAGGCAGACCACCTCGTTGCTGTCTCAACGCTCGTTACGCCTCAGTGCTCTCTATGGAAAGGTGTCCGTTTTGGCGTTATCTGGGGGCTTGGCCACTCGGCCACGCTCTTGGCCGTTGGCGGGGTTGTTCTCATCCTCCAGGTGAGCATTCCCCCTTTACTAGAGCTCTCTCTAGAAGGCTTGGTTGGGGTCATGCTCGTCGGTTTAGGATTCGTGACCCTACTCGACTGTCGGCGCCGGCGGATTCACCTCCACCCACATACTCACGGAGGAAGTACGCACCTCCATTTTCATGCACATGGGGAGGGGCCAGAACACTTCCATCAACATGGAGGGGAAACAGGATGGAAGCCTCTCCTCGTCGGTATGGTCCATGGATTAGCCGGCGGCGCCGCCGTGCTCCTGCTGACAGTGGCAACGGCTCCGTCTTCCGTGGAAAGCCTGCTCTACATCGTGTCCTTTGGCTGCGGATCCATACTGGGCATGGGGGCCGCAAGTCTTTTTTTTGGGGCCCTCTTTTCGCTCACGCAAAGACATCTCCAGGAGGCGAACTTGTCTCTCCGTATTGCGGCCGGTGCTACAAGCGTGGCATTGGGAATCTGGATTATTTACGAACTGAGTTCCACCCATGCGTACACTTTGGTTTGATATTTTCCTCTTATACCCACTCAATCTAGACGGTCTGGCTATGAGAAATTGGGGCGATACCTCAATAAAGTTCGGACCTGATACGCTCCGAGTGATATTATGAAAATTGCCTACTTCGATGCGTTCTCCGGTATCAGCGGTGACATGGTCATCGGTGCGCTCCTTGACCTGGGTTTATCGCTTGATCTGCTGAAAGCCGAATGCTCCAAGCTCCCGCTCACTGGTTACACGCTGCATCAATCGGAGCGGGTTCACAGTGGCATTCGCGCGATCAAGTTCGATGTAAGCATCAATACGCAACAGCACGAACGCAGCTTTCGTTCCATTGCCGACATGCTGGAAGCAAGTCGGCTGAGTAGAGCAGTAAAAACAACCGCGCTCAAGATTTTCACCCGACTCGCTGAAGCCGAGGCTCACGTTCATAATACCTCAGTTGCGGATGTCCACTTTCATGAGGTTGGTGCGGTTGATTCGATTCTTGACATTGTTGGTGCGGCCATCGGCTTTGACGCTTTAGAGATACAGGCCATGTACGCTAGCCCGCTTCCCATGGGAAGCGGATTCGTATCCTCTCGCCACGGCACGTTGCCCGTGCCCGGCCCTGCCACTGCGGAGCTTGTAAAAGGAATGCCCGTTCGATTCGAAGACGGCCAGTCTGAACTGGTCACGCCTACCGGGGCGGCTATTCTCGCCACCTTGGCCCAACCCGGGCCACCCTTATTTTCCATTACACAGGTAGGCTATGGCGCAGGAGCACGTACTCTGTCTGATCGGCCCAATGTCCTCCGGGTCTGTCTCGGACACCCAGTCTCTGAGGTGCAACACGAACAATTGCTCGTACTGGAGACGAATATCGATGACCTCAATCCAGAGTGGTACGAACATGTCATGGAGCAGCTCTTTGCTGTAGGTGCCCGGGATGTCTTTCTCTCATCGATTCAAATGAAGAAGAATCGACCGGGGATTTTCCTCTGGGTTTTATGCGCTCCTCAGGATCAGGGCCAGCTTTCTGACATAATTTTTAACGAGACTTCGACGCTAGGCATCCGCTCCTATCCGGTCGATCGTCTGGCACTCCGGCGGGAGCAGAAAGAGGTCCAAACCAAATACGGCCCGGTCAGAGTCAAAGTTGCCTATCAGCCCAACGGGCAGGTCAACTGTGCTCCAGAATATGACGACTGTAAACGCCTCGCCCAAGAAAAAAATATTGCGCTCAAGCTGGTGTACGAGGCGGCTCTGCAGGGGGCGAAGAGCGAGCACGGGCAGGACGAATCTCTCTAGCGATGTCTACGAAACAAGATCGGCCAGCACCTCAGCGGGGTGAACGCGGGGATTGACGGAGGCGTATACGCGTTGCACCTTACCCTCCTCATCGATCAGGTAGCTGATCCGATTGGCGAAGCCTGCGCTGGCATTCTGACACGCACCATACGCCAGACCTATACTCCGAGTCGTGTCACACAGAAGCGCGTACGGAAAGCTGAATTTTTTCGCAAAAGCGGCGTTTTCCTCAACCGTATCAAAGCTGATTCCCAAAACCTCAACATTTTGCGATTTGAAGTCTTCAATCTGGTCGCAGAACCCACGACCCTCAATCGTTCAGCCAGGAGTATCGGCTTTTGGATAAAACCATAAAAGGATCTTTTTGCCACGTAAGGCCGATAAAGACAGATCGTTGCCTTCGTGTGTCTTGACCGTAAAGTCTGGCGCAGTGTCTCCTACTTGCAACATGATACCTGTTCTCCCTATGGTCAGGCTGTGTCATTCCCAGCTATAGCGCGCTTAACAGATTCCGCTGATTATATTTAATCTTTGCCCGCTCTTTTAAATATTTCGTGAGCTCCTGATAGGCTGCCGTTTTTTTTCTTTGGAGAAGCGACTGACGAAGGTCATCACGCTGCTCTTCGAGTTGTCCCGGATCGGCCGGAATATATTCTTTAAGAACCGCAACAAAAGTATTCCCTCCCCATGTATAGCTCTTGGGGGCGACAGGGGCTTCTGGTGTTAATCGGAATGCCTCGGTTTTCAGATCCGGCACAACACCGATCTTTGGAATATAACCGCCCCGACGCGCAAACGCCCCAGTCTCTTCTACTGTGAGCGCTTCTGCTTTTGCCAAACTGGCCAAATCCTTTGTCTCCTTGAGCTTCGTGAGGAGTTTGTCTGCTTTCTCCTGGGCTAAGCGTTCGGCTTGTTCACTCCGGTAGCGTTCTTCAACCTCTTCTTGCACTGTCGTCAATGCTGGAATCCGAGAGGGTACCCGTTCCGTGAGCGATACCAGGAACCAAGTGTTATCAACTTGAACGGGATCGCTGATTTGTCCTGGTGACTGTCCAAAGGCTGTTTCAACGAGTTTTGGCCGACGGCCAAGGCCTGGAATCGTCTCGTTCTGATTGACAAGTGGAGTTTCCTCTGCCTCTAGTCCAACGGATTCGGCAAACTGTAGGAGCGTTGTGCCACCGGCAATGTTCTTCCGATCCTCCCGTGCCCGTTTCTCTGCAATGGCTCGACTTTTCCGTTCCAGCAATTCTTCGGTGACTGTATCGGCGACTTCTTCGAGCGATTTGATACGCTCGGGCTGGATTGCCTCAACCTTGATGATATGAAAGCCGAAGGTTGTTTCGACAAGGTCGCTCACTTGTCCAACCTCCATGTCGAAAGCGGTCTCTTCAAACGGCTTGACCATACGGCCCCGCCCAAAAAGGCCGAGATCTCCGCCGTTGCTTGCCGTTCCCGTATCCTGTGAGTATTCCTCGGCAAGGGCAGCAAAATCTTCTCCCTTACGCGCTCGTTCGAGGATTCCTTGCGCCGTACTTCGCGTGGCCGCTTTCCTTTCATCTGAGACGCCGTCAACCAGAGAGAAGAGAATATGACGGGCTTGGACCTGCTTCTCTTCCGTAAAGCGATCATCTTTATGAGTGTTGTAAAAATCGAGCACCTCATCTTCAGAGACCGAGGCATCTGATTCAAAGTCTTCCGGTGCATACGAGACATAACGTAGTCGGACACGCTCCGGTATCCGGAAAGATTCCGTGTTTTTGGTGTAGAATTCGCGTACCTGCTGTTCAGTGATTGTGACCAGATCAACCAGATCTGCCGAGGCGATTTTGAGGAAAGCGAGATTCACTTCTTCTTGTTCAAAACGAAATAATTCCTCTACCTCATAATCTGTAGCGCGGATTGATCCGTGAATGAATTTTTGGAATCTCTCGATAACGAGCCGGTTCCGTTGCTGCTCTTCAAACTCCTGAGGAGTCATGCGTAAATACCGTAAGAGCCGACGGTAGCGGTCTGGGCTGAAAGAGCCGTAGCTGTGAAAGGTGGGGGAGGTGGCGATCTCTTGTCGCACGTCTTCATCTGATGCTCTGAAACCAATCCGACGCGCTTCTTTAGCCAACAACTTCGTATCAACGAGCTGATCAAGCGTCTGTTGTCGCAGATTCATCTGCTGGGCGAGCTCTGGAGTAAAACGTTCTTTATAGATTTCCCGGTAATTAGCCTCGACGTTCCGATAGGCGCGCTGGAATTCCTGAAGGGTGATAGGATCATCATCGACCGTTACGATGATTTGCACCTGTGCGTCGTCTCCAAAGCTCCCAACACCAAAAAACACGAAGACAAGCGCAATAATCAAAAAGAGTGCTTTGGTCCAAACTGACCGAGCCCGTTGACGCATAAAGTCAAGCATATGGGTTGACCTCCTATTTCATCATGCCATAGTAGATAGTTGAAGAAAAAGCAACTGTATTACAAGGACTTGTCCTACTAGTAAAATTCTGCTAGAAACCTTGTTCTATTAGGTTCCACTCGAAGAACGAAGGAAATAAAACATGGTTCTTAACGCGCTGTGGGGAGCGCTGTCGGTTGACATGGCAGTTGACCTGGGCACAGCGAATACCCTGATCTATGTAAAGGGTCATGGGATAATGTGCAATGAGTCTTCCGTTGTTGCAGTACAACAGGAGGCGACTCGAGGGGCTCGTCGCGTTCTTGCGGTCGGTATCGAAGCAAAGCGGATGCTCGGCAGAACGCCTGGAAATATTGTCGCTATCCGACCTCTCAGGGACGGAGTGATTGCGGATTTCGAGACAACCGAGGCGATGCTGCGCTATTTTATTCGTAAGGTCCATAGCCGCCGCGCCCTGATGCGGCCACGCATTGTCATTTGTATACCCAATGGCAGTACAGCGGTAGAAAAGCGCGCTGTCAAGGAGTCTGCTGAGTCCGCAGGGGCGCGTGAGGTTTACCTGATGGAGGAACCCATGGCGGCTGCTATCGGGGCTGGACTCCCGGTCACCGAGCCCATCGGTAACATGATTGTTGACATCGGTGGTGGGACGACGGAAGTTGCTGTGATCTCGCTTGCGGGCATTGTGTTCTCGTGTTCGGTGCGGTCTGGCGGTGATAAAATGGATGAGGCAATTATTCAGTATGTCAAACGAAAATATAATCTCTTAATAGGTGAACGAACGGCCGAATTGATAAAAATTACCATAGGCTCAGCCCATCCCATAGAAGAAGAGCTCACCATGGAAATTAAAGGCCGTGATCTGATGACGGGGATTCCAAAGACGGTAGAACTCTCCGCTGAAGAGATGCGTGAGCCCTTGATTGAGCCTATTAATCAGATTGTCGAGGCGGTCCAAGTCGCGCTGGAACGAACGCCGCCTGAACTGGCTTCGGACATCGTTGAGAACGGGATCGTGTTGTCTGGAGGTGGTGCCCTCCTGCGCAACCTCGACGTTCTGTTGAGTGCGGAAACCGGGCTGCCGGTAGTCCAGGCTGAGGATCCTTTGACTGCGGTTGTGATGGGAGCGGGAAAAGCGCTCGAAGAACTCTCTTTTCTCAGAGAGGTTGCTGTGCCTTGAGTGTGAAGCATGCTTGAGCTCCTCTACAGATATCGTCTGCTCTTATCCTGCGGTTTCTTTCTTTTTATCGCATTACTGTTGGCGACAGTGAACGCCCGGTCTCCGTACCGGATCGACCCTGTTGGCGTGCTGTTTCTCGAAGTGATGAAACCCCTTCAAGTCGGAGCGACGGTAGTGGTCCAGGGCACAGGAAAAATCCTTGATCAATATGGTGACCTACTCTCCGTCCATCAAAACAATGAAGCGCTCCGCGCTCGGCTTGAAGCACTTGAGCAGACGCAGGAACGGCTGTTCGAATTAGAGCTGGCAAATCAGCGCTTAGAACTGCTGCTGGGTTTACGGGCGCAAAGCGCAGATACGTCAATTGCCGCACGCGTCATTGGACGAAATCCTGGGACATGGACGCATACGGCGGTGTTAGACAAAGGGGAACGGCACGGAATCCAGAAAGAGATGGCCGTGCTCACCCCAGCTGGTGTTGTAGGAAAAATTGTGTCTGTTAGTCCACATGCCGCTCACCTTCTCCTGATCTCCTCCGCCAATAGTGGAGTCGATGCCCTCGTTCAGCGTTCGCGTGTCTCTGGGATCGTGTCTGGCTCCATTGCTGGGAACTGCCAATTGAAATATGTTCAGCAGGGTAGCGATGTCGTGGTTGGGGATATAATCATTACTTCTGGGCTTGACGGGGTCTTTCCGAAAGGGCAGCAGATTGGGCGCGTGACGCAAGTTGCCACACGAGATGACGAGATATTTCAAGACATAGAGGTTACGCTGAGTGCTGAACTCGCAGAGATCGAAGAAGTCTTGGTGGTTGCTCCAGCTGTCGTCCGAGCAGGAGCCGAGCCCTTCCGAAACGAATAGGCTCCGGACATTTGGACTCCTTGGAGCCTGCGGAGTCGGAGCGGTTCTTTTACAAACAACAGCTTTCTCTCACCTCCCATTTGTTCCTGATCTTTTACTCATCTTCTGTGTCTATCTTGGCATTTACCACGGTGCCATGGCGGGGGCAGCAAGCGCTTTTTTCTTGGGGTATATGCTAGATAGCTGTTCAGGGGCTCCAGCGGGAATGTGGACTCTCGCCATGAGTCTTGTTTTTACCGTGACAAAACTCTTGTCCCAAAGACTGTGGATTCAGAATCCTCTCTGTGTCCTCGGACTCGTCGCCGGCGCAGTCCTCTTGAAGGCAGGCACCTTTCTCGCACTGCTCGAAGTACACTGGGCAGTCACTCCCATTTGGTTTTTTCTCTCACAATACGTGCTGTGGGATTTACTCCTAGCGCTCTCCCTGACCCCGCTCATCTTTGTCCTCCTGGCAAGGGGGGAGCGCGCTATCGCCAGGGTATAAATGGACGAGCCGTCAGAGGTCTTTGCATCTCAGGAAACGCTTACCGCGTGCTACCGCCGTATCGGTGTCATTAGTCTCATCGTCCTGTTTATTTTTTGTGCTCTGGGCTTTCGGTTGTGGCAGCTACAGATAGTGGAGGGTGATCGTTTCCGAATACTGTCGGAAAAGAATCGTATTCGCCTGAAACGGCTGCCGTCTATACGGGGCCTCATGCTTGATCGAACCGGACGGGTCGTCGTAGGAAATCACCCGTCGTTTGATGTTATTCTGGTCCCAGAAGACGTGCAAGATCGTCTGACAACGCTCCATACTCTCGTATCGTATGTGCCTGAGGCCGCAGATTTTTTAGAAGGAAAGGCTCCCCGGAATCCACGTCGGCCAGCATACGAAGGCATCTCGGTAGCCCGTGATATCTCTTGGGATACGCTGGCTGCGATCGAAGCTCACCAGTTAGACTTGCCCGGTGTCACGGTTGAGGCGAGTCTCAAGCGCTTCTATCCTGCAGGGAATCTTGCTGCCCACCTCGTAGGCTATATCGGTGAAGTGAATCAGACCGAGCTCGTTGAAAATAAGAGGTACCGGCAGGGTGACCTTGTTGGCAAGGTCGGATTAGAGAAAGCCTGGGAAGAGGAACTGCGTGGATATAATGGTGGACAGCAGATTGAAGTTGATGCAGCGGGAAGAAAATTACGTGTTTTAGATGAAGTGAAGACCCAGCCCGGATACAATTTGCACCTAACGCTTGATCTTGAATTGCAAGAACAGGTCGAGCAGGCTCTAGGAGAGGCAGAGGGGGCCGTTGTGGTCCTTGCCGTCGAGACCGGAGAGGTGCTGGCCCTGGCCAGTCGTCCCACATTTGATCCGAATCTCTTTGCGCTCAGTATCAAGCCCAACGAATGGCGGACGCTCGTAGAAGATCCCCTACGTCCGCTTACCAATCGGGCCCTCCGGGGCCAATATCCTCCAGGATCGACCTTTAAGCCCTTTATGGCACTGGCGGCGTTGGAGGAAGGGATTATTACGCCTGAGACACGATTCAACTGTCAGGGAGGCCTGCCTTTTGGTGGACGCACCTTTCACTGTTGGAAGCGGTCTGGGCATGGCTGGGTGGATTTGAAACAGGCTCTCGCCCAGTCGTGTGATGTCTATTTCTACAAGGTTGGACAACGTCTCGGGATACGGAAGATTGCTCAGGCTACTCGTCGGTTTTGGTTAGGCCAAGACCTCGGTATTACCCTTGCTGCATCATCAGGCGTGATTCCTGACATCGAATGGAAACGGCGTCGTTTCAACGCCCCATGGTATGAGGGTGAGACGCTGTCCGTTGTGATTGGGCAAAGCTATGTGCTCACAACACCTCTCCAGATGGCTGTTGCGACTGCGGCGCTTGTAAACGGGGGAGTTGTCTATCGCCCTTTCTTCGTCACACAGGTGAACGGCGCTGATGGAGAGTCTATTCAGACCTATTCTCCAAAGGTCATTACGCGAATGAACATCTCTGAAGAGCATCTCCGCGTCGTTCGAGATGGGATGCGAGAAGTAGTGCACGGCGAGCGGGGGACGGGAAAGAAGGCCCTTCTTCCCCATATTGAAGTAGCCGGTAAAACGGGAACCTCGCAGGTGGTGAGTCGTATACATGATGAAGAAGAGAAAGTCCCCCGCCACCACCGAGACCACGCCTGGTTTATCGCCTTTGCACCGGTCCAGAACCCTCAAATTGCGGTTGCCTGTCTGATTGAGCACGCCGGTAAGGGCGGTGGAGCCGTTGCTGCACCTGTTGTTCGTCAGGTTTTGGAAGCATATTTTCGTATCGTTGAGCAACGGAATCGAGAAAGTGATGGGATTCGACAGACGTCTGGTTGAGCATTTCGACTGGATATTATTTTGTCTGACGGTCGGGCTGCTGGGTCTTGGCCTGCTTGGGCTCTACAGCGCAACCTATGACGGATCACCGCAGGCGAGTCCGCAGTTCATCCGACAGCTTATCTGGGCTGCCGTGGGCCTTTGTGGGATGGGTCTCGCCTTTGTTATCGATTATCGCCGGCTCGAACAGTGGGCCTATCTCTTATACGGAGCGGCGCTCGGTCTGCTTGTCCTCGTACCCCTTATTGGCTCCTTTGGTGGAGGCGCACGCCGCTGGATATATGTTGGTATGTTTTCTCTCCAGCCGGCTGAATTCATGAAAATTGGCCTGCTCCTTGTGTTGGCCCGATGGTATCACCGCACCACACCTCCAGGGGGGTATGGTATCAGAGATATTCTCTCTCCAGCCGTATTTTTTGCCGCTCCAGCGGTCCTCGTCCTCTGGCAGCCAAATCTTGGGACTACCATCACGCTGGGACTTCTCTTTCTCACTCTGACTTTTACGGCGGGCCTGCGCTTGCAGTCCTTATCCGTTCTTGCCTTGGCCGGTGGGAGCATTCTGCCTTTCATTTGGGCTTATCTCAAACCCTATCAACAGCAAAGAGTCTTGTCGTTCTTATACCCGGATGTCGACCCCCTCGGCGCCGGCTACCATATGATTCAATCACAGGTGACGGTGGGGTCAGGAATGGTCTGGGGCAAAGGGTTCCTGCTGGGGACGCAGAACCGTCTCGACTTTCTGCCTGAAAAGCATACGGATTTTGTCTTTGCGGTCTTTGCTGAGGAGTGGGGGTTTGTCGGGGCCCTTGGCTTGTTAATAGTATACGGCATCCTGTTGGCACGGCTGCTCGTCATTGCTCTCCGGGCGCGCGAACGGTTCGGTTTGCTCCTCTCCGTTGGGGTCGCCGGGATCATATTCTGGCAGATCGTGATCAATGCCGGGATGAATGTCGGGGCGCTGCCTGTCGTCGGAGTGCCCTTGCCTTTCTTGAGCTACGGGGGTTCTTCCTTGCTCACGACGATGGTGGCAATCGGCCTAGCGCTCAATGTGAGCACTAGACGCCTGTTCTTTTGAATACCGACCGCCGGCCTTAGACAACGTCGTCAATGGCTTTCACGAGGTGCGCCTTCGGAACCGCCCCTACAATTTGTTGCTTGACTTCGCCACCCTTGAACAAAATCAGATTCGGAATGCCCCGAACCCCATATTGGGCCGGCGTCTGGGGATTGTCGTCAACGTTCATTTTGACAATCTTGAGTTTACCATCATATTCGCTGGCGAGTTCTTCAACAATCGGCGCAATAGCCCGACAGGGGCCACACCACGGAGCCCAAAAATCGATCAGAACCGGGACGTCCGCCTTCAGCACATCACCGTCAAAACTGGAATCTGAAACCTGCTGAATATCAGCCATAGCCTGCCTCCTCACAAAAAAGCTTTTCTTCTCATAACAGACACAAGCCGGTGAACCTATACCCTTGACACCTGATGGCAAGCAATTTACGGGAAGAGACTATGCCCGTGTTGGTAACTGGCGCGTCTGGTTTTGTTGGTGGGGCGGTTGCCCGGGCACTCGTTCAGTCCGGCTCCCACGTCCGTGTCTTCATGCGACAGGCGGCAAATGCCGATTTGGTGAAAGATCTCCCGGTTGATATCGTTACTGGTGATGTACGGGATTATCAGAGCGTCCTTCAGGCAACCCGTGGCTGTCACCAAGTCTATCATGTTGCTGCGCTATACAAATTATGGGTCCGTCGTAAGCAAGACATGTATGACTGCAATGTCCTCGGCACGGAGAATATTTTACGCGCGGCGCGCGAGGTAGGCGTGGAAAAAGTCGTGTACACGAGCTCCGTCGCGACGCTTGGCCTTCCGGGTGATGGTCGTCAAGGCACGGAAGATACTCCGGTCAGTCTCACTGATATGGTCGGGCATTATAAACGGAGTAAATTCCTGGCCGAACAAGTCGCACTGCAATATGCCCAAGACGGCCTACCTCTTGTTATCGTGAACCCGAGTACCCCCGTTGGTGGAGGTGATATCAAGCCCACTCCTACCGGTAAACTGATTGTGGATTTCCTGAACAGAAACATGCCGGGCTATGTGGACACTGGGTTAAACGTGGTCGACGTTGAGGATGTGGCTCAGGGCCATCTCTTGGCTGCAACCCATGGAAAAATAGGAGAAAAATACATTCTCGGCAATGAGAATCTGACACTCCAGCAGATCCTCCAACTCCTCGCTGAACTCACCGACCGTCCAGCGCCTCGCTTTAAGGTCCCGTATACGCTCGCCTTAGGGGTTGCCTATGGTGATGCGGCCCTCGCTCGTCTTATTCCTGGCCGCGAACCTTTTGCTCCCCCCGTCGGAGTCCGACTGAGCAAGAAAAAAATGTTTTTCAGTCCGGCCAAGGCTATCCGTGAATTAGGACTCCCGCAGACTCCCGTACGTGAAGCCTTCCGCAAGGCCATTACGTGGTTTCGCGCCCACAGCTATGTGAAAGGGTAGGGGGCGATACCATCCCTCTAGGAGAAAGGTGTGGCAATTTGTCTCGTGTTCGGGGCGCTTGCTCTGCTCATTTGGGTTGGCATAGCGCTGCATCCGGCCCGTCCGTGGGATTTTCGTCCTATTGGAGAGGACAATATTTTACCTCTTGAGCCATATCAATGGCCATCTGTTCAGGTCTTAATTCCGGCCAGAAACGAAGCACCGATATTACGCGAGACGCTGCCCTCTCTGTTGAATCAAGACTACCCAGGGCCATTTTCAGTGAGCGTTATTGATGATCGCTCCCAAGATCAAACCGCGATCGTTGCTGCTGCAATCGCTGAGCACGCCCAGGCCACAGACCGACTGCGTGTTGTTTCAGGGGCAGCGCTTCCAGTCGGCTGGGTCGGCAAGGTGTGGGCGCTCCAGCAAGGAGCCGTGGCGTGTGGCTTTGCGCCGGGCTCGACTGAGGGCCTTCCCGACTATCTTCTTCTGACGGATGCCGACATTTGGCATGCCCCCGATTCTCTTCGGCACTTGGTGACAGAAAGTGAGGCTGAGCAACTCGCACTCAATAGTCGGATGGCTCGTCTACGTTGCGCGTCCTTTGCCGAACGCCTGCTCATCCCGCCCTTTGTCTTCTTTTTTATCCTGTTGTATCCCCTGCGTTGGGTAAATGACCCTCGGAAAACAACTGCCGCATCGGCTGGCGGATGTGTTTTGCTCTCCTCACAGGCCTTCATCCGCATTGGTGGATTTCAGGCTTTGCGGAACCAGATCATAGACGATGTGGCCCTTGGCCAACTGGTGAAGGAGGTAGGGCTCCCGATCCGGCTCTGCCTGAGTCGCACTGCCGTCAAAAGCCTGCGTGTCTACGATACAGTAGACAGTATCTGGCACATGGTCCGACGAACTGCCTTTACCGAGCTCAATTATTCCTGGCTCCGGCTCATTGGCACTGCTGTCGGTCTAGCCATTATATTTGGTCTCCCTCCTCTCTTTTTTCTTTGCGGCCTCGTGTTTTTCGGTCTTCCATCAGTTGTTGATGCCGAGGTTTCGGTGCGGCTGGCTCTCCTTTTGATGCTCGAAGGAGGAATCGCCTGGGGACTGATGACCATGGTGTATCTCCCTGCCGTTCGTTTTTTTGATTTACGTAGCGTCTGGGGCTTCAGCCTGCCGTTAGCTGCAATGCTTTATGAAGCGATGACACTCGATTCGGCATTCCGCCACTTACGGAAAAAACGCGTTGACTGGCGTTAGGTTACGGAACGCGTTTGGACAGGGGTCAGCATGACACGGCCTATCGTTGTCTTTACCGCGCTTGCCTGGGAAAGCGCAGCTGTGCGTTCGGTGTTGCGGCAAGTAAGGCGAGAGGGGGAGGGAGTCTGGCGCGGCTCAAGTGGACGGCGGGATATTCTTATTGTTACCGGAGGGATAGGGCCGCGCCGGGCTCGTCAGACGGTCAAAGAATTTACGGATACACCGCTTTCGGCTGTGCTCTCTATCGGTTGCGCTGGGGCGTTAATTCCAGAGCTCACCGCCGGCCAGCTTGTTCTGACTCCGGCTTTGCGTATGTATACCGAAGAGCCGGAAGGACAGCTCGATACGTTTGGCGTCGATAGTCGTCTGCTCGGCGCTGCTCGGGACGCCGCCCAGCGGGCAGGCGTAGAAACGATTGAAGGGGGAATAGTCACGAGTCCCCGTGTCCTCTTTACTCGACAGGAAAAAGAAAAGCGAAGACGAGAGACAGATTGTATTGCCGTTGAGATGGAGAGTGGGGTGCACGCTGCCTTTGCCGCGGAGCGTTCGCTGCCATTTTTAGTTCTACGCGCTATTCTGGATTCGGTTGATATGGTCATTCCACCCATAAAAGGGGTCACAACCGCGGAGGGAAAAATCCGACTCTCCAAAGCGGTGACCTATATCGCAACCCATCCGCAACATCTGCCGTTTTTCGTCCGACTCCAGCAATGCCGGAAGCGGGCTGCCGAAACGATCTCACGCGTATGCCGGACATTCTTCCCAAGGCTGGATACGATGGATCTATCGGGGTGAAGGCGATTGCCCGATATTTGACTTCTTCCCCGAATTTTTTTCCGCTAACAGTTTCTTTTGGAGCTCATAGGCTGGCCTGGCCTGTTCACGTTCTCCTCGAACGAGATAAAACCGAACCGCTTGTCCGAGCGTTTCTATGGCTCTCTCTCGCTGCCCGGTTTTACTGTACGCAACGCCGAGTCCATCGTGCGCAGCAGGGTCCCGGGGATGCTGTTTGATGACCTCCTGGTAAGCCTGAATGGCCTGTTCGTATTGCCCTTTTTCTGTGTACGCCGCGGCCAGGCGAGTATGGGCGGTACTCTTACTTGGATCGAGCCGAATCGATTCCCGATATTCCTGTATCGCTTGATCGAGCTGTCCCTGGCGCGCGAACTCCTGTCCTAACTCAAAATGGGCGGCTGCCGATGAGCCATTAATCTGGAGAGCCTGTTGGAATGCGGCCCTGGCCTTGTCAAATTGCTGTTCTCGGCGAAACGCAATCCCTTCGTTCACATAGTATCCTTCAAGAAAACTCTTTGCCCCAGGGTGGCTGGGGTTGAGTTGCAGGACGGTTTTGTAGGATTGAATAGCGTCTTCTATTGCGCCAACTTTTTCGCGAACAACGCCGAGACGATAGTGTGCCTCCACATGGTTCTCGTCAATTTCGGTGAGAATCCAGTGGTATTCGGCCATGGCCTCACCCCAGCGCATTTCGCTCTCAAAATTACGGCCGTTATCAATATGATTTTGAGGATTCGCTGCGAGTAACCCGACAGCGCTGAAGCTTACCACGAGGGCCAATAGACCCGTATATATGCGTTTCACAATGCCTCCGATATGCCTTTATTATGTATAATATCAGAGCTCTTTTTTCCCCTCTGAGTCAAGACCACTACGTGGAGGTCGGGGAAATACGTCTCCCACTAGGCGATACGCAGCGGGTCGGCTACAATACAAGCTATGGCAACATTGCTCAACGAGACGGAGGAGGCGTTGGCTTCATGTGAGCATCTCATACATGCTGAAGAGCAGATACGAGAGCTCCTGTGTGTCATCAACGATCACCTCAAATTGTACGATCCGGACGAGGATACCTATGGCTCGCTCTTGTCCGTTGCCTACCATATGAATGAGGGGCTGCGGGAACTTGGCTATTTACTTGATCAGGCCGAGGAGACCGGCTCTCCAGGATTAGCCAAAGAGGTTGGCCATTAGTCCAGACATACCAAAAGAATCCGTTTATACACTATGCAGCCTACAGAGAAGAAGTCGCATAGGCAGCCGCGCCTTTTGACAGCAAAAAACGGCTTTGTCTTACACATTTCCCCGCGGACCAAGCCAAAAGAAATGAAAATGGCAAAATCTGCGGGTCCGCATCTGATTTATGGCATATCGTATGCCTACCCTATCCCGATGCCGGTCACGCTGAATAATTGAGGCGTAGCGGGAAACCGATCAAGCTCGGGCTATGAGCGAGACGGTAACCCTCATAGGCTACGATTGAACCTGCCTGCGCTCATTGGAGTCGTCTCCAAAAAATCGATCAAGTGCTTGCCGTTGAAAGAAATCCGTCCTATTGCTCCGGCCGAGGCCAACCACGGGGCGCTATGCAGTGCCCCGCCCGGTTTGATACCGGCCCATCATAGAGAGGCATCCTCATTTCCCTCATTATGCTGCCCCTTGCCTCCCTTTCCCCACAACAGATTCTCTCTACAGGCTGGACAAAACCTACGAACAGCCGCTTGTTGAACCACAATCCAAGCACTTATAGCATGAACCATTTCGGATCATGATTGAGCCACAGTCCGCACAACTTGGCGCGTCGGCTTGGGCCTGCCAAGTCGGGCGGGTATAGGAGGTATCGACTGGTGGTTGCTGTATACGCTCATCAATAGCAGCGGGTGGTGTCTCTTCGATGTGTTCCACCACCGATACGACAGGTGCTGGCGTATCGGTTCTAGTCTGGAGAGAGTCGGGCTCCGTTGCAGCTAATCCTGCATCCTGCTTCTGCTCGGCGGACAAGAAACGGGTACCCAGAAAGCGGAAGATATAATCCGTTAAGGATTTCGCAAACGGAATATCGGGATTCCGCGTGAAGCCTGACGGCTCAAATCGGACGTGGCTGAATTTAGAGACCAAGGCTTCGAGCGGCACGCCATACTGCAACGAGACCGAGGTCAGGGTGGCAATCGTGTCCATTAAGCCCGAGATCGTGCTGCCTTCTTTCGCCATACGAATAAACATTTCACCCGGCGTCCCGTCCTCATAAAAGCCGATGTGAATATAGCCTTCATGCCCAGCAATCTCGAACTTGTGACAAATTGCACTCCGGTCTTCCGGTAAATGCCTGCGGGTCGGTTTTGGCTCAGCGGGAGCGACGGCCGGGTCGGTCTGCTGTCCCGATTGAGGAGACTGTTTCTGTATTCCGAGCGGCTGAACCCGCTTGCAGCCATCCCGATAGATAGCGACGGCCTTCAGTCCGAGCTTCCAGGCCTCGATATAGGCATGGGTGATGTCTTCGACTGTAGCATCGTTGGGCATATTGATCGTTTTTGAGATTGCCCCGGAAATAAAGGGCTGGACCGCGCCCATCATACGCAGATGGCCTAAATGATGAATCGACCGGCTCCCATTCGCCGGCTTGAACGCACAATCAAACACGTTGAGGTGCTCGTCACGTAAATAGGGAGAGCCTTCGATCGTCTCGTGCTCGTCGATATATTCAACAATGGACTGGATTTCTTTGCTGTCGTAGCCGAGCCGTTTGAGGGAGCGGGGAACCGTATTGTTCACGATCTTGAGCATGCCGCCACCGACCAGGCGCTTGTATTTGACCAGGGCGATGTCAGGTTCAACGCCTGTGGTGTCACAGTCCATCATGAAAGCGATGGTACCAGTTGGCGCTAATACGCTCGCTTGCGAGTTGCGATAGCCAGCGGCTTGCCCCAACAACAAAGCTTCGTCCCAGGCCTTACGCGCGTCCGACAGCAAATCAAGCGGAACGAGGGCGGGGTCCAGCTTATACGCATAGGAGCGATGCTTGTCGATCACTTTCAGCATAGGCTTACTGTTCTTCGCATACCCGGAAAAAGGTCCAATCTCTTCTGCAAGACGGGCCGACTGCAGATAGGCTTGGCCCGTCATCAGGGCAGTGATCGCGCCGGCGTACTGCCGCCCGGCTTCTGAATCATAGGGCAGGCCGAGGGACATCAGGAGGGCGCCGAGGTTGGCATAGCCGAGGCCGAGTTCACGAAACGCCTTGGCATTGCCCGTGATTTCCTCCGTCGGATAGCTTGAATTATCAACGATGATATCCTGTGCCGTGATACTGATCTCAACGGCGTGCTTAAACGCAGCGGTGTCAAAGCTGCCGTCGTCTTTGAGGAATTTGAGCAGATTGAGAGAGGCCAAATTGCAGGCGCTATCATCGAGATGCATATACTCCGAGCACGGGTTCGAGGCATTAATTCGACCGGTATTCGGACAGGTATGCCAGTCATTAATGGTGGTATCGAACTGCATGCCCGGGTCGCCACAGTGATGCGTTGCCGTGGCAATCATCTGCATGAGGTCGCGCGCCTGATAGGACGCGCACGGGTCACCGGTCAGGACAAAATGTGTCTGCCACTCGGTATTATTCACCACGGCCTGCATAAAGCCGTCCGTTGCTCGGACCGAGTTGTTGGCATTCTGGAAGAAAATAGAGCTATACGCAGCTCCGTCGATGGAGCCGTCATAGCCGGCCTCAATCAAGGTCCAGGCTTTTTTCTCCTCCTCGGCCTTACACTGAATAAACTCGACAATGTCCGGATGGTCAGCATTGAGGACAACCATTTTCGCGGCGCGGCGCGTTTTCCCACCGGATTTAATAACCCCGGCGGAGGCATCTGCGGCCCGCATAAAAGAAACCGGTCCCGACGCCGTTCCTCCGCCACCTAACTGCTCTTTTGACGAGCGGATTGCGGACAGATTGACACCCGACCCTGAGCCGCCCTTAAAAATTACTCCTTCCCTGCGATACCAATCCAGGATGGAGTCCATCGTGTCGTTGACCGACAGAATAAAACACGCCGAACATTGGGGGTGAGGCTCGACACCGACGTTGAACCAGACCGGGCTATTAAAGGCTAATTTTTGCTGGACAAGTAAATGGGTTAATTCGTCTGAAAAAGCCTGCACATCATCTGCACTGGCAAAATAGTTGCCCTGCTTACCCCAGGTGGTAATCGTGTTAACCACGCGCCCGATCATCTGGCGAACGCTGGACTCGCGCTGCGGGGTCCCGAGCGGCCCTCGAAAATATTTTGAAACCACAACGTTGGTCGCGAGCTGAGACCAGGATTTCGGGATATCGACTTCGCGCTGTTCAAAAACTACCTCTCCGTTTTCGCCCGATATCACGGCACTCCGCTTTTCCCATTCAACCGTATCGAACGGATCGACGTTCGGTTGGGTGAAATGCCGCCGAATCGTCAGGCCTGTGCTTTTCTGGACCGCTTGTCGTTTCGATTGTTCTGCCACGTGTCCCCCATCTGCCTTGGCTGTTTCCTCCGCCCGCTCTTCCCTCCGCACCTTCGCTGCCATGGCCGCCTCCTCTCCACAACTAAACAAAACGTTAAAGAATAAAGGACGAGAAAACTGAATTGCATACTATATCTTGTGTGTCAAGTTCTTTGTGACCCAAGCCCTGGTAGGTGAAAATCTCTTCTGTTTTTACGAATTTTGTCCTATTCTAGTATAAAAATGGGAAGTCAAACGAAGAATTCGCACTGGAATTCCATTGCTGGGGTCTTACGAACGGTTTTTCCCGATAGTGCCGACCCTGAAAAACTGCGTGCGTATCGGGCCTGGGAAGTATGGTCTGAGGTCGTCGGTCCGGCCAATGCAAAAAAGGCGCAGCCGACCAAGTTCCGGAACGGAAAACTTTTTGTGACTGTCTTGCATCCCGCTCTGATGCAAGAGTTACAGTTTGTGAAGGAGCGTATCCTCCGCCGACTGAATCACCACATTGGCGCGGAGGTGATTACGCACATCTATTTTGGACGCGGGCCAATACGGCAGGAGGATGCCGCGACAGTGTCCCCTCCGCAACGGGCCCTGCCACAGTTTCGTGGTGCCACCATCCCGCCTATCGATAATCCTGAGGTCAGGGCGGCGTTTGAGTCGCTCCTGGCCGCCCGCCGTCGCCGCTTGGCAAAGCCGTCCGAAGACGGCTAAGGGGAAAGAATCCAGGCGCTCCTTGTGTCACGTCGTCTCAGTACCGATCTTCTTCTCGTTCCGTAATGCCTCGGTGGCTGCTGCCTCCACCGTCAAGGTGTCCGGATCGATAACGACACCATAATCTCGCTCGGCATTCGTCAGTGAGATATATTCGTTTCTCACATCATTGAGTACCTTTTCCGGATCGCGATTCAGCGGATTTCCCCAGCCGCCACCCCCGCCGGAACAGTTCACTAGGACCTCACCCGGAGCCATAGCTTCATAGACCATCCCGGTGGTTTGCTCCTGGTCTGTGCCAGGGCGAAGAATTACGTGACAATTTTCTCCGGTATGACCGCCCGCCATACCCCAGGGCCGGGTTTTCGTCTTTTTGATCAGCGTCAGTGCCGACGACTCAGCCAGGAATCGATATGTTCGGCTCACTCCCAGCCCACCCGGATGTTCTCCTGCGCCGCCCGAGTCCTGACGCAAACCGTACCGTTCGATCAACAAGGGCGCTTTCGTTTCCATGACTTCAATGGGAACGTTCTGGCAGCCTGGTTCTGTCAAGTGCATAATACCGTGTTCCCCATCACCGCCCGCGTGGCCGCCAAAGCCGACCCCCTCGTTCGTGCTTTCAAGCCAGATTTTTCCCGTGCTGGGGTGGGTGCCAACGCCCATCATGGAACACAGGTCTCCCCCCGAACAGGCGGGCACAATATCTGGTATGCCTTGGGCGAGCGCCTTGGTGACGACCTCAGTCGCCAAGATGCCTGGCCACAGGGTAAACGTTGCGGCAGGCGGGACCGCATGCATCAGGCTGCCCGGCGGCGCCTCAACTCGCAGCGGACGGAAGTTGCCGTCATTGGCCGGTGTATCCGGCGTTGTAATCGACTTGAATATGAGCGCTCCCACACCCATGGTGAGCCCGATGGGAATATTTACCGGACCTTTGACCGCGGCAGAAGAGCCGCTGAAATCAACTAGCAACTCATCCTCTGAGATGGTCACGGTTGCCTTTATTTTGAGCATGGTATCTTTATCGATCCCGTCATCATCCACCCAATCCTCAGCCGACCAACTGCCTTTGGGCAGGGCAGACAAACGTGCTCGCGCCAGCCGTTCTCCGTGGTCAAGGATCTGCGCCGTTGCCTGGGTAAAGGTTTCAAGACCAAACTTCTTAACTAACTCCTGGACCCGTCGTTCTCCTGTCCGACACGACGAGATCTGGGCGTTCATATCGCCCAGGACCCGCTCGGGCATGCGACAGTTAAAGCGAATGATATCTTCGAGTTCTTTATTCAATACGCCACGCTTATAGATTTTCGAGCACGGGAAAAATAAGCCTTCTTGGTGCATGTCCGTGGTATCGAGACAATAGCCGGCATCTTTTTGGTCCAAGTCCAGCCAATGGATTTTAACTGCGGTAAAACCGACCAACTCGTCATCATAAAAAATGGGGGACGAAGCCGTTACATCAAGGGTATGAGTCGAACTCCAGAACGGATAATTGAGCAAAATCACGTCACCCGGATGAATATTGTCCTCACCCAGAAACTCAACGATTTTTCTGAGCGCGTAATCATTCGCTCGCGTAAAAATTGCCAGCCCCGGCGCTTCAGCCAGTAAGCGGCAGTGACGGTCATACAGGCCCAGTCCGAAATCCCGTACCTCATACACAATCGTGTTATACGCCGTGCGCATCAGGTTGCGGTTCATCTCACGGGCAGCGGACAGTAAATAATTGTGGATCACTTCAACTGTAATAGGATCGACCGTCTGCATAGCGTTCTCCCGTCCGTATTAGGACAACTCCCCAATGGTCAGTACTAATTCCCCATACTCCCCAACCGTCATTGTATCGCCGGTATGGAGGATCGTGGTTGACGTCGGTTCTTCGATGATGGACGGACCGGCAATCTGATTCGCTCGGTGCAGTTTGAGGCGGTCATACACGGCGTAATTGACTTGATGCTCGTTTTGATTAGGGCCTGACCGGTAGACCGCCCGTTCCCCTTTCCGCGCGACCTCGACACTCTCCGTCCCTGAGGCGATCTTTGGCAGGCGAGGGTGCGGGAGCAGTCCGACCGCCCGCATGTGCAGCGTCACCAGCTCAATCGGATCGTCCATACTATGGCCGTACTGAATATGGTGAGATTCATTAAACATAGTGGTCATTCGGCTGAGGTCATCAGCAGTGATGTCATGCTCAGGGAGCGTAATGTTCACCGTATGCTCCTGGCCGTGGTAGCGAAGCTCTGCCGAGCGGATAAGGCGCTGGTCGGAGGGGCTGAAGCCGTCCTGTTCAAGGGCATGCGTCCCCTGTTGGGCTAAGAGTGCATAGGCTGCACGAATGACTGCTAGGTCTGCCGTATGGAGGCCGGTGACCAGGGTCTGGGAAAAATCATGGACCACGTCGACCATCAGCATTCCCAGGGCGGAGAAATTGGCCGGGCCGGGTGGAATGATCACACGCGGTAGCCCGAGTTCTCGCGCCACGCCGGACGCCACAAAACCGCCACCGCCGCCAAAGGCGAACAAGGCGAAATCTCCGGGGTGAAAGCCGCGTTCGATTGAGATCTCACGGATCGCACCCGTAATTTTCGCCTCACTCATGCGTAACATGCCGGTTGCCACCTGGGGTACGGAGAGACTCAGCGGAGCAGCAAGCTGCTCCTGGAGCGCCCGGTGGGCCGGCTCCGGAGCAAGGTCGATTTCCCCTCCAAGGAAATTGGCTGGATCAAGATAGCCGGCCAGCAGGGCAGCGTCGGTGAAGGTCGGTTGCTGACCGCCCTTGGCATAGCAGGCCGGGCCCGGTAGAGACCCGGCGCTGTGTGGCCCCATTTGCAGATGCCCACCCTCATCTATCCAGCCGATACTCCCGCCGCCAGCCCCGATTGTCTTAATATCGAGAATGGGGAGGGAGATCGGGAAACGCTCAAACGCGGCATCGTTATCAACCTGTGCATGACCGTCAACAATGAGTGAGGCGTCCAGGCTCGTCCCACCCATATCCAGCGTGATCAGGTTCTGTGCCCCAACGAGCGTACTCAGTGCGCTTGCACCGATCACGCCGCCTGCCGGCCCGGACAGCACCAAATGAACCGGCTGTTCTTTTGCCGATGCCACGGTCATGGCTCCACCGCCCGAGCGGGTCAGCAGGAAGTGACCCGCAAAGCCACCGGACCGTAACTCGCCGTCGAGTTGCTCCAAATAGCCGCGCATGATCGGTTTAATGCCGGCATCAATCACGGTAGTACTGGTCCGCTCGTACTCTCGATATTCACGGCTAAGCTGATGTGACAGCGTCACGAAGAGGCCCGGGCACTCCTGCTGCAAGACAGCCTGCACGGCCAGTTCGTGTTGGGGGTTAGCATAGCTATGCAGAAAACACACCGCCACCGCTTCGACGCCGTGTTCGCGCAGCTGACGGGCTACCGCTCTGGCCTCCTGTTCGTCAAAGGCGGTCAGCACATTGCCTTGATAGTCCATGCGCTCTGTCACCTCAAAGGCGAGATAACGGGGTACGAGGGGCCTGGGTTTCCGGTAGGTAAGGTCGTACATAGGGTCGCGGGCCGTGCGGCCCAGTTCATACACGTCGCGAAATCCTTTGGTGGTCAGAATAGCCACCCGGGCGGCCGTGCGGGTCAGCAAGGCATTGAGTCCCAGGGTTGTGCCATGAACGAAATAGTCGATCGCACTGGGCGTTGCGTCTGCTTTATAAAATCCTTGCAGGACACCGCTAGCCGGATTGTGCGGCGTGGTCTCGACCTTCTCCAGTCGCAGTTCCTGGGTTTTCTCATCCAGAAGGATAACATCTGTAAACGTGCCACCAACATCAACGGCAATACGCATAACAATCCCTGTCTGCTTATTCTAAGTGTGGAGTCTCATGTTATTGAGGGTTCTCGCCTACCTTAGCTATACGATGAATCCGGTGCTGAGGAAAGCTTTTGAGAAGCGATCTGAGCCGGAGAATCTTTGTATCGGTAGAGGTGAGTGAACAGGGAGGGGTGAGAGAGTCTGTGGGTGGAAAATCTTAGTAATATGACTAAGATTGACTATAGTCAAAAACTTTAATTCCGAGGGTTTGATGCTATCCATTTGCCTAAAATGGACATTTCTGACGGGGTGTAAAGTATAAATATACGGCTTGCATCGCCACGGGACGATAGTGGGTGGTCTGGGAAATATTGATGGTCTTGCAGATAGCCAGGACTTCTCCCGACGGGTTTTCCTAGTCGAACAGGAGAGGACCATCCCCGTCGTTCAGGTCATTTTCCTCGACGCCTTGAATAGGTGGTGACGCAGGTTCCTTCTTAAGCAGTAGCTCGACTTGCGTCTCGCTGCCAGGCATATCAAACCCAAATCCCTCGACACTCCAGAGCTGAAATTTTCGCTGGCGCGGAGTCAAGAAGCCCACAATGGTTAACGGAGTTCCCGGCAGAGCCTGGGCTACTTCAGACAGCAGATTCTCGGGGCCAACGATATCGAAATTGAGTTGCCACTTTTTTACAATTTTGAGCAACCGACGGGGAGTGAGCCGTGGTAAGTCCACGGCTTCAATTGCGACGAGGACAAACGGATACTGCTCGCCATAGCGGGCAATCCCCAAGGTGACGACATCGAGCTCAGGTCGCTGGCTGACTGCCGGTATGTACCGGAGGAATCCTTCCAGTCTGATCTTTATGGGGAAGCGCGAGCTCTCGTCACCTGCACCCGGCTTCCCTGTCCCCAACCCTCCTACTCCAGTACCAACTCCAAAGGGATAGGTAGAAGCCGGGAAAAGCACGCATAAGGTGGCAACGAAGATAGCGAGAAGGGACGATTTCGGGACAGCGGCACATGTTTTCATCGTTGCTCTTCCTTAACCTCACACCATCTTCAGACTGCCCACCGCTTTGACTTTGATCCGCACCACATTGCCCGGCAAATAGGCCAGGGGGACTTCTTCGAGGTCAAGCACCTCAACCCCATCTGGTGCGGCACCGGCTGCGATGGCACGTTCATAGGCTAGGGCTGTTGCCTGGTCCAGGGCCTCGGTCCGGCTCAGCTTTTCCAGCGAAAACACGCTGTCCACCGTTCCGCTGACTTGCGCAATCGCCACGCCAATGGCGTTGGCGACTCCAGCTTGTTCTGGCCGGATAATCTCAGATACGCCTTGGAGCGTGTCGGGAAACAAAATATTCCCACCGCCGACAGCAACGACCGGAACCGGATCGGCCGACAGTTTGACGCGGTCAATATAATCTTCAAGGGTCTGCCGGATATAGTCCAGCCCCTGGTCGAGCGTTGTCTTGGGTAACGCCCGGACCCGACCGGGATTGCCGAGCCGGATACGTCCGGCTGCTACGGCCAGGTCGGTCGCGGTCAGCTGGAGACCGCCAAACACCCTGGCTTCCGTTTGGAGTTGATAGCCAACACTGTCCGGCCCAACGCAAACCGCCGCTTCCGGATGAACCCGGCTTCCGCCGCCCAAACCGATCGAAATCAGATCCGGCATGCGGAAATTGGTGGCCACACCGCCAATCTCGACGGCTAATTGCGATTCTCGTGGAAAGCCTTTGTGCAGCACGCCGATATCAGTCGTGGTCCCACCAATGTCAACGACAATGGCATCTCGCAGCTGACTTAACACAGCAGCCCCACGGATGCTATTGGCTGGACCTGAGGCAATGGTGAAGATGGGATACTGTACGGCATAGTCCAGAGACATCAGGCTCCCGTCATTTTGTCCCAAGAAAAGGGTCGCCGGGATATTGAGCTGGCGAACGGCCCGCTCAAAGCCCTTCATTGCCCGTTGCGCCACCCGCATTAAGGCCGCATTCAGGACGGTAGCATTTTCGCGTTCCAACAGACTGACACTGCCGATTTCACTTGACAGGCTAACGGGAATATCCGCACCCAATTCATCCTGTACGATCTCGCGGACGCGCAACTCATGGGTGGCATTGACTGAAGAGAACACCCCGGTGACGGCAATAGCGTGAACGTGTCCCTTGAACGCGCGGGCAGTCTGCTGCACTTCCTGCTCATCCAGTTCTGACAAAGGTTCGCCGTTATACTCATGTCCGCCACGAAGAACGGCATGCCGGACGCCGACGACACGCTTGAGATCGTGCGGCCAGGTCAGGAGTGGCTCGACCGCGCGGGTCGCTGGTGCCCCAAGGCGGATAACCCCAACCGAATTCAGCTCCCGGCGAGTGACCACGGCATTGGTGCAGTGTGTGGTGCCGAGCATGGCGTAGGCGATCGTGTCTGGAGGGATCTGTGAGGTGGTGAGAACGTCTTGCAGGGCCTGGACAATCCCGGTGGTGATATCCGAAGTGGTCGCTGCCTTGGTGCTCGCAATAACTTGATCTGTGGCATCGAGAATCACGGCATCGGTGTGGGTGCCGCCAACATCGATGCCGAGCCGAAACGAGTGGTCTCGGAGGCGGGCTTGCTCGGCCTGGTCCGTAGGTTCAGCCATGGAGGGGGACATAGTCTATGTCGTAGCCAAAATACCGCGGACCCACCAGCGCAATCCCCTCCGGGGTACGCCACTGGGCGTGACACGGAAAGGCTAAGACGGCGATGCGCAGGCCGTATCTGAGCGCCTCGGTGGTAATCGGAAGCCCCGTCTGTTCGTCAACCACACTCAACAGGTCGGGTACCGTGACCTCAGGCCGGTCGCCGCGCCAGAAAACGAGGTTTTCATTTTGGAATGACAGCCGAAACGTTTGTCCGGCATCAGGACCGGCCCCCGTGATCTCGACCTCACCCCGTGCAAACCCGCCTTCGGTCCGGCGCTGAATATCCGTGATCTTTCCCTGACACAGTTGGCGGCCGGCTAGCAGGCTGGTCATCGCTTGAATAGGATTGGTTTGTTTGCTGGTACGGAGCGTTTGACCGATCCTGGCGGCAAGACTCAGGGTCCCCGGAATCAAGGCGCGTTTGGCAACGCGGCCCTGCATGGCGTACAGCGCAATACAGGCGGAACAACCCATCGCTATAGTCGCCGTTCGGGCCAAACGTTCGGTCCAACGATTGTCCAGCGTTTGCAGTAACACCTGGTTTCCCTTTTCATCAGCTACGACCATCGGTGTCGCCGCTACTCCGTGTAGGGTAGGGGTGACCATTTGAAGCTCAGGAAACGCTCGTCCCATTCCGTCCGCGTCCAGCACTGGAATACGCAGGGTCGCGGCAACAACAAGCGGTATCATGGAATTGACGCCACCTGCCTCGATTGACATGGTAGCGGTCGCCTGACATTGCAGGTGACGCTCGATCATCTGGAACGCCTCGATCACCTCGTTCCCACCCGGAATTTTCTCAACCAAAACGGTGGGCGCGCCCATCATTGCGGTGGGAATAACCCACTCTTCATCTGCGAGTTCATCAAGCGAAAGCAGCGAAATCGGACCGTGTTGGGCAACGGCCTGTTGCGCCATGAGCCGGCCCAGCGTCGGGTCGCCACCACCTCCGGTTCCGAGAACGGCGGCTCCCAGGGCGATGTCCTGAATGGCCTGTGCGTCAAGCTGTATCATGGTGTAAGAACTCGGTCCCGACGATTACAAGACGTGGACAATTTATCCCCTCCTACGGTTGGACGTTGTGGATGTCAACCAAAACTCTCTTTACTCTCTTTTTGTTTGCTCTGATATCTGAAACCTGCTAGCTGGAGGATATGAAACCAGCACCATTCAAATATGCACGTCCCGGCTCTGTTGATGAAGCCTTGGCTTTGCTGCAGGCGGGTGGTGACGAGGCCAAAGTCCTGGCTGGCGGGCAGAGTTTTGTTCCGTTACTCAACTTGCGTATGGCCTCGGTTGAGTCGATTGTCGATCTGAACCGCCTGGATGATCTCGCCTATATCAGGCGGGACAACGACACTCTGTGCATTGGCGCCATGACGCGGCATAGACAGATCGAAGTGTCCGATGAGGTTCAGGCCGCCCAGCCCTTGCTAAGCCGGGCCGCAGCCGAGGTTGGCCACTTGGCGATACGGAACCGGGGAACCATTGGGGGCAGCCTGGTCCATGCCGACCCTGCTGCAGAATGGCCCTTGGTCGCCGCGGCCCTGGACGCCCAGTTCGTACTGCGTTCTCAGGACAACTCCCGGACGGTTGCGGCGCGTGAATTTTTCCTCGCCCCACTCATGACCGCGATTGAGACGACTGAAATCTTGTGCGAGGTTCGTTTCCCGGTCGCTCCTGCAGGCGCGGTCTGGGGATTCCAAGAACTGTGCCGCCGACCGGGCGATTTCGCCATCGTCGCCATTGCGTGTCAGTTGACGCTGGACGACAGCGGCACATGCTCGACGGCCTCACTGGCTGTTGGGGGAGCACATTCCACGCCACTCCACGTTGCCGATGTGGAACCTATCGTCGTCGGCAGTCAGGGCGACGCTGCGGTTCTGACCGCAGCCGCAGAAAAAGCCGCCGCCGCCGTCGATCCGTCCGGGGACGTTCACGGTTCTGCCGACTACCGACGCAGAATGGTCAAGGTACTGGCACAACGTGCATTGAAAGAGGCCTGGACTCAAAAGTCGACCGCGTAACAGGGGGAAGGCATATGGCAGAAATACAATTCACCGAGCACCAGACCATCCATGTCCGCGTCAACGGCCACGAGTACGAACATGAAGTGCCGGTGCGCCGGCTCCTAGCCGACTTCATTCGCCACGACTTGGGTCTGACCGCCACCCATCTCGGCTGCGAACACGGTGTGTGCGGCGCGTGTACCATCATTATGGACGGCGAAAGTGTGCGATCGTGTTTACTCTTCGCCGTTCAAGCCGATGGGGCGGAACTCCAGACGCTTGAGGGGCTTGCCGACGGGGATGAGATGCACCCGTTACAGCAATCCTTTTGGGATAACCATGCGCTCCAATGCGGTTTCTGCACATCAGGATTTCTCATGAGCGCGGTAGACCTCCTCGACAAGAATCCGCAGCCGAGCGAAGAAGAAATCCGGCACGGCCTGTCCGGCAATCTCTGTCGCTGTACCGGCTACGCGAACATCGTCAAAGCCGTTCAGGCCGTTGCGGAACAGTCCCAATCCTAGGACACAGGCATATGGCATCCTCCCAAGGTGGAACCGGCAAAATGGTTGGCGCACAGGTACGCCGGGTCGAAGACCCCCGCGTCCTGTTGGGCAAATCGCAGTATGTGGACGATCTCGACCTGCCCAACTCGCTTGCTCTCGCCTTTGTCCGCAGCCCGTACGCGCACGCGCGGATTGTGTCCATTGATGTGGACGCGGCCCAGCATCAACCCGGCGTCCAGCTTGTTTTAACCGGAGCCGACATTGCCGAGTCCATTAAGCCGCTCCGAGTTGAATACGAGCCAGCTAAAGCACCGACGCATAAACCCTGTGATTGGCCTGTCCTGGCCCAGGACAAAGTGCGTTTTGTGGGCGAGGCCGTGGCGGTTGTGGTAGCCGCCGACCGCTATGCGGCAGAAGACACCGCCGGTTTGATCGACGTGGAGTACGAACCGCTTGAGCCCGTGTCTGAAGTCGAACAGGCCCTCGCAGCGGACGCCCCGCTCGTGCACGAGGAGTGGGGCGATAATGTTATGCAGACACTCCAGGCCGAGATAGGTGACGTGGCCAAAGCCTTTCAGGAGGCTGATTGTGTTGTTTCGGCGCGCCTCACCACCGGCCGTCATATGGCCCTGCCCATGGAGACGCGGGGCTGCGTGGCGTCTTTTGAGCCTGCGACAGACACGCTGACCGTGTGGTCGTCCACGCAGGTGCCGCATGTACTCCGTTCACATATCGCCCTGGTACTGGATTTCCCTGAACATCATATCCGTGTGGTCGCCCCGGACGTTGGCGGTGGGTTCGGGCAAAAGGGTCATCTCTTTCCCGAGGAGGCCGTGTCCGCCTACCTCGCCCGCCGTCTTGGCCGACCAGTCAAATGGATTGAAGACCGCCGCGAAAATCTCTCCGCCTCACTCCATGCCAAACAGCAAGCCGTCCAGGCCGAACTTGCCGTCCGGCAGGACGGAACCATCCTTGGCATCAGGGGCCGGTTTGTCGGCGATGTGGGCGCGTATTCCGAATACCCCTGGGGGTCTGCGTTTGAAGCCGGCCACGCCGCTTCCAGCATGCCCGGACCGTATAAGACTCCGGCCTTCAGTTTCGAGGCCGTGTCGGTTGCTACCAACAAGACCACTATTGGGGTGTACCGCGGGGTGGGACTGCCTATTGGAGTGCTGACCATGGAGCGGCTCATGGACCTGGCCGCCCACAAACTGGGACTCGATCCGGCAGAGATCCGGCTGCGGAATATGATCCGAAAAGAAGAACATCCGTATACCACCATTATCGGTGCGGAAGTCGAGAGTGGCAGCCATCGCGAATCCCTCCAGAAAGCGCTGGACATCCTGGGCTACCAGGAGTGTAGAGCCGAACAGCAGCAGGCCCGAGCCCAGGGCCGCTACCTGGGTATCGGGATCGGCTGTTATCTGGAAGGTACGGCACCAAGCTCGGCGGCCTTTGCCTCTATGGGACTGAATCTGGGCGGCTATGAATCGGCAACTGTGCGTATGGATGTCGCGGGTAAGGTCACCGTGCTGGTCGGGACCCACTCCCACGGTCAAAGTCACGAAACAACCCTGGCCCAGGTCGCGGCTGACGAGCTTGGTGTTCCGCTCGCCGATGTCAAAATTATCGAGGGCGATACGAACGCCGTCCCCTACGGCATGGGCACTTGGGGCAGTCGGAGCGCCGTCACCGGAGGGGGAGCGATCTCCAGAGCGTCCGAAAAACTGCGTAACAAGATGCTGCGTATCGCTTCGCGTATGACCGAGGTGCCGGACGATGATCTGGAGCTGGCCGAGGGAATGATCCGGCGCAAAGCAGACACCACTCCGCTGATGCCCATCAAGGAGTTGGCCCATCGGGTGCTGGTGCAGGCCGGCAGTCTCCCACAGGATGAAGAGCCCGGCCTGGACGCCACGGCCCATTACGAGCCCCCACCGTCCACGCACGCCAATGCGTCCCATATCGCCCTGGTCGAAGTGGACAGCGATACCGGCAAAGTAACCCTGCTGCGCTATATTGTGGTTGAAGACTGCGGCACGATTATCAACCCCACCGTGGTCGATGGCCAGATTCAGGGCGGCGTGGCGCAGGGAATCGGCACGGCCCTGTACGAACACGCGCTGTACGATGAGAACGGCCAGTTCTTGACTGGGACGTTGATGGATTATCTCATCCCAACTGCCATTGACGTGCCGCAGGTAGAAATCGGGCATATTGAAAGCCCATCTCCGCACACGCCCCACGGCATTAAAGGCGTTGGAGAGGGTGGGGCGATTGCTCCCCCGGCAGCGATAGCGAATGCGGTTGCCGATGCGCTATCGCCATTTGAGGTTCGGGTAGACGCCATTCCTCTCACTCCGGAACGGGTGTTGGGCTGGATTGAACAGAGCAAAGCCGCAGCCTGATAGCGAACGACAGCAGTATGTCTTCGACCGGAGGGTCATCCATGAGTCGTGAGGGAACCGGGAAAATGCTGGGGGCGCAGGTGCGCCGGGTCGAAGACCCGCGTGTTTTACTGGGGAAGACCCAATATGTTGACGACCTCATATTATCCGACATGCTGGCGGTCGCCTTTGTCCGCAGTCCGTACGCCCATGCCAAAATTGCGAATATCGATATTCAGGCTGCGCTGGCCAAGCCTGGTGTGGCGTGTGTCCTGACCGGACAGGACATTCTGGAAACGATCAAGCCGCTCCGGGTCGAATTTGATACGCAGAAAGTCCCTTTTCACAAATCGTGTAGCTGGTACGTCCTCACGCCTGACAAGGTCCGTTTTGTGGGTGATATAGTTGCGGCCGTGGTGGCGACGGACCGTTACACCGCCGAGGACGCTGCCGATCTTGTTGAAGTCGACTACGAGCCGCTTGACGCCGTGGCCGATATGGAAAGCGCGCTGCTCGCGGATGCTCCCCTGGTACACGAAGAGTGGGGTGACAATGTTATGGAACGGTTCGAAGCCCAGGTCGGTGAGGTGGGTAAGGCGTTTCAGGACGCCGACTGTGTGGTGTCCGAACGTTTTGTGACCGGCCGTCATATGGCCTCACCCATGGAAACGCGAGGTTGTGTCGCCCAGTTTGACGTGGCAACGGAGGCACTTACCGTCTGGTCCTCCACCCAGGTGCCGCACACCCTGCGGGCCAGTCTAGCCATGCTGCTGGACCTGGCGGAGCATCGCATCCGGGTCATTTCTCCGGACGTTGGCGGGGGCTTTGGTCTCAAAGCGCACCCTTTTCCTGAAGAAGTGGTGGTAACGTATTTAGCCAGAGCGCTACACAAACCGATCAAATGGATCGAAGACCGACGTGAGCATTTGTCGGCGTCTCTCCAGGCCAAGCATCAGATTGTCAATGCGGAATTGGCCCTTAAGAGTGACGGCACCGTACTGGGCCTCAAGGCGCGCTTCCTGAGCGATGCGGGTGGCTATTCGTCCTATCCCTGGCGTTCGTCCTTTGAGCCAAAACATGCGGCCGGGACCATAACCGGCCCCTATAAAATTCCGGCCTTTGGGTTTGAAACCTGTACGGTCGCCACCAACAAAGCCTCCATTGGGGTGTACCGGGGCGTGGGTATTCCGGTTGCGGCTTTGACGATGGAGCGTCTTCTGGATATGGGCGCCCAAAAGCTCGGTCTTGATCCGGCCGAGATTCGGCTGCGGAATATGATCCCGCAGGACGAGCATCCGTACACGACGCTTCTGGGTGTGGAGATTGAGAGCGGCAGCCATCAAGCCTCATTACAAAAGGCCCTTGATATTCTCGGCTATGACGATTTTCGGGCTGAGCAGCAAAAGGCCCGTGAGAACGGCCGGTACCTTGGGGTGGGAATAGGCTCGTATGTGGAAGGCACGGCTCACAACTCGGCCGTGTTTGGTGACTTTGGCGTCAAGATCGGTGGCTATGAGTCAGCGACGCTGCGCATTGATGAGTCGGGTAAGGTGACGGTCTTCGTTGGGACGCACTCGCACGGCCAAGGCCACCACACCGTCTATGCCCAACTGATAGCGGACACGCTTGGTGTTGCGCTCGAAGACGTCGCTGTTGTCCAAGGCGACACACAAGCCACCCCGCGCGGGTGGGGAACCTGGGCGAGCCGGAGTGCGGTGACGGGCGGGGGCGCCGTGACCTCGGCGGCACAAAAACTGCGGGATAAGCTGCTGCGTATTGCGGCGCGCCTGACCGAAGTGCCCGCAGACGACCTTGAACTTACCCAAGGCGCTGTCCAACGTAAAACCGGTGGGGTACGCCTGCTTTCCATCCCCGAGCTGGCGCATCGGATTATCGTCCAACCGACGAGTCTGCCGCCCGACGAAGAACCTGGGCTTGACGCCAGCGTGGCCTACGAGCCGCCGTATATCACGCACTCCAACGCGACCCATATAGCTGCGATTGAAGTCGATATTGAAACCGGTCAGGTCCAACTCTTGCGCTATATCGTGGTTGAAGACTGCGGTACGATTATCAATCCCACTATCGTGAATGGTCAGATCCAGGGTGGGGTGGCCCAGGGGATCGGTTCCGCGCTGTACGAGCACGCTCTATACGATGACGCCGGCCAATTCCTGACCGGAACATTCATGGACTATCTGATTCCCACTGCGGCGGATGTACCCCAAGTAGAAATAGGGCATATTGAAACGCCGTCGCCGTATACGCTCAACGGCATCAAGGGTATGGGTGAAGGTGGGGCGATTGCCCCGCCCGCGGCGATTGCCAATGCCGTGGCCGACGCGCTGTCACCGTTTGACGTGCGGGTCAATGAGGTGCCGCTGACTCCGGAGCGTGTGCTCAGCATGTTGGACCGGGCTCAACCGCACGCTGGCGCCGAATGAGGCCGCTGATGAATCCCAATCTGCGGCGTCCTATCACTGACGAAGAGATGCGGACCTACGAAGAGGACGGCGTTGTCTGGCTGCCCGGTATTCTCGATCCAGAGTGGGCTGACTACCTCGCCCGCGGCATTAGCGAATTAGTCAAAAACCCTCAGGGGCAGGCGGTGGATTTTACGAATCTTGGTCTGGCCGCCAATACGCCCGAAGCCGTCTCCGGTTTTCAGGCTCGCGACAAATGGGTGGAAGGCCAAAACGAGTGGGGATCGCCCCGGCAATTAGCCGGTACGGTGCTGCTCGAAGACAACATTCAGCCGGAAACGGACAAGCGGGGTCATTATCTCTCCATCACCGGTTCATGGCAGGTTAGCGATGCCCTGCGCGATGTAGCCATTCATTCCCCGTTGCCGGAAATCGCGGCCACGCTGATGCAGTCGCAGAAAGTTTTTCTGTACGATGACCAAGTCCTGGTCAAATCGCCCCTCACCCTGGAGAAAACCTCGTGGCACCAAGACCTGGGCTATGACAATATCCAAGGGACCCAGGTCTGCGGCGTACGCGTGCCGGCGTATGCCGAGAGCACAGATATGGGCCTGGTCCACTACCTGAAGGGCGTTCACAAGTCGGGTCAGATTTATAAGGTCAATTTTTTCATCAGTAATGCCCATGCGGACGATGATACGGGACTCGACATTCCCCTTATCGACGGACATGAAGACGATTTCGACATCGTTACCTTCACGCCTCAGCCGGGTGATGTGGTCGTACATCATTTAGCCAGTCTACACGGGGCTGGCGGGAACCTCTCCCCAACGCGGACACGCAGTGGAGTAACCGTGCGCTACGGTGGCGACGATGTCGTCCACAAATTCCGTCGCCACGCCCCACCGCAAGATCTCAGCCAACTTCCCGACGGTACTCCCCTCGGGCATGATGCAGTAAAGAATCCTCAGGTCTGGCCACGATAAGAAGTCTGATCGTGATCCATTCGAAGACTCTCGCATAGGGTGGAACATCATGAGTGAAAGCAAAGGTCTCGTTTCCGACTATCAGGAGACGATCGCCAGGATCGGCACCCATGGACCACGTCCGTTCGGTCTCGGGTTGGCGCACGGCTCGATGTTTACTCTGGTCTACCGTCCACCCGACCCGGACGACCAGGAGCCTCACGACCAAGACGAACTGTATATCCCTATGAACGGTAGCGGGACGCTCATCGTCGATGACGAAAGCCACCCGTTCAAGACCGGCGATATGCTGTTTGTCCCGGCCCAGGCCGAGCATCGCTTTGAAGACTGCACTGATGGGCTGATGCTGTGGGCGATTTTTTACGGACCAAAGGGCGGGGAGTAGGAGAACTCACCCTAGCACCGTGCGTCTTCTCTCCAAAGCGGGGGGTATCGATGCTGTTCCTCATCATCCTGCTTCTGCTTTCTGCCTGTAATCTGCCCGACTCGATCGAATCCGTTCCACCGGCCGCATGTTCTCAAATCGGTGCGCAGTGCCAGCTTCTGGGCGGGCCGCTCGGGGTGTGCCAATCAGCCCCATGCTCCGTCGGTCAGACTCCGCCCTGCTTTGTCTGCACCCCGCAGCACTGAACCAACTATTGTGGTGGACGCATCATCCGTCCGAGAAACAAAATTGTCCCAGTTCGTGTATCCCGAATGAGAAAGAGAAATGGGCGGTCTGCTCGGAATGTTGGAATGGGTGGTCCGATCCTTGCACCCATAGCCCTTGCCATTATAGCTGTTGCGGCCGCGGCCTCAGTCCCTTCCTCGTTGACATCCACATAGGCTTTATGAACGACATGTGAGAGATAGAGCTGCCATGCATCGGCTGCATCACTCATACCGAGGAACCCGTTGGGCTCGAATGCTTTCGGCATGCCCATAGCAGACAGCGTTTGCTTGAGGGCCATTTTCTCTTCCAGCTTGAATTTTGGAAGAAAGACATGCACCTTTCGCCTCTCTGCTGCATCCAGCCACTGAGTGAGCCTGTCGGTCGTCAACTCTTTTTCAAGAGGGGGCAGTCCGGTGTGTTTTTTCGGCAGGAGAATAGCCATAACTAAATCTCTACCACGATATTCAAGCTCCAGAATCTGAAAACCGTCGGGATTGGGTGGTCTGTCGAATGATGACGGGTCCTCGTTCAGCACAGGGGTATTCAGAGTCCCATCCGGTCTTAGCTCGGCATAATGAGTGCGCAAGGAACGCTGCGACATCAAGGGAACCTGAACCGATGATCCATCCAGCAGAGTAAAGTCTTCCGGTTGGGTTTCGCTCTCGTCAAACTCATCTGTCCAATTGCCTTTGAAGTAAATCGCGTTGGCGAGAACGAAACGAGTGTCCGCATCGATTGTCCCTGGCGCAAGAAGGTCTTTAATTTTGTTTTTCGTTTGCTCTTCAACCCAGTCATTGATCTGAATCCGAGTGGGGTCCGAATTGAATATGAAGTCGACTTGGCGTGCCGCCGCGCCATACGTCTCGTTGAGGATTGCGAGAAATTGGGGGCGAAAGGGGTAGGTCTGTTCCAGCCAGAGAGAGTTAGCGACATTGATTTTA
Source organism: uncultured Binatia bacterium (SeqCode) (assembly GCA_965243855.1). Taxonomy (GTDB): domain Bacteria; phylum Desulfobacterota; class Binatia; order Bin18; family Bin18; genus Bin18. Next base: position 1,566,456 of record CBDEWE010000003.1, on the reverse strand, counting down.
TATGGACGGTCTTCCCCTAAAAGAAGCCGTTTGAGCGTTGCCATCTCCGTATGAATGCTCGCCGTATCCCAGGGGACTCCGGTGTCATCGGAACGTCTCGCCTGTTCGGGAAAGCGGAGGACAGTTCCCATTTGAAGGGCGGTCTCGCCCCGCGCCCCTTCGACGGTCATCGTCAGGGCGCTCACAATGGAGTAGGGCGAGAAGAAGAGGTTCCGTCCTGGGCGGTCTTTCGTGACGTGAGTGTACAAGTCCAGGGCGAAGTTATTGTTCATTTGCGGGACAAACTGGAAATGGAAGTCTTTCACCGTCGGGTCGGGAAGGGGAGCGTGCTGTGTATGGGCGACGGTGTGATACAGCACGCATGCTGTGAGAATTGACAAAAAGAGTGGAGTGAGTTTCATGTGACACCTGAAAATAACAATAGGCTCTTTCTCCTGTACTTGCCAGACTAGAGGGGGCCTATCAATTTTCTCTTGCCCTCCTTGCTTGCATTCGTCGGCATTATCCGGTGTGATGTGCGCCGCTATATTGAGAAGGGGTAAGAAAAGATGGGTCGCTACGATTATGATTTCTTTGTTCTAGGGGCAGGCTCCGGCGGTGTGCGGGCGAGCCGGATTGCGGCTTCGTATGGGGCCAAGACTGCGGTTGTTGAGGAGCGCTATCTGGGTGGAACCTGCGTCAACGTGGGCTGCATTCCAAAGAAACTCCTGGTGTACGCCTCAGAATTTCGGGACCATTTCGAGGACGCCGCCGGCTTTGGCTGGACGGTTGGGGAGCGAACGGTTGACTGGAAAAAGCTGATTCAGAATAAAGACAAAGAAATTAACCGTCTGAACGGCATTTACCGCAATCTGCTTGAAGGTGCGGGCGCGAAAATCATTGAGGGCACCGCCCGCCTGGTTGACGACCACACCATAGAGGTGGACGGCCAGCGGTACACCTCGGAATATATTCTGGTTGCCACCGGAAGCTGGCCGACTTTTCCCCAAACTCCGGGTATAGAGCACGCCATTACCTCAAATGAGGCATTTTATCTGGATGCGCTGCCCAAACACGTGATTATTGTAGGTGGCGGCTATATTGCGGTCGAGTTTGCGACCATCTTTCATGGTCTTGGCTCAAAGGTGACCGAACTCTACCGGGGTGAGTTGTTTCTGCGCGGCTTTGATACCGATGTCAGGCAGGTCCTGGCTGATGAAATGCGCAAGCGAGGACTAGATTTGCGCTTTAACTCAGATGTGAGTCGGATTGAAAAAACTCCGCACGGAATCAAGGCTACTCTGAATGACCAGAGCGAGCTTGAGACCGATATCATCATGTACGCCACAGGCCGCTTACCCAACTCAAAGGGGCTCGGTCTTGAAGCAGCCAGCGTTGATACGGACGAGACCGGCGCGGTGTGTGTGGACGCCTACTCGCGGACCAACATCCCTCATATCTACGCTGTCGGCGATATCACTAACAGGCTCAACCTGACGCCTATGGCCATTGCCGAAGGCCATGCCGTGGCGGAAACCCTGTTCAATAATAATCCCACTCGACCGGACCACATGAACGTGGCAACCGCGGTCTTCAGTCATCCGAGCATTGGGACGGTCGGTCTGACGGAAGAGGAGGCGCGTCAGGAATACGGCGCTGTCGATATCTATAAGTCTTCGTTCCGGGCCCTGAAGCATACGTTGAGCGGACGGGATGAGAAGACCTTTATGAAGATTATTGTGGACCCAAAATCTGATCGAGTAATTGGCTGTCATATGACCGGTCCGGAGGCGGGAGAGATTATTCAGGGCCTAGCCGTGGCTATCAAATGCAACGCCACCAAAGCGCAGTTTGATGCCACCATCGGCATTCATCCGACCTCGGCCGAAGAATTCGTCACCATGCGGCAGAAGGCCGCTTGAGTCGAGAACCTCCCGTCCCGGACTTCTCCCGATGAGGAGGCAGGCGAACGGATCAGAAATAGGGTAGGAGACTCAGGGCCAGATAATGCGGATTTCTTCGACCAAAAGACCAACTGAATTCTTGAGGTCAATGAAATTCGGCACATCACCCTGAATCTGCTCAATCTGCATCTCGTCCGACTGCCAGCCTTTTTCAAAGGCGGCCATATCGGCCCAAGCCAACTCGGCGACGCCGTCAAAGGTGGGTGTCTCGGTTTCGTAGATTTCGGGGGCGACGTGGCATTGGACGTAGCGTCTGAGCCCCGGTGTTTTGGGCACGATGGGAGCGTGGACCGTGCGCCAATGCTCTTGAAACTCCGCAACGCTGAGCCCTGGTTTTCGTTTGAGCAGAAAGAGGGCCTTGACGCCCGGTGCGTCTTTGGCCAACTCGGGTCCCGGCACGACAATATTTTCCCTGGTCATCAAAAATGACGGACCCTCGTCGGCAATGAAATTCGGCTCATCCGGGTAGGCACCATTCATGTAATCAGGGTTACTGCCCAGCCCCCGGCCGGTTTCCAGGTCGTCAAACCAAATCTCGGCCAGACCTTCATATGGACTGGGGGGGACTCCGGGGATGTCTTGTGGCCTGCGGTGACTCTGCACATAGCGCCTCAGGGCTTTGATGCGAACCGCCAGGGGAGCATGGACTTCACGCCAGTGGCGATGAAACTGCTCGTAACTGATGTCCGGTTTCTTTGGTATCAGCGCAAACCCTTTGATCATGGAGGTCCTCCTGCAAGTTAGTCCTCGGCTTTATACAATGTTGGTTTTGGAGCTGCTCCCGACGGCATATCGTGCACCGGGACAAAGCGTGAGGCCTCGATCGCCTGAAAGCCGCTGGGATTACCTTTATATTTCTCCACGGCAAATGCCACTTCCGTCATGCTGAGGGTGAGATTGAACAGGTTTTGCTCTTTGGCCGGCATACCATCCACAGAGAACTGGTCCAGATAATCCAAGGCTGCTTCAAGGCGAGGCCGAACCGCGGCGTAAAATTCGCGCAGTTCTTCGGTTGTACTGGTGCGCCGTTTTTTGGTGCGTTCTCGTTCGGTCGCCAAACACCAGCCGGCTTGGGCCAGCGGTTCCAGGTCGGCGAATTCCTGGGGCAGGAGCGGGTCGGCCATCGTCAATCCTGCTCGAACAGGGAGTCGCGGACGCCATCGCGTCTGGCACGAATCTCCTGTTCTACGGCCCAGTAGGAGTGGCGGACAAAGAGTTCTTCGTCTTGCAAGTAAATCTGCTCAATGGCTCCGGTCTCCAGGGCGTCCTGAGTATGTTCATGCGTGGCACCGTCTTCAAGCAGAGCGTCCCGCAGGAGAATTTTATTGTATTCCTGCCCGAAGCGTTCGCTGGGGGTTGCGGTGCTTGGCATGTGAATCTTGAGTTCCCACAGCGCCTCGTTCTCTGAGATGGGCCAGAACTGATGCGTATGCCATACGCCGGGCAGAATAAGGATGTTGAGATTCGGAAAAACGTGGACAATATCAAAGCCCCAGTCGTCCGCGTTGGTGACATTGATGCCCTGACCAGTGGGAAGAACGAAATCGTTACCTCTGGAGGTGATGGCGGCCGATTTGCCGAGTGCCAGCCTCTCAACGTCTTTTGGCTGAAAATACTTATTGCCCGGCCAGTTGCCGACGCGGTGACGGTCATACAGGTCCAGTGCATAGGCATGGCCGTAGGGATTGTCCGGGCGGGTAAAGACATCCGGCCAGGAATAACTGTGCAGATAGCGTACGTGGTAGATTTCGGACTGCGCGTCCAGCATCAGCTTCCAATTGGCGCGCTGATAGGACTGGTAATGAAACTGGAGCGGAACACGCTGAAACGGAAAGTCCTTCATACGCTGGCCGGCTTCTCCAAGGTATTCTTCCAGAGTCTCGGTCGGATGGGGATCGAGATTGACAAAGATAAATCCCTCCCACACCGCGGTATGTACCGGAATGAGGTTGGCCTTGCCCTCAAGATTCTCGTAAAAGCGTTCACCGTCGGGCACGTCTCTCAGCGTGCCTTCGGCGTCGTAGACCCAACCGTGAAACTTGCAGCTCAAATAGCACGAGCTTGAGCCTTTATAGTCCCAGACCAGTTTATTACCCCGATGGCGGCAGACATTATAGAAACCCCGAACAATATTATCTTTGCCCCGAATGAGCACAATGGATGCCTTGGCAATGGCGATCTCATGGACGAAATAGTCGCCGGGGTTGGGAATGGCGTCCACCGTTCCAACGTGCAGCCAGCACTTTTTGTAAATATATTCGCGCTCAGCCTCAAACCACTGCTTGGAGACCAGGGGTTCGACAGAGACCGGCCCGGTGCCAAGTTTCGGGTATTTCTCGTGCCAGCGATGTACGCCGGCGTCGAAGTCTTTCTGTAACGAAACTTGCACACCCTCGGTTGGTTGGGCGGGCAGGGCAGCATCCATACGCGTACTCATTCAACTCTCCTCATTGACCAGAAACACTATTGATTGAATCTTTCATGCGACTTCGGGGATTGCAAGGGAAACTGGCTTTCTACGCTGTTATCATGCCTATCGATTAATATTCCCCGGCGTAATTCCTTGCCCTGAGACAAAACACGTACCAATGGCTCCCACCCGCGCGTGGTTCCAGTCTAGCCCAGCGGGTTCGCGTACGCGATACACACACTCAAACCCTGTGCAATGCGACCCGAGAAAATGGCCAAATTATTTTCTCATCTGAGCATTATTCAAACAGACCTTCAAACCAGGGCAGAATATATGCCTCGTTAATCGAGTAGGTATAGGCATGGCCCCATTCGGGCAGTTCTGTAAATGTCACTTCTTTGAGGCCATTTTCGATAAGCGTGGCGTGAGCTAGGCGAGCGACCGCCACAGGAAAAATAAAGTCCTGTCCGCCGTGGATAATCAGAAAAGGCAAGGTGACAGCTTTCTGCATATCAAGCCAAGGGGGTAAGACTCCGGCGACCGGAGCAATCGCGCCAAAGAGGTTCGGTCGACTGGCGCTTAGCGCGTACGAGAACGTACCACCGTCAGACAGACCGGTAACAAGAATCCGGTCGGGGTCAATGGCATAACGTTCGCGCAGGGCCATGAGTGTGGAGGTTACGGACACGACATCGGGCTCCGGCTTCTCAATCGCCCAGGTCAGACCGAGCGATTTGGGCGCGAGGACGATATAGCCTCTGCTCTTGGCTGGCCGCAGCCAGGTCAGCAAGTATTCGTCATTCGCCCCGCCAGCGCCGTGCAGGGCGATAATCAGTGGCCAGTGGTGTTGTGGATTATACTGCTCCGGTACATAGAGGGAGTAGGCTCCGTGATTGCTCGACGGGGAGTAGTGGGAAATGCCGACCTGATGTTGCTGGGCAGCGGCGAGCTTCTCCAGCCTGGGGAGGTGCGCAACCGCCTCCGGCAGAACCCAGTAGGGGTGTAGTACGGGCGTGTCTAAGCGGATTTGGTACAAAAGATAGCGCGCCTGAGTGAAGGCTGAGCGGCTCTGCATAAACGCCCCGATAAAACCAGTCTGATCGCTCCGTACAAAAATCCCATATGTCGTATCCAGCAGGCCGATGGCCTCAATCCAAGTCCGGTGGAAATCCTGCCGCTCCGGGTGTGGCTCCAGGGTATTCAATTCAGACCGGAGACGTACAAACAGATCGCCAACCGTTTGGCTGAGGTCGGCTTGGAGCTGAGTAAATTTTGCCGGGTGTAACTGTTCCTGTACACGCTCAAATGCCCGCAGGAAGCGGAGCACCTCGCCTTCCTGACGCGCAATAACAGACCGATAGTCGTCTTCCCCCAAGGCCGTCGAGGACAGCAGGGATATAAACAGAATAGTGAGAATACAATACAATCGGGTAGTCAGCCGAGCGGGAGGCATAGGATATTCTCAGTCCAAAGAGTGCCGGTCGGCTGACTATTATGCTGACAGAGGCCGTTAGCGGACCGCTTTTTTCTTCTTTTTCTGCTTCCGTTTGGCTGGAGTGAGGAGAGAAACATAGCTGATTCCGTCTCTGTTATCGGTCGTGACCGGCAGATTGGCCGCTTTCCAGCCAGCGTGACCAGCTTCCATGAAGTGCACGTTTTCATAGCCTGCGGCAGTAAGGCGCTCGACCGCCTGCTTGGCCCGGGGCCCTTTCTCACAGCCGACGATCAACGGACTATCCTTGGGGCACACGTCTGCCATGACCAGATCAAAGCTCTCGTTTTGAAAAATTTCATTTGTGGTCGGATGAAAGAAGACAATCGGGACGTTAATGACTTTTCCTTTGGGGTGCCCGGTAGCGAATTCGGCCACAGTCCGGACATCGACATACCTCGCAGCAGAGTCGGTCTGCATGCGCTCGAACGCTTCTTGAGGGGTGAGAGGGGTGATGCTCATGAACAAGGCTCCTGTGGAATCGGAAATTCCGGTGGATCGAATTCACGTACAAAGGGTGGGATGACGCGGCAGCGTTCTCGACCGGCCGCCGGCTGGGTGCCTGTCAGCGTGTACTCAATCTCTCCATCCGTTTCTCCACCGCTCTCACTCGTGCTGACTTCTTCAAGGTGATGATGCGCAAACTTCCCGGTGGGGGAGAGGGCGAAGACGCACTCCAACACTTTTCGGGCCGGCAGGCGACCCAGCGCGGGATGAATCAGGGTCTCACGCTTTTTCATGCTGCTTCCTTCCAGGATGGACTCTCCAGCTCGTGCCGGTGATGTTTATTTACGGGGTTTTGGCTTGACAGGCAAACCGCATCGGGCATAGCATGCATCCTTAACCAAGGAGGGCTCCTATTCCTATGCAGGAAACCAGACAAAAAGAACTCGTCAACGGCGAGGTATGGTACCAGCCCGGAGACGACGTCCCCAATGTCCCGACCAAGCTCTTTGCGCTCCAAAACCTGTGTACTGACTGCAAAATGTGCGAGGTGGCGTGCTCACTGATCCACTCACCGGAAGGGGAACTGAACCCGGTCTGGACGCGCATTAAAATCGACCATGCGCCCCAGGTCTCGCGCGTCTCAAAAGACGGCTTCGGATTCATGCCGGCTATTTGTCATCACTGCGCCAATCCGCCTCCTTGTGCTGAAGTCTGTCCGACGGATGCGTTCTATTATGACCCCGAGACTCAGGCGGCGGTGATTGACCAAGACAAATGCATTCAGTGCATGGAATGCGTTCCCGGTTGCCCGTTTGACACCGTCTTTGTTGCGCCGACCGGTGAGCTGCTCAAATGTGACCTGTGCGGCGGGGACCCGGCCTGTGTGAAAGCCTGCTCCACGCGGCCCGAGATGCTCAACGCGGGCAAACAATACTCCCGCATGCCGGTGCTCTTTTATGAAGAGAAGGCCGCGTTCGGTCAAATTCTCCGTCAAAAACCCGAAGCGAGAGATGAAGTTGGTATCATGCAGGCCATGTTATCAAAGGGGAAAGTCAGCTCTGCGGCGTAAATATGCGCTGAGGCGAAAAAGAGTAAACGTATCCTCACAATAGAGATGAGATGCTGGACACGTTTACGTTTACTCTTTAGGACGGTAAGGAGGCGAGCTCATGGAAAGTGGACTGTTACGAGTAGACCTGTCAACCGGTAAAATTCAACGGGAAATACTCCCGCACTCCATGTTTGAACGCTGGGTCGGCGGCTCGGGAATTAACGATTGGCTGCTGTGGGAGCATTTTCTCAAGCACGATATTATGTGCGACCCGCGCAGCCCCGAAAACGTCCTGATCTTCGGGGTGGGGCCCCTCGCCGGTGTGGGGTCCGGTATTGGGGTCAAGGGCCGGCTGACGTTCAAAAGCCCCTGTTACGGTTCTTTCGGCGACTCAACCGGAGGGGGCAAGTTTCCCTATGTCGTCCGCTTCAGTGGCTATGACTATATTGTGGTGACCGGCAAGGCGCCCAGGCCGGTGTATATCCATATTTGTAACGGAGAAGTCACCATCTGCGACGCGACCCACTTATGGGGGAAGGACAGCGCGGAAACGCATAACGCGCTCAGAAAAGAGTTGGGCGACTATCCCTCCGAAGCCTACACCCTGTCCATCGGTCAGGCGGGTGAAAATCAGGTCGGTATCGCCGGTGTGGTCTCGGACGGCTGGCGCATACATGCCCGCTGCGGTGGCGGCGGCGTCATGGGCTCCAAGAATCTGAAAGCCATTGTCGCCCAAGGAACCCAGGGCATTAAAGTTGATAACCCGGCCGGTCTGCTCGAATGGTCGGACGGTTTCCGTCAAAAGCTCGACGCCAACGAAGCCGCCTACGGCTTTAAGCGGCGAGGGACCATGGGCGCGGTTGAAATGTATCAGCGTATCGGGGGCAACTTCTGGCGCAATAACCAGGGCACGCAGTTCCGGGGCGAAGAAGTCCGCTCCGACAACTGGGTCAAAAAATACCATAAATACTCGGAGGTGTGCTCGTCCGACTGTTATATCGCCTGTGACGGCCGCTATAAAATCGAGGGACATGAGTCGGACAAGGCCCAGAAATATGTGGGTGAGACCTTCCGGCATCCAGAATATCTGACCACGGCCAGCAGTGCCGGAGCCCTCGACGTGCGCGACTGGGCCGAGGTGGCACACTGGGGAAAAATTACTAACGACTACGGCATCGATAACCAGGACTTGTGTTGCTCCATCAGCTTCCTCATGGAACTCAAACAGCGCGAGATTATCTCCGACCGTGACGTGGAAGAACTGTTTGGCCGCTCCCAGAGCCTGGAATGGGGAAGGATGGAAGACATTGAAACCCTGGTTGAGGATGTGGTCTTTCAGCGGAATCCGTTTGGCTGGCTCTTCCGTGACGGGGCCTATCACGGCGCCCTGCGCTATTCGGAACAACAGGGCCAGAATTTCATGAAGTATGCCATCTACGGCAAGGGCGGGGCGAGCTTCACCGAAGAAATGCGTCCCTTCCCAACCTGGATGAATAATATGGCCGTGGCCTCACGCGGCGCGGACCACCTCAAGGGCATTGGCCTGATAGAGAAATTCCAGCGCAGAGACTTGTCCAAGGTCTATTTCAACGGTCGGACCGAAGCCGGTGACCCGACCGTCCCCGAGCTCAAAGGGGCGAGTACGGCGCTTATTGAAAATCAGGTCGCGCTCATTAACTCGTATGGAGTGTGCATGTTCCACTGGATGCTCGATCCCCTGGGCTATGCCCCCGAGAGCTATTACGGGGAAGTCTACACCGAAGTCACCGGGATCGATAAGACCAAAGAAGAACGCATGCGCGATGGCGAGCGTATCTGCAACCTTGAAAAAGCGTTTAACTCCCGCCTAGGTATGCGGCGTGAGCACGATACGATCTGCGAGCGCTGGATGCATGAGCCCTGCCCGGAAGGACCGAATAAGGGCCGGGTGGCCGGCGATATGTTCGACTACGTGCTCGACGAGTATTACGAATGGCGCGGCTGGGATAAGGAAACCGGACTGCAAACGCGTAAACGGATGGAAGAGCTGGAACTGGAAGATGTGGCCGATGTGCTGGCTGCGGACAACGCCATGGCCGGCGAGCGGCGCGCCGACCACGCGGTCCACGTGGATGTCAAGATCGCGGATGATCCCGGCATCCCGGACTAGGTGAGAGGAAAGGAACAGGACGTGATTACGGTGCAGGCAGAGTATACGGCTCGGTTTAAGGAGATCACGCAGGTCACGAGCGAGACCCTCCAACTCGAACAGGCCAATATGGCCGAGTTGGCGCAGATGCTGACCACCAAATATGGGCCGCAAATGGAGGCGCTGCTTATTGATCCCAATACGCAGGACCTGAATACGAACGGAACGCTGTTCATTGATTCCAGCGGACGGCGGCTCTTTATCGACGATACCTTGGCGGATGGGGAAACCGTCTCCTTCATGGTTGGCATTGCCGGAGGCTAGGCGATTCCGGAGGATCAGAGCTATGGTTTAGGATGGATAGGGGCGCAGCATGCTGCGCCCCTACGTTTTTGTGCAGCCTGTCAGGAAGAATAAAAAGTATGCCCGAATCTATCCCTGAAATCGATTGCGACGTAGCGGTCATAGGTGGCGGTATTGCCGGCCTTTCCGCAGCGATTAGCGCGATGAACGAAGGCGCTGAAGTCATCCTGCTCGAAAAGGCTCCCAAGCTGCAACGTGGTGGGAACTCCGCTATTGCCGATGCCCAAATCCGCTATCCTCATGAAGCGGATGAATACTGCCCCACCCGGCAGACCAAAGAGGATTTCTTTGACGCTTTTCTGCGGGTTTCGCGTGGGCGGGCGAACAAGGATTTGGTGCGCGTTGTGGTGGAGAACGCGGCTGACGTAGTCGATTGGCTGACTGAGATGGGGATTGCATGGGAAAAAGGTTATCCCAATGTCGCAGGCTATCGACGCCAACCTGTGGGCAGCGGCTGGCAACTGGTCGACACGCTCTACAAGCATCTGGAACGGGGCGGAGTGCATGTTGCGTATGAGACCGCGGCTGAAACACTCCTCACTAGCCGGAGTGGCCGCGTAGTTGGCGTGCGTGCGCTCGAACCCGAAGGCTATACCGATATTCAAGCCCGTGGCGGAGTCGTTATTGCCTGTGGCGGTTTCGAGGCCAACCCGGAAATGCGGGTCCGATATTTAGGACGGCATATGGATGGGCTCATTCTGCGCGGTAGCCGGTACAACACTGGCGATGGGTTACGTATGGCCCTGGCAATTGGGGCTATGCCGGCCGGCCAATGGGGAGACTTCCACTCTGCCGTACTTGATGCGCGTTCCACGCTTTTTGAGTGCGGGGTGACGGCGATCTACATCTTCCAACTTGGCCTTTTTATTGACGAAGAGGGCGAGCGCTTTCTCGATGAAGGTGAAGACTTTCGCGATCAGACTTATGTGAAATTCAGCAAGGCCATTATGGCGCATAAAAGCGGGGTAGCCTTTAATGTCTTTGACAACAAACCGCGCGCTGAAGACCCGGAGGCCTGGAAACGGGCGATTCGGACGGACGAGGAGGCGTTTGAAGCGCCGAGCATTCGGGAGTTGGCCACACGCATCGAGGTGCCGGCCGACCGCATGGAGCGAACGATTGATGAATATAACGCCGCCTGCCAAGCTGGGGAATTTGATCCGCTCACCCTTGACGGTCTGGCCACGCGTGGCTTGAGCGTCAACAAGACCAACTGGGCACGTCCGCTCGACACACCGCCCTATCTGGCCTATCCCGTGACCGGGGGCATTACCTTCACCTTCGGCGGCCTCAAATCCAACGCGAAAGCCCAGGTCATCCACTCCACGGGCCGCGCCATCCCCGGCCTCTACGTCGCTGGCGAGCCTATGGGCGAGTTGTATTACTACAACTACATGGGTGCGACCTCGGTTTTACGAGGCGCGGTGTTCGGCCGTATTGCCGGACAGGAAGCCGCCCGGCAGGCTGCTACGTAGAGCCGGCAGACGTACTTACTGATAGTCTCTGCTCGGATTAAACCCGGCGTCTTTGGCTAATACACCCTTACCCGGAACATAATTCACCTCGACCCGGATGCCGTCCGGGTCTTCAAATAAGATCGAGTAGTAGCCCGGCGCCCACGGACCTTCTTGGGGCGGAGTGACGATGGTCGCGTTGAGCTCTTGCAACTGGTTATAGACCTGATCAACGTCCTGCCGGGAACGGGCGCGAAAACAGAAATGGTGCAGTCCGGTCCGTGTTTGAACGAAACGTTCGTCTTGATGTTCGGGGGCGTAGCGCTGTATGCCAACCCCCGTCCGGGCGCCAACATGGTAGCACATGTCTTCGCCGTCAAAGACCAGTTGGAGGCCAAGAAACGGGAGCAGCTTTTTATAGAACGCCTGGCATTCTTTGAACTGACTGACCGTCAGAATAATATGTGCAATACCGTTTACTTCAATCATGACGAGGTCCTAACGAGGTCCTAACGAGGTCCTATTTTTCTCTCCACGGAGGACAAATATCCGAGGCTTCGGGCCCGGATATCCGCTTCGGATGTGAAGGCTCGTTGTCTATTACGGCCGAAATAAAAAATATGACGGAGTTTTGACCCGCGCTGCCCTTTCGGTACCGGCCTCCCCTCATCTTTCTAAACGTTCCGGTCGCGTGGGGTGAGCAGGTGCTAAAAAAGTAAACACGTCCAGCCTTTACATGATTTTTGTCGGAGGGCGCGTTTACTTTTTGAATGTGTAGCAACTATGCGGGCTGGGGTGGGATGTCTCCTGTGAGACGGAGGTCTTCAAATTGACGAAGGGCGCGCTGGAACTCTCGCGTGGTGACTCGAAAGCGTTGGAACAATCGACGGGCATCGACAAGGTCATGAGGCTGGCGCAATAGATGTTGAACTAATTGTTCGGCCGGGTCTTCCTGTGTGCCCGAAGCTGATAAGGGTTTGTCAGAGTCTGACATATATTCCTCCTTCTCTCTTTATTCTCTCCTCTAGATACCGATTTTGTAAAAATTGGCAATAACCCCTGAAACACTCAACGCTTAATATGATATCCCAGTGGAAAAGTCACTAGAGTTTGGCTAACGCCCCGAAGAGTAAACGGGTCCCGCATCGCGGCGCTATTGGGGGACCCGTTTACTCTTTGAAGAATGTGGGTTGAACACCTCATCCGTATGCTCCCCTAACTGTGGGGCGCGAGATCGAAAATCGGGCCGCTGTCCGTCGATCGAAAAGGGTAAACCCATGACTTCAAGAGGAGAACCGGGCACCTCACGAATCATATCCATCGCCTTGGTCTGCGGCTGAGCAACCACCTCAGGAATGGTCAGGATCGGAGCACACGGAACGCCGACCGCTTCCAGGCACTCCATCCACGTTTCTTTTGCTTCTTGGGCCATATGGGCGGCGATTTCTTGAATGAGATACTCCCGATGCTCCATGCGACTCGCATTCGTTTGATAGCGAGGATCGGTCACCCATTCGTCGCGGCCAAGAGCTTTGGCGAGTTTGAAGAACAGCCGACTGTTGGCCACACCCAGGACTAGGGGGCCATTCCGCGTTTCAAAGGCGCCAAAGGCAACCTGGCGTGGGCTGCCGGTTGCATGCCGAGCAGGTGCCTTGCCGGTCTTTTTATATTGGATCAGCGCGGTACTGACATAGAAGACGGCGGTCTCAAAAAGCGATGTCGTAATCACGCAGCCGCGACCGGTTTTGTCTCGTTTGCGCAGGGCGGCCAGTGCGGCAATGGCTGTCCACATGCCCGTGCCATAATCGACGACCGAGGTGCCCATACGCACCGGCGGGCCATCTTCCTGGCCAGTCATACTCATCAGCCCGCCGAAGGCTTGCAACAGCACTTCATAGCCAGGCTTATCCTTGAGCGGTCCGGTATGACCAAAGGCCGTCACGCCGCAATAGACGAGTCTGGGATTGCGAGACAGGAGGAGACCGGCTTCCAGGCCGACTTGCTCGGCAACCCCAGGGCGGAGATTGTGGAGAAACACATCGGCTTGTTCGATGAGTTGATACAGGCGCTCCATGTCCGCCGCGTCTTTGAAGTCGATGACAACCGAGCGTTTGTTGCGGTTCATATTATGAAAGGGCAGAGAGGTATGTTCGACAAATGGAGGTCCCCAAGCCCTAGCGTCATCCCCGGTTTCAGGTCGCTCGACTTTAATCACGTCAGCGCCGAGGTCGGCCATAATGGCGCCGGCTAAGGGGCCGGCCAAGTTCATGCCAACCTCAACGATTTTTACTCCCGAGAGCGGCATCTTCATCTCCGTTTCGCTGCCTACGCAGCCAGTAGAGGCTGTTGTCCACGCTGTTTTTGGGCCAGTCTGGGGTTGGGTATATACGCGTGCTACCGCCCCCGAAAATGTGGCGGACGCTTGGCCAGAAACGCGGCCACGCCCTCACGAAAATCCTCACTCATATAGGCGCGGACAATCAAGTCCTCCCCTAAAGTATCCTCGCCGACCGCACGTCTATGGTGCTGTAAGCGTCGAATGGCCTCTTTGGTGACCTGGAGGGTCAGGGGGGCGTTCTGAGAGATTTCCTCGGCTATCTGACGAACCCGATGGCCAAGCTGGTCGGTCTCAAAAATCTCATTGACCAGACCGAGTTGCAAAGCCTCCTGAGCCTTAACAAGTCGGGCACGAAACATCAGCTCTTTCGTCCTCGCCGGACCTATAGCGTCAACGATACGGGAATGGATAGCCACGCTCAGGCAGTTTCCTAGGGTCCGGGCAATGGGAAACCCAATCCGACTCTCTGGGGTACAGTAGCGCAGGTCGCTCACCAGAGCCAAAGCCGCACCGGCCCCGACGGCAACGCCCTGAATGGCGGCAATAACCGGCTTTTTAACGCTTTCGAGGCGACTGATAAGCCGTTCGAGTTTCCGCTCGTATTCAATCGCGTCTGAGTTTTCCTTGAACGAGGTAAACTGGCTGATGTCTGTACCGGAGACAAAGGCTTTGTCACCAGCTCCCTGCAGGATGAGCACTTTAATCGTGTCGTCCCGGTCAACGACCTCGCAGGCTTCCTCTAGCGCAGCGTACATATTCCAGGTGAGAGCGTTCCGCGCCTCAGGCCGGTTAAAGGTCACCGTTGCAATTGAGCCATTCGAGACAGTGTGATCGAAAAGGAGTTCGCTCATAGGGGCTTGTCTCTTCCTTTACTGCCGCGTGGGAGAGGGCCGTGCTATGCCGATGATTGAAGAGATAACTGTTCGCCTTCACTCTTGGCCATCACGGTTGTGATTGCCAGGTCTCCGGTGACATTCACCGCCGTCCGAAACATATCGAGAATCCGATCAACGCCGAGGATCAATGCCAGCCCTACCGTTGGGATCCCGGTCGAAGTCAGGACGAGGGCCAGGGTAATAATCCCCGCTCCAGGAACACCCGCGGCACCAACTGAGGCCATGGTCGCGGCCAGCACAATACCGAGCTGGTTGCCGAACGACAGGTCGGTTTGGAAAACCTGGGCAATAAAAATTGCCGCAACGCCTTGATAGAGCGCCGTCCCGTCCATATTCACGGTAGAGCCGAGGGGGAGGACAAAGCTCGCCACCGGGTTACTGACGCCGATATTCTTCTCGGCACACTCTATGGAAACGGGCAGGGTGGCTGACGAAGAAGAGGTGGAAAAAGCGATCAGTTGAGCCGGGCGGGCGGCGCGCATAAACGAAATCCACGACAGGCGACTGAGCAGCCGAACCAGGCCGCCGTACACAATGCCGCCATGAATAGCCAAGCCAAGGACAACCGTGCCGCCGTATACGAGCAGGGCCGTCAGCACGCTGATCCCACTCGTCCCGATTACTTCGGCTATCAGCGCGGCAACACCATACGGGGCCAGGGCCATAACCCAACCTATAATGACGATCATGGCGTTCTGAAGCTTCTCAAATAGCGTGACCACACTCGCGTTTTCCTCGGGACCCAGCGCCGTAATCGCGACACCCAAGACAATAGCGAAGAAAATAATCTGGAGCATATTGCCGCTGGTGAGCGAGTCGATCGGGTTCGTCGGGATAACGTCGAGGAGGGTATCGACCATGGAGGGGGAAACAGCGGCGGCGGACATCCGGTCGCCTGCCGCTGCTCCGAACTGGGCGAGCAGTACGGTGCGGTCGGCTGGGTCAATAAACTGACCGGGTTGGACGACATATGCACAGACGAGTCCGATGGAGACCGCGACTGCGGTTGTTCCAAGGTAGAGGCCCAGCGTTCGACTCCCCAGGCGTCCCAGTTTACGAATATCGCCAAGACTGGCCACACCAACCAGCAGTGAGGCGAAAACCAGAGGAACGACAACCATCCTGATCAGACGCATGAATACCTGACCGATGGGACGGAGGATGGTGATCACCTGCTCGCCGAATCGGCTGATGGGCCGCGGGGAAAAAGCAAAGCCGCCTCCCTCCAGTGGGGTTCTGGAAATTTGCAGCCAGCCTTCCACAGCGCCACCCGGAGAAATCTCGCCGAGTTGTTGGCGAATGTGACCAGACTGGTCTGCCAACGCCAATCTCTGACTAAAAGGAAACCGGACTTTCGCCCAAACGGGGACTTCTCTTTCCTGTCCAAGCAGATCGGTATGTTGCTCGAACGTGGTTTCGAGCAGCCTCATCTGGATCGGGACACCAGCCGGCATCTGGACACGAGAGGACGCATCGGCCGGGTTTTGCTGAAAGACGACCTGCGAGGCGTCGCGAATGGCATAGACATCGTGTGTCAGGAAGAGTGAATTGGGACCGAGCAAGAGACCGACCAGCGCGCCGACCACCATCCCGATGAGAATCTTCGTGTAGAGCTGCATGCAGGCCTCTACGACTCGTTCGCGTCGTCCCAGGTGCCACGCACGATTGTCTCTGTCTGTTGTTCAAGGGCTTTGATCGTCGCCAACACGTCCTCCTGAGCAAACCCACCTGACTGATAAGTTTTGAGCAGCCCCTGTGCGGCTGAGGCCATAGTCAGGGGTACATCCAATTCCGCGCCAAGATCAGTGGCGAGACCCATATCTTTGCAGGCGAGATCAATCGTAAACGTTGGCGCGAGCCGGTCGCGTAAAATGGCTCTGGTGCCGGACTGCCAGATAAAACTATTGCCGCTACTGGCTTTGACGATTTTCCACAGCGCATTCGGATCGACACCGGCTTTGGCTCCAAGGATGAGGGCTTCGGCGGCACCCATCATATGAATAAAGGCCAGCATATTGTTCACCAGCTTGGCGACGTTACCCGCACCAATATCTCCAACGTGAAACACATTGCTGCCCATGCATTGCAGGACAGGCTCACACGAATCGTACACCGCCTTGTCCCCACCAACCATGATGGCCAGCGTGCCTTTGCGCGCACCGCGCACCCCGCCGCTAACAGGCGCGTCGAGAAAATGTATCCCCTGGGCATTCACCTGTTCCGCCAGCCTTTGAACAACGGTTGGTGAATTTGTGCTCATGTCGATAATGGTTTTTCCTTTGGTAATACCGGCCAAGGCCCCGTTGTCAGCCAGAACGACTTCTTCGACGTGCGTGGGCATGGGTAAGGAGAGATAGATGGCTTCCACACCGGTGGCCGCGGCCTTGGGACTCTCAACCCAGGTTGCGCCATCTTCGATAAGATTGCTGGCTGCCTCTTGTTTGATGTCATACACCTGAAGGGAATGACCGGCCTTCAGAAGATTGAGCGCCATAGGGTTGCCCATATTGCCAACGCCAACAAATCCCAGCTTCATGCGGTCCTCCTTGTCTCGTGCGAAACGGATGCTGTGAGGTCTATATGAATACGTAAGTCATCTGCAATGCGGTCGAGCTGGTCTCTCAGGGCCGTCTCAACAACGGCGCTCGGAACAGCCAACGTGATCTGCATATGATAGATCACCGTGCCGTGGCCCGGCTCTGGCTGAGTGGAGGTCTGCATATGCACAATATTCACGCCCTGTTCGGCTAGGCAGCGGGCCACACGGGCAACAATGCCGGCTTTATCCACACCGGTGGCCACAAGTTCATAGTGGCGCGTCTCGTCGTTGGCACCATAGGGGAGGGGTTCTTCTTCAAGTGGACGAAAAAAGACGGTCAGGCGTTTTTCCCATTCGAGCCGTTTGCAGGCCGCCGAGAGCCGTTGCTGACAGTCCGGGCTCCGACCCGAGAGGAGAAGGAGTACGGCAAACTCGCCACCCAGAAGGGTCATGCTGGAGTCTTCGAGGTTGCAATCGCACTCGAAAATCAGCTCTGCTAAATCGGCGACGATACCAGGTCGGTCCCGACCAATAGCCGATAATGCGAACCACTGTTTCACTGGCAATTCCTTGGCGTCTAGGCGCGGTAAAGATTATGAGCGTTGCGCTTTTACGGCTTCAACCAACTGACTGAGGATTGAAGCAGACGTTCCACGTAGGCTCAGCGTGCATAAGGGGGTTAATTCGCTTTCGTATAAATTTACCTCGATCAGCGTACCGCCTTTCTGGTTGACAGCAATGGGAAAGCCGGCAGCCGGATACACGGTCGCCGAGGTACCGGCGACGATCATGCAGTCGCACAATTGCGTTTCGCTGTAGCATTGCTCAAGCGCGTCCTGCGGAATGGGTTCGCCAAACGACACGGTATCGCTTTTGAGAATACCCGAACAGTTGGGACATTCCGGTGGCAACTGATGCAGGGGTACCTCGGAGCCTGGAAAGCGGGAGTTGCAGGTAATGCAGCGCACCAGGGTATAATTGCCGTGGATTTCAATGAGGTGCTGGCTGCCGGCTCGACGGTGCAGGTTGTCGACGTTCTGCGTAATCATGCTGCGTAAGATGCCCATATTTTCCAGCTCAACCAAGGCGGTGTGGCCAGCATTCGGCTCTGCCGTGCCCAAGGTCTGCCACATTTCCTTGCTTGGCCCTGAGGGCGACAAGCGTTCTTCCCAGGCTTTCTTCGGATCCTGCAGAAACAGCTCATAGCCGTTCATGGGCGGTTCCCCATATTTTGTCCATAAACCGCCCGGCCCACGAAAAGGCGGAATCCCGCTTTCAACAGAGATGCCGGCCCCGGTCATAGCCATGACATATTTAGCCGAAAGAAGGTGCCGTGCGGCTTCCTGAATTATTTCGGACGCTGCCATATCCCACCTCTGTCCGGTTCACATGAACCGACTCGCTCACTTGCCTTGCCAATTCGGCGCTCGTTTTTCAGCAAAAGCGAGGGCGCCTTCGCGGGCGTCTTCGGTCGTTTGCAACTCGTTGTAGAGCGCGCGTTCTAGTTTCAGCCCCTCCTCAAGTGGCACATCCAAACCGCGTAAAGAGGCTTGCTTGATATGCTGCACGGCCAGCGGCGCGCTCTTGCAAATCTCTTCGGCGATCTCTTCACATTTGCTCATAAGCTGGTTCATGGGAACGAGATGGTCAACCAGACCGAGACGATAGGCTTCTTCCGCGGAAATGCGAGCGCCGGTATATAACAGCTCCAGGGCTCGCCCTAGAGGAATGATACGGGGCAAGCGTTGCGTCCCACCCCCGCCCGGCAGCCAGCCCAGGCGGACTTCACCAAACCCGAATTGGGCATGCTCCGCAGCCACGCGGATATCACACGCCAGGGCCTGCTCCAGACCGCCACCGTTCGCGTGGCCGTTGATGGCGGCGATGATGGGTTTATACAGGTCGAACAGTGTTGGGAAGAGGTTGGTATTTTCGTTTTTCGGACGATTGACGTAATTGGCTTTTATATCACTCCCGGCACTAAACGCTCGCTCGCCAGTTCCGGTCAGAATAGCGACCCGTAAGCTCGGATCATCCCGGAATTCGGTCCAGATATCGGCCAGCATATTATAGGTTTCAAAATCACAGGCGTTGAGGCGTTCCGGGCGGTTAATGGTCACATAGGCAATATGCCCTTTTTTCTCAAAAAGCACTTTCGACATAACTCCCTCCTTCCCATCGTCAGCTATCAGGTGAGAGGTTGGGGAGGCAAGGGGAACATGGGGCGAGAGACTGTGGCTCAGACTGACCAGACGGTAGGTACTCCCGTTGAGTGAATGAGGTCGTCAAAGGAAGGCCATACGTCAATCAAGACCCCCGCCCACTCTAGTGGCGCTTCGGCTTACTGCGCTTCTTGCCTGACTTGCTTTTCGGACTTGACCTGAATGACGGCTGCTTCGGTTACCCGCCGGGCAACTACAATAAACCCCGTATGCGCGACCATGCGGTGTTCCGGACGAATGGACCGGTCTTTGACATGCCAAAACCGGAGCATGTTTTCCATTACCTCTACACAGGCAAACCGGGGATCTGCGTGGAGCGCATCTACCAGCGCTTTGACTTGTAACACCGTGGGGAGATAGCCCACGAGGACCCCGCCAGGCCGGACGACTTCTCGGGCATGAGGCACGACCTGCCATGGCTCGGGGAGATCAATAAGGATACGATCAACCTCCCGGACCGGTAAGCCCTGATACGCGTCGGTTTGGGCTAATATCCAGTTTGGCGTAGCACCAAGAAAACGCTTGACGTTGTTACGTGCCATTTTGCAATGGTCGGCTCGAATATCAACGGTGAGCAAATGTCCCGCTGGCCCTATGGCCCGTAGCAAAGCCATACTCAATGCGCCCGGACCTGATCCAACCTCAAGCACACGGGCGCCAGGGAATACATCTCCCCAGAGCAGGATAGGGCCGATATCTTTGGGATAGATCACCTGGGCTTGGCGCGGCAGGTTAGGAATCAAACGTGCATACGTTGGCCGTAAGATACGGAATCTTTCGCCCTGACCAACTTGGACCAAGCTGCCTTCTGCAAGCCCGATAAATTGCTCGGCAGGAATATTCCCGCCGCGTAGCGCAATGATACTCCCGGGGTGCAGGATACGTATATATTCGCGCTCTTTCTGGTCAATGAAGAGAACACTGTCGCCCGGCTGCAGAGTCGCCCGATCCGATGCGGACGGCGGTGTCATCCTTCCCTCCACAATATCCGTACCGCCCCACCGTCAGAAATTATAAGTATTTGATTTTGAAGGATAATTTTAACCCTCATAGCATCGACGGTACCACGCGTGTCATAGACTGACAAGAACCCTTCACCCTTGACAGTCAGTCAAGCAATCACCTATCCTAGCAGGAACAATAGCGGAGGAAAGAATATGGCAGAGAGAGCGAAAACCGCCCAAAAAGATAAAAAATCTGGCTCACAGCAAATATGTCCAATGAGTGGAGCGACCAGTCGGGTCGTGCAGTTTGCCGGGTTCGGAAAAAAAGGGTTCTATTGGGTGTGTGAAAAGAACGTAGAACATGCCGTCACAACAAGCTCAGTCCGGAGTTTGTAGATGCCGCGGGCGAAGCAAGCACATAAGATGCGCGCACCAGGGCTCTTTGACGAGGAAGAGCAGGGGGAGGACCTCGATGAAGAGGAACTTCCAAAAGACGAAGCAGGGCGACGCAAGATAAAAAAACGCTATGAAGAACTCCTTGGGATTCGGGTCTCCAAGCTGCGCGGACGCGTGTTGAACCGGGAGCGGATCAACAAGACCATTGAGGGAATTTATTTTATTTGTGCACGCTGCTCTCAGATATGCCACAGCTTGGATGAGGGGATCGTTGAAGACCCCGATAATATTGAAAATCTGTGCGTCGAGTGCGCGACAAACACAGCAGACTGAACAATCATAGAGAGTCCTGTCGCTCTTCCTGTCATTGCCTGACTGTTTATCCCTTGCACATTCCCGTGCAGTATACTAGCAAGAGTGCAGCGGCGTCATGTAGCGCATCGGACGCCGCCAGTGTCTTGTCTTCCCTGTTCGTGTTTATGAGGGAAACCTCAGGGCTCCAGGAGGTCGTATGCGGCAGTACCAGACTTATCCTCCCTTTTCGTTCCGACCCCGTTCATCCTGGTCTGGTCTTCTCGCTGCCCTGTTCGTTTTTGCTCTGCTTCTGCCCGGCCGTGCTCCTGCCGTATCTGCCGTCCCTGTTCAGGTCCATCATGTTGGATTTGATCGCCAAGCGCAGGCTCCGGTGGTGATTCTTGCAGACACCGAGACGGAGCGATTTCTCCCGATTTGGGTTGGCCCATTTGAAGCCAGAGCCATTGCTATGGCACTGGCTGGAACCCCTGCTCCCCGCCCTTTGACGCATGACTTGATGAAAAATGTCCTTGAAAACATTGGTGTTGAATTTCAAAAGATTGTGGTGAGTGCGCTCGAAAATAATACGTATTTTGCGCAGATTCATTTGCTCTTCACCGACCGGTTGGTCGAGATCGACAGTCGTCCGAGTGACGCCATTGCGCTCGCTCTCCGGTTTGATCGGCCTATTTTCGTTGCGCAGGATGTTTTTACGGAAAGCAGCCAGCGTTTGCCCGGCCCACTCCAGACCATCAGCGCGACGGTCATGGGTGTTGAGGTGCAGAATCTAACCGCTGAACTTGCAGAATATTTTCAGCTGCCGACGGCGGAGGGGGTACTCGTAACCAATGCCGCTCAGGAGCGAGGAGTGCTGCAACGCGGTGATGTCATTCTGGCCTTGGAGGGTGAACTCATCCGGAATATCTCGGACTTTCGGCAGAAAACCTTACAAGGGAATCCGTCCGTCCGTCTTCTCGTTCGACGTTCCGGACAGGATATCAATGTCATCCTGAATGCGAGATGAACCACAGTGAAAGAGTGAATCAAAAAGGAGTATGAGCATGAATGCCTTAGAGGATAAAGAGGCTATTCGCGATTTAATGACACGCTATTGCCTCTCGATTGACGCTGGACGCTATGAGGACTGGGTCCAATGCTTTACCGAGGATGGCACGTTTAACAGTCCGATTCTCGGTATATGGCAAGGGCCGGAGAAACTGCTAGCATTTACCGCGCGCTATAAAGAATGGACTGGAGACGCACAGCCTCGTCACTGCGTCATGAATATTCTGATTGACCTCGACGGTGACACGGCTACCGCAGAGAGCTATCTGCTCATGACGCATGCGGCGCAGGGAAAAACCGAACTCGTGATTTCCGGGCGCTATGAAGACCAGATTGAGAAAGTTGCCGGACAGTGGCGTTTTAAGGAACGAAAGGTTTGCCCCGATACCTCGCCGGCAGGCTGAAGAGGGCCTTTGTCGTCAAGCCTCTGTGAGTCCTTCTCCATACCCCCTTTTAAAGTCGAAGAAAGCGGTATAAGACCGGCCACGTGGAGGGATGGCCGAGCGGTTGAAGGCGCCGGTCTTGAAAATCGGTAGAGTCCAAAAGGCTCTCGTGGGTTCGAATCCCACTCCCTCCGCCACTGAATCTTTAGTACGACGGACTCACCCGCAAATCAGTACCGCCCGTGACCGGTAGAGTCACACCGGTAATAAAGCTGGCCGCATCAGATGCCAGAAAAACGGCGGCGCTCCCAATATCCTGCGGTTGCCCTAACCGCCCCACGGGTACGGTCCTGGCGTACGCAGCCTTTTGCTCGTCCGTCAGCGCGTTGTCCATCATAGGAGTCTGGATCGGACCAGGGGCTATGGCATTGACTCGGATGCCGAGCGGCGCCACTTCATAGGCCAAGTCCCGGGTTAATGCAGAGACACCGGCCTTCGAGGCCGCATAGGGGATATGCGGCGTGGTAAAGTGAAACGCGGCAATAGAGGACAGATTCACAATGGCTCCGCGCTTGTGTTTTTGCATTTCTTGTATGACGCGCTGGCTGCATAAAAACGTCCCTTTCAGATTGGTGTCGAGAACCCTATCCCAGTCTGCCTCACTCTGGTCAGCAATAGACTTGATAATAACGACCCCCGCGTTGTTGACTAAAATGTCGATCGTGCCAAACCTGTCCAGGGTCTCGTGAACAAGTCGGTCAATCGCAGGGGCCTGAGTCACATCGGTCTGTACCCCCAACGCTTGTACGCCCTTAGCTTCAATCTCAGCGACAGCGGAGGCAAGGCCGTCCTGGGCCATATCCGCCACGACAATATTGGCTCCAGCCCGAGCCATACTCAGCGCCACGCCCAGGCCTATGCCCTGAACCGCCCCGGTGACAATTGCGACACGTCCATCGAGTTGCGCCATATATCCTCCTCGTCGACAGGGCCGGGGCTTATTCCGGCCAGATCCTATGATGTTCTTGGGCAGCAGAGCCCGCAACACCTGCACTATCCACGGCTATGGAATCGGGCAGTTGGCCATGTCTGGCACTACAGCACGCCGAGGGGCGGCATGAGGTGGAGCTCGTCGGTATGAATACCGGCCGGTTGGGCAATAACGCTCAGCATGGCGTCTGCCACATCGTCCGGGGACAGCATTTTTGTCCGGTCCAAGTCTCCGCCGCTTTTGTCCCACAGGGGGGTATCGACCGCGCCGGGGATAACCGCAGTGACTTTTATCCCTTCTGAGCGGACCTCAGCCGCTAAGACCTTGGTCAGACCGAGGGCGCCGAATTTGGAGGCGGTATAGGCGGTTGAGCCGGGTAAGATCATGTGGCTGGCAATGGACAATACGTTAAGGATATGGCCACTTTTTCGGGGCAGCATGTGTTTGAGGGCACTTTTACAGCAGAGATACGGCCCGCGCAGATTGACGTTCATGAGCATGTCCCAATCCTCGGTGCGGGATTCCATGATGGGACCAAAGGCTGCACCACCAGCGCTCGTCACCAGAATGTCAAGCTGTCCAAACTCTTCAACCGCTCTCTCCATCAGGGTGGCAATTGCTTGCTCACTGGTGACATCAGTGGGAACAGCCATGGCCCGGACACCGGACTGGGCACATTCTCGGACAACGCCATCCAACGTTGCCTGGGTGCGGGCAGCGAGAACGACCTGCACCCCAGCCTGGGCGAGGGCGAGGGCGGTGGCGTGCCCTATACCAGAGCTCGCACCGGTAATAACGGCAACCTGTCCGTGAAGCTTGGGGGATGACATGCTGGATTCCTTAAGCGCGATGCTTACGCGTGCTCTCCATGATATTCAAAGAAATTCTTCGGGGTTTCCCATAACCCGACCCGCGAGAGGTGCGCACCCAGACGCGGTTGCAGCAGGTTCCAAATAACGTGGACAATATTCTCTCCCGTGGGATTCAGATTGTGAAATTCCTCTGTTTCACGATTGAGGTGTTTATGATCAAAACGGTCGAGCACCTCTTCCTGCACAACCTGCATCAGTTCAACCAGGTCAAAAATCATACCTGTCTGTGGATCAATAGAGCCAGTGACGGTCACCTCTAATTCGTAATTATGGCCATGGCCATGCTGATTATTACACTTGCCAAATATCTCTCTATTCTGCTCGTCGGATAAGTGTGGACTGTGGAGACGGTGCGCTGCGCTAAAGCTGAACGATTTCGTAAGTGCGGCCATAGTACCTCCCTCTCCTCCCGACACATCGGACCAGAGCGTTGGTTCTTCATACAGACGAACGCGAAAGAGCCGGGCTGCGGGCTGCTCCACACGTAACCGGTCTTCGAGATAGTCTCGCATATAGGCTGCGAGAGTTTCCGTCGTCGGAATGAGACGGCTGAAGGCCGGATGGTCGAGATTAATGAATTTATGGTCAAACTGGCTGGTGATCTCTTTGAGTAAACGGTCGAGTTCCTTGATATTAATCACCATACCGGTTTGCGGATCACTCTCTCCGTGAACGGTCACGCGCAGGACATAATTATGCCCATGGCCGTACGGACTGACGCATTTCCCAAAGAGCCGCCAATTTTCTTCCTCTGAAAAGTCGGGGTTCCAATAGCGGTGAGACGCTTCAAATTCAACAAAGCGGGTGAGATGATACATTGCTGCCTCAGTCGAGCTACCTCCTGAGGATGCAGCAAGGGTCGCAGGGGGTCAAGTAGGACAATTACGGTATTCGACTTGGCAGAATGAAGCGTTCAGACGTATCAGCTCTGCGGGCTAGGCTCGACAGGTCAGGAGGGCGATCTCACGTGGAGTAAAAAGACGGATGCGCTGACCCGTGACGCCCAGGCCTCGATTCACATACAGGAAACAATTTCCGAGCGTATATTGGCCACGTGGAAAGCGGGTAATAAAGCGGGCCAAATTGAATTGGTGCGACTGGAACGGCAGGGCAAATTGACCGCCATGGGTATGGCCGGACAGGGTGAGATCAATGCCGAGACTGGCGGCCGCGGGAAAAATGTCAGGACGGTGCGACAATAAAATGGTAGGCTCATGGCTTGGAATGTCTGCTCTAAGCTGGGTGAGGGTGGTATCCGCATCGAGTCCTCGGGCCCAATCCTTCCCGCGATCATCCAGACCAATGAGATGGAGCGTTGTGCCTGCAATGGCAAGATGAGCGACCTGGTCCCGTAGAAGCGTAATATGGGTATAATCCGCCAGGCCAGCCGCAACAGCCTGCGCTCCCGCATAGCGATCATGGTTCCCAAGACAGGCAAAGACCCCGTATCGAGCGTGGAGTGCGTTCAGGTACGGGAAGAAGTCCGGAATATACGCAGGATTGGCGTCTAGGATATCACCGGTCAGGAGAATGAGGTCTGGCTGTAGCTCATTGACTTTCTGCACATAGGTTTTGAGCTCCTGTGTGGTGAGATTCGTCCCAATGTGGAGATCACTGATCTGCGCAATTGTGATGTGAGGACTTGTAGCTGGCCAATGGACAAGGGAGAGTTCTCTCTTGGATATGCGGAGTTGGCGCTGGCCCCCAAGGTAGCCATAGATGAAAAGGCTGGTAATGAGAATGAGACTCACACCCGCAAAGAGTTGAAAGCCCAGTGTTAGTGCGGGCTGAACAGACAGGTGGAGTTCTGCAAAGGGGAAAAAGAAGCCGCCTATGGCGACGAGGAAAGAGAGGAGTGCCCATAACACTCCACACAACACAAGAAAAACAAAGCAAAAGGCGCTGATAAAAGCCGAGGCAAAATAAATACGGAGAGGTAAACGGAGAGCTGTGGGAAGGGTGGGTAGGCGTCGCAAGAAGCGTAGAAGGAAGAGATTCAAGCAAAAAAGGATCGGTGGGATAATAAGAGATGTGGCCACTGACGGTGGCGAGTAAACTGGTAAAAAGACGCTTACAAACCAGACCGGCACGATCCATTGAGACAGGCTGATCGTGATTAAGAGGAGTGTGAAGAAATTTGCAAAGAAAACGATCGAAATCCAATGTAAGGCTCTCGGCGCGAGTTGGTATGATGAAGTTTTCGTCTGAGCGGTTGACACAGCCATGCTCCGGAGAGTCTGGAAGAATGAAATGCAATACCAGAAGCTAGAGTGGAGCGGCGATGAAGTAAAGACGGGCTGGCCCAGCGGAGTTGGCCGTCTTCCTAGGCGATAGGGTCGGCCAGGGCCTGCAAAATTCGCATCAGACGTTGGATTTCCTCTGGCTTAATATCCTCAGGCAATTCAACGACGGCCCGACGGCCCGTGCCAAGTGGGATCTCCTGTCTGCACAAGGAAACGTCAGTCATTGCCTGAAAGGGAGGAGATAATGGTTGAGAGGGGAGGGCGGGGGCGAGAGTCACGGCCTCTTCTGGGGATGTCCGGGTGGTTTGAGACGGGAGCGGCGAAGGGGCTGCTTGGGGACGAAGAATACCCAAACCGGCGAAACGCGATGAATCCAGGAATGCACGAGAAACGACCTCTGCGTTTTTCTTAGTGAATCTATGTTTTATTATAAGCTGATTTGTGAGATTGATATCTGAAGGGAGACCAGTCTGCTCATACTGGGACAGCAGTCGTTGAAA
The DNA here is from genome assembly GCA_965243855.1 of uncultured Binatia bacterium (SeqCode). Taxonomy (GTDB): domain Bacteria; phylum Desulfobacterota; class Binatia; order Bin18; family Bin18; genus Bin18. Next base: position 1,539,485 of record CBDEWE010000003.1, on the reverse strand, counting down.
GACCGTTGGTCGGCCGAGAGCTTCTCGAAGAGCCCGACAACGTTCCGTCTCGCCCGTCGCATGTTCTATTCTGATGAAAAGATCGCTCACTCGGAGATCTTTCCCGATAGCTTCGAGGAGGCCATACTGGCGTAAGCTACTGAGTTTTCTATTAAAAGGTCCAGATTGCGGAGCCAGCGCAATATGTTCGGCAATAGATTCCCGGCTTGTTGCGACCTGATTTTCGATACGAAAGACCTTCCGCGTATCCTCAAGGCACTCCTGGAGGCTGTAGGAAGGTGCATTCGGGCTTTTTGCCCGAGTGGTTTTTGCTGCAAGCGGCAGACTATCCATGTTTTACCCTCCTACAAGGCAGTTATCCACAGGAAATAGTGAATGTGGATACAGTAATATATTATCCACCAAGTAATATTTTACTATAAATAATAAGTAAATATTACTAAATAGAGATTGATAATTCAACATCCCATACGCGAGTTATGACCGTAACCGTTGGCAGGATTCTATATAAAAGTAATTACAGCGGTATTACAGGAGATAGCTCAGAGGGCTTGTAAAGGAGAGAGAAAATAAGAGATAGAATATAAGTAAATATTTCTCTTAATAAAATATTTAGACTTTATATATTTTCCTATAATAGCTGAAAATTATTATAATAAATAAATTGCTATTTTTAATATAATAACTCTATAAAATATCTATTTATTACTAATCAGATTGTGCATAGGTCTGAAAACGGCCGAGTTATATAATGGGATATTATTTCTTGACCCTCTGAGCGAGAATTCCTATGCTTTGTATTGGGGAGTATGGCGAACAAAAGTCTCAGCAAGAGTGTGAAAAAGAAGCGGCAGCCTAAGCTGGCCGAGCGCTCTGGTGGAAAAATCTCTATTATTCTTGTCGATGATCACCCGATTTTTCTGTCCGGCCTCCAGGAGTTATTTCGAAAACAGCCTGACTTTGAACTCCTTGGCGTAGCCGAGAGTGTGGCTGATCTGAAGAAGCTACTCGAAAAGAAAAAACCTCAGGTCATTCTCATGGATTTCGAGTTGCCCGAGGGAGATGGGATTGGTGCGACTGCTTTTGTTCGTAAGCAGTCACCGGAAACGAAGGTTGTGATGCTCACCGGCTATGACAACCCGCCTCTTATCTTCCGTGCCTTGAAAGTTGGAGCCGTCGGATACCTGCTCAAAAATACCCGCTCTAAAGAGATTCTTGAAACACTCCGTAAAGTCGCAGACGGAGAAGTGTTTTTGAATCCTGACTTAGCCAGTAAGTTCTTACATGAGTTTCAGCGTGATCAAGAAGTTGAAGAACTGAGGCGCTTGGTCCAGACACTCACGAATCGAGAGGAAGAAGTATTACGTTCGGTGGCAACCGGCGCCTCGAATAAAGAAATCAGTCAGCAACTCTTTATCAGTGAACTCACAGTCAAGATGCACCTTGCGAGCATTTTTCGAAAGTTGCAGGTGAACGATCGGACGAAAGCAGCGGTGCTGGCGCTGAAAGCCGGTTTGGGGGACGAATGACGCGGCTGGTCCCGATGATGCTGTACACGCTCTCTCTGGTGTTGTTTATACCAAGAGGCGCAGGTGCCGAAGCCGTGGAGACGAGAGTGCAGGAACTCTTGGCCGAGTGTCAAGCCGCGTATCACCGGCTTGTCGACTATCGCGGTACATTACGGCATGAGATATGGGAAAAGGGCGGCGCCCAGAGGCAGCACGAAATTGCAGTAACCTTTCGTAAGCCATCTTCTCTGCTCATGCAGTGGCAATCGGGTTTATACCGCGGTACCACCCTGCTCACCAGGCCAACCCGGGCTCTGGGAACAGTTTTCATCAGACTCGGCGGCTGGTTTGATTACGTCCGGGTCAGTATTCCCTCCACGGAAATTAGCGACCCTTTCGCTCCAGCCCTCAAAGATGTGAACGCGTGGTTATATGCACTCAGAGCCCTCTCTCAGCGGTCTAGCGCCGACCGTAGCCTCCAGCTTGTCGCCCTTCAGCCGGGAGACCCACAATTGGCCGAAGGGCGAGTGATTCTGTCAGTGCCGGCTTTTCTCATTCCATTTCGTGATAATATGGTTGCGACGTATGAGTTCGTGATCGAGCGGGGAACAGGGATGCCCCTCGAACTCATCCTTCGAGGGGCATCCGGAGAAGTCCGCCAACGCTTGTCGTATACAGACCTACAGGTCAATATTGGGATTTCACAACAGGTCTTTGAGCGTGAATCTCCGGCGTCTGGGGATCCGAGTCTGTTTCGACCGGGAACCGATCTGGATGTCCGTGGATTCACCCAGAATTGGTTGCGCCGTGCTGGTGAAATACAAGACTATACCGGGGTATGGGTGACTGAAGCGCGTCGTGAGGGCCAATTGAGCCGTCGGACGGCGAGATTCAAGTTTCGGAAACCGTTCGATGTCTATATAGCGTGGGAACAAGAGAGCGGTGGACTCAAGGAGGCGCTGTTCCGGACGGGCTGGAATAGAGGACGGGTCCGGGTCCGGACGTCGTTGTTCGGTGTCCCGGTCATTGGTGACTTGATACCGGACGGTCCCTGGGTGCAACGAGAATTGCACTATTCTCTTAATGAGTTTGGATTTGGTCAGGTTGTCGAACAGCTACAGACGCAACTCTTACAAGGGTGGCTACAGAGCGAGCTGGAGGTGCAATTTCGTGGCATTCAGGAACATGACGGCCGCCCCTGCTATGTTTTGGAATTTGTCTTCCCGAATACTCAATGGCGGACCCATCCCTATTATCGGATTGTATTGCACTGGGACATCGTCTATCGCGTACCGGTCAAACAAGAAGCCTACGATTGGAACAATCAGCTGGATATACGCTACGGATTTCAGGATCTGCGTTTCAACGTCTCGCTGAACGAATATGACTTTAACTCCACAAACCTCGAATATGGTTTCCTCTTATTCCGGCGTGTCCCGTGGCTTGATTGGTTTCTGACGGGCCGGGAGTGATGAGCGACGAGAGAGTGCTCAGCCCTCTGCAAGCTGGAACTGCTGGCGGATTGTTCGGTCTTCTGTTGGCGGCGAGTGGTTTTGTCGCGTTTAATCTTGGCTATCTTGATCTCTACCAGGCGTTTGTGCCTCTGCTGTGTATTGGAGTGTTGTTGCGGGTTGAGGTGGGACAAGACTGGTTCCTGTCTCTCTTACTCTTTGCGGTGACGAGTTCACTGCTGTACACGGTTGGGCTGTTTGCCTTACCCTTACTCCTCGGATCAATATTCCTCAGTCTCCCTCTCTCCTTGGTAGTAAGATGGTGGGGCGTAGATACGGTGCCCCAAACCGTACGAGAGGACGCCCACCCGGTCCGACGGATTCTTGAATTATGCGCGCTGCTGCAAATGGCACTCTTTGCCCGCTATATCGTTTATCGTTCGAGCGGTGGGCACATTCCTATTCATATTGGAGAATTTGAAGAACTGGCACGATTCATACTGAGTGAAGCAGGCGGGTGGGCTGTTTTTACCCTGGGTTATGGATTACAGCACCGTGCGCGGTATGGGACACTCTATACGTCCGGGCTCGATTTTGCAGGTAATTTCCCGACATTGATGATTACCGGGCTGCTGCTGGTCACGCCGTATAGTGCGATCATGATCCTTGGGGTCAATACCTTTGGGGGGGCAGGACTCTACTTGAGCGCTATTCCGGTTGGGGCGGCCCATGTGCTCATGCGGACGCTCACGCTTCGCAAAAAGGAAATTGAGCGTCAAAATACGCAACTTCAATTGATGAATGTCGATATGGCAAGAAGCGAACGCATGGCGGCAATTGGACATATGTCGTCGACGATCTCACACCAAATCCTCCAGAAAATCGGCCTCTTAGGTCTTCAGTGCGACCTGTTGCGAGATACGCTGGACGAAACGCAGCCACCCACCCACGAGACACTGGAAGAGGCCTCCCAACGAGTCGAACAACTCGATGCGGCCATTACAGACTTGAACACCACGCTGTCCGATCTGCTGGTCTTTTCCCGTGACTTTGCCGTTCATCGTGAGCCTGGGTTATTGAGCAAACTCCTGCAAGAGGCGGGACGAGAAATTCATGAAGCCGCTCGGGCACGAGGGGTGACGCTCCGCTATGAGTTGGCAATGCAGGGTGAGGGACCTCTCATGCCCTTTGATCATATCAAGCTCAAGCAGGCCATCTTGAATCTCTTAGCGAACGCGCTGGAAGCCTCATCTGAAGATGGACAGATTACGATTGGGGCACGACAGGTACAGGATCAGATGCAGGTTACAGTCCGAGACACGGGCACGGGTATTCCGGAGGGAGTGGCTGAACAGGTCTTTGCCCCCTTTGTTTCTACCAAGAAAACCGGTTCCGGTTTAGGCCTCGCCTTCACGCAAAAAATTATCGAACTCCATAATGGGACGGTCTCCGCACATAATAATAGAGATGGCGGCGCGACCTTTACCTTGACCATTCCACTCACCGTGCCAGAACAAAAAGGGTAGCAAAGCGTATGCAGTTACGGAGTGCACTGGTGACCGGTGCAGGCCGCCGTATAGGACGAGAGATTGCCATTACTTTAGCGCAAGGAGGAGCGGATGTGGTCCTGCACGCCCATACGTCGTCAGGAGACGAGACGAGACGAGCTGTGCAACAACATGGCCGCCGCGCCTGGGTTATACGGGGCGATTTGACAAATCGCCGCAACATACAGCGTATCGCCCGTGAAGCGCTGGAAAAAACAGGAAAAATCGACATTCTCATCAATAATGCCGCTGTGTTCTTTCCGACGCCCATCACCGCCCTCACCGCACAGGAATGGCACACCTTCCGTCAGACGAATATATCAGCCCCCTTCTTCCTCTCGATGCTCATCGGAAGACAGATGTATCAACAGGGGAGGGGTAAAATCATTTTTCTTGGCGATTGGAGCGGTCGGCGACCAAGTCGAAACTTTCTCCCCTATTGTGTATCCAAGGCGGGGGTCTCTGCGCTGACGCAAGCATTAGCAAAGGCATTTGCCCCGCATGTCCAGGTCAACGAAATCGCGCCCGGCCCGGTCTTACTCCCCGAAGACTATGGCCCTGACCAGCAAGAAGAGCTGCGTATCCGTACGCCGCTGCAACGCTTTGGGAGCCCGTACGACATTGCGCGTACGGTCCGCTTTCTTGTCGAATCAGGGGATTTTGTGACAGGGGCCAGCTACGTGGTTGATGGCGGTTGGCTGGCTCAGGGGCACGACGGCACCGAGACCTCGCTATAATCGGTCTGGCACGGGGCGCCAGGGGCAAAGTGATAGATAAATTGGCGCTGTCGAGCGGAATACGCAAGTAATGTCGAAGAGCAGGTGCCGTAGCCGTCGAGGTGGATACACAGGCCGTTACGCGGATCCTCCGCCCGTGGGTCAAGCGGTGTGGCATGGTCTGCAAGTCGCTCATGGAGGAGGCGAAAAAGCTCCACGACGGAAAAAGACAATTCGGGGGCCGCAGTCACTTTTTCTGCTACGGCCTGAAAATGCTGAAACGAGTGCGCGATCTTGGGACATTCGGGATCGTTGAGATTCATATTGGTCAACAGATGGACCCCAGGCTCGAGCGGCTGAACATGGATGGTCTGCTCAGCCGGGTAGACAACATAGGCAGCTTGGCTATCAACCAGGAGAAGATTGAAGGGGTTGTAGCGATCGGCAGGTTGGCGCTGCACGGACGTGGCAGCCTGGCGGGCGGATGTCGCCTGAAGGGCATCCAGGCTTAACAAGCCACGCGAACGCCGGCGTGGGTCAGTTGGTTGCGGTGTGTGCCGGTTCAACATGCCGGCCACAAGCCCATGCTGGTTGACACCCAGCCAGGTTCCTCCGGCCACAAGATCCTTCCCGCCAAAAATCCAGGGAGTGTGCTGGAGCACGACCGGTGCGGTGGAGGGACGACTCAAAAATTCGTCCCGGTTTGCCGCTACCACGAGGGGATAGTCTGGAAAAGTTTGGAAGTACAAGGCGAGCGTACACATAGCGCGCGGCAGTATAAGATGGGGAACGAGTCGTCGCAAGAGGCAAGAAGGAAGGGGGTTCACGTTGTGTTTCAGCTACCCCTGTGATAGGGTCTGCCGACATGTATTCGCTGAGGAGGAAGAATGTTCGAATCTGTTGATGACGTTGTTTCAAGACTCTCAGAGCAGAAATATATTTGTAGCCGCCAAATCGCGACCGTCGTCTATTTAGCCAGCCAACTCCGCAAACCTATCCTTGTCGAAGGGCCCGCTGGTGTCGGAAAAACGGAGCTCGCCAAGGTGGTGGCCGGGGCGATGGACTGTGAATTGTTACGCCTGCAGTGTTACGAAGGTCTTGATGAGGCGAAAGCTCTGTATGAATGGGAGTATGCCAAACAGCTGCTCTATACTCAGATCCTCAAAGACAAAATCAGTGAAGTGCTCGAAGGCGCGGCAACCCTGAAGGAGGCGGTCGAGCGTATCGGCAGGCAGGATAGCGTCTTCTTTTCGGAACGCTTTATTCTGCCCCGACCCTTGTTGCAGGCCATATCGGCTGACCATCCGCTGGTCTTACTCATCGACGAGATTGATAAATCGGACAGTGAGTTCGAAGCCTTTTTGCTTGAGGTCCTGAGTGACTTTCAGGTGAGTGTGCCCGAGCTGGGAACGATTCAGGCCCAACAGCTTCCGGTAGTAGTCCTAACCAGTAATAATGCGCGTGAGATGTCAGACGCGCTCAAACGGCGCTGTCTCCATCTCTTCATCGATTTTCCGAGCCAGGAGCAAGAACTTGAGATTGTGAAGCTCAAGGTGCCGGGGATCGCGGCGCAGTTGGCTAATCAGGTGGTAGAAGTCGTCCAGTCGATCCGCAAACTTGACCTGAAAAAACTCCCCAGTATTAGCGAGACCCTGGACTGGGCAAAAGCGCTCACCTTGCTCAATGTGCATCGGCTTGAGGAAGCGCAGGTGAATGAGACCCTGAACACGATCCTGAAATATGAAGGGGACGTGCGCAAGGCCGAGGCCGAGTTAAAAGAATATATCAGCCGCCAGAAGGCCAAGGTCGAGGCGCAGACCCCGAGTCAGGAACAAGACGACAAAGACCTCCTCCACTAAGCTTTGGGCAGCGGTGAGGTTGTATGGACGACAAGATTATTGAATTTGGCTACTTGCTGCGAGAGAACGGCCTGAAAGTCTCGGTGGCGGAGAACATGGATACCTTCGCCGCTCTAGGGTTGGTGGGCATCCGAGATAAACAATTACTGAAAGATACGTTGCGTGCGACCTTTGTCAAACGTCAGGTAGACATCTCGATTTATGACGAACTCTTCGACATGTTCTTCACCGGCCTCGGCGAAGTGATCAAGGCTGCGGCCGCGTCCACCATGCAGGCGATGGACATGACCGAGGAAGAGTTTCAAGAATTCCTCGAACAGCTCGAAGACGCCTTGCAGAATATGGACCAAGAGTTGTCAGACTTGGCGCGCGCCTTACTGACGAATAATACCGGGCAACTCGAAAAAATGCTCCAGGAGGCCGCCCAGCAGGCGAACCTTCAGGAGATTCAGCGCTCTTTCCAGGAAGGACAGTTTGCGAATGCGCTCGCTCAGATGATGGGTTTTGGCAATATCCAGCAGGAATTACAGACCCTTAAGGATGCCTTGCAACAGGCCGGCTTAAGCCCGGAACAAATCGAACAATTGTCCCAATATATTGACCAGCGCCTCCAAGACTTGGCGCATATGATCCGCAGTTATGTCCGGGCTGAGTTGGAGAAAAAAGACTCGGAGCTGCGCGATCAGCAAAAGATGCGGAGCTTGGCGGATAAGAGTTTCTATTACCTCTCCGAGGACGAAATCCGAAAGATGAAGGAGGCGGTCACCAAGCTAGCCCAGCGGCTCAAACATATCATTGCGATTCGGCGGAAACGGGCCAAACGGGGACGGCTGGATTTGCAACGCACGCTGCGAAAAAACCTGCAATACGGTGGCGTGCCGTTCAACATCATTCTTGATGTGAAAAAGAAAGAAAAACCGCAAGTTGTTATTCTGTGTGACGTATCTGACTCGGTGCGGAACGTCTCGCGCTTTATGTTGCAGTTTGTCTATTCCGTGCAGGACCTCTATTCCAAGGTGCGCAGCTTTATTTTCGTGGCTGACATTGGTGATGTGACCAAGCTGTTCGAGGACAATGACGTCCATCAAGCCATTGATTTAGCCTTACGGGGAAATTTTATTAATATCTACGCGCACTCAGACTTTGGCCGGGCTTTCAAGACTTTTCATCGGGATTATCTCTCTATCATCAATAAGCGGACTACGGTGCTGGTGCTGGGCGATGCGCGCAATAATTATAATCTCCCCCACGACTGGGTTATTCGAGACCTGCAACAAAAAGCTAAGCAGGTGATTTGGCTGAACCCTGAAAGCCGGCTGACGTGGGGATTTGGCGATAGCGAGATGGACCGCTATGCGCCGTACTGTGATCTGGTTGAAGAGTGCCGCAACCTTAATCAGCTCTACCGGGTTATTGATCACCTAGTGACCGCCTAGACATAATATGCTGGACACGTTTGCGCTTTGCGGTAGGCATGTTCTCTTGAAGGTGCTATCCTTTTTGTGATCTCACGCAAATGGAGGAGGAATGGACCGCGAGGGTTTTATCGAAATGAAAGTCGGCGGGTTGACGCTCGACCCGGTGACCAAGACCCCAATCGTCATCCTGAAAGATGCAGAGAACAAGCTCAACCTGCCGATTTGGATTGGTTTGATGGAAGCGACCTCAATGGCGACTGAGCTGGAGGGGATCAAAATGGCGCGTCCCATGACCCATGACTTGCTCCACAATATGATCAAAGAGGTTGGGGGCAGGGTCGAGGCCATTGAGGTGACGAGTCTCCAGGACAACACGTATTATGCCGCCATTCGCCTCAAGGTCGGGGAACGAGACATTTCGATTGACTCTCGGCCGAGTGATGCGATCTCGCTTGCGCTGCGAACAAAATGTCCCATCTTTGTGGCAACCCAGGTGCTTGAGTCATCGAGCGTACTCGAGCAGACGGAAGACAGTGAGGAAGAGGCTGATTTGTCGAGTGTCTCTCGGGATAAATGGGCAGAGATCCTGGAGAAGATGTCTCCAGACGACTTTAAGTACAAGATGTAGTCTCTTTCAGCGACAACTCGGTACGGTCCATGGCGCGCAGTCGTAAGCAAGAGCTGTCTCCATCTTCATACCCCTCGGCACGTTTGATTGAATGGTTCCGGCAGCGGTCGGGCCTTATCATGCATTACAAACGGCAGATTGTCCTTGGGGGCGTTGTTGTTGTGGTATGCGCCATATCCGGTATTTCCTGGGCCACCTGGACACAGTATCGTCATAGTCAGGGGCTGGCATATTTCCGTGCTGGACTCCTTGCCATTGAATCGGAAGAGTACGATGTGGCGATTGCCGAACTCGCCCAGGCAGAAGCGGTGCTTGACCGCGAGAGTAGGGGAGTCGCCGCCTTGCACTTAGGGGAAGTATTTGAGAAGAGCAATCAGCCAGCCGAGGCGATGGCTGCCTACGAGCGAGTCGCCGCGTTTCATGATGCTGGACCGTATTTGAAACAGATTGCGCTCTTACGTTTGGGTCAAGGGGCGGAAGAAGCTGAGGAGTTCGCTGCCGCGGCCCAGTGGTACGAAGAAGCTTCTCGGCTGGATGGACCAGGCAAGAGTGAAGCATTCCTGGCCCTGGGAGAAGTCTTAGAGCGACAGGGGGAGGCTACAGTGCCGCAAGCGTATGTTGATTTGTTAGAGCAATTCCCCGACTCTCCATTGGCTGAGGTAGTTCGCACCAAGACGGACAAGTGAGTTTTTATATTATACATTATGTCTGATAATATATATTTTGTAAAATTATAGTCGGTCTGAAGATATCCTGGTGTAAATAAGAAGTATTCAAGGGCAACTGCCAGCCCATCCTCTGTCAGAATGCACGTTGTAAGGCTCTACATCCGAAACCAGCGCCTGAGGGACACTCGCACGTTGTACGATAAGTTCTAGCCATGTCGCTACCCTCACGTCATATCGGACATGATCCGGCCATCCAGAGGCCGGGGGCTAGAGGTCTGGATACCTGGTCATTCCAGCGAAATGACCAGCAGCTACGCAGAATCGTCACTTGCTCTAGGTGGAGGCGTGCAATAATGATAATCCGCTGCGCGAGTGGATTATGAAAGACCTGCACTGAATGAAAGCCAAGACAGTGTTAGCGTTGTTGCGATCCTATGTAGACGGAGCCGAATGGGCTGTCTTCTCCTTAGTGGTTTCCAGGGTCCTCCCCCAATTGAAATAGTCTTTGATTTACAAAATATAATTGACTATAGTCAAAATCTTTAATTCCAGGTAAAAATTCCACCCCACCTCTAAAAATTTGCACTATTGTTCCGGGTAAGGAAGAGGTAAATATGTTGGAATAATAGATATTGACTATAGTCAATATCTATTTCTGTATCGGGAGAAGGCACACAACAAAAAAGGAGCCCCTTAAAGGGCTCCTTTTTTATCCTTCTAAACGCTAAAACTTACGACTGCGATAACTCTACCGCGAGACTCGCATCGCCACCAGCTTCCACTGTGACCTTCTGCATGGTTTCGCCTAAGGTCTCATGCCAGATCTTTACTTCATACTCGCCAGCCGGCACGTCACTCAAGCTAAACTTCCCCTCCCCGTCGGTCACCGCATAATAAGGATGTTCCATGACAACGATCCAGCCCTTCATCCAGCCATGGGCATCACACTCTACCCGAACGACCTCAGGCTGGTCGAACTTCTTTTTCAGTTTTTTCTTGAACTTCGGCTGCGCCTGATTAAAGGCCGGGTTCGCCTCGCTATAGGTATGAATGTTGTGCAGAATACCGTCGTTATTGAGAATCTCGAGTTCCGACCCAGTTGGCGTGAGCACGATATGCGGCGTGTAGACACATTCTTTTTGATCTAAGACCATTGCCTCGCCAAAATCTTTCCCATTGGAAATATTCGAAATTGAGACGACCGCGTTTTTTATACCTTTGTTCTCGCCAACTACAAGACTCTCATCATATTTTTGTGTCTGTGCGCAAACCTTTGTATCTTTGGTTACTTCAACAGGTTTGACTTCAGGCGCGTCGCCGATAAACGTAATGGTTCCGCTAATACTCCCGCCGTTGCTCACTGCACCCGCGTCGTACCCAAGGGCCACAGAAGCGAGCGAGAGACTTGCTCCTACAGCCAGGGAAATAACCGTCTTACTATTCATAATACGCATGTTTCCTCCTCTTCAGAATTGAAATTCATCCATTGCTTCCGTTCCACTCGACCCATTCCCATTCATACTAGCAAACGGATCGCCGATGCCAAGCAGCATGATATAATCCCGCATAGCTACAATTTGTTTGTCCTCGTCGCCGTCAAAAATATCATCCGGTCCACCGGGGTAAAAGGTAGGCATATTCGTCCCCGGCATGAGAGCCTGGGGATCCTGAATCCACTCGACAATCCACTCTGGGTTCAGGCGCTCCTTGGCCAAGGCTAAGTCCGGCGCCCAGCCGGCCGGCGGTCCCTCAGGCTTGCGGTCGCCCTGCTGATGGCAGGAAAAACACGCAAAATAATCCTCTGACATGAGGACCTCGCCCGCATGAACCATTTCCGGCGAGGTGCGAGAGCGGTCAAAATAGTTGTATGGAATCTCCAGCTTATTCAAGGCGTTAAAATAATCCACGATACCGCTGGCCTCGTCATTGGCGAAATGAAAGGTCGGCATCCGCAGTTCAAGCCAGGGACGGATGGGAATCGGCTGTTTGAGAAAGCCGTAGAACCAGTCGGGCTGCACCTTTTTCCCCTGGCCGGTCAGAATAGGCGGGGCAAAGGAAGGATTATCCAAATAGAGCGAGCGAATATCTCCGCCGCCGCCTTCGATGACATGACAACCGGTACAATTGTAGTACTGGACCAGCCGCTGACCTTTGACAATGGCGTCAGTCCAGTCACTGTGGGCAGTGAATCGCTCAGGCACATGATGTCCGGTCTGGCTCTTCAAAAAGACACGGACGGAGAGAATATCCTCGTCTGAGAGACTGAACCCCGGCATGAGCTGCTCAATGCGTTCCGTGGCATAACCCCGCGGGGCATTGACCTTTTCATACGTCCAGTCTTCCCAGGTATGCGGAACGTCAGTCCGGTTCCCAAAGAAGAGTTCTTCCAGACTCTTCTCCCCGAACGAAGTCAACTCGACCCCAATCCGAGCCTCTCTTTCCATACCGGAGATGTCGTGGCAACCGTGGCAGCCATATTTTCGGACCAGGCCCTCCCCTTCAAGAACCAAGTCTGGGTCCTCCAGTTCGGCTCGAATATCTGGCCGCTCAATTTCTGTCTTGAGAGTCAAAAGATAGGACACGATAGCTCGCGCTTCCTCATCACTCAGACGCAGGTCCGGCATGGCCGTATCTGGTGAATAGTCACGCGGATTTTTAATCCAGTGATAGAGCCAGCGCGCGTTCGTCTTCTCTGCAACCCGGGCTAAATTCGGGGCATGATTTTTGTTCTGTCCGACCATGGTCGCCGTCTGTTCCGGGCTGAATCCATGGCAGGCTCGGCAGCCAAGGGAGTTGACGAGATGTTCGCCTTTTTGGACGAGTTCGGCATTCGTCGAATCAATCCCTTCAGGCTCAGGATGAGATTCCAACCAAGCCTGCCCCTCCTCCATGCTGGTCTTCATCAGGTAGGCCGTCACCGCCCGGCCCTGATCCTCGGTAAAGAAGAAGTGCGGCATCCGGGTATGCGGCCGAAATTCATGAGGGTTGGTGACCCATTCAACCATCCAGGCCGGGTCGGACTTGGCGGCGACCCGCCGTAGGTAGGGGCCTATTTTCTTGGCCTCGCCATACCCTTCGACCAAATGACAACCGGTACAGCCGAGCTGCATAAAGAGCTTTTCGCCGCGGGCTATATGCTGGCCAACGGTGGTATTCTTCGTGGCCACCGTCTGCATATCGGTATGACAGCTCAGACAGTTGGCGTCCATTTTGGGACCGAGCAGCAGCGGATGCTCCCAGAATTGCACATAGCCGTGGGCAATATCCACACTACTGGTTGCAACCCCTTGGCCATTATGACACGAGGTGCAACCGAACGATTCCGGAGGATGATTCGCCATCAAGAGGTCATACTGCGGATGGGTTTTGTGTGGATTCGGCTGGTCTTCAAAGCCTCGCTTATCGATACCGACATGGCAGGACTGGCAGCGGTCAACGCGCGCCAAGGGGGTATCAAAATTGCCCTGGTCGAATTCCGGCACGACCACCTGCGTAATGGCGGGAATTGCGGGCAGGACAAGCCCTGGGAGCGGCTGCATGACATAATTGTCGAGCCGTTGAGTCAGGAAATCCTTTTGCTGGTGCATTTTGCGCAGCGTATCTTGGGATTCAATAACACGCGCGTTGATCTCATTGATCTCGTTTTCAATCCGGTCCCGTTCCGATTGCTCGGCCAGAAAGACTTTCTCACGCTCGTCCGCCTCGGCCAGGAGCGCATCAAGATGGGCTTTCTCGTCTTTTGTCGAGTGTTCCAACTGAATAGCGTGGTCGTATTCGTACCAAGCGGCCTCAATTTCGCTCCGGACGATACGTAAAGCATTCTCCGCATCGCTCGTCCGCATTTCAGCGGCCGCTAGTTCGGTTTGCAGCGTGGCGAGGCGCTGCCCCCCTTCCCCACCCACAATATCGGTCTGGGCCGATTCTAATGCCGCCATAGCCTCTTGGTAGGCCGAGTCTGCGGCCAGGCGCTCTTCTTCAGCCTGAATTTCCGCCATAGTTTGGTTGTAGGCGAGCATCGAGAATTCAGCCTGGTATTTCTTCCAGGGCCGCCGCGAAATCGCATCGTCCCAGACCGACCAAACCGACCCGATCAACAGCAGCCCTACTGCGAAGAGAAATACTCCACTATACGATTTCTTTTCGTCGTCAACTTCTCTACGTGCCATAATAATCCACTACGAACCGGTTGCTCGCGTCTCAAGGAAGCGACCGAGATAAAACACTACAACCCCAATCCCAAGGAGCCATAATTCCTTACCCATGCTCTTTTCTTCAGTCAGACCAACGAATAAAGCGTACCCAACATCTGCAATCCCAAGTGCCTGAAGAATTTTTGCCAGATAAAACGTCATAAAGAGTAAACGTGTCCTCCTATAGATATGAGATGCTGGATACGTTTACCCTTTTCAGACATTAATCCACGGCGTAACTAAAATATATTTTACATTCAGTATATGACGTAGGAGCATCTTAATCACTACGGCAATCATGTTCAGCGTGAGAAATGACGTTAAGAAAAACCGAGCCGCACCCCAGCGCTGCATGAATTCACGCCCCTTGAGCCACACCACCCACCAATACATGGCAGCGGTACCCAGCACAAAGAAACCAATAATGAGCGACAGGCCGAAAACCGCCGCAGTCCAGTAATCTCGGATACCAACCAAATAAGGCAGATCCTGGTTGGTCAAGGCTTCAACCAGGTGCGCATCCCACACCTCCCAAGGCCAAAACCAGTTCCAGCCCGGCCCCCTGACAAAGGTGCCAATAATAATGGTTGAAATCCATAGGACATGGAAACCAAAGATAAAGGTTATGATTTCGTATTTCCGTTCCTTAAAAGTGTAATAGCCGTTTCCCTTGGGATTGATATCGATGTAGGGAATGACCATCAGTCCCATGATTATAAAGGTGGGCGCAACCACTCCGGCATGCCAGGGATCGAAAAAGACCAATATTTCTTGCAGTCCAAGGAAATACCAGGGCGCTTTGGACGGGTTGGGCGTGCGCCCAGGGTCGGCCGGCTCTTCAAGCGGCGCATCGACCAGCAGTGACCATAAAAGCAGGAAGATAATCGTAAACAGGGTGCAGAGGAATTCTGCTCGAACCAGATTCGGCCAGGTATGGACCTTATCATCGCCTGGGCCGGTCGCCTTCTTGAGCGTCACCTCGACTCGCGTGGCAGCTGAGGCCATTTCCGCCATAACAGCTTCCTTTTCTTACTGGTCTTCCGGAGAAGACGCTTTGGGTTTCGCCACTACGTACAGCAGCCAGCACACAACGCCGACTAAGATGGGAATCGCGAGTACACGCATAAGAAACCTCGACTAGAGGGCTGGTCCCGAGAATCCGTCACGTCGGATACGCCAGAAATGAACCGCCAGGAATAAACTCGTTACCAGCGGAATAAAGATACAGTGCAGAATATAGAAACGGAGTAAGGTATGTGCCCCAATCTCCCCACCGCCAAAGAGAAAAGCGCGGGCGTCGTAAATCGGGTTCACCCCGAGCACTTCATTGAAAGGCCCTTCATATCCCAACAACGGGGTTGCCCGGCCCATGTTCGACCCGACAGAAACGGCCCAGATGGCAAGCTGGTCCCACGGCAGGAGGTATCCGGTAAACGAAAGAAGCAAGGTCAACACTAAGAGCAGAACCCCCACGACCCAATTAAACTCACGCGGGGGCTTATACGAACCCGTCATAAAGACGCGAAACATGTGCAGCCAGACGGCAATCACCATGCCATGGGCGGCCCAGCGATGCATATTCCGCATCAGCATGCCAAACGGCATATCAAATTCGAGATATTTAATGTCGGCGTAGGCATATTCCGCCACAGGGCGGTAGTAGAACATAAGATACACACCAGTGACCACGGTGACCAAATACATCAGAAAGGTAATACCGCCCATGCACCAAGTGAAGCGTAAGCGCGTGGCATGCTTACGAACTTTCGAAGGGTGGAGATGGAGCCAGACATTGCCCGAGACCATCAGGATGCGGTTGCGCGGCGTATCTTCGTAGCCGTGGCGAAAAATGGACTGCCAGGCCTGCGACTCCATGACCTGGCGTTTGAGTTCATCAAACTGGCTGCTCATACTGTTTCCTTGCCTTTACACTCGCTCTTCCACTGGCAGCTAAATGCGTAAAATGCTGTCCGGATGTTGCTTATTGGGGTCAACGCCGGGCTGCATTTTGAAAATTTTGCTCTTATCAACTAGCAACTGCCCATCGTCAGCCAACGACAATTGAAAGCGATCCATTGGTCTGGGCGCCGGCCCTTCAAAATTGTATCCAGTCCGGTAGTACCCACTGCCATGACAGGGACATTTGTATTTATTCTCCGACGACGACCAGCGCGGGGTACAGCCGAGGTGTGTACAATTGGCAAAGATCGCGTAGAAGCCCTGCGGTTCTCGGACAATCCAGGTGCGTTGGTCTGAGCGGTATTTCTCGCTCACCTCGCCAACCGGGTAGTCCCCGGGAAAGCCAGCCTTGAAGGTTGACGGCGGAACGAAGAGCACCCGAGGAAAGGCAGAACGGACAAAGGCGAGCAGACTCACAAGCGAAACCAGTCCAAAACCGCCCCAGCTGAGCCGGCCGAAAAAATCACGCCGTGACCACAGGCCGCCTCTTTGCACGCGTTCACGGAGTCGTTTCTCACGCTCAGCCCGTTGCTCAACACGGCGACGCTCCTCATATTCCTGGACTTCTTCAGGAGAAGTTGGTTTTTTTGCCATGGAGCCTACTCCTTAGTGATAGTGATTATACCTGGTTCTCTTATTTTCTTCTGAACATGAGAGCCAGCCAGCCGCCTACCCCCATGATTGTCGCCAATAACAACATCAGCAGCCCTATTGGGGCAAAAAGCGGTAGGAGAATAATACCAATAAGCAGAAATGGAATGCTCAAAGCAACTGGGCTAAAAGGGGTAGAAGGCTGAGCCGAATCTTCCCTCGCAGGCTCTTCCGTTTGTGTTGTTTCCGTTTCACCCTGTAGCAGGCTTACCGCATAGTCACGCAATTCTTCGCGTCCGTCCGTCCCAGCTTCGTTGATTAAGCGAGACAGCTCTTGCGTCAGGTCCTCGATGGTATTTTCGACATCCTGACCGGGCGCTGGTTTGTGCGCGTCTTCTGCCACAGAGTTTCGCCGTTTTCTTGGGCAATTTAGTAACGGGCTGCCCCTCAGTCGTCAACTCCCCCTACCCCTCTCAAGGAACGAATCATTGAGCCATAGCGATTTTCTCCCGCCCCCCCATATAAGGGCGAAGGACATTGGGTATCACAACACTCCCATCTTCTTGTTGGTAGTTCTCAAGAATAGCGATGACAACCCGCGGGAGGGCGAGTCCAGAGCCGTTCAGGGTGTGCACCAACTCAGGTTTTGCGCCAGGCGTGGGTCGGTATCGTATTTTCGCCCGACGGGCCTGGAAATCACGGAAATTGGAGCAGGAACTCACTTCGAGCCATTCGGCGCAGCCCGGTGCCCACATTTCCACGTCATATTTGCAGGCAGCAACAAAGCTTAAATCTCCAGTACACATCTGAACGACCCGATACGGGATGTTGAGTTTGCGGCACACATCTTCCGCATTGTCGACCAGAGCGAGTAACTCCGCATCTGACTGCGACGGCTCAACAAATTTTACCATTTCGACCTTGTCGAACTGATGGCCACGTTTAATGCCACGAACATCGCGACCCGCCGACATTTTCTCGCGGCGGAAGCACGGCGTATACGCCACATGATACAATGGGAGATGTCCAGATTCGATCACTTCTTCTCTATAGAGATTGGTCACGGGCACTTCTGCCGTAGGAATAAACCAAAAGTCTTCTTCAATATCCCGGTAGAGATTATCCCCAAATTTTGGCAGGTTACCCGTCCCAACTAAACAATCCTGTTTCACCATGGCAGGTGGGTAGATTTCGGTATAGCCGTGTTCATTGACATGCAGATCCAGCATCCAGCTAATCAGCGTGCGCTGGAGTCGGGCGCCGAGTCCTTTGAGGATATAAAAACGGCTGCCTGAAATTTTTACCCCGCGCTCAAAATCAATGATACCCAAGGCTTCGCCCAGTTCCCAGTGCGGACGAGGAGAAAAAGCAAAGGTCGGCGGTTTTCCTTCCGTTCGGATGACCACATTTTCGTCCTCGTCTTGCCCAACCGGGACGTCTGGGTGGGGCAGGTTTGGCAAATCCAAGAGCCGCTGCTGGAAGTCTTCTTCCTCCTGAGCGAGTTGTTTCTCCAGCTGGCTCACTCGCTCTCCGAGCGCTCGCATAGATCGGACGGCGGTGTCTCGCTCGGTGGGATCGGAAATTTTGCGAATTTCTTTTGAACGTTTCGTGCGTTCGGCGCGCAGTGCCTCGACTTCGCTTATGCGCGCGCGTCGAACTCGATCGCTATTAAGCAGGGCATCAACGTCAGTACCTGGAACACCGACCGTTGCCAGCCGTGCTTTCACTTCTTCCGGGTTGTCTCGGATCAGTTTAATATCAAGCATACCTCGCTCTTTATCGTGAGATTGGGAATTCAAAAGCCTCTTTGATATGGGTCAGCTGCGCAGCCTCTCCTTCCCCTATAATTCCAATGACGTCAAATCGTGCAGCGTGGTCATGGAGGTGAAAACGTGAAAGATAATGGAGGGCAGTCATGGCGATTTGGCGTTGCTTCCGCTTGTTTACTGAGGCGAGAGGGTTTCCGAACTCCTGAGAGCGGTGCGTCCGAACCTCCACGAAGACAATGGTTCCTTTATCCTGCGCAACGAGATCAATTTCTCCGCGAGGGCATCGATAATTTCGGTTCACTATCCTATAGCCGAGGCTCTGTAAAAACTGTGCGGCGCGTTGCTCGCCGTGTTGGCCGAACAGGCGTCGCCGGTCGCCTCTCACCATAACGATGTCTTTCGGGTCTGTTGAGTCATTGGGTCTGTTGAGTCATTGGGTCTGTTGAGTCTTGACCCCAAAGACCCTAAAGACTCAACGGACTCAACGAACACATACAGGGTAGCTGACACGGCTTGCGTGGATCAAGAGCGTCCTCCGACGACCGGCCTACCGCGAAGAGTAAACGTATCCTCCCATAGACAGGCAGATGCTGGACACGTTTACTCTTTGTTGAATTGCAAGGGGTGGTGTGACACACTGACACCCGCAGAAAGAAGAGCAATTATGCGTATTACACCGGATGAAGTTCGACAGGTTGCTGTATTGGCCCGCCTGTCGTTTACAGAGGAAGAATTGGCGGAGCTGACTCAACACTTTGATACGATCTTAACCTATGTCGATAAACTTGGCGAATTGCAGACCGACAGTGTCGAGCCGACCGCCCATGCAGTAGCGGTGTCCGCTCCGCTCCGGGACGATGTTGTCACCAATACGCTAAGTGCCGCCCAAACCGACGCCCTGCTGGCGAATGCACCGAGTCGGAAAACCCATTTCTTTCGCGTTCCAAAAATCATTGAGTAACCATGTCACACCATGCCCTGACCATTCATCAGGCCCGGGAAAAACTGCGCAGCCGAGAAGTCAGTGCGGTTGAGTTAGCACAGTCGATGCTGAGTCGGATTCAAGCCACAGATGGGCACCTGCATTCATACCTGACCGTGTGTGCCGAGGAAGCGCTCGTCCAGGCAGAAGCCGCAGACCGAACCCTATCAAGCGGGGCGACCCCACCTCCGCTGTGCGGGATTCCGATTGCGCTCAAGGACGTTATCCTTGCCCAGGGAGTGCGTTCAACCGCGGGCTCAAAAATTCTCGAACGTTTTATTTCGCCGTATGACGCAACCGTGACACAGCGCCTCAAGGAGGCCGGGGCGGTGGTTATCGGCAAAGTCAACTGTGACGAATTTGC
This sequence comes from uncultured Binatia bacterium (SeqCode), assembly GCA_965243855.1. Classification (GTDB taxonomy): domain Bacteria; phylum Desulfobacterota; class Binatia; order Bin18; family Bin18; genus Bin18. The sequence goes on along the minus strand of CBDEWE010000003.1, from coordinate 1,519,835 downwards.
GATGGGCTCGTCCAATGAAAATTCGGCGTTCAACCCCTGCCGGAATCCGTGGGATACGGACCGGGTACCGGGCGGCTCATCCGGCGGGTCGGCGGCATCCGTTGCGGCTGATCAAGCCTATGCGGCCTTGGGAACAGATACGGGCGGTTCCATTCGCCTGCCGGCCGCATTCTGTGGCATTGTGGGCCTGAAACCAACTTACGGGCGGGTGAGTCGGTTTGGGGTTGTGGCCTATGCGTCGTCCTTAGATCAGGTCGGTCCGTGTACCAAAGATGTCCGGGACTGCGCCCTCCTGCTGGAGGTGATTGCCGGCTATGATCCTCGCGATTCGACTTCCGTCAACAGACCCACATCGAGCTACACTGCCCATCTGGAGCGAGGCGTCAGCGGCCTGCGTATCGGTATACCGCAAGAATACTTTATTGAGGGAATGCAGCCGGAGGTAGAGACAGCAGTCAGGGACGCGATCGCCCACCTGGGCACATTGGGAGCAGAGATTGTCCCGATCTCTCTCCCTCATACCGAATATGCAGTGGCAAGCTATTATATTATTGCCATGGCTGAGGCGAGCTCAAATTTGGCTCGCTACGATGGTGTCCGCTATGGCTACCGGGCAGCTGAGGTTGAAGACCTGGGAGAGCTGTATCAGACGACCCGTGCCCAGGGATTTGGCAGCGAGGTTAAACGGCGCATTGCACTCGGCACCTATGTTTTATCCGCTGGGTATTATGACGCCTATTATGTAAAGGCGCAGAAGGTACGAACTCTGATTCGGCAGGATTTCCTGGATGCCTTTGAAGCCTGTGATATCATTACGACTCCGGTCGCTCCGACAACCGCGTTTCGGCTGGGAGAGAAGCTGGCGGACCCACTTACGATGTATCTTTCGGATATTTTTACGATAGCGGTCAATTTGGCCGGCTTACCAGGGTTGTCTGTCCCGTGCGGATTTGATCATCACGGGTTGCCGATTGGACTCCAGTTGATAGGGCGCCCCTTTGATGAAGAAGCCCTGCTCCAGACTGGTTACGCGTACGAACAGGATCATGACTGGCGGACCCGTAAGCCGCCTCTCTAACAGCAGCAATATAGACAGAGTAACAGTATGTCCTACGAATCCGTCATTGGCCTGGAAGTGCATGCGCAATTACTGACCGAGTCAAAAATTTTTTGTGGCTGTTCCACCCGCTTCGGTGCAATGCCCAACCAGCATACCTGCCCGGTCTGCCTGGGTTTGCCTGGGGTTTTGCCCGTGCTCAATAAGAAGGTCGTTGATTTCGCCCTCCGCGCCGCACTGGCCACGCACTGCGCGGTTGCATCCACCAGCCGTTGGGCGCGGAAAAACTATTTTTATCCCGACCTGCCCAAGGGCTACCAGATCAGCATGTACGAGCTGCCCATTGCCGAACACGGTTATGTTGAGGTCGCCGACCAAGGCCAAGCAAAGAAGGTGCGCTTAACCCGAATTCATATGGAGGAAGACGCCGGCAAGAGCATCCATGATGCTGAAGCGGGCGCGAGTCTTGTTGACCTGAATCGTACCGGTGTTCCCCTATTAGAGATTGTCAGCGAACCGGATATCCGGTCTGCCGCGGAAGCGGGTAATTATCTGCGCAGCCTGCGGGCGCTGCTTCAATATATTGAGGTCTGTGATGGCAATATGGAAGAAGGCAGTCTCCGCTGCGACGCCAACGTCTCCATACGTCCGCAGGGGCAGACCGAGTTTGGCACTAGAACTGAGACTAAGAACCTCAATTCGTTTCGCGCCGTCGAAAAGGCGATCGAGCATGAAATTCAGCGCCAGACCGAGGTTGTCGAAGCCGGCGGGCGGGTCGTCCAGGAAACCCGTCTATGGGATGCGGATCGAGAGGTGACCCGACCCATGCGCAGCAAGGAGTTCGCCCACGATTACCGCTATTTTCCCGATCCGGATTTGTTACCACTGGTCGTGGACCAGACTTGGGTCGAAAACATTCGAGCCGTCCTGCCCGAGCTACCAGCCACACGGAGAGCCCGCTTCATGCACGACTACGACCTGCCGGCCTATGATGCCGAGGTGCTGACGGCCCGCAAAGATGTGGCGGATTATTTCGAGGCCAGCGTGCGCGCCTGCCCCGCAGCACCCAAAGTCGTCAGCAACTGGGTCATGGACAGCGTATTGCGCTTCATCAAGGAAGAAAAACTGGACGCGGCGCTGAAAATCGAGACCTGGCCCTGCCCGCCCGAGCACTTGGGCGAATTAATCGGATTGATACAAGACAACACCATCAGCACGACCATCGCCAAGACCGTCTACGAGGAAATGCGCCAAACCGCTCAGCCCCCAGAAGAGATCATTGAGGCCAAGGGACTGCGCCAGGTCAGCGACACCGACACTCTGCAGGCTGCTATTGCCAAGGTCTTGACGGCCAACCCGGACAAAGTGGAGGCCTATCGTAGCGGCAAAGAAAAGCTAATCGGCTTCTTTGTCGGGCAGGTTATGCGTGCCACCCAGGGCAAAGCCAATCCCCAGATGGTCAATACCCTCTTACGGCAAAAGCTCTCCCAATAGCGTTACCAGCGATTCGACTGTTCCGGTACAGGAGCCCAGCATGGATTTTCATTTTACCTCAGCGCAGAAGGCCTTTCGGCAGGAACTCCGCACCTGGCTCGCGGTCAACGTTCCACAAAACAATGGCCCGCTACGTCACCTTCAGCCGCAGGCCTCAGCCGCGGACCTCGCCTTTCTGAAAGACTGGCAACGCACGGTGTACGAAGGTGGCTGGGCCGGGATTTCCTGGCCTAAAGAGTACGGCGGTCGCGGTGCTTCTCTGATCGAACGGATGATCTTTGATGAAGAAATGGCTAACCATCAAGCGCCCGGTTTGCTCAATGTCCTGGGTTTGGAGATCGTCGGGCCGACGATTATCGTCTATGGAACAGAGGAGCAGAAAAAAAAACATCTCGCCGCTATTCTGAGTGGTGCGGATATTTGGAGCCAGGGCTATTCCGAGCCGAACTCGGGCTCGGACCTGGGTTCACTCCAGACCCGCGCGGTTGACCAGGGCGATTATTTTTTGGTCAATGGCCAGAAGGTGTGGACGAGTTTAGCCCGCTATGCCAACTGGTGCTTGCTCCTGGTGCGGACCGACCCGGACGCGCCAAAGCATAATGGCCTATCGGCCCTCCTGGTTAATATGAAGAGTCCGGGTATCACGATTAAGCCGCTACGTACTATGACAGGAGAGAGCGAGTTTAACGAGGTCTTTTTCGAGAACGTCCAGGTCCCAAAGGCTAATCTTCTGGGGGAGGTGAACCAGGGCTGGAAGGTCATTATCACCTCGCTCATGTTTGAGCGGCAGGGGCTGGGCTTTTATTTTACCTTCGCCCAAAAACGGACGTACGATGACCTGCGTGCCTGGCTGTGCGACTCCAGTTCGGCCTCAGACCGGACTGATCGTCGGCTCCGCCAGAAAATGGCCCAGGCATATATCGATTGCGAAGTCTTGAAGCTGAATAATTATCGCGCCTTGACGCGGTTGCTGCGCGGCAACCCGGCAGGACCGGAAGGCTCGATTGCCAAGCTACATTGGGCCGAAACCAACCAGCGCATGCAAGATCTCGCTGTCGAGATGCAGGGGACAGCCGGACAACTCTATGGTGAAGCCGAAGCGGAACATTATTGGCAGTACGGTTTTCTCCGCGCCCGGGCCAATACTATTGAGGGCGGCACGTCCGAAATCCTGCGCAACATCATCGCCGAACGCGTACTCCAACTACCCAAGGGCCGCTAACTAGGTCGTATACGCCGAGTTAAAGTGGACGTAGCCGGTGGACAGGTCGGAGGTAACGACGTGGGCACGGCCGCGGCCCATATGTAAATGGACGTCTATGGAGAACTCGTCCTGTTGCATAATCCGGGCGGCCCGTTGCGCATTGCGTGACCCAGTACTCATGCCGTTGCGGCCAATGGGAACATCGCCGACGCTGATGGCCAGCCGGTCCTGCTTCAATTGCGCGCCCGCATAGCCCACCGCGCAGGCAATACGGCCCCAGTTCGGGTCGCCTCCGAAAAAGGCCGTTTTAACCAAGGGTGAATAGGCGATACTACGGGCGACTTTTTCCGCGTCCGCCCTATTCTTTGCGCCGTTGACATAAATATCGACAACCTTGGTCGCCCCCTCCCCATCTTTGACACACATCCGGGCCAAGCTGCACAAGACTTCCCGGACTGCGTCTCGAAAGGCCGCATATCCACGGTTGCGCGGCGTAATCTCTCGGTTGCCGGCCTGCCCGTTGGCGAGTAGAACCAGGGTGTCGTTCGTACTGGTATCACCATCCACGGAGATCGCGTTGAAAGAATCGGGCAAGGTCTGGTCGAGCACCTGCTGGAGCGCAGCCCGGCTCACAGCGGCATCCGTGCACACATAACACAACATGGTCGCCATATTCGGGTTAATCATACCGGCTCCCTTGGCCATACCAGCGATGGTCAGCGTCCGTCCGTTCAGTTTCACCTGTCGAGTCGCGACCTTGGGAAAGACATCGGTCGTCATGATGCCGGCCACGGCATTCCAGAAGCCGCGTGGCGACAGGGATGCAACGGCAGAGGGAATACCGGTCCGCATTTTCTTCCAGTCGGGCAGCACGCCTATCACCCCCGTAGATGATGGCAGTACCAGTTGCGCATCAATGGCAAGTTCGCGGCCGACCAGCGAGCAGGTGTCCCGGGCCAGCTTGAGTCCGGGTTGAGCAGTCGAAGCGTTAGCATTTCCGCTGTTGACGACAATAGCTTGCAGATGTCCAGTCCGGAGGCGCTCTTCACCTATGGCGACCGGCGCGGCCTTCACCTGGTTCGTCGTGAATGCGGCAGCCGCCGTCGCCGGTACGTCCGATACCAGCAATGACAGATCTTTTTTACCACTGGGCTTGAGCCCGCAGGCTACCCCGGAGAATCGAAATCCAGGAACAATAATCGGAGATTTTTTGACTGTAATTTTCATAGCTTGGCTCTGATTCTATCATGCGCCGTGACACTTCTTGTATTTCTTGCCGCTACCACACGGACAGGGTGCGTTCCGACCAACCTTGGGCGTATCCCGTACGGCTTGGACAGGTCGTTCCGTCTGTGGCTGTCCATTCGGTCCCCCCTGCATAGGTCGTGTTGCCGACTGTGGTTGTTGGAGCGTTGCCTGTCCGCCGTGCATCATCTGCATAGGCCGTTGTGCAGCCTGCCCTTCCTCCATCCGCTGGACATCTTCCTGGCGGGCCACCTGGACGCTATAGAGCTTTTCAACAATATCTTCCTGCATCCGACGGGAGAGGTCGTCGAACAGACTGAATGCCTCTTTCTTGTACTCTTGCAGGGGGTTTTTCTGACCGTAGCCGCGCAGACCAATCCCCTCTTTAAGGTGGTCCATGGCAAACAGGTGGTCTTTCCACAGACTGTCCATGGTTTGTAGCATGATCACCTTTTCGAGATACCGCATAACAGGTGGTGTAAAAGCCTGTTCTCGTTCTTCATAGTGTTGGAGCGCCCGGTCTCGCACAAGGTCCTGGAGATCTTCCGTTATCAGCTCTTCTTGCTGTTCCTCACTCAAGCCAAGACGCATATTGAATTGGCGAAACACCGTGTCATCAAGCCCTTTCCAGTCCCACTCCGCCGGGTCGATTCCTTTATCCGCATAGTTCAGCACACTTTCTTCAGCCATCTCTTCAACAATTTCCAGTACCTGACCTTTCAAATTTTCACCGGCCAGGAATCCCCGGCGCTGCTCATAGATGACTTCACGCTGTTTGTTAATCACATCATCATATTCCAGCAGATGTTTTCGGATATCGAAGTTATGGCCCTCGACTCGCCCCTGGGCATTTTCGATAGCCCGGGTGACGAGTCCGGCTTCTATGGGTTCCCCCTCTTCCATGCCCAGCCGGTCCATTATTTTCTGTACGCGCTCTGCGCCAAAAATACGCAGGAGGTCATCTTCCAGGGAGAGGAAAAATCTGGATGAACCAGGGTCTCCCTGGCGTCCCGCGCGCCCGCGGAGTTGGTTATCAATTCTTCGAGACTCGTGACGCTCAGTGCCCAAAATGTGTACACCACCGGCAGCAACAACCTTTTCTCGCTCCTCGCCGCACGTTTTCTCGTACTTCTCAAGAATTTCGTTGAAATCCTGGCTATACGCGTCAGGTGCTTTCTCAAGCTGTTCCCTGACCTCTTCTATGACCTGGACATGATCCTTGCGCTGTTGCTCGTACACACGCTCTGCCTCAGCGACAGCGGCTTCATACGGCTTACGCGCCTCCTCATAGCGTTGATCAGCATCCTGGTAGGCTTGTTGGTTTTCTTCATACGCCTGGCGGGCGGCTTCATATACCTCTTGTACCCGGTCGTTTTCACTCAGAGCTAAGCCAGCCATCTGAATAATGGACTGACAGTAATCTTCTAGCCAATCTTCGTAGCGGTTTCGGTTGAGGTTAAGGCGTTCAGACGCCTCTCCCTCCTCCATCCCATCTTCAGTCAATACCGCAATAAAATCGGTACGCGCAGTCTCATAGTCTTGTTGTTGCTCTTCATTCAGCGCTGGACCGACCACCTTGTCATATTCTGACAATGCCGACTCATACGCTTCCCGTGCTTGGCTATACGTCTCCATAGGGAGGTCTTTTGGGTCTGTTGAGTCTTTAGGGTCTTTGGGGTCAAGACTCAACCGACTCGATGACTCAACGGACTCAACCGGCCCAACGAACACACGCGCAGCCTCCCCATAGTCGACCCGAGCTTTCTGCAGCGTAGCGTGGAGATAGGGGCGATAGGTCTCCGTCATCCGTTTCAATGCCGCATTACGGGCCTCCTCGAAAGGAGTCCATTGAGGCTCATATTTTTCCTGGGCCTGGGCGGTCGCAGCATTATACTCTGCGCGGATTTCTTCTAGTTGGTCTTCGTAACTCTTTTCTGTTGTGGCCGCTGTCTTTGCGCCTTTCTTGGTCCGGGCGGCACTGGCCTTATTGACCCATTTTTTTTCAATATCGGAGCGGGCCAGGAATTCCGGGTTTCCACCAAGCAAAATATCAGTCCCCCGACCAGCCATATTCGTGGCAATAGTCACCGCACCAAAACGACCCGCCTGGGCAATAATGTTCGCCTCAGCTTCGTGGTTAACCGCATTGAGGACATTGTGCTTGACCTTTTTTCTCTTGAGGAGTCTGCTGAGATATTCGGACTTCTCGACTGAAATTGTACCGACCAATACGGGTTGTCCCCGCTCGTGGCAGTCGAGGATATCGGCAATCACTGCCTCGAATTTCTCGCGCTCGGTCTTGTACACCATGTCAGGATGATCCATCCGGACCATGGGACGATTGGGTGGAATCACCACCACATCAAGATCGTAGATCTTCTTGAATTCAACCGCCTCCGTATCCGCCGTCCCAGTCATGCCTCCCAATTTATCGTACATGCGGAAGTAATTCTGAATCGTTATGCTCGCAAGAGTTTGATTTTCCTCACGAATCCGGACGCCCTCCTTGGCTTCGACGGCTTGATGCAGCCCATCCGACCAGCGTCGGCCGGGCATGAGACGACCGGTAAATTCATCAACGATGACGACTTCGCCATCCTTAATCACATAATCAACGTCGCGCTTAAAAATGGCATGCGCTTTCAGCGCCTGGTTGACATGGTGCAAGGTCCCGATCTCAGACGGGTCGTACAGGTTGCGCACGCCGAGAATACGCTCAACTTTCGCGACCCCCTCTTCGGTGAGCGTTGCGGTTCTGAGTTTTTCGTCAATAGCGTAATCGACCTCACGCTGGAGACGCGGAATGACCCGATTGAGCGAGTAATACTTCTGTGTGGATTCTTCTGCCGGACCGGAAATAATCAGTGGCGTCCGAGCTTCGTCAATCAGGATGTTATCCACTTCATCAACAATGGCAAAATGCAATTCACGCTGAACATAATCTTCAAGGTTGAACTTCATATTATCGCGTAAGTAGTCGAAGCCGTATTCGTTATTCGTTCCATAGGTGATATCGGCCGCATATGCCTCTTTGCGGCTGACCGGACGAAGATTCATATACCGATAATCTTTGACCACATGAGTCGGGTCAAAGATAAAACTCGCGTCGTGTACGATAGAAGCAACGGATAGCCCAAGGGCATGATAAATAGGCCCCATCCACTGCACATCACGGCGGGCCAGATAGTCGTTGACCGTTACCAGATGTGAGCCACGACCGAGTAGGGCGTTGAGATAGAGCGGCAGGGTTGCAACCAGCGTCTTTCCCTCGCCCGTTTTCATCTCGGCAATACGGCCCTGATGGAGGACAATGCCGCCAAGGAGTTGGCTATCAAAATGGCGCATGCTGGTGACCCGACGCGAGACTTCGCGGACGGTCGCATAGGCTTCGGGCAGAATATCGTCAAGCACATCAGCTTCCGCCGCGCGAAGTTCTTTTTCCAGGCTGGTTCGTTCCTCTTGGAAGTAGTCCAACTTCTCCAGCTCATCTGCGTCAGGGACACCTTCTGGAGCAATCTCGGCCGCCTGCTGTGCAATCTCATCCAACTGTACACGTGTCGCTGCAGTGGCATCTTGGATTCGGCTGCGGAATATATCCGTTTTCGCTCGCAGCTCATCCATGCTGAGCGGTTGCAGTTCAGGTTCAAGCTGCCCGATCTCTGCCACTAACGGGCGCATGCGCTTGAGCTCGCGTTCGTTTTTGCTCCCAAAAATTTTCTGTGCCAAACGTGCTAACATGATCGTGTTACCTTTAGATATTAACGTTCCAGACGCACTGCTGATTCAACCACATCGCCGAGAAAGCGAGCACCAACTTTAATGAATTGATCCGGGCTGTCTGTGACGAAAAAGCTGCCCCGTCCCGGTCCATTCAACTGGGTCCGGTGGTCATCGGATAAGGTTGCGCTCACCACCTTGGCCGTTTCCTCAGCAGAATCAATGAGCTGTACGTGCTCTCCCAGACATGCCGCAATCGTCTTTTTTAATAAAGGATAATGTGTGCAACCTAAAATCAACGTATCTATACCACTCTGTTTGAGGCTACTGAGATATGTCGCTACGGTTGAGTGGGCCACCTCGTTCTCCACCCAGCCCTCCTCCACTAACGGAACAAGGAGTGGGCACGCGCGCGTATAAATCTCAAGAGACGGGTCTAAGGCCCGCAGTGCTTTTGTATACGCTCCACTCACAATAGTTGCCTCGGTCCCTATCACTCCTATTTTTTTATTTCGACTCGACCGGACGGCCGCCGAAGCACCAGGCTGTATTACACCGATAACGGGTATAGAGTAACGTTCTTGTAAAGCCATGAGTGCCACTGCCGAGGCAGTATTACACGCCACCACCAGCATCTTGATATTCCGTTCAGTGAGAAAATCACTATTCTCACACGCATACTGCGTCACAACATCGTGTGACTTTGTCCCATAAGGGCAGCGCGCAGTATCTCCGAGATATATCAGGTTTTCAGCAGGTAAGAGAGTCGCAATTTGCTGATAGACGGTAAGTCCACCTATACCGGAGTCAAAAATTCCGATGGCTGCATCTCCACTCACACCATTCACCTTGATAGTTTTAGCTTATCAACACTGGTTGGGTATAGCTGGACTTCAGTCTTCCCGTACCCCTCCAATGGAGAGAACAGAGGACACTAGAAAATCGTTCCAGACTCGACATTGCCATATATCAAAAAGTGATGTTCTACCTGAGAATATTCCCCACCTTACCATCTAACTGTTTGATATTTTTTCAGTCTTAACAGTCAGAGAAAATCCTGAAAAAGATGAATTACCTCATCCAATACCTTACCTGTTTCACACGAAACATTTTTCTCTAACGACACCCATCTCTCTTTTGGATTATGTCACTGACCAAACGTCTCAACAATGAGTCGGTGATTCTCTCGTACGCGGTCAGCTTTGACCCCAGCCGTTGGTGTATACAGAATAGGCAGGTCCACGATGTCTCTCCATTTCTCAATCTGCTCACGACATTCTTCCGGAGTACCTGCGATCGCGATTTGTTCGACCATATCGTCGGTCACGGCAGCCGCCATCTTCGGCAGGTTAAAGGTTCTGAAATGTTCCCATATCGTCCGTTTTTGTTCCTCCCAACCATGCAGATTCAGAATACCCTCGTAGGATTTTACCGAGGCATAAAAGGCGATCTGATTTTTCGCGTCGCGTATGGCTTGCTCACGATCATGGCTGATCGCGGTGATCAGCAGCGTCGTCATGTCAACGTCTTTGGGTTTCCGACCCGCCCGCTTCGCTCCGACCTCTATATTCGGTCGAATGAATTCCGCGATATATTTACGGCTGTAGAGCGGGTGGCCGACTAAGCCGTCGGCAATCTCGCCAGTCGTCCGCAACATGCCCTTTTGCACCGCAGCCAGATAGAGAGGAATACGATTACGGACGATATACGGACGCGTGTACGCAGGAATGTTCAATGTGTAATAGTCGCCCTCAAACTTCATCCCACCGCCCGCGTGCGATGACCATATTTTCCTGATCAGTGTGACACACTCTTTCATTTTCAACGCCGAGCGGGGCTCGAACTTTTCTCCGTACCACATTTCGTTCATGGAACGGGTCCCACTCCCTAAGCCAAGAATCAGACGGCCGTTCGAGAGTTCGTCAATATCCATTGCCCCGGTCGCATTCAGTACCGGGTTCCGCATATACGCATAGGCGATGCCGGTAGCAATTTTGGAGCGCTGGGTACACGTGGCAACCGCGGCTAAGGTGACAAGGCTATTGCGATTAAAAAACTCGCCGTTCCAAAGAGAGTCAAAACCGGCCTCATCGGCGAGTTGAGCGATTTCCATCATGTCGCGGATCGTCGGTGTAAAAAGAGCGATACCATATCGCTGCATACATCCTCCTAAAATTTTACAAAAGAAAAATTATCAGTCTTATATTTATCAAACGAGCAATCTTTCAGCCTACTCTAACACCTGCCCACCACACACCGGCATGTAGTGGCCGGTAACGAAGCTGCTCAACTCAGACGCAAAAAACAGCGCTGCGTTTGCCGTATCCTCAACCGTCCCTGTTCTGCGCAACGGCACTTTGCTCTCATGCCTTGCCTGGGTTTCCTCCGTCAACATGTCTTTGACTTCCTGAGTTAAGGTCAAGCCGGGAGAGACAATATTGACGGTGATACTATACTGACCACATTCAACCGCTAAATTCCGAGAGAAACCCAACATAGCTGTTTTTGCTGCGATATAAGCATGATAGTGCGGTCTTGGTTGATGAATGCCAATCGTGTTGATGCTGATGATCCGTCCCCACTGTCGCGTTTTCATTCCAGGCAAAACCGCCTGCGCACACAAAAAGGCGGCTTTGACCGTCGTATCGAGCTGATACTGCCAGTCCGCCCAGGTTGTGTCCTGAAACAGTTTCTGTGGAATACTGCCAGCATAATTGTTAACGAGGATATCAATCTGACCAAACCGTTCTTCGGTTTGGCAAATTATATCAGTAACTTGAGCTTCATCCGTAATGTCTGCCTTGACAAATAGGGCTTGCCCGCCAGCTGATTCGATTTCTTCAAGCACCTGTTGAGGATTACCTTCTTCTTTGACTTGGTTAATGACAACCTTCGCTCCTTCGCCGGCGAAAACACGAGCGATGCCAGCTCCGGTCCCTCGGACGGATCCGGTAATAAGCGCAACTTTATTTTCCAAAAGCATGGGCCCTCCTTCAGTCAGGGCCGACTGGCCCCTCAAAGACCGAGCAGCATAAGAGCAACCGCTCACTCTTATGCTGTCCCGATAAGTAAACGTGTCCTCCAATAAACATGCAGATGCTGGATACGTTTACTCATTCTACCCTGGCTGCAAACCAAGGCCGCGGATCGCGACGATATTGCGCAGAATATTGCTCGTTCCGCCCTGGATCGTATAGGCCGGAGCGTACAGATATTCTCGAGCTGCACGGCCGGCTAAGCGAGCATGAGGCGAGCCTGGCAGGAGGACCGCATAATCACCCAGCAGTTCACTCACCGCTTTGGCAATACGCTGTTCCACTTCGGTACAAAAACACTTTGCCATGGCGGCCTCGTAGTTCGGCACCATCTTCTGAGTCAGATACCAAGCCACCTTGTAAACCATGGAACGGCCCAAATCGAGCTCGATCTGAAGCTGAGACAGTGTGTCCCGGACAAGCGGATCTTTCGTCAGCCCCTGTTCCTTTGCGTACCGAACGGCATCCTGAAACAGGGGATAATTACTCAGCAGCCGCTCAATACCGCTGCGCTCATAGTCAAGCTGGGAGGCAATCTGGTACCAGCCTCGATTTTTCTCACCAATCAGCCGGTTTTTCGGTACCTCAGCATTATCAAAAAAGACCTCGTTAAAGTGATGCTCCCCCGTGGCATCGATAAGGGGTCGCACATCGACACCCGGAGTATCCATCGCAACCAGGAACTCACTGATCCCCCTGTGCTTCGGAGCATCCGGGTCCGTACGAGCGACCAGATAGGCATAATCTGCAACATGGGCAAAGCTGGTCCAGATTTTTTGGCCGTTCAGGGTATAGTAATCTCCCTCCTCTTCCGCCCTGGTCTGGAGCGAAGCCAGGTCTGAGCCGGACCCGGGCTCACTCATACCCAGACAAAAGACGATCTCACCTTTACAGACTTGCGGGAGGATTTCTTGTTTTTGCTCTTCACTTCCATACGCCAGAAGCGCCGGACCAACCTGACGATCCCCCAGCCAGTGCGCCGCAACCGGGGCTCCGGCACGCAGCAGTTCTTCGGTCAGGATCAAGCGGTCAAGATACGACTTTTCTTGCCCGCCGTATTGCTTGGGCCAAGTCAATCCGATCCAGCCTTGCTGGCCAAGTTTCTGAGAAAATTCGCGCGAATAGCCGCTAATCCAGCCGTCTTCAACTCGTGCCCCAGCCGGCACCTCGCTCGACAAGAACTCCCGGATTTCCGCGCGAAACGCTTCTTGTTCTTTAGTGAGAGCGAAATCCATACGATCTCCTTGGTTATGGGCCTATTGAGTTTGTTGGGTCTGTTGGGTCTGTTGAGCCTCATGGACTCAATGGACTCAATCGACTCAAAGGACCCTTATCCCTCCTCCAACGCCTCATATTCACCCACTGGGGCGATCAAAACCTCCGAGTCCCGTGAGCAACTCAGGTGCATGGCGAAAGGGCTGTTGTCATCAAACCGCTGAGCAATAATCCACATCTGTTCGATTTCAGGACTAACCTGAGGCAAAATTTCCAGAGTCTTTTGGGTACGCTGGGCGTCAAAAAAGGCGAACGGCTCATCGAGAATTAGGCACTCAACGCCACACAGCGACGAGGTAATCAGGGCTTGCGACAAGGCGAGACGGATCGCCAGCATGACCTGATTATAGGTGCCTCCCGAAATTTCGTTCAGATCAACAAAATGACCCTTTTCACTAGACCATACCCGGACGTTGAGGTCGTTATCGATCTGCATGGTCTCGTAGCGCCCCTCAGTGAGTTGCGGCATGATTTTACTCACAACGTGCCGCATCTCCAGGTTAAACCGGCTCAGTAAACGACGGTGTGAGCCAGTGAGGAGATTTTGTGCGATTCGCCGTACTTCAATACTGTGAGTTTTACCATCAATATCCTTTTCGAACGCAGCGATCTCCTGGTCCAGTTGCGCCGCTTTATTGAGGCGACGATCTTCTTCCGTAATGGCCTGATCCAGACGCTCCAGGTCTTGTTGTATGGCAACCAAATTCGTCTCAACAGACCGGATTTCTCCAGTTATCCGTCTGGTGATAGCGTCAGCGTCCTCCTGGCAGGTGAGGCTCGCGGCCTCCAGCGGAGCAAGAAACGCTGCGAGCGATTCTGCATCAAGCAGCGACACACCGGGACCACTGACAAACTGGGTCAGAGCCTCTTTCAATTGCGGATCAGCATAGGCATCAAGCTTCGCCACCTCCGTTGCCAGGGACTGCTGAGGAAGGTCATCTAAACTTTGGAGTTGGACTTTGGTTTCTTCTTGGTCGGACTGGAGGCGGGCGGCCCTCTGCCGCGCAGTCAGAATCCGCTCCGTCAGAAGGAAAACCATAACAAGCAACACCAGGCTCAGTCCGCTGGAGACTGCGGCGACCAGGAGAAGCACAGTGGTATGCGTCACCTGTAGTTGCAAGCCGTTGCTGAGCCACTGTCCAATGGCGTGGTCTGGCATATAGTTCAGAAACCAGAGTGCGCTCCAACTCATAATCATCAACAGAAACGCGCCAAAAAAGCCGATAATAGGGCCGGTCCGCTTCCCGCGTATTTCTTCCCCCTGACTGAGGAGAAATGCTCTCTGGTCGGGTAAAGAGCGCGCATGAGTGTCGACCTCGGCCGGCCGCTCTCCCTGGCCAATGAGCCAGGCCAAACGTTGGCGATACGTGGCTGTCGCGTTACGCACCGGGGTAAAAGCTTCAAGGCGCTTGCGCAAATCGTCACGCCAAGACTGGAGCGCCCCAGTCAGCCGTTGACCCGAACCGGATTCTGCCCCTTCGCTCGCCGCGTCGACGTTTTGTGTGACCGTATCGATATTCTCCGCATAATGGAGCCACTGCTTCAAGCTGACATCGAGAGTGGCCTGCATCGTCTTTTTCACTTGCTCAGCCATCTCTGTGGTTGCAGCGCGCAGACGGTCGAGCGTCAGCTGACGGACCGTATTCTCTTTTTTTCGCTCAGCCATGGCGGTGGTTTGTGCGTTCTGTTCGGTCTTCAAATTGGGCAACGCATCAGCCTGGATATTGAGTTCACTGCGCTGCCGGCGAGCCTCGGCAAGACCGCTGTGCAGAGGGGCGAGTTCTTCCTGGAGGGCGTGGATATCGGACTCACATTCAGTCGCTACCTGCTCAAAGGTTTCAACCCCTGCCAACGCCTTGGCGGTCTGGAGGAGAATGGACGGAGATGCGATATTGCGCTGGGCTAAATAAAAGGAATCAATAAAACGTTGATAGGTAAAACCACATAGTTGGGCCACATTCTCGTTCACCGCAGCGGCTCCACGGACAAAGGGCTCGTCTTCCCTGTCCCTGCGAAGCTGAGCCAAGTGATTCCCGTCCGCATCAAAAGAGCGAGTCACCAAATAGCTGTGTTTATCCTTGGCAAGAAAGCCAACAGAGATTGAAGCGCCAAACTCGCCCCACTTGATGTTTTTTTGGAAATCGCTCTCAGCGTGAGAGAACGTCCGGCCAAACAATGCCAGACACAGAATCTCGGCAATGGTCGTTTTGCCGGATTCATTGGCACCGCTTATGCCAATCACTCCCTGCCGGGGGAGATTCGTCAGCTTCAATTCCGCATAACGCAGCACATTTTTCGCGTGGACACTCGTGATGATCATGAAAGCTTCCTTGACTTGATTAAAAGAGTGAAGGTATCCAGCATCTCAATTGGAGGCTACGTTTACTCTTTTCGATATCGGCTGAGTTTCCGCAGGACGAGGGAAACGGCTTCGTGGTAGAGTTGCTCGTCAAAATCAGGATTCTCACCACCCAAACGTTCGATTTCTGCTTGGCTATGCTGCTCAAATTCCGCTGCCAGGCTCGTGAGCCGAAATTCTTCTATGAGGGAGGGCTCCTTGGCTGGTACCTGTTCTTCCGTTGGGTTACTGGGCCGTAATTCTCTTACCAGGGCGATATCTTTTTTTGTTGCCATACAGTCCTCCCATGCCTCGTTGGTTCGGCTGATTCCAGTGTATCATATACGGACAGGTCGATGACAACGACCACCCCCGTCATGAAGCCCCTGCCCTCCTCCGTCCGACTTGGCAATTGTCGAGTCCTCAGATACGCTAGGACTCCAGAATGGCGGCTGAAGGAGGCACATATATGAGCGGCTATACAATCATTGACGTTGACACACACGTAACGGAAACGCCGGACCTATGGACCAGTCGGGTCCCTGATAAGTTGAAAGACTCGGTCCCCCGCGTTGACTTCGACGCCAAGGGACGCCAGTGGTGGTTCCTCGGCGACCGGCGCATAGCCAATCCAGGGCTGACCGCCACCGCGGGCGTGGGCGATATGACCAACTGGCCCAAGTCGTATGACGAGATGCACCCAGGGGCATTCGACGCCACGGAGCGTCTCAAATACATGGATGAAATGGGCATCTGGGCGATGGTCATGTATCCCAACGTCGGGGGATTTGGCAGCCAGGAGTTTCTCCGCCTCGAAGACTCCGGGCTCAAGCTCACCTGTGTCAAAGTGTATAACGATTGGCAGACCGAGTGGGCGTCAGCCGATTCCCGCCGCCTGCTCCCGATCACCTCAACGCCGTTCTGGGATGTCGACGCCTCGGTTGAAGAAATCCGACGCTGTCACGCCATGGGCCATAAGGGCATTCTCTTCACCGGAGACCCGCAATCGCTCGGCCAACCCCTGCTGGGCGACCCGCACTGGAATCCGTTGTGGGAAGTTGCCTGCGAGCTTGACCAGCCAATCAGCTTTCATATTGGCTCTGGCAATATGGATGGCGGCCTGCGGCGCGACAAGGTGAAAACCTACGGTAAAATGGCGGCGTTTGCCGAGCTTTCGGTTGATATCTTCATGCGCAACGGCATTCAGTTGAGTGACCTCATCATTTCGGGTGTCCTGGCCCGTTATCCCAGCATTAAATTTGTCTCGGTTGAGAGCGGTATCGGTTGGATTCCGTTTGCCCTCGAAGCTCTGGACTACCAATTCCTCGGTAATCGAGTCCCGGAAGAACGGCCCGATCTCGATATGCTGCCGTCCGAGTATTTTGCGCGTAATATCTACGCCTGCTACTGGTTCGAGCAGATTGCCCCACGGCGTCTGATCGACAAGGTCGGAGCTGACCGGATCATGTTTGAAACCGACTTTCCCCACCCGACTTCGCTTTACGGCGACGAGGTTCATGATCGGATCAAGAACGGCCTGGACGATTGTGACGAAGAGGTTCGGCGTAAAATCCTGTGGGACAACGGACAAAAACTGTACAGAGTCGAAGGTCCGACCGCAGCGGACGAAGCCAAGCTGAACGCATAAAATTCTAGCGTCTTGCTCTCAAAATAGAACGGCCAAGGGCATACGCCCTTGGCCGTTTTGGCTGGAGCAGGCAGCCCCGCTCTGCGGCCACCTACTCAGAGAATCCGAATATCTTTGTAGTATACGCACCTATAACGTGCCGGAAACGTTTCCGGCTCTGCTTCAAGAATCTTTCGGCCCGTCCGTTCTTCAAACACCAAGACCCACTTCACAATATGCTCCGGTTGTAAGGAGAACCCGGAGACGCCCAGCTCCTGTAGAATATGCCGAACAATGCTGCCAGCCGTCAGCGCGCGCTCGGGCCGGCCGCGATACGCCTTGACCACATAGCGCGCGATATTTTCTTCAACCAGGTGATAGGCGGAGCCATGTCCAACCCCAATATCGAAACTCGGCATCCCACTCACTCGCTCCCATAGGCAAAGGAAGTCTTTTGGGTCTATTGGGTCTATTGAGTCTATTGAGTCTTTTGAGTCTTTTGAGTCTTTTGGGTCAAGACTCAACCGACTCAACAAACACCCACGGCGCTTGACTGCGAAAAGGATTCATGACGATATCCGTACTTTAGGTAGCGTCTGACTGTGGAGGTCACTATGGCGAACTTAGCCAGCGTTGGGCAACCGGCGGGCCATGTGGAGGGGCCGTCAAAAGTAACCGGACAGGCCCGCTATACCGCGGATATTCGGCTGCCCGGTTTGCTGTACGGCAAATGCCTGCGCAGCCCGTTTCCCCACGCGCGAATTGTCTCGATTGATACTTCACAAGCAAAAGCGCTGGCCGGCGTCCACGCGGTCATTACCGGAGCCGAGCTGCCGGACCGCCGTATTGGCCGCTTCTTTTTGGACAAGCCCGTCCTCGCGCGTGATGTGGTTCGTTTTGTGGGCGAGAAGGTCGTTGCGGTTGCGGCCGAGTCCATGGACATTGCCGAGGAAGCGCTCACGCGCATAGCGGTCGAGTATGAAGCCCTGCCCGCGGTCTTTGATCCGGCCGAGGCCATGCAGGAAGATGCACCGCGCGTCCATGCCGACACCAGCACATACACCCATCCTCCGGTGCCCGATTTTGTTCATCCGGGTGACGACCGTCTGTACCCCGACATTCCCAACGTGGTGTCACAAGTGTTCTACACTCACGGTGATATTGAAGCCGGCTTTGCCCACGCCACCCGCGAGTTCACCCATACGTTTACCATTCCCCCGGTTCATCAGGGCTATATTGAGCCGCATGCCAGCGTCGTCCAGATTGAGCCGGGCGGCAAAGTCAATCTGTGGATTTCCAATAAGACCCCCTTTGTGGCTCGGGGCCAGTTTGCTGCTGCGCTCGGTGTGACCGAGGACCGGGTGTGCGTCAACACCGCGCCCATTGGGGGTGATTTTGGCGGTAAAGGTTCATTAATGGATAGCGTTGTGTGCTATCACCTGGCCGCGGCCGCAGGTCGGCCGGTAAAAATGGTCATGACCTATACCGAAGAGCTGTTAGCCGGTAATCCACGTCATCCGGCGGTCATTACGCTCCGGACCGGCGTAGATGCCAACGGCCGGATTGTTGCCCGCAAGGCCAAGCTAGTTTTTAGCTGTGGGGCCTACAGCGCATTCACGCCCCTGCACACCGTGCACGGCAGTGTCCACGCCGCCGGTCCGTATCGGATGCCCAATGTCGAGATCGAAGTCTTCCGGGTCTATACCAACACCGTTCCTGCCGGGCATATGCGCGCGCCAGGTGCACCCCAGATCGTTTTTGGGGTTGAGAGCCATATGGACCTCGTTGCCCAGGAACTGGGGCTTGATCCCTTGGAGTTTCGGCTTCGCAACACGTTAGTCGAAGGCGATGCCGCCCCGCTGGGTGAAAAATGGAAAAAAATTCGCTGCAAGGAGACGCTGGAGGCTGCAGCTAAGGAAGCTCGGTGGAACACCGAAAAGCCGCCTCATGTTGGGCGCGGCATAGGCATGTATGACCGCGAGCCGGGTGCGTTTGGGCCATCGAGTGCCACCTTAAGCATCACTGCCGACGCTACGCTGACCCTCATGACGGGCGCGGCTGATACAGGTACCGGCTCGTATACGGTTCTGCAGCAAGTTGTGGCCGAAGAATTACAGGTCCCCTTAGAATCCGTCAGAGTCGTGCAGGGCAGTACCGATTCCGCTTCTTGGGAAGTAGGCGCTGGAGGAAGCCGCCTGACGCATATGGCCGGTCAGGCAGCCCTTGCCGCTGTCCGCAAATTAAAGGAAGGGCTGACCGCCTTTGCTGCCCGGCATATGGAAAGTCCGCAGGAACAGGTTGCATATCGGGCGGGTGACTTTGTGAATACGAACGGACAGCGCCTTGCCCTTCCCACGCTGATGGCCGCACTCGCCGGCCGGGAAGAGCTGCCTTTACGCTATACCGGAGAGTATGTGGCCGAAGACCCTGTGGATGTGACCTCGTTCTGTGCCCAAATAGCCGAAGTCGAAGTTGATCCAACAACCGGCCAGGTGACCCTGAGGAAACTCATAACCGCGCACGATGTCGGCACAATTCTCAATCCGCTCACCCACCAGGGACAAGTTGAAGGCGGAGCTATCCAAGGGGTCGGCCACGCGCTGACCGAACATCTGATAGTGCAGGACGGCGCCGTGACGAATGTTCATTTGGGTGACTACAAACTACCAACCAGTATGGATATTCCGGAGCTGAAAACCGTTCTGGTCGAAAGCGACGCCGGCCCGGCACCGTACGCAGGCAAGGCCATTGGCGAACACAGCAATGTGGCCGTACCGGCGGCGGTGGCAAACGCCGTCTTTGATGCAGTAGGGGTTCGTCTGATGGATTTACCCGTGACCGCAGAAAAAGTATATGCGGCCCTCCGAGAAAAGAATCTCACCGTCAAGAGCGATGGGTAGAGGAGGCAGCCAGATATGAAATCTATTCAACTCCGGGTAAACGGCCAAGCGGTTGAGCGGGATATTTCAGATAACATCCTGCTCATTGACTTGTTACGCAATGGGCTTGATCTCACGGGGACCAAAGAAGGCTGTAGCGTGGGCGTGTGCGGAGCATGTACCGTCCTGCTTGACGGTAAGCCCGTCAGTTCCTGTTTGACTCTCGCGGTCACGGCAGACGGCGGCGAAGTCACCACCATCGAAGGACTGGCTGAAGGCGACAGACTGCACCCGCTCCAAAAAGCGTTTATCGACTATGGCGGCTTTCAGTGCGGCATCTGTACGCCGGGTCAGATCATGTCGGCCAAAGCCCTGTTGGACGAAAACCCGCATCCGTCAAAAGACGAGATTCAAAGCTGGATGATGGGCAATCTGTGCCGCTGTACCGGCTATTACAAAATCATCGCATCGATCCAGGCGGTGGCGGACGGAAAGGTCACCACATGATTGCCTTTGAATATGTCGAACCGGAAAGCCTCGAAGAGGCTTTAGCCCTGCTTGAACAGCACGGCGAGGACGCCAAGGTCCTTGCCGGCGGAACCGGGCTGGTCAACCTGATGAAGCAGCGGCTGGTTCAGCCCGCGTATCTGATCGGTCTCCGCCAACTGGCCCGCCGCCCGGAACTCGCTGAGATTCGGACCAACGGCGACCTCACGATCGGGGCGTTGTGTTCGCACCGTACCATAGAAACCTCAGCCCTGATTCAACACCGCCTTCCCCTTTTGGCTACGACCTTTCAGCATGTGGCCAGTGTTCGTATTCGGACGGCCGCAACCATTGGCGGTTCGTTGGCGCATGCCGACCCAAACCAGGATCCACCCCCTGCGCTGCTCGTCCTGGACGCGCGGATTCGAATCCAATCGCGCCACGGCGAGCGGGAAATCGAGCTGAGTGACTTTTTTGTCGATTATTATGAAACCGTTCTCGAACCCGAAGAACTCATCACCACCGTTATCATCCCACCCCAACCTACCGGCGCGGGGACTTCTTTCCTGAAATTCCTGCCCCAAACGCATGACGATTACGCAACTATTGCCGTCGCCGCACGAATCTCCTTAGACGGCGACACTATTGCTCAGGCCCGTGTCGCCCTGGGTGCCGCCGCGACAACCCCACTCCGGACACGAGCAGTTGAAACGGCCCTCCAAGGCCAGTCGTTGACCCCTCGGGTTATTCGTGACGCGGCCGCTCTTGTGACGGAAGAGATTGATCCTCTCGCGGACTTTCGCGGCTCAGCAGAATACAAGCGCGACATGGCCGTCGTCTTTACCCAGCGGGCCATCGAACAGGCAGTCACACGCGCTCAAGAAAGGAGGGGGAACGAATGAACTTCGAGCATAGCTGTACCGTCCCGGTTGCGCGCGAAACCCTGTGGGACTTTCTTATGGATGTTCCTCAAATGGCGACCTGTGTGCCTGGGGTAAGTGAGGTTGTCGCCGCCGGTGAGGATCAATACGCGGGTCGGATGAAAGTGACATTCGGCCCTATTCGACTCACCTTACAGGGCGAGTTGAGCATACAGGAACTCGATCAAACAAATTGGCGTGCGGTCGGCAGAGCGGAAGCAAACGACCGCCGCGTTGGCGGCGGCGTCCATATCAGTGCCGAGCTGACTTTAGTTGAACAAGAAGAGGCGCAAACCCAATTGTCCATCCAGACCGAAGCCCGGCTTATGGGCAAACTGGGCGAGTTCGGCCAGCCCGTGATTCGGAAAAAGGCAGACAAAATCGTGGCCGAGTTCGCCCGGAACGTTGCAAAACATTTCAAAGAGTAGACGTGTCCAGCATCTGCCTGTCTATTGGAGGACACGTTTACTCTTTTCGGCGTAGGGAGCCCCCTCTCCCCTGGAGGAGGGAAAAAACATTCCTACATTTTTATCCGTTCGTGCTCCGGGTCGTAGAAAGGACGCAGCGAAGCCCGAGCCGGAATACGCCTGCCCGCGACTTCGATTTCATAGCGGCCGGACTGAACATATTCGGGTGTGACGCCATCCGCATGATTGACATACCCCAGGCCAATGGCCGCGCCCAGGGTATGGCCGAACATCCCGGAGGTAATAAAGCCGACAATTTCATTGTCCCGCCAGATGGGTTCGTTGTGATAGAGCAACGCTTCCGGGTCTTCTAACACAAACTGGACCAGCCGTTTTTTGACACCGTTGTGTTTTTGCTCCAGCAGGATTTCTCGGCCCAGGAAATGGTCTTTATTCAGCCGGACGGCAAATCCCAGCCCGGCTTCGAGCGGTGTTTCCTCATCGGTCACGTCATGTCCCCAGTGGCGATAGCCTTTTTCTATGCGCAAAGAATTGAGCGCGTGATAACCGCAGTGTTGGAGCGACAGAGCTTGACCGGCCTGCGTCAGCGCGTCATAGACTGAAAGAGTAAATTCAGTCGGGATGTGCAGCTCCCAGCCCAACTCCCCCACATAGGTAATACGGATGGCACGCAGCCTGGCATCGGCAAAGTCGATCTCTTGCGCGCTTGCAAACGGGAAGGCTTGATTGGAGAGGTCCGCATCGGTCAAGCCGCTTAGGAGCGCCCGAGCATTCGGACCCATCACGCCCAGTACGGCGTAGGCTGAGGTCACGTCGGTGAGAAAGGCGTATTCGTCCGCAGCAATATGCGTCTGTATATAGGAAAAGGTTTTTGTCTGTGTGGCCGCGGCATCCACAATATAGAAACAGTCTGGAGCAACGCGGGTGACGGTCACGTCAGCCTCGGTTCCACCCCGCTCATTCAACATTTGGGTATAGACCACCTTCCCCGGCACAACGTCGATCTGGTTCCCGCACAGGCGATTCAGCACGCTTAGCGCATCCCGCCCCTGGAGGAGAAACTTGCTGAAAGAGGTCTGGTCGAACAGACCGACATTCTCGCGGACGGCTCGGTGCTCGGCCGCCGAATGGGCAAACCAGTTCTGTTTGCCGTACGAATATTGATACCTGGGCTCCACACCCGGAGGAGCAAACCAGTTTGCCCGCTCCCAGCCAGCGGCCTCCCCGAAACACGCTCCCTGGGCGACCAACCGGTCATGCAGCGGCGACATACGCACGTTACGGCTTGTTTCATACTGCCGGAACGGCCAGTGCATATCGTATAGGAGCCCCAGGGTTTCCGAGACCCGCTTTTCTAAATAACGGCGGTTGTTCTGGAAGGGCCTGTTACGTCGAATATCAACGTCCCACAGATCGACGGGCGGATGGCCGTGCGCAATCCATTCGGCCAAAACCTTCCCTGCCCCACCGGAAGACTGAATGCCAATAGAGTTAAAGCCCGCGGCAACGTAGAAATTCTTGAGCTCGGGCGCTTCGCCCAAATGGTAGCGGTCGTCCGGGGTGAAACTTTCGGGCCCGTTGAGGAAGAGCTTGATTCCCGCGGTCTCCAGTGCCGGCAGACGGTGCATCGCCTTGTTGAACACATCCTCAAGATGATCCCAGTCTTCACCAAAAGTGCCAAATGCAAAGTCTTCAGGAACGGCCTCGCCTCCCCTTCCCCACGGCTTGGCCTGGAGTTCAAAGAAACCGGCCAGAACACAGCCGACTTCCTCCTTGAAATACGTCGCACTCCCAGGATCGCGCAGCGTCGGCAAACCAGAGGCAAGACCGGCAATCGGCTCGGTCACAACGTAGAAATGTTCCGCCGCGTGAAGGGGAATGCTGACCCCGGCCATGAGACCGACCTGCCGCGCCCACATGCCGGCACAGTTGACGACATATTCCGAGTGGATATCGCCGTATTCGGTGGCAACTCCGCTGGCTCTGCCATCTTTTTGGTGAATGTCTGTTACCTTCACGTTCTCGAATATCTGGGCGCCGTGCATTTTGGCCCCCTTAGCGTAGGCCTGGGTGGTATCGGTTGGGTTCGTCTGCCCATCACCCGGTAAATACACTCCCCCCACCAGGTCTTTTGCATTCATGAGCGGCCACAGCTCGGCCGCCTCCCGCGGGCCGATCACTTCCACCTCAAGACCAAAGCATTTTGCCATAGACGCGCCGCGCCTCAGTTCCTCAAAACGCTCGGCATTATTAGCAATGGCCAGGGAGCCGGTTTGCTTAAAGCCGGTTGCTTGTCCGGTTTCGGCTTCAAGTTCCTGCAAGAGTGTCGTCGTATATTGGGCGAGTCTGGTCAGATTCTGGGTTGCCCGTAATTGTCCCACCAGGCCAGCCGCATGCCAGGTCGTGCCGCTGGTGAGGCTTTTACGTTCGAGCAAGACCACATCGGTCAGGCCAAGTTTACAGAGGTGGTAGGCTACACTGCACCCAATGATTCCACCGCCAATAATGACAACCTGCGCGTGCGAAGGAAGGTTCATCGCCAGACACTCCGTTTCTGTCCTCGTCCGCTACAACTGATTGCCATGCTCAGTCTAATTCCGGTACTCATCTCCACAATCGCCAATGGACTGAAAGAGGTTGTTCGAGTGGCTCAGGAGGCTATGCACCTGATCAAGCTCCCCTGCGTCGAGCGTCATATCAAAAACGCGTACGTTGTCGGCCCGGTGCTCAGAAACACCCAGCCGGGTGCCAAGAATAACGCCAGCCACGCGAGGTTTGGCGAGGATGTAATGGGTGGCGATATTAGCGATGCTCACTGCATGCTTCTCGGCAATATCCTTGAGACAGCCCAACAGTTCTTGGAAGAGTTGCCACCCACCCCAGGCATCGATCATCTGTTTATATTTCTGAAGGCTGGCTGTCTTCAGCGACCACTGACCTGGCTCACGCCGGCCAAGAAACTGTTCAGACAGCAGCCCGCCGCACACTGTCCCGTAGGTCAGCAACTGGATGTCATGCGCTTGGCAAAACGGGATCATCTCGATCTCTGGTCGACGGTCAATCAGGGAGAACTGGACTTGATTGGAAACGATTGTGATGCCGTGCTCGGTAATGATTCTGAGATGCTCAGTATCGAAGTTGGTCAAGGCAAGATGGCGAAGCTTGCCTTCTTCTTTGAGATCGGAGAGGTGTTTGAGTGCATCCAAATAGCGTTTATCACCATAGTCCCACCAGTGAAACTGCAAGAGATCAAGCGTCTCGACATCCATGCGGCGTAAAGAGATGTCGATATTGTGCTCTACCACCTCGCGTGTCATGCGGCCAGGGCGCGGGACCCATTTGGTAAAGGCCTGGATGCTAGGGGGTGCTTCAGTGCTGCGCGACTTCGCGAGCTGACGCCGGAAATCGCCGATAAAATCCTCAGCCGGACCATAGTGATCAGCAAGATCCCACGAGGTGAAGCCAGTCTCATGATAGTCGAACATCTCCCGGACTGCGGCTTGGGGATTAATGCGCCCGTGTCCTCCAGACACCTGCCACAAGCCGTTAAGAATACGACAGATGGTGAGATCCTGGGTAAATTGCAAACGACTCGATTGTGGTAGGCTCATGGCAAAGCCTCCTCATAGACTGCTTGAAAGAGTTGGCAAATTCAATCGTATGCTACAATGTGGCAGCCGTCCAGAAAAATATTCCGGACGAAATATTCGAGAGAGTATGAGCCAGAAAACGTTGAAGACCCACAGTAGTACATCCTGGAGCGGTGTACATATTCATCCCAGCAGAATAATCCCTATTCCGATAATGACGAGGACAGTACCGGGGAACTGACGCCAGACTTCTTTTTCACGCCACAGAACGAGCGCCAGCACAATCGCCACTACGGCTTCAATCTGAGCAACCGCCTTGGCGTACACCACCAGGGTCAGCGAGTATGACCAAAAGGCACAGATGCTACCGCCGAAGCTCGTCGCCCCAATAAGCGCCATCCGACGCCAGTGGGTTGTAATATCCTGCAATTCCTCGCGCTTCAGCCACCACAGGTAGGCCGTCAGCATCACAACCTCCATCCAGGTGGTATGAAATACGGCGTGAACAGCAGCCTCGAAGCGACTTGTTCCAAAGTGAGGGTTTAAGGCGGCAAACTCCATGGTAGCCTCCTTCAACAGAAAACTCGCGAACACAAGAAAGATGGCACATGCACCTGCGAGTAAGGTTCCCAGGTCAAAATGTAGGGCTCGACGCCAGCCAGCAGGCCCCCCCTCTTTGCCGAGATTCATCAGCATCACACCCAGGCTGGAAGCGGTAATACCGACCCAACCGAAGGCTGACGGGTATTCTGCAAAAAACATAAGGCCACACAAAGCGGTGAAGAGCACTTCCAGCTTGTGCAAGACAATAGCCTGCGCAAAATTGGTATGCTGAAAGGCGGAGACCAGGGCGATATTGGCAAGAATCTGGGTAACCCCTGTCAAAAAGCAATACCCATAGAATGCGAACGACAACTGCGGTACGCCACTCGCGGCCATCAGCATGAGCACCGCGGGGCCTGAGAACGGCAAATTAAACGCAAAGCGTGCCCAACTGATAAGGACGGGAGACACTCGGCCGGACAGGGTCCGTGCCAGCGCGTTCCGCAGAGTCAGGAAGACGCCGGCGGCAATGGAAATCTCAACCCAGGTCACAGTGGGATGCCATTAGCGATCAATGTGGCCCAGGTTTCTGTGCGGGGCAATGGTATCTCGTATGGATTGTTTGAGAACTTTCATTTCAGGAAAGCTGCCCTGTTCATGGCGTGACCAGATCAGTTCATTATTCAGCCGTATTTCAAAAATGCCGCTTCCGCCCGGAATCAACGCCACTTCCCCCAATTCATCAGGAAAAGTGGTGAGCAACTCTTGCGCCATCCAGCTCGCCCGCAAGAGCCAGCGACATTGCGTACAATAGACGATCTCGACACGCGGCTGCTGAGGCATCGTTCCTGTGTTATTCCCGTGACTGATCTTCCGTTGCAGACGGGCTATCACCTGTCATGGGTGTTGCCTCGGGAGAGGCTTGGGACTCTTCAGCCGCCTCCTCTTCATCCACAATGGCCGTTACCGGCGCAATGATATCCACGGTTTCAAACAAGTCCATGATGTGGCGAGTATTTGCCCCTAAATCGACCACGCCGACACGCGAGGCTGAACGCGCGAAGAGCGTACTCCGCTCCTCCCCATCAGCCTCGACCCAGATGGTGACATCATCCTTGAATTTAATGACTCTCGTCGTCGCTACGGCTTCTATTTTCCACGCTTCAGGCTCAACCGTACCTAACTCCCAGTGGAGTGCCTCGGCTGCCCGACGAGCAACATCAAACATCAAAGCAGCCGGTGCCGCATAGGTACGTGGCCGGAGTTCGGGAAAGGCCGAGTCTGACGTGGTTTCCGCAACATTCGTCGACAGATAGGTCACCAGCCGAGTTCCCATCCCTGGGGGGTCACTCCACGGCAGGTCATTGGAAATAAGTCCGGCGGCCAGGAGAGACGCAAACACCACAGCCAGAAAAAAAACAACCTGCAAGAGCCCGCTCATAAATCGCATAATCCTCTCCTCCTTCGACCCCGTTGAGGACGGATAGTGCCGTCCTCAGTGCCGTGTCGGAGTTACCAATGCTTGCAACTCTTCCCAACTTGTAACCGGCAAGGAACAGGCAAAATTATGACAGACATAGGCAGTCAGCTGGTCATCGATCCGCGTCTTGCCTTCGAGCAAACTCGGGACACCCTGCTGGGGTGGCCGTGCAGGATCGAAACACAACAGCGTCTTATTCGGAATAAAGTTCCTATGAATCTTGCGCAGCAGCGCCGTGGTTGCAGGAGCGGCCGGGTCTCCCAAGAGCACGATTTCCTTGGGCCGGCGCAGGTACAAATCCAGCCCGCACAGCATATTGCTAAAGCCGAAGGGATTTTGCTCCAGGGCATCGTAGAATAGCCGAAAGATCGTTTCCGCTTTAGTCAGATAGTCTTGCCGCTCAGTGGCATAATAGAGGCGCAGCAGAACGGAAGCGGCTACGGAATTCCCCGACGGAACAGACCCATCAAAGGCGGACTTTGACCGGCTGATCAGCGCTTCATGGTCTGAGCTGGTGAAAAAGAACCCTCCCTCCTGTGTGTCCCAAAAACGGTCCAGCAGCACATCGGTCAAGGCTACTGCCTCGTCCAGATATTCTGGCTCAAAGGTCGCTTCATACACGTCGAGTAAGGCCGCGCTGAAACAGGCGTAGTCGTCGAGATAGGCGTTGAATTTAGCTTGCCCGTCCTTATAACTACGCAGCAAGCGGCCCTCACGAGACAACGCAGTTTGAATAAAGCGGATACCGCGCCGTGCGACTTCAAGATAGTCGGGATTACCCAACACCTTATACGCCTCGGCAAATGCCGAAATCATGAGGCCGTTCCAGCTGGTCAGAATTTTCTCATCCCGGCCCGGTTTCACTCGCTGTTCACGGATCGCGAAGAGGGAGTCTTTGGCCTGGCCGATCAACTGCTTTACCTCGTCCACCTCACGTCGGAAGAGCCGCGCCAATTGGTCCAGTTCCAGCGTGGGATGCAGGATGTTCTTCTGCTCGAAATTTCCGACATCCGTGACGTCATAATAACGACAGAATATCTCCCCCGCCTCGTCGCCCAAGATTTGCATCACTTCATCTTGGCCCCAGACAAAGAACTTACCTTCCGCACCTTCCGAGTCGGCGTCCTGGGTTGAATAAAATCCTCCCTCCTGGCCGACCATCTCCCGCTCGACATAGGCGAGAATGTCCTCCACAACCTGCCGAAAGAAGGAGTCTCCGCTGGCCTGGTAGCCTTCAAGGTAGAGCCGGGCCAGAAGCGCGTTGTCGTACAGCATCTTCTCAAAATGGGGCACCAGCCAACGCTCATCGACCGAATAACGGTGAAAGCCTCCCCCGAGATGGTCGTACATGCCACCTTGAGCCATTTTGCGGAGCGTATGCGTGGTCATGTCCAGATAGCGCTGATTGCCGGTTGCGTGGGCATAGCGCAAAAACAGCGAAAAAACGGAAGTATTCGGGAATTTGGGAGCTTGCCCTATTCCGCCGTGGGTCTCATCATAGTGTTGGGCCAACCCTTCAACCGCTTTCTCCAACACCGACACATCAAGCGGCCGCGTCGTTGGCTCACGCCGGGCAAGTTGTTCAAGCCGGTCCAAAATCTCGGCGGTCGATTTGGTGACATCCGCGGGTTTTTCCCGATAGGCTTGGGCGATGCCTGCCAGGACTCGTGGGAACGCGGGGATGTTATGGCGGTCCTCAGGTGGGAAATAGGTTCCGCCATAGAACGGCTTGCCATCTGGAGTGAGAAACACCGTCATCGGCCAGCCGCCGCGACCGATCAGCATCTGCACCGCATTCATATAGATTTCATCAACATCCGGCCGTTCTTCCCGGTCAACCTTGACATTGACGAACAGCTTATTCATTAGCGCGGCAATGTGTTCGTTCTCAAAGGACTCGTGCGCCATAACGTGGCACCAGTGGCACGCCGAATAGCCAACGCTCAGCAGAATCGGTTTGTCTTCAGCCTGGGCTTTGGCAAAAGCCTCTGCGCCCCACGGGTACCAGTCCACCGGGTTGTGGGCATGTTGGAGTAAATAGGGGCTCGTCTCCGTCGCCAAACGGTTAGTGAATTTTTCCGACATGCCGACCTGCTGATGAGAACTCTCTATATGTGATAAATGCGCTCGGCTTCACGTCTGAGGTCCGGCTGGAAATCGGGATGGGCAACCTCCAGGAGCGCAGCCGCACGCTGCTTGAGGGACTTGCCCTTGAGTTCGGCGATCCCGAATTCGGTCACCACATAGTCAACAAAGGTCCGCTGCGCGGTCACCACACTGCCAGGCTCAAGCATAGGCACAATCCGCGAGACCCGGCGGCCGTTGACCTCGGCGCTCGACGGCGTGACAATCACCGACCGACCGGGGTTACAGTAGGCCGCGGTGATAGTAAAAATGGTCTGGCCACCCGTTCCGGTATACATAAACGGACCGAACGACTCGGAGCAAGCCTGCCCGCCCAGGTCTACGGCGAGGGCGTTATTGACGGCAACATAGTGCTCTTGATTGACCAACAGCCGTAAATCATCCGTGTAGGTGAAGTCGTAAAACTCAAACTTCGGGTTTCCGTCGATAATCGACAGCTCATCCGGGAACACCCCAATCCCGGCACTGGCAACGACCTTACCGGGGTTCACCGTCTTGTATTTCCCGGTAATAACGCCTTCCTTCACCAGGCGGGCAATGCCGCCGGGAATGACCTCGGTGTGAATACCCAGGTCATTCTTATTGCCTAAATACATACCGAGCGGGGAGGAAACGCTGCCCAAACCGATTTGGATAGTATCACCGTCGTGAATGAGTTCGTTGGCAACCAGGGTGCAGATGACCTCGGTCATAGCAGTTTCTTCTTCGCTACGTTGAGTGGCCGGGAGTTCGGCCGCAGGCCGCGTGGACTCTACAAAATAATCGATCTCAGACACATGAATATAATTCTCTCCGCCGGTTCGGATAAAGTCTTCCTGGACCTCGGCTACGACTGTCCGAGCCGCGGCAGCCATCGTTTTGGACATGAATAAGCTATGTCCAAAACTGCAATAGCCGTGCTTGTCGGGCGCGGAAACCGGAGTCATATACACGTCGCAGACTATGCCTGGAGGGAGTTCACCCCGGCGGTAATACATCACCGGAATGAAGTCCATATTCTTTCTTCCCATGAGCGGACGGGTGGTCGTACCCAGATAAGGAGTCTGAATGGTGAAGGCTTGGTCTGCACCAAGTTGGTCCCAATCGAAGAGCGGACCGATGGTTCCAATTTTTACCTCGCGCAGCTCTTCTTTGCGCCCAAGAAGAGCCTCGCACAGCGAGAGCGGAGTTGCGTGCAGCCAGTTGAACTGTACGGAGTCGCCGTTCCGCACGCACCCGACCGCCTCTTGAGCAGAGACCAGTTTGTCACCACATTGATCACGCCAATTCATAATCCTCTCCTCAACACAGGGAATGTACGCTTCTTTGGCCGGAGCATAGACCACACGGGTCAAGAAAGCAAAGTCAGCCTGTTTCGCACCGCTCGTTTCGTTGAGCCCGATTCCCGAGTGTGGTAAAGATCGCAGGCAGGAGGCAGTATGGATATCCAAATTGAATATTGCGCAGCATGAAGCTATTGCACACGGGGAGACATATGGAAATTGGTATATATGCGACTACGCACGGTCTGGCCTATCGGGATGACCAGAACGTACTGGCCCGTTCCCTTCCTGCGGATCAGCTCCAGCCAATAGAAACCGCCCAGCTCGCTGAACACCTTGGCTTTCACTCCATGTGGTTTCCGGACCATGTGTGTATGCCTATGGCCTCGGAAAGCGAGCATGTCGCTAACGCCTCAGGCAGCCGAGCCTACGAGCCGCGCCATACCATGTTCGATGCCGCCGTGGTGATGGGCGCCGTTGCCCATACGACGACCAGCCTCAAGCTCGGCACGAGTGTCCTCATTTCTCCTTATCGCAATCCGCTCAGCGACGCCCGCCAGTTTGCGACCATCGATCAGCTCTCAAAAGGGCGGCTGCTGTTCGGAGTCGGGGCCGGCTGGATGCAGGAGGAGTTCGGCGCAATCGGTATTCCCTATGCCGAGCGTGGCCCGCGGACCGACGAATGTATAGAGGTCTACAAGCGCTCGTGGACGGACGATGTCGTCAGCTACCAAGGCCGTTTTTATCAGTTTGCCTCGCTGTCCATGGACCCCAAGCCGCTGCAACAGCCACCCCCGATTATCTATGGCGGCGTCACCCCTGGCGGCGCCCGACGGGCAGCACGCTTATGCGACGGCTTTTATCCGATTTTCCTCGACCCCTTTGCACGGCCGGACCGTTACACCAAAGAACAAGCGTTGATCCGAAAAGAGCTGGATGCAATCGGTCGTCCGCACGATGAGTTTATCATGATGGGCGTGAGTTCGGCCCGCCTCACCTCACCGTCCGATCCTCTCAGTCAGGAGCAACCACGCCGCATCTGTACGGGCACGGCAGAACAAATCCTCGAAGACCTCCACGGTTTTGCCAAAGAAGGCTATGGACTGATGGTATGTTTCTTTGACTGCCCGTCCGGACAACTGTCCGAGCTTGAAGACCAGATGCAGCAGTTTAGCACCAGCGTGATCCCTGAAGCCAAAAACATCCAGCCCCAGGGAGGCTGGAAAACAGTCCCCTGACTCGAAGAGGAAACGAGTCCTCCAATAGCGTTGAGATGCTGGACACGTTTCCTCTTTGCTCGTCCTCAGGTCTCTTTCTGCTTGAGTTTTGCGCCGATGGCTTTGGCCGTTTCAGGCGGTAAGCCGGTTGGGTCCAAGAGTACGCCATACTGCTCCAGCCAGTGGGTGTGGGCAAGTTGATGCAAGGCAAAAGACGTTTGCATGGATTGGACTCGACCCTGCGCATCTTCCGCCACGTTGACCGCCTCTTTGGTCAGCTTCAGGGCAAACAGGGATTTTTTTGCAATCTTTTGGGCCATGGCTAATACGGTTTCGTCGAGTTTCTCCCGAGGGACGATTTGATTTACCATGCCGAGTTGCTTCGCCTCTTCGACCGATATCCAGTCTGAGGTGAAGAGCATCTCTTTGGCCTTCCGCGCGCCGACTTCCCAGGGGTGAGCGAAAAACTCTACCTCGCCAATACCAAAGTTCACCACCGGGTCGCAGAATTGCGCATCGCCGCTGGCGATAATGATATCGCAGGGCCAGATCAGCATCAGTCCTCCGGCAATAACCTTGCCTTGTACTGCGGCCAGCGTTGGCTTGGGAATATTACGCCAGCGTTCACAAAAGCCAACGTAGATTTCTTTCTCGCGCGCCATCTGCCTCTCGGCACCCGCACAGGTAAACCCGCACCAGGTTCCCACCGTCTCGAATTCAGACATTTTCTCGTACACTTTAGGCTCTCGCAGATCATGGCCGGACGAAAAATGAGGTCCGTTTGCAGCCAGGATAATGACCTTGATGGCATCATCTTGTGCCGCACGGTCAAAGGCCGCATTCAATTCATACAGCAGCTTGGTATCCTGTGCGTTTCGAGTTTCTGGCCGGTTCAATACAATGCGAGCTATATGCTCCACAGGGGTCTCATACATAATAGATTCAAAATCCGACATCGCGCCCTCCTTCTGGTGATATGACCCTCACTGCATCTTTCCCTGCTTTTCTCGTGAAGTTCACAAAGCAGGCATGTCGGAAAGTGTCCATTTTTAACTGAATGGATAACCCCAAAATTCTGGAATGTTCGTTTCTGACTATAGTCTAATATTTATTTTTGTAATTCATTCCTCAGACGGTTTCAAAAAATTATTTGTTTGACAGACGTTACCGGTAGTTCTATGCATAAAGTCTGACTCCGGTTACATCCCCTTGTATTATTTCCCGCTTTCTTCTTCTCTCCTGAGTTCAAGTCTACCGTGATCTTAGCCGACCGATCTTTCAACGGATAAGGAGGATGCGCATGATCGTTATTGCGGGGACAATCCCGGTCAAGGCCGAACGCTGGAATGACGCCAAGGCACTTGCTGCGAACATGGTGGAGGAGACGCTCAAAGAGCCGGGCTGCATCAGTTATCAATTCCACACTGCGGCAACCACCGAACATACCTTCTTCCTCTTCGAGGAATGGGAGTCGGAAGAGGCGCTTGCCGCCCACTTTCAGACCGAGCATCTGCAAAATTTTCTCAAAGAAGCCCCTAGCCTGCTGGCGGGAGCCCTGGATGCAAAGAAATATACGGTAGAGAAGTCCGAAACCTTGTCGGTCTGAGGACTTCCCTCCCTAGAATAAATGCATGAGTCTGGCCTTGCCTGAGACTGCATGCACCCGCTTGTTCGTAGTTCTTGTGGCAGCCAGTTAGTCGAAACAGGATTGGAGGCGAGCATGAACAGAGGCAGAGATGGACGAGGGAGCGCCGGTCGGAGTGTCGTGAGAACAGGAGCGTTGCTAGTGGCTTTCAGCATCCTGTTACAGGCTGATGCTGCACAGGCGGCCGTGGATGAAGAGTCACAGTTTGTTCTGAACACCTTCTCGTTTCTCATCTGGGGAGCGCTGGTGATGTGGATGTGTGCGGGCTTTACCATGCTGGAGTCGGGCTCGGTGCGCACGAAGAATGCTTCTGTGATCTGTCTCAAGAATATCGGGCTGTACTCGGTTGCAGGACTGGCCTACTACTTCATCGGCTACAATCTGATGTACGTCGATGTCGGGTCCTGGGTCGGCTCGGTGACCCTTCTGTACGGCCCTTCGGCCGATGAACTGGCCCTGTTGTCCGACCAGACAGAGGCTCTGGCCGCTGTCATCGCCAACGGCTACGCCGTCATGTCGGACTGGTTCTTCCAGATGGTCTTTGTCGCGACGGCTGCCTCGATTGTATCCGGCACCCTGGCCGAACGGGTCAGGCTGTGGTCGTTTCTTGCCTTCACAACCGTTTTGACGGCAATCATCTATCCCATTATTGGAGCCTGGACTTGGGGTGGAGGCTGGCTGAATGAAATGGGGTTTCAGGACTTTGCCGGCTCCACTATCGTCCATTCGACCGGCGGCTGGGCGGCGCTGGCCGGTGCCATAGTCGTGGGTCCACGAATGGGTAAATTCCGACCTGACGGCAGCGTCAAACCCACCCCTCCCTCGAACGTCCCGTTCGTGACATTAGGCGTGCTCATTCTGTGGTTTGGCTGGCTTGGCTTTAACGGTGGCTCACAACTCGCCCTGGGTGGCGTGACTGACGCTGTGGCCATGAGTAATGTACTTGCCAACACGAACCTTGCGGCGGCCGCGGGGGTTGTGGCTGCCTTATGCGTCTCACGCCCCTTACTCGGGCGAATCGACCTGCTTGCCGTTCTCAACGGGGCGATTGCCGGCCTCGTCTCTATTACCGCAGGACCGGATATTGTGGAGACGTATTGGGCGGTCATCATCGGAGCGATTGGCGGGGTGGTATGTCTGGGCGGCATGAGGCTGCTGGAGAATATGAAGCTGGACGATGTAGTCGGTGCGATTCCAGCCCATATGTTCGCCGGTGCTTGGGGAACGCTGGCAGTCTGCATCGCGGCGGGCGGCAATATCGGCGTACAGATCCTCGGAGTGGTGGCCGTGGGCGTGTTCGTCTTCGTGACTTCGTGGGGAGTCTGGCTGGCACTGGAAAAGACCCTTGGGGTCCGAGTTTCGCGCAGCGTCGAAGAGGTCGGCCAGGATGCCATGGAGCTCGGCATCGAAGCCTATCCGGAGTTTGTTGTCATGCCCGACCCGGACGATGTGGAAGAATTACGCACTGGCGCCCAAACGGCCCCATCTCCTGAGTAATCTCTGTCTGAAAAAATCGTGATACGAATATCGTCCAGTGGCTGTCATCCTATTAATAGCCACTGGACGGCGATAACTGCTCCGATAACCCCAGCGATATCTGCGGTCAATCCGGCGACCAAGGCGTGTCGAATGCGGACCACGCCAACCGCACCAAAATACACGGCCAAAACGTAGAAAGTCGTTTCTGTGCTGCCCTGGAGTGTGGAAACGAGATAGCCAACCAGACTGTCCGGCCCTTCGGCTTGCAGGATCTCGGCCATAATAGCGTAGGCGCCAGAGCCGGATAAGGGCCGCAGGATGGCCATCGGCAATGCCTCGGCGGGAAATCCGATAAGGCCCAGAACAGGCTGCACGCCAGCGATCATCACATCTAATAAACCCGAAGCCCGAAACATGCCAGCGGCAACAAGAATGGCGACAAGAAACGGAATAATCCTAATAGCCACCTGGAAGCCCTCTTTTGCTCCTTCGATCATGGCATCGTACATAGCCACTCTTTTGGCAATGCCGTAGCCGAGCATCACCACGATCAGCACTGGCAAAAGCCAGCCCGATACGGCGTTACGTAGCAGCGGACCAATCGGCTGACCGTCGCTCAAGCCGGATTGCAGGAACAAGAGAAAGGCGACCCCAATCGCTCCAACAGACAAGAGGGCCAGCAGACAGCCCGGTCGGGAAGTCGGCTGCTCAGCACCCAGTGTTTCCTCTTCCGGCAAGTCGATCTCAGAGGTATTTTCTTCCTGCTCAGCGGCTCGGTCGCCCGCGCTGAATACGGGGAGTCCCTGCAAGAGCTTGGCCGCGAGAATACCAACGCAGGTCGAGAATGAGGTGGCCAGCAGCGTGGGCAGCCAAATACCCGCCGCGTTTTCTGACCCTATCGACGCCCTTAGCGCAATCACACCAAGGGGAGCCAAGGCAACATTCGAGGTATTGATAGCCAGGAATAAGGCCATAGCGTTGGTCGCCGTGCCTTTATGAGGATTGAGGCTATCAAGCTCCTGCATAGCCTTGATACCGAAGGGAGTAGCCGCGTTGCCCAGACCCAGCATATTGGATGCGATATTCATAATCATGGCGCTCAGAGCCGGGTGATCAGCCGGAACGTCAGGAAACAATCGCACCATGAGGGGACGCAGCCAGCGCGCCAGGGTGTGCAGAAAACCGCCAACTTGCACAATGCGCAGCATACCCAACCAAAAGGCCATCACCCCGACCAGACCGATGGCCAGTGTCACCGCGGACTTTGCCGAGTCTATTGAGGCAGCCGTAACCTCAGCCATCTTGCCGGTAAAAGCGGCGGTCACAACAGAACCGACAATAAGGCCGAACCAAATCCAGTTCATAGGTGATGTGGGAGCGGCTGCGGAGCATTTTGAGCTATGCTACACACCGAAGAGGAAACGTGTCCTCCAATAGACATACAGATGCTGGATACGTTTACTCTTTTGTTCGTGCGGAAATATAGCAGTCTCACAAACAAAGGAATATGACCTGACTATGAAGCGGACGAGTTGGGTGGCACTTGGCATTATTCTGGCGGTGATGGCTATCGTCGTGTACTCGACGTTTCAGATAGGCGGGGTGCGGTGTGAGGTCTGTATCACCTTCCACGGCCGTCAGGTCTGCCGCGAGGTGGACGGAGCGACAGAGCATGAGGCCCAGATGGCGGCGATTACCAATGCCTGCGCCCTGCTCGCCTCGGGTGTCACCGACACCATTGCCTGTCAGAACGCTCCCCGGGATAGCCTGACCTGTCGTCCGGAGTAAGCAGACATGTGGAGACAGATGTAGGCTCCGATCCATAGACAGGGAGTAGCCGTGCTTGAGGAAACCTTCTAGCATTGCAGCGGAGATGCAGCAGAAAGGACTGGTATGTTCAAACTCAAGAAGACCGCGGAGCAGATAGTTGAGGAGGCAAAGACGCGTATTGAGAACCTGTCCGTGGGACAGTTACAACAGGAATTAGAGTCCGGAGAGACGCAGCTTCTTGACATTCGAGACGTGCGTGAACGGCAGAAGCTGGGCTGGATTCCTAGCGCCATGCATGTGCCGCGTGGAATGCTGGAATTCTGGCTCGACCCGTCTTCTCAGTATTGTACCGGAAAAGTTGATCCCGAAAAACGTATTGTCGTGTACTGTGCCGCAGGTGGTCGGTCGGCGCTGGCTGCCGATGCTTTACAAGATATGGGTTTTCCCAATATTGCGCATCTGGAAGCCGGTTTTAACGGCTGGGCCGAGGCCGGGCTTCCCGTGGAAAAGCCGGACAAATCATAATCTGTCCTCATGCCCACTATCCTGGTCCTTTTGAGACGCTTCGCCCACCAGCTACGGAAAGACCATTTGGACGTAGTCCTCTTGGTGCTGGTTGTCATCGCCGTCAGCGGGGTGATGGGCATCTCGTTTTTTGAGCCGCAGTTATCTGTGGTGGACGCGGTATGGTGGACGCTCGTGACCATTACCACGGTCGGCTATGGCGATATCTACCCGACCTCGCTGGGAGGCCGGATCGTCGGCATCTTTCTGATGCTGTTCGGCATCGGGTTTCTGGGTATGCTGACGGCCACCTTAGCCAGCACCTTTGTTGAAAACCGGCGGCAGGAGGGAAAAGGGATGAAACCGCTCTCAAATACGGGACATATTGTCCTGTGCGGCTGGAATTATAAGGCCAAGGAAATTATTGAAGAGGTCAGAGCCGACGAAAAAGCCCGGAACCGTTCGATTGTGCTGATCGCCGACTTACCGGAGAATCCTTTGGACGGTGAACAGGTCCAATTTGTCAGCGGAGTCGTCAGCCCGGAAACCTTGGCACGGGCCAATGCCCAAAAGGCGGAAGTCGCCATTGTGCTGGCGGATGAACAGGGTGAGGTCCATACACGGGACGCCACGACAATCCTGGATACGCTCACCATCAAGACCACCTATCCGAGCCTGTATATTTGCATCGAACTGCTTGACCAGAAAAATATTTCTCACGGCAAGCGGGCAAAGGCGGATGAGGTTATCGTCACCGGCGCATTGAGCACCAACTTGCTTGTCCAGGCCGCCTTGAACCGTGGCGTGCCCCTGCTGGTCAACGAACTCGTCAGCAACCGCTTCGGGAGCGCCCTGTACACCATTTCCGTGCCGCAATCCTGCGTTGGCCATTCTTTTATGGACGCCCTGACCGAACTGAAAAGAGCACAGAATCTCCTGCTTGTAGCCGTAGAAAGCCAGGCACAGGCGAGGTTTCTTGCAAACCCGCCGAGCGACTATATAATTCAGGCTGAAGATCAACTCATCGTTATCGGACAGGAACGCCCCAACCAGGGATAAATGTGGAGGAAGCGACGTATGCCGTCAGAGTATTTTGGGAAAGTAAAATCGCTGCTGATTGATTTAGGTTATGCGATTTCGCAAGAGGACGAAGGCCAGGAGTTGTTTATCGTCGATGACGAAGACAGCGGCATCAACAACCTCATCGTTGACTGCGAAGACCCCCTGCTCGTGTTGGAGCAGGTCATTATGCCCATTCCGCAGGAGCCGGGGAATTTATTCCGGCGCCTGCTGCAGATGAACCGGCTTCTGGTGCATGGCGCCTTTGTGGTGGACGAAGAGACGCAGACCATCCTTTTTCGTGACACGCTACGCATCGAGAATCTGGACAGCAATGAGTTGGAAGGCTCGATTGAAGCACTGAGTTTGGCTTTGGCCGAGAATGCGGGAGAATTACTCTCCTATACAAAGAGTAAACGTGTCCTCCAATAAATATGCAGATGCTGGGCACGTTTACTCTTTCAAGCACTAATCAATCTGGAGGAACAGACTATGGCAGGTTTTTTTCAACGCTTATTTAAAATTGGACAATCCGAAGCCCACGCCGTTCTTGACAATATGGAGGACCCTATCCGTATGACCGAGCAGGGTATCCGCGACCTCAAGAACGATCTCCAAGCCAGCATGACCAGTTTGGCCGAGGTCAAAAGCGTCGCTATTCGCCTGAAAAAGGATGGGGATAGCAGCAAATCTCTGGCCGCCGAGTATGAGCGCAAGGCCATGCTGCTGCTGCAAAAGATGCAGGGTGGTGAGATGGATCAGGCCGAAGCCGAGCGCTTGGCGACAGAGGCTCTGAAAAAGAAAGAAGAATCCAGCCAGAAAGCTGCCCAGGCGCTGAAAGACTGGGAAAATCAAGACAATATGGCCAACCAGTTGCAGGGTAAGATCGAGAAGCTGAAATCCACGATTACCAAATATGAGAACGATCTCATTACCCTCAAGGCCCGGGCACGCACGGCAGCCTCGACCAAGAAGATCAACCAGCAGCTTGCCAAGATCGACTCCTCCAGCACGATTGCCATGCTGGAAAAGATGCGCGACAAGGTCGAGGAAGACGAGTCCTTGGCCCAGGCGTACGGCCAGGTCGCCGATATCGATAAAAGCGTGGACAACGAGATTGATGCGGCCCTGAGCCAAAGCAACGCCACGGCGAATGATTCCCTGACCGCGCTCAAGGCTAAGATGGGGATTTCGGCATAGCCCTGTGTTGAAACGCTTTCCCCTCCTCGGACGTGTAATGCGAAAAGGCACCCACACCGGTCCTTCGACAAGCTCAGGACCACCCCTCCCAAGAGTGGAGCTTTTTTTATCCCCTCCTCGGAGGGAAAGAGGAAACGTGTCCTCCAAACAGCCCTCAATGCGGGACACGTTTCCTCTTTGTGCCGCGTCAGCGGCGGGGTGGGTTATCCTCGGCCCGGCCGTCCCCCACGTCCGGCGAGCGCTGGTTCCTGGGAAGGGGAAGGGATTTTTCGGGTGAACATATGTCTCTCTGGAAGAAACTCTTTGGCAAAAAAGACGAGCAAGTGGATATCGACCCGCTCAGTGATCTCACCCTCTCAAACCTGAAAGTCGGCTATCTGGTCGACTATGACCTCAAGACCTGGCAGGTCAAAAGTCAGAATAACTATACCTTTGACGACACCAAGACGCAGGAGTGGGAACTCGACGCCGGGGACGATGCGCTCTTCCTCGAGCGCGAAGAGGACGATGGCGTCGAATGGAATATCTCTCGCAAAATAGATTTTTCAGCCCTGGGTCAAGGTGTTCGGGCGCATATTAAGCAGCATGACGATCCGCCTGAGGAAATCGAATATCAAGGCATACGTTTTCGGTTAGCCGAAAGTGGGGCCGGCTATTATCATCCCAACGGCCGGGTTGCCGGCGATGAGATGATCTATTGGGATTATATGGACGCGTCGGAAGACCACACCCTGACCATCGAACAGTG
Source organism: uncultured Binatia bacterium (SeqCode) (assembly GCA_965243855.1). GTDB lineage: Bacteria > Desulfobacterota > Binatia > Bin18 > Bin18 > Bin18. The sequence continues at coordinate 1,479,488 of CBDEWE010000003.1, read as the reverse complement.
GGACGAAGACGAATTTGAAGCCTCCGTCGGCAAATACGTCAACGAGTACGAGTTCTCCCATATTCTGCCACGGGAACAATCGTAGATTACGCCCTAATACACCTCCCACCGGCCCTGCTGATAATACGACGGTAAAACAGGCCGGCTCTCCCGATTCACCTCAATCTCGCCCGCGTCCCGAAAGACATCCTTCCCAAAATGCACCATGGCAATCATCGCCTCCTGGTTGAGAAAGCGCGTCTCAACCTCTTGGAAAGACAACCCTTGTACGGTTTTCTTCAGGGTCGCAGATTCAAGCAGTTCGGCATCCACCCCTAGCACGAAGCCCCACTCGCCTAACGTCGGGATATGGTTGTGGTAGGGCAAAACGCTGAAGCCGGCTTCCGCTATCGTTTTCTGGATACACACAAAAGCCTGACGGCTGAAAAACGGGCTGGTCGCCTGCGTGACCAGGGTGCCGCCCCGTTTGAGATGCTTCTTGCCCAGTCGGTAGAAGTTGAGCGAATACAGCCGGGCCAGTTCCGCGGAGTTCGGGTCGGGCAAGTCAATAATAATCACGTCGAATAACTGCAGCGAGTCCTGGAGAAAGGCAAAGGCATCGGCATTAACAACCGACACCCGAGGGTCGGCGAAGGCGTGTGAGTTGAGTTGCAAGAAGACCGGATGGGTGGCGGCCAGGCTCGTCATCTCCGGGTCAAGATCAACCAGAGTCACGGCTTGGACTTGGGAGTATTTGAGCACTTCCCGTAACGCCAACCCATCACCCCCGCCGAGAATGAGCACCTCTGCGCGATTGCCGGCCAAAACCATAGCCGGATGGACGAGCGGTTCGTGGTAGCGCTCTTCATCGTAGCTGCTGAACTGCTGGTTGCCGTTAATATAGAGCCAGTAATCATTCCGCCAGCGCGTCACCACCAGCCGCTGATAGGGCGTTTGTTTGGCCAGGATAACGGTGTCCTTATATAGGGCCTGCTCGCCAAACAGGAGAATGGGTTCCGCCAGGACAAACAGTCCGATAAGCCCGGCGCCAACCCCGGCCCAGAGGCCGCTCAGCAGTCGCGGGGCGCTCAGCAAAGACCGAAAGCGAAACAACAGGAGCGAGGCAACCCCGAAGTTCACCGCACCCAGCGCTATCGGAGTATAGGTCAATCCGAAATACGGCAGGGCCACAAAGGCAAAGAACAGCCCCCCAATAAGCGCTCCGTAATAATCCTTCTCCATCACCGAAGAGATGTTGACCCGGAGTTCTTCATAGGTGGCGTTGACCCGCGTAATAAGCGGAATCTCCATACCGATTAACAGGCCGATGGCGATGCCGAGCGGGTAAATCACCACGCCCACATTATTGAGAAAAGGAGATAGAACATAGGCTGCAACCGCGGCGCTGGCACACAGTAGGGACAGCGCGAACTCGAGAATGGTAAAGGTATCCAGCAGATGGGCGCTGCAATAGCGGCTCAGATGGCTGCCCAGGCCCATGGCAAACAGCATGAAGGACATCATCAGCGTCCACTGCAACACCGCGTTGCCGAGGAAATAAGTCGCAAGCGTGCACAGCACAAACTCGGCGACTATGCCGGCCAAGCCTGTGGCAAACAGACACAGCTTCAGCAGACTAGAGACACCAAGTGATGAGAAAGGACGCACTAATATAGGAGAACATCTCGATATAGGCAGCCCCGAGATTCGGCTGTTCGTGCTCCACCAGTTCGGCCGTAATCGTCGTTCCGGGTAAGAGCACTTTGTCCGTAGCCCAGCGGATAATCGGCAGCGCCACCAGGCCGATCACGGCCAGGGAGCAGAAGGTCAGCAGATTTGCCTGCCAGGAATAAAAATCGCCACTCAGCGCATGGCGCAGGATATTGCCCATGCTCAGCAGCGCGCCGGCAAAGCTGACCCCAACGGCAACATTATCCTTTTCGATCTCGTCATGAATACTGTACGGTGTGATCCACTCGTACACGAGCCCGGTCAGAATCAGGGCCAATTGACCCAACCCCCAAAAGCCGACCGCCGTCCAGACCGTGCCGCCCTCCCCTGAAATAGCGCCGAACAGAATCAGGCCGGTAGCTGCGTACACGCCCCCAGCGGTGACACCCGTTCCCGCGTTTTGATCTTGAATGATCTCCTTGGTGTTGCTGAACTGGAAGAGAATCAAGCGGTCGCTGACCAGCGTGGAGATATTCAGCAGAATGATGGCCAATATACCGTACAGAAACAGATCGAGCACATCGTCAACCAGGCCGCTCGACGGACCGACAATAGCTCCGCCAATGGCAAACACGACTCCGAGATAATAGCCCACAAGAGCCAGAGCCAGGGCCGAATTTTTCCGCTCAACCAATTCCTCGCGGACGCGAAAATCGCGGTGCAAAAAATCAAATACGCGCTTCCCCAACCAGAACAAGATATAGGCAGACAGGAGATAGATACTGGCCAGAATCACAGTGTCCAGAGTCATGACCTACCTCTTCGGCTTATTTGCCAAAGCCAAAGCCACGCGAGCGTGTCGGAACGCTGCTCCGCCCAAAGCGGTTGTTGAATTTTTGCTGGAAACGTTGTCGTTGCGCGGCATCCCGGGCGCGGCGGCGGGCGAAAAAAGACGGTTTCTGTTGCTGTGTGACCGTGCCCCGCGTCCCGTATTCTCTTCCTGTCCGGCCGTAGTACGGCCGTCGCTCCGAGCGCGAGCGTTGATAGGAATCGTAGTCGTTCCGGAAGATGGATCCCCGTCCCATACCGAGAAGGTCGCGCATGAGCGCATACTGGCCGTAAAACGCCCAGAACGACATACCGCTGCTATTCGTCTGCCACGAGCCGTAGCGCGGATTGCCAACGTAATCATAACCGGGCGGATGGGGGACATTATTCTCGCCGTCAGGGGTTTTGGAGGCGAGCGTCATACCGAGAAAATTCTCATTAGCGCGATAAACGGATTCCGGGACCTGCAACCAGTCAGTGGTCCAGGAGTTTTCCCCTTGGACCACTTGGTATTGATGGAAATACGAAGAGAAGAACGTTCCCTCTTCGCGCATATCGCTGAGAATAATAGCGTATTCCGGCGCGGAGGCGAGTTGGGATTTCAGACGGTCAAGCGGAGTACTAGACGAGCAGGCCGAGAGGAGAAAGGCACAGCACGTAGCGAGCAGCAGGCAACAGTTCCAGAGCCACGAGCTCCGTCGGTGCGCGGCTGTTCTTGCCATCCGTCTCATCACCTTGTGCTGTGCATTCACAATAAAATCACTGTGAAGTAACTCTTTCGGGCTGTCAAGCAAGACCACACCGTGGAAGGCGTACAGAGAGGCAAGGCCGTCACCGTCTCCGGGCATTCTCCCTTGCGTGAGACCGATCTTTTCGCTACGACGTGGGCAGTTTTATTCTCTATTGATGCCTAAAGGAGGGGATTCATGAAATACGGCTTACACTTAGCCGGCGGCGCTTCGGTGTGTGACCGGAAGGTCCTCATGGACGTTGCCCGTATTGCCGAGGAGGAAGGCTGCGACTCGCTCCTCATTGGCGATCATATTGTCCTGCCCAAAACCATTGCCTCGCCGTGGCCGTATGAGGAGTATAACGACGGAAAACCGAATTACGATATTTACACCAGTATGGAATGGCTGGACCCGTTCGATACCATAGCTTTTCTCGCAGGGATTACCGAAAAGGTCCGGCTCGGCCTGAGCGTCCTGATTGTCCCCTATCGCCACCCTTTTGATGTGGCGCGACGGGTCGCCACCATCGATGTCTTGTCCGGTGGGCGCTTCATTCTCGGCACCGGAGTAGGCTGGCTTGAAGAAGAGTTCAACCTGCTGGACATTCCCTTTCAGCGCCGCGGCAAACGCACGCGTGAATATATTGAGATGATGAAAGCGCTGTGGACCGAAGACAGCCCGCGCTATGCGGGGGAGTTCGTCAAGCTGGAAGAAGATGTCAATGTGCTCCCGCGCCCCCTCCAGAAACCCCACCCCCCTATCTGGGTTGGAGGGGAGTCGGTGTACGCCCTGAAACGGGTGGCCCGGTTCGGTGACGGATGGCATATTGCCCTGCTGACCTTTAACCAGATTCGGCCTATGTTAGAGCAACTGAAACGGCTCATGGACGAGGCCGGACGGAATTATGACGACCTCGAACTGACGGCCATGACCGACCCGACCCGGACCACGCTGGACGATATCAAAACCTACCGCGACCTTGGGGTGAAAGTCTTATACACCGTTCCGCTCAGCCGCGACCCGGATAGTATTGCTCAGGAAGTCCGATCGTTTGCCAAGCAAGTCCAAGATGTATCGTAATACGTAGGGGCAATTCATGAATTGCTCCTACCATCCGAAAGGAGGAGAAGACCATGCTGACACGAGACGAGATGTCTAGCGCGTTCGCCAAATGGGGGGTTGCCTGGAACGAGCACGACCTCGACGGCGTGATGGATTTATTTCACGACGAAATTTACTTCGAGAACTGGACCGGAGGCTGGGTCAGAGGCAAGGAGAATCTGCGCCAGGCCTGGACCCCCTGGTTTGCCAATCATGGGGGGTTTAAATTTACGGACGAAGAGACCTTCATCGACGAGGTAGACCAAAAAATGCTCTACCGGTGGCAGCTCGACTCGCCTTCGTTTGAGAAGGGCCAGGAGAAAAAACACGAGGCCCGACGTGGCATCGATGTCCTGCACTTCAAAGACGGCAAGATCATTCAAAAACTCACCTACTCCAAGACTACGCTTGAACTGGACGGGGAACTGGTGCGTCTGACGACGCCGTAACGGCCTCGTGAGGACAGCAAAAGGAGCGTACCTGTGACGACATTTTCTCTGGACCAGGTAGAAATTTTTGGACAAGGCGTTCTGCAGGCCGAAGGCGTGGTCATTGACAAAGATGGTTCGGCCTACGGTGCGGGTCGCAACGGCATTGTGTACCGAGTGACCCCAGACGGGGCAGTGAGTGAAATGGCCCACTTGCCGGAGGGCTCCATGCCCAATGGCGTGACCATGGATCGCGAAAGTAATATCGTCTACTGCGACCTGGCCAAGCAGGCCGTGATGCGCGTTTCCCAGAGCGGCCAAGTCTCGCTCATTGCCGACCAGGTGGGCAACGTAAAGCTCACTATGCCGAATTTCGCCAGCTATGACGTGGAGGGGAATTTATACGTCTCCAATTCTTCGAGCGCTCCGACACTGGAAAAGGCGCTTGACGAGCTGGCACAGCCGGCCCCGAATGGTGCGCTGGTCCGTATCCGCCCGGACGGACGGGGCGATGTCGTTGCCACCGGTATTTATCTTGCCAACGGGACGGCCATCGCACCGAACGAAGACGCAGTCTACGTGCTGGAAAGCACCAGGGACGACTGCCTGCGCATTCAAATCAAGAAAGACGGGACTTTTGGCCAACCCGAAATCTACTCCAAAGACTTCCCCGCCCTACCCGACGGAATGGCCTTTGACGTGGATGGCAATCTCTACGTCACGCTGCCGGCTAAGATCGGCGGCTCACATGCGCTCCAGGGTATTGCCCATCAGGGCGTCAATATGGCTCCGGCCCATCAGATCATTAAAGTGGATACCAATGGGCAGTGGAGTCTGTTGATTGACGATCCAGAAGGGCAAAAGCTGAATTTTCCCACCAACTGCGCGTTCGGCGGGCCGGATATGCAGGACCTCTATTTTGCTAACTTGGAAGGCGACCACTTCAGTCGCGTGCATACCAGCGTGCGCGGGCATCCGCTCTATCATCAGCGCTAAACCTGTAGGGGCAATTTATGAATTGCCCCTACCCCGAACCTCACAAATCCATGGGCAGACCTAGATGCTCCTCGTAGATAAAATGCCGGTGGTTCATGAGTATCTGTGTGGCCGCAGCGGCCACGCCGGGATCATGGTTCTGGTAGAGCGGACGGAAGTCTTCCAGCATCGGGCACTCCTCAGGCGGCAAGGGCTCAATCAGATGAGAGAAGCCGGCCCAATAAATGTCCAGCGCTGACAGGGCATTCCCAATAAGATAGCGACTGCCCTGGGCTTGCTGCTCTTCAAGCAGGGCGTTCAGGGTGTTCAGGATTGCGATCACCCGCGTGGGAGCCGCCTCCGCGGCCTCGGGCGAGTAGCCGTATTTTGCGCCAAAGGCTTGGAAAAAAGCCCGTTGCTCTTCCGGCAGGTCCGGTGTGGACAGACCCTGATGCACCATCATCAGGCGTCGACTCCAGCCAAAGCCGTGCATACCGCACAGTTCATTGGCATAGCCGAACATTTTGATTCGGTCTGCTTGATCGGCCGGAATCAGCGCAGGCTCGGGTTGGATACGTTCCGCTAGATAGAGTTGCTCGGCCCAGTTTGATTTTGGGAATTCGTTATTCCAGGCAATCGACGGCGCTGAGGCCTGCGCCGTCCAGGCAATCAGGTCGGCGTGGTCGGAGCCGATCTCAAACAGCCCGCGCGTATACGGAATCTTCTTCACGTCCAGAATGCCGCGAATCCCTTCCGCCCACGGACCAGGGATACCTTGGCCCAGGACCATCCGCATACCGGACTGCTCTCTTGCTTCTGCAACACTGATATATTCGGCCATAGATGTTCTCCTTCTGCTGTTAATTACCTCGACCGAGCGGTGGAAGCTGATCCGGCGTCACCCACTCTTCGGAGACGCCGTTCACAAACTCCGGCGGTAAGGCTCTGATGGGAGTCCCCTCAAATTCCGCAGGCAGTTCCGCGGGCCGAGTGGTGTAGACATATACGACTCCGTAGCCGGGCCGCACCGCCACAACCCCCGGCAATTGGGACAGGGCATGGTCAGCCGTTGCGTACTGCTTTTCGACTGTGCGGACTTGAGAGGTTTTATAGGCTTTCAGCGCTCGGCTTGAGACGGTGCGACCGCGCGCGTCCGTGATGCCGCTCGGAATTTCGGCTCGCCGCAGCACCGCAAGGTCACCCTGCGGTCGCGGAGCGCACGCGCCCAAGAGTCCGAGCATGATGAGCCAGCCATACCAACGGAAGAATCTTTTCGGAAATAGCGGTTCTGGGTCAGACATACGTTTCTCCGCATTCAGATACTGCACCCTGGGTCCGGGTCAATCGGACCCAACCTTTTGACAAGCTGTAGGCCATTCTTACTGCCTCGGGCAACCACAATAGGCATGGTCGCGTGCTGGTTTTCCGCGTCTATACTCACCGGACCTGTCGGCGACTCGAATTTCAGCCCGCGCAGCCCCGTCAGTGCCGCTTCGGCACTCACTTCTCCGCTTTTTTCCCAGGCCGCCTTGAATGCCTTCACCGCGTTATAATGCGTCAGGGCATGGTAGCCAATAGGAGTATTGCTGCCGTGCTGAGAGCGCACCCGCGCAACGAAATCGGGCACGCCGCCTTCGGGGTCACTCGCGACAAACGGACTCGTGGTCACAATCCGTTTCAGTTCTTCGGGTGTGAGCCCGTCAACCAGAGCGTCGTTAAACCCGATCCAGCCCACGGTGAGTTTATGCAGCAGACCAAGTTCGCTGGCTTGATGAAGAAATTCTTGCCCATGCTTCCGCATCACGCAAAACAACACCGAGGCTGTATTCGTCTCTTGAATCCAGCGGATGATGGGCCGGAATTGCCGCTCCCCGGTCGCGGTCAGGGCCTGGCCGTGGACGTGGTGGCCGCGCTGATACATCGGAAGGCGCAGTTGGCGGAACATCGTATTCTGCCAACTGGGATACGAACCCAGCATGAAATAATCTTTAATCTGCTCTTCTTCGTCCAGATAGCGGACGAGGGCATGTCCATCCTGACTCGTGGTGGGGCACAGAGAGAACAGGACGGGCGAACAAAAGCCACCCGCGTGATTGCTCGCATTCACCAGTGGAATGTTGCGCTCGGAGAGAAAACGGGCCGCATACTTCCGCCCGGCCGCGGCCCACGGCCCGATCAGGGCGATCGCCCCCCACTCGTCAATCAACTCCCGGCAGCGATCGGGTAGGACCGCTGGAGTTGTTTCCGAGTCACGGTATTCAACCGCGATCTTCCTGCCGAGAACCCCGCCGCTGCCATTGATCTCGGCGACCGCGGTGTCAATGCCAAGACGCATTTGCCGGGCGTACGCATCGGCATCTCCGCTGAGGGGGATGAGGGCTCCAATGCGGACGGTCTGATCTATATTCTGATCTCGGGCAAAGACCGACGAGACAAATGGAGAGCGCCCCAGGAACGCTACGGCACCCGAGGCGGCAATCCATTTCAGAGCGTCCCGTCTTTTTATTCGGTTGTCCTTCTTCCGCACCTGCCCTCCTCAGTCCCCTCCGGCTTGTATCCGAATCGGCGCCAGGTCTTCAGGCGTGAGCCCCATATCGGTTAAGTCCTGAGGTAAATGCTGGTTCACTATCAGGCTGGCCGCGGTACGGCCCATGGCAGACGAAGTCTGGATGCCGTAGCCGCCCTGCCCGGCTAACCAGAAAAATCCGGCGCGTTCGCTATCCATGCCCACGACGGGTGTTTTATCCGGGACAAAGCTACGCAATCCAGCCCACCTGCGATTGATATGGGCAATGGACAAGGTCGTCGCTTTTTGAATACGGTCTATGGCAACTGCTACATCGTAGTCGTCCGGAAACACGTCACACGGCTCCATCGGGGTTTCATCCGCGGGAGAGGCAAGAATCCCTCCGGACTCAGGCTTGAAATAGAACTCTTCATCACTATCTACGATAATCGGCCACGCCGCGAGTTCTTCCGGCGGTATCCCAGCGGGACCATCACACGTAAAGGCCGTACGGCGTTTCGGCACCAGGCCGACCGGTCGCGCCCCAGCCAACTGGCCAATGGCATCACACCACGCACCAGCCGCATTCACCACGACCGCAGCCGCGTATTGTTGGTCGGGCGTGTGGACCTCCCAGCTCGCGTCCGTCTGCCGAAACCGGACCACTTCGGCGTTTGTGACCACCGTCCCGCCCCGGTTTCTTAATCCCCGCAAGAAACCCTGATGGATCGCATGTACGTCAAGGTCCAAGGCGTGGGGCTCCAGGATGGCATAGGCGACATAACCGGTTCGTAAGGCAGAACACAGAGTATATGCCTCTGCGGGCTCAACCGCCCGAATAGTGGGGACCAGCCGCTGCGCCTCGCCAAGCGTTGACTCCAGACCGGCCTTTTGATCCTCGCGCGCGATCCACAGCATCTGGCGAGGAGCGGTCAGCGGGTACTCAGTAAACCCGTCCGGCGGGTGTTCCAAAAACGGACGGGTCGCCAGGGTGAGGCGGCGAATAACGGAGTTGCCGTAATTCTGGGTTAAGACGGCGGCCGACCGGCCGGTTGAATGATGACCGGGTACGGCTTCGCGTTCAAGGACAATGACCCGACCATGTGCAGCCAGCTCAAAGGCAACAGACGCCCCGGCTATACCGGCCCCGATAATGAGAAAATCGCACGTTTCCATTTGACGACTCCCTTCGTCTGACCTGGGTCTTCTCTCCTCCAGATCGGAAGTAACCCACCCCGGCCCTACGGGCCACCCCTCCGAGGAAGGGGAGCTTTTTTATCCCCTCTTGGGAGGGGTGCCGCGTGAGCGGCGGGGTGGGTTGCTCCCAGGCTGCTTCATCCGGCCTTTTTCCATCTGCATCACACGTCTGTAGGGGGTTGTCTCATTCAGTCCTACCTTTTGTCAATTGTTTTACCCCGCCCCGGACATGGCGAAAGACAATCCCGTGTGGTATGCCTCCGGTGATCCCCAAGAGAATCTTTCCCTGTAAGGAGGAGGCCATGGAGTTCAGCGTCACGGTGGCAACCAATATCGGAGACTGGCAACTCATTAAATTTGCCGAGGACTTGGGCTATGACCGGGCCTGGGTGCCCGATTCCCAGATGATCTGGTCCGACTGCTACGCCACGCTAGCGGTGGCGGCACAAAACACGTCACGGATTAAACTCGGCACCGGAGTCGCCATCCCCGGCACCCGGATCGCTCCGGTCACCGCCCACTCGATCGCCTCGGTCAATCGGCTTGCGCCGGGCCGCGTCTTTCTCGGTATTGGGACCGGGCATACCGCTATGCGCGTCATGGGCATGAATCCCATGAAAATCCGCGACTTCCGCGAGTATCTACGTGTCCTCCGGACTCTCCTGTGCGGCGAAGAGGTCGAGTATACTTTCAATGACACAACGCGGACCATTCGGTTTTTGCACCAGGATCTGAAATTCATCGACCTGGAGCATCCCATTCCCATCATTGTCGCGGCCAATGGACCGTTGGCCCTCAAAGCCGCAGGGGAATTTGGTGATGGTCTGATCTCGGTGCTGAACGAGCAGGAGGCCGTCCTCAATCTCAATATGGACTATGTGGGCCAGGGGGCCGCCAGAGTGGGCCGGGACCTGAACGACTATCATACGGTCTCGCTCACTTCGGTCGTCGTGCTGGAGCCGGGCGAGGACCTCACCTCGGACCGCGTCATAGACGAATGCGGCTCATGGGTGTCCGCGGTCTTGCACTTTGCCTATGAAATCTACGAGTTCACCGGCAAGGAAGAGATGATTCCTCCGTCCATCCACGATATTTGGGACGAATACTGCGCCTATGTAAAGAAAATGGAGACCCCGGCGGAGAAACGCTATCTCCAGATTCACAATGGTCACTGCACGTTTCTGATGCCCGAGGAGCGACGCTTTATCACGCCCAAAGCCATCGAGGGTTCGTGCATCGTGGGCACGCCGGACGAGATTATTGACAAGCTGCGCGCCGCGGAGAAAAACGGACTTAAAGAAGTCAGCTTACTTCCCCCGATGGCCAGCGCCCGCAAAGTGCTGACCGATTTTAAAGACAAGGTCATGGCGCGGTATTAAGGCAGGGCGTGGCCGTAGGCCGAACCCACCCCTCCAGGGACGTGTGATGCCTATTGTTGCGCGGGTTCTCGGTGGGGTGGTGCTCCAGGAGTGCGGGCTTCCAGCACGCAAGCGGCCAAGATGGCCGCCCTCCCAGGCAGCGGGAGGGCGAGTGGCCGAGGCGGGGGCCGCCGGACCGGTCCCGGGAGGCTTACGCCACAATATGCATCATCCCTCCGAGGAGAGGATAAGAGGACGCCCGGTATCCAGAGGCTGACGGCGGGGATTGGCCGGCTATACGAAATCGGAAGTTCTTCTAGGCAAGAAGCTCTACTTGGTCGCCAATCGCGACTTGCCCAGGGGTTTTCACCGTGGCATAGACCCCAAAATTCTGGTTGGCCTCACGCACCAGGGTGCGCATGATCTTGGGGTCTTTTGGCAGGTTTGCGCAGCCGAGAGTGGTCATAACGCAGCGCAGACAGTTCATCGTCACGTCGAGGGTCATATTTCCGATACGGAGCTGTTTGCCCGGCCACGAGGTCTCAACAAAACCGCTCGTCTCTTCGGTCTCAATCAAAAAATTCGGGCGAAAGCGCCGGGCGTCAATCTGCGAAGTCGGGCTCAAGGACCGCAACTGCTGCAACGACGCCTCGGTCACCAGCAGTAGCGGGAAGGCGTCGAAATAGGTGCCCGGAGGCGAGGCGTATTGCAGAATTTCTTTTGGGAAGATGGATAAATCCGGCAGCGGTTCGTCAGGCTCCAAACCGAGGAGGCTTCTTAACTCCTCTGCTGGATTGCTATGCGTCGGTTTTCCACGCCGATAGTGCTCAAGGTTTTCGGCGGGCTGAATCGGCCAAATGGAAACCTGACGGCCGAGAGCCTGACTCAGTTGGGCCGCGGCATCCGGGTCATTGGACAAGAAGGTCGTGCCGTCCGGAACGGTAATTTCAACCGGGCCGATCTGTTCTTTTGTCGGGCTGTCCGGATAGCGCGCCTGGCAGTGCATCAGGGTCGGGATTTTTTTGGCGCTCGTAATTCCCCCCCGAACCTCGTCCCGCACTGCCCAGCCCCGGTCGCCTACCACGCCCTGGGGACTGACCTCGGTCTGCTCCAGCAGTTCGCCCAGCATGCTCTTGAACGGATAGCGCCAGATTTGTTTGATCGTCCCGACTCGCATAGCGTCCTCCGTGGACTCTGATATGTGGGCGTCCTATTTGCCGGAAAACTCGGGCAGACGCTTTTCCACAAAATGGGCCACCCCTTCCTTAAAGTCTTCGCTGCCGAAACTGGCGGTCATCTCGGTCAGACCGGCCTGCAGCGAGGTCGCAAAATCCACGTCCTGAGCCCGAAAGAGTTGAGATTTCATGACCCGCATCGAACGCGGCGACACCATGGTGGCCAGTTCAAGCGCATAGGCTCGGACTTCCGACATAAAAGAGTCAGCCGGATAGAGGTGGTTCACCAGGCCCATCTGAAGGGCTTCCTGGGCGGTTATTTTTCGGGCCGAGAGCATCAAGTCCAGCGCGTTCGGCAGACCGACAACCCGCGGCAGGATCCAATCAACCCCGTGTTCGGCAATGAGCCCGCGCCGCGAGAAGGCCGTGGTGAAGACGGCCGTATCTGATGCAAAGCGGACGTCGGCGTACAGGGAGAGGATCAGCCCTAAGCCGGCGACCGGACCGTTGATGGCGGCGATGATGGGCTTCGGGACGGTGGGGAAGTACGCGTAACGATAGGAGAACGCCTGGGGCAGATCGAGCCCGCCTGGGATTGGTCCGGGAAAGGCCACCGGGCTTTCGGTCGCGGAGGCGGTTTCGGACCGCTCTTGGACCGCGTTCAGCAGAGACATATCCGCTCCGGCACAAAACCCGCGTCCGGCGCCGGTGAGAATAATCACCCGGACGGCCGCATCCGCCGTCGCCTCGGTCATGGCATGGCGGACTTCCTGCTCCAGCACGTTCGTCCAGGCGTTGAGCTTCTCCGGTCGATTCAGTGTAATCGTCGCAATACCATCCTGGGTGTCGTATAAAATCTGCTCGCAACTCATGCGTGTTTCTCCGTTGTCATATGGCTGGCAGACTCCACTGCCAGGGGTTCGGTTCCGGTTTCTCCACCAAAGCGGGGTAAGAAGTCTCCTATGGCAGTCCAGTCTGCACGGTCAGAAAAATAGTAATGGGCTTGCGGGTCGCGGTCGATGGCATCGTGCAGATTCGCCAAGACAATATCCATGATCTCCGGATGCTTGCTCGACTGGCAGAACAGCGAGCTGCCGCAGGTATTGCAGAACGAGCGTTTACCATGCTCCGAGGAGGCGAATACAGTCAACTGCTCCTGCCCGGCAGTCAGACTGAATTTCGGTGTGGGCACCCCTATCCAGGTCACATAGCCAGCCCCGTGCATGCGCCGACACATCGAGCAGTGACAGTGACCGCAGAAGAGAGTCGGCAGGGTAAACTCAAACTGGATAACGCCGCAAAAGCAGCTTCCGCGAACCGGCTCTGTTTTTTCCCCAGGTCCGTCCATGACTTCCTCCTCTTTTGAGATCGCGCCCTCGGGCTGGCCCATCCGCTGCTGGCGGCTATTGAAATGAGACGTTCCGACGCTGGTCAGTCAGGCATTCTTCATTGATGAACAGACCGCCGTGCAGACGACATGTCTGTTCATCCTGAACGGCAGGGTTCATATCGGGCATATAGCATTGCTCATTGTAGAGAACGCCGCCGCGGGCCTCACAGCGGCCAGCCTTGCCTTCGGCTTGCGCCATTTGCTGATCGATACCCTTATTGAACTCGGCAATTTTCTGATTCCACTTGCGTTCGGCATAGGTACATGAGGTAGTCCCTCCGGCAACGAATACCAGTAGGCTATACAGACAGAAGACTCGGCAGACCGGTCTTCCGACGAGCCCATCAGGCGGGAACAGCCAGCGGGTTGGACTGCACCACTTCAGCCATTTCATATAGCAAGTCGCGCGACTCTTCCCAGCCGATACAGGCATCGGTAATGGACACACCGTATTCGAGATGGGAGCCTTCTTTCCAAGGCTGATTGCCCGGTTTCAGATTACTCTCCAAGAGGATACCCATGACGTCATACTCTTGCCCTTGTCGCAGACGTAACACGTCCCGACAGATTGCAGACTGACGGGTATAGTCCTTGTTTGAATTGCCGTGGGAGCAGTCCACCATAATGGGACGGGCTATCCCTTCTTTGGCAACCATCTCCGTCACCTGCGCAATATCCTCCTGGCGGTAATTGGGCCGCCCTCCTCCACCCCGTAAAATAATATGACGGTCGGGATTCCCCAAGGTCTTGATGACCGAGGTCATACCGTCGGCATTAATACCCAGGAAACTATGCGGGTGGCCAGCCGAAATCATGGCGTTGATCGCCCCGGAAACCTCCCCACCGGTCGTATTCTTAAAACCGACCGGCATGGAGAGCCCACTGGCCATCTCTCTATGCGTCTGGCTCTGGGTCGTCCGCGCGCCTATGGCTGTCCAACTGAGCAGGTCGGCGACATACTGCGGCGTCACCGGGTCTAAGAGTTCACTCGCGCAGGGCACCCCCATATGGTTGATATGGAGTAAAATCTCACGGGCCAGTTCCAGGCCAGCCGGGATGTCGCACGACCCGTCAAGATGCGGATCGTTAATCAGCCCTTTCCAGCCTATGGTTGTGCGCGGCTTCTCAAAATAAGTCCGCATCACCACAACGAGCTGCTCGCGCGTTTCATCAATCACCGGCTTAAGGCGCTCTGCGTATTCATAGGCCGCTTGGGGATCATGAATGGAGCATGGACCAGCGACCACGAGCAGGCGGTTCCGGTCCCGGCCGTGCAGGATATCGCAGATCGCGTGTCGGGTTTGCATGATCAGGCCTGCCGCGCCTTCGGTCAGCGGGAGTTTGGCTTTGATCGTCCGAGGGGAGACCAGGGGGGTCATCTCAATGAGATGGGAATTTTCAATTTTCTCAGGCATGGGGTTTCCCAGTGGAAAGGCAGGCGTATGGCCGGCCTTTCAGTATAGTGGCATCTGAACTTCAGTCACCCGGAAGATGAGTGAGGTTCACGACATACCACGTCTTTTGTCCGAATGCGAGCCCGTTTCTCAGCCCACCCGGATGGGCGTCGTCGCCTCCAGGTACTCGGGCGTGTCCTGCCATCGACACGACCGAGCCCAGACGACTTGAGAGTCCGGGAAGCCTAAGGCCAGGAACTCGGTAAAATACTTTTCCGCCCGCTTCGCACCCGCCTTTGACGGCTTGGGGTTAATCAGCTCGGCGGCGACAAAGAGTTCCTCAACCATGTCGGGGTCAATCTGCACCGCAAGACGCACCCGCCCCGCCGGGTCCGCGACCGAGCATAAACAAATTTCAAAACGTCCCTTGAATAAACGCCGCGCAGAATCCACATTCGGCCACAGGACCATGGCGAGGATGAGGTCAGGCTCTTCAAGATACAAGGCTGCCAGAACCACTCCCTCGTGCGTGAACATCTTCACGCGCCAGGAGACTTCGGCAAGGGCTATAGCAAAGGGTTGGATACGGCGATTAAACGCTCTCTGTGGGACTTCGACCTCCAGCACCACTCCCATGGATTCCTCCTCCACATACCACAACTCCACCACACAACGGATCCATTCCACACATCCACATACGACACCGCCAGAGGTGTTGCTCGTCTTTAGTAGAATATAACAGATTCAAAGTAAAGTAGCACCAGTCCGAGGTAGTGGCCTCATTTCACGTCTGATAGAACTCTTGCAGCACCTGCACCGACAGCGCCAAGTCTCCCGCTTCCAGCAACCGCTGCACCGCGTTCTGCTTGTCCGCTTCGTGCGGAGCGGAACTGGCTGCGTATAGAAGAGGATTGACCTCGGGCAGTACAGCCGCCGCCTTTCGTCCTCTCCTGAGAGGGGCCAACCTGCGCAGATGGCCTTGAACCGTATTTCTGGATACGTATTACTCTATGACAGAATCAGTATACTAAGTGCGCCTATGCCAAATACTTTCAACTATCCGATGGAGATCGAACGGGACGAAGATCGCCGGTTTGTCGTCACATTTCCCGATTTCGGGTGGGGAGCAACTGATGGAGCGACCCTTGAGGAAGCGCTGGACGAGGCGAAAGACTTGCTACGAGAGCTAATCGCGACGACAATCCGTGAAGGTCAGGCCCGGCCCGAGCCCTCGCGGGCCAAGAACTCCACCTCGAATGCTTCTGCGTTGAGATAGACATGGACGATTGTTCCGACATCTCCGGTCTTCAAGTCCGTCTCGGCAATATCATCGGTGAGCACGACACGGTCATGTTCTTCGAGTATGTTCCCTCCTGAGCGGATACACGGTAACGAGCCGTGGCGCACCGTCCGCTGTGTCAGTGTAGTATCCCTCGTGGATTCGCCGATACCATTCGGCAAGACGCTCGAAATTGGATTCCTGACTCATAGAGCCAACTCCATCCTCTTCAAATGCCTCTCTCCCGTGATGTACTGATGGCGTCCAAAATATCCGCCGTGGTAGCCCGCGTCTTGACTCCAGGCACATCAAACGGTGATTTAGGGGCGTTTTTTTTGACTTTGAGGGAAAAAACGCTGCCGTCCCGTCTGCGAATTTCCACTTCTTCTTTTTGCGCCAGAACCAACAGACGGACGAGATTCTGACGGGCTTCCGAATAGGTAAATGCCTTCATGGATACTCACTCCAATACGTTGATCCCCAGATCCTGAGCTGTTTCATGTGGTCAATTGCAGAAACTCAGCAGGCGTGACAATCTCTATGCCGCGAAACGGGTTGAGAATAAGCAAGTCGGCATCTCCGGTAACGATGTATGCAGCATTGCCGTTGACAGCTAACTCCAAGATTTGGTCGTCTTCGGGATCGCGGCATACTTGGACAGCCTGGGAGATTTCGATCAGGCTCGATTCCCGTATGAGGGAGGCGAGAAAAGCGTCGCGCTCTTCGCGGGTGACATACCGGTCGAACCTGTCTCGGCCAAGTACACGGCTCAACTCTCCCACCAGTGCACTGGAGACCAGAATCGTTCCATGACTCAAGGCCCGGATGAACGCCTGCCCTGGTACGGAGTTATTGAAGAGTACAGCACTGATAATGACGTTCGTATCGAAGACGAGGCGGGTCATTCGTCGGCCAGGATGGACTGCAAAATTTCCGGAGTCAGACCGCGACGTTGCGCATTGTGGCTGATTTCCAGCATCGTGTCCTTCAGCGATTTCCCGGATGCGGTCGCATCACGCAAACACAAATTGACAAGCAAATCCAGTTTGCGACGCTCAGGGGCAGAGGCCGAACGGTAGAGCGTGGCTACGTCGGAATCAACTGACACCGTTATGTGCTCTGCCATTATTGTTCCTCCAAAGTGAACGACTACAGGTTGCCGGTCAACAACGAACCATTCTACCACACTTCAATATACGGAACGCAACGCTCCGAATTCCTCCCTCACCGTGAGAGCCCCATCTTCTTCAGATGGCCTTCGACTTTTACGCCGAACTCCTCCACCTCTCGTTCCAGCTCGGATAGGGGGCTGGCGTGGCGTTCTTCCAGCTCTTTCACGCGCCCGGCAAGTTGCGGGGATTCTTCCCCCTTCCGGCCTACAGGTCTCGGTCCAGACCGCGCTTGACGATGATTTCCTTCATAATCTCGGCGGACCCTCCGGCAATCGTGGTCTGCCGGATGTCGCGGTAGAACCGCTCAACCGCAAACTCTTTCATATAGCCGTAGCCGCCGTGCATCTGAACGCATTCATAGGCGACCTTATTGGCCACGTTACAGCCATACAGCTTTGCCATCGAGACTTCGGTACTACAGTCACGCCCGCTCGCCAGCACATCGGCCGCGTAATAGGTCAACTGACGGGCGGCTTCCAATTCGGTGGCCATATCCGCCAAGCGATGTGATATGACCTGGTGATCAAACACGCGCTTGCCAAACGTCTGCCGCTCGCGCGTGTATCTGAGCGTATCTTCCAGGGCTTGCTGGGCCGCGCTCACGGCCATACTGGCCGCAATCAGGCGCTCGTCCTGAAAATTCTGCATAATATAATAAAACCCCTTGCCCTCCTCTCCCAAGAGATGGTGACGTGGAACGCGGACATCTTCAAAGACTAACTCGCCGGTATCCGAACTGTGGCAGCCCATTTTGTCCAGCTTCTTAGCCAGGCTGAACCCGGGGGTGTCGCGCTCAACAAGAAACATGGAGATGCCACGCGCCTGGGCATCTTTGTCAGTTTTGGCAGCCACGCAAAAGACATCGGCGTGCACGGAGTTGGTGATAAAAATCTTGGAGCCGTTGATGACGTAGGAATCGCCATCTTTCACTGCCGTGGTGCGTATGCTGGCAACATCGGACCCGCCCGAGGGTTCAGTCACACCGATAGCACAGACCGCCTCGCCCGTAATCATGGGCCGCAGGTATTTTTCTTTCTGCTCTGCCGTTCCGTTGCGCGCGATATGGGTCGAAGACATGTCGGTATGGACCAGCACGCTGGTTGGTAAGCCCAAGGCCCGGCAGCGACACAACTCCTCACAAAAGACGAGCGTCATCCAGATATCCCCGGCACTGCCCCCGTACTCCACGGGGTGGCGGATACCCAGAAACCCGAGTTCACCCATGCGCTGGTAGAGCGACTTTGGAAAAAGCGCCTCCTCTTCCCATTGGTCAATATGCGGATGAACTTCCTTGGTCACAAAATTACGAACCTGTTCGCGGAATATCTCGTGGTCTTCAGTAAAAAAGCGCGTCGGTGCGGTGAGCATCGTAATTCCTAACCTCCTGATGTGCGGTTGGCTTGAGCCTAGACGCTGGGTTTCGGAGGGTCAAGGCGAGGCGGGTCAGGCCCTAGGCACCGACCTTGCTCCAGACTTTGAACTGGAGGCGGGCGTAGCCGCGCTCCGTGGCGTCGAGGTGTTCTTCCACTTCCTGGTGCAGGGCGGGCAGCCGATACCACGGGACCGCCGGCCAGGCATGATGTTCGGCATGAAAGTTCATATTCCACAGCCACCAGCTGAAAAACGGCCAAGTCTGCATGGTGCGAGTGCGCGCCAGAATAGAACCTTCATTCGGCAGGCCCGTATGTTCGGTGGTCACCCAGATAGCCTGGAACATGTGGCTGAGAAAACCCGCGAACAGCACCCAACCCATACCCGCGGGCCCGATGCAGGCCGCGACAATTAGCCCGACCCAAAAGAGGGCGATTACACCCGATTGCCAGGCTAATGTGGGACGTTGGTCGGGCGGTGCCCAGGGCGCAAAAGCCTCCCACTTCTCATAGGCCAGCAAAGGCAAGCGCACGAGAGCCCCTGTTTTGAACTGAATAAGGCCCCAGCCGCTAATCATGAGCAGCCAGTTTTTCCATTGGGTCGGCCAGGACACCGGTTGCCCGCCCAAGAACAGCAACTCGGGGTCCTTGTCGGGGTATTGGGTGTAGCGATGATGATCGAAATGGAAGGCCCGGTAGACGGCCGGTGCCATACCAAAGGGAAAGCCGCTGAGCCACGCGCCCAGGGAGTTCAGCCAGGCGGACTTGAAAGCGGTTTGATGCGTACACTCATGAAAGGGAGCGAACAACGAGCCCCATATCCCACCAAGCACGACCGAGAGCAGACCTGCCGCCAGGTGGGAATGTGGCGTGACGAGCAGCACGCCGTACGCACACAGCAGGAAAGCGGACAGATGGAGGGTCAGCCGTATAATGGACGGCCAGTCTTGGCGTTGCTGAAAGGTGCGCAGGAGGGTGCGGTCGATGAGCGAACGGTGTTCAAAGGCTTCGTTCACACCGACACGCTACAACCAGCGTTCGTAAACGTCAAGGAAAAATGCTTTATACCAGATAGCCGCCGTTCGGGCTCAGTACCTGCCCGGTCACATAGGCGGCATCGTCCGAGGCCAGATACAAATGAGCCGCGGCGATGTCTGCGGGTGTGCCCATTTGGCGCATGGGAATGCGACGGATAAAGAAATCCACGACCTTCTCGGCAGCGGGGCCGGTGCCTTGTTTGACCATAGGCGTTTCGATCAATCCGGGGGCAACCGCATTCACCGTAATGCCCGACCGCGCGTACTCCAGGGCCAGCGAGCGGGTAAAACCGATAATGGCGGCCTTTGCCGCAGCGTAGTGCGCGTTCTGTGGCCCACCGGTCATGCCGGCAACAGAGGCGGTGTTAATCACCCGCCCCCACTGAGCGGCGATCATATCTCCGATCACAGACCGCGTGCACAAAAAGGTTCCTTTCATGTGGACGTTGATCATGCGCTGCCAGTCTTCAGGAGTAATATCGAGCAGGTCCTTGATCTGGGCAATCCCGGCGTTGTTCACCAGGATATTGATCGGTCCATGCGCGCTCTTGGCCCGTTCAACCAGAGCGCTGACGGCCTGACTCTGGGTCACATCGGCCTGAAGACCTATGGCCGGAGAAGCGTTGGTTTGATTGATCTCGGCAGCGACCGCCTCTGCGCGCCGCTGGCTGATATCGGCCACAACGACGTGCGCCCCCTCCTGAGCAAAGAGCTGGGCGGTCGCCTGGCCGAGGCCCGACCCGGCACCGGTTATCAGTGCGGTTTTTCCTTCCAGTCGCATCTTAACACCACTTCATATACGAACCGCCGTTCGGGCTGAGAATCTGGCCGGTCATGAATCCGGCTTCTTCCGAGGCCAGATAAGCGACGGCATGGGCGATGTCCTCGGGTTGTCCCAGTTTGCGCATCGGAATGGTCTTGGTCATATTCTTGACCCAACGTTCGGGACTCTGACGGACCATCGGCGTGTCAATCACACCGGGAGCCACCGCATTGACCGTAATGCCCGTTCGTGCCAACTCACTTGCCATGGCAACCGTGAGTCCGGCAATACCAGCCTTGGCCGCACAGTAATGGGCCAGACGGATTCCCCCGGTAAAAGCCCCCATAGAGGAGGTGCTGATCAACCGCCCCCAGCCGGCCGTTTTCATCTCGGGTAAGACCGCACGAAAGCAGTGATACGTCCCATTGAGATGAACGTCGAACATCTGGTCCCAGTCCTCCTCAGTCATGTCCGTAAACGCCACCTGGGTTCCGATACCGGCGTTGCTGAACAGAATACCAATCACGCCCAGCTCCTGGCGTGCCCGGGCCGTCGCCGAGTCAACCGCATGCAGGTCCGATACATCGACCTGAAGGGCGAGCGCCTTGCGGCCCAGTTCAGTGACGGCTTGGGCCGTTTCCTCAGCCCCAGCCAGATTGATATCCGTCACCACAATATCGGCGCCGCCTTTGGCCAAGACCCGCGCGGTCGTGCGTCCGATACCCGACCCGGCGCCGGTTATAAACGCGACTCTTCCTTCCACCCCTGCCACGTCAGGCCTCGCTCCCTACGGTTTCGACAGGCCGCACGGGGGTTTCTTCGGCTATCAGTTCACACAGGCGTTTGTGAATATCGGCCTCACCTATCTCCTTAAGGGCAATGGTCAAATTGCCCTGCTCGTCGACCGAAAACCGGGCGTGTTTATCCAGTTCCAGCGCCAGGCGGGAGATAATCGTATTGCGGGTAAGCTGGTCCAGGGCGACCCGCTCAAGCTCGCTCGTGCAGACCCCGAGCAGCTTGTCCACCACGCCTTTGTGCTTTTCGATATAGAACATGGAATGCCCGATGACACACTGGCCGTACTGGAGGGTGGTATATGTCCGGCCGGCCCGTTCTTCTTCGAAAATCCGCTTTGGCGGGGTGGGAAACGCGTCAATATGAGAGCGGACCCAGCCATCCTCGGGATCGGGGTCGGCCTCACAGAACATGAGATTGATATGCTGCATGCCGTCGGGTTTTGGATAAATTTCGATCAGCATCAGATCTTCTCCCGTTTATGTCTCGATAGATAAAAGAAACCCACCCCGCTGCCTCGCGGCCCCCTCCCGAAAGGGAATTACATACCCTACTTAACATACCGTGCTGCCGGGAGCGATAACGCGTGCCCTCAGCAGCTACAAGGAGTAGCGAGAGGGATACTCACATAAGCGAAGGAGTATCTCAATGTCACCTTTGCCCCTATCGTCACCTATTGGTTATGAGTCCAGACCCTAGAGCGGAATCCGAATGATCACCCCACCCATGATCTCACCCATTTTGAAGTCACGCCGGGGGCTGTCTTTGTGCCCGTTGTGGCACTGGATACAGGCCTGAGCCACGGCAATATCCGGGTAGACGGCGGTAAAATAGGTGGTGTCCCCGAGCGTTTCCTCGGCGTAATAATTCTTCCCGGGATTATCGACGACATATTGGAGCCCGATGTTTTCCACCTCGGTCCGGGGCTTATTTTGCTTGTTGACCGGCCATAGGGACAGCAGGGCATAGCTGAAACCGGCGTTTTTCTCCTGGACCATTTTCGCCCCGGCCCGAAACATCTGAGCCGGCAGCAGTAGGGCCTTGTCGTCTTTCCAGTGCTCGCTGGCCTCAATCACTTTTTCGTCAACCGCGAGGCGGTTGACAATCAGCCGAGTATAGACCGTGCGGTCTGTCTCCAGGACGGTGTGCAAGGCGTCGGCCATCTGTCGGGGAGAAATGCCGGGCGTTGCGCCGCCACCATCACACGCGCAGGCAAGAAGAACCGCGGTTCCCGCCAGGACAAAACCAGGAAAACGCTTCCACTTCATGGGTCTATCTTCCTTCCTCGGATTGTTCGTCAGTCCGAGCCGTTTCGGCCTGTCGCCGTTCAGCCATATCAAGGCTGGCAACATGAACGGCGGGTTGACCGCTGAAGTTGCGGGCAATCAGCTCCTGATCAGCCAGGGCATCAAGGGCAAATCCCAGGCCGTGACACTGCATGCACACGCCGCGCAGCATCTTTTCGTTGGGCCGCAAGTTCCCGTTCTGGTTGTGCTGCACCCGAACCGTGTCCGTCCCCTCCTGGCGATGGATTTCACGGGGCAGATGACACGTCGCACACGATACGCCCGAGCCGGGCGGCAGCTGACCGGCCAGTTCTTTTTGCCACAGCCGAAAATGGGCCGAACCGGTGTAGGCCCGGCTGTGGGCGTCGTCATGGCACGCCAGACAGGCTTCAGCTGCCGCCTGACGGGTATCAAAGCGGTGTGCCGGATGACAGCTGAGACAGCCGAGTTCACGGCCGTGGGCGGACGTCTTCATCGGTTGACGGGCCTGCTCTGGCCGCATGGGGGGGAGCTGTTGAGCCAGCCGCATGCCGTGTCTGCTGGCCAGGAATCCCTCCGCCTCGGCCTGATGGCAGCGCTGGCACACGGTGTGCCCAACCCGATCGGTCCATATTTTTTCTGAGGTCTGTGACGCCCCGGAGTTGGGCGGACGGTGACAGTCCGTACAGTTGACCCCAGCCTGGGCGTGGCGTGTTGATACCCAGTCTTCGAGGAGAGACTGATCGTCGGGGTGGCGGGGCGGCGGTCCGTTGGCGGCGGCGCGGCCGAGCGGTCGGAACTGAAAGACTGCCCGCAGTGGAACGACGGGATTCTCGAGCATCGGCGGCTCGTGCAGGTGTTCGAGCAGAAAGTCTTCATACAGGGCGGTGTTGTCGTGAAAATTGTGGCAGCCCGCGCTGGCGCAGGTGGCAAAACCCAGGCCGACGTGGCTGGGCCGTTCTTCAGCGAGGTCGGCGTGGCAGTGAAAACAATAATCCATCGCCAGGGTGACGCCCATGGGGCGAGTCTGAGCCGGGCGATGTTCCCAGTGGCAGGTGACGCACAAGCGGGCATCCACGATCGCCACCCGGTCCGCGTTGCGCGGGTCGGTAAACTTGCTGCTGGGGTGACTATCGTCGGCCAGCGTCAATTCTGTGCCGTGACAGTCGAGACACGCGGACTGCTTGACCCCCGCGAACGGCGTGTGGCACGCCTGACACGCCAGCTCAATCTGATAATGACCGGCTGTCGTTTGTCCTGGCAGAAACATCGCTCTGTGTTCGCTCCAAAAGGAGAGGGCCAAATACACGCTCAGGCCCAGGGGAACGATTCCCCATCCCAGATAGGTCCGGACTGTGGACCAAATGCCGTCCATCCTCTGTCCGTCAGTCACCGCAGACGCCCGGCCTTCATCTTCAGTAGTAGTACACTGACAAAATGTGGAATCCGAGGAAAACAAGTAAAGGCCACAACAGGAAAATATGAGTGCGGGTCACGACATGGCGTAGCCGCCGCGCTGGCATGCCGCCCCAGCGCCGCTCTCCGGCGGCCAGCCCACCGGCCAGGCCGCCGACCGCAGCCAGGGCCAGGAAGTTGGTCATCAGATACAAGTTGGCATTGTTGCCCAGGCTGAAGCCGGTGTGGGCAACCAGCACCAGCAGGGTGAGGACGCCCAGGGCCGCGTGGAGTACCCGCCACCAGGCAAAGTCGGCAAACGAAAAGGCCGACCAGCGTTTGCGCAGCGATATCAGCAGACCGACCACAGCCAGGGCCACGAGGCTGTAGCCGCTGAACTGTTTCCACCACCCCTCGCTCCACAAGACCTCAAGCTTCCAGCCGCCCTGGACCGTCTCGGCAAAGGGAGCGCCCGGCACCACGCACACAAGTGTCACGAGCAACACGGCCAGGACGGAGCCGACTCCCAGACTTTTGCGGCCCGGACTCGGCCGCAGGTCTGCCATCTCTCCCAACAACTGAGCCAGGAGAGGAGCACACGAGCCGCACACCTGGGACGCACCGGTCCGTTCAGCGAGGGTGGTCCGCGTATGGCAGCCTTCGGCCATGGCACGTCCAAGCTGCCCCCGGGTGACGCCGGTACAGTGGCAGACGGTGGTGGTGTCCGGCCACTGTGCGACCTCGTCCGCTAGCTGCTCCGACCAAATCCGACCGTACCGGTGAAAGCGGAACCGTTGCCACGGCCACAGCCTGCGGGTTGCGGTCACGGCTTCGTAGAGGCGAGGGAGCTCCGGCCACTGACCAATGCCGATCAGCCCAATCAGTCTATTGTGCTCCAGCACCAGTTTGCGGTACCCCCCGTCAGCACTCCGGTATGCCATATCGCGTACCGTGAGAGGATACTCTTCTTCGCTGATCCGGCCCACACTCCACACCGGCAGCTCAAAAATCTTGAGTTGGATCGCAGACAGAGAGCCGTGATAGACGGCGTGACCACCGAGCAGACAGTGGGCGGCTACTGCGGCCTGTTCAAAGCCCGGGGCGACCGTGCCGGAGACGTGGTGTCCATACTCGGCGCAGTCGCCGACGGCGTAAATGTTCGGGTCGGACGTCTGCATCCTCTCGTTCACCACAACGCCGTGGTGGACGCGCAGACCCGCGTCGCGGGCGAGCCCAATGTTAGGCCGGACCCCGGTGACAACGACGAGCGTGTCGCATTCCACCTCCGTGCCGTCCGAGAGCAGCACGCCGCTGACCATCCGACTGCCTTGAATGCTGCGGATGTTCCTGCCCGTGAACACCTCAATGCCGAGGGCGAGGATGTGCTCGTGCAGCAGCGCCGCTGCAGTATCGTCGAGTTGGCGACTCATGAGGCGCCTCTCGTGGTGCACGATCCCCACCGAAATGTTGAGGCTGTGAAGCGCCCGTGCGACTTCAAGGCCGAGCACGCCGCCACCCCAGACAAGGGTGCGCCGACTCTGCGCACTCCGGGCCAGCAGCATCTCGGTATCGATCATGTCATGGAAGACCTGTACGCCAGGCAGGTCGAGGTTGGAAATTGTCGGAATACGAGGCCGTGCACCGGTGGCCAGGATCAGCGTGGCGTAGGCCTGTCTACGGCCAGTCGCATCGATAACGGTGCGGGTGTCCCGATCAATCGCCCGGACCCTACAATCGTAGTGCGAGGTGACCTGACTGCCAAAGGGCGGACGCAACGGATTATACACTTCCTCCCAGCTGGTCTCACCGGCGAGCAGACTCGAAAGACGAGCCCGGTTATAGGACCACAGCTCGTCTCCGTACACGACAAGAGGGTGCTGCGCATCACGGCGCAACAACTCGTGGGCGGCACGGATACCAACCGGTCCAGTGCCAATGATGACGGTCGGAGCGGGGGGTGAGATGTCGGCCGCCACAGCACGGGGAGCTGAAGGAGAGGTAGGCATGACACAGGAATTGGACTTCTTTTCTAAGGGAGCATGGAGACTGGTCAAAATCAAGGCCGAAGCCACTCTGGACGGACACCAGCCCCGGATGTTCCAATGCGCCCACGGGCGGGTCTTCGGGGGCATCCTCAGGAGCGGGCACCCTCACGGGTCGGGCAGGAAGTGGGCGATCGAGTTGGCGTAGTAGCGCAGCAGGTCGTGCTCGGCCTCGCGCGCGCGGTACAGCCCGTCCGATTCCTGCACCACGTGCCGCAGGACCAGCATCCGCAACCCCACGGTGGTCGCATAGTCGTGGTCTGCCCGCGGGATATGGATATAGGCCCCGTGCTGTTCGAGGGCGGTGATCAGGGCCTGGGCGCGCGCCTTGATCTCGAGTGCGCTCAGGGCGGCGTGGGGATGGCGGAGAAAGACGGTCGCGATGAGCGGAACCGGCAAGGCCGGAATGGCCGCGGCAATCGCGGCGAACACTTCGCTGCCCAGCCGCTCTATGGCCTCAAACCGCGTCGCTGAATCCAAACGGCGAAAATCGGTCTGGGTGCGCGCGGTATAGGCGCGCATGGAAATCGGCGTGCCAAAGTTGACACAGGCATACCCGAAGCGATACCAGCGCCACGCCAGCAGCAGTTTCACTTGGTGGCCGAGAAACCGGAGAAAGGTGACGACCGCGTACGTCCGGCTGCGGGGCATGGCCTGTGGGTCGAGTTCGCGCACCAGGGTGCGATCTTCCAGCACCCGGTCGTAATTGATCCCTACCGGGATGAACACGAGGTCGCGCTCCCCCTTGGGGTCGAACGCCGAGACCATATAACTGAGGAGGCCGAGCCTGGGCGTGCGGAGATGTCCGTCGCGGGTCAGGCGGCCCTCGGGGTAGAACGCCTGCACGACACCGCCGGCGGTCGCCATCTGTACGTAGCGAGCCAGCACGCGGCGGTAGAGCGGATTATCGGAGTCCCGCCGCACGAAAAAACCGCCGAGCGCTTTAATCAAGGACTGTAGGGGCCAGGTCCGCGCCCATTCACCCACCGCATAGCTCAAGGCGGCACGATTCGCAGCCATGTAGGCGACGATGAGGTAATCCGCATTGCTGCGGTGATTCATCAGAAACACGACGCTCGCGTTGGGCGCGATTCTGGCCAGCGCTACGTCGTCGGCATAGCCGAGACGGACGCGATAGAGCAATTGCAGCAGGCGCCGGGCAAGGTAATAGCCAATGCGGAAATAGACGTAGACGTTGAACGACGGGACGATCTCACGCGCATAGCGCTCGACCTCGCGCATCAGGACTGCTCGCGGCCGCTCGGACCGCTGCGCCTCGGTCTCGACCGCCTCCATGACCTCGGGATCGTCCGTCAGTCGATCGATCAGCACCTGTCGTTTGGTCCGTTGGAAAAGCGGGATTTGCAGGGAGAGGCGGGCATTGAGCTCGTCGATCACCCGACTGGCGCGCCGTCGGAAAAACCATCGTGTGCTTGGCACAATAAGGCGGTCGAGGACCGCCCACAGGACAAGTGCGCCGGCAACCGCCACGATCCAGGTTGGCAGGGAGATCGTCTCTGTCATTGTCGCGCCAGGCCTGCCGTCGTCAATGCGACCAGAGGTTCCAATTTCACGTGTAAATCAGCCGATTCTCCCGGCTGGCAGGCGGTTTTACCCTCACCCCAGCCCCTTGTCCGCTGGGAGAGGGGCTCTGGTCTTACCCTCGCCCACGGGGAGAGGGTGGCCGCAGGCCGGGTGAGGGAACGGGCTCGGCCTCACAGAATATGAGATTAATATGCTGCATGCCCGGGTTTTGGATAGATTTCGATCAGCATCGGATCTCCCCCGTTTATGCCTCGATAAAAGAAACCCACCCTACTGCCTCGTAGCACCCCTCCCAAGACATGTGACGCATATTCCCAGGAACCAGCGCTCACCAGACATAGGGAGCCGCTAGGCCGGGGAGAACCCACCCCGCCGCTGGCGCGGCGCCCCTCCAAGGAGGGGATAAAAAAAGTTCCCCTCTTGGGAGGGGTGGCCGAAGGCCGGGGTGGGTTCCTTTCCGATGTATGCCACTCAAGGATGCTTAGGCTTCCGCCCGCAACTCGACCACGTTGCCGTCCGGGTCACGGACAAAGACCACCGGGGCCAAACCCATACTGGGCGGCGGAGCAAATTCCTGGAACTTCACCCGCCTTCTCTTCAGCACACGTTTGGCCTCTTCGAGGTCTTCGACCTGGACCGCGATATGGGTTCCGATACCCGGAATATCCTTGTCGGCCATCGTGTTGCGCTGGCCAATAATATGCACCTGGGTTCCGTCCACCTCATACCAGGCTCCAGGCACGCCCTTGATCTTGGGTCGCTCAATCTCACCCAAGCCGAGAATCTCTCCATAGAATCGCTTTGCCTTTCTCACGTCCGAGACCGGCACCCCAGTATGGCGGATCGATTTCGCCTTAATCATTTTCCCCTCCTTTCGGGTTATTCCAGTAAAAAGTCCGAGACCGCGTCAACAAAAGCCTCTTGTTCCTCCAGCATAATCATATGACCCGAACTCGCGAAGTGGACCAGACGCGAACCGGGAATGGCGCGCTGAAACGCTTCCCCATAGACCGGGGGAATGAGCTTATCGGATTCTCCCCACAGCAACAGGGTCGGCAGTTGCAGCCTATGGATGCGCTTCTTGAGTCCTTTATCGGGAATCGGCCACAGGAATTTCCCGGTTGAGGCTAGGCATTTATACATCTCAAGCTGGGCTTCGGGGGATTGCAACTGTTTGGTGAACATTTGGCTCATGGGGCCGCTGGGGTCGTGAAACACGTGTTCAACCATCTGCTGCGGATTAAAGGTAAAGAAATCCGGAATGGGGTTGTCATCAAGCCACAGCCCTGCCGGGCAGACCAGCACGAGTCGATTGATCCGGTACGGAGCGAGCGCGGCGATCTCCGCGGCCAACATGCCACCCAGCGAGTGGCCGACGATATGCGGGCTATCGATCTGCAACTCGTCAAGAAAATCGTGGTAGTACAGGGCAAAGTCAATCACGTCGTCAATATGCTCAATACCCGTTCCGGGGCCAAAGCCGGGATGGGCAGGGGCGTAGACGGTAAAATTCTGGGCGAGTTCCTCAAGAAACGGGGCGCCAACCATGGGGCCACCGGCACCGTGCAGGAAAAGGAGCGGCTCGCCGTTGCCGCCCCACTGCATTGAGGTGGTAAATTTTCCATTCCGAATAGCAACCTTCACTTCTTGCATTCCAAACGATCTCCATTCAGGGGGCCGGCGTCCTAGAGGGCCGCGACCGGCATGCGGTCTTCCTCATTCATCGGATGCGGTGCCCAGCGGTCTTCCCACTCGTTCCACAACTGCTCACGCAAAAAGGGCAGGACTTCTTTGGCGTACAGTTCCGTATTCTTCCGGGTCAGCTCGCGACTCAGGTTGCCGAAATGGAGGAGGGAGAAAAGCTGTCCGACATTCATTTCCTTAATGACTTCCACCAGCCGCTCACGCACAGTTGCCGGAGAGCCGGCAATCACATAGCCCTGCTCAACAAAATCCTTCCATTTGAGGTCGGCCAACTGCTCGAAGCTGAAGGGCGATTTGAGCGACTTGATGGTCTTGAGCGTCAAATAGCCTGGCGCGGCAGCCCAATGATCGGGCACGTGCAGACAGCGGTGGTAGAAATACGAAGCCGCCTCCGCATAGTCCTTTTCCGCCTGTGCGTCCGTCTCGGACACCCCGATGAATTGCAGATAGCCGGCGCGGTAGGGGTTCCTGTCCCGGCCGGCCCGGTCTACCGCCTCCCAATAGCCCCGCATCACCTGCGTGGCAGGCTCGTAGCCGAAGTAACTCAGGAAGGCATACATATAGTCATGCTCGGCCACCCAGTCCCAGGTCTCGACGCTGCCGCCGCCGGGAATCCACACCGGTGGATGCGGTTTTTGAACCGGGCGAGGCCAGATATTGACATAGCGGAGTTGGTTGTATTTGCCGTTAAAGGCAAACGGCTCGGGCTCGGTCCAGGCCTTGATGATCAGATCGTGGCCTTCCCGATATTTCTCACGCAGGGTCAGAGGAGTCTGGCCGTAGGCAAAATTGGTATCCATCGAGGTGCCGACCGGAAAGCCGCCCACAAAACGGCCGCCTGAGATGCAGTCGAGCATAGCCATTTCTTCGGCAATACGAATCGGCGGGTTGTACAGCGCAATCGAGTTGCCCAGCACAATCAGGGCGGCCTTGGACGTCCGACGGGCAAGCGCAGCTAGAATGAGATTGGGTGACGGCATCAGGCCGTAGGCGTTGGCATGATGCTCGTTCACGCAGATACCGTCAAACCCCAGGCTGTCGGCAAACTCCAGTTGATCCAGATATTCGTTGTAAAATTGATGGCCCCGAGCAGGATCGAATAATTCACTTGAAACATCCACCCACACACTCGGATGTTTTTCCCTGAAGTCTTCGGGCAGATCTTGATACGGCATTAAATGGAACCAATGACTCTTCATAACAGGCCCTCCTCATTGACGGCTCGGAACGAACATCGGGCACCTACCCCCCCTACTTCGCAGCACCCTCCCAAGAGGGGATGAATGCCGCACCCCTCCAAGGAGGGGTGGCCCGTAGGGCCGGGGTGGGTTCCTTAATCCTTGTGCAAAAGGTTGTATCAGCCGGGGATTTGAGCCACAAGAGGAAAACCCGATCTTGTTCTCACAATCCCCTCCTCGGACAGATGCGTGCTCATCATTAAACGACCCGGCGGGCGGCCCAGGGAAAAGCCCACTCCACCGCTGACGCGGCACCCCTCCTGAGACGTGTGATGTGTATTGTCAGGCGGGGAAGAGGGTAGCAAAGGCCAACGGGGGGCGACCGAAGAGGCGATTGAGCCAGAGGCCGAGATTGAGGGCAGCCACCTTGGCCGCGATGCGCGTCAGCAAGCCGTGGGGGGTACGCGCCCCCGGAAAGTGCAGGCCGAAGGTGCGGGTCAGGTGCCCATTGATAGTCTCGACGATCTGGCGCCACCGGCTATGCTGGCGGCGGGCGCGGGCCGCGCCCGCCGCCTGGGGAGGCGTGAGCACGGGGGCCCCGTAGTCCTGGTGCCAATGGGCTTGCCACTCCGCCCCCGAGAAGCCCCTATCGGCGAGATAAGGGCTCGGGCTGAGTTCCCCGGCACCCGCCTGCGGCCAGCGCGGCCCGGTCGGGCCGACATAGGGGGTACCATTAGGCCGCGTAGGGCGGAGCAAGTCCCGCCGCTGGAGGGGTCGAGCCTGGGGGGTAGCGCGCCAGCCCAACAGCGCATCCGCCAGCCACCGATCCTCGGTACTCGCCGGGGCGAGCACGAAGCCCGTCACCCCGCCGGCCGGGAGGACGGCCAGGAGTAGCTTACAGCCATAATACCAGTCCTTGTCACTACCGCCCCACCCCAGGGCTGCTACGTCCCCAAACAGGCGCCGCCGGCACCCCCGACAGCGCCGTAATAATGGCACCGCGACCGTGTCCAGCACTTGATACGCCGCACTCGTAGCGCGCAACTCCCGCGCCACCATCGGCACCAAGGCCACCAGCACCCCGGCCAAGTCCCGACACCGGCGGTTATAGGCGCTCTGAGTGAGCAAGTGCGGAAAATACGCCCGCCAATGCGCCCGCACATACCGCACGAACGCCCGCTCCGAGCGCCCCCACCACTGCGCGCACAGAGCCAACGTCAGCACTTCGCTGTCTGACACCGTGGGACAAGGCCCGGGACGTACTGGCTTGGTTAGGGCCACATGTTGCTGGTACAGATCGTCTACGATGGTATAGAGTGCCACTAGGAACGTGTCGAGATCGATGGGCATCGCGCGCCTCCTTTGGTCAGGTCAGGCGAGCGTAGCTCAGCCTCGACACGCTTCCTCTCCCTCTTGCCTAATGTGCATCACACGTCCTGAGAGGAGATATTTTTCTAATCGCCTCCTCGGAGGGGTGGCCCGTAGGGCCGGGGTGGGTTCCCCTCAGGTGGATGCGATAGACACGGGAAGGAGTATGGTTCTCGCCCGCACGACCAGCATCAACGTGGCAGCACACAGCAGACCGATACCCACGCCGGTAAATCCGAGGTGATAGCTTCCGGTCGTGTCATAGATAAAGCCCATGAGAGTCGGGCCAACGAAGCCGCTGAGACAGATAACGGTCTGATAGAAACCGTAAATCACGCCGTGCGCTTTCATGCCGAACATGCGCCCGGTCACGAGGGCGGTCAGCGGGGTGGTGCCACCAAAGAAGAAGCCGAAGCAGATAACAAAGCCGACCACGGCAAATACGGGAGACGCCCATAAGAGCAGGGTTATGCCGATACCACCCAAGGCATAACAGGTCGCCGCCAGTTGCATCGGGTCATAATGATCACTCGCCCAGCCAAAACCCAGGCCGCTGAGCACGGACGCGCTGAGCAGCACACTCACCAGCAGGGCCGCGTACTGGGTGGAAAAGCCTTGATCCGTAAAATAGGGGTACTGGTGAATCATCACGGAAAAGAGACAGCCATAGGCCAGAAAATAGATGCCGATGAGTGCCCAGAAACGGCCGGTTCGGAGCGTATCGCGGGCGGATATCCCCTCCCCTACGCCAGGATCGGACGGCGTGTCGTCCGTGGCCGGTATCGTCTCGCCGTCCGGCAGCAGACCCAGGTCAGCCGGCGTATCTCGCAGCAGTCCAAACAAGACCGGAACCAGGATAAGCCACAGCAGGCCGCCCAGGATCAACAGGGTGAGACGCCAGTCCACCCACTCGATACACCACGAGGCAAAGGGCGTCATCAGCAGGCCGCCAACCGGGGTGCCGATCATGGCCGTGCCCATGGCCCGGCCGCGCTTGCGCGTAAACCAGCGCGAAATAACGATATTGACCGGCACGTGGGCCAGAGCCGTAAACCCGACCCCCACCCCGAGACGCAGCACATAGAGTTGCCACAGGGCCGTCATCTGAGACAGCAGCATCAGGCACAGGCCCACCAATACGGCCGCCGGAATCATGACCGCCCGCGGCCCATACAGCCCCACCGCGCGCCCGACAAAGGGAGCGGTGAGGGCAATGGCCAACATAAAGGCCGAAATACCGCCGGAGACCTGAGCCCGGGTCCACCCGAACTCCGCGGTTAGCGGTTTGAGAAAGACGGGGAAGGACAGATTACCAACACCACCGGCCATCGACATGCTGACAAAGCATGTCACGACAATCCACCAGCCATAAAAAAACGCGGGCGCCCCCTCGCTCAGTCCTCCGTCCCGGCCTGCCATAGGGCTACGATAGAGTTCCATACGTCCACCGTCCAGGACACTAGCGAGAGCCCAGGGCACCTACCCAGTGACGTGTGATGCATATTGTGTCGTGAGCCTCCCGGAGCCGGTCCGGCGGCCCCCACCCCGGGCCGCTCGCCCTCATGCTGCCTGGGAGAGCGGCCATCTTGGCCGCTTGCGGGCTTCCAGCCCGCACTCCTGGCCCCTGTCGCAAACAGGAACTGCGCAGGGGAGCGAGGGGTCGCCGAGCAATGTAATTTGCATCACACGTCTTGGGAGGGGTGCCGCGTCAGCGACGGAGTGGGTCAGACGCACGGCCCATGCAAGGGCAACCCACCCCGGCCTACGGCCACCCCTCCAAGGAGGGGATAGGAAAACTCCTCTCTTGGGGCGTGTAAGGCGGGGCGGTCGTTTTTGACGGAGAGTGGAACGACGCCTCCTCAAATGGCTCGAATCTTAGGCAAGACATCTTGGGCAAAGAGGCGTAGGCTCTGCGTCGCGAGTTCATCCGGTAGGGAACCAAACTGAAACATCGCCAGTAATGTTCCGCGTTTGCCCTCTTCGCGTTGACGTTTGATTTGGGCGATCACACTTTCCGGGCCGCCCAAAATGACCGTCCCATTCTCGATTCCTTCATCGACGCTATAGCCCATGGCCTTGCCCGTGTCTTTACTCGTGACGTTCTTGAGCCAATCGCGCATGCCATTGACACTCATATGCCCAGGGATAAGCGAGACCGTGCCGATATCAAACGACGCCAGCGCGCGGAAGAAGTGGTATTCTAAATGCGTTTCAGCCTCTTGGCGCGCTTTTTTATCGCTCTCGCCAACGTATAGCGCGCAGATCGAGGCAAACATGTCATCAAAATCCTCGGGGATAGTGATGCTTTGCTCTTGAGCCAGCCGATAATACGTCTCGTGCACCGCGCGTGTGCGCTCGATACTGACCCACGGCGTAGCAATATAGGTGCGATTCTTGACCGCAAAATCGAGCGAGTCCAGGCTATTGGCCGCCATCCAGATTTTCGGATAAGGCTGCTGCAGGGGCTTAGGCCAGATATTATAGTCCCGGACGCGGTAAAACTGGCCGTCAAAATCAAACGGCCCCTCACTCGAAAGCGCTTTCAGGACTAAAGAAAAACCTTCCCGAAACCGAGCCTGAGATTCCGCCGGGTTGACGTTATAGGACAGATATTCGGTCGGAAAGCCACGCAGCGCCCCCCAAATGAAACGCCCATTGCTCAGGTGATCCAGCATGGCCACCTCTTCCGCAATGGCAAGCGGGTGGTGTAACGGAATACACGTGCCGGTGACCGCCACTTGAAGATTTTTGGTACGTTGTGAGACGGCTGCTGCCATGAGGTGCGTCGAGGGCACCATGGCACAAAATCCACCGCCACCATGATGCTCCTGACAGGTGAAGCCATCCAACCCAAGCTCATCACTGAGCGTGATCCGCTCCAACTCTTGTTGAAGCAAGGCGTTTCCCTGAACAGGATCAAAATACTGGTTCGAAAGCGGATACGATCCAGGCGTACCAACAGGAGCATCGTCGGGCAGATGCGGCCAGCCGAACAGCACCATATTAAAGACTCTCATGCCCCTCCCCTCTCCTGTGTCGGAATGAAGGTGTGAATAGCCTGGATAACCGCCTCGCAATCCTCCACATACGGGAGATGTCCCGCCCCCGGAATCATCACGCTGTGAGCCTGCGGTAGCGACGTAGTCCACAGCGCGGCGTGCGCTGGTGCCAGGAGGGGATCCTGCTCGCCCCAGACGACAAGCGTTGGGGTAGTCAAAAGATGCAAGTGATGGCGTAGGCTGCGACTGTGGAGGTAGGGGTCAAACACCAGTCGGATACTCGCGTTTCGGTTGTTGATGAATGCGTCGGTCCAGTTACTCAGGTCTGGAACATACAGTGAAGCCTTCTCCAGAGCCGCGTCCGTAAAAAGATACCGAGGCAGGCGCGCCGGGTCCGTATAGAAGAGATTGGGCACCTTGGTCCAGTCCTGCACTAAGCCGAGCGGGCTAATCAGAACCAACTGGGCAATTCGCTCCGGTCTGAGCAGGGCGAGTTCAGCTCCTACCCATCCGCCGAGGCACGAGCCGACGACAATCGGCCGTTTGAGCGACAGCGCATCAAAGAATTGCAGCAGCAACACCGCCAAGTCATGCGGTGTCTTCGCCCACTCCGGCAATGTGGATTGCCCATAGCCCGGCAGGTCGGGAACAAACACCTGGAAACGTTCGGCTAAGCGTTGGTGGTAGTCCATCCAGCCCGGCTCGCCCCACAGCCAGTGGAGCCATACCAGCGGCAGACCCTGGCCAGCCCGATAGTAGCAAAATTGAATAACGTCCTGTGCCGCGCCATCTCTACGCAGCTCAAGCGTTTCTTGTTGCAGAGCCGTGTTCACAGATTTCTCCTTTTGCCATTAGGGTTAGCATAAGCTTGGCAGTTCTACAGCCTGGAATATCCGTTTTTGACTATACCCAATAATTTCCCATATGGCCGAAGCCCGACATATAACAACTATCTAACAAAATATGTGGGGGTTTGTCGTTTAGATGAATGAGTTCTTGCGAGGTGTGAGACTCGGGGGGACCGGGAGTTGAACGGCGAAGGGCTTGTCGATCCACGACCAGACTCACGGACTCCTCCCGTGTGTGCTAGGGAGGAGGAGCGAAATTCTCAGCGAATGTCTCAAGGAGGTGTTTCATGCGGATAAAGCACGTCGTGTGTGGTCTGGTCGTGGTTGCTCTGATGGGCGGAGGCAGCTCTCAGGCGAGGGCTGAGTTTTTCCCGTGGTGGGCGTTTGACAGCGTCCTCGAGCAGGTCCAGGACCGGGGGACGCTGAGAGTCGGGCTCGGGTTGTTCCCGCCTGGGTCAGCATGTAATGCAGACGGCGAGTTGGTCGGCTTCGAGATCGATGTGGCGACCAAAGTGGCCGAGGACATGGGGGTGGAAATCGAATTTGTTCCGACGAACTGGAACTATATTATCCCGTCACTGATCGCGGAGGAGTTTGATATCATTAGTGGGATGACGATCCTGCCACACCGCAACCTCAAGGTCAATTTCACGGCACCCTACAATGCTACCGGCATCTATCTGGTAGCGAATATGGAGGAAACCGCAGACCTGGAAACACTGGCAGATTTTAACCGTGCCGCTGTCACGATTGCGACCCGCCGCGGTGCCTCGTCCATCCCCGCGCTCAGGAATGTATTTCCTCATGCCACGTTATTGCTCTTCGACGCAGACACCGAGGTCCTCCAAGCGGTCGTCGCTGGTGAGGTTCATGCTGTGGCAGCGTTTGCGACGGCGCGGACCAGGTGGGTTGAGGCTCACCCGGAGACGCTGCATGTGCCCTTCGAGGAGCCATTTGCCTCGATCGTGTTAGCATTGGCCGTGCGCAAAGGAGACCTCGATACCCTCAATTTCTTCAACAGTTGGATTACGGCCAACACGGCGAACGGGTGGCTTGGACAGCGCCGCCAGTATTGGTTCGAGGGCCGCGAGTGGGCCGATCAAATCGCGACCGATCCTGAAACCGTTGCTGAGTGCGATGAATCGTTTCAATAGTTGGCTGCGGGTCAAGCCGCCCGGATAAGGGGCGAAATTCCAGGCGCATGTCTCAAGGAGGTATTTCATGCGGATAAAGCACGTCGTGTGTGGTCTGGTCGTGGTTGCTCTGATTGGTGGTACTAGCTCGCGCGCGCTGGCCGAGTTTTTCCCGTGGTGGGCATTTGACAGTGTGATTGAAGAGGTCCAGGATCGGGGGACGCTGAGAGTCGGACTCGGCCTGTTCGAGCCCGAGTCATTCTGCAATGCCGACGGCAAGTTGATCGGCTTCGAGATTGATGTGGCGACCAAAGTGGCCGCGGACATGGGGGTGGAGATCGAATTTGCGCGGACGAACTGGAACTATATCATCTCGGCACTGATCGCCGAGGAGTTTGATGTCATTATCAGCGGGATGCAAATCCTGCCGGACCGCAATCTCCGGGTCAATTTCACCTCCCCGTACAACGCTACCGGGACCTTCCTCGTGGCGAATAGTGTCCAAACCACCGGCCTGACAACGCTGGCCGATTTCAACCGTGCCAGTGTCACGATTGCGGTCCGGCGGGGAGTAGCGTCCATCCCTGCGATTGAGACTGTGTTTCCTGAGGCCATGCTCCTGCTCTTTGATACTGACACCGAGGTTCTCCAAGCCGTCGTCGCCGGTGACGTCCATGCGGCGGCAGCGTTCGCGACGACGCGAACCACGTGGGTGGACGCCCACCCGGAGACCCTGTACCTGCCCTTCGAGGAGCCATTTGCCTCGGGCGTGGCGGGCATGGCCGTGCGCAAAGGGGACCTGGATACCTTAAACTTTTTCAATAGCTGGATTGCGGCCAACAAGGCGAACGGCTGGCTGGAGCAGCGCCGCCAATATTGGTTCGAGACCCATGAGTGGGCCGACCAAGTCGCGACCGATCCTGAAACCGTTGCTGAGTGCGACGACTCCTTTCAATAGTTGGCTGCGGGTCAAGCCGCCCGGATAGGCAGCGCACCACTACCTCTCGCTCTGAACATTCTTCGGCCAAATTGTCCTTTTTGCCTAAAATTTTTCAGCGCAGAGGGGACAGCCGAGGATTGGGATATTCGTTCTTGACTATATCCAGTTATTTTTCGATATAATCAGAGCAATATTGAGGCGTAGCCACTATCCAACAAAGAGCGTGTAGGGTCTGCCGTTCAGATGGATGAGCTCTTGCGGGGCCAGCAGGCATTTTTCCTGGGAGAGCACGCGGCTGGCGATCTCCCGATTAATGGGCGGCACCTGCTCCAATTGCTCAATCTGCTCCAGGGTCAGATATTCGGCGCGGTCAACCTCTTCCATATCGGGTGTGGGCTCACCGCTCAGCGGTTTCATCAGCAGAACGATGTACAGGCTATTGCCGATGTCGGAATCACACCGATTCCGCAGCCCGATGACGCCCTGCACCTCTCCGGTCACGCCGGCTTCCTCCCGGACCTCGCGGACAACAGCCTGTTCAATGGTTTCGTCCGGCTCGACAAAGCCACCCGGCACCTGCCAGTTCCCCCTGCCCCGCCGTGAGGCCCGGCGCACAAGCAGCAGGCGATTATCACGCACAACCGCGCCACCAACGCCAAGGTTGTAGCCGCGGTTATACCGTTCGGGGATGGGCATGGAAATGAAGCGGGAGACGCGGGCGTCTCCCGGTCGTGTTACGAAAGCACCATGGGCAGTCCAAGGTACTCGTTATACATAAAGTCCCGATGCTCGATCAGAGCGGGGTCAAGCGCTTTTTCAATCGCCGGATTGGGGAACTCGAAGGCGGCGCGTAAGACATCCATAATTTTGCAGTGTTCGGGCGGCAGCGGTTTCATCAGGGCGCAAAACGTGGCCCAGTAGAAGTCCAGAGCCGTAACGTGTTCGCCCATGAAGAAGCGGTTGCCCTTTGCCTGCTCGGCTTTGAGGCGGGCGGACAGGAGGGTCAGCACGTCGGTCACCCGCTTGGTAGCCTCCGGGCCAACGCCGGGCCGATAGCCGTATTTCGCCCCAAGATAGTGGCCCATCTCGGCTGGAATCGGGTAGTCGACATTCGGGTCTATAGCGGCATCACACATCATGAGACGGCCTGACCAGCCCAGACCCATTTCGCCGCAGATTTCATGTGAGAGTCCGAACATAAGCGCGCGTTGCTCCGGGTCAGCCGGAATAAGGCGGGGTTCAGGCTGGAGGCGTTCGAGCAAGAGCAGGATCTCCGCCCAGCCGGACCGGGGCGCTTCGTCTTCATACATGGCGGACGGTGCACTATCTTCACCCGTCCACTCCACTAGGCCCTTATTGGCCGCAGGGTCGCCGGGCATATAGAGCGTGGCGGTGTAGGGAATATCTTTGGTCTTGAGCATACCTTTGACCGCTTCTCCCCACGGGCTCGGCGCATTGGCCACAAACGTCAGGCGCAGGCCCGATGCCTGCTTGGCTTCTTCCAGGCTTACAAACTGCATACCGTCCTCCTTCGCTTGGTTCTGATGGTGCGGCATTCTAGCGGAATAGTGCGGCAGGCGCGACACGCGGAGACTTGATCTGCGTCTCTTCCGCCGTTAGCCTCAGACCCATGCCAATACCGGCCGTTACGCGCAACCCGTTTCCCTGGTTTTTGCTCCTCGGCTTGATCCTGAGCGGGTTTTTGATCTGGCTGATTTACTATAAACCAGCGGCCACGACAGAGGGAGAATGGGTGACCTATCTCCCGGCGGCCAACGCCTGTTTTAACGCGCTGTGCGCCTGCTGTTTGATCGGCGGGTTTGTCAATATCAAGCGCGGCAACCGGGAAAGGCATATACGCTGCATGCTGGCCGCGCTCGTGTTCTCAGTCCTCTTTCTAGGGAGCTATATTGTCTATCACCATTTTCATGGCGATACCCCTTTTCCCGGCCAGGGACCGATTCGGCTGCTGTACTTTTTCATCCTGATTAGCCACATTGTGCTGTCCATTGTCGCCCTGCCCCTGGTCTTCACCACGCTCTACCATGCGGCCCGCCAACAGTTTGAGGCCCACAAAAAGATCGCGCGCTACACCTTCCCGATTTGGCTCTACGTCTCGGTCACCGGCGTGCTCGTCTTCTTTTTTCTCAGAGCCTATACGTGAGTAGGGGACAACCCACCCCGCCGCTCAGCGGCGGGGTGGGCTCTCGACTTCGACCGGCTCGCAACGCAGGCGGTTATACTTGCAGCGTAATCGGCTCAAGCGCATCTCCCTGCTCTTGTACCGTGCCGATAAGGACCGCGTCCTGATAGCCCAGCCCCTGAAACTCCCGGATAGACGCCTGGCGCCCCTCAGCCCAGGGCCAAACCGGAGCGGGGTCACCCACCCTCATAATTTCCTCATAAATTACTAGGGCCAACCGGTGGGGAACCGTGTTAGGGAGTGAGCAGCCTGCCGGGTCCGCGTCAGCGCGGTGTCCGGGAGCCGGGAGGAGAACACGATGCCTGAGAGGGAGATAGGGAGAGGGCGGACTGCCCCGTTTTTCTTGCTCAGAAGTTCCTACGTGATGTCTTCAACGGCCCGGCAACCCTGCCGGAGATTGAAAGACGGAGGTATAAACATGGCACGGTATATCGGTATGCTCATGATAGCACTGTTTTTTCAGGTTGGGTGTGCAGCTTCGTCTCCAGCCCAATCAGTTAAAGGTCAGGCTCGATCAATCGCTATACTAGAATGGCTCAAGGGAACGTGGGATTTGACTGTTAGTATACCAAATAAACAGCCGACCACCTTTGTGTATCACTTTGATCAGGTATGGTCGGGGCAGATGGCATATCTAAGTGGACGGGATATGCTAGACGGATCAAATACCGTGACCGTGGCAGGTGATCCGCCCTTTGATTTTATGATGATTGATGTTGACAACGGGGAACTCGGTTTCATCTGCCACGCCTATGTATTTAATCACAGTGGAAACAACTATATTAAAGGAAATTTCGTTTCATACTCGAACGGAGCCAGCGACAACCCAATGAATTGTCTTGATAACTATGAGCCAAGACGGTTCAGCTCTTTTGTGGGGGTTCGTAAGTAATCACAGATATTTTACCCGTAAATTTTACAGCCTGCGGAGTCAAATCCGTGCCTAGTAAAGTATGTAATTCCCTCTTGGGAGGGGTCCTGCCCCTCTTGGGAGGAGTGCCGCGGGGCGGTGCGTCGGTTTGTCAGGTCCGACCGGATTGTAACACAGGT
The DNA here is from genome assembly GCA_965243855.1 of uncultured Binatia bacterium (SeqCode). GTDB lineage: Bacteria > Desulfobacterota > Binatia > Bin18 > Bin18 > Bin18. The sequence goes on along the minus strand of CBDEWE010000003.1, from coordinate 1,438,669 downwards.
GGTGATGATATGATCTACGGTTGTATTACACGTTGCATATCCTGCCACACCGAATTTTCCCGCTTTTTTGCCCGTTAGTCTCTGGTCTCAATCTGGCTAAAGCCAAACTGAAGCAGAAACTCCTTGCCTTTGACCTTCTCTCGCCCACATAAGTCCAGCGGCCCTGCACGTGCCTCCCCGTACGATGCCAGATCGATACCCGGCATCGGAAACCGTGGGAGCGTTAGATTCCGGCCATAGATGGAACGGTTCTGCAGGGACGGCAGGCAGACCTGAAACATCTTGTAGCCGTAGGCGAGGATCAGAAAGGCATACGGGACCCCTATTACAGCGGCCTTACGAATCAGCAGAATGGCAAGGATACCGTCCAGCTTCATTCCAGGTTGGAATGTCTGGATCACCGGGTGTTTCTCTAGACGGCTCTTAGTGTGGTCTTCCTCCTGAATCCAGTCCAGAGCTTCGGAGAAATTCGGCAATTCCTCGACCGGCAGCAGCGTCAGACCGATCCTGACAAATGTCTTGAGCACCGCGACCGGTGTGTACGTCCCCTGCTCGATATCGAATCGAACCTGTTTTTTTTCTTCGTCAAGAACAAAGCCCGAAGCGTTGTCGTACCGATTGATCTTGATGTGATCGCTCTCGTTCTCAACTCGCCAGTCGGCTCCTTTCACGGTCGGTACTCCGTTCTTGCCAGAGATACCGGCGAGTGTCCGGTCGATATTCGACCAAATGCCAAAATCGTTCTCGATGCCACGTCCGAATTTTTGATTGCAGCTATCGCACTCGTAGTTGGTGAAGAGGGTTTTATTGCCGAGAGATTCCGGAATGGCGTGTGCGTCAGATCGAAACGAAACCTTGGGCTTACCCTTTTTGCAAAAGCGGCAAACCTGATTTTCCTTGTCCCCGATCTCAACCCTTTTCATGTCGGGTACCAAGAGCGACTTTACTCTCACAGTGTAGTGCTGGTCATAGAAATCTGCCGCAACGATTCTTGGATCAGACTCTCCCACAGCGCTCCTCCTTACCTCGATCTGAGTAATCTTCGGCCAAGCCGCCCGTTCGATCACGATTCATTCAGACGCGTCTGGTTGGCATCGTCCCGTAAGCCCCTGATTTTCCTACACTCTCACTTATCCAGTCAGCCCGCTACGTCTGATACCTGCCAAAGTCTTAAGCTTGGTCCGTGGCAAAAGTGGAGACGTCTCAGGCGTGTTATCAAAACAGCGTCTTCGTGAGCTCCATCACGCCATCCACAAGGTCACTCACTTGCTTCGCGGTTGGTTCAGCGTCTTTGTTATGGTCACACAGGTTTCGGATATCGCCGAGATGCTGGTTGAATCTCCACTGAGGGGTGTCGATCACATCTCCATTTTTTAGTGCGTCATTCAAGTCTGCGATAGTTGGTGTCCTCTTACGGACTGTGATGGCATGGTTGTCGCAAACTTGGGCAAGGTGTTTTTCCATGACTACCCCTGCCACCGCGCCCGCCGCCCTGCGAAAGCCCTGCTTCACAAGGGCTTTCGCGGCCTCCAGTTCGGAGTCGAATAGATCAGCCTGCATGAGCTGTCTGATGTCGAAAAGTGAGCTTTCAAAGCGCTTTTTGACAGCTTTGACTATCGCCAGTTGCTGTTCAAACCGCGGAATCGCTGCGAAAGGACCAACGACCACTTCTTCAAACTCATCACTCTCCACTCGAAGCCCCAGAAGGTAGTCGGATATCCGGTAGCTCTCATACGCTATCTCTTTACGTGTCTTTGGCTGCTCGTAATAACTGGAGAAATCATTGAGACGATTGGGCAGTAATTGACGTACGAGTGCTCCTGCTTCTGAATACCAAGCTTGATACTCGGCAGAGAATGAAGGCAAATTTCTGAGGAAATCCGTTGCTTTTTCTCCTAGTTCTTTCCTCGCAGCCTTCTTGTAATCTTTTGGCCGACACTCGTACTGCATAGCGTTATATAAATTGTCACCGGTGTCGATAAGCCGTTCTAGATCACCTTTGTACTGCTCTAAATTCTTCATAGCGAATCCTCCGTATAGCTTCCGATCTCGTCCTAGAGATATCCTGTCCATGAAAACTTGGGGTCTAGGCTTACCCGTTTTAGAGAGATTGTGCCGGCGTTGGAGCGGTGAGAAGACAGCTTTTGGTTATGCGTGCAGCCCGATCGGCTCAAGCGTATCACTCTGCGCCTGCACCGCACCGATAATGGCCGCGTCCTGATAGCCCAGCTCCTGAAGCTCATGGACGCACGCCTGGGCCTGCTCGGCCGGGACGCTGGCCAGGAGTCCGCCGGCGGTCTGCGGGTCGAACAGCAGAGCGTAGTATGGATGCTGAGCCGCCCGCTCCACCTCGCGAATGGCCCGCCGCAGCCGAATATTCTGCGGTTGCAGGGACGAAAAAATACCCTGCTGAACGACCTCCAGAGCGCCGGGCAGGATCGGCAGCCGTTCCATATCGAGGACCACGTCAACGGCCGAGGCCCGGACCATTTCGACCAGATGGCCCAGCAGGCCGAATCCGGTCACGTCGGTCATGGCGGTCGCGCCGTGCTGACGCAGGCAGTCTGCTCCGGCTCGATTTGATTGCCGCATGGAAGTGAGCGTGGCTTCGATCCAGCGACCTTTGGCTTTGTGTCGCATATCTGCGGCAAACAGTGCACCGGTTCCCAGCGCCTTGGTCAGAATCATCGCTTGTCCCGGCTGCATACCGCTTTTTTTCAGTACGGATTCCTGACTGGCCAAACCGTTGATGGCAAACCCAAGCGCCAGTTCGCTGCCCTCACTGGTATGCCCGCCAACCAGAGCCGTATGTTCCCGGTTGAGGACCTCCAGAGCCCCGGCCATGAGCTGGGTGAGCTGGTCCTGGACCTTGTGTTCCAGGCCGTACGGGATGGTGACCATGGCAAGGGCGGTCTGCGGCTCCGCGCCCATGGCGAAGATATCACCCAGGGCGTGGGTGGCCGCGATTTGGCCAAAGACAAACGGGTCTTCAATAAAGGCTCGGAAAAAATCAACGGTCTGCACCATGGCTTTTCCGGGCGGGACGGTGACCACCGCCGCATCGTCCGGCGCGTGCAGGCCGACAATGACATCGGAGCGGTCTACGGGCTCAAGACGCGCCAGAGCCTGGTTCAGGACCGTACTGCCGATCTTGGACCCGCAGCCGCCGCACCGCATGGCAAAGGCGGAAATCTCTTTGAGGACCTGGGCGTCGGCCAGGCCCTGCTCTACCTGAGTCGGCTCGTCGTCGGGCATATCCGGTAGCTCATTGTATTTGCGGATAAAGCGCCGGTCGATCCAGTCTTTCCACTTCCAGACCCACCTCCCCTCACACGCCCAGCGCGACCGTGAGGCCACCGCATATTGGTCTCCGGTAGAGATCAGGCTCAGAAACTGTTTTTGCGGCGCAAAGGCTTTGACGGGCTGGCCTCGCAGGAAACGGCGGAGATTCTTCGCCAACGGCGGGCCCTGGCGTACGGCGAACACGCCGGATTTTGGGCGGGGATGGTTGACGACCGCGGCAATATCCCCGGCGGCAAAGACCTCGGGATGGGAAACGGACTGGAGCGTGTCCTGTACTGCGATAAAACCCTGCTCGTTCGTGGCCAGGCCGGCCTCTCCCGGCCAGCCGGCAGCACCGGCCGTAGTGACCCACAGCATCTCGTCCAGAGCGAGTTGGGTGCCATCGGCAAAACGCACGCAACCTTCGGCAGCGCCGGTGACGAGACAATCCGTTCGGACCTCGACACTGCGCTGCTTGAGAATACGCCGAAACGCGGCCCGGACGCGTGGGTTGTGGGTCGGCAGAATCTCTTGTGTCCCGCTGATGAGGTAGAAAACGAGATGGTCGGCCGACCGGTTTTGCTGGGCGAGCAGACGTTCGAGGCGATATTGGACGGCCAGCAAGAGTTCCACGCTCCCGGCTCCACCGCCGATAACGCCGATTGTCGTGCGTGCGGTCCGGGCCAGACAGCGCTCGCGGAGCTGTTCCCAATGCCGCCAAAAACCGTCTATGGGCTTGACGGCCACACCGGTGTGCCCGGCACCGGGTATATGCGCAACAGCCGGTGTGGCCCCGATATTAATGGACAAGGCATCATAGGCCACGGGTGGCCGGGTGCGACACACAACTTGCTTGTTGGTCAGGTCCAGGTCGATCACTTCATCGTGAAAAAATCGTGCTCCGGCGAACCGGGACAGCGGCCCAAGATCGATATGGGCCTGATCGAAGCCATAATGCCCGGCGATGTAGCCGGGTAACATGCCGGAATACGGCGCGTGCGTATCGCGGCAAATCAGCGTCAGGCGTACACCCGGCAACGGCTGCATGCCAAAGCGTTTCAGCACGGTGACGTGACTGTGGCCGCCGCCGATCAGGACCAAATCTTTGACTACCGGAGTGGATGTCGGCCTCACAAAAGTTACCCTTCAGTACGGCAGGAACCCACCCCGGCCTTCGGCCACCCCTCCGAGGAGGGGATTTTGTGTTTCTCCCATCCCCTCTTGGGAGGAGTGCCGCGGAGCGGCGGGGTGGGTTCTCGTTCTGAAGCAAAAAACGCCCGGACGTTATTCATGCTGCAAAAGAAGATTCCCGCTTACGTCATACTGGACTGTCCAGCCGGGCGGTACAACCACCGTGGTATCCGGTTCTTCTACAATGAGCGGCCCGCTCCGCGCCTGTTCAAGAGCGGTTCGCTGATATACCGCGGCCTGGCATTCGCCTACCTGGGGACCGAAATACGCCGTGCGGGAGGCCGGAGACGTAGGGGTGTTCCCGGTGCCAGTCAGCTCGGTCAGGCGTAGATGGCCGGAGGAGGCCATGGCTCGCAGCCGGACGCTGACAAGCTCAATCGTATCGGCTCGATCATAGCCAAACGCCTGGCGGTGCGCTTCGGTGAAGAGTTGGGCCAGGCGGTCCTGCATGTCCGCGACTGATACGTCGGGAAAAGGCAGGCTCAGCTCCGCGACCTGATAGCCGTACTTGAGATCAACCTGACGCTCAAAACGAATCTGATCCGCGGCAATGCCTTCTGCGGCCAGCTCGGCCCGCGCCTGAGTCTCAAGCTCCTGGTAGTGACGCAGCACGGCCTGCGGGTCGAGCTGGTCCAAGGCCACGGCCACGCTACGGATATAGTCGTGGCGATAGTCCGCCAAGAGGAGTCCAAACGCACTAAATAAGCCTGGGTAGAGCGGAATCTGAACCTGCGTCATACTCAGGCTGTCCGCCAGGGCAGCAGCGTGCATCGGCCCAGCCCCGCCGAATGCGATCAGGGTAAAGTCACGCGGGTCTCGCCCACGTTCGGTCGAAACGGCCCGCAGGGCGCGCATCATGGTCGCGTTTGCCACCTGGGTGATGCCATAGGCTGCGGCCAGGACTTCCACATTGAGCGGTTGAGCGATTTTTTGCTCAACCGCAGTCCAGGCGGCCTGGCGGTCGATAGCCAAGGTTGCACCAGCGATAGCCTCAGGGTTCATATAGCCTAGCACCACATTGGCATCAGTTACCGTGGGCTCGGTTCCGCCCCGACCATAACAGGCCGGGCCAGGGTCCGCGCTTGCGCTCTGGGGACCGACCCGTAACGCGCCCCCGTCATCTATCCAGGCAATACTACCGCCGCCGGCACCCACTTCCACGATATCGAGCGAGGGGACGCGCAGGGCATGTCCACCGCCGCCGAACAAACGCGTGGTCATAGTGGCGCCGCCCCCGATCTCCCCGCCCGGCTTCTCAAGTGGCACGCCGTTTTCGATCAAACAGGCTTTGGCGGTCGTCCCCCCCATGTCAAACGCGAGCACCTGATCCTGCTGCGTCTCATGGGCGAAGCGCGCCGCAGCCAGCGCGCCGGCAGCTGGGCCCGACTCAATCATATACGCAGGTCGGCGCCGGGCGGCCTGGGCGCTCATGATGCCGCCGTTGGACTGCATAATCAGAACGCGCTCGCTATAGGTCGAAAGGTGTCGTTCCAATCGAGCGAGATAGCGATCAACGACCGGAATCAGCGACGCGTTAATGACAGTCGTACTGGTGCGTTCGTACTCGCGAATCTCGGGGTGGATATCGCACGATAGACACACCACCATATCCGGAGCTACCTCAGCGATAAGCTGTCCCAACTGCCGTTCGTGCGTAGGGTTGAGATAGGAATTCACCAGGCAAACGGCAATCGTTTCCACTCCGGCGGCCAGAAGCTGGTCGATCACCGCTCGGGCTTGCGTCGGATCGAGCGGGCGCTCAATATGGCCGTTACCCAGGATGCGCTCCTGGACTTCCAAACGCAGGGAGCGGGGCACGAGAGGGGGTAGGCGGTCCCAGTCCGCGTCATAGATATTGGGCCGTCGCTGCCCGCGCATCTCGAGTTCGTCTCGAAAGCCCTGGGTGGTAATCAGTCCGGTCCGTGCGGTGGTCTCTTCGATGACGGCGTTCGAGGCAATGGTCGTGCCGTGGACAAAGCCCTCGACCTGGGCCTGCGCATCGACCTCATGCACGCAGCGGACGATGTCTTCGCCCACCTGATCGAGCAGCGAGAGCACCTTTGTGGTGAACAGGCGTCCGTCGTCGCCAACTACAATAACGTCTGTGAAGGTTCCGCCAATATCAAAGCCTATACGCATGTCTTCATCCGTTCAGAGCAGAAGATCGCAGTGGCGGGGCGAGGGCCACCAAAGAAGAGTGAGTCTGAAGCATCCGGCCCGTGACTAGTCTGCTGCCGCAACCCGTTGCAAGCGGGTGGCTCGCAACGCCTCGGTTTCCGGCATATTCACCGCAGCCGCATCAATCACCACCCCATACTGATCTCGCGCCTGTGCGACAGACAGCTTCTCGTCCTGCACGTCGGCCAGCACCTGGGCGGGATCGCGCTCCAGGGGATTGCCGTGTCCGCCCGAGCCGGACACGATATGGTGAATGCGATCGCCTGGTTTCACATCCATATGCATATGGGCCTTGCGTGGTAATTCCCGGTTCTCTGTTTCAGGGTTCAGAATGTTCTTGGACAGCGAGCCGGACGTGCCACCGGCTAGCCCCCCGGAGGCCCGAATGAGACGATTGGTACGGACCATGACTTTTCCGGGGCTCAGGAAGCGCCACTGCTTATAGATGGACACCGAGCCCCGATGCTTGCCGGCGCCGCCTGTATCCGGCACATAGCCGAAGCCGTCAACGACCAGCGGGAATTCACGTTCGAGCATTTCCGCCGGAATCGTTCCGTAGGACCCGAAGGCCATGGGCGCCACGCCATCAATCCCGTCCTTGTGCGGCCGTCCGCCCCAGCCCCCAAAGAAAATGTCCATGACCGCAAACGGCGTCCCGTCTTCCTTCTCACCGGTGAAGTGCAACACGTCCCCACCCTCTCCGGGGATGGGTACCCGGTCTGGCAATGCCTGGGCCAGGGCACGGAACAGCATATCAAAAACCCGAAAGAATAACGGAGCACGGCCGCCGACCGCGGCAGGAAAGCGCGGATTCACCAGGGTGCCGACCGGCGCAACGATCTGTATGGGTCGAATGAAACCGACGTTGGTTAACACCTCCGGGCTGACAATACTCTTGACCGCACCGTACACCGTTGCTTCCGTCATGCTCAGCGGCAGGTTAATAGCCCCGCGTGCCTGTGGGCCGGTGCCGGTGAAATCAACACTCAGGGTTTCGCCCTGTGCGCGCAGGGTCACCTTGATCGGCAGGGCCACACCGTCGGAGCCAAAACCATCGTCCTCAAAGGCATCTTCATACACATACTCGCCCGGAGGAATCTCCTTGATGGCCGCCCGGGTGGCCTTTTCCGCATAGGTAATCAAATAGTCACAGCACGAGCCGAACGTATCCAGGCCGTACTTTTCGAGCAGACGTTTCAGTTCTTGCTCGCCGCGCCAGCAGCCCGCGATTTTTGCCTCCACATCTCCCAGCCATTCGTCGGATACCCGGACGTTGGCCAGAATCGTCTCCAGAAGGGCTTCGTTGCGCTGCCCAGCCGCGTACAGTTTGATCGGCGGCAGGCGGAGCCCTTCTTCAAAGGTCTCGGTACACTGGCTGCTAAACCCACCCGGAAAGCGTCCGCCAATATCGGTGTGGTGCGAATAGGCCAGGGTAAAGGCGACCCGCTGCCCCTGCCAGAACGTGGGAGAAATTATCATCACATCCGGCATATGGGTGACGCCGGCATACGGGTCGTTCACCACAATGACATCGCCGGGCGCGAATGATTCACCGTATTTTTTGAGGATGTGCGGCATCACCGCGATAAAGAACGCCAGTTGAAACGGAGCCGCATAGCCCTGGCCGATGACCCGACCCTGGGCATCACAGATAGCGGTGGCGAAATCTCCGGTTTTGACCATGGGCGAGCGGCCGGTTTTCCACACCGCAATCGCCATTTCTTCGGTAATGGCGGCCAACTCGTTTTTCACGACCTCAACCAGAATAGGATCAAATGCCATAGCTCTCCTCTCAGGCCACGCGTCTGACGCGGGCCGTCCATTCTCCCGTCAGGCCTCCAGGTCAGACCGCAGTGTTGCGCGAAGTTGCGTCGTCCGGTTCCAGTCAACCTGCTCCGTGCCCTCGTCAATGGCGACCCCGTATTCCCGCTCGGCGTACGCGGGCGAGATTTTCTCGTCTAACACATCGTCAAGGACGAGCTGGGGGTCACGCACGAGCGGGTCGCCATAGCCGCCCGCACCCGGTTGGACATGCAGCAGGGTTTCTCCGGATCGTACTTCGGTATCGATGAGCATTTCGTGTGGGAGTTGGGTTTCCACCTCGCCGGAACGCAGCCTGGCGGCAAACGGGGTGCCGTCTTTTCCGCCGGCCAACCCATACGGGACGGATTTGACCCGACAGGTTCGGAGCATTACCCGGCCATCGCCCAGAAAGCGCCATTTGCGATACACGGACAGGGCTCCGCGATATTGCCCTGGGCCGCCGGTGTCCGGCAAAAAGCCGAAGCCGTCCAGCATAACCGGACATTCGCGCTCGATCATTTCCGCGGGAATGCTGCGCATGGCGCCGCCGGCAGCCATAGGAGTGACGCCTTCCACACCGTCGCTATCGGGTCGCGCGCCCCAGCCCGAGGTGTAAATATCCAGCAGCATGGACGGCACGCCCGCCTCAACCTGGGGCGTATACACCAGCAAATTCGCTCCACCCTCGCCCGCGGCATAGACCTTGTCGGGAATGGCCTGGGCCAGGGCGGCAAAGATCATGTCGATAATCCGCCACATCAGCATCCCGCGCGCACCGACCGCGCCGGGGAATTGCGGATTGACCACGCAGCCCTCGGGAGCAGTCACCTGAATGGGGGCCATCAGCCCCGAGTTTGCCGGCGCATCCGTCTCAAGAATGGACCGAAAGGCCACGTACACACAGGCGCGGGTGAGATTAAAGGGAACGTTGATCGCGCTGCGGACCTGGGGGCCAGTGCCGTCAAAGTCCACCCGGACGGACTCGCCGGCAACGGTCACCGTGAGACGCAGGTTGACCCCCTCCCCGCCCAAGCCGTCATCTTCAAACAAATCCGTACACGTATATGAGCCGTCCGGGATGGCGGCAATACAGGACCGCATGGCCCGTTCGCTGTACTGGCGCAGTTGTTCGTTACAGGCTGCAAATTGTTCCAGCCCGTGGCGGTCGAGCAGCTCCCGGACTCCCTGGGCACCGCGCCGGCAGGCTGCGGCCTGGGCGTCCAGGTCGCCGCGTACATCCTCAGGTGCCCGGACGTTGGCGGCAATCATATCGACCAGGTCGTGATTCAGCTCACCCTTGCTGAAGAGCTTGACCCCCGGAATACACACCCCTTCTTCGTAGACTTCGGCACAGGCTATGCCCATGCCACCGGGGAAGCGGCCGCCAATATCGGTGTGGTGTTCTACGATGGCCGCAAAGCCGACCAGTTGTTCCTGCCAGAAAATCGGCATGACCAGAACGATGTCCGGGAAGTGAGACACCCCGCCGTAGGGATCGTTTGAGACAATCACATCGCCGGGGTGCAGGTCGTCGCCAAATTTCTTCAGCACCCACGGCATAACCCCCATGATGTAGCCCAGGTGGACGCCGATGGTCAGGCCCTGGGCGATCAACCGGCCCTGGGCATCAACCAGCGCGGTGGAAAAATCAGAGCCCTCCTTGGCCCCCAGCGAGCGCGCCGTCCGCTTCATGGTAATGCCCATTTCTTCGGCGACCGCGGTCAGCTCGTTTTTCATGACTTCGATAAGAATGGGGTCAAATGCAGTTGGCATGAACCTTCTTCCTTCACTTGCCTCTTATGCGGCTGAAAGTTCGCGTACGTGCAAAATTTCTCGCTCTCGCATGAGACGAACGTCGGATGGGGTCAGCGTTAGTAGTGCTATCGTCTTCCCTTCCGCCGTCACAAACTCAACCTCAAGCCCTTGACCATCCTGGTAGCAATGCACCACAGCGCCGATATCGCCTTCCTTGAGCCCATGATTTTCAACATTATGAGTAAGAACGACCGTATCAAGCTCTTGGAACATAGATTCCTTCCTCTTTTCTTATCTATAACGGGTAGGCAGTGACAAAGCGAGGATTATTCCGTTGTCCTTCAACAATCCAAACAGTGCGAATACGGACTTTCCTCTTTGCCTTTGTTTCCAGTACCCCCTCAATGACGTATTTTATCCCATGAGTGGAGCGCGAGACACTTGTCACCTCGTTAGTCCGGGCAAGGGTTAAGAGTTGTTGCTTGAGGTCTTCCTCTCTAGCTACACTAAAACCAATCGCCTGAAAGAACTTAGACTTTGCTTTGCCAACCGCATGCGTAGGAGAGAGTAGGTATCCTGATAATTTCCCTTGGGGAATGTAGGCGTTGCGTCGATTGGGTAATTTCACTTCACTGCCTGCAAGACAATATTCCCATATGCATCGACACTCGCCTGCCAGCGCGGCGGGACTACAACCGTGGTGTCAAACTCTTCGACAATCAGGGGACCGGCGACAGTCTGTTCGAGCAGGTCCCCTCGGCTCAGAATCCGGGTATCGAGCTCACCTTGCTGCGGACCGAAATACGCGCGTCGGGAATTCGACTCGGCGGCCCTTTTTGCCGATTGACCGAAATACGCGCCCAATTCGCTGAAGGACAGGCTGGGCGTTCGGACGGTTGCCTTCAGGCGAACGCTGACGATGGCAATGATATCGTCCTCACGGCGATATCCATACGTTTGTTCATGCGCGGCGTGAAAGCTTTCGGCCAGCACCTGCCTTATGTCAGCGGCCTCAACCTGAGCCGGAACCGTCAGGGTCAGTTCCGACGACTGGCGCTGATAGCGTAAGTCGATCAGGCGTTCATAGGTGAGACCGTCCTGCTCACGCTGCTCATTATGAGCATCCTGCTTCGCACGGGCCACCAGCGTGTCAAATTCCTGGAGCAGAGTCGTGGGATCAACAGTCTCCAGCTCCTGCGGCACGCTCTGCACATAGTCGGAGCGCAGGTCGGCCACCAACAGGCCCAGCGCGCTGAACACCCCAGGGAAAAGCGGAATATACACCCGCGACATACCCAGATTATCGGCCAGCGTCACCGCGTGCAGCGGGCCTGACCCTCCGAAAGCAATCAGGGTAAACTCGCGTGGATCACGGCCCCGCTCGGTCGTGACCGCACGGATGGCGCGCGTCATGGTCGCGTCAGCTACCTGATGAATCCCAAAGGCAAGCTCGTGGACCGACAAACCGAGACGTGCGCCTAATCGTGCCTGTATGGCGGTCTGCGCGGCAGTGGCATCAATGGGGACGGTCCCACCGGCGATGCTGGCTGGGTTCATATATCCCAGGACCACGTTGGCGTCGGTGATGGTCGGTTCGGTTCCGCCCCGGCCATAGCAGGCCGGTCCGGGGACGGCACCGGCGCTACGGGGCCCGACGCGCAGCGCGCCACCATCGTCTACCCAGGCCAGGCTGCCTCCTCCTGCGCCGACCTCGACAATATCGTACGCGGGAACGCGCAGCGCATAGCCGGCACCCTTGCTCAGCCGTCCGGCTCGGTTGATGCCCGCCCCGACCTCGCCTTCGGCGGTTTCAACTGGCTGGCCATTTTCTATCAGGCACCCTTTGGCGGTTGTCCCGCCCATATCAAACGCGACCGCCTGAGCCAGACCGATTTCCCGCGCTAAGCCTGCCGCGGCCAGGGCGCCGGCCGCAGGACCGGATTCGATCATGTGCACCGGGCGGTGACGGGCATGCGCGGCGCTCATGATCCCCCCGTTGGACTGCATGATTTGCAGGGCTGGAGGATAGGCATGTAGCTGTGTTTCCACCTGGTCCAAATAACGTCCAACCACGGGCATGAGGTAGGCGTTCAGCGCCGTGGTGGAGGTACGTTCGTACTCGCGAACCTCGGGCAGGATGTCGGCTGAGGAGCAGACCATGACTTCGGGGAATATCTCGCTGATAAGAGCCACGGTCTGTTGCTCATGCTTGGGATTGACGTAGGAGTGCAGAAACGCCACGGCAATGGCTTCGACACCCTGGCGTTTGAGGCTGAGTATGGCCTGACGCACCTCTTCGTTGTTGAGCGGCGTCTCGACGTCGCCCCGAACGGTCATACGTTCGCTGACCTCAAGTCGACGGCGACGTGGGATCAGGGGTGGCGTACGCTGCCAAAAAACATTGTAAACACTAGGACGGCCCAGGCGGCGGATTTCCAATTCGTCCCGAAAGCCTGTGGTGGTGATCAGGCCGGTCCGTGCGCCCTGTTCTTCCAGGACCGCGTTGGAAGCGATAGTCGTGCCGTGGACGAGGCTCGCAATGGAACTCTCCGGGTGCTGGCGTTCGGCATCGGCAATGCAACGTCCAACGTCTACACCAACAGAATCGGGCAGGGTCAAAATTTTATAGGTCAGGAGCTGACCGTCGGCGCTGGCTATGACGACATCGGTGAAAGTGCCGCCAATGTCAAAGGCAACGCGCAGGCTGGCAGAAGTAGACATGCCGGGTTATGCAGGGCTCAGAGGAAGGAGAAGCACCTACGCGCCGGCCTCAGACCTTGAGCAGAGCAAAGGCCTCAACCTCAATGAGCAGCTCTTCAAACACTAGCGCCTGAACGCCGATGAGGGTGCTGGCCGGTGCTTTTTCCTGGGGCAGATACTGGCTGCGAACCTCACGGACCACGCCGATCATGTCAGGCGTATAATTGACAATATACGTATTGGTCTTCAGCACGTCGTCAAACGTGGCCCCAACCGCGGCCAGCGCTCCTTTGAGGTTTTCAAAGGTTTGGACGACCTGGGCGCGCAGGTCGCCCTTGCCCACCACCTCGTTGTTCGCGTCCAAGGCGACCTGGCCCGAGATGAAAACAATTTTTCCCTCGGTTGCGGTCACAACCTGCGAGAAGCCCGGCAGAACGGGCAGACCGGCGGGATTCAGGAATTCCTTTTCCATACTGTTCTCCTCATGTTTGTACCCTGTGGGAGAGAGCCGGGATGAGGGTTTTCTCGTCAGGGCCGTACTTCATAATAGGCGTTGAACGGGTTGTCAAAGTCGTGGCGGGTGAAGCGGGTAAACCCGGCGTCGCGCGTCATGCTTCGTGCGACCTGTTCGTTAAATCCCAGGGTCCCCAGGCCGGCGCCGTCCGGCTCGGATAAGGCCGAGGACATGCAGCCCATCACCGAGAAGGCATACATCAGACCGGTCATGGGATTCTTCAAATTTTCTTCAAACGTTGGGGCGCTCTTAATATCGGCGATCAGCCAGGTCCCGTCCGGCTTGAGCGCCGACCGGATAGCCCGAATGGCTTCCGCCGGATGAGTCATATCGTGGATGCAGTCAAACGTGGTGATGAAGTCAAAACTCGCATCGGCCGGCAGCCCGTCCTGAGCCGCGTGATGAAACCGGAGGTTGGTCAGCCCGGCCTCATCTTTGTTGGCATTGGCGCGGGCCAGCGCGTGCTCCGATATGTCATAGCCGTGGAAGTTCGCCTGCGGAAAGGCTGCAGCCATTTGAACCAGCGCAATCCCGGCGCCGCAGCCCACGTCCGCCACCTTTGCCCCGACTTGCAGCCTGGACTCGACACCGTCCAGGGCAGGCAGAACAATAGGGATCAGAGAATGCCGATACCAGGGCGCAAAGACCCGCTCAATACCCCGTGCGCCCTCTGGCCCACGCGCGTCGTAGGGCAGCCCCAGGCCGGTACGAAACGCCTCGGGCAGTTTCTCCAATATGGCCATGCGTTGCGGAAAATCGCTAAAAATACCGGCGGCAAACTTGGGACTGTCCTCGTCCGCAAGAATCATGGCCATTTCGGGCGAGAGTTCAAAGCGTTCCTCGCCCGCATACTCAAGCAATTGGGCCGCCGCCTGTCCTCGGAGCCACTCCCGCACCCAGCGTTCGCTCAAGCCCGTTTTTTCGGCAAGACCCTCGCTGGTCACTGGCCCGGTGCCATGCAGCGCACGGTACAGCCCGAGCCGGTCGCCCAAGTGGATCATAGCCGAGATTAACGCACCGCTCAGCAGGCCAAAGACTTTTTGGCCACCGGCCTTGAGTTTTTCCGGGTCTATCTGCTCGCGGGGCTGCTGTGTTGACATATGCTCAGCTTCTCCAGCTTTCATAAGTCCTATCCCCTCCTCGGAGGGGTGGCGCGGAGCGCCGGGGTGGGTACTGCCTCGTGTCCGACTGGAGGAAACCCACCCCGCCTTCGGCACCCCTCCCAAGAGGGGAGTGGGAAAAGCGAAACCTGCATATCGAATAACCGGGCTACATCCCGCTGATCAGCTCAAGAATGGCTCCGTCCGGGTCTTTGAAGCAGACGACTCCAATCTCCGCGCCTCCCGGCCCTTCTATTTTTTTGAGCGGGGCTAAAAATTCAACCTGCATTTCCTGAAGGTCGGCATAGGTCTTATCGATATCGTCCACGTCGAAGGCAATACGACAAATCCCGATATTATTGAGCGACGGGTATGGCTCGCCCTGTGGGGGCGGATCGATAAACTGGACCAGGTCCAGAACCGGAGCGTTCTCATCGTCTCCGAGACGCATGAACACGCCGCGCAGCTTCCGGGCATCGAGACCAAGCGCCTCACCGACCGTCGGGTCTTCAAGCGTAAAGTCGTTGACCTTATTAAACCCGAGTTTTTCGTAAAACCCGATGGAACGTTCCATATCGCGGACACAGATATTGACGTGAAATAAACGAGTCAGCATGTTCCCCTCCTTTAGTTTAGAGTTCTGACAGCATCACTGTAGGTCGGATTAGCGCAGTGCAATCCGACAACGCAAGGGGTTCATTTGGTGGGTGACCGGAGCACGCTCGTGGCAGACCTCCCTCTCCCCCTGAGGGAGAGGGAGCAGGAAAAGACTAGACTTGACCCGAACGCAGCACCTGGCCCGGCATGGCCCCGGTATGTTTGCCATCGTCGAACAGCACTTCTCCGTTCACGATCGTGTACTGCACGCCCTGGGCCGGCATGACCAAGCGCCGCCCGCCACCGGGCAGATCGGCCCGCATTTCACCGCGGCGGGCGGAGCCTATCGTATTATAGTCAAAGATTGCAAAATCGGCCGCCATGCCCTTTTCGATCTTGCCCCGGGTGGTCATCCCGTAGAACGCGGCCGGCTCAGAGGTAATCCGCCTGACCGCATGCTCAAGCGTCATGGCCTGCCGGTCCCGCACCCAGGTGC
The DNA here is from genome assembly GCA_965243855.1 of uncultured Binatia bacterium (SeqCode). Taxonomy (GTDB): domain Bacteria; phylum Desulfobacterota; class Binatia; order Bin18; family Bin18; genus Bin18. The sequence goes on along the minus strand of CBDEWE010000003.1, from coordinate 1,423,053 downwards.
CGAGCAGATAGGTGCAGTAGCCGGCGTCACACAGCATATCCACATGGGCTCCACCGTCTGACAGGCCGACCATGACCTGATCGTGGGTAATCAGTTCAGGGATGCGGTCTTCGTCGGCGTTGAACAGCTCATAGGTGTACTGGAGTTGCAGGTCATCCTCGATGCACAGGTCCAGGAAGGTATCGAGCCCGTCTTTGCCGCGCTCTCTGGCAATCTCGGCCACGCTCTTGCCAATCAGGGACTGCATGGCGGGACTACCCACCTCATGGATGATCGCGCGTTCCCATTTGCCTGAGAACACCTTGGGCGACTCCATCTCTTTGCGGAATGCGGCCCGGAAGGATTCATCTCTGTAGAACGCCTTCTGCTTCTCAATCGGCTGGTCGAAGGCCGGCTTCCAACACGGCAGATTGGCAAAGATGAACGGTTTGCGCAGGTCGATCTGAATAATGAGCGGACGACAGGTCACCTGAGGAATGGCGCCCTTCTCGAACAGCGGCTCAATCGTGCGCAGGGTATTCATGGCTGCATCCGGCTGATCGTCCCGGTTCAGCAGCGCCAGCCAGGTGACCTTCCTGCCGCTTTCGGTCAGGAGCATGTCCAATAAGGCGTGCTCGGTTTCGTCAACAATAGAGACATTATTGGTCAGGGCGAGTTCAATACTGCCCTTGCCGAGTTCTTTAAGCGCGTTGCAGTAGGCTTTGAGTTCGTCCCAACTGGCGTTGCGGCAGGCAATCGGACGGCCTTTATAGCCGATGTGCTGAGCAACGTTTGTGGTCGAAAAGCCAAAGGCTCCAGCGGCAACCGCCTCTTTAATCAGGGCCTTAATCTGTACGATTTCCTCGGGTGTGGCGCCCCGCTCCATCGACTCTTCGCCCATCACAAAGTGGCGGAACGGAGTCAGCGCGGCCATAAAGCCGATGTTAATGCCGCTCCCGCGCTTTTCGGCCGCATTCATATATTCGGGGAAGGTGACCCAGTCCCAGGTTACGCCTTTGCCCAGCACGTCAAACGGGATGGCTTCCACGTTGACTAAATCCCAGGCCGCGATTTCATGCACCTCGGGTTTGCACGGGGCCAGGCCGACCCCACAATTGCCCATCACCAGACTCGTGACCCCATGCCAGGAAGAGGACGTGATCAGCGGGTCCCAGCAAATCTGGGCGTCATAATGGGTATGCGGATCGACAAAGCCGGGTGCCACAATCAGGTCGGAGGCATCCACAACCTTCTTGGCTCCGTCCGAGACTGTACCAATTTCCGCAATTTTTCCGTTGGCCACCGCGATATCGGCCCGGTAGCGTTCTGCGCCGGTTCCATCCACCACGGTTCCGTTTTTGATGATGAGATCGTACGACATGACACACCCTCCTCGCTTTGTTGTTAAATTACTCCTTCGTCCTGAAACGCGTCTATTTCTGCTTGGCTCAAGCCGAGCAATTCTTTATAGACATATTCATTATCTTCCGCATAGCATGGCGCAGCACGTTCGGTCGGCCCTGCCTGACTCACCCGCCCGTTGGTAAAATGAAATGGAATATCCTTGATCGGCCAGGTCCCGATCTCGGTATGCTCCAGGGGAAGCAGCCAGTTCAGGTGTTTGAGCTGCGGGTCGCGTTCGATCCGGTCCTGCGCAGTCTGACACACACCGGCCGGAACACCGGCGGCCTGTAAACGCCCTTGCAGGCCAAAGGGCTCCTGCTCCTGCGTCCAGGCACTCACTAAACGGTCCAACTCGTCCTGGTGCTTGGCTCTCTCGTCCAACGAGGCAAACCGGTCCTGTGCCGCCCAGTCGGGGTTACCCATGGTGCGGACCAGGGCTTGCCATTCTTCTTCGGATGTCGCGGCTATGGCAATCCAGCGGTCGTCGCCAGCGCAGGGATAGGCTCCGTGCGGTGCTGCGGGTGTATAGGGCGAACGATTGCCCGTGCGCTGATAGTGGCGGCCATTGACCGCGTGGTCCAGCACCGCAGTGCCGGTCATGCCAATGCCGGGTTCTACTTGCGAGCAGTCCAGGTACTGTCCCTTACCCGTCCGTTTTTTATAGTACAGGGCCATCAGAATGGTCATGGCGCAATAATACGCGCCACTCCAATCCATATACGAAAATCCCCAGCCGGCGGGAGGATGGGGTGCGGGCAAACCGGACTGTTCGGTCAGGCCACTCACGGCTTGGGCAATCGGTCCGTAGGAGGCGTATTTCACGTAGGGACCTTTGTAGCCCCAACCGGGCTGCTGCATATAAATAATATCCGGTTTAATGGCCTTGAGTGTATCATAGCCGAGCCCCCATTTTTGCATGGTCTCAGCCGTAAAGGCCTCAACCACCACATCACTGACCGCAACCAGCCTTTTGAACAGCTCGCGGCCCTGTGGCGCCTTCATATTCAGACTGATTCCATACTTGCCGGCATTGATATCGTTAAAATACCCACCGCGATTAACGCTTTGGACCTTGCCGGTATCCAGGCCGGTCAGGTCCATGGCTCCGGCCTTTTCCGTGCTCTCTTTCGTGCGGGAGGCAAACGGCGGCATATAGCGTAGAAAATCCAGCCGATCACGCCATTCAATCCGAATGATTTCCGCTCCAAGGCTGGCCAATAAGCGCGGCCCGCCCGCCCCGGCCAGCAGCCAGGTCAGGTCTGCAATCCGCACACCTTCCAAAGGTCTTCTTTTTTTCACGCCCACCCTACACGATTCCTTTGTCCTGTAAGTCCGCGACCTCTTCCGCACTCAACCCGAGTTGCTCACACAAGACCTCCCGGTTGTGCTCACCGATGAGCGGCGCCCGCGGGCCTTGTCGCCAAGCACATTCATTCGGCAGCATAGGCGCACCCGTATAAGTGTAGGATTCGCCCAGCTCGGGATGTTCAACCTGAGAAAATGTGGCGCGGGTTTGCCACTGGACATCGTCGGGGTTTTCTTCCGGCAGTCGGATGGGGGACCAGGGAATGCCCAGTTCCTGAGCCCCATGCCAGATCTCTTCCATGTCGAAATCGGCCACGCACATCGCCTGGATATCGGCGAAATGTTCGGTAAAGGCGCCTCCTCGGCGATTCTTGGGTTCCTTATATTTGTCTTCGTTCAGGTCACCGGCCTTGCCCTTGCCCTCCAGGAACCCGACCAGGGTTTCATATCCGCCCGGAAACGGATTGGGCAGGATAATGGAATACCGTCCGTCTTTGGTCGGAAACTGCACCTCAGGTCCAATGGCCGGTTGGGCATGTCGCCCCGTCTGGCGATAGCACGGCGTCTGGCCATAAATCCAGTGCGGGACATCGATCTCGGTGCAGACGCTGACGGCCTGATGAATGGGCAGCTCAATCATTTCTCCGACTTCGGTCATCTCGCGCCCAATCAGTGCGCCGACAGTGGCAATAAATGCCTGGTTGCCGGCGATGTGATAGGCGTGCCACATCTGTGGGGCGATGGGCGGAGTGTCATAGCTGCCGTCGTCTGTGGGGCTGTAGCCGCAACACATCATTTGTCCACCTAGCGCCAGATGAACCAAGTCGTTGGCTTTATAGTCCCGCCACGGACCACTGCTGCCAAACGGGGACAGCACCACATAAATCAATCGCGGATTGAGCGCCTGCAGGGCGTTCCAACTCAGCCCGAGTTTTTCCAGCGTGCCCAACGGCTGGGCATCAATCAGGACGTCTGCCTCCGCAATGAGCTGCTTGAGCAGGTCTGTTCCCGGCGGCGACTTAATGTCGAGCGTAATACCGCGCTTGCCGAAATTATAGTGCCAAAAATACAGGCTGCGTTCGGGGTGGACCTGGTCGTGATAAAAGGGCCCGATCTCACGCGTGGCTTGCCCGCCCGGCGGCTCGATTTTGAGCACATCCGCACCCGCCCCGGCCAGCAGCTTGCCGCAGAACTCTCCCTTTTCATCTGCGAGTTCCAGGACTTTGACATCAAACAGAAATCCATCCATACCACTGCCCCCAGGAAGGAGGGCCAATGGCCCTCCCCTCCTTTATTCCTAGGGTTCCCCGAAGTCTCCGTACGGCGCGCTAGCCGCACAGAGGGTGTCAGGAAGAGGTGAGTCGAGGCACTGGAGTCTGCTGTACCGCATATGATCTCAGCTTGTCATCTCTCGTGAGAGCGCGAAATCCTTGCCGTCCTGCGCCGCGACCAGAGCCGGTGTCTGCTGGGAGTCACTCTCAAGAATCCCCAGGGCGATCGACTTTAAGGGCTCCAGATACTCATCGAGCTTGGTAAAGCTGCTGAGCGCCCAATGCCGCACCGCCCAAGACTGGGCCAGCACCAATAAACAGTGGGCTTTAAGTCGAATATTCCCGGCCGGAAATGCCCCCTGGGCGACCCCATAGGCAATAATCTCCTCGAAAAAATGCTGAATCCGTTCTTCGCCCTCGAGAAAACGTTTACGTTCCGTCAACGTCAGCGACTTTGTTTCCTGATAGGCCAGGACCGTATTGCGCCGCAATTCGTCAGTCAGCGCGGCGTACTGCTCGTAGGCCCGCAAAAACAGCTCCTGTGGACTGGCGCCATCCCGCTTGAGCCGCTCAAACTCGGCCCGCTGTTTTTGAAACCCGGCCTCGGTCCGAACCTGGCCGGAGGAGAGCAGAAAAAAGAGGACCTCTTCCTTGCTGGTAAAGTAGTTGAAAACCGAACCCACACTGAGCCCGGCCTTTTGGGCAATCTCACGGACGCTGGTGTTGTGATAGCCGTTCTGGAGAAAGAGATTGAGCGCCGCGGTAGCAATGCGTTCTTGGCCTTCTTGCAACCGCTTTTCGTCGGTCACCTGAGACGGGGATTTGCGTTTTTTGCGTAAGACCTGAGATTTCACTATTGAGCGCCTTTCGCCAGGGTCCGGTGCGCGACAGAAACTGAGTGAGTGTTCATTCCAAGCTCATACGATACGGGCCGGTCTTTTGTCAAGCCGGAAGAAACTCGCTAGAGTAGCCCCGGGAGCGACGCATGAGACTCATTGGGGTTGACGTAGGCGGGACATTCACCGACGCGGTCTTTGCCGACACCCGGATGGACCGGTTGGCCATCCATAAAGTGCCGACGTCTCCAGACGATCCTTCTCTGGGGGTCATGCGCGCGATCACCGAGCTGTGCCGCGGCCAGACCATCCCGCTCGATAGTATTGCTCTGATCTACCACGGTACCACGATCGCAACCAACGCCTTGCTGGAATATAAAGGCGCGACCGCGGGCATGATGACCACCCAGGGTTACCGAGATATTCTCCATATCGGGCGTCACCAGCGGCCCCATCACTACTCCATCCAGCAGGAGATTCCCTGGCAGGATCGCCCCCTGGTCCGCCGTCGCCATCGCAAGGGCGTTCCGGAGCGACTCATTCCGCCGCATGGTGAAGTCCTGATTCCGCTCGATGAAGCCGCGGTCCGCCAAGCGGCCCGCGAGCTCAAAGACGCCCGGGTTGAATCGATCGCCGTCTGTTTTTTGTTCTCGTATCTCAACGCCGAGCATGAAAATCGCGCCCGTGAGATCATTCTCGAAGAATACCCCGAGGTCTTTGTCACCACCTCGGCTTCCCTCTCTCCCCAGTTCCGTGAGTTTGAACGGTTTACCACGACTGCCATCAACGCTTTTATCGGCCCCACCGTCCACTACTATGTTTCGCAATTGGAGCAGCGCTTACGCAGCGCCGGGATTGGGGCCGAGCTGCGTATTATTCGCTCCAACGGCGGGCTGGCCACACCCCGGGTGGTTGCCCAAAAGCCCGCCCTGACTTTACTGTCCGGCCCGGCCGCGGGCGTGCTCGGCGGAGCCTGGACAGGCGAGCGGTCACAGCGCACCCGACTCATTACCTTTGATGTGGGCGGCACCAGTGCCGATATCGGCGTGGTGACGGACGGGCAATTCAGCGAAGCCACGGCCCGCGATACTTGGATAGCCGGCTATCCGGTCCTGGTCCCGATGATCGACATCCACACCATTGGCGCTGGTGGCGGCAGCATTGCCCATATTGACCCAGGTGGAGGTTTTCGGGTCGGGCCACAGAGTGCCGGCTCCCAGCCGGGCCCGGCGGCCTATGGGCGCGGAGGAACTCAGCCCACGGTCACGGACGCCAATATTCTCCTAGGTCGGCTGGACACGGATAATTTTCTCGGTGGTGCCATGGCGCTTGATGCCGCAGCCGCCAGGCAAGCCATTCGTGCTTTAGCCGATCCGCTTGGGCTATCGGAACTGGAAACGGCCGAAGGGATCGTGACGATTCTCAACAGCAATATGGCCAACGCCATACGCTCGCGCACCGTACAGAAAGGCATTGACCCGCGCGCCTACGCGCTGGTCGCCTTTGGCGGGGCCGGCCCGCTCCACGGCGCAGAGGTCGCCCGCCTGCTGGGCGTTCCGGAGTGTATCATCCCCCCCTACCCCGGTATTACATCGGCCGTTGGCCTGCTTACTACAGACGTCAAATACGATGCGACCCGGACCGCCTTTCAGGTCTCGACCGCTTTTGATCTGCCCCGTCTCAACGCGGCGTTTACGCAGATGCAAAACGAACTGCAGCAACAGTTCAGCGACGACGATATTGCCCAGACCGTAGTCACATTTACGCGTTTTGCCGATGTGCGCTACGTCGGCCAGGGCTATGAGCTGCGGGTCGCCGTACCCGAGGGTCCACTCGATGCCGCCGCGCTCGACAGCATCACCGACCGTTTTCACCGGCAGCACGAGTTGGAGTACGGTCATTTCTTTGTGGACAGCCCGATTGAAATCGTGACCATCCGTCTGGTCGGAGTTGGCCAGGCGCAGAGAATCAACGCCGTATCTTCATCCGGCTCAGGCTCACTCCAGGCCGCGCTGGTCAAAACCCAGCCGTCGGTGTTTCGGGCTCGGAACGAGTTGCGCAGTCTGGAGACTGCCTTTTACCGACGCGAACAGCTCCCGGTCGAAGAGACGGTTACCGGTCCGGCGGTCATCCTGCAAACAGACTCGACCACCGTGGTTCCGCCGGATTGTACCTTTCGGCTCGACCCCTACGGGAATCTGCTCATTCAGATAGGAGGGGCAGCATGAGGACCCCAGCAGACAACGCTCCTAATGGCCACGACATTGATCCGATTACGGCCAGCGTCATCCTGGGTGCGTTGGAGAATATCGCGGTGGAGATGGGCTATAAGCTCATGCGCATGTCGTATTCGAGCATTATTCGGGAGTCCGAGGATTTCGGTACCGCCCTGGTTAATGCACGTGGCGAACAATTATGCGAGTCAAAGCAGAGCACCCCCCTCCAGTCCGGCCCTATTCCCGGCTATGTGCGCGGAATGCTCGACGCGCTCGCTAAGCGGGGAGAGTCCATCCTGCCCGGCGATGTCATCATGCATAACGACCCGTACGGCGGGGCCAGCCACGGCCCGGATGTCGGGTTTTGCGTGCCGGTTTTCTATCGAGGTGATCTCGTCGGCTTTTCCGTCACCACAGCCCACCATCTCGATATCGGCTGTCAGACCCCGGGCAGCACCGGCATTGTCGAGGCGTTTGACGCCTATGCCGAAGGTTTGCAGTTCAAGGCGATCAAGGTGTATGAGCAGGGCAACCGGAACGCTGCGGTGTGGCAGTTGTTGCGCGATAATATCCGCATCTCCGATCTGGTGGTGGGCGATATGGAGGCCCAGATCGCGGCCTGTCGCATCGGTGCTGAACGCTATATCGAACTCATCGAGCGCTACGGGCTCCACACGGTCGAAGCGGCCTGCGCCTCCCTGTTTGATTATTCCGAGCGCTTGATGCGGCAGGCGATCGACCAGATTCCGGACGGCCGCTATACGGCCACCGGCCATATGGATGGCTATATTGACGATCCCGATCCAGGCCGGCGTAACCTGCCCATTTGCGTGACCCTGACGGTCAGCGGGTCGGAGCTGAGCGTAGATCTGACCGGCACCGCGCCGCAGGTGTCGGACCGGCCCATCAATATGCCACTGATTGGTACGGTTGACGTCGCCATCTGGCTGGTGCTGCGCTCGGTCCTGCTCGACACCGAAATCTATGGCGACCTGCCGCAGAATGCCGGGCTCTATCGGCCCATTCAGATCATTGCGCCTCGCGGCACGCTGGCCAACCCTGTTTTTCCGGCCCCGACTATTGCCCGTTTTGTCACTGGCAATGTCTTAAGTGATACCGTTATGAAGGCCCTGGCCCAGGCCGTTCCCCGCCAGGTCAGTGCCGGCATCGGCAACCTCAAGGCCATTGCCTCAAGCGGGATGCGGCAGAACAACAGCCCTTGGGTACATTTGGAAATTTTTGAGGGCAGCTACGGCGGTCGGTACGGTCATGACGGCATGGACACCGTTGATACGCTATATGCCAACACCCGCAATAACCCCATTGAGGACGTTGAGTCCCACGTGCCGCTCCGGGTTGAACGCTACGAGCTACGCGAGGATGCGTGTGCGCCTGGGCAGTGGCGGGGCGGTATGGGATCGATCAAGGAACTGCACTATCTGAGTGACGGCGGCACGTCTGTCGAGGCCGACGGGTTTGTCTATGGCGCCTGGGGGTTTGACGGGGGCAGCACGGGCATCCCCGGTACCCTGACCTTGAAAACCCTCGATAACGAAGAAATCGCCCTACCCTCAAAGGTTCCCTATCGCAGCGTCAAAGCCGGAGAGCGCTTAATTACCATTGGTGCTACCGGCGGCGGCTACGGCGACCCCTACCTGCGCGACCCGCAGCAGGTCCTGGAAGATGTATTGGACGAGTACTACTCCAGAGAAGCCGCCCGGCAAGAGTACGGCGTCGTGATTACTGAGGCGATGCAGTTGGACCGTGAGGGGACGGAGGAGCTTCGGCGCGAGCGGAAGACAGGCTCATGAGGGCACAGGGATGTCGAGTTGCTTGCAAATCCGCGCAGCCGTGAATTCGAGAATCTCACGATGACGCGGAACCGAAGTCCGGCGATTGGTGGCCGGATTCTCCCAGATCGAATGTTCTCCCCCTTCCCGCACGAACCGACAGTCGTGTTGACTCCAGTGTCGCAGCAGATCGTGCCGTTTCATGGTGCGGGCGATTGAGGAACGACTCTGACATGGGACGCCGCAGTCAACAACAGGTGAAGAGGCTCTTCTATGTCAGCCTCCGGATCGGTCAGTGAGGAGTCGGGCTGGGGTAAAGGCTCACCCCGTAGCAGATTCGTCTCGGCCATGTCCGCCAGGGCGCTTGCCAGCACCCGTCGGGCTTCCTCCAGGGTTGCGCCACAGGTGATCGTGCCCGGAAAATCCAACACTTCGGCATGGACGCCGTGATCGAGGAATTTATACAGGGCTTTATACGTCAGCATATTTCATTCGTTATAGAGGGTGAGATTAATTGATGCATTATGTCAAAAACATAATCCCCGAGACGATAGGGGCGGCGCGCTTATCCCATCGCCCCGTCAATATGGACCTTGCGGTACGAAAACAGCCACTGACCCTCATGTTTGACCAGCCGGTCTTCGTACTCCCCGGCCATAGCCACCCGGCTGCCGCCCTCCTTGGTGGTTGAGGTCAGCAGCAAAAAACACTTCGAGCGGGCCGTATCGCCGTCCACCTCGGTCAAAATATTGGTCACATAGTGGCGCAGCTTGGGACTCTCGGCCGCCAGCCGTTTGACCTCGGCAGTAAAGCGGTCGAGTTCCCGATGGGCGTCAAATTTGCCGATCACCCCGTCAAAGACGCCGTCCGGCGCAAAGCAGCCTGCCCAGCCCTGATAGTCGTCGTGATCAATAGCAAAATTATACCGCGCGATCAGTTCGGCGATGGCCGTTTTGTCCCGGTCGTGTTGTTCTTCGGTCATGGTCGCTTCCTCCAAAGTTTTCCTCGAACGCTTTTCCCGATGTCTCTTGGTGGGATTAGGGTGATTCCGAGCTGCATAGGTGAAGCCTGAGGCCGTAGGATCAACAGTCCAATCCCTAAACAAAAAATCACAAAAGTCAACGTGGCGACATCTCGCCATGGGCACTGAGACGCTCTCAAAAAGCGCGGGATGGACTTTGGCATATTTCCATGAGATAGCATTTTCCCATAAGGGTATACTGATGCAACTCAATCACGCCCGCCTGCTGAATAGCCTCAAACAGCTCGCCCAATTTGGAAAAATTGAGACCGGTGTGAACCGGCTTTCCTTTACGCCGGAAGATCGAGCCGCGCGGCAATGGCTGGTCGAGCAAATGCGCGAGGCTGACCTCGATGCGGAGATCGACGGGATTGGCAATGTGTACGGGCGGACACGCGGAGTGGACACCGCCGTGCTGATTGGTTCGCATACCGACTCCGTGCCGAAAGGCGGCTGGCTGGATGGCGCGATGGGAGTGCTGTACGGCCTGGAGGTCGCCCGGGCGCGGAACGAATCGAATACTCGGCCCGGCCTCGGCGTTGACGTGATCTCCTTTGCCGATGAAGAGGGAACGTATCGGGCCCTGGCCGGCAGCTTGTCGTTTTGCGGCGAGTTGTCGGACGCAGATATTGAAGACGCGAAAAATACGCACGGCGTCTCACTTACACACGCTCTGACCGAAGCCGGGTACGCCGGACAACCCCGCGCCCGGATCGATCCGAGTCGCCATCTGGCCTATTTTGAAGGCCATATTGAACAGGGACCGCGGCTTGAGGTCGAGGGACAAAAAATCGGTCTGGTGACCGCCATCGTGGGCATTCGCCGCAGCCGCATCACCTGTACCGGTCAGGCCGACCACGCCGGCACAACACCGATGCATTTACGTAAAGACGCCGGGGCCGTCCTGATTCGTCTCTGCGCGGAGCTGCTCAACCGATTTGCGAATGCCGGCAGCGAGCTGAGCGTATGGAACCTGGGCCATATTGTTTTTGAACCGGGCGCCGGCAATGTCGTACCCAGTTCAGCTCAAGTCCTGGTCGAGTTCCGCGATCCTCGGCCGGAAGTGCTTGATCGTCTGGAAGCTGAAATCAACGCAGCGGTCGCTACGTTTCATGGACAACAGGGCGTCAGCGCTGAGGTGGCCCATCTGCTGAGCATCACCCCGGCGGATATGGACGCCACCCTGGTCGATACCATTGAGGCTGCGACCCGGCAGCGGGCCGTCCCGGCCCTGCGTATGCCCAGCGGAGCCGGGCACGACGCCATGGTCCTGAGTCGCTATGTCCCAACTGCCATGCTCTTTATCCCCAGCATCGGCGGCCGTAGCCACGATGTCGCGGAGGACACTAGTGCGGAAGATATCTGTCTGGGTGCGGATATTTTGGCTGATACGGTGGTATTACTGGCTCGGCAGAAAGGATTGGCATGAAGATCAAGATCATCAATCCAAACACCTCCGAGGAAATGACGCGCGCAATCGGTGCGGCCGGTGAGTCGGCAGCCCGGCCGGGCACCCAGATCACAGCGGTCAGCCCCCGATTCGGGCCGGCCTCTATTGAATCCTACTACGATGACTACCTGAGCATTCCCGGCCTGCTCGAAGAGATCCAAAAGGGAGAGGCTGAACGGTGCGACGCCTATATTATCGCCTGTTATGGCGACCCGGGTTTGCACGCGGCGCGTGAATACACTACCAAGCCGGTTGTCGGCATCGCCGAAGCCTCTCTGTACATGGCCTCCATGCTGGCCGCGCGCTTCTCTATTGTGACGGTGATTCCGCGGACACGCACCATGCTCGAAGAAATGGTCGCCGGGTATGGCTTTCGGGAGAAGGTAGTGAGTATCCGTACCTCTCCGCTGTATGTGCTTGATGTGGAGAAGGACCCGGCCGGGGCACTCGAAAAGCTGCGTATCGAAGCGCGCCAGGCGCGGGACGAAGACGATGCCGAGGCTATTCTACTCGGCTGCGCCGGGTTTACCCAGTTTGCGGATGAGTTGGAACGAGAACTTGAGATACCTGTCCTCGACGGCGTGGTGTGTGCCGTCAAGATGGCCGAGTCACTGGTCGAATTGGGCAAGACCACAAGCAAGTATAAAACCTACCGCCCGCCGGAGAAGAAGACCTACACCGGCATCTTCGAGCATTTTGGACGGACGTAGGGTCATCCCCTCTCCCCTCCTCGGAGGGGCACCGCGTAGCGGGGGGTGGGTTACGCCCCCACCCCGCTCTTATCTACCTATCGAGCCTTGAGCAGTCGTATTTTACCAGACTAGTCTGGCTCGTTATATTGCATCGATGCGATCCGAATATTCCACCTACGAAGCCAAGGCACAATTCTCGGAAATCATCCGGCAGGTGCGTCAGGGAAAGACGATCACGGTTTCTTATCGTGGAGAGCCCGTGGCTGAAATCCGCCCGTTCCAACGGGGGCCGGAAACGATCGAAGAGCGTCTCACGGAGTACGAACGCCGGGGTCTCCTGGCGCGTCCCAGCGGACAAAGACAACCGCTCAAGGCCGTGGCGCGACGAAGCGGCGCGCTCAGACGCTTTCTCGCCGAGCGAGGCACATAAGCGTCGCTTACGTCGATCAAGTCCCGCAGGTCGGATTCGCGTAGCGTAATCCGACAGCTCCATCAGAGCGGCTGGAGCAGCGTACCGGGCAGCCCGCCCTGGTGAACGTTGTCCGAAAAAACGATACTACCGCCGACAATGGTATGCTGGATGCCGGTGGCCCGTTCGATCAAGCGTGGCTTTTCTCCCGGCAGATCGTTGACCCATTCGGGCGGCTGAGGACCGATCGTCTCGGGATCAAAGATAACGAGGTCCGCATCAAGGCCCGCGGCAAGACAACCCTTCTTGGGCTGATTGAGAAACCGGGCCGGCTCCGAGGTCAGACGGCGCACGCCCTCCTCAAGCGTCATGGCCTGGAGCTTTCTCACCCACTCCCCGAGCAGATAGGTCGGCACCCCGGCGTCGCAATGCTGGTCTACATGCGCTCCAGCATCGGACAGCCCGATGAGGCAATCGGGATGGGTGATCAGCTCACGCACTTCGTCAGGATTGGTGTTGATGACCGAGAGCGTAATACCCATCTCCAGGTTTTCGTCAATGGCCAAGTCCAGGATCGTATCAACAGGGTCACTGTGCGTTTCCGCGGCAATGTCCGCGATGCTTTTGTTCAAGTGCCGGGTGTTATGGTCTTTCGTCACCTTGACAACATGAACCTGATTCCACTGGTTAGTGAAAATGGCGCCGCCTATTTGCAGGTCCTGGCGAAAGGCCGCGCGGAACTCCGGCTTCCGGTAGAGCGCGATCTGTTCCGCAACCGGCCGATTGAACGCCTCCTTCCACGACGGCAGGCTTGCAAAGATAAAGGGCACCTTGAGGGTGTAGTATTGCTGGATGGGGCGCGGGGTAACTTGGGGTGGAATCCGCAGCCCTTTGTCGAAAAAAGGCTGTAAGCGATCGAGGGCCGACCGGTAGACACCAGGTTTATCCGATCGTCCCAGGAGCGCCAGCCAGGTGATCGGGCGCTGGCTGGCTTCGGCCATGGCCAGCAGCAACTCCAACTCCTCGTCGGTCAACACACTCACGCTCCGGGTCAGCGCGATCTCGATGACCCCCTTGCCCAGCTCTTGCATCACCCGACCGAGCGCGCAGAGTTCCTTCTGGGTGGCCATACGACTCGCCAGGGGTTTACCCTGGTAGCCGATGTGCTGGTCGAGCAGGCTCAGCGAGTAGCCATACGCTCCGGCCTGCATGGCCTCCCGAAAAAGAGCGGTCATGCGGGCGAGCTCTGCGTCGGTTGCCTCGCGCTCGGAGGCTTCGGCGCCCATGACAAAATAGCGAAAGCTCGACAACGGCACCAGAAAACCCACGTTGAGCGCCGTGCCGCGTTGCCCAATGGCCCGCATATACTGCGGAAAACTCTCCCACTCATCCCAGGCCACGCCATTCAGTAGCACCTCTTGCGGCATGGCTTCCACATTGACCAGGTCCCACGAGACAATCTCTTTCTCCTGCGGGCGACAGGGCGCAACACCCACCCCGCAGTTGCCCATCAGGACGCTGGTCACCCCATGCCAGCCCGAACAGGTGAGGAGAGGGTCCCAGGATACCTGCGCATCGTAGTGGGTATGGATATCAATAAAGCCCGGGGCGACCACGCAACCGTCGGCGTTGATTGTCCGCGTTGCCGGTCCGGATACCGAGCCAACGTCGGTGATAACCCCATCCTTGACTCCGACGGCACCGTGAAAGAGCGCCGTGCCAGTGCCGTCACAAATCTGAGCGTCTGTAATGAGCAGATCGTAGGCCATGCTTCCCCCCTTTATTCGTCTCCAAACTCAGACACTATGCTTATCCGGCAGGTTAATCCTCTGCGGGCTTTGCCGCCGAGGTGTCGTCGTCTCCCAGTCCAGCCTGCTCCTTGACATAGAGCGCGATCTGTTCGTGGGTGGCGAACCACACTCCGGGCTTACTCTTCATATAGGTGACGAGCTTGTCGAGCATTTTCATCCGGTAGCGATGACCAATGACCTGGGGATGCATGGTGAGAATATACATGGACCCTTCTTCATAGGCCCCGTCAAATTCGTCTTTCCAGATCGAGTATACGTCGTCTGCATTGCGGATACTGACGTGCTGGCTCGGCCAGCTTATTTGAAACAAGGGCCAATCGTCGAGGATCCATTCGACCGGAAGCTCAATCAGTCCGGTTTCTTCTCCGTTGGCCAGCAGACTGTAAGGACGGTCATCCGCCATCATACTGCTCTCGTATAAAAAGCCCATTTCCTTGACGATCTGAATGGTCGCCGGGGTCAGGTCCCAGGCCGCGGACCGAAAGCCGGACGGTCGTTTGCCCACCCTTTCGACAAAGATTTTCATGGCTTTCTCATACACGGCGCGCTCTTCCGCTTCACTCAGCGTCAGCGGATTTTCGTGCACGTAAGAGTGAAAGCCGATCTCATAGTCGGCGTGTTTCTTGATTTCCTCAATGATATGCGGATGCAGGACCATCGAGATGGCAGGAATAAAAAACGTGGCCGGGATGTCGTGCTTGTCCAAGAGGTTGAAGATACGCGGCATGCCCGAGCGCGCGCCATACTCACCCCGCGACATATACGAGGGACTCTGCTGGCCCTGAAACCCCATCCAGACCGGCTCGGTGTCAAAGTCAAACGACAAACTCACCGCAACCTTCGTCCCATCCGGCCAGGACTCAGGCGTCAGGTCCTTACCGCTCCGGACCGTGGCCACGTGCTGCTGAAACTGTTCCGGCTCCCACTGCCAGAGCGGGACTTCACCTTCGCCCGTCCCGTGGCTATGGCCTATCTGCGCAATCCCCAGCACGAGCCCCACACTCCCGATAAGCAACAGCGTTGTGCCGATACGCCTCAGAGGGTTGCCATTTTTCATCTGGTATCCTCCTTCTTTGTTTCGCCTTTTTTATCTGGGACCGTACAGGAAAGTTCGACCTGTCAGCAAGGTTAAATCGGTCGCATGGGAAGGGACAGGCATCTGCTCCATACGCCTTGGTCCTATTCCTACGAGCGAGCGAAGATCTGGACGATGTTGCCGGCCGGGTCCACCGCAGTGAAGTATTTGCCATGTCCACCCATGTCTACGGTCTCGTTGACCGTGACACCGTTTTGGGTCAGCTTCTCACGCATTTCCCCAAGGTCCTCGACCTCAAGCACAACGGTGGCTCCGCCGCCCGGAGGAACCGAGCCTTCGCTCGGGTCGGCCAGGGCCACTCCAACCCCATTCACGTCGAACTGGGTCCAGCGGTCGCCATCACGAAATTTGACATTGAGACCCAGGATATCCTGGTAAAAATTGACGGCCTGGTCCATATTGTTGACCACGTAGTACGCGCTTGAAAACTTTTTCACTGCCATGTCTGAATCTCCTCCTCGTTCCTTGGCGTTCAGCTATCAACTTTTTAATGGAGAGGCTATAGGCTATGCCTGAACTACCGGAAGTGGAAACCATTGTCCGTAAGCTCACACGTGGTGAACCCGCGGAGGCAGGACTGCCGACCTATCCGCCTCTGATAGGGACGGAGATCACGCACGCCTGGGGGAATTGGCAGAATTCCATACGACCGTCCATTCGGGCGGTCACCCGCACCTTGCCTGGCCACCGGATCGAATCTCTCGGACGGCGCGGGAAATATATCGTTTTGACCTTGCGGTCCTGTACGGACGCCTCCATTCGGTATCTCGTCATCCACCTCAAAATGAGCGGGCGGATCGAGGTCCGTGAAACCGGCTATCCGCGGCATAAGCATGTACATTTCACCTGTAGTTTCGATACGGGCTATACCCTGCATTTTCATGACGCACGCAAGTTTGGACGGGTCTATTGCGTGGACGACCTTGAAACCGTGACCGGCCATCTCGGCCCGGAACCGTTAGCACCCGGCTTTACGCTACGGCGATTTCGGCCACTGGTTGCGAAAAAAACCGGCGGCCTCAAGGCGTTGCTGCTGAATCAATCTTTTATTGCCGGGGTGGGTAATATTTATGCGGACGAAGCGCTCTGGCGAGCCAGACTCCACCCCTTCTGCCGAGCCGCTGACCTCAACGATCGTCAAGTGGCCGCGCTGTATAAAGCAATCCGGGCGGCACTGAACGACGGCATCAAGCACAACGGCGCAGCCATTGATTGGGTTTATCCTGAGGGAAACTACCAGAATTTCTTCCGGGTCTATGGCCGAACGGGCCAGCCCTGTCGGCGGTGTCGGACCTCGATTGAACGCACTCTGGTCGGACAACGTAGTACGCATTTTTGTCCGCAGTGCCAGCGACTTTGAGCGGTGAGCACCCTTCCCCTGAGACGTGCGATGCACATTCCCAGAAACCAGCGGTCGCCAGATGTGGAAGGCCATTGGGTCGGGGAAGACCCACCCCGGCGCTCCGCGCCACCCCTCCGAGGAGGGGATGGGTGAGAGACTACCCGGAGCCGTCGACGCGTACCGTCACGATGTCGATGTCATGGTACTGCTGGTGTCGGACGGACGACGCGAAGTGCCGAAGCAGACGGAGCGAGAGTTCGCGTTCGTTCGGTCTGTCGACCTGCTCTCTCAAAATCAGCATGCGGTCTTCCAGATTGTCTTCTCCAAGTGCGGCGATGAAGTCCAGCTCCGCGGTTCCGTGGTCGTTTCGCGCCACCACGAGCAGGTGCCGTCCTTCTCGGTCGGCCTCGTCCTCCTCCTGGTGGACAAGACTCAACAGCGCTTCCTCGCCAGCGGAGCAGAGGCGTTCCGTGGCTGCGAGGTCCCAACGCATACGGGTAGCCACCGCACGCAAGAAGACGTCAAGCTGGGGCAGGCCCGCAATATCCAATTCCATTGCAAGGCGGCTCCGCCGGGGCGCGGTCAACTCCATGAACAGGAGCAGCACGAGCAAGGTCAGGCCACCGGACGTCATGCCGTCTTCGAGCATCTTGCTTATGGTCTCGCTCAGATAGTCCGTGAAAAGGGCCTGGCTTTGAAAGCCTACTCCGACCAAGAATCCGATCCCGACGATGAGCGACATACGAGTGTCGATCCCATCCTGCACCATAAGCTTTAATGCCTGCACGAAAACCAGCGCTATCAGCACGAACAGATACGCGCCGACCACAGGCGCAGGAATTGCGATCAGGAGGGCTGTCACTTTGGGCAGGAAGGCCAGCCCGATGAAGATGAGCCCGATATACACACCAACACTCCGCGCGCCGACCCCCGTCAATTCGGCAAGGGAGACGCTTGCTGAATAAGTGGCGTTCGGGATGGTGCCGGCCAAACCGGACAACAGATTACCGAGACCGTCCGCATTGACTGCGCCTTGGACAAGACGCAGATCAACCGCACGCCGGTCGCGCCACGAGATGTGCTGAATGGCGGTGGTATCCGCAATCGTGTCGACAGCCCCGATCAGAGTCACAAAGACGAACGACGGCAGGAGCAGCCAAAAGCGCCCGTCAAATGTGAGATCCAGGCCAGGCCAGGCGATATGCGGCAGGCCGACCCACGCTGCATCAGCAACGCGCTGTGTATCATAGAGGCCGAAGAACACAGCAACGATACAGCCACCGCCCAGCCCAATGACCGGAGCCCATAGCCGCCAGGAGCCCGGCGCGCGTAGGGTCAGAGCCGTAATGATGCTCAGGGTGACAACGACACACGCTGGAGCTGCGGACGCCGGCGTGCCCTCGGGCACTTTGGTCATCATGTCGAATACGACTGGAATAACGGTGAGAACAATCAGGGCAAGAAGCGTACCGGACACGACTGGTGTGACAAAACGTCGGAGCAACGACAAGCGTGCTGCCAGGGCGAACTGGATCGCCGATGAGACGATAATCAGGGTCGCGAGCAGCGCCGGCCCACCCTCTGTGAGCGCCGTGATACAAACGGCGATAAAAGAGGCAGAGGTACCCATGATCAAGATGTGCCCGGCCCCGAACCGCCCGACCCGCACGGCCTGCACGATCGTGGTGATCCCGCTGATGAGCACGGCCATAAAGATGGCCCATGAGGTGTAGGCTGCGCCCTGGTCCGCCGCTTGCATTATGACGAGTGGCAAGGTGATTATTGGTGTAAACGTGAGGATAGCGGCCTGGAAGCCGAGACCGACGGCAAGCGTACGCGGCGGCCGCTCATCCGGTTGGTAGCGGACGCTGTGCGAAGAGTTCGCGGTTTGTGATTCCATCGCAGGTGTATTCCTTTAGGGTTTTCCGTGAGACCGGTACGGATGGGGAAAGGACCGTCACACGGCGGCCCTTCCTTATGTGTGTGACGGCTCAGAAATCTATATACCGCCCTCACCCGTGTCTACTACTCTTCGCCAAATGGCCGGCCTTCCGTATGGCACTAAGGTTACCCTATACTCCGCCCAGAGGAGGAGATTTTATGAGTTCTCTGAGACCAATCCTCGCGGAAGAGGTTCCGGCGCCTTCAAAGAAATCGAATTACCCCAAGCCATATGCGTCTCTGATGAGCGGCCGCATCAAGAGAAAACTTGGTGACCTTTTTCATTTGAAAAATTTTAGGGTCAACCTGACCACATTGTCTCCTGGATCGATGCCTGCGTTGAAACATCAGCACTCTCAACAGGACGAATTCGTCTATATACTGAGCGGCACCCCGACCTTGGTCTACGGAAGCCGTGAATATATCCTGAGCCCTGGCGAATGCGTTGGGTTTCGGGCCGGTGAAGAAACCGCTCACCATCTTCTGAATCGTTCAGAAAATGCGGTGACGTATCTTGAAATAGGAGATCGAACGTCGGGCGATGAGGTGTTCTATCCCGACGATGATATCTGCGCAAATTCCGAAGCCGATGGCACCTGGACGTTTACGCATAAAGACGGGAGGCCCTACTAAAGCCGCCGACCTACAGGCGGCTTCGGTGTTCTATCAAAAGGGGTGGCCACAGTTGAGAGCAGCACCCACAGCCCGCAACAGTCGCTACCATTCCTCGCCAAACGGCCGGACTTCCACATTGAACGACCAGCCCGAGCGGTCCTGATGGGCGACGTGGTAGGCGGTATCGGCAATGGCCGACGGCTGAATGAAAAAATCGTCCGGCTTGTCGGGCAGCATCTTGCGCGTCCAGGCCAAGTCGATCACGGCATCGATGACGATATAGGCGACATGAATACCCTGCGGCCCCAGGGTGCGGGCCATAGACTCCGAGAGGATGCGCTGGGCGGCTTTGGTCGGGGCAAAGCCGGCAAAACGAGGCTTCCCACGTAACGCAGAAGTATTCCCGGAGGATATGATAACACCCTTACCGGCTTCGATCATATCCGGAGCGACCGCCCTGGCCAGATACAGCAGCCCCATTGTATTGACCTGGAAATTATCGGACAGCGTTTGCGGCTCGATTTCGAGAAAAGTGCCGAACGCACCTCCCACCGCATTGTGGATCAGGATTTCGGGCGGGCCCATTTCTTCTTTCACCTGGGCGACCGTGGCGTTGACGGCGGCTTCGTCAGACACGTCGCACACATAGCCGCGCGAGCCTGCAATTTCTTGCTCCAGTTGCGATAAACGCTCCTGAGTCCGGGCCAGCATAGCTACGCGATAGCCGCCTTGGGCAAAGCGGCGACTGAGCGACGCTCCGGTTCCGGGGCCTACCCCAGTAATCAAACACACAGGTCCAGCCATACCCTCTCCCTTCTCACCGCTCGTGCAGACTTAGCAGATGATCCCGCCAAAAGAGAGCAGCAGGAGTCCGGCCATTTTTATGAGCAGTGACATATCGGCCCCCATACAACGTAGTGAGGAACTTCTACCCAGAAGTGCCGCACCCCGCAACCTTCCTGCTCGCCTCAGCCGGATCGCACCAGTACACTTTTGACTCCTCACTAAGAACGCACTACACTGTCGTGCATGAACAAGACAGAGGTGTATAGCTGGCGGGTGGATACCAACTTGAAAAGTGCGCTCGAACAAGTCGCTCGGGCCGAAAAGACCAGCGTTGCCCAATTACTTGACTCTATTGTGCGCGACTGGTTGCAAGAATCTTCCTCGCTCAATGGGGAGGACGAGCAACAGCAGCGTTTACACTCCGCCGCCCAAGAGTGTTTCGGAACGCTGAGCAGTGGAGACCCCGATCTGGCAACACTGGCGAAAGAGCGGGTTCGTCAAAAAATTCGAGAGCGACATGCACGCACACGGGCTCATTGATACAGGAGCGATTCTCGCCCTTCTGAATGGGAAGGATCGCTGGCATGATCAATGTGTCACAGCCTTCGCCGCGCTTCGTCTTCCCCTCGCCACGACAGCCGCTGTCCTCACAGAACTCTTTCATCTTCTTGGTGATCATCCACACGATGTTGAAGCGGCATGGCGATTCGTCCGCTCAGGAGCCATTATTGTTTTGCCGATAACGGACTCCGATATGCCAGACTTGGACCGGCTCATGAAACGCTACAGCGACCACCCCATGGACTTTGCCGACGCAACCCTGGTGCATCTTGCTCGGCGAGAGTCGTTGTCCACGATCTGCACGATCGACCATAATGATTTCGAGACCTATCGCATTGTTGGGAGACGGAAATTCCGTATCGTCCCGTCACGTTGACAGGATAAAAGGTAGAGTCGCTTTTAGAAAATCGTGATCCACAGCGAGTACAGCGCAAAGCCGCCGTATATCACCGACGCGATAAGCATCATGACAATCGACACCAGCCCCGGTCGAGCCGAGGGCGGCAGGGTGCGCAGGTTCATATACAGCATCAAGGGCACATACAGAGCCATGGTCAGCCCGCTGAGCAGGGCGGCGTTAAACAGAAAGCCCAGCCCGGTGACGGCAAAACGCTCAAAAAACCACGTGCTGACCGTGCCGGCAACCATAAAGAGGACAGCAAAGGGAATGTACAATTTAGCCTGGTCGATCTTTGCTCCAAACGGGAACGATGTACGGATGATATAGGACCAGACCCGGGCGTTGCCGTCGACGCTGACTAATTGGGTGCTGAAGAGCGTGGCCATGCCGATTGCCAGAAAGAGATAAAATCCCACCGCACCCATGGAGTTTTCCAGAATCAGCGACATATCCCAGATAATGCGTCCCTCTGCCGGGACGACACCGCTGGGGCGTAAGACACACAGCACCCCAAACATGAACAGAAACATGGTGAAGCTGTTCAGCCCCCAGAAGAACAGGCACTGGTCCAGGCGTATCCAGCGAAACCAGCCCTTGAAGGCACGTTGGTTGGCTTCCGTTTCCGGGTACAGATAGCCGGTGGCCTCCTCCTCGTTCGACCCGCCCCGCAGCGGATTTTGGAGCCGGGGCATACGCGCCCCCATGCCGATGTTCTTGTCGCGCAGATAAAAAGCGTACCACAGGTTGCCAGCTCCTCCGGCGCCGGCGAACACGACAGCCCCGAAAAAGCGGCTGAAGGGGAAATCCTCCGTCAATTCGATATGGCCGAAGTTCACCAGCCCACGGGCCATCTCGGCAACATGTTCCATGGTTCCGACCTGGAAGGCGACAAAAGTCAGCCCCAGCGTAATGAAGACGACCATGCCGATGACGATCCGTTCCATGGCCTGGTACATGACTTTGGGGCCAAAGAGCGTGGCGGCGATCAACACAAAGGTCAGGCCGGTCCACATCCAGTCGGCTCCAGGGCCGTCCGGTCCGAAAATCAGGCCCTTTAGCGCCGCGCCGGAAACTCGCGCCCAGCCGGGCAGAAACAGCCCGGCGAAAGTCAGAAACAGCAGGATATAAATAAAGCCCATCCAGACCCGGGCAAAGCCGGTATACGGCGCTTCGCCGGTGACGATGGTCCAGCGACCGATCTCAAAGTTGACCCAGAGTTGCAGAAAGACGCCCAGCGCTGCGGCCCAGACCATGCTGGCCCCAAACTTGGCCGTAATCCACGGCCACATCACCAGTTCGCCGGCACCGATGGAAAGCCCGACCAGGACAGCCCCCGGCCCGGCCAATTGCCAGAACGAGCGGGTACGCGGAGGCAGGTCCGCAGTTTTGAGTGGTGCAATACGTGAGCCCAAGCCATCCTCCTTGTCGTCGAAGGGATTGTAGGGGTGATGATCAATGAGGACAACTGGTCAAATCACGGTTTCCCCTCAACGCGTATCTCCCTATAATAAGACCGGAACGGCTCAAGTCACAGCGTTGGAATGGAGGGAACCAAGATGGGTCAGCAGTCAGTTATTCCTCTTATAGACTTCCAGCCGTTTCTCGAAGGCGGCCAAGCGGAAAAACAATCAGTCGCCCGGAAAATCGGCCGCGTCTGCGAACAGATTGGCTTCTTTCTGATCAGCGGGCATCAGGTTTCGCCGTCGAGCATCGAGGCAATGCGAGCCGTATCACGCGAATATTTCGCCTTACCGCTTGAAGAGAAATTTCAACTTCGTATGCCGCCGGACCGTTACCGGGGGTACCTTCCCCTCGGAGGCCAGACCGCCGCGCTAACGCAGGGCGTTGAGACCCCGCCCGATCTCGTTGAACACTTCAGCATAGGACCGGTCGATGTCCCCGCAGACACGTACTATACGGGCTCCCAGGCCGGGACCTATTTTGCCCCAAATCAATGGCCGGCCCGGCCCGCCCACATGCGCTCTACCTGGGAGGCCTACTATCAGGCGATGGAGCGTCTTGCCGAAGCGTTGATGCAAAGCTTCGCCCTCGCCCTGGAGCTACCGGAGACCTATTTCAACAATAAAATCGATAAACACATCACCAATTTCAGCGCGCTCTACTACCCTGCCCAGCTTGAAGAGCCCGAGCCCGACCAATTGCGCGCAGGTAAGCATTCGGATCTGGGGAGCTTGACCATTCTGTGTCCGGATAGTGGAGCCGGAGGCCTTCAGGTCTACACGCGAGAAGGGCGGTGGGTTGACGTGCCGCTCGTCGAAGGAACTTTTGTGGTGAATCTGGGTGATCTGATGGCAGAGTGGACGAACGACCGCTGGGTCTCGACACTGCATCGCGTCGTGAACCCCCCGCGTCCGCAGGCGCGTCAGGACCGGCTCTCTCTCGCCTTTTTCCACCAACCAAACTACGACGCGGCCATCCAGTGTATCGAGACCTGTTGCGGTCCTGATAATCCCCCCAAATATGGACACACGACCTCAGGCGCTCACCGCACCAAGAAGCTGTCGGAAGGACGCTATACCGACCTGAGAGGCAAAGAAGCAGCGACCATGTGAGCAGACCGCAATCATCCGACAAGGAGGAATGACGCCGTTCGGGCTCGACTCAACCAGTAGGAAGGACGAGCGGAAAAGGGGGCCAGCATGGACCTTATTCTCAGAAATGGACGCATTGTCGGGCAGGAAGATCGAACGACCGTTGATATTGGTATCCAGAATGGCTGCATAGGAGCTATCGAATCCAAGCTGTCAGCCGAAGGGCGTGAGCTTGATCTGCGGGGTCGTTTAGTCACACCAGGTTTCATTGAAACCCATATCCATTTGGACAAATCCTGCATTCTGGACCGCTGCCAGTCGGCCGAAGGTGATCTGGAAGAAGTCCTGACCCAAGTCACGGCAGCCAAACAGGCTTTCACGGCAGAAGACGTACATCAGCGGGCAGCAGGCACCTTAGAAAAATGCATACTGCACGGGACCACCCAGGTACGTACTCACCTTGAGGTTGACCCAGGCATAGGGCTGCGTGGACTCGACGGGGTACTCCCCCTCATCGAGGAATATAAGTGGGCGCTGGATCTCGAGGTGTGTGTCTTTCCGCAAGAAGGCTTGCTTAATAATCCAGGGACCGATGAACTTTTAGTTGCTGCGCTCAATCGGGGCGCGAGCGTTATTGGGGCAGCCCCTTATACGGACACTGATCCACACGGTCAGATAGATCGCATCTTTGAACTGGCTCGCGAGTTCAACGTTGATATCGATATGCATTTAGACTTTGGCCATACCTCGGACGAGATGGATATTGAGTATGTGTGCGATCTGACGGAAAAATTTGGCTATGGGGGCCGGGTCACGGTCGGCCATGTGACCAAGATGTCAACCATTTCTCCAGAACGATTTTTCGCCCTCGCCCAGCGTCTGGCGAATATCGGCGTCGCGGTCACCGTGCTGCCCGCGACGGACCTCTACCTGATGGGTCGTCACCAGGATCACAATATTATTCGGGGCGTGACTCCGGTGCATAAACTCATACAGCGAGGCGTTACCTGTTCGCTCTCGACTAATAATGTTCTCAATCCCTTCACGCCGTTTGGCGACTGTTCGTTGATTCGCATGGCCAACCTGTATGCCAATATCTGCCAGGTCGATAATCAGGAAGAAGTACGGGCCTGCTTTGATATGATCACTCAATATTCAGCCCAAATACTGGGACTCGAAGACTATGGCGTGGAAGTCGGAAAAGCAGCCGATCTGGTTGTCCTGGACTGCACGGCTCCTGAAGCCGCGGTAGCAGAAGTCGTAGTCCCTCTGTACGGCTTCAAACGCGGCCGGCAGACATTCACCAGAAAACCGGCGGAACTGCATCGGCCTTGAGGCTACCATGAACGATACCTTAGGCGCATTCTGTCACCACACCCACATCACGCTTCCCGGTTCAGAGACAGGGCCGCTCGCTACTCTGTCTCTTGCGGTAAAAGACGTCTTCCATATCAAGGGGCACCCCACTGGAGCGGGCAATCCAGACTGGCTCCGGACCCACCCCGTAGCTGAGACCACAGCTCCTGCGGTGCAACGTCTCCTCGACGCAGGCGCCCATATTGTGGGCAAAACGCACACGGATGAGCTGGCCTACAGTCTCAATGGTGAAAATATCCACTACGGCACGCCGGTGAATCCGAACGCGGCGGGTCGTATCCCAGGAGGATCTTCCAGTGGCTCGGCTGCCGCGGTAGCTGGCGGTCTGGTGGATTTTGCCATTGGAACCGACTGTGGCGGTTCGGTCCGTTTACCAGCCAGCTACTGTGGGATATTTGGTTTTCGACCGACCCACGGGCGTATTCCGCTCGACTGGATAGCCCCCCTCGCATCAAGCTTTGACACCGTTGGTTGGTTTACCCGAGACGCCAGACTCTTGGAAAAGGTCGGTCGGGTGCTCCTGGACGATCAGAGCGACGCTCGGCCTCCACGCCAACTGCTCTTGGCCTCAGACGCATTTGCTCTAGCGGGCGGTGCTGTCACCGCAGCCCTCCAATCCGCAGTCAACAAGCTCAGCGCAGAGATCGGTCCGGCCCAGTCCGTAACGGTCAACCCTGGGGGACTCTCGGAATGGATGCAGCTTTTCCGGGTCCTGCAAGGTGCGGAGATCTGGGCCAATCACGGCGCTTGGATTCGCGCAGTCCAGCCTGCTTTCGGGCCGGATATTCATAAACGTTTCGAGTGGACAGCAACAATTCAGCAAGCCGAGGTGGACGGCGCCAAGGAAAAACGAGAACAGATTGGAGATCGAATGGATGCGTTCCTCGGAGAGGATACCGTCTTATGTCTCCCTACCGCACCCGGCATCGCCCCGCTTCGGAATACACCTTCGGATGAGTTGGAGGCGTTTCGGGCTCAGGCCTTGAGTCTCTTATGTATCGCCGGCCTCGCCCGTCTCCCTCAAGTCAACCTGCCGTTGGGTACTCTTGATGGTTGCCCGATCGGCTTATCCCTCATTGGGCCACGCGGGGCGGATATATCGCTGTTACATATTGCAGCAAGTCTCGCCCCTTAGGCCCGAGCATCTGCCCCTCATGGGGCGGTATCTGCTCGCAGCCTTCTTTGATCGCTTCTTGATGCTCTCCCCTGTCCCGACCATGCTTGCTCATTCGTCCTTATATCGAGGGTGGGCCAAATTTCCCTTTTGGGCCGTTCGCGCCTATTGCGTGTCAGCGCCGAAATAGGCACGAGCGCGCTGCTCGGCCTGGCTGTGTTGCAGAAAGAGTAAGCAGAGACCACTGGCTGCGGTGACCACAGCCAGTACGACGGACAGCGCCCCATAGCCAATCTGGGCAACAAGGAAGCCGCCTAACGAGGAGGCAACCGCGAAGCCCAAAAATCCGCTACCGGATAGAAGCCCCACCATCGTCCCTCGGGAGGGACCGGCCAGTTCAGCTCCCACAATCATGAGCAGACTGGTCACCGGCATAACACAAGCCATAAAGACGCTTGCCGTCCCTACTGTGAGCCACAAACTGCCCCCCCATACAAAAACAGCCAGAGCCGGGAGCGTAGAAAAGCCTATCGTGAGGGCCCCAAGCAGCAGGCGATTCGGTCGCTTCCCTATCTGTCCCCCGAGATACGTGCCAAGCGTTGCCCCGACGGCCATGAGCGATACGGGCAGTGCCACCTCTGCGGTCCCCAAATCATACGTGACCTGGAGAAAGACCGGGAAAAATATCATCATCACGCCCATCGACAGGCGACCGGTCATATTGGCTGCCGTTAGCGACCACGTCACAGGAAACCGCCCGATCTTCCGCAGCCTCTGTGAGAGGTCAAGAGAGATGCCGTCACTGCGACGATACGGAACGAGAAAAAACAAGGCCACCGCACACCCCAACACCGCTACCCCAACGACACTATAAGTGGTGCGCCAGCCCGCTGCAGCCGCCAGCAGCGCAGCCAAAGGCACGCCAAAGATACTGCTCAGCCCAGGCTGCATGGCAATGGTCGCAATAGAGGACGCGCGTCGCTCTTCAGGAAAGAAATCGCCAATGATAGCGACGCATGTCGGGGGGATCATGCCGCCCCCGATACCGGCCAGGATACGAAACACCGAGGCAATCGAGAGGCTGGAAGCAAGAGCCATCCCTATGGCTCCGGCGCTCACCAAGAGCGCGCCGCACAGTAAGAAAGGCTTCCGTCCGTAGGCATCCGAGAAGGGACCAATCATCACTGCAGTTGCCGCCCATGCAATAGTTTCCGCTGTCGCCAACTGCGCCCCGGTCGGCACGGTCGTCCCCAGGTCTTGCGCCATGTCCCGTAAGAGCGGGCCAAGCATGCCTTGGGCCGTCATCAGAGAGAACACTGTGCACGCCAGCGTTGCGAGCAAGAGCGTGAAACTGACCTCTGGGGTCACCTTTGCCGTGTCATTCATATATGCCAGCCACTTGATGAGAGGAGTGCTGCGAGCGACATGTCAATGGCGTTTGTTGCCTTCCCTTTCTCCCTCCTCTTCTCTCGTTGAAATGATCCGGTCGGCCGTTTGCGGCGGCACAGCGAGCGCTCATTTATCGCCATACACAAAACGCGGTTGAAACCGATTCAAGACCGCCGGCAGGACCGTCATCGACACAATTAAGCAGGCCCCCATACTGAGGGACAGCATGACACCCAGGTAAAAGAGGGACTCGAAGTTCGAGGTGAGAAAAATCAGGAAGCCGCCGATAACCACGACCGCATTAAAAAAGATGGCCTTGCCGGAGGTGGCCATCGTGGCCGCTGTAATCTGCGTGGGGTCTATTTGACCGTCTTGGAGCCCCTCTCGGACTTTGACCCGATACTTACTCAGAAAGTGAATCGTATAATCGATGCCAATCCCGATGGTCATCGCGGCAGTTAGCGATTTCCCAATCTCCAGCGGGATATTCAGCAGCCCCAGCAGCCCAAAGCTAAAAATCATCACCAGGCTAATCGGCAGGACATTAATCAGCCCGGCAACGAACGAGCGAAACATGAACGTGGTGAGCAGAAAGACCGCGCCGAGCGAGGTCACCAAGCTCGCCAGTTGCCCGGACACAATCAGTTCGCTCAGGCGGTTCAGGAGGTAGCCATTGCCCGCAATCCCGATTCGAAAGCCGCTGTTTGTCTCCCACCCCGCCACCGTGGGATCAATACCGGCCAACCAGCGGCCCAAGCGGAGTCCCAGCGGATCATGCGCGGTAGACTCGGAGGCTCCATTCTGGCCAAATTCCTCGACCGCAAAATCGCGGACAATCTGCACGACACGTTCGACGTCTCGGGTCCTATCGGACCGCATATAGACCGCTACGTTGGCATGTTGGTAGTCATAGTCCACGACATCGTCGAAATCATCCGTATCACCCGAAAACGAATACAGCAGCAAATACTGGGCAACCAGATCACGAGAGGTCGGGATGACTTCCATCTCGGGACGATCTTCATTCATGACTCGGTTCATGCGTTTGATGTATTCCGCGAGCGACAACGATCCACCCACATCAGGATCCTGCTCCACTCGCGTTTGCAGGCGGTCCAGTTGATCGAGCAGGACCGGATCTTTGAGCCGATCAGGCTCATGCCCTTCGATCGCCACATAGATAGGCACGGTGCCTTGAAATGTATCGCGCAGGACCCTATCGCTAACACGCATCTCGTGGGATGGGTGAAACATCCCGACCATGGTCGAGTTCACGACAATCCGTTGCGTGCCGAGCACGCACAGCACAACAACGAGCGCGGCCGGCACCCACACCACTAGTGGACGACGTGCCACACCGCGACCGAGGCGCGCCAAGAAGCTGGCTGCCCAGCCGGCGGCTGCCAGGTCTCCACTCCGGCGCATTTGATTGCGGAGGCCCTGGCTGACGGTCGGCGACAACACACTCAACATGGCCGGGAAAAAGGTCAGCGAGAAGAGCATCGCGGCCAGGATTCCCACTCCACTAAACACCCCAAAATAGCGGATAGGGACAACGGTCGCAGTCAGAAAGGATAAGAACCCGGCTGCGGTGGTCAGCGAGGTCAAAATGACGGGCTGCCACATCTCACTCATGGTCACAATCACAGCGTCAGCTGAGGAAATATCCGGATGCTCCAACAGCTCTTCGTAATAGCGACTCAGAATATGAATGCCATCCGCCACGCCGATGGCCATGAGAACGACCGGCATGATGGAGGTGACAAAGTACATAGGAATACCAAGCGCGGCCATAATACCGAGGGTCCAGATCACCGACACGACCACGACTGCCAGCGGCAGGAGGACGCCGCGCAGGCTTCGATACGTACAATATAAGGTTCCCAGAAGCACGACCAAGGTCAGGGGTAAGAAGGTTGCCATGTCGCGCGCTTCCTCCTCCGACAAGGTGACTTCGATCGCTCCACGCCCGGCAATATGAAATTCTTCTGGCACGCCCGTCGCCTTTTTAGCCTCGACCATGCCACGGATCGTGGTATACACAGCCATCCGTTGCGCCGTGCCTGCCTGTGTGTCTTCAGTTGGCTCCATCTTGGCCATGATGAGCAATCCCGTCCCGTCTTGCGATACGACCCAATTGACGAACATGTGATTGGCGAAGATGGCCTGTTTAAGATCTGCCAGCGCATTGGCTGTGTCGGGAACGGCTTCCATAAACGGATCAACGTTTATACCGTCTACGGTGCCAGTGATATTATCCATCGTGGCGATACTGGCCACATCTTCGTCCCGGATGGCTTTGATACCGGGTTGCAGAGCAAGACGTTCCGAGAACTCTTTGACAATACCTAAGGTCCGCGGATTAAAGACGCCATTCTCGTCGGCGTTGTCGTTCAGTACCCCGATCATAATGAGATCACGGATGCCGAATCGTTCTTCAACCACTCTGCTATAGGTGAGGATCGGATCATCGAAGGGGAACATGGCCTCAACATCGTTATCAAAGCGTAATGTTTGAATCGGGAGTACGGCCAGCACCGTACTCCCGAGGACCAGGCCAATGACCAGCCAGCGGAAACGAATGATAGCTCGAAAGAATGATTCCATCATTTCCTCCTCCTTGGATTCTTACTTGGCGGACGTTTCTTGCCGCAGCGAACACGAGTGCGTTGCCTGGACGTGGCGATCCACAGTAGGGCCAGGATTCTATCTGCTAGCTCAGCCTATTCTCTACTATATTCTCAGCGATCAATGCGTCAACTTAACGAAGGGTATTGTCAAGTTATGGAACTCGCGAATTTGGCTTTCCCACCCGAGGGTAAAAATGGGCCTCAGGTGGGCCGTACCTCCCACCCCGGAGAGAGCAACAGATCATGAGCGAGATATTCTTCCTACTCCCCCTACCACTTTTCGCTCTCTCTGCGATAATTTGACAATACCAAACTGATACACGACCTGCCCCTTGCCCTGCCCACTCCGGTCTATCTCTGCTAGGAAAAGGAAGGCCCCTCTTCTTCCGACAGCAGCAAAGGAACAGACCATGCGTTTCGGCACCTATTATTTTCTTCAGGCTCCCCCAGGTAGCTCGCACGAAGAGGTCATTCATCGGGAGTTTGCGCAGATTCTGCTCAGTGAAGAACTCGGCTACGATAGCGTCTGGCTGACCGAGCACCATTTTATTGAGTATGGCATTTCAACCAGCCCAATGGCGCTGGCCGCTGCGATTGCCGCTCGGACTGAACGGATCGCCATCGGGCTGGCCGCGGTGATCCTACCCTTTCATGATCCCATTCGTCTGGCCGAAGAAATTGCCTTTGTCGATATTCTTAGCCGGGGGCGGCTGCGCGTTGGAATCGGACGGGGGAATCGTCCGGTAGAGTTTGTTGGCTACCGGGTTCCGCAGATAGAAAGCCGAGAGCGCTTTGGCGAGACCGTAGACATTATGCTCCAGGCCTGGACGCAGGAGCGAGTCTCGTACCACGGGAAGTTCTTCAGCATTGAAGACATTCCGGTTATTCCCAAGCCTCACCAGAAACCGCATCCGCCCCTCTCCCTCGTCTGCGTCAGTCCCGAGACCATGCGGATGGCGGCACAGCGTGGCTGGTCCATGTTGAATTCCATCCTGTTCGGCCCGTTCAGCCAGATCGAGCAGAATCGGGACATCTATACTGCCGCCCTGAGTGAAGCCGGACACTCCGAGGCCGCCATACGGACAGCACTCCAGTCGTGGGGAGTGTCGCGCCATATCTATGTCGCGCCAACCGACGCTCAGGCTTTGCGCGAAGCCCAAGAGGCGGAACTGTGGTATCAACACTCCCTGGCCCGCTTTCTTGTTCCCGAACATATCGAGGCCGCGCCCCCTACCCTACAGCCTCAGTTTCGCGCCCTGGCCGAGCGTTTGGCCACCATCACCTGGGAGCAGCTTGTGGCAGAAACCGTCCTGTTTGGCTCGCCGGAACGGATTGTAGACCGGGTGCGTGAAATGGAAGCAGCCGGAGTGGGGGAACTGCTGTGCTGGATGAATTTCGGGGGGCTGCCGCAGGACCGGGTTGAACGCTCGATGCGTCTGTTTGCGGAGAAAGTCATGCCCCATTTTCGTTAGGCTACCCGGAACGATTTCGAGAAAAATTATTGGATTCACTCTTGCCTTCTTCTTCTCGGGTTCAGTAGAAGAAAATGAGCAGAAACACTTACTAAGGAGGGACAGACCAAGAGGCAGATCACGCGATAGCACATGACAAAGCAGTCTCAACGCTCGGACTAAGGAGGGTCTATGGGCAAGGTACAGATGCCGGACGGCAAAAAAATGGCCTGCTGTTTTTGTTTCGATATCGATGCCATGGCTTTGTGGCTGGGGTTTTTTCGCTCTCCGACCGCCAACCCCCTTTCACGCGGAGAATTCGGCCCTCGGGTGGCCATGCCGCGCATCTTGGACATCCTCGATAAATATTCCATCAAAGCGACCTTCTTTACTCCTGGTCATAGTGCCAAACTCTTTCGAGATGTCGTGCAGGAGGCACATCGTCGGGGCCATGAAATTGCGGCCCATAGCATGTACCACCAACCTTCCGAGGTCGGTCTGGCTATGAGTGGGGTCGAGCCGGCCTCGCCGGACGAGCAACGCGTCTATCTCGAGCAGCAGATTGAGCTGTTGGAGAAAACCGTGGGCGAACGGCCCATCGGGTTCCGCTCGCCCATTGGAGACTGGTTGGGTGAGCATGTGCCGCAGCATCTGATCGACCTGGATTTTGTCTATGACAGCAGTTTGCAGGGCCATGATTTTTTGCCCTATCGACTGCGGATTGGCGATACGATCCAAACCGAGGAGCCCTTTGAGGTCACCTGGGGGCAGCCCTCGGAACTACTGGAGATACCCCTGCACTGGGATACCAATGATTTCGCTCAGTTTGAATTCATGGGCTATTATCTCGATCCCAAAAATCCCTGGTTCAACCCGGCCCCTTTCCACACTCCTTCCCAGTCGAAGGAAATTTTCACGTCGAGTTTCGACTATTGTTACGAACACGTCCCGGGTGGCATATGGAATACGATTCTTCACCCGCAGTGCTGCGGACGGGATTTTAAGCCGGCGTGGCTGGAGAGCGTGATCCAACACGTCTACGCGA
Source organism: uncultured Binatia bacterium (SeqCode) (assembly GCA_965243855.1). Taxonomy (GTDB): domain Bacteria; phylum Desulfobacterota; class Binatia; order Bin18; family Bin18; genus Bin18. Next base: position 1,390,570 of record CBDEWE010000003.1, on the reverse strand, counting down.
AGCCCGGGGTCTGGTTCACAACCATGCGCGAGGCGGCCGCGGCCTGGCAGGATGATGAGTGACTGGCGAGTACGCGTGCCTGTCGGGTTGGGCTGACCTGCCCGACAGGTGTCCTACCTGAACGAGTCGGACAAGGGGGTCATATGCGAATCTTCATATCGGTGGATATGGAAGGCATCTCCGGAGTGGAAACCGTGGAGGAGGTCTTTCAGGGCTTACCGGGTTATAAAACTTTTCGGCAGATCATGGCCGGGGACGTGAACGCCGCCGTTCAGGGTGCGATCGAAGGGGGGGCGACCGACATAGTGGTCTCAGACTCGCACGGTTATATGTGCAATATCCGCCCTAAGGACGTCCATCGTAAGGCCACCCTGAAGTCCGGGATGAAGCGCAATCTATGCCAGTTCAAAGGCTTTAACCCAGGCTTTGATGGGGCTCTGTTTATTGGTTATCACTCCAAAGCCGGGACACAGGACGGCATACTCAGCCACACTTGGATCCCGGCCTTTCAGGATGTGCGAATAAACGGCCTGTCGGTTGGAGAATATGGGCTGAACGGCTTTCTGGTCAGCAGCTTCGGCGTGCCTATTCTGATGCTGTCCGGCGACGACAAAACCATTGAGCAGGCTCGTCCGCTGCTCGGCGACATCGAATATGTCGAGGTCAAAAAATCGCTCGGTTATTTTAAAGGTCTACATCTTCCCCTGAGCGAGAGCCACGCCCGTATTCGCGAGGGTGCACGGCGCGCCTTGCAGCGGTTCGCCAAACGGAAACCGCCCATCCTGGATATTGCCTTACCGGTCACGGTTGAGCTTGATCTGTGCCACGAGGCGAATGATTTGGTGACCGACATGGAGCAGGAGAATCAACGCTTTGTCGACGATGATACCCAGCGGACGATGAGCGACGCCGATCTGATCACCCACTACGCCCCGGTCGAACGCCGCGGGGCGGAGACGGTCGCGTATGTGTGTAACCGCTATGTCGATGCCTATAACACCTTGTTTACCCTGATGTCGTATTTTTACGAACGCGATATTGAATGGCTGGTCGAAGAGGTTGCAAAACCAGAGGAGTACCGTCGCAACCTGCAACCCCTCATCGCCGGCAGTCCGCTGAATTTCATGCAATAGGGAGGGCTCAAACAATTCGTTCAGACGCCCGCTGGCCTCTAAAGTTCGAGCGAGTTCAACAACTCCGCAGGGTCGAGAACTTTGACAATTGACTTTTTGAAATCCTTAGCGTCCCGACTGATTATTGACTGCGCACCGACCAGATACGCTGCTTGCTCCAGTACTGCGTCTTCAAAATCCGTTATCTTGCTTCTGAGCGCTGCCTCAATCACAGGTCGATTGACCGGCGCGATTTCAAAGAGTTCTATCAGACGCTTTAAGGCGGAGCGTGCTGCGTGTTTTTTCAGCGCTTGCGATAAAAGATAATCGACAGTCGTGATAGTGGTTACACAGAGATAGGATTCCAGCCGGGATTGCTCGGTCAGCGCAAAGATTCGCGTCGCAGATTGTACAAACGGTTCTCGGCCCAATAGAGCGTCAAGCACGACATTTGTATCGATCAGTATTTTCACAGATATTTCTCCCGGAGATGCTTCTTGTATGAGTCCGCATCCGTCCGGTGCCCTTTCAGTACGCCGACAAGCGAAGCCGTAAGCGGGGGGAGTTTCTTTACGGCGTGCTGATTGGGCGTACTGAGCGAGTCAAAAAAGTCGCCAACCATCTGAGAGACTGATTTGCCTCGGCGGTCTGCCTCAAATTTTCCTTTTTCGACGAGTCTTTCATCCATTCGTAAGGTGAGCTTTGTATTCATGACGTACATATATTCTGACATATACGTCACGTCAAGCTTCTATTTGCTATTTTCAAACTTGACACCCTGCGCCGGTAAGCCGTATACACTTCCAAAGCGCCGTTATCCTAAACACCGAAGACCAAACCGAACGAGAAGGCGATTATGTGTGGCATCGTCGGATTTTTAGACAAAAGCGGCAATCGCCAGGCAGCGGTAGGGCAAACCTTGCTCGACATGTTGTCGGCTCTTGACCGCCGTGGCCCGGATTCGAGTGGAGTTGCCGTTTATGCCGACCGTGGCGCGGACGCTTGCGTTCTACGGATCAAGCTGGGCGAGCACGGACCGTTCGAGACCCTGGCGGACGTGGTTGTCGAGCAGGTCAAAAGCCTCGTTTCGGTGTCTGCGGTAGACGTCCAGGGCCCGTCTCTGCGTCTAGTCGTTACGCCTCCGGAAAACCCGGAATCTCTTGAACGGACCATTGAAGCGGTAGATAGCAGCATCGAAGTCGTCAGCCTGGGGAACCGCCTTGAGTTGGTCAAACAGGTTGGTTCTCCGGCAAATCTTGAGGCCACGTATGCGGTCTCGTCCTATGTTGGCACGCATGGCATTGGCCATACTCGCATGTCTACGGAGAGTCGCGTTGACCTCAGCCATTCTCAGCCCTTTTGGGCGCATGGCCGCGCCGACGTTGCCGTCGTCCATAACGGACATATCACCAACTACCACAAGATGCGGCGCATCTATGAGCAGCAGGGACATCGTTTTTACACCGGGAACGACTCGGAGATTATCGGCCTGTATCTCGCCGACCGCATAGCGCAAGGTGCTAGCTTTGCAGATGCGCTCCAGACCTCGCTGGCCGACTTTGACGGGGCGTTTAGCTATCTGGCCGCAACCGCGGACAGTCTGGGCTATGTCAAAGACCCGTTTGCTTTCAAACCCCTGGTGGTGACCGACACGCCGGCCTATGTCGCCATTGCCACTGAAGAACAGGCCCTGCGCTCCGCCCTGGGCGATGACTTCCCGGTGTGGGAGCCGGGGGTGAATACCGTCATGACCTGGACGGTAGAGAATGGAATCGGTTCGTAAGGACGTATTGTGAAAGACATCGACTGTACGGACAAAACCTCCCGAGTCATTAATCAGGAAATCCGCCACCACATCCAGGCTGGCGAAACCGAGATAGGCGTCCATCATCCCCAAGCGCGCCATAATCTCGGCGTTGCGGTTCTCCAGCCGGTCACCCTGACCATTACCGGGAGCGTCGGCTATTACTGTGGCGGGCTTGTTGACGGGCCGCGGATTGAGGTGCAGGGAAGTTGCGGCTGGGGCTTAGCGGAAAGCATGCTGAGCGGCACGGTCATCGTGAACCAGAACGCGGGCAATAGCGCTGCGGCGTCCATTCGAGGCGGAACGGTCGTGGTCCGTGGGAGTGCGAGTTCACGCGCCGGTATTGCCATGAAGGGCGGTATGCTCATTGTTCAAGGCAATAGTGGCTATATGACCGGTTTCATGATGCAGAAAGGCACGATCATTGTCTGCGGCGATGCGGCCGAAGCGCTGGGTGACTCCATGTATGAGGGACGTATCTTCGTGGGTGGCCGTATCTCGGACCTGGGCAATGATGCGGTTATTGCGGAGGTCACGGACCAGGACCGGGCCTTTCTGACAACGATATTGGCCGAGTACGATATTGAAGCGCCGGCCGCCTTTCAAAAGGTCGTCTCCGGCAGACGCTTATGGCAGTTTGACAAAAAAGACTTTGACACCTGGCGGGAGGCCCTGTGAGCGAGCGCCCTGTTGTCCGACACAGCACCATCTGGAAACCCGAAAACATAGAGGACATCCAGGCCAAAGCCGACCTGGGTCGCTATCGTATTCGGGGCTTTAGCGCCTTACGCGACCGCCCCCTGCCCTCCTTTGACGACCTGACGTTTATACCCTGTACCCTCACCCGGGTGCCCCTCGAAGGCTACCGTGAAAAGTGTTCGACCAAGACCGTACTCGGCACCCGTTTTGCCCAAAAGCCGATTGAGATCGACATTCCCATTATGGTGACCGGGATGAGCTATGGCGCGCTATCCTACAACGCCAAAGTGGCCTTGGCCAAGGCTGCGGCGCGTGCCGGGACGTCCACGACAACCGGCGATGGAGGGATGTTGGCCGCCGAGCGCGAGCATTCGGATATCCTAATCTACGAGGTCTTACCCAGCCGCTACGGCATCGACGTGCACCATCTTCGGCAGGCCGACGCGATTGAGCTGACGGTGGGACAGGGAGCCAAGCCCGGCACGGGCGGGCTACTGCTTGAGTCCAAGGTCTCGGACGAAATCGCCGAACTGCGCGACCTGCCTCCAGGTGTTGACCAGCGCAGTCCGTGCCGTCATCCGGACTGGCTCGGCCCGGACGATATGCTGACAAAGATCGAGGAGCTGCGCGAGGCAACCGACTGGCAGGTTCCGATTTTTGTCAAAATGGGCGCGGCCCGCGTGTATGACGATGTGAAGTTAGCGGCCAAGGCGGGAGCCGACGTGGTTGTGGTCGATGGGATGGAGGGCGGTACGGGCGCCTCGCCGGACATCCTGCTTGACCATACCGGGATTCCGACCCTGGCCGCGGTGAGCGAAGCGCGCGTTGCCCTGGAGGAGTGCGGGCTGTACGGCACGGTCCAGCTCATTATTGCCGGCGGCATACACAGCGGCACTGCCGCGGCGAAAGCGCTGGCACTCGGCGCGGATGCCGTTTACATCGGCACGGCGGCTCTCATCGCGCTGAACTGTAACAAGCCGCTGTACGTGGACGATTATCATTCCATCGGCGCCGAGCCCTACGCCTGCCATCACTGCCATACCGGCCGCTGCCCGGTCGGCATTACCACGCAGGACCCGGAGTTGATGAAACGGCTGGATATTGACGCGGGTGCGGAGCGGGTTGGCAACTTCTTTAACGCCATGACCCTGGAAATCCAAATGTTAGCCCGCTCTTGCGGGAAATCCGATGTCCATGCCTTAGAGCCTGAAGATCTGCGTGCCTTAACGCTGGAGTCCTCCATGATCACCGGGATTCCCCTGGCTGGAACCAATGTGGTCTTTGCCGGAGGACCGGGCTGGAAGCCGTCGTCCGAACGGTAGTCTCCATGTCGTTTCTTCTGGCCTGTCCCAACTGTGGCGAGCGGAGCGTGTACGAGTTTCGCTCGGGCGGGGAGTTCCGGCAACGCCCATCTGCGTCAGTTTCGTCACACGAGTGGGCGCGCTACCTGTATCTCCGAAAAAATGAGGCCGGTGAGACGACCGAGTGGTGGTATCATCAGCTAGGCTGTCGGCGCTGGTTTTTAGCCGTCCGTGACACGCGCACAAACCTTGTCAAAGAAACCTATGAGCACGACTAGACTCCCGCCCCACCCGGCCCACGTCATCGACCACGAACAAACCCTGACCTTCTCCTTTGCCGGGGAACGCATACAGGCCCGCGCGGGCGATACTATCGCTTCGGCGCTCTACGCCGCAGGCCAGCGGACTTTCAGCCGGAGTTTCAAATATCATCGCCCGCGCGGACTGTTATGCGGCGCGGGACAGTGTCCGAACTGTCTCATGAATGTAGATGGCACCCCCAGTGTCCGCGCCTGTACCGAGCCCGTCCGGCAAGGTATGCGCGTCCAGCCACAGAATGCGTGGCCCTCGCTCAAGCACGACCTGCTGTCCATTATTGACACCTTCGACTGGCTGCTGCCGATTGGTTTCTATTATAAGACTTTTATCCGTCCGCGTTTTTTCTGGCCCTTGGCAGAAAAGTTTCTCCGCCGGGCCGCCGGCTTAGGAGAGATCAATACCCGAGCAAAGCCAAAAGGCGGCTATGACCACGAGTACCGCCACACCGATATTGCGGTTATTGGCGGTGGACCGGCCGGTCTGACGGCGGCGTATGAGGCGGCCAACCTCGGCTGTCAAGTGACGCTGATTGACGATCAACCGGAACTCGGGGGCCACCTGCGGTTTCAGACCGGGACCTACGATACCATCGGCGAGCAAAGCGGCCTGGCCGGCTTCGCCCTCGCCCGGACATTGAGGGAGCAGGTCACTGCACAGCCGAATATTGATATTCTTTCGTCTGCTACGGTCTTTGGTGGCTATGAAGGCGGGCTGCTAGGTGTAATGCAGGCCAAGCGGCTGATCCATCTGCGCACCCAACGCGTGATTATTGCAACCGGGAGCCACGAATACCCAGCCGTTTTTGCAAATAATGATTTACCCGGAGTTATGCTCGGCAGCGGTGTCCGGCGACTGCTGCACCTGTACGGCGTGCAGCCTGGTACGCGAGCGGTGGTGGTCTGTCATGATGACACGGGCAGGACTCTTGCCAGTGAGTTGCTTAGTGCCGGCATCCGGGTCGCGGCGGTTGTGGACTCTCGCTATAGGCTGCCAGACGCTCCGGATTCCGGAGAACAGCTCCAGCGCAGCGGGGTCGAGGTGCTCACCTCCTACGCGATCCAAGCCGCCCACGGGACAAAGCATGTTGAGGGAGCTCTGGTTGTTCCCCTTGATGCCCAGCATCGTCCTTTTCCGCATGCCAGCCGTTTTATTCCGTGCGACTTGATTTGTCTTTCGACCGACCAGACCCCGGCGGCCGCTCTGGTGGCACAGAGCGGGGGCGAACTCGGCTACGATGAAACGCTGGGGCAGACGGTTCCTCAGCAGCTCCCTCCCCAGGTGTTCTGTGCGGGAGACGTGACCGGCATTCATCATTTGCCGGCGACCCTTGTCCAAGGACGCCTGGCCGGGCTCCGGGCCGCCCACAGTCTGCGCGCTTCAGAAACGTCTGTCTCTTCTTCTATCCAGACCTTACAATACGAGTGCGAGACCCTGGAGCGGGAGTATCGGCGGCACTATGAGCCCTATCCTCAGCTCAGCGACGTCTGGGCCAACAAAAAGCAGTTTGTGTGTGTCTGCGAAGATATTACCCATAAGGACTTGGCTCAGGGGGTCGCCGAGGGCTTTGACGAGGTCGAAACCCTCAAACGCTACAGCACGTTTTCAATGGGGCCATGTCAGGGTCGCATGTGCGCGACTTCGTCGGCACGGATCTGTGCCCGATACGCTGGCTCCGAGCTGGCAACGCGAACGACCACGGCCCGTCCGCCCGTGACGCCGGTTCCCCTCGGCGTACTGGCCGGACGCAAGCATCAGCCGGAAAAACATACGCCCCTGCACCATCGCCATGTCGCGCTTGGGGCAGAGATGATGCTGCTCGGCAGTTGGAAACGACCGTATGCGTATACCACACCGAGCGAAGAACATCAGGCGGTTCGCGAACGGGTCGGCCTCATCGACGTCAGCACCCTGGGAAAACTGGAGGTCAAGGGCAAGGACGCTGCGCGTTTGCTGGATAAGGTCTACACGCATACCTTTTCGACGCTCCGGGTCGGACGTATCCGGTATGGGGTGATGTGCGACGACAGTGGGATCATTATTGATGATGGTACGGTTTCACGTCTGGCCGACGACCATTTCTTTTTGACGACCACAACCGGCAATGTCGAATTCGTCGAGCAATGGCTCAAATGGTGGACGGCCGGTATAGACCTGTGTGCGCATGTGACCAATATGACCGGTGGGCTGGCGGCCATGAATATCGCCGGGCCGCAGGCCAGACAGGTCTTCAGCCAGCTCACGGACATTGATCTGTCTTCGGAAGCTTTTCCCTATATGGCCTGCCGGCACGCCACAGTGGCCGGGGTTCCGGCGCTGCTGCTGCGCATCGGCTTTGTCGGAGAGACCGGCTGGGAAATTCATGTTCCGGCCGAATGCGGAGAGCAGGTCTGGGACGCCATTATGGCTGCTGGGTCAGGGTTTCAGATTATCCCGTTTGGCGTTGGGGCGCAGCGCATTTTACGTTTGGAGAAAAAGCATGTCATTGTCGGCCAGGATACGGACGCGCTGTCCAACCCCTTGGAAGCCGACATGGAATGGGTGGTCAAATTCAATAAGGACGACTTTATTGGCAAACGCGGCCTCCAGGCCATACAGGAACGTGGCCCGCGTCACAAACTGGTTGGCTTTGCCCTCCGCGACTCGGGTATGGCGGAAGGTGGTCAAGCAGTTGTGGTAAACGGGCAACCGGCCGGCAGAGTCGCCAGCGCGGCCTTTAGCCCGACTACCGGGAAGTGTGTCGGCCTGGCCTGGGTGCCGGTTGAGGTGGCGAGTGGCACCAGTCCGTTTCAGATTCGCATCAACGGAACGGATGCTCAGGCCGATGTCATTGACGATGCCTTCTACGATCCTCAAGGAGAGCGCCTCAGGAGCTAGGATATGGCCGCGATACCCCTCATCCGACGCTCGGCGCTCCATGCCTTTCATCTGGCTGAGGCCAGTATGATCGAAGACCACGGCTGGCAGTGTGCCGACTCCTACGGCTCGGTTGAGGCCGAAGTACAGGCGATCCGGGAACAGGTAGGGCTGAGCGATATCAGCCCGCTGGCCAAGCTCGATATTCAAGGCAACGACGTATTCGCCTCGCTCGGACAGAAGCTCTCGCTAGGGATTTCGCTTGAGACTGTCCCTGTCGGACGGGTCGTGCGCGTCCCTCCCCAAGCTCTTCAGCTCGACGCCCAAGCGGGCGGACTGCTGTGTTCCCTAGCCGGGAACCACGCACGGCTCATTTCGCCATCCGGAACAGCCGGCGCAGTCCACGCCCGTGTTGAATCGGTCATACAACAGACAGCCGATTCCGCCTGTATCCACCTGACGGATGTCACCTCAAATTTTACCGCCATGCAGCTCGTCGGCCCGCACAGTCGGGATCTGTTGCGGAAACTCACGGCCCTGGACCTCAGGCCCGCCCAGTTCCCGGATTTGTCCTGCGCGCAAGGCAGCTTGGCACACGTCCATGCCTTGGTCCTGCACGCAGATATTCAGGCGCATCTGGCCTACCAGGTCCATTGCGGACGAGAGTTCGGCGCCCATGTGTGGGACGCCCTGCTGGACGCGGGCCAGGAGTTCGGCGTGCGCCCGTTTGGCCTGGCTGCCCAGCGTCAGCTGCACGCACAAGGATGAGTCATGTTACAGCTCTTTCGCACCCAACGGATGTGGCGCCGACATGATCTGAAAGATCAGTATGATGTGGTGATTATCGGGGCCGGCGTCCATGGCTTGGCGACCGCCTATTATCTCGGCAAACATGGGATAAAAAACGTCGCGGTGCTCGACCGCGGCTATCTCGGCGGGGGCAATAGCGGTCGCAATACCGCTATTCTGCGCGCGAATTATCGCACAGCCGAAGCCATTCCTTTTTACGATGAGAGCCTGCGGCTGTACCAGGAATTGTCTCAGGAAGTCGACTTTAACGTTCTTTTTTCTCAGATTGGTCATTTGACGCTGGCGCATACGGACACCGGCGTCGATGGCTTGCGCGTCCGGTCTGAGGCCAACGCCCTGCTTGGCGTCAACAGCCGACTCATTTTTCCCGAGGAGATCAAAAGCCTGGTGCCGGCCATGGATGTCAGCAAAGCGGCCCATGCTCCCATCCAGGCGGCACTCTATCATCCTCCGGGCGGCATCATCCGGCATGATGCGGTGGTCTGGGGCTATGCGCGCGGCGCGGACCGGCTGGACATAGAGCTCCATCCGCATACGGAAGTCCACGCTATCGATACCGACAACGGTCAGGTTACCGCAGTTCACACCAGTCGCGGTCGCATTGCGACCAACACCGTCGTCAACGCCACCTCGGGCTGGTGTTCAACCATTGCGCGGATGGTGGACGTGGACTTGCCCATAGTCTCCCATCCGCTCCAGGCCTGTGTCACCGAGCCCTTAAAACCCTTTCTGGACAAGGTCATCGTGTCGGCCACGCTGCACGTGTATGTGAACCAGACCGACCGGGGAGAGGTGGTCATCGGTGCGGAGATTGACCCCTACGCTTCATACAATAATGCCTCCACGCTGCCTACTCTGGAGATGATGGCCGCCCATGCCCTGGAGCTGTTTCCGATATTGGAAGAAGCCCGTGTCCTGCGTCAGTGGAGCGGCATCTGTGATATGACACCCGACTTCAGCCCCATCATCAGCCCCGTGCCGGAGGTCAGAGGGTTTATCCTGAATGTCGGTTGGGGCACCTATGGTTTCAAGGCTGGCCCTGCCGGCGGAAAGACGGTGGCCGAGTTGATTGTGACCAATAAGACACCCACATTGATCGAGCCATTTGCGCTGTCTCGGTTTTACGAAGATCGCTTAGTAGGAGAGAAAGCCGCGGCCGCCGTGTCGCATTAGGCAATATAAAATCGACACCAAAAGGAGGGACTCATGGCAACAGTACAAGATGTGGAAAAAATTGTTCAGGACAACGGCATCGAGTTCTTTCTGTGCTCCTTTGTGGAGATGAGCGGGGCGCCCAAGGCGAAAGTGGTGCCAGCCGTCCATCTCAAGGACATGGCCGAGGGCAGTGCTGGCTTTGCCGGGTTTGCCGCGGGCAATATGGGCCAGGGCCCGCACGATACCGATATGCTGGCCATGCCGGATTTTAATAGCCTCACTATTTTACCCTGGCGTAACAACGTGGCCTGGGTCGCCAGCGATATCACCGTCGACGACCAGGCGTGGCCCTACTGTCCGCGCACTATTTTACAGCGTCAATTAGCCACGGTCCGCGACAAGGGCTATAGCTTCAAGACCGGGGTTGAGCCGGAGTTTATTCTGACCCGGCGGACCGAGCAGGGCGGCTTTGAGCCGTTTGATGCGCTGGATACGCTGAGTAAGCCCTGTTACGACCTGCGCGCCCTGAACCGCAACCTGGATTTCACCACCACCCTGCTGAGCTATATGCAGGGGTTCGGCTGGGATCCGTACGCCAACGATCACGAGGACGCCAACTGTCAGTTCGAGATCAACTGGACCTATTCCGACTGCCTGACCACTGCTGACCGGCACACCTTCTTTCGCTGGATGGTGCGCACCCTGGCCGAGGAACGGGGTAGCATCGCCACCTTCATGCCCAAGCCGTTTTCCCACCTGACCGGCAACGGCTGCCATTTTCACACCAGCCTGTGGGACGCCGAGGGCGAGGTTAATCTATTTCTCGACGAGTCCGATGAAAACGGCCTGTCCGAGTTGGCCTACCATTTCATCGGCGGCCTCAAGCACCACGCCCGGGCGATCGCTGCGGTAACGGCCCCCATCGTGAACTCCTATAAACGTCTGATTCGCGGCGCCCCCCTTTCCGGGGCAACCTGGGCCCCGGTCTATGTGACCTATGGGGCTTCAAATCGGACCCAGATGATTCGGATTCCCGGGCCGGGCCGGATGGAAAACCGGACCGTGGATGGCGCGGCCAACCCCTATCTGGCGCCGACCGTCATGCTGGCCGCCGGCCTCGACGGTATTGAACACAAAATGGAGGCTGGGAGTCGGAACGACCGCAATTTGTATGAAGTCCCGGAGGCAGAATTAAAAGCCGAGGGAATTGGTTTTCTGCCAACCAACCTAAGCGAAGCCCTTGATGAGCTTGAGCAGGACGAGGTCATCAAAGAGGCGCTCGGGCGCGAGTATGCCGAGTATTATATCCAGGTGAAACGCGACGAGTGGAAGAGTTACCACGATTCCGTCTCGCAGTGGGAAGTGGAGAATTATCTCGGGTTGTACTGAGTCTGCGCCGGAGCGGAAGTAAAAATCCCCTCCTTGGAGGGGTGCCGCGTAGCGGCGGGGTGGGTTCTTTCTACTGAAGATGTGAAACTGAACCACTACCGAGGCGCGGCAGATTAACTCACGCCTCACCTCGCATTTCGCCACCCACCCCACAGCAAGGCGGCGAAGCCAGCAAGAACGGTCGCACCGACGAAGCTCCAGGCAAAGCCTTGCGCAATTAGCAGCGGTGCAAACGACACCAGGCCGACCTCCAGCGGCGCCACGAATAGATAGGCGCGAGCGAACGGGTCTAGAATCTCCGACTCGTCACGCGGGTCGACCACGCGCAGCAGCGCCAGGGCGATAGCCATCACACCGGTCACCCAACCCCAGGTGAACAGCGCCTTTTCAAACCAAAGGGCGTTGAATATACGCGGGCCACCGACATAAAACACCACCCAACACAGTGCCAGACCAAAGACAAACAATACCAGCAGCGGCAGGGCGTAGCGGGCCACGACCTCAAGACTGACCGCGGCAATGCCGCACACGACCAGCACGTCAGTGAGCGCGCTACTCAGTCGCAACATGACCGTGCGGTCAACCGTGTCTGCAAACCGTAGGCGAGCGGACAGATGCTTGAGACCAAAGCCGCACACGAACGCCAGGCAGAAGCTTGGTGGTCGATATTCGCCCAGATATAGACCACTCAGACCGGTGAGCAGGTAGCCGCCAAAGGCCGCTGTGACAACGAGCGCGACATGGAAAATCAATGGGTCGAGGGCCAGAGGCGAGAGAGTTTCGTAGCCGAGCGGGCTGCGCCGGTTGTCGGGAACGCGACCGGTGCGCAGTTCGTCGGGCAGGTCGTCAAATCGGGCCAGGAACCGGGTCGTGCCATTTCGGGCCGCCCACTGTACCCACAGCATACCACCGACCACCGCACTCAGAATGCCGACGGTGGCCGAGGTCATGGCTAAGGCGCCGGCCTCAGGCCAGCTTTGCTCGCCCAGGCTGTTAAAGGCTGCGCCCAGCGCCGCGGCGGTGCCGTGTCCGCCTACAAACCCGCTGGCAAGTATGGTTCCGAAGCCGCGCGGCAAATCCGGCCAGACAAATGCTAGTACGGTCAGGCTGAACAGCACACCCAGCCCCCATTGCAGCAGGACGATGGCGGCCGAATACGACCCGATCTCGACTGCGCGTCGCGAACCGGTCTCCTGGCTGACAGACCGGGAGGTGAACGGCAACGCGGCAAACACCAGCGTAATCAGAACGCTGGGATATTGCGGCAGCAAGCTCGAAAACGGCAGAATATCGAGCCCGTTCGGCCCACACATCAAGCCGCCACACCCGGCGATGACACTGGTGGGAAGAAACAGCCGCTGCACCCATACGGATGCAGTCCGAATGGCAAATCCAATTAAGATCAGAACCGAGACACAGCCCAGGTCAATAAACACGCTCCAGGCGTCAATGGCTGGTATGGACATGGTCGATAGGGGGCTACACTCTGGCGCTTGGCTCTCGCCTCACCACCACGTAGTATCACGGGCCGAAAGCCGTTCACACGACGTGCAATCCGGATATGCAGCACCTCATCTTTATCCCAGGTTTTTACGGAACGCGACTCGTCCAAACGGGTGACCGAAAAATCGTGTGGCTTTCGGCCTGGCAGGCCCTGTTCGGTTCAAAGACAGCAGCGCGCACCGGATTTGGGGTAGCCGGGGAAAGAGCCCTTGTTCCCGGTACGGTGTTGGATTGCATTCCTGTCATCCCCGGTATCTATGCCAGGGATGTGTACGCCGCATTTCTCGGCAAACTTCGAGCCCGGCTCGGGACGCGTCCCCGAATCCATCTCTTCGCCTACGATTGGCGCGATGACTATTTTGCGGCGGTCAAACAACTGGCCCGTCTGGTCTCCGAGCTGAAACACCGGGGCGCTACATCAATAGCCATTATCGCCCATAGCATGGGCGGGCTCATCACGAGCTATTACTTGCGCTATGGGTCCCAGGCTCCCGAAGAGGCCGCCGAAACCTGGGAAGGAGCAAGCCATATAGACAAGGTCGTACTCGCGACTGTACCCTTCAAAGGCTCCATGACCGCCTTCCATAATATGAAACATGGCGCTCGCTTTGTTCTTAACACCACGCTGATAAAGGCCCAGGCGTTTGCGACTTTTCCATCGGTCTATGAGATGATGCCCACATATGCGCCTGCTCTTCTCGATAGCGAGCTCAATCCCCTCCCCTATACGCTGTATGAGAGCGAGTTGTGGGAGCGTTATGGCTGGGGTTTCTTGAATCCGGTAACGTCGGAACACGATAGGCAGAAAAGATTGGCATTAGTGACAGCCGCGTTACACACAGGCAAGCACCTGTACGAGCGACTCCATGCCCCTCTCAGGCACGCGCCGCAACTGGCAACGCAGATGCTGTACGTCTTTGCCCGGTCGCATCCTACGCTTGCGAGGGCGGTACTGCTCGACGCTGAGCCCGCTCCGACCTTGCTCTTTCATAGAGACGAGTTCTCCAAGTATCTGCCACAACAGCCCTACCGGGCGCTGTTTGAAGACGGAGACGAGACAGTCAGCGTTCAGTCGGCCCAACTGCCCTCGGCCTTTACACACGCGCTAGCAGCAGCGACGACACTGGACAGTCGAGCCGAACATTCTCAGGTATTGAACGACCGCGCTATCAGGAACAGCATCTTCGTATTTTTAGAGGTCTAGAAGCGTTCTCCGTGGACGACATTCCCCCCTACTATGGTGAGATCGACCTGGATATCTCGAATGGCATCACGTTTGCCTTTGAGAGGATTGTCGGAAAGCACCACACAGTCGGCAAGTTTACCAACCTCTATGGAGCCTAGCTCATCTTCCATCCATAAGGCATACGCTCCGTTATTGGTAAAAATCCTGAGTGCCTCTTCACGTGAGATGCGCTGGGCTGGGCCAATGACTTTGCCGGTTAACCCAGCTTGCCGAGCCATTGACTGCCAGAGCGTGAACAGTGCCCCGCGCGGCCCCCAGTCCGTACTTTGGCTCACGGGCACACCCGCATCGAGCCACCACCGCAGAGGAATCGCATCTTTGGCATAGCGAGGCCCGAGGCGGTCCTTATAGACTTCTGCTCCTTTCCCCCAAATGAAATTTGTTGCTGTCGTAGGAACCACGCCAAGCTGCCGACATTGCGCAATCTGCTCCTGGGTGGGAAATTCTACATGTTCGATGACCCAACGTTTGTCATGAATCGGCGTCACCGCATGGGCTTCACGCATGGCACGGAGCGCTATCTCAATCGAACCTCGACCCGCGGCTTCGGCATGCACTCGGAGGTCGAACTCCGCCGCCAGACGCAGAATCGCAGCATATTTTTCCCACGATACTAGAGGTTTCGGAGCGACCTTCTGACCGAAGGGGCCGGTATAGGGAGCATCGTTCACCGCAGCCCCGTGCCAATAGGGGCCGTCGAGCCCGATGCTCACACCAACGACCTTAAGATGGTCTGTCCCAAAGCCACGCCCCGCGGCAAAGCTCACCGTCCGCAGATAATCGGCAATCGATTCAAGCGACTGATGCGGGTCAATTTCATAGGTATAGAATATCCGCAGGGGAAGCTCGCCTTGTGCCTGAAGCTGAGCGTAGGCTCGCAGCTCCTCCGGAGAATTTAAATGCGCCTCTAGTAGCGTTGTTGTGCCCCCAGCAAGGAAATCCGGCGCGAGTCTTTTGATGCCCTTACGTACGTGCGCGTAGGTTGGCGGGGGAATTAGTTTGGTCAGTTCGACAAAGAAGGGATTCGGATTGTAAATCGGCTGCAGGGCGCCACGGAACTCTCCCGTCGGCTCGCCCGTGGCAGGATCTTTGACAATTTCTATATGCTCTGGTTGCGGCGTGTCCTTCGTAATACCGGCTAAATGGAGAGCCTGACTATTCAGCACAGCCGAATTAGGGACCCGATTAGTCGGGGCAGTAATATAAGACCGGGTGATCTGGAGAGACAGGGTCGAGATCCCAGCGATGAGGAAAGCGGTTTTCCTGGAGAATGTGCGGAACGTTGAAAAAGTATGGAGGATCTCCAACCGGCAGGGTCACAATCCATTGGCCAAGGGGAGTCTCCCTCGCCCGGCTGGCTATACGTTGCTGTATCTCGGGAATCGACCGAGTGCCGGCCAGGGAAACAGCCAGGGTCTCTAAGCCAAATAAGCCGATATGACCATGGGTATCAATAAAGCCAGGGACTACGGTTCTCCCTTCCAGATCAAGGACTCTTGTGTCAGGACCGACCAGCTTCTTCACCTCGGCGTTCTTGCCAACGGCCACGAACCTGCCCCCGGATATCGCAACTGCCTTGGCCCGGCTGAACGCCTGATCAACAGTCAAAATGGTCCCGTTAAGCAGCACCGTGTCTGCAGGAGCTCGCCGTTGACGGATTGCCATACCCGGTCTCCTTTCACTCGTCCCTATAAAACAGTGCACCGAAGGGCAGCTTCACCTCGCCACCTTACTTGAGCGCTCCAAACGCGATCGTTTTCCAGTTGTCAAACAGGCGACGGGCGGATTGGGTCAGGAGCGTGAGATGCCGGTTGGTCTCGGCTTCAAACCGAGAGAGCGCATCTGGGCCGAGTATTTTTTCCAGCGCGGCGTGATAGGTGGGAATGCTGGCCCATTCGGCGACCGTCACGGCCGATATTTCCGTATGATACTGGGTGCTGAGCGCTTTTTCGCCAAACGACAGGCTCTGGATGGCACACCCGGCATTCGTTGCCAAGACGGACCCACCGCTGGGGGGTTGCTGCACTTCGGCAGCGTGCCATTGGAGGCATTTCATCGTGCCGGGCAAGCCCAGCAGAAACGGACTCTTTTCACCGGCCGCGGTTTTCTCGACTTCATATATGCCAACCTCCGGGGCAGCGGCCAGCCCTACCCGACCGCCGAGCGCGTCCGCCAGCAGTTGGTGGCCGAGGCAGACCCCCAGAAAAGGCATCTGCCGGTCGACGACGGCCTCGCGGATGGCTGCTTTCTCCGCCTTCAGCCACGGGTATTGTTCCTCTTCCCAGACATCCATGGGCCCACCCATCACCCACAGCCCGTCGTAGTCGCTCAAGTCGGGGATGGGCTCGCCCCGGTCGAGTTCAACCGCCTGCCATTCGATGCCGTCTTCCCGCATGAAATCTCGGAATACACCGGGGTGTTCGACGTTAAGATGTTGAAAGACGAGTATCCGCGGAGTCTTCCGAGTCATGGCCGCCCCTCCAGAGTCAATCTGTGTTGTGAGAGCTGTAGCACAGCCTCCCCCGGCAATGAAGGAGACATCTGTTACCGCTTAAAAAAAAAGACTAGGATCGGTCTGCGAGCCACCTAGATCGAGAGGAGACAGATATGACCTTTGCCGTTATCGGGAAATGCCCGGAAACCGGAACCATCGGAGCCGGACTGACAACCTTTTCGGTCAATGTCGGTCGTGTGAGCCCGGTCGTCAGTGGCCTGCTGCCGGCCTTCCAGGAGAGCGGAGCCATAGTCCTGCCCCATTCATATGCCAATCGGCAGTTGGCGTATGACACGTTTCGACTGCTTGAGCAGGGCTATGGCCTGGAACAACTCAAGGCGGAACTCCCGAAAACGGACCCGTATTTCAGTTATCGCCAGTATAGTGTGCTCACCGTCGCCGGCGACCTCTGGGTGCATACCGGCGACAAGGCGTTTGAGTACGCCGGCCATATTGTCGAGGGCCAGTGGGCCGTGTCCGGTAATGCCCTGGTCAGCAGCAAGACCGTTGAGGGCATGGCGGCCTCAATGCGAGAGAGTGCGGGCCAGCCTTTGGGCGAGCGGATTGTCCGCGCCCTTGAGGCGGGCCGGGATGCGGGTGGACAGGGCGATGTCAGAACGGGCAAGCACTGGGGCGAGCTGTCGTGCGCCGTTTTTGTAGCCGACGGAGAAAATCCGTATCCCAAGGTTGACCTGCGGGTGGACTACCATCCGCATGCGGTGAGCCAACTGCGGCGTCTCTACGAGTATACCCAGCCGCTGGACCACTACTATGAGGGCATGCAGAAGCACCCGGATACGTTCTGGGATTTTATCAAGGAGCGCGGCGTTCTGGACATGCCGCACTTTCATGCAGACGAGGTTGATATAGAGCGGGACTAGGTCCTACCGCCCTGCCCGCTTCTCTAAGACGCTCCGCAAAAAACTCGCGTTTTCGTCTTCCAGGGCGGCGCAGGCCAATAGCACGGCATGGGCCGGGACATCATCCTCCACGGCGGCGAAAGCCTCCCAGGTTTTTTTCCCGGCCCGCTCGCCCCGGCGCTGAATCTCCCACTGCTCTTCGAGCGACCGGCCGGCATAGACCGCCAGGACTTGAGCCTCCAGGTCGGGCAACGCGGCCAGGAGTTGCTGCTGGATGGCGGTCGCGTCCGGGTCGAGGGCTTCAATTTGGGCCGCAATATCTTCCTCCCGCGCGGCACATCCGAGGAAGCCGGCACGCTCCGAATCACCGACCTGTTCGGCCCAGCTTTGATACCTTTTGGCAGCCTGACGTTCGGCCCAGGCGATGAGGAGCTTCTGCTGCGGGCGCGGAAAGCGGGCCACAATCGGAGCGAGGACGCCGACAATGCTGGGCAAGTCGTCCGAGTGCGTGTTGCTCATGAATACGAGGCTCTTTTCTCCTTACGGCGTGCGTGTCTGTTGGAGGGTCGCGATCCGTTCCATGAGAGCAGACGGGAGTGGCCCTGCTTGTGCAGCGACTATGGCGTCATCGAGTTCGGCCCGGTTCTTGGCTCCGGTTACGACCGTACTCACCCCAGGTACACTTAACGCATAGCGCATGGCTACGACGGCCAGAGAGGAACCGGTCTCGGCAGTCAGGAAGCCTAAATGCCGCTGCCCGAAAGCGAAGTCTACGGACACGGGATGATCCGCAGGGAGCGAGCGATCAACGGTCGCGGTCAGAGAACCGGCCGCAAAGGGCCGGATGCCAAAGATGCCGAACTGTGCAGACCGTGCCACGTCGACCATTTCCAGATGATCGCGGTACGGCCCATCCTCTGCGACCCCCATCTCTCCTTCTGAATTGAGGATATTGGTCACGAGCTGGACTGTCGCCAGCCGACCATCGGTAAAGAGTTCCCTCACAACATCGTGGCGGGCAATACCGGTAAACCCGATCTCTCGGACAAGTCTTTCTTCCTTGAGCTGCTGCATGGTCTCAAGCACCCCACCGGCTCCAACCACCTCTTGCAGGGTCAGCCGCAACGGAGAGACCTGCTCCCCGGGTTCAATCTGGTTGTGCAGCTGGAATATGTCGATCTTTTCGCGCCCTAAACGAGTGAGGCTGCCCTCCAGAGAGCGTCGGATGGCTCCGGACAGATCGCCTCGCTCACGGGGACGGATCAAGACTTTGGTTGCGAGCAGCGGCTTGGTGGCCAGGTCGGGCCAGGCTACCCCAACGATCTCCTCGGCCTTCCCTTTTCCATACACGGGGGCGACATCAATGATATTGATTCCGTTAGCCACGGCGGACTTGACCGTCTCAATACACTCGTCTTCGGTCGTTGCCCCCCATACCATCCCAATCCCGCCCCCACCCAAGGTAATGGCCGAGACGGAAAAGCCGGTTTTGCCCAAGACGCGCTGCTGCATAGGCTCTCTCCATCGTCAGGCTTGATTTACA
Source organism: uncultured Binatia bacterium (SeqCode) (assembly GCA_965243855.1). Lineage (GTDB taxonomy): Bacteria > Desulfobacterota > Binatia > Bin18 > Bin18 > Bin18. The sequence continues at coordinate 1,371,483 of CBDEWE010000003.1, read as the reverse complement.
CCGCCCGTTTTCCCGCGTGCGACGAAGTAATGGTCAACTCGTAAGTATCCGGCCCAACGAGCGTAAACCAGCGATGGACCGTGCCCGATTCGATGTCCGACGGCTGTAGGCCCAGATCCATATACGCCTGTCTGGTCGCTTCGACATCATCGACCATCAGATCAAAAGGAGCTTTTGTCTGTGGAGGGATGGGGTCGTCGGTGGGACGCAACACGACGTGCGTGCCACCTCGCAATTCCAGCACGGCAATCGTGTCCGATTGATGAATAAAGCGCATCCCCAATGAGACAAAATATTCGGTTGCCCGTGTGAGATCGGTCACCCGCAGCGTGGCATGGCCAATGGCCACCGGTGGCCGGGTCTCAGCTTGCATAGCCATAAGGACCTCCCATTCATCTGTGGATAATATGGGCTCTTGTGCCGAATCTTACACGCGCTCAATCTGACACGGCACAAAGCGGTGATAGGGGCAGCCGGTAAAGGGGTCGCGGGCGGCCGTATCCGTGTAGGCGTTCATATTGACGCCGTTCAGGTCCGCGTTCGCGCCATTGCCCTCCGTCGGGTAGATCATGCCGAAACCGTTCGGCATCCAGACATGGCCCTCCATCAGTTTTTTGTCCACAACGGCCGGCAGCTCGACCTGTCCCCGTCGGGTGCGCAGCCGAATCCGGTCGCCGTCGATCACCCCCATACGTTGGGCATCTCCGGGAGAGAGGTTCAAGGCACAGTGCGGGCCGCGGCCCTTGCGCCAGCTCGGGTCGCGCTGAATGGTGTTGGCGGTCCAGCGAGTGCGCAGGCCGGAGGCCAGCACAAAGGGATAGTCCGGGTCTTCGGCCGGTCTGGTTGAGACGGCACGGCCCAACTCAGCCACGATTTCTTCGGGCATGAGACGGATTTTTCCGTCCTCAAAACCGATCCGTTCGTCAAGGTTGGCGTCCATGTCAAGCTCGGCCACCTCGATCCCCTCAGGATGGGCCAGCAGACGCCGGAACAGCTCGATACCGACTTCAAAGGTATCCTTGCCCTGCCATTCCGGCCCAAGGACGCGCACGACCGCGTCCTTGCGGATAACCCCGTTCATCACGGCCTGGAACCAGACGCTGGAGAGAACCGGCGAATCGAGCTGGGGACCCAGGGTGCGGTAAGCCCAGTAGAGGGGAGCCGAGAACTTCGCGGCCTTTGCTGCGGTCTGAAGCGCCTTCAGATAGGCCGCGGCCCCTGCGGGTTGATGCGCGTCTTTCGCCAGATCGTAGAGTTCCTGGGGCGGCTCGGGAACCAAGCCCATGGCCTCGGCCAGCCGATTATAGATTTCGCCTTCGGGCAGGGCTTCGCCCGGCGCGGGCAGGATGGGCGGGCGCAACTGCGTCTGGACGCGCGGATAGCCGCGCGGAAAACTGGCCATCTCCCATTTTTCGTAACCGGTTGGGGTCGGCAGAATATAGTCGGCCACCAGGGCCGTCTCGGTCATGGTCGGTTCGATCACGACCAGCAAATCGAGTTGTTCACGCGCCTCCAGCCAGCGCTGCGTATCGGGAAAAGACAAAAGCGGGTTGGAGCCTTCCACGATCAGCGCTCGTAGCCGCTCGGGATGGTCGTGCTGGATTTCTTCGGGCACCAGCACCGGCGAGAAGATGCCCAGCCGGGTCAGGGCCGAGACCGCACTAATGCCGGAAGCCAGGGCGCGCTCAGGCTCGGCGTGCCGCCGATTGTCCGGCGTTGGCGGGTTCAAATTCGAGGTGAAGACATTACCTCCCCGGCGACCCATATTACCGGTCAGGGCAATCAGCAGATGAATCAGATAGGAGTTCAGGGTTGAGAACAGCGTCATCTCCACCCCGAGGTCCCACAATAGCGCGGCGCTCTTGGCGCCGGCGTATTCGGTGGCTGTGGCCACGACGTCAGCGACTTCAAGGCCACAGCGCTGGGCCATGTCGGCGATATCTACATCCGCCAGTTGGGCTTTGAGTTCCAGGTAGCCGAGCGTTTTATTAGCGATAAACTCCGTGTCTCCGAGGTCCTGTTCGACAATGACCTTAAGCATGGCCAGGAGCAGATAGACGTCCGTGCCGGGCCGGACCCTGAGGTGACGGTCGGCCTGACGGCTGGTTTCAGTAATGCGCGGGTCCACCACCACCATGGTCCGGTTTTCGTTGCGGGCCAGACTTTTCAGGGCGTCGGTGGGATTATGACCGCGATTGCTGATGTGCGGGTTGGTGCCCATGACCAGCAGAAAGTCGGCGTGGTCGTGGTCGGGATGCAGCGTGGTGCCGGACGAGCTGTCCAGCATCCATTTTTCGACCAGCCAGTGCTGGCTCTTCTCTTGGGCCAGCGAGTTAAAAAAGCGGCGGGATTTCATCAACGACAGAAACGTGACGCCATACGGCGCGTCCAGGTGGTTGGCCTGGCCGCCAATGCCAACCAGGCCGCAGGCACGCGGGGAATATTGGGCAATAATCGTACTAAGCCGCTCGGCTATTTCGGCAATCGCCTGGTCCCAACCGATCTGTTCAAACCCACCGTCCGGCTTGCGCTTGAGCGGATGGCTGAGCCGCTGGGCATGGTTGACGTAATGGTCAACGCTAAAGCCTTTATTGCAGATATAGCCGTGCGAGATCGGGTTGGAGGCATCGGCCCGAATGTTCTCGATATGCCCCTCGTTGATATCGACGGTAAGGCCACAGTTGTGACTACACAGCACACAGACGGTCGTCTGGTCCTTGGCATTGGTTTCAATCGGTACCTTGGAAATGGATGGATCAACCTGCACTGCACTCATGCTTGAAGTCTCCTCGTCTCTGCTACTATTCCTTCACTCTCACTCCTACGGAGTGGGCGACGGGACGAAGGTGTAATCATACACCAAGCCGCTCCCGAAGGCGAGCCAATCCCCAGTAGGGAGGTGTCGCACTTTGAAAAATCTCTCTTTGGCGTCCGTCCTCCTGTCCCGCCCCTGCGCGCCGGTTCATTCTGGTCAAGGAACCCTACCTGTCCTGTCAGGCCGTCGCCGGGAGGCAGCGTGGCCGCAAACCTGTTCCCAAGCGGCTCTCTTGTCCTCAAATCTGCCTCATAGTGTTCCTGGTGTCCTACGGTAATTCTTTACTGGCGCGGGATCGGCGCGAGCGGTGTGTACGATCTGCCCGACTTCCCCGAGCCAGATACAATAGTGGCACGGTCGAGCGGTTGTTTCTGCGACTCAAGGGATTCCGCCGCATCTTTTCTCATATAGACAAGTGATATTGCACATAAAACTAATAGTATTTATAGTTTTCCTAGTAATTCATGTAGTCAAATAAGCGACGAGATGTCGTATGAGAAGTGCTATGCATGATAACAGCATGCATGTATCACTCGATCGAGTGCTCCAGCCAATCAAGTTGAGTAGGGGCGAAGAAAGGACAGCATGGGCGACCAAGATGCATTCGACCGTATCCTGGCATCCTTACACGCTGCCATGCTTGACGATACTCGCTGGCCGGTCACCTCGGCTCTGATCGATGAGGCGTGCGGCATCCAGGGCAATGCCCTGGTAGTCAGCGGCGGCCCAAAGGACGATATCCGGGTCCTTTTCGCCCAGGCTTACTATCGGGGGCAGCTTCGTGAAGACTGGGTATGCGAGTACCTCGGAACCTACCATCCCATCGACGAACGGGTGCCACGTGTCCGCCAACTGCCCGACAGCCGCGTGGTGCACATCACCGATCTCTACACCGCTGCGGAGTTGAAGACCTCGCCGACCTACAATGAGGCGATGCTCCGGTTCAACGCGCAGGATGGCTTGAATGTGCGCCTGGACGGGCCGGAGGGCTCCAACATCATCTGGGCCCTCGCCGACCCCGTCACCCCGGAGGGCTGGACCGCCCCGCAACTCGCGCTGCTCAGAGGGGTGCTGCCCCATCTCCGGCAATTTGTCCGTATCCGGCAGGCACTGGCCAAAGCCGAGGCGCGGGGCGCATCCATGATCGAGCTGCTCGAAAACCCCCGGATTGGGATCATTTATCTGGACCGACGCGGGCGAATCGTATCAGCGAATGACCGCGCCCGTGCCATCCTGCGGCATGGCGATGGGTTATCGGACCGGGATGGGGAGCTGCGTGCCGACCGACCGACCACGCCCAGCTGGAGCGCCTGCTGGCTGGCGCCCTGCCGACCGCCAGTGTCGCCGCCGTGAGTGGGTCGATGGTGCTTCACCGGCCATCCGTGTTGCTGCCGTTCGTCGTCCACGTCAAACCCGTGGGCGCCCCGCAGACGGATCTGAGAGCGCAACGTGTCGCCGCGCTGGTACTGATTGTCGAGCCGGGGCGGCAACCCCGTATCGATCCGGGCCTCGTCGCCTCGGTCCTGGGTCTCACGCCGAAGGAGAGCCAGGTCGCGGCTTGGTTGGCGGAGGGCCTGACCGTGCGCGACATCGCCAGGGCTGTGGGCCGCACGGAAAGCGCCGTCCATTGGCATCTGCGGCAGATCTTCGGCAAGTGTGGCACCGCTCGGCAGGCGGACTTGGTGCGGCTGGTGTTGTCAATCGCCGATTTCGCATGATCGTAGCGGTACTCATGTCATCGGAGAGACACGCAGGATATGCCTGCCGACTGTCTGCGGTCCTCACGCATTTTGGCATTCCCCTCCGCGACGAGCCCGATGAGCGTCTCCCGCTTCCGCTCACCGGCTTCAGCATGTCATGAGCGCCGGCGCGGCTCTCGCCGTGACCTCCGCCATGATAATGAAATAAGCGAGTGGCAGCGGGAGTCGAGCGCCCAGAGGGGCGGGGCGTCAAACGGCTGGAGCCCGGTCAGTGGTCAGGCGAACTCGGCAATCGACAACACGAGCCGCACCAGGTCTGCCTGTCGCGAGATGCCCTGCTTGGTGTATATCCGCCGCAAGAGCCAATGGATGGAGCCTTCCTGCCGCCCGGTCGTCACGGCGATGTCGCGCACGGTCCGGCCTTCCGCGAGCTGGACCGCCACGTGACTCTCGGCTGGCGTCAGCCCCAGGGTCGTGGCCACGAGGCCGGGATCAATCCGGGCGGGCCGGTCCGGCTCAACCAGTAGCACCAGCACGGCGATGCGCTGGGCACCGAAGTCAAACTGTTTGACCCGCACGGGTTTGATGTGCACCACCAACCGCGACAACCCGGCCGCGCGGGGCAGCAGCATGGACCCACTGACGGCGGTGCCGGCGGCCGGGAGGGCGGCGGCGATCAACTGCTCCAGCCGGGCCTGGTCGGCCGGGGCGAGAGCGCCCAGCACCCCATCCTGGTCTGTCACCCCATCGCCCCGCCGCAGGAAGTCAAGGGCGCGGTCATTGGCCGCCATGATCCGGCCGCGCCGATCCAGTTGGATGACGCCGACCCGGGTGGTGTCGAGCAGAGCGGTCGCGGAGGTGCCCTGCGCCTCGGCGCGGGCCATCGCCTGCCGGACCTGGACAAAGTGGCGGAGATGGGGCAGCAGCCCTCTGAGCAGGGCGAGCCGCGGGGCGGTCCAACCCTCCGGGGTGACGGGGTCCGCAACCCCCCAGGCGATATGGAAGCCCTCCGGCTCGGTCAGGCGCACATTCAGGCCCGCCTGGCCGCGGTAGCGGCGCAGCGCCTCGTTGTACACGGGCGAGGTCTTCAACTCCTCGGCCGTGTACAACGAGGCGATCGGGACAATCTGGCTGTCGGGCAGTTGGCGGAAGCGGGGCACGCGTTCGTCGATGGGGTGGTAGACCTCGAGGTACTCGCGCTCCAGGTCGGCACGGCGCTGCCCCCGGTAATAGAACCCCGCACAGGTGACCTCAATGTCGTCTTTCGGGCCGGCACCGACCATCAGGGTATTGCCGGCCGTGCCGCAGGCCTCATCGATCAGGGCTGAAGTGGCCGGCCACTGGCCCTCGTCAACCATGGCGGTGTGTAAGGATGCCAGGATACGGTCGAATGCATCTTGGTCGCTCATGCTGCGGCTTTCTTCGTATGCAGGCGTATCGCCCGCCCCATTATATGAGTGCAAGCCGCTGATTATCAATGCCTGCTACCCTCGAAGATCCTGGCACGCTATGGCTTAGTGGAATTGAAAATGGGGCGGCGCGGTGGTTGGAAGTGTCTCATCCTACGCCGTCCCCTGGATGTGACCAAGGGTCTGGCCCCTGTGGTGTTGGGCGCGTACCACGGTGTTTTCTTACTGTTCCTCAAGGGGCATCAGCGCGAGAGTTCCTGTTGAAACGACTTCCTCCAGCGTCGTCTCGAACGCTTCGAGGGCAATGGGCCTCTCCGCAAGCTCCTCCTGGGCCTGCACCATGTTCTCACTAAAGGATTTCCTGCTCTGCGGCACCACGATCCCTTGATTCTCTGATGTTATGGTCAGGGCATAGGTCATGATGTTCACATACAAGCGCAAGGCACGGACTTCTCCAGTGAGTTGCTCAATGCGTTCTTTATCCGTCATGGCGTCCTCCTCCGCTTCTTCTCTCTCTTGATGTGAAAATCCTATGCCTGCTCACACTGCGGGCAGATATACTCCAGATACCCCACGGATTTGCAGTACTGGAGAATCCACCGGTATCGCGGCGTTCCTGCTCCCTGGGGCGGTAAAGGCGGCCAAGCGGAGCACGGTTTCCCTGTGCCAGGTGGCGGCTTCTGACCTATCCATGAACCGCTTGGGAAGGGAAGTATAGAAGCCGAGGTGGTTCTGCTCCCGTACCTCTCTATGCCGTGGGGTCAGCCGGTAGCAGTCATACATCTGGCGGGACGGAATGACGGCCCCACACGGGCAGGCGATCTTCCTCATGTCGCCTTCCCTGGGAAGCTGAACCGGCGCCGGCTTGCATCGGCAGATGGACGACCGACCAGGGGCATGGCTCTCTACATCTCAGCAGGGAGAGGGGGAAGCAGCGGCATCTCTCCGGCCTGAATTGATAAAGATTCTCCTCTCTACATTGAGTCTTAATAATAATAGTTTTTATTCTGTTTACACTTAAAACTACGAGTTAATATAGAGGATGTGAGCGGCGTGAAACTGAGACACCCCCCATCCCAGACTTCCTTGCCCACCTCCCATTTTTTATAGACCCTATAATACTACCAGTAAATATCTTGATAACATGTAAGATTAAGGGCATAAGGCTGAAAGTGCAACTAATATTCTATTACGACTAATTTGTAATACTGGCTAGGACTCAAACGAAGTCTCAGTGACCTGGAGCAATTCATAGAGGAGGGAGGAAGGAAATGAGGCATGAAGCGGTAATCAAGGACACATAGAGGAACAAAGACAAGTGGAGATGACAGAACCCGTAACACGAACCGAAACCGGAAGGAGAACACGGAATGCATCGACCGACCCGACCCCGACTACGAATCCTGAGCCTGACCTTGACCCTGGGAGCGCTGGTAGCCCTGTTCGGCGCTGGCGCAGTACACGCGCAGGAAGAATGTGCTGATCCGCCCGAGGATGAGGTCTCCTCGTCACTTGTAAATGGGAGCCAGAAGCACCTCGCCCTCTTCGATGCCTACTGGCACCAGAGTAACGATGCCAATGATCCCGATGCCAACACCCTGATCCTCAACCCCTGCCCGCCGCTGGTGGTGCACAGCTCACGTATTAACCCGGTCACCCGGCGACCGGAGATAGTAACCACCCGCGCCGCCTCCGACGTCGACATCAGGCACACCACCATCCATATTCCCTCCTCAGAGATTCAGCAGGCAGCGGAGGGCGATACCCCTGCCGTCGTGTCGTTCAAGCGGAGGGTGACCGCGAGCGGCACGGTCGCGTACAACGGAGACAAGTACGCCTTCCTGCGCCCTAAGCTGGCGGACGGAACCCGCGCGGCCTCGGCAGATGTGTGGGTTGTCCCCGCTTGCCATGAGGATGAGACCCCGACCCGGACTGCCCTCGACCCCCCCTTCTGCCTGGGCTTTTCCGCCGGCCTGCTGGACCCTGAGGACTGGAACGGGGATGTCCAGTATGAGTTTGAGGCCATTCGTCAACCGGGGCACTCCACGGGCGATGACTGGGGCGATTTCTTTGTCTTCCATGTCGAGAATGGTACGCCTAATGTCATCTGGCGCACCGACGCCGCCGACACCAACGTCTATCCGATCACCCCCGGCACCTACGACCACGTCTTCTGGGCCTTCACCAAACCGGGCACATACGTGTTTCACGTCCAGGTCAAAGGCCGTCCCCGTAATTCCCTTATCCAGGCCACTACCGTCACCAGCGAGGTGGAGCGGTACACCTTCCATGTGGGCAATTTACCGGTCAACCACAACCCGATCTTTGAGCTTGAGCGGTCGGTGCCGGAAAACTCCAACGCCGGGACCAATGTGGGCGCGCCGATATTGGTGAAAGACCTGGACGAAGAGGCCACCTTGTGTTTCAACCTGCACGGAGACGGTGCCGACAACTTCACCATTAAGGGCGGCACCACGGACGCCACTAAATGCGGCACGCTGACTGCCGTGAACAGATCCGGTGACAATCCGATTAGCGCCCAGATTCAGGTCAAGGGGGGCACGACCCTGTATGCCGGAAAGTGGCTTGACGACGACGTCAACTTTTACGACCTGACATTGCACGTGAGCGACGGCAAAGACCACGAAGGTAACCCCGACCCTGCCTCGTTCAAGCGCATCGACGACAGTATCGCGGTGGCAATCGACGTGACAGATGATGGGCAAACCCCTATCAGCCTGACTGCTAATCACACCTCATCCACCACGGGGAACGATATTGAGCTGACAGCAGGAATGGGGACTTGGCCCGCAGCCCCTGGGAATATGGATTTCCTTTGGGTCCGCCGCCTTCAAGGCGGGGAGATCGACTGGCGTGAACAGGGTCGAGGCACCACAGTGCTCACCCAGGTGACCTCCCAGCAGGCCGGCACGTATGAGTACGCGGTCCGGGCAAGGTATTTCAATGGGAGTGGTCTGGTCTGGAAGACGTTGGAATCCAACTGGCTGGCAGTCACCTGGACTGCACCCCAACCAGAGTAGCGCCCACAATGGCCCTCGCAGGTCTCGCGCCTTCTGCGACTTCCCGCTTGAGGCGCGGACCTGCCCTCCATGCCCTCCGACTTCGCTACGCTCAGGGCGAACGGGAGGCCGTTTCTGCTGAGCGTAGCCCGGAAGGGCGGAGTCGAAGCATGGATGCCGGATCAAAGTCTGCCCCGGACATGATCCGGGGTCCGGCATGACGAGAACGGATATGCTTCATCGCTTGTTCATCTCCCTGCTGGCCCTCGTCGGCACCACCTTGGGCGGGGGCGTTGCCTGCCCTGGCACGGCGCAGGCGCAAGGGAGCGACATCAACCTGGCCGTCAGCATAGAGGTGCCCGCCTTAACATCCGACCAAGCCAAAACAGGTCCAACTATTACCCTTACCAATAGTGGGTCCGACACTGCTTACGCAGTAGACGTGGTGATTGAGGCTGACAATATCTCGCTGGACCCTACGCCCAACAAGATCACAGTGCCGCCGATAGGCAGCGTTACGCTCCGTGATTCTAAGTTGATCTGGAGCATTGACCGGGTTCCGGGGAGGAGCACATACGCTTATACCGTCGTCCTCCCGGCACCCACGACGGAGATAAAAGTGGTGCAATATGTGGCCACGGTCAGCAGTCGCACTACTCTTGAGCCCGAGGGCTTGCGACATGACAACCGCGCAGAAGTCTGGCAGACGAGAAACGGGGTCGGCCCTTTCACAGCGGCGAGGTCGAGCTACGCTGTCTCGGTAGCAGTTGACGATCGTTCTCCCGCAGAGCAAGGCGACGTTACCTTTACAGTTATGGCATCAATCATAGATACTGCTCCGGATTATAGGAATGACTCAGCTCATCTCAGAGATGCTCAGGTGACCATTCCTCTGCCTAAGGGGCTGACCTATAAGTCGGCTACCGCTCCAACAGACACCAGCTATAATTCCAGCACCAAGATATGGACCATTGGCGATTGGCACCTTACAGGAAGCCCCCTGAAAAAGGCTCACTCGCTGACGCTGACGGCGACGCGGGCCGCCAATACCGTGCTGAACGAGCAATGCGTGACCGCGGAAATATCAGCCAAGCCACCGGAACCCTTAGCTCGAACGGGTAACAATCGGAGTACGGTTTGCCTGGGTAGACCGCCTGATGAACCGGTGTTGTTGAGGAGTGGCGACGTTGCAAATTTAACTATGTACCCCTGCGTTGGCACCGCTACCGCTGCCACGACCTACCCGTGCGACAGCAAGGACACGGTGGAAGCAACCATAGTCAGCACGACGAGAGCCCGAGGGAAACAGATTTTCAAACCTAAGAATGTCACCATCCATGTGGATGAAACGACGGGGAGGGTCATTGATAACGCGACGGGTAGCGTGAACGGTTCTGGAAAGGTCTCGTGGCAGACGGCTAGCGTTTGGCCAAACGGAACTGAGGTAGGGGTCTCTTTCAACGAGTCGATAGAACCTTTCAATGACCTCCCGTCTACTCCGTCGACCTCCGACGATGAGATTCCGGACTGGGACAACCAAGCGAACACCCTAGCAGTCATCAGCGCCCCGTCCAACAGCAGAATGAAGGTTCGTTATTCTATCAATGATCTTCATAGTGATTTTGTGTATTATGACCCCAACCCCAGCACAACAAATGCGGCGTTTCCCCTCCAACATCGTGAGATCAGTCCACTGGAGCTTTTCGCCGAGTTCTCGATGCTGGGAACCTATGCAATGCAATTCACCACAGCCGTCACCCACGCCACTGTAGATAAAGATGGTGATAGCAACCCAGACACATTCAGCGACACTGAGACGTTCACCTTCCACGTCGGTCCCATCGCCGAATTGGCAGTCCGCGACGCCGGCCCCAACCCCGCCGTCCCCTCCAGCCAGCGCGCCTTTACCCTCATGGCCCTCAACAACGGCCCGGACACCGCCCCGGCGGCCCAAGTGACCGTGGACCTGCAAGGTGCAACCGTCAGTCAGGCCATTGCCAGCCAGGGCAGCTACGACCGCACCACCGACATCTGGACCATCGGCGAGTTACCCGTCAACGACTCCACCATCGCCCCGACCCTGACCTTCATCACCACCGCCCCCGTGGATACCGAAATCACCGCCACTATCACCAACACCCAGGACTACGAGGTATGCATCAGCAGCACCGGCACCGACCTCAGCCACACCACCCAAGCCACCTGCGAGGCTGTCAGCGGCGCCAGTTGGCACACCGCCAAGTACTACGACTACAAGAGCGCCAACAACACCGCCCCCATCACCGCGCAGGCGGGGACGCATGTAGCAACCCCCACCGCGGACATCACCGTCGCGTGGACCGCCCAGACCGGAGCGTCCACCTACCAGATCTGGCGCCAGGGCAGCCCCTGGACGCTCATCGGCGAAGTGGCCGCCACCCAGACCACCTACACCGACACCACCGCCACCCCCGGCAAGGCGTATGTCTACGCGGTCCGCGCCCTGGACGCCCAGGGCATACCCGTGTCGTCCGAGACCGTCGTAGCCGCCGCGCCCCGGGTCGTCACTCGGACCGTCATCAGCGGCGGGTCCGGCAGCACCGCCGGCGCGGTGTCCCCCACCGGGCCGACCCGCGTAGTGGCCAACGCGGTCGGGCCGACCCGCATCCTTGTGTACTGGACCGGCCCCCGGATCCTCTACGGCGAGGCCGTCACCTCCTACGAAGTCGAAGTCTCCCACGACCTGGACCACTGGACCACCGTGGCCCCCTATGTGGAGGTGGCCAGCCCCACCCCCACCGGCGAGCGAGTCGCCACCAAGCACACCCACACCGGCCTCCAGCCGGCCACCACCTACCACTACCGGGTGTATGCCCACAACCGCCGCGGGCGCAGCCTGGCCTCGGCCGTCGTGAGCGCCACCACCGACGACCCGCGGGTGCTGACCGGCTATCTGGAGAACCCGGCGCCCGGTTCCTTTCAGAGCGGTGTGGGCGTGATACACGGCTGGGAGTGTGACGCCGACGAGGTCATCGTCCAGATCAACGGCACGCCCTCCCCCGCCGTCTACGGCACTGAGCGCCCCGACACCCTGGGGCCATGTGGCGATACCGACAACGGCTTTGAGTTGCTGCTCAACTGGAACGATCTGGGCAACGGCCTGCACGAAGTCGTGGTCATCGTCGATGGCACGGAACTGGGCCGGGCCAGGGTGGTCGTGACCACCTTGGGCGCGCCATTTCGGCACGGGTTGAGCGGGACGTGTGCCGTCCCCGACTTTCCCGCCCTCGGCGAAACTGTCACCCTGGTGTGGCAGGAAGCCCGGCAGAACTTTGTGATTACGAACGGTCAGACCCCGCCCACTTTCAGTTCCACGGGCTCCAGCGCGCGGCGCGGCTTTTTGGAGAACCCGGCACCCAATACCTGGCAGAGCGGCATTGGGCCGCTGTCAGGCTGGGTGTGTAACGCGGACGACGTGACCCTCAGGATTAACGGCCGCGCGTATCCCGTCCCCTACGGCCTGGAGCGCATCGATACCCTCGGCCCGTGTGGCGACATCGACAACGGCTTTGGGACAGTGTTCAACTGGAACGAATTGGGGACCGGGGAGCACGTCGTGGAAGCCGTGGCGGACGGCGAGGTGTTTGACCGGGCCACGGTGTGGGTGAAGACGCTGGGCGAGTCGTTCGTGCGGGACGTGGTGGGCACGTGTGAGGTCCCGGACTTTCCCGCCGCTGGGGAGACGGCGACGCTGGAGTGGCAGGAAGCCCAGCAGAACTTTGTCATCACTGCCGTGGAATAACTCCTGATCCCCGCTCGGGAGGGGTGGCCTATAGTGTTTTGTGGGTCCTCGGCGGGATGGGGCTCCAGGAGTGCGGGCTTTCAGCCCGCAACGCGGCCAGGATGGCCGCACTCCCAGGAGGGAAGAGCAAGAAAGGAGCACCACGCCTCCCCCTCTCCCCATCCCCTCCTTGGAGGGGATGGGGACGGCTTACCCTGCGGCGCGGGGGTGGCTATGGTGAGGCCCTGAGCCCGGAGCGGTCACTATAAGTGTGGAATTGATCAGCGTTCTGATAGCCGTCCTCGCCGTTGGAGCCACCCTGGCCGGGTTGATCCTGAGCGGACAGCGGGCCATGCGCGCCGAACTGGCGGAATAGCGCCGGGAACTAGCCGCTCAACGCAAAGAGTTCAACGAGCGATTTACGGCCCTGGAGCAGCAAATCGCCGGACTACGCGAGCGCATGGCCCATCTGGCAGGCTTGCTGGATGGGCTGCGTGAGGCCATCGCCATCCCACGCGGCGGCGCCTAACGCCAGGGCATAAGCCCCACCCCGAAACCTAGCGCGTTTCACGATAGGTCTCCCGGCGGGATACGCCGCAATTCTCGACTTGAGACAGAGGGGTGTGCTAGTCTCCGTCTGTATTGACCTGCCAGCCAAAGGAGGGGGCGCATGCATACGGTCTATAAGATCAGTGCGGACGACCAGGACGTGGTCGAGGAATTCAACGCCAAGCCGATTGGCCACCATAGTCCCGCTTTACAGCGCGTGCTGAACGTTATTCGCGGCCAACCGGTTCGGGATAAATACGTGCTCATCTGCACCAAACCCCATAAGGAGTGGACGCTCGGCCAGCTCACCGGCGAACGGGGCAAGCCGGTCAGAATGTTCAAGGACCAGATCTTTACTTCGGTCGCAGATGCGGAGCGAGAGATATTTCGACGCCGCTGGGAGCTGCATACCGGCGTGAAGGGCTGAGCGAGGAAAACCATAAGCAAAGGGAAGACGTATGAAAATTACTGGTTACGCCGACAAAATCAGCGCTCGTCCCGGCGAAACGCTTCAGTTCATGGTGAACTGCGAACGCCCACGCTATCGGGTCGACATCGTTCGTCTGGTCTGCGGTGACCTGAATCCCGAGGGTCCGGGGATCAGGGAACACGTCGTGTCAACGCCGGCCAATAAGTCGTATAAGGGCCGCGCTCAGACGATCGAATCAGGCTCGTATGTGCTGATCTCGAACAGCCCGCCGCTGCAGGACCTCAAGAGCTTTACCGTCCAGGCCATGCTGTGGCCGACTACACCGGACAAGGGCAGCCAGGCCATTGTGTCGAAGTGGCAGGACCGGCGGCGCTCGGGCTTTGCGCTGGTGATCCAGGCCGGGCGGCTGGCCCTGCAACTGGGCGACGGACGCGGCAACGTCGAAGTCGTGAGCACCAATAAACAACTCCTCGCCCGGCAGTGGTATTTTGTGGCGGCGAGCTATGACGCGGAGACCCGGCGGGTCACGCTGTATCAAGAACCCCAGACCGATTATCCCACGGTCTCGGACGCGGGTCGTATGCGGAAGAAGATCAAACTCGAACGCGTGGGCTCTAATCAGTCTGCCCTGATGTTCGGCGCACTGCGGACGGGTTCGGGTCGCAGCAGGCTCGACCAGAAGTTCAACGGCAAAATAGACAGCCCGCGTCTGGCCAACCGCGTCCTGGAGCGGGCCGAGATGGAACGGCTGAAGAGCGGTGTTCCTGCCCAACTTCAGGAGAGCGTGGTCGGTGCCTGGGATTTTTCCCAGGGTATCAGCTCGACCCGGGTGACCGACACGTCGCCTAATCGGCTGCACGGCGAGACCGTCAACATGCCGGCGCGGGGTATGAAGGGTTATAACTGGAGCGGCGAGAGCATGGACTGGCAACGGACGCCGGAACAGTACGGGGCGATCCATTTCCACGATGACGACGTGTATGACGCCGGCTGGGAGGTCGATTTTTCGCTGACCGTTCCGGCGGACCTCAAAAGCGGCCTGTACGCCGCCCGGCTGCGTTCGGGAACCGAAGAGGATTATGTTCCGTTTGTCGTCAAACCGGCCAAAGGCAAGGAAAAAAAGCTGGCCTTTTTACTCCCCACCGCCAGCTATATGGCCTATGCCAACGAACATATGGCCACCAACGCCGGTATGATGGAGCTACTCAGCGGTCGCCTGGCTCCGTTCGACAAGAACAGTCTGTTCCTCAACGAACACCGCGAATACGGCGGCTCGTGCTATGACTCCCACTCCGACGGCTCGGGCGTGTGTTATTCGTCCCGCCTGCGGCCCATTCTGAATATGCGGCCCAAGCATATATCCGCGCTGGGCGGGGACGGCTCATCCTTGTGGCAGTTTAATGCGGACACCCATATTACCGACTGGCTTGAGGCCCAAGATTATGACTTTGATGTCATTACCGATGAAGATTTGCACTATGAGGGGCTCGCCCTGCTGAAGCCCTACCGGGTGATTCTGTCCGGCACCCACCCGGAATATCACTCCCTCCAGATGTGGGATGCGATGAAAGCCTATCAAAATCAGGGCGGGCGGCTCATGTATATGGGGGCCAACGGCTGGTATTGGCGGGTGGCCTTTCATCCCGACTGTCCCGGTCTCATGGAAGTGCGGCGGAACGAGGGCGGCATTCGGACCTGGGCCGCCGATCCGGGCGAGTACTACCACAGCTTCACGGGTGAATACGGCGGCCTGTGGCGCAATCAGGGCCGAGCTCCCCAGGTCATGCTGGGCACGGGGTTTAGCGCCCAGGGTTTTGATATTTCGGCACCGTATCACCGCCTGTCGGACAGTTTTGACGCGCGGGCGGCCTTTATTTTTGAAGGTGTAGGCAAGGACGAGGTTATCGGAGATTTCGGGCTGATCGGCGGCGGGGCTGCGGGTCTGGAAATCGACCGGGCGGATGAGCGTCTGGGTACACCCCCGCACACCTTGGTACTGGCAACCTCCCAGGGCGGTCACACGGATATCTATTTGGTGGTGTGCGAGGAATTACTGGTCACCACACCGGGCCTGGGCGGGACCGAAAACGAACTGGTCCGGGCGGATATGGTGTTCTATGAAACCCCCAATGGCGGGGCGGTGTGGTCGTCAAGCTCGATTGCCTGGGCCGGCAGTCTGTCACATAATCATTACGACAATAATGTTTCGCGCATTACGCACAACGTGCTGAAGCGATTTCTCGATCCAGCACCGTTTGTGCGCTGACAAGAGGGGGATAATATGCAGACCGCACAAGACAAGCACGCCTTACAAGAAGAGTACGCGATTGCCGGGGAAACCATTCCGATTATTGACCTCGGTTCCTTCCTGGCCGAAGAACCTGGAGCAGCCTTTACGGCGGCCAGCGAGATGCGTGACGCCCTCGAACGTATCGGCTTCTTTTTCATTATTAATCACGGCATCCCCAAATCTCTCCGAGATAAAATGGTGTCAGAAACTGCCCGCTTTTACGATCTTCCACTTGAACAGAAGATGGCCCTCAAAGTGAACGAAGAAGGCAACGGGTATGTCCCGACCCGAGGTGAGCTGCCCAAAACTTCACCATACTACACTGGGACCAGAAAGCCTGATGTGAGCGAGTGCTATCTTCTCCAGCGTGACTGGGGTCCCAGTCATCGGCCCACGCAGAATCAATGGCCCGAGAATGAGAGTGGCTTTCGTACTACCGTGATGGAATTCTTTGAGGCCGCGGAAGATTTGAGTATCCGCATGTTGCCGCTGTATGCCCTGGCTCTGGACCTGGAGCCGGATTTCTTTGACGACAAATTCCCCAAATATCAGGGTTTGAACTTCTTGCGCGTCGCGCGGATGCCACCCGACAGGCTGGATGAGGACGAATTCAACGTGGGGCCGCACACGGACAGCTCGTTTATGACTTTGCTGGCTACGTCAGACCAACCTGGACTTGAAATCCGAACCCAGTCCGGTCGCTGGCTGAAAATGCCGCTCATTCCGGATGCTTTTGTTATTAACTCCGGAGATATGCTGACCCGCTGGTCGAACGGTCGCGTGCTGTCCACTCCACACCGGGTGATTAACGCCTCGGATACCTACCGCTATTCCATTCCGTTCTTCTTGCACCCGACCCCGGAGACCGTCATCAAATGTCTCCCCACATGTTGTGGGCCGGATAATCCGGCCAAAGAACCACCCATTACCAGCGCAGCCTATCTCCAGTGGTTTCTGGAAGAGAATTTTGCCCTAGGCGATAAAGTCTATAACGAAGCCGGGGAGCAGGTGACGGTTTCGGAAATAGCCTAAAACCCCAACTCCATTTCGGCCAGCAGCTCCAGCACCTCGTCGCGCTTCAGGGTATGCAGCGGTGCGGAGCGCAGGTCGCGAAAGGCCCGCTCTACCGGACTGCCCTTGAGGTAGCCAAGCCCACCGGCGATGCGGGTGGCAAGATTACCGACCTCCAGCATGTTTTCGGCCATATAGGTGCGGAGCATCTCAACCGTAGGAATCTGACGCTCCCCATACGGACGTTGCTCTGATATTTCTCGGGCGGTGGCGTAGAGCAGCGTGCGACACGCCTCCAAACGGTTATACATTTCGCCTATGGCAAACCGATTCCAGGCCAAGTCGCCAACCCGCTGGCCGGTCTTTTGGACCTTGCGCGTCCGGGCGTAGTCCAGGACATGGGTGTACATGGCCTGACCGATGCCCAGATAGCAGGCGGAAAACGATAGACAGTACCAATGCGCGACTTGGGCGAATTCTTCGGCCAGTCGCCCTTCCTCGCCGATGCGATGCTCGGGTGTGGCAAAGACATCCTGCATGGTAATGGTATGGCTGCCGGTGGCCCGCATGCCCATGGCATCCCAGGTTTCCTCAACCTCCAGACCCGGCGTGTCACGCGGCAGAAGAAAGATACACCCCCCGGAGCCAGGGCCGGAGTAGCCTTCCAGCGAGACGCTGACGCCAAAATAATCCACCACCGGGACAAGCGTGGCAAAAACCTTCTTGCCGTTAAGGACATAACCGCCTGACACCTTACGCGCGGTCGAGGCCGGTGACATGATCGAGCGCGCTCCGCCACCCTCGGTATAAAAGCCGTTCAGGAGCATTTTCTTCCGACCGACGTTGCCCAGATACAACTCCTTTTGCGCTTGCGTCATGAACGGCGTGTAAAAGCCGACGCTGTTACAGTGCATATTGATGGAAAAGGCAGTGGCCGCGCAGCCCTGGACGAGCTGTTCCTGGGCCAGTACAAAAGTGAGCGGGCTGGCCTCCCAGCCGCCGAACTCCTGCGGTGTGGTCATGGTCGTATAGCCGGTCTCCTTGAGTCGAGCGATATTCTCAAAAGGAAAGCTGCCCTCACGGTCGTGCTGCTCGGCCCGTTCGGTAAACTCAGCCGCAAGCTCCTTGGCAATATTGATAATGCGCTCTTGGTCAGCCGTGAGATCGATAAACATAGCCCCCTCCTTCGTTATGGTATCCGCGCGGCAGGTGATTCGCCGTTCGCTGCACTTGTTCCCGTAAAAAAGCCGTTCGGCCAATGAGCTTAAACACGCCTGTTCGCACACGTTCCGGCCACAAGGTCGAATGGTTATAGATCCGCGCCACCCGCTGGGTGTGCGTGGTTAACGGCCGTTCGCGTTGTTCCCACAGTGATAGACCGGACTCAATATCGGCCGATTCCGCTAAGGCCACGGCAAGAGCAAGGGCGTTCATCATGGCGGTCCCCCCACCCTGCCCCAGGTCTGGCGGCATGGAATGGGCGGCGTCACCCACAATGGCAACGCGGCCCGCAGACCAACGCGAGAGTTGGATGATAAGAAATCGCGCCCACAGCACCCGCTCCCACTCGGTATCCCGCCCAACGCGCTCGATGACCGCAGCCAAATGCGGAAACGCCTCCTGCCAGGACGAGACCTCGAGCGGTATCCGTTTGCCTGAGGCATCGGTATCTCGACAGCTCAAGGCGAGGTAGAGATCGTCTCGACTACACGGATTGGCGATGATACGTCGCGTGCCCGACCAATATTCGTAATTGACCGCTTCGTCTCCTGGCTCTATTGCCTTTTCGGCATCGCTTCGAGGAATGACCATGCGGCACGCGCCGCCAGCTTGGAGAGAAATGCGACGGACGCGAACACCGACAGTATCGCGCACTCGTGAGTTGACCCCCTCAGCCCCAATGACCAGATCGGCTTTACAGACCTGACCATTCTCCAACACTAATTGTCCATCCGGCTTGGCGGACACGACCGGAGAGTCAACCAGGACTTCAACTCCACGCCGCTCGGCCGCCGCGGCCAGGGTCGCAATCAGATGCTGGCGGGAGATGCGATACAGCGCACTTGGAGGAGTCAGGGCGAGGGTGGTCTCGTTGCGGGCATTCCGCGTTTCCAGGCGGCTGATTCGCATGGCGCCCGCTACCGCAGGCTCAAAAACGCCGAGCGACTTGAGGACTTTCACGCCGTTGCCGTGGATGGTCAACGCAAATCCTTCGGCTCGGAGAAACGGCGTCCGTTCATGCACCCGCACAGTCCAACCGCGATCGGCCAGAGCAATCGCGGCAACAAGACCGGCAAAGCCGGCTCCAGCAATTTCAGCGTGTCCGGCTGCCATACATCTGCCTATACGTTGGAGAAAGCGGTCCGAGAGAGTAGAGTATCCTTCACAAGGAAAGCCACTTTTTCAAAAGGACAGCAACTATGCAACCAATTATCACCGATACCATCCGCATTGAGCGGCTGGTGGAGTCAGAAGGTCCTCTGTACCCCCTACAAGCGCTCCTGCCCGACTTGGATCAGTCCGTCATAGACGCACATCGGGCTTGGCTTGCCCCTCGATTTTTTCACCCGGAAAAACGCCTGTTGGTGATGAGTCTGCACACCTTCATTATTCGGACTCCGCAGCACGTCATTCTGGTCGACACCTGTGTTGGCAATAATAAACACCGGCCCGATTTTGGCGACTGGCATCAGCAACGCACGCCCTATGTCGAAAACCTCAACGCGTTGGGGATCGCGCTCGAAGAC
The DNA here is from genome assembly GCA_965243855.1 of uncultured Binatia bacterium (SeqCode). Classification (GTDB taxonomy): domain Bacteria; phylum Desulfobacterota; class Binatia; order Bin18; family Bin18; genus Bin18. The sequence goes on along the minus strand of CBDEWE010000003.1, from coordinate 1,351,752 downwards.
GTGGATTTTGTCTTTTGCACCCACCTGCATGTCGATCACATCGGCTGGAATACGCGCCTGGAGGATGGCCGCTGGGTACCAACCTTTCCCAACGCGACCTATCTTTTTGCCAGGCGGGAATGGGAGCATTGGCACGCCTATGCGACAGCACCTGCCGGCCCGGATGACCCCTACCCCATGCCGGTTCGGCAGGTGCTGCGTGATTCCTACCAGGATAGTGTTTTACCGGTGGTCGAAGCCGGGCAATCCGAGTTGATTGCCAGCGGTCACCATATTGAAGAGGGTATCTGGGTCGAGGCCGCGCCCGGCCACACCCCAGGCAACGCCATACTCACAATAGAGCGAGACGGTTTACACGCCGTGCTCTCCGGCGACGTGATGCACCACCCCCTCCAGGTCGTGTATCCAGAGGTCTCCAGTGCCTTTTGCTTTGACCAGGAGCAGTCCCGTCAGACGCGCCAAAAATTTATTGAGCGCTACGCTGACTCGAATGCGCTAATCCTTCCGGCCCATTTTGCGACCCCAACGGCAGGACGAATCGTCAGCAATAACGAGGATTTTCGTTTTGTCTTTCGCTCTTAATCTTAACGTCGTGAACGGCAACCTGATGTATGTGAAGGAAAAATCATTTGTCCCTCGGCAGGATGGGTCTACACGAATGTGATGCCTTTTGCGCGAATGTACTCGGCGAAAGGTACCGAAGTAGACAAGTTGTCGAATTCTGGCTCCTGAGTACTCAGGATTTCTATGGCAGCACGGGCATCTTTGCCAATCTCATCTCCATAAATCCCTTTGATATTTAATAAAAGCCCACTCAGTCGTTCCGGGTCAGATTCAAAATTGTCTACGTAATCGTCTATTTCAGCGATGGAGGCCGATATGTCATCAAGGTCGCTCCGACTGCGGGCGATTGCCCGGGCCACGTTCTCAAATTCATTTTCGGAAAGCACCGGGGGTGCTCCAGGTTCCGGATCAAATATCTGACCCAAATCGTCCTGGTCGAGACCGATATCTTCAGCATCAATGCCGAGGTCCGAGAGGCTATCGACTGTTTCGTCCATGATATCATCCATCATCACGTTTCCTCCCGGCCTCCGACAAACGTATCCATTGCTCGCTCAAGGCGTTTGCCAAGCCGTCCAAAGGACCTTGTCTTATCTTCAAGAAACTGTTCGAGAACTCCCATATCCTCTTTGTCTTTCTCCTGCTCTTCAACCACTTTCATCAGACGTTCACGGAGTTCTACTGAATAATGAAGGCTCTCTTCTGTCTCCTCCTCAAAGTCTTCTATTGTCTCATGGAGAGATATGGCACAGCGTTGGCTTCCGAGCTTTGCCCCATAGATCAAATATGAGACAGCATTTTTCATCGACTCCTTTGCCGCATAGGTCTGCGCTAAATAATAATAGAGGTCTGCACAATCCGGTCTGAGCAATACCGCTGTTTTGAGGTATTTAGCCGCCAACAAGGGCTCTCCGAGTAATAAGTACGCCCTTCCCGCAGCGGCCAAGGACCAAAAGTCCATCGGGTCTTGTTCAAGGTAACGCCTACTCAGGCACAGGCTCGTTCTCGCAAGCACGACCTCTTTGGCGATACCCCCCTGGGCCTTACGGATCATGCTGCCTACTCCAGAAACGACGAACGCCTTGGGGTTGATGACAGCATCGATACCTTTTCGGATATTTTCTGTCGTCCGACTTCGGATAAACGCTTCCGCTAAATGCACATAACCCATAGGATTGTGAGGGTTCTCATGAACCTCGGCCTCCAGCCGAGGAATATCGTAGAGACTTTCTACAATTGAACGCCCGACGCTCATCGTTTTGGCCAAGTCAGCAAGCGCAGTAGTTTTCTCAAGTTCCGAATAGTCGGATTGCTCAGCCATCTCCGCGTATTCGTGCGCAAGCGTTTCTCTACGCGCCTGTCGTTCTACGGATGCCTGAGAGTTTTCCTCCCCTAACTCATTGATCTCAATCAAGATTCCTTCAATCTCACGGATCATCGGTGCGAGTTCTACCGGGAGAGTCTCAACGAGAGGAGAAATATCCGGGCGTTTATCTATGAGATATTCGACGAGATTGTCGAGTTGATTCGAGAGTTCCATATCAGTCAGTTCATCTTCCTCATCAATATTGAGGTCGACTTTACTCGTGCTATTTGCAAGTTCAAGAAGAATCTCCATGTTGTTATTTCGGAGTTGGCTTTCTGTCTCAGCATTGGGAGATTGCTTTGCCAATTGAACTACTATTCGTGCAAGGGTCATTTTCAGCTTCCGCTCGACATCCGAAATGGACCAACCCTCTTTGATCTCACTGAAGGCGTCTTGAATATGGGTGGAAAGCGACTCCGCCCGATTGATCAGCTTGTCGAACAGGCCCATAAAAAACCTCTGTTTATTCGACGTGATTTTTTTTTCTTAACGCCTTAGACACGGTGGCAAAACATATTTTTTGCTTCCGCGCTACGCAGGCGCGTTAAGCAAAAACTGGATATGCGCTCATATAGCCCAGCTCGACCAACTCGGTGTGCGGAGCACGGCGGGCCATTTTTGCCTTGACCGGCGCGGCGCTGGGCACCCGGTCGATATACGCGTCCAACATGACGACCTGATTATTCAGCGTCAGTCGAAACGTGGCACACCCCATCCAGTCCAGGGTCGCAGTCATGCCCTTCCCTTTTTGTTCACGGACCTTGCTCGTATATGAGGCGGGCTGAACCTCAGGCTGCCGAGGCTGAGGCTTTCAACTTACTTTCAAACGCCTTGCGGAATTTTCGCATCTTGGGATGAATGACCATCATGCAGTACGGCTGGTAGGGATTCTGCTGATAGAAGTTCTGATGATAGCCTTCCGCGGGATAGAAAATGGTCAGCGGGACGATCTCGGTGACGATCGGATTGAGCCATAGGTCGGAGGCGTCGGCCTCTTTTTTCGACTGCTCGGCTATGCGCCGCTGCTCTTCATCATGGTAGAAGATGGCCGAGCGGTACTGCGTCCCGATATCATTGCCCTGTCGATTGAGCGTCGTCGGGTCGTGGGTCTGCCAAAAGATTTCCAGGATTTCCGTAAACGAGATAATCTCGGGATCAAAGACAATCTGAGCGACCTCGGCGTGTCCGGTTGTCCCCGAGCAGACCGCTTCGTAGCTGGGATGGTCGACCGCGCCGCCCGTATACCCGGACACCACGCTCTCGACGCCTTCAACCTCCAAATACACCGCCTCAATGCACCAGAAACAGCCCGCTCCCAGGGTTGCGGTTTCTCGCCGATTAGCCATCATGCCCTCCTATTCCTGACGTGTTTCCGGTTACTCGTCAATGTTAGGCCGGAATGTACCATTTTCGGATACAATCGCTCAAGACAGGTTTGCGGATTGTGAATACGTGTGTCGAAGAGGAAACGTGTCCAGCATCTCTATGCTGATTGGAGGACACGTTTCCTCTTTAGAGCGGATCGATCTCCAGGACCTCCCAATATTCGTCCCCGTAGCTGTAAAAAATTTCCTCGCCGGGGCGAATGGTGCGCAGGCTGACGATCCGGGCGGTTTTCCAGCGCGTCGAAACAATCAGTTCGGCGTTGGGCATATTGCGGTGATTGATATAGCGCGTGTAGTTTGACCGTGGGCCAACCGCATTAATCCAATGATCTTTGCACACCCACATCAGATACAGCGAGGAGCGGTAGGGTTCCCGGTTCGCGTGCCAGTCTCGAATGATCTCGCCGGTGTAATAGCCTATGGTCTCGCCTTTCTTGATACGGATTTTGGCAAACACGCCCTTTCCGCGGCCAGGGGAGTCTTTGATCTCAAAGCTGTCGGCCGTATGCACGACTTTCTTTTTAGGCATGCGTCCTCTGCTCGCGACTCGGGCGTATTCAGGGATAGATCGGCGTCCCATGCGCCCCGGACTCGCGCAGCTGCCAATACAGACGATTGAGGCGCTGAGTCAGCGGACCGGGCACGGCGCCCTGCAGGGGACGCCCGGCCACTTCCCGCACAGCTAGGGCGCCGCCCGCGGTGCTACAGGTAAACACTTCGTCCGCAGAGTAGAGATCAAAGGCCGTGACATCGCCCTCAACCGTAGGGATGCCGGCCTCCCTGGCCAGGTCAAGAAAGGTCTGGCGGGTGATGCCGCGCAACACCTGTCGTCCGGGAGTGTAGAGTGTCCCCTGTCGGACCAGAAAGACGTTCGAGGCCGGGCCCTCACCCACATAGCCGTCAGCAGACAGCCAGATCACATCGTCATAGCCCGCCTCCAGAGCTTCGATTTTGGCCAGTTGAAAATGCAGGCGATCCAGACATTTATAGCGTGGGTCGAGCGTGTCGGGCGTAAAGCTGCGTAAGTGGCTGATAAACAGGCGGATACCGGTATTCCGCTTTTCCTCGTCGGCCAGGAAGATGTACGGTGCCGCCCAGATAATGATGGTCGGATCGTAATCGCGCGGGTCAGCGACCACCTGTTTGGCAACGCCCCGCGTCACAATAAAGCGGATAGTGGCGTCGCGCAGTTCGTTACGGCGCACGGTTTCAACGATCGCCTGGCGCCATTCGTCCCGCGTCATGGCGGTTGTCAGCCGGGCGGCCTGAAGAGACTGAAAAAATCGGTCGAGATGTTCATCCAGCTTGAAGATCGTGCCCCGCCAAGCCGAGACTACATCAAACACGCCGTCACCCAGCAGGAAGCCCTGATCGAGTACGGAGATGCTGGCCTGACTTAGAGGTTTATACTCGCCGTTGATATACACCAGGGGTTCGTGTGTCATGCCTTCCCTTCTGAGCCTTGTTCCCTGGACGAGAGCGCCGTTCCGACCGCTTCACCGACTGCCCACAGGCCGACGGCGATCGCTGCTCCGACCGCACCGGCAGTAAGTGCCCCTATCCTGGCCGAGGTACCGGCCCCAACCGCTTGGCCGGTACGTTTCGCCACATTCTTCTCCCGCCCGAGCGCGCTCGCCGCGGATTCGGCAATCAGTTGGGCAGCATCCGCGGCAATCAGCCAGGGTGTCGCTGCCACCCTGCCCGTGGCTTTAGTTGAGAGTCTGGACGAAGCCTTAATTGCCAGTCTAGCCGCGCCCGTGGCAACTAAGCCAACGGCCACCTTTGTCACCGCTTCAGAGGTAGTCTGCACGAAGCGGTCCGCCTGCTGGCTCTCGCGTTTGCCGCTACGGCACCAGGTGACGAAATGCTCACAGTTATTCCACAGAATATGATAGTCCCGCTCACCGAGGCAGCTCAGCGCCCGGAGCGCGATCTCATGCGCCTCATACAAGGCCGGAGAGGCGACGGTCTCAATCGGACGACCTTTGGAGAACATTGCATAGGAACTGACTTGGACCGTCGCACCGACGCCATCCGATACGCCGCGTCCGTATTGCACGACATAGCCGTCTCCAAGATCAATCGCGTGGTGGGTGTACCAGCCGCGCCGCACACTGAGATGGTCGCCTCTTGCCATGGCCTAGGGTTGCTCGGTTACGGCGGGGCCGTTGCGCGGCTGCTTATAAATTGTGACCGCACAGGGCCGCCCTACCACCTCGCCTTTGTCATTAAACTCGCCATACTCCGATTGGAACACATCCATGCCCCATTCCCTGGGCTGGATGTCGAACCAGAGCTTGGTATGCCCGCAGTAATACAGGACGTCTTTTTGGTGGAAACTCCAGGAGTGGGGCTGCTTTGTCACCCCCAGCGCCGTGGGGTGACGCGCGGAGGTTGCCGCCTTTCCCTCCTGGAGCATGCGCCCCCCACTCGGGCAGTAGTGCAGGAGAAATTGAAACTTCTCATCGTCTTCTTCGCAGGTAAAATCGTAGCCGTGCGAGCGCAGGAACATGGCATAGGTTGTAGCCAATAGGGCCGGGTCTTTGTCCCGGTAGGCTTCCAGCACCGGCCGCCAGAGTTTTTCGCCCACATAGCGCCAGGCTTCTTCCACCGCGTCCTCACCCAGCTTTTCTTGGATATAATCGAGAAAAACGGCGGACATATCACCGTACAGGTCGTGAATCGGCCGACCTTCTTCCCAGATGTCGTCAACGGCCTTCAGTGCGTCTTGGGTGCGGCCAGCCTGAATGGCGGCTTTGGCGCGGTCGCGCGCAGTTTGCATGAAGTCGTGGCGGATACGTTTCATCGACTGGTCCTCCACCGTCAGCGGCAGCCTCACACGAAAATATCGAGCGGTAAGAAGGCCGAGACCACAAAGTTCGGGACATCGACCAGTTCGCTGACTTTCAGGTCCACCGCTACGCTACAAATAGCGTAGGCCTGCTGGCGGGTATAGCCGCGCTCGCTCACCAAGTGGTCGATCATATTGAGCAAGGCGTTGCGCGCTGCCAGGGTGGCGTCCTCGGAGTGGGCCACACCGTCACGCGTATACGACTGGCCGGTGGTCGCAAAGAAGCGTTTGGGCGCGGCCATTTCCGGCGACGTATAATAGTCCTCACGATAGAACTGCACCTCACGGATATTGTGCTGAGCGGCCAGGCCCTTGAGAATGTTGAAAGAACAGTAACAGGTGGCGCTCATCTCGACCGCGGTCCCACAGGATTCCCCGTCTCCCTGAGCAAAATGAGCATCGCCAACCGAGAGTAAGCCCCCCGGCGTAGAGACGGGGAAGCGGATGGTCGTCCCCTTGGTGAGCTGCTTAATATCGAGATTCCCGCCCGTCTCATGCGGGGCAATGGTACGCATGGCGGTGGAGGCAATCCCTACATCTGCGGGAATCGCGTCTTTGGCCTCCGGCAACAGGACCACACCCCCACGTTCGGCCAAGTCGGCTTCGCGCTGGTTAATCTGTTGCAGCAGTTCATGCGAGGGCGCCAGGCCGATGACACCCATAAACGGCGCGCCGGGAATGCGCACTCCAGGCAGGTCGGCGGAGGTCGCAAAGCCGTTCTCAATAGTCCAGCGCACGATATACGGCTCGGTGAAGTCGCTGCGCAAAAACCCGAAGCCCGGCACCTGGACGGTAAAGCCAAAGGGTTGGGGCTCAATTTTAACCAAGGTGACTTCCAGAATATCGCCGGGTTGGGCGCCTTTGACATAGACTGGTCCGGTCAGCGGATGCACTACACCCAGGTTGGCGTTTTGCAAATCAGCCGCCGTGGTTGCCGGGCTAATAAAGCCGTCAAAGGCATCCCGCGTTTCGAGCCCGACCACTTGGCCAGACTCGACTTCCGCGACCGGCTCGATATCGGGATGCCATCGATTATGCCCACAGGCCGGTTCTTCCTGGAGTGTTTTGGAACGGTCGATCGCAATATAGGCAGCGGTTTCAATGCTCATGGTTTTTCGTCTCCCCTCTCTTCATCGGGCAACTGTTTCTTGGCCCAGCCTTCCGCATACGGGCTCAGCAGTTTGAGGTTGAGGGTCACGCGGGTAAACCGCCACGCCCCGTCGGCCTGTTTGGCCAGCTCGCTCTCATAGGTACCGCCGATCCAAAAGGCGTCGTTTTCTCCGGTCTCCCGGTTAGGCATATTGGCCGTTTCCCACAGATACCAAAAAGCTCTAGCCGTCTGGCCGTCGGGGTCCACGTCTACCGCGGGCGAGACCATATAGTGCAGGGTCCAGCCGATAAACGCGCCGGACTCGGCCAGAAACTGACGAATGGCCTCCTTACCGGTGTAGACCCCAAAGCGTTCCCCACCGTCCCAGACTCCAGTATCCGTAAACAGGGGGACCATAATGTCGGGATCATTACCCCGGTCTGCGCCCTGGGCGTAGCGTACGACTAGGAGTTTGATCGCCTCAATGTCTTCCAGGCGTTGGACGCGGGCTGCGAGCTGCTGGACATCGACCTCAGCCATGTAGATTCTCTCCATCAAGGTAAGCGGTCGGCGTGGACCGCAATAAAACGGGACTCGTCAAAGCTGTTGGGTACCCGCGGTTCGCCCTGATAGCACTCAACAAAGGGAGCGATCTCGGCAAACGATAGGCTGAGATAGAAGAGCCGCTTGGCGTCTGCCGGGAGCCGGTCCAATTCGTACTGGTTCAGGTATCCCAGCATGGCATCGAGCCGAGGCAGCAGGACCTGGTATAGAGTGGTGAGCTCTCCGGCGGTGCTGGCAGAGCGTTGCCGTTCCCGCTCGCGTTGCGTCGCCAGCGACCAGTCCGCCACAAAGACTTCGAGGTCGGCAAACGGTTTGGGTAAGATGGTGGCCATGGCAGGTTCCTAAGCGTTTCCGTTGGCGGCGTAAAAGCCAACGTAGTCTTCGAGCACTTTATAGCTGTGGCGGATCAGGATTTCCTGCTCTTGGAGATGGAAGTGAGTTTTCACCCCGGAGGAGAGCGCTTCCTGGGTTGCTTCCATGGTCCCCGTGTCTTCGAGCCAGGCGTTCCGCAGCACGGTGTTGTTAAACTCCTGAGCAAACCGTTCGCCCGGTGTCGTGGCCGGCGGCCAGTAGGCGCGGCCTTCCCATAGTGTGCGGTCCACGTCGAGCGGCCAGAACTGGTGCGTGAACCACATGCCCGGCAGAACGTGCAAAATCAGGTTGGGAAAGATCACGTCCAGATCAAAGCCGAATTCCGCACTGCGGGTAGGATTGACCTCGGGCGGAAGCTGGTCTTGAGCCGCAGACCGTTTTGTCACCGTCTCGCCAAACCGGTATGCCACGGCCGCGGCCGGGCTCGGCTTGTGCTTGGGGTTGCCGTACACAATGCAGGAGCGGTGCGGGCCATAGAAGCGTACCTCGGGCAGATGACACATGGGATTGTTCTTGCCCGTAAACGTGTCCGGGTAGGACCGGCCGTGGATCACATTCACGTGATAGCCCTCGGAGAAGGCGTCCAGGGCGACTTTCCAGTTACACCGAATCTCGGTTTGATAGGCGTACCGCGCCGTCAGGTCGGCATATGGAAAGCTGCCCATGCGCTGGCCTAGCTCACCCAGATAGTCCTCCAGCGACTGCGCTGGTTGGGGGTCCATATTGGCGAACAGAAAACCCTGCCAGAGTTCGGTCGCCACCGGCACCAGGCCATTGGCGGCCTTGTCGAGGTTGTGAAAAAACGCCTCATCCGGCACGCCGACCAATTGGCCCTGTGTGTCATAGACCCAGCCGTGGAATTTACACGCAAAGTTCCGACAGCTTCCCCGCTCTTCCCAGGCCAGCTTGTTGCCGCGATGAGAGCAGATATTGTGAAAGCCGTGGATGGTTCCGTCCTGTCCACGGACAAAAATCACCGAAGTCCGACAGGCCTTGAGGTTACGCACCATATAGTCGCCGGGACGAGGGATTTCTTCCTCACGGCCTACGTACAGCCAGACTTTGCGGAACACCCGTTCGCGCTCCAGCTCAAAATAGGCGGGAGAGATGCAGGGTTCGGTTGGCACGGGTTCGGTTCCCAACTCGGGATACTCTTCCGACCAACGTTTATTGACATCAAAGATAGCGGTTGTCATATCCCTCCCCTATCTGGCGTGTGGTGGGTGATCTCCGGTCCGGTGGCCCCCCGCGGCTGGCGAGCGCTGGTTTCTGGAAATGTGCAGCATACATCTGTCTGGCCGGTTTACGCATTTTGCACTTCAGTCTGCATCATGGGCATGACTTTTTTGGCAAATAAATCCTGGGTTCTCAGCGCCCGGTCTTTGTCAATGCCGCCATAGTGGCTGATTATGATCATTTCGTCGAACCGAAACTCTTTCCACAGCGCGAGCAGTTGTTTGCCCACGGTGTCCGGCGACCCGACACACACGATGCCCATCTCGACGAGTTCTTCATACGAGAGATTGCGCAAGTTCGGGAAATCGTCTGCGGCGTAAAACGCATAGCCAGCGTCGATCAGACGCTGTTTTTCTGCCGGGGTGCTTCTGGCCAGCGAGTCCATGGGCGACACGTTGAAGTCGATAAAATTACGGACCGGCCGCTCGGCCTCGCGCAGGGCCGTTTGGTCGTCCTCGGCAATATAGATGGCCTTGACCCAGCCAAGATAGGAGGGTTTTCCGGCCTGATGACAGGCCTGACGGTACAGCTTGGCAGGCTCCCGAAACACCGAGGTTGGAGCCGGCCCCCCAATGCACACGCCCCACTCTCTTTGGGCCGCCATGCTGAACCACTTGGCGCTGGTGCCGACCTGGAAAATTTGGGGGTGCGGTTTCTGGTAGGGTTTGGGCACCACCGACAGGTCTTTGACTTGGTAATACTTGCCGTCGTACGAGAACCGCTCTTCAGTCCAGGCCTTGATCAGAATATCGAGCGCCTCAACATAACGCTCCTGGTTCTCTTCCATCACGATATTGGCCGGTTCATTCAGCCAGGCGTGCCCCCGCCCTACTCCGCACTCGATCCGACCCTTGGTCAGAATATCCGCCTCTGCGATTTCGCCGGCCAGTATCATGGGATTATGCAGCGGCAGCGTATGACACAGTGTACGGAAGCGAATCTGGGTGGTTCGCTCGGCCAGGGTGCAATACAGGGCCAGCGGATTGGGGTTAATGGCAAACCGTTCAAAGAACGGGTGTTCGAGCGTGGTGAAAACGGAGAAACCGTTTTGATCGGCATGGATACCGAGGGCGATTACTTCTTCGATCAACTGGGCATGGTCCTTACCGGGGGGGCACTGGAACTCAACATAGGTGCCGAAGCGCAAGGGATGTGACATACGACTATCCTTCTTTTGACAACTGTTCGTATTTTCACATATGGACCGATTCTGACAAGGCCGTGATGTTTACGCGGGAGTGTCAAGATCGACACACCTGTCTGTCTTGGGTAGGCTGCGCGGTAGCATAATCCAAAGGGAGGAACACGCAGCATGATCGATCTGTATACCTGGCCAACGCCGAATGGACATAAGGTCCATATTTTCCTGGAAGAGACGGGTCTGGAATATAGCGTCATTCCGGTGAACATCTTAACCGGGGATCAATTCGACCCCGAGTTCATGAAGATCAGCCCGAATAATAAAATGCCGGCCATGGTGGACCGCGACGGGCCGGACGGAAAGCCGTATGCCGTGTTTGAATCCGGTGCCATGCTGCTCTACCTGGCGGAGAAAACGAGCCAATTCATGCCCTCGGGCATGGCCGAGCGTTATACGGTTATCCAGTGGCTGATGTTTCAGATGGGCGGGATCGGCCCCATGCTGGGGCAGGCACACCACTTCCGGTTATACGCACCGGAAAAGATCGAGTATGCCTTCAATCGGTATACCAATGAGGCTAGCCGCTTGTATCGCGTGGTGGACACCAGGCTGGCCGAGGTCGAGTATTTGGCTGGAGACTATTCGATTGCCGACATGGCGACCTACCCCTGGCTGCGGTATCACGAAAATCAAGGTCAGAAGCTGGAGGACTATCCCCACCTCAAACGCTGGTACGACACCATCAGCGCACGGCCGGCGGTCCAGCGAGGGCTCGCCGTGCTCCAGGAAGAGAGCCGCTCCCCACAACAGATGGACCAGCAGGCCAAGGATCTGCTGTTCGGTGCCGGTCAGTACGAGAAACGCTAAGATATGCCACCAGCAGCATATACTCAAGTCTTCTGGGCAAAATCCGACCGAGAAAACCCCCAGCGTATTCATCGGCTGGAACACCATATGGCCGATGTGGGAGCCTGCTTCGAGGCTCTGCTGGCCCAGCCGACTATCCGACAGCGCCTGGCGGTGTCCGGCGGACTGGACGACCTTGATGACGTGACTGTGGCACGGCTGGCAGTATTGGCAGCCGTGCATGATATCGGCAAGGTCAACATCGGCTTTCAGACACGGATATGGCAGGACTCCGACTTTCCCACAGACACGCGCCACCCGCACCGCGCCGGTCACATCATTGACCTAATACCGGTACTGAGCGGCGAGGACGACGTAACGGCCAAGTGGTTCTTCGATACCCTTGGCTGGTGGTGGGATGCTACCGCGTCTTGGGACAACCGCGATGGGGAGACGGTCTGCGGATTGTTCGTAGCTGCGCTGTCTCACCACGGTCGGCCACTGAATTTGGGAGAATCCCGGTTCAAGAACGCCCGAATCTGGCGATCCTTTGGGGCGCTGCATCCCCGACACGAGGTCGAGCGCATTGGTCGACTTGTGCGGGAGTGGTTCCCTGCGGCCTGGACATCCGGCCGACCCCTGCTCCCGTCGGTACCGGCTTTTCAGCATATGTTTCTGGGCCTGTGCATGCTGGCCGACTGGATTGGTTCTGACGAAGCCCACTTCTCGTTCTGCGCCGAGCCCCGTGGCGACTATATGCAGACCGCCCGGGAGAAGGCCAAACGCGCGGTCGTAGAAATCGGGTTGAATATCGAAAGCCAGCGGAGCGCCTTTCACCTCCGACCTGCCCTGCCGAGTTTCGATGCCCTATTCGGTATCCCCAACGCAACGCCCAATCCCATCCAGCAGGCGGCAAGAGCGGTTCCACTGGACGAGCGCCTAGTCATCATCGAGTCTGAAACCGGCTCTGGGAAAACCGAGGCTGCGCTGTGGCGTTTTGCCCATCTCTATCAGGCCCGCCTGGTAGATGGGCTGTATTTTGCCCTACCTACCCGTGCGGCAGCCAGCCAGATGCACACACGCATTACACGCTTCATTGCCAGACTGTTCCCCGAAGAAGTCGTCCCGGAGCCCGTGCTGGCCGTCCCCGGCTATGTCCGCGCCGGAGCCGCCACAGGCAAGCATCTGCCGCACTATGAAGTCTGGTGGGACGATCATCCCGACATCCGCACCGAAAAGCGCCGTTGGGCAGCCGAGAATGCCAAGCGTTACCTGGCAGCTCAGATCGCCGTCGGTACGGTTGACCAAGCCATGCTGGCCGCCCTCCAGGTGAAGCACGCCCACATGCGCGCCGCCTGCCTGTCGCGCAATCTGCTAGTGGTGGACGAGGTTCACGCCTCCGACCCCTATATGCGCGCCATTCTCGAAGCCTTGCTGCGTGTCCATATCGGGGCGGGCGGCTACGCCCTCCTGATGTCTGCCACACTCGGCTCCGTGGCCCGCTCCCGCTGGTTGTCCGCAACATCCTCTGCCGTCAATACTCCGCCATTGTTGAACGACGCAATTGGGACACCCTACCCCGCGATCACGACTCGCACCGGCGAAACCGCCGTCAATGGAAACGAGAGGGAAAAGACGGTTCGCGTTGAGGCCATCTCGGACATGGGAGATTTCGCCCAAGTTGCCCAACGCGCCCTGCGCGCGGCCCGCGCTGGAGCCAAGGTTCTGGTGGCACGCAACACCGTACAATACGCCGTTGACACTCAGCAAACAGTAGAAAAAATGATTGACCAGGACGAAAGCAACCTGCTCTACGCCTGTCGCGGCGTTCTCACCCTCCACCACGGCAGGTTCGCCCGTGAAGACCGGCTCGTGCTGGACAAAGCAGTTGAAGAGCAAATCGGCAAAGATCGACCGCCCGGCGGCCGTATTATTGTTGGGACGCAAACCTTGGAGCAATCGCTGGACATAGACGCGGACCTGTTGATTACCGACTTGTGCCCGATGGACGTGCTGCTTCAGCGTATCGGTCGGCTGCACCGCCACCAACGAGACAACCGGCCCGCAGACTACGCAATACCTACCTGTATTGTGCTGATGCCGAAGGGGGACGACCTCTCGCCCTTATTATCCAAAGGCCCCGGTTGGAACGGTCTTGGGCCGCACGGGTTCGTCTACGAGGATCTGCGAGTGCTTGAGGCGACACAACGGCTGATTCTCCACCACCCGGAATGGCACATCCCAGAAATGAATCGGGAACTGGTGGAGCGAACGACCCACCCTGACGCGCTGAAAGCTATAACCGATGAACTGGACGATGCCTGGCAAATCCACGCAACACAAATGACGGGAGAGACGTTAGCCAAAAACCTGACGGCGAAGAACGCCCTCATTCGTTACGACAAGTCCTTTTTCGGCGATGACAACCGTGAGGTGATGTTTGGGAGTGACGAAGAACGCATACGCACCCGGCTGGGTGACGAGGGTATTGAAGTGGACTTGGACCCACCAGCGCCAAGCCCGTTCGGAGCAGAAGCTATTGCGCGGCTGACCATCCCCCACCATCTGGCCCCGCGTCTGTCCGGCGATGCGACCGACGACAAGCCGGTCGCCCCCGACCCGGAGGACGGCGGCTTTACATTCCGTATAGATGAGTCGCGTTTCCGGTATGACCGGCTGGGATTACAGCGGGTAGTTGCATAGTTCTTCCCGGTCTTTCTCACAAGACTGCTCTGCTCAGAAGCGTAATACCCAATACAACCGTTATACAAGCCGGGTAGTGTCTCACTTTGCATTGCTTTCTCCCGCGCGTTCGGCCCCCCTTTCCCGCCCGTCCGAGCCCCTGCGGTGCGAGGAGAGTTCCGCTCCCGCCTGGAGCGCTGAGGTTGGAGCAGGAACGTCTATCCTCATAAATTACTAGGGACAACCGGTGGGGAGCCGTGGTAGGGAGTGAACGGCCTCCCGGACATGCGTCAGTGCGGTATCCGGGATCCGAGAGGAGAACACGGTGCCTGAGAGGGAGCGAGGGGGAGGGCGGACTGCCCCGTTTTTCCTGGTCAGAAGTTTCAAAGTGAGACACTACCGAAAGGAGATTTTCGGCGTGTTAGACACCTTATCGGAGGAGATATGCTTAACATTCTCACTGACCCCTTGATTCGGATTAACGTGGCGGGAAGCACATATCCTGCCTCCCTACCCGAAACCTATGCCGCGCTGATTGATGACAAGATAGACGCTTTTCCCGCGCTTCGGCCCCATCACCGCCACGCCTGGCACGCCTTTCTGGTGCAGTTAGGTGCAATGGCGATGCACCGAGCCGGGCTGACCGAGCCGCCCAGCGACGCCACGGAGTGGCTGCGTATTATCCGTGCGTTGACACTGGACTACCCCGACGATGAACCCTGGCAGATGATTGTCACCGATCTCACTAAACCCGCCTTCATGCAGCCTCCCGCCTCCTCCACAGAACGCGAGAAAGATTACAAGAGCACTGTCACCACACCAGACGAACTTGACATGCTCGTCACCTCCAAGAATCACGATCTGAAAGCCGCTGTAGCGACGCAGGCCGCTCCTGATGAATGGCTGTTCGCGCTAGTTACGTTGCAAACGATGTCACTCCAGAACGGTAGAGGTAATTATCCGATTTCGAGAATTAGAAGCGCATATTCCGGGCGGCCCGCTTTCAGCCTCGCACCGCCCGGACGCACCGGCGCTCACGTTCTCAGAGACATTAAAGCCTTACAGAAGCATCGCCAGACAGTTTTAGCCAATTATCCGATGACTAATGGTGGAGTGAATTTATTGTGGACTAGGCCGTGGGACGGCAATAAGAAAGAAGGAATATCACTCGACCAACTGGACCCCTTTTACATAGAAATTTGCCGCCGAGTCCGGCTTCAAATAAACAAAAAAGGGAATCTGTACGGTGTCAGGGCAAACTCTGAATCCAGTCGCGTTGAGGCAAAAAACATTAACGGACAGACTGGAGATCCTTGGACCCCGATCAACAAAAAAGAAGGCAAAGCCCTGAACATAGGACCGGCAGGTTTTAGCTATAAACGCATAACGACATATCTCACATCGGCTGATTGGGAGTGGCCGCTATTATTATCAAGGTCTTCGGAAGACCGTGGTTCAAACACCCCAATGCAACTGGTAGCGCGAAGTACAAAGAACAATACGAATAAGCAAGGCATGACCGAAGGCTATCATGAACGAGTCATCCCGCTGCGTTCCAAGACGATACAGGTTTTCGGAAGAGCAGGAGGTACTGCCGAACTCGGCGACATTGCTCAACAACGCATTGAACAAGTCAGTATTGTCCAGAGTATCTTACGCCACGCTATTACCAGTTTTGCTACTCATGGCGATGACGGACGAACTTCCACTGTCTTACGGTCTCGTCCACAAGACAATCCATTGCGAAAGAAGGTAGATGAATGGGTTGGCCGGTTAGACGAAATCGTAGACGCTCGTTTTTTTGATGATCTACAGGATGAGTTCGAGGTTGACGATGAGACGGAACGGAAGCGTGCCCGCAACGAGTGGTTAATGAACGGCAGAGACGGCATAGTTGACCACGCTCGCCGTACTTTGCACGCCGCCGAAGATTCCCTGCCCTGCCCTACCATCCACCGCTACCGCGCCCGTGTCAACGCTGAGGGACTGTTTGAGGGTCGGATACGCGGCGCGAAGGGGTTACCATTTCTTTTCGATGAAGGACAGAAGGAGAATTAAGTATGCCAGAGCAACAATCCATCAACACAGATAGGGAGTGGTTCTTCAATAAAGAGGTGCATGAAGAAGCTATTCATCATGGCTGGAGACCGTTCCATGTTGATGGTTTTCGTATAGTGCGCGGCAGGGGGTTTCCTGACCTCGTTATGTTTCGGCAGCACCCAGAATCAGGGCAGTTTGAAATGCTGGTAGCAGAGTTAAAGCGTAAGGCCGACAGCCCATTCGGAGAAGGACAGGAAGACTGGCTGGAAGCGTTCAAACAGATGGGCGTCACTACAAAGGTTTGGCGTGGTGATAACCCAGATCATCGACGCGAACTGTACGACATTATCGAAAATGGTACGGCCGGACACTCAAGCGTGACCAAACTTTTGTCTGAACTCCCGATCAGTTCCATACCTGCCAATTTTGGCGTTGTGATGGGGAACATCATCGAGTCGATTGAATCCGAGGAGATGACAACAGGAGAAAAAGCCAGTCTCCGGCGCATGAACCCAAGCAATCCTCACAGCGCTGTGTTCTGGAAGCTCATAAGCCAGCGTGGAATGCCCAGAAACCTGGATATTAAAAAATGGGGACTTATCACGCACGGCATAGCTCTGATGTCTCATAGTGCTGGACTGGCTCATAATCCAAGAAAACCGGTTGGACGGGTATTGTATGAGGGCAATCAGGACCAACCGGGAACGGCCTTTTACAGTGAGGACCGACTAGCAACGTTACTTGCAGCCAGAGGACCAACGCTCCATCGTCTGCTGGCCCGACTGTTTCGGATGCTGGCGAGCAAAGGCTGCGCTTTTAACTGGCAGGAGATGGCTTGGTTCATCCTTAACGACGGATGCAACGAAGAACGAGCCGATGAGGCTCGAATAAAGATTGCCCGCGCCTATTACCAAGCTGAATATCACAGTACCCAATCTACCGGTGAGTAAAGTCGCATCTGTATCCACAAACATCGAAAGAACACAAAGGAGTTATCACCATGACCACACCTCGTTTTCTGCAAATCCACACCCTGCATTCCTATCCTGCTGCGCTACTAAACCGCGACGACAGCGGCTTAGCTAAGCGCATGCCCTTCGGCGACGCGGTGCGCACCCGCATCTCGTCTCAGTGTCTCAAGCGGCATTGGCGCATGACCGAAGATGAGTTTTCCCTGAAAAACGTTGAGGGGTTTGTTGAGGCTGTGCGATCTCGGAATGTAGTTTCCGAAAGTGTGATGAAACACTTAAAGGATGAAAAAGTCGCCAGTGAGGAGGTGTTAAAGGCGGTTGAGGATGTTTTTCAAGAGAAGGTCTATAGCGGCAGTGGTAATCAGCCTCTACTGTTAGGACGACCGGAGGTGGAATATCTACGCGAGAAGGCCGCATTGATTTGTTCCGAGAATTCGGACGCCAAGGAAGCTGCTAAAGTTGCCGAGTTGTTGTTTAGTACACAGCGTCGTAACGAGGAACGCGACAACTTCCGTGCCTTTCGAGAGCAGACCAGTTTACCGGGTGGTCTAGCAGGTGCACTGTTCGGGCGAATGATCACATCTGATCCCGCGGCCAACATTGATGCCGCTATCCATGTCGCCCACTCCTTCACTGTACATCGGGAGGAGAACGAGACAGACTTTTTCGCTGTTGTAGAGGAGCTTCCGAAACCGGAAGAAGGCCCTGGGGCGGCGCATCTTAATGATATGGAACTGACCGCCGGACTATTCTACGGCTATGTCGTGGTAGACGTACCGGGGCTAGTGTCCAACCTGACCGGCTGCGATGCCGGCGATTGGGAAAATGCGAATAAAGACCTCGCCGGCAAGGTGGTAGAGCACCTCGTGCATCTGATTGCTACCGTATCGCCCGGCGCGAAGCTCGGTTCCACCGCGCCTTATTCCTGCGCTGATCTGATGCTCATTGAGGCTGGGACACGCCAGCCGCGTAGCCTGGCCAATGCGTTTCGCAAGCCGGTCAAGGCACAGGTCGCCGACGCTACCAACGCCATGTCTCAATACTTGGGCAAGCTGGACAAATGCTATGGCGCAAAGGAATCCCGACGAGCGATGTCGGTTGAGGATTGTGACACTCTCAATGCCGAATGCCTGGGTCTGGACGATCTGGCAGCGTGGGCGTCTCAGGCAGTGCTGAACGGCGAGGCGGGATAATGGGACCCTACATACGTAGGGATAGACCATAGTCACGGTAACGCAGATGGGGTGCGTTGTAGGTTCCCCCGCCTCCGCGGGGACATATATACCCCAATTATTGGAGACTTTATGAAACATATCATTATGTGTTTAGAGTCGCCCCTCATGGCCTTCGGCGGGGAAACCATCGACAACTACGGCATCATTCGCTGGTTTCCGTCCGCCTCCATGCTGACCGGGCTGTTGGCTAACGCGCTGGGCTGGCGACGTATTGAGCGGGAGCGGCACCAACGCTTGCAAGACCGTCTGGTGTTCGCTGCACGTATTGACCGCGAACCCTACGAGTGTATGCGTATTCAGGACTATCAGACAGCGTTGCTGTACGAGGATGATCAGAGTTGGACTACACGGAGAGAACCGGAGGGTAGAAAAAAAAGCCCTTCTTATCAAGCAACACCACCCAGCATCCGTAAATCACTTACCTGGCAGCGTTACCGCGACTATTTTGCCGACATGCGGGCCAGCGTTGCGTTACGCCTGGAGCCAGGGGACGAGAACCCGACGCTGGATAACTTGGCCGGTGCCTTGCAGGAACCTGCCCGACCGCTGTTCATCGGACGTAAACCCTGCCTGCCGTCAGGTGCTCTTTTCGGCGGTTTCGTCCAAGGCGACACGGCCCTGGCGGCACTGCTGGTCACGCCGCTGTCCGCTAACGCACCGCGTTTGGACTCGATACGGGCACTCTGGCCGGACGGTGAGGGTGAAGCAGAGATCACGCCCAGTCGCAGCTATATGCTCACCGACCAGCGCAACTGGACATCCGGGCTGCACGGCGGCGGGCGACTGGTGTGTGAGGGTGCTATCGAACACGGCCGATTTTCCACGGCAAAGGATGAGTAAAATGACGGAGACTGTTCCATCAACCGGCCCGATGTCGGCCCCGCTCCAACTGATCCGTGCCGATGTCAGGGTACGCGATTTTCAGCGCTGGATGGGCATCAAACGCCTTCAGGACGAGGACCACGCCATGCACTGTTTGCTCACCGAATGTTTCGGCGACTTGGCACCCAAACCCTTTCGCCTGATTGTGCCACGTGGTGCCGCCTGCGGTGTGTTGTACGGCTACGGACACGTTGAGGCCGACGCTCTGCGTGACGCGGCAGGCGTATACGCCGATCCCTTGCAAGCAAAAATCCTTCCTGGTCGCACGATCAACAGCAAGCCAATGCCGACTGAATGGCAAGCAGGAAAACAGCTTGGATTTGAGGCACGAATTCGCCCTATCGTGCGCCGCAGCCGCAACGCGGAAACCCACCCCAGCAGGGAGTGGGACGCCTTCCAACTCAAGGCAATGCAGTACCCGAAGAACGAGATGCCGTGTAGTCGAGAAGAAGTATACCGTGAGTGGTTGTCCGACCAATTTGACCGCCGAGGCGGCGCGCAGTTAGAGTCCGCCGAATTACGATCATTCCAGCGAACCCACGCCGTGCGCAAGCTCCGCGCCCGTCACAGCGAAGGACCGGACGCAGTCATGCGGGGCGTCCTGACCATTACTGATGCCGATGCCTTCACCGCCTTGCTGACTCAGGGTATTGGACGGCACCGCGCCTACGGCTACGGGATGTTGCTCCTGCGGCCAGCCGGAGGCCGGCGGATCGAACGCTAGGCCACCGCCTCACAAATATAATCACCAAACAGATTTCAAGGGGACGCCGTGCTGAAGGGAAGATTAGGACTTGAGGCCGCGCGGATTCCGCATGCCGACCGGCATGGTCTGCTGTGGCTGGCACGTGGGAATCTCACCGTGGAGGATGGCACGCTGCATTTTCGGACCGCCGGATCACCGGATATGGCTGCCGGCGATTACGCCATCCCGTTTCAGAATATCTCGTTCATCCTGCTGGGACCGGGCTCAACTGTGAGCCACGACGTGTTCCGGCTTCTCGCCCGCCACGGGACCGGCCTGGTGGCGGTTGGGGAAGACGGCGTGCGGATGTATAGTGCCCAACCCTTTGGCCCGAACGATTCAAAAAGGGCACGCCGACAGGCAAAGCTCTGGAACGATATGCGCTCACGGCTTCGCGTAGCCCGGCGCATGTACGCTTGGCGTTTAGGCGAGGTACTGCCCGAACAGGACATATCCATCCTGCGAGGAACCGAAGGGGCACGGATGAAAACAGCCTACAGCCTGCTGGCACAGAAGTACGGCATTGAGTGGCATGGACGCCGCTATGATCGGCAAAACCCGGACATCGCCGACGCTCCGAACCAAGCCATTAATCACGCAGCCACGGCAATCGAAGCCGCAGCCATCGTTGCCGTAGCGGCAACCGGGACGCTGCCTCCTCTGGGATTCATTCACGAGGATGCGTCTATTGCCTTTTGTCTGGACATTGCCGACCTCTACCGGACTGAGGTCACCATCCCAGTCGCCTTTGAGGCAGTAAGCCAGCATCACAAAAACGGACATGTCCCTCTCGAACGACATGTCCGGCGATTGGCAGGACGCCGATTCAGAGAGAGGAAGATCATATCGAAGATGATTGATCGGATAATAAAATTGATGGACGACGATGACAGTAGTAGTGACACGTGACGTTGCCCCGCGCACTCGTGGGTTTCTGGCCTCCTGCATGATCGAGATTGCTCCTGGAGTGTACACCGCCCCAAGGCTGTCTCGTAGCGTCAGAGAGCGGGTATGGACAGTGATAGAGGAATGGTTCCTGGAGTTGGGAGGTCAATCTATTGTCATGACGTGGCAGGACCCACGTGAACCAGGAGGGCAAGGCGTCCGAGTCTTGGGGTCGCCACCGGTCGAGTTAGTGGATCAAGAGGGCCTGATCCTGTCGCGGCGAACACGCCAAACTCAGGACAAATAGCTCTTTGACAATTTGAACGGCGTCCCTCTACACGCCGGGGAATAGACTCATGGCGGCAAAAAGTCTAATAAATTCAGTAGAGGTTCCCCCGTACACGCGGGGATAGACCCTGAGGAACACCGGGATTGAAGTCCTTAGGCGCGGTTCCCCCGTACACGCGGGGATAGACCTGGATGCGGACCGCAAAACAGAATATTTCGAATGGTTCCCCCGTACACGCGGGGATAGACCGCATCTGTAGATCGTATGAAGGGTCCACCTTGCGGTTCCCCCGTACACGCGGGGATAGACCTATGCCTCGTCCTCGTAGGTGATAGTGAGGAAAGGTTCCCCCGTACACGCGGGGATAGACCGGATGAACCACGCCTCCATACTGGCACTGTGGAGGTTCCCCCGTACACGCGGGGATAGACCCAATCAGCATCTTGCCTGGGATTACTACAGCTAGGTTCCCCCGTACACGCGGGGATAGACCGGGCATTGTCTTCTCCCGGAGTTCACAGGCCTTGGTTCCCCCGTACACGCGGGGATAGACCCATACGTCCCAAGGCCGTCACCGGCAGATGTCGGGTTCCCCCGTACACGCGGGGATAGACCTTTGCAGTGGGATTTTTGGGGTTTTTTTGCCCCGGTTCCCCCGTACACGCGGGGATAGACCGCTCCACCCAGCTCCCGTCATGCTCTCTGGGCAGGTTCCCCCGTACACGCGGGGATAGACCGATGAGGCGTATTGGAGGATGTTCGTTCCCACCGGTTCCCCCGTACACGCGGGGATAGACCCTGACCAGGGAGGCTCGTGATACGCTGATTCCCGGTTCCCCCGTACACGCGGGGATAGACCGTAAGCACGGATATTCGTAATATTCTGCTGGGCGGTTCCCCCGTACACGCGGGGATAGACCGTAAGCACGGATATTCGTAATATTCTGCTGGGCGGTTCCCCCGTACACGCGGGGATAGACCTGCTCTGTGTTACTGAGCCAGGCGAAAAAACTGGGTTCCCCCGTACACGCGGGGATAGACCTATTCTGCTGGGCCGTCCGCATCCACTGCTGAGGGTTCCCCCGTACACGCGGGGATAGACCTTATGAAGCACTACATGCATGACCCTTCGCATAGGTTCCCCCGTACACGCGGGGATAGACCGCAGACAAGTCCACCTCCCAGGTCTCACCGGGTGGTTCCCCCGTACACGCGGGGATAGACCTCACCCAGAGTTGGGTATGTACCAGATGGAAAAGGTTCCCCCGTACACGCGGGGATAGACCCCCGGCCTGACCAGTAAAACGAGGGACTAGATAGGTTCCCCCGTACACGCGGGGATAGACCCTGGTATGATGGAAATACTGATTCTACCACGGTGGTTCCCCCGTACACGCGGGGATAGACCGGTGAGATTGGGATTCCCCGTAACTGGTATGATGGTTCCCCCGTACACGCGGGGATAGACCGCCTGGTTCATTCTCGATGTCACCCAGCTGGCTGGTTCCCCCGTACACGCGGGGATAGACCCTAGATACACGCCAATCAGGGGTGAAGGGGGAGGGTTCCCCCGTACACGCGGGGATAGACCCCAATCCCGCCCTTGCCTCCCCCACATGCTCCCGGTTCCCCCGTACACGCGGGGATAGACCGCCGTACGGTCACAAACGAGGGCGTGGGGTCTCGGTTCCCCCGTACACGCGGGGATAGACCCCAGGGGCCTGGGTCTGGAGAGCCTAAACTCTCGGTTCCCCCGTACACGCGGGGATAGACCCTGTAAGTGGTGTGGTAATGTTTACTGAGCTTGGGTTCCCCCGTACACGCGGGGATAGACCTGAATTGCCAATCGGCAAGAGGAATACCCGTAGGGTTCCCCCGTACACGCGGGGATAGACCGTCGTGGACGCTCAGTCGTATTTCCAGATGGTTGGTTCCCCCGTACACGCGGGGATAGACCGTATAGCGACGGCAGAGAGCACGGCGACTGTATGGTTCCCCCGTACACGCGGGGATAGACCGATATGACCGAATCACGAGCGCCTATCACGCCTGGTTCCCCCGTACACGCGGGGATAGACCTATGATGAGGCTCTGCATGATTTGTTGTACCCAGGTTCCCCCGTACACGCGGGGATAGACCTTTGGGGTGGACGTAGTTAGGATTGCGGCGGAGGGTTCCCCCGTACACGCGGGGATAGACCCACGACCGTTTTGTACTGCGACTGTTCTGTCATGGTTCCCCCGTACACGCGGGGATAGACCCATCGAATGGGACTTCTGGGGCTTCTTTGCCCCGGTTCCCCCGTACACGCGGGGATAGACCCATACGTGCCAAGACCGTCGCCGGCAGACGTCGGGTTCCCCCGTACACGCGGGGATAGACCGTAGAAATCCCATATCCGGTTATGTGTCCAAGGGGTTCCCCCGTACACGCGGGGATAGACCGCGCGAGGCATCCATATTACCAGTCCTGTCTCCGGTTCCCCCGTACACGCGGGGATAGACCTGACCTGAGTGATCAGGTCGATATTGCTCTGATGGTTCCCCCGTACACGCGGGGATAGACCCGATAGCGGAGCGTAACTCCACTGGCGAATCCGGGTTCCCCCGTACACGCGGGGATAGACCTTTCGGATGCATGCTCGATTTGCTCTATGATCGGGTTCCCCCGTACACGCGGGGATAGACCTTAGGGAGTTTAGGCTCTCCAGACCCAGGCCCCGGTTCCCCCGTACACGCGGGGATAGACCGTTCTCCTCCTTCCTTAGCCTTGTCCATTGGCCGGTTCCCCCGTACACGCGGGGATAGACCCCAGCCGCCCCTGGGTGGCTTTGCATAGGAGAAGGTTCCCCCGTACACGCGGGGATAGACCGTGAACGGACGCCCCGGCCGCGCTCAAGACGCCGGTTCCCCCGTACACGCGGGGATAGACCCAGTCCGAAATCGCGGTCCTGTTGCGCCCGGCCGGTTCCCCCGTACACGCGGGGATAGACCTGAATCGCCCGGATAGCCTTCCCGTCCGCGCCGGGTTCCCCCGTACACGCGGGGATAGACCGCTGACGCCCGCGCAAGCGGACGGCCTCTTGGAGGTTCCCCCGTACACGCGGGGATAGACCCAAGAAGAAAGTGACCGCCGGTAAGAAGCTGCGGGTTCCCCCGTACACGCGGGGATAGACCGGATTGGGAAACACGCAACCACGCCAAAGGGTAGGTTCCCCCGTACACGCGGGGATAGACCCTAGCGCCAAGACAGGAAAATGAGGCTGGATAGGGTTCCCCCGTACACGCGGGGATAGACCGCTTCCTAGCTTTGGCTGGGAATATATTGGAAAGGTTCCCCCGTACACGCGGGGATAGACCTTAGAAGGCTCAAGGATTGTGGGGCGCTAGAAGGGTTCCCCCGTACACGCGGGGATAGACCCATACGCCAGTAATCCTCGTCCTCGTAGGTAATGGTTCCCCCGTACACGCGGGGATAGACCTCAAGCGTCTCAATGAACTCCCCAAGGATCTTGGGTTCCCCCGTACACGCGGGGATAGACCCCGAGAAGGATTCTATCTCTTCACCCAATGCCCGGTTCCCCCGTACACGCGGGGATAGACCTTGTCTTGAGTGCATCACGACGGTCCAGGACCTGGTTCCCCCGTACACGCGGGGATAGACCGTCACGACCGTGCAGTATCCGCGCACGTTGCCAGGTTCCCCCGTACACGCGGGGATAGACCCGCTCAAGGAGTTGTTTGCGCTCCACCGCGAGAGGTTCCCCCGTACACGCGGGGATAGACCGTTCCTCGACTGGCTCGGCATTGCCCATCTTGAGGTTCCCCCGTACACGCGGGGATAGACCCAGCTGATGCTCAGGGAGCAGCAAAAGGCTTTCGGTTCCCCCGTACACGCGGGGATAGACCCCTGTAGCGGCCAAGTCCGGCCCTTAAAGAATGGGTTCCCCCGTACACGCGGGGATAGACCCTATGCAATTCAGCCCACAACTCTAGTCAGCGAGGTTCCCCCGTACACGCGGGGATAGACCTTGGTTGGGGCGTTGGAATCCACCACCTCAGACGGTTCCCCCGTACACGCGGGGATAGACCGTTCGGCTGCCTTGCCGTACATGGTGCGAATGCGGTTCCCCCGTACACGCGGGGATAGACCGCTCGTCTGTCAAGTCGGGATTGCTGCGAATGAGGTTCCCCCGTACACGCGGGGATAGACCCCCATAGCGCCCGACCATCAGAGAGTAGTGACCGGTTCCCCCGTACACGCGGGGATAGACCCCAGCCTGAGACGCTCGGAGAGACGACAACCTCGGTTCCCCCGTACACGCGGGGATAGACCGTAGACTGGGAAGGCATACCCGAACACATAGAGGGTTCCCCCGTACACGCGGGGATAGACCCATGGCTCGGTTCCGGGCTTGCCATGTAAAATGGGTTCCCCCGTACACGCGGGGATAGACCCCAGGAGCTTGTCACGGTCTTTCCCGCGCCGGTGGTTCCCCCGTACACGCGGGGATAGACCCTTTTGGGACGATATAGGCGGCGACGGGATACGGGTTCCCCCGTACACGCGGGGATAGACCCCGGCTTGGCGTTGACGCTCACCGACAAGG
This sequence comes from uncultured Binatia bacterium (SeqCode), assembly GCA_965243855.1. Lineage (GTDB taxonomy): Bacteria > Desulfobacterota > Binatia > Bin18 > Bin18 > Bin18. The sequence continues at coordinate 1,325,998 of CBDEWE010000003.1, read as the reverse complement.
CAGGGTTCCCCCGTACACGCGGGGATAGACCCCGAAAGGAGAGCCACGCATGTCCATCACCCGTGGTTCCCCCGTACACGCGGGGATAGACCCGCGCTAGGCTTTGTCACAGGAGTGGAGCGTCCGGGGGTGTCACCCTTTCAGCCGAAACGGTTCGGGCCGCCCCTGCCAATACGGTCGGGCTTCGGTCTGGTGCCGTACACCGTGCAAGCAGATGCGATCGGTTGCATTGAGCAGCAGCGGCATGACATCCGCCCCGCGTATATGACCGAGCCCACCACGGATCACCGCCCGTTCGTGAAACGTAGTTATCAGGTCGGACAAGACGTTGGGTCCACCAGCAAGCAGGATGGGCACGGCTTCGCCCGAATGGATGAGCGGCCCACTGCTCGGCGTGGCGTGGTCGCCGGTTACCACAACGATTAAGTCGGGTTGATTGGTGACTCGCTCAACAACTGACCCGAGCGCTACATCGAGCGCCTCAAGAGCCTGAATTTTGCCCAACGGGTCTTTACGATGGGCGGCTACGTCCGGGGCCTTGGAATGGACATGCACGAACTCATATCCTTGAGCGAAGAGAGAGTCCGCAGTGCGTAGTTTCTGTATGAAGTCCGCAGTCGTATCGGTCTCCTGCGGGGTGGAGACCGGCGTCATACCACATACGCGAGCAATACCGACATACAACGGAGAGTTCTCAATGCTGGCTGCGCGCAGACCGTTTTGCTCCCGAAACGGCGTAACATCAGGCCGCACCGCGGCCCACTTGGTGAGGACAAAGTTGATATTGGCACAACCACGCGCCTGGCGTTCCCGGTTGAGCGGATGCTGGCTGAGTTGGTGGTGCGCCCAGCCCAGATAGGCGTTGAGCGCCTCCGCGGTGCGCGCGGCATCCTGCGGGTGTGAGGATTCCGCCAGGGGCTGAGCCTGCACAGCATAGGCGTTGTTATAGAATGGATCGACATCGGTAATGTCCCGGCTCGGATGGCCGCGCAACGTCAGTATAGCTTCACAGCGCCCGCAGGAGGTCAAGGCAAATTGCAGACCGTGTGTTTCGTACGCGGCAATAGCTGCACACAGCCGGGCACACTCCTCCTCATCCTGGGTTTGCCGCTTTTCCCACAAGAGGGCATCCCGACGCAGCTTGCCCTCGATGACCGTTGTCTCGGCAAAACTTGCCAGCAGCACGACAGACTCATGCGGAACCTCAAATCCCCGGCCGATAGCCTCAAACGCAGCCCGGCCAGGGAATTGCTCCAGCCCATAGCCAAACAGAATGAAGTGGGCGGTTTCGCTCTCCAGGGGAACACCAGGCGCGAGCGGTGTGAGCAAACCCGTAGTACCGAGGGCGGCCAGTTGATCCAGGTGTGGTGTATGGGCCGCCTCAAGCGGAGTTTGTCCATTCAGGACAGGCTGGGGCCGGTCGGCCAGCCCGTCAAGAATGATGAAAAGAATAGGTAAGGAGGGCATGGGCGGAGCTTACGAGAGCGCGTAGCGAACCAGCCGCTCGTGAGCCCCAATCTGCTTCAGGACTGCGCCCACGCCGCGCGGTACGAATTGTTCCCAGCCTCGTCCTTGGCTTAAGCAGCGGCGGACCGTACTGCCGCTCTCCTGCTTGGTCGCGCCGGGATCAAGGATTTCGACCTGCCACCCGGCTGCTTGGAGGCGGGCGACTTTCTCCCTGCCCCACTCCGAGAATACGCGGATAAACTGCACGGTCTCCTTGGGACAATAATACGCCCAGCGCCCGGGCGCATGAATGGGAAAGGGCACGATGGAGATACGATCCATCTCAACCGATGCCTCGACCAGGGCAGCCCGAATCATCCACTGTCGCTCAAAAAAGGTAAAGGGATTAGCCTCCAGTGTATGCCGTAGCGTATCTGCGACTTCTACCTGCATTTCGGACGGGTCAGGATTAGTGATGCCAATAATCAGATGCTCACTACGGTTGAGCGCCTCCAGGGTGTAGTGCAAATGGCCGGTATGAAAGGGCTGAAAACGACCATGGACCATGCCGTAGCGCACGCGCATATACGCTGCCTATCCCATGCGGAGCACAGGAGCAAGGAAAGAGGGGGAGAGGGAATTGGTTCAGGTGCCGTCAAAGACTAAACGCCCTGCGGCGTTCTGGGCCTCGATCCGGGCGGCCATGTCAGGTGGGAGATTGATCGGACGCTCGTTCGGAAATTTATCGGCCTCAACGGCCGGACGCATGAAGTACTCATCCGGGTGAGAGACGGCCGCCTGGGTCTTGATGGAGGTATCGAGATACCACTGGCGACGCATAAAGTCCGGACTGAAAAAGACGGTTGATTCTTCGGGTTTCCAATCCATGAGCCTGTGGCTGTCGTTGACCAGATAGGACATAATGTCCGTCCGCAGGTCCCAGTGGGAAATAAACAGCGTGCCATAGCCCAGCTCTTCGAGCGCAGGATTGAAAAACTCGGCCAGCCTCACCTCAATATGGTCAAGCTCCCCGTCCGGTCCGTATTGCTCGCCGCGCAGCGGGTAGAATGAGGATTTCTCCAGCCAATAGAGAAAACGGGGCATGTAATAGTCGGGCAACCACTCTTGTCGTGCTACCGCCTCAACTACATAGCATTCAACCCCCCCGTCCAGCGTATAGTGCGGAAAGACCTCACCCATCAGCTTGATGTTCGCGGTCTGCACGGTCTGGGACTGTCCGGTTTCTCCGTTCCGAAGGATCACGGTCGGGCGCGTGTTGGGAAAGCGAACGGTCTGGTACAGCACGTCCGTACCGATCAGCCGCCAGGAAAACTCCCAGGCGTCCCGCCCCCACGCATCGTCCGGGGTGAGCGCCATGTTGGGGAAATTGCTCTGGCGACGAAACGGGGCCTGGTGGCGTACCCGTCGGATGGAGGACGAGTAGGCGAAGCGCTCCTCCTTGGTAATCTCTTCCTTGTCCGTCCGATACCGAATGGCCAGCCACTGGCCGCCTTCGGCAGCGGGCGGAGCAATGGCCTGACTCAGCGAACGATAGATCTCTTCACCGGGGGCGGCAGACAGGACTTTGCGCACTCCGCTTGTTTCGGAATCATAGTTGACAAAGGTAATGGAGGTGCCAGGGTTGAGGAGTACCCCTTGCGGCGCAATAGACGCCCAGGAGTTGGCCACGACTGACGACCAGCGCGTACGCGGCGTAAACTCCATGGCACGGTAGCCCATTTCCTCAGCCGTATACGGCGGGACGAACGGATAGGCTTCGGCTGGAAGATACGGAACCTGTGCATGGCGTGGCGTATCACCCTCGAGTTGGACCTGGGCCAACTCTTCTTCTGACATCTCTTCGACTGTTTTCCAGGTTCGCTGGGTCGGTTGGGTCGGCGGGTCGGCTCCGAGTGCCGGAGAGAGGCATACGAGGATAGTACAGATCAGGAACACGAGACAACAGGCTATACGGCTACGGGACATGAGTACCACCCTACCCCAACATCGGTGTTGCAGCACTATAAAGTCTGAACATTCATTCAGCAATATAAGCAATATGAATTCTTCGTGAAAATTGTAGTAGTTTTGATTATATATGATGAGGAAACGAGACAAGGGCCGGACCGCATGGACCCGGACGGCCCTTATCCTGGAGCCAGCAGGTCGAGCGCTTTTCGGGTTGCGACCAAGCGGTCTTCGTTCACCGGGCTGACGGCCAGGACCGGCATGGCCGCCCCGGCTTCGTGGAAGGCGACAAGCTGCTCGCGACACTGACTGGGGGAACCAAACACGCAGACCTGGTCGACCATTTGTTTGGACACACAGGCAGCCGCGGCGCGGCGGTTACCGCTTTTCCAGGCCTCTTGCATGGCGGTGACTTCGGCCCGAAAGCCGCAGCGTCGCCATTGTTTGCGATAGAAAGGCAGATTCCCGAAAAACGCCAGATTGTAGCGCGCCGCGGAGCGGGCCTGCTCAACATCATCTGAAATAAACGTCGGAATGCTCACAATACATCCCACTTGGTCCGGGTCGCGTCCCGCGCGCTGCGCCGCAGTTTGGGCCGCCTCAACAAGCTGAGTCAAATAGGGCAAGGCCGGCAGAAACGGCATAATCCCATCAGCCAGCTCGCCGCCGATTTCGGCGCTTTCAGCGGTCACCGCACCGACATAGACCGGCACGCTATAGTTGCTCTGCTGCGGACGGTGAAAGGCGCTCAGCGACTCCCCGCGAAACAGGGTATTCAGCGCCGTCACATATGAGCGCATATACTGCCGCGGCTGCTCCATGGTGATACCCAGGGATTCGAGCAGCGGGCGGTGGCTCATGCCCAATCCGAGTATCATCCGCCCCTGCGAGAGCTCCGAAATAGTGGTGGCGGTCATACCGGCCAAAAACGGATGGCGGAAATAGATATTGGCGATATTCGTTCCCACCTTGATGCGAGACGTTCCCAGCGCAATCGCTTCGGCACAAGCCAGAGCGTCCCCCCGACCTTCGTTGACAAAAACAGCGGCAAAGCCCTTGTCTTCGGCAATCTGGCCGATTTCAACAAACTCCTGTGGGGGGGCGGCGGTTGCCGTCGAGAGGACAATACCTAATGGATGCATACGTTTTTCCTTTGCCTGGCCGGACAGGACCGATGATGCAAGGGTGCTCCCGTCTTAGTCGAGAGGCACGGGAGCATCGCCCCGATCACGGACCTCAACCGACGTTCCACCAGCCTGTCCTGTAATCGTATCAAAAAAAATAACAGTGCCCTCCATGACCGCTTGCGCAGAGATGACCTGATACCGTCCGGCCTGCGGACGGTAGGCGAGATAGACCAAAAGGGCAATGATAAAAAAGAGTTGAAAGGTCAGAAGCCGAAGAAATTTATCAACCCGTTTCATGACGACGGCTGTCTCATCCGCAGAACGAGAATCCTTAGGCGGCATGCGCTCTCCTTTCTCTCCTCACATATTCCGGGCAGCTCTTTTATAGGATGTCCGCGACCGTTTCTCAATTTCCACCACTTGAGGCCTTTTCCTGAAAGAGTAAACGGGTCCTCCAATAATAGATATGAGATGCTGGACACGTTTACTCTTTGGCGGCGCGTAGCGCCTGTTGCACGGCCTCTTGGGGAGTCTGTACGACGGACACACCTTGAATATGGGACCAGGCCCGTATGGCAGTCACGGTTTTGCCCAGCGTCAGCGCCAGTGCGATTTCGGACAGCGTTCCAGTCGCGCCAGGCAGGGCAATCACCGCATCCCCCGAGGCCACCACCAGCATATTGCGGGCGTGCCCGAGCCCGCTGGGGATGGCAATCGAAATGCCAGGCGCGGCGGTGGTCGCCTCATACGTGGGGAGAATACCGACACTGGTGCCATTATTTTGCGCCGCGCCCCGTGCGGCCGCGGCCATCACACCGCCGAGTCCGCCACACACCACGACGGCGTCGTGCTGAGCAATCAGCCGGCCAACCTCCTCTGCCCAGCCGGCGACTTCTGCCGAAGGCTGACTATCACCAATAACGGCAATTTGAATCTTACGTGGCATAAAGAGGAAACGAGTCCTCCTATAGATATCAGATGCTGGATACGTTTCCTCTTTTAGGTGGCCGTCCCGCTGTTCGTACGCGCACAACTCTTATGGAAAACAGCGCCTATGGAAACAGCAGCGACGCCAACTCCGGGATCGCTTGAATCGTATACTGGGGGCGCGGACAGTGGGCAGGCAGCTCAGCCCCGGAAGCATTGACCCAGGCAATATCCATACCTGCCTGTTGGGCACCAATCACATCATCGTGCGGAGAATCACCAACAAACAGGGCGGATTGGGGCGCAACCTGCAACTGGGCCAGCGTGTCATGAAAAATTTTTTGGTGGGGTTTGCGCCAGCCGTGTTCTGCCGAGATGACCGTACAGCGAAAGCAGTCGGCGACCCGACCTTCTTGGATGACTCGTCTCGCGGTTGGAGCATGATCGAAATTTGAGACAAGCGCGGTCGGGTAGCGTTCACTTACGCGAACCACGAACTGGGTATGAGCGGGAGGGACTTCGGTCGCGGCGGCGAGCAGGTCCATATGGGCCAAAGACAGGGAGGCTCCTAAACGAGCGGTTTCAGGGGTGTCGTCCAGGCCGGCATGGACCAGGGTGCGACGAAATCGCTCCGCAGAGCTAATTTCACGCATTTGTGTGGAGCGGATGGCGCCGAGTTCCTGGTTCACTTCGCCCAGGGCCTGATGAAACTGTTCAAAAGGCAGGGCCGGAACCACTTCCGTCACCACATCGCGCAGCCGGCCCATGGTCGAGCGTGTCGTCTGTCCCTTCCACTCAAAAACCGGCAATTTCCCCGGATTAAACAGCGCAATGGTCCCAAAGAGGTCAAACAGCACAGCGTCGTAATGTTTCACACCAGTCCTTTACGGGTGCACTGAGCGTCTTTCAGTTCCCACGGCTGAGTCCCAACAGGGTAGAGGAGGTTTTTGCTCAACGTCTTCGTCCTCAGAGTGCCGAAGTTTGTAACCGGAGTTTCCCACTTGTGCAAGCAGAGACCATGTATTATGGTTTTGAACAGTCCTAGAGAGTAAAGTAGTGGAAACACTATGGGAGGAGACCTATGGCAGACAGCAAGGTCGGTGCAGGGGAAGAATCCACTGAACAGAGTGTTGTGGGGTTTGAAGAAGACCTGAGTGATGTCGAGCTTCCTCAAGAACTCCCGATCCTGCCTTTGCGGGGCGTTGTCATCTTTCCTTCCGCCATCGTCCCGCTCCTGATTTCGCGTGCGTCCTCCCTCAAGCTGGTTGAAGACTGCCGAAAAAGCAATAATCTCTTAGGCTTAGCCGCCCAGAAAAATCCGGAAGACGAAGCCCCGGAGCCCCAGGCCCTTTTTTCACGGGGGAGTGCCGGGCGTATCCTGAAAATGCTGAAATACCCGGATGACAGCGTCCGTATTCTGGTCCAGGGGCTGAAGCGGATCGATATTCGGGAATACGGACAAATCGAGCCCTATTATCGGGCGCAGATCACGCCACTGGAGAGCGAAACGGAAGCCTCCCGAGATGTGGACGCGCGTCAAGCCCATCTCGTCAGTCAGTTTGCCAAGTTCGTCTCCATGGTTCCCTACCTGCCGGATGAACTCCAGGGCGTGGTCATGAATATCAAAGACCCCGGCAAGGTGACGGACCTGATCGGCTCGAACCTGAATATCTCGGTTGATGAAAAGCAAGACCTGTTGAATACCTTGAGCATCCGTACCCGACTGGAAAAGCTGTCCGCCATTCTGAATCGGGAAGTCGAACTGGTTGAGCTGGGGAATAAAATCCAGTCCCAGGTCCAGAACGAGCTCAACAAAAATCAGAAGGAATTCTATTTACGCCAGCAGATGCGGGCGATTCAAAAAGAACTGGGAGAAGGAGACTCCCGTTCCAATGAGCTGGATGACCTGCGCCAGAAAATAGACGACGCCAAGATGCCCGAGGAGGCGCTTAAGGCGGCCAATAATGAGTTCGAGCGTCTGAAAATCATTCCACCCGAGTCGGCAGAACACTCGATGGTGCGGACCTACCTCGAATGGCTCATCCACCTCCCCTGGGCAGTCACGACGGATGACAACCTGGATATTCCGCACGCCCGCCAGGTCCTGGACGAAGACCACTACGACCTGGAGAAAATTAAGGACCGTATCCTCGAGTATTTAGCCGTCCGTAAGCTCAAGCAAGACTCAAAGGGACCCATTCTCTGTTTCGTTGGTCCTCCGGGGGTCGGCAAAACATCGCTGGGACGCTCTATTGCGCGGGCCATGGGCCGCAAGTTTATCCGCCTCTCCCTGGGCGGTGTCAGAGACGAAGCGGAAATCCGCGGTCATCGCCGGACGTATATCGGCTCGCTGCCGGGTCGCATCGTTCAGTCCCTGCGCTCCGCCGGGTCAAACAACCCGCTGTTCATGTTGGACGAGATTGATAAGCTGGGCATGGATTTTCGTGGAGACCCGGCCTCGGCTCTGCTGGAAGTTTTGGATCCCGAACAAAATTTCTCGTTCTCCGACCATTATCTGGAAGTCCCGTTTGACCTGTCCAAGGTCATGTTCATTACCACCGCCAACTACCTGGAACCGGTTCCGCCGGCCCTCAAGGATCGGATGGAGGTCATTGAACTGGCCGGCTATACGGAGGAAGAAAAGCTCGAAATTGCCAAGCGCCATATTATTCCCAAACAGGTCGTGGAGCATGGCCTCACCGACGAACAGGTCGAGTTTACCGATGAAGCGGTGTTGAGTATTGCGGGCGGCTATACCCACGAGGCCGGCGTTCGGAACCTGGAACGCGAGATTGGGGCCGTGTGTCGCAAGGTCGCCCGAGGCGTCACCGAAGGGAACACAGAAAAAATCACAGTGACCCAGGAGAAAGTCTTGGATATGCTGGGGCCGATTAAATTCTTCCCGGAAGTGGCCGAGCGCACCCAAAGGCCCGGAGTCGCTATCGGACTGGCCTGGACTCCGAATGGAGGCGATATCCTCTTCATTGAGGCGACTCGCATGGTTGGGAAAAAGGGCCTGACCCTGACCGGCCACCTCGGCGACGTGATGAAAGAGTCGGCCCAAACCGCCCTGTCCTATGTCCGCTCCCAAGCCGACCAGTTGCGTATTCCGGCCGACTTTTATGACAATTGCGATATCCATATCCACGTCCCATCGGGTGCCATTCCCAAAGATGGCCCCTCTGCGGGGATTACCATGGTGACGGCCCTGGCTTCCCTGCTGACCGGTCGCAAAGTCCGCCAGGACGTGGCCATGACAGGCGAGATTACCCTGCGGGGGAAAGTGATGCCCATAGGCGGTCTCAAAGAAAAAGTATTGGCAGCCCGGCGAGCCGGCGTCACGACCGTCATCGTACCCCAACGCAACGAAAAAGACCTGGAGGATGTCCCGCCCACGGTGCGAGAGGAAATGCAGTTTCGCTTTGTTGAGTTTATCGACGAGGTGCTTGAGCATGCGCTGGAAGCTACCCCGGTTGACGTCACCGCCACCCAGGCGGGATTCCAGCCCGAGGTCCCACCCTCGTAAGGGTCGCTGGGTCTCACGTTCAGCGCATGGAACTCAAAACAATTGATCAGCTCCCTCTGGCACATAAGCGTGTTCTGATCCGTGTCGATTTTAACGTGCCGCTGACGCCGGAACAAAAAATCGGCGACGCAACGCGCATCCGAGAAGCGCTGCCCACCATACAGCACGCCCTCGCCCGGGGTGCGACCATCCTGCTCGCGTCTCACCTCGGGCGTCCTCGGGGAACGGTCAAGCCGGCGCTCAGTCTCAAACCGGTGGCGGCGCTGCTCCAGGAACTGCTGGGTCGTCCGGTGAGCCTTGCTCCGGATTGTGTGGGACCGACGGTTGAGCGGCAGGTCGGCCAGCTGCCGGCCGGGGCGGTTGTCGTACTTGAGAATCTGCGTTTCCACTCCGAGGAAGAAGCCAATGACCCGGCGTTCAGTCGCGCACTTGCCGGCCTGGCCGATGTCTACGTGAATGATGCGTTTGGCTCATCCCACCGCGCTCATGCCTCGGTTGTGGGCGTTGTGCAACACTTCGAGGACAAAGGGGTCGGGTTTCTCGTGCGCAGGGAGGTCGATGCGCTATCATCCCTGTTGGCCGCGCCGGACCGCCCTTTTGTGGCCATCCTCGGCGGAGCGAAAGTGTCGGACAAAATCGGACTGATACACAGCCTGCTGCCCCGCGCAGACGATATCATCATCGGGGGGGCCATGGCCTATACCCTCTTGCGGGCGCAAGGGGTGAGAATAGGCCGCTCATTGGTCGAACCGGAGAAATTTGACGAAGCGAAAAGCCTGCTGCAAGAGGCTCAGAAGCAGGGCGTCACCATTCACCTGCCCCAAGACCATATTGTGACGGCAGAGCTTACGGCAGGAGCGACGGCTATCACCACGGCAGGAGCCGATATTCCCGACACGCAGCTTGGAGTAGACATCGGACCTCACAGTATTGTCGCGTTTCAGGCCGTCGTGCAGTCTGCCAAGACTGTTCTCTGGAACGGCCCAATGGGTGTTTTTGAAATGTCGCCATACGACCGGGGAACCCGATCTGTTGCGGAAGCGGTTGCTTCCCTCTCCTCCTGTTTTAGTGTTGCTGGGGGCGGCGATACGGTCGCCGCCTTGAGCCAGGCAAACCTTGCCGACCGTATCAGTCATATATCAACCGGAGGCGGGGCTTCCTTAGCCTTTCTTGAATCGGGAGACCTGCCAGGTCTTGCCACACTACGGTCATAAGCCACTGAGCGGCCTGACATTTCCGGCACCTCAGTTTTGATCTTGTCGGGGTCTATGTTTTCTGTTAGAGCTTTGCAAAGTATTTCCGGTCGGAGGAGTTCTTTTGCGGACAGACCCACAGGAAAGAAAGGAGATCAGGAGATGATTCGAGGGGGTAGAGGCTTTCATTTTATCTGGGTTATGGCTCTCTTCTTTCTGGTTGCGGGCTGTGCGACGGAAAGACACAGGCGTGCATTCTACGGCGCTACATTCGGTGCCGCTATTGGAGCCGCGGCCGGGAGCGGAGTAAGTGACACCGATACTGATGCGGCGGTTGGGGCCGGGGCTGGAATTGGGGCACTGGTCGGTGCGGTCTTAGGCTATTATTCGGCGGACGATCCACCGCCGCCACCGCCACCACCGCCACCACCACCACCACCACCGCCGCCACCACCGCCACCACCGCCACCACCGCCACCACCGGAACCCAAGGAGATCATCCTGCGCGGGATTAACTTCGACTTTGACAAGTCGGACGTGAAGTCTGACTTCGAGCCGGTCCTTGATGAAGCGGTCCAGATTCTTCAGGACAATCCAGATCGCACAGTCCTTATCGAAGGGCACACGGACTCGATAGGCTCTGAGTCCTATAACCAAAGCTTGTCAGAAGAGCGTGCCGCGGCAGTCAAGGCGTACTTGGTCGATAAAGGCATAGGCGCGGATCGTCTCGAAGCCGTCGGGCGTGGGGAAGACGACCCAGTCGCTCCCAATACGAACGACGACGGGACTGACAACGCAGAAGGTCGGGCCATGAATCGACGGGCTGAACTGATCGTTCAATCTGCCGGTGAATGATACGTCGCTCTGAAAAGGCTGAGACACGCCGGCGTGTCTCAGCCATGCTCAGCATTAACAGGGCGGGCGCTTGGTTCGAGAAACCAGCCCCGCCCTTTTCGCGTCCCAATCTGTATGCAGCCACTTAAAGACCTTTTCTATATTTGCGTTCCTGGACTGCTTGTATTGTTCTTCTTTTGTTTGGCAACGGCCGAGGAGACATCTCCTCAGCAAAGCCCTTCGTCGCCTCATCCGGGAGAAACCCAACCTGCCCAAAACCAGCCGTCCTCCAACTCCGCCTCTTCAGCCGAGGAAGAGGTGGAAGACCAAGCACGGGCGAGCTTCGAAGTCTTTACCCGTCAATGGATGCAGAAGCTGGCGAGAACTGAAGACTTTCAGAAAGAGAGGATGCAGATCAGGCAAACACAGGAAGGATTCGTTGCCGAATATACCGGCTATCTTCCCCATCGCTACACGAGGATCAAGCTGACCCAATCAAAGGCGACTCCTTTTATCGGCATCCTCACCTATTACAAAAAGACCATGCGGAGTGTGGGCAAAACAAAAAAACAGGCAATCAACGGCCTGTTTGAGCATGCCGAGACCAGCCAAGTCTCCGAGATCTTTCGCTACACCAAAGGAGAATGGGTGTACTAGTCTGCCCGCCCTTTCTTCTCAAGGCTCGACTCGTACCCTAAGCCTGTGGCCCTCCCGTTTCGGGCCGCCCTCCCCTTGCAAACAGGTCTGGCGTTCGCAACTATGACCGCTATGGTTACACGACGGCAACTGCTGAGATTCTTTTCTGCGCTCGTTTGCGTACTTGTCCTCCTGGTTGGCTTTCAGTCTAGCCATAGCCAACCCATCGACACGAGCGGCTGGCAGGTGACACAACATGTCCTCGACAACGGGCTGACCGTCATCATCTTGGAAGACCATCGTGCGCCGGTCGCCACCCTTCAGGTCTGGTACCAGGTCGGCTCGCGCAATGAGCGACCGGGTATTACGGGCATTTCTCATCTGCTTGAGCACCTCATGTTCAGGGGAACGCCGACCTATGGCAAAGGAGAATTTTCCCGTTTGATTCAGGAACGGGGAGGACGGCACAATGCGTTCACCTCTGCCGACCAGACCGTCTATTTTGAAAGCGCGGCCGTGCAGCATCTCGACCTTTTTCTTGAACTCGAATCCGACCGTATGGCCCACGTCATGCTGGATGAAGAGGGCTTTCTGTCGGAGCAGAAAATTGTCATGGAAGAGCGCCGGCTACGGACGGCTGATGAGCCAAGTTCCGACCTATGGGAGCAGGTCAGTGCCGCCGCGTTTACGGCTCATCCCTATGGGTGGCCCGTGGTCGGCTGGATGCACGACCTGGAGGCGGTCACTCTCGCAGATGTCAAAGCCTATCGGCAGACTTATTACGCCCCCGGCAATGCCATTCTGGTAATCGCGGGGGACGTGACCCCAGAGAGCCTCCTGCCACGCATCCATAAGACGTTTGGCCAGGTTCCGGCTGGGTCGGCAATTCCCGAGGTTACCTCGGTGGAACCGCCACAGCGGGGCGAGCGGCGCGTTTTTCTCAAACGCCCGGCCTCGCTGCCGCTGTATATTGCCGGCTACCACGTTCCGACCTTCGAGCACGACGAGAGTTTTGCCCTCTCCATTGCGGCAACGATTCTGGGCGGCGGTCGGAGCGCCCGCTTGCAACGCTCGCTGGTTGAAGAGCAGCAGTTGGTCCTGAGTGCGAACGCCGGTTATGACCGGACCTCAATCGATCCCACCCTCTTTACCCTGTCCATGCGAATCGCTCCGGGGAAAACCTGGCAGGCCGCAGAGCAAGCATTGTCCGAGGAGATCACTCGGCTCAAGACTACACTAGTCACAGAAAAGGAGCTGGAGCGGGCCAAGAACCTGATTGAATCACGTTTTACCTATGCCCAGGACTCGTTCTTTTATCGTGCGCTGCAACTCGGGCAGTATGCCGCGCTGGGCGATTGGAGCCTCATCCTCAAGGTCATTCCCGGCCTCAGAGCCGTCACCGCGGAACAGGTCCGGCAGGTGGCCCAAAAGTATTTGATCGATACGAACCGGACCGTCGGCATCCTGGAGCCTGACGGTACACTCCTTCGGGAATCACCCCAGGGAGGCCCGGGACACCGGGGTGCGCATTAGCCAATCTGTTCCTGCTCACCCCGACCCCTCTCATCTCTTGAAGGAAGTACGCTATGACTCGACAACTTCTTATCGGCCTTATGCTCAGCCTCGGTCTTACCTCGTCTCTATCAGCCGCGCCGCTGGGAACACGGACCGTCCTCGATAACGATGCAACGCTGCTCGTTGCCGAGCGCCCCGGCCTACCCATGGTCGTTATGAGCATGGTCCTCAAAACAGGCGCTACGGTTGACCCGCAGGGCAAACGGGGCCTGGCAAATCTCACCGCCGCATTACTCACGCGCGGGACCAAGAGTTATTCCGCCCAGGCTCTGGCCGAAGAGCTCGACTTCCTCGGAACGTCGTTATCGGTTGACGCCGGCAACGATGCCACGACCATCAGCCTGACGACCTTGACCAAGAACCTGGACCGCTCCTTCGCCCTTCTGGCCGAAGTCATCCTGTCTCCAAGCTTTCCGCAGGACGAATTCGAGCGCATCCGCAAGGAGATCGAGGGTCGTCTGCACAGCAACGAAGAAGACCCTGGCTGGGTTGCCGGCAAGGCCTTTAGAGAGCATCTCTACCCTCAGCATCCCTACGGACGGCTGATTTCAGGCCAGGCAGAGACGCTGGCGCGTATTACGCCTGATGATATCAAGCAGTTTCACGCCACGTATTATCGCCCGAACAACGCTATTATCGCCGTTGCCGGAGAAATCACCCAGGACCAGGTCGGCTCCCTCCTCGCTTCTCATTTTGCCGACTGGAAAGCGGCAGACCTTCCCGATTTCTCGTGGCCGGACCCACCAGAGCGAGAGGCTCGGCAGGTAAACCTCAATAAAGAAGTCACTCAGGCCAATATCATGATCGGCCACTCGGGCATCGCCCGCTCACACCCTGATTATTACGCCGTTCTGATCATGAATCACATTCTCGGAGGCGGGGGATTTGGCTCGCGGCTCATGGACCGCATTCGAGAAGAGCAAGGCTATGCCTACTCCGTCGGTAGTTATTTCTCGGCTCGCAAGCATCCGGGGCCTTTCACGGTTGCCTTACAAACCAAGAATGAAAGCGCCCGGCAAGCCATTGCTGAGACCCTGGACGTCATTCGGCACTTCAGGGAAGAAGGGGCAGCCGAAGAAGAAGTCGAAGCAGCAAAAGCCTATCTCACGAATAGCTTTCCGCTCCGGCTCATTTCCAACTCGGATGTCGCCGGGATGCTCCCGGTCCTCGAGTTCTATGGGCTGGGACTCGACTACCCGGATCGCTACCCGGACATTATTGGCTCGGTGACCCTTGAGCAGGTGAGAGCGGCGGCAAAGCAACACCTCCACCCGGGTCAATTCCTCCAGGTCGTTGTTGCCGACCTGGAAAAAGCGGGCCTGGAACGGGCTGAGACCAACGCCAACGCGTCCGGTGGAGACACGGAACAAGTGGTAACCGAAGAACCGAATCCTGCCGCAACAGTGGCGGAGTGAGGCGTCGCCCGACACGCGGAGTGAGCATCTATGCTTCTCCCAGGCAAACTCCCGACCGATTTTCTTAAAACCTGTATCACCCACGCTGGGACGGAAGACCCGCGGGTCCTCATCGGCCCGCGATTTGGTGAAGACTGCGCCGTTCTCGATATGGGCGAGCAGTATCTTGTGGTTAAGACCGACCCGGTCACATTCACGGCCGACGATGTGGGCTGGTACGCCGTGCACATCAATGCCAACGATGTCGCGACCATGGGTGCAAAGCCAGCCTGGTTTCAAGCCTGCCTCCTGTTTCCGCCCAATACCTCAGAGCACAGCGTCAGACAGGTCTTTGCCCAGATTGACTCCACGTGTCGAGATTTGGGTATTAGCGTTACCGGTGGACACACGGAAGTGACCACAGCCGTGTCTCAGCCGGTCGTTGTCGGCAATATGACAGGCGTGGTCGCCAAGGACCGATTAGTGACTACGCAGGGAATCCGAGCTGGAGACCTGGTCGTGATGACCAAGACGGCCGGTCTTGAGGGGACCGGCATTGTATTTGCCGAGAAGCGCAAAGAACTGGAGGATATCCTTGCACCCGAGCTTCAGGACGAGGCGCAGCATATCCGCGCAACATGGGGCATCTCTATTGTCAAAGAAGCCCTGTTAGCCGCCCAACACGGCGCGACAGCCATGCACGACCCGACAGAGGGCGGCGTGGCCATGGGGTTGTATGAGCTGACCGCTGTCAGCGGGCTTGGCATGCAGATTGACCTCGACATAATTCCCACCCTCCCCTCCACCCGCGCCATATGTGAGCATTTCAATATCAATCCACTCGGGTTGATTAGTTCGGGCACCCTGATCCTGACCATTCCTGTGGATAAATGGCCGCCTCTCGAACGAATTTTTCAGTCGGAAAACATCCCCGCTCAGGTTGTTGGGAGTATCACGCCGGAGGCCGGTATTCGGGCTCGGCGGAACGGCCAGGAGGTGCGGTTTGTCTATAGTGAAAGGGATGAGTTGCTGAAGGTGCTTTAGAAAAAGATTGGGTAGTGGTTCAGTTTGCAATCACTCTTGCCCTCTGTCGGCAGAGCGCCGCCCCCCTCCTGCGCCCTCCTCTCCAGGGCTGATGACCCGACAGTTTTGCCGAGACCGGGCATAGCCACGCCCCTCCTGGGGCGGGTGCGGCACCGGGCCGAGGGGGACCGGGCCGGATGGGGGACGGGCAACCACAGGGGGTTGCCCCTACGATACACATTTTCTTCTGCAGCAGGGCACTTTCCTAAGATTTTACTAGGGACAGACAGCGGGCCGTCCTGTAGAGAGGGGCGGTGGTCCCTTGGGTACGCGTCCGCGTCGGGCACGGGCGCCGAGAGACGGACCCGAGGACTGAGAGGGCAGGGGAGAGGAGGGCCTACCTCGTTTGTCCTGGTCAGAATTTTTCAAACTGAACCACTACCAAAGATTGTCCAAACTGACACTAGGGGATATGAGCATTTTACGATCAAGGCTTAGCAGGTTCAGAGTTAAGTCGCGCAAATCAGCAATATTTGTTAGAGGTATCCGGCGGTCTAATTCCGGGAATATTTTACCGAGGGAGCCCAACTAGCACGTATGTCCAGCGTCACCGAATAGTTGAAAGACCGCGTTCCAGGCTATGCCGCATTGTCGCTAGAGGCGCGACAAGCTATTACCGACTTCTCTCTACTTTGGAGTCTTTTCGAGCATCACGTGTTAGATGATCGGGGAAGCGCCGCAGGAATTATCAAGGAATGCAACAGCTTATGCGAGCCCATAGGAAGCGTGCGGGAGTGCGATTTCTCCGATTCCTTGGACTATTTCCGACAGCGATATACTGATGGTGAGGCAGTCAATAACCTCTTTGGAGACCTTTGTCTTCGGGGGAATGACCACCAAGAGCTTGTCGAGCAGGTACTCCTTGATCACGAATCTACAACAACGGCGAAGAAGTTGGCCGCATGCCTCATTATCGTATATCGATACCGGAATAACTATTTTCATGGTCCCAAATGGGCTACCCAGTTCCATGGCCAGCAAGACAACTTCGATCAGTCTAATAAACTTTTGGTATACGTGCTGGGGCTATTGAATAATTGGTAAAATGGCATGCCTAGAGAGATGCTAGAAGAGACATTTGTAGACCAAGAGGTCACGTATACCCTCGAAGTTCAAGGTCGTTTTATCCTCGTTGAACACGTACCCGCCCGAGTTTCCCTGCAAACGGGGGAACGATTCTTTTCACCAGATACGGTTGAGCAACTACAGACCATTGTCTGGGATGAGAAAGTACCGAGTCGTGTTATCGAGACGCCGGTGTTTGATTTCTCTGGAGCCTAAGTTAGTGAAGATTCAGTCGTAAGCGAGGGTACCCTGGATAAGCTCCCGAAAGACAGTGCGGGACAAGAAAAAGTCCTTCGCCTTATCGAGTATTTGACTCGGCTTGCATCACTACGCACCAAAATCATAAGGAATGTCAGCGAATTTCAAAATATGCTTTGGATCAAGGACGTTCCAAAGCAAAAGGAGTGCTTCACGCAGGCATGGGGACCCAACGAAGATCTTGATTCTGATATATGGATTGAAGTCAAAAACCGGAAGGAACCGCCTTTGCCCGGCGTTCCCCTTATATGTAAAGACTGGATTGAAGAGGCGTCCCTACGAGACAAGAGCGATATACCCGGCCTTCGACCTGAAATCATCGTTCAGGTTGAAAATCCCGATTGGCAGCAGGAATCCGATCAACCCGAATTTATCTCTCGTACCGAACGACTCAACGATTATCCCGCTATCCAGAAGGAATGGGACAACTACGTTGAAGAGTTTTGGCTGCCCTGGATACAAGCGCATGATGAGTGGGAATCTGTCTATGGGGTCTACTCAAAACTCTTTGCTATCCACCAAGAGCAACTCCGGCTCGGTGAAGAATATGAACTCGTTCTTGCGCTCGGCCTGCTTACTTGGAAGACCCCAAGTAGCCAGCATGTCCGCCGTCACTTGATTGTCGCAAACGCTATTCTCGAGTTTGAAGCACGATTGGGCAAGTTCACTGTCCGGCCACTGTCGGACGGAGCGAACATTCGTCTGGAACTCGACATGTTAGACGTTGAGGAACAACCGGTACGCGCCGGGGAAGTCGCAAAGGATTCACTAGCTATAGCTGGGGATAATCCATGGGATAAGAATTGCATTGAAGGGGTGCTCCAAGCTCTCGTTCATTCCATCAATCCTCAAGGTGAATATGCTAGCACGTTAGAAGCAAAGGGCACCGACTCATCAAACAAACCTACCGTTGAGTATGCACCTGCCCTTATTCTGAGAAAACGTTCCGCAAGAGGGCTTACCGATGCGTTAAAACGAATGGAGGAAGGGATTGAGAAAGGTGAGAATATTCCCGCTCAATTCCAAGACCTGGCCGAAATTCAGTCAGGCAATGGCGATATTTCGAAGCCCGGCCCCGATGAAACGAACAGTGGCTTTAGCCACGAAGTGTTCTTTCCAAAGCCTTTCAATAACGAACAACATCAGATTGTAGAAAAACTCCAAGCGGCCAGCGGTGTCCTCGTGCAAGGGCCTCCAGGTACAGGGAAATCCCACACCATTGCGAACCTTATCTGCCATCTTCTTGCCACAGGACAGCGAACCCTCATCACTGCCAAAACACCACGCGCACTCCAAGTTCTTGAAGGACTGTTGCCGGAGGAGATCCGGCCGCTGTGCATAAACTTACTTGGCAGCGGGCTTGAAGAGAGGGACTCTTTGAAGTCCAGCGTCGACGGAATTCTTGGTAAAGATGGAATGTGGAACGCGGATCAGGCGGCAGGCGAAATCAAGAACCTCAAACAAAAGTTAAGAGAGTTACGAGAAGAGAAGGCTAAGGTCGATAGACGGTTACGCGCTATCAGAGAATCCGAAACGCATTCGCAGTCCATAGTGGAAGGAAAATATCGAGGTACAGCCGCGCGTATAGCCGAAGCGGTTAATCAGGATCGTAATCTCTATGCCTGGTTCACCGACACCGTCCCTTTGGACAAAATGTGTCCAGTGACCGAAAGTCAACTACGTAGTTTGCTCGCAGAACTACGCGGTTTCGGGCCGGAAAAACGGCATGAGTTGAGCCTTGTACGTCCTAATGATTTACCGTCTGTTGAGCAGTTCGCTGCTGTCGTTCAGTCAGAACAAAAGGCGCATCAGGAATACGACCGTTCGTCTGACGGAGTGGATGAGCAAATCGTAGAAATGCTGGTTAGTATCGATGAAGCTGACATAGCGGGAGTCCGTGATTCTCTTACCACTTTCAACAATTCGTACAGACGGCTGTTGACATCACCATATTCTTGGATGCCTGACGGAGTGCGCGATATAATCGGCGGCAATATATCCATATGGCATGAGCGTGAGCGGGCGACGCAGACTACCATCGTTGCCATTGAGCCTCTGGCTTCCATGGCCGATAAAGCGAAAATTGATCTCCCAGATGGGGCTAACATCAGAGCGCTGCTCGAAGATGCATCCAAACTGAAAGAGCACTTGGAGAACGGCGGAAAGCTCGGTTGGGGTCCGTTCCGTCCTAGGCAAGTCAGGGAGCATATCTTTGCCCTCAAGCCCGTTCGGGTAAACGGAAGTTCCTGCTTCGATCGTGAGCATTTGTCGGTTTTGGCCAATGTACTACGAGTTCGTATCGAATGTGAGGAAGTCTGGAGGTTTTGGGAAGGAAGTAATGAACAGACCCAAGGCCCTTATGTCTTGCAATTACAGGCACTCAAGGGGCTCCACAAAGCTTTGACTGATGCTTTAGCCCTTGAGAAACAATTGGATAATTGTCGAGAGTCCCTGGTGCAATGCATCGCTCTCAGAGAGCCTGTTTGGACCGATGAATCCCAGACTGAGCGATTGATTGCCTCTTGTGAGAAGGCGCTGGCGACTCAGGCCAAAAGTCTTGTCGCAGATCAGATACGTCGCATTGAAAAGCCGGTTACATCACTTGCGGAGAAGGCTGACGCGCATCCCGTTACGAGTGAGCTACTTCAGGTAATTCGTAATCGTGACATTGAAGGATACGCACAGGTCAAAAACGTAATACAGGAATTGGAGAAAGAGTGTCGGAGGGTACAACAGTTAGATGAAGACATTGAGCAATTCTGCCGAATCTTGCCAAAGCTCACGGATGAATTAAAGCGTTCCTACAATGACCCTTGCTGGGATAGCCGAGCCCAGCAGACATCAAATGCTTGGGATTGGGTACGAGCGAAACTCTGGATTGAAGAATACATACGGAAAGAAGACGCCCCGAGTCTTACTATACGCGCTCGACAAATTGAGGATGAGATTAATGGAGCTACTGCAAAAGTTGCGGCCCTCTGTGCTTGGTCGTTCTGTTTCTCCCGGCTCAAAGAGAATCACCGGCGTCATATGCAAGCCTGGCAGCAGTCAATGGGACAACTAGGAAAAGGAACTGGAAAACATGCCCCTCGGCATCGGCGCGATGCAAGACGACACCTGAATGAATGTCGTGAGGCAGTCCCTGCATGGGTCATGCCGCTGCACCGCGTTTGGGATACGGTAAATCCCGCTCCGGGTATGTTTGATGTTGTTATCGTTGATGAAGCCTCGCAATGTGGAGTGGAGGCGCTTCCACTTTTCTACTTGGGGAAGAAGATACTCATCGTAGGGGACGATAAGCAGATTAGCCCCGACGCCGTCGGCCTGGATCGTAATGCCGTGCAGCGTCTGATGGATCAATTCCTCAACGATTTTGAGTTCAAAGATTCGTTCGACGTTGAGAGGAGCTTGTTCGATCATGGAAAACTTCGTTATGGCGACTCTCGAGTCACTCTGCGCGAACACTTTCGTTCCATGCCGGAGATTATTCGTTTTAGTAATGACCTTTGCTATTCCGCTACACCTTTGGTGCCGTTGAGACAATACGGCCCTGAGCGATTGGCCCCGATTGAGCATGTTCTCGTTCATAGTGGTTATCGCGAAGGTTCCAACAACCGCGTAGTGAATCGGCCAGAAGCCGATGCCCTTGTCGAAAAGATTGTCGAGTTGTGTACCGACGAGCGGTATTCTGGGAAAACTATAGGCGTCGTTGCACTCCAGGGTAATGTACAAGCGAGCTTGATTGAGGGGAATTTGTTAGAACGACTAGGCGCGGAAGAGATGGAGCGGAGGCGTCTTATATGTGGAAGTTCCTATAGTTTCCAGGGTGACGAGCGCGACATCATGTTCCTGTCGATGGTCGCAGCCCCTAATGAGAGAATTGGCCCGCTCACAAAATCAGCGGATGAACGTCGGTTCAATGTTGCAGCAAGCCGCGCCCGCGATCAGATGTTTCTTTTTCACTCCGTAACCCAAGACGACCTTAGTAGTACCGATCTACGCCGAAAATTGCTTGAATTCTTTGAGCAGACAACAGCGCAAAAGATCGCTGGTATAGAACGGGAGGAACTGGAACATAGAGCTGCCCAGGACAATAGGAAAATAATCAAACCGCCCACACCCTTCGATAGCTGGTTCGAGGTTGATGTTGTGCTGGAAATCGTGAGGAAAGGCTTTAACGTTCAACCTCAGTACGAGGTTGCAGGCAAGCGGATGGACCTCGTTGTTGAAGGCGGTCAGGCACGCTTGGCGGTCGAGTGCGACGGCGACAGATGGCATGGTTTAGATGAATACGAGAAAGACATGCGGCGCCAGCGTCAACTGGAGCGTTGTGGGTGGGAA
Organism: uncultured Binatia bacterium (SeqCode); assembly: GCA_965243855.1. Taxonomy (GTDB): domain Bacteria; phylum Desulfobacterota; class Binatia; order Bin18; family Bin18; genus Bin18. Next base: position 1,304,625 of record CBDEWE010000003.1, on the reverse strand, counting down.
TTCTTTCGGATTCGCGAATCAACCTTCTATACGAATAAAGAGGAAGCGTTGAACAGGCTGTGGCCAATGTTGGAAGAAAGGGAAATCTTCCCTGCTGCATCAGAAAGAGACAAAAATATCGCGATTAACGGAGACGAGAACAAGAAAAAAGCGGGAACACAAACAGGATATTCTCGGAATAAGCAGCAAGAGAGGAAATCGGTTGATGGTCTAGGAGGTACGGATAGCCCTTCTAGTCGCCGCTCTGAAGAAGTGACGGCACAGGAAATTCAAGCAGCTATTTGTCGTGCTTTATCAAAATGTCCGAATCAATCCTGCAAGATAGATTCAATGACAAAGCTCGTACTACAAGATTTGAGAGTTCTGACGCGAGGAAAGCCACGCGCTGAGTTCGAGAAATGAGTCAAGCGCTGCCTTGTCACTCTGGAGAAACGAGGCCTTATAGAGAGATACACTACGGCAAAGAATAAACGGGTAAGGATACTTGCGTCTCAAGACAATGCCCCTACCCTATTCCGCTGAGGTCCCAAGCGGTAGACAGGCTTCGAGGGAGAAAGAACATTGGAAAACAGGGAAGTTATTGTGAATCTATGGTACGTAAGGGATGAAGAGGGGATCATATATTCTTTACGCGCCAAAGCTTATATAGGCTCGGGTTCCGACGCTGAGAAGGTCGAATTCTTGCAACAACGTGCCTTACTCGATTATCTCGTGGCCGATCCCTTTGAAATCCCCCGACGTTTCCACGTCAAAATTACAGAGGGCCGTGATTCTCAGATTATGCCGGTTGGGCATGTCTCCATGTTACAAACGTTGGATAGTCCAATCGCGCTTTTCGAGGAGGCGTTGAAGGCAGTAGAAAGCCGCTTCCCAGCCCAATCCGAATTAGAGATACCTCAAGACCCTCTAGTTTGTACAACGCCCCTCATGCCGAACGAGTGGGGAGTAATTGAACCCCGGGTTTCGGGCCAAGTACAGTATTAAACTCGAAGTGGCTCGCTATCTTCAGAACCGCCCAGTCTTCCAACGGGAATCGTACCTATATACCTCAAAGAGGTAAATCCCAATGCCGACAGTCTTGATGATGGCAGGGTGGCGTCTATTCTTCTACGCGAATGAGGGTAATGAACCGATCCATATCCATTGCCGGAAAGGGGAGAGAGAATGTAAATATTGGCTCGACCGTGAGCGCTTTGATCTGGAAGAAGTCTATGCCTATAATCTTTCTCCCCGGGACCGCCGAGATATCAAGAAGATCATCTTTGACCATTTCGAATACATTGAACAGCGATGGGAAGAGTTTCAACGGAGCCGTCAACCATGAAGCAACACCATGATGTAGCAGATGTGCATTTTGAGGGTGATGTTTTGCATGTCACCATTGATGGGCGGGCCAGGATGTTCAACATACATGAGATATCTCAAGTCCTCCTCAATGCCCCGGAGAAGGACCGCCAGATGTTTGAGATTTCTCCTTCGGGGTATGGAATTCATTGGCCCTTACTCGACGAAGATATATCGATAGATGGATTGCTTGGCATTGTGCATACACCCTTAAAGAAACTGCGGAGCGCCTGAGCAGCCTTAACGTCTAAAAATCAACAGCCCGACTCAAACAGGATTACGAACAAGGAGGCGTGAATGGACTACGGAGTGATTTTTCTTTCCCATGTTGAGACCTATAAAGACGTGATGATTGCCGAGGACAAGGGCTATACCCATGCCTGGTTCGGCGATTCCCAGATGGTCTGGAGCGACGTATTCCAGTGCATGGCGCTGTGTGCGACCCATACCAAGACGATCAAACTCGGTACCAACGTGACCAATCCCAGCTCGCGCATCGCCCCGGTGACGGCCTGCAGCTTTGGCACCCTGAATGTGCTCGCTCCAGGTCGGGTCATCATGGGTATCGGGACGGGCAATACCGCCCGGCGGACGCTCGGCATGCCGGCGGCCCGGCTGGCAGTCCTGCGGGCCAATGTGGAGGTGTGTCGTGGCCTGCTGAAAGGCGATACCGTTCCGTATCAAGAGGGGGAGCGCAAGCGCCAGATCAGGTTTCTCAACCCCAATAGCGAGTTCATCAATCTGAAGAACCCCATCCCGATTCACGTGGCCGGCAGCGGCCCCAAGACGCTGGAATTGGCCGGGGAAATCGGGGACGGCGTGATCCTCTTCGGCACGGTAGGTGACAGCCTGCTCAAATACACCCTGGACCATATTCAACGTGGGGCCGAACGCGCCGGTAAGCGCCTGGAAGACCTCTATATCACTGCGGTGACGGCCTTCCATCTGAGAAAACCCGAAGAGACCCTGGAAGACCTCCAGCAAGCAGTCGGCCCGCTGGTTTCTTCAGAGTGCAATATCTTCGCTCTATCGGTGAAGGACCCCTTTCAGCTACCAGGAGACATCCGGGATGATCTTATGGCCTTTAAGGACGCCTATCGTACCCCAGACGCCCCGATCGAGACCCGTCATCTGGACCTCTATACGGACTATTGTGCCGCGTTTAAGCCGGAACACGCGCCGCTGGTCACCGAAAAAATGATTAAGGAAACCACCCTGACCGGCACACCCGAGGAGCTTCAGGAACGGGTGCGGAAGATGAAGGAGTTGGGCATCAGCCAGGTCTGCATAACCGGCGGAGAGGAAGAGATGACCGACTTCGCCACCCATGTCATACAGCAGGTTGAGGGGTAAACAGCAAACAACCATCTCCTGAGGTCGAAGAGAAACTCTGAGAGGACCCCCTCACCTTGGCCCTCTCCCACCAAGGGCTCACGACACGACAGTTGTGCAGAGACATGAAGTCCAAGGGGAAGGGAATAGAAAATCCCCTCTTGGGAGGGAATTATGCTGAACTTGACACCCGGAGCCGAATCTTCCCACTTGGCGGGCGGAATCGCTGGAGATGGGGGAAAAATGGCCCGGTTAGCAGGCGACAGTGGCGCTTCTTGTGCCGTCCTGACCCACAAGAAGGGCCTTGGTGTCTTAATGTGCATAATTCCCTCTTGGGAGGGGTGCCGCGTAGCGGCGGGGTGGGCTCTGCGGTGAGAGCGGGCCTGGGGATACCCACCCCGGCCTTCGGCCATCCCTCCGAGGAGGGGATGACGCGGCCCCGGCCCTTGCGTTCGTAAAACTGTCGTGCGGGGAGCCCACCAAGGGAGAGGGAAAGGGCGAGGGGCGCGCTATGCCGGAGCCTGCGGCTCACGGACGATCTTCTCAAAATAGGTCATATTGGGGTTGGTCATGGCCTCGCCCAGCTTTGAATCGAGCCGGTGATTCATAGCCTCCGTGGCCCATTTGCCTATGGCCACGGCCCGGTCGAGATCCACCCCAGTCTCAATCCCAAGGCCGTTCAGCATATAGACCAGCTCTTCCGAGGACAGATTACCCGTTGCACCCGGAGCATTCGGGCATCCGCCCAGCCCGCCGCAGGCGCTCTCAAGAATGGACACGCCCATTTCCATGGCAGCGTAGCAATTGGCCAGCGCCATCCCGCAGGTGTTGTGAAAATGTGCGGTTAAGACAGAGACAGGAACACCCTGGTCTTCACAGGCCTGGATAAGGGCTTTGATCGACCGCGGCGTGCCCACTCCAATACTGTCGCCAAGCGCGATTTCGTAGCAGCCCATAGCATGGAATCTTTTGACCAGCCTGCCGACTGCTTGAGGATCGACATCGCCTTCATACGGACAACCGGCAACGCAAGAGACCGCGCCACGCACCTTGATATGATGTTCTTTTGCCGCAGCAACAACCGGCTCAAAGCGTCCGAAGCTTTCTTCAATCGAGCAGTTGATATTGGCCTGGCTAAACTGCTCAGTGGCCGCACCGAAGATCGTAATGACATTCACCCCGGCTTTGAGCGCGTCGTTAAAGCCCCGCATATTCGGCACAAGCGCGCTATACTCCACACCGGGTTTCGGCACGATCTGTTGGGCAACCTGATCCGAGCCCTGCATGGCCGGAATGACCTTGGGACTCACGAATTCTCCTACTTCAATAGCGGGAAACCCGGCAGCGGAGAGCCGATTGACCAACTCAATCCGAAAGTCCACCGGAATCAAATGCTTGAAGCCTTCCAAGCCATCTCTGGCGGTCAGATCGACGATTTTGACTTTGCTGGGGAGTGTCATGGCTTTGCCTCCATCCCTTCTCAACTTGACAAAGCGTACCGTATTTCGTACGCTTTAAAAAATACAGACTGCCACCGGGGATACCATTATGGAGAGCAGAACCGCAAGTGAGGCACGAGCAAATCTCTATCGGCTCATTGACGCAACAGCACATTCTCACGAACCAATTCTCATCACGAGCAAACGGAACAATGCGGTGCTCCTTTCCGAAGAAGATTGGTCTGCAGTACAAGAGACCTTATTTCTGCTTTCAATTCCAGGAATGCGTGAGTCGCTGCGTGAAGGGATGGCTGCCCCTCTTGAAGAATGTGACGAGGAGTTGGACTGGTGAGTTGGAGGCTGGTCTATACGAAACAATCATTAAAAGATGCCAAAAAGATCGCTGCCAGTGGATTAAAGAACAAAGTCCAGCCACTTCTGGCTCTTCTCGAAAAAGATCCGCTAAGAACCCCTCCCCCGTTTGAAAAACTTGTTGGTGATCTCGCCGGGCTCTACTCACGAAGAATCAATATCCAACACCGCATTGTCTACCAAGTTTACCGCAAAGAGAAAGTTATCAAAATTATTCGGATGTGGATGCATTACGAGTAAAGACGCTCGTCGTTTCTTACTCAACATGCTTCCAGGCGTGGTAGGAACTGCGCACCAGCGGACCGGACTCGACATGACGGAAGCCCAGACTCAGCGCCTCTTCGCGTAAGGCTTTGAACTCATCCGGATGGACGTAGCGCTCAACCGGGAGCTGTTCCTTCGACGGTTGGAGATATTGCCCGAGCGTCAGAATATCGCACTCCACCGCTCGCAGGTCGCCGAAGACGGTCAGGAGTTCTTCATAGGTCTCGCCCAGACCGAGCATGATCCCGGTTTTGGTTTTCAGATTCCCGCGGACGGCTTTGGCTTTCTCCAGGACACGGAGGGAGCGCTCGTACTTCGCCCCTGGGCGAACGCGCTTGTACAACCGTGGCACACTCTCGGTATTATGGTTGAAAATTTCGATCGGCGATGCAGCAACGATAGCAACGGCGCTTTCGTTGCCCTGAAAATCGGGGGTCAGCACTTCTATCGTACAGTCGGGGTTCAGGTGTTTGATCGCGTGTACGGTCTCGGCAAAATGTTGGGCTCCACCGTCCGGCAGGTCATCTCGGTTGACCGATGTAACGACAATATGCGAGAGGTTCATTTTCAGGGCCGCCTCGGCCACGCGGCGGGGTTCTCCGGGATCGAGGGCCACCATGCGGCCATGACTGACCGCGCAGAACCGGCAGTTACGGGTGCACACATCGCCCATGAGCATGAACGTCGCCGTCCCATGTCCCCAGCACTCGCCGATATTGGGACACTGGGCTTCCTGGCACACCGTGTTGAGCTTAAACGTCGAGACAATGGCCTTAGTCTGCGTATAGCCTGGGCCAGCGGGCATGCGGACCTTAATCCAGTCCGGGTGGCGACGCTTTACAGGACGGTTGCCAGACGTTCCGTTGGAGGAGGCTTGAGAACGGATGCCTGCAAGCTCGTGTTCCATACGATCTCCTGATGACCAAATATCCGAGCAAAGTTTCGAACTATCGTTGATTGCACTGTATCGAGCGGGAGTTCTTCCTTCAATAATCCCTGCATGGACGTCATGCGCACGCCAGACAGTCCGCAAGGGACAATGGCAGAGAAATACGACAGGTCAGTATTCACGTTCAGAGCAAAGCCGTGAAACGTGACCCAGCGGCGGACGCCGATGCCAATAGAAGCGATCTTGTCAGTTCCTACCCATACTCCGGTGAGGCCGTCTCTCCGAGTGGCCGTAATGCCCCATGCCGCAAGTGTGGCTATGACAACGTCTTCGAGCAGACGCAGATAGCGATGAACATCTTTGCCGTGTCGTTTCAGGTCCAGAATGGGATAGCCGACCAATTGGCCCGGCCCGTGAAACGTCACCTCCCCACCACGACCGACGCGGTGAACCGGCACCTGGCCGGGGTCGAGCAGATATCTCTCATCGCCTCCCCGGCCTAAGGTAAATACGGGTGGGTGTTCGAGCAGGACGAGAGAGTCCGGAATTTCGGCCGCAATCCGTTGTGCGACCAGTGTCTGTTGCCATGCCGACGCGGCAGCGTAGTCCACCAAGCCGGGGGTGATACACGCAAGCTTCATTCGACCTGCTCAGAACAGACTGCCCTAAAAATTAATACCCCGCCCTTCGGCGTCCAGTGCGGCTTCCATAATCGCTTCAGACAATGTCGGATGAGCATGAACCGTCTCGCTCAACTCGGCCGTGGTTGCTTCCAGCGTTCGGGCGAGACCGACCTCGGCAATGAGGTCCGTCGCGCCACGCCCGACAATGTGACAACCCAGGATCTCACCATATTCCTTATCCACCACCAGCTTGACCAGACCTTCGTCATGGCCGGCAGCCAGCGCTTTCCCCAGAGCGCGGAACGGGAATCGCCCGACTTTAACCTCATAGCCCTGCGCCTGGGCCTGTTCTTCGCTCAGCCCAAAGACCGCCACCTGTGGCTGACAATAGATACAGGCCGGGATGCGAGACGCATCCAGCCCTTTCTCCCGCTCGCCCGTCATGTATTCGACCGCGGCAATCCCTTCTTCCGAGGCGGCATGTGCCAGAAGCGGCGGCCCGTTCACATCACCGATCGCATAGACTGCCGTATTAGCGGTCTGCATTTGCTCGTTGACCTGCACATAGCCCCGCTCAATCCCGACACCAGCCCCTTCCAGACCCAGCTCGGCACTAATCGGAGCCCGACCGACAGCCACCAGGACCTTATTGGCCGTACGCTCCTTGAGGGTGCCGCTGCTGTCCAGGTTGACCTCAACCCGGCCCGGATATTTTTCCAGACTATGAAACATGGTCTGGGTCAGAACCTCGATGCCCTTTTTCTTAAACGAGCGTTCCAGTTCTTTGGCGATTTCGGCATCGATCCCAGGCAGGAGTTGCTTTTCCATTTCAACGACCGTCACCCGGCTGCCAAACGTGCTGTAGATATAGGCGAACTCCACCCCAATCGCCCCACCACCGATGATGACGATGGATTCGGGGATGGTTTGCTCCGTCAACGCCTCATAACTGGTCAGGACTTGCTTGCCATCAACCTCAAGGCCGGGCAGCGTCCGCTCGCGGGAACCGGTGGCAATCAAAATACGCTCGGCTTCGACCTGCTGCGCCTCCTGACCTTCAATCACCACGCGATTGTTTCCCTCAAGCCTGCCCGTTCCCTTGAGGAGCGGTACCTTGTTCTTTTTGAGCAGGTATTCCACCCCTTTGGCCAGTCGGCCGGCAATTTGGCGCGAACGCTTGATGACCTGGGGATAGTCAAAGGACAGCCCGCTCACCTTGATGCCGTAGTGCTCCCCGTGTTTGAGGTCCTCATACATCTCCGCCGAGGTCAGAATGGCTTTGGATGGAATACAGCCCCAGTTCAGACACACTCCACCGGGCTGGTCTTTCTCCACGACCGCGACGTTCAGGCCAAGCTGGGCGGCTCGAATCGCTGCCACATAGCCCCCGGGCCCTGCTCCAATGACTACCAAGTCGTAGCGTTCCATTGCTCTCCTTTACACCATTAAACCTACGGGATTTTCGAGTAAATTCTTCAGTTCCTGGAGAAACTGCGCACCGGTCGCCCCATCTAACACGCGGTGGTCGCACGACAGCGTGGCCATCATGGTCCGCGAGATGACCACCTGCCCGTCCCTGACCACAGGGCGCTCTTTAATAGCGCTCGTCGCCAAAATCGCGGCCTGGGGCGGATTGATCACCGCAGTAAAGTGCTCCACAGGATACATGCCCAAATTGGAAATGGTAAAGCTGCCTCCGGAAAGGTCCTGCGTCGTCGGCTTGCCCGTCCGCGCCCGTTCCACCAGCGCGTTGGCCTGAGCGGCGATGTCCAGCAGCGACAGCCCCTGACAGTCGTGCAGCACTGGCACAATCAAGCCGTCGTCAAGGGCAACCGCAATCCCGATATTGACCTCATCCTTGAGTTCCCGCCCGTCACCGGTAAAGGACGCATTCAGCCGTGGATGCCGCCCCAACGCAACCGCGACCGCCTTGACCAATAAATGAGTGTAGGTCACATCGGCACTCACCCGATCGCTCAGCTTCAACGAGGTCCGTAGGCGAACCGCCTCGGCCATATCAATCTCAGTGGTGACATAAAAATGTGGCGCCTCCCGCATACTGTCCGCCATACGTTTGGCAATCGTCGCCCGCATCCGAGAGAACGGCTCTACCCTGCCGGCTGGCGCGGTAACTACTGGTGGGGAGGCCGGCGGGGTCTTCAATTCAGCCACCACCGGCACGGCCTCAGCGCCGTCAAGGTCCTGCTTAATAATGCGGCCACCCGGTCCACTGCCCTGCACCTTGGCGAGCTCAATGCCACGCTCCGCAGCGATTTTCCGGACAACGGGCGAGGCGAGAATCCGCTCGTCCTTTTTTCGGGCCGGCGGCTTCTTGGGTGCGGCCTCACGGATTTTCCGCACCTTCTTGGCCGCCGGTGGGCTCGCTTTGGCATCCGCCTTTTTCTCAGCAGGCAGAGTCGGTACAGATGAGCTTGCCGTTCGAGCCGGTGGCGTTGGAGCAACTCCAACTTCAGCCTCTTCTCCCAACAGAGCAATCACTCCTCCAACCGGAACAGACTCGCCCTCCTGGGCTCGAATCTCAGTCAGAAAGCCATCGTCCAAGGCTTCCATTTCCATGTCGGCTTTATCGGTTTCCACCTCGGCAATAATATCGCCAACCTCAATCCGATCCCCAACCTTTTTGAGCCACTTGAGGATCTTCCCCTCCTCCATGGTGTCGCTCATGCGCGGCATGATCACTTCAGTCGCCATACGCTCCTCCTGACCTTTCTCCTAGTATAGCCACCAAGAGGGGCAGGTTGAAAGTGAACCGGAGCCACTAGAGCAACCGAAATGAACATCGATGAGCCGGGCACGGTCCGTGGGCGCGCAGGGCCTCACGATGGGCGGCCGTACCGTATCCTCGGTGGCGGGCAAATCCGTACTGGGGGTAGCGTTGGTCCAGTTCAAGCATGAGTCGGTCGCGATACGTTTTCGCAATAATCGAGGCCGCGGCAATGGAGTAAATATCCCGGTCCCCTTTTTTAAAAGTGGACTGGGGTATCGGATAGTCTGGCAGCAGACGGCCATCTATCAGCACATGTTCGGGCTGAACCGGGAGGTGATCGAGGGCCAAACGCATGGCTTTCAAGCCTGCCTGATAGATGTTGATCCGATCAATCTCCTCGACCTCAACCAGCCCAATGCCAATGCCCGTCGCGGTCTGACGAATCTCTACCTCAAGACGTTCCCGAGCCTTGTGGGTCAAGGTCTTGGAATCGCGCACACCCGCCGGGAAGGACTCCGGCAGACGCTCAGCCGACAGTCTGGGCGGAAGAACCACTGCCGCTGCCACCACCGGACCGGCGAGGGGTCCCATACCGACCTCGTCTACGCCAGCAACACCGCGCAGCCCTGCTCGCCATAAGTTTTGCTCAACAGTCAGTTGCGGATAAATCGGGCGGGAAGCCACAGAATTTTCTATCGTACTTCCGACGTTTCCTGGTCATTCTGCTTGCGCGCATAGACGGCAAACATGGGATCAGAGCCGCCCGGATTGGGACTCCAGTCCTCAAAGGTCGCAGCCTCGTACCCGCCGGCCTGCTGGAAATAGGCGGTAATCAACTCGGCCCGACCCTTATCTCTCAACATATGCCACAGGCGGATGGCTTTGGTCGGAAACATGCGGTTGGAGTAGAGCACCAGAAAGGGACAGCCGGGCTTCAATATACGATTCACTTCAGCAAAAACTTGAACCGGCTGGATTATGTATTGAATCGAGACGGTCACGACTACCCCATCAAAGGAGGCGTCAGCAAAAGGGAGCTGCGGATCAACGTTGAGGTTGTGGACAATATATTCATCCAGGTCCGGGTTATCCGCCATCTCCTCGGCGTTGAGCCCGAGTCCGATACATTTTTGCTTCACAAATCCTTTGGGCAGGTGCGTGCGCCAACTGCTCATGAGATCCAGGAGGACGCCGCCCGGCCCAAACGTTTGGGCAATGCATTGGCCGGCGGCAGTAATCGCTCCCTCATCGATATGCACCAGTTTGCGCGGCAGCGTATAAAAGAGCGCATCGTCGTTTTCGTCGAGCCGCTCAAACATATCCGGGGTCAGACGGTGGTCCATAGGGCTCAGACTATTACTGAAAAAACGCATTTAAATGCGTTACGGTTTCTTCGGGTTTTTCAAACGGCGGCGCATGGCCACAGTCGGAAACCATGACCAATTGCGACCCTTCAATCCCCTCATGATAGGCATGCCCGTGGGTGAGTGGGATCAACTGGTCGGACTCGCCCCAGATAATCATGGTCGGGACAGTCACCCGGTACAGCCGGCTACGCAGCTTTGGGTTACAGAGATAGGGATTCCAACCCACCCGGGCCGTGGCTTCGCGGGCGCGCAGAGCGTTTTCCAGGACTTCTTGGGGGGGATCATCCGGGACAAAACTCCTGGCGAGTTCCGACTCCGGCTCATGGAAGACTAAACGGCGCGTTTCCTGTGGGTCTGCCGCGAAAATATCGGCCATGGGAGAACCGGGTACGCGGAGCCCGGCAGGATTGATCAGGACCAGCTTTTTCAGGCGGTTGCTATAGCGCGTCGCCAGTTCGGCGGCCAGCCAGCCCCCGAGCGAGAGACCAGCCACATAGGGCTGGTCGAGCCCGATATGATCCATCAAATCCGTATAGTGAAAGACCAGGTCTTCTATAGTGTCTATCTGCTCCAACCCCTCAGACCGGCTAAAGCCCGGATGGCCGGGTACATACACGGTGTAATGTTGCGCGAGTTGTTCAAAAAAGGGCAGCCAAGCCACCTCCCCGCCCGCACTATGGAGGTACAGGAGGGGGTCTCCATTCCCACCGCTGAGCATTTGGATGTTCTTGCCGCGGATATCAAGAAACTCTTCCTGAAAGGCCATGATCTCTCCTTATTTCTGGTTGCAGGCTTCGTGGTCGATTCGACCCCCGTGTACCACACACCTACCCATTTGCCTAGCGATTTTGGGCGGGGCGAATGACGGATAAGGCCTGGGGAATCGCCCGTAACGTCACCGGCAGGAGACCCAGGCGCTCGCCGTCAGCGTAAATATCTCCTGGAGTCTCCGAACGGATAACCATTTCTCTCCCGCGTAAACTCTCGATTCCGGTCAGATAGACGTGGGTGCCGTTAAAGACGCGCGGGAAGGCCCGCAGCAGAAGTTCCCACTTACCCATCCCATGCACCACACAGGCATCCAGGACACCGTCATCAACCTGAGCTCCGGGCACGAGTTGCATACCCCGTCCCGAACTCCACGAGTTACCGACCGCAATCAGCCAGCTATAGCAGCGCTGCTCATGACCGTCGCAGCGAATCGTGAACATCTGTGGCGCGGAGAGGAAGACGGACAGAACAGTCAATATCGAATACACGGCATTAAAGCGAAAGCGGCCCATCAGGTTTGAGCGGCGGTTAATCTCCGCCGCCAGGCCGACCAACGCCACCGAAAAGAAATAGCGCTCATGTGCCTGCCCAACGTCAATACGGGGGACGGGCTGGGCAGGGGGTGCGCCATATTGCGCGATCAACTCACATGCCTCTGTCAGGCGCAGCGGGATACCCAGGCCGCGCGCAATATCGTTGCCGCGGCCGGCCGGAATAATGCCCAGCGTCGCCGGTGTTCCAACCAGGCTGTTTGCGACCGCATGGATTAAGCCGTCGCCACCTACGCCGACCACCAGCGTGCAGCCGTCGGCCACTGCCTGATGGGCCAATACACCAGGGTCGGTTGGCGAATTGCTATACAGCACTTCATGCGGGCATCCACGCCGTTGTAGTTCCAGGCTGGCTTGGTGGGCAATCTTCGCTCCCCGTCCTCCCCCCGAGATCGGGTTGACAATAAGGCGGGCCGTGGGCATCCGGCTTCTCGTCTTTACTCGTTCGCTCGCAGTCCGCCGCGCTCAAGGTGGGCTTGCAGAAAATTTCGGCTCCCATCCGCGGCCATACTGGCCGAGGCTGAGAGTTCGAGGCACAGGGCGGTTGCCGCAATGATTTGGGCAAACCGATACACCTTGCCCTCTCCCCAGCAGTCCATCAGTTGCAGATACGAGCGTGCGTGCGGCAGGCTCGTCCCCCCCCCGAGCGTGCCCACCTCTAAGCCGGCAAATCGAATGGAAAGGTGCAGGCCGGCACTGACCGGGCTGACCGTCACCTGCGCCATGCTGCTCGTACCGACCATGCCCAGGTCCTGGCCGGTGGCGGCAAAAATAGCCGCAATAGCTGAGGCCGGAGTAAAAGCAAAAGACTGCATGCCACTCGCGTGCGCGCCGTGAAGTCCGGCATGTTCCAAGGCGAGGATGTCCGTAGCCTCAACGCGCAGGACTCGCCGCAGAACCGCGTTGGGCAGGGTGATTTCGGCATGGACGACCTTGCCGTGCCCAGGAAACTGAAAAAAGGCATGACTCGGTTTTTTATCGCCTCCCATATTTGCTTCGAGAAATACACGCAGCGGCCTGATGCCGGACTCGGCTGGAAAGCGTTCGCTAATATAGACATGGTTGAGCGCATAGGCGTTGCGCGTCATCATATTGGGCCCGCAGGCGTCACCAGTGGTGAAACGGTATAAGACGTGACACATGGGGCCGACCACATGGGTCTGCACCTCGTGCAGCACCGCATGGCGGCTGAGTAAATGGTCCGAGAGCGAGGGATGGGCAGAGTCTTTGAGCCAGGTAGCCATATCCTCGGCATGCGCCGCGACCCAATCAGCCAAACTGAGGGCCTCTTGCGTAGAAGAGAACACAAAGCACGAGTCTCGGGTGATCCGGTCGGCCAGCACATAGGTGCGGACGCCCCCGGCCAGCGCCACGGCAGTCACTCCGCGTTGAATCGATGCCGAGAGCCCGCCTTCGGTATGGGCCAGAGGCACGAAAATCTGGTCTTCTTGGCGGCCGCGCTCGTGCAGTTGTCCCTGCCGGTCGAGTTCGTACTGGCCCCAATTCAGCGTCAGCGGCCCGACGACACCAACGGGCAGCGTCATCTGGCCGGTCAGACATTCCTGGAAGGGGGTCAGCGCATCGAGTTGACCGTCTAACACGTGCTGGTATTCAGCATCCCAGTGGGTTAGTGTCCGCAGGCGTTCCTGGCGTTCGGCAATCCATTGGGACGTATTGCCTCGTGGCCAACGGGGGAAACGCGTAGCGGAGGCATTTTTAGTCGGTGGGGACGGCCGACTCATTCTTCTGTCGGGCTTTCTGCTTCGGAGAGGTGAAGCCGCCGGGCCTTGTTCTCAATGTCCCGCTTTACCTTTCCGAACAAAGTCTGCCCATCAATGCCAATCAGCAGTGCCTCGGCTTTCAAGGCCTCGTACATCGCCTCCATCAGCCGTAGTAGTTCGTCTCGCATCTTGAGAAAGACCGGACCGAACTGAGGTTCACGTTCCAACACCGCACGCAAATAGAGCTCGGCAAATGCCAGATGGCGGGCCTCGTCGCGTAAGATGCGATTCGCAATGGAGGCAAAGAGAGAGGTGGGATGGGCCTTTGCCAGGATGCTGTAGAAATGGCGGGCTAGAATATCGCTGAGCAGTATCCCCCACAGCCATTCAATCCGATCTCGCGATTTGAACAGGCGCGCCTGATAGCGGAACATATCTTTGAGCTGACGGACTTCGAGCGGACGCTGGTTCAGGGTGTTATAGAAACGGGTTAGAGTCTCGAAATGGCGGGCTTCGTCCAAAAGAAAGGTGGAGAGATAGAGTTGGGCTTCGGTCTCATGGGCGGCGAAACACTGCGGGATGGTCGAGCTCGCCCCAATCATGGCCGTTTGCTCACCCAGATAGATCGGGGTCAGCACCATGGCCAAAGCGCGCTGTTCGTGACGACCGAGCGACAACGACTGCGTCCAGTCAATTTCGGCTGCTGACCACTGCCCCTCAACGCCCTTCCGAAACAGGTCCATGAGCTTGGCGTTCTCAATGCGGGGGAATACCTGAATCACTTGCCCCAACCCCTCTCCATTACCGACAGTAAGGCAGCACCATAGCAACCCCTCCCCGAGTACTCAAGTAAACGTTCAGTAAAGATAAAGGGATAGAGTTCGGGTGTCGACATACGAAGCCGCCTAATATGAGCAGTCGTGTTGTTTTCGGATAGTGCTTACTATCTATTAGAGATCTTTCAAATGCCTCTATTTTCGCTCATAGCCACCGGTTGCTTCTTTGTCTTCGGTTTGGATGTGGGCCACATAGGACGCTGACTCTTCGGACATATTACTTGCCCTCCCGTGTGGAGAAAGTATGAAAAGCCTTTCAATACGACCGTTACGAACGGACGAATGGGGATTACTGAGAAAACTACGGATGCGGGCGCTTACGGATGCTCCTGATGCATTTGCCCAGACAATTGGGGAAATCCAGGACGAGCCGGAAACGTACTGGCAGCAACTGGCAAAAAATCTACGCCTGTCATATCACGAATTCTTTATTGCTTTTCTCAATGAAGAGCCCATCGGTATAACCTACGGACACCTGGAAGCCACCGATAGACATATCGCTCAGGTTGGCAGCATGTGGGTTTCTCCCATGGCACGCGGCAAAGGCATTGGCAAGCAACTCCTTCATAAGGCAATGTCCTGGGCCACCGCTCAGGGGGCGCAGCGTATGAGGCTCTGGGTCACCGCCGGCAATAGCCCCGCCATGAAACTGTATAAATCTTCAGGTTTTGTTCCTACGGGGAAAATCGATCTGTTACCCTCCTACCCCTCCCTGCACATTATCGAAATGACAAGAGAGCTTGGTCTGTAAGACAAAGTGCGACTACAGCGGCTTGGCCTTACACTCGGCAAACACCGCCTCAGCAGCCGCTTCTCCACTCCGCACACAGTCGGCCAAACCAACCCCGCGATAGGCGTTGCCGGCAAGCGCTAGACCCGGATGCTCGGCGACCTGCTTTTCGATCTCATCAACGAGCTGAAGATGCCCGACGCGGTACTGCGGCATGGACTGCGGATAGCGGGCGATACGAGTCAGGAAGGGTGCGGCTTCAATCCCAAGCAACTGGTGCAGCTCAGTGCGGACCAGAGTGCGGATCTCAGCGTCATCCCGCTCAAACAGCTCGGCCTGAAGCGCCCCTCCGACAAAGGTACGTAACAGAGCGTGGTCACTCGGCGCGCGTCCAGCGTATTTCACGCTCGAAAAAGTCCCGGCAAGAACGGAACGCTGCTCTACCCGTGGCACCACAAAACCGAACCCGTTCAGCGAATGGGGAATCTGGTCCCGGCGATAGGCCATATTCACCGTGGCCGTGGAACTGTAGGGAATACCAGAAAGGTGCTGGCTCAGAGCGTGGTCAAACCCATGCACAAGCTGCGCCGCGGCAAAGGCCGGCGTTGCCAGTACCAAACCATCGGTGTGGAGGCTGGAGCCGTCGCCACAGTCCACCGTCCAGCGCGATGGACCTACTGTCTGGTAGCGGACGCTCGTTACCGGACACCGCTGACGCAGGGTTCCGATGGTGAGGTGTTCGGTCAGAGCAGAAACGAGGCGCTGCATACCGCTTTGCAGGGTTACAAACAAACTCCAGCGCGCACCGCTCGTGCCCTTGGTTGTCTGAGGATTGCGGCGAGATGCTTGCCAGAGCGCATAAATCACACTCCGGTGGTCACGCTCCATGTGCAGAAAACGCGGCATGGTCGCGGCCAGGCTGAGTTGGTCGGGGTCGGCGGTATAGATACCGCCAATAAGGGGTTGAGCAATACGTTCGAGCGCCTCTCGCCCGAGCCGTCTCCGGACAAACGAGCCAAGGCTTTCATCGTTTTGTTTCCTGGCCCTGGGCAGCACGAGATCAAGCGCCATGCGTAGCTTTCCCGGCCAGGAAAAAATACGCGAGCGCATCAAGGGACCAAACTGGGTGGGGGCCAGTAACATAAACCCTTGCGGTAGGGGCTCCAGCTTCCCTTTGTGGACAACAAATGTAGAACGGTGCGCGTCGTTGGTCTCCAGGAGTTCCGGCTCAAGCCCCAAGCGACGACACAGGGCTAAAGCCCACGGTTTTTCCGAAATAAAAGAATCCGGCCCGAGTTCAAGCAGAAAATCGTCTCTCTGTTCCGTTGCAATGACTCCACCAAATCGGTCGCTGGCCTCCAACAGTGTAAATCGAAGCGGCTGCTCTTGTTCTCGGCTCAATTCTTCGAGTCTGTAGGCCGTGGCCAGACCGGCAATACCACCACCGACAATAACGATATGAGGCGCTCTGGGATTGCTCTCTGGAGAAAGAGACATACGGCAGTTTCGTGTCGAGCTGTACGACGCTCACCCGCTCTATTGATTCAGGGTCGCTCGGACCACCTCGGCGATCATCTGAATAAAGTGTGGATGCGCGTTGACCGTCTGGGCACGGATCATATTCAGGCCGTTCCTTTCGGCCACCCCTCTTGCTTCCATATCCAGATCGTACAGCACTTCGATGTGGTCACACACAAAGCCGATGGGCACGACGACCGTATCGCATGCTCCCTGAGCGGCAAGCTCCTTGAGCACCTCGCCGATATCCGGTTCCAGCCACGGCATCTGGGGCGGGCCGCTCCGACTCTGATAGGCTACCGACCAGTCTTTGTGCCCAATGCACGCTGCGACTAGACGTGCACCTTCTTCGACCTGTCGGACGTATTCCCGGCTACTCGGCATGGAGGTCGGCACACTATGGGCGGTGTAGACCAGAGGAACCGCCCCACGGCGATCCGCCGGAAGAGACGAGAACGCCCGTTTCGTCAGATCGGCAACCGCTTGAATGAATAAGGGGTGATTATACCAGCCAGCGGTAAAGCTCACCTGGGGCGCGAGCGGCCCCACCCTTTCTCTGGCCTCTTCCACGTTCGTCTTATACCGCTCCCAGCCGGCCTCGCTCTGCTGAGCGGAGAGAATGAAGCCAACGGTGTTTTTCACTCCGTCCCGCCCCATCCGTTCCAGGGTCTCGGCTATATAGGGATGCCAGTTCCGCATGCCGACATATACCGGCAGCGACTGACCTTCTTGGGCCAGATAGCGGCGGACTGCTTCCGCTTGACGAAAGGTAATCTCGTTCAAAGGCGAGCGACCGTCAAACACCTCGTAGTGTCGGACAACTTCCTGCAGTCGGGCCGACGGTACGGGACGACCGCGCAGGACATTCGCCAAAAAGGGTCGAACGTCACCCATTTTTTCCGGCCCGCCAAAGGCAATCAAAAGAACGGCGTCGTATTGCATAGGAAATAGGCTGTGATTTGCGCCTTTTTGACGCCGGGACTATCACCTTGTCCGATTCGAAAACTCGTGCACCATATCGACCAGCGCAATCACATTATCAACCGGAGTTTGCGGTAAGATGCCGTGCCCCAGGTTGAAAATATGCCCGCTCCTCCCCCTGGCCTGACCCAGAATACGTTGCACCTGCTGGCGTAATGTGTCGAGGGGAGCGAAAAGAGCCAAGGGGTCAAGATTGCCCTGTACGGCTCGATCCTCGCCAATGCGCTGCCAGGCCACATCAAGATCGATTCGCCAGTCCACCCCAATCACGTCCCCGCCCGCTTCGGCCAGCAGTTCCAGCAAACCGGCTGTTCCCGTGCCAAAATGAATGATGGGGACACCCCGTGTCAGCCTTTGGACGAGCGCCTGCATATGCGGCAACAAAAAGGTTCGATAATCCTGGGGTGCCAAACAGCCAACCCAGGAATCAAAAAGCTGAATGGCCTGCGCCCCAGCCGCAATCTGACCATTCACATAGGCGGTGATCGCCCGCACCAAATGCTCCATTAGCGCATTCCAAGCTCCGGAGTCCCGATACATGAGGCGCTTGGTTTCCAGATACTGACGCGACGCTCCGCCCTCAATCAAATACGACGCCAGAGTGAAAGGCGCGCCTGAGAAACCGATCAGGGGGATATGGCTGGGTAAGCTGCTGCGAAGCTTGCGGACTGTTTCAAACACAAAGGGGACGGATTCTTGGGGCGACACCTCATGCAGAGTATCGATATCTTTTCCTGAACGCACCGGACGGTGAATAACCGGTCCATCGCCCGCGGAAAATTCCAGCCCAACGCCCATGGGCTCAACAATAAGGAGAATATCCGAAAAGAGAATGGCCGCATCCACGCCGAGACGTTCAACCGCTTCCAGCGTCACTTGCGCGGCCAGGTCGGGGGTCTTGCATAATTCAAGAAAGGGCACGCGTTCGCGTAACGCCCGGTATTCGGCCATATACCGTCCGGCCTGTCGCATGAGCCAGACCGGGGTATACGGGGTCAGCTCCCCGCGACAGGCACGGAGAAAAACCGGAGTCTCCATGACTTGCTCAATTATCACACGGAAGGGAGAGCAGCAGCCCCACTGCTCTTGCCGTCCGTTCCAGGCTTCGGATACAAAGCAAGAGAAAAGGAGTACACATCTATGGCAGAGGCAGGAACCCATCATGTGGCAACAGTCAATGGCTTTCGGATGCATTATGTGATTGCCGGCTCGGGCTACCCCCTAGTTTTTGTTCACGGCTGGCCGCAGAGTTGTTATGAGTGGCATAAAATCATCGGTCCGTTGTCGGAGCAGTTCACGGTTATCACACCCGACCTGCGTGGCTTGGGAGATTCCGAGCGCCCGCTGAGCGGCTATGACAAACGCACCCTGGCCTCGGACGTGTATGAACTTGTCTCATCACTCGGCTTTGAGAAAATCGGCCTGACCGGCCATGACTGGGGCGGCGCGGTCACCTACTATCTGGCCTACGATCACCCGGAAATGGTCGAGCGGCTGATGATCCTCGATATGATTCCGGGTCTGGGGCGTAAGGGCGACAAAATGGATATCGCGGTTGCCCAGCGGCTGTGGCATGTCTTCTTTCACGCCGGTATGCCCGACCTGGCCGAAAAGCTGGTCAGCAATAATGTCGAGACCTATTTACGGCATTTCTACAATTCGACCGTGTACAACTACAGCCCCAAAGTGTTCAGCGAGGAAGACGTGGCCGAATACGTCCGGGTGTATTCCGCGCCAGGAGCCCTCCGCGCCGGGTTCCAGTATTACCGCACGGGTATTAACGAAGACCTGGAGAACCTGAGTGCGTGTACGGAAAAACTCAAGATGCCGGTCCGCGCCTGGGGCGGCCAATTTTTGGGAAATATTGTCCCGATCTGGCAAGGCGTGGCGGACAACGTCGAGGGCGGGCAGGTCGAAGAGTGCGGGCACTTTATTGCGGAAGAAAAGCCGGATTTTGTGATTGCCCAGGCCCGGGAGTTTTTCGGTCCTTTACAAGAATAGACGTCGGGTGAGCGTCTGCTCCTTCGGTCGTTGGAACAGCGCTTGGCTTCGCCTATAATCCGGTTGGTGGAGGTGGATGTATGAAGAAAGCGGCGGTGGCGGAACAGATCCTGACCACAGACCTCGGGACCGAAGCGGAAGCGCGCTATCTGAATTACGCCCTGAGTGTGATTACCTCACGGGCCTTACCCGACATCCGCGACGGCCTCAAGCCGGTACAGCGACGGCTGCTGTACGCCATGCACCAGAACCTGCGGCTTGGAGGCGACGCTCGGCCGCGCAAGTCGGCAGCGGTGGTGGGCGAGGTTCTGGGCAAATACCACCCGCATGGAGACCAGGCCGCCTACGAGGCCATGGTGCGTTTGGCGCAGCCGTTTTCGTTGCGCTACCCGCTGGTTCAGGGAGAAGGCAATTTCGGTTCGCTCGATGGCGATGGTGCGGCGGCCATGCGCTACACAGAGGCCAAGCTCGCCCCGTTGTCCGAAGAGCTGTTCCGTGACCTGCGCGGCGCGACCATACACTACCGTCCCAACTACGACGCCACCCTGGACGAGCCGGTCGTCCTGCCCTCGGCTATTCCCCAACTCCTGCTCAACGGCGCCAGCGGCATTGCCGTTGGTATGGCCACCAGCATTCCGCCCCATAATTTTACGGAAGTCATCAAGGCCCTGCTGGCCATGATCGATGACCCGACGCTGACCACCGCAGGGTTGCTCAAGTATATCAAGGGCCCGGATTTTCCAACCGGAGGTGAAATCCTGACCAGTAAGCGTGAGCTGCGCGAGATCTATGAAAAGGGCCAGGGAACGATCAAACTGCGCGGGGAGTGGAAAATCGAGACCCTGCCGCGCGGCAAGCGTCAGATTGTCATTACCTCTCTGCCATATACCGTCAACAAGGCCCAACTGGTGGAAAAGATCGCCGATTTCGTCAGCGGCCGAAAAATCCCGCAGGTCGTCGATGTCCGGGACGAATCGACCGACGATATTCGTATTGTCCTTGAGCTCAAAGGCAATACCTCGGACGAGTTGGCCATGGCGTATGTATGTCGGCATACGCTGCTGCAAACTTCCTTTTCGATCAACCTGACCTGTCTGGTGCCAACCGGCAACCCGGAAGTCGGCCAGCCTCTACGCGCCACCCTGTCCGACCTGTGCCGGCACTTCCTGGATTTCCGTTTTGAGGTCGTCACCAAACGCTTTGCGCATGAGTTGGACGAACTGGAAACCCGCCTGCATATTCTTGCCGGCCTGGCCCTCATTGCCGACCAGCTCGACACCGTCATCCGCCTCATCCGGCAGGCGACCTCCCGCAAGGACGCGCGGGAGAAACTCCAACAGAGTTTTCAGTTGACCGAGGTCCAGGCCGATGCCATCCTCGATATTCGCCTCTACCAACTCGCCCGCCTGGAAGTCGAAAAAATTCAGACTGAGCGCCGAGAGAAAGAAGCCCGTGCGCAGGAGTTACGCCGGCTGTTGAGAAGCAAGAGCCGGCGCTGGACAGTCATCCGGGACGAACTGGAAGCCCTGGGCAAGCAGTATGGCGACCGGCGCCGGACGGCCCTGCGCTCGGGCGAACAGCTCAATTACGACCCGGACGCCTATATTGTCCATGAGGAAGCCACGGTCGTCCTCAGCCGGGATGGCTGGATTAAGCGCGTCAGGGAACTCAAGGACCCGACCAGCACCCGTCTCCGGGAGGGCGACGACCTCAAAGCCGTTCTTCAAGGGACAACCCGTGATCGCCTGGCCGTTTTCACCAACCGAGGCATGCTCTACGTCATCCGCATCAATACCGTACCGGCAACCACCGGCTATGGAGAGCCCCTCCAGACCTTATTTCATTTTCAGGATGGAGAACAGGTTGTGACGATTCGCCTTATCCCGGACCGTCTGCCGGAAAACCCGGCCCAGCAGAACGGGACGGGAACGGCCAAGCCGAGCCAGGACGATCTGTTTATGCCCAGCGCCTCCCCCCAGTCCACCGACGAGCGAGGACCGGCCTTGCTCCTGGCGACGGCCAAGGGCCTGGGGTTTCGTTTTGAACCCAATGTCGAAGAAACCACCCGTAACGGGAGAAGAATCGCCCGTTTGTCCGCAGATGACGAAGTCATTACCGTTCGGCCGGTGAGCAGTGGTCGAACGGTGTGTGCCACTGCGGCCGGATATCTCTTGGCTTTTCCCACCGAAGATATTACCGAGTTATCAGGAGCCGGACGCGGGGTGATTCTCATGCGCCTGGATACGGATGACCGTTTGGTTGGAGCGGTCACGAGCGAACCGGGCGCGGGCGTAACAGTTATCAATAAAGACGGGAAAGAGCGTAAAATTCCACTGCGGGATATTCCGTTAGGCAAACGAGCCGGAAAGGGCCGGAGGGTAGTCAAACGCTCGACGCTGGTTGGCGTGCAACAAAACGGCACCCGCAGAAGCTCGAATGGTGGAGTGGAGGAGGCTGGGGTGTAATATGGCAGCACAAAAGCAAGCCTACACGGCAAAAGATATTACCGTTCTTGAGGGTCTCGATCCGGTTCGCAAACGACCCGGAATGTACATCGGTGGGGTTGATACGACCGGGTTGCACCACCTCGTCTGGGAACTACTCGATAATGCGGTAGATGAAGCCATGAACGGCCATGCCAGCCGTATTGAGGTGACCCTGCATAAGGACGGCTCAACCGTCACCGTGGCCGATAACGGGCGGGGGATTCCGGTAGACCTCCATCCGCAGTTCAAGAAGCCCGCCCTGGAGTTGATCCTGACCACCCTGCACGCTGGCGGGAAATTCGGCGATCAGAATTACGCCCATTCCGGCGGGCTGCACGGCGTGGGAGCTTCCGTCGTCAACGCCCTGGCTGACCGTATGGTTGTCCGTATCCGCCGGGATGGGGTGGAATGGGAACAACGCTTTCGTCGCGGCAAGGCCACCACGCCACTTAAAAACGTGGGTGGCGCGCGCGGCCATGGCACCACCCTTACCTTTCATCCCGACCCCAATATTTTTCCGTCCATTACCTTCAAATCTGAGCGTATTGCCGAAAGATTGGAATCAAAAGCCTATCTGCATAAAGGGCTGATGCTCGTCTTTCGGAACGAGACAAACGGGCAAACCCAGCAGTTCCTGTATCAAGACGGTCTCAAAGCCTATCTCCGCAAGCTACTCACCGACAGCGACAAAAAGGCGGTTATTCAGGACATCTTTCACATTGAACGCGCCGCCTCGCCCCCGCTGGAATGCGTCCTGACCTGGACGGAATCACCGGAAGAACGCATCCACTCGTTTGTCAACGGTATTCCCACCCCCTTCGGCGGTACGCATGAAGCCGGCTTAAAAACCGCTATTGTCAAGGCTGTCCGTAATTACATGAACGTCAACAATCTGACGCCCAAAGGGATATCGATTACGGCCGACGACACGCGCGAAGGGCTGGTCGCCATTCTCAGCCTGTATCTCAAACATCCGCAGTTTCAGGGTCAGACCAAAGAAAAACTCGGCAACCCGGAAGCAACGGCGCAAATTGACGGTATGGTTCGGACCACCCTGGAGAATTTTCTGCTCCATAACCGCTCCCAGGCAGAAACGATTGTCCAGCGGGTGATACTGGCGGCCCGCGCGCGCTCGGCCTCACGCGCGGCCTTGGAAACCGTGCGGAGCAAAGGGTCGGTCTCCCATCGTCTGAACCTGCCCGGCAAGCTGGCCGACTGTTCCTCAACCAACCCGGCCAACAGCGAACTCTTCATTGTTGAGGGAGATTCCGCCGGCGGCTCGGCCAAGCAGGGTCGGGACCGGAGCTTTCAAGCTATTCTGCCGCTCCGCGGCAAGGTGTTGAATACGGAACAGGCCTCGCTCAATAGAATCCTGACCAATAAGGAGTTAAACGACATGGTGTCGGCCTTGGGCTGTGGCGTAGGCAAGGCGTTTGATCTGTCCAAGCTCCGCTATCATAAAGTCTGCCTGTTGATGGACGCCGATTCGGACGGCAACCATATTTGCACGCTCCTGCTGACCTTTTTCTACCGTCACCTGCCCGAACTGATTCAAGCCGGCTGTGTCTATATTGCCAAGCCGCCGCTGTATAAAATCGAGGTCGGTAAGGAGGTTCTTTGGGCAGACGATGACGCAGCCAAGGAGCGCCTGCTGGCTCAGCAAAACGGGCATGCCGGCAAGGCCCAAGTCCAGCGTTTCAAGGGTCTGGGTGAGATGAATCCGCACACTCTCAAGGAAACGACCCTCGACCCGCGCACGCGTACCCTACTCCAAGTCTCTATTCAGGACGCCGAACGAACGGAAAGGGCCATCCAAACCCTGATGGGTAAGGATGTCCAGCCGCGCTTCAGCTTTATCATGGAGCGGGCGCCTCGGGTCGAGGACGTAGACGTGTAATGCCTAAGCGTCACCCCAGCCTGGTCCCGCTCTCTCGCGAGCATCATCACGGCCTCCTCCTCGCCTTCCGCATCAAGCATGGGCTACCGAAGACGCGCCAGCCCCACGACACTCCACAAGAGCAGGCGGCAGATACAGTGCAATTCTTTCGGAAAAGTCTCACACTCCATTTTGCCGCGGAAGCGGACATTCTCTTTCCAACCATTCGAGCCATGCAGCCTCAGGCATCTGCTCTGCTCAACCAGCTCATTCAGGAACATACGGCCATGCGGGAGTTGGTGGATGACATTGACCAGCAGCCTCCTGACGGACCGCAGTTGACGGAATTGCTGACCTCATTCGGGACCCTCTTAGAGCGGCATATTCGGTGTGAAGAACGTGAGCTCTTTCCGATGTACGAGGCATACGTCTCCGAAGCCGAGGCGACCCGGATAGAGCACGCAATTTTTCGCATGATCGGCGACGGTCTTGCTTGACAGTCGGACTCGCAACCGGATAGGGGGAAGCAGGAGAAGGTGCGAGCGAATCTCATGAATACGAGGAGGGTATAGTATGGAGTTCTTACACACCATGATCCGGGTCAACGACCTGGACGAGTCACTCAAATTCTACTGCGACGGTCTGGGCATGAAGCTGCTGCGTAAACAGGACTATCCGGGCGGTGAGTTTACCCTGGCCTTTGTGGGCTACGGTGACGAAAAGAACAACACCGTCGTCGAGCTGACGCATAACTGGGGCACGTCGAGCTATGACCAGGGGAACGCGTTTGGGCATTTGGCTATCGGCGTGGATGATATCTATCAGACTTGCGACGATCTCAAAGGAAAAGGCATCAACGTCGTTCGTGAGCCCGGCCCAATGGCGCACGGCGGCGCGGTTATCGCCTTTATTGAAGACCCGAATGGCTACAAGGTCGAACTGATCGATCTCAAAGGCGCCCGCGGATAGAAGATCACGAAAAGGAGTTCCCAGTGTTACAACCCGCAAAAGACTCAATTGACGTTGGGATTTTTGTCAAAGACATCGGCACCATGCTCGATTTTTACCAGGGCACGCTTGGCCTGGAAAAGACCGAGGAAGTGCCGACCGCCTTTGGCACGATCCATCGCTTCCGGCATGGCACGAGCGACATCAAGCTCATGGACCCCAAAGAAATCCCACCGGCCGCACCAAACGGTTTTGGCAAACGCTTGGGCATTGGCTATCTCACCTTTGTGATCAAAGACCTGAGCGGGCTGTGTACGGCCCTCAAGGAAAAAGGCGCGGAGTTCACCATCCCGGAAACCGAAATTCGCCCTGGCACCCGAATCGCCATGATCAAGGACCCCGAGGGCAATATTCTGGAGTTTGTCGAGCGCGGCTAAAGCACCGGAGAGGACGTCCTGCCCTCTCCTCTCTATGGACGTGTGATGCATATTGTGGCGTGAGCCTCCCGCTTCCTGGGAGGGCGGCCATCCTGGCCGCCATGCGGGCTGGAAGCCCGCGCTCCTAAGGGAGAAGAGAGGCGCGCTACACAGCCTCGTGATTTGCTCTAGCCACGCTGAATGAGCTCAACCGTGTTGCCGTCGGGATCGTTGATCATAGCCATGCGCACCCCGGGTCGGACCTCGGTCTCAGCCATGCTGAACTCCACGCCCTTGGCTTGTAACTCGACGCACAGGGCACTGATGTCTTGAACCCTAAAGCTGATGTAGCGGAGCCCGATCTGTTTCTCCAGACCGGTGGTCCCGGCTGCTGGGACCTGCTTAGGGTCAATCAGCTTGATATCGCTGGTGCCGAAATGGAGCCGGTGCAGGGTGCCGAACTGGGTGGACAATTCCTCGCTCTTGTTGAGGCCCAGCACCCCCTGGTAAAAGTCCAGGCTTTTGGTGATGTCGCTGACAACAATACCGAGGTCGACAGAATCTTTAGCTGGATTGAGTGGCATATATACTCCTTCGGGGTCGTTGACCCGAATCATGAACTTACGCGCTCTTCCGCCGCCTGCCTCCCGGACTAAAGTGCCGGATGGCGCCGCTGGCAATACGCGCCCCGCGCGATGCCTCGGGCTTGGCAAACCGGCGGAGGGTGAAATGCGTTGGTTCAAAACCCTTAATCATCTTGCGGGAAACCTCTTTGCCCAACAGGCTTTCGATGGCGCGCACCGCTTCGACCTCGTCGGACGAGGCAAACGTGAGCGCCTCCCCGGTCGCCATGGCGCGGGCGGTCCGGCCGATGCGGTGGACGTAATCTTCCGGCCGATTGGGAACGTCAAAATTCACCACATGAGAAATACCCTCAACGTCAAGGCCACGCGCGGCAACATCGGTTGCGACGAGGACATCAACCTTTCCACTCTTGAAGTTATTGAGCACCTGCGTGCGGACGCGCTGGGTCTTATCGCCATGCAGGGCGGCCACCCGGCGATTCGTCTGAGCCAGACGTTTGGACAGCCGTTCCGCCCGGACCTTGGTCCGCGTAAAGATCAGCACGTGTTTGAGACTGCCATGCTGGAGGAGGTAATGCAGCAGGTCGTTTTTGCGTTCGGCTTCCACCAAATAGAGCACGTGACGGAGCGTCGCGACCGGCGTGGCTCGACGCCCGACATCAATCACCTCGGGTTCTCTCAAAGTGTCTTGCGCAAGACGTTCAATCTCCTGTGGCATGGTTGCGGAAAACAGCAGTGTTTGGCGCACTTTAGGTAAAGTGGCCAGGATACGCCGGACATCGGGGAGAAAGCCCATATCCAGCATGCGGTCGGCTTCGTCCAGGACGAGTACCTCGACGTCAGCGAGCCGGACGTTCCCGCGATTCAAGTGATCGAGCAGGCGTCCGGGAGTTGCAATTAACAGATCCACCCCACGACGGAGTCGGTCGGCTTGAGGACCAAGCCCGACACCACCGTAGACCACGGTTGAGCGGACCGGCACGTATTTCCCGTAGGTACGGGCACTTTCTCCTATTTGTACGGCGAGTTCGCGCGTTGGTGTCAGCACTAAAGCCCGGACTGCCCTCGACTCTGTCGGGGTGAAACGTTGCAGGATAGGCAGGAGAAATCCGGCAGTCTTACCCGTCCCGGTCTGGGCACAAGCGAGCATATCTTTACCGCTGAGGGCAACCGGAATGGCTTGGGCTTGCACGGGGGTTGGGGTTTCGTATTGGGCGTCGTCCAGGGCGCGTAGGAGATCGGGTATCAACCCAAGCTCGGAAAAATCAGAACAATCGGCAAGACCGTTCCCTTTACTCTCTGTTGTCAAAGGACCATCTCTTTCTCCGTGCTGCCCAGATACACGGATGGGTATGGGCGCGCGCAAAGCACCGGCGCACCGTGTTATTATGTAGAACCTGGGAAACGTGGAACTCAGGTCTGGGCAACCCGAGACCCGCTTCTGAGCGGGATTTCTTACAAAGGAAAAGAGACCTGCTCGCGGTTCGTTCTTATACTATATATCTCTAATATACCTGACAAAGAGTGAGAATACTAGTCGAAGCTTCTTTCTCGCCCCAGGCCAGTCGATCCCTACGCGAGTTCGGTCTTGCGCTTCGTCAGAATGATAGCCGATCCCAGCGAGACACCAATCGCAACAACGGAGTAGAGGAGGTAGAAGAGACCCAGTTGGGCCTCTTGATCATCACTGTACATAAAGAGCAAGAGGTTCAAAATGACGTACAGCGCATACGCATGCGCCATACCCACCACAAACCGTTTCATATGCCAGATGCCGTAGGCATAGACGAGCAAATAGAGACCGGCCAGGATGCCGGCTATCACGTTCGGCATCCCGGACAACCGAGAGCCAAAGAGCACAAAGCCGGTCGTTTCATGAAGTTGGAGGGGTTTCAGTAAATTTGATACCGCCAGGACAGCAAACAGGACGGCAAAGACCGTGAGTACGTTACCACGTTCAGCTTGAGCCATTGGGCCTCCTTGTGATCTGAAGCTCAACGTTACAATACTTCCCACAGCCCGAGCAAGCGCGCCGGACAGGTAGCAATACCCGGAGAGTTCCGATACCAGAACCGGAGTCGGAAATGTTCTGACACCTGAGAGGAGAGCGTGATGACGATACGGTTACGACAGATATGCTTCGTTGCGGACAAGCTCGCGCCTGTGGTCGAGGATATCACATCCATATTCGGCCTGGAGGTATGTTTTGTTGATGAAGGCGTAGGTGTTTTCGGCCTGGAGAACGCGCTGTTTCCAGTCGACTCAAACTTTTTTGAGGTAGTCGCACCAACGAAAGAGAACACCGCGGCCGGCCGCTTTCTCCGACGCCGCAACGGCGATGGCGGCTATATGGTCATTTGCCAGTGCGACAGCCATGAAACACAACAGGCCCGCAGGGCTCGGGCGCAGGAGCTCGGCGTGCGTATTGCCTGGGAGCAGGATATTCACGGCTTTCAGTGCATGCAGCTTCACCCTGGCGACACGGGGGGTGCCTTCTTTGAACTCGACTGGGACCCGAAGAACGAACCCGAGGGACATTGGGAACCCGCTGGTGGAGATGGCTGGGACACCGCCCGGCGAACTGAGGTGGTCAGCGGCTACTCAGCCGTTGAGTTGCAGTCCCACGACCCGCAATCCATGGCCCAGCGATGGGCAGACATCGCAGGCGTTCCACTCCGGCAGGACGATCAGAGCCGCTTGAGCTTTCCGCTGGAGAATGCCGACGTACGGTTCGTTGAGGCCACGGATGGGCGCGGAGACGGTTTAGGTGGAGTTGATCTCGTTGTTGCCGATGTCCAAGGGCTCCTGACAAGGGCAGAGCAACGCGGGTGCCGCGTGTCGGACGATCAGGTGGAGGTCTGTGGCGTTCGTTTTTATCTCAAAGACGCCTAGGCCACGCCCTGCCTCGCGCATTTCACGATACGTTGTAGCCGTGCTGGTCCGCTCTCGTCGGGAAGGACACTGGCCTGCCTCAAGCGGCCCAGGGGGGATGTATACTGATCCCCTCCTTGGAGGGGTGGCCGAAGGCCGGGGTGGGTTCCTCTTCGCATCACGTCCAACGGTGCGACTCTTGCCTGCCTGTTTCCTTCCCCCCCTGGGAGCGCGGACATCTTGCCCGCCTATTCCCTTAAAGGAGGAGAGAGACGCGCTCCACCGCAGCGTTCTTTGTCCTAATTGCCGTACTTCTGATCAATAAAATCCCGGATGACTTCCGGCGGGGCCCCTGCTTCAAACAGCGTCTGCGCATCCTGCGCTTCGTGTAAACAGTGCGGTCAGCCAACGGCGTGGTCGTCCACAAAGCAATCCAGGAGATTGCCGTGCCCCATGGACCGATCACAGCCACAGTAGCAGTGCAGCCCGGCCAACACGTCCGGGATGGTTTGGGCGATGATGTAGCCGTCTCTGACTGCCCCGCTGAACAGGTCCGGCGATAAGGTGGCAGGCAGACCGGCATGGGTTGAGAGTGCTGCTGCTGATTGCTGCTTTTCTGACTCTACTGTCGTTTCAGGAGCCGGACTCATCTCGGCCAGGACAACATGCTCCGGTGTAATGAGCATAGCACCAGGCCCCAAGACGAGTATGAGGGTAACTAGTATACGGATGATCATGCGAATGCGTTCCTCTCGATCTCTAAGCCGACACTCAGGCTACCATACATCACTACCCAGCCCAACCACGCAAAGCCCTGCTCTCACGGACGGCTCTACAGCACATCAAGCCGTATGGGCCAACGCTGGGGAAACGTTAGGTTGCCTCCTGCGTTCCGTATGATATCCGCTACCTGCCGCTAAGGGATACGCAAAACGATGAGCACCACCGACCTGAACTGGATTGCCAACTACATCTGGGGCATAGCCGACGACGTGCTGCGCGACCTGTACGTGCGCGGCAAGTACCGCGACGTAATCCTGCCCATGACCGTGCTGCGCCGGCTGGACGCGGTGCTGGAAGACAGCAAGCGGGCCGTCCTTGATATGAAGACCAACCTCGACGCGGCGGGCGTGGTCGAACAGGACCCCGCCCTGCGCCAAGCCGCGGGACAGGCGTTCTACAACACCTCGCAGTTCACCCTGCGCGACCTCAGAACCCGCGCCAACCGCCAGCAGTTGACAGCAGACTTTGAAGCCTACCTGGACGGCTTCTCACCCAACGTGCAGGACATCCTCGACAACTTCGAGTTCCGCAACCAGATTCCGCGCCTGTCCAAGGCCGACGCCTTGGGCACGCTGATCGAGAAGCTCACCGCACCCGATATCAACCTGAGCCCGGCCCCGGTCCTGAACACCGACGGCTCGGTCAAACACCCCGGTCTCGACAACCACGGCATGGGCTCGATCTTCGAGGAACTGGTGCGCCGTTTCAACGAGGAGAACAACGAAGAAGCCGGCGAACACTGGACCCCACGCGACGCCGTCACCCTCATGGCCCGGCTCGTCTTCCTGCCCATTGCCGACGCCATCAAATCCGGCACCTATCTGCTCTACGACGGCGCCTGCGGCACCGGCGGCATGCTAACCGTGGCCGAGGACACCCTACGGCAGCTCGCCACCGAGTACGACAAAGACGTGTCCACCCACCTCTACGGCCAGGAGATCAACGCCGAGACCTACGCCATCTGCACCGCCGACCTGCTGCTCAAGGGCGAGGGCGAAGCCGCCGACAACATCGTGGGCGGCCCGGAGCACTCCACCCTAGCCAACGACGCCTTCGCCTCCCGCGAGTTCGACTTCATGCTCTCCAACCCACCCTACGGCAAGAGCTGGAAGACCGACCTGGAGCGTATGGGCGGCAAGACCGACATGCACGACCCGCGCTTCGTGATCGAGCACGCCGGAGACCCCGAGTATTCCCTGGTCACCCGCTCCAGCGATGGCCAGATGCTCTTTCTGGCCAACAAGCTGTCCAAGATGAAACAGGACACCCCACTCGGCAGCCGTATTGCCGAGGTCCATAACGGCAGCTCGCTGTTCACCGGCGACGCCGGCCAGGGCGAGAGCAACATCCGCCGTTGGATCATCGAGAACGACTGGCTGGAGGCCATTGTCGCCCTGCCCCTCAATATGTTCTACAACACCGGCATCGCCACCTATGTCTGGGTACTGACCAACCGCAAGCCCACGCACCGCCAGGGCAAAGTCCAGTTGATCGACGCCACCACCTGGTACCGGCCCCTGCGCAAGAACCTGGGTAAGAAGAACTGCGAGTTGGGCGAGGAGGACATCTCCCGCATCTGCGATACCTTTCTCGACTTCAAGGAGACCGAGCAGAGCAAGATTTTCGACAATGCCGCCTTCGGCTACTGGAAGGTCACGGTCGAGCGACCGTTGCGTATCCAAGGCATCGACCCCAACCGCGCCTACAAGGCTGCCGAGATCAAGAAGCTCAAGGAGACCGGCGAACGCAGCGAGAACGCGCCGCCCGTCATCAAGAAGATTCACAAGCGGGGCACCGAGGCTGACCCGCTACGCGGCCTGTTCGCGGCCACCATCAACGGCAAACCCGCGGCGGTGGAGTACGAGCCCGACACCGACCTGCGCGACACCGAGCAGATTCCGCTGCAAGAGGCGGGCGGGATTGAGGCCTTCCTGCAACGCGAAGTCCTGCCCTACGCCCCTGACGCCTGGTATCAACCCGACAGCGTGAAGGTCGGCTACGAGATCAGCTTCACCCGCTATTTCTACAAACCGCAGCCCCTGCGGACGCTGGACGAGATTCGGGCCGACATCTTGTCACTGGAGGAAGAGACCGAGGGGCTGCTCGACCAGATCATCCGGGCATAGCCGTCCCGCTAGCACTGAATTGTAGTTGACAAAGTGCACACATTGGATGACTATCCGTCCATGGAGGTACGCTTCGATTGGAGTACGGAGAAGAACCAACAACTCGTTGAACAGCGAGGAATCTCCTTCGAGCGTATCGTCACCGCAATCGAACAAGGTGGCCTGGTGAACGTGCTGGAACACCCTAATCAGAAGCGATACCCAGGGCAGTCGATCTACGTGGTAGACATCGAACAATACATCTACCTTGTCCCGTTCGTGAGCGAGGCGGACGGCTCGCGGTTCCTGAAGACGATCATCCCCAGCCGCAAGGCGACGCGTGACTATCGCAGGAGGCAAGCATGATGAGCGGCAAAATGAGTACCGAAGAGAAGGAAATTCTGGAGAAGTTCGAGCGCGGCGAGTTGCGACCTGCTTCCAACGTCGAGCACGAGCTCGTACAGGCCCGTCAAGCGGCTCGCAATACGTTCAACAAGACCCGGCGAGTCAACCTGCGGGTGACCGAACGTGACTTCAGTCTCGCCCACGCACGGGCACGGGAGGAGGGCATTCCGTATCAGACGCTTTTGTCGAGCGTCATCCACAAATACCTGTCGGGTCGGCTGGTCGAGAAGAGATAGGAGACCGACCGAGTCACACGGAGGAAGCGCAAATGAGACCGACCGAGATCATCTTCGAGGTCACGGGGGCCGTGGAAGGCGGGTACGACACCCGAGCGCTTGGGTACAGCATTTTCACCCAGGGCGATGATTGGGACGACCTGAAAGCCATGGTGAAGGACGCGGTGCTCTGCCATTTCGACGAAGACACCGTACCAAGAGTCATCAGGCTCCATCATCGCCAGCGTCGCAGTATTCCTCGATCTCTCCAAGCGTGAAGTATTCGAAACGCTCTTTGACTGACAAATGGCCGCCGAACTAAAACCCTATCCTGCCTATAAGGACTCCGGCGTGCCGTGGCCGGGGGAGGTGCCGGCGCATTGGGAAATCCTTCCGGGCCAGGCTTGCTTCCGTGAGAAGAAGCGGGCAAACTTCGCCCTTCAAGAGAAGACCGTCCTATCATTGAGCTACGGCCAGATCGTGGTTAAGCCGCCAGAAAAACTTCACGGTCTTGTTCCCTCTTCCTTTGAGACCTACCAGATCGTTGACCCATTAAACATCGTGATTCGGCCTACCGACTTACAGAACGACCAGAATAGTCTGAGATTTGGTCTTAGCAGGTACCGAGGGATCATTACCTCTGCTTACCTCTGTTTCCTTACCAGCAAGCGTATAATCCCAGAATACGGTTATCTCCTATTACACTCGTATGACCTGATGAAAATTTTCTATGGATTGGGATCAGGACTTCGGCAGAACCTTGACTGGACAGACTTTAAGCATCTCCCCTGCTCCGTCCCACCCCTCTCCGAACAAACCGGCATCGTCCGCTTCCTCGACCACGCCGACCGGCGCATCCGGCGCTACATCCGTGCCAAGCAGAAGCTGATTGCGCTGCTGGAGGAACAGAAGCAGGCCATCATCCACCAGGCCGTCACCGGCCAGATCGACGTCCGCACCGGCCAGCCCTACCCGGCCTACAAGCCCTCCGGCGTTGAGTGGCTAGGGGACGTGCCGGTGGATTGGGATGTGGTTCGCCTCAAATTCGTCGCTGCGAAGATTGTAGACTGTCTTCATGAGACCCCCCAATATTCCGAGAACGGTGAGTTCCCAGCAATTCGGACAGCCGATATATCTCCGGGTATCCTACACCTATCGTCAGCACGTCGGATTGAGCCAGACGAATATGCCCAATGGACAGAAAGACTTGAACCTAAGCAAGGTGACATTCTCTATTCGAGAGAGGGAGAGCGATTCGGTATAGCCGCATGTGTACCTGACGGGGTGCGTTTGTGTATCTCGCAACGCATGATGGTGTTTCGCATCCGACCTGAACATAATCCTGTGTTTGTCATGTGGCTCCTGAACAGCAAACAAGTCTATGCACAAGCCTGCCAGGACATTATGGGTGCTACCGCACCACACGTTAATGTATCGACGATTCGTAACTACTTTTTGGCACTCCCAACCCGCGATGAACAGGATTTCCTTATTGGTAGAATCGAGCGTTCGACAAAGGAATTTAGCAGCGCCATTTCCAATGCGAAGAGGGAAATCGACCTCCTCCACGAATACCGTACCCGCCTGATCGCCGATGTCGTCACCGGCAAGCTCGACGTGCGCGAGACGGCGGTCGCACTGCCCGAGGTCGATGCTCTCGCCTCGAAGGACGTCTGAGTGACCCCTCAGGACAAGAATGAAGGATATCGTGTCCTGACACTCTACAAAACTAAGAGGAGAAAAGCGTGGTAGTATTCCTTGCGAAGGTGTTTCAAGAAGCGAAACATGCTGAGGATTTTCTTAACGGGAAGATGTATTTGAATAGCTTGGCGTATTTCAAGAGAATTGAGGATGGCGGCGTTAGAGGAGATGAAGACGAGGGTGCCATCATGCTACAACGTGAGGGGTTGATAATTGAGCTAACGGCTACGAATCGAGCCACTGGGGAGATTGACACAATTAGAATGTCGGGGCACGAGCTTACCTCTCCGCTTGTTATGCGCCCAGAACGGTTTGATCACATTAATGTGTTTTGCATGTATGCAGGCCATACTGGTGCTCTCAAGAGTATATCAGAGCAAAATGTTCTTGAGTTAAAAAAACAACTCGCGATACCTGACGATTGCGCTCAGCTTGGGAAATACGCGGTACTGATTACGAATGTTCGTGAATTTCTTGGGAGAGTAAAGGCTGGTGCTAAGCGGCAAGAGTATGGTGTTTGTGGCGGGCTCGTCAGATACTATGACCCTCAGATTGGCTCGCTGCCCACGAAGTCAGAGATAGGGACGATTTTTACTAAACGCAGGGAGTACGAATACCAGAAGGAATTTCGCATCGTTATAGACACAGGCACTAAGGACGGTAACCCTGTTACTCTTTGTATTGGAAAGATTCATGACATTGCGATGCAGATTTCTACGTCGGACATAAATCGACCGCTCCGTGTGAGGATCGACCCGAATGTTCATTCCGACAGCGGTATAAACCTGTCATGAAGGTCCAGGAGATGTTGCCCATTAGTCAATAAGAAATTATGCTGTGGTACACAGAAATTGTGAGGCTGTGCCCATGAAAAATATCACCGTATCCGTTGACGAAGAAACCCACCGGCTCGCCCGAATTCGGGCGGCGGAGTTGGACACATCGGTGTCGGCCCTGGTGCGGAATTACCTGAAGAGTCTGTCTGGTGGCCGCGGAATGGCGGCGGACCAGTCGGGCGTGGAGACGGCAGTAGAACTCCGGCATACGAAGTTGGATGAGGTGCTTGCCGACTTCGATGCGCGGGGCGTGGGGTTGCGCATGGCTGACAACCTGTCTCGGGAGGAATTGTATGATCGCGATGCCGCTCGGGCCGAAGCTGAGATGGAACGAAAACGCCGCGCGTCCACCTAGTCACGATGCGTTTTGTTGATACCAACGTCCTGCTCTACGGGGTCAGCCCGTTGCCAGAGGAGGCCGGCAAGCGCCGCCGAGCCCTCGAGTTGTTGAGGGAGCCCGACTTGGCCGTATCGGTTCAGGTATTCCAAGAGTTTTATCATCAGGCGACGCGCTCCACCCGTCCGGGGCGGCTCACCCACGCCGATGCCCTGGCTTTCCTGGGAACCCTCCTGAGATTTCCGATCCAGGAAATCACCCTCGATGTGTTTCGCGCCGGCGTCGCTATTAGTCAGCGTTTCGGGCTGTCGTATTGGGACGGGGCGATTCTTGCCGCGGCGCGCGCCTTGGGCTGCGATGCGGTCTACTCAGAAGACCTCAGCTCGGAGCAGGACTACGACGGCCTGCGGGTCATCAACCCGTTTCTGGAAAAATCGGAAACCTCGTGACCACCGACACCAGCGAACGCGGCCTCGAACGCCTCATCTGCACCGCGCTGGCCGGCCATCCCTGCGAGCCGCCCGCGACGGGCACGGTGGCCGAACCGCCCGCCGGCTACGGCGGCGTAGGTTGGAGCGGCGGCAACTTCCACGACTACGACCGCGAATACTGCGTCGACCTAGTCCAGCTCTCGGCCTTCCTGCGTGCCACCCAACCCAAAGCCGCGGCATCGCTCGGGCTATCCGAGGACGGCCCGACGCGGCGCAAATTCCTGGCCCGGCTCCAGGGCGAGATTGCCAAGCGTGGCAGTATCGATGTGCTGCGCCACGGCATCGACCACGGGCCGCACCACCTGGACCTGTTCTACGGCACGCCTTCGGCCGGGAATGAGAAGGCCCGGGAACGCTTCGAGCAGAACCGCTTCACCGTCACCCGCCAGTTGCGCTACAGCCGCGACGAAACCCAGCGAGCGCTGGACCTCGGGCTGTTCATCAACGGCCTTCCGGTCTTCACCTTCGAGCTCAAGAACCGCCTGACCAAGCAAACCGTGGACGACGCGGTCTGGCAGTACAAGAAGGACCGCAACCCGCGCGAGAAACTGTTCGCGTTCGGCCGCTGCGTGGCCCACTTTGCCGTGGACGAGAGCGCAGTGCGTTTCTGTACCCACCTCCAGGGCAAGGCCTCGTGGTTCCTGCCCTTTAACCGGGGCTGGCACGACGGCGCGGGTAACCCGCCCAACCCCAACGGACTCAAGGCCGACTATCTGTGGCGCGCGGTGCTGACCCGCCAGAGCCTGACCAACATCCTGGAGAATTATGCCCAGGTGGTGGAGTCAAAGGACGAGAAGACAGGCAAGAAAAAAAAGACCCAGGTCTGGCCGCGCTACCACCAGCTCGACGTCGTACGCCGACTGCTGGCCGACGCCGGGACGCACGGCGTCGGCCAGCGCTATCTGATCCAGCACTCGGCGGGCAGCGGCAAGAGCAACTCCATTGCCTGGCTGGCCCATCAACTGATCGGGCTGACACAGGACGACAGCCCGGTCTTCGACTCGATCATCGTGGTCACCGACCGGCGGATTCTCGACAAGCAGATTCGCGACACCATCAAACAATACGCCCAGGTCGGTGCGACCCTCGGGCATGCCGAGCGTTCGGGCGACTTGCGCCGCTTCATCGAGTCCGGCAAGAAGATCATCATCTCGACCGTGCAGAAGTTCCCCTTCATCCTCGACGAGATCGGCGACGAGCAGCGCGGGCGGCGCTTCGCCATCATCATCGACGAGGCCCACTCCAGCCAGGGCGGCCGCACCAGCGCGGCCATGGCCCAGGCGCTGTCCCAGGCCGGTGAGGAGGGCGAGGAGGAAACCTACGAGGATCAGATCAACCGTTT
This sequence comes from uncultured Binatia bacterium (SeqCode), assembly GCA_965243855.1. Classification (GTDB taxonomy): domain Bacteria; phylum Desulfobacterota; class Binatia; order Bin18; family Bin18; genus Bin18. The sequence continues at coordinate 1,267,762 of CBDEWE010000003.1, read as the reverse complement.
GATGGAGTCGCGCAAGCTGCTCCCCAACGCCAGCTATTTCGCCTTTACGGCCACACCGAAGAACAAGACCCTGGAAATCTTCGGCGCCCCGAACCCGCAGGCCGACGGCACGGTCAAGCATCACGCCTTTCACACCTACACCATGAAGCAGGCCATCCAGGAGGGTTTCATCCTGGACGTGCTGGCCCACTACACGCCGGTGGACAGCTATTACAGGCTGGCCAAGACGGTGGAAGACGACCCGCAGTTCGATACCAAGAAGGCACAGCAAAAGCTGCGGCGCTTTGTCGAGGGCCACGACCACGCCATCCGCCTCAAGGCCGAGATCATGGTCGATCACTTTCACGAGCAGGTCCTGGCCCAGAACAAAATCGGCGGCGCGGCCCGGGCCATGGTCGTCACCAACGGCATTGAGCGCGCCATCCAGTATTTTTACGCCATCCGCGACTATCTGGAGGAACGCAAGAGCCGCTACCAGGCCATCGTGGCCTTTTCCGGCGAGCCCGAGTTCAAGGGAGCCAAGGTCAGCGAAGTGTCGCTCAACGGCTTTCCGTCCGGCAAGATCGCCGAGAAGATACAGGCAGACCCCTACCGTTTCCTGGTCTGCGCGGACAAGTTCCAGACCGGCTATGACGAACCCCTGCTACACACGATGTATGTGGACAAGACGCTCGCAGGCGTCAAGGCGGTGCAGACCCTGTCGCGCCTCAACCGGGCGCATCCCAAGAAGCACGATGTCTTCGTGCTGGATTTTCTGAACAAGACCGAGATTATTCGCGATTCCTTTGCCAGCTTCTATCGGGCGACGGTTCTGGCCGATGAGACCGACCCCAACAAGCTGCACGACCTCCAGGCCGACCTGGATGGTGCGCAGGTCTATTCTCCCGAGCAGATCGACACCTTTGTGTCGCTCTACCTGGGCGGAGCCGAACGCGACCAGCTCGACCCCATTCTCGATCAATGCGTGGCGGTCTATCTGGACGAGTTGGACGAAGACGGACAGGTGGCCTTCAAGGGCAAGGCCAAGGGCTTCGTCCGCACCTATGCCTTCCTGTCGTCGGTCCTGCCCTATACCAACGCGGCCTGGGAGAAGCGCTCGATCTTTCTGAATTTCCTGGTCTCCAAGCTGCCGTCTCCTCAGGAGGAAGACCTGTCCAAGGGCATTCTCGACGCCATCGACATAGACAGCTACCGGGCCGAGAAACGGGCCATGCAGCAGATCATGCTGCCCGACGAGGATGCCGAGATCGAGCCGGTGCCGACCACCGGCGGCGGTCACTTGCCCGAGCCGGAGCTGGACCGGCTGTCGAATATCCTGCGGGCCTTCAACGATCTGTTCGGCGATATCGACTGGGACGACGCCGACCGCGTGCGGCAGCTCATTACCGAGACCATTCCTGCCAGAGTGGCCGAGGACACGGCCTTCAAGAACGCCCAGCAGAACTCGGACCGGGAGAACGCCCGCATCGAGCACGACAAGGCGCTGCTGCGGGTCATGACCTCGGTGATGAAGGACGACACCGAGCTGTTCAAGCAGTTCATGGACAACCAGAGCTTCAAGCGTTGGCTGACCGATACGGTGTTCGGGCTTGCGTACGAGCAGGCGGGTGCGGGGTGAGGCGCTCGGTGTGACGACTGTACCACGTCTGCCCGGGCGTGGGCGAGGATTCCATCTGTGGGATTGAGAGACGGACCACAATTGGGCGACCGGCCGGTAGTGGCCTAATGAGGCAGTTACGCCCTTTTTCCATTTGAATCACCCGCAGTCTGTGCGGTCGCCATGCCACTGCGGGAGGTGGGTCAGGTTCTGGGCTCGCCTGGGCTGCCTCGATCAACTCCGCTACACGCCATACATAGTTGGTCAGCCCAAGTGCTATCGCTGGTGAGACTCTCAATGTCTCGTGTATGCATGCCCAGTGATAAACCGCCTCGCCCCTTGTCAGCGTATCGAGCGGAACCCTCAACCGCTCGTGTACCCCTATTCTGAACTGGTTATCTTTTCTGTTCTTTCTGTTCCCCATTATAGGTCGGGAACAGCGGAACAGCTTTTTTTTCAGGGGCTAACCCTTTGGAATCGCTGGACAGTTGCTGTTCCCGGCATGCTGCCGAAACTGCCGTTTTTTCGGGACCCTCGGGAACAGCAAAATAGCGGTACGGATCGCCTCTTTTTCCGCTCCCGGCGCACCCGATTTTGCCCTGCTCGACCAGCGCCCGGAGCGTGTCGTTCAGCAGCTTTCGTTTGCTCTTCAGTTCCGCCTGAATGGCCGCCATTCTCACCGGCTCTTCTTGATCCTCCAGGAAGGCAATGATCTCTTCCCCCTTGAGCTCGGTGTCCATGGCCTTTTTCGTGCCCGCCAACTCGACCAAGCCGGTATCCTCGTTCAAACGCAGCACGGACTCTTCCAGTGGGCGGCCCCGTCGCTGGGTGGAGGAAATGATCCGATAGTGCTCCCCGCGCTTGAGAGAGAGAATTACGTCAACGGTCCCACTCAGCGCCTGACTCCCCAGTCCCTCCGCTCCGTGTGAACCGCCGCTCTTTCGGGCATGGTGCAGACAGAGAACATGCGCGTTGCTCCGTCGGGTCAGTGCGAGGAGCGGTTGCAGCACCCGGGTGGTGCGCGCGTAGTCGTTGATGTCCCCGATTTGGACGAGTTGAATCAACGTGTCCACAATAACCAGGCTGGGTTGTAACTTGTCGATAAGCTGCTCTAGCTTCTTGAACGTCGCCTCGGGTTCCCGCTCGAACACGATTTCCACAGGGGCCGTTGCTGGCAGGTCCATCTGATGAAAATGCTCTTGCACATCCACCGGCATTTCTTCCAGCGCCAAATAGACGACTCCACCCTGCTGTACGTCTCGACCGAGCCACGGCAACCCGAGCGCCACTGCCCGCGTCAGTGTCCGGGCGGTCGAGGATTTCCCCACTTTGGGCGCGGCAAAGAGAAAAGAGAGCCCGCCCCGCCGTAGCAGCCCGTCTACCACCCACCCCACTGGCTCCTGGGAGGTGTGCCTGAGTTCCGCCCAGGGCGTGCTCTTGAATCCGTCCGGGCGCTGGTCGGCCAAGTTGACCACACCTTGGAGCAAACGCTCACGTAACGGAGCGACCGCCTCCCCGGTATGCGCCCGTTGCAGGCCGTCCTCCATCAGGTTGATCAGACGCCGTCGGTCGGCATGCTCCCTGACGATCTTGGCAGGTTCCACAATGTTGGCTGCGCTGGGGGTAGCATCCGCCAGCCCGGCCAGGTACTCAGCCGGCGGGTGCCCTAGTTCTCTTTTGAATGCGTCGTACAGGGTGAGGTGGTCAATGGAGGTACCCAACGCGGCTATGTGCTGCATGGCCCGGAAAATCAGGTTGTGCCCGCCATAGAAAAAATCCTCCGGCGCCAGGTTCACCCGATCAAGCGCAGTATTGTCGATCAATATCCCGCCCAGGACGGCCCGTTCGGCGGCAAGGTCGTGGGGAAGGACTCTGCGCGGCTCCGCCATACGACTCTGCGGTGGCAGGCCGCTGCCCCGTCGCCTGCGGCCACGAGGCCGGAGGGAGCTGATTTCACTCTGAAGCCTGCGGACGTTCTCCAGGATAGTCTGAGAATTGTTTTCAATTTCATGATGGGCCAGCGGTTGATTGTCGGGCATTCTCCCTCACTCCTTCAACTTCTCGCTTTATTCCTTAGCAACAGACAGGGCCGCGTCACCCTGGACGAACTCCCGGCCGAATATGCCGCGCAGAACGCACCGCTCCCAGGGGAAGAGCGCGCCCAGATACTCCGGCAGCGCGGCCGGATTTGTGGAGTTCGCATCTCCCCCCCGCGATTTGGAAGGGTTTTTTCTGTTCGTTTCAGAAATCCCCAGGTGATTATCTGGGTGGCTGCTATAAGCAGGGCGGCTCTAGGGCCGGTGTTAGGTGTGTGCATCCGGCAACCATGAGGCTCCCGGACTGAGTTTGGGTAAACTTCACTTCCTTGGCAGACTATCCCGCAAGGACATTGTTATACAGTCCCCAAGGCATGTCAACTCAATTGAGCCGATGCTCCATCAGTATGCTTGTATGCTCATTGAAACGAAGTGGAGGGAGTGGGGAGCAGGATCAGGCGGGCACGGCGGCAACGGCCGGATGGGCCTCACGCCGGAAGAGCGGATGCTGGCTGCGATATGCCAGGAACTGGCCAACCAGATCGTAATAGTGCTGCCGGCTACTGAGTTCCTTCATGGCTAAACGCAGTGGCCGACAGGGTCCAAAAGACTTCGCGTACCAGTCTATGGTCTTCCTGAATTGGGTGCAGGCCAGTTTCTCCCCACGCTGCTGCACCGCGCGTTCAAAATGACGTGTCATAAAGGCAACGCGGATTTCTAATGGTGGCTCGGGCGGAGCTGGACGCCCTAGCAGGCCGGCCTGAATATTATGGAAGACCCAGGGATTGATCAGCGCGCCGCGGCCGATCACGAGGCCCGCGCAGCCCGTTTCTTCAAGCATGCGTTTCGCTGTTTCCGTATCGCATACATCGCCGTTTCCGAAAACGGGCATGGCCCGTACGGATTCCACGACCGCGCGAATACCACCCAAATCGACCGAGCCACTGAAGGCTTCGGCGCGCGTGCGACCGTGAATGGTCAGGGCGGCAACACCCACCTCTTCAAGAATGGGGGCCAGCACGGGCGCATCCAGTTGCGTCTGATCCCAACCCAGGCGCGTCTTCACAGTGACCGGAATGTTGACCGCTCGGGTCACTGTTCGGACGAACGCGCCGGTTTTTTTCGGGTCTTTTAACATGGCCGCACCGGCACCGATTTTGACGACCTTTTCAACCGGGCAGCCCATGTTGATATCGATGGCATCCGCCCCCTGCTCCTCAAGCCAGACCGCCGCATCGCGGACTTCTTCGGCCACCGGGCCAAAGAGCTGGACGCTCAGCGGGCTGTCTTCCTGGCGCGTGTCGATCAGTTCAAAGGCCCGACGATTTTTTTCGAGCAACGACCGGGCATGGACCAGTTCGGTGGTCGCCAGACCAAAGCCGCCCACTTCGCGCATACACCACCGAAACGGGAGGGTCGTATAACCCGCAAGCGGAGCCAGGAACAGATTTGTCGCAAGCGGGAGAGTGCCTATATGTATCGGAGTCATCATTTCAAGAAGACCCCTGTGGTATCGGCAATAGCGGATTTATCCACTTCAGGTCCGGGAAGCGGGCGAAATCACCATCCGCTGAGCAAAGCGTTAAACCATGCTCCATTGCCAGAACTGCAAGATGTGCGTCTGGAACAATCTCCGGCCGTTGAACCTGCCCGATCAGCCGTCCCAGTATTTCCTGATGATGGCCTGTCGGCTGAGGAATCCAGACCGGTTCGAGCGAAAGCCACTGTGTCACCTGGTTCCACGCGCTCGAAATAGGCTCTGGTCGCTCAAAGACGCGGGGATTCGATACCAGACGTATAAAGGCGAGTAAACTCGGCCAAGGGAGACCTACCGGTGTGACACCGTTCAGTTGAGTGTCCAACCACTTCCGGGCACTGGCATGTTGCAACATGTTCTCGACGTGGGCATAGACGAGAAGGTTTGCATCAATGAGGATCAACGAAACCGCTCCCCTTCACTCGCAGCAAGGGCTCCGGCAACATCGTCCAAACTGCCAATCAAGCACTTTCCCAAAGAGACTGTTGGGGTCTGATACTGGGTCGGACGCTTATCAGGCTTCGTCATCTGGCGGAGCCCCACCCGGAGTGCTTCGTTAATGATCTCCTTGAGCTTTCCTTTTCTTCCATCCCGCATCTGCTGCAAGAGAGCCGCAACATCATCATCAATGCTGAGTGTCGTTCTCATACATCAAGACATAAAGAAGATGATGCGACGATGCAATATGGATCGCCTCAAAACTATTGATATCAACTCCACCCTCAGCGCCGGTCAAACTGGCGTTCGAGCTGACGCACCGAATAGCGAACCATGGTTGGCCGGCCATGTGGACAGGTAAACGGTGAGGTACAATCCAGCAGGGTTTTCACCAGAGCGTGCATGGCCTCCTCAGTCAACGTCTGGCCGGCTTTAATCGATTTTACCTTACAAGCGATACGCGCCGCCAAGTCCTCCTGTTTGGCCTCAATGGAATTATCCGACTGCCCTTCGGCCCGAGCTTCAGCCAGCTCACTCAACAGCGAGGGCGTGTCGGCCGGTCGAAAATACGACGGTGTCGCCTGCACCTGAAACGTGTTCCCCCCAAACGGCTGAATATCAAAGCCGATCTGGACGAGATAATCGTGCAGTTCTTCCAGGGCACTGCACGCAGCGGGCGACAACTCGAAAGTTACGGGTATGAGTAGCGGCTGCGTCGCGTCGTGTTTGTGTTGCAGGCTGTCGAGCACCTGCTCGTACATGATGCGCTCATGTGCCGCGTGCTGATCCACAATCCAGAGTTCGCCTTCCACTTCAACCAGGACAAACAACTCATGGCTCTGGCCAACGACACGGAATTCGGTTCCGTCAGGTCGTTGCCACAAGGTCGTCTGTGAGTGGGCTGGGCTCAGCGGGGCAGCCTCCGACTCGTGGACCAGCGGCTTGTCCACCAGGCGTAAGCCGGGCTCAGACCGGGCTCCATACGCCTCGGCGGCCTTGCGGCGTCTTTGGGGTCTTGGGTAGTCGGCCGGGTCGGGGGTCGGGACCGAGCTGTCCAAGGCCCGACTCTCGGTCCGCGTCTGACTCTCGGTGGGGGACCACCCTGCGGTTCGGCTGTCAGCCTGCTGATTGTCGCCGGGTAGGTCAGAGGACGAAAGCTCGATTGTTTTGAACAGATTGGCCCGATCAAGCGTCTTTCTGACGGACTGAACGACCATCTGGAGGAGCTCGCGTTCCGCTTGAAATTTGACTTCGCGCTTTGTGGGATGAACGTTGACGTCAACTTGGTCAGTCGGGACAGTCAGAAAGAGTATCCCCAGGGGGAAACGGCCCGCGGGCAGGAGTTCTCTGTAACCGCGACTCAAGGCAAAGGAGACCGGCTGACTTTTCACCGGCCGCCCATTCACGAAAAAATATTGTCCGGTCCGGGTATTGCGGGTGCGACTGGGCGGACTGATGAGACCGGTCACTCCAACGCCCTCTTCGACCAAGCGTGCTTCCGCACTCGGGAGCGCCAGGAACTCCTGAGCCCATTCCTTGCCGACAACCGCACGCGCGCGCAGGGCCAGCTCACTCTGGGGGGGCGCATGAAACACCTCGCGCCCGTCTGACTGAAAGCGAAAGTGAATAGCCGGACACGAGAGCGCCAGCGCGATCAAGACCTCATGCACCTGATGACTTTCGGCAGTCGGAGACTTGAGGAAGGCCCGTCGCGGTGGGGTATTAAAAAACAAATGCCGCGTGGTCACCGTCGTTCCCTGAGGACAGCCGGCAGGGATTGTCTCTAGCGGCGCACTGCCCCCCGCCCGGACACGCACCCCTTCGATGGCATCCGCTGTCCGGGAGAGCAATTCGACCTGCGTCACGGCGGCAATACTGGCCAGCGCCTCACCCCGAAAACCTAAGGTGGTGAGGAGGAAAAGATCATTGCTGGACTGTATCTTACTGGTCGCATGACGCTGGAATGCGAGCGGAGCGTCCTCCGGATTCAGGCCGATCCCGTCATCCTGAACAACGATTTCGTCAATCCCGCCCTTGGTAATCGACACGCTGATTGATCGCGCGCCGGCGTCAATCGCATTCTCAACCAACTCCTTGACAATCGAGGCGGGACGCTCAATCACTTCGCCCGCCCGGAGCTGTTCAATCGTGTGTGAATCCAGAAGACGAATACGGTCCATGCTACGATTCTCGCGCGTGCCCAAAGAGGCCGAGTTGGGCAGATGCTTCTTTGACCAGCGCCCGGGCTTTGGTCGCCCTGCCCCGCGAACGTTTTTTGGCCGGCCGGACCAGCCCTGCCGACCCTTCGAGATCCTTGAGGATCTCTTCCGCCCGTTCCGTCACCGCCCGTGGCAGTCCGGCCAGCTTGGCCACATGGATGCCATACGACTGGTCTGAGGCCCCGTCGATGACCTTATACAGAAAAACAACCTCATCCTGCCACTCACGAACGGCAAAAGTGTAATTCACCAGGCCGGGCAGCAGCCGTTGCAAGTCCGTGAGTTCGTGAAAATGCGTGGCGAACAGGGTACGGGGCCGCGGCCCGTCGTCATCAACCAGGAACTCGATAATCGCCCGGGCAATGGACAGCCCATCGGACGTCGAGGTCCCACGTCCGATCTCGTCCAGCAGCAGCAGGCTCCGTTCGGTGGCCGCATTCAGAATCTGGGCGGTTTCAATCATTTCCACGGCAAACGTGCTCTCCCCCAGGGCCAGATTATCGGAGGCTCCAATGCGGGTAAAAATCCGATCTACAATACCAATCCGGGCGCGTGTGGCCGGGACAAACGAACCGATCTGGGCCAGCAGGACAATCAGCGCGGCTTGGCGTAAATACACGGATTTGCCGCTCATATTGGGGGCGGTCAACAACAGAAACTGGTGATCCGAGCGATTGAGCTGCACATCATTCTCGACAAAAGCGCTCCGTCCCAGCAGCGACTCGACAACCGGATGCCGACCATCAACAATCGACAGTTCGGCCGCTTCTGACATTTCGGGTCGAACGTAGTGCTGATTGACCGCTACCCAGGCAAAGCCGGCCAAAACGTCAAGGTGGGCACATGCCCGTGCAAGCGCTTGAATCTGCGCCATATACCGGAGGACCAGCTCGCATAATTCGGCAAAGAGTTCCTGCTCCAAGGCGACCGAGCGGTCCTGGGCGTTGAGAATCTGGTCCTCGTATTCCTTCAACTCAGGCGTCACGAATCGCTCCGCATTGGCGAGGGTCTGTTTCCGCGTATACGCGTCAGGGACCTTATTGAGGTGGGCCTTGGAGACTTCCAGATAATACCCAAAGACCCGATTATACCCGATTCTGAGCGAGGGAATGCCCGTACGTTCACTTTCCCGGGCCTGAAGCGCTGCCAACCATTGCTTGGCATCCGAGGCAATCGTCTGCAAGCGGTCCAGTTCCGCGTGATAGCCCGGTGCAAAGACACCGCCTTCCCGGAGGTGAACGGGCGGCACCTCGACCAAGGCACGCGCCAGGGTGTCCGGCAAGGAACCGAGGTCGGCGTGCAGTTGTTCGCGCTGCTGCCTCAAGAGCGGGCTGTGGACCATTTCCAGCGCCCGATTTACACCGGGGATTTGCGCCAGCGAGTCTCGCAGTGCCGCGCTGTCTTTGGGATTCGCCACGCGACAACTAAAACGGGCTACGAGGCGTTCCAGATCACGAATAGGGGCGAGCGCCCCGCGGACCGCCTCCAGCACGGCGGGCGCGTTGACGAACTCGGCCACTCCAGTATGCCGGGCTTCGACAGCAGCCACGGACAAGAGCGGGTTTCTCAACCAGTGCTGCAACAGTCGCTTACCCATAGGCGTGACCGTGGCATCCAATACGTCGATCAGCGCCTTGCCGCGGATGTCGGGGTTCGCCGGACGAAAGATCTCAAGACTGCGCTCGACGACCGGGCTCAGCAGCATGGTTTCGCCAGTATGGAGCCGTTTCGGCAGGCCAATATGCGGCAGGCTGACCTGCATATGCTGCTGAAGAAAACGGAGCACCAGGGCGATGGCGATGGTGGTTTCCGGGTCCAATTCCAGGGCGCGCAAAGAGTCCAGCCCAAAAAAGGACTGGATGCACTCGACACTGTCATCGAAGGCGGCCAGCCAGTCTTCCAGTGCTGTCAGACTCATCCCGGCTTGACCACTGCTGTACGCAGCCAGGGCGGGATGTCCGGCCATACCCTTGGTGATGACAATCTCGCGCGGCGCGAGATGAGCGAGCGCGTCAGCCAGGGAAGATTCCGTCTCATTCCAGAATTGGAACGCTCCGGTCGTTGGTTCAAGCAGCGCCAGCCCCCACTGTCGCCCGTTGGCAAACATCCCCAGCAGGGTCGGACTTGTGGCGTCGGCCTCGTTTTCGACATAGGTGGAAGGGGTAATCACCCGCGTGACTGCGCGCTTGACCAGACCCTTGGCTGTTTTCGGGTCTTCGACCTGGTCATACAGCGCAATTTTTTTCCCGGCCTTGACCAGCCGGGCGATATAGCCCTGGACGGCGTGGTAGGGCACGCCGCACATCGGGACCTTGCCGTCCCCGCCGTCACGGGCGGTCAGGGTGAGATCGAGCAGGTCCGCGACCAGCGGTGCATCATCAAAAAATATCTCGTAGAAGTCCCCCAGGCGGCATAGCACAATCGCGTCCTGATGCTGCTGCTTCACCGATAAATATTGCTGCATCAGGGGGGTGAGAGCCATGCTGTTCTTCTTCGCGACCGGGTGTCTGCGACCAAGGGTAAGGTCGTTTTCTTTTATTATCTGCTTTCTCCCGATCCAGCCAGTCCAACAGGTGCACGGGCTCTCCCTTGATCTCAGGTCATAAAGCTGGAGAATGAACACCAGTCCGTCACAGCCCCAGGCAGAAAGGATGCCCATCATGCCCGAGCTCGACCTGGAACAACAACAAATCCTGTCCACGCTCAACCGTTTCGTTGAGCGTGAGGTCAAGCCAGTCGCCAGTGAAATGGAGCATCGCGACGAATACCCTCACGCCCTGGTCGAGCGGATGAAGGAGCTCGGTTTATTCGGCGCGATTATCCCAACCGAGTACGGTGGTATGGGTTTGTCCTTTACAACCTATGCCATGATTATTGAAGAAATCTGTCGCGGCTGGATGAGCCTGACCGGCATCCTGAACTCCCACCTGCTATTCGCCCACATCCTGGCGCTGTTCGGCACAGAGGAACAAAAACAACGCCTCCTGCCGGCTATGGCCACCGGCGAGAAACGCGGTGGCCTCGCCCTGACTGAGCCGCATGCCGGGAGTGATGTGCAGCGGATTCGTACCACGGCCAAGAAACAGGGCGACGGCTATCTGATCAACGGCTCGAAAATGTTTATTACCAATGCGCGACACGGCAATATTCTGGCCGTTGCGGCCAAGACCGACCCCGACGCCGAGCCTGCCTATACCGGCATCAGCCTGTTTGCCGCCGAGAAAGGCGCTCCGGGACTGACGGTCAGCCGAGACATCAAGAAACTGGGGTATAAGGGCCTGGATACGTGTGAACTCGCCTTCGAGGACTTTCCGACGCCAGCCGCCTCCCTGATCGGCGGTGAAGAGGGCCTGGGCTTCAAGCAAGTCATGGGCGGCTTGGAAGTGGGTCGGATCAATGTGGCGGCCCGGGCGGTCGGCGTGGCCCAGGCCGCCTTTGAGGAAGCCATTCGCTATTCCCAACAGCGCGAAACCTTCGGCAAGCCCATCTGTGAACATCAGGCCATTCAGCTCAAACTGGCCGATATGGCCACCAAGATCGAGGCCTCCCGCCTACTGGTCCGGCAGGCGGCCGAGAAGAAGGACAACGGTGAGCGGTGTGACCTGGAAGCCGGTATGGCCAAGCTGTTTGCGTCCGAGGCGTGCGAAGAGGTCGCCCTGGAAGCGATGCGCGTACTGGGCGGGTATGGCTACACCCAGGAGTTTCCGGTCGAACGCTTTTATCGGGACGCACCCCTCATGATTATCGGGGAAGGCACGAGCGAAATTCAGAAACTGGTGATCGCCCGCAACCTCCTGAAAAAATATCGAGCCTAGAGTCGCCGCGCAGAACCGTCTTTGTTTCGCGCGATTTTGTCACCTAGGTGCCACTCCAGGCCGGTCTTTCGGCTTGGCATGTCCCAGTGTTTTGTGTATGGTAATGAAAACACTCAGCTATTCGTAGTGTTCGTTATGGTTTTTCACCAACACAGATCGGGCTCACACGCCGGCCCTTCCCTCTAACCGAACGTTACATTTTTGTGTCGAATTGCGCAGACTTCTCGGGGCACTGCACCGAGTCGGGAGAAGCACATGTCCACCACATTGGAAAAAACTCGAAACATCGGCATCGTCGCCCACGTTGATAGCGGCAAAACCACCGTGAGCGAACGCGTCCTGTACTATACGGGTCTCTCGCACAAAATCGGTGAAGTGCACGAAGGGACGGCCGTCACCGACTGGATGCCCCAGGAACGCGAGCGAGGCATCACGATTACGGCGGCGGCCATTACCTGTGACTGGAACGACCATCAGATCAATATCATTGATACGCCCGGTCATGTGGATTTTACCACTGAGGTGGAGCGCAGCCTGCGTGTGCTGGACGGCGCCATTGTCGTCTTCTGTGGGGTTGGCGGAGTCGAACCACAGTCGGAGACCGTGTGGCGGCAAGCGGACAAATACGGCGTGCCCCGCATTGTCTTTATCAACAAACTGGACCGCGTCGGTGCGGACTTTCATGGGGTTGTCGATCAGATCAAGAATCGGTTGGGGGCGCGCCCGCTGATTCTCCAACTGCCGATCGGCACCGAAGATGCCACGACGGGTGTGATCGATCTGATTCAGCATAAGGCCCTCGTCTGGGAGGAGGATACGCTGGGGGCACGGTTTCACGAAGAGGAGATTCCGTCCGAGCTCCAAGCGGATGCAGCGAAATTCTCCGAGCTGCTGGTTGAAAGCGTGGCCGATGCCGATGACACCTTATTGGAGAAATACCTGGGCGGCGAAGCCCTCACGCCGGAAGAAGTCACCACCGCGGTGCGCCTCAAGACGCAGTCGCTCGACGTCTTTCCGGTCCTGTGCGGAACCGCGCTACGCAACAAGGGTATCCAGCCGCTCTTGGATGCCGTGGTCAACTATCTCCCACCGCCGGTACGACCTGTGGCGGGCCAAACTCTCGCCGGGAAAGAACGTACCTGGCAGGTCACGGATGACATCCTGGCCGGCTTGGCTTTCAAAACCATGCACGACCCCTACTCCGGACAACTGACATTTGTCCGTCTGTACAGTGGCAACTTAAAGACCGGCGCCTCGATTTTTAACCCACGCACCGAACGCAGTGAGCGCATTGGCCGCCTGGTCCGCATGCACGCCGATAAGAAAGAAGACCTGGAGAGTGCTGCGGCCGGAGACATCATCGCGATCGTGGGCCTCAAGAACTTTACAACCGGCGACACCATCGCGGTCAAGCGTCAGCCCGTCTTGCTCGAATCGATTTCATTCAAGGAGCCGGTTATTTCGGTCGCGATTGAGCCCAAAACCAAAATCGATTCCGAAAAGCTGGGGCTCGCCCTCCAACGCCTCTCCTCCGAAGACCCCACCCTGGTTATTCAAACCAACGCCGAGACCGGCCAGACTATTCTGTCCGGCATGGGCGAGCTGCACCTCGAAGTAATTTTGGACCGACTCGTGCGAGAGTTTAAGGTCGAAGTGAATACGGGCGCACCGCAGGTCTCCTATCGCGAAACCATTACCCGAGGAGCAGAGGCCGAGGGGCGCTATGTCCGCCAGACGGGCGGCCGGGGTCAGTTTGGCCATGTCTTCCTCAAGATCGAGCCCAATACCAACGAAGGCCTGGTCTTTGTCAACGCAATTAAAGGTGGCGCCATTCCCCGAGAATATATCACCTCGGTCGAAAAAGGCGTACGGGAAGCCGCAGAGAACGGCGTCATCTACGGCTACCCTCTCCTCAACACGACCGTCACCTTGTATGACGGCAACTACCACGAGGTGGACTCCTCAGAGCTGGCCTTCCACATGGCAGGCTCCATGGGATTCAAAGCCGCCGTGAATAAAGCCAAACCCGTCTTATTGGAACCCATGATGGAAGTCGAAGTGGTCGTGCCCGAGGACTATATGGGAACGGCCATGGGAGACTTGCAGTCACGTCGCGGCAAGGTAACCGAACTTGGCGAGCGGGCCGGAGGCCAGCGCACGGTGACCGCCCATGTCCCGCTGGCGACAATGTTCGGCTACGCCACGACCATTCGGTCACTCACCCAGGGACGGGCGACCTACACCATGGAGTTCGATCACTACGATAAGGTTCCTGCCAGCGTCATAGATGAGGCGCTGGGTCGAACCAAGGAGCTTGAGGTCGGGTAGGAACCCATCGCTGCTCCGCAGCCCCTCTCTCAGGATGTGTGCTGTCCATTCTCAGGAACCAGCGCTCACCAGACGTGGGAGCCGCTGGGCCGGGGTGGGTTCCTTTTCGCATTGCACGTCTAAGGAGGGGAGTCTGTTGCGAGACGGGAGCCCTTCGCCTACAATCTGCCCGCATGCCGGAGTGGTGGAACTGGTAGACACATGGGACTTAAAATCCCATGGGGCTTTGCCCCGTGCGGGTTCGAGCCCCGCCTCCGGCATGGCAGAAACAGCGAGCGCTTCGCTCACCGACTGAATGCAAGTCACGTGTCAGAGTAAAGCGTTTCAGCCTTCACACTCCTCAAGCCTTGCCCCACGTCGCCATTCACTCGGATCAATAAATTCTCCAGCGTGGACCCCTTTCTGTTCCGCACTCGCGACCTCTTCGTGAGGCATATAGGAGTTAGAGAAATAGGCTACAGCATGTCCGTTTGCGACCAGCCAGCCGTTCAGGTCCGTGCCGTCACTGCTAAAGCAGACACCGAGTGCCCGACCGTACCTGTCCAATTCGGGTTCAAGGTAGCAGGGGACCCTGTTGTCGGCCCCAATCTTCTCTTTGAGCGCATCCGTTGCATCTTGGCCACACGGGTAACACATGCCATCCACGTTGAGGCAGAGTTGCTGCTCCGGCCAAGTTTCTGGCGCGTCGATACCAACCAATCGTATGCGTTCCTCGCAGAGTGTGAGCGTGTCGGCATCGATGATCCTGGCCTCTTCGATAACGACCTCTTCCTCGCAGATAAGGGGTATAGTTCTGTCCTCATCATCCCGCAGCTCACGGGCAACAATGACGAAATTCTGTTGAGCCTCTTGCCACTGCACCTTCACCGCGGTCTCTGCTTCGGGAAAGCCGGGCAGAGTAAACGTTCCGCTGACATCACGTAAAAACTCTTCCTCCTCCCCTTCCCCCACAGTGGTGACGGTCACGGTGGCCCGACCAAACTCTACACCGTCTACCTGAGCCACGACCGTATGCTCTCCCTCACCGAGCAGATTCCAGTTAAATACGAGCCCAAAACCGTTGTTGCTATCGCCGCATTCTTTTTGCGTATCCGTCCGCCGTGTGCCGTAGCCCACCCGCCATCTATCGGTCTCATTTCCATTGAAGATAATCTCAATCTTCCCGGCCTCACACACCCAACCGGAAATCATTCCGACGCCGCTCTGATACGACCCTGACCCCGGATTCTCCAGCACTCCTTTGCCTTGTGCCCACACAATTTGGGAGGACAAGATAAATAGGAGGGACAGTACGGCAACAGAGAATAAACGCACCCGGTCGCCTCAACCTTCCCTCGCGCTTCCGCCGCGGCTAGACCTAATATTTCGCGATGACCTGTTCGGCAAAATCCTTGTAGACTTCGCGGCTTGTTTTGAGCGGCGGCAAAAGAGAAATCTCTCCGAGCCCGGCCTGCTCGGCCTGGCGGATGGCCGCGATCAGTTCATCGGGTTCACCGACCATGCACGACCCTTTGATCGTTTTCGGCGTGATGAATTTGCGCTCCTCAGGGACATGGTAGGTACAGTGCCCATCATGAATCTGAAGGTAACGTTTGGCCTGGGGCGTTTCCATATTCTCGACTTGATCCCGATACTCCTCCCACACGTCCTGAAACAACTCGGGCACGGTGCTCTCATCCCCGGTTTGTTCGTAAATTTCATACACAAAATGCAGGGCGCAGGTGACCCAGGAGCCACACGCCTCGATCACCCGGTCCGAGGTTAAGTCTTCGCCCGGTTTCAACACCACCGCCGTAGTCAGGGCCGTGGTATGAAAATTTTCGGGCAAGGTGCGCCCGGCTCGCTCGGCCCCGGCCTGTACCCGGCCGACATTCGCCTGCAAGACCTCGCTCTGTTCGTTAAACAGCGACACCAGCCCATCGCCAAATTCTCCCGCGGTGCGGAGAGCCAGCGGTCCATTGGCCGCAACATAGATGGGAATCGGCTGTTCCAGGTCAATGAATTTCAGATCCTGGTGCAGGAATTTGATCGTCCGCGTCGTTCCATTCAGGGTATACTCGACCTCTCCCCCGCGCAGCAGCGTGCGGACCACGCGCAAGTATTCGCGAAAATCTCTGATCTTCATGGGCTGCATGCCCATGACCCGCATGGCCGTATGACCGGTCCCAACACCAAGGAAAGTCCGGCCAGGAGCGAGGCGATTAATCGAGGCAATAGAGTGCGCCGTCACCGGGGCAATCCGCGTCCCCGGAATAGCGACCCCGGTACCGATACGAAGGCGCGAGGTGTGCTGAGCGGCCAGCGCCAGAGTGGCGTAACAGTCCGACCAGATCATCTGGGAATCAGGCACCCAGGCCGCGTCGAAACCTAAATTCTCAATATAGGGATAGAGGTCCCAGTTATCGATTTTGGTGTGGGCAGTAATACTGAATTGCATGCGATGCCTCCTTATCAGTCTGTCACCGCATGTCTGTATCATTCGCTCCGGGCAACCGCAATTTCTCCGGCTCACCCTTTTCTCGCCGCCTTTGACTCGCCTCGCTTCCCACTTTAAGTTGAGAATGAGCCTGCGGACGGTCAGCCGATATCCGAACAGATGGGACGGCTGCGGTAGGCTATACTTCATAGGGCCATGTTACGTCGTTATCCTGACACGACCGGAGAATTTTCTGTGAGCCTGATTTTCTGGCTCTGCGTGGTCGGGGCCAGCCTGTCCCTCGCCGGTTGTCAGGCGAGGCGCCCTCCCCCGTTCATTAACCAGGAGCCCGTACGATCTACCGTTCGGCCAGACCCATCGCCCGCGCCGCAGAAAAAAGCGGAAGAAGCAGACGATCCGGAGGCAGAACTGGCCTGGGACTTTTTAGCCCGCGTCGATGAGATGGGTATCATCTCTCCGCATCCTCCGCCGACCGAGTCCGTTCCACCCGAACTGCCGCCTGCCCAGCCTGACGAACCCCTGCCGCCCCTGCCGGCGCTCGGCCCTCCCCAAGCAGGAGAGTCCTCGGGCTGGCTCACGTGGATGCCGGGGCTGTCTCCCGACGAGGCAGGTCCAAATGGCAATACGCAGTATCGGACCGAACAAGACCTCCTCAAAGCGGTCGCCGAGTTTCAGCGCGTGGCGACAAAAGACACCTACCGCTTTCCGCTCCCCAAAGATGTGACCGGGGCTAATGTCCATAAGGCCACCCTCACCCGCATCAACGACTATGAAACCAAACATCCCGGTGCCTATCCCGCCATTATCGCCTTCACGCGAGGACGGGCGTATGAGGGGCTACACGCCTATGAACAGGCCCTGGTCGAATATCAACGCGTCGCCCAGGGCAAAAGCCGCCTCAAACAAGAGGCACTGCAAGCCGTCGAAGCACTCACCGCCTTTCAGGCACTCGCTCAGCAGGCACCGACAGCGACAACCGCGGTTGAGTATGTGCAGGCGCTTGACGAACAGGCGCACCAGTGGCGAGACCTGGCCCAGCAGTATGACAACACGTCGTACGGGACCCTGGCACGGGAAGAAGAAGAGCGGCTTGACCGGGCGAAAGTCGCCTTCTTTATCCTCAACCGCTACCGGATTGAGGACGGCAACGAGAGCGTGATCTTGGCCTATCAGCAGTTACTTGATAAACACCGGGAGAGCAAAAACCGCTATCGATATCGGCTGGAACTCGGGGATTTCTACGTCACCCTCGCCCACGAATATACGGCTCAGAATGATCCTGAAAGTCTACGTTTTGATACGAACATCTTTGAAGCCCTGGGACGAGCGGCTCTTCAGCATTACGCCACGGTTGCACAACAGGACGGCATCATGGAAAAACTTGAAGCCAAGGGCAAACTCGAAGCGCTTGAAGCCTATATGGCCAAGGTCGGACGTTTAGGCCGCTAAGCAGCCCGCGAAGAAAACGACATGTGGTATCGGGTCATCACTCTGCTCCTGTGTTGCCAGTTCGTGTCCGTGACGCTTCTACACGCGCGGGATTTTGCAGATCCCCTGGCCCAGCGGGTAACGGAATTTTTGCCGGCCTATAATCC
The DNA here is from genome assembly GCA_965243855.1 of uncultured Binatia bacterium (SeqCode). Classification (GTDB taxonomy): domain Bacteria; phylum Desulfobacterota; class Binatia; order Bin18; family Bin18; genus Bin18. The sequence continues at coordinate 1,249,760 of CBDEWE010000003.1, read as the reverse complement.
TTTTGTGCCTCCGTTGCCCCCGGAACGGTACTTTCCAGATGAGGTCGGTAGACAGGTTGCCGACGCGATTATTGATGGTTTCTTGGACGATTCGTCGGCATTACGCGGCCGGATCGTACAACTGGCGCAGCACGATACTCAGCTCGAAGCGCAGGGAGAGGAGGCCTCGGGCGTCACTCCCCTGGTTTATGCTCTGCTGTACCGGTCCGTAGAGCAGGACGATCAAGAGGAGCTCCCGCTTATTGAACTGAACGCGACGCCGGATGAACTGCTCTCCCAGGCAGATCGACTCTACGCCTCGGAAAAGCGGCACCGTGTTGGCCGGCTGTTCAATTGGGTGCTCTCGACCTTTGACGTAGCCCGACTGTTTCTTGGTGCGCCCGCCAGCCCAAGTCCCTACGCCGCGCAAGGTGTCGTCTCTTCGGTTAGCCAGCACTCAGGACCCAGTCCACGCGAGCGTAAGGCCCTGGCCCTGTATCGGCGTTTCCTCGAAGAAGCCCCGAATGACCCGCGGGTCCCGGAAGTCCGAGCCAAGATGGAGGCCCTGGATACGAAACGAAAAAAGGCCGTTGTTAAAGCTGAGTTAGCCCAGGCTGAGCAAGCTTTCGCTGAAGAAGACTATTGGAAGGCCAATTTCCATTATCAACTCGCCCTGCTGGTTGATGAAAATACCGAAGAAGCCAGGGCTGGGGTCCAGCAAGTCGAGTCCCGCCTGCAACACTATGACGCGCTCAACCAGTACGACCCGGAGACCCTCCAAGACCCGCTCGCCGGCGTGAAACAGGCGGAGTGGGAACACAGCAAAGAAACCTTGACCTATATGCTGCCGGGGAGCGGTTTTGTCAAAGACAATATTGTTGTCGCAGGCCTCCAACTCGGCACTGAGGGGCTGGTCGGTGCGGCGACCTTTGGCGGGCTGACCATGGTCCAGACCTTGGGGAAACTGTGGCGGGTCATGACCGGACGAGCCGTCTCCCAACAAGGCATTATTACCGAGGGCGAGAAATACTTGCAGCAAACTCCTCCGGAGGAACGCTCCCCGGAGATCTACCCCCTCCTCGCCAAAGCCTATGCCAAGGAAGGCAAGGTTGAAAAAGCGATCGAGTATTACACCCTGGCCGGCATGGAAGAGGAGATTCCCAAGCTCCGGGAAAACGCGGCAACAGCTCTGCTCGAACAAGCCAAAGCCAGTCCGCATCAAACAGAGAAGCAGGCCTATCTGCGTCGCCTGCTGGAGCAGTATCCCAAGACAGAGGCGGCAAAAGAAGCGGCGGAAGAATTCCAGCAGGTCAGTCGGCCTGAAAACCAAGGCTTGCGGCTCACTAAAATGTTCCTGCGCGACAACCCGGACCTGTTCGGTGCCCAGGGTCTCGGCCTCAAACGGGAGCTGTATGATGGCGACTGGCGGAATGTCGAACTCACGGACGACGGCATCATCCTCTCCCCGTACGGCGACATTACCCTGCGCTTAGAGAGCGACACCGGACCTCGCACCAAGGTGTACGGGGTGCCCACCGCATCGTGGCAGCAGTTCTGGCGTAAGTTCCGGGAAAAGGGCTATGAAGACGCCTTCTATCGTGGGGACCGAGAAATTGCCAAATTGGTCAGAGGGGCGGAGCCCGCGGATATCACTCTCAAGAGTCAGTTTGAAAAAAACGACGAAGACGGCTGGCGTGTTCTGCCCTATCTCACCGGGAGCCTGGGAGAAGGGTTTGACGTCCGGGGGACGCTGCCCAGAGACATCCTCGGGACTCGACTGGCATTTGGCAGAGACCAGTTCAGCAGCTATGTCGGCCTTGACATCCCCATGCCGCTCGTGCCGGTTGACTTTCTCCTCCTCGGCCGCGACGGCCTCCCCTCACTCTACCCGCGTATTCGCCTGCCGGACCAGACGGTCGAGCACGAGGAGTTGTACCGGTAGCGCAAAGAACGCTGCGGTGGAGCGCGTCTCTCTCTTTAGGAGTGCGGGCTTCCAGCCCGCAAGCGGCCAGGATGGCCGCCCTCCCAGGAGGAGAGCCGCAGCATCGGCTCGTTTCGATTTTACGCATTCGCGGCGTAAAAGAGAAACTCCACGTCTCCGATACGAACCTGCATGCCGTCTCTGAGAAGATTTTCGGCAACCTTTCTCCCATTGATGTAGATACCGTTTCTGCTCTGCAAATCGAGCAGCACATAGCCCTGTTTGACTTTTCTTATGCGCGCGTGTTCGCGCGATATAGAGGAGTGAAGAATAATGGCCTCGCACTCCTCTCCACGGCCTATCGTCATTTCATCGCGGGAAAGAGCAATTTCGCGCGGTGCCTCTTCAAGTGGGCTTTGGCGCACCAGTCGGGCGTACGGCGCAGAAGTCTTCGGCATAACAGGCTCAGGGACTGCGTTTTGGCCGGAAGAAGCGGGGCTGCTGGTTGCCGTCTTCACCAAACCCAGTACTTCAGCCGGAATCTCGTTCAGCCGGACGCGCGCCAGCAGTATCAATCCTCCGGCGGCTAAGAGCGGAACCACCATATTCCACATCCCATAGGCAATAGCGGTTTGCGACTGTGGTGTGCCCGCTCCCGAGCTGGGCGAGACGACGCGCGCACCGCCGATCCCACGTACCTGATAGGACACGTGCGCCTCCCCTTCCCCGTTCGGATGTTGAAGGGTCAGCACGACTTCGCGTTCCGCCCCGTCCTCGACCGGGCGGGGACTGGTATATGTCAGGAAATACTGCGAGGCGAGCGAGCGGCCGATTTCGCTGATCAACTCGGGAAAGCGTTCTCCCTCACTGACAATATTGTAATGGCGCCCGGCGCTCTCCTTTGCGATCCTATGCAGGTCGGGAGCCATAAAGGGTGGCGGAGAGATGGCATAGACGTTCAGATTCGCCTTTTTGATTTCCGCCAGGACTTCCGCGCCGGACAGTTGCGTGACCTCTCGGCCGTAGGGATTATTCTTTTCCGATCCGTCTCCGCGCGTATGATTGGGGGCGTCGGTAATCAAGATAAGAACCGCCTGGGCATCGGGCCGAAACGGAAAGCGGCTGGCCAGCAGCATCGCATCGAGCGAGTTCTCCGGGATATCCCCCCCGCCTGCCGGGCGTAGCGCGCCAACCCAGCCTTTGAACTCCCGGGCGCTCCGGGTGAACACCCGCTCGTCCCGAATCACGTAATCCTCAAAAGTCACTAGGCCCAAGCGATAGTCCCGGTTGGCCTTGGCCAGACGGTCGGCAAAATCGATGGCCGCTTCTTTCATACCGTCAATAAACGGCCCCATACTTTCCGTGACATCGAAGACCACCACGATATCGACCGGCCGACCCTGTTCTTCGCCCCGAAAATCAATGATCCGGGTGTCCTGCCCGTCCTCCTGCACGGTCACATGCTCCGGTGTGAGTTGTCCGATCGGCTGGCCGCGCAAATCGGTCGCATTAAAATACAGGCCAACGGCACCGCCATTGGTAAAATTCTCCAGTTGGGGATTAGTGACAGAGACAACTACTGAATCGGCTGCAGAGACGTGCCGTGTCAGCAACGAGCAGAGGGCAAGGCAATGGATGAACACACACAGAGCCTGGGTATAACTCTGCCGAGAGAACCGGGCTTTCAATCGCATACTATTCTCCATCTGATATTTTCTACCTGTGTAGGGCTCTCCGGCCTGCCTACTCCCTACCTGCTCGCTCTCGAAAGAGGAGTAAGGTTCCGCCGACCTCCACCCGGTCGCCATTTTTCAGTTGGACCGGCTGAGCAACCGGAGTCCGATTGACGCTGACCTGCCCCTCATTTTTGGCCAGCACAAAAGTATTCTGACGCTTTTCGACCACAGCGTGCAGGTTGGCAATAGAACGGTCGCCAAACAGGCCAACGTCACTTTCTTCGGCTCTACCGATTGTGGTTTTGGGCTTGGTCAGATGATACTCACGGCCTTCACGGGCATTGCGGCTTTGCGAGCGAATCACCATAAACCAGCCACGCTTCAATATCTCGCTGACCAGACCGATCCAGAGACCGATCATGGCTCCCAGGATGGCCAAGGCAACCCCACGACCAGCCGTCTGCGGCAGGAGGGAGGTGACCACCTGAAAGAGCGCCCCCCCGATGGCGCCGCCAATGCAGCCACCAATCGCGCCATTGCGTAAACGGACTAACGATTGGCCGACCCAGCCGGCTCCCAGTCCGACGGCAAGCCCAAAAATTCCCCAGCCGATAACGCGCCCGCCAAGACCGCCAAACAGGCCAAACACCAACTCTCCCATGAGGAGGCCAATCGCCCCGCCCACCAGACCGGCGAGTCCGCCCAGCTTCACCCCCTGCCACGTCTTGTTCTTATGCCCCGCGCTGAGCCCTTCAATGGCTCCCATGAACGCGCCGACACAAATACCAGTTATCCCCCCCAGGGCCATGGCCCGGAGATAAACATTCCCCACCGCGGCCAACGGGTCAGCCGCGGCCCAGCCGGCAAGACCGCCCAAGAGACCGGCACCGCTATACAGGACAAGGCGTTCGCGTGAAAGTTCCATACTCCTCCGCTCAAAGTCTGCTCAACGCCCCACGTGTATACCAACAGCCCTCATCATGATCCGACCTAGAGTTGCAGGGACCAGTGTCCGCTCACATTTTCGGACGACCCGACACGGTAGGTTCCGCTGAGCCGATTTTCTTCGCGCCAGCCCTTGAAATGATAGTCGCGATTCCCAACCGAACTGGTAAACTCAATCTGGTTGCCCTGCGTTGTTCCTTCCAGAGAGGCGGCACCAAAGCCACGCACGTGAATCACCAGGCGGCCACGCAAGGCCCCATTGCTATGCGGTTGAAAATGCACTTCAAGTAGCGCCTCACGCTCAGGGCCGAGCCCGAGGATGCTTCCCTGGTGCGAGTTCAGGATATAGGCCAAGTCCCGATCGTCCATAACGCTGAATTTGCTGGACGAGAGCGGATAGCCGTTGACATAAAAGTCAACTCGATACTCGCCAGGGAGGAAGGCACCGCCGCTGGCATTACCGATTCTGGCCGTAAACGTCACCTTCTCTGTTTTATCCGAGACTTCTTTCCCGTCTTCAACCGTCCCAAGGATCTGGCCATTGGGGGCAAAATAGGTTGCGGTGACCCGGTGGTGAGAAGGCAACAGCGCATGGAGTTGATTCTGAAAATCGGCCTCCCAGGCCAGATATCGGAGTTGTGACGTGCCGAATGAACTCGCGGATTGAGACAGTTTTCTGCCGTCTTGCGCCGTGTTGAAAAAGCGTACGGAGAGCAGAGCAAGCGGCTCTTTGCTCCGTTCCTGGATAAGGGCCAGCCGTTTTTCCTCGGCGGCACGCCGGGCGATCTCTTCCTCCGGGGTCGGTCCGCTCACTACCGGGGCATCAGCGACACCAGCGACACTGCTCTCTTTTTCTTCTGCCTCGTCGGCTGCGACGACCTGGACCGGGTCCGATTCAATCCGGACGGTTTGACTGGCCAGCTTGGCATCTCCGAGATAGAGCTCAAGCTGGTAATCACCGGTCGCCCGCTCCTTGAGCCCCTCAAGCAGGGTCACGCCCCGCAGTTCAAGCTCTTCCTCTTCGGGCCGAACAAACCGGCCGGCTTCGCTTTTCCCGGCCAGACCGCCTTCGGGATCGAAAAAGCGGCCTTCCAGCCGATGGTTCCCACCCTCAACCTCGAACAGCCGGTTTTTCAGCGCCGCTTCCCAGGTCAGGTATTGCACCTCACTCAGTGTATAGCTGTCCTTGACCTCCGACAGTGGCGTGCCATCCCGCGAAGTATTCACCAATTTGAGAGAAACCAGCTCAAGCGGGTCGGCCCGCAGCGCGCGTAGGCGTTTCTCCCGCTCCCAGGGTAAATCCGCCACAAAGGCCCGAAACCTTGGCCGCTGGGATTCCGGCAGCCAGGTTTCAATCTCCTGCCACGGAATCCTTTCTCCCACGCGCGCGATCGGGTTGCCCTGCAGCAGCTCAGGAGAGGTGAACAGTCCATACGCTCCGCCAGTCAGCAACAACAAAAAAATCAGGGTCGCAACCATCCGCCCCCAGCGCCGTTTCTTTTGCGGCGGCTCGGCTGTAAGGGGCTCTGCAACCGACTCCGACAGCGGTTCCAGGATTTGGGTTGCGGCTTGGGACGAACTGGGAGGACCAGCCGCGCTCAGGCCACGCCCATACAGAAACATGTCCTTAAACGCTTCCGCGCTCTCGGGCCGCTCTTCGGCTTTATACGCCAGGGCCTGATCAATCGCCTGGGCGAGGAAAGGAGAGGCGTCGGGTTTCTCCGAGAGTACCGGCGGGCATGAGAACGGCGGATGTTTCTCCGGGTCCCGACTAGTCAGGATATAGTGCAGGGTTGCCGCCAGGCCATAAATATCGGACCGTTCATCGACTTGTCCGGAGTATTGCTCGGGCGGGGCAAATCCAGGTGTGCCGATCAGGGTGGCTTTGCCCTGGGGGGAGAAAATTCTGGCAATACCAAAGTCAATCAGCGTGATGCGTCCGTCCGGTCGCAGGATCACATTGCCCGGTTTCATGTCCCGATAGATGATGGGCGGAGAAAAGCTATGCAGATAGGTCAACACGTCGCATAGCTCCCGGCCAATCTCGATGACCCGGCTCTCGGGGAGTTGACCGCCCAGTCCGACGATTTCCTGTTCCAGGTTGATCCCTTCGATAAAGTCCATCACCAAATAATGGCAATTGCCCTCACCAAAACGATCGAAAATAGCGGGAATGGCCGGATGGGTGAGCTGAGCCAGCGTATCGGCCTCTCGATGAAAATACTCAATGGCCTGAGCCCGCTCTTCGGGATTCGTAAACCGATCAAAAATTTCCTTAATAGCGACCTGTCGCTCAGCCAGCCGCTGATCCTGAGCGACATAGACGACACCCATCCCGCCACCCGCCAGAAAACGCTCAATCTGATACCGGCCCGCCAGGACCGTTCCAGGTTCGAGTTGACCGCTTTCATTTCGCGACATCGACAATGCCCCGCTACTCGTAAAAGACCACGACCACTGAGGTATTATCGCTACCGCCCGCAGTATTGGCCGCAACCGTCAATTCCAAGGCGGCCTCGTGCGGAGTCCGGTGGCGACTCATAATGTCGGCAATCGCCGGGTCAAGGACATGGCTGGTCAGCCCATCGCTGCACAAGAGGAGACGGACTCCACGCTTCAGCGGTCGCGAGAGCGTATCAACCTTTACGTTTTCCTTGCTGCCCAAAGACCGGATCAGGACATTGCGGTGCTCGTGGGTCAACGCCTCTTCTTCGGTCAGTTGACCGATTTCGACCAAACGGGCGACCAGGGAATGGTCGTGCGAGAGCTGGTGTAATGTCCCGTTTTCCAGCAGATAGACCCGACTATCTCCGATCCAGGCCAGCACCAGTTGTCCCGCCTGCATCAACACGGCAACGATCGTGGCTCCCAGACCAGCCGACTCGGGATGATCTTTTCCGTATTGGACAATCCGGGTATTGGCCGTCTCGACCGCCTCACGCAAACAGCGCTCCCAAGCGGCGGCCTCAACTGCCTCTTCCGCCTCAGCATCAGCCCAGGCTGCTTCGACACGGCGCGCTACGGTCTGGATGGCAATCTGACTCGCGACCTCCCCGGCTTCGGCGCCACCCATCCCGTCTGACACAATATACAGCCCTCGGAAATCATTACCGGCTATGCTGTCCTGCCCCACCTCTTTGACCAGCACGGCATCTTCGTTATGGTCACGCACCTGTCCGACATCGGTCCGCCAGGCCGAACGGATGTGCCCGGACTGACTCAACGCGAGCAAATCGTGTTTCAGTGCGTGCACATCCGTATAGCGCTCCGCAGGCTCAAGGGCGAGAGCTCTGCTTAAAACCCGCTCGAACTCGGGGGTCAGAACTTTCTCCGGATAGAATACGGGTGGTTCAGGCTGAACCGCCCAGCCCTCAACGGGCAGGCGCCGCCCCACCAACACGGCATACAAGCAGGCGCCGAGCGCAAACACGTCCGCGGCTTCGTTTAATACCTGGGTCTTGTAGGCCTCGGGCGCAGCATAGCCGTCCGTCAACACGGGGCTCTCCTCAATAGAGTCTTTGAGACGGATCGCGTCGAATTGGGTGAGGTGCAGCCGACCCGTCTTGTCGAGCAGGATATTCTCCGGAGGCAGATCAACACACAGGAGGCCGTGCCTGTGCAAAACCCCCACGGCCTGGCATAACTGGACACCCCAGCCGGCCGCCTCGCGTTCCGATGTCCGGCCAATGCGTTGACTCAGCGGGAGACCGGACTGACTCGGGGTGATGAGGGAGACCCGGCCGTTACGTTCACAACGTTCCTGGGGGAGAATCAGGGCCGGATGGTGAATCTCGGCAAGCTGTTCGGCCAACCGAAACGCGCCACCCAAATGGGTATCAGCCTGGTCGCTTGACCGTTCCGCTATGAGGTAGGTCTGGCCGTCGTCCGTCTGACGAACGGCCCGGTAAAGATTTTCCTGTCCGGTCGAGAGGAGTGCGGTCAGACGATAGGCATCGGCCAGAACGGTACCGATAGGCAACGGTTCAAGTGAGGTAGCCGCCCCCCCCTCACCTTCTTCTTCAAGCACGACGCCGCAGGCGGTACAAAACGTTTCGCCGATGATATTGGCCTGTCCGCACTCAACACAAACACAACTCTCCTCACGGTCTGTCGGCTCGGTCATCAGCGGCGCGGAACCCATGCATCACCAGTCCACTAAAGGTTCTCGGTTTCGCCAGTTCCAGAACGGCCAAGCCAGCCTCATTGCGCACGCGATACCTTGAAAAAGGTTTTGCCGACGATGATCTCGTCTCCGTCTTTGAGCGGGACGGGCGAGCCGGGTTCAAGGCGTTGTCCCCGATTGACAAACGTCCCGTTCAGGCTCCCGATATCTTCAATCGTCAGCTCGGCCCCGAATTTTATCAGCGCGTGCTTGCGGGAGATGCGCGCTTCCGGATCGTCGTTTTCCATATCAACCTCAGGAAAAGAACCGGAATCCGGATCCCACCGACCAACCAGATTGTCTCCGGCTTGGAGTTCAAAGACTTTCCCCACAGTGCCACCCCGGGTGATGGTGAGCGAAGCACTGCCGACTGCGGCTTGGTCATCGCTGAGGGCTACGGCTTCAGGGGCTGCTTCAGCTTCTGGAGTCTCTGCGGACTCATCTCCAGCCGCCTCGGCACTCCCTTCTTCCTCAGCTTCAGCCGTCTCAGCCGCAGCTTCTTCTGCCCCGGTCTCCGTACTGGCCTCAACTTCTGCGGGAGCTTCCTCTGTAGTCTGGACTTTACCCAGAACGATCGCTCCGGCTTCGAGTTTCGCTCCGCAGATATCGCAGTACTCCAGGCCATCCATTTGTTCTTCATTGCATTCCGCACAGAGAATCATTTTCACCTCTCCTTCATGGGCTGCATCTGGGATGAAGCTTAATCTTGCAGCGCGTCTTTGACACTCTCAGGGTCGAGTTGCTGCGTCTTGCGGAGGGTTGCCTGGGCATTAAGCAACTGGGTCTTGGCCGCCCCGGTCGCCAGACTCTGGGTTTTCTTCAACTCACTCTGGAGCCCCTCAAGCGCTTGGGTTGCTTTCGCATTCCCAGTCGCTGCGTGCCGGCTATGGCATTCCCCAACAAGCGCGTGGCCTTATCCGTATTGCCGGCGGCCATCGCCGCCTCGGCCTGTAGCTGAATCTTGGCGACGCTGACTTGATCGACCAGATTCATCACATAACCGTTGGCCCGGCCAATGGCCGAGCGCTCAAGCGTGTAATTCACCACCACGTCCACGCTTTCGTGCTGGTGCTTGGCTTCGGGCGTATCGTAGTACAGATCAGCTTGTGCCAGCCGAACCCGGCCGGGTCGGCGGGGCGGTAAGACCAACACGGCCAAGGCCGAACTTGGCGTTCCCGCCTCAATATCTCCCAGAGGCAGAGAAAGCGTCCGGTTGGCGTCGGGCGTAATCTCTTTTATCGGGTAAATCTGAGGACTGGCGCGAAAGGCTTCTTTCACCTGCACCCCGGCGCTGAGTTGCATCTCAATTCGCGCGTTGGTCAGGGCGACATTCCGCAGGCCCTGGAGTTCATTGGAGAAAATATTCGGGATAGAGGCCGGGGCATCAATAAAATGATAATTGGCGCCACTCTCCTCGGCCATCTCCATCAGCAATTTTTCATTGAACTCGATTCCTACCCCGAGCGTGCTGCACGAAATACGGTCGCGGTGTTGACGGGCGAGATCGAGACATTTGCGCTCCTCGTACGTCTGACCGTCGGTCAGAAGCAACAACCGGTTCAGGCGGTTCGGCGAATAATACTTCTCCACCTCGGCAAGCGCGGCTTCCATGCCCAGGGCCATTTGTGTTCCACCACCAATCTCCAGGAGATCGAGATCGTCAATGGCCCGTTTCACTCCGGCGGCATCCGCCGTGACGCGGTCTGCCGTTGCCGCCACTTCGGCTCGGTCGGCAAACGCGACTACCGCGGCCTTGTCATCCGGACCAAGATTATCGATCAGATATTTGATGGCGTCGATGACATAATCAAGCCGCTGTTCGTCGTACATCGAACCGCTACGGTCAAGAACAATACCAAGATTGAGCGGCAGGCGCACGCCCCCGCCCTGCGGCTTGGTCTCCATAAGCAGGTACAGGATGAAATTTTCCGCACTGCTCAGGACGGCATTGCGGCTCGTCAGCGCTTGGAACCCAACAGCACCGGACACGAAAGCCTCCTTTTGCCGGGGAGTTTATTGAATTTTTTTATCTCATGTTTTTTGCCGGGGAGCAATATAACTTCCACGCGGGATTATTCCTCCGGCTTGCGAAACTGGTCGTGACAGCCCTTACATGTCCCGAACATCTTTTGCATATGTTCTTTGACCGAGGCGGCATTATTTTCTCCTGCGGCCACGGTCAACGCGTCCGCTTCCGTACCAAGCTCTGTGGCGGAGGCGAGAAAAGCGTCCCAGTTCTGCCAGATTTCTGCTTTGGCCCGGGAGGAATCCTCGCCGCTACCCTCGGGAAAGAGCGCTGCGATGCGGGTGGAATGAAGGGCTATGGCCGCGGCATTCATTTTTGCCTCCGCGAGCTGGCCGGCGTCGATCTTGCCTTTCATCTCTTTGGCATTAGCTCCGATATTCTCCATCAGATAGGTACGAAACGCCACCGTCTGCTGCGGGTCCGGCATGTGGGTGGGGTGGTTTTCATGCCCGAAACTCAGCCCACCCATGCTATGCAGACCACCTGCCATCACACCCACGCTGATTAACACTCCACGAACGATACGGCTGACCATCCCTCTCATTGCACTCCCTCCTCTCGCGAAAGACCTACGCTATTCCTGTTCTACCTGACTCCTCGGAGGAACCGATTTCAGATATGTAGCAACAGCGTGGGCGTCGTCATCGCTCATGTCTTTGTACCCGCCCCCAGGGACTCCATCAATCACCACCGCCATCAGCCCTTGGACGTTATCAAAATTCGGGAGAAACCCGGTCCGCAGCAGGGAAACGATCTCCCCTTCACTCCATCGCCCAATACCCGTCTCGTCATCCGGGGTAATATTGGGCGCGACCTCGCCGTCAATGCCAGCCGGATTCCCGGCTAAATCGTGCGTCCGGTCAAGGCCGCCAAACACTGTGCGCGGCGTGTGGCATTCCTGGCAATGGGCGAGGTGTTCGCTGATGTAGCGGCCTCGGGCAATGGGGTCTGCCCAGGCTGTCACATGCGTTTCAACCGGTTCAAAAAACAGCCAGCGCCAGACGCGCATGGCCAGCCCGGAAAACGGAATGCCCACCTCATTGGGGATATTTGCTTGCGCGACGGGCTCCAGGCTGCGCAGGAAAGCCACCAGCGCCGTGACATCTTCATCCGTCATGCCGTTCAAGGCCGGATACGGCATGACCGGACTCATAACCGTCCCGTCGGGTTTCACTCCCAGCCGGATCGCGTCAATGATTTCCTGATCTGTCCAGGTCCCAATCCCGTGGACCGGGTCGGGTGTGATATTCGTTCCGTAAAATCGCCCATAGGGCGTCTCAATCGGCCGCCCACCCGCGTTGGTAGGCCCCTTATCCGCCGTATGACAGCCACACCCCCCGGCTAAGGCAAACACATACTGCCCCTGGGCGACCAGGGCTGCATCATCGGCCCACACGCTTTTGAGATGGCCGAATAAAAGACTACAGAGAACAAAAAGACAAAAAAGTCGCAAAGCGTTCTTCTCGCCCGCGTTTTTCATACCCCCTTGCAGAGCGGTGTGATCTGTCATGAGCATGGGCGGAGGTCTTGGGAGATACGGATGGGTCTGCTAGGCTGTCAGGCCATGCACCGGCTCGGTCTCAGCGTCGTGGTTTTCCTGATTCTTGGAACCGCAAGCGCCTTCTACCTGTTCTCTTCCCTCGGTGAAACGGTGCTCTATAACGCCTGGGGGTATACCATCTATGCTGACTTTGAAAGTGCCACCGGCCTGGGACCCGGCACGCCGGTCGAGATCGCCGGTGTCCGCGTCGGCCGGGTTGATACCGTCCAGCTTACGGGTACGCGGGCGAGAGTCCGCTTAACCATAGACACTGATATTGAGATTCAGGAAGACGCAATCGCGTCCATTCACACCAAAGGTTTGCTCGGCGGCCCCTATCTCCTGATCTCGCTTGGCGGGTCGGATAAGCTTATCCCACCCGGCGGGCTGCTCAGAGAAACAGAGTCGCCTATTGACCTGCCAGGACTCATGAAAGCCTATGTTGACAGCCGTGGGGATACGGGCGAGGAGCCCCCTGCTCCTTAACGTGTGATGCATATTGTGTCGCGAGCCTCCCGGGGCCGGTCCGGTAGCCCCCGCCTCGGGCCGCTCGCCCTCCCGCTGCCTGGGAGCGCGGCCAAGATGGCCGCTTGCGGGCTGGAAGCCCGCACTCCTGGCCTCCTGTCGCAGACCGGCACGGCGCAGGGGAGCGGGGAGCCGCCGAGTAATGTCATTTGCATCACACGTTAAGGATGGGTATCCCGGCCCCCCGGCTCATCTCCTATTCGGCCCGCCCCCGTCGGGTATGCCGCCGGTACGACGCGGGTTTCATACGGACTTTGCCACACTGAGGACAGCGCCATTTCTCCTGCTTGTGGGGCCGGTGCGCCTCTACTTTCATTTTGGTTCGGCAGCGCGGACAGATCATGATGCACTCCGTCAATACCATATTGCCGGAGCAGCGCCCACCCGAATTATCCGCCGGGCATCGAATCGGGGCTTGCCTGTTCTCGCCAAGGGAGCTATGGGGGAGAACTCATGCGGATGATAAAAAATCACTGCCATTGCTAGCGTGGGAGTCGCCGAATGCTCAACCCTTATCGAGTCCTTGACCTGACAACAGAACGCGGATTGCTATGTGGCCAGATTCTCGCTGATCTGGGCGCTGACGTGATTAAAATCGAGCCTCCCGGAGGCTCCTCGGCTCGCAAGCTGGGACCCTTTTATCAGGATCAGGAGGATGCGGAAAACTCGCTCTACTGGTGGGCCTATAACCGTAACAAACGAGGGATCACCCTCGATATTACGCGGTCCGAAGGCCAGGATATTCTTCGGCGCCTGGCCCAGGGAACAAAATTCCTGATCGAATCGGACAATCCCGGTACCCTGGCCCAGTACGGCCTGAGCTATGACGAGTTGGCGGCAGACAATCCGGGGCTGATTTATGTCTCGATTACCCCGTTTGGCCAAGACGGGCCAAAGGCCAGCTATGCGGACAGTGACCTGATTATTCTGGCCAGCAGCGGACCGCTCGTCATTACCGGGGACGAAGACCGCCCGCCTGTCCGCCTGAGCGTTCCCCAAGGCTATCTGCACGCCAGCGCCGCCGCCGCGCCGGCCGCGCTGATTGCCCTGTACGAATCCCATCAATCGAACCGCGGCCAGCATGTCGATATTTCCGCCCAGCAGGCGGCGGCCCACGCAACCCAATCGACCATTCTTTCGGCTCCGCTCAATGACGCGGAAACCCGTCGCATGGCCGGCGGGGCAAAAATGGGACCGCTGGAAATCCGTCTGCTCTGGCCGGCGAAAGACGGCCATGTTTCGATTGCGTATCTGTTTGGCTCGGCGTTTGCCCATTTCACCAAGCGTCTGATGGACTGGATCTATGAGGAAGGGTTCTGTGACGAGGAAGTCCAACAGATGGACTGGGTTGATATGGGCGGTGGCCTCTTTGGTGGTGATCCGAAAACGATTGAAGACTATGAACGCCTCAAACTGATCGTTGAAGACTTCACCAAAACCAAAACCAAGGAAGAGCTGTTCCAGAACGCCCTGGACCGTGGCCTGCTCGTCGCTCCGGTCACCACGATTGACGAGGTTGTCGAGAGCAAGCAGTTGGAGTCGCGTCAATACTGGACCACGGTCGACCATGAAGAGATCGGCAAAGCGTTTGCCTATCCCGGTCCGTTTGCCAAGTTCAGCGAGCAGCCGATTTCCTATAAGCGCCGTCCACCGAAGATCGGTGAGCATAACGCCGAGGTCTATGGCGAACTCGGCCTTGATGCACAAGTGTTAGCTGGGCTACAGAACAAGGGAATAATCTAGCTGAGACTCAATCAGGAGGGGATCACCATGGCAGAGGGACAACAGACCGGCAGTGAAAACAATCAAGCCTTGGCTGGAGTCAAAGTGCTCGATTTCATGTGGGCTATGGCCGGCCCTGGTTCGACGCGTATTCTGGCCGACTACGGAGCGACCGTTGTGCGGGTTGAATCCACCACCCGCTTTGATGCGGTGCGCATGGTCGGTCCCTTTCAAAACAAGCAACCCGGCCCGAATAATTCCGGTTTGTACAATAATATGAATACCGGCAAACTGCCGATGACCCTGAACCTGTCCAAACCGGAGTCGCGCGAGATTATTTTTGACTTGGTGCGCTGGGCAGACGTGGTAACTGAGTCTTTTTCTCCCAAAGCCATGCGGGAGTGGGGCTTTGACTACGAGTCGCTCACAAAAATCAAGCCTGACATCATCATGCTCAGCACCTGCCTGATGGGTCAGACCGGCCCGCATTCTCACTTCGCCGGGTTTGGCAATCTGGCGGCGGCCGTCTCGGGCTTTTTCGACCCCACCGGCTGGCCCGACCGTGCACCCGCCGGACCGTTCGGGGCTTACACCGACTATATTGCACCGTGGTATAACGCCGCGGCCGTGCTGGCGGCACTCGAACACAAACACCAGACCGGCAAGGGACAGCATATCGACCTGGCGCAAGCCGAAGCCTCGCTCCATTTTCTGGCGCCGTTTCTTTTAGACCAGACCGTCAACGGACGGACCCAGACCCGTATGGGCAACCGGGATATGAACTTCGCTCCGCACGGGGTGTATGAATCCGAAGGAGAGGACCGCTGGGTCGCGATCGGCGTGGAAACCGACGACCAGTGGCGCTCGCTGTGCGAGACCATGAACCGCCCGGACCTCGGCAGTGACGAGCGTCTTGCCACCGCCAAAGGCCGGTTGGACAATCAGGACGAAATCGACAAGGCCGTCAACGCCTGGAGCAGCCAGCTCGGCCCGTATGAGGCCGAAGAGCAGCTTCAGGCCAAAAACGTTCCGGCCAGTGCGGTGGAAACCATCAACGAGCTGTACGAGGACAAACAGCTTCAGCATCGCGAGCACTTCGTCGACCTGGATCATCCCGACTTCGGCAAGACCACAGTCGAAGGCACTCGCTTCAAATTCTCCCGCACCCCGGCCCAGATCAACCCGGCGGCTCCAACGCTGGGACGTGAGAACCAGAACGTGCTGGAGAACATCCTGGGCTATAACGAAGAGAAGATCACCGAGTTAGTGATTGCCGAGGTCTTGGAGTAGCAGAAACTCTGCGTTCGTCGGAACTTAGAGGGGCGCACCGCGGTGCGCCCTTTTTGTTTGGGCTGGAACTACAGGGCCTACGACACGAGTTGGAAGCCTTGTTCAGCAAAGTGCTGATCAAAGGCAAACGCCGTGACGGTGCTGCGGTGGCGCATCACCGCGAAGCTCGTGCAGTCCACCAAGCTCAGGTTCCGTCTGTTGGCTCCGAGCAAGGTGGCGATAGCGTTCGTGTGGAGAGTCTCATCGAGCATGACTACGGTCACCATCGGCAGCACATCATCGAAGAAAACACGTACGGCATCCATCCCGAGCCTCGCTTGAACAAGAGCGCAGGTCTCCACGCACACGTAGTTCGAGGTCACCAATGGTTTGCCGTCGCGAACCAGTCCCATCCACCCCACGCGTGCCTGAGCATGCACCTCGTCGTCCGCGTCCAGGACGGCGTAGAAAGCGGACGTGTCAATAAATACCTCTTCACTCCTCGGGTGTTTCATAAGCAGCGGCAAGATAGGCGTCATGGCGACGGGCCACGTCGGCGCGTCCGGAATGGAAGCGTCCCACGGCGGCGATCGCACGCTGCGCCCGGTCTCCGTGCTCCCCTCGCTCGGCGTGACTGAGGATATGATCCACTCCGTTACGCACCAACTCGGAAATCGATAATCCTCGCTCCGCAGCAAGTGCCCGCAGTCGGAGCAACTGTTGTTCGGTAAGCTGTACCTGAGTCCGAATCATAGCTTATATGATGACATGCCACCATAGGAATGACAACATGAGGTCATCGACAGAATATCAATTTAGGAGATTTATGGGGTCAAAGAAACATGAAAGACTTTCAGGAAAGAAAAATTCCTGTAAACATGGAATCTTCAGAGCCTTTCAGAGAACAGACGAGAGCAGAATAGTCACTGTTTTTTTCGAGAGACCGACACGAGGTCTTGGCTTTCCCCCTGCCAATCCCAACTCCACTGGTCAGCCTGATCGGCATCAGGAACACGTAGGAGACCTGTATAGTCAGGAAATTGTTGCTTCGATTTTGTGACTTCTTTGTCTTCCCTGCGTAAAATGAGCCTCTGCCCCTTTCGCTCCAGGACAACGACTTCCCCGGCGGCGACTTCGTCGAGCACTCGAAACCAATTTTTCCTCGCCTCGGAGGTGGTCAGCTTTTTCATAGCGTGTATCTGGCCAGGGTTTCTCGCGGGCTACGAGTGTTGATCCGGCCCCTCGTGACGTTCGCCGTAGGCGCGCTTGGTCCACCAGTAGGCGAACGCGCCGCACAGGAAGAGGATACCGCCGTACCCGATCGAGAGAATCAGCTCGCCGCTCATGACAAGAACCACCGGGCCAGACTCAGGGAGTCGGCCTCGTGTCCGACCGCCTGTTCGTACGGCAACACGTAAAACACGATCATGAGTATCGTCAGGACCGCGCCACAGACCATCAAACCCTTCGCGAACCACAAGGTTTTGGCAATCAGTAAGGGATCGCATTCAGTGGGCGGCGTTTGATGCACCTTCATACGATAAAGATGTTCCTCCTGGGTGACCCGGCCATTTCGCGAGACGAGAATAATCGTTACGAAGCTCAATACGATGCCAATCACGAATGGATCGAGATAAACCGGAAGGTATATCACCTCGAAGACCGAGAGGATCTTCAGTATCAGGTTCCCAACGAAGCCGACGACGATCCCCCAAAAAGCGCCATCTGCCGTGATACGTGTACTCCACACGCTCATGAAGGCCACCGGTCCCCACGACGATGAAAACAGCGTCGCCGCAAAATAGCTGATCATCATGATTGCGGGCGGTTGGAAAGACGCAATGATCAGGATGACGATCCCGACCGCCAGCATGGTATAGCGGCTCAACCGGAGCTTGCGACGTTCATCGCCCTCGCCAATCTCGATCAGATCGTTCGTCGCGCTGAATCCGATCAAGGAGAGAAACGTCGACGCCGATGACAGGGCGGCAGCCACCACGCCGGTCATGAACAACACGCCCGCATAGGTCGGCATGGCGTTGAAAGCCGCCCAGATCATTGCCCTCTCGTTGGGCTCGATATCCGGGTTGAGGAGATTAACGGCGGCGGCAGACACCACCAACGCCCAATACAGCACCACGACCGACGCGCTCGCGAAGCAAGCCGACCGAATCACGGTGTGCTCGTTTTTCGCCATGAGGTAGCGGCTCGATTGCCACGGGCTCACCGCAATCGTGAATGCCCACGAGATCCCGAGCACGAGACCCCAGCCAACCGAATCGAACGGCGTCTGCCAGCGTGAATCCGCTCCGACGACACCGTGCCAGGATATGATTGCCGGCTTGGCTTCGTATACCGCCAGGGACTCGATGGTGGCGAACCATCCACCGGTCTCGCCGAGGATATAGTAGAGAGAGAGGAAAGCGACGAAGGTGAACAGCAGGTACATGACGGTATCCGTCAACACCACGCCTCGCGAGCCGGAATATATTGTGAATGAGGTGTAACCGATCCAGACGATCAGCAACGTCACGTCATAGGGAATATGCATCACTTCCGATATCGCCAGTGATGCCCCCTGGGTCACAGCCAGCAAATAGGCGGTGACCCCCCCGATAACCGTCACGCCAGCGGCGGCCTGCACGCGCCGACTGTTAAAGCGCTTGCCGAAGAACTCGGCGACGGTTATCGCCTGGCTGCGTCTGACATAGCGGCCGAAGAACGCCGCGCCCAAGACGTAGCCGACGATATTGACCCCGACCAGGATCATGAGGATCGCGCCGTGCCCTTGATACGTAAACCCGGTTTCACCCAGGAACGCGGCGGTGCTCAGATAGCTGGCGACCAGGGTGCCGGCTATCAGTAAGGTCGAGCTGTCACGCCCCGCAACGAAATAATCATCGACATCTTTGACCCGCCGGCCAGCGTAATTTCCGATCAGCAGATAGATCACGATGCTCGTGATGATGCCGAAGGCGTAGGGGTTCATGGGACGGCCTTGGCCGTCCAGTCACCGTGCGGGCCATCGTTACTCATAACGTAAGCATTATTCCGGTTCGGGTCGCCTGCAACGGCGATCAGAAACTTCGAGGCCTCGGTCACGATCGGCACGAGGCGTTGCGGGTCGTTGGACTCGCCGAAGACCGGCGGGACCAGACCCTCGGTCGCCAGTTCGAACAGGGTGCGGCGCTCCGCATCGATGTTGCTCCACTCGCCGATGAACTGCTCGAACCTGACCGCCGGCAGCCGTGCCTGCACGAACAGCGCCTGCTTGATGTCATCCTTACTCCAGCCGGATCGGGCGAATGTGCGCGCCAGCATCGGGGAAAGTATCAGCAGCGGTCGATAATGGCCCTGTCCGAACTCGTGGATGTGCGCGAGGTCCCAGCCGCTGACTCGAACGAGGCCGTCGGCCAGATACGATACGATCGCATCGCCCGCCGATCCGAAGACGCTGCCGAGGATGAGGCCGCTGTTCATGCGGGCCATGGTGACCACGTCGTCGCCCCGCCCGAACCCGAACTCCGCACTCAGCGGTTGCCAGCCGATGTCGGTCAGCGTCTGCTCGTCTTCGGCCAATACCACCCGGGTGCTGTTACCGAACGTGGCTTTATCGTGTTCGTCGGCGGTGAATCCACAGACATTGCGCAGATACAGCCGGAGCCACCGGGCGACGCTGGTATTTGCGTGGGCGCCCTCCCGCAGTACCCCCTGCCGGGCATTGAAGCCGAGTTCGGCCATCGACGGCCCATTAACGATGACGAGGGCGTCGGCCCCGGTGGTGTTGCCCGAGTGCTCTACGCCGTAACCGGGATCGGCGATGATTTCGGCGAGCGCCAAGAGCACGGGCAGGTGCCGGGGCTGACAGCCGGTCATGACGGCATTGACGGCAACCGACCAGACCGTGATATCGCGGCCCGAGGGTCGGGCGGTGCCGATTATTCTCCAGGGGTCATCGTTCAGCGCGGCGAGAAACGCCGCGACCCGGTCCTGGGTCGGCGGAACGACCGGTAGTCCATCGCTCCACCCCTCAGCGGTGAAACGTTCGTTGATCTCGTCAATCGTTCCCGTGGCGACGACGTCCAGTGGCGCGGGCTCGGCGGCAGCGCCCTCACCGACGACCGGCGCGCTGGTGAGGCCGGCTATGATCTGGTCGAGCGTCGCGTCACGCAGGGAACCGATCATCTCGTCGTAGCTCTGCGCGTCCACGTGCCCGCGCAGCACGCCGAGGGGAAGACCGTCGAATCCCGCGCCGCGCCCAGTGGCCGACGCCTGGCGTTCGAAACCTTCGCAGACCAGCGACACCGATGGCACCCCGACGGCTTCCGCGACAATCGATGCCCGCATCACGGCGGGCGTACAACTCCCTCAACATCCCACCCCGGAGACGACGGCGTCGATACGGCGGTCACGCAACCGGTTGGGAAGCGCGGCAATCACCTCGGCTTCATCGCCCCCGTGCGTGTTGCCGAATTCGTCGTATCCGACGATTTCGATCCCGGTGAAGCGGTTCTGCAGTTCTTTTTCGATGACCGGAAAAAGCTCGTGACCGCGAAACAGGAAATCCCACAGGAACCCGACGCGTTTGCCCTCGAGCGTATCGAGTCGCTCGGCGAGAGGCCGTGTCTGTACCGCGAGCGGCGATTTTGGCCAGACGACTTCGTAGTGAATTTCGCTCTGTGAACTCATCGCACTCTCCCCTGATTCGGCTTGCGACCATGAATGCCGGGGCGCTGCGAACCCGTCATTAACAGGTCTCTTCCTGACAGCCGCCCGGCGCCGAGGCGGCACAGCTTATCCGTCAGCAGCGTTTTGCGAGCGCTCAAAACGGTCCGCGCAACGTCTCGAATGCATGCCCGGCACGCAGCACAACATCGTCTTCACCGTAGCGTCCCGTAATCATCATACCGACGGGCAGACCGTTCGACAGACCGGTCGGCACGCTCATCGACGGGTGGCTCGTCGCATCGAAGGGCGCGGTGTTGCCGATCATGTCGAGCGTGAGCCCCATGACGACTTCACGGGATGCGTCCGGGGGCGGGATCCGGTGAGCTTTCATCACGGTCGTCGGCATCACGAGCAGATCGCATGTATCGAATGCGCGATCATAGGCGGCGCGGAGCGTGCGAACGAGGTTTTGTGCCTTGGCGGAATAATAGTTTCCGTAACGCGCACGCATGACCTGCGCGAACAACAGCACGGTCTTGGCCATGTCCGGCAGCTCTGCCGCCCGGGTTTTGCGCGCCTCCTGAAAGAAGCGGATCGCTCCGAGCGGGTGGTGGCCATCTGCGTTTCCACCCGCCGGACCCTGATCGCTCCACGTTGACAGCGTCCCGTCGACGGAACTTGTGAACATGATCTTCAGGGCCTCGGTGTGCATTGGGATGGAGATTTCTCCGACCACGGCACCGGCTTCCTGCAGTCGCCGGGCCGCAGCCATCACAGATTCATCCACATCCGCTTCCGAGCCCGGTGCGCCGAAGCCTTCGCGCACGATACCGATCCGCAGCCCCTCAATCCCCTGGCCGACAAGTTCGCTATAGGGTTTTGCCTGCAACGCCGCCACCTGACGCGGGTCGAGGCCAGCGTCGTAGCCCGCGATGACTTCGAGTAATAGAGCGCAATCGAGGCTCGAGGCAGCCATCGGCCCGAGGTGATCGATCGTGTGCTCGATGGGTCCGGCGCCGGTATAGGGCACGAGGCCGTGAGTCGGCTTGATCCCGACGCAGCCAGACCACGAGCTCGGCATGCGTACGGAGCCGCCCTGGTCGCTGCCGATCGCCATGTCACATTCACCCGTCAGAATCAATGCGGCGCAGCCGCTCGACGAGCCGCCGGTCATGAAGTCGGGGTTGCGCGGGTTCCTCACCGGACCCGACGCCGACGTATGGCTGCCGCCGGAATAGCAGAAGTTTTCGCACACGGCCTTGCCGACCACTTCGCCGCCGGCATCAAGCACGCGGGTCACGACGGTCGCGTCTTCGTCGGCGATAAAGCCTTCATACAGCGCCGAGCCGTTCAGCATAGGCATGCCCGCAACGCTGATGTTGTCCTTGATAGCGACGCGTTTGCCGACGAGCTTGCCGGACGCCGCGCCTTTAATTGGACACTTCCACTGCCAGGCACCGTAACGGTTCTCATCGCCGGTCGGACGATACCCCTCACCGCGCGGGTATTTCGTCGGCAGGGTCGGTGCGTCCATGGCGTCGATGGCATTGTAGTCGTCGACAAACCTGTCCATCGCGGTGGCGAAGAAATCCAGGTCGCCCCGGTCCAGATCGAGGAATAAAGCCTGCGCGGCCGCACGCAGCTCACTGTCTGTCGGCGCGCCTACGGGGCCGCCGGTTTTATCGGAACTCATCGTGGTTCTCCTTCATAGCCTTCGTACATTAAAACGTTGGTTTTGAGTCGTCTACCTCTTCTGGTGTCGATTTTTCGCATAGAGGAGCGCCTGCTCTCGTGCTTTTACTAAGGACAGCCGTCCGGCAGTTGTGTAGAGAGGTCCGGTAGGCCGCTGTACCTGCATCAACGCCGCGCTATGCCCCTCCTGTCACAAACGGTTTTCCGGGACTATCCAATGCAAAATGGCGTTGCTAGGATAGATGATGGAGGGGAGACCGTTCCCATGATGGAAATTGGTATTTTCCTGCCCATCGCCAAGGGCGGTTTTATCATTTCACGCAATATACCGCCCACTTGGCCCACGTGGGAACTGAACCGGGACGTCACCTTGAAATGCGAAGCGCTGGGATTCGATTTTGCCCTATCTATGGTGAAATTCCGAGGCTTTGGTGGGGAAACGAAATATTGGGACTATGCCCTTGATTCCTTTACCTTAACCGCGTCATTGGCTCCGGTGACCAAGACCATCCATCTGTTCCCTTCGGTCACCAGCCTGTCCATGCATCCAGCGGTGGCGGCCCGTATGGCCACGACCATCGAAGCCGTCTGCCCAGGCCGTTTCGGGCTCAATATCGTCTCCGGCTGGTACAAGGATGAGTTCAATCAAATGGGCTTGTGGCCGGGCGACGAACATTACGAAACCCGCTACGACTATGCGACCGAGTATGTCACGATCCTGACGGATCTCTGGGACACCGGCAGGAGCAATTTCAAGGGCACATACTTCACCATGAACGACGCCGAGATCAAGCCGGTGCCGTCAAGGCGCATTCCCCTGGTGTGTGCCGGTCAATCGGATCGCGGCATTCGCTACACCGCCGAAATGGGTGACCGGAATTTCGTCATCGCCGGCGGCAACACGCACGACATCGAAGCAGACATCAAGACGTTCAGCGCCATCACATCAAAGCTTCAGGACTACGCCGGAAAGCTCGGCCGTGACGTGGGCACCATTGCCCTGTTCAATGTCTTCGCCGCGGAAACAGACGCGGAGGCGGAAAAACGTTTCGAGCATATCGTCGCCGGCGCCGATGAGGTGGCTATTGCAAACCTTGTCGGCCAAGCGGAATTGGACAAGTCCGAAGGCATGTCCGAGAGCCTGAAACGTAAATCCATGTTTATGGGCTTGCCGACCTTGGTGGGCTCTTACCGTAAAGTGGCCTCTTACCTGGACAGAATCTACGATGAAGCCGAAGTGGCTGCCTGTATGTTCGCATTTCCCGACTTTAAGCACGACATCGATACATTCGGCGCACACGTCCTGCCAAGACTGGAGTCCCGTAGGGTCGATTAGGCTCTATATTTGAGGCATGCCCAGAGTCAGTGCTAGGCGGTGCTCCGAGCGCCCATAATGAAAAGAAGCTATAGGACACACGTCTCCTCGAAGAGACGTGTCCTGTCCTGGAGAATGATGGAGGCGGCGGGAATCGAACCCGCGTCCGAAAGTAGTCCACTCAAGGCATCTACAATGCGTAGCTCGTATTTTTATCTCATCCTCGGGCCTCCTACGAGCAGGATGCCCTCAGACCAGCCAAAGTAGAGTTTCGGGCGCGCACCCTTCGGCACGATGCGAGCCCTATCCCGATTTGTGTCGCCTTAGCCGACCCTACGGGCGCGGATCGGTAAGACGCAAGCTGCACTAGGCAGCAAGAGCGTAGTCAAAATCGTCTGCAGTTATATTTGCAGCCTGTCCGTTTTACGGGCGGGACAGAACCCCGGCATGCAGCCCTGGCTTTCTAGCCCCCGTCGAAACCAGATCGCCCCCTTATCGCAGTTATGTCTCTCACACAGAGAAAAGACCAGAAGACATACCCTAGCCTGTTCGTCTATGCATGGCACGTTGAACATCGCGCTTCATCTCGCGTTCGCGAATGGCAGCACGCTTGTCATACGTCCGTTTACCCTTGGCCAAAGCCAACTCTACCTTGACCCGGCCTTCCTTAAAGTACAGCCGCAGAGGAACCAGGGTCAATCCCTGCTCCTTTGTTTTGCCCATCAGCCGCAGGATTTCTTTTTTGTGCAGGAGGAGCTTGCGCCTGCGGTTGGGATCGCCGTTGAAATAATGGGCCGGTTTGTAGTCGCTGATATGCGCGTTCAATAAAAACGCCTCGCCCTTGTCGATCCGGCCATAGCTGTCCTTGAGATTAGCTCGACCGTCCCGGAGCGATTTGACCTCTCCGCCGTTCAACACAATCCCGGCCTCGATGGTTTCGTTGATGATATAGTCGTGCCGCGCCTTGCGATTGACGCAGATCGCTCTCTGGGCGGATTTCTGTTTGGCCATACGCGAACTTCGAGCCTATTGGAGCACACTATTATCAATCAGCCGGACATCGCCGACCCAGACCGCGATGGCCAATAAAGTAGGGCCGGTTATCTGCCCTACTTCTTCGAGCGTCTCGGGATGACATAGAGAGGCATACTCAACCCGCACCTCGGCGTTTTGAGTTAATATCTGCTGCACAGCCTGGAGAATCACGGCCGAGGAGGACTGGCCGCCGGAGACCAACTCCTGGGCAGCCGTGAGCGCGCGCGACACGCACAGGCTCGTCTCTCGTTCGGCCGTGCTCAGCCGGGCATTCCGGGAACTCATGGCCAGACCGTCGTCTTCGCGTACTGTCGGCAGGGCGACGATATCGATGTCAAAGTTCAGGTCCTGGACCATGCGCTTGATGACAACACACTGCTGGAAATCCTTCTCGCCAAACAGAGCGCTGTGCGGCTTGACCATATTGAACAGCTTGGCCACCACCGTAGTCACCCCCCGAAAATGGCCGGGACGAAAGGCCCCGCACAAAGGCTGGCTGACTTTCTCGACCTCAACCGCGCTCTGGTAGCCATCGGGATAGATTTCAGTCGGCGGCGGCATAAACAACACGTCGGTGCCCAGTGCTTCCAGGGCACGTTCGTCCTGGTCCTCGTCACGCGGGTATTTATCGAAGTCAGACGCCTGATTGAATTGCATGGGATTGACGAAAATGGAGACCACAACCACGTCGCTTCGGTTTTTCGCTTCGCGCACCAGGCTGAGATGGCCCTCGTGCAAAAATCCCATAGTAGGGACAAAGGCCACGGTCTTACGCTCCAGGCGCTGATCTTCCGACCAGCGCTGCATCTCTCGAACGGTCCGAATAATCTGCACGTGAAGTTTCCTGAAAGGCTCTAATGGAACGAGTGCTCATCCTGGGGGAAGGCCTGCTCCCGCACCTCGCTGATATAGGCGTTCACCGCGTCGGCCACGACCTGTTCCAGATTGGCGTAGCGTTTAACGAATTTGGGCGTGAAGTCACCGGACATACCCAGCAGGTCATGCATCACCAGAATCTGACCGTCGCAGTGCGGGCCGGCACCAATCCCAATGGTTGGAATCGGCAGCATATCCGTTATCTCGGCAGCCAGGTCCATGGGGACACCCTCCAAGACCACGGCAAAAGCGCCGGCATTGGTGACGGCTTCGGCGTCTTCGATGAGCCGTTCCCGCGCGCCGGGCTGGCGGCCCGATTTCTTGCCCTGGACCTTATAGCCGCCCATGCGGTGCACCGATTGCGGCGTCAGACCGATATGGCCCATCACGGGAATATCCACATTCACGATGGCCTTGATAACCCGGGCGATGTTGACGCCGCCCTCCAGTTTGACGGCCTCGGCCCCGCCTTCCTTGAGTAAGCGCCCGGCATTGGCAATCGCCTCACAAATGCCGGCCTGGTAGGAGAGAAACGGCATATCGCCCACAATGAGGGCACGCGGGCGCGCCCGGTTGACCAGCCTGAGGTGATAGACCATATCGTCCATCGTGACCGGCAGGGTCGTATCCGCCCCCTGCACGGTCGTGCCCAGAGAATCGCCGACCAGGAGAAAATCGATGCCACACTCGTCCAGGATGCGGGCAAACGGGTAGTCGTAGGCGGTGAGGGCCGTGATCTTTTGCCCGGACGCCTTCAGCCGTTGCAGTTCAGGAACCGAAATCTTTGCGGATTGCATGTTGTCCCTCCTTCTACAGCTTCTCCATGGACCACAGTCGGAGGGCGTGGGGACAGGGAGGATGGTGTGAAGACTATGCGGGCTTTTGCCAGAGCTGCCCGCTGTCACTATTCCCTGCCGTCTAGCTTCTGCCGTCCGTCTCGGTCCGTACAACTGGATCCAAGCGGTCTGCCGTCACTATCTTTTTGCCCTGACAGAGCCTGTTTGGGTCGACCGGTTTGTCGCCCGGCGGCTCTCCCGTCTAGGGCAAAGCAATAGTATGGGCGTGCTGTTAGCATATTTGTCCGAGGATTGTCTAGGTACTGTGGGATTTTCTTTTCTCGTATCGGCCTTCTTGCTAGAGTACGGTTATGAGCAGTCGACCTTCTCAAGATAACATTGGGGAATGCCTGATGGTTGGCATTCCCCATCCAACGCTTGATGCTGAGACGCGCCGTCTGCTTGCAGACTTGCAGCCCGGTGGCATCATCCTCTTTCAGCGAAATTATACGGACCCGGACACGCTTCGGGCCCTGTGTGCGGACATCCATGCCCTGACCCCCGAGCACCCCCCCTTGATTGCGCTTGACGCCGAAGGCGGGCGTGTTCATCGTCTCTCACCGCCGTTTACCCATTTCCCGCCCGCTTTACAGATCGGCCAGACCGGCTCGCCGCAACTTGCCCATGAGGTCGGGGTTGCCCTTGGGCGGGAGCTGCGCAGCGTGGGGATAGATATTGACTTTGCCCCCGTACTAGATGTGTACAGCAATCCCGCCAACACCGTTATTGGCGACCGCGCGTTTGGCTCTGACCCGCAGCGGGTGGCGGAGTTTGGCTGTGCCCTTGCTGCCGGACTGCGCGCGGCGGGCGTCCTCCCATGCGGCAAACATTTCCCTGGGCACGGGGCGACCGTCATCGATTCGCACGACGACCTGCCCTACGACGAGCGAGACAGCGCGACCCTGGAGGCGGTTGACCTCCGTCCTTTTCAAGCCGCTATTGTCCAGGAAATCGAACTCCTGATGACCGCCCACGTTGTCTATCCGGCCCTGGACCCGCAACAACCTGCCTCGCTCTCCTCCGTCATTATGAACGATCTGCTGCGAAAACGATTAGGATTCCAGGGCGTCATTGTCTCGGACGACCTGGAGATGGGCGCTATTGTCCGGCATTCGTCTGTTGCAGCCGCCGCGGTTCAGGCGCTCAGCGCCGGGGCTGATCTCTTACTGGTCTGCCAGAGCCTGGAGCACGCCCTCAGCGCTCGGGATGCGTGCCGGCGAGCGGTGCAACAAGGCGTTTTGACTAAGGAGCGGGTGGCCGAAGCGCAACGGCGTGTTGAGCAACTGAGGCAACGCATTACCGACCAGCCGTCTCTCCCGTTGCCTGCAATAGGCGCGCCGGAACACGCTAGGCTGGTTGACACAATTGTCCAACGATCAGCGGGATGAGTGCGGATATCCGTCTCAGCGTTTTCTTTTGACAAATTTCGGCAACGACTGCGAATAGGGGCCGCGGGCGATCCCCTTTTCGGTGATGATCGCGCTGACCAGGCGATGGGGGGTGACATCAAACGCCGGATGAGCAACCGCGACCTCGCTGGGGGCAATCTGTTGGCGCAGCACATGGGTGACTTCCCGTGCAGACCGCTCTTCGATCGGAATCTTCTTGCCCGAGGGACAATCCAGATCAATCGACGTGGTTGGAGCGGCTACATAGAACGGCACCTTGTGTCGCCCGGCCAGCACGGCGGACGTGTACGTTCCGATCTTATTGGCCACATCTCCATTAGCCGCAGTACGGTCGGTGCCGACAATCACGCAATCAATCGTGCCCTTTTGCATGAAATGGCCGATCATATTGTCGGTAATCAGAGTTACGGGAATCCCTTCGCGCACGAGTTCCCAGGCGGTTAAACGTGCGCCCTGTAAATACGGCCGGGTTTCCGGCACAAAGACGGAGATATTCTTGCCCTGCTCCCAGGCGGACCGGATCACCCCAAGGGCGGTTCCATATCCGGCCGTTGCCAGCGCTCCGGCGTTACAATGGGTTAAAACCGTCGCTCCCTGAGGAATCAGTTTTGCGCCGTGGCGACCCATACGCCGATTGGCGGCCAGGTCTTCCCGGTAGATTTTCAAGGCTTCCTGCTCCAGGGCGGCAATCAGAGCGTCACGGCCTTTGGCCCGCATTTTCTCATACCGGCGTTGCATGCGGTCAATGGCCCAAAAGAGGTTGACCGCGGTCGGGCGGGTGGCAGCAAAGACCTGACAGATGCGTGCAAACACGTCGGGCTGTACACTCCGTTTGAGCTGTCGCACGCCAAGCGCGATCCCCATAGCAGCCGCAACGCCAATCGCGGGGGCCCCGCGAATCACCATATCGGTAATGGCGCGCGCAACGCTGCGGTAACCCGTATAGGTGCGGTATACTTCCCTGGTGGGTAAGGCGCGTTGATCGATCATCACCACCGCACCGTCCCGCCACTCTATGGTAGAAAACAAATCGGGCTGCATGCCTTCCTTTCGCCTCATATTCCTGTTCCGCTGTGTTACGATTAGGAAGCTTCCTCGATGAGCTCAACCCCGTCGTCAGGTGTCCAGACTGCCACAACCATGTCGTCTTCCGCTCTTTTGAGCGTCACGCTTTCCAGCCCGGCTCCTGGCTCAAATACCGCCAAATCCTGGCTGTTCTTTTGCCAGGTCGTCGCCACCAGTTCGACTACAGTGGAACGCTGGTCAGGTGTCAGGTTGGCCCATTGTGGAGAGACGGAAACGGACACCGCGCGCCCGGCGTCGCTGGCTTCCATGCCGTAGTACACATCCGCCCAGAGGCTTTCGGAGAGCTGGGTGTCGGTGCGGTAGACACAGGTCCAAAAGGCCGGGCTGATATTGGTGGGCAGGTCCAACGGGGGCTGTGGCTCCTCGTCGGCTATTGAATCTTCGACTTGTTGCTCTGGTGGCTCAGCCTCGTCCGGCGGGCGGAAATAAATAAAAAGTCCGATCAGCACCAGGACAAAAGTCGTGGGTATTTTCCGTAGCCCGGCGCCTATAGTACCGAGCAGGGTCCGGGGCGGGTTTTTCTTCGCGCCCGTCTTAGACGCCGAAGGTCGGGATGATCTGGCCATGCGTGCAATATCACAGACTGAGCGCAGCAAATTCTGAAATGAGACCCGGAGGCTCGGGAGACGGAGGCAACGGGCTGATCATGGGCCGGAGTGTAGCACAGGGCTGGAGTGTAGCAGAAGACCGGCGCGGCGCATTCTTGCCTTGACGCGCCGCAGGGTCATGGCTATAGGTGGCCCACCGCGCCTTGTCCGCCCTGATCCGGCGCACATCCCAGAAAGGAGCACAGCTATGGAACGCCTTCACCCCGGAGATCCTTTTCCCGCCATCAGCGGTCCGAGCGTCGGCGGAGGGACGGTCAATCTGCCGGCCGACATCTCGACCCCGTACGCTATCGTCCTGACCTATCGGGCTCACTGGTGACCGTTCTGCGATCAGCAGTTGGCTGATTATCAGGCCAATCTCGAGCAGGCCCAGGCAACCGGGATCTCGGTGTATGCCATCTCAACCGACCCGCTCGACAAGGCCCAGCAGACGGTCGATAAGTCGGGGCTGACGTTTCCCGTCATCTACGGCGTGGACGGTCCGGCCACGGCCGCGACCCTGACCTGCTGGTACGAGGAGAAGCGCAATATCATCCAACCGGCGGCGTTCATCATCGACCCCGCACGTAATATCCTGAATGTGACCTATACCTCGGGGCCAATCGGGCGGCTACAGATAAAAGACGCCCTGGGGCTGGTCGGCTTTTACGCCTCGAAGAAGATCTCGGCCACAACGGTCGATAAAGACAAAGGCTGGACGGCAAATGTGACCGGAGCCTAAAACGAAAGGTCGGAGATCGATACTCTCGCGTTTACTGAGAGACCATCGCCTGTCCGTTTCAGAAGAGACCTCTATAAAAAATGACTGAAGGGCGGCTTTCGGCAGGGTAATACTGGGTAGCTACAACAGGGGACAGTCCGAGGGTGGTTAATGACCACGTCACTGGAGGAAGGGGGCGGTCATGATTGAATGGCTTGGTATTGGCCACCTTTTCGAGCTTTCCCGGACGGAAGCGATTGCGGGGTTTTTCACCCCGCTGGTGATCTTCGCCGTGTTTTTCCTGGCGCAGCTCATGCTGCCAGGAAGGCGGGTTCCCGGCTACGTCATCAATCCGCAGACCGGTAAACCTCGCAACTATCGGCTAAACGGTATTCTGGTATTTGCACTCGCGCTGATCGTGTGGGCTTTCGAGCTCACCGGGATGCCGCGTGATTGGTTCTACCGGTCCTCGATCTATGCTGTGGCTGGCGGAACGGTCTTCACTACTCTCTTTACCATCGTAGCGGTGTACAGCCAGCCGCAAGGGAAGATAAAGAATCCCATCGTGGATCTGTGGGTTGGGCGGGCTCGGGAGCTGTCGTTCTTCAACAACCGCTTCGACGTAAAGATGTATTTCTATGCCGTCGGTGGGACGATGTTCTCGCTCAACGCCCTGTCCGGGGCCGTGTACCACTACGAACTCTTTGGCGAAAACTCCAATCCAGGCGTTTTCCTGTATGCGGCGTTCTTCACGTTCTACGTGCTGGACTACTTCATCTTTGAGCGCGTCCAGCTCTATACCTACGATCTGATCCATGAGAATCTCGGCTTCAAGTTGTTCTGGGGTGGCCTCGTAGTCTACGGGTGGCTGTTCATCCTCCCGTTGTGGGGCATGGCCGCTTACCCGGACCCCGGATTCTCGCCGGCATGGACGTATGTCTGGCTTATCGGAATGGCTGCGCTGTTCCTCTTCGGATGGAGTATCTCGCGCGGCGCCAACTTGCAGAAATACACATTCAAGCGATGGCCCGAGCGCAAATTCCTCGGGCTCATCGAGCCCGAGTACATTGAGGCTGGCGACCGCAAGATTCTGTGCAACGGTCTATGGGGTGTGGCCCGCCACTTCAACTACCTGGGCGAGGGGTTCCTTGCCCTGTCAATTGCCCTGGTATTCGGCTACTTCACTAATCCGTGGGCTTGGACCTACTTTGTCTTCATCGTCTCGCTGTTTGTGTGGCGTCAACTTGAAGACGACAGGCTCTGTGCCGAGAAGTACGGTGCAGAGAAGTGGGCAGAGTATCAGGCACGAGTGAAGTACCGGATTTTTCCTGGCGTTTATTGAGAGGGCTCCCTTCGGAGTCCATGCAGGGCGCCTGTGATGGGTTGATCGAGCTGACGTGCGGTCCACACGGGCCGCGAGCCATGACGATGTGCTTACGGTGATAGCGGCGGCTGAAAGGATTCCAGAAAGTCAGTATAGCGCCGAGTCCTCTTATCCCCACAAGCGCTGCGAGGCGAGGCGCGCGCCTTCCGCACACACCCGTAGTTTTGCCCACACCACGCCCTCGGACACCATCTCCCAGCCGGCGAACGTGCCAAAGCCGCAGTCCGAACCGGCAATAATCCGACTCCGGTCGCCGATAACGTCAACCACCTGACAGAGGCGGTCGGCGACGATTTCCGGATGCTCGATATAGTTGGTGGTGGAATCGATCACGCTGGGGATGAGCAGCATTGAGTCGGGTAAAGGATGCTGCCGGAAGGCTTTATATTCGTGTTGGTGGCGGGGGTTGGCCAGTTCGATGGACAGGGCCCCGACCTTGGCCTGGTAGAGAGTGGGCAGAATATCGGCCAGCGGCACATCGTAGTTGTGGGGCCCGTCATAATTCCCCCAGCAGATATGCAACCGGATACGCTCGGCCGGAATATTCTCGGTCGCGCGGTTGACGGCCTCGATATGAACCTCGATGGTCTTCTGAAATTCGGTCAGTGTCTGCTCCTGAAAGAGGAAGGTCCGCTCCATCGCGAGGTCAGGGGCGTCGAGTTGCAGCAACAAACCCTGGGCGTAG
This sequence comes from uncultured Binatia bacterium (SeqCode), assembly GCA_965243855.1. GTDB lineage: Bacteria > Desulfobacterota > Binatia > Bin18 > Bin18 > Bin18. Next base: position 1,217,701 of record CBDEWE010000003.1, on the reverse strand, counting down.
ATGTATTCGTACTCCTTCTTCATCTGCTCAGCCACGGCCAGCACATAGGCCGTGTGCGAGTCGTAATGGGCATTGAGCATGGTGGTGGCAATGATGCCGGGCGAAGCCGCGGTCATGAAGCGTTCGGTGAACGCCCCCTGCTCAGTACAGCGCAGAAACAACGCACATTCCTGCTCCACGGCGGACAGGTCGTCATAGGCAAGCTCGCCAATGGCCTGCGGAGCGTTGAAGACCTTGGCCCGCATCATATTGCGCCGCTGCATCATCGCCATAAAATCCGGAAATTCAGCCATGTCTTGCGGTGTGGGTCGTTTGCTCTCCCCGCCAAAGCCGCGCATGCGCTGCGGCACATAGGTCTGAAAACCGATGCGCGGCTGTTCGCCGTCGTTGATGATGTCCACGCCGGCTTTGAGTTGTTCATCAATCACGTGTTGAACGGCTCTTTCGGATTGGTGCTCCAGAGCCGCGGCATCTATGGCCTTGCCCTGCTCCTGGTCAATCAGCAGATCGGTCAGCTCAGGATTACGCGGCAGGCTGCCAACGTGAGTGGTAAGAATCCGTTCGTCACTCTTTTGCATGAGAAGGCTCCGTATGGTTAGCGTTGGTGATACAGGGGGTGGCCCCGGACTGGGGTGCGGACCTTATTCATATGATCTCCCTCCAGGTTGGCGATAAAGAGGTCTTGCATGTCAGGGCCGCCAAACGCGCAGTTGGTTGGAAAGGCCAGTACGGTGCCGTCCGGGTCGTGGACGAAGGTCTCCCAGTTGCCGTTCGGGTCGACCTTGATGACCCGATTTCGGGGCTCCAGCTTGCCGTTCTCGGGTACGCCGGGCAGCGTGATATACAGGTTGCGGTCCACATCAAAGGCCATCCCGTCCGGCAGGGCCGGAAAGTCTTTGGCATAGATTTCGGGAGGACCAAAGGTCCCATCTTTCTTGATCTGAATGCGGACGCAGTCGTTGCGCGAACTCTCCAGAACGTAGACCGCATCTTCGTCGGGGTCGATGGCCGTTCCATTAGCGAAATAAATCCCGGTAGCAACGACCTCACCCCGGCCGTCGGGGCGGATACGCACTACCGCGCCGTTGGGCTGAGGATTCACAAACTCCTTAAACACCTCGCGGCCCGGCTGGGAACTGGAGTTCGAGACGTAGAGATTGCCCTCGGCGTCATAGCTGGCAAAGTTCGGAATCGAAATCGGAAAGTCTCCGGCGTGGTCGGCAACGAGGGAAACTTTCCCGTCTTGTGACAGCCGCATCACCGCTTTATGTCTGAGGTCGCAGTAGACAAAATTGCCCTCGCGGTCCAGCGTGACGCCGTTGGGGATGGCCCGGTCCGGCAACTGGGCGACCTCGTGGACGACCCCGTCCGGACTGACTTTATAGACGATGCCATTGCGCCCGCCCCCCCAGGCGTTGCCTTCTTTATCAATGACCACACCTTCAGCTCTGAGCACGCCAGAGCCGAAAATTTCCACCTGCTCAACGGGAATCATTGCCATATTTTCTCCTTGTTTTTTGTCTTGACTGAGAAGCTGACCAGTGGAGCCGGGTCTGTCCGGCACACGCTAACGGTCCTCGGCATACAGCACCCCTTTCGCTTGGAGTGCGGCGATGGTTTCGTTGCTATAGCTGAGTTGCTCCCGCAGCACCTCGGCACTGTGCTGGCCTAAAAGCGGAGCTTGAATGTCCGGGAGTTGGGGGAACTCGGAGTACTTGAACGGGAAGCCTGGGATGGTGACTTCTCTCAGGATGGGGTCAGGGACCGTCCGCACCATTTCCCGTGCCTTGAAATACGGATGGGCTAAAATATCGGTGATGGACATAACGGGAGCGGACGGAACCCGATGCTCTTCAAAGATGTGGAGGACGGCCTCATCGCTCTGCTGCGCCTGCATCCACGCCTCGATAATCGGAATGAGTTCGCCCTGGTTTTCCCCTCGCACGGCATTAGTCGCAAAGCGGGCGTCTTCAATCAACTCTGGCTTGCCCATAGCCTGACACATATTGGCCCACTGGCGGTCCAGGACGAGGACGACTATCCAGCCCTCGGGCCCTTTGAACACCCCACACGGACACACCAGGGGATGGTGAGATCCCATCCGGAGCGGCACAAACTCGCCTTTGCTCATGGTATGGCCCTGCACATTGACCTCGTGCATATGGAACATGGCGTCAATCATGGACAGGTCTATATACTGGCCGACACGGGTGCGTTCCCGGTGGTATAAGGCATAGCCCAGGGCGGCAAAGGCGTGGACGCCGCTGCTCACATCGGCAATCCCGAGCCCGACAAACTGTGGCGGTCCATCCGGACTGCCGGTCATGTGCATGATGCCGGAGAATGCCTGGGCTATGAAATCGTAGCCGACCTTGTGAGACAGCGGGCTTTTTCGCCCAAAGGCGGAAATCGAGACCATGATAATCTGAGGATTGATGGTCTTGAGCGAGGCATAGTCAAGATTCCGTTTTTCCATCACACCTGGCCCGAAATTCTCAACTACCACATCCACTGTCGGGATTAAGGCTCGCAGGATATCAAGAGATTCCGGCTTGTCGAAGTCCAGGCAGAGGCTTTTTTTGCCGCGGTTCTGCTGGACGAAATACGCGCTACGCTCATCCTGAATAAACGGCAGCAAGCGCGACGGGTCGCCCATGGGCGCCTGTTCCACCTTGATGATATTAGCCCCCATCTCCGCCATGAGACGGGTCACGGTCGGGCCGGCCAAGTATTGGGTAAAATCCAGGACGGTCACGCCGGAAAGCATATACGGCTGGTCATTGGTGTGTTGCACGCTGCACCTCCGCTTTATCCGTGCCGGTACGACGGCTGTGTAACATGGGTCCCCTGAAAAAGCGAGGCTTTTTCAGGCATTGACCAGAAGAGCGGCACTGTTCGGGTGGACTGGCAGGCGTGAGCAACTGCCGGAGACTTTACGATGTCGATTCTTCTGAAGAAGGAACCGGGGCCGGGTATTTCCAGGTCAACGACAGCAGCGTATCGCCACCGGGGAGCGGAATGGATTCCGATTCGGGCGCAACATCGGCCGGGACTTCCGGATGTCGGTTCCGCGCCTCGGCAATCGCCATCTGAACGAGGTCTTGCTGCGGCGCCTCACCATTCAACGAGTCTTTGAGCTCGGAAGCCCGGAGCTTAACAGTGACGGTAACCTGCATTGCCGCAGAACTGCGGGGTGGCGGAGGGGGAGGCCCGCTGGCCTCAATGTCAATTTCCAGTTCGGTTGGCGCCTCAACCTCCTCCGGCTCGACTTCCACCGCCTGTATCTCCGGCTCTGGGGCGGGAGGCGTTTCGCTCGGTTCAGACTCAGGTATTACCGCGGCTTCTCCTTGTGTCGCCTGGGTCTGATCTGTTTCCTGCCGTGCTCCTCGGCCGTCTTCCTGATCGTCTCGTCTCCTTCGACCCCGGCCCTGCGTTCCACGCCGCCGTCTACCCCGTTCGTTTGTGTCGGCATCGCGCGCTTCTTCCCGTCGGCGCTGCACACGCTGACGACCAGGGATGAGCCCGAAGGCCAGATATTGGCAGGTCTCTGTCGAAATATACTCAAAGGCGTCGTTTGCAAAATCCAGCGCTTTTTCTTCGGTGTAGGCATCAACATCACAGTCGACGAACACCATGCAGTAGAAGTTGTTCCCTGCTGACGCAGCGCTCGGGCCTTCACTCAGTTCGTGCTCATGGTAACGGACACGCTGATGAGAGAGGGATTCGAAGAGGGATGAGACAGTTGCTTGGATCTCTTCGGTCGACGATCCACACGCTTCAAAAACAGCTAAGGCATGAAAATTGGGCATGTCTCACAGGACTGTATAGAGCACGGCACATATCTGCAAGAGCCGTCAGCACGGAAAAAGGGCAGTGACAGACGTGATATTCTCTTGTGGACACTAGACCTTTCGGGCGTTTAGGCGTAGGCTGGAGGCAGTTTTTCGGTCGGGCTGACACAGCTCGTCTCGTTTCTGTCCTACAATACGGTAGGACAGAACGGACCGAGCCTCGGGCCGGTAGCGGCGATCGGTTCCTGGCTGAGCGGACTCTGGACCCGCGGTGGGTGCGCCGAGAAAGGAGGTGGTCTAGTGCAGTTATCAACGACGGTGATCAGTGAGGTGGTGGCCTCTTAGGCCGACCTATCCCAAATCGGGTGGTCGCTTGGGAGGACCAGGCACCACCGTGACCCCGGCAGCCCGTGTTCATCACCCACGGGGCGTCCTTACGGACGGAGCACTGTCGGGGTTTTTTCTGAGGCCTAGCAATAAAACGGATCGTAAAATAGGAATTCAGCCTCGGACCAGCCCTGGCCCCCTCTTTTCCGGGCAACGTCAAGCACCCGCGTCAGCACCGATTCGCACAACTCCAGTAAGGGCAGGAGTTCCTGGTCCACCTCGTCTAAAGGAGCCTCAAGGCATAGGGCCTGAACATGGGGCAGCAGGGCGGTAAGCGATGCCTGGGCGCCACTCCCGCTTTCTTGACGCAGAGAGCCATCTTTGTTTGAAGCATGAAAAAAAGCAAAGCCGAGTTGGCCGGGGTTTTGTACGTGAGCCGTTTTGTCTGTCACAGTTTGGGCCTATCTTCAACGGCCGTGCTCCCGCAGGCGTCCAGGACAAAGGCGTCGAACAAGAGGCGGGGAGAGGTTGGACTCGATTTGAGGGCGAGGTCCAGTTGCGAGGCGTGGCGTAATATGCGGCGGAGATCCGCACCAGAGAAGACACGGCTCTGCTCCACCAAGGCACGGAGTCGCTGTCCTCGCAGCCCGACCGCCCGTTCAATCTGACTGCTCGGGGCATTCGCGTCGGACAAATTCTTGACCTGCCACAGGCGCCGGAAATGGCTGACCAGCGCGTGTAAGGCCGGGAGCGCCCGCTTCTCATCGTTCAATACGTCCTGTACCAGGCGGACGGCCCGTTTGCTGTTACGTCGCCCCAAAGCATCGGCCAGATCAAAGGCCGAGTGCTGATGCAGATCTCCCGTACATTGCCTGACCACCTCCTGATCTATTTCGGTTGCCGGGAAAACAAAGGCGACCAGCTTGTCGATCTCGGTAGACAGAGCGAGCAAATCCGTTCCAATATGATCGGCCAAATACGAGGCCGCCTCAGCGTTGAGACGGACACCCCGTTCCCGAGCAAAACGCTGCGCCCAGCCGGGAATTTGGTTGATAAAGGGCGAACGGAATTCGCCAACAAAACCACGCCTGGCACACACGGAAAAGAATTTCTGGCTGAGATTGGCCTTGCCCTGCACACAGACTACCAGAGGCTGACTTTCATCCCGGAGTTCGGCCTCGGTCGCCAGACGTTCCCGGTCTACGGCAGACAGCTGGCCGGCACTCTTGAGCACGACTAATTGACGTTCGGCAAAGAGCGAGGCACTGCCCCAGGCCTCGAGCACCTGCTCAAGAGCATCTTCTCCCGCATAAAACGTCTGCACCGCCGGATTTTCACCCAGACGCGCCCGTACCAGGGCGACTGCGCGATTAATGAAATATGCCTCCTCACCATGAAAGAGATAGAGCGGGGAGAGGGGCTCTTTGGTCAGGAGCGCAAAAATTTCGTCGGGTTGGCGAAACGTCTTTCTCGTCTGCATCGAGGGGGCGCGCTATGATCTGATGCTGACCTCCAGTTGACGCGAAACGGGTTCGGTCGAAACGATGTGCCGCTGGAGTTCCATTTCTTTCTCATCGAAGCCAAAGGCCAGTCCCAGGAGCTGCGGGAGGTGGATAATCGGCATTCCTATCTGGGTCCCTGCCTGTTTCTCGGCCGTCGGCTGGTTGGCGTCAAGATTCAGATGACACAGCGGACAGGGAGTTACCATGCAGTCTGCTCCCTTCGTCTTGGCGTCACCGGTATGATCGCTCACCATTCGCATGGAATTTTCTTCGTTGACAGTCAGAATCGGAAATCCACAGCATTTTGACTTCCCGCTCGAATCTACGGACTCGGCACCAAGAATGTCGAGCAAGTCCTCTAAATAGGTTTTCCGTCCCGACAGGCCTTTTGGCGCAATGATGGAGGTTGGACGGCGGATGTAGCAGCCATAGAAGGGCGCGACCTTGAGGCCAGTCAGTTTCCGCTTGATATACGGTTTCAGATTCTCCACCCCATAGTCTTCCATCAGCACCCATAAGAGGTGTTTGACTTCCACCGTCCCCTTGTATTCCAGCCCCTCCTCGGCCAGATATTCGGTATTAATCTTCTGGCGATACTCGGGCTCGTTTTGGAAACGGTGATTGGCTTGGGTAAAGACGCCCTGACAGGTACTGCAGATCGTCATGAGGGAGGAAAGCCCCATGGCTTCTACTTTGGCCAGGGTCCGCGCGTTGATGGGGTCGGACAGGTCACGGCTCAACACCCCGGCACCGGTACAGCCGACATCGGTCACTTCTTCGATTTCGATCCCGAGTGTTTCCGCCACCTTGACCGAAGCGGGGTAGAGTTCGGGACAGGCTCCACGCGACACACAGCCTGGATAAAATGCGTACTTCATACTTCACTCCTCTGGGCTTTGTCTATGATGCGTCGAATCGCCTCGGCGCCCGGCCGTTTGGGATGGAAATACGGCATTGGAGCCTTGCCCTTGGGGATGGCCCTGATTACCGTGGGCAGGAGTTTCGCCAAGCCGGCAATATTGGTTAGGCCCTCACTCTCGATCGCCAGCCGGCCTTCATCCAGCCAGCCGCTACGCTTGACCGAGTTCAGGAAGCTGTCGTAATGCCGCTGCACCTTGGGATTCTTGGTGCCGGAGCGAATGCCCTGTCGAATCGCCTCGTCTCGCACCTCAAAGAGTCGGTCGGTCGGTTCCAGGCCCAGAGGGCAATGCCCATTGGCCTCAAAACAGTGCGTGCAGTCCCAGACACCACCAGGCTCGCTGACCAGCGTTAAGCGCTCATCGTGCTGCCCGTCGCGCGGGTCGAAAACGGCTCGATACGCTTTGGTCAGGGCAGCCGGACCGACAAAGTCCTTGTCAATTTTAATCACCGCGCAGCCCTCGTCACACAGGCCACACATGACACAGCTCATCGCCTTGCGGACTTCGGCCAGTTGCTCCTCGGCGACCACGTATTCGCCCTCGGGTTCCGGCTCGCGGGGAGTGATCCAGGGCTGGACCGACTTTATTTTCTTCCAGAGGAAGCCCTCAAGGTCATACACCAAGTCTTTCAGCACCGGGATATTACGAATAGGCTCGACGGTTACAATGCCATTCTTGACCGTTTTGGCGATTTTCAGGCTACAGCCGAGCCGGCCCTTTTTATTTATGCGGAGCGCGCAGTCACCACACGACCCCCGCTCACACGAGGCCCGAAACGCCAGGCTGGGGTCCTGTTCATCCCGAATCTGCCTGAGCCCGTCCATCACGGTCGCCGAATCCGGCAGGTCTACTTGGTAGGTCGCAAAATCCGGTTTGCTCCCATTTTCAGGGTCGAAACGGTAGACCTTAAATGTTGTTTCCATAGGTCCCCTCCATTCTCTGCCTTCAGTAATAGACTCCCGTCACGCAGACTGCCCGGCATTGACCGGACTGGTGGCCAGACTTGGTCCATCGGGTCCACACGTCACCAGCGAATGATGCTGCCACTCTGCATCGTTCGTTGCCGGGAAGTCATTCCGGTGGTGGACGCCACGGCTTTCCTGTCGTTCCTGGGCCGCGGTCACAATGGCTCCGGCAACGTCGAGCAGCGCTCCCAGCTCATAAAAAGTGAGCAATTCATGGTTATACATTTTTCCGTGATGTCGGAGCCCAACCTGAGTGTAGCGAGTCTGTAAATCGGTGACACAGCGGGCGGCCTCCCGCAACCCGGCCTCGCCCCGTACGAGTCCAACGTGCTCGGCCATTGTGTTCGCCAGTGCACGCTGAATCGTAACAACCGTATCCCCTGACGTCGGGCGGGAAAAAATCGCCTTCAGTGTTCGTTGAGCGTCCTGCGTGGCCGAGTCGGCAATCGCCTGTGGAGAGGTGTTCGACGCATGGGCGGCCGCAGCGCTACCGGCCCGTTGACCAAAGACCACGCTGGCGGTCAGGGCATTTCCAGTCAAGGCGTTGGCTCCGTGCACCCCAGGGGAGGCACACTCTCCAGCGGCAAACAAACCGGCGAGAGCCGTTGCTCCACTCGTATCGGTCTGAACACCACCCAGGACCCGATGCATGCGCGGCATGACAGGCAGCGGCGCCGCGTCCAGACCGATACCAGCCATATCATTGGCCGCTCGCTCCAAATAGAGGAATCGGGCGCCAATACGCTCTTTGCCAATCGAGCGGAAATCGAGTGTCGCGCCATCCTCGGCGGAAGCGAGCGAGCGACACAGCGCGTCCCGAAACGGCAGGTCGTCTGTCTGGAGGATGGGCTGTCCGTCCGGGCTGCACAGCACAGCGCCCTCGCCCAAGGCGCCTTCAGAGGCAAAGGCCGCCCGTTCGCAAAAGCCCAGGGGATGGTATTGCACCATTTCCATATCCCTGAGGCCCAGCCCGGCTCTATAGGCCAAGCTCATACCGTCTCCGCAGCACGACTGCGAGGCCGTGCTCGGGGTATAGACACGCCCGGCGCCACCCGTGGCCAGCACGACAGCGGATGCACTGAACGCATCGAGCTTACCTGTGCCAAGCTCCAGGGCGAGCACCCCGCGACAGATGCCGTCCTCAACAACGAGGGAGGTCGCGAGCCACTCTTCATGACTGGGAATCTCTTCCCGTATACATTGCTCATAGAGCGTGTTGAGCACTGCATGGCCGGTCATATCGGCAGAAAATGCTGTGCGGGGGCTGGTATGCCCGCCGAGAGCCCACCGGTCGAGTTTGCCCTCAGCATTCCGGTTAAACGGCACCCCGATATGGTCGAGCTGAATAATGTCGTCTGACGCCGTGCGGCACATCTCCTCAACAGCCGCATGGTCACATAAGCCCGCCCCGGCCCGTATCGTATCCTGGGCGTGCTGCTGCCACGAATCGTCTTTTCCAAAGGCCGCATTCAGCCCGTCTGATGAGGTCGCAGAATGGCTGCGTAGCGGATGGGTCTTGCTGAGCAGGGCGACTTGTACGCCAGCCTGCTTGGCCGCTAGTGCGGCCCGGAGTCCAGCAACCCCGCCACCAACAATAAGAACATCGTATTCTGGCATTGGCGTTCTCTAGCGCCAGACACTATAGCCGAAATGGTACGAGGAGGGCAAATCCAACCACCCGCCCCGCTGGCGGCGGTTCTTGCCGCTCTCCAGACTGTCGTCTAGGCATCTTTTCCCAGCCTGGTCCCGGCACATTCGATCAGCCGCTCTTCCGTGACAATATAGTCCACGCGCTCGTCATGCTCATCAACAGGGATGTGGGAAACGACCTGGCATTCATGGGCCAGACTAACGCGCAGCGCTCCGGCCAATATGCCTTTCAAAGCCCTATCATAATAGCCCCGGCCTCGCCCGAGCCGGTGTCCGGCTTGGTCAAAACCAACACCGGGAATCAGTACCAGATCAGTCTGGGCGACACTCCTGAGAATATCTTCTCCGGGTGGCACCAGGATGTCAAAAACCCCCGGAATCAAAGGCTCGCTGTCGTGACGGCGGACAAACTCCACTTCCTGTTTATCCGCCGTCACTCTCGGGTAATAGACTTCTATTCCTCGCCGACGGGCTTCCTGCCATAGGCCTTCGGTGTCTACCTCATTCTCATCAGGACTATACAGAAAAATCCGCTGTGCCTGATGAAACATGGCCTGAGCACATAAACAGGCGGTGATCCGCAGACTGTTTTTCTTGACGGCCTGGGTTGAAAGCGCCCGCCGCTGCTGACGGAGCAACGTGCGGAGCCGTCGTTTTTCAGCCAGCATAAACGCCACCCGACCCAATCAACTCAACAGACTCAATAGACCCAACAGACTCCCCTACCCACGTTGGGGCAGGGTAAAGGTCGCTTCGCCAGTCAGGATCTTCTCTCCTTTTTGATTCTGCTGCCAGATCTCACAATCGACCAAGGGCTCGTCCCTGGTATGATATGTCCGCGTCACCACTCCACCGCAGGTCAAGCGATCACCCGGAAAAACATTGGCGGCAAAACGCAGCTTGGTTTTTCGCAGGTCCCAGGGACGGTGCAGCCAATCGGTCAGAAAACGATACAGAAAGGTTTCGTTGAGCGGCCCCTGTTGGACAACGTCGGGCAGCCCCCGTTCCTGCGCGTAGACACGGTCAAGATGCAGCGGATTATTGTCGCGTAGAATAATGGCTATGGGAATATACAACAGACGGTCCATCGGACCATAGGTCGCCTGGGGGAGCGGCATGCCCTCATGCACATCTTCAAAAAAGATTTTCGGCCGGGTGTCCATGAGTTATTTGAACAGGATATACGACTGCGCCCCCTGAAAGGCCACCGCTTCGGAGTTATCCGTCGCCGTAAAACGGACCTGGATCACGTCAAACGCGCGTTTTCCCTTTTTCTCGTACACGTCCGCCACTTCGGACCGAACGGTCAGCGTTTCACCCACGTAGAGAGGCCGTAGATATTCCAGTTCCTGCTCGCCGAACATGGCGGTTCCGGTCCGGTAGTTAAACAAGAAGTCTCGCTCCCAGTCAAAAGCCCGGAGCAAGGCTTGGACCGCCACAAAGGGGGCAAACGAGGGCGGAATAATCCGGCGCTCGTAGCCGGCCGCCTGGGCTGCCTCGTCACTCAGAAAGGCGGCCTGCTCCTCGCCTGCAACCGGAAGATAGTCCTGGATATCGTCCTCGCGAATGGTGTAGGTAACGGGCTCAAGGACCTTGCCAATCAGCGTTGTCCGGTCAGGAGTCATAGCAGAGGTATTCCTTGGCGGAGTGGCTGGCATTGTACGTGCCCGGCCAGACTTGTAAATGGGTCGGAGTAAGACCGCGCTGCCCGCGTTACAGTTCGGAGAAGTTCAGCTTGTTCCAGTGCCTCTATCCGACAATTTCAGATTGACTAAGTCTTCTCTCTAAGTTGGATTTTTCCTCATGCTTACTGTCACCATACACCAAGCAAAAACCCATTTGTCAAAACTCATTCAGAAAGCCTTGGCTGGAGAAGAGATTATCATTGCAAAAGGCAAGCAGCCGCTTGTCAGGCTTGTTGTGCTGCCGGAGGCGTGCCCGCAGAGGCGCATAGGGGGCGCAAAAGGGATGGTCACTTTTATGGCCGATGACTTTGATGCCCCACTCAAAGATTTTCAAGAGTATATGAGATGAAACTCTTACTGGACACGCATGCCTTGCTGTGGCTCACCCAGGGCGACGAGAGATTCAGTGTACAAGCGGAAGCCACAGTTCTGGATACCCACAACGCCCTGTACCTGAGTGCGGCAAGCTATTGGGAAATCTGCATTAAGTACGCACTTGGGAAACTTGGTTTACAGTCGAATTGGCCAAGCCTGCTTGACCAAGAATTCGCCGTGAATCAAATCAGATAGCTTCCAATCGAAAAAGAACACTGCCAGGCGCTGACAGCATTACCTCTTGTTCATGGAGGCCCGTTTGATCGTCTTCTGATTGCTCAGGCTCGGGTCGAAGGTATGACACTCTTAACCGCAGATGAGCAAATCCAGCGCTATGAAGTCCCGACTCTCTGGTAGAGAATACTGCCCTATTTGCCAAATACCGCGTTGACGAGTTCGGTATCCAGGTATTCCATGACCTGTTGCACCTTCCCGTTTTCAAGTCGGAAGACCTGGGCGTAGGTGTTGTTATACGCCTTACCGGACTTGGTCATGGACTCACCGTGGCCTTGCAGGACGACATTGTCCCCTTCGGCAATCAGATTCTCCACGTGCATGGTCAGCCCGTTTTCGAGCTGTGCCCCGAGCGGCGCCAGGACTTTTTCAACGAACTCCTGTTTGCCCTTGAATACACCCGAGAATTTGGTCGAGCCGATCAGGGTGAAATTCACGTCATCCGCCAAAGTGTTCAAAAAGGCGTCCGCGTTCCCTTTCGAGAGTTCGGCAAACATATTGCTGATGATTTCCTTATTCTCTGCTGCACCCATGATTTCCTCCTATGAAATATTCTTCGGCGGGGAAACTGTACGCCGGATGACAAAAGGGTGTCAAGACAAGACTGCCGCGCACCGTTTGCCTTCGCAAGCCGTCCGCCATCTCATTCTCCCTATTGACGTGTGATATGCATTATCGTGAGTTCTCGCCAGCCGTGGGGGACTGCCGGACCGGGGAGAACCCACCCTACCGCTAGCGCGGCACCCCTCCAAGGAGGGGAGCTTTTTTATCCCCTCCTCGGAGGGGTGGCCGAAGGCCGGGGTGGGTTCCTTTTCGCATCATACCTTAGCGGCCGGGGAATCGTTCACGCAGCCAGGCAACAATCACTTTCATTGTCGCATCGCGCCCACCGTGATCGGGCTTCGATGGAAGCGGGAAACCAAAGTGATCGGCGTCTACATGCGCGAGGTGTTTATCGTCAGCCGGCGAGTGTTGATAGACGGCTTCCGACTCCTGCGGGTAGATGGCGTGGTCTCCGGTGTGATTCACGACCAGGGTCGGCAGGCTGATATGGGCCATATTGTCCAGGACAGCCGCTCGCGAGGACTGGCCCGACCAAGTGCTCAGCCAGGCGCGCGGTGTCTGGTATTTGGCAAAGCCGGCCTCAAGATAGTTAAACAGGTCCGGTCGCGGTGACCAGAGCGAGCCATAGTCCCGCGCCGAGGGGTGAATCGACGGGTCCGTATAGGCCAGATTCGCCTCGGTGCGGTGAATCTCCATATAGCGCCCAACGAGGGCCCGCCGGCTGAGAAAAGTCCTCCGTTCCAGCGACTGACCATCAAAGTCCGGCTGTCGAATCTGTTCTTGAAAATAGCGCTGCTCGTCAACATAGCGACGGGCGATGGCGTCGATACGCTGCACCCGCTGTACCTGGGCGGCACGGTACCGGGCGATGAACTCGGCGCTATACGCGCTGGGCTGGAGCGGCTCACAAAAGCCGTTGGCCGGATGGTACATATCCAGGCTGGGATCGCAGGAGAGCGGGTCGTCCTCATCCGTCACCGAGGGGTCGATGGCGCCTTCCAGGAATTTCCCTTCTCCAAGATGGGCCGCCAGAAAGACCATCCCGTCGGCGGGTGGCAGTTGAAATCGATTCAGATCGTACGGGTCGCCGGCGGGGGTCGTTGTCAGCCGGTCCGGCGGGTCGGTCACGGCCTGGGCCAGATAAAAGGAATATAAGGAACCGCCGCCACTATTGCCGACCAGCACGATATGCTCAAAGCCCCGTTCTTCTCTGAGGTAACGCAGGCTGGCAGCGATATCCAGCAGCAGCATTTCGTGGATACAGGCAATATCGTTGCTGGGCCAGCGGCCTTCCTGACCAAACGCGGCATACCCACTGTCAAGCAGATAGGGGATGGCATAGTGGCGGCTCATATCGGCCCGCGGGTGCATCAGGCACACCACTGTTTTCTCGCCGCCACGGGTGTACAGCACACCTTTTGATTCACCCCGGTCTTCTGCGGTGAACGGAATGATCTCAGCGTTCGTAGGTGACGCGAGCGTCTCAAATGAAATCAGGCTGAGGCCCAGGGCCGAATAGCGTGGAATGCGGGCAAGTGCCATAGGCGGTCTTCCTTTCTCACTCAGACTCATGAGACATAGAAGACCCTGCTCCTCTTGTCAAAACATACGGACGGCTTTCCCCTGACTCGCTCTTGCACCCCTGCCCTTTTCCGAGCAGTATAGGGCGCAAGGAAGAGAGGTTTGTATGGCTCCACCGGCACGTGAACGTTTCACCGCTCTTGTCTCAGGACCTGAAGCAGAACTGGACCTTGCCGAAGCCGCCCTGCTGATTGCGCAGGAAGAACAGCCAAACCTCGACGTTGCCCACTACTTGCAGCGTCTCGACCAAATCGCGGACGCGGTGCGCGCCAAGCTGCCCGAGTCCCCTACCCCTCAAGACCGGATTCAGGCCCTCAACACCCATCTTTTTTTTGAGGAGGGTCTGAGGGGCAATGCCGGCGAATATTATGATCCGCGCAACAGCTTTCTGAACGAGGTATTGGAGCGTAAGACCGGTATCCCGATCACTCTGTCCGTTCTGTATATGGAGGTGGGCCGGCGCTTGGGCCTGTCCCTGGCCGGGGTTGGATTTCCGGGACATTTCCTGGTCAAGTATGTCGGCCCGGATGAAGAGCAGATTCTCGACCCGTTTGCCGGCGGGACGACGGTTACCGAAGAGCAGCTCGCCGCCAAGCTGAAGAGCATGTATGGGGACAATAATCCCTTTGTGGCCCAAATCCCCCGGTTACTCACCCCGGCAACGAAGAAAGAAATTCTCATCCGTATGCTCCGCAACTTAAAGGGCGTCTATCTGCAAAAGGGCGATTTTACCCGCGCCTTGAGCATTATTGACCGCATTCTTTTGCTGGCGCCGGACGTTGCCGTAGAGGTCCGCGACCGCGGAGCCGTTCAGCAACGTTTAGGCCGTATGCAAGGTGCGGTCCAAGACTTCAAGAAGTATCTGCAACTGGCACCCAATGCCGAAGATGCGGCAAACATCCGTGCCCTTATCCAGCGCTCGGTCGCCCAGCTAAACTAAGATAATGGCCAATGCCATTCGGCCTGTTCGCGTCTCGGCCGGTCTCGTGACCCGCTCCAGCCGGTTGCTTATCTGTCAGCGGCGTAGAGACTCCCTGCATGCCCTGAAATGGGAATTTCCTGGCGGTAAAGTTCAGGCTGGTGAAGATGAGGCGACCTGCCTGCTGCGCGAGTTGGAGGAAGAACTCGGAATTCAGGCCACACTGGGAGAAGAACTCCACCGGACCAGCCATACCTATCCGAACGGTCGGCGGGTGGCCCTGACCTTTTTCCATATTCCCGCCTACCGGGGTGCGCTGGCCAATAACGTTTTTGAGACTCTCGCCTGGGTGGAGCCGACGCAGCTCCTCGACTACGACTTTCTTGAGGGTAATATCGCCTTTGTTACCAACCTCGCACAGGGCCGATGGGGCCATATCTTCTCCACCGGCTGAGACGGCGGTGTTCCACCCTACCCTGCTTCGACACAGCCTTCGTCTCACACCTTGAAGCGGAAATGGACCACATCACCGTCCTGCACAACGTAGTCTTTGCCTTCAAGCCGCATTTTTCCCACGTCCCGACAGCCCGCCTCTCCACCGTTTTCGATATACGCCTCGTAGGCGATGACTTCGGCTCGAATAAAGCCGCGTTCAATATCCGAATGAATTTTTCCCGCGGCTTTGAGCGCCGGCAGGCCGCGTTCTATGGTCCAAGCGCGGGCTTCCATCGGTCCCGCGGTGAAAAAACTCATAAGGTTGAGCATCCGGTAGGCATACTGAATGAAGCGATCCCGTGCCGACTCCTCCACGCCGAGGTCGGCCAGGAAGAGGCCGCGTTCGTCTTCCTCCAGCTCGGCGATTTCCATCTCCACCTTGCCACAGATAGGCACGGCGGTGAGCCCCTGTTCCTCAATATAGGACGCGACTTCCTGTGGCATTTCAGCCTGCATCTCTTCTTCTGCCCGGTTGTAAACAATCAGCAGGGGTTTCTGACTCAGAAAGGCAAAACCCGACAGCAGTATCTTCTCTTCGGGCAGAAACGATTCGTTCCGTAAAGGCTGCTCCGCTTCGAGCACGGCCTGGCACTTCTCCAGCAACTCGCGTTCGCGCTCCTTGCCCTTTTCCTTGCGCAGGCGTTCCAAGCGTTTCTCAATCACCCCCATGTCGGCCAGGATCAGCTCTGACTGAAAGTCACGTAAAGCTCGGAGAGGGTCGGCAGGCGCGGACGCCAGCGGGTCGTCAAAGGCGCATACCACCTGGGTCAGCGCTTCGACCTCGCGCATCTGAGCCAGCGAGCGCGTATCAAGCGCGGCCTTGCGTTCGGCCGAGGGCGGAAAGTCGAGAAACGTCACTTCCGCGTATTTTTTCCGGTCGGGCTGAACGATCTCGGCCAGGGCATCAACCCGGGGGTCGGGCACTTTGACCACGGCAATCGCGGCGTCGCGTTTGGTTTCAAAGCTGCCGACCTCTGCGCTCATGCCGGTCAGGGCGTTAAAGATGGTGGTTTTTCCCGAACGAGCAAATCCGACTAGGCCAACTTTCATGGGCCGGAGTCTAGCAGCTTAGGTGTACATTTGCACCGCTCAAGCGCCGCTAGGGCTCACAGCCCGCGCAACGCGGGCCTAGTGTTTTCACGCATTTAACGGTGTTTCTGGTCCTGAGGTAAGGAATTTTCGCTTGCTATTAGCCCCGGTTGAAGCCCGCACTCCTAAAGGATGAGAGAGATGCGCTACACAGCAGCATGATTTGCGCTAGCGACGAAACTCTTGAATGGACGTGACCGGCCGGCCGTCTTTGAGGACGATCTGACGGGTCACGGAGCGGGTCATGGCCCCGAACGTAGGCATCCAGCACGAGTGGCGACCCGGACCGCCGACGACAAGAATCATGAGCCGTTCCGGCTTGCGAATCAGCGGGATGGCGTCCGCGTCGGGAAAGGCATCATCGGGGGTAAACCCCATTCCGATCATACCGCCCGCCTCCCATTGTTCGCGCGGCACTCGGGCGTGCTCAAAAACATAGGCACGGATGTCATCCTTTGAGATGCCGTCTCGGGCCAGGATCTCGGCGTGCTCCGGTCCAAGCGCGAGAATCGGCTCACCAAACGCGTAGGCGTTATTCGAGCCCATACCGGCCATGGTGCTGGCGATGGTCGTCAGAATCCCCGGCGCGGCACTGCTGATATGGTCATTGATATTATGCGGCCCTTCCGCCCCGCACACCGTGACCGTGCTGGTTTCGGCCGCAAAGCCCCGTTCGACGTGCAGTGGTCCCCAAGGGTTTTCTTCCTCGTTCTCGGCAATACAGTAGCTGTATTTTGAGGGCTGGCCCTGGGTTGAGCGGTCCAGCATGCCCGGCGTTCCCCCGCCGACATTCAGCAGGACCAGACGAATCGCTCGTCCGATCGTGGCGTTTGGCCGCCAGCCCTGGCCAAAGGCGTTATAGCGCGAGTTGACGCCGATTTCCGCGGCAATCGGGCCGTTGAGAATCAGCAGTGGCGCGCAGGGGTGGGTGGTGCTCTGGACTCCGTACAGATTGAACGGGCCTTCGAGCAGTGCCTCGACCGCGGCAATAATGACCGGAAAGTATTCGGGCACACAGCCGGCCATGACCGCATTTACGGCTAATTTTTCCAGGGTGGCAAGGCCGTATTTGGGCGGTATCGGCCCCAGAACGTCTTGGGGGCTACGGTCCGTCCAGGCCAGCATCTTTTCCACCCGCTCTTGTGTAGGAGGAATAATCGGTAGACCGTCCGTCCAGCCTTGGTCGTAAAACCAATCGTTGACAGCTTCGAGAGAGTCGTCCAGGGAGATTTTATCTGATTGGAAATCCATGACTAATTTCCCTCTCTCCTCCCCAGGGGACGTGTGATGCACATTCCCAGGAACCAGCGCCCGCCAGACGTGGGGCTGCTGGACAGGGGCTAACCCACCCCGCCGTTACGCGGCACAAAGAGGAAACGTGTCCAGCTTTTTTGTTTGACTGGAGGATACGTTTCCTCTTTCCCTCCCGAGAGGGGATAAAAAAGCTCCCCTCCTCGGAGGGAATTATGCTGAACTTGACACCCGGAGCCGAATCTTCCCACTTGGCGGGCGGAATCGCTGGAGATGGGGGAAAAATGGCCCGGTTAGCAGGCGACAGTGGCGCTTCTTGTGCCGTCCTGACCCACAAGAAGGGCCTTGGTGTCTTAATGTGCATAATTCCCTCCGAGGAGGGGTGGCCGCAGGCCGGGGTGGGTTCTTTTTCGCATCACACGTCAGGGGTGAGGAGGTTGATTACGCTGACACCCGCTCGATCTTTTTCTCCATCGGCTTGAGAAACCGTCCGCGATACGCGTCGGCCAACTGCTCTGCCGGCTGGGTCAGAATGGCCAGAATTTCATCCACCACGGCCGCGGCTTTAGCCTGCACCACCTGCGGTGTATTACCGGCCAGGGGATGGGGAATCACGGCAATGGGCACACCGCTCATACCCAGGGTGCGGGACTCGGCCCGACCGAGCGGAGCAAACTCGTCACTACAAATGACGGCGGTCGGAACGCCCTGTTTTTCCAGTTCAATGGTGTCGTGGAGACCCCACGACGTGCACGAGCCTCAATCGCCTATGGCCGCGACAACCACGTCACAGGTTGACAGGCGAGCCATGACCTCCTTGGGTGCGCCGAGTGAGGCGTTTTTTTCACCTTTGATAACGGCGAAATCGCCGCAGCGTTCGTGCAGCAGCGCTTCCACCTGTTCGAGCAGCAGGCCGGCGTTGGCCTTCCGGTTATTCAGAAAGCCGATGGTTTTCCCGCGCAGGTTCCCGTCTCGTCGGGCAAGCGGCAGATCACCGGCTTGTGATTCTCCAACCGGACTGAGGACTTCAATCTGTCCCATACGCACCTCCCTTGCTCTTCGCTATATAGTCCAACCCTCTTGCCCGTGCAATGGAACGCCGGGTACAGTCGGCCACCAGGAATGAAGCTATGGCGAACGTCAAAATCCCGGTTTACTACGATTATGCCTCTTCCCTCAGCTATATCGCCAAGCGTGTGATGGAGCAGCTCGACGGTCAGCTCGCAATCGAACTGTTGTGGCAGGGCGTAAACATTGCCCGCCGTCACCAGGGTTGGAAAAACGGCGAGATGATCGGAGACGAGGCCAAAGGCAAAATTGTTCGCATCTCGCGCGAAACCGGCGTCCCGCTGCGTATCCTGGCAAAATGGCTGGACTCGGCTCGTGCCTTGGAAGCGGCTGAGTTCGCCAAAGACCACAACCTGTTTGCCGTCTATCACGAAGCGGTTTTTGTGGCCGCGTTTGAGGAAGAGCGAGATATTGGCGACCTGTCTGTTTTACTTGGCGTGGCTGAACAGGTGGGCTTACCCGTGGCTGAATTGGAGCAGTCTCTACAGTCTGGCGAGCTGACCCAGCGGGTCCAGGTAACCGAGCAGGAAGCCGCCAAGTTTGGCGTGGTTGGGTATCCTACCTTTCTGCTCGGTGAGTTCCCGCTCATCGGCATTCAGCCTGCGGAAACCATGCGCCTGCTGATTCAGCGTTATGTTGATAAAGCGCGCGATCAGGTGGGACATTAGGAGAGTCAGAACTGCACCGAGAACCCCTCGCGTTCGTCGTTCTCTTTGTCAATCACGGAAGTGCGGGCGGAAGAATAGTTTCCGGCCGGATAATAGAGAAAGCCGGACGCACTTTGGCCGGGCTCGATGGTCATATCCTGGAGCGCGCTGCCCCCGCTCGGTGAGGAGACCGGGGCAACCCGCCCGCCACCTTCGGGCACCAGAAAAATCTTGCTGGCCTCAATCGCATAGGGCCGGGGCGTGTTGTTCAGGACCGTCACTCGCACGGGCAAAATCCCGCTCGCCTGGATATCGGTACCCAGGACGTTCTGGGATTCAAAACTATTGAGCGGCACAATGGTCAGTTGGAGGGTGCCGGTTTCGGGGTTCGCGGTTTGATACGCCTCGCGACGCTGGATCATCTGATACGACATAGGAAAGCTGTTCACAAAATGGTGCGGTCGTTCTGCCGCACCAATCAGCGACGGGACATTGACCGCATTCCGGGCGTCGATGGTGGCGCTGCTCTCGGTACATGAAATAGTAACGATCCCAGAGGTCGCATTCTCCTTTACGGCAGAAATGCGCCCGACCTGCCCCGGCCGTGCGAGTGAGTAATCAGCAATAGTATAGCCCATCGCCTGGATTGCTTTGTACACAAGCTGATTCGCCTCTTCACAGGAAGTTGCCGTCAGCTTGGGTTTTTCTATCACCACTCGGGGCGGCGTCTTGGGTGCGGCACAACTGACGATAAAACACGAGAGGACGCACACAGTCAGGTAAGCGGGACGAGCGGTTATCTTCATGGATATTACTCCTTGCAGTCTTGTCTGGCTGGCAGGCATCCTACCATAGCGTCAGGGGGAGATCGACTAGAAGAGTCCCTGCGCCTACCCTTCCGGCAGGTCAGAAAAGTCTATACACTTCCGCCTGCTCCGCGCTGTGCACAACGCAGCCTGTCTTTCGGAGGATATATCGGTGGAATTCAAAGAGGTTGTTGGTCGCAGACGCTCAATTCGGTATTTCCTGCCGTGGCGTCCGGTGGAGCGGGACAAAGTGCAGACTATTCTTGAGGCCGCGCGGTTGGCGAGCCGAGCCGGGAACGCCGACTTTGCGCGGGCCATTGTGGTCGAGCGGGATGCCCTGTCAAAGGCCGACCTTGAGTCGCTGACGCTGCCGGTGAACGCCGGCATGATCGAAATGGCACCCATCCATGTCTACTGGTGGGGTGACCTCAAAGCCTTTGCCCGCGATATGCCCTCCCGAGCGGCGGAGCAGGTCGATATGGGCATCCTCAATATCAGTCATGGCTGGACGCATACCTTCATCAACGAAGTCGCCTACCCACAGGTCGTCCAGGCGTTCAGTTCTGACGATGTCCTATGCGCCAAGGTGACGGGCTGTGAAGCGGGTCTGGCTATCGCCCAGGCGCTCCTTGCCGCGGTTGATGAAGGACTCGGGACCATGCTGTGCACCTATCCTGAAGAACCTGCCCGTCAGGTGCTTGGGGTGCCCGATTCCTGGACCTCGTTGTGGGTCCAGTTTGTCGGCTATCCGGCGGAGAGCTGGGAGGCTGGCGGCCAGCGCCCCCGTCCCCCGCTGGGCGAACTGTTCCATGAGGGGAAATATGGCCAGCCGTTCCGGGGTACGGAGGAAGGAGCAGCGCGGCTGCGGACCGAGAAAATGCTTCAGGACCCAGCGCCCTTCTCGTGGCGGAAAGAAGAAGTCCGAGCGGTAAGCCGGATGCTGGGCTTGCCGGAAGAATAGCAACTGCTCGCCAAGAGGATACCGCACACTATGCCGATGGATATAGAGCCGATGGATATAGAGAAGACGAAAACGGTCCAGACGTGGCTGAAAGGCCTGGAAGACCAGTCCGGCGTGTCCCGCGACGAGGGACTACAGCGCGTGGCGGTCTTACAAGATTTCTGCGCCCTGGTAGACAAAGAGCCGGATCAGATCATTGCGGAGTGCTTGCGCGAGGTGGAGGGTGGAAAAAAAATTCGCGCCAAGGGTCGGCGTTTTTACGCGGACAGGATCACCGAGTTTGAATCCCGCATCGGAGGGGGCGTGGGCGAAAAGCGGCAAAAGGGGAATTATATCCGTAGCTTTTTGATCCATAACGGCGTCTTATTACAAACGAGCCCACTGGCATAAGCTGGCACACGGAGTAAGGAGGACAGCATGGATTTTCTCGAAGTTGTTGGTTCACGGCGCAGCATTCGGATTTTCAAGCCCTGGCAGCAGGTCGAAAAGGAGAAGATACAACGGATTCTCGAAGTGGCCCGTCTGACCACCTGTCCGGGCAACCTCCAGCCGTGGCGCGCCATTGTTGTTGAACGTGACAAGCTGTCAAAGGAAGATCGAGAAACGCTGCTGGCCTGTGACAACTATCAGGGGGCACACGTCAACGCGCCGGTCTGGATATACTGGTTTGCCGACGTGGAGGGTTCTACCGCAGACACCTTTCGGACTCGGGTCCATGACCTGGTAGACCTCGGTGCGCTGCCGACATTCTACGGCTGGACGCATGAGACGATTGATTCGGCCATTGTCAAAGGCGAGACCGCGCCCGAAGGTATGCCGGCCATCCATTCGCTGATTCATGGTCTCCCGCGTGAGGCAGCGGAAGCCGTGGCCCGGCAGGAGACGGTTGGGGTGTGTGCGGTCGCCGTCCTGGCCGCCGTCAACGAAGGACTGGGCACCTGCCTGCATATGGCCGCCTCGGCCGAGAAAACTCCGGAACTTCACGCCGTCCTGAACGCGCCCGAGGGCTGGGTACCGGTCTGGTGTCAATTAGTTGGCTATCCGGCCGAATCTCCGGATGGGGGCGGCCAACGACCACGCCTGCCCTTTGAAACGCTCTATTATGACGGCACCTATGGCAAGCCGTTTGAGCGCGATTCCAAGGTTGTCGAAGAGTTGAAAGAAGAAAAGCTGATCCAGGAACAAATGCCCAAGCCCGGACGTTTTGAAGAACTCAAGCATCTGGCCCGCATGTTGGGTTTTCCGCTGTAGGAGCATATCCACCCTCACCCGGCCTTCAACCGGGTGAGGGCAGACGGATAGAGAAAAAACACATCAGCCATGAACGACTTAAAATCTTACCCCAGCGTCCAAAAGTGGATCGAGAACGTCAATCGCTATTACCATCTCAGCGATGAGGAGTGGGACAGTCGCATTCAGACCTTGGCTGATTTCTGCCGGTCTGAGGAAAAGGACCCGGATACGGTTATTGCCGAGGCCCTCGCGGACAGAGGAGAGAAGGTTGACTTCATTCGCCGTCTCAAGAGATTCGTCAAAACCCAGACCTCGAATCCACGCGTCGGACACGACTTGGAGAACATCGTTCGCTCATTCTTTATTCATAACGGCGCCCGGGTGGTGACCCGTCCGTATCGGGGCGACTCCTAAACTTAGTGCGAGACTCCGGTCTAGCGCACCTTAGCCTGGAGCGACTCTTTGAATTCCTTGAGATCGCGCAACGCAGCAACAATATCGCTCAGTGAGTAGTGCGCGTTCCGCGGGCTGGTCGATGGCACTGCGAACACATGGGCGCCCCCAAAGCGGTGGTCCCGGTCGCCTAGCCCGGCATCTTTGCCGCAACAGATGCGGTAGCCGGTCAGCCCGTTAAAGCAGACGATACGCGGCGCATAGTGAACAATTTTTTCACGGAGCGCTTTGGCACCGCGACGAAACTCAGCTTGCGAGACCTCATGAATGCCCCCGGTCGGACGCTTGACGATATCGGTCAGCCCAATGCCCCAGCCCATGAGTCGGGCGTCATCTTCCGGCCCAACCGGGTCGGGAACCAACCCCGAGGCAGACAGCGCCTCCCAGAAGCGATTGACCTTGTTGGCAAAATAATGGCCAACTTCGGCAGAATAGAGGCCGGGGTTCAGGCCAACAAACACGATATCCAAGTTTTTTCTCAAATAGTCGGGTAAGGTCCGCTCTTGCCAGGTGTTTCCACGCCGACTCTGTCCGAAGGTTCTCTGTGTTTCTTTTTTCATAGGGAGTGCTCGACTGAGTCCAGGTTCTGACCTGAAGAGCGGACCGCGTGATAATGGCGGGTCAACGCCCGATTTGACCAGACCGTCACCAAGGAACCGAGGAGGAGTCGATAGAGGTGTGAACGTGGCATCTTCACCCGGACGGCCGGGTCGAGCAGGTCTGGCGCATCACGCAGGAGATGGACGGTTGCGGCACCAATGAGTAAAGGCCAGGCGCAGGCCAGGCGCAGTTGCCACTCGCGTCTGGGGATGGCCTGAGTATAGACCCAGCCCTCTTGATAATGGCTCAGGGTAACCTCCAGCAACTCACTCAACAGCGGCCGGATCGTCTTCAGGACTTCCCGCCGGTCCGCGCCGCGCAGTTGTTCCGGTTCCACCCCGACGGCAGAGAGATCGGCCCGGGGGAGATAGCAGCGTCCAATCCGCAGGTCTTGCGCGAGGTCGCGCAGGATATTCGTCAGTTGTAAGCCTTTGCCAAATCGCACCGCCCGCGCCAGCATGTCCTCGGCATTCCAGTGGTGCAGCGAGGCAATATGGTCCAGGGAGATTTTCGTCCAGAACTCACCGACACATCCGGCCACAAAGTAGGTGTAGCGGTCCAGGTCGGCTCGCGTTTCCAGCACGCCTACCCGCCCTTCCTCTTCGGATGGGAACACCGTCAAATCCATTTGCATCCCCTGCGTCAGGGTGAGGACGAGCGTATGGATATGGGCCTGGTCTTGCGGGTCGAGCGCGTCCAGACATGAGAAGCACTGTCCGAGGCTTGAGAGTAAAGTCCGCTCGGCCGGATTGTCCTGACGCGGGGCAAGCTCGTTCTCCAAGGTCTGGCAGACCGTTAGATTCCGCTCTGCAAATGCGGCTCGATACTCCAGCAGGCGCTCCAAGCGGTCTACTCGCGGAACGAGGCGCGTATCCGCTATGGTGTCCGCAGCCCGGCAGAACAAATAGGCCAATCCGATCGGTCGTCGGAGCGCTTTGGGGAGAATCCTGACACTCAGGTAAAACGATCGACTCACCCGCGGCAGGATGTCGAACAGGAGCGTGTTTTCAGCGGAGCGACTACCCACCATGCGCGTCAGACTCATGCGGACCAACGGCTCAGCCGGCCAGCAAACCCGATGCCCGGAATGCCTCAAGCGCCTTGCGTCGCATGGAAAAACGGTCTTTTTCCGCGGCGTTCATTTCGGCAAAAGTGAGGGCACTCGCCTCCGGCTGAAAAATCGCATCCCAGCCAAACCCCCCCGTGCCCCGCGGCCGGTCGGGAATGGCACCCTGGACTGTTCCGGCAAAGGTGCGCACGCTTTCACCGTCACAATAGCCAAGTAGCGTTGTGGCCGTTGCCGCCCGATTCGTCTCCGCCCGCATCATCCGACACAGGCCCTCAGGACCCAGACTGTTGAGAAACCATTTGATCAACGCGCCGGGCAGCCCATTCCAGGCGACAAAGGCCAAGCCCGTGTCTTCAACCAGGACGGGACGGTTAAGCGCGGCGTAGGCCAGCCGGGCCTTGTGTTCGACGACCGGCAGGGGGTCAATGGACTGAATTTCGTCGAGCGGCAGCGACGCATACGCCAGCGTCGCACCAAGCAGACGTTCGCATTCCCGGACCTTGTTTGTATTCCCGGAGATAAAAGTCAGCATGACAACACACGACAGCCGACTATCGTTTGCGGCGGGGTATGCGGGTGGGGGGTTGCGTATCCCCGGAACGAAAGGCATGGACGCGGTGCCCCTTTACCTGCAAGGACCGTAATCTCAGAAACTCGTCTTGGTCGATCAGCACCACGCCCTGCTGCAATGCGGCCACCTGTACTTGCGCTGACGCTTTGTGCGGGCCCAGGACCATAACCTGGTTGCAGTCGGTCTTTTTCAACGCCTCACAGGCCGCGTCAATCACCGCCTCGTCCACCGGCGCGTATTCAACCAGACACCAGACCCGTTCGTCCCCCCTGACAAGCTGTAGATAGGTGGCTGAGTCATCGGACACGTTCTGTATCTGCGTTTCATACCCTTGGGCCTGAAGGACGCCAATGGCCTGTTCCAGGAATTCCGTCTCCTCCATCTGATCGATCTCAACCTGTTGGGACGCTTCCGCTTGTCGAGAGCGTTCAGCGGTACTGGGGCGGCGACGCGTAAAGGTACTGATAAGCAACCAGATCCCAACACCACCAGCCAGCCACAAAATGGAACTCGGACCAAAGGATCGTAGCAGGGTTGTCGTGCCGAGGATAATCAGAAGGAGAAACGCGGTTCCCTTCATCAGGTTGTCTCGTGAGCGCTTCGCTCGACGAAGCTTTTGCACCTCAACTGGACGAGAAGGCTCCTGCATATTTTGCTCCTCCACGGAGGGATTGCCCTTCTGGCCCTATCGATTTAGCTGATAGGTCCCTCCTCTCGCAAGCGCATCTGTATATTACGCAGTGAGAACCGGAACGGGACATCACTGCTTTGTCGTCAGCACGACGCCGCCGATCACGCAGGCGGTCCCGATGATCTGTACTTGCGTGATCTGTTCACCGAGAAAAATTGTTGATGAGATCATCGTGATGATCGGAATGAGGTTCATGAACACCGCCGCTCGATGGGGACTCACTCTGGTCAGGGCCTGGTAGTACAGGAGATTGGTCATCGGGGACAGCACCGAGAGAAAGCCGAGGGCGATCAGGACGAGAGGTGAAAAATCAAAGCCTACGCTGAACGGCGCTTCGATCAGACACAGTGGAACCAGGATAAAGGTCCCGGCGATATACGAACTCGCCGTGGCCGCGGCCGCCGAACGGTGCGCGAGCGCCACCCGACTATAGACGGTGTACGACGACCAACTGAGTTGGCCGAGCAGGATGTATAAATCTCCCCAATTCAAAGACAGGGCAAAGAGAATATCTAGGGAGCCCTGACAAATAATGGCAACGAGGCCCACAAAGGACAGCAGGATACCCGAGACATTGACGAGGGAAAGCTGGTCTTTCAAGAAGGCCCAGGAACAGAGGGCGACCCACATTGGAGTGGAGGCGGCGATAATCCCCGCATTCGAGGCGGACGTTGTCTTCAGGCCAATATAAAAAAGCGTTCCGGCTCCAATCACGCCGGTGAGGGTCATCACGGCCGTGCTCCTCAGGTCTTTTCGGAGTTCAGCCCACCAATCTGGCTGCGACTTCCAGCCCATGAGCGTCAGGAGCACCGCGCCGACGACCGTGCGGATGGCAATCAAGGTCAACGGCCCAACCGCACCCAGCATGAACTTCCCGGCCGGGAAATTCATTGCCCATAAACACACCACGCCAAAGAGGAGAAAATAGGCCGCCACGTATGCCTTATCCTTTAATCACAACCAGGAGTGTGGCAACGTGTACCGCTGCCGACCGGCGCCCTCATTCCCCGTCATATCGAATAAAGGAAAAGACGGCATGCGGGGCAAGGCGGTCTCGGCCACCCAAAAAGGACAACTCTATCAGAAAGGCGGCCTCTACGATGTGGGCCTGGAGTTTTTCCGCCAGCGAAAGGGCGGCTCGTGCCGTGCCACCGGTTGCCAAGAGATCATCGATCAGCAAGACGCGACTGTTCGGCGGGAACGCGTCCTGATGAATCTCTACTGTGTCCGTTCCATACTCGAGTTCGTAGCTTGCGGCAAAGGTTGCTGCCGGGAGCTTGCCGGGTTTGCGGACCAGCGCATGGCCACAACCCAAGGCATAGGCCAGTGCCGAGCCGAAGAGAAACCCACGTGACTCAATCCCCAGAACAATGTCGATCTTGTTTCGATACCGGTCGACGAGTTGATCAATCACCTGCTGCCAGGCCGGCCCATTGGTGAGCAGGGGCGTAATATCCTTAAAGAGGATGCCTGGTTTTGGAAAATCCGGGACCTCACGAATCAATGTTTTCAAGTCCGGCATACGCGTCTCCTCAATCTCTTGTTTGTCCTTGTCCGGTTTTATTTCCGCTGTGTCGCGTGGTGGACAGGGGTCAAATAGTGGAGCGGATTGCGGGCGTTTTTACCACTGCGGACCTCAAAGTGTAAGCTGGGGCCCGTTACCCGGCCGGTTTCTCCAACTTCACCGATAATTTCGCCCCGTTTGACTATCTGGCCGTCTTTCACGAGATTGCGGCGATGGTGCGCGTACACGGTGGTAAAACCGTTCGCATGCTTCACAATAACAACATTGCCGTAGCCGCGTAATGCGTCGCTAAAGATGACCCGTCCTGAGGCTGCGGCACGGACCGGGGTGCCGACCGGGGCGGCAATGTCGATGCCATCGTGGAAGCTCCCATTACGCGGACCGAAACGTGAGGTCAACCTGCCGTTGAGCGGCCAACTGAAGAGCTTTTCCGTATCCTTGGGAATAGGCTGGTCAACCGACGGGGATTTCGATCTCCAGCGTGACCGGGCATGCCTCTTCTCGGACCTGGAGCGAAAAGACCGGGCTGTTGCTGCTCTGGACCTGTTATATCTGGCTCCGGGCGGCATACGCAGGCGTTGCCCGGCCGCTATACGGTCAGGATTACGAATTCCATTTAGCGCTGCCAACTTCTGATACGGAATGCGGTACACATACCCGATCTCGGACAACGTCTCGCCGGGCCGAACGACGTGATATCTGTACTGGGTGCGGGAACACGCTGAAAGGCCGACCAGTACACATAGGAAGACACCGAAGACCACTCCACCCCACCGCCACACTGCTTCTTCCCTCTCTTAGAGAAAGCTATTCGCCCGCTCTCATGCGCGCTATGAATTATTGTCAGACGCCCGCGTCGCTTTGTCAAGGAATAAGGTCGGTGCAAGATGCGCTCAACGCGCCGGAGCAGCGCGGTTCTTAAGTCGGTCCAGGCCTAGCGTTGTGCCCGCTCCCAGAGCGATCAGTCCCAACGCAGCGCCTATCTGCCCGCCGCTGGGCGGAAACCGCCGGACTGACCAGTCTTCGACATCGATCCGGGACCGTGTTTCCGAGGTGACCACCTGACCGTGTATCCGATCGCCTATCTGAGGCGGGACACCGGCCTGAAATGGCCACAGGCCAACAATCGCCCCAAGCACCAGGCCCATGAGGGCACCGAGTGTGGCCGTTCGGTGGTGTTTCAGCAACCAGCGGATGAGATTGCTGACCCCGACAATACCCGCTACCACGCCAAGGCCGACCGGGATGACGACCCATAGCGCCTCGTGAATGAGGGGCCAGTACAGCCCGGCCTGCTCGCCTGCTCCAAACAGGCCCAGACGCAGTTTTTCTATACTCCTGAGGATGGGCACATATTGACCGAGCAAGAGGAGGAGATAGCCTCCGGATATACCGGGCAGCACCATGGCACTGGCCCCGGCCAGACCGGCAAGAAAGAGTAAGCCGAGCGATTCATCTCCCGGTCCCGTTTGCATCGGCGTTCCAAGGGCGAGCAGGACCATCAACAGAAAAGCGCCCCCGGCGCTGATGAAAAAGCGCGGCGACACCGGCTGAGCAAGACGCCACAGGAGCGGCACGCTCCCCAGCGTGAGGCCAATGAACAGGCTATACATGATCCAGCGGTGCGTAATAACCAGTGTTTTGGTGGGTCCGGCGAGGAGCAGAATGGCCAGGACTGCGGCGGCGCCTATCGTACCCAGCAGCACCACGGACGACCAACGC
This sequence comes from uncultured Binatia bacterium (SeqCode), assembly GCA_965243855.1. Classification (GTDB taxonomy): domain Bacteria; phylum Desulfobacterota; class Binatia; order Bin18; family Bin18; genus Bin18. Next base: position 1,189,007 of record CBDEWE010000003.1, on the reverse strand, counting down.
CAGCGCAACGTCGTGACTTCAGCTATGGCCCCAATAAAGCCGGGATAGACACCGGTGATCAGCAGCATGGTACCGCCGCTGATACCAGGAACGAGATTGGCCAGTCCCATCAGCGTTCCGCCAATGACGGCGTGAACGAGCGGACTCGATTGTTCGGCCATATCAGTCGATATCTTTTTGCAGCTTGAACTCCATGCTGTCCACCAGGGCCTGCCAGCTTGCCTCTATGACATTATGGGACACGCCCACGGTGCCCCACCGGTCGGTTTCATCACCGGATTCAATCAGGACCCGCACCGTGGCGCTGGTCCCCTCGCCCGCACCCAGGACCCGGACTTTATAGTCGTGCAGTTCGACCGATTCGAGCTGAGGGTAAAATTTGGTCAGGGCTTTCCGCAAGGCTTGGTCGAGCGCATTGACCGGCCCATTGCCCTGGGCCGCGGTATGCTCTATCTGGCCGTCCGGTCCTTCCAGCATAATGGTGGCTTCGGACAGCGGCGGCTCATCCTCTTTCCGTTTTTCGTCTATCACCCGAAACCCGATGAGACGGAAATGGCGGACCGTGCCGTTCAGGGCTTTGCGCATTAAGAGCTCAAATGAACCCTCGGCCCCTTCGTACTGAAAGCCTGAGTGCTCAAGCTGCTTGACCTCATTCAGGATGTTCTTGACCGCGGGATCGGCACTCTCGATATCCAGGCCGAACTCTTTGGCCTTGTACAGCACATTACTCCGTCCGGACAGGTCGGAGACCAACACGCGCTGGGTGTTGCCGATCAGTTCCGGGTCAATGTGTTCATAGGTCTCACTGTTTTTCTGAACCGCGGCGACATGCAAGCCGCCCTTGTGCGCAAAGGCGCTCGCGCCGACATAGGCCTGGCGCTTATTCGGCTCGATATTGGCCAGCTCGTACACGAGGCGAGACAACTGGGGGAGCTGCTTGAGTTGCTGAGAGCCGACACAGCGGTAGCCCATCTTGAGCTGTAAATTGGGAATGACGGAACACAGATTGGCGTTGCCACATCGTTCGCCAAAGCCGTTGATCGTTCCCTGGACCTGAACAGCTCCACTTTCCACCCCAGCGAGCGAGTTTGCCACGGCCAATTCACAATCATTATGGCAGTGAATGCCCAGCTTCACCTCGACCGCTTGAAAGGCTGCCTGCATACCGGCACGAATGTCGTGCGGCATACTCCCACCGCGCGTGTCGCATAACACCAGGACATCCGCACCGGCCTGAGCCGCGGCGGTGAGGCATTCCAGCGCGTAGCCTGGGTTGGCCTTGAAGCCATCAAAGAAATGTTCCGCATCAAAAATGACCTCATCGACGCGCTGTTTCAGATAGGCAATCGAATCGCCAATGACTTCGATATTGGCCTCTTTTGAGATGCGCAGATCGTCTCGCACGTGAAGGTCCCAGGTCTTGCCCACCACAGTGACCACCGGAGTAGCAGCCTGTATGAGCAAACGGATATTCAGGTCGTCCGCGACCGTGCTATTCACCCGCCGGGTGGAACCGAAGGCAGCGATCTTGGCCTGCTCCAGGTCGAGTTTTTTGACCGCTTCAAAAAACTCTTCGTCTCGGGGATTCGAGCCCGGCCAGCCACCCTCGATGTAGTGCACACCGAAGGCGTCCAACTCGTGGGCAATGCGTAATTTGTCATCCAGGGTGAGCGAAACATCCTCGGACTGACACCCGTCCCGTAAGGTTGTGTCGTAGAGTGTGATCGTGGGCGTCTTGTTCATAGCTCTCTCACATATTTCCGACCGTCTTGAGTATCCGCCTCGTTGCCTAGGCCGAGGAGATAAAGGCATCGTGCAGCACCCGCACGGCCAGCTCGGCGTACTTAGCAGCAATCACGATGGAGATTTTAATCTCCGAGGTTGAAATCATCTGGATGTTGATCCCTTCCGCGGCCAGCACTTCAAACATGCGAGAAGCCACCCCCGCGTGGCTGCGCATACCCAGCCCCACAATCGAGACCTTGACGACCTCGGTGTCGTAGACAACATCCTCTGCCCCGATCTCCGGCGCCACGTTTTTGACCCGCTCAAGCGCCTTCTGTACATCCCCGCGCGGGACCGTAAAGGTGACATCGGTCTTTTCGTCCGCGCTGGCATTCTGGATGATCATATCCACGACGATGTTGTCTTGCGCGATGGGTGCGAACAGCTTGGCGGCCAGGCCTGGCCGGTCAGGCACTCGCATCAGAGTGATTTTCGCCTGATCCAGATCAGACGTGACACCCGAGACCGTTACCTCTTCCATGCTTTGATCCTCCGGCACTAACCACGTTCCTTCGTCCTGCGAGAAGCTTGAGCGGACGTGCACCGGGACCTGGTAGCGCTTGGCAAATTCTACGGAGCGGATTTGGAGCACTTTTGCGCCCAAACTGGCGAGTTCGAGCATCTCATCATAGGAGATACGCTCCAGCTTATGGGCATGAGGGCAGATGCGCGGGTCGGCGCTATATACGCCGTCAACATCGGTGTAGATCTCGCACACATCCGCCTGGAGCGCCGCAGCAATGGCCACCGCAGTCGTATCCGAGCCGCCCCGTCCCAGGGTGGTAATATCCTGCTGTGCGTTTACGCCCTGGAAGCCGGCAATCACAACGATATTGCCGTCCTTCAGCGCGTTCGACAGGCGTGGCGTCCGGACCTGTGTGATCCGCGCCCGACCATAGGCGGCATCGGTTTCGATTTGGACCTGATGGCCCAGGAGTGACACCGCAGGCACCCCTCTCGCCTTGAGGGCCATGGCAAGCAGGGCGATTGAGACCTGCTCACCCGTTGAGACGAGGACGTCGCTCTCACGCGCATCAGGCTGCTCGGCAATCTGTCGCGCCAGGGCAAGCAGGCGATTGGTTTCACCGCTCATCGCGGACAGCACGACGGCGACCTGATGGCCGGCGCCGCGTGTGGTAGCCGCACGTTCGGCCACTTCCTGGATTCGGTCAATCGAGCCGACCGAAGTGCCACCGTATTTCTGAACAATCAACATCAGCGCTTCTTACTCTCTGCATATCTGGGCAACCACTCGCTCGTAGCGTCCCCCGTACGGCGTCAGGGTCAGCGTGCGCCGGTCCCCCTCTCCGTACTCGACCGCAATCAGCAGGTATTCTTCTAGCGAATCACGCACATCGTTCGGCAGAAACGGAAACCACTCAATAGCCGCAACCCCGTGCCCAAAGAAATATTCCTCATAGCCCAGTTCTTCGTCTTCTACCCCTTCAAGCCGGTAGAGATCGATATGGTAGAGCGGCACCCTTCCCCTATAATGCTCGGCCACAAGAGTAAAGGTGGGGCTGGTAATGGTTTCGGGGGCAATCCCGAGTCCGTCCGCTATGCCTTTTACCAGGCAGGTCTTGCCCGTGCCCAAGTCGCCACACAGCCCAAGGATCATGCCGGGGGTCAGGAGGTGCCCAATCTGGCGCCCGAAGGACATGGTCTCTTCAGCCGAGAATGTCTGAATAATATGCGGCATGCGTATCGCTCTGACCGGCCTGGGAAAGGGCGTGCAGTGTGTCTGGCAGGTTGTCAATCACGTCGCGTGCCAGCAGCCCGGCCTGGCCATGCTGGTAGGCAAAGGTATCCGCGGCAGCGCCGTGCAGAAACACACCGAGGCAACACGCATCATCAGGCGTATAGCCTTGGGCGAGCAGGCCGCCGATAATGCCGGACAGGACGTCGCCCATACCACCACTGGCCATACCTGGGTTTCCGGTTGGATTGATCCAGGCACGACCATCGGGGGCAGCGATAACGCTCCGGGCACCCTTGAGGACGAGATAGCAACCGTGTCGAGTGGCAAACTGACGCGCAACCTCCAGTCGCTGGGCTTGTATGTCTGAAGTTGACAGTGCAGCCAGCCGGGACATTTCTCCGGGATGGGGGGTGAGCACGACTGGCATCTTGGCAGTTTTCAGCATGGCCACCTGAGACGCCACACAGTTCAGCCCGTCGGCATCGATAAGCAGGGGGACTTGGCTGTTTTTGAGGAGCCAGCGCGCCATACGCTTGGTTTCAGCAGACACGCCGATGCCGGGCCCAAAAACGAGGGCGCTTTTTCCGTGCAACGCCTGGCTTAATACGCGCGCGTTCAACCTGAGACTGCCGTCTGCGCGCTCGGGCTGAGGAGCGGTCATGGCTTCGAGCAAAACCGAGGAGAATATGGGTATGAGTCCTTGTGGGCCGGCTAAGGTGACCAGACCGGTTCCGGCCCGTAGGGCGGCAGAGGCGCTTAACACGGCTGCTCCGCTCTTCCCGCGCGCACCGGCAAGGACCAGCAAGTGACCGAAATCGCCCTTATGCGATTCGGGGTGACGGGCGCGTATCTGCCCACCCATTTCGCGTCGGGTCAGGACGTACAGCTGAGGCGCAACCTCGGCCAGCGCCTGCGGGGCAATCCCGATATCAACCCAGGCAAGCTGTCCAACTTGAGCCGTCCCAGGATAGAGCACCTGGCCGAGCTTGGGATAGCCAAACGTCACCGTCAGCACCGCCTCAACGGCGCTGCCTACAGGTTGTCCGGAATCGGCGTGCAAACCGGACGGTATGTCAACCGACACAATGGGCACATCACGGGCATTCATGCTGGCGATGAGCGCAGCCTGGATACCTCGCACTACGGTATTCAGCCCCGTCCCAAGCAGGGCGTCAACGATCACATCGCAGCGTTCGAGTCGTTTCTCGGCAGCAGGTACCTGCTCCAGTGCGGTGACTTCTTCGATTCGACCTCTGAGGCGCAAGAACGCCTGCAAATTGCGCTTGGCATCGCCCCTCACCTCTCTCTTTTTGGCGGCAAGAATCACCTCACAGGCGATACCCTGCCGTTTCAGCAGGCGGGCCATGACAAAGCCGTCGCCACCGTTATTGCCTCTGCCGGCGACCACAACCACTCGTTTGGGCCGCTTCTCAAAAAAGTCGAGCAGGGCCTGCGTCGCTCCGCTGCCGGCCCGTTCCATCAGGACATGACCGGGGGTGCCATATTTCTCAATTGTGAGCCGATCAAGCTCACGCATCTGGGCGGCAGAGACGAGATACATGAGACGATACGTTTAGGCAGCTTCACCCGTCCCGAGGTGGGTTCGCACAGCATCAGCGACTTCCTCACCATAGGTGCGAACCAGGCTTTCGTCTTCACCTTCGACCATGATCCGCAGTAGCGGCTCAGTCCCGGAATAGCGGACGACGAGCCGTCCAGCCTCGCCCAGTTTGTCGGTGACCTGCTGGATGACGTGTGACACCGGTTCGATGGTCCGCAAATCCTGTCGTTCTCGGACGCGAACGTTAATAAGCGTTTGCGGGTAGCGTCGCATGAGTTGGCGCAGTTCAGAGAGGGGCTGCTGTCTCTGGACGAGAATCGCCAGCAGAGCGAGAAAGGTGGCAATACCATCGCCCGTTGTGTTCAGATTCAAGAAGATAATATGTCCGGATTGTTCGCCGCCAATGCGATATCCCCCACGGAGCATCTCCTCGACAACATAGCGATCGCCAACCGGGGTCCGGACCAGTTTGCCGCCCATCTGACGCAGCGCAATCTCAAGGCCCAGATTACTCATCACGGTCGCTACTATCGTCTTGTGGGGCAGCGTGCCCTGCTGGAGATGCGCTTGGGCGGCAATGGCCAGTATGGCGTCACCGTCAACGATTGCTCCGGTCTCGTCAACCAGAATGGCTCGGTCGGCATCGCCGTCCAGGGTAATACCGACCTGGGCACCGTGCTCACGGACAAGCTGTTGCACCCGCTGTGGATATAACGCCCCGCAGTCAAGGTTGATATTCGTGCCGTTCGGCGCTGTCCCTATCGGAATCACCTCAGCACCAAGCTCAGCCAACACCGCCGGCGCTATGGTATAGGCAGCGCCGTTGGCACAGTCGATCACCGCTTTTATACCGTCCAGCGTGAGATGGGGGGGAAAAGCGTTTTTGACAAACGCCTGATAGCGGCCAAGGGCATCATCAATGCGGACCGCTTTTCCAATGGACCCGGCTGTAGGACGCTCGTCATCGATCGTGTGATTTAGCACCAGTTTTGACATCTCATCTTCCACCGCATCGGGCAGCTTGAGCCCGTCGCGTGAGAAGATTTTGATACCATTATCCTGGAATGGGTTATGCGAAGCAGAGATGACCACGCCAGCATCCGCGTGCAGGCTGCGGGTGAGAAAGGCAACGCCAGGTGTTGGCATGGGGCCTACAAGGAGGATATCTCCGCCCATAGAACACACGCCGGACGCAAGCGCAGCCTCCAACATATAACTCGATAAACGGGTATCGGTGCCGATAACGATGCTGGGGCGACCGGGACGATTGTGGCAGACAGCAGTCAGGGCTCGGCCAACGCGCAGGGCGGTCTCCGGCGTTATCGGCTCACTATTGGCCACTCCGCGAATCCCGTCCGTGCCGAACAATTCCGTACTGGACGCTCCGTCGAGCGACATGTCAAATAGCCCTCTCCGCCAAAAGGCTGGCAAATCCCCGGGCAACGGGCAAAAAAAGGGGCGGGTGCAAAGCAGTGGAATCCTTTTTACACCCGCCCTTCATGCTACCACCCATCAAGCACCGACTGCGCTGGAACGCGGGAGGGACAACGACGGCCTATGCCTGACTACGCACCGGTCGGCTCCGGGTCAACTTCAACGTTGAATTGTTTCAGTATGCCGTCGATCTCAGGTCCGTCCAAGGCTTCTTTTTCCAGCAGGACTTCCGCCATCTTGTGCAGGATGTCAATATGCGTCTGGAGGAGATCCTGCGCCCGGTTAAAGGCCTCCTTGATAATGTTACGCACCTCGGTGTCGATCTCAATGGCCGTCTTTTCAGAGTAGTCTTTGGTCTGGGTAATATCCCGGCCCAGGAAGATCTGTTCTTCTTTTTTCCCAAAGGTCATGGGACCGAGGCTCTCGCTCATGCCCCACTCGCAGACCATGCGTCGAGCCAGCTCGGTCGCCTTTTCGAGATCGTCTCCGGCGCCGGTCGTGGTATGACCAAGGACCAGTTCTTCGGCCACGCGGCCGCCGAACATGATGGCGAGGCGTTTCAGAATATAGTCTTTGGAGAAGGTGTGGCGATCGTCAACGGGGAGTTGCTGGGTCACGCCCAAAGCCATGCCGCGCGGAATAATAGTAACCTTATGGACCGGGTCCGTCCCCGGAATCAACCGGGCAACCAGGGCGTGGCCGGCCTCGTGGTAGGCCGTATTGCGTCGCTCATCAAGGCTGAGAATCATACTGCGACGCTCGGCGCCCATGAGGACCTTGTCCTTGGACAACTCGAAGTCGTCCATTTCGACTTTTTCCTTGTTTTTGCGAGCTGCCAGGAGCGCGGCCTCGTTCACGAGGTTTTCCAGGTCAGCCCCGGAAAAGCCTGGTGTGCCTCGAGCGAGTTGAGAAACATCAACCTTGTCGTCCAGTGGCACCCGGCGCGTATGCACGTTGAGGATTTCCTCTCGGCCGCGGACGTCCGGTGAGGGCACAACAACCCGCCGGTCAAATCGCCCAGGGCGCAGTAATGCCGGGTCCAGGACGTCCGGGCGGTTGGTCGCCGCAATCAGAATGACACCCTCGTTTGCTTCAAAACCATCCATCTCCACCAGGAGTTGGTTTAAGGTCTGCTCGCGCTCATCATGCCCACCGCCGAGACCAGCACCGCGATGGCGTCCGACCGCGTCAATCTCATCAATAAAGATAATGCACGGCGCTTGCTTCTTCCCTTGAATGAAGAGATCGCGGACGCGCGAGGCCCCGACTCCGACAAACATCTCAACAAAGTCGGAGCCGCTGATCGAGAAGAACGGCACCCCGGCCTCCCCAGCAATCGCCCGGGCGAGCAGGGTCTTTCCAGTGCCGGGTGACCCAACCAGCAATACCCCTTTGGGGATGCGTCCCCCCAAACGTGTGAACTTTTTCGGGTCTTTGAGAAAGGCAATGATTTCTTCCAGCTCTTGTTTGGGCTCCTCCACGCCGGCAACGTCGCTGAACGTGATACGCTGTTGGTTTTCCGTCAGCAGTTTGGCTCGGCTCTTGCCGAAAGACATGGCCTTGCCACCGCCCATTTGCATCTGGCGCATAAAGAAGATCCAGACGCCGATGAGGAGCAGCATTGGAAACCATTGAATCAGGATAGTGATATACCAGGGATCGCCTTCTTCCGGCCGTGCAGCCACCCGTACCCCCCGGTCGCGTAAGGTCCGCATGAGGTCGGGGTCGTCGGTGGGGGCGTAGGTCTTAAAGCGGTCGTCATTGCGGAATTTTCCACGAATGATCTGCCCCTGAATGACGACCTCGGAGACCTCGCCTTTTTCTACGGCCGTGAAGAAATCACTAAAGACAACTTCAGGTTCTCTCGGTTGTTGGCGATTGAACAGGTTGAACATGAATAGGAAGATCACCCCGAGGACCAACCACAGTGCGAGATTAGAAGAAACCTTATTCACTCCGTCACCTTTCATGTAGCCATGTAGCCGTTGCTAGCCTACCATAGTTCTTTATCGACCGGCAACGGGTTGACCCGCATGCGATAGACCTGTCGGGTCTCCGCCGTCACCAGCGCACTCTGGCCTCTGACACAGCCTGGGATCCAGGCAATCTCCCCGTTCATTTCAACCACCGGGAATCCGGGACGAAGCGCGTGCGGGATTTTTGCATCAACCAAGACGTCCTGGACTTTCCTATGGCCTCGCATGCCAAACGGGCGAATACGATCCCCTGTACGGGCGTTGCGGACAATACAGGTATCCGCAGTGCCGGCAAGATTACAATCAAAGAGGGCCGACCAGCGGTCCGCACACCGAGCCGCGCTCAGATCGCCTTGCCATGCGAGAGCAGCAGAAACGCTCAGAGCCCAGCGTGAGGCTAACCGCCTGTTCTGGCCGGCCCGTAAGACATAGGCATAGTCTCGCTCCGTGACAGGTGGTCGCTGGGTTTGGAGCATCAGCCGCGTTCCCTGGCGAACGACGGCCTGCTGGCCCGGCAACTCTACCCTGCCCCGGATTTTCCCTTCGCTGAGTTCCCTCAACCCACGCACATGGGCCGCTTTCAAACCTTGCACCCGCCCCTCCACCCACTGACGGAGAATGCGAGCCCGTAAGGCGGCAGGCTCTCTGTCTAAGGCGGGGAGAGATACGCTGTTGTCACGTCCGATGATGCGCGTGCGGGCGTTCGTGGCCAGTTCTTCGAGCCAGTCCTCCTCTTCTCGGACCGTTTCAGCCAGAGAGGCCAGATGACGCCGGATTTGCGGAGAAAATTCTTGTTCCAAAAAGGGCAGGAGAACATGCCTGATCTTATTCCGGGTAAAACGCAGGTCAGCGTTACTCGGGTCTGTGACATAGGACAGCTTTTTTTCCTGGGTATAAGTGTCGATTTCACGCCGTGAACAGTGCAGGAAGGGCCGAATCAGCCAGTTGTCTCTCACCGGTGGAATACCGGCTACTCCACGCCGGGCGCTGCCGCGCATAAGGCGAAACAGAACGGTCTCAGCCTGGTCATCCTGCGTATGGGCAGTGGCAATATAGTCGAGTGGAGCCGTGGCAAGACTCTCTTGAAAAAACGTATAGCGCGCTTCCCGCGCCCAGGCTTCGATTCCTTTCAGGCTGGGAGGAGGCTGGAGTTTTTTGACCGAGAGCGGTACCTGCCACTGCTGACACAGGGTTTGCACTGTGTCCTGTTCCTGGTCGGACTCGGGGCGCAGGCCGTGATTGACGTGGAGCACCCTCAGCCGATAGCCCCGTAACGGCGTAATCGTTAGCAGGGCGGAGAGCAGGGCAACCGAATCGGGACCGCCGGAACAGGCCACGCCAATACGCAGGCCGGACGTGTCCGGAAGCAGTTTGTGAAGAGCGGTCCAAAGCTTGTGCTCAAGGGGCAGCATGCACCTGAAATAAAAAAGGCGCTCCTGTGGAACGCCCTTGGTGTGCTGATCTCCGGGTCACGGTCGCTACGGTTGATCCTTCCCTACTCGTCGCCCTTTGCGTTCCGCAGCACGACGGCGATGGCAGAAACGAGCGTACAGATCACGGCAATTCCAGCTACTATCTGCATAAATACCGCGAGTGGATCCATAGTCTACTCCTTTATCAACGGCAGTTTTGAACGCCGCCGTGAGATCGCTCCAGCCTAGCGGCGGGCGGACTTGAACCGCCGACCTAGGGATTATGAGACCCTCGCTCTAGCCTCCTGAGCTACGCCGCCACAAGGTGTTAAATCCGGCAGTTCGGGGAAAGTCAAGAGGAGGGGCCGGGCCGCATCCGGTTTGATGGGCACCCGGAGCTTACCTTGCAGCGCGAGCGCCCGCCCAATACGCTTGTGCATCGGTCATCACGACCCGTCGGCTGCCCCGTTCGATCTGAAAGAGCCTTTTCTCCGTGATTTCGAGACAGGTCAATTTTCCGCCATAGACGAGGCCGGTATCAATCCCAATTTTATACGGCAGGTCAAAACCCACTTCCCGTTGGGGGGTATGGCCGAAGACCACGGTATACGGCAGGTCGTGTGGGTGGGCAAAAAAATCTTCACGAATCCACAGCAGGTCTTCCGCCACCTGGTCCTCTAGGCTATAGCCCGGATTGATCCCGGCATGCACGCATAAGATGGCCTCGGCCGGCAGATAGAGCCCAAGATTCAGAAAAAATTCCTGGTGGGTGTCGGGCATGAGCGCCGTCACCTCATGGCCGGGAGTCCAGGGGTCGCACCGATAGCTGGCAAGGGTTTGGTCTCCGCCGTTCATCAGAAAGGACTGACCGTACAAGCCGTCATAGCCCAGAAAGTCGAGGAACATATCTTCATGATTGCCCTTGAGAAACGTACAGCGACAGGCCTCAGCCGCCTTCATCCCTAAGAGCAGATCAACAACGGCCTTGGCATCGGGTCCGCGGTCAATATAGTCGCCCAGACACACCAGATGGTCTTCTGGCTGTAATGACAGCGCGGCAAGAAGGGTCTCAAGTTCTGCCGGACAGGCATGGATGTCACCCACAATACACAATCGGCCGGCTCGCTCTGCCACAGCGCCTCCTTATCGTCCCGTGTAGACCGGATCGCGTTTCTCACGAAACGCGCGAATCCCTTCTTTCACATCTTCGGACTGGAGCAGTTTTCGCTGCTCTGCCATTTCAGCGGTCAGTACATCTCCCAGACCGGCACCCAACGCGTTATGTATGGACGCTTTGATCGTCGCCAGCGCCAGCGGAGCATTCTTTGCCAAACGAGCGGCATAGGCGGCAACCTGCTCCCGGAAGTTGTCTCCGGTGAGAATACGGTTGACCAGACCCATATTGGCCGCTTCCGTTGCATCGATCATCTCTCCGGTGAGGGCCATTTCCATACCGCGCAGACCCGCCAGGCGGGGGAGGAAATAGCTGGCCCCACCGTCAATCGTCAATCCACGTTTCACAAAGATCAAGGAAAAACGCGCCGCTGGTGAAGCCAGGCGGATATCGGCAGCCAAGGCCAACGAGCAGCCATATCCGGTGGCAACCCCGTCAACCGCGGCAATCACCGGTTTGGACAGATTCCAGATCATCCGAATTACGGCGTTAAAGCCGTCCTCGGTCAGCTCTTCTCCGGGAGTCGTCGGCTGCGAGGGAGCGGCCAGTAAATCGGCACCTGAGGAAAACGCACCGCCGGCCCCGGTCAACACAACCAGGCGGGTATCAGCGTCACGCGCACTTTCGGCCAACGCCGCCTTCAGGGCATAAATGGTATCGCGGTCGAGCGCGTTGCGACGCTCGGGTCGATTCAGCGTCAGCCACCGGATATGGTCTTGTTTGTCAGTCAGGAGATTCTCCATCTCATACATCCTCCATACGCGCCTCAAAAATCGAGGCGACATCCTCTATGACAGTCCGCTCAACATCGGAAAAAGCGATGGGCAGAGCGCATTCCTGTTGTAAACTGGTCACTCCCCTGTCAGCAAGGCCACAGGGTACGATGTATGCAAACGGCCGCAGATCGAGATCAACATTGAGCGCAAAGCCGTGCAAAGACACGCGCCGACGGACAGCAATGCCGACCGCCCCGATTTTTTTCTCACCCACCCAGACCCCGGGATATCCATCTTGGCGGCTCGTGTGGACGCCAAAGCGGAGACAGGCCTGTCGCATGACCTCCTCAAGCTGCGCAATGAAACGTCGGACTCCATATCTCTGTAACAGCGAAGAAAAGACCGGATACACAACAAGCTGACCGGGGGCGTGATAGGTCGCACCCCCACCCCGCTCTATATACTCGACACTCAGCCCTTTCTTCCGCAGCTGGGCAGCCGAAAGCTTGAGCTGCTCATACGGCCGGCGGTAGCCGAGCGTGATCACCGGCTGGTGTTGTGTCAGCAAGAGCACGTTTGTCCGCCGCGCAACACACCAAGCGTGCCAGCGTCGCTGTACCTGAAGCGCCTGGGCATAGGCGGTCAGACCCAGATGCACGCAGTGAATCTTGCTCTGCAGCGTTTCGCCTCTTCGAGTCCGACGGTTAGCCATGCTTCCCCTGTATTCCAGGCGCAGTAGCCCGTTTCTGGGAACATCCACTCTCTTGACCGTCTTTTCCTCGGGTGGTAGCGCGAGTGTATTCGCTATGCGTACTCTCTCCGCGTTGTTTCGCAATACCCTGTTCGTGGTCGGCGTCACCCTGGTTGCTCTTGGCTTGGGCAACACGCTGGTCGCCCACTTCAAAGTCCGGGAGTATCAGAGCGCCCTGGCCCGCACACCCCCTCCTGTTGCGTCCGGGCAAACATTCGGGAAGAACACCAAGCTGCATCACTTCTCGAGTGAAGCCTGGAGCCGTCGCTCCCTCAACCAAGCGAAGCTTGAATTCTACCACGTGCTGCACACCATCGGCTGGCTCATGCTGTGTAGTGGTGCGCTGTGTACGATTATGGCGGTTCGTCGCCAGCGCTATCGACAGCCACGCTGGATGTCGTCCTCGGCAGAGCGTGGGTAGGTCGCACTTTTCCTCTCCAGAGGCGAGGGCGCAGCAAACCCCCTCTCGGGACGTGTGATGCACATTCCCAGGAACCAGCGCTCGCCAGACGTAGGGGGCTGCCGGGCCGGCGGCCCCTGCCTCGGCCACTCGCCCTCCCGCTGCCTGGGAGCGCGGCCATCTTGGCCGCTTGCGGGCTGGAAGCCCGCACTCCTGGCCCCCTGTCGCAGACCGGCACGGCGCAGGGGGCGGGTGGCCGCCGAGCAATGTAATTTGCATCACACGTCAAGAGGGGTGGCCCGAGGGGCCGGGGTGAGTTTCCCCGGACACGCCCCTTTCATAGCCCCCGAGAGGGGAGGAGGTAGTGGGGTCTCGCTTTGGGCATTTCGCAACGCGGCGTAGAGCCGCTTGAACCGCTTCGCTGCCAATATCACGAAAAAGTGACATTTTCACGATTCCCCAGTTGACATTACCCCCCCGCTCCACTAGTGTCGCAGTGGCATTTCAGCATGGGAGACATCGGGTGCAATCTCACATTTCAGTGATATTAGACAAAGCGCTTTCAGATGCCGTTTTGTCCGCTGAGGACGGCTACCAGCTCATCAACTGCTCCGAGGAGGACTTTCCGGCCCTCCTGGAGGCGGCGGGAACCTTGCGGGATCAACACAAAGGCCGGACGGTGACCTATTCCCGAAAAGTCTTTTTGCCCGTTACGAATCTGTGTCGGGACCGGTGCTCGTACTGTACCTTTCGCAAGGACCCACGTGACCCAGACGCCTGGACCATGAGTCCGGAGGACATTCGGAGCTGGTTGGAGCGAGCCAAAAAACAGGGCTGCAAAGAGGCCCTCATGTGTTTAGGAGATAAGCCCGAAAAAGCCTTTCGGAGCTATCGGGAAACCCTGGCAGGCTTTGGCCACACCTCGACAACAGCTTACGTCTATCAGGCGTGTGAAATTGCCCTGTCCTACGGCGTCCTGCCCCACACCAATGCGGGCGTGCTGAGCTATGACGAGATGAAATGGCTCAAAGACGTCAATGTCAGTCTTGGCCTCATGTTGGAAAACATCAGCCCACGGCTATGCGAGCGTGGCATGGCGCACTTTTCCGCGCCCGACAAGCGGCCCGAAGTCCGTGTCAAAATGATTCGCGAGGCCGGCGAGTTAGAGATTCCGTTTACCACCGGCATTCTCATTGGTATCGGAGAAACTCGCGAAGAAGTGGTTGACAGTTTGCTCGCGATTCGTGACCTGCACGAGGAATACGGCCATATTCAAGAAGTGATCGTGCAGAACTTCCGGGCCAAGCCGAATACCAGAATGGCCGATGCCCCAGAGCCGGAAAGTTATGAAATGGCCCGAACGGTTGCGGTTGCGCGGCTGCTCTTGGGAGGATCAATGAACGTGCAGGCGCCGCCCAATCTCAGTCCGCACGACCACCGGCTGCTGCTGCGTTCAGGGATTAACGACTGGGGCGGTATTTCGCCGGTTTCGATAGATTATGTCAATCCGGAGGCAGCCTGGCCGCATCTGAATTTACTCGCGAAAACGTGCGCGGACGCTGGCTTTACCTTACGGGAGCGGCTGGCCATTTATGAAGAGTATATAGACCGTCCAGGCTTTCTCTTGCCAGCCCTACAGCCGCGTACACGCGAGTTGCAGGCCGAGGTGACGGCCTGATTTTCGCATCTGAGAGTAAACACCAATTTTCGAGCGTAAGGAGACCCAGCCGTGGCAACCGATCACATTGCCGGCATTCTCGATCACATTGATCCGCAGATTCGCACGATTCTTCATCGTGCCCTGGAGGATGAAGAACTCTCCTGGCAAGACGGCCTCCAGCTATGCCAGACCAATGGCTTCGATTTTCACGCCGTCTGTCTGGTTGCCGACGAAATGCGTCGCCGCCAGGTCGGTGAGGTGGTGACCTATGTCGTCAACCGGAATATCAACTTCACCAATGTGTGCATTAAACATTGCACGTTCTGCGCGTTCAGCCGGGAGTACCGCGAGGAAGAAGGCTATTTCCTCCCCGAGGAGGAGATCGTTCGGCGAGCCAAAGAAGCGGTTGACATGGGTGCAACCGAAGTCTGCATGCAGGCCGGTCTGCCACCCAAAATGAACGGCAGCCTCTATATCGACCTGACCCGAGCCGTGAAGAAGGCATTCCCTAACCTCCATATCCACGCGTTTTCGCCCGAAGAAGTCTTGTACGGCTCGCTGCGTTCGGGGGTCTCTATTCTCGAGTATGTACGAGAGCTCAAAAACGCGGGCCTGGATACCCTGCCCGGTACCTCAGCGGAAATTCTGGACCAGGATATCCGCGATATCATCGCCCCTGGGCGCATTTCGACCAAACAGTGGATCGAGGTCATTACTTCGGCCCATAGCCTCAGTATTCCGACCACCTCAACCATTATGTATGGCCATATCGAGACCCAAGAACATTGGGTCAAACATATGAACCTGCTGCGAGACATTCAAAAGGAGACCGGCGGGTTTACCGAGTTCGTGCCGCTGTCGCTCATCCACCAGGAAGCACCCATGTATCAGCGCAAACTCGTTAAAGGCGTCCGCGAGGGCGCGACCGGGGTGGAGGTTGTGAAGATGCACGCGGTTGCCCGGCTGATGCTGGGCCCCACCTTTCGCAATATTCAATCCTCCTGGGTCAAAGAGGGTCCCAAGCTGTCACAACACTTGCTGACGGTGGGTGCGAACGATCTTGGCGGCACGCTAATCAACGAGAGCATTTCGACCTCAGCCGGTGCGCAGTACGGTCAGTTGGTTCCGCCCAAAGAATTGCGGCGTTTGATCCGCGACGTGGGCCGCACCCCGGCCGAACGTTCGACCACCTATAAGCTGCGGACGGTTTTTAACGGAACGGACGATAAAGTCAGTCCTTTGGATATGGTTGAGAATGCCGACGAGCAATTCGGCTCCTATCGGAAGCTCGCCGCCTCGGACCAGTTCCGTTACGTTCACCCATTCGAGCGGGACAAACAAGAAACCGCACACTAATCTGGCAGCGGAGGGATAACTCCGCCCATTCGACCGTGTCTAGCCTGACCTCCTTACGCATCACCGCCTTGGCCGGCGGTGTGGGCGCCGCTCGGTTCCTGCGTGGAGTTGTCCGGGTGGTGCCAGAGACAAACCTGAGTGTGATCGTCAATACCGGCGATGACGAAGAATTCTTTGGCCTGTCGGTTTCTCCTGATCTGGACACGGTGACGTATACCCTGGCCAATGCCGTTGACTCTGAAAAAGGCTGGGGCTTACCCCAGGAAACCCATCGCTGCCTTGAAGCGCTCGGGCGCTATTATGCCGATACCTGGTTTGGCTTAGGCGATGCCGATCTTGCCACCCACCTGTTTCGGACCCAAGCACTGCGCCAGGGGCAGACCCTCAGCCAGGTGACCGCGGCCATTACTCACAAGTGGAGCGTTGAAGCCACCGTGCTACCCATGAGTAATGAGCGCGTTCGGACCGTTGTGCATACCGAGGCGGGTGCCCTGCCCTTTCAGGAATATTTCGTGAAACAGCGCAGTGAGGGCCACGTCTCGAAAGTGGAATTCAGCGGCGTTGAAACAGCCCAGGCCTCACCTGGAGTCGTCGAGGCCATTCATGGCGCCGATCTGGTGATCCTCCCGCCGAGCAACCCCATTGTCAGTATTGGTCCCATTCTTTCCTTACCCGGTGTGCGCGAGGTCCTGCGAGACACCACCGCTCCCGTGGTCGCAATCAGCCCTCTGGTCGCCGGGAAGCCCATCAAAGGGCCGGCAGACCGGATGCTTGCAGGTCTAGGGATCGAAGTCTCGTCGGTTGGGGTCGCCAAGCTGTACCGAGATTTTGTGGATACCTTTGTCCTCGATCAACAAGACGTGGAACACGACCCAGTATCACGCGAACGCCTGGAAAAAATGGGGCTGGCTGTTATTGTCACCGATACCGTCATGAGCGATATGGACAAGTCGATTGCTCTAGCACGAACGGTTATCGAATTTGCCCATCAGAAGCGCTTCAAAGCTATGTCATAAGTCGCGCGGAGGACCTTGAGGACTTCTCATGAGTACGATTGCCATTATCCCCATTCCCGGCGTTCCCCAGATCAAGCCTGGCGATGACCTGCCCGCCATTCTGCTCAAAGCGATTGATGACGCCAAAGTCGGCCTCAAGGATGGAGACATTTTGGTCCTCTGCCAAAAGATCGTCTCCAAAGCCGAAGGCGCAGTCATTGACCTGCGAACCGTCACCCCGTCACCGTTTGCCAGACAAATTGCGGACATGTGGGAGAAAGACCCGCGCATGGTCGAGGTCGTGCTGACCGAGAGTAGTCGGATTGTCCGCATGAAAAACGGCGTGGTCATCACCGAGAGTAAACACGGCTGGGTGTGTGCTAACTCCGGCGTTGACGCCTCCAATACCATTGCAGACGATGTCGTCATTCTCCTGCCTAAAGACCCGGACGCCTCGGCCCGGCATCTGCGGCTGACCGTTGAGCGGCAGCGTCATATCGCTATTGGCGTCATTATTACCGACACGTTTGGCCGACCGTGGCGCGACGGCCTGGTCGAATTCGCACTCGGCGTTTCCGGCCTTGACCCACTCGACGACCAGCGCGGCGAGGAAGACCTCCAGGGACGCGAACTGCATCATACGGTCATTGCCGTGGCTGACGAACTCGCCGCAGCCGCAGGCTTGCTGATGGAAAAGAGTGCCGCCATGCCCGCCGTTCTGATACGCGGCTATCGCTTCAAACCAGCCGACGTCGGGAGCGAATCCCTGAAACGCCCGGCGGACACCGATCTGTTTCGCTAGCGCATTTCACGATGGGCTGTCGCCATGCCGTTCAGTTCTCGTCATGCCGTACATGATCCGACATCCAGAGACTGACAGCGGCCCTCCCCAGATTGTTCTCGCGTGGATAGAAAGATAGAGGGGCTGTCGGATGCCACCAATGACAAAGGCAATATCACCAAGGCCAGCGTGAAGGACCGGCTCAAGACCATTTAGAGCGAGCCGGAGAGCGACGAGGAACGGAGCGCTCTCCAGAGCTGTCTTACCCTGATTGAGGCCGAATCCAACGCCGACAAGGCGGTCAAAGACGCCCAGGCTGAGCTGGACAAAAAGGTATTGGGCCACTACGCCGCGCTCACCGAAGCCGAGATCAAGACGTTAGTGACCGAAGACAAGTGGTTCGCCAGTATCCGGGCGGCCCTTGAGAGCGAGGTGCAGCGATTGACTCAGCAACTCGCCGGCCGTGTCAAAGAATTAGAAGAACGCTACGCCAGCCCACTGCCGGCGCTGGAGCGGGAGGTGAATGAGTTCGGCGCAAAAGTCGAAGGCCGTCTGAAGAAGATGGGACTCTCGCTACGAGTCGGGAGCGCGCTTACAGTTCGGAAAATGCCAAGACGACGGCTCGAAATTTTACCGCTCCAGCAACCGAGCCTTTGACTGTCTTAACGCCTCTTTTTCAGGTCGCTTTTTAGTTGTACAATTGTCACCATGAATGTGGTCGCTGATACGAACATCTTCCTTGCTATCGCATTGGACGAACCGCAAAAGGAACATATCATAGAAATCACATCGGACGCGGTATTGAGTGCCCCGGAAATACTCCCCTATGAAATTGGCAACGCTCTTTCTGCGATGACCAAGCGCGGGAGCATTTCCAAGGGCGAAGCCTTGGCCGCCGAAAAGGCGGCAAACCTTATTCCGGTCAGGCTGGTCAGCATCGATGTTCAGCAGGCGCTTGAGTTGGCTATTGAATACAACATTTACGCATACGATGCGTATTTTTTGCTCTGCGCCAAATCCTTGGTTCAATCTCTCATGTCACTGGATAAAAGAATGAAGCACATAGCTCAGGATCTGGGGATCAATGTATTGGAGTGAGTATCCATGAAGGCATTTACCTATTCGGAAGCCCGTCAGAATCTCGCCCGTCTGTTGGTTCTGGCGCAAAAAGAAGAAGTGGAAATTCGCAGACGGGACGGCAGCGTTTTTTCCCTCAAAGTCAAAAAAAACGCCCCTAAATCACCGTTTGATGTGCCTGGAGTCAAGACGCGGGCTACCACGGCGGATATTTTGGACGCCATCAGTACATCACGGGAGAGAGGTATTTGAAGACGATGGCCGGCCTAGTAATTTTACTAGGGACAGACGGCGGGCCATTGTGTAGAGAGGCCAGTGGCGCCCCGTGCACGTGTCCGCGTAGGCACGGCCACCGAGAGGAGGGCCTGATGCCTGAGAGGGCATGTGAGTGTATGAACTACTCGGTTTGGCCTGGTCACAATCTTTTAACATGAAACACTACCAAAAAAAGTTGTAGACCGAGCGGGCGGGTGTTAGTATCTTTCCTGCTTGCTCGGTCGAACTTGACGATAATCCCGACTATCTTGCCGAGTCCGGCGGAAAGGGTGGTATTATCACAATGGCTTCGCACGATGTGCCTGAAGCGCGGAATAGTCGAGACAACGACCCTGCCCCCTCGCTCTTTGAGCGTTATGAGCTTGACGCTCAGTTTTTCGATGAGACCTTTGAGTCCGAGGGGCAACCCCGCTCTCACTACCGGTTCCTTATCGACGAAATGGAGCGGATGTCTCAAGAGGAGGTCACGCGACTGCAGGAGCGTGTGACCCGCTCATTCCTCCACGAGGGCATCACCTTCACCGTGTACGGGGACGAGGAGTCTATCGAGCGGGTCATTCCCATTGATTGCGTCCCCCGCCTCGTGCTCGCCCGAGAATGGGAGCATATCGAGCGGGGGCTCATTCAGCGTGTCCAGGCGCTGAACCTCTTTCTCGCCGATGTCTACGGCAAGGGGCATATTATTAGCGATGGGACCATACCGCGCGACCTCGTGCAGGGTTGCCCGAACTACCGCCCCGAGATGGAGGGGGTACAAGTGCCGCTCGGAGCCTATGTGTCGGTGTGCGGGAGTGACATCGTACGGACCGCAGACGGCTTCATGGTGTTGGAGGACAACCTCCGGGTGCCTTCTGGGGTGTCGTATATGCTCGCCTGCCGGGAAGCGATCCGGCGCGCCTTTCCGCGGGTTTTTCGCCGCTACCACGTCCGGGCGGTCGACCACTATGGCCAGGAACTCCTTCGCGTCCTGCGCTCCCTTTCGCCTCGGAAGGGAGAAGAGCCGAGCATCGCCCTGCTCACACCCGGCGTGTATAACTCGGCCTACTACGAACATGCCTTTCTGGCGCGGGAAATGGGCATTGAACTCGTTACGGGCGACGACCTGCTCGTGCGGGGAACACGGCTCTATATGCGTACGGTCCAGGGGTTGCGTCCCGTAGACGTTCTCTACCGGCGACTCGACGATGACTTTATCGACCCCAAAGCCTTCCGCTCGGATTCCCGTCTGGGCGTTCCGGGGCTGTTTGAGGTCTATCGGGCCGGGCGTCTGGCGCTGGCTAACGCGCCCGGCACGGGGGTTGCGGACGACAAGGCGGTGTACTCTTACGTACCCCGCATGATCCGCTATTACCTGGACCAGGAGCCAATTCTCGACAACGTCGAAACCTTTCTCTGCCGAGAACCCGAGGGGCTGACCTACACGCTTGAGCATCTTGAAAATCTGGTGGTCAAGGCGGTAGGCGAGTCTGGTGGGTACGGCATGTTGGTAGGACCACACGCCAGCCGGGAAGAGCGGGAAGCATTCGCTGCCACACTCCGGGATCGGCCCGAGAATTATATCTCTCAGCCCGTCCTGGACTTATCTCGTGCCCCGTGCCTTATAGACGGACGACTTGAGGCGCGCCACGTTGACCTCAGACCCTTCGTGCTGCACGGGGAGGAGACCCGGATCGTGCCCGGCGGGCTGTGCCGAGTGGCCTTGCGCAAGGGCAGCCTGGTGGTGAATTCGAGCCAAGGTGGCGGCTCCAAAGACGCCTGGATCATTGAGGAGGATGTGCCGTGATACTCGCCCGTGTCGCAGACTCGCTCTACTGGATGAACCGCTATCAGGAACGAGTGGAACACACCGCACGTCTCCTGGAGTTGCAGCTCGAACACCTCCCCTCCAGCCCGGTCCATGAGATCGCCAATGGCTGGCGACGGCTCTTCAGCAGTCTTGATGCGCGTCCCCCCGGCGCGGATATCTACGGCGGCCCGGAGGACGAGGACGATTTCTTTTTCGCCGACGGCTATACCCTGACCGACTATCTGACCTTCGATCCCACCAATCCCACCTCTATTATATTCTGCCTGACTGCGGCTCGGGAAAACGCCCGTCAGGTACGCGACGCCATCAGCAATGGGATTTGGTCGAGCCTCAACCGCGCCTACCTGCGCTTACGAGACACCAACCTGGTCGACATCTGGTCCAGGGAACCCGTTATGCTGTACCGCGATATTGTCGAGACGGTCCAACTCTTCGACGGCGTGTGCGCGAGTTCCATGCGCCGGGACGCGGGCTGGCACTTTATGCGCATCGGGCGCTTCATCGAGCGGGCGCAACTCGTCGGCTCTCTCCTTGAGGCGCATTGTGCCAACGTCAGGGACACGGCCGAGGAGGATGGTGACTGGGCGGGCCTCCTTCGGGCCTGTAATGCCTTTGAAGCCTACTGCCAGCTCTACGGTGCCCAGATCGGAAGAGAAAAGGTGCTGGACTTTCTGGTGTACGATGCCGAGTTATCCTATTCACTGCGTTTCGCCGTCAACCGGCTCCGGTCGAGCCTGGAGGTGATTGACCCCCCGGTCCGTGGACGCCTACCGGTGGAGCCCTATGAAATCGTCGGGCGTCTGGATTCAGCCCTCTCCCACCACATGGTTAATCTGACAGATGGTGGAGGAGGCTGGTATGACCTTGCCGATCTCGTTATATTGTGTCGGAATTTTCATGAGGCCCTCGAGCAGACCTATGTCTATTATCCAACCGAAGCGCAGGCTGCTTCCTGAGTGTCCGACAGACGGACCACGCGTATCATGGTGAAACCGATGCCACCCCGTGAGCCTCAACCGAACAGGAAGATCATCGAAGTTGCCCTTGCCTCGGACCTTTCCGCCCTTCGCATGCTCGCCCAGGCCATCAAGGAATTCGGGACTGCCCACACACTCAGTCTGGACCTTCAAAGTCGCCTGAACCTCGTTCTGGACGAACTGGTAACGAACAGTGTTTGCTATGCCTTACCCGATCTTGCCGAACCCGAGCTTCGACTCCGCCTGTTCGTTGACCAGGACACCATCGTGGCTCAACTCGAGGACAACGGCGAGGCGTACAACCCGTTTGAGGAGGCCCCAGAGCCGGATACCAGTCTGGAACTTGCTGAGCGTCCCATCGGTGGTCTCGGCGTCTTTTTTGTCAAGAAGCTGACCGACAGTAGCACTTATGAGCGTATCGATGGGCGTAATCGTATTACCCTGAAAAACGCAATTGGAGGGCAAGCCAGTGACGAATGAAAATGCGCTGTCCGTACAAACCGAACGCAGTGAAAAGGCCGTCATCGTCTGCCCAGTAGGACGGGTGGACGGGAGCAATGTGGGGGTGCTGGAAAGCGCTATTCGAGAGCTACTCGATGCGGGCCAGAAGACACTCATCTTCGATTTTGAGGACCTGAACTACATCAGCAGTGCTGGCTTACGCGTACTTCTGGTGACAGCCCGACGGACACAGGCGGAAGGGGGAAAGACGTTATTTTGCGGGCTGGCCGAACATATCGCCCATGTCTTTGAAATCAGCGGGTTCACCAACATCCTGACGATCTGCCAGAGCCGGAGCGAGGCGCTGGCTGCCTTGTAGACACCGACTCCGAAGAGAGGGATCAGACCTTGACAACAGCACCCGTCCGACTTCTTGTGGTAGACGACGAAGAAGACCTCGAACTGCTTATCCGCCAGAAATTCCGCCGCCGTATCCGCAAGGGCGAATTCGATTTCGTCTTCGCCCGGAATGGCCAGGAAGCGCTCGAAAAGCTCTCCGAGAACCCGGACATTCACCTGGTGCTCTCGGATATCAACATGCCCGTGATGGACGGGCTCGCCCTGCTGAGCAAGCTCGAAGACACCAAACCCGACGTCCAGGCGGTCATCGTTTCCGCCTACGGTGACATGGAGAACATCCGCACCGCCATGAACCGGGGCGCCTTCGATTTTGTGACCAAACCGATCAACTTCGACGATCTCGAAATCACGATTGAAAAGACGCTCAATCATATCCGCGCCCTGGAAACCGCCCAGGAAGCGCGGGACCGGCTCGTCGTCATCAAGCGGGAACTCGATGTGGCCCAGCAGGTGCAAATGTCCGCCCTGCCCAAAGAGGTCCCGCGCAGCGAGACCCACGATGTCCAGGCACTGATGATCCCGGCCCGGGAGGTCGGCGGAGACTTCTACGACTTTTTCCCCCTGAGCGATGAACTGATCGGTCTGGTCATCGCGGATGTCTCCGGCAAGGGGATTCCAGCGGCGCTGTTTACCCTCATGACGCGGACCCTCCTCAAAGGCACGGCCAGAGATTCCCCGTCCCCTGCGGACTGCCTGAGCCGGGTGAACGATCTGCTGGCCGAGGACAACGAAACCTGTATTTTCATTACCCTTTTCTATGGGGTGTTTGATCTGCGGGATGGCGTCTTCCGTTACAGCAATGGTGGTCATAACCCGCCCCGTTTGGTGCGGAGCGATTCCAGGGTCGAGGTGCTACCAGCCACGGAGAATCTGGTCCTCGGGATCGCCCCTGAACACGAATATCGCAACGGCGAGGTTCGGCTTGCCCCTGGGGATACCCTTTTCCTGTACACGGATGGCATTACCGAGGCCCAGAACGTCAATGATGAGGAGTTTGGCGAGGAGCGTCTCGATGCAAAACTTGCCAGCCTTGGGCAGGTATCCGCCCGTGATATCGTGACCACGGTCGTCGATGAGGTGCGCGCTTTTGCCGGAGATGCGCCGCAATCGGATGATATTACCTGCGTCGCTATGCGCTTCGGCGCCTCGCTTTCTTCCTCCACTGTCAACGGGACATGATGCGCTCTATCCCAGCCCTTTTTCGCGCCGCCCTGGGTCTCGTTGCCTGGATCGGCGTGATGTTACAGGCCGTACAGCCCGTCGGCGCCGAAGAGCTGGTCTTCGGCCAGTCCGCAGCCCTGAGCGGCCCGGCCCGCGCCCTGGGCCAGGGGATGCGCGTCGGCCTGCTGGCCGCTTTCGAGGCGATCAACCAGCAGGGCGGGATACACGGCCAGCGTCTCGTCCTGGATTCCCTGGACGATGCCTATGAGCCCGAAGCGGCCATCGCCAACACCCGCGAACTCATCCAGCGTAACGTCTTCGCCCTGGTTGGTGCGGTTGGCACCCCGACTTCTTTGGCCGCCCAGCCAATTGCCACTGAGGCCGGTGTTCCCTATCTTGCCCCATTCACCGGGGCGGAGTTCCTGCGCGACGCTCAGCTTCGGCCCAATGTGCTCAATATGCGGGCCTCGTACTATCAGGAAACCGAAGAGATGATCGCCCGCCTGACCGCCGACCTGGGTGTGCAGCGAATCGGTATTCTCTATCAGAATGATTCCTACGGACGCGCCGGGCTGACAGGAGTACGCCGCGCCGTCGCCCGTCTTAACCTGCCCCTCGTTGCGGAAGCGGACTATCCTCGCAATACCGAGGCGGTTAAAGTCGCTCTGCTCGACCTGCGCCGCTCGCAGCCCGAGGCGATTGTCATCATCGGAGCCTACAGGCCTTCGGCCACTCTGATCCGCTGGGCAAGGCGGCTCGACTTTAACCCATATTTCATCAATATCTCCTTTGTCGGCAGCTCCGCCCTGGCCAGAGAACTCGGTCCTGACGGGGCCGGGGTCTATGTGACCCAGGTCGTTCCCTTCCCGACTGACGTCAGTCTCCCGGTTGTTGCGCACTATCAGCAGGCCCTGGCCGCAGTCGCCCCTGAAAGTGCGCCGGGCTTCGTGTCACTCGAAGGGTATCTGGCCGGGCGCTTGGTAGCGGAGGGTCTCCGTCTGGCCGGACCCGATCCAACCCGGGCGGGATTTCTGGACGCGCTACGGAAGGCTGAGACTATAGACCTCGACGGCTTCCTGTTGCGCTATGGTCCGGCTGACAATCAGGGCTCCGATCAAGTCTATCTGACCGTCATCGACAGTCAGGGACGTTTTCAGTCGGTGCAGCGCATGGTGCCGCAATGAGCCACGACGACCGCCCCGTCACCGACCCCGGGGAAGCACTGGCCCTGCGCCCTTCCCCCTCTTCAACAGGAGAGGCAGCGGACAAGAGCCGCCGGCTCCGCATCGGGATCGCCGCTCAACTCTATATCCTCCTGCTGGGCGGAGTCCTGCTGACCCTGAGTGCCAGCTTGGTGGCCTATTTCTCCTTTCACCAGATCGTCCAGTATGGCTCTCGGCTGACAGAATCCAGCATCCCCAACCTGAGTAGTGCGGTCGACGCGGCGCGCCAGAGTTCGGTTGTGGTGAACGGCGCCCTCCGCCTCATTGCAGCCTCTTCGCTCCAGGAGCACGGGACAGTGGCCGAAGAGTTGGCCAGAGAACAGTCCGCCCTCAGCACTCTCATCCAGGAACTCGCCTCCCAGACCGCCTTTGGTGAGCGGACCCGGCTGATCGAAGCCCACCTCGCCGAACTGAGCATCCACCTGGAACTCATCCAGCAGTCGGCCGCCCGCCGCCTTGTCATCTCCCAGACGCTGGAAGGACTCAATCTGGAACTCGCCGAGACAAACCGACGCATCGAACAACACATCGTGACCCTGATCGACGACCAGGAATTCTATCTGGTAGAAGGGCTGCGCCGCCTACAAGACCAGCCGAGCCCGATCAATGAGCGCGCCTCCGAAACCGAACTCGCCTACTCCCGAGACCTGACGAGCCTGAACCACCAGGCCAATCTCGCCGTGCTCCTGTTGAGCAATGCCTTGGTCCTGTCTGACCGGGGCCTGCTTCCGCCCCTCCGCGAGCGCTTCCGCAGTACTGTGCAGAACTTCCAGCGCGCCTATGAGCGGCTGTCGGCGCGGACCCCTGACAGCCTACTTGGGACCGACCTGGAGCGCCTGGCCCAGATGGGGGAGACTAATGAAGGGAGCGCCCCCTTGCGCGAAGAAGCCCTTCCCTCGCTGGCCAGTGCGGTGGTCGATACCGGGATCATCCCCCTGCGCGAAGAAACCCTGCTGCGCCTGGAGCAGGAGCAGGCAGCGCTAGCAAAAGGCCGCGAGGCTTCCGCCCTGCTCCTGACCGAGGTGAACACCTTGGTTACCGAGATCAACGCTGAGGCGGTCGAATCCAGCAACGCTGCCCAGTCTGCGGCCCAGACCGGGCGGTTGATCCTCGGAGTCCTCAACGTCCTGAGCATCTCGGGTGCCCTCCTCCTCGGCTGGTTATTTGTGGGACGTTATATGATCCGCCGCCTGGTCGGGCTGGCCACGGCCATGCGTTCCATGGCCGGCGGCGACCTGGAGGTGCCGGTCAAGGTCAAGGGTAATGACGAAGTGACCGATATGGCCAGTGCCCTGGAAGTGTTCCGGCGCTACGCCCTGGAAGTGCAGCGGCTGAATCTGGTCGAGAAGCTGGCCAAAGAGCTGGACGCAAAGAACCACACCCTTGAGCAGACCTTGGAACATCTCGAAGCGGCGCAAGAACAGATCGTCGCCGAGCAAAAACTCGCCTCGCTTGGCCAGCTCACCGCCGGGGTGGCCCATGAAATCAAGAATCCGCTTAACTTTGTGAGCAACTTCTCCGAGGTGTCTGTCGAGCTGGTTGATGAGATCGAGGAGGTCATGGAGGAAGCGAAGAGCGGAGAGGTCGAGCTGTCTGAAGAAATCACCCCCATCCTCTCAGACATCAGGCTGAATCTCCAGAAGGTCAAGGAGCATAGCCAACGCGCCGACGGCATTGTGCGGAGCATGCTCGAACATTCTCGTAGTGGGCCGGGAGATTGGCGGGAGACCGACCTGAACGCCCTGCTGAAGCAATACGTGGACCTCTCCTATCACGCGGTGCGCGCCCGCAATACGGACTTCAATGTGGCGCTGACCCAGGACCTCGACCCGGAAATGGGCATGCTCACGGTTGTTCCCCAGGACATCGGCCGGGTATTCCTCAATCTCGTCACCAACGCCTGCCAAGCTCTTGATGAAAAACGCCTCAACTCGGACGGCGGCTTTGAGCCGGAACTGCGGATCACCAGCCGTCGCCTGGAGGATCACGCCGAGTTCGATATCCGCGACAACGGTCCCGGTATTCCGAAG
This sequence comes from uncultured Binatia bacterium (SeqCode), assembly GCA_965243855.1. Classification (GTDB taxonomy): domain Bacteria; phylum Desulfobacterota; class Binatia; order Bin18; family Bin18; genus Bin18. The sequence goes on along the minus strand of CBDEWE010000003.1, from coordinate 1,161,895 downwards.
GAACTGCGCGAGCGAATCTTCGAGCCCTTCGTCACCACGAAGAAACCGGGCGAGGGAACGGGACTTGGCCTGTCGCTGACCATGGACATCCTCACCCGCCACGGCGGTTCCATCCATCTCGACACCGAGGAGGGCGTCTTCACCGAGATGCGAGTGATCATCCCGCTCGAACCACCCCAGGATACGGACCACGAAACACCCGTAGCAGCCGGGTGACCCGCCGCTTCCCGCTGGTGCCCCGAGCTGCGCCCGCCTTTGCGATCCTGTGACTGTCTGTGGTAGTCAAGAGCGGATATTCAACTCTCAAGGGGAAAGCCTATGAAATTCTGGATGTTTCATCTCATGCCGTGGCCACATCTGCCCGAGAATTTTACCGAGCAATACGACACGGCCTGGGTCACGTGTTCAAACAGCCTGTTTGACCCCGAGCGCGGCCCGGAGGTCTATCATCAGTATATCGATCAGCTCGCCTATGCCGATACGCTGGGATTTGATGGGGTGGTCATCAATGAGCATCACCAGAATGCCTATGGCATCATGCCTTCTCCCAATTTAATCGCCGCCGCGCTCTCGCAGCGGATCACACAGGCCCGCGTCATGGTGCTGGGCAATGGCCTGCCACTCTACGATGTCCCGCTTAAAGTCGCCGAAGAATTTGCCATGCTCGACAATATGTTCCGGGGGAGATTTGACTGCGGCTTTGTCGTCGGCGGTGGCCCCGAGTACTATTCGTACAGCAAGAATCCGACTTATGCCCGAGAACGCTTCCGCGAAGCCACCGAACTCATTCTCAAGGCCTGGACCGACCCAGGCCCGTTCTCCTGGGAGGGCAAACATTTTCCGCTCCAATACGTCAACACCTGGCCACGACCCGTACAGTCTCCACACCCGCCCGTGTGGATCCCCGGTGTGGGTAGTATTGAAACCATGGAGTTCGTCGCCCAGAAAGGGCTTATTTATGCGGCCCTGACCTACTCGCACGTTGAGGCTTTTCGTCGCAATGCGGCCTTTTTTCAGGAGGCCGTGGCGCGGGTTGGCTCGTCTCCCTATCACCCGGAAATGCTGGGCTGGCTGGTTCCCATGTATGTAGCGGAAACCGACCAGAAGGCGCGAGAAGAAGCGGAAGAACATATCTGGTATTTCATTGATAAGCTGCTCAAAGGCTTTGCCGGTAAGGGTCGGACCTGGATGCCCCCAGGGTATACCTCGCTCCAGTCGCTTCAGCGTCTCCAGGAACTCAACGATCCGGGCAGCGGCCACGCCTCGGCAAGCAACTGGCAGCTCGGCCATGCCAAGAATTGGGATGATGTCGAAGCGGGCGGCTCGGTCCTGATTGGCAGTCCGCAGACGGTACGGGAACAACTCCTCAAATATGTGGCGGAGTTCAAGGTCGGACATATTCTTGCTCTACCGCAGTTCGGTAGTCTGCCCGATCATCTGACCCGTAAGAATATGGAACTGCTGGCTGGCGAAGTCTTTCCCTATGTGCGTAAACATGCCGGAGCAGAGTTTGAGGGTGTCCCTGCGATGGAAGCCCAGCCCGCTCCGGCTTCGGCCTAAACGAGACACCGGGGTCGGCTGCGCCGGCCTCCCTGCCCTGCTTGCACGCGCCCAACCCAGACCGACAGGGGACAGATGCCATGACACTCCGCTCAGAAACTCTGACCATCCGCGACCAAAAGGTCCACCTCCTACAAGACGGTGCCGGCCCTCCCCTGCTCTATCTGCACGGCCTGGTTGCGGACCTGCATAGCCTTCCGGTCGACAGTGGGCTGACCGCTTTTCACGAAACGCTCGCGCAGTCGTTTACCATCTACGCACCCGCCCTGCCCGGCTATGCGGAGACCGATGGCTATGACGAGTTAGAGACAGTTGAGGACATGGTCTTCTTCTGCCTCGATGTACTGGATGCCTTGAAACTGGACACCGTCCACCTGGTCGGCACAGCCCTGGGCGGCTGGGTCGCAACCGAACTGGCAACCCGTCATGCACACCGCTTACACAAGCTCGTGCTCGTTAACCCGCTCGGCATCTCTACGCCGGAAGCCCGAATCGGCAACTTCTTCTATGCCGTGACGCCCAAGGCGGAAGGGGGCAATCACGAAGTTCGGGAGTTGATCTTTTCTGATCGGAATTCGGAATTGGCCATGGGGGCTATCCCGGATGACATGTCGCCCGAGTCCCAGTTTTTGTTCTATAAGGCGCAGATGGTCTCGGCCCGCATCGGCTGGACCCCCCCGTCGCTCTACAACCCCCGACTGAAAGATCGTCTCTTCCGCGTCACAGTGCCGACGCTTCTTGTCTCCGCGGCTGCAGACAAGCTTGTGCCAACCACGGTAGCCGACGTGTATCAGGCCGGCTTGCCCGAGGCCGAGCTTGTCCGGGTTACGGATGCCGCGCATGCCCTCTGGCTTGAACAGCCACAACATACGGCAGAAATCGTCACGCGGTTTTTGCAGTAAAGGGCACACTGATATGGGCGCCAGGCATGCATTGCTCTCCCTGGTCTATCTCGTTGGCGCAGCCCTCGTTTTCAGTCTTGCGCGGGCGGAGTTTTGGCAAGAGCAAACACCCGCGGCAGAGCGCTTGGAACACGTCTCACCAGTCTTTGACTCGCCTATAATTTAGAGCACCGCGCGCTCCCGTACGCGCGGGACATCACCCGCTTTGGCGCTCCTGCTTTCCTGTGATAGGAAAGAAAACCGGGTCGTGTAATACGAAGAATAGCTGCGTAAGGAGGATGGTATGTCCGACGAGAGGATTACGTTAACCCGTCATATTCTCATGCAACAACAGCAACATCCGGGGGCAACTGGAGAATTCTCCATTCTCTTGTCCCAAATTGCGCTGGCCGCCAAGAGAATCTCCCGACGGCTGAGGGTGGCCGGGCTGACCGGGGCGCTCGGGGCAAAAGACGAGATCAATGTACAGGGCGAAATCGTTCAGAAATTAGACGAAATCTCGAATGACGCCTTCCTCGAATCGTTTGCCTACGGCGAACTCGTGTCGGACATGGTGTCCGAAGAGATGGACCAGCCAGCCCAAATCCTGGGGAACGCGGACAAGGGGAAGTACGTTGTCTTTGTCGATCCTCTGGACGGCTCGTCCAATATCGACGTCGATGTCACAATTGGTTCCATTTTCTCCATACACCGTCGTCCGGCGGGTAGCGGTGAAACCTTAAAAAAGGCGCTCCACCTCAAGGGCAGAGACCAGGTTGCGGCCGGCTATGCATTGTATGGTCCCAATACCATGCTGGTCTATACCGCGGGCGCGGGCGTGCACGGTTTTACCCTTGACCCCGGTATTGGCGATTTTTTTCTGTCGCACGAGAATATTCATATTCCGCGCCGTGGCTCGACGTATAGCATCAACGAAGGCCGCCGCAACGACTGGTTTCCCGAAACGCGACACTACGTCGAATACGTGCAGCAGAAAGACAAAGCCTCCGGACGGCCCTACTCCGGGCGCTACGTCGGTTCCTTTGTCGCGGATTTTCACCGCACCTTGCTGAAAGGCGGCATCTTTATCTATCCAGCCGACCCCAAGAACACGAACGGCAAGCTACGGCTGATGTACGAGGCCGCGCCTATGGCCTTGGTCATCGAACAAGCCGGCGGCCGGGCCAGCAATGGTCGGCAGCCGATTCTTGACCTCGTTCCCGAGACCCTGCACCAACGTACCCCCCTCTTCATTGGCAGCACGGAGGATGTGGAAACGGCAGAGTCTTTTTATGCATAAACGGCACTGATATGTATCTCAAGAACGCACGTGAGGAGGTAGGACCATGACGGAGCGCGTACAAGAAATTCTGAGTTGGTATGATGGTGACAATCCTGGCTCGCGGACGAATATCGCCCGCTTACTCAATCATGGCCGCCTCGGCGGCACCGGCAAGCTGGTCATCCTGCCGGTTGACCAGGGCTTTGAGCACGGGCCGGCCCGAAGCTTTGCGCCGAATCCCTCAGGCTACGACCCGAACTACCACTTCCAGCTCGCTATTGACGCCGGCTGTAATGCGTATGCCGCCCCGCTAGGCTTTCTCGAAGCCGGAGCCGATACTTTCCTCGACCGGGTTCCCCTTATCCTCAAGCTCAACAATCACGACGTACTGCACGATGAAAAAGACCCCCTGTCGGCGGTCACGAGCAGCGTTGACGACGCGCTCCGGCTCGGCTGTGCCGCAGTCGGTTTTACGATCTATCCGGGCTCATCTGCGGCCCAGACCATGTACGAACAACTACGGGAGATTACCAAAGAGGCTAAGTCCAAGGGACTGGCGGTTGTGGTGTGGTCCTACCCGCGCGGCTCGGGTCTGAGCAAGGCGGGAGAGACGGCGATTGATGTCGTGGCCTACGCCGCGCAGATCGCCGCCCAGATGGGGGCACATATCATTAAGGTCAAGCTGCCGAGCAGTCATATTGAACTGTCTGAGGCGCAAAAGGCGTATCAGAAACATCACGTACCCATTGAGACGCCGGCCGAACGTGTCCGCCACGTTGTGCAGAGTGCGTTCAACAACAAACGGATTGTCATCTTCTCGGGCGGCGCGGCCAAAGGCGATGAAGAATTCTTCGACGAAGTCCGCGCGATTCGTGACGGCGGTGGGTTTGGCTCGATTATTGGCCGGAACTCGTTTCAGCGCATCAAAGAAGACGCGCATCAATTCCTGGACACCGTAATGGGGATTTACGAAGGGTCGGTCCAATAGTCGCCCTGCCCGTCTCCCGCACCTGCGGAGATGGAAAGCGACACGATCCGGGCGGCCCTGCTCCCCTCTCGGGAGGGGTGGCCCGAAGGGCCGGGGTGGGTTTCCCCAGGTGTCCTCTTTTCGCAGAACCCACCCCGCTGCTCCGCGGCGCTCCCCCCAGGAGGGGAAGCGGTGTTTCTTTTTCTCCACCCTTAGCGCGTATCCGCATAAAACGTCTTGAGTGCGGCCGGCGAAACCCCGAGAAAATGGCATAGCCGCAGCCCCCACATGAGCAGAATGGTTTTTGTGATACCGTGCTGCTGCCAGCGGCGAGCAGAGGTTTTCACCCGTGCCCGCAGACAGGCGATTTTTCCCGCCCGTTTAAGCCGACGGCTGAATTCCAGGTCTTCCATAATATCCCACTCCGGATAGCCACCAATCGTTTCAAACACAGCACGACGGGCGAAAATCCCCTGATCCCCGGTGGCAATACCGGTCAGACGGGAGCGGATATTCATCAGGCTACCGATTACTCGAAACGGCCAGCCCGGAGCGTCCACATGGACGTCAAACCGGCCGCCCACAACCCCAGGGTCGGCCAAAGTGTCCGCGATCAGCTTGGAAAACTGTTCAGGAGGGATAGTATCCGCATGGAGAAAGAGCAGCGCTTCTCCGCTTGCTGCCCGGGCTCCGGCATTCATCTGACGGGCGCGGCCACGTGGCGCTGAAACGAGCTGGTCAACGTATGGGCGCGCGCACTCCGCCGTTCCGTCCTCGCTGCCGCCGTCCACAACAATAATCTCGCAGGCACTCGCCTGTCGGACCCAGCTCAGCGTCCGCTCAATGGTTCCGGCCTCGTTCAGTGTCGGAATAATAACGCTGACGCGCATCAGCCCCCTACCCGCAGAAAAGCCATGGTCAGTTGGTGCTTAAAGCGTACCTGGTCCGTTCCAGCGACGTTTTTATACGCAATACGCAGAAGCGTGCGCTGGACAAGAAGCGTGGGGCTGAACGGACTACGCTTCGGTTCGAGCGGATGCATAACCAGCTCAAGCGTTCCCTGGCCGAGTGCCGTCCGGTAATGCCGATCCGCGTCTCTGTCTTCCTGGGTATACGTATAATCATGCTGACGAAACAGGTTTTCGAGGCGAGGGATGACCTCGTCCGGGGAAAAGGCCACATTCCATTCCATTGTGAAATCCGTCATGTGGCTCTCCTCGCGTATCGAAAGATCGTCCAGAGTATTTTCCACCCAGCTAATATGGTCCCTTTGATCGTCCCGCTCACTTTTGAGGTACCAATCCGCTGACGATAGCGGACCGGCACCTCAGTGATGCGCAGCCCGTAGCGTATCGCCTTAATCTGCATTTCGACCGTCCAGCCATAGGTTTTATCCTGCATCTCGATGGCCAGGAGTTTCGGCAAGCGGATAGCGCGAAACGGCCCCAAGTCAGTATAGCTAAACCCGTACAGGAGACGGATGAGCCACGTTGCCAGCGCATTACCCAACCGCGCATGAGAGAGCAGCGCTCCCGCTCCGGCTCGCTGCGGCCGGGAGCCGATCACCAGGTCATATCCTTCCTCAAGAATGGGCCGCACAACGTCGCCGAGTTCGTCGGGATAATCGCTGTAATCACCATCGAGAAAAACGAGGATATCGGATTGCTTGTCCTTCAGATACTCAATGCCCGCCAGACAGGCCCAGCCATAGCCGCGACGCGGTTCACTGAGAACGGTCGCACCATGTGCTTGGGCCACGGCTGCGGTCTGGTCGGATGACCCGTTGTCTACAACCACGACTTCTGCAAGCCGCTCCCACGGCAAGTCTCCAAGCACCTTGGGCAGGGATGCCTCTTCGTTGAGGGCAGGAATAACCACCGCAATACGTTCCGGGTTTTCTGTCTTCATACGCTACGGCAGCAACTCAAAGGTGATCTGTACGGGGGTATGGTCAGGTGGCAATCTCTCCATATCTGCCTGAAACCACCCCGGATGGGCCATATAGTCAGCGATACTCAACCTGCCGTTACTGAGTTTGCCACTCGGGCAACTGTATAAACACACCAGGCAGCCCGGCCGCAGGGCAAACGGCACATGATTAAACCAGCGGTCCCGATTGCCTTCGAAACTCCAGGCCGGGGGCTGGGGGCCGGAGGGAGACGAACGGAAAATGTGGTGGATCGGGAGGCGCTTGGGCTCGTCCTGCCAGGAGAGAAACACGGCAAAGCGGCTGCCCCTGGCCTTCTGCTGCGAGGCAGGATTATCCGGGTCGGTCCGCTGCGTCCACGCCTCCATCGGCAGGGTGTTACCCGGTTGGCCACCAATTTTGATCAAGGCGTCGTGAAAGGAGAGGTCATCAACCGGTGTTTCAATGAGCGCATTTTTGGAGTGGCCGCCCTTCCAGGTCAACAAATGATAGTGCGCCTCGTCTCCTTCAGCCCGATTAAAGCGGTCGGGATAGATGACACCATAGAGGGTGACCTGTTTCGACTCTGAAGAAATAACCAGCGGCGTCTCCATCGTTGCCGGCTGACTCGCTCGGGCGCGCGAGAAGCTATCCCCCAAGAGACAAACGACGCTCAGGCAGGCGGCGTAAAATTTCCATGCTACGCTACGGCTCTTCATACCAGCGTGGGTCTCCCCATCCGCCGTGCTTCCCACGCCAGTACGGCGTAAAAGGGTAGATATTCCAACCAGACTACCCAGCGAAACATTTCCGGCTCGCCACGATAGAGAAAGTAAAAGGCAGTGTAATACAGCCCTAAGAGGCCGGACAAGAGCAGCCAGGAAGCGCGCGGAAAGAGACAAACAAAGGGTATCACCCACATAAAATACCACGGATTGCCGACCGGGCTGAGTAGGAGCAATGCCCCCATCACAAAGAAACATCCGTGTAAAAACCTGCCGTCATTCCCCTCGCTATTCCAGCGTAAAGCAATACACACCGCTCCTCCCAGACAGCCTACCACAATGCCGCTCGCCAGCCAGCGATCGGCGATCAGCTGATGGAATATAGGAAAGACAAAGCTGTTGGTTTGCCAGTGCTCGGCGAATGTGACAAAGCCCTGCCACAACCCGCTCCCAGCAGCCACGAATGGGGCATAGCCGCCAGTGATCACCAGACCGGTCAGCGCGACTCCGCCACACACTCTTCCAAGCCCGTAACGCTGCCAGGCATGCCAGGCGAAAAGAGGCAGCAAGACAACGGGAAAAACCTTTCCCAATATGGCTCCACCTAGGCTGAGAAACCCGGCCGGCAGCCGTCCGGTGATAATCGCTAGCAGGGCCAGCACTAACAGAAAGGTCGGCACGACATCATAGTGCGACGAGTTGATAGTTTCTTTGATGACCAGCGGTGACCAGGCGTAGACCAGCACCCACAGCGGAGAACTCCCCAGGTGACATAATAATCTGACAATGACGAGACACACTGCCAGGTCAAAACAGAAGAAGACGAGACGTAAGGCGAACAAGCTGCCCGGTGCAATCAGGGCAGCCAGACCGAAGACGGCTTGCGCAACCGGAGGGTAAAGGGTCGGCACGTCCGGGTGATTTATTCGCGACAAGAGCAGGGCAAAGTGCGCATCCGTTTCGGCCAGAGCCCGATAGGGTTGGAGCGGCCCTTCTTTTCCGTTGTCCGTTTGTATCTCTCGCGGAGTGAAACGATAGGGGTTTAGACCGCTGGCAACCACCTTGCCATCCCACAGATAACGATAGAAGTCGTCCTCCTGAATGGGCTCGGAAAAGAGGAGGACAAGCCGAAAGAGAGCGGCAAAGATCAACACCAGCGTGAGTGGCCCAGATTCGGTGGCCTGCCGTTTGACCTGCCAGATCGCTACGGCATAGACAATAAACGCAACACCGTACACTCCCACAAAGCTCAAGATCGGCCGGTCCTGGTGCCCATGGCCATAGCTGAACGCCTGGCTCAGCCAGGCGATAGCGGCATACAAGACAAGCAAGAGCACACCGAGAGCGGTCAGCCAGAAAGAAAGGCGGCGGTCAGACATGGGAGCAGTGAAGGTTCTTCTGTATTTGGCTGACGACGAGCGAGAAATCCACATGCCTCAGTTCGCTCGCTCGTTTTTTGTAAGCGCAACTTGAGACGGCCAGAGCGATAAGCCGGAGCGCAGCAGAAGGAACAGACCGCCTAACGTAATAGGCACATACTGGGCAAGGTGGGCGACAATAGAGAAGCTGAGCGCCTCCTCCTTAGGCACGGAGAAGAAAGACAAGGCGAGCACCACGGCATATTGAAAGACGCCAATAAAACCCGGCGCAGCCGGCAGCGCAACACCCACAGCCAGCAGCAGCGTAACGACAAGCGCCGCTTCAAGCGGCAGAGAAAAGGCACAGGCGTACAATAACAGCCAAAAATAGATTACTATGCCGCCCCATATCACTGTCGAGAGTGCCAGGGTCTTCAAGAATAGTGGGCCACTGCGCATAACCTGGAGACTATCCAGGAATTCTTCGATCCTGGGCTGTATCCGCTGCGGCACTCTGCGCACCCACCTCCGATTGTCTTCCTGCACCAGAAACCAAGCTGATCCGAGCAGCATGACGACGAGACTCAAGAACAGCGCATTTGTCACAGAGTAGCCCTCCAGGCCAGGTATGAGGGGAAGGCTGAGCCCCAGGAACAGACTTATGAGCAGCATGTCAAACACACGGTCCAGGGTTCCAGTTGCCAGGGCGTGACTCGTGGAGACCGGCCCTAAACGAGCCAGGGCGTACAGCCGCAACAATTCTCCAGCCCGCAACGGAAGAAGATTATTGCCCATAAACCCGATGAGCGTTGCCGAGAAGAAGACCGAAATGGGCACAGAAGCAACTGGCGCAAGGAGCAGCTGCCAGCGATACGCCCGCACGAGAAAAACAAGACCGAGCCAGAGAGTCGAAAGGATGAGGAGGCCGAGGTCTACGAAGCGGAAGGCTTGGACGACTTCCGACCATACCACGTCACGCACGGCCAGATAGCCACAGCCAAGGCTAAGCGCGAACCCCAAAGCAATTTTCAGAATTTTCAAGCCCGGCTCTCTTGTGTGGGAAGTACAAGGGATTTCTTCCAAAAGGCGCGCCCGGGGTGACTCGAACACCCAACCTACGGGTTCGAAGCCCGGTGCTCTATCCAATTGAGCTACGGGCGCATTGTGGAAAAATCGGGCCACAAGCCTACGTCGCAGACCGTGAAAGCGCAAGTCCAATCGTCAAGGGGAAGGAGGTTATGTCCTGCGACTTTCTCCCGTACGATACAAGCGGCACGAGGTTGCCTTAATCACCAAGAAGACCTCACTCCCAACCCGCAAACCCAACTCAACAAACGACTTCTCAGTCACCTCAACGGTCAGCGACGGCAGAGCGGGGTTGAGTTCGGCCGTTGCCAACCCGACATGGCCGACAGAACGGAGTTGGGTGATACGGGCGGGCAGAACGTTACGGGCGGAGAGCCCTTCTGGCCGCTGCGTGGCCAGCATAATATCGTGCGCGGGGATACCAGCCAGCAGCGCCTCTCCCGGTTGTGCCTCGGAGCGGAGCGTCACCAGCTCGACCGGTACTCGCTCGGCGTCTCCCCCTTCGCCCAAGCGCACCTGCCCGGTACTGCCACTTCCCTCCACCGCATAGCAGGGCAGAATATTCTCGAAGCCGTGCTGTTCGGCCAGGGGGAAGATATCGGAGGCGGTCAGCACGCTGCGTGGATCGCCGTGCGAGATAATCGTGCCGTCTCTGAGCACGATCAGATCGTCACACAGGGCCTGCACTTCGAGCGGGTCGTGCGACACGAACAGCATGGGAATCTGAAATTCCGCCCGCACCCGCCGCAGAAAGGGCAGGAGTTTGCGTCTCAGGGCAACGTCCAACGAGGCAAACGGCTCATCAAGCAGAAGCAAGCGCGGTCCAGAGCACAGGGCACGTCCGAGGGCGACGCGCTGCCGTTCGCCACCGGACAAGGTATGCACGTCGCGTTTGAGGAGCGGATCGAGTTCGAGGATGTGGACTACGGTCTCAAACGTCTGCTGGACGGGGTGGCCGCGCCGCACACCGCGTTTCCTGCCGGCCAGCAGATTGTGCCGGACGTCCTTGTGCGGGAAGAGTAAACCATCCTGGGGGACATACCCGATATGGCGTTGCGATGGCTTGACAAATACCTCTCGGTCGCTATCTAGCCAGGTCTCTTTCCCCAGCGTAATAATTCCTCGCGCCTGGCGCCGGACACCACAAATCGTTTCCAGCAAGCTGGTTTTGCCCGCCCCGGAGACACCGAAAATCCCAGTCACATGTTTTTCGGTATGCAAATCTATATTCAGCTCAAAACGGTCCAGTGGGAGGCGGGCCCGTACAGTTAGGCCATCAAGCCAACCGTCCTGTGGACTATCGTGGGTAAGTGGGACACTAGTCATTATGGACGGGCCAGACTGGGGAATGAGCGGCCGTGTCCCAGCAGTTCGGCACTCAGAATGGCCAGGAAGCCCAACACGATGGCAACCAACATGAAAAAGTCGGCTCGGGCCTGCGCGCCAACCTGCTGGGCACTGAAAATAGCTGAGGCTATGGTTTGTGTTTGGCCTGGGATATTACCGGCAATGGTAACCGTGGCGCCGAACTCACCCATGGCGCGCGTAAAGCCGAGAATGACAGCCCCCAGCAAGCCGCGCCGGGCCATGGGTAAGCTGTACTGAAAAAAAGTGGCCAGCCGGCTGTGCCCCAACGTGTGGGCCATCAATTCGAGCCGCGGGTTGATGCCTTCAAACGTTGCCTTTGCCGTCCGCGCAACGAGTGGGAGGGACATGGCCGCCGTGGCAATGACCGCTCCTTTCCAGGTCAGCAGGATGTTCAGATCAAACCCGAGCGTCTCCCGCCCTAAGGGTCCATCGACCGCAAACAGTCGCAACAAGAGAAAGCCGACCGCAGTGGGCGGCAGAACGAGCGGTAAGCCAACCAGCGCAGACAGAACATTCTTGCCGGGGAATTCGTATCGGGCCAGGACATATCCCAGGACCGTGGCTGGCAGCAGCACAATCAGAGTTGATACGGTTGCGACTTGGAGCGTCAACAGGATAACCGGCAATACTTCGGGACTCATGGCAGTTACGGCAGCGGACGAGTTCCTCCTTCGTCTACAACAAACCCTTGCGTGTTGTAAATTGCGCGGGCTTCGGGGCTGTACAAAAAGTCGAGAAATTGGGCCGTGAGGGCGGGTCGCGGACGATTCTTGAGGGCCGCGGCACAGTAGATGATCGGTTGGTGCAGACTGGGTAAAACCTCATACACGACCTGCACCTGGTCTGAACTCATGGCATCCGTTCGATACACAACACCAATGATGTTGGGATCGGACTCCACTAGGCCGAGGGCCGCCCGGACATCGGCAGTCGGGACGATTTTATCTTTGACGGCTTCCCAGACCGAGCGGTCTGCCGTTTCGACCGTCTGCAAGAAGGTCTTGGCATAGCGTCCGGCGGGCACAGCCTCAGGGTCAGCCAGCGTCAGGAAGCTGAATGCAAGCGCGGGTAGCATACTGGGCGCGGACAACTGAAACCCCGCATCTTTTCGACTGATGAGCACCAGACGATTCGACAGAAAATTGCGGCGCGATCCAGGCAGGATCACCTCCGCCCTTTCGAGCATATCGACCCAGTGCAGGTTGGCCGACAAAAAAACGTCGGCTACCGGAGCGGCCCGAAGCTGCTGCGCCAGGGTATTGGACCCAGCAAAATTATAGATCAAGTCAACCTGGTGTGCCTCAGAAAAGTGTGTGCCAATGTCCAGGACAACATCGCGCAGGCTGGCGGCGGCAAACACCACGACCACCGGTTTCTCCTGTCTGGACGAGCCGTTATTGTCACACCCCACGGACAGCAGTGTGCACGCAAACACTGTCAGCACCAAACGAACAGGTCTCACCTTTGCACCGATCCGAATCGGCCTGGGAAAGGGAACATCTCTGGACGATGGTTGATGTGGATTCACCGTATGGTGGGCTCGACATGGCCCTCAGCGGCCGTTACTTTACCGTCCACGTCGTCCCCGTCGGACTATCCTTGAGCACGATTCCTTGCTCGGCAAGCTGTGCACGAATCTCATCCGCCCGCTGAAAATTCTTCTCTTTCCGCGCTGCAGCCCGCTCGTCTATCAGGGCCTCAATAACCTCGGGCGTGAGGCTGACTTCGGCCAGACCGGTCCGCTTCTGATGCTCTAAAAATTGAGCAGGAGGTTCTTGAAGCAGGCCGAGAACCTCTCCCATTTTTGCGATTTCAGATCGGAGTATTGCCGCCTTCGTGATCTGGCCAGCGTCTAACTCACGATTCATCTCGCGCACACCGTCAAAAATCACGCCGAGGGCGCGGGGCGTATTGCAGTCATCATCCATTGCCTCGCGGAAACGATTGACAAAGAAAGAGTCATCAGACCCCTCCCCTATCCCGTTGTCACCAATCGCTTCGTCGGCGCGGGCGAGCGTTTCATAGATACGCACCAGTCCCTTTTCCGCCTCTGCCAGTTTTTGGGTCGAGAAGTCGAGTGCCATTCGATAGTGAGACGAGAGCAAGACCTGACGTAAGACTTCCGGCGTGGAGACCTTGCTCAGCGCCGTCTCGATGGTCAGGAAGTTGCCCAAAGATTTCGACATCTTTTCCTGCTCAACGGTCACCATACCGTTATGCAGCCAGTAGCGGGCCAAGGCACAGCCCTTGGCCCCTTCGGACTGGGCGATCTCGTTTTCATGATGGGGAAAAATCAGGTCGGCGCCACCGCCGTGAATGTCGAAGGGTTGGCCCAGATATTTGCTACTCATGGCCGAGCACTCGATATGCCAGCCAGGCCGGCCCTTGCCCCAGGGGCTGTCCCAGGCCGGCTCGCCGGGCTTGCTGGACTTCCACAGGGCAAAGTCCATGGGATGGCGTTTGCGCTCGTCCACTTCTATACGCGCTCCAGCCGCCATGTCTTCCAACCGCCGGTGGGCCAGCTTGCCGTATTCGGCAAAACGGTCCACCGCATAATACACATCTCCATCTACGGCATAGGCGAGCTGTTTGGCTTCGAGTTCCTGGATAAGGGTGAGCATGTCCGGGATGTGTTGGGTGGCCCGGGGTTCATGCGTGGGCGGCAGGCAGCGCAGTGCCTGCATGTCATTATTATAATCCCGAATGTAAGTGTCGGTCAGCTCTTCAGTAGAAATGCCTCGCTCGTTGGCCCGGTTGATAATCTTGTCATCCACGTCCGTAAAATTTCGCACGAACGTCACCTCATAACCAGCGAACCGGAGGTAACGATAGATGACATCAAAGGCGACAAAGGCCCGCGCATGGCCGATATGGGAGCGGTCGTACACCGTGACCCCACACACATACATACGGGCCTTGCCAGACCTGAGCGGGACAAACTCTTCGGTTTTTCCCGTCAGAGTGTTGTGAAAACGCAGGGCCATCAGGTCTTTCTCACCCGTGTTTAGAGCCGGCCCTCGACTAATTGATCGACCACGGAAGGATCGGCCAGGGTAGACGTATCGCCGAGCTGGTCGATCGCGCCTTCGCCGATTTTCCGCAGGATGCGCCGCATGATTTTTCCGCTCCGCGTCTTGGGCAGTCCGTCGGCGAACTGCACCTTATCCGGGGTGGCATGCGGGCCGATCTCCCGGCGAACCGTATTATTCAGCTCTTTCACCATGTCCGGAGAGGACTGCTGTCCGGTCTTGAGCGTCACAAAGGCATAGATACCCTGCCCTTTGAGGTCGTGCGGCATCCCCACTACTGCGGCCTCGGCCACAGCCGGATGTTTGCCCAAGGCGCCTTCGATCTCAGCGGTGCCCAAACGGTGCCCGGACACGTTAATCACATCGTCCACCCGTCCGGTAATCCAGTAGTAGCCGTCTTCATCCCGCCGACAGCCATCGCCCGAGAAGTATTTACCCGGGTAGCTGGAGAAATAGGTCTGAATAAAGCGTTCGTGGTCGCCGTATACCGTGCGCATAATGCCCGGCCATGGGAACTTGAGGCATAAATTCCCAGAGACCCCGTTGCCTACGATCTCCGAGCCTTGGTCGTCTACCAGACAGGGCTGGACGCCAAAGAAGGGCCGGGTGGCCGACCCCGGCTTGGTTTTGGTTGCTCCTGGGAGGGGAGTGATCAGAATCCCGCCGGTTTCGGTCTGCCACCAGGTGTCGACAATCGGGCAGCGTTCTTGGCCGATGGTCTGAAAATACCAGTGCCATTCGGGACTCTTAATCGGCTCGCCAACCGTGCCGAGAATGCGTAGACTCGACAGATCATATTTGGCCGGCCAAGAGTCGCCTTCTTTCATCAGCGCGCGGAGGGCGGTTGGCGCGGTATAGAAAATATTCACCTTATGCTGCTCGACAATCTGCCAGAAACGACCGAAATCCGGGTAATTGGGAACCCCCTCGAACATCATGGTCGTCGCCCGGTTCGCCATCGGGCCGTAGACGATATAGCTATGCCCGGTCACCCAGCCAATATCAGCCGTACACCAGTAGATATCCCCCGGCCGATAGTCGAACACATAGCGGTGGGTCATGGAGACGTAGACCAGATAGCCACCCGTCGTGTGCAGCACGCCCTTGGGCTTGCCGGTCGATCCGGAGGTATACAGGATAAATAACGGATCCTCCGCATCCATGGATTCCGGCTCACACGTCGTCGGCCGCGTTGCCACCTGCTCGTGCCACCAGACATCGCGGTCTGCCTGCATGGGGACCTCGTGTCCGGTGCGCCGGACGACAACCACATGCTCAATCGACGGGCATTCGGCCACTGCGGTATCGGCGTTGGTCTTCATGGGGATATCGTTCTTCGCCCCACGCAGTCCCGTATCTTGGGTAATCAACAGCTTGCATTCCGAGTCCTGAATGCGATCACGCAGGGAATCCGGTGAAAATGCGCCAAACACGATGGAGTGGACCGCCCCAATCCGCGTACAGGCCAACATGGCCACCGGCAGTTCAGGAATCATCTGCATATAGATACATACGCGATCCCCTTTTTTTACTCCAAGCGCCCTGAGCGCATTAGCAAACTGACAGACCTGGCCCAAAAGCTCAGCGTACGAAAACTTTTGGCTCTCATCCTGATTATTGCCCTGCCAGATGAGAGCGGTCTGGTCACCGGCCCCGGCGTTAACATGCCGGTCTAGGCAATTATACGAGACGTTGAGCTTGCCGTTGAGAAACCACTTGATATCAGCTTTGTGGAAATCCCACTGCAGGACCTTGTCCCATTTTTGAAACCACTCAACCTGTTTCTCGGCGTGTTCCGCCCAGAACCCTTCCGGGTCGCGGACCGAGCGCTCATACATCTGCTGATACGTCTCTGGATCAATGGCAGTCTGCCCCTGTACAGCAGCCGGAATGTCATAGGTCAGGTCACCGCTTTGTTCGTCTGCCATGATGGCCTCCTATCTTTCACTCTGCGTCACATTCTGCGTGGCCGGATTAGCTCGTAGCGTACATCTTCAGGGGAGGTGCGCGGGCAGAACCTCTCCTGAAGATGCCACGTCCCTCCCGGCGGCCTGGGGCTTATTACCTTGAGGGACGACACACCAAGCTGACGTCACCGGTTTATTCTTTAATGCCGAGTGCCTGGAAGAAGCGTTCCTGCACGACACTACAGGTCATTTCGTAGAGCATGTCCCTATTGGGCGATTGCGCCAGGAAGCCGAGCGGGATTTGAAAGCCGCCCTTATCCTTGACGTTCCCACCCCCATAGTACGACTTTCTGTCTTCATCCACGCCAAAAAGCTTTTTCAAAAACGCATCAGGGTTCACTGTATCGCTCCGGGTACGGAGCGAGCCATCAACCGTCTTACCGTCCACAATGCCAAAGACAAGGGCGGTGTCTGTGCCTTCTCGCTGGAGCAAGAATTCTGCGACCTGGGGGATGCCATCGCGGTGTTCGCCCCGCACAAATCCCACATCGGTAAACACAAAAGAATCAAACACCTGTTTCCGCTCCAGGGCTTTTTGAATCATATCCATGACAATCGGCGGCAAGGACTTCTCCGAAATCGTCTTGAGAAGGGGCTGATCCACACACGGCCACAAATACGCCGCGGCCTCAAATTCTAATCGACTGGCCTCAATCAGCGCCATAGTATCAGAACGAATGCCGTGCATGAGCGCGGTGGCCAGCCGCACCTGGTCAGTCTCGCCAGGGTTCAGACCCTCGGGATATTGCGCCCGTAAATATTCGGTATAGATAGCACAAGTCGAGGCCGCGTCCTCCCGGATATCGACAAATTCAGCCAGCGGAGTCCCCAGACGACGGTGGTGATCGATAAAGGAGAGGAGGGTCTTGCCCCCCAGTTTATCCGAAATAGGCGTCTCTGGATTTTGGGTATCAACCAGCGCGTAGGCAGAATACGGCGTGAGGTCGAATTCCTCGTCATAGAGCTGCAAGTCGATCTCAAGGCGCTTCACCAATGCCCGGTTTTCATGGTGGCTGACCTCGTGAAAACACAGCAGCGTAGCTTCAATGTCGAACTCTTTGGCCAAAAACTGATGCGCCAGACCGGAAGCGATATTATCAGGGTCAGGGTAGCCCACCAGGATGATGAGGATTTTTTCTCCATGGTGGCGGGCCAATATCTCACGCAATTTTTTCCACTGCTTTTTTGGCGATTCTTTCTCAGCAACAGCACTGTCTTCAACAACCCGTAGCGGGGGTTCTTCCACAGGTGATACGCCACCAGCGTTTGCCATAGTGTTTCCTCCACGTACTGTAGACAATAGAGAAAACATATCCCTCTTTTGGTCCATCTGACAAGAGGACCACACCCCCTTTTCGCTCCTCTCCGAGGGCGGGACTCTCTTGAGTCAACGGCACGCCTATGGTAGGGGACGGGACATCGTTAGAGAGGCTTCAGTCCCAACGCGATCTTAGCAGACCCGCTCATTACACGCCGTATGCCGTCAGTCTCCAGACTATCATGAGAAAGGAAGAGGAGTGCTCCGCTTTGTCCGCTCGTGTGGGCGTCTGACCCTCGGTACCCTGCGCGAAATGGGTCGCATGGGGGTCTTTCTTGGCACAACTCTGATCGATATCTTTCGCCCACCTCTGCAAGGCGGTCAGCTTGTCCGCCGTATTTACTTTATCGGCAGCCGTTCTCTCTTGCTCATCGTCTTTACCGGAGCCTTTACGGGCATGGTCGTGGCCCTGCAGGGATATATTGCCCTGCGGCGCTTTGGTGGCGAGGAGGCGCTGGGCCCTATGGTCGGACTGAGTCTGATCCGCGAGCTTGGCCCGGTCCTGTCCGCGCTGATGATTACGGCCCGCGCAGGCTCGGCTCTGACCGCCGAACTCGGGATTATGCGTATTACCGAGCAAATAGATGCGCTCGAAGTCATGGCCCTCAATCCTATCAAGTATTTAGTGGTCCCAATTTTTCTGGCGGCCTGCATTACCTTTCCCCTTTTGAACAGCGTTTTTGTGACGGTTGGCATTTATGGCGGCTATATTGTCGGCGTTGAGTTGCTGGGTGGCAGTTCGGGGGCATATTTTACGCAGATGAGCAGCGCGGCAGATTCCAGCGATATTTGGATGGGTGTGTATAAATCGCTCTCGTTCGGCGTGATTGTTGCCTGGGTCAGCTGTTTTAAAGGATTCTATGCCGCGCATGGGGCCGAGGGGGTCAGTCACGCGACAACACAATCCGTTGTGATGTGTGCGGTTTTGATCCTGGTGTGGGATTATTTCATTGGTTCTGTCCTCGTGTAGTCGTATGAAGCCAGCATCGAGCGTTGCCACATGATCCGCCTCGTTAATGTCTGTAAATCCTTTGGCAGCCAACAAGTCTTGACCGGGGTGAACCTCGATATCCCCGACCGAGCGGTGTATGTCGTAGTCGGGGTCAGCGGAGCCGGGAAAAGCTGCTTACTCAAGCATCTGATCGGATTAATGCGTCCCGATTCCGGGCAGGTTTGGATAGACGATACAGAGGTTACCAGCTTGGGACGACGAGCCCTTAATCGGGTTCGGAATCGATTTGGTATGCTCTTTCAGGGCGGGGCGCTGTTCGATTCCATGTCCGTGTATGACAACGTAGCCTTTCCCCTGCGTGAAAAAACCCGAAAAAGCGAAGCCGAAATTCGGGACAAAGTCCATGAGCGCCTTTTCCAAGTCGGACTCGCCGGTGTGGATGCCAAATTCCCTTCCGAGTTGTCAGGCGGGATGCGCAAACGTGCGGCCCTGGCCCGCTCGCTCGTCTCCGATCCTGAGATCCTCTTATTTGACGAGCCGACAACTGGCCTTGATCCAATCCGGGTCAATGCCATTCATCGTCTTATTCTTGACCTCCATCAGTTGCTGGGCTTTACCGCGGTTATCGTCAGCCACGAGATCCCGGCGGTCTTTTCTCTGGCCACCCATATCGCTATGCTACATGGAGGGGTGATTGTTGAGTCTGGCTCGCCCGGCGCCTTGCAGGCGTCAAACAATCCGATTGTTCGGCAGTTTATGAGCGGCCAGCTCGAAGGCCCCATTGAGGTGTACTAAAATCCGAGTTCAGGGCGTATGAAGGCTGACACGGAACTGTTTGTTGGCACGCTTTTGCTTGGCGTATGTGGCTTTCTGGGATATCTTTCCCTGCAGCTCGGCCAGGTTGAGCTGGGCTCTGATAGCTATCCCGTGTATGCGGATTTTATCACGGCAGGCGGACTGCAAGACGGAGCGGTGATCGAACTCGCAGGAGTGGAAATAGGCAGGGTCGAACGCGTTCGGTTGGCTGATTATAAGGCCCGCGTTACCTTGAAGATTCGGAACGATATTGCCTTACAGGAGGACACACAGGCAGCAATCAAGACCAAGGGCCTGATTGGCGAACGCTATATCGTCATCACGCCGGGCTATTCCTCTGACACCATTGCGCCCGGAGGGACTATTGACAAGACGCTAGAGCCGGTCGACATTCAACAGTTAATAGGAGAATTCATTTTCGGCAATGTAGGGAACAATCAGGCTCCGGACCAGACAACGGGAAACGGCCCGGATCGCCAGAACGGCGAGGGGGGCACGGACCTGTGGTCACTCGGTCTTGATGATCCCTCGTGAGCCTATAAGGGGGGGGAGGATGCTGAAAAAACTGGTACTGGTAGTAAGCATAGTGGGGATAGTCCAGTCTGGATTCTCTCTGACCGAGGCCCAGGCGCAAATGGGGAGCGCGGGGCAGGACGAGGTGGCCCCCCAACCCATCGCCGATCCGTTTGAACCCTTTAACCAGGCAATGCTCAGCCTTAACCTCAAGCTGGACGAATACATTCTGCACCCAGTTGCCAGCGGCTATGCCGCCATCCTTCCGCTCGGCGCCCGGCAAGGGGTGGGACGCTTTTTTCACAATATCAATATTGCTCCACGGCTCGGCAATAAACTCCTGCAAATGAAATTGGTCGGAGCCGGCAAGGAGGTCGGTCGCTTCGTCATCAATACTACCCTCGGCGGCCTTGGGTTTTTTGATGTAGCCAACAGTTGGTTTGGCTTGGAAGCCAGCCATGCTGATTTCGGACAGACGCTGGCGCAGTATGGCCTTTCCCCCGGTCCGTATCTGGTCTTGCCCTTCTTTGGCCCCTCAACCGTTCGAGATGCGGTTGGTCTCAGTGTTGACGGCGCCATGCAACCCATGAACTACCTCTTACCGACATATCCCGAGACCATCGCAGCGCGGGGCGGCTGGTTAATGGGTAACGCCGCCAACTTCCGTTCGCTCAATCTTGAACTTTTTGAGAATGTTGACCGATTTTCTGTTGATTTGTACGGCGCCGTTCAAGACGGGTACCTCCAACAACGCGAACAGATTGTTCAGGAAGCGCTATCGGAGCAATAGGAATCCGGTCCATGAAACTGCCACGACTTCTCTTCCTGCTGACGCTTGGTGGCCTCACGCTCTTTTTCCTGCCGATACGGGGGCTGACAACAGACTCCCCGCTGGAAGCCGTTCGTTCCACCACCAACCGAGTTGTCCTGGTTCTCAAGGCTCCAGAGAATCGAGGCCCTCACCTGCGAGAGAAACGCATCAAGCAAGTCAGCGAAATTGTTCGACCCTTGTTTGACAGACGAGAGGTTGCCCGGCGGACCCTCGGTGTGTACTGGCGTGACCGAACAGAGGAGCAGCGCGAAGAATTCATCGAAATTTTTACCGAGCTCATCGAAAAATCCTATGGGGAAACCTTTGACAAGCAGGCTGAAAAATATTTGGATCAAGTAGAGTTTTTATACGATCAGGAGACGATTGACGGGAATTTCGCCGAAGTCAACACCCGTATTTTCGTTCCCTCTCAGAATAAATATTTTTCGATCAATTACCGTCTGCACCAGGTCGACGGGCAATGGCTCATCTATGACGTTGTCGTAGAAAATATCAGTATGGTCCGGAATTTTCGCACGCAATTTTATCGTATTATCGGGAAGAGCTCCTATGAAGAATTAGTGCGGAAGCTCCAGGCGAAACTCAGACAAATGGCTGCCACCCGCTCCCCTTCATAGGCCCGCGGTGGACCCCGCACGAGCCGCAGACTCCGCATAACGTCCCGCGCACCACGCAGATTTCAGCCATGCCGGTTACGATCTCAACCACGGACTTTGACGCGGTTCTGTTCGACCTTGATGGAGTGGTGACACAAACAGAAAAATTGCACACGATTGCCTGGAAAGCCCTCTTTGATGAATTCCTCAGCCGTTACGCGCAAAGACACGGCACACCGTTTGTGCCGTTTAACGCCGAAACCGACTATTTGCAGTATGTGGACGGCAAGCAGCGCTATGACGGCGTGGCCAGCTTTCTTGCGACGCGGGACATTACACTCCCGTATGGCGACCCGGACGACGATAGTACACGTGAAACGGTCTGTGGATTGGGAAACAAGAAAAATTCCGCTTTTCTGGCCTGTCTAGCAGAAAAAGGCGTCGAGGTTTTTGTATCGACTATCGTCCTTATCAAAGCGCTTCGCCAAAAAGGGTTCAAAATAGCAATCGTTTCGTCGAGCAAGAACTGTAAAATCGTGCTGGAACAAGCCGGGCTGACCAACCTGTTTGATACCCGTGTCGATGGGGTTGAGAGTGCAACCTATAAACTGCCGGGCAAGCCGGCTCCGGATACCTATCTGGAGGCAGCCCGACGCCTGAACGTCAGGCCGGAGCGGGCAGCCATTGTTGAGGATGCCAATTCAGGGGTTGAGGCCGGGCATAGAGGCGGCTTCGGTCTTGTCCTGGGCGTTGCCAGACAGGACAACCAAGCCGCCTTGGAACAGCACGGAGCCGATGCGGTTGTGACCGACCTAGAGGCCGTGCAGGTTCACGATACTCCGGAGCAGCCACGTATCCGGAACGTCTTGAACCTTCCGTCCGCTCTCGGCCATCTGCCAGCCTTCATACACGGTATACAGGAGAAACGACCTGTTGTTTTTCTCGATTACGATGGCACGCTGACCCCTATTGTCAGCCGTCCCGAACTTGCCACCTTGGCGCCGGACATGCGACAGGCCATTGCAATGCTGGCCGAACGGTGTCCGGTTGCCATAGTGAGTGGCCGGGACCGCGCCGACATTGAGACCCTGGTTCAACTCGAATCCGTCTACTATGCCGGGAGTCATGGCTTTGACATTGCGGGTCCTGACCAAGCGCGCATGCAACATGCCGAAGGACTCGCATTTCTGCCGCTGCTTGATGTAGTCGAAACCCACCTACACCAACAGCTCAACTCTATCCCTGGCGCACTTGTCGAGCGGAAGAAGTTCACCATCGCAGTCCATTTTCGGAATGTTGCGCCTGAACAAGCCACGCACATTGAGCCGCTGGTCGATGCGGTGCTGAAACAGCATCCTCAACTCCGTAAGGGTCTGGGGAAAAAAGTCTTCGAGCTTCAGCCACGGCTTGATTGGCACAAAGGCAAGGCCGTCCTGTGGCTGCTTGACACCCTCTCCCTCCGTACCCCGGATGTCGTCCCCATCTATATCGGCGATGACATCACCGATGAGGATGCGTTCCACACCTTGTCCGGACACGGTCTCACCATAGTCGTGGCCGATACTCCGCGCCGGACGGCGGCTCGCTATGCTGTTCAGCATCCCGCTCAAGTCCAGACCCTGCTCCAGAGACTCGCCGCGTCGTTGTCCACATAACGACCCCTGACCGATCATGGCAGAACAGACTGACTGGAGAGTCCGATTCGATGGGTTTGACCCGAAACAGGAGCGGCTGCGGGAGACCTTGTGTACGCTCGGCAACGGCTATTTTGCCACCAGGGGGGCGGCAGAAGAGACCTCGGCTGATACCGTCCACTATCCGGGCACCTATCTCGCCGGCGGCTATAATCGCCGGAAAACAGAAATAGCTGGGCGCACTATTGAAAATGAAGATTTCGTGAATCTACCGAACTGGCTCGGCCTGACCTTTCGACCGGAAGATGGCGAGTGGTTTCATCCGAACGCCTACGAGATTTTGACCTGGACACGAGAGCTAGACCTCAAACAGGGCATCCTGACGCGGGCGCTACACGTTCGTGACCCACAGGGCCGGGAGACCCGACTGCGCTATCGGCGTTTTGTCAGTCAGGCTGACCCTCACCTTGCGGGCATCAGTCTCAGCCTGACTCCTGAGAACTGGACGGGCAGGCTGCACATTCGTTCCGCGCTGGACGGACGGGTACGCAATGCCGGGGTGAAGCGCTACCAACAGTTACGCAGCGACCATCTGGAAGCCCTCCTCAGCCAGCCAATCGGCGAGGATGGGATAGCGCTTGTAGTCCGTACCAATCAATCCCAGCTCACCATCGCGCAAGCCGCCCGGACTCAACTCTTCCGGCAGTCGACAGGTGTCACGCCTGAGCGTACGACCCAGACAGCGCCCAACCATGTCGCCCAGGACATGGCAATTACTGTCGCTCTGGAAGAAACCGTCACCGTTGAAAAAATCGTGGCCCTCTTCACCTCCCGAGACCCGGCAGTGAGCGAGTGCCGCTTGGCCGCGCAACAGGCCATCCGTCACGCCGAGCGGTTTACACCCCTCGTGGAACAACATGCGCAGGCGTGGCAGCGCGCCCGGGAATTGTGCGACAGTGTCGTCGCCGAGCAGCCACGGATACAGCAGATATTACGCCTACACGCTTTCCATCTGCTTCAAACCGCGTCGCCTCATACCTGTGACCTCGATGTCAGCATCCCGGCGCGTGGCCTCCACGGCGAGGCCTATCGGGGGCATATCTTTTGGGACGAACTGTTTATCTTCCCTTTCTTCACCTTCCGCCTGCCCGAGCTGACCCGCGCCCTGTTACTCTATCGCTACCGTCGCCTCCCCCAGGCGCGTATAGCCGCTCGTCAGGCCGGGTATCAAGGCGCGATGTACCCCTGGCAGAGTGGCAGTGACGGGCGTGAAGAAAGCCAGGTCGTCCACCTCAACCCCAGTTCAGGGCGGTGGATTCCCGACCATAGTGCGCTGCAACGACACGTGAACATCGCTATTGCCTATAATGTCTGGCAGTACTACCAGGCGACCCTGGATACCGACTTTTTATCGCTCTATGGCGCAGAAATAATCGTAGATATTGCCCGTTTCTGGGCCAGTGCCACAACTTATAACCCAGAGCATGGTCGCTATGAAATCTGTGGCGTGATGGGACCGGACGAATACCATGAAAGCTATCCTGACTCCGAGACGCCCGGTCTGGACAATAACGCCTACACCAACGTCATGGCAGTCTGGACCCTCCAGCGCGCCCTCGATGTCCTCGACCTCCTGCCGACGGAGAGGCGCAAGGTCCTCCGATCACAACTGGAACTGAGCGAGCGGACCCTTGAACGCTGGACGGATATCACCAGGAAAATGCGAGTAGTCTTCCACAGCGGGGGGATTCTGAGCCAGTTTGAGGGTTTTGAAACGTTGCAGGAGTTTGACTGGGACGGCTATCGGGAGAAATACGGCGATATTCATCGGCTCGACCGTATTCTTGAGGCGGAGAACGACAGCCCGGACCGCTATCAGGTCACCAAGCAGGCCGACACTCTGATGTTGTTGTATCTGCTCCCGGAAGATGAATTGATTCGTCTCCTCGGGCAGCTCGGCTATCCCCTGGACCCTGCCACGCTTCGTGCGACTATCGACTACTATTTTCAGCGGACCTCGCACGGCTCGACCTTGAGCCGGGTCGTCCATGCCTGGGTTTTGGCCCGTACCGACCCCCAGCGCTCGTGGCAGCTCTTTCTTGAGGCCCTAGAAAGCGACATCAACGATATTCAGGGCGGCACAACGGCCGAGGGGATTCACGCCGGCGTAATGGCCGGTACCATCGATCTGGTCCAGCGCTGTTATATGGGCGTGGAAACACGGGGAGATACCGTCTGGTTTCGGCCCTGTCTACCCGAAGCTCTGTCCTCCGGCCTCGCCTTTCGCTTTCAATATCGCGGCAACTGGTTCTCCGTCAGCGCGACGCAACAGATCCTGTCCGTGACATTTGACTCCGGTTGGCATCCTCCGGCTCGTATTGGCATAGCCGGACAGGTCTCAGAACTCAGGCCGGGGGAGACCCGGGCATTTACTCTGAAATAGCTTCCTCCCACGACATGTGTTCGTTGAGTCTATTGAGTCTTTAGGGGCTTTGGGGTCAAGACTCAACAGACCCAATGACTCAACAGACCCAAAAGACCTCCTTTCGGTTGACCCCCCGTCTTCGTTGTTCGGCGCCGGTTGTCTACTGCCTACACAAAGCGGTATGGACTGGAGAGCACGAGTAGCGCCTATGGCCACATCCACTGACAGCACGTTTCGCCTCGTTGAAGACACCTCCCTGGCCTGGACTGCGCCCACCTTGCCACTTGGACCTACCTTTTTCGGTAATCGGATTATTTTTGGCGATAATTTGCCCGTACTGAAGGCATTGTCGGAAGAGTGTGCCAACAGCATCCAGTGTGTGTATCTCGATCCGCCCTACAATACCGGCAATGCCATCCCGCTCTACCCGGATGGGAGCGATCATCACCAATGGCTTGAGGCACTCAAGCCCCGGCTCGAACTCCTGTGGACCTTACTGCGCGAAGATGGATTTCTCGCCATCCAGATTGATGACAATGAATTTGCTCGCCTCTATCTCCTGCTTGCCGCCATGATGGGCGAGCGGAACCTGAAGACGATCTGCGTCAAAATGGCCGAGCCAACCGGCTTTAAGATGGTACACGTCATTACGCAGGGCAATCTGCCGCGGCTCAAGGAGTACATCATCCTGGTCGGCAAGTCGGGCATTCGTAATCTACATCCCGAACGCATCGCCAAAGCAAACTGGGACCTGGAGTATCGCTGGGTCGTCTGCCAGGCTTCTCGGCAGGCCATCCGCAGGCTCAAAGCGATTCTGGCCAATCCAGACCGAACCGCAGACGATATTCAGCGGGCCGATGCGATCTGTCGGCCCTTCTCCCTGGAACCTGTGACCACCGTCTGCCAGCGTGAAGGCCGCTCCCATCCAACGCCAGAATGGCTGGCTGAAAATGCCTGGCGCATCGTCCGAACCTGCTCGACCAGCGCCACGGCAAAACAGCGTGCGGACCAGAAGCGGGCAACCCTTCCCCCGCAGACCGGGGCGTTCAGCGTCGAAACCGTCCAGCGCCGACTCTATATCGTTACGGCCCGCTACAATATGCACAGCGCCCAGCCTCGCATGCGCCTACTATTTGCCGATGACTATCTCACCCTTCATCCGGGTGATTTCTGGGCTGATATTAAAACCACGAGCCTGGGGGAGGAAGGAGGCGTGACCTTTATCAAGGGCAAGAAACCGGAAGCGCTGCTCAAACGGATTATCGGCATGACCACCCAGCCCGGCGACTGGGTTTTGGATGCCTACGCCGGATCCGGGACCACCGGTGCGGTAGCCCACAAAATGGGCCGCCAGTGGCTCCTGATTGAGAACGGTCCCCAGTGCAATACACACATCTTGCCCCGCCTCCGAGCCGTTGTTGATGGAACGGATCAGGCCGGCGTCAGCAAGCGCCTCAACTGGAAGGGCGGTGGCGGTTTTCGGTATTTTCGTCTGGCCCCGACTGTATAGGGACGGTTCGCAGTGGCTCTTTGCGACCCTTCGTGGTATTGACCCCACCGACGCCGCTCTCTCAGGGGGAACCCGATGCACGCCATGGCCGTTGTTACTCCCGGACCGATCGAGACCCACCCGCTCCACTCGCTGGACCTTCCGACTCCCCAGCCGGCCCAGGGCGAAGTCCTCATTCGGGTTGAGGTATGCGGGGTGTGTCGGACCGACCTGCATGTGGCCGAAGGCGACCTGCCGGCCCTGCGCAGCCCTCTCATCCCCGGCCATGAAATCGTCGGAAGCGTGATACGCTGCGGAGCCAGCGTACAGCATCTCAGGGAAGGCGACCGAGTCGGCGTGGCCTGGCTCTATGCCGCCTGCACGCAGTGTGTCTACTGCCGGCGCGGAGATGAAAATCTGTGCCAGCAGCCGCAATTTACCGGCTATACCAAACATGGCGGCTATGCCGAATATGTTGTCGCCCCTGAGGCATTTGTCTACTCCCTGCCCGCTGCGCTCTCCTCCGTGGAGGCGGCTCCGTTTCTGTGCGCGGGGATTATCGGCTACCGCGCCTTGCAGCGCTGCGGTGTCCGATCCAAACAGCGCCTGGGTTTGTACGGCTTTGGGGGGTCTGCCCATATTGTCATCCAGATTGCCCGGCATTGGGACTGTGAGGTCTATGTGGTGACGCGCGGCCAGACACACCGCGATCTCGCTACCCGCTTAGGCGCCACCTGGGTCGGGGAGATCACCGATCCTATGCCGGAGAAGCTCCATGCCGCGATTATCTTTGCCCCGGCCGGCGGCCTGGTACCCCCGGCCCTGGCAGCGCTGGACCGGGGCGGAACCCTGGCCTTGGCCGGCGTCCATATGACCCAGATTCCACCGCTCGATTATGCCGATACCCTCTTCTATGAGCGCACCATTTGCAGTGTCACGGCCAACACCCGCCAGGACGGGCAGAACTTGCTCCACCTGGCCCACAGCATCCCGCTTCATACCGAGACCGAAGAATACCCACTGGCACAGGCGAACACCGCATTAAGGCGCATGAAAAACGGGCAGCTCAACGGAGCAGCGGTCCTGCGGATATAGGAGCTTACATATATCTTCGCCCTGCTCGATGGTGCCTTCGCCGGCCTTCTGTCAGCTCGAACGAGCCGTGGGGGTGATCAGTTGCACACCGGGGAAATAGGACTGATATCGGGACGCATCCCACGTCATCAACGATAAGCCGCTCACCGCGGCATGCGCACCAATGAAAAAATCGGGCAGGACCGAGCTTTTTGCCCCGCCTCTCTTCTTGTAAGCGAGAAACGCTTTCCCAGCTAGAAAGAGGGCTTCTTTGGGTAGAGCAATCACATGGATTCCGCAGCCAGACAAGGCCGATTCCAGCTCCTCAATGCGGGCGAAACCGACGGATACCTCGGCGTAGCTGATCGGATTTATCGCTGGGGTGTGTGACCTTGCATACTGATGCAAGGTTGTTTCCGACCAGTCCGCCCATTGCGCGTCGTCCTCAAAAATATCCGGGAGAATATTGGGGTCCACGAGAAAGGGAGTCATTCTTCGCCTCTGGTCAACGCGAGAATTTCGTCCGTTGTCATTTTGACGGTTGCTGCCCCACGGAACCGATGAAAGCGATTGGTGGGTGGAATGGACGAGATTTTTCTTTTGATGTATACCCGCCCGTCTTCCTCAACAAAGTCCACCTCGCTATTAGGTGTAATACCGAGTTTTTCCCGAATCTGTATTGGAATGGTCGCCTGACCTTTCACCGTGACTTTCATGATAGCTCCTCCACCAGTCATTGAGTATTACCCGATCAATCGTACCTCAAGAGCAGAACGCCCTGCGGTCCCTAATCCTGTCGTCTCCCGCGTCTTTGCTTGACACGCTTCCGTGGTCTCTCTACTCTCCTGGCGCAGAAGTGAAGAGCATCAGGGCACGGTATGGCAGACACACGAGCAGTTCTCTTTGATTTTGGCGGGACCCTGTTTGACTATGAAACTACCGCGCCGGGAGAACGTGTCTGCTTAATCGAGCTGGCCCAGGCGGCGGGGATTACGGCAACGTCACGAGACATTCGACAAGCCTACCGGGCGGCTCTGAAAAATGTCTTTTACCAATATCTGCCCCGCCCCTATTATCTCCATCGTGATATGTTCCAGGACGCCTTGCAGGCCACCGCAGCTCAGTTTGGGACAACCTTCACCCAAGAACAGCTCGCCCGCTACCGGGATCATCAACACCAACGCCGCGAGCAGGACTTTCAACTGCGGGGCGGGGTCACTGAGACCCTGTCTGTGTTACGCCAGCGGGGCCTCCACCTTGGTATTGTCAGCAATGCCGATAACGATCAATTTTCGCACCTGCTGCAACTCTCCCAACTCGGCCCCTGCTTTGATTCCCTCCTCAGTAGTGAAGATGCCCAATCCTGTAAGCCGGACCCGGCCATTTTTTCACACGCCCTTGCCCAAGCCAGCTGTGCGCCGGATCAGGCATATTTTGTCGGAGATTCCCTCCAGCAGGATGTTGCCGGCGCCAATCAGGCGGGAATGCGTTCGGTTCTGATCTGGTCGCGGTCGGACACTGATCCACCGGACAGCCCGGCTCCTCCCCGGCATGTGATCCGCCGCATTCCCGAACTTCTGGACATCGTATAGGTTTGATGAGGAGTCATAGTGCAATGCGCACGCTGTTGATCATTGGCGCAGTTCTTCTTATTACAGTCGGCCTGCTCGCCCTTGCCCTCATCAACCTCAACAACCTGATTGCCAGCAATAAAGACCGGATTCTGCACCAAGTCGAGCAGACGCTCGGTCGAGAGGTTGAGATCCAGGAAATCGATGTGACCGTGTGGGGCGGGATAGGCGCGCGCCTGACACAGTTTCGCATTGCCGACGATCCAGCCTTTTCGGCTGACGCCTTTGTCCGGGCCGACAACCTTCAGGTAAATATCGCGCTGTGGCCGCTCTTATCTCAGGAAATCCAGGTCAGCCGTCTGATCCTCCACAGCCCGCAGATTCAACTCATTCGCGACGAACAGGGACAGTTCAACTTCACCAGCCTGAGCCAGACCGCAACGGCGAGCACACCGCAAGAGACACCGCAAGAGACACCGCAAGAGACACCGCAAGAGAATGACGAAACAGCCGCCCCTCCCCTGCTACTCCTAGTCGCCTTCCTCGATATCCGAAATGGAGATGTCCGCTATATGGACCAACAGGCTGGGACGGATTTTCGGGTGACCCAGCTCGACCTTCGGGCGCACGATGTGAGTCTCGACGAACCAGTTCGTCTCGAACTTGACGCAGCCGTCCTCTCAGACCAGCAGAATATCAGCCTAGACGTGCAGGCCGGGCCGGTCGGCCAAGAGCTGGAGCATCCCCATACCATTCCGCTCGAAGGTGGCGTAACGATCAGTCAACTCGACGTGAACACCCTGCAACAGGCCCTGCCGGATATTGCTCAACACATCCCATCAGGGCTGGGTATTTCCGGCCCGCTCAGTCTGAAAACCGATGTGTCCGGTCGTGTCGGCGCCCTGTACCTCTCCAATATGGACCTGCAAGCGGTAATCTTCGATTCCGGTGATCCTAATCTCCAGGTCACGGGCGGCTTCGGTCCGATTGGTACAGAGGTCTCGGACCCACTCGCCGAGAGCACACTAGACGCTACCGTGACACTGGGACCGCTCGCCCTTGAGCGCGTCCGACAGTTTGGTCCTGTCAGCGAATCCCTGCCCCCAGACCTCAGCGTTGAGGGCCCTGTTTCCGTAACGGTCCAGGCGAGCGGCATGCCCATCAATCTGGCGCTGACGGGCCAGATCGAAGCAACTGACAGCGCACTCCGTTTTGGCGAATTCTTCAACAAGCCGTCTGGACGCGTCTTCACCCTCTCGACCCAGACGCGACTGACACCACAGGCTGCCGCCTTCCAGAAACTCACGCTCAATCTACATACGCTGACCCTGACGGCTAGCGGAAATGTTGGCTTCGACGCTCCTACCCTTGACCTGACTGTGGACTCGAATCAGGCCGAACTGGCAGAGCTGCATGACCTTCTGCCCCTCCTCCAGGACTATGGCGCGGCAGGCACCTTCGAGACGCATTTGCAGGTCGCCGGGCCACTGACAACGGAACACCTCCCCAAACTCACAGGAACGTTGAGCCTCCAAGATGGAAGCGCCACCCCAGCGCAATTGCCAAAGCCGCTGACGGATATTCAGGCAGCAATCACCTTGACGGGTCAGGGGGCCGAGCTGACCAAGACGACGGCCCGCATCGGAGAATCCGCGTTTCAGCTTGAGGCCCAGGTTGAACAGTTTCAACCACTGAAAGCCGCCTATGAGTTACACGCACCAGTACTGAGGCTGGCAGACCTTCAACCCGAAGCCTCGGAGGACCTGCTCGAAGCGGTGTCCGCCACGGGCCGGGTCTGGCTGCAAGGCGACGCCCTCCGCCATGCAGGTCAACTGTCATCACAACAGGGCCGCGTTGCCCAGGTGCACTATACCGACTTGCAGCTTTATTCCTCGGTCGCCGACCAGGTCGCCAAGATTGACAGTTTCAGGCTACACGCCTTTGAGGGCACGCTTGATGGCAGCGGGCAGTATCATTTTGGAGCGGAGCCCCCGCGCATGGCTGTCACCGCCCAGGTAGATACCGTCAATCTCACGGAATTCTTTCGCTCGGCACTTGCTCAGACAGACCCGCCAGTCCAGGGGACGGCCTCGTTCGACTTCACGGTCTCGGGGAGCGGCCACACCTGGGACGGCCTCAAGCCGGCCCTACACGGGCGGGGAAAAGCCGAAATTACGGATGGAGCGCTGCGAGAGTTCAATCTGGCCGAAGGTGTCTTGTCCGGCCTGACCGGCGTTCCGGGCTTATCGCTCGTCCTGCCACAACAGCTCCGAGAGAAATATCCGGAAATCTTCGCCTCGCCCCATACCGAATTTGATGAGTTTGCCGGTCAGTTCTCGCTCGATAATGGAAAAATCAAGCTCGACCGCCTCCGTGTTACCGCGCGTGACTTCCGAACACGGGTAGAGGGCTGGATGGATTTTGAACAACAGGTCGATGCGACCGCTTCCCTGACCCTGTCTCAAACCCTCTCATCTGACCTCATGCGAGTGACCAAGGAGCTGAGATATATTGCGGACGCTGAGAATCGCGTGGAAATTCCATTTGCGCTGGCCGGTGTTTTTCCCGCCGTTCGCCCGACCTTGGACGCTCGGCAGATCGGCACCCTGATCCAACGCGCGGCGACCAGAGCCCTGCAAGACGTGGTCCAGGAAAGAATTCTGGATACGCTACGCCCTTCAAAGAAAAGGCAGCAGGACCGTGCCGCGCAGCAAGCAGACAGCTCCGACCGCACGGCATCCGAACAGCCCGACAAGGCACCCAGCCTGGAAGAACAATTGCTCCAAAAGGGACTCGACACCTTGTTTGGCCGCTGATCTCAGAATAACAGAGCGCCAGGCCATCCGGCCGACCCCCAGGAGAAGACAATGAGCAGACTTGCGTCATCGGCCCAGCAGCCCCTCAGCCAGCGCTTAAGCGCGGCAGACGCGGCCTTTTTGTATTTTGAGAAGCCCAACGAGCCCCTGCACGTGGGCTCATGCTTCATCTACGACGGCCATATTTCCAAAGCCGAGTTGGTCCAGGTCCTCCAGGAACGACTCCACCTCCTGCCACGTTATCGCCAGAAAGTCATGTTTCCACCTTTGCGGATTGCACACCCTATCTGGCAGGATGACCTTACGTTTGACATCGAGCGGCACATCGAAGAGGTGGACCTGCCCGCGCCCGGAGACGACCGGGTGTTGTCTGAATTTGGGGGCAAGATATACGCGCCACCACTCGACCGTGCCCATCCCCTATGGAAGATGACCATCCTGCGCGGCCGGGCGGATGGGACGACGCCCATTATCTGGAAAGTCCACCATGCCATGATCGATGGCGTGTCTGGGGTTGACCTGATGACGATCACGCATGACAGCTCACCACAGTCCTCTCCACCCTCATCTCCGCCCCAGCCGTGGCAGCCACAGCCCCTGCCAGATATGACCAGCCAATTACGGGATGCCCTCAACGACCGGCTGACTGAGACCGTCCGAAGCTGGACCGATAGCGTCCAATGGCTCCGACCGTCACAGGTGGCGCAGACTCTTCAGGGGTCTTCACAGGCCCTCCTCTCCTTCGTGCAAACGCTACCCAGCCTGTCCCAGCCGCTCCCGACAACGCCGTTCAATAAGACCCTGTCATCGTCACGACAGTTTGTCTGGGCCGATTTTCCTTTCGCGGATATCCGTGCGATCCGGGCCAGCTTGGGGGGCACCGTCAATGACGTCGTTCTGACCATCATCGCCGGCGGACTGGGAAAGTATCTGCGCGCCCAGCAGTACTCCACGGCCAATAGGGTGCTGCGGACCATGTGTCCGGTCAATATGCGGCAGGAAGATGAACAGGGCAGCTTGGGCAATCGGGTTTCCATGCTGCTCGCCCCACTCTTCATTGATGAGCAGGACCCGCTCAAACGCTACGCCGCGCAGCGGACGGCTGTCGATCAGATCAAAAAACAGAACCAGGCCGGTTTCCTGTATGATCTCCTGAATCGTTTTGGTTGGGTCCCGCCGGTGTGGCAAATCATCGCCGGACAACTGCCCGCAGCAAATCTGGTGTTGAATACGGTGACAACCAACGTCCCAGGGCCGCAAACCCCACTCTACCTGGCGGGGCACGAACTGCTCGCCCTGCGGCCGATTGGCCTGTTGTCGGCCGGCATCGGCCTCTTCAATGCCATTGTCAGCTATCATCAGACCCTCGTTATCGGCGGAACGGTTGACCCCAGTCTCGTCTCCGATCCGTGGTCGTACGCCGCCTGCCTGCGGGACTCTTTTGATGAATTGCTGGATGCAACACAGGCAAAGGAAGGAAACTAGGGGTTAGCAGTTGAGGATTGGGGGAAGCCAAGCGAAGACGCGCCCGACCTTTTTTGTCATGAGACAAAGTGATATGGCAGCGTTATCATCGTGTGTGGAGGGATAGAGCGAATGTTGAAGTATTGTGCACGGGCCGGCCTTTTTTCACTACTCCTGACCGTCCTTTGCTTTTGTTCGAGCGTGAAGGCTGATGAGGACATGGACGCGCTCAAATCGGCTTTCACTACGCAAATTGACGCGCTCAACAATCGAGAGCTGGACGCCGCGGTCGCGACTGTCCATGATGAGGTTGTTCTGTACGGCATTTTTTCCCCGTTTCCGGTCCAGGGCAGGACGGATTTTCAGAAAGCCGTCCAGGCATATTTTGGCCAGTATGAAGAAGCCGAACTCTCCCCGGTCACACCACAGTTCCGTATTGTCGGGACCACCGCACTGGCTTGGGGCCACTACCAGCTCGCCGCGACACCCCAAGGCGGCAAGATGACCTATGCGCACGGCCGCTATATCTTCACCTATACCAAGCTCGACGGGAAATGGGTCATCCTCGGCATGGACTACTCTCCCCTGGAGTCGTATCAATTCGCTCCATAATAAGACCGTCAGGCATCCAGAACGGAAGGAGCCCAGTGTCATACCGCCGGGCTCCTTTTGGGCAACACGTTTCCAGAGCAGCAGGCAGTGCTGAGTTTTATGCAGCCGAGCTGCCTGATCCTGCCTCTGCGACTAAAAATCCAGTCTTTTCGGTCCATTCAGACACTGCTGAGTTTCGGCCCGTATCTTGCCCACTCTCTCATTAAGCAGGCATTGTTGGGCCGGAAACTGTTACCCAGGTGACAGAAATCCGACATAGTCCACAAGAAAGACAGGCTTCCGTCACATAGGTGACAGGTGTTTTCTTTGCACCCTTCGCCGGACAACGTATCGTGAGGACAGTCGGAGCAAGCACAGTCACACTCTCGGTCTGAGGAGGTCGTCATGTCAGTATTTACTGAGGTTTCACAATATTGGATGGAAGGGGCGGTCCGGTCCCTCGAAGGCTGGCGGCGCGGTTTCATGGATGAGTATCCCGTTGATGAAGACCCGGCACCGACCACGCCCTATACGGTGGTCTACGAGGGCGGCAAGGTCCGCCTGCGACACTATCCGGCCCAAGGACAGCGGCTGCGCACGCCCTTACTCCTGGTCTATTCCCTGGTAAAGCGCCCGTTCATCCTCGATCTGTTGCCGGGTCGGAGCGTGGTCGAAACGCTGACCAAACACGGCGTCGATGTCTATTTCATCGACTGGATTCCGCCGACGCGGGCGGATAGTTGGCGCGGCTTCGACGCCTATGTGAACGGCGACCTCGGCAACGCGGTGCGCGCAATTCAGGAACGGGACGGTATCGATCAGGTCTCCCTCCTGGGCTATTGCTTTGGTGGGCTGCTGACCACACTGTATGCGGCCCTCTTTCCGCAGCAGATCAAAAACCTGATCGATTTTACCCTGCCCCTCGACATGAGCGTACAGGATCTTCCCAGCCAGCAGTTGATGAGCAAAATTTCACCGCAGACCATAGACCTCGTCACCT
The DNA here is from genome assembly GCA_965243855.1 of uncultured Binatia bacterium (SeqCode). GTDB lineage: Bacteria > Desulfobacterota > Binatia > Bin18 > Bin18 > Bin18. The sequence goes on along the minus strand of CBDEWE010000003.1, from coordinate 1,126,675 downwards.
CTGTGTATGGCAACTGTCCGGCGTGGTTTATGAAGGCCAACTTCGACGCCATGGCGCCAGTCCACCACGCCCTGGACAAATATGTCGGCCTGTATCGAAGCAAGGATCAGAAGGGCTATGCGGAGATGTTCGAGCTCTTCGAGCGCTGGATGAATAGCGATGTGCCCATGGCCGGCCAAATCTTTAAGGAGATGGCTGGCGATGTCTCACGCCAGAACCTGATTATGAAAAACCAGATGCAGATCGGGTCGCGCCGGGCCAACCTCAAAGACATCACCTGTCCTGTCCTCAACGTGATCGGCGAGCACGACGATGTTGTTCATCCCAAATCCAGCCTGCCGTTGGAGGACCTGGTCGGCAGCCCGGACGCCGGCACGATTGTGTTCCCGACCGGTCATATCGGCGCCGCCGTCAGTTCGGGTGCGCAGAAAAAACTCTGGCCCCAGGTCGTCTCCTGGTTGCGAGAACGGGATGAAGCCGTTGGCCATTAAGAACTGCGCCCTCTTCCCCTGAGGGAGAGGACTGGGGTGAGGAGGACCAGGCAGCCGGAGGCACCTCCATTTTTTCTTGTATTTATCTCTAACTCGGTGCTAAGGAATGCCTGAGAACATTCTCATGTCGAGGAGGGAAACTTATGGCACAGGTAAAAGCCTCACCCCAAGTCAATACGGACGCCTACCCCGGCGAGGGCCTCGTAGAGGAAGAGCAGACCATAACGGAACGCCTCTCCGAACCGAGCAAGCGGCTGGATGAGAGCCTGCTGAACGAGCCGATCAGCAGGCTGCCGTATGTCCCGCCGGTGATTGTTGATCCGAAAACAACGGTCTCGGATGCCATCGTCCAGATGCGAAAGAATAAAATTGGCGGCGTGCTCGTCCGACAAGAACAGACCATTGTGGGTATCTTTACAGAACGGGACCTGTTGAACCGCGTGATCGGGCCTCAACTGGACATGAATCAGACCCTGGTCGAGAGTGTGATGACACCCGACCCGGAAACCCTCGTCGTTGATGCGCCCATTGCTTTCGCCCTTAACCTCATGGGAGAGGGCGCATTTCGGCGGCTACCGCTCGTTGATGATGATGGGCAGCCGGTCGGGATGTTATCCGTTAAGCACATCGTTCAATATCTCGCCGAATTCTTTTCCGAGGAAGTCCTGACCCTCCCGCCTCGACCCAACCTGCTGCATCCGGGCCAGCGGGAGGGGGCCTGACCGGGGCGCTCTTTTCCAGACATCTGGGCTTCCTTCTAACGAGTCAGCGATTTTCCGCTGACTCTGTTCCTTATCCTCTCGTCCCTTGAGGTCCGGTGGAGTTTTTCTTTACTTCACCAGATGGATTGGTCTATAGGGAGAGGGGGGCAGGCTCAGCCTGACAAAAGAGCGGACGCTGAATACGATGGGCAGGACGAGCAAAGAGACCAAGACGAAGAGCATGAGTACGGCGAGAAAATCCAGAGCCGCACTTGAGCAGGAAATAGCCGCTCTGCGCAACCGGGTGGCGCAACTCGAAGCAATTGAGACCGAACACCAACAGACGGAGGCCGCCTTACGCGAGAGTGAAGCACGACAGCGGGTCATTAACGAATCGGCCTTTGATTATGCGTTCTCCTTTCGCGTCAATGACCAAGACCGCCTCATCCTGGACTGGCTGACTGAGAGTTTCACCCGGATCACCGGGTACGCCACCGAGACACTTATCGGCAGACCCAATCCGCTCCAACAGTATATTCATCCGGATGACTTAGCGAAGGTGACACAGACCCTCCAATCCCTCCCCCCCGAGCAAACAACCGAATATGAATTTCGCATCGTCACGCAAGACGGCAGCATTAAGTGGCTCCGTTCGCGGGCCCGGGCCCGCGTCAGGCCAGATGGCCAGCCGCTCCATATTGATGGCGCAACCCTGGACATTACGGAGCGCAAACACATCGAAGAAGCGCTCCAGCAAACGGAGGAACGTCTGTCGCTCTTCCTCCACCACTTGCCCGGTGTCGCCTTTATCAAAGACCTGGAGGGGCACTATTTATATGCGAATGAGACCCTGGTGAATCTGTGGAAGACCCTGCTCTCGGATAAGACCCTCACCTGGCTCGGACAGACTGACTTCAATCTTTTCCCGCTTGATGTGGCGGAACAGGTTCGGGCAAACGATCAGCGTATCCTCTCCAGCGGACAGAGCGAACAACTGACCGAGACGGTCCCCTACCCTGACGGCTCGCAAGAATGGCTGGTGAGCAAATTCCCCATCGTTGACCCCTGGGGCATCCCGGTCATGTTGGGCGGGATTGGCATCGACGTCACAAAGCGGCGCTGACCCCCTATTCGCCACGTCAACCAGTCCAGCGGATCACTTCAAGCAAGTTGGAGAAATCGTCGCTCCACACGCGCTGGTCCGTTGACGCTTCGAGCGGCTGCCAAATCTCGCTCAGCGCGAGCGCATCGATCGTCGCTTGGTCATGAGCGATCAGCGCCCAGACCGACTTCGTTCCTGCAACATCGATATCGCGGTCGATCTTATTGCGGGCACCCCGCAGCGCCGCATAGCCCAGGTCTTCAACAATGCGGGCGAGTACCGGGGTCAGGTTAAGAAAACGATTCGATATATGCACCACCAGGACGCCGTTCGCGGCGAGCTTGTCCATATACAGCACGACGGCTTCGCGGGTCAGCAGGTGTATCGGGATCGCGTCGGATGAGAACGCGTCAATGACCAGCACGTCCAAGTGCCCGTCGGGTTCCTCAGTCAGGGTCAGACGCGCGTCGCCGAGCACGACGGGCACGGACTCGGATACGGACTCGGCACAGCGTGCCATCAGGTCGAAGTAGCCACTCTCGACCGCTATCCAGACCATCAACGGGTCGATCTCGAAAAACCGCCACGTGTCGCCAGCACGACGATAGCAGGCCAGCGCGCCACTCCCCAGACCGACCACGCCGACACGCTGGCCGCCGCTACGTGCTTGCATGGCGGTCAGCACCTCAGCGACCGGACTCGAGGACGTGTAATAGGCGGTCGGGCTAATCTCCCCGTTGGTCGCCATCAGTTGGCCGCCGTGGTTGGTCGTGCCGTGGACCAGGCTACGGTTAGTCGGGTCACCGGACTCGGAGATACGGTAGACGCCAAAGAAGCTACGCCCCCGCCAGAGGACCTCGCTGCTCGTCAGGGCGTACGCGCTACTGACCAAAAGCACACCAACGCACAGCGCAAAACCGAACGGACGCGTTTGGCGGGCGAAGACGACCAGCGCGAAAACCGCGCATATACCGGGAACCACGAACGCGTGGGGCTGCCAGCCAAGACCGCTTGTCACTATTTTTCCGCCGACCAACACGGCCAACACTACCAGCGCCAGGATGACATCGCCACGGTTGGCCCGCGGGGTTGCACTGGGCAACAACGCTGCGGCCAGGGTCAGGCTCAGCGGATACTCGAAGACGGTGTTGAACAGCACTGGCGCACATAAGGCAACAAACGCACCGCCCATGACACCGCCGAGCGAGAGAAACAGATAGAATTCGGTCAGAGATTCCACCCCAGGACGGCGACGTACCAATTCGCCGTGGCACATGAGCGCGATCACAAAGAACACCAGCAGATGCAGCGGCAGGAAAACGCCGATAGGTTCACGCCAAGCGAAGAGCGCCACCAGGACCATCAACGCCAGGGGCATGGCCCGCACCGCAAGCCAATGCGGGATCAACGGACGCCGGGCAAAGGCAATAGCGAACGTGAGCAGATAGAGCGTCAATGGGATCACCCACAGCAGTGGGGCGGCGGCAATGTCCGTACTGATATGGGCGGTGACACCAAGCAAGAGAGCGGAGGGCACCGCAGCATAGACCATCCAAGTCGTGCGCTGACCCCAGTGCGGGCGCTCCGTTGCATGCGGCCAAGGCGGGCTGCTCGTTGCGTCGGTGCGTCGCCACACCAAGGCACCACACCCAATGATGCACACCGTCAAGACCCCGAAACCAATACTCCAGACAATACTCTGATCATTACTGCTGAGCGTGGGTTCCAAGACAAACGGAAACGCCAACAGGGCGAGTACGCTGCCGAGATTACTCGCGCTATAGAGAAAATAAGGGTCGCGCGCATGTGGATGGTCGGTACGCGCAAACCACCGCTGGATCAGCGGTGCGGTCGCGGAAACGGCGAAGAATGGTGCGCCGACCGAGACGGTGAGAAGGCCCAGCAGCCAGAGTGCCGGTGGCGTCCCGGCGTGGGGTCGCCAGCCTGAAGCAACGCCAATTGGCAGCACAAGAGCCGTTATAGCCAGCACGCAGACGTGCACAATGATATGGTTGCGCTGACCGAGCCGGCGCAGAAGCCAGTGCGCATATCCATACCCGGCCAGCAGAACGGCCTGGAAAAACACCAGGGCGGTGTTCCAGACCGACGGTGAGCCTCCGAGCAGGGGCAAGACCATTTTTGCGAACAGCGGCTGAACCAGAAACAGGAGCGTCGCGCCAACAAATATCGTTGCTGTGAACAACCAGAGCTGCGCTCCGTCTCCCGTGGCCGTTGTATCCGATGCGGCCAAGCCATCGCTCTCCCACATCGTTATTCTGCTTCTTTCTGTAATGCGGCCAGTGCCTGTTCCAGTTTCCGTACCCTGCGCAGCAGTTCCGGCAGCTTGGGCAGGGCAGCAGAAGTCCGTCGCCAGGAAAGGACGTTCACTGCGGGATAGCCCCCGATGACACTATTCGCCGGGACGTCGTTTGGAATGCCGCTCTGGGCCACCACCATCGTGTTCTTACCGATCGTGAGATGACCGGCCACACCAACCTGTCCGCCGAGTTGGACCCGCTCCTCCAGTGTCGTACTGCCGGCCAGGCCGGCCTGGGCACAGATAAAAGCGTGCGCGCCGACATCCGAGCCATGGCCGATTTGCACCAGGTTGTCGATCTTGGTTCCCTTCCGCACACGCGTTGTCCCCACGGTGGCCCGATCAATCGTCGTGTTTGCGCCCAGCTCGACTTCGTCCTGCAACTCAACGATACCGGCCTGCGGCTTGGGCATAATCGATCCGTCGGGCAGCGGGACATAGCCAAATCCATCGCCGCCAACAACGACGCCACTCTGCAGGACCACATGATTGCCGATCACCACACGTTCACGCACGATCGCCCCGGCATGGGCCGTAAAGTGATGACCAATGCTCACCTCGGGATAAATCACCACATGGGCGAAGATACGCGCATGGTCACCGATCACGACATCCTCTCCAATCACCGCATAGGGGCCAATGAAGGCATGTGCGCCGATGCGAGCGGAGGGAGAGACAACAGCCGTAGGATGAACGCCTTCAGGCGGTTCATACGGCGGATATAACCACCCCAGCACCTGGGCGACAGCAAGGTCGGGATTGTCGATGCGTAGCGAGGGCAGCGGGACGGATGGAGCGTCGGCCGGCAGAATAACCGCCGCGGCCTGTGTTGTCGGTAATTTTGCGAAATATTTTTTATTGCTCACAAAGGTCAGGTCTTGGGAACCGGCCTCGTCTATGGGCTTGAGGTCGGCAATCACCGGGTCGGTGTTCCCCTGCTGTTCACATTGGAGGCGTTCGGCGATCTCAGACAGCTTCATAGGTATCATCTCCCGCTGAACCACATTTTCGCGGTTCAGACATATTCCATTCGTTGCCGCGCTATATATAGCAAAGACGCAGGAGAACGCCTATTGCGGTACTTCTCACTCCCCCCTGGCCTCTACAACGGAACGGCCCGCTTTTCAGCCAACTCCGGTGGAGCGCTTTACTTGCGGCAGACGGTCCGTTGTGGTAGGAGATGCGGGCAAGAAATCAGTAGGCTTGCGTCAGGCCGGGACAGGCCCTATCCATTGGAGCGGGCGTGTCAGGCTGTCACACCCCGCACGAAAATCCAAACACCACAGGGTTAGTAAAAGAGACGATATGGAAATTCTGAGGCTTGGGCTTCCCAAGGGAAGTCTGGAGGCGACGACGATTGAACTCTTCAGAAAATCGGGTTGGAAAGTATCGACCAGCTCACGCAGCTATTTCCCCAGTATTGATGACCCGACCTTACGTTGCGCGCTGGTCCGGGCTCAGGAAATGGCGCGGTATGTCGAGTCCGGCACCCTGGATGCCGGGATCACCGGTAAAGACTGGATCATGGAGAACAACTCCGATGTCGAACCCATTATCGACTTGGTGTACTCCAAAGCCAGCTTTCAGCCGACGCGCTGGGTGCTCGCCATTCCTCAGGATTCACCCATTCGAGATATCAACGATCTGAACGGGAAAAAGATTGCGACCGAGCTGGTGCATTATACCCAGCGCTATTTCGACGAACGGGGTATCCGGGTCGATGTTGAGTTTTCCTGGGGGGCGACCGAGGCCAAGGCCGCCGATGGTCTGGTTGATGCCATTGTTGAAGTGACCGAATCAGGCTCAACCATTCGTGCCCACGGGCTCAAGATCATTCATGAGCTGTTTCGCTCCAACCCGCAGCTCATTGCTAATAAACAGGCCATGCAGGATGAGAAAAAGCGGGAGAAGATCAATCAGATTGCCCTGCTGCTAAAAGGCGCGCTGAGCGCGGAAGCGAAGGTCGGCCTCAAGATGAACGTCCCCAAAGAGCATCTTGACCGTATTGTCAAAATGCTGCCGAGCCTGACCGCCCCAACTGTCTCGCCCCTGTATGAGTCCGAGTGGTTCGCCGTGGAAAGCGTGATTGACGAAGGGATCGTACGTGAGCTGATTCCCCAGCTCATTCAAAATGGAGCGGTCGGTATTATCGAGTACCCACTCAACAAGATTATCTGAACAAGTCGCCGATGAGAGAAACGGGCGGCTGTGTCCTATGCCGCTGACTCTTCGAGTTCGACCCCGATCGAGGTCAGGAAGGGCTCTTTTTCCCTGGTCGCCATAATATAGATGCCTTCCCAGCCACACACCTCCTCGCACAGTTTACAACCCACACAGGTCTTCTCTTCGACCTGCACCCGCCCGAGGTATTGCGGGCCGTTGTCGGCCGAGGGAGTAATACAGTCAAAAGGGCAGACATCAATACACACCCCACAGCCGTTGCAGTTGTCCTGATGGACAACGGCTATCGGACGGTCAACCCGCTTCAGGACCTGAGTCAGATTGCCATACGTGTCGAGGATGGCGTCATCGGGACAGATGACCCCACACGCACCGCAGTCGATGCACATCGTCGGTTCAATCAAATAGGCTTTTTTGGGGTCGCCACTAATGGCTTTGGTTGGACAGCGTTGTTCACACGCGCTGCACCCCGTGCAGTTCTCGGCGATGATAGTAAACGGCATGCAATCCGCCTCCCTACTTCTGCATCTCCCGCAAGATCTCGTCGGCGCGGCCTTCTTCGATCAGTTGATCGTTTTTGCGTGCCTCGCGAAACGCCAGCCAGGTAAAATAGAAGATCAAAAACATCAAGCCCACGATGGGGATGTTGTCGGGCTTCAGAATGATTTCTAAAAACTGATCCCAGCCTGTTTTATTTACCATTATAATGGGAGAAGTATCGAGTCCGTGGGTCGTTGTCAATATCGAAACACGGCGGCTGTGGAAGGCCGGAGCACAGCCGACACACCGAGACATCGGGCATCATATTCCGCCTACATTTACACGCATTCATGCATTATCCCTCCCCTTGCGGTAGTCCTGCTTTCCGGTATAAAGAGGAACAATTCTTCACAACACAAGGGGCTAAGAAATCTCATGATGCAATGGCTTCCGGAGGATGTGTCCCCATACGGGGGAAGCATTGATGCGCTCTTCTACTTTATCTATTACATTACCGCGGCCGCCTTCATCCTGGTCACGGCGTTGATGATTATCTTCCTCTACCAGTATCGACGAAACGACAGCCGGCGCGCCGTCTACACGCATGGCCATTCCGGCCTGGAACTCCTCTGGACCATTGTTCCCGCCTTGGTCTTTATCGGTTTGGGACTCGCCAGCAAGAGCATCTGGGAGGAAGTCAAGCTCAACGTTCCGGAAACGGACGTAGAAATTCGTGTCACCGGGAAACAGTTCAACTGGGAGGTGCTCTATCCGGGGCCTGACGGAGAATTTGAGACCGCTGACGACTATCAGGTCGACAATGACATCCATGTCCCGGTGGGCAAGCCGGTGCGCGTCTTTTTGGGCTCCAAGGATGTCATCCACAGCCTCTTTATGCCCCACCTGCGCTTCAAGCAGGATATGCTGCCCGGCCGGTTCATCGAAGCCTGGTTCCAGGCGGATAAGGCCGGCACTTATGAAGCGCCCTGTGCGGAACTGTGCGGATTCGGCCATTCAGGGATGAAGGGAATGCTCTACGTCGATACGCCGGAAGACTACGCCGCCTGGTATAACGAACGCTGGCCGCCTGCCGAAACAAACGGCCGCGACTCCAGTGCGGAACAAACGACCGAGGAAGTCTTGGCTAGCGGTGCAGTCATGGACGCAGAGCCCACGGATGAGCCAGAGGCTGAACCGGCGGCAACGGAGGAAGAAGCCGCGAGTGCGACGGAAGGGGCGGCTGACGGCGCCTCTCAAGAAGCCACTGAGTAGTTGACCCTGAATGGTGGGACCACAGACACAGCATCCGGACAGGATCAAAACAGGAGAGAGTCAATGAGTGAAGCAGGAGCAGCTGCCGCGCACGACGCACACGCAGAGCATCACGAGCTCGGGTTTATTCGTACCTATATCTTTTCGACCGACCACAAGATGATTGGCCGCCAGTTTCTGTTCGCCAGCATTCTCATGCTTATTGTCGGAGGCCTCCTGGCCATGATGATGCGCTGGCAACTCGCCTGGCCAGAGACCCCGGTGCCTTTCACCAGCTGGATCTCCGAGCCCTTTATGTATCCAGCGGACGAGGACAGCACGGTCGGCGCGGTTGAGGGTCTGGGCGAATACGTCGATCCCTATCCAGGCGCAAACTTTGCCCAATCGCTGGGTTCCGTGTCCGGCGCTCATATGGACCCCGCCTTCTACAATTCCGTCTTTACCATGCACGCGACGATTATGATCTTTTTTGTCGTGATGCCGTTTATGGTCGGCGGGTTTGGGAATTATCTCATTCCGCTGATGATTGGCGCCGGCGACATGGCTTTTCCGGTGCTGAATATGCTGTCCTTTTGGACAGCGGTTCCAGCCACCATTATGATCGTTTACAGCTTCTTTGTGGAAGGGGGCGCCGCGGCCGGCGGCTGGACCATGTATGCCACCCTCTCGGCAGACCCAACCCTGAGCGGGGTCGATACGGGTGCCGATCTGTGGGTTATCAGCCTGTTGATCTTGGGTGTTTCCTCTCTCATGGGGGCGATCAACTATATCACTACGGTCGTGAATATGCGGGCGCCGGGCATGACCTGGTTCCGGATGCCGCTGGTGATCTGGTCGCTGTTTGTCACTGCCATTCTGCTGTTGCTCGCCCTACCGGTTCTCACGGCCGCCCTGGGGATGCTGCTCTTTGACCGGACAATGGGAACGAGCTTTTTTATGCCGGGCGGTGGCGGCGAGCCCATCTTATGGCAGCATTTGTTCTGGTTCTTCGGTCATCCCGAGGTGTATATTCTGGTGCTGCCGGCCATGGGCGTCACGTCCGATATCCTGTCCACCTTTTCCCGCAAACCGATCTTCGGCTATAAGGCCATGGCCTTTTCCATGATGGCCCTGGCCTTCCTGTCCTGGATCGTCTGGGGGCACCATATGTTTGTCAGCGGTATGAATCCCGTCCTGGGGACCGCCTTTATGCTGACCACGATGGTCATTGCCGTTCCCTCCGCCATTAAGACGTTCAACTGGCTGGGGACCCTTTGGGGCGGCAATATCCGTTTCACCAGTCCGATGCTCTTCGCCCTGGGCTTTGTTTCCAACTTTGTGATTGGGGGCTTAAGCGGCATTTACATGGCCTCGACACCGGTCGATATCTTTATCCACGATACCTATTTTATTGTTGCCCACTTCCACTATGTGGTAGCCGGCATCATCTTCGGCATGTTTGCCGCCCTGTACTATTGGTTCCCCAAAATATTTGGCCGGATGATGAACGAGACCTTGGGGAAAGTGCACTTTGCCCTGACCTATATCTTCTTCAACTGTGCCTTTTTCCCCATGCATTTTCTGGGTGTGGGTGGCCACATGCGGCGTATCTATAATCCCCTGCAGTATGAATTTCTGCACGATATGCAGTGGTGGAATGTGTTCATTACCATGAGCGCCTTTTGCCTGGGCCTCTCGCAGCTTATCTTTTTCGCCAACTTTATTTGGAGCCTGATTGCCGGGAAGAAAGCGGATAAGAACCCGTGGGAGGCCAACACCCTCGAATGGACTGCCCCCTCTCCTCCGGGCCACGGCAACTTCGAGACAACGCCCACGGTCTATCGCGGTCCGTATGAATATAGTTCGCCCCTGGTCCAAGAAGACTGGTTGCCCCAGGATCGTAAACTCGGACCCGAAGCTGTCACGGCCTCACAGTAGCGTCGTATGAGGCCGTACGCCTGGCGCCCTGCCCGGTCGTTTCCACCGTACTCGGGAGGGTCGCCGGGTTTGAGCGACAGCGCACGCCCGTGTTTTCGCACAGGAGACTGTCTTGGCTGCTCTTGATCACGATTCTGTTTGGTCTCACCGGATTGCCGTCCTGACAGCAGTGATGACCCTCCCGCTGTTGTTTTTTGGTGGTCTGGTCACCAGCCTCAAGGTCGGTATGGTGGTGCCGGATTGGCCGACAACCTTTGGCCATAATATGTTCTTATATCCGTGGTCAAAAATGGTGGGAGGGATCTTCTATGAACATAGCCATCGCCTGTTGGGTGCGACAGTAGGCTTGCTCACAGTTGTGCTGGCAGTTGTCCTGTGGCTCACGGAGCAACGTCAGTGGCTCCGCCGGTTGGGTCTTATTGCCTTGGTCGCGGTGATACTCCAAGGTGTTCTGGGAGGACTGCGCGTGGTGCTGGTTGAGCAAAAAATCGCTATTATCCATGCCTGTCTGGCCCAGGCGTTTTTTGCGCTCATTGCCAGCATTAGCCTGTTTACCTCTGCGGAATGGCGGGCCAGCCAGCCAGAACCGCCCTCAGGCGACACGAAAAAAATCCAGCAGCTCGGCCTCCTCACGGTCGGCCTGATCTACGGCCAGCTGATTCTGGGCGCGCTCTTCCGTCATACCGGGACCGGCCTAAGCCTCCACATCCTGGGGGCCGTTGCAGTCTTTATTGTGACCTTTCTCCTCGTTGATCACGTCCAACAATATCACGCCACCCAGCGTCCTTTGCTGCGCTCAGGAATCCTCTTACGACGGCTTCTCCTCCTCCAGGTCGGGCTGGGCCTCTTTACCTATGTCATGAAATATTTGGCCCCGGGTGGTCCATTGGCACCGCAGTCGGTTCTCCTCGCAACCAGTCACGTCATCGTCGGAGCATTCATGCTGGTCACCAGTGTCCGGTTCACCCTCCGGACCTGTCGTATCGGACGCCGTCCTGAGGAGGCAGCGTCACCCATTTTTTCGGAGCAGGTCACCGTATGATACAGCAAACACAGACAGTCGCCTGCGATCTGCCACGTCTACGGCGGCTGGCCGCCTTTGTCGAGCTGACCAAGCCACGTCTGGTCAGTATGATCCTGGTCACGACAACCGTGGGCTTTTATCTGGGCTCCTGGCTCGTCCTCGACTACACGCTGCTCTTGCATACGCTGATTGGGACGGCCCTGGCTGGCGGCGGGACCCTGGCACTCAACCAGCTCATGGAATGTGAAGCCGACGCCCTAATGGAACGGACCAGGACGCGTCCGTTGCCTGACGGCAGGCTGCAACCCCTGGATGCCCTAGTCTTTGGTGCAGCCCTCACTATAATCGGCCTGCTCTACCTCATGTTGCTGGTGAATCCGTTAAGCGCCCTGGTTACCGCCTTTATCACCATTAGCTATTTGTTCGCCTACACTCCGCTGAAGAAGAAAACCTCCTTGTGCGGTATTGTGGGTGCCGTCCCTGGTGCTCTCCCCCCGGTCATAGGCTGGGCCGCAGTCAATGAGACGCTGGGGATCGAAGCCTGGATTTTGTTCACCATTATGTTTTTATGGCAGACGCCCCACTCGCTCGCCATTGCTTTGCTGTATCGAGAGGATTATGCCCGGGCCGGCTTCCAGCTTTTGCCCGTGATTGAGCCGGATGGAAAAAGTACGGGCCGTCAGGTCATGCTCAATTGTCTAGCGTTGTTGGCAGTCGGCCTCCTCCCGACCTTGGTCGGTATGGCCGGCCCGCGCTATTTTGTCATCGCGTTTGGGCTAGGCTGCCTGTTTCTGTGGTATGGCATCCGTCTGGCACGTACGCGTTCGTGCGACTCGGCCCGTCAGCTCATGTTTGCCTCACTCGTCTACTTGCCAGTCTTGCTGACGGCCATGGCTCTCGATAAGCTGCCCCTATAAACACCAGCATGATCTGAAAACGGGATGCGCCAATGCCATTAGTAACCCGCGCCGAGCGACAGGAAGAAAATTCTTCACTCGGCAAGAAACTCGCGTTTTTTATTGTGCTGTATATTGCTGCAACGACGTGTTTCATTATATTTGCGTAGCCTGTGCCTGAGAGAGGCAGTGTCTATGCCACGCGGATCATCCGTTGCCACCGGACTTCCGGATTCCCAGCCATCAACGCGCGAAACCACAGAAGCGCTGGTGGCCGTGCCCGGCTATGGCGGTGGCCCACCCCCACCTAGCATCCCACGACCGCCGGTCAGTAATGCCCGTATGGGGATGCTGATGCTGATCGGGGCAGAGACCATGTTTTTTGCCGGGCTGATTGGCGCCTACGTGGTCTTTCGTTTTGGGAGCCCGGTTTGGCCATCAGGTCATTTATACCTGCCCGTGGGCATCACTTGGGTGAATACCGCCTTCCTGCTGTTCAGCTGTTACACCATGTGGAAGGCAATGCGCTGCATTCAAGCCGACCAACAGCAACCGTTCGTACGCTGGCTCGCGATTACGGCACTTCTGGGGAGCATTTTTCTTGGGGTGCAAGGCTTTGAGTGGGTGCAGCTGGTCCACGACGGACTCACCATTTCAGCCGGCATGTATGGCGCGACCTTTTATACACTGATCGGCTGCCACGGCCTGCATGTCCTTGCCGCCGTCCTCTGGCTCGGCATAGTGCTGTGGCAAGCCAGACGCGGGAAATTCTCTCGGCAGCACCATATCGGTGTCGAAATATGTAGCATGTATTGGTATTACGTCGGCGCGGTCTGGGTCGTCCTTTTCCCGCTGGTGTATTTGAACTAAACGTGGCATATGCGCGCTCGAATTCCCTCTTGTATCTCTCGCCCGTTCGGTATTCTCGCGTCGGTCCTTCTGGCGGCCTGTTACGTTGGTGGACTACCGCAGGAGGCCCTAGCGCAAGGCTGCGCAATGTGTCAGACTTTGTTGTCCGGCGCGAATGAGCAGGTGACGCAAGGCATGTTACGTAGTGCCTTTTTTCTGATGACCATGCCCTTCGTCGTTTTTGGTTCCATTGGCGGCTGGATTTTTTATCGCTATTGGAAAACGAACCGCTCGCATCGAGCACAGGGAACGTTACCATCCATTCGGGAAGTGACGACCCCAAAGGAGGAACAACCTTGAGCGAAGCTGTTGTTGATTCTCACGCCCATGTCCAGCAGCCGGCAGAGTCGCCCGTTACCCCGGAGAGCTGGGGCAAACTCGGTATGTGGGTCTTTCTGGCGGGTGACGCCATGTCTTTTGGCGGCCTGTTAGCCGGGTATGGAGCCATACGCGCCAGCAGCCCGGACTGGCCCAACCCGATCGACGCCCTGGGCATCAATCTCACCGCGTTTATGACCTTTCTGCTCATTGTCAGCAGCTTCACCATGGTCAAAGCCTTGTCTGCGGCAAAGCATAGTGACCTGCCGAATTTTCGGAAGTACCTCCTCCTGACCATTGTTGGTGGGACCATATTTTTGGGACTTCAGGCCTATGAATGGACGCACCTCACCCGTGTCGGTATGACCATGAGTGGCAACCCCTGGGGCGCTCCGCTGTTTGGCACGACCTTCTATATTCTGACCGGCTTCCACGGCTGTCATGTCTTTGGCGGTGTGGTGTATCTGACGTGCGTACTCTTTGCCGGTATGAATGGGAGGTTCTTAGGCGAAAACTCCAGCCCGGTGGAAATTGTCGGCCTGTACTGGCATTTCGTGGATTTGGTCTGGATCCTGGTTTTTACTTTTGTATACCTGCTGTAGAGGAAGACACGATGGCAAACGAATCTGCCGCACATGCTGACCACCCCGAACCGAATTATCTCGCAATAATGGTGTTTCTCACCGTTTTGACCATTCTTGAGCTGATGGTGCCCCCCCTGGTTTCCGACAAACTCACCGCTGGCTCTCTGCTGGTCATCCTCGCGGTTGCCAAGGCGCTTCTCGTCGCACTGTATTTCATGCATCTGCGCTTTGAGCGCACGACGCTCAGCGTGATTGCACTGACACCCATGGCCATCTGCGTCTTTCTCATCATCATGCTCCTGCCGGATCTGACCTCGACCAGCAGGACGTATACGCCAACCGAGCCGGCTGCGGTCAGCGAACCGGCTGACCACTAGCCTACGGTGCCGGACAGACTTTCAAGCGCCGCCCCAGAGCCCATCTCACAGCGCATAATCTGGGGCGCGCTGGGTCTTGTTCTTACCTTTGTTGTCGGCTACGGCGTCTTTTCTCTCTTCTCAAATTCCTCTCAGTCTGCCCCGCCTGGGCGACTTCCTATCCTGGGAGAAGTCCCTGCCTTTTCGCTGATCGAGCGAACCCAACAGCCCTTTGATCACACCGACCTGACGGGGTCCGTATGGGTAGCCAACTTCATCTTCACCCACTGTCCGGGCAGGTGTCCCCTCCTCAGCCAACGGATGGCTCGCTTGCAAACGACCCTGCGTCCCAAGCCGGTTCGCTTTCTTTCGTTTAGTGTCGATCCGGAACGGGATACGCCAGAGGTGCTGCAAGTCTATGCGCGGCGCTACCGCGCGGACGACCAGCGTTGGATATTCCTGACTGGTGACCGAACGGCCATGTATGCGTTAATCCGCGAGGGCTTTCGGCTTGGCGTGGAAGCCCTCGCACCGAACGATCCCCGCCTAACGACCCACGAGCCCATCGTACACAGCAACCGTTTCGTGCTGATTGACCCACAGCGGCGCATCCGCGGCTATTATCGGGGCGATGACACGGAATCTGTGGCCCAGCTTCTCCAGGACATTGAAACGCTCATGGCAACAGAGCCGACCAGCTGACGCACCACTCCCGCCTCTCTTGACCCAACCGACAGGAATGTCTTACTTTTGAAGGACCTGGGTGAAGCGTATGCGATTTATAGCGATTCCCATCCTCCTCCTTATCGTTATCCTGTTTTTCCGCACGGCAGGCCAGCAAACCGTTGAGCTCGAACAAAAGCCTGAGTTCAGAACCTCAGCCACGTTCCTCTACCAAACCTTTCGCACCGACCGTACGGTTGCGGATAAGAAATATCGGGATAAGGTCATCCAGGTATCGGGTCAAGTCAGCCGGGTTGAACAAGATGATTCAGGACAGGTCGCCCTTATTTTACAGGGAGACCCGTCGCGCCTGAGTGGTGTTGAGTGCCTCATTCATCGGTCTCAGATTCCGGACCTCCGACAACTCCAATCCGGCCAGCGCGTTATTGTCAAAGGCTATGGCGCGGGGAAAAAGGTACATGTCCGGCTGAGAGGCTGTCTACTCGTCCACGCACCTCCAGCGTCCGCAGTCGAGGCGTCCACGTCTCGGTTCTCCGCCGTGCGTGTCGCCCTTCGCCCTGGACAGAACGTCATACGGAGGATTCTGACATGAAGACACTGGTCAGTACGCTTACTCTGCTGCTCTTCTTTGCGTCGAACGGACTGTCTCAGTCCCTCTATTCTATTCGCCCGGACTCTTCAGGTTCGCTCTTTGGCGAAGACTTCGGGTTAGAGAGTGGCAACGAAGAAGAAGCAGAAAATACAACCGACAGTGTAGACGAGAGTCTGGAACTCCGGATGCGCTACCCCGAGCTGTACGGCGGCAATCTGGCGGCCGGCAGTGGTCCCGAGGACGATGTGGACGAAACCCTAAGCGGTGTAGACGAAAGTCTGGAAACGCAGACTCGCTACCCCGAATTATACCTCGACAACCGGCTGTACGATGATGACGCAATGTTGACGATCGAGAGAGAGGACCGCTAGCCCTCCCCTTCGGCCATTGCACCCACCGTTGGGACCACCTGCCTACCGTGTTCCCTGCCCTCGCACGGAGCCGCTCTCCCCAAAACATTGCTTCTGCGCTGGTATGTGATACTGTACCGGTCGTGCCCCCGTGGTGAAATGGATATCACACAGGTCTCCGGAACCTGGGGTCTGGGTTCGATTCCCGGCGGGGGTATATCCTTCCGGCCCGCCCTGTTCCCACCCCTCCCCAAATAATCCACTAATATATTGTATTTGAAGGGGTTTTCATTTTCTAGAGTCCTGCCCGTTCCGTTCGATTCCAATATATTCTTCTATAGAGCGTTGGAAAAAACGTGGGAATGGATATGAGCAAGCTCACCGCCGCCAAGGTGAGGGCGATTACCAGAACGGGTCTGCACGGTGACGGCGGCACGTTGTATCTGTAAGCTACTTCGTCCATAAAATCTCCAAAGTATCCAGTGCGCGTTCGAAGTGCTCAGTTGTGCGTCAGCTGAGTTCAGTGCCGCCACCATAGAGGTGATGTGGTGCGGTCTGACGTCTGGGGGGACATCATAGGGCAGTTTCTTGAGGTGTTCCGCGATTTCGTTGTCTGTCATGGAATCCTCCTTCCGGTTCGTCACAGGCCCCCATACAAGTCTCAATCGCCCTCAGCGTTGGTTGCCCGCAGCGGGTGCGCCTCCTCCGCCTCCCGCCTGGAGCCGCAGCCCCGTGAATAATTGGATCAGTGCCGCCGCCGTCTCCTCCTTGGCTGCCTCCCGATCTTCCGCTTCACTGACATACACCCCCGCCTCAAAGAACATCGCCCAAAACAGCTGGACCATCGCGCCCAGCGGGACCGGGCCGATCAAGCCCGCATCCTGGAGTTGCGTAAACACCGCCCGGACGAGCCCCAGCCCCGGCCCGCGGCGTTGTCGCACCGCCGCGGGCAGGACGGCGGGACCATCCAGATGGACGATCCGGTGAATGCTCGGGTCCGAGGCACTCTCCACAAAGGCCCGGCAGCCCGTGACCACGATGCGCTGCCACAGACCGCCCTCGGTCGCTTGGATCACGCGGTGGAGGTGCTCGATGCGGGCGGTCCGAACCTCCTCAAAGACCGCCGCAAAGAGGCCAGCTTTGTCCCCAAAGTGATAGTACAGCGGACCGCGGGTCACTCCGGCCCGCTGAGCAATCGCTTCCGTGCTGGTCTGGGCATAGCCCAGTTCTGTAAACAACTCGCGGCCCGCATCCAGTAAGCGGCGGCGGATCCGCCGGGTTTGTTCTGCTTTGGGGACACGCCCTCTCGGCTGCTCTTGTCTGGGTGTCATCGTTGTCTCTTGACTCATCCGGAGGGTCCTCTCTCTTGTCAGGCGAATTCTCTCCAGCGCCGGCTGGTCCAGATACGTTGAGGGACGGCTCTTCTTGATCTCTCAATCGCTCCGCCTCCAGGGAACCGGGGCTGAGAGCACAGCTATCGGGCTTCCTCGTTCGACTCTGGTCACGACAAAGTTCTGTTGGTTCTGCTGCCAAGTGAGGGTGACACGCTCACCTTCTGCACATCACACGTCCGTCTCTCCTCCTCTACTTGATGCCCGTCCTTCTCACGCATTCGTGCCTCCGGTCCCTCTTCTGATACATCCTGCTTGTCTGCAGCAGGCAAAAGGTTTACTGCCCGTACACGATCGGCACAGGAAATGCGCTGCCCAGATGGGTAGAAATAGGCAGAAAAATGGGCAATGAGAAAAAAGACGCTCCGGCCACCTCGTACCAGTGGCGGACAATGAAAGCGCCGCGGGCGGGGTTATCGCCAGGAGCCCGAAAACTCGGCCAGCGACAACACCAGCCGGACCAACTCCACTTGCCCCGAGAGCCCCCGCTTTTTGTAGATCTGCTTGAGTAAAAACCGCACCGAGTTCGCCTGCCGGTCCGTCATCCGGGCAATGTCGCGCACACTGTAGCCTTCGGCCAAGGCGGTCGCGACCCGGCTCTCTGCCGGCGTGAGACCGAACGCCGCGGCCACCAGGGCCGGATCAAGCCGGGCGCGACTGCCCGGCTCGACGATCAGCACAAGGGCCGCCACCTGCTGACCCGCGTAGCCCAGGTGCCGGACACCGACGGGGCTGACGTGCAGCGCCAACTGCGACCGCCCGGACACGCACCGGATCAGTACCGACCCGCTGATGGCTTGCTCACCAAACGCCGGCAGGGCCCGCGCCAAGAGGTTCCCGAGCCGAGCGTTGTCCTCCGGGATACGCGCCTGCAGAATACCGCCTTTGTCCACTACGCCGTCGCCGCGGCGCAGAATGGCCCGGGCCCGGTCATTCGCCGCCATAATCCGCCCCCACCGGTCCAGGTGGAGGATGCCGACACGGGAGTTGTCGAGCAAGTCGGTCAACGACGCGTTCAGGGCCTCCGCCCCGCCCAGCACCGTCCGGACCCGGACGAATTGCCGGATATGAGGCAATAGCCCTTTGATCAGCGTGAGCTGCGAAGACTCCCACCCACCGGGCGCCACCGGGTCGGCGATAAGCCAACTGATGTGGGAGCCGTCCGGCTCGGCCAGACGCACCCGCAGACCGTCCTGGGTGCTGGCGCGGAGGAAAAGCTCATTGTAGGTGGGCGAGGTCTGCAACTCTTCAGCCGTGTACAGGTCGGTGACGTGCACCACGCGGCTGTCGGGCAGTTGCCGCAGACGCGGGACAGATTCGTCCCTGGGGTGGTAGACGGCGAAATACTCGCGCTCCAGGTCTTCGCGGCGCTCCCCCCGGTAGTGGAGACTCGCGGATATGACCTGAACATCGTCCTTCGGACCTGTACCGACCCCCAGCGCACTGCCCTGTATGCCGCAGGCCTCGTCGACCAGGGCGGAGGTAGCGGGCCACAGGGTATCGTCAAGCATGGCGTCGTAGAACGACGCGAGGATCCGCTCGAAGGTGTCTTGGCTACTCATGAGGCACGAGGGCAACACAGGGGGCAGAGTTGGATTGCTCTCTATATAGCCGAAGTCCTCCCCGTTATTCGCTACCCAAATGGGTAGGATTAACTAAAAAATATAAAGTTTTCTGCCCAAGTAAGTAGCATCTCTCCCTATTTGGGCAGCCTAGAGCGCTTCACGATAGAGTGTAGCCGTGCCAGTCCGCTCTCATCATGCCGGACGTGATCCGGCAGCCAGAGGCTGGGGGACCTGGAGTACAAGACCCCGGCAGAAACATTTTAGGAAAGCGTGTTGTATTTGAAAGGTGAATCCACCACCTCTCATTCCCAGCCATGACCCCCTCGTCTGGCGACATCATCGGACGTGGACGACCGGTTCAAATGAAGCCGCCGAGGTGAACTTGTCTTCATGGGGGAAACTCCTTATCACTACGTCAGTGTTCACGATTGAAAGAAATAACAGCTATTGGCATTGGCCCGACTGTGCCCGCTCCCAATAGAACGACGGTGCTTCTATTTTGGTACTGACCTCAGTGTGGGTTGTCCAGCTCCATCGTAAATTTGAGCTTTCGGGGCAACGGTCTTGAGGTAGGCAATCGCTCGCATACACGCCTTTTTGTTCTTATACCGTTCGGTCGAGCGTGCGACGACGCGGCCGGTTTTGTCTCTGAACTCCCAGAGCCATTGGTCATCGGAGGTGCGTATTGTGAATCTTGGCGTCATAAGCGAATCCGAGCATATTTGATGGAGTTGAGTGCTGTCCTAAGTGGAAGGGGAATTATATACTAGAGCGTGTCATCAGTTAAGGAGGATAACCGAAGCGGCCAAGTAGATGGCTCCGAGGAAGCTGACGGCGCGTTTGTCGTAGCGGGTGGCGAGAGCGCGGTATTGCTTGAGTTTAGCGAAGAAGTTTTCAATCAGATGGCGTGCTTGATAGAGGTGCTTATCGTACGGGCGGGGCTGGAGCCGATTGGCTTTCGGGGGAATGACCACCGTCACCTCCGCCTTCTCTAAGCGTTCAATGACCCGCTCTTGGGCGTCATAGGCTTTATCGGCGAGCAAAGCGTGAATGTGCTTCAGCAGATTGGGCAAGAGGGCCTCCGCACCGGCAAGGTCGGCGGCGTGGCCGGGCGTGAGATGGAAGCCGGTCGGATTCCCGAGCGCATCGCACGTCGTATGGATTTTCGTGCTCAAGCCCCCTCGGGAGCGGCCAATGCATTCGGCTGCTGGGTCCCCCCTTTTGCCCCCGCCGCATGTTGGTGGACGCGGATAATCGTGGCGTCGATCATGGCATATTCGTTATCCGCATCGGCCGCGAGATGCTTAAAAACCTTCTCCCAGACCCCGCTTTTACTCCAGCGCATGTGGCGCGTATGGATCACGCGAAAATCTCCAAACCGGGTCGGCAAATCGCGCCAGGGGATCCCCGCGCGATACCGGTATAAGACCGCTTCCACAAACAACCGGTTATCCCGCGCCGTGCCCCCGACGTGGCCCTCCCGACCAGGCAACAGCTCTCGAATCCGTTCCCACTGGTCCTCGCGTAGCGCATACCGTCTCGCCATTGTGGACTCTCTCCTCTCTCTTGCTGACCAGGGAAGTATACCGTGGCGAGACCGGAAAGCCGACCAGGGGTGCGCGCTAACTGATGACACGCCCTAGGGACAACCGACCGGGGAGTGTGGTATCAAGCCTCCCCTTTATGAAGCGTTCCTCTACCCACCCTCTCCCCAGCCAGAGCAGCGGCCTGAAGCACCACGGCTGGCCCTCAACCCCTTCCCTGGGCGGACGGTATCGTAATGCGGCGCTTTCTCCCGTGACACGGCAGGGGGTACAGAAGCAGCATAAAGATGCCCCGCCCTCCGCAAAACCTCAGCAAATCCAATATCTTAGAACAATTTTCAACCCCCTAGCGGCTAGCGATCGCCGCGTCGACGGGGCGGCCCTCCCCCTGCCGCGGCGGTGTTTTTTCCTACTCAGCCTCGTGTATCTGGCGGTCGCCATCGTCGCCGTCCCGTCGGCCGCCGCGATTATAGACAGCAGCCCAAAGACAGATGTCGACGGAGACGGCACCATGGACACCTATGGGGCTGGTGAGACCATCGTGGTGCGGACCGCTCTCCATCCAAGCGACTACCCCATAGTGATCGTGACCGGCACCCCGTACCTGGACCTGACCATTGGCAACACCATACGACGGGCAACCTATACCGGCCAAGACCGCTACGCGCGGAATATGCACTTCGCGTACACCGTGCAGGCGACGGACACAGACACCGACGGGATCAGTGTCGCCACCACCGTCACGTTGCCGCCCGGCGCCGCGATCCAGGACGCTGAGGGCAACAACTTGGCCTTTGCCCTCTCCCACTCCCCCGTCATCAACGGTCCCGAGCACAAGGTGGACGGCCGCATAACCGTCCCTGCCAAGGCGAATCGTCTCTCCGTTTCTTCCAGCCCAGCGACCGGCACCACCTACGGGGCTGGCGAGACAATCGAGGTATGGGCCGTTTTCGACAAGCTCATGACGGTCGATACGGCGAGCGGCACCCCGTACCTGGACCTGACCATCGGCAGCAACACGCGGCGGGCGAACTATGTCGGCCTCTCCTCCTTCCTCATCGCCCCCCCGATCGAAACATGGCTGCTCTTCGCGTACACCGTGCAGACGGGAGACACAGACGACGACGGGATCAGTGTCCCCACCGATGCCTTGGAGTTGAACGGCGGCACAATTCAGGACTCGGCCGGCACCGACGCGGACCTGAACCGCAGCACCCTCGCCATCACTGACGACACCAACCACAAGGTGGACGGCTCATAAAAAATTCCCAGATGGAGTAATCGTCGTGTCTCAATTCAATGAACCTGGTGCCCCGGCGTCATTGATTCTCTCGACGATTTTCTCGACGCTCTCAGACACATACAGACACTGCTCCTTACTCCGGGCCAAGCCAACGCTGAGGGTGATTCTCGTCGCCGGCCGATACGAGAAGCTGTATTCATCGACCGCAACGATATGGTCTACATTGACCCATATCTTTCTGCCGAGATTGTCGGAATCAGTGAGGTTGAACTGTATCATTTTCATGTCTTGCCTCCTTTTCGTTGACTTCCACTCCATAACTAAGTGACGACCGGATGCTGGCTGAGGAACACACGGACGGCTTCCTCAGGTGAATCCGCAGGTCAGGACGACGAAAGACGCGGGGCGGCGAGACGGGGTGAAAATTGACAACTGTGTCCGGGCTCAGTCGGGTCCTGTCATGCCGCCACAACGTCAAGATCATCAATCCGAAAACTGGCCTCCTTCCACTCCAGTCCGGCCATCCAACGGCACCGGACCGACTCGCCGTCCGCTTCCACCCAGACGATGACCATCTGTTGCTCGTCCTGCCGCTGTTTCACGACCGCGCCCGGCTTGACGTGTTCGGGCTCCATAGTGCGTCCTTTCTGGTCCTGCTCCCACATTGATGAGGACCGCCCGCGGATTATGGCTTGTGGTTGAACACGAGCGGCCCCCTTCCCCTTCGCCGAATACCAAAGCGATGGGGAAACTGCGTCGGATATGATTCTCCTGCCCGCCTTCTCTTTTCTTCTCCTGTATGCTCGCTCTGCCTTCGCTCGAACCCCCACGCACCGATCCAGCAGACGCCAACGCGCCAGTAGGACACTTACTACCCTCTGTTCCCGCGTTTGTCCCTAGTAAAATATGAGGGAGGGACGCAATGTGGCAAAAACACAGCCGACGCCGGACCCGGCCTACCCGCCGGCACACCGGGGAGGGGTCCCGCAACGCTACTCTGAGCCCCGCCCATCCGACAGGAGCGTTGATGACAAGCCGGCTCTGCCCGACCCAGAAGCGGCCCGAGACGGGGGCCGCTGGGCCGGTCCCGAGAGGCTCACGCCACAAGTATGCATCACTCGCCGAGTGGGGGTGACCGCGGGGGTGCCCGGCGGGGTGGGCCGACAATCCTCAGAAATTACTAGGGACAGGAGCGACGAGATGTCGTATGAGAAGCGCTGGCAGGAAGATAGTATGTCCTTTCCACGCTCGAACGTCGAACGCTCCCGCCGGACCAAGCGTGCCCTACTGGATGTGGGCCGGGAGTTGTTCGCCGACCTCGGCTATGCCCACGTCTCAATGGAAGCGATTGTCCGGCGGGTGGGGGTGACCCGCGGGGCGTTTTACTATCACTTTCCCGGCAAAACCGCGTTCTTCGCCGCCGTGTTTGCGGAAGTCTGCCAGGAGTGCATTCATGCGGTGCAAACGCGGATGGAGACGGCGGAGGGGGAGACCTGGGAGCGGTTTATGGCAAGTCTGGGCGTGTTGCTGGAACAGCTCGGGCGCCCGAGCGTACAGCGGATTGTCTATGCGGATGGCCCGATCGTCCTGGGGTGGGCCCGCGTGCGCCACGGGGCGCCGGATTTCCAGTTCCTGCATGCCGTCTTTGCACAGTTATGCGCCGAGGGAGTGATCAAACCGGTGCCGTTTGACCCGTGTATCCATCTGGTCCGGGCGCTGTGCTCCCAAGCGGCGCGCTCCATTGCCCAGGCCGAGGAGCGGGCGGTGGCCCGGCGGGACATGACCGCCGCGCTGAAGCGGCTGCTCGACGGGCTGCGGGTACCACGGGAGACGGGACCATGACCGTGACGAAGAAAACAGCACTCCGCACCATCTCTCACGCGCCGGCCGCGCGGGCGACCCTCCCTCTTTGGATTCTATGAGATGTGCAAGTATCTTCTTGGCCGTGTTGATGGTCTTCCACGCTGCTCCGGCGGCACTGGGTGATGAGCCAGGGTCAACCCCCCTGGAGTTGACCCTGGCTGAGAGTATCGCGCTGGCCCTGCAGAACAACCGGAGCCTTTTTAACGCGCGTCTCAGCCGTGTCACGCAGAAGTTCGACCTCAAGGTCGCCGAGGACGAGTTCTGGCCGGACATCAACGTCCATTCCCTGGTTGATTATGATATCGCCTGGGATGCCGAGCGGAGAAGGTTGGAATACAACGAAGGAACCACACTCTTCCCCAGGCTCACGCTACGCCTCCCGACCGGCGGCTCGTTCTCTGTCGGCTTGAACACCACCTTCCGGGACGCGGGGACGCAAGACGCGTACACCTCCTCGCCGTCGCTCCATTTTGTCCAGCCCCTGCTGAAAGGCGGAGGCGTGGCGGTGGCGACCGCCAACCTGAGAAACGCCCGGCGCCGGGAAGAGATCAACGTCCTCGGGTTCAAGACCACGCTGATCAACATCGTCGACTCGGTCATTGCGGCCTATCGGCGCTTTACCCTGGCCAAACGCCAGGTGGACATCAGCACCCGCTCCTTGCAGCGGGCCCGGGAGCAACTGGCCGTGAACCAACTCCTGATCCAGGCCGGCAGAATGGCTGAGCGGGATGCCATCCAGACCGAGGCGGATATCGCCAATCGGGAACTCCGGCTGACGGAAACCCAAAACAGCCTGGATAACGCCCGGCTCGGCCTGATTAACGTGCTGGACATTGACAGTCGGACACAGATCGCACCAACGGAACCCTTGACCGTCACGCCCGTGTCTCCCGATCTGGCCCTCAGCCTGGACACCGCTTTCAAGCATCGTCCGGATTATCTCCGCGCGCTGCTGCATCTCGAAAACCTCAAGACCGACCTCGTGGTAGCGGAGAACAACCGGCTGTGGGACCTGTCTTTCAGCGCGGCGACCTCTGCCATTGATAGCCAACAGTCCTTGCGCAGGACACTGGGCAGCGCCCTGGGTGATGTCGTCAATCGAGGCACGTATGGCGTCGGGCTGGGATTGAGTATTCCTTTCTATGGAGATCTGACCCGGCAGCAGCGGTATGTGCGGGCCAGCACCGCCCTGCAACAGGCCGAGCACAACCTCACGGAACTGCGCCAGAACATCGACATCGAGGTCCGCAACGCCGTGCGCGATGTCGCGGTCCGACTGCGCCAGGTGGACATGGCGCGCCGGGCCCGGGAACTGGCCGAGCAAAAGGTCGCCATCGAACAGGAAAAGCTGAAATTGGGCTTATCGACAAACTTCCGATTGGTCGTCTTTGAGGACGACCTGGTCAACGCCTACAATAACGAAGTGAATACCACTACTGCCTATCTCAACACGCTGACGGCGTTCGACCGAACGCTGGGCACGACCCTGGAGACCTGGCAGATCGATGTCAAAAGGATGGAAGAATAGGGTTGGGAATGACAGATGAAAAAAGGAGAAGTCTGATGACAGATAAAGAGCAGATTGAACGCCTCACCGGAGAAGTTCGTGCGTTGCGCTTGTATATTGATGCGGTGAACTATCTTATGACCGCCTCATCGGAGAATAAAGATACCGTGCTACCGCAGAGCAAGAAAGCCTTTGAGGAGAACATGAACCGGGCACAAGACGAATTGGAGGACACGCCCATCGCCCTCAAAGCGTTCGAGACGACGCTGGAGGAGGTCGTTGAAGCTGGCACGCTCATGCTGTTGCCACTTGATGTCCAACAACCAAATTAGGGAATATCTCATGGAATATCCTCAACACTACACTGGAATCGTCACTGTGTACGACATCGGAGAATTTAATAAGAAGGGCGTCTTTCCGACCTACAAGGTGACCAAAGCGATCCGGCGTCTTCGGCCTCAGAATGAGATCGCCCTTGATCTGCAATCAGAAGACGGAACACGGCTAAGCTTCACGCTCCAAAGTCTCGATGACAAGTGGTTTAACGGGCAAAGCGAAGAGGTAACCATCAGCCGAACTACGGCGGGTGTCATGGAGGAAGAAGAATCGTATACGGTGGCTGGAATATGGAAAGAACCACAGAGGGAAGAGTGTGCTTGGGTTGCTGCACTCTCCCTCGACATTGGAGAAGACCGTACATAATCGTTTCCAAAGACCTGAAACGAGGCAATTCCGGGAGTAGTAATGGACCAGGATACCGCAATCTATAAAAACATCCTGGACAATATGCACGGCGGGGTGCTGACGGTCGGTCTTGACGGACGCATCCTGACCTTCAACCCAGGGGCGGCTCGCATCCTGGGCATCGCCCGCGACGAGGTGGTCGGTCAGGTCTTCGCCGAAGTCTTCATGGCCAGGGAGGGCATGGACGCTTTTGCCCAAACCATCATGGACGCCGTCTACGAGGCCGAGGTCGAACACCAGCGCGTGGTCGAGGTGCAGTACGGCGACAGAACGGTCTCGCTGGCGATGACCACCTCGTATCTGCAATCCGTCCGGGACGGTGAGGTGCGGAAGATCGGCGTCATTGCGATATTCAGCGATATCACGGAGATCAAGGCCCTGCGCGAGGCCGAACTGCGGCTGGCGGAGACGACCAAGACCCAGCACGCCCAACTCCAGGAAGCCTACCGCAGAATCGAAGACAACAACCAGGCCCTCGCCTCGGCAACAAAGCGGGAGCGCATAGCCGTGGTGGCCATCATCGCCCTGTTTCTGGTGGCCGGGCTGGTCGTCTGGGAGATCGAGCACAGCCCAGGCACGTCGCTGCCCGTGTCCGAGGCGACGGCTGCCGCGGACGTGCGCACGGTGGTGGTGACCCCCCAACGGCTCGCCTCGACGATTACCGTGTCCGGACGCCTGGTCCCGCGCCGGGAGGTCCAGGTGGTCAGCCCGATTTCCGGCACGGTGGCGGCCACCCATTTTCAGTACGGGGCGCAGGTCACGCGCGGCCAACGGCTGGTCGATCTGGATACCACCGAGATTGAGAGCACGTATCGCCAGGCGCAAGCCCAGCATATCAAAGCCCTCCAGCGCTTTAACGAGTTGGAGGACTGGGAAAACAACGTGGAGGTGGCACGGGTACGACGGGCGATCAGCAAGACCAGACTGCAACTCGAAACCCAGAAGCAAAAACGGGACGAAACCGCGTTTCTGCTGGAAAGAGGCGTCATCCCCGCGGCGGAGCACGAGGCCGCGGAGCAGCAGCTCCACAATCTCCAGTTGGACTATGAGGCCAGCCAGCAAGACCTGGCGAGCGTGTTGGCCAAGGGCGGAGCCGAGGAAAAGCAGGTGGCCCAGTTGGAGCTCGACAATGCCCGTACCCAGCTCCGGACACTGGAGGACACCTTGCAGCAATCGGCGGTCCATGCGCCGGTCGCCGGGGTCATACTCCAGCCGCGGCGGAGTGGCGGTGGGCAATCGGACCAGGGCAGAGAACGCCTCACAAAAGGTCGGTCGGTGACGCAGGGGGCCCTTTTGCTGACCATCGGCGACCTTGACGGCCTGTCGGTTACGGGAACGGTGGATGAGGTGGACATTACCAAGGTCGGCCTGGGGCAGCAGGTCGCTATCGGCGGCGACGCCTTTCCCGGTCTGGCGTTGCAGGGGACCGTCGCCCACGTCTCCGCGCAGTCCGGCCAGGCAGGTCAGGGGAAAAATACATTGCCGAGGTTCGAGATCACCGTGACCCTTGAGGACCTCACCCCGGCGCAGCGACAACAGTTGCGTCTGGGGATGTCGGCCAATCTCGAAGTCGTGGTGTATGAAAAGCCGGCCGCCCTGCTCGTCCCCTTCAGCGCGGTGCAGACGCGCAACGGCAAAGCCTGGTTGCGCGTCAGGGACAGGGAGACCGGCGGGGTGAAACAGATCGAGGTCGATACCGGCGTGACCACCGTGGACGCGGTGGAAATCGTCCGCGGGCTTGAGCCCGGCGATGAAGTGGTGCTTTCCGGAGTCTGAGCCGGGGTGTCCGTATGCTGCGTCTGGCAGACATTTGCAAGAGCTATCGTGTCGGCCCGATTCACGTGGACGTCTTACAGGGTGTCAACCTTGAGGTGAACCGGGGCGACCTGCTGTCGATCATGGGGGCTTCCGGGTGTGGCAAATCGACCCTGATGAACATCATCGGCCTGTTGGACCAGCCCACGAGTGGCTCGTATCTGCTGGAGGGGCGCGAAGTCTCGACGATGGACGATGACGAACTCTCCAGCATCCGCAATGCCAGCATCGGCTTCGTGTTTCAGTCCTTTCACCTGTTGCCGCGCCTGACGGCCCAGGAGAATGTCGCCCTCCCCCTGGTGTACCGCCGGCTGGGGGACAAAGAGATCGGGCACCGCGCGCAGGCGGTCCTGGAAAAGGTCGGGATGCAGGATCGGGCTGCCCACAAGCCGCACGAGCTCTCCGGTGGACAACAACAGCGGGTGGCGATTGCCAGGGCGCTGGTCGGAGAGCCGAGCATCCTGCTGGCCGATGAGCCGACCGGTGCCCTCGACCCCCGCATCGGCCAGGAGATTCTCCAGATTTTTCTCCGCTTGAATGCGGAGGAAGGGCTGACGGTCATGGTCATTACCCACGACCGGGCGATTGCCCAGCAATGTATGCGGCGGACCCGTATCAGCGACGGGGTCCTGTACGAGGAAGCGCCGCGGCAGGGATAACCCGCGAGGGCAGCGCCCATGATTCTCAAGACCAATGTCAGAGAGGCGGTCAGGGGCCTGTACGCCACCAAACAACGCACCCTGCTGGCGTTGGTCGGCATTATTGTTGGGGTCGGCTCGGTGATTGCGATGATTTCGGTCGGTTCGATAGTCAAATCCGAGTCCCTCAAACAACTCCGCGAACTCGGCACCGACATCCTGACGATCCGGACGATCCGGCGACTGCGCGGCGGCGACACCGGGCGCGGCCCGACCGCCATCCGCCTGAAAGACGCGGTGGGGCTTGCGGAGCGAACAGCGTCGATCGCGCTCGCCGCCCCGTGGGCCCAGGCGTATGGGCCGTTCGTGTATGCCGGCAGGCGGATAGCCGACGGCGAGGTACTGGGCGTCACCGCGTCTTTTGCCGGTCTCAACAAGCTGAGCCCCGGCACGGGTCGGTTTCTCTCGGACCTGGACTTTCGCCGCTACTACTGTGTCATCGGCGTCCAGATCGCCCAGGCCATGCGGCAGGCCGGCGCCACGCATGTCGTGGGCGAATCGATCAAGCTGCTCGGGCGTCTCTACACCGTGGTCGGGGTGCTGCAACCGGCGATAGCCAGGGATGTGCTGAGGTTTAATGTGGACCGGGCCGCGTTCGTGCCCATCACCACGGCGCAACGCGCGTTTGATAAAGCGGAGATTCGACAGATCGTTGCGCGCATGAGACCCGATGTCCACCACGCGGCGGCCACCCGGGAGGTGGAACGCTATTTCCGCCAGCGGGACAAAAACCTGAATATCGAGGTGGTCAGCACCAAACAGTTGATTGAGCAGATGAAAAAGCAGAGTCAGCTCTTTACGCTGCTGCTGGGCGCGATCGGGAGCATTTCTCTCATTATCGGCGGGGTTGGGGTGATGAATGTCATGCTGACCGCCGTGACCGAGCGCCGACGGGAGATCGGCATCCGGCGGGCGCTGGGCGCCCATCGCAAGGACATCCAGCGCCAATTCCTGACCGAGTCCATCATTCTGGCCTTGCTCGGCGGCCTGCTCGGCCTCGGCCTGGGCCTGGGGGGCTCGTACGTCCTGTGTCAGGTTTCGGGCTGGACCTTCGAGTGGTCAGCCTCGGCCATCGCCCTTGGGGTGGGGGTGGGGGTGGGGGTGGGTATTTTCTTCGGATTCTATCCGGCCTACCAGGCCGCTCGGCTCGACCCTATCGCCGCCTTGCGAGCGGTATAGAACGGAGAGGCGGTCCGGTTATGTGTGATGCACATGACATTTAGGAGGTCCGTTCCAGGAGCGCCCGAATCCCGGCGCTCTGCTCACGAATGCCTGCACCAATATCGGCCAACATCTGATTAGTGGCATCACGGCTTTTGTTGCTCCCCTTCATCACCCAGATACCCCACGCGATAAGACCGCACTGGACCATACCCACGATCAGCGCGACATCGGCGGCATTCAAGCCTAACTGTTCTGTCATTGCTGTGGCTCTTTTATATAGTCCCACTCGCTGCGCTTCTTGGGTGGGCCTGCAATGTGGGCTTCCGAGGAGCTTTCTTCATCCCCTCTGCTGTAACACATTAACCTGGCCATAGATAGGTCTTATGGGTACTGGTTCAATTTGAAAGGGACGTGTGCGGCTCCTCGCTCCCCTGCGACAGGGGCCAGGAGGGCGGGCTTCCAGCCCGCACGCGGCCAGGATGGCCGCGCTCCCAGGAAGCGGACGGGCGGCCCGCCGGCCTACGATCCGACGCTGGGGGTTGACGCTGCTGCGTACGTTTCAGCCAAGTCCAACGCGTCGTCATCCGACGACGTGAGCGTCACCGTCTGAGTTTCACCGCTCGCACACGTAAAAGAGGAGGACCTCAATGCACTGGATGACTGTAGTGAGAGCGTACCGGCGCACGTAAAATCGAGTGTACTGCCATCATTAACCGTCTGCTGACTAGTCGTGGTGCTTCCGACCGCGTTTGCCCCAGTTCCAGACCCAGCGGGTATAGAACAACTGACCTGCACTGTCTCGCCGGCATTGTTGATAATATGCCAGTCATTTGCCAAAGCGGGCGCGGCGACCAGACACAGCCCGAGGCTACAAACCCACAGAATCAAGTACGCTTTTTTCATGACCCACTCCTTCCGCCGTATTCTCATGTGTTCATGCCAGTTCAAAACATCCCCTGCGACTGCTGGTTTCCGCTGGAGCAGCTTCCCACTTGTAGATGGCCATTGCAGTTGTGCAATTCATCGACCCTCTCCAGGTGGACTGTAATCGTGGCGTACCGTGAATTGCCCTGGCCCTGGCCTGTTGTACATGAGGCACCAATTGCGCAGTCAGTATCGCCGCTCGCTGAAATCGACTCATTATCACATGAGCCGTCCGCAGCACTCTCGGTCCACTCGTCGGAGCACTCACTGTCAGTGGCCGCCCCACTCAGCGCCGGGACACTGAGCAGCAACAGGGTGGCGGCTAGCGCGAGGCCAGTCCGCAACGAGAAAACACGGTGATTGGGCATATAGCGCCCTCCTTCCTTCATGAAAAAGATAGAGAAAGTAGTGGACAAGACCGCCCTCTCCCCTTCTCCTTCAGGCCCCTTTACCTGATTCCGGCCCGGAAGTCCCTAGTAATTTCTTAGGATTTTTTGCCTGCATTGCCGAGCACCGGCTGGCGGCTGGATGAGGCCCCCGGTGGGACAGGCGGGAGGGGCGGGAGGACCGGGCAGTCACAGGGGGGCCGGGCCGGGGAATACCCACCCCGCCGCTATTGCGGCACCCCTCCCGAGGACGTGTGATGCAAATTAACTTTTTTGACGGTTGGGGGCCCTTTTTCCCTCCCCCCACCCTCTCTCCCAGGGGGCAAAGGGCGCTTTTCTGGCCCTTTCTCGCAGGGAGAAGGGGGCCGGAGGCCAAGGGAGGGCACTGACGGACCCCCATGGAGGGTCCTGCGGCCTAATATGCATCACACGTCCCGAGAGGGGATGTGGGCGGCTCTCCTCCTGGGAGCGCGGCCATCCTGGCCGCCATGCGGGCTGGAAGCCCGCCCTCTTGGCCCCCTGTCGCAGACAGACACGGCGCAGGGGAGCGAGGAGCAGCCGAAGCCTCAGGAAGGCAGGGCTTACCAGAGGCGGCGAACGCCGTAGCGGTCGAAGAGGGATTCGTTTGAAATGACAGCGAGATTGTGCGCCAGCGCCTGGGCGATGAGCATCCGGTCGAAAGGGTCTCGATGGGGACCCGGCAACGCTCCGGCGTGGGCGGCATGTTCGACGGTAATGGGCAGTTCCTCGAAATTCTGCTCAGCAATGGCCCCGCTCATATCGAGGGCCAGCGCCTCCGCGTTCGGGAGTTTGCCGAGCCGATGCTTGGTGGTGATCTCCCAGGCCGATGCTGCGCTTATCAACACTGCATTCGCCTCGTCCGCAATCGTGCGGTATACCGTCTCCGACAGACGCCTGCTGTCTGTCATCCACCAAAGAAAAGTATGCGTGTCCAACAGTGCTCGCACCGCTATTCACCTTCCCATGCTTTCAACTCCTCCTCCGGCAGTGGGTCGAAGAAACTGTCTGGAATGACGATCTTTCCCTTGAAAATACCGGGCTGCCGTTTGCCCCGCTTTTGGAAACGCACCAGCCGCGCCACCGGCGTGCCGCTGCGAGCAATGATGATGTCTTCTCCGGCCTCAACTTTCACCAGCAGGCGCGACAGATTGGTCTTCGCTTCATGGACATTGACTACCGGCATTGCTGGCTCCTTGAAGTATAATTAGCTAAGAATATGACTAATATAGACGTTGTGTCAAGCAGAGCACTGTCAACACGGGGGAGGAGAGGCGGTTACAGGCAGCCCTCTATCGCCCGCTTCTACAACTGAAGGGGAACGAACGAGGGCATTCCATCCTCCGGTTAGGTGTCTGATCAAACACTCAGCTTGGTCGTGTCCCAGTTTGCAATGTGTTCTTCTCCGCGTTCGGTCCGCCCTTCCCTCCCGGCTCAGGGCCTGCGGTGACCGGGCAGTCTTGCTCCCGCCGGGCGCTCCTCGGCCTGGGGCCAAGCCGGAGCGGGGTCTCCCTCCCTCATAATTTTCCTTCCCCCTCATCATTTCCTCAGAAATTACTAGGGACACCCGGTGGGGAGCCGTGTTAGGGGGTGAGCAGCCTACCGGGCTCGCGTCAGCGCGGTGTCCGGAAACCGAGAGGAGAACACGATGCCTGAGAGGGAAATAGGAAGAGGGTGGACTGCCCCGTTTTTTCTGGTCAGAAATTTCAAAGTGAGACACTACCAGGTTCTGATGCCTTTTGTCTTGTGGCTTTTCGGTCTTGTGGTCCTGCTGCCTTCCCTGGTCCACGCAGACGTTTTAGAGATTCCCGGCAATGGGGCTAAAGTATCCGGTATTGGCGTGATCTCCGGCTGGAAGTGCGAGGCCAATGGGGCCATTACGATCAGCCTCAATGGTGGAGACCCTTTCCCGGCGATGTATGGGTTGCCCCGCTCAGATACGAGCCCGGTGTGTGGGGATGATGATGGGAACAACGGCTTTTTTAGCTACTGGAACTGGGGAAACCTGGGGGATGGGGAGCACACCGTGGTCGCCTATGATAACGGCGAGGAGTTTGCCGAGAGTACGTTCACGGTGACAACTCCTGGGACGGGATTCCTCAGAGGAGCGAGCAAGCAGGTTACGGTCGATGATTTTCCCAATCCGGGCGATACCACGGTGCTGGAGTGGAATCAGGCTACCCAGCATTTCGAGATCGTGGATTTCATGGGAAGTGAGCCCATAGACCTTGGAGAATGTGTGGAGGGATTGAGGCTGTATCCGGGAGAAATGTGCAGCGGCTCCCTGCTCGCCATCGACTTTATCGTTTCCGTGAACGAAGCCGGAGAGGCGTGTATAGCAACCGGCCTTGACCGTCTTGATGGGTGTTACCCCGACGCCGACAGTCTCCCGCCGACTCTCGCCACGGCTGGCATTACAGCGACCAGACATGCCGATGGGAGTTGGACTATCGACAGCCTGCCGCCGTCGTCGTAGTACGCGCTCTTGAATAAGAGTGATCCGATTGAAACGCAGGCGGTCTCGCCGCACCGCCTGCGTCTCTGCTCAATGGTCTCTCAGTCAACGGGAAATTTGAGCGGGACAGTCTCGGAGAGTGGGTTCATAGAAGGTAATAGCGTGGGACGAAAGTAAAGGAGCGCCCCCGTGGCACGAAGAATCCGTATACTTGCCCTGAGTCTGATCCCCCTATTCTGTCTCGGTCTCGTCAATCTCTCCTTCTCTGATGACGCGATTCGTCTGGAAAGCTGGCGTCACAGGCCGAATGAGGGCAACTTTGCCCAACGGATTGCGGGCGTCTACCTCATCCGTCACCTCACAGACGAGGGAACGACGAATTCCTTCCGCTTGGTCTCCTTAACCGCAGAGGAGAACTGGGCCGGCACCCATTCTGACCAGCACGACATCTTCAACTCTGCCCGATTCAGCGACCAACATGGAGTCTGGGCGCGGTCGGGCTGGCGGGAAATTACGGCGGAGGTGATCGATTTCAACCTCGACGCTGCTACTGGAGCGCCTACCGATATCGTGCGCGTCCGTTATGTGGTGCAATTCAGTAAAGACTTCCAGTCCCTCACCGGTACGCAGATGGGGCGGGGCTTTCCGCTGGATCAAGACCCGTTTGACCCTGAGGCGGTGCCGGCCATACAGTTTGACTCGATATTCACCGGACAGCGCGTGACGGTCGGGGCCGAGTAGCAACGGCGGGGGTGATGCCGAAGGAAGGGGCAGGAGGCGGGGTTATCCGCCTCCTGCTGCTAACAAACACCTCACTGAGATCAGGCAAGGTCGAATCGGTCGAGGTTCATCACCTTGTCCCACGCGGCCACGAAGTCGCGCACGAACTTCGGCTGCGCGTCGTCACACCCGTAGACTTCCGCGATGGCCCGGAGCTCGGAGTGCGAACCAAAGACGAGATCCACCCTGGTGCCGGTCCACTTGAGGGCACCCGTCTCGCGGTCGCGTCCCTCGAACACGCCCTGAGACGTGGACGACGGCTGCCACTCCGTGCGCATGTCGAGCAGATTGACGAAGAAGTCATTGGTCAGCGTCCCGGGCTGGTCGGTGAACACACCATGCGCAGACTGCCCGGTGTTCGCGCTTAAGGCCCGCATCCCCCCAACGAGCACCGTCATCTCAGGAGCGGTCAGCGTGAGCAGGCACGCCCGCTCCACCAGCAGTTCCTCCGCCGATTCCTGGTGTCCGGCCTGGA
Organism: uncultured Binatia bacterium (SeqCode); assembly: GCA_965243855.1. Taxonomy (GTDB): domain Bacteria; phylum Desulfobacterota; class Binatia; order Bin18; family Bin18; genus Bin18. The sequence continues at coordinate 1,091,929 of CBDEWE010000003.1, read as the reverse complement.
GGTAGTTGCGGAAGCCGTCGGCGGTGGGTTCGAGCACGGCAAACGAGTCCACGTCTGTTTGCTCCGCCGACGCGTCCGTGCGCCCCGGCGAGAAGGGCACCTGCACGTCGTGGCCGGCGTTCTTCGCCGCTTGCTCGACGGCTGCGCACCCGCCCAGAACGATCACGTCAGCGAGCGAGACCCGCTTCCCGTTGGACTGTGCGCGGTTGAAGTCCTGCTGGATCTGTTCCAGAGTCTGCAGCACCGTCCCCAACTCGGCCGGATTGTTGACCGCCCAATCCTTTTGCGGCGCGAGGCGGATGCGCGCCCCGTTCGCCCCGCCGCGCTTGTCGGTGCCGCGGAAGGTTGCCGCCGACGCCCAGGCGGTCGAGACCAGTTGGGCAATGGACAGGCCTGATGTCAGGAGCTTGCCCTTGAGGGCAGCGATGTCGTGCTCGCCAATCAACTCATGCGTGACGGCGGGGACGGGGTCTTGCCACAACTGCGGCTCCGCAGGAACCAGCGGTCCGAGATACCGACTGCGGGGTCCCATGTCACGGTGAATCAGCTTGAACCACGCCTTGGCGAAGGCGTCTGCGAACTCCTCTGGGTTCTCGTGGAAGTGCTTCGCGATTGGCGCATAGTCCGGATCCATCCTCAGGGAGAGGTCCGTCGTGAGCATCATGGGAGCGTGCGTCTTCGACGGATCGTGCGCATCCGGGACGGTGCCCTCTGCCGAGGCATTCTTGGGCGCATATTGCGATTTACCGGCAGGACTCTTCGTCAGTTCCCACTCGTAGCCGAACAGGTTATCGAAGTAATTGTTATCCCACTTCACCGGGTCGGTGGTCCATGCGCCCTCTAAGCCGCTGGTGATCGTATCGCCGGCTTTGCCGCTGCCAAAGCGGCTCTTCCAGCCCATGCCCTGCTCCTCCAGGCTGGCCCCCTCGGGTTCAGGACCGACGTATTGACCGTCATCGGCCACACCATGGGCTTTGCCAAACGTATGTCCGCCAGCAATGAGCGCCACCGTCTCCTCGTCATTCATGGCCATGCGGCTGAACGTTTTGCGAATGTACTTTGCGGCAGCGACCGGGTCCGGGTTGGCGTTCGGCCCCTCCGGATTCACGTAGATCAGGCCCATGTGGTCGGCGCCAAGGGGTTCCTGGAGCTCTCCGTCGCTGCTGTGGCGCTCGTCGGCAAGCCACGTGCGCTCAGACCCCCAGTCCGTCTCGTCGGCTTCCCAGACGTCCGGGCGCCCGAAGCCGAAACCGAAGGTCTTAAATCCCATCGATTCCAGGGCACAGTCGCCGGCGAAGATGATCAGGTCGGCCCACGAGATCTTTCGGCCATACTTCTGCTTGATTGGCCAGAGCAACCGGCGCGCCTTGTCCAGGCTCGCGTTGTCGGGCCAGCTGTTGAGCGGCGCAAAGCGTTGGTAGCCGGAGCCTCCACCGCCACGGCCGTCGGTGATGCGGTACGTGCCTGCGGCGTGCCACGTCATCCGGATGAAGAGCGGTCCATAGTGGCCGTAGTCGGCCGGCCACCAGTCTTGCGACGCCGTCATCACCGCCTCAACGTCCTTCTTCAGAGCCTCCAGGTCAAGTTTCTTGAATTCTTCGGCGTAGTTGAACGCCTCGCCCATGGGATCGGACAGGGGGGAGTTCCGGTGGAGTATCTTGAGGTTCAACCGATTCGGCCACCAGTGTTGGTTCGCCATGGTGCCACGGGCGTGCGCGCCTCCTATTACCGGGCACTTGCTTTCGCTCATGTGTTTCTCCTTTCTCCTGATGAAATGAGTGTGAATGTCTCCCACTATAGGGACCATCTGAGATAATTCAAATTGATTCTTTTTATAAGTTTAATAATTTTTATTTATTGACCGTCCGACGGAGACGGCGCCCGGTTCCCCCAAAAGCTTCGATTTCCCTCCGTGGCGTTCGTCGGTCAGGCTACGCCTACGGTTAACCTGCCCTACGGAATTAGACTGCGCGGCGCTGCATTATATTCGGGCTTATCCGAGTGTCTATGGCGTACTCTCTGACCGGGATGGCACGTCTTTGAGCAGGATGAGCCGGAGGTCGGAGCGGGCCGCCAAGGCACCGACGATATGGGCCCGCGCCCAGGCGTTGACGGCGAGTGGAGCCCTGGTGAACTGTCATGTATTGCAGGGCTGCGATAGGGTTACAACCGACGGAAAGGAGTGGAGCATGAGCTGGTTGGGCCACGGCCTTCTGGTGTTCGCGCTTGTGGGGTGTCATGCCGGCAACGGCCACGCCGATCCGCACGGCGGGGTGCCCGTTGCCGGATACTGCGAGGCCTTTGCCCAAACATTTTGCGAGAAGCAGGCACTGGACTACCAGGAGCACTCGGCAAGAACAGCGAAGCGATCGGATGTCATGCTGCACCTGTCGAACGTGTTTCAGCCGGCGGATTCCACCTTCACGGCGGGGTATGATTGCCGGTTCTGGGCCCGGACCAGGGACGGGCAGGGGCAAGCATTTTCTGTTGGTCTCTTTCTGACAAAAACCTTGCATTTCGCCAGGCACACGCAATGGAAGGAATTTCAGATCATCCCGATTGCCTACGTGACGGACGAGACCGGTGACCGGGCGGGCTACGGGGTCTTCAAGTACCTGGAGCCGCCTGGATGAAGCGGCGCGGCCGGGGTGCTGGCCTAATTTGACGCGGAACGGCCTCATTTCAGGCGGAACGGCCTCATTTGAATTTTTTAACGGCCTAAGGCCGGTACCGACGCCCCGGTAGTGTCTCAGTTTGCCATGTGTTCTTCTCCGCGTTCGGTCCGCCCTTCCCTCCCGTCTCAGCGCCTTCGGTGACCGGGCAGTCTTGCTCCCGCCGGGCACCCCTCGGCCTGGGGCCAAGCCCGAGCGGGGCCGCCCTCCCTCATAATTTTACTCCCCCCTCATAATTTCCTCAGAAATTACTAGGGACAATCGGTTGGGAGCCGTGTTAGGGAGCGAACGGCCTCCCGGACATGTGTCAGCGCGGTGTCCGGGAGCCGAGAGGAGCACACGATGCCTGAGAGAGCGAGGGAGAGGGCAGCCTGCCCCGTTTTTCCTGGTCAGAAGTTTCAAAGTGAGACACTACCCTGCGCGATAACGTCCAGTGATCTGAAGCGAAACAACGGAGAACGGACTATCAAACATGAAACATCACGATACTGGCGCCGTCTCTGGCGCGTGCAGACGCGCTACAAAAGCGAGTACGGCCGCGCCGGAGTGAAGGAGACGTATGAGATCGGCCATAACCTTGTATCTGGAACTGACGAGCGAAAGTGGCAACCCGATTTGGATCAACGCGAGCCAAGTGCTCCACATGGAAAAGGCGACCGCCGCGGGCACGTATGTCGAACGCACGAAAATCGTGCAGGTGGGGAGTGGCACGCTCTACGTGCGGAAAACGCCGGACGAGATCGCGGCCAAGTACGCCGAGACACAGGAGAGGTGATGAAAAAAATTCTAGGTATGGGTTTAGTAGGCAGTCTGATGCTGGCGGGCAGTGCGCCGGCGAACGTCCTGGAACACCCGGGGCCTGGCGCTAAGGTGAGCGGTGTCGGGATGGTAGCCGGTTGGGCGTGTGAGGGCGATTTAACGGTCGAGTTCCGCGACATGCGGGGCCAGGCGTACGTCCTTATTGACGAAACCCCGGCCCCTCACGGCTCGAAGCGTGAGGACACGCAGGCCGCATGTGGGGACGTGAACAACGGATTCGCGGCCGTGATGAACTGGAACAACTTAGGCTCAGGCAGAACGGAGGCCCGGCTGATGCGAAACGGCGAGGTCCTCGCGACGCAGGAGTTCACGATCGCGGCCTTTGAGCACGAATTTATTGAGATCGAGGGCACGCGGTCGTGTCATCTGTGGGACTTCCCCGAATTCGGCCAGGAGGCGCGGTTTGTGTGGGACAACAGCACGCAAGGGATGATCTTAGAGTTTATCTTTCCCGAGGACGATTATCCCGATTATCCCGAGGAGTAAAGAGAAACTACAGTTCCCTGGCTCGGTTCGCTCCTGATCTCCGGCCAGGGCTGGGTCGCCCGTTGCTGCGTTGCCACCACGGCGGGCGGCCTACTTTTTACAGAGGAGTTATTCACACATGCCGAACCATCCCCCATTTTCCTTCCCCCTCGTCGCCAACGATGCCGACGAGTTGCTGGAGGCGTGTTGCGTGTATCTGGTACCGGTCAGTATCGAAACCAGCGGGTACGGCGTGCCGTTTGCGGGTGGAGGAAAGTAGATGCGTAGATCGGTGAACCGCCGCCCTGTGCTGCTCCTCTTGATCGGTTTGTGGGTCGCGCTTTTCGTGATGGAACTGTTGAGCGGTGGGGCGCTCTGGCAACTGCTGATGGGCGCGCTCCTTGCGCTTGGCTGGTTGTAAGACCGTATCCACGTTGTGGGAGGGAGAAATGCCAGAGTGTCTGTTGTGTCAGAAATTACTAGGGACAACCGGACCGAAGTGTAGTAGCTCATTCTCCGAATCTCGTGCGCGCCCTTGAGCGCCTTCGGGAGCGCACCGCCTCAACGTAAGAGCAAGAGGAGGGAAACTATGGGTGGCCTGTTCTTTGCGTTCAGTTTTGTATTGTGGCTGGGTGGGATAGTCGCCTGTGTTGCCATTGCGTCTAACACCCAGCGGTCTGTCCCTGCGTGGGCATTGATCGGGGTGCTGCTCGGCCCCCTGGGGGCCATCATTGCGCTCATCGTGTGTTACGCGGCACCGGTTCCCGTTCCTGCTCCCCTTTCTCTCCCTGGTGTGACCTGCCCGGAATGTTTGTCTGTTGTTCCGGCAAAGGCAAAAAAATGCCGCTATTGCGCCAGCACGCTTCCGCCCGTTGATGATCTCGTTGAGGACCTCTTAGCGGCCCAAGCAACAGAACAACCATGTTTTCTCTGCGGATTCCAGTTGAGCGCTGACTATGCGGAACCTGGGCAATCGTGCCCCAACTGCGGACGGAAAGACCCGCTGGGTGGGCCACGTCACGACTCGTGATTGGCACACACTCAAAAACCAAGAAAGGAGCCTCCCAGATGGCAGACAACACAGAAACCCTCGCCTCTCTCGCTCAGCGACTTAATGAACAGAATGAAATGCTCAAAGGGACACGGAAAACCATCCTCCGCCTGCTCGAACAAATCAGAGCGACCGATATAGACACGCTTGACGACCTGGAGAACCCACTGTTTGCGTTTCCGTAGCATGAGGGGTTCCCATAGGACATGGAGCATTGGTATCAACGTTACACGGATGTATGTCGGGTGATGCAGGGAAAAGGCAGAAAGGAAAAATGGGAAATGAAAATCAAGGAGGTTCCTGTGCTTTATATGCGTGTTCGTGCCCTCTTCATCGTTTTGTGGTGCTGGATGTTTGTGATGGGGGTGCCCGTTGCATCGGCCACCACACAGTTTCTCGATGTTCCAGCTAACGGTCAGCAGTATTCGGGTCTCGGCACCGTACACGGATGGATATGTACTCCACGGGGGGAGTTGACGGTACGGTTTAATGGTGGGGAAGTGTATCCGCTTCCCTACGGGATGCGCCGGAAGGATGTGGTGGCGGCAGGTCTCTGTGATGGCCATGAACGGGTCGGCTTTGCTATCGCCTGGAACTGGGGCGATTTGGGCGACGGGGAGCATACGGCCATTGTCTATGATGACGGAGTGCCGATATTTGAACGAACCTTTCTGGTCACGACATTTGAAACTTCGTTTCTTCGTGGTGTAGACGGAAGCTGTCTTGTGGACCACTTTCCCGACCCTGGGGATATTACCCGATTTACATGGAATGAGGGGACGCAGCGGCTTGAACTGGACACCATCATTCACACCGCCGACCCATAACAACACGGACTAGGACAACCACTAGAGAGACACACAACAGACAGAAAGAAAGGGGACGAAGGCCGGATACCGGAGAATGCGTGAAAAAGTCAAAGGACTGGCCGCTAACATCAGAAGAATGAGGCAAGACCACAATCAGATGGTGGCAGTGTTTCCTGTGTTGAGATTGGTAACAGAGGAGCAGCATTTGGGGTGTTTCCCGAATCAAACGCAGCCACTCGCTCCTCTCAAATGCGGCCACTAGACAATCTTCTTTTTGCCGTTGATAACCCGGAGTTTGAACGGCCGGCGGCCGGGCCGGGGATAGATTCGTGGTGGGCGGCGCGGGGAGCGGTGCCATCGGCGGCGCCTCCATGGCTCGCAGCAGCTCATCCATCGACCAGATATGGTCCGTCCGTCCGAGTTCGATAGCCGGCGAGGGTAGTCCTTCTCATCACCCTCCACAAAAAGCGCAAAGCGGTTTGTAATCTGGCACAAAGTGGGCTAGAAGCAGGGCAAAGTCCATATACGTGCAAGGAGGGACGCGCAATGCAGCTCGGAAGAATTGTTGATGCTGATGGTCATATTTTAGAGCCGCCCAATTTGTGGAAAGAGAACCTTGAGTCAAAATACAAAGATCGTGCCTTGTACATAGCCAAGGATGAGGAAGGCTGGGAAGCGCTTGTCATTGACGGCAAGATTTCTCCGACTATCAGAGGGATGGGCGTTGCCTCCGGTTTTGGTAAGCCCGGCGAACTCGTCTTCTCCAAAGACCAGCTGTATATGGATGGTCCCAAGGGGGCCTACGACCCGCATGAGCGGATCAAGCAGTTAGACGCTGATGGTATTGATGCGGCCGTACTCTTTCCTACAATCGGCCTGCTGTGGGAAGGTGAAGTCAATGACCCTGGGCTCGCCCTGGCCTATAACCGCGTGTACAACGACTGGATTGCCGATTTCTGTCACCACTACCCCAACCGCTTATACGGAGTCGCGCACATCTCCCTCATGGACCCCGAGGCCGCCATTGTTGAGCTGAAACGCGCAGCCAAGTTGGGGCTGAAGGCCGTCATGCTGACCCCCTATCCCGCAAACGGGAAAGCCTATGGCGATACGACCTACGACCCGTTCTGGGCCGTTGCCGAGGATATTCAGATGCCGGTCGGCCTGCACGTGATTGCGCGGCCCGACTTTCACGGCAGTACCTGGTATGACCATACCACCTTTCACGGTTCACCCTTCTATTTCCTGTCGGTCACCCTGGGCTTTGATATCCAGGCGTCCTTTGTCAGCATGTTTGAGGGCGGCACCCTGGAACGCTTTCCGAATCTCAAATTGCTGGTGCTGGAAGTCGGTGCCGGCTGGGTGCCACATTTTATCGAACGGATGGACAGCAAGTGGGAACACAGCGGCTTCATGACGGCCTGCAAGCGTCCACCGAGCGAATATTTCCGCCGTCAGTGCTGGGTTGGCTGTGATGTGGACGAAAGCATGATCTCGCCGGCTGCCGCTCGCTGGGGTTCGGACAAGTTCTTCTGGTCCACCGATTTCCCCCATTTTGACGGCTTCCCGGATGCCCTCAACACCTTACAGAATGGAATCAAGGAACTCCCGCCACCCGACCAGCAGAACATCCTGGGCGATAATGCGGCCCGGGCGTATGATCTGTAGAAAATCGTAGACAGACGCAGAGACGCAGGGCAGCCGCATGGCTGCCCTGTTTTTTTGTCGCGGGACTGTCTTCCCCCTATCCGTAGACCAACTTTCTGAGGCCGGTGGAGAACGGCTCGCAATAGCCCGACTCGGCAGGATAGATCGCCTGGCTGAGAACCGCGTGTAGCCGGGGGAGATGATAGAAAGGCACAGAGGGATACAGGTGGTGCTCCAGGTGGTAGTTCACCTGCTTGGGCGCAAAGAAAAAACACAAGACCGCGGGCATGAAATAGGTCCGCGTCTGTTGATAGGCGTTCTCGGGGTCGGGCACATTGCCGTGCTCGATCGCCCCCCGAATGCGAAAGAAGACCTGGGTCACCGTGCAGTACGGTACGAGCCAGTACAACGCCAGGTATTTCCCGAATTCCCAACCCCACAAGATAAAACCGCCGCTTAACACCACCGCCCAAAAGATCGTGAACTGGCCCATATCAGCAATCTGCCGATGGCGGTCGGCTCGCTCCTCACCCAAAAATTTCCGGTTAAAACCCTGGGTCACAAAGGGCAGATCAATAAAATACTTCAGCGTCGAGATGACGTTCAGGCCACACACATCCCGGGCCAGAAGCCGCCAGAACGGTCCGCTGCCCAGGGGATAGCGGGCATAGATGGCCCGATCCGGATCGTCTTTGGTATGCGTATACTGGTGGTGATAGAGGTGGATGAAGCGCCATTTCGAGAGCGAGATAAAGACCGGAAACGCCGCGGCCGCACGGGCCAGAGTGTCGTTGATCCATCCCGTGCGCGAGATGCGTTTATGAATCGCCTCGTGCACGAGGACCATCAGGGCGTGCTGCCGCGCGGCAATCACGGCGACCGCACCGATGTAGACACACACTCCCCAGATACTCGTGGATGGAGGCAAAACCCATCCGCTCAGCCACATCGCCAGCCCAATCACACCCCAGACTTCAGCCAGATGATAGACGGCTCGCAGCGTCGATATATGGGACAGCTCCTTCACCGTCTGGCGGACAGTGGGAAGCTCGGAAACAGCCGTTTGCATATGCTATGGACCTATACTAAACCGCACGGATCGGCAAATAGCGCCCGCTCCCCGATTTGCGCTTCTCCCCGCAACTGGATAAGACGTTCACACAAAGGAGGAAGAGTATGGCATACGCACAGGTGAACGGGATCAATCTGCACTATACGAGTCAGGGTCAGGGGCAGCCGCTGCTGCTCATCATGGGGCTGGGCGGGCCTGCGGCGGCCTGGGACCGGGAATTTGTTGCGCGCGTGGCCGACGACTATCGGGTCATCACCTATGACAATCGAGGCACCGGGCAGTCGGACAAACCGGACGAGCCCTACTCCATTGCGCTGTTTGCCAGTGATGCCGTGGGCCTGCTGAGCGCGCTCGACATCCCGCGCGCACATATCTTTGGTATTTCAATGGGCGGCATGATTGCCCAGGAAATCGGCATTCACTACCAGCAGCACGTTGCGAGTTTGGCCCTGGGCTGTACCACCCCAGGCGGTAAGCACTCCGTCCCTGCCCCACCGGAATCCATGGAAGCGCTCAAAGGCCGCGCCGGACAGACGCCGGAAGAAGCCGTTCGGGAGGGCTGGAAGTTGTCCTACACAGAAGAATATATCGCCGCCCATCGGGATGAGCTCGAAGCCACCATGCGTCGCGTCCTGGAGCATTCCACTCCTTTCTTTGCTTACAAGCGTCACTTGGATGCAACCATGACCCTGCGCGTATACCGGCAGCTCAAAGAGATCACCGCCCCGACCCTGGTCGCCACCGGACGTGACGACGTGCTGATCCCGGCGGCCAATTCGGAGATTCTGGCCCGAGAGATTCCAAATGCACAACTGGCCATTTTCGACAACGCCGGACACGGTTTTGTGTCCTCCGCGCGTGAACCGTTTCTCGGAGTCTTCAAGGAATTTCTGTCACAGCACCCGCTATAAGCGGCGTATATGTCGCAACTCGAACGCCGTGAATGCCGGATAAGAAAGTCATTATCATCGCCGGCCCAAACGGGGCCGGCAAGACCACCTTTGCACTTGAATACCTGCCCAACGAGGCGGACTGCCCGGTTTTTGTCAATGCCGACTTGATAGCAGCGGGCCTGTCACCCTTCCGGCCCGCGACCGCAGCCATTCGTGCCGGGCGGTTGATGCTGGAAGAAATCAACACTCATGCTCGTGCGGGAAGTAGTTTCGCCTTTGAAACGACGCTGGCGGGCCGAGGCTATGTGAAAAAAATCAAGCAGTGGCAGGCGGACGGATACAATGTCAAATTGATATTTTTATCCCTGGCGACACCAGAAGAAGCTATCGCGCGGGTTGCCAAACGCATACGCATGGGCGGACACGGAGTCCCGGCAAACGTCATACGTCGCCGTTTCCACGCGGGCTTGCGAAATTTCCATGAGACGTACAGCCATTACGTTGACCATTGGCAAAAATTTAATAACAGTGGAGACATGCCTGTTCTGGAAGACGAAGGAAGTAACAGCCAATGAAGAAGAGCAAATACAAAATCCCGGTGTCCAATTCGACCGATCCCGACATGCAGGCGGCTCCAGCCGCTCTTTTCCGTGCCGCTCAACGCGCCCACCTCATCGCCCACCAAGCCGGCACCGGCGTCGTTGTTATGCGGGATGGAAAAGTTGTGGAAATTGAGCCGGACCCGGAAATGTATGGGGATTTGCTGAAGGATGCCTCTCATTCGAAAGAGCAATGACAAATTGGTAGGCCATTCAGCTTGGCGGAAGCGAGCCACAACTAAAATCCACCCCACGGCAACGAACTGGGCCAACACGACCCTTGTCGATACTTCGGTCTGGATCAATCACTGACGTGCTGAAGATACACGAACGACTCACCTCCCACCTTGACGGAGCCAGAACATCTTTATAGACTTAGTCCGACTTAGCTATTTGGAGAGCCTTATGAAAGTGAATATGCACGAGGCAAAGTCGCAGCTCTCGAAGCTGGGCAAACTGGCCTGGGAGGGGGAGGAAATCGTCATCGCCAAGGCTGGCGAACCCTATCTGCGGCTGGAGCCGTATCGCAAGCCGAAGACCAAGCGCAAGCCGGGCGCGTTGAAGGGGCAAATCTGGATTGCTCCAGACTTTGACGAGACGCCCCAGGAGTTTATCGACGCGTTCTACAACTCAAAGATATTCCCGGATGAGGACGGAGAATAGTGCGCTTGCTGCTGGATACCCATGCCCTTCTGTGGTGGCTGACAGAGCCTCAAATATTGAGCGGAGGCGCATATGAAGCTATAGCGAACCCGTTCAGCGACGTCTTCGTCAGCCCGGTTAGCGTCTGGGAGATCGCCGTCAAGCGTGCGCTGGGGAAGCTTCGGGCCCCGGACAACCTGGAAGCGAGTATCAAAGAGCAGGGCTTTACACCACTATCTCTTACATTTTTTCACGCAGAGCAGGCCGGCGCCCTTTCGCCGCACCACGGCGACCCGTTCGATCGGATGCTGGTCGCCCAGGCCCAAGCCGAAGGACTGATTCTCGTCACCAGGGACGCCCGCATCCCGCTCTATGGCGTCCGCACGATGACGGCATAAGCGGCGATGACATCGATAGCCTAGAAACCGTCGCTGCGGCCTGACCGCCACGGCGATTGAGTAGCTTTCTTTTGACCCGCAGAAGCCACCGACTTTGCATCTCGATGGATAGCGGGATATTAAAAATCAGGGCGGAACCAACCAAACACCCGTAGCGCCCCAGTCAATAATCAACAGGCGGTGACGTATGGCCCGTGTGGCACTCAACAAACCGGAACGTATTGACGACCCGATCATCCGGGAAATTTTCAGTTGGGTCACCGACATGGAAGGCGCGGTGCCCAATCACTTCTATGTTGAACTGAACTGCCCGGAATTGCTCAAGGCCAAGCTCGGCACAACCAAGGTCCTGTGGCAACTGGGCGAGCTCTCCATGGTGGAAATTCAGCACGTCGGCATTGCCGTTTCCAAGGCCAACGGCTGTCCCTACTGCACGGCCGCTTTTTGTACGATTTTGAACTACGGCCTGCGGACCGACGAAGCCTACACCAGGCAGTTTCTGGCTGAGGGTCCGGCGGCGATTGCCGACCCCCGCCTGAAAACCATTGTGGAGTTTGCCCTGCAGGTGAACCTCAGCCCACAGGATGTCACGGATGCTGACATTGCCCACCTGCGCGAGATCGGCCTGACCGATGCCGGCGTGGTGCAGTTGATCCACCTCGTCAGCGATTTTGCCTCGTACAACCGTCTCAACCTCGCGCTCAAGACCGACTACGATTATCGTGACCTGTGGCGCCAGATCGGTTTTGACTGGCAGCCGCAGCCCGGAGAGCCGACCGGCGATAATACGCGCGGCGTTCGATGACACTATTCTAGCCATAAGGGGGTCCCATGCAGCAGGACAAGAGCGAAATCAAAGGGTTCCACGCGCATGTGTATTATGATGAGTCCACCCGTGCGACTGCCGCGGACATCCGCGAAGCCATTAGCGACCAATTCGAGGTCGAAATGGGCCGCTGGCGTGACAAGCCCGTGGGCCCGCACCCACAGTCCATGTATCAGGTCGCCTTTCAGCCCGATCAGTTTGAGACCCTCGTGCCCTGGTTGATGCTGAACCATTCCGGCCTCAACGTGCTTATTCACCCACGGACTGACGATGATATCGCCGACCACTCCCACCGGGCTCTGTGGCTGGGGGAAAGACTTGAGCTGAACATTCAGTTTTTGCGGGACCTGGAGAAGAAGGAAAAGAAATAGGGACCGGAGGGACGGAGGTCTCCATGCGGCTCGGCGTAATCATCGGTCTCTTATCATCGCAACCCCAGCCTACCGATCTGGCAGAGCAGGCCAAGCGCTATGCCGGAGAGGGCTTCGACAGTCTCTGGGCGGCCCAGGCGGTAGGCAGAGGGTTTATGCTCCCGGACCCGTTTACGGCACTGGCGACCGCGGCAACGGCAACCCAGGAGGTCGAACTGGGGACAGCGGTTCTCCAGCTCCCATTATACCAGCCGACCGAACTGGCGTATCGCATTTTCTCTCTCATGCAAATCTGTGGAGATCGTCTCACCCTCGGCCTTGGCGCCGGGTCTACGGAAACCGACTTCATCGCCTTCGAGCGTGCCTATGCGGATCGGTTCAAGACCTTCGATGCCAGCCTGGCGCAATTGAAGCGCCTGCTCGTCGAGGGGAAGAATGAACACGCGGACCTCGCGCCGTGGAAAACGGTCAGCGGCGGCCCGCCCCTCATTCTCGGTAGCTGGGGCGCTCATGTGGAGAGAGCCGCAAAAGACTTTGACGGCTGGGTGGCTTCCGCCTTCTACCGGACCGCCGACCAAGTCATAGACGCCCTCGGACGCTATCGTGCCGCTGGCGGGCAGAGAGCTATGGTTTCCACCATTCAGTTGACGGCCGATCACGATCCGGGACGAACCAGAGCAATTCTCCAGCGTTTTGCCCAAGCCGGGTTCGATGATGCCATCGTCCTCCTCCGTCCGTGCGGCCCGAGTCCGGCTGAAGTCAGGGCCCTTGTTGACTAGGAGTGAGACTAGGAGCGTGCCTATGAAAACCCCTATTTGCGAGATGTTTGACATTGAGTTTCCTCTGATTGCGTTTACCCACTGCCGCGACGTTGTGGTGGCGGTCTCCAAGGCGGGCGGCATGGGGGTGTTTGGCGCAGTCGCTCATCCGCCGGACCGGCTGGAAGAAGAGTTGCGCTGGATTGATGAGCACATTGAGGGCAAGCCGTACGGCATCGATCTGATCGTGCCCAACAAGATGGCCGAGGTGAGTGTTGGCGGGTTGAATCGAGACAAGGTCGAGGCGGCGATTCCCCAGGAGTATTTTCAGTTTGCGGCCGGGATTCTGGCCCAGCACGATATCTCGGCGGAGGGGCTGTACAGCTTTCGCGATGAGACGTTCCGGGCCAGCCAGAATATGCAGGCCAGCGGTGCGGCCGAAACCCTGGAGGTGGCCTTTTCGCACCCGATCAAGCTCGTGGCCAATGCCCTGGGGGTTCCGCCCACCATCATGCTGGAGATGGGCAAACGGCACGGTGTGCAGGTTGCCGCCCTAGTCGGCGCAAAAAAGCATGCCATCCGCCAGGTGCAGGCCGGAGTGGACGTGTTGATTGCTGCCGGCGGAGAGGCTGGCGGCCATTGCGGCGATGTCTCGACCATGGTGCTGATTCCCGAGATTCATGCAGCGATTCAGCCGTATGGCAATATCCCGATTTTGGCCGCGGGCGGCATTGTGACGGGCCGCCAAATGGCCGCCTGCATGGCCATGGGGGCCGCGGGGGTCTGGACGGGTTCGGTGTGGCTGACGACGAGCGAGGCCGAAACCAATCCGGTCGTCAAGGAGAAAATGCTGCACGCCTCATCCCGTGACACGGTGAGATCAAAAGCCCGTACGGGCAAGTATTCGCGCCAGCTTAAGTCTCCGTGGACCGATGCCTGGGAAACCGGGGACAGCCCCACGCCCCTGCCGATGCCCCTGCAGTCCCTGGTCACCGAGCCTGCTCTGGGTCGAGTGGACAAGCTCTCCCAGAGCGGTCATGTGGGGGCCAGGGAATTGGCAACCTATTGGGTCGGCCAGGGGGTCGGACTGATGAATCGCCAGATGTCAGCCGCGGCCGTGGTCCAGGAGTTCAAAGAAGATTTTTTTAACGCCTTCGTGCGTTTGTCGGACGCGCTCGAAGCAGAATAATACGCTCGCCTGGAGGATGCGATGTCTACCTTTTCCGCACTGCTTATCCTGCTCATGCTCTGCCTGGCCGGACTCATTCCGGGCATGGTCCGGACGGCAGCGGCCCTGGACAGCGACACGATTGCTCAGCTCCACACAGCTAAGGAGATCTATGTTTCTACCAAACGCAAGAGTGGCGAGTGGGGCAGTGCGGCGCCGGTCTGGTTCTGGTATGCCGATGAGGTGATCTATCTCACCGCCTCACCAAGCTCGTATAAAGCCAGGCGTATTCTGGATGGGCGCAACACGGTGCGGATCGCCGTCGGAGGAAGAGACGGTCCTACGTTTATCGGCAAAGCCGAGATTTTTACGGATGCGGCTATCGTCGAACGCATGGGTGAAGCCTATAACAATAAATACTGGCTTGCCTGGTTGGGCTTTGCGCGGCCACGTGTGAGCCGTGTGGAGTCGGGCAAGACCGTAGCTATCAAAGTCACACCAGATGCTCAGGAATGAAAGGAAGGGAAAACCATGCAACAGATTGATGCCGTTTTGAATCAGGCGGTGGAGTCCAGGGATGTTCCGGGCGTCGTCGCCACGGTTGCCACTGACTCGGGGCCGGTGTACGCCGGCGCATTTGGGACGCGCAAGCTCAATGCCGGTCCGGCCATGACAACGGACACCGTCTTTCGCATCGCGTCCATGACCAAAGCGGTGGCCTCGGTCGCGGCTATGCAGCTCTACGAACAGGGCAAATTCGGCCTTGATCAGCCGCTCGGTGAGATTATGCCCGCCCTCGCCCAGCCTCAGGTACTGGACGGATTTGATGCCGCCGGACAGCCGCAACTCCGCCCGGCAAAACGCCCCGTCACCGCCCGGCAGCTTTTGACCCATACCGCCGGGTTTGGCTATGAGATCTGGAATCCCGGTCTCGGCCAATACCAGGAAGCAACCGGAGAGCCGGGCATTGGCAGCGGAAAGAAAGCGGCGCTGCATATGCCACTGGTGTGCGATCCGGGAGAACGCTGGGAGTACGGGATCAATACGGATTGGGTCGGCCAACTGGTTGAGGCGGTCAGCGGTCAAACCCTGGGTGACTATCTGGCCCGGAATGTATTTGAGCCGCTGGGCATGACGGACACCGGTTTTACGCGTTCGGCGGAACAGGAGGCCCGCACGGTCAGTGTCCATCAGCGCGGTGAAGACGGCACACTCGCCCCGACGGATATTGAGTTGGTGACGCCTGACGCCGAATATCAGAGCGGCGGACACGGGCTGAGTTCAACCGCCGCAGACTATCTGGCCTTTGTCCAGATGATCCTCAAAGGCGGCAGCCATAACGGGCAGCAGATCCTCAAGCCCGAGACGGTTGCGCTGATATCGGAGAACCATATTGGCGACCTCGCCGCCGGAGACATGACCACCGCCGTCCCACCGCTCTCCAACGATGTGAAATTCTCCCCCGGGGTCGTGCATAAACACGGCCTGGGATTTTTGATTAATACCAGCGCGCTGCCAGGAGCCCGCTCGGCGGGTAGCCTGAGCTGGGCCGGCCTCTTCAACTCCTATTACTGGATTGATCCGACCAAGCGGGTCACCGGCGTCATCCTGATGCAGATTCTGCCCTTTTTTGATGTCAAGGCCATTCCCGTGTATGAGCGCTTTGAACACGCGACCTATCAGGCTTTGGGTCTGCTTGAGACGTAACAAACTGAGACGCCACGTCGCGCATTGAGCCCCAGCGGAGAGTCCGCTATGGTTTGCTTACGTTGTTCGATTGTCTCGTGTTGCATCACCGGGCTGAAACGGCAGTCTGACCGGCAGAGGCTGGCCGTCACACCTGGGACTGGAGGATAGTATGGAACGTCCGTTACGGTTTGGCATTTTTATGGCCCCCTTTCATCCCGCGGGTCAAAATCCCACCCTCGCCCTTGAACGCGACCTGGAGCTGATCGTTCGCCTGGACGAACTGGGCTATGACGAAGCCTGGATCGGCGAGCACCATTCGGCCGGTTTGGAAATCATTGCCTCGCCCGAGGTGTTTATTGCCGCAGCGGCCCAGCGGACGAACCACATTCGCTTAGGCACCGGCGTCAGCTCCCTGCCCTATCACCACCCGTTGATCCTGGCTGACCGTATTGTCCAGCTCGACCATATGACGCGCGGGCGGACCATGTTCGGTGTCGGCCCAGGCGCGCTGCCGTCGGACGCGTATATGATGGGCATAGCACCCGATACGCAACGCATACGCATGGAAGAGTCGCTCGGCGCAATCACACAGTTGCTGACCTCGGACGAACCGGTCAATCTGGACACCGACTGGTTCACGCTGAAAGACGCCCGTCTCCAGCTCCGGCCGTACACCTACCCGCACTTTGAGATTGCGGTCGCCGCAACCGTCTCGCCGGCCGGTCCCCGGACTGCGGGCCGCTATGGTGCCGGCCTGCTCTCACTGGGCGCGACCAGCATGGGCGGTTTTGCCGTTCTGGGCGACCACTGGAAGGTCTGGAACGACCAGGCTAAGGAATACGGTCACACGGTTGATCGGTCCTCCTGGCGCTTGGTCGGGCCGATGCATATCGCGCCCACCCGCGAACAGGCGTTCAAAGAGGTCGAGTACGGCATTTATGACTGGGTCGATTACTTCCAGAACGTGGTGGCCCTGCCCCTCGCCCCGGAGGAGTCGGACCCGCGCAAGTGGCCCCAAGCGCTGGTTGAGTCCGGAACGGCGGTCATCGGCACGCCGGATGATGCGGCCGCTCAGCTCGAACGGCTGACCAAACAGTCCGGTGGCTTTGGCTGCTATATGCTGATGGCTAATGACTGGGCCGAGCGCCAGGCTTGCCTCAACTCCTATGAGCTGTTGGCCAAAGAAGTCTTTCCTCACGTTCAGAGTTCTGCCGATCGAGCCGTGTCTTCCAGAGAGTGGTGCCGGACAGACCACGACACGCTGATTGGTGGGGCCATGAACGCCGTGGCAAAGGAAATCGAGCGCTACGAAAAAGACACCGGCTATCGTCCGGCCATCGCCGATATAGCCCAAGGACAGCCGGGCGCGAAGTAGAGAGCGCCACCCTCACCCCCGCCCTGGGGTGAGGGTGAAGAAACCCAATACGACAAGCCTGACCTGGAGGGATGCCGTTCTCATGAGTTCGTCCATGCAAAACCGGAATTTTCAGATGATCGAGACCAACGGCGTTCGTTTGCGAACGGTTGTTGAGGGCGATGGACCGCTCGTCATTCTCCTCCACGGCTTTCCGCAGTGCTGGTATTTGTGGCGACATCAGATCGATCCCTTGGTCGAAGCCGGTTTTCAGGTTGCGGTCCCGGACCAACGTGGTTATGGGGGCAGCGACCGACCCGAAGCCATAGACGCCTATAATATCGTAGACCTCAGCCATGATGTCGCCGGCCTGGCAACCGCCCTGGGCCATGAGCAATTCCTCGTTGTTGGCCACGATTGGGGGGCGCCCGTTGCCTGGCATACGGCCCTGTTTCACGCGGAGCGGGTCAAAGCCGTTGCCGGCCTGAGTGTTCCCTATGTGCGCGGTCAGACCGGGACGATGACCAGGCAGGAAAATTTCGGAGATAATTTCTGGTATATCGTCTACTTCCAGACACCGGGGGTGGCGGAAGCGGAGTTTGAAGCGGATATTCGCAGGACCTTACGCCTGACCTATTATATCGCGTCCGGTGATGCTCCGGCGAATGCCATGCTGATACAGAAACCTGCGACCGCAAAATTCCTCGATGACCTGCCTGAGCCGGAAACACTCCCGGCCTGGCTGACACCAGAGGACCTCGATTATTACGTTGCTCAATACGAGCAGAGCGGCTTTCGCGGTCCGCTTAATTGGTACCGCAATATTGATCGCAACCTTGAGCTGACCCCACAGTTGGAAAACGCCAAGATCGAACGGCCAGCACTCTTTATTGCCGGGGAAAAAGACCCGGTCCTGTCTTTTGGCGGGGGCGGCTGGGTGGATCTGATGGATCACTTTGTGACGGATTTACGGGGTAAAGTATATATCGACGGCGCCGGTCATTGGGTACAAATGGAACGCCCCACACAGGTGACCGAGACGCTGTTGGGCTTTCTGAAGCAATTCGCGTAAGCAGGGACGGGCTGAGCGTTCTGACCTGACGGACGGTCAATCCATGCCGACTCACTCCCGCCCGTTGAGATAGTCGGGTAGCCGCGCGGCCCGATACGTTTTGGCCGATTCGAGTTGTTCTCTGGTCAGTCCCTGTACCTCGCTTAAATCGGCCCCGGCCAGATTCGCCCCGGCCAGGTCGGCCTCGTGCAAATCCGCCCGTTGCAGCAAGCTGCCGGTCATATCGGCATCGGTGAGGATGGCGTAACGCAGGATGGCGCCACTCAGGTCAGCCCCATTCAGGTCAGCGCCCTCCAAGGTTACGCCGGCCAGGGCGGCGTCACGCAGATTGGCACCGACGAGGTGAGTCACTTTGCCCTTCTCGTTGATGATATCCCAGACCAAACGCCATTTTTCGTCTAGTTGAGTATGCTCGTCGATTTTCGCGCCGGACAACTCGGCACCGGCTAGATTGGCTCCCGACAGGTTCGCCCCTCTCAGGTTGGCTCCGCTGAAGTCAGTCTGTTTTAATTCCGCCTTGCTCAGGTCAGCACCGACTAAGCTTGCACCCACCAGATTGGTTTGAAACAGGTCCGCACCAGCAAGCGTTGTCTGGGTCAGATCGGCTTGAAACAGATGCGCCTTATGCAGGTTCGCTGCTTTCAGATTCGCCCCCGCCAGGTTTGCGCCACGCAGCTTGGCCTCGATCAAATCGGCCTCTTCGAGGTCGGCTCTCTGCAAGTCCGCCTCTATAAGGCCGGCGCCTATGAGATCGACCCCCACCAGAACGGCTCCGGGCAGCTTGATCCCTTCGAGCTTTGCGCCGCGCAGGTCAGCACCGTACAGATTGGCCCCGGTCAGATTGGCCCCGGTCAGATTGGTCCGGTTCAACTTCGTCCATTGCAGATTGACGTGGCCGAGATTAACGCCCTGCAACTCGGCATCTGACAGGTTTGCGTTCTCCAGGTCGGCCTGCGTTAACCGGGCATCCAGAAAATTGACATAGCGCAGGCGGGTACCAACCAGGCGTGCTCCGGCCAGGTTCGCTCCGCGCAGGTCGGCTTCGCTTAAATCCGCCTCGGAGAGGTCAACCTCCTGTAAGTCGCTGCTACTCAAATCGGCCTGGGCTAAACGGGCTCCCCTCAGGCTGATCCCCTGGAGATTGAGCCCACGCAGAGACAGGCCCTGACAGACGGCAGCCTCACACGAAGCAAAGAAACGTCCGGCCCAGTCCTCAAGAATACGGGCGTTCGGCGTGGCGGTTTCGGGAGCCTGCCACAGAAAATCCATAAAACGGGGGGTCGCCTGGACCTCCAGCCTACGCACCCTGTCAAACATCTGCATGCCGGTTTCAAGCGCACCCGTATTCCCCACTCCGACCAGAGAGAAAAACATGACTTTTTGCAGGGCCGCGTGCTGGACGGCCCGCTCGTGGCTGCCCAACAAAAAGGCGTACACGCCTGTGTATACGGCACTCAGTACAACCAGACACAGGAGGAGGCTGAGGGTCAGGGCTTTCACACTGAGGGTCATGGCAGATGGGGAATTACCATTCAGTTCAGCGAGCCCAGGAAATCAACAGTTCGCTCAAACGCCGTGTCATCAGCGTGAAAGACAAAGGCACACAGATCGGTGACGCCGATATCTTCCAGGCGTTTGACCTCATCTTTGATGACACTGGTGTCACCTGCCAGAATCATATCAACTGGGGCCTGGGCTCCCCCTCGGTCCAGCATATCCCGATAGGCGGGCAGTTGGCCATAAATCGCGAAGACCTTGGCCGCCACTTCGAGTGCGTTTTGCCGATCATGGGAGACCGCCATAGGCACACCGGCAATGACGCGCGGCGCCGGTGCGCCGGCCGCTTGGGCCGCTGCGGTGATCCGCGGGACAACGTGTTCTTTGAGCGCCTTATGACCGGCCATCCAGGTCACGGTGCCCTGGGCCTCACGCCCACACAGGTCGAGCATTTTAGGTCCGAGTGCGGCCAGCACAAGCGGGACCGGGTCGGCTCCTGGGACCGCGACCTCAAGATTGGCGCGGTATTCTTCACCTTGGTACTTCACCGCCTCGCCGCGCAATACCGGCTTCAAAACACTCAGATAGTCGCGCATATGGGCCATGTGACGGATATACGGCAGACCGAACATGCCCTCGATCACCATTTGGTGGGACAGTCCAATGCCCAGCGTAAAACGGCCCTTACACGCCGCTTGGGTGGTCAGTGCGGCCTGGCCCATCACGACGGGGTGGCGCGGATACGTTGGGACAACAGCCGTTCCCAGTTCAATGCGTGAGGTCTCTCGACCTGCCAGGGCGAGCAGATTAATGGCATCGTGTGAAAAAATATGCGCCAGCCAGCCGCTATCGAGCCCGACTTCCTCCGCGCGCTGGGCTCGCCGAATGACTTCATCCATACTGGGCGACTCGCCCGCCCCTTCGCCGATCATCATACCAATACGCATCCGTATGTCCTTTCTTCTTTGCGTTGACTTTTACGTTGTCCACACGAGATATATAGAGAAACATGAGGGCCGTCCATTCATGAACAGATGACAACAGCGGGATAAACAAAGGGAGAACTGATATGGCAACGTCCAATCCAGACTGTTCAAAGCTCCTCAGCGGGATCACCGTACTCGACTTTACCCACGCCTTGGCCGGGCCAACCTGTACCCGGATTCTGAGCGATCTTGGGGCCGAGGTCATTAAGCTTGAGCCAGCGCCGAACGGAGAATTTGGCCGCAGTCTTTTTCCGGTCCAGGGCGGTCTGGGTTCGATGTTTCTCTACACCTGTGCCGGCAAGAAAAGCCTGTGCGTCGATCTGAAAAAGCCGGACGGCATGAAAATCGCCACCGGACTGATCGCCAAAGTGGACGTGATGGTTGAAAACTTTGCGCCCGGAGTCATGGCGCGTCTCGGCCTGGACTATGAGAGTGCGGCCCGGATCAATCCCAAGATCATCATGGCTTCCTGTTCGGGCTTTGGCCAGACGGGTCCGTTATCGAAAAACACCAGTTACGACATCATTGGGCAGGCCATGAGCAGCGTGATGCATATGACCGGCGACCCGGACGGCCCGCCCCAGTACGTCGGTAATTATATTGGAGACACCAACACCGGTGTACACGCGGCCCTGGCGGTGTGCGCGGCGCTCTTCTATCGGGACCGTAGCGGCAAGGGGCAGTTGATCGATATCGCCCAGGTCGATTCGCTCTTCTTCATGGACATGATTAACGTTCCCCTGTACGCGCTCACAAATGGTGAGCAGAACCCGAAGCGCTTTGGCACGCATCACTTTGGGATAGCGCCCCTAGGGGTCTTCCAAGGCAAAGAGGGCTATATCGTGCTCCAGGCGGTTGAGCATCAATTTCCCCAACTGGCAAAAGCCATGGGCCGTGAAGACTTGGTGACTGATCCGAAGTTCGGGACCAACGAGCAGCGGCTCGAGAACCGGGACGAACTCGTCGCCATGATTGAAGCCTGGCTCCAGTCCTTCCCGAGCGACGAGGCGGCCCTGCACGTACTGGCGGAAGCCCGCATTCCCTGCGCGCCTATTCTTGATGTGGGCCAGGCCTTTCATCATCCGCATATCCGCGCCCGCGGTATGATTGCGGAAGTCGAGCACCCCGTGTTTGGCCGGATGGAGATTACCAATGCACCCTTCGTCTTTTCCGAAACTCCGCGTAAGGTTCAGGGTCCGGCGCCGCTCGTTGGCCAGCATAACGCGGCGGTTCTCAGCGCGCATCTGGGCTATTCCGCAGCCGAGATTGCCCGGCTCACCGAGGCCGGAGTTCTGAAGGAGGAAGAGAATGTGAAGAAGTTGGCGGCGTAAGCCTAAAGCAACACTTTGTTTTCAGGATATCAGAAAGGGATTGTATTCCGATCTTTTCTTACTCCGCGGTAGGCCCGACCCCCGCGACCGTCGTGCGATACATGACCCGGCGGTAGCGGGATTTATCCCAGGGACGGCCGCGGTGGAGGCAGCAGCGGTTGTCCCAGATCACGAGATCGTTGTCGCGCCAAGTGTGTCGAAGGGTGTATTGAGGCTGAGTGGCGATGGCGGTCAGTTCTCTGAGCAGGGCCCGGCCTTCTTCGAGCGGCATCCCGCGTACATGGGACGCGTGAGCCCCGGCATAGAAATTCTTGCGACCGTTGGCCGGGTTGGCCCGGACCACCGCCTGCGGCACTGGCGGGGTCTCTCGCTTCTGTTCTTCGGTCATCAGCTTCGGATCAATCAGGCTGCGGTTATACGCAAAATCGTGAATGGCGACCAGCGGATCAATCTGCTCGCGTATGGCTGCGGATAAGTCGGCGTAGGCGGCCCGCTCGGTCGCAAACTCGGTCTCTCCTCCAGTCGGTGGGACCTCGCGGCCGGACAGCAGTGAGGCGGTTGCTGGAACACGCTTGAACGAGCTGTCGGTGTGCCACATTTCATTGCCTGAGTTAAAGACATGCGCTTATCTGTCGGCGGGATAATACGCTTGGTGTTGGACTCAACGTTTGAGAGGTCGGCAATCTCCGTCCCACCGCCAGCATTTTGCACCACGGTTTTCTCCAGTCCGCCAAAGTTCCCGACCTCGGAAAAGAGCCGACTGAAACGAATCTGCTGCTCGTCGTTTATTTTCTGATTGTGAAAAATCAGGATGGAGTACTCGTTAAATAAGTCGACAATGTCACGCATGGCCGTTTCGCTGACACCCGCCGCGATGTCCACCCCATCAACTTCTGCCCCAAAGACATCTGTAATTTTTGAGAACGATACAGCCATGGTCATGTCCTCCTGAAAAAGGAAACCGCTCTCAACTGGCATGCTCCTGCGCGAGCTCATAGCGCCAGCCGCCTTTACGCATCCATAACCGGTGCCGCCTTCCCGGTTCATCGACGTTCGAGGATTCGTATCCGGCATCGCCGTGATAGATCGAACAATAGCCGTCCTCGACTTTTTCAAGCTTGGGGAAAAAGATGTCCGGCTCACGTCCCCGGACATACGCGAGCGCGTCCTCAACCGCTCCAAAAGCCGAGAGCTTCGTCAACGAGACGAATGTCGGCGGCGGCAACTCAAGCTCACCGGCCTGCCGCGCCACCAGCGCCTCGTGCGGGCTCATCCACGCATGGGCGTTGATTTCCGCGCCGTCGACCTGAACGGCATCTCTACCGGCTTGGACAACAAAAAACCAAGTTGAAAAACGCTTGGGTCGAACCAGCGGAGTGGTCCAGTGTGAAAAGTAGAGCAAGTCCGCTTTCGAGAGGTTGAGACCGGCTTCTTCCTGGGCTTCACGGACCGCGGCCTGCCGGGCAGCAGCCAGCATATCGTCCGGCGCATCCGGGTTATGATCTTCGGGATCAATATGCCCGCCGGGGAACACCCAGGCTCCGCCATGAAAGGCGGTTTTTACGTTCCGACGTAGTAACAGGACTTCAATACCTTTTGGCCCGCTCTCCGCATCCCGGAGCACGATGACGGTGGCAGCAGGAATCGCAGGGGGTGACGTCGTTTTGTTTTCTGACATGTATGCAATGTATCCGAGAGATAAACCGAGGGGTAGAGCGTGCGTGGTGAGTGCTCTGCCGCCCCAAAGACAACGCCCAGGGTCCGTGAGAACTCTAGGCGTTGGTGACTGATCCGTTACTCGGCAGCACGGCTACCTAAGCGGCTTTCTTCTTCGTGGTCCGCTTTCTGGCGGTCACACGCTTTTTCGACGCGGTTCTTTTTCGTGCCGCGGCTTTCTTTTTGGCTGCTTCATGGGCTTGCTGCATACGCCGGATCTCTTCCCAGCCGAGATAGCCGGTGAACTCGTCTTTGCCAAAGAAGATGACCGGGCCGTCACACATGAATAGATATTCCGTGTCTTCCAATGCAGTGGTGGCTCCGTGGACCATGCCGTTGGCCTCATGCACATAATCGCCGGCGTTAAATGTACCGCCCCGAACTTTGAGTTTGCCCGACAGAATATAGGTATGCGCCGCACTCAGATGTTTATGCGGGGGGGCCACATAGCCCTTCAGCCAACGGAAATGCACCATCCAGCGGCCACTCTCTTCTCCGGTCCACAGCACCCTCATAAAGGCGCGTTCGGGATCATCCGGGTTGGGAATCCAATCTGCATCCGACGACTGTGTGATTGCGTCCATCAATTCGCTGTTAATCGGGCGAATCTCTTGCGGTAAAGCCATAGCTCCCTCCTTACTATAGTTGTGCCTTCTTACATGCCTGTCCGCGCGTCGAGATGCAAGCCGCCCGTGCCCCTCCCTGCCCTTTCTCAGCCGGGTGACACTCGGTACAGTAGGCTGGCTTCGCTCAAGACGGGCAATTTTCGGAAGAGGGGCAGTCAGCCATGCATGAAATCGATTTCAGCAATAAAACGGTTCTGGTCATCGGTGGGTCGAGCGGGATAGGAAACGGCATAGCCCGCCGTTTTCGCGACCACGGCGGGCAGGTTTTTGTCTCTGGCACCCGGGCAAGCGCCGCAGATTACGCAGACGAAGAAGGCTCCGAGCTGGACGGCCTGCACTATTGCCAATGGGACGTGTCAAGCGACAGTAACGTCGAAGCCCTGCAACCGCCCTTTGACTCACTCGACGTGCTGGTCGCCTCACAGGGCATCGTCGAGTATAAGCGGGCCGAGTTTCAGATGCCAACCTTCAGGCGAGTGCTGGACGTCAACCTCATGAGCGTCATGAGCAGTTGCACCAAGTTCCAGCCCATGCTGGCCAAAACACGGGGCAGTATCATCGTGCTCGGCTCGGGAGCGAGCTTTTTTTCCGTGCTGGGGAACCCTGCCTATAGCGCCAGCAAAGGCGCGCTCGTCACCCTGACCAAAACTCTGGCCGAGGCCTGGGCCGGGGATGGTATCCGGGTAAACGGGATTGCTCCAGGGTTAATTGCCACCAAGATCACCAAGGTCACCTGGGGTCATCCGCGTCGCTATCAGGACTCGCTTGACTCCATTCCCATGAAACGCTGGGGAACACCGGAGGATATGGGCGGGATTGCGTTGTTTCTGGCCTCGCCGCTAGCGTCGTATCTCACCGGCCAGATGTTGATCGCTGATGGAGGCATGAGCCTGGGATTGTAAGCACACCGGTGTGCACACCCTATGGAATGGTATGGCTCGCCCCTCACCCTCCTCCCTCCGCTGGTCACTATTGGCCTAGCGATTATCACCCAGCGGGTACGCCTCTCATTGAGCATCGGCTTGGGGTTCGGCGCGCTCCTCGCCACCCAACTCGATCCCCTGGCCGCAGCTATGCTGACGGCTAGTTTCCTCTTCCACGTGGCGCTTGACGCCGACAATATTCTCATTACGACGTTTTCCCTCCTCGTTGCCGGCATGGTCGCGGTCATTGAACACAATGGTGGAACTATCGCGCTTGTCCACAAGGCAGAACGGGTCGTTCGCGGCCCACGGAGCGCTATGGCTGCCAGTTGGTTGGCAGGCCTTTTCGTCTTCTTCGACGATTATGCCAACTGCCTGATGGTCGGCACTACCTTTCGGCCCCTGTACGATCGTCACAAGCTCTCGCACGCCAAGCTCGCATATATTGTCGATTCAACTGCGGCGCCGGTGGCTTCGTTCGCCGTTATCTCAACGTGGATCGGCTACGAGTTGGGGCTGCTCGCCGACGCGCTCGACGGTGTTCCGCTTGCCGGTGGTCTCCTGGTCTTCTTTGTGAGCACCCTGCCGTTTCGTTTTTACAGCATTTATTCTTTGGCCTTTGTTGGCGCGGTTGCCCTGTCGGGCCAGGACTTTGGGCCCATGGCTCGCCTGGAGCATAAAACACGAGCCGCGACGCTCGCTGTCGAGAAGAGTGATAGACCCGAGCCCGCTCAGTCAGCCTGGTTGGCGGCGGGCCCTATTCTGAGCCTCCTGTTGGCGACTTTGATCTGTCTATACGTGGACGGCCGAGCCAGTGCAGGAGCGAATGGTCCGGCCAATCCCACGCTCCTCTCGATTATGGGGGCGGCTAACGCCTATCGGTCTATGGTATTGGGTGCTGGCGTTGCTTTTGTCGTTGCCGTCGTGCTGTCCTTATCCAGCCACACCCTCACGCTCCCAGGAACACTCCGAGCGAGTTGGAGCGGCATGCGGCGTATTTTTGGCGCGCTGGTGATTCTATATCTGGCCTGGGGATTAGGGTCGGCTCTCGAAACCATAGGCACGGCTCATGCCCTGACCACTTTACTCACCGATAGCG
Source organism: uncultured Binatia bacterium (SeqCode) (assembly GCA_965243855.1). Lineage (GTDB taxonomy): Bacteria > Desulfobacterota > Binatia > Bin18 > Bin18 > Bin18. The sequence continues at coordinate 1,065,446 of CBDEWE010000003.1, read as the reverse complement.
TGACCACGTGGAGCCTGCCCGCGCTGACATTCCTGGTGGCAGCGGCGGTCTCTTTTGCAACCGGAAGCTCGTTTAGTACGATGGCCATTCTTATTCCGCTGGTCGTTCCCCTGGCCGTCTCCCTTGCAGGTGGGACGGCTGGGCCTCCGGTCCTGGCCACGGTTGGGGCGGTCCTCGCCGGCGCCTGCTTTGGCGACCATATCTCACCGATTTCAGACACGACGATATTGTCCGCTACAGCCAGCGGGGTCGAGGTCATCACTCATGTACGGACGCAGTTACCATACGCGCTCACGGTTGGAGCGGTCTCGCTGTGTCTGGGTTATCTGCCAGCCGGTTTTGGCGTTCCCCCCCTTGTTCTACTCCCTCTGGGGGTTGGCCTGGGTGCCGCGCTGGTATGGGTCTTGGGGCGAACGGGTGAGGCGGACGATTTATAGTCGGGCTGACGGCTCTGGCAACTGGACAGCCCGGTAACCCTTTTAGCTTAAAATTTCTGACGCAGACGTCTACTCAATCATCTCTGCTCCGCCCCAGACAAAATTCAGGGCTGTCGCCCCGTTTTTGCTTGTGACAGTATGGGTACACCCGTTGGGTCGATAGCTCATATTCCCGGTTGGCACCGGCCCGGACTCATCCTCGTTTTCCCCTTCGACCACAAAAATGAGTTCGTCCCCGTTATGGCGATGCAAGGGCAGCACCGAGCCCGGCTCAAAGCGCGCGAGCACTGCCCGTCGCCCGGCCACCTGATCTTCCCAAATAGATTTCAGGCGGATACCCGGCCGTGCTTCAACCCATTCCAGCCCGCTCAGCGAAAAGACCTGGGATGGTGGGGTATCCCCTCGTTCGGTCGCGGGCTCTACCCCACCGGTGATAATCGCAATGGCGGTGGCCCCAGTGCTGCTCGATACGCTGTGGACGCACCCGTCAGGCCGATAGCCCATATTACCCGCGCTGATCGTGCCAAACTCGTCCGACAGTGTCCCTTCGATGAGATAGACCAGCTCATCGCCCACATGCTTGTGGGTGGGCATTTGTAGGCCGGGCGTGATCCTCGTCATCAGCGCCCGTCGGTTGGTTTTTTCGTCGACCCACAGGCTGCGGGCCTGCACGCCTGGCATCAATTCCTGCCAGGCAAAGTCATTGACGGCAATCAGCCGTGATCGCGAGCCCTCGTGCTGTACGGCCATATCCCCTCCTGCGGTCGCGTCGTCAGTGATTCGGTTGGACGGGCGGTGTCGTCTCGCTCAGTTTTTCAGTCACGTCCTTATCTGACATCGAATAGACCACCTCTTGACCCGGCGGAAACTGCATCGGGGGGTCATTCAAATCCACTTCGGGGTTTTGGACTGCGCCTCCTTGAGACTCGAATGCCGGAGGATTTTTATACTGTTCCAGCTCTTCCAGACTGATGCCGTTGAGTTTCACCACCTCGGGATCGATCCAGGATTCGGCATCAATCGCTTCGCCCTCGGAAGTCGAGAATTCGAGCATCATGCCCTCTGGTCCGGCAAAATAAATGGACTTGCAAAAACCATGATCCAGCGGCCCCATGACCCAGTGTCCGTGCGAGCGGACGCGGTCCCGCATGGTCAGTAGATCTTCTTCCGTGTCGACATTGAGCGCCAGATGTTGCATGGCACCGGGCGCTACCAGACCCGCGGTCCAACTCGCGTGGGAGACCCCGGTTTGGGGTTGAATCTCGCCACTCTCCGGGCCCTGGACAAAAGCAATGGACGAGCTGTCGCCCAGTCGAACAAAGCCGTGATAGGTATTCTTCACGCCATGCATCCAGTACAGCGCAACCAGTTCCATACCGACGACTTGGGTGAAAAACTCAATCTGCTCTTTCATATTCTTGGTACAAATCGCCAGATGATGCACGCCATTTGGTAAGCCCATAGTCTTCCCTCCCTGTGGAATGATGTTGAGGATTTAACATCCCACTTGAGCATATGGGAGTCAAGGTTCAATTCTCCCTTTTTATGCTAAGCTAGGAGCGACGCAGGGATAGGAATCACGAGGAGACGGCTGGTATGCTTGGTTTTCAACCCGACGACGAACAACAACTGATTCGCGACACGGTTGCGGAATTTGCTCGTGAACAGCTCCGCCCGCTCGCGCACGAGGCGGACGAGAGCGGGATATTCCCCACCTCGGTGGCTCAGCAGGCCTGGGAACTCGGCCTGGTGCAAAGTACGATTCCTGAGGCGTACGGTGGTGTTGGCGCGGAGTCTTCGGCGGTCACAGGATCACTTATTTGTGAAGAGTTGGCTTGGGGTGACCTCTCTCTGGCACTCCATATTCTCTCGCCCCAACTGGTGACCTATCCGGTCATGGCACTCGGGACCCGCGAGCAAAAGGCGCAGATTCTCAGTGGTTATGTTGGCCCCCATTTCACAGCCGGCACGGCCGCAGTTATGGAGCCGCGCTTCGGCTTTGACCTCAATGAACTCACGACAACAGCCGAGCAACACACCGGCGAGTTTGTACTGAACGGTACCAAGTGTTTTGTACCGCTTGCCGCCGAGGCGGCCTATCTCCTGGTCTATGCCAGGGGAGACAGTGGTATCACTGTCTTTCTTCTCCCTCAGGATACGCCGGGCCTCAGCATAGGCGAACGCGAGAAGAATATGGGACTCAAAGCGGTGGCCACGTATGAGCTGCGCTTGGACAACTGCCGCGTCCCTGTTTCCTCACAGCTGCGGGGTGATATCCAGCCCGTGTTGAACCGCTCGCGGATCGCCCTCTCGGCCATGGCCGTTGGCGTGGCCAGAGCCGCCTATGAGTATGCGCGGGAGTATGCCAAGGAGCGGAAAGCCTTTGGCACGGCCATTGCCCAGAAACAGGCCATCGCCTTTATGTTGGCCGAGATGGCCATGGAAATCGACGCGGCTCGCTTGCTCGTCTGGGAGGCGGCCTGGAAAATCGACACAGGCGCAGATGCGACCCGCGAGGCGTGTCTAGCCAAGAATTACGCGGCCACTATGGTCCTCAAAGTGACGGATAATGCCGTCCAAACCCTGGGCGGGCATGGCTATATTCGGGACCATCCGGTTGAACTCTGGCTCCGGAACGGACGCGGATTCGCGACGTTTGAGGGACTGGCCATGATCTAACGACTCAACAGACCCAACAGACTCAACAGACTCAAACTGGAGGCAGACCATGATCGACTTCTCCCTTTCCCCGGCAGTTGAAAAAAACCGTGATATGATCCACGCCGTTGCAGACGGGACCATGCGGCCGATCTCGCGCGAGTATGACGAGCGCGAGCATGAAAAGCCGACGGAATGGCTGAACATGATGTGGGGTGCCTCCAAAAACATGATCAGCTTCGGGGATAGCAAGCAGAAAAAGGAAACGAACGGAAAGGCGGAGAGTGTCGAACGACGCCCCTCGGAACGCACCGTCCGTTCGGCAGTCCTGGTTGAAGAATTATCGTGGGGTGATGTCGGTCTGTATCTCAGCATTCCCCATCCGGGACTCGGTGGTGCCGCGGTTGCGGCGGCCGGAACTCCCGAGCAGAAAGAGCGCTTTCTCTCTCGCTTCCGTGACGGGGAACCAAAATGGGGCGCAATGGCAATTACCGAGCCGGGCTGTGGTTCGGACTCGGCCGCTCTCACCACGACCGCGGTACAGGATGGAGATCAGTGGGTTCTTAATGGCACCAAGATTTTTTGCACCAGCGGGCTCATGGCTGCCGAAAAATCGGATGGCTTTGTGGTTGTCTGGGCCACGGTGGATAAGTCGGCCGGACGCGCGGGCATCAAAGCCTTTGTGGTAGATCACCACACCCCCGGTATGACGGTCGCCAAAGTAGAAGACAAGATGGGTATCCGCGCCTCAGACACGGCGATGCTCGTCTTTGAAGACTGTCGGATTCCGCTCGATAATATTCTCGGCAAGGCAGAGGTCAAGCAATCGACCACGGGTTTTAAGGGGGTCATGGCCACGTTTGACGCCACCCGGCCGCTGGTTGCGGCAAGTGCGCTTGGTGTGGCGCGGGCTGCGGTGGATTATGTTCGCGAGACGCTTAAAGCAGAAGGCATCACCATCCGTTATACCACTCCGCCCACAAAGCTGACCACGCTTGAGCGGGACTTTATGGATATGGAGGCTAATCTCCAGGCCGCGCGGTTGTTGACGTGGCGGGCGGCCTGGATGCTCGATCAGGGTATCCAGAATAATCTCGAAGCCTCTATGGCCAAAGCCAAAGCCGGCAGTATGGTGACCCAGGTCACGCAGAAGGCGGTCGAATTGCTCGGCCCGTTGGGTTATTCGCGCAAAACCTTGCTCGAAAAATGGATGCGGGACGCCAAGATCAGCGATATTTATGAGGGGACCCAGCAGATCAACTTGCTCATTATTGCGCGCCGCATTTTGGGCTATTCGAGTCAAGAGTTGAATTAAGGCGCGGGGGGCGGGAATTTGTCCGGGCGACGGTTTTTCTCATGCAAGTGATTGGACATCGCGGCGCGGCGGCGCTCGCTCCAGAGAACACCTGGGCAAGCTTTGACCGGGCGCTGTCTATCGGCGTGGACGCAATCGAGACCGATGTGCATTCCACTAGCGACGGTGAGCTCGTTCTGATTCATGACAAAAACCTGAGCCGAACGACCGATGGGTCGGGGGTTGTGCACGATACCCCCTGGTCAGTCGTGAAGGAGTTCGATGCTGGCTCCTGGTTCAGCGCAGACTATGCTGGCGCGCGGGTCCCCTTACTCCGAGAGACGCTCGCGCATTACGGCAAACGGACCCACCTCGTGCTCGAAGTCAAGCAGCGCGGCATAGAGCTCCAGGTGCTCAACATGGTCCACGACATGGGGCTGCTGGCCCAGGTCACCTTCTCGTCATTTTTCTTTTCCATTGCCCACAATCTCAAGACCCATGCGCCCACGGCGAAAGTCGGTCTGCTGACAATCGATGCCAAACCGGAAACCACCCAGCGAGTGCTGGACGCCAGGCTTGATCAAATCTGCCCGCCGGCCCCATTCCTTTCCCGTGAGCTAGTCACAACCTGGAAAGCCGCAGGCCTCGAGGTCCGGGCGTGGGGCATCAAAGACCCCGACATGATGCGTACGGCCATTGACGCCGGGGTTGATGGCATGACCGTGGACTTTCCCCATCTGCTCTTAGCTGCGGTGGGCAGACCGGCAAATTTCTAAAATTGAAGGAAGCTCGACCCCGGTTAGCCAGAGACACGCGCGGTGGGGACGCACAATTACGCGGGACGGGTCCCGTTTCGGCCGGCTGAACCAAGATTCCTGTTTGGACTGTTTTCCGGGGCAACCCCATTCTTCAAGTTTTCGGCCAACACCACGGTAAACAAGGACATCGGGTGGGTTTTATACCGCTTCTCGATACGGATAGGAATATCGTCAAAGGCTTGTTTCAGACGCAGTGAGGCGCTCCAGCCCAGCCGTCTTGTGAGAGGGTCGAGGGCACCAATAAGGGAGCCAATAATCGGCTTGGTCGAGCGGAAATGGTTGATGATGGCGATTTTTCCGCCCGGTTTACAGACCCGGTGGATTTCGCGCATCATCCGCACAGGGTCGGGCACGACACTAATGACGTGAAACGATGTCACATAGTCAAAAGAATTGTCTGGAAAGTCGAGATTCATGGCGTCCATCGTCAGCAAATGAAAATGGCGCCACTGGTTCTCATCCACCCGCTGCTGGGCACGCTCTAACATATCAGGGGCAAGGTCTACCCCGGTCACCTGACAATGGAGCGGGTAGGCCTCCATGGACAGGCCGGTCCCGACCCCCACTTCGAGCACACTGGCGTTGGGCTGAATGTTGAGCCCCTGGATGACCGCAGAGATACGGTCGGTAAAAAAACGAGCGAATATCTTATCGTAGAGATGGGAAAACTCAGAGTAAATCTTGCTTTCGTGAGCGTGCCGGGTATCCCGCTCATTCTGTGTAGCCAGCACCCGCTATCCCCCTTCGCAGTCTAGGCGGCTTCCTGCTTTTGCTGCTGTTTCTTAAAAAACGTGATGTCCTGCTGACGAAACCGCCACTGCCTGCCCCGTTTGACACCTGGGAGGATATTCTTCCGGGCAAGCTCGTTGACCGTATCCGGGCTCAGCTCAAGGAGAGCAGCCACCTGACGGCTATTGAGCAGCACTTCTTCTTTTTCTTCCACAGCTTTCTATTTCCCGCGTAATTCAGATTGGTTGCTGGGGTATACCACACCCCCCCTTAATCGTCAATGTCCGTGTAATTTCGCAGGGTTAGTGAACTTTCAGATCGCGTAGGCGAAGCTGGAGACTCGCCTGCCCATTCCAGACGTTCAGCGTTGGCGTGTAGAGTACATCAACCTGTTGGCGGGGAACAATCGGACGGTCGCCCATCCCAAACCCGATAGCATCAATGGGCGGTCCACCTTGAGAGGAGCGCAGCACGAGCTTGAGGTGCCCAGCTTTGCCATGGGATTGATCGCCCACGATACGGGCACTGACCACTTCAGTCTGCAAGGACCGAAACACCGGCTCTGGGTTACCCGGTCCACAGGGCTGAAGACGGTGCAGTTCATCAAGCAGTTTCGGTCCGACCAGCGCGACATCAAGGTCGGCGTCAAACTCAATAATGGGGACAAGATCATCAGGAGTCAGGTGCTGACGCACAACCGCTTCAAACTCGTCTGCAAAGGTCGCTATTGACGCCGTCCGGATCGACAGCCCAGCAGCTTGGCGATGCCCACCATAACCAGCCAAGAGCTCGGCACACGCCTGCATTCCTCTATACAGGTGGAAAACCGCGGGGCTCCGTCCCGACCCTTTGCCCGTATCACCGTCAATCGCAATGAGGATGGTCGGCCGTCCAAAACGCTCAACCAAGCGGGACGCAACAATGCCAATCACCCCAGGGTGCCATTCGGGAGAGGCTAAGACAAAGCTATAACGCAGGCCCTGTTTAAGCTGGGCTTGCGCCAAGGCGAGCGCTTGTTGCAATATTTCTTCTTCAATGGCTCTGCGGGCGATATTTTCCTTGTCCAGCTCAGCAGCCAGCAGCCGAGCGCGTTCGGTATCCGTTGTGGTGAGCAGTTCAACCGCCTTCTGCGCCTCGGCCAGCCGCCCCCCGGCATTGATGCGTGGTCCGAGACGAAAGCCGATATAGCTCGCCGTCACATCGTCATCACCGCTCACCGCTCGCAGCGCACGAATACCAGGGCGTTGGCTGGTTGCGATTTGTCTCAGACCGTGAGTGACGAGCACACGATTTTCTTCAATCAAGGGCACAAGGTCAGCCACCGTTCCCAGACAGACCAAATCCAAATAGCGCCGCAGGTCGGGAACCGGCTGCTCCCCCTGCTCGCGCAGCCGCATCCGCAGCCCCATGAGCAAATAAAACGCAACGCCTGCCCCGGACAGCCCGGAAAAAGAAAAAGGACAACCGGCTTCCATCGGGTTCAGCACCGCATAGGCCGGTAGTTTTTCCTCCGGGACGTGATGATGATCACACACGATCACATCGATACCGAGTTGCTGCGCCCGCGCAATCTCCTGATGGCTGGTTGCTCCGCAGTCAGCCGTCACCAAGACCCGCGTGCCCTCGCCGGCCAATTGCTCAATAGCCGGCGTGTTCAGGCCGTATCCTTCACGGGTCCGATGGGGAATGTACAGCCTCGGGTCCATGCCGATTTCCCGTAAGAACAGGAGAAGCTGAGAGCTGCCGGTCACGCCATCAACGTCATAGTCTCCCCAGATACACACACGTTCGCCTCGCTCGCGGGCGTGGAGTAAACGGTCTGTCGCGCGGCGCATATCAGGGAAGAGCATGGGCGAACGGAGACCCGTGCGCAGGGTAGGAGATAAGAATGTAGCGGCCTTGTCGACCGTATCAATGCCGCGGTTGACGAGTAGTCGCGCCGCAACTGGAGAGAGGGGTTCGGTCTGGGTTGACTCGATCAGGTCCTGAATTCGCCTCGGGCCAGCCGACCGCAGGTGCCAGCGTTTTTCGAGCCGTGCGCCTGGGCCATTCACTGCCTGGCGGTCTCCTTTTCCCACAGCAGGATAACCGGGCTGGCAACATAGATGGAGGAATACGTTCCGACCGTCATCCCGACCAGCAGAACGAGAGCAAAAGCGTGGATCACCGAGCCACCCAAAAAGAAGAGGGCCAGGATGACCATGAGGACTGTCCCGGTCGTGATCACCGTGCGGCTCAGGGTCTCGTTAATGCTGCGGTTGATGATCGTCCGCATGGTCTCACGACGCAGCTTGCGCATGTTTTCCCGCACGCGGTCACACACAATGACCGTATCGTTGACCGAATAGCCGATGACGGTCAACAGCGCGGCCACAACGGTCAGATCGAACTCCACGTCGGCGACGAGCAAAACGGTGGTGGTCACTAAGACATCATGGATCAGGGCGACACCCGCACCCACCCCAAACCGGGGCTCAAACCGGAAAGCAATATAGCCACCCATCATGAAGGTGGCGAACACAACGGCAAGAATGCCTTTCCGCCGCAAGTCTCTCCCGACTTTCGGGCCGACGCTTTCGACCCGTCGGACATCGAACGCCTCAGAACCGTAGCCATCGGCCAGGCTCTCGCGAATCCGATTCGAGAAGTTTTCAGCACCCGTTTCCGACTTGGGAATACGAATCAGGAATTCATCCCCGTTCTGACCAAAATCCTGGACCGTGATGTCTGAAATATCCGTTTGGGAGACAACAGTACGTATGCTCGCCGCATCGGTCTGCTGGCTGAATTTGACATGGACGATGGTCCCGCCCGCAAAATCAACCCCATAGTTCAAACCGCCCCGATACCAAAAGGCAGTGATACCGAGCAGGATGAGAAGAGCGGAAAACAGATACGCGCCTCTGGCGTAGTGCAGAAAATCAATCGTTGTGCCAGCTTTAATCAGTTCCATGGTCTTGCATTCTTAGCTGCTCGCTCGGCTTAGACGCTCAGGGTGTGTAAACGCCGCCGCGACAGAAAATAGTCATACACCGCCCGTGTGCAGAACACCGTCGTGAACACCGTACTGATAATCCCAATACATAGGGTGACGGCAAAGCCTTTGATAGGGCCAGACCCAAACTGAAACAGAATCAGGCCCGATAAAAACGTGGTGATATTCGAGTCGAAAATAGCCGGCAAGGCGCGCTCGTAGCCGGAGTCTACCGCGGCCCGGGCCCCTTTGCCGAGTCGTACCTCTTCTCGCATGCGTTCGTTGATCAGCACATTGGCGTCCACCGCCATCCCCACGGTGAGGACGATACCGGCAATGCCCGGCAGGGTCAGAGTGGCGTCAAACATAGCCAGGGCAGCCAGGAGCAGCAGGATATTCAAGGTCAGCGCGAGGTCGGCCAGGAGGCCGGCCAGGTTGTAATACACGACCATGAAGACTACGACCAAGACCCCGCCAATGATAAAGGACATGGTTCCTTGCTCGATCGAGTCCCGTCCAAGAGACGGTCCGACTGTCCGTTCCTCGGCGATGGTGACGGGCGCAGGCAGCGCACCGGCACGTAAGACAATGGCGAGGTCCCGGGCTTCCTTGATGTCAAACCCGCCGGTGATGGAGGCGTGTCCGCCGCCGATCCGGTCGCGAATCACAGGGGCCGAATACACGGTATTATCGAGCACAATGGCCAGACGGCGACCGACATTGGCCCCGGTTACTTCTTCAAAGGTCTCGGCCCCGCGATTGTTCAGAATCAGCTCGACGTACGGCCCTTCAATGTCTACGCTGGGACGCACGCGGGCATCGGCCACCCCATCACCGGAAAGCAAGGTCTGTCTTTCCAGGGTGTAGGTGGTCCGGACCGGCTCCCCGCTCAGCGGGTCGCGGTCCTGACCATTCAGGGTCTCGGTTTCGCGCGTACTGCCCTCTTCCGCCACCAGCTTGAACTCCAATACCGCGGTTCTGCCGATCAATTCCTTGGCGCGTTCAGGGTCCTGAATGCCGGGCAGTTGGACCAGAATATCCCGGTCGCCTTGACGTTGGATAATGGGCTCGGCCACGCCGAACTGGTCGATCCGGTTGCGAATGGTTTCCAGGGATTGATCGACCGCGTACTGGTGGAGCGCTTCGATCTGGCGGCCGTCGAGGTCAACGACAATATCCGAGCTCGAACCAGCGGTAATCCGCGGTTCGAGAATGGGGAAGCGGTCGGCCAGAATCTCCCGCACTATCGTTCGGTCTGATTCGGATATGGCGGAAAAGCGCAAAGTATTGCCTTCTCGCCGAATATCGACGATGCCAGCCTCGGCTTCACTCAGTGCCCGCCGGAATTCTTCGGCGTACTGATCCAGGCTGTTTTCAACGGCCTTCTCCAGGTCAACCGTCAACAACAAATATGTCCCGCCACGCAGATCAAGACCCAGCCGAATCTGATGGGAGGGCAGAAAGGACGGCCACCAGCCCGGCAACGCGGAACTGAAAGACGGGATGAGATAGAGACTCCCCCACAGCGTGAGACCGACAATCAAAAGGAGGCGATAACGCAGACCTTGGGGCATTATTTATCCCTTCCCGATTTCTTGTCTCCACCTGCTTTCCGGCCGCCCCCCTCCTCGGCCACGGCCTCGATCTTGGAGCGTTCGATCCGCACCCGAATGTTTTGCGCCAGCTCGAGGGTCACCACTTTGTCCCCAAGTTCCAGAATGCGCCCGTACAGTCCGCCCACCGTCACGACTTCGTCGTTCCGTTTGAGTTCGCTGAGCATGTTCCGGTGCGCTTTGGCCTTTTGCTGTTGCGGACGAATCAGCAAAAAATAGAACACCACAAAGATCAAGATCAGCGGGAAAAATTGGACCAGCGGTCCGGGGCCTTCTGGTGCGGCTCCATCTTGGGCGAAGGCGAGACTCATGAGACACTCTCCTGTGTTGACTGCGCGCGCTCAACCGCATGGGCCTCCAGGAACGGACGGGCGAATTCGGCAAAGCGGCCCGCAGCCAGGGCTTCACGCATGGTACGCATCAAGCGTTGGTAAAAATATAAATTATGCAGGGTATTGAGCCGCGCAGACAGGATCTCGCCAGCCACGGCCAAGTGGCGTAAATACGCCCGGGAAAAATACCGACAGGTATAGCACTCACAGTCATCTTCGATAGGTCGAAAATCGGCCGCATACTCGGCCCGACGGATATTGAGTTTGCCCTGCCAGGTAAAGAGCGTGCCGTTCCGGGCATTACGCGTAGGCATCACGCAGTCAAACATATCAAACCCGAGCGACACATAGCGAACGAGCTGTTCCGGCGTCCCCACCCCCATCAAGTACCGCGGGCGGCTCTCGGGTAGGAAGCGGACCGTATGAGCGGCTAACTCGTGCGTCAGAGCGGGTGACTCGCCGACACTCAGGCCACCAACCGCATAGCCGGGGAACCCCAGGGCGACGAGCGCGCGCGCATTCTCTTCGCGCAGGGCCGGAAACATCCCGCCCTGAACAATGGCAAAGACGGCCTGGTCGTCTCGTTGCTTGGCCTCCAGAGAACGCTCTGCCCAGCGGACGGTCAGATGGGCCGCACGTTCCGCCTCGGCCACATCCACAGGCGCTGGCACACACTCGTCCAAGACCATGGCAATATCGACCCCAAGTCGTTCTTGGGCTCGGACCACGCTTTCAGGCGTCAGTTGATGGCGCGAGCCATTCAAATGAGAACGAAACTCTACCCCTTCTTCCGTGACCGTGGATAGCGATTTCAGGCTGAACACCTGATAGCCGCCGCTATCGGTGAGGATCGGTCCATCCCACCCCATAAATGCGTGTAAACCGCCCGCTTGCTCGACCAACTCGACGCCCGGTCGTAGATACAAATGATAGGCGTTGGCCAGGATAATCTCTGCGCCTATAGTACGCAGTTCCTGGGGGGTCATGGACTTCACCGTCCCCTGGGTTGCCACCGGCATAAACGCCGGCGTGGCCACGCTGCCATGCGAGGTCTGCAACGTGCCAAGGCGTGCCTGGATCGCCGAATCTGTCTGTATCGTCGTGAACTGAAACATGAACGGGGATAGCGCGAAAGTGCGAATTGTTCTTTGGACCTGTCGAGCCGTTTTATGCGTTTTTTCAGAGGCTGGCAACTACTCGTAGACCTACCAGAGAGAGGTTCTGCAAGAAGCTACCTTCAGTTCGTGTCGCCCTCCTCTCACACGATCAACATCGCATCCCCATAACTGTAAAACCGGTAGCGCCGCTGCACCGCCTCCGCGTAGGCGTGCAGCATACGATCTCGTCCGGCAAAGGCTGACACGAACAGCAACAGGGTCGAACGGGGCAGATGGAAATTGGTGATCAAGCCGTCTATCACCTGAAATTCATAGCCGGGATAGATAAACAACTCGGACTGATTCGGTCCGGGTTGGACGTGACCCGTCGGTTGGGCTGACGATTCGAGCGCCCGTGTTGTGGTTGTCCCGACGGCAATGATTTTTCTCCCGGACGCCTTGGTCGCGTTGATGCACTCCGCGGTTGCCGCATCGATTTCATACCATTCGGTTCCCATGGTATGCGTCTCAACCTGCTCCACCCGGATAGGTTGAAACGTGCCCAGACCAACGTGCAGGGTGACAAAGCAGAGTTGAATGCCATTCTGTACCAGTGCATCGAGCAACTCCGGCGTAAAATGCAGCCCGGCAGTCGGGGCGGCGACCGCACCAGGTTGTTGGGCATATACCGTTTGGTAGCGCTCCTGGTCGGCTGCGTGCCGACCCGGCGAGCGCCTGATATACGGCGGAAGCGGGACCTCTCCGTGCTGTTCGACGAGCCGCTGAAATTTCTTTTCCGGAAAAAAGCGGATACTTCCCTGCCCTGCCCTCGGGGCTTCCACCCACTTACCCCAAAAATTATCCGCAAAATTAATGCGCCCGCCGACTTTCTGGTTCTGACCGCCTTTACACAAGACCTGCCAGATTTCTCCTTCAGCAGCGGTGCGTCGAACCAGAAGGAGTTCGACTTTTCCGCCCGTCGTCTTCTTCCCGCGTAACCGAGCCGGGATAACCCGGGTATTGTTCAAGACCAGTACACAGTCTTTGGGCAACAGACTGAGCAGGTCTGCAAACCGATGATGCGAGAGGGAAGCGTCGCCGCGCCCCACACACAGAAGACGGGACTGGTCACGTTGTTTCGCCGGCTCTTGAGCGATTAACTCGGCCGGCAGGTCGTAGTCAAAATCAGAAAGGTCCATTCAGGAGGGCTGACATGTCCCCTCTCCCCGATGGAGAGGGGGCAGACATTTTAAGTCAATCAACTCAAGGCTCGCCTACGCTGTTGAGCTGTCTGGCGGGCTATCTGGCGCACTCTCCGTTGCTGCGGATCCGCCCATCCCACGTAGAAAGGGCTGCAAGAGATCAATCGGCACCGGAAAGAGGGTGGTTGAGTTATTCTCCGTTGCGACTTCGGAAAGCGTTTGGAGATAGCGCAGTTGGAGGGCGACCGGGTGTTGTTCGATAATACTGGAGGCATCAGCCAGCCGCTGGGCTGCCTGGAATTCGCCCTCGGCATTAATCACTTTGGCCCGGCGTTCCCGCTCGGCCTCGGCCTGTTTTGCCAGCGCCCGCTGCATCTCCTGAGGCAGGTCAATATGTTTCACCTCAACCAGTGAAACCTTAATCCCCCACGGGTCCGTCTGGGTATCAACGATCTCTTGCAGATGGGCATTGATCTTGTCCCGCTCGGAGAGCAGTTCGTCCAGTTCGGCCTGGCCGCAGACACTCCGTAGCGTCGTTTGGGAGAGTTGCGAGGTGGCAAACAGATAATTCTCGATCTCAATCGTTGCCTTATTGGGCTCCAGGACACGAAAATAGAGAACCGCATTGACCTTGATCGAGACGTTGTCCTTGGTGATCACGTCTTGTGGGGGAATGTCCAGGGTAATCGTCCGCATGTCCAACCGGACCATGCGCTCAATCAACGGGATGACATAGATCAATCCCGGCCCGCGGTGCTTCACCAAGCGTCCGAGTCGAAAAATAACCCCCCGCTCATATTCGGGCAGAATCTTGATGCCGCTCGCCAGGAGTACCAGACCGATAACCAGAAATGTTGCTGCCGGACCGAAACCAAACATGGAGTATCCCCCTCTTCATCACGAATTCGCTGCGCGGCGTACCCGCAGGATCATATGGTCAATCTCGACGATTTGGACCTTTTGACCGACTTCAATCTCTTCGTCACTCTGAGCCGTCCAATACTCGCCGTGCACCCAGACTTTTCCCTGTGGGGTGAGCGGGGTGCGCACTTCACCGATTTCTCCCTGGAGCCCCTCCATTCCTGACGCGACCGGGCGGCGCCACGCCCGCACGGCGAGTGAACCGACAATAAACATGAAGGTCCCCACGGCAAGCGAGGCGGCAAAAATAATACCCCGATCAACCGCAAGCTCAGCGTCCGGCGTATCGAACAGGAATAATGAGCCCAACACAAAGGCAGCAATACCGCTAACGCCCAAGATACCGAAGCTGGGGAGAAACATCTCCGCTATGAGCAGCGCCATGCCCAGACCGATTAAGACCAGACCGGTGTAATTGATGGGTAGAACCTGAAAGGCCGTCAGCGCGAGAATCAAACAAATACCGCCCGCCAGACCGGGGAGTAGTAGACCGGGGTTCGAGAATTCAAGATACAGGCCCAGCATGCCGGCCATCATGAGTAGGTAGGCGATATTGGGGTCGGCCAGGATATTCAGCACCTTATGCTTCAACCGCATCTCGACCGTGACGATATTGAAGCGGCCCTCACCCAGTTGGGCCGCGCTAAAATCCAGAGTGATCTTTTCCGAGCCAATCTCGACGGCCCGTCCGTTGGCCTGGGTCAGCAAGTCGTGCACATCCGTTGCAACAAAATCAACGACATTCTTCTCCAGTGCCTCGACCTCAGTGATCGAAACACTTTCACGGACCGCCTTCTCTGCCCACTCGACATTACGGCCCCGGCGCTGCGCAATGGATTCGATAAAGGACACGGTAAAGTTTTCGATCTTTTCCCGCATATCGCCTTCGATATTTTGCCCCCCGCTGGCAACCGGATGGGCTGCGCCGATGGTTGTGCCCGGGGCCATAGCCGCAATATGACCGGCCATCGTAATGAACACGCCTGCCGAGCCAGCCCCCGCCCCACTGGGCGATACGTACAGAAGAACGGGCAGCGGAGCGCCCAGCATGTCCTTGACGATGCTCTTGGTTGAGTTCAGTAAGCCACCTGGGGTATCGAGTTGAATGATCAGCGCCAGGGCTCCCTCTTGGGCCGACTGATCGATATTCTCGTGGATGAAGTCACCCACCGCCGGATTAATCGAGGCGTCGACAATAATCCGGTTGATATGGGCATTCTGACTTTGGGCGGGAATACCTATGAGCATACCTAGGCCCGTCAGGAGACAGACGGCAGAAAAGAGGCCGACGGGTCGAACTGTACGGCAACGCTTTCGCACGCTAGAGACGTCCTATTTCTCGGAGTACCGCTTTAATATCTTCCCACACCAAACGCTTATCTTTCGGGTTACGCAGTAAATAGGCCGGATGCAAGGTCGGCATCAGCTTTATCCCGTGATAGGACTGCCACTTGCCACGCAAACGGGTGATGGGGGTCGTCTCCTTCAGCAGCGTCTGGGCGGCAAATTTTCCCAAGGCAATAACAACTTTGGGCCGAATGATCTCCAACTGTTTGGCAAGAAAGGGCTCACACGCCGCAATTTCATCAGGTTCAGGATTCCGATTCTCAGGCGGACGGCATTTGACGACATTGGCGATATAGACGTCCGAGCGCTGCATTTGCATGCCTTTGGTAATGATCTGTGTCAGCAACTGCCCGGCCCGTCCAACAAAGGGTTCGCCCTGCTTATCCTCTTCGTAGCCCGGTCCTTCACCAACAAACATGATCTCCGCGTCGGGATTCCCCACCCCAAAGACGATAGTATTGCGTTTTTCACACAAACGACAGCGCTGGCAGTCGCCGATTTCGGCTCGGAGTTCGGCGAGCGTATTGACCGCGGCCAGAGTGGCTTCCTCGGCTAGAGCTGTTGGGGCAGACGCGTCAGAAGACGAAACCGGAAAAGTCGTGATCGGCACGGGCGCGTCAGCGGCCTGCTGAGGCTGGTGTTCGACCATTTCCACCCGACTGTCGGCGATTGATCCTAGCGGACCCTGGTCAGCCGCGATCGTCGAAGAGGGCGGATGCGTTACGGGCGGAGCGGGCGGGAAACCCTCGACTCCGCCAGCCTGCAACTCCTTTGCATACGCATGCAGGGAGTGGGTAATCTGGGCCAGTCGTGCGTGTGGCGAGTCAGCGGCCATTACCTGTCGAGGATATGCCTAGGCAGTCCGATTAACAAGCTGGGATACAAAAAAAGCAAGACCGTCGTAATATGGCGACGGCGGCAGCACTTCTAACGCCTTCAGGGTCTGCTTACTGTAGGCGTGGGCCATACGCGTGGCTTCGTCGAGCACCCCGGAGCGACGAACCTGCTCCAGTGCGCCGTCAATTTCTTGCTGACTCGGCGAGTGTTTCTCAAAGACGCGTTTGACCTCAGAGTCACGGGCAAGTGCCAGAACAAGCGGCAAAGATGGATTACCGTCTCTGAGGTCGGCCCCGGTTGGCTTGCCTGTCCGGTTGCCGTCGCCGGCCACGTCAAGCACATCATCAACAATCTGGAAGGCCATCCCCAGGCAATAACCGGACTCTGCCAGGCTTTCGATCACGTTCGGCGAAGCCCCGGCAAGATGAGCCCCCATACGCGCTCCCTGGGCAAACAGCGAGGCGGTTTTGCGTTCGATGATCTCGAAATAGTCGTCCCGCGTCACGCTCGGGTCGTGACGCAAGCGGTCCTGCAAGACTTCTCCTTCGGTCAGGCTGATACAGGCATCCGTCGCCCAGGTAATGACCTTTTCCTCAAAACGACCGCACAGCGCAAAGGCTCGTCCAAATAAAAAATCCCCGGCTATGAGGGTCTCCGCCAGCCCAAAGCGGTGCAGGGCCGACTCTTTCCCGCGCCGGGTCTCCGCTTCATCAATAATGTCGTCATGGAGGAGAGAAGCGGAATGAATAAGTTCCAGGGCGGTGGCAACATCAACGATGTCATTCACATTTTTTCCGCCACAGGCGCGGAACACCATGAGGGCCACGGTTGGCCGGGCGCGTTTCCCGCCTGCCCCAACAAGATAATTCCCGATGTCACTCAGCAGTTGTTCGCGGGATTGGATGAGCTCGGTCAGCCGTTCTTCAACCTGCTCAAGCTCGGCGGCGACACAGTCTTGTGGCGAAAGGGAAGCTGGTTGCGAGAGGCTGGCTTTGGCAGACACATTACACTCAAATCAGACGACATTCCCTCAGACCCGTCCTGAGGCTTCTCACATAATGCCAAAGGCAGGAAAAACGTCAAGGAGTGCAAATATCTTGTCAATTCAAGTGAAAATGCCCAACCGTACGAGAAACTGTGATCCAGCCTCAAGACCTTGCCCCCCGCCTCTTTTCCCCCGTATGATGCAAAATACGGTTTAAAAAGCGGAGGGAGCAGAGGGCTCTGCTATCAGCATGGTACTACAAAACAAAAACATTCTTCTGGGAGTCAGCGGCGGCATTGCGGCCTATAAGGCGGCAGAGCTCGTTCGCCTCCTGGTCAAGGCAGGGGCCACGGTTCGCGTGGTGATGACCAAAAACGCCCAGGAATTCATTACTCCGCTCACCCTGCAATCGCTGTCCGGTAATCCGGTTTCAACCGATACGTTTGACCTGACGCAAGAATCCGAAATCGGCCATATCCGACTGGCGGATACGGCCGACCTTATTCTCATTGTACCGGCAACCGCTAATATCCTGGCCAAGCTTGCACACGGGATTGCCGACGATCTGCTTTCCACCCTGCTCTTAGTCACACGGGCTCCGGTCGTCATTGCGCCGGCCATGAATGTCCATATGTACGCCCACCCGGCAACGCAGGAAAACCTGAAGACCTTACAGCGTTTCGGTCACCACATTATCGAGCCCGCGGAAGGGGAATTGGCCTGCGGCTACGAAGGCAAGGGCCGCTTGGCCGAGCCCGAACAGATTGTCGAGTGTGTGGAAGCCACGCTGACCAAAAAGGATATGCAGGGCGAGTATGTCATCGTAACGGCCGGTCCTAACTGCGAGCCCATTGACCCGGTCCGCTTTATCACCAATCGCTCGACCGGGAAGATGGGTTTTGCCATGGCCCGCATTGCCCACCAGCGCGGGGCGGAGGTTACCTTGGTCAGCGGGCCGACCGCGCTGGCCGCGCCGTTCGGGGTGCGGCTGTGTTCGGTGCGCACCGCACTCGAAATGCAGCAAGCCGTCCTCGCCCACTACCCTCGGGCCACTATCGTCGTCTCAGCCGCGGCTATTGCCGATTATCGGCCGGCCCAAACCGCCACTCAAAAGATCAAGAAAAAAGACGGCGACTTTTCTATTCCGCTCGCGCGCAATCCGGATATTTTGGCCGGACTCGGCCAGGACAAGGGCAGCCGGCTGCTGGTCGGTTTTGCCACGGAAACGGAAGACATCATCCACAACGCTGAGCGCAAACTGCACTCAAAAAACCTCGATATGATCGTGGCCAACGATGTGACGCAAGAAGGGGCTGGCTTTGCTGGCGATACCAACATCGTCACCCTCTTGGACCGAACCGGCCAGCAAGAACCGCTCCCTCTATTGTCCAAGGACGCAGTCGCCCATGCAGTCTACGACCGTCTACTGGCTCTGAAGCAATGCCCGTAGGGCCCTCCGTATATGGGCACGCCGAGCCTCCCCCAGCCCGTGAAATTACTGATGGGTCTGCTCGCCACCGATACGGCCCTCTTCGCCCAGACGACTGCGCGGCTGGAAACGGCTTATGGTCGAATTGATTTGGAAAGCGCGGTGTTTCCCTGGGAGACTACGGACTATTACCGATCGGAGATGGGCGACCACCTGCTACGGCGCTTTGTGACGTTTGAGCAACTCATCATGCCCGAAGACCTGATTCGGTTAAAACTCGAAGCCAACGAACTAGAATACGCCTTTGCCGTTCCACCAGGTCCGGCTTCGTCGCGCCGTGTGAATTTCGACCCCGGCTATATTGATACGACGAAGCTCGTTCTGGCATCAACCAAGGCCCAAGCCCATCGACTCTACCTGTCTCAGGGCATCTATGCCGAGGTGACACTCCTCTACCACCACGCTGCCTACCATCCTTTTGTGTACACCTACGAAGACTATCGCTGGCCGGAGACGCACGACTTCCTGAAACAAGCCCGCACAAAATATCTGAAACAGCTCCGAGGGCGGCAAGACACGGTATAGAGGCGGGCTCCGACAATCGACCCAATCGACCCAATCGACCCAACTGACTCAATCGACCCAACCGACTCAACCGACCCTCAACACCGCCCGCAACTCACGGGGCAGCCGTTTCACCTTGCCTGCGTCATCAACACAGGCGTGTTGCGTCGCCCCTTCTGCGATCAACATATCATCGGCCGGTCGGACAACCCGATAGCCGAATCGAATACTCGCTCCGCCGACCGCCTCTATTGTTGTCGTCATGCTGAGTACGTCATCGAACAGCGCGACCGCCCGGTAGCGACACTGGACTTCCCGAACGGGGAAGTGAATACCTTCTGCTTCAAGCTCACGGTACGGTTTACCCAGCGCGCGCAGGAACGCCACCCGCCCCTCTTCAAACCAGGGCAGATAGGCGGCATGGTGCGCCATCCCCGCCTGGTCAGTCTCGGCGTAGCGGACACGCAGGGTGTGGGTATGGGAAGGAAGGGCTAGGGGTTGGGGGTTAGGGATTGGAGAAGAAGATTGCTCGGTCTTTACCATGAACCCTAGCCCCAACCCCTAAGCCCTATCGCCCTTTCCAATTGGGTTTGCGCTTCTCGGCAAAGGCCCGTGGCCCTTCGACCACGTCTTCGGAGTTCATCATCTGCTTCAATGCCGGGTAGGACTGGGCAAAGGCTTCGTCCAAGGTCAGTCCTGCACCCATCATGGCGCACTGTTTGGTCGCCCGGACCGACAGGGGAGCACACTCCTGTATTTCATCCGTCCAGCGCTTGACCGTGGCCTTGAGGTCGGCCAGTGGAACGACTTCATTCACAATACCCCAGCGATGCGCTTCCTGGGCGGTCATATGTTTGCCGGTCAGCATATAGCCGAGCGCAATCTTGAGCGGCATCTGGCGCGGTAAGCGGTGGACACCCCCGGCGGCAGCCGCCAGGCCGACGCGCGGTTCAGGCAGCCCGAGTCTCGCGTGATCGGCAGCCACGATGATGTCGCACGCCAGCGCCATCTCAAACCCGCCACCCAGGGCAAAACCGTTCACCGCGGCAATCGTTGGTTTCCAGATATCGGTGCGGTCGGTTAAGCCTCCGAAGCCGCCCTTGGCGCGCTTTTTCGGGAAGCCGTGCTCGGCCGTGTATTTGAGATCATTCCCGGCCGAAAACGCTTTGTCCCCAGCGCCGGTCAGGACAATCACCCAGGTATTGTCATCGGCGAGCGCGTCATCCCAAATTTCCGACAATTCCTCGGCAGCCGGTGGGTGCACGGCATTCAGCCGCTCCGGGCGATTCATGGTGATGGTGGCAACATGGCCTTCCTTTTCATAGAGTGCATATTCGTACGCCATAGCTCCTCCCTCGTTGTGCGTCTTTCTTCACTTGGCCAAAAGCGGATTGGATACTACCGTTCCGTCATGGTAAAAGCAACAAAATGGCGGCTTATCCCTCCCCTCTGTCAGAACAGGTGGCCCTGATTACCGGTGCGGGTCGCGGCATCGGCAGAGCCATCGCCCTCAGGCTCGCTCAGGCGGGAGCGAAGACGGTTTTGGCCGCCCGGACTGAACAGGAGCTTCAAGATACAGCGCGCAGCATTCAGGACCAGGGAGGCGAAGCACTCTCGATTCCGACCGACTTACAGCAGGATGAGCAGGTTACGGCTCTCATCGAGAAAACGCTCGCGGGATACGAGCGCATTGACATCCTTGTCAATAACGCCGGTGGCGGGCCGCCGCGCACACCCATCGTGAAATCTCGCATTATCGACTGGGAATCCGTCTTACGGGTAAATTTGTTCGCGGCTATGTCTCTCACCAAGCACGTCCTCCCGTCCATGATCGAACGCCGACGCGGCACCATCATTATGCTGGGCTCAACCGCCAGTTTGAGCGGACGGGCCGGCGAGGCCGCCTATGCGGCCAGTAAGTTTGGCCTACGCGGCTTTACGCAAGCCTTATTTGAGGAGGTACGGCGGTACGGCATCAAGGTCTCGTTGCTCTGTCCGGGCTCGGTTGACACTACGCTTATTCCGCACAATAAGCGGCTGGATCGCGAGAAGCTCCTCAGTCCGGATGACGTCGCAGAGGCGGCCTACCATATTGCCGCCGCTTCGCCGCGCGCCTGTCCGGCTGAAGTGATCCTCCAGCCCCAATTTGAGCCGTTTACCTAAACGCCTATGGACCTCAGCGGCAAAGTCGCCCTCGTCACCGGCGGAGCCAAACGTGTAGGGAAAGCCATCGTCCTTGCGCTTGCCCAACGGGGCTGCAATCTCGTGGTTCACTACTACACCTCTCAGACCGAAGCGGAAGCGACCGTTCAAGAACTTCGGAGCGTCGGTCATGAGGCGCTCGCCCTTCAGGCTGACATTAGCCGTGAAGCTGATGTTGACCGCATGGTCGAGCAGGCCCTTGAACATTTCGGTCGTATCGACGTGTTAGTCAATAACGCTGCCCTCTTTTACCGTACCCCAATTGATACGGTCACGTTTGATGACTGGGATCGGATTATGGACGTAAACCTGGACGGCACCTTCTATTGCGCGCATAAAATCGGCCTACGCATGAAGGAGTGGGGCTGGGGTCATATTATCAACATGGCCGATGTCGCAGGACAACGCCCATGGGCCGACTATGTGCCCTACTCTGTCTCAAAAGCCTGTGTGCTGGCCTTCAGTCAGGGGCTGGCAATGGAACTCGCTCCCGAAGTCATGGTCAACGCTGTTATTCCGGGACCAGTCCTCTTCCAGGACGATACGCCGCAGGAGATCCAGCGTCGCGAAATCGAGAAGACCCTGGTCAAACGCGCCGGAACCCCTGAGGAAGTCGCCCAGCTCATTGTCTTTGTGGCGGAGTCCGACTTCAGTACCGGTGCGGTGTTTTCGGTGGATGGGGGGCGGGGGCTGCTGTGAGGCGATCGGCATGGAGTGGCACAATACCAGACAGCTCGCTACACTCCCTCCGCTATGAGCGTCGAGCATGTCCCTCTCCGCTTCGCCCCACCAGCCTGGGAGGATATATTCGGCAACACCAATCCCGTCGAAGTCGAAATCGGCCCTGGGAAAGGTGCTTTTCTCCTGGCGGCGGCTCAAAGCACGCCGGAGCATAATTTCTTTGGGGTCGAGTTCTCCAGACGACGGGTGTATCGGATCAAGGAGTTGATCGAACGCGAACAACCGGGCAATGTGCTCGCCCTTGCCGCCGATATCAGTTGCGTGCTCGACAGCCTGATTCGACCCGAATCCGTAACCGTTTTCCATCTCTACTTCCCGGACCCGTGGTGGAAGCGGCGGCATCACCGCCGACGTCTGTTTCGGGGCGACTTCTGCGTCGCGCTCACTCGTGCGCTCGTTCCCGGCGGAAAGATATTGATTGCCACCGATGTCCAGACGTATTTTGTCGAAATAGTCAGGCAGCTGGAAGCCGTCGCTGAGCTGACACAATTTCCCTGGCAACGGGACCAACGGAATCGAAACGGCAAGTTGATTCTGACCGACTTTGAACGTCAGTTTATGGACGCGGGCAAGCCCATCTACTACGCCGGCTTCCGCAAGAAAGCATAGGGCTATCCAACCCGAGACGGCCTGTTATATGCAGAGGTTGCCTGAAGATGACGAGGTGAGGAAGAACCCACCCCGCCGCTCCGCGGCACCCCTCCGAGGAGGGAATTATGCTGAACTTGACACCCGGAGCCGAATCTTCCCACTTGGCGGGCGGAATCGCTGGAGATGGGGGAAAAATGGCCCGGTTAGCAGGCGACAGTGGCGCTTCTTGTGCCGTCCTGACCCACAAGAAGGGCCTTGGTGTCTTAATGTGCATAATTCCCTCCGAGGAGGGGATGTCTGCTCCCGTCCCTGCATGAGGTTGGTTGATTAGGCTGCTAGCTTTTTTACGTGGGCGACAATATGTTGGGCGCTGATGCCAAAGGCGTCCAGCAATTCTGCTGATGCGCCTGAGCGAGGGATGCCATTCACAGCGAGTTTGTGGACCTTGACCCCGTGAGCCGCAACCGCATTCAGCACGGCGTCGCCCAAACCACCGTCATGATAGTGGTCTTCAACCACGAGCAGGGTGTTGTTGGTTTGTCCGGCTGCGGCCAGTAGGCCCTGGGCATCAATCGGTTTTACCGAATAGGCGTCAATCAGGCGGATAGACATTCCCTCGCTTTTCAGTGTCTCGCTGGCCGCAAGCGCTTCGTGCAGCGTCACCCCGGCGGCAACGACCGTCAGCGCATCGTTATCGCTGGACCGTAGCAGTTTGCTGCCACCAACGGGAAACTCCTCGGTGTTGGCATAGAGCACCGGCGTTGCCGGACGGGTCGTGCGCAGATAGGTCGTACCGGGCAGGTCTGGCATGGCGCTGACCAGATGTTCGGTTGCCACCGCATCGCTAGGATAGAGGACGACCGAGTTGGGAATGGCCCGCATCATGGCCAAGTCTTCCAACCCCATCTGAGACGGGCCGTCTTCCCCAATCGAGACCCCGCAATGCGAGCCAACGTATTTAATGCGCACACCAGAGATGGCCGCCATACGGATATGGTCAAACGCCCGTGTGAGAAAGGCCGCAAACGTCGAGGCAAACGGAATCTTGCCGCACGCCGCCAGCCCAACTGCGGCTCCGACCATGTTCTGCTCGGCAATATAACTCTCGAAATATCGCTCCGGGTGGGCCTTGAGAAAGGTTTCTGCAAAGGTCGAATTCTTGGTGTCGCCGTCAAGGGCGACCACCCGGGAGTCCACGGCTCCGAGCTTGGCCAGGGCGGTTCCGTAGGCCACGCGGGTCGCGATCTTCTCCCCTAAATCATAGGCCGGGGCGGGGACGCTTCCGCTGGTACCGGCCGGAGAAAACCCATTGGTTTGCGGCCGTGTCACATCAGGCACCTCTGCGCTCCGGTCGAGTGTCAACTCACCCAGCGCTTTGTCCAGATCATCCCCCTTGAGCGGCTTTCCGTGCCAGCCGGGTTTATCCTCAAGAAAAGAGACACCTTTGCCCTTGAAGGTCTTGGCAACCAGCATGGTTGGCTGGTCTTTAGTGGCGTGGGCCTGGTCGAGCGCGGCCATGACTTCTTCGATATTGTGGCCATCAACCACGAGCGCGTTCCAACCGAATGCGGCAAAACGGCGCTGATAGGTCTCCACGTCAAAGTTGTACATGGTCCGCTCGCTCTGCCCCATGCCATTCACATCAACAATGCCGATGAGGTTGTCGAGCTGATAGTACGACGCCATGGCTGCCGCTTCCCAGACGCCGCCTTCTGCGACCTCTCCGTCGCCCAGCAGGACATAGACGCGGTAGTCGAGTTTATCCAGGCGCTTGCCATTCAGCGCCATACCGACACCAACGGAGAGTCCCTGCCCGAGTGAGCCGGTTGCGGCACCCACCCAGGGAATACGCGGCGTGGGGTGGCCTTCCAGATCACTGGAGAACTTGCGGAGCGAGGGTAACTGCTCCAGCGGCAGGGCTCCGGCTTCTGCCAGGGCCGCATACAGGACGGGAGCGGCGTGCCCTTTTGACAACACAAACCGGTCATTGCCCGGATGGGTCGGATTGGCAGGGTCGAAACGCATGTCGGCAAAGAACACGGCTGCCATGATATCCGCAGCAGACATGCACGATGTCGGATGACCCGACCCTGCCGCGGCTGTGGTACGCAGTGAATGGATACGCAGTGTATCCGCGGTCGCCTGTAAAGCGTTGAGATCAGCCTTCACGATTCGTCCCTCCCCCTAAAGGTAAAAAAGGGACACGGTCTACCGTGCCCCTTTCCACTATCATCCCCTGGCATGCGCCCTTCTTATCCGTGACTATCCACACACCCCACCGGCAAGCGGCGGGAAAATGCTCAGTTCCAGTCCGTTTTCAAGGACCGTCCCCACTTCGACATAGGTATCGCCCACAACAAGCATACCTGCCTGTTCGCGCGGAATGTTTAGCATATCAACCGCGTCCTGGACCGTTGCCCCAGCAGGCAGGGAGAGCGAGACTCCATCTGGACTCCCCTGCGGGGTGTATTTTTTCAGCGCCGCAAAAAGCTTGACGGTTATGGTGACGGAATCGGCCATATCCATCGTGGTGCTGAAACAGCTCCCCTCGGGCTAGGCGGCGTTGACCGGTCGCAGACCACAGAACTCTTCGTAATCGATCAGCTCCGTGATTTTCGGGTTGTCGCCGCACACCAGACAGTTCGGGTCTTTGCGCAGTTTTAATACCCGGATTTCCGAGCTGAGCGTATCAAAATGCATCATCCGTCCGACAAGCGGATTCCCAGCGCCGAGAATAATCTTGATTACTTCGAGCGCCTGCACACAGCCGACGAGTCCGGGCAGAACACCGAGTACGCCTGCTTCGGCACAGCTCGGGGCCATCCCCGGTGGTGGTGGCTCAGGAAACAAGCAGCGATAGCACGGGCCTTCAGTCGGATCGACAACCGTGACCTGGCCTTCAAACTGGAAGATCGAGCCATCGACGAGCGTCTTCTTGGCCATGATGCAGGCATCGTTAATGAGATAGCGGGTCGGGAAGTTGTCACAGCCATTCACCACGATGTCGAAGCCGTCAATAATACGCATGACGTTTTCGGAAGAGAGGCGCTCTTTGAATTGGACGATGTTCACATCGGGGTTGAGCGCGTTCAGGGTCAGTTGCGCCGACTCTACCTTGGGCATCCCGACCCGGTCGTTGGTGTGCAGAATCTGGCGTTGGAGATTGCTCATATCAACGGTGTCATGGTCGGCAATCCCTATCGTACCGACTCCGGCCGCGGCCAGATATAAGGCCACCGGCGAGCCGAGGCCGCCCGCCCCCACGCATAACACTTTGGCATCGAGCAGTTTGGCCTGGCCGGCTTCCCCGACTTCCGGCAGGGTAAAATGCCGTGCATAGCGCGTGATCTGCTCTGGGGTGAACTGTCGGTCTGCCACCCATTTATAGCCGGCGTTTTTCCAGGCCGTGTAGCCACCGGACATGGAAGTTACATTTTCATAGCCCATTTCCTTGAGCGTCCGAGCGGCGATGAGCGAGCGGACGCCACCGGCACAATACGCCACGATGGGAGTGCCCTTATCCGGCACGGCCTCTTCGATGCGCATTTCGAGAAAGCCGCGCGGGAGCGGGACCGATCCTTCGAGATGGCCCTCACGGTACTCCTCGCGTTCCCGCACATCGAGCAAGGTCGGCCGTGCGCCGTTTTCCATTTGGGCTTGCACCTCGTCAATCGTGACTTCCGGTACGCTGTCTCGGGCCTCGGCCATGAGTTCCTGGTAGGTCTTTGCCATAGTCTGCCTCCGCGAGAGAGCCTCAGGCTCCGGGAGCGCCAATCTCCCTGGCCACTCTCTGCTCTGCTTCCTGATAACTCTCCAGCATTTCAGTCATAATGGAATCCCGTCCACCCGTCGCCAGGGTGCGAGAGCGATTCATAAGGACTTCTTTGGATTCGATAAAATCCTGGCGGTCATAGCCCCAGATACGCGGATGCACATAGGTATCCATCCGGATCGCGTCACACGGACAGGCTTCGACGCACATCCCGCAGTAAATGCAGCGCAGGGTATCGATTTCATAGCGCAACGGAAATTTTTCCACGTCGGGGTCGGGATGTTCCCCGGCCTCGATATGAATACAGTTGGCCGGGCAGGCCGTTGCGCACAGAAAACACGAGGTACAGCGGACCGAGCCATCCTCTTTGAGCGTCAAACGGTGACTTCCCCGGTAGACGTCGGGGTAACGCTTGCGCTCTTCCGGATATTGGACCGTATACGCGGCGCGCGTCCCTTTGGCAAAGCCGAGCGCATGCAGCATATGCAGAGCCAGATTGCGCCAGAAGTGGGACATGGTGACAACAAGACCACGCACGATTTCCGGGATATACAGCCGCTCCCACCACGTCATCTCTTCTTTCCGTTTCATGGGCTCCTGTCTACCTCCGTATAATAGTAAGCTCACCACTATCATACTGTATATGCCGCATCATTATGAGGGGACCTGTGTTTGTCAAGGCAGTTTTTAGTGGAGACGATCTTTTCCCCCGCCCCCACCCTCCGGCCAGCGGCCCTCTGACAACTTGAAGTCAAGAATATCCCGTAGGCAGGTCGCCCGCTCGTCGAGCGTGGCGGCATCCAGCAGGCTTTGCTTCTCGATAGGCAGGAGGTCGAGTTGAAAGGCAAAGAAATTAATGAAGAGCTCATCAGTGATATCGGAATCCGCCATGAATTTCTGTACAATCTCATCCTTCTGCAAATAGGACGCCAACAAGCGGCCGATGGCCTCACGTTGCGCAGGCTCAAGCGTCTGGTTTCTCTGCGGGAGCCATTCTACCTGGGCCCGACGATAGCTCTTATCGTGGAATTCTTCCTGGATGCGATATTCCCGTAACCCTTGCAGGAGAATATTAAACCGCCCGTCCGGGAGCGGCACGGTCTTTACCATCTTCCCCACACAGCCTATGGGGAACACTTGGGGGTTGCCTTCATACTGCTCTTGCCAGTCACCCCGGAGCAGGGCCATGCCGATAAGTGGCGGTTCTGCCTCCATGACATCCCGCACCATGGCGCGGTAGCGCGGCTCAAAGATGTGCAACGGGAGCTGGACACGCGGGAACAGGACCACGTTCGGCAAAGGAAAAACCGGAATAATGTCAGGCAGTTCAGACACAGCAGGCTCGCTTTCCTCACTGGGGATACACAATATCCGAGTTGGCAGGATTTCCCCACTCCAGGCCCATACCGGACAGGCTACGCCATGTTGAGTTCCTTCAACAACTGTTCCACGCACGGACGCTGGGATAAACGCTTAATCCAGGCCGAAACATGTCTCAGCCGAGACGGGAGTTCGACCCCGAGCTGCGACAGAATCAACAGCCGAGGGGTAAACGCGAGGTCGGCTAATGAAAATTCGTCAACCAGATATTCTTTGCCGTTCAGATGCCGGTCAAGAAATTCGAGCACGCGAATGATGTCTCCCTGATAGTGCTGCACGCGCTCGTGGTCGATTTGATCTTCGGGTTTCCGCAGCTCGGCGTACAGCAGTCCACACTGCGCCGTAAAGGACGTGTCAGAAAAGTCTTCAAACATCCGCACCCGGGCCCGGTCCCCGGAAGGCTCAGGTCGCAGCGGGGGATGCGGATATTCATCATCAAGATACTCGTTAATAAACGTCGAGTCGTAAATGACTTCTTCGTCATCGATCAGGACCGGCACCTTACCGTACGGATTTAACCGGAGAAATTCAGGACTGCGTTGTTCGTTCTTCGTCAGATCAACAAAGACTTTATCGTACGATAACTCTTTTTCAGCCAATACGAGGCGGACTTTTTGGCAGTAGGGGCTGAGGGGGAAGTCGTACAATTTCATAGTTTTATTCTCCTATCTCACGCCAGGGTAGTGTAGTGAAAAATGCAGGAGCCCGCAAACCAAAAATGCCACTTCTGCCGTCTCTCCCCCAGGCTGGTCTCAACTTCTGCTCAGTAACGGTATAGCATGCCCCTCATGAGCCACGTCCCCCCCTCCCTCTCTGCGCAATTGGCAGGCATCCCGGTCGGCGACACACTGCCGGTCCGGATTATGGCCGTTCTGAACGTCAGCCCTGAGTCCTTTTACCCAGGCTCAGTCCAGACCAATCGTGAGCAGATAGCGGAAACGGCGCATGCACTGGCAGGTGAAGGAGCTGATATCATTGATATTGGGGCGATGTCCACCGCCCCATACTTGAAAACTGATATTTCCGTTGCAGAAGAAACCGAACGTTTAGCCCAGGCGGTTGAAGCCACTGCTGCGGCTGTTTCGATTCCCATCTCTGCCGATACCAAGCGGACCCAGCCGGCTCAGGCCGCCCTGCGGGCGGGCGCTCGGATTATCAACGATGTCAGTGGTTTGAAGAACGATCCAGCTATGGCTCCACTGATTGCCCATTCTGGAGCCGGCGCGATTCTGATGGCCAGTGAACAGCGCCCCCAAAGTGGACCGCCCCTGGAGCGCATCCGGAACGCCCTGCGAGACAGCCTGGCGCGTGCGAAGCAGGCCGGCATTCCAGGGCAACGGATCGTGCTCGACCCCGGAATCGGATTTTTTCGTAAGCCTGGGATCGCCTGGGATGAGTGGGATTGCCTGGTGCTGCGGACACTGGCAGACCTCCGGTCGTTAGGATTTCCCCTCCTCGTCGGGGCCTCGCGCAAGTCCTTTATTGGGAAAATTCTGGATCAGCCCAAGGTCCAGGATCGTCTCATTGGCTCGCTGACCTGTGCCGCCATTGCGGTGGTCAACGGGGCCCACATCATCCGCACCCACGATGTCAAAGAGACCGTTGAAGCGGTCCGCATGGCCGAGCGGCTGCGTCGGCCATTAGGGGGGTAGCGACCGGCCCACAGCTATCTGCTGAAGCGCCGATACCGTTTCAACCAGAAACGTGGGTGGGCAGGTCTCAAAACCCGCGTGCCCAAATCCCCACGTCACCCCACAGGTGGCAATACCCGCGGCTTGGCCCGTGCGCATATCAATCTCAGAGTCACCGATCAGCAGCGTCTCGGTCAGAGCACAGCCAACCGCTTGCTGCAACACGAAAACCCCTTGCGGGTCGGGTTTTCGCTTCGGCAGGGTATCCCCTCCAATGACAGCACTAAAATAATCTATCAGCCCCAAGCCCGACAGAATTGCTCTGGTTGGTTGTTCCGGCTTATTCGTCAATACAGACAGGCTCACTCCCTGGGCGCGGGCGGCTGTGAGCAATGTTTCCATGCCTGGATAGGGTGTGGTCTGATCGAGCAGATGGGCGTCGTAATAGTCCATGAAGAGCGCGAAGCCGTCCGCCACCAGATGAGCCCGCTCTTGGCCCAGCGCCCGTTCGATCAGCACACGCGCGCCAAGCCCGATAAAGCTTTCGACTTGGGCGACGGACAGGAGCGGAAGACCCAGCTCCCGCAACATGTGGTTGGTTGCCGCAGCCAGGTCGGCCTTGGTATCAACCAGGGTTCCATCCAGGTCGAAAATGAGATGCGCGAAGCGGGGCATGGAAAGCAAAAGGGCCTGGAGAGTTCCAGGCCCTTCGGTATTTCTTCAGTTGGGGAAGAGAGATTTAGACGGCGAACGACGAGCCGCAGCCGCAGGTCCGGGTCGCATTCGGGTTGACGAACTTAAAGCCCGCCCCATGCAGCCCGTTGACATAATCAAGCATGGTTCCATGCACGTATTGGTGGCTAATGGGGTCAACGAACAGTTTGACGCCACCCTGTTCGACCACAATATCATCCTCCCGCGCAGCAGCATCGAGACCAAGGCTATACTGGAAGCCGGAACAGCCACCGCCCACCACCGAGACCCGCAACCCGCCCTCCTGCATGCCTTCCTTGAGCATGGTCTCTTTCACTTTTTCTACGGCCAAATCAGACAGTGACAGGGCCGGCCCATCAGCTATAGGAGCCGCCTCCTGCGGGGTATCGTTGGATTGGAGTTGTGTCTCTTGATCCAGATTATCCATACCGGCCTCCTCAAAAGAGATAGATAAGGTCTATCTTTCTCCGCGTCAATCCCTGTGCCCGTTTTGACCCGGATGCGTGTATGCTACCACAAAGCCGTGTCACTCGAAAACGCAATCCGGACCGAGGCGGCCAGACTCGGTTTTACGCTGTGTGGCTTCACGCGCCTATCGGTGCTGCCACGCGCATCGTTCTTCAGTGACTGGCTGGCCCAGGGCTTTGCCGGAGAGATGCAGTATTTAGCCAGGGAACCCCAACGACGCATTGACCCGCATATTCCGTTTCCGCAAGCCCGCAGCGTCATTTGCCTGGGCTTCCCCTACTCTCCGCCCGTGCTGCCCGAGGTAAATTGGCAACACGAGCTGCGAGGTCGTATGGCCGCCTATGCAGCTGGAACGGATTATCACGACGTCATTACAAAAAAGCTGAAACAGTTCGTTGCCTTTCTGAAAGACCAGCAGCCTGGGATTTGGGCTCGGCCTTATGTGGACACCGGCCCGTTGCTGGAACGCGACTGGGCGTACCGCAGCGGCTTGGGCTGGTTCGGTAAAAACACCATGCTGCTGCATAAATCCATGGGTTCGTGGTTTTTTCTGGCCGAGATTCTTGTCAGCCTCGACCTTGAGGGCGAAGGCATGCCGAGCGACCATTGCGGCAGCTGTACGCGCTGCCTCGATGATTGTCCGACCGACGCCCTGGCGACGGGCTATGTCCTCAAGTCACCCCTGTGTATTTCCTATTTAACAATCGAACATCGCGGTCCGATTCCGCACGCGCTACGCCCCAAGCTTGGCAACTGGATTTTCGGCTGCGACATCTGCCAGGAGGTCTGTCCGTGGAATACCAAGTTCGGCCAGCCCCGCCACGACCTGGTAGACGAGTTGTTTCCATCTCTCCCTGAACTGTTACGGCTGGACGAGGACGGCTTTCGAGCCCGTTTCCGGCGCTCCGCGGTGTGGCGCACCAAGCGCCGCGGTTTGCTGCGCAATGTCGCCGTTGCCCTGGGAAATAGCGACAATCAGGAAGCGGTCGGCCCGCTACGAGCAGCTCTGCATGACCCTGAACCCCTGATCCGTGGTCATGCGGCCTGGGCGCTGGGCCGTCTGGCGCACACGACTAGCCTCAAGACCGTCCTGGACCGAGAACAAGACGCCGATGTCCGCCAGGAACTGCTCGTGGCCCTTGGTGAGCAGCCGGCGCCTGAGCCATGAGGTTCAGAGACCGGCTACAGGGGAGCGCGCCTACAGGAAGTCGAGAATAGTCCAACTTCCATCGACGTTCTTGGCAGCAAAGGCGCCGATTTCGATAATATCGTCGATCTTGTCAAGAACCTTTTGGAAATCCTTACGCGTATCAAAGCACGCATCGACACTCTTACCACCCACGAGAGGCACATCCACCTCGGCCTCAATACACCCCTCTCCATCGGCTTCAACAGAAAAAGTAAAGTCAATATCGCCAACGGGAAGGTCTATAGAGCCACTGCACTTCGCCCCCGGCTTCACCGTTAAGTCAATAACGCACTCCCCAAGATCAACAAGTGGGAAGCGATCAATGGTCCAACTCCCATCCTCATTCCTTATGACAGAAACCCCGATCTTACCGAAAACGTTCGGAAGGCGGGCCGAATAGCAATAATTGAATGCAGGAAGGCCGCTGATGCCTATGCACCCCCGGCCCTCAGCCTCAGCCTCAACAGCAAAAGTAAAACCGGTGCTGATCTCACCCAGGCGGGAGGTATCAAGCTCAAGAGAGATGGAGCCACGGCACGTCTCTCCCGGCTTCATCGTGAGCGTCTCTCTACACGCCGGCTCCCGCGAGACCGCCTCAAGATGCTGAGTCGCCTGATTCCACTGAAAGGTCGTGGTCTCTCCCGGTGTAGGAAAGTCCGTGACACTGACCTGGGCGCTTGCTCCTGTCAGGAACTCCGTCCCGAGGGTGGTTACCTCAAACGTGCTTCGAGCAAACTCTACGCCATTGTCGTAGGCGACCGCGGTGTGTTCTCCATCGCCAAGGTTGCCCCAGTTCGTGTAGCTGAAAAATCCATTATTCCCGTCATTACCGCAGACCCCGCTGGTGTCTGCACGGGGCAACCCATACGTCGCGGGAATAGGGTTTCCATCGTTGAGTCTGATGGTGATGTCCCCCTCGGCCTCACACTTCCAGCCCGAGATAACCCCGACGCCCGATACGGTGGTCTCGTCGTCGGGAATCTCAAGGACACCGGTGGGTTGGGCGTACGCCAGAGACGGAACCAGGACGATGAGCCCAAGGCAAAGGCGAAGCAGGGAAGACAGCAGCATCTTCTCATAGCTCGGTCGGGATGCTGTCAATGGTCCAACTCCCATCGTCATTCTTGGTGATAGCGGGACCGGTAATTTGTAAAATAGAGAGGAGGCTCTCAAATTCCTCAGCGGTATTAAAGCAATCAATGTTAAATTCTATATTCACCTCGATACACCCTCGTCCATCGGCATCAACAGAAAAAATAAAGTCAACCTCCTGCCCGAAGACAACGAGAGAGCCACTGCACATCTCTTCGGGATGCACCGTGAGCCCCTCTGTACAGGTGTCAAGGTCTGTGGACGGATCCCGCATGACAGCTTCCAGATGCTGCGTATTCTGATTCCACTCAAACAGCGTGCTCTCTCCCGGTGTAGGGAAATCCGAGACGCGGCACTCACCACTCGCTCCTGTCAGGAACTGCGGCTGAGACTCCGGCCCGACCATGGTGACCTTAACCGTGCTCTGGGCAAGCTCCATGCCCTCCTCTTCGACGACCACCGTGTAGGTCCCATCACTCCCAAGATTCCCCCAGTTCCAGATAGCAACAAAGCCGACATTGTCATGGTCATTATCCAGACATTGGCCGTTGTCACGGACATCGGTGCGCTCGGTTCCGTACACCAAGGGAATTGGGTCCGGCCAAGCGAGCATCATGTCCTCATCGTAGATGTGGGCGGTGAGCGGCCCGCTAGTCTCACACTTCCAGCCCGAAATGACCCCAACGCCCGAATAAGGCAAACCATTCCCCGGATTC
This sequence comes from uncultured Binatia bacterium (SeqCode), assembly GCA_965243855.1. Lineage (GTDB taxonomy): Bacteria > Desulfobacterota > Binatia > Bin18 > Bin18 > Bin18. The sequence goes on along the minus strand of CBDEWE010000003.1, from coordinate 1,031,713 downwards.
TCCAGCGCCGCGGCATGCGCCAGAGACGGAACCGTGTCAAGGTCTGTGGACGGATCCCGCATGACAGCTTCCAGATGCTGCGTATTCTGATTCCACTCAAACAGCGTGCTCTCTCCCGGTGTAGGGAAATCCGAGACGCGGCACTCACCACTCGCTCCTGTCAGGAACTGCGGCTGAGACTCCGGCCCGACCATGGTGACCTTAACCGTGCTCTGGGCAAGCTCCATGCCCTCCTCTTCGACGACCACCGTGTAGGTCCCATCACTCCCAAGATTCCCCCAGTTCCAGATAGCAACAAAGCCGACATTGTCATGGTCATTATCCAGACATTGGCCGTTGTCACGGACATCGGTGCGCTCGGTTCCGTACACCAAGGGAATTGGGTCCGGCCAAGCGAGCATCATGTCCTCATCGTAGATGTGGGCGGTGAGCGGCCCGCTAGTCTCACACTTCCAGCCCGAAATGACCCCAACGCCCGAATAAGGCAAACCATTCCCCGGATTCTCCAGCGCCGCGGCATGCGCCAGAGACGGAACCAGGACCATGAGCCCAAGGCAAAGGCGAAGCAAGAAAGACATCAGCATCTCCCCATAGAAACGTAAGAATAGTACAGGCATATTGTATCCCTTCGACGGAAGGGACACAAATTTGAGGTTCCCTTGGCTTTACGCGGTCAGAAACGCGATGCTGGTCCAGCAGATGGCCGCCAGAGCGGCGGCAACCGAGGCTTGCGGAATCTGCGTCTTGACGTGGTCCATCAGGTCGCAGCCGGTACACATGGCGCTCAGGACGGTGGTATCCGAGATCGGCGAGCACTGGTCGCCATAGACGCTGCCATCCATTACCGCGGCAAAGCACAGCGTCATGAACAGCTCGGGATGGGCGAGACCGTGCGCCCCGGCAATGGCCCAGGCGAGCGGCATGGCCAGCGGAAACGCCACCGCATAGGTGCCCCAACTCGTCCCGGTGGAAAAGGCAATGATCATGGTCAGGAGCTGAAGCAGGACCGGCAGGAGAAAGTAGGGAATACTCTCGCCGAGCTGGTCAACCAGAAAGACCGCGCCCCCGGTCTGGGTGTTGACGCCGCCGATCGTGATGGCCAGCAGCAGGATCACCGAGCCGAGCACCACGCCCCGGATGCCATCGTGAAACCCGGCCATGAGTTCCTTGAGCGCCATACCCTTGGCCAGCGCCATACCCACCGCCAGGAGGAGGGCCGCGCCAAACGCCCAGTGCACATTGGGCGAGTCCGTGACAACAAAGGTGCCGATCGCAATACCGATCAGCGCGCCTAGGGGCAGGAAGAACTCCAACACGTGCGGCGTATAGCCCGCGGGTACGTTGCTGGCTTGCAATTCCTTGGCACTCAGCGGTTCGGCCCCGTCCGCGTCGAGCTGACCGGTGGTGCGGGAGCGGTCCATGGCCGCCGCCAGCCGCTTACCCAGGAAAAGGGGCTTTTCAATGCCGAGCAAAAACGTGCCGAGAACCGCGAAAATAGCATAGAAACAAAACGGAACGCTCTGAAAGAAAAAGCTGATGCGATCCGCCTCGGTCGCCAGGAAACCGACCCCGGAGACAAAGATGAACGCCTGCACATAGCCCGGCCAGGCGTTGAACGCGAGCTGTGAGGCAATGGGCGAGGCGGTCGAATCGACAATATAGGCCAGTTCTTCGTGACTCACATTTTCCTTGTCGGCAATCGGCTTGACCGTGGTGCCGACCAGCACCGTGCTCATGCTTCCGCCCTGAAAGAAGATGACGCCCAGCATCCAGGCCACCAGCTTGGCAGTCTTTGGGCCACGCACGAAACGCACGGTCATGAACTCGGCGAAGGCCTGGGCCGCCCCTGTCCGCGACCAGATTCCCATGAGCCCGCCGAGCAGCCACAAATACAGCAACAGAATGCCGGCCGCATTGGTCGTGGCCAGGGCGGGAATCAGCACCTGGCCCGTCAGGTCGTACTGCCCCAGAATCAGCGCGCCGGAGACGATGCCGCCCAGCAGCGCGGGGACGGGTTCTCTCGTGACCCAACACAGCAGCACCGCGACAACCGCCGGCAGCAACGACCAATAACCCCAGTGATACTGGGCGGTAAGCCGGTAATAGACCTGCGTGGCTTGTCCGTCGCGCGTGACGGTGGCCACAGCAAACTCCTCCGTCACTGCGGGTGCGACGTTCGAGCCGTCAACCCGTGCCGGGTTGAGTTCCGCGCGCTCAATGGGAACCGCCTCGAAATACACGGGCTCGCTCCGGGCGATATAGTACAAACGCCCGTCGCCGTCCGTGTGGACGTCCAGCACGGCCTGGCTCACCGTCCAGGTCGGCGGCACGACCGCGCCGACCACCCAGGAGAGAATCAGGGCACCGGAAAAAATGAAAAAATTAAGCAGGTGAGCAGGCATCTGTCTTCTCCAATGGGTCTGTCGCTCGGAGTAGCGCTAGTTCAGCGAAAGAGCCAAACGTTACCCCACCTTCAACTTATCCCCGCCAGCCTCACCGCCGCCGCTGGCAACCTGCTCTCGCATTTTGGAGCCCTGCTCATAAAAGCGCGTGGCCCAGATGCCGCTGAACGGTTCGTCTTCGCCGGGCAGGCAGTCCGACTCAGCCGGGTTACGAATCGTGACAGTGACGTGTGTTGTCCCATGTGGCCGGCCTTTCTTTGCGTTTCCTCAGCCGCTTCCGGGAATGGCCAGGGGGACGAGCTTCGAGCGGCGTATGACGCGGTCGCGCGTGAGCAACGGAATGTTGTGCACGATGCTGGTGGCGGCAATGAGTTGGTCTGCTGGATCACTCTCAAAATCGAGATGAGTGGAGGCGCGGGCAACAGCGAGATCAAGCGGCCATATCTGTATGCGGTTCAGGACCCGGCTTACGTCACGGTCGTCAAGGTCCATGTCTACCCGACCGAGGTCAATCAGCTTGGCCAATTCCCATAGGACAATAGCCGCCACTGACCATCTGTTCTGGGCCAAGAGCGCCCGCTCAGCCGGCCGGAGTTCCCCGTTGAGCGCGAAGACCAGCATGTGTGTGTCAAGATTGAGCATCGGCATTCCAGTGGACACCGGTTGTCAAAATGCCGCCTTGAATTTTGATCTTGTGTTGCAGGCTGCCGATCAGGTCGGCGCACTGCTGGTCGTAGGGAACAACGCGTGCGACCGGCTTGCCGTGCTTGGTCACGATTAAGCCCTCGGCGTCAAGTCGGTCCAATAATGCCAAGCACTGTTCCTTGAACTTTGCAGCGCCAATCGTTTTCATATCGTTTCTCCGTTTGAAATGGACATATTATATGGCCAGTCATAAAATTTGTCCAATAAGGAGTGTGATTCTACTGAGATGAATACGGGCGAGGGCGGTCAGCCGACCTTGAGTTTATCCCCGCCGGCTTCACCGCCGCCGCTGGCGACCTGCTCTCGCATTTTGGAGCCCTGCTCATAAAAGCGCGTGGCCCAGATGCCGCTGAAGGGCTCGCCTTCGCCGGGCATGCGCCAGGTCATGACCTTGGCCGATTCCAGAGCGACGCCGATCAGGGCGCGGGGCCGGTCGTGCGTCTCGGTCAGATAGTAGTCGCCCGACTCTTCGTCCACGTAGCGCAGGGTAATACGGCGGTAGATGTCCCGCCATTCGTCGTCGTGGCCGAGCGGATAGAGCACCTCGGCTTTTCCTTCGACCAGTACCTTGCGATATAGCCCGGCTTCTTCATCAATCGTAATGGCCACCCGCGCGTCTCTTTGGACGTTGGCCCAGAAGGCCGAGTATTTGCGCGGGGTGATAATGATTTTTCCGTCCTCGTACACAAACCAGACCGGCACCACACTGGGACTGCCGTCTTCCTGAAGGGTGGCAAGCCGGGCCAAATGACCCCGCTCCTGGAGAAATGCGTCACGTTCGGCAACTGATAATTTTGGCATACGACCTCCTTTTTCTGTTCACGTTGATGTCACAAGAGAATGCTTTTTCTCCGCGGTCGTCAACTGCTCCTCTTGCTCGGTCTCCTGTCTCCGGGGGTGCGGGGTTGGAGTCTGGGGGCGCGGCGTGTAGACAATAGCCTGTGTATGGAAGCGGTGACTGAAATCCCTGTCCAAGCCGTCTCACCCGAACGCCTGCCGGTCGTTGCCTTGGTCGGTCGCCCCAACGTTGGCAAGTCCACGCTGTTTAATCGTCTGAGCCGCAGGCGCAAGGCCGTTGTGGACAATACGCCGGGTGTCACCCGGGACCGTAATTTCGCCCAAGTAAAATGGCATGGTAGCCCGTTTTTGCTCGTGGATACCGGCGGTATTGATCCGAGCGAAAAGGAAGGGCTTGTCGGACGGGTGCAGGAACAGACGCGCCTGGCCATTGCGGAAGCCGACCTGGTTATTTTTCTGTTCGACGGCAAGGAAGGTGTCAACCCGGCAGACGCCCAGGCGGTTGATCTGCTGCGGCGGAGTGACACGCCTGTTTTTTTTGCGGTCAATAAGATCGATGGTGACAAGCAGGAGCTCACCTCGAACGAGTTCTACGCCCTGGGCCTCGATTCCCTCTTTCCCATTTCGGCCGCCCACGGTCGGGGCGTTTCCGAGTTGCTGGATACGGTGATCGAGACCTTTTCGGAACAAGAAGAAACCCCCTCCCCCGCTGTCCTTGACGCAGCAACTCCCGGTGCCAAACCGGACCTCAGGCTGGCCATTATCGGACGGCCCAACGTTGGCAAATCTTCCCTTCTCAACCGCCTGGTAGGAGTCGAGCGCTCCATTGTGGACTCCACTCCGGGGACGACACGCGATGCCGTTGATAGCTGGCTGGTCTGGCAGGACAAGCACATTCTGCTGGTCGATACCGCCGGCGTGCGGCGGCGGACCCGCATTCATGAGCATATTGAGCAGGCCAGCGCCCTGATCGCCCTGAAAGCCCTGGAGCGGGCGGAGATTGGCCTGCTGGTCTTTGACGCCCAGGAGGGTATGACCGATCAGGACGCGCGGCTCATTCGCTACGCCTGGGAGCGCGGACGCGGCATTGTGCTTGTCGTCAATAAATGGGACCTGATTCCGTCGGACAGAAAAAATCAGCCCCAATTCATACGGGCGCTACGCGAGGAGTTCCCGGTTACACAGCCGCTGCCGATTGTTTTCCTGTCCGCCCTGACCGGCTCACGGGTAAAACATTTGCTGCCCACCGCCACCCGCGTGGCCCAGGCGCATCGCACAGAGATTCCGACTCCGGTCTTGAATCAGGCGTTTACCGAGTGGACTACCCGCCACCCGGCCCCCATCTATCACCGCAAGCCGGTGCGCTTTTATTACGCCACCCAGGTTGAAACCAGGCCGCCCAAAATTGCCGTGTATACCAGCTCGCCGGATGGCGTCCCGGCCCACTACGAACGGTATTTGGAGAACCAACTCCGAGGGGCGTTTGACCTCGAAGGCACGCCTGTCCGACTCGACTTTCGCGCCCGCCGCCCACAGCGGTACGGGAAGAAAAAAAAGCGATGAGCGCTCTCTATGGATGGCTAATGAAAAGAGAAACGGGAAGGCTTACTCCCTCTCCCCTGGCGGGCTGAGTCCCCCCAGACATGACCTGATCGCAGAACCCACCCCGCCGCTGCGCGGCACCCCTCCCAAGAGGGGATTTTCTACGCCCTCTTCCCTAGAGGGAGAGGGCTGGGGGCCCAATTGAGACACTAGCCAGTCAAAAGAGATTCCCAAACCTTGGTCCTCCACTCATCTAGTACACCCCTTCCGGCAATTTGGTGTGATCCCAGCTCGAGGTTTTGGCCGGCGTAATCTTGAGAACGGCGCGTTTCTTGGCGCGCTCCTTCAGCACCGCGTCCTCCGTTGGCGTCACCGTTGTTCCCTGGAAGTCACGCACCTCTTTCATGAGCTCCCAGACTGCTTCCGGCTCGTCGATTACTTCACAGTCGCCCCGAATCAGGACGCCCTTGAGTTCGCTATAGGCCCGACCGGATTCGACCATGACCGCGACCTTAGGATTCCTTTTAGCGTTCACAACTTTTTGGGCCTTCTTGAAGGACGACATATAAATAAGGCCGTCCTTGGCCATATACGACATGGCCACCACATGCGGATAGCCGTCCTTGCCGATGGTACACAGCGACATATTCCGCGCTTCATTCAGGTAGGCGGAGAGTTCTTCTGTCGTCATGGCAATCTGATTCCGTCGGTTCATTATCGTTCTCCTCTCTTCGTTACTGGCTTCGTTACTGGGCAAACCAGCCACCGTCGATAACCAGTTCGGTTCCAGTGGTATAGGACGCCTCATCAGAACACAGATAGAGCGAGCCAAAGGCGATTTCTTCCGGGCGGCCTAGCCGGCCCATGGGCGTGGCCTCTTTGATCTGGGCATCCTGCTCCGGGGTTAGGCCGGCCAGAATGGGCGTATCAATCTGGCCGGGATGAATGGAGTTCACCCGTATCCCCTGCCGCACATACTCCAAGGCCGCAGCTTTGGTCATGAGCCGCACCGCACCCTTTGAGGCGTGATAAGCGATGGAGCCTGGGCTGCCGATCAGACCATACAAGGATGAAATATTCACAATGGCCGCATTCCCGGATTCACGTAGCGCCGGTGCCGCGGTTTTCATGCCCAACCAGACACCCGTCTGATTGATCTCGATCATCTTCTGCCACTTGTCCCGGGTCTCCTCCTCGACCCCACTCGGCCAGTATACCCCGGCATTATTGATCAGCGTGGTCAGCTTGCCGAATCGCGCCACGGCTGCATGAACAGCGTTCTGCCAGTCGTTTTCACTCGTGACATTCAAACGGACAAAGACCGCCTCGCCTCCATTGTTATTGACGCTGGCAGCAATCTCCTGACCTTTGGCCGCCTGGATGTCGCCAATAACGACCTGCGCTCCCTCGGCCGCAAACACTCGTGCGTGGGCCGCGCCAATACCACTCGCTCCACCTGAAATAAGTGCGACTTTCCCGTCCAATCGTCCGGCCATGTTTTCCTCCTGATTCGCTCCATCTGCGGCCGTTCTGAGAGTCGGCCAGCTCGGTCCGTACCCTATCTGGGGTCGTTTTTTCACGCAAGGAATCCGACGGCGATCCAGAGCGTCCGAAACATTGGGAGGAATTGGCAGGGCCGTAGTCAAATGGTAGAGATGAGGCGCACGCAGGAGGGCAGCTATGGATTTCCAGTTGACAGACGAGCAGGAAGAGATTTGCAAACAGGTCCGTGCACTGTGTTCACGTTTTCCGGATGAATACTGGCGAGAGCGAGATGAGAGCGGGGAATTCCCCTGGGAGTTTTACCAGGCCATTGCCGATGGAGGCTGGTTGGGTATCACCATCCCCAGAGAATACGGCGGGGCCGGTCTGGGCATTACCGAAGCCGCGCTTGTCATGCAGACGGTAGCCGAGTGCGGCGGCGGCACGCAGGCCTGCTCGGCCATTCATCTGGGCATCTTCGGGCTGGAGCCGCTCATCAAATACGGCACCCAAGCGGCCAAGGACAAATACCTCGGCCCCATTCTCAGGGGAGACATCCATGTGTCGTTTGCCGTGACCGAGCCGGATGCGGGTACGAATACGACCCAGATCAGCACCTTTGCCACCCGGAGCGGTGACGGGTATCTCATCAATGGTCAGAAGGTCTTTATTACCAAAGCCCAAGAGTCCAAGAAAATGCTGCTGCTGACGCGGACCACCCCGTTTGATCAAGTGGAAAAGAAAACGCTGGGGATGAGTCTCTTCTTTGCCAACATCGACCCTGAGGCCGTGGAAATACAGGAACTCCACAAGCTCGGCCGGAAGGCGGTCGATACCAATATGCTGTTTATCGACAATCTGTACGTAGCCAAGGAGGACTTGATTGGCGAAGAAGGCCGAGGCTTTTACTACATTCTTGATGGCATTAACCCGGAGCGTATTCTGATTGCGGCCGAGTGTGTCGGCATGGGCAAACGGGCGATCGAAAGAGCCGTACAGTATGCCAAAGAACGCGAGGTCTTTGGGCGCCCGATTGGCAAGAACCAGGGCATTCAATTCCCGCTGGCCGAATCCTTTGCCAAGCTGGAAACCGCTGAACTTATGGTTCAAAAGGCCGCCTCTCTATACGACCAGGGCGAGCCCTGCGGCAAAGAAGCCAACATCTCAAAGTATATGGCCGCGGAGGCCGCCTGCGAAGCGGCCGACCGGGCGATTCAAGCTCATGGCGGCTACGGATATATCAAAGAATACGACGTGGAACGCTACTGGCGCGAGGCGCGGCTCTTTCGTATTGCTCCTATCTCACAGGAAATGGTGCTGAATTACGTGGGTGAACACGTGCTCGGACTACCGAAGTCGTACTAGCGTGTTGCAGAGCAATAGCATCCTGACCAGTTGTCATTCCGAGGAGAGACCAGACCCATGAAAATCGGTTATATGCCTGACACCCACGGTGGTCCGTATGATCAGCCTGAACCCTCGCCCGAGGCAGCCGCGCAGTTCTGCGACCAGTTGCTGAACGAGGGCATTGAGGCAGAGCAGGCCGGCTTTGACGGTATCTTCCTGCCCGAGCGGCACCACCGCACCGAGACCATGTTCCCACCACCCCTGGTCATGCTGGCCGGCTATGCCACGCGTACCGAGCGGGCTGATCTTGGCACCTTTGTTCTGCAAACGCCGTATTACAACCCCATGCATCTGGCTGAAGATGTGGCCATGATTGACCTGATGTCCAAAGGCCGGGTCATATTGGGCGTTGGGCTCGGCTACCACCCCGACTATTTCCGACTGTTCAACGAGCCCTATAAGCAGCGCTTCTCCCGCTTTGAAGAGAGTCTCGACATCCTACGTCTGGCCTGGGGCAGTCACACGCCATTCTCCTACCACGGTAAGCGTTTCCAGTTCGACCACGTCATGTTGACCCCGAAACCCTATCAGGCAGGCGGGCCACCGTTGTGGGTTGGAGCCGCGTACCCAGAGGCCATCAAACGAGCCGGCCGGCTGGGGGATGCCTGGGGCATCCTGCCCTTCTGGGACCCCCTACCGAATTTGCAGGCTCAGGCCGCCCTGTATCGCGAGAACGCGGCGAAACACGGTCGCTCTCCTAAAGTGGTGCTCATGCGGGACGGCTGGGTCGCCCCCACCCGTAAAGAGGCCGAAGACACGTTTGGGCCGTTGTGGGTGGAAGAGATGCTCTTCTACTGGCGCTGGAAACTCCTCTCCCCAAACGAAGAATTTACGTCGGAGGCGGATTTCACAGTGAAAAAGCTGAGCAAATACCTGGTCATGGGCTCGCCCAGCGAATGCATAGAACAGCTTGAAATGTGGAAAGAGGTGGTCGGAGCAGATTATATTATCATGCGTTTCCGCCTTCCGCTCGGTCCGGCGCCAGAGCGCGTTGTCGCCTGTATTCGCCAATTCGGAACGGAAGTCATTCCGCACTTCAAGTGAACGTATGCCATCTGAACACCCTGTCCCCCGCCTCATCCTGGCTTCGGCCTCGCCTCGGCGTCGAGAGTTGTTACAACAGACCTCGCTCCGGTTTCGGGTTATCCCCAGCCTCACGGAGGAAACCCGTCTCCGTGAGGAAACTCCGGAAACCTATGTGGCGCGTATTGCCGCGGAAAAGGCCTGCACGGTCGCCGAGCGACATCCGGGTTTCTGGATATTGGCCGCCGATACCATAGTCGTATTGGAAGGCCAGATCTTCGGCAAGCCGGCAAATCTGGATAATGCGCGACAGATGCTCACCGCCCTCTCGGGGCAGCTCCATCAAGTCATGACGGCCTTTGTCATATTGGATCCAGCCGGCAAGACGACCACAGCCGAGGTTATCACCAGTCAGGTCACCTTTAAGGAGCTGTCAGAGTCGGAGGTAACCGCCTATCTCGCCACCGGAGAGCCCTTTGACAAGGCCGGCGCCTATGCCATTCAAGGCAAGGGACGCGACCTTATCGCGCAGGTCTCCGGCTCACACACCAATATTATCGGTTTACCCATGGACGAGGTCACGACCGCCCTACGCGCGGTCGGTCTGCTCTCAGTGTAGCGCCCACAGCAGAAAAAAGGTCATGGATGATATAGCCAGTAATTATGCCCGCGTATCCGAACAGCTCGCTCGGGCCGCCGAGCGCGCGGGGCGGCGCGCGGACGAGATCACGCTCGTGTGTGCGGCCAAGACAAAAGGACCCGAACTCGTACGGGCTGCCTTACGAGCCGGAGCAACCGATATTGGCGAAAACTACGTCCAGGAAGCGCAGCGCAAGATTCATACTGTTCCAGAGTCAGCAAACTGGCATCTCATCGGTCATCTTCAGCGTAACAAGGCCAAGGTCGCCATCTCACTGTTTCGACTCATTCATTCCCTTGATAGTCTCTCACTAGCCACAGAGCTGGACCGACAGGGCGTCAAACAAGACAGAACGGTGCACGCTTTGATCGAGGTAAATCTTGCCGCAGAGGAGACCAAGGCCGGCGTGCCGCCCGATGCTCTCAATGCCCTGCTCGAAGGGGTCAGTTCCTTGTCTCATCTCCAGATCGACGGCTTGATGGCCATTCCGCCGGCAGGCTCAGACCCGAACGAGGCACGTCCCTATTTTCGGACCCTGGCGCGGCTACGGGAGCGCTATGCTAGACTAGGAGTGGCCAGGATGCCGCTGCGTGAGCTCTCGATGGGCATGACGCAGGATTTCACGGTCGCCATTGAAGAGGGAGCGACTATCGTCCGGGTTGGACGAGCAATTTTTGGTGAGCGGTGACAACGCCTACCGCGTAAGGCGAGAAGAGGAAGGACCAGGATGAAAAAGGTTGGGTTTATTGGCGCGGGGAATATGGCCGGGGCGCTGATTAAGGGCCTCATTAATGCCCAGCTCTACACGTCGCAGGAGATTATCGTCAGCGATACCCTGCCCGCCCAGCTGCGCAAAATCAAACGTCGCTATCAGGTCGAGGGCACACGGGAGAACCGCACCGTTGTGCGGCAAGCACAGACCATCGTGCTGGCGGTCAAGCCGCAAATTATCGATCAAGTCTTGGTCGAAATCCAGCCTGCTGTCACCCCGACAAAACGCTTTATTTCCATTGCCGCCGGCGTCACACTGACCCGTTTGGAAAAGGGCCTGGGCGGAGATGCCCGAGTGATTCGTGTCATGCCGAATACGCCGGCCCTGCTAGGGAAAGGCATGACGGCGGTTGTCCGTGGGACAAAAGCGAAGGCCGCGGACGAAAAACTGGCCCTTAGGTTCTTTCGGGGTGTTGGCGATGCGTTAGCCGTCCAAGACGAGAAACTGCTCGACCCGGTCACCGGACTGAGCGGCAGTGGGCCAGCCTATGTGTATTTGTTCGCGGAAGCACTGATTGCCGGGGGTACCAAGGCGGGTCTCAGCCCAGCGGTTGCCGAACGCCTCACCTTTCAAACCCTGGAAGGTGCGGTCGCCATGCTCAAGGAGACAAAACAGAGTCCCGAGGAACTCCGCGAAATGGTCTCCTCGCCCGGTGGTACAACGTTGGCCGGTCTCAAACGCCTCGAAACCGGCGCTTTCTCCAAGACTGTCAGTGCAGCAGTGGCTGCGGCCACGCGTCGGTCACGCGAACTCGGACGAGGCTGAGGGGAGGAAAGACAAGAAGATGTTTATTCTCGGGAATCTTTTACAAGCAGTGGCCAGCATTCTGGGCTCTTTACTCTGGCTCTATTTCTGGATCTTGGTTATTCGTATTGTCCTATCCTGGGTCAATGCCGATCCCTATAACCCCATTGTCCGCTTTCTCTGTTCTGTCACCGACCCCGTCCTCTATGCCCTGCGGCGTCTCCTGCCGTTTCCAACGGTCATCGGCGCCATTGATCTGACGCCTCTGCTACTCATGCTCTTTATCCAGTTTCTCCAAATCTTTCTGGTACAAAGCCTGGTCGATCTGTCCCTTGCGCTACGCTAAGCCTGGTGACGGCCGCCGCCTTGACAATCAATAGGGGGATGATTAGCGTTCCGTGGTAAGTATAATCCCTTGGGGATTTGGAGGCCTGTGGTCATGCCGATCTACGAATACGCGTGTAAAAAATGTGATGGAGAATTTGAGGTCTCCCAGCGTATTACCGACGAACCGCTCAAACGCTATCTGTGCCCGCACTGCAGCAAGAGGACGGCTGTCACCAAACTGATCTCCCGGTCTTCCTTTCATCTCAAAGGCAGCGGCTGGTACGCGACCGATTATGGCAAGAACGGCTCAAAATCGTCCAGCTCGGACGATACGAAGAATGGCGAATCCAAAAGCAGCGAGACTAAGAGCGATACCAAGAGTTCCACCACCTCTTCGACCAGTGAGAGTTCGTCTCAATCGGCGAATTCTTCCGCCTCCTGATACCGACGCTCCCTCTTACACAAGTCTTAATGCCATGCTAGGAAGTCTCTATTAGGGTCGCATAGCTCAGCAGGCTAGAGCGCTTGCCTCACATGCAAGAGGTCCGGTGTTCGAGTCACCGTGCGACCATACAGGAGCCCGCCTTAGTGCGGGCTCTTTTGCGTGGGCCATTTCTTTCCTTCTGAACCTCCCTACTCCTCCAACGAATCCAACGACAAACCACGCTGAGAGTGATATCTCTCACAGTGCGCGTCCTTGCCTTCTCTTTTGCGTCACTCCCATAAGTATGCTACATCTGGCAACGCGTTTTGCACCCAGCGGGGGCAGGGAGGTCATAGAGCATGGCTGATAAAAGTTTTGGGCGAGTGATCGAAGGTCGCCGCCGTGAATTGGGCCTGACACAGGAAACGGTCGCGAAAAAAGTCGGGGTTCGAGCGAATTATATCGGGTATTTGGAGCGCGGTATGCGCCACCCGAGTCAGCGTGTTGTCGAAAAATTATCAACCGCACTGAAACTCAATGCCCAGGACCTCTACCTTTTGGCGAATCCGCGCGTACGCTCGCTGCTGGGCAAGGCCAAGCCGGCTGCGCCCAGCGTCTCACCGTGGCAGCAGTTCATCCGGAGTGCTTCTCTCCAACAGAAAAACGGATTGAGCAAAGCCGAACGCGACGCCCTGGCACAGATTGCCAGGGCGGAAAAAGCAACCAGCATGACTGGGGTCATCAAGGCGGTCCGAGCCCTACGCAAGGGCTTCAGGGCTGAGCGCCTGGGTCAGCGCGCCTGACGGTCCTGACGGTATAGTTCCGAGCCTCCCTGGCGAAACTCTTCTGCCTTCTCTTGTAGACCCGCCTCCAACGCGACCTGCTCGTCTATGTTCTTGCGTTCTGCGTAGTCCCGCACGTCCTGCGTAATCTTCATGGAACAGAAATGCGGACCGCACATGGAGCAGAAATGGGCCACTTTAGCTCCTGCGGCGGGCAGCGTCTCATCGTGAAACTGTTGGGCCGTTTCGGGATCAAGGGAAAGGTGAAACTGATCCTCCCAGCGGAACTCGAATCGGGCTTGTGAGAGCGCATTATCGCGGGCTTGCGCTCCAGGATGGCCTTTGGCCAAGTCAGCCGCGTGGGCCGCGATCTTATAGGCAATCACCCCTGCTTTGACATCCTCTCGGTCCGGGAGCCCGAGATGCTCCTTGGGCGTCACATAACACAGCATGGCGCAGCCGAACCAGCCGATCATGGCCGCCCCAATACCGGATGTAATATGGTCATAGCCGGGAGCGATATCGGTCGTCAGCGGTCCGAGCGTATAGAACGGAGCCTCATGGCAGGCGGCAATCTGCTTTTCCATGTTGGCCTGGATGAGATGCATAGGCACATGCCCCGGGCCTTCGATCATGGTTTGGACGTCGTGCTGCCAGGCAATCTTGGTCAACTCGCCCAGGGTTTCCAGCTCGCCGAATTGCGCTTCGTCGTTCGCGTCGGCAATAGAGCCGGGACGCAGGCCGTCGCCGAGGCTGAATGACACATCGTAAGCCTTCATAATCTCGCAGATCTCTTCAAAGTGGGTGTACAGGAAGTTTTCTTGGTGATGGGCGAGACACCACTTGGCCAGAATCGACCCGCCGCGCGAGACAATGCCGGTCAGGCGCTTAGCCGTCAGCGGGACATAGCGCAGCAACACCCCGGCGTGAATCGTGAAGTAGTCGACGCCCTGCTCAGCCTGTTCGATCAGGGTGTCACGGTAGATTTCCCAGGTCAGTTCTTCCGCCTTACCGTCCACTTTTTCCAGGGCTTGGTAGATGGGGACCGTCCCAATCGGAACCGGGGCGTTGCGCAGAATCCACTCGCGAGTTTCGTGGATGTTTTTACCGGTGGATAAATCCATGACCGTGTCCGACCCCCAGCGAATCGCCCAGATCATTTTCTCGACTTCCTCATCGATTGAAGACGCGACCGCCGAGTTCCCGATATTGGCGTTGATCTTGACCAGGAAATTCCGGCCGATAATCATCGGCTCCAACTCGGGGTGATTGATATTGGCCGGGATAATCGCACGGCCTCTGGCGACCTCGTCACGCACAAATTCAGGCGTGATCGTCTGGGGAATACTGGCCCCCCAGGCATTGCCCGGATGCTGATGCGCGACAGCGCTGAGGCCGTTGCCATTCACCTCGGTCTGCGCGCGCAGTTGCTCTCGTGCCTGGTTTTCACGGATGGCAATATATTCCATCTCCGGTGTCACGATGCCTTTGCGCGCATAGTGCATCTGGGACACGTTACAGCCAGGTAGGGCGCGTCGCGGGCGCCTGAGGTGCGGAAATCGAATTTCTGCGAGTGAACGGTCGGCAGCACGAAAGCGGCCGTAGTCTGACGAACTGCCCTCAAGTTCTTCCGAGTCCCCCCGGGCGACTATCCATTCTTGCCGTACGGGCGCAAGCCCCTGACGGATGTCAATCGAGACGGCCGGGTCGGTATAGGGTCCAGACGTGTCATACACGGTGATACTTCTCGGAGTGGTCTCCGAAGCGGGTTCGAGGCTCTGGCCCTGAGGGGCGTGTGGCGAAGTCAAGGTGATTTCACGCATAGGAACGTGCACGCCCGGGTGCGTCCCTTCAACATAGACCTTGTGCGAAGCCGGGAATGGCGTGGTCGAGAGGCGGTCATGCGGGGTAGATCCATTCTGATGTGTTCCGTTCAGAGACTCCTGTTTCATATCCCTCTCCTTCCATATCGTTGGTCCAATCCGGACACAGGGCAGCACGCAGGAATGCGAGCGTCCCTTACGAGCGACACTGATGGGCGATGGAGATGTTGAGACATTGTGCTCCCTTCGCTGGCATTACCCAGATCAGGTTCCAGGGGTCGATACACTGTCCAACGCAGTGCATCCTCTCAGCCGAAACCTCAGCTCCCCCAACACCTTAGGATTGATATCAGGCCATGCTACGCCGCCCGCCTCAGGCTGTCAACGCAAGCGAACACTTCACAGCGCGGGTCCGGCAGCTAGCCCGGCAAATACTCCCCACCATTGACATGGATAGTCTGACCAGTGATAAAAGCCGCCTCGTCAGAGAAGAGGAAGGCCACCGTCGCTGCGATTTCTTCGGGCCGGCCAGTGCGGCCAACCGGAATATTCTTGCGCATCTTCTCCCAGGTTTCATCGGGGAAAACGCCCCTCAGCCCCTCATGCCAAATGAGCCCTGGGGCCAGTACATTGACGGTCACCCCATGAGGTGCCAGATCACGCGCGGTCGAGCGCGTGTAGCCAGCAATACCAGCTTTCGCGGCGGCGTACGGCGCTTCTGCTTCGCCCGGATGATAGGCGTACAAAGAGGCAAGATTCACGATGCGTCCAAAGCCCCGTTCCTTCATGGCTGCGCTAAACGCGCGCGTCATATAAAACGTGCCATGCAGGTTGACCCGGAGCACAATCTCCCAAATCCGCGACTCCAAGGCCCAGACCGCGCCGGCGCCGTTCACGCCGGCATTATTCGCCAAATACGCAATATGAACGCCCTGGTCCTTCAGCATCCGCGCCAACTCGTTCACCTGGTCTTCTTTGGTGACATCAAGGGGATGGAACGCCACTCGCTCACGCTGTTCGACCGGAATATGTTCGAGCCAATCGTCAGCCAGCTCAGCCCGGCGATCACAGGCCACCACGGCATACCCGTCGGCCAAGAGTCGCCGCACCATGGCGCTTCCCAGTCCACCCAGTGCGCCAGTCACTAACGCATGTCCATATGCCACGCCTGCCCCTCCCTTACGCCTCTTCACTCTTGGTCTGCTTCTGCGAGCCCTCTATATCCAGGCTGCCGTACACAAATGTTTTTTCCGTCGGGGTATGCTTGAGCTGGCTCTCTTCCCACATCCAGTCTATGGCTTGGTCGGTGTGGTCGCGCTCGCGGACCAGATAGTCGCTGACCGCTTCGTGCAAACGCGGATCGGCCAAATAGTGCATACTCACCGTCGGCTGGGGATCAAAGCCGCGCAAGCGCTTGAAGTCACCTCCCGCGCCGGGTTCAAAGCGGATGAGGCCATTTTCAATACAGTGCCGAATGGCGGCATAGTAACTCACGTTGAAATGCATATGCCGCTGCTCGCGCAACACCCCCCAATAGCGGCCATAAAACACCCCGCTCTTCTGGACATTGAAGGTTCCGGCAATGATCTCGCCATGCTGCCGGGCAATCACAAAGCATAAATTTCGCTTAAAGCGTTGGGCCAGGAGGTCGAAGAACTCGGCGAGGAGGTATTGGCGGCCCCAGTACAGATTATTCACCGTGGATTGATACAGGTTGAACATGACCGGGAACATCTCATCCGGAATAGCCTCGCCGCTCAGCACCTCGATCTCGATGCCGCGCTTATCCATCTCGCGAATTTCGCGCTTGATCTGGTTACGCCGTTTGCTCCGGAAGTGATCCAGATAGTCATCAAAGGTCTGATAGTCATGATTCAGCCATTGATACTGAATGCCCAGGCGTTTGAGATAGCCGACCTGCGATAGGGCTTCGGCTTCGTCCGGTAAGCAAAAATTGACATGCACCGAGGACAAATTGTTGCGTTCACACACCTCACGCAGGGTTCTGCCCAGGATGTGAATCAACTCTGTCCGGTCGAAACCCTCCGCGGTCAGAAACCGCACGCCCGTTGCCGGCGAGAATGGGGACGCCACTAAAATCTTGGGATAATAATTGATCCCGGCGCGCTGAGCGGCATCAGCCCAGGAGTGATCAAAGACGAACTCTCCCATGCTGTGCCCCTTGAGATACATCGGACACGCCGCAATCAGGCGCGTTCCGTCATAGACCGCCAAATGCTGGGGCTGCCAACCGGTTTTGGCGCGGACGCAGTCCGACTCTTCCAAACACGCCAACCAGTCCCATTCGAGGAAGGGCGAGCCCGGCCCGAGCAGACTATCCCACTCTTCCCGCCCCACGTCCTGCATGCTGTTGAGGATTTTGACTTTCAGCTCGGCCATGATGAATCGATGTTCCGGGCGTTTCCCAACGCTGCTCAAGTCCGGCCACTATAGCGTAGAATACCGAGCCCAACACCCCTGCCCGAGAGACCCGTGTCTGTTCGGGCTTACGGGGTCTCGACGAGGAGAGGCGGCCGCGCGGTTTGAAAGCCGGCGGCATTTCGATGTCCGCCCCCGCCGTAGCGCTTGGCAATCGCACTGACATCGAAATCTCCCATCGAGCGGAGACTCCACTCCCGTCGATCCTCGGCCGTATCCCGATAGCTGGCACTGAACGCCACCTCGGGGAATGCTTCGCATAACCGATTACCCAACTCGGAGGTGTTCCCGGTGGCATTGACGACGGGGACCCGATAGCCACCCAGCTCCATCCACATCACCGCGGCCATCAGTTCCTCCATGTCGTGGGCTTGTTTACGCAGAATCGCCTCGCCGTCCGCAAGGAGCTGCGCCGTAGCATCTGCCGTGGCTAATTTTTCCGCCCAGACCGTAAAATCGTACGGATAGCTTCGAATGGCCGCATTGATGGCCCGACTGCCCGGCAAGGCATGTTGCCAGAGATCCCGGTCTTTAATATAGCGCAGGAGTTCCGGGCAATCCGTCTCTGGATGAAAATACTGCCACGCCAGGGTTGCACCCGACTCACCCATGTCAAAAAGAGCAAACAGACCCGGTGGTGCCTGGTCAGTCTCAAATCGCGGTGGCTTCTCCCGGATATCCGCAAGCGCGGCCTGGGCCGATTTATGGTGATCCAGGACGGTGATATGGGCGACGCTTTCCCTCAGTTGCACGAGCTGCTCTGCCGGATAGGCAAAATCAACCAGGAAGAGGCGAGCACAATCCGGGAGAGAGGGTGGCGGTACACCGTGACGAACCGGCACATAGGTCGCCGTCTCGCCCAGTCGCTTCCAGGCTGCCCAGGCCGCCCCAAAGCCGTCAGGACAATGGGCATGGTAGAGAACATAGTCGCGCATCAACGCCTCCCGCTTCATGAGAATATTACCCACACGTCCGGCTAGTATAACAGTTCGGCAACGGGCAGACATCCATGCCCGAATACGACTCTTTTTGATACCGCTCCCGCCTCGGCCCGAGGGTATTTCTCTGGTCAATCCGAACAGATATGTAGAACGCCTATTGCAGGACTCGGAACCCACGCATTACGATACGCGAGAA
The DNA here is from genome assembly GCA_965243855.1 of uncultured Binatia bacterium (SeqCode). GTDB lineage: Bacteria > Desulfobacterota > Binatia > Bin18 > Bin18 > Bin18. Next base: position 1,013,266 of record CBDEWE010000003.1, on the reverse strand, counting down.
GATTGAAACTCTTATGCAGCCTGGATCCGTCGTAGTTTATCGTGAACGTGGGCAGCTTGCGCTCGGCGTTGTTCAAAAAATCAGCACCTCAGGAAAAGGGTCTCTGGAACTCCTCGGGGAAAGTGACAGAAAACTGTCCGTATCGAAGGATCGTATTTTTTTTGATTGCCGAGCAACGTTTCCACTCGACCAGTCTCCTATAGATCGCAAAAGACGCCTCGCCGAACTGCACGAGACCATACGGCACCACGCCCAGACGACGGATCTCAAAGAGCTGTGGGAACTGTTGGAAGCGGATCATACTGCCGTCTTTACCTGGCAAGAACTGGCCGAATTTATTGTTTCCGGGGACGAGCCGTTCGCCATGGCCGGCGTCCTTGATGCCCTCTGGAGCCAGTCTCTGTATTTTAAGGAAAAACAGGCCGGCTCCTTTTCTCCACGGGACGTGCAGAGCGTGGAAGAGCGTCTGCTTCAGCAGCAACGAGAACGCGAAAAAGCCCAGGAGCAGCAAGCCTTCCTCACCTGGATGGAGGCACAACTCCAAGGACGACCCGCGGGTGAGCCACCCCCAGGTCATACGCAATTTCTGTCGTTGATTCAGGGACTGGCTTTATATGGTGAGGGATATGACAAACGACCCCAAGCCCTGCAGCTCTTTAATGCCATTGGCTTTCACGGCAAGGGGCAGCCCTGGGACACGGCGTTTCAGCTGCTCGTCCACCTCGGCATCTGGCAACCGGACGAAGAGCTCTGCCTGCTGCGTTATCACATTCCAACGCATTTTTCCGAGGAAGCCCTCCAAGCGGCGAACGACCTCCCGGTCTTTTCGGCGGACGCGGCGGATAGCAGCGGGCAGGACCATCTGGAAGACCTGACTGCTTTGGAGACGTTGACGATTGATGATACGGATACGAACGAGATCGACGACGCGCTCAGCCTGACCGAGCAAGACGGGAAGCTCCTCATCGGCATCCATATTGCCGATGCTGGGGCCTATGCTCCGCCGCGGAGCATCCTCGATAAATCCGCCCTGGCGCGCGGCACGACCATTTATCTGCCGAGCGGCAAATTCCCGATGCTGCCACCGGCCATCAGCGAAGGTAAGGCCAGTCTGGTTGCTCAAGCAGAGAGACGAGCGCTCAGCTTTTTTGTCCATATTGATGATACCGGGCAACTCCATCCCGAACGCATCACCCGTAGCATCGTTCGGGTGGCCCATCGCCTGTCCTATGCGGACGCAGACGCGGCCTTAGCCGAAGGCAGCACAGCTCCCTATCGCTCAACCCTGCGGCAACTCGCCCGGCTCGCTCAGAAACGGAAGGAGCAACGTCTCGCCCAGGGAGCCGTTGTGATTGACGGAGACGAGGTCAAGGTCAAAGTCAGAGATGGAATAATCACCACGACCTTACTCAGCTATAACTCACCGTCCCGGGGTCTCGTGAGTGAATGCATGATCATGGCCAATGAGACAGCGGCCCGCTATTGCCGCGCCAATCACCTCCCTGCGCTCTATATTGGCCAGCTGCCGCCGGATGACACCATTCCGGACCGCTCCGATTTTCCCACCCGGCAAACCTATGTCCATGCTGCCAGACGACTGATGCCCCCATCCCAGCTTGGCACCCAGCCAGAGGCGCATGCCGCCTTGGGGCTGTCGTTATATACCCAGGCGACCTCCCCGCTCCGGCGGTATACGGATATCCAGATGCATCACCAGATCAAGCATCACCTTGCGCATGGCACCGCCTTGTTTCAGGAGAGCCAGCTTCAGGTTGTGGCCGCGAGCGCCCAGGCGGCTATTGGAGATGCCCGCCGCTGCGAGCGCGAGAGCACCCGATTCTGGTTATTGCGTTTACTTGAGGGACAGCAAGGGGAGGTTGTCAGCGGCCAGGTTGTCCGTGCCCAGAACCGCCGACTCTTTATCGAGTTGGACGAGACGCTCCTGTTCGTCCCCATTAACAACGCACCACCACTCCCCCTCGGCACTCCGGTCCAAGTCAGCATCAACCACGTCAATGCCAGGCGGGATACACTGTCGGTCAAGCTGGTGGACGATAAGGCGTAGTCTCCTCAAGCGAGGAGTAAACGAATGGTCACTACCAACAACGAACGTGTGGGCAAGGCCCTGGAACTGCTGAGAGCCGGTCTCGGGCCGTTTGTCGAACTGAAGCTTACTAAGGTCTACGGAGCGGCGGAACAATTGAAAGTACTCCAGTGGGATAGCGCAGAGTTGCTCAAACGCATGAAGAATGACTCTGTACTTCGTAATGGCTTAACTAAAGAGAACCTGAATTTGGTGCACGAACTGATAGAGCAACGCAACAAGTGGGCACATCCGACGCATCAGAACAGCTTTTCTATTGACGATGCTTACCGAGTGCTTGATTCCACAGTGCGGCTCTTGACCGCTGTCAAGGCACCGCAGGCGGCCGAGGCAGAGAATATGAAGTCGGAACTAGGGCGGCTGATTTACGGCCAGCCGGTGCGTAGCGAGAAATACAAGGCTGGAGGTAAGGAAATCCCCTGTCCGATTCCGGGTTGTCAGAAAGTCTTTAGAGACTCCCGAGGAGGCTGGGACGCCCATATCGCGTCACCGAAGAAACATCCTGAATGGCATACAGAAATTGATGATCCGTACGAGCGTAAGGCTCGGTTCAAGGCAGAATTTACCGATTGGTTCACAAGAGATTAGACATGCTAGGGCGGACTGCGAACCGCTCGATAACAGCCCCTGCGTGCTCTCTGATTCTGGAATCCTTGCTCTCTTTCCAACTCCTCAAAACATCCGTATACGGGCAGGCTATGAATTGAACTTCATCTCTCGCAACTTCGTTGGCAAAACGCTTAATCTCCGCTCGATGCATGATTTTATCTTTTTCCTTGACCGGCTTTCCGCTCTTCGGCCAGAACTCCGGTTCCGCATAGACGTAAAGAAGAATAGGCGTCAAACTGGCATACTCCGGGATGCGGGTGACTGCCGTCCGTAGGGCGAATGCGTGCTTAACAAGCTGCGCCGCGTCAAGACAGGCGTAAGCTGTCCGGTCTTCACGGAGTTGGTCTCTGATACGTTCATAGCCCTTCATGCGATTACCCCATACCGGACGCCAATAGGCATCTGAAAAAGTTGAGGATGTTTTTCCTCGAAACGGCTCAAACCGTTTGGACTCGATACCGATGAATGCCGATCTCGTTGTGATAAGAACGTCCAGGACAGGATGTCTTCCACCACGCCACGGAAACCGGACTTCCTGCTCAAGAGAGAGTGAAAGTCCAGTCCAGTCTACCCGGTCACACTTCGGCAGGGGCGGTAAATCCCGCTCTCGGTTGAGAAAAAATCCGAAGGCATTAGCGGCAAGGGCAGCAGAAGATTCCGGGCTATCGAACTTCCCACTCACAATCTCATTGCCTGGCGCTGCATGAAAGATTTTTTCAATCTCTTCACCCGGAACACCGGGTAGAAATCTGTCGTCAGCGCTCATTTCTTCGACTGTGGTAAAGCTTGGCGAATGGGGACGACCGTGCCAGATTGGATGGGGTACAATCGAGGCACGTAAGCGAGTTTCGGCTCTTGTCCATTCAGCCCCAAGGTGAGATCTACATCCTCAAGAGCCATACACTCAACAGTGACACCTATCTTCGACTCCACGTCCTGGATGAGTTGGGCGAACTCAGTTTCCCACTCGCCAGCAACCGAACGAGTCGTACCAGGCAGTCCTAGCCAGCCACGCCACCATGTCAGGGGAGCAAGTAATAATACCGTCGGTCGTTCCTGGGTAATTTTTACACTGCAAAGATCATCCGCTTCCTTTGCAATCACGTCGAGGTTGGCCTGCGCGATAGCGGCATAGCGGACCCCTTCCATTAAAGCCGTCGGTGGAGCATCACCGCGACCGTTACTACTAGCCTCAACTTTCAACTCAATGACTATCAGGCGTCCTTGGTCAGTGACACCGACGAGATCAATTTTTCCGATTCCAGAATCGCTTTGCCGGGCTTTCAGGGGCACTTGGTAGTCAAGCAGGCGAAACCAACCACCGCCGAGACGGGGCCACTCCTGATCGAGATTGTAGAGCGCGATTGCGTAATGCTCCTCACGCCGGTTACTGGCCCTTCCCGATGACGGTGTCCCGTCGTGTCCGACGAAATACTTTTTCCCCCTGCCCGATCTATGCGGCGCACATTTAATCAATTCCTCGTATTCGTGACAGAGGGCTTCCCTGTCAACCCTAGCGATATTTTCGGCAAGGTCAGTAGTGGTCCATTTCTTCCGGAAGAGATTTGGAAAGCAATCTTGGTAAGATATCATGGCGTCCATCCTCGCTGTTCTAGTGGACCGGTTGGGGAGTCCAGTATGGTTCTCAGATTATCAAAAACGGTCCCGCCCGAGGGGCAGTTTCGTGTTAGATCGTGCTGGCTGGACAACAGGGACGCATCACCACATTACCACACCGCCGTCAATATTGAGGGACTGGCCGGTGATATACGAGGCTTCGGGCGTACACAGATAGGCCAGGAATTTTCCAATCTCCGTATCGGAACCGGGCCGATTCAGAGGGATCAACTGCTGAATCGTTTTGTTCCAGGTTTCATCCCGCCCGAGGTCGTCCATACGTGAGGTATCAATTACGCCCGGACACACGGCGTTGACCCGAATATTATGCGTGGCCAATTCCATGGCCAGGGCTTGAGTAAAACCCTGAATCCCGAAGTTCGACGTACAATAGGCCACCATATTCGGGTTGCCCTTTTTGCCGGCAATGGACGAGACGTTCAGGATGCTTCCCCCTTGGCCTTGCTGAATCATGGTCGGCACCACGGCCTGGCTCATCAAAAAACTGCCGGTGAGCTTGATATCGAGAACTTTCCGCCATACGTCTTCGGAGAGTTCGGTCAGCGACACTCGGTCCGGCCCGCGCGCAAAAGCCGAATTGTTCATCAGGATATCAATCCGTCCGAACTCCCTGAGTGTGGCATCGACAGTGTCTTGCACCGCCGCACTGTCGGTGACGTTGGCCACCAGCGGCACACATCGCCTGCCAGCGGCCCGCACCTGCTCTGCCGTGCTCTCGATATCCCGCCAGCCTACGGCTTTTTCATCTTCCGGATAGTGCTGAGGATCACGTCCGGTTCCGGTGACAACAAGGTCAGCTCCCAGTTCGGCCAGTGCTAAGGCCGCGGCCCGGCCGATCCCGCGTAAGCGCCCCGCCCCGGTGACAATTGCAACTTTTCCATCAAGACTGCCCATCATTCTCTCCCTTTTGTCAAACGACTCTCTATGGTCAAAGAACAAGGGCGCACGATTGTGCGCCCTTGTTTCCCTAAACAGCGACCAACAAACAGTCCGCTACGAGCCGAGTTCTTCGGTAAACAGGGTTTTCACCCGCTCCCAGGCGTCGGTTGCGGCGGCTTCATCATATGACCCGCGCTGGTCACAGAAAAACCCGTGGTCGGCCTCGGGATAGACCACCACTTCATGCTGAATGCTGCTGGATTCAAGCGCCCCCCGAATCGTATCCACATCGGACATGGGGATGTGGGCGTCTTTCCCGCCGAACAGGCACAGCATGCGGCCTTCAATTTGCCCGGTCCGGCCTACAGTTGACGGCTGGCCACCAAAGCCTTGCTCTCCGGCGATCCCGCCACCATAAAAGCTGGCCGCAGCGACCACATCGGTTTCACACGCGGTTAAATAGGTCATATGCCCGCCAACACAAAAACCCATGGCCCCGATTTTATTGCCGATCACAAAATTCTTGCGTTTGAGGAAAGAAACGGCCGCCAGCGCATCGGCCGCCATTTCATCCGCTTTGAGCTGGCCCAAGAGTTTAATGCCCGCTTCCATGCCCGCTTCGTCATATCCGTATTCCACCCCAGGGCCGGTTCGATGAAAGAAGTCCGGTGCCAGCGCGACATAGCCCTCTTTTGCCACCCGTTCGGTCACGTCTCGAATATGGGAATTCACGCCAAAAATTTCCATAAAGACGAGCACGGCCGGCCGAGGCGTCGAGTCCGCCGGTCGGACCATGTAACCGTCCATAGTATGTGCGTCCACATTGATATGAATGCGCTCAGTCGTAATCTCCATCCGATCCTCCTTACTTTATGCTTTGCTGCGCGACCGTACTCCGGGCAAACGCCGGCAGTCACGGTCGACCCTCCTCCGTTTTTCTCACATACCCGTACACCCTCGTCAAGGCGTTGGGGGTATGATACAGCGGGGCCGAGAGAATCACACACTAAGGAGGATACTATGCCGCATGTCCATCGAGATGGCGTGAATGTGTATTACGAAAGCTACGGGTCAGGGACGCCGATTGTGTTTCTGCATCCGTTTTCGACCAACGGCTATATTTGGTATTTTCAGACCTTCTCGTTTGCACGGGATTATCAGTGCATTACGGTCGATCACCGCGGCCACGGGCGTTCGGATAAGCCCGAGTCTGGCTATGCCATTCCCGAGATGGCTGCTGACGTTGCCGCCATCCTTGATGCAACCGGCAACGAGCAAGCCATCCTGGTCGGCAATTCGATTGGCGGTATGATTGCCATGCAGTTCAACCTTGACTTTCCCGACCGCGTCTTGGGCACGGCTATCATCAGCAGCGGAACCAATCTTGCAGCCGGTATGCCGCCTGAGGCCATGCAAGCCTTTCAGCAAGACCTCAACGGCGCGTTCAGCGGCCTGATTGAGGGCGCAGTCGCGGCAAAGACCAAACAGGACAAGCCGGAAATTCTGGATCTGATGAAGTCCTGTTTCGCAGTGGATGAGAATTTTACCGAGCAGGTCTTTTTTGCCAACGCGACCGACCCGAAAGGGGTCTTTCAGTGGAATATTTCGGATCAACTCAAGAACATCACCAAGCCGACCATCATTTTTGCTGGTGAAGAGGATCAGGCTACGCCGGTCGAGGCTAACCAATTCCTGGCCGACAATATCCCCAATGCTCAGATCAAAATCCTGAAAAATATTGGCCATTTTTACCAATTGGAAAGCCCTGCGGATTTCAATGCAGACCTGGCCCAGTTCCTGAAACAGGTCGTGGCCTGACACCCAGTTTCACGGGGCTCAGTTCTTCGGCAGCGAGGATGAAGCATGGGCGATACATCACTGGCCAGCATGATTCTTGAGCGGGCGGCGCGGTACGGCTCACGGCGCGTTTTTCTGCGGAAACGCGACAACTCTTGGGAAGATATCTCCTGGCAGCAGTTTGGCGATCAGATTGTTCGTGCCGCCCGCGGGCTGGCGACCTTAGGCTTTCAGCCGGGCGACCGGCTGGCCATTCTGGCCGACAATCGCCCCGAATGGCCACTGATCGATCTGGCCAGTCTGTATCTGGGCGGGGTAGACGTACCGCTCTACCTGACCAGCCCGCCGGACGACCTGGCCTATATCCTCAACGATGCCGGGGCGAGCATGCTGGCCGTGGCCGGCGATGACCAACGGCAAAAGATCGCCCAGATTGCGTCCGAGGTACCGAGCCTTAAGCAAGTCATCCATCTCGACGTGGATTCTGCGCCGGACATCGGCTTGCCGAGCCGTCTTACCGCGCTCAGCCTGACAGACCTGCTGGCCAGTGGCGAGCACGGCACCGAGCCGGCCCAGCCGGTACCCGATCCCGGTTTGGCAACCATCATCTACACCTCGGGCACGACTGGCCGACCCAAAGGCGTCATGCTGAGCCATACCAATATGCTGGCCAACACCGAGGATGCGGCCGCGGTCTTGCCGCTGAGTGAAGAAGATCTGTTCCTGTCCTTTTTGCCCCTGTCGCACGGGTTCGAGCGCACCGGCGGGCTCTACACCAGTCTGCGGGCCGGTGGCACCATCGCCTATGGTGGCGGCATCGCCAGCCTGACCGACGACCTGGCCGCAGTCCGGCCAACCATACTGTGTTGTGTGCCGCGCGTGCTGGAACGGGTCTACCAGCATATGCTGGGCGAAAGAGAAAACGCGCCCTTTGTGAAACAGAAAATTCTGAGTTGGGCGCTGGAGGTTGGACGAGCGGTCGGCCGGGTACGTACAGCTGACACCTCTGGCACGGCTGCCCTGCCCTTTCCGCTCAGCTTGCAACACAGTCTGGCCGACCGCCTAGTATTTCGCACGCTACGCTCGGCGCTCGGCGGCCGGATTCGTTTTCTGGTGTCAGGCGGTGCCCCGCTCAACGCGGACCTAGCCTGCTTCTTTTATGGCGCCGGCATCCCCGTCTATGAGGGTTACGGCCTGACCGAGGCCGGGCCGGTCGTGGCCTGTAATACGCCGGACCGGAACCGGGTCGGCAGCGTGGGAACGCCGCTGCCCCAGGTATCGGTTCGTATCGCCGACGACGGAGAGGTGTGCGTGCGCGGGCCGAACGTCATGGCCGGCTATTACAACCGGCCGGAGGACACGGCCGCGGCCCTGGACGACGAGGGCTGGCTGCACACCGGCGACATAGGAGCAATCGACGCCCAAGGCTTTCTGACCATTACGGACCGCAAGAAAGATCTGCTCATCACCTCGCAGGGTGAGAACATCGCGCCACAGCCTATTGAGGGGCGCTTTCGCCAGGAGCCGCTGATCGAAGAGGCTTGTCTGATTGGCGACCAGCGTCCCTATCTGACCATACTGCTGGTACCCGACCAAGCGTTTGTGGAGATCATGGCCAATACGCACGGGGTGAGCGGCGAATGGCCGGCCGTATTGGATCATCCTACCATCCGCGCGCTGTTTCAGCAGTGTTTCGAAACGGTCAACGGCAGCCTGCCGCGACACGCCCAGCCCCGCCAGTTCGCCCTGCTGGCCGAACCGTTCTCGCAGGCCAGTAATGAATTGACGCCCACCCTCAAGGTCAAGCGCCGAACAGTGTTGCAAACGCGACAGGCTGAAATCGACGGTATGTACCCGGACCAGCAGTGATATTCCGCACCGTATTATGAGTCTGGAAACCGTTGACGACATCGAGCTGCTGCTGGAGGTTTTTCCCCTGCCGCAGCGTCAAGCCGTGTTACGGGAGAGCGCCCTGCATGAGTTGCTGGAAGTCATCCTCGACCTGGGCCGTCCGCCCGAGGCGCGCTATGTTGCCAAGACCACCGATCTGGCTGCCGAACCGGTCGATGCCGAGACCATCGCCTTTGTGGTGGAACGCATCGGCGCGTTCAGCCACGACAACCGGGCCGGTATTCCGCGCACCCTGCACCGCATCTCCGCGCTCCGCAACCGTACGGGCAGCATCATCGGACTGACCTGCCGGGTTGGACGGGCCGTGTTCGGGACGCTCGATATCGTCCAGGATTTGGTGCACCAACCGGACAAGAGCATCCTGCTCTTAGGCCCACCCGGTGTTGGCAAAACCACCTTGCTACGCGAGGCAGCCCGCGTGCTGGCCGACGAGGACGGCAAACGGGTCGTCATCGTGGACACCTCAAACGAAATTGCCGGCGACGGAGATATTGCCCACGCCGCTATTGGGCGTGCCCGTCGGATGCAGGTCCCCTCACCTGATCGTCAACACCAAGTCATGATCGAAGCGGTCGAGAATCACATGCCCGAAGTCATTGTGGTGGATGAAATCGGGACGGAAGCTGAGGCCGAAGCGGCCCGGACGATTGCCGAGCGCGGCGTCCGGCTTATTGCCACGGCGCATGGTGGAACCCTGGAGAATCTCGTCCTCAATCCAACCCTGGCCGACCTCATTGGCGGCGTGCAGTCGGTCACCTTGGGTGACGACGAGGCCCGGCGGCGGCGAACCCAAAAGACCGTCCAGGAACGCAAGGCACCACCAACATTTGACGTACTGATTGAAATCCACACGCGGCACCGCTTTGCCGTGCACCCCGACGTGGCGGCCGCGGTTGACGGCCTATTACGGGGTTGGAGTTCCAGCCTGGAGATACGGACCCGCCAGGATGACGGCAGCATTACAACCGAGCAGTTGACGGAGACCGGGTCCGCAGTTCAGAACAATACTACCACTCCTACCCAGGGGGCGCAGCACCGGGTCCTGCGGATTTATCCCTATGGTATTAATCGACACCGGCTCGAACACGCTATCCACGCGCTCGATGTTCCGGCTCGGGTTATCGACCAGCCCACGTACGCCGATGCTATTCTCACAGTGAGAGGTCAGGCCAAACGTCAACCAAAGGCGCTCCGTTTGCTGGTCGAACGCGGCATGCCGCTCTACGCCTTACGGAGCGATACGGCCTCGCAAATGGAGAAATTCCTGCGTGACCATCTCAGCGAGGAGTTTCCCGAGGATCGGGCCGCGCTGGAGGAAGCAGAAGCCGGCGTGCAGCGGGTGATTACCCAGAACGAGCAGTGTGAGCTTTCGCCGCAACGCGCACGGCTACGGCGCTTGCAACATCAAGTGGTGAAGAGCTATGGCCTGATTTCCCACAGCGAAGGGGAAGAGCCGTTTCGACGGCTGATTGTCTATCCGGTCGGACGCTGAGAGGAGCGACCGGTCGCCCCTCTCGGTTAAAAAACAGCCTGCCCAGTGCATCACCCCGAGGGTGACGAGTGCTATCACTAGGGTCTGTCCTTATGGTTTAGCCATGATACCACTGCCATAGAGCATGTCACTTGTAGGGAGAATCGCAGATGCCGCACAGGTTTCTCCCTACGCACTCTCACCGGCTAGGAGCCAATGACCATGGCCACGCTGGTCGTGCCCGAGCCACCAATATTCAAGGTCGCAATTTTCTTCGCGCCCTCAATCTGGTAGTCCCCGGCCGTTTTCGTCACCTGACGAAAGGCGTCCAGAGCCTGCCGCGTCCCGGTTGCACCAACCGGATGTCCGCAGCCGATCAAGCCACCGCTGGCGTTGATCGGCAGCTTACTACCAAATTCAATCACGCCGTCCTCGATGGCGCGCCACGCCTCGCCTGGGTTGGTGAGACCGAAATGATCGATGGCCATATACTCGGAGGTAGTAAAGCAATCGTGCGTCTCAATGCCCTGCACCTGCCAGACATCGGACAGGCCAGCCCGTTGAAAGGCATCAACAATAGCTTGCCGCGTGTGGGGCAGGACGTAGGGATTCCCCTTGCTCTGAGCGATTTTGGTATCAAACTTGATCGGTGCGGTGTGGTGTCCCCAGCCCAGAATCTGAGGCAGGTCCGCCAAAGCCAGCCCTCTCTGTTCGGCGTATTTTTTGGCAAAGGATTCCGAGGCTAAGAAAATCGACGTGGCACCGTCTGTGACCTGGGAGCAGTCACGCACCCGCAGCCGACCGGCCACCGGATTCCCGTATTTCCCGGAGTCCAAATTCTGTGACTCGTCCGAGAACCAGCCGCGAGTTTGCGCTCGGGGGTTGCGGCGGGCGTTTGAGTAATTCACCTCGGCAATCCGGGTGAGGTGCTCTTCCCGTAGCCCATAGCGTTCTTCATACACATCGCCGAGCTGGCCAAACAACTTTGGAAACGCAAACTCCACCCCTTTGGCCTCCTGGTCGTACCAGGCTGCGGTTCCGAGAAAATCTCCACCCGTGGCCGGGTCAACGGTCTTCATCTGCTCGACCCCGACGACCAACGCCAGCTCATACCGGCCGGCTTCGATTTCCGCCGAGGCCATCAGCATGGAGATACTGCCCGACGCGCAGGCAGCTTCGTGCCGCGCGGTGGGAATACCTGACAAGGCCGGATCGATTTCAGCCAGAAAGGCACCGAGATGACCCTGCTTGCAGTAGAGTTCCGCGGCGAAATTGCCGACATGCGCGACATCGACTTCCTGCGGATCCACCTCTGTTGCGGCAAAGCCGTCCGCTACCGCTTCCTTAAGCATATCGACAATATCGTTCCCTTCTTTCATCCAGTTGCGAGCAAAATCGGTCTGATGCCCACCAAGCACATACACGGGTGCTGCCATAATACTCCTCCTTATAGACTAGGCGTTTTCTTTGTTCTTGAGATGGCGAGAGTGATCGCGCTCCGCCCTGACGAGAGTCGTCCTATCCTGCTCATAGGCCAAGGTCAATCAGTACGAGCCCGCAGGGCTTCAGACATCGCTCATCGACGGCTGCGCATCCACCTGTTCAACTGGTGGCGAAGTCCCGCCTGCGGCCTCAAGTAGCTCAATAACTCTGGTTTTGCTGTTTTTCTTGGCAAAATAGAGCGCCGTCTGGCCGTAGTTATCCTCGGCGTTGACCTCTGCTCCACGCTCAAGCAGCGCTTCGACAATGGCAACATGGCCAAACCGCGCAGCAACAATGAGTGCCGTCGGACCACCGAAGTCCGCGTGGACGTTGATGTCCACACCTTGATCCAGCATATCCAACATGGTCTGGATATCGCCCGAACCGGCCGCTCCAATAAAGATATCCCGCTGTATCACTTCCGGCGGAACGTCCGAGGAGGGCCCAGAGCGAAGCCATTCCAGGGAAACGACAATCACCACAACCAAGAGCCCGACTCCGATCAGCGTTTTCTTATCCATAGAGCAGTCCTCCTTTTCGACAGGAAGATAGTCTAGCGTCGAAGCGGAGCGACTGTAAACCGCTCCGCCCGCTTCTATCGAGATCACGCACAGGCTCCAAAGTCCTGGCTAGTCAATACCGGAAGCGGTGCGCAACAGCACTTTGCGTGTCCCACGCTGGGCGGCGTGGTTGAGAGCCTGCAGGCCGGCGGCAAGCGGATACGCAGCCTCAATCAACGCGGTAGCCGGAATCCGATTGTGGGCCAAAGCCTCCAGGGCTGGGGGGAACAGGCCGCAGCGCGAACCGACCACCGTGATCTCGTTTATGACGAGTGGTGCCAGCGAGAGCGTATGGTCCTCGGCAAGCGTACTTTTCAGCACGAGCGTACCACGGGGACGGACGGCCGCTATGGCACGCTGTAAACCGGTGGGCGAGCCGGTTGCTTCGACCACCAGATCGACGGCTTGGGATTGCCAGTCGGAGAGATTCACCGCTCTTATGCCGGCCTTCTTTGCCAGGGCGAGTTTCGTGTCATGCCGACCGACAATCGTCACCGCCGCGCCAGCCTGATGCAGCACGAACGCGCACAGCAAACCCAGCTTGCCATCGCCGAGCACAACCGTCTGTATCCCAGGCTTGACAGGTACTTGTTCCAGGATTTCAAACGCGGCAGCGAGCGGTTCGGTGAAAACCGCGGCTTCGTCGGAAACGGAATCAGGAACGGAATGCAGATTGGCAAGCGGCACGGCCAGATATTCGGCAAAGCTGCCGTCCGCGTCGAGGATGCCCATGACTTGGCGGGTTGGGCAGTGGCGCTGCATGCCGCGCTCGCACGCCTCACACCGGCCGCAGCCGAAATTGATCTCAGCCACGACCCGCTTGCCCATCCACTCGGTCGGCCCTTCATGGACCTCCCCCACAAACTCATGTCCCGGCACCCCCTGGAAGTCCATATAGCCCTTAAGTAGCTGCAAATCGGTCGAACACACCCCGGCCAGTCGGACGCGAACCAGTGCCCGCTCATCGCTCGGCTGCGGTGTGGGATACTGCTCCTGCACCCGCAGGTTGTGTCCGTCCCAGTGAAGCGCTCGCATGATATAAAAACCGCTCTATCGCTACGACTCTAAGGTCACCTTTTGCGCAAAATCCTCCATGAACCCTACGCCCTCTTCCAGTTTATCGCTCCATAACGGCAGCGGTGCAAGAAAAGAGTCATAGCCCAGATCCTGATAGCGTTTGGTCTCTTCGATAAACGTATCAACCGAGGTGGCGTAGGACGGAGCAACGAGAATTTGAATGCTGCTCATGTCCCGCCCGACCTTGTCCGCGGCGACCCTGATCATCTCTACCCCTTCTTTGAAGCCATCGTAACTTCTGGCCACCGCAACCCAGCCATCACCGTACTCGACCACCCGTCGCATCGCGCGGGCGGAATGCCCGCCAATCCACACCGGCAGCGGATTCTGCACCGGCTTGGGCTCGCATTTGATACCGCTGAACTGGCAGAATTCGCCCTCAAACTGCGGGTCAGGATTGGTCCACAGCTCGCGCATGGCCCGCAGATATTCGTCGCTTAGCTTGCCGCGTTTATTGAACGGCGCGCCGAGCAGACTGATCTCCTCCTCCATCCAGCCGATACCGGCCCCGAGCATCATGCGTCCGCGCGATAGTACGTCCAGAGTGGCGAACATCTTGGCCGTAACAATCGGGTTGCGGTGCGGCAGCACGAGCACCCAGGTTCCCAGACGGACCCGTTTGGTGGCGCCGGCCAGATAGCCCAGAAGCGATAGAGGTTCAAGAAAACCGTCGGCCGGATTGGCCGGAAACTCGCCGGTATCATTATATGGGTAGCGGGATTTAATGTGTATCGGCAGGACTACATGGTCGGCCACCCACAGGGCGTCGTAACCAAGTTCTTCTGCCTTCAGGGCAATGGTCGTCACCACATCAACCGAGCCGGGTCCGGTGGCTAAGGGCCCAAGATTGGGAACGAGCAATCCTACTTTCATGATGTTCTCCTTTGTTGAAAAATTGAGCTGAAAACCTGGGCTTTTTCCTATAGCGTCACAGCCGGTTCGACAAGCACACGTCTCGGCCGCCCCTTCGCGAACGCCCCGCTTTCCGCTATACAGTCGCTCAGCAAAAGGGAGGACTGCTATGGCAGACACACGACCATCCATACTGGCCGGTACGACCGTGCTCGACTTCACCCAGTATCTGGCCGGTCCGACGGCAACCCGGCTCATGGCCGAACTCGGAGCGAACGTCATCAAAGTCGAACAGGCCACGGGCGGCGACCCGGCGCGCTCCCTGCCCTTTGTGAAAGACAACCGAAGCATCTACTTCATTCAGCAGAATCGCGGTAAGAAAAGCCTGTGTATTGATTTCAAACGACCGGAAGGCGTCGAGCTGATTCAGGCGCTCATCCCCCATGTCGATGTCATCATTGAAAATTACGGGCCTGGAGTGATGGAACGGCGCGGCCTGGATTACGAGGCGCTCAAGGCGCTCAATCCCGGTCTGGTGATGTGTTCCATCTCCGCCTTTGGTCGGAAGAGTCCGCTGTCCCATTTGACCGGCTACGATTATATCGCTCAGGGCTTTTCCGGCATTATGCATATGACGGGCGACCCGGACGGGCCACCACGTTTTGTCGGCGTAGCCATAGCCGACGGCATAGCCGGGGTCAGTGCCTTCGGCGCCCTCGGCTATGCCCTGTTGCACCGGGACCGCACCGGCCAGGGCCAACACGTTGATATTTCCATGGTCGATGCTCTCTATCATATGCAGTCGGTTGAGGTGCAGGCCTTTGTTGCCAGTAACGGCAAATACAAACCCATGCGTTTTGGCACTCACCATTATGCCTCCTGTCCGCTGGGTGTGTTCAAAAGCCGGCAGGGCCATTGTGTGATTTTAGCCCTGAACCGCCAGTGGCCGAATGTGGCCAAAGCCTTGGGCAAGCCGGAACTCGTTGACGATCCCCGTTTTGCCACTGCCAAGGCGCGCGGCCAGAATCAAAAAGAACTGATCGCCATGATCGAAGCATGGCTGCAATCGTTTCCAACCGATGAGGCCGCGCTCAAAGCCCTGGCCGACCACCGCGTTCCAGCCGGCCCGGTGTTGTCCATTGAAGAGACGGTCTCCCACCCCTATTTCATTGCCCGCAAAATGGTCCGTCAGGTGCCGGACCAGATTCTTGGCGAGGTCACCATTCCGGGTTTCCCGTTCAAGTATTCGGCCTTCCCGGATGAGCTCGACCTCCAGGCTCCCCTGCTCGGTCAGCACAATGCCGAAATACTAGGCCAGTACCTGGGCCGCTCTTCGGGCACAATTACCACCCTGCACGATCAGGGAGTGTTGTATAAAGGGGAACGCTAACGACACGACCTTACGCCGGCCGCAAGTCGTCCCAGCGCCGGCACCAGCGCTGGCGCTCCTTGTCCGAGAGCGCGAACATGCGCTCGGATTCGGACCGGGGCAGCAGAGTGCAACGATTGCGGGAGAGTTTTGCGATCAACGTATCCAGGAGCGCGTCGCCCTGACTCGGGTCACTCAGAAGATCGCGCTCGGGATTCCGCTTGCTCTGAGACGCGGCAATAGAGTAGCGGGCAGATTCCGCATAGTCCCGGTACGAGGCCATGCTGATCGCCGGCGCGGGATCACCTGTGGCTTCCGTTTCAGATGGTCCGAGCAGGCGCGTCATCTGAAACCCGAAGACGTTCATACCCAAATCGTAACGACCGGGGAAAACGGGGTTTTCCCGAGCATCCGCATGACGCGACTCGATGAGAGGAGCCATGCCCCCGACCACGTCGAAAATCCATGGACCGCGCTTGTACTGACCTCCGAAGGCAATCATATAATCGGTATAGTCGGCCAGCGTGGGCTTGAGCGCGTCGTCCTTGATGGCCCACGGCTCATGCGAGAATCCGACACCGAGCATTAAGTTTTCGGACACCTGATAGGTGAATCCGCCACCCATCCGCCAGCGGTCCTTGGCCCGACCCACCGCGGGTTGATTCAGCGCAGTATACTGCTCGAACCGGACGCGCGTCTCATCGAACACGGACAGCTGGCTCCAGCGCGCCTGACCGGCAAACGTCAGACGGTCGGTGATCCGGTACGCAAAGCCGAACTTGACGTTCTGCGGGATATTAAAATAGACCGTGGCGTCGTCGCCCATCCCGTCCACGCGCGCGTTGCCGAACATCCAGATTTTGCCCGGCGTCTTATACGTCAGACCCAGGTTGAGGCGGTCCGTGGGTTGATACATCACCCCGATAGTCCCGAACATGCCCGGCCCGCGCACATCGAGATCAAGCCGACCGAGCGGAGTGGGCGATTTGGTCTTTAGCCGTCCATAGGTCGGATTGAGACTGACGCCAATGTGCAGGTTTGACGCCAGCGAATAGGACAGGGACGGCGCCAGCGACACCGCTACCAACTCGGTAAAGAAATTGTTGGGGACTCCGTGTTCGGGTCCGGCCCCATAGTTGAAGGCGAAACCCAACGAGCCATACATACCGATCCCAAATGCGAAGGGCGCAAACCGGTCGGTCCGATAGCCAAAGTTCGGTGCTATCGGAAACTCGCGACTGGTGCTGTCATAGTGCCCGGAGCGATCGGCCGACGGACGGAATCCTCTGAACGCACGGAACCCTTCCGGGTCGACGCCGGGCGGCAGCGCCCCGCGCAAAGAGTCCGGCAGGAAGATGCCGTGCCTGTTCTCATAGGACGGGTGGAACATGATGTTGAACGCGCCCATGGAGAAGGAGTTCGGCACCAGGCTGAGTTGGGCCGGATTGTGGAACAGGGCGGTCGCCGCGTTGAACGGGTAGGCCACCGCGTTGCCGACCACCATACCATCGCTGGCGGCCAGCCCCGGTGCGGTGAGTTGGCTGGCCTGCACGAGGGAGCCGGTAGAGAGCGCCACGATCAGCGTCAGCGTCCATATTCCCCACTGCAACTGACCTCCCACAAGCTGAACCTTCCTCATCCCTGCTCCTCTCTTGCTGCTGGAGCGGTCTAGCTTATGTGAAGCGCGGGGTTTACAAAAGGGGGGCTGCCGGATTGGCCCTCACCTCGGGACACAGAGAGGAGATACGTCATGGACGCACAACTCGAACGCATACGGACCACCTGTCCGCGCGACTGCTATGACGGCTGCGGCATAGTTGTCGAGCGAAGAGACGGAGCCATCAGCCGCGTGCTGGGTGACCCGGACCATCCGGTTTCGCGGGGTGCGCTGTGCGGTAAATGCGCCACCGCCTATAACGGCGTCTGGCAGGATGAGCAGGCCCGCTTGTTGTATCCGCTCAAACGGACCGGCCCCAAAGGACACGGCCAGCTCGCACAGATCAGTTGGGACGAAGCCCTCACCACCATTGCCTCGAAACTCCAGAACATTGTGCAGACGACCGGCCCGGAAGCCATTATTCATACCCATTACACCGGCACGCTGTCGCTGTTGGCCTATATGTTTCCCCTGCGTTTCTTTCACCGCCTGGGCGCAACCGAGGTCGAACCTGACACCATCTGCAATATGGCCGGACATGTTGCCTGGGGGCTGTTGTTCGGGAGTTCGTATGTGGGCTTTGACCCCCGCACGGCCGCGGACTCGCGCTGTATTCTGGTCTGGGGTGCGAACCCGGCCCATTCCGCTCCGCACGCGCACAAGCACTGGTTGCCCGAATCCCCGGCCCGGAAGATCGTTGTCGATCCAATCCGGACGGAGACCGCGGCCCAGGCCGACCTCCATCTCCAGCCTTTCCCCGGAACGGATGCGGCTCTGGCATTCAGCCTGCTGCACGTTCTGCACCGGGACGGATTTTTTCAGACTGACTTCATAGCCGAACACACCGTGGGCTATGACGAAATGCTGCCCTTGTTGGCATCCTGTACCCCCGCCTGGGGAGAGCGGACAACCGGCGTTCCGGCAGACCTGATCGAACGCGCCGCGCATCTATACGGACCCGGCCCTTCCCTGCTGTGGGTCGGACAGGGTCTGCAAAGACAAACCACCGGCGGCAACGTTATGCGCGCCTGCGGGCTGCTGCCGGCCCTGACCGGGAATATCGGCAAACCCGGCGCCGGATTTTACTATCTGAACATCACCCCCGGTATTGCGGGCATGGACTTTGATGCTTTGGCCGGCAACTCGTTGGCAAAGGGGAGAGTGCCGCGCATCAGCCATATGGATTTTGCCGCGCGACTCGAAGACGCGAGCGCCTCACAGGCCCTTGTGTGTTGGAATACCAATCCCGCGGCGTCCGCCCCGCAACAACAACGCCTGCACGCGGCTCTCAGACGAGAAGACCTGTTCACGGTGGCAATCGATTGTTTTCCCACCGACACCACGGATTTTGCCGACATCGTGCTGCCGGCGGCGAGCTTTCTTGAATTTGACGACCTGACCTTCAGTTATTTTCATCTCAATATTGGCGCGCAGTCCAAAGCGCGTAAGCCCATGGGTGAGTCTCTACCCAATCAGGAAATTTTTCGCCGTCTGGCCGCGGCCATGGGATTTGAAGAGCCGGCGTTATTTGAGTCGGACGAGGCTATTATCAGCCGGTTGCTCGCTGAAATGCAGACCGGCTGTGATTTCAGTACTCTCCAACAGACCGGCTGGCGTTCGATCAGCCAGACTCCGCTCATTTTCTACGAAGACCTGACGTTTGATACCCCCAGCGGCAAGATTGAAATCGCCTCGGACAAGGCCGAACAAAAGGGCCTGCCGCGCGTGCCCCAACCCTGGGCGGACACCCAGCCAACGAACAACCGATTCCGCCTGCTGAGCCCGGCCTCGCGCTGGCGGCTCAACGACTCGTACGCCAACGACGCAAACATTCAGCAACGCGCCGGTCAGGCCGGCGTCACTCTGCACCCGGACGATGCAGCGCAGCTTGGGGTAACAGACGGGACGCGCGTGCGACTTGAAAATGAAACCGGCCAGCTTGAGCTGACCGCGACGATTGACGCCATCATTCCCCGCGGCGTGGCCCTGGCGCATAAAGGCCGCTGGCCCAAGCTCGAAGCCGGTCGTCACAATGTGAACACCCTGAATCCAGGGATTCGGTCCGATATGGGCGAGAGTTCCAGCGTGCATAGTACCGAGGTGACCATTCGTCCGTGCTAGACGATTGGCGGCAGGATGCCCCGCACTCCTGCTGTCACTGACGCTTCAGAGCGACACTTTTTAGCAGCCCATCGGCGAGGCTTTCCTGGCGCTTGCCCATCCATGTTGTGTCGGGGGACATCGACAGACGAGGACCAAGGGACTACTCTGGCGACGCTCACGCAAGTGAAACGACTACGATAAGGAGGAGCGTATGTCCTGGGGTTTTGAAACCGAGCCGGAATTTCAAAAAGAGCTGGATTGGATTACGGAATTTGTCCGTGAAGAGGTCGAACCCTTAGACCACATTTTAGGCAATCCGTACGATATTCAGAATCCGCGCAACCGAAAAATCGTGCCCAAGCTCCAGGAACAGGTCAGGCAGCGCGGCCTGTGGGCCTGTCACCTGGGACCGGAACTGGGCGGCCCCGGCTACGGCCAACTCAAGCTCGCCCTCATGAATGAAATACTGGGCCGCTCCCGCTTTGCATCCATCGTCTTTGGCTGCCAGGCCCCGGATACGGGCAACAGCGAGATACTGGCGCACTATGGTACCCCGGAACTGAAAGAGCGCTTTCTCAAGCCGTTGCTCAACAACGAAATCGTGTCGTGCTTTTCCATGACCGAGCCGCACGCCGGCGCCGACCCCAAGATGTTCAAATGCAGGGCTGAACGGGACGGGGATCAGTGGGTCATCAACGGCCAGAAGTGGTTTTCCTCAAACGCGCGCTGGGCCAGCTTTCTGATCGTCATGGTCGTGACCGACCCGGACGCCGCGCCCTATCAGAGCATGTCCATGTTCGTGGTACCGGCAGACACGCCGGGCATCAACATCATTCGGAATGTCGGCATTGGCGAAGAGTCCGAGGACGAGGGCGACCACGCCTATATCAGCTATGAAGACGTGCGGATTCCCGCGGATCATATTCTGGGTGGACCCGGCCAGGGCTTTGAGGTCGCCCAGACACGCTTGGGTGGCGGACGGATTCACCACGCCATGCGCACCATCGGCCAGGTCAAGAAATCGTTCGATCTGATGTGCGAGCGGGTGTTATCGCGCGAAACCCAGGGCGAAATCCTGGCCAACAAACAGATGGTCCAGGAAAAAATCGCCGACTCCTGGATCGAGATCGAGCAGTTCCGGCTGCTCGTGCTGCAAACCGCCTGGCGCATCGACAAATACAAGGACTACCGCAAAGTGCGTAAAGACATTGCCGCAGTCAAAGCCCAGATGCCCAAAGTCTTTCACGACGTAGCCTGCCGGGCGCTGTATCTGCACGGTTCGCTGGGCGTGTCCAACGAGATGCCGTTTTCCAAGCAGATCACCGAGTCCTTTGTCATGGGCCTGGCCGACGGCCCGACCGAGGTGCACAAGGTCACCGTGGCCCGCCAGGTTCTGCGCGAATACGAGGGCACCAAGGGCCTGTTTCCCACCGGCCATCTGCCGGCGCTACGCGAGCAGGCCATTCAGAAGTATGGGGAAATGCTGGAGTTGGAAGTGGGGAATTTGTGAGTGGAGAGCGAAGGCGGGTGACGCTGTGCTCACCCGCCTTATAGGGCTGTAGACGTTTTTCTTGAGGCTGCCGGACCAAGCAAGTGATCCGGCTCGCAGTACGCCAGAGAGGATAGTTGCGGAAGACTGTCACATACCTCTTGCGCCTTTATTCCCTCCCGCAACTCCGGCCATTCAAAAACCCAGGTCTTAAACCTCTCAATTTCCCTCATCTTGTTCAGGCCTGCCACTGTTGTCTTTTGAAGAATCGCTGCGGTTTCCTCCTCATCGGGCCAGCGGTGAAACGACAGAATAATGCCTCTGGCTTTTAGATTTTCCCGGTCGAACGCGGGAACGTCTGTGAGCGGAACCTCCGTTCCACCGGCTACGTGGACCAACAACAAAAACCATAGGCAGGCAAACACCGTAACCCTCATGTTCCGGCTCGTTTGCAAGGGGGCTTCTCAGGAACCCACCCCGGCCCTTCGGGCCACCCCTCCGAGGAGGGGATTTTTTGGGGCACGCTTATGGCACTTAATGACCCGGTGCCCAGGGCGTTCCATCTTAACCGGCGAGGTCAGGCATCGGACCGACGGGCTGTAGGCAGGCGATCGCTCGCCGAGAAGAACTCCACGAAGTTGCCCTCGTGGTCGTAGATGACGGGCACAAGGTGGGGCAGACCACGTTCTTCTTCGATGATTTCAACCTCGTGCTTGGCAGCAATGGCGGTCAGTTGGTCGAAGGATTTGTCGGTTGTAAACGCGATATGCCCGAAGTGGTGGTCCTGACCGACCGTGCGGTCGGTAAACTCACCCTTGGCCCAGTGTTTGTCCAGCGGCCAGAACTCCATGATGTCGTTCAGCCGGCCGGGCTGCCAGTCGCCGAACACGACCGTACGCACACCAATGCTGTTCAGCTGCGGTCCCGAACCGACCACCTTGCCGTCAAGCAAGTCGGCATACAACTCGGCAGAGCGTTGCGGATCACTCACACGAAACGACATATGCAGCAGTGTTGACATGGCAAACCTCCTTTTCTACTCGGGTACGTCTCTAGCCAATACGCGCGCTCTGGCCACCGTCAACCGGCAGCAACACACCGGTGATGAACCTTGCTTCGTCCGAGGCCAGAAAGAGCGAGGCGTTGGCAATATCCCAGCCTGTACCCATTTTCGCCCCCAAAGGTACTGAGGCGTCACGTTCCTGGCGTAATTGCTCTTTGGAAATTCCTCGGGCCTTTGAAATGCCTTCAATGGCCATGGGCGTATCCATCAGACCGGGCATAATGCAATTCACCCGAATGCCGTGTTTGGCGTTGCCCAGCGCCATCTGATGTGTAATCGCGTTCACCCCGGCCTTTGAGGTCTTATACGCCAGAATGCCCACCGCGCAGACCGCGGCAATGGAGGAGATATTGATAATCGCCCCGCTGCGCTGGCCGCGCATAATGGGAATGACGCATTTGCTCGGCATAATCACGCTCTTCATGTTGACGCTGAGAATGCGATCCCAGTTTTCTTCCTGCATGCTGGTCACACCCGAGTCGCCGTCACCAATGCCAACGTTATTGTGCAGGATGTCGATACGTCCATAGCGTTCGACGCAGGCCTCCGCCATTTTCTTGCAGTCGGCCTCGCTGGTCGCATCCGCGGCAAAAGCAGATGCAGTCCCGCCTTCTTGTTCGATCATGGCCTGCGTGTCCTGGGCGGACTCCAGCCGGCGGTCCACCAGCAACACCTTGGCTCCCTCACGGGCATAGACAATGGCCGTGGCTCGGCCGTTGCCGATTGTCTCGCCCGGTGTCTGCCCGGCCCCGACCACAATGGCCACCTTATCCTTCAGTCGATCTCCCATAGACGCTCCTTCGTCCGTCAAAGTGGTGGCCGGTTCCCCTCAGAACCCCTCCAAGCCGTCATCCAACTGTACGCCCAAAGTATTAAGCGCCATGGACACCAGGTTGTACTGCCCCACGGCAAACACCACGTCCATAAGCTGCTTGGTATCAAAATGCTGGGATAACCCGTTCCAAGTCGTATCGGTGATAAACGCGTCTTTGCGCAGCTCATCCGTGGCTTGCAGCAGCAACTTATCGGCTTCGCTCCAACCCCGCGCGTTCGGGCCGGCTTTGATACGATCTATTTCCTCAGCGGTCAGCCCGGTTTCTTTGCCAATCAGCACATGCTGAGCCCACTCATACTCGGCCTCACACAGCCAGCCGATACGCAGGATGATCAATTCTCTCTCGCGTGGCGGCAGAGTGGATTTGAACAACACGTGATTGCCGAACACGAGCCAGCGGCGAAACAGGTCGGGATGGTGGGACAGGGTTTTGAAGATATTAAAAACCGTCCCTTTGTCGACATTAGGCTGTAAGATTTTCTTGATCTCATCGCTCCAGTCCTCGGGTTGAATGGGGTCCAAACGGGGGGTAGCGAGCTTCATGCATGTCTCCTTTCCTCATCGCTCTTTGAGTGAAGGGAGCATAGCCTGTTCGATATTCCTTTGGAAGATCGAAAGAATAATGATAGAGCGAGGCTTATGGGAGAAATGTATGAAATTGTACGAACACCCGGAATCCGGTAATAGCCACAAGGTTCGACTCCTGTTGTCCTTCCTCGGGCTTGAATATGAATCCGTTATCATCGACCTCATGACCGACGAGCAGCACCAAGCGCCGTTTCTGGCCGTCAATCCGCGCGGTGAAGTGCCGGTTCTGGTTGATAACGACGTGGTTTTGCGGGACTCCATGGCCATCCTGACCTATCTGGCAACCCAGTACGATGCGCGCCGGCAATGGCTCCCTACTGATAACGCCGGCACAGCCTCCGTCATGGAATGGCTGGCCTTTGCGGCCAGTTGGATTCAGTTTGGAGTGTTTACGGCCCGCGCCATAGTGTCGTTCGGGATTAGCGGTAACGGCCTGCCGCACACCTTCAAAGGCGACGTTGAGGAAGCCCGCATACGCGGCACAACGTCGCTGACGATTATGGAGAAGCAATTGTCCGAGCAAGACTGGCTGTGCGGCGACAGACCCACGATTGCCGATGTGGCCTGCTTTCCGTATATCGCGCTTGCGCCTATGGGCGATATTTCCCTGGAGTCCTACCCCGCGGTCCAGGCCTGGATTGCCCGGTTCAAACAATTGCCCGGCTATCTCACCATGCCGGGGTTGGAGGACCCGAACTATCGAAAGGGCTAGGACGTCCGCATTCTTACCGGTGACCGGCCTTGCATCCCCTTAGTCCTTGAACGCTGGGGCAAAGAACCATAGGCTGGATACAGAGAAAAAAGGAGCAATAGCGTATGAGAACAAAGCAAAGGAGTCTGATACTCCCCGCTATCTGGTCCCTCATTCTACTGCTGGCGGTCTTGGTTGCCCCGTACACTGCCAGTGCCCACAGTGTCGCCCACGAGCAAGACTCGAACAACGATAGGGTCATGGCCGCTCAGAAGTACGGCGGGACCCGCAAGAGCACTGGAGAGGTGACCGTCACCTATTACGGCCATATGGCGTTCAAGATCACCTCACCGCGCGGTATCGAGTTGCTCATTGACCCGTGGCGCAACGATCCGACGCATATGTACGGCATGTGGTATCAGATGCATCTGCCCAAGCAGCAGACCGATATCGCGCTTGTCACCCATGCCCATTTCGATCACGACGCAACTGAACGGGTTGACGCGGCCATGATTCTGGACCGTATGGCCGGAACGTTTGAGTTGGGCGATGTCAAGATTCTCGGAATTGCCGAAAAACATATGTGCGAGGCTCAGGGGAAATATCCCTTTCGGAGCGCGGTCCTTGCCGCTACCGGCAAGGACCCCTGCCCGCCCGACGAAAGCACCCAGTGGAACAATAATATGTATGTGATCGAAACCGGCGGACTGCGGTTTCTGCACTGGGGCGACAACCGACAGAACCCGCCCGAACATATTTGGGACATGGTGGGCGACATCGACGTGGCATTTTTGTCGGTCAGCGACGACGGGCATATCCTGACACCCAAGTGGGCTGACGTAGTTATGAAAAAGCTCGGGGCCAAAATCGTTATTCCGTCTCATTACTACATCCACGGGATCGGAGTGCCGCACGCGGGCGGCCTGGAACCCGCCTTGGAGTGGACCAAGACGCACGAACACACCATGCTCGACGGCCATACTTTGGTTCTCACGCCCGAGAAAGTAAAGCCGTATAACCAACATGTGATGTATTTTGGCAACCATGTCCCCTTTGCCGTCACCGGCACGCCACCGGAACCGCAGCCGGACATACCGCCAGTACCGGAACCAGCCAAAGCCTGGGAACGCTTTGCCCATTAATTCGCATTTTCCCATTAACTCGAAACAAGGCCCTGCAAGGAGAAGCATATGAAATTAGTGACCTTTACCCAGTCTGGAGCGACCCGCATCGGCGTAGTGGACGGCGAGAGCGTTGTTGACCTGTCTACCGCGGCCCCAGACCTTCCCACCGAGATGTGCGCCTTCCTGGCCGCCGGCCCGGATGCCCTGGCAAGCGCACAGCAGGCCGCTGAAAAAGGCACGGCCCGGCTGGCGTTGGCCGACGTGACCCTGGAAGCCCCGATTCTCCGGCCACCGAAAATTCTGGCGGTCGGCCTCAACTACCGAGACCATATTGAAGAAACCGGCATGAAGACGCCGGAAATTCCCATGATCTTTAATAAGCAATCCACCTCCGTTATCGGACCGGGCGCAGGCATACACATTCCACGCGCCTCGGACCAAGTGGACTACGAAGGCGAACTAGGGGTGGTCATTGGTCGCTATTGCCGCCACGTACCAAAGAACCGCGCCGCCGAAGTCGTTGCCGGCTACACCATCGCCCACGATGTCAGCGTGCGGGATTGGCAGATTCGCGTGCCAACCTTCACCATGGGCAAATCGTTTGACACCCACTGTCCGCTGGGCCCCTACCTGGTGACGCCGGATGAGGTGGGCGACCCGCATGCCCTGGACCTTAAGACCTGGGTGAACGGCGAGCTGCGGCAAAGCTCGAACACCTGTCAGTTGCTGTTCGACTGCTTTGAGCTGATCGAGCACCTGTCAACGAGTTTCACCTTGGAGCCGGGCGATGTCATCTCCACGGGAACCCCGAGCGGTGTGGGTTTTGCCATGAAACCACCCAACTATCTCAAGCCGGGCGATACCGTCAGAATCGCTATCGACAAGCTGGGCGAGTTGGAAAACCCGGTGGTCGCCGAGCCGGAGAATACGGTCAGGATGTAGGCAACCTCCTCCAGACAGTGACGCATGGAAACTGAGGATACAGCATGAGACTTGAAGGCAAAGTCGCAGTGATCACCGGTGGAGCCAGTGGTATGGGTCGCTCGACCGTTCTGCGTTTTCTGGAGGAAGGCGCGCAGGTAGTGATTGCGGATTTCAACGAGACAAACGGCACGGCGGTTGTGGCTGAAGCAGAAAATGCCGATCATGGCGACGCGGTGCGTTTTATTCAAACGGACGTAGCCAAAGAAGCCGACGTTGAAGCCATGATCGGCCTGGCAGCCTCTGCATTTGGCCAGGTTGACATTGTATTCAACAATGCCGGCGTAGGCGGAGCGGTGGGTCCGGTCTGGGACATTGAGGTCGAAGAGTGGGACTATACCTTCGACGTCCTCACCAAAGGAGTGTTCCTTGGCATCAAACACGCCGCACGCGCCATGAAGCAACAGGGCCACGGCGGGGCGATCATTAACACCGCCTCAACCGCAGGTTTAAGTGGCGGTAGCGGACCGCTCGTCTACTCAGCCGCCAAAGCCGCGGTGATCAACCTGACAAAGGCCGCAGCCGTACAGCTCGCCCCCGACCGGATTCGCGTCAACGCGATTTGTCCTGGTGGGATCTTGACCGGTCTGACGGAGCGGGGCGACCCGGCAGCGAGCGCCAAAGCCCTGGCAACGTTTCAACCCTGGCCGGAACATGGCAGGGGCGAAGACATTGCCGGTGCCGCACTTTTTCTGGCGAGTGATGATTCAACCTTTGTTACCGGCGAGGCCCTTATTGTTGACGGCGGTCTGACGGCCATTGGCCCGGACATGTGGCGACGCTTCGGCTTGAAACAAGAAGCGCAGGCGCGGAGCAGTCATATCAACCGTGGCACTACTGGCGAGGCCATGACGTCGAGACCGGTCAAATCGCTGGACTAGCCCAGCTCTCCAACGTGTGATGCGAAACGGAACCCACCCCAGCCCTTCGGGCCACCCCTCCCAAGAGGGGAGCTTTTTTATCCCCTCCCTGGAGGGGTGCCGCGCCAGCGGCGGGGTGGGTTTGCTCCGGCCCGGCAGCCCCCCTTCTGGCGAGCGCTGATTCCTGGGAATGGGCATCACACGTCCGAGGGGAGAGGGGAAAATGCAAACTGAGACATGACTGAAGATGTGGAGGTGGAGTATGAGGTGGAGGACAAACGTATGCATGTACGGGCTGTGCGTCGTGGTCAGCCTGGCGCTCGGGCTGACCGGCCTGACCGGCTGTGCGTCGTATGAAAAGCGGACCATGGTTGTAACCGCCTACTCGTCCGACAAAATCAGTACCAATTGGCGGCGAGGATGGATATTTTTCTGGAGGGCGTATGTCGCCAGTGGACCGAATAAAGGCAAACGAAAAATTGTGGGTCTGACCGCCAGCGGCACCAAGGCCAAGCACGGTACCATTGCCGCGGACACCCGCTATTATCCGTATGGAACGATCATGAAAATCCCCGGTTACGGCAAGGGTGTGGTCGAAGATATCGGCAGCGCCATCAAAGGCCCCAATCGATTGGACGTGTATTTTTCCACCCGGAAGAAAGCGCTCAAGTGGGGTCGGCAAAAGCTGGTCGTCAAAGTCCGGCAAGATTAGCGTCGCTAAGCCATGCAGAACGAAACATCTTTTCTCCAAGATCAACTCAAGGCGCGGCCTTGGTGGATGAATATCCTCTTTGTCTGGTGCATCCTCTTGGCCCTGGGCGTTCCCATTGAACTGATCGCCAGGCCGGTGGCGGAAGACGTTGAGGTCTGGTTCGGCATTGAGTTCATGGGCTGGTGGGCAAAGGCCGGTGGCCTGCTGCACGCGATTATTTTCGCCGCAGGGACCTGGGGATTCTGGAAGATGCGATCCTGGATGTGGCCCTGGGCCGCGCTCTACGTTGCCCAGGTCGCTCTGAGCCATCTGGTCTGGAGTGAGCTCAGCCCACACGGCAGGGGCTGGCCCATCGGGCTGCTCCAAACCGCTGGGATTTCGATTATTGTTATCCTCTTGTGGCGGGCGAGACCGCTGTTTCAGAACAACGAGGCTCCAGCCCCCTAACCCGCATCCACATGGGGAGCGGGTGTTGAATCGGGAGCCGGACACATCGCAACCTACACCTCCGGCTGTCGGGTATGCCATTCGGTTGCCTGTTCGTAGGCGTAGGCGGCCTGCATGATCGTACCCTCTTCTCCGTGCCGGCCAACAAGCTGGACACTGAGCGGCAGGCTGTCGTCTGTAAATCCGCACGGCAGGTTGACCGTTGGGCTGCCGCTGAAATCCATGGGCGCGGTAAAGGCCAACAGGGACGGGATATTGTCAGGCGGGAGCACGGCTTGCGGTGAGAATCTTTGATCGCCATGGGCGGGGTTGCCATGGCCGGACACAGCAGCATATCTACCTTTTGCAATGTCTCGTCAATCAACCGGCGGGTATACTGGCGGGCAACATGCGCTTTGACGTAATGCGCGCCGGTGACTTTGACCCCGTCTTCCAGGAACGCTCGAAACGTGGGTCCGTATTCATCAGCCCGAGACGGAAAAGTCTCGGAGTGCGCCGCCGCAGCCTCTGCCGCGCACATGGCGTACCAGAGGGGCGTGGCATCATTGATCTGCGACACGTCCACCTCGTGAATCTCGGCTCCCAAGTCCCGAAAAACCTCGACCGTGGCCAGCACAGCACTGCGCACGACCGGGTCAACACCGTTAGTGCAGTAGGCTTCATCCACCCCGATCTGGAGCCCCTGAGCTCCGTTGTAGACGGTGTCCATATAGTCGCGCACCGTTTCGCGACGAGTGGTCGGATCGTTGGGGTCAAAGCCGGCAATCGTACGTAAAATCGCGGCAGCATCGGCCACGCTGCGCGTCATCGGCCCAACATGATCCAGGCTCTCTCCCAGAGGAAACACGCCATAGCGGCTGACTTTGCCATAGCTGGGTTTGACACCAACAATCCCGCAGGCAGCGGATGGGAAACGGATCGAACCGCCCGTGTCCGAGCCCAATGAGCCGAAACACAGGCTGGCGGCGGTTGCCACCCCCGACCCGCTCGATGACGCCCCCGGCCAGTGCTCGGCACTCCACGGGTTGACCGGCGGCGGCATGGACGGATGGTAGCCGGACAGGGCAAACTCGGTCATTGCCAGTTTGCCCAGCATAACGGCTCCAGCTTCATAGAACTTCTCAACCACGGTGGCGTTGAAGTCGGGTTTGAAATCCGCGTACATGGGCGAGGCCGCAGTGGTTGGAATGCCCTTGGTGTAACACAGATCTTTGACCGCAATCGGCACCCCGTGCAGCAGCCCGCGATACGTCCCGCTTTGGATTTCTTGTTCTGCGGCTTTGGCCTGTTCCAAGGCCAGGTCGGCCGTGACCGTAATATAGCTGTGGAGCGCGCCGTCGAGCGCGCTAATGCGTTCAAGCATCGCCTGGGTCAACTCGACCGGCGAGACCTCTTTCTGCTTGATCAGCCCGGCAACCTCGGTCAGCGTTTTCGTACACAGTTCGGTAACGTCTGCCATAGCGTGGCCCTCCTTATTACGTTATGTCTGAGCACTGTTTCTTATCAGAGGAAAAGCTACAATACCTGACCATGACATACCACCCTGCTCTGCTCAGGGCAGTCAAGGATTTTAATTCCGGTCGCTATTTTGAGGCCCACGAGCACTTGGAAGAGGCCCTGGATGAGGTGGAAGATGATGACAATACCTGGGAGATGTTCGTCGGCCTGATTCAAATCGCGGTGGGCTATCACAAATATGTCTCTGGCTATCCGGGTGGAGTAAAAATGTTGGGAAAGGGGCTGAAGAAAGTTTCCTCACTCCCGGAGGAATGCGCCGGAGTCCGCTTGGAGTCACTCCGCCAACGCGTTCGGCAAGACCTGGAGAATCAGAAAGATATCCGAGCGTCTTCACCAAGAATTCAATTAGTGCCTACCTAGATAGGACTAAAAGGAGCATCCATGGAGATCGGAACGACTATTTACATGTCCATAAACGCCAGGGTCTGGCTCATAACAACGCTCATTATCACCAGCTTCGGTTTCCAGCCTTGCCCGTCGTATGGGGACCAGCATGCAACTGCTGATAAAGGGGAGGTGCAATCTGCCCCGCTTGATCTTGCCGTTGTCGATAAATTACTGACGACCACGCGCACGGTGCGGAGACGACTCGACCTGACGCGCCCGGTTGAACCGGAGGTTATTGAGGAAGTCATAGAAATCGCCCTCCAAGCCCCGAGCGGCAGCAACCAACAGAATTGGCGTTTTATGGTCGTAACCGACCCGGACAAGAAAAAGATCGTCGCGGACCTGTACCGGCAAAGTTTTGAGAGCTATGCCGGCTCACGTCCCACTGGCACGCCGACAACCTCGGGTCAGCGCATTGCCGTCTCGGCGTGGCATTTGTCCGATCATATGCATGAGGTGCCCGTGCTGATTATCGGCTGCATTGAGGGCCGACCGACCGACCCGAGCCCGGCGGCACAAGCCGGTTTGTACGGCTCGATCCTGCCCTCGGCCTGGTCGCTGATGTTAGCCTTGCGCGCCCGTGGGCTCGGCTCGGCCTGGACTACATTGCACCTAATTGAAGAACGCAAAGTCGCCGAAGCCCTCGGCATCCCCGACTCCGTCACCCAGGCCGTCCTGCTGCCGGTTGCCTACTACACGGGAGAAGACTTTAAGCCCGCGAAGCGACGACCGGGCAAAGAGGTGACCTACTGGAATACCTGGGGGGAGGGCCGCAAATAGAGGGTTTCGGGATACTTCAGTCCAGACGGACGAATCAACGGGAACTATCAGCTGTATGCTGGTCGTTCCGCATAACGGAGAGATCTCCTCGCCAGAGACCAGAGTGCGCCAGCCCTCGAATATGTCTAGCCTTAATCCGGCGGACAAAATCACCGAGGGCCTTATTGACGACTCCAGAAAAAGTCCGCTCTCCGCTAAGACGTAAAGCCTCATTGAGTAGAGACTCATCCAACACCTGATTTATGCGTTTCATACACACTCATATGAAATGGCAGGAGTCCCAGGTCAAGGAGGAAACTCACCTATAGAGCATCCTCAGCTCATAGCTGTAAAATGGCTCCACGAGCTTCGAGTTGCTGTTGGAGTTTTCTCACATCCAGGGCTTTTGGGCCGAGGCCATTTTGCACGGCCAGAGCCGCCGCGGTCCCCGCAGCTTCGCCGGTTGCCATGCAGGGCGGGATCTCCTTGGTGGCATGATGGACGCGGTGATCGACGGAGATGCAGCGACCGGCTACCAGCAGATTTGAGAATTCCTTGGGGAGGAGGGAGCGGTACGGAATGTAGTAGAGGCTTTCGTATTTGGTCCAATGGCCGGTGATGGCAATTACATCTTCACAGGGGATATCCATTTCCTCCCGGCTGAGCATATACTCACCGACTAAGCGCCGACTTTCGGTAATCCCGAGTTGGTCGGCAATATGACACAGATAGGCATTCTGAAAGCCGGGAGCTTCTTTGCGCAGACGATCAACCTCGGTCATGACCTGCTTGCGACATTCCAACTCGGCATAGGTCAGATCGTCGGGATCGGTGGCGTCAATCTTTCTGGAGATCTTGTCAGTTGCCCCCCAGGGCAATAAGACCTTGTCCTTCCCGATGGTATGGAAAAACCAGCCGCCCGCGCGAATGGCGTCATCCGGGTTTTCTACCCCGCCCATGGAGAACCACAGCCAGGGCAACACTTTTTCTTTTTCATAGGCAGCCCCGGCTGAGACAAAAATATCACCGTCTCCGCTGGCGTCGATGACGACATCGGCAAGGATGGCAAAACGGCCGGCTTTACTCTGAAACGTCACGCCTGTGATCCGGTCACCCTCGACGAGGGCCTCACAGGCGTGCGTGTGCATCAGCAGTTGCACCTGGGCGTCTTCAACCATGCCGTTCAGGGCAAACTTGAGCTCTTCGGGATCGTAGGCGACCGAATAGCGTACGCGATGTGGGCCGTGACCCCAGACCAACCCCCAGGACTGGTCGCGTTGCACCAGCGCTTCATCCGCGCTGCCCCATTCGTCTTGGGATGGAAATTGGGCCGCACCGCGCTGGTCTAAGCGCTCGGTCACTTCCTGACATAAACCGCCGACTACCTGCTGCCCGCGGCCGTCATCAAGCGTCAGCAGTAGAATAATCATACCCCCGGAGGCTAGGCCACCAAGATAGCCGAGGCGCTCAACCAGGATCACATCAGCCCCCTGGCGGGCCGCGGCAACAGCCGCCGATACACCGGCCGAACCACCGCCAATCACGAGAACTTGGGTTTCAGCCTTAATAGGCGTTGAGCGCGCAGGCTCTTCGATGAAACGGAGCGGTTTTGACATTGGCCCCTCATCCCAACCCTCTCCCCCTGGGAGAGGGAGTCGGGCATCTATCGCTATGGCTTGTTCCAGCCCCCAACCCCTAATCCCCAGTCCCCACCTACCACATCTGCCGAAGCAGTCCGAGCAGCGCTTCCTCCCCACCCTGCTGGTTATGCCACAGGGAACTCTCTTTAATCACTTCCTCGGCAACGATAGGTAGCTCCTCCTCTATGGCCCCCACGTCGCGCAGGCGGGTCGGGACGTCGAGTGACCGGATAAAGGCTTCTACCGTGTCCGCCGCTTCGGCCGCCACGTCCTCAGGGCTGCGTCCGTTGGTCTGAATCCCCAGGGCCTCGGCGATCATGCCTTGCTGCTTTAAGGTTTGCAGAGCCAGAAAACGCATGCAGTGGGGAATAGTAATGCACGAGGTCACCCCGTGCGGCACATCCCAGCGCGCGCCGATCTGATGCCCAAAGATATGACTTAAGCGTACCCCGACATTGGTCAAGCCGAAGATAGACAGCCAGGCAGCGACCTGACATTCACCCCGCGCTTCAAGATTGTCAGGTTCCGCGAGCGATAGGGGAAGATAGCGATGCAGCTTGCGGATAGCCTCCATAGCCAGCGCGTCCGTCACCGGTTGAGGGTTGACCGACCAGATGGCTTCGATGGCATGGTCCAGGGCTTTCATGCCGGTTGCGGTCCAGAGCTGCTTGGGTGTGGGCAGAGTGACCTCAGGATCAAGAATCACTGTCTTGGGACAAATACGCGGGTCCGTCCGCAGCCCCTTGACCCGTGTGTCTTCGTCGGTGATACCGGCAAAGGGAGTAAACTCACCCGCGGACAAAGTCGTAGAAATTGCAATCTGAGGCATGGCCTCCTGGGGCTGGCCCTCCTGGAGTAATTCCATGGCCACAATTTTTGCCGCATCAATCGGACTGCCACCGCCAAACGCAATAATGGAGTCGGTCTGCACCTCTCGCGCCTGGGCGACCGCGGCGGTGACGGTCTGACTCGGCACATGTTGGCGGATGCCGTTATTCGTTCCAGCCCAGCGCTCGCCCAACAGGGTTTCCAGCCTTTTCACCAGATCAGTCTTGGTCGAAAGGCTCTGGCCCGTCAGGATGAGCGCTCGTTTCTTGCCCAAGCGATCCAGTTCTTCGGTGACTTTTTCCAGCGCTCCAACTCCAAAGATCACTTTTTCAAGCATGGGGAATTTATATTCGCGAATCATATTGCCTCCTTACGACTCTCACTGTGCGTTGACTCTTCCGGTCCGGCTTGACGCGCGGTGTCAGAGGACGGCATTGCCTGAGAGTGCGCTGTTATTATTCGGGTGTGGCTTTGAGTTTGTCAATCGGCTGCGGTGGAGGCGGGCACGATACCGGTACTCACATGCTCAGACAAGGTACAGGCTGCCTGGCATGGTCTTCTTCGACACAGTATAGTCAACTCAACATGGCTGAGGAGGACGATCAATGAAACGGCCCCTGACATTGTTGGTGCTGTTAGGTCTGTGGCTGATGAGTCGGCCGGGACTGGCCCTCGACGAAAGCAAAATTATTGATCTGACGTATCCGTACGATGAACACACGATCTCGTGGCCTACGGCCAAGCCGTATGCACTCGAAGTCGTGGCCGCGCAAAAAACGGACGCGGGCTATTGGTACGCGGCCAATAACATCTGTCTGGCCGAGCACACTGGCACGCATATGGATGCCCCGATTCATTTTGCGGAAGGCAAGCGGACGGCCAGCGAGGTACCAGTTATACAGCTCATCGGCCCAGCGGTGGTGATTGACGTCAGCGCTCAGGCCGCTCAGGACGCCGATTACCGCGTCACCGTGGCGGATATTCAGGCCTGGGAGTCCACTCACGGCGAGATTCCCCCAGGGGCGCTCGTGCTCATGTTCAGTGGCTGGGGGAAATACTGGCCGGATAAAAAGCGCTATTTAGGTACGGACCAGCCGGGAGATGTGGCCAATCTCCACTTTCCGGGCTTTTCACGAGAGGCCGCCGAGTTCCTTGTCTCGCAACGCGAAATAGATGCGGTGGGAGTGGATACGCCCAGCCTTGACTACGGCCAGTCGCAAGATTTTATTGCCCACCAGATTCTGAATGGGGCCAATAAACCGGGTTTGGAAAATATCGCCAATCTGGATCAACTGCCGCCACGCGGAGCAACGCTTATCGCACTGCCCATGAAGATCGTCAAAGGCTCAGGCGCGCCGGTTCGGATTATTGCGGTTTTACCGTGAGAGCGATGAGGATGTCCGATCCAACCGCGTATGCGCTTCTTCCAGTTGCGTCCGAATGCGGTCGAGTTTGGCTTCGAGTCTGTCATGCTGCTCTCGGACTTCGGACAGTCTGGACCTGAGGTCAGCAGGACGTGCGGGAGCGTCCTGCTTCCTCTCACACAGGCGACGCTCAACCTCGTCAATGCCTCGTCCGAGACGGATGACGGCAACCCGCCAGGTACGGTATTCCGCTTCGAGCGCGTCGATCTGCTGGAGGTCCTGTGCCAACCGGGTGTTGTCATCCATAATCACGAGACACAACTATGTCCAATCAGAATCCACTCACAGTATATCTTATCCGTCACGGAGAAACAGCCTGGAATGAAGAGGGCCGCTGCCAGGGTGTGACCGATATCCCGCTGACCGAGAAAGGCCGTCGTCAAGCACGGGCGGTGGCGAACACATTTGAGCGCAAGCCTATCTGTCGGATCCTGACCAGCCCGCTGCAACGCGCGCGCGATACCGCGGCGTTGATCGCTCAAGCGCACACGATCTCACTGGAGTGTTATGACGAACTCAAGGAATGGGACCAGGGCCGGTTAGAAGGGCTGACTGGTCCGGAGTTAATGCAAGACTATCCGGGCTTTTTTGAGCGCTGGCTGGCCGATCCGGCCGGGACTGCTCCGCCAGGGGGCGAACCGTTAAGAGCCGTCCAACAGCGCGCCTGGCCAATTCTTGACCGGCTGCGACAGCTCGACCCGCACGAGTTGACCGGGCCGGTTGTCGTGGTCAGCCACACGCTGACGATTGCGGTCGTGATCTGCGCTACGCTCGGTCTTGATCTCGCTCAGGTCCATCGTCTCAAAATTGATCTGGCCTCTATCAGCAGCCTAATTTTCACCAAGTTTGGTCCCTTTGCGATGTGGCGGCTCGCCGCACTGAATGACCGGCATCATTTAGCCGCGGATTTACGCTAGAGGGCGCCCGCCATTTCTCACCGTAGGGCTTTCTGGTACAGTACCTGACAATCTTCACGAGAACAGGGAGCGTTCACATGGGCGGAACGAAAATAGGTATTGGCTTTGGCTTGTGGGGTCTCGGCTTGCCGAGCCCGGATACAATCTGTGACTATGCTGAGCGGGCCGAGGACCAGGGAATCGACTCCATCTGGCTGTCCGATCATATTGTGGCACGGAATCCTTCGTTTGATACGGCCTGTATTATGGCGATGTGGGCCGGCCGCACGAAGCGCATCAAAATGGGTCCGAGCGTATTGACCATGCCGGCCCGCGATCCTGTTCAAGTCGCTAAAACCTATGCCACCCTGGACTATCTGTCGGGCAGTTGCAATCGAGTCATTATGGCAGTCGGCCTGGGGAGTGATCCCAAAGACTGTCAAGCCTGTGGTGTGCCGCTGGAACACCGGGGCAAACGCATGGCGGAAGCCGTTGAAGTTATGCGTAAGCTCTGGGCAGGTCCCAATGTGACCCATCAGGGTGAGTTTTATCAGTTTGAAGACGTGACCATTGAACCCCGCCCGGCAAAAGGCGCCCTCGATGTCTGGATTGGGGGCGGCAGCGATTTGGCTATCAAGCGTACGGCGCGCTATGGTGACGGCTGGTTTCCGTCGCTCGTCACCCCCCAGGAATATGCGGTTGGGCTGGAGAAGCTGATCTCGTACGGCAAACAGTATGACCGTGAGGTGGACCCGGACGAAACCGGTGTGCTGATTTTCACCCACATCAACGAGAACCAGAAAAAGGCCGATGAGATCGCGCGCGCGTTTCTGTCTGATTTTCCCACCATGTCAGCCGAGCCGCTGATCGCCCGCTCGGCGATCGGGCCGGCGGAAATGTGTATGGAGAAAGTCCAGGCCTATATTGATGAAGGCTGCTCCAAATTCGTGCTCTGGCCCATCGCCCCACCGGATCAGTTGGTAGGTCAGGTCGAGACCTTTGGACAAAAAATTGTTCCTCATTTCGTCTCGTGATGGCTCTGGAGCGATAGGAAGAGGTCGCGTCCGCCTCCCCTTTCTTGTCGCCCAACCCCCAGAGTCCACTCTTCCAGTATCCATCACTATTTATTAGTAACCATTATGGATCGTATTGAAAGCAAGATCAAAACGCACTCACCCGAGTTCCAAGACAACGCCACCCATATGGCCGTGTTGGTGGACACCCTTAAAAAAGAGCTGGCCGCGGCCCGGCTGGGCGGACCGGAAGCGTCGCGCGAGCGGCATAAGGCCCGAGGAAAGCTCCTGGCCCGTGAGCGGATTGAGGCCCTGCTTGACCCGAATACGCCGTTTCTGGAGCTCTCTCCTCTCGCCGCTCACGGCATGTATGACAATCCGCCCTCGGCCGGTATTGTCACCGGTATCGGACTGATTCAGGGTCGCGAGACCGTCATTGTTTCCAACGATGCAACGGTCAAAGGCGGCACCTATTATCCCATGACTGTCAAAAAGCACCTGCGTGCCCAGGAAATCGGTCAAGAAAACCGCCTGCCGTGTGTGTACCTGGTGGATTCCGGCGGCGCAAACCTGCCCTTTCAGGCGGATATTTTTCCGGACCGCGAACATTTTGGGCGTATTTTCTACAACGAAGCCCGCATGTCCGCCCAAGGCATCCCTCAGATCGCCGTTGTAATGGGGTCGTGCACAGCCGGGGGAGCGTATGTGCCGGCCATGGCGGATGAGAACGTTATCGTCAAAGGTCAGGGCACTATTTTTCTGGGTGGGCCGCCGCTGGTGAAGGCGGCCACGGGAGAGGAGGTGACGGCGGAAGAACTCGGCGGCGGAGATGTGCATACGCGGGTGTCCGGCGTGTCGGACCACCTGGCCGAGGATGATACCCACGCCCTGGAAATCACCCGCTCGATTTTCGAGAATTTACCCCGTCCCCAGAAATTCCCGCTCGACCGAGAAACGCCGGAAGACCCGGCCTATGACCCGGCCGAGCTGTACGGCGTGATTCCGCACGATACCCGCGTCCCGTACGATGTCCACGAGGTCATTGCGCGCCTGGTCGATGGGAGCCGTTTGCACGAGTTCAAGTCGCGCTATAGCCCGACGGTCGTGACAGGATTTGCTCGCCTGCACGGCTATCTGATCGGTATTGTGGCCAATAATGGCGTGCTGTTCTCCGAGTCCGCCCTCAAGGCCACCCACTTTATCGAGCTGTGCAATCAGCGGAAAATCCCACTCCTGTTCCTCCAGAACATCACCGGCTTTATGGTCGGCAAGCAGTATGAACAGGGAGGTATTGCCAAAGATGGAGCGAAAATGGTCCACGCCGTAGCCAACGCCCAAGTGCCCAAGTTCAGCATTCTCATTGGCGCGTCTCACGGTGCGGGCAACTACGGGATGTGTGGCCGGGCGTATTCACCGCGTTTGCTTTTTATGTGGCCGAATTCCCGGATTTCGGTTATGGGCGGAGAGCAGGCGTCGTCGGTTCTGCTGACCGTCAAATTACAGCAACTGGCGGCCAAAGGAGAGACGATGAGCGCGGAGGAACAGCAGGCATTTACCGCACCAACGCTGGCGAAATATGAGGAAGAGGGGAGCCCCTACTACTCGACCGCGCGACTGTGGGATGACGGCATCCTTGACCCCACAGAGACCCGGGACGTCCTCGGACTCAGCATTGCCATGTCACTCAACGCGCCTATTCCCGACCATCAGGTCGGGGTCTTTCGCATGTAACGTGGGAAGTACCCCGCTTATCCAGACGGCTCAGACTCGCTATAGTGTTTCTCTTCTCCTCTTGGCAATAACGGAATATACAGTGAGGAGTGATATTGGTATGAGTTCGCAACGCGCCCTATACAATGAAATGCACTCAGAACTGGACTCTCAGACAGCGCGTCACTCACCAGACGCTATCGAGGGATACGTGCGCAATATTCTCAAACACATGGGAGAAGACCCGGACCGGGAGGGCCTGCTCAAGACTCCGTATCGGGTGGCCCGCGCGTTTGAATATCTCACCAAAGGTTATCAACAGGACCCGAAGGAAGTCATTAACGACGCGATTTTTACCGAGGAAGACTACTCAGAAATGATTGTCGTCAAGGATATCGACTTCTTTTCCATGTGCGAGCACCATATCCTGCCCTTTTTTGGCCGGGCCAATGTGGCCTATATCCCGAACAAGCGTATTGTGGGGATCAGCAAGGTTGCCCGCCTGGTTGACGTGTACGCCCGGCGCTTGCAGGTCCAGGAGCGGATCACCACCCAAGTGGCCAACACCCTTATGGAGGAGCTCAACCCACTCGGCGTTGGTGTCATCATCACCGCCGAACACCTCTGCATGCGGATGCGGGGAGTGGAAAAGCAGAACTCGATCGTCACAACCAGCGCCACCCTGGGAGCCTTTCGGACCCATCAGGAAACACGGGAAGAATTTATTACCCTCGTCAACGGGCGTCAGCGTTGAGGCAGATAGTCCTGGGCAAAGACACCAACGGCGTTGTCGAGATTCAGCAAGGCGATCTGGTAGGTATAGGTTTGATCAATCAGCTGCGTCCGGACCTGGTTGAGGGTATTCAGCGAGGTATTGACATCGAGGCTGGTCGAGAGTCCGACCCGGTATTGCTTCGACGTCATCTCATAATTCTCACGAGCAAGCGCGACCTCTTTGTGCAGGGTCTCCAACGTGGCGTGTAAAGTCTCAACGCTTAATAACGCTTCCCGGACCTCGACCCGAATCTCTTTCTCCAGTTCAGTCACCTGCAATTCTGTCTGAGAGAGCGTCTCGTTAGCCTCAAGCAGGTCGAGTTCCCGATTGCCGCCGTCAAAGAGCGGCCAGCGGAGATTCACAAACAAGGTCCAGAATTCATCCCGGTTGGCAAAGGTTTCCGGATCAAGCCGGGGATAGGAAAACTGGGCGTCGACCTGTGGAAAGTAGCGGGTCAGGACAAGGTTCTTACGTTCACGGGCGACCTGGACGGCGAGATTCTGAGCACGCAGGTCCTGGCGCTGAGCGTATGCTTGGTCAAGCAGGCTGGTATAGTCACTCTCGGCTGCCGGCGGTGGGGTGGGTTCCAGCACACCGACTGTTTCCGACAGACCCACAGTCCGGGCCAGAACCGTACGAGCGAGTTTCAGACGGTTCCGATCAACGATAAGGGCGCGTCCGGCGCGTTCGACAGCAACCTCGGCGCGCAATATGTCGGTCTTCGTGACCTCGCCAACGCGAAATCGGACGTGTGCCCGTTTTAGTTCCTCTTGGGCGAGCTTCAGAGTATCTTGCGCGACCTTGACTTGGGCCTCAAACCGCAACACCTCGTAATAGGCTTGGGCAACGCCGAACAACACGCCACGAATGGTGAACTCGTAGCGCTCTTCCTCCTCCCGAACCGCGTCTTTGCCGAGTCGCCAAGACGGGAAAAACGAGGGTTCAATCAGCGGCTGGGTGACTTGAAACGTACTCAGCCAGTTGTTCCGAGGGCGGATGACCGAGGAGCCGCCAAAAAGACCGCGCGCTTCAGGCGGCGCATTAAAGGCGATTTCATCTTTATTGCGAGAATAGGCACCACCGATTTCTCCCCGTGGCGCCATCAATGCCACCGCCCGCCACGGCAGGAGTTTCGCTTTTGCCAGCTCGCGTGCCGCTATGGCGACCTGCTCCTCGTTGACGACGGCTAACTGGTAGGCCTCTTCCAGAGCGATCACCCGACTCGGACGCTCGGCCAGAGGATAGATGGTGGCACTCGCTCTGGTCGAGGGTTGCTCCGCCTCCGTCTCCTCCGGCGGGCTTATCTTCATATCGGCTTGCGCAGAGACATCCGGCGGCGGCACTTGCGATTCTATGACTGGTGTAGCTGCGGGAGACGCAGCCCCCTCCTCATCGACGCCAACGACAGCCCTTTCAGTCTCAGTTGTCGCGTCAGCCCGAGGGGTTTCCTCTGTGGGAGGGCCAATTGAAATCTGCAAACGTGACGGGTCAGACAAGCGCGCCGCCTGGCACGACCGAGCGGAAGCCAGGTCCAGAACAACCCGGACCGTATCGGCTCGAAACTGGGCCGCCCGGACCTGAAGAATCCCTGCCGAGTCAACAGCCACATAACGCTGAGCCTGCCTGTCGAGTACGGCGGGAGTCAGGTCCACATAGCAGCGGTCTTTAAGATTACGCTGGGCATCTCCGGGCAGTGTCGTTTGGGTGAAAGACACTGTCTCTGACAGCGTAATCATCACGTGGTCCGCCTCGGCTGTTATCGACCGAACGGGATAGGAGGAGGCCACAGAGGCGACAGCTACCGGGGCGAGCAGCAGGCACACGCCAACCCAGCCTCCTGCCCACCACAAGGAGGCGTATCCAAACAAAGCATGCGGCTGAAGAGCGTACTTCATTGAGTCAAATAATGGGCGGCATGTGACACTCACTGGGGCACTGAGCTGTATGGATTTAAAGATGTATCAATACACTCAGCGACTATCCGAAATGCCTATACGGCGCAACGGGCTGGGCTTACCACTCCAGCCGATGAGTGGCCGAAGGGCTCGACTCTTGGCCCTTTTCCTGGAGTAGATACAGACCGCGGGGCGCCAATTGAAGCGCTTTCTCATCGATCGCCTGCCGGCTGAAAAGACGTGATTGGGGAGCAGTTCCCTCGGGCGTCTGCTGATCGAGAAGACTTAATTGGGAAGTGGTCCCTTCGGTTGTTTGCTGATCGAAAAGGCTGATGGCTTGCGCTGGTTGGGTTTCGGATGAAAACGGGGTGCGTAGGTCCAGATACTCGAGCGCTCCAGAGGCCTGGAGTTCAACAGCAGGTTCCTGCTGAACGACTTGATCTGTCTGCGGTTCAGGAGTGGGCTCCTGCCGGATCGCCTGAGTTGGCGGTTCCGCCGGCCTGAGGCGTACACTGGCCGTATTAGCCGGCTGCGTCGAACGACCAACGATAACCAGCAGCCGGTCCGGGTTCACAGCTTGCTCGACCCGACAGGGCTGAGCGGTGAGGAGATCAAGAACGACGCGCACCGTCTGGGGCTGAAACTGGGCCACCCGGACTTGTTCGACCCGCTGCGCATCCCCAAAATACCAGCGCTCTACCTGTTGCCCTAACACCCCACCTATATCAACATAGCAGCGGTCGGCGCGCCCATTGAGCGGGTCCCTGGGCAACGCCGCCTGGGTATAGACTGAAGCGGCTGACAAATGAATCGTAACTTGTTCTGCCGTGACCTCTATAGACTGAACGGTTGCCCTGCCCCCACCGTCTGCCGTAGAGCTCCCGCTCTGCCACACGGTCAGGAAAACGACCATACACAGCAACAACGCCAATCTGAAAGGCCGCATGATGGCGAATCCTAGGATGCAAGGCAGTCTGAACAGTTCTTACCCATACGCGCCCCTGTGTCAAAAAGGGGAGGAGATCGGTAAGCCGGATTCTGTGCCCTTCCCTAATAAGGAAGGGTAACGGTCATTCCTCTAGGCGTATCGTTGCCGATACGCTCAAGCGATCGAACCCAGAGGGAGAGTGGAGCGACTCTTGCCCATCGTATGGGCTCCTCTTATTTGATCTTGCTCCGGGTGGGGTTTACCCAGCGTCCCTGATCTCTCAAGGAATTGGTGAGCTCTTACCTCACCTTTTCACCCTTACCGGCGAACGAGGCCGGCGGTCTCTTTTCTGTGGCACTTTCCCTGCCTTACGGCAGGCTGTCATTAGCAGCCACCCTGCCCCACGGAGTCCGGACTTTCCTCGCTCCTGCCGTTGCAGGACCGCGACCGTTTAATCTCCTCCCACACTGTCTATTACGTGCCGGACACCCCGTCTGTCTCGGCCCGTATATA
Source organism: uncultured Binatia bacterium (SeqCode) (assembly GCA_965243855.1). Classification (GTDB taxonomy): domain Bacteria; phylum Desulfobacterota; class Binatia; order Bin18; family Bin18; genus Bin18. The sequence goes on along the minus strand of CBDEWE010000003.1, from coordinate 970,681 downwards.
CACAATCCGTCCACAGTAGGGATGCGGACAGTGAAAAATCTCACTGCTACCCTGCATCTGGCTACTCTGGATCTGATTACACATATGCGGCGGGATACGCATATAGCAACCCTGGCAGGTTCCGTCGCGGACTTCCACAACGGCCAAGGCGCCACGATTGCCGAAGATGCGCTCATATCGCACGCGCAGACCGGCGTCCAAATTGACGACTATTTCTTCCCGGTGTCTGCGGTCGGCCTGCGCTTCCTCTTCTAAGTCCGCTATTTGTTTTTCTACCTCGACCGCCTCTTCGGCGAGCTGGGAGTCAAGCTCTTCGAGGCGCGTTTGGACGTCGGCGAGGTGTTGACGTTCCTCTTCGAGCTGCTCCATCACACTCAGGATGCTTTCTTCGATCTGGCCATTCGCCTCTTTCATCAGGTCGATTTCACGCTGGAGTGCGAGCTGTTCGCGTTCATTCCGCACACGGTTCAACCGGACCCGCTTCTCTTTGATCTTTTCTTCTTCCAGCTTGAGTTGGCCATCCGTCTCGCGCTGTTGGCTTTCCAGTTCGCTGATACGCTCTTGCCGCTCTTCGGCCTCCTGCTGCCGCGTCTCCTTCTCAGACCTGATGCTGGCAACCTGCTGATGGAGGTCTTCCAGTTGCTGCTCTTTCCGCTGAAGGCGCTGATCAAGCTCTTGTAGGCTGACCAACTGGGCGATCTGCGTGGTCAATGATGACCTCCTTTCACATCCGACCTTTCGTGGAGAGGCATCCCTCCGTCCTGGATGGGCCCACCAGGACTCGAACCTGGGACCAACCGGTTATGAGCCGGTCGCTCTAACCAACTGAGCTATGGGCCCATCTGTCCGCCTCAGCGGCCCCTTGTATACCATGCTCCTTGCCGTTTTCCTACGACCTCCCTAATGCGCGCAAGGCTTCGAGCCGCTGGCGCACTCCGGCGTCATCTCCGCGCAGCTCCGCCTCCCGAATTTCTCGCTGAAGCCGGACACGCTTGGACTTGTGTTGCACCTGCTGAATTTTCTCCATGCAGTCCCACATCAGCTGCTCCTGGGTTGCTGCCCTTTCTTCAGACCCTTCTTCACCCAGCATTTTCGAGACATGGTCGGCAACCCGTTTCGGCAACCGGTCGAGAAAGGCTCCAATGTCGATGCTGGCCCGACCGGCTTGCGGAGACGGCTCGACTTGTTGCTGCCAGGCTTGAGCGATATCCGTGGCGACCTCGCCCCATTCTTGAAAGGCGGGAATCAGATCCCGCTCACAAACATGTGTCACGACCTGACGGTCCACGAGCATGAGTTGAATTAATTCCAGTTCGGCCGAGGTAGGAGAGCTCCCCTGCCCAGCCCGCTGCTGGTCGGAAGAACGGGGTGCGGACTGAGGAGTTTGGGTCGGCCGGCGGCGGAGTTCCTCTTCATTGACGCCAAAACGCTGCGCCACCTGGGTAAGCAGTGCTCCCCGGGCCATGGTGTCGGTCATGGACGATAAGACCGCGACGGCTTCTTTCGCCGCTTGGGCACGCTGAAAAGCCGATGCCCCAGGTGGCGGGGCGTGTTGTGTAAAATAGAACTCCTCCAGTGGCGAGGCCGTGCCAATCAGTTCTTCGAGCCCTTCCCGCCCATGCGCTTGTCCGAACGAGTCCGGGTCTTCCCCCTGAGGCAGGAAAACCCCGCGCCCTGTCAGTCCGGCTTCAACGCACAGCGGAAAGGCCCGGGTCGCGGCCCGACGACCAGCGTCGTCACCATCAAAGAAAATATAAATGTCCGTCGAGAAGCGTTTGAGCAAGCGTAATTGCTCCAGGGTCAGGGCGGTCCCGAGTACGGCGACGGTCTCGTAGAAGCCGTGTTGTACGAGAGAAATGAGGTCAGTATAGCCTTCAACCACAAGCACCCGGCCGGTCTCTCGAATGGGCTCTTTGGCCTGGAAGAGGCCGTACAGCAGCGACCCTTTCTTATACAAGGCCGACTCGGGCGAGTTGAGATATTTGGGCTGGGGTCGCTCTCTGCCCGCGTCTCGTTGCGGGTCAGGCAGGAGTCGGCCACCAAAGCCGACTGGCCGCCCGGTCACATCGGTAATCGGGAACATAAGGCGGTGGCGGAACTTGTCGTACCACTGGTGGGCTCCCGGCCTGCTCCGTTCGTCCCGTCCGGCGCGTTCGCCGATCAGCCCCAACGTGGCAGCCTTGTCCAGAGGCGCTTTCCGGTTGGCAAAAAAACGAACAAGACCGTTCCAACCGTTCGGTGCATAGCCAAGCTGAAAGCGCTCAGCCACGTCCATGGGGATACCACGCTCGGCCAGATAGCGCTGCGCCGTGACACCGACCTTCTCATCAAGCAGGCAGCGGCGGAAGTAGGTTTTGGCCAAACTCGTCAGCCGGTAGAGGCGGTCCTGCTCCCGCGCCTGCGGGTCGTCGGGCGCCTGTGGGAGCGAGACCCCGGCTTTTGCTGCGAGTCGTCTGACCGCTTCCGGAAAGGAAATGCCTTCAAGCCGGCATAAAAAAGTAAACGCGTTCCCCCCCGCTCCACAGCCAAAACAGTGAAAAAATCCGCGCTCGTCGTTGACGCTGAACGACGGCGTCTTTTCCTCGTGGAACGGGCACAAACCGGTATAATTCTTTCCCGCTTTGCGCAGAGAGACATAGACGGAAATCACCTCGACGATGCTAATGCGGGAACGAATCTCAGTCAGGGTCTCTTCGGGGATTTTGTATGCCATAGCGATCCTGCGCATCACGAGAGAGAAAGGCGCCGAAAAAGAAAACACCCACCTTATTCAAGTGGGTGTTTCTGAATCCGTTATCTCTCAAGCAATGCGACACATCGTCTTAATACATCGATCGACTTGCTCGGCGTAACGCACGTTTTCGTGCAGCAATAGCCTTACGCTTACGACGCACACTCGGCTTCTCGTAGTGTTCGCGCTTTTTCAACTCTTGCAGAATACCGGCCTTTTCACACTGCTTCTTAAAACGGCGAATGGCGCTTTCAATGGGCTCGTTCTCTTTGACTCGTACACCTGCCATACGGCTGACTCACCCCCTCCCGACTGGGGACTCTGTGTTGGATTAGTCCTCTACCCAGCTTAGGGATTTACCCCAGAAAGTCAAGGGATTGGGGCACTTACGACCTTGACAGGCAAACCACCCCTACGCTAAGGAGGCCCAGAGGTATATCTAAGGAGGCCTGTTGTATGGAGTTCAAAGAAGTTATTGGCCGGCGTCGCTCTATTCGCTACTTCCTCCCCTATCGTCCGGTTGAACGGGAAAAAATCCAAACGATTCTGGAAGCGACGCGGCTCTCGTCCTGTGCGGTCAATGCCTCATTTCTCCGGGCCATCGTTGTGGAACGTGACAAGCTCACGCCTGAAGACCTGGAAGCGCTCAAGGTTCCCACAACCACCCTTCAGCTCGATATGGCTCCGGTACATATCTATTTCTACGGCAACCTCAACGCGATTCAGGAGAGCCACGGGCAGACTCTCAAAGAACTCTTCGATGTTGGCGCGCTCAATCCCACCCATGGTTGGAGCTACAAATTCATTGAGGATACGGTCTGGGCGCAAATTTTAGATCCGATCTCAAAAGACCAGGCCATTAATTCCATTGCGGTTTCCATGGATAGTGGAGTTGCGATGAATCAAGCCCTGCTGACGGCGTTTGACGAAGGCTTGGGCGCTCTCCTGACTGCGTTCAATGCAGAAAAGGCCAAGGAGGTGTTCAAGGTTCCAGATCATTTTATGCCGCTCTACGCCATGCTGGTTGGCTATCCGGCCGAATCCTGGGAGGCCGGCGGACAACGGCCGCGCCCCGCGTTTGAAAGCCTGTATTTTGAGGGAGAATATGGCGTCCCGATGGAACGCGATCCGGCCGTCGTTGAGCAGCTCAAACAGGATAAGATGATACAGGAACCAGCGCCGCTGCCGTGGCGGAAGGATGAGATCCGGGCGCTCTCCCGTATGTTTGGTCTGCCCGAGTGAGTGCGGCATCCAGGACGGCGGGACCGGGTAGCCGTCCTGGAACCCCCAAGAAGAGAGGTATCGTACGCACATTCCACGTCTTGCTCTCCCCGCTCATATTCGCCAGCAACTCAACCGTATCCAACCGTTTTCCATTATGGCGCAGGCCTGCGCCGTAGGCATTATCACCGGCTGTGGTGCCATTCTGTACGATGCGCTGATTCATCTGGTCCAGGGCGTTGCGTTGAGTTCGGACGATCGGCCGCTCCACGTGCTTCCCGAGTTGCCCTGGTATCGTATTCTTCTTGTCCCCACACTCGGCGGACTGGCGGTCGGGCTGGTCGCTTTTTTTCGTTCGCGAGACGCGCAAGGACACGGCGTCCCGGAAGTCATTGAGTCGGTCGCCTTGGGGAACGGCAAGTTCCGCTGGCAGACCGCCCTGTCCAAATCCGTTTCTTCTGCTCTCACTATTGGTTCTGGCGGCTCAGTCGGTCGCGAGGGTCCCATCGTCCACATTGGGGCCTCGCTTGGCTCGATTCTCGGCCAGTTGCTCAAAGTGCCTCCCAATCGACTGCCGATATTGGCAGGCTGTGGGGTCGCGGGCGGCATTGCGGCGGCCTTTAATGCACCGATTGCCGGCGCCTTTTTTGCGCTTGAGGTCGTGATCGGCAATTTCGCCATGCCGGCCTTTGGCCCCGTGATGTTGTCTTCCGTCCTGGCCACGGTTGTGAGCCGGGCCTATTTTGGCGACCATCCCGCGTTTGTGGTCCCCGCCTATGCATTGCTGAGTGCCTGGGAGCTGCCCTTCTATCTCGGGCTTGGCATTGTCTGTGGCCTCGGCGGCCTGGCCTTTATGTTCATCCTGGATCGACTGGAAAAGCAGGCGGAACAGATCGCCCTGCCCGATATGGTCAAGCCGGCGCTGGGCGGATTCCTGGTCGGCTGTCTGATTCTTGTTGCCCCGCACGTGTACGGGACGGGCCACGGCACCATGGATATCATTCTACGGGGGGGCCTGGACTGGACATATTTACTGCTGCTCTTCCCCATCAAAATAGGGGCCACCAGCCTGACCCTGGCGTCGGGCGGTTCAGGCGGACTTTTCTTTCCGGCGCTTTACCTCGGGGCCGTATTGGGCAGCCTGTGTGGCATGATTGTCGGTGCAGCCTTTCCCACGGTTGCCGGTCCGAGCGGCGGTTACGCGCTGGTCGGCATGGCCGCCTTCCTGGCCAGCGTGGTCCACTGTCCGATTACCGCCTTCCTACTGCTCTTCGAGATTACCGCCGACTATGCCATTATCCTGCCACTGATGGTCAGTTGCACGGTGAGTACGGTAGTGGCCAAACTCTTTCGGGAAGAGTCAATTTACACCTTACAGCTCTTACGGCGCGGGATTGACATCAGACGGCGCGAACAAACCCTGATGCAGGGTTTTACCGTAGGACAGGTCATGCGCCCAGAGCCGCCAACCTTCCGGGAAGGAGCGCCCTTCCCCGAGGTCATGGATCATTTCCTGGCCAGCACGCTGCCGTTGAGCTTTGTGGTTGATCAGAACCAGCGCCTCCTCGGGATCATCTCCATTCACGACGTGAAGGCAACTCTTCAGGATGACACGCTGGCACCGCTCGTCGTGGCGGCTGACCTGGCCCGACCGCCAGACGTGGTCACGACCGCCCAAGAAACGCTGGCACGCTGTCTCGAAAAATTCAGCCTGAGCGAACAAGAATATCTACCCGTTCTTTCGGCTGATCAGAAATTAGAGGGGATTGTCTCGCGGTACGATGTGCTGGACCTCTATAATCGAGAGATCTTGCGCAACGAGTACCTCGGCGTCAGTCTCCGTTCCGAGGCACTCACAGAAATGGTCCACCAACAGGTGCATTTGCCACACGAGTATATTGTCGAAATCGTGCATGTTCCTCCGCCGCTCATTGGAAAAACGCTGGGCGAGTCACAGCTGCGCAGTCGATTTAATGTGACGGCTATTGCAGTCCGCCGCGGAGGCTTCCATAGTCCGGACGAACTCCCCGACCCCGACATCCCCCTACGCCAGGAGGATTCTCTTGTGCTTGTTGGTCGTGCCGAACACCTGCGTCGATTAACCGAGATCACAGAGGAGGGAACTCAAGCACGAGGGTCATAGGCTGGCCCTGAGAGCACATCATGTGTACAAACGACACACCCCAAACCCGTTTCAGATAGCGGAACCATGCTGGGCGCCTGGTATAAATACTTCACAGACCTGCTCCAAACCGGTCGAGAGGGCCTCACCATTGCCCTGGCCTGTGGCGTCGGTCTGCTGGTTGGCGTTGCGGCCATTGCCTTTCACGAACTGCTCCATTTGGTCCAACGGATTGCCCTTGGTGGCGATTCGCCCCCCTCGGTTCTCCCGACCCTGCCGTGGTATTGGAAAGTCGTGCTGCCTGCCCTCGGTGGAGCACTGGTTGCTCCGATCGTCTATAAGTGGGCGGTTGAGGCCAAAGGTCATGGCGTCCCTGAGGTGATGGAAGCCGTGGCGCTGCATGGCGGGATGATGCGGGCACGGGTGGCTTTTGCCAAAGCGCTGGCCTCTGCGGTGACCATTGGTACGGGCGGCTCGACCGGCCGAGAAGGTCCGGTTATCCAAATCGGATCGACCTTAGGCTCGACGTGTGGACAAATCCTCCGTCTCAGCCCTGAACGCATCCGGACCCTGGTCGGCTGTGGGGCAGCGGGCGGCATTGCCGCCACCTTTAATGCGCCGATTGCCGGAGCGTTTTTCGCACTCGAAGTCATTCTGGGGAATTTTTCCATTCCGACCTTCGCACCGATCGTGCTCTCCTCGGTGTTAGCGACAGCCGTCTCCCGGGCCTATCTCGGAGATGCACCCGCCTTTGTCGTCCCGGAATATACCCTGGTTCACTATGGGGAAGTCCCGCTGTACGCCGTACTCGGTATGCTGATGGGTCTGGTTGCCGTGGTGTTTATCTGGGCGCTGTATAAAAGCGAAGATCTGTTTGAACACAGCCCGCTTCCGCCTTTCTTCCGAACAACCGTGGGTGGCCTGTGTGTGGGCGTGCTCCTGCTTGTCGCACCGGAGATATACGGGACAGGCTTTGAAGCCATGTATCGCCTCCTGCATGAGACCACCGCATGGCAGATGCTGATCTTTCTCTTTTTGCTCAAGCTCCTCGCGACCTGCATAACGTTGGGGTCTGGCGCTTCAGGGGGGATTTTCTCGCCGTCGCTCTTTCTTGGTGTGGTTGCCGGGGGCCTCTTCGGGCAACTCGTCCACTTCGCCTTTCCCAATATTACCGCCACACCTGAAGCCTATGCCATGATTGGCATGGGTGCAGTTGTTGCCGGGACAACCCACGCGCCGGTGACCGCCATTCTTATGCTGTTCGAGTTAACCGAAGGATACCAAATTATCCTTCCGGTGATGATTGCGTGTACCCTGAGCACGGTGACGGCGCGCTATCTCCATTCCCACTCGATTTATACACTCAAACTCGCCCGCCGTGGCGTTTCACTCTCATTGGGCCGGGAAGAAACCGTGATGCGTTCCTTTCACGTCGCAGATGTCATGCATCGTCCAGCTCCGACGCTGCCGGACAATACCGCCTTTCAGCAGGTCATTGGCCGCGTACTCGGCTCCCCCGATCCATACTACTATACCGTCAGCCCCGGCGACCAACTTACCGGTGTGATCTCGTTGCACGACATGAAAACCTTCCTCAACGAAGGGGGACTTGATGGTCTCGTCGTTGCGCGTGACATGGCACGTCCGGTCTACACTGTGGCTCATATGCACGAGCCCCTGGCTGAGTGTTTACGCAAATTCCGCGAGACTCAGCTCGATTGTTTACCGGTCACAGCGGACGCGACCAGTAACCAAGTGATTGGCGTTGTCACCCAGACCGACCTGCTTGAGGTCTATGACCGAGAAGTCCTGCGTAAAGAATTTCTTGGGACGCTACCGGACCCGACTGCGCAGGACGAAGGAACGCTGGCGATGCCGTCCCAATATACGATCCTGGCCCTGCCGGTTCCAGCTCCTTTTCGGGAGAAAACCCTGCAGGAACTGAACCTGCGTGTCCGTTATGGCATAACGGTGCTGGCCATCCGCAACGCGACTGCGTCCGGCTATGAAGACCGCCTCCCCCAGCCGGACCAGCCGCTCCAGGAAGACGAAACGCTCATCCTAGCCGGTCCGAGAGAGGACATGACCCGACTCCAGCAGGAAGCTCAGACAGCCCCACTCTCCCGGGGGTAGCCCGAGGTCTCCTGGTGTTTATTCTTCATAGGATGGGAGCGACCCTTACTTAGGTGAGGGGGCGACAGACAGCGGCATCGTCGCGGCAAGCTGTTTCGCAAAGATACCCGGATCAGCCGTAGGCAAGGAACAGACGTGCTGTTCACACACGTAGGCCGTCACTTTGTCTTTGATTGCCCGCTTCGCCTCAAGCCACGGAACGACCTGCTGGTGGGCGGCGAGTTCGTCTCCCTGCGTCACAATGGTAAGGACTCGATTCGGCAGAAAATACCGGCGCAGTTGCTCTAAGAAGAGCTCGGCAGTATCGGCTGTTGACGCTTTGACAATCGCAATTTCTTTCGGACGGTCCAGAAAAAAATCGAGCGCGCTGAGCAGACGTGGCATACTGGTCGGGCGCTGCTTCACCTCTGAAGCAAATGCCTTGAAGCAACGTTGCGCGCGCTGGCGATAGCTGGCGTTCATAGTCCATTCCGCCAGCCGCAGGAGGTTGTGCGTAGCCACCGCATTGCCAGACGGCTCAGCGCCATCGTACGCAGGCTTTTCACGAGCAAGGAGTTGCTCGGCGTCATTTGCGGTCAGGAAGTAGCCCCCGTTTTTGTTATCCCAGAAGTGGGAGTCTTGTATCGCTTGTAGCGCAATAGCTTCCTGTAGCCAGCGCAGTTCAAAAGTAACCTCGTAGAGATCGAGTAAGCCGGCAATGAGACAAGCATAATCATTGAGGTAGGCAGCCCCGCCAACCAGCGTCCCCAGCGCGCTACGTCGCAGCCGCCCGTCTTGTTTCAGCTGAGTCAGAAGAAACGTCGCGACGTGCTTTGCCCGTGTGGCATAGGCGGGAACATTCAGGATGTGTGCCCCTTTGGCAAACGCCGAAATGGCGAGGCCGTTCCACGCCACAAGCACCTTGGTGTCAGTATGGAGCGCATGACGCTGCTGCCGTGCTCGGTAGAGAATCGCTCGGGCAGCTTGGCCCTCACGCTGCGCCTGGTCCAGGGTGAACTCCAGCTCTTTTGCCACCGTCTCAAGCGGGCGCGCAATATGAAGAATATTCGCGCCCTCGAAATTCCCCTGGAGCGTCACACCATAATGGGATTGGACCAGCCGGAGCTGTTCTTGACTCAAGAGTTGGTCGAGTTCTGACAGCGTCCAGGTAAAGAATCTTCCCTCTTCGTCCCCGCTATCGGCATCCGTAGCCGAGTAAAACCCACCGTCCGGTGCGCTCATCTCACGGTCGAGATACTCCAGGACTTCCTGGGCGACGCGGGCGAAGTCTTCTCGCCCGGTGATTTGATACCCTTCAAGATAGGCGACTGCGAGCAGCGCGTTGTCGTACAGCATTTTCTCAAAATGCGGTACGCGCCATTTTTGATCCGTGGCATAGCGGTGAAACCCGCCGCCGACCTGGTCGTATATCCCACCGGCCGCCATAGCCTCCAGGGTCTGCACCACCATGTTTTGAACCTTGGGGTCGTTGGTCCGGCGACTATAGCGTAGGAGGAATTCCAAGGTGACGCTCCGAGGGAATTTCGGCGCCTGACCAAAGCCTCCGTACTGCGTATCAAAACGTGCTGCGAACTGTTCGGCTGCCTGTGTCAAAGCGGTCTGGGTCGGATGCTCTGCTGACGCCTCCGGGACAACGGCAGCCTGAATATTCTGCGTCAGTTTCTTCGCCACCGTGGCCACCTGGTGCGGCTCTTGGTGATAGACCGCTTGCAATCGGGTCAGCAGGGTGAGCAGTCCGGTCTGCTGCCCACGCATACCATCGCGCGGCGGGAAATAGGTGCCGCCGTAAAACGGGCTACGATCAGGGGTTAACCACACGGTCAAGGGCCAACCGCCCCGTCCGGTTAACATTTGTACGGCCGTCATATAAACGCCATCCACGTCCGGCCGTTGTTCGCGGTCAACTTTGATCGCGATGTAGTGGCGATTCAGGTATTCGGCAATCGCGATATCCTCAAAAGATTCCCGCTCCATCACATGGCACCAGTGGCAGGTCGAATAACCGATGGACAGGAAGACGGGTTTGTCCTCTTTTTGTGCGCGAGCAAAGGCTTCCTCTCCCCACGAGTGCCAATTGATCGGGTTGTGAGCATGCTGGAGAAGATAGGGACTGGGTTCAAGGAGAAGCCGGTTCGTATAATGCGGACGACCATCTTCAAAAAGATGCCGGGTTCGGGGCGTATACGCGTCTCCTTTTGCTTGGAGGGCCTGGTCGAGCTGTTGCTGAACTGCCGCCGGAAACGGCTTCATGCCGGGCAGCACTTTGGACACAGTTTCTGCCAGTGCATGGCTCAAGAGGAAGAGGGTCGCTCCAATGACCGCAAGGGGTATGATCCGCATGGCAATCCTTACTCTCGATTATTTATTGTAAAGGGTAACGACACGTTTTGCTGCTGGTCCCCACCAGCAGTCTATACTAGAATGGCGGTGCATGACTGCTGAGATACCGCCCGCTTCCCAGAGGAATGCTTCAACGAGCTGAGAAGAGTATGCCATCTTCAGTGCGTCCCTCCGCTGCATTCACTCCCGCAGGGTCTTCCCGTAAGATAATCCACCAAGCCGGGATGTCCGAGGGCAGTCGTCTTCCTTGGACTCCCCTCCTGTCCGTCATTATCCCAGTCTATAACGAGGTCGAAACGATTTATGAACTCTTAAGACAGGTTGTCCGCACACCTTTTCCCAAAGAAATCTTTGTCGTTGATGACAACTCGACTGATGGGACCCGAGAATTACTCCGGGAGCTGCCTGACATGACGCTACTGCTTGGTGGTGGCCCCCCGCCTGCTCCGTGTCGGATGAAGGCGCTGTTTCACTCGACCAATCAGGGGAAAGGCCAAGCCGTCCAGACCGCCTTGCGGCACGTCACCGGCTCCTTCGTTCTGATCCAGGATGCAGACCTCGAATATTCTCCCTCCGATTATCCCCAACTGCTCGCTCCGCTCCTGAGCGGTCAGGCTGATGTGGTGTATGGGTCACGATTTCTGGATTCTCCGACAGACTCGTTCTCCTGGCACACGGCCACGAATAAAGTCCTGACAACGATTTCCAATATCTGCACCCACCTCCAACTGACAGACATGGAGACCTGCTATAAAGCCTTTCGCTCCGAGGTGTTACAGGGGCTCACTCTCCACTCAAAACGCTTTGGATTTGAACCCGAAATTACCGCCAAAATCGCTCGTGGTGGAGCCCGCATCCGTGAGGTTCCGATCTCATACAATCCACGTACCTATGCCGAAGGCAAGAAGATCCGTTGGCAGGACGGTTTTGTCGCCCTGTGGACGATTCTCCGCTGCCATATTCTTGAAGCCGACAAGGGTGTGAAGGTGTAATACCACGCCGTTGGACCTCGTGTGCCGTTCCCCAGTTCCGTCAAGTCCTTTTCGCTTTCTTCCGACTTCTCTTTTTTGAGATCGCTGTCACGCACTGCCGGAAAATCCGGTGCCAATTGGTCACCGTCCCGAACTGCTGCACGTACGACTCAAGGCCAAGTAAAGCTCTAACTAAGAAGAGCCTGTGCCCAGGCGTTTTAAATATTCGATGCTGGAGGCTGATATTCGTCACCTCTCTGGCCTTCTCCACCGCGTGAAAATCACGTGGATCATAGGGGCGGTCTTCCAGGACAGGCTCAAAAATAAGATACATGATCCGAAAAAGCGGCTCGGGATCATCACCGGGGTCAAGATAGCCGAGTTCAAGAAAACAGCGCGCCATAGTCTTTTCGTCTCGCGCTAAAATGGCTTGCACCAGCAGGCGATATCTTGCTCGAATCTCATCCGGGAAAAGGCGTACACTGCCAAAGTCCAATATGGCAATCTTAGGGTGGTAGGTAATCAGATAATTCCCGGGATGCGGATCAGTATGGAGCACCCCAAAAGAACAAATCTGTCTCCAGGTAATCTCAAAATACTTCACCGCCACCCAGTCCTTAAGCTCTCGGTCAACGCCAGGCGCTAATACATCGTTGAATTTGTACCCCTCGATAAATTCCAAGGTTAAGACCCGCCGCGAGGAGAAATCCGGATAGACACGGGGAATGATGACCTCGTCATCTCCGGCGAAGAGACGCTGAAAAATCGCAATATTGTTGGCTTCGTTGATATAATCGAGCTCTTCTCGTAAGCGTTCTTCCATTTCTTGATAGAGCTCGGTCGCATCAAAGTTCTGGCGCATGACATCGCGGAGGACGAGGGTCAAAGCGCTGAGCAGCGCTTTCAGGTTCTTGAGGTCCTGTTCCACGGTCTCGTCAACCCCAGGATATTGGACCTTCACAACCACCTCTGCGCCACTCCGGAGTTGTGCCCGATGGACCTGTCCCAATGAGGCTGCGGCAAAGGCATTTTTGTCAAAGGACCGAAAGAGCTGGTCCGGCTCTTTTCCAAGCTCGTTTTTGAGTTGAGCGCGGATGAGATCATAGTCCATCGGCGGAACGGACGACTGGACGACCGCGAGAATGTCGAGGACCTCCATCGGAAAGAGATCGCTGCGCATGCTCAGCATTTGAATCAGCTTCATGAATGCGCCGCGGAGTTCGTGGGAGCCTTCCACAATCTTCAGCGCGTTTTTGAGATGCAGGTCTACCAGCTCCTGTTCTTTTTCATCCGCTGACTGGAAGGGCTGTTTCAGGGCGTTCCAGGCGTAGCTCCCGCTGACCGCAGTCGCAAGCGAGCCAACCTGAAGCGCACGTTTTGCCCGACCGCTGGTCAAGGCGTTGGAGGATTTCTTGGCGGACATGGACGAGAGACGGTCTATTTGCTCGTTTCGGAATTAAGAACGCTCTCGGCGAAGCTCGTTCAATAGCTCAGTGCGATGCTCATCGAGTTCAGGCGGTCCGCGGCGAACCGGCGGAGCCTCTCCGTTTATCTGGAGTGGTGAGGCGAAAGTCTGGGTGGTTACCCCGTTGGGGAGCGTTAACGGTTGGACCCAGCCCATCTCGACAACCTGTACGTCTGACAATGCTTCAGCATACGTGTTGGTGGGGCCACACGGCACTCCTCGGTTTTCAAAGGTTTCGAGCCATTCGGCCACGGTGCGCGTGATGAACACCTTTTCGAGGGTTTCTTTCAGCACCGTCTGGTTGGCCGCGCGATCAGTCGTCGTGAGAAACCGAGGATCGACCGCAAGGTCCGGCTGACCGACCTCCTCGCAGACGCTCTGCCACAGCTTGTTGTTGCCAGCGGCAAGCACAAAATGGCCATCCTTCGCCCGAAACAGGCCATAGGGCGCATTCCGGGGATGCGCCGCGCCGAGTTTCCGAGGATTTTTTCCGGTTCCAAAAAATTCGCTGGTCTGGAGAGCGGCAATGGCCATACTCACCCCCATCATCGGGACGTCAATATAGCCTCCAGGCCCACCCGTCCGGACTTGGGCCAGCAAGGACGAGACGGCAAAGGCGGCATACAGGCCAGCGGCAAAGTCCGCTAACGGCACCCCGCATTTGACGGGCGCGCCATCCGGCTCTCCGGTCACGCTCATGATCCCGGCTATCGCCTGGAGCGTGACATCGAAGCCACCCTGCTGGGCACGCGGGCCAGTCTGACCAAAAGCAGACAGGGAGCAGTAGATCAGCTGGGGGTGCGTCTCGGCGAAGTCCTCATAGCCGAGCCCGAGACGCCCCATCACCCCAGGCCGGTTGTTCTCGATCACCACATCCGCGCTCCGGACCAAGCGGCACGCCACGTCCTTATCGGCCGCGTCTTTCAAATCCAACGCGATAGAGCGCTTGTTGCGATTGAGCGAGGCAAAGTTCTCACTAAACCCGTCCGTTATCGGCGGCCATTGACGCAGGGCGTCACCTTGCTGTGACTCAACCTTTACCACGTCCGCACCAAAATCTGCCAGCAGCATGCCACAAAAAGGACCGGCCGCCACATTACAGAACTCAATCACTCTGACACCCGCGAGGGTCTGCATTGATCCTGCCGTGCGATTCACTGCCTCTCTCCTCCTATTGTATGGCGCAAGCCGGCTTGCTGCATCAGGGGCAAAACCGCGGTGATAAAGTAGTCGAGGTCCGGCCCGAAGTCGAAGAAATTGACCTGCACCCCGTCCACGCCACTCCGACGCAGGCGGACGAACCACTCCACGATCATGTCCGGTGTCCCGACAAGATGGAGATTGCCTCCAACTGCCCAGTCCAGCGCGCTATGCTGACGCCACGAAGACTGGTCCCCACCCATGAAAGCGTTGAAGAAGTTGGTGACTGCCACCTCATCCCGCTCATCCCGAATCCGCTTATACCACGCCTGAGCCTCTTTCTCGGTTGAGCGACAAATCACATGTGGATTGACGAGAATCTTGACCTCTCGACCCTTTTTCCGGGCTTGCGCCTTGATCGGCATAATACGCTGGGGTAAGGACGCGCATGCCTTGCCCGGATCAGCTCCCGTGGGCGAAGTCGCGAAGATAATATCCGCGTGACTGGTGGCGTAGTCCATACCCGCCGATGACGAGCCGGCACTGACCAGGACGGGCAAGCCATTAACGGGTTTGGGCGCAACAAAAGCACCGGCCGTCTTGTACCACTCGCCGACATAATCGAGGTTTTTATCCTCCGTCCACAGTCGCTTCATCACGGTCGTGAATTCATCCGCCATGGCGTAGCGTTGATTGTGGGGAAATGACTCATGGCCAAACATACCGGCTTCGTCCGGCCGATAGCCGGTCACGACATTCAGGCCCCAGCGGCCATGACTGATATGGTCGATGACGGCTCCATATTTCGCAATATGCAAAGGATGCCAGCCATAGAGGACATGGACCGTTGATATGAGCAGGACATTATGAGTCAGCGGAGCGAGTGCGGCGCTGGTGATAAAGGGATCAATGGAGTGCTCACGAAAATGAATGTCACCTCCATAGCCGCCCTTGCCGAGCCAGGTGGCAAGGGCAAATATGAGGTCAAAGCCGGCCTCATCAACGCGGACTGCGAGTTCGGCGTTGTACTCGAAGGTCCACGAGGTCTGCCGAGGCGCCTTCGATGGAGTCCAGGCACCTTGTTGGTGAGGCATGAACAGCCCGAGCATAAGCGGTTGGCGGACCGCTCGCTCAAACGAGGTGAGGCCATCGAGCTGTTGTAGAGAGGGTGCGGAGCTGATGCGTGTCATGGCTCTCTCAGCCGGCAAGCCGGGCACGGGCGTCAGTGGCGAGGCCCGGAAACTGTCGCCACCCAGCCTCGCCACGCAGGCCGGTCTCTATCCGTCATCCAAAGCCGGGGCATCCAGCTCGGGCAGCACCTCGGTCATGAACACACCCAGTTCCTCCAGCATAAGTTCTTTGGGACAGTGCGCGTAGTGCCAGATGAGCGTGATGTACTCGCACGGCAGCGATGCGTAGATATGGCGCCATTCCGCTTTCAACTGCTCCACCGTGCCGCCCAGGAAAATCCCACTGTCCTTCATGCTCTGGAGCGTAGCGGCTTGGGTGTCGAACTTGGGGATGCCGTCGTAGAAGGTCGAGTAGTGTTGGACCCACATTTCATAATCGTAGCGCAGCAACTTGTCGGTAAATTCCTGTTCGTCGCGCCCGAGATGAATCCAGCGCGCGATATTCTGTCGGGCACCCAGCGGATAATCCATGCCGGCCGCCCGTCCCTCTTCAACATACAGCGTGGCAAAGTTCACCAGGGTATCGAGGGCCGTGAAGTAGGTCGGCCGAAAACCATGCTGGGCCAGAAAGGGCACCGAGGCGGCACTGCCGCTCATCGGGACGAACACCCGAGGATAGGGGTCGCTGTACGGGCTCGGCACCACGCTCACCCGGCGAATGGCGCCGTCGGGTCCGAGTTCTCCCGGTGCACCGGCAGATTCGATGCTCTTGCGCGCCGGATAGCCCTGTACGCCGGTTTCATACGGATACGGAATCTCGTAATGCGGCTGCTTGGTCGCCACGGATTCCTGCTGCCAGCACTGGAGCAATATGCGCGTACTCTCCTCGAACATCTCACGGTTGCGCTGGTCCGCCGCGCTGCCGTCCGACACGGTTGCAACGGCCCGGACATGCTGCCCCAGGGTGTCCATCCAGCGGGCCTGGTAGCCCCGCGTCAATCCCACAAAGAAGCGGCCCTGGGTCATGTGGTCAAGGATCGCGGTTTCCTCGGCCACCCGAATCGGATCGCGGGTCGCCATCACGTAGCCGAGGGCACCGACATAGGCATTCTTCACCTGGGTCGCCCACCAGGCGTTCAGGACGCCGGGGTTCGGTCCCAGCTCGTAGCCCTCAGAATGCAGGTGGTGCTCGATGGTACTGATGCCCCACACGCCCATTTCGTCGAGCTGTTTTACCAAGTCGAAGGTCTCATGCAGCACCTGGTGGTATACGTCACGATTGCGTCCCAGCGGGCGTCTGCGCTCACGGTCGGCACGATCCTCAGCCGGAAGCACGGGGTAGATTTGCACGATCACTTTTGGTGTTGCCACGCTATTCTCCTTTGTGCGGCCGGCATCCCGACTAACGAGGTGGTCAAGCACGCCATATTTCTCTATAGCGAGGGGTATTATACTCCAGCCATGTTTCATCGCAATGCGAGGTGAGTCCATGAGATTAGAGATTCAACGGGTTGAAAACGTGTTTGAAGACATGTCCTTCGGGAGTGCCGGGACGTACGAGAAAATAGTCGGACGGGCCTATGGGGAGGTTGACCCGAGGAATCCACTCAATCGAGATATCGTCAACCTCGATAAGGCGCCGACGAATACCAAGGGCCGGGTCGAATACGCGGTGGATTTCTGCGTGCTCAAACCCACCGACCTCGGCAAGAGTAATCGGCGCATTTTGTACGACGCCCCCAATCGGGGTGACAAGCTGTCCCTGATTGACATCAACGACGCCCAGAAAGGCCCAACTTCCAACGATCCAGTCAGCGCAGCGGACGCCGGTAACGGCTTTCTCATGCGACAGGGCTACGTGCTGGTTTTCAGCGCCTGGCAGGGTGACGCGCAGCCGGGCGAGGGCCATATGCTCGCCGAGTTTCCGGTCGCAACCAATAGTGGCGCTCCTATCGTCGGCGACTCGCGCGAGGAAATGATTTTTGGCCATACCGATAGCCCGGCCGTCCTGCCGCTCACCTATCCGGCTCATTCCTTGGATCAGCGCGAGGCGACGCTGACCGTCAGACTGTATGAAGAAGACCCGCGCTTACCCGTCCCTGCCGAGCGCTGGCGGTATGTCTCACCCAGGCAGATCGAAATCGACCTGGTTGATGACTTTGATGCCGGTGCCATATACGAGTTCATTTACCCGGCGCGCGATCCCATTGTCATGGGCCTCGGTTTTGTGGCGGTACGTGACTTTGTGGCCTATATGCGCTCCACCGAGTCGGACGCCGCCGGCCGGCCTCACCCGCTGAACCCCGACCCGAGTGCCCCGGCTATCGATCATGTGATGGCCTATGGACGTTCACAGCCCGGCCGCTTTTTGCGCGAGTTTGTCCGCCTGGGTTTCAACCAGGGCCTGAATGGCAGTAGGGTCTTCGACGGCATCTATGCCAGTATTACCGGGTCACGGCGCATTTTCTTGAACGAACCGTTCGCGCAGCCGGGTCGCTTTCACCGCCAACAGGAAGACCACGCGTATCCGGGCGATCAGTTTCCGTTCAGCTACGCGACCCGGACAGATTCGGTCAGTGGCAAGACCGACGGCATTCTGACTCGCAGCCTGGCGTCCAACACCTGCCCCAAGATCATCCACGTCGATTCGAGCACCGAATTCTGGCTGGGACGCAGTTCGCTGGTGGTGACCGACGAACACGGTCAGGACATCGAAGTCCCGGATGAGGTGCGGGTCTTTCTGTTCTCAGGCACGGGGCATGCCGGGCCGATTATGCTGAACCACGCTGCCGTATTCTCTCAGAATCCGGCCTATGCCATGAACTTTCTGAACTATAATCCGCTGAACCGCTCGCTCCTGGTCGCCCTGGACCAATGGGCCACTCAGGAGATACCACCGCCGGACAGTCGGGTTCCCCGTTCGCGCGACGGCACCCTTACGCCCCCATCGCCCCAGGCTACGACCGGGTTTCCGGCCATCCCGGGCGTCCGTCACCCGGAGCGGGTGAACAAGTTATCGGAAATGGACTACAGCCAGCAGCCACCCGCGCCCGTACTCGGCAAAGCCTATCGCGTGTTAGTGCCCAAGGTCGATGCGGACGGCAATGAGCTGGCCGGTATCCGCCTGCCCGATATTAGCGTCCCTCTCGGTACGCATACCGGCTGGAATCTCCGTGGGGCCGGATTCTCTGCGGGCGTACTCATGCTGGTGGGCGCGTATTTTCCGTTTGCGGCGACCAGGGCGGAACGACAGGCCAACGGCGACCCCCGACCCTCGCTGGAAGAGCGCTATCCCAACCATGACGCCTACGTCGCCGCAGTCACCCGCGCGGCCGCCGAGCTCCAGGAGGCACGCCTGCTGCTCGCCGAAGACGCAGAGCGCTATATCGCTACTGCCCAAGCCTCTTCAATCGGCGGCTAAGCGGCGCGGATACACTCACGGACGCGAGCGTGGGAACGCAAAAGCGTCCAGTCACCGACCCGTATGTCGTCGAGGGGGAATAGAGGCTGGTGTCGCAGCCGTCACTGGAATGGCATTCAAGAGGTCGTTGTTCAAATCTTGTCGGCCTGCTCACCGTTTGGCCGATTGATCAGGGTGGCCGCGGCGGCCGCACCGAATCCGTTATCGATATTCACCACCGTCACACCTGCCGCGCAGGAATTGAGCATGGCCAAGAGGGCGGCGACGCCACCGAAACTGGCACCATAGCCGATACTCGTCGGCACTGCGATGATGGGCCGATCCACCAGCCCACCAATAACACTCGGCAGCGCGCCTTCCATACCGGCTACGACAATCAAAACTGACGCGGCCCGGAGTCGGTCCAGATTATCAAACAGGCGGTGCAGACCGGCAACCCCGACATCGTATAAACGCTCGACCTTATTACCGAGCCACTCGGACGAAATCACGGCTTCTTCGGCAACGGGAATATCCGCGGTACCAGCCGCGACCACCAGGATAGACAACGACGTCTTGGGAGTCGGTCGGTCGCCCAGGGCTCCGATACGTGCTTCCGGATAGTACACCAGGGAGGGGAGAGAAGTCTGAACCTCCTGGGCTTTTTTTTCATCCAGGCGCGTAATCAGTGCAGGCTGTCCGTTCTCAACGAGACGCGAGGCAATGGTGGTAATCTGCTGACTCGTTTTTCCTGGCCCCCAAATGACCTCGGGAAAGCCTTTACGCAGCGCCCGGTGGTGATCGATTCGGGCAAAGTCGAGATCCTCAAAAGGCAGTTGCTTGAGCCGTTCAAGCGCCTGCTCGATAGATAACACCCCCTGCTGAACTTGGGTGAGCATTTCAGCCAGACGGTCTCGTGTCATGGTCTACTCTGCGCAAAATGATTAAACCCGGTAAACTCGCTCGCGGCCCGCGGCCCGTCCGGTAACACGACAGTAACCCCGTCTGCCTGGGGCGCGAGCGAGCCGATGCGGGTGATCGCACAGGCGCTTTTGTCCGCGATCTCCTGAATCCTGGGACGGGCTGTAACCGGCGCACTAAAGAGTAACTCGTAATCCTCCCCGCCCGCCAGGGCCAACGCCCAATCCCGTGTGCCCAGGAGTGTCCGATACCCCTCGGACAGCGGGACCGTTGGGGCTTCGACAACAGCACCGACTTGGCTCGCTTCGCACAGATGACCCAAATCCTGGAGCAGCCCGTCACTGACATCAATCATAGCGGTCGCCAAGTGTTGGGCCGCGAGCTCTTTTCCGACTGCGACACGGGCGGTCGGGCATAAGAAGCGCTGTTTCAGATGTTGGACAGCAGCGCTCTCGGAATCTCCGGTCAATTCATTGGTGAGGAGACGTAACCCTAAGGCCGCATCACCCAGAGTTCCAGTCACGTACACCTCGTCCTCGACGCGCGCGCCAGAACGAGCGATCAGTCCGTGCGGTATCTGTCCTAGAAGGGAGACAGAAATCATAAAAACCGGCGCCGCGCTCATATTGCCACCGATGAGGATGGTTCGCATCTGCTGGGCCGCATCAAGAAACCCATCAAAAAAGGCGTCCAGATCTTCGACGGCAGAGTCTTGGGGAACACCCAAACTCAGGAGGGCGAAGGCTGGCTCCCCGCCCATCGCGGCCACATCACTCGCATTGACGGCAAAGGCTTTCTGCCCCAGAACAAAAAAAGAGGTCCACTCACACTGGAAGTGAACACCGGCGATCATGGCGTCCGTTGTCAACACCGTGAGCCCTGGGAGCGAGAGGGCGGCGCAGTCATCGCCTACGCCGAGTTGAATCCGAGAATCGTGGATAGCACGTGGCAAGCGCTCACGGAGGCGGCGCAAAAAGGGAAACTCACCGAGATCCCGTATTTTCATACCCGCCTATCCAAACAGCTCTTTGACCTTATCAAAAAACCCTTTGGAGATGGGATGCACCTCACCCCCATTAAGCCGAGCGAACTCTTCCAACAGCTCTTTCTGCTTGGCCCCAAGATCGGTGGGGGTTTCTACCACGATACGAACGAGTTGGTCGCCACGGCCACCACCGTGCAGATCGACGATGCCCTTTCCTCGAAGCCGAAAGACACTGCCCGACTGCGTCCCGGCAGGCACCTTCATTTTGATCTTCCCTTCGAGCGTGGGGGCCTCGATATCAGCGCCAAGAGCCGCCTGTGGGAAGCTGATGGGCAACTCACAGATCACCTCAGTGTGTTGCCGCTCAAACAAAGGGTGCTCTCCCACCTGAATGGTGACGTACAGGTCACCAGCAATACCGCCAACTGGGCCGGCTTCTCCCTCTCCACGCAGCTTGAGCCGAGAACCGGAGTCCACTCCCCCGGGAATTTTAATCTGCAGGTTCGACGTTTTCCGTACCGCCCCAGAACCCTGACACTCCGCACACGGGTCGGTCACCACTGACCCCTGCCCACCACACCGATTGCACGTTCGGGCCACCGTAAAGAAACCTTGTTGAAAACGCATCTGACCACTGCCACGACAGGGACCACAGGTCTGTGGCCGCGTGCCTGGTTTCGCTCCAGTCCCCTGACAGGGCGCACACGTCACCCGGCGCGGAATGGAAACGGTTTTTTCCGTCCCGAAGGCGGCCTCCTCGAAGGAGACCTCAAGGCTATACCCGAGATCTTGCCCACGCGCCTGACGTCCAGCCCGACCTCCACCGCCGAAGAAATCGCCAAAGATATCCCCAAAGATGTCTTCAAAGTTCGTTGAAAAGTCGAATCCTCCGCCAAATCCTCCCGCTCCCTGCTCAAATGCGGCGTGCCCAAAGCGATCATACTGGGATCGTTTCTCTGGGTCGCTGAGGACTTGGTAGGCCTCCGACAACTCCTTGAACTTCTCTTCGGCCGCCTTATCTCCAGGATTGCGGTCCGGGTGGTAGCGAAGCGCCGCCTTGCGATAGGCCTTTTTCAGCTCTTCTGCGCCTATATCTCGACTCACGCCCAACAGCTCATAATAATCGGCTTTGCTTGCCATACCCACCCCTATTCCCGGATACTGAAGACCCCCACTTCTCCTCTAACTGTAGGAGAAGTGGGGGTCTTATGACAAGGGTCCCGAGAGATTGGTAAGAACCTTACTTGACTTCTTCAAAGTCCGCATCAACAACGTCGTCGTTCTCTTTCGCCTGCGTACTGCCCGCACCGGGGCCTGCCGACCCATCGCCGGATTGGTCACCTTGCGCCTCAGCTTGCTCCTTGGCCGCTTTTGCGTACATGGCTTCGGCCAGCTTATGAGAGGCCTGGGTCAACTCTTCGGTTGCCGCCTGCATGGCCTCGGTATCATCTCCCTCCAGGGCTTTTTTGGCTTTCTCTAGCGCGGCCTCGATATTCCCGACCGTCTCCGCATCTGTTTCGTCTTTATGGTCAGCCAGAGATTTCTCGGTTGAGTAGACCAACGCATCAAGCTGATTATGCGCCTCAATGCGGGCCTTTTTCTTCTGGTCCTCTTCGGCGTGAGACTCGGCATCCCGAACCATATCCTGGATTTCTTCCTCGGACAGGCCGCTGGAGGCGGTAATTTGAATCGATTGCTCTTTTCCGGTACCGAGGTCTTTGGCGTTCACGTGGACAATGCCGTTCGCGTCAATATCAAAGGTCACCTCGACTTGGGGGATGCCACGTGGCGCCGGTGGAATCCCAACCAGATCAAACTGTCCCAACAGCTTATTGTCTGACGCCATTTCGCGCTCCCCCTGGTGAACACGAATCGTCACAGCCGTCTGATTGTCAGCCGCGGTTGAAAAAACCTGGCTCTTTTTGGTTGGAATGGTCGTATTTTTCTCAATCAGCCGCGTGAAGACGCCACCGAGCGTCTCGATGCCCAAAGAGAGCGGCGTGACATCTAACAGGAGCACGTCTTTCACATCGCCGGTGAGCACCGCGCCCTGAATGGCAGCTCCGACGGCGACCACTTCGTCCGGATTCACCCCTTTATGCGGCTCTTTCCCGAAAATCTTGGCTACCCGCTCCTGCACCGCAGGCATACGTGTCATACCACCAACCAAGACGATCTCATCGATCTGCTGGGCGGAGAGTCCCGCGTCTTTCAGGGCCGTGAGGCAGGGCGGGTCCAGGCTATTGAGCAAATCGGCGCACAGCGCTTCCAGCTTGGCCCGCGTAAGTTTCATGGTGAGATGTTTCGGTCCACTCTGGTCGGCAGTAATAAAGGGCAGGTTGATTTCTGTCTCCATCGAAGACGACAGCTCACACTTGGCCTTCTCGCCGGCCTCTTTCAGGCGCTGCAGGGCCATCCGGTCGGTGCGCAGATCAACACCCTGATCTTTTTTAAATTCGTCAGCAAGATAGTCGATAATACATTGATCGAAATCGTCGCCCCCTAGAAACGTGTCCCCGTTCGTTGCCTTGACCTCAAATACGCCGTCCCCAACTTCGAGGATGGAGATGTCAAACGTTCCGCCTCCCAGGTCGAACACCGCGATCTTTTCATCTTTCTTTTTGTCGAGCCCGTAGGCCAGCGAGGCCGCAGTCGGCTCATTGATGATCCGCTGCACATTCAATCCAGCAATGCGACCAGCGTCTTTTGTTGCCTGCCGTTGGGAGTCGTTGAAATACGCGGGAACGGTAATCACCGCATCAGAGACAGTCTCGCCAAGATAATCCTCGGCCGTTTGTTTCATTTTCTGTAAGGTGAAGGCTGAAATCTCGGGCGGGCTGTATTGTTTCCCGCGGCTCTCAACCCACGCATCCCCACTCTCGGCTTTGACCACTTGGTAGGGCAGCAATTGTTGCGCCTTGGCCACCTCCTTATCTCCATAACGGTGCCCAATGAGTCGTTTAATCGAAAAAATCGTATTTTCCGGATTGGTCACGGACTGCCGACTGGCAATCTGCCCCACAAGCCGCTCTCCACTATCGGAAAAAGCGACCACAGAAGGCGTCGTCCGATTGCCCTCAGCATTCGTGATCACCGTGGGCTCACCACCTTCCATCACAGACACAACGGAGTTTGTTGTTCCCAAATCAATCCCAATAACCTTTCCCATACCTGTTCTCCTTATAGCGAGAGCCTTCTCGGGCGACTCCCGTTGTACAGCATTTGTTAATCATCACCTTGTGCGTTGGCAACCGCTACGGCTCTGATTTTTCTTCTCCTTCTTCCCGTGCCGGTGGTGCTGCTTTGGAAACGCTTACCATTGCCGGACGCAATAAGCGGTCATGCAGCTGATATCCGGACTGATGTTCGTCAAGCACGGTATTCGGAGCAACCTCGGTATTTTCAACTTGCACCACTGCTTCATGCAGATTTGGATCAAAGGTCTCTCCCTTTGCTTTCACCCGGCTCACGCCGTGCCGGCCTATGGTGTCCAGCAGCGACCGCAAGACTAATTCCACCCCCTCAACCAGGGCCTGACTGCCTTCGCTCCCCTTGGCGTGCGCGACTGCGCGCTCCAGATTGTCGATAACGGGCAAGATATCGCGGAGCAGCGGCTCACTCGCAAAACGCAGAGACTCACTTTTCTCCCGTTGCATCCGGCGTTTGAAATTTTCCAATTCAGCCCGTTCTCTGAGCAACAGATCGTAGTTCTCCTTGGTCAGCGCTTCTTGCGCGACGAGTTGTGCCCGTACAAGAGCCAGTTCATCAGACGTGTCCTGATCGGCCTGATCATCGTGCCCCGCGTCCTCAACATCTCCTACTGCTTCACTCCCTTGTTCTTCCAACTCATCCTGATTGCCTTCTTGCTCTTGGCACGCACCTTGCCCATTCACAGCCTCGGATTCCCCTTCAAACGCCGTTTGGCCAGATGCGTTGCCGGCCGTCTTCTCCTGCTCTTCTGGCTGACCGTTTCCCTGTCTTTCCATACATTCCCTCATTCTCCTGGCTCTCCCGCCGGACTCTTCTCGCCGTCCTCATTTGTTCGCTTTTTCATGTATTTATGGTAGGAAAGAAGAGAGGTTGCAGGGAATCTAAGAATCACTCCCTGAACTGTCAAGCCGCAAATGCAAGAAGAACGGACCCCCGCTATTGTTCTGCGTACGCGAGTACACGGAGAATCGGACAAGATCGTCACCTTCCTCACTCAGGACTGGGGGAAGATCACCGGGATTGCAAAGGGGGCAAAACGCTCACGACGACGTTTTGTCAACGTTCTTGAGCCTTTCACTCATATCCGCCTCAGATTCCGGCCAAGTCGCTCTGATGAACTGGCCTTCATCCTGGGCTGTGAGCTTGTCCAGACGTTCCGCCGTCCGAGTCAAGATATCCACCGCTTTGCGCTGGCCAGTTACATGGTTGAACTGACAGACGTCATGGTGGCTGGGCGAGAAGCCGGTCAGGAGATCTACACTCTTCTCTTGTACGGTTTAGTCTCGCTTGAGGAGTCGTCTCCTCTCCCGGCTCTGTTTCTCCCGGCTTTTGAGCTGCGACTCCTGGTTGAGGTTGGCTATGCCCCAAACCTGAGTTCCTGTTGCATCTGCGGGACCTCTCTCCCACTGCACACAGCGAACGGACCGGCGCTGCTCTTCTCTCCGAGTCTCAGCGGTCTGCTGTGTCCCAAGTGCGATACACAGGGAGGCGCAACGTTTCGCCTTGCTCCTGAAACGCTCAGCCTACTCCAGACTTGGCTCGCCAGTGAGCATCTCCCCGACGTGTGCCCTGATGACAGGTCTCCACGAATCGCCCAGGAAACGCGCTCTCTCGTGTCACGTCTTTTGGCTCAGCATTTGCCCCGGCCACTCAAATCCCTCGCCTTTCTTGAGCGAGTCGATGTTTCGTCCGTATCCGCTATCCCTGGCCACGCCGCTTGCGTTGATGACTCGCAGAGTGGGTGATAGGGCTACTCGCCTATACAAGACTAGACTCCTTTCCGTTATGAAAGATAGAATTATGGTCAGACAAACGTCATAATGGGTACAACTCATGGATACCAATACACAAAACGGGCTGCCAAAGCGGCAGAGGCGATCACGGCGCAAACGGTATGTCTACTCTTTCGGTGCTGGCCAGGCCGACGGGAGGGCGAGCCTCAACTGGCTTCTCGGTGGGAAGGGCGCAAATCTGGCGGAAATGGCCGAACTTGGTCTGCCCGTTCCGCCTGGTATGACGGTCACTACCGAAGTCTGCAACTATTACTATACCTATGGCCATACCTATCCGCCGGAACTCTCACAGCAGGTCCGGACGGGTTTGCGGCGGATCGAAAAAATTATGGGTCGTCGCTTTGGGCACGCGACCAATCCGCTGCTCTTATCGGTCCGCTCGGGCGCCCGAGTTTCCATGCCCGGCATGATGGATACGGTGCTGAACCTCGGCCTCAACGATAAGACCGTCGAGGGGCTCATTCAGCAGTCCGGCAACCCGCGTTTTGCCTATGACTGCTACCGCCGCTTTGTTCAGATGTACGGGGATGTCGTGCTCGGCCTCAAGCCGCAATCCAAAACCGAGCGGGACCCTTTTGAGCGGATTATTGAGGAGAAAAAGGCTGCACGAGAGATCGAGTACGACACTCAATTCACGACCGAGGATCTCCAAGCCCTCGTTTCCGCATTCAAGGGCCTGATTCAAGAGCGGTCGAGTATCCCGTTTCCCGATGACCCCCACGATCAACTCTGGGGCGCGATCGGCGCGGTGTTCAGTTCGTGGAATAATACCCGAGCGGCCACGTATCGCAGGCTGGAGAACATCCCGGACGAATGGGGCACCGCAGTCACGATTCAGGCCATGGTGTTTGGCAATCTGGGAGATGATTGCGCCACCGGCGTTGCCTTCACCCGCGACCTGTCCACTGGTGCAAACGAGCTGAACGGCGATTTTCTCATTAACGCCCAAGGAGAAGATGTCGTTGCCGGTATCCGTACGCCCCAGCAGATCACCCTCTCGGCGTCACGTCAGCGCGCCCAGCGGGAAGGCTGCTCAGAAGAGGAGCGGAGAGGACGCTACCCGGCTCTGGAAGAGCAGATGCCGGACAGCTTTGAGCAACTGAAAGCGGTCGCACACACGCTCGAAGCGCATTACAGCGACGTCCAAGACATCGAGTTCACCTCAGAGCACGGGCAGTTGTGGATGCTCCAGACCCGAACGGCCAAGCGGACAGCAGCCGCTGCCGTCCAGATCGCCGTGGATATGGTGTACGAAAGTCTCATTAATGAGGAACAAGCCATCCTGCGGGTCGCCCCAGCTCAGCTCGATCAGTTGCTCCATCCCATTCTTGACCCAGAGGCCCCAAAGGAGCCGATCGCCCGCGGCCTGCCCGCATCGCCTGGGGCGGTCAGCGGGGAAGTCGTCTTCTCGGCTGAGGATGCCGAAGCCGCGACGCGGGCCGAACGGCAGGTCATCCTGGTTCGGATTGAAACCTCGCCGGAAGACATTAATGGTATGAATGCTGCGGAAGGCATCCTGACCACTCGGGGCGGAGCCAGCTCACACGCCGCCCTGGTGAGCCGAGGTATGGGCAAGTGCGCCGTCGTCGGCTGCGAGGCGCTTGAAATTGACTACACTCAGCAAATCTTCCGTGTGCGCGGCACAGATCTGGTCTTCCGAGCCGGGGATCTCATTACCCTGGACGGCTCGACCGGGGAAGTCTTCCGGGGTCGAGTGCCAACCAGTGCACCCAGAATAGAAAGCCCGTCCTTCAAAGCCCTGATGACCTGGGCAGATCGCCTACGTCGCCTGCGCGTCCGCGCCAATGCCGATACCCCACGTGACGCGCAAGTGGCACGCGCCTTTGGCGCCGAAGGTATTGGCCTGTGTCGCACCGAACATATGTTCTTTGAGGGAGACCGTATCGACGCCGTCCGAGAGATGATCCTGGCCGATGACACGATCGGGCGTATTCGTGCCTTAGAAAAAATTGTTCCCATGCAAAAGGCGGACTTTATCGGCATTTTACGCGCGATGGAGGGGCTACCGGTCACGATCCGCCTCTTTGATCCGCCACTGCACGAATTTCTGCCGCAGACGGATAAAGACCTAGAGGAGCTCGCCGGGAAGCTCCACGTTCCTGTTCAACGCCTGCATACCAAACGGCATGTGCTGTACGAGCTGAACCCGATGTTAGGGCATCGGGGCTGTCGTCTGGGCATCACTTTTCCAGAAATCTATGAAGCCCAAGTGACGGCGATTATGGAAGCGGCCTGTGAGCTGACGCGGTCCGGCATCACCGTACTGCCCGAGATCATGGTCCCCCTTGTCGGCCATAAGCGTGAACTTGAAATATTGCGCAAGCGGATTGCCCACGTCTGTGCCGAGGTTATCGCCTCCCAGGGCGCCACGCCGCAGTATTCGATCGGAACCATGATCGAAGTGCCCCGAGCTGCCCTACGAGCCGATCATATTGCCGCAGCCGCCGACTTCTTTTCATTCGGAACAAACGATTTGACGCAGATGACGCTCGGACTGAGTCGGGACGACTCCGGAAAATTTCTCCCCGACTACGTCTCGCAAGGTATCTTCCCCCAGGACCCGTTTGGGTCACTCGACCTGGATGGCGTAGGCGAACTGATGGCCTCCGCCGTCCAAAAAGCACGCGCCGTCAGAGAGGGCTTAAAAATCGGAATCTGCGGCGAACATGGCGGAGACCCAGCTTCGGTCGAGTTCTGCCACAACATCGGCTTGAACTATGTTTCCTGTTCGCCCTACCGCGTGCCGATTGCGCGTCTCGCTGCGGCCCACGCCGCCCTCAAGGAGCAGATGGCGAACGAGTCACGGACTGCGCGGAAAACATCCGTCAAGTCATCGAACGCTGTCCTGGCGCAAGGGTCAACCCACTAAAGATCTCGCAGCGCTAGGTATTCTCTCACCTACCGGGGGCTCTTTTCGGCATGGCCACCTTGAGCGTGAATGGGGAAACCCAGGTCATTGGGATTTTCGGCAATCCCATTGCCCACACCCGCTCGCCAGCCATGCATAACGCGGCGTTCCGGGCACTGGGCTTGCCGTATATTTATATCCCCTTCTGCGTCCCTTCTGCCGCGCTCGGGAAAGCCACCTCCGGTATTCGCAGTCTTAATCTTGTCGGGATCAATGTCACCGTCCCCCACAAGGAAAAGATTGTTCGCTATCTGGATGAACTCAGTCCAGCGGCCAGCCTGTATCGAGCAGTCAATACGGTCATCAATCGGCACGGTACCCTCTACGGAGAGAACACGGATGGGCAAGGATTTTTACGCTCGCTCTCGGAACGCAAACGCTCAGTCCGAGACCGTGAGGTTGTGCTGATTGGCGCAGGCGGGGCAGCCAGAGCTGTTTTGGTAGCACTCATTCAGGCAGACAGCGCGCAGATCACCATCGTCAACCGAACACAGGCCAATGCGAAAAAGCTGATACGCGCATATCAATCGCTGGGCACAACACAGCTCGAGTCTGCACCTCTGGAGGCGCTCCAGGACCCCACCCTCATGAAACGCGCCGCTCTCGTAGTGAATAGTATCCCGCTCGGCCTCCACAACGACACTTTCCCGGCTCTCGACTACGGAGCAACACCGCGCAGGTGTCTCTTTTATGATTTAATCTACGGACCCCAGCCAACGGTCTTCTTGCAGCGCGCTCGCCACGCCCAGCGCCCGACACTAGACGGTCGCCGCATGCTACTGCATCAAGGCGCACTCGCCTTTGAGCTCTGGACCGGCCATCCGGCCCCACTCAGAGTCATGTCAAGCGCGTTAATCCGGTCACTCACCGTCTCGGCGTAGGTTATCTGTAAGCCTGCCGCACAAGCGTATGACCCGACGGTGAAGACCGAAAGTGACGGCGTTACCATCACCGTTATAGACAGTACCACCACCGTCGATGCGGCGGGCACGAGAGCCGAGCGGTTAACTTTGTGCGTCAGCCACAAGCGTCCGCGCCTCTTCTGACCCCACGGTGTACTGCTCGGCGCAGAATTCACAGGCGGCCGAGATCCGGCCCTCTTTCTCAAGCAGCCTTTCTACTTCTTCCGCACCAAGAGCAACAATAATGCCCTGAACGCGTTCGCGCGAACAGCGGCACGCAAAGCGGACCGGTATTTCGTCGAGGAGCGTTGGCGAAAAATCCGCGAGCACCTGCCTCAAGATGTCCCACGCAGCGAGCCCGTCACGCACCATCTGGCTGACCGGCCTCGCCTGGGCCACTGCCTCTTCTATACGAGCCAGCGTCGCGTCCTCCGCGTCTGGCATGGCCTGGATGATGAAACCACCAGCAGCAGAGACGACCTCGTCAGGCTGGACAAAGACCCCCAAGCTCACCGCAGAAGGCACTTGTTCAGAGGTCAGAAGATAGTTGGCAATGTCCTGACCAATTTCTCCCGACACGATTGGCAGCACGGAACGATAGGGCTCTTTATCCCAGTGCTGCCGTCGCACAACGGCCATGGTTCCCTTGCCAACAACACCGCCAACATCCAACTTGCCATTTTTTATGGGGAGGTGTGCCCGGGGTTGATAGACAAAACCACGGACTTCGCCTTTGGCATTCGCATCAATCACCACCCCTTGGAGAGGCCCGCTGCCCATGAACTGAATAGAGAGCTGCTCCTCCTCTTTCATCATACTGCCAATGAGCAATCCCGCGGTCATGACACGCCCGAGGGCGGCAGTCGCTGTGGGGGCAGTCTGATGACGGTCCCGCGCCTCTTCCGCAACGCCAGTGGTCACGACGGCCAGGGCCCGGATAGTGTTGTTTGCAGCCGTTGCCTTTACGAGCACATCAGCGGGGGTAGAGCGATACATGATAGGGTCAGACTCTTACGCTGAGGCGGACTGTCTTTTTTTTCTGGCAGAAGGCTGCGGACGGGAATACATGTCTAGTGGAACGGTCTCTACGACCTCAAGTCCGTATCCCGGCAGGCTTACTAAACGACGCGGCGAGTTCGTCAAGAGACGCATCTTGCGGACGCCCAAATCCCGTAGAATCTGGGCACCGATGCCATAATCTCGAAAGTCTCGAAGATGGGAGCCCGGATTCGTACTCGCCTGCTCCACGCTTTTGTTGGCGTGTTTATCTGCCCGGCTCGTATCCCGGAAGAGCTGCTCTCCCTGACCGCCTTGTCGCAAGTAGAGAATGACTCCCTTTTCCGCTGCGGCAATCATGGCCATAGACTGCTGCAGGAGAGCGCTGGTATTCCCAAAGGTATAGCCGAAGACATCTCCCGGCACATACTCAGCGTGCGGTCGAACCAGCACCGCTTCCTCCGGGTTGATCTCTCCTTTGACCAACACAAAATGCTCGGCCTCATCCACATCGCTGGTATAGACGTGGGCCGTAAAGTCTCCCCCATACTGGGTTGGCAGACGGGCCTCAGCAACACGGTGGACTAAGGAGTCGTGCTCAAGGCGATAGTGGATAAGGTCGGCAATCGTGGCGATTTTCAGTCCGTACTCAACGGCAAATTCTTCCAAGTCGGGCAGACGGGCCATGGTCCCGTCCTCTCGCATAATCTCACAAATGATCCCAGACGGGTCGAGGCCGGCCAAGCGGGAGAGGTCAACCGAACCTTCGGTCTGTCCGGTGCGGACCAAGACGCCCCCCTTCCGCGCGCGCAGCGGGAAGACATGACCGGGGACGACAAAATCTTCAGGACGCGCGTCTTTCCGGGTGGCCGTCAGAATAGTGGTGGCTCGGTCCTCCGCCGAAACCCCCCTGGTCACTCCCCTTCGGGCGTCAAAAGACATGGTAAAGGCTGTCCCAAGAGGAGCCGTGTTCTTGGCCACCATCATCGGCAGCCCGAGGGTGTCAATGCGTTCCTCGGCCATGGGCATACAAATCAACCCACGTCCCTGTTTTGCCATAAAATTAATGGCTTCGGGCGTCACCTTTTCCGCTGCCATGCACAGATCACCCTCGTTCTCCCGATCTTCATCATCCATCAGAATGATCATGCGGCCAGCCCGAATTTCTTCGATCGCTTCCTGAATCGATGCAATATGCGGGCTCTTATGATCGGGGGCGCTCGAAGTGACCGAAAACATAACCGTTCTCTCTTCTCATAGATTTCGACGCTCTTACAGGAGCTTATAACTGGTGTCCTAACAATCTGTAAAGTAGCCGAACACTCCCCATACACCCCCTAAGACTTGACCGTCCGACAAGCGGCAGATACATAGCATATACATCTGTCTGTAGAAGGGCAGGCAAAGTTGCGAACAGAGGGCTCTGGAACACGCTGAGAGCAGGGGAAACGTGATTCCAGACAGGGCGTTTCATATTAAGGAGAGGGCTTATGCCAAACGTAACAATCCAAGGGCCGATGGACCTACGCCAGATCATTATCCGTCGGCCAGAGATGTTTCTCCGTGACCCGGATGGCATTAAACGCGTCAGCGAGTACTATATTAATACCGAGTGTACCAAACTCCTCCTCGAAGCGCTCGTTATAGAACCGGGGAAAAAACAACAGTTTTTTATCCAGGTGTGCAAAAAGAGTAATGGGGCTATGGTTCGCCTCGAGCCGACCTCCCCAGTAGAAAAAACGGTTGGCGTCAAGCGCCTGATGGGACAAGTCGCGTTTGCCATCCGCTCACTTTTTCCAGGTTCGCACTACGCGAAGACGAACATCGCGGAACATCTCCCAGACAATGAGGGGATGAAAAACTCCTCCCGAGGCGGGAAGAAGCTCCGCGCCGTCGCCTAAATCTGTCCCCAGGGAAACGTCCGAACAGGAGACGCTTCAGCCGAACTCGCGAGTTTGGCCCGCCTCCCCTCTTGCATTTCCCTATCAGCCTGCATGCACCCTAGGGACGCTGCGCGTCTTGCCCAGATTCCCGTCTTTCCCATTAGAGCCAACCCGGGAGAGCGTACGCTTTCCGCCTGCCGCCAGGATACCCACAGTCCCGACTCTCCTCACCCTTTTCCCTTCGATAGGAAAATCCTGACAGCCGGATTAAGGGAAAACAAACAGGCTCCGCCCCCAGGCGGCTAAGGCCAAGCCCACCTTGAAGGGAGTGGGTAGAGTCACCCGACGTTGGAAAACCTTGAATTGCTGCGACACAATTCTTTTGAGCAGTCCATGGTAGATGAGCCGCATGGCTTCTGCGGCAACAAGAGAGCGACGGTCGTGACGGTCCAGCAAGCTGACCGCCCGGCTATAATATTCCTGAGCGCGCTGGCCCTCGAACGTCATCAGCTTCAGGAATGCCGTATTATACTCATGACTCAGGAGTTCCTGCTCCGAGTATGCAAATCGGTCCAGGTCTGCAAGCGGCAGGTAAATCCGATCCCGTTGCGCGTCTTCGCCCACATCTCGCAAGATATTCGTCAGTTGAAACGCAATACCCAGATTAATGGCGTAGTCCCGTGCTTGTGGCGATTGGTAGCCAAAGATTTCTATGCAGACGAGGCCGACCAAAGAGGCAACCCGGTAACAGTATTCATATAATTCCGAGAACGTCCGGTAGCGGGTCCGACTGAGATCCATGGCCACGCCGTCGATAATGCCGGCCAGGTGTTCCTGCTGGATAGGAAAACGCCGTACCGCATCGGTCAAGGCCCGCGAAATAGGATGACGCGGAGTCCCCTCATAGCAGCAGACGAGTTCCTCTCGCCACGTGTCCAGGAGTTGGGCGAGTCGCTCTTTTCGGTTCTGCGGTTGTTTCTCGTTAACGGGGGAGAGGTCTTGGTCCGTGATATCGTCCACGAATCGGCAAAAGGCGTATAGCGCGCAAAGCGCATTATGCCGCTCCCGGGTCAGGAGTCGGAAGGCATAATAAAAATTCGACGAGCTGCGCTGCGTAATATCACGACAATAGGCGTACGCATCCGCGAGCGAGCCTGCCTGCGGCGACGGCGAGAACACGGCCGCAGGCTGCTCCTGAAACCTGCCAGCTTCCTCACTCATTTCGTTTTTTCACCGGCCCGCATGCCGGTCCCCGCTCAGCCCTCTGGTTCGGTTGCCGGTCCACCGGTCCCTCTCGTCTGCCTAGGCCGCCACAGTCTGTCCGGATATGCCAGCGATCTTTTTCGCCTGGGCGCGTGCCCACCCATCGGCCTCAAGAACGCTCTCCAGGTCTTTCACCGGCTGAACAGCATGGGCGGTGAGAACCCGCTTATTGATGTCGGCAATGTCGGTGAAAGCTATTCGTCCGGAAAGAAACGACGCCACAGATACTTCGTTCGCGGCGTTGAGTGCTGCGGGACACGTCCCCCCCCGCTCCAGCGCCGTATAGGCTAAACCCAGGCAGGGAAATTTGTCATAATCCGGCTCGACAAATTCGAGCCGAGCGGCCTCGGCCAGATTCAACTGCGGCAGATGTGTGAGCGGTAAGCGGTCCGGATAGGCGAGAATATAGGAGATCGGCACCCGCATATCAGGAATGCCCAACTGAGCCAGCACCGACCCATCCACATACTCCACCAAGGAGTGCACAATGCTCTGTGGATGCACGATCACTGATACTTGCTCAGGGAGCAGATTGAAAAGCCAGCGCGCCTCAATGACTTCAAGCCCCTTGTTCATCAGCGTTGCCGAGTCAATCGTAATTTTATTGCCCATCTTCCAGGTCGGGTGCTGCAGCGCCTCTTCTATGCGTATAGTCTGAAAGTCCTCTGCGGGACGATGTAGAAACGGACCGCCGGAGGCGGTCAGAATAATGCGCTTGACCCGTTCCTGCTTATGTCCATGCAGGGCCTGAAAGATCGCATTATGTTCACTGTCAACCGGCAGGAGTTGCACTCCGTGCTGCACCGCCTCACGCGTCATGAGTTCGCCGGACACGACCAGGGCTTCTTTGTTGGCTAAGGCGACATCTTTGCCCGCCCGTATGGCCGCCAAGGTCGGGGGAAGTCCGATGGCCCCCACAAGGGCGGCCATGACCATATCCGCGTCTGCATGTGTCGCGGTCGCGAGCAGACCGTCTGCCCCCCAGACGATATCGCCCTCGAAATCAGGTAGTTCCTGCCGCAGCTTTTTTGCATCCTCTTCTTGGGAGAGGGAGACCAGGAGAGGTTGAAAAGATTTGATCTGCTCGATGAGTTGCGTCAGGTTTTTACCGGCCGCGAGGGCAACCACACGAAATTTTTCAGGAAAACGTCCAACAATATCGAGCGTCGACACCCCGATGGAGCCGGTCGAACCGAGAATGGCAATACGCTTCATCTTCTCCGCCCCTCCTCTCACTGCACTTCGGAGTTCTCCCGCACTAACGAAATACTTTTCGCCATGACCAGCATTCGTACCGAACGGGACGAGGGGCCGTCAAGCTCAGCCTGTTGATATACCCCCCCTTTCTCCTGGATCGTTGCCCTTCTCATAAACTCTGCTATCGTGGCCGTGGACCGGGGCGATCATGACTGCACGCTGCCATGTTTCTCTTTACCTTTCTCCTTACGCTTGTTCTTCTCCTGACGCACGCGCCGAGTCCGAGCGCGGCACCACCGGTCAATCGGATCGCCTATATTGATCGCGCCGGCGACCTGTATACCATTCGGCCGGACGGGACCGGTCGCCAAAAAATGGCTTCCGGCGAAATGCTCCAGCAGGCCGGTTTCGCCCCCCGCTCGGTCCAGCGCAATCAGGACTTTTACAGCTGGCCAGTCTGGTCGCCCGACGGACAGCGCCTAGCCAGCTTTCGCGTTGAGCTCGACGGCGGTCAACTCACGGATGGGCTGTATATCTTTGACGGTGTCAGCGCCCAAATCCTCCACTCCTATAAAGAACCCGGCCTCCAACCCATTTATGCCTATTGGTCGCCCACGAGCCAGCAATTGGGCGTCCTTTTGGGTGGGCGAGGACCTTTTTCATTAAACCTCTGGCCGACGTCAGATGGCCAGCGCCCTCACAGGATTGCCCAGGGTGCGCCCTTTTATTTTCATTGGCGCGCGGATGGACAAGCCGTGCTCGCCCATACGGGAGGAAATCGCGGGGGAGCGGCCGGCCATTCCATTAGCGTTGTGGCCATTCCCACTGGCGAACGGCACCTGCTCTCTCGCTCACCCTCGATATTTGGGCCACCATCATGGTCTTTTGATGGAAAATGGCTCGCCTATGGCAATACGGTAGCAGGCCAAGAACCCGCGGCGCTGATGATCGCTGCCGGCGATGGCAGTCAGCCTGAATCCGTTGCGCTTGTTCCAAGACGGATGGCCCTCGAATGGTCCCCGACTCAACCCCTGTTAGCCATTGCCACCACATCCTTTATCAGAGCGCCC
Organism: uncultured Binatia bacterium (SeqCode); assembly: GCA_965243855.1. GTDB lineage: Bacteria > Desulfobacterota > Binatia > Bin18 > Bin18 > Bin18. The sequence goes on along the minus strand of CBDEWE010000003.1, from coordinate 934,879 downwards.
CTCTTTGAGGAGGTGCGCCTGTTCGACGTAGCAACAGGCACGATGCATCCCCTGATTCAAGAGCCTGTTGCGGCCTTTTTCTGGTCTCCGGACGGGACTCGTATCCTGTATGCCAGACGCAACCCGGAGCGAGCGCACTGGACGTGGATGGTTGTGGATGTCCATAGCCGAACATCCATTCCCGTGGTCGATTTCATTCCATCCCGTCCCCAGATTCTCGTTTTCCAGTATTTCGACCAGTATGCGCTTTCGCATCGCCTCTGGTCTCCGAACAGCCAGTTTTTTACTTTTAGCGGTCAGATACGCCCCAACCCAGGTCAAGGCTCTCGGGGCCCGTCCGTCTATGTTGTCCCAGTCACGGAAGATGCCACACCCCAGCGGCTCTCAGACGGCCATATCGCCTTCTGGTCTCCCCAATGAAGGATGCCCCTCCCCCACGCCCAAAGCTGACGAAAAAATAGGCGTTGCTTAAAATCCAGTCAGCAGCAGCCTCGCCCCAGGCCCTCTCAAAACAAAAAAAGTCAAATAGATTAGGTATTTCCCGGTCGGCATTCTTTTTGCCTACTACAAAGGATTGCCCTCGCCTTGTGTTGCTAATCCGGGGCAATCGGCAGCAGTCATATTCGTTCTTTGGGCGTGAGGGTAAGGAGGAGTTCACCGTGAAACTTTTTCGGAAGACACAACAATCCGCCTGGTGTGGGTGGAAAACACTCTCACTCGGTTTACTCGCTATGCTCGGGACAGCCGTGCCGGCCTGGGCCGAGGAAACAGCAACGCTCGATAGCGGGGACACGGCCTGGATGATTACTGCCACGGCCCTAGTGCTCTTCATGACCCTTCCGGGCCTGGCCTTGTTCTACGGCGGCCTGGTGAGGGTCAAGAATGTCCTCTCAGTCCTGGGCCAATGCCTGGCAATGGCCGGGGTCATGACCCTGCTCTGGATCATCTACGGCTACAGCTATGCCGCCACCGAGGGGAACGCCATCATCGGAGACGCCTCGAAGCTTTTCCTCAATGATCTGAGCGTTGATTCCCTCAGTGGCACCATACCCGAGTCGGTCTTCCTGACCTTCCAGATGACCTTTGCGATCATTACCCCGGCGCTCATCGTTGGGGCCTTTGCCGAGCGGATGAAATTCAGCGCCATGCTGATCTTCATGATCATCTGGTTCACCTTCAGCTATGTCCCGATCTGGCATATGGCCTGGGGCGGTGGCCTGTTCGCCGGTTGGGGCGTACTGGACTTTGCCGGCGGGACTGTCGTGCATATTAATGCCGGGATCGCCGCGCTGGTTGTCTGCATCATGATCGGCTCGCGTACCGGCTACCCCACAGAGCCCATGCGACCCCACAGCCTCGTCCTGACCGTTGTCGGAGCCGCTATGCTCTGGGTGGGCTGGTTTGGTTTCAACGCCGGGAGCGAGCTTGCCGCCGACGGCGTCGCCGGCATGGCGCTGCTCGTCACCCAGGTCTCCACCGCCACGGCCGTGGTTGTCTGGATGCTCATCGAGTGGGTCAGGCATGGCAAGCCGAGCATTCTTGGCATGGCCACCGCCGCAATCGCAGGTCTGGTTGCCATTACGCCAGCCAGCGGCACGGCCGGTCCCATGGGCGCGATCCTGATCGGCGCAGCCTCAGCCTTCTTTTGCTATCTGGCCGCCACCACGATAAAACGCTCCTTCGGCTATGATGACAGCCTCGATGTCTTCGGCGTGCATGGTGTCGGCGGCATTGTCGGCGCGATCCTGACCGGTCTGTGCGCAGCCGAATTCATGGGTGGTGCCGGGCTCGAAGCCGCATCTACGATGGCCCAGGTCATTGAGCAGATCAAGAGTGTTATTGTCACCATCATCTGGAGTGGCGTGGTCTCTGTGATCGCTTATGTTGTCGCCAATGCCCTGACCGGAGGGGCCCGCATCAGCGAAGAGGGTGAGCAGCAGGGCCTCGACCTGACCGACCACGACGAGAGCGGCTATATCGCCTAGGACGACCTCACGTATCTGGGCCGGTTCTGGACTGGCCCGGATTTCTTTGAGTCCCTCTCGACTGGCCGCTACATCAACCGACGACCCCAGCCGTTCTGAGCCGCTGAAGGTCTGTCGCGTTCATTCCTAGCCCGGAGAGAACCTCGTCCGTATGCTGACCGAGGGTCGGTGGGGGGGCCTTAATTTCAGCCGGCGTATCCGCCAAATGCCAGACCGGACCAATGGTCCGAAAGCTCCCCCCCGCCGGGTGGTCAACGTCTTTCAGGATATCGAGCTCGGCCACCTGTGGATGGGCGCATAATGTGGGGTAATCGTTAAAGGGTACGGCATCCCCGCGAAATTCATGGACGAGTTTAACCACCCCAGCGTTTGTCAACTGCTGGAACGCCTGCTCCCAAATCGGCTTGACCTCGGGCGCATAGCGGCCAATGCTGGTCGCCTCTCGTCCAAAACCCTGGAAACGCGGGTCAGTAATATAGTCCGCCAATCCCAGCGTCAGCATCAGCCGATCCCAATCCTCGCTACTGCCCCGGCGCAAACCGAAATAGACATGACCATCCTTGGTTTTATAGCCCTCGTCGGGCGGTCGGGTGTAATGATCGAGATGGAAACCGTACCACTCGTCCGGGTCCGTCATAGATGTCCACATAATACCGCGCATATGGAGCAGGGTCCCCAGCATACTGACCGCAACCCGCTGCCCCTCGCCCTTACGCACGCGGTGAAACAGTCCGGCCGTTATCGCTTGAGAGGCCATAATACCGGTATTGAGGCCGGCCACGTCCGTGCCTAAGCGGACCGGCGCCTCCCCGATTTTTCCAAGCGAGTGGGTGTAATCGGCCATGGCCTGCACAACCAACTCCGCTCCCGGCAGGTCTCGCAGCGGCCCTTCCTCCCCAAAGGCACTGATCGCGCAATACACCAGCGTCTCATGCGTCCGGCTGAGGTCTGCGTAGCCCAGCCCCAGGTTTTCCGCCTGGCCCGGCCCGAAATCCTCTAAGACCACATCGGCCCGGGCGATCAGTTGTTGCGCAATCTTCCGGCCGTCTTGTGTGGTGACATCGAGGGCCACGCTCTTTTTATTGCGATTGAGACTCAGGAAGACCGCGCTCTCGTCCTGGATGAACGGCGGTCCCATGGTCCGTGCGGTATCGCCGCTCAGCGGCTCGATTTTGATCACCTCGGCCCCGGCGTCCGCCAGGCGCATGGAGGCAAACGGTCCACACAGCCCTTGGGTGAAGTCAATAATGGTAAAGCCATCGAGTGCGCCGGGCATCACGGCTCCAATCTCTTGTCTCTACCGTTTTTCTCCGGCGTCTCTGCCGCGATCCCAAACTCGCGCAGGACTTCCTCGGTCTGCTCGCCTTGCAGGCCGCCCGGACGAATCGGACCAGCCGGAGTTTTCTCAAACTTCCACGGCAGCCCATCGACGCTCAAGGTTCCCCAGTGCGGCGTCTCCAGGTCAACGATATGCTGATTGCGCGTGACTTGGGGGTCGGTGCGGAGCGTCTGAAAATTGACCGTGCGGTCCACCCGCGTGTTCGGCACGCCTGCTTGCGTCAGCCGCAGACTCCACCAGCGGGTTGGCTTGGTTTTGAAATGGTCCTCCAGCAGCGCTACGAGGGCGACCCGGTTCTCGACTCGTTTCGGATTCGTCGCAAAGCGCGGATCGTCGCACAGACCCTCCTGCCCGATAGCACGACAGAAGCGCGGCCACTGGTCCTCGCTCACCACCCCGACCGCCAGATATTCCTGATCCTCACACGCAAAGGCCTGGTGCGGCACAGTCGTTGCCGCGGCACTGCCCATGGGCTGAGGTTGTTCGCCGGTCGCGAAATACTCGGCCAGTCGGCTGGTTTGCAGCGACATCGCGGCTGAGATCATATCGATCTCAATATGCTGTCCCTTGCCCGAGCGCTCCCGCGCCAGCAGCGCCTGTAAAACAGCTTCGACAATCATGGTACTAGTCGTAATGTCGAGATGAGCCAGGTGACGGAACATCTCTCCTTGAGAGCCGGGCGTGCCAGTAATGCTGCACCAGCCTCCGAAGGCCTGGACGGTCGGATCGATCCCGGCTTCCTTTGCCATCGCACCGGTCCGGCCATACGCGGACGCAGACAGATACACCAGGCGCGGGTTGAGCTGAGAGACCACATCATAGCCCAGGCCCAAACGCTCGACCGCGCCTGGCCGCATGTTCTGAACAAACACATCGCTCTTTTCAATCAGCTTGAGCGCAATGGCCCGATCCCCCTCCTCTTTGAGATCGAGCACAATATTCCGCTTGTTGAAATTGGCCGAGATATACAGGACGGCCGTACCCTTGATAGGCGGCGGGATGACGTGTGAGAGTTCACCGCCGGGTGACTCTACCTTAATCACATCCGCTCCCAGTTCACCCAGCAATTTGGACGCCCATGGTCCGACCGCGGCGATACTGAGATCAAACACGCGAATACCGTCGAGAATGCCGGACATAGATACTCCTTCCTTTCTTCAGTGCAGCCGTGCAGCTCTTTCTACTCTTTTCGGGGTCGAAACTTTGCCAGGGTGACCTCGTCGGTCACATCATCGAAGACCACTTCCACCGGCATGCCGATGGTAATATCCTCGTCCGCGACTTCGACCAGATTGGTCAGTAGACGAGGTCCTTCTTCCAGTTCGACCTCGGCAACAGCGTACGGAATGTCATCCTTGAACGACGAGAAATACGCCTGATGAAAAACGACCCAGGAGTTTACTACCCCCCGACCGCTCACCGCCTGCCAACGAAAATCTTGGGACCAGCAGGCCGGGCAAAACGGAGCCGGAGGATACCAGACAGCATTACACGCCTCACAATAGGGCAGCACCATCCGCCGTTGTTTCAGGCCATCCCAGTACGGCTGGTTCAGTGTCGAGATTGCCGGGAGCGGTTTTGTATACTCAGCCATGCCCTCTCCCTTTTTTCAGCCTGCGCGGTAGATTAACGAGTCTCCGTACGCGTTGGCCCATTGGATGAGTTGCGCATTCGGGATCTGTCGCTCCCCACACTCCCCCCGTAATTGGCGCACAATCTCGACCTGATGATTCCAGCCCATGATATGGCCCTCGGACATCAGCCCACCATGAGTGTTTATGGGTAGCTCCCCGCCCAGCTCGATACGCCCGTCTTGGGTGAACGCCGCTGCTTCGCCCTGCCCACAGAACCCGAAGCGCTCCAGGGCGGTCCAGGCCAGAATCGAGAACGCATCATAGGTAAACAGCGCATCCAGATCCTTGGGCGATACGTCCGCCATCTCATACACGGGCTGCGGGTCGGGCACATAATCAAATGCGGTTTGTTGAGAAGTCCCAAAGCCGGGATAGGTCCAAATAAATTCCTCCCGCCCCGCGGGCAGGCCCTGCATGCCGCTAATACACACCGGCCGCTTGGCCATGTCCCGCGCGCGTTCCTGGGTAGTCACCAGAACACACGCCGCGCCATCGTTAATCAGACAATAGTCCAACAGGTGCAGCGGCTCGCACACAAAGCGCGAGTTCTGGTGATCTTCAACGCTGATCGGTGCCTGCATGACGGCGTTTGGATTCATAGAGGCATGCTTCCGAAACGCCACCGCCACCGCGGCCAGTTGCTCACTTGTTGCGCCAAAGCGATCAAAATACTTCCGGGCAACCAGGGCCGCCCCGGCCCCAGGCGAGGTCATACCGAACACCGGGTCTTCGCCGTGCCCCCCGCCGGCCTCTCGCGCGCCCTCAGCATCCCCAGACCCGCCCATCATGGGCTTGCGGAAACCGGAAAAGCTGATCGACGCCATGCAGGCCACCACATTGGCCAACCCGGCGCTGACCATCATCGCCGCCCACTGAATACTACTGGCCGTAAACCGTCCGTGCGCCCAAGTTTGATTATACGCGCGTAGCTTTAATCCCAAGGCATAGGCCAGGGTATCGGCGTCCGCCCCAATCGGCGTCCCAAAACTGACAACGAGCCCGTCCAAATCATCCCGCCCCAACCCGGCGTCATCGAGCGCGTTACGGATGGCTTCACCGGCCAGATCGATCTGACTCCGATTCATTTTTCGACCGTATGCCGTATGGCCCACACCACACACAGCCGCAACATCTTTGAGGTTCCCCGCAGGCATGTCCGCCCTCCTTTAGCCAGCGTTCTCGGATCATAGGCAGAGACAGGATGAGGGTCAAGGAAAGCGGGGCCGGTTCCGGGCTGCCCCTCAATTCCGACAATCTTTCCCGTCTGGCGCCTTCTGCTTGACGCTCTCGCTGAGACACGTAACAATCGCTCCACAATTCAGGCGCCGAGATGGTAGGGGCAGCCCGCTATGGCTGCCCTTTTTAGTGTGATGTCACTCACCGACATACTCCTCATTAGCCTCAGCGGTCTGGCCGCCGGTTTTCTCAACGCGGTTTCCGGTGGAGGGGCCGTGCTGACCGTGCCCGCCCTCATCCTGATCGGCCTGCCGCCGGGAGTTGCCAACGGAACGAATCGTTTGGCCGTTGTCCTGCAAAGCCTGACTGCCCTAGCCGCGTATAAAAAACTGAATCAGACCGACTCCGGCTTAGCCATTACGCTCATAATCCCGGCCATGCTGGGCTCGGTGTGCGGCGCGCTGGTATCGGTCCGTCTGGACGATGCGGTCTTCCAGACCTTGTTGGCTATCACAATGATGGTCCTGCTCATCCCGGTGGTGTTTGAACCGGTTCTCAATAGCAATTTGCTGGCCGTCAGTAGGACAGATCGAGGGCGACGACTGCTTCAAGTCGTCTTTTTCGGTATCGGCCTCTACGGTGGCTTACTGCAAATTGGGGCCGGTATTTTTATACTGGTGGCGCTGAGCACTATGGGCGGCTTGAATCTCATGCTGGCAAACGGCGTGAAGGTCGTTATTATCATGGGCGTGACCGGCATTTCCTGCTGCGTCTTTGCGCTGAACGGAAAGGTTGATTGGAGCGCGGGCTTGATCCTGTCGATAACGACCAGCATCGGCGCGTGGTTTGGAGCGCACTGGGGTGTCAGCAAGGGCGAAGGCTGGATTCGGACCGTGTTGGCTGGGACAATAGTGGTCATGGCGTTCCAGTTACTCGGGGTGTGGGAGATGCTCGGCCGGCTGTTGGCCCTATCTCAACTCCTGCACCCGTCCGCTGTTGCCGCAGGCTAGACACCGCATGAGCACACTCACCTACAAGGACCAATCCGCCGCCGAGCTCCGGCTTCACATTCTCGCCGACGGGGTGGATTTTCAGCACTTCAGGCCGCTGGCTACGGTGCACTTGGAACAACCCCAGTTCCAGATACAGGCGAGTATCATCGGTGCCAGCCACATTATCCACATAGCGTATGACAATACTCAGCACGTTTGCGAAATCCTGGCCTGTACGGATATTCCTCCTGCGTTACAACCGACGTTCTCGGACTGGATTGTGAACCTGACTCGTTCTATTGACCTCCAGCTCACACCAGCGCTGCACTATCATTTTGAAGCTCAGCGGACGGACAGCCAGCACGGCCAGCCCGCCTTTCAGGCACTGGCTCAGCGCATTGTCCAGGCCGGTACAGACACGGCCCCCTCATCGAGCGCAGGTCTCGACTATTCTTTTCCAGCCACATCCCGAGGCCCAGCCCCCCAAACGCTGGTCTGGGTGATGCTCGACAAGCCGAGCCAGCGCGTAACGCTCAAAACCGCTCACAGTTATCCCAATGAAGATACGATTATCTTTTCGGATTCCTGCGTCACCTGGATAGGAAACAGGGAACTGTAGGGGCAATTCATGAATTGCCCCTACTAAGGGACACCAAGCGTAAAGTTCTTACTCACCCACGTAGAGGATGTCACACCGGACCTCCAATCGCTTCCGTTCGCCTTCTCTCGGTAGGAAATCGTTCACAGTTTCCTCAGGAACCGGCATGAAAAGGCCAGGGCCAAACCCACTCCTGGTATTACCTTTCTTCTCCACTCTCGAATGGATTCAATATGTCCACACCAAGTTGGGTAAAATCGTTGACGTTGCGAGTAACAACGATCAGTCGGTGAACTACGGCTGTCGCCGCAATCATGGCATCCTCCATCAAGGCGTCCGACCGTCGGTGCTTGAGTCGAGCCCATACTCGAAAGGCAGCCGCGTCCATTGGCAAGATGTTGTAGGAGGCCAGCACCCGGCTGAGCCAAGCTTCCAGTTCTTCCGCCTTGGTAGAATCCTGCTCGCGGGTGATCTCAATACCTGCCTGGATCTCTCCTACGGTCACCGCAGAGAGGAAAAGCTGGTCGGCGGCTATCCCCGAGAGCCAATTCAGAACACTCTGATGCGGCTTGGGACGGCGTAGTTCCGAAACAACATTGGTGTCAAGAAGGTACACCGCTTTACTCGAAGCTCGACAACCTGCGGTGACGGCGTTGCTCTCGTGGCGGCGTAAGGGTATCAGTCCGTGCTTCTGGTGCGAGGAGCAATTCTTTCAGATCGGGCCTGCTTATCTGCTCTAGCCGTCGCCACTGATCGATGGAGACCAAAACCGCAGCCTCCACCCCTCGTTTGGTTACGACTTGCGGTCCTTCGGCAAGACTCGCTTCAAGGAATTCGCTGAACCGCGCCTTCGCGTCCTGTACCTGCCAGGTTTTACTCATATGTACTCCAAGAGTTTATGGCCTATTCTGTCTAGACTTGTAACCAGTCCGTATTTTAAAGTCACGAGAGATAAAAAGACAGACGGAAACGAAATACCAGGATTCTGGAGATCGCCGGTATAGCCATAACCCGGCGATTTGCTACCCTATCGTCTAGCCTGGGACAGGAGGACTGGACAGAAAAATTATGGCGCACTTACGACAACTGCGGCTCGGCGCGTTCATGCGACCGGTCAGCATTCATACCGCGGCCTGGCGCTATCCGGGAGCGTTTCCGGATGCCAACTTCAATTTTGAGCACTACCAGCGCTTTGTGCGTACCCTGGAACGTGGCCGCTTCGATGCCTTTTTTATGGCCGACCACCTGGCCGTGCTCAATATGCCAATAGCGGCACTCAAACGCAGCGCGACGGTCACCTCCTTCGATCCGCTCACCCTGCTTCCGGCGCTGGCTACGGTCACCACGCACCTGGGTCTGGTCGCTACAGCCTCCACCACCTATAACGATCCGTACCATGTGGCGCGGAAGTTTGCCTCGCTCGATCATATCAGCGGCGGGCGGGCCGGCTGGAATGTGGTGACCTCGGCCAACCCGGACGAGGCATTAAATTTCGGACGCGAGGCCCATATGGAACATGACGCGCGCTATCGTCTGGCGCGTGAGTTCTATGATGTGGTCACCGGCCTGTGGGACAGTTGGGCGGACGATGCCTTTATCCGCGATGTCGAGGCCGGCGTGTATTTCGACCCTGACAAGCTGCACGTGCTGAACCATAAAGGCCCGCATCTGTCCGTGCGCGGCCCGCTGAATGTCGCCCGACCCATTCAGGGCTGGCCGGTCATCGTCCAGGCCGGTGCGTCGGAAGCCGGCCGGCAGCTCGCGGCCGAGACCGCCGAGGTCGTATTTTCCGGGGCCAATAATCTGAAGGACGCTCAGTCCTACTATACGGATGTCAAAGGCCGCATGGAGGCCTGTGGGCGCTGTCGCGACCATCTCAAAATCCTGCCGGGTGCCTTTGTTGTTGTTGGCGATTCCTTGGCCGAAGCGCAGGCAAAGAAGACGAAGCTCGACAGTCTGGTCCACCCGGACAGCGGTATGGCCACACTCTGCGTCCTGCTGGGCCACGACGTGTCGGGCTATGACTTGGACAGTCCGCTGCCCGACATCCCGGAAAGCAACGCCACTCAATCCGGACGGCAGAAACTGGTTGATATGGCGCGCAGGGATAATATGACCATCAGACAGCTCGCCCAATATGTGGGCGGGAGTTTCAGCATCCTGGAACTCATAGGCACACCAAGCATGATAGCCGACCACATGGAGGAGTGGCTCGTGACCGAAGGGTCGGACGGCTTTAACGTCATGTTCCCCTATTTGCCGGACGGACTCGATGATTTTGTGGATCGGGTCGTGCCCGAACTCCAGCGCCGCGGCCTGTTCCGGCGCGAATACGAGGGCACGACTCTACGGGAAAACCTTGGCCTGCCCCGGCCGGAGAATCGCTTTTTTCAGACTCAATAGCGTGGGATGCAGACGAGGAGACATCGTAATGGCCGACACACAGTCGTATCACGAGGCCGCCAGATTTTTATGGAACGAACGCCAGGCCGGCCGGTCCTTTGTCCCCATCCCGGAGCCGCATACGCCGCGCCATCTTGAAGACGCCTATGCCATTCAGGCAGCGTTTCAGCAACTTTTGACAGAGACCTACGGCCCTATCGTCGGGCATAAAATTGCACTGACTACACCGGTAATGCAGAAAATGGTCGGCTTTGACGAACCCATTGCCGCCGCCATCATGGAAAAAACTGTCCATCATACGCCGGCGCAGGTACGCCTGAGCGACTTCGGTCGCCTGGGAGTCGAGTGTGAGATTGCCGTGCAGATTGCGCATGATTTGCCAGCCGAGCGGGCTCCTTATACGCGCGATAGCGTTGCCGAGGCAATCGGGGCGGCCATGCCAGCCTTTGAACTAGTTGATGATCGCCACGCGGACTATACCAAAATCGCCGACAATATCTTGACGCTACTCGCGGACAACGCCTGGAACGGCGGCATTGTCCTGGGTTCGCCGCTGACAGACTGGCAGTCGCTCGACCTGGCCGCTATCCACGGTACCATGCGCATCAACGGCGAGGTCGTTGGAGAAGGTTATGGCCGGGATGTGCTGGGCCATCCGCTCGATGCCCTGGCCTGGCTGGCGAGCACGCTGGCCGCTCAGGGTAAAACCTTGACTCAAGGTATGGTCGTCATGACCGGCAGCGTAGTGGCGACCAAGTTTGTGAGTCAGGGTGACAGGGTGGAGTTGATGATGGAGGGGCTGGGCAAAGCGGAATTGGATATTGAATAAACGGGGCAACCCACCCCGCCGCTACGCGGCACCCCTCCGAGGAGGGGATAGGGGAATTCCCCTCTTGGGAGGGGTGGCCCGAAGGGCCGGGGTGGATTCCTTGTGACATCACACGTCCAGGGAATGGATAGGCGAGTCCCGACTTACTTCCCCATCTTTTCGTCTAAGAACGCGCCGACCCTATCGATCCCGATACGTTCCTGCTCCAGGGTATCACGGTAGCGCACGGTCACGGTCTGGTCTTCAAGCGTGTCGCCGTCGATCGTAAAGCAGTAGGGTGTGCCGGCCTCATCCATGCGCGCGTAGCGTTTGCCGATATTCTGCTTCACATCCAACTGGACGGCGTATTTCGGGCGCAACTCCTGGTAGAGCTTCTCGGCCACCTCGGGCATGCCGCTTTTGTTGACCAGGGGAAACACCGCAGCCTTGATCGGCGCCAGCCGGGGGTGGAATTTCATATAGACCTTGCTCGGCCGGTTCTCGTCGGGCGTATAGGCTTCGCACAGCGCTGCTAAAGTGCCACGGTCAGCACCGGCGCTCGGCTCAATCACGTGCGGGAAATAGCGCTCGTTGCGCTGGTCATCAAAATAGCGCAGCTTGTCTCCCTGGCCGCAATGGGTGGCGTGCTGGCGCAGGTCATAGTCCGCCCGATGGGCCACGCCTTCCAATTCCCCGTAGCCGGGCGCGGTAAACGGAAAACGGTACTCGACATCGCTCGTGCCGGCCCCCTCCTTGGCGTAGTGGGCCAGCTCATCCTGGTCGTGCTCACGTAGCGTCAGGTTCTCACCTGCCAGACCAATAGACTGCCACCAGCGAAAGCGGGTGTCACGCCAGTACTGATACCACTCCGCAGCCTCATCGGGATGAATGAAGAACTCGATTTCCATCTGCTCGAACTCACGCGACCGGAACGTAAAATTGCGCGGCGTAACCTCGTTGCGAAATGCTTTGCCGATCTGCGCAATCCCGAACGGCACGCGCACCCGATTGCTATCCAGCACATTCCAGAACTGGGTAAAAATTCCCTGGGCCGTCTCCGGGCGCAGATAAGTGACCGCGGACGGGTCTTCGACCGCGCCGGTTGTGGTCTTGAACATCAGATTAAAAGGCCGCGGCTCGGTAATCTCCCCGCCACAGAACGGGCACGGCGGCTGCAATGTGTCAGCCACATGCCGCTCGGTAGCAAGCCGCCCAACTAATTGGTCCAGCTCAATGTCAATCAGCGATTCGTCCTGTTCTCGCCCCTCAGCCAGGAGCGTAAGCGTTTCCACGGGCTTACGAACAAGAGCCAGGTTCGGGGCAATTTTTCTAGCGGTCTTTTCTCCCCAGCGTTTCACACTTTTTATGGTCACATTCCCCGATTCATACAACTCTTTCAGAGAGGCATACCAGTCACTCTCGTGAATCATCTCCTCGATATGATCGTACCGTACGAGCTTCTTACAGTGACGGCAGGTGCTCATCAGATCGGAGAACCCGCCCACGTGACCCGAGGCTTCCCAGACTTTCGGGTTCATAATAATGGTCGCGTCCACGGGAACGATCTCAATGGGACGGCCGTCCGGACCGGGGGCTGGGCAGCGGACCACGTCCTGCCACCAGGCTTCCTTGAGGTTGCGCTTCAACTCAGCGCCGAGCGGGCCGTAGTCCCAAAAGCCGTTAATGCCACCGTACAGTTCGGACGACTGAAAGATAAACCCCCGCCGTCTGCATAGCGAGACAATGGGGTCCATTGATTTGACGGAGGTTGTTGCAGTCTGTTTGCTCATACGGCTGATCTCATTTTGTGTGGACTGCCGTGCCGGTCGATACACACAAGGGACCAACCGGACCGGGCGGCGTGCATGATATTGGATGGCCCTGACCTCGGCAAGGGAGCAGGCCCGCGCCCCTCTTTGCGTCAGGAATCAGACGATATACAAGTAACCGCAAAGCAGTCATTTTGTCTGGCAAGGAGAAAACCATGGGAAAAGCTTTGGACGGTATCCGTGTTCTTGACATGACCCACGTCCAGATGGGGCCTTCTTGTACCCAGATGCTCGCCTGGCTCGGCGCGGACGTCATCAAAGTTGAACTGCCGGGTCGGGGCGATATCACCCGTCAACAACTCCGGGACCTGCCTGATGTCGATAGTCTGTATTTCACTATGCTCAACTGCAATAAGCGTAGCATCACTATCAATACCAAGACCCCAAAAGGACAGGAGATTTTTCGCAAGCTGATCAAGAAGTGTGACGTACTGGTCGAAAACTTTGCGCCCGGCGCGCTGGACCGCCAGGGCTTCAGTTGGGAGGTCATCCAGCAGATCAATCCGCGCATAATTTATGCCTCCGGTAAGGGGTTTGGCGCCGGTCCATTCGCGGACTGCAAGGCATACGAGACCGTTGCCCAGGCCATGGGAGGAGCCATGAGCACAACGGGCTGGGATGACGGCCCGCCGACCAGTACGGGAGCCCAGATTGGAGATTCGGGTACGGGCATGCATCTGGTAGCTGCGATTCTGGCGGCCCTCTTTCAGCGCGAAAAAACCGGCGCCGGGCAGCGGGTTGAGGTCGCCATGCAGGATGCGGTGCTGAATCTGTGTCGGGTCAAGCTGCGCGACCAGCAGCGGCTTGCCCACGGCCCCCTGAAGGAGTATCCGCAATATCCCGATAAGACCTTTGGCCCAGTCGTGCCACGTTCCGGCAACGCCTCCGGGGGTGGCCATCCGGGGGTGGCCCTCAAATGCAAACCCGGCGGCCCCAACGACTACATCTATGTGGTCGTCCAGGCCCAGGTCTGGGGGCCGCTGATGAAGCTGATTGGCCGCGAGGAACTCATCGACCATCCGGACTATGCCACGCCGGAGGCGCGTCTCTCCCATCTGGATGACTGTTTCGCGACGATCGAGGCCTGGACCCAAAAACACACCAAATACGAAGCCATGCAGCTCCTCAACACGGCCAATGTGCCCTGCGGCCCGATCCTGGACATGAAAGAGCTGCTGGAGGACGAGTCGCTAGCCGCGCGGGACATTATAGCCGAAGTCGAGCATCGGGAGCGCGGACGGTTCAAAACGGTCGGCTGTCCGCTCAAGCTCTCCGATTCACCGGTCGAGGTCACGACTTCGCCCCGCCTCGGCGAGCATACTGAGGAAATCCTACGGGAGCTGGTCGGGTACAGTAACGAAGAGGTTGAGGCAGCCCAGGCCGAGGGCGCGATCTGACGTCGCTCAGCACCTAATCCCCGCATGTCACTCATTACCTGGTCGTGGATTTTTCTTCTCCTGTATATCGGCGGCATGCTGGCCATCGGCGTGTTTGCCCAACGACGAGTCAGGCATGCTGACGACTTTGCCACGGCGCGTGGCGCGTACGGACCGTTATTTCTCGCGTTTGCCTTTGCCGCGACCACGGCCAGTGGCGCCACTTTTCTTGGCAGCTCGGGCTTTGGCTACGAGTGGGGGCTACCGACGGTTTGGGGTTGCTTCCTCTACCCGGCTGGGATGTATGTCGGCGTGTTGGTTGCCATGCGCCTGGTTACCGCCTCGGGCCACCGGTTCGGGAACCGCTCCATACCGGAATACCTCGGCGACCGCTTCCAATCCGACGGCATTCGGATACTCATCTCGGTCTTTTCCTTAGTGTTGTTTTTCTATCTGGCCGGACAGTTGGTGTCCGGGCTGGTGATGTTCGAGATCATGCTGGGCATGTCGCCCCTGTGGGCGCTGCTCATCACCACGACCGTATTATTGATTTATGTCGTGCTCGGCGGTGCACATGCCGACATCCTGACCGATGGGGTGCAGGGCTTCATGATGCTGCTGGTCGCGGCGATGGTGATTGTCCTGTTTCTGACCGGATTTGGGGTAGACGGCGAAAGAGCGGGCATCCTGGGCATCATCGACCGCCTCACCGAGCAGGATGCACACTTGGTCGGTGTGCTCAACGCCGAGACTCCGCTCTACCATTCCTGGTGGTCGATTGTCGCCATTTTTATTTCACATATACCGCTCGGCCTGCTCCCCCATCTCGGGAACAAACTCTGGGCCTTAAAAAGCGTGAGCCAACAGAAATCGTTTATCAAGCTGGCCTTCGCGTTTGGGCTGACGCTGGGCATGCTCGGGTTGGGCGGTCTCCTCGCCCGTGCGATATTGGGCGATGCACTGTATGCCGAGGGAGCGAACCCGAATCAGGCCCTGCCCCTCCTCTTCATCGAGTTGTTCCCAACCTGGCTCGCCGCCCTCATTGGGGTGGGCGTGCTGGCCGCCATCATGTCCACCGCCGACGGGCTGGTCATATCCTCGTCCCAGGTGATTGCCAACGATCTCTACCGTCGGTCCATCGTGCCCCGCCTCAAGAATCCCCCGAATGCCGAACAACTGGACCGGCGGGTTTTATCCATCAGTCGGGTGGCGACCGTTGTTGTGCTGGTGCTGTGTACCGCCCTGGCCTGGGCCTTAGTGGAGACCAATATCGCGCTCATTGTCTGGATAGGAAACGGAGGCATGATGGCGGCCTTTGCCGGCCCCCTCGTGGTCGGTGCACTTTGGCGAGGCGTCACCCGCAAAGGCGCCTATGCCGGCCTGGTCAGCGGTTTCGTCACCTTCCTCGTGCTGCACACCCAAATGATAGACCCCGCCTGGTTCGCACCCGGCATGCTACACACCGCCGCGACTTGGCTGTACGCCGAGGGACCGAGTCCGTTCTCCTGCGCAACAATAGGAGAACTCATGTCGGTCGCCTGCACCTATATCGTATCCAAAGCAACGCAACCGCTGCCCGAGTCGCATGTGAAGGCGTTGTTTGAGGGGATGTAGACTGCGATAGTTCTCGGATTTGTTCAGCACTCCGACCCAGATATGGGAATTATCCATACGTCAGTCTTGAATAAGTTTCGAGGATAGATATACAGGCCATCTGAACTGACACGGCATAAAAAGTTACAGGGGGAAAGCGGTAGTCATATGGCAAGTGGCATAAAAATAGGTATTCAGATCGTTAAGGCTATCGATCGCGCTCACAGACAGTCTCTACGAGAGGCTGAGAGAAGACGTAAGGCCGAGGAGAGGGAAGCTGCGCGTCAACAACGAGAGTACGCGCGTTTGCTGAAACAGCAAGAGCGTGAGAGAGCAGCTTACGAGCGAGCACAAGCAGTTGCGGAGAAAAATAGATTTAAGCAGAGTCTAGAAAACGCTCAAACAGCTTTCGATATGAGATGTCGAGAGCGGAAAATCCTTCGTGAATCAATAGTCAATGAGGTTCTAAAATAGGGTAGAGAACAGTGGACATTCAGTATATCGCGGGAACGCTGGTAGTCTTATCCTTTTCCACCATCGCAACTTACTTCTTAGTTAGTAACAAATTTAAGAAGCAGGTTTCAGAATACCGCTCCGTCTCCGATGCGATCACGAAGACTGCTCAGCAACTGACTCAAACTGAAACAGAGCTTACCGAAGCCCAGAAGCGACTTGAGACTGTTAGAAACGAAACAAAGGAGCTTCAAGACCTCAAGGAGAATGCTGAGCAACTTAAGACCCAACTGGAAGAGTCATCAAAGCAGCTCGAAGAGATATCCGTCGATATTGAATCCAAAGAGGATAGACTGGAGACCCTAGACGAGCAACTTCACCAATTAATGTCAAAAGTTGACCTCTATTCTAGAGTCGACGAATTTGTCGAGCACGGCCTATTCGAAGAGCCGGAGTATCTATTTGAAACCACAGATCGCTTCGTTGAAGAAATCAAACGAACCCGTGAAAAGCAAAAAGAATTGATTAGGAATAAAGAAGCCATTACCTTTCCTAGCTCTCTTACAATTTCATCAGATAAAAGGCAGGACAAGAAAATACTTGAAGGCCAGGTCAAGCTCATGTTGACTGCTTTAAATATTGAGTGTGATCTTCTTATCGGCAAGGTTAATCCTGGTAATTTTGCGCGTACTTTAGAGCGCATTGAGAAGCTAGCGGCTACGCTCGAAAAATCTGCTGCTACTCTGCATTGCGGGTTCAACATTGAATTTGTTCAATTGAAATTCGAAGAATGTAGGCAGCAGTATCAATTCAAACTCAAGAAGCAGGAAGAACAAGAGGAACAACGCCTGATTCGTGAGCAGATGCGCGAGGAGCAAAAAGCGATCAAAGAATATGAACGTGCATTGGCCCAGGCAGAAAAGGAGGAGCGTCTATACCGCGACATGCTTGAGAGGGCCCGCAATAAACTTGAGCAGGCTACTGCAGATGATCGCCTTATCGCAGAACAACGGATTGCCGACCTTGAGAGACAACTTGCAGAAGCTGAGGCAAAAGAGGAACGTGCCAAGAGCATGGCTGAACAGACGCGTCGTGGCCATGTCTATGTTATAAGCAATTTAGGCTCATTTGGTGAAAACGTATATAAGATTGGCCTTACTCGTCGTCTCGACCCTTTGGATCGTGTGAAAGAGCTTGGCGATGCAAGTGTCCCCTTCTCTTTTGATGTCCACGCTCTAATCTACTCGGATGATGCCCCTGCACTTGAAACGGCTTTGCATCGTGAGTTCGCCCATAGGCGAGTTAACGTAGTAAACCTTCGTAAAGAGTTTTTTCGTACTGACATTACAGCCATCGAAGAAGCGGTTAGAAAGATAACCAACGGAGAAGCTGACTTTAGGATGACTGCGGCGGCAGAAGAATATTATGAATCCAGACGCCTACAGAGAGTAGAGACGTAGAGTAAAAAAGCTGCACTGCACAAGTAAAGGCATCCACATGAAAGATCACAGCACCGTCGTGCATAGCGATCCTGACATTCTCGGTGGAACTCCCGTCTTTATAGGGACACGGGTTCCGGTGAAAGCACTACAGGATTACTTCGCTAGAGGGCATACCCTGGATGACTTTCTTGACGATTTTCCTACGGTAATACGCGCGCAAGCAGAGGCAGTCCTGGAGCAGGAGGGGCAGAGGACCGCAATATGCCAATGAAGAATCCACCCCATCCGGGCCTGTCCGTGCGCCACGACTGCTTGGAGGCTCTGGGATTCAATGTATCGGAGGCAGCCCGTAAGCTGGGTGTCAGTCGTAAGCAGCTTTCGGATATTGTGAATTGCCGCTCTGGCATTTCGCCTGAAATGGCGATTCGTCTTGACAAGGCGTTCGGCGCCGCCGCCGAGACTTGGTACCGGCTTCAATCCGCCTACGAACTGGCCCAGGCGATGAAGAGGGCGGACCAGATCGAAGTGGAACGGCTTACGCCGGACGGCAACGCCCTTCAAGCACGATCTTGAGCTTCTCTGGATTTTGGTAGCTAGAAGGGACGTTACAACTTCATTAACCTTACTGGATAACGACTCCCACATGCCCCCTAAGAGAATTCTGTTTGCCGTTGTGAATGCGGCTCTTTTTCCTTACGCTTGGGTGACTCGCAACAAGGGCAAAGGAATCCGATATGAACTCGACCCGTAAACCCGTCGCCGTCGTGGTGGGAGCAACATCCAAGTGGCAGTCAGACGGCCGCAATACCAAACTCGCACACGGTAAGGTGATCGACGATAGCGATATACCCGTCGGTGCGCGCTGGGGCATCGGCGGTGCCGTGGCTCAGAAGTTTGCCAAAGAGGGCTTCTTCGTCGTGTTGACGACCCGGAATGCCGCCAATGCGTCTGGGTTGGAGCAAGTAATCCAAGAACAAGGTGGCGAAGGCATGATTGTCGAGTTGGACCTCGTGTCGCACGACTCCATATCACAGGCGTTCGCCTAGATTCGGGAGCAAGCCGGTGACCCGAATGTCTTGATCTTCAACGCAGGCTACCTGGAGGGGCGTGACTTGCCACCAGAGAAAGAGTTGCTTGAATACATCCCGGTCGAACTCTTTGACACCGCGCAGCACATCTCCAGCCGAGGCCCGTTCTTAGTCGCCAAGGAGGTGTTGCCCTCCATGCGAGAACGAGGCGCCGGCTCTTTCTTCATTTCCAATAACGCGGCGTCCCTGCGCGGACGAAAGCGACTGACAGGACAGTCGTTGTACTATCCGAGAGTGATGATGCGCACGCTGGCACAGGTGCTGACGGAGGAATATTCCGAGCATGGCATACACGTGGCCAACGTCGTGATAGACGGCCTCATCGACTCTCCAGGCACCCGAGCCCTGCCGATAGCCCAGAAGCGGCCCGAAGTGGTGATGGATCCCGTTCAGATCGCGGAGGCGTACTATTATCTACACACCCAAGACAAATCCTGTTGGACGCACGAACTCCAATTGACTCCATTTTCGACCAAGCCGAGCTTCTAAGGGCATCAACCGAGGACAGACGCCTAGGGAGTATTGTCGGTTTCTTGGTCGTGGTTCAGTTTCCCATGGCTCCTGCCTTCGCCCCTGGCGGGCTGACAGCAACTCCCCTCCTGGGAGGGCGGCCATCTTGGCCGCCATGCGGGCTGGAAGCCCGCACTCCTAAAGGATGTGTGATGCAAATGAGAAAAAGGCGGATGCCATGCCGTGTCATTCCCGCGCACACGAGAGTCCAGGAAGGGGGCGGACGCGGATTCAGTTAGACTCACCCAGGTTTTGGTGCCACACTGCGCAAGAAAGGCAGCCATATGAAAGATCACAGCGTTGCCGTGCATAGTGATCCTGACATTCTCGGTGGAACTCCCGTCTTTATAGGGACACGGGTTCCGGTGAAAGCACTACAGGATTACTTCGCTAGAGGGCATACCCTGGATGACTTTCTTGACGATTTTCCTACGGTAATACGCGCTCAGGCAGTGGCAGTCTTGGAGCAGGAGGGGCAGTTGCCGGCAGGTGTTCATGCGCATTCTGCTCGATGAGTGCGCTCCCCGGAAGATTCGAAGCGAACTACCGAGCCATGATGTGCAGACTGTAAAGGATGACATCAAAGGTCCGATCATAAAGGAGGGTTTGGTATGGCCATGTCGGAACTGGAGCAGCGCATCACCCGGCTCGAAGACATTGAAGCGATAAAATAGCTCAAGGCCCGCTCCTGAGCTTCCCTACTGATAGCGAGTCGGTTTGCATATCTCCTCGCGCAGCAGTTCCCACTATCCAGGAGGGGTTGAGTGGGGTAGTTCAGTTGGTGAGGCGACTGAGCGGCGCTGCTCGGTAGGGAGGGAGCAGGTATGAGCATCCTGGCATTCGTAGTGGTCGTGCTGGGGCTGAGCCCGGCCTACGCGGCGGACTGGTTTCCGTCGAAGTATGGCGCGGAGGACCGGCTGGGAGCGATCAACAATCTGTCGGCGCAGGCCGTGGTTGAGGCGGCCGGTCTGATCACAACGGGCAAGGTCTATTCGCTCGCCATGCCGACCGGCCCGAAAACCCCGGCCTTTGGTCCTCGCAATTACCAAATCCGCACCGATAGGATTTTTGTCGGAGACAGCCCGACCGTCGGGACCAACAAGCTCCAGGGCTTTGACGATCTGGTCATCTCCTGGCTGGGCGTTGGCACCCAGATCGACGGCTTTGCCCATGTCGGTGCTGACGGCAGGCATTACAACGGCGTCCCGACCGAGGAGGTCATCCGTCCGGATGGCGCAATCCAATACGGTATCCATACCTTGCCGCCCATCGTCGGGCGGGGTGTCCTGCTCGACATGGCCGCCGCCATGGGCGTAGCCCAACTGCCCGAGCGGACCGTCTTTGAGAGCGCCGAGTTGCGGACGGCGGCCCAGCGTCAGGGCACGGAGATCCGCACGGGCGATGTTGTCCTGTTGCACACCGGCTGGCTCAGCGTCGCCGACGAGGACGGGGAGCGCTTTCTGGCCAAACCACCCGGGATTGGCCTGGACGGCGCGGCCTGGCTTGCCGACCAAGACGTTGTGGCCGTTGGTGCGGATACCTGGACCATCGAAGGCTGGCCCACCAACGACACGCTACCGGACCACTTCCTGCCCGTTCACGATTTGCTCTTGACGAAACGGGGCGTGTATATTCTGGAAAATATCAAGACCGCCGAGTTGGCTGCGGATCAAGCCTACGAGTTTTTCTTCATGCTCGCTGCACCACGCCTGGTCGGGGCGGTGCAGAGCCCCGTCCATCCTGTCGCGATCCGCTAGGGATACAATAGTTGTCATTCTTACGACCCATGCGTCATAAACCGAAAGGCATTGCCGCCTAGTCAGCGAACCGTGTAGTAAGAATGACATCAAGAGTTCGGCCAAGAAGGAGGGTTTAGTATGGCCACGTCGGAACTGGAGCAGCGCATCACCCGGCTCGAAGACATCGAGGCGATAAAACAGCTCAAGGCCCGCTACTGCGAAATCTGCGACGATATGCACAACCCCGACAGGGTCTCGTCGGTCTTTGCCGAAGATGCCATCTGGGAGAGTCCGGATTTCGGCAAGGCTGAGGGCCATGCGGCTATTCGCGAGTTATTTCGCAAATTCCAAAACATGTTCAGCTTTTCCCAGCACAACATCATGAACCCCATCATCGAGGTCAACGGAGACCGCGCTACGGGCGTCTGGTATATCATGGGTCCGTGGACGTATGCTGAAAACGACGATGAGAAATGGCTGGCCCTGCGCTATGACGACGACTACGTAAAGGTCAACGGGGAGTGGAAGTACCAACACCTACGGGTCGTCCTGCGGATGACGGCCGATCGATAAGGACACTGCGTCAATAGATACCGGGCGTCTATCACGTATAATTGAGGTCCTATGAAGACCAACCTCATACACTCTGACTCCTCAGTAATGATGGGTAAACCCGTAATCGTGGGGACCCGTATTACTGTTGAACTGCTTTTGGAGAAGATGGCGGCAGGAGAGACGGGCGAGATGATTTTGGAGTCTCATCCACGCTTGACCAGAAAGGCCATGTTAGCAGCGTTTGCCTATGCCGCAGAATGTATCAGGTTTCATGACCGTGAGACAGCATTACTCCAGGCGTTCAGTGTAATCTCACCAGGACAAGTCAGAATCCGCCCCAAGGCCTGAGCTAAGGAAGCCAGCCCATGACGCTCATTACTTGGTCGTGGTTCTTCCTCGTCATCTATATCGGCGGCATGATAACCATCGGGGTTTTAGCCCAGCGGCGGGTCAAGCATGCCGATGACTTTGCTACGGCGCGTAGCGCGTACGGCCCTCTGTTTCTGGCCCTGGCGTTTTCGGCCACCACTGTGAGCGGGGCAACCTTCCTGGGCATGCCGGGGCTGAGCTATACCTGGGGGCTGACCACCATGTGGACCGTCTTTCTGACCCCGGTCGGCCTCGGTTTGGGCATGTTGCTCACCATGCGTCTGATTACCAGCTCCGGCCATAAGTTCGGCAACCGCTCCATCCCCGAGTACCTTGGTGACCGCTATCAGTCCGAGGGCATTCGGGTGCTGGTGTCAGTATTTTCCCTGTTGTTGTGTTTCTATCTGGCCGGACAACTCGTGTCGGGCCTGGTCATGTTCGAGATTCTGCTGGGTTTACCGCCGCTCTGGGCACTGATCATCACCACCACCGTGTTGTTGATTTATGTTGTCCTAGGCGGGGCACATGCCGACATTATCGCCGACGGCATCCAGGCCTGCCTGATGCTGCTGGTCGCCGTGGTGGTCGTCGTGCTCTTCCTCATCGGCTTTGGGTTGGAGGTGGGCGAATCGGGCAGGAGCGGGTTCCTGGGACTGATCGACAATCTGGCCACCCAGGATGAGCACCTGGTGAGTCCACTCAACACCAAAACTCCTCTCTACCACTCCTGGTGGTCGATCGTCTCGCTGGTGATCTCGCTCATTCCGCTGGGGGTACTGCCCCACCTGGGCAACAAGCTCTGGGCCTTAAAACACAGCGCGGACCAGAACCGCTTTCTTGGCCTCACGACCATATTCATCCTCACCCTGGCCATGCTGACCTTGGGCGGCCTGTTGGCCCGGGCGCTGCTGGGTGACGCCCTGTTCGCCGAGGGCGCAACCTCGAATCACGCCCTGCCCACGCTCTTCATCGAGCTGTTTCCGACCTGGCTGGCGGCGCTCGTCGGGGTCGGCGTGCTGGCCGCCATTATGTCCACCGCGGACGGACTCGTCGTGTCTTCCTCCCAGATTATCGCCAACGACCTCTACCGTCGGAGTATAGTCCCGCGATTGAAGCATCCGCCAACCGGGGAACGACTCGACCGCCAGGTCTTATACATCAGCCGGGTGGCCACGGTAGTCATTCTCGTCCTGTGTGCGGCCATCGCCTGGGCCTGGGTCGATACCAACGTCCTACTGATTGTCTGGATTGGGACCGGCGGCATCATGTCGGCCTTTGCCGGTTCTCTGGTCTTTGGGGCCCTGTGGCGCGGGGTCACCCGGGCCGGGGCATATGCCGGCTTGGTCAGCGGCTTTGTCAGCTTTCTGGTCCTGCACGCCCAACTGATCGACCCGGCCTGGTTTGCGCCCGGCCTACTACACTCCGTCGTCTCCTGGCTCTACATTGAGGGCGTCAATCCCTTCTCCTGCTCGGCCCTCGCCAGCCTCACCTCGGTGGTGTTCACCGTTGTCGTGTCCAAGGCGACCCGGCCGTTGCCCGAACCCCACGTCCGGGAACTGTTCGAGGGCGTGTGAAACGTAGGGGCGGGTTTGAAACCCGCCCCTACGCCTCTTCTGACCTCCTGGCATCAGAACCCCGGTCGCTTCTATCTCTACGTCTTTGCTCGGGTTATCACATATGATACCCTACCGGAAATGCAGGAGATCAAAAAATGACCCGTCCAACATTGGCGAGCTTCAAGCAAAAGGCGCTGAATGATCCGGAAGTCAGAGCGGAGTATGCAGAGGCGGGCGGCTCTCGCATAAAGATCAACTTCCTTCCCGTCTCGCATTCAACCTGATCTCCCCACACATGACGCTCATTACTTGGTCGTGGTTCTTCCTCGTCATCTATATCGGCGGCATGATAGGCATCGGGGTTTTGGCCCAGCGGCGGGTCAAACATGCCGATGACTTTGCTACGGCGCGTGGCGCGTACGGACCCCTGTTTCTGGCCCTGGCGTTTTCGGCCACCACCGTGAGCGGGGCAACCTTCCTGGGCATGCCGGGGCTGAGCTATACCTGGGGGCTGACCACCATGTGGGGCGTCTTTCTGGGTCCCGCCGGCCTGTGTCTGGGCATGTTGCTCACCATGCGTCTGATTACCAGCTCCGGCCATAAGTTCGGCAACCGCTCCATCCCCGAGTACCTTGGTGACCGCTATCAGTCCGAGGGCATTCGGGTGCTGGTGTCAGTATTTTCCCTGTTGTTGTGTTTCTATCTGGCCGGACAACTCGTGTCGGGCCTGGTCATGTTCGAGATTCTGCTGGGTTTACCACCGCTCTGGGCGCTGATCATCACCACCACCGTGTTGCTGGTTTACGTTGTCCTGGGTGGAGCCCATGCCGACATTATCGCCGACGGGGTCCAGGCCTGTCTGATGCTGCTGGTCGCCGTGGTGGTCGTCGTGCTCTTCCTCATCGGCTTTGGGCTGGAGGTGGGCGAATCGGGGAGGAGCGGGTTCCTGGGACTGATCGACAATCTGGCCACTCAGGACGAACACCTGGTGAGTACCCTCAATCCCAAAACCCCGCTCTACCATTCATGGTGGTCCATTGCCTCGCTGGTGATTTCGTTCATTCCGCTGGGGGTACTGCCCCACCTGGGCAATAAGCTCTGGGCCTTAAAACACAGCATGCACCAGAACCGCTTTCTTGGCCTCACCATCACGTTCATCATTACCCTGGCCATGCTGACCTTGGGAGGGCTACTGGCCCGGGCGTTAATGGGTGACGCCCTGTTCGCCGAGGGTGCAACCTCGAATCACGCCCTGCCGACCCTCTTCATCGAGCTGTTCCCGACCTGGCTGGCGGCCTTGGTCGGCGTCGGCATCCTGGCCGCCATTATGTCCACCGCGGACGGACTCGTGGTGTCCTCCTCCCAGATTATCGCCAACGACCTCTATCGTCGGAGTATAGTCCCGCGGTTGAAGCATCAGCCAACCGAGGCACAGCTCGACCGTCAGGTTTTATACATCAGCCGGGTGGCGACCGTTGCCGTGCTGGTTGTCTGCGCAGCAATAGCCTGGTCGTGGGTTGAAACCAACGTCATGCTGATTGTCTGGATTGGCACCGGCTGCGTGATGTCAGCCCTGGCCGGTTCCCTGGTATTCGGAGCGCTGTGGCGCGGGGTCACCCGGGCCGGGGCCTACGCCGGGCTGGTCAGCGGCTTTGTCAGCTTTCTGGTCCTGCACGCCCAACTGATCGACCCGGCCTGGTTTGCGCCCGGCCTGCTGCACTCCGTCGTCTCCTGGCTCCACATTGAGGGCGTCAATCCGTTCTCCTGCTCGGCCCTCGCCAGCCTCACCTCGGTTGCCTTTACCATCATCTTCTCCAAAGTGACCCAGCCTTTGCCCGAGGCGCACGTCCAGGTGCTGTTCGAGGACGCATAATCCCGCCTAGGGTATTCTTCCCTCGGCAGTACTCGCTCAGTCACTCCTCTCCCAGCTCGAAAAGCGGCGCACCGAACTCTTCGTGGAGGGTGTCGTCAAGGTCGTCTGCTACATCACCTACCATTCCCGTTACTTCAACGAGACCGATTTCATTCAGGCCCTCAATGGCGCGGATAGCGCAAACAACGACCGTATCATGAACTACTCCGACCGTAACTCGCCCGTGTAGTTCCCAATTAATTTCAAGAAGGCGACGGTAGAATGCCAGTAAATTATCAGATGGGAGTTTGACTATAGGCGATTGAATTGCAATATGCGGGTTACCATCTTCATCGACAGTAAATCCAATTAGTATATCGGCAGACCCACTCTTGAATATGAAACCCTCCTCTGTTTCGTCCCAGTGCTCACCTTCTTTAAGATCAAATACGTTGAGCACTTCCCTGATCTTAATTTTACAGTCTTGTATAACGTTCTCAGGTGTATCATCCGACCCAAAGATTAAATCGAGAAGCCCCATGTCCAGTTTCTCCTTCTTCGTGAATTCTTTTCCTATTTAGGGCAGGTTCAGTCCGCGTCCGTTTCCGGTGTCAATGACGCACCACAGTGCCCACAGTGAGACTGGTCCCGTCGGGCTTTGGTTTGACATACAGGGCAGGTTTTTAGGAAAACCTGTTTCTTAGAACTTTTCGCCTCCTCCTCGATATAGAGAGCAAGCTCTACCCCGCACGTTCCACAGTATTTACCTTCTGCATTAATACCCCCACAGACAGGGCAGTACAGAGTTTTAAGCAATTCGCTTCTCTTGGGAAGAAGCGCAAGTCTCCCCTGAATTACTGAAGCGGGGAGCGCAAAGTTGAGCCCTTCAAGGGGAATTTCCTGGCTATCGTATCTTTTAATCCATGTTGCCATGCCAATCACTTGGCCGTTGAGATCGCACAGCGGACCTCCGCTGTTACCGGGGTTAATAGCGGTGTCCGTTTGAATATAACGTACTCCGTCTCTGAGCCTATTGAGTGCGCTGATAGCCCCTTTCGTCAGCGTGTGGCCCAAAGATGAGGGATTTCCTACTGCAAAAACATCCTGCCCGACTCGTAATTGTTCCCCATTATGCAAGGGGAGCACCTGTCGGAGAGGTTCTTCTGTCAGCAGAAACGCCAGATCAACATCTCGAAAAGATTGGACCACCCGAGCGTCTGTGTCGTTCCCATCAACAAAACTGACCCGAGCTTTGGTGTGACCGGCTATGACGTGTCGGTTTGTGGCGAGTATGCCATCGGACCGGACAGCGAACCCGCTTCCACCTCCATCTGGCAGTTCTATCGTAACTACCGCATTTTTAATAAAGTCGTGGACATCCGCTAGACTATGTGTGTTTTCAGCGTTATGGACAGCCATATTCTCCTCCTTGTGTGGTGCCCCACCTCCTGCACGCGAGGAGGTTCGGCCAAACAGGCGACGAAAAACCATACATTCCTCTCTATGTTCTGGCGTTGTCCTGGGTAGTATCTCAATTTGAAAAATTGACGCGGAATGAGTGAGCACGGCCTGTATCTCTTACGGTATCTGGAAACCGCAACGCTTTTCCTAGAAGAACACATGGCTTGCGATGTAGATGGTAAGGCCGACCAGGCCACCGACGATGGTGCCATTGATACGAATGAATTGAAGGTCTTTTCCAATATGAAGTTCGATACGATCCGACGTTTGCCTGGCATCCCAGTCTTCGACAGTCTTGCTGATCCCACCACTTAAGCGGTCCCGGTAACGGTCTACGAAAGAGGGAATAGTAGCCTTCAATCGTTCGTTGACCATCTGCCGGATAAATGGATCCTCGGCGAGCATGTCCCCTAATCTGTCAAGGAGTTTGGCGATATCCTTTGCCAGGGGTGGGTCTGAGTCTTTTGTTCCTGTCAGGTTATGAACAAAGCGGCTCTTAAGTGCTGACCCTATAGAGGAGAAAGCTTCGTTGACTTGGGGGTCGTTTAGAAACTCCTGCTTATACGCTTCGGTTCTCTCCTTCGTTTCAGGATCATTGTCAAATTCCCACGCCAACAGTTTTATGCGCTTCTCGAATTCTTGTCTGATTTTTGAGTCGTGGCGTATTTCAGAAAACGTTTTCTTCAAGCTCTGTGACAGCTTATCGAAAACCTTACCAGCGATTGTTTTCGTCCCAAATGTAGCTTCGTCTTTAACCCGAATGCGGATACGTTCTTCGCGTTCATCATAAAACTGCTGTCCTAAATCAACCAATTTGCTGATTAGAGTCTTAGTATGGTTGTCGCTAACAAGTCTATTTAGTAGGCGAGCGATGAGTGTGCTTACGTTCATCCGGTCAAGGGCTCCTCGGAAGTTGCGACTTACGAATGCTTCCAACTCGCCATTGTCATTGTCGATTACGGCTCGCAGAGCACGACAGAGGGTCAGACTCAGTGCTCGGGCATGTTGTTCGTTCTTGAGCCAAGTGCCGGCTTCACCTGCGAGGTCAATACCGTCGAGCCGCTTCTCGACGTTTTGTCGCGTCAGGAAATTGTTTTTGATAAAGGCAGCCAAGCTCCTGCCAATATCGTCTTTACGTTCCTGTACGATATTAGTGTGCGGGATGGGAAGACCGAGGGGATGCCGGAACAGTGCGGTGACGGCGAACCAGTCCGCCAGCGCTCCGACCATAGCTGCCTCGGCAAAAGCGCGGACGTAGCCCAGCCAGGGATACTGGTCGATATTGATACTGGTAATAACGAAGATGACCCCCATAAGCACCAACAGCCCAAGCGCCACGTAACGCATGAGTTGAAGTCCGCGCTTGTGGGCGTGACTGATCTCAATCGTCTGTCGGTCAACGACCCGCCCCAAATCCGGCCAGAAGTATTGCTCAGATTTAGGCTTTTCGACCTTGGTGACCTCGTCATGTGGCATGTTCCTGAATTGAGGGAAATCCTCGTAGGGCATCAGTCCTTGCCATTCTCCATCACGCAACCATATGCCATCCTTGGATTTGTTTACCTCAACCGTTGAGGTGCTATTGCTAATCGGTCCTAAATTCATCTTTCTACCTCGTCCCGATATGCGACAATCCGTTGTTCGGCTTCCTCAGTGGGTGAGAAGGGGAACAACCTGGACCTGCCTATGAAAGGGCAGATGGGGAACCCTGGCGGACGGCCCCGGCCCCGAGGGGCAGAGCCGGGGAAATGGCCCCCGTTCCGCACCTGCCTCGCGTTCGAGTGGACTCGTTTGTCCGCTGATAACGAATGTTTTCGTCCTCTTTTACAGTGTCTTATAGATATAGTTTTTCTTATAAATTACGTCTGAGAGATGCTGTATTATTTCTAAAAAAGATAGTTTGTCAATAAACTATCCCTATCAGAATCTTCACCTGACATATTGGTCCGCCCATACTGGTCCGGTCTTGAACCATGAGGCGGGTATGAACGACCGAGAGCTGTCAGGAAAACGGATCAAGTCGGACTTTTTCCTGGCCGTGTCTGCCCATCTGGGCAGCGCTTTCTGTAGCGCTTTTCGTCTACGCTCGTGGCCGAAGAGGAGAGGAGGAGCGTATGCCGGAGGGACTAGAGCAGTTTCAGCAATGACCGATGCGTCTGTGGGGCTTCCCAAGCGGGCAGCGTTGTGCCCCCGGCTTCCCTGCTCACTACGAGGAATGCCCCCACAATTTCGCCCATCCAGCCATGGCTCAACAGAGCGTGACAATGCTCCAGGGACAGCCGCCCGGCAGTTTTGTAAAGATTCTGGGAGCCCTCCGTGCCTGCGTCAGCGCCGCGTACGAGTGTCGAGAGGAGGACCTGATGCCCGAGGAGAGGGAGTGAGGCGGGGGCCTGCCCCATTTTGACTGGTCGGCCTTTTTCAAGAGGCGGGTATGAACGACCGAGAGCTGTTAGGAAAACGGATCAAAAGCCTGCGAAGATCAAAGGGACATACGCAAGAACGGCTGGCAGAAATCATCGACATCAACACCAACTACCTGGCCGTCATTGAGCGGGGGGAGGCGAATCCGACACTCGCTCTGCTTGAGCGTCTTTCCGAGGGCCTGGAGGTTCCGCTCTCCGAATTGTTTCAGTATCGACAGGAGGACGGCTATCCTCCCGTCGAACTCCGCCGAAAGCTGGACGGGCTGGTCAATGAGGCCAGTGCTGAAGAACTGCTCAGGCTCACCCGTATTCTTGAGGCGTTGCGGGAATAGCACCAGGATATCGGCAAGCCTTCCTTGTACAGGTTATCAAATATGATACCTGGCTACACAAATGGCACGTCCAACGTTGGCCGGCTTTAAGAAAAAAGCGCTGAAAAATCTAGAAGTCAAGGCAGAGTATGAAGCTCTCTCCCCCGCCTATGACTTGCGTAGAAAGGGGCGTATGCAGCAGAGATCGGCTATTGGGTAGAGATCAACTTCCACCCCGTCTCACATTCAACCTGACCTGTGCGGAAAGAAACGGTCCTGACTACTGAGTAAGGTAAATCCATTCTCCAGAACCTGGGGTCTGGCTTCGGTCCCCGGCAAGAGCACTCGTCCCCTAGCCTTCCGTTTGTGCCCTCCGTTATTTTGGTGTAGAAGCACCAAGGAGGACGAACACTATGATCAAAATCTACGGTACGACCCTGAGCAATTATTACAGCACGGCCAAGGCCGCGCTGGTCGAAAAAGGACTCGCTTTTGAAGAAGTCTCGATCATGCCGAGCCAGGAACCGGAAGTCCTGGCAAAAAGCCCGATGGGCAAGGTGCCCTATATTGAGATCGATGGTACGACCTTGACTGAGACAAACGTCATCTTCGACTATCTCGAAGATATCCAACCGCAGCCGGCGCTATACCCCAACGACCCCTGGGCCAGGGCCAAAGCCAAAGAAATCATCCGCTTTGTCGAACTGTATCTCGACGCACCGGCCCGGCGCCATCTGCCGACCGTGTACTTTGGCGCGCCGGTTGATCAGGCCACGTACGACGCAGTCCGGCCATTGCTGGACAACGGGCTGCGGGCGCTCAAGCAACTCGTCCGCTTCGAGCCTTATATCGCCGGCGACACATTCACCTTCGCCGACCTGACCGCCTATTTCGAGTTGCGCTTTACCAATCTGCACACCACGCAAATCTACGACTGGGACATTACGAATGATGTCCCCGGCCTGGGTGAGTATTTGCAAATGGTCGGCGAACGACCGTCAGTCAACGCGGTCGATTCGGTCATGCAGCGAGATTTCGCGGCCTTCAAAAACAAGAGCTGACCCCGCGTGGGGTGGCACAAACCGCGCAGACCGTGTATGTAGCCTGACTCATGTGATTTGAGCATCAGCTCGATAGCGGCGAACAACAGGCCCTCTCCGTCCCTCCGAGGGCACGCCGCTAAAAAAGAACCCTTCTTCCCTTTCCCTGTTGTTTGGGTCGGAAAAGACGGCCGTGCAGGAGCAACTCATGCGCCTACGGCGGAGATTAATCTATTTATGTCTGATTCAGTATCAATCGCACCGGCAACATTCGACCGGTTCGGACTCCACGAAGCCCTCATGCGCGGCATCCATGTCGCCGGCTTTGAAACTCCCTGGCCAATCCAGGTCAAAACCATTCCCCCCGGCCTCAACGGCCACGACGTACTCGGCTTAGCCCAGACCGGCACCGGCAAGACGGCGGCCTTCGCCCTCCCCCTGCTCGACCGGCTCCTCGGAGACCGCCGTAAGGGCCTGCGCGCTTTGGTGCTCGCACCCACCCGGGAACTTGCCAGCCAGATTACGGAAGAAATCCGGACGCTGGCTCAGTTCACCCGCCTCAAGATGGCCACCATCTACGGCGGTGTCTCAATGCGTAACCAGATCAGTGCGCTGCGTCAGCGCCCGGAGATCGTAGTGGGCTGCCCAGGCCGCATACTTGATCTGCTCCAGCAGGGTATACTCCGCCTCGGCCAGGTCGAAACCCTCGTACTCGACGAAGCTGACCATATGTTCGATATGGGCTTCCTGCCCGGCATTCGCAAAATCCTCGGCGCGCTTCCCGCTCGCCGGCAGAACCTGCTGTTCTCAGCCACTATGCCAAGAGAAGTCCGCGGGCTGGCGGACGATCTATTGCAGACTCCGCACGTGGTCGAGTTAACCGATATGGCCCCGGCCGCTACCGTTGAACACGCCTTGGTCCTCGTTGCAGAGCAGCGCAAGCACGCCCTGCTCGAACACGTCCTCACCCAAGACAACTGCGACTCGGCCATCGTTTTCACCCGCACGAAGCACCGCGCCCGGCGCCTGGCCGAACGGCTCGCCAAGACAGGCTACCGGGCCGTCGCCCTCCAGGGAAACCTGTCCCAGGCCCAGCGCGACCGGGCCATGCGTAGCTTTCGCACCCGCCAGCATAACATCCTCGTGGCGACAGACATCGTGGCGCGCGGTATCGACGTGAGCGGCGTCTCGCATGTGATTAACTTCGATGTACCGGACACACCTGAGGCGTATACCCATCGCCTCGGGCGCACCGGCCGCGCTGAGCGCTGTGGAGAGGCCTGTACTTTTGTGACGGCTGACGATTCCGGCTGGGTGCGTGCAACCGAACGCATGATCGGCTCACGCATCCCACGCCGGCAGGTCGAGGGCTTCGAGCCCGATACCAACGAGCAGCCCAAGCGACCCCGCGGACAGGGGCGCAACAGACAGCCTACTTCAGCTCGCCGTGGGCGCCGCCAAAGGCGTGCCGGTTAGACACACTCTCCCGCGCGGGCGGGGAATTTCGTCCGTGCAGTCCTCTATGTCAATCTCTATCCTGACTGCGTTTTTGCAGGGCTGTATGCCCAGGATCTTTTCTCAAGCGCGGCCCTGGACCGCTCAGGCCCTATATGCAGGCTCTATCTGAAGGTAAGTTAAGCTGCCAGACGAGAGAGGGTTAGACCATGCACGAATGGGGGAGAAAGCCATGCGCAAAGACACAGATACCATTACCTTCCGACCGATGACCGTCGAAGACCTTGGGGCAGTCCCTATTGGTCATCAGGGCGACGAGCAAGAGGTTCGCGCCCGCATCCAGGACCTCGGCTCAAGTGCAATATTGGCGTTTGACGGCACGCAGCATGTCGGCCAACTCCAGTTTCGACGCTACGCCGCGGACACCCGCTCGCCAAAGGGGCTGTGGGACCCGCTGTATTGGGGCGAGTTCGGCAACGCAGCGCCCGCGCTGCCCGACCGCAGCCTGTCCATTTACTGCTACCACGTCGGTCAACTCGACGACACGGACGACCGAGACGCGCGTTATCAGGGGCGGGGTATTGGCCTGAGCCTCTTGGATCATTTTTTGGACTGGGCCAAGCAGGCCGGGTTCGCAGCGGTGACGGCCAAGGCCACCCCTACTCCACGGGCGGTCATGGCTTTTATGGGCGGCCACCCACCCAAAGCTTATCAGGAGCGCGGGTTTGAGGTTTTTTCGAGCGTGGTTGATACCGAGCTGCGCGACCTCGTGAAAGACCGGCAACTCGTGCCGGCCGATGCGGATCACGATAGCGCCGCGCTTATTAGCTATTGCGTGAAGTTTTTCTAACGCCCTGCGTTTTCGTTTCTGTGTCCGGCAGTTCTTGTCAGGTGTGGTGAGAAATCATAAATCGTCGGACACCGCTATTTCCCGGTACAACTCCAGGAAATTTCTGGGGGAAACGACCCGCACCCCTTGACGGAGCGAAGCTGGGTAATGCCTGATATTACCGGTTACCAGACAATGGGCTTGACTCGCGAGAGCCACCGCGAGAAAAACCTCGTCGTCTGGGTCTGGTAAACCCTCGGAAAGAGGGCACGCTGTCACGAGGTCTCCATCGGCTTCGAGTTGAGCTAGCACGGATTCGACTTGGACTTGGCTGAACGAGAAGACCGGCCGCAGGAGGACCTGACGATACTCACCCAAGATGCGGGCATCATAACAGACCCGTACTGTCCCAGTCGTTATCAGTCCCACAATATCTCCTGGAGGGCCGAAGGGAGAGAGCAGACCGGAGACCAGGACATTTGTATCCAGCACGATCCTCATCGAGCGCGTTCCCGGCGCGCCGCATTGATCTCCTCGTTGATGTCTTCCAGCGAGAGGCGACCAGTCTCAGATTGCAGAGAGGCTTGTTGCAGGGCTGTGGCAGCGGCTTGGGCGCGCGCACGACGTACGGCCCCCAGCGATGCCTCCAGGTCTTCCTCCACCATCGCCGACAGGAGGGCGATGGGCTTGCCGTTGGAGGTAATGACCAAGTCCTTCTCTTCGGACAGTACCTTCCATACCAAGGCCGACTGGTTGCGCAATTCACGAACGCTCACAAAGCGCATAACAACCTCCTGTTTTCTCCGTGTACTATATCGTATATACGATAGTAATACAAAAAATGAAGAGACGTGCCATGAGTGATATAAATTTCTCACGGATTCAAGCGTTAGTAGATAGACCGAATGAAAGCCTCGCAGTTGAGCTTAAGCGCTGGATTGATCCTGACCAGCCGGAGGGTAAAGCAAAGATTGTGAAGACTGCTCTCGCCTTAAGGAATTACGGTGGCGGTTATCTCATAATCGGATTTGATGACAACACTCACGAACCGGACCAAGGTAACATGCCTCAAGATGTCAAGGCAGCTTTTCATACAGACAACATCCAGGCTTTGATCTCAAGATATGCTTCGGAACCATTCGAGGTATCCGTAGAATTTCCAGAACGTGGAGGTCAACCATATCCCGTACTCATCGTTCCTCCAGGAGTCAGAACTCCAGTAGCAGCGAAAGCTGATCTTTGGTCTGCTGATGGAGCAACAGCACTCATAAGCATACACGATGTCTACATGCGTTCTCTCAGCTCCAACAACACACCAAGCACGACAAAGGCCACCTGGAAAGATTGGCCGAGCATCCTTGAAATATGTTTTGACAATCGGGAAGCTGATATTGGCCGGTTCCTGAGACGCCATTTCGGTGGGATGTCCCCGGAAGTCGTCCACGAATTCTTAGGATCAATAGCCAGCGGTTTACAACCAGAAGTGACAACCGAGGACCGTCTAAAAGGGTACCTTCAAAAGAGTGCAGAGCGGTATTCCACGGTTGTCGAGGAACGAAGAGTTCAACTGCCTTCTCATGGTGCATGGGAAGTTGGGTTATTACTCATTGGGGACATCCCTCAACACCACTCAGCAAATGAGGCATTTTTGAATTTGCTGAATGCCAATAACCCTCATTACAATACCAGTTGGCCTATATGGCAGGACAGCAGAATCTTTCCCGATGAATATAAGCCATATCCCTTTGAAAACGCCTGGGAGGCCCTTATTGTTACTCTGGATCCACCCCTTCCTTACATTGATTTCATGAGATTAGGCCCAAAAGGCCGATTCTACTTTCGACAGGCACTCTATGAAGATATGCGAGACCTAGAGCCGATGAAATATCTCGACTCCACTCTACCTATAAGGAAGACAGCAGAAGCTATAGCTGTGGGAATCGCCTTCGCAAAAGCAATGGGTTGCGACCCAGAAGAAACCCAGCTTGCCTTTGGTTTCCGATGGACAAAGTTAAAAGGGCGGGAACTCATTTCTTGGGAAAAGCAAACGCACTATCTTCGGCCTATAGGGCCGGCCTATCAAGATGAGGTTTCTGCCTTCGTTGAAGTCCCTCTTGAAACGCCCTTATCAGCGCTGGGAGAGTACGTGCATCAAGCTATCCAACCTCTATTCCAGATTTTCAACGGCTTTGAGTTGGGTAAAAATGTAGTAGAAGATTTGGCGTACAAGACTATTAGAGTCAGGTAATAGATAAGACGAGACGACAAGACTGTCAGATTGTGTTCCCTTTCCAGACTGTCGCGTGAATCCACAGTGAGGTCGCCTAGTCAAACCACGCTACAATTGGTATTTTGGCCGGACACAGTACACACAAAGGAGGCCAGGGATGAAAGTATCCATGTTTCACCTGATGCCCTACCGGGACCTGCCGGACGATTTTGAGCAAAAATACCACTCGGTCTGGGTCGATCCACCCTGGACGGAATTGGGCGACGCCGAGAAAGTCGGCCAGTATTATAACTGGTCGCTGGACGAACTGATCCATGCCGCCAAAGCCGGGATGGACGGTATTTGTGTCAACGAACATCACCAGAATGCCTATGGCTTCATGCCCAACCCCAACCTGATGGGCTCGGTCCTGGCCCGGGCCACCAATGATATGGACGTAGCAGTGGTGCAGATGGGCTCAACCTTGCCAACCACCAACCCGCCCACGCGCGTGGCCGAAGAGTACGGTATGTTGGACACCATAAGCGGCGGCCGTTTAGTCGCTGGTATGCCGCTGGGAACGGCAATGGATGCTACCTTGTGTGCGGGCATTACCCCGATTGAGCAGCGCGAGCGCTATTACGAGGCCCACGATTTGATCCTCAAGGCCTGGACCGCGGATGATATCTTCGCCTGGAACGGCAAATACTATCAGCTCCCCAAGGTCAACGTCTGGCCGCGGCCGATCCAGCAGCCCCATCCGCCCGTCTGGATTCCGGGACTCGGCAGCCTCAGCACCTGGGAGTTTGCCGCCCAGCATAACCATTGCTACTGCTTTCTCAGCTATTACGGCCCCAAGGCCGGCAAGAACGTGATGGACGGGTTCTGGCAGTTCATCAACGATCGCGGTATTGAACCCAACCCCTACCGCGCCGGTTTTCTGCAACTCGTGGCCGTGGCCGAAACCGACGCCAAAGCCGAAGCCTTGTATGAAAAGCATATCCAATACTTCTACAATAAATCCCTGCATATCCCGCCCGAATACTTCTTCCCGCCGGGCCATCAGGATTATCGCAGTCTGGAAAACAATATCCGCAAGGGCATCTTCAAGAGCTATTTTGATAAACTCGACTCGATCCCCAACTGGAAGTTCAAAGACTTTGTGGATGAAGGTTTTGTGATTGCCGGCAGCCCGGCGACGGTCCGCGACATGCTCACCGATGCCGTCACAGACCTGCGGGTTGGCAATCTGATGGTCCTGTTACATATCGGCTCCATGCCGCATGACCTCACGCTTAAAAACATCGATATGTTCTCCAGCGAAGTCATGCCCCACATCCACGATATGTGGGACAACCAGTGGGAGAATCATTGGTGGCCGGAAAAGCTACGGACCAAGCGCCAAGCCTCAATTGCAGCGTTGTAAGGACACACCTGAAGGGAAAAACAGATGGTCGCAGTCCAAGAACAAACCGTCAGTGTGTGGAAAAATCAGATTAACCCCAAAGTCCACGTCGCCGGCAGCGGGCCGGCAGTGGTGTTCCTGCACGGTGCCTACGGCCTGACCTGGGACCCTTTTCTGGATACGCTGGCTGAGCAGTTCACCGTGTACGCCCCGGAGCATCCGGGTACGACCCTGGGAGACCCGGACGGTGTGAAGGCCCTGGATGATTTATGGGACTTGGTGCTGTATTACGATGAGCTGTTTGCTCAGCTCGGCTTGGACAGTCCAACCGTCATCGGCCACTCGTTTGGCGGCATGGTCGCCTCGGAGATCGCCGCCTGCTATCCGCAACGGGTTGGCAAGCTGGTGCTGCTGAGTCCAATCGGCCTCTGGCGGGACGACGCTCCAGTCAAAAACTGGATGATCCTGCCCATGGAAGAGGTGGTCAAAGCCGCTTTCTACGACTCCAGCGGTCCACTCGCTCAGCAGATGCTGACCGTGCCGGAGGATGAGAAGGAAGCCCAAGATTTACAGATTCGGGTGACGTGGTCACTCGCATGTACAGGCAAATTTGTCTGGCCCATTCCGGACAAAGGGCTCAAGAAGCGCATCCATCGGATTGCAGCCCCGACTCTGATTGTCTGGGGCACTGAGGACAAGCTCGTCCCACCGGCGTATGCCGAGGAGTTCGGTGGCCGGATCGCGAACTCGCAGATTACTATGGTCGAACAGGCGGCCCACCTGCCGCACCTAGAGCAGCTTGAACGTGTCTCCGGCCTGGTCCGGGGTTTTATCCAACCCTAACCCTGTCACGAAACGAGAAGGAGGTAAGTATGATTAGTTATGTCACAATCGGAACGAACGATTTGGATCGTGCGGCCAAGTATTATGACGAGTTGCTGGCCGAACTTGGTGCCAAGCGCGCGATGGAGAATGAGCGTATTATCTTATGGGGCACAGGTCCAGGGGCTCCGATGTTTGCGGTATGCAAGCCGTTTGACGGCAGTGCCGCCTCGGTCGGCAATGGCGTGATGGTCGCCCTCGCCGCGAGCAGCGCGGAACAGGTGGCGGCAATCCATGCGAAGGCGCTGGAGTTGGGCGGTACGGACGAAGGCGCGCCCGGACCGCGCGGTGATAGCGGCATGACCATCGGCTATTTTCGTGACCTGGACGGCAACAAGCTCAACGCCTTCCACATGGGATAACTCTGTAGACGCAAGGTGGGTCACCCGACCCACCTTTTCCTCCCCTACCCCACCTGTCCAGCCTCCATACAAGATGACACCTACCAAGGTCTGGATTTTTGGCTATGGGTCATTGATCTGGAACCCCGGCTTTACCTTTGAACAGCGTCAGGTCGGCTATATCCGAGGCTGGGCGCGGCGTTTTCACCAAGGCTCACCCGACCACAGAGGCATTCCAGGCTCCCTAGGCCGCGTCGTAACCCTGGTCGCCGATACCCAATCGGTGTGCTGGGGTGTGGCCTATCAGGTTGCCGGAGAGTCCCTGGAGTCGATCTTTTCTTATCTCGATGAGCGCGAGCAAGGCGGGTTTCGCCGCCATCAGGTGGACTTTTACCCCAAGACCACTACAACCGATGCCCCTGCACCCTCCGTGACCAAGGTCGCTGTCTATATCGCTCAGGACGACAACCCGCACTATCTCGGCCCGGCCTCCGTGCCAGAGATGGCACATCAGATTTTTCATTCCAGGGGTCCGAGCGGCTTGAATCGAGACTATCTGCTCCGACTCGCCGAGAGCTTGCGTGGCCTGGGAGTGACGGATGTGCATGTCACCGAACTCGAACATTATGTTCGTCAGCTCGAAGCCCAACGGAAAGACGGGTCAAGCGGCTGAGGCGAGGGATATGCTGCAACAGCAACGTCAGGTCAGTCAGGAAGACCAAAGGCGATCACAGCATTGCCCAGAGGAAAATCGAACAATTTATGTCCACCGGCGGCAACCGCCACAAATTGCTTCCCATCCACCGCATAGGTCACCGGCGGAGCATTGACCCCGGCTCCAGTGTTGAAGTGCCATAGCGCCGTGCCGTCCTGGGCGTTGCGGGCAACAAACTTGCCGTTCGATTCCCCGTAAAAGATCAGCCCACCCGCGGTCGCGAGCGAGCCACTCACCAACGGCAAGTCCGTTTTGACCTGCCATTTGATCTTCCCGTCCTGGGGTGCAATGGCGCTCAGGGTTCCCCAGCGTTCTACGGTTTTATCAAATGAAATAACGATCCGTTCAGGCTGTCCAGCCTCCCCTGGTTTAAGTTGATAGCGTGTCGGGTTGTGGGTCCCTGAGACGTACAACCAGCCGGTCTTGGGGCTGTACGCCGTGGGCGGCCAATTAGCTCCGCCCGCGGCACCTGGTGCAATCAACATTCCCTCGGGAGTCGGTCTGCGGAAGAGCAAATCGTTCTGGGGCACAAAGGCCTCTGAGCGGCGTAATGGCTTACCGGTCTCCCGATCGAATATATACAGCCAGCCGGACTTCGAAGCCTCAGCCACCGCCCGTACCGTTGTACCATTGGCGGAAAAATCAAACAGAACCGGGGGTGAGGCCACATCATAGCCCCAAATGTCATGCGGGACGATCTGGTGATACCAGCGCAACGCGCC
Organism: uncultured Binatia bacterium (SeqCode); assembly: GCA_965243855.1. Classification (GTDB taxonomy): domain Bacteria; phylum Desulfobacterota; class Binatia; order Bin18; family Bin18; genus Bin18. The sequence continues at coordinate 895,789 of CBDEWE010000003.1, read as the reverse complement.
GGTGTGTATGTCGAGCGCAACCAGGGAAGCGGTGTACAGATTGTCGCCGGGGCGCTTGTAATCATCATACCCGGGTGATGCATTCCCGGTCCCGAAATAGATCAGCCCCAACTCCGGGTCGATCGACGGGGAGGAATAGATCGAACCGCCGCCGGTCTTCCAGGCATCGCGGTATGTGTCCGCGTTGGCACGCTCGGCAGCCAGGTCGCGCTCCAGCACATCGCCGAACGCGGTCTGACCGACAAAATCGCCTTCCCAGCCTTCCGAGGCGGTCGAATACCAGCGCCAGTCCAACTGCCCGGTCGTTGCGTCATAGGCGGACAGGAAGGCACGCAGGCCGCGCCGCGGACCGGGCCGACCGAGGAGAGACGGGTCGTCCGCTTCGGCTTCACCCAGTACACCGCTATATCCGGTTCCGCTCACGCCGACGAAGACCTTGCCGTCGTATACGGCCGGCGCCATGTTGCCGGCAAAGCGCGTCAGTGCGGTGAGGGTAGCGACGTTCTCGGGCGCCGCGGCGTTTGTGGCTTTGATCTTCTTAAGCGCCGTAAGGTCAGCCGGGTTTCCGGTCGTCGGATCGACAACCGGTATATCCCACACGCGTGTTCCCGTGGCGACATCGAGCGCTACCAGGCGCGCGTCCGCTGTGATCATATACAGTCGTCCGTAACCCAGGGCGAGCCCCCGATTGTGGGTGCCGCAACAGAGTGTATCAACAGACATCTCGTGCGTGTAACGCCAGCGCACCGCCCCGGTTGCCGCATCAAGGGCAACCACGTGGTTGTACGGCGTGGTGAGATACATCGTTCCGTCGGCAACAAGGGGATTGGTTGGGAACGTGCCCAGCACCCCGGTCTGATAGATCCACTTCGGCACCAGTCGGTGCGCATTGTCGGTCGTGATCTGCTCAAGCCCGCTGTAGCGCTGATTGGCATAGCCATGCCCATAGGTCAGCCAGTTGTCATGGTCTGCGTGGGCGTTAAGCAAACGTGTCCCTTCGACCGCCCTAACCGTTGCGCTTCCAAGACACACGACGACGGCGACCAGGAAAGCAATCCGCATGCTGAGTAAGAGTACGCTAATAATTCTTCGCTCCCCTCATTCGGTGCATATCACTTCTACGTATAGGAAAATCGATACAGTGCCCAATCCCCTCTTGGGAGGGGTGGCCCGAAGGGCCGGGGTGGGTTCCTGAAGTGTCTCCGTGAGCAGACCCACCCCGCCGCTAGCGCGGCACCCCTCCAAGGAGGAGAAATGGGGGGGCGCCCCCGCTCCCGGTGAGTGGTCTTTTCACCCTGGGTGTGATTTGTTTGCCCGGCCAGATGAGCGATAGCGCGGACAGGAGTAGCCGATGTTGCAGCAAGCCCTAGATTTCCGGGAAGAGAGCGAAGCAGTCTTCGCCCTGCTCGACGGGTTGGACGATCGGGACTGGAGAAGGAAAACGCAGTTCAAAGAGTGGACGATCAACGATATCGTGGCCCATCTACATATGGGCGACTACGCGGCTGATCTTTCATTACAGGATACGAATGCCTTTCTGAATTTGGTGAAAGAATTCGCCGTCGGCCGTAAGCAGCACGGACGGCTGGCCTTTACCCATGTCTGGCTTGACGGGCTCCAGGACCGTGCACTGTTACATCGTTGGCGTACTTTCTCTCTTGAGATGGCGGAGCGCTTTGTGGTGGCGGACCCGAAAAAACGGGTGCAATGGTTTGGCCCGGACATGAGCGTACGATCCAGCATCACGGCGCGCCTGATGGAAACCTGGGCGCACAGTCAGGCCATCTACGACCTGCTGGGCCAAACGCGTACCAACACCGACCGGATCAAGAATGTTGTCGTCATGGGAGTGAACACCTTCGGCTGGACCTTCGCGAATCGTAAGCTCGCCGTGCCGACGGACATCCCCTACCTGCGGCTCAGCGCCCCGTCGGGAGAGATATGGGAGTGGAATCAGCCGGATCAGGCGAACCGTATCGAGGGCAGCGCGGTCGAGTTCTGTCAGGTAGTCACGCAGGTACGGAACATCGTGGACACCTCACTTCGAGTGAGTGGCGATACGGCCAACAGATGGATGTCGATCGCCCAGTGTTTTGCCGGCCCACCGGAAGAGCCGCCCGCGCCGGGCAGTAGATTCACGCTCGTCTGAGACCCAACAGATCCCAAGAGTCACCAATGATCAACGACACGATGTTTGTCATCGCAGTCCCAAACTTGGAGAGATCGGGAGCGTTCTATCGAGACGTACTCGGGTTTGAAATTCAGGAAATCGGAGATCCGGGCTGGCGTCTTTTTGTGCGGGACTCATGTCGGATCATGGCTGGAGAGTGTCCAGGGGCGATTCCAGCCGCAGAGCTTGGGGATCACTCGTACTTCGCCTATTTGGTCGTTGACACTGTAGATGAATTCCACCAGAGGGCGCTGGCTCATGGAGTGGCACTCATCAAAGAGATTCGGGATGAGCCGTGGGGCATGCGGGAGTTTGGCCTGCGAACAGTCGATGGTCATCGCATCATGTTGGGGAGTCAGCTCCGAGGCTAAGCGCAGAGGTTCCCAGCGACATATTCGCAGACACCCACCCTTCCCTCAGAATTTTTCCTTGAACGGCCGCACGTCGATCTCGGTCGTCCAGGAGCTGCGATCCTGATGGGCCATATGCCAGTAGGTCTCGGCAATGGCCTCGGGCTTGAGCATGTCTTCCTCGGTCATATTGGGATAGTTACGGCCAGGGATATCGATCACACCGTCAACATTGACCCAGCCTACATGAATGCCCTTAGGGCCAAGGTCACGCGCCAGCGATTGCACCAAACCGCGCAGGGCAAACTTGGCCGGACCGAAGACCACTGAGCGGGGGCCGGCCTTGACGCCGGCGGTCGCACCGGTAAACAGCATACTGCCGCGGCCGCGTTCAAGCATGTCAGGAACCACTTCCCTCGCGCTCAGAAACGCGCCATAGGCGTTGACCCGCCAGGAGTTCTCGTACTGTTCTGGAGTCATATCGGCGATTGTGCCAAAGGCCCCACCGCCGGCGTTATAGAGCAGGACTTCGGGCGGGCCGAGCTGTTCACGGATCGTCTTGAACAGGGCCTCAATCTGAGCCCGGTCGCTCAGATCAGCCGGGGCCTCGCAGACCTGCCCCCCCTCAGCGCGAATTTCTTCCGCCAGCGATGCGAGATATTCCGTGCGGCGGGCGTTGATTGCCACCGCATATTCTTTAGCGAACCGGCGGGCCAGAGCGGCCCCTAAGCCCGGACCAACTCCGAGCACTGCAGCAACTGGTTTTTCTGCCATAATAACGTCCTTTCGTTCAGAGGGATTAATGCCGACTCATACCGCCCGAACTACGCATTCTCCCCGCTTTTTTGCTTGCTTCACGAACCTCTTATCAAAAGTAACCAACTCTGAGCAGCCCTCACTCTCACAACTGGCAAGGTGCATGGCATCGGCAAAGTCGATCCCCTGTTCGTGCCAATCGATAATCCGCCTCATCTTCTGAGCATTCCCAACAGAAACCTGGGGCAGTCCTAACAGCTTCCGAAAAGCCTGTACAATAGCATCTGGAGAAAATTCGTAGGCGTAGCGGAGTACCCATTCAGTTTCGAGTAAAACACTCTCTGAAACAAAGAGCCGCGGCTCTTTGAACAATTTGACCGCCTTCTTAAATTGCGTCTCATCATCCCGCGTCAAAAAACGCACCAGCACATTAGTATCAACGGCAATCACGCACACGCTCCAACACGCCCCGTCTAATAGCGTTATTCATATCTTCCAAGGTCTTCGCCCGGCCCTCGTATTGAAGACAGCCCGCAACCTCGTCCACACATGTTCGAGGGAAGGGAGCTTGAGGGCGGAGCAATATCCCCTGCTCGGCCTGTTCAACAAGGAACTCTTGCCCAACCGGCCATTTATAGGCTTGTCGAATGGCCTTAGGAATAATGATCTGCCCTTTACTGGAAAGTCGAGTCGTTTCCATAGCGAACACCCTCTTTAGCAGTAAGAACAAGGTAAGACGGAAGGAGAGTAAAAGCAAGCAGCCAGGGACAAGCGTTTGCAGCGGACACTCATCTGATATACCTATCGGCCTTTGTCAGAGATGGCAGAGGGAGGCAGAGGAGAGACGCATGCACGATGTCAAATTTGGTTTGTTCTTACCCACTGGCGATTTTGCCGCGGCAAAGCAGGTTGCGCTGCAAGCCGAGAACGACGACTTTTATTCGGTGTCGCTTAACGATCATTTTTTCTCTCCGTTGGGCACGCCGCAGGTCCCGCAGTTGGAGTGCTTCACCACCCTGACCGCTGTTGCCGCCGTGACCAGCCGCATCCGTCTGACCCCCACGGTCACCGCCGCCTCGTTTCGTCCGCCTCCGCTGCTGGCCAAGATTACGTCCACCCTGGATCAAGTCAGTAATGGGCGGCTGACCCTGGGCTTGGGAGCCGGCTGGCAGCAGTCGGAATACGACGCCCATGGCTATGCCTATCCCTCCAACGCGGAACGCCTGGCCCAAATGGCCGAGGCTATTCAGGTGCTCAAAGCCATGTGGACCCAGGCAGAACCCACATTTCACGGTCAGTATTACGCAATCGATAAGGCGTATAATAATCCGAGACCCGTGCAACAGCCCCGTCCGCCGCTCATGCTGGGCGGCTCGGGGAGCGGACTGCTCAAAATCGCCGCGGCCGAGGCCGACATCCTCAATATCATCCCCCCCATTTTTAACGGCAAAGACTTTGTGAACGACCCGGTCGCCACCGTCGCCTTTGACATGGCCCAACTCAAACGGCGGATTGACATGTTCCGCAAATATGTCGGTGAAGTCGGCCGTGACCCGCAGAGCATCGAGCTCGGAGGTATGGTCATGCTGTGTCTGTCCAATACGGTAGACGATCCCCGGTTCGGCAAAATCGCGTCCCGCCTGGGTTTTCCTGATGTGGAGACGGCGCGCCGCTCACCGCTGCTCTGTATGGGGACTCCGGACGAGGTCAGGCGTGACCTCACTACGCGCATTGAAGACCTGGGCATCACGTATTTCGTTTTCATAGCGACCTCCGCTGATACGCAGGCACTCTTCGTTAAGAACGTCATGCCCGAGTTTGTGTCCCGCTAGAGTGAAGACTCTCCACACATGGTACACATCGGCACGTTGAATGAACTCCGGGTCATCAAAGAAACCTACAGCGGAGTCTATCTCGACGCGGGAGAACTTGGCGAAATACTACTCCCCCAGCAATATGTTCCCACTCATTGCCAAACGGGTGAACGCCTGACTGTTTTTCTCTACACGGATTCCGAGGACCGTCCGATTGCCACCACGCAACCGCCTTTGGCCATGGTCGGCGACTTTGCGCGACTCAAGGTCGTCGCTGAGACACCGGTCGGCGCTTTTCTCGATTGGGGTTTACCCAAGGACCTGCTGGTTCCTTTTCGAGAACAAAACACGCCGATGAAAAAGGGGCGCTCCTATATTGTCAGAGTTTATCTGGATGAGCGGAGTCAGCGTGTCGTCGCCTCGGCAAAACTCGACCGCTTTCTGTCCGATACCGCGACCGATCTCCACGTCGGTCAGGAAGTTGACCTCTTCGTCTGTACCCAGACGACGCTGGGCCGCAAGGTCATTATCAATCGTGCACACTGGGGGCTGTTACATTCCAGCGATATCTTTCAGCCGCTGCACACAGGACAACGGCTGACCGGCTTTGTCAAAACCGTGCGAGCGGACGGGAAGATTGACGTCTGTCTGCATAAGCCGGGGTATGCGAAAGTCCAGGATATCAGCGCGACCATTCTGGATGCGTTGGAACAACACGGCGGACAGATTCCCGTCACCGACCGGAGTACGCCCGAGTGTATCCGTCAGTGGTTCGGGGTGAGCAAGAAAACGTATAAAAAAGCCTTGGGAGCGCTGTATAAGAAGAGATTAGTAACCCTGACGGCTGAAAGTGTCTCCCTGAACCGAAACAGTCGGAGACAGGCCGAGGAGACATAGCCGTAAAGGCTCCTTTTCCTCGCCTAGGCGCTCTGCCGCTCAATCCGCCTGTGCAGCTTCTCCATATAGGGTTGGACATCCGGCGCGAACGCCTCGTGCTCGGACAGCTTGGTAAAATGCGCCAGCGCTCGCGGATATTCGGCTTCTACATCGGCATGGAATATCAGGTCGAGCCCATTCTCGGCCAATAGCTTTTCCTGGGCCTTTTCGTTGGAGAACAGAGCAGTTTCTGCCACAAAGCAGATATCTGCCAGGGTAACGCTCTCACCAACGAGATAGTCCCGGTTCGGGGTCAGTCCCCGCTCAATGCCGGAGAGATAAATCCCAAAGGCATCGTTCGCCCTGGCATGAATATCCGCCGTCAGCTTGCCGCCCATTAAGGCCAGGAGATAAATCTGCGAGTCGCGCGCAAAGACCAGGCTGGCGTCCAGAAAACTATCAATACGAGCAGCCGAGTACGCATCCGTTCCATACACCGGATAGGTCTCCTGCCCCAAACGCCCGACCGCGCGCATGATACTGTTCGATTCAAAAATCCCGGTCTGGCCGTCAGGACTGAAGGCTGCCGGAACCGTCCCAAACGGATGCGCTTCGAGAAAGGCATCCGTCTTGAACAAACGGCCGGAAAAACCGGCCCGGGCCTGCCGTTCCGTCTCCTGAGGAGCGGTCTTTTCTTCTTCGGTCAGCGGGCGAGCCTCAAAATCCCACAGCCAGTTCTGCAAGTCGGGAGGCGTACTGCCTCGGATATCAATGCGGAGATCGCACAGGCGGGCCGCAATGGTGGCCTTCCAAATACGCGGGTTGGGAAGATAAGAAAAAATACGGAGATCAAAGTCTGACATGGTGACTATCCTTTCCGAACGGCATATATCTCAGGCGAGGGAGCATACCAGAAGATCCGGGCTGAGGACATGACGGCACACAGGCACACAGAAAAACCCGGCTATGGCGACGGCGGTGCCTCCTTTGGCGACGGCGGTGCCTCCTTTCAGGCCGCCGGCGGTGTGAAGGGTATTCGGCGGTTAGTCGATGATTTTTACGATTTGATGGAACGGCTGCCCGAAACCCAGGAAATTCGGGACCTGCACCCTGCTGATCTCACCCAGTCCCGAGACAAACTGGCCCGATTTTTATGCGGCTGGTTAGGCGGGCCGAAGCTGTATCGCGAAAAATACGGCCCGATCAGGATTCCGAGCGCGCATGCCCATCTGCACATCGGGACGAAACAGCGTGACGCCTGGCTGTCCTGTATGCAACAGGCGCTGGAGCAACAGCCCTACGCTGCAAGCTTCAAGGCGTATCTGATCGCACAGTTGGCGATTCCCGCGGAACGGTGCCGGACGCGGGATTAGGCCGTGGAGCCCTCGGCCCAGGGTTGGCCGAGCCGCTCGGCAACTGCGTGGGGAGAATACGGAGACGAGTAGAAACCCACCTTGTAGCTCGACCCGGCAGCAACATCACTCCCTTGCAGTTCGACCAGCACCATATCGGCGGACGACACGTTTTGAGTCGGCAGGCTAGAGTCAAGCGCGGGAGCCTGGTTCGTATGAAACCGATGGACGCCAATGTCCAAGGGCCACTGAATGCTCTCAAAAGGTCGCTCATAGGCCGGCTTGCCGCCAACGGCGATCAACCGATTTTGCTGTCGGATAAACCACACTTTTGCCATAGGCTCAGCTTTCTTTATGTGAGAATGGGGATGACTTCTGTTTGGACCGGATCGCCGGTCACAATCGCTTCATTCTCGGTAATATAGACGTCAACCTCACTGCGCACCCCAAAGTCTCCGGCCAAATAAATACCAGGCTCGACCGAGAAACAGGTATGGGGCAGCACCCGGCGCGTATCACGGGTCTCAACACCATCCATATTCGCGCCGTTACCGTGGACTTCCGTGCCGATAGAGTGGCCGGTTCGATGAAAAAACTGGTCGCCATAGCCGGCATTGGTAATGACGCTTCGGGACGCGGCATCAACTTCATGACCGAAAAACGTCTGGCCGCTGGCCACGCGCTCTTTCACAAAGGCCAGCGCGGCATCACGCGCCTCACGAACGAGTTGAAATATCTCCTGGTAGCGCTCGGGGACAACCTTGCCCATAAAGCCGGTCCAGGTGATATCGGCATACACCCCGTCCGGTTCCTTGGCCCAGAGATCAATCAGCACAAAGTCACCGGGCTGAATAAGCGCCGTCTGCCCGGCCGTGGGCGTGTAGTGCGGGTCCGCGCTATGGGCGTTGGCAGCCACCACAGGCGGATAGTAGGTCGTCAGTCCGTGCTGGGCAAAGCAATCCAGGATGAATTGCTGCACCTGATATTCAGACACCGGCGCGTTATCGCTCAAATAGCCAAAGGCGGCATCAACCGTTTGGCGGACCACCGTGGCCGCGCGGCGATGACTCTGCCATTGCTCTGGGGTCCAGACCGCTTCAAAACGCTGTACCAGGTCCGCGGATGAGACCACCTCGACCCCAAGTTGACGGATAGTTTCAATTGTGCCGGCGTCAACACGCGAGATATACGGGATGGCATTCCCCGGCGAATACTGCATGGCAATGCGTCGCCGATTGCGCAGCAGCTCGGCTAAGCGTTCTGCGTGCTGCTGCCAGGTAAAAAACGGCAGCTTTGGTCCGGGCAGGCTATCCAGACGATACGGCTCAATGCTGGAAACGAGTCCGATTGGCACACCCTCGGCCGGAATGAAGTAATACCAGCGTCGCGTCGACAGCTCAGCTTCATCCAGCCCGAGAATGCGGTAGGCGAGCGGGTCACTGCCCCGAAAATCATAAAACAGCCACCCGTCGAGCGTTTCCTCTTGCAATGCGTGCTGAATCTCGTGCAAGCGGTCTGCGTCCATATCCTCCTCGCTTGAGTTGCGGCCCATCTGACGAGATGGTAATACTAGCCGCTGGAGGTTGAGAATGAAAGCAGGAATTCATCCAGAAACGTACCGAGATGTCGTCTTTCAGGACACCTCGGCGAACTTCGCCTTCCTCACGCGGGCGTGTATCGAGACGGACGAAACGATTGAGTGGGAAGACGGCAAGACCTATCCGTTGTATAAACTCGATATTTCGAGCGCGTCCCATCCGTTCTACACCGGGAAACAACGCATTGTTGATACAGCAGGACGAGTTGAACGCTTTCGCCGGAGATATGGGTTGCAAGACCCGAAGAAGAAAGAAGAAGACGCATAGCCTGCGTCGGACGGACGCAGAGCAAGACCGAGCGGAGGGGCGGTTTTCTACCGCCCCTTATTATATTTGTCTCCGCTCTGGCCCCCAGTTACGATTATGAGTGAAGCCGTTGCGTTGCGCGAAAAACTCTCTGAGGTTGAGAAGCGTTACGAAGAAGTAGAACGCACGCTAGGCCGTCCCGAGGTTGCCAGTGACGCCAAGGAGTATGCCAAGCTGGCCAAGGAGCATGCCGCTCTGGAAGAGGTCGTTACGTGCTTTCGGAAATGGCGCAAAGTCCATGAGGAGCTCGAAGGCAGCAGAGCCCTGCTTGATGATAGCGACCCGGAGGTGCGCGATCTGGCACAAGAAGAGATCGAAGGGCTGAGCCAACGGGCGACCCGGCTTGAAGACCAACTCCATCTCCTGCTGCTTCCCAAAGATCCGCTTGACGAGAAAAACGTGATTCTTGAAATCCGGGCCGGCACCGGAGGTGAGGAGGCGAGTCTGTTTGCCGCCAACCTGTTTCGGATGTATTCGCATTATGCCGAACAGCGCAACTGGCGCATGGAGGTGTTGAGTTCAAGCCCAACCGGTCTGGGTGGGTTTAAGGAAATCATCAGCATGGTCACGGGCAAGAATGCCTACAGCCGTCTCAAATTCGAGGGCGGGGTACATCGCGTCCAGCGGGTTCCCGAGACGGAGGCTTCTGGACGGATTCATACCTCGGCCGTCACAGTTGCAGTCCTGCCTGAAGCCGATGAGGTCGATATCGCCATTGACGAAAAAGATCTCCGTATCGATGTTTTTCGGTCCTCCGGTCCGGGCGGGCAGAGTGTCAACACCACGGATTCGGCCGTCCGCATTACGCATCTGCCAACCAACCTGGTGGTCTCCTGCCAGGATGAGAAGTCGCAGCACAAAAACAAAGCCAAGGCGCTTAAAATTCTGCGTTCCCGGCTGCTCGAACGGGCGCAAGAAGAACAACAGAGTGAGATCACGGCTTCACGGCGGAGCATGGTCGGCTCGGGAGATCGCTCCGAGCGGATACGCACCTATAATTTCCCCCAGTCGCGCATGACGGACCATCGGATCAATATGACGCTCCACACCCTTGAGCGCGTTCTTGATGGGGAGCTCGACCCGGTTGTGGATGCCCTCGTCACTTCGCATCAGGCCGAAATGCTCAAGGCTGCGAACTGAATTCGGCCCGATGGGGTTGTCTCCGGTGAAGAACGCGCGGACCCGCCCTACCCCTCTCACAATTCCTCCACATCTCCAGCCGGATTCTTTATCCTGTGCTGAGACGGTTGCCCAGCTTGTGGCCTGGGCCGAAAATAGACTCAAGACGGCCGATATTGACACGCCTCGCTTGGACGCGGAAGTCCTGCTGGCGCATACGCTTCACATCAGCAAGTCTTGCCTGTACAGTCGGCTCCAAGAGACAGTTACCGACTCTCAGAAAACCAACTTCCAACAGAGCGTGGTCCGCCGGACCCAACACGAGCCGGTAGCCTATATCACCGGCCGCCAGGAATTCTGGTCGCTGGAGTTCCAGGTCAACCCCTGCGTGCTTATTCCGCGTCCCGATACGGAGGTCGTCGTTGAGACGGCCATACGCCTGCTGGCATCGTCGCGGATAACCGCCCCACGCATCCTCGATATGGGGACAGGCAGCGGCTGCATTGCCGTTACCCTCGCGACTGAATTGCCGCATGCACATATTTGGGCGGTCGATAGGACACAAGCAATCCTGTCCATTGCCCAAAAGAATGCTCAGACGTATCAGGTCGGTCACCGCATCACCTTTGCCTGTGGAGACCTGCTCGCTCCCGTGCCGCCTGGCGCGCCGTTCTTTGACCTGCTCGTGACCAATCCCCCATATATCGCCTCGCAGGTGCTCGACACGCTTCAGCCCGAGGTCCGAGCATGGGAGCCGCGGGGCGCCCTGGACGGCGGAGCGGACGGGCTCGATTTTTACGGCCGTCTGTTGTACGACAGTCCGGACTACATATGGTCTGGCGGCTGGCTCGTCGCGGAGATTGGGGAGACGCAAAAAGACGCTGTGGTGCAACTCGGACACAAGCAGCGCCGCCTGCGTTTCCGGACGTGCAGGCAGGACTACGCTGGCCGGGACCGGGTGGTTGTCTTCCAAAAGACCGCTGGTTGAGTAGTAGTGAGTGGTGAGGTAGCGGGACGGGCTCTATGGATACGATTCTCATTCAAGGCGGTATTCCCCTGCATGGGGAAGTAACGGTCAGCGGCGCGAAAAATGCCGCCTTACCGCTACTCTTCACCTCTCTTTTGACCCACGAGGAATGCACCCTGCGCGGCGTGCCGCGTCTGGTCGATATCCAGACCGCCTTGGGCTTGCTGACCGAACTCGGGGTGCGGGCCGATTGGCTCAGTACAAATGAGGTGGTGCTCGATGCCAAGCGGGTCGATCAATTTGAAGCGCCGTATGAATTGGTCAAGACCATGCGGGCATCGTTTTTGGTGCTGGGCCCACTGTTAGCCCGCTTTGGCAGAGCTCGCGTCTCAACACCGGGCGGCTGTGCCATTGGTACCCGTCCGGTCAATATTCATCTGGCGGGCTTGCAGCAGCTCGGCGCATCTATACGGATTCGGCAAGGCTATGTCGAAGCGCAGGCCAGCCGGCTGACAGGGGCGCACATCACCCTCGATTTCCCTTCCGTCGGCGCGACAGAGAACCTCATGATGGCGGCCACCTTAGCCACAGGGACGACCGTCCTGGACAATGCCGCGCGTGAACCCGAAATTGAAGACCTGGCAGCCATGCTTATTGCGATGGGTGCTCGTATTCATGGGGCGGGGAGTCGGACAATCGTGATTGAGGGTGTTGATGCACTGCACGGTGTCAGCCACCAGGTTATTCCTGACCGTGTCGAGGCCGGGACTTTTCTTATTGCCGGTGCAATCACGTCAGGCAACATTCTGGTTCAGGGTGCTCGTGCTGATCATCTCACCAGCTTTCTGGATACCCTGCAGCGCGCAGGCGTCACCGTTAGCCACGAACCGGAAGGGATTCGGGTCCAGGGTAACGGGCGGCCGACCGGCGTCCAGTTCAGTACCCAGCCCTACCCAGGTTTTCCAACCGACCTGCAAGCGCAAATGATGGTGCTGCTGACCCTGGGTGAAGAGCAGAGCAGCATCACCGAAACGATTTTCGAGAATCGCTTTATGCACGCCCAAGAACTCGTCCGTTTAGGCGCGGACGTGCATGTCCAAGGCCATACTGCAACCATTCAGGGCGTCGCATTTTTAAGCGGTGCACCCGTCATGGCGACCGACTTGCGAGCCAGCGTGTCGCTGGTCCTGGCCGGACTGGCAGCCCGCGGTGAGACGGAGGTCTCCCGTATTTACCATCTTGATCGCGGCTATGAACACATCGAAGCCAAGCTGTCTCAGCTTGGAGCGAAAATCCAGCGCCAAACACATCGGCCTGTCCAATGACACGCTCCGCAACAAAAGCCCTGGTTCCGCTGCTCTCTACAACGGATGCGGCTTGCCAGCGGCACCTGGACAAACTGCTGTCGCGGGGCGAGAACGCCAGTACCCAGGTTGAAGCCGCAGTCCGCTCTATTTTGCACGATGTTCACAAACGCGGCGATCGAGCGCTTATAGCCCTCACCAAAAAATTCGATCAGGTCTCATTCTCGCCTCATGAGTTGGGTGCGACCCAGGCCGAGATGGAACACGCGCTCAAGAGCCTCGCCCCACCCATCAGAAAAGCGCTACGCGCCGCAGCCCAACGTATCCGCCGCTTTCACCGCAAGCAGCGCCAGTCATCCTGGACCTACCGTGACGCGCTTGGAGTCACTCTGGGTCAGAAAATAGCTCCGCTTGAACGGGTCGGAGTGTATGTTCCCGGTGGAACCGCAGCCTATCCGTCCTCTGTGCTTATGAATGTGATCCCGGCGAAGGTTGCCGGTGTCAAAAAAGTTATCGTGGTCTCCCCGCCGTCGCCTGAAGGAGACAATCCCGCCCTGCTGGCTGCGGCCCACATTGCGGGCGCAGACGCCTTTTTTCGGATCGGCGGAGCTCAGGCCGTGGCCGCCCTGGCGTACGGTACCCGGACGATTCCGCGCGTCGATAAAATCGTCGGACCGGGCAATATCTATGTTGCCACAGCCAAACGGCTCGTCTTTGGCCGGGTTGATATCGACATGATTGCCGGGCCGAGCGAGATTCTGGTGATCGCCGACCAAACCGCCAGGCCCGACTATATTGCGGCCGATATGCTCTCCCAGGCGGAACATGACACCCTGGCCGCCCCATTGTGTCTGACAACATCCCGGCGCCTGGGACAGGCAGTGGTCCAAGAACTCACCGAACAGCTTGCCCGGCTTCCCCGGCGTACCATCGCGGCGGCCTCCTTACGGCGCTTCGGCGCGATTATTCTCGCCCGACATCGTCAAGAGGTCGTGGAACTGGCCAATGCGATTGCCCCTGAACATCTGGAACTGGCCGTCAAAGACCCGCAGACCTGGGTCAAGGATATTCGGCACACCGGAGCGATTTTTCTGGGGCATCTTTCGACCGAACCGTTTGGCGATTATATCGCCGGGCCCAATCACGTGCTGCCGACCGGCGGGACGGCTCGGTTTTCCTCTCCTCTGGGCGTATACGACTTCTTGAAACGCACCAGCGTGATACGGGCGTCGTCGCAGGCCCTGTCCAGCCTGGGTCCCGAAGTGGTCCGGCTGGCCGAGCTTGAGGGACTTGAGGCCCACGCCCGAGCCGTGCAATATCGTTTAGACGGAGGCAGGCATGGCCGCACGCAAAGCTGATGTCCAGCGAAAGACCAATGAAACCGATATCCGTCTGAGCGTCCAACTCGAAGGCGAAGGGAAGTACGAGGTCTCGACCGGGGTTCCCTTTCTTGACCATATGCTGGAACTGTTTGCCCGGCACGGCTTTTTTGATCTCAGTGTGCAGGCGAGCGGCGATATTGCGGTGGACGACCATCATACGGTCGAAGATGTCGGTCTGGCACTCGGCCAAGCGCTCCGGGAAGCCTTGGACGACAAACACGGTATTCGCCGCTTCGGTGAGGCCAGCGTGCCGCTGGATGAGGCCCTGGTCTCGTGTGTAGTTGACCTGAGTGGGCGGCCGTTTCTGGCCTACAATCTGGAGATTCGGCAGGAAAGGGTGGGAAACTTTTCAACAGAACTGATCCACGACTTTTTTCTGGCCCTGACGAATCAGGTCGGCATGAACCTGCACCTGAATATGGCCCAGGGCCGGAACCCTCACCACATTATCGAGGCTGGCTTCAAGGCTTTTGCCCGGGCGCTCAGCAGCGCGGTCGAGCATGACCCACGGGTTCAGGGTGTCCTATCCACAAAAGGCAGCCTGTAAATCCGAAAAGGCTAGCTTTTCAAAGAGGGCCAGCCCATGAAAGCCGCCGTCTTTTACGAGCACAATGCGCCCCTGATAGTCGAAGAGATCCAGATTGATGCGCTCGTGTCACGGCGGATCACCCTGGAAGATATCAACACCGCGTTTGACTGGCTGGAGAAGGGCGAAGTGGCGCGCAGTGTGATTCTGTATTGAAGGAGCATCTCATAGAGAGGCGCCATGGAAGATCCCCAATCAATCCGTACTCAGATCAATTACGAAACCGACCGTAAAGGCCCGCCGGAAGGCTTCCCGCAATTCCCGGACCTGCCGGGCAAACGCTACACTGATCAACGTTTTTATGACTTGGAAAAGCAGCAGCTGTGGCGCAAATCGTGGCTGTTTGCCGGACATATGGATGAAATACCAGAGCCGGGCTGTTTTAAGCTGTGGGGAACGGCAGGGCAGCCGGTTGTTATTCTCCATACGCGCACCGGCGAAGTCCGGGCGTATTACAATACCTGCCGCCACCGAGGGGCACCGCTCGTCCGGGAGACCACAGGCAAAGCCGACCGTCTCACCTGTGGGTATCATGGCTGGACCTATAATCACGACGGCGAACTGATCAGTCTTCGCGATAAGCGCGATTTTGTCGATCTCGATCTTTCCTGTCGGTCCCTGTATCCCGTCCGTCTCGAACGCCTTGGGAAGTTCCTGTTCGCGAACTTCGACCCAGACGCCCGCCCGATGACACAAGAGTTTGCGCCGCTGCTCCCACAGTGGGGGCAGTTTCAGTTCGACCGCTTACGTTTTGTACACAAAGACTCCTTTAACCTGAACTGCAACTGGAAGATCGCTATGGAATCCAACATGGAAGTCTATCATGTCCGCTCGATTCATCCGCAAACCGTTTCACCTATGTTGGATCATCGCGGAAATGTGAATACGCTCTACCCGGGTGGACATGGGCGTATGATCGCCCCCCTCAAGGTGCAGAACCATACGGAGACTGCCGAGATCGATGATGACCGGCCGGATATTGAAACTGTTGGTGAAATACCACGAACCTGTATTGTGTCGTTTAATATCGTGCCCAATCTCGTCTCACCCATGAACGAAAAGGGGCTGCCGATCTTTGCCTTCTGGCCCACTAGCATCAACACTACAACGCTGGAGCTGTGGTGGTTTGGAGAGGATTGGGGCGAGGCTCCCAAACCGCGCAGCTGGGATACGTATATTGACTATTTCAATATGATTGTTGGAGAGGATACGCAGTTCGGTAACGGCATTCAGAAGGGAGTCGAGTCCTACGCTTTTGGTGGGGTACCGCTGAACTATCAAGAAGCACGCCTGTATCACTGGCATCAAGCTGTCGATGAGATCATCGGGGTCGAGAATATTCCATCCGAACTCCGCGTTACTCCAGTGATTGAGCCACACTGGATTTCCCAGACATGACCTAGACTGGGTAATCGGCGAGTCATTGGTCTGAGGTCGATTATTATACCTGAGCAAGCATCATCGCGGCGCAATTGGGGTAACTGAGCGCATCGGTCCGTTCACTACAGTACAGAGCGTCTGCCTCTTCTGCTTCGACGCTTCGTGCTGTTGTAAAGCCGCATGACAATAACTGCTTCTTGAGTTCTGCGGGATCCGAATAGCTCCTGAACGGTTCTAGTTGACGGTGCGGCGAGTCCTGCAGCAGCTTTCCTGCGCGCTCGCCGAGACCACTCCAGCTTGTATCCGGCGTCAGAAAGTCGGTGGCGAGTTGCGTCCCGGCTGGACAGCTCCCCACGATACGAGCTGTCTCAAGTACGTGTTCAATCGTGAGGTAGGGCTGGACGCCAAGCCAGACAAAGAAAGCGGGGTTTCTCCGCTGAAACCCGTGCTCCGCAAGCGTGGCTAACAGCAAATCCGGTCCTTCGGCAAAGTCTATCTCGACGAAGTGTAGATTGTTAACAATCGGCAAACCAGCATCAGCAAAAAGGCTGCGGGTCCATCTCGACGTGTCAGGATGATCCACGGCAAAGACCGGAACGTTTGTCTCGAAGGCAAGGGATAGGTCCAAGCCGGCTCCAAGCAACACAATCTGTTTGAGGCCGCTCTCGAAAAATTTATCGCTGGTGAAACGCGAGCGCAGGACGGTGAACATTCGTAAACTTGCAGCGACCCGCACAGCGTACTGCGGGTCGCCATATTGTGCCGCGGTTGCCTGCTGTTCCTGCAGAGCCGTTTCTAACACCTGCCGATCGAGCTTCAGCAGCGGCTGCGCAACATGATCGACGAAGATACTTGGTCTCGGATCCAGAACCATATGGATGGCACGTAAGACAGCTGAAAATTCTGCCGTGACACTTCTGTGCCCTCGCTGCATACCGGTCCTCCCCAGGACCTGAGTTGCGTGGGCTACTCCGGTTTGTTGAGATGCATGCCGAGCAGCTCATGCGCGATATGGAACCCCAGATCCTGCACCAGCCGCTGCTTCCACTGTCGCCGCAGCACCGCACTCGTCATACGCCGGATCGCACGCGGCTTCTGCATAATCTTTTCGGCAATCTCCCATGCCCGTGGTTGTAAATCGTCGAGTGGCAGTACCTCGTTGACCAAGCCCAGTTCCTTGGCCGTCTGCGCGTCGATCGTATCGCTGGTGTACAGAAAATACGCGGCGCGCTTCAGCCCCATCAACTCTTGGAACGTCAACCCCTGGCCGTCCCCAGGCACCAGGTTAAACTTGAAGTGCGGATCGAACAGCTCCGCGTGCTCCGCGCACAGTGTAATGTCGCATAGCAGGGCGAATTCCGTGTGCAAACCTGAGCCGTTGATGCAGGCAATCGTGGGAATATCGATATTGAAGATGAATGCCTCCAGCAGCTTGGTCGCGTCCGCGTAGATCTGATCGTAGAACACGTCTGCGGACATCTCATGGAAGGGCAGTTTGGACATTTCCGGATCAAACCCAGCAATCCACTTATCCCCCGTGCCGCTGAAGATCAGCACCTCATTGTCGGGGTCGTTGCCGATGTCGAGCCACAGCTGGGACCAGGCGTTGTGAATCGGCAGGCCGTAAATAACGGGGCCTCCCTCGGTGTGCATGTGCACCTGAAGGATGCCGTCACGGCGCTCCATGTTAAAGTATGTGGCGTATTTCTCCTGGTAGTCCTCGAACCGCGGTCGGCCCACAAACCCCAGGCGTTGTTCCCTCTCTCGTGCGTTCGGTCGTTCGTCAGTCTTCGTACTCATGCGTCTCTCCTCCTTTGAACGTCGGCCCGGTCGGGCAGAAAGGGCCTCGACAGGCGCTATGGTAAAAAAATGCAGCGGTTTCCCTAGGCGTAGCATCTCTGGAAGGTACGATACTATCCCTTCCGCCCTGGTGTGGTGGGCTGACTACGAGAGAAGTTTTTTCCTAAAGGATGCTGCAACGGTTTCCGCAGACATCAAACGGCTCGAAGACCTCGGCGTGACGGATTTGTGTGGCTTTGTCTTTCAGGCCGAAGCTGATGTATTCGAGCGTACGGTCGATTTTTTGGGTTCGCTGACTTGAGAGACTGTCTGTAAATTCCGCGCTGGGCGCACTCTTAGAGACCAGCCTGGACCGTCCTCTGAGGTTCTCCTAGCGCGGGCGCCTCCTGGTGGGCATGGTCAAGCGCACGCAGCAGAGGCAAAACCTCTCGATTGAAGCGCTCATCGTCGAGGGTGAGATGGAAACAGTCCACGCCCAGGTGATGGAATGCGAGCATACGCTGCAAAATCGTTTGGGGACTCCCAATCAAGCGACTGGCATAGCCCTCGTTGGTATCGAGCAACGTGAGCTTGTCGTCAGCCGACGACCACATTCCTTGGGCGCCGCCCACAGAGACCTTCCGTCGCGCTATCATTGCCTCGTCGATGGCTTCGACCATTGCCGCGACCTCTTCCTCGGCTTCAGCATCCGTCTCCCGACACACCGGAATCGCATACAGGACAAACCGTACCTGCCGGCCGGTTCTGGCCGTCCGTGCTCGCACGGACTCGATAATCCGCCGGATCTTCTCCAGCGGACCGCCGTTCAGAAACATCCAATCCGAATGCTGCGCGGCCATCTCCATCGCCGCTGGCGACTGTCCGCCTTGAAACACTTCGAGCTGCGGCGCTATCGGCCGCGGTTCCAACCGCAGCCCCTCTACCTGATAGAACCGCCCCTTGTAGCTGAACTCCTCTTGAGCCCACGCCCCCCGCAGAATCTCAATAAATTCACGCGACCGCGCATACCGTTCATCATGCTCCAGGAGTTGCGCCCCGTACATACCGAATTCTGCCAGATGCCAGCCTGAGGTCACGTTGATGGACCATCGCCCCCCACTCAGGCGATCGATGGTCGCGCCCCATTTGGCAATCGGGGCGGGCAGGAAAAAACCAGGATGGATCGCCGTGACAAAATGGATACGTTCAGTCTGGGCGGCATAGAAGGCCGTCATCGCCATGCAGTCGTAGGTGGAGCCTTCGATCTCTTGGCCGCTGCCCCACCAGCGTTGTCCACACAGGAGATAATCGATACCCAGCGCCTCGGCGTTTCGCACCTGGGAGATGAGCTGCTCACCTAAGGCAGCCCCCTGAAGGTTAGGTGTCACCACGTCTAACGATCGCTCTTGCCCTTTGAGCAGCTGTGGCACAGCCAGGGTAGTGGGAGACCATGTGCAGGTAAAGATGCGAGACATGCGACCTCCTGCTTCTTTTCGGGCCTTACCGGAAACTCTTTGCTTTTTATGCGCCCTGTGCTTCGCAGAAGTCAAGAGAACCTAGCCCTCATCTTGGGCATTAATGTTTCTCGAATCGTTGCCGCTTCCCTCTATCGCCGTATCACACCGAATCTGGCTGCTTCGGGCGCCTAGGTTAGGGCGTTTTCGTACGGGCTTTAGCTTCAGAGTGAATTTTCAAACAATCTTTGAGGGCTGCCCCGAGTTCCCTCTCACTCAGGGAGAGGGGTCGGGGTATATCCGCTTAGCTAGCCGGCGCATCGAAATCGCTGGCACTGTGTCGTTCGATGAGCCGCTCTTCCTCTGGTCCCCAGGATTTGTTCACGCGGCGGCCGCGTTGGACGGCGGGCCGGGCTTCAATTTCTTGCGTCCATCGGATCACATGCGTGTACGATTGAACATCAAGAAACTCAGCGGCTTCATAGATATTTTGTCCGACTAAAGCACCGTACCAGGCGTAGTTCGCTATATCCGCGATGGTGTACTCGTCACCACACAAATACGGCCGGTCGCTGAGATGACGATTCAACACATCGAGGAGGCGTTTCGTCTCCATGGCGTAGCGATTGATGGGGTACTCGAACTTTTCCGGCGCGTAGGCATAAAAATGCCCAAATCCGCCGCCTATGTAGGGAGCACTGCCCATCTGAAAGAACAGCCACGACAGACATTCTGCGCGGGCTGACGGCTCGGTCGGCAGAAAGGCACCGAATTTTTCCGCCAGATAGACGAGCATGGCACCTGACTCAAAGACGCGGGTCGGTGGGTTGGTGCTACGGTCAAGCAGCGCCGGGATTTTAGAGTTGGGGTTAATGGCCACAAAGCCGCTGCTGAATTGATCACCCTCACCGATGTTGATGAGGTAGGCATCGTACTCGGCCTCCTTGATGCCAAGTTCAAGGAGTTCCTCCAGCAGGACGGTCACCTTGACGCCATTGGGCGTGGCAAGCGAATAGAGCTGTAGGTCGTGTTCACCTACAGGCAGTTCTTTGTCGTGCGTCGCGCCTGCGACAGGTCTGTTGATGTTTGCAAAACGCCCCCCACTTTCTTTGTCCCACTGCCAGACTTTCGGCGGTGTGTACGTACTGTTTTCTGCCATATCTTCTCCTTTTCTTTGGAATGGTTTTTCAGAGCATGCGTGATGGGACTGATCAGCCCGTGGCCGTGGGTGACCAGTTATAGATGCGGGCGAGGCTGCCGCCCATGAGCGCGGCGCGCTCGGAGTCGGACAATTGGTCGGTGACCCGGAACGCCTCGACACCTTGCTCGTAGGTCAGCAACCCGACTGCCCGGGTCCAGTCCGTGCCCCACAGGCAGCGCTCAAAGCCGTACGCTTCAAAGATCTGTCCCAGGGGCTCCCAAATGTCGGCGTAGGGGAATGGCTCGTGCGACAGGGTGCACGCCCCGGAAATCTTGATGGCGACATTGTCGTACTCGGCCAGGGCGATGACCTTGCCGAGATCGGCAAAGGGCTCTGGCGGAGCGGGAGGCTCGAAGGGTTGCCAGAGGCCCACGTGATCCACAACTACCTGGGTGTTCGGGTTCCTGCGAGCCAGTTCACCCAAGAGCGGGAGTTTGCCCCAACACAGCACGTTCACCGGGAGATCGTGCCGTGCGCCAGCCGCCAATATCCGGTTCAGCCCCGGATCGTCGGCGGTCGCGTCACCCATCAGCATGATGCGCGCCCCAACCACGCCCGGCGTTGCCGCCCATTCGGCAATCTCGTCGCCAACGGTTTCTATCCGGGGATCGAACGGTTTGATCAGGCCGAACCGGTCGGGATGCCTGGCATATACTTCAAGCACATAACTCGCATCGAAACGGTACAGGGTCCACGGCGAGACCAACAGGGCCCCGTCAACACCAACGGCATCCATCGCCGCCACCATGTCATCACCCGTGACCTCGGCTGGACCAGGTAAGGTCCTCTTCCACGGCCGCTCCGGGCGGTCACGTTCATAGGCATGGACCTGCGAGTCGATCGTCGGGGTCGAATCAGTGAGCATCAGTTACGCATCTGCAAAGTGGGGCAGCACGTCTTCAATCAGCATGCGCTGCGAGTTTTCCCAGGCCTCGTTGTTTTCCGACTGATCGAAGGTCAGGGCCAGCAGGCAACCGAAGCCACCGGTTTGTTCGTACATATCGCCCAGCTTTTGGGTTACGGTTTGTGGTGATCCGACCAGCCATACATAGTCGGCCAGATATTCCAGCGTCACGTCTGAATCCGGGACTTCGGGATGGTGCTTGAACAAGCTCATCATCTCAAACGACTTGAAGAGCGGCAGTAGATACTCGCCCCACACCCGACCCAGCATCCCGTTCAGAGCCTGGTCGCGCGCCTCCTGGTCGGTCTCGGCAATATAGACCTCACGCGAGATGCGCCAGTCACTCCGAGACGGCGTGACACCGGACCGCTCGGCACCCTCGACCACGGCCTGCCAATGGGTGTTGAGATAGCTGTTGCTCAGCGCAATGCTGAGGGGCAGGAAGCCGTTCTCACCGGCGAATTTCAGGGTATCCGAACCTGGGGTGAGGCCGGCGATACCGATCGGCGGGTGAGGGCTTTGGAAAGGTTTGAGGTGAAACTTGAGGGAGTCGAGCATGGTATCAATCCGATTGAACGACCAGAATTCGCCCTGATACTCAAACGGTTCTTCGCTCTGCCACAGCCGGAGCATGATATTGAGCGCTTCCAGCGTCATACGCCGATTTTCTCCGGCCGCACCGTCCACATTGAACAGCTTCCAGTCGCTCGGCAGGCCACTCGTTCCGACCCCCAGCATGAAACGGCCCTGGGCCATATGATCCAGAAAAGCCACCCGGTGGGCCAGCTCAACCGGATGATGGTACGGCAGGAGATGGGCACCGGGACAGAGTTTTATACGCTGGGTGCGCAGGAGTGCCTGGGCAATAAGCAAATCCGGGGCGGGGTTGGGCTCCCAGGGAGCGGTGAAGTGCTCACCTATCCATGCCTCGTGAAAGCCGACACGATCGACAAACTCCAGGTGTTGCAAGTCCCACGCATGGCCCTCGTAGAGGTCTCTTTCAGGTGGATGTGAGGGCATCATAAAGACTCCGGCTTTCATAGGCTTCCTCCTTCAGTTCCCGCTCCTGCGGGCTGGATGAACACCTATCGGTTTTCGCCCGGAGCCTCAAGGCCAGAGTTCTCCTATGATGAATACGCGGTGGCCCAAGGCTGTGACTCTCCCTTGATTCCCGCCCATCCCGCAGGAATAATGACGGTCCACGATGATCGCGATTATTGATTACGGTATGGGCAATCTGCGCAGTGTCCAAAAGGGCTTTGTAAAGATGGGCCATGCGGCGACCGTCACCCGGGATGCGGCGCAAATTGAGGCCGCCAGCGGTGTTGTCCTGCCGGGGGTGGGCGCGTTTGGAGCATGCATGGACGGCCTGGCCGAATGCGGTCTGATCGATACCGTCCACCGGGTGGTTGAGCGGGGCACGCCGTTTCTCGGTATTTGTGTGGGGATGCAGATTCTGTTTTCGGAGAGTGTCGAGTTTGGTCGGGTCCGGGGGCTGGATATTCTCAAAGGCAAGATTGTGCGGTTTGATCCGACCACCCTGGTCGGGCAGAAAATTCCGCACATGGGCTGGAATCAGCTCCAGGTGAAACACCGCCCTCCCCATCTCGACGGCGTGGCCGAGGGCGCAAGCGTGTATTTCGTGCATTCGTACTATCCGGTCCCGGATGACCCCGCGATTATTGCTACGACCACGGAGTATGGGCGACCGTTTGCCTCCAGTGTGTGGGCGGGGAATGTCTTTGCTACGCAGTTTCATCCGGAAAAAAGTCAGGCGATTGGCCTGCAAATTCTGGCCAATTTCGGACAGCTCGTTCGCGAGCAGCGCTCAGGCAGCCTGCCCCGCGCCTCGTCGGTCTCCGTGTCGTCATGCTGATTATTCCTGCCATTGACCTGAAAGCCGGGCAGTGCGTCCGCCTCTATCAGGGGGATATGGACCGGGCCACGGTCTACTCGGACGACCCGGTTGACACCGCGCTGCGCTGGCAACGGGAAGGAGCCCAGCGGCTGCACGTGGTGGACCTTGATGCGGCGGTTAGCGGCACCGTAGTCAATACCAGTCCGATTGAGCGCATCTGTCAGGCTCTGAGCATTCCGGTTCAGGTCGGGGGTGGTATCCGCAGTCTGGCCACGCTCGAACGCCTCCTCTCTCTTGGAGTCAGTCGCGCGATCCTGGGGACGGTAGCCCATCGTCAACCGGCGCTGGTGACGGAAGCCTGTGCCAAGTTCCCCGGCCGGATTACGGTCGGCATTGACGCCCTGGGCGGGCGGGTGGCGGTCCAGGGCTGGACGGAAACAACCAACCTGGATGCGGCCGAGTTGGCGCTCCGCTGTCAGAACCAGGGGGTGAGTGAGATCGTCTATACGGATATCAGCCGCGACGGGACCCAGCAGGGCGTGAATCATGAGGCCACAGGCGCCCTGGCCCAGGCAGTCTCCGTCCCGGTCATTGCCTCGGGCGGGGTGGCGAGTACCGCCGATATTCAGCGTCTCCTGCCTCTTGAACCGTTTGGGGTCATGGGGGTGATTATCGGGCGGGCGCTTTACACCGGCGGGGTGCAGTTGGGAGAGGCGATTCGGCTGGGCACTTCCCAGGTATAAGAGCCACCTTGTGGCGGCCCGTGCGTTCATTCCTGTGGCGCGTCCGGGACAGCTTCCTGTTCAATATGCGTTTGGAGGTTGTGAAAGGCCTGGAGCAGGTCGGTCGAAGTCAGAATACCGCAGACCCGGCCGTTCTCGACCACCGGCAGACAGTTAATACGACGGCTCAGCATCTGGGCGGCGGCTTCGGACAGCGTGGTGTCCGGTTGCACGGTCACCACGGCAGACCCCATAATGTCGGCGACCGTGACCCGCCCAAGGTCGGCCTCCCGGCTCATGCAGCGGAGCAGATCACGGTCAGAGATCACTCCGGCCAAACGGGCATTGTCATCCGTCACCAGCAAATGCCGGAATCGATACTGGGCGAGGAGCGCTAATGCCTGCGCAAACGGTTGCTGCGGCCTGAGCGCAACCACGTCTCGGGTCATCACCTCTTTGACCTGTCGCGGATACGTTGTCTGGGCTGCCATAAGACCATGCTCCGTCTGGGCGTTTTCACACCACGTAATCCTAGCATACAATCGAAGTGCCGGGCATAGACACGCTTCCCTTGTCGTCTCCGGCTCGCTTCCTCTACAATATAGAGAGGGAACGCAGGGGATGGCACAAGCGATACCCACATTTCATCCACTTCGGCGCCTCCGCCAAGCGATCATCAAGCAGTTCGTCGCCCTGCTCACCAAACCCCTCAACAACTATGCGGTCCGTTTTCCGAACAATCTGGATGCGCTCAAGAGCCAGATACGCAAAGGGGATGTCCTGCTGGTGGAGGGCTCTCAACGCATTAGCGAGGTCGTTAAATATCTCACCCAGAGTTCCTGGTCGCACTCGGCCATCTACATTGGCGATGAGCTGATTCGCGGCAACCATCCGCTGGCAGAGCAGGCCCGGACCGCTTTTGGCGACGACGCCCGGTTCCTGTTGGTGGAAGCGCTGGTTGAGGAAGGGGTCGTGCTGTCCACCCTGTCGAAATACGTCGAGTACAACATCCGCCTGTGTCGCCCGTACAACCTCCAGCCTCAGGACTGCCAGGTTATTTTGGACGATGTGATTAATCAGCTCGGCTATACGTATGATCTCCAGAATATCCTTGACCTGGGACGCTATTTCCTGCCGGTCAGTCTGGTTCCACGCCGGTTCCGGCGGCGGGCGCTCTCTTTTGGGAGTGGGCTGCCAACCCAGGTCATCTGTTCCAGCATGATTGCCTCGGCCTTTGGTAAAGCCCGCTTTCCCATTCTGCCCCACGTCGAGTCCACCCCCGACTCTCAGGAGACGCATCCGCCCTTTTACCGCCGCTTCTTCGCCAAGGAACAGGACACGCGCGGGCGACCGGTCTTTCGACGGCGACACCCTACCCTGATTACCCCGCGCGATTTTGATCTGTCGCCTTATTTCCATGCGATTAAATTCAATATCATCGGTTCGCAGCGGCTCGACTATCGGAATATCATCTGGGCCGAAGACAGCGTTGCTGACGAAGCCCAGGCCCACACCGCAGCGCCGGCCGCGTCAGCGCAGCCAGACCTCGCCGCTTCCCCGGTCTCCTCAGTGCCGTCTGTCCAGGGTCGGGCCAGTTGAGCGCTTTCGCCTCTCTTGACAGTTTTCTGGAAACGCCTGACACTGCGCGCATGCTGAGCAAACGCATCATTCCGTGCCTGGATGTGAAAGAAGGCCGCGTGGTAAAGGGAGTGAATTTTGTCGATCTGCGCGATGCCGGAGACCCGGTTGCAGTCGCGCAGCGGTATGACGCAGAAGGTGCGGACGAGCTGACGTTTCTCGATATTACGGCCTCGCACGAACGGCGGCGGATTATTCTCGATGTTGTCCGCAAAACGGCGGAAACCGTTTTCATGCCGCTGACCGTTGGCGGCGGGGTACGGGAGAACCAGGATATTCGCAACCTGCTTAATGCCGGTGCAGATAAAGTCTCCATCAACACTGCGGCCGTCAATCGGCCCGAGTTTGTCAAAGAAGCAGCCGAACGCTTTGGGAGCCAGTGCATCGTGGTGGCGATTGATGCCAAGCGGAGGGTGGCCTCCGAATCGTCCGGCTGGGAGGTCTTTATTCACGGCGGCCGCACTCCGACCGGTATTGACGCCATCGAATGGGCGCAACGGATGGAAGCGTATGGCTCGGGTGAACTCCTGCTGACGAGTATGGACCGAGACGGCACCAAGGCTGGCTATGATATCGAGCTCACCTGCGCGATCGCCGAAGCAGTGACGATTCCGGTCATTGCTTCGGGTGGGGTTGGAAATTTACAGCATATTTATGAGGGACTCACCACCGGCAAGGCCGACGCCGCGCTGGCCGCCTCGATCTTTCACTACCAGGAACACTCCATTCAGGAGTGCAAGCGTTTCCTGGATGAGCGCGGGGTGCGGGTGCGGCTCTCGGATCATCAGGGGTAAATCAGACGATCCAAAGGAGGAACTATGGCCAAGATCATGATTGAGGCAGCCATCAACGGCAATTCCGACAAAGCCCGGAATCCCCATATTGCCTACAGTCCGGAAGATATCGCTAACGATGCCATCGCGACCTGTCAGGCCGGGGCGGCGGCGGTTCATTTTCATGTCAGGGAGCCGGACACGGGCGAATGGGTGCAGGACGTTGGGTATTATAGCGAGGTATTCCGGCGAACGCGCGAACAGTGCAACCCCATTCTCTGGCCTACCTTTCCGTTTGGCGACGACCCGGTTGAACGGTTTGCCCATTTTCTGGAACTCGCCAAAGACCCGGTCACAAAACCGGACCTGGGCTGGGCCGATCCGGGCTCGGTCAACCTGGTTTCGTATGATGCGAGCACAAAAACGCTCTTGGGCGGGAACTTCATCTATCAGAATTCGTATGATGCCAATCGCTATTTTCTGGAACAGTCGCGGGCGTGCGGGGTGAGACCGACCCTCCAAATTTTTGATCCCAGCTTTCTTCGGGCCGTGCTGGTCTTTCTTGACCAGGGATTGCTGACCGAACCGTTGTTGCTCAAGTTCTATTTTGGTGGACCGGAGCTGCCGTTCGGCCTGCCCCCTTCCCTCAAGAGCCTGGAAGCCTATCTGGATATGCTACAAAGCGTGCGCTGCAATTGGTTTGCGGCTACGCTCGGCGGAGATAATCTCCCGTTTATCCCGCAGATCATCAGTCTGGGTGGCCATGTCCGGCTTGGCTTGGAAGACCACCATTATGCGCAAGAAGGGCAGCCAACAAATCCGCAACTCGTCGAGCGTGCTGTGGCAACCATTACCGCTATGGGTCACGAGGTGGCGACACCGGACGAGGCGCGGGCCATCATAGAAGCCTAGTCATGGCAGCTGTCTACACCACAAGCATTGCCCGGATTCATGCCAGCTCTCTCAGGGCCGTGCTTGTGGTGACGGGCGGTGGAACCCAGGCAGTCGCGGATTTGCTGGCTATTCCGGGTGCCTCACGGACTGTGCTTGAAGTGGTCGTTCCCTATAGTGAAGCGGCGCTCACCGAATTTCTGGGAGCTAGCCCGCACCAGGCCGTGAGCGTGGAAACCGCGGCCGCCCTGGCACGGGAGGCCTATAAGCGTGCTGTCGTATTACACGCTGCAGAGGACCCTCTGGTTGGTGTCGCCTGCACGGCCGCGCTGGCGACGGACCGCCTCAAAAAGGGGGCCCATCGTGCGCACATCGGCGCCAGTACCGCGGCGGAAACCCGGGTCTATTCGTGCACGTTGACCAAAGGCGCACGAGATCGGCAGGGAGAAGAACGGGTCGTCAGCGACCTCCTGCTGACGGTCCTGGCGCGGGCGTGCGGCCTGGACGTAACACTCGACGGACTGCTGCTGGCTGGCGAGTATATAGAGGAACAAAGCATCGCATAGCAGGCGGCGCGGTATCGTCCCTCTTGCATGAGTGCCGAAAACCATACACATTGACTCAACGAGGCTGCGGAATAGTATCTCATAGGGGATAACCCACCCCGCCGCTACGCGGCACCCCTCCAGGGAGGGGAGCGGAACACATCCCCTCTTGGGAGGGATGGCCGAAGGCCGGGGTGGGTTCCTTGTGACTCAACGACCCAACAGACTCAACGACCCAACAGACTCAACGACCCAACAGACTCAACAGACTGCAATATGAAAATTGGAATCGTCTCTGATATCCACGCCGACGCGCAGGCCCTTCGGCGCGTGCTCAACGACATGCCCACCACTGATTTGTTGTTGTGTCCCGGAGACGCGGTGAGTGAATACCGTTTCTGCCCGGACACGATCTCTCTGCTGCAAGAGGCAGACGTGCACTGCATTCAGGGCAATCACGAGATCGTTCTTTTTGGTGGCCGGAATCCTGCGTACCTGAAAAAATGTCAGGAGACCTTCCCGGCAGCGTCGCTCGCCTTTCTGGCTGACGCCCCGCTCAGCCAGGAGTTTGAGTGCGATGGCCTGCGGATTCTCATGGTCCACGCCAGTCCGTGGGAACCCTATGAGGAATATATTTATCCGGGCAGCAAGCGATTGGACGAGTTCGCCTCCCTACCCTATGATATGGTCTGCTTCGGGCACACCCATGTGCCGCTGGTGCATCAAGCTGGCGACGTGATCGTCATCAATCCGGGCTCGTGTTCGCAGCCACGAGACCAAGACCGGCGGGGAGCGTATGCGCTGTTTGATACTCAGACGAGAGAAGGAACGATTCATCGAGTCACGTTGACCTGAATTCGGGCGCACTTGTGTCTGGGTCCAGGTGATCCGTTGACACCTGTTATGACGACACGAAAAAAGGAGGCCGCCCGCCATGCGTAAGCAACAGTCAAAGGCTCACCTCTCTTCCCAGCAGGATGAGCAGGGTAGAACGCCGACGAGTCGGCGCACGTTTCTGAGAAATGCCGCGCTGGGTGCGGTCGGCGGCGGTGCGGCTCTGGCAGCCGGCTGTGAGTATAAAACCCAACTGTTTCTGTTGAGCCGGCCTGAAACCGAAGCAGAGGAAAAAAGCCCGGACTGGCAGGAAGCTCGCGTGCGTAGCTATCGGCCATTGGGTCGCACCGGAATGAAGATATCTGATATCTCGTTCGGCTGCTCCGGCCTCGATAGCGCGGATGTCGTGCGGCGGGCTATTGATCGGGGTATCAATTATTTTGATACGTCCCCGGATTATTCACGGGCCGGGTCGGAAAGAACCCTCGGCCAAGGCATTCAAGGTTATCAGCGCGATAAGCTCTTTATCGTTTCCAAGTTTTGCACGCCGCGGGGTCATCTGAGCGATACCACTCCGGTCAAAGATGTCATTGCCGCGGTTGAATCCAGTCTGCAAAGAATCGGAACGGACTATCTTGATCTGGCCCATATTCATGCCTGCAATTCTATTGAACGGCTCATGAATCCGAATATCCACGAAGCCTTTGACCGCCTCAAAGAACAGGGGAAGCTCCGTTTTCTCGGAGTCTCGTCCCATACCCCGCGGCTCGAAGAAGTCATGCGCCACGCTGTAGATAGCGACCGCTTCGATGTCATCATGGTCGCCTATAATTTCCGCAACTGGCCTGAGCTGACGAATATTTTTCACGATGCCAAGCGGAAGGGGGTCGGCGTGGTAGCCATGAAGACCCTCAAAGGAGCGCGCCATAGTGCGTTGTCGGACTTTAGCCCAACCGAACGGGAATCGTTTGCTCAGGCGGCCTTTAAGTGGGTGCTCTCCAATCCTGACGTGAGTGGGCTCGTGGTCACGATCGGTTCATTTCATCACATAGACGAATACCTGCATGCCTCGGGACAGCCGTTTCAGCAGGCCGACCTTGCGCTGCTCGAAAAATACGACCGGCTCGTTGCGAACGACTATTGTCCGCCGGGCTGTGGCGAGTGCTTGTCCTCCTGTCCATCCGACGTGCCGGTCGATGATATCCTGCGCTACGCCATGTATTATGAAAACTACGGCCAGCAGCGGGTGGGCATGGAAGAATATGCCAAGCTTTCACTCGCCCGGAACGCCTCTCAGTGTGTTGACTGTCGCGCCCCGTGCGAAAGCGCCTGCCCGCACGGGATTCCGATTCAGGCCAAACTGCTCCGGGCAGACCGGATGCTTCGATTCGTGTAGGCACCGGCATGAAAAAACTGAGTCATACGGACGCTCAGGGTCGAGCTGGGATGGTTGATGTGGGCGCAAAATCAGCGACTGAGCGGGAGGCCGTCGCGACCGGGACTATCCAGATGCGCCCGGAGACGCTGCGCCTCATTACCACCGGTCAGATACCCAAAGGCGATACGCTCGCCGTCGCGCGCGTCGCCGGTATCATGGCGGCTAAGAAAACGCCGGAACTCATTCCGCTGTGTCACCCGCTGCTCATCTCCTCGGTGCGTGTTGAATGTACGCCGGACGAAGCAAACGGCCGCATTGCTATTGAGGCGCGGGTCAAAGTCAACGGACAAACCGGGGTGGAAATGGAAGCCCTGACTGCGGTTTCCGTTACTGCACTGACCATCTATGACATGTGTAAGGCCGTAGAAAAGGACATGGTCATCTTAGACATCAGCCTCAAACACAAAAGCGGTGGAAAAAGCGGCACCTACGTCAGAACATCACCCTCCCATCGACCGGCATGACCCGTGCATCATTCATTCTGGTCGAGAAAAACCGCTCCAATACAGGGCTCTGGGCAGGGAGGGGATTGAATTTTCCTAAGGAAAATGGCACTCTAGGCCGACAGCTGAGAGGAACGCCACCATGAAGAGCCGCCCGTCTGAAAAGCCTGCCAAGAAAAAGACGAAAAGTACGACGGCGGCGAAATCTGCAAAAAAACCAGTGAAAAAATCGGTCGGAGCCTCTGCCAGGAAAGAAGCAGGTGCGAAAAAGGGCAAAACGGCAGCCAAGAAAACAACACCGACCAAAGCAGCCGCCAAGATAGTCCCTCCGGAGCCTGCAGAAGTAAAAACGGTGTCTCCCCCCCCTCCCCCTCCTCCACCAGAGCCCGTCGCTCCTCCGGTCTCCTCCCCCCAAGCGTCCGATCAGGGACTCGAAGAGGAATCGTCATTGTCCGCAGCATCTCCGGTCTTTGTGAAGCGAGATCTGACCGGACCGGATGGGAGTATCCGTCCCGGCTGGGAAATGTGGATTGGTGACCATTGCTTTGGGCGGGCGGATAGCAAGGACCTGCTGCTGGCAAGCTTTGAACGTCTCCAGAGTCCGCCGAGTAGTTTTCACTGGCGTGAAGTCCGCAATCGGATGCCGATACGTGGTCGCACCAAACGGCCCCCAGCCCCACAAGAGACGGAGCCTGTGGCCGGCCACACTGAGGAACTGCTCGATGATCTGGACGACGTTGAGGAGACACAGGACGTTTCATAAGTCCTACGCGTCAACGCACTCGACACGTAGGAAAGGAAAAATGATACTCTGAAGTGGGTGTCCTTTTTTGTATACGCTTCACACGACTGTCGCTCAGTTTTTCAAGGAGCCCTACCGTAAGCGGGTCACACACAGGCGTGTGCAAAGACTATAGCCGAGTATGAAAAACTGACAGCCTGACTAGCCATCAGCCCTACCCGTCCAAAAATACCTCCACCTTGGCCCCCGCCATTGGCTATGCTATAAGGGCTACTCTGCATCTGGCGACAAGATAACACCGAGGAGACTTTTTCATGTCGAGACTGTGTCCAGTCACTGGCAGACGCCCACGCACCGGGAACAATGTGTCCCACGCCAACAATAAAACAAAACGGCGTTTTCTTCCAAACATGCAAACCCACAAGTTCTGGCTGGCGAGCGAAAAACGCTGGATACGTCTGCGTCTGAGCGCACGCGGGATTCGGATGATTGATAAGCTGGGCATTGAGCAGGTGTTGAAAGACATGCGCCAGCGCGGCATCAAAGTGTAGACCGACTTGACCAGGGGAGGACGAGCGATGCGTGAAAAGATCAAACTGGAATCGTCAGCCGGAACCGGCCACTTCTACATTGCAACCAAGAACAAAAAGACCATGACGGACAAGCTCGAACTCAAAAAATACGATCCGGTGGCGCGCAAACACGTCATTTACAAAGAAACCCGCCTGAAATAGCGACGCTCCAGCCTACAACAAAAAGGCCGACAGTGCATGTCGGCCTTTTTGTTGTGCTGTCGGTGGGTAGCCCGCTTAGTCGAGCACCTTGCCGGTCCGTTTGCTGACGCGTACCTTCTTACCCCCAACGACCCTGAATCCGACCCGGGTCGGGCGACCGTCCTCGGGGTCGAGCGGCATGACGTTTGAGATATGCAACGGCGCCTCTTTTTCAACAATGCCGCCCTGCTGCTGGTCCGGCTTGATGTAGCGTTTGACCATAGGGAGAAGAGAGGAGGCACGATATGGAACGGATTGGTTTCATCGGACTGGGAATTATGGGCAAGCCCATGGCCCACAATCTCCTCAAAGCGGGCTACTCGCTGACCGTTTATAATCGGAGCGATGGTCCGGTTGAGGAGTTAGTCGCTGCAGGAGCCACCGCGGCAGCATCGCCCCAAGCAGTGGCGGCAAATGCGGATGTCGTTGTCACCATCGTCACGGACACTCCCGATGTGCAGCAGGTGCTCCTCGGGGAGAACGGTGTCATACACACCATTGCGCAAGGCGCTGTTGTTATTGACATGAGTACGATCTCTCCCACAGCAACCCGGGCAATAGCGAGCACCGTTCAAGAAAAAGGTGCGTCTATGCTCGACGCTCCGGTCAGTGGCGGAGAGGGAGGGGCCATCGCGGGAGCACTCTCTATCATGGTTGGTGGGGAGGAGGACGTCTTCAATCGGTGCTTACCCATCTTCGAAACCCTGGGAAAAAACATCGTGCATGTCGGTCAGAGCGGGGCGGGCCAGCTCACCAAACTCTGCAACCAGATCGCGGTAGCGGTGACCAATCTGGCGATGAGCGAAGCCTTGATCTTTGGAGCGAAGTCCGGGCTGGACTTGAAGAAAATGCAAAACGCCATTCAGGGCGGAGCCGCGGGTTCATGGCAACTCTCGAACCTCGCCCCCCGTGTTCTGGAGCGGGACTTTGCCCCTGGTTTTATGGTCAAGCTCCAACAAAAAGACCTGCGGCTCGTGCTGCAAGAGGCCGACCGGCTGAAACTGTCCCTGCCCGCCACCAGCCTCGTCCACCATCTCTTTCATGCCCTTGAAAGCCAGGGGGCTGGAGACGAGGGAACACAAGCATTAGTCAAGGTCTTGGAACAACTCGCTGGAGTTGAGGTGAAACAAGAGGACTAAGCAGAAAAGACAACAGGGGAAGAGTAACGCGATGGCTGAGACGGCGCTGCTCTTCCTCTGCACGGCCTAACCTTGGGACAAGGTCTTCAGATCTTCGGCCCAGTTTTCGTATGGACGCAGGGGCAGTATTTCCACGTCTGAGACAATATGCGCGTAGCCAAGCTTCCAGATCGGCAGCTCATTGATCGCTTGATCAAGCATATCGCCTGACTCCACATCCATGACCACCAGCACCTCGGGTTTGCCCGCAACCTTCCAAATCCCTTGAATGACGCCGGCTTCCTTCGCCCCCAGGGCAGCTTCGGACTCTTTCCGCCAGACGGTATAAAAGTCTTTATTCGACATGTCGGCAGGCTTGTTAATTCTCGCTTTGAACATGAGAAGCATAACGGTCTCCTTTCTGTCGTGTGCAATACGTTGACACGACCTATAGCCGACCTCCTCTGCATTCGTCAAATATATCTCACTCATGGCTTCACATGGACCCATATTTTCCGCGAACAGTGGACAAAATGACGCGGTATCAGGTATGGTGTATCTACCCTTATGGCAACAATATCTAGTGCGTTCTGGGCTCCTCCCCTACAAGGGACGGTAGCCCATCACACGCCGAGCGAGAAAGTTCTGGCACGGCTGCGCTGGCTTGCATTAGGGGTCGGAGTGGGGGTTCTCTGGTTCAATCCGCCTGCTCTTTTCCAAGCCGTCACGCAATACTGTCTTCTTGGCGGCGTCCTGTATTGTCTCTTCGGTCAATATTTTGCCTACCGTCACTATAAAGGGACGCCTCTACTCTTTCCCATTGGGTTGAGTGATGTGGTCTTTGTCACCGTGCTATGTAGCGTCAGTGGCGGCCTGTTGAGCCCGTTGTTTGTCTATTTGTATGGACTGACCCTGATCGCAGCACTCCGCTTTGGTTGGCAGGCCGGCTTTGGTATGGCACTCGCTGCAAGTATCGCCTCAGGGCTGCTGCTCTTCCTTGTTCCATCATCTGCCTCAATCACTGGGTTCTACTCCGGCCTCGTCTTTCGCTGTGCCCTGCTTTTTGGCATTGCCGGTCTGGCAGGCCTTTTTTCTGCACAACACCCCTCGCAGGACAGCCTACCGAAAGCGTCCTCAGACCCTCAGCAAGCCAATCAAATCGAGACCCTTCAAGAGAAACTCGCGCTCCTGGAAATTGATCCTCTCCTCCAACAGCTTGTTGAGGAAGTGTTGCGACGTATTCCCTGCCGCGGCGTGTGCGTTGTTCTTCTTGACCCAGACACCCAGGCGTGTGTCAAGGTCAAGACGACAGGGTCTTTTCCAACGCTTGCCCCTTCTACGTGGGACCGTTCCTTTGCCAAAGGTGGTGCTCTGCGGGCAGCGCTCAACCTTGGCCTCAATGTTCTCAATCCTTCACAGGATATATATGCGCGTCTGCAAGCGCTCTCCGAAAGAGAACTGGCGCAACGACATCTCCTTATCCATCAGCTTGGTAGTGACTCGTTACTCGGCTGTTTTCTCCTGTCTGATAGAAAACAGCGGGGCGGTTTCCACCCCCAGGACAACGAGGTTCTCGCAGACATTGCTCAATATGCTCTGCCTGTCGTGCAGCGTGCCTACACACTTGCCGAGGCCCACCGGTCGGTGAGGGAGCTGCGAGGTCTCCTGCACGCCGTGCTCAACGCGCAAGAAGAAGAACGCCAGCAGATCGTCAGCGAATGGCATCACCAGATAGAAGAACGGCTCTTTCGCATCTTCCAAGACTTTCACGGCTTTCAGGAATTCGTCCTGCAACATGCTCCAGCGGGTCGTGAACGCTTTAGCAAGCTTGCCGCTGAACTGGATACGATTTTCGTGCTCGTCCGTCAGTTTACCAATGGGTTGTTACCGCCGGTGCTCGAAGACTTCGGCCTAGTGCAGGCACTCCGTGCCTATGTGACCGACTTGCAGGAACACGAGCCCTTTGAGGTGGTCATGCAGGCGGATGATGGGGACCGGCCTCTTCCGACCCAAACGAGCCGCACGCTCTTTCGCATTACTCAAGAGGCCCTTCACAACATACAGCGGCACGCCAAGGCCAACCATGTGCAGATTGCCCTGACCTTTGAACAGAAGGGCGTGTCCCTCATGATTAAAGATGACGGGCAGGGTTTTCAGCCGGAACAGCCTATTCCCGGCCATTACGGCCTGCTCTATATGCGCGAGCAGGCCGTCTCCTGTGGCGGGCGTTTCTCGGTGCAGAGCCAGCACGGTCGTGGCACCGAGGTGCGGGTGGAACTCCCCATCACGGAAGATTCTGCCCCGGTATCTGACGCACAGGCGGGGAGCTTTCCGCCGACCCCAGCCGCCGTCCCGCCCGTATCCGAGTCGTAGTCGCGCCCACGCTGTCGTGCCCCTGGCCTCACCGGAGCGCGCCCGCCTCGTATTGAGCTTCACATTCTTTGGCAGACCCGATAGCATAGCGGCGCAGGCATGGTACCGTCTCGACCATACGGGAGTTTGTCACATGAAGTTTCACCTTTTCATCTATGCCACCTTAGGCCGTCGGCACGAACTCGAAGCGGGCATGGCGGGTAAGCGACCCGAACTCTACCAGCGTATGCTCAGTGAAGTGGCAGAGTATGTCCAGTTTGCGGACGAGGTGGGCTATGCCGGCTTTGGGCATCCCGAGCATCATCTTCAAATCGAAGGCTTTGAAGCCAGTAACGAGCCGGGCTTATTGTCCATGTGGATTGGCCAGCATAGTAAAAAACTCCGCGTGAATATGGTCGGCTGGGTCGCACCGACGCATAATCCGGTTCGCACGGCAGAGTATATTGCGACCCTCGACCACATGCTCAAAGGCCGCCTGGCGGTCGGCATGGTGCGCGGCTATCAGGCGCGTTGGGTGCATAATTTTCGTATCCGTCCCGACTTGAACGCGGTCGGCGAATGGAATCGTAATTCGGAAGACGACAATATGAACCGCGAATATTTTCGTGAGTTCGTCGAAGTGGTGCTCACCGCTTTAAAAGAAGACACTTTCAGCTATCAGGGCAAATACTGGACGATTCCGCCTGAGGACTTTGTCAATCCGCACCAGCAAGGGGTGTATACGCAATATGGAACAGGTGTGGATGCGGATATGCGCATCCGCGAGATTGGTATTGCACCCAAACCGTATCAAGATCCGCACCCGCCCATCTACGGCGGTTTCACCCATAGCATGCGCACCGCGCTCTTCTGGGCGCGCTACGGGGGCAAGCCGATTGTCCTGGCCTCGGACCTCGATTTCTGTCAGCGGCTGTGGTCCGGCTATCACGACGAGGCTTTAAAACACGGGCATGATGTTCAGCCTGGAGACGAGGCCGCTTGGGGCGGCGCAATGATCTGCCATAAAAACACCTCAACGGCGCAAGAATGGCTGACCGATCCCATGTGGATGTGGGATACCTGGTTTACCCCGTTTGGCCAGGGACATCCTGAGTTGTTGGTTGGCGACCCGGATACAATTTCTCGCCGTATTGAAGCCGCGAGCAAGAAATTTCCCATTAAAGAGTGTTTTCTCCTCATCCAGCAAGGGATTCATGAACGAGAACAGGTGCTCAGCTCGCTTGACCTGTTCGCCAACAAGGTCATGCCTCGCTTTGCCGATTAGAACGCCTATGCTTTCCCAGGGGGCCCTCTCTCGTGCAGCGGAGTCACAAGGGACAGCGCGGCACGCATACTCTATACACCAATGACGACGACCGTTGGCATTGATATTGGCGGGACGTTCACTGACGTCCTCGTCCATGACGAAAGCGGCCCCGTCTTTCACAAGAAAATCCCGTCTGCCTCTGATCCGGCCGAGAGCCTTCGAGCGGCTTTTTCCGCCCTCCACACGCAGCATCTGCGCCCGAGTGCTCTCCTCTACAGCACGACGATTGCCACGAACGCTTTACTCCAGCACAGCCTCCCGCGGACCGGTCTGCTCATCACCGCTGGCTTCCGCCATATTTTGGAGTTGAACCAGCCCCAGCAAGCGGGAGATGACGAGTCCTCTGCGCCCCTTCCTTCCCGGCCGGTAGTCCCACTTGAGGACATCCATGAGGTGACCGAACGTCTTGATGCCCAAGGGAATGTGCAAATACCCATTTCCGCAGAAGAGATACGGGCAATCGTGGTGTGGTGTCATGCCCAAAACCTGAAGACCATTGCCGTCTCGCTCTTACACAGCGCTCGCAACCCTGAACCGGAAAGACGGCTGAGGACGCTGCTGCTCGCGGAAGACCCCTCTTTAGACGTACTGCTCTCGTCTGACGTCCTGCCCGAACAACGCGAGTATGAGCGCACCGCGGGCACCTGCCTGAACGCGGCCCTCCAGTCATTAATGGGGGAACATCTCAATCGGGTGAGGCACAGCATGCAGGCAAGTGGCATCCACCGACCGCCGCTGATCATGCAGTCGTCCGGCGGCCTACAGAGTGGAGTGCGTGTCAGCCAGCGACCTTTGGCCACCGTTTTCTCGGGGCCGAGTGCGGCATCGGTCGCCATGGCCCGCGTTGGAGCTGCAAGCGGATTTTCCGACCTGGTCACGTTTGACATGGGCGGAACCTCAACCGATATCACCCTCGTCCAAGCCGGGCAGCCAGTGCTCATTACGCACGGCCACATCGGCGGCTATCCACTCCGCACCCCCATGGTCGACATCACCTCTATCGGAGCCGGCGGAGGTTCCATTGCCCAGGTGGACCCGGATACCCGTTGGCGCGTTGGTCCGCTCAGCGCTGGCGCCGACCCCGGTCCGATCTGTTATGGCAAAGGCGGGACAGAGGTGACGGTTACCGATGCCAATCTCCTCCTGCATCGCCTGCCCACTTCTCTGCTCGATGGGGCGATTCCTCTTTCAAGGGAAGCGGCCGAAAAGGCGCTCTTTGCATTCGGACAGTCGCGCCGCAAGAGCGCCGTAGAAACCGCTCGGGACATTGTCCAATTGGTGAATCACGCCATGTGTGGAGCCATCCGGCGCGTGTGTACGCAGCGTGGCCTCGATCCCAGGGAGACGACTTTGATGGCCGTGGGCGGAGCCGGTCCGTTACACGCCGCCGATCTTGCGGCGCTGCTCGGCATAGCGACGGTCGTGGTTCCGACCCGGCCGGGGTTTGCCGCTCCTTTCGGCTTGTTCTGTGCCGATATCCGGGAGGATTGTGCCGCTCCCGCCCCACTCGACACTGCCGCACTTGATCCCCAGCGGCTGACTCACCTTTTTACCGAACTCGAATACCAAGCCCAGGCTGCCTTGGACCAGCAACACCTGCCGGACGCGTCCAGGCAGTTCAGGCGGGCGGTGGATTTTCACTATGTCGATATGTCAACCCATCTCACTATTGACCTTCCTCAGGGCAGACTCAGCGGCGACATCCTCCACCAAGCAGTCACCCAGTTTCATCATAGGCACGAACAGCTCTACGGCTTTTCGTTTCGGGACCGAAAGGAGGTCAGCCTGTCAACCCTGCGAATAACTGCCATCGTGACACGGCCAAAACCAGTGCTGCCCACGATTGCCGAACAGACCGACCCCATTCAGCCGATAGCCACGCGCTCGGTCTTCTTTTTTGAATCGCGTGACTTTCTGACCTGTCCGGTCTATACGCGGCCCCACTTAGGAGCGGGAGCGGCTCTCACTGGTCCGGCGGTGGTTGAACAGTACGATACCACCACACTCATTCCACCGGACTGTCAGGCCACGGTTGATCGGTTTGGCACGCTGATTTTGAGGCGGGCCCCTGTCCGGTAGGCTGAATCGTTTATCTCCATGTCCGTCCACGCTCGACTCAACACCCTGGCCAGCCGCCGCGCGCAATGCATCTGGCATATCTGTCTCAACCTCTTTCTGCTCTTGGGAGCCGGTGCCATGTGGCTGTGGGTTACCTGGCGGGCGGTGTATTTGATCGCCATGGTTCCGATTGCCATCGTGCCCTTCTCGTATGCCCGGCAACGTTTGCACGCCCATTGCGTCAGCCTGCTTGGACCGTCTTCTCTGTCGCTTGGGCTCTTCAGCGTGGTCGGAATGATGTTCGATGCCATCATGGCGATGCAGATTCTGACTGCCCGGTCCGGCAGTCCGCTGCCGTTTCTGCATGCACCTGGCATCTCCTGGATCGGTGCTCTCTGGTATAGCGCCTATGGCATCCTCCTGTTTGGCTATGCCGGCCTTGGCATTCTCCAAGGATTGACCCAATTGGTACAGCGCGGGAAAGCATGGTTCCTAAGGCAAAAGGCCCGGCACACCCAACACGACAACCTGCCCTCTCCCGAGCGGCGTCAATTCATGCAGCAACTCGGCTTGATGAGCGCGGGAGCACCTTTTCTCTTTTCGCTGTCAAGCGTCAAGCTCACCTATGATTTTCGGGTTGAGGAGCGAGACCTCGTCCTGCCCGACTGGCCCACGGCACTCGACGGGTTGCGGGTTGCCCATTTGTCGGACATCCATGTTGGTGGGGAGATGGACCGCCCCAAGCTGCTGCGCGTTGCCGCGCTGACGAATGCCGCCAGACCCGACATCGTGTTGCATACCGGAGACTTTCTGACGCATCGGACCGGCGATTTTGACCTTCCTCTGTACGAAGCGCTGGCTCGGATCAAGGCGCCGTACGGCCAGTGGGCCTGTTTGGGTAACCATGACTTCGACGCTCCCAACCGCCTCGTCCGCTATTTGCGCCAGTCCGGCGTCACCACCTTACGCAATCGGGTGACGGCACTCTCGATTGATGGACAGCCCCTGGAACTCGCTGGCCTGGACTTTCTCTTTCAGCGTTTTGAGCGAGATGCGCTCTACAGCCGCATCATCGACTCCTGGGGTCCACGGCAGCCGGTTCCGCGTGTTCTGCTCAACCACGACCCGCGCGCCTTTGTCACTCTGCCGGCGCGCTGTGCCGACCTAGTGTTGTCCGGCCATACCCATGGTGGGCACGCGGGTATTCAGTTGGGAAAAGACCGGGCGCTGAGTGTTGTCGGCCTGCTCGGTATCCCTGACCAGGGGCTGTATCGTCGCGCGGATATGCAGATGTTTGTCACGCGGTGCGTCGGGTTCTACGGCTATCCCATGCGGCTAGGGATTCCGCCGGAGATTTCGATTTTGACGCTGCGTTCAGCGCAGAAGACGTAACAGAGAGCCATCTTTCTGTAGACAGGTCCGGCCAAGCCCCCTACATTGGCCTCAAGGAGGGACAGTATGACCTGGCGGTTAGCGGTAGACATTGGGGGAACGTTTACGGATGTTGTTGCGCTCGAGGAGAGCAGCGGGACGCTGCATTTGGCAAAGGTGCGCAGCACGCCGGACGACCCGGCCCAGGGCTTTGTCAACGGCCTTGAGCATATCACCCAGCACGGGAAGATCGATGCTCATGAGGTGAACGTGGTCTTTCACGGCACGACCGTTGCCACCAACGCCATTCTGGAACGCAAGTATTCAGAACTCGGTCTGATCATTACCGCCGGCTACCGGGAAGCCCTGGAGTGCGCCCGCCAGACCGTTCCCGGAGAATTTGGTGATATTACCTGGTGGATTAAACCGCCGCGGGTGGTGCCGCTCGAACGCATCCGGGAGATCAGCGCCCGAATGGACGTGCGGGGCACGATCACTCAGGAGTTGGACCGGGACGAAGTGGCGGCCATTGCGCAGGACTTCAAAGCGCGTAGCATTCAGGCCGTGGCTGTTTCCTTACTGCACTCCTACCGTAATCCGGAGCACGAGGAAGCAGTCAGGCGTATTATTCGCGAGGTGTATCCGGACTGCTTTATTTCCATCTCGTCGGACATCCTGCGCGAATACCGCGAGTACGAACGGACCAATACGACCTGCTTGAACACCGCCCTGATGCCCCTTCTGTCAGCGTATCACACCCGGATTGAACAGCACTTACGCGAGCGGGACATCAGCGCGCCGTTTTACATCATGCGCTCGAGCGGCGGGCTGGCCCAGGCCCAGGAGGTCGCCCGTTTGCCGATTGCCGCAGCCCTTTCCGGTCCGGCCGCAGGGGTGATTGCCGCCACCCATTTTGGCACGCTGAGCGGTAACCAGGACATTATTACTTTTGATATGGGTGGGACCTCGGCCGATATTTGTCTGGTCGAAGGCGGCCAGCCGCGCATGCTGACGGAGGGAAAGGTCGATATCTATGATCTCAAAACGCCCATGATCGAGCTGCATACGGTTGGGGCGGGTGGTGGATCAATTGCCTGGCTGGCGGGCGGGCGGAGTTTGAAAGTGGGCCCGGACAGCGCGGGCGCGAATCCCGGGCCGGCCTGCTATGGCCGGGGCGGCAGCCAGCCGACGGTGACGGACGCCAATCTGGTGCTGGGACGTATCACACCAACCATTGCCGGGGGCAGCGTCTCGCTGGACCTCAGTCAGGCAACTGAGGTTGTAGCCGACCTTGCCGCGGGCCTCAAACTCGACACCATCGCCGCGGCAGAAGGCATTCTGCGCATAGCTGTTGAAAATATTGCTGCCGGTATTCGGACGGTATCCGTGAAACGCGGGCGCGACCCGCGCAGCTATGCTCTGGTCGCGTTCGGCGGAGCAGGACCGCTCCACGCCTGTTATCTGGCCGACTGGCTTGATATGCAGCACGTCATTATCCCGCCCAACCCAGGTGTGACTTCGGCGTATGGCCTGCTGCTGACTGATGTGCGGGTGGACCTGGTGCATACGGATGTCCAGCGTGAAGACCGTTTGGACGTGGACCGTATCGCGGCTGAAATTCAGGATCTTGAACGCCGTGTGGCCGCCCGTCTGGAGGATGAAGGCTTGCTCACCCAGGATACCCGGCTCAATCATTTTGTGGACATGCGGTATGCCGGCCAAGCCTACGAGATTCGGATTCCGCTCTCAATTGATTCGGCAATATCAGAGATTCAGACTCACATTCAGCAGGCCATCACCAAGTTTCACGCCAGCCATAAGGACCTCTACGGCTATTCCTATGCAGGGAAGG
Organism: uncultured Binatia bacterium (SeqCode); assembly: GCA_965243855.1. Lineage (GTDB taxonomy): Bacteria > Desulfobacterota > Binatia > Bin18 > Bin18 > Bin18. Next base: position 853,756 of record CBDEWE010000003.1, on the reverse strand, counting down.
AACTGGTTGAACTGGTCAACGTGGGTGTCACCGGGCTGGGGCTGCTCAAACGCCCCCACGTGCCGCAAGCGCAGCCGGCAGGCACGAGTCCGGAGCATGCCCGGACGGGCCAGACCGCGGTCTATTTCTCCAAAAGCACACTGGATACTCCGGTGTACAATCGGGCCGCGTTACAGACGGGTAACGAGCTGAGCGGCCCGGCCATCATCCAGCAGTACGATGCCACCACGGTTGTGGAACCGGGCTGGAGTGGCCGGGTGGACCAGTGGGGGACGCTGCGGCTCGAGCGAACGCAATAACAAAACGCATTCTACGGGGTGTCAGCATGGCCGATCACAAACAATTTTCGCAGACCTATTATGAAAAAGCCGATGAGGCCGTCGCCTTTCAGGACTACGCCCCGTTTCGGTACGGCCAGGTCGCCCAAGACCCGGACGTTGTCAGCCGTATCGACGCACTGAGAAAAGACCTGGACCCGATCCTGGTCGATATTGTGGACGGCGGGATCGAGGCTGCCATTATGGAAGCCGAAGCCGCAGTGGAGCGAACCGCCCGTTCGACCATTATCCGCGAACAGCACGACTACCGGGCCTCACTCAACACGCTCGACTGTCTATCGGTCTCGCGCGTGTCCTGGGCCGCCACCGCCGACCCGATTCGGATGAAGTTTCCGGCTGAGCGTATCTATGAAGGCGATGTGTTTATCTACAACGACGTTTATCAGTCGGCCGGAACGATCGGCCATCTGCCGGACTATTGTGTGGTCACTCCCATTTTCTGGGACGAACGGCTGATTGGATTTGCGCAGATATTCGGCCATGTCAACGATGTGGGCGGCCGTATGGCAGGCTCCTGGCCGAGTACCTCGACCAGTATTTTTGAGGAAGGCACCATCTGTCCGCCGGTCAAGCTGTACGAAAAGGGCCAGCTCAACGAAGGACTGTACGATGTTCTGCTGCGGAACAGTCGTTTCCCCGAGGACCTGCGAGGCGATATTGACGCCTTTGTTGGCGCGAATGAGGTCATCCGCCGTCGGGTAACAGAATTATGCGATCGTTTTGGCGGGAATGAGGTAGAGGCCGCGTTTTATGAAATCCTTGATCGCTGCGCTGAGGTGGTGCGCGAGAAGGGCCTGCCCCTGTTCCCTGATGGGGAGTTCATCGGGGAAGATTTTATTGAGAACGATGGTCTGACCTTGGAAAAGCCGGTCAAGCTCCAGATCACCATGCGCAAGTATACGGACAAGATGATCCTGGATTTCGCGGGTACCAGTCCCCAGGCCAGGGGGCCGATCAACTGGCCGGTTGATGGCCGTCATTACTCAAAATGGCTCGGTGCGTTCTTCAAGGCGCAGATTCCCGGCATCATCATTAACGAAGGCGTCACTCAGGTCTTTCGCTGTCGTATTCCACAGGGGACCATTCTGAGTCCGAAGTTTCCGGCCCCGGTAGTGAGTCGCATGACCTGTATGCTGCGTATGATCAGCGCCTATACCGTCGCCATGGCCAAAGCCTTTAACGGAGAGGTCGTGGCCGACATGCAGAACATTCAGATCTACGGCCTGTATGGGCAGGACTTTGAGGGCAAATTGTTCCTGATGCGTGAAATTTTCGGGGCGGGTTCGGGCGCACGGCCATATGCGGACGGCACCGACGCCGTGGACCTGGTTCCCTACTCCAAAAACCTGCCGGCGGAATTCATTGAACAGCGCTTCCCGGTTGAGGTCCTGCGCGTTGGTCTGGCGACCGATTCGGGCGGAGCCGGGAAATATCGCGGCGGGCTAGGGTACGAGAAAGAGATACGGACGCTGGTTGACGGGCATTATCTGACAGTCACAGAGCGGACCGCCTTTGCCTGCACAGGCATCAAGGGCGGCAAGTGGGGTACGCCAAGTTCGTCCATCAAGAACCCCGGCACCCCGGAGGAAGAGGCGGTCTACTTCAGCCGGGACGCCATTCCGGTCAAAGCCGGGGATATTATTCGCCTTACCACTCCAGGCGGTGGAGGCTGGGGCGACCCTCTGGAGCGCGACATCGATGCCGTTCGTATGGATGTAGTCCGCAAGCTCGTCTCGCCCGAGCGAGCCGAGCGGGATTATGGAGTCGTCCTGGACCCGATCACGCACGAAGTCGATCAATCGGCTACGGCCCAGCTCCGTAAACGGCTGGCGGAAGAGCGCGGCCCGGTCAAACTGATCGACCGCGGGCCGTATGCGGAAACGTTAATCAAAAAAGGACTGCTGGACGTATCCGACCCAGAACTAGAGTGTCTCGACTGCGCTGACGATGCGGTGTTGGATCACTATTGGAAGGATTTGTATAAGTACACGCCGCGGACGATGGGGTGAGCGTAAGACATCCTTCACGATGACGGGAATTCGTTAACATCTATCCCTGCTCTCTCCACAAGTCCTGGCTTAATTTTTTTCAATTCGTCCTTTAGCCGCTGCTCCGCGTGCCAGACATCATGGTTCTGCTGCATCCGAAGCCAGAGCCCAGGGCCGTTGCCGGCAAGTTTACCAAGCCGGAGTGCCATCTCAGTCGAGACCGGATGGGTACAAGCGAGTACTCGGTGGAGTTGCTGACGCGAAACTCTGAGACGGCGGGCTGCTTCGCTAATGGAAAGGCCCAAGGCTGGTAAAACATCCTCCCGCACTACTTCACCAGGATGGACAGGAGGACGTTTTAGCGGACGCTTGATGGTATACTCTGCCATGCTGCTGCCTCAGTGGTATTGTTCGAGATTAACCCTCACCGCTTCCCCTTCTTCCCATTCGAAGGTTATGCACCATGGACCATTCACATGGATGCTGTAACGTTTGGGGAGCCCGTGAAGTTCATGGAAGTTAAATCCCGGAATGTTTAAGTCTCTCTGTGTTTCAGCCTGATCTAGAGTCTCTAGGCGACGCAAGCAGCGAGCGTGTAAATTCGGTGACACCCTCCGACTACGCCCTCGTTCAAATAGTTCGGCAAGTCCTTTGTGCTGGAAGCTTTTGATCACGCCGAATTGTAACATTTTATGTTACAATTTCAACAATCAGGGAGTAGGATGTTTATTAGCCGCAGGTCGGATTAACGGTGTGTAATCCGACATCTTCCGAATACCCACCGGATTCGATATCTTCTACGCGGCAAAAGGAAATAGCGCAGGGAGGAGAAAACTGTGACGAAACAGAAGGACGTATTTCTGTGCCATGCCAGCGAAGATAAGAGGGCGGTGGTATCTCCCCTCGTGAGAGCCTTTAATCAAGCGGGTATCACATATTGGTACGATGAAGCCGAAATTATATGGGGCGACAGCATAACGGAGAAAGTAAACCAAGGACTCCGGATATCACGGTACGTCATTGTTATCCTGAGTCCGTCCTTTGTCTCGAAAAACTGGCCTGAAAGAGAATTGAATGCGGCACTCAATATCGAATCCTCTTCAGGGGAAGTCCGAGTCTTACCGCTCATCGTTGGGAATCAACAGGAAAGGAGCGAGATTCTTTCTGCATATCCACTCATCAATGACAAACGCTTTCAGGAATGGAGTGGAAAACCCGATCCTGTGATTCAGGAATTGAAAACTAGGCTAGGGAGAGGTGGCTCCGCAATCCAAGCACAACAGAGTACTCGAACGTCACCTCGGTTCAATATTCCCATGCCTGATACCAGAAAGGCTTTTACCCAACGCGAGAAAGATAGCTATTTGAGAGGGGCTTTTGATATCATCAGAGATTATTTCAAAGCAGGTACAGAGCAACTCAATCAGTCCGATTCAGGAATCGAAGCGGATTGCGAAGAGATTCAACGTTACAAATTCGTTTGCTCGTTCTATATCCAGGGCAACATAGCCAATCGCTGTAAAATCTGGTTGGGCGGCTTCACATCGTCTAACCAGATCGCCTATTGGGAAGGCCAAAGTCTCAACTATCACGAGGATAATTCCATGAATGATTGGCTTGGAGTTGTTGAGACGCGCAATGCTCTTGCCCTCAAGGCTTCTGGAATGTCGTATTTCATCTCAGAAGAAGAGGAGGAAGAAGAATGGGAGGAAGAGATGTCCCCTGAGAAAGCAGCCGAATATTTCTGGCGAAGAGCGATTAGCCGTTTAGACCAATACTAGAAGGTCGGCCTTGCAGACAGCCCATAGGCAGGGAGAATAGGGATTCTAAGGACATTCCTGCCCGGATACAGCAGCGACCTGTTCTCTGCGTGCGTCTAGATAGAGCGTATCCGGGCAGATATCCTGGTCATGTGGCCATGCCACCGTACCATCCACAACTGATACCTGCTGGAAGCAATCTTTCTCCTTGAGTTCTTGGAAAACACCAAAGTCAAGCAACGAAGAGCAATCATAAATCCCGTGCTCTCCATTGGTGAAGGTCAGAAACAATTTGTAGTCGTTTGTTGGGGTTACTGTTTTGACTCGCGGGTTCATAGCTTAATCGGTAGGTAAGGTAGCTTATCGCCGGTTCCGATACGTCTTTTTGAACTTCCTGCCGTTGACTTTGCCTTTGTGTCTGACTGCACCACCGGGGAACACTTCGATTGTCCCCTTATAGCGGTTGCCGAGGCTGTCTTTGTATTTATAGGTGTGACGACTGTAATCCCCCACGCTGTAGCTCTGGCTCTGTGATTTGTACGTATAGTTCGGTAATAACGGACTCGGGCGCGGACTGCGGTATTTGCCCTTGGTTACGGTCGTCCCGCTGGGCAGAACTTGGGTCTTGCTCTTGTGGCGATTGCCGAGGCTGTCTTTGTATTTGTAGGTGTGACGGCTGTAATCGCCCACGCTATAGCTCTTACTCTGCGATTTGTACGTGTAGTTCGGTAACGATGGGCTTGTATACGATGGGCTCCGGTAGGGGCTGAAAGACGGCCGGCTGTATGGATCAGCGAACACTGACACGGGAACGATTGGAACGAGTGTAAATGCAGCGACAAGAAGTATTTGAGTCACAGTTTTAGTACTGCCCGGTATGATGTTCATTGCGTTCCAGTCCTTTGTATTATCTCGTCATAAATGACTGTCTCCACCATCCTATGACGCAAGCCTGTCAGGATCGAGAAGTTGAATACCTCGTTCCTCATCGATTTCCCAGGCATCACCAAGGCGAGACTCCGTGCTGGGATTAAATTCACCCCATGCTGAGACAATCGAAGAGCCGAGTGTCCCAAGTGCCAGATAGACAGATTCCAGCACGTGATAAACAACCTTCTCAAGGGGAGTCGTAAGTTTGTTCTTCTGGACATACATATAAGGTAATCGTCGCAGTCCTGGTCCGTAAGTATTAGTGCCAAGCACGTCTTCTGGCGGTCCCCAGCCCTGAATCATACTAGCATTGTCGCTATCAATCACTGCTATTAATTTTGGGATTACACGTTCAACTTTCTGAATCTGTTCCTGAGCGGGATGGGGTGGATTCCAATTCTGAAAAGCATCAATCATCTCGGCTGCTACTTTCTGATTGCTGGCAAACCGCTCCTGAAAAAACTCTCCTATAGTATCCAGGGCTGTATCAAGATTCGATGGTCCCTCGTACGAGACAACAATCTTTGTGATTGATCTAAACATAGGCGTATTCGAGTTTGGGTCTAACCTAACTCGATACTCAAGCTCCAGAGGTGTAAGGCTCAGCAGGTTCTCCAAGGAGTCAACTAGATCAGCCTTGTTCAGAGTGGTCTTTACCGAGATTGCGGCTATTACCGCTTCAGGAGGCACGATGACAAACTCTTGAGATTGATATACTGCTGCGTGCCGACCAGAATCCCACACGAGAATATCGATCTGCCGACTGTTATCAATTTGCTCAAAACCGTAGACGAAGCCGGAATCTACGGAAATGGACCGAGGTAATACTGTAGTAAGGAAGTTACGAAGCAGGCTTTCGCGGAAAATTCCACTTGAATAATTTTGCGTGCTACCCAAAAGTTGATGAATGTGATCCCGCTGCGCTTGAAACAGAGCTGTATAGCTTTTCGCAACAGCTCGGAAACGAGTGAGAATCTGATTGCCATCCTCTCCAAGATTTCTCTGACTCATCGCGTTGTATCCTTATAATCCTGGAACGGCCCTAAATCATCCGTATTGTAATGGTGAGCCCTGCGAGAATGAGCAAGAGAATAGCGAGTGCGATTAGCCTTGGCCATTCTTCCCGAGTGAAACGTTTGACCGCAGAGTGGAGCCCCTGCTTGATGGGTTGCTGCCAAATCCCCGGTAATTGCTGGTATCGGGCAACCCACTTCCGTACCCCGTAGGCCGCAGCAATGAGTGTCGGGATTGCAGCACACAGCAGAATTAGCTGATACGCTGGCAACAACAAGTCGGTCTCGGCAAAACTCATATAAGTTTGAGAATAAGAACGATTCCGGCAATAGCTATTGCGCCGAGTACGGATGCCCATACTACTTTGTAGTGCTTTTTGACTTCTATTTCAGCTTTGATTTCCGCCGCCTCCCTTACGACTTCGACGGTGTATTCCTTGAGCGCGTCAGCGAGCTTTTTACATACGAAAAGAATGATGGCCACATCGTCGAGCAGACCAGCACCCGGTATGACGTCGGGTACTGCGTCTGCCGGGGAGATAAGATAGATGAGAGCACCAATAGCCGCTGCCTTCGCCCCCCATGCTGCTTTTGGGTCCTTAATGAGTTTCCCCAAGAGTGTCACTTCGCCCCAGATTTTCTTGATGAGATCTTTTCTCATGAAGGGGAGCTTCTCCTCGATACGCTGGGAGTCCTCTTCGGATGCACCTCTCGTGAACTTTTCCCATAGACGCTGGGCCGTAGGTGCCATAATCGTTTCAGTCATTTGAACTTCCCCCTCTTCTGAGTTGCATAATTTATTCCATTGTAAGTGCCAATGGAATTCAGTCAACCCCTTCATGACAAAAGTCCTTGAAATTCATCCTTTCTTTCCAGATTCCTCCTTAATTAGCGTCTTCATCTTCTTTATCGGACAGGAGCCAACCCAACCCAGCGGCTGCGATCGCACCAAACAAACCAAAACCTATGGGACTGAGAGCGGCACCAGCCACCAGACTGATAGTGGGTATAGGACTGACGAGTTTTTTCAGAATCTTCTTGGCCTCTTCATTTTTCTCGGCCTCAACGACTGTCCGATACAAGATATCAAGGCGCTCCTTTTGTTGGCCTCTCGGTACGACCTCGTCCTTCATCCAGCGAGACAGGGAAGATGGGGCAACGTCCATCAGCTTAGCGAGATGGGCCGGCTTGACGGGCGCATCCGCCGACTTGCCCGGTATTTCCAGCGGTTTGAGGGCCTTTTGTATTCTTTTTAATTTCTCAGAAACTGGCTTCTTCATCTCTTCTGTCCTGACTTTTTAATGTTGCATTGTAAGTTGAAATGGAACTATAAAAGCCATTGTCCTTCATGTCAATCCTTTTTCGATCCTCCGTCCGCCATAATCGAGAAGGGAATTTTCGACCCCGACTTTGTGCACAAATAGGGGAAAAAGCGGGGGTTTCGATTAACCTTTTGAATTCAAAGGACTTTTGAGCCCCTAACAGTACAAAATTGGGCAAAAAGTGGGGGCTGGGATGACAAAATTTGGACGATAAAAAATGAAGCCCGGATTCCCGCTCTCACAGGAATCCAGGCGGAAGCGGTGGGGAGGAACGCGGACGAAACAAATGGCCTAGGCCGCTTTTGCTTCAACGTCCCACTGCCGGAGTTCGGGAATGACTTTTTGCGCGATTAAACGCTGGGAGCGCTCGGCATCTTCGAACGGCATCCCGGCCCCGCGAAAGCCGAAGATCAGATCAAACCGTCCGACCACCTCTCGCCAGTGGGACAGCTTGTCCAGAATCTGCTGCGGAGTGCCCCATGCCTGCGCGTTGACATACATCTCGGCCATACCTTCAAGGCCCAACTCACGAAGCGTGTCTACGGCATCGCCATAAGCTTCGTAGCCCTTGGCATTCTTGAAGTGATCGCCCATGAGTTCGTAATGGTGCATGGCCGACAGCAGATAACCCGCGATATATTTGTGGGCCAGCTCCTCGGCCCGGCCAGCGTCTTCGTGGCAGACAGACATGCCGGCCATCATGGGTGGAGGAGCATCAACGCCGTGGAGTTCGCGAAACAGAGTTCGATAGGGTTCAAAATCCGCATTGTGCTCCTCAATCGACTTTTGGGTGAAGACCATCATCTGGGCGCAGTGCTTGGCCGCTTCGAGGGCCGAATCGGGCGACATCGCCACCTGGGTCGTGCGTCCCTTGAATGTCCGCGTGGGCTTGGGACGAATCGGCGCCCGTGGTTGCTGATAATATTTCCCGTTGCCCTCAATAATGCCGGTCTCCAGGGCGTTGAGAATCATGGGCACAGCTTCGTCAAAACGCTCCCGCGAGGTGTCCATATCAATGCCGAACTGGTCATACTCCCGGCGTGACAAGCCGCGACCCATACCAAAGATCACCCGACCGTTCGACAGCTCGTCCAACAGTGCAACCTTCTCGGCTGAACGCAGTGGCGTGTTCCACGGCACGATCACCGCGCCGGTGGCCAGCTTGAGCCTTGTGGTAATGGCCGCTAGATGGCCCAGATAAATGGCGTTATCGGGACAAAAGGAGTAGTCCTCAAAGTGATGCTCCACGGACCAGTGCGCGTCATAGCCGAGTTCCTCTAACTGCGAGGCCAGAGCCAACTCTTCCCGGTAGACTTGGCTGTCCGTCACACTGTCGTCATAGCCATAGCGTTGAAATAGCGCAATTGTCCCGATTTGCATAACACATCCTCCTGTTGTGTATCTTCCTATACTCGCAGTTCCTGCGAACTCATCTCTATAGTCTTCTCGCTCTACTTTCTCGGGCGTCGCTCAGGCCGCCGGTTTCATCTTACCGCCGTGCACTTCCAGATACGCGACCAGACGTTGGCATTCCTCGTCAGAGACTTTATCTTCCAGCAGACTGATACGGTCTCCCTCAAAGACAGCCCGCTCCTCGCCTTCCATGCGGCAGTCGGGCGCACCGTCCAGGGTGTAAGTCGCGACCCAGCGCATCCAGACCTCGCCATTCTTTTCCATTGGTCCCTCAGCGAATTCAACGCGACGTGAGGTAAAGCGACGGTCGAAGCCATTCACCGCGACCTGAAAATCGCTCAGGATCGTGGCCCGGCTTTCATGCCGTGCGCCAAGGGGCGGTCCGGCAATGAAATCGTATACCGAATCTTCGGTAAAATAAGGCTCAAGCAGCGACCAGTCATCGCTGTCATACGCATCTTCAAAAGCTTGTGCATATTCAAGGAACCGTTCGACAATACCCATACGATGATCTCCTTTATTTCCCAGATCAGTTTGGCTTACGAGTCTGGGCTGGGGGTTTTTATCTCCGTATCACACCGCTCAGTGAGAATACACGAGGAACCCACCTCGCCGCTACGCGGCCCCCCTCCCAAGAGGGGATTTTGACGCTCTTTTCTTCGGTTCGTTATTTTGCCCCTTTTGTTGCCACCACGGTCCACGTACTGCTCACCGTGGCGACGACTTCGTCTTGTGCATTGTGGATGGTCGCTTCAACAAACGCCACCCGCTGGCCTTTCCGCAGGACTTTGCCCACCCCTGTGACTAGGCCCTTTTTGACCGGCTTGAGAAAACTGATTTTCAGCTCGGCGGTCGTGGCAAATTCACCCTCGTCCATGACCGATCCGATGGCGCTGCTCAGCAACTCGTCAGCAAAAACGCTCAGATAGCCACCGGCCACATAGCCGAACGGATTCAACACGCGGGGGTGGCTGGCGTCCCATTCCCATTCGGACGTACCAGGACCGAACCGTACCGGCCGCAGACCAATCTCCCGGTGCGCTTGTGTGGCATAGTCTTCGGGCCGGTTTTGACGCAGGGCGGTATTCAGTTTTTCGACAGGAGAAAGCATGGTTCTTCGTACCACCTTTTGGTCGAGTTCTCAAAAGGGTAGCCACCTGCGGTGATTTAAAGAGTAAACGTGTCCTCCACTCCAATAGATATGAGATGCTGGACACGTTTACTCTTTACCGGCAGTATGAGCGCGCATGCGCAAAGAGATACTCACGGCTCGTCTCGCCGAGGTGAAAGAGAACGGCTTGTATCGTCGCTTGCGCGCAGTCGAGGGCGCGCAGGACGCATCCATTGTCCTGGAAGGCCAAGAGGTGTTGCTGTTTTCCTCTAATAATTACTTGGGTTTGGCCAATCACCCGGCCCTCAAGCAGGCGGCCCAAGAGGCGATTGCGCAGTACGGCTGCGGCAGTGGCGCTTCGCGTCTGATTTCCGGTTCCATGGCCGTCCATCATGAGTTGGAACAGCGCCTCGCCACACTCAAAAAGACAGAAGCCTCCCTTGTTTTTCCGACAGGTTATCACGCCAATATCGGGGTACTGTCCGCCCTGATGGGACCGGGCGATACGATTTTAAGCGACAGCCTGAACCACGCCAGCATCATCGACGGGTGTCGCCTGTCGCGGGCTGATACTCGGGTCTATCGTCACGCCGACACCGAGCATCTGGATGAACTGCTGAAAGCGTGCCCAGCGACCGGCCAGCGCCTGATTGTGACAGACAGCGTGTTCAGCATGGACGGAGACCTGGCTCCACTGGCAGAGATTGTCAGCCTAGCCCAACAGTATGACGCCTGGGTGATGGTTGATGAGGCCCACGCAACCGGCGTGTTCGGACCGCACGGCAGCGGCTTGGTCGAGGAGTTCGGCCTGACCGGGCGGGTCGATATCCAGATGGGCACCTTGGGCAAGGCACTGGGCTGCGTAGGGGCCTTTGTGGCCGGCAGTCACGAGTTGATTGACTGGCTGGTGAATCGGGCGCGGAGTTTCATCTATACCACGGCGATTCCGCCCGCGGTTGCGGCGGCGGTCCTCGCCGCCCTCGATATCGTGGAGCAGGAACCCGAGCGACGACAGCAGTTGTGGGAGAATACCCGGGTGCTGGCAGACGGGCTCCGTTCGCTCGGCTATACGCTGGGCGCGACCCACTCGCAGATTCTGCCGGTCATCATCGGCGAGGCACGCGAGACCATGGTCGTAGCCGCCGCCATCCTCCAGCGTGGCGTCTTTGCCCATGGCATCCGCCCGCCAACCGTTCCGGAAGGTACCTCCCGTATTCGCGTGACTCCGATGGCAACCCACACCCAGGACCATCTGTCACGCACGCTGGACACGTTTGCCGCAGCTGGCAAGGAGGTCGGGATTCGATGAGCAGCCCGTCGTATGCCGACCTCAAAGCCTGGGATCATAGCTATGTGTGGCACCCGTTTACCCAGATGCAGGACTGGTTGCAGGAAGACCCGATTATTATTGCCAGGGGCGAAGGCAATTATGTGATTGATGTTAGCGGCAAACGCTATCTGGACGGAGTCTCTTCGTTATGGTGCAACATTCACGGCCATACCCATCCCCGCCTCAACACCGCCATTACCGAGCAGGTCAACCGGATCTCGCATTCGACCATGCTCGGGCTGGCCAATATCCCGTCCATACTGCTGGCCAAAAAACTGGTTGAGCTGGCGCCGTCCGGGCTGACCCGCGTGTTCTATTCGGACGCGGGAGCCACTGCCACGGAAATCGCACTTAAACTGGCGTTTCAGTACTGGCAGTTGCGTGGAGAAACCCGGCGCACAAAATTCGCCTCCTTAGTCGAAGCCTACCACGGCGATACCCTGGGCGCGGTCAGCGTGGGCTACTCCGAACTTTTTCACCATTTTTATCGGCCCCTTTTGGCAGATACGGTCCGGCTGACCCCACCGCATGTGTTTCGCTTTGTCCGCGGCATGTCGACCGAGCGGGCGCTGGCCGCGGCTCAAGAAGAGGCCGAACACACACTCGCCCGGCAGCACTCAGAGATGGCAGCTGTGATTATAGAACCCCTTATGCAGGGTGCGGCCGGGATGTGGGCGCATCCGGTCGAATATGTGCGTACCCTGCGACAGCTCACCCGGCAGCATGGCATCCTCTTCATCTGTGACGAGGTGGCCACCGGGTTTGGCCGTACCGGAAAAATGTTTGCCTGCGAGCATGCCGACGTCAGTCCGGACTTGTTCTGCGTGGCCAAGGGCATTACCGGCGGCTATCTGCCGCTCGCGGCCACCCTGGCAACCGAGGAAATTTTTTCCGCCTTTCTCGCGCCCTACGAAGAGTTCAAAACCTTCTTTCATGGCCATACGTATACCGGCAATCCCGTGGCCTGCGCCGCGGCCTTGGCCAGCCTGGAGGTTTTTACCAAAGAGCGGGTCCTTGAGCGTTTGCAACCCAAGATCGCCCTGCTGACCCAACGTCTCCAGACCGATATCGCTCCCCTCCCCCATGTGGCCGACATTCGACAGTGGGGCATGATGGTCGGGATCGAATTGATGCGCGACCCGGCCAAAAAGGTTGCCTATAATCCTGCTGAGAAGATCGGCATTCGGGTCATCCAGGAGGCACGCAGGCACGGAGTAATGATTCGGCCGTTGGGCAGCATCATCATTCTCATGCCGCCGCTTAGTATTACCGAGGCTGAGTTGTCACACCTGCTCGATGTTGTCCACACCTCCATTCAGACCGTCACATGACCAGCCTGTTTATCACCGGCACGGATACCGGCATTGGCAAAACTCTGGTGGGCTGTGGCATTGCCGCGGCCCTGACCGCCCAAGGCAAACGGGTGGGCGTACTCAAGCCGGCAGAAACCGGCTGCGATAGACGAGACGGGGTTTTGTACCCGGACGACGCCATGCGTCTGGCTGGCTATGCCCAGAGCAAGTTACCGCTTGAGACTGTGTGTCCCTACCGTTTTTCTCCACCGGTCGCCCCGAGTGTGGCGGCCGAGCAGGCCGGTGTGACCATCCGGCCGGATCGGATTGTCGAGGTTTTTCAGTCGATTGTCGGCCAGCACGAGGTGACGCTGGTAGAGGGCGCCGGCGGTCTGCTGGTGCCGCTCGTGGGCCGCTATTCATTTGCCGACTTGGCTCGCGATCTTGGGATTCCGATTCTCGTCGTAGTCGGCTCAAAGCTGGGAGCGTTGAATCATACCTTGCTGACGCTGCACTGTATGGAGACCCGTGGTTTACCCCTAGCCGGCTATATCCTCAACCATCCGACCCGGACCGCAGATGATGCCATCAAAACCAACGCGGCGACCTTGGCCGGCCTGACCGACGCGCCGTGCCGAGGCATTATTCCTCATCTTGCGTTGAGCGAAGATATCGACCGGGACCGCAAGATGCTGAGCGAACTGTTCGTCACAGCAGTTGATCTTCCCGGACTGCTCGGATAGAGCAGAGTCCTGCGCAGCACGTTTTGACGGAAAGGGAAAACCGTATGAATAGCTTCTCGCACTTCGCGACCCAATCATTAGCCGGCGAGTTACTGTCGCGTGAAGACGCCTTCGCTGTTCTACAGACCGCCGATGAGGAGCTATCCGACCTGCTGCAGGCGGCCTTCACGGTGCGGGAAAAGTTCTTTGGGCGAAAAGTCAAGATCTGCGTTTTACAAAACGCGCGCAGCGGCTTATGCCCGGAAGATTGCAATTACTGTTCACAGTCCTCCATCTCCGAGGCTCCGATTGACAAATACCGCCTGCTCTCAACGGACGAACTGCTTGCCGGCGCGCGCAAGGCCGCCCAAGCCGGTGCGCGGCGCTATTGCATGGTCGCTAGCGGACGTGGCCCGAACGCGCGCGATATTGACCATCTGACCGCAGCGACACGCCGGATCAAAGCTGAGTTCCCCGGCCTGGAGATTTGTGTCTCTCTGGGACTCATGAGCGAACCCCAGGCCCGTACGCTCAAAGACGCCGGCGTCGGCTGGGTCAACCACAACCTCAATACCAGCCGTGAATTTTACGCGGAGATTTGCTCAACGCATACCTATGAGGACCGGGTTGAGACCGTCAAAAACGTCAAGCGGGCCGGGCTATCCACGTGTAGCGGCGGCATTATCGGTATGGGGGAGGAAGACGAGGACGTGGTCGAATTAGCCTATGCCGTCCGGGCGCTGAACATTGACTCCGTACCAGTCAATTTTCTGTATCCCATCGACGGCACGCCGCTCGGTTCGCGTAAAGACTTCGATCCCGTCCGGGGGCTTAAGGCACTCTGTCTGATGCGCTTCCTGAATCCGCGCAGCGAAATTCGTATGGCTGCGGGACGCGAACTCTATCTCGGCCAATGGTCGGGGCTGGCCTTCTATCCGGCGAACTCGATTTTTGTCGAAGGCTATCTCACCACCCCAGGTCAGCAGGCTCAGGACGCCCATCAACTCGTTGAAGCCGCCGGGTTTGAGGTGGAGCAGGAAGACACGCCGGGTGCAGACGTGCACGATGGAGTGTAAGCCCTTCCTCTGTATCTCTTCCCCTCTTCTATCTCACGTCCAGGAACTTGAGCCGTCTCGGTATAGCTGGTAGGCGTGCCAGGGAGGAGGATATCTTATGCGTACGTCTGTGTATTGGCTCGTGACTGCCTGTCTGGTGCTCTTGAGCGTTCCGGCGCAAGCCGAAGACAAGAAGCCGTCCATCCGCTTTGGCCTGCAAGTCGCGCAGCAGCAAACCACGGTCGAGGAACTCAAGGACGTGTGGCAAGAGGCCGAGGCATTGGGATTCGATACTTTATGGGTGAACGATCACCTGCTGCCCAGTGTGGGTCCGTCAGACGGGGCCATGCTTGAGTCTTGGACCTTGCTCGGGGCGATGGCGGCCTCCACCTCAAAAATTCAGATTGGCTGTATGGTAACCAGCAATACCTTTCGCCATCCGTCCATCCTGGCAAAAATGGCGACTACGGTGGATCATCTGAGCAACGGTCGACTTATTTTTGGTATTGGCTCGGGCTGGTTCAAACGTGAGCACGAAGCCTATGGGGTCGAGTTCTCCACGATGAAAGGCCGCGCCCGCCGTCTGGACGAAGCGCTGCAAGTGATCACCAAGCTCTGGCAAGCCAACCCGACCGCGTCACATGCGGGCAAATATTACTCGCTGGTGGACGCGCCGTTTGTCCCGAAGCCGGTGCAACAACCAATGCCGCCGATTATGATTGGCGGGGTCGGTGAAAAGCTGACCCTGCCGATTGTCGCCCGCTATGCCCAGATGTGGAACGCGCCGATTCTTTCGCCCGGCCAGTTTGCCAAGAAGAATCAGGTGCTTGAGCAATACTGTCAGGATATCAACCGAGACTGTAGCGAAATTGAACGTTCCTATCTGACCCCGATGTATCTCAACCCGAGCCCCGAAGCGTTGCAACAGGTGCTGCAACGCGCCATGACCATACGAGGTCTGACTGAAGAAGAGGCACGCCAGACTATTATCGCCGGCACACCGGCTGAGATCCGCGCCCAACTCCAGACGTATATCGATATTGGTGTCACCCACTTCATTATTAATTTGCGTCGTCCGGGCCTGTACGATCGAGAGGCCGTGCGGGTGTTTGCCAAAGAAATCATGCCAGCCCTGCGCTAGCGTTATTCCACTCGATTTGACACTGCCTACGATTTACCTCGCGTTCACATGGCCCTATCCCCCCAACGCCGCGCCCTGCTGCTGATGATCCTGACGGCCCTGGTATGGGCCGGCCTGTTTCCCACCGGGAAAGTCGCTCTGCGCAGCATCCCGCCCTTTACGTTTGCGGCCATTCGTCTAACCATTGGCGCGGTGCTCCTCTTTCTCTATCTCCAGCGCAAAAACGATGCGGAAGAGATGCCGGTTAGCTGGACACCCCGTCTAGTCGGCAGTTTTCTTTTTCTCGGCTTCACCGGCTATCTGCTGTCTGTGGGCGGCAGTTATCAGGGACTACGTTTCACCACGGCCACGAATGCGGCCCTGCTCAATGCAGCGTCGCCGATTGCCATTGCGCTCCTGGCAGCCATATTTCTGAGAGAGAAAATGTCGGCCAAGATGCTCCTGGGCATTGTTATCTCCATTGTTGGCGTTGGGGTGATTGTTTCGCGGGGCTCGTGGCAGGTCGTTACCGCCAGCGCATACAACCCGGGCGATCTGATTATTGTGGCCACGCTGTTTGCCTGGGGCATCTATACGACCTATGGTCGCCACCTCATGCAGGTGGTCTCTCCGCTGGCGGCAACGACCTATGCGTATATTGCCGGCGCAACGTATTTACTCATTGCCTGCTGGCTGACCGAATGGGAGAGCTGGCAGGTGGCCGAAACGCGCTGGGATTCCTGGCTGGCGGTGGCGTATCAAAGCACACTCGGGACTTTCGCCCACTTTTGGTATTACCAGGCGGTTGAGATCCTGGGGCCGAGCCGCGCGGGTGTGTTTATCAACCTCGTGCCGGTCATGGCCATTGGGATCGCGTATGTCTTTCTCGACGAGGCATTAACGCTGCCCCATCTGGTTGGCGGGCTCATTGTGTTGATTGGCGTTGGGGTGGCGGCCCGGCGCTAAGACGCGCCGGCTTCAGGCGCCTCATTATGCGCGGTAGGCGACAATCCACTCGCCTGTCCGGCTGAGTGTAATACCGTCCGGACCGAGATCATCAGGGAGGCAGCGGGCGGATTGAACCGCCTTCTCAAAGGCGTCGTTGCCCTCCAATCCTAGGGCTTTCAAGATGGGGTTGTGGACCTGTTGACGGTGGATCTCACCACTGTACAGCTTGGTCCGCAAGACAGCGCGTAGATAACTGCGGGCATTCGGAATAAAGCGCAGGGCCGGCATCTCAAACCCGCGAAAGACGGTGTTCATAGTCTCGAACGTGAGCGACGGGAAGTATTTGATATGGCTCTGGACAATCTTCAGAAAGAAACCATGATGGGAGATCTCATCTTGACCAACCACGCGCACGGCTTCCGAAGCTCCGATCTCAGAGCCGCGTTTCTTCTCTTGCTGCGTAGGCGCGACCGGCAGGCTGTATTCTTCACGAACGCGCGCTCGCATTTCTTGATAGTTGAAATAGGCCGCGCGCTCCTGAACCATGGCGTAGACCGTGCTTCCGAGCGGCGTATCGAGGCCGGAGTGCTGTTCTAGTTTCCACCGTGCTGCTTGCACCTTAGTGAGATAGGCTTGGATTTCTGACTCAGTGCGGACCCCGGAATGCTGCAACACGATTTCCCAGGCAACGCCGTGGCGCGATTCTTCTGCCCCCCACTGTAACTGCATATTCCGTCGGGTGCGGTTATGACGAAAGAGTTCGAGCCCTGCCATCACATAGTCGGCAACGTATTCTTCCACGCCGAGGAAGCCCTCTAGCAGGTTGACCGTTTCTTTGCTCAGTCGCTCCCCGAACTGACGCATCTCTTGAAGTGGGAAATCGTGCCACGGTGACCAATTGCGCGTTTTCATGGCCCGGTTAAAATATTCGATATAATGCCCCAGCACTTCTCGCTCGAGCGCCTGCTGTTTGGCCACGGGCGTCCATGGGCCTTTCACAATCTCCAGGCGGGCGGGCGGCGTTGTGCGTTGTTGTGAAGACATAAACGGCTCAGTATTCCTTTTTGCGCAACAGACGGGCGCTGTTGCCTTGTGACACTTCCAGGTCTTCCGGGTATACCTCTGTGACCAGGAAACGAGATTGATGGAGTTTCCTCAGATAGGGTGCAAGGTGCGCTTCTTCTCTCCATCCGCACCCTACACTATTCTTGAGACCGTTGTCACTCGCCCTCACGATCCCTCCTCGTGCAAAGAAGAATGCATACCGCTGAACGACCGAGAGAGAGGACGCTTTTTCCTTCCTGTCCCGCTTGTGCTATATACCAGGGGATAGCAAATGTTACTCCAAGGAGGGATGAGTATGGCTATTGAAGTTGTGGAGCTGCATCATCACGGGATTCGGATCGGCAACACCCAAAAGGATGCGGAAAAAGCACGGAAGTTTTATGCTGATGTTTTGGGTCTGAACACAGACCCGGCTCGGCCGAACATTGCATCCATTCCCGGTTTTTGGATGTATGTAGGTGAAGGGAAGAACACCACCCAGATTCATCTGATGGGCGCTAAAGGCAAGTCGCCGATGGCCCGCTCTAGGAAAGAAGACCCCACCCTGCCCCATGTCGCCCTGGCGGTCAAAGACATTCAGGCCGCGCGGAAAGAGCTCGATAAGCGCAAAATTTGGTATTGGGGTATCCAGGGCCTCGTTGGTCAGAATTCAGACCAAGTGTTTGTCCGCGACCCCTTTGATAATATCATCGAGTTGCATCAAGTCGGGACGTGTACGTGTAATAAAGTTTCGCTCAAGCCCGCGAGAAAACGGACCGCATCGGCAAAACGGGCGCCCTCCAAGAAGCGAGTGACGGCAAAAAAGAGGACGACGGTGAAAAAGGCGGGAGCTTCGAAGAAGTAAGACAGACGGGGTGCAAGCATGACCGAGCCCTATACCAAACGCCTCCTCTCAGCCGATTCTCATATTGTGGAGCCAGCTGATCTGTGGCTGACGCGGATGGACAAGAAATGGCGGGATAAAGCACCGCGCATTGAGGCCCTGGACGAGAGCGGGGATTATATTGTCATTGACGGTCTGCGGCCGCGTCCCTTGGCGTTTGAGGGGCCAATGCAGGACCTCAAGGCCCAGGGTATGGATATCCCCGCCCCGAAGGGCTTTCGTTATGCGGATAATCGTCCTGGGAGCTGGGACCCGCATGAGCGGCTGAAAGACCAGGACATGGATGGGGTGTCCGGGGAGGTCATCTATCCTGGAGTGGGGCTGACGCTGGTGCGTGCCCCTGATGCCGAATACCTGTACGCCTGCTGCCGGGCGTATAACGACTGGCTGGCGGAATATTGTTCGGCCTATCCGGACCGGCTTAAAGGGGTGGGCATGGTGCCGTGCCGGGGTCCGATTGAATGGGCTATTACGGAAACGGAGCGCTGCGCCAAGCTGGGTCTCGTCAGTGTGATGTTACCGGCCTGGGTGGACGACCGTCCGTATAATCTGCCTGACTGGGACCCGCTGTGGGCCGCACTACAGGACATGAACCTCATTGCCAGCATTCACATTGGCGGTCGTGACCCGTTTGGCCGCTCCCATGGTCCGGGTGCTGGTGGCATCATCATCGGCATTGTGAAGTTTGAGATGAACGAGACCTTGCAGCAGCTTATTTGGGGTGGCGCTCCGATCCGTTTCCCCAAGTTGAAATGGGCCTTGGTCGAAAGCGGGATCGGCTGGATTGGGGCGGCACTGGGATTTATGGATCACTGGTGGCAGGACCATAAGGGCTGGATGGAGCCACGTTTGCCCGAGCACCCAAGCACTTATTTCCATCGTCAGTTTTATGCCACGTTCGAGGACGATCGCGCCGGAGTGCTCACCCGCGAGTTGATGGGTGTTGAGCACCTGATGTGGGGCTCAGATTATCCCCATACCGAAGGGGTGTGGCCCTTCTCGCGCCAGCAGGTGGCGAATAATTTTTCTGCTATTCCAGAAGACGATACACGCAAGATCGTACACGATAATTGTGTCAATCTGTATGATTTTCCGGCGGAGTAGAATGGAGAGGATGAGGGGTTAGAGGTTGGGGACTGGGGACTCGACGGCCGGATGAGCGTATTCTGGGGGCGTCTGTTTTGAGTCTGTACCAGAAATTTCTTCGTCGCTTCTTTCCTTCCCTATCTTCTCCTTCTCTGCCTCCACCGCCTCCCGTCTGTGTTCCACTCGGCGCGTTGGACAATTTTCCCGACGGCCAAGGCAAGCCTGTCGTCGTTGCTGGAAGAAAAATCGCGATTTTTCGACTGGGCGAGGAGGTCTATGCGCTGTATAACGCCTGTCCGCATAATCGAGTTCCGCTTTCGGCCGGAATCGTAACGGACCACACCCTTATATGCCGAGCGCATGGCGCTCGTTTTGATCTGAAAACCGGAGCAGTCCTCCGCGGCCCTGCTCGCAGGCCAGCTCGGACTTATCCCGTGCGGCGAACAGGCGACACCCTCGAAATCGAGGTTCCCTCATAACAGCTCACTCATGAGACGAGGACTGCGTTTGCTCAACTTCCCATTCCCAGGGCAAGGCATACTTTTTTTTACTATTGCAGTCTTTGCACGCGGCAACCAGGTTACCTTTGGTTGACTTCCCACCCCGGACGAGAGGAACAAGATGGTCCATGGTGAGTTCGGCCGGAGGGAACTGCTGCTGACAGTAGTAACACACCCCGCTCGCACGTTTGCGCTTCCACCAGGCTGAGCGGCGCAGTTCGCGGGCGCGATTTTTTTCGCGTTGGATGTCAGCCGATGTGACGTCCGAAAAGAAAGCGCTCTTGGGTAGGGCCCGCCCCATTACTTCTCCCAACCCGGTGATGCTCTCTAGCCTAGCACCGGAATAGAGCCGGAAAAGGATATTTTCTATGGATGAGGTTCCTGTATAAAAAACGGGGCGTTCTTCAAAAGAACGCCCCGTTCCGTATTGTCTACCTATGTGAGGGATACAAGGCCCAAGGGCTTAGTGTGAGCCCTCATGCGACGCATCGCCACCACCACAAGCACCGTCACCGCCGTCTCCACCACCGTTCCCATCGTCCTTTTTCTCATCGCCGCCACCGTCGCCGCCGCTGTCGCTAGAAGTTTCTCCTGCCTCGTGGCTATCCGCATACACACCGACAGGAGCACTAATGAGCCCTATAGCCAGGGCCAATGCCATCACTATCGTCCAACGCTTCATCTGTAGCCTCCCTTCGTACAGTTACTCTAACAAAACTTCGTCGACCCTTTTTCGCTAGCATCTTCAGCTATGATATTCAACCCTATTGTGCTGTTCTCAGGACTCTTGCCCGACCTCCAATTTTCCGAGACCATCCACCTTGGCCCAACCTTCGGATATAGGAGTGAAGTAGAACATATCCACCCGGCGGGATTTGAATTTCCACACCCCGTCCACCTTGACGTACTCGTCATGCAGGCGGCCCGCGCCAATGAGGCTCTCGCTGCCGCGGGTGGCCCGGTTCTCAACCGAACAGATGCCGGTCGCAGTGTCTCCATGAATCTGCATGACATGATTCGTGAAAAACGGCTTGACCTTGAGGGGCCAGGTTGAGCGGTAAAATTCTTTAATAGCGTCTGTCCCTTGTATCACGCCTCGGCCCATGGCACTGAAATCCACCGAGCCGTCCGGGGTGAACAAATTGGCCATTTTTTCCTCATCCTGGGCCTCAATTGCCAAACCGTACTGGTAGGTCAGTTCTTTAATGTGTTCTCGGTCCCAGAGTTCTTGAACCATTTCCTCGTGAGTCATTTCTCCCTCTCCTTTTTTCTTGGGCCGTGAGACGTGCCGGAGAAGAGTACTATAAAGGCTCGCTCCCCGAACGGCAAACTGGCTTGCTCCGTGCAGGTTTGTGTTGCCTGGTCAACACTTGGTGCCCGGGAATTTGGCAGTCTCCTGCCTCCGCGCTCCTTGAGAGAGAAAATTTACCTTGTCTTTCAGGGATATCTCTCATGCAGCAGGATGGCACCTGATTTGCCGCTTCATTCCTTTGACTTCTTTTTTCATGCAAGGTCACGGCGATGTCACCGAGGAGACAAAAAGAAGAGTTAGTCTCAAAAAAACAGAAACGAAGGTCACATAGGTGACGATGGCTTGCTTGGTTGGGTCCTGCAATCGTCGTAGAGTAGAAAACGTTCACACGAAACACATGAAGGAGAATGGCAATGGCAGAGACTAATGTCGCGAATATGATGACGGATGCCATGAAAGTATATAAGACCCTGCTCTTCGACCTGCCCGTAGCTGGTATACGGCAGGGTTTGGGCTTGGGAGATGACCAAGAAACAACGACCAGCGCCTGGGGTGGCTATGATGCCATGGTCCGACTGGCCTCTCAGGGCATCGATAACTTGTATCGCACCCCACAGTTTACGGAGGCAACTGCACGGGCACTGGACGGATTTTTGCGCTGGCAGCAGGTCAGTAATGCCCTGACCAAGACCGTTCTGACTGGGTTGACCCAAGCGGCGGGACTGCCGTCAGCGAATGAGACTCGGGCACTCCAGACCGAGATTCGTGCTCTCAGGGAAGAAGTCACGGCTCTCCGGGGGGAAACAGGTCTCAGAGCGATATCTCCAAAGGTTGAGCAGCCTGCTACCCCTCTCAAACGTGTAGCAGCCTAGTTCGGTTTTCCCCACTCGCTGAAACCATAAGGAAGAGGGACTGCGGTCCCTCTTTTTTTCTCCCTGTATATCCTCTAACAAGTCAGATATGGCTCAAGACAGGACGTATAGACGTTTAACTCAGACTGAGGCAGCCTTTCTCTACAGAGAGAAACCACACACCCCCATGCATATTGGGGGCTGTAGCCTGTATGATGGCACTCTTTCAAAAGACGAGCTCTGTTCATTAATTGAAAGTCGTTTTGACCGCCTACCCCAGTATCGCCAGAAGGCTGTTTTCGCTCCCCTGAACATTGCCCATCCTACCTGGGAGGATGATCCAGATTTCGATCTTACCTATCATGTAGACGAAGTCACCCTTCCTCCTCTGGCCGATGATCGGGTTATTTCTCAGGTATGCAGCCAAGTGTTTAGCACGCCATTGGATCGAGACCGACCCTTGTGGAAACTGACGCTCATCCACGGCCGTCCGGACGGTGACACCATGGTCCTGGCCCGCGTTCACCAAGCTATGCTGGAAGGCGTCTCAGGCATTGATCTGATGCTTGTCCTGCATGACCTGAGACCGGAGAGCGAACACGGCTCACCGCCACACGATTCGTGGGAGCCTGAAGCCATTCCCGATGCGATGACGCTTCTGCAAGAGGCGGTGCGGGACCGCATGACTGAGGTGGTGCAGTGGTGGGCCGATCAGAGTTTCCAGGCCTTTCGCTCGCCGCCCCACGGCTCACGGTCAAAACGACTAAGTACCGCGCTGATGAGCCTCATTCCAACCCTCATGCAACCCGTACCGCGCACCCCGTTTAATGCGACTCTGTCAGGCCAGCGACAATTGACGTGGCTTGAGTTCTCTTTTGCCGAAGCGCGCTTCATTCGTTCGGTTCTGAGAGGAACCGTAAACGATGTCGTGCTGACGATTATTGCCGGAGGTATTGGACGCTATTTACGAGCCAAAGGACACAATACAGAAGGCCTGGAACTCCGTGTTGCTTCTCCCGTCAACCTCAAACGACACGAGCCACGCATCAGGCGCGGAAGGCGACCCACAGACCGAACGGCGACGATGTTAATCCCGTTGTATGTAGGTATCACCGACCCGATTTTACGGCTGTCCGCACAAAAATCGACAATTGAGGAGTTGTACGAGCAGGATCAGGCTGGCACCTTCCATACCTTGCAGTCCTTGGCGACCTGCATCCCGCCAGCTTGGCAAGCACTCGCCGGCCAGGCACCCTCAATGAGCACGCTGGCGAATACGGTGGTCATGAATATTCCTGGTCCCCAGGTCCCGATGTATCTCGCCGGGCATAAGCGACACGCATTTTTTCCGATGGGCCCCTTAGCGGAACGAGTAGGCCTGTTCCATGCGGTAGCCAGCTATAATCAGAAGCTCTCGATCGGCGTCACGCTTGATCCGCAACTTATACCGGACGGGTGGGAGTATGCCGACTGTCTGAAGGCGTCTTTCCGGGAACTACGGGAAGCGGCAGAACGCTTTTCAAACCGTTCCGCCAATGCCGACAAAAGCCCAGCCGATATCCGTACGAGCGCAGCGTAAGCTGCCGCTCTCTCCACTCAATGGACCGCCTAGGCGGAATGCACATGACCGGACAGGCCTGTCATATCGTAGGCCATGATAATCAGGTCGCGCGTCTGTCCAGAGCGGTCAATGACAAAATCCGGTAGGAGCGCCTCGGTTTGGAAACCAAGACGGAGGAAAAGCGCACGCGCTCCTGGTTGGTCTGGCATCATCTGAGCGACCACTTTGCTCAGTTCTAAATCCTGGGCAATGGCAATAATTTCCTCTGCCAACGTCCGCCCTAATCCCTGAGAGCGATACTCCGGGACGAGCAAGAGACGAATTTCTCCAAGATGACGCTGCCACGTCACTACATGATGGTGCAGAATGGCATAGCCGGCTATCTCCTCCCCGTTTTCGGCAATGATCGTCACGGTCTTACGGGCTTCAAGATTCCGCACCCACTGCTTCACAATTTCAGGGTCCGTGATGTCAATTCTCAAATGGAGAAGATCGTCTGCGGGTAAACTATGTGCAAAACTCACAATGCGGTCAGCATCAAAGGACGTCATTAAGCGTAACGTCACCCTTGACCCGTCACGGAGAGTAATCGTATGAGGGTAAGGACGTTCGATGTGCATCCGTGCTTCAGCCATATACTCCTCCTTCAAGCCGCATCAATCGTACCACTTGGGCGAGAACCATCCGGTTTCTTTCTCCCAAGCTTTTTGTTACGCTTGCAAAAGTTATCACCTATTGCAAGCAAAAATCTAGTCGATGCCCTTGGGGGAGGGAACGGACAACATGACACCGGATAATCTTCTTCCTGATGCATATCCTGAACAAGAAGACACCGAGCGTTTTAGTGCGCTTTTCTGGCAGTTAACGGCGGCCTTCCCAGACTCATACCGTCAACTATGTGCCCTTCTCCGGGACGACATCTATCGTCATCCACCGGTCCCTCAGGCGTCAGGAGAGCCCGTTCTTCTGATCCCTGGATTTCTTGCCGGCGACTGGACCTTGCAACTCTTAGCCGGTTGGCTGAGCCGCATGGGCTATAATCCGTACTTCTCCGGGCTGGACTGGAATATCGATTGTCCGAATCGGACAGGACATTTGCTCCGCTGGCGGCTGAACCAGATCATTCGGGAGACCGGCCATCCGCTCATTGTTTTTGGCCATAGTCTCGGCGGCATGCTCGCGCGGTTTCTGGGGACAAATTTTCCCGACCAGGTCCGCCATGTGGTCACGATGGGTTCTCCCATTCAACGGACAAATAATGTGAGCCCGCTGGTGTTGTTTGCCTCACGCGTCCTGCAACCCTTTCGGCGCTGGCGCGGAGAGCTTCCGTCCGAGTGCGGGACGCTCCACTGTAACTGCCACTTTAACCGCAGCGTTATTTCATCCATGCCGGAAGAGGTCGGGTTTACCTCAATCTTCTCCAAACAGGATGAAGTCGTCGAGTGGAATGCGAGTATCGATCCTGAGCGTGAGAACCGGGAAGTCACCGGCCGCCATATTGGCCTGATCGTGAACCCACAGGTCTACCGTATTCTGGCAGACGTGCTCTCCCGCTTACAGAAACGAGAGCGGGAGCCTCATCTGATAGTTGCCTTGTCTTCACAAGACAACACGCAGACCTGAAAAGTGGATAGAGTGTGTGAGTGGATACGCGGTAGCGGCAACTCAGCCCTTCCCCAAGCTGCCGCTGTTATATAAAAAAACGACTTGTCGGAGGAAACCGGCGTCTTACTCAGGCGACGACGTCATGAACTCTTTTGCCAGGTCGTTCTTCCCTTCAACGTTCTTCTTATAGATATGCGTCTCCCAGAGCGCCTCGTGGGTCCCATCCTTGTCGGTGTATGTAAAGCGGACCCACCGGCCTCCTGGAGCCTCGAAGATGTTGAAATATTGACTGAGCTCGTCGTTGATCCGGTCTGCCTGAGAGAGTAATCCAGCCTCCCACGGTCCCAGAGTCCACGGGTTCCCAGCACGGCCAGCTATATCCCGCTGTTTCTCTATATTGGAAACAATACTGAACCCGTCTTCAGTCGCATGCGCTTTGATGAGCTGAATCGCCAATTCTTCTTTCTGTCCCATAGGCCGTTCGCCGCAGGCCCAGAGAAAAAGACAACTGGCCATGACCAGGTAAGAAAATAGCTTCTGATACGCGTATACTTTTCGCATCCGCCCTCCTCCATCGTAGAATAGCGGGCTCAGCGTCCCGCACTGTGTTTTCTATAGGCTAGGCATACTACAATGAAAAGATGCCTGGGTCTACGGATGGCAGGACGCATTCTTGCCCAGCGTTGTGTGAAGTAAATATAAAGGCGCCTTGCTTTATTGTCACTTGGGTGACAATAAAAGGGAAGCTAATGAAAACAGTATCTCCCTCGGGTAGTGAACCATAAAGCTATCCGATGCCTAACCTGTGGTAGAGCGCGTATGGTACGTACACCTGTCCTGAATGTGACGACGATCCGGCGACTGAAGGCCTTTCCCTGGGCCTCAGATCAACAGGTAGAGCGGCTTCTGGGCCAGATGGATCTGCATCACATCGAGAAACGCACCGTCCTGTTTAACGAGGGAGTTCCCTCAGATTCGGTGTATTTCCTGATTTCTGGCGTTGTCAAACTCTCCTTGCGCAGCCCAGATGAAGAGCGGGTTCTGGTCAGTCTTATCTCACCTGGGGAGTTATTTGGTATTACCTCGCTGATGCCAGGTATGTACCGTGCCTTTCGTTCAGAGGCGTTTAGCGATTGCTGGGTCAGTTCAGTCCGGCCAGATGTCTTTGTGACAACGCTGCTCAACGTTCCATTTACGGATTTCAGTGCCCTGATGGAAGGAACCGTAGGCCGTTGGTTTGCCCTCCTCTACCGGTATACAAATTTTCAAGGATCCAGTCTGAGACAAAAGCTAGCCTTAGCTCTGCTCGAACTGGCACAAAAGTTCGGTATTCAGGATGCCCGGGGGACCATGCTTATCTTACAGCTTACCCATGAAGATCTCGCCGATCTTGTGGGTGCATCACGCCAGAAAGTGACGGAGCATATGCAGGAGCTTGCACGACAGCAAGTCTTGCTCCGAGATGGGCGTAAGCTCATCGTCCATCCGGACCGCCTGCGAGAAGTCGCCGGCCTCTTGTTGGACGAGAAGTGAAGGAAAGGCGGAGGATATCGCAGGGATGGATATGTCCTCCGCGCAAGAGATCATACCGATTTAATTGCTCGACTCTGTCGCAGCCCCTTCGGCCTTGGGCTCAAGCTGCCAGAGCTGACGGGTCAGTGCGGCTGACGAGTCAAAAATCTGACGGGCAAACGAGCGTTGGGTTTCAAAAATTGACGCAAACGGCGTGTCCTTCGCCCACTCTGTTGCCTTTTCGTTCATCTCAAAGGCTCGGCTTGCCCATTTTTCGCTGGACTCAAGCGACTGCGCAGCCATTTGCTTCATCGATTCGCTGAACGGCATATTCATCTCGCTCATCATCTTGACAAACGGATTGTTACCGGTGTCGAACATCTTGTTGAAAGCACTGCAATTCCACGCGTTATCAGCCATAAGAAACCTCCCTGTGTGGTTATGCGATTGCCGACGCTGTCGGCTCGTTTCTTGGTTGGTTTAATGCTAACTATATATGCTAACTTTTGCAAGCACCCTAGACAAAAAAATGTCACCTAGGTGACAAGAGTGGTCTTTTTAGGACGTACCATCGACATCATTCACCTTTCGGAAAGACCGATACATATCGATCATCATCTCGCGCTGGCGGGCGGACAGGTCGGGATCGTGCATAATCGCTTTGATCACATTACTCTCTTCAGCCTCTCGCGGGTCAAGGATGCCGGCTTGGGTATACAAGGTTTCGGCCGAAATGCGCAGCCCCTTCGCCAGCGACTGCAGGATCATGCTGCTCGGCGTCCGTAGCCCGCGCTCAATCTGGCTGAGGTAGGGGTTGGAGATTCCGCATATGTCTGCGAGCTGCCGGAGGGAAAGCTGCGATAGCTCGCGCTGACGCTTAATGAATTCTCCAAGCGTGGCGTATGGGTCCGGGCGTTTCTGGTCCATGTCCGGAATGCTAACAAAAAACGCTAACTCTTGCAAGCGCTTAAATATTTTGGGCTGCTCTTTCGGCAGGAGTGCTATGAATCTAATATCCCCATGGCTTGCAACTCGCGCCGCAGCTCAGCCTGAGCGGTATCGGTCAGCGGTGCGATCGGCTGCCGAGTCGGGCCCGCCGGAAGATTACGGAGTTGCATAGCGGCTTTGATCGGCGCAGGAAACGAGCCAAAGCCCATGACTGGCCAAAATCGTGTCAAGCGGTTTTGCACCTCCCAGGCGCGGTTATGCTGTCCGGCGTCAAAGAGGTGAACAACTTCCAGAGAGAGTTCGGGGCACACGTTTGCACTGCCTAAAATTGCTCCCTGACTGCCAGCCAACAAGCCAGGTAGGAGTAAGGTATCGATGCCAGTCATGACACTGAAATCTGATCGCCGTCGCACCATCAGGTTGTTCAGCAGGGTTAAATCTCCGCTGCTGTCTTTTATCCCCTGAATGTGGGCGTAGCGTTCAGCCAATGTTCGCACGGCGGGTGGTTCTAGGACATTGCCCGCCAACATCGGGATATTGTACAGCAGCAGAGGCAGGGTCGTGGCCTCGGCAATGGCACTATAGTGCTGGATCATTTCGTCTTGGGTTGGACGAATAAAACTCGGAGGTACGGCACAGACAGAGTCGGCGCCCGCGGCTTGAGCCGCCTCAGTCAGTCGCACCGCTTCACGCGTTGAGGGAACACCCACACCCGCAATCACGGCAATACGTTTGTTGACGATCTCTACGGTGTGTCGAAAGAGTCGCACTTTCTCCTCAAAACTAAGCGCCCAGGATTCTCCCGTGCTACTGACAATAAACACGCCGTTGAGACCCTTCCCGATTGACCATTCCAGGAGCTGCTCTAACCCGTGCTCATCAATGTTTTCATTCTCATCAAACGGGGTAATCAATGCTGAATAAATGCCGCGTAACATGGCCTACTCCTTTTTCCGATTTTGGCCGGTGGTTCCGGTCCAAGGCCGGTCTCTTAGCAGCCTCTAGCACACTTTACCCGAAGCGCCCAGCTCAGATGCCGGCTATCGGATGGTGACTATCCCTGATCTGATCTGGCTGCTTCCATCCTGGTTGACAGTCGCCCGGCCACGAGGTGTATGATTCGCCAGCTATACAGATCGAACAGGAGGAGCGACGATGTTTAACGCCACAAAAGATAAAAAGCTGCCGACGGCTATGGTCGGCTCATTTCCAAAGCCGACCTGGTTTACCGAGAGTTTACGAGGTCGGCCATTTAAAGTCGCGATGGGCGACTCACTCTATCGAGAGCAGTATATCGACGCGGTTGCCTGTTATATGAACGAGCAAGAGCAGGCCGGCCTTGACATCTTCACCGATGGAGACACCCGTTTTGATCTGGAAGTAGGCGGGCGCTCCTGGTTTTTTTATACGATTGAACGCCTCAACGGGGTGAGCGGCTTTCGCGACTCTTCGCATTTTCTCGACTATGCGGATATCAAGCCTGGCCATATCCTGTACGAGGTGCAGGAAGCCTACCACCCTCCGGCGGTCACGGACAAGGTGACGCGCGGTCCCTTGCACTTTTCTGCCATCTGGAAAACCGCCCAGAAAATGGCCAGCAAACCGGTCAAGTTCGGCTCGATCAGTGCTACTTGCCTGCCCATGATGCTGTGGAACGAGTACTATAAAACCGACCACGCTCTGGTCATGGACTTGGCCGCGGCGCTCAATGAAGAGTTGCGGGAGTTGGCGGATGCGGGCTGCCCGGTTATCCAGATCGAAGAACCGCCCCATCATTTCGCCTGCTGCACTACCCCGCCAGCAACGGACAAAGAACTGGAATCCTATACCCAAGCGTTCAATCGTGAGGTCGAGGGCGTCAACACGGAGATCTGGGCGCATACCTGCTGGGGCAATCCCAACCAGCAGAGCTTCTACTGGGAGCGGCCCAGCTATGAACGCTCACTCCCGCACCTGCTCCAGCTCAACGCCGATGTCCTCACCCTGGAAGGGGCGAGCAACCAGGGCCGTGACCTGCCGCTGCTCAAGCACTATAAGACGGACAAAAAAATCGCTATTGGCGTCATCAATCACACGGTCACCACGGTTGAGCCTCCCCAAATGATCGCTGATCTGATTCGCCGCGCGCTCGAATACGTCCCGCCGGAACGGCTCATTATTACCGCAGACTGCGGCTTTGGGCGTGAAGGCTTATCGCGCCGCATTGCTTTTTACAAATGCATCGCCCTGGTTCAGGGCACCAATATGGTCCGCCGGGAACTCGGACTGCCGGAGTCCGAAATCCGGGCCGCAGACTCCCGCTTTGCCTTTCGGTCGGTAGAGTAAGGAATGGGGGCGGTCCGCCGCCTGCCTCAACCAGAGTCTGATGAAGCCGCTTGGGTCGAGGGCGCGTAGAGAGAAAGCTCGGCCTCTCCTTGGCTCCCTTGTGCCAACAGGAACTCCAGCAGATACTGATTCACCACTTCAGGCTGTTCCTGCTGGACCCAATGACTGCACTTGGGGATGGACTTGATCTCAAAACGATCGCTGAAGTATTCGTCCATGTCGTGAGTGAGCTCTTTTCCGAGCGCTATATCTTCCTCACCCCAAATCAGGAGGGTCGGGCTTGAGATTTGGGGAAGGTGTACTGCACCATGGCGGAGACGGTGGCGAAACGCTGCCCGGTAATAATTGATGGCAGCCCGAGCGCTGCCAGGGATACGCAATGCCTTGGCGTATCTGTGTAACTCTTCGTCGGGGAAGGCTTCTTTCCGCACGGCCATGCCACGAAACGCCTGCTCGATAAAGCGCCACCTGAACAAACGCAGGCCCAGCTCGGGCAACCACGGAATCTGGAAGTAGAATATATACCAGCTACGACGAAGCTGCTGGCGGTTCTCTTTGAGCGCTTTCTGAAACGCTCCCGGATGGGGACAATTCAAAACAACAAGCCGTTCGGTCATGTGTGGGTAGTGAGCTGCAAACGCCCAGGCCACACCGCCACCCCAATCATGGCCGATAATAACGGCCTGTTTTTCGTTAAAGGCACGAATGAGACCCTGCACATCCCCGGTGAGCCGGTCAATATGATAATTGGCGACGCCGGTCGGCTTCTCGCTCTCGTTGTAGCCTCGCATGTCCGGTGCCACGACGGAGAAATGTTTCGCCAGAGCCGGGATTTGATAGCGCCACGAATACCAGAATTCGGGGAACCCGTGCAGCAAGATGAGCAGTGGACCTTCCCCTTGGGTAACGTAATGCAGGCGGACTCCGTTCACATAGGCCGAGCCGTGTTTCAGAGTATCGCGCGCCATATGTCACGGTTTCCTAGGAGGGTACGTCCATACCGGCCTTGCGCGCTCGGTCCAATACGATCTTCTCGATGTCGGCAATCGGTCCATCAATCATCCGCCCTCGGAAGGAGACGGCCCCATGACCCGCGGCCACCGCTTGTTCAAAAGAGGCAACCAGGGCACGCGCATACTCGACTTCTTCCGTCGTCGGTGTGTACACCGCGTTCACGGGCTCGACCTGGCCGGGGTGGATACAAGCCTTGCCCTCGTAACCGAGGTTCTGGCCCTGCTGCGTTTCTAGGCGTAAACCGTCGAGATCCTTAATATCGAGATAGACGTTATCAATCGGCGTCACGCCCGCAGCCTTGGCGGCCATGACCACCTGACAGCGCGCTTGTAAAACTACCCCGTCGGTTGAAGGTGCGGCTTTAATCCCCATGGATAAGGAGAAGTCGCCGTGACCAAAGGCGATACCGGCGATCCGGGACGTTGCCGAGGCAATGGAAAACGCGTTGCCAATTGCCTGGGGCTGCTCAAATAGGGGAATTAGGACAACGTCTCCAGGCGAGCGTCCGGCGCGGTGTTCGGCCAGGGAAACGAGTTGGTCCACGAACCGAATGTTCTCGGCACTGTTTGTCTTGGGTACGACGAGGCCATCGGCGCCAGCCCCAACCATGGCTAACACATCATCCAGGAAGTAGGGGGTATCAAGTCCGTTAATACGCACGGTCCGCTCAAAGCGTGCAAAGTCAGTGTCTTGAAGGACCTCCCGCATGGTCTCGCGCGCTTCGGCCTTGCGCTCTGGGGCCACCGCATCTTCCAGATCAAAGATCAGCGTATCTGCCGCCGACTCTTTGGCCTTGGCAAAGAAGCGCTCGCTGCTGGCCGGGACAAATAATAAACTCCGACGCAGCCGTGACATTAGATCACCCCCTTTTCTTTTAATTCCGCCAGTTTCTGCGGTGACAGACCGAGCTGCTGTCCATAGATCTCTTCGTTGTGATGTCCCATATGGGTGGGTGCCGACCAGCGTATTGCACCAGGAGTCCGAGAAAATTTCGGGACGACATTCTGCATTTTGATGGGTCCCAGCTCCGGGTCGGAAACGGTGGTGACCGTCTCACGCGCCTGGAAATGCGGATCGGAGAGAATGCCGGTGATGTCGTATACCGGTGCGCAGGCACACTCGAATTCGTCAAATCGTTTCAGGGCTTCTTCGGCAGTGCGCGCGCCAATCCAGCCGCCAACAATGGCATCGACTTCGTCAATATGCTCAACCCGGGCGCGGTTGTCGGCAAAGCGTGGGTCATCATTCAATTCCGGCCGACCGATGGCGACAAAGACCCGTTTGGCCAAGGCGGGCGCATTGGCCGAAAGGGCGAGCCAGTGACCGTCCTTGGTCTGATAGGTATTGCGGGGAGCACCAATAGACGGCACCCGGTTCCCGGTTCGATGCTGAATAACGCCAAGCTGGTCATAGGCAAGCGCTTGATCGCCGGTTGTCGTGAACAATGGTTCCAAGACGCTCAGGTCGAGCATCTGGCCCTTGCCGCTCTTATGATCCCGCTCATAGAGCGCAAACATGACCGCCCAGGTGCCAAACTGGCCAGCCATGGAATCTGCCAGACCATAGCCGGGCAGGGTCGGCGGCCCGTCCGGCTGGCCGGTAATGTGGGCAAAGCCACTCATAGCCTCGGCAAGAGTGCCGAATCCCGGTTTGTCTTTATAGGGTCCGGTCTGACCAAACCCAGATACTCGGACAACGATCAGGCGAGGGTTGATCGCGTGCAGGGTCTCCCAACCGAGACCCCATTTTTCCAGGGTTCCCGGCCGGAAATTTTCTGTCAGGACATCGGCATCAGCGATCAGTTGCTTGAGCAGTTCCTGGCCTTCTGAGGCGCTCAGGTTGAGCGTAATACATTTTTTGTTGCGATTCGTAATCTTCCACCACAGGGGGATTCCATCCTTGGTTGCCCCGAGTGAGCGCAGGCTATCCCCCATTTTCGGATGCTCGACCTTAATCACCTCCGCCCCAAAATCGCCCATATTCTGGGAAATAGTGGGTGCGGCAAACAAGACGGCAATGTCAACGACTCTGAGACCTTCGAGTGGCAGGCTGGCCATGAATCCGTTTCTCCCTCACTCATGTTTGCCTGCGGTTGTAGCGCGTTTCACAAATCAGCGCAAAGCAGACTTTCCCAAAAGAAAGAGCTTGGAAAAGAG
This sequence comes from uncultured Binatia bacterium (SeqCode), assembly GCA_965243855.1. Taxonomy (GTDB): domain Bacteria; phylum Desulfobacterota; class Binatia; order Bin18; family Bin18; genus Bin18. Next base: position 820,656 of record CBDEWE010000003.1, on the reverse strand, counting down.
TCGTGGGAGCGTACCGGTGGGGAGATGCTTAGCCTTCCTCCCGCGGATGAAAGGAGGAGACGTGTTGGAGCTCTTCAAACAGAGCCTTCTCCCTGGGCGTCAAGGTTTTCGGAATAATAATCCGAACGATGATATACAGGTCGCCAGGCTCCCTCCCCCTTCGAGGTAGCCCTTTGCCTCGACTCCGAAATTTTTGCCCCCCCTGGGTTCCTGGAGGGATGGTCAACTTAATGCGCCCGTCTAATGTGGGTATCTCGACTTTCGTCCCCAGTGCGGCTTCCCACGGAGAGACTGGCACCTCAACCGCTAAGTCGTGTCCCTGTGGAGTAAAGCGCTCATGCGGCGTAATGTGCACGCGGAGAAAGACATCGCCATTGTCTCCCAGACCTTTGCCCGCTCCGCCCTGGCCAGCCAAACGAATGCGTGCGCCTTCAGCGACACCAGGTGGGATTTTAACGTCGTAGCGTTTGGCTTTTCCAGCCCCGCTCCCTTCTTTCTGCTGTAAAGTCAGGGTCTTTGACGTGCCTCGATAGGCTTCTTCAAGGGAAATAGTAATATCAACCTCGTGATCTTTGTCACGCATCGACGGTCCGCCAGACCTGCCAGCCTTTTGCGCATTCCTCCGAGTCCGACGACTATTCCTCTGAGGCCCGCGTCTCGTGCCAGCATCGAAACTCTGTCCGAAGAGCGCATCAAAAAAGTCGCTGAATCCACTGCCACCAAAGCCGCTGAAGTCAGACGAGCCCGGTCCACTGGGGCTACCCGGTCCACTACGAAAGTGAAATGTCGTCCGGCCGCCACTTGGCCAGCCAGCTCGACTGGCAAAATTCTCCCAACCGGGCGGCGGCCGAAAGTCCTGGCCTGCCTGCCAATTGGGACCGAGTGTATCGTATTTACTTCGCTTTTCTGGGTCCTTCAGGACTTCATGGGCTTCATTAATGGCTTTGAATTTTTCTTCTGCTTCCTGACTTTTATTCACATCAGGATGATATTTCCGGGCCAGATTGCGATAGGCTTTCTGAATTTCTTCCTGCGAGGCAGTCCGTGAAAGCCCGAGTGTTTTGTAGTAATCCTGAAATTTCATCGTTGATGCTTCTTTGTACAAGAATGTAAGACCTGTAGAGCAGAAGGCAAGGTTTTGCCCGAAGCAGAGAGGACAGAGCGACTCTCACCGCCACGACAGAACTGCGCTACCCACCATCCCCTACCATCCATTCTCCACCCGGCTTCACCTCGTAGAGTTCTAACAGAACACCGTCCGGTGCTTCGCACATGGCGTAGCGAAAAGGCGTATCCTCAACAATGCCTTTCCGAAAGACGACTCCGTTTCCCTGCATATGGGCGATCAACCCCTCAAAGTCGTCAGTCCGAATACCGAGATGATGCACCAAACCCCGGTCCGCACTCCGCGGTTTTTGCGCGTAAACGTGCAGTGCTTGCCCACCAATATCAAGGCGGATATTCCGCTGGCCCACAAGCATGGCATCGTACACTATCCGCGCCCCAAACATGGTCTGATAGAAGCGCAGTGTCTTCTCTATGTCAGAGGAAAAGATGTGAACGTGGTCTAAACAGATCATGGCTGATTCACGTACTCCCAGCCGGTCAGGGCTCTTTTTGCAGAACAGAAACCAGCGGATTCTCTAGCAGAACATGAAGATATTGAGCAAGAGACCGCTCCAGCATGCCGGCTGAGCCGCGACTGATCAAACATCCTCTTGGAGTAAGGACACGCACAATCTCCTGCAGAGACCGCTCAAACGTATCTTCGCTCATAGGAATCTCACGGTTGAACATATTGGCCGTGTAGATGAGATGGATGGAAGAGGTATTCAGCGCACTCAGGTCACTCACCGTCCCGTGATGCAGGCGAATGCGGATTGTAAGCTGAGGGTCATCTGCGCGGAGCATCTCAAATGCCTTGGCTGCTTCAACGATGTGTCCGCCGATCCATTCGTAGGCGTGAACACAGTCCAGCTCAAAGGTCTTGAGCAGATCGTAAGGTTCTTGCACATTGCTGCCAAAGCCCAGGCTGAGGCCGATTGCCGGACGGTGACTGCGGACGACATCCAAGAAATTCACCTGGGCCATTGCCCGGACCAATCCGATGGCCTGCTGCAAGGCAGGAGCAACATGACTCCCGATACTGTCGCGCAGTCCGGGGTGTTCAAGAATGGTCGCGTAGGCAGGGTCATACCGCCAGGGGACTGCGTTATCAGGGTAGACCGAGCCTTCGATGAAATCGGACCAGGGCTCAGAAACAAATGAGTCAACCATATCTTCCGATACTCTCATTCATCTCTCGGCCCTTGCAATAGCATAGGAATTCGTCCATTTCCTGGGGTACACAGACACGGAGGAGGTTACGTGAGCGTACTCGATAAATTACGGCTGGACGGGAAAATCGCCCTGGTGACCGGGGCGGGGCGTGGTTTGGGTCGGGCAATGGCACTCGACCTTGCGGAGGCTGGGGCCGATGTTGTTGTCGCTTCACGAACGCAGAATCAAATCGACGAAACTGCCGATCTCGTCCGGTCTCAAGGCCGTCGCAGTCTAGCGGTACGCGTTGATATTACGGATTCCCATTCGGTCAACGCCATGATCGAAGCCGGGCGTATCGCCTTCGGGCAGATTGATATCCTGGTCAACAACGCCGGTGGGGCGACGAAAGGCATGTTTCGTCCGCTCGATACTATTCCCGATACGCATTGGCATGTGGGCGTGGATACCAACCTCTCGGGCGCAGTGTACTGCTGCCGAGCGGTTCTGCCCTCCATGGTCGAGCAAGGCGGTGGGAAGATCATTAATATCACTTCCGGTTTTGGTGTCCGGGCAGCAAAGAATAATTATATGTATACGGCGGCCAAGGCTGGCTTAATCAATTTCACCCGCGCCCTGGCAATGAATTATGCCGAGCACAATATTCAGGCTAATCTGATTCTGCCCGGCATCTTTCCGCACGATGATCCCGAACTGATCAAATTCTGGCGCGGCGGAAAGTTCATACCGGTTGGGCGAGTCGGCCAAGATGCTGAGCTGGGACCGGCTTGTGTCTTCCTGGCGTCGGACATGTCCAACTACATGAATGGCCAAATGCTTGCGCTAGAGGGTGGCGGTCTGGCAGGGGGGCAAGCACCGTGCGGATTCGCTCCAGTTGTCCCACTGGAAGAGGATAGCGTATGAGCCTAGCCCCATTTTCTTTAGTGGGGAAAAACGCGTTAGTACTCGGAGCCAGCTCGGCTATTGGCAGGGCTGCTGCATGTGCGCTAGCCGAGGCAGGCGCGGATGTCGCAGTGGGCTCGACACTCGCTACACCACGAGAACAGGAGTCTGTCCTCACATGCCGAGATGCGATTCAATCTCAGGGCAGAAAGAGCCTGGCTCAGACGATAGACGCCGCGAGCGAAGCTGACGTGCAGACGTTGGTGGATCAGACTGTCTCAGAATTTGGCACGCTCGATATTCTCGTCAGTGCTCACGACCTGCCGTTTGCCAAGCCGCTTCGTGACATTTCCTCCAAGGAATGGCAACGAGTACTGGAGGTCAATTTGACCGGCGTGTATTTTGCCTGCCGGGCGGCAGCCGATCCCATGCTGGCTCAACACAGCGGACGGATTATTAATATTGTCTCATTGCTCGGCGAGCGAGGTATGATCAATGGTAGCGCGTATTGTGCGGCGCAAGGTGGGGTTCTTAATTTGACTCGCGCCCTGGCCCTTGAATGGGCTCAAAGCGGCATCACCGTGAACGCCATTGGAGCAGGTTGGACTGAGGGTATGGGCTTGCTCAAAGACACGACCGTACAGGAACAGTTGCGTCGCTATTTGCCGCATAAACGCCTGGCACGGCCGTCTGAAGTCGGCGAAGCCGCAGTATATCTGGCTTCAGACGTGTCGGGCTTTATCACCGGCCAAACCGTGTGGATTGAAGGGGGAGCGCTGAGTCATTTGTAGACGAGCGGTTGAGCCACGCCCCGCTACCCTCCTCTCCGAGGGTCATTTCAGTTCTTCACTCGGATACCGTCAAAGAAGCTATAGATGAAGGCACTCATTTCTTTGCGCGCAACGACTTGATCATCGGCATAGGCAATATACAGAGATGCTTGAGCCAGCATGCTTAAGACAAAATGCGACAGCGCATGAAGCGGTTGCGGAGCAAGCAGCCCGGCGTCCATGAGTTCTTGAAGGACGCCGCAGATGGGATCGAGCCCATATTTTTTATCCAACTGATAGTTTTCTTCCCAACTCAAGACGGCAGGGGCTTCAATCAACGTGATACGTTGGACAGCTAGGTCCATGGTGGCATCCAGATAGGCTTCTACGCCAGCACGGATGGTCTGATCCCAGAGGTCTCCTTCCTGCTCCCCCTGGGCAAACTGCATGGCACTCGCAGCTGTTTGCGCAACAAACTGATCGAGGTCTTCCACAACCGCACGAAAGAGACCAAGCTTATCACCGAACTGGTAGTAGAGCGCGCCGCGGGTCACCCCGGCTCGTTTAGCAATGTCTTCGGTTCCCGTGTCGGCATAGCCGTGCTCGGTAAAAAGTTCGCAGGCCGCCTAGAGTAACGCCCTACGGGTGGCTTCTGACTGCTCGGCCTTCTTCATCTCGACTTTTCTACAATCCGTAGCTGGAGGTCACACCTCGCCACCCGTATCTGGGGGAATAGATTCAGCGCCCTATACACGCATACCGTTAAAGATGCGTTCCAGGCTGGCGTCCACTTCTTTTCGTGCAGTGAGTCTATCGTCGGCGTGGGCAATATACCGAGCTGCTTCATTCTCTAAGCTTAATATAAGGTAAGCCAGCGATTCAATTGGTTGCGGGGCAAGCAGTCCAACATCCATAAGTTCTTGGAGGGTAGCACGTATAAAGCCCAGCCCATACTTCAGATCCAACTTCTGCTCTTCCTCCCAACCCAAGACGGCGTATGCCTCAATCAGCGCGATACGTTGGAAAGCTGGGTCCATACAGCCATCCAGAAACGCTTCCGTGCCAGCGCGTGTCATCCGATCCCAGAGGTCCCCTGGCTCTTCCCGGCTAGCCTGTATGGCACTCACGACTTTCTGAGTAATATGCAGATAGAGGTCTTCCACAACCGCACGAAAGAGACCAAGCTTGTCACGGAACTGGTAGTAGAGCGCGCCGCGGGTCACCCCGGCCCGTTGGGCAATATCTTCGGTGGTCGCGTCGGCATACCCGGACTCGGTAAAAATTTCGCGGGCGGCCTGGAGTAATGTCCTACGAGTGACTTCTGTTTGCTCCGCCTTCTTCATTTTAACCTTCTTACAATCCGTGGCTGGAGGTTACACCTCCTGCGAGAGTCGACCCAGCACCTTGTATACGCATCCCGTCAAGGAGGCGTTCCAGGCTGGCGCCCATTTCTTTTCGCGCAGTGGGTATATCATCGGCGCGGGCAATATATCGAGCCGCTTCCCTCTCTACACTTAAGATAAGGTAAGCCATCGATTCAAGCGGCTGCGGAGCAAGCAGCCCAGCGTCCATGAGTTCTTGGATGGCGCCACGGACGACACCCAGCCCATATCTCTCATCCAACTCCTGCTCTTCTTCCCAGCCCAAGACGGTGGTAACCTCAGTCAACACGATGCGTTGGACAGCCGGGTCCAGGCAGGCATTCAGAAATGCTGCCGTGCCAGCACGAGTTATCGCATCCCAAAGATTCCCCCGTTCTTCCCGGCCAGCCTGTATGGCACTCGCGACTTTTTGAACAATATGCCGATTGATGTCTTCCACAACCGCACGAAAGAGACCAAGCTTGTCACGGAACTGGTAGTAGAGCGCGCCGCGGGTCACCCCGGCCCGTCGGGCAACATCTTCGGTGGTCGCGCCGACATACCCGGACTCGGTAAAAATTTCGCGGGCGGCCTGGAGTAGAGCCGTACGGGTGGCTTCGGATTGCTCGGCCTTCTTCATACCCAAACTCAGACCTTCACCCGTAGACCACTAAAGAGGCGTTCCAGGTTGGCACCCATCTCCTTTCGCACAGCAGGTATGTCATCAGCACGGGCAATATACATCGCCGCGTCAGTTATGGCGCTTAAGATAAGGTGAGCCAGGGGTTCAACTGGCTGGGGAGCAATCAGCCTAGCTTCTAGAAGTGCTTGAATCATACCGCGGATGATAACAAGCCCAGATTTTTCTTCCACCGCACGCTTTTCCTCCCAGCCTAGCACGGCGGAGGCTTCAATCAGCGCGATACGTTGGAAAGCCGGGTCCAGGCAGGCATCCAGATACACTTCTCTCCCAGCGTTGACGAGCCGATCCCAGAGGTTCTCTGTCTCCTCCCCTTGGTTAGCCTGCATGGCACTCACGATTTGGTTAGAAATGTTCAGATTGAGGTCTTCCACAACCGCACGAAAGAGACCAGGCTTGTCACGGAACTGATAGTAGAGCGCGCCGCGGGTCACCCCAGCCCGTCGGGCAATATCTTCGGTGGTCGCGTCGGCATACCCGGACTCGGTAAAAATTTCGCGGGCGGCCTGGAGTAGAGCCGTACGGGTGGCTTCGGATTGCTCGGCCTTCTTCATCTTAACTTTTCTACAACCCATCCATGTTAAGTTGCGCCTCGCTATCCTCATTTCCGGGAGCAGGCTCAGCTTTCACCCGCATCCCATCAAAGACGCGTTCCAGGCTGGCTTGCATTTCTTTGCGCGCTGCAAGCATATCATCGGCGCGGGCAATATATCGAGCCGCTTCCCTCTCTACACTTAAGACAAGATGGGTCAGCGGCTCAAGTAGCTGCGGAGCAAGCAGCCCAGCGTTCATGAGTTCTTGGAGGACGCCACGGACGAGACCCAGCCCATATCTCTCATCCAACTCGCGCTTTTCCTCCCAGCCCAGGACGGCCGGAGCATCAATCAGCGCAATGCGTTGGAAAGCCGGGTCCAGGCAGGCATCCAGATATGCTTCCGTGCCAGCACGAGTTATCGCGTCCCAGAGGTCCCCCCGCTCTTCCCGGCCGGCCTGTATGGCCCTCGCGACTTTTTGAGCAACATTGAGGTTAAGATCTTCCAAGACTGCCTTAAAGAGATCGGACTTGTCACGGAACTGATAGTAGAGTGCCCCACGCGTCATCCCAGCCCGTTGGGCGATATCTTCGGTCCCCGTGTCGGCATACCCTCGCTCCGTAAAAAGCTCACAGGCTGCCTGGAGTAACGCCATGCGGGTAGCTTCGGATTGCTCGGCCTTCTTCATACCCAGACTCAGCCCTTCACCCGCATCCCATCAAGAAGACGTTCCAAACTTGCCCCCATTTCTCTGCGCGCCGCAGGGATATCATCAGCGCGGGCAATATACATCGCCGCTTCAAGTACGGCACTTAAAACAAGATGAGCCAGGGGTTCAACTGGCTGGGGAGCAATCAGCCCAGCGTCCATGAGTTCTTGGAGGGCGCTAGATATGAGGCTAATCCCATATTTTCTATCCAACTCGCGCTTTTCCTCCCAGCCCAGCACGGCTGGAGCCTCAATCAACCCGATGCGTTGGACAGCCGGGTCCATGCAGGCATCCAGATACGCCTCCGCGCCCGCACGGACTATCTGACCCCAGAGGTCCCCCTGCTCCCCCTGGCCAAAGTGCATGACACTTACGACTCTTTCATTAGTACTCAGACTGATGCCTTCCAGGACCGCATAAAAGAGGCCGGACTTATCGCGGAACTGGTAGTAAAGGGCACCGCGGGTCACCCCGGCCCGCTGGGCAATATCTTCGGTCGCCGTGCCAGCATAGCCGCGCTCGGTAAAAAGTTCGCGAGCCGCCTGGAGGAGAGCCGTGCGGGTAGCTTCGGATTGCTCGGCCTTCTTCATCTTGACTTTCCTACAACCCCTCTATATCGCTGCTCTAAGGGCCGCAGTAGCACGTTGAGGGGAACACCCCCATGCTCGAAGAATCCCAATCTCTCGTCCCAGATACTGAAACATCGGCTCATCCCGAAATACCGCTAGAATTCAACCCCCTTCAGCAGAATTTCCGTCAGAACCCCTACCCAACCTATCGCCGGTTCCGCGAAGCTGATCCCGTCCACTGGAGTGCCGTGTTCGGGTTCTGGGCATGCACGCGTTATGACGATATTATTTCCATATTACGTCATTCCAAAGCCAGCGCCAACCCACGTGATTGGGAGCAGTTTGATGATTATGCCGAAGCCCTAGGTGGGACCGGTCCTGCTTACGATATGCAAAGCCGGTGGATGCTCTTAAAAAATCCACCTGACCATACCCGGCTGCGCAAATTAGTCACAAAGGCGTTTACACCGCGTGTGGTTGAAAATATGCAAGTCCATATTCAAGACATCGTGTATGACTTACTTGACGCTGTCCACGCAAAGAGGCGCTTTGACATTATCCAGGACTTGGCCTTTCCGTTGCCGGTCATTGTGATTGCGGAGTTGATTGGCGTTCCCACACAAGACCGGGAATATTTCAGAGACTGGACCGCAGCCCTGGCCCGATCGCTTGATCCTATTATCACACCAGAGATTACCCAAGCTGCGGACAAGGCCACCGAGGATCTGATCGCCTACTTCACCGCACTCGTGACAGAACGACGAAACTCTCCCCAGGATGACCTCCTGAGTGGTCTTATCGCGGCGGAAGAAGAAGGCGACAAACTGGACGAAGATGAACTCTTAGCTATGACCATTCTGCTGTTTGCCGCAGGCCACGAAACTACGATGAATCTGATTGGCAACGGCATGCTGGCGCTGTTTCGCAACCCGGATCAAATGGCCAAGCTGAAGGCAGACCCGTCGTTGATCAAAACGGCAGTTGAGGAATTTCTCCGCTATGACGGCTCGGTGCAAATCACCGCTCGGGTGGCGCTTGAAGATATCGAGGTGGGTGGCAAAACCATACGCAAGAATCAGCAAGCCCTGCTCTTGCTCGGAGCGGCCAATCGCGACCCGGCCCATTTCTCCAACCCCGACCGGCTTGATATTACCCGCCAAGAGAATCCGCACCTCACCTTTGGGCACGGTATTCACCATTGCTTAGGGGCACCGCTCGCCCGGGTCGAAGCACAGATTGCTATTAATTCGATGCTGCGTCGGATGCCAAATATACAACTGGCGACGGATCAGCTTGAATGGCGCGATATGTTGACCCTGCGGGGCTTAAAGGCGCTGCCGGTAGTATTGTAGTCGTCCGAGCGATGGTAATCCATACGCAAACGTGCGATATGTCCGTTACTCTACAATTATAGGAGGGACTATTATGGGTGCTGCTGAGAATAAACGATTGGTTCACGACACATTCGCCGCTTTGAATGCTGGTGATTCGGAAAAGTTTTTCAGCCATTTGTCAGCTGATATTCGCTGGACCATTATCGGCACCACAAAATACTCTCACACCTATACCGGCAAAGCGGATATCGTTGAGCGGCTCTTTACCCCTCTGACTGCACAACTCGACGGCTTCATCACCAATACCGTTCTGAATACGATCGCCGAAGGGGACTATGTCGTCCTGCAAACCCAGGGCAAGTCACAAACAAAGACAGGCAAGTCGTATAACAATACCTACTGTTTAGTCATTCAGCTTCAGAACAGCAAAATCCAGCAGATTACAGAATATCTGGATACGGAATTGGTGACGACCGCGTTTGAATAGTCGAGGAGCGACCGCCTCTACGCCCTTTGCTCGCGCTCGGTCACTACGCTCACGCTGGGTTGTCCAGCCCTGCGCCTCTTTTAAGCCTGTTCTACAACTTCTCCATGACTTTCCGGGTGAAATCTTCAATCACCCGGTACTGCGTCGCGAGAGAGGGGAGCAGCATGATTTGATTTAGACCGGTTGCCTGAAGGCGTTTGATTTGTTCGATGACTTCCTCTGGTGTACCAGCTAGACAGGTCGACTTGATGAGCTCAGGCGTAATGAATTTTTCCTCTTCAGGCAGATGGTAGACGCAGTGGCCGGCGTGAATACGCAGATGACGGTGCGAGGGCGGCGTTCGCTCGACCAGTGCGCTGTATTCGTCCCAAATATTGACAAGATGCCGGGGCGGCTGTCCACCAAACTGGCGAACCTTATCGTACAGGTAGTGGAGCGACGCAATGGCAAATGGGCCGCATTCACGCAGAATACGCTCCGAGCCGAGCGATTCACCCGGTTCTAACAAGGCAACCGCGCTGAGGGCGCACGTGTAATAATGGTCTCCACCCCGTCCACCACGTTCGGCGCCAGCCTTGGCGTTGAGCAGTGCTCGACGCATGAATTCCGGGTCTGGTGGGATGGAGACCACCAACCCATCGCCATACTCACCCGCCAATGCCTGAGCCTTTGGACCAAAGCCGGAGACATATAGGGGAATACGATGTTCGACATCAATGAACTTATACTCCTGCATCTGGAATTGGACCGGCATGGTTTGACCTTGCCAGGTCATGGTCACTTCCTCACCGTGCAGGAGCGCCCGGAGCACCCGTAAATACTCACCGAACTCTCGCAGCCTCATGGGCTTGTGACCCATAATCCGCATGGCGGTGTTACCGGTGCCAATCCCAAGAAAAGTGCGTCCTGGGGCTAAGCGATTAATCGTGGCGATGCTATGCGCCGTCACCGGAGCAATGCGCGTCCCGGCAACAGACACACCCGTACCGATGTTAATTGTACGAGTTTGCTGGGCGGCCAGAGCCAGTACGGCGTAGCAGTCTGACCAGATCATTTGACTGTCAGCGATCCAAGCGTGGGAGTACCCAAGATTTTCCGCATGGGTGATGTAACCGACATCATCAATTTTTGCGGCAACACAAATTCCAAAATCCATAAAAATCTCCCAGCGCCTTTAGGCGTGTAGCGTTTACCTGCATCTGAGCAGACTCGTCATAGCGCGTCAGTCTTCTCCGGTCGCTTCCTTGAGCGCCTTCCGAGCCGTGCGTGTGACAATGGTGGTTACCACGATGGTAGCGACCAGACCCAGGAGGAGTACTCCGTAGTCGGCAATCCCTCGTTCCGGCGCAGCCCCTCCAGCCAGGGCGGCCACATCTCCGGCTAGTTTTCCGTAATAGACATACAGAATCGTCCCCGGCAGCATACCAAATGCAGCGATAGCATAGTCTACAAAGCGCACATTGGTCAGTCCCAGAGCGTAGTTCAGAAGATTAAACGGGAAGACCGGAGACAGTCGCAACAAAAAGACAATTTTCCGCCCTTGTGCACTCACCGCCCGATCGATAGCGGCAAATCGGGGCGTATCAGCCAGCTTCCGCTCAATAGCCCCCCGAGCAAGATAACGTGCAACCAGAAACGCGAGGCACGAACCCAGGGTGGCGGCAATAAAGACATACACAATACCGCTCAGGAGCCCGAAGATTGCCCCCGCAGCCAAGGTGAGGACAGAGCCGGGGATAAAAGCCACAGCGGCAATGGCATAGCCAACAATGAAGACAAGCGGTCCCCACACCCCAAGCGTCTCCACCCAGGCGGCAAACAGCGGCACATATGCCCCAGCCTGACGACCTAAAAAGATGAGCAGGGCGACCCCAACAACAAGAAGTGTGATTTTGCCGAAAAGGCGGCTTTTACTCGCTGCTTGAGCTTGGGCGTCTTCTCCATGCGTGTGTCCTTCTTCCACGTGCACGCTCCCTTCCAAGAGTATCAGGTAGCCTGGGCTTCACCCTGGCGTTTCAGGCCTTTGTCCGAGAGAATGATCCGGCTATAACGCAGACTGCACAAACTGGGCAAGGCCATCTTGCCAGGGCGGGAGATGTATAGAGGGCTCTTGGAGTGTTGTCAGTACCGCATAGGAGGGACATTGTGCCAGGCGGGGCATCTCTGTGCTCGGAACGGGTTTCACCTGAGAACGAACGCCAAGGAGTGCATATAAAGTCCGAATGAGTTCAAAGCGGCTCGTGCCACCCCGACCGGCCATATGGTAGGTCCCAAAGGCTTCAGTGGTCACGAGCCGGGCCAAGGCCTTTGCTAAATGCGGGGCATAGGTCGGGGAACCAAATTGATCGTCCACCACCCGGACTTCGGGCTGCTGTGAGAGGGCACGCATGGTTTGTATGAAGTTCTTTCCGTGCGTGTGGTACACCCAGGAGGTGCGAACAATATAATGCCTTGGATTTAAGGCCCGCACCGCCTCTTCTCCAGCGAGCTTGCTCTGCCCGTAAACCGACTGGGGGTGAGGCCTATCAAATTCATGATACGGTCTGCGGCTCAGTCCATCGAAAACATAATTCGTCGATATGTGTAGGAGTGGAATCCCACGGGCTGCGGTCACGAGGGCAAGGTTACGCGGGCCGAGGGCGTTTGCCCGATACGCGGCCTCATGATCTCGCTCCGCTTGGTCCACAGCATTATATGCAGCCGCGTTGAGTACCAAGTCGGGAGCATGCGTTGCGACCGCCACACGGACCGCATCAAGGTCGGTAATGTCGAGCTGCTGTCGGTCGTAAGCGACAATCTCGTGATGACTGAAGCTACCTTGAATGGCATGGCCTAGCTGACCGCCGGCACCAGGGAGAAGGATGTGCATGCTGTTCTCTTTGACCTTACTCATACGTTGGACATACACACGAGACGAGCGCCCAGAGGAAAGTCAGAGGTCGCTGTTGCCATCATACCAATAAAAACGGGCGTGTCTTGGGACACGCCCGATACAGGGAAAAGAAATCTCCAGAGGTAAGCCTAGTCTTTGAACTCCGGTAGAATTTTTGTCCCAAAGATTTCGAGCTGACGCTTGGTCTCTTCCCAGGGCATCATTCCTTGGTCAAAAAACCAGCCAAACCACTCAATATTGGTATTCTTCTGGAGGGCTTCCAGTTCACGTTTGACATCATCGACGGTCCCAACCAGCGAGTACTTCGCCTCGACCATACGCTCGAACTTCCAGGGAACTGGTGTCGTCTCGCCAGGGTAGCGGTAGGCTTCAAAGAAGCCGAACCCAGCGAAATATTGGATGAATCCGGCTCCTTGTGTTTCCGCTCCGAGGGAATAGCCTTCGGTGTATGTATTCCCGAGATGCACGGACCGAAAGGCGCCGACACTCTCTCCAAGTTCGAGATTCCGGCCATGTCTGGCCGCTTCGTCACGATAGGCTTCACACAGCTCCCGGAACGCAGGAGGATGCGAAATCAGAATCCACGGCACAATCCCTTCGGTGGCGCACCAGCGGATCGTTTTCTCACTCACCGAAAACGGCTGCCAGATCGGCGGGTGGGGTTGGGTATAGGGTTTAGGGACGACACAAATTCGCTGCACCGCTCCGTTTTCATCTACCTCTCCCTCAGCCCCGTATTTCGAGGTCCAGTTTTTGGCCACTGGCCAACGCTGAATGCCGTGTTCATAGGGGGTCGGGACTTCGTAGTACTTGGTCTTGAGCCGAATGGACTCTTCGGTCCAGGCGGTCTTCATAATCTTGAAGACTTCTTCAAAGACGGCCCGGTTATGCGCATCTACCTCAGAGCCATCCATGGGTGCACCGGTCACATGATAGTGCTGGCCAAGCACATTGGTCCACCGATCCTGATAGCCCCTGGCAAAGCCGGCAATAAAACGCCCCTTGGTCAAGTGATCGAGAACCGCTATCTCTTCCGCTACCCGGAGCGGGTCCCAGGTGGGTAAGACCAATCCCAGCGAGGCGAACTTTATACGCTCGGTCCGTGCCGCAAGGTCGGTATACAGCATCAGCGGCGCAATAGACGCCTCGTAGCCCTCGGAATGAAAATGGTGTTCGGTGGTGGACATGGCGTCAAAGCCGAACTCTTCAGCCAACTGAGCGATCTCCCGTATTTCCTTGAGCAATTCCTGGTATTTGTCGTTGTTGCGGCCGATAGGCCGGAGTCTTTCGCGCTCTTCGAATGTCGCCGGGATGGTCGGCAGAACAAAAAGATTGAATTTCATGGGAATCCCTCCTGACCTGGAGCGGATTGCCGTTGCCGCTCCGCTCCAGTGTGCGCTCTCAGCCTTAGCTCGTTTGGAGAATCTTGGCTAGCACTGGCATCAGATATTTCTTGAACGTGACGGGATTCTCACACATGGGGAAATGGCCGATTTCTTCCATAATGATACACTCGGAGTTCTTGACCTTTTTGGCTGTTTTTTCCGTCATCTCCGGCGTACAGGCAAAATCATATACGCCCGTCATGAAGTAGATGGGAATATCGCCCGACAGTTGTTCCGCCACTTCACGGAAGTCGTGATCAACACTGTAGAAATACAAGTCGCCCTTGAAGATGCCTGGACCGCTTTGGGAATAATACCACCAGGTTTCTCGGCGATACTCTTCCGGGCTCTGCGGCGCCATCAGGCCATACACCGAGGTGGCACACGCTTCACCGCCGTGCACATGGGGATTCCAGAGCCAGTCCAGCCACCAGCCGGGCGAGTAGTCGCAGGCTTCGATTGCGATCAGGGCGCGCAGGTCGGACGAGAAATTGCGCGCCAGGTGCAGGCAGATATTCCCCCCCATTGAGCTGCCCATGATAACCGGATTGTCGAGTTCGAGCTCTTGACAGAAAGCCATCAGGAACTCCGAGTAAAACTGGGCCGTCAGCTTATACTCTTCCTTCCACCAGCCCGTGGGCGGAATGGATTTTCCATGTCGCGGCAGGTCGAGCGCAATCACCCGAAAGTCGCCGTTGATATCAGCATCACACAATTGGTGACGCCACTCGCGCGTATCCGTGCCCGCCGTGTGGAGACACACGAGAGGGATGCCCTGCCCGGCTTCCTCATAAAACACCCGATAGTCTTCTCCCTCGTACGGGACACGCACATAACGACCAGTAATGGGTTCAATATTCGCCATGGCTCTTACTCCTATTCTTGCACATTGCGCATTAAATCAAGTGTCCAGGTAAAGGCCCGCAGGTTCTGCCACATGACTTTGACATCGCCTTCAATCTGCAGGCGTCCGTGAAGTGGATGGGCCATTGCCCAGATATCATTATACATGGGTGGAGGGATAGGCTGGATAAATTTTGCCCAGGTTTCCGCGGGACCACGCAGGGCAAACGCGTAGGTCGATTCGGGTCCTATATTGGCCGAGACTTTCGGTATCGTTCCGCCTACGAATGACACGACGTAGGTGGTATCACCGAAAGCCAATAGGACATCCGTGGTCAAATGTCTGCCAATGATCTTGGTCACGCTGTCCTGATTAACCAGGGCTTGCCAGCGCTCCATCCAGCCTGTATCGAACGCAGCCATATATTTCCTCCTGTGCTGATTTCTCTCCGATTCTTCCTCCCGGCTCAACCCGAAGGCCGAACCGACGGCTTCTTATCAAGCGGCCTACCGAACGTAAAGAGCCGAACATCCTCTACCGCTGCGGCCTCCCTCTTTGCTGTAACAAACGATCGCTAATGAAGACCAAGGCCTCCGCAGAGGCGTGCCGCACCGTTTCTTCTTCTGCGGCGAGCATGTCCAGGAGTTGAGGAACACTCTCGGCCCCACCGATCCGCCCGATCGTCCATAACCCCTGCGCCTTGGCATACAGGTCCCGCTCTCGTCCTACCGCCGCAATTACCTCAGACGCGACGCTGGCATCCCGATTTCGGCCAATAACCTGATACGCGTTAGAACGCGTCAACGGGTCCCGGGACTGCAAGGCTTTTACAATCAGCGGCTTCGCCGTTTCATAGTCCATACGGGTGAAGGAAACGGAGGCGGCCAGACGAATACGAAAATCAACATGCTCCAGCGCTTGCTGGACAAGGGGGAGGCCGCTCGCGTCCTTGAAATGTGTGAGGGAGGCGGCGGCTGTGGTGCGGACCATTTCAGACGGGTCGGATTGAAGGACGGTCCGCAGCAACACGATGATGCTTGGGTCATCAAGCGATCCGAGCAATCCAACTGCGGCATCGCGGATTTGCTCACTTGCATCGCTCAGTTTCGCGGTGAGGTAGGCGAGTCCGGTTGCATCACCCGTCGCAGCCAGTGACCACGCCAGCGTGATGGCAACGATAGGGTCTTTTTCGGTTTTGAGGAGCGTGTGTAACACCGGAGACGCAACCGCAGAGCGGAGTTCGCCCAGACCACCCGCCCCTTGGGTGCGCAGTCGGATATCCGAGCTGTTTACGGCATCAAGATAGAGCAGGAGCGCGGTTCGGTCCCGCGTCCGTCGTAAGCCCGACAACGCCAGGCGCTTCCCTACTGAGTCTGTGTAATAGAGCCGACGCAGCAGCCCGACCGCATCAGGCGTCGCCATATCGCCCAGGGCGTCGGCTGCGGTCCGGCGAAGCATGGGCCGGTCTGACCGTAAGGCCTCATCAAGTACCACGATTCCAGCGGAGTCACCTCGTCGCCCGAGGATGCCGGCAACCACGTTCCGCTCATGCGGGTCGCTCAATCGCAGTCCCAGTCGCAAGACCTCAAGCGAGAGTTGTTGGAGTGCGACAAGCCCGCGCTTTGCGGTCGGGTCATGTTTGGCCTTATAGGTGATAACCGCCCCGAGTAAATCACCCTGCCTAGCCTGATCCACTGCGGATTCTTCCTCACCAGCTACGGCAAAGGGTATCTCGCTGACGAGCAGCAGCAAGGGCAAGAGAGTAAGAAGACGGTAGGCCTGACGGTATTTCTTCATCCTTACTCCTTTCGACTGGCCCGAGGGACACGCTTGCCAGCTCTCTCTCAGAGGGCGACCTGCGGCCCAACTATGCGAGTTGGCCTATCTGCCGCAGTACCGCCGCGTGGTCCCAGTAAATGCGTTCCGCGGACATCTTCCCCTCACGGAACTCAATGATAATGACTAATTCCGCCGTGACGGTCTTGCCGGTCGGAGGAATCCCAGGCAGGAACCAATCCATCTGCTTCGAATGGACCATATGGACTGTGGCTTCTTCGACGATACAGTTTTCAGTCACAACGCGGTTCGTCATGACATGTTCCCACTCATCGGGAATCGAGGGAATGAACATATCCCGATAATAGGTACGAAGTTCGGCCTTGCCCTTTCCGCCAGAGCGCGTCGGCATGTGCATAACCGACGCATCCTCCACCATAGTCGAAAGCGAAAGCTCTTCGTCTTTTTCGACAAACTCGCCTATCACATGCTCTTCCCAGAGTTTGACCAGATCTTCGGCAGCCATCTCGGCGTCTCCCTTTTTCCGGCTCTCCACACGTCATCTCACTGATGGGATGACTTCTTTGGCAAATCGTTCCAGCGTCGTACGTGCCGCAGCTTCATTCTGGGTGGTTACAAAGATAGCAATATCAGTCAGGCCAGCGGCTTTGAGCTCACGCGCTTTGTCAATGCAGTCCTGAGGCGTGCCCGCAATGGTACATTTCTGGGCAACGACATCAGGAATAAGTTCACGATGTTTGGCGGTCAAGTCAAGATGTTCATAGAAGCGGTAGCTTTCGGTCACCGCTTTCACGACATCGGCGTGCTCAAGGCCAAGCGTGTCCGGGAGCCAGAGTTTGTTGGCGATATTCCGTGCGGCAGTCGGACGCACTTGATCGAGGGCCACACTCCGATCATCGTCAATAGCCGCGTCGATCGCGGCGATAAAGCGGAGTTGGGCCGGGTCCCTGCCCGCTTTTCGCGCGCCTTCACTCGCCGCCTCGACCGCAACCCGCGCGCCCTCCCCGTTTCCGCCCATATGACCGTCAACAATAACGCCATCACCTATTTCACCGACCAGCACTGCGGCCCGTGGACTCATGACCGCAATCTCAATAGGCACCTTCCCCCACTCTTCGGCTCCAGCCACCCTCAGCCGTACTTCCTGTCCCCAGGTTTTCTTGTCCCCAGGGGTGGACACAGCCGGAGCTTCCACCTCTTGTCCTGAAAACAAGTTGCGAATGAAAACAACTTCTTGACGCAGTTGATTTCGCTTAGCCGGGGATAGGCCAGCGGTTCTCACGGCCGAGTCCCCTGCACCGATGCCGAGCACGGCCCGCCCCTGACTGAGCATATTGAGAGAGACCATCGCATTGGCCGTCACGGTTGGATGACGGGTGACCAGATTCGTCACGCCGGGACCGAGTTGCACCCGTTGCGTAGCTTGGGCACAGCAGGCCAGACAGACGTAGACGTCGTTCCACAGCATCTGCGAATCACCGACATACACCGTCTCAAAGCCACAGGCTTCGGCGCACTGGGCGAGGCGGACAACCGGTTCTATCGTTTGGCCCGAGTAGGGCCAAATCATGACACTAAATCGCATCTCCTCTTTCCTTCGGCTTGGAGTGGGTCGCCCCCTTTTCTGATCTACCATTGCGTAGCTGTACGGTTGCCGCTTCGTCAACAACAAACGTTGTTGGACTCATCACCACTCCGTAGTCTCGCCGTGCGCTTTCCATCGAGACTAATCCATCCCTTACATCTTGTACGACTTTTTCGATCGCTCGCTGCTTCGGGTCGCCAAACCCGCCGCCACCACTCGAGAATAGCTCCACTTCGTCTCCTCTGGACAGGGTACTCGTGGAATTGGCCGTACCTTCTTCAGTGCGGCCATCGGCATAGTGAAAAACCTGCCGGTTGGGCGGTGCGCCCTGGCCGCCCCGCAGGCCGAACGGTGCCGTGGCGGGTTGGGTACCGCTCCCGAAGTTTGCACACGCAATATTGTCGGCTTCGACCCGCCAGCGATAGGTCACACCCATGCCACCCCGCCATTGCCCGGCTCCGGCACTATCCTGACAATACTCAAACTGCTCGATAAAATACGGGTTGACCAACTCGTGCAGTTCAGGGTCTGGCGAACGCAGTCCCCCCAGGCACATGGCAGTCCCGACATGGTCCCACCCGTCAAATCCGGCCGTGGCTCCACCGCCACCTTTGCTTAAAAAATGAATCTCCCCAAACGGCCGTCCGGTGCGTGGGCTCATACCCGTAGTGGCCGGTGCACACCAACGTCCCCAGGCGGCCTGAACACGCTCGGGGATAACCTCCGACAGGGCCAGCCAGACCGCTTCGGTTATGGTTTCGCCCGTTAAGACCGTGCAGGCTGTGCTTGGCGCTGGCTCGACCGGGTTCACCACACTCCCGCTCGGCGCCACGACGGAAACCGGACGCATGGCCCCTTCGTTATGCGGCACATCGGGGTTGACCAGAGTAAACAGCGCCAGGTAGGTCGCAGAAGCAGTATTAGCAAACGGACTGTTGACATAGCCGGAGACTTGGTCATCCGAGCCTGAGTAGTCGAACATCACAGACTCGTTTTGCACCTCGACTTTTACCCGAATGGTCACCGGCCGATCGTAGACAATCCCGTCGTTATCAATCTGTCGCTCGGCCAGATGCGTACCGTTCGGGATCGCGCGAATTTCCTCGCGCATATGCCTTTCCGAGGCAGCCAGGAGGTGCTCAACAACCTGTTCAACAACAGAGATGCCATGTTTTTTCACCAGCGCGATAATATTACGTTCGCCCAGGCCGGCGGCACCAACCAGACAATGCAGGTCGCCCTCCACCAAAAACCGCAGGCGCACATTGGACACAATTATTTCCCACAGACCGCGATTCACCTTGCCCCGCTCATAGAGTTTAGCCGGTGGAATTCGCAACCCCTCATCCCATACATCGCGTGCTTCCGGGTGATAGCCCGCCGCGCCGCCACCACCGGTGTCCGCTTGATGGCCTTTTGTGACCGACCAGAAGCGTAGTTCGCCATCGATATAAACCGGCTTGGCAATCGTAAAATCGGGCGGATGGTTATTACCCCGATACGGGTCGTTGAGAATGAAAACGTCGCCTTCGTGCGTGTCGTCAGCATAGGTCTCGGCAATCGAGCGGACCGCCCAGGGCGTTGCGGCAAGGAGAATGGGGATATAGGCCGTCTGGGCGACCAGACGGAGCTGACGGTCATAAATTGCGGTCACGAAATCGCGCGCCTCACTAAAAATGGGTGAGCGTGAGGTCCGCAACATGGTCTGGCCCATTTCCTTGGTGATCGAGTCCAAGCGATTCGCGATGACCGATATGAGGATCGGATCAATCCTGTCCGTTTGCATTCCACGCCCCTTCTGCATTGTGACAATTTTCACGGGGGCAGTTTCCCCCGAGCCCCCTCGGGTGTCCGCCCGCCCAACTCTGCGAGGATTTCGTCGAGCGGTCGCTCAGCTGGGTGCATGACATAATTACGGTAGGCATCACAGACTAAACGATAGCTGGGTGGGACAAGGACTGTAGTGTTGGCCTGTTCGATCAACGCCGGTCCGGCAAGAGCCATGCCACAGTCAAACTGATCCCCGGCATAGATAGCAACCGGATACGGCGTCCCGGAGAAGTACGCTCGCCGCTTGCCCTTGAGCGCGACGGCCGGGTCTGCGTCCACAAGCGGACTTGGCGTGAGTTGCGGTTTCTCCGTGAGCCCCAGCGCCTTGACCCGCAGGTTGATCATTTCCAACGGAGCTTCCGGCATGGCATAGCCATAGAGCGTCTCGTGGAGATGATGAAAACGTGCGGCTGTCGTCTCCAGACCAGATTCCGAGAGAGGAGGATGAACCGGGACTTCAACTTCGTGAAATTGGCCAATGTAACGCACATCGAACGTTGTGTGGATTTGTATTTTCTCTGCGGGGATGCCTTCTGATGCCAACGTTACTCGCGCCTGCTCTTCAATCTCCCTCAGGGTACGGTTAATATCGTCGGGAACAATGGCGTCCCAGTCTCGAGTGAACGTCTGAACGTAGTCGTGCTGCAAATCAGAGATCAGCATGCCGGCCGCACAGAACACCGACGACTCCTGGGGAATCACAATCAGTGGAATATCCAATTCCCGGGCTATCATTCCAGCGTGCAGCGGCCCTGCTCCACCGGCAACCACAAGGGCAAACTCACGCGGATCATAGCCCCGTTCGACCGAAACACCCTGAAGCGCGGCCGCCATATTGGCATTCACGATGCGATAGATACCCTCGGCGGCCTCAAGAGGAGAGAGGCCCAAGGGCTCAGCGATCTTGTCCGTCACCGCACGCTGAGCCCCGTGATAGTCAAGGGGCATTTCCCCGCCTAACAATCCGTCTGAGGAAAGATAGCCAAGAACCAAGTTGGCATCTGTCACCGTTGGTTCGACCCCGCCACGGCCGTAACACACCGGACCTGGCTCGGCTCCAGCACTCTTGGGCCCGACCTGGAGGATCCCCCCGGCATCGATCCAGGCAATACTGCCCCCACCAGCGCCAACCGTGTGGATGTCCAGCAAGGGCAGAGCGAGCCGATGACCGCCAATCTCGCCTTCTGTTGTTGTTATGGGCTGACGGTCGTGGATGAGACAAGCATCGAAACTGGTCCCGCCCATGTCAACCGTGATCACGTCACACAGGGCGTAGGTGTCGGCATAGAACACTCCGGCCATGGGCCCGCCCGCCGGGCCGGATAAGAGGGTATTCGCGGCAAAGCGCCGCGTCAGGTGGGGCGACATCACACCGCCATTCGACTGCATAATAAGCAGGACACCGGTAAATCCCGATGCGTCCAACTGGCGTTCAAGCTGAGTCAGATAGCGCGACAGTGGTGGACCGACCGTGGCATTGAGGACAGTGGTGGAATGTCGCTCATAGGCCCGAATTTGCGGCAGCACTTCGGAGGATAAGGATACATACACATCGGGCAAGGCGTCCTGGATGAGCTGACCGGTTCGTCGTTCATGAGCCGGATTTAAGAAAGACCACAGATAACTGACCGCCACCGCCTCAATGGCATGTGCTCGGATGTGTTCAATCGCGTCCATCACATCCGCTTCGTGCAGGGGGGTCACCACTGCGCCCTCAACATTGACCCGTTCGGTAATAGGGTAAACATGTGCCCTAGGAACCAAAGGCGGCGGCGGACCGTATTTGCTATCGTACTGACGGTCGCGCAGCCCACGCCGCATATTGAGCACATCGCGAAAGCCACGGGTCGTTAGAAAGGCAGTCTTGGCTCCTTCCCCAGTCAAGACGGCATTGGTCGTAATGGTCGTCCCATGAACGATGACGCTGACTCGGCCAAGGAAATTCGACAGTTCACGATCCAGAGAGGCAGCGATCTTCCGCAGTCCCTGCAAGACGCCGATCGCGGGCTGCTGCGGCGTGGTCGGCGTCTTATAGACTTGAGCCGCACCCTGCGAGTCAGTGACAAGAAAGTCGGTAAACGTGCCACCGACATCAATACCGATTTTGTACTTCATGCTGTGACAATTTTCACGGGGGAAGTCTCCCCCGCGCCCCCTCGGGCCAGGGTAAATGTCGGCACATAGCGTTCGCCACCCTCGGGGTCCTGCCCGACTGCAGACGGCAAGAGACGCACGGTACGCCCCCGCTCAACCTGGTTGGGCTCTGTTTCAACCAGTCGGGTGAAGATCCTCAGCCCTTCGACACGGACCACGGCGAAAATCAATGGGCGCGGAAAGCCCGGAGGGACACCGGTATCTTGGATGGTATAGGCGTGGATCGTCCCCCGACTCGGGAGTTCAATCCAGTCGAGCCGGCCTGAGAGACACTCCGGGCAGACCACACGCGGCGGCCAGTGGCGCAGGGCACACTGCGGACAAAATGTAGTGAGCAGCTTTTGCGACCGCAGGGCCTCATAAAACGGCGCCAGTCGGGTGTTCTGACTGCCCTGGAGCGGAAAGGGATCAATGGCGCGGAAATATTCGCTCATAGGTAGCTACTCCCGCCCATAAATCATGACCACATGCTCGCCCATCCCACTATTATTATGCGTCAATCCGATATGCGCCTCCGGAACCTGCCGTTCGCCTGCTTCCCCGCGCAGTTGCCAAAAGGATTCGACCGCCTGAGCCACCCCCGTGGCCCCAAGCGGGTGTCCACAGCCCATCAGCCCGCCACGCGGATTAACGACCACGTCCCCGCCGTAATCGGACCGCCCCTCCGCAACGAACGGACCGCCTTCACCCTTCGGGCAGAATCCAAGCTCTTCGTAGGCAATAATCTCGGCGATGGCAAAACAGTCGTGGACCTCGGCAAAATCCACAGCGCTCGCCTGTATCCCGGCCATGGCGTAGGCGTCCCCGGCGGCCTGTTTCATGGCTGGCCAACTGGCATAATCGGGGTCGAGGCTGGAGACCGAAAACCCGTGGACCGCCTGCCCGGTTCCGCGAATAAAGACCGGCTTGTCCGTTATCTCCTTGGCCCGCTCTTCGCTCGCCAGGATAACGGCAGCCGCGCCATCGGTGATAGGAGAACACATAAACAGCCGCAGCGGGGAGGCGATCATGCGCGAGCACACGACCGCATCCAAGGTGACGCCATTCTGAAAATGGGCGTACGGATTTTTGCTTGAATGCGTATGGTTTTTCACCGCCACCTGGGCAAGCTGCTCCTCTGTCGTGCCGTATTCGGCCATATGCAGTTGGGCGGCCAGGGCAAAGGAAGGCGGGGCAGTGAGTCCGAAACAGGCTTCCCAGTCTCGGTCCACCCCAGTCCCCATATTCAGCACGGCCTCACCCATATTGGGAAGATTGAGCTTCTCGACCCCCAGCACCATGACGACATCGGCCAGACCGGCGGCAATAAACGCGTAGGCATAGCGTATCCCCGCAGTGCCGCTGGCACACATATGTTCGGTCCGGGCCGAGAGCTTGCTCGGCTGAATACCCAGCGTTTCCGCGGCAAGCGGAGCAATATGACTTTGAAAGGCCGCCCGTTCGGGCAGGACGGCACCGACGACCAACCCTTCGATATCCTTGGGAGTCAAGTGTGGAACAGAAGCAAAGCAGGCCCGGCCGGCCTCGGCAAGCAGTTCCCGAAAGCCGGCGGCGCGCACCCCAAAGTGTGACAGTCCCGCCCCAACCAGGGCAACCCGACGCATACACAACTCCTTTTTGCCTGAGACAATCCTACCTAATCAAGAATCCTGTTTGCTGAAAAGGCGGTGCTTCTCTCCGGGGGAGGTCTTACTCTTGAGGAGGAGTTGCTTGCAGAGCTCTCAGACGGTCACGTGTCTGTTTGGCCGTGTCCGTCCTCCCGATCTTTTCATACAGCCGAGCGAGTTGTTCAAGCGTCTCGCGGGTCACCGGGCTGTCCACGGGCAGGGCTTCCTCTTGGATGTGGACCGCTCGCTCCGTGAGCGACACCGCCTCTTCATTTTTCCCCTGCTCTGCATAGAACATCGCCTGGGTGCGGAGATTCAGCGCGACGTTCGGATGATCTGCACCAAGCGACGTCTCCATAATTGAAGCAGCCTGCTCGTATAGGGGTAAGAATGTCGTATAATCCTTGGTGTCCTGAAGGAGGTCCGCGATGCCGCTCAGGGTCGTGGCCAGATTATTCAGACTGACTGCAATATCCCGCTGCCCAGGTTCCAACGCCTTGGTCTCGACCGCCAGGGCCTCTTCGTAATACTGCTGAGAGGCGGTAAGGTCCCCGGCATCTTTCAGGAATAGCGCAAACTGATTCAGGCTCGTTGCAATATTCGGATGATCCTCACCCAGCGCGGTCTTCATTACCCGCACGGATCGTTCAAACAGCGGACGGGCGGTCTCAAAGTTCCCATTCTGATGGTGCAGAGAAGCCAGGTTGTTCAGACTGACCGCAACATTGGGATGGGCCTGGCCATAGGCCGTCTCGGTAATCTGAAGCGCGCGCTCGTACAAGGGCAACGGACGGACGCTATCCCCCCCCTCGCGCAGGGCTAAGGCCATATTGTTCAGATTCATCGCCACAACAGGGTGGTCTTTGCCCAGGGCTTGTTCGTTGATCGCAATGACGCGCTCATAGACCTGCGCGGCCTCAGCGTAGTTCCGGACCTGGTACAAGAGAGACGCCAGGTTGTTCAGACTGGTGCCTACGTCTGGATGCGTCGAACCATAGGCAGCGGCATAGATCTCGGCAGCCCGCTCAAACATGGGTCTTGCTTTGGCGAATTCTCCTATTTGATATAACGCCGATCCGAGATTGTTGAGGCTCGCAGCCACATCGGGATGTGACGGGTCCAGCGCCGTCTCTCGGATTTCGAGCGCGCGTCGCTGTACTTCTCCTGCCTCGGTGTAATTGCCCATTTCCTTCATAAGCAGCCCTAACCGGGTCAGGTCATCGGCAACGACAGGATGCTGAGCGCCATGCGTGCGCTCATGAATGGAGAGCGCACTCTGGAGTAAGGTTCGGGCGCCGTTATACTGTTTAGTCGCAACCAACAGCTCACCCAGATTAATCATACTCAACGCAACAGCCGGGTGTTCGTTCCCGAGTTGCTGTTGGTGGATCGTCAACGCCCGCTCAAAAAGCGGACGAGCCCGCTCATACTGCTTTTGCTCTTTGTACAGCATGGCCAGATTGCCGACACTCACGGCAACCGCAGCATGCGACTGCCCATAGGCGGCCTCTGTAATGCTCAGAGCCCGCTCGAACAGCGGACGGGCAGCATCAAACTGCTGCTGGTCCTGGAGCACAAGGGCCAGATTGGTCAGACTGCGGATAATGCCAGGATGATTGTTCCCAAGCGCCTTCTCGTCAATGCCCAGCGCCCGTTCGAAGAGCTGACGAGCTTCCGTGTATTGACGGGTCTGCTGGAGAAGGAGGGCGAGGTTATTCAGGCTTTGAGAGACGAGCGGATGATCCGGGCCAGCGATCTTTTCCGTTTGCTCAAGGAGTTCGCGCGCAACAGGAATGGCGGCTTGAAATTTTCCAGCCGCGTGTAAACGCCCGGCTTCTTCGGCTAATTGCTTGAGGCGGGGGCCCGGCGCTTCGTCCGCACCAGAAGCAAACGGCACAAAACAGAGGACGGCAAAAGAAACAGCGACGCTGAGGATTCGTCTTGGACTATTCACTATAAGTGAGAGCCGAGACATGAGGAAGGGTTCATAACCCTGCGAGACCAACTATTCCGTCTGTGTCGCCTGATCAGGAGGCACAGAAATGACGTCTTCGGATGGCTTATGAAAGGTTTCCGCTACGTCAAAAGAGCCACGCAACGAATAGACGTCATCCTTAAACATGGGGAGGTGAGAATAGTAGGCACGGTGGTAATAGCAGCCCAGGCCCTCACCTGGAGCAGCGGTCTCCTCCTCAACGAGAGTGTCGGAAACCGCAACGCTTCCGCTCTCTGCCGAGGGGGATATCTTGACTGAAGCGATGTCGTGTTGCGCGGCCTGTTCAGCCCCACCTTTTTCAGTCAGCGGGCGGGCATCACTCTTCTGGGTCGGAGCCAGTTGGTGAGACGGGTTTTCAAATTTATCCAGCCAGCCGTAATACGCAGTGGCTTTGGGTGCCGTTGGTTGCGGCTCTCCTTCTGCCCGGAGATCACCGGCGACACACAGAACGCCAAGGCTCACAACGATAGTCAGGATGTTTTTCATGCTGAAGCCCATGTTCTCACCGTTCGCAACCCGAAAGGACAAGGGGGAGCAGATATCTGCTCCCCCTTGGAGATGTCTTCTGAGGCTGTTTAGCGGTGCAGCTCAGTCAGACGGTTAAGGTCGTACAGGCCATTAATGTAGTCCATCGAAAAGTCGGGCAGACCGCCGGCGTATTCACGCCACAGGTTGCCGCGACCGTTCTGGATGTCGACCGTGTCCACGTTCCGCCAGTGAATCGCGCCACGATTGGCGTTCATGTACGTGT
Organism: uncultured Binatia bacterium (SeqCode); assembly: GCA_965243855.1. Lineage (GTDB taxonomy): Bacteria > Desulfobacterota > Binatia > Bin18 > Bin18 > Bin18. The sequence continues at coordinate 794,189 of CBDEWE010000003.1, read as the reverse complement.
ATTTCTTGGAGTCATCAGACCACTGGTAGCCCCACTGCCACAGCTTCCACAGTTTCCCTTTACGGTCGAAAGCGATGTGGTTCCAGGTTTCCCAGGTTTGCGGGTCGATCGCCATGATCGCGCTCTTGTACGGATGGCGCGGGTCTTTCGGAATCCGCTCGACCACGAACAGCTCGCGAACCTGCCAGATGTCGTCGTTGAGCCAGCCGTCGGGCCCGCCGTAGCGCACGCCGTCGTCTTCCCATTTGGTCAGGGCGTGCACAGTCAGGAACTTCTTGGGACCCCAGAACACCCAGTCCCACTCGAGCGGACGGCCTGAGAAGCCGTAGAAGTCTTCCAGAGTATGCTCGGTACCCATCAGCGAGTCAGACTTCACCTCGGCCGAAATACGCCGCACGCGCCGCAGGCTCGGAACGTAGGCCCAGCCGTCATCGGTCCGGCGCGGGTCGATATAGCGCTGGATGATGAACGCGGTGCCCCGCACATCGTACGGCTCGAAGAAGCCGGTGAACTCTTTCCAGTGCACGGTGCCGGCGTCATCGTTTTCGGGCAGGTTGTAGTTGTTTTCCGGAAACATGGCCATCTGGGAGTGATAGGCCTTGTGATAGAAGGTACCCAAGCTGCGCTCGTAGGTACCGCCACCGCCGTAGATCTTATCGTAATCGTAATCCCAGTCCGTATCGATATCGATTTCACCACCAATCCAGGCATCGGGTGGTTTCGTCGGCTCCGGAGTCTCGTGCTCACCACCAAACCTCAGCCACGTGCTCAGCGCGTTGGCGACGAAGTAGCCGCGCCAGTAAAAGCGCTTGTCGTAGTTCCAGGCCACCTTGAGGCCGGCGACGCTCATGTCCGTCTCGGTCTTGATATCGTCGTTCGAAAACGGATAGCCGCAGATGTAGTTCTCGAGCGCGCCGTCCGCGGCCAGCGAGACCTGCTTCTGGAACTTCTCGTCGCAGTCCCGCACGACCTGGTGTACTGTCACGTTATAGGTTTCGGCTATCTCCATTTGCAGCGTACCGTCGTTCCACTTCTCGAACTGCTCGAAATAGCCGGGGAACATGAACGGTCTCGCCTTAGGCAGGTCGGCGTGCGTCAGCACGTCGCCGGCCTTAAATTCCGGCTCGGCGTCTTTGGTCTCGTTGAACCATTGCTCGAATGTATCGCGCGTGTACGTGGTCGCGTCGCCGCCCTGCGCCAGTGCACTGGTCTGCGCCCACAACAGGCTACAGGCCGCAAGAAACGAAAACACTATAAGTCGTTTCATAAATCCTCCTCATTAAGAAAATTTACCGCTCTATTTTTAGTTAGCTTTTTTAGGAAGTCAATAATTCTTCAGCAGGTATTTTTATACTGTTGGCATCAATGGGGGGCGATGTATGCACCGCCCCCTGCACACCCTAGAACCGATAGCGCAGGCGACCCCAGAATTCGTTCATCTGGTTCCGCTCCGAGCCACCGGCCTGCATATGGAACAGGCCGAAGCCAGCTTCCGTATACGGCCCCTGGCAGGAGCCTGGACCAGCGAAGCCACCATAGCACGAGCCATCGTTGAACACCCCGAACGTCCCGAGGTCGTGGCGATGCCGTGCGCCGAGAAACGCGGTGAAACCGAGTGTCACCGACCAGTTGTTGGTGATCAGGTATTCGATATTACCGCCGGTCGTGCCGTCCTGGGCCGCAGTGCCGAACGCGCCAAAGACCAGATACACCAACTGGTCGCGCATGAAATGGTTCTGCGCGAACACGGTGAAGATGAAGTTGTTGTTCTCGCTCACGATACCGCGGCGGCCAGCCCGCGAATCGGGATAGTGGGTTCCGTACGCTTGGGCGCTCAGGAAGAAGCTCCGCGTCGGGTTGAGCCAGCGGATCAGGGTCGGCCGGTCAATGCCCAACACCCACTTGAAGGCGTTACCGTCGCCCATCAGGTCGATCTTGGCCGTATCGTTCAACAGGGCGTTGGTGGTCCAGGACGATTCCCAGCGGACCACAAAGCCAGTGTACGGCTCGAACCAGTCGAGCGACAGACCCAGCGTGTTCGTCTTGCGATATCTGGCGGACAGCGAGCCACCGAAACCGCACAGGTTGGCATATTTGGCATGGCGGTTTTTCGCCTTGGTGCCGTGTGCCGCTCCGCCCTCTTTGAAAATGCCTGCCTCACGGATATTGATGTGCTTCGGCTTGACGCCAATGAGTTTGTCGCCGTATACCGTACCGCCGTCCTTGTGAAATGACTTGTGGTCTGCGCCGGCTAATTGTTCCGCCGTAATCGGCGCGTCATTCCGGTCGGCCGGCAGAATGCTGTTCCCATTCCCATCCGTTGCACAGCCCGGAGAGTTAATGACGTTGATACGGTCCCATCCGGTCACCGGCAGGTCGGGAAACGCGAAATAATCGGTGATCTGGATACGCAAGTTGCCGACGGTGGCTTCCCAGCGCATACCGATACCGCCGTTCTTCAGGTTCCAGTGCGGGGCGCGGTTTTTGTACAGCGCCATGTTCTTGAACGGCAGCCACGGCCTGCCCTCGCCTGCCATGGCGTGGTGGTCGGACGTGCCAGGAAAAAAGGCGGTGGCATACAGATCGTTCCCAAACACGAAGCCGTCGATCGTTCGACCGAAGCCAGTGGCCCAGGGCTGAGCCGGGTGGCCGAGACCAGTCGGCGTGTGGCGGTCGAAGATGTAGACCACGCTACCGGCCACATCACGCAGAAAGCCGATGTTACCAAAGCGGTGCTCGAACAGGGCCGACCACAGCGGCACGCGCGTATCGTCGAACAGGTCAATGAAGAAGTGGTCGCCAAAGTTGACCGGGTTCACGATATCTTGCAGGCGGAAGAAGTCGGCCTTCCCCCACACATGCTGCTGCTTTCCGATACGCAGCCAGTTGCGACCGCCTAATCCCCTCCAGAAGAGGTCGAGATATGCCTCGCGGACGGGATAGTACAGGTCCATATTGGTCTCGCGCAGCATCCCGAAACGCAGGTCGTTCTGGCTGGCGTCCAGGCCGTAATATCCCCGGCTTCGCGAATCCACATCGCGACCGGGCACGCCGTATGTCGAGCCGGGCGTCAAGGCGTGCAAGAACTCAATACGACCCCCACCGGTAGACGTCGGTTCCTTTGGCCAGAATCCGCCAAAGTTGCGGGGGGCAAGTCCGAAGGCTTGGAGGAAGGCCGCATTGCCCTCATTGGGCTTACCAGAGCGCCCGGAGGGCTTACCATTTCGTCCGTTTCCGAACCTATGACTTATGTCGTAGATCGACTCGTACTCGGGCCGCAACTCGATGAAATACTCGAAACGTTGGAAGTAGTCCTGCATGACGTACAGGGGACCGGCCAACTGCACGCTGGCCCGGTAGCGGGACGACGCGACATGATAGTCGTCTTTAAAGTTATCGCTCCGTAGAATGGAGAAATTATCCACATAACCGTGGATCGCCATTCTCTCGAAACTATCCATAAATCCTCTATCTTTGCGCCCAGCCGCATCCGCAGATGGAATGGCGAGCGCCATACTCAGGCCAATGGCTGTTATACTCAGCCAGAGCCCGGTCAGCTTCCCTCTCCCTGCTCGTTTCATAACGAGGCCTCCTTCCTTGCCCTTCGCCCTCACGAAGGGAAAATCTTTACTACCCCCAGGAGGGGCATTCGTTACAACAATCCCCCAAATTTTTATCAGCTCGATGGTTGCGGGCTCGGCTCCGCCATCACCGGCTGCTCTTCCTCAACCTGCACAGGCTCCCCAACCACAAACCTCGGCTTCACAATCGCAATCATAGCTGGGATCATGGTCAGCGCGGACAACCAGTGTGTCACCAGCAGAATAGCCAAGAGTAAGGCCATCTCCGCGGAGAAACGCAAACTCGACATGAAATACCACGGAATCACACCGGCAATCATCGTCGTGGCGGTAAAGGTCACCGCCATACCCGTTGTTGACACCGTTTTTTTGATTCCGGCAACCAAATCGCCTCCTGCCCGCGGGACTTCGAGTCGAATCCGGTCAACGACGTATAAGATGTAGTCCACCCCAATGCCCATCCCCACCGCGGTCACTGGTAGCGAGTTGATGTTAATGCCAATGCCCATAAAGGAGACGTACATATAGCTGGCCACCCCCGCGGCAACCAGCGCGAGCATCACCAAGGTCGCCGCGATGATGGAACCGTAACTCAAAAGGACCAGGGTGTAAACCGTCGCAATGACGAGCATGGCGGCCTGCTTCTCGGAGCGATCAATCTCTTCATTCAGGGCTGCCGTCGTTCCTATAAATCCGCCGGCCAAGCGCAGACTCACCGCCTCAATCGGATGCTCAGCCATGAATTTCTTCGCCCGAGCGATCGCCTCACGGACGGTGTCGCCTTTTACGTCCTTGTAAAACACGACAAACTGGCCGTTCTGGTAGACCATATCTGTGTACTCGAGAATAACACCCGATATGGGAGCCGAGGCTTCATACACAAAAATCAAATTCCCAGTGATCGATCTATCAGGCGGAATAACCTGCCAACGTGGGTCGCCATAATGATAGCGGCGGTTCAGATTACGCGCCAAAGTGTACAGCTCGCGCGTGTCCCCGGCCTCAACCTGCTCCAACAGATAACGGCGCATTTCCTCAAGCGTATCGAGCACGTGCGGCTCCTTGAGGATATGCTCACGTTCGCCTTCCAGGTAGATCACCAGTTGGTTGGCCCCAGCAAATCGCTCGTTAATCGTCCGGGCGGACACATTATAGTGGGCATCCTGCCACAGCAGCGGTGAGCCGGCTTCCTGCTCGCCAATCGGTACGGTGATCGCGGTCCGCACGCCAAAGAAGATGGTTACCGCGGCGGCGACCATAATCACCCAGCGGCTGGTCGGTCCGGTAGCGATATTGCCGACGGTGATCAGCGTGACCTCCATCCAACGCGGAATAAAATGTTCCGTTTGCTTTGGCCTCGGGAAATATGACAGCAGGATGGGCATGGTATGCGTAATGCAGAAGATATTGGCAAAGGCCCAGAAACTCCCGTAGTAGGCGAGCTTCTCGATCAGGGGGATGGTGGCCACGGACAGAACGAGAATCCCACCGGAGTCGCTGATGACACCCGTCACGCCCGGTAGAAACAAGTCGCTCAGACACGTAAACGCCGCTTTCTCCTGGTCTTGCGAGACCTCGAGCTCTTCAAAATAGCGCTCAATCATCTGCACCGCATGGCTGACCGAGCGAGCCGTGATCAGCAGCGGAATCACCAGGATGAGCGGGTCAAGATTAAAGCCCCACCAGCCAACCCAGCCCAGGCCCCACACGGTCTGGATGGCTGCGCCAATCAATGGGACGAGCACCCCGTAGGCCCGCCGAAAATAAATAATCAGCGCAAGAAAGACCATTATTCCGGTGAAGGTGAAGATCATGAACAGCTCGCCGGTGAAAAACCAGACCCAGCCTTTGAGCGCCGGTTCACCAGCGACATACACGTTCGTGTTGTCGTCTTCTATTTCACTCCGGATGCGCGTGATCTCGCGTTGAATTTCCCGGTAATCCAACCGGTCTTCGTTAAATCCGGCAAGAACGAGCGCAGCCTTGCCGTCCTCTGAGACGTATTTGTTCATAACGATATCGTTATTGAACATCTCGAATTTCAACGCGCTGAGCTCATTGGGATCGTCCGGTACATCAACGGGAAGCACCGGATACGAACGCACCATACCGCCCGGCAAGGTCTTGATGTTGCGGATTTTGACGTGGGAGAGCGAAGCCACCTGGTTATGGTCCACACCGGTAATCTGGTCGAGTTGGTCCGTGAGGTATCGAACCTTTTCCAGATTTTCTTTGGTGAAAATATCCCCTTCCTCTACCTGGAGGACCGCCGTCACGATATTGGCCCCACCAAAGGTCGTCCGATGCTGGTTATAGGCTTGGATATAGTCATGGCCTTGGGGCAGGAGGTCGGCAAACTGGCTGTACATTTCGACCTTACGGGCTTGATAGCCCCAGAGGATCGTCGCGATCGCCAAAGCGACCATATACGCAAGACGGTGTCGCCAGAGAACTGCCAGATAGGCTTCAATGATACGGTCGGCGGTGCCTTTTTTGTGACCTGGGGGGGTATGGGCCATCTTATTCCTCCTTACGCGAGCAGGAGCGTAGTAGTGTGTGAGTAATATGTTCTGTTTAGAGATATGTCAGTCATGACAGCGCCGTTGAGCGAATGCGTTAAAGAGACGGGTTCGCGGCATACAGCTTTGCCTTGTCCGCGGTAGTCCAGCTCTTGCCACTATCGGTAGTGACCAGGACCGTGCCCTTCCCTCCGCACGCAACGCCAAACTGCCCATCAGGAGCAAAAGACGCCGTGCGAATCCACGTCAGCACATCCTGGCGGACATTCTCGTCAAGCTGCCATGCGTCACTTGTGACTGAGGCAAGCGTGCCCAGCACACCCGTGGCAAAGTCACTACGGTTGTCATCCGGAGCGGCGGTGACGGACAAGAGCGTATTAAAGCTCCCACTGGGAATGTTTGTCCACGTCTCCCCCGCATCTGTCGTTTGTAACAACGTGCCACTCTCCCCGGTGACGTACCCTTCCTGGGCGCTACGAAAATCTACATCAATCAGGAAAAGGTCTTCAATATAGAGAGGGGGAATACGCTGTCGGATCGCTTCCTCTTCAGGGAGTTCCGGGCGAGTATATTTCGGCAGGTTGTGCACATCGCGTTGCCGCTGCCAGGTGACGCCACCATCCTGGGTGCGCAAAATAATCCCAAATTCGCCCGCGACCCACCCATCCGTATTCGTGGGGAAGGACACCCCGTTCAGCGTCACATCGCACGGATTCAGCCGCAGGGTTGACTCAGGATCATCCGCGGGGTCCGACGTTGCAAAATTATCGAAGCTCATATCGCACCACAGCGAGAGATTCTCCCAGGTCTCTCCACCGTCTTGTGAACGGATAATGGCGCCCACCGGACCGACGGCCCATATATGTTGGGCGTCCGCACCACGGCTGACCGCAAAATAGTGGGGCTGGGCTACCTGCCAGTCCAGCAGCGGTAATTCGATAGGAATGCGAGTCCAGGTCTGTCCGCCGTCGTCGGTCTTGAGGACTATGCCATCCTGCCCAACGGCCACCCCGTCCTCGGCGGTCGCAAAATCAACCTCATAGATTGCCTTTTGGACCCCGGTCTCCAGCATGGCAAAATCCTGCCCGTTATTGGTCACATGCAGGATAAGCCCCCGTCCGCCAGAGACCCATGCATTGTTCGCGTCAAGAACAAAGGCGTCATAGTAGTCTTCACGGTCGGGAAACACATTCCCCCTGGACGCTCCCATTTCGTTGAGTTCACGCAGTACTTCTTCGTCGGCTGCTTCAATACAAGCTGACAGCGTAAAGAGGGCGGCGACCAGAACGCTCCAAGCCGTGTGACGCCCCACCAAACGTATTTGTCTTTTCAAGATACTCTCTCCTTAACTGATGCGGGGAACAGTGTTGTCGCTTGTAAGATTCCGAGGTTAAGTTCCCTTATCTATGAAGTACGGACAGAACTGTCAAGTGACCCCTCAAGGGCCACTTTACCAGTATGATTAAAGGTATTTCCGGTTTAGTTTTGTTGTGTATACCGAATGGCCAAACCAACCAATTGGAATTCGTAGTCTGACCGGCTGCGGTAGTCTCGGGCGGTACTCGCCCCGACATGGGCCACCGTTATTTCGTCCTGGAATTCTCCGGCTTTCATCCGTTGCAGGACAATAGCCTCCGCCCCTATCGCACACGCCTCACGGTGCAGGGCCGTCTGCATGGCTTCCATGCCCGTACCTTGATTGCCGTACGTTTTCACGCGGGCGATCACTTCATGGGCTAACGCGGGAGGAGAATCAAGAATAGGAATCTTACAATTTGTCGTCGTGAATTCGATGGGAAGCGCCCCCACCTGTTCGGTCAAAACCAGAGGTTTTGTCGGACGACTCACGCATCCGGTCAGGACGCAACTGACCAGAATCGTCAAAAGAATTCTCAAGGCTTTTCCGAACAGGACCTCTCGGATCCTTGTATCCTCTACAAAAGTAACGGCCTCCTATAGCATACTCGGAAAAATTACTCCACATTTTTTTGGCCATAAATATCAAACTATGTTATATTATTTTCCTTACCTTTCACGGATGGAGAAGGTGCCGCAGGCGGGAGCCTAAAACCAGAAGGGCGAGGAGATTTTTTCCATGGCGCAAGTCCAGTCGTTAAAGTGGGGCGTTCTCTTTAATGGAGATAAGCTGAGCCTCGACCATATTGTCCGCTTTGCTACCCAAGCGGAAGATGCCGGGGCGGAGAGCATCTGGGCCGCCGAGCTGTGGCGGGATGCCTTTGTGCCACTGACCGCCATAGCCAGTGCGGTTCGGACCGTCCGCCTCGGGACGGCGGTTGCCCATTTTGCTCGTCCGCCGATGTTGACCGAGTTAGGCGCAATGTCACTCGCTGAATACACTCACGGGCGTTTCATTCTGGGACTTGGGACTGCGCCGAAGGACTGGAACGAACAGTGGCACGGCCTGGAATACCGCAAACCCGTTGCTCGCATGCGGGAGTATGTTGAGTGTATTCGCACCATGTGGCAAGGCTCACCAGCGCAGGCAGTCGAATATAGCGGTGAATTTTACCAGGTGCACAACTATCAACGGCTCACCGAGCCGGTCTATCCCAACGTCCCGATTTATCTGGCCGCGGTTCTGCCTAATATGATCCAGCTCGCCGGGGCACTGGCCGACGGCATTATCCTCAACGTGCTCAATACGCCTCAATATTTCACGGATTTCGTCCATCCAAATCTGAAAAAAGGCTTCAGCCGCAGCGGGCGGGACAGAGACGGCTTCGAGATTTGTGCTGTGAAATGCTGTGCAGTGCATACCAACCGTCAGCAGGCGCGGAATTTAGCCAGACACGCCGTCGCCTTTTACGCGACCCTGCCCTATTTCGACGTGATCCTTGACCCCCCAGGCTTTACGGAGGCCAAGCTTACCATCCGAGACGCGATGACCCGCAATGACGTTTCGGCCATGCTTGCGGCCGTGAGCGACGAGATGATTGATGCGCTGGTCTTGGCCGGGACACCGGACGATGTCCGGCAACAGTTGATCGCCTTTGAGGGTTTGTTTGACACCCTGCTCTTGCTCAGCCCCTCCTTTGCCGCCGACCCGGAAGAGGTCCGTCACAATAACGCCGCAATGATTGCCGCCTTTGCCGAATGACGCTATGGAGAGGGTACACATTGCATGGAGGAGTCACTATGAATGCGCAGTTACAGCACGATCTGCTTCCGACAGCCACCCATGATGAGTTGGCCCGGCAAAACTTTGTCCAAAGCCTCAAAGTCCATCTGGCCACCAAAGTCTCACCTGGCAATAAGGCTATTTACGAGCATAGAGCGGCCCCCCGCTTTGCGCGTGAACATCAGCGCCCGCCCCAAGACCGGCACGAAGTTCGTAGCGTCATGAAGGACGAGCCCTATTACCAGATGTGGAGCACCCTGCTGCGGACCAGCCAGGAAATGATGTGGGATTCGGTCAATGTGAGCGTAGAGCGCCAGCTCCCGCAGCTACGGGAGCGTGCCGCGACAAACGGGAAGACGCTCGGCTCTCTTAGCTTGAATCCGGATTTACCCATTCCGGCCTACCACACGGCGGTGGATATTCACTGTCAGCCGGGCGGCTACCACACCGAACTGGAGCAGGGCGACGTGGCTGCTGGGGCGACCTATGACCGGGCCGTCTATATTTACGCCATGAGCCGCTTAGGCAGTCTGAACGATGAAATGGGTCAGTCGGTGGTGCTGCACCTCAAAGAGCAGCATGCGGACTTCCGGCCCACTCGCATCCTGGATATGGGCTGCACCGTCGGGCACAGCACCCTGCCCTATGTTGATGCCTATCCCGAAGCCGAAGTCTTTGCCATTGACGTGGGCGCACCGGTCCTGCGGTATGGCCATGCGCGTGCCGAGGCGCTGGGTAAACGCGTCCATTTCTCTCAGCAGAATGCGGAGCAGACCAATTTCGAGGATGGCTCGTTTGATCTCATCGTCTCTCATATCTTGCTGCACGAGACTTCGAGTCAGGCCATTCGCAATATCATGAAAGAGTGCCACCGCTTGTTAAAGCCGGGGGGCATGGTGCTCCACCAAGAGGTGCCGCAGTATGAAGGCATGCCGCCCTACGAGGCGTTTATTCTTGACTGGGATACCTATAACAATAACGAACCCTTCTGGGGGACGGTGCATTCCATGGACCTCCAAAAGCTGGCCGAAGAGTCCGGCTTTGCCTCACAGAGTGTCATCCAGACGATGATCCCGAGCGCCCTGGAGCGGGCCCAAGCCCGTACGAAGAAATTTCAAGGCGGCGATTTTGGCGGCGGTGGGGCGTGGTTCGTCTTTGGCGCGGCCAGGTAGCAGGAGCGCTTCATGATACGTAAGGCAAAAGGCAAGCGCCCGGCTTTTTTTGACGATCCCCAAATCGATACGGTTATGGGGATCGTCATGGCCCTGGCTGGCGAGGTCTCCGTGCTGCGGGAGCGCCTTGATACCGTTGAGCGTCTGGCGGCGGCCAAGGGCCTGTTTACGCAGCACGACATCGAAGCCTATCACCCGGATGAGGCTGTCATGGCCGAACGGGAACGCTGGCGCACGGAATACCTCGAACGGGTCCTGCGGGTCGTCCATCAGGAGTTGGAGGAAGCCGACAAGAGCGAGACCACGGAATCATACCAAGCCGCGGTTCGCGCGGTTTCGTCCTGACGGCCAGAGCGCACAGAAAAAACGACCGTTGCCCTTGAAGCAGAAAGTGCAGGCTCTTCATGTCCTTCAAACTTGGTGTTGACGTCGGCGGAACGTTTACCGACCTTATCCTTTTTGACGAGGAGAGCGGTCGACAGGTTCGCGCCAAAACTCCGTCCACCCCCAGTGATCCATCGGTTGGCGTGCTGGCCGGGATTGAGAAAATCTGCCGCTCGGCCAACATCTCACCCGGTGACATCGCTCAGATTATGCACGGGACAACCGTAGCAACCAACGCCGTCCTTGAGGGCAAGGGCGCCAAGGTTGGCCTGATTACGACCCAGGGCTTTAAACAAATCCTCCACCTGGCGCGCTCCTGGACGCCGGGTCCACTCGCCGGCTGGATGATTATGGAGAAACCGGACCCTCCAGCGGCTATAGAATACACCCGCGAGGCCATCGAACGCATAGACACACGCGGGGAGGTGGTCACCCCGCTTTATGAAGACGCGCTACGCGCAGACCTGCAAGATTTGGGCGCCCAAGGAATTGAAGCGCTGACGATTTCCCTCATCAACTCGTACGCCAACCAGAGCCATGAAAAGCGCATCAAAGAGATTGCCCAGGAGGTGCTCCCCAACACTCCGATTACCGCGTCATCGGAAGTGTTACCGGAGTTTCGGGAATACGAACGCGCCCTTACTGCGGTGATGAATTCGTACGTGCGGCCAAAAGTCTCCCAGTATATGCGCAGCTTTGCGGACCAGCTCACGGCGCATGGCCTGAAAGCGGACGTCAACATTCTCCGCTCTGACGCCGGGCTGATGACCTTGCGTATGGCACAAGAACGGCCGGTCTACGCCGTGATGTCAGGCCCGGCCGGTGGCGTGGCTGGGGCGCTGTATATTGCGAAAAAAGCCGGCTTCCCGCATCTGTTGACCCTCGATATGGGTGGCACGTCCACCGATGTAGCCCTGTGTCAGGATGGCAGCCAGACTATCTCGCGGGAAACGACCCTGGGCTATTTCCCGATTAAGGTTCCTTCGGTCGATGTCCGCAGTATCGGGGCCGGCGGCGGCTCCATTGCCCATGTCCCCGAGATTACTAGCGCGCTCCGGGTCGGTCCGCAGAGTGCTGGCGCGGCTCCCGGTCCGGCCAGCTACGGCCAGGGCGGGACGGAGCCTACGGTGACGGACGCCAACGTTGTCCTTGGCCATCTGCCGCCCAATCTGCTGGGTGGCGAGATGATGCTGGATACGGAAGCCGCCCACGCTGCGGTCGAGCGCATCGGGAAAAAACTCGGCCTCGACGTGTATCAGACCGCCCAGGGCATCCTGGACATTGTGAATGAGAACATGCACGGTGCCTTGCGTCTGGTCTCCGTCCAGCGCGGCTACGACCCCCGCAATTTCGCCCTGGCCGCCTTTGGTGGCGCCGGACCGTTGCACGCCAATGCGGTGGCCAAGCTGATCGGCTCCTTTCCGGTTATCGTTCCCCCCGCACCCGGCATTTTATGCGCCATGGGCGATGTGTGTTGCGACTACCGGGAAGAATTCTCCCGGACCGTCTTCCGCACCCTGGACCAGATCACCGCACCGGAGGTCGTTGACATACTCGAAGGACTAAGCGCAGAGGCGACCGGCTGGCTGGAGCAGGAAGGCATCTCTCGACAGCAACAGCAGATTTTCTATAACGCCGATATGCGCTACTTCCGCCAGGGCTATGAACTGCCGGTAACTACGACGCTCGACGAGTTACAAACCAATGGAACGGCGGCGCTGGCGGAACAATTCCACGCCCTGCACGAACAGCTCTACCGCTTTCGTTTGGATGCCGAGTGTGAGATCGTCAACCTTCGTGCGGTTGCCCTCGGCACGGGAACCACACTGAATTGGCCCGAAGGCGAAACGGACGGGCCGTCCGTGGCTCACGCCCAGGTTGACGAGCACCGGATTTATTTTGACGGCAACTTTCTGACCACCCCGATTTATGATCGGGCCAAGCTCACACCGGGCAACCGACTGCCCGGCCCGGCTATTGTGACCGAGATGGATTCAACGACGGTCATCTTGCCATATTTTTCTGGTGAAATTGATACGTATGGTAATATTTTGATTCAGCCCACTACACACTGAGAGGGATCCAATCATGCGTGATGTGAAAATTGCTGAGATTCCAGATATCGAGGTCGATCCCGTCACCCTCGACATTATCGAGAGTGCGCTCAAGAACTATCGCTATGAAATGGATGCGGTACTGTTCCGCACGGCCATGTCTCCAGTGATCCGTGAGCAGCACGACGAATTTCCCATGATCTGCGACCCCAACGGCCGTATGGTCGTCGGGCAGTTTGGCTCCTATATCCGGGAGATGATGGAGCGTTTTGACCAGCCGCTCTATCCCGGCGATGTTATTCTGCTCAACGATCCCTATCTCTGCGGGGGAGCGATTTCTCACATCAACGACTTTCTCGTGCTGGTTCCCGTCTTTGAGGGCGACGAACTCATTGGCTGGACCTCCATGTTCGGCCATCAAATGGACGTGGGTGGCCCGCTGCCCGGCTCGTTTCCAACCAACGCGACCTCAATCTTTGGCGAGGGACTCCGCATTCCGCCGGTCAAGCTGTTTGAAAAAGGAGAACTCAACCAAGCCGTCCTGGACCTGATTCTGAACAATGTCCGTATTCCCATGATGAACCGCTCAGATCTCATGGGGATTGTGGCCGGCTGCAAAACCGCTGAACAGCGCGTGCAGGAACTGTGCGAGCGCTTTGGACGGGATACCTATCTGGCCGCCTGCCAGGCATTGCTGGACCGGACCTACCGAGCCGTCCAGACCCTCATCCAACGCAATATCCCGACCGAGCCCCAGTCTTTCGAGGACTATATTGACGATGACGGGCTCGGCAACGGCCCGTTCAAAATGAAACTCACCATCTGGCGTGAGGGCGACAGGGCGGTCTTCGATTGGACCGGCACCGACCCGCAGGCAGTCGGACCGATCAATTTTTATCTCAACCCGGGCATGTTCAAGATGTTCATCGGCGTCTACCTCATCATGGTCTACGATCCCCAGATTCTGTTTAATGACGGTTTTTACGATCTGATCGACGCCCGCATGCCGGACGGCTCCCTCCTCCATCCGAAATTCCCCGCTCCGCTGGGCTGTCGCACCCATGCCCTGGCCCGTCTGTTTGATGTCATGGGCGGCTGTCTCGGCCAGCAGAGCCCGGAACTGACGACCGCGGCCGGCTACGGCACCAGCCCCCACCTGCTGTACAGCGGCAACGATAAGGACGGCAACTTCTTCTTTATTATGGAGATCGGCTACGGCGGCATTCCGGGCCGGCCGATTGGCGACGGCATGGATGGCCATTCCTGGTGGCCGCTCTTCACCAATATTCCAACCGAATACCTCGAAAGCTATTGCCCCTTGCGCGTGGACCGCTATTCGTCAGTCATCAACTCCGGCGGAGCCGGTTTGCATCGGGGCGGGAATGGCATCGATAAATGGTACACCTTTCTCGAACCCGGCGAGGTCGCCATTCACGATGACCGCTGGCTAACTCCTCCCTGGGGGATTCTCGGGGGCAAACCCGGGATGCGCTCGACGAAAATCCTGGTCCACACCGATGGAACCCGAACCGTTCTTCCCTCAAAGTGCGACCAGATCAAAGTTGAACCAGGCGACCAGCTCATCTTCCAGACCGCGGGTGGCGGCGGCTGGGGAGACCCACTGGAGCGCGAGATTGAGAAAGTTCGGGTTGACGTCGTGCGCGAGTTGGTGTCCGTGGAAAAGGCCGCGTCCGATTACGGCGTGGTATTCGACCCGTCTACGTCTGAAGTTGACGAGGCGGCCACCCGGGCCCTGCGTCAACGCATGAGAGAGAGCCGGGGCGAGCTACAGACGTTCGATTTTGGCCCGCCCCTCCAAGAACTCTTGGCGCGCTGTAAAGAGGAGACCGGACTGGAGCCGCCTACCGCTCCCAGCTTACCGCCGGGCTGGGAGACAAACGGGGTGAAGAAAGTCGCGGCCTGATCTCTTGCCCCTCATGAGCAGTGATGGAAGTCAGGGCAATCGAGCACTAGCCTGTCATTCGAGACCGATGATAGCCCTCAACGCTCCTACTGCCGGTTTGAATCGGATAGTCTGGCGTGTGCTCGTCCTTGCCTTTCTTTTCCTCTTCTCCTGTGACCAACTCCGCAACCAGCCGCTGACCGGACACCGCGACATAGCAGCCGCTCTCCGACCGTTGCTGGACCTGGGGTATGCCGGACTGGACCATCCCACCTACCATGCCGAGTTCCAGGCGTTTCAAACGCTTGTACAGCAAAAGATGGAGGAGACGCCCCACGAAATGCGGCCGTACGTCAACACCATCATGGCCTATCTGCAAGTTGCGGACACAGTGCTGGAGTGGCACGCGCAACAGTCCGAAGAGCAGCAGCCACCCCAGCTCACTACCTGGGTAGCCGACTACCCATTTCTGAAAGCCGCCCTAGGTGCCCGGCTCGAAGCGCCACATGCCTTTGATACGGAAACCGCGCTCCAACTCCTGTTTGAAAAAACAGACGAAACACTCGTGGCCATGCAGATCAAGAACAAACCCATATAATCGCAGTCCGTCACAAAAACGAGGAGAGACCAATGGGAAAACTCGACAACAAAATCGCCCTGATCACCGGCTCAAGCAGCGGTATTGGAAAAGCGGTCGCCCTCGCCTTTGCCAAAGAGGGGTCCGACCTTGCCCTCAACTACCCGGATGACTCCCAGGCCGACAATGCCGCGGCGGTCCAGCAAGATGTTGAATCCCTTGGCCGTCGGGCAGTCTCTATCCGGGCGGACGTTTCCCAGGAAGATGAGGTGCAGCACCTCGTTGATACGACGACACAGACCTATGGCCGCATCGACATTCTGGTCAACAATGCCGGCATTGCCTCTGCCGCGACCGTCGAGAACATGCCGGTTTCCATGTGGGACCAGATGTTGGCGGTCAACCTGAGAAGTGTCTTTCTGTGTACGCGCTTGGTCTTACCGCTGATGTATAAGCAAGACTACGGCAAAATTATTAGCACCGCCTCGCAACTCGCCTACCTCGGCTCGCCCGGTCTGGGTCATTACTGTGCGGCCAAGGCCGCCATCATTGCGTTTACCCGCTCGCTGTCGCGTGAAATCGGAACTCGCAACATCAATGCGAATTGCGTCGGCCCTGGCGCAACCCAAACCCCAATCCTCAAGGGCATCAGCAGCGAGGCCCTGGAAGCCATCCGGGCCAGTATTCCCAAAGGCCATCTGGCAACGGTCGACGACATTGCGCCGACCTATGTCTTTCTGGCCTCTGACGAATCGAGCCACTATGTCGGGCAATGCCTCAGCCCCAATGGCGGTGATATCATGCTCTGAGAATTCGCATCTCTTGTCCCTCCCTGCTTCCGCCTATAGACTCAGCCGCCGTGCCTGAGTCGCCCTCCCCCTCGCAAAGCCAAGAAGTCTTATTTACACGAGATTTTATCCTGCTGTGTCTCGGCACCTTTTTGTTTGCCGGCAGCATGTTCCTGCTCTTTGCCGTCCTGCCGGTCTTTGTGGTTGAGGAACTTCACGGCGCAGACTCCCAGGTCGGTCTGATCATGGGTGCGTTTGCCGTCTCTGCCCTGCTCGTACGTCCCATGACCGGCCGTTTGGTTGACCAGTGGAGTCGAAAGACCATTCTCAGTATTGGTGCTCTGATCTACTGTCTGGCTCCCGCGCTCTATACCCAGGCCGAGTCCGTCCCGGTCATGCTGGGTCTGCGTTTTTTTCACGGATTAGGGATAGCCGCCTATACGACCGCCGCCGGGGTCATTGTTGCCGACCT
Organism: uncultured Binatia bacterium (SeqCode); assembly: GCA_965243855.1. Lineage (GTDB taxonomy): Bacteria > Desulfobacterota > Binatia > Bin18 > Bin18 > Bin18. Next base: position 777,600 of record CBDEWE010000003.1, on the reverse strand, counting down.
GGCCCCGCCGAGTCGTCGTGGAGAGGGGATGGGCTATTACGGCATGTCCCTGAACCTGGCCATGACCATTGGCCCGGCCCTGGGGGTCATGCTCATCGGCCACATCGGTTATGATTCCCTGTTCTGGCTGTGCGCGGCCCTCGGCCTCGGCAGCCTTTTCCTGTCACAATTGATCCGGGAGCCGGCGCGCGTTCCGTCCCAGCACCAGGCAGGTACCCAGCCGCACAAATGGGTGAGCCGGGCCGCGCTCTTTCCCGGTTTTATTGCCGTCTGCATGACGGTCACCTTCGGCGCCGTGGTCTCCTTTCTTCCGCTCTTTGTCAAAGCCGCCAACCTGGGCAATCCGGGCCTGTACTTTACCGTATATTCCATTGTGGTCGTGGTCTCACGCCCCTTTGCCGGACGACTGTCCGACCGCTTTGGCCGCGCGGCGGTGATTGTTCCCGGCATGGTCTGTCTTACGGTCGCAATGACCACGCTCGCGTTTTCGTCGTCCCTTTTTGGCCTTCTGGTTGCAGCCGCCTTGCAAGGCTTAGGATTTGGAGGGGTGCAACCCTCCATCATGGCCCTAGTGGTTGATCGCTCGCCCCTGTATGAGCGCGGGGCGGCGCTGGCCACGCTGATGGGGGCGTTCGATGTTGGAGTGGGGCTGAGCAGCATCGTCTTGGGAGCGGTCCTCGAATACACCGATTTTACAGTGATGTTTTTGTGTGCAGGCGGCGTGGCTCTCGGCGGTGCGTTTGGAGCGGCATGGGGGACACGGACAAGATCCAAGCCGGAGGGCTGACGCCTTCTTCTCCGCCTAGCTTGCCTGCCCCTCTCTATCCGGCGTTGGCACCTGCCGTATCCTTGCGGCAGGATAAGGGCTCGGTTAGGCTGATAGAAATAGCAGTAGACCTGGAAGGAAACGGAATCCATGCACAGAACGGCCTTTTCCATGTGTGGCGTACTCATTGCACTCGTGCTGAGCGTCGTGTTGACACCTCATGTCCACTCACAGGGTCAGGGTCTGCCCACTCGGGAAGATATCCAGCAGTGGATCAGCTTGAATCTGACCACGCTTCCCCAATTCAAAGAGGGTGATGTTCTGAGACAGGCCGATCTGGAGAAGCTGCGCCCCTTCCTGCCGCCGCGCTATATTGACGAGTTTAATTTTCCTGAAGTCGAGTTTCATGTCGCGCCCACGGGTCATTACCCGCCCCACCCCGATTATCTGGCCGCGACCGAGCAGTACGCCAATCAGACCCGGCTCGCCGCGGACGGGGCACTTGAGAATTATATTGCCGGGCGGCCATTTGCCCAAGCGCTGATCAATCCTGACGACCCGACTTCGGGGGTCAAAGCAGCCTGGAATTTCAATTACCGCTGGCAGTACTACGGGATGAATGTCGAGCGCTATCTGGGCGCGCTCATTGCCAAGGGCGGCAGCGCGTCACGGCTCTCCGGGTTCCCGGAGGACCTGATTCAGGGCGGGGGGAGAGCCATCCGTCATCTCGTTGCCCTATACCAGCGCGTCTACCACAACCATTTGGCCCAGTTATCACAGCAGGGTCATCTCCTGCCCTTCACTGATGCGGGGCGATTTGAATACAAGGATTATGTCGAGGTGCTTGAGCCGTACGATGTCCGCGGACAACGGTTTATGATCTATCGCTATGATAACCCGCGTCAGCCGGACGACGCCTGGGGCTTCCTGCCTCAACTGCGCAAGGTCCGCCGCCTGTCCACGCACGAGCGGGATGATTCCGTTGCCGGAACAGAGATGACGCTGGACGATTTTACCGGATTTTCCGGTCGTATTCTTGACCATGAGTGGAAATTTCTGGGATGGAAGGTGCTGTTGCACGTCATGAATTCCCAGCACCCGTATGCTCGCTTCTACGGCCCCAACGGCTGGCTGCCCAACGACCGCTGGGAACTGCGCTTATGTGCCGTTGTCGAACAAACGCCGACCATGCCCCGCAACTACAGCAGCAAAATTTACTTTTGGGATGCGGAGACCTACGAGACGGCGATGGTCCTTGTCTTTGACGCTGATGGCAAGCTCTGGAAGGTCAACGACCTGCTGCACGGCTGGTCCGAAGACTCGAGTCAGGCCGAGTCGGACCGGGGCAAGCAGGTGCCCCGCAACATCGGTTTTACGATTGTTGATGTCAAACAGGAGCAGGCCACGATTTTCTCCGCCTACACCATCGAGTATCCCGACGTCGACCTCGAGCACGTCGAAGAACGCTACGACGTGAATATTTTAAGCCAGGGTCGGCGGTAGCGTTAGGTCAAACCACCCCTTCCCCGCGCAACTGTCTAATCTCCTGGGCTGAATAGCCAAGCAGGCTCGTCAACACCTCGTCCGTATGCTCTCCCAATAAAGGCGGCGGGAGGCGGAACTCGACCGGGGTCGCGGAGAGTTTGAGCGGTGAGCCGGCAAGCAGGACTTCTCCTGCGGTTGGGTGCGGCATGGACACACGCATGTCGCGGGCAAGTACCTGTTCATCAGCAAAGACTTCTTCAATGGACTGGATAGGCCCGCACGCAATACCCGCGGCCCGAATTTTCCGCAGCCAGCCGTGTACCGAGTCTGTGCCAAACACGTCTTGGAGAAGGGGAATAAGGGTCCCCCGGTTTTGCACTCGTGCGGGGTTGGTGGAAAAACGTTCGTCAGCCGCCAGCTCAGGGCGCACAATAAGCTGGCAGAGTTTCTGCCATTGACTATCGTTACCAACGGCCAGACAAAAATAGCCGTCTTGGGCCTGAAAGGACTGATACGGCACAATGGATGGATGGGCGTTGCCGTATCGACCGGGCTTGGTGCCGGACACCAAATAATTACTGCCAACGTTGGCCAGCCACGCGACTTGAGCGTCCAGCAGAGAGAGGTCGATCGTCTGCCCCTGGCCCGTTTTCGTTCGGGCGAGCAAGGCCGCCTGAATGGCATTGGCGGCGAACAAACCGGCAGTAATGTCGGTAATGGCGACCCCGACTTTCATCGGCTCGCCCTCGGCCTCACCGGTGATGCTCATCACTCCACCCCGGCCCTGAATAATGAAGTCGTAGCCGGGCAGGTCCTTGTCCGGTCCGGTCTGGCCGTAGCCGGTAATCGCACAATAGACCAGCCCGGCATTCTCCTGCTTGAGCTGTTCATACCCCAGATTCAGCGACGCCATTTCCCCGGATTTGAAGTTTTCAATGAGCACATCGCTCACTTGGACAAGACGGCGGATCAACTCCTTGCCCGCATCCGATTTGAGATTGACAGTGATGCTCTTTTTATTGCGGTTGGCGCAGAGGTAATACGCACTTTCCCCACCCGCAAACGGCGGCCCCCAGGCACGGGTATCATCACCGGTTCCCGGCCGTTCGACCTTGATGACTTCGGCCCCAAGGTCTCCCAGGGTCATGGCGCAGAACGGCCCGGCTAATATGCGCGAGAGATCAAGGACACGAAAGCCAGCCAACGGTTGCGTCATGCTCATTACCCCACGCAGGTGGAGTATGCGCAAACAGCAGCACCACGCAATCCCCCACACCTCTTCACCGCGTATGCCGCAGAGTTCGTACCGCTGAGAAGAAAGTGATATAGTCAGCGAGTGGCTGTCTATTCGGGAAAGATAGAGAATAGACAGCGGACGGTTCCTGTGGATGCGGTGAGGAGGTTGTGGATGAAGGGAACGTTTACCTACCAGTGTCAACAATGTGAGGGATTATTCGCCAACGCTCCCATGGGGAGCTGTTCTTTCTGCGGCTCACAAGCCATCGTCTCTTTAGGCTGGTATCAGTTATCCTGGGATGAACGACAGAGTTGGCTTGAGCGTATTCATGGCCAGCCAAGCCGAGAGCTTGGCGAAGAGGCGACGCGGACTGAGAAATAGCGGTTGCTCAGGTAGTGCTAGTTTTACTCTCTTGTGAAGTCGGCATTACGCGCCGGGTAGCGTCTCGGGTGAGCCAGTGGAGGGCGGACATTAGTTATCGTTCTCCGTCGGAACCTCTGACATGGCTTTGTCGTATTCGGCAATCCATTGTTCGGCTTCTTCTGCGGTGTAAGTTCCAGTAATAGCATCGCTGTTTTCCGGTAATTCGTGGCTTACCGGCCGGTCAATGTGTGTCTCAAGTTTCTCTCGTAAATACTTTGCCTTTTTATCGGACAAGTTTTTTACGATGGAGTCTATGTCTTCCCGGCTCAATCCACCCACGAAGATTACCTCCGACAGATCGGCTTCTTGATCAATGCGAGCCCTAATGTCCTCTGCAAACGGGCCATTATCGGCTGAGTTTTGGCTAACGACTCCTTGCAGGGATACGCTCCCAAGATAGGCCCCTTGCAGAGATGCTCTCCTGAGATTCGCCCCTTGTAGCAATGCTTCCAAAAGATTCGCTCCCTGTAGGGCTGCACCCAAAAGATTCGCCCCTTGTAGCAATGCTTCCTCAAGATCAACCCCTTGCAGAGATGCTCTCCAAAGATTCGCCCCTTGTAGAGATGCGTGCTGGAGATGAGCCCCTTGTAGAGACGCTCCCCAGAGAAATGCCCTCTGCAAGGACACGCCCACAAGCTTAGCTCCCTGTAGGGACGCTTCCCGAAGATCGGCCCATTGCAGGGATGCACCCTCCATATGCGCCCCTTGTAGGAATGTGCGCCGGAGATGAGCCCCTTGCAGAAATGCTTTCGTAAGATCGACCTCTTGCAGACGGGCGTCTTCAAGATATGCGCCTCTCAGGTGCACTCTTGTCAAAATGGCCCCTTCTAAGCCTGCTCTATTGAGATTAGCCCCATTCAACCAGCTTCCCTGCAAATTGATATGTAGCCCTTTGAAGACTCCATGTTCCTGCATAAACAGCAGAGTCAGCAGACTTTGGACTTCTTCCGAAGGTTTTGACGGGTGCCTTTTTTGATACTCGTCTTCGCCCGTCGTCCGGCGGATATGAGCACAGAGAATATCCAACACGGTCTGGCGTAAATCTTTCGTATCTTCCGCAGTATCTTCCGCTAGATGAAACAGTTCGTAAGCTCCGCCTAAACGCACTGAGGCATTGTCATGCCCCAGGTGTTCAATGGCGTTTTTCAGGCGTTCCTGCCTCTGCCCCTGCTCGGTGTTATTGTTCGCTTCTACCTGCGCTCTCGCGGTGTCTTCCATCGCCTTGGCGCGTCTATTGGCTATTAAGGCTTGGAGGGCGAGTAGAACACCGCCCATGCTGATTCCCAGGAATTTCAGGGCCTCATTTTTATCGGTTAATCCTAGATAGCTCCTGATCCACGTCGGACAGTCAGCAAGCGCGACCGAGATGAATAGCCATAGCAAGCCAACAAGCACGACCAGGAGAATAGACAATACGGTTTTCTCCCATAGACGGAATGCCGGTTTCTCCATTGTTCGGCTCAACAAGGGCACAGCTCAAAACCCGTAGGTCGGCTTAGCGCAGCGTAAGCCGACATCCTCCGAGACCGGTAATAAGATCAAGTACCGGCGGGCCGCACCTGCTTGGCTATCTCTTCTCCCCGGTCTCGTTCGACCAAGGCAATGTCGTATTGACTCTGGAGTTCGAGCCAGAAACCAGGTCGGTTACCGAAATAACAGCCAAGCCGGAACGCGGTCTCGGCGGTGATCGACCGGCGGCCATTCAAAATGTCGGTGATGCGGCCGGATGGTACGCCAAGGGCGAGTGCTAACCTATTGGCACTCAGGTTACGCGCCTCAAGCTCGCGTTTCAGTAATCTGCCGGGATGTGAAATAGGGAGCATTACTCTATCCTTTGTGGTAGTCAACGATCTCAACATTAAAGGCGTCACCCTTACTGAACTCGAAGCAAATCCGCCAGGGGCCGTTCACGGTCATGGCCCATTGCCCTTTACGCCTGCCCTTCAGCTTGTGTAACCCGACGCTCTTGAGTGGGCTCAGGTCTTGAAGCGTTCCGGCGACATTCAGCGCTAACAGCAGATCGATAGCCATATCGAAATCCAGGCTACGAAACCGGTTTGGTCGTACGCCTTCCCATACCTTACGACTCGCCACGTTGCGCCATGACTGGATCACGGCAAGAACATACTACGCGAAACGGTAAGGTACAACCAGACAGTTTTCAAGCGGTTAGCATTCCGCCCTCATTTCCACTAAAAACACGGCCAAATCGAGCAGAAGTTTGCAGGGCTTCTTAACTATCCCCGCTCAGTCCCTCGCCGAAACCAGTCTCGGACCGTGGCCAGCAGTGAGGACGGCGAGGATAGCCCATCGGCTGGAGGGGCAGCCAGACTGCGGCTCTCCTCCCACCACTCAACGTGGGTCAGGTGGAGCTGGGCGAGGCGGGCGATGGCGGGAATGAGTTGGGTCGTGATGAACGCCTTGTTCACCGCGTTCTCCAGCAGCAGGTCCGTCTGGGCGATATAGTTCTCGGTGCTGAAACTCAGGCTTGAGATGATAGCGCCGTCCGTCATGCCGGGAACGGCAGTTTTCAGGGCGCTCCCCTCAAGCCGGGCCAGGGCTTTCTCGATGACAAGTCGAGTTGCGGAGTCATGAGTGTCAACGAGAAAGATAAGAGAGAGATAGCGCAGCGTAGAACGGTGAGGCTTTGGCTGGGCAATACGGCACAGCCCGGAGAGCCCCTCGTTTCCAGGACGCTCAAGCGTGAACTCAAAGAACGCCAGCATTTGTTCGCCGGCATACAGATCAATCAGCTCTTGTCTGAGGTCGATGATGCCCTCAGACCCCTGTCTTTTCCCCGCGTCCTTTGTGTTCTCCATACCTGCGTCTCCGACACTTGAAAGCGAAAAAAAAGGGCGTCCGTTTTGGACGCCCCGGTTTATACGCTTGCCAGTTTTTTAGTCCAGGTTATACAGCTCGGCCACGTTGTCGTGAAGAATCCAGTTCTTCTCCTCTTCCGTGAGGTGCGCCGTATGCTCCTTCAGGAGTTCCTGTGACCATGGCCAGGTCGAGTCGCTGTGCGGGAAGTCGTTGGCCCACATCAGACGGCGCGGGTTGCACATGTCTTTCATGCGGAACGCTACCCAGTCGTCTTGAAAGGTGGTGTAGATATGTTCGCTGAAATACTCGCTCGGCATCTTTGACAGCTCCTGGCCGGGTTTTAGCCAGTAGCGGTGCCGATCGTAGGCATGATCCATGCGGTACATATAGTGCGGCACCCAGCCGGCGTCGGCTTCGACACACACGATTTTCAGTTTGGGGTTGCGTTCAAACACCCCACCCAGAATAAACGTCCCCATCAGGTCCTGGTTGCCCCGAATAATGGACAGGAAGCCGTTCAGCTTGGGCCCGCGTGGCGAGGAGCCGACCACATCGCTCCGGCTGGTGAGGATGTGAAAACTCAGCGGCATCTGCATATCGATGGCCGCCTGCCAGAACACGTCATAGAGCGGGTCGTCGTAATCGGACACCTGGGGGTTGCCCGGCATCATCACTCCGCGCAGGCCCAGCTCTTTTATCTTGCGCAGGTCGTCTATGCCTTCATCGACCGAACGCATGGCCGTCTGGCCCAGGCCGATCAGGCGATCCGGATGGGCGGAGCAGTATTCCGCGATCCATTCGTTATAGGCGTCAAAGCATGCCTTCTTGTAGTCAAAGTCGGAGTGATTACACAGCAGCATGCCGACGGTGGGATAGATCACCTCGGCGGCAACACCGTCACGGTCCTGGTCGGCCAGACGTGCCTCCGGGTCCCAGCCGCCACGGTGTAAGTCCTCAAACTTGGCGCCGAACATGGCAAGGTCTTCGGCCTTCTGTCCGGCCGCGGCAACCAGTCCCATGGGGACCGGCTGCTTCATGCCGCTGATGACGAACAGATCACCCTTCTTTTCGTCATGGATCATGTGCGGCGCGGTATCTTTATACTTCTTGTCAATGCGATCCACATAGGTGCCCGGTGGTTCGGTGATATGCGAATCGGAAGAGATAATGGGTTTGAGCATATATGGCTTCTCCTTGTGCCGCGACCTTATTTTGCCGAGAACAGCGTCTCCTCAGTCGGCCCTGCTTTGTACGGATTAAAATACGGGATTACATACTGCCCGATCCGATCAATCGAGCGCATGATGTTCTTGTGCGGAATCCGACCGGCCTGCTTGAAGAAAATCACCTGATCCAGACCAGCCTTGTCAAAGTTTTCGAGCTTACGGTTGACCTCATCCGGGTTGCCGACCGTGACCATGGGGTGCTCTTTGATCTGCGCGTCGCTCAAATCGTTGGCGTCCGCTTCCAGGTCGAACAGGGTGCGCAGATACTCGTACGAGTACAGATTGTTCTTGACCATCAGGGGCTCAAACAGCTTGGCCACGTTGTGCAGAAACCAACGCGCCCCGTCGATGCCAATCGCCTCTTCCTCTTTGTTCTCGGCCACATGACAGATGGCCACCCCGGCAAACCGCTCATTGATCACCTGCGACACCACGTCGCTGCGGTCTTTGCACTTCTCCCGGTAGGTGTCCATGGTCTTCTGGACCTGTTCCCAGTTCAAATTGAAGCTAAGTACACCGAGGCCGCGGTCGGCCGCCATTTCATAGCTGTCCGGCGCCACGCAGGCCATCCACATCGGGGGGTGCGGTTCCTGAATGGGCTTGGGCACAACCCGCCGGGGTGGGATCTGAATGGTTTTGCCGTTGTATTCCAGGATGTCTTCGGTCCAGGCTTTCACGATCACATCGAGGGCCTCACGCACCTCCTCACGCGTCCGGTCGTAATCCACCCCAAAGCCGTCCAACTCCTGGGCCGTGGTTGACCGGCCCGTGCCCAGGTCCATCCGCCCATTGCTCAGAATATCGAGCACTGCGGCCTGTTCCGCCACCTTGATGGGGTGGTTGAAGCGGTGCGGCAGGAGGCGCACGCCGTGGGCGATACGGATGTTCTTGGTGCGCTGCGAGACCGCTCCGTAGAACACCTCGGGGGCCGGGCTGTGGGAGTATTCCTCCAGAAAATGATGCTCCACCTCCCACACATAGTCAAAGCCAATCTGGTCGGCCCGTTCGATCTGGGCTAGGGCTTCGTGGTAGACATTGTACTCACTCAGCTTGTTCCACGGGCGGGGCGTTTCCATTTCGTACAGCATACCGAATTGCATAACCTACTCCTTTTTTGGTTATTCGTTTCTGTGTACAGAGCGTGGCGGGTTAGGACAGCCCGTACACGCCGGCTACATTCTCACCCAGGACTTTCCGCCGACTCTCTTCAGACAGCGGCTCCACCATCTTCGTCAGGTCTTTAATATAGTCGCAGGTATGATCGTCGTGGGGGAAATCGCTCGCCCAGAAGAACTTGTCCGCGCCGATATATTCAATCAGGTACGGCAGGGCACGCTCATCCGGGTCGGCCGATATCCAACACTGGCGCTGGAAGTAGTAGCTCGGGATTTCTTTGAGCGGGACGCTTCTACCGAGGGCGGTCTTATACGCGGCGTCCATGCGGTCGAGCATATGCCCGATCCAGCCCGCTCCGGATTCGAGCACGACAACCTTTACGGTGGGGAAACGGTCGAACAGACCGTATTGGAACAGGCCCAAGAAGGCCTGCTGGGGACCCTGGCCGCCCAGCATGTCCACCCACCACTCGCCCCATTTATACATCTCCCGGAAACGCTGGTAGACGCGGCGGTTCGGCGGTTCGGCCACGGGATGAATCCCGATCGGAACGTCCAAATCCTGGGCCATAGCCCAGAACGGATCGTGGTCCTTATGTCCGTGGGCTTTGTCGGTCAGCGTATAGGGTGAGATAAAAGCACCCTTGGCCCCGGCCTTGACGGCCCGTTCCAGTTCCTGAGCCGCGGCTTCACCTGAGGTAAGACAGATATGGGCGATCGGAATCAGCCGGCCACCGGAATCGGAACAAAAATCGACGATCCAGCGGTTATAGGCGCGGGTGTAAGCCTGGGCCAGATCGTGGTCGGTGACTTCGGTTTCCCATTCCAGGCAGATCGTCGGATAGATCAGTGCTTTGGCCAGGTTTTCCTGGTCGAGCAGGGCCAGACGTTCTTGGGGATCGTTTCCCCCAAAGGGGACGCTTTTTGTGTAGCCCTGTTGCTTAATGCCGGTGCGCTCTTCAAACGTACTGCCCATACTGGTGCCACGGGCCAGGATTTCCGCGTCAAAATAGCGCGAACGCTGGCCGTTCAGTTCCAGATGGTCGAGCCCGTCCGGGCCGGGCCGGATCCGGATGGCCTGCTCCCGATATTCCGGGTCAATATACCGCTCCCACAGATCGGCGGGTTCATTAATATGGCCATCGGCATCAATGGCCCCTGCATACGGTAGCCGTGAGGTTTGAAACACCTTCCCTCCTCCGTGAATGCGCCGGTGAGTATTGAAAACTCCCGTATTCGTATGAGGCGTTATTGTTACAGTGCCCCTTCGGGGGTGTCAATCCGAAGCAGGCCCGGCACTCTGAAAAAAGTCCAGTACCTGTGCCGCCAATTCGTCCGCCCGAGTGTCCAACTCGCCCTCCGTCAGATTGGCAATGGGGTGGGCAGTCACCAGAAACCGATAGCCCTGGACTCCCCAACTGGCGGCCATGGCGCGGCCGGTGGCAATAAAGGGCGTGGTCACGATAGACGCGGTTGGGATACCGGCTCGCTCCAATTTCAGTCCGTCGAGCACACTGCTCGAACTGCACGACCCTCAGTCACCCACACCGGCCAGCACAATATCGGCCTGTTGCTGAAACAGCGCAATCGCCTCCTGGCTGACGGCATGGCCGGACGACTGCTTGCGATTCACGGACACCAGGTGCATGCCGTGCTGCTGCTCCAGGCGCTCGGCCACCTTGCACAGCAACTCCTTGGAATTGAACTTGGTGTTTTCAACCACTCCAACCCGCAGCCCCCGGAACGAGCCGGGCCGCGGCGCATACGCAAATTCCTGGGTCTCCAACGGGAGAGTCGGATCAAAAACCGTACGACGCATTCGTCTTCCTCCTTTATCGTCTCAGTTACACACGCACCAATTCGGTCACGCTACGCGTCCACTTATTCCCCCAGCCCGGTAAGCACGCCGACCAGCTCCCGCCCTGGGCTCCCGCGCAGACAATCAACACATCATCCGGGTCACGCATGACATAGCGCCATGTTGTTTCATCTTCGGGGTGAATCTCTCCTGGCAGCCGTCCAGCCCGTTTGAAATCCGCCACACTCCGCCGCGCCTGTTGAATCACCCGCTCCTGGACCTGTCGCCGGCTCCAGCCGCTGTGTTTAATGATTTCGGCATGCTCACCGGCGAGCACCAGCAGGCTCTGATTAAACCCGTATACGTTTGGCGAGGCGAGATTACACACAGCATCGGCAAATTCCAGCAGCAGAGGCTCGGGCGTGCTGGCCAACTGGTTATACACCCCCATGAGGGTATTGGACGCGTACAACGTCAACGTACTGTCTTCGGGTCGAAAGCCGCGTTCAACGTGGAGCGGCTGCCAGGGATGGTTTTCTTCATTCTCGGCAAAACAGAAGGCATATTTCCCCGGTGAGCCCAAAGTGGCCTTATCCAGCAGACCAGGGCGGGTATTGAGCACGTTGAGCATGACCAGACGCAACGCCCGGCCGATGGTCGCATTGGGACGAAATCCCGGCCCAAAGGCATTATGGGTCGCGTTGATCCCGAGCGCGGGACCAATCGGGCCATTCACGATCAGGGTAAGCGCCGACCCGCCGGTGCTGGTTGCCGGATTGTGATAGTGAAACTCGGGTCGGCACAGCCCTCGCACCGCAGCCAGCACAACGGGGAAATACTCGGGCAAACAGCCGGCCATCACCGCGTTGATGGCCACCTTCTCAGCCGGGATGGTCACATTGCGTTCCGCAATAGTCCCCAGACTCTCCTCCGCCTTGACCTGTCCAGCCTCCAGCATCGCCCAGACCGACTCTTCGGTTGGCGGGACGAGCGGCAGCCCGTCACTCCAGCCCTGCTGGTAATAGAACTCAATCCAGGCCGCGGCTTCAGCCGGGTCGGTTGGGGGTATGTGTTTTTCCATAGGCCCTCAGACGCTTCAGAGTCTCATAGCATAAGCATTGCACGAGAGTCAGGAGCCAGTACAATGACAGCAAGATACAGAGGGTCTTGGAGCATATTTTTGGGAGACCGACATGAATGAGGCGAAGCTGCTCGAACGCATTACTATCGATCCGAGAATCTTCGGCGGTAAGCCTATTATCCGAGGACGAAGACTCGCGGTCGAACATATTCTTGGTATGCTGGCAGCGGGAGATACCGCCGAGACCATACTTTCAGGCTACTCTTGGCTTGAGCCGGAAGATATCCAGGCTTGCCTCCTCTATGCGCGGCAGCTTGTGGGTCATGAACGCGTCGAGCCATTCTTTATTAAATCCCCCTCATGAGGCTTCTGCTGGTAGTGTCTCACTTTGGAATTTTTCTCCTCCCGGCGTTGCCTGACTCACTTTTTCAGCACCCTTGTCCTCTTTTGGTTGTTCCCCCTCCCCCCATTTGGGGGACAACAGGAGCGGTAGAATTATGTATGGAAGGCTCTTCTTAGCGGGACCAAGATACTGAGGGATGCGGAGCTAAAGTCCCCCATACAAGAGCGAGACTCAAAGGATTCAAACGGAGACACTACCCTCCTGCTGGTAGTGTCTCCGTTTGAAATTTGTTCCTCTCCGCGCTCGGTCCGCCCTTCCCTCCCGTCTCAGGGTCTGCGGTGACCGGGCAGTCTTGCGCCCGCCTGGCGCCTCTCGGCCTGGGGCCAAGCCAGAGCGGGACCACCCCCCTCATCATTTCCTCAGAAATTACTAGGGACAATCGGTGGGGAGCCGTGTTAGGGGGTGAGCAGCCTGCCGGGTCCGCGTCAGCGCGGTGTCCGGAAGCCGAGAGGAGAACACGATGCCTGAGAGAGCGAGGGAGAGGGCGGCCAGCCCCGTTTTTCCTGGTCAGAAGTTTCAAAGTGAGCGCTACCCTCCTGCTTGATAGGTGACCCAGAGTCTGCCATATGCGGCTCCATGGGGTGATTGCCACGAGTGGCTGGTCTTGAGACCTCAGCCCTGCTGGAATGGGAATGGAGACAGAGGACTCTTAATTGGGAATTAGGAAAAAGGTCATGAAACAGAGCACCGCCTTCCTGTTCATACTGATATTCATTGCACCGCCGCAGGCACACGCCTTTTGGGGTTCTCTCTTCAAAAAATCGCCCAGTATAATTGCAAAACTGTCCAAAAGCTCGAAGGCATTACCTGATGATGAGATAATCAAGCTCTCCAAACTCTCTGATGAAGCCAATGGCACAATGAAAGTTAGTAAGAGGCTGGGGAAATTAAAATTACCCAACGATGTGCTCGAAGATGCATTTATGCGGATTGCTATCCATCAAGGAAAAATTGCCAGAACAGAAGCAGAAGGCATGTTTGTCAGATTAGGAGAGACGCCGGGATTTCGCTCCACACTCAGGAAAATTATTGGCAATAATGCTGCGGTTACAAACGGTCACTTGAATGAATTACGTATGGCAGACGTGGCGTCTCAGAACGGATTTAAGGCTCTCGGGATAGACGAAAAGTTCACTGACGGACTAAAGAGAGCGCCGACCGATATAGATGTCGTTCTCGAAAGTGGGAGTAAGCGTTTCGCTATAGAAGCCAAGGACTATGCCCCGACAAGACAAATCTCGATGGATCAATACAGGGCAGATTTAGACACCCTAGTGAAGTACAAAAAAACACACTCGCAGCAGGTCATTCCCATATTTGCCATGACGAATAAACCCGACGGGCGATATCTAAAAATCTTAAAGAGTGAAGCGGACAAAAGAGATGTTGAATTGATTTTTGGAAAGCCCCAAGAATTGGTAGACAAAATAAAGGTTCTAGAGGAGAGTCGATGAAACCATATAGGCTATTTCTCTTATTCTTCATTTTGATTTGTCTGTATCCGGACCCGGCTCATGCCCTTTTTACAAGCGAATACGCCACCTTTAAGTCCTTTTACAGAGAATCGTCTGCTGTCAGTTGGACCATTGCGGGTGTAGTGGCAATTGTTACGGGTGCATTAATAATTACCACTGGAGGTACGGCAGCTGGCCCGGTTGCTGCTGTGGGCTCCTGGATTGGTGGTCTAAAAGGTCTTTCAGGTGCCGCTGCGACAAAGTGGGGACTCGCTTTGCTCGGTGGAGGTGCAAAAGCTAGTGGCGGTCTTGGTATAGTAGGTGGGACGGCGCTACTTTCTGCTTCCCTAACATTTGGGACAGAGATCGGATTTGATTATGCGCTTGGTAAAGCTACAAGCGAGTATTCATATAACAAGCTGGTAGAACAAAGTAAGAGGATGCCGACCCTCCCTCTGCCAGTAAACGGCTCCGGACCAGAGGCTTATGAGGGTGCCATAGCAATCTTGGAAGGTATCGATAAAAAATCGCCTCTGTCTGCGAACAGTAACCAAAAGCGCATACAGCAGGCTATAAACCAAATCACAACTGACAAAGAAGACCGTTCCACGGGTGCGGACGAAAACGTCAAAGCCGAGTCCTGGAGGTCGGTCTTCAATGACTACCTCCCCAGGGATACAGACGAAAGAATAAAAACCGAGTCCTTGTTGGCGTTGCTCTATTTTTATTCCCATGATTATGGCACGGCAAAAGCGCATGCGGAGACTGCCATTCAAGAGGCGAGAACTGCCAACATCAGAAGAACCCTTCCGGCATTTATTTACGCAACAAGTTCTTTGTATGAGCCAGAATTTGATTTTGCTCAGATCACGAATGACTATTTCAGATACTCCGTACTAGCTGAAAAAGATAACCCACTCATCCCTCTCCTGTTTTCCATCTATTTAGACCGGACGTTACTCCGCTTTAATGACAATTTTTTAGATGAAACAGCGCTCCAGTATATCTTCGAGATCATGAAATCACCGGCGCTTGAAGACTTACGGGTGGAACACTACATCCTCTTGCTGTCCCGCTATTTTATGCGGCTGAAATTAGAGCAACAGAAGATTACCTCTCTCGCGAGTGCCGCGAACGATACGATCAAGAAGAGTCCGGAAACGTTGTCGGTCGTCAAGGATTCCCTTGAGAGGTACACGGCGCTGCTCCGTTATACGGAACAGGTGATGAGTGCGCTGTTACGTCTGGATGTAGACGCTGTTAAGAGTCGGGAGCAAATAGTGCAATTCAATCAATTGTTACTGAATTATACGAAGGATAGAGAGAGACTCGCTGTCCTCGTCGATGATTTGAAGGCATACCAGCTAGCACCGCGTTCAGTGTAGAGGTGGCAACCACAGCCGACCTGCACGCCCTTGAACTGCGGCTCAAGGGCGATCTCTATAAATCCCAGCAAGCCAAACGGCCGTCGCGGTCGGGTTGGGTCGGCACGCTGTTCACACTGCTGGAATCAGCGAGTGGTAAATCTTTCAACACTCAGTCCAGTTTTTCTCGCGTGTCCACGTGTCTCGCCCTTCCCGCTTTACCATTATTCCAAAACTCTCCGTAACTGGTCTACGTGAAGATCGTATGCCGCCTCGGAGAACGGGGAAAGCAGGACCGAGCAGCCTCCGAAAGAGTGTGGTATGGAAAGTAAAAAAGGGCCAGCCTGAAAGGACTATGCCATGCCACACCGCTTTATGACCTTGCGCGAAATTCGGCGCGCTGCAAAAACCATTCTGCCACCGGGACCATGGGCGTTTGGCGCTGGTGGCGCGGAAACGGAAACCACGCGCCGCCGCAACCGCCAGGCGCTCAAGCGCCTAGCCATCCGCCAGCGGGTTCTGCGCGATGTCCGCCATATCGATATCAGCACGACCTTTCTGGGACTCGAACTGCCCGCCCCCTTTGCCATCGCGCCGATGGGCGGTCTGGTGCTCTTTCACCCGGAAGGCGACCTCGAAATGGTGCGCGGAGCAAGCCCCAGCCGCAACCTCGCCTTTGTGAGCGGGGTCACCGGCTGGGCGGTCGAAGACCTGGCCCAAACGGCGCGCGGCCCCTTGATATATCAGCTCTACTGGAGCGGTCCGCGTTCCTGGTGTCAGGATTTGCTCGCCCGGGTAGAAGCCGCGGGCTATCACGCCGTCTGCCTGACGGTTGACGTACAGACCTATAGCCGCCGTGAGCGGGACGTTGAGCTGCGTTATGATCCGCAGAGAGCGCGGGCAATCGCCCCTAACGAACAGCCGCCCGAGTTCGACTATCAGACCCGCCTGACCTGGGACGATGTGGCCTGGCTCAAGAGCATTCTGTCGGTTCCCCTGGGCTTAAAGGGCATTCTCACCCCGGAAGACGCCAAGCTGGCCGTTGAGGTCGGAGCCGAGATCATTTGGGTATCGAACCACGGCGGCCGCCAGCTCGATTCCACCCTGGCGACAATTGATGCCTTGCCGGACATTGTCGCAGCCGTTGAGGGCAAAGCTCAGATTGTGATTGATGGCGGCTTTCGGCGGGGCACGGACATTATCAAAGCCCTGGGGTTAGGAGCCAATCTGGTCGCCCTGGGCCGGCCCATGCTGTGGGGTCTGGCCGCGGACGGCGCGGCCGGGGTGCACCGGACAATCGAATTGCTCCGCGACGAACTAGAAACCAACCTGGCCTTATGCGGGCAAACCAGTGTGCGCACACTGGAGCCGAATCTGATTCGCAAGGTGGACTATTGAGCCTACGGATTCAATCGAGAAGCAACGCGCCTGGATCGCACACAGGAGGACGCATGCAGTTTGGCATTATCTTTCCCACCCGTATCGACGATTGGCAATTGGTAAAAGACGCTGAGGACCTGGGCTATGACCGGGCCTGGGTTCCGGACTCCCAGATGATCTGGTCGGACTGCTATGCCACCCTGGCGCTGGCCGCACAGCATACCTCGCGGATTCATATTGGCAGTGGGGTCTCAATTCCCGGCAGCCGTATCGCTCCGGTCACGGCCCATTCCATTGCCTCGATTAATCAGATTGCACCCGGTCGCGTCTTCCTCGGCCTCGGCACCGGGCATACGGCCATGCGCGTCATGGGTATGAAGCCCATGCGCATTAAACCCTTCCACGAGTACCTGCGCGTTGTGCGGGCGCTCCTGCGCGGGGAAGAGGTTGACTACACCTTTGGTAACACCACGCGCACGATTCGCTTTCTCCACCAGGACCTGCGCTTTATCAACCTGGAAGACCCCATTCCGATTTATGTGGCCGCCAACGGGCCGCGGGCGCTTGGCCTCACGGGTGAATTCGGGGACGGCCTCACAACTCTGCTCTACGAGGATACCAGCGTCCTGCGCGATCATTTGCAGTTGATTCGGGCAGGAGCTACCAAAGCCGGACGTAGCCTGCCGGACCCCTTTCACGTTTCCGCCGTCACCGCTGTCGTGATTCTACATCCGGGCGAGACCTTGGAATCGGATCGGATCGTCGACGCCTGCGGCGCCTGGGTCACCACGGCACTCCATTTTGTGTATGAGGTCTATCAGTTGACCAAGAACGAGGAAGTCATTCCACCGGCGTTTGCAGACACCTGGGAGGAGTATTGCGCCTATGTCGATCAAATGGAGACGCCGGCCGACAAACGCTATCTCCAACTTCACGACGGCCACAGCACCTATCTGGTGCCGGCCGAGCGGCGCTTTGTGACTCCCAGGGCGATTCAGGGCACGAGTCTGGTGGGCACGCCGGAGGAAATTATCGAACGTATCCGCGCGGCAGAGCAAGCGGGCATGCGCGAGCTGACCATCCTGCCTCCGACCCGGACTAGCCGGGATATGCTGGCAGAGTTTGCCGAGCTGGTGATGCGCAAGTATTAAGACTCGCGGGTGGGGACTTTGGCCGTCTACTCCTCAAGCTGTTCATTCAATCTGGCGACGGCTTCGACATAGCCCTCCACCATTTCCCGTACGACATCGCGGGTAGCCCGCACGTTGTTTTGCGTGCCGATGCCTTGCCCGGCAGGATAAGAGTACAACCGATAGGCGCCGGACTCCGGGGTCACGCCGGGGGCCTTCATGGCGTGGTCGATGCGGCGCAGGGAAGGATAATTCAAAACGCTTTGGAGCGGGGTTTTGAGCGGCTCCGGGGTGTCGGGCCGATCCCACGCCTCGGTCCATGCCGAGCGTAAAAACCGGGCGTGTTTGCCCGTCATGGATCGGGTTCGCACCGTGTCATCCGTCCCCGCGACCAACAGCTTTTGCCTGGCCATGCGGTCCAGCTCGGACTCGGCCGTCGTCAACCAGACGGAACCGCACCACACGCCCTGGGCACCAAGCGCCAAGGCCGCAGCCATCTGCCGCCCGCTGCCTATGCCGCCAGCGCCGAGCACTGGGGTCGGGGCAACGGCATCGACAATTTCCGGAATCAGCACCATGCCGCCGATCTCTCCGGTATGTCCTCCAGCTTCGTAGGACTGGGCGATAATCACGTCCACACTCGCAGCTTTGTGGCGCTCGGCGTGCTTTTTCTTACCAGCCAGGGCGCCGACGTAGAGACCGCGCGCATGGGCCGCCTCAGTCACCCAATCCGGCGGTGTGCCGAGTGCACTGACCAGAAACCGAGCCTTATGCTCAAACGCAATATCCACGATACCCTTGGCCTGTTTTTGGGAATAGCGTAAGCCGCGTTCCTTTTTGGAGGCGGTCAGATGGTCCGGCAACTCGGGCACCCCGGCGTCCTCCAGTAGTTTCTCGACGAACTGCCGATGCTCGTCCGGGATGTATTCCTGAAGCGCCTTTTGATTCATCCCGCCGGTTGAAGCACCTACATAGTTTGAGGGCATCATCAGGTCCACACCGTACGGAATGTCGCCGAGTTGATCGTCTATCCATTGCAGATCGATTTCCAGGCGTTCGTCCGTGTGAATCGCGGCCCCGAGCACGCCGAGTCCACCAGCTTTACTGACTGCGACAACAACGTCGCGGCAGTGGGTGAAGGCAAAAATAGGATATTCGATACCAAACATGTCAGTGAGCGCCTGTGTCATGCTGTCTCCTCAATTTTTTTTCGCCCGTATACAACCACGCTTAAGACAAAGAGGCTACAACCTCGGTACTAGGAGTAGAGCGAAGAGTGCGCTAATCACTCACCCATGAGCAATCACATGAGCGATCAGTCGATCAAACGTATTAGCGTCGTTGGCGCAGGCTTAATGGGCCATGGCATTGCACAGGAGTTTGCCTTGGCCGGCTATCGCGTAACCATGCATGCGCGCACCCAAGCGAGTCTGACCCGGGCGGAGGAAAATATCCGGGCTAATCTTGCCCGCTTGATCGCACTCGGCGCGCTGACTGAGGACCGAGCTAGGCCGGTCCTGTCTCGTATTCGGGCCGAGCTTGATCTGAAAGGAGCGGTCAAGGATGCCGATCTTGTGATTGAGTCGGTGTTTGAAGAGGTAGAACTGAAGCGACACATCTTTGAGCAGCTCGACCGCCTTTGCCCTCCGCATACCATCCTGGCGAGCAATACCTCGACTCTCATGCCCAGCCAGTTCATGCATACCGTGCAGCGCGGCGACAAGGTTTTAGTGGCGCACTATGCCAACCCCCCCTATCTCATTCCCATTGTTGAAATTGTGCGTGGGCCGGCCACGTCAGATGAGACACTCGACACCCTGTCCGGATTACTCACGCACGTGGGCAAACGACCCGTCGTCGTGCAAAAAGAAGTGCCTGGCTTTATTCTCAATCGTTTGCAGGGTGCGCTGCTGCGTGAAGCCCTTGACATGGTGCAAAACGGTATTGCCAGCCCGCAGGATATTGATACAGCCATGAAGAATAGTATTGGCCGACGCTGGGCGGTCGCCGGGATTTTTGAAGTTTTTGAGCTGGCCGGCCGGGACTTGATCTCCGCCGCCATGCAAGGGCTGTATCCACATCTCACAACGTCGCAGAAGATCCCGCCGGTTCTATCCGCAAAAGTTGTCCAGGACGAGCTTGGGGTAAAAACAGGCAAAGGGTTCTATGATTGGACGCCAGAGTCGGCTGACGCCCTACGCCAACGGATCGCTCATGCCTTGGTTGAAACGGAGAAGTGGACACAGCAATCAGCGCAACAAGATCGGGCGAAACCGCATTGACACTGAAAACCTCAGAGCGCTAGGCTCCAGCACTATACAGATAAAAAGGGACTCTTCAGCATGGCATATGTAGGTAGTGCGGTCAGTGGCATCCTGGATGCCAAACTCGTGGCCGGCAAGGGACAATACACCGCAGACGTGAGTCTGCCGGACATGGGCTATATGGCCGTTGTCCGTAGCCCCTATGCTCACGCCCGGATTCTCAGCATCGACACCGACGCGGCGCAGCAGCACCCAGGCGTGCGCATCGTTGTCACCGGGGCGGATATCAAGCAGTGGAGCAAGCCCATTCCCCATACGTTAAACCCCAGCGCCTTTGGGGGAAAAACGACCGACATCTACTGCCTGGCGATTGACCGGGTACATTATGTCGGCACGCCGGTGGCCGCGGTGGTGGCCGATACCAGACACGCCGCGACCGAGGCGGCCAACCTGATCGAAGTCGAGTACGCGGACCTACCGGTGGTAATCGATGCCGAACGAGCCCTGGAGCCGGATTCCCCCCTACTCTACCCCGAATGGGAAACCAACGAACTGATGCACGTTCGCTTTCAGGGCGGTGATAGTGAGCAAGCTTTTGCCGACGCCGACCATATCCTCGACGACACCCTCCGCCTGCACCGGCATACGGCCACGCCGCTGGAGCCACGCGCGGCCCTGGCGCATTATGATGACCGCGCTGAACGCCTGACCCTGTGGGTCTCCACCCAAGCGCCCCATCCCCTACGCACCACCTTGGCCAGCACCTTGCAGATGGATGAAAACGACATCCAGGTGATTCAGCCCCAGGTGGGTGGCGCATTTGGGGTCAAGATTCCGACCTATCAGGAAGACCCGCTGGCCTGCCTGCTGTCGAAGCAGACCGGTAAGCCAGTCAAATGGATCGAAGAGCGCACCGAACATTTGATGGCCGGCGGTCATGCCCGTGAGCAAACCCTCAAGTTCTCGGTCGCCTGCAAGGCGGACGGAACCGTGGTCGGCCTCAAGGTTCGCCTCATTGGCGACGTCGGCGCCCTGGCCGCGGTGGCCGGTTGGGGCATGTCCTATGTGGCGTCCTTTGTCGTGCCCGGCCCGTACAAAATCCCGAACTGTGAGGTAGACCTGTCCATCGTGGTCACCAACAAGGGCCCCTGGAATGCGTATCGCGGGTTTGGCAAGGAGGCGGCCTCTTTTCTCATGGACCGCGTCATGGACCGGGTTGCCGATGCGGTCCAGATGGACCGCGCCGCGGTGCGGCTCAAGAATTTTGTGCCCAAGGACGAGTTTCCTTATGTGCAAATCTCGGGAGCAACCCTGGATAGCGGTGATTATGCCAAGGCGTTGCAGGGCGTCATGGACAAGGCCGGCTACCACGGCTTTGCCGAAGAACAACAGCGCCTCCGCGCCCAGGGCCGGTATATTGGCATGGGCGTGGGTTTTGAGCTCACGCCCGAAGGCGGCTGCATTCCCGACTCTTTTATCGGCGGCTATGAAGGTGCCACCGTCCGCGTCAGCCCGAGTGGGCAAGTCACCGTCCTGACCGGCGTCACCTCGCCCGGCTCGGGCAATGAAACCGGCATTGCCCAGATTGTGGCAGATACCCTCGGCGTTCCGCTCAGTACCGTCAGGGTCGTGCAGGGTGATACACAGGCGTGTCCCTATGGACTGGGCAACTGGAGCTCGCGCAGCCTGTTCATGGGAGGCTCAGCTTCGCTGTACGCGGCCCGGGAAGTGCACCATAAGGTGTTGCGGGTTGCGGCGAGTATGCTGAAAGCGGCGCCTGAAGACCTGGACTGTGAACAGGGCCGTATTCGTGTCAAGGGGCAGGCTGACCAAGAAGTGGCGTTTAACGAAGTTGCCGAGTACGTCCACAAACGCCCCTTCGACCATCACGCCTTTGATATGGAGCCGGGTTTGGAGTCCACGCGCTATTTCCGCATGGGCAATATCCACCACGTGCCGGACGACAAAGGTCGGATCAACACCTATCCCTCTTATCCCTATGCGGCCTGCGTGGCCGTGGTGGAGGTAGATATTGAAACCGGCGTGATCACCCTCCTGCGCTATGTGACCGTCCACGACTGCGGCACCGTCATCAATCCTTTACTGGTCGAGGGGCAGTTTCAGGGCGCCGTCGCACAGGGACTCGGGGGGCTGATCTATGAACAGCTCAGCTATGATGACAACGGCCAACTCCAGACCGGGACATTCATGGACTATACCCTGCCCACCGCCGTGGAAGTGCCGAGCGTTGAGATTCACCACCAGGAAGTCCCAAGCCCGTTTACACCACTCGGCACCAAAGGTGCGGGCGAGTCCGGCGTGTCCAGTCCGTTCGGGACTATCGTTGGTGCGGTGGAAAACGCCCTCGCGCCCTTTGGGGTGAGAATTCACGACACCCCGCTGACTCCACAACGGGTGTGGCACATGATTCAAGCGGCTAAGAATGGCAATAACGGAGGGGCGAAGGCATGATACGCGCGCCCTTTCAGCTCCATAGGCCAGACTCGATCGACGAAGCCGTCCGCCTCTTATCCCAGTGCGCCCAGAACGGCGAAGACGCAAAGCTGCTGGCCGGGGGGCAGTCGCTGCTACCGAGCATGAACCTCGGCCTGGTCGCGCCGGCTCATATCGTCAGTCTCAACCACGTCGCCGGTCTCGACTCCATTCGCCGGGACAGCGATATGCTTGCCATAGGAGCGGGGGTTACCCACCGCGCCCTGGCCGAGTCTGAGGTGTTACAAGCGCACTGCCCGATCCTCAGCGAGACCGCGGCCTGTATTGGCGATGTCCAGGTTCGTAACCGCGGAACGCTGGGTGGCTCGATTGGCCATTTTGATCCCGCGGCTGACTATCCACCCGTCCTCGTCCTGCTTGACGCAGCCTTTCGGATTGTTAGCCCAAGCGGCGAGCGAACCGTTGCCGCCAAAGACGTCTTTGTTGATTATATGACCACCAGTCTGGCTGCGGATGAGGTTCTGACCGCAATCCACGTTCCGGTTCTGTCCCCGGACACCGGTACGGCCTACGTGAAGTTCACTAGGGTAGAGGGCGGCTTTGCCATTGTCGGCGTGGGCGCGTGCCTGAGGCTCAACCCGGATGTGACCTGTCGTTCCATCCGGGTCGGCATCTGTGGCGCAGCCCCCGTCCCGGTACGTTTAACCGCCATCGAGGACACTCTGACTGGCAAGGCCGTGGACGACACTTTTATTGAGGCGGTTGCGGATGCCGCATATGAGACGGCTCACGATCCGGTCGCAGAGTTGCACGCCGATGCGGACTACAAACGAGAGATGGTCCGGGTGTTTACTCGCCGGGCGGTAAAGACGGCCTCGGAACGGGCAACGTAAGAAACGGGCGGCGTAAGAAACGGTGTGAGAAGGCTATGCACACTACCATTCAACTGACAGTGAATAACGCACCGTGTGAAGCCACGGTCGATACGCGTACGCTTCTGGTTGATTTTTTGCGTGATCAACTCGACCTCACCGGCACCCATCTCGGCTGTGCCACCGGCAACTGCGGCGCGTGTACCGTTTTGCTTGACGGTCTGACGGTCAAGGCGTGTACCGTTCTGGCTGCCGATGTCGCCGGCTCCGCAGTCACCACCATTGAAGGCTGGACACGAGATGCCCGACAATCGGGCGACCTGCATCCGATCCAGGACGCCTTTGTCAAACACCACGCTTTACAGTGCGGCTTTTGCACCCCCGGCATGGTGTTGTCGGTTCAGCAACTGCTGAAAGAAAAGCCGAACCCGACCGAGACAGAGATTCGGCACGGCATAGCCGGCAATCTGTGCCGCTGCACCGGCTATGCCAGCATTGTCAAGGCGGTTCAGGAAATCGCGCGGATGAGCAACGAGTAGCGCCAGTGTGAGTATTCTTCACTCCGCCGGCTTCTTGAATTTGAGCGTCATGCGGTCGCTCTCTCCAATCGCCAGATACTTTTCCCTGTCCTCGTCTCCGAGACTGAGAGCGGGCGGCAGGGTCCACACGCCTTTAGGATGATCGCGAGTATCTTTCGGATTGGCGTTGATCTCAGTCTGGTCCACGAGCTTGAAGCCCGCTTTTTCTGCCATTCGAACGGTCTCTGCCTCGGTGACATAACCCGAAGATGCCTTGGGGTCCTGTTCCGTGTTTGGATCGGCCCGGTGCTCCACCAGACCGAGAATCCCGCCCGGCTTGAGCGCTGCATACATGGCGGCAAAAACCCCGTCGGCCGTCCCGGCGCTCATCCAGTTGTGGACGTTGCGGAAGGTCAGCACCATGTCCGCCGAGCCGGCGGGGGCAATGTCAACCTTGTTGGGCGGGGCGAGTTCGGTCACTGTTGGCGTACCGTACACCTCGGGATTAGCAGCCAGTTTCTCGTCAAGGAGGGCGTTCAGCCGCTTCATGTACGCAACCTCTGAGTCCCTATCGAACCCGGCCAGATAGAAGCTCCCCTGGTCTTTCAGATAGGGAGCCAGAATCTCGGTGTACCAGCCTCTTGACGGTGAGATTTCAACTACCGTCATATCCGGCTTGAGGCCCATCCAGGTCAGGGTTTGCGCGGGATGGCGGTATTGGTCGCGCGCCTTGTGCTCGGCCGAGCGATGTTCCCCGTCAATGGCGGCTTGCAGAGCAGAATCGACGCCTTCTGCCGTGGCGTGCTGATCGGCTCGGGTCTGACCGGCGAAGAGCAGGCCAATACTCAGAGCGAGGCAGCAGTGGAGAAACCGAGATGTGAATGTTTTGTGCATGAATCCTTCTCCTTCTTCCGTCGTGAATTCGTCGTCCTTCTGCAAGCCTTACCTGTTCTAGATATTTCTGCAATCCCCCAGGGTGAGCGGTCCCCCACGCGGAAACCCCTCTCCCGGGACGTGTGGATACAAAAAGGAACCCACCCCGCCGCTACCGCGGCGGGGTGGGTTATCTTCGGCCCAGTAGTCCCACACGTCTGGCGAGCGAATGAGAGCGATGGACTATTTCGCCGCCAGAGAGGCGTAGTGGTTCACGCCATTGTTCCGTCGAAGCAGGAGCAGTAACGGTTTGTCTTCTGTCACTGTGGCGATTGCCTTCTTGAGTTCGTCCACCGTTTTGACCGGGATTCGGTTGACCTCAAGGATCACGTCCCCCTCACGGACTCCGGCATCCGCAGCCGAGCTGTCGGGCCGCACGCCAGCCACGATGACCCCCTCACCTGCTTTGAGACGCCTCCGGTCTCGCTCTTCCGGCGTAAGCTCACGCAGCGCCATCCCCCACTTGCCTCTTTTGGCGGCTGCGGGTCCGCTGGCGACTTCGGGTTCGTTAAGTTTGGCGATTTCGACCGTCAGCGTCCTGGTCTTTCCATCACGTACCACATCAATAGGAACTTTCGCTCCGGCTTTCGTGTTGGCGACCAGCAGAGGCAAGTCGGCATTCTCTTTCACCGTGTGACCGTCGTAGCCGACAATGACATCGCCACGTTCCAGGCCGCCTTTATCGGCCGGGCTGTCGGTAGTGACATCGGCAACCAGGGCTCCACTTGGCTCATCGAGACCGAGGGATTCCGCCAGGTCTGTGGTCATCTTCTGGATGGTGACCCCCAGCCAGCCACGCGTCACATGGCCCTTGGTCTCCAGGTCGGGCACGAGCTGCTTGGCCAGGTTGATCGGGATGGCAAAACCAATACCGATATTCCCGCCGCCATTGCCGAAGATCGCGGTGTTGATGCCAACGACCTCACCTTTTTCGTTAAACAGCGGCCCCCCCGAGTTGCCGGGATTAATGGAGGCGTCGGTCTGGATAAAGTCGTCGTACGGACCAGCCCCGATGGTTCGACCTTTGGCGCTGACGATGCCTGCGGTCACGGTATTACTCAGCCCAAACGGGTTGCCAATGGCCATGACCCAGTCACCGACGCGTACGTCTTCGGAATCGCCCAGAGTGGCGACCGGCAAATTCTGTTCGGCTTCAACCTTGAGCACGGCCAAGTCGGTTTTGGGATCACGGCCGAGGACCGTCGCCCGATATTCGCGCTCGTCCGGGAGATTGACCATAATCTCGTTTGCGCCCTCGACCACATGATTATTGGTAATAATCAGCCCGTCGTTGCGGATGATAAATCCGGAGCCGGAACTGCGACGCGGTATACCCTGGTGAGGGCGCGGGTCGCCAAATCCGGGCGGGAACGGGAATTGGGGGCCGAACGGACTCCGTGGACCGCCAAAACGGGGACCACGCTCAGCCGCCCTTTCTACGCCAACAACACGCACATGGACCACAGCCGGCGAGACATGGTCGGCCAGGTCGGCAAATGAGGGTAATCCGGACGGCGTTATGGAGAGCCTGGGAGCTGCCGTTTCCGGCGCTGCTTGGACCACGTCCATTTGGGTCACCCGACCTAAGGTAAAGCCCCCGAAGGCCAGGGAAACCACCAGTGTTCCGATTATGACTTTTTTCTTCGTCTGCATCGTACTCCTCCTCTCATGAGCATTGCTGTGTTCTTTGACGTTCAGTATGGCAACTGCATATGAGAGAAAGATGAGATCAAGATTAAAAGTTTCTCATTTTCGGGGAAAAGCCGCTCTGGTCAGGTCAGGCCGAGCAGTGTTATACCGGAAACCGGGCAGGCACACCACGCAATCAAGGGGAATAAGATTATGCAAAATATCAAAACCGGTGGGGTTGAGATGATCCCGATTGATGGCAAGTACACCGTCTGGACCAAGCGCTTTAGCTCCGGGTCGATTCCCCTCCTCACCCTGCACGGCGGGCCTGGCTGCACGCATGAGTATTTTGAGTGCTTTGAAGACTTCCTGCCCCAGCATGATATTCAGATTATTTACTACGACCAGCTCGGCTCGGCCTATTCCGACCAGCCTGACGATACCAGCCTGTGGACGGTGGAGCGTTTTCGGGAAGAAGTCGAACAGGTCCGGCGCGCGCTTGGGCTGGAGCACTTCTATCTACTCGGCCATTCCTGGGGTGGGCTGCTCGGCATGGAGTATGCCCTGGCCTATCAGCAGCACCTCAAGGGACTCATTCTCTCCAATATGACCGCCAGCATTCCGGCCTATGTCGCGTATATCAACGAGTTGCGCGCCCAGCAGTCGCCCGAGGTCCTGCGTGTTCTTGAAAAATATGAGGCGACCGAGGACTATGCAGCGCCGGAATACGAGGAGACCCTGTTCACCCATGTGTACCGTCAGCATCTATGCCGGCTCGACCCCTGGCCGGAACCGCTGGTACGCATGTTCCGCAACCTGGCCAAGCCGGTCTATAACACCATGCAGGGCCCGAACGAGTTTGTGGTGACCGGCACGTTCAAGGACTGGGACCGTTGGGCGGACCTACACCGGATTCAATGTCCGACCCTGGTCTCCGGCGCGCACTTCGACACCATGCGTGTGTCCGAGATTGAACGCATGGGTGAGTTGATCCCCAACTCGCGCGTCGCCGTGTGTGAAAATGGCAGCCACTGCGCCATGTATGACGATCAGGAGGCGTATTTTCGGGACGTGGTGCAATTTGTTCAGGATGTCGAGGCGGGGTCGTTCTGACACTCTTCCATACCTCACCGTTCGCCCGTGGGTACATCGACACAACCGATTCGCGCTTGCCCAGGCTGTGAAAAAATCATACCCTCCCTACCGCGAGGAGGATGGACAGAATGGCCCACTTACTCATTGCCTTTAAGCGGAAAGATGGTCTCAGCCTGACGGACTTCTCGCGCCACTGGCGTGAAGTGCACGCTCCACTCGCCAGGCGGATGCCCGGTCTGCGCGGCTATGTGCAAAACCACAGCTCGACCGTGATGAGCCGGAGTCAAGCCTATGACGGTGTGGTGGAAATCTGGATGGACAGCGAAGCAGCTATCACCGCTGCCTTTCGGAGCAAGGAATATCGCGAAGGCGCGTACGCGGATGAACCGAATTTTGCGGATGTTAAAAAAGTGGTGCGGCTCGTCGCCGCAGACCATGTGCTGCGCACAGGCGAGGAACACAACAGTCCCGAGCCACAGGTCAAACGGCTGTCCTTCATCAAACGCAAGCCCGGCTGGGACCGGGACGAGTTCTTCCGCTACTGGAAAGACTTACACGGCCCATTGGCGCTCGCCATACCTGGCGTGCAGCGCTACGTTCAGTGCCACGCTCTGCCTTCGGCGTATGAGCAGGGTGAGCCGCAGTACGATGGGGTGGCCGAGCTGTGGTTTGAGACCCTGGGCGACCTGAATTTTGCCCTGGCGTCGGCGGAGTACAAAGAGCACGCTCAGCCGGACGGCGCAAAGTTTGTTGACCCGGCATCAACGTTCACTCTGATTACCGAAGAATACCGGATTGTATAGCGTCCACATCACCGGTTGGCCGCTCTCTTGTCACAGGATTTTTCGGGCAAAATCTTGCGGGCAGGATACCCGCACTCCCAGGAGGAGCTTCCACGTCCACGGGACTCAGGTCCGAGACGGCAAGCGCACTACACCGGTGCTGAGCACGGACAGTTCGCCGTCCTGGTTTTTGGCGTTTTGCTGCACCTCGACACAGTGATGGCCATCTTCCTCGAAAATTCGAGTCACCTCGCCGTTGATGAAGAGCGTATCGCCGACCGGATTGTGACGCCGTATCTTCACGGAAATCTGTCGCAGAAAGCCCCGGTCGCCTATCCAGTCGGTCAGATGGTGAGTCATCCATGAGGTGCGCTCCGGACCATAGTCATAGGCTTCCGGTGTGCCGACCCGCTGGGCGAGGTCGGTATCCCAGTGAACGCGCTCGGGTACGTCAGGAATGCCAAAACGGTCAGGAATGCCCAGCCCAGGATGCTTTTGGAGCTGCTTCCAGGCCAGGCGGTTGGCTCGAATATATAACCCGCCCCAGCCTTGGGCATAGGCGATAAAGCCGGTAACCGTCATCGGTCCTTTGACCATGGTCGGCAGGCTGTCACCAACACTGACATCTTCGATATGGCGCGGTGTTGCCCCGCGCACTTCTTCCTGCGCGTACTGGGCGAAGATCTCGGCGATTTGCTCGCGGCTATAGCTGACCGGCGCCTGCTGTTTGACCTCGGTGTATTTTGTGCCGCGCTCCCGGGCGGTATCGCGCTCGGTCCGAAAACACCAGCTATCGCCTTCGATCACCAGATCGTTGTTCTGGTTGTAATAATCAACGTGATAGATCTGCTGAATCGCCCGCCCGGCAAAGCGCGTCTCATGCTCGATCAGGTCTTTCAAGTAGGCTCTGGTCGTAAAAGCGTCGTTACGGAATATGGGCTTATGCCAAGTCAGATCCGCACCAGCCCACATGGCGTGGATTCCCGGCAGTCCGCCCACATAGCCGCTCAGGACCCGATTGAGCGGAAAGACGAACGACGGCGGGGCGGTAATTGCGCCGTAGTGGGTTGTGGCGGCATATTCCGGGTCGCACCACAGGGGGTTATCGTCCCCTATACCATGTGCATAGTGGCGAATATTGTCGCGCGTAGCTTCATAGCACCACGGCTCCAAGGTGTCTTCGATAGGGACACGAATAAGCTTGCGCAGGGAATCTAGAGCTTCATCGGTGATAATGGCGAAACGGGGTTCTTGGGCTGACATGGACTCTTTTTTCTCCTGTGTGTAATAGCACTTGAGCCAAGTTATTCTGCCATCACCATGTGGGATTTGCAGCATGAGCGCAAGCCGTGGTTCTCCTGCTTTGCTTTCGGTACGTTACTGGTGCGTGAATTGCGGCAAGACCTGGGCGGCAAATAAACGCACGGACGCCTCAGCCTCTACCCGCTCCAATACATTGAAATTCACCTGCATTGAAGCAATATCAAAACCACCCACACTGGAGTAATAGTCTTTGATCTGCTGGCTGATAGCGTCAGGCGTGCCTATCCAGGCTGCGCCCTTCTCACGTTGCGTTTCAAAGGTTTCCTTGGACAGCACGGCAATAATCTTGTCATAGTTGGGATAGTCCGCAGATGATTGACCTGCCAACCAGCCCGACGCACCGTCCACCAGAGATTTGAGATACGCATTCAAAGGACCGCGGGCTATGTTGATCGCTTGCTCCTCACTGGCGGTACAAAACATATGAAAAGCGAGCATGATACGGCCTGGCCCGGTATGGCCGGCCTGTCGGCGTGCTTCACGATAACGGCCAATCAGGTCGGCCATTTGGCCACCGGCTAGGGGAATAGCCATCACATCGTAGCCCAGCCGTCCGGCACGCTCAAAGCTCGAGGGTGTCGCCAATGCAGCAAGCCAGAACGGAGGACGCGGAGTTTGGGTCGGACGGGGTAAAGAGGTCACATCTCTGAATTGGTGAAATCGTCCCTCGGCAGACACATGTTCTTCCTCAAGCAGACGCCGAACAAGTTCAATCCCTTCTTCAAACCGCGCATTACTTTCGTCTGGCGCGACCCCAAAACGCTCAAATTCATGCGGGAGAAACGCCCGGGCAAATCCGACCTCTAAGCGGCCATGTGAGATCGCATCCAGCATGCCGATTTCACCTGCCAGTTTGAGCGGATGATTAAACGCCGGTAAGACCGCGCCAGTAATCAGCCGGGCTTTCGTGGTCGTCATGGCCGCCGCAGTCAGGAACAGCAGGGGGTTGGGACTGTACCCTCCGTACGGGTGGAAATAATGTTCGACTGTCCGAATAGAGGTGAAACCCAGCTCTTCACCTAATTGGCTGAGGTAGAGCGCATCGGCCCAATACTCTTCTCCAGAGCGCTGAGCCGGACTGACGTCAGGAAAAAATTGCAGGCCAAATTCCATGGTTCGCAGTGTGTTCGATTTATGCGTCCAGTGTCATTGGCTCAGGTGGTGGAGAGACACGGATGCTTTGCTGATTTTTCTTGGACCGCGCGCTCCTTGTCAAAAAGGGAAAAGAACCGTTCCCGTACCCAACCTTGTTCGTCCGCATCGGGTGGCGCCAGCAGGGTAACACTGACGCACGCCGCCGCATTGAGCAGAAAGCCGACCAGACCGGCGTCAAAGATCAAGATATGCTTCCAGCCAGCTAGCAACATAGCGGTCACGCTCAGGGTCCCAATGCCAATCCCGGCAAAGGCCGCCCGGCGCGTAAACCGCGGCCAGTACAAGCCCAAGATCAGGGGCAGATAGAGCTGCATCAGAAATTCGAACTTGATAATCGTGAGCTGCCACAAGGTGGTTAGAGGCTGGAGCGAGAGCCCCATGACAAGCAAGAGGAGCAGCACGGTGAAAATCCGCCCTGCTCGGGCAATTTCATCCTCACTCGCGTTGAGACGAAAGCAATGCCGATAGAGATCGTGGGTGACAATAGACGAGAGGGTGAGCAAGACGCCCGCCGCAGTAGACATGATAGCCGCCGCCGCGCCGATAAAGACCAGAACGACGACCCAGTACAGATTCTGGGCCTGCTGGCCGAGCAGCAGGCCCAGAATCTGGTCGGCCTGTATGGTTCCCAGTTCGTGGAATCGCACCACCCCGACCAGCCCGATCAACACGACACAGAGCATGATGAGGATGTAGTTGGGGATCATCATGACGACACTGCGCCGTAAATCAGCCTCGGTCTTGGCGGCATATACGCTCTGGATGATCTGGGGATACATGGAGCCCCCCAACGCAAAAACTACCGCGTACAAGAAGAACGAACGTGTCAATGTGCCGTACGAGCCCGCGACCTCCACTTTTTCAGGCGCAACCCGAACCGCCTGCTGAATGACGTTGGCCAGCCCGCCTTCGGACGCGACCAGCACCACCGCGGCAATCACGATTGAGCCCAAGAGCAGACTGCCCTGCAACACCTCGGCCCAGACAACACCACGCCAGCCACTCAGCAGCACGTAGGCCAGCATGACGGCGGAGATATACACGACCCCGCTGGTGAACGAATACTGGCCGCCAGTGAATCCGACAAAGGCATGGCCCATGCCCGTAGCCTGAATCATCAGATAGGGAATCACCGACAGGATCAGGAAACAGGCGACGATGAGTCGCAAAGGCCGGCTCTGAAAGCGGTCGGCGTAGAAATCGGCCGGTGTCAGATAGTCATATTTCTTTGACAGGACATAGAGACGTGGTGCGTAGGAGAGAAAGCCTACCGCAATCACAACCATAAACGGCACCAGCAGGACCGACATCAAGCCGATCCGGTAGGCTTGCCCGGGCAGACCGAAAAAGGTGTTGCCGCTGAATTTGGTTGCCAGCATAGCGAAGAACAGCACCAGCGCGCCGGTTGTTTTTCCACCCAGAAAATAGTCGCGGGCCACCCAGGTCTCGCCCGACCGGTAGGCAAAAAACCCGATCAACAGATTACTCAGCAGATATACGGACAGGAGAACCAGGGCGCCAAAGCCCAGGCCGACCGTCTCAGCTGGACCGCTCATGTTCCTCGTCAAGGATGAAAGCGGCCAAGCGCCAGTGCCGGACCGCCACATACATGGTGAATCCGCCCAAGAGGAAGGAGCCCAACAGCGTCAACAGGAACCACAGCGGCAGGCCAAAGACGAGCGGCTGATAGGTGCCGACGAACCCATACGGCACACAGATAAACAGCAGCACAACGAAGGTTGCCCATATCCAGGCGCGGGCCGGTTCTCTGAGGGACGCTTGTGAGGGTTTCTGCATGGCTCTTGGGTACGCAGTACAAGCCGGTGCGGGCCGGTCCCCTACTCAAGACCGGAGTAGTCGAATGGCATGGGTTCGATATCGCCCGCCTGAATGGCCTTCAGGCGGGTATCTGAGAGCGGATAGCCGAATTGTTCGTTACGCATGTGGAGCCGCTGGATCAGAATCGTGCGGACCATGTCGGCGACCTCGTCCCACTCCTCGGCAGACAGGATCTGCTGCGCCAGCCCGACAAAGCCCAAATGCATATGTCCGATCTCGTCGTTATAGACCTGCTCACACGCTTTGGCGATGCGGTCGTTGAGCTCGCCCGTACCCGCCAGCCGCATACCCGCCACAAACATGCTGCAATATCCACCTTCGGTAAAGCGCGAGGCAAAGTAACCCAGTTGTCCCCGCTGCTCCTTGCAGTCGTAGCGCAGCCGGGCGAGCGTGTCGTCCGCCTCCCAGCCGGTAAGTTGCTGCGGGTCCAGCCTGGTGCCGCTGATATAGTCGTAGATGTCGGCAAACAGGCAGTAGTGATAGAATTCGGAGCGCAGGTCGTCTATGACGTCCAGGACCGTATGGCGGTCAACCCCACGATCAATCTTGGTAAAGACATCGTCCAGGTAGGCGACCGGTCCCTGAAAGAGGCCCTTCTTCTTATCGCCGATACCCGATCCCCAGATCTCTTTGAAACATTGCCGTTTGAGCCACAGTAGATCGGTCTCGTTCGTGCGCTGCGGACTCTGAAAATAGGTCCAGACGATTTCTTCCTCGCCGGCCCACAAGGGGGCGGCAAGCTCAACCAGCCGTCTGATATTGTCGTGTATCGGCATAGTCTCAGCGTACGCATCCTGCCCAGCTAAGCGGCGTTTTTACTGGCGTCAATATGATCACCCAGCTCGCAAATCCCCTGGTAGAACAGCTTATCGGCCGTCAGCGCCAGTTCCATACCATCCAGGACTTCCCGACGCTCGGCCTCAGTCGTCACATGTTGGGCGATGGGCTCCCAGACCTTGCGGCCGGCATGATCATCGTCGGCCTTGGTATGGTAAGAGAAAAAGAAGACCTGCTCGTCATTGAGCTGAAAGGTAGCCTGCCAGGCTTCGGGCCGATAATTATGCTCGCCCGACATGGCCGTCAGCATAAACTCATCCACCGAAGTCGCCAGCCAGCCCGCAACCCAGTGTTTTGAGCGGGCAATATGCTCCCACACGTTCAAGGCCACATCGACCAGCGGCACGGCCCGGGTATTGTCCATTTCTTCGTTGGTCAGGCCGACGTTGCGACCCATCTCCCACAACAGGGTGGTATGGGGCTGGGCGATCTCGTCGTCAAACACCAGCTCCTCCCGCATCTGCCCGATGGTCTTGCGGACAATGGCTAGGTCGGGACACCGGCTGATCCAGGCCGGTCGGATGACCGAGCTGAACAGTCGGTTGCGCAGAATATGTTGCAAGATGAAGGCCTGGCCCCGCCCCGGAGTCAGCGGCTCAACCAGCCAAGGCACCTCGGGAGCAATCGCAAGGGCGCGCTCACAAATGACATCAACAATGGAAGACTGTGACATGTTCTCTCCTCACTTGCTTTCTCGTCGCGGCCTCAGGACTGGCCAAGCACGGCCACGCACGATACGGCTCCGGGACCACCTACATTATGCACAAGACCCAGCTTTGGGTCTGTGACCTGACGCGGGCCGGCTTCCCCTCTGAGTTGGGTCACAATCTCATACACCATGCGCACCCCACTCGCGCCGATGGGATGGCCAAACGACTTGAGTCCGCCGCTGGGGTTGACCGGGATATCGCCGTCCAAGGCGGTGCGCCCTTCTTCAATCAGCTTCGCGCCCTCGCCTTTTTGAACAAAACCCAGGTCTTCATAGTTGGAAATTTCCGTCCAGGTAAAGCAATCGTGCACCTCGGCGACATCGATCTCCTTCAGCGGGTCGGTAATGCCGGCCATGGCATAGGCCTGCG
Source organism: uncultured Binatia bacterium (SeqCode) (assembly GCA_965243855.1). Lineage (GTDB taxonomy): Bacteria > Desulfobacterota > Binatia > Bin18 > Bin18 > Bin18. Next base: position 743,138 of record CBDEWE010000003.1, on the reverse strand, counting down.
CCGAGGCGTTCTGGGTGGCCCGAAAACCAAGATAGTCAAAATTCGGGTCCATGAACGGCCGGCCGCTCGTCACGGACAAGCCTACCCCTTTGACCAGGATATGATCGGCACGATATTTTTTTGCCAGGTCGGCTCGACACACCACGGCCGCGGCCGCGCCATCAGTCGTCGGACAGCAGTCGTACAGCCCAAACGGATAGGCCACAATCGGTGCCGTCAGAACGGCTTCCGAGGTGACTTCCTTTTGCAGGTGGGCCTTGGCATTGAGCGCGCCATTGTGGTGGTTCTTGACGGCCACTTTGGCCAGGGTCTCACGGGTCAGGCCAAACTCGTGCATATAGCGGGTAGCGGCCAAGGCGAACAGGCCGGGGGCGGTTGAGCCGTCGTGATAATACGGATGCACCCCCTCTCGGGCCAGGCCGCGCCCAGGGCGATCCTTATATTTTTCAACCCCCAAGACCAGGGCTGTATCATACATACCGGAGGCAACTGCGAGGACGGCGTGCCGAAACGCATCGGTCCCGGTCGCGCAAAAATTTTCTACCCGCGAAATCGGCTTGTTGTATAAGCGCAGCGCATCACCCAGAGAAACCGCGGCCTTGCCGTGTCCCTGCGCCGGCGAGTAGGTGCCAAGCCAGGCGGCATCGATCTCTTCCGGGGCAATGCGGGCGTCATGAAAGGCCGCGTACGCCGCCTCGACCGCCATGTCTTCATAACCCTGATCAAAATTATCGCCGAACTTGATACAGCCAACACCAATCACCGCGACTTGGTCTTTCAGTGATGTCCCCATCTGCGTTTCCTCCCTTCCGGAAGGAGTAAACGTGTCCTCCAACCAAGCATACAAAGCTGGACACGTTTACTCTTTGTCGCCCCATGCTAACCGAGCACGTCGCCTTTCGCCAGGCCGAGATTAGCGTACCGGCCGGCATTTCCAGTAATAGTTGTGCATCGTGGGTCCTTCTTTTCTGCGTCTAAGGGTCAGGACAACCGGGTCTTCCACCCGTACGTCCTCCGGGTCCACGTCGGTCATCTGGAGGTAGAGACGACCGCCCTGATCGACATCGACCACACTCATAATGGTCGGCGAGTCAGGAGCCACATAGAGATGGTCGCGGGTAAAGGTAAAAATCTGGCCCGTGTGTTCGAGCGGGACTTCGTTAAGAGAGTCACGGTTCTGACACCCGCCGCAGACTGGGGTGATAGGGTATTGGCGCGTCCCGCAACGGAGACACAGCGTGCCGTGCAGACGAATGTTTTGGCTCTCTTCTTTTTCCAGGAGGACGTTGGACAGCTCAGCCGCCTCCTGGTGGTGCTTATAGTAGGAGCGCATTTTCTGAAAAATCTGGTAGGAGGAATACAGCCGTTTCTCGCTGAGATGGTCAGAGAGCGAGGACGGAAGCGGACGCTTTCGAATGGCCTCGGTCACACGCAGCAGGACGCCGTCCGCACCGTCACCATAGTTGAGCAGCAGCAGCAGGTCCCCCGGATTGGCCCCTTCCAAGGCGGCGGCCAGCAAGAGAAAAGGAGTGGCGCTGCCGGGTGCGCCAATCTCCGCAAAGCACGGGTCGAGAAGCTGCGCGTCCTGAAAGCCGAGTTGCCGGGCGGTTGCGCTATGGGCCCGGCCATCCGGGGAGGGGAGGATCACCTTGGCCACCTGCTGGGCTTGAACGCCATGCTTTTCAAGCAGCGCTTTGCCGACCGCGACGAGGTTTTTCTGGTAGCCCCGCTCGGTTGAAAAGCGGGACGCCTGGGTCCGGATAAACTCATCTCCGTCGCGTCGCCACTCATCCCAAAAGTCGCTGGAGTGGGTCGCCAGACCCATAATCTCAGCCAGCACGTTCTCCCGCCCGAGGGTGAGCGCACTTCCGGCGTCACCGAACCACTCTTCTTCGGTTTCTCCCGGCTGGCCGTCGCGTACCTCGCCGGTTACGATCAAGAGCGTGGACAGGCGGCGGCTGTTGAGCGCGTCAACACCGGCGCGCAGAGCCGCAGTGGCTGAGCGTAAGCTGCCCCCGAAGTCCGAGGTTTCGCACGCTGCCGATAGGTCGCAGGCCGCAGCCAGAAAGCTGGCGGTCGAACGCTGCCAAAACGGGGCGGAAGTTGAGGCGAAGAAAAGGGCATCGACTTTTTTATTGCCGGTGTATTCCAGACAGCGCTGGGCCGCCTCAAATCCGAGGGTGAGCGCGTCTTCGTCAAAATAGATTGCGGCTCGCTCGCCCTTCCCGACCCGGCGATTCCAGGCCTGAGCGAAGTGCGCCCGCTCCAGGCGACAGAAAGGCACATGATAGCCGCAGCCGGTAATGCCGATCATCGTCCGGCCTCTGCCAGCCCGGCCTGCCTGGCCCGTTCAAGAATGGTCCGTGCTCGCGTGAGATGCGGCACATCGACCATCTGGCCTTTGAAGCTGAACGCCATTTTCCCGGCCTTTTGGTTTTCTTCAAAAGCCGCCAACAGTTCCTGGCTTTCCGCGACCTCTTCCGCCGAGGGCGTGAACACCTCGTTGACGATGTCTACCTGGTTGGGATGGATGGTTATTTTCCCGGTAAAGCCCATCCACGCCCCTTCGATACATTCCTGGCGGAGCCCCGCGCTATCTCGGATATCGACGAAGACCGTATCCAGCGGTTGGACACCCGCGGCCGTTGCCGCCAGCAGGGTCATAATCCGGGCATAACGGAACACTTCGAGAAAGCTGCCGTCTTCGGCCCGGTTCCGCCGAGCGCCAATCGCGGCCGACAAGTCCTCGGCCCCCCACGATAGCGCATCGACCCGCGGGCAGGAACCAAAATCCTTGATGTTCAGTAAGCCCTCGGGCGTCTCTGTGGCTAATATCACCAGCTTGACCTCACCCGGCGGATAGCCGCACGCCTTTTCCATGCGGCTGATAATCGTATGAATCTTCAGTACATCATCCCGGGTTCTCACCTTGGGGACGAGGTAGGAGTCGGGTCTCCCCTGCATCGTCACTTCCAGATCGGCCACCCCCCAGGGAGTATCCAGCGGGTTCATGCGGACCATGCGTTCCTGACGACCAAAATCCACATGCCTGAGCCAGTCTGTCACCGTCTCCCGAGCCGCATCTTTATTGTCCGGCGTAACCGCGTCTTCGAGGTCCAGCACGAGCGTGTCCGCCTCTAGTGCCAGAGATTTATTGAGCATTTTTTCATTGGCCCCAGGCACGAAATGGACGGCACGGCGTAAGCGGGTCATAATCTCCCCTCTCTCGCTATGAAATCTGGGCCTCTTTCTTGCGCATCATAGCACCCCGGCGGCAGCTCATCACAATCTCGCCCCGCTGGTTCCTGGCCCGGTGCTCGAAGGTCACGATCCCCCACTGCGGACGGGAACGCGATTCTCGCTTCTCGACGACTTCGGACTCGGCGTACAAGGTATCCCCAATAAAAACGGGCTTGGGGAAGACCACCTTTTCAAAGCCCAGATTGCCGACCGTCGTCCCCAGGGTGGTATCGCCGACAGACAGGCCGACCGCAAGTCCCAAGGTGTAGATACTATTCACCAGGCGTTGGCCAAACTCGGCTTTCTTGGAGAACTCTTCATCCAGATGGAGCGGCTGGGGGTTATGGGTCATAGTCGAGAACAACAGGTTATCCGTCTCGGTAATCGTGCGTCCGGGTTGATGCTGAAAGACATCCCCAACGTTCAGTTCTTCAAAATGCTTTCCGGCCATGCAGTCCTCCTTACAGTACAGCCCGTTCAAACATGGGCAGGCGTGGCTGTCTGCTTACCATGTCCGCCACAGTCGTGCCAGCGAAAGGTATATGGGAAGGGCCGTCAACGGATCCGTCAGAGACGATAGGGGGAATCAGTGCAGCATGGCCAGGAGAGCGGGAACGACAGCCATGAGGCTCGTCTTGGATGACTCACGCCAGACCACCTTATCTTGCTCGGTCGGCCTGATACCACACCCGTCCATCTTTGACCGTGAGCTGGGCGACCAGTTTTTTCTCGCCGGTCATATGGTTCTGGTCGGTATCGACAAAATCGAATTCGCCGTGCTCAAGGCTAAGCACGGCGACATCGGCAGTGGCACCAGGTCTGAGCGTTCCGAGTTGCTCCGCCTCTCCAATCACGCGGGCGGGATTGGTGGTAACGCAGCGGAGCACGTCTTCCAGACCCATACCCAGGTTAAGAAGTTTGGACATGGTCGTCGGCAGATCAAAGACCGGCCCTCTGGTCGCGCTGGGGAGCGTCAGGTCGGTCGCGATCGTGTCGGGCAAAAATCCGGCGTCCAGGGCCTGCCGGACAAACGGAAACGGGAAGTGCATGCGCCCGTGCGCGCAGTCAAAAATAATCCCCTCTTTTTGAGCCGCCCAGACTTCTTTGAGAATGGCTTTCTTTTCCGGTCCCATGATGCCGTATGCAAACCCGTGGAAGCAGTGGGTCACCACATCGCCCGGCTTGAGGAATTCCAGAATCTGGGGGACCGGTAGCAGTGCGTCGGTGATATGCACCATCAATGGCACGCCTGCCATATCGGCCGCCTGGCGGGCGAGACGCAGCGGTTCGGTCCCGGCAGCGTCCGGCACGACGTTATTGCTGAAGCGCAGCTTGACGCCAATGGCGAGGTCGCGGTTGTCGGCAATCGTGCGCGCGCAGCCCTCAGGGTCGGCATAGTCCATAAGCATCAGCTCTCCGACCCGAAGGTGAATCAGACCCAGGGCAGACAGATGAATGAAGCAGCGCAGCCGGACTTCGCTCGTGTTCGCCACATATTGCCGCAGTCCGGGGAAGGTGGCTGAACCGGCGCTGCCGGCGTCAATCAGCGTGGTCACCCCACTCGCGGCACAACGCCGGTCGGTTTCGGCGCCCATATCGTGGGCGTTCACAAAGGTATGGGCGTGAACGTCGATCAACCCAGGACAGACAATATGACCGGACACCTCGCGCACGCGGGCCGCTTGGTCTGCGGGAATGTCGGCGGCGACGGCCGCTATCTTGCCGTTCCGAATCGCCACATCTGCGAGCTGGAGTGTGTGGTACTGCGGCCAGCCGGGGTCAATGACCTGACCGCCTTTGATGAGCAGATCGTATTGCATCAGCAGTCCCGCTCTCCGCCCTGTGGTGTCGGGTTAAACCGCGCTCGTCGACCTTTTATCCGGGGCCGGCAGGTTCGGCACGCTTCCGCTAAAACCCGTTCTCGCGGTTGACAAACCGGAGGCCCGCACCGGCTTGGGAGTGCCCCAGATCAATCTTCTTGAGAGGCTCAAGCGTATCGGCATCAAACACGGACAACGCGCTCCAGTTTCCGCCGCAGTAGACCTTGGTCCCGTCGGGATGGAGGAAAGAGCCGAAGACGCTGTTGGTGTCGAACTGCGCCACTTGTTCCATCTGGCGCGTCGGGATGTCCATCTTCCACAGCTTGTCCCAGCCGAGATAGGCCTTCTGGGTTTTGGCCGATACCGCCCCGTGAGCCGTCCACCACTCGGCCTCATAGGGCTGGAGCTCCACCACTTGCAGCTCCGGATTGGCCTGTTTGAGGTCAAGGGTGGCCACTCCAACGGTGGCGTGCTGGGTAATCGTGTCCGTCATATACACGGCAAACGAGGCCAGGAAATCATTTTCCTGATAGGGGTTCCATAAGGGCAGTCCCTCCAGCTTTCCGGCACCGGTCACGTTCCAGTCCGCCATGGGGATAACGTCCTCGACCTGACCCGTCTCCGGATTCAGCACCGAGATATCTCTGCCAACGCTAAAGGCGTATAGCTTTTTCCCGTCTTGGGACGACGCCAGCGCCATCACCTGACGGGGAGCGGGGAACACGTTGGCGACCGTATTGGTGTCCAGATCGATGACTCGGATGCGGGTCTCCAGTATTTCGTATTTGCCCAGGTCTTTCTTCAGCGGCATTTCATGGATGTAGAGACGATTGCCCTGCGGGTTGACATCAATGGCCATGGTCCTGACCAGTTCGTTGTCGTTGGAGAGATTAAAGCGCAGGACCTCTTTGCCCTCGTCCAGGTCAACCAGGGCCACGCTTTGGCTGAGGTTGGTGACCGCATAGGCGAACTGGGGTCGGGCTGGATTCGGCGCCACGGTAAAGATGGGCCCTTTTCCCTCAAGCGGGATGGTCTTCACGACCGTATCGGTTTCCGCATCAATCACATACACGGAGTTCGGATGAGCGCCGGTCAGGATATACCATTTGGCCCACACCAGGCCGGGTAGACTACAAACGAGGACCAGCACACTCAGCGTTGACACTGCCCATAACAGACTCTTGCCCTTCATAAACGCCTCCTTGTTGGAAACATGATCTCGACCAGCGCCTTTTTGGTATAGCCATCCGGCACCATAAATACCTCAGCCCGAATCGGCCGCTGCTCGGCCTGGACCACTTCCTTGACCACCTGGGTGACCAGGTTCACGGTCCTGACTGGGTAGCCTAGATTGATCAGCTCGGTTAATTCGGCGAGCACAGCTCCCGGCGGCGTCGTTCGAGAAGTTTGCAGCTTGTCGATAAACGCGTTCAGCCGGGACATATCAACATCCGTCCCCAGATTGATCTTCTCAGCCAGCCAGGTTTCTTCATACGCGATGCCGTTCCGCTGGATACGATATTTGTGAGCCGTATACCCGGCGACCGACTCGGTCTCCGACATCGGGGTGATCGTAATCGTCAGCCTGGGGCTCAGGCTATCAAACGGACCGGCTCGTCTTGTAACGAATTGTTGTGGCCCATGAGGGAGCTGGTTCATTAAGCGTTCCGCCTGCGCCCGCCGTTCCTGGGTGCGCGCTGCCATAACCGTGGCGTAGGCCTCGATTGGTCCCTGCCAGTACACCTGTCCCAGATGGCTGATAATCGAGAGCTGCTGCGTGTTGAGGTCGATAATTTGCGTCCAGGCTCGGGTCTCGTAGGTCAGTCGGTTCTGGGCAACACGCGTTACAACCTGAGGGGGTCGCCAGGCAGAAACGGAGGAGTTCGGTGGGATGGTTGTCGAGGCGATATACCAGCCCGCCTCAACGAGCGGGGGGAACCCGTGTAGGAGCAGGAACAGTCCCGCAAAGAAAACGCCTCGGCTCCACAGACGCTGTCTTTGCCCAGGGTTCATACTGGAAACCCTTCGTTGTTCACCGCACGGATTTTGAGACGGTACTCTGCGGCTATTTCTTCTCGGGGAAGACCAACTCCAAGCTACGCCAGTCCTCGGCGTTGACACCCGAACAGGCACTGGCCCACTCCGGGTAGTTTTGCAGGCTGTCGGGCACCTGAGCCGGCCACCAACACACATTGGCACAGCCGAGCAGGTCGGCCTCCATTGGCGCGCACATGCCCGCGGTGCCGCCCCAGGGGTTCGCCTCCCAGCCGGGGTTAAAAATCGTGGTGCAGCCCATCGGCTGAGCCATGCCCAGCACGTCTTCCGGCACCTGCCGTTTGGCCGCAGGGGCGGTCTCAACTCTATGCGCTTTATGGTTCGCGGCCTTGAGGTGTTTCATCACGCCCTCCTTGCGCTGACCGAGAATTCTCGCGTCTCCTCCCAGCCTCGTAGCATACTGTCCGCCACAACACCAGGGTTTGTTCCATCTCTATTCAATCGGTTGAAAATTATACTTTGCCGGCATGACCAGCAGATGGGCGCGCGCGCCCATAGGCCGACGGGCACCATTTGGCTGATACCAGGCCTCCACCCAGACATCGCCGACATTGCCCTGCTGTAAGTGCCGCTTTGGATTTGGACCGTCCTCGGCCGGCGTAAAAAGACCGTGGGCATCCATGGCACCGACAAAGCGCACATCGTCATCGTTGACGCGCTGCACGTACTCGTTCAGTTTCCACGTCACCGGACCGACGCGTCCCAGCTTCATATCGTCGTCAGTTCCCTTTCGTCCGTCTGGACCATTTGTATACCCGACCACCTCAAACTGCTGAAAAATCTTTGGGGTACGGATGCCACCGGGCCGAGAAAACGCCTGTTCCGGAGAGAGACGGATATAGTCAACCGTATCGTAGACGGCCAGCGACTGTTCCCCATCAACTCCCTGAATCCGAGCCTGTCGAGCGCCCACTTTTGCCTTTTTCCCCACAACCACGTCGGCCATGACCATATCGGCATCAACCCTCCGCAGGGACTGGACCGTCACACCCGTTCCCAGAGAGATCGAAGCCGTGGTCAGGGACTCGGGGAGGTTCATGCCAAACAGCCTGAGCGTGGAGCGCTCGCCCACTTTGAGCGCGGTCGGGCTGACGGCCAAAAATTTTGCCTGGCCAGTATTCCGGTATAAGGTCTCTTCCATGCCGAGATCGCCAACAAGCGTCAGCAACCGTCGGCCGCTTACGACCGTTCCGTCCTCATTAGCAAAAAAGATTTCTTTGTGGGTCTTGCCGCCCTCGACCTCGGCCACACCCCGCCACTGGAAGCCGGTATACATCGTCACAGTATTTTTCCCTGTCATACGCGACCCATCGGCAAAGTCATACGCGAGCTGACCCTCATAGTTATCGTTCCCCGACGCAGTCAGCGTCATCCGGCCAGTATAGGCCCCGCCCTTTCCAGGATCGTGACCGACCACATTCCAGACCCCGGCGTAGTCCGGTTTGGGCTTGGCCCGCCACTGCTTCCAAGAGGCTGAGTCAAACGGATAGGTCTGCGCCAGATAGGGGACGGTATCCTTCCGCACCAGCGTGTACCAGAAGTCGCCCAGCAGCCCCGTTGAGGCGACCTGATTTTCGATATTCGGCAGCAAGGCCGCGGTCAGGTCCGGCAGACGCCCCCACGATTCGGGTGTACGGCGCTGCAGGGCGATCCGCGCATAGGAGTGGCAGGCCACACAGGTGCCCTTCACTTCCTTGGGAACATGTTTTTCTATCGTATTGTTCCGTTTCTCTAAGGCGTACCGAAAGGGTTTGACTTCCGACGGTGCCAGGCCATACTGATCGCTCAGGTATTTGATCAGGATGCGAGCCTCACCCGCTTCCAGATTCGCCCCGTGGGTGCGCAACATGCGATAGATGGTCATCTCCCAGGCTTCGGGAGGCTTGCGCTGGTGTTCGATCGCGTCAAGCTTGCCTCCTTCTTCATGGGGAGGATGACAACCCGAGCAACGCGTCTCCAGCAGGGCCGGCCCGGTCATCTCCTGGCTCCATGCGAGTTGTCCCTCAAAACAGAGCGTGAAGCCCAAGAAGAGGCTCAAGAGGTATCCGCTTAGTCGACCACGTCTCCCCCATATAGCGTTCATGATCATGCCCTCCATTACAGCCCTGCAATCACTCTTCGCCTGTGCTCGACACCTACTACCGCCTATAGTCCACTACAAAAAGCACTGTCAACAGATAAGCCTCCTGCGGAACAAAAAAATGAGAGGGATGCGACGCCCACGCCTACCACGTATTCTCGTGGATCAGATTCTCGAGCGGGATTTTCTTGTTCGTCGGTTTGCGCGGCTTTTCGGCGGGATAGCCGAGGGTGATGAGGCCGACCGGGCGGACGTGGTTGGGCAGTTGCAATATCTTGGAGACTTCTTCCGGATTGTACGCGCCAACAAAGCAGGCCCCGAGCCCGCGCTCGGTGGCGCCTAACAAAATGAGCAATGAGGCAAACGCGGTATCCACCAAACTATAAAAAGCGCCGCGCGTGCCGTACTTCTCGCCCATGCGTTGGATATCGGCGCAGGTGGCAATAATAATCGGCGCGGTGGCAACCGAGTTCTGATTCATCGCCGCCTTGGCGAGTTGGGCTCGGACCTCGGTGTCACGCACCAGAATAAACTCCCACGGCTGTAGATTACCCGCGCTGGGCGCGCGCACAGCGTAGCGCAGCAGCGCTCTGATCTCTTCTTCGGGGACCGGCCGATCCTCATACTTGCGGATCATGCGCCGGCGTTTCACAACCGAGGCGAAGCTGGCGGTATCGCCCTTTTCAACGGCATGCGCCAGACTGTACGCTTGGCCGAGAAGGGCGGCGGTGCCGATCCCCTGGAGTATATGACGGCGGGTGAGTGGTGTCCGAGACATGCCGGCGCTAACGATTCACAAACCGCAAGACGCTGACCCCTCCGGTCTGCGAGTGACCCAGGGGGACCTTGGTGAGCAGGTCGAGTGATTCCGCGTCGTAGACCGCGACATCGTGCCAGTTGCTGCCGCAGTAGACCTTCTTGCCTTCGGGGTGAACGAGCGGCGCAAAATAGGTGTTGGACAGCGACACCTTTTTCTCAATGTGACGGGTTTTCGGGTCAACCTTCCACAAACTGTTGTATGCGAAATAGGCCTTGTTCGTATGCGGCGACAACGCACCCGTGAGCACATAATCGCCTTCGACAAAAGGCTGTAATTCAACGACCTTCAGTTCCGGGTCTTCCTGAGTCAGGTCGAGCGAGCCAATCCCGAGCGTCACCTGATTGGTGATGGAATCGGTGGTGAAGGTCCCGAAAGAGACGAGGTGGCCGCTTTCCTGATAGGTCCCGCCGAGCGGCAGACCGTCGGTTCTCGCAATGCCGCTGATATTGCGGTTTGCCAGCGGAATGACATCGAGCAGGCTGCCGTCTTCCGTGCTGTGCACAAAAATGTCCTGACCGACGCTGAACAGATAGAGGCGTTTACCGTCTTTTGAAGAGGCCAGCCCCATCACCTGGCGGGGAGCGGTGAACGTAGTCAGCGTCTCATTGGTCTCCAGGTCAATGACCCGTATCCGATTGTCCTGGGCCGTATAGCGGCCCAGGTCCTGCTGAACCGGCATTTCGTGCACGAACAGCCGGGTGCCCTGCATATTCACGTCGATCGCCATGGTGCGCACAAGCTCGTTGTCGCTCGACAAGTCAAAGCTTTTGACCTGCTTGCCCTCGTCCAGATCGACCATGGCAACGCTTTTGGCCAGATTATTCACGACATAGGCGAACTGTGGCTGGGCCGGGTTCGGTGCGATATAGAGCGCCGGCCCGCGGCCCTCAAGGGCGATGTCTTTGACTACCGTGTCGGTTTCGGTATCGACGACGACCAGGTTGTTGGGATGCGTGCTGGCCAGGAGATACCACTTGGCCAAGGTCGTCTGTGGCAGGACCAGCAGCCCGAACGCAAAGAGCACGCCCCCCAGCAGCGGCCTGTTTTTCCCGTGCACCACCCGCTCCTTCCACCCGCTGCGTTTATCCGGACGTATCGGTCTTGGGGAAAACAACGTCGAGGTTGCGCCAGTCTTCCTGATTCATGCCCGAGCAGCCTTTCGCCCACTCGGGAGCGTTCTGGAGGCTGTCCGGCACCTGAGCCGGCCACCAGCACAGATTCGCACAGCTCAGCAGGTCGGCCTCCATGGGAGCGCACATGCTGCTGGCCCCACCCCACGGATTGGCCTCCCAGCCCGGATTGAAGATCGTCGTACAACCGATGGGTTGGGCCATTCCGATGACGTCTTCCTCGGTGGAAGTCGCTTGTGCCACGCTGGCAGTGACGGCCCGGGCCTTGGAGTTTGCTGCCTTGAGGTGTTTCATACCACGCTCTCCCTTAGGTCAATTCTTTTGGGGCGTCTCCACGCCCGCGTAACACATACTGCTCGACAAACCCAGGGGTTTGTTCTTGCAACTGCATATACACGCCAATGCCGTATTCCGTCCATTCCCGCAAGAAATCGCAGTAGTGCAGGTTCGGCAACGTCGCATCCCCAAACTCGGTCATGGCTTCGTGATAGCACCCGCCGCCACACAGGCCCCGAATCCAGCAGGTTTGACACACCGGCTTATTACCCAGATGGGCACCGTTGATAAACGTGTTCAGACGGTCGTACTGAATGCCGTCTTTGACATTGCCGTATTTTTGTTCCTCCGTGCCCGGAAAACGATGGCATAAATACACGTCACCATTGCCGTCCACGTCCAACAGGCCCAGGCCGGCTCCGCACGGAAAGAGCTTGTTTGTGCCCAGGTGAATATCGGTCAGCATGGTGCTCAAATTCGAGAACCCGGTGTACTGCTGGTTGAGCGCCCGCTCGATATACACCGCACCAAGCTCGCGAAACTGCCGCAGCAATTCACGCAAATCGGCCGGCTCCAAACCATAGTCGGTCTCGGCCTGGGCGGTAACCGGCGAAAAGCCGACCTCAAAAAAACCGAGCTGCGTGAGATGCTCGTAGGTGCGCACGATATCGATGGCGTCTTTTGTGACCGTCACCCGGGCGACCACCGGCCTGACCGTATAGCGTTCCAGCAGGCGTTCCAGGCGGGGCCGTAAGAGATCGTACGAGCCTTTCTGTTCACCCCGCTTCGTAAGAAAAACGCGCCGCTTGTCGTGCAGGTCTTTGGGGCCATCAATGCTGATGGTCACGCCAAACCGATGGGTCTGGAAAAAGTCGATTACCTCGTCGGTCAACAGCGTCCCGTTAGTCGTGAGCGAAAAATCGACAACCTTGTCTTCGGCCTGGGCCTTTTCTTCCGCATAGGCGACGGTCCGACGCATGAGTTTGAAATTCAGCAGCGCCTCTCCGCCAAAGAAAATCAAATTGACCTCTTTGCTGGCCCCCGACTTCTTGAACAGAAAATCGACACTGTCGCGAGCGGTCTCCCAGTCCATCTGGACCGGCGAGGGGCCGTATTTCGCCCCCTCGGGTTCGTAGCAGTAGGTGCAGTGCAGGTTACACTTATTGGCCACGTTGACAACGAGCGAGCTCACCGGGAAATGCTCGACGTCGAGCACCGGCAGGGGAGCGGAAGCAGTGGAACGCTCCTGGGTGTGCAGAATTTCTAAGGTGATAAATTCCTGGATCGTCTCGGTTATTTCAGCCAGCGGGAAGTGCTCGGCCAGACTGGCGGTCAGCTCTTCCTGGGTCGCGTGCGGATGCGCCTGCGCATACTCCAGGACGGCCTGGGAGACCGGGTCCATGACAAACATGGACATACTTTTGGCCGCGACCAGAATGTTCTGGTTGCCCTCTGTTATGGCGTGGGCGTTTTCCGCACGGAAGTGTAATTCCATTATGCCCTCCCGGAATCCGTCCCTATACCCCTACCATGCTATTCAATCGGTGGGAAGACAAACTTGGCCGGCATCACCAATAAGTGGGCGCGCGCGCCCATGGGTCGTTTTTCGCCCTCGGGCGTATACCAGGCTTCCACCCAGACATCGCCCACATTGCCTTCCATCAGGTGGCGTTTGGGATTCGGCCCGTCCTCGTTGGGGTGAAACAGGCCGGTTTGGTCGACCGCACCGACATACTGGATATCGTCGTCGTTCGGACGTTTCACGTACTCTTCCAGATTCCACTTGACCGGTCCGATCCGTCCCAGCTTGACATCGTCGCCCGTGCCCTTGGCGTTATCCGGGCCGTTCGCATAGCCTACCACTTCGTACTGCTGAAAAATTTTCGGCGTCCGAATGCCACCAGGCCGGGCGAAGCCCCGTTCCGGCGTGATGCGGATGTAATCGACCGCCTCGTAGACCGCGACCTGCCCCGTTCCCGCCACACCTTGAATGGAGACCGTGCGCAGCCCTTCTGCCACGCCGGCCTTGGCAAAGACTTCCGCCACAATCGTCTGGTTGCCATCGAGCCGCAGGGACAACACCCCCACGCCCTCGCCAAAAGCAAATTTATCCGCCGACAGCGTGTCCCCGGAGAAGCCCATCCCGAAAATGTTTACTGTCTGGGGAGAGCCGGTTTGGATCATGGTCGGACTGACCGTCAGCAACCGCGCCCCACCCCGGCGGCGATACCAGGTTTCATTCATGCCCAGGTCGCCAAGGTTGGTCAGCAAGCGCCGGCCGGAAACGGTGTTCCCGTCTTCGGAGGCAAAGAAAATCTCGCGCTGTCGCATCTCCCGGCCGGCCGGTCCACTCTCCTTGGCTTGGGCAACGCCGCGCCATTGGAAGCCGGTGTACATCGTCCCGGTCGTGGAGCCTTCCATCCGAGAGCCATCGGCAAACGTATAGGAAAATGTGCCAGTGTATTGATCGTCCTCCCCGGCGGTCAGCGTGAGTTGCCCGGTGTAATCCCCACCGCGGCCGGGGTCATGGCCAACCACCAGCCAGGTTCCGGCATAGCTGGGCTTTTTGGCCGCCTGCCAGGCCGTCCAGGCTTCGGTCTCAAACGGCTGGTGCTCGATCAGATGGGGCACCGCAGCATTCTTTGCATCATCAAACCAATAATCCTTCAACTGGCCGGCGGAGGCGGTCTCACTGCCGATATTCGCCATGAGTGCGACCTTGGCGTCCGGCAGCCGCTCCCACGAGTCCTGCGTCCGGCGCTGCAAGGCGATCCGTGCATAGGTATGGCACTGGATACAGCCAGCCTGGAGGGGCTTGGGCACGTCCTGCGTGGTGCGGGTATTGCGCTGTTCGAGAATAAAGCGATAGGGCTCGACTTCTTTGGGAGCCAGCCCGTAGTGATCGCTCAGATATTTGACCAGAATACGGGCATCTCCGTCCTGCAATTCGACCCCGTGCGTTCGGACCATACGGCTGAGCGTCATGCTCCAGCCTTCGGGTGACTTGCGCTGGGCTTCAATCGCGTCAAGCTTGCCATTCTCTCCTTGCGGCGCGTGGCAACGTATACAGCGAATCACCAACGTTTCTCGGGCGGAAGGCGTCGCCTGGTGTTCTGCGGCCTTGACGTCGTGGGTCGTGCCAACGAGCCCCGCCAACACGAGCAATACCCAGATGTGCCTTCTCATCCGTTTCCATGCTTTTCCGGTCGTCATACCTGTCCTCTCCTCCAGGCTGGAACACTGGTCTCCATCTCTGACGCAGTAGCCGGATTCTATACCTCTCTGAGTGAGAGTCAAATGGAAAGAACCGGAGTTGTAGATACCATTTTCTCCCTCGCATAAACGGGCATATTTGGTATGCTTTGCTTACAAGGGACAAGGCATGGGTCAGGACAGGGACGGGGCGCCGACCGGGGCAGGTGTCAAAGTCGCGCTTATCGACAGCGGGGTGAATGCCCAGCATTCGCATGTTGGCAGCGTCGCGGGCGGCATCCATTTTTTCTTGAACGAGGAGAACGAGGTCCAGACCAGCCCGGAGTACCCCGATCACATCGGGCACGGGACCGCCCTCGCCGGGGTGGTCCGTGCCAAAGCTGCCCAAGTCGAGCTCTACGCGGTCAAGATTTTTACGGACCATCTGGCCACTTCATTTCCGGTTCTGGAAGCGGCCTTGGGCTGGGCCATTGGACAGCGCATGAAAATCATCAGTCTGAGTCTGGGAATGATTAACGCGCAGCATCGCCAGCCGCTCTCGGCCCTGGTCGCCCAGGCACAAGAAGCAAAGCTCATCCTGATTGCGTCTTCTCCCCCGGACCGCTCGGATGTGTTACCCGCAACCTTACCCGGCGTCATAGGCGTGGCTGCGGATGAAAGCTGCGCGTGGGACGAATACCGCGCCCTCACAGACAGCCCGGTTCCCTTTCGTGCCCATCCCTATCCACGCCCCCTGCCCGGCCCGGCCCAGACGCAGAACTTTTACGGCCATAGTTTTGCCTCAGCGCATATTACCGCTACGCTCGCCCTCCGGGCCGAGCGCCACCCAGACCTGACGCCCGAAACCGCCCGGACCTATCTCCAACAGACGAGTCACACGTGAGAGGGCGAGAAAAATGCGAACACTACCCGGTGGCGGCCTGTAAGATATCAGGCGCTCGGGTCAGTTCCCGGTAGGTTCCCTGCCACTCGACCGCGCCGTGCTTAAGCACGACAACCGCATCATCGGCGTGGAGGGAACTCAACCGATGGGTCACCACGAGTGTCGTGCAGCCTCGCATCACCGCAGACAAGGTCTGACGGAGGTCGGCTTCGCTTTCGACATCAAGGCCGGATAGGGCTTCGTCCAGCACCAGAATCCGGGGCTTTTTGAGCAGGGCGCGGGCCAGGGCAATGCGCTGACGCTGGCCGGCCGACAGGCGCGCCCCCCGTTCGCCCGCAGTGGTCTCGTAGCCGTCAGGCAATGCGGTCACATACTCGTGCAGGCCAACTGCTGTGACCGCCGCAACGATCTCTTCGCGGCTTGCCTCCGGGCTGGCGTACGACACGTTTTCCAGAATCGAGGCGTGAAATAGAAAGGGCTCGTGGCCGATGACGACCACATGTTGACGTAGCCAGCCTAAGTCAAGCTCTCTCACGTCATGACCGTCCAGGCAGATGGTCCCGGCCTGGGGCTCATACAGCCGTATCAGGAGGTCGACGAGCGTGGACTTGCCCGTTCCGCTCGGTCCCAGAACGGTCAGGCGCCGCCCGGCCCCCACCAGAAAGCTC
This sequence comes from uncultured Binatia bacterium (SeqCode), assembly GCA_965243855.1. Taxonomy (GTDB): domain Bacteria; phylum Desulfobacterota; class Binatia; order Bin18; family Bin18; genus Bin18. The sequence goes on along the minus strand of CBDEWE010000003.1, from coordinate 726,953 downwards.
ACCTGACGCAACACCGGCTGACTGGCCGGAGCGTTGGTCTGATAGCCGAACGATACGTCACGAAATTCGATCTCCCCGCGTAGGTCTTCGAGTCGTACGGTCCCGCCGGGCGGCTCGGTATACTCTTGTCCGATATCCAGAAACTCGAACACCCGGTCCACGGACACGCCAGCCCGCTCGATGCGCAGGTACAGGTCCATCAGAACCTGAATAGGACTGAAGGCGCGCGACTGGTAGGCGGCGAAGGCAACCAGACTGCCAATACTCATCTGGCCCTCAATCACCAGATAGCCCCCGTATAGGGTGACCAGGGTACTGCCCAGAAACGTTGTAGCCGTCGCGGTCGTGCTGCCGATATAACCGATCATTTCAAATCGCGTCACCAGCGCAACAAAGCGTTGACCCAGTCGGCCCAAACGCCCCAATTGGGTAGGCTCCGCACCGAACTGCTTGACGAATTTGATGGCCGACAGGGACTCAACCAGAAAGGCGGAAATCGAGGCGTTCAACTCGCGCACCTTGCGGGTTTCCTCGACCATATACGGCTGTATTTTGCGTACCCCATATATTTGGAGCGGGATAACGAGTAGGCCGACCAGAAAGAGCCGCCAGTTGAGCCAGATGAGAAATCCCACGGTTGCCAGCAAGACGAAGATATTGGTGACAAAGGTGAAGGCCGCGTCGGTGAGGACAGACTGAATCTCGGCAATATCGGTATTCAGACGCGAGAGGAGGTCGCCCACTTTGACCTGGGTATGGAAGCGGAGAGAGAGCTTCTGCAAATGGGCGAAGAGGTGCTGTCTGAGCGTAAATAAAACGCGTGCCGTAACCTGAGTGTAGAGATAGCGATTGACCGCCCCCACCCCATAACCGAGCAGGGTGACACCCAGCATGATCCCGCACAGCGTCACCAAAAGGGATATGTTACGTGCGAGCAAAACATCGTCAATCAGGATTTTGGTAAACAGCGGCCAGAGCAGACCGAGAACGGTGCCAAAGGAGGACAGGAGGAAGACGAAACCGATTCTGCGCACATACGGCTTCACAAAGGGCGACAGCCGATAGAAGCGAGAGAGTACCGAGGCAATATGCATAGCGACAGTCCTGAGAGGACGAATACCAGGCCGACTGTACAGCAGCTTGGCCGGAGACGAAATAGACACGCCTCTCGTGTTGCTCTTCCTGATCCGACGGCATAAGCTCCGAGCAATAATTCTACGATTCCCTATTGGCAGTCTAACGTGACACTCCCTTCCGCAGCAGACATCGTAGTTGCTGGCGGCGGTCCGGCCGGAGCGACTATCGCCCACCAACTCGCGGGCTTCGGCTATCGGGTCGTGCTTATTGAAAAGCGCTGTTTTCCGCGGCACCAGATTGGTGAGTCCCTGACCCCCAGCATCCTCCCCCTGCTCGACTTTCTGGGCGTCCGAACGCAGGTGGAACAGGCCGGCTTTCTGCGGATGGCTGGCCACAGCGTATGTTGGGGTTCGTCTCGACCGCGTACCGCGTATTACAGCTCGGATCACCACCGGCGCGGTTTTCAGTCTGTGCGCGCCGACTTTGACCTGATTCTGCTCAATCATGCCCGCCAGGCCGGTGTCCGGGTTGTGGAAGGACAACCGGTGCGAGACGTCCGGCCTGATAGGGAGCACAGCGTGCTCGTCCGCTATGGTTCGGGAGAGCACATTCGGGCAGAGTTCTGTGTTGATGCGACCGGCCATGCGGGCATATACGCCCGCCACAACCTGCGCCAGCGAGACAGCGTCTTTCAGACCCTGGCTCTGACGGGCTATTGGCAAAACGCGGGGAATCCACCCGGCGTAGACTTCGCCAACACTCTGCTTGAAGCCTATGCGGACGGCATGGTCTGGTCAGTCCCGCTGCACACGGGCGAGCGGAATGTCACGCTGCTGGTTGACTGGCGACACAGCCACGCCATAAAGCAAGTCGGACTGCAACGCTTTTATATCGAGGAACTCCGCAAGGCGGCCTATGTCTCGGGCTTTCTGGCTGACGCGCACCTCCCCCACCCACCTCAGGTCTTTGATGCCAGCCTGTACACCGCGCGGCAGTTTGTCGCCGGCCGCACCCTCCTCGTCGGTGACGCCGGCCTGTTCATTGATCCCTTATCCTCAGAGGGAGTCCGGAAAGCCATGGCATCCGCCATTGCCGGCGCCGTGGTTGTCAACACCATACTCCAGCGGCCTGCCATGCGGTCCCAGGCTGCCGAGTTGTACGAAGCCGGTCAGCAGGACACCTATCACAGCCACTATCAGCAATCGGCCCGCTATTACGCGGAAGAAGGTCGCTGGCCGGACCGTCCCTTTTGGCAGCACCGTTGCCTGCGCCTTGAGCCCGACGCGGGTCCCGTCGCTCCGCAGCAGCCGTCCACGGCCTTTTCTCCATTTGATTCCCAGCCGGTCTCGCACTTAATGGTAACGCCTGACCTGCGTATCCAGGAGCAGCCTGTTATCGAAGGCTCGTATGTGGAGCTCCGGCCCGCGGTTGTGACCCCGCGTTACCCACGCGGCCTGCGTTTTCTGTCCGGAGTCAATGTCCCGACCCTGCTGCGTTGCGTGCAGACCCGGCGCGCCGTGCCGGACATTCTGGAATCCTATCAGCAGCATCCCGACGGGCGGCAGAGCTTGCCTGCCCAGGTCCGTCAGGTCCTGGCCCAGTTGTATCAAGAGGGCCTGCTCAGGCCGATTTCGCCAGGCGAAAGCCAATCAGATTGAAGCGAAAATTGGGGTTGTTGCGGAAGCGGTAGGACACCCGACAAAACTCGGGGAAGAGTAGCCAGGCTCCTCCGCGCAGCACCTTGACCGTTCCAGTCGCCGGGCCCTGCGGGTCTTCGGTCGGGGAGACCGCGTAGTAGTGTGGGTCGTACCAGTCAGCCACCCACTCCCAGACGTTACCGGCCATGTCATACAGACCATAGGGATTGGACGGATAGCTCCCGACCGGGGTGGTCCCGGCCCGATTATCGTAATTTGCCAGCTCCCGATTGATCCCATCTCCCCACGGATAGGGCTCACCAGCTAACCCGCCACGGGCCGCGCTTTCCCATTCGGCCTCGGTTGGTAGCCGTCCCCCGGCCCAGACACAGTAGGCCTGGGCATCATGCCAACTCACCAAGACCACCGGATGGTCTTCTCGCCCCGCTGGCGGTAGGTTTCGCTCCTGGTCCCAATTCTCGCGCTCCGCCCGGGCATCATCGAGATAGGGTGTACGATGGCCGGTGTCGAGGACAAACTGCCGGTACTGGGCATTCGTCACCGGGTATTGAGCAATATAAAAACTCCCCAGCGAGACCCGGTGGGCCGGACGTTCGGGTGGCGTCCCACTCTCGCTTCCCATACAATACTCACCCGTGGGGATGCGGACGAGTAGGCTACCATCTTTTGAGTTGACGATAGGCTTCATGAGTTGACCAAGCGATAATCCCGACCCAGCGAGTCAAAGAGTTCGGCCAGGGCACTTTCAACGCTACGCCTCAACCCTGCTCGCGGCACCATGGTCAGCGTCCCTTCCGTCCAGGTTGGGGCCATTAAATGGACCTGCTCCGTTCGTTTCAAATGGACGACTTGTTGTACTTGCAGTTCAAGCGAATAGGCCAACACTGCGGCCGGGTGTTCCACGACCCGGAGGGAGATATTCAGCACGGCTGGGAAATCTCCGACCATCAACGCGTTGCGGCGCAGATGAGTAATAGCCAGCGTGTTGAGCTGCGTTTCTGAAAATCCCAGTCGCCGCGCCGGAGGGCTAATGGTCACAATATCCACCCGAAAACCCTCGACCCCGAACAGCGTCGTGGCGTCGGAGCGGATGCCGGCAACCGGGGCGGGCCAGACCAGACAGACGAGCAGACACAGTATGCGGACGGCAGCACGGTGGGCTGAGAACGGCATACCATTTACTTCGGCTGGGTAGCGGCTTGTTGTTTGGCAAGCTGGAGGGCAACCGCCTTCTCGACCAAAGCAAACAGGCGTTGACTTTTTTCCGGTGGCAACGCCCGAAGCGCCTTCTGGACCAACCGGCCCATCTCCGCCACCTCCTGTCCGCTGGCCTGGGCTCCATGCTTTCTCAGCTTCTCCAATTGCAGCCGCTCCCGCTCGGGTAACGACCGGAGGGCCTCGGCATAGATCGCATCCATTTCGGCCCGCTCGTCGGGTGGTAAAAGCTGGCGTCCGGCCTGGGAAAGTTGCATTCCCCGTTTTGCTGCAGGCATCCCGCGGGATTGCAGGACACTCTGCACTGTCTCTTTGGGTGGGATGCGATGGCGATAGGCAATCGTCACCGCCACCACACCTATGGTTAGGAGTCCTATCACCAGGAAAACGCCTTTGTACGAGCGCGCCGTTGCCATGCCCACCTTATACGCGGTTCGGCACGGCCTGAGTAGGGGAGGAGATAGCACGTGACCGGGAGTTGGTCAGCTTTCCCTGCAGTGGGAGAGACGCTATGCTCTCCGCTCCATGGCCCAGGAGCGTCTCTTTCCGCTGCCCGACCTCAGCGGCCGTCTTGCGGTGCTGGGAGGACAGCCGCGCGACCGGACCGAGTTATGCCTGGGTCTTGCCCTGCGTCAGGCGAGTCAACACGGCGTGGTGGTGTGTCTGGACGCCCACGGTCGTCAGCAACTCGAAATGCCCTTTCGTCTCCTGCTGCGCGAAGACGCCGCCTATATTCCCCTGCCGGCAGAGGGGACGGTTTCGGATGACATCGCTCAGCAGGTGCTTCAGACGCTACAGACCGGTCTGGGGAGGACGCCTTCCCTGCCCCCCCTTCTCATCGTTGATGGTGCCCAAGAGACTGCCGACTGGGAGCACACACTCACTTTCTTCTTACGCACCGGAATGGTGGTGGTCGAATTCCTTCCATCCCCATCCCGCCTCGTTTTTGGGCGGTATGAAACGACGCTGCTCTTGCGCGCAGAAGGAACTGAGGCTGAGGCGATCAGTCAGACCGTCGGCCGAAAGGTCACGGCCGAGAATCTGGCCGCGTTGGAACCGGGAGAGGGGTATTTCATCCACCTGTCGCGGGTGTATCGGGTCCGATTCCCGGAGCATCCCTAGACATCAGCACCTTCGTTGACAATATCGAGCCGGACCCGCCATAATCCCGTGCCAATAAAATTAAGGGAGGACGGATATGCGGGTTGTGATTCTCGGTGCCGGTGGTGTGGGTTCGGTTGTAGCCGGGCATCTCGCCCGGCATGGGGTAGACGCCGTTCTGATTGCCCGGCCAGGGCACGCGCGGGCTGTCCATCAAAACGGTCTTCGCCTCACCGGACTGTCCGACTTTCGGGTCAGGCTGCCAGCGTACACCGATGCTTCAGCCCTCGACACGGCCGATGTCTTATTGATTACCGTGAAGACCAAGGACATGCCGCGCGCCTTGGCCAGCGTCAAACACCTGCGGACTAACAGTGTCGCCTCACTTCAGAATGGTGTGGTGAAAAACGCTCAGATGGCTCGCGTTTTTGGCGCGCCTACCGTCGTTGGCGCGACCACCATGATCGGCGCAACCCTCGTCCGCGATGGCGAGGTCCATTATAGCCTGGACGGGATTACGTTCTTTGGCGAACCGGACGGTACGCACTCAACGCGGGTTGACCGTCTTGCTCAGACGTTTATTGACGCCGGACTCAAGGCGGCCGCAGTCGAGAATATCGTCTCGATCGAATGGACGAAGCAAGCCATCCAAAACCCCTTTGCCCCGCTGGCTGCCCTGACCCGCCTGCCGGTCCATTTGGTCTGGTCGAGCCCGGAACTGGCGACCCTCTCAGTCCATATGTTTCGAGAAGTTGCGGCCGTTGCGGACACCCTCGGCATTCCCCTATCCGACCATGCTGCCTGGAGCCTGTTCGATCAGCAGACGCTCCGGGACGCCCCCTTCGACGAGGCCGTGCAGATGCTCGTGCGGGTGGGCCAACAGGTGGCACGGAGCGGACGGACGCAAATTATTCCGTCCATGCTGCAAGATGTCCTGGCAGGGAAAAAAACGGAGATTGAAGAGACCGTCGGACACGTCTTCAAGGAAGGTCAGCGCCTTGGCATTCCCGTTCCCTATACCGAGTTTGCCTATCGTACGGTCAGAGCCATAGAGGACGATTACCCCGAGCGGCTTGACACCCCTGAGTGAAGGCTGATCGTCCCTGTCTCCTCTCTTTATGACGCGGGGATACGCAGCACCTTGCCCGCCTGAATGTGGTGACTGCGGAGGTTGTTGAGCCGGACCAAGGTCGCAATCGTGGTATTGTAGCGGAGAGCAATCTCTCCCAGGGTATCCCCCCAGCGCACCCGGTAGAGCGTCGTCTCGGTCCGGCCGGTGGGAATCCGCAGGACCGCACCTATATTGATCTGGGTCCCGCGCAGACCATTTGCTGCCCTCAGAGCACGCACCGTCGTCCCGTAACGTCGAGCGATTCTCTCCAGGGAATCTCCGCGACGCACGGTATACCGGAGGTCTTGCTCGTTTTTCTTTTCTTCAGCGCTACGTCCCGGGGCAGAGGACTGCGGTGTCGGCAGGGACGCTACCACCCGTCTATCCGGCGCTGCCGCCAGGGATGTTGGAAGGGAGATTTCTTTTCCAGCTGCAAGGGGATGGAGATACCACAGCTGGTGCTGCTGACGAAACGTCTGCGAATCAACCTGAAAGACGTTGGCCAGCAGCTCGGGCGTATCTCCAATACGGACCACATACACCGACTTTTCCCCCACATCGACCAGATCCGCTGGTATCTCCATGGGATAGACAACAGTCGAGCCGCCTTGAAGAAAACGCTTCGCCAGCATGGGGTTGTACAAACGCAGGATGGTGGGCGTGAGCCGAAGGGCCTGGGCAACGGATTCCCATGACTCCTCGGGTTGGACTTTTCTCAGCCTAAGCTGTTCTGCTCGGCGACGTACTTCGGGCTCATATTCCTGCAAAACGGATTTATAGTACCCAATGCTCACCACGTATTGCAGCGTTTTGAAGTGGATGGGCTCGTCTTCTTGTACCCGATCGGGACCGAGCTTATACGCGGCCAGGACATAGTCCTCACGCGTGAACTGATTTTGTAAGTGCGCCAAGTATTTTATACCGGCTTCAATATCAGTCGGACTGCCAAGTAAGCGGACAAGTCCGGGGGACATTTGGAAATACCCGGCACCTCCGCCCGGAGAAACCCACTCCGCATTCCCGCCCGATTCCTGTAGAATCACGGCCCGAGCGAGCCGATGGTCCACCCCGTAGCGGGCGGCATGGATGTAAAGTTCCCTCTCGATCTCAATGGTCTTGCGGTACATGCCCAAGAGAGCAGGAGAAATATCCGCCGTCGCCCAGGCCGGCTGCACCCAGAGCAAGCCGCTCAGAAACACTATCCACCATGTCATTCTGCATCCTCCAGCATTGCTGAAGTCAGGTCTCAATATACTCAGAACAGCCCGAGAAGGAAAGAATAACGCCCCGTGACGATGTTGAGGAGTGTCGTCTCGCCCCCGGTCTCTTCCACCGGACTTGATCTCGGTATAATAAGACTTACATTCTCCTGGAATGCACCGCGCTGTTTTTCTTGTTGATCGCCAGGCAGTATCATTGCAAGAAAGTTTCTGCCCCCATGTTTGAATTGTTCTCGGCATCCGCTATTGATTCCTGGGTTTCTTACCTCACGTACTCACCCTATATAACCATCTTTCTGCTGCTTATTGCGGGGATATGGTTCATTCCACTCGCCGAAGAAATTGCCCTCGTTGCCGCCGGCTACCTCTACTACTCGGACCAGGTTCAGCTGACCACCATGCTCATGCTACTCGGTCTGGGCGTTTTTTGCGGCGATTTTGTTGGTTTTTGGGTGGGACGACACTGGAGGGGCAGAAGTTCACGCTCAGCATTTCCCTTTCTCCATCGCAGCAAATGGGTCGAGCGATTCAAGACCTGGCTTGACCAGCATCGGAATCGGGCACTTTTCTTGACCCGCTTCCTGCCCGGCCTGCGTCTCCCCGCCCATATTATTGTTGGTGCCCACGGGATGCCGACGCCTATCTATGTGCGGATTTGTCTGATTGCCATCGCCGTCTATGTGCCATTCATTTTTACACTGGCCTATTCCTTTGGAGCCGAGATTGACGCCGCCCTCGCTTCTGTCCAACGTCTTGGGCACGTTGCGTGGGGATTGCTGCTCGTCACGGTTATCGTCTGGAGCCTCTTTCGGTTCTGGATTACCCGGCAGTCCCTTTTCGATCAGCCCCAGTAGGGGCAATGCGTGGACCATCCTCTTACGTCACGACCGACCACATTGAGTCGGAGCCCGGTTTTCCGTATGGTAGGGACCTGAAATCAAACCGTTTCAGTTGAAGGAGATGACATGGAAAATCAGGGACAAGGACCGGCCTGGGTGGTTTTTCTGATCTGGATGCTCGCCCCCTTGCTACTCTTCTTTCTTATTTTGACCTTTACCGGCTAGCGGCGACCAGAGAAGGAGGAATGATGAAACCACGCGGGCAGAAGAGCCTCAGCCTTGTCTGGGCCTTTTTACTGACAGGAGTCGTCCTGGCTCCGGGCTCACTCAGAGCCGACGCCACCAGCGCGGTACTGGCCACGGTTGGCGAGAGAAGCATTACCGAGGCAGAGATTGAAAACCAGATTAAAGGCCAGATGCTCCGTTTGAACAATCAGATCTATTCGCTCAAAAAGCAAGCGGTCGACTCGATCATCAACGCGCACCTGCAAGAGCAAGAAGCAAAGAAGCGGGGTATTACCCGCCAACAACTCCGCCAGCAGGAAGTAACCGATAAAACAGAACCGGTGAGCGACGCAGAGGTCGAGGATTATTATGCTAAGAACAAAGCCCGGTTTGGAGAGAGAGAGCTGGAGGAGGTGCAGGCTCAGCTCAAACAATCCCTCCAGGCCCGCAAGCAGCAACAGCGCCAACAGGCCTTTGCTGCTGAGCTGCGTAAAGCGGCCACGATCGACTTTAAGCTGACGCCGCCGATTGTTGACGTTCCGACCGCCGGAGCACCCACAAAAGGACCACAGGACGCACCCATTACGCTAGTCGAGTTCTCCGACTATCAATGACCGTACTGTGCCCGAGTGCAGTCTGCACTCTCCCAAATCCGGGAAAAATACAAAGATAAGGTCAGGTTCGTGTTCCGGGATTTCCCGTTAACCCGGATTCATCCCCAGGCGTATAAGGCGGCTGAGGCGGCGCGCTGTGCCGGAGATCAGGACAAATATTGGGAGTACCACGACATCCTGTTCGCCAATATCAAAGCCTTACAGCCCGAGGAACTGAAACAATACGCCGCCGACCTCAAACTGGACACGGCGCAGTTTGCGGCCTGCCTGGACAATAACGCCTATACCGCAGCGGTCAGCAAGGATCTGGCGCTCGGCACCCAACTCGGGGTGAGCGGGACGCCGGCCTTTTTTGTGAACGGCCGTTTTCTGTCCGGCTCGCAACCCTACTCGGCGTTTGCCGAATTGATCGAGGAAATGCTGGCAACGCAGTAATCCATAGGGATGACCTGCCGGTCGCCCCTAGTTTTTCCCACCCAGTCTGTCTGGAGGCAGCCGTCGCGGCAGCGCCCCGCAGTGCTGTAGGGCTAAGGCATAAAGGCGTTCCTGGAACGCCTTTTTTTCAACCGCCGTCTGGCAGGACAAAGCGCACAATGCCTGACGGTCCTCCAGGGGGAAGGCCTGCCATTCCTTTAAATGGAGTTTGATGCCGACGTGGTCGAGCTTGTCTCGAACAGAACGGGGAATCCAGCCAAGATCATCCGTCTCCATACCCGCTCCCTTTCCTCACAGCGATCTGTTCGCCCCTACCCGCTTTCTCCGTGTCACGCAAGGCAACCCTACCCCTATTGGCGATTCAGAAAGGGGTGTGGTAATGCTTCAGCCCATGTCAGCGAAGAAAGCAAAAGCTGCTCGTCGTCAGGCAGCCACATACGACCCGGCCTCGCAAACAACGCGTCACGCAGAACGCCCCACTCCCAGTTGGCCACCGCTCGCCATACGTGTCCTGGGAGCGCTCGGCCTTGTCCTCGGGGTCTACCTCTCGGTCCTCCACTATCAGGCGGGGGCAAGCGGTAGTATTGAATCGGCTTTTTGCGGCAGCGGGACTACGGTCAACTGTAGCCTAGTCTTGAGCAGCGCCTATGCCACCCTCTTTGGGGTTCCGGTTGCCGTCTTGGCCGCTGGGAGCTATGTGATCCTCCTCGCTAGCACGTTCCTGGCAGTGCCTGGGCTGACCGTCCTGCTGTGTGGCTGGATGTTTGTCTTCTCGCTGTATATGGCGGCGATTTCATTCTTCACGATAGGAGCGGTCTGTCCCCTATGTACCGCTCTGTATCTGGTGAACCTGGGCCTCTTCGTGAGTGCCGTTGTACAGGGGCGGACAAACCATACGATGACCCTCCCTCGGCTTGCTTACGCCGCGCTGGGCTTTTCCGTCGTGTTGCTGGGCATCGGGCTGACCCAGACAGAGGACGCCGCACACGTGACTCCCCTTCAGGAATATCTCGCGCCTCCGCCAGCAGAGATGGACATGGGTTTTGTGCGCTATTACTACGACCAGCCCGCCGTCGTGCTGCGTGGGTCGGAACGGCACGTCGAGGGTCCCGCGGACGCCCTGCTCACCATTCACGAGTTTGTTGATTTCCGCTGCCCGCAATGTGCCAGAGCCCGAGACACCCTGCTGAAATTTCAGCATGCCAACCCGGATGATGTTCGCGTCGTGTTTCGGCACTATCCGCTTGACCAGCAGTGTAACACCGGCATGAAGAGCCAGGTTCATCCGGGTGCTTGTGCGGCGTCGATGGCTGCCGAGTGTGCTGCGGAACAGGGAAAATTCTGGGAGTATGCCGACCTCTTGTTTGCGGATCAAACCAAATTCAAGCGGATCGACTTTGACGCCCATGCCAGGACTGCCAGATTGGATTTCGAGCAGTTCAACGCGTGTATGGATGACGGACGTACTGAGGCGCTGGTCAAGAACGATATTGACGAGGCCCTACGTCTTGAGATCGAAGCCACCCCCACCCTGGTGGTGAACGGGCGGATCATCCGGGGTCTGCCGCCTGTTGGCAAACTCGCCTCCCTGGTCACCCTCCAGAAACAGCAGGCAGCCAGCGACACCCCCTGAATGTAAAAAATCGGTCCTTTTTTTGGCAGGGTAACGGTTAAATTCCTGTCGACACTTTATCAGATCACACGGGATGGGATAGGATAGACCTGCTGGGGGAACACTGCCATGAAGTGGGACGAAGTCTGCAAAGATACCCTGCTCCAGGATTTGCCGTACAAGATTGAACTCAACGAGTGGGGGAATATCGTCATGAGCCCGGCTTCCAATCGGCATGGCAATCTGCAAACCAAAATTGCCTTTCACCTGATGAGCCATATGCCGGACGGGACGGTCCTAACCGAATGTTCGGTGGAGACAGCCAAAGGCGTGAAAGTGGCTGACGTGGTCTGGGCGTCTGACGCATTTCTGCAACGCAACAGGGGCGCAACGCCCTATATCGAGGCCCCCGAGGTGTGTGTCGAGATTCAATCCCCTTCCAACTCCGACGCGGAAATGGCGGAGAAACGCTCCTTGTATTTTGCCAGGGGTGCACGTGAATGCTGGCTGTGTGACGAGGACGGCAATCTCTCGTTTTTCGGCCAGCAGGGAAAAATGGACAGCTCGCAACTCTTCCCGGCCATGGCCGACCGGATTGAAGCGGAAGCGTGATCGCGCCTATCCTACGATGACGTGCTCGCGGGTAATGATAAACGGCAGTGTGGTGCCATCGATAAAGTTGGCTTCATCCGCCCGCGTTGCCGTATATTCGGGCAAACTCGCTGAGGTGCGCATGGCCTGTGTGTCAGCAAACCAGGTAATGGCTACCCCGTCATAGATGGGCGTTTTTCCGGCTTTATACGCGGAGAGCCGGGTATGGCTCTGCACATAGCGTCTGACCACCGGAATGGCCGCCCCGAGCGGGCCGTGGACTTCCCGCCAGTGTTGCTGAAACGCCTCAATCGACAGATCGGCCCGATGGGTGACAAACTCCATATTCTTGACCGCGTTGGCCGGGACACTCTCAGCCTTAATCGTATGCTCCTGGGTGATAATGCTGCCCATGGTTGAGAGGTCGATGAAATTCGGCTCGTCAGCCCGAACCGCGGCGTATTCCGGCGTATCGGCCTGAGCCCGCAGCACCTGGGTGTCCTCGACCCACACCTCGGCCACGCCGTCGTAGACCGGCTCTCTCTTGCGGTAGCCGGACAGCAGCGTATGCGACTGCACATAGCGCTGAATGCCCGGCAACGTGACGACCACGTCGGCATGTTTCGTCCGCCAGTACTCCTGGAAGGCTTCGACCGATATGCCCGGTTTCCGCTTAAAAAATGACATGAGTTTGATCATACCTCGCCCTTTCCTTGGTAGATGCTACGCGTATATGCACTGCCCTTCCTTTACCTATTGGACATCGCTGCCGTCGGTCAAGCCAATCCCTTCGCATTGAGTCCGCCGGACCAAGCGCGTATAAGAGTTGAGCGTTCCATCGAATGCGGCGGAATGGAATAAGGAGGTAGCATGATTTCGGTTGGCTATGTCCCCGATACCCACGGTGGCCCGTATCAACAACCAGAACCCGACCCGGAGCATTCGGCCGATTTTGCCCGGCAATTGCTGCACGAGGCCGAGCAGGCGGAACAGGCCGGCTTTGACGCCCTGTTCGTGCCCGAACGACACGCCCGCACGGAGTGCATGTTTCCCTCGACCCTGACCCTCATGGCCGCGCTGGCCGCCCGTACCGAGCGCGTCAGGATCGGCTCCTACGTCATCATGCCGCCCCTGTATCATCCGGTCCATCTGGCCGAGCAGTCCGCCATGATTGATGTTCTGTCACGCGGTCGCCTCATCATGGGCGTGGGCGTGGGATACCATATTGATTACTTCAACCATTTTGGCGTATCGATTCGGCAACGCGAGGGCCGCTTTGAAGAATGTCTCGACATCATGCACAAGGCCTGGACCACACCAGGGCCGGTTGCCCACCACGGTCGGTATTACGATTATGATGCGATCCACATTACGCCTAAGCCCTACCAAAAACCCCGCCCTCCCATTTGGATAGGCGCATTTGGCCCGAAGTCCATCGCGCGGGCCGGGCGCTTGGGCGATGTCTGGTCGATGGCACCGTTTTTTGACACCTTTGACACTCTCAAAGGTCAACTGGAAATCTATCAGGAGGCGGCAATAAAGGCCGGCAAAACGCCACATGTGGCGCTGTTGCGGGACGGCTGGCTGGCCTCCAGCATGGAAGAAGCCGAAGAGACGTTTGGCCGGCTCTGGCTTGAAGAGTGCAAGTTTTATCTGCGGATGGGTATGCTTACGCCGACCAAAGATTTTCGCTCAGAAGCGGATTTCACCCTGGATAAAGTCCGCCCCTATCTGGTGATAGGCACCAAAGACGACTGGCTCGAACACCTCAGCCTGTGGCAAAAAGAACTCGGAGTCGAACACTTCGTGCTGCGCTGCCGAGTACCCATGGGACCCAAGCCGGAGCAGGTCACCGAATGCATCCAACGGCTGGGCGAAGAAGTCTTGCCTACGCTCAAGACGCTGGCGTAAACGGAAAGGGAACGCATATGGATTTTCAATACACGCCTGAACAGGACACCTTTCGGGCCGAAGTCCGTAGTTGGCTGGCCACAAATTTGGACCCTTCCCTGTGTGTCGACGACCCCAAAGACGAGCGGGTTGCCCCGGACCGGGAAACGTTTGAAAAACGCCGTATCTGGCAGCGGACCATGTACGACAGCGGCTGGGTCGGTATTGCCTGGCCCAAAGAATATAGCGGACGCGGCGCCGGTCTGCTGGAACAGGTCATTTTTGACGAAGAATACACAAACGCCCACGCACCGGTCTTACCTGGCTACTCCGGCATTGCCCTGTGCGGTCCGACGCTCATGCACTGGGGCACGGACGAACAAAAGGAACGCTTCCTCAAGCGGATACTGAACGGCGATGATGTCTGGTGTCAGGGGTATTCCGAGCCCGGCGCGGGGTCGGACCTAGCCGGCCTGCAAACCAAGGCCGTGGCCGAGGGCGACAATTTCATCATTAACGGCCAGAAGGTTTGGACTTCGGGCGCGCAGTACGCGGACTGGATTTTCATGCTGGTCCGGACCGACCCGGACGCGCCAAAACATCGTGGCATCAGCTATATACTGGTCAATATGAAGACTCCCGGGGTGACGGTTCGGCCCTTGGTGCTGATGAACGGCCATTCACATTTCAACGAAGTGTTTTTTGAGGATGTACGTGTGCCCAAGGCCAATCTGGTTGGCCCGCTCAACCAGGGCTGGAAGGTGGCCATGACGACCCTAATGTTCGAGCGCGCCTATGCCGGAGTCGGGAATTATGACGACCAGATTGGCCGTTTGGTAGAACTGTCCCAACAGGTCCACATCGATGGCGAGCCTGCCTGGGAGAAGTCCTGGGTGAGGCAGAAGCTGACCCAATTTCACATTGAAAGCCAAGCCCTGAAATACACCCGCTTGCGCGGCCTGACCAAGTTGCTCAAGGGGTTACCCCCAGGCCCGGAAGGCTCCATGCTGAAGCTGTGCGGCTCGGAGTTGGGTATTGATATTGCCGCGTTTGCCAGCGAACTCCTCGCCGGTGCGGCCATTACCGAGCAGGCGACCGACGTCGTCCCCGACGCTCCGCGCTGGTTTAACCGGGTCCTCAGCGCCCGGCAGTACACGATTGCCGGCGGAACGAGCGAGATTCAGAAGAATATCATGGGCGAGCGGGTGTTGGGGTTACCGAAGGGATAGATGAAACATACTGGGAGCGAAAATCTTACTCCTGTACGTTATGCTCTCCCATCTCCCTTTAATTGTCCCATTACAACCGTGTCGGAATACCGTCCATTAAGACAGCGGTCCTGTCGTAGAGTTACTTCACGGCCAAATCCCTGCTGTTCCAGCATGTTGATGGTCTGAGTTGCTGCAGCATCCACGTACAGCCACAGACGGTTCATACCGAGGACTTCAAACACATAGCATTTCATCAGGTCGACAGCCTCAGATAGACAGCGCTCACCGTCCGCCTTCTGCTCGCCAAGGAAAGACCCTAATTGGACATGTCTATTTTTCTGGTCAATACAATTGAGACCGATGAAACCGAGCAGGGTCTCCGTTTCCTGCGCGACAATACCAAGAGCGATATCGTGCGCGTCGTTTTTGGTGCATTCCAGAAACAGCTCTGTGGCGGACTGGTCCAGGGGGCGGTAAAAGAGCTCTAGAGCAGCCCGTACTGCCGGCTGGGTTGTCCAGTTGGTCAGGCTGGGAACATCTTCAGGCTCAAGTGGGCGGAGATAGATGGCGGTGCCTATACGGAAGGGGTTGTGCATTACTCATTACATATCCCCTCTTGGGAGGGGATTTTTAGGTTTTGCTCGGCTCGGACGCGGGCAAAACCGGCCTTTTCTCCCATTCCTCACGCAAGATCGCCATGACGACCGTATCCCAAAAACGACCGTCGTACACATGCTCCTGTCGTAGCACGCCTTCCCGTCGGAAGCCGACTTTTTCGTACACGCGAATTCCACGCAGATTATATTCGTACACGTGGAGTTGGACACGATTCAGATGGAGTTCTTCGAAAGCATAGCGCACCACCAGCCTTGTCGCCTCCGTTCCGTACCCCTTGCCCCACATATTTTTCTCGCCAATCATCATGCCCAGACTGGCGCTCCGATATCGAAAGTCGATCTGATTCAGTCCGATCGAACCAATAAGCCGGTCGGTCTCCTGGATAACAATGCCGAAAAGCACATCGCTCCCACTAGCATTCATCTTTTCAATCCAGGCCTGCTCTGCCTGTCTGTCCATAACAGCCGCTCCAACGGCCAGGGTGCGTGTCACCTCAGCATCGTTGATCCACGGCACAAAGGCCGCCGCATCCTCGCCTGTCAGCGGTCGGAGGTAGACTTGGCCGCCGGTCATAGTTTGCCTCTCACCCACGTCCTAGACCTTCCACAACGTGCGCGCAAACGCCTTATAACCCAACGCTCTCAGGAGTGATTGTCTTTTTGTTCGTGCCAGGTATAATGATTTATCTATGATGAATCGTCCGAACCATTATCTGTTCCAGCATAACCGGAATTGGTGGTGGCTGCCTGAGGAGGTGGCCCGGACGTAGGATAACGACTGAAATCGGAGCCGCCTTTTCGCTGAGAGGCGGCTCTATCTTTATTTAGGCCGTTGCCTCTCCCAAGGTTGCGGCCTTTTTTATATAGGCCCGGCTCCAAAAACGGAGGATAGCGAGGGCAATATGACATCCCTGCTCCAACACACAGATCATTACCATACCCGTGGGGGGATCACCGTTCATCGGGTGATTGACGACCTGCCTGCGGCGGACACCATCGAGCCCGTTCTGGACGCGCTCGACAGCCAGCGGGGGGCTCTGTTTGCCTCAAGCTATGAATATCCCGGACGCTACACCCGCTGGGATATGGGCTTTATCAACCCACCCCTGGCGATCGGGGGGCGTGGTTTGAATTTTTGGGTATCGACGCTGAACGAGCGCGGTGCCCTACTCTTACCGGCAATCACCGCGATGATTGAGCAGCTCTCCGCCGTTGCCTCGTTGGAGATCCGGGGACAGGACCTGATTGGCTCTGTCACCCCAACGCGTGAGCGCTTCCCAGAGGAGCAACGCAGTCAGCAAGCGTCGCTTTTTTCCGTGCTGCGCGTGCTGGTGCAGCTCTTTTATAGCACCGCAGAGCCTCATCTGGGTCTGTATGGTGCGTTTGGTTACGACCTCGCCTTTCAGTTTGAGCCGATACGGCTACGTTTGGAACGTCCGGCCGATCAGCGCGACCTGGTACTCTATCTCCCTGACGAATTGATTGTGGTTGACCATCGACGCGAGCGGGCGATGCGACGCAGCTATGAATTTGAAGTAGACGGACACTCGACGCATGGCATGCCCCGCACCGGCGAAAGCCGAGCGTATCAGGGAGACCCCCAGGTGGGCCAAGGCTGCGACCACGAGTCGGGGGAGTATGCCACGGGGGTAACCGTGGCTAAGGAAGCCTTCAAAAAAGGAGACCTGTTTGAGGTGGTGCCTGGTCAAACGTTTTTTGAAGGCTGCACGGCCTCGCCCGCGGAACTGTTCCGACGACTCCGGGAACGCAACCCGTCGCCGTATGGCTTTCTTATCAACCTTGGACAGGAGGAATACTTGGTGGGGGCCTCGCCCGAGATGTACGTTCGGGTTGAAGGCAGGCGTGTCGAGACCTGTCCTATATCGGGCACCATTGCCCGCGGGCAGGATGCGATCACCGATGCCGACCGGATTCTTGAACTGCTGACCTCAAAGAAAGACGAGTCCGAGCTGACCATGTGTACGGACGTGGACCGCAATGACAAGTCTCGCATTTGTGAGCCGGGCAGCGTCCGCGTGATTGGGCGGCGTCAAATCGAAATGTACTCCCGCCTGATCCATACCGTCGATCATGTAGAGGGCTATCTCAGAGACGAGTTTGACGCGCTCGACGCCTTTTTGGCCCACACCTGGGCCGTGACCGTCACCGGCGCTCCCAAAGCCTGGGCCATGCAGTTTATTGAAGATCACGAAAAATCACCCCGCGCCTGGTACGGTGGCGCGGTGGGTCTGATTGGGTTTAACGGCAGCCTGAATACCGGCCTGACGCTACGGACTATCCGTCTGAAGGACGGAGTGGCCCAAGTCCGGGCCGGCGCCACCCTGCTCTACGACTCCGACCCGCAAGCGGAGGAGAAAGAAACCCACATCAAAGCCTCCGCCTTTCTCGACGCTATCCGCCGGCCGCGTGGCTTTACTCCAGAAAAGGGTATGCCTTTAGCGCCTGTTGGCCGGAATAAAAAAATTCTGCTGATCGACCATCAGGATTCCTTTGTCCATACCCTGGCCAATTATCTGCGCCAAACCGGAGCTGAGGTCCTCACTCTGCGGACCGGTTTTCCCGAGCGCGAATTTGATACATACCGTCCCGACTTGGTTGTCCTCTCGCCTGGGCCGGGAGAACCTGGAGATTTCAATCTCTCGGAGACGCTCAACGCTATCCTGAAACGACACCTGCCCGTCTTTGGCGTGTGTCTGGGCCTCCAGGGGATTGTCGAGTACTTTGGTGGCAAACTCGCAACGCTCTCCTACCCAATGCACGGCAAACCGTCCCGCATTCACGTCCTCGACAAAAGTGAACGTCTTCTTCAATCTCATAAGATGCAGAAGACGTCTACTTTTGATGGACATGGGCTGTACGACAGTCTCCCCGGAATGTTTCGGGCGGCGCGTTACCACTCGCTGTTTGCCCTGCGGGACAGCCTGCCCGCCTGCCTGTGCGTCACCGCCGAGAGCGACGATGGCGTTGTCATGGCGGTTGAGCATACCGGTCTGCCCATCGCCGCAGTACAGTTTCATCCGGAGTCCATCTTGACGCTTCAGGAGGACCTGGGGCTACGCTTAATGCATAATGCGGTAGAGATACTGACTGCTCCACGGGAGGTACAAGCGGCGTAGGGGGAAGACGTTCGTCCTAGAATTCTTCGCCAAGGTCCGCTAGATTCGGGAAAGGTAACTGTCAGAAACACACCACCCACGAAACGGAGGAAGCAATGAAATTCACGTGGTTTAATCTCATGCCATGGCCGAGTCTACCGGATAATTTTCGCGAAGAACATCACTCCGTATGGGTGGATATTCCCAACACGCTGTATGACCCCAACAAGGGCCATTTTGTCTACCACGAGTATATGGACCAACTCGAATACGCCGACTCGCTCGGCTATGACGGCATCGGCGTCAACGAGCATCACCAGAACGGCTATGGCCTGATGCCCTCTCCAAATATCATTGCCGCTGGTCTGGCCCGGCGTACGTCCCAGGCCGCCCTGGCGGTGATTGGCAACTCGCTAGCCCTGTACAACCCGCCGCTTCGGGTTGCCGAAGAATTTGCCATGCTGGACGTCATTTCCGGCGGTCGCCTGCTGGCCGGCTTTCCAGTCGGGACCTCGATGGACACCAATTATTGCTACGGCCAGATTCCGGGCCTGACCCGCGATAAATATGCCGAGGCGCACGATCTGGTCATGCGTGCCTGGCACGAGGAAGAACCGTTTGCCTTTGATGGCAAATACAATCAGCTCCGCTACGTCAACCTGTGGCCCAAGCCGATTCAAAAGCCGAATCCGCCGATCTATATCCCCGGCGGTGGTTCGGTCGAAACCTGGGATTTCTGCCTGGATAACGACTACAACTACTCCTACCTGTCCTTCACCGGCTATCTGCGCGGGAAGAAATTGCTGGACGGCTATTGGGATCGCGTAGCCGCCCGCGGCAAAGACGAATCCCCCTATCGGGCGGCCTTTGCCCAGACCATTTGTGTTGCCGATACGGACCAGCAGGCCGAAGAGATGTACGCCGAGCACGTCAACTATTTCTATAATCGCTGCTTACACGTCCACGGTGGTTTTGCCGACGCGCCGGGCTATCGCACGATTAAGACCATCAAGGCCGATGTGCTCAACGCTTTGAGCGAGGAGATGCAAAGCCTGTTTCCGAACCTGACCTGGAAAGAACTGGTTGACGAGGGCTATATCATTGCCGGCAGCCCGGCCACGGTTCGCGAACGCATGGAAGACCTCATTAAGTCTCTGCGCGTGGGACATATCTTCTGCCTGATCCATATCGGCAATATGCCCGACTGGAAAACCCGCTACTCGACCAAGCTGTTTGCCGAACAAGTCATGCCCCACCTGCGCGATATGTGGCCGGAGTGGAAAGATGACAATCGCTGGTGGTGTAAGCCGCTCGACGAACGGCTGCAACCCGAGACCGGTATTGAGCAGGCGCGTCAGGACGCAAGGATGCCGCTATGAACAGCCGCATGATCGAAACGGGACGTGGAACCAAGGTCCACGTCCTCGACGCGGGCAGCGGCGAGCCGTTGGTCTTTATGCACGGCGCCGGCGGCTTGTTCCCAGAGAATCCGTTCCTCGACCAACTAGCCCAACACTACCATGTGTTCGCCCCGGAATTCCCAGGTTTTGGCGAGTCAACCGGCGAGGCCTTGCTGGAAGATATGCTGGACTTCGCCCTGCACGGCTGGGATGTGGTGCACGAGTTGGGCTTGACCAAGCCGCATATTGTCGGGCATTCGATGGGCGGTATGATTGCCGCGGAAATGGTGGTCCTGGCGCCGAACGACGTTTCCAAGCTCGTCCTGGTCGCCTCAGCCGGTCTGTGGCTGGCGGAGCATCCGATTCCGGATATTTTTTCCTTTCTGCCGCATGAGTTCGCGCAATATTTGTTTCATGATCGGTCTCAGGGCGAGGCCATGTTGACCGGTGGCCTTGACCTCAAAAATCCTGAAGCGCTCAAAGAGTTCTATATTGGCAATTCCCGCCGGTTGAGTATGGCTGGAAAAATCCTTTTTCCGGTTCCCAACCGGCGGCTTTCAAAACGCCTGTATCGCCTCAGCGCGCCAACGCTGCTGGTATGGGGGAAGAGTGACGCACTTATTCCTCCGGTCTATGCGGAGCAGTTCAAAGCGCAGATTGCCAACGCCGAGATTGTTGAAATCGAAAAAGCCGGACACATGCTTCCCTACGAACAGCCGGAAGAGTTTGTTCAGGCAGTGACGACCTTTCTGCAGTAAACGGCACGGGCGTTGCGCCCGTGCCCACTTTCCCACCCAGACCAACACCCGCTACGCCCAAGCCTTTCCTCAACCGGCCCGAAGTGGTATGGCGGGAAGGGTACGACACTAATTGAGGGAGGGAGCTCATGCCGATTCAAAGCGTAGAGCGCACGGCTGCGCCGGACGATATCCTTGCCATTCTCAAACGAGACGGGGTGGTCATCCTCCGGGAGTTGATTGATCGGGCCGCCATGCAAGACATTATGGGCAAGGTCGAGCCCAGACTCGCCGAGCGCAAAACGGGCGGTGGGAAGTTTTTCGGGTATCGCAAACGCAGTATAGGCGCGTTGTTCTCTCACGGACCGGAGCTGAGCCAACTCCCCCTCAACCCGATCGTTCAATCACTCGCAGACCAAGTGCTTGGTCCAAGCTGTAAGGCCTACCAGCTCCATGCCACCGGATCGATACAGGTCTGGGGCGGTGGACAGAACCAACCGCTGCACCGGGAACTCGACGCCTATACGCCGTTTATCAAGCTCAATCCGGACGACCCGGAATACATCCTCTTTTTCATGTTTGCCGGTAGCGACTTTACCGCTGAGAATGGCGCAACCCGACTCGTGCCGGGCAGCCATCGCTGGCCGGCAGACCGGTGTGCAGCCGAAGATGAAGTCTGCCAGGCCGCCATGCCACAAGGCTCCGCGGTGGTGTGGCTTGGCAAAACGCTGCACGGGCTGGGTACGAATACCACCGCCACCCCGCGCACCGGCCTGTTCTTTTCTTTTAGCGTGGGTTGGCTGCGGCAAGAGGAGAATCAGTATTTAGCCGTCCCGGTTGATATCGCGAAAGAACTGCCGGAACGTTTGCAGCAATTGCTCGGCTATCGGGCCCACGACACCTTCCTCGGCTGGGTTGATGGCCGGGATAGTGAACTGCAAACCCGTGAGACCCCACTCGAAATGTTCGAAGATGTCGAAGGGGTGACGTATTGAGGAGCGAGCCGCATGGCAGAGTTTAACTACTCGGCTTTTTTTCGCCGGATTCAAGACCTCAAGCAGTTACAGATCAAGGCGGAGGATGTCTCGTGGATCGAGCAGCATCAGACGCCCGACCGGGCCTACGATACCGTGCTGTATCTGGGCTGCAATATTTTACGCACGCCACATATCGCCAAGCAGGTCATTGACGTGTTCACCCACCTGGGGATCGATTTTATTCCCGTCGGCGGGGCGCAGTTCTGCTGCGGTATCGTGTGGGACAAATTTGACGGTCGCAAGCGAGGCAGTCAGGTCTCTGATCGGACGGTTGAACGCCTGGAATCCTATCAGCCCAGGCAAGTGGTCATGTGGTGTCCGTCCTGCAACGTTCATTTCAAGGATATTGTCATTGGCCGCGACAGCCGTCACCCCCAGTTCGAGATCACCCATACCACCCAGTTCTTGGCCGAGATGGTCCGGCGTGGGGAGATCGCGTGGGAACGCGCGGTTTCCGGCAAGGTCGCGCTACATACCCACGTGGGCCGCACTGGGCATGAAGAGGGACAGCGGCGGGCCAAGCGGGACCGGGAGGCTGCAGCCACCCTCCTGGGTTCGATTCCTGGTATCGAACTGCTCGACGAACTTCAGTCCCCACCGGAGCTGGACTACGACTGCGGGGCGGCCGGCCTGCGTCTGCCGCCGCAGCACTTTCAGGCCATCCGGGCTGACTTGGTCCGCTCGCTCAAGAACACGAGTCAGGCGGATACCTTGGCAACGATCTCACACGCCTGTCATCGCGAGTGGTGCGACATCGGCGACGCGCGGATCACCGTCCGCAATTATATCTCTTTCGTTGCCGAAGCCCTGGGGCTTGAGACCGAGCACGATCAGCTCGGCGATTTCAAGAAGACCACTGACCTGGAAGACATCCTGGACCGTTCACGTGACGCATGGGAGTCACACGGCCTCAGCCGTGAGCGGGCCAGGGACCTGGCTGCCAAGTACTTCGCGGACGGCACCATGGCGCCGTAGTCCGGGGAACATGGAGCAAATATGCCGACCTGTCCTTTCCCTACAGTTCGGCCTTGAACGTATCCGTCAGGCCGTTGGCATACGAGACCCGCTTGGGCGTCAGGCGCATCATGCGTAAGCTGTCATAGCCAAAGAACGGTTCTTCAAACGGGTTCTTTGTCAGGAAACGCTCTTTTAACTCGTCCCATTCAGCGCTGTCCCGAGCGACCTCTTTGGCCAGCCCCTGTATCGTCGCGCGGGCTACTTGAAAGGTTGAGACATCACCCGTGTCTCTATTATCAACCACAACGGTCGCTTGAGGACGCGCGAGCAGATTGTGATACTTCTCCGCGTCGGCCAGCATAATAAGGATCAAATCCAGGTCGTCGGTCTGCCCAAACGCTTGCATATGGGCCGTCGGCCAGGCTTCCCCTTGAGTTGTGAGGACTGCCACGTGCTGCTGCGCGCACAGGTCTGCGAGTTTTTGTTTTTGCTCGGCATCCATGAATGTCTTCCTCCCTTATTCCATGCGGGTCAGGTGAAGAGTCTGCGCTCGGCTATGCCTGCTCCCGGTCGTCAAACGTCATGATCGTCCGAAACTTGCGGAGTACGTCCTCCCCGTAGTCGGCACGAATCTGTTCGGTGACCTTCGGTGGTATCCCCACGTCATCCCGGGCATCGGCTGCACCGCTAATAACAGTCAGCAACACGCTGTCTTTGGGCGCGCTGTTGCGGAAGCCGCGATACACACCTGGCGGGCAGGAGAACACGTCCCATTTATTGAGCGTAACGGTTTCCTGGCCTTCCTCGCCAACCGAAAACTCAAACGCACCGTCGAGGACCATGAAGGTCTCATAGGTATTGTTGTGCGAGTGGAGGCATGGCCCTTGTCCTGGCGGGCAAACGGAAACGTGCATTGTTGTTCCCGCCGCTCCAAATATCGCGGCAGTCTCACCAAACGGATTCTTGGTCTTCTCCAGAAGGACCGGCATGAGGGTGCGCGCAAAGATGACATCCATCGCGTCCTGCGACACGTCCGCCATATCCTTGGCCGTGGACATGGGCTGGAGCTGATCAAACCGGGCCACTCGCCGGGCAATTTCCTCTTTGGTCATATTTCGATTTGCCATTGCTCCCTCTCCTTCAGACTCGTGGTCTTACCATAAACGTTGAGACGCTAAGGCCGCGCCCTGGCTCAGCACTTGTAATTTCGCCCATACCACATCGTCAGCAACCATGGTATAGCCGGCAAAAGTTGAAAACCCGCAGTCCGTACTGGCGATAATACGTTCCCGCTCGCCAACCACGTCGATCAGCCGCGCAATGCGTTCGGCAACGACCTCGGGGTGTTCGAGATAATTCGTCGTCACATCCACCACGCCAGGAAAGAGCAGCATATCATCCGGGAGCGAGTAGGACACAAACAGCTCGCCCTCATGCTGATGACGCGGGTTGGCAAAGGGGATACTCAGCCCGCCCACCTCGGCCTGGTAGAGGAGCGGCAACAGGGGCTCCAAATCCATATCGTCGATATGAGGACCGTCCCAGTTCCCCCAGCACACGTGCAGCCGCACGCGGTCTTTGGGAATGTTGATCAGGGCGGCGTTGAGCGCCTCAATATGCAGCTCGACCCGTTTGAGAAAGGCGTCGAGCGGTTGGTCCACATACAGAATCTGGCGCTCTAGGGCCAGGTCGGGTCCATCGACCTGAAGAATATGGCCGTGCTCTACAATGAGTTCATACTCACCGCGCAACTCCTCGGCCAAGGCCATCACATAGTCCCGGTCAGTGGTGTAGTCGGGATTGTTCGGATTGCGCAGCAGGGTGGTAGAGACAATGCCCGGAGTGGCGGCAGTCACAAACGTCTCGGCGGCTTGGCTTCCGACCTCCGTTCGTTCCAGAGATGCCTTGAAGAGCCGCAGCTCTTGCTGCGCGGCGTGCTGCTCTGTGTCGTATTTCACGGCGCATTGACATTCCGGCATAGCGTATAGGGTTGCGCTCTTGGAAATCTCGTCTCCCCTTGACGCTTGCTGTTGTTTGAGTTTGGCGTAGCCCGGAAACTTTGCAAAATCAGTCACCGTACCCCGTGGCGAGTGGCCCCCAAAGCCTGACATGCGATCCTTGACATAAAAAGAGAATCCGAGCCGGGGCAGTTCGCCATCGCAGACAATATCGACTCCCACCGCGTTCTGTTTTTGCAACACATCATCGAGGTCGTGCTCGACCTGTTTTTCAAATGCGGCTTCATCGACCTCGTGACCGGCTTCTCGATCGACCAACATCTGAAGGAGCCTTGCACTACGTGGCAAACTGCCAACATGAGTGGTGAGAACACGATCAGTGCTGCGTTGCATGCAAATTTCTCTCCTCCATCACGAACCTGCCGGAACCCAGCAATAGTGAATATCAATAATAAATTGCCACGCGGCAAGCAAGATTATCTTTCTCCCAATCCATTCGCTATACTTACGCCGTAGCGTTCCGCAGGAATGTCCTGAAATATAAAGGAGGACTGTATGTCTGCCGATGCTCTGACTGTTCGCGCCCTCCGCGCCCGCGCGGTCAGCTTACCCATGAATCGCCCGATATATACCGGGGGTGGATCGGTCACGAGATTTCCCATGGTCCTGGTTGACCTTGAGACCGAGGAGGGCATTTGCGGTTGTAGCTATATCTTCTGCTATGCCCCATTTGTCATGCTGCCGCTGGTGAAGCTGCTCGAAAATCTGGGCGAGCTTATTGTTGGCGACAAGGTTATCCCGCTCGCCCTGGAAGAAAAGCTCCACAAGGCTTTCCGGCTGCTCGGCCCGCAGGGTTTTACGGCCATGGCCGCGGCCGGGATCGACGCGGCGGCCTGGGACGCCTGCGCCAAGGCGGTAGGACAGCCCCTGGTACAACTCTTGGGCGGGCAATCACAACCCATTCCAGCCTATAACAGTACCGGCCTGAGCATTACGGACGTCAACCGGGTACGGAGTGAGGCCCGCGAGTTGGTTGAGCCGGGCTTCGATGCCATAAAGGTACGACTTGGCTATGAAGATGCCCGCGCGGATGTCGAGATCGTACGGGCAATTCGCAATGCCGTGCCGGACGATATCACGCTTATGTCAGACTACAATCAATCCTTGACCGTGTCGGAGGCCATACAACGCATCCATGCTCTTGACGGCGAAGGGCTGTGTTGGATCGAGGAGCCAACGCGTGCAGACGACTACGCCGGCTATGCCCAGATTCGCCAAGCCACTCATACGCCCATCCAGCTTGGGGAGAACTTCTGGGGGCCGCACGACATGGCCAAAGCTATTGCGGCCGGGTCAGGAGATTTTCTCATGCCGGATGTCAATAAAATCGGCGGCGTGTCCGGCTGGCTGCGTGCCGCCGCACTGGCCGAGCCAAGCGGGATTCCCGTCTCCTCTCATCTCTACCCGGAAATCAGTGTTCATTTGCTGGCCGCAACCCCGACGCGACACTGGCTGGAGTATGTAGACTGGGCCGAGCCCGTGCTCCAGGAACCAACGCAGATTGAAGATGGCGATGCCTTTCCCTCGTCAACCCCAGGAGCTGGCATCACCTGGAACGAGGACGCGGTCGCCCGGTACTTGGTGTAACATCGGCCCGACACTGGAGGTTTCCATGAAATTCATGCTCCACCTCACCCCAGTTGTTCCCGCCACCCCGGCGGAACGAGAACGCCTGGCTCCCATTGCCCACCGCACGGATAAAACCCAGGAAATGCTTGAAGAAATGGTTGACCTGGCCCAGTTTGCTGAAGAGATGGCGTTCGACGCGCTGAGCTATTCAGAACATCATTTCTATACCGAAGGCCTTGAGGCGGGAGCCACGCCGATTCCGCATATGCTCAACCTGATACACCACACCAAACGTATTCAGGTTGGACCGGTCGGTTTTGTCTTGCCCACCTGGGACCCCATTCGCCTGGCTGAGGACATTGCCTGGGTCGATCATATGTCGAAAGGTCGCATCTTTGTTGGTCTCGCGCGTGGATTTTTTCCGCGCTGGGTAAATGTTCTGGGACAGAAATATAGCGTTGAACCGGGGACCTCAGGTCCTGACGCCGAACTCCGCAACCGTGAGGTTTTTCAAGAGTTGTTCGAGGTCATGAAACTCGCCTGGAGAGACGAGCCGTTCTCTTTTAACGGCAAATACTATCAAGCTCCCTTTCCTGCCGGCGGCCACGACTGGCCGGCCCACGAGGCAACCCGGCGTTACGGCGCACCCGGCGAGGTGGATGCCAAGGGCTGGCTGCATAAGATATCACCCGTGCCCAAGCCGTATCAAAAGCCGCATCCGCCCCTGTTCCAGGCCTTAACGACAAACGAAGAAACCATCCGCTGGACCGCTCGCGAAGGGATTGTCCCGATGATGTTCCTGCCCTTCCCGGACTTAGCTATCCAGGGTGCGGCGGTCTACACCGAAGCCGCCAACGCCGCCGGACACGATATACAGCTTGGCCAGAACGTCGGCCTAGCCAGACTCTTGTATGTCGCCAAGACGCGCGAAGAAGCCCTGCGGCGGGCGCACGACGGGGCGATCTTCTTGTTCAGCCAGTTCCACGCCAAGTTTGCTCAAGAGATTCCAACCACGATTGAGCCGTTTATCGAGGCCGGCATTGCATTTGTCGGGACGGTCGATGATATCCGGCGACAACTGGAAGCGGTCAAGGAAAAACTCAACCCGGACTGGTTCATGATTCTGTCTGACCAGGGATTCTTGCCTCGGGACGAGATGAAAGAGCAGTTGGATATTTTGGGGACAAAAATTATTCCCGAATTTGCTCACTAGGCGAGCGGTCGAGTTTCGCTCCGCTCCGAATGCCCCCTCCCGGTGGGAGAGGGTCAATCTCAGCTTTGGCTACGGGCGTTGTTTGCGCATCGAGTTCTTGACCAGGATTTTACCGTCCTTAAAGGTCAGCACGTCACACCCGCGCGCCCTCACCTTCATCCCATCTGATACCCTGGTCCCGGTAAATATCCACTCACATACCCCCCGATTACCCACAATAAAGTCTCTACCCACCGGCTCGAAGTGGGCATCCGGATAGCCTTCCCATAGACTGGCAAAGCCCTGGCGGACTTCTTCTCTCCCCTCCCACTTGGTCCCTTCGGTTTCGGTGCCGACGGAGGCCATGAACACACAGCCGTCGGCCATATGCTCCATCAGCTTGTCGAGGTCTTTGTCGTTCCAGGCCTGGGTGAAATTCGCCAGAAATTCAGGGGTAACTTCGTTTGTGTCAGACATACGCGCGTCCTCCATCGGGGTTGATTGCCATCCCGGGCCGTAGCGGCCCGAGAACCAGGGCTGATACTATCACTGCATCCTTCATCACGTATATGGGGCACGGGCATGGGTATTACACGACCGAGCACACAGGAAATACAACGCCTAGGCGAGCACGTCTTTATGGATATCGAGGCTGCCGAGGCCCAGGAGTTCGCGGAGTTGATCGACGGCAATCTCCGCATCTACGAAGCCCTGGATGCGCTGCCGGACGATCTTCCGCCGGTGAAATATCCTCGGACGTCCGGCCACCGTCCCAGCCCGGAGGATAATCCGTATAACGCCTGGTATTGGCAAACGCATATCTCGGGTGCCACCAGGGGTCCGCTGAGCGGGCGGCGAGTCGTCCTTAAGGACAACATCATGGTTGCCGGGGTTCCCATGATGAACGGTTCCTCGACGCTTGAAGGCTATATCCCCGACGTCGACGCCACGGTGGTCACCCGTGTCCTCGATGCTGGCGGGATTGTCGCCGGTAAGGCGCATAGCGAATATTTTTGCACCTCGGGCGGGAGTCATACCAATGCTACTGGGCCAATTCATAACCCGTATAAACACGGCCATACGGCCGGGGGCTCCTCCTCGGGCTGCGGCGCGCTCGTGGCCGCCGACGAGGTAGACCTGGCAGTCGGGACAGACCATGGTGGCTCGTGCCGTATACCGGCGTCGTTCTACGGCATTGTTGGCATGAAGGCTACCTTTGGCCTTGTGCCGTATACCGGAGCAATGCCGATCGACATGACCATCGATTACGTCGGTCCCATGACGAAAGATGTCGCCGACAATGCCACCCTCCTCGAAGTGTTGGCCGGCTCCGACGGACTCGACCCGGTGCAGCCCGACTGCACGGCCGAACGGTACACCACCGCGCTCGGAGAACCGATCGCAGGCCTGAAAGTCGCGCTCGTACAAGAGGGCTTCGGCCATGCGAATTCTGACCCGCAGGTGGATGAAAAAGTCCGGGCTGCAGCCAAGACATACGAGGCGCTGGGCGCGTCGGTCTCCGTCGTGTCGATTCCTCTGCATCGGGTGAGCGCTGCGATTTGGACGCCGATTTACGTAGAAGGACTGGTCGTTTCGATGATGCACGACAACGGCTATGGCAAAAACCGTGCGGGCAGCTATGTCCCCAGCCTGATGCGCTCCCATGCGCACTGGCGCGACCACACGCATAAATTCGGACCCCAAACGAAACTGGTGCTGCTCACGGGAGAGTATATGACACAGGCCTATGGGGGCCTGTACTATGCCAAGGCCCAAAATCTTCGGCCACGCCTGACCGCAGCCTACGACGCGGTACTCAAGGAACACGACCTCTTACTCATGCCAACGCTCCCCATGACCGCTCCTGCAATTCCGGCACCGGACGCTCCCGCATCGGAAATTGTCGCCCGCGCCCTTGAAATGGTGCCCAACACCCCGGCCTTTGACCTCACCGGCCATCCAGCGCTCTCGCTCCCATGCGGGGCGGTCAACGATCTTCCCGTGGGGCTGATGCTGGTGGGCCGGCATTTCGATGAACTGACCGTCTACCGTGCGGCCCATGCCTTTGAGCGGGCTGGCGACTGGAAGCAACTGTGAGCTATATCCATCTCCAACACACAGGGGGGCATTACTCATGATTATTGGTCACGAACTGTGCGGCAGCGGCCCGGAAGGCGTTATCGTCATGCACGACTTCTACGGATGCCGGGATACCTGGGCGTTCGCCCGTAATTTTTTTGACACCAGGAACTTCACCTTCGCGTTCGTTGAGGTGCGCGGCTACGGCGCGTCGCGCCATATTCTCGGCGAATACACCCCGGTTGAAGCCGCGTCCGACATCCTTGCCTTGGCCGACAATCTGGGCTGGCAGCGGTTCCACATCGTCGGCCATTCCATGAGCGGCATGTTGGCCCAAAGGGTCGTCTTGGACGGCGGCGAGCGCGTCAAGTCGGCGATCCTCAACACGCCGGTTGCCGCGACTGGCTTGCGTTTTTCTCCCGAGGGCTTGGCCGTCATCACCGACTCGATCACCGACAACGACGCCCTGGCCCAAGCCTTCGACGTCCTGACCGGCAACCGGCTATGCCGGGAATGGCTCGATTTCAAAATCCGGCAGACCCGCTCAACCCGCAGCAAAGAAGCCCAGGCCGGCTATTTGAAGAGCCTGGCCAGCCAGGGCTTTCTCGACCAGATGAAGGGCAATACCACGCCCATGCTCATCATCATTGGCGAGTTCGACATGGAGCCGTTCACCGAGGCGATAACAAAAGAGACCTTTCTCACCTGGTACCCCAACGCCGAAATGGCCGTCTGCCGCAACGCCGGTCACTACCCGCAGCAGGAAGCGCCGGTCTATGTCGCTACGGTCATCAATCGATTTTTGCAGGAGCAGCTTTGAGCTGAGTCCTTATCTTTCAGCACGTCCTAGAAGAGGATAGAGTCGTTCCTGCGGTAAAGAGAAGAGGAGCCCAGTATGAAAATCGTCGATGGCGACAGTCACTTGATCGAACCGCTGAATTTATACCTCCAGTATATTGAGCCGGCCTACCGCGAGCGGGCCATGCACGTGGAGCAGGATAGTTCGAGCGGCAAGCTGCGTATGGTGGTGGATAATAAATCCATGCGGCTGGGGAGCGAAATCGACGAGATGCTCAGCATTGTTGTCGGTTATGGACAGAAGGAAGATGGGAGCGCGCTCAACGAGTTTGACCAGTCCCTATACGAGGGCGGCGCCTGGCAGGACATGGACAAACGTATGCGGTTTCTGGACGCTGAGGGCATTGATTATCAGGTCCTCTACCCCACCCTGGGCCTCTTATGGGAAGGCGAAGTCCAGGACCCGCAGCTCGCCGCAGCCCTCTGTCGAGCCTATAACACCTGGGCGTTTGAGATCAGCGCCGGCCATCGTGACCGCCTCTTTCCCGCGGCCCACATCTCGCTCCGTGAGCCAACGCTGGCCGTACAGGAGATCCAACGGGTAGCCAAACTTGGCGCGCATTCAATCATGATCGGCTCCGCGCCTATCAACGGGAAAAGTTTCGGCCACCCGGATTACGATCCGCTCTGGGCGGCCGCCCAGGATTGCAATGTCGCCGTCAGCATTCACCCGGCCGGCAACAAGGAGTATCTCGGGAGCGCCTGGTATAAGAACCGCAACCCCGGCTTCATGTTTATTTCCATGAATGTGATCCAGGACCCCCGCATGTCGCTGAGCACTATGGTGTATGACGGTGTGTTTGAGCGCTTTCCCACATTGCGCGCGGCAACCGTGGAATCCATGGGCAGTTGGGTTGGGGAGTGGATTGAGCGTTTTGACTACCGCTACCAATACATGCGCCACACCTCGCAGATGAAACGCCCGATACGGGAGTATCTGGCCCGCAATATCTGGATCAACGCCGACCCGAGCGAAAAGCTGCTGCCGTATATCGTCCAGTTTGCCGGGGACGAGAAATTCTTTGTCGGCTCGGACTATCCGCACGCCGAGGGCTTTACCAAGCCGGTGGAGACTATGCGCGAACTGCTCTCCGCGCTGCCAACCCAGTCGGTCGATAAAATCCTGGGAGCGAATGGCGCTGCGTTTTATGGGATTTGATGAAGACCGCTCATAATTTCTTCTTGTCACAGTGATTCCCTGCCGGTCCGAAAGAAGGTGAGAATGAAACAAAGAGCGCGGACGGCTGTTGTGTTGTATTTATATTGTTATACTCCTTGGAAAGGTATAGAATATCTGAAAGTCTGAATATCAGGCGAGAAAAGATTATGGGAACTACTGAAACCAGCAAAGTAGGAAAACGGGGGACGGTCGTCCTGCCGGTTCGCCTCCGGCGTCGTTTTGGTATCGAGGAAGGTTCCTTTGTGATTGCCGAGGAGTGTGCCGAGGGCATTCTTATTCGTCCTGCCGTCGTTACTCCCGTTGAAATTTACACCCCAGAGCGCAGAGCAGAATTCCTGCTGTCAAACGCCGTTGACGCAGACGATTATGCAGAGGCGATCCAAGAGGTACGGAAGCTCGGTCTTGACCCGAATAAAATTCCTCATCACAGGCTCTCAGCGGACTGAGCCGTGGAACGGGCCTTTCTCGATGCCAACGTCCTCTTCTCTGCGGCCTATAAGACGAACGCATCGCTGACCAAGTTATGGCATCTATCAGACGTGGAGTTCGTGACTTCGGCCTATGCAGCAGAAGAAGCAACTCGGAATATCACCCTTGCCAAACCTGACCGACTCTCCGCTCTCCAGGACCTCCTCATGCGGACGAGGGTCATAAGCGATCCAGCCCAGTTTCCAGACCTGCCAAAAACGATTGATCTCAAGGAAAAAGATCGGCCTATCCTGGCAGCGGCGATAGCCGCGCACTGTCGTTATCTTATTACCGGAGACAAAACAGACTTCGGGTCGTATTACGGTCAGACGGTACGAGGAGTCCTGATTCTCCCTCCTGGAGAGTTCATTCGGCCCTCCACTCGGCAATAGAAGGAGTCTCCGGGCCTCAGAGGGCGGCCGCCGGCTGCTCCTGGGTCGCGGCGTCATCCGCCCGGAGGACCGGCATCACCTGTGACGCAAACAACTCGGTGCTGCGCACGGCCAGATCGTTGGGCAGGCTGCCGTACTTGAACACACCAATAAACTGACTCGGGTTCATGACTTGGCGCAGCCCTTGAATGGCAGCAATACATTGCTCCGGGGTGCCAAAGATCTGCGTTTTGGCAAACTCCTGCTGAAAGGCGTTGGCCTGCTGCTGGCTAGCTTCGGCAAGCTCGGCATAGGTCTCATAGCCTTTGGCGGCGCGGAAATGCTCGGGTTCGTCAAAGGCGTAATGCTGCACGGCGGTGTCGGCATAGTCCATGATCCACTTCCGCCCATCTTCCTGGGCCGACTCCTCCTCGGAGCAATAGATCCAGGCGGTAATAATTGGCCGCCGCGCCGTAGTGCCGAATCTGGCACACGCCGCCTGATATGCCTCATAGTCCTTCAGGTGGTCGGCCCAACTCTTCTGGGGGATGATCAGCATGCCCAAGCCGGCCCGCGCCATGATCTCGCCAGTCTCGGGGCTGATAATGGCCCCGTACATCCGTCCGGTCAGGTCTGAACTGACCGGGCGCGGGCGAATGCGCATCTCCGGAATATTGAAATATTTGCCTGCAAAGGAAAAACGGTCCTGTCCGAGGGCGCACTTCACGACCTCAATACTCTCGATCAGACGCTCGCGCGCCTCGCTCATCGAGACCCGAAAGCCGTCGTACTCCACCTGGGCGGCACCGCGCCCGAAGCCCAGCAGCAGCTCGCGTCCGCGCGCAAAATTATCCAGCATGGCAATCTGCTCGGCGACCCGCACCGGGTCGTGCCAGGGCAGCACAATCACAAACGTGCCCAGTCCGATCTTCTTGGTCCGTCCACACACATAGCTTAGCATCTGCACCGGGTCGGGAATGAGTTCATAGTCCGTGAAGTGATGCTCCACGGACCAGACCATATCGAACCCGAGGTCTTCGTACATTTCGGCCAGGGCCAAGTCTTCGGCGTAAATCTCATGGTCCGGTCGGGGCGACCGAAAATAGTTCTGACAAATCAGCGAACCTCCGAATTTCATGGTGTATCCTTTCCCGTCTTCCCATAGTCTTAGCTCAGTCGGGCTGTATTCTATCCGAAAAGGCGCTATGCAAACAGTCGTCTCTACAGGGCGATAGGAGGAGCAGTATGCCAGTGAGCAGATTGGCCGGAATGGCCGGGATTGGGGTTGACCGCATGGGTAATCTGGCGGACCAGTCCCAGGACGGAGCGATACTGCGCTTGGAGAATCTCGACACCGACCTGCGGCCGCCGCCCGGAGTGGAAGAAGCGACCCGGCAGGCGGTAGGGGAAGACGACGCCAACAGCTATCTGCCGTTTCTAGGTGCCGACGCCCTACGGCAGGCGGCCGCCGCCCTCGTCAGTCGCCTCTCGGGTGTGGAGTATAATTGGCAGAATTCCACCATTGTCAGTGCCGGCGGCTTGAACGGCATTCTCAACGTGCTGTTGGCTCTGCTTGAGCCCGGAGATGAGGTCATCCTTACCGACCCGATCTATATTGGTCTGGTCAACCGCGTGCGGCTGGCTGGCGGTGTCCCGGTTTTTACTCCGTACCGGATTGAAGACGGCGTCTGGCGTTTAGATCGTGACCGGTTGCAGCAGGCCGTAACCCCCAAAACAAAAGCCCTACTGATGATGAGCCCCGCCATGCCGACCGGCGCCGTCTTTACGCGCCAGGATTGGGACAGCATCTGTGTGGCCTGTCAGGACGCCGACGCCTGGCTGCTGTATGACAGCGCCATGGAACGCATTCTGTTCGACGGCCTGGACGTCATGCACCCGGCCTCGTTCCCCGGTATGGCCCAGCGGACCATTACGGTTGGTGCGGTGTCCAAGGAGTACCGTATGATAGGCTGGCGGGTTGGTTGGATCGTTGCCCCGCCCGCCATTATCGATGATATCGGCTTGGTGAATATCTCCAACGTGGTCTGCCCGGTCGGCATCGCTCAGGCCGCGGCAACCGTGGCGCTGCAAGCACCCGACACTGATATTGCTGCGGCCAGTGTGGAATGGCAGCACCGGCGAGATACGATTCTGCACGAACTTGGGGGTTTCCCTATCGTCAAGCCCGAAGGCGGCTGGTCCATGCTGCTGGATGTCTCGGGCTTTGGCCTGACAGGTGCGGAGGCCTCTCAGCGTTTGTTGGAGAAAGGGAAAATCGCGGCAACGGCCATGACGGGCTGGGGCAGCGAGCGGAGCGCAAACTTTGTCCGCTTTGTCTTCTCAAACGAACCCGTTAATCGTCTGCGCGGCCTGCGGGAACGGGTGGAGGCGGCCATATATTGATGTAGGGGCAATTCATGAATTGCCCCTACAGGAAATCTCCTCTTGGGAGGGAAAGAGGAAACGTGTCCAGCATTTGCTTGGCTGTTGGAGGACACGCTTCCTCTTTGTGCCGCGGAGCGGTGGGGTGGGTTCTCTGGCCTGTTCCTAGCTCGGCGACGCTTCGAGTATCCGTCCGATTAAGGGGCTCTGGTGCCAGCAGACCAGCTTCCAGGCTCCATCCCGATATACCCAGGTCAGGGTAAAACCCATAAAGCGCTGACGGAAACCGGCATCGCGCGGTTTGCCCCGAAACGTCGAAAAGCCGCTGACATGGCCGGTATCCCCAAACACCTTGAAGTGCATTTCGCGCGGCTTCCATTCAAACGACTCCCACATCCCCTTCCCGCCGGCGTGGAAGGCAATATGGTCCTTGAAGTCGTCCAGGTCCATGCGCCACGGAAAGTCCTCATCCAGAATTTCCGCCTCCTCGTGGAACGCCTGCCAGAAGGCGTCCAAGTCACCGGTATTGAGCCCGTCATTCCAGGCGCGAAAGGCCGCTTCCAAACTCTGTACGTCCGCTGCCATGATGTTCTCCTTTTCTCTTTTAGCCTATATAGCGGGTTGACCAGAGGAACTCTATGATGTTTTGAGACAATTGGACGTTAAGGAAGGTGAATTATGAGGCAAAGAATCACGCACGGTGTCATCGTCCTATTCCTGCTCGCAAGTGTCTTTGTCGGTCCGCCAGAGGCCCGAGCCGAGCAACTCGGAGAACTGAATTTCCCGACCTCCGGTTCAGCAGCAGCCCAAGAACACTTCCTTCGGGGCGTCAAATATCTGCATAATTTTGGGTTCGAGGACGCCGCCGAGGCGTTCCAGGCGGCGGCGAAAATAGAGCCCAGCTTTGCCTTGGCCTACTGGGGAGAGGCGCTGAGCCACAATCATCCTCTCCAACCTACGCGTGACCTTGAAACACCGAGAAACGTGCTGGCCCGTCTTGGTTCTTCGCCGGCCGAGCGAGCAGCCAAAGCCCCTACCCCACGTGAAGCCGGCTTACTGGCCGCGGTGGAGATTCTGTATGGAGAGGGAGAGGGTGCCGAGCGCGCATCTGCTTACGCGGAGGCGATGGGTCGGCTGGCTGCCCAATATCCTGAGGACGAAGAGCTTCAGGCGTTTTACGCCGTGGCTCTACTGGGGACGGTCCGCTATCTTGGAGACACCTGGGGAGCAGAGTCAACGTTTGGAGTGCGGATGAAGGCGGGTGCGATAGCCCAGGAGGTGTTTCGCAAACACCCGAACCATCCGGGCGCGGCCCATTATATTATTCACGCCTTCGATGACCCTATTCATGCGCCCCTGGCCCTGACAGCAGCCGAACGCTACGCGCAAATCGCCCCGGACGTCTCCCATGCCTTGCACATGCCCTCACATATTTTTATTCAGCGCGGCATGTGGGCCGAAGTGGTTGCTTCCAATGAAGCCTCCTATCACGCCGCTTTTGCAAAGTGGCCGCAGCGAGACAGTTTTTCTGAGACCCAGCGCTATTTTAACGATGTGTATATCTGGCACGCTTTGGATTGGGGCCAGTACGGGGCGCTGCAACAGGCGGACTGGACCAAGGCAAAGCAGGCGATTGAGCTTCTGCGGCCGGTGGCAGAGAAAAGTACCGTCCGGTGGGTCAAGGAGGGTGTCGGAGAAATGACGGCCCGCACTATTGTCGAAAGCGAACGGTGGGAGCAACTGCCGCTTTCTTCCAACCTGACCGCGCATGAATTGATGGCAACAGGCATGAGTGCCGTCCGCATGGGGGATGTGGCAATCGCTCAACAGGCGGAAGCCAAGTTAAGAGAAATGGAGCAGGAAGATCCGCCGTCCCGCTCCAAACACCGCCAGCAGGCGCTGACTATTATGCGTCTTGAGGTTGCAGCCCTGGTCCGTCTGGCACAGGGCCAGGGCGACGAAGCGGTCGCCCTCATGGACGAAGCCGTGACTATGGCAAACAGTCTTGGTTTACCCAATGGAGCAGCCATACCAATCAAACCCGCGCACGAGTTGTATGGAGAAATCCTGCTTGAGCTTGGCCAGCCGCAAAAGGCGATGGCCCAGTTCGAGATCTCCTTGCAGCGTACTCCGAACCGTCGCCTTTCTCTGCGTGGCTTGGCGCGAGCAGCTGCAAAAAGCGCTGACATCAGCACTGCACGCCAAGGTTATTAAAAGCTGCTCGCCGGCTGGGGTGACAAAAATGTACCCGAGGCACTGCAAGAAGCGAGAATTTTCCTGGATACAGCGGATCAGTAATACTCTAGGAACGAGGAGCAAACATGTCCGAAGAATCGCACAGACAAGCCATAGACACCGGTACGGAACAACTCCTATGCCATATCGAAAATCGTGTAGGGGTGGTGACGTTCAATCGCCCCGAAGTCCGTAACGCGCTGTCGGATACGCTGACCCCGGCGCTCCGCACCATCATTCCGGAGCTGGCAATACGCCCCGATGTAGGCTGCATTATGCTCACCGGAGCCGGGACGGCCTTTTGCGCCGGTGGCGATGTCAAAACCTTTGGTTCGTGGTCCAAAGAAGAACAGACGCCGGAAGAGAAGATCCAGCTCCTGCGGCGGCGACAAAGAACGCTGACCGGCATGGTTTACGAACTCGAAAAACCCGTGATCGCCGCCCTGCCCGGCCCGGCGGCCGGAGCCGGACTTTCGATCGCCCTGGCGTGCGATATCCGCATTGCTGCGGCACGAGCGTTCGTCACAACCGGATTCGGGAAGATCGGACTGCCCGGAGATTACGGGGGAAGCTGGTTTCTGACCCAACTGGTTGGCACCGCCAAGGCGCGGGAACTCTACTATACGTCAGAGCGCATCGACGCCGCAGAATGTGAGCGTTTAGGCATTTTCAACCGGGTCTTTCCGGACGATTCCTTTGAGACAGAAGCTCTGGCCTTTGCCAAACGGATTGCCGCTGGTCCACCGCTGGCCTTGCGCTATATGAAGGAAAACCTGAACCGGGCCACGACCCAGGACCTGCATACCTGCCTGGATATGGAAGCGGACCGGCTGATCCGGGCGTCTGGGACACAGGATTTTCAAGAAGCGGTTCGAGCTTTCAAAGAGAAAAGATCGCCAGTCTTCACCGGTCGCTGAACTTTCCCATGACGACAAATATTCTCTTGCTCGATGTCGATGGTGTGCTGAAATCTCTCCAGGGTGCTGCTGGCACCATACACGGGACGGATTGGAAAGAGGGAGTCCAGGAATTCGTCTCGTGGTGTCAGGAACAGTTCCACGTCGTCCTTATCCTCTCTTCGTGGCAGGCTCACATTCACCTGGAGTTCGCAGCGCTCGATATCCATCTGCCGTCACTGTCCTGGAAGGCCACAAAAACGGAGGGGCTGGCCGGCCTGGTCGGGCCAGGAAAAAAGATCGTGTGGGTCGAGGATGGCTGGGACGCCGAGGATCGAGCGATAGCGGAAAGTCTTGGTATTACACTGGTGGAAACACATTTTCACGAACCACTGACACTGACGCGCCAAAAGATCGCAGCGGCATAAACGCCGTCACTGGTCAGCAGTCCTTCAGACTGATACACGAGAACGCCAGCCCTCAAACACAAAGGAGAACATCATGGCAGAAATCGGTCTCGACGCTCTCACTATCGAGTACGCCAGTATCGAGGACGCAAAGCAGATGTCCGGTCTGCGCCTCGTCCTGGGCGACTATGCCGTTCCCGGCCCGTGGCGGGAAGCGTGTAAAGGGCTCTTTTATGTCAAAAAAATCCCCTACACCCCGGTTGTTGCGGCAAGCCTGGACGGCAACGACACCGCACTCCGCGAATGGACGGCCCAGTCCAGCGCACCGGTCGCCATTTGGAATGACGAGCCTCCGCGCTCGAAGTGGTTCGAGCAGCTCCACCTGGCCGAACGTCTTGAACCCAATCCGCCTCTGATCCCGAACAATATCGAAGACCGGATGCGCATGTTCGGCTACTGCAATGAGATCTGCGGTGAGAGCGGCTATGCCTGGTCAAAACGGCTGATGATGGTCCACAGCATGCTGACCAACCCGGACGTAGACGATGGGACCAAAGCCTTTTGGGCCAGCTTTGGCAACAAGTACGGCTATAGCCCGGAAGCAGCCAAAGCCGCGCCGGAACGCATGGCGGCCGTTGTTCGTTCGCTCGCCGTTCGGCTTGAGCAGCAGAACGCCCAGGGCAGCCGGTTCTTTATCGGTAACCAGCTTTCCGCGCTCGATATTTATTGGGCTACATTTGCCGCTCTGATTCAGCCGCTCCCAGAGGACCAATGCCCGATGGCGACCGCGTTTCGCGCTTTCTATGTGACAACGGACCCGTCCGTTGTCGCGGCGACCACATCCGCCCTCCTGGAGCACCGCGACTTTATTTATCGGGAATATTTGGAACTCCCGATTGTGTTCTGAGGCGGCTGGCTATCGAGGGACGACGAGAGAGGATGCACCGCAGCGTCGGTTGGAGCAGCGTATGGCAAATGGACACACCAATGCAGAGCAGATTGAGTATTGGAACGAACGGGGCGGCCCGCAATGGGTCAAACTCCAGGAGCGGCTCGATGCCCAGATCGGTCCGTTGGGACTCGTCGCCTTGGAGCAAGCGGCCGCGCAACCGGAAGAGTCCGTGCTCGACGTTGGCTGCGGGTGCGGACACACCGCGCTCGCTCTGGCGGAGCAGGTCGGTCCTCACGGCTCGGTGACGGGGATTGATGTCTCCCGTCCCATGCTGGGTCGCGCCCGTGAGCGTCAACAGGAGCAACAGCTTCGGAACTTGAGCTTCCTGCATGCCGATGCCCAGACGCACCGCTTTGAGCCGGAGAGCGTTGATCTGATCTTTTCTCGTTTCGGCGTCATGTTTTTCGAGGACGCTGCCCAGGCTTTCGGTAATCTACGGACCGCGCTCCGTCCTGGGGGGCGACTGTGTTTCCTGTGCTGGCAGGAGTTGCAGAAGAACGATTGGGTTCGGGTTCCGCTTCAAGCCGCGGCCCAACATGTGCCACTTCCGCCTCGTCCCGAGCCCGGCACCCCCGGCCCCTTTTCTTTGGCCGATCCTGACCGCGTGCGCGTTATTCTTGGCTCAGCCGGATTTCGCAATGTGCGCTGCCAGCCTCATGAAACGAATATCAGCGTCGGCGGTGCAACAGGTGTAGACGGAGCAGTCGCCTTCCTCCTCGCCATCGGCCCGGTTGCATCCCTGTTGCGTGAATCCGATGCCGA
This sequence comes from uncultured Binatia bacterium (SeqCode), assembly GCA_965243855.1. Taxonomy (GTDB): domain Bacteria; phylum Desulfobacterota; class Binatia; order Bin18; family Bin18; genus Bin18. The sequence goes on along the minus strand of CBDEWE010000003.1, from coordinate 686,921 downwards.
GACACGCAGCCGCGTTGCCGAGTCTATTCGGGCAGCCCTGCTCCCGTATGCGGACGGAGACAGCGTCTACCTGTCGAGCGCAACCTGGGTCGTGCAGGCAGACGTACTCCCATAAAACGGCGTGGAGGGACCCGGCTATTCTCGCCAGGTAAAGAGACGTAGGCAGTCCGTCGCCAAATCAAACAAATGGCGACAGCCGGTTGAGCCACCGATCTGATCGACGACCGGAGGCGTGAAATTTTTTCCGAGCTTGAGGCCGTTGAGTCCTCCCGTTCGGGAGTGAGGCTCTTCGCATAGCCCGCGGAAGGGTAGCCGTCCGGGCCGACTTGTGGCGTTGGTGATCGTCCCCTCGGTGTCGATATCAAAATCGATCTGCATCTGCTGAAAGCGGTCATCCAGTGCATGCTGACAGTGAAAACTTGCCCGGTCAGGGCGTGGGATAATCTGTAAGCGCTTCGTGCGCCAAAAGAAGCGCGCCTCCCCCGGTTCAGGGACAGTCATATCAGGATCGAAGGGCTCAACCGTCCGTTCTTCAAACAGTCGGGCCGACTGATCACGATACGTAAAGCACGAGTTCTTCAGCATGCTGAAATCGGCGCGATCCCGTTCCCATAGCATACGCGCCAGCCGGCTCGGTCCGGACGGCATGTCCGTCACGAACGACGCAAACCGTTCATGATCGTCTTTGGGAACCGGGAATGCCTGGAGGCTAACGCGCGCCATTTCCGTTGCTAACGTCCGGTGCTCTTTGTGACCTGGCAGGTTGCCCAGGGTTGCTCCCATGATCCGGCTAAAGCCCTGACCAATCGTTGCGCCCTGAATGGTGGGAAGACGCGTGATCAACGCCGGCGAGAGCACATTGGGGGCACCAGAGAGATGCGTCGCGGAAGCCTGGCGGATTTCATACGTCGGTAGACACACAATCCACTCGGCGGTCAGAGTACAGCGATGGTCGGCAAGCGTTCCCCGGACTCGCATTTCCGAGTTGACCAGATTGTCAATATCGGCCTCAAAGGTCCGCGTATACTCGGCTTCCGCAAACGGGAGAGAGCAGGCGTGGGCTGCAACAGGACGAGGCATAAGGGGAACGGGCAGATCCGCACGCGGAAGGTAAACGATAGTCTCCAGGCGGGAGAGTCGCCTATACCGGCCTCGCACTCATGGGCTCGGTGGAAAGCGTCACCTCACGACCCGCTCGCATTTTGGTGAGGACGTGATCCACCACCGTTCCATAGTGAATGCCGACAATGGACAATTCAATTGCCTTCACAAGATGCGACCCTGGAAACTGAAACAGGGCACGTTTCGCAAGCAAATATTCGCGGGCGGCTTCATAGACCGATTGGGCTTCTGTACGTGGCAGGACACCTTGGGCAACCTCTTCTCGCACGCGTTGGACAAAATCCTGGATTTCCGTCAGACCCATGTCGGGCCGGCAGCGCACCAACGCATCCTGGGCATAGGACAGCATCTCGGCAAACCGCTTCGCGTCTTGTCCGTCCAACTCGACATGATTCTTGGCCGCAGCCCCCACCTTGTCCCAATAGGAACCCAGATTCCGAGCTTCCGTGCGGATATCCCGCAGGAATTGTCGGTCAAGCTGGACGGCACGTTTGAGCAAATGGAGGTAGCCGCGCTGTTCCTTTGTCCACAATCCGCTCAGGCCCTGCTTGGTAAACGAGCGAAGAGCCGCCGAGAGATGGCTCACATCGAGATGGCTGCTCGTAAAAATATGGGTATCGAGGCGACCAATCAGGCGCTCCGCCCGGCCATACATGGCCTGCGGGCTGAACAGGGACTCCAGGATATGCAGAAAGCCATTCTGTAGATTGTCGAGGCCCATCACGGGTTTGAACTGGACCGTGTCGTCAACATTATTACACGCCAACTCTGCTTCGAGCAGGCGGCCCTGCTCTTTAAGCTCGACGTATAGCGGCGTATGCGGCAACGGGGTCAAGGTGCCGGTCATGGCCGAGAAAACCCCGTTCTTTTCGACAAAGTCAACAATATTGTCGGCCGTCTGTGGGGTATCGGTATCGGCCCCAAAGATGAAACCGGCCTGGACCTCAATGCCATGTTTCTGCAGCAAGCCAATCGTATCTTTTGGGGCAGTCTTGATATTCTGAATCTTATTCATCTGCCGCAGGGCCGCGGGGTCGGGATTCTCGATACCCAAGAAGACAGTGGCAAACCCGGCCTGCTGCATCAGGGGCACCAGATAGGACAGCGATTCTTTGCCCAGGTCAATACTCGCCTGAGTAAAAAATTCAAAGGGATAGTCGTGTTGACGTTGGAATTCCGTCATCGCGTTCAGAATCTCCTCCATGGCCTTGGGTTCGGACACGAAATTATCGTCAACCGTAAACACCCCACCACGAAAGCCGGTGTCATAGATGGCCTGCAACTCTCGCGTGACATCGGTGCCGCCCTTTGCCCGGGGGAATCCACCATTGAACTGAATGATGTCACAGAAATTACACCGAAAGCGGCAGCCAGCGGTTGTTTGCAACATCAAGGCGCGATAGTCACCAACATCAATCAAATCCCAGCGCGGACTGGCCAAGCCGTCAAACGGCTCGAAAATTGAACGATCTTGGAGATACTTGCGAGAGGCCTCAGGGGCGTTAAGAACCTGTTCGGGGATGAAGAGAAAGGGGGACTCGTCGCTATGTTTGGGGGCTTCCTCCAGGCGACGATTGAGGTCGGCAATCCACGGACTCGCCTCTCCCCAGACCAAGTAGTCGAACCCCCGATGCAGAACCTCATCCATTTCGTTCCGCGGGTTCATAATGGAGTCGCGATAGGTCGAGGCCAGGGGCCCGCCAAGAACCCAGGGTGTGTCCGTTCCGTGGGCCGGCCCTTTGAGGAGGTCAACGAGGGAGTCACGTTGGACGTTCATCGCCCCGGTAAAGACGGCGTCGCTGTCCTGAATTTTTTTTCGGAGTTTTTGAGACGACAGGCGCTCGACATTCAAATCAATCAGTTCAAATTCCCACTCGTCCTGCGGCATCAGTGCCGCAAAGGTCAGGAGCCCGACTGGTGGGAACGGAGCTTTGCGTCGGATGTACTTCATCACGTACTTAAAGCTCCAGAAGGAATCAGCCGGAAATTCCGACGCAATCAGCAATCCTTTTTTCATACGCATGCTGTTGCCCCTTCACTACCACTCGTTATGAGGAAGGAAACTCTTATCTTGGTTCGTCTGCACAACTGAGACACCCTACCTTGTTCTCTTGTACAGTTCAATGCTCTCAAGGAGCCAATGATAGTCAACGAAAGAAATATGATGGCGAACCGCGCGAGAGATAAGCGGCTGAGAAAGGTGAGTTGGGGCGGTATCGTTACCGCCCCTTTCTGTAGCCCACGTTATACCTCTGGAGGAGAGAATCCAAAGAGCCTCATGGCATTATCCCGCGTCAATTGACGGCGTTCGTCCGCAGGTACCCCGGCAAACATCTTCTCCAGGAACTCCATCGATTTCGGCCAAGTCGATTCCGAGTGCGGGAAGTCGTTGCCCCACAGCATAGTGTCCATGCCGATCCGGTGTCGCAGCAGAACGCCGACCTCATCTTCCTGAAACACAGCAAACATATTTCGGCGCCAGTAGTCACTGGGCAACAGCCCCTCTTTGGATTTGAATTTCGCGTACACTGGGCGGTCCGTATACGTATAATCCATCTGCTGGAGCCAGTGCGGAGCCCACGAGATTTCGTGCTCGACAGAGCCAATCTTGATACGCGGATAGCGCTCGCACACCCCAGCAAAAATAATATCGGTCAGCGCATAGCGGACCCAGTAATCTTGAGTGGGCCGGAGTCCGGCCGGTGTAAACGTCGAGAAACTGATCGAGATTTCACAGCCAGGCACGTTGGCCCGCTGCGTCGCCAAGTGCATTAAGAGCGGCATCTCCGTCTCTTGGGCAACCGCCCAGAATGGCTCGTACAGGGGGTCGCGGTAGGGACGTCCGGGTAGTGGGGTGACGGGAATAAATACTCCGGCTAACCCGAGTTCGGCACAGCGCTTGAGCTCGGCACTCGCCTGGGCGGGATCATCGACATTGATCATACCAATACCACGCAGCCGTTCAGGATAGGCGGTACAAAAATCGGCAATCCAGTCGTTATAGGCGTAACAAATACCAGACAGGAGCTCGCTGCCCTCCAGGTGATACCAGAATAACCCCTGACTCGGCTGCAGCACAGCTCCCCATATGCCATCCATCTCCAACTCGGCAATCATCGCCCGCGGCTCATACGCCCCTTCTCTCACGTCTTCCCAAATACTGACAAAATCGATGGTCGAACCGTCATCAAAGCGCCGACCCGCTTGGGTCACGCCTCCGAGGGTGGCCACCTGCGTGTCGCCAAGAAACCACGCGTCCCCGTCTCTTCCATCCTCGGTTTTATAGCGCTTCATCACCGGCGCCTGGTCCAGCAGCTTTGCGGGCATGCCTTTGGTGTAGAGATCGGGCGGTTCGACAATATGACTATCACTCGAAATAATGACCGGAGCTGCCATAGGTCCCTCCTCAATGCACTGAGCCGACACCTAGCAGGCAAACGTTTGAGACACAAGGAGAAGGAGCACTGCGCTGGCTTCGTTGCTGGAGATCGAACGAACTGGTATAAGGCGGCGTTATCGGTCGGCGGCTCGGTCGACTTTACCGGCCAGGGAGACCGCCGGCCAACAGGGGGAAGTATGCAAAAATTGCTCTGGATTTTTAGTATCTGCGGCCTGCTCTGGTCGTCGCCGGCCTGGGCGGAGATGTCTGCCGCGGCCATACAGGCGATGTTTCATCCCTATGCCAACGGTAAGCCGTCGGTGGAGGGCCTGGCTCCCGGAACAAAGATCGGACCAGATTCGTGGCAGGCGGCCCAGGATTATCTGCCGGTCGAAATCCTCGACAGGATCAAAGCCGGCGAACTGGCGTTTGAAGTCCGGGAAACGACCGACCTGCCGGTGAGCGACGCCTATATTACGGCCACCCAGAACCACGCCGAACACGTGCAACTTGGCGCCGACGGCGAACTCGGCGGCTATGTGGCCGGCATGCCCTTCCCCATTCTCGACCCGGCCGATGAACAAGCCGGGCTCAAAGCGGCGTGGAATTATCGCCACCGCGACTTTGGCAATATCATGCAGGTTTGGAATACGTTTCGCCTCATCGAAGAGTCCGGGTCCGTCAACCGGGAGATCGAAAACTATTATGTCGTGGCCTTCGGCATGCATCGACCGCCAACGGATGGTCCCGACCCCAACATCTGGCAGGAAGAGGGCCTGCTGTACAAGGAGTATTACCATATTACCGCGCCGTTTGATCTCAAAAATACGATTAGTCTGAAGCATCGTCATGTCCGTGACCAGGCCAAGGATGACGACTGGGTCTATTCCCCGGCCGGGCGTAAGATTCGCAAGATCATCGTGAAACACGAAGATGCTGCGCTCGACTCGGGCATGCTGAACGACGACTACTTTGGCTTCTCCGGTTATATCCGCAGCTATACGTGGAAGTTGGTCGGCATACAGACCCTCCTCGCGCCGGTCGGTGTCCAGGCGGTAAAAACGACCTTTGGCGGGCGCGGCGGCTGGTACCCGGTCGATCCCTGGGAGTTACGCGAGATGGTGGTTCTCGAAGGGGTGCCCAAGGCCGACGATCATCCGTATGGCAAACGCGTTCTGTATCTCGACCGCCAGATGTTTGTGCCCGTTTATGCGCTCATGTATGACCGCGCCGGGGCGCATATCAAGACCATGTTCGAGCTGTACGGAAACCCGAAATTCAATCCCGGCAACGAACATGCGCGCGTGCCGGTGTGGACCGGTGAAACCATGATTGACTATCAGAATGAGTTTGGGTCGGTCACTGAAGTGACCAAAATCATCTACAATGAGCCCATACCTGCCGACTTTTTCAACCTCAACAAGATTGTCGCCAGAGGGCGCTAGTGCGGAGTCCGAAGACACTTGTCAGCCACCTCGCTACACCCCTGTTCGACTGCTCGATGTTCTATCCCCTCCTTGGACGTGTAATGCGAAAAGAAACCCACCCCGGCCCTTCGGGCCACCCCTCTCAAGAGGGGAGCTTTTGTATCCCCTCCTCGGAGGGGAGAACGTTGTTCCCTCTCGCTTATGAATAAAATGCACCCAAAGACTCTGTTGCGGGCCTTCCCTGCTTTTGTTTCTCTTTGCCTGCTCTTCCTTGTCATTCCTCTTTCCCCCGTCCACGCGGACTTCACCTATGGTGATCTTTCTCTGTCCGGCAATCTGCAAACGCAGCAGATCTTTCGTCACCCGGAGCCGGACAAATGGTCGATCATTCAGCAGCGCAACGTCATACGCGCGCGTGTGGAATATGACTGGATCAAAAACGGCCAAGCGTTCAGTCGCTTCTCCCTTCCGGGCATAGACTACGCCCACTTCGTCGGCCTGTACCGGGGCGTGTATGACAGCGTGTACGATTTTCAGCCGGGTCCGCGTCAGGACGTGTTTCCCTATCGCGGCCGGGCCGGTCGGGACGGCAAATTGTCCGATCTCTCTCACAAGGCGGCCCACGCCCTGCGCTTTGAGAGCACGTTCCGCGAAGTCTTCACCGACATCGAGTTTGCCAAGATCCCTCTGTCCTTGCGCATTGGCCGGCAAATGGTGGTGTGGGGCGAGTCCGACAACCTGCGTATGCTCGACCGGACCAACGCGCTGGATACCACCTGGCACGGGGGCGGGGTTGGCCAGGAAACCTGGGACGACCTGCGTATTCCGTACTGGATGATACGCGCCACCTATCGTTTTGGGCGGATTGGGAGTCTGAGCGATGTGTATACCGAGTCCTATTGGGTGCCGGGGCTGTGGGTGCCGCTCAAGTTTGGCTTCTCTCCGGGTCGGCCCTGGAGTTCGCCGTCTGCGAATCCGTTTGGGGGCAGTCCGACCGGAGGAAATTTCAAGCTCCTCAACCGCACGGTCCTGGGTCGGCAGGGTAACTATAGCAAAAGTATAGACGAGAACAGCCAGGTCGGTTTCCGCCTGGGCGCGACCACACCGCAGGGCGTAACCGTAACGCTGAACTATCTGTATCAACGCACGGCCCACGATGACGGCGTCAATACATCCGCTCTGCGCGGTCTCAACCAGTGCCAGCTCGGTACCACAGAATGCGAGACCATAGCGGATGTGGCGCGCAGCAATGCCGCCCTGCTCGGGCGCGGTATTCTGCCGGCTGAAGCCTACTATCCCTACACGCACGCGGTCGGCATCTCCGCCAGTTATGCGGACGATGACTATACCGAGGGCGTGTGGCGCATGGAAACGATTTATGAGTTCGGCAAGCCCTTCGCCGATAAACGCAAGCCCATTATGATCCTGGATGAGGGCGAGAACCCCATAGAGAGCGGCTTCCTCGGGATCAAGAAGAGCGATGTCTGGCAGGCATTTATCGGCTTTGACCGGCCGACCTGGATTCGCACCCTCAACCGCCGCTCCACGTTTTTTCTGACCTCGCAGGTCTTCTGGCAGTATATTCCGACCAGCACGTCCCGTTTTCAGGGCCAGATTTCAGCCACGGATAAAGTCCGTAATTGGGAAGCCGTCGGCACGATTGCCGCCAGCACCACCTATATGCGGGGCAAGCTCCTGCCGGTGGCCTTCTTTGTCATTGACCCGATCAACCGCTACAGTTCCCAGTTCGGCTGGGTGGTGGATTATTATATCACTCCCCGGCTGATCTTCCGGCTCGCCCAGAATTATTTCTTCGTGCCCGGCTTTGGCGGCCAAGTGGACGAGAGTTGGGGTTTGGGCGGGCTGTATCGCAAGCGGGACGAGACCGTTGTGCGGATGACGTATCAGTTTTAGCGGCAGTTTTGACGGTCAGTTTTGATGGCAGGCTGCTTGTATGCTTGACGAGCCTGACATCTTGAACCACAAACCTTGTCTGCTAGAACGGAGCCAATAGCGCAGGGTGAGCGGAGCGTCACCCACCAACAAGAAGGTGAGTCTTAATGACCCATCCTCCCTAATCTCAGTCAAGAGGCGAGGCCATGACAACAGCAGCCGAACTCACAAGTCAAACAACATTACAGACCGGTCTGGTCAGCGAGGCACCAAACAGCACGGAGATTCCGGTTCTCGATGTCGGAGACTATCTCTCCGGCGTCCCCGGGGCGTGCGAACAGCTTGCGTCAGTGCTCCACCTGGCCTTAACCGAGGTCGGCTTTTTCTACCTCGTTGGTCACGGCGTTTCCCGCTCAGTGATTGATGGCGTGTTTCGGGAGGCTAAGCGGTTTCTTTCTCTTCCCCTGGAACAGAAGAATACCATCAAGCTCAACGATGTTTTTGTTGGCTATATGGGTGATAGACAACAACTCGGTCGCACCTCGGAGTACTATGAGGGTCACACCAAACCGGACCGGGTCGAAGCCTTTTTTATGCAGCGTGATCGAGCTCCTTTTGAACTCCCGTTTCCAAACCAATGGCCGGAGGGCCTGCCGGGCTATCGGGAAACCTTGAACGAGTTTTTCGAGGCGATGGAGGATCTCTCCATTCAACTGCTGCCGCTGTTTGCCACTGCGCTGTCTCTCCCCTCGGACTACTTCGATCCGTTCTTTCCGAAATATCGCACAATTGCCTTCCAGCGACTGTCCCACTACCCGGCCGACCCTTTGGAGGAAGGCCAGTATAATTCTTCCCCGCATACAGACGGTACATTCCTGACCCTGCTCGCAACAACCGACGTGCCGGGGCTGGAAATTAAGCCGAAAGAGCAGGACTGGATTCGTGCTCCAGCCTGGCCGGAAGCATTTCTGGTCAATTCGGGCGATCTGCTCACGCGCTGGTCCAACGGCCGCATCCTGTCCACCCCACACCGGGTACGCAATCTGTCAGGCCAGGATCGCTACTCTATCCCCTTCTTTTTCCTCCCCAGTCCGGACACCGTGATTGAATGTCTGCCGACCTGCCACGAGGAGGACCACCCACCCCAGGACGAGCCCATAAGCGTCCAGGAGTATCTTCGCTGGTACTTAGAGCAGAATTTTACGCAATATGGGAAGTTCGAGCACGATTAAGCCGGCGGTGTCATAGGGATACCGGCGGGCTTCCTGGTAGCTGAGCGGAACCCCACCAAAGGCAGCGGTTATTTTTCAACCGGTGTATCCGGCAGCCGGCCCCACAGATTCCACGAGGCATCAAAACTGCGGACGGCCGGATAGCCGAGCAGTTGCGTCAGCACAAACCAAGTATGGGCTGAGCGGATGCCAACCGCGCAGTACGTAATCGTTTCTTTGTCCGCGGTGACACCGTGGCTCGCGTAGAGGGCAGTCAGCTCGTCCGCGGATTTAAACGTATCATCTTCGTTGAGAGCGGCTTCATAATAGAGGTGGGTCGCGCCTGGTATATGGCCACCCCGCTCGCTGCCTTGGGGCGGTTCCAGCAGGAATAATTCACCCCGATATTCCTCGGGGGTACGGACGTCCAACAGGACTTGGTTCTCTTTCCCAACGGCAGCTCGGACCCTCTCCTGTAGCGCCCGCAGGTCCGGGTCAGGCTCGCGTGCTGTATAGCTCGTGGCCGCCACAGTCGGCACCTCAGTCGTCAGCGCATGGCCGTCGGCAACCCATTTCTTGCGTCCGCCATTGAGGACACGCACATCATCGTGACCAACGGATTTGAGAAACCAGAATACCCACGGCGCAATCGCGCTATGGTCGCTGTAAGCGATCACGGCGGTGTCGTTCTCAATGCCCGATTGGCCGCAGAACTGTTCGACTGCGGCTGTATCAAAATTGATGCGCCAGTCCGGTGTGAGCAGGGTCGCAAAGCCGTTCCAAAAAACGGCGCCGGGAATATGGCCAGATTCGTAGGGCGCAGGATCAATATGCGCCTCAACGATTCGTACCTGCGGGTCATTCAGATGTTCGGCAACCCACTGGGGATCAACCAGTACCTCGGGATGGGTGTAGTCTGTCATTGGTTCTATCTCTCCTGTTCGAGCTAAGAAGTGAGTTCGGCATCCTATACAACCGGCGACGTTCGGGTCAACGACACTGCATGCAAACAGGGTAGCCGCAGGTATCTGTAAAACTCGCTTGTTCCATTCTTCCCGAGACGCTAAAGAGGACTCATGTGCAGAGCGCGACGAGGAGAGCGACACCATGGCTGACAAACGAGACGTGCATGTTCCGGCAACCCAGGGTGCGGCCTGTGTGGTCCGGCAAGGGGAAACGATTCGCATCGTTGATGTGGAAGGCCAGCAGATTTGCGATTTCGTCTGCTTTCACCTGCATCATCTGGCGGAGAAACTGTCTACCGGTGAAACCGTGAATTTCAATACCTTGACCGGGAGCGGTTCCCTGCATTTCACGGTTGGCAGCAGGTTCTACTCAAATCTTCAGCACCCCATGTTCGAGATTGTCGAGGACCAGGCCCACGGCGTGCACGACGCCCTGTTTGCTCCGTGTAGCAGCGCTCTCTATGCGGCCGCCGGGGCCCTCAACCATCGCAATTGTCGGGACAATCTCACCGAGGCGGTGGAGCCGCATGGGCTGGGCTATCTCGACGTGCCCGACCCCATCAACCTGTTCCAATATACGCGGGTCCGCTCCGACGGCACCATCGACGCCCGCCCCGCGGCAACCCAGGCGGGCGAATACGTTGCCCTGAAAGCACTGATGGATTGTCTGGTCGCGGTCTCGGCGTGTCCGTATGATATAGAAATTGACGGTCAGCAGCCCAATGGGGCGCAGTGTACGCCACTCGGGATTGAGTTCGTTTCTTCATAGTCAGATATACATCAGCGCAACCATGGTCCAACAGGACAACTTTGACTGCATCGTCGCGGCCCTGCACGACGCCGCGCTGGACGACACCTTGTGGCCCAGCGCGGCGGCCCTAATTGATGACGCGGTCGGTATGGTCGGTAGTCATCTGACGATCCTGCAGGAGCATGCTCAGGATGGCGCCGAATTCCTCTTCGGGGATGTCTATCACCACGGTGAATTCATCGAACTCGGGCGAGAATACCCCACCATCTACTTCCCCCACGACGAACGCTTTCCCCGTTTGTTCCGCCTGCCGGACAGCCAGGTGTTTCACCTCACCGATATCTTCACCGAACAGGAACAACGGACTTCTCTGACGTACAATGAAGGATTACCAAAGGTCAGCGCTCGCGACGGTTTGAACGTGCGCCTAGACGGCCCGGATGGCTTACATATTATCTGGGCGTTGGCGGATCCCGATGACCTGCTTGGCTGGGGCTCCGCGCAGATCGCGTTGATACAACAGCTTCTCCCTCATATTCGCCAGTTCGTCCGGGTCCGGCGGACCCTCTCGCCGCTGCCGAGGCGCTCCGCACCTCGCTGACCCACCTGCTCGATAACGCCATGATCGGTGTGCTCTACCTCGACCGCCACGGAACGATTGTCGAGGCCAATGCCCGCGGCCTGTGCATACTGCGGCACGGCGACGTCTTGGTAGACCGGGGCGGCGTCCTGCACGCCCGATTCCCGACCGACAACGCCAAGCTCCAGCGACTCATCGGCCGCGCCCTGCCGCAATGGGGCCGGGCCGCTGTAAACGGGTCCATGACGATGAGGCTGGCTCCCGGCCGGCCACCGCTCACCCTGCATATCAACCCGGTCAACCTTCGGGTAGACTTTGGCGTCCAGCGCGTGGCCGCGCTGGTGCTGCTCGTCAATCCCGAGCAGCCGCCTCATATTGATCCCGTCCAGGCGGCTGCGCTCCTCGGCCTCACTCGCGCCGAAAGCCGAGTGGCGGTCGCCTTGGCCAGGGGCCAGAGTGTGCGAGATATCGCCGTGACGACATATCGGACGCAAGCGTCGGTACGTTGGCATGTCAGGCAGATCCACGCCAAGCTGGGCATTTCCCGCCAGGCTGACCTAGTGCGGATGGTGCTGACGACTGCCGGAGTCCCACTACCGCGCGCCTGACGCCGCTTCACTCCCTGGGTCGTGTCTCACTTTGAATTTCGTTCTCCTACCCCCGGCTCTGGCTCACGCTACGATTCTTGAGAATCCAGGCGGAGGGGGGTAGACTATTCGGGCATTGGAGCCATTTCGGGCTGGAAGTGTGAGGCTAACGGACCGCTTACCATTCGTTTTAACTAAGGGGGAAGGACCATGAGCGATCAATTTGTAACGTATTTGCACGAATGTTTTCAGGGTGAAGTGATGGGAGAAGCCCTTGGAGTCGCACTCGCAGAAGCGGCGCAGGACCCCGTTCACAGCCAAAAATGGCGTTTTGTGGAACAGCTTGAACGCGAGACCAAAGATCGCATTCGGACTGCGCTCGAAGCCCTCGGCGAATCAGTCGAGGAGGACCCTGAAAAACGTGCCGAGGGAAAATCCTGGGGCGAGAGGTTCGCCAAACTGCCTTGGTCCGAGGCGATGGATAAGCTGAAACCCGAGCTTGAGAAGTACATCCGTTACTTTGAAAAGCACGAGAAAACGGCCCCGTCCGATGGGCTGGCCATCGCCCAGCATATTACTCGACACGAGCGTGCCTTGTTGGAGTTCACTGTACGTGAGATTAAAGGTCAGACGGACGGCTCGGTTGAGCCGATTGAGCGCCTATTGGACAATCCACCCTTGGCAGCATAGGACCCCCGATAGGCCCCTCGCCCCCAACGGACGAGGGACTGGCACCGCTCCTAGAACAAATAAAGATGCTGTGTAGCCACCCGTCATTCCTGCGAAAGCAGGAATCCAGACCCCCGGCCTCCCAGCCTCGTCATGCCGGACTTGATCTGGCATGACGAGAGCGTACTGGCACAGCTACAACTTGTCGTGAGGCGCTCTACTCCAGCCCCTCCCGCAACGGCGTGTGCGGCACCCGCTCCGTCCAGGGCTTATACGTCTGGGCGTTCTCGGGCGTGATGAGTCTTCCCAGGCCGGCAATAAAAGACTCTCCGAGCAAGTCTTCGCCCTCAACCAGAACCCGCGCAACCAGATCGCCGACCGCTGCCCCGATGTTGGTAATCTCAATATCCCACGTTCCATGAGACTTGCCGGCACGGACGGCTTCGACGGCCTTAGGGCTGCCGTTGCGTGAGACCATTTTCATCTCACCGGAGCGGCCGGCCGCCTCGATCGCATCAAGGGTTCCCAGCATAGTTTCGTCGTTGAACGGGATCAGACCAGCCAAGTCGGTAAAATCGGCCAGCAGACGCCGTGCGGCCTCCCGACCGCCTGCGGCAACGTCTTGTAAGTTCCGATAGCGTTCCTCAAACGGATCGTTGACCAGGGTGAATCCACTCTGTCTAACGCCGTGCACGATGCCAGTGACAAGCTCGATGTCGTCAATGACTTCCGGCCCACCGATGATCGCCAGCCTCGCCCCGACCGGCAGGAGCGAGGCCAGATACTCGGCCATATACACGCCGTGATTAAAGTTCGGGTAGACTAACGACGCGGCGACCGGATAGCGCGGCCGCTCAAACGAGAAGACCGGAATCCCCTGTTGGCGGGCCGCCTCGACTGCCTCGGCAGGCTGTACGGGGTCAAGGACATAAACAACGATCCCGTCCACCCCGGCCTGAATATCGCGCCGAATCGCCTGGTCCTGCCCGACTACCCAATCCGGTCGGCGCACGTCGACCGTCAGCGTTCGTAGTTCAATCTCCGACTGTTGCAACCGGTGGCCAAGTCCGTGGGCAAGGGCGTCAAGACCCGGATGTGCCCCGTATTCCATCACATTCACGTAGAGTACACGCACCTCGTCCTCCGCTTTAGAGCCCGACGGATAGCGGCGTGCAGTCCACCCGCTCTGACCAGGGCTTCCAGCTTTCGATATTGTCCAGGGTGATCATCTGGCCAACCGGGCTCATGCTCAGATAATCTTCGAGTACTTCTCCACCCACCAGATGACGAACAACCAAATCACCCAGCGTCGTGCCTATGCCCGATGCATCCAGGTCCCAGGTCCCGAGCGTTTTCCCGGTCCGGACCATCTCAACCGCTTGGGGTGAACCATTGCGGGAGATGATTTTGAGGTCGCCCAGCCTTCCCGTTTCTTCGAGCACGCTCAGGCAGCCCAGCATGGTCTCGTCATTATAGGGAATGAGCCCCTGAAGCTGGGACTGTGGAATGTTGTCCAAGAGGAGGAGAGTTGGCTCGCGCGCGCCTTCCGAGACATCTTGAACGTTGCAGTAGTATTTGTCCTCAGGGTCATTCAGCAAGCGACAATGGCTGCGTTTCAGCGCGTAGACCAGACCGGCCACCTCCTCTGCATCGTCCACCGTATCCGGTCCCCCGATCACCCCCACTCCGCTGTCTGGCGGTAGCACTGACGCGAGGTATTCGGCCATGAACACACCGTGGTTGAAGTTCGGATATACCACGGCCGCATTGACAGCGTAGCGCGGTCGGACAAAGGAAAAAACAGGAATACCTGCCGAGCGGGCGTTGGCCACAGCCTCACCAAACAGCGTCGGATTGAGGGCATAAATCACAATGCCCTCGACGCGTGCGCGTATCCCTTCCTCGATCGCAGCCTCATACTTTTTTCGCATACCCGCTTCGCGAAAGTCGGCGAACAGCACCGGCATCTGGATGTCCGCCGCGTGCAGGACCGATTGCAGCCCGTATGCGAGCGCGTCTATGGCGGGATTGGCATCGAGGTGAATGGGGTTCACGTATAGTACTCGCTTCATCATGGCCGACCTCACGCAGTGTTTTCTCGCCACCTAGCACGAGGGGTAGCCGAGGTGCAAGCGGAAGACTGAGGTCTTTTTCCCTTCATGTGGGAGAATGGCACGGAAGGTGGTATACGTATCAGCTGCTATGAACATTTATGAACACAAGCTCAAACAGTTTATTGCCAGCGGCGGTATTGAGGCGGAACATTTATCCTTCGAGCAGTCGTGTCACTCGGTGGCCGAAGCGGCTGCGGTGGTCGGTACAAGTCCGGAAAACTTTGTCAAGAATATCTGCATGACGGACGCCCAGGGAAAGGTGATTGTGGCTATCGTCAAGGGCGAAGATCGAGCCAGTACCTCACGGGTTGCCAAGGTGCTCCAGACAGAACAGGTGAGAACCATGACGCCAGACGAAATGCTGGCCAAGACGGGCTATCCGTGCGGTGGGACACCATCGTTTGGGTTTGCTGCAACCTTTCTTATTGACCTCCGGGTCATGCAGAAAGATGAAGTGTATACCGGCGGCGGGTCAGAAACCGCCTTGGTCCGGGTCTCGCCCCAGGCGCTCCTCCAGGCCAACGGGGGCAGAGTCGTCAGGGTCAGGAGATAAAACGGCGGCTGGAAAGAACCGGTGAAGAGCGGTATGCAAACCGGGACAGGGCAGTATCAAAGGAGAGCATATGAGCAAAGTTACACTCACGACTGTAGGGCCTGACGTCAACGCAGAAGAGTACCTGTCCGTGATCGAGCGGGACGGCGGGGTAATTATCGAAAACCTGCTTGAGCCCGACCTGGTAAGACGGCTCAATACCGAACTCGACGGCTATATCGCCACCCACCCGCCCGGCAGTCGTAGCGACGAAGAACTCTGGCAAGTCTTTCATGGCCAGAAAACGATCCGTTTTTGCGGTCTGGCCGCGAAGTCACGGGCGTTTATTGAGGTCCTCCTCCACCCTACGCTCAAAGCGTTTGCAGATCATTATCTTTTGCCCAATTGCGGCTCGTATTGGCTGAATACCTCTCAGACCATGATCATTGGTGGGGGAGAACCAGCCCAGATGTTGCATCGCGATGAGGCCAACTGGCCCCATTTTCCCTGGTCCGGCCCGGAACTCACGGTTAGCTCGCTGTTTGCCCTGAACGACTTCACCGAAGAGAACGGTGCCACGCTCGTCGCGCCGGGCAGCCATCGCTGGCAGAATCCGGAGCGCGAGGCCCGCCCCGAAGAACTGACTCAGGCAGTCATGCCGGCCGGCTCTGTCCTGCTCTACACGGGAAAAGCCATTCACGGAGCTGGGGCAAACCGCACGTCAGACACGTGGCGGCGCGGGATGCACGTCAGCTTTGTTCTTGGCTGGCTACGCCCGGAGGAGCATCATTCCCTAGCCGTTCCTTTGGAAGTCGCCCGCCAACTGCCCGAACAGGCCCAGCACCTCCTGGGCTATCGCTCCTACCATCCTCATCCGTCTGTCTTTGGTGGACGGCTGGGTCTGGTGAATTTTGACGACGCAGCCCTGGTGGAAGCGCAGAGCTAATGTTCCAGTCGGTCTGCTGCAATGACGCTTCCCAGGGGTCCCTACTTACGGAGCCCCATTTTACGCAGGAGGGGCAACACTTCATCATGGCACATATGCAACCCTTTGATCGGATCGAAAAAGGATAGCAGCACCCCGCGTTGGCCGGCCTGCTCGTGGACCGCGCGGAGTTGCTCTGCCACCGTTTGCGGGCCACCACAGATCTGATACCCCGTCAGACCCAGTGCGATCTCACGGTAGGCGTCTTCGCCAATCTGTTCCCGCATACGTTTCGTGGTGTCGCGTTTCCGATCTGGCGCGAAGGAGATCGGTCGTGCCGTAGCACGCTCCACAAAGGTATCTGTCGCGTCTTCGTCAATCTCTTCCACCAGGCGATTGTAGACGGCTTCCGCCTTGGCGTCGGTTCCCTCAAGAATAATATAGGCATATGTCATAGGATCGACATGTCGGCCATATTCCGCCGCGCGGTCGATCACGGTATCGGCCGCCAGTTTCATCTTCTCGATGCCTCCGGAGCAGAACAACCATTCACAGTGTTTGGCTGTAAACTCGATGCCGGCAGGTGAGGACCCGGCATTGACCAGATACGGCCGAGGCTTACGGACGGGTTTTGGACTCACATAGGCCCCATAGGATTTGTAGAACTCCCCTTCGTAGGTGATCGGCTCCTGACTCGACCAGGCCCACTTCATGAGGGTGACAAACTCGTCCGCCATTTCGTAGCGCAGATCGTGGTCGGGAAAGGTTTGTCCGAATAACGCCTGCTCATCTTCAATCCAGCCCGTCACGACGTTCAGGCCCCAACGGCCCTGCGAGAGATAGTCAATCGTCGCCCCGAATTTGGCGAAGTGTAGCGGATGAAATCCGTATGACACGTGGGCCGTGGAAAAGAGCAGAATCCGGCGTGTCAGCGGAGCCAGCGCGGCGGCCGTCGTCAGGAAATCGAGCGAGTCTTCGTTAAAGCGAGTCTCCCCGCCGTGCCCGAGCCAGCGGCCAAACGGGACCTGAAATTCGAGGCCCATCCGCTCGGCGAACTGGATCAGATACTGGGCCGTATCCCAGTGCCAGAAGTTTTGATACCGATCCGGGTCGTCAAGCACGGCTTTGGAGATGGTTGCCCCACCGGTCAGGTTCCAGGCAAAGAGACCCAGTAAGAGTGGATGCGGACTATCGATCGTGGGCTGCCCGCCCGGATCGAACGGTCCCCGGGTAGTCTGTACCCGTTCTCCATAGTGCCCTACTCTGCCCACTCGCTCGCCCTAAATTCCGTTGCCGGCGCCCTGAGGCAAACCGCGCAAGTCAACCAGCGCTTCAGGTTTCAGTTTCTGAGGGATTGCCCCTAAGGTGCACATCGTCTCTACCGCTACCGCCAAGCCGTCCATATCAATCAGGCCCGTCGTGTTCCAAATCGGTAAAGTCCGCGTCAACGCTTGCTCAACAGTGGCAGGCTCGTACCCTGGCATATACTCGCAGACCATGGCTTTGGTTTCTTCAGGATGGGCGATACAGTATTGGGCGCCTTTAAGGTATCCCTGTAACAATTTCTGCAGCAACCTTGGTTGTTCTACAATAAAATCCTCGCGCGCCACCAAAAGTCCCCATTGAAAATGGGGTTCAACCCGACTAGCTGGCTCCACCACCCGCAGCGCTCCTTGCCGCTCGCCCAAAGAGACCCAGGGTTCTACGATCAGTTGGGCGGACAGCTCCCCGGAAGCGAGACCATCAATCTTATTATAGTCTTGCCACAGCTCCCGGTAGGCAACGTCTCGCTCGGGATCAAGGCCAGCCTTCTTCAGCTCCAGCTTCAAGAGATGCCCATCGCAGCTCCCGCGGGATAACACGCCGACGGTCTTCCCCCGCAGTTCGGCCAACTCTCGGATTTCCGGGCGGACAACAAACAAGAAGTGATCGAGATTCCCGATCACGCTACTGGCAATAATCTTGCCTGGGAGCACTCCATTGCCAACCGCCGTCAAAAAAGGGGGACTCCCCATCCTCCCGACCTGAATGTCTCCACACCCCATCGCCTGTGCTAACGCGTCTCCGCCAGGGACAACCCGGATGTGGAGATTGATCCCCTCTTCCAAGAAAAACCCCTTCCGAAGTGCCATCACAAAGGGCCAGTCATGCTGGCCGCCTTGATTGGCATGCCCCCACGTGAAGTCGACGCAGGCCTGCTCTGCCATTGGTGATCCTCCTTGGCTGAGTATAGACAAGAGATATTCGACCGGGTTACTCCTGAGTAACACCCTTCATGAGGATGTGAAACGTCTCAATCCAAGGGGGAATTATGAGTGCTACTCCGCCACCTTCGATAATTGGCAATTATTGGCTCAATTTCGATAATTGGCAATTATTGGCTCAATAATGTCAAGCCACCGCGTAGCGGCTGGCTGTAATTCGAGGCGCGCGGTGCTCAAGTAGGAGTCAGTATGACGGCCTTACTCACCGACACCCTAGAGTCACCCATCGGTCGCCTTGTGCTCGTATTTGACGCAGATCGGTTGTGCGCGCTTGACTACGCAGACAGCCACAAGCGGATGACCCGGTTGCTGCAGCGGCGCTATGACCAGTTCCGGTTATGTACAGCCTCCAAACCTCTCGGCGTGACACAACAGCTCAGGGCCTATCTCGGAGGAGAACTCGACGCGATCAATAACATTCAGGTGGACCCAGGGGGGACCGTGTTTCAGCAAACGGTCTGGGAGGCGCTGCGGATTATTCCGCCGGGAACCACACGAACCTACCGTGACGTGGCCGAACAGATAGGCAGGCCAAACGCCTGGCGCGCCGTCGGCAGGGCAAATGCCCTTAACCCGATCTCCATTGTTCTGCCCTGCCATCGTCTTGTTGGTGCCAACGGCGCACTTACCGGCTATGCGGGAGGTCTGGAACGCAAACACTGGCTGCTTCGGCACGAAGGGGCATGAGTATGAAAATTTTTGTAACTGGTGCGACCGGAGTCATCGGACATCGCGTTGTTCCCCAACTCATCCGGGCCGGGCATCAGGTGACCGGCCTTGCGCGTACGGACCAGAAAGCGACGCTTCTTCGCCAGTTCGGAGCAATCCCGGTGCGGGTCGATCTGTTTGACCCGGCAGCGCTGAGGCCTGTGCTTGCCGACCATGAGGCAGTCGCCAATCTGGCGACCAATGTCCCACCGCTTGAACGGGCGCTGGAGCCGACCGCCTGGGACATGCATAACCGCCTCCGCAACGAGGCGTCCCGCAGCGTGACTCGAGCGGCGGCTGAGGCTGGCTGTCGAATTTTTATCCAAGAGTCGATTACCTTTCCGTATGCGGATAAAGGCGCGGAATGGATTGAGGAGACCGATGCGGATAACTGTCCGCCGGAGCTGGCCAGCAGCCGCGTGGCAGAGGCACAGACTGCGTGGTTCAGCGAAAACGGCGGGCAAGGCATCGTCCTACGCTTTGCCCTGTTTTACGCTCACGACAGCTCGCACACCCAGGAATTTCAGGCTGCAATCCGTGCGGGCCAGTCTCCGTTTCTCGGCGATCCCGCCAGCTATATGAGCCATATTCACGCCGAGGATGCCGCCACGGCCGTTGTGTCCGTACTTAATGCGCCCGCAGGTATCTATAACGTTGCCGATGACCAACCGCTGACCCGTCAGGAGTTGGCGGCGGCCATTGCCGAGCTTGAAGGGGTGGCGTCCCCTGTCCCACCTGAGTCCATACAAGGAGAGTTGCCTGGGAGTATTGAAGCCTTAACGCGCTCGCAGCGCATCTCGAACAGGCATTTTAAGCACACCACGGGCTGGACCCCTCGCTATCCCAGTGTGCGAGAGGGCTGGCGTCAGATTCTCAATAGCTGAATAGGAGGTAGACATGACTGTTGATACACGTCTGCGCGTCGGTCTCTGGTTCCTCATCGCGAGCGGTGTCATGGTTGGTGCGTGGGCGCAATTCTTTCCCCAGGCGTTTTACGACAGCTTTCCCGGCCTTGGCCGCAGTTGGGTTTCGGCTGATGGTCCGTTTAATGAACATCTGGTTCGAGATGTGGGCGGTCTCTATTTAGCCCTGAGCGCGGTGACCCTTATTGCGGTTTTTGCTAGAACCCGTGAAACGGTTCTTGCCGCCGCACTCGGCTGGCTCGTCTCCCAGGTCCCGCACTTCACCTACCACATGACGCATTTGCACGTGTACACTTCGCTGCTGGATAAAATCGGGAATGTACTGACGCTGGGCCTGCTTGTCCTGGTGCCAGCCTACTTGTTTGTGCGAGTGGTTCGCCAGGCTTGATGGCGATCTCCCCTGACCCTGGAGGGTTCTATGCTCCTGGAGCGGCGACCGGCAACTTCGAGCAACACGGAATTTGCGCGTATCTCACATCACGATGCCTATCGCGACGTCGTCTCTCGTCAGTTCGGAGCATGGGATGAAGCGCTGCAAGATCGCTTGTTCGAGGAGAAATGGATACCAAACCAATTTGAAATCGTCCTCTGCGACGGTAATCCCTGCGGTTTCCTTTTAGTAGAAGACCGTCCCGATCATATCTATATAAGTGAAATCGTGATTGCCCCCCAGTTTCAAGGGCGCGGTATTGGCTCTCGACTCCTCAACGAGGAGATGCAACGCGGGCATGAAACAAAGTCCCCGCTTCGGCTTCAAGTCCTCAGAGAGAACCGGGCCATCGAGTTATATCGAAGGCTTGGTTTCAAGGAGTGTGGCACGACAGAGACGCATATCCGCATGGTCTGGGAGGATTGTGAGCAACCCGCAGGATAGCCTCCTCTGTCCGACTACTGCGCGAATGCGTCTAATACGGCCCGGACACTTCGGTCCATGTCTCCACCAATGGCCATCGGGTAGAGAATGGAGTACGTAGCCCCAGCCCTTTCAAAAGCCTCAGCCTGGTCTCGACACTCTTGTGGAGTGCCTACAAGAGCGCATTCGGCTACCATACGTTCGGACACGGCATCAGCCGCACCGGCTTGGTCTCCCCTAAGCGCCGCATCTATAATTTGGGCCGCTTCCTGCTCAAAGCCATGCCGGGCAAAGATTCGATTGTAAAATGGCATCTGGCCGTAAAAGGCTAACTGTTGTTGCACCGAGCGGAGTGCAAGACCACGATCTTCACACACGCAGCAGTGGACAATCGGCGCAATCTCAACGTCACGTAGCGAACGACCAGCTTTCTCCGCCCCGGCCGCAACACCATCAATAATTTCTTTCAACATCGCTGGGCCGTATTGGGCAGGGATACTCCCGTCAGCCAGTTCGCCTGTCAGTTGAATACTCTTGGGTGATACCCCGGCGAGGTAAATGGGGATTTTTCGTTCGGTCTTCGGGACTGACAAGCCCGCGGCTCCAAGCTGAGACAGTCCGGGATGATCGCCATGAAAGACACTTTGCAGCTCTCCAATATAGGAGCGCATCGCCGTCAGCGGTTTGTCCATGGGGAGGCCATACGCCTGGTTCAGGGCGGCATGGCTCGTTCCGAGCCCCAGGAAGAGTCGGCCAGGGGCAATCTCATCAATCGTCAACGCGTGCAGAGCCGCTTGAAGGGGTGGATGAAGAAAAATATTAAAGATCGCGGTGCCGACCTGAATACGGGAGGTCTCGCTCGCCAGATGTTGGGTGAGCGCTAAAGCGTCTGAGGCTGCTTCGGTGACCAAGAAATTCCGAAAGCCACGCTTCTCAGCCATTTTTGCATATTCGGTTGCACGCCCCAGCGTAACGCTAGCCGATCCTGTGAACAGCAACATCCCAGGTGTTTGCATGTCTCCCCCTTATTCACTGACGATTCGTTACATGACAATTCCTCTTGTCTTGATATATACCCGGCTTGCCCCCCTTGGATAGCTGGTATGATAGAAGACGGGCTCTTATGATGGGGAAACGCCTCGGACGAGGGTTATGCCTCGGCAGCGTCTTGATCCTTCTCCTCGGAGGTACGGGTTGGTCTGCGTCTCTCGACGGACTAGCCCTGTATGCGAAGGAGTGTGCAAGCTGTCACGGCAAGGATGGGCGGGGATCGCCCGAGGGCACCGGCCTGACCGTTCCGCTGCCGGATTTCACGGACTGCTCGTCCAATAGTAGTGCCTCAACAAGTGGATGGACCGATATCATTACCAATGGCAGCGCATTCATAGGCCTCTCGGACCAAATGCCCTCCTTTGGCGAAGTCTTCAGCCCAGAGGAAATCCGGACCATCCTCAAATATGTCCGAAATTTTTGTCAGGAAGAGGGCTGGCCGTCCGGCGACCTGAATTTTCACAAAACCCTCTTTACGTCCAAAGCGTTTCCGGAAAATGAAGCCGTGCTCAAACAGGAATTCATCAAAGGGAAGAAAGGAATGAGAGAGTGGACAACAACGCTCTCGCATGAGCAACGGCTTGGTGCTCGGGGAGAGTGGGAGCTCAGCCTGCCGTATATCGTCAAAGAAACGCGCGAGAAGACAACCGCCGGCCCAGGCGATTTGTCACTCGAATACAAACACGTCCTGTCCATCCACACGGAAAAGCGCGCACTGACGGCCGCCGCCCTCGAAGTGGTTTTTCCTTCAGGCGACCGCGATCGTGGACTTGGCGATGGTACGTTCAAGTTCGAGCCCTCCTTTTTGAGTGGGATTGCGTTGCGTCAGTTTGTGTTTCAAAACCAGATTCAAGCGGTTCTTCCGCTCAATGAGGATCGGGCGGACCGGCAAATGCGCTATCGGGTCGCCGGAAGCTATGTGACCTCACTACTGAAGCGTGACCTCGTCCCCAGCCTGGAAGTCGAATTCCGTCATAACCTGCAAGGTGAGAGCAATGAAGTGCTCCTCTTGACGCCGCAACTCTATACTGGCCTGCGTTTTCGCGGTCATGTCGCCTTGCGTATTGGCGCTCAAATCCCCATAGCCGGGACGGACCCCTTTCATTACCGTATCGGCGCCGCTCTCGTCTGGGAGTATCTCGAAGGCGGGCTGTGGTGGTAAGGGGCGTACGTTCTCAGCTAAGGAGGACATGAGGGGATTTGAACCTGTCCGAACTGCAGCGGGAATTTAGTCGAATGCCCGATTCGGCCAGCCATGACACTTGCTAAATACCCTGCCTCAACGAAGCGAGTGCTGAAATCGGGCGGATACGAGCAAGGGGAAGGCGCTGCCGCCTGACAAGGCGGGTAGGAGTAGATTGCCAAGAGGAAGACGAACTGACTAGGCTACTTTGCGCTGTAGCCAGTCCAAGGCGGCTTCGAGCCGATCATTGCCCCAGAAGAGTTCTCCCGCAGCGAGAAAAGATGGCGCTCCGAAGATCCCGAGCGACCTCGCCTGCTCGGTCTGGGCACGCAACTTAGCTTTTGACTCTGGACACTGTGCCGCGTCGAGTATTTCACTCGCTGGTAGTCGCAGCTCTTCAAGAATCGAGCTCACAATACGCGAATTTGAAATGTCTTGGTCACAGACAAAGTTTGCGTCATATACGCTACGCACAAAGTCCGGCAGCCACGCTTCTCCCTCAAACCAACACGCAACCCGGGCCGCCAATAGGCCATTGCGAGGGAACTGGCTGGGGCGTTGGAAGGCGAGGCCCAGAGCCGCACACAGACGCTCCATGTCCCGCCACATATACGCGCCTTTGGTCGGGTAAATATTGAAAGGAGAATCTTCCCAGCCTTGCTCTCGAAAAATTGGTCCGAGCAGAAAGGGCCGCCAGATGAGAGTAACGCCGCCCGCGTGGGCCAGCCGTTTGATGCGGGTGGCCGTCGGATACGAGTAGGTGCTACCAAACTCAAACCAAAACTCAAGCTGCTTGCTCATTAAAAAGCCGAACGCTCCCTTTTTTGCTAAGGCCGTAGGAGTGTAATCAGGTCCGGGTGCTCATGAAAGATGCGATAGGCATGAAAGACGACTCAGATAGTCCGGTCCCCAACTTCTCCGTCGGGCAGACAGCCCAGGAACTCGGCGAGTTCCTGGGAGCAGGTACGGAAAACCGCTTCGTCACTCTCCAGCGGGACGCTGCCAACGAGGAGTACCGCACCCGGATTGTCAGACATACCATCTCTCCTGTTCTGCCCGGCGAGCTTCCTCTCTCCAGGCAATTTCGCATTCTACCATATTATGCGCTATACGGAACAAAATCGTCTTTGCAGGCGGGTAGGAACTCATGAGGGAATCCATGGTTGGCAGCATCAGAGTCACGACGGATGAGGCCGAACAGATTGTGGAAGCCGCCCATCCCTTGGATCAGCATTTCCGCGACATTCATACCTTGAACCAGCATGTAGTCGTATCCCAGAAGACCTACCAGTCCGCAGGACGGATGTTTCTCGGGCTTGAGCCGGGCGAGCTGTTTTTCTAGGGGCGAAGACAGACAAGAGTATGTCCTCATTTTGGGTATAAGGAATAGCTGGAATGAAGAGTTTTTTGGGATTTGTTGTCCTGTGTTGCTGGGTCAGTGTGGGATGGGCAGCAAATGAGCACTCACCAGGCACGACGAAGGAAACGGTCCTCCATTGGGTCGAGACCTTTCGGAGCGCCAAGCCTGAGTTCCAGGCAGGCGAAACATTGAAACTCAATGACCTGGAGAAGATGCGACCATTTCTTCCGCCCGGCTACTTTGAGGAATACAATTTCCCGGATGTCGAGTTTACGATAACCCAGACGGGCGATTATCCGCCCCACCCTGCCTATCGCGAGGCCACGGAAAAATTCGCCGGCCAGACCCGACTGGCAGCAGACGGTGCCCTTGAAAACTATACAGCCGGTCAACCGTTTCCCAACACGAGCCTGGATACACAGGATCCGGAGTCTGGGATAAAAGCCGCTTGGAATTTTAATTTTCGCTGGCAACACTACGGCCAGCGAGTAGATAGATATGCCTACCTCTTAGTCCAGGGAGGTGGAACCCACGGTCCAATCGCAGAGCTGCCAGAGGGGGTGATTCGGGGGACGGGTGGACAGATCGAGCGGGTCCTGTGGCAGCGATACCAACGCGTGTACTTCACCCATTTGGCCGTCCTACCGACGAGCAATTATACCTTCCCCGCGCCCGAGGCCGAACAATTCGAATTCAAAGACTACTCTGAATTTCTGGCCCCTTACGAGCAGCGCGGGCAACGCACCGTCATCCAGCGACCGGCTGACCCACACCTAGCCGATCAGGCGTGGTCGTACTCACCCTCGCTCCGCCGGGTCCGTCGCTTTTCCGCCGAAGAACGGGCCGATTCGTTTGCCGGCACTGACGCAACCCTGGATGACTTTTATGGATTCTCGGGCCACCCGCTGGACTACGACTGGACCTTCCACGGCTGGAAGGAAGTCCTCCACGTCATGAACTCGCGCTATCCGTATCCGCATTACTACGGTCCTAATGGCTGGTTGCCCTATGACCGCTGGGAGTTGAGAAGGTGCGCGGTTGTCGAGATGGTGCCCAAGGACCCGAGACATCCCTATAGCAGCAAATTGCTGTTTTGGGACGCGCAGACCTATCGGACTGCGATTGCCCTCGCGTTTGATCGAGACGGCAACCTATGGAAGATCTGGCAACCTCAGAACTCCTGGTCGGAGGACACGGTAGAGCAGCCGAACCCCGACCAGGGGCTCTTTGTCGCCCGGTACGAGGGCGTAACCACCATCGACGTGCAAAACAGGCGGGCCACACTCTACATCACTTTTGAGATGGACTACCCCGCGGTGGCTCCTGTCGATATTGAGGGCCTGTTCGATCTCAATAAGCTCACGGAAGGACGGCGCTAGGGAGCCATCGTTACGGTTATGACTCTGAGATGCTACCCATGACAGCAAAACGGATTTCCCTCCAAGACCTTCCCACCCTCGTCAGCCAGGAAGTTGGGGTATCGGACTGGTATCTCGTCACCCAGCAGGCCGTCGATGCCTATGCTGCGGCAACCGATGACCACCAATGGTTTTGCGAAGATGTGGAACGAGCGAAAAAAGAGTCGCCCTTTGGCAGTACGGTTGCCCCAGGCTATTTTATCCTGGCCCTTGCTCCGGGGCTGCTGAAAAAAATCTGGTACCTCCAAGGGGCTCGTCTCGGCATGAACTACGGCATCAATCGCTTGCGTTTTCCCGCGCCGCTGCTCATTGGCAAACGGGTGCGACTGCGGGTCAGCGTCCGGCGCGTCACTCCCGTTCAAGATGGGCAGGAGGTAACTTTGGACCTGTCATTTGAAGTCGAAAACGGCCAGAAACCCGTGTGTATTGCCGAGACGGTGTACCGTTATCTTGGGTGAATTCCCCTCTCAAATCTTACGGAGAAATTCTTCACCTACGCGCTGCTTTGGTCCAGAATGACCGCCCTCTCTTTTGGGTCTGACAGTGCACTGGAGCAGTTTGCTATCGCATCATCCGGCAAACGCGGGGATCACCCTGTCGCCAATGAGCCGCACTGACTCCACTATTCGTCATTGCTGTCAGGATCGAAACTATAGTGCGTTTTCAGAGAGGCCGCGCTAAACTTGCCGCTACGTAGGTCTTCGTGGAGCTTGTCTCTGTCGCGCCGGGCGGGTGGACCATAACCTCCTGCGCCGGGCGTCTCGATCTCCACGGTCTGATTCGGTGTGACGCTCACGCCCCTAGGCTTATTGTCGAGCCTGAGCTGAGTGCCATCGTCAGTGCGGAGGAGATAGCGTCCGGGCCTACCCCCTTTACCGCCAAACACACCCCAGGGCTGATGGCGGAACCGTTCGCCCGCACCGGTGAAGAGGCATGTGTGTCCGACCGGCCGGACAATGCGCCGCAGGCCCAAGCCGCCCCGGAACATACCGGCTCCACCCGAATCTTCGATGACGCTGTAGCCTTCGACTAACAGCGGATATTCCATCTCGATCGCTTCGACCGGCAGGTTTGAGGTGTTGGTGATATGGACCTGAACAGCGTCTTTCCCGTCTTTTGTGGCACGCCCGCCGAAACCGCCACCCAGCGTTTCAAGATATACATATGGTTGCTTAGTCACCGGATCGATACCCGAGAACTGAGCCACCGTGTTAGCGCCATTTGCCGCGCCGACGGAAGCCTCGGGCAAGGCTTCGGTCAGTGCGCCAAGGACTACGTCGACGATCCGCTGGCAGGTGGTGGAACGCCGGACTACAGCACTCAGGAACACACAGTTAATGAGCGTGCCTTGGGGAATGAAGACCTCAATAACATTCAGGACGCCCTGGTTGTTCGGAACCTCTGGATCGAGGAGGGCTTTAATCGCGTAACACGATGCCGCTTGGGTTGCGTTGAAACCCGTGTTGACGTTACCCGGTACCTGTGGCGCAGTACCGGTGAAGTCGAGTCGGATACGGTCGCCGACAACCTCGATACGCACCTTAATCGGGATGTCGTATGTGCCGTAACCGTCATCGTCTAGCACATCCTCGAAGGTATACACACCGTCGGGGATCGTCTGCACAGCGTTGCGCATACGCTGCTCGGTACGAGTAACTATCGCGTCGAAGACCGCCTCAAGTATTGCCGTTCCATGAGTTTCAGCCAACTCCGTGATTCGGCGTGCGCTTAGTCGACAGGCAGCGATCTGGGCAAAATAGTCACCCCGGCGTTCCTCAGGTATTCGAACATTGAGAAGAAGGAGGTCGAGCAGATCCGTTTGGAGCTCCCCTCGGCGGAAGAGCTTGATGAGCGGGATGCGGACACCTTCCTGGTAAATATCAGCCCTATCTCCGACAGAGCTGCCCTGCATGCCTCCGATATCAGCGTGGTGGGCAATGTTGCCAACAAAGCCGATTAGAGTAGCGCCGATAAACACCGGCATCACCATTGTCACGTCAGGGAGATGAGTGCCGCCCGCCACATGCGGGTCGTTCGCAACGAAGATATCACCGGCATCGATATCTTCCGGCTGGTATTTAGCACGCAGCGTTTCCGTTACACCCAACAGCGAGCCGAGATGGATGGGCAGGGATGCCTCCGACATAACGATCAAACGTCCGTGCGCATCGATAAAGCCAGTGCTGTGGTCACGCCGCTCTTTGATGTTGGTGGAATACGCGCTTTTCATCAAAGCGATGAAGCCCTCGTCCGTGACCGAGCGCAGGGCATTATGCACGATCTCCAGCAGGATGGGGTCCAATTCAGGCTGCTCAAACTTCATAACGCAACCTCGATAATGAGGTTGCGTGCAGTGTCAACGCGCAGTGTGTCGCCAGGATAGATCAGGGTCGTGGCGTCGAGTTGGTCAACCAGGACTGGGCCAGTCAGAACATGGCCAGGCGCCAGGGCGTCGCGGCTGAAAACTCGTGTCGTGATCGCTTCGTCGGCAGTGAAATACACCCGGCGCGTGTGCAGCGGCTCTGGTGCGTGCATGGCAGTAGCGGCCGTAGCTGTGCGAGGTGTGCGCAGTCGGCCCTGGGCGGTCAAGCGGTAGTTCACAATTTCCACCGGGTCGGTTGGGTTATCGTAACCATAGTGTCGCTCGTGTGCCTCAGAGAACAGGCGACACAGCCGGGCCGCTACGTCCACCTCGCACAGCTTGGCGAGCAGGCCAGCGTCCAGCGGGACGGACAATTCAAAATTCTGTCTGACATAGCGCATGTCCAATGCCGCCTGAAGGGTCCGACGGTCCGACGCGAGCCTCTCCGCCTCACACCATGCTTCGCCTGCCCGCATTAGAGTACCGATGTGATCTCGAATCTGGCCGATATGGTCTTTGTCAACCCGCGTCTGCGCCGTGCGCACAAAGTCTTCCTTCAGGTCGGATACCACCAAACCCTGAGCGCACAAGATGCCTGGGGCAGTCGGAACGACAATCTCGCGGATACCCAGGCTGCGGGCAACAGCACTGGCGTGCAACGGCCCGGCACCGCCGAACGGCATAAGGGCGCACGCGCGCGGATCATAGCCGCGTTCGATCGAGATAGCGCTAATTGCCCGGACCATATTCGAAACCACGATGTCGAGAACACCAAATGCAGTCCGCTCTAGGGTGAAACCGAGTCGCGCCGCCAGGGGAGCGAAGACGGCGCGTGCCGCGTCGATATCAAGGGGCATTGTTCCGCCGAGCAGACCACCGGGCGCGAGCCGACCGAGGATGACATTTGCATCAGTCACGGTCGCTTGGTCGCCACCAGCCGCATAACACGCCGGACCGGGCACGGCACCCGCGCTCGTGGGGCCGACCTTGAGCAGCCCGTCGCGATCAAACCAGGCAATCGAGCCACCTCCAGCACCGACCGTATTGATGTCAACCATGGGCAAGCGGACGGGAAAGCCGCCAACCTCCCGGTCGAAGCAGACCCCGGTTTCATAGTTACGGATCAGCGCAACATCGGCGCTGGTGCCCCCCATGTCGAGCGTGATTACATCCGGGCGGCCGGATAGTCTGGCTAAGTGGGTCGCACCAATCGCCCCGGCGGCTGGTCCAGACAGCGTGGTGCGGATCGGAAAACGGCGTGCACGCTCGATCGACATTAAACCGCCGCTGGATTGATTGATACCGAGGACTGCTGCAGGCAGATCCTGGGCGAGTTCGGCCTCCAGATGACGCAGATACTGGGTGATAATCGGCTGTAGATACGCGTTCAGCACCGTAGTCGATAGCCGTTCGTATTCACGAAACTCTGGCCGTACCTCCGACGACAGGGAAATATAGAGGCCTGGGATAGCCGCTAGCGCCTGAGCAAGATTTTGTTCGTGGCTCGGATTCACAAAAGAAAACAGCAGACACACGGCACAGGCTTGCGCACCCGAGGCACGCACCTGGTTCACCATATCCTCCAAGGATTCTCTGCTCAGAGCGTGGAGGATCTCGCCGCTGGCCGTAATCCGTTCTTTCACCTCCAAGCGCCGCTCGCGTGGCACCAAGGGAAGCGGGTGATCCTTCTGGAGGCTGAACATATGCGGTCGGGTCTGGCGACCGATCTCAAGCAGGTCTCTGAAGCCTCGGGTTGTGATCAGGGCAACAGTGGCGCCACGACGCTGGAGCAGCGCATTGGTGGCCACAGTCGTCCCGTGGGCAAGATGCTGGATCGTCCCGAGATCGATACCGCGTTCGGCGCACAAGGCGCGCAAACCGTCGATGATGGCCTGTGCGGGGTGGGCTGGCGTCGAAGGGACTTTGTGGACGACAGCGACATTCGATTCGTCATCGAACGCGTAGAAATCCGTAAAAGTTCCGCCTACGTCAACGCCGACAGCCCACGCCATAGATCTGTCTCCACCGAACACACGACCAGAACTCAATCCCTGCCGCAGGCCTACTTCCGCAGGCCCATCTGGCGCAGCAGCGGCAGCACTTCATCATGGAACATATGTAAGCCTTTGACAGGATCGAAGAACGACAGCATCACTCCCCGCTGTCCGCCCTTCTGGTGGACCTCACGCAGTTGCTCAGCGACCGTCTCCGGACTGCCATAGACATTATAGGCGGTGAGTCCTAGGGCAACGTCACGATACGCTCCCTCGCCCGTCTGCTGCCGAATCCGGGTGTTGGGCTCTCGTCGCCGATCGGGCACAAACGAGTGGGGCTGCGACGTTGCCCGCTCGATAAACGTATCCGTGGCCTCTTCGTCAATCTCGGCTACCACCCAGTCGCGCACCTCCTTCGCCTTGGTATCGGTCCCCTCGATAATGACGTACGCAGTGGTGAGTGTGTCTACTTGGCGTTGGTAGTGGCGCGCGCGTTCCTGTACTGCATCCGCTGCCGCCCGTATCTTGTCCAAATTTCCGGAAGAGAACAGCCAGTCACAGTGCTTTGCGGTAAACTCGATGCCCGCCGGTGACGATCCCGCATTGACAAGATATGGGCGCGGCTTGCGTACCGGCTTGGGGCTCACATACGCTCCGTACGACTTGTAAAACTCTCCCTCATACGTAATGGGCTCCTCACTCGCCCAGGCCCATTTCATCAACGTCGTGAATTCGTCTGCCATCTCATAGCGTAAATCATGGTCAGGAAACGTCTGTCCGAACAACGCCTGCTCATCTTCGATCCAGCCCGTCACAATGTTGAGCCCCCATCGCCCCCCCGATAAGTAGTCGATCGTGGCCCCAAACTTGGCAAAGTGGAGCGGGTGAAAGCCATACGTGACGTGAGCCGTGGAGAAGAGCAGAATCTGCCGCGTGAGGGGCACCAGGGCCGCTGCAGTAGTCAAAAAATCGAGCTGGTCTTCGTTAAAGCGGGTCGGGCCACCGTGGCCAAGCCAGCGCCCGAACGGCACTTGGAACTCAAACCCAATACGCTCGGCGAACTGGACCAAATAGCGAGCGGTGTCCCAGTGCCAGAAGTCACGATAGCGCGCAGGATCCGCCTGAACCGCCTTAGAGATAGTGGCGCCACCGGTGAGGTTCCAGGCGAACAAGCCGAGGACGAGGGGATGCGGGCTGTCTACCTGGGGTTGCCCGCCAGGGTCGAAGGGGCCGCGGGTCGTCTTCACTCGCTCGCCATACATGCCGACTTTGCCCATACCGCTCTCTTCTGCGTACAACCGTGTCTGGCGCCGTTGTCACCCGCTCATTCTTTCCTCCCCTTCTTAGTCTATGACCACCTTGTGTTCAATCTTCAGTTGGGCATGGTATGAGAGACGGGGCAAGGTTGAGCAATATGACCGCAAACGTTCGGGATGTCGTCATCATTGGAGGAGGTATTAGCGGCGCAGCGGCGTGCTATGAATTAGCCCGGTCTGGCGTGTCTGTAATTCTCGTTGAACAAGGTTCGCTGGCGAGCATGGCCTCGGGTTTGAGCTTGGGCGGGGTCCGCCAGTCTGGCCGAGCCGCGGCTGAATTACCCTTCTCCCAGGCTGCGGTCCGTCGCTGGAAAAATCTGGCGGATGAACTGGAGGCCGACCTAGAGTATCGCCAGGAAGGAAATTTGCGCCTGGCCCGCACTTCCGAAGAAGTAGAAACCCTTGCCCACATGGTAGAAGCGCAACGCGCATTAGGCCTTGATCTTACGTTTCTTCCAGATAATGGTGCTGTCCGAGAAGTGGCTCCAGCGCTGTCAGAAGCCGTTCAGGCCGCGTCATACTGCCCCACCGATGGTCATGCGAATCCAACGGCTACGGTTCAGGCTTTTGCCGCTGCGGCTGAACGGCACGGAGCCAGTATCCTCACCCACACAACGGCCACTGGAATCGACGTCAGGGGTGGACGGGTCATCGGGGTACAGACAAGCGCAGGTCCTATTGCGACAGACGTTGTGGTGATTGCGGCCGGTGTGCATTCGGATCGCCTATGTAGAACGGTCGGCCTCGATCTGCCGCTGACCACCGCGCATGCGTCGATTGTGCAAACGACCCCGTTACGACCCATCCTGCAACAGGTGCTTGGCACGGCCAACACCGACTTTTCCGGCCGTCAAGCGGTAGGCGGCCGGCTCCTGATGAACGCGAGAGTTGGACCTTGGCAGGGGTTGCCGAATGAAGAACGGCTTGCCGCTCGGGTTATAGCGACAATCAGTGACCGTGTGACTGAGGTGTTGCCGGCATTTGGTCAGGCAAAGATTGACCAGGCATGGAGCGGGCTGCTCGATATCACGCCAGACGGCCTCCCCGTTATCGAACGCACCTCAGAAGTCGACGGGCTTATCGTTGCTGCCGGTTTTTCTGGGCACGGCTTTTGTTTGGGACCTATGACTGGACGGGTCATTTACGAACTCGCAACCGAGAAACAACCTTCGCTCCCCCTCCATCCTTTCCGGCACGGGCGTTTTGTCGACATGACAGGACCGCAGGAAACCGAACATTAGAGCAGCGAGAGGGATAGAGGTGGCTAGCAATGGCCCCTCTTCATGGCGCAAGCACTAACTTCCCAAACACTTTTCCTGCAACGAGATCCAGTAGCGCCTGTTGTGCTTCCACTAATGGATAGCTCTTATGCACCATGGCTTTGACCTTCTGGTCTGCGAATAGTGGAATGAGGGCGTTGGCAATATCGGGGATTAGGGCAACCGAGTTTGGCAAGGCCATGCCGTAGATCGTGACTTCTTTAAACAGCGCCGCACCAGTCATAAATGTTGACTCAGGCGCTTTGCCGGTTCCGGTACCGATGAGGACGATGCGGCCGTGTCTGCCAAGCGCGCTAAAGTCTTTGGCAAAATTATCCGCCGCAACATTCTCGATAATGACATCTACGCCTTTGCCGTCAGTCAGCTTTTGTACCTCAGCCGCAAAGTCTTGCTCTTTGTAATTCAGCGCGATATCCGCGCCTAACTCTTTTGTTCGTTCAGCCTTCTCTTGTGAACCGACCGTGGTAATCACCCGCGCCCCAGCCGCTTTGGCAAGCTGTATGGCCGCTACCCCTACTCCACCGCCCCCAGCCGAGATCAGTACGGTCTCACCTGACTGAAGGTGAGCCTTGTGATGAAGAGCGACATAGGCGGTGTAGAACGGGACCGGGATTGCTGCCCCTTCAGCAAACGAGAGATTGTCCGGTAGCTGAAATATCTCATTCGTTGGCAGGCAGGCTTTTTCCGCATAGCCACCCCCGTTCAGCGAGCGGCCAAAGACACGCTCTCCAACCCGGACATGGCCCACTCCCGCACCAATCGCTTCGACCTCACCCGCGACATCCGTACCTGGGATATATGGAAGTGGAAGCGGTTGTGGATACTTTCCGGACATGCGGACCAGATCGGCAGGATTGATCCCGGTAGCTTTGACCCGGATTACCACGTGACCTTCTCTCAGCTTAGGATCAGGCGCTTCTTCAAGACGCAAGTTTTCCGGGCTCCCAAACTCAGCCAGACGCATGGCTTTCATATATATCCTCTCAGTCTTTCCCTCGGAGCTTTTCGAGGCGGACGACACGCTGAGGAAAAAATCTTGTTCGGTCCTGTGGAGAAAGTGTGATTCGGGTTGACCTTCTTCGTACCGTAAGAGGTACAATTAAGGTGGTTGAAGTCCAAAGCGTACTCGTGGCAGGTTCATACTCTCTACCTCCTGTTCCTCGGATCAGACCTCCCTCGGCTAGCGCCGTGTTACGTTTTGCATGGCGCACCCGCAGGTCTGAGTCAAGGGAAGTTTATCTGTCCTGGCTTGATCGTAGTGACTCACCCCGGTGTTTATGCCATGCTGAAAAGCGGTTGAGGAGATTATGTGCATAGACATTTTACAGCCGTACCACGCTCCCCTCTCTGTCGCAGCCTAGTATTTCCGGGCAGTCACTCATGCATACCTGTCACGCTCATCTGCCCCCCGCCCGACTCGTGCTGTCCTGCTATCAAGCCGTTCCGCTGTTCCTGATTTTCGGCTGTCTTCTTTTCGGCGCCTGTCAAAAGACCGCAGAGCCGTCGCGTAGTCCTGTACCGCCGCCCATCCCCGTACAGACGCTAACACTCAAGGCTCAGCACCTGCCGCGCACGATTTCGGCGGTTGGCGGGCTTGAGAGTCCGCAGAGCACCCAGGTGACCGCCGACCGGAGCGGCAAGATCGTCTTCCTCGATATTCCAGAAGGGCAGGAGGTTCGGCAGGGTCACGTCCTGGCGCGTATCGACGCCGCTGAGGCGCAGGCAGCGGTTGACGTGGCCCAGGCCCAATATCAGAATGCCCAGGCGACGTTAGAGCGGCTCACCAAGCTGCCGCCAAGGGCACGCTCCCAGCAGGCGCTGGACAACGCCCAGGCGGCGGTCCGAACGACCAAGGGAGAGCTGGACGAGGCGACAACGATCTTACGCAAAATGACTATCCGTGCGCCCTTCACCGGTCGCCTGGGGCTACGCCAGGTCAGCCTGGGCGCCTATCTGGAGCCCGGCGATGCCGTTGTCCGGATCACCCAGGTTCACCCTCTGCACCTAGTCTTCAGTCTGCCGCAGCACTATGTACCGGACCTCGCAACCGGCCAGCGCATTCGCGGGGTAGCGGGTCAGTGCACGAGCCGATTCACGGCAACCGTCAGCGTGATAGACCCCTTTCTCAATCCGGACACACGGTCTGTTACGGTGCAGGCCATTGTCCCGAACGAAGAGAGAGCGCTGTTGCCCGGTATGGCCGCAGCCTTACGCCTCGAAGTTGCCAGGCTCTCGGATGCGATTTCCATTCCCCTGGAGGCCATTATTCGACGGGGAACGAAGCGGCTCGTGTATACGCTTCAAGATGATAATCTGGTCGCGAGCCAACATGTACAGCTCGGACAATTTGCCCTGCAGCAGGTTGAGGTTCTCAGTGGGCTCAAGCCCGGAGATACCATCATTGTTGCCGGGCACCAGAAACTGCGACCTGGAGACAGAGTACAGCCGACCCCGTATGAGCCGGTTAAGAATACCAACCTTGCACTCGGGGCTAGCAGTGCACTGCTAGCGACGTGTGATTTTTAATCCATGATTCTTTCCGACCTGTGCATTACCCGTCCGGTTCTGGCGACGGTGATGAGCCTGCTCATTGTCCTGGCTGGGATTGCCGCCTTTTTATACATACCGGTTCGAGAATACCCCGATGTCGATAACCCAGTGGTCTCGATCACCACGATCTATGTTGGGGCCAGCCCGGCGACGGTCGAGAGCACCATCACAGAGCCGCTCGAACAATCCCTTAACGGGGTCGAGGGTATCCGCAATATCACGTCGATTAGCGGTTTCAGTCGTAGCTCAATTACGGTCGAGTTTATTGCCGGCCGCGATATTGATCTGGCAGTCACCGATGTCAGCAACGCGATCCAACGCGCGTTTGACGATATTCCAGAGGAAGCCGAGCGACCGATTGTCGCCAAGTCCGGGGCCAATACCTTCCCGATTATGTGGCTCGGCTTGCAGAGCGAGACCTACTCAACGGAAGACCTGACCGATATTGTGGACCGCATAGTCAAGCCACCGCTTCAGATTCTGCCGGGTGTGGCCGAGGTGTTCCTAGGTGGGCAAAAATACGCCATGCGCATCTGGCTCGATCCGGCCAAAATGGCGCTGCATAGCGTGGACCCGGCCGATATTTACCGCACCATTATTGAGAACAATCTCCAGGTTCCAGCCGGCGAGGTCGAGGGCACGACCCGGAAATTTACCGTTCTGGCCGATGCCCAGATTGACGACCCGAGTGTGTACGAAAATCTCATCATCCGCGAGGAGGGCGAGACCCGGGTCCGCCTCAAGGATATTGGCTGGGCCGAGCTGGGCTCTGAGAATTACAATGTGCTCACCCGCCTCAACGGCCGCCCAACGGTCGGCGCCGGCATCGTCCGGCAGTCACGCTCAAACCAACTCGAAGTCTCGGATGCCGTGCGTCGCAGCCTGCCGGCTATCCGCGTAGCCCTGCCGGACGGAGTCGATCTCCAGGTGGCGGTCGATAGCACAATCTTTGTGCGAGCTTCTCTCGCAGAGGTATGGTTTACGCTGGGTGTGGTCTTTGGCCTAGTTGTGGTAGTGAATCTGGTCTTTCTCCGCTCCGCGGTGACGACACTGATCTCATCGATTGCCATTCCCGTCTCTCTCATCGGCACCTTTGCCGTCATGCTTGTTCTCGGCTTTTCGGTCAACGTCCTCACCCTGCTCGCCCTGGTCCTGGCCATCGGTCTCCTGGTTGATGACTCCATTGTGGTAATGGAGAACGTCTACCGGCGGCAAGAGCTGGGCGAAACACGCCGGGTCAGCGTCCGCCGTGGGGCAAAGGAAGTTGGCTTTCCAGTCATCGCCACGACCGTTGCGCTGATTGCTGTCCTCATTCCACTCTCCCTGTTGACCGGCAACCTGGGCCGCCTCTTTCGCGAGTTTGCCCTGACCATGGCCGCCAGCGTTCTTATCTCGACCTTTGTCGCTCTGACCCTGGTACCCATGCTGTGCTCCCAGTTTCTGACGGTTCGGGCGATTCATGGACGCTTCTACTATGTCCTGGAGCCCTTCTTCGCTAGCCTGAACCGCGGCTATGAGCGCGCCCTCCGCTGGGCCCTCCACCATCGCCCGGCCATGGGCCTGCTGCTTGTGGCGGCCATCGGCTTCGGCCTGCTCCTGCTGCAAGCCCTACCCTCCACCCTGGTCCCAGTCGAAGACCGAGGACGGATTATCACAGTGATTAAAGCGCCCCAGGGATCGACCCTGGCCTACACCACCCAGACTCTGGATCGAGTAGAAAAACGCATCCAACAAATTCCGGAGGTCGAGGCATTTTTTGAGGCCATCGGGCTGTCTATTGGTGGGCCGCCCAATACCAGCGACGGTATCGTCTTTGCCCGCCTGACCGATTGGGAAAAGCGCAGCGTCGCGCAGCAGGCCATTGTCGCCCAGCTCTTTCCTGAATTCTTCGCCTTGACCGGAGCCCTGGTCTTTCCGATCAACCCCCCGTCCCTCAACCAGCGCAGTATTAACGATTTGGAATTCATCCTTAAGAACGCTGCTGCGACCCAGGAGGAATTTACCCAGACGGTCAGCACCATGCTGGAGCGGGTGCGCCAGCTTCCCAGCCTGATTAACGTGGACAGCGACCTACGGCTCGATAACCCCCAACTGGACATTATCTTTGACCGCGACCGGGCCGCCGACCTCGGGGTGCCCGTTTCTACCGTGGCCCAGAGTTTACAGCTCCTCCTGTCGCAGGCCAAGATCGATGAATTCATTATGCGCGGCAAGCAGTATAATGTGGTAACCGCGCTGGCGTCACGCTATCGGAGCCTGCCCGACCAGATCGGAGAGATTTACGTCCGTAGCCAGACCGGGACGATGGTGCCGTTGTCCGGCCTAGTTCACGCCACGCCGAGTATTGCTCCGGCCCGACTCAACCGCTACGACCTCCAACGCTCGGCTACGATTACGGGCAGCTTAGCTCCCGGGGCGGCCCTGGGCGAAATGCTGGCCAGCGTGCGGCGCATTGCGGGTGAGGTCCTTCCCGCCGGCTTTACGACCGCTCTGGGAGGCAGCGCGCGCGAGTTTGTGGAATCCTCGGCCGAAATCTATATCGTTTTTCTTATTGCGCTGGTCTTCATCTATCTCGTCTTATCGGCCCAGTTTGAGAACTTCTTTCATGCCCTGACCATACTCGGCAGCGTACCCCTGGCACTCTTCGGGGCCTTATTCGTGCTATTTATGACCGGCCACACGCTGAACCTCTACAGTCAGATTGGTATTATTTTGCTCATCGGTCTGGTGACAAAAAACTCGATATTGCTAGTGGATTCTGCTAATCAGTCGCGGGCCCGCGGTACCGAGTTGCTGGCCGCAGTGCTGGCCGCTGGGCGTAGTCGCCTGCGCCCTATTTTGATGACCAGCGCCACCTCTATCTTTGGGGCTCTGCCGCTCGCCCTGGCCATCGGAGCGGGTGCGGAAAGTCGTCGCCCTATTGGTGCCGCGGTGGTTGGCGGGCTCGCCTTTTCCACCGCCTTCACCCTGCTCGTCATTCCCGTGGTCTATCTGTTTGTGACCTATGTGGGCGAGCGGCTGGGGATCAATATGGTCCCCCCAAGGATAAAATTGATGGAAGACGAGCAGGACCTAGAGACTGCTGCCCACAAGGCAAGCAAGAGTGCGACTTTATAGGACCCGAACACGTGATAAGGAAAACGGCATGCACAGGACGCTGACCCGACACTGGCGGCTCGCCGTTTCGTGGCCTCCGCCCCTACTAACTTGGACTCCCCCCCTCCTCTTCTCCTTGGTCGTCAGTTGCACGGTGACCCCAAAACGGCCGGTTGCCTCGGTCACACTTCCTGAGACGTGGAGTGAGCAGCCTGAGGCTGCCACCAGCGCACAATCAATAGAGCTCGCGCGCTGGTGGAACACCTTTCAGGACCCCAGGCTCCAGGCCCTGATCGAACGGGGGATCAGCCAGAATCGAGATATCCAGGAAGCCACCGCACGGATTCAGGAGGCACGCGCTTCACGGCTGGTCACCCTGGCTCCCCGCTGGCCGCGCCTCGGTTCGGCTACGTCGTATACGCGCAGTCTAAGCAGCCGTACGACTACCTCCCTATCCTCCGATTTTCTCGATGACGAGTCCACTCGCACGGACAATAGTGAGAGTCCGGTCGGGACGTCATTGGGCTTTGGACAAGAACGAAACTTTTACCAGATGGGCCTGGACGCAAGCTGGGAGATTGACCTGTTTGGTCGTCTGCGCTGGGCCGAGCAGGCATTGAGTGCTGATATCAACGCAGCCGAAGAACATCGTCGCACGGTGCTGGTAGCGCTGCTGGCTGAGATCGCGCGCAACTATATTGCACTCCGCGGCGCGCAACAGCGGCTCCGTATTGCCGAGCGGCATATTCAGGCTCAGCAAGATTCGGTTGAGGTCACTCAGTCTCGCTATCAAGCCGGCCTGACAAGCGCGTTAGACGCGGCCGAAGCCGAGGCCCTACTGGCGAATATCCGCGCTCAGGTTCCTCCCCTTCAAACCACAGTCAAACGGACCCTCCACCGTCTAAGCGTCCTGGTGGGTGAGCCGCCCACGGCTTTTACGTCCTCCCTCTCCCAGGACCATCCGATTCCGCATGCCGGTCTAGCCAGTGAGATCGGACTGCCGTCCGAGCTCTTACGCCGGCGTCCCGATATTCGGCAGGCCGAACGTGAACTGGAGGCGGCCACCGCGCGAGTTGGGGTGGCCACCACCGACCTCTTCCCGCGGCTGACATTGACCGGACGACTGGGGACGCAGGGCTTGGATGTGACAGACCTGGCCAAACGTGCGGGCCTGTCCTGGGCAACCGGCCCTGCGCTGAGCTGGCCGGTTTTTGATGCGGGCCGCATCCGGGCCGCCATCAAGGTGCAGGACGCTCGCCAAGCACAGGCCCTCGCCCGTTATGAGCAGGTGATTCTCACCGGGCTCGAAGAGGTTGAGAATGCCCTCGTGGCGTACAGCAAAGAGCAGGCCCGCCAGCAATGGCTGACCGCATCGGTCGCCGCGCACACCGATGCAGTCGAGATTGCCACTGATCGCTATCTGAGTGGACTGGAAAACTATCTGAGCGTCGCCCTGGCCCGCCGCGCGCTCCACACGGCCCAGGACGCCTCTGCCCAAAGCCAAGCCGCCCTCGCCTCTCACGTCGTCGCCTTATACACAGCGCTCGGCGGGGGCTGGGATATGACCGGGTCGTCAGGTTGACACTATCCGTATCTGGTACTGGCAAGGGCATGGGATTGCTTCCCTCATTCGAGCTTGGTAGGGAATTTTCTGAGAAGAAGGAGCAGTCTATGCGACGGACAATTGTGGCAGCACTGGTCAGCATCGTACTTCTGGTTCCGGGTCTGAGCCAGGCGGCAACCTGGAAGAGTGATTCGGCGCATGCCAGTGTACAATTTGCCGTGAGGCATTTGATGGTCGCCACCGTGCGCGGCACGTTCGACAAATTCGACGTGACCGCGATCATAGACGAGGACAATATCAGCCGCTCCTCGGTGGACGCCTCCATCGAGGTGGCCTCCATCAATACCCGCAACCAGAAGCGGGACGACCATTTACGCGGGCCGGATTTCTTTGATACGGCCAAACATCCGACCATCACCTTCAAATCAAAGGCGGTCGAAAAAATACAGGACTACAGTTATAAGGTCACCGGAGAGCTGACCCTCATGGGCGTCACCAGAGAGGTCGTGCTCGATGTGACCGGCTCGCCCCAGGCCATCACCGACCTCCGGGGCAAGCCTCGCCTGGGCGGGGCTGTCACCACAACGATCAATCGTACCGACTATGGGCTCAGCCGCAACTCGGTCCTAGAGTCGGGCGGGGTGGCGATCGGCGAGGAGATCGAGATCACGATCGACATCCAACTGGTGCCGGCACAGTAATTCGCGGTCGTATCCCAGCTTGTCTTGCCCCGCACCCCGGCTCTCTGTGGTCGTGCTGAGCACCTTCTGACCGCAGGCGCACTGCACCTTACGCTCAGACCCGACGGCTTCTCCCTCCCAGGGGGACGGCGTCCCGGCCCTTGACGGCCCCCCCGGTCTTTTGCTTGGTTGAAATCTCCCATGAAGCTGCTCGGCACGCAACTCGCCTATTTTCTGAATGAGCCAGCAACGCGCCGGAATATTGGCGCGCTCCTCAAATTCGCCGCTTTTTTAGTCGGGATTATTCTGCTCTTCTCTATCCTCTTCCACGTGATCATGCTGCACGCAGAAGGGCAGGATCATTCATGGCTGACTGGGGTCTATTGGACCCTGACGGTGATGAGTACGCTCGGATTTGGTGACATTACCTTTCACAGCGATATTGGGCGGTTTTTCAGCATTGTGGTACTGCTCTCCGGGATTGTCCTGCTGCTCATCGTCCTGCCCTTTACCTTTATCCGCTTCTTTTACGCTCCCTGGCTGGAAGCGCAGATACGGTTCCAGGCCCCGCGCGAAGTACCGCCCGATACCCAGGGACACGTCATCATCTGTACCTACGACACCATTGCTCCCGGTCTCATCGAACAACTCCGCCTCCAAGACATCCCCTACTATGTTCTTGAGCCCGACCCAGCGGCCGCCGCACGCATGTATGAGGATGGTATTTCGGCCATTGCTGGTGAGATCGATAGCCGTGAGACCTACGAGAAAGTCCGAGCTCCCCAAGCACGGTTGATCGTTGCGAACAGCGCGGACACCGTTAACACAAATATCGCCCTGAACGTTCGGGAGGTTGCCCCGGATGTCCCCATCATGGCAACGGTCGAGGAAAAAGACTCTGTTGATATCCTCGAACTGAGCGGTTGTACACACGTGGTTCCCCTCAAGCAGCGCCTGGGAGAACGTCTCACCAACCGCATTAACATCGGGCACGCCCAGGCCCATGTGATCGGCAGTTTTCGCGACCTCCAGGTGGCAGAGTTTCCTGTCCACAATACCCCCCTGGCTGGCCGGACGATCCGTGAAACACGGCTGCGTGAGGTCATCGGACTCAATATTGTTGGGATTTGGGAACGGGGTCGTTTATTGCCGGCGACTCCCGACACCTACCTCTCCAACACCAGTGTGATGGTCGTTGTCGGCTCGGAAGAACAAATGCTGGAACTCGACACCCTGCTTGTTATTTACGATACCAATTACAGTCCAATCCTGGTCATTGGGGGAGGCAAGGTCGGCTGTGCCGCCGCCGAGGCCCTGAAGCGCAAGGATATCCCGGTTCATCTGGTTGAGAATGACGAATCCTTTCGGGAACGGATCGAACACATCCCGGATCAGCTCTTTATCGGTGATGCCGCCGACCGAGAGGTCCTTATGCGCGCCGGCTTGCAGGATGCCCCGGCCGTCCTGCTGACCACAAACGACGACGCCATGAACATCTACCTCGCAGTCTACTGTCG
The DNA here is from genome assembly GCA_965243855.1 of uncultured Binatia bacterium (SeqCode). Taxonomy (GTDB): domain Bacteria; phylum Desulfobacterota; class Binatia; order Bin18; family Bin18; genus Bin18. The sequence continues at coordinate 644,648 of CBDEWE010000003.1, read as the reverse complement.
CCGCCTCAATCCCGAATTACGCATCGTCAGCCGCATTACCCACGAAAGGAATCTCGAAGCCATCCATCGCGCCGGCGCGGACTTCGCCTTGAGCTACTCTTCACTTGGTATTGAGCAGGCCCTCTCCCTGCTGCAAGGCCGCGAGTTAGGGCTCTTGGGCGAGGGAGTTGAGCTATTTGCAGTCTCACTGCCACGGATGTTGGCAGGCTTGACCTTATCCGACAGCGGAATTGGGGCGCGAACGGGGCTGAACGTGATTGGTATCCAACACAACGGGAGCCTCATCACCAATCCGTCAGCCTCAACAAAGCTCCAGAAAGAAAGCGAACTCATCATGCTGGGCAGTACGCAGCAGCGACAGGCATTTACCGAGGCGTATAGTTAAGAAGAACGCCTCAGGTGTCTGAAAGAGTAAACGTGTCCAGCATCTGCATGTTTATGGGAGGATACGTTTACTCTTTTTGGTCCTGCATCAGATGGAATATGACCAGCAGACCGGCACTCAGCCCATACGCGAATGCAAATTCCGGCGCAGCAGCAAAACCAAACGCATTCTGAACTCCCACGGGAGTCAGTTCATAGGCGTGGATCACCCCGACAAAAGACAGGGCCGCGGCGACCAGCAGCCAGGCCGCCGCGCTGAGGAATTGGCGTTCGATAATAAAGACCAGAATGGCCGCCAGGATCATGGCGCTCAGCAGAAAGCCCTGGCTGAGGGCAATCACGCCGTGAATGTAGAGATCGCCCCCAAACTTTGGCGCAATGTCGAAGAGCGAAGCGCCGGCCTTGCGAAGGCTGGTTTCAATCAACTGTAACGCCCAGGTGGCCAGCGCGGGAATCAGCCCGAAGGCAACCGCGAGCGCGTGAGCCTGGGGGACGGCCTGAAATGCCTGGGCTGTCATAATGATACCGATCCAGAGCAGAATACCCAGCGTCGCTTCAATCGGGACGATGTGGAGAATCACCGTCATGCCGCCGATCAGACACAGCAGCCAGATGACCACCCCATTAATGACCGAGTAGCCAACCCGCGCTCCCATCGCCTTCCAGGCCGGGTGCCCAATATAGATAGTCGTGGGAAACGGGCTGCCAAAGAGGGCGGCCATGAGCGTCCCTACGCCGTTGGCGACCAGTGAGGGCTTGGTTTCATAGCGATCCCCGGCGGCCTCTGCACTTTCCAGATTCTGCAACGAGCCAATCACATTAAACAGACCCATGGGAAAGATAATGGCCAGATACTGCCAGCCCCGCTCACTGGTCAACAGGGCAAAGAGGTCGGACGGGACCGGTGTCGGCATATGCAGCGCCAGCGCGTACTGTTCTGCCGGCGGTTCAAAGACGGATATCCCCAGCAGGCGCAGCCCCCACGCCAGGACGACACCCGTCAGCACGGCAACCAGGCCGCCAGGCAACCCGCCAGGGAAGGTCCGACGTGACGCATAGGCGGTCAAGATCATCATCATAGGTACAACCGCAATCAGTGGGTAGGCAAAAATCTGGAAGACAAAACCGACGGCAATAAACGTAATTGCAACACCGGCCAGAGCCGTCAGTAAGGCCGCCCGCGGTGTATGCCGACGTAGCCAGTCCCCCACAAAAGCACCGGCCGTTTCCATCACCCCGCTGAGCAGACAGGCCAACAATCCGACCTGCCAGGCGAGGGTTGGGTCTTGCGTTTCCTGATAAACCGGCCCCATTATGAGGAAGATGTAGGCAAAACAGCTCGGCGTGTTGATGCCATACGGGAGAGCCGTCACATCGTTACGCCCGGTTTGCAGCATCAGCCGCCGGGCTTGCCAAGCATAAAAGATATTACCGAACAGGATGGACAGTGCCGCCCCAGGCAGGATGCGGCCAATCACCAGCTCTTGAGGAAGGCCACACACCAACGGACACAGCACGGCGATCAGCATGAGTTGCAAGAGATTGTCGATGAACAGCCCAAAGAAGCCGTCAATATCTCCCCGGACAAACACGGCGCGCAGCCCGTGCAGCGTCCAGGCGCCACCCCGCCCATCCGAATCTTCGCGCATACGGCGGGCAGTCTAACGACCGGATAGATGGCCGTCAAACCGAACCGGGGAGTTGAGACGAGGTTGACAGGCCGGTCAGGAGTATATTGAGTCGTGCTTTCATTTTGATTATCTGTGGTGGGTGTGACGTAAGGAGGCGCTATGAAAACGCTCGTACGATGCGTTCAGGTTGGCTTGGTCCTTGGAGTGCTCAGCTTCTTCCAACCGTTCGGGCATGCGGCAGACATTGATGAGGTCCGAAAAGCGGCGGAAGAGGGCAGCGCCCAAGCGCAAAACAGCCTGGGCGTCCTGTATGTGAAAGGCGAGGACGTCGAGCAAGATGCCAAGGAAGCCGTCAGATGGTTTCGCCGGGCCGCCAAACAGGATCACGTAGGATCACAGTATAATCTGGGCCTCTTATATCTCGCCGGAAGCAAGAGTGATCGGGCGCAGCAAGAAGCCGCCAAGTGGTTTCACAAAGCGGCCGAGAACGGCCATACGAAAGCGCAATACCGATTAGGCATGCTCTACGTCCAGGGCCGCGGTGTTGAGCAGGATTATGCCACCGCCGCCATTTGGTTGCGGAGCGCGGCTGACGAGAAGCACGCAGAGGCCCAGTACAATCTCGGCGTGCTGTACGATAACGGCTACGGCCTGGAGCAAGACCTGACCAAGGCGAGAGGCTGGTACCTCCAAGCCGCGGACCAGGCTCATCCGGGAGCGCTGTTCAATCTCGGCACCATCTACTTCGCCGGTCGAGGCACGGAGCAGGACGATGCGGAAGCGGCCCATTGGTTCCGCCAGGCCGCAGAGCGAGGCCATTCCGGCGCGCAGTACAACCTGGGGGCCATGTATCTGGAAGGCCGGGGAGTGGCCAAGGACGATGACACGGGCATCGACTGGTTGCGCAAAGCGGCTGAACAGGGCCATGCCAATGCCCGGAAAATCATCGATCAAATCAGTGCCGGCAGCTAATGGCTGTCCGGTTTGGGCCTCGGCCTAGGCTGATGGGAGATGTATGACAGCCGTCACCAAACGGGCACGGTTCCTGCTAGCCATGCTGATTGTCATGACCGGCGTAGGTTGCGATCAAGCCACTAAACAGATTGCCGCCCAACAGCTCCGTGGAACGCTGCCCATCTCCTTCATGCACGACCTTGTTCGCCTGCAATATGCGGAGAATCAGGGTGCTTTTCTCGGACTCGGCAATAGCCTGTCCCCCGAACTGCGCTTCTGGCTGCTCACCGTTGCGACTGCCGTGCTGCTCCTGGGCTTGGCCATTTTCCTCATCGTCCAATGGCAGCTTCCGCGGCTTTCGTTTATTGCGCTCTCGTGCGTCCTGGCCGGAGGATTGGGGAATATGGTTGACCGGCTGGTGCACGACGGCAGCGTCATCGATTTTCTGAACCTCGGCCTAGGCTCACTCCGAACGGGTATTTTTAATATCGCCGATGTCGCCATCACAGGCGGCGTCGTTCTGCTCTGGGCTGCCAGCTTCCGGGCAAGTCCCCAGTCGGATGAGCCGACCCGGCCATAAAGAGTGACGCGGCGCAAACCGAGGACGAAGTCAGTCCAATCAACGAGCCTCGTTACTAGGGAGCAAAAAATCCCCTCTTGGGAGGGGTGACCGAAGGTCGGGGTGGGTTTCCCCAGGCACGCCCCATCCGTAGAACCCACCCCACCGCTCCGCGGCACAAAGAGGAAACGTGTCAACATCTACCTGCTCTGTTGAAGGATACGTTTCCTCTTTCCCTCCCGAGAGGGGAAATAGGAGCAAGCCGTTTCAACTCCTTCCACATGGTGCTAAGGTCTGAGCCAAACTCGGATAACGGAAAGGAGAACGTATGGCCAAAGATGCTGTCATCCCAAAGGGAATGGAAGCCTATTACAACGATTTTCATTTTGCTCCGGCAATCAAGGATGGAGATCGTCTCTACTGTTCCGGCCAGATCGGAGTGGGCGAGGGGTATAAGGTTTCGGACGATCCCGAAGCACAGTTCACCCAGGCGTTTGAACATGTCAAATCCACGCTGGAGGCGTCTGGCGCATCGTTTGACGATGTGGTCGAGATGACGACCTTTCACGTCGATCTGCAAAAAAACATCCAGACCTTCATGAAGGTCAAAGACAACTACATGGAAGCCCCCTACTCGGCTTGGACGGCGATCGGTATCACCGAGCTGGCATTTCCGGGTGCCTTGGTTGAGATCAAAATCATCGCCCGGTTGCCGTAGCATAAGGGACTAGGAACTGGGGGTTAGGGAAGAAAACACCCCGTGGTTTCCCGCCCTAACCCCACCCCCCCATGAAACCGTTCTGGAAGACAAAACCACTCGCGGCTATGAGCCAGCAGGAGTGGGAGTCTTTGTGCGATGGCTGTGGACGCTGCTGTCTGAATAAACTGGAGGACAGTGAGACCGAGGCCACTCATTATACGAATGTGGCCTGCTGGCTGCTCGACCTCACCCGCTGTCGCTGTAAGCGGTATGAGCGACGGACCCAACTCGTTCCCGAGTGCGTACGGCTCTCGCCCGAGAATGTTCAGAAGATCGGCTGGCTGCCGCACTCCTGCGCGTATCGCCGCCTGGCCGCAGGCCGCGACCTGGCCTGGTGGCACCCCTTAGTCTCTGGCAGCACCGAGACCGTCCACCAAGCTGGCATCTCTGTCCGAGGCAGAGTAGTCTCCGAGGATGCCATCCCACCCGAGGCGTTTGAAGACCATCTTATCGACTGGATCGAACACGACTGAGCGGGTATAGTCGGCACTGGATATTTACCACGGAGTTGTACATGGCTCAGAAACGCTGGTCGCTATCGGTACCTCTGGAAGGATTCAGCCTTACGGAGCATGTTGAAATCGCGCGGGAAGCCGAACAGGCTGGCTATACGGATGCCTGGTCCATGGAGGTCGATGGCGTCGATTGTTTTGCCCCGCTGGCCACCCTTGCCCAGGTAACCGACCTGCGGCTGGGCACAGCGCTTGCCAATGTATATACGCGAGGGCCGGCAACTTTGGCCATGAGCGCGGCCGGTCTGGCCGAACTTGCCCCGAACCGGTTTTGTCTGGGTATCGGCGCGGGTTCACATCCGATTGTCGAATTCTGGAACGGCGGCAAGTTTGCCCGCCCGGCAGTCCGGGTACGAGAAACGCTGACCTTCCTGCGCCAGGCGTTTACCGGGGAGCGCGTCACCTTTGAGGGTGAAACCTTTACGGTCAAAGGCTTCCGATTCAGCCGTCCGCCACAAAACCCCATTCCCATCCACGTTGGTGCGCTGAAACCGATGATGCTACGCATCGCCGGTCAGTATGCCGACGGAGCGATTATCAATTGGCTCTCCGCCACTGACGTCAAAAAGTCGGTCGCCGTCGTGCGGAAGGCGGCCCAGGCGGCGGGCCGCAGTCCTGACGAAGTAGAAATCACCGCCCGGATTTTCATCAGCGTCGACCCGCCTGGCCAGGCGGTTGAGACCGGTATCCGGCGGCATATCAATACCTATTTGAATGTGCCGGTGTATAAAGCCTTCCACCAATGGCTGGGTCGGACGGAGTTGCTGGGTCCCATGTGGGAAGCGTGGGCCGGTGGCGACCGCAAGGCTGCCGTGGCCGCGGTGCCACCGGAGGTCATGCAGGATTTATTTATTCAGGGCTCACCGGAAGAGATGAGAGCGCGGGTGCAGCGCTATCTGGATAACGGGGTAGACACGGTCTTTCTGCAAATGCAGTCATTTGAAACCGACCCGGCCATAAAGCGCGCCAATATCCTGAACGTACTCCGCACTCTCACGCCGGGAGCATAGTCCCTAGCGCCGTTCAAACGCGGAGAGCAAGAGATACAGCACCGCCATGCCGAGGTTAGCTTTGACCAGTTGGGTGTAGCGGTCGTGAAGCCGTGCAAACTCGTCCCAAAAATCTTTTTTTGTCATATCGAAAGTATCGAAATCCTGAATCTCTACGACCCGCAGATATTCCAATCGGTCGCCCACGACCAAGGCGTAATAGATCAGCGTGACAACCATGATCACAACGAGCACGGTCTTTACCAAGCGTAGGGCCGTCCACCAATCCGAACGCAGCAAGAAGTACACCGCCGACACGGCCATCCCCGCGGCGGCAATAAATTCGAGGCGGTTCAGCTTGGCCAGCACTGCAGCATTCACGTTTCCGGCCAAGGTGGTCGTGGGCAGTTCCTGAAAGACCGTGCCAGCCACGGCAAAGCCAAACCCGCCCAACACTCCGATCCAGACGCCAGCGGCAAGCGTCTCTAGAAAGACAAAAATACGATCAAAAAACAGCTTCATCCTATTAAGAGGGGATTGGCTTCCTCCAGCCCCTAATCCCTAGCCCCTAACTCCTTTCCCAGCACATGCCGGAGGGCGCTCCCCAGACTTGGATAGCGAAAGGTATAATCGGTCTGCATAAGGACACGCGGCTCAATCCTGGTACTGGCGAGCAGCAGGGCATCGGCCATCTCACCCAGGGCGAGCCGGGCCGCAAAAGTCGGGACGGGGAGCAACGTCGGACGGCCCAGGACCTTGCCAAGCGTCCGGGTATATTCCCGATTCGTCACGGCCTCGGGACACACTGTATTGATCGGCCCGCTGACCTCGTCGTTGGTTATGGCGTGCTGTATCACGCCAATAACGTCGTCCAAGGCAATACAGCTCATATACTGTGTGCCTGTACCAATAACGCCGCCCAGGCCAAGCTGAAACGGTAAAAGCATTTTTTTCAGCGCACCGCCGGCAGGACTGAGGACAATGCCGATCCGCAGCAGGGCGGTCCGTATCCCCGTGTCGGTCAGCCCGGCCGCAGCAGCTTCCCAGTCCCGACAGACCTCAGCCAGAAACCCCTCCCCTGCTCCACTCTCTTCGGTCAAGGTCTCATCTCCACGGTCTCCGTAATACCCAATCGCGGAAGCACCGACAAAGACCTTGGGAGGCTGGTCGCATTGTGCCAGGGCTTCGCATAGCACCTGGGTTCCATTGACCCGGCTGTCCCGAATGCGACGTTTGCGCTCGGGGGTCCAGCGCCCGGAGGCAATGTTCTCTCCCGCCAGATGGACAACCGCGTCAAATCCTTCCAACCCCGCCCGATCAATCGTTCCGGAATCCGGAGACCAGGCAACTTCACCGTCTCCCACACTCGTCCTGTCCTTTCGGACCAAACGTGTGACGCTATACCCACCCGTTGTCAGGAAAGGGATAAGGGCAGAGCCAACCAAACCGCTTGCACCGGAGACGAGTACCTTCATAGGTCTTCCTCCATAGTTTGACTGATTGTGCTGTCGATTATGGTAATGAGCAAGCACATCCTGGTACGTCACCTCATGCCGATAGGCGAAGAGCCTCGCCAATTTCCGCCTGGTCCATACACCACCGAGTATCTGACCCAGACGTCCACCTGGAAGCGCGTATTCAATCCGATCCTCCAAAATACAGCCCGCTCGTTCATCCGCTTCAACTCGGTGAGTATGCTCCCAATGGGCAAAAGGCCCGGAGATTTGGACATCTCGGAATTGGACTCCTGCTTCATAGTCACGATGTTCGGCGATCCATTGTTGGGAAACCGGACCGAGCCCCATACGCAGCACCACTCGCCCACCGTTTTCAATGCCACCGCTACGCTCAACAATTTCCACCGCCTCCCAGGGCGGCGTGAGGCGCTCGAACGCCCCCGGCTGCGCGTGCCACTGGAAGACCTCAGCCGCTGGCGCGGAAATATGCACCCGGCGGATAAAAACCTCCGTTCTCATGACATCCTGCCAAACACCGCGGAGCCCGACTTTTTTTCAGCGTAGCCAGTCAGCTCAACATAACCGTCGCCTTCGAGTGGGCGCCCTTGCAGTGTTCCCCGCGCGCGGACCGCACCTTCCCAATACCGAATCAGCGTGTGCATCTCCTGGTCAGCCATATATGGCGTAATCGTCAGGTCAATCGCCTCGCCCGGAATACGTACCCGCCATTTGGCCGGGTATGTAGTTCCGTCAGTCGGACTCTGCCAGGTTTGCAACACCTCAATATGAAAGTCCGCCGAGGTCAGGGCCTGCGGTCTCCCATCCGCGGCGACCAGTGTTCCGCTGCTGAGAGGATGGATGCCGCCCGATTGCTGGCGTACCTGATAGACCATTAATTCTTGTCCGTTTGTCAACTGAAGGGCAAACCAGTCCCAGCCCTGGAGCGCTTCGCTCAGCACGCTCGTACTCCACTCCCGGTCCATCCAGCTCAGCCCCTGCACCTGGAATTCTTCGTCCCCCAATCGAATGACACCGGCCGAGCGTAGACGGGTGAGGGAATAATAATACGAAGCCTGACCTGCCGCAGCACCTTTCTGACTCAGCCCATTCCGGCCATGTAAGACAATAGGCTTATCTGACACCAGCCTGAGGTCCAGCGCCACGTCCTGTTCTTCAGCAAAGAGTTGCATGGACACGGGCTGCTCCACCGCCGTCTCACCAGTGACCGACCAGTCTTCGAGCCAGACGCGAAAGGGAGCGGCCGACGCCCCGGCCAAGCCAAGCGCCGTCCGGCTCAAACGCTGAAAGGCGTGAAAACGTTGCGCCGCTACGTCGCTCAGCGCGAAATGGGCCATATACACGTCCTGCATCCCCCAGGCAGAGGTACGCCCGGCCCGGTCTGTTGGTGCGTTCAGGGCCGTTCGGAAGAACGTGAGCTGGAATCCGAAATGGCGGCCTTCTGCAGACTTCAGATTGCCGGTGTAATACCACCACTCCGTCCGATAGGTCGGATGCGGCCCGTGGTCGTCTGGGAATCGAAATTCCCGCGGGCGGTCCGCCCGAGCAAAGCCGGCCAGCCCCCCGCCCAGCGCCTGGCCGAGCGACAGCCTGGGTTCCATGGTCGGATGATCAGGCGCTCGCCCGACGAGATACCACTGTCCCACCCAGACCAGGACGGCCAGCGTCAGAAGGATCCCCATGATACGCAGGAAGGAGGTCATTTGACTCTCACCGTTTATTCATTACGTAAGGCCAGCGCTGGCGAGGTCCGGGCCATACGCAAGGCCGGGTAGAGACCGGCCAGCAGCGCAGCCACCACTGCCATTACAACCGCCTGCACAAGGATTTCCGGAGTAATCTCGATTTGCAGGGTCCAGCCAAACGAGCGCCGATTGATCACCAAGACCAAAATCAGCGCCAGCCCGATCCCGACGGGCACGGCCAGCAGACCGGCAATAAGGCCCATTAGCCCGGTTTGGGAGGTCATGAGCCCCCAGACCTGACCGGGGGTATAGCCGGTTGCGCGCAGCACCCCAAGTTCACGCGCCCGTTCAAGCTGGAGGGCCATCAGCGCACTCAATACCCCGATGAAGGCCACCACCGTGGTGAGCAGATGGAGGACGGTCGTTATGGTAAAGGTTCGATCAAAGATTTCGAGCGAAGCGTCGCGCAAAATCCGGTTTGAGCGGATGAGGACATCGTGCTCTGCCCCGGCCAGCCTGCGGAGTGATTCGACGAGGCGGTCAACATCGGTGTTCGGCTCGGCATACACGCCGAGGGAGGAGACTTTTGTATCCTGCCACCATTGGTCATAGGTGTGACGGCTCATCATCACGATGCCTTGGTCTGAGCCGTAATCCGTAAAAATCCCGACGACCCGAAACACGTGCTCACCACGATCCGTGCGCAGTTGAAGTGCGTCGTTGAGGCTCAGTTGATGCCGATAGGCATAGGGCTCGGAAATAATGACCGCAGCCTCGTTCTGAAATGCCGGCCAGATGGCTTGCGGCTCACCGACGATAAACGTAAAGGCCGCATAGCTACGTTCCGCCAGGTCAAGGGCAACCAGTTGGGTGAGGCCCAGATGGGATTCGACCTGGAGTCCTCTATAAGTGTTCACCCGTGCAATACCGGGGGCAGATGCCAGTCGTTTCACCAGCGCTGGATCGAGGGTGGAATCACTCCGGCGGGCAATCAGGCTTGGCGGGGCAATATAGACATCGGCATGGAGTGAGGATTCCAGCCAACGCACGACGGTCTGACGAAAGCTCTGCACCATGATTCCCACACCGACTGTGACGGACACGGCCACCATCAACGCGGCGATCGCCACCGCGGTCCGACTTAACGTGGCCACTACGCTCCGTCCGCACAAGCGCCCGAGCGTGCCGCCCCACGCACTCAGCAATGGTTGGAGCAGACGGATGCAACCAACGGTCGTCAGCGGTGTCATCAGCACGCAGCCGAGGAGAACGCCAAACAGGGAACCGAAACTCAATAATAAATTCGTACCCGACAGCCACAGACCGCCAAGTCCGGCAGCAAGCGCCAGCAGGCCCAGAAGCATCGTCCGCGGCGCAGCTTGCTGAGCGCGTGTCTCCAGGCTTGAACGCTGCAAGGTCACGCGGGGGGGTGTCGCCGTGGCTTCCCAGGCCGGCCTGAGCGCGGCTAGCAGGCTGGCCCCGATGCCGAGCACCATGCCTTTACCGAGCACGACCGGGGTCAGCGCGAGTTCACGCACGGTCAGGACAAAGTACAGATCGGTAATCGTCCGCGTCACGAGCTGCACCAAGCCGTGGCTGAGTAGAATCCCCAGACCAATACCGGCGACTGTCCCCACTCCACCCATGAACGTGGCTTCACCCAGAACCAAGAGGCAAATCTCAAGGCGGGTCACACCCTGGGTGCGCAGCAGGCCGAGCAGGCTCCGCCGCTGGACCACGGAGAAGGTCATGGTGTTATAAATAAGAAACGCCCCGACGATCAGCGCGAGTAGACTTAAGGCCGTCAGGTTGAGCTGGAAGGCACGCGTCATCTGTTCGATAGCCTGCGAGCGGCCGCGCGACGACAGGATTTCCACACCGGCGGGCAAAAGCTGACGAATCGTTGCCAGGAGTTTTTGCCCTGCCTTGCCCTCAGGCGCTAGGACATCAATCCGGCTTAACTGACCGACCAGCCCCAGAATTTCCTGAGCCGTAGCAATATCCGTTATGAGCAGATTCTCCACCGCGCTAGCGACCCGGCTCTCACGCGGGTCAAGCAGGCCCACCAGAGTCACAGCCTGATGCCGGGTGCCAACCCGGACGCTGATTCGATCTCCAATATCGAGGCCGAGCTGTCGGGCAGTACGAGCGGCAATCAGGCCGGTGGCCGGCTGGGTCAGAAAGGCAGGAAAGTCATTGTCAGGGGTCGCGCCTGCGCTGCTGAGATACGGACGGAAAGGAGCTTCCGCAAACGCGTCGACCCCGAGTAGATGAAAAATCCGACCGGGATAATCTGTCGCGGCGACATCGCTTTCTACCACAGGCGCAAGAGCCCGGACTTTTCCCGTCAGCCGCAGACGGCGATACACCTCCTCGGATAGTCCATTTGGCCCTCCAACAATCTGATGCGTCGCTCGTCCGACGATACTCTGGGTCGCCAGCAGAAAGGCCCGACGGGCACTCTCGTTTGCCACGTCAATCGCCACGACGACCGCAACACCGAGGGCAACGCCCAGCAGCGCCAGGCCGACCTGCCAGGCATGGTGCTGTAAATAGCGGAGGCTGGAACGCCACAACAGCCAACTCATCCGGCGGCCTCGGTAGGATAGTTACGCGCAACCACTTGACCGGCGTGCAGCGTGAGCAAACGGTCGGCGACTCCAATCACCTCGGGGCTGTGGGTGACCATGATCAGCGTTTTACCGCGTTGTCGGGTCAGTCGATCCAGCAACTCAAGCACCCGCCGCCCGGTCTCAAGATCAAGGTTACCGGTTGGCTCGTCGGCCAGCAGCAGCAACGGGTCGTGGATCAAGGCCCGGGCTATGGCGACGCGCTGTTGTTCGCCTCCAGACAGACGGTCGGGAAAGCTCCGGGCACGATCTTCCAGGCCGACGGCCTCAAGCAGGTCGTGTGCCCGGCCTTGCTCTGCCGGCCCTGTACGGCCGTTGAGTTCCAGCGGTAGGAGCAGATTTTCTTCGACCGACAAGGTCGGAATCAAATTAAAAAACTGGAAGATAAAACCAATATGCACGCGACGGAATAATGTGCGCTCGCGTTCACTGAGCCGGGTGAGATTCACTTCACCCTGATCGGTGGAAAAAACGACTTCACCGCTGGTCGGCAGGTCGATACCGCTCAGCACATTGAGGAGGGTGGATTTCCCTGACCCACTCCGTCCGAGCAGCACGACAAATTCGCCGGAATGAATGGATAAGTTAACCTGCCGCAAGACCGGATGGAGGCGCTCGCCTTCCTGATACACCTTGGTCAGGTCTCGTAATGCAATAAGCGGCCGACCCGACTGATTGCGAGACGAGTCGCGTACCTTCTCCCCCCTGCTCACCGGACTACACTCTCTTTCCACGCCAGGACGATTTCCTCTGGTTTTCTTTCTGTCAGACTTCTCCCATTGTATAGACGTGACACAAGCTGAGAAGCCCTCCGGTTATTGTGAGGATAGTGTTGAGAGCATAGACTTGGTGCTATACGCTGATTACCGACCAAACCCGTGTAGTGACGCGAGTCTGGTGTGTCTCGACCGAACCTCGCCTCCTATGGTTCACCCCTTCATCAACATCGCCTCGTTTTACCTCGGCTGGTTTGCCTGTCTCCTGGGCGCTACCCACAACATGCCGTGGCTCGGCGTGCTGGTCATGGCCGCGTTACTGGCCATGCATCTCTTTCTTACGGCAAATCGTACACAAGAATTGCGCTTTATCCTGGTCACGGGCCTGCTCGGGACCAGTCTGGATTCGCTGCTCATGCTGGGCGGCCTGTACACCTTTACGAATCACACTCTCTCATGGCTGTGTCCCGTATGGATGACGGCGCTGTGGATGGGATTTGCCTCAACCCTCAATCACTCCATGCGCTGGCTGCGCGGACGCTATCGCCTAGCCTGTCTCTTTGGTGCGATTGGTGGGCCACTAAGCTATTATGCCGGTGTGGGCCTGGGTGCGCTCACCTTTGTCCCTTCTACGTGGACTACACTGATGGCCCTTGCTGTGGTGTGGAGCCTCGTCGTTCCAGGCCTCCTGTGGCTGGCCCATGCCATGTCATCCCAGGTCAACCCAGAAGAGCCGTGATTGCCTCTCGGCGGTAATCAAAGATGCGCTCCAGCATACGAGCGACAAGGAGTTTCTGGGCCAGGGTGCCAAGAATGCCGTACGGGATTTCGTAATCCACCACATCCCGCATCAGGGTTCCATCGACGCCGGCTGAGAACTCATGCAGATGCACCCAGTGCTTATAGGGCCCGGAGAGTTGTCCATCGACAAAACGGTACGGGGGTGCATAGTCCTCTATTCGTGTGGTCCACTGTATAGGAAACCCAATCAGTCTGAGATGATATTCAATACGCGCACCGACCTGCATAGTCACAGGCAGTGGAGTCAGAATACGAAAATGCAAAAACGGCGGGGTAATGTGCTCCAGGTTTCCCGCGTCAGCGAAAAATGAGAAAACGGTCTCAAGCGGTTGCGGAATGCGCTGCACGCGCTCAAGTCGGTACCGAGCCGTCATCGTTGTACCCAGCGTAGCGGATGAGGAGAATCCGACAAGTAGACGCGTTGTCGGCACACAATTGGACGCACCTGCCCGGATGAGCAGGCGTCACGGTGAGGAAGAGGTTCACATGGCAGTCTACACAGTCAGCAAGGCGGGACAGCAAATGACTGCCTAGGAAGACACCCCTTATGCTCCGCCGCCTCCTGCCTATTCTCGGTCGCTGTCTTCGCCTTCAGTGTCCACGCTGTGGACAAGGCCGCCTGTTTACACGCGCCTTTACGCTCTTTGAGCATTGTCCGGAGTGCTCCCTGTCCTTTGAACCGGAACAGGGCTATTACGTTGGCGCGATTTATCTCAATTACGCCGCAACGGTGTTAATTGCCACCCCTGGCTTTTTGATTCTGGACTCTTGGACGGATTGGTCGTTGACGTACCAGATGCTGGTCTGGAGCGCCTTTGCGATCAGCTTTCCTATCCTGTGTTTTCGTCACTCAAAAAGCCTGTGGCTGAGTCTGGACTATTTCTTCACCCAATCTCCCAGAGACGGAGAGCGGTCAAACGTGGCAAAGAGTTAGAGCCAACCGTCTTCTCGTTCAACAGAAAATATCAAACGGATTGGGTTGAGGGCTAACTAACTTTTGACTCAGATTGTCGGGGCAACCTGTATACCTTGCCCGGCGGGCTCTTGCGCATGCCCAGTCTCTTTTTGAACGAGACCCCATGCTTCTGATAGAAGCCCCAGAGTGTGCTGATGGCGACCTGCATCCCTCGTTCCTGGGCGAGACGGGTCCGCAACTCCTCCAGTGTCAGGTTCCCTTCGTCTGCGATGAGGCCCAGTAGATACTCCGCATGCACGTCGAGCTTCGACCCCACGGGATGGCCCTGCTTGTGTGCGGTCCGCTCCCCCGTCTCACGCCACCGGCGCACCCACCGCACGGCTGTCGCCGTACCAATCCCGAAATGCACGGCTGCACTACGCGCCGATTGGCCTGCCGCCACCGCGTCAAGCACCCGCTCCCGTAAATCCAACGAGTACGCTCTGCTCATATAGCCCCTCCTCTCTTGATCTGGAGGCAAGCATCGCTCCTTTATGTTCCCTGTCAGCGAATTGGAATGTGATAGCCTTCCCGGGTGACCCATACAGACCGTTTGCATTCATATCTCCAATATATGCATTCTGTCTGCATGTCAACAATATTCGGCAGCGGAGATACCGGCAGTGAAGTCTTTTTACCGAGGGTCTGGCCCTACTGGAGAGTGCTGCCTGAACAGGGATCGGAGAGTGGATGGAAGAGACTTAAAATCTTCCAATATCAGATACGAGGCCGGTAGCAGCACCAGGATGATGACGGTTGCAAACAAAATACCGAACCCGAGAGAAATGGCCATGGGCACCAGGAAGCGGGCCTGGACCGAGGTCTCAAAAATCATCGGGGTCAACCCGAAAAACGTGGTCAGCGAGGTCAGTAAAATAGGACGGAACCGACGAGTCCCAGCCTGACTGATGGCTTCGCTGGCTGAGAGCTGCTGCGTCGTACGCAGATTATTGGCCGTGACCATCAGAACCAGCGAGTCGTTAATCACCACCCCGGACAGGGCAACAATCCCGAACAGGCTGATGACGCTCAGGTCATGACCGAGCAGAAGAAGGCCCAGCAGTGCACCGATGATGCCGAACGGAATGCTCAGCATGACGAGCACCGGCTGAACATAGCTACGGAACGGAACGGCCAGCAGGCCGTAGATACCGAGCAGCGCAAACACAAAACCGATGCCCAGGGCCTCAAGCGACTCTTGTCGGGACAGTTCCTCGCCTTCCAGCGCATAGCTCAAGCCGGGGTATTTTTGCATGAGTACCGGTAATTCCCGGCTAAGCACCTCGGCCATGATGGTACTCGTATTCGCCGTGCTTTTGTCCACATCCGCGGTCACGGCAATAATCCGGCGGCCTTCCCGTCGGCGGATCTCGGTATAGGCACGTCCACGTTCAACGTATGCGGCCTGAAAGAGTGGGATCTCACCGCCACCATCCGTGCGCAGCATCAGCTGCTCAACCGTATGGGCTGTGCGCCGCTCGTTTTCAGGCAGCCGCACCATGACCCGGACTTCGTTGCGTCCGCGCTGCTGGCGTAGCGCTTCCGCCCCGTAGAACGCGCTCCGGACCTGTCGGGCTAGGTCGGTGGCGTTAATACCCAGGCTGCGTGCTTCGGGTTTGAGCGTCAGACTCAACTGCGGCTTGCCGCGGGCAAAGCCATCATCAATATCACGTATCCCAGCATACCCGGCCAAGACTTGGGCCAACTTCGTTGCCGCAGCCTCCAGCGTGGGCCGGTCGCGGTGCGTCAATTGGATGTCGATGTCCGCCCCCTCGCTCACATTCGTTTCAGCCTCAAAGGTCAGGGTTTCGATACCGGCAATATGCCTGCTCGCCGCCCGCCAAGCGTCCACAAATTCCAGGCTACCAATCTCGCGCTGATCCGACGATACGAGCGAGACTTGCACGCCTACCAAGTGACTTCCCCCTACGCCCTCGGCACGCGGAGGCCCAAACGACGGCAGGGACGCACCGATCAGAGCATATGTACCCTCGAGGATGTCCGCTCCTCCGTGTTCCTCAACGGTGGTCGCGGCAGCGGTGAGCAGTTGATACTGAACACGCCGGGCGGTCTCCATCGGTACCCCGAACGGCAGCGTCGCCTGAGCAGCGACGACATCGGTATCAATACGCGGAATAAAGCTGAACGGAACATGGCCCCCACCGATCGCACCGCCCGCTAGAATCAGCAGTGCGATACCAGTGGCGAGCGTCGTGTACCGGTTGGCCAGGGCGAGGCGTAAGAACGGCTGATAGCCCTGCTTCATGCAGCGCTGTAAGAGATCGTTAAAAATGCGGCGTGGCTTCCCGAGTACGGCCCACACCCGATTCTCTTGTGTCTGGTGCGATAGATGGGCGGGCAGAATGAAAAGCGATTCAATGAGCGAGACCACAAATACGGCCACCACAACCGCCGGAATCTGGCCAAAGAATCTGCCGAATGTCCCCGGTACAAAGGCCAGCGGCAAAAACGCCACGATATTGGTCAACACGGCAAACAGCACCGGCCCGGCAATGTCTCTGGCCCCTTCGATCGCGGCTTGCAAAAAAGGCATCCCACGCTCACGCCGTTCATACACGTTTTCCCCGACGACCACCGCGTCATCGACCACA
The DNA here is from genome assembly GCA_965243855.1 of uncultured Binatia bacterium (SeqCode). Classification (GTDB taxonomy): domain Bacteria; phylum Desulfobacterota; class Binatia; order Bin18; family Bin18; genus Bin18. The sequence goes on along the minus strand of CBDEWE010000003.1, from coordinate 627,985 downwards.
ATGCCCAGGGTAATAATAAAGGCAAAGAGCGAAATCATATTAATCGAGGCACCGGTCAGCGGCAGAAAAAGAAACGAGCCTAAAATGGAGATGGGAATGCCCAGGGTCACCCAAAAGGCCAGCTTCGGGTCGAGGAAGATTCCCAGTAGCAACAAGACCAGGACCAGACCCAGGAAGGCATTTTTGACTAACAGATTGACCCGGTCGCGGTAGACTTCGGACCGATCGTTCCAGACGGTTAATCCGATTCCGGGCGGCAGGTCAGACTCGATTTCAGCTACATAGGCTCGGACTGTATCGGAGACCGACTGCGGGCTTTCATTGCCAACACGAAAGACCTGGATCCGGACCGCGCGTTGCCCGTTGAAAGCCGCCTCCACGTCGGTCTCCTCAAATCCGTCATGAATATGCGCAATATCGCCCACCAAAATCTGCGAGCCGTCCGGTGCCGCCGCGACCGGGATATTGGCGTACTCGCGGGCAAAGTCACGGCGTTCCTGAGTGCGCAGCAGCACTTCACCGCCTGGGGTTTTCACCCCGCCGGCCGGGAGTTCAATTGCCGCTTCCCGTACCTCACGGGCAATGCGATCAAGGGTCAGATTATAGGCTCGCAGGTTGCGCTGCGGGACCTCCAGACTGATCTCCAGCGGTCTGGCGGCCGCCAGCTCAATCAGGGTCACGCCGGACCGTTGCAGCAACTCGTCTCGAATACGCTCGGCCAAATCGCGTAGGGTCTGCTCATCCTGCGAGCCATGCACCAGCAGAGTCAACACCAGGTTGCGTATCTTGGACAGGCTAACGATCGGCCGTTCCGCTTCCTCGGGAAAGGACAGAATGCTGTCCACCGCGTTTTTGACGTCCTGGAGCGCCTTGCCCGTATCCGCGCCGGTCAGCAGCTCGATGACCACCTTGGCGCGGCTTTCGGTCGCCGTAGCTCGCACCTCCTTGACCCCGTCCAGCCCCCGCACCTCGTCTTCGATGGATAGAATAACACCCTGCTCGACTTCCGCGGGGCTGGCTCCACGATGCAGCACGGAGACAGTAATGGTATCGGCGGTGAACTCGGGGAAAATTTCCTGTTTGACTCGCGTACTGAGAAGGAGGCCACCCACGAGAAACAGTAGCATCATCAGATTGGCGGCCACATGGTTGCGCGCCATCCAGGCGATTGGGCCGCCGACATGCGGCGCGGTGTCAACGCTATCGGCCACGGAAGACTTATTCCTCGTCCGCACGTGGCGAGGCCAGCTCAGCCTCCACGGCCTGCAATCGCATCCCCGGCAGCGCGGCTGGCAGAGAGCTGGTCACGATCCGATCGCCGTCCACCAGGCCAGCTTGAATCAGCACCGAGTCCCGTCGCCGTAGCGCTACTTCCACTTGCCGAATTTCCAATTCTCCTTGCGCGTTATACACCCATACCCGTTCTTCCTCGCGCAGGCTGCTGCGCGGCAGGACAATCGCCTGGGGCAGGGTTGGACCGAGGATCTCCACTCTGACATACTCTCCGAGCAAGAGAGAGGAACGGAGCCCGTCACTAGGCTTCAGCCCGAGTGGGTCAGGGACGAGGACCAGTACTCGGGCCATGCGGCCGTTTTCGGTCACGTCACCGAGCAGACGCTCAACCCATCCCGTCCACTGGACAGACTCTCCACTCCCGAGATCGCGCATAATGCGGACAGCGGAGCCTTTTGTCGTAACATCCGGGAGGTGCTCGGATGGTTGCGATTGGGTAGCATTCGGAAATTCCACCCAGCCCAATTCATTCAGCGGCACGCTTACTTCGACCCGAAACGCATCGGTGCACACCAGGGTCGCAACCGCACTCCGCGCGTTGACCAACTGCCCGATTTCAACCGTCTCCTTCAACACCAACGCATTGCACGGCGCCGAGACCACCGTTCGGGTCAAGTTCAGTTCGGCTTGGGCCAGACGACTCTTGGCCGCATCCACCGCGGCCCGCTTCTCTTTGAGGTGCGGCTGGCGCAGCGCCAAGAGACGCCCCATCTCACTGGTCTCGATGGACGGCTCCAGCAGATCCCATTCCTGATGGGCAACGACCTGATTGCCCTGTTCGACTTGCAGCTCGAATTCCGCCCGCGCCAGGTTGCCCCGCTCGGTATCGACCGCCAGGCGATAATCTTGCGGGTCAATCTTGAGCAGTACCTCACCCGCCCGGACCAAGCCACCGTCGATCAGATCGTCATGCTGGGCAATGACATAGCCCTCAACCCGGGGGAAGAGGGTCAGTTCCCGATGGGCCCGAACGGTGCCATACGCCTGCAATGCGGCTTGCTCATCTTGGGCGTGAACGGTAATCACCTCAACTAGGGTGGGGACAACTTCCCGGTCGACCCTGGGGACTGGAGGCCGGCTTGCGATCAGCGCACGGGCACCCAGCATGCCGGCAATGAGGATGAGCAACGGCAGTCCAAACCGGAATAGACGCGTCGGCCACGCTTTTCCCCCTACGACGCGCGTCACAACTGTCCTCCTGAGAGTACCGCCAGATCGGGCAAGGCGGCTAGGCGGATGGCGTTCGGGGCTTCTAGGGCCTCCGTCCACTTACCGCCTAAGGCGCGGTAGAGTTCGGCTCGTCGGCTCAGCAGGGTTTTCCGCTCGCTAATCACCCGACGCTGAAGAGCCTGGAGCGATTGTACCGCCACGAGCACATTGAGGTAATCAATAAGACCATGGGTATAGCGCGAGCGGGAGACATCCAGCGTTGACTGCGCAAGAGTTATTTGCCGCTCAAGATTGCGTATGAGCTCTCGTTGCTGACGTTCCTGGATCAAGGCGTCTTCAATCTCGCGCAGGGCCGTCAGATACGTCTGCCCAAAGCGGTCGAGCAATTCCTGGACCCGCGCTTTTTGCCGAACCACCTCGTTCCGGCGGCGGCCCCCATCGACCAGCGGCGTGATCATATCACCGATCAGCGAACCGATTTCCTGACGAAAGAACGTGTCCCAACTCCGCGCGCTGAACTCGTAGGACAACTGCAATACCAGACGGGGCAAGCGCTCGGCCACGGCTGCGGCGACCCGATAGTCCGCGGATTGGAGTCGGAGCTGGGCAGCCTGTAAATCTGGACGGGACGCAAGCAGCATGGCTGGAGAAACCAGTTGTGGAAACGGCGGCAACTCGGGTAGCAATCTGCCTGGCGCCAACTCATCAAGCGATCCCGGTACACGACCAAGGAGGACCGCAAGCTGATTGAGGGCCGTCTCCAGAAACGATTGGACGACCGGCACCTGGGCTTGAGTATCGGCAAGCTGCTGTCGTTGCTGTAACACATTCACGGCCGAGCCAGTCCCAACGCTAAAGCGCAGCTCGGTGAGGTTGAGGAGGGTCTGGCTCACCTGAATCTGTTCCCGCAGCACATCCAAGAGGGCGTATTGCTCCTGACAGGTGAGCCAGACATTCACCACCGCGCCCGTGAGGAGCAGGGCCGTGGCCTCCACGTCTTGACGCGAAGCAACCGATTCAAGCTGGGCGGCAGTCCGCCGGGCCGCAATCCGCTTCCAGATATCAATTTCATACGTAAGACCCGTGGCCACAAAGTAACGGTCCGGATTTGCCGTGCGCCTGAGGCGGTTCCCGTGCAGGTCTATCGCTTCCCGATCAACGGTATGGAGGCGGGAGGCACCTGTGCGGAAATCGACCTGGGGCATCTGCTCAGCCCCCTCAATGCGAGCCAGGGCCTGAGCTTGTGCGAGCCGGGACCACGTCTGTCTCAGTTCGAAATTCTCGGTAAAGACGCTCTCCATCGCCGTATTCAACCGGGGGTCGCCAAACTCTCGCCACCATTGACCCAGAGCTCGCTCGCCTGTCACCCCATGATGATACGTCTGCGGGATGGAAACCGTTGGCTGTTCAAGAGAACGCACCGAGTACGGGCTACAGCCTGCGATGGCAAGTAAAAACAGGAGAGGAAACGGCACTATCCGCCGGAAATACGTTCGTTGGAAAACGGGCTGTTGTCGTACCATGAGTAGAACGGGCTTTCACCTTCTACTGCTATTTTATCGTTCTATTATACGTGCAATCCAGGGTTTGCGTCAGGGGCCGCTGGACGGGCGGTTTGCAGCTATCTAGCCAGACCTTTGCATTGCCTCTTCCTGGCGGACTTGATAGGGGACGAAGTTCAACAGGCGATCGCCTGTGAGGAGCAGGACACCGCATGGTCAAAACCACCTATTTCGAGGAGTATGAGGTTGGCACGTCTCGCGAGACCTTAGGCCGGACGATTACCGAGAGCGACATTGTCACCCATGCCGGACAAACCGGAGACTTTTTCCCGCATCATGTGGATGCCGAGTGGTCCAAGACCAATGAGTTCGGCCAACGCATTGCCCACGGCACACTGATTCTCAGTATTGGTGCCGGAATGACGGCTACAGAGATCAATCCGGTCTCGTTTTCCTATGGCTACGACCGTGTCCGTTTTATCCGACCGGTTTTTATTGGCGACACCATCCATGTCCGCCTCACGGTCAAGGACAAGCGCGATTATCCCCGGCGGACAACCCACGGAGTGCTGGTTGACCTGCTCGAAGTCATTAACCAGGACGGCCACGTCGTGCTGGCCTGCGAGCATCTGTCTCTTGTGGAGCGACAGACGCCGACGGAGAGGGTCACACACACATAGTCCAAAGGAGCCAGCATGGAATCTATTCGCGCGGTCGTGGTTGATCCTGACACGGGAAAACGCCTGACTATCCAGAACGTCGATCCCCCTTCTCCGCTTTCGTCCGAAGCGGTCATCCGAGTCAAGGCGGTTTCTCTGAATCTTGGTGAGGTTCGGTTTTCTATGAATGCTGAGGCCGGATGGCGACCGGGCTGGGATTTAGCTGGAGTCGTTGAGCAGGCTGCGGCTGATGGCTCCGGCCCTCCGGTTGGAGCCCGCGTAGTCGGCTTCGTCCCATCAGGCGCATGGGCGGAACAGGTTGCTGTACCGACTCATGCCTTAGCAATTGTACCGGATGTGGTTTCTTTTTCTCAGGCTTCTACGTTACCGGTTGCAGGCCTCACCGCACTGTATTCGCTTGAGCGTAACGGTTCACTCCTCGGCCGTTCCGTATTGATTACTGGTGCCTCTGGCGGTGTGGGCCATCTGGGCTGTACGCTGGCTCGGCACATGGGCGCACACGTTGTTGCTTCAGTCCGCCGTCCAGAGCGCGTGCAACACGCACGTGACGCAGGCGCCCACGAGGTTGTGGTTGGAGAAGATATTGCAGACGCAGCCGCGTTTGGCCCCTATCACATGATCGTTGAATCGGTTGGCAGTGAAACACTGACGAAAGCCTTATCCATGCTCGGTCCAGATGGTATGTGTGTGACCTGTGGGGTGTCCGCGGGAGCAGAGGTGACCTTGAACGCGCGCGACTTTTTTCGCATTGGTGCAGCCAAGCTGTACGGCTTTATTCTGTTTCACGAGGTAAAAGCTCATCCAGCGTCAGCAGGCTTGTCTCGACTGGCCCAACTTGTCGCCGACGGCATTCTCAAACCACAGATTGAGGTAGAAGCACCCTGGGCTACTATTGCTGACGTAGCCCAACGATTTCTCAATCGAGAAATTGCCGGTAAGGCAGTACTGCTGTTGTAGGTTCGATGGGCAATCCATACGCAGTCAGCCTGACACAGACCAGCACGAAGGAAGGACACAAGTCCATGCAATTCGGCGTCTTTTATCAGTTACCCTGCGCTCCAGGGCAGTCCGTTCCGCAACGCTATCGGGATACGTTCGAGCAAATTGTCTACGCGGACCAGTTGGGTTTTGATTCTGTGTGGCTGGCCGAGGCCCATTTTGACGCCGGCTTTTCCACCATGCCAGCTCCTCTGGTTGTTGCAGCGGCCCTCTCGGGGCGCACCGAGCGTATCCGCCTCGGCATTGGGGTCAGCCAACTCCCGCTCCATAATCCGGTCAGCGTGGCCGAAGAAGCCGCGACAGTGGATATTGTCACCAGCGGCAGGCTGGACTTCGGTATCGGGCGGGGGACGTGGAATCACAATTTCGACGGCTTTGGTATTCCGTGGGAGGAACGCACCACCCGACTGGAAGAGGCGGTTGATATTCTGGAACAAGCCTGGACCGATGCCCCGCTCACCTACCATGGCCGGCACTATCAGTTCGAGTCCGTCAACGTCGTGCCCAAGCCGCTTCAGCAGCCCGGCCCGCCTCTGCATATTGCTGCCAATAGTCCAAGTACGGCCGAGTTTGCCGGCCAGCGCGGTCTGCGCCTGCTAATGGCCGCCCCCATTCACCCCTGGCCGGACGATTTTCTGACCCATCTCGGTCTGTACCGTAATTCGGCGGCCAAACAGGCAGCGACAAATGCACAGGTTTCAGCCGTCTTCTTTGTCTTTACAGCTCAAGATCGTGCCACGGTGCGCAATCAGATGGCCGACAGCTTTGCTCGTCATCCGATAGGCCAGCGCACCACGTATGAGACCGCGGAAGAGAAGATGGCCATCTTTGGCAACCCGCAGGAGTGCATAGACCGGATTGCAGAGGTACAGCAACGGGCCAAGCTGGATTCCCTAATCTGTTCCTTCAATCCCGGCGGGACCGTTCTCCACGAGCATGTGAAGGTGGCGATGCAGCGTTTTGCGGAAGAGGTACTGCCGAGCGTACGTGACCTGTAGTGCCTTGGCGGCTGACGCTCCCTTCGGTCATTCGACTCACGAAGATGATTGAGGCAGGCTTGCCCGTCCCCTGATGGGCCGGCTCGCGGCATTCCAGGATATCGAAACCGCTGTCGTGGAGGAGTCGAATCCAGGACTCCACAGTACGAAAATACCAGGGAGCCGGGTCGGTAAACTCTGGCCCGAATCCGTCCCACGAGCCGGGCCGCCAGCCGTCACAATAGGGTCGGTCGCCGCACGCCATGACAGGGTGAAGGGTCTGGATGAGCACATGGCCCTGGGGCTGTACATAGCGCGGCAGGGCGTGAAGCAAATGCTCTACCGCCTCTTTTCCAATCAAGGAAAAATTACAGATGATCGTGTCGAACCGCTCTGCCCCAAACCGACTGGCGACAACATCCTCATAGGAACAGACCTGAAACCGTCCACCCCCGAGTCGCTGCGCTTCCGCTATCAGTTCGGGCACAACGTCAATACCAACAACCTCGATTCCACGCTCCACAAGCGCGCGCGCCAGCCAGCCTTCCCCACAGCCAACGTCAAGCGCGCGTCGCGGCGTCAGGCCTGTAACAGCTTGGACTATAGCCTGATTGGTGACCAGCGTTCGACTTTCAATCTCCTCATTCTGGACGGCTTTTATCCAGGGGCGGGCGTTCGTATACCACGAAGCAACGATCTGTTTGTCGCTGAATTCCAGCATACATCTGCCAGGCAACAGGAGGGACGATGTCAGCCCTCCTCTGCCCGTTAGAAAGATTTCGGCATACCGTCCACTTTTGGTACATCCGGGTGCATCACATCCCACGGCTGGGCACTGGCTACGTAAATATCCCGCTGGGGCTGATACCAACTCGGGTCGTCCAGGCTGCCCGCGTACAGAACCCTGAAGTCCGGCGCAGCCCCGTTGGTTAACAGGACGGGAGAGCCACAGGCAGGGCAGAACGAGCGGCCCATCGTGTGGCCGCGGTCGGCCGGCTTCTCAAACCAGGTCAGCTCGCCCGTGAGAGAAAAGTCGGACTTTTCGACGATAACCGCCGCAAAATAGGCGCTGCCGGTTGCGCGCTGGCAGTCCCGACAATGGCAGTTTCCCATATAGAGCGGTTCAGCAGTACAGGTATAGCGGATCGCACCACACGCACAGCCACCGGAAAATGGCGTCTTCATATTCAACCTCCTTCAGCAGTGCCGAGAATAAATTTTTGGAAACATACTTCCATGTCAGGCAGCGACCGCAGGGTTGAGCTCTTTCAGGCGCGGGTACACTTCTCGGGCAAAGAGCTGCATGCCCTTGACCGTCTCTTGATGATCGAGGAAGCCGGCCTGTCCCATCAGGAGGATCTGCCCAAATCCGCCGACGTGCTCGTAAAACTTGATGATCTGGCGGTACACGGAATCCGGGTTGCCGGCAAAGACCAGTCCGTGTTCCATGAAGCTCTCCAGCTTTGGGTTCTGGAACATCTTGAACACACCCGAGGCCGGTCCTTTCATCGCTCCAGCCATCGCTACCGGTGGATGATAGCCGGGCGGGCTGGTAAACTGGAATGGTACTTTATTGGCCTCCACATACCACATCAGCTTGCGCGCCCCGGCATAGCCTTCCTCATCCGTCTCGCCCGTATAGACCAGGGCGGCATAGGCAAAACGATCCAGGCCAGCGGGTGGAAGGCCGAGTTCGGCTCGGCGTGTTCGATAGGCGTCAAACACCTGTTTCGACCCGTCGAAGCCGGTCAAAAAACAGGCTACAACAGTGCCGCGCTCACCAACCGCCTGCGCAGAGCCCGGACTGAGCGCCGTGATCCAGACGGGCGGATGCGGCTCCTGATAGGGGCGAGGCCAGATATTGACCTGACGATGGTGAAAGTATTTGCCCTCCCAGTTAAACGGCCCGTCGTGACTGGTCCAGGCTTTGAGAATCAAGTCGTACGCCTCCCAAAAGCGCTCCATCATGCGCGTAGGCCGATGGTTACCGGCCGACATCTCGTACGGCACACCGCGCACAAAGCCGACCTCCAGGCGTCCGCGAGAGTAGACATCGACCATGGCCATCTCTTCTGCCACCCGCACGGGCTCACGCCGGTTGGCAATCGGATTGCCGAGAATCAACAAGCGGGCCGTTTTGGTTTCACGGGCGAGGATACCCATGACGATGGGACCGCCTGGGTTGAGATTGGTCGCAGTCTGATGGTGCTCGTTCACCATGATGTCGAGCCCCAACTCCTCGGCAATCAACCACTCGTCGATAAATCGGTGATACAGGTCGGCTCCGATTTTCGGATCGTAGTAACGATTCGGAAGGGTGACACGGACCGAGTCGTACTCTTTCGCATCGGGCAGCAGATGGTAGGCGTTTTCACTGAAATGCCAGGCACGCATGAACACGGCTCCTTTATTTATGTTGAGGAAAAAAACGCACCGACCCGCTCGACAACTACCTCTGGCTGTTCCACGTGCGGCCAGTGTCCGGCTTGGTCAATGACGGCAAGCTGCGCACCAGGAATAGCGTCACGATAGGCGGTACCATAATAGCCGGGAGTTACAAAACGATCACTCGCCCCCCAGACGAGAAGGGTCGGAATAGCGATCCGGTGCAAACGCTGCCGCAATTTCGGATTATGAAAATACGGCTCCCAGGCGTAGAGAGCGGTCGCTTCCCGATTGCGGGCAATCACGAGGAGTTCATCGTCGGACAGACTGGTGTAATCAACCGCGGCCCGGGTTGGGTCGTGATATTGCAGCCGTACGACCTCCTCGGGCGGCAGGGCGAAAATATCCGGGATATCCCGCGTCTCCCGGTCACCGACCTTGATACCGAGCGGTGAGACCAAGATCAGACGGCTGAGGCGAACCGTAGACTTCACCGCCATTTCGGCGGCTATCCAACCACCGAGCGAGCAGCCGATGACAACTACCTCACGGAGGTCATACTCATCGAGCAGATCGAGATAGAGATAGGCTAGGTCATCCACCGTGTCGATATCGGCCACATCGGACGCGTGACCAAAGCCGGGATGGGTCGGCAGGACCACCCGACCATGATTCGCCAACAGAGAAGAAAACGGAGCCTGAGTACACGGCCCGTCTTCTCCGTGTAGGACGAGAATCGGGCGGCCCTGTCCCTGCTCATATACGTCAAGTTGTACACCGTGCAGCGTCAACTGGCGCGACTGGATGGTAGACCTCATGGTTCACCTGTGCCTAAAAGAACTGTACGGTGATATAAGTTGTAACTTCTCACCGCAATCGAGACTTTTACTCACACTGCAAACAAACGTTCAACGTTTCCGTGCAATATCTGTTCGCGTTCGTCATCAGAGCAAGCCAGTTTCTCCACCAACTCAATGGGCCGTTGCCAGGAGCCATAGGGATGATCCGTGCCCAGCACGAGTTGTTGGGCTCCCATCAGCGACAGGCACCATTCCAGTGGTTCCGGCTCGTAGGCTACCGTATCCATATACAATTTTTTCAGAAACCGACTCGGCTCCTTTACTACGTCCCCCCCACCAAAAGCCCCCAGCATGCCGTCCAGCCGCCCCATCAGATACGGCACGGTTGCACCAACGTGAGGGATGATGACCGGCGCCTGGGCATAGTCCGACAGCACCCCGGACAGGGCCAGACGCATAGCGGCCAGCGTATTATCAACCATGAACGCCAACACCGGTACCGGCACCAAGTCCATCAAATAGCGCTGATTCAAAGGTACCGTGGGGTGGATAAAAATGGGCCGGCCGAGTTCGGCCATACGCGCGAAAACGGGGCGGAACTCGGGAGAGTCGAGCGGTTTGTCGTTGATATTGGAATACAACTGAAGACCCCGAAAGTGCAGCTCCGAGATACAGCGGTCGAGTTCCCTGAGCGTTGCCTCAGGGTCCCCGAAGCCCAACGTCGCATAGCCCCAGAAGCGGTCCGGGTGGGCGGCAATGAGTTCGGCCAGGAGATCGTTCGCAATCCGGGCCAGCTCGTCGGCCTGAGCACCCCCTACCCGGTCCGGTCCGGGCACGGCAAGACTCAGGATGGAGATATCGATACCAGCCTCATCCATATGCGCCAGCTTGGTCTGCATGTCGTACAAGGGAGGCAGCATGGGAATGGTTAAGCCCTGACAGCAGTGAAAATGATACGTACCGTCCACCAGCCGGGTGTAGGGGAAGTCATTCCGTTTTTCGAGCGTACGGGCGATGTGCTCGGATAAGAAATGGGTGTGAACGTCGATTTTCATGCTCGCCCTCCTCTCTCTTTACGCCAGCTTTACCCAGTCTTGCGGGATTCACTCCGCACGTCAAAGCCACCCTCTTCGGGCGCATGGCCATAGACGTCGCGCACATAGTATTCGGACTGATGGGTCGCGGGACGTCCGCCCCAGCCATACTCAATCAGCCAACCCGAGGGTGTGCGGAAGTAGAAGGAATACATGTGGTCGTTGGAGTGTTTCCCCGGTGTAATGGCGACCGGCACCTTATGCTCGCGGACGATCTCATAGGTCAGGCCCACGTCGTCCAGATTGTCCACCTCGACCATAATATGGTTGAGGCGCTGCTCGGATGGGCCGATCCCAAAGGCCACGGAATGGTCACGCTCATTGCAGTGCATAAAAACTGGCGCGATGACCTGCTTGCCTCTTTGAATCTTGTATTCCACGCTACCGCGCATACCCAGGGCACGGTAAAAGCGATACGCCGCCTCTGTGTCCTGTTGGCCAACAATACAGTGGCCCAAGCCGCCCGCGCCGGTCTTGAACCGACCGTGCATGCGGCGGCCGGGATAGAAAGGCTGGCTGAACTGCACCTGCGGCCCGTGGAAAATTTCGACTGGATTGCCGTTAGGGTCAGCGAGTTTCAACACCTCCAACACGCGGCGCTCGGCAGCCTCGTCCGGCGATCCCACACGGTAGTCAATGCCTGCCTCGGTCAACTGCTGCTGCATCTGCCCGAACTCTTCGGGCCCAGCAACCCGAAATCCCAGGTAGAGCAGATCGTCGCTCGGGTCGTTGTGCAGGACAATCCGGTGATGCCAATAGTCCATGCGCGCGTAGCAGCGGTCGCCTTCTCCTTCATCCACAATTTCCCAGCCGATGATATTAGCCGCAAAATGCTTCCAGGTGTCGATATCCCTGACGCCAACACCCATATATCCCAGCTCTGTGACGTGAATCATATTTCCTCCCGTATAGTTGTTTTTCCATCTCGCTGCGCCCGCTCCTATCCGTGACCAATCATACCCTTGCTGTCAAGACAGATACAGGGATGGGCGGAACGCGACTTCCGTTCCAGGAAGGAGTACGCTACCGTGGCTTTCTCGTCTCGTGCCGGTCAGGTGTCAAGCGAGAAGGATATATCGCTGACGGGAGTCGCCATGATCCGAACAACAGTCGTAGGAAGTTGGCCTCTGCCTGAACACTACCAGAACCGCTTGTTGCAGTATCACCGGGGACAACTGCCCGACATGCTCGTCAGACCGACACTGAGCGGCGCGGCAGAAGTGGCCATCCGCGAGCAGCAGGCGACCGGCGTAACCCAGTTCATGGGTGGCGAATTTTTCGCTGAGGTCTTCATTCAGCACATTCCCCGCCAACTCACCGGTATCCGCCTGGTGAAACCGCAAGCCGACGAATTACGGACGTATAGGGACGTTGCCCGCTACGAACTGACCGGCGATATTGAGGCTCCTCGCGGACTGGGCTATGTCGAGGCCTTCCGCCGGGAATCCCACATTGAACCGAGCCTGGATAAAGTCGCCGTCCCCGGTCCTTTAGAAGTACTCGGGCACCTTAAATGGACGGATGCGGTCCGAGCCCAGGTGCCACAGGCAATCGAGATCGTGAATCGGGAACTGCGCAGGCTCGCAGCGGCCAAAGTCCGAGAGATCCAACTGGATATTCCCACGATCGCCATTCGCTCCGTCCTGGGCCGTCTGGCTCCCGAAGAGGCGGCCGATTTGATCGCCCGGAGCTTTGAAGGGGTTGAGACGCTCAAGACCATCCACTGTTGCCTGGGCGACCTGGGCTCGCAGTCGGCCATTACCACCCATAATCTTCACGCGTTGCTACCCTATATTGAGCGACTGGCCGGCGTGATCGACAAGGTCCACCTGGAATGCTCCCACCCCGGACAGTGGGCCGACCGGATTTGTCTGCGCGATATTCCTACGGGCATGCAGGTCATTGCCGGCATTGTTGATGTCAAAGCGTCAGTCGAAACCAACGCTCAGATTGAGGAGCGCATTCGTGAGGTACTCAGATATGTCGAAGCAGACCGGTTGTGGATTGCGCCGTCCTGCGGCTTGGGTCGTCGCACAACGGGCATTGCCATGGGCAAAGTCTCGCGCATGGTCGAGGTAGCAGGACGCTGCTGACACAGGCTATGTTCACAGCCGAACAGGCCGGCAGTATCAGGAGGGAGCAGTATGTCGGAATACACGACCGCGTTTGGGTCCCTGGAACGGTATGAGAAAGGCCGGGTCGAGATCATTAACGACCAAGCCCGGCATTATGCCTTTTCCAATATCTTCGAGGTGGCTTCTCAGGCCCGGCCGTATGAAAAGATTGCCGTGGCGAAAAACCTGGAGTACGTGGTCGAAGTCCTGCGCGCGGAAGGCCGCTCAGACTGGTTTACCGCTGCGCACGATGAATTCGCGGTGGTAATGGACGGACACCTGGAGCTTCATCTGGTCAAACTCGACGACCCGGCCTCCGTTGTGTCGCCGGACACGCACGGGTCCGTACGCCTGCCCGGACCACCCGTCGGCAAACCGATGGGCTGGATGAAACTCCGGCGCGGGCATCAGGCCCTGCTCCCGGCCGGTGCGGCCTATCAGTTTCTTGCCGAACAGCCGTGCGTCATACTGCTGCAAACGCTGAAAGGTCCGCTTACAGTCGAAAAATGGGCGGATATTTGCGAAGCATAAGGAGATAGACGATGAGTAGCGTCAAAGCCTCGGCTCCCGACACGAAGACCGGGTATAAGCGTTTTGAGCTGGGACGGTTTTCTTTTTCACGCAACGAGTATTTCGTCACCGTCCGCTGGCCGGCCAGGGAGGCGCAACTCTCCCACACCCTGCCGGTCGATGCCTTTCTCAGGGCCCTGGTGCGCGATGTGGCCTGGGGATTTTTTTACGGCTGGGTCAATTTTGACGCCGTGCTCGGCACCCGGAATCGGTACGGACAGGTAGAGTTATACGCCGGACGCTATAACGACAGCTATCATGACTCCGGCCTCGATTATGTTGAGACCTTTGACACGCCGGAGATTCTGGCCACCTTCAAGGCCATGCTGAGCGACTGGACAAATGCCGGCTTTGACCCGTTTGCCGCGCCCGCGGAGACCGGCACCGCGGTCTTCGGCAAAAAGAACGGGAGCAATACCGCAGCCATTGAACGCAACCGGGAGACCTGCCGGCGCATGCCCGGTCTGCCCGGTGATGCTTCGCTCCGCTCGGACGCAAACGGCTACCCGATCAACCGCGCCTTTGTCGATGTCGAACAGGACGAACCCGAGATTCATGCCGAGCCGGGCTTTGAGAACGAGGTCCACGCCTTTAATCTGTTCAAATACCTGTCCCGCTCCGACGTGACCTGGAACCCGTCCGTGGTGTCCGTGTGCCGCAACAGCCTATTCTGCCCGACCACTGAGGAACACATCTTGCCGGTCATTCACGGCAACGACCGGGTCGAATGGTTTATCCAGGTCAGCGATCAAATCACCTGGCAGGTGAGCGACAAAGAGACCGGCCATCCGCGAGCCAGGGTGGTCATGAAGCCCGGCGATGTGGCGGCCATGCCGGCCGATATTCGACACCAGGGCTTTTCGCCCAAGCGCGCCATGCTGCTGGTCTGGGAAAACGCAACGGCGGGTCTTCCCGAGAAATACGACAGCGGCGAGCTCTCACCCTATCCGATCGAGCTGTAATCCGAAGGAGGACCGCATGAAATTCGGCGTGTTGTATATTCCTGACTATTACGAAGAGCGCCATAAATCGTCCAGTCGTTATTACGGTGAAATGCTGGAGCAGATCGATCTGTGTGAAGAAATCGGTCTGGACAGTATCTGGTTTGCCGAGCACTACGTCGGAGGCTATGCCTTTCCCTCTCCGCCGATTTTTGCCGCCGCGGTTGCGCAGCGCACGAAACGCGTTCGCTTCGGCACCGCGGTGACCTTGTTGCCGTTGACCAACCCGATCAAGACGGCCGAGGAATATGCCATGCTGGACGTCCTCAGCGACGGGCGGCTCGATTTTGGGATCGGCCGAGGTATCCTGCGCCACGAGTACGACCTGTTTGGGATCAACCCGGACGAAAGCCAAGGTCGTTATCACGAGGCGCTAGATGTTATCCTCCAGGCCTGGACCCAGGACGAGGTCACGTGCACGGGCAACTACTTCACCGTCGATCACGTCAAAACGCTGCCCAAGCCGGTTCAGCAACCCCACCCCCCCGTCTGGGCAGCCGCCGTGGCTTCTCAGGAGTCGTTCGTCTGGACGGGTGAGCAGGGCTATAACATCATGCTCGTCCCATTCGCCTATCCGACCTTTGGATCGCTCCGCGAGCGCGTCGATCTGTATCGTCAGACCTTAATTGACAACGGACACGACCCAGCGCAAAGAGAGGTCCAGGGCACTTACCATCTGTATGTCGCCGAAGACGACGACCAGGCCCGGCGCGAAGCTGCAACGGAGTTGGAGCGCTATTTCAAGTTCTTCGCCAGCCTGGACAAGCCCTGGCAGTCGGACGAGTACAAAGCCTACGGTAAGGGCCTCGGCGCTATCTTCTCTCAGCTCAGCTACGACGTTCTGGACAAAGGCGACGGACTGATGTTCGGCACTCCCGAGCGCTGTATTCAGCGTATCAAGAACATCAAGGCAGGCTTGGGGATCACCCATATGCTGTTCGAGGTCAACTTCGGCGGCATGGCACACGACAAGGTGCTGCGCTCGCTGGAACGTTTTGGCAAGTACGTGCTGCCGCACGTGCGCGACATATAAGGGTCGGTTGAGGCGGTTGAGTCGATTGGGTCTAGTGGGTCAGGGGAGTCTGTTGAGCGAGTAGGTCGGATTACGCTGCGCTAATCCGACCTACGGGACTTTGTGATAGTGGAGTGGGCGGGGAAGTAGGAGAGTCGGTTGGGTCAGTACCTCCGTTCGTGCTGAGTGTAGCGGAGCGAAGTCGAAGCACGTGGAGGGAGGCAGCTTGTGAAAATCGCCATTATCGGTGGTGGCATCGGGGGCATGACGCTGGCCTTGTCTCTCCACGACGCTGGCCTGACCAATGTCGATATCTATGAATCCGCCCATACGATCAGCGAGCTGGGGGTCGGCATTAACGTGCTGCCGCACGCGGTCCGCGAGTTGACCGAACTCGGCCTGCTGGACGGCCTCGCCGCGGTCGGCATTCCCACCGGCGAGTTGGTCTTCTACTCCAAACATGGCCAGCGCATCTGGGGTGAGCCCCGCGGCCGCGCCGCAGGATATCACTGGCCCCAGTTCTCCATTCATCGCGGCGAGTTACTAAAAGTACTCCACCAAGCCGTAGCAGACCGGCTCGGCCAGGCGCGCGTCTATACCGGCCACCATTTAGTCCGCTTCGGACAGGCAGCGGGAAGGGCCTGGGGCGAGTTCGTCGATAGAGCAAATGATACGGCTGCGCGGCGTATCGAGGCCGACCTGCTTGTCGCCTGTGACGGCGTCCATTCGATCGTCCGTCAGCAACTCTACCCTGACGAGGGTCCGCCCAAATGGAACGGGATTACGATGTGGCGCGGGGTCACCGAGGGCAAGCCGTTTCTGTCGGGCCGTACGATGCTGATGGCCGGTTATTTTCAGCGGCGGGTGGTTATCTATCCGATTTCAAAACACCACGAGAAGCGGGGCCAGGCGCTCATCAACTGGGTGGCGGAATTCAAGGTCGCCGACGATCAACCCATGCCCCCGCAAGACTGGGGACACACGGCGCGTCTTGAAGAAGCGCTAGCCCCGTTTGCATCGTTTAGCTTTGATTTTCTCGATGTACCGGAACTCATGCGGCAGGCTGAGACCATTTATCAATATCCGATGGTCGATCGTGACCCGCTGCCGAGCTGGGATTTCGACCGAGTGACGCTGCTGGGCGACGCGGCCCATCCCATGTATCCGGTCGGCTCAAACGGAGCCTCCCAGGCCATTATTGATGCGCGCGTATTGGCACGGGAACTCGCGCTCCAGCCATCGATTGAGCACGCCGTGACCGCCTATGATGCCACGCGTCGTCCGGCTACCGCGGCAGTTGTGCAAGCGAACAGAAAAGTCGGGCCGGAACAGTGCATGGAGCTTGTCGAGCAACGCGCGCCGAACGGGTTTACCGATCTTGACGCCGTCATCAGCCAACGCGAACTGGAAGAAATCTCCCGTTCGTATAAACGCACGGCCGGTTTCGACCCCGACATATTGAACAACCGACCGTCCCTATCAGTCGGTTAACAGGACTGTCCCTTCCCCCTCATTCGCACGCGGCAAAACGCTCCAAGTGGTGGTCTGCGTCGCCAAAGGTCTGGGCAATCATGGTCAGGCGGCGGAAGGTGTGACTGACTTTCAATTCCTCGGTCATGCCCATCCCCCCGTGCAACTGAACAGCCTCCTGGCTGATGTGACGGCAGGCGTCGGCAATATGGATTTTTGCTGCGGATATGGTCCGGCGGCGTTCGTCGGCATCCGCGCTGTCGGCCTTCACGCAGGCCAGACAGGCCATGGATTTGGCCTGCTCAACGATGATCGTCATCTCGACCATGCGGTGTTGCAGGGCCTGAAACGAGCCGATCGGTACCCCGAACTGCTTGCGGGTCTTGAGGTACTCAAGCGTGGTGTCATTCGCAAACTGCATGGCCCCAACCGCTTCGGCACAGACCAGGGCGGTGGCGTAGTCCACCACGGCTTCGATCAGCGGCAGGGCCTGTCCTTCCAGACCGATCAGCGCATCGGCGGGAACAACCGTCCCGGCGAAACGCACATCCGCGGCGCGTAAATTATCAATCGTGCGATAGGGCGTGAGCGTCACCCCCGGCGCGCTCGGGTCTACCACGAACAGGCTAATGCCGTCCGCGGCGGTAGTGGGTCCTGCAGTGCGTGCCGACACAATGAGTTTATCAGCGTAGGGCGCGTGCAGGACGACGCATTTCTCGCCCTCCAGCCGATAGCCGTTATCGGTCTTCTCCGCCCGGCAGGCGACATGCGCCAGATTATAGCGCGCCTCGCGTTCGGTTTGAGCGAACGCCAGCTTGCACCGACCTGCGACGAGAGCCGACAGAATCTCCTGCTGCTGGGTCTGACTGCCGCCCCTAGCAATGAACTGTCCACCCAGACCGACGCTGGCCAGGTAGGGCTCGACAATAAGCCCGTCACCAATCGCTCCCATGACCGGCATCAGGTCTACCGCATTACCCCCAAAGCCACCAACCTCGCTCGCAAAGGGCAGCCCCAGCAGGCCCATTTCGGCAAACGTGGTCCAGACCTGCTCGCTATAGCCCTGATCGGACTCGATGATCGCCTGGCGAGCGGCAAAGGTATATTCTTTGGTCAGAAATTGCCGGACGCTCTGCGTCAGCAGCTGTTGTTCTTCGCTGTAGTCGAAGTTCACGCTGAGGTCTCCTGTTTGCAAATCCGGTTTACAGCCCGAGGGACGCCTTGGCGATAATATTGCGCTGGATCTCATTGGAACCCGCATAGATCGAAGTCTTGCGGTAGTTGCAGTAGCGCGGAGCGATACTGGCCGTTTGCCGGTCAAAGTCCGTGGCGTATAGCGACTGGAACGGCTGGGCAAGCGGCCCGACCGCTTCCAGCATGAGTTCCGTGAGCGCCTGTTGGATTTCCGTCCCGCGAATCTTGAGCAGGGAGACCTCCGCGCCCGGTGCCCGTCCCCCCCGCATCTGGTCCAGAAAGCGCAGATTGGTGATCTCCAAAGCCATCAACTCAACTTCCACCCGCGACAGCCGGTCGCGGAAGCGCGGGTCGTCGATGAGCGGTTTGCCGTTTTTAGACTGCTGGGCCGCCAGTTCTTTCAAGCGCAGCACCTCTCGCTTTGATGCACCGGTGTTGCCCGTACCGAGGCGCTCATAACCCAGAAGATATTTGGCGACCGTCCAGCCATCATTTTCCTCGTGGATGAGGTTTTCCACCGGTACCCGCACATCGTCAAAGAACACCTCGTTCACCTCATGGCCACCATCCATGAGCATCAGCGGTCGGACGCTAATACCCGGCGTGTTCATATCCATCAGCAAAAAGGAAATGCCCTGTTGCCTTTTTGGAAAATCGGCGCTGGTCCGAACCAGACAGAATATCCAGTCTGCGTGCTGGGCCCAGGTAGTCCAAATCTTCTGGCCGTTGACGACATAGGTGTCTCCCTCCCGAACCGCACTCGTCTTGAGCGAAGCCAGGTCCGAACCTGAGCCCGGCTCGGAATAGCCCTGGCACCAGAATACGTCGCCATTATACATGCCGGGCAGAAAGCACTGTTTCTGCTCTTCGGTACCAAATTTGTGCAGGACGGGCGCACACATGGACACGCCAAAGGGAATACGCGGCGGGCAGCCGGCATAGCCGCACTCTTCTTCAAAAATATGCCGCTGAACGATAGTCCAGTTCGTGCCGCCCCACTCTTCCGGCCAGTCGGGTGCCCCCCAGCCTCGCTCGGCCGTAATTTTCTGCCAGCGCAGCAGGTCTTCTTTGGTCAGCTCTTCATAGTTGACGACTTTGTTGCGCAGCTCGTCCGGCAGGTTGTCTTTGAGCCAGGCGCGGACTTCATCACGAAAGGCCATTTCTTCGGGAGAATAGTTGAGATCCATACGGCAACTCCTCTGCGTCGGTCTGCCCTATGTATCAGGCTGCTGCGGAAATCCTAGTCCGGGCCGGGTCTCCCCTTCACCCTGAGCGTAGCGAAGTCGAAGGGTCTGGGGGATACAGTCGGGGGCAGGTTTGCTATGCTTTGCAAACACCGTACCGCTGACCACACCAAGATTGGAGGATTTGGGTATGCCCGCCCGCAACGCGCCACACTCCCACGGACAGCCGATCTTTGGCATGCGGAAGACGTTTATTTCCGAGGTCGCACCGCCCCACGACCTGTCCGGCCCGGCCTGGTGGTTCGGCTTTCACCGCAACCGGCTCCTACTCCAGAAGCATGATGAGACGTTTCAGGTGCCCTGCCTGGAGCGCTTTGAAGAGTTGGGGGTCTCCGCGGGGAATCGGCATTATCTTGGACGGTACGACGGGCAGGCGTGTTATGCCGTTGATGTGCTGGACGCGTCGGTGCCCGACCACCTGGACTTCAAAGACCTCCGTCAGGCGCACGGCGGACTGGACGAGGATTTGTTCGTGCTGGGTGGTCGCGCCGTCCAGATCGTCGAGTGGGACCGCACCCATCAGTACTGCGGGCGGTGTGGGACCCGCAACGAAACCAAATCGGATGAGCGGGCCAAGCACTGCCCCAAGTGCCAGCTCTTGAGCTTCCCCCGCTTGTCACCCGCCATTATTGTCATGGTGGAGCGCGACGGAAAAATCCTGCTCGCCCGCTCGCCTCATTTCCCGACCAAGATGTACAGTGTGCTGGCCGGCTTTGTGGAACCCGGAGAAACCATAGAGGAGAGCGTTGCCAGAGAAATCAAGGAAGAGGTCAGTATCACGGTCGATAATATTCGGTATTTTGCCAGTCAGCCGTGGCCGTTTCCGAATTCGCTCATGCTCGGTTTTACCGCCGAGTATGCAGCGGGCGAGATTGAAGTGGACGGCGTGGAAATCGCCGAAGCGGCCTGGTTCAGCCCGGATGCCATGCCCGCCATCCCCGGCCGTATTAGCATCTCCCGCCGGTTGATTGATTATTTTCTGGACAAGCATGGGTAGTTCCGTAGGTCGGATTAGCAAAGCGTAATCCGACAGCCCTATTTGACCGCCACAACGATCAACAATTTTTCCTCGTCCGTATACTGTGCCACCGTCAATCCATACGATCCGAGGAAGGAATGCGCTTCGTCCTGTGAGGGGAGCGCCGTAATCGGAAACGGCTCCGAGCGAACGAGCCCTTCAACAAACTCCCGGCCTTCCGGGTGACTGATCACGACCCGCCCGCCCGGTCGCAGCATGCGCATGATATTGCGTAGCGCTCCAGGCTTGTCCGCGATATTGCCATACATGCCATTCATGAAGACCACATCGACGCAGGCGTCGGGCAGTTTCAGGTCCCGGATGTCACATTGGTGGCGTTCGACTTCGGGGTAACGGTTCGCGACCTGCTCCAGCATTTTGCCTGACAGATCGCAGGCGTAGATGTGGCCGGGCCGATACTTGCGAATGTCGGGCATGAGTGCTCCCGTCCCCGTCCCGACATCCAGCACGTTTTCTCCCGCCTGAATATCGGGCGCGGCAACGATACGTTCCATGCGGGCGCAGACATCCTGGGGTAATTCGACCAGAAAACGATCATACACATTATCAAACGCCTGGCGCTGTTTTGCGTTGAATTGGGCGATCTGTTCGTCGTTCATGCGTTTCCCTGTCCTTCTGACTCCAGCCACCAGCGATCCAGGTCAATCTCAACCAGGGCAGACGTAAGGTCCGCCCCGGCAAGCATTCCGGCTTTCCTAGGCCGCGGCCCATTTTTCGCGCAGAAATTCTCCTACCCGTTCAATGCCCCTTTTGCCCTCATCCAGCATGGGATGGAAGGCATGCCAGACATGGATCATATTGTCCCAGATTTCGAGGCTACACTCGACGCCCGCCGCTTTCGCCTTTTCGTCGAATATCATGGCGTCATCCAGCAGAATCTCATCCCGACCGACATGGATCAACACCGGCGGTAGGCCACTGAGATCCGCCAGATTGGGCGACGCATACGGATGCGTGAGGTCGCTGTCACCAACATAGAGTCCCGCCATACGTTTGAGACCATGGACAGTCACCATGGGATCGGCGGCCGCTCTGGTCTGGTACGACTCGTTCGAGCAGGTCATATCCGACCACGGGCTGATCGCCACCGCGGCCGCGGGCATGGGGACGCTGTTGTCCCGCGCCGCAACCAAGGTCGCCAGGGTCAACCCGCCCCCGGCCGAGTCCCCGCCAATAGCGATATTTTTCGGCGAGAACCCTTGCTCAACCAGCCATCTGAGAGACGCGACACCATCGTCAACTGCAGCCGGAAAGGGCTCTTCCGGCGCCAGACGATAATCCACGAGCAAAACCGCGGCTTGGGCGTAGCGGGAGATTTCTCCGGCCAGCGACCGGTGCGTATTGATCGAGCCGACGACATAGCCTCCGCCGTGCAGATAGAGGAGGGCCCGCTCGGCCTGACTGCCCGGCGCGCGGACCCATTCTGCGGCGCGGTCCGCCACGCTCACCGCCTCTGTCTCAATATCGTCCGCGGCCTGGAAGGCCAGCTTTTCCATGCTTTTACGCATGGCCTCAATCGGCGGTTCAACATCCGCCGGAAGCTGTCTTTCACGCAAGATCTGCTTCAGTTTGTCAATGCTCATGCCTGCCATTGGCTTCCCTCCTTCGCGTGATAGTGTAGACACACTATGCTTCATCGCTACCATTGTCACTATTGCCCGCTTTATGTACCGCAGGGAAAGGATTCGGCTGGGGTTTGAGCAAGATGCAGGTGTTGGCGCTCTACCATCTGAAGGGAGGAGTGGGAAAAACGGCCGCGGCGGTCAATCTTTCCTATCTAGCCGCACGGTCTGGAGCCCGGACCCTGCTCTGCGATCTCGACCCTCAGGCTTCGGCTACTTATTACTTTCGCATCCAACCTAGGCTCAAAGCCAAGAAGAAGGTTTTTGCGCCTGGCGGAAAGTCGCTTGAAAAGAGCATCAAGGCGACCGATTTTGCGCGCCTGGACCTGCTGCCGGGCGCATTGTCTCACCGTCACCTGACAGAGGTGTTTCAGCAAGCCAAACATCCGGCGCACTGCCTGTACCGCAGCTTGGCCGCGCTCCGGGACGAATACCAGTATGTGATCCTCGACTGTCCGTCCGGGGTAAGCCTGATTGCGCAAAACGTTTTCTATGCTGCAGACTGCATCCTGATTCCCATTGTCCCCTCACCGCTGTCGGTCCATGCGTATCAACAGCTTCGGACGTTTTACACCAAACACGGTGACAACCCCAATAAACTCCGCACGTTTTTCTCCATGGTGGAACGGCAAAAAAAACTGCATCGGTCAGTCATGCAGGAGCTGACCGCTTCTCACCCCGAAGCCCTTCCACAGGCCATCCCATATCTCGTCGATGTCGAAAACATGGGCATCCACCGGGAACCGGTCCTCGTCTCGCTTCCGCACTCCCGGGCATCCCAGGCGTATGAACAGTTGTGGACAGCAGTGGAAACGCTGCTCAATCAGGCTCGGCCAAGCTCTCTGCCCGCTCTTGCTGATCCTGCTGGTCTTGCGGCTCGACAATCTCAGCCCGGTCAGGACCGCTCAAAGGCGGAATCATCGGGGCAATCACCGCGATCAACGCCCGAAACTCCTCCACAACCTGCTGCTGCAACGCCTGCCGCTCTGAAGTCAGCGAAGTAAGCAGGACTCCCAGAGCAGAGTGCGTGCCGTTTTCGTGAAAGGCAAAACCTCCACCGGTCGTACTGAACTGTTGGATCAGGACGTTCTGGACGCTGATATCCTGTATCCGGCCCAGGGTCCGCTGGACGCGCTTCAACTGCTTGAGCACGCTTCGGACAGGGAGTTCGGACAAGGCGGTAATAAAAAAATCCAGCAGATAGCGGAGTTTTTTACATTCGATTCTCAGCCTGTGGAGCTGCTCGCTGGCGGCGTGTTGCAGGCTGTTCGGCTCCATTGAGGCGAGGGCCCGGCATTTCTCGACCACCCGTTCGAAGACGAATTCTTTGACGGCTGGGGTATGGAAGTTGTCGTCCTCAGGCTGGTTCACAAACGCTTCCCACTCTCGGACTACGGCCCGATAGCGCTTGGTCTCAAAGGTCTTCACCAGAGTTCGATAGTGTTCCCGCCGTTCCTGCTGGAGAAAAGCGGAGAAAGGTTGAAGGGCGGACCGGCTGTCAGCCGGAAGCCGCTGCCGGTACGCGTCCTGCACCAGGAGAAAAGCATCCAAATCCCGTGCGCTCCCGGTTGACCGGCCAAGCTGAGCCAGATCTTTTCGAAACCGCTGGGTTGCTTTGGGAGGAAAAACCTTACGAGTCTGTCCGAGCAGGGAGCGCGCCCGTCTGACGGCAACCCGAAAGTCGTGCAAATAAAGTGGATCATCCCCCTGACGTAGGCCCCGCTCGTTGTAGCGCACCATGGCCAGGAGTAGGCCCAAGAGGCGACGAACTGCTCGCTCAACCGGGACTTCCGGCTGTATCGGCACGGGGCGTTTGACCGAATATTTACCCGGAGAGCGGCCGGCTATCGTCAATACCTCCTGGTTGACACTCCCGGTCGCCGGTATGAGGTCCTGCTCCTTGCACCACAGGACTAATCGTTGCGCCTCTTTCTGATAGCCTCTGAGCGGATGGACCCAGATACGCGGCCGGAGGAAACGCTGTTGATTTTTCTTGGCGAGAGTATGCTCTTCAATAATCAGGCGCACCGTTGTCTTCTGGCGATGGTCAAGTATGCGTATCGGGGTGATACTTGTGTGCAGGCTGAAGAACAAGGTGAGCGGAAGGTCGTCAATCAGCGCCACTAGGCGCTCTCGCAAACGGCTGTGCGGCAAATCCGTTGCCGCAGTAGGAAGACTGGGACACGGCAGCTCTTCAAGCGGGAAGACCGCATCATGCGACCGGAGGGCAAGCGTCTTCGCGTTCGCACACAGGGCCAGACGGTACAGGCTGAGTTGCCAGTCAGCCGTGTCGTAGTGTACACGCCGCTCGGTTGTGAGCGGCTCTTTGTGGATGGAGAACGTCTCTGCCAACGCCTCAAGGAGTTTTTTTCGGCTCCAGCGCTCTCGGGGTAAAAGTTGAATATCGGTGGTGGGGTGTCTTGGCATGCGCTCAACGAGAGCGCTCTGAGATTTTTATCTGATCCCCTGCCCTCGCGCCTGTACTTGTAGCGCAGCAACCAGCGCTCCGACAATACCGTTCCTTCTTGTGGAGGCAGCCCTCGGGCTGCCTGCTGCTAATCACCGAGAGGCGTGCCGGCCCAGTTCTTGCCGATCACCGCTTCGACCATAATCGGAACCCGGTCCGCCACGATCTCTCGCATGGCTTCAACCATATGGCTGGTCAGCCAGGTCTGGGTGGCTTGTGCATCGGCCAGAGGCGTTTCGACCAGAATCTCGTCGTGGACGCAGGCAACGGGCATCGCCCGTGGCGCTTGGTCACGGTGTTCAAACAAGCGCGCCAGAGCCAGCTTGAGGCCGTCGCCACCCGTCCCTTGCACCGGAATATTGAGGAGCACGTTAAAGTGTCGCACCCCCAGGAAACGGCGACCGGTGAGGGTGCGGGTTGCGAGGCCGCTCTCCTGATGCCTCACCTGCTCGGCCTGTTGTTTGGCCTGCTGATGCCAGCGAGCGATGCCCTGATAGGTCAGAAAGAACGCGCGGTGGTATTGGGCCGCCTCCCGGTCGGACATGCGGACACCGTACTTTGCCTCCGCATCCTGTTTCAGGCCATTCACCCCCATACCGTACAGCAGGCCGAAATTAACGCTCTTGGCGAGTTGGCGGTGGTGCGATTCGACTTGATTGAGCGGGATGTGCAGGATGCGCGAGGCGGTCAGGGCGTGCAGGTCGGTTTCCTCTCGAAACGCTTGCAGCATGGTCGGGTCGTTGGCCAGGACCGCGGCAATCCGTAGTTCGACCTGTGAATAGTCAGCCTTAATCAGAACCCTTTCCGGTGCGGCGCAAAAGCAGGCGCGAAAGGCACGCGCCTTTGGGATCTGTTGGATGTTTGGGCCACCGCAACTCATGCGACCGGTGGCTGTTCCGTTCTGAAAATACACCGGATACACCCGGCCCGAGTTCGCATCGAAAAACGAGTCGACCACACTCCGACCATAGGTACTGACCCGTTTGGCGACTTCTTTATAGCTGACCAGAAGGTCAGCAATGGGATGATTGATTTTCTTGAGCGTGGCAGAGCGGACATTGGGCAGCTCGATACCGAGAGTCTGGAACAGGGCCTTGATTTGCTGCGATGACGCCCAGTTGATGGACATTCCAACATCCCGGGCGTAGGCGTGGAGTTGATGGGTGAGCGTTTCGAGTTGGGATTCATCTTCCAACGTCCGCGCCAGCCAGCCCTGGGCGTCAAAGGCGATACCGGCGAGTTCCAGCCAGGCCAGCGCCTTGACGCAGCGAAATTCAATCTCCGCCGCCCGTTCCAGGCCAGCCTCGGCCAGGGCCGGATGCAAACGGTTGTACAGCGGCCACAGCACCCCCGCATCACGAGCGGCATATTCACACTGGGCGGGACTGAGTTCTCCCGACCAGTCGGCGGTTTGCAAGTGTTTCGGCAGGGCCAGACTCAATTCCTGCTCAACCACCTCTTCGAGACTATGGCGGACGCGCAGCCCGGCCTTGAGCACTTGGCTGGCTAACATGGTGTCAAAGACGGTATCGGGCCAGGGACAGCCAGCAGAGACAAGAAATTTCAGATCAAACTTGGCATTGTGGAATAGCCAGCGGCGCGGTGTACTGAACAGGGGGAAGAGCGCTTCAGTGGGGATGCGACGCACATCAAACAGATAGGCGTGGTCCGGTGTCGCGATCTGGACGAGCCGGAGTGAATCTTTCCGAAAGTCGAGCCCGGTTGTTTCGGTATCGCAGGATAAGACGGGTGCGGCATGTAGGTTGGGCAGCACGCGCTCAAGCTGAGCCGGTTCCGTCACCAAGGTATACTCAGGCGTTTCACACACGGGCAGGGTCTCAGACGGAGCCGCCTGACCTGCTTGAGAGCCTATCTCTTCCGGGAAGAGAACGCCTTGTTCGTAGGGCATAGAACCGCACCCACTAACTCTACAGCCGTAACATCCTGCGTATTGCTCCAGCCAGTATCAGAACAGCAGTATTCCTTCATTTTAACACCCAGGCAATAATTTCATTAGAAAATTATGCTACAGTGAGCCCTCAGGGACCGAGGACCAAAAAAAAGAGCAGAGAAGTATACCAGAATGAGCGATTCCAATCTTATTACCCCTGAGCGCTTTGACGCCGTACTGTTCGATCTGGACGGCGTGCTGACGGCCACGGCAAAAATTCATGCTGCCTGTTGGAAAGAGATGTTCGACCGCTTTCTACGTCAGTACGCGACAAGCCACAGCCTGTCCTTTCAGCCTTTTGACCTTCGAACGGATTACAATTTATATGTCGACGGGAAAGCTCTGGATGACGGCGTGCGAAGCTTTCTCGAATCACGTCATATCGAGCTACCGGAAGGAAGACCGACCGCGCCTCCCGATTGGGAGACGGTTCACGGCCTGGGCAACCAGAAAGATACCCTGGTGAATCAGGTCATTTCCTCGGACGGCGTGGAGGCCTTCCCTGGCAGCACGGCCTTTGCCACCCATGTCCGGCAACTGGGGCTGAAAACCGCGGTCGTCACGCCCAGCGCAAATTGTGGACTCGTGCTCAGATCAGCCAGGATTACGCACCTCTTTGATCTCCGGGTTGATAGAGAGGTCGCCGCCCAAGAGAAACTAGCTGGCAAGCCCGCTCCGGATATGTTTTTGGCGGCGGCGGACAAGCTGAAGGTACGGCCGGCTCGGGCCGTGGTGATTGAGGACGCCATTTCAGGCGTGCAGTCGGGCCGCGCCGGAAATTTCGGTCTGGTGGTTGGTGTTGATCGTCGCGGTCACGGCGACTTGCTCAAAGCCAATGGAGCCGACATTGTTGTGAAAGACGTGGGCGACCTGCTCAGTCCTGCGGCGCGCAACTCATCCCTGTACTCTTGAAGCGGCACGGTCGGGGCAGCCCTGCGGTATCGCGTGGCGTGATCGTCCAGCCCCCCTTCCTCCGCTCCAGCGTCACATAGCCAAAACCCGTCAGCGTTTCCGCCTGTAAGACCGTTCGGTCGGCTATGTCGAGCCCAACCAGTTCGGTAGCAAGTGGAGGGTCGAGCAGTGCTCCGCCATTTCCAACTACAAACTGATACGGCTTTCCTTGCGCAAAGGCCAGGAACTCGGTCGTGTGGAGATGGCCCGACAGGATCAATTCAATGCCGTCGGGCAATCCCTGCTGGACCGCAGCCTGAAGGGTCGGGTTGGCTCGGAAGAGTATATCTCTGCCCTGCGCCTGTCCCCGCGTGCCAAAGGCCCAGAACGGCTTATGAGACAACAGCCAGACCGGGCGGTGCTCGGCCAGTGCCGCCAACTGCGTGGCGAAGTGGGCGACGGTCTCGGGCGCAGCCCTCAGGTCATGTGCCGTCGTGGTATCCAGAACGAACAGCGTGCGCTCTCCGATTGGCACGGTATAGGGCTCAGTCTGGTCGGTACATTCCTGGGGTAAGGGCCGGGGATCAAGCAAACGAAACCAGGCATTACCCGTTCGCTGACACTCTTCGTGATTGCCCCGAACAAATATCCACGGCGCCACACTGAGTAAGGGCTCAGCTGGCGCGAAGAAGTCGGCCTGAGCGGCCGCCCAGGTATCTCCCCACGGGTTGCCGGCACAAGCAGTGTTGCCGGTCGGACAGGGCGAATCCCGATAAAAGTAATCACCCACGTGTAGCACCAGGTCAGGCTGCCAGGCCGCGGCACTCCGGGCAATGCGCGCAAATGGCCAGGCATTCGGATCGTTACACGCCTGGACCAGGGTGTTTTTCATACGGCAGCCGGTGTCGCCCAGAACGACAATCTTTTCTGGCGCACGTGCAAGAAGGGGCAGTTGGCGTCCATCCATTGTGACGCTGGCAGTATCGGGCGGCAATGCAGCCTCGCAGACCAGGACCGGAAAGTCCGGTCGGGCCGGATACGCGCGTACGCGCAACGGGAAGGGCTCGGCATTCATCTGTAGCGCAGGACAGGCCGTCGCAGTTGACACCACGCGCACAATCGCCTGGCCGCCCGGCCCAAGGACGGTCCATGCCAGGGGAAGCGCCGCTAGTGAGGAGACATACGAGAGATGCAGCACACCGAAGATCAGCAGAATACGCCGTAAGCAAGACATCGTGCAGGAAGTTTCCGTTCCGGGCTCATTCTCGTGACGCAGGTGTGATTGTCAGTTCAACCCGCTGCCCGTTACGCATGACCGTCATCCCGACCGGCTCGTCAACTTTGAGACCCCCAAGGACAAAGGTGTAGTCATAGATATTCTCAATCGCCTTACCCGCCAGCTCACGCACCACATCTCCGGCCTGCACCCCAGCCCGGTCGGCCGGACCGCCGGTCGCCACCCCAGAGAGCTTGACCCCGGTGATATTGCCCTGGGCATAGTCGGGAATCGTGCCCAGATAGGCCCGCAGGCGACCACGGCTGCCAAGATGGCGGGGCTTTTCGATTCGGATATAGTCCGGAGCCTGTTCGGTGCTGGCCAACGAGCGTGTCAAGCCGGTCATCAGCCGGGTAATTTGTGTGAGCCCGGCATAGTTGAGCTTTTCTACGGTATCGCGCGGCGAGTGGTATTCCGCATGCCCGCCGGTAAATGCGTTTAGAACGGGAACGCCCTTGAGATAGAACGAGGTCGCATCGGTGGGCAGATAGCTGTCGTTTTGGAGCGTGATGGGTAGACCGATGGGCGCGTTGTGTTGTTCAATTTCTTCGGGCCAGATCGAACTTGAGCCAACGCCTTGCAGCACCAGGGCGGTATCAAGTCGGCCGACCATGTCCAAATTGAGATAGGCAACAATGGCAGGGGCGAGCGTCGGCTGCTCTGTCTGGCCGAAAGTCTTAGCGAAGTGGCTCGACCCCAGAAGACCCAACTCTTCACCCGACCACAAAGCAAATACAACATCGCGCTTCAGAGCCATCTCGCCTTCGGCTTGTTGCGCGGCGAGCGTTTTGGCAATACCCAGGACGGCCGCTACGCCGGAGGCATTGTCGTCGGCTCCAAAATGGATACGGCCCTTTTCATCCTCGCGGGCCAGCGACCCATTCCCCAGGCCCGTGCCCAGATGGTCGATATGCGCCCCAACCACAACGATACCAGCGTCCACCACGTGCTCAGTCGCGCGTAGCCGCGCCAGGACGTTGCGGCCCTGGCGTTTCTCCTGCCGAATATCGATCGTCGCTCCGAGCGTCAGGCCATCGAGGCTGAAGCCAGGTATGAGCCGTCCGGTGTCTAATGTCTCCTGAAGCTCTTTCAGCGACCTACCCGCCTGCTGAAACCACTCCTCGACCAGCGCGTCAGTCACGGTCACCGCCCCGATGCTGCTACCTGCCAGTGAGGCGTCAAAGACGAGGGGAACCAATCGCTCCTTAACCGTGGTCTTCAGCCCGCTCGTAATGATTAGTCCCCGCGCTCCCCGGTCGCGGGCGACCATAGCTTTATAGCGCAGGCTGGCGTAGCGGTTGAGATGTTGGCGATAGGAGGCGTCTATGTCTTCAGGCAGATAGCGCAATACCAAAACCCATTGGCCTTGCACATCCAGATGGGCATAGGAGTCATATTCCGGATGCTCGTCGACAGCCGGGGCGACAATGCCATAGCCGGCAAAGACTACACCGGCAGGTGTAAAATCCCCTACCTGCGAGAAGGTTAACGGACGCCAGTCCATATCAATGGCATACGCCCGTCCCTGATCTGATGCCTGTTTCAACACATTCTTCGGACCAAGGGAGACGCCGGCGGTGAACTCAAAAGACTGAAAAAACGTCCCATTGTCGCCGGTGGGTTCGAGCCCGATTTCTTCCAGCATCGCGGCTGCGTACTCCGTTGCCAGCCTTTCGCCGTCCGTTCCCGTGAGCCGTCCGGCCATGCGCTCGGAGGCGAGTTCGGCAACAACCTGGCGGAGCTTACACGTTCGCACCTCGTGCGTTCGGAGGGCTACCGCGTCGGTGGAGTCGAGTCCCAACAAGCAGCGGGCCTCGGCATCATCCCAGTCGGCAAAAAAGACCTGCGCCTTTTTATTCGTGGTCCGGCTACTGGTCCACGACAGGCGCTTTCCGTCCGGAGTGAACACCGGCAGGCCGTCAAAACCGTTGGTATAGGTGACCCGCACGGGTTCGGCCTGCCCCTCAGTGTCCACAATATACAGCTCAAAATTCCCAAAACCGTGGCGGTTGGTCGTAAAGATCAGATAGTCACCGGACGGATGAAAATACGGCGCCCAGGACATGGCTTCCAGTTTCGTCACCTGCTTTTGATCTGTCCCATCAATGCGCATGGTCCAGACTTCGGCTTGTGCACCATCGGGGGAAAACCGACGCCAGACCAGACGTTTACCGTCCGGACTGAAAAACGGCCCACCGTCATAGCCCAACGAGGTCGTCAACCGACGCACGTCTGACCCATCCGCCTGCATGATGTAGATGTCCATCTGTGATGACGGGTCTAGCTGAAAGCGCTCTTTCTCCTCGGCTGGCAGGGTTGCCGCATAGGCGTGACGATTCGAGGCAAAGGCGATGAAATCGCCGTTCGGAGACCAGGAGCCCTCGGCGTCGTAGCCCCTTGCCTCGGTCAGCTTCCGCATGTCCCGTCCATCAAGCGTTGCCTCAAAAAGGTCGTACTGCTCATCAAAGTCCCACTCGTAACGCCGCTGGGTGCCCGCGCGACGTTCTTCCAACTCTGCCTGCTGTTTCTTTTCGGCCTCCGGGTCTTCATGCGTTGAGGCAAACAGAACTTTTTCCTGTGAGGGATGGAACCAGGCACACGTCGTCTTACCGATTCCGGGCGAGACCCGGCGGGTCTGTCCGGTGAGGCGATTCATCACATAAATCTGAAAAAACGGATTGTCGGGTTCACGCTCACTCTGAAAGATGAGTTGCGAGCCATCCGGGCTGAAATAGCCCTCGCCGGCGCGCCTGCCGGCAAAGGTCAGTTGTCGAGTATTACGCACGAGTTGGGCTTCGTGCCAAGTCTCTGGAACGGCAGATTGCGCGGTAGTCATATTGGAAGTCACATGTGGGTTCTGGGAATGGTTGTCTTGCCGGGTCGGGTCGGCGGGTACCGGGCCGGCGGAAAAGGCAAGACCCACAACAAAGGCCGCGCAGACAATGACATGAGGATTCATGGGTTGGCATGATACGTGAGGAAGGGTCAGCAGGCCACGGGTATTGTGTCGTGCGTTCCCGGAGCGGTTCACGAGCACTCCGGGGAACGCGCGACACGCTCGGAGGGTTAGACGTTGCTGAACGCAGCATGGTATTTCACCACGCTGCGCTGGCCACCATGAATGCACCGCTCAAAGGATCCAGGCTCCAATTCCATTGCCATAAACGCCTCGTCAGGAACGTTGTATTCGCAGCGGAGTCCAAACCGGGAGGCCGGTAAAAACCCGAAGCGTGGATAATACGCCGGATGACCGAGAACGACGACTGCGCTGCATGCCAGCGCCTTGCAGCGTTCAAGGCCGGCCCGAACAAGAGCCGAACCGATGCCCTGGCGTTGATATGCCTGTGCCACTGCCATTGGGGCCAGTCCCATCAGACTGAGCCTAAGGTCTGCCGACACACAGACCGGCGAGAACATGATGTGACCGACAACTGCGGCATCCACCTCGGCAACGAGCGAAATGAGCGGTTGTACGCATTCACGTAGCGTTTCAACAAGCTCGGCCTCAGCACGCGTTTCAAAGGCCGCTGTATTGATTCGATAGACTGCCGCCCGGTCGCTCTCTTTTTCGGATCGAATGAGCATAGATCGCTATACATCAGCGTGCGCGCGACGCTCCATCGGTAAAACATTGACCGGACACGGGCCGAAGCGATACAAACACAGTATGGAGAAACAGGTCGTCGTCTATTCCACCCCCACCTTAGGCCCGTGCACAGTGGCGAAGGAGTTTCTTTCGCAGGCAGGCATAGCATTCACCGCCCATGATGTCAGTACTGACGCGGCGGCCCAGGAACGTCTCCGTCAACCCCCAGGCCGAGTCTCTCTTCCGGTGATTACCGTTGACGATGCCGTCGTTATTGGTTTTCAGAAGGCCAAGCTCCGGGAGATGTTGGGAATTACCCGAATACGGGGAAGAAGAAGGAGATCTAAAGATGCCAGATACCGAAGAGTATGAGGGCTTTTATATTGAGCCGCGTTCGAAACAACTCGATGGCGGCGACTGGAAACCGGTGGCCCGGGTCTTTCGGCTCATCGATGGAGTGGTCGATGAGTTTTACCCGCTCCGGGGAACCGAGCAGACCTTTACCAGCCAGGAAGAAGCCGACGGCTATGCCCTTCAGACCGGTAAGGATTGGGTGGACCGCAATTAGCTCGATTCAGGAGGTCGCGGGAAGCAGCCGGATAAGTCAGGGTATATTGCATTAACACAGGTATTATTAACCCCTAATCTATTAACCCCTAACAAAAGGAGGCAGTATGGCGTATGTATTTGCACACATCAAACTCCGGGCGGGCAAGGTCCAGAAATTCACGGAAATGCTCAGCTCGCTGGCGCCGCAGTTGGAAAAACACGGCAACTGGAAGCTCCAGGGGAGTTATTTCAACGTCATCGGTCGCTTGAACACCGTTGTTGACGTGTGGGAGGTCCCGGATGCCAACTCGGTCCAGACGACCCTGGAAATCGCGTCTCAGGACCCCGAGTTCCAGAAATGGGTACCGGTGATTGAAGAGTGCATTGAGGATGAAACCTTGCAGGTAATGACCAAGTTGCCGGTGTAGGCTTTGGAAGGGATGCTGAATACCCCTTCCCTTCGGCACGCCTGTCCTAAGCGCAGGTGAAAGGCCAGGACAGGCCCTGTCCCTCTCCCCTGGTGGGAGAGGGAGTCTGTGCGATAGGAGGGACGAGTGACTAAGTCTTCGGGCCGGTCATTTCCTCTGGCCGCACCCACTCTTCATATTGTTCAGCGGTGACGTGGCCAAGCGCCAAGGCTGCAGCCCGCAGATCCGTTCCGTCCCCGTGCGCCTTCTTGGCAATCTCGGCTGCCTTCTCATACCCGATATGCGGGTTGAGTGCCGTCACTATCATCAAAGAGCTCCCCAGGTACTCCTCAATCGTTGGCAGGTTGGGCTCGATACCGACCGCACAGTGGTCGTTGAAGGCGCCACACGCGTCAGCGATGAGCTGAATGGACTCGAGGAGATTGTGCACCATCACCGGCTTGAACACGTTGAGTTGGAAGTTGCCCTGGGAGCCGCCGAAGGCTACGGCCGCATCGTTGCCGAACACCTGCACGGCGACCATTGTCAGGGCTTCCGACTGAGTCGGGTTGACCTTGCCCGGCATGATGGAAGAACCTGGTTCGTTCGCCGGAATCAGTATCTCTCCAATCCCCGCCCGCGGTCCACACGCCAGCCAGCGCACATCATTCGCGATCTTCATCAACGCCCCGGCCAGGGTCCGTAGCGATGCACTGGCGGTGACCATGGCGTCATGGGCCGACAGGGAAGCGAACTTATTCGGCGCCGAAATGAATGGCCGTCCAGTCTCCGCCGACATCTTGGCCGCCGCCAAGTCACCAAACTGAGGATGGGCGTTCAGACCGGTTCCGACTGCCGTTCCGCCGATCGCCAACTCACACAGCCCGGGAATGGTCCGACGCACGTCCTCAAGGGCGGCGTCGAGCTGGGCCGCCCAACCGCCAATCTCCTGTCCCAGGGTGATCGGTGTTGCGTCCTGCAAATGCGTGCGGCCGACCTTCACTACATCGCTAAATTTCTCAGACTTGGCATGCAGGGTGGCGGCTAACTGACTGACGGCTGGAATCAACACGTCTTCGAGCTGTTCGACCGCAGCGATGTGCATCGCGGTCGGAAAGGTATCGTTCGAGCTCTGGCCACGGTTCACATCGTCATTGGGATGGATCGGTTTCTTTGAGCCCATCTCACCACCGGCCAGCTCGATGGCCCGGTTTGAGATCACCTCGTTGGTGTTCATATTGGTCTGGGTGCCCGAGCCGGTCTGGAAGACAACCAGCGGAAAGTGGTCGTCAAGGGCACCCGAAATCACCTCGTCGGCCGCCCGCACGATCAGGTCTACCTTCTCCTGGGGTAGCTGTCCCAGCTCGCCGTTGGCCAGGGCCGCGCTCTTCTTGAGGACGCCCATCGCCCGGATGATAGCCCGCGTGAAACGGAAACGCTCAACGCCGATCGGGAAGTTTGTACGCGAGCGCTGGGTCTGTGCACCCCAATACCGGTCGGCCGCGACTTCGACCGCTCCCATGCTATCCGTCTCGGTTCTCGTTTTCATACCTCACCCTTTGCGTTGAGGCCCGATCCCTGTGCAGTAGAGATCGAGCATATGTTTCAGATCGCCAGCAGGACAAAGACGGTCGCCACCGTACCGACGATGGCCGCGCCATAGCAGATAACCGCAATCGGCATCTGATACCCTCTCCAACCCGTATCATACAGGGTATGCCGGATGCGGTGAAAACAGTGGAAGAAAGGCAAAGAGAGCAGGACGAACAGGTAGAGCTTGGTGAGCGGATGGGAGGCCAAAGCGTGCATCTGATGTCCAAACGCCTCTGCTGACACCCAGCCAAGAGGAACCGCTATCCCAGTCAGCACGACATGAATCGGCACCAGGAAGGCGGCAACCATCCCACCAGCCCCGAAAAGAACCCACCAAAAAGCTTCGCCCGACTTGGCCATGTCTTCAACTCCTCAGGACAATCCACAGGATCACAACAGAGGTAACCAGCCAGGCGGCGTAGTGGGAACCAGCGATGAAGACTGGCGGGATACTTTCTTCCCCCCTCCGCACGACGATGATCTTTGGGGTCAGGTTGAAAAACGTGATGGTGTGGTAGAGCGCCGCAATGAGCACCAGCAGATGGAAGACAATCCACCCTGGCGACGCCAGCCGATCGAGAAAGGCAGTGTACGCTTCAGCTCCCTGAGCAAGCTGGGCAAGCTGGATGAGGTAGACGACTAAAAAGGCGGCAATCAACACGCTGGTCAGCTCGCGCAGCATGAAGAGCACATAATTACGCTTGCTCAGCCACCACGTCGTAGCGGATATCGGGCGCCGATACGGTTCACTCATTGCGATCCTCTCGGCAGCAGGACAGACTTGAACCAATCAATGGCTCCTGAGGCCTTAGCCTGCTGGATCGCAGCGGCTGGGTCTACGTGCTTGGGGCAGACCACAGAACACTCACTCACAAAGGTACACTCCCACACCCCTTCATGCTTTGAGATGACCTCTCGCCTGGCGTCCTGGCCCTGATCACGGGAGTCGAGGTTGTAGCGCTGGGCCAGGGCAATCGCCGCTGGGCCGATGAAGTCCGGCTCCAGACCGTAAACCGGGCAGGCCGCGTAGCACAGCATGCAGTTGATACACATGCTGAACTGCTTATAGCTGGCCAGTTCGGCCGGGCTCTGCAAATACTCCCCCTCCGAAACTGGTTTCTCTTCCTCGCGGATGATCCACGGCTGGACATCTTGGAGCTTGTGCATGAAGTCATCCATGTTGATGATCAGGTCGCGCTCGACCGGAAAATTCGCCAGCGGTTCGACCCGAATCGGCTGGGGATAATAGTCTCTGAGAAAGGCCGCGCAGCTGAGCTTGGGCTCGTTATTAACCATCATTCCACAGCTGCCGCATACACCCATATGGCAGGACCAGCGGTAGGACAAACTGCCATCCACCTCATCTTTGAGATAGTTCAGCGCATCCAGGACAACCCAGTCCTCGCGGTAGGGCACAGTATAGCTTTGGAAGGTCGGTTCTTGCTCGACCTCCGGCCGGTAGCGGAAGACCTCGAGTGTGATGCTGGGCTCAGCCATGATTAATCTCCATATTTACGTTCAGCAGGAGGCCAACGGGTGATGACCACATCCCGGTACTCGATGCGTGGCGGACCGTCATCGGTTCGGTAGGCCATAGAGTGGGCCAGGAAGTTTTCGTCGTCGCGCTGGGGGTGGTCAATGCGCTGGTGAGAGCCGCGCGACTCTTTCCGCGCGACCGCGGAATAGGCCACGGCCTCGGCCACATCCAGCATACATTCCAACTCCAGCGCTGCAGTTAGGTCGGTATTAAAGGTCAAACTGTGATCATCAAGGGTGATATTGGCAAATCGCTCCTTGAGTTCGGACACCTTATCACAGGTCTCTTGCAGTGAGTCCTGAGTCCGATAAATGCCAGCCCCAGCCTCCATGGTCTTCGTCATCTCGGTGCGCAGGCTGGCGATGCGCTCGGAGCCACCCGTCTTGTTGATGAACTGCTGCTGGATACGCGTTTGCTCGTCTTTGGCCTTGGCCTCGAGGGCCTGAGTGTCACACCCTGGCTGTTCCCGGGCAAACGCGGCAGCCGCCCGGCCAGCCCGGGCGCCAAACACCAACAGTTCGGTGAGTGAGTTCGAGCCGAGCCGGTTGGCCCCGTTGAGGCTGACACACGCACACTCGCCAGCCGCGAACAGACCCGCCAGCGGGGTCGCGGCCTCAATATCGGTATGAATCCCACCCATCATATAGTGCACCACCGGCCGGACCGGAATGGGCTCGTACACTGGGTCGATACCCGCATAGTTCGTGGCCAGCTCGCGCACAAAGGGTATCTTCTTGTCAATCTTTTGCTCGCCGAGGTGACGGATATCGAGGTGGACCACGTCACCGTAGGGCCCCGGCAGGGTGTTGCCCTTGTCGTGCTCTTTGACAAAGCACTGCGACAGCTTGTCGCGCGGACCGAGCTCCATGGTCCGTTTCTGCGGGTGGCCGGGATCGTTGACATCCAGCGGCTTACCAAGATCGTAGTCCTGTAAGTAGCGGTAGCCGTCCTTATTAACGAGAATCCCCCCCTCGCCACGGGCGGCTTCGGTGATCAGGATCCCTGTCCCTGGTAGGCCGGTAGGATGGTACTGAACGAACTCCATGTCCTTAAGTGGCACCCCAGCTCGGTAGGCCAAGGCCATGCCATCGCCAGTCTTGATAGACCCGTTGGTTGTAAAGGGAAAGATCCGACCAGCCCCCCCTGTACACATAATAACTGCCTTGGCGAGAACTGGCTGCACCATACCGCTGCGCAGTTCAACAGCCGTCACTCCCTGACAGCGGCCGTTTTCTACTAGTAATGTAGTAGCAAAACACTCGTCATAGCGCTTGATGGTGGTGTACTTCAGGGACGTTTGAAACAGGGCGTGCAGCATGTGGAAACCGGTCTTGTCGGCAGCAAACCAGGTCCGCTCGATCCGCATCCCGCCAAACGGACGTACAGCGACACGGCCGTCGGGCTCGCGGCTCCAGGGGCAGCCCCAATGCTCCAATTGGATGAGCTCGGCGGGGGCTTCGTTGACAAAGAGCTCGACGGCATCCTGGTCGGCCAGCCAGTCGGAACCGGTAATCGTGTCGTTAATATGGTCTTCCAGGCTGTCATTCTCTTTAATGACGGCGGCTGTTCCACCCTCAGCTGCAACCGTATGACTCCGCATCGGGTAGACTTTGGAGACGAGCGCGATGTCAAGCTGAGGATTTATTTCGGCGGCGGCAATGGCAGCGCGGAGTCCCGCTCCTCCACCTCCTATAATGAGTATGTCATGTACTGGTGCCATACTTTCCCTTATGCTTGCTTGTCCTGAGCTTCATGGAGATGAGAGTACTTCCACTTCGTCCAGATGATCTATTCTACTGGCACTATGCGTCTTGCGCCAACACATTGTCCATCGCGGCAATCAGTTCCTGTACATGACTGACCGACACCTGCATCTCCTGCTTCTCCTTGTCGCTCAACGCAATGTCCACGACCCGCTCGACACCCTCAGCACCGATGCTTACCGGCACGCCAAAATACACGTCCTCAATCCCATACTCTCCTTCGAGATAGGCCGCACAGGGCAGGATCTGCTTCTTGTCGTACAGGTACGCCTCAGTCATCTGAATCGCTGCAGAGGCTGGAGAATAGAATGCTGAGCCGGTCTTCAGCAGGGCCACGATTTCCCCTCCGGCTTGACGCACCCGACTCTCAATCTCCTCGAGCCGCTCAGCCGAGATCAGCCGCTCGATCGGGATACCGGCTACCTGGCAGTAGCTGCGCACCGGCACCATATCGTCGCCATGCCCGCCTAAGACCATAGCCGTGACATTTTGGACGGACACGTTCAGCTCTTGGGCAATGAAGGTCCGATAGCGGGACGAATCGAGCACCCCGGCTTGGCCAACGACCCGATTCTTGGGAAACCCAGTGACCCGCTTGGCCAAGGTCACCATTGCATCAAGCGGGTTAGTAATAACGATGAGAAAACTGTTGGGAGCATATTTTGCAATGTTCTCCGAGACTTCTCGCATAATTTTGCAGTTGATTCCCAGCAAATCATCTCGGCTCATACCCGGTTTGCGCGCCAGCCCAGCGGTGACAATACAGACATCAGCATCTTGAATCTCGGTATAACTCGTAGTCCCAACGAGGTTGACGTCGTAGCCCTCGATCGGCCCGGCTTCAAGCAGGTCCAGGGCCTTGCCCTGTGGCAGTCCGTCAATCACGTCGTACAGAACGACATCTCCGAGTCCTTTGAGGGCGCACAGGTGAGCAAGGGTGCCGCCGATGTTGCCCGCACCGATCAGTGCGATTTTCTTACGTGCCATACCTTATGCTCCAAATGGTCATGTGGTGACAGGCTACGGAGGAAAACGAAGCCACTCTGCGTACCACAAAAACGCTTTCCTGTCGTCTAAAGAAGGGCAGGATGCCAAAATTTACCAAACCTGTCTAGCCCGATAGAGACGAAGCCCCAGCAGACATACTGACCCTGCGTGAGGGAGCAGCAGCTCCTTAATATAAGGGGAAACCGCTTTCAGACCCTACGCTCGGATTATACTCCATCCGGATTACCTCCGGGCTACCTCCTCACTTCTCAGCCAATCCCACTCGTGATATGCCATGGATGTCTCACCCCAGAGCAGTTTGACGCTTGGGTCCGACCGGCGGATATGACAAAACCAAAAAGCGAGGCAAGCGCTCCGCCATTGCCAAACGCGTACCGGCCTCACACACAGGAGGGTCAGACCAATGACACAACGCCTCGGGAAGCAAGCCATGATTGTCGGGGTGGATCAGCCCATCGAAGTCTGGGAACGCGAATTCCCGGCCCCGGAGCCGGGCGGGGTGCTGTTGCGGATGCAGATGGGCGGCGTGTGCGGGACGGATGTGCATTTATGGCGTGGGCATGCCTCTCCGCCCCTGCCCGTTGTCCTGGGTCATGAGGGCGTTGGCCTAGTTGAAGAGCTGGGCGAAGGCGTGAGCACGGATCATGCCGGTCTTCCGCTCAGCGTAGGCGATCGTGTCTACTGGGGACCCATCCGGCCCTGCCATCATTGCTATTACTGCACGATAGCCAAAGACTTTTCCCTGTGTGAAAACCTGGTGTTGTTCAGTGGGGCGGATGAGCCCACCTGGAATACGTATACGGACTACGCCTGGCTTCCGTCCGGCATGTGTTTCTATAAAATCCCGGACGACACCCCGTCTGAACCGGTGATTGCGTTTGGCTGTGCCATGCCGACGATGATCCAGGCCTTCGAGCGTTTGGGCGGCCTCGCGCCCAATCAAACCGTCGTGGTCCAAGGCTGCGGGCCGGTTGGCCTGGCCGCCACCCTGCTCAGCCATCTGTCCGGCGCAAAAAAGGTCATCACCATCGGGGCGCCAGACCATCGTTTAGCGATGGCCCGGCGGCTGGGTGCCCAGACCACGATTAATTTTGAAACTCTGTCCGATGAAAAAGACCGGATTGCCCAGGTCTATGAGCTGACCGACGGCCGGGGAGCGGATGTGGTGATTGAGGCGGCCGGGGCGTATTCGGCCTTTGCTGAGGGAGTGAAACTCGCCGCCCCAAACGGGCGCTATGTGATTGTCGGCCTCTGGTCAGGACATGGGGAGATTCCCATTGACCCACGGTATATCAATAACCGCAACCTCAGCATCATTGGCTCGGCCTTAACCCAGCCGCAGCATTACTACGAGGCTGTCCGGGTTGCCCAGGCGCATCATGCCGACTTTCCTATGGCCGAGGCCATCACTCACCGTTTCGCGATCGAAGAGAGCCAGCAAGCCCTCGAAGCAGTGGAGCGGCAGGAGACGATCAAGGCGCTGATTGTGCCGGCCTAGTCGTACCGACGCCACCGTCCGCTCATCCGTCAGGCCCAGCGGTCACCGTGCTCGGATGATTTCCAGCAAGGTTGACACGCTGCCACCGCCGGGGCTAATGGCTTCCAAAGGGAGGGTTCGCCCATGCGATTTGGCTTTCTGTCGGAATGTGAGACACCGGAAGGGACCACCCATCACCGACGCTATTGGGAGGTCATGGACGAGGTCATCCTGGCCGAAGAGATGGGGTTTGATTTCTTCGGCACCTCAGAGCAGCATTTTCTGGTCGGCTTGGCCACGGTCTCGGCTCCCGAGGTCTTCTATCCGGCTATTGCCATGCGGACCAGTCGGATTCGGCTGCGCCACATGGTTGTCATTCTGCCTTTTCCGTTTAACCATCCGATTCGAGTGGCCGAGCGATTGGCAACGCTGGATATTGTCTCAAACGGACGGGCGGAATTTGGGACAGGACGGGCTAATACCTTAGTCCAGCTTGAGGGCTTTGCCTGTCCGCTCGATGAAACGCGCGCCCGCTGGGAAGAGGCGCTCGAAATCGTACTGAAAGCCTTCAAGGATGACCCCTTTTCGCACGAGGGCAAGTATTTTCAGATTCCGCCCCGTTCGCTCACGCCCAAGCCCGTGCAAGACCCCCACCCTCCCGTCTATATGGTTGCCCAATCCCCGGACTCGCACGAGATTGCGGCCAGCAAGGGCATCGGAGCCCTGTCGTGGGATATGTATATGGGCTGGGACTATTTTGAGAAAAGCGCCCGCCTGTATAAAGAGCAGATTCAGCAGGCGGAGCCGGTGGGAGCATTCGTGACCAACTGCCTGAGCGCGGTTACGCTCAACTGCGCCTGCGCCGAGACAACGGCCCAGGCGGTCGAAGAGACCCGCGAGTCGATTCTCAACTTTGCCACGCCAGTCATCGAGTCATTTTATCCCGACCTGGGCCGTCAGGCTAAATCCTACGCCTATATGCTGGAGCTGGAAAAAATCCGAGACCGCTCCCGAGACCTTGACTGGCTCCGCAACGAGACGTCCGTTCTCGTTGGCGACCCGGACGTGTTCATCGAGCGGATTCGACGCTACCAGGAAATTGGCGCGGACGAGGTGATCATGCGCCTGGACGGGACGCACGAACAGATCATGCGCTCGATCAAACTCATCGGCAAATACGTTATTCCCAAATTCAAGACCCCGCGCAACGTCATCGGTGCCAGCCCGCTGCCGGGAAGAGTGCCGTAGTCCCAGGAGAAGGAGCGGTTACATCAGCCAGCCGCTGCCCCTGTTTTGAGCGTTCGGTAGCCCACGCTGAGCAGGTAGAGGTGTAAGACACAGACGCCGGCTCCGACGAGCGCAAAGATCACCGCCTCAACAAGCAGAAACGGGGGGAGTGGCGGCCAGCGCCATACCCCGAATCCCGCGCCGTGAACTAAGTGATGGGCGTTGGCAATCACCGCCCACACAAAGGCTCCATGCAACAGAAAAATAACCGTATGCAACACATATTCGTGCGTCGGTAATCCTCCCAGGGGTGCCCGCGACGCTCGCTCGACTGATACATCCCACAGGGTGAAGATCACGGCGAGGGCCTGAATGCCGAGAAAGATGACAAAGCCGACACTCCCCATTTCAACAAAGACCAGCATCACCACCGTAGCAGTGAGAACCAGGGCGAGCAGGGTGTGGATACCATGCTCGCAAAAACTGGAGGCGTGGGCGTAGAGGCGGTAGCGATAGATGTGGTTATAGACAAAATCTATAGCGCCTATCCCGCCCCAGCCGAGCAATAACCACAGCGGTGCTTCCATGACTATTCCTCCCTTTCGCCATATCCAGGGCTCCTGTTCAAACCACCGATTATTTCACCTGGCTACGAACCCCTACTACTGGGCGACAAACCCACCATCGACCGACATGGCGTGGCCGGTCACAAACGAGGCCGCGTCCGAACTCAGCCAGACCACGGATTCGGCGATTTCCTCCGGTTTGCCCGTCCGACCGACCGGCTCGGCCGCGACCAGGGCTTCACCCAGTTGCGGCTGCTCGGCGGTGATACGCTCCACCATCGGCGTCTGAATCAGCCCAGGGCAGACGGCGTTCACCCGGATACCGGACTTGGCGTATTCCAGGGCCGCGGTTTTGGTCAACCCGATTACACCATGCTTGCTCGCCACATAGGCAGACATGCCGGATACCCCGATCAAACCGGCCCCCGAGGCCGTATTCACAATCGCCCCGCCGCCCTGCTTGAGCATATGCGGCAGCTCGTATTTCATGCACAGCCACACACCGGTCAAATTAATGTCGATCACTTTGTCAAACACGTCTTCAGGATATTCATCCGTAGAAGCCAGCCGCCCC
This sequence comes from uncultured Binatia bacterium (SeqCode), assembly GCA_965243855.1. GTDB lineage: Bacteria > Desulfobacterota > Binatia > Bin18 > Bin18 > Bin18. Next base: position 584,947 of record CBDEWE010000003.1, on the reverse strand, counting down.
TCGATCCCTGCGTTATTATAGGCGCAGTCAATGCGGCCATAGGTGTCCACCACCGCGTTTACCATCGCCTCGACATCCGCCGCGTTTGATACATCAACCTTAATGAAAAACGCCTCACCACCGGCCTCTTTGACCATACGCACCGTCTCTTCGCCGCCCTCAACCACGATATCAGCGACCGCGACTTTGGCCCCCTCACGCGCAAACGCCAGAGCCGACGCCCGGCCGATCCCCGAACCCGCGCCCGTGATGAGCGCAACTTTTCCATCCAACTGTCCTGCCATGCTCTACTCTCCTCTCTCCTTAATTTCCTCGGTATCTCCGCGGGTATCACTCCGCGATATTCGCTATTACCACCTCAGTATCAACCGGCGCTGAGCGCGGCTGCGGTGTCCAGCTTTTGAGTTCTGGACCGACCTCTCTGGCAAATAATTGCATACAGCGTTCCACCTGTTGGTACGGCTGGCTTTGATAGCTAAAACAGCCGATTACCTCAAAGTCGCCAATAAGCTCACGGCGGCGCTCAAGCTTTTTCAGCAGCGTGTCAGGATTGCCCCATAAATTCGCATTCAGAAAGCCCTCAATAGCAACATCCGGGTCAAGCTGCTGCATCATCTCTGCGATCCGCGCATAGTGTCGGTATGATTCCCCAGCTTTCGCAAAATGTTCTCCCAGCATCTCATAATGTTCCATCACCGCCCAGTAGTAGCCGACGATATGTTTCCGGGCGACCTCTTCGGCCTGGCGGCTCTCTTCATAGCACGCCACGAAATCGCCGCAGGTCACAGGCGGAGCGTCTGCGCCATGGTGATACGCGCGATACATCTCTCGGTACTGCCAGATAGAGTCTGCGACTTGATCCCAGGCAGCCTGGGAGAACATCATCGCGCCGAGACCTAATCGGGCGGCCACCTCGAATGATTCTGGCGACATACAGACCATATAGCGGCGATCTTTGAAGCTCTGAAGTGGGCGCGGGCGCACCTCAACCCGCTCTTGTTTATAATAGGGCGTGTCGGCCTCAACGACCCCGTCTTCCAATCCCCTGAGCACAATCTCAGCGGCCTGATTAAAACGATCACGCGCTTCGGACATATCAACCCCAAAACCACGGTATTCGCGCTGGGCAAGCCCGCGCCCAAGCCCCAGGACGGCGCGGCCGTCAGACAGGTGATCCAACAAGACCATTTTTTCCACTACCCGCACAGGATCGTTCCAAGGTAAGATAATCACCCCAGTGGCGAGTTGGATGCGTTCTGTTTGTGCGGCGAGATAGCTCAGATATTGCATATTGTCGGGACACATCGCGTAGTCAAAGAAATGGTGCTCAACCGGCCATATAATATCAAAGCCGAATTCCTCGGCCTTGAGAGCCAGCCGCGTCTCCTGTTTGTACATCTCCCGGTCATCGTACTGCGTGTGGTTTTGCAACACCATCGACATTCCAAGTCGCATACTCGTTCCTTTCTTCCCGCGCTATGTTCCAACAAAGTCTGCCAGGCGATAATATATAGTCATGTACACAATACTTGCTACATCGTTTGAGCCAGGCTGAGGAGAGACAAGATTACGGTAGACAACACGCTCTCACTCGTATCGCCAGGGAGCGGCTCGCCACGTCCACACCGATCCACACCAAGGAGGGACAGCTATGACAGATTTTGGCATTGTGACCATTCCCACCCATTACACGATCCAACCGGTGGATCTTGCTCGCTGGCTGGAAGCGCACGATTTTGAATCTCTCTTCTTTGGAGAACATACCCATATTCCGACGAGCCGCCTCAGTCCGTTCCCTGGCGGTGGAGACCTGCCAGATTACTATAGTGAGTTTTTTGACCCCTTTATTGGCCTGACGGCCGCGGCCGCGGTGACCCAGAAGCTCAAGGTTGGCACCTCAGTCTGTCTCGTCCCAGAACACCATCCGATTACTTTGGCAAAAGCAGTCGCCTGTCTGGACCGCGTCGCCAACGGGCGCTTCGTGTTTGGCATCGGCGCCGGCTGGAACGCAGAGGAGATGGCCAACCACGGAGTCGCATTCAAAAACCGGTGGAAGATCACCAGAGAGAACATTCTTGCCATGCGAGAGATATGGACCAAGGAAGTGGCCGAGTTCCACGGCCAGTTCGTCAACTTTGATCCGATGTGGTGCTGGCCGAAACCGGTGCAAGCGGGAGGACCGCCTGTGCTTCTGGGAGCCAGTTCCACGTGGTCACCCAGGCGCATCGTCGAGTATTGTGATGGCTGGTTTCCGGTTGATGGTCTGGTCGAAGGGCTGGAGGAACTCACCCAGGGGTTGAATGCCATCAGAATAGAGGCAGACCGAGTTGGGCGCGCCATGGAGGCCTTCGACTTGACAGTGATCACCTGGGTCTTGACGGCATATGCACAAGCGGCCCCGAATGCCCTGCAGCGGTTGCACGAACTGATTGCGCTCGGTTTTACCCGGATTGTTTTTTTGATTGAGCCGGCCACCCCTGAGGTCCAGTGGCCCATCTTGGAAAAGGGAGCGAAACTCATCCAGCACTTTCGGTAGAGACGGAGCGAACTACTGTGCCACATAGCCCCCGTCTACGGTCATAGCATGTCCGGTGACAAACGAGGCCGCGGCCGAGCATAGCCAGACCACAGCTCCCGCCACTTCCTCGGGCCGGCCGATACGCCCAATGGGTTCCACAGCAACAAACCGTTCCTCAAGCTCGGGCATGCGGTCTAAACTGCGCTGAACCATAGGCGTCCGAATCACCCCTGGACAGACGGCATTGACCCGAATACCAGACTTTGCATACTCCAAGGCTGCGGTTTTTGTGAGTCCAACAATGCCGTGTTTACTGGCGCCATAGCCAGCCGACCGACTGCCGACCAATCCAGCGATTGAGGCCGTGTTGACGATAGCCCCCCCACCCTGTTTGAGCATCTGCGGGATCTGGTATTTCATACCTAACCACACCCCTTTGAGATTAATATTGATAATCCGGTTCCACGCCTCTTCCGTCCAGTCTGCGGTCGGTGTCAGCACCATACCCTCAATGCCAGCGTTATTGTGGGCGTAGTCGAGCCGGCCATACGCAGCAACGCTTGCCTGTACGAGGGCTTCGACTTCGGACGCCTGGGAGACATCGGTTTTCACAAAAAGCGCTCTCCCACCTGAGGACTCGACTAAGCGGACGGTTTCTGCTCCGCCAGCCGTATCGACATCCGCAACCACAACCGTCGCCCCTTCACGCGCAAATGCCAAAGCCGACGCTCGCCCAATCCCCGAGCCCGCGCCCGTGATGAGCGCGACTTTTCCATCCAACTGCCCCATACTGTGACCTCCTGTCCTTCTGAGTTTGTCTCATTTCTCCGATCCGTAGTGTTCGACCAGATAGTCAATAATAACCGCTTGCTCTGACGGTGTAATCCAGCCGGCGCCAAACTGCTCAACCATATCCTCCATGACCCACTCCCAGGTCGCGCGATTGAGTCGCTGTGCTTGAATGAGCTGAAAGCTGTGGCAGGCCGAGCAGTATTCCCGGGTCAGCACCTCCGGGCCAGGATTTGCTTCATCGATCACCGGCTTCTGGACTACCGGCAGTGCTCCCGCAGGTTGATTGTTTCCCTCTCCAGGGGCTAATCCACACACCAGAGCAAGCGCGCTACCGATTATCACAAGGCTCGCCGCACTCCTGGGTTGCATGCTCAGGCCGTGATTAGAACCGGCAGCCGGTGGATGACGTTCCCAAGATACCCCTTTGGATTCCAGGGTTGACGAAAGGGCTGGGCATTCCCTTTATCATCAAAGGCGCGTGCCCAGATTTCGTAATACCCCTTCCTGGGTAATGCGACTTCGTGTTCCCAGTGGGCCCAGGCATAGGGGTTGGCGGATTGGGTGAGCATGGCTTTTTTCCAGTGGATGCCAAAGTCCACCGACACCAAGACTTCCTTGACCGTCTCCTCGCCGGCCCAGGTGTGGCCCCGCACGGTGATCGACTGCCCGGCCGAGAATTGGGCGTTGGCCTGAGGCGCGGTTATCAAAGACTTGATACGCCAGGCCGTGGCAATGACCATATCTTCCTTCGATGGCCTGGAGCCAGGCTCAACCGGATAGGCCGGCACACGGTAGGAGTAGCCCGTCATCTTTTGTGAGTCGTGTACCTGATCTCGCACCACAATGCGATTCAGCCATTTTTGGGAGCAACTCCCAATCCAGCCCGGCACAACGAGCCGAACGGGATAGCCGTTGAGCGCCGGCAGCGCATCCCCGTTCATCTGATAGGCAATCAGCGTATGCTCGTCCATGGCCTTCTCTATGGGAATGCCCCGTGAGAACGGTTGCGCTGCTCCCACGGGCTGGTCCTCGCCGTAATGTGCCGTATACACCGCACTTGATTTGAGGCCCGCCTTTTTCAGGACATCCCGTAGCCGGACTCCAGTCCATTGACTGCACGCCACCGCCCCGCGCGTCCATTGGTTCCCGCGGACCTTAGGCTCGAACAGCGCTCGACCATTACCACCGCACTCAATCACAAGCTGCTGCGTAACCGAGGGCAACTGCTGCAATTCGTCCAGACTCAGCGCAAGCGGCGTGGTCACTTCTCCCTCAACGACGAGCTTCCATCCCTGCGGGTCTCTGTTCTTTGCTCGGGCCGGAACCGACCCGTTATTCCGGACGAAGTGCCGAGCCGAAGGAGTCATATGATCGTCGAGCAGATGGGGCGCAAACTCACCATTAATTGGTTGACTCGTAAGGACCGTCATATCGGGCTTTGTCCCCAACAGAGCGTCGTCGTCGGCCCAGGCCACGGGCAACAGTCCACGGCCCACGAGTCCCTTGAGCGCGGCATCCGCCCCCGCTCCGCAGGCCGCCAGAAACACGAGCCACGCTCCACCATGCCCCATATGTGTCAGGAACTGGCGTCGTGAGAATGCCTTCATACCCTCCTCCTGAAAAATCCACTGTTCATCCGTCAAGCCAGGGCAAAATACCCCAGGTCTCAAGCCTGAGCAAATCGGGGGAGAGCTGAATCTTCCCTCCCCCCGGTGAGGGGGAGGGCTAGGGAGGGGGGTGTTGCACCGACAGATCATGTTCGGTTAGTACCAAACTCTTCACTGCTGACCGTTTATACCATAAGGAGGTTCGTCCATGAGTCGTCCAGCCGTACCGGAAGCCTGGATATCCATCCCCACACAGGAAGAATTGCGGGCAAAAATGCCGCCGGGAGCAAAGGGCGTATACGAATTCGGCTTTATCCCGGCCATGGGTCGTTTACTTGCCGCCCACCCGACTATTGGCCGGGCGTTCGGGAACCTGTTCATGCAGATCATGTTCGCGCCCGGACATCTGAGTCGAGCGGAACGGGAAATGGTTGCCGGCGTTGCCGCGGCGGCCCAGGATTGTCACTATTGAACGCAGTCTCACGCAGAGTTTCTGCGTGTCGAAGACGGCGATCCGGCGCTTGTCGAGGCAATTAAAACCGGAAGCTGGAATACGCCGACCGGTCTGTCCGAACGGGCGCGGGCTCTGTGTACGCTGGCGGAGAAACTCAGCGCCACACCCACGCGCATGACCGCCGAAGACTGGCAACCGCTCCGCGACCTCGGCTTTGATGATACCGCCTGCCTCGAAGTCGCGCACATCGTCGGCATCTTTAATCATTTGACCCGCCTGGCCGATGGGCTCGGCCTGCAGTTGGACGCCGGCACGCAAAAAGCTTCTGAGACCGGGGAAGTCTTAGGCACACCAGAACAGGCGGCTGGGCAGGCGGCTTAAGAAGTACCGTCTAGCAGTACACAAGCAGTACGCAGGAGCAAAACATTGCGAGCGGTCCCACCGCTCAACAAGAACTTCAACTCGGAGGTGGGGCCGGCTGGTAGTGGGTGGCCGTCTGCGGGGCCCTGCGGCCGGACGCCTCTCCAGCCGTGCTGGCTTCTTGTTCGTCCTGCTGCCCGTTTGCCGTCTTCCCGGCGCTCGCCCCAAGAATACGGAAATTGCGCGCGGCAATGGTGGAACTGATTTCAATCGTATGCTCGTCGATTATCCCCCAGTCCCTGTACGGCTCATCATCGCAATACACCTGTACGGCCTTCGGGTCTGGGAGTTGCGTCACCTTCCAACGTGTCGCTTCCCCACGGCGTGCTGCAGTGGCGGCGTAGGTTGAGACATGCAACGTCCCGTCGGTGACCTCATTCCGCGCCTCACAAATTCCCAGATTCGGAAAGTCGACCCCTTCCACTGCGGGTAGCGCAAACTGGGCGTCCCGTTTTCCTTTATACACATTCGTCCATGCCCCAGGCCCGCCGATCTCGCTCAAGATCAGTAAGCCGTTCAGCTGACCACGGGGATGGGGTTCATCCAACCCAAACGTCCAGGCAAAGCGATCCTCATCGTCGGCAAAGAAATCTGGCCCGTATTCTTTTTCCGCCACGGCTTTGAGACGCTTCTCTGTGGTCGCGTCTCCAACCTCGCGCGCCAGCATTAACGTCATGGTCAGCCAGCGCGGATCGTCAAACGCCTGCACCAGAGACTTTTTGAGGTCGTTCCAGCCCAGGTCGCGCACCCCTGCCTCATACAGAGCCAGGCCAAACTCCGGAGCCTGGGGGTAGAGATAGAGTAACGGAGCGAGCATCGACAGGCCACTGAGACCGGGCGGCGGTGCGTAGGTGAATTCTTCGAGCGGATCATAATAAAACGCAAACGACGCAATATCCCCACGAGCGTTACGAGTGGTGAAGTGCTTCTTCGCGAACTCGATCCACTGGTCGTAGACCCAATGCGTCTTGCTGCCAAAGATCTTGTCATGTAACTGAAGGCTCAAACCTGCCGCACTCAGACAGTATGGCCAAATTTTCGTGTTTTCGCATTGCGGTCCCTGCGGGCGCTCAGACCACTGGTCTTCCAGAAACTCGGAGATACCACGCTGGGTCCATTGGAACAGACGATCGTTATATCCCGTGACCTGGAACGGCCTTTCCCATTTATTGTCACCCGAGACATAGGAGTACGTACCGAGTAATAAATTAAAAAACCCGCGAAAAAAGAGATTACCATCTGCGCCTATAGGGTCTGGCTGAAGACCCCAAGGCGCGACCCCGTTGGCAGTCCAGCCCGGCGGATCGTAGCGCCCGCGCACATGCTCAGGCATAAAGACCAGCCATTCCGGTGGGTAGGTATCCTGATGCGGATCGTGGCCGATGTAGGTCAACCAGTCGACGGCACCCCAATACGTGACATAGCGACCCACCAACTCATCAGCGATACGCGTATAGACCTCACGCCACGCCGGGGTCTGGTCGGCCATGAGCGGCAGGGCGTATGACGTTTCGGAGAGATCGAAGCGAGGAAACGCGCACATCGGCGGGGTGGTCGTTCGATCCCACCAGGGGAGTGGCTCACCACTACTACTCCAGTCGTCTTGGGTGGTGGCCTTGTCCCAAATGAACCGCAGCCAGCCTCGCGCACGCGGGTTGAGACCTTGCACACTATCCATTGGTTTCCTCCATTGCTGAGGCGGGCACGTCAAGAACAGGTTTAAAATTCTTGCTCTTCCCCGGAACCGGAGCCCCCTCTCCCACTTGCCACATCATCAATTTTTCGCGTTGCGCAACGGCCGCAGTCCACGTCGGGTCGAGTGCTTCGGCCACAGGTTCTCGGGTTATCCGGTCGGAAGCCTTCCCCTGTAGATTCGGCTTTACGTAGGCATCTGGCATGACGTGTGACGGCTGGACGAAACCTGGGACAAAGGCCATGACCATTTCATAGAACCACAAGATGCTCGTAGGATCGCCCTTAAGTTCAATTTCCTTTAACGCAAGCCCGTTTACGACTTGCGCCAGGCAATCCGGAGCCAGAAAAATTCGTGCACCCTCTGTCGCAGTTTGGAATAGAAGCGTGCAGTGCGCGTCCGGTTCCAACCCGACATGCGAAGAAACACGCCGGTTGCGGAAGACGTAGCTCCGGGACACACCGTCTCTGGAACCAATAGCAACGCTCATGTCTCGGGTCAGTTGTTTTCGTAAGCGTGCGCTGGTCCGACTTGCGACGGCGAGTAGCATACCAACTACCCAGAGTACAAAACGAAAAATCATGGCCTACCTCCAGCAGGGCCTATCCCCATTCCAAGGAGGGGACGGCATGCCCCCAAACTCAACGAGAGACCTACGCCACTACCCCCATCTGTCGTAGCAGAGGAACGATCTCCTGACCAAACCGTACGGTGTCGTCATAATAGTGCAGAAACTCGATAAGTACCGCGTCCATACCCAATTCATACAAACGGGCCAGCTGCTCGGCAACCTGCTCCGCGGTGCCGACCACCGGCAGCGCCCCGGCCCCCAGCGCCAGCATCCTGAGGGTGAAGCCGGTCATGGACTCGCTGCCGATGCTCAGGCCGCTCGCCCAATTCTGGGCGGCTACCATATCCGTCTGATCCATGATCCGTTGCACTTCGGCCTGGGCTTCCTGCTCGGTCTCGCGCCACAGCACAAACGGCATCCCCGCACAGCGGACCTGCCGGCCATAGCCCTGCGCCCGTTGCTTGAAGTCATCCGCCATTTCGGGTGTAGATTCAGCCGAGGGCGGGGCAATAAAGGCCCAGTCGCACAGGCGGGCCACCAGGTCGCGTGCCGCGTCGGACGTGCCGGCGTTCACAATCGGCGGGTGGGGTTGCTGCATGGGCTGGGGCATCACATAGCCGTCGGTGATTTGGTACCAGGAAGAAACATGCGTAAAAGAGCCCGGCTCCTGGGTCCATAGTCCTTTGAGGATTTCAATGAAGGCCGCGGTTCGTTGATAGCGTTCGGCATGCGGCAGCAGTTCGATACCCATCATGCCGAACTCGGTGGCGCTCCAGCCGCTGACGATGTTGATACCCCAGCGACCCTGTCCGATATGATCCAATGTCCCGCCCATCTTGGCCGCTACGAGCGGGTGGAAAACCGGCACGTGGACGGTTGAGTACACCCGAATGGTTTGCGTGGCCGCCAGAATGGCGGCGGCCCAGGTCATGGTTTCGAGCGAGGTCCCCAGATAATTGGTCTCGCCGCCAAACCCACGCCAGCGGCTGACCGGAAACAGAAAGTCAAACCCCGCGACCTCGGCCGCCTGAGCGATGTTTTTATTGGACTCATACGTCCAGTCGTCGGGTTCGGGTTTATAGCTGCTGATGCAGTAGGCATGACTGCAATTGGGCATGAAGATGCCGAGTTGAAACGGCTCACGTTCGGATTCCGGCACGCGTGATCTCCTTCAGGGGATATTGACTAGGAACGCATCAAACTACTGGGTCAACGGACAAGTCGGATTCCGCTCGACTCATCCGCCCCACTATAACTAGATGACGCCATTTGCCTGTAAGGCTTCGAGCTGCGCGGCGTCGAGTTCGAGCAGCCCGCCGTAGACTTCTTCATTATGCTGGCCGACCTCCGGGCAGGGTTGATCAAAACCGAAGGACTTGCCGACAAACTTGATCGGCAGGCCGAACCCTTTCACGCCCGACAGTTCACCATGCCGGGGATGCGGCACGTCCACGACCATCTCACGTTCGATCAGATGGTCGTCCTTGACCAGCTCGGCCGGGCTCAGGACCGGGCCGGCCGGCACTTCGCACTGCTGAAGATGCGTCACCGCTTCGTCGACCGTGTGCTGTCCAATCCAGGCTTGGACCACCGCGTCGACATCGTCACGATATTTCATACGCTGCTGAAGATTGGCGAATCTCGGATCGTCAAGCAAGTCTTCCCGGCTCAGGGCTCCGAGTAGACTCTTCCAGTTCTGGGCCGAGACCGCACAGATGGACACATAGCCATCCTTGGCATGATAGACGTTGAACGGCACCCCGCCCGGATGCGTATTCCCCCGGCGTTCGGGAGCCAAGCCCGCGGCCATATGCTCGATCAGGTCCGGCAGCAGGAAGAACGTGCCGTCCTGCATGGAGGTATCGACCCACTCGCCGCTGCCCGTTTTTTCGCGCAACTGCAAGGCGGACAGAATCCCGATCAGGGCAAACAGGGGAGCCGTGGTATCGCTGATCGCGGCCCCGCATCGCGCCGGGGGATGGTCCGCAAAGCCAGTGACGCTGTTGATGCCGCTGGCGGCCTGAATGATCGGATCATACGCCCGCCAGTCGCGGCGTGGCCCGTGTTGGCCAAAACCCGAAATCGAGCACAGAATGATGCGCGGGTTACAGGCGCGCAGGGTCTCATAGCCGAGTCCCATTTTGTCAATTGTCCCCGGCGAAAAATTCTCCACCACCACGTCCGCCTTTTTCACGAGCTGTTTAAACAGGGCCGTGCCCTGCGGGTCGCGCAGATTGAGGGTGATGCTCTTCTTATTGCGCGCCCGGTGGAGCACCATCAGCCCAATGTCATCTTCCGTTTGCCGGGACATACTCGCTCCCTGCGGCCCGGCAAACGGCGCGCGGTTGCGGTGGGCTTCGCCGCCCTGGGGTGGCTCGATTTTAATAACGTTGGCCCCCAGCCCGCCGAGCAACAGAGTACAGTACGGGCCGGCCAGGAAGCGGGTGAGATCCAGGACAACCAGACCTTCGAGTGGTTTCACATTTCCCTCCCTCTACGAACAAAAGAGCAAACGTATCCTCCAAACACGCAGACAAAGCTGGATACGTTTACTCTTCGGAGTCGGTGTATCTGAATTGCTCCGGAAAGAGAAGCGCTCGGACCAGCTTGACGTCCAGCCTGACCGGCCATAGCATTCCTGACCGGACGTAATGGGAACCCGATGGTATCCAAGGAGGACAGCATGAAATTTGGTATTTCCGTTTCAACAAAAATCGACGACTGGCAGCTCGTCAAATACGCTGAGGACTGCGGCTTTGATATGGCCTGGATACCCGACTCCCAAATGATCTGGTCGGACTGCTATGCTACTATGGCTCTGGCGGCTCAGAACACGTCACGCATTCAAATCGGCACCGGCGTGGCGATTCCCGGCACCCGCATTGCCCCGGTCACGGCCCATTCGATCGCGTCCATCAATCAGCTCGCGCCGGGCCGCGTGTTCCTCGGCATTGGCACCGGCCATACCGCCATGCGTGTCATGGGCATGCAGCCCATGAAGATTCGCGATTTTCGCGAGTATCTGCACGTCGTTCGCGCGCTGCTGGGCGGAGGAGAAGTCGAGTATACCTATGGCGAGACCACCCGGACGATTCGCTTCCTGCACCAGGACCTGCGTTTCGTCAATCTGGAAAACCCGGTGCCCATCTATGTCGCGGCCAATGGCCCGCGGGCCTTACGCACGGCGGGCGAGTATGGCGACGGCCTGGTATCGGTCTTCAACGAGCGCGCAGACGTCGTCTCCCACCATCTGTCTCTGGTAAAAGAAGGCGCGGATCGGGCCGGACGGACGTTTTCGGATGACTTCTTTGTGGCTGCCTTTACGTCGGCAGTGGTACTCAAACCGGGCGAGCCCCTGACCTCCGATCGGGTGATTGACGAATGCGGCTCCTACGTCACGGCGATTATTCACTTTGTGTGGGAAATCTACCAGCAAACCAAAGATGAGAGCGTCGTGCCTGAGGCCTATAAGGGTATCTGGGACGAGTATTGCGCCTCAGTGGAAAAGATGGAAACGCCGCGCGAAAAGCGCTACCTCCAAATCCACAACGGTCACTGCACCTTCCTCGTGCCCGAGGAACGTTGCTTTGTCACCCCCGAGACGATCAAGGGCACCTGCCTGGTGGGTGAGCCGGATGAAATCATTCACGAGCTCCGGGAGTCAGAGAAAGCCGGGCTCCAGGAAGTCACCCTGCTACCGTCCATGGACCAGGCGCGAAACGTGTTTAAGGATTTCGCCCAGCAGGTGATCGAGCGCTATTAAAAGAAAATCCCCTCCTCGGAGGGGATTCGGTCCCCTCTCCCTCTGGGAGAGGGTCAGGGTGATGGCTCTTCTGACTTTCGCCCTCCCTTACGGCCGGACCTCGTAATAGGCGTTGATCGGATTATCGAAATCGTGGCGTTGGAAGCGGCTGAATCCGGCGCCGCCCACCATCCTGCGCGCAACCGGTTCGGTAAATCCCAAGGTGCCCAGGCCCTCGCCGTCCGGCGTGGACATGGCCGAAGACATGCAGCACATGACCGAAAACCCGTACATCAGCGGCGCGAGCGGGTTCTGCTCCAGATTTTCTTCAAACGTCGGCATGCTGTGAATGTCCGCGATCAACCAGGTGCCGTCCGGTTTGAGCGCATTATAGATCGCCTGGATGACGGGCGTGGGATTGGCCATATCGTGCAGACAATCAAAGGTGGTAATGAAATCAAAACTCTTATCGTCGGGGATCGCGTCACCGTTCGCATCGTGAAAGGCGACATTCTGCACACCGGCTTTGGCCTTATTCTCCTCGGCCCTGGCTAGAGCGTATTCCGAAATGTCGTAGCCGTGACACTCGGCCTGCGGAAAGGCTTCGGCGATCTTGATCAGCGCCACCCCACCCCCACAGCCGACATCGGCCACTCTGGCCCCGGCTTCAAGTTTGGGCATCACTCCGTCCAGGGCAGGGATCGCTTTGGGGACGAGGTGAGCCTGGAACCACGGAGCCAGAAAACGCTCGACCCCCCGCGCACCTTCGGGTCCGAACGCATCGTAGGGTAAACCCAGGCCGGTCTTGAACGACTCCGGGAGTCGCTCTATCACCCCCATCTGTTGCGGCAACGAACAGAACCCGCCGGCCATGAATGCCGGGCTGTTTTCGTTCGATAAGACCATGGCCGCTTCGGCGGATAACTCAAACTGGCGATTGCCCTTATACTCAAGCAGGCCGGCGGCCGCCTGGCCTTCGAGCCATTCTCGCAGCCAGCGCTCGTGCAGACCGGTTTTCTGTGCCAGGTCATCGCTCGTCATCGGACCGGCACCATCCAGGGTCCGGTAGAGCCCCATCTTGTCACCCAGATAAATCATGGCGGAAATCACGGCTCCCCCAAGAAAGCCGATGGTGTGTTCGGCCATCTGCTGGATCTTTTCGCGATCAATCTGAGCCTTATACGATTTGTCTGCCATGCGGCGTTCTCCATTCTGTTTTTGCGTCTCTTCTGCTCAAAAGAGTAAACGTGTCCAGCATGTACATGTTTATTGGAGGACACGTTCACTCTTTACCACGGTTTGAACTCGACGCTGAATCCTTCTCGCTCCTGATTGCGCTGATCGGCCAGCGACCCGCGCGCGCCCGTATACGTTCCCAACGGATAGTATAAATAGCCCTGAATATTTGCTCCCGGCCCAATGGAACGGTCTGTCAGCGACGGCGCGGGGAAAGACGTCTCGCCCTCGCTGATGGGTTTCACCCGTTTCCCGGAAACGTCCATGAGCATGATCCGCTGGGTTTCGAGCAGATACGTCTGCTGGGTCGGATTTGAGATATTGACCTTGATTGGCAGGACGGCCAACTCCTTGGTCCCAAAGACCACCTGGTTATCGACCATATTGAGCGGACGTAGCGCCACATACAAACGATCTTGATCCGCCGGGTTTCTCGCCACCCGCTCTTCCAACTTGTTAAAGGCAGTAAAAAAACCGAGCTGAAAATCGCTCAGGGCCTGATAGAAATCAACATTGCTCAGGACCGGACTGTCCTCGCTGGTATCCATCTCCACTCGGTTCCGTTCGATATAACAGGTAATGGTGATGGAGGTCGGCTCCGCCCCCTCCTTTTCGCCGGTAATCAGACCGGCCTTCAGCAGGGTAGCCGGGGTATAGGTGGTGACGGTAAACCCGCTGCTCTTCACGGCCTGGCGCATTATCATATTGGCCTGATCACACGGAGTGACATCTGAGCGAGTGGCGATACGGACACCATTCGAACCGCAGGTAATAGTGACGGACACATTCTCCTCTCCGCCCCAGCGGCCCATCTGTTTCGCCTCGATCTTGCCCTCTGCGTCGTCCGTAGCCGGCGTGAAGTCAGTCACCTCATAGCCCAAACGCTCAACCGCCCGAACCGAGAAGCGGTTGGCGTCCTCACAACTCATGTCCGGGTCTATCACATCGTACTCATCCGTGGGCTCAAGCGGAGCTATTTCAGCGGCCATCTGAACGGCTTCGGGCTCTTTGGGCTCGGCCTGTTGCGAGGCCCCTTCCGGTTGTCCGCCGGACGTACAGCCGCCCGTCAGGATTCCGGCCAGACACAAACCAATCACAACACGGCCCTTCAATGTGGGCGTATGCATACAGCCCCTCCTCATCTGAAACGTGGACCATACCAAACCCCAAACGATCGGGCCAGAGGAGACCGCAGGCCGGCCCCAATAAGGCCGGGAGGCGCTGTCGAGAATTTCGGCTCAGTGCTACCCTGAATGCAAGGAGGACATATGACAGAAACATTCAAGAGCAAGGTCGCTCTCGTGACCGGTGGAAGTTCGGGCATTGGGCGGGCCACATCGCTCGTGTTTGCACAACGTGGGGCCAGGGTTGTTGTGGCAGATGTGAGTGTTGAAGGCGGCGAGGAGACCGTCAGCTTGATTCACAACACTGGTGGGGAGGCCATATTCATTCAAACCGATGTGACCCAGGCACACGAGATCGAACACCTCATCAGCAAAACGGTCGAGACCTACGGCCGACTCGACTGCGCGTTTAATAATGCCGGTATTGCCGGTGATTTGTCCCTGACCGCAGACTGTTCGGAGGAGCACTGGAATCGGGTCATGAGTATCAATCTGCGGGGCGTATGGCTGTGCATGAAGCACGAGCTTACGCAGATGCTCAAACAGGGCGGCGGCGCCATTGTGAATACCGCCTCAGCGCTCGGTCTGGTCGGTATTATCGGCCAGACGGCATATGTTGCCGCCAAGCACGGCGTGGTCGGGCTGACCAAGACGGCGGCCCTGGAATACGCCAAGTCCGGCATTCGGGTGAATGCCGTCTGTCCGGGCGTGATTCAAACGCCGATGGTCGAAGGTGTCATCAACGCCCAGCCCGAACTGACCGAAGGACTCCTGGCCCTGGAGCCGGTTGGCCGGCTTGGGGAGCCGGAAGAAATTGCGGAAACCGCGGTGTGGCTGTGTTCAGACGCGGCCTCGTTTGTGACAGGTCATAGTATGGCCGCGGATGGCGGATATACGGCACAGTAGAACGAAGGGGTACGCCCCTCCTCATATAACCCGAAGGGTCACAGCAGATACAGGCTCACCACCAGGAGAGCGAAGAACCCACCGGCTATTCGGATAAAACGGACGGCCCAGGCAACCTGCACCCGTTTTTCCTCACGGATGAACGAGACCTTGAGGAGTTCATAGACCAGCACTCGGCGGAGGCCGTCTACGTCAAGCGCTTCGAGGTGGCGCAGATATTCTGCGGCTGACAGCTCCATATAATTCCCCGCGCGCCAGGGAAGAAACATGCGCCACCCGGTCGCTGCGGGTTTAATGGGGAGGTAATAGAGTGGCGGCGGTTTCGCACCATCCGCGTCGATAAACTCTTCGGGATTGACCCGTGGGTTGAGCGCCCAGATCGCACACACGGCGGCAATCAGCACATGAACCAATCCAACGGTCGTCAGAACCTGTAGAGGCAGCGTATCAATCCGGCCGTGGATGGCTCCGATAAAGGCCAGGACTCCGCCAACGAGAACAATGACAATCTCGGCCTTCGCGTCAGTGGACCGAATGGTCTCCTGGGCATCGTTCAGCGCCCGATACAAAAAGTCGATGTGGTGTTCGTCTTTGGCGTTCATTGGGGAGCAAGCACCGCTAAGGATTCAATACGCCGCCGTCGCCTTCACCACATCCATCTGTTTGAGTAGAGGCACGATCTCTTTGCCAAAACGGACGGTGTCGTCATAAAAGGAGAGAAAGATCAGCAGCACCCCATCCAGGCCAAGCGTATACAGACGGGCGAGTTTTTCGGCCACCTGCTCGGCCGTACCCACGATAGGCAGCGCGCCACCGCCGATGACAAACATCTCTTTGGTGAAACTGTCGAACGAGCCGCTTTCCAGGCCCAGACCGCGCGCCCAGTTCTCCAGGGCCACATCGTCTGCGGCGTCGATAATACGCTGTTTTTCTTCTTCCGCTTCTTTTTCCGTTTCGCGCCACAGCACAAACGGACAGCCCGCACTCAGGACCGTGCGCCGATACGCCTTCGCCCGCTCCCGGATATCGGTCGTCATCTCGCGCGTCGCCTCAATATTTGGCGGACTCAGAAAGATCCAGTCGCATAAGCGCGCGACCACGTCACGGGCATCAGCCGAAGAGCCGGCATTCACAATCGGCGGGTGAGGCTTTTGCACCGGCTGCGGCATAACATACCCGTCGGTGATACGATACCAGGGCGAATCGTAATTAAACGTGCCGGGCTCAGCCGTCCACAGTCCTTTGAGGATGGAGATAAAATCAGCCGTGCGGGCATAGCGTTCCTGATGGGGCAGGAGTTCAACGCCCATCATGTCAAAGTCGTGCGCGTTCCAGCCGCTGACAATATTGATCCCCCAGCGCCCCTGACTGATATGGTCCAGGGTCGCCCCCATTTTGGCGGCGACCAACGGGTGGAAGACCGGCACGTGAACGGTCGAGTAGACTCTGATGGTTTGAGTAACGGCCAGGAGCGCAGCCGCCCAGGTCATGGTCTCTTGCGAGTAGCCCATATAATTGGTCGAGCCGCCGAATCCACGCCAGCGGCTGACCGGGAACAGGAAGTTAAAACCGGCCTTTTCAGCGGCAAGCGCAATCCGCTTATTTGACCCAAACGTCCAGTCATCAGGCTCGGGCTTATAGCTGCTGATATGGTAGGTGGCGCTGCAATTGGGCATGAAAATACCGAGTTGCAGGCCATCACGTTCGTTGTTTTCATCCTGGGCCATAAGACCATCCTCTCCGCGTTCCGAAGTCGGGCCGAGGAAGCGTATCGTACCCCTGCACCGAACAGTCTCTCTTACACTGCCGGGCTCGATAGGTGAAGGACAACCCGGACGCTTCGCCTCCCAGAGCGCCGAGCAGATTCACCGCCGGACCATAGACGTGACTGACTCCCTGTGGCAGGGTCATAGCCTATGACAGACACACAGGCTCCCAGCAGTTATCGTTGGCTCGTTCTTGCTAATGGCGTCCTGGTCTTTACCTTTGCCTTTGGGTTTGGCTGGACGTATATCGTCATGGTCGTCGCCCAGGTGCTGGCCGAGCTGGAATTGGAGATGACGGACTGGGGCATGCTGTGGGCGGCCATCTCGTTCGGCACGCTGGTCTCGGCCATGATTGGCGGGCTGCTGGGTGACCGCTACGGAGTCCAGAAAATTGTCGGTCTGGGGGTGGTACTGATGGGGGTCACCCTGGTCATGCGGGCCACGGCCTCCGGTTTCGGTTCAATGTATGTCTGGATGTTTCTGTTCGGGGTCGCCCTCGCCCTGACGTTTCCGAACGTGCCCAAGGCGCTGGGCATGTGGTTTGCGCCGGAAGAATTCGGTATGGCCAATGGCGTCACCCAAGCCGGCTACGGCGCGGGCGCGGCCCTGGCCCTGGCCCTGACGCCGCTGGTCCTGGAGCCGGTCGGCGGCTGGCGCAGCCTGAGCATCATTCTCGGTGTGGCCACGGCCGTCATTGGGGTGCTGTGGTTCATGACGGTCCGCGACCGGGTACACGAGCCGGACGAGGCCGAGGCTGAGCACCTGGGCACCGTGGCCGCGATCCGTCAGGTCCTCAGCATCCGGGACGCCTGGACTCTGGCAGCCTGTCACATGCTGTTTCTGGGCGGCTATATCGGCATCATCGGCTACGCACCAACCTATTTCGTGGACGTGCAGGGTATGACCTCAGCCACGGCCGGGGCCGTCGTCTCGGCCCTTATGTGGGCCTATGTGGTCGGCGCGCTGCTCGTGCCGTCCATATCGGACCGGGTCGGGCTGCGCAAACGTTTCTATGTGCCGTGCATGTTCATCGCCGGGGTGTGCATGGTGCTGTCCGGCTATGCGCTGGGTGTGTCGCTGTGGACCGTGGCCCTGATGTGGGGCTTTTTCGCTGGGGCGGCCCCACTGGCGTTCGTGGTACCGCTGGAAATGGAAGGCGTGGGTCACCGCCTGGCCGGCTCCGCGGTGGGCATTGCCATCACCGCCGGCTATCTGGGCGGCGTGCTCGCCCCGATCGTAGGCATGTGGCTGGTCGGCCTCACACCAATGGCCGGTTTCTATTTCTGGGGCGGCTGCTACATGCTGTCGGCCGTGCTGTTTCTGTTATTGAAAGAGACCGGCCCCTATATCCGCACGGCCAGTTGAACTCCCCTGCCCCGAACAAGATCTGAGGGCAAGAGGTGGATCTCTGCTCAGCCCTCAGATGGTTTACGCGCGCGGACGAAGGCGCTACCGAACTTGCCGTCAACCTCAGACGCAACGGCCTCAACATCAATCCCTTTGTCGGCAAGATAGGCACGAGCATCCTCTACCTGGTAAATCCGAGTGGGTTCAAGATCGATATCAACAAAGCCGGCCTGAGCGAGTTTGGTCCGATATTCTTGCTCTTCTAACACTCCGGCGATACACCCGATCCACAGTTCAACGTGGCGTTGAATCTGCCCAGGGATCGCTCCACGCGCGACAATGTCAGAAACTGCAAATCGTCCGTCTGGTCGCAGCACACGCAGCGCTTCAGACAGGACGCGATCTTTGTCTGCCGATAGGTTAATCACGCAGTTTGAGATAATGACATCAACCGAGTTGTCAGGAAGGGGAATGTCCTCCATCTCGCCTTTTAGAAACTCGACATTTTCGATCCCAGCCTTGCGTTGGTTTTCGCGCGCTAAGTCGAGCATTTCGTCTGTCATATCGAGGCCGTAGACTTTTCCTGTGGGACCGACTCGTCTGGCCGACAGGAGCACATCGATCCCGCCACCCGAGCCGAGATCGAGCACGGTCTCGCCTGGATTGAGCTGAGCCAGGGCTGTTGGGTTACCACAGCCGAGCGAGGCGGCAATCGCCTCCAGAGGAATCCCTGTGAGCTGGTCCTCGTCGTAGAGGTGTGAGGTAATGGGATCATCGGCACTCGCGGTTGCCTCCCCGCAGGAAGCCCGGCCACCCTGGGCGGCTTGGAGCGCCGCTTTGCCGTATACTTCCTTGACTTGCTGTTTCACCTCTTGGCTTTGCATGCTGACCTTCTTCTGTCGTGTGATGTCTTACGTCCTCTCTTGGGTACACGGATATATAATTCCCTCCGAGGAGGGGATTTTCTGGGGTTTACGCCTTCGCACTCGGCCGGGCGGAGACCTCTTCGTGCCAGCGAGCCAGGTTTTTTTGATCCGGCTGGATCGCAATTTTTACGACCCGGCCGAAATCCACCGCACACTGCGCGACAATATCGGCGACGGTATAACGCTCGCCCGCTATGTATTGGCGGTCGGTCAATACTTCGTCCAGCCAGGCCAGACTCTTTTCCGCCTTTTCTTTTGATACCGCAGCATACTTCGGCACCTGGGTCACGCGGCCTTTGAAAAAGGCGTGCTGCTGTTGAAAGGCCAGGGTCGTCGGCTGAAAGAGTTCAAACTCCATGCGACGATTCCACATCTCGACAACCGCTCTGTCCTGCGCGTCTACGCCCATGAGCGGCGGGTCGGGATAGAGCTCTTCAAAATAGCGGCAGATCGCGCCGCTTTCGGCAATGCAGGTGCCGTCGTCGAGTTCGAGCACGGGCAGGGTGCCCATGGGGTTCTTCTGCGTCCGGAATTCCTCGCCGCGATTGACCGCGTTGACGATATCAACCTGTTCGTAGGGCACTTCAACGCCTTTTTCCGCAATGAATATCCGCACCCGGCGCGGGTTGGGCGCGGTTGTCGCGTCATGGATTTTCATACTGTCCTCCCCGCAATGAGATGGGCTTACTCTATGTGGCGTACCAACGGGAAGTAAAGAGGGGCAGTCTCCCGGCAGGGCTTAGGCCAGCACCCTGGCAAGCCGGTCAAAGGCTTCGTGCAGCGTTTCCAGAGTATTGGCAAAACACAGACGGATAAAGCCTTCGCCAGCCTCACCAAACGCCGCGCCGGGCGCAAGCCCAACGCGGGCCTCGGAGACAAAACGGCGACACTCGGCCACACTGTCGGTCATCCCATCCACGGCGAAAAATAGATAAAAAGAGCCGGGCGGAGAGTGAACTCGGACGCGCGGTATGGCCCGCAACCGTTCCACGCTCAGGTCGCGGGCGGCTCGGTAGCGCTGCACCATATCACGCACGAATTGTTCGCCTTCCATCACCGCGGTGACTCCGGCCCGCTGGGTAAAATGGGCCGGACACGAGTAGTGAAACTCGATAACCTTTTCAAACACTTCACCCAGCCTCGGGGGAGACGTCACCCAGCCCAGTCGCCAGCCCGACATGGCCCAGGTCTTGGAGAAACTGTTAATCACCAGGACCTTATCATCAGGCTCCGCCAGGTCCAGCAAGGATGGGGCAACGGGCTGGTCATAGACCAGACGGTTGTATACCTCATCGGAAATGAACCACAGGCCACGCTGCCGACAAAAATCGAGCACAGCCTGCTGACCGGCTCTCTCCATAACCCAGCCGGTGGGATTGCCGGGGGAGTTGATAAGAATCGCGGTGGTCTTGTCATCGACTTGGTCAAAGAGCCGGTCCAGATCGAGCGTCCAGGCCTGCTCACCAAACGTCAGCGGCACAATCCGAGTCTCCCCACCCATAATATGAATGGTCTCAATCAGGTTGGGCCACAGGGGGCCCACTATGACCGTGTTGGAGCCGGGGTCGGTCAGAACCTGTTGAATGAGATTGATCGCCACGCAGCCGGAGGCAGTAACAGTAATACGGTCTTCGTTCACTGGGCGGGCGTGCAAACCGGAGGCGTATTCAGCCAGCGTAGTACGCAGTTCGGGAATGCCCCGGTTATGGGTGTAAAACGTACAGCCCTGCATCAGGGCGTCGGCGCCGGCCTGTTTGATAAACTCCGGCGTGGGCAGGTCGGACTCTCCAAACCAGAGCGGAATCAAGCCTTCGAGCCCAAGGCTGGCGTTGGCAATGGCTCGAATCTTCGATTTCGGCAACCGTTCGATTCGCTCTCGGGCCTGAATCAGTTCCTGCCGTTCAGCGTTCATGGATGTCACTTTTTCGACAACTCCCAGCAGTCAGTTGTTTTTCTCAGCATAGAGCGGTTCGGGAACGGAAGGAAGATCAGTTTTCTTGGAGCAAAGCGGGGAGTTGGGTCATGTCCTGAAAGACCCAAGCCCCGGCGGCAGCCAGGGTTTCCGCCTCTGTGTCCCGGGCATAGCCGAATACGGTCATACCGGCTGCCACACCAGCCTGTACTCCGGGGAGGCTGTCTTCAATCACTGCACAGGTTTCGGGAGCAACACCAAGCGTCCGGGCCGCATGGAGAAACAGGCCAGGGTCAGGCTTCCAACTCCCGACTTCATACGCACTCACAATCGACTCCTGAAAATACGCCAGCAGACCGGTAATCCCGAGGTTGGCTTCTATCTTCTCGCGCGGCCCGCTGGACGCCACACAAAACGGGACAGACAGCGCCTGTAGGGTCTGAATAACGGCTTCAACCCCAGGGATCGGTCGCAAGTGGTCGTGAAAGACTTTAGCGCTACGCACCCGGAAGTCGGGAACAAAAGAGTCCGGCACACAGCGACCCAGTCGCTCTTCAACCGAGGCGATACACTCGGCCAGCTTATGCCCTTTATACATCGCCACCGCCTCCGCTACCGTCAGTTCCAGGCCCAGGTCGGCTACACACTCAACAAACACCTGGTTTTCGAGTGTCTCACTATCAACCAGCACCCCATCACAGTCAAAAATCACCGCTTCAAATCGCATACAGAGGTCCACGGGGAAAAGGTGTTCGGGGTTTAGTCATGTCGCTCCGTTTATGTGTCGTCGCGGAGAAGGGATACGCCGGTTGCACCCAAAAGCAACGGCAGCAACGTATCGATGATCATCCAGACCAAGGCGCTCACGTTCTCGCCCTTTCCTGGGGCGAAGTCGGCGCTGACCGACATGGTGTTGAACCAACTCCAGAAGAAGAGGATGCCTACGCCCAGAAAGCCGTAGAACATCGTCGTGGCGGCCAGCCGTTCCCAGGTCACGGGCGCGTCCGGCCCGGCGCTGCTGGCGCGTTTCATACGCGGATAGCCGACGATCAGGCCCAGCACGATCGCCAGCCCCATTAACGGGTCCAGTATGGTCCACAGCGGGCTGTACGGATGGGCTTCGCTTGAGACGTGATAGAGAGGCTCAACTATGGTATGAACTGCAACCGCAACCCCGATCACGACGAGAACGATACCAACAATTCGCTTGCTGTCCATCGCTCGGCTCCCTTCTGAATTTTCGGCCCTGACACTGTGTCATACCAGCGGTTGCACTGTCTATGGTCGAAGAGCGTGTCGTGCCGAACCAGAGGGATTTTCGCTGAGGCTAAAACGCGCTATGGAAACACAGATATTAAAGGAGGCTTGCTATGGCACGCGTGGCACAACTCGGCTACATCGGCTTGGGCGTCAGCAATGTTGACGAATGGGAACAATTCGCCACCGGAGTGCTGGGGCTCCAGGCGCATACCCGCGACCCGGACGGCTCGTTGCTGTTGCGGATGGACGACTACCACCACCGCTTCATTGTCTCCCCCGGTGACGCGGACGACCTCACCCTGGTCGGCTGGGAAGTGGCGGACGAGGAAACGCTCACAGCGATGGGCGATCAGCTCAGCGCCAATGGTATTGCCGTGGAATGGGGAAGCCCGGAAGAAGCTGAAGCCCGGCGGGTCGTTGGGCTGCTCAAACTCCAGGACCCGAACGGTCTGGCAACCGAGGTCTTCTACGGGCCCCTAGTCGGTGTTGACAAACCCTTTCAATCCCCCCGGCCGATTTCCGGGTTTACCACCGGAGATATGGGGCTCGGCCACATCACCATGACGGTCGATAGTTTGGAGCAAAGCCTACACTTCTACCGTGATGTGCTGGGCTTTCGCCTGAGCGATTGGGTGCGTCCCCAGCCCGAGCGCGGCGTGGCCTCCACGCTCAACCTCGCTTTTCTGCACTGCAACCCGCGTCACCACAGCATGGCCTTTTGGGAAGGCAAGATGCCCAAACGGATGCACCACTTTATGTTGCAACTCCAAAGCCTGGACGATGTGGGGTCAACCTACGATCTGTGTCAGAGCAAAGAGGTGCCGATTGATATGACCCTGGGGCGGCATACCAATGACCTGATGCTGTCCTTTTATCTCAAAACCCCATCCGGCTTTAGCGTCGAATACGGCTGGGGCGCGCGTGAGGTCGATGACACGACCTGGCAGGTCCAACTCTATCGGACCGGTAGCATTTGGGGTCATAAGCACGTGAGTCATTAGACACGATTTTCCCTTCCCCTCTCCGGGGAGAAGGAATTGAAGGAGCACGCGGCGTGACAGACTGGTCACACTTGGTTGACTTAGAAAAATGTACGGTCAGCCCCCGGGTCTTTGTTGACGAAGAGGTCTACCGGGACGAACAGGAGCGGATCTTCGGCCGCTGTTGGCTCTATCTGGCGCATGAATCCCAGCTCCCGAATCCGGGCGACTTCGTCACCCACTACATGGGCGAGGAGTCGGTCCTGGTCTGTCGAACGGCAACCGGAAAAATCCAGGTCTTTCTGAACTCCTGCCGCCATCGCGGCGCGCGCATGTGCCGCCTGGACGCCGGCAACGCCAAAGCGTTTACCTGCCCCTACCACGGCTGGACGTATGACAACCAAGGCCGGCTTGTCGGCGTTCCGCAATTCAAGGAAGCCTATTACGAAGAGCTCAACCGGGAGGACTGGGGACTGATCGAAGTGCCCCGCGTGGAATCGTTTCGAGGCCTCATCTTTGCCTGTTTTGACGAGGACGCCCAGAG
Organism: uncultured Binatia bacterium (SeqCode); assembly: GCA_965243855.1. Lineage (GTDB taxonomy): Bacteria > Desulfobacterota > Binatia > Bin18 > Bin18 > Bin18. The sequence continues at coordinate 561,149 of CBDEWE010000003.1, read as the reverse complement.
TCTGGATGCCTACCTCGGGGATATGAAGTGGTATCTCGACCTCATCTTCAACAAGACTGAAGGCGGCATGGTTGTCATGCCCGGACTGCACCGCTGGAATCTGGGCGGCAACTGGAAGCTGGCCGCCGAGCAGTTCAACGGCGACAACTATCATACCGGAGCGGCCCACGAGAGCATGCTTAAGATCGGCCTCGGCCCGGCAAACGGACAATTTCTCGGCGATCGGCCCTGGGTGCGAGACTTTGAAGCCAAGCTGGAGAACGGGCATGGCTGGATCAATTTCAAGATTGACATGGCAGGCGGCGTGCCCACTCCGCTGGCGCACCATATGGAACAGATGCAGGCCGCGGCCAGACAACGCCTGACACCGGCCCAGAGCGAATTGGTCGGCTGTGTCCATGTTGGAACCGTGTTTCCGAATTTTTCCATTCTGACCTTTCTGGGTTTCTTGACTATTCGTGTCTGGCATCCACGCGGCCCGCATAATATGGAGGTGTATTCCTGGGGCATGATCGAGCAAGAAGCTCCACCTGAGGTTGTCGAGATCGCCCGGAAGATGCAGGTTCTGACCTTTTCGCCAAGCGGCATCTTCGAGCAGGATGACGGCGAGATGTGGGGCAATAGCGTCAAGGCCATGCGTGGTCTGCACCGCCGGAACTTCCCCCTCAACTACCAGATGGGCGCTGGGCATGGTCGCACCGACCCGGACAAGCCCGGTTTGATCCATCCCCCCTCAACGGAAATCAGCATCTTTGGCGTCTACGAACAGTGGCAGGCTCTCATGGGTGGAGCGTGATGAACGCGGCAGACCGCACTCGACTCCGTCACGAGTTCGAAGAGCTGCTCTATCACGAGGCCTGGCTGCTGGACAACGATAAGCTCGAAGAGTGGCTTGAGCTGTTTACCGACACGATTCGCTATTGGGCTCCGGTCCGCGGCAATATGGAGCCGGGACAGGAAGACCTGTCGCAGCTCCATCTCCTGGCCCATTTTGATGATGACAAAGCCAGCCTGACCCTGCGTGTCAAACGCCTGAGAACCGGGGCGGCCCATGCCGAGGAGCCGCGCTCCCGCATCCGGCATTTTGTCTCCAATGTGCAAATCCTTGAGACCGACGGGCCGGACCGGGTAAAAGTCGGCTCCAATTTTCAGGTCTTCCGCAGTCGCTGGGAAGGGACCGAGCACCTGTTTGTCGGCTGCCGGGAGGACTGGTGGCGGCGTGTTGATAGTACCTGGAGGAATGAAGAACGCTTTATCCTGCTCGACCATAACATCCTGGAGAATATGACCGTCTTTTTCTAATACAGCCCTTCTCTCAGTTAAGGACACGCTATGGACACCTCGATCGCTGAACTCTTCAACCTCGACGGCCAGGTGGCCCTCGTCACAGGCGGTGCCAAAGGCATCGGCCATGGTGTCGCGGAGATCCTGGCTGCTGCCGGAGCCTGTATCGCCCTGGCGGATACCGATGCTGAAACCGCGGCCGCCACGGCCAAAGCCCTCAACGGTCAGGGCCGGACAGCCCTGGCGGTCGTCGCGGATACGTCCGACGAAACTTCAGTCAGAAATATGGTTGCCGCGGTCATGGACGAGTTCCAGCGCATCGATATTCTGGTCAATAACGCGGCCATCTATCCCATGGCCCGGCTGGCCGAAATGGAAGCCGCGCTGTGGGATAAGGTGTTGGGGGTGAACCTGCGCGGTCCGTTCCTGTGCACCCGCTTTGCCGCCGAGCAGATGATAGCCGGCGGGCGTGGCGGACGGATTATTAACATTTCCTCCATCAACACCGCCCGGACTTATCTGGGCATGGCCCATTACGACGCCAGCAAAGGTGGTCTTAACACATTTACCCGAGCGAGCGCGCTGGAGTACGCACCCCATAAAATCACGGTCAATACGATTGCGCCGGGAGCGGTGAAAACACCGGGCTCCTTGCGCGTGCGGAGCAATCTGGCCAAAGAAATGGGGCACGATACGACAGAGCCGCTAGACGCCGCGTTCGCCGAAAAAATCCCGCTCGGTGACTGGGCTCAGCCGGTTGATATCGGCCAGGCGGTGCTGCTGCTCACCAGCCGGGCGGCGCACTACATCACCGGTCAATTGATTTATGTGGACGGCGGCCTGATGCTCATGATGTAATCCGCCGAGAGAGAGGCACCCATGGGCGTACGTCGTGGTCAGGAATATATTGACGGACTCCGAGACGACCGGGAGCTGTACGTCAACGGAGAACTCGTCCGTGACGTGACTACCCACCCCGCCTTTCAAGGCGTCATCCAGGAGATGGCCAGGCTGTACGACTGTCAGCACCAGGAGCCCTATAAAGACATTCTGACCTATCCCTCCCCCACCTCGAATGAGCCGGTCAGCACCTCGTTTGTGTTGGCCGAAGGCTGGACAGATATTGAAAAGCGGCGCTTTGGGGAGACGACGCGATGCGAGTTGACCTGTGGCATGATGGGCCGCTTGCCCGACTATATGAACGCCTTTGTGGCCGATATGGCGGCTATCACCGCTTGGCTGGGACGCAACGAGTCGCGCTTTGGGGACAACGCCTGGACGTATTATGAGTTGTGCCGCGAAAAAGACCTCTGCCTGACCCACACCCTGGTCGATCCGCAGATTGATAAGACCAAAGGCGTCGAGGACCAGGAAAGCATCCGCATCGTCAAGGAGACTGATGCCGGCCTGATCGTCAACGGTGCCCGCATGCTGTCTACCCTCGCCCCGATCAGCGACGATATCTGGGTTGCGCCGTATATGCCGCGTAAGCCGGGACAAGAGGCGTATGCCGTCAGCTTTTCCATCCCGGTGGCCACCCCAGGGCTCAAGTTTATCTGCCGGGAGCCCTATGATGCCGGGGCAGGAGACTTTAACCGTCCGTTGAGTAGTCGATTCGACGAAGGCGACGCCATTGCCGTTTTTGACAATGTACTCGTCCCGTGGGAGCGCGTTTTTGCGGCTCGGGATGTGGAAACCTACAATCTCATTGCGCCCCGCATGCCAGGTTATTTTGCCTTGCAGGCTGTCATTCGTGGCGCGGTCAAACTGCGCTTTATGACCGGTCTGGCCTGCCTGGTCGCCCACAGTATTGGGCGCTCGGAGATTACGCGCTACCAGGAACTCATAGGTGAACTCGTCTCCTACGTCGAGTTGGCCGATGGCCTGGTCACGGCCACGGCGCACGAAGTCTGGACGAACGCCCAGGCCGGCGAAGGCGAGACGGATTCCACCTCAGAGGCGGTCGCCGCGGCAAAGAGCTTCGTGCCGGGTCTGGCCACCCTTTTTGGAGCACCGGACAAGGGCATGTTGGGCATCACCACGCTACGCATCTTTTTTCCCTTCGTCCACACAAGGGCGGTTGAGGTCATCCGCCTTGCGGGCAGCAGCGGCCTGGTCATGACCCCGACCGAACAGGATTTCGCCAACCCCGCCCTGCAAGAACTCCTGCCACGTTATCTGCGCGGCCGTGACACCCCGGCCGAGGAACGGGTGCGCATCATGAAGCTGGCCTGGGATGCCATCAGCACCCAGTTTGGCGGACGGCAATTATTGTACGAGTGGTTTTTTGCCGGTGATCCGATTAACAATCGGATTCTGTATTACGGCACGCATAAACGCGGCGAATGTGAGGCTCTGGTGCGGAATTTTCTCAACTCTCTCAAGGAATAAGGAGCGACGGTATGGCAGACTATCGAAAACACGAAGCGCGCGAGTGGGCCAAGGCAACCATGAAGGGTGTGGCCAATACCATCACCCCTACCTTCACCCAGGACTTGCGTGGCCTAAACGAGAAAGCCATTCGCCACGATGTGCGTAAGGAAATCGAATACGGGTTTTGGGGGACCTTACTCGTAGCCGAGACCGCGACCACGTTTGACGAGTATGTACAGTTCGCACAGTGGGCGGCAGATGAAGCCGGGGGACGGCTCCATCTCATCCACCACGCCAGCTTCAATAACCTGGAAGAAAATATCGTAGCCGTCCAAGCCACCGAACGGGCGGGCGCTGACCTCGTCTTGCTCTCCTACCCGCCCACCTTTTACCCGGACAGCGCCGACGACATCTACCGTTACACCAAAACGTTTTGTGACAACACCAATCTGGCGGTAATGCTCTTCCCCGTCCCACTGTGGGGCTTTGAACGCATCCATCCGGCCGCGGGCTTTGGGCCGGATCTGATCCAGCGCCTGCTCGACGAGGTGCCGAATATCGCCGCGATCAAGGCGGAAGGCGGTATGCCGTCCATCGGCGGCTTTGTGGACGTATATAAACGCTTCGGCGACCGGGTCGTTGTCACCGAACCGATCGAAGGCAACGGCCTGCCCATGGCCGGCCTGGTGCCCATGCAGTTCATGGGGACGAGCAATTATGAATACTGGGGACCGATGATCCCCAGGATTTTCGGCCTGATCCAGGACGGTCAGTTCGAGGCCGCCATGGAATTATACTGGCAGATTCACCCGGCGCGTCAGGCGAGTATGCAGGCCATGGCCATGCTGGCGGGCTCAAACTTCCTGCACCGCATGATTTGGAAATACCAGGGCTGGCTGAGCGGCTTTAACGGCGGCCCGCTCCGCACGCCGACCATGCGCCTGAACGACCGCCAGATGAAGCCCCTACGCCAGGGGCTGATTGCCTCCGGACTCGAAGTCCCGGTCGAGGATGACAAGGAGTTCTTTATCGGGCGCAACCCAGCCTAGGGAGACCGTGTGACCTTACTCCTGACAAACAGCGACGTAGAACAAGCTACAGACATCAAGACCCAGATCGACCGCATCGAGCAGGGCTTGCGCGAAGAAGCCAGGAACGCGGTCGAACTTCCCCCGCGTCTCAACCTGGCAACGACCTCGGGCTTTTTTCGCGTCATGCCGGCGGTGATGCGGGATAGCGGTTTGATGGGCTACAAGGTCTTTCACGGTTCGGTCCAGCACGGCGTGCGCTATCTCATCGCGGTCTATGACGAAAAAGACGGGCGGCTCTTATCGCTCATGGACGCCGCCTATCTGACCGCGACGCGTACCGGCGCAACGACCGGTGTGGCCACCAAGTATATGGCCCCACCCGAAGCCAGGACTGTGGGCGTGATCGGCTCGGGCCTGGAAGCGACGACAAACTTGCAGGCCGTGTGCGCCGTCCGACCGATTGAGGCCGGCAAAGTCTTTAGCCCAACTCAGGCGAATAGAGAGCGCTTTGCCGCACGGATGAGTGAGCAACTAGGTATCACCCTCAGCGCGGTTACGACCCCGGAGGAAGCGGTCAGCGGTGTTGATATTGTGGTAGTGGCGACCAACACCACCGGTGTCGGTGATCTGATCGCCTACCGTGGCAGGTGGATGGAAACCGGCAGCCACGTCAATTCGATTGGCTCAACCGGCTTGCAATTGCGCGAGATTGACGCGGAAACCTTCCAGCGCGCAGAGCGCATTGTGGTCGATTCGCGGGTGCAGATGGAGGGCGAGTCGGGCGACCTCAAAGCCGCGATGGCAGCCGGGACGTATGACCGCGCCAAGGTGACAGAACTCAAAGAAGTAGTCGCCGGTCGCGCCCCAGGCCGCACGGGACCGGACGAGATCACCCTGTTCAAATCCGTGGGCACCGCCATCCAGGATGTCGCCGCCGGCTTCGCCGTCTACAAAGAGGCCGTCCGTCAGGGACTTGGTCAGGACGTGGGCGAGTTTTTGGAGTTGAAGACATTTTAGGCGGCGCCCTCCGCTTCGAGAGCATCCAGCGTGCGAGAAATCCCCAAAAATCCTTTTCATCCCGGACAAATGCTCCTTGAGGAATTTCTTGAACCAGCGGGCATCTCTCAGGCGGCTTTCGCTGGACAAATAGGTTGGACGAGAACTCGCCTCAACGAACTGATTAAGGGAAAGCGCGATATCACCGCGGACGCAGCTCTCGACTTGTCGGCGGCTCTGGGTACGTTCGCTAAGCTTTGGATGAATCTCCAGGCAACCTGGGACCTCTCTCAAGCATTACGGAGAAGACAGGCTGCGTGACGTTCAAGCACGTTGAGCCCGGACCTGCCGGGCCGCGCGCTGGCCCGTCCAGAATGCTCCGTGGACCGTCCCGGGGTCATGGAGATGCAAGGCTTCTCCAGCGAAAAAGACCCGACCGGCAATCGGTCTTGAAAGAATCTCCGGCTCCCCGCCGTTCGCCCCGACACGGAGATAGGCATACGACCCGCGCGCAAACGGGTCCGAGCGCCAGCGCTGGATCATCACATCGGTTGGCTCGGGAACAGCCGTTCCCATGACGCTGGAGAATTCTTTCCGCAGCCGCGTCACAATAGCTTGGTCCGCCAGCTCCTCAATCTCGTCGGCAGTAGTCCCGCCGCTGAGACCGACCAGCATGGGTATACCGGCATAGGCAGCGAAATTGACGTAGAAAGAGCACAGGCTGCCGCCACACACAAAAACAAAATCCGGCTCCTCGGGCCAGAACACGCGCGGGAAGCGCAGGATAATCTTATTGAAGAGTCCCATACCGATGCGGGACAAGGCGGCCCGATGCGAGTGTGGTAATGCCGGCTCAAAGACGATCTGGTCCGATTGCAACACCCCGATTGGGACGGTGACAACTATTCCGTCTGCAGTAAACGTTTCCCGCCCTGCCTCAGCCCGGACGCCGTCTGCTCCATATGTAATGCGCTTAACAGTCTGGCCGAACCGAATAGGGAGACCTTCGGCAAGGTGCCGGACGAGCCTGTCCATCCCATCAAGCACGAATTGCTCCCCCGAGGCGAACCCTTCCCCTGTCGTCCCGGTTATCGACTCGTACAACAGACTGGCAAAACCGAGGTCGTGCGGAGACGCGGCGTAGAGGTTTTCTATCCCCCTCTCGATCCGACAGCGCGCCAGACGACCGGCCTCGGTCAACGGAGCGGGGAGCCTACTCAAGACATCGGCAACCGAAACCCTGGTGCCAGGGCGTCCTAGCCAGCGGCGAGCCAGGGTCGAGACATAGGTCCAGCCGCTCTGTCTATATATTGCCGCCTCCAATTTCGCATATTCGGACTCAAATGTGGCTCGGGGGACGGCTGACAGACCGGCCGTGCCCAGTTCATAGGCCGCCAGATTGCCATACTCGCTCACCCGCGTCCTGAGACCCAGGTTCGCGGCAACGGCCTTGAGCGGATTGCCCCGCCCGCCGTGCAGCCAGGACGCTCCAAGATCAATGGGGGTTTCAAAGCGACGGTCAGTCCAGACCCGGCCGCCGATACGGTCTCGGGCCTCCAGAATAGTGACCGTATAGCCGGCGCGCTGGAGCTCACGAGCCGCGGCCAGCCCACTCATGCCGGCCCCAACAATCAAGACTCTGCCACCCGGGGGAACCGCAGAGGATGCTTGAGACCGACAACCGGGCAACACGACCGCCCCGGCCCTCAGCACCAGCTTGTGAAAGTCGCGGCGTGCGATAGGGGTCTCCACATCACCCCTGCTCACGCCATCCGATTAAGCACATACTGCGGGACCATCTCCCGGTCCAGATACTGATTCAAGAACTCGACACACACCGGACGGCATTGCCGGAAAAGGTCGGCCCGCTGAAGGTCCTGGGCGGTCGGCGGCTGAGCCGCGGCCTCACGGAGTTGTTCGAGCAGGTCGTCCTTGTTGAAACGGAGGTGGGTACGGTTTTCCATGACCAACTCACCGTCAATAATGACGGTCTCCACATCCGTCCCCTTGGCCCGGTAGACAAAGGCATCAGCCATATGGATATCAGACGCGAGATACGGCTGGGTCATGGTCCGCAGATTCACCAGAATGATATCCGCGGCCCGGCCCGGTTCGAGCTTGCCAATAGCGTCTGCCCGCAGGGTTGCCCGCGCCCCGTTCAGCGTGGCCATGCGAATGACGTCGTGCGGACTGACCCAGGGCGAGGACAGACGTGGCAGGCGGTGCAGCTTGGAGACCAAACGCAGTTCCTGGACCATGTCGTCATCATCGTTGAGCGTTCCGCCGTCCGTCCCAACCCCGATATTGACGCCGCGCTCGTGCATAAAGGCCACCGGGGCGATACCGCTCCGGAGACGCAGATTCGAGCTGGCGTTGTGGCACACCGTCACCCCGGTCTCGGCCAGGAGCGCCAAGTCGTCCCGCGTCGTCCAGACGGCATGGGCAAAAGAGGTGCGGGGACCGAGCAGATGCATATCGTGCAGCCAGGCAATATTGCTCTTACCATAGTGCTTAAAGAAGTATTCGGCCTGATACGGCGTTTCGACGACGTGCAGGTGGAGCCCCCGCCCCTGTTGGACCCGCTCCCCGACCGCTTCGAGAATATCCGGTGTTGTCCAGACGGCGTTAATCGGCCCGTAGAGAATTTTTACCTTGGCTACACCCTCTTGATTGTGCTCGGTATAATACTTCTCGACAAGGTTCAGGTAGGTATCGCGGTCCATGGGCGGACGGGCCTTCAGCGCGGCTTCGACCTGTGTGCGGAGCGGCACGCTCAGGTGTTGCAGAAACCAGTCGTCGTCATAGGCAAACGGGTGCTGGTTCATCACCTCAAGCGCCAGGGCAACCCGCTGCCCCGAGGTCTCATAGGCCTTGAGCGTCGCGTTGACCTCGTCCTCGTAATTCCCCGTGCGACAGAAATGACTGTGCAGGACCGTCGTCACCCCGGACTCAAGTAGCTTCATATTGCCGTAGAGCGTATCCAGATAGACGTTGGTCGGCGATTTGAGCATCAGCAGGTCGTAGATCCACGGCTCCAGGGTATCGTCCAGCACGCCCTGCTGGATCGCGCTGAGCCCCCAACCGTGGTGATGCACGTCTATCAGGCCGGGCATCACGAGATGTTCGTTTGAACCGACCTCCCGGTAGTCGGGGTATTGCTTTTTGAGCGCGCTATAACTCCCCACCGCCGCAATGCTGGTCCCGGTCACGGCCACGGCCGCGTCCTGCACCACCGTCGTTTTTTCTCCTGGCTGGGCCGGGTTGAGGAGATATTTGCCGTGTACGAGTAAGTTGGCCATGGACTTGCTCCTGTCGCTAAAAGGCCGCGCTCAGCCGCTCCTTGGGATATTCTGCCCCGACAACGTGTTCAATGGTGAGCGCCCGGACCATTTGATAGGTCCGTACCCGGAAAGCGGGATCGCACGACATGCGGATGTACATGTCCTGTGGCTTGATGTCGTAGTCTTCGCGCAGCCATTCGAGCATGTTCTGGGCCGCATCGTACACGGCATGCTCCATAGGCCGGTTAATGCCCACCGCCACAATACTGTCAGGTTTTTCAATCCGTACGCAGGGTAGGCGTTTGTTTTTCACCACCGTACAGCTCAACTGCACGGTGGCACGGGTTTCGTCGGCAATGCCGGTAAACTCGGTGTCTCCCTGGCCGCCGTGAATATCTCCAATATACAGCAGGCCACCCGGATTATAGGAGTTCAGATAGATCGTATGTCCGGCGCAAATATCGCGGCAATCGATATTGCCGCCAAAGGGACCTTGTCCGAGGAGAGACGTGAAGACTTCCCGCTCCGGTGCGGTGGCCAGCGTGCCGCAAAAGGGTTGGAGGTCCCAGGTCAGCTTATCGGAATAGACGCCCTTGCCGTCGCGGGTATGACCGCTCGGTCCGGGCAGATGCTCGATCACCTGTACCCGAGCCTGAGCGCATTGGCCGTCAAACAGGGTCGAATTTCCGTACGGCCCTATACCCGGCAGAATGCCCGAAAAGCCGTAGCGCCAGGGATCGATAAAGTCGATATGTACGGCCAGCACGTCGCCTGCCTCGCAGCCCTCTATATAAACCGGTCCAACCACGGGATTGTATTTGGGTGGATAGGCGACCGCGAGCGCGGCAACATGAGGGTCATCCACAAACTGATGGACAACCGGGTTATCGCTGTCGTCCTCGATCAGGCCCGAGAGCGCATCCTCGGTCTCCACCTGAAAGACTTCACCGGCCTGGACCCGCAGGACGGGCTCGTCCCGGTTATCGAAGGCGTATTTGGTTACCTCGCCACGTTGGATTTTCTGCATACCGGCCCTCCTTATGACTGCTCGATAGAATCCCGCCGGGCTCAATTGTGACACCGGCCGTAGCGCCCTGCAAGCGAACAAAGTTCGAGCCTTGACAGAGCTGCCGGGAAAGAGGAAGAGGGCAGTGAAGAAAGAGGAAACGATAAGGCATCGAAGTCATGTTTCGACACTCTACTTAGAGGAGACGTTCCTGTGGCAACCATCACTATTGTGGGCGTTGGCCCCGGCGATCCCGACCTGTTGACGCTCAAGGCGCGAGATGCCATCCGCAACGCCGATTACGTAGCCGGATTCGAGACCGTGTTGGGTCCCGTACGGCGTTGGATTGGCGGAGAAGCCCTGCCGATGCGCTATCGCAACCAGGAGGAAGTGCTGGAACAGCTTGCGACCTATGCGGAAGCGGACAAGCGGTGCGTTGTATGTGCCTGGGGCGACCTGAATTTCTCGGCCAAGGAATTGCTGGACAGAGTGCGTCGGCGCGCCGACGTGGAGCTTATCCCTGGGATCAGTTCGGTCCAGCTGGCGTGCGCCCGGCTTGGCCTGACAATAGAGGCCTCCATGTTTATCACGCTCCACGCGCGCGAGGGCCACGAGGAAGGCTTGCGAGAACTCATTGCGATGCTGAAGAATCGTCAGCGCAACCTTGTCGTGCTGCCACGCCCCTTTGATTTGATGCCCGCCAACATCGCCGGCCTGCTGCTCGAAGATGGCATTGCTCCAAAGACTCCGCTGTATACTCTGGAGCGACTCTCGCTGCCGGGCGAGAGAATCAGAGAATACGACATCTCGTTGCTGGCCGCGGAGAAGTCCGAGTTCAGCGACCTGACTATTCTGGTTTTTCCGAGGCGTGAGCGAAACGACCACAAGGTCGATCTCGATTAAGCCCGAGAGTGCATCCTCGGTCTCTACCGAGAAGACTTCACCAGCCTGGACCCGCAAGACGGACTCGTCTCGGTTATCGAAGGCGTATGTAGTCGCCTCGTCATGTCTGATTTTTTACGTGCCAGCCCTCCTTATGACTGTGCAGTAACATTCTGCGGGCTCAGTTGTGGCACCGGCCGATACGCCCTGCAAGCAAACGAAGTTCGAGCCTTGACACGACCGCGGAGAAAGAGGAAGACGGCAGGGGAAAGGAGGAAGCATGAAAAAAGAGGCAATCTTTCCAGAGGCTCTTCCCATGCCGCGTGTTGCATACTCACCCGCAGTCAAGGCCGGGCCGTTTGTCTTTATATCCGGCCAAGTGGCCTCGGATTTTCAGACCGGCATTCCGCCGGCGGCCACCATTAACCCGAACTTCCCCCACCACGGCAGCAATATCGAACGCCAGACCCGGTATATTGCCAACAATCTGCGCGCCACGCTTGAGGCCGCCGGCTCCTCCCTGGAACAGTGTGTTTCATTCACGCTCTACCATACCCATACCCAGGAGTTGCACCGCGCTTCCGAGGTCTTGCAGCAGACGTTCGGCTCCACTGGCGTCCCGCCGCATACTACTGTGCTTTTGGAAGAACTGCCCGTACCGGGCTGTACCCTGGAGACCGATCTGGTGGGTTTTGTGTCCGAGACCGGCCAGCGACCGGAGGTTATTCAGGCCGAAGCCCTGCCCCCTCCGGCCATACACGGGCTCGGCGGCCAGACCCTGTATCACTACGGCGTGAAAGCCGGCGAGTTTATCTTTACCGCCGGCCTGACGGCCACCGATTTTTCAAGCGGGCTTGCGCCCGAGGCCCAGGTCGATCCCAACTTTCCCTATTATGCGGAGAGCGCCCGCTTGCAGACCGAATATATTCTGAAGGCCCAACAGGCCGTTTTGCAGGCCGCCGGGGCATCGCTTGGGGATGTCGTCAAGGCGGAAGTCTATATGACGGATATCCAGGACTTCTACCGCCTGGAACAAATCTGGAAACAGTATTTTCCCACAGACCCACCAGCCCGAACCACCGTACCGGTCAACGACCTAGGCGTTCCGGGCTTACGTATCGCCATCAATCTGGTTGCCTATGTCCCACAGGACGGACCGGCGAGGCGCACCATCCGAACCGAGGCGGCTCCTATTCCTCTGGCCCATGAGCCGCAGGCCGTCCAGGCCGGCCCCTTCCTCTTTTTCTCTGGCCAGATGGCCACCGACTACCGTACCGGCGTACCGGCCGAGGCGCGGGTTGACCCGAATTTTCCGTACTATTCGTCCGCCGCGGAAAAAGAAGTGAACTATATTGTGAAAAACATCGAGGCGATCTGCCAGGCGGCCGGCACCTCGCATGATCAACTGCTCCGCCGGCGCGGATTTTATACGGACTTTGGCGAGTTTTTTACGTCTTTCGCCGCGTGGGCCGAAGCCTTTCCGACCGACCCCCCGGCCAGTACCACCGTCCGTATCCCCGGTCCGCTGCCGATTCCCGGCTGTAAGGTCGTGATCGATTTAATCGGACTGGTTCCGGACGAAAACGCATAAAAAGGCTTTACCCATCCGCCGAGCTGCTCTCTTCGCTCCCGAGGGGAGAGGATGAAGGTGAGGGGCTAACCGCTCGCCCGTGAGGGGTCCACGTTACAATACGCATCCCAGGTTCCAGGGGAGAGGGAGCAGGAAAAATCCCCTCCTTGGAGGGGTGCCGCGTAGCGGCGGGGTGGGTTCTGCGAAAAGAGAGTACCTGGGGAAACCCACCCCGACCCTTCGGGCCACCCCTCCCGAGAGGGGATTGATAAGGAGAGAATCTTCACTCCTTCGACGTCTTCTCCCCGCCATACCACCACGGCCGGACTTTGAATTTCTCTCCGCCCCAGCCTTCATGCAGCGGAACCATGAAGTCCGTACCAATGACTTTCTCCGTAAATTTCCACTCCCCTTCAACACGGAGCAGCTTGTCTTCGTAAAATCCGGCAACAACAACAGATTCGCCCTTCAGATCGCCAACCGCATCAAAATAGCTTTTTGAAAACGCCCGATCACCGTCAAGGGTGATGATCTGGTTATGAATGAGATGCCGTAAGACCCCGAGACGATGGCGCATATAGCGCCCGTACCAGCGCTCGACGGCGGCGCGTCCTTCTCGGCGGCGGCCCGGAGGGCTGACGATCAGATCACACGAATCGTGAAACAGCGCCATCACATCTTGCAATTCCCCCCGGTCCACGGCCCAACAATAACGATGGACCACGTCGCGGATGGCTTCTTTTTCAACAAGCTCCCGCAGCAGACGGTCTGACTCTTGCCCCATGCGTGCCTCCTTATTGATTCCGTCCGTTTATATATCACGACAGGAAAGGCCCATGTCCCTCCCGTTGGGCCTGGCGGAGAGAGAAGAAGCCGGGAGATGTGCTACACCGCCTTCACCGTCAGCTGGAGCGGATACTGGTGGAGCGAACTCGCGCCCCGCGGGGTCACCCGATTCATATCCCCAATGAAGAACCCACGCTGCATATCCCGTGTGACGGGATTGGGTTCAATGACAATGAGCTGATTCTCTTGAAAAGGGACGTCAAGATCGACCGCCCAGCACGGGTCGCCCGGAACGGAAGCATAGGGTGGGTTGATCACCTGGGTATATCCATGGATCACAGGACACTGAACCGTATACCCTTCGTCGAGAATACGCCGAGACAGCGCAAACACATCCCTCGGCGTATTGCCGACCTTCACAACTTTTTGGACCTCCGAGTACAGCGTGACCGCTAATTCCTCTAGTTTTTTGAGCTGAGGCGGGGGTTCTCCCAAAGCGATCGGACGGATGAGCTGCCCCGGGTAACCATAATACGTCCCCGTAGTCTCGGTCAGAATCAGATCTCCGGGCCGAATAGTTCGGGTAGACCCTCCCGCTACCCACCAGGAGTAGGGAATAGAAGGCTGAGCCATTGGGGTGGAAGCCAGTGCCGCCCCATACAGGGAGCCACCCAACTTGAGATATGTTCCATGGAGCGTCGCGACGATCTCATGATCTTTCATGCCCGGCTCGACCGTATCAACGACAGCACGAAAGGCGCGATCGCACAGTTCCGCGCCCTTTTGATACCATTCGATTTCTTCCGGACTGGCGCACAGCCGGATCTGATACATCAGGTCCTGAGCCTCGACAAAGGTCGCTTCGGGTAGGGCATCGTGCAAGAAGAGCCAGAGGTCGTGGGGCACACGGTCGGCAATACCCACCGTTCCCGTTTCCAGCCCACCCTCCTTCAGCCGCTCCACGAGCGCCTGGTGGTTCACTCCGGCTCCCCAGCGAACGTCTCGGATGCCCGACTGCGCAGCCGCCTGCGGCAGGAACGAATAGAGACTCGCAAATAAGGTAGGCTCCTGGTCTAACGGAAAGACAATGGCCCCATAGGCAATATCGATATAATTACCGACATAGATCAGATTCGCGCTAAAGACATACCCGTTGCTGAACATGAGCAGGCAGTCGATATGACGCTCAGCCATCGCGGTGCGGATTGTCTCATAGCGACGCTGGTACTCCGCCGCCGAAAACCTGGGCCAATGACCCTGATTCTCGGCGCGAATCCGCGCGTACAAAGCTTCGGCATTTTCAATACCAGGAGGCTGTAAGGTATGCGTCATCGTCCCTCTTTCGATTTTCGCTCTTTCTCGCTCCTACCTACCCTCTCTTTTAATCAAAATGATAAATCCGGGCGGTATTCCCCCCGACAATTTTCGCCTTTTCCTCTTCGCTACAGTCCACCAGGATGGTCTCAAGCACTTGGCGTGAGTTAGGGAAGGTGCACTCCGGATGGGGGTAGTCCGAGCCCCACAGGATATTATCCACACCGATGAGATCGCGGTCCCTGATACCGAGGGCATCCTCCTGGAAACTGAGGAAGACGTTCCGCCGGAAATAATCGCTCGGCAGCATATCTTCCTTGAATTTCTGCCGACCTCCGGTCGCCGGGCGTTGGATGAAATTATAGTCCATCCGTTCCAGGAAATGCGGCACCCAGGCCAACTCCTGCTCGACCGACCCGATTTGGAGTTTCGGATAGCGCTCGAACACCCCGGTAAAAATAATATGGGACAGCGACATCCGCACCCAGTAGTCGACATTAGTCAGAAAGGCGGTACTGACCGCTTCCAGATCGACCAGCGGCGAGCCTGGAGCGGGCCGGTTGGTCGCAATGTGCAGGCTCAGCGGGAGGCCCAAATCCTGGGCCGCGGCCCACAGCGGCTCGTACTCGGGAGAATCATAGCTATGCTCCTCCAGCGGGTAGACCGTGATCATTGCGCCGCACAGCCCCAGCTTGGCGCAACGCTCCATCTCCCTGACACTCTCCGGGACATTGTCAACATTCAGCATGGCGATGCCCTTGATCCGCCGCGGGAAGGGCTGGCAGAACTCGGCCAGCCAGTCGTTATAGGCCCGGCACAGGACGGTCAGGAGCTCACCATCCGGAATGCTGTACAGCAGCAGTCCCTGTGTCGGATAGAGCACGTCGGCATCAATGCCATCCAGGTCCAGGTCTTTAAGATGTTCCTCGGGGAGATAGGCTCCGGGTCGGACGTTTTCCATGACGTCGCCAAACCTCATCGAGTCCCGCTCTTCGGGTACAAACCGCTTGCCGGCCTGTGAGCCGCCGGACCCTCCGCTGACCCCTTTCACCCCGTCGCAGACCCACCAATCGGTATTATCTTCCTCACGGCGGACAACGTGCGGAGCCCGATCTCTGAACCGAGCATCGACCCGGCTGGTCCATAAATCCGACGGCTCGAACACATGACTATCGGATGAAATAACTTTGTACTCAGCCATACTGCACCCTCCTAAAAGTATTTAGATCACATTGAGTTCCTGCAGCGGCCGCCCCACGACCACGCGTTCAAACCCGAGCGGCGTGATGTCCACCGTCCGGTATGCGCCATGCACAATCAACTCGGCAATCCCGCGCCCAACGCCAGGAGCCTGTTGGACCCCGTGGCCGGAGAAGCCGTTGGCAAAAAGAAAATTTCTCAGTACTGGGTGCCGGCCCACAATGGCGTTCTGGTCGAGCGTGTTATAGGCGTAATGCCCGCTCCAGGCAGAGACGTGCTTGATCGCCTCAAAGATAGGAACCCGGTGCGCCAACGCCGGCCAGACAATCTCATCGAACAGCTGGTACTCAACCCGAAAATCTTCCGTCGGGGGGTCCTGGTCTACTGGCGGAGATACAACGCCGGCCAGACAATCTCATCGAACAGCTGGTACTCAACCCGAAAATCTTCCGTCGGGGGGTCCTGGTCTACTGGCGGAGATACTCCGCACACGAAGTACTGGCCTTCAGGCCGAAAATAGACGCCGGAGACATCCACGACCAAGGGACAGGGTTGCACTGCGGCGGCCTGTCGGCAATCGAACACGAACACACACCGTTTCCGACTTTCGACCGGCAGCTCGATATCGGCCATACGGGCGATCTTCCCCGCGGCCGGACCAGCGGCATTCACGAGTTCGTCACACGAAAAGACCCGCCCGTCGGCGAGTTGCACGGCCTCCAGACGGCGCTGCGAGACTCGTAGGGCAACAACCTCGCCGGTCAGAAACTCGGCACCCTGTGCGACGGCCGTGTTGCGGAGCGCGTACAGCAGGCTGTGAGCATCAAACCAGCCTTCCCCGGACAGCCCAAGGCAACCGGCAGCGAGGTCCGAGGTCGCGAGCCACGGGAAACGCGCCTGCAATTCGGCCGGACCCAGCAGACAGACATCTGCGCCCTGCTGGGTTTGGACCCGCGCGTTGCGTTCAAGAATAGCTTTCCCCTGCCCACTCGCCAGCAGCAGATAGCCCGCCTCCCGGAAACTGACCTCGACATCCGCTCCCAGGCGGTCTTTAGCCGTTCGTAGGAACTCCACCCCAAACTGAGACAGGTGAATATTCACCGGGGTCGAGAACTGCTGTCGAATCGAAGCTAAAGAGCGTGTGGTTGAGCAATACTGATAGGAGGGATCTTTTTCGATGACGAGCACGCGGCCCTGAAAGTCATCGTCCGCGGTGAGAAAGTAGGCGACGGCACTGCCAATAATGGCTCCACCAACAATGACGACATCGTACCCGGCACTCCGCTTGGCCATAGCTCGCCCCAGATTTTAGGACGTTCGCGCCGCCGTAAGACCGCTTGAGTCAGGACAGAGGACAGGTTTCGGCTAGGTTGCTTCCATCTCGGCCTCGGCGGCAATTTTCCCCAAGATGGCAGCCATCTCGCTAGGGTCGGACACAAACGACGGAAAGTCAAGGATCAACCGGCTCACGCCCAGGCGTTCCCAGCCCGGCAGGTCCTTGAGGACCCCCTCGGCCGTGCCAGCGATGATCACTGCGGTAATCTCTATGGTCGAGAAGTCGCGGCCTGCCTCGTCACACATCTGCCTGAGCGTCTGCAAATCCTTGGCCAGGTCGCCCTCGGTGCTATACACGTCGTCGGGATGCTCGGAGACGACCTGCCAGCCGTCGGCCATGCTCACCACCCGGCGGAGGCCGGCTCGCCCGCGCCCGCCAATCGTAATCGGGGGGTGTGGCTTTTGGAGCGGCTGAGGCCGACACTGGACGTCCGTAAACCGGTGGTACTCGCCCTCAAAGCGCGGCTCCTCGGCCGTCCAGAGTTCTTTCCAGATCTGGATATGCTCGTCCGTGCGTGTCCAGCGTTTGGCAAACGGAACCTCCAGGGCCTGGAACTCCTCCTCCAGCCAGCCGCTGCCCACACCGACAATCAGACGGCCGTTTGACAGCACGTCCAACGAGGCCAGCATCTTGCCCGTCACCACCGGATGGCGGTACGGGGCTACGATCACGGTAAACCCCAGCCGTACCCGGCGGGTGCAGGCCGCCACGAACGACAGCACGGTAAACGGCTCCAGATGGGCGCCCTTGGGATCGGCGATGTAACGCCCCGACTTGCTATACGGGTACGGAGTATCGATCTTGGTCGGCATGATGACATGGTCGGGCACCCAGATCGACTCGAAGCCACGGTCTTCGGCAAGCTGGGCCATGGCCAGCATATTCTCATGGGTCGCCATCGCACCAAATGCGGGCAGCATAAAACCGATTTTCATGAATTCTCCCTTAATTCCCTGGCCCTCCCCCTTACGGAGGGAGTGTTCTGCTTCCTCTCCTATACCATGTCTCGTCGAGATGAAAACACTGTTCAGGCGGCCGCTTGCTTCCATCTGGGAGCCATGATCTGGTTAGGAATACGGGTCGCTATCCGTGCCCGCGAAGGAGGATGAAAAGTATGAGCACAATGGTCTTGATCGAGTTGTCGGTAAAACCGGAATCGGTTGATGACATGAAGACGCTGATGAGGGAATTATTGCCCGACACGCGGGCGTACGACGGCTGTCAGAGTGTTGATTTCTACGACAATATTGAGACTAAAGGCAGCATGGTCCTGTACGAAATGTGGGACTCCCGCGCCCATCAGGAGCGCTATTTACAGTGGCGGTCGGAAACCGGCACCCTTGACCGCCTCGGAGCGCTGGTGGCCGCCGCGCCCAAGATTCAGTACTTCGACAAAGTAGACGCCTAGACGTTTCGTGTTGGCTCCGCAGGCGGCGCCCTCTCCCCGAGGGCTTACACCCCGCCCTGCGGCCACATCTATCAGGCCCTGAGCACCGTTTATTTCGCCACGGCAACGTTGGCTGAATCGCCCTGCTGGGGCTGAGAGGAGACCTGGGCGGGAGCCGCTTCGGAGCGCCGGTATTGCACCGCCGGATGCGGAAGGCTTAGCCGTGCGTGTCCGGCCCCATAGAGTTTTTCGCGCAGGGTGCCGTCCTGATACTCCGTTTGCATCATTCCGCGTTTCTGGAGAACCGGCACGACGCCGTCAACAAACTCTTCAAACGTTCCCGGCGTCACGGCGTAGGCGAGGTTGAACCCGTCGACGCCGGCCTCGGTCCATTTCTGAAATTCGTCGGCGATCTGTTCTGGTGTCCCCGCCACCACCGGGCCACCACCACCAAGGCCGACGTATTTGGCCAGGTCACGTACCCGCCACTTACGCTCCGGGTCTAAGTGGACGAAGTTGTTCCAGAGCGTACGGATAGCGTTTGTTTCAACATATTCGAGTGGTTCGTCCGGGTCGAGCTGGCCGAGATCGTAGCCGGCCCAGCCACACCATAACGCCATCGATCCGTCATAGCTCGTGTGTTCCAGGTAATCGTCATACTTCTGCTTGACTTCCGCTTCTGTGCCGCCGGTGACCGTTTTGAGGTAGGCAAAGAAAAGAATATCCTCCGGGTTGCGTCCGTTCTGCTCTGCTTGTTTCCGAGTCGCCTGGATGGTCTTCCGTGCAACCTCAAGCGTCGGGGAAGCAATAAACACGCACTCGGCGTGGCGGGCGGCAAAGGCCTGTCCGCGGGATGAGGAGCCGGCCTGGTATAACACCGGGGTGCGCTGAGGGGACGGTTCGGACAGATGACAGCCGTCCATTTTGTAATACTTGCCCTCGTGGACGACGTTCCACACCTTACTCGGGTCGGCGTAGATGCCGCGCTGCTTGTCTTTGACCACCGCACCATCCTCCCAGCTCGATTCCCACAGCTTGTAGCACACCTCGCAATACTCATCCGCCATGTCGTAGCGTTCGTCATGTTCGGGCAAACCGGACCGGCCATAGCTGCGCCCGGCGCTTTCCAGATACGAGGTCACGATATTCCAGGCCACCCGGCCCTGGGTAAGATGGTCGAGCGTCGAGATGAGTCGGGCAAAGGTGAAAGGAGGGTACTGGAGGATCGAACTGGTAAAGGCAAAGCCCAGATGTTCGGTTGCTGCGGCCATAGCCGGGACCAGCAGCATGGGGTCGTTCACCGGTGTTTGCGCGGCCTGGGTCAGGGCGGCCTCCCGATTACCCCGGAACACATCGTACACACCCACGACATCAGCCAGAAACAGGGCGTCGAACTTCCCCCGTTCCAACACCTTAGCCAATTCAATCCAGGTATTGAGGTCGGTATAGTTCTCCATCTTATCTTCCGGCAGGACCCACAGGCCAGGCGATTGATGAACCACACAGTTCATATGAAAGGCGTTGAAATAGATGCGTTTTTTCACTGTCTTCTCCTTGGTACTGACCCATTCCTATAGAAAAGAGAATGGAGCCTCAACCTCTGCCGCACCGGGCGGGATCGACGCGGTTGTCAGGAGACGCGTAGCTCAGCCGCCCTACTCCCATATCTGAGCGAGGGGCGGTTGAATCTGCTGCGGGTCGAGTTGGAGTTCATGGACACTCAAGGACGACAGACAAAAATCACTGGGTGGATGCTGCATGGTCGCGGTTGCGCCATCGCGAAACAGACGCTCCAGCGCCGAGGTCTTAAAGATGGCGTGACCGCCCCCCATTTCGAGCGCCGAGCGGGTCGCGGCAGTGACGGCTTCACCGACAATATATTTGGCTTTGAAGTAGGTGGCCAGGACCTCCGCGGTCTGTCCTTCCACTGTTGTGCCATACTGCTTTGGGCGGTCCGTATAGCGCTGGCGTTCATAGGCTTCGTCGGCCAGCCAAGCCACGTAGCGCAGCAGCCAGCGGGCAGCCTCCAGTTGGGCGCTCATCATGGCAACCCGGCGTCGAATATCCGGGTGATAGGCCAAGGGCTGCCCGTAGCCTTTGGGCTGGCGCTGCGTCACATTGTCTTTGATCGCACTCAAGGCCGCAAAGCCAACGCCGAGATAGACGGCGGTATACGGAATATTGAAACTCGGCTCATTGGTGGCCAGCCATTCACCAATCTTGGGAATGGGTTCGCCCAGGATGGCCTCGTCCGGCACAAAGCAGTCTTCGAGGATCAGATTATCGCTGCGGGTCGCTCGCATGCCGAGCGTGTCCCACACATGCTCGAAGCGAACGCCGGGCGAGTCAGTCGGCAGTACCGCAACGAGGGCCGTTTGTGGATTAGCAATTTCCTCAGGATGGGCGAAGAGGCAGAGATAGTCGGATGACTCGCCCATGGAGCAGAACGATTTCTTGCCCGAAAGCCGATAGCCCCCGGACACCCGGCGAGCCCGCGTTGAACAGGCAAACGTCATGGGTACAATGCTGGTGGTACTCGGTTCGGAGAGAATGGCGGCAATCAGCTTGCCCTGTTTGGTCGCCAGTTCAGCTACCCATTTTTTTATTTCATCCGGCAGAGCCGAGTGCATCAGCGAGGCCAAAGTTGCGGCGTGCATATTGAACGAGAGCGCCGTCGACGCACAGCCTTGGGCGATTTCCTCGGCGGCAATGGTATAACCAAGGAGTCCGGCCTCTTGGCCGCCGTACTCCTTGGGGACGACCAAGCCGTAGAAGCCGGCGTCCCGGAGGGCCGCATAATTCTCCTTGGGCGGAGAGCCGTCCCGGTCGTGCTCGGCCGCACGGGTCGCAAAGTCAGCGGAGAGCTGACGGGCAACTGTCTGGATACGAATATGGTCCGCGGTCAGTCCGAATTCCATGAGACTCTCCTTTGTCGCGGTGCACGTAGAGATGGGCCTATTCAGCTTTTGGTACGCAGGGAGCGCCCGACGGACAAGGGCAACCACAGGGGGTTTCCCTACTTAGGCCGCCTCCAGCCAGCGCTGCGACATCGCGCTGAATTCCTCGCGCAGGGCAGGCATCACGTCGGCGGCAAACAGGTCCATGTTCTTGATGACCCGATGGTGCGGCATATCGCCCGCGTGCAGGAGGGGAAGCAGCAGGCCGAAGCCGAGTTCCTTGACCAGATGGGCGAGACGCTCGCGCACGGTCTTGGCGCTGCCCACGACACAGTAGCCGCGCTCGTTGAGCTGCTTGAAATCCATGCTTTCCCAATCAAAGTCGGCCGCGCGGGCAAGAATGCGTCTCATGGACGCCGCGGACGTGTAACCCGGCGGGAAGAACATTTGCCATTTATGGCGCAGGCCATAGTGGTAGAGCCACAGGATATGGGACGCGGCCTCTTCTTCCGCACGACTGTCCGTCTCAGCCACGTAGACCGGTAGGAGGTGGCCCATTTGGTAGGGCGATGCTTCGTAACCGTACTGGTCCGCGGCCTCGCGGTAGGCATCGAAGAACCACTTCACCAGGTCATCCGGCATGAACACCGCAAGATAGGGGTATTTGCGGTCGGGGTGGGCGCACCATTCAACGGTTTCCTTACTCCCGAAGCCGGGGATCCAAATCGGCGGGTGCGGTTTCTGGAGAGGACGCGGCCAGACATTAACGTAGCGGACTTGATAGTGCTCGCCATCAAAGTAAAACGGGCCGGTTTCGGTCCAGGAGCGGATGATCAGGTCGTGCGCTTCGCGAAAGCGCGCCAGCGAATACGTAGGATTGATACCCAGGGAAAAGTATTCGTCCCCGATGCCGCGCACAAAACCGGAAATAATACGCCCGCCGGTCACGACATCGAGCATGGCGACTTCTTCGGCGACCCGGAGGGGATGGTCGCGGAGCGGCAGGCCGTTGCCGACCATCGCTATCTTCATCCGCGAGGTCCGGCGGGCCAACATGGCGGCCATAATGTTCGGCGACGGCATGGTGCCGTAGGTGTTCTGATGGTGCTCATTGACACACACGCCCTCGAACCCCAGCTTTTCGGCATACTCAAGCTGGTCCAGATATTGATTATAGACCGTATGCCCTTTTTCGGGGTCGTAGTATTTATTCGAGAGCGTCACCCAGGCCGATTCATGTTTGGTCTTGTCGGCAAAGTCCTCAGGCAGGTCGGGCCACGGCATGAGATGAAAATTGTAAAACTGCATAGGCCGCTCCTGTAGGGACGAGACCGCTAGTCCTGAATCATCCGCTTTTCCGCCCAGCCCTTTTCAAAGGGTGTCCAAAACTCAAACTTGACGCGCAGGGTATGGATTTTCCACTCGCCATCGACCCGCACATAGTCGTCGCTATATTTGGCCGCACCCCACACGGCCTTATCCCCGTCTTTCTCGGTCATCGTGCAGGGCTGGAACAGATACCACTGCCCCGTGGCCGTGTCGCCATCGACTTCAATGATGGGATTCATGACGTTGTGCACGGCAAACGGAATGACCCTGGTCGCTCCGGTAAAGAACTTCCGAATCGCTTCCCGGCCGTCGTATTTGCCAAACACGTCAACCCCGCCGTCCCACACTCCGTCTTCGGCAAACAGCTCGGCAATCCCGTCCGGGTTGTAGCCGTTGTCACAATGCGCGCAGTATTCGGCCTTGACTTTTTTAATGGCCTCAATGTCTTCCAAAACCTGGAGCCGTTGGACTAACTCGTCAACACTCATGCTGCCCTCCTTATGAAACTCGTCGGTTACCGCGCTACTCTTGAATCTCTATTCTTGGCCTGCGTTAAACGCGAGACCGGTCTTCTTAATCTCCTCTAACACCCCTGGGCCGGTCTGGTCTATCTGCGCGGCCACGCTGGGTGGAAAAGCGATGTCCTGCATATCGTGCACGCCACCGGTAATAAGCACCTGGAGGCACCCTTCGTCATCGCCGATATTCGTGAAGCCGCGACACACGCCTGGCGGTACTGAGATCGTGTCAAATTGATTCAGGACAATTTCGTGTTCTCCGTCATCGCCCCACTGGATTTTGAATGTCCCTTTGAGGCAGGTAAAAATCTCGTGCGTCTTGTGATGAGCGTGCAGTCCCGGCCCTTGGTTGGGTGGGCACACGGCCAGCGTCATGGAATAGCCATCGGCTTCGGCAATTGGGGCCGGCCCAAACGGTCCTTCTCCGCCCCTAGAAGAGATAACCGGCAAGAGCTTACGAGCATAGATGTGGTCCCGGGCTGCCAGCGGAATTTTGGCGTTCTGCATAGCCGGAATGGGCTTCAAGTCTTGGAAGCGGGCAATGCGGGCTTCCATGTCTTCAGGGCTCACTGAGATCGTTTTCATGCTGGCCTCCTGTGTCTCTCTACACTTCAGATTGAGGAACCGTACGGACGAGTATCTATCGTCACCATAGCCAAGCTTGTATTTTTTGCAAAGACATTTTTTTACCTCAGCGGCAACCGGGAGGGATAGCCTGTCTTGCAGAGAACCGTTAGGCTGGCCTGTGCGCAAGAGAGAACGTAAGGGAGGACGAATGCCGTTTATTGTTCTATTCGTAGGATTACTGGTCTGGGCCTGGCCGAGTTGGGCGCAGGATGAGCGCAGCGCCATGACCCGGGAGACCGTATTGGAATGGGTGCGGCAGTATCAAGACGCTCAGCCGGAGTTTACGTCCGGCCAGACGCTGGGGCTGAGCGATATGGACAAGATCCGGCCCTTTGTGCCGCCCGGATATTTTGAGGAGTTCCAGTTCCCGGAAGTGACCTTCGACATCAGCTCTCCAGGCGATTACCCCCCGCGGACAGACTATCTCGAAGCAACAGAGAAATTTACCGGCCAAACCCAGCTCGCTGAGGACGGCGGCCTGAAGAATTATGTTGCCGGCCAACCGTTTCCCGCGGACCACTTAGACCCGGCAGACCCGACCGCGGGTCTCAAGATCGGCTGGAATTTTAATTTCCGCTGGCAGCACTATGGTATCAAGGTCGGCAATTTCGCCACAATCATGATTAAACCGGGAGGGACGCACGGTGCGTTGCCAGGCATACCCGAGGATATGATTCAACCGAGTGGTACGGTTGAGCGCGTGCTCCAGCAGCGCTATCAGCGGGTGTATCACAGCCATCTCGCCATGCTGCCCGAACAGAATTACACCCTGCCCGTTGATGGGGCCGCGGAATTTGAGTGGAAAGACATCAACGACTTTACCGACCCGTATGAAATGCGGGGTCTGCGCGTCCTCATCCAGCGTTCCAGCGACCCGCACCGGCCCGATCAGGCCTGGACCTATGTCCCCTCCCTGCGCAAAGTCCGCCGAGTGTCTGCGGAAGAGAAGGCCGATTCTTTCCAGGGCTCGGATACGACCATCGATGACTTCTTTGGCTTCTCCGGGCGGGTACTGGATTACGACTGGGCCTTCCACGGCTGGAAAGACGTGCTGCACATCATGAACTCGCTCCACACCCATGCGCGCTATTATGGTCCCGCGGGCCGGGCACCGCTCGGGCCGTGGGAGCTGCGCAAGGCCATGGTGGTCGAGCTCAAGCCCAAGCGAGAAAATCATCCCTACAGCAGCAAGCTCCTGTTTATTGACACCCAGACCTATCGGGTCGTCTCCGGTATGGCGTTCAACCGGGAAGGGACGCTGTGGAAGGTATGGGGCATGCAGCACTCCTGGTCCGAAGACGCCCAACACCTGCCGGAAATGAATACGGGCGCGCATCTCGTTCGGTATCTTGGCGTCACGGTCGTTGACGTGAAAACCGGCCAGGCGTCGTTATTTCCGGCGCTGGATATGGGCTACCCGGAGGTGGATGTGGAGGAGGTGCTGAGTCTGTACGATGTGAACAAGTTGACTGAGGGACGGCGCTAGCAGAGATACGAGGCTGGAACCATGCGGTTGGGTCTGACACTCTTACTCTTTATTTTCAGCTTATGCCTTGCGCCCGCGGTGTGGGCCGACTCGCCCCCGACGGCAAAAACCTGGCGGGTGGTGGGAGAGCTGACCGAGGCGGAGCGCGAGCTGTTCGATCCCCGGACCGACTCGCCCCGCGACCCGGAGTGGCCGTATATGCCCGCCGAGCGCTATCCGTTTCAGCCGCCCTATACCGCAGAGGAGATGGGCTATCGAGCCATGGAGTTCAGCCACTCGCCGCGCTGGTCGTGCAATTTTGTCGATGTTAGTGGGGCGCTGACCGCACACGGGTATCTCATTACGGATAAAATGCACAGCCCAATATTCTATGTTCCAAATGCAAAGGGCATGCAGGGCTTAGAAGGCGAGCTCTACGGAACGAAACCAGGTGAGCCGACACGAAAAATAACTGGTCAAACCTTTTTCCCGCCAGAAGACCTCGGGAACCAGATGTTTATGACCATGTACCGAGCTGGACAAGAGCCACTGACCCGCTGGGATCTCTTTGTTTATTCACCCGCCTTGCGGCGGGTTCGTCGTCAGCCCCAGCCACGTCGAGGCGATAAATTGGCACAGGGGGCAGAGAGTTTTGACGATATCTTTGGCCGTGATCCGTGGGAGTTTTCCTGGAAGCTCATTGGCGTCGACACGCTGCAGAAAACAGTCCGCTTCCCCACGACCCGGTCAACTGTCACCTTAGGAGAGGCAGACGGCACCCTCCACGATGTTCCGACTGATCAGATTAAAATGATGGGCGATGACTACCCATTTTACACCAAAGAGGGGGGTATTGATTGTTGGGTAGTAGAAGCTTCAGTCGAAGAAGAATGGCTGCCCGGATATTATGCGCCAAAGATTATCTATTGGCTGGATAAGCATTATTTTTATCCGTTGCGGATAGAGCAGTACGGCCAGGATGACAATCTAATTTTCGTCGAAACCCGCATCGCGACCTATCGGAATCCCAACATGGGAGACAAAGGCTACGGCCTATTGTTTAACCATTACTGGGATGTCACGCTCGATTACATGCGCTACAGCGTGCATGATACCCACCATCTCAAAGAATGGTCGGCTGAAGACCAGGAAGTTTTCTTTAGTCCTGGGGTGCTCCCCCGCGTGTGGTATTTTGCCCAGCTTAAAAGTCAATCCGAAGTACTGACCCCGGAGCAGTATTTCCTGCGTCCGACCCTGGACCGGGAGAAATTCCCTCAGCACCGCAAGATAGAACTCTCGGCCGACATTGAAGAGAAAATCCGCGCCCAAGAGGAAGCCGGACATCTGGTATTCATCGAGGAAGAGGATTGAGGTAAACGGCTCACTCTCCCCTACCCCCTGAATACCGGGGACCCCAGAGACCCAACCGACTCAAAGGACTCAACCGACCCAACCGACCCCTTACGTCTACCGCAGCGCCACCGCCTTATCCCGCAGGCGCGGCAGCGAGAACCACAGGTCGTTACACAGTTCCATCTCCTCTTCGTCGAGAGTCATCTCGACCGCCGGCAGGGATTGTTTGAGTTGTTCGGCTGAGGTTGCACCGACAATCGGCGAGGTGACTTCGGGCTGGGCGAGCACCCAGGCGACCGCCACTTGAGCCAGGGGTTTATTGCGCGTAGCAAAGAATTCCTTGAGATGTTCGACCGCGGCAAACTGGGCTTCCTGCCAGTAGCGCCGGCGATACGTCTCCCCGGCTCTACCACTCAGGGCAAAACGCGTTTCCGCGGCCGGTTCCGCGCCGGCCTTGTGCTTGCCGGTCAGAAACCCGCCAGCAAGCGGATTATACGGAATCATGCCGATGCCCTGTTCACGACACAGGGGAAAGAGTTCGTGCTCTATTTCACGGAACAGCATATTATAGCGCGGCTGAACACAGTCGAAGCGCGCCAGACCGAGCTTGTCGCTCTGCCACAGGGCCAAGGCCAGACGCCAAGCCTGAAAATTTGAGCAACCGATATAACGCACCTTGCCCTGACGAACCAAGTCGTCCAAGGCTTGTAAGGTTTCCTCGATCGGCGTTTTCGGGTCAGGCGCATGGACTTGATACAGGTCGATATAATCCGTCTGCAAGCGCGTGAGACTCGCCTCAACCGCAGCGCAGATATGCTTGCGCGAGAGGCCCCGGTCGTTCGGTCTATCACCCATCGCCCCCCAGCATTTAGTGGCTAGGACGATGTCCTCGCGCCGGCCTTTTAGCCATTTGCCGACAATCTCCTCGGTGCGGCCCGCAGTTTCGACGCCGCCGCCGGCCGGATACACGTCCGCGCTATCAAAGAAATCCACCCCGTTCTCGAATGCGGTATCCATGATGGCGAAGCTCTGGGCTTCTTCGCACTGCCGCCCGAAGGTCATCGTGCCCAGGCAGATTTCCGAAACGTTCAGGCCGGTTCGTCCCATTCGCTTTGTTTTCATCCTTCCTCCTTTTGAGATGTCTCACCAACAGGGTATCAGTCTGGGATTTTTGACGCGACTCGTATATGATCGCATCCGTAGCACAGCGCAAGAGCTCACAGCGAAAGGAGAGCGGTATGGCACGGCAGACAAAAACGCAGGGGAAGGTCGTTCCGTTACGGCCACGCAAGAAACCGTCTTCAGTAGCACTCCCTCCACAACAGGCAAAAGCACTGCGCAAGCAAGATGCGGCCCACCTCGTTCACGGCTTCGTGCCGCTCGGCTTGCAGCAGAACAAGGGGGTACCCGTTTTTGTCAAGGGCCAAGGCATCTATCTCTGGGATACGGAAGGCAAGCAGTATATCGACGGCCTCGCCTCCCTGTGGAATGTGCATATCGGCCATGGCCGCAAAGAAATCAACCGTGCCGTGGCCGAGCAGATGAACAAGCTGGCCTTTGCGCCCACGCTGATCGGCCCGACCTCGGTCCCGACCGTCCAACTCGCGGCCAAGCTGGCCAAGATCGCGCCCAAGGGCCTGAGTCGGGTGATCCTGACCTCGGGCGGCTCGGAGTCGAACGAGTCGATGATTCGTCTGGTCCGCGCCTATTGGAAAGCCAAAGGGAAGCCCAAGAAGACGAAGTTCATCACCCTGGAACAGGGCTATCACGGCACGTCGAGCGGTGCCGCGTCGCTCACCGGCATTCCGCTTTTTAATAATCAGGTCGATCCCGGCCTGCCCGGTGTCATCCATATGCCCCGCCCGTATACCTATCGCGAGAACAATGGCGCGGAGGAGCTCGAAAAAATCATCCGGCGCGAAGGCGCGGGAACGATTGGCGCCTTTGTGGCCGAGCCGATTCAGGGCGTGGGCGGCGTGATTGTTCCGCCCGATGGCTGGTGGCCCAAGATTCGGGAGATCTGCTCACGCCATAATATCCTCATGGTGTGTGACGAAGTGATTACCGGCTTTGGCCGCACCGGCACCATGTTTGCCTCGACCGGTTTTGGCGTTGTGCCGGATATTCTGGTTTCGGCAAAAGGCGTCACCAGCGGTTATCTGCCGCTTGGCGTGGTCCTGTTCAAAGAGGAAATCTTCCAGACCTTCCTGGAGACGGGCGATGATTACGCCTTCTGGCACGGCTATACCTATACCGGCCATCCGACCGTCTGCGCCGCGGCCCTGGCCAATCTCGAAATCATCGAAAAGGAGAAACTCGTCCAGAACGCCCGCACCCAGGGCCGCTATTTGCAGAAACGCCTGGCCGCCCTCCACGAGTTGCCCATCGTGGGTGACACGCGTGGCAAGGGCCTGATCGCCGCGGTCGAACTGGTCAGGGATAAAGCCACCAAGGAAATGTTCCCGGCCGAGCTGCGCATTGCGCAACAGGTCTGGGAAAAAGCCCTGGATAACGGCTTGATTACCCGCGTGGCCGGCGCGAACAGTATTGCGCTCTGCCCCCCCTTAATCATCACCCGAGAGCAGATTGACGAGATGGTGGATACACTTGGCAGGGCAATTCGAGAAGTGGCGCAGGAGCTTGACGGCGAGTGGCGGCGAGCCAGCGGGAAATAGCGGACGAGTCGCATCAAAAAATTGACAGGGGCGGCGCTGCGAGCTGCCCCTATCTCCCCCCTTTCCTCCGTAGCCCGGAGACAGTTCGTGCAGTATATCCGTCTTGCGTTTCTCATCGCATGCTTGCTCACGAGCTTGCCAGCCCGGCTCTGGGCGGAAGCTATACCGGCCCGGCCCGGCGTAATCGTCCTTGAGGGATCCAGCCTACCCTTCTTACATCAACACACCCTCTCGCACATTCAACTCTTCGCCATCCATTCTACGGCCCTGACGCCCATCCCCTTCCAGATTGACGTACGCGACCGACGCGGCCGGTGGGTCATCAAAGCCGGGCCGCGCCCCAGCAAAGACGACCGGCCAGGGCGATTTGACCCCAACGATGCGATTGTTTTTCTGAGACGGGATATGGGAAAATATGCCCCCGCGGCAACGTTTCCAGCAGGCGGGTGGCATGAGGTTCGCCTCGGCTCTGACGAGACCCCACTTGGCTTTGTCTATATTCGGGTAGGAGTGCAATCGGCTCAGCCTACCCGGCCCGGCCTCGTTCGCTACGACCCCCAAAAGGATCATGTCTATGCCGAAGGTTACAGCGTGGCTTTTGATACGCCGCTGCCCAGCCACCTCGCTTTTGTGGACTCACCGGGCGATTTGGGTCAGAACCTCATCTCGCATATTGGCGTTGATGCCGAGGTCGATTTTCTGGGCGGATTATTGAACATTCGGCGGACCGACAAAGACCTGCACGCCCGGCTATACGGCCATACCCAGGGCCCGGTTCGGGTGATCCGCCGTGCGCGCTATTGGTTTCCCCTGCCCTTTGGCCTCCGCGCCAGGGGGCGGATTGATCTCATCTTTTATCCGGACTTTGTCGAGGGCACGGCCCTGGTCAAGCTCAAGATTCCGCCGCGTTTTATTTTGGCCGACGGCGAGGTCAGCACCTATTTCAATTTCCTCGATTTCGGCCAAGCTCAGTTATTACAGGCAGACCGGCCGCCCATGGGAGAAGAGCCGCCTCCGCGCTGGGCGGCCTTACAGCTCCCCACGGGCCAGACGCTCTTACTGGTCATGCGGCTCGAAGGCGGGCTCCAACAGCTTGAGCAACGGACGTATTTTTCCAACACGGGACCGCCGCACAGCGGGCAGCCGTCCTTTGGATTCCATTTCTCCAATATCGCGCGGCTGGCCGCGGGCAGATATAGACTCTCAGCCTTTGGCGTACTGCTGGAGACGACCGACCCGGAGGTTATCCAGTCCACCGCCGCCTTTTTCCTGTCGCCTCCGTCCGTAAGCGTGACACCAGTAGGCGGAGTTGGACACGAGTAGGCCTCGTTTAGCGAGAAGCACACCGAAGAGAGCTTAGACTCCCTGCTCAACCAGGCTCCAGCCGGCCGCGCAGAGCTGCTTGCACTTTTCCCCCCGGGTGATGGCTTCGGGCGAACTGGCATTGCCTTCGAGGCCGCGCTTATAGACGCCCTGTACGATGGCGGCCAGCCGGAAGAGCGAGAACACCAGATAGAATTTCCACTCCGGGATGTCCTCCTGACCCATCTTCTCACAGTACCAAGCCACATACTCCTCCTCGGACGGGATGCCGTAGCTAGCGTAGTCGATGCTGGTCAGGTCGCCGCGCATATCATCCGGGACGTAGTACGGCAGGCAGTTATAGGACAAGTCGGATAAGGGCGCGCCCAGCGTACTCAGCTCCCAGTCCACCACAGCCAGCACCTTGGGCTCGGTATGATGAAAGATCATGTTTTCCAGACGGAAATCCCCGTGGGCGATGGTTGTTTCGTGATGCGCAGGCAAATGTTCGGGCAGCCATTGCATGAGGTTTTCCATGGCCGGCAGGTCGTCTGTCTTGCTGGCCTCATACTGCTTGGACCAGCGTCGCACCTGACGTTCCATATATCCGCCGACTTTACCGTAGCCTTCCAGCCCGACGGCCCGAAAATCGACCTGATGGAGTTTGGCCATGACATCGACCATGGCCTGGTAAATCTCGCGGCGTTCCGCCGGTGCCA
This sequence comes from uncultured Binatia bacterium (SeqCode), assembly GCA_965243855.1. Taxonomy (GTDB): domain Bacteria; phylum Desulfobacterota; class Binatia; order Bin18; family Bin18; genus Bin18. Next base: position 529,818 of record CBDEWE010000003.1, on the reverse strand, counting down.
ACTCGGGCAGCTCATAACCACGAAAAACCCGGCCATCCACAAAATCCATGATATAGAAGTCCACCCCGATGACGCTGGGATCCTGGCACAGGACGTAGGGTTTCGCGACCGGCACATCGGTTTCCCACAGGGCGGAAATAACCCGAAACTCACGGTCAACCGCATGGGCGGAGGGCAGGAGTTTGCCCGGTGGTTTTTTGCGCAGCACATAACGCCTGCCCGCGCCGTCGGTCAAGACAAAGGTCGGGTTGGACATACCGCCCCGGACCTGGCCAACGTCTAATGGCGGGGTAAAGCCGTCAACGTGTTGCTGCATATAGCCCTCAAGGGCGGCTTCATCAAAGCGATGCTGGTCCAGCACCGGAGCGGTTTCGGTGGTGAGCGACGTGCGCGGCGTCAGCATCATTTCAGCTTCGGGTGTTGTCATAACTTTCCTCCCCGGAAACGTTCAGGCGTACGGTTTTCGACCTGTTTCAAACACTCCCGCAGGCAGAACGCAAGGCCGGAGCGTCCCGAGATTAGAGAATCCGGGTCTCCCGCTGGCGACCCAACTCGACTAGACGGAGTCGGCCATCGCGCACTTCCAGACGGGTACACGAGCAGTTATCCGGTTCAAAGCAGATGACCCGGTCATCCTGCGTGGCCGCACCGACCGCCACGTTGATGGCAATAAAGTGGGAGGTAACGACGGTTGTGGTCTTGAAGGCAACCAGGGCGGCCACGACCCGATGACGCCACTCCTGATACTGGGACGCAAGCTCACTCCAGCGGCCCCGCATGGCCTGCCTGAGCCAATCCGTGCGAGCTTGCAGATCTTTCGTCGGAGAAGGGATCTCCGCTACCGCCGGTTCGATTCGAGCCTGAACTTTCCAACGTTTCTCAAACGCCGCGGCGGTCTGGCGCGTGCGCTGGAGCGGGCTGGTGACAACGGGCAGCGGTCCCAGCGATTCCAGTTCGTTCGCTATGGCTTCAGCCTGGGCCAGACCAATAGCATCGAGTCCAGGGTCGTAGGCTTGATCAAAGCCAGCGCTGGCCTGTCCGTGGCGGATGAGATAGAGCGTCGGAGGGGTCTTGGGCATGCTTGTCCTTGGTCGTGGGCGCTTGCGTATCTGTCAGCTTACATCCGGAGGCGTCTCCGGCGGGAGGTGGCGGATAGCATTAGCGGTCAGGGCATTCAAAAGTTCTTGCAAGAAATCGTCTTGTTCAAACCTGGTGATAATGGCCTGCCAGAGAGCGGGCTCAGTGTAGCCACGAATGCACGGGACGACGAATTGTTCACGGTAGGCGTTCAAAGCGTCCGTGTACAGAGTGAGTCCGGTTCGATACTGTTCCAGCCCGCCCCGATAGCGGGACAACGCCTCGGCATAGACCTCACGAGCCTGGCAGTATACCCCCTGCGGGATCAGCCTTTTCCGATACGCGGCTCCGGCTTCAAGAAACCGCTCATGGGCCAGTCGTATCTCCTGCTCCCACTGCCGGCGCGCCGCTGCGTGTTGTTCTTTCAGTTGTACAAGCAACGCCCGCTTAGGCCGCACGATGGTCCGGCGGATTTTCCCAATCTGTCGAGCTAATGCCAGGTCGTATTCCTCGGGAGGATGGAGGCGTAAGTTCTGGTAGATGGCCTCCTGCCCCTGGGTCTTCGATTCGGCCTCACGGGCCGTTCCTTGAGTCGTCCGCAGCCCATGCAAAAGAAGACCGACGCTTCGCTCGACCTCTTTCAGGTGGTCGCCACAGGCCGCAAAAGTTACACCAACACTCGATAACCAGACAATACACGCGCAGCAGACCGAGCCCCAGTGACAAAGAACCAGCGCACAGGAGAAACGAGCGCTTCGCATATTACGCAGGCAGGACGGTAACATTGAGGGAATAGGTAATGCTGTCTTTCAAGAGCCCGCGCACATAGCAGCCCTTTTCCGCCCGTGTGACCACAGTCCGCACCGTCTCCTCAGACGCGGTACTGCGCACGGTCAGGTCAACGTCTATGGTTTTCACAAACCCTTTTGTGTTCGACCTGGCGGAAACCGACGCCCCGGCAAGCGGAATTTTTCGCGCCCGCGCCGTGATCTCAAGGGACATCAGCAGACAGCCACATAGGCTGCCCAGAAAGGCCGTGATCGGATCGGGGGCCGCTCCATTGCCCCCTAAGGCTTTGGGCTCATCAAGCGTCCAGGCGTACTGACCGGCCTGGAGTTCAACCCGACCCAAATCGCTCGCCAGAGAGCCGACAGCATGACGAAACCCACCCTGAGCCGGTGTTGTGCTGCTGTCCATCGCGTTTTTGATTCCGTGCAGCCGCTCTGATTAAAACTCGATCAGTTCCAACACGGTTCCGTCAGGATCGTGGAAGCACACAAAACGGGTCATCCCACCACCAAGGATGGTCTCCTGGGGTGGCGAGAGAAATTTGACTCCTTTGGCTTTGAGGTCTTCGTACTCCCGCATCAGATTCTTCGTTTTCAGGGCAATACGAGCGATACCGGCATGGGCGAGATGTGGATAGGGGGTCCCGTCCGTCTTGGGCTGCTTCCATTCGATCAGATCGATACGCGTCGCATGGGGGTTGTCGCCCAGCATCAGGAGCACGGCTCGCGCCTGTCCGTTCGGAATCTGCAGGCCGGCGTCCAGTTGCGGGCTGCTGCCGGTGCCAAGATCGTTGACGACCCGAAAACCCAGCATTTTATAGAACGCGAGCGAGCGTTCAAAGTCGGAGACATTGATGTTGACGTGGAAAATACTTTGAATCATGGCTTCCTCTCCTCCCCACCTGGAGCGTCGAGCGGATAGGCGATCGCTTCAACCTGAGGCGTCTGTTGTCGCGCCGGATTAGCCCGAAAGGTTTTTTCGAGTTCGCGGTCCAGGACGTCTTCGGCAACATAGCCGGTAAACGCACGCTGCACCGTGCCGTCAGGAGCAAAGAGGAAACTGCTGGGCAGGGCAAACACCTGATAGCGCAGACCGATCTCGTCCGATAGGTCGCGGCCAATGGCGTACGGGATATTGTATTTCCGGACAAAGTCCCGTACCCCGTCTTCTTCACTCTGTAAGGCCACCCCAATCACGGCAAATCCGTGGCGTTTATACTTGTGGTACATACGGACCAAGGCCGGCGTTTCGATAACACACGGGCCGCACCAGGTCGCCCAGAAATTGACCAGGACCACTTTCCCCTCATAGTCGGACAAACTCACCCGGTCGCCATCAATGGTCGTCAGGGTAAAATTATAGTCGCCGTATCTGCTCGGCGCCGGCAGCGTGTCAGACGCAACCGATGTGGAAGCACCCGCTTCTTGGACCTCGCTGACGAGGAGCTCTTCCGGATTCAAGAAAGTCAGCCGCGACGAGACCCAGGCCAGCTTATCGGTAAAGATGAGCAGGCCGACCAAGACGAGCAGCATACCAGCCGTCACTTCCATTTGCCGCAGATAGCCCTTCATCCCCTGGAAGAGCGACATGAAGCCGTTCAGGAAGGCGGCCGAGAGCATAAACGGGATGCCGAGGCCAAGCGAATACACCGCCAGCAGGAGGACCCCGTGACTGAGCGTTTCGGTTGTTGCGGCTATGGCCAGGATACCGGCCAGAATCGGACCGACACACGGCGTCCAGCCAAAGGCAAAAAATAGCCCCGCCACAAAAGCCCGGATCATACCGGGTTCCGTAGGCTCTTTGGAAAAGCGACGCTCCCGGAGTAAGGCCGGGATGGGCAATACCCCTGCTAGGTGTAGCCCAAGGACCATAATGCCCAGTCCGGCGATACCTTTGAGGATACCCAAGTTTGATCTGAGCAGCCCACTCACCGCAGAGGCCGAGGCGCCGAGGGCAATAAACACCAGAGAGAAGCCCAACACAAAGGGGATGCTCTTGAGCAGCGCGCTGGTCATCAGGTGCGTCGAGCGCTGACGGGAGGTGAGTTGCTCGAAACTCATCCCGGTAATAAAGGTCAGATAGCCCGGCACGATGGGCAGAACACATGGCGAGGCAAAAGACAGAAAGCCTGCCAGCAGGGCAATACCAAGTCCGATATCCATCGTTAGTGACCATACCACAGAACGAACGGAGGAGCGATACGGCGGCGCGGACGAGGTCGACGGTGTTGTTGACGGTTTCCAGATCGTAAACGGCTGGTCGGCAGGACACGACCACCAGGTCCGCCGCCCTGGCAGCCACGACGGCGCTCTAATCCACCAGCACCGACATCTCCAAGAAGGATGGCGTCCCGGCGGCATGATAGACCGTGTTGGTCGCCACTCGGATATCGGCCTCGCGGTCATTGGCGAGGACGGGGTGGCCGCTATTCGTGTTGCGGGCGCGGCGCGGGAAATTACTGCTGACGATATCGACCTGCAGACGACTGCCGGCGCGGACCGTATGGTGGATGTCCGCCAGGTTGATCGTGACAGGATAGACCGCTTCGGGTTCGAGTGGCTGCGGGTGATTGTTGGCCGGGTCGAGGATCGACTCCCGATACAGGGCGCGGGTCACCCCATCCATGAGCAACAGCGTGCGCCCGTCCGGGATGACTTCGATGAGCTTGGCGATAAAGTCGGTGTCGGGGCAGTCGGAACTCACGTGGAGCGTGACCCGCACCGCACCCGCCAGCATCAGGTCCCGGGCCAGCTTCTCGCCGGTATACATCAAGCCGTAGTGCGGCAGGGCCTGGACCGGGCGTTGGTCTACCTGACCGGCGGGGATCAGCATGTTGCGCCCGCCGAGCGTGGGGTTGGGCTGGCGCGGATCGTAGGTATACCGCCGAGGGTCCCCGTCCGGGGCCGCACCGAGTCGGCCGTCACCGGTCAGGAAGACGCGCCGCGTTCTCGCACCGGTCGGCGGCCAGGTATCCGCTCGTCGCCAATCATCGGGCCGGTAGCTCTCTTCCGCCTCGACCCACGCCCGGGGCGAATAGAAGACGGCCGCTTCGTCGATCAAACCGGAGGGCTCGTCCTTCAGATAGTAGCCGAACCACTCGAAATAGGGGTCGCAAGGCCAGCAGTTGGTTCGATAAATGAAATGGTGCGCGTTGGGGCCGATCCACAGTTTTTGCGTCCCCGTGCGCACCTGAATCTCCTGAAACGCGGCCATCACGCTGGTCAGAAAGATGTCGTACCAGGTGGTGGCGTGAAAGCCGGGAATCGTAATGGTGCGGCAGAAATCGTGCGCCGTCCGGAACGCGTCTGGTGCCGGGTGCGTGAGAATCTCGTTCAGGAACGGCTGCCAGACGGTAAAGTCCGGGTGATTTGTCAATGGCAAGCGCAGCCAGTCCTGGCAATCAATGAACGGTAGCGTGTCGTGGCTGGCAGCTTCCAGCCGGTCATAGCAAGCGCCGGCCGCGTGGCGCGAGGCTGCCATCCTGGCCGCGGTCGCGTCCGCGCGGCGCATGGCGGCGTGCCGATGGGAGGACGACAAGCCGGGAATGTTCTTCGCCACCCACAGCCACAGCCGTTCCAGCTCGATCGCCTGCCCTTCGTACACGACATCGTCATAGATACTGGACGCGCCGACCTGGGCAAAAAAGGCTCGTAGCGACGGGTGCCCGGTGCTGGCAGCGGCTAATGCAGTGGTGGCTGCCGCAGAGGAGCCCGAGACCCCCACCCGCTGATTGGTCCAGGGCTGTCCCGCGATCCACTCCAGCGTGTCGTACCCGTCGGCGGCATCGTCGGCGTAGACGCGGTCCTCACCCTGGGAGGCGTAGCGGCCGCGCGTATCCTGATACACGGCCACATAGCCGTGGTCGACGATGGCCTGCCAGCCGCGCAGGATGGGGCCGTACAGCGGTGCGACCGCACTAGGCACCCAGCCCTGGGCCGGGTCGGTCACCGCCTCGCCCGCTGGAGTCGTGATGCCGTAGGGCGTGCGGTGCACGATGACGGGAAAGCGCGGACCACCTTTGGCCGGCAGAAACACAAAGGTGTTGAGTGTGACTCCGTCGCGCATGGCCACATCCGTTTGAAAACCGCGCGTGCCGCGCTGTTCATCGACAATCCCCATGATTGATACCCCTGGTGTTGTCCGTCGGCGGCAAGGAGACCGGGTGCGAAATGTCTCAGCAGTTCCGAGATGTTCCCCTCTATACTATATAAAAATGGTGAGAGAAATGAGGGGGACAATAAGGTGGGTTTTATAAAAGTCTATATATTTCAGATACTTATATTAAGGTTATGGCGGAGAGGGAGGGATTCGAACCCTCGATACCCGAAGGTATACACGATTTCGAGTCGTGCGCGATCAACCGGACTCTGCCACCTCTCCGACTCCTGAGCGAAGCTTGCCCTTCACTATAGGCGATTTCCAGACAAGCGCAAAGACGGGTCAGTCCTTGTGGCGCGATGCCGTTTCTCTCGGAAGAAGCGCTGGAGTAACGCCCGACACTCCTCTTCACAGACCCCACTCGTGATGTCCAGGCGATGATTCAGACGGGTATCCAGGGCAATATTATACAGCGATCCCGCGGCGCCGGCCTTGGAGTCAAAACAGCCGAAGACGAGGCGTTTTATCCGTGCGGACACTAACGCCCCCATACACATGAGACAGGGCTCTACGGTTGTGTACAGCGTCGCGTCTACCAGCCGGTAATTCTTCATCTGCTGCGCGGCGTTCCGCACGGCCTGGATTTCCGCGTGAGCCGTCGGGTCGGTGGTTGAAATAGGCGTATTATGGCCCCGGCCGATAATTTGTTCTTCCAGGACGACGACCGCACCGATGGGCACCTCGTCTGCGGCTTCGGCCAGGGCGGCTTCGGCCAGGGCGGCGTGCATCCAGGCTCTATCTTTTTCAGTGTGCATGAACAACTCGGCGCAGCTCATCCAGCGTTCCCACCCCGCCCCGGCTACCGACAATGCTCTCGACCGCGAGGTCGTAGCTCTCAATGGCGTTGAGGAGGTCCCGCGCCCAGTCAACAACCTGTCGGACGGCTCCTGGCGTAAACAGGTCGGCCACAAAAAGCAAACGTTCTTCAGGTAGATAGACGATCAACATGCCGTCTACATGAACGGTCTCGATCGGGTAGACAATAACCACCCGATTTTCATCGACGAAAAACTTGCGCTCGTTCCTAACCGCTTCGATGACCGCCTCTCTGGGGCGACGCTGGAGGCTGTCCGGAACTTGGGTGTGCAGGGCACGAAAGACGTCCTGGAAGAGTGGGACGTTCAACGCACTGGTCACGACAATGGTGTCGGCGGCCACATAGGTCCGCAGTCCGCCCGCGTGCTCGCTGTGAAAATGCGTATTCACAACAAAACGGACCGGCTTGGTTGGAAATCGCTGACGTAAGGTATCCAGCACCGCGCGTGAGTGCGGGTCGTCCTGGGGAGCCTCAACCACAATCAGGTACTCGCCCATCTCAATCGCCAGACTCTGATATCGTCCCCCGACAATATGCATCACGCCTGGGGCCAAGTCACGCAGTGCGAGCGTTGAATCGGGCGTATCGACCGGTCGGCCCTGAGCAATCTGACGCAGCACCCAGTGAGAACTCTGCTCTCCGCGCGCGCCGTCCCACTCTTCCGGGTGCTCGATCTCTTCCGGAATGGTGAAGTCGACGTGCGACAGATCAACGTCATTCTGAATAGCTTCAACATGTTCGACCATGATGGTCTGGCCGTCGACCCGATAGATGCGCTCGAACGGGAGTTTGAGTTTTCCGACTTGACGCCAGTCGGAAAAAAACACTTCGTTCTGCACATCGCCGTACAAGGGGTCGTCTTCGACAAAGACGACCTTGGTCAGCAGGCGTGTTTCCGAGTCGATGGCTAACAGAACAAGTTGGGTATTGTCATTAAACGAGACAACCACCTGGCGGCGGCCATGAATCGTTTGATCCATCAGACGCAGAAAAGAGCCCGAACGACTCAGGGCATGAATCAGAATGGAGACGGGCGAGCGCCGCAGCTCTTTGTGGCGGGCGGCAATACGAGAGGCCGACATGGCCCGGCTGCAGGGGCTCTCGAAGCCGTCGCAGCCGAGTATGGCTCCGTCGAGTCCGTTCATGATCTCGGTGTAGGCCCAGGTTTCCTGGAAGGGATAGACCAGCGTGCGCTCCCACTCATAGCGCACACGGCCCTTCTCTAAGTCTCGGAAGAGTACATAACGAAATTCTGACACCTTCCGTGGCTCGGCTCCGGGACGGGGGCTCAGGTCGGGCTCAAAATTCTCGCCATGGCTGATAATCCGCTGACTTTTGAGGTCTAGCAGGACTGGCCGTTCGCCAATGGCGAGCACGGCCGAGTTCACAAACACCTTGGCGGGTTGGGCTGAGGCAGGAGCGAGGACAAAGAGCAGCGGCAGACAGACTCCCCAGACCAGACGTGTCGCCATGCTGATGATAACCCGTTTTTTCATTCGGACTCTGTGTTCCGGGGTTTGCTCGGCTTTTGCAGCGCTTGCTCCCAGCGAGGCAGCAGGAAAAATCCAACCCAGCTTTGTAACGTCCCTCCGCGCACACAGGGACTGCTGCTCCACCGCCCCCGAGGTGTGTCGTCCGAGAGAAAGAGGGAGAAGTGGGCTAACCGGTCAGACCAATCCGGACCTCTTCATAACTCGGCCGGCTCTTCAACCGCTCGGCCCAGGCCGCGACGCGTGGAAATGGGCTGAGATCGATGCCTAATTTGTCGCACAACCCAAGAAACGGAGTAAAGGTGAGATCGGCCAGGCTATAGTCGCCCATGAGATAATCTTGATTCTGGAGTCGTTCTTCGAGTTGCGGAAAGAGCGCGTTGATCTGGTCGGTATTCCGGGCCATGCGTGCCGGGTCTTGCTCGGCTTTAGGTTTCCGGCTGGTGTAGAGCAGACGGATAATCGGCGGCACGAACTGGCTGTTACACAGTTCGATGAGCAGCCGCATTTCAGCCTTGGCGGCCGGCGCCGATGGGGAGAGTGCCGGCGTGGGGTATTTGTCTTCCAAATACTCGTTACAGATGGCCGACTCGTAAACCCAGGCTCCTTCTTCGACGAGTACCGGAACTTTCCCGTACGGGTTAATCGAAAGAAACCACGGTTCTTTTTGTTCTTTGCTCGGCAGGTCTATCAGAATGCGATCAAACTCGAGCGCTTTTTCTTTGAGAACAATCCTTGTCCTCATGGCGAACGGTCAAGGCAGATAGTCGAACAGCTTTCTTTTGATAGTCATACCAGGCTCCTCTCCGTATTGCGCACCTACCTCTTTACATACTGACCCTAGAAAGACCGCGGGTCTACGTCAAGCCTCTCTGCCCAGCGAGCGGATACCTCTCCCAAGCGCGTCTCTAGATATCATACATCGGCACGTGCGACTCGTGGCGGCGACTGGCTTCGGCGCGTTGACACATCTCCGCTATACTCACCCGCGCAAAGGCGGCGGCGACGGCCTCACCGACTTCCAGCATAATATCGCGCAGCCAGCAATATTCGAGACTGGTACAGTCTACACATTTGACCGGGTTTGCGTCGGCCACACAGGGTAAGGGGGTCAGTGGACCGTCCACCGCCCAGACAACCGTCTGTAACGAAATGGCCTGTGGGTCGCCCAATAAGGTATACCCTCCGGCCTTGCCACGCGTACTCTGGACAAGTCCGACTCGCTTGAGGGCGAGCAACACTTGTTCCAGAAACTTCTTGGGAATGCGTTCTCGACGGGCAATCTCTTGAATGGACAGTACTTCAGGCGTACCCGGCGCCCCCAGGCAGGCAAGAGCCCTGAGAGCATATTCGCTTTTCTTCGATATTTTCATAAATCCCTATTTATTTAGTAGACAATGGCTCTCTCGGTCAATCCCGTCTGTTTCCAAGGTTTTTACTCCTAAGGTGCTTGACAAAGAAAGGCGAATATCCATAAATAGGCCCTTAAAGCTATAAAGACTATAGACTTAATAGTATTAAGCTTTCACACTGGACAACCGAATCCGAGGAGACCGAACTATGAATACATCTACGACAGCAGGCGACCAGAGGGGACGTGTAGGCACGCTTGAGAACCCTGAAGTGCACCCACATATTCCCGGCCGTGTCATCCCCATTCTCGAAAGGGAATTCGACGATTTTGATGCTGAAGCGCAAAAGTTCCTTGATGGAGAGACAGACCGTCAGGCATTTATGGGTTTCCGGCTCCGCCAGGGCGTCTATGGACAACGGCAGCCGGACGTCCAGATGATCCGGGTCAAGCTCCCCTTTGGTGGATTCACGCCGGATCAGTTCGACACCTTTGCCGAGATCGCCGAAACCTATGCACCGCTCAAAAAAGGCCACATCACGACCCGGCAAAATGTCCAGTTCCATTTCATTCCACTGTTAGAAGCCGCACGGATACTACGAAGGCTTGGTGACGCCGGTTTGTCGACGCGGGAGGCGTGCGGCAATACGGTCCGGAATGTGGTGTGTGATCCCTTTGCCGGTGTCGACCCGGACGAAGCATTTGACCCTACCCCATACGTGGGCGTACTGGTCCGCTATTTTATTCGGAACGAACTGACTCAGGCTCTTCCCCGAAAATTCAAGATCGCCTTCTCCAGTACCGAGAAAGACCGTGCAGTGACGGGTATCCACGACCTGGGCTTTATTCCTCGCCTCAAAGACAACTGCAAGGGCTTTCGCGTCTATACTGGCGGGGGGACATCGATTCTGCCCAGGGTGGGTCGCGTGTTGTACGACTTTGTTGGGCTCAACGACTATCTCAGAGTCGCGGAAGCGGTTATCCGCATTTTTGACCGACAAGACGAGTTGCGCAAAAATCGCGCCCGCGCCCGGATCAAATTCTTTATCGACCGGATTGGCCTGGAGGCGTTTCGCACGCTCGTGGATGCGGAAATGCGAGGCGACTGGGTCAACGAGCGCAACTTTGACCCCGAGCCCCTGCAATGGAATGACAACGAAGGAGAACGAGCCCCGCGCGCGCCCATCAATCCCGGCAGCCCGAACGGCGACCGTCAGGAGTTCGCCCGCTGGGCCGCAGCCAATGTGCAGCCGCAACGCCAGGATGGCTTTTCGACCGCGGCAGTAAAGATCGCTCAGGGGAATCTGACGCCGGAACAGTTCCGCGGTGTGGCGCAGATCATGCGCGAGTTCACCGGAGGCCACGCACGGACATCGGACGAACAGAACGTGGTGCTGCGTTGGGTTCGGAACGAGAGCTTGTATGATGTGTGGAGGCGCTTGCAGGCAATCGGTCTGGGCGATGCCGGGGCGCATCAGATCAATGACGTCGTGAGTTGTCCTGGGACTGACAGTTGCAAGCTCGGCATTACGAACTCCATGGGTCTGGCGCAGGCAATCCAACGGCGAGTTGAAGCCCTCGCCATCGATGATTCGCTCACCAAAAAAATCCATATCAAGATCAGTGGCTGTCCCAACGGCTGTGGACGCCACCATATTGCCGATATCGGCTTTTACGGTGCGGCCATGAAGTTCGACAAGCATCAGGTCCCGGCCTATATCGTCATGCTGGGCGGCCAATACGATGGAGGCCAGGTCCTTATGGGTCAACGCCTGGATGTCCGTGTTCCGTCCAAACGGGTCCCCGAGGCGGTCGAACGATTCGTCCAGTATTATCAGACGTATCGTCGTGCGGGCGAGGCGTTCACTGCCTTCGTCGAGCGCGTGGGAGCCGACTCATTTGAGAGCCTGATCACGGATCTATCACTTCCGGTGACATTTGACGATGAGCATATGCACGAGTTTATCGATTGGAACCAGAATCGGGTCTATAAACTTGAACGCGGCGAAGGCGAGTGCACGGCCTAGACACCCTTCACCAGTCAAACCTGACGCAGATTCGCTGAAACGGAGCGATCAAAGAGTGCAGCATGTACCGCGCTCTGGAGAGCGGCCGCTTTGAACGCGAATACCGCGTGAGCTTCCATCAGAACCGCGAGGGTATTTAGGGCGTTTCCCCCGTGCTACGACTCGATGATCTCGGTAAACGCCTGCATGAACCGCTGCATCTGTTCGAGCGTACCGAGACTCAGCCGAAAGCTGCCGTCAATCACGGGCTTGCCCCGCATATTACGGACTAGGATGCCTTGCTCGCGTAGTGCGCTTTCAACCACCTCGCACTCCTGCGGCGGCCAGACGAGCAGATAGTTGCCACCCTGTCCAAAATATCGCACGCCCAACCGTTGGAGCTGTTGCGTCACCCACTCCCTGGCGGCGTGGACCTGCTGGACGTACTGTTCGACATAGTCACGGTCGGAGAGCGCGGCTTTTCCGGCGATCACCGCAAAGGCGTTAATATCATAAGGGCCGGTGACGCGGCTGAGCCGACTCACCACCTCGGGCTGGCCAATGGCAAAGCCTAAGCGCAATGCGGCCAGGCCCGCAGATTTGGACAGGGACTGAAGCACCACGACGTTGTCCAACTCAAGGGCGGCCGGCAGGACCGACTTCTTTGTGAAATCCGCGTATAACTCGTCCACCACAACCAGAGTATCGGGCGCGGTGCGGGCCAACTCCAGCAAGGTCTGCGGTTCGAGCAGCGTGCCGGTTGGATTATTGGGATTGCAGATAAAACATAGCCGAGGCGTATGCGTGAGCCGCTCACGCATGGGCTCAAGCGGAAAGCTCAAGTCGGTAGGATACAATACCTCATCCTGCTGCATACCGTGCTGAAGCGCACACGGCTTGTAATAGCCGAAGGTCGGCGCGGTTGTCAGAAAGGTGCTCCTCTTTTCGCCGTAGACATCAAAGATGGTGCGAATGGCCGCATCGACGCCGTTAAAGGCTTCTACGTAGCGGGCCGGGACGTTGATGGACGCCGCATACGCCTCATTCAGACCGGCATATTCAGGATAGGTCGCATAGGCATTAGGCGGGAGGCGGCGAATGGCCTCAACGACTTTCGGGCTCGGGCCGAGCGTGTTTTCGTTAAAGTCGAGGCGCAGCATTGGCCGCCGCCCTTCAAGCGGGGCAACATAGGGCTCAAGCTGTTCGACTTCAGACCTGGCCTTAATCATAACCCTGCGATCCCGTGCTTTCGGCGGCCGCTACACAAAATGGGGCAGGATGTCTTGTCCATAGTGTTCGAGCTGGGACGGGATGTCAGTTGGCGGGCAGATCGGCCGGAGCACGAATTTATCGCAACCGACTTCGACAAAGCGCTCGATCTGCTCTACACACTCCTGGGCCGAGCCGATCAGCGAACGCCGCATGATGGCCTCCGGATCGACCCGCAGGCCGTGGAAGAATGGCTCAACCGTCTTCATGGCCGCGGCCCGATCGTCACACACATGCGTGAAGAGCAGCACTCCAGCCTCACGCGGATCAATCGTCCGTCCGTACTCTTCCCCATACACCCTGAGCTTTTCCATATCGCGCTGAAACTCGGGGGGTGAGGTCAATGCGGGGAACCAGCCGTCTCCGAGACGAACGACGCGTTTGAGAATCGCGTCACTCTTGCCGCCAATCCAAATATCGAGCGCGCCCTGCTTTGGTTTGGGCTCAATCGTCACGTCCTCGAAATCGTAGAACTCGCCATGATGCGTGACGTGCGACTCGGTCCACAGCTTGCGCAGGATCTCGATCCCTTCTTCGAGACGACGGCCGCGGGCTTGGGGTGGCACCCCACACGCAACCAAATCGCGCGGATCGTTACCGCTCCCGACGGCCATGATCATCCGCCCGTTTGAAAGATAGTCGAGGGTGGCATAGGTCTTGGCCACCTGGACCGGATGGCGCGCCGGCAGGGTAAAGACGCTCGGTCCCATTTTCAGGCGGGAGGTACGCCCGGCAATCATGGCGAACAAACAGGAGATGTCCAGCGTGGGGTTGACGGTCACAATGTGATCGGACAACCATAACGAATCGAGCCCGGCGGCCTCTGCCGCTTCTGCGCTGCTGCACAGGAGTTCGGGGTCGGGTAAGCCATACTTCCACTGTCCAAAGCCGATACCGATTTTTACGCCACTCATGGTGCTCCTCCGCACTCTTTTCGACGGGTGTTTCTCGCTGTATTATAGGTGAAGTTATCAGACGGGAGTAAAGAGTACAGACCAACGAGGGGGCGTACACTATGGGCAGTAAAGTCGAGAAGACCGAAGAGGAATGGCGCACACAGCTCACTCCCGAGCAGTTTGCCGTCTGTCGGATGAAGGCGACCGAGCGACCGTTCTCGGGCGAATATAACAGCTGCAAGGATGAGGGCATTTATCAGTGCGTGTGTTGCGGCACCGACCTGTTTAACTCATCCACCAAATACGAGTCGGGCAGTGGTTGGCCCAGCTTCTGGGAGCCGGTGCAGCCGGGCAGCGTGCGCCTGGAATCGGACCATAGCCACGGCATGATCCGGACCGAAGTGCTGTGCAACATCTGCGGCGCCCACCTCGGCCATGTCTTTGACGATGGCCCACCACCAACCGGACAGCGCTACTGCATGAACTCCATCTCGCTTCAGCTCAAGAAGTGAAGCAGAGGACGGGCATCCGTTCTTGCTGACTAGCCCTCTTCGTCGGCACCGAGCAGCAAGCCAGCCACGGCAATCAGGATGGCTCGTTTGTTTCACGACATCACCGCAACCATTGGCCATACGCCCCTAGTGCGGCTCAATCGCCTCACCCAGGGTATGGAAGCGGAGGTGTATGCCAAGCTGGAGTTCTTCAATCCCCTGGGCAGCGTAAAAGATCGGATTGGCTCCAATATGATTGCGACCGCGGAACAGGCCGGCAAGCTCAATGCAGAGAGTGTCATCATTGAACCGACCAGTGGCAACACCGGCATCGCTCTCGCCTTTGTTGCCGCAGCCCGGGGCTATCGGATCATCCTGACCATGCCTGACTCCATGAGCATAGAGCGGCGCAATCTGTTACGTTTCCTTGGAGCGGAATTAGTCCTCACCCCTGCCCGCGAAGGGATGCCCGGTGCGATTCGCAAAGCCGAGGAGCTCGCCGCAAGCATCCCTCACGCCTTTATTCCACAGCAGTTTGAGAATCCGGCCAACCCGGACATCCATCGCCAGACCACGGCCCACGAGATCTGGGAGGACACCGACGGCCAAGTCGATATCTTTATCAGCGGTGTAGGAACGGGCGGGACCATCACTGGGGTGTCCGAGGTGATTAAGCCTCTCAAACCGAGTTTCCAGGCTATCGCCGTCGAGCCAGCCAGTTCAGCAGTACTCTCGGGCAGCCAGCCCGGACCTACCCAGATTCAAGGGATCGGCGCGGGGTTCGTCCCGGCTATTCTGAATACCGGTATTATTGATGAAATCATCACCGTTCGTGATGAAGACGCGCTCGCCACGGCGCGCCGACTTGCCAGGCACGAGGGCATTCCTGCCGGCATCAGCAGCGGCGCCACAGTCTGGGCCGCACTCCAGGTCGCTGCCCGTCCCGAAAATGCCGGGAAGATGCTAGTTGTTATTCTGGCCAGCTCGGCTGAGCGGTATCTGAGTACGGCCTTGGTTGAGGACCTCTAGGGCGAACGATCCCCCCTACCCCTTCGGCTTGACCATCTTGAAAACTTTGCGGATGACAGCCGAGGCATTCTCATAGGGGACAGCCTCGCTCATATCCGTAATCTCTGTATAACGATCACGAATCTGTTCTGGCTGAGGAGTCGTCTCATGGTCAAACAGCACCCCGGCTGCCTCCCGGACTTCTATCTTGGCGTAATAGCCCACCCCGGCCTGGATAATATGCCCGGAGTCCGTATTGTCAGGCGCGCACAGCCAGGCGACCGCAGCGGTGACGAACTCGGGTTTCATCAGCGGCGCGTATTGCGGGGTGGTTGCCGGTTCGGACATGCGCGTCAGCGCAATCGGGGCAATCGCGTTGACGATGATATTATAGCGCCGGCCCTCTTCCTTGAGGGAGTTCATGAGCCCAATCAGGGCCATTTTCGCCGTCCCATAGTTGGTATGGCCATGATTACCGTACAGGCCGGCGGATGAGGTGGTCATCACCACGCGGCCAAAGCCCTTCTCTCGCATAATGGGCCAGGCCGCGTGGGTACAATAGACCGCCCCCATGAGATGCACGTCAATCAGCGACCGAAAATCTTCCAGGTCCATTTTGGCAAAGCTTTTATCCCGCACGTTTCCCGCGTTGTTAACCAGGATGTCTACCGTACCAAAGGCATCCAGCGCCGTTTGGATGACACGCTGCCCACCCTCTTCGGTGGCAACCGTGTCGTAGTTCGCTACCGCCTCCCCACCCGCGGCTTTAATCTCTTCCACAACCGCATCAGCCACAGACCGCGAGCCCCCGGTTCCCGCAACCGTTCCCCCAAGATCATTCACCACCACCTTCGCCCCACGCGAAGCGAGGAATAAGGCGTGGCTTTTTCCCAGGCCATTGCCCGCGCCTGTGATGACGGCGACTTTATTGTCAAAACGGATGTCGTTCACTTTTTTCTTCTTTCGTTATTTTTACGGGGACCGTTCGCGCTTATTGGCGGATTGCCAGTACGAGCATTAGAGTGGAAGGTATTGAATACGATTTCGCATATCTTCTGGATCGAATGCGAGCAATCAGAGAGGGGACCACAGGGCAGCGGCGCTTCAGCGTATTATTTTGCCGCTGTCATATCGAGCTTCCGTGGACCGAGCCGGTAGCCGAGGGCGTGCATAATGGCGTTGATACTCTCAAATTTCGGATTTCCTTTTTCTGAGAGTGCCTTTTGTAATCCCTTTCGAGACAAGCCGGCTTCGTGTGCGGTCGTCGTGATGCCTTTGACCTTGCTCATAGTTCGCAACGACGCGAGTAGCGCGCCGGTATTCCCATCACGAGCGTACTCCTCAAAGATGACAGACATATACTCTTCCATCTCCTCGGGGTGGTCGCGAAGGTAGTCCACTTCTATCGCATCTAAAGTTCTAAGCTTTCGCATAGCTCTGATACTCTTTCCAGTACTTTTTCGCGTTTGCAACATCACCTTGGAATGTTGACAAGCAATAACAACATATTTTCCCCTCCCTCCGATCCTGCTACAAAAACAATTCGATCACGTTGCATTTTCCGCTACGCCAAGGAGGGAGCCGATGTCGTCACATCACACAGCCGAGCGCATTCACGCAAAACTAAGCCATCCGGTTATTGACTCGGACGGTCACTGGATCGAGTTTGAGCCTGCGGCCATTGACTATTTACACGAGGTCGCGGGGGAGCGTGTGGCCGAGCGCTATGGCAAGGTTGCCAACCAGTTCGGCAATAAGAAATGGGCGGGACTCTCGGAAGAGGAACGCCGTGATCGACGGATGCTCCAGCCGGCCTGGTGGGGGGTGCCGACCAAGAATACGCGCGACCGTGCGACCGCGATGCTGCCCAAGCTGCTGTACGAGCGCCTGGATGAGCTCGGTATCGACTTCGGGGTGATCTACCCGACCGGCGGTGCGCTGTTTGCGCCGTTTCTGCGCGATGATGAAGTGCGGCGGGCGGCCTGCCGCGCGTTTAATATGTATACGGCCGATCAGTTTGCGGGCCTGGAAGATCGCCTGACTCCGGCCGCGGTGGTGCCGATGTTTACCCCGGAGGAGGCGCTTGAAGAGCTGGATTTCATTAAGAGCAAGGGCTTTAAGGTGGCCATGCTGTCGAGCCTCATCCGGCGTCAGGTTCCGGCGGTGGCACGCAAGGCACCTGAGGCTGGCCGTTATGCAATCTGGCACGACACCCTGGGCATAGACAGCGCGCATGATTATGACCCGGTCTGGGCGAAATGCCTCGAAGTCGGTATTCCGCCCAGCTTTCACTCGGCCTCGTCGGGTATTGGCATGCGGGGCTCGATTTCCAATTTTGTGTACAACCACATCGGCCATTTTGCCCAGGCTGGAGAGGCCGTCTGTAAATCCATCTTCATGAACGGCGTGACGCGGCGTTTTCCGGAGCTGCGCTTTGCCTTTTTAGAAGGCGGCGTAGGTTGGGCCTGCGGCCTGTATAGCGACCTCATCGGGCATTGGAAAATCCGTAACCCCAAGGCGCTGGACAATGTAAATCCTGCCAATCTGAACCAGGAAATGCTGGTTGACTTGTTTCAGAAATATGGCTCGCCCGCAGCGGTGGAAAAGCTAGGGCAGAAGGCGACGCAGGCCCATCTCGGCCTGCTCACCAAAGAGCCAGAAAAACTGGACGATTTTGCGCCCTGCGGGATCGAGCGCGCCGAAGACATCCGCGACCTGTTTGTGCCGAATTTCTACTTCGGCTGCGAGGCCGACGACCCGCTGAACGCCTGGGCCTTCAACACCAAGGTCAACCCGTATGGGGCCAAGATCAACGCCCTGTTTGGCTCGGACATCGGCCACTTCGACGTGCCGGACATGGCCGGGGTGTTGCCCGAGGCGTATGAAAACGTCGAAGACGGAGTGATGACGGACGATAATTTCAAGGATTTTGTGTTCGGAAATCCCGTCCGTTTCTGGAGCGCCGTCAACCCGGACTTCTTTAAGGGAACGGTGGTGGAGTCTCAGGCGCGGGCACTGGTAGAGGAAGAAACTGCCTAGGTACAACACCAATCCGGCTCACCTGCGGCGTGGCCGTGACGTTCGGCCCGGAGCTGGCGCATGCCGTCCATCATGCGCTGCCGGTCAATGGGTCGGTCGAGTTCGTTTTGGAACTCCTGGTAGAGCCGCATGATATTGGGCAGAATCCGCTCGGGCTCGCGCCAGCGGGCGTAGATGCCGAGCTTCACGTCGCGGGCGGTTTCTTCGGGGCTCATACCGAGATGAAAGCGCTTCTTGGCCTCGCGCCGGATGAGCATGAGGTAGGATCGCATTTCGCGCAGTTCTTTTTTGCCGCCAAGCGGGCCGTGTCCCGGTACGATGAGGTCCACGTCCATCTTCAAAATCCGATCGGCAACCTTGATCCAATTGCCGACATGACCCTGGAAGGCCAGGGGCGTGACATAGTAAAAAGCCAGGTCCCCGGCAAATAGAATCTTATCTTTGGGCAAATAGACAAAGGCGTCGCCAAAGGTGTGGGCTGGCCCGAGATGGCGTAGCTCCACGTCGCGTCCGGACTGGTGGAAGACCAACCGGTCTTCAAAGGTCAGGTCTGGGACCTTGGGTTTGAGCTTGGGGAACTCCTTGGCAAAGCGCGGAATGCGCTGTTGGAGCTGCTTGACGGGCAGGCCCTCCCGGACCTGTTCGTCACGACAGAAGGTGTGGCTGATGACCTGGGCGTCCCGAAAGAGAAAATTACCGCCGCTGTGATCGACGTGATGGTGGGTGTTGACCAGCCGGGAGACCGGTCGTCTCGTCACTTTTTTAATCGCCCCGAGAAAACGGGTGGTCATGGACGGAGCCATGAGGGCGTCAATCGCCATGACGCCTTCACGGTCCAGTAGCAGGCCGGCGTTGCTGACACCCAGTTCACCATAGGCCTGAATATAGGCGTAGACTTTCGGTGCGACCTCCTCGATTCCCGTTCGCCAGCCTGCGGGAGTGATGTAGTCATGCATAGGGTCACTCGCGTTTAGAGGTTGAATAAGCGGGCGGCATTCTCGCTCAGGATTTTTTTCTTCAGCCCGTCCGATATATCCGTCCGCTCATAGATGGCTTTGACCGAATCCGGGCACATGCAGTCCCAGTGTGAATAGTCCGAGGCATAGATCAGGCGCTCTTCTCCGATCAGTTGAGCCACGAACGGAATGGTCTTTTCGTCCGGCTCGACCGCGAAGAAGCAGTTCTCGCTCGTAATCCAGTCCTCGGGGCTGCGCTGCTGCCAAGGCATTTGTTGGGGCAGCAACTCATAGTGCTCGTGGAGCCGATCCATCATCCACGGAACCCAGCCGGCGCCGGCTTCCATAAAGGCCACTTTCAGCTTCGGGAATCGCTCTAAGATTCCCCCAGAGGCAAACGAGGCGACGGCCAACATGGTGTCGAGCGAATAAAAGGCGTGCTTGAACACGTAGCGATCAAAGCGGTCGACACCCGCGGAGTTGGTCGAGATGATATGCGCGCAAATGGGGACGCCCAGCCCTTGGGCTTCTTCCCAAATCGGGTCGAACTCGGCTTCGTGCAGGAGCTTGCCACCGAAATTCGTCAGGACCTGGACACCGACCATGCCCAGTTGCTCAACCGCCCGTCTGATTTCGCCCCGAGCAGCCTCGGGGTCTTGCATGGGAATCATGGCGATGCCCTTGAGGCGGTCAGCGTAGGGTTTGCAGTATTCGGCCAGCCAGTTGTTATAGGCGACGGAGACGGCCATACCCAGGCCGGGGTCCTCAATTGATGCGGCGGCACCAAGGCCGATAAAGGTCCCGAACAGGACGGCGATGTCGATCCCTTCGAGGTCCATATCGGGGATGCGCTTGTGCGGATCTTGCATCCCTACGCGGTCCCAGCCCCATTGGTGGTCTGGCTTCTTGGGCTCGGGCCACATGCCGAGTTGGCCGTAGAAATCGCGTCGGCTGGGCCACATTTTGCCCTCGACCACTAGATGCTTGCGACCGTCCGGGTAGCTCACCCAACAGGGCGCGTCCTTGTGATAGCGCTCGGGCAGTAAGTCAACCCAGTTGACGGCCTTCTCATCGACATGCCCATCGGCATCAATGACGGTGTAGTCAGGTCTCATGCTTCCCTCCTGTGTCCTCTTTCCGGATTGTCACTCAGTCGTATCATAACGCCGGCGAAATTCCGCATACTCTATCGCAGCCCGGAGCGCGGCAACCGCCCTGTGGGCGCTCGGGTAACACACGCGCCCGGCTTCACGGACGGCCAGGGGGCCGGCATTACCGTACTCCGAAGCAGTATAGACGAGTTCGGTGGTCGTGAGGACAGGTTTTTGATGCCGGTCCGAAGCTTCGGCCGCGGCTGCGGCATAGCGCTGCTCTTGGTTTTCATGGAATCCGGCCATACGTTCCAAGCCGTAGTCCGGGTAGAATTCACCACCCTTAAAGCCGTGGGCGGTTGCGGCCTGGATACCCAGACCGAGGTGCAGCACCGCATCGACCTCGGGGTGGGCACAGACGAGGTCGAGGACCTGAGGAACCGTATCCCGGGTTTCGCCACCCGCCAGATCAATCGGATTATTGTGGCTCCAGCGGGCCGGGACCAGGGTACTGATTGTCTCGACGAGGTCCTGGGGAAGGGGAATAAGGTTGAGCCCGGCCTGGGCGCAGGCATCCGCGGTCAGGACCCCCCAACCGCCAACGGTGGTAAAGACCACGACCCGTCTGCCTTGTGGGAGCGGCTGGGTCGCCAGGGTCGCCGCCCACTCAAAGGCATGTTCGATCGTCGGTGCCCGCAATACGCCGAATTGGCGGCACAGCCCGTCGAAGACACGGTCGTCCGTCGCCAGCGAACCGGTATGCGATAAGGCCGCCCGCTGCCCCTCTGCCGCGGTGCCGCCTTTCACTAATACCAACGGCTTGCGCTGGGTGAGACCGCGGACTGCGTCAATGAAATGAGGGCCGTCAGGCACGCCCTCGAGATAGGCCAGAACGACGTCGGTTTCCGGGTCGGCCGTAAAATATTCCAGATAATCAGCGATATTTGTGTGGGCGGAGTTGCCGGCAGAAACAGCCTTACTCACGCCGACTCCGGTCTGGACGGAATAGTTCAAGAAGGCTGATAACAGATTCCCGCTCTGACTCACGACGGACAGGCGGCCCGCCGGGGGATACGGTGCCACAATTTGGGCACACATCGATACCGGCGTCGAGATCACCCCTTGGCCGTTCGGCCCGGCCAGCAGCAGGCCAAGCTCCTCGGCGGTTTCGACCAGTTCGTTTTCCAGGCAGCGGCCCTCCTCTCCGGCCTCCCGATAGCCTCCACTGGCGACAAAGGCGGCCCGCACACCAATCTTGGCACAGGAACGCAGCAGTTCGACGTTGGCCGCAACAGGCGTGCACACAAAGACGAGGTCGGCCTTATTCGGCGGAATCTCCTCTACAGTCCGATAGGTGGGTTGGCCGAGAATCTCCGCACCGTCACGATTGACCGGAAAGATTTCGCCTTGATAGCCAAAGCGTCTGAGGTTGTGCAAAGAGACAAACCCGAATTTTCCTGGATGGGAGGACGCCCCGGCGACAACCACACCACGCGGGTGAAACAGGGGGCGGAAGCGTTTAAGGGTATCTTCAGGAGCCCGCCGCTGAACCGTGGGTCTGGTGCGGGGCGTCGGATTCGTGACGACCAGGGCATCAACCGCAATGGGTTTTCCGTTGACAACAATCAGGGGGTTCACGTCCACGCTCTCAATGTCGGGTCGCTCGACGGCCAGGCGGCCCAGCCCAACCAGGAGGGCGGCCAAGGCATCGAGATCAACCGGCTCCTCGCCCCGAAACGGTTGGGTAACGAGATGTTCGAACCGCATCCCCTCAACCATGGCTCTCGCTTGAGTGTGGGAGAGCGGTGCCAGGGCAAAGACCACATCGCCGAGCGCTTCGGTCAGAACACCGCCAAGCCCCAAGAGAACACACGGACCGAATTGAGGATCGTGGACCATACCGGCGATCAACTCTCTCTTCCCGGCCACCATCTCAGCGACGAGCAGGCCGACTTCCCCATCTTCATCCCGACGTCGCGCCCACAGGTTGTACGCCGTCCGCTCAACAGCCTCGGCCGTATCAAGACCGATGCGGACGAGGTCACGTTCGGTCTTATGAGCGATACGCGCCCCGCACAGTTTCACTACAACGGGAAACCCTATCTCCGCTGCCGCGCGTCCTGCCTCGGACGGCTCCTGGACAAGGACTTCTCGAGAAATTGCGCCTCCGTATCCGGCAATCACCCGCTTTGATTCATATTCGGACAGGGTCGATGGGTGCGGCTCGGTCGAACGTTCCATAACGGTACGGTTACCCCTTCTGGTCAATCGTGTCCGCGCCTCGTCATAATGACCAAAGCGAACGGGCCTGAAAAGTACGGGATACTAGCACACGCGGAGCCGCTCGGGCAGGCGTCGGCAGGCCGGGGTCTTGAGGGGTTGCTTTCACATAAGTGAGGCATTAGTTATTGGTGACTCCGCAGACTCAAAGGGGACAGCGTGAACGCTTCGGTCAGGCTTATTGAACAAGTGATTCCTTCGACGGTTGCCATTCAGGTCACCGTTCCCTCACAGCACCATTCCGCCCAACTGTTAGGCACTGAGCGTATGGGGTCCGGGGCAGTGGTCAGTCCGGACGGCTATATTCTGACCGTCAATTACATTGTTATTGGTGCGTCTCAGGTTCAGGTCAGCATGATTGATAACACCCAGCTCGAAGCTGAAGTGGTGGCCCAGGATTTTGCGAGCGGTATTGCCGTGTTAAAGATATCTCAAACCGGTTTTCCCGCTGTCCCCCTTCAGCCTTCCACCGCGCTGAACGCGGGGGATGAGATTTTCCTGGTCGCCAGTGCGGGAGAAGAAAACGGTCGGCGGGTGAATGGCGGTGGACTCACCTCGGTGTCCCATTTTGATGCCTACTGGGAGTATAGCCTGGATCGGGCGTTGACGAGTACGGCGATGAATCCGGGCTTAGGTGGCGGCCCCATGTTCGATATGCGCGGCCGTATGGTCGGCGTCGTCTCCCTCAATCTCAATGAAATCGGAAAGTTTTCCCTGGCAATTCCAGTTGAACACTTCACCGAACATCAGGACGAACTTCTGCGCTATGGACGGCGGGTCACCCGGCCCTCGCGCGCCTGGATCGGCATGTATTCATATACGGTCAAAGAACACCTCGTTATCGCTGGCCTGTTACCCGATGGTCCGGGGGCCAAATCAGGGCTGAAAGCCGGGGATGTGATCCTCGCTATCGACGAGCAAGAGATAGCCGACCGACGCGCCTTTTATGAACGACTCTGGAGCCGGCCCGCTGGCGAGACCGTTCTGTTCCGTGTCTTTCGGAATAATGCCGTCCAGAGCGTTCCCGTCGTTTCCGGCAATGTCGAGGAATTTTTCGGCTAAGCGCCGCTCCTGTCAGCAACCGTCCGTCGAGACTCTCCCCCACTCTGTAGGCTTCCTTCTCCCTTTTTTCCGTTTCCCGTAGCCCTTTCTTGCCGGGAGTCTGATATACTATCCACAGGGAGGGCGTATGGAAGCGCGGATGCAACTTGGGAATTATCTTGTCGCGTATTTGCGCAGGATTGGCCTGACCCACCTGTTTGGGATTCCTGGTGATCTGGTCATTCAGCTTTTCATGAAGTTCGGCCAGCCCCACGATATACGAGTCATCACATCTTCGCATGAGCCGGGTGCCGGCTTCGCCGTCGATGGATACGCGCGGGCCACCGGAAAAATCGGCGTCCTGTGTGTGACCTATGGAGCCGGGGGACATAATGTTGTGAATAGCGTTGCCGGCTCATATTCCGAGCGAGTGCCGGTCCTGGTCATCAGCGGTGGGCCGGGTGAGGAGAAACGCAAACTCGGAGTGTTAGTCCATCACCAGGCCAGAGAGATTGAGTCCCAATTCCATATTTTTCAGGAAATTACCTGCGCCGCAAAAATCATTGACGATCCACGGACCGCGGCAACGGACATTGACGAAGTGGTCCAGGACATCTGGCGTCATCAGCAACCGGGCTATATTGAAATCCATCAGGATATGGTTGAGCGGGAGGTCGACGTCCCTACACGAATCAGAGAGTGGGACGGCAACTTTTGTCGAGTCCGGTCCGACGCCCAAAAGGTTGAGGAATCGGTCCGGGAGACAATCGCTCGTCTCAATCAAGCCCGCAAACCAGCCGTTATCATCGGTATTGAAACCTTTCGGCATCATCTCACCACCGATATCATTACCCTGGTCGAAAAGATCGGAGGACCCTGCCTGACGACCGTTTTGGCCAAGGGCGCCTTCCCCATGGATCATCCCCAATATATGGGCGTCCATATTGGGGCCATCTCGCCAGCGCCCATCCGCAAACGGATTGAGGAGTCCGACCTGGTGCTCCACCTGGGCTCCCTGTTGACCGATATGAATCTGGGCTCACGGCCGCAATACATCGACCGTCACCACTCAATCTGGGCCGCAGAGAATAAGGTGCACGTCAGCTTTCATACTTATACCGAGGTCACCATTGAGGATTATGTCCAGTCTTTGCTGCAGGCTCCGCTGAGGCTGCACCGGGAAGAGATTACCTATTATGACAATCTCGCCCCGCAGCCGACCGGAGATGATCGGGCGATCCAGGTCTCGGATATGTTATGGGAAGTCAACACATTCCTTGATGGGCGCGAAGGCTATATGGTTGTGGCTGAGGCGGGCGATATGCTGTTCGCCGGGCTGGATATTAAAATTGGCCACGGCGGTGGCTATCTCGCCCAAGGATATTATGCCTCGATGGGCTTTGGCGTCCCCGGTGCACTCGGCGCTCAATTAGGGACCGGTCAGCGACCGCTTGTGTTGTGTGGGGACGGAGCCTTTCAAATGACAGGCTCAGAGATCTCGCACGCGCCCCGTCACAAACTCAATCCTATTGTCCTGGTCATGAATAACGGTGGCTGGGGCATTTTTCGGCCGGTTTCCGAACGGCAGGACTTGCTCACCATTCCTCCCTGGCCCTATGCCACGCTGGCCCAAGAATGGGGCGGCAAGGGGTTACGGGCCACGACAGTCCAAGAGCTACGTCAGGCGTTATTGGAAGCCGACCGGACCTCGTCTTTTGTCATCATTGAGGTTATGGTGTCGCCGCGTGACTTATCGCCGGTCACGGAGAAGTATATCAAGGCCTCGGTTGGCGGAAGCCAATAAAAAATCAAGCTGCAGGAAAGAGAGGAGAGAACGCGTGAAAATTGCCATTTTGGGAGGAACTGGAGAACAAGGTCCCGGCCTGGCCCTGCGCTGGGCACTCGCGGGAGAAGAGGTCATTATCGGCTCACGTCAACAGGAAAAGGGTGAACGCGTAGCAAGCGAGCTCAATCAGGAGCTCGGCCGTGACCTCCTGCGCGGAACGGATAACGTCACGGCCGCCGCAGAAGCCGACGTGGTGTTTATCACCGTGCCGTACTCCGCCCACGTCAAGACGGTAGAGTCCGTGAAAGATCAGCTCAAGGGAAAGATTTTTGTGGACGTGTCGGTTCCGCTCGACCCGGATAACGCACGACGGGTGGTCATGCCGGAGGCGGGCTCCGCAACAGAAGAGGCGAAACAAATCCTCGGCGACGAGGTCCAAGTTGTGTGTGCGTTACAGAACATCTCCGCTCATCTTTTACGTGACGTCAATGCTGAAATTGACTGTGATGTCCTGGTCTGTGGAGATAAGGATGCCAGACCAACGGTGATTGAACTGGTGCAGAAGCTGGGCATTCACACGGTTGATGTCGGTCCGCTGGCCGCCGCCAGTTTGATCGAGCCGATTACCGCTCTGCTTATTCGTTTGAATATCCGGAACAAAGTACATTCCGCGGGGATTCGGATCACCGGGCTGTCCGAAAATTAGACCCGCCCGATTTCCTCACGACAGCAATAAAAAAGGCCCTACTGGTGTAGGGCCTTTTTTAACGATTGTGCAACGTGGGGAGACTACATCATACCACCCATGCCACCCATACCGCCCATGCCACCCATACCGCCCGGAGGCATTGGAGGCATACCAGCGGCGCCCTTCTCCTCAGGCTTCTCTGCAACGGTGGCTTCGGTTGTTAATAACAAACCGGCGACAGACGAGGCATTCTGCAGTGCAGTCCGCACGACCTTGGTAGGATCAACGATACCAGCTTTAATGAGGTCTTCGAACTGACCACTTGCCGCGTTGAAGCCGTTCGCACCCTTGCTGTTACGAACCCTATCCAGGACAATAGAACCCTCTTCTCCTGCATTAGAAGAAATCCAGCGTAAGGGCTCCTGGATCGCTCTTTGGATAATGTTGACGCCGATCTGTTCCTCTTCGCTCACCTCAACCTTGCCGAGCTTACCGGAAGAGCGGATGAGGGCGACACCGCCACCAGGAACGATGCCTTCTTCAACCGCAGCACGCGTGGCGTGCAGGGCATCCTCGACGCGGGCCTTCTTCTCCTTCATTTCGATCTCGGTGGCAGCGCCCACCTGGATGACGGCCACACCACCGACCATTTTGGCTAAGCGTTCTTGCAGCTTCTCCCGGTCATAGTCTGAAGTCGTCTCATCGATCTGGGCACGGATCTGGTTGATACGGCCACCGATGTCACCCTTCTTCCCAGCACCGTCAACGATGGTGGTATTGTCTTTATCGACAACAAGGCGTTTGGCCCGGCCGAGGTCATTGAGCGTCAGGCTCTCTAATTTTACGCCCAGTTCTTCGGCGATGACCCGCCCGCCGGTCAGAATGGCAATATCCTCAAGCATGGCCTTGCGGCGATCGCCAAAACCCGGTGCCTTGACCGCCACACACTGGAGGGTGCCACGAATCTTGTTCACGACCAGCGTTGCCAGTGCTTCGCCTTCGATATCTTCGGCAATGATAAGCAACGGTTTGCCGCTCTTGGCCACTGCTTCGAGCACGGGCAGCAGGTCTTTCATGGCGGAGATTTTCTTCTCGTGGATGAGCAGATAGGCATCCTCGTATACTCCCTCCATCCGTTCCGGATCGGTCACAAAGTAGGGAGAGAGATAGCCCCGGTCGAACTGCATCCCCTCGACGACGTCGAGCGTCGTATCCAGCCCCTTGGCCTCTTCGACGGTGATCACGCCTTCTCGGCCGACCTTATTCATGGCTTCGGCAATAATGCTGCCAATGGTCGAGTCGTTATTGGCCGAGATCGTGCCGACCTGGGCAATTTCGGTTTGGTCGCGGGTGGACTTGGACAGGTTACGCAGCTCGTTGACCATGGCGGTCACGGCCTTATCGATACCCCGCTTAATGCTCATGGGGTCGTGGCCGGCGGCGACCATTTTTACGCCTTCCGAATAGATCGCCCGCGCGAGTACCGTCGCCGTCGTGGTCCCATCACCAGCCACGTCAGAGGTTTTGCTGGCAACTTCCTTGACCATCTGAGCGCCCATATTTTCGAACTTGTCCTCAAGCTCGATCTCCTTGGCGACGGTCACGCCGTCTTTGGTGACGTTTGGTGCGCCAAAGGATTTTTCGATCACAACATTCCGTCCCTTTGGACCGAGGGTGACGGTCACCGCATCGGCCAGGACATTCACGCCCTTGAGGGTTTTGTCTCTCGCATCTTGACTGAATTTGACAAGCTTCGCAGCCATTCCTGATCCTCCCTTTATATCCCGGATTATCCTTCGACCACGCCGAGGATATCATCCTCGCGCATAATCAAGTGCTCTTCACCGTCGATCTTGATCTCTGTCCCGGCGTATTTGCCAAAGAGCACCTTGTCACCTTTCTTGACATCGAGCGGGGTGACCCTGCCATCTTCTCCGACCTTCCCGTTTCCGACGGCGGTCACCTTCCCCTCTTGGGGTTTTTCCTTTGCGGTATCCGGAATGATGATTCCACCTGCGGTCTTCTCTTCTTCCGCAATCCGCTTGACAATAATCCGATCCTGTAGAGGTCGAATTTTCATACCTCGTCTCCTTTCTCTCAGACGTGTTTTCTTAGCTGTGAATCTTCTCTATGGGAGGGGTTCCACCCCGCTCAGGCTGGGGGGAAAATAATCACTCTTCTGGTGTTGTCAACCGTCAGCGCTCAGAATTTTCGCTTTCGGGACTCTTCCTCAAAATACCGACGATACATGACATCCCATTCCGTACTTCCTGGGGCGACCTTTCTCGACAGGGAACGAATCTTTCGCCGCACCGTGGCATCGATTGCGTCTCCCTGTTGAAAATAAGAACTCAATATCCGTTTACTCTCGATCAATGCCCCTCTTTCATTGACAATCTTGCCTTCTGCGGCAATGGCCCGTAAAGCCGAACGAGCCAGAGCGGTAATGCGATTATCGGACAGATCGCTCATAGCGCAAAGTCCCGCTCTTCGGCTAAGCGCCGCTTAATGAGCTGGACGACCTTATAGCGATCAACCGTTGGCGTCTTCTGGATGTGCGCTTCGGCTAACCGCTCGGCTTCCTTTTCAAGGGCAGCTTCTTGGCGGAAGTTCGTGAGTAATGCACTCGCAACCTTGTTCGCAACCGCAGCCCGTTGCCCACTCAGGCGGACCGTACCCTTCGTGCACAATGCCTCCACAAGAACCTGACTCACATGGCGGCAGAGTGCTTCTGGGTCCTGCATGTCAGAACAGCATAGCTGGCGCCAGCGCTGTTTGGCAACCCCGTCTTGACAAGAAAAACAAGGTTTGAGATGGGACCTTGAGTGACGCAGCAAAGACTCACCTCAGGCCAATCTCCTTCAAACTTTCCCTCAGGCTATTGGGAACATATTGCCACATATATCGAAGAAGGCTTGGCAATCATCGATAACCAGCACAATATCGTCTTCTTTAATGCCGCCGCGGAATCCCTCACCGGTGTCGCCCAAACACAAGTCCGGGGGGTTTCGTACACCCAGGTTTTTGACGAAAATCCGTGGATTGTGACCCTCATCCAGAGGGCGCAGGAACCTGGCTATAGTCGCACGGCAGGAGAGGGAGATTTACGTGACCGTTTTCGCCGCGTCGTACCAGTCCGTGTCACCTGTTCTCCTATTTTCGACCAGGACGACTGTCCCCTAGGGCTTGTCCTGGTCCTACACGATCTGAGCCACCAGAAAGAACTGGAAGAGGAGAAACAGCGGGATGACCGACTGACCTCCCTTGGCGTGGTGGCTGCCGGACTCGCACACGAAATCAAAAATCCCCTGGCGGGCATCCGAGGCGCGGCTCAACTCCTCCAGTCTCGGGTCAAGACCGATCAGTCCGCGGTCAAATACACGACTATCATGGTGGACGAGATTGACCGTCTCAGCGCGCTGCTTGAGCAGTTGCTCGAGCTCTCGGCGTGTCCCCACTTTGATCCCCAGCCGGTCAATATCCATAAGACGATCACCGATGTCCTGCTACTTGAACAAGAAGCGGCCTCCAAAGGAACAACTGTTCAAACCCATTTCGATCCGAGTTTGCCGCTCGTGTTGGGTGATGAAGCGCGGCTCTCCCAAGTCTTTCGCAATCTGATCAAAAACAGTTTACAAGCCCTCCGTGGGCAACGTGGTGGGGTCCTCAGTATTTCAACAAAAATGGCGACAGATTTTCATCTGGTGCGTTTACCTCTTGACCGGACTGTCCCCCTTCAGCCAGGGAGCATTGCGACCCCTGCTCAAACGCAGCCCCCAGACACTCCAGAAAAGCAACCGCTCTACGACAACCACGCCGGCGGTCGTTTTCTGTGCGTCATTTTCGCCGACAACGGGCCAGGGATTACCCCGGATCATCTCCCCCATTTGTTCACCCCGTTTTTTACCACCAAGAGCCAAGGCACAGGCTTGGGTTTACCGGTCAGCCAACAGATTATTGCTCAACACGGAGGGACCATTCGGGTCGAAAGCAGCCCGGGGCAAGGGGTGAGCTTCCACGTATATTTACCCGTCCCGCCAGGATAGGATGCTGTGGTGAACGGAACGATTCTCATTGCCGACGACGAAGATCTCATCCGCCAGGTCCTACATGATACGCTCACCGATCAGGGCTATCACGTCGAGGCGGTCGCAACCGGCTCTCAAGCCTGGTCGGCCGTGCAGGAACAGGTGTTCGATCTGGCCTTTGTCGATATTCGCATGCCGGGACTCAACGGTTTGGATCTCTTACAGAAGACGCAAGCCGCTCAGATCGACCTCCCGATCATCATCATGACCGGTCAAACCACGCTGACCAATGCGATCGAGGCGATGAAGCATGGGGCCTTTGACTATTTGCCAAAGCCGTTTGACCTTAATGATGTGCACGCTTTGGTCTCCCACGTCATAGAAACCAAACGGCTCACAGCCAATACCGAACGTCCACTGCCGGCTATCCAAGGCCGCGATGAGCAGATCATCGGCAGTGGCGCGGCCATGCAGCAGGTGTACAAGACCGTCGGACGTATCGTCCGTAGCGATGCAACCGTACTCCTCCAGGGCGAAAGCGGGACAGGCAAAGAGCTGGTGGCGAAAGTGATTCACCACTACTCAGCCCGCTGGCGGGCGCCCTTTATTGGGGTGAACTGTTCGGCCATCCCACTCGATTTACTCGAAAGCGAGCTGTTCGGCCACGAACGCGGGGCATTCACCGGTGCGGTTGAGCGGCATGCCGGGAAGTTTGAACAGGCCGCTGGTGGGACCCTCTTCCTGGATGAAATAGGCGACATGCCCCCGTCGCTTCAGGCAAAGCTGCTCCGCGTCCTCCAGGAGCGTGAGTTCACCCGGGTCGGAGGAAGCCAGGCTCTCCAAGCGGACGTACGCATCATCGCGGCCACAAATCAGGATCTGGCAGCCGCGGTCAAAGAAAAACGTTTTCGGGAAGATTTGTATTTTCGTCTTCGTGTTGTGCCGATCACCCTGCCCCCACTGCGCCAACGGCGTGAAGATATTCCTGAACTCACTGCCTATTTTCTCGATAAGATTACGCAGGAGGTGGGGACCGCGGCCACAGGGATTACCCCTGAGGCGCAAGCCCTGCTCACCCATTATTCCTGGCCGGGGAATGTACGGGAGTTGGAAAACACCCTCCTCAGAGCGGCCGTCCTCAGCCCAGGGCCGTTACTGACGCCGGCAGATTTCTCGCTCCCGCAGACGAGAACTCCGCTGCCGGCCGATCTTGCGGAACTCTCGTTCGAGGAGGTCATCCAGCGTCAACTCACGGCCTATCTTCAGCAACCCGACCTGCTCGAGACCGGGGATCTGCACGCAGTGATCATTAGCCAAGTCGAAAAGCCGCTGATCGAACTGGTCTTGGACCATACCCGCGGGAATCAGCTCAAGGCCGCAGAGATTTTGGGGATTAATCGCAATACCTTACGCAAGAAAATGACGGACCTCAAAATAGCCGTCAAAAAGTGAGCGGCTCCTCATATGCCCTTCGCCTTTCCCAGTCCGTTCTACGCCATGGCTGACACGTTGAATCGGTCCGAGCTGTCATTCCAGGGACTGACCGACCATCTGTGCGCTGGAGGCGTACGCCTCCTCCAGCTGCGAGTCAAACAGCAGCCGACGCGAGATTTTGTCGCCCTGGCCACAGAAGTCCAACGCATTTGCCGGCGCTATCAGTGTACGCTCATCATCAATGACCGGGTGGATATTGCCCTGGCAGTTGAAGCTGACGGCGTCCATCTCGGCCAGGATGACCTTCCACTGGCCGCGGCCCGCAAGATCGTAGGACGCGAAAAGATTATCGGCGTTTCAACCCACACGGTCCAGCAAGCGCTGATCGCAGAACAGGAGGGCGCCGACTATATTGGGTTTGGGCCACTGTTCGGCACAACGACAAAGGCGACCGGCTATACCGCCCGTGGCCTTGAGCAACTACAAGAAATTCGTCGGAAGGTTCGTATTCCTATTGTGGCGATTGGCGGGATTACGGCTGAGCGGGCGCCATCCGTCCTCCAGGCCGGCGCAGACGCGGTCGCGTTGATTAGCGATATTGTTCTCGCCCCGGATATCCAATACCGGGTCAAAACCCTGCTCCGACAGCTCGACAGCCTCGAATCTTAAAAGGAAAAAATAGGCGGGGAGAATAGGACTCGCGCTTCTGACGCTCCGGAAGCATGTTACCCCTCCTCCACCAGGTCTTCGTCGGGTTCGGCAAAGGTATCGGCCACCAGGCTGTCAAACCGCGTATACTCGCTTCTCCAGGCCAGCCGGATTGTACCGATCGGGCCGTTGCGTTGCTTGCCGATAATGATTTCCGCAGTCCCTTCTTCTTCCGACTCCGGATGGTAGACCTCGTCCCGGTAGATAAACATGATGACATCCGCATCCTGCTCAATGGAGCCCGATTCCCGAATGTCTGACATGATGGGCCGTTTGTCCCCGCGCAGTTCGACTTGGCGGTTGAGCTGGGAGAGGGCCACCACGGGGATGGCCAGTTCTTTGGCCAGAGCCTTCAGACTCCGCGAAATTTCTGTCATTTCCTGTACACGATTCTCCTGCGCAGTGAGGCCACGCATCAACTGGAGATAATCAATAATAATGAGGCCGAGGTTGGCCTCGCGTTTTAACCGGCGCGCCTTGGCCCGGAGTTCGAGGACATTCTGCCCGGGCGTATCATCGATATAGATCGGGGCTTCGGCCAGACGGCCGGCTGCCATCGCCAGGCGCGGAAAGTCCCTTTCCGCCAAATACCCAGCGCGGACTTTGGCATTGTCCACACGGGCTTCCGCACACAGCATCCGCATCACCAATTGTTCTTTCGCCATTTCGAGCGAAAAGATACCCACCGCGGTCTCTGTCTGCATCGCCACGTACTGGGCGATATTCAGCGCAAAGGCGGTTTTGCCCATGCTGGGTCGCGCCGCGATGATTACCAGGTCCGCAGGCTGGAGTCCGGCCGTTTTTTGATCGAGATCCAGAAAACCGGTCGGAACGCCGGTCACCAACTCCTTGCGTTCATAGAGTTGTTCGATGATCTTGATCGTGTCCATGATCATATCCCCGACCTTGGCAAAGGCCGGGCGAATCCGCTGCTCGGACACGTCGAAGATCAGCCGTTCGGCTTCGTCAAGAAATCGCTCGATGTCCTCCTGGCCGGTATAGGCCCGACTGACAATCTCCCCGGACACATTAATCAAACTGCGCAGGACGGCCTTTTCTTTCACGATACGTGCGTAGAAGGCAATATTGGCCGCACTCGGTACCTTATCGCTCAGCTCGGCCAGATAGGTGGCTCCACCGATCTCCTGCAATTCGTCGCGTGCTTTGAGGGTGTCGGTGAGCGTAATCAGGTCAATCGGCTCACCCCGTTCGGTCAAGGCGAGCATGGACAGAAAAATCTTTCGGTTTGTCTCGCGGTAAAAATCATCGGGACCCATGACCTCAATCACCCTATCGAGGGCGTGAGAGTCCAACAGAATACCACCCAAGACGGACTCTTCTGCTTCCAGGCTTTGCGGCGGCACTTTGCGTAGCGCATCTTCAAGCGTTGACATACAATGTCCTTTGAGTCCGCTGGGTCTGTTGGGTCCATAGGGTCATTGACTCAACAGACCCAACGGATTCTATAGACTCAACGAACTCAACAGACACAATAGACCCCATAGACTCAACTGCCTACTTGTCCATTGTGTCCCGCACAAAAGCAAATAAACGGGACAGTTCGGTTAAACCGTGAGCGATACGCGGTCCATACCAACACAGCGCCATACCATCAACGCAGTAGAAGTGGCCGCCGCGGCCAGCTGCGGTCTCCTGGAGCGGCGAGAGATGGACGAAATGCTTTTCCGCAAAGGGATAGGGCTCACTTGGGAGCAGAACAAGGTGGGGGTCGGCCGCAACTACTTCGTCAAGGGAGAGAGAGAAATACCGCTCGTCCTTGGCGCGAAAGATATTCTCTCCACCACACCGCCACAGCATATCATCGCTATACGTCTCACGATTAAACGACATCCAGGGCTTGCGCCAGATAGGACAAAATACCCGAAGCCGTTCGCCCGCTTTCAGCTCGGTCGTGCTCTCCTCGTATAGCTGCCAGAGTGATCGCGCCAGCGTCCGGGCTTGTGCCTGACAGCCGATGAGCGGACCGAGCTGTTCTATCATCCGTATCCCCTCTGCTATCGTGCGCGGAGCGGTGACATACAGAGGCAATCCTCGTTCTTCCAGCGCGCTGAAGTCTTCTTGCCGATTCTCCTCATCGTTGACAATAATGAGGTCGGGATTCAGGCGCTCAATCGTGTCAAGCTCAGGATCTTTTGTCCCGCCGACGCGCATCACACCTGCCACCCCATCAGGCGGATGGGTACAGTAGGACGTGACACCGACGACACGTTCACCAGCCCCAAGCGCGAACACCGTCTCGGTAATACTCGGCACGAGTGAAATAATGCGCCGCGGCACCTGCGGGAGCGCAACAGCACGTTGATAAGCATCCAGAAATTTCATCGCTTCGGGTCAGGGGGGGCTCTAGTTTTCCTTCATCTGTTGCAGAATGGCTTCTAATTCTTGGCGTTCTTCTTGGGTGACCTCTTCAACGATGTCGGCGGGGCTATTTTCAGGGGTCGGCTGAGCAATGACTTGGCTCTGGGTCGTGACTTGGCTCTGGGTCGTGACTTGCCCTTCCTCAGGACCGAACAGGCCAATCCGACGCAGCTCTTCTTCCATCACAAAAATTGCGCCGATAAACACTACCAGTCCCACACACGCCATGAGCAGCATGAGTTTCGGGATCCACAGCCATCGTCCTTTTTTCCGCGTTGTTTTACGCCTTGGTGCTGCCGGTCGAGTCCTTTTCTGCCGTGCCACGCTCTTGCCTCCTTACGGCTACTGCGGATATCGTCTGATGACCGCTCGGACGGCATCCCATCCACTCCGCTGATGCCAACCATCCACCCCATTATACCATTTCAAGCCGATAGATTGGAGACGCGTGTTCCGCGCCGCAAGCGTAAACCACAAGCGAGCTGTCCGACCATAGAAAAGCTTGGTGGCAAAAGCCAGCCGGACCAGCTTCTTGCCGAGCCACGACTGGGCGACCGTCCGGGTATAGGTATCAAACGAGAAGTCCTTGGTCCGTAGTGCCTCGCAGATGGCCTGAGCGGCAAAGGCTCCGTATTCAAACGCAAAGGAAATGCCTTCCCCCATCAGCGGTTCCGCTCCTGCCGCATCACCGACGAGTATAACATGGGGGGCGGCAAGCCGTTGTTCGGAGGCATAGCCATGGATGGGAAAAGCCCGCAGCCGTCGGGTTTGCCCGAAAGAGTGAACGTGTCCTCCACTAACCATGCGATGCTGGACACGTTCACTCTTTGATGTCGTCGCTGTAGTGAACGCGTCAATTTCCGCGGCGAGACAATCCTGGAGGGCCGCGTTTGAGAAAGAATTGACGCCCAATGAATAAATACCAAGGTTCACATGGGCAACCTGATCAATCAGACAGGGAAAGGCCCACAGATAGCCACGTAACCCATCCTGTACGGGCCGGAAATTAAAGTCGTAGCGCTGCTGGACGAAGCCGTCCCAGGCAGTTTCCGAGACCGGAACGTCCGACATCATGGCCTTACCGACTGGTTGGTGGGTCTGTCCGATCAATTGCCGTCGCACCCGGCTCCCGGACCCGTCAGCCCCAACCACAATCCGGGCGCGATACGTCGTCTTTTCGGTCACCACCCGCATGCCGCCCGGCTCTCGAACCAACTGGATGACCTTTTCTCCCTGCCGGATTTCCGCTCCACGCTCCGCGGCGGTGCGTACGAGCAAAAAATCAAACTCGTTCCGTCGAATAATGGAACACATCCCCCCTTCTTCACACACAATCTCTTGGCTGGGCCAGACCTGGACACGGGCTCGGTTGACCCGGACGTGAGGAACGCTCAGCGGGATCTCTAGAGCGTTGAGACAATCGAGGGTATGGGGGATGAGTCCGCCGGCACAGATCTTCTCTCGGGGGTGAACGGCTTTGTCGAGCAGGAGAATATTGCCAGCGAGTGCAGGGTCAGCCCGCAACAAATTGAGCGCGGTGGCGGTCCCGGCCGGACCGGAGCCGATAATAATAACGTCAAAGCACTCCACAGCAGTGGGAGCCGTCCGAAAGCAGATGATTAGCCGTCAATAATAGGAACTTCTTCGGTCACGAACCAGACAAGGTTGGGATGGTCTGAGAATTTCAGTTCGTCCGGTCGCACTTGGGCCAGATAGTCCGGGTCCGCTAAAAAAGCCTCGACCGCAGCGTGATCGTCAAACCACAGTTCCGCAATACCATCGAAGGGCGCGGCATTGTTCTCGTACGCCTGCGGGATCGTATGACTCTGGACGTATTTCCGAATATACCGCCGTAGCCCCGGGACACTCTTCACCAGACTCCCATGATGCGTCCGCCAGTAGTCGTGAAACTCTTCAACACCCATGCCGGGCTTGCGTTTTACACAGACGACCAGCTTGACCATAATACCCTTACCCGCGGGTTTCATTCTCCCGCTTAGAGACCGGAGCGCGGTTCAACATTGGCCCAGATCCAGTCCACAATCTCCTGGGTGCTGGCTCCGGGAGTAAACACTTTTTTCACGCCGACTTTCGTCAGTCCGGGCATATCGTCTTCCGGGACGATCCCCCCACCAAAAACAGCGACATCATCGGCGCCACGTTCTTTAAGCGCGCCCAGAATAGCGGGGAATAAGGTCATATGCGCACCGGAAAGAATGCTTAAACCAACGGCATCGACGTCTTCCTGCACGGCCGCCTCAGCGATCATTTCCGGCGTCTGATGTAAGCCGGTGTAGATCACCTCAAAGCCGGCGTCCCTGAGCGCGCGGGCAATAATCTTTGCACCGCGGTCATGACCATCGAGCCCAGCTTTTGCAACCAGGATGCGGAGTATTTTTTCTTCGGACACACTAACCTCCAGAAGAAGGGGTTGAGGGTTGGGGCTTGGCTCTCCCCCAGCCCCTAATCCCCAACCCCTTTTGTTTTACAGCCAGGCAGGGTCTTGATAGACGCCAAACACCTCACGGTAGACATCGGAGATCTCGCCCACCGTACAGTGGGCCTTGACGGCATCAATCAGGACCGGCATCAGGTTCTGTCCGTTACGCGCCGCGGCATGGACCCGGCCAAGCTGCTCTTCGGCCTCGGCCTTGTCACGCTCCTGTTTCACCTGCGTGACCTGGGCAATCTGGCTGCGCTCCACTTCCGGATCGATCTTGAGGATTTCCATCGGTCGCTCTTCTTCAATCGCGTGCGAGTTCACCCCGACGATCATCTTTTCTCTGGCATCCAACTGTTGCTGATAGCGATAGGCCGCATCGGCTATTTCCTTTTGTGGAAAGCCGATATTGATCGCCCGAATAATACCGCCGAGTTCGTCAATCCGGTCGATATAGGCGAATGCCTCTTTTTCCATACGGTCCGTCAGGGCTTCGATGGCCCAACTGCCGCCCAGCGGATCGACAAAGTTGGTGACGCCGCTCTCTTCCGCAATAATCTGCTGGGTGCGCAGCGCGACCGTGACGGCCTCTTCGGTCGGGAGGGCCAGGGTCTCGTCCATGGAATTTGTATGCAGCGACTGGGTGCCGCCCAGAACACCGGCCAGGGCCTGAATCGCCACCCGCACGACATTGTTGACCGGCTGCTGAGCAGTCAGGCTGACACCGGCCGTCTGACAATGGGTGCGTAGCAGCATGGAGCGGGGGTTCTTTGCGCCAAAGCGCTCCTTCATGATCGTGGCCCACATCCGGCGTGCCGCTCGCAGTTTGGCTATTTCTTCAAAAAAGTCGTTGTGGATATCAAAGAAAAAAGACAGCCGCGGGGCAAATTCGTCAACGTCAAGGCCCCGTTCCATGCCGGCTTGGACATAGCCAATGCCATCGGCCAAGGTAAAGGCCAATTCCTGGACCGCAGTCGATCCGGCCTCACGGATGTGATAGCCCGAAATCGAGACGGCGTGCCAGCGCGGCACCTCCTTGGCGCAGAATTCGATCATGTCGGTGACAATGCGGACGGCCGGTTCGGGCGGGCAGATCCACTCTTTTTGGGCGATATACTCCTTGAGCATATCGTTCTGGATCGTCCCGCTAATCTGATTGCGTGGGATGCCCTGCTTATCGGCAACCGCAATATACATGGCGAGCAGAATACTGGCCGTGCAGTTCACCGTCATCGAGGTGGAGACTTTATCGAGCGGAATATCTTGGAACAGGCGCTCCATGTCTTTGATGGTCGAGACCGACACGCCCTCACGACCGACCTCGCCCAATGAGCGCGGATGGTCCGCGTCATAGCCCATCAGCACCGGCATATCAAAGGCGGTTGACAGACCGGTTTGGCCCTCGGACAACAGCAGCTTAAAGCGTTGATTCGTATCCTCAGGGGTGCCGAACCCGGCGAACTGACGCATGGTCCAGTAACGACCCCGATACATACTCGGGTAAACCCCACGGGTGTAGGGGTATTCCCCCGGATAGCCTATCCCTTCGAGGTTGGAACCGTTGAGATCGTCCGGCGTATAGACGGGCTCAACCTCCATGTCGGATACGGTCGAGAACCGCTGCGAACGTTCCTCCTGTTGAGGGTATTTCTCATTTAACCACGCTTGCTTATTCATGCTTCCTCCGGGAGAATCAAGTGTCTCTCCAGCGTATTCGCTCTAAAGAGTGAACGTGTCCAGCATATCATATCTAATGGGAGGACACGTTTACTTTTTCCGTTCCAAGTCCTTTTGAGAGCAATGAATTTTACGCTACATAGCATGACGAACACGCCCGGAATAGGGGCATGTTCGTCTTATTTTCCAGAAAACTTCGCCGCTCGTTTTTCAAGAAACGCGGCCATCCCTTCGGCCTTGTCCTGCGTCGCAAACGTCAACCCAAAAGCCTCGGTTTCAAAACGACAGCCATTGACAATATCCATATCAATACCGGCATTAATGGCCGCCTTTGCCTGCTGAATGGCAATGGGCGGTTTTGTGGCCAGCTTATGGGCGAGGACTTTGGCCTCATTCACACACTCGGCCGCAGGCACGACGCGATTGGCCAGGCCGTAGCGGACCGCTGCCTCGGCATCGATCATATCGCCAGAGTAGATCAGTTCTCGGGCCAGCGGTAGCCCAATCCGACGCGCTAAGCGCTGGGTACCGCCAAAGCCGGGAATAACCCCGAGATTAATTTCAGGCTGACCGAACTTGGCCGTATCCGCGGCAATAATCATATCACAGGCCAAGGCGAGTTCTATGCCGCCGCCCAGGGCAAAGCCGTTGACCGCGGCAATCACGGGAATGGGCATTTCCTCAAGCGTCCGCGCCACGCGGAGTCCCAAGGCGGCAAAGGCTTTTCCCTCCAAGGGAGACATCGACACCATCGCCGATATATCCGCTCCGGCAACAAAAGCTCGGTCGCCCGCACCGGTCATCACAAGACAGCGCAGCCCGGCATCGCGCTGTACCACGTCCAGGCAGTCGGCAATCTCATTCAGGGTAACAGGATTCAGCGCATTCAGGCTCTTGGGACGATTGATCAGCAGAATGCCAATCGCCTCTTCTTTTTCAAATACGATATTTTCATACGTCATATTAATACTCCGGCTGCTCCTCAAAGTAGTGAACCGTATTGAGAAAGCGGATGGTCCGGCTCTTTGAGCGCATCACCACGGAATGCGACTCACCCCCCCCAGGAAAAAACCGCACCCCGCGCAAATAGTTCCCGGTGGTCACCCCGGTTGCGGCAAAGACCACACTGCCTCGGGCAAGTTCTTCGGCCGTATACTTTCTCCGAATATCCTCCACTCCGCTTTCACGCAGTTGTTCAAATTCTGCCGCATTCCCCGGCTGGAAGCGCGCCTGAATCTCCCCGCCCAAACACCGCAAGGCCGCCGCCGCGAGAATGCCCTGGGCGGCACGTCCCGTCCCAACCAACAGGTCAATCCCGGACTCCTCCCGCGTGGTGGCTAAGGCCGCCGACAGGTCCCCGTCACTGATCAGGGTGACATGGACGTCGATATCACGCAGTTCGTGCAGCAACTTGGCATGACGTGGCCGGTCAAGCATGACCACGCGCAGGTTTTGCGGTTTGACCCCTTTCACTTCTGCGAGGGCGGCAAGATTGTCACCCATTGACTTATCCAGATCAATCACCCCCCGGCCCCAGGGTCCGACCGCCATCTTCTCCATGTACACATCGGCGGGACAGCGGAGAAAACCGTCTTCTTCAGCGACGGCAATGGCTACAATCGCATTCGGCGCGCCGAGCGCGCAGGTGGTTGCCCCTTCGAGCGCATCGACCGCGACCTCAATGGCAGGACCCGCCCCTGTGCCGAGCATTTCGTCGACGTACAGCATGGGCACCGAGTCTTCATCTCCCTCGCCGAGGACGAGCTGGCCCCTGAACTCGATAGCAGGGAACAGCCGGTGCATGGCTTCCACAGCGGCAGCGTCGGCAACCGCTTCATCTCCCCGCCCCATGTGGGCCGCTGCGGCTAAAGCCGCGGCTTCTGTCACCCGAACGAACTCAAGCGCGAGGTTCCGATCCATGCCGAATCTCTTGTGTTTCTCCCGATTCCCACCTATACCAAGGCCCGCATCTGTCCGCGAATCACGTGCTCCATCAAACGCCAGGCCTCAGCCACAAACACCTTCGTCGCTTTGGCACACGGCTCGTTATAGCCCACCGCTGGAGACGCTGGCGTCCGGTCATGGGAAGAGAGCACGGCAAACGGCACAGGGTCGGACGAATGGGTCTTGATCGCAACGGGCGTGGCATGGTCGGGCATCAGCAGGATGGTCCACTCAGGGAAATCGGCCAGACCATTCAGGATAGTCCCAACAACCTTCTCGTCAAAATCCTCAAGCGCCTGGACCTTTTTATCGGCCGCGCCCATATGACCGGCTTCGTCCGTTGCCTCAACGTGCAGGAAGAGAAAATCTTTGTCACGCAGGGCGGCCAGACCATATTCGGCCTTGCCGAGATAATTCGTATCAAGAAAGCCGGTCGCGCCGGGCACCAGGATCACTTCAAGTCCGGCCAAGACGCCAATACCGCGGACCAGATCAACCGCGGAAATGACCGAACCACTCAGCCCAAAGCGTTCGGGGATTGTCGGCACGGCAGGACGGCGGCCCTGCCCCCACAGCCAGATCGAAGAGGCCGGTTGATGCCCCTCGGCCTGACGCTTGGCATTGACGGGATGCTGGGCACAGATCTCTTGAGCGCGTTTCATCAGCGAACACAGTTGCTCGCCTCCGTCTCCCTGGGGCCAGTACTCCTGTATGGGTTGACCGGTGATATCGTGCGGCGGCGTGGTGTCCATCTTTTCCTTGCCGCCGTGCCAGACCAGCAGGTGCCGATAGCTCACACCGGGGTAAAAGGAAAACTCATCGCTACCCAACTCGTGCTGAAGCGTCCCGATCAACTCGGCCGCAGCGGCGCTGGGGATGTGGTCGGCCGCAAAGTCAAGCATGGTTTCGGTTCCGTCGGCTGCACGGCCCAGGGTCACCAGATTGCACCGAAACGCAATATCTTCCGGCCCCAAGTCCACCCCCATACTGGCCGCCTCAATGGGCGAGCGGCCGGTGTGGTACTGCCGCGGGTCATAGCCGAGCAGACTCATGGTTCCGACATCGCTACCCGAGGGATAGCCCTCGGGAATCGTCTGGGTGAGGCCAAAGATGCCGTGAGAGGCAATATGATCCATATGCGGCGTCCGCGCGTACTCAAGCGGCGTTTTCCCGCCGAGTTCATCGACCGGCCAGTCCGCCATACCATCACCTTGAAGAACGATGTATTTCATACCTCTCACCCATCTAGGAATCTGTGAACAGGAGATGCCTGCCTGCGCTCGAGCGCGCCGAAAATTGCGGCTCGGGCACTGTGATAATCGGCCGGTGATTCAATCGGCCTGTTGGCGGAATGCGCGGCCACCCCACGCAACCGCCCTTCATGGTAGCGCCGCTTAAAGTCGGTAAACTTGAGCCCATGGGCAGTGGATATCACAACGACCCGTTCGTGTGACCGGATATGCCCACTGCGCGCCAGTTTCAAGAGAACGGCAAGCGCTACCCCGGTGTGCGGACAGTTGAACAGGCCGGTCAAATCTGCCAGTGCCGACGCTTCGGCCAGCTCTTCTTCGCTGGCCTGCTCAACAATGCTATCGAAGGTCTGGAGAACCCGAATGGCCTTATGCACGCTGACCGGGTTCCCGATCTGAATGGCTGACGCCAGAGTTTTTTTGGCTTTGACCGAACGATATTTTTTAAAGCCGGCAGTAAAGCTCTTGTATAATGGATTGGCGCGTTCGGCCTGGGCACAGACCAGACGGGGCAGGCGATCAATCATCCCAAGTTCCTGCATGAGCAGGAAGCCACGCCCGATTGCCGTGACGTTGCCCAGATTTCCTCCGGGGACGATAACCACATCGGGGACTTCCCAGTCAAACTGCTGAACAATCTCAATCGAGATGGTCTTCTGGCCCTCAAGCCGGAGGCTGTTCATCGAATTGGCGAGATAGATGTTTTCTTTTGTACACAGCTCACGCACGACCCGCATACAGCCATCAAAGTCGGTATCGAGCGA
Source organism: uncultured Binatia bacterium (SeqCode) (assembly GCA_965243855.1). Lineage (GTDB taxonomy): Bacteria > Desulfobacterota > Binatia > Bin18 > Bin18 > Bin18. The sequence continues at coordinate 486,961 of CBDEWE010000003.1, read as the reverse complement.
CAAGGTCAGCGCCCCGTTTGCCATGGGCTGAATAAGTTGGGCCGTAGACACTCGATTGCGGGGTAGAATCACAATAGCCGGGATGCCAGCCGCAGCGCAGTAGGCGGCCAAGGCGGCCGACGTATCGCCGGTTGAGGCGCACGCAACCGCAGGAATGGACACGCCGTCGGCAATCATCTGCTTCACCATAGAGACGAGCACGGTCATGCCCAGATCCTTAAATGACCCGGTGTGGGAGTTACCGCACTGTTTGACCCAGAGATCGTCAATACCGATGTGTCGTCCGAATCGCTCGGCCCAGAACAGATTGGTCCCGCCCTCATAGGTGGAAACGATGTTCTCGTCATCAATAGCCGGACAGACCATTTCTTTCTTGCCCCACACCCCACTGCCATAGGGGTAGAGGGTCCGTCGATAGCGATCATCAAACAAACGTCGCCATTCTTGGGGCGTGCGCGTCTTGAGAGCGGCGATGTCGTGCTGTACATCCAACAGCCCGCCGCAGGTCGGGCAGTAGTACAGGATCTCGTTGAGCGAATGTTCCCCGGGGCAGCCGGCCGCACAGCCAAACCAGGCCCGAAACGGCGAGGGGTTCGGAGCCGTCAGCGGAAGAGTCGGAGCCTCTGTCATCGCGCTGTGTGTCATACCTGTCTCTGACCGATTCTTTCCATCGGGACCGCTACGTTAGCCAAGGCTCTCCTCAACGCGGACATACACGGACTTGCCCTGCACGATGGGCAATTGGTCCACTAATGTCATCGCCGTCTTCAAATTCCGTTCCGTCGCGGCATGCGTCCGCATGACCAGGGGCACGGTATTATCACCGTCGCTCCGCCCACGCTGAATCACCGAGGCAATACTGATGTCCTGGTCGCCTAAAATCCCGCTAATCTGGGTGAGCACCCCAGGACGGTCAACGGCCATGAAGCGCAGATAATACTCGCTCACCAGCTCATCCATGGGCCGGACGGCGGCCGGCTTCAGCTCCGTCCAGGCACAGCCCAGCGGTGGCTGGGGCTGTTGCTGCTTCGTCTGCGCCCGCGCGCTGTCAACCACGTCAGACAAGACCGCTGCCGCGGTCGGCAAACTGCCCGCGCCTTGTCCGAATTGGAGCGAAGAGCCGAGGGCTTCCCCTTGCGTAAAGATGGCGTTATACGCACCGCCCACACCCGCCAGCAGACTATCCTGCGGGATCATGGTCGGATGGACCCGGGCTTCCAGCACGCCGGACTCTTCCTTGGCAATCGCCAACAGCTTGATCGCATAGCCGAACTCGCGAGCAAAGGCGATATCGATCTGGTCGAGCTGTCGAATCCCTTCGGTATACACGGCATCGACCGGCACCCGTACGCCAAAGGCGAGCATGATGAGCAGCGTCAGCTTCTGAGCGGCGTCGATGCCATCGACATCCATACGGGGGTCGGCTTCAGCCAGGCCCAACTCCTGGGCTCTGCGGAGGACGGGATCAAATTCGGCGTCGTCCTCACTCATCGTCGCCAGGATGTAATTACAGGTTCCGTTCACAATCCCGAACAGCGCCTTGTTGCGGTCCGCGACAAAACCTTCCCGCAGCGTCCGAATAACCGGGATGCCGCCGGCCACGCTGGCTTCAAATCCCAAACGGACCCCGTGCGCTTCGGCCGCGGAAAAAATCTCATCGCCATGGAGAGCCAGCAGGGCTTTGTTTGCCGTCACAACGGATTTACCCCGCGCCATGGCTTCCAGAACGAGGGAGCGGGCGGGGTCGGTTCCGCCAATGAGTTCCAGCACGATATCAACCTCAGCATCGTGCACGACGCTCCACGGGTCGGCCGATAAGCGGACACCGGGCAGCGGCGGGTGCGATTTTGTGGCGATGCTCCGGCTCGCAACGTGGACGAGTTGCAGGGGAGCACCTATTTTTCGGGCAAACGCCTCGCGCTGCCGATCCAGGAGTTGGACCACACCGGAACCGACCGTGCCCAACCCGATAAGCCCGAGTTTGACCCCCTCCCTCGCCATTATACCACCCGAAGCTTTTTGTCCGCCGGCTCGGCCGGAGCACTGGCGCCGCCAAAGGCTTTACGGATACCGCGAACCGCCTGCCGGGTTCGATGTTCATTCTCGATCAAGGCGAAGCGGACGTAGTCTTCTCCATACGGTCCAAAACCGATCCCTGGGGACACCGCGACTTTGGCTTCCGTCAGGAGAAATTCCGCAAAAGCCATGGAGCCCATGGCTCGTAGCGGCTCCGGGATTTGCGCCCAGACGAACATCGTGCCCTTGGGTTTGGGAATATGCCAGCCTACCCGCTCCAAACCGTCGATCAGGACATCGCGGCGCTGACGATAGCGCCGGCGCATGTTCTCCACGCAGTCCTGGGGACCGTTCAGGGCATGAATCGCGGCGATTTGAATAGGCTGGAAAATACCGTAGTCAAAATAGCTTTTGAGTCGGCCCAAGGCCATGACCGCCTCGTGGTTGCCGCAGGCAAAGCCCACGCGCCAGCCCGGCATATCGTAGGATTTCGACAGAGTAAAAAACTCGACACCAATCTCTTTTGCGCCAGGCACCTGGAGGAAACTCGGTGGCGTATAGCCGTCAAAAAAGAGGTCGGCATAGGCAAAATCGTGAATGACGAACAATTTATGCTCGCGGGCGAATTCCACGACGCGCGTAAAAAATTCAAGGTCCACAACGGCGGTCGTCGGATTATGCGGGAAGCACAGCAGCAAGACCTTGGGCCGCGGCCAACACTGCTGGACCGTTTCCTGAAGAGAGGTAAAGAAGTCTTCTCCCGGTCGGAGCGGAACGACCCGCAAATCGGCATTGGCCATCACAATCGAATATTGGTGAATGGGATAGGTCGGACTCGGGCAGATGGCCACATCACCCGGACCGAGAATCGACAGCGCCAGATGGGATAGACCCTCTTTCGACCCAATGGTCACAATGGATTCAGAATCGGGATCGAGTTCCACCTCAAAGCGGCGTTTATACCAGTCACAGATCGCCAGGCGCAGCTTATAGAGCCCCCGTGAGGTTGAATAGCGATGATTCTGCGGCTTGGCCGCGGCCTCAACCAACTTGTCCACAACGTGCTGCGGAGAAGGATGGTCGGGATTGCCCATCCCAAAATCAATGATATCCTCACCCGCCCAGCGTGCCTCCATCTTCATCTTGTCCAGGGTGGCAAAGAGGTAGGGCGGAAGCCGTTTAATACGTGGAAATTCCATACGTCTTTTGTCACACCTCGTGGAAGACAAGCTGTTCAGCTCATCTCCGCGAGGACCTCCATTCCTGCTAAGGATATAGGGGATTTACCGAAACCGGTCAAATCACTGGAAGCGGAATCCCGGTCCTCGACATCTATGGGCAGATGGAGTGAATGGGCGATTTGTAGTATTGACACATATTGCGTGTGCTTACGTGTGCACCTAGCGTATGAATGTGAAAATTACCCTGTCCATTGATGACCGAGTCGTGGCTGCGGCTCGGCGTATCGCGGCTACTCGCGGCACTAACTTGAACCAGCTTATTCGCGATTATCTGGAAGAATTGACCCGCGTCAACGATGTAGAGACGGCTATAGACCAGCTCGACACGATGTGGGCGGAAAACGTGTATCGTTCATCAAGCCCGTGGACCCGGGAGCAATTGCGTGAGCGGTCGTGAGTTTATCGACACTAATGCACTGGTGTACGCTGACGACGCCTGCGACCGACGCAAGCAGACCCGCGCCCGCGAACTGATACGCCGCTTGATGCGAGAGCGTCGCGGAGTCCTGTCTTTGCAAATTTTACAGGAATTCTTTGCTGCGGCGACACGGAAGCTCGGCATGAGCAGCCAGGACGCTAAACGGCGCGTGAGTCTGTACTCCCGCTTTGACGTTGTCACACTGACCCCCACGGACCTGCTGGCCGCGATTTATCTCCACCGCATCCATCAACTGTCAATCTGGGACGGACTCGTCATCCGTGCCGCCCTGAATGGAGTCTGTACGGTCCTGCACACCGAGGACATGCAAGCGGGTTACACGATTGAAGATTTACTTCTCACCAATCCGTTCGCAACAGACTCTCAAACACGATAGCGATCCTGAAGGAGACTTCATGGGCAGGCTCAGCCCACCCTGGCCAGTTCCAGGCGGCCGGCCCAGCGGTCTTCGAGGACAGCGCGGAGGCGGCGGGACTCGGGGGTGGTCAGGTTGGGGTCGCGTTCGAGCCAGGTCAGGGCTTCGTCTCGCGCGGTTTCCAGCAGTTTGCTGTCACGCACGATATTGGCCACCCGGAAGTCGGGCATACCGGACTGACGCGTGCCCAGAAACTCGCCCGGCCCGCGAAACGCCAAGTCGGCCTCGGCAATTTTGAAGCCGTCGTCGGTTTCCGTCATCACCTGAAGACGCCGCTGAGACTCGTCGCCCGGCGCATACTGGGCCAGCAGCAAACATAAGGAGGCGGCCTGCCCGCGTCCGACTCGACCGCGTAACTGGTGCAACTGGGCCAGACCGAAGCGCTCTGCATGCTCGATCACCATGACGGTCGCGTTCGGCACGTCAATGCCGACCTCAATGACGGTGGTCGAAACCAGCAGGTGATGCTCGCCAGCCTTAAAACGCTGCATGACCGCATCTTTTTCGTCGCCCTTCATGCGGCCGTGGACGAGCCCGACCGAATATTTTGCAAAAAAGGTCCGGGCCAGCTCTTTGGCCATGGAGGTCGCGGCCTTCAGGTCGGACTTCTCGGATTCCTCAACCAGCGGATAGACCACATAGGCTTGATGGTCCCGTTCGAGTTGGTCTTTGACGAGATGATAGGCTTTTTTCCGCTCGCCTTCATGGAACACATGCGTCGTGATTGGCTTGCGGCCAGGTGGGCGTTCATCAATAGCTGAGACATCCAGGTCGCCGTACAGGGTCAGGGCCAGGGTGCGGGGGATCGGGGTTGCGGTCAGCAGCAGAATGTCCGGATTCGCACCGCGTTTTCGCAGGGCGGCGCGCTGCATCACCCCAAAGCGATGCTGCTCATCCACAATGGCCAGGCCCAGATGCCGGAAGCGTACGCCCTCCTGGATCAGGGCATGCGTACCGACCGCGATCTCGACCTCACCCCGTTCCAGGAGACCATAGATCTCTTGTTTCCGTTTTGGGCGGATTTCTCCGGTCAGCAGCGTCATGGACAGGCCGAGTTGCTCAGCCAGCGGCGTCAGCGTCCGGTAGTGCTGCTCAGCTAAGAGCTCCGTCGGAGCCATGAAAGCCACCTGGTAGCCGCTATCGAGGGCGGCCAGGGCCGCAAAGAAGGCTACGATCGTCTTGCCCGAGCCAACATCTCCCTGGACCAGGCGGTTCATGGGGTGGGGAGCCGCCATATCCCGAAAAATCGTCTCAACCACCCGCTCCTGGGCTGCGGTCAATTGAAACGGCAGGATACTATATATTTGCTGGACGAGCGGTCCCGGCACAATGGACAACCCCTCTTCCCGGACGGTATTGCGCCGGCGCAGTGCCATTCCTAGTTGCAAATAAAAGAGTTCATCGAACACCACGGCCCGGTGCGCCTGAGAGGTGGCCTCATTGAGTTCAACAACCTCAGCATCGAGCGAGGGGGAGTGTAACTGCTGCAGGGCGAGATTGAGCGGCATCAGGTTCAAGCGCTCACAAATTTCCTGTGGCACACCATTGGCGACCTGATCGACGTAGCGGTCAACGGCACCATGCACGATCCGGCGCATGGCAGCCACCGTCATTTCGGTGGTCTTATTGTAAATGGGCAAGACGCGGGCGGTCTCGTCGTCCTCTTCCAGCGGCTCCATGTCCGGGTGGATCATCCACTTGCCGCCCTTCATGCCCTTCTCGACCTTGCCGTACAGCAGGACCTGCTGACCAAGTTGATAGCGCTGCTGAAAATAGCGATGCTGGTGATACCACAGCAGGAAGAGAAAGCCGGTTTCGTCTCGGACAACGGCTTCGAGCACCCAGCGACGCCGGCGGGCCAGAAAGCGCCGCTCCATCCGGGCGATTTGACCGGTGACCGCCGTCTCATCCCCCACCTGAAGATGACAGATTTTCTTGATTTCGCGCCGATCCTGATAGCGGAAGGGAATGTGGTAGAGAAGATCTTCGACTGTTTCTATGCCCAGCCTCGCCAACTGTTCGGCCCGACGCGGCCCCACGCCCTTGACGTACTGCACCGAGTTTTTAAGCGGCGGCTGGCGCGGCCGAAAAGAACGTACTGGTTCTCCCTCCTTGATAAGAGGGGCTGGGGAGGATGCCCGGTCAAAGAGACGGGGCGTTTCATCCGACGTTCGCCTTTCCTCCTCTCCGCCTTTCGACTTTCCGACCGTCATACCCCTCTTACCCGTGCTCTTCACCGTGATAGGCCTGGAGCGGGCACACGCCGAGCAGACCCTGCTTGAGGCGGGCAATACCTTCAACCGCAGCTTCCGCTCCCGCTACCGTCGTAAAATATGGCACTTGGCACTCCAGGGCACTCCGCCGAATTGAAAAGGAGTCCTGGATGGACTGCACCCCCTCGGTCGTATTAATGACCAGATCAATCGACCCCGCCTGGAGGGCGTCCACAATATGCGGGGAACCTTCCAGAACTTTATTCACCATCTCAACCGGCAGTTCGTGCTGCTGGAGAAATGCACAGGTACCGCGCGTTGCCACAAGAGAGAAGTCGTTCTCTACCAACTGCTTGGCAATAGGCAGGAGAGCGGGCTTATCGCGGTCACGTACGCTTAAAAATGCCTTGCCCGTTTCCGGCAAGATATTGCCCGCGGCAAATTGCGCTTTAGCAAACGCCATGGCAAAAGACTGGTCCACCCCCATGACCTCGCCGGTTGACTTCATTTCGGGTCCGAGAATGGTATCCACACCGGGGAATTTAATAAAGGGAAACACCGCTTCTTTGACATTGACATGGTCGGGGATGACTTCCTGGGTAAAACCCAGTTCGTCCAATGTTTTTCCCGCCATGACGCGCGCGGCTATTTTTGCCAGGGGAATGCCGATGGACTTGCTCACAAACGGCACGGTCCGTGAGGCGCGCGGATTCACCTCAATCAGAAAAACCTGCTGATCCTTGACGGCGAACTGGATATTCATCAGGCCGACCACACCCAGCTCTTGGGCCAACAGGGTGGTTTGTCGCCGGATTTCATTCTGCACGGCGGCGGACAGGGTGCGCGGCGGAAGGGAACACGCGCTGTCACCGGAATGGACACCGGCAAGCTCAATATGTTCCATAATGCCGCCAACTACGACCTGCCGGCCGTCGCTCAGGGCGTCCACATCAACCTCGGTGGCGTCGTCCAGGAATTTATCGATCAGGACCGGTCGCTCCGCGGACACGGACACGGCCTCACGCATATAACGTCGCAGGCTCGCCTCGTCATACACCAGTTCCATGGCCCGTCCGCCCAGGACATAGGAGGGACGGACCAGCACCGGATAGGCAATGTCCTGGGCAATGGCCACGGCTTCCTCAACCGACCGGGCCGTGCCGTTGGCCGGCTGGCGCAAGCCGAGTTGTTCGAGCAGTAGCTTGAATCGCTCGCGATCCTCGGCCCGGTCAATGGCATCCGGCGGCGTGCCCAGAATCGGCACCCCGGCCCGTTCGAGCGGCACGGCCAGCTTGAGCGGCGTCTGCCCGCCGAACTGGACAATGACGCCATACGGCTGTTCGCGCCGTACGATACTCAGCACATCTTCCAGCGTCAGCGGCTCAAAATACAGCTTGTCAGACGTGTCATAATCCGTGCTGACGGTCTCGGGGTTACAGTTTACCATAATGGCTTCAAAGCCGTCTTCTTTGAGCGCAAAGGCCGCGTGCACGCAGCAATAGTCGAACTCGATGCCCTGGCCGATCCGATTCGGCCCACCACCCAGAATGATCACCTTTTTGCGGTCGGTCGGCTGAGATTCGTCTTCCCCTTCGTAGGTTGAGTATAAATAGGGCGTATGAGCCACAAATTCAGCCGCGCAGGTATCCACTGTCTTATAGACCGGAATCACATCCAGGCGTTCGCGCTCGGCTCGGACATCACTCTCGCTGACGCCGAGCAGACGGCCGAGATGAACATCGGAAAAGCCCATCTGTTTCGCCCGACGTAACAGGCCGGGCGGTAATGCCGCTACGACCTCGGCCGGTTGGGCAGCCGACCCGGTGGCCTCCCCTGACCCTCTCGTCTGCTGGATTTCCTTTTCGCACTCTATGATCTGCACGATATTATCCAGAAACCACGGATCGATTTTTGAGAGCTGGTAGAGCTCATCCACACCCATGCCCAGGCGGAGCGCTTCCGCCACATACCACAACCGATGGGCGTTCGGGGTTTGCAGGGACGCGCGCATGGCATCCAGCGGGGTCTCCACGCTTCCGTTTGTCGATTCAAACCCGTAGCTATCGATTTCGAGCGAACGCAGGGCTTTCTGAAGCGCCTCCTTGAACGTCCGGCCTATGGACATGGCCTCGCCGACCGATTTCATCTGCGGCCCGAGCAAATCCCGGGTTTGGGGGAATTTATCAAAGGTGAAACGCGGCACCTTGACTACCACATAGTCGATCGTGGGTTCAAAAGAGGCCGGTGTTTCGCGCGTAATATCGTTCGGAATTTCGTCCAGGGTGTAGCCTACGGCCAGCTTGGCGGCAATTTTGGCAATTGGAAACCCGGTGGCTTTACTCGCCAGAGCAGACGAGCGGGACACCCGCGGGTTCATTTCAATCACGACCAGCCGGCCGGTCTCCGGATGGACGGCGAACTGGATATTGGACCCGCCCGTGTCCACCCCGATTTCGCGGATGATACGCAGCGCCGCATCCCGCATGAGTTGGTATTCTTTGTCGGTCAGGGTCTGGGCGGGCGCGACCGTAATGGAATCACCGGTATGAACACCGAGCGGATCGAAATTTTCGATGGAGCAGATGATGACCACATTGTCCTGGGTGTCACGCATCACTTCCAATTCAAACTCTTTCCAGCCGGCGATCGACTCTTCAACCAGGACTTCATGCGTGGGAGAGGCCTGCAAGCCCCACTCGACAATGGTCTGAAATTCCTGCGGGGTTTGGACGATCCCGCCTCCGGCCCCCCCAAGGGTTCGGGACGGCCGGATGATCAATGGCAGACCCAGGGTCTCGCGTAAGGCATAGGCTTCCTCAAGAGAGTGGATATAGCCGCTCCGGGGCAGGTCCAGGCCGATACGCTCCATGGCCGCCTTGAACAAATCACGATCCTCGGCTTTCTTGATGGCTGGCAGCTTGGCTCCGATGAGTTCCACTCCGTGGCGGTCGAGGATGCCCCCTTCGGCCAAGTCAATAGCCAGATTCAAACCGGTCTGACCACCAATGGTCGGCAGCAGGGCGTCCGGGCGTTCCCGTTCAATAATCTTTTCAAGAACCGGCCGGGTCAGCGGCTCAATATAGGTCCGGTCCGCAAAATCAGGATCGGTCATAATCGTGGCCGGATTCGAGTTGACCAGTATGACGCGGTAGCCCTCCTCTTTGAGCGCCTTGCAGGCTTGGGTGCCTGAGTAATCAAATTCACACGCCTGGCCGATCACAATGGGGCCGGAGCCGATCAGTAAAATGGAATGGAGGTCTGTACGCTTGGGCATGACTTGTATCTGCTGCTCAGGAATCAGCCTCGAAACTGCTCCATCAGCGCGGTGAAGCGTCGAAACAAATAGTCTGCATCATGTGGACCCGGAGAGGACTCGGGATGGTATTGCACGGAAAAGAGCGGCTCCTGCGTATGCCGCAAGCCCTCTACCGTCCGGTCGTTCAGGTTGAGATGGGTGACTTCCGCCCGCTCTTGCAGCGAATCGACATCGACACAGAAACCATGATTCTGCGCCGTAATCTCAACCTTCCGGGTTGCGAGATCCATCACCGGCTGGTTGCCCCCGTGATGGCCGAATTTGAGCTTATAGGTCTGTCCACCCAACGCCAGACCCAGAATCTGGTGTCCCAGACAGATGCCAAACAGGGGGACCTTTCCTACCAGGGCGGCGATGTTCTCCTTGGCATAGGGCACCGCATCCGGGTCGCCCGGACCGTTCGACAGAAAAACGCCATCCGGCTTGAGGTGCAGGACTTCTGCCGCAGGCGTCTGGGCCGGCACAACCTGCACCCGACAGCCCGCCTCAACCAGATGGCGCAGGATGTTGAACTTCACGCCAAAATCATAGGCGACCACAGAGAAACGCGGCTCGGGCGCATGTCCTGCCCCCTGCTGGCGATAACCGCTCTCCAACTCCCAGTAGCCCTGGGACCAGTCGTACGGCTCGTGACAGGAGACCTCTTTGACCAGATCACGTCCGACCAAGCCTGGGGCGACTTGCGCTTTTTCCACTAGACGCTTGGCATCAAGGTCGCAGGTCGAGATCACGCCCTGTTGGGCGCCGCCATCGCGAATGCGGCGGACGAGCGCCCTGGTATCAATACCCTGAATACCCACGATGTCATGCTCTCGCATATAGGCAGCCAGGCTCTTTTGCGCCCGCCAGTTGCTGGGCCGCTCCCAGTACTCCTTGACCACAAAGCCTTCTACAAAGGGTTGGCGGGATTCGACATCTTCGGTATTGACCCCGACATTACCGATCTCGGGATAGGTCATGGTGACGATCTGACCCTTATAGGAGGGATCGGTGAGAATCTCCTGATAGCCGGTCAGCGAGGTGTTGAAGACGATCTCGCCGACCGATTCTCCCTGAGCGCCAAAAGCGCTCCCCTCAAAGACCGTCCCATCGGCCAGGGCTAAAAGCGCTGGGTTCTTCACGCCGGCTGGCCCTCCTGTTCACGGTCATCGTACACGATCCGACCATCGACCATGGTCAGCTGCACCTTACCGGTCAGCTCCCAGCCGGCAAAAGGCGTGTTCTGGCTGCGCGACCGGGAGGCGAGCGGGTCCAGCCGCCAGCTCGCTTGCGCGTCAAAAAGCGTCAGGTCCGCCGACCTGCCCACCGCAAGCGTGCCATAGGGGAGCCCCAGAATACGAGCCGGATTCACTGTCAGTTTCCGTATGGCTTCGGAGAGGGACAGCACCCCGTCTTGAACTAAGTGCAGCGTCAACGACAGGGCCGTCTCCAGGCCGGTCACGCCGTGAGCGGCCTGATCGAATTCGACCTCTTTCTCGTCTCGGTGGTGGGGGGCATGGTCAGTCGCAATGGCGTCAATGGTCCCGTCTCGCAGGCCTTCCTTCATAGCCGCTACATCGTCGGCCAGTCGGAGCGGCGGGCTCATTTTCGCGTTGGTATTATACCCCTCAACCGCCTCTTCGGTGAGCGTAAAATGATGCGGGGCGACCTCAGCCGTGACCGCCAAACTTTCGGCCCTTGCCTGGCGGACCAAATCCACCGATCGGCGAGTACTGATATGAGCGATATGTACCCGCCCGCGGGTGAGGCGCGCCAGGGCAATATCACGGGCGACCATGACATCTTCGGCGACACTCGGGACGCCGCGAATACCCAGGCGCACCGAGGTCGGCCCCTCATTCATACTGCCCCCGGACGAGAGGCACATATCTTCTTCATGCACACTGATCGGCACGTCAAACATCGAGCAGTATTCCAGTGCGCGGCGCATCAGGTTGGCGTCCATAACCGGGCGGCCGTCGTCTGATATGGCGACGGCACCGGCCTCAATCATCTCCCCGATTTCGGCCAACTCTTCTCCGTTGAGGCCCTTTGAAAGCGCCCCAATCGGGAACACCCGAGCCAGCCCGGCACTGCGCGCCTGCTCCGCAATAAAGCGCGTAACCGCCCCATTATCATTGATCGGATTGGTATTGGCCATACAGGCCACCGCGGTGAATCCGCCAGCCACCGCGGCCTGGGTACCGGTCAGAACCGTTTCTTTGTATTCATAGCCCGGCTCGCGCAGATGCACGTGCATATCAATCAGTCCGGGAGCGACAACGCAGCCGGAAGCGTCAATACGCTGCGCCTCGACCGAGGCAAAACCGCCGGGCTGGTCCAACTCACGAATCACGCCATCTTCGATGAGGAGATCCAGGTCCGCCTCCAGCCCATTGGCCGGATCAACGACCGCTCCGTTCTGTACGACTATACGCATGGTTTATTGCCCCACCGCTCGTTTGGGTAAAGTATGTTCATCCCACGCACCGGGCTCTGTCTGCACGTCGGTCCTCTCCTGCCCATTGGTCACAGACTGATCCTGGGTCGCCAGCCGCTCCTGGGTTGTGAGCAGGTAGAGAACGGCCATGCGGACCGCAACGCCGTTCGTCACTTGTTCGAGAATCACCGAGTACGGACCATCCGCAACCCGCGAGTCAATCTCAACACCGCGGTTCATCGGACCGGGGTGCAAAATAATCACGTTCGGCTTGGCTGCTCTGAGCGCCTCGACCGTCAAGCAGAAGCGGCGGGCGTATTCGTCCAGGCTGGGAAAGAAATTCCGCGTTTGTCGCTCGCGCTGCAAGCGCAGCATCATAATCGCGTCAACACCGGCCAGGCCGACCCGCAAATCCGTATGCCGTTCCACACCCCAGCGGCTGAATTCCGGCGGCAGCAGGGTTGGCGGGCCGATCAACCGGACCTGGGCACCCAGGGTTGTCAGGGCCAGGATATTGGACCGCGCCACTCGGCTATGGAGAATGTCTCCCACAATGGCAATGGTTTTCCCCTCAACGTCGCCGAGATGTTCACGGATGGTCATGACGTCCAGGAGGGCTTGGGTCGGATGCTCATGGGTGCCGTCACCGGCGTTGATCACCGGACACTGATTCAACCGGGCCAGCATGTGAGGCGCACCGGACGCCGGATGACGCAGCACCAGGGCCGCCGGACGCATGGCGCACAGGTTGCGGGCCGTATCCATCAGGGTTTCACCTTTGTTCACGCTGCTCGTGGAGGCGGAGATATTGATCGCATCGGCGGACAGGCGTTTGGCCGCAATCTCAAAAGAGGAGCGCGTCCGGGTGCTGGACTCGTAGAACAGGTTGATAATGGTTTTTCCCCGTAGTGTCGGGACTTTTTTCACTTCCCGCTCAGAAATCTCCCGAAAGGATTCGGCCGTGTTGAGCACAAATAATAATTCGTCCCGAGACAAGCCTTCGATACCAAGGAAATGGCGCTGGCTGAACATCATAGCAACCTCCTACTCGATCACGACCCGATCCTGTCCGTCATGTTCCACCAGACAGACCGACACCCGCTCTTCGTACGACGTTGGAATGTTTTTCCCCACATAGTCAGGCCGAATTGGCAGCTCGCGGTGTCCTCGATCAACCAGGACCGCGAGTTGGATGCTTTTGGGCCGGCCAAAGTCGACCAGCGCGTCCATTGCCGCGCGCACGGTCCGCCCCGTGTACAGTACATCGTCCACCAGCACGATGCGCATGGTATCGACCGCAAAAGGAATGGAGGTGCCGTGCACCTCGGGCTGGGTCCGGGTCCGCCCCACATCATCTCGATACAGGGTGATATCAATTTCTCCGCACTGCGGGCGGGCTCCTTCAATCGCGGCAACCTTGTCCGCCAAGCGGACCGACAGGTCCACGCCACGCGTGTGAATACCGACCAGCGCGAGTTGGGCGCTCCCTTGATTCCGCTCAAGAATCTCGTGTGCAATCCGGGTCAGGGCCCGCGCAATTGCTGACGAATCCAGAACGATACGCTGCGCCGCCTGTGGCATAAGTCAAAAAAAAGCCCCCTTGGAAATCCAAGGAGGCTTATTCTATTTTCGTCAATGCAGTGAGGAAGATGAAAATTTTCATGGCTGCCCTTCCTAGCCTCTCGGGGCTAAATTAAAGGTGCCCTTTGTGTACCCCTGTTCCTCCTGACTGTCAAGGGATCACCCGGCCCAGCAGAGAAGCGCCTATCTTCATCCCCTCTCGGGACGTGGGCTGCCTCTTGTTTCGTGGGTCCTCGGTGGGGTGGGGCTCCAGGAGGGCGGGCTTCCAGCCCGCAACGCGGCCATCCTGGCCGCGGTCCCAGGCGGCAGGAGAAAGCAAAATTTTATAAAACATCGTTTGTTTTATGTTTCTCAGGATAAGATAGGGGGGGGTCTCCGACCTGAATTCAATGAAATCAATAACTTATTGAACCATCGAAATCTCTTATCTAATGAAATCAATAACTTATTGAACCGTCAGAATCTCTTAATCTTCGGTGTCAAGCCTGTCCAAACTCTCAGATTCAATGAAATCAATAACTTATCGAACCGTCGGGATCTCTTATCTTCGGTGCCAATCCTGTCCAGATTCTCAGGAGAGGATACGCAATCCGAGTGTTGGGCTCAAGTGCCGTGGAGTAGCGGGAGTGTTGTAGTCTGAGAAAACTGTCCCCTCTCGGGACGCGTGATGCAAAAAGGAACCCACCCCGGTCCTTCGGGCCACCCCTCCTCGGAGGGGCGCCGTGTAGCGGCGGGGTGGGTTCTGCCTGCCTGACACCCTTTTGCCAAATCCCACTTGCGCCCCTGCATCAGCACTGGTAAATCGTTACCTATCAGGTAACTTAAATGAGATTTCGTCGTGGAAATCATCTTTCGGACCAGGAAGCTCGCCAAAATCTTCAATTCCACTACCGCTCTACACCGGCAGTACAACGACCGCATGGCGCAGGCAATCATGAGGCGTCTCGCGGTTCTCAAGAACGCCAGAGCGTTATCGCTGGTACCAGCGACCAAGCCGGAGCGCCGCCACCAGCTTACAGACAATCGCCGCGGACAGTATGCCGTCGATCTCATCCATCCTTATCGACTGGTTTTCAAGCCCACCCATGAGCCTATCCCGCGCAAGGAAAACGGGGCGATTGATACGGACCAAGTAACTGCAATCACCATCATTGAAGTAGTTGACTATCACTAAGGGAGGATAACATGGAGACGGAATCCAGTGCGTATCGGCCCGACTACGCCGTCTCGCCGGGGTCAATTGTGGCAGAGCGCCTTGAAGCATACGGCATCTCGCACGCCGAGTTCGCCCGACGGTGCGGCCGTTCCGCCAAGCTCATCAGCGAGATCATTGCAGGAAAAGCGCCAGTTGAGCCAGAGACCGCGTTACAATTCGAGAAAGTTCTGGGAGTCGATGCAGGCATCTGGCTTGGCATTGAGACGGATTACCAGCTTCGCCGAGCACGCATAGCAGAGGCGAAAGAGACGAAAGGAGCAGCGTCGTGGATAAAGGCATTTCCTATTAGAGAGCTGATAAAGCGAGGAATCATGGAGAAACCCTCCTCTGACTCCGACGCAGTATCGAAGCTACTGACCTTCTTCGGGGTCGGATCAGTTGAAGCGTGGCAGACGAGATACGAACGGGCGAGTGTCGCGTATCGTCACTCGCCCAGCTTTGCAAGCGATGGTAAGGCACTAGCGGCCTGGATTCGACTCGGCGAATTAGAGGCCGAGCAACAGGAATGCGCCGATTACAACGTAGCTCGATTCAAGCGGGCATTGAAAAAAATTCGAGAACTCACGCAAGCACCATCAAAGCATCCCCTAGAAAAACCTCAACAGCTTTGCAACGCCGCTGGCGTTGCCCTAGCGCCGGTCCAACCTTTTCCAAAGACTGCCCTCAGTGGCGCTGCATGGTGGCGAACCTCTCGAAAGGCAGTGATTGAGCTTAGCATCCGTCATAAGACGGATGACCACTTATGGTTCACCTTATTCCACGAAGCCGCTCACATACTTCTCCATAGCAGGAAGCAAGTCTTCATCGACTGGACGAAAGAAAAGGAGAAGCCTACCGATATCGAGGCACAAGCCAATAAATGGGCGTCCGATTTTCTGATCCCCCGCTCCCTTTGGGAACAGTTTGTTACTTCGGATTCATACAGCGAAAGCTCCGTTCGCCAATTCGCCGAGGAACAGGGTATAGCCCCAGGTATAGTCGTGGGGAGGCTTCAACATGAAAAACATCTCCCATGGAATCAGTTAAACACACTAAAAGTCCGGCTGAAGTGGGAGACAACGTCATGAGTGAGGGACCATCTTCGCCCCCGGCTTCCTCGGAAAAATTCGACCGGCTGAAGGACATCCTGCGGACGATGTTCCAGCTTGACCGTGGTGACCTCGATTTCGGCCTGTACCGAATCATGAACCTGAAGGCAGAGGAAATCACGAATTTCCTCGACAACGACCTGCTGCCACAGGTACAGACGGCCCTGGCGGGGAATACCGCCAATCAGCAAGCTGAATTGGAAAAGGAACTAGCTGAGGCTCGCGCACTGGCTACAGGCTTAGGCGTCGATCCCGACACCGCACCGAAGGTGAGCGAACTGAAACAACAACTGGCCGAGGTCCAGGCTGACACAGCAGCGGAAACCGATGTCTACAACCACCTCGCCAACTTTTTCGCCCGCTATTACGACGAGGGCGATTTCATGTCGTTACGTCGCTATTCGGGCGGCGGTCAGTCGAGCTATCTCATTCCCTACGACGGCGAGGAAGTGAAGCTGCATTGGGCCAATGCAGACCAATACTACATCAAGTCAACCGAGAATTACGCTTCCTATGTCTTTACTGTGGGAACCGGTACGGAAAAACGGCGGGTGCGGTTCGAGATAGCCAAAGCGGACAACGAAAGAGACAACATCAAGGAAGCGAGCGGCAAGCAACGCCGTTTCCTGCTGACAGAGAGCGAGACTACAAAGGCGGTCGAAGTAGACAACGGCGAGTTAGTCGTCCGTTTTGAACATAGACCATTAACGGAGCCCGAAAAGAGGACCTACCCCAGCAATAACAGCAAGCAGCAGGACAAAATTAACGAGGCGGCAAGAAGACGTGTCATCGAAGACTTAGAAGCAGATTGGCTGACGCTACTTGCCGCGCTTGCACCCACGGAAAGCAACCCGGACCGCACCGTGCTAGACAAGCACCTTGCCACCTACACGGCCAAGAACAGCTTCGACTATTTCATTCACAAGGACTTGGGCGGCTTCCTGCGCCGCGAGTTGGACTTATACCTGAAAAACGACGTGCTGAACGTAGACGACCTGGAGGCCGGCGATGCGGCCCGGCTGCACCGGGCGCTGGCCCGCATGCGGGCAACCCGTCATGTGGCCGACAAGATCATTACCTTTCTGGCGCAGATTGAGGATTTTCAGAAACAGCTTTGGCTCAAGAAAAAATTCGTGCTGGAAACGCAATACTGTGTCACGCTCGACCGCGTGCCGGAAGCGCTCTATGCCGAGATAGCCACCAACGAGGTGCAACACGACGAATGGGTGCACCTGTTTGCCATTGACGAGATTGAGGGTGACCTTGCCAACGGCAACGTGGGCTATACTAATCCGCTGACTGTAGAATTTCTCAAGACCAATCCGTATCTGGTGTTGGACTCTCGTCATTTCGACCGAGACTTCACGGACAGGCTACTAGAAGCGTTATCCGAAGCCGGACCGTTGGACGAGCAAATGGACGGTTTGCTCGTACATGGCGAGAATTTTCAGGCGTTAAACCTGCTACAAGCTCGTTATCGGGAACAGGTGAAATGTATCTATATCGACCCGCCGTACAACACGGGAGATGACGAGTTTCTGTACAAGGACGGCTACCAGTCGTCTAGCTGGGCAGCCATGATTTCGGACCGGGCATATTTTGCTCGATACCTCATGAAACAAGATGGGCTTTTCTTTATGCAGATTGGAGATGAGGAACGCGCTCGAAGTCGCCTCTTGTTGGACTCAATCTTCCCGGATCGTAAGAATACCGCAGTTGTAAGACGGGGTATAAAAAACGTCCAAGCGCAGTTTAATGATATCGCTCGTTTATCGGTTGGGCACGATATCATACACATATACGCTAAGACGCCTGAGCTTCGGGTTCCACATTTGCGACAGCTACACCAAGTGGAGAAGCTGGGTAAATGGGATACCTTTTGGCGTGGAACCGATCGTCATACGATGCGGTACAATCTTTTCAACCAGTTCCCTGAGTCAGGTCAGTGGCGGTGGGAAGAACAGCGGGCTCTCAGTGCCGTCCAGAACTATGAGGATTATCTGGCACATGAGTCATCCCGAAAAACGTTGGACGAGTGGTATGTAGAGAATCTCCAGGCGGGTGTCGATCTCGATTTTGTAAGATGCAACGAAGACAATGTCGTTCAATACTACGTCCCTCCTCAATCCCATAGGCTGCTCAGTGACAATTGGCTCGACATCCCCACGGCGGGCGCGTTTGCTGGATTCCTGACTGAAAAGCACTTAGCGCTGCTTCAGAGAGTAATAACCTGGAATACATCAGCAGGTGAGGCGGTTCTTGATTACTTCGCGGGTTCCGGCACGACCGGCCATGCTGTCATCGATCTCAACCAACAGGACAATGGACACCGAAAGTACGTTCTTGTGGAGGTTGGCGACCACTTTAACACGGTGCTGTTTCCGCGCATAAAAAAGGTGGCCTATTCGCAAGACTGGAAGGACGGCAAGCCGGTCTCGCGTAGCGGTTCCACTCAACTCTTCAAATACATCCGTCTCGAATCCTACGAAGACACACTGGACAGCCTGGATGTGACACCACGGTCAAGCGAACAAGAGGGACTACTGGCTCAGAACCCTGCTGTAGCCGAGGATTACCGGCTGCGTTATGCGCTGGGCGAGGAAACGGCAGGCAGCGCGTGTTTGCTGGGTAAACATTTCACCGATCCTTTTTCCTACACTCTATCCTTGGTGCGTGACGGGGTGCGTCAGGAAGTGCCGGTCGATCTACCAGAGACATTTAACTACCTGATTGGCCTGCGCGTCGAATCGCGTCAACGGATAGACGGCGTGCTTGCTATCATCGGCACGGACGCTGAGGGCAAGCGTTGCCTGATTCTGTGGCGCAATCTGAACGAGATGGACAACGCTGCACTGGAAGCGTGGTTTGGCCGCCACCGTCCCAAGTTCGGATCGCTCGACCTCATCTACGTCAACGGCGACCACACCTTGAACGCCCTGAAACAGGCAGATGAAGCATGGACTGCCAAGACCATTGAACCCGTCTTCCGGGAGTTGACGTTTGAGGGGGCGGACCAGTAAGGAAGAAACATGAGCCCGGAAATCATTGCTATCGTGTCTGTAGGAGTGGCCCTGGCTGGTTTAATCCTGACCGGCCAACGAGCTATCCGCGCCGAGCAGGCGGCCCTGCGCCAGGAGATTGCTACCTTGCGTAAGGACATCGGTGAGGAGATCGCCGCTTTACGTGAGCGGATGGCACACCTGGAGGGACTGCTTGAGGGCCTCCGGGAAGCAATCACTCGCGAGCGGGCTGCCTAGTTTCGTAGGGCGGGTTAGCCGTAGGCGTAACCTGACATCCCACTAAAATCATAGAATCGATATTTCGAGAGTTGATGTTTGAGGAGGGTGCATGATGGCTGAGAGACGCGATACATCCGCCGATAATCTTACTTTTTCACAGCACTATGGCTACGAGCCCTTGCCGCAGCCGATGCGGCTGGAAGAACTATCGGACGATTTGAGACGCGAAATCTGGAACGCAATTCGAGAATCGTTTCTAGAGAAAAGTTTAACGGTGAATCACACCTTTCCTGGCCAGGTTCACCAATTCATCAGAGGGATACTGGGTAAGCTGCTAAGAATGCCCGAGGACGAAATTAGAAATCATTATTCTTCGGTATCGAAAGAATTTAAGAAAATAGTGCTGGAGGGCCGCTTTAACTCTGTTCTTGATCTTGTTGAGATGACAATAAATACGGGACATACGCAAAATTCCTCCACAAGTTATGAAGCCGCCTATAAGCGTGCCGTCGACAATCATATGTTGGATCTGATTTATGACAGGGACGAACTTGCACAACATATCAAGAGTTTGTTCGACCAGCACGCCTCAGCCTACTGGCTAGACACCTCGAAACGTCCCTTCCGGTTTTCCCCTCGTAGTAACAAAGAGCAAGGCGACGCGACACAGCAGGCTATTAAAACGATTCGCGAAGGCGATATGGCAGGCGCAACAACGCACCTACGCAAAGCGGCAGAACAGATCGACGCGCGAGAGCATGCAGATTCGGTTAGGGAGAGTATTAACGCAGTAGAATCTGTTGCTCGTACTATTGATCCAGAAGCCAACAAAACTCTCGGCCCAGCGCTCGATTCTCTTGAGCGAGTTGAACTCCTGAAACATCCAGCACTCAAGGAAGCGTTCAAGAAGCTATACGGTTATACGAGCGATGAGCAAGGAATCCGTCACCCTCTTCTTGAGAAGGACTCGGCTGATGTCGGTCTGGACGAAGCCGTGTTCATGTTTGGAGCGTGCGCCTCCTTTGCCGCCTATCTAACAAACAAACATCGGCAGGCAGAACAACAGCAGGACAGCGGTCAATGACCCCCCTCCAAAACCGCCTCATCCTGTACCGCTTCATCTGCCGAGAGTTCGGCTATGACGATATGCGGACGATGCTGGAGCGGCTGGGTAGCGCGCCAGCCGGTTTTGATGCGAATGGCGAGAGTGAATACGCCCGCGCGCTGTATCTGAACCCGACTCTCAGCACCGTCACGCCTGACCAATTCTCCACATACGACGCCAACATCGCAGCGCATAGCCACCGGCTACGTATGACTGGCGAGCACGGGCGGGAATGGAAGCCCTATCAGTATCTCGCCCTGCTATTCACCGAACATTATCTGAGCCGTTATTTCACCGACCCCGAAGCGCTGTGCGCCGACCTGAACGCGGCCAAGGCCCAAGGGCAACAGACTGCGACCCTGCCAAACTATGAACCGGACGACCTCCGCACCCTCGCCTTTCAGAGCGCCACCGGCTCGGGCAAGACGCTGCTCATGCACGCCCACATCCTGCAATTTCAACACTACCTGGCCCGGTCTGGTGGGCGACTGAATAACATCGTCCTGCTGACGCCCAACGAACAAATGTCGGCCCAGCACGAACGCGAGTTACAGGCCAGCGGTTTGCAGGCGCGGTTGTTTTCTGCCGAGGCCGGGGCCGACCTGTTCTCGCATATTGAGATCATCGACCTGAACAAGCTGGCCGAGAAAAAAGGCGTCAAGCGCGTGGCCGTGCAGGACTTTGGCGACAACAATCTGGTGTTGGTTGATGAGGGCCACCTGGGCGCGTCCGGTAAGGTGTGGCGCGAGCGGCGCAAAGAATTGTCACGCGGCGGCTTCACCTTCGAGTATTCGGCTACCTTCAATCAAGTGGTCAGCAGGGATACGGAACTGCTGGACGCCTACGCTAAATGTCTGTTGTTCGACTACGCCTATCGCCAGTTTCACGACGACGGTTACGGCAAGGATTACGCCATCTCTAACCTGCGGAGCGGAATAGAAGACGCGAGCAGCAATATGTATTTGCTGGGCTGCCTGCTGACCTTCTATCAGCAGTGCCGTATCTGGCGGGACAAGGGCGCGCAATGGGCGGAATTCAACCTGACGAAACCGCTCTGGGTGTTTCTGGGTAAAACCGTCACCGGCTCCAGTAAACCCGACACAGCAACGAAGTCTGACGTTATCCTCATTCTCGACTTCCTGGGCTGGGTGCTGGCAAACGCCGATGCAGTCCGGCCTATGCTCACCAGCCTGCTTGCCGGGCAATCCGGCCTGCCCGATGAGACGGGCAACGACTACTTCGCCGGACGGTTCGGCTATCTCAACCGACATTCGCAAGATGATCTCTACGCCGATATGTGTGACGCCCTGTTTTACGGGCAGGGGACACTGCGCGTCGTCTACCTGACTGCGGGGGAAGGGGAGCTACACTTGCGGGTCGCGGACAAGCCTGTCTTCGGCGTAGTCAATATCGGCGATTCGACAGCTCTCCATAAGCTCCTGGTAGAGAAAGGCAATCCTGATATCTCCATTAACCGGGAGGCCGGATTCGCGGAACGACTGTTCGCCGATGTGGACAGACCGGACTCGACCGTGAACATCGTCATCGGTGCGCGGCGGTTCATTGCCGGCTGGAACTCCTGGCGGGTGAGCACCATGGGGCTGATGCACGTCGGGGTGGGTGAAGGCCCGGAAATCATTCAGATGTTCGGGCGGGGGGTCCGCCTGAAAGGATGGAATACGAGCCTGAAACGTCACCGCAAAAGCGGGGCGGAACTACCGAGCGACAGTGTCGATCTCGGAGAACTGGAAACCCTGTATATCTTCGGACTACGTGCCAACTACATGCAGACTTTCCGAAACCTGCTGGAAAAGGAAGGCATGCGAGTTGAGCAGGAAACCATCGAATTGCCCGTGACCTGGAACTTCGGGACGAGACCAAACCTGAAATTGATCCGCCTTAAAGACAATCAGAAGTACGAGCGCTCCGAGGTGCGCGTGACCCTCCCGAACCCCGGCGATGCTGATGCTCCCACCATAACGCTTGATTTGTACCCGCAGTTACAATCCGTGGCATCCGGCGACGTATCTGCCGCTGCCTCCACGCAAAAAACGTTCGTCAGGCTTGAGCCTCGCCATACCAGCTTTTTTAACCGGTCCCGTATGTACAATATGCTGCTGAGGCGTAAGCAGCAGAACGGCTGGCATAATCTGGCCATCGGGCCGGAGACGGTCGAGAGTCTTTTGCAGAATGAAAACTGGTATGACCTGTATATGCCTGAGGAGCGGCTGAATCCGACCGCTTTTCAGGGTGTACGGGGGTTGGAAGATATCGCTCTTGATCTCATGACCGAATATGCCGACCAATTCTGGCGCAAACAACGACGGCGCTGGGAGAGCGACAACATCGAGGTCGTGACGCTGGACGAAAGCGATCTCAACAACGTGGGGTCTTACGAGCTGTCGGTGGACGTGACGCAGAGTCAGTTGATCGGCGATATACAGAACTTGAAGGCGAATATTGAACGCGGCTCTTTCGATAATCTGAAACTCGGTGCCATCATGACAGGGGCTCATGCCTATCAGCCGCTTCTTTACGTCGAGCCGGATTGTAATATCACGGTCCGACCGGTTGCCCTGGACAAGAACGAAAAAGGGGTCGTTGAGAGACTCGCGGAATTGGCCGAGAGTCGTGACCAGTGTTTACAGGGCAAGGAATTATACCTGATCCGCAACCTGACGCGCGGTCGGGGCGTATCGTTTTTTGACGACCTCGGCTATTACCCCGACTTCATTGTCTGGTTGAACAACACGGACTGTCAACACGTCATTTTTCTTGATCCCAAGGGGTTAGGCCGGTACGGGGACAGGGAGCGCGGAAATGTCAAGTTGCACCAAGACATCAAGACTATTGAAGAACGGATTCGGGAGACTGACCCGAACCTGCGCTTGCACGCCTATATTCTGTCAGTCACACCGCCACACAAGATTGACGACGGGAGGCGTTCTTCAAGTGACTGGAAAAACGACGGCGTGTATTTCCTGAATACGCCCGACTGCCTGCAACAGATTATCGAAGATGTGTTGAACTCTGGGTAGCTCCGTAGCCCGCGCCTTACCCCTGTCGGATTACGCTACGCTCATCCGACATACAAGGATTGAACAGGATAGGAATGCTGCGGGTGTTTGAGAGGAATAATGGCACACGAAAACAATAATGATTTCTACAAGTTAAATTTCTCACAGAGAGAAGGCAAAGTTCCGCTCCCCGAACCTATGCGGCTGGAGTATATTCCGCTGAGATTTAGGCAGTTGGCGTGGCAAGTTGTAGACGAAGAAATTAGAGATTCAGCCGACAGTTTTTATGATAAGCCTGATTCCTATTCTGGTTTCTTAAGTGACCCCAATATAGGCTCAATCATATATGCATATAAATTCGATGTTCTTGGACAACTTCACGATGAAATAGAATGGTGCGGACCAATAGAATCCGCCTCTTTTTTTAAGAAATTGATAAATGAGGGGAATTACTACCAACTCCTGACACTGATTGAGTTCGTCCTGCGACATGAATGCTGTTCAGAAAACCTACGAAATGGCTTGGTTGATACCTTTGAGAAAACTCCAGTCGCTTATTTCGTGGATGACAAAGACGGACTTCCCACGATTATGCCTCGGGTAAGTGGTGAAGCTGGTGAGGCAACGCGGCAGGCTATCGAGACGCTTCGTAAGAACAGCATGGAAGGGGCGGCAACACACCTGCGCCAAGCTGCGAAACATATCAACGACGCGAGACACATAAACGATCCACAGTTTGCAGATTCGATTAGAGAAAGTATCAACGCGGTAGAATCTGTCGCTCGGCGTATTGCCCCTAATGAAAATACGCTAGGTGACGCCTTAAAGTCTTTGGAAAAGAAAGAGCTTCTCAAGAACAAGCAACTCAAAAAAGGATTTGAACAAATCTACGCTTACACCAACAGCGAAGAAGGGGTCCGCCATTCGCTGGTATTTAAGGACTCGGCTGATGTCGGACTGGACGAAGCCATGTTTATGTTCGGGGCCTGTGCGTCCTTTGCCGCCTATCTGACAAACAAACACCAGCAGATGGAAACCGAATAGGGCAGCGTCTAATAACCCTTTTGATACAAACAAGCCTGGGCAGTCTCTCCGCTTATACCGGCCAGTCCTGCGTTTGGTAGGCCATCTCCCAGAAGAGATATTCGTAGCGGGTGCTGGTCTGAAAAATCTGGGTGAGCTGCTTTTCATCCGCGGTGGGTGCCAGGCGGTCGAGCACGTCCCGGAGCCAGGTCGAGAGTGCAGCAAACTCCGGGTCGGCGTACATATCAATCCATTTGCCGTAAAATGCCGGAGCGCTCGGCTTGCCCTGTCGTGCCAGGGTCTGGCCAATTTCACTATAGCCCCACTGGCAGGGCAGAACCGCGCTGACTATGGCAGCCAAGTCTCCAAGCGCCGCCACCCGTACTAAATGATTCGTATACGCCTGCGTGGTTGGCGCGGCCTGGGTCGCAGCTAGCGTCTCCGCGCTGATGCCACACTCCGCGGCAAACGCGCGGTGGAGTGCCATCTCCTGATTGAGGGTCGCATCAAGGAGCTGGGCAAAGCGCCCCATGGTGTCCAGGTCGGGAGATTTTGCCGTCGCCAGGGCCAGGACGCGGCTGTACTCGATCAGGAATATATAGTCCTGACACATATAAAACTGGAATTTTTCCAAAGGCAGATTGCCGTTTCCGAGACTAACCACAAAGGGATGTGCGAGCGTCTTTTGCCAGGTCGGTGTAGCGGCGTGTAATTTTTGACTGAGTGACATACAAACTTCCTCCTCGAATTAGCCCTGTGACTCCACTCGGCGCCGGCGATTCCCTTGTTCCCCTTCCAAGACGTGCGATGCACATTCCCAGGAACCAGCGCTCGCCAGACGCGGAGCCACCGGGCTGGGGAGAACCCACCCCGCCGCTAGCGCGGCACCCCTCCCAAGAGGGGATGAGAAAGGCACAAAATCCCCTCCTCGGAGGGAATTATGCTGAACTTGACACCCGGAGCCGAATCTTCCCACTTGGCGGGCGGAATCGCTGGAGATGGGGGAAAAATGGCCCGGTTAGCAGGCGACAGTGGCGCTTCTTGTGCCGTCCTGACCCACAAGAAGGGCCTTGGTGTCTTAATGTGCATAATCCCCTCCTCGGAGGGGTGGCCGAAGGCCGGGGTGGGTTCCTTTTTGCACCACACGTCCAAGAGGGGATGGAGAATCAGCGCTTCTGTACATACAGGAAAAACTCCTTATTGCCTTTGGGGCCTTGCAGGGGCGATTCCGTCTCCCCTTTGACTTCAAGCTGCCAACCGTCCGCACGCGCCTGCAAATCTGCCAGCACTTCTGCGTGGAGGGCCGGGTCGCGGACCACACCGCCCTTCCCCACCCGCCCTTTCCCGACTTCGAACTGAGGCTTGACCAGGGCAACAATTTCTCCCCTATCGGCAATCAGACTGATGACGTGCGGAATAACCAGGGTGAGCGAAATAAACGAGGCGTCAATCACCGCCAAACTCGGAGTCGGGGTCAATTCGTCAGGAGCAAGGCTGCGGATATTCCGCCGCTCCAGGTTCACGACGCGTGAGTCCTGGCGGAGAGACCAGGCCAGTTGTCCGTAGCCGACATCAACGGCAAAGACCTTGGCTGCGCCGCGCTGCAAAAGACAGTCCGTAAACCCGCCGGTTGAAGCCCCGACATCCAGGGCGGTGACCCCGGTCACGTCCATACCAAAAGCCTTCAGCCCGCCCGCCAGTTTGTGGCCACCTCGACTGACATAGGGGGACTGAGCGTCGGCCTTGAGCCGCACCGCAGTCGCCGAATCAACCAAGGTGCCGGGTTTGTCCGCCCGCTGCTCGCCGGCAACCACGGCACCGGCCATGATCAGCCGCCGGGCCTGTTCTCGGCTGGCAACCAGACCCCGTTCAACCAGCAGCAGATCAAGGCGCTTACGTTGGCTCACGTTTCAGACGGAACGGCTCGTTCGACCACAAAACGGGCGATCTGGCGTAGCGGTTCGGCTTTGGGGCTAAATGATTGGAGGGCGGTGAGAGCCTCATCGAGCAGTTCCCGCGCGTATCGCTTGGTTTTTTTCATCCCCAGGGCAGCCGGATAGGTGGCTTTGTTGAGCTCCGCATCGCGACCGACCCGTTTGCCCGTTTTTTCCGTACCGCCCTCAATGTCCAGAATATCGTCCGTCACCTGAAAGGCCAGCCCAACGGCCGTTCCGTACCGGTCGAGGCGGGCGTATTGTTGCGCGCTCGCCCCACCGACCCGAGCGCCCACGCGGACCGATGCTCGCAGCAAGGCCCCGGTCTTGCGGGTATGAATATATTCAACTCGTTTGCGGGTCGGCTTTTGGTGTTCGGCTTCAATGTCCGCCACCTGTCCACCAACCATGCCGGCCATACCCGCTCCGGCCGCCACTTCCCATATGGCCTGGAGGGCTGCGGTACGGTCCCGCCCGCGTTTGAGCGCAGCCTGGGCCATAATCCGAAAGGCTTCGGTCAGCAGCCCGTCACCGGCCAAAATGGCCATGGCTTCACCATACACGATATGATTGGTCGGCTTCCCGCGGCGCAGGTCATCATCGTCCATGGCCGGCAGATCGTCGTGCACCAACGAGTAGGAGTGGATCATTTCCAGCGCGCAGGCAAAGGGCAGGATAGGCTGCGGCCGAGCGCCGACGGCCTCCCCGCTGGCAAGGGCCAGGATGGGCCGAATCCGTTTCCCCCCGGAAAACAGACTGTAGTGCATGGCCTCGCCCAAATTCTTGGGCGGCGCCTCATGGTCGGCCAGCAGTTGTTTGAGCGTCCGGTCAATCAGCGCACAGCGCCGCTCTAAATATTGTTCGAGTTTCACGCATCCCCTTCTTCGTCGGCCTCTAAGCTTTGGGTCTGAAAGAGACCGCTGTTATCCCGCGTTAGGACCTCGACCCGTTTTTCCACATCGGTCAGTTTTTCTTCCAGAAAACGGACCAGCGCCACCCCCTCTTCAAATGCCTGGAGGGACTCTTCGAGCGACAGGGTCCCGCTATCGAGTTTCTCAACAACGTCTTCCAAATCCTGCAAGGCGTCTTCGAATTTTTTATCCGCGGCAATGTCCATCTATGAGGTTACCTCTTCGATGCGGGCCCGCGCCTCGCCTTGAGCAAAGGTCAAGCGCACGCGCCCTCCGGGACGGAGCGTGGCAGCATCCCGCACCACGGCATCCTCGGGTATGGTTCGCGTGAGACTATATCCCCGGCCCAGAACGGCAAGGGGACTCAGGCTGTTGAGGGTTGCGGCGAGGTCTTCGAGCCGGGCACGTACGCCCTCGTTCTTGCGCTCAAACGCCGAGTGGAGGCGGGACAGTGCCGTCCGCGTTCGCTCGCGTAGCGCGTCAATCTGACGCTGAGGGTCACGTATACGCTCTTCCAGCCGCAGGGCCTGACTCCGCCTGTCGGTCAGTGCCCGCTGCATGGCCGTGGTCAACGCCCGCGCAGTACCCGCTACCCGGTCAGACAGGTCAGTCCATACCGGCACAACCATCTCGGCCGCGGCAGTCGGTGTTGGGGCGCGGGCATCCGCCACCAGGTCGGCAATGCTCAGGTCGATCTCATGGCCGACCGCGGCGATGACAGGCCGGTCCGAGTCAGCAATTGCGCGGGCCACCACCTCTTCATTAAAGGCGTAGAGATCCTCACGCGAGCCGCCGCCGCGCCCGACAATAATCACCTCGACCTGCCCGTGTTCATTCAGATCGTTGATGCCCGCGGCAATTTCAACACCGGCCCCGGAACCCTGTACCTTGGTGG
This sequence comes from uncultured Binatia bacterium (SeqCode), assembly GCA_965243855.1. Taxonomy (GTDB): domain Bacteria; phylum Desulfobacterota; class Binatia; order Bin18; family Bin18; genus Bin18. The sequence goes on along the minus strand of CBDEWE010000003.1, from coordinate 458,893 downwards.
GTCGGACGATGACCTGTGTATACGGACAGCGGCCGTGCAGAATGGTCAGAATATCCTGAATAGCCGCCCCCCCGAGTGCGGTCACGACGCCGACCCGACGCGGGAAGAACGGTAGGGGACGTTTGCGTTCCGGGGCGAAGAGGCCCTCGGCGGCGAGTTTGGCCTTGAGCTGCTCCAAGGCCAATTGTTGCCCACCCAGCCCGCGCGGCTCCATACTGGCCGCATAGACCTGCAAGTCGCCCCGGGCAGAATACAGACTGACCCGGCCCTTGATCAGGACCTCCAGACCATCTTCGGGCCGAAAGCGGAGCAACCGGGCATAGCCGCGAAACATCACGCCACGCAACTGGCTGGTGTCATCCTTAAGGGTAAAATAGATATGCCCGGAGGCGGGGGTGCGCAGGCCGGAGAGTTCGCCAACAACCCAGATGTCATCAAAATCAGCTTCAAGCTGGCCTTGAATCAGGCTTGCCAGGTCGGTGACGGACAGCGCACGAGGGGAGCCGGGTGCAAAGGCAGAAGTCGTCATAGGAGCCGCTCAAGCACCCACCTTAGCTTTTTGCCTCAGCCACCGTTGTCTGAAAGACCTTCCACGACTTGAGCAATTCAAGCGCCCGGTCAAGCTGCGGGTCTTTGCCCAGTTCCCCTTCCTTAATATCAATCTCGGGCAGGGCCTGAGGTACTGCCTCAGCATCGGCAGGACTGTCGCCCTCTGTCTCGCCCGGAGTGTTGCTGATATTGCCAAAGTGTCCGCTTAGATTCTCTTCACGCACCCCGTGGCGTCGCCGAGCCGCGGCATAGGCTTCGGGCAGGTTTTCCAGTTCGATATCAGGGGCAATGCCCTTCACCTGGATCGACCGCCCGTTCGGCGTGAAATACATGGCGGTGGTCAGCCGCAGAGCCGCCCCCCCATCGACCGGTAAAATTGTCTGCACCGAGCCTTTGCCAAAGGTCTTGGTTCCCAGCACCACTGCGCGGCCATGATCCTGGACCGCACCAGCGACAATCTCGGAGGCACTGGCACTGCCGCCATTGACCAGTACGACCATCGGGATGTCCGTATATCCTCCGGGGTGGGCGAAATACTTTTGCTGCTGGCTTTCGAGCCGGCCTTCGGTATACACGATCATACCGGAACTCAAAAAGAGGTCGGAGACTTTGACCGCCTGGCTGAGCAGCCCACCGGGATTATTACGCAGGTCCAGCACCATACCCTGGAGTTGACCATTTTCCTGGCCGAGCTTTTGCAGCGCGGCGTCCAGGTCATGACTGGTTTGGTCTTGAAACTGGGTGACCCGAATATAGGCATAGCCGTCTTCCAGGGTTTTTGATTTCACACTGCGAATCTTGATCACTTCGCGAACAAGGGGCACATCAATCAGCCGAGGCACGTCTTCACGGCGGACCGAGATCGTAATCTCGGTTCCCTGCTTGCCCCGCATCTTTTTCACCGCCTGGATGAGCGACATGTCTTTTGTCAGCTCATCGTTGATCTTGATGATCTGGTCCCCGGCCTGGACCCCGGCGCGGTAGGCGGGCGTATCCTCAATGGGCGAAACAACCGTCAGAATGCCGTCTCGAATGGTGATCTCAATGCCCAGGCCACCGAAACTGCCCTCCGTATCAACCTGGAGCTCCTTATAGGAATCGGGTGTCAAATAGGCACTGTGCGGGTCCAACGCCCCGAGCATGCCATTAATCGCTCCTTCAATGAGGGCTTGTGTCTCTGTTTCCTCAACGTAGTTTTTGCGAACAATAGCCAAGACGTTGGTAAACGCCTCAAGGTCTTCATAGGTGCTGCGGTCAACGGCTGAAACAAGATTGAGCCCATATCCTCCAAACAGAACCACACTGAGCCCAATACCACCAGCAACCAATCCGACCAGGATTCGCCGCCGCTTTCTGTGCATCATTCTCTTCCCCTGCTATCTGCCATACGCTTGGCTTTGTGCGGTATTACGGCTGCCCAGTATAGCACACTTCACGCGCTCCGATATGGGCGGACCTGCTCTCCGGTCTGGCCTTCCTCACCCTGTCAGGGAATAGAGCTTTGTTATCCTTCTGACAGCAGGGGAGTATGAGCGCCGCGCACCGGCATTTCCGTATCGACCAGCCACTCCCCCTGTTGGATCAAACGCCGGAGCGTTTCCTCTACCTGAGGCTGAGCCCAGTCATTATAGCCAATATGGTGATAAACGACCTGACCTTGACGATCAATGACAAACGTTTCGGGATAACCGGTGACACCATATTTCCTGCCCACTTCGCCTTGGACATCGAGCAGCACGGGAAAGGTATATCCCCCTTCTTGCAGATAGGGCTTCACCGTTGTGGCCCCATCGACATCTTGGCTCACGGCCAGCAGTACAAAATCCTCATCACTGAGCTTGTGCGCCAAGGTTTCCATAGTCGGCATCTCTTGCCGACACGGACCGCACCACGTCGCCCAGACATTGAGCAGAATAACCTTTCCCTTGAGCTGAGAGAGACGGACGGCCTGACCGCTCATGTCGGGCAGCAGGAAATCCGGAGCCGGTCGCGGCAGTGTGGTCTGAGAGGGCGTGGTGATCAAAATGACCACACCCAGGAGGACCACTAGACCCACGCCTCCGAGGATAAGCCAGGATCTCATCGCGATTTCTCCAGCGTATTATGGGCAACCGAGACGCGGCCATGCTTCCCGCTTTTGAACAGCAGGATCGCTCCGACCAGCATCAAGCCGATGCTGATCACCTGGGCTTGAGAGAGCGCTCCCCAGAGCGGAGGATTGACCCGCACAAATTCCAGGAAAAACCGGGCGATCCCGGCCAAGAGCAAATACCCCCAAAACAGGGAGCCCGGACGATACCCAGCCGTCCGGCGGTTCCATAACACGGCCGCAATCGCAAAATACGCGGCCATCTCGTAGAGCGGCGTCGGATGGACGAACACGTCTGGCGGATAGTCCCAACCGATAATGGCATCCGGGTAGGCCATCCCCCAGGGCAGGTCGGTTGGCGGTCCCCAGTCCCCGTCACCAGCCAAATGGCAGCCCATGCGCCCGGTTCCATGGCCCAGGGCAATTGCCGGGGCAATCGCATCCATGGTCTCCCGCCAGGGCAGCTTGTAGTGCCGGATACCCAAACTGACGCCGACGATGCCACCGATTAAGCCACCGTGCCAGACAAAGCCGGCGCCGGTAAAAAGCAACGCCCACGAATCGGCCAGAAAGGCGGACCAATTAGCCAGAATGAAGAGTAGCCGAGCCCCGATCAGCCCCCCGATGGCAGCCCACAGGACCAGGGCCGAAGCGAGGTCCGGGTTTCGACCTTGATAAGCGAGCCCTTTGCCCAGCAGCCAAGCTGCGGTCACAAAGCCGAGAGCCATCATGACCCCGTAGCTGTATATCGTGAAGGGGCCGAGTTCGAGCAGGACGGGATACATGCAGCGATCATAGCCGAGTGCATGGTCTGACGCCAGTTCGGTGGACATCTAGGCAGCTCTCATCTTGTCTGCACCGAAGGACTCAGCTACCTATCGCACTATCTATATACACAGGAAAGCAACATGCGGGCCGTTATCCAGCGAGTGCACGAGGCGCAGGTCTCGGTTGAGGGGGAAATCGTCGGACAGATCCGGCACGGCCTGCTTGTCCTGCTCGGCGTGACCACGGGGGATACCGAAGCAGAGGCGGACTTTCTGAGCGAGAAAATTATCGGGCTGCGGATTTTCTCGGACCAGGCCGGAAAATTTGCCCACTCCGTCCAAGACGTGGGCGGGTCACTCCTGGTTGTGTCGCAATTCACGCTGTACGGCGATACGCGCAAAGGTCGGCGCCCATCGTTTACGGCCGCAGCAGAGCCGGCCACCGCCAAACCGTTGTATGAATATTTTATCTCCTGCTGTCAGCGCCGCCATATCCCGGTTGCCACGGGGCACTTCCAGGCGCATATGGCAGTCCAGCTCGTAAATGACGGCCCGGTGACGCTCGTTCTCGACACCGCAGACCGCGGCCCACGTCAGGGGAGCTGAGCAGCGATGCCACGAGCCGGTTTCTGGGCCATCGACCCCACCCGTAAGATACACTTTGGAAAAGACGGCTGGTGGTATGCCAACGATGAGCGTATTCAAAATCAACGTATCAACAAACTCTTCAGCCAATGTCTCCAAAAGAATGAGCAGGGCGAGTATGAAATCGTGCTGGGGCGTGACCGCGCGCGCGTTGAAATTGAAGACACCCCCTATGTTGTCACCCAGGTCGCCGGAGACCCGGAACGGGGTTTTAGTCTGCGATTAAACGACGAAAGCGAAGAGCGACTGTCCCCCCATACGCTGACCATCGGTGCCAACGATGTCCTGTACTGCAAGGTCAAAGGGCAAAAGCACGCGGCTCGCTTTCTTCGACCGGCCTACTATCAGCTCACGCAGCATGTCCAGCCCGCGGGCGAGGGATTTGTTTTACACATCGGTAAAACCACCTATCCGATCCAGATCAAAGAACCGGATTAGGCTCACCATCTGTCCCCCCATGCACATCGTCTTTGTCGAACCGGAGATTCCACCCAACACCGGGACAACCGCCCGGCTCTGCGCGGCCACGCAAAGCTCCCTGCACTTGGTTGGCCCATTGGGGTTTTCTCTTGAGGACCGCTATCTCAAGCGCGCCGGCCTCGATTACTGGCCTGCTGTCGACCTGCACGTGTATGAGTCGTGGAGCGCCTTCCTCGAACAGCGTCCCCCCGGTCGTCTGCTGGCTTTTTCCGCGCGCGCCCAGCGGTCCTACACTACGGTCCGCTATCAGCCCGACGACCTGCTCGTTTTTGGCAGCGAGACGCGAGGCTTGTCAGAGGCAATCCGCACGGAATACGCCGAGACCCTGTACACCATTCCAATGCCGGGCGCGCAGGTACGCAGTTTGAACTTGTCCAATGCTTCGGCGATTGTGTTGTATGAGGCCCTGCGCCAATTGGGGCGGGTATAGCGGAGTAGAGGGGAGACACAGCATAGGACAGTGTTCCAGTCTCCAATCCCCAACCCCTAGCTCCCTGTCCCTAACCTCATTTTTCCGGAAACAGCCACTGACTGAAAAATTGCCGATTCCGCGCAACGATCCAATAGCCCAGTTCAACCCCCCACACAAAGGGCGGCAGCCCACCCACCCAGGCCAGGCGCGGGAACCCTACCTTCCCCAGGACGTACAGACTCGCCCGGCCGGCGGACAAAATCTGTCCATCCCGCGTGATGACGTATACCGAGTGTTCGCACTGTCGGGCCAGGCTGTCCGTCATCGGGGGTCGGGGGGCGTCCTGGTAGGGAACCGCCTGAATCTGGTTCGTTACGTCGCGGTGTTTGACCCAGGCAACGGCTCGCCGGCACAAGCCGCATGCTCCATCCCAGAACAGCCAGATGGATTGGGCTCCTGCCGGTTCCATGCTTCCCTACACCATCCCCATGTGTCTCAGCTCTTCCAGGATGCGTTCACGGTGGGTGGCGTTCCAATAGACGCGCTGACACTTTCGGCAGTGGAAAAAGGTCGTCTGCGTTTGCCACACATACGCAGGCACGCGGGCTTGAACCCGCGCGCGGTCAATTGTTTCCAACTCCTGGTTACACACGCTGCACCGCCTGAGCAGAGAAGACGAAACCGTGAGCTGCAAGTCGGTGCAGACCTGCTTGAGCTGCTCCCGAAAGCGGTCGGCGCGAATAAACACAAACGGCGGCATATCCCTCTGGTTCAGAAAACAGGTCCGGCGGGTCAGCAGGATACGGTCCTGGCGGCGCGCTTCGCGTTTCACGCTCGCGGGTGAAACCTCGGGCATATAGACGGTGTCATAGCCCAGCAGGCGCAGCCATTTTGCCAAGGTGCCGACCATACGATCGGCTAAAAAACGAGGCGGCGGCTCGGCATTCATCTCAGCGGTCTATAGTTGGCAACATTATGGCGGCCCAAGCCGTAGACTCTGCGGTCCACTTGCAGCGTAGTGTAAGCCACATGGGAAGACAAGGCGAGAAAATCGGACACTCCGAGCCTGTTTATTGCGGATGTTGACGGAGCCGTAGGCAATGAAATCATTCTTCGCCCGACCCAGGGGTGGTGTGACCTCGGAAAGGATAAGTTCTCTCTCGCACGAGGACACGTGGTGAGATATGCAGGCTGACAAGTGCGACACCGCCGGCAAAATTCGCGAAGGAGAGACCATGTCCGAAGGCTACTACGATCTGGGGACCTACAGCCGGCCTGTCACGACCGGCTCCGAGGAAGCGCAGCGCTGGTTCGACCGGGGACTTGCCTGGACCTACGGCTACAATCACGACGAGGCGATCACGTGCTACCGCCGGGCGCTCGATGCCGACCCGGTGTGCGCCATGGCGTGGTGGGGAGTCGCCTACGCGGCCGGGCCGAACTACAACAAGCCGTGGGAGGCGTTCGACGAGGGGGACGCGGCCCGTTCGCTCGAGACCGCGTACGACGCAACGGCGCGGGCACGGGCGCTCGCCCCGAACGCGACGGATACCGAGCGGTCCCTCATCAGCGCCCTCGAACATCGCTACCCATCACGCTCGCCTGTGGCGGATATGTGCCCGTGGAACGATGCGTACGCGGGTGCGATGCGGGCGGTCTACGCGGAGCACGGCGAGGATGATCCGGATGTGGCAGCCCTGTTCGCCGAGGCGATCATGAACCGCACTCCGTGGGCGCTCTGGGACCTGAAGACCGGCCAGCCAGCGGAAGGGGCGGGTACGGAAGAGGCCATCGAGATCCTCGAGAAGGCGATACGTTGGCGCGAGGAACGGGGCGCGGATGCCCATCCGGGCCTTCTTCACATGTACATCCACCTGATGGAGATGTCGCCGCACCCGGAGCGGGCGCTCACGGCCGGCGACCGACTACGCGGTCTCGTGCCGGACGCCGGCCATCTCGCACACATGCCGACCCACATCGACGTGCTTTGTGGCGACTACCGAGCGGTGGTGGAGTCGAATCAGGCGGCCATCGAAGCGGACCGCAAGTTTCTCGCACGCGAGGGTGCGGGCAACTTCTACTCCCTCTACCGGTGTCATAACTACCACTTCAAAATCTACGGGGCGATGTTCCTCGGGCAGTTCCGGCCCGCACTTGCGGCGGCCGAGGAGATGATCGCGACGCTTCCCGAGGAGCTGCTCACCTTCACCTCGCCGCCCATGGCGGACTGGCTGGAAGGCTTTGTTTCGATGAAGCAGCACGTACTCATCCGGTTCGGGAAATGGGACGCTATCGTTGCGGAAGAGCTACCGGAGAACCGCGATCTCCTTTGCGTGACGACTGCGATGATACGGTACGCCAAGGCGGTAGCTCACGCGGTGACAGGCGACGTCGACGCGGCGGAGCGCGAGGCCGCCGACTTCGATGAAGCACTCACCCGGGTCCCGGAGAGCCGCTACGTGTTCAACAACCGGTGTCTCGACATTCTCGCGATCGCGGGGGAGATGATGCGGGGTGAGATCGAGTACCGTCGCGGCCGCTTTGACACCGCGTTCAGACACCTCCGGGCGGCCGTGGGGCTGGACGACAACCTGCCCTACGACGAGCCCTGGGGATGGATGCAACCAACGCGCCACGCGCTTGCCGCCCTGCTGCTCGAACAGGGTCAGGTCGATGAGGCGGCCGCGGTGTATCGAGCGGATCTCGGGTACGACGATACGCTGAGCCGCGCCTGCCAGCACCCGGACAACGTCTGGAGCCTGCACGGATATCACGAGTGCCTCCAGCGGCTCGGATGGACTCAGGAGGCGACAATCGTGAAGCAGCGGCTGGACCTCGCCTTGGCCCGCACCGACGTCCCGATCACCGCCTCCTGCTTCTGCCGGCGCGCGGCACGGTAGCAAGTATCGGTACGGCCAGCGGTGGCCGGCAGCGAATCCGGTGAGTGTCGTTCAGTTCCCTGCTTGCGCCCCGGAGACCAAATAGGCTAAACCGCTCTACAATATACCCTACCAAGGAGGCTCTTATGAGAATGTATAATTCACTCGGTCCGAATCCGCGCTGCGTCCGCATGTTCATGGCGGAAAAAGGCATTACGCTCGATACGATCGAAGTAGATATTCTGGGTGCGGAGAACCGGCAGGGGCCGTATACCGAGAAGAACCCCGGCGGCCAAATGCCGGCGATCGAGTTGGACGATGGCAGCGTCCTGGCAGAAACGACCGCCATTTGCGAATACCTTGAAGACACCCAGTCCGGCCCGGCGTTAATAGGTTCGACCCCGGAGGAAAAAGCCGAAACCCGCATGTGGCAGCGGCGGATTGAACTCCAGATTACGGAGCATATGTATAACGGCTTCCGCTATGCCGAGGGCCTGGACATGTTTAAGGAGCGTATGCACTGCCTGCCCGAAGCTGCGGCCGGCCTCAAGGAAATCGTGCAAGAAAAGCTCGCTTGGTTGGATGGCCTGATGGAGGGTAAACAGTTCGTCGTAGGTGATCGGTTTACGCTGGTCGATATTATTCTGTACTGCGCCTTTGATTTCGGAGCCGGCGTGGGCCAGAAGATCAGCCCGGACCTGAAAAACCTGACGGCCTGGTTTGCAAGGGTCGATAGTCGCGCCAGCGCGGCCTCCAGCATCCACGAAAAGGCCAAAGCCGCAGGCATGAAGGCGTAGGGGGCTGGGGTCTGTTGGGTTTTTTGGGTCTATAGGGTCTGTTGGGTCTCGGAAACTCAATGGACTCAATGGACTCAATGGACCCTATAGACCCTCCTTGTCCCCGGTCCCTTCCTGCGGGTAATAGGTAATCGTCCGATAGATCGCCTCGGCGGGTTCGAGGTAGCCCTCGTCATCGTCCGGAATCCACTCAGCGGTGACCTGTTTTACCCAGTTCCCATGGCCGTCGTACTCATAGGTATAGACTTCCTTACGCCGAATCGCGCCATCCCTGTCGGACGCCACCCACTCCCGTTCGTTCCCGTGTTCGTCATAGGCGTACACCCAGCGCGACGTCAGCGCCCCGCTTCGTCCGTTGGTGATTACGGATTGTACTCTCCCCTCTGCATCATACACATACGTGTTACTTGAGATTGGAGAGCCATCAGCGTCGGACAAGGACCGTTTCGCGACTCGGCCTTCCCCATCGTAGCTAAAGCTGGCTCGATGGAGAAAGGTTCCGTCCGGGTCGTGGTGATCTATGTGGGCCGGCTGCCCGTCCTCGGTGTACGTATAGACGTCTCGAAACCAGAGATCGTCATCCACGTCGGTACTCACCGCCTGTGTCAGATGGCCCGCCTCATCATAGGTATGGCTGGTCTTCCGCCAGAGCGCCCCCTGGGAGTTATACAGATGTTCGGTGCTCAGCTTATGCGCCCGGTTATACTGGCGGACGATACGGACCATCGCCGCTCCGTCGGGCGCGTACTCGGTCCTCTCCGTGAGTTCTCCATTCGTCCCGTACTGAGCGATTGCTGTGAGTATCCGTTCGTCCTCAATCCACGTATCCGGCTCTCCGGGCGGGTTCACAAACAATACCCTTTCCGTCTTGACGGTTTGGACAGCTCCAACCAGCGTCCGGCTTGCGCGGATTTCCTTCGCCCCCATAGCCGCAATGACATCGGCCCAGACGTGAGGGGCGAGGAAGATAGGGAAAGAAAGACAGAGATAGAAGAGAAGAGAAGCAGGAGACGGCGGACGCGGCATTGGTTTCGAGGTACGGGCGCACCGCGTGCGAGAGGATTCCATTCCGACTGGCCGTCTTCGGTATTTCAACTTCATAGGTCTGAAGCAGCATATCTCTTCTTTGCGTTCCTTGACACGGCCCTCGTCTCCGCAGAATAATCTCCTCAAAGGAGGAGAATGTATGCGCGATAATGCACTCAAAAAATCACTCAAGGCCGGAGACTTTGCGCTGGGAACGCTGGTATGGGACCTCAAGAGCCGCGGGGCTATCCATACGCTGGCGCAGGCCGGCATGGACTATATCATGATCTGCACCGAGCATTCGGCCTACAACCTGGAAACGGTGGTCGATCTATGCGACTACGCCCATGCGGCCGGCATGACCCCGGTGGTCCGCATTCCTGATCTTGAATATGAGCACGTGACGCGCCTGCTCGACTGCGGGTGTCAGAGCCTGATTGTGCCGCATGTCAAAACCGGGGCCGAGGTACAACGCTTTATTGAGTTGGCCAAATACCATCCCGAGGGGAAGCGGGGAACGGCCATCTATCTGGGAGCGAATACCGGGTATGAAGACGTGGAGACACAGACGGCCATGCAGCACGCCAATACCAACACCTTGCTCGGCGTGATCATCGAGACCAGAGAAGCCGTGGAGAATATGGACGAGATTCTGATTCCCGGCATTGACCTGACCCTGGTCGGCTATCAAGACCTGGCTCAAAGTCTTGGCGCCCCCGGTCAATTCAACAATCCCGAATTGCTCGAAGCGACCACCCGGGTCAACGCGCTGTGTCACGAGCGGGGCATCGCAACGGCGGCGGCCGTGACCCAATTCGATAATGTTCAGGCCATTATCGACAGCGGTGCACAATATCTCTTATACGGCACAGACCTGATCCTGCTGCGCCGGGAGGCCCAGCGCGCCGCCGAAGCCCTTGCGCCCTTTCGGAAAGGCCGAGCACACTAGACGCGTTTCCCTCTTACCTAAACTCAGCAAGTACGATACACCCACACAGGGATTGAAAGCGTTCCAGCGTTTGTCACGGTTAAAAGGAGGTCAGCATGAAGTTCGGTATTTTTTATGAGCTATCCGTTCCCCGGCCCTGGGACCAGGAGGCCGAGCGCAGCGTCTATCTGAATGCGCTCGAACAGGTGCGTCTGGCCGACGAACTTGGCTTTGAGCAGGTCTGGGCTGTGGAGCATCACTTCCTGGAAGAATATTCCCACTGTTCGGCTCCCGAGCTTTTTCTGACCGCGTGCGCCATGCAGACCAAGCATATCAATGTCGGCCACGGCATCGTCATCTGCGTGCCGCAATTTAACCATCCAATTCGGATTGCCGAACGCGCCGCGGTGCTGGATATTTTATCCGGTGGGCGGCTCCAGTTCGGAACCGGACGGTCGGCAACCTGGACCGAGTTGGGCGGCTTTCGGGCCAGTCCGGACGAGACCAAAAAAAGCTGGGACGAGTTTGTCCACTGCATCCCGAAGATGTGGACCCAGGAGCGCTTTGGCTATGAGGGGCAGTATTTCTCCATGCCGTCACGGGCGGTACTGCCCAAACCCTACCAAAAACCCCATCCGCCCATGTGGGTGGCCGTCACCAGTCCGGGCACCGAGCTTGACGCCGCGGACCGTGGCATCGGCTGTTTGGGGGTGACCTTTACCAGCTTTGCCGAGCAGGAAGCCAAGGTCAAAGAGTACCGCCGCCGCGTGCAGAACTGTAATCCGGTTGGCGCGTTTGTGAACAACCAGGTCGCGACCGTCAATTTCCTGTACTGCCACGAAGACAACGAAACCGGCGCGAAAACCGGCATGAAGATGATTCGCCACTTCAATTACATGGCGGCCCAGTTGGATATGGCAAAAGAGGCCTATCCCGCCAAGTCATACCCAGCCGCGGGTCTGCTGCCGTCCCTGCGGCGCCAGGCGTCCAGCCCCGGTGACCAGTTCAAGGCACCGGAGGGGATTGCGGTCGGGAATCCCGAACATCTCATTGGTGAGCTCAAAAAATGGGAAGCCAGCGGCGTGGATCGCGTCAATTTCCTCCTCAACGCTGCCGAGATCATTCCGCAGGCCCAGGTCCTCGACAGTCTGCGGCTGTTTGCCAAAGAAGTCATGCCCGCGTTTGCCGACTCCCAGCCGCAATACGCCGTCGCGGGAGGAGCCAGCTAATGCCGGTGTTTGGGAAACAGGATGTTGAAGCCGTAGCGGCCCGAGCGCCGCTGATGACCGGCTTTGATACCGACGCCTGGGAACTCAAAGGCGCGGAGATTCTCCAGCTCAGCTATGAAATAGCCGAGGAACCGGCGGAATGGCTGATTCCACCCGCGCTCCATCCGAGTATTCCGCCGTATGCCACGTTCTCGGTCATGCATTATCCCGACAGCCCGGTCGGGCCGTTCGCCCTCGCCCAGGTCCGCATCATCGTTCGGGCCGGTATTCGACCCCGCGGCTACCTCCTGCACGCCTATGCCAGCACCGAGCCGGCAGTGAGTGAGTTGCAAGCACGCTGGGGGTTTACCGTCGAGACCGCAGCGGTCTCGCTTCAGCCGCGCCACGATCGGGTGATCGGGAAGGTTGAACGCGACGGCGAAACGCTCATGGAGATCGAGCTGGAGAACCCCGAGCATATCTCAGGCGCGGATATTACCTATCTCGACAGCCTGCACTTGGCTCGGGTTCAGGACCAAGACGACCCGGTCATTGTCCAGGTTGACCCGGAATACGTGTTTCACGCGGCGCAGCGCGGTAAGCCCCGCTTCATCACCTTCAAGGCCGGAGCCTGGGGGGACTCCGGGCGGTTGCACTGCACGACTCCGATTATTGCGACCATGACGCAATGTGATACCGACCTGCCCCACCTTCGCTTCGCCCTTGATCCCTCTCTGCCTGCCGCTCAGGGCAGCCGCAGACTCGCGGCGTAAAGGAGACACTTCATGTCTGATGTCACATTCAAGGTTTCAGGACAGTCGGAATCGCCCGCCCGCCTGGCGGTTCAGGTCAGAGGATTTGAACTGATCGTTGATGAACCGCCTGGTCTCGGCGGAGATGACGAGGGACCGAATCCGGTTGAGTATATCCTGGCTGGCTTGGCCGGCTGCCTCAATGTGATGGGGCATATTATTGCCAAAGAAATGGGCTTTGCGATTCGGTCCCTGACCATCGATGCGGCTGGGCCGCTCAATCCGAACAAACTGCTCGGCAGACAGACGGATGATCGGGCCGGATACAAAAACATCGACGTCACACTCAAGGTTGACGCCGATGTCGATCAGGCCACCCTGGACCAATGGCTGGCGACCATAGAGACGCGCTGTCCGGTCTCGGACAATCTGATGAACCTCACCCCGGTGGCGATACAAGCGCAGCCGGTGCAGCAGTCAGCGCAGGCTGAGCTTCAGTAAGGCCGCCTCGACCCGGATTGAGCGGACTGATACTGCCTCACCACGCCGTCTCCCAGTAGGGCATCGTCAACACGCCCGGTTCGGACCACAGACCCAGGCGCTGTCCCATCTGGATAACCGGTCGCACGGCTTGCATGACCTGGCGCAGAGCCACGGCCGTCGGGCTGGCCTCAGCCGCGGCGTCCTCTCGACCCTGGAGACGGGACAGGACCGTATCAACGAGTGTCTTCTGTTCGGGAAAGAGTTTGACCTGCACCGGTGCATCTTCCTCAATCTCCGCCGCTTGTTTGGCGAGACGCAGCGCTGTCGGGAAGCCGCCGAGTTCGTCGACCAGACCGATATCTTTGGCATCCTCGCCCGTCCAAATCCGGCCCTTGGCCACGGCGTGCACCTGTTCCTGGGTGAGCCCCCTTCCCTGGGCAACTTTCTGCGTAAAGTCTGCGTACACGTGATCGAGCCAAGCCGTAATCCGTTGCCACTGCTGAGGCGTATAATCGAGCGAGCTTGACCACATGGTGGCATTGGTACTGGTATGCACCTCGTCCGATGAGATGCCGATTTTCTCCATGAGTTCAGCGGTGAGCATCTTCCCACCAACCACACCGATGGAGCCGGTTATCGTACCGGGCTGGGCCACAATTTTATCCGCGGCCATAGCCACAAAATAACCGCCCGAACCGGCCACGTTGCTCATAGAGACAATGACCGGTTTGCCCGCTTCCTTGGCCCTGACGGTCTCACGCCAAATCGTATCGGAGGCAACATAGGAGCCGCCAGGACTGTCAACCCGAAACAGAATGGCCTTCACCGTGTCGTCCTGCACGGCAGACCGAAACGCCGCTGACACCGAGTCCGACCCCATCGTCGGTCCGCTCAGTGCGGCGCTGTATTCACTTTTGCCGCGATGCACCCCACCGACTCCGTAAATGAGTGCAATCGCCTCCCCTTCGTTGTGCGGTCGACCCATCTGGCGGAGATAAGTAAACAAACTGACGTGTTCTACCTCCTCGCCAAGGTCATCATCGATGACGGCCCGGACTTCATCCCGATACGCCAGTCCGTCAACCAGATTTTCCGCTAGCGCTTGCTTTCCAAGAAACGGCCCACGGTCAACCAGGGCTTGGACGGCATCAACCTCCAAGCCTCGGCCCGCGGCAATGCCCTGCACGATCTGGCCGAACTGGGATTCAATAATCTGGAGAATCGCCTCACGATGGGGTTGGGTATATTTTTTTTCGGTGAACATATTCAGCGCGTTTTTATACTCGTAGCGGTGGTCCATACGGGGCGAGAGGCCCAGCTTTTCCAGCGTCCCGCTGACGAATGCCGATTCTGCCATCAAGCCGGTGAGGCCAATGTCTCCGGATGGTTGGAGATAGATACGGTCAAAGGCGGCCGCCAGATAATACGCTCCGTTTCCAGGCCCAAACTCGCCGAAGGTCTCGGCATAGGCAACGGTCGGCTTGCCACTATTCCGAAAGGCAAGGACGGCATCCCGCACCTCTTGAATCTCCGCCAAGCCCATGCGTGGAGTACCCGTGCGCGCGACCAGGGCCAGGACGCGATCATCAGTGGCCGCCTGGTGCAGCGCGTCAACAATATCCCGGACCGACACGGTCTGTTCCATGAGGACGCTCGCCAGCGGATCGGTGGGAATATACTCGGCAAACTCGCGCTCGAAGTCGATCTCAAGCACGATGCGCTCCGGCAGACTCTCTTGACTCATCAGAGTGGCGATAGCGCCGACAATGGCCATAACGACGACCCACGCGCCAATCAGCATGAGCGTCCGCGCCAGAAACTTTTTCATACTATCTTCCCTCGCTTGATCTTCTATCTAACTCGCTTCGGACGGCGTTGGCTCAAGCGTGCCCGGCGTTTCTCCGTAGGGCCAGGGCAACTGAATCGGCTCGCCGGCACGATTGAAAATTTCGACCGGAGTTTCGAGGACCGCAATCGCCTGCATCTCTTCCTCACCGGTCGTGCAGATTTTATGCGGGGTGTAGGCGGGAACGGTCAGGACGCTGTTAGGTCCGAAATCGATCTGCTTCCCATCCACCTGGCACCAGCCGGTTCCCTTGAGGACAATAAGAATCTCTTCGCCCGAATGATAATGCGTCGGGGTCGGCTTGCCCGGCTGTGAGGTCTGCATCCAGATTTCAACGTTTCGAGAATCCTCCTTCACCAAGGTCTGGTGAATAACCGCGGGATGAATGAATTTTTCGATGCCAGAAATTTTCCGCATGGAATACATGGGTACGCCCTCCCTCTACTTACGTTGTCAAAGGAACGTAGCAAAGAAGCGGGGACAGGCCAATCAGAACTCAATCTGAAAGCCCTGCCGCTCCTGACTCTGCACCTCCGTCAGAGTGCCCTGCACGCTTAGATACTCCCCTGCCGGGTAATACAAATAGCCGTGCGTAGCGACATGAGCCGCCAGCGCCTGACTGACCATGGGTGGCGGGAGACTGGCAGCATCCTTTTCTGCTAGGGCTCGGACGGTGCCTCCTGTGGCCGAGAGGAGGTGGACCTGCTTCGTATCGAACACATAGGTCTGTTGCGTCCGATTGGCGACTTCTACGGCAACGATAAAAATGTCCGGCGTGTGGACACCGAAGAGCAATTCCGCCTCCATCGGCGGCAGGGGCCGGATATGCACATACACCTGGCCTTCGGGTCCGTAGCGTTTCACTTGGTCGGCCAGCCCGTGAAACAGGGAATAAAACGCGCGCCGGAAGTAGGTGGTCGGTGGCGGGCGGTTCTTGGTGAGACGCGGGGCCTCTCGCTCGTGATAATCCGTCACGAGCGGATGCGGCGTAGGCGAGGCAACGTCCAGCGTGCTGAGCGAGGCGGCATCAACAACCACGCCCTGCGGCTGACACTGAACCGTTACCCGGACCAGCGCCGTCTGACCCGACCGTCTTTGCCGCGCCTGTATCGCTCCGGTTTTTCCCGGCGTAGCTCGGGTTGCACTCGTTACGCGATACCCCATCCGCTCGACTGTCCTATAGGCGAGTTGCTGGGCCTGTTCGCACGATAAGTCCGTATCAGTAATTTCGTACAACTCGGCCAGCGGCTCGGCCTGTGCCGCGGCCCGGTTCGCTTCCATGCTCGCAAACACAGCTACGGCAGAAGCCCTGGCAACTGCACGCGCGACGGGTTGAGAACGGGGGACACAACCAATCAGTGCCGACAGCATGAGGAACCCGACCAAGGCCGGTAGGCACTTCGTGCAGTGCCCAGGCAGAGGTGTCATTTCAACTCAACTGAGGAACCACCTGCTCGGCAAAGCGCTGGAGCATTTCCTGTTCCTGCTTATACGGAAATACCATCTGGAAATGGTGGAAACCCAGTGCCTGCAACGCCCGCAGGGTTTCCGCCAGGCGCTCCGGCGTCCCGGCCGTCCCCAGCTCCCGTGACGCCCACAATCCTCGACCGCCCAATGCCTGGGCTGACTCGGCCTCTCGCCGCTTGAGTTCTTTCTCATCTTCAGCCAGCACCACCGCTAGAAACAACGACTTCTCAATCGTTGAGAAATCCCGCTTCAGCGCGTCACAGTGCCGGCGCAGGATATCGGTCTTTCTTTTCACGGTTTCTACCGAAGACCTCAGCAGAATGTTCCAGCCATCGGCGTACTTGGCCACGATGCGCAGCATGACCTTCTCTCCGCCGCCGGCAATCCAGATCCGGGGCGGTTGCTGCGTGGGCTTGGGAGCGCACAGTGCCTCCTGCAACTGGTAGTGCTTGCCAGAAAAAGAGGCCCGTTCCTGCGTCCACAACAAGCGCACCACCTGGACCGCCTCTTCGAGCTGAGACAGACGTGTGCCGATTGAGGGAAAGGGAATCCCGTAGGCCCGATACTCAAGCTCCTTCCAGCCGGCCCCGATGCCAAACTCCAGTCGGCCGTTGCTGAGATGATCCAGGCTGGATGCAATCTTTGCCAGGATACTGGGCGGACGGTACGAATTACACGTGACCAGCGTTCCCAGCCGTAATTTGGTCGTCACCGGGGCCAACGCGGTCAGCAGGGTCCAGGCCTCCAAGCAGTTGCGCTGCTCAGATCTGGAGTCCCAAAAAAGATGGTCCGAGGCCCACAAGCCGTAAAAACCGAGCCGTTCCGCTTCCTTTGCGATCTGGGCAACGTCATCGTAGGTAAAGCCAAACTGGGGCTCGATTTGGATCCCGAAGCGCCACCCTTTGTCCGAGCTTTCCTGAACGGCCTGGCCGGCCGGCATCTCGGCTTCAGACGGCGTTGAGGCAGCGGCCTGTAAGCCTGCCACTCCAGCGGCAACCGTACCCGCGTCCTTCAGAAACTTCCGGCGGCTGATGTTCCGCATGCTGGCGAGCCTCCTTTCGAGAGCGCCTACGCCCCGGTCCGCTGCTCTATGGCCTTTAAAGCCGTCCGGGCGGATGCCAGGGCAACGGCGAAGGACACGCTGGCGGGCGCAGGCGGTGGGCCCGCGTCCCCCGGCGATTTATAGCCGCCATAAATGGCGTGTCCAGACTGGAGCCAAAAGCAATCTGCCACGGCGAAGCCGGCTTGTTTGAACCACGTCAACTGCTCGAACAGCGGCGAGGGTTTATCGTAGGGATCGGGGGTATGGAAGTAATTCCACTTTTCCTGGGTGAATTTCTCAAAGAGCCGGGTGGAGCCGGTCTTTTCGATTGAGAGCGACTGCGTAATCCGGTCCCAGCCTTCGCCAAAGGATGTCCAGGCTTCCGACCGTTGCGGTTTGACGATATCGGCAAGCAGGACAACGCCGCGGTCTGAAATCCGTTTGCCTATCTCCGTGAACAGCCATTGCTTTTCCTGCCCACTCAAATGGTGGACGCACAGGGAGGAGACGACGCAGTCGCTCTCATCCAGAGAACCGAGCCAGTCCGGCGAGGCCATATCAAATGCCGCGACCCGAACTCGATCTCCAAAGCGCTGGAGGTGACGGCCTGCCTGCTCGCGCATGCTTTCCGAGCCGTCCAAGGCAAGCACCGAAGCGTTCGGAAAACAGTCCAGCACGGCGAAGGACAGGGCCCCTTCCCCGCAGCCAAGCTCAACCGCGCGGAACGCGTCCTGGTGCTGAAAGGGCAGCAGACTCAAAATCGTCGCGACCTGCTCGGCTCTGGCCGGCACGGCAATCGCCGCCAGTTCGCGGTACATCTGGGAATCGTCCTCGGTCCATTCCGTGCGCTCTTCAGCCATGCATAGCCCTCCTTATATCCCGTCCGTCTCCAGGTGGTTTTCTAGAGAAGGGACGACAAATGGTAGCACGGTTGCGGGAGATTACGAGCGGTCTGGACTCGAAGAGAAGACCCTCACCCTGCTCCTCTCCCAACGGGAGAGGGAAACAGGGCGGGTATTTTTTACTGACTGGCTAATGGGCCGCGTAACAACTGCCCCGGCAGAGCGCCGGTGTGTTCGTTGTTCCGCAGGACGACTTCACCATTGACGATGGTCGCCAGAAAGCCGTTGGCTTTTTGCTTGAGTCGTCGGGCGCCGGCCGGCAGGTCGTAGGTCAGCTCGGGGACCTGGGGTTCGACCGTCTGCGGATCGAAAATTACGACATCGGCGTTCCAGCCTTCGCGCAGCAGGCCGCGTCCGGCCAGCTTCCAATGGGACGCCGGCACAAAGCTGAGTTGGTGCACCGCCTCTTCCAGGGTCAGGGCTTCTTGCTCACGCACCCAGTGACTCAGCAGATGGGTTTGCAGGGAGGAGTCCATGATCTGTGAAACATGGGCACCCGAGTCGGAGAAGGTAATCACCGAGCGGGGATGCTGCATCATCTCCAAGGTACTGGGCTCATGGGTGTTGGTCAGCGGCTGCATGAAGAAACGCTTCAGCCCCTTGTCCAGGGCAAGCTCGATATAGGTCTCCACCGGGTCCTGGTTGCGTTCGGCGGCAATCTCGGCCACCGACTCATACGGCGGTACGGCCCGGTCCATGATGGGGAACAGCCATTTGAAATTCGCCGCGCGGGCTTCCGCCCCGACGGCCCGCGCCCCTTCTTGGGGCGGCTGATTGGCAGACTGCACCAGCTTCTGGCGCATATCAGGATTGCGCAAGGCCGCTTCCTGTTCTGCCAGGGGCAGTTTGCGAATGTCGCACCAGACCGGCAGCTTGTCGAACGAGGTAACCGACTCGAACGACTGCAACACGCTGATGGGCCGGCTGTGGACCTGAATGAACATGCGTCCGCCGGCTTGGGCGGTTTCATCCGCCAGCGCAAAAAACGGGCGCCAATAGTCCGGGGCCTTGGGCGCGCTGAACATGCCAAACGTGACCGGCACACCCGTATCTACTGCCAGGGCTTTGAGCCGGTTACAATAGTCCTGAATCCGTTCCGGGTTGAGTCCGGTGTCTTCGCCGGCAATCTCAAACACACCAGAATTCAGCTCACCGAGCACGCCGACCAACTGGCGGACCTCGTCCCAGGTGGCGAGCCGACTCGCAACCGGTTGGCCATCGGGCGTCTGATGATTCCGCGTGCGTGAGGTGGTAAAGCCGGCGGCGCCCGCTTGTATGGCGTTGCGGACCTCACGTTTCATGGATTCGAGATCGTCGGGAGTCGCCTCCTCGGTAAAAGCTCGCTCACCCATGACATAGGTCCGCAGCGCGGAATGACCAATGTAAGCGGAGTAGTTAATACCTTTGGGCAGGCGTTCAACTGCATCCAGATATTCCGGATAGGTGGTCCAACTCCACTTGATACCGGCTTCCATGGCTTCCGGCGAGATGTCTTCCGCGCGCTCCAGATTGCGCATCACCAACAGTTTGTCCTCTTCACTGCAAGGGGCGAGCGAGAAGCCGCAGTTACCCATGACCACGCTGGTAATGCCATGCCAGCACGAACACGTTCCCAGCGGGTCCCAAAACACCTGGGCGTCCATATGCGTATGGCCGTCCACAAAGCCGGGGGAAACGACATGGCCCTCGGCATCGACGACTTCCCTGGCGTTCTCACGGATTTTGCCAATAGCGGCAATTTTGCCCTCGGCGATTGCCACGTCAGCCTGAAAGCGGGGCAGCCCGGAACCATCAACTACCGTACCGTTTTTAATAAGGAGATCGTATTGCATGCTGCTTCATATAGACCATTCCGTTCCTCTTGACCACCGCACAAAGCGTGCTAGTGGGAAAGGAGTCAGAGCAACTGGAAGGTCTGGTTCGTGTTCGTTTCGGGAGACATTCATGACAGCCAAGGAGGGACACTATGGCACAGTCCGGAGTGATTTCGGCAGATTCGCATTTTGTAGAGCCACCCGATATGTGGGCGGAACGACTGGATAAGAAATTCCGGGATAAGGCTCCGCACACAGTAAATGGACTCAACGGAAAAGAGGGCGAGTTCTTTGTGTGCGAGAACATCAACCCGATACCGGTGGCCGGATTTTTTGGTGCAGGCGTTCCTTCGGAAGAGCTGCCAGCACACAACAGGAAGGGCTTTGAGGCCGCCCCGGCGAGCGTCTGGGACCCCGCCGCGCGCATTAAGGACCAGGAGCGAGACGGTCTGGAAGCCGAGGTGATCTATACCTCCATGGGCATGCCGCTCTACGGCCTGGATAATATCGATCTGCGGGACGCCTGCTTTCGGGCCTATAACGACTGGTCGGTCGATTATTGCAGCCATGATCCAAAACGGCTCCTGCCGCTCGGACTCATCACGCTCGAAGACATTCAGGCGGGTACCAAAGAGCTCGAACGCATCGCTAAAAAAGGCATGCGCGGAGCCATGATCTGGGCCGAACCGCCGGATGATCGCCCGTATAGTCACACCGACTACGATCCGTTCTGGGCGGCCGCCTCAGACCTCAATATGCCGCTTTCCTTGCACATCCTGACCGGCCGTAAGGGCATGGGCATTGACTTCTTTGCCGATAACCTAGCGCTCCAGGTCTCCACGCTGCATCATGAAGTGGAGCGCTCGATTGCCGTGTTTGTTCTCGGCGGTGTGCTGGAGCGTTTTCCCAAGCTCACCATTGTTTCGGCCGAGAATGACGTGGCCTGGATGCCCTATTTTATGTGGCGGATGGATTTTGCCCACCGGCGCATCGGTCCGCTCTCCTCGGTCGAGTTGAGCATGAAGCCGAGCGACTACGTGAAGCGTCAGGTGTACGCGACCTTCATTGAGGAGCCTATCCTGCTCGATGGCTATCACCGCTATGCGGCAGACAATGCCATGTGGTCTTCGGACTATCCGCACACGGCCGCCATCTGGCCGCGCTCGCAGGAGTTCATCCAATCGACCTTCAGCGAGCTGTCCGAGACCGACCGCCGGAAGCTCATTCACGACACCGCCGCACGCGTGTATCGCATCGAATAAGCACTGGGGGCCCCACCTGGGGGCCCCCATGCGGAGGTGGTGATAGAGACCGACAGTCCATGAAAGATCGCAGGCTGCTGTGGCTGAGCATTGGTCTGGGGACCGTGTTCTGGCTGTGTGATGCGGCGGTTGACGTGTGGCTGTTTGAGCAGCAGCGTCGCTTCCTTGCCGAAGTCTTTACTTCCGAGCCTGAGGAGGTGCGCCTACGCCTGGTGGTATGGGGCTTATTCGCCGTCATCGGCTACTATGGACAGCGACTCATCACCGCACTCCAGACGGCGCGCGATGAGCTCCAACAACGGGTGCAGGAGCGAACCCAGGAACTCGAAGCCACGAATATCGCGCTGTCCGAGGAAATCGCTGAGCGAAAACAGACCGAGGCTGCACTCAAAACCATGTCCCGTACGGTTCAGGCGTCGCAGGAGGAGGAACGGCAGCGTATTGCCCGCGAGTTGCACGACGAAGTTGGCCAGACCCTGACCATGATCAAGCTGAATCTCCAGCTCGTGCAGGACAAGGTCCCGGAGGCCGAGACCAATGCCCACTTACAGGAGAGTCTTGCTCTGACGGATCAGACTTTGGAGAAAGTGCGGGATGTCGCACTGGACCTGCGTCCGTCCATGTTGGACGACCTTGGCCTTGTCCCCACGCTGCGGTGGTATGCAGACCGGCATTCCCAGAGCAGCGGGGTTGCTCTCACCTTTCAGAGCGATGGAGTGGCGGACCACGACATCCCGCCGGATATTGCCACGGCGTGTTTTCGGATTGTCCAGGAAGCCTTGACGAATATTGCTCGACATGCCCGTGCCCAACAGGTGAGGATTGAACTCGGCATCCACGCTGATGGCCTGCACTGTGCGATTCAGGACGACGGAGTCGGGTTTAACGTGACGCACGCACGGGAATCCGCTATCCAGGGACGCAGTATTGGCGTATTAAGCATGCAGGAGCGTGCCGAGCTGGCCGGGGGCAGCCTGAACATTGTGTCAGCCCCGCATAGAGGTACTGAGGTCTGCGCCCGCTTTCCCCTCTGATCTGGAGTCCTGGTGTGAAGCCTATTCGTATTCTTCTGGCCGATGACCACACCCTGGTTCGAGCCGGGATTCGGTCCCTCCTCGAACAGGTTCCCAACGTCGAAGTGATAGCCGAAGCCAATGACGGCCGGGACGCCCTCCGTCTCATTCAAGAGCATCAACCGGATATCGTCTTCATGGATGTGACCATGCAGGGACTCAACGGCTTGGACGCGACCGCACAGATCACAAAAACCTGCCCTAGGGTTCAGGTGATTATGCTGTCCATGCACAGGAATGAAGAATACGTCAGCCAGGCGCTACAGGTGGGGGCGGCCGGCTATCTGCTCAAAGACGCGGCGACGACCGAGCTCGAATTGGCCGTGCAGGCCGTGGCCCGCGGTGAAACCTATCTCAGTCCGGCTGTCTCCAAACACGTTGTTGACCGCTATTTGCAGCGCGTGAATAACGCGGCTAAAAGCGCACCTGAGCCTGCGCCAACTCCTCTGACCGTCCGCCAACGCGAAATCCTCCAGTTGATTGCCGAAGGGCATACCACCAAGCAGATTGCCAGCCTCCTGCATCTCAGCACCAAGACCGTCGAAACCCATCGCAGTCAGCTTATGGACCGGCTCGGCATTCGCCATATTGCCGGCCTGGTCCGCTATGCGGTGCGGACCGGTCTGGTCGCACCAGACCACTAACCTTCTCGCTTTCAGGGTTATCCTAGCCGCTTTTCAGGGTTTTCCCGGATACCGCTCTTCCTTTTGACTCAGATATCTACGTGTCTTTCGGAGAACACGGAGGACATCTCATTGCGAAGAAAAAAGATTCGTTTTGTCCTGCTGTCCGCCATTGTCAGCAGCGCTGTACTAGGTCTCGCGTCAGTCATACCGGTTTTTGCCCAATCTTCGCCGCCCGTCACCCTACCGGACATTGAAGTGCGCGGCACGACGCCGTTGATGAGCTCCCCCGTCGCGCGCGAGCACGTCCCGGCCAACGTACAGACCCTCACCAGCGAGCAGATCACAAGACGCGGCGCGCTCAACCTGACCGATACCCTGTCCCGCGGCCTGGGCGGGATAAACCTGAACCATGTTCAGAACAACCCCTTCCAGCCCGACGTCAGCTATCGGGGTTTTACCAGCTCCTTTCTGATTGGGACGCCGCCGGGGCTGAGCGTTTTTGTCGATGGCGTGCGCGTCAACGAGCCCTTGGCTGACCAGGTCAACTGGGATTTGATTCCCACCGATGCCATTGATCGTCTGGAGCTCATCCCCGGCTCAAACCCGGTCTATGGTCGCAACACGCTCGGCGGAACCATTGTGATGCAAACCAAGCGCGGTTTTACCCATCCGGGCACCACCGCGGAGGTCTGGGGCGGGAGTTTCGCCCGCTATCGGACCTTGCTGCAACATGGGGGCAGCCGCGGCAAGTTCGATTATTTTGTGTCGGGTAATCTCTTTCTCGAAGACGGCTTTCGGGATTTCTCAAAAAGCCATGTCGGCCATCTCTTCGGCAAGGTCGGCTATCGGGGGACGCACGATGATTTCTCCCTCTCCTTGACCCATGTGAACAACAAGTTGACCGGCAACGGCCCGCTGCCCGAGAGCCGCCTCAAGCGTAACCGCTCCGAGGTGTTCACCCATCCCGATATTTTCAAACCCGACCTGTGGTTTCTCAACAGTCAGTATCAACGCGACCTGGGCCGTGGCTTCTCGCTATCGGCCAATCTGTACGGCCGCCTATTGGATGTGGACCAGTTTAACGTGGATGTCGAAGAAGACGTCGACGCTCGCACGAACCAGAAGGGTTGGGGAGGGGCGCTCCAGTTGGCCTACCAAGGCACGGTATGGGAGCGGCCGGTCTCGATCACGATTGGTGGCGATTATACCGGAGCCCGGCTTGACCACCTCATTGGCGAGCGGGGGGAAGACGACGATGATGACGGTGATGACAATGGGGATGACAACGGCGACCACGACGACGATGACAACGGTGATGATGAGTTGGAAGACGACCTGGCTCTGCTCCAGGCCCTGGTAGAGGGCGAGGCGGACGAGTTCGAGGTGGAGACCAGCGTCAAAACCGAAACCCACTCCGGCGGCCCGTTTTTCACCATCAGTGCCGAACCGATTGATAAGCTGACGCTGACCGTGTCCGGCCGTTATGAGGTCACCTATCTTCGCATTCAGGACCGCCTCGCCGGGCTTGAGGACGACGATGACGACGACGGGGCGGGAACGGACGCCAGCGGCAACCATACCTTTGACCGGTTTAATCCCGCAGTGGGAGCGACCTATACCTTCACCGAGCATCTGAGCCTGTATGCCGGGTATAGCGAGAGCTACCGCGCGCCGACCGCGATTGAGCTGACCTGCGCCAACCCCGAAGCGCCCTGCCCGGTGCCGACCGCGATTGTGGACGATCCACCCCTGAACGCGGTCAAGGGAAAGACCTGGGAGACGGGCGTCCGCTGGGCCTTACCGCCCTATGTTGACGCAACCCTGGCTTTCTTTCGGACGGATCTCAAAGACGACATCCTGTTTCGGAACGAGCCGGAGAGCCGCGTGTTGGGGTTTTTTCAGAACGTGGATGCCACCCGTCGCCAGGGCATCGAGCTCCTGCTGCGCGGTGTGTGGAGTTGGGGCAACTGGTTTCTGAATTACACGGTAACGGATGCCACGTTTAACGATGAGATTGAGCTGTTTACGTTCGCCAATGAGGAGCGCATCGCCCTGGTCCGTGAGGGAGACCGTCTGCCGCTGGTCCCGCCACATCGGGTCAACGGCGGCATCGAGTTCTTCATCGGCTCTCAGTTACGGCTGAGCCTGGACGGAGCCTATGTGGATGGGCAGCGGCTGCGGGGCGATGAGGCCAACCGACGCAGTCGTCTGGACCCGTATTTTGTGGCCAATGTCGCGCTTGAATACCGCTATAAGGTGTTTGATATCTTTCTGCGTCTCGAAAACATCTTTGACGAAGAATACGAAAGCTACGGCGCATATTTTGAAAATGCGGTGGATGGCACCGGCGTCGAACGCTTTATGGGGCCGGGGCAGCCGTTCGGCGCCTTTGGCGGGGTACGGGTCAAATTCTGAGGGAGGAAACGGCGCTACGCCGTCCGTCCTCAGATGCTGAAATCCAGCAGATTGTAATCCTTCATGCTGGCTTTGGCTTCTTCGTCCCAGCAGTAGCGCTCGCCCGATTCGGTAAACGGCTTATAGGGAAACGGCGTTTCGTCCGGAAAGCGCTGCCGGCGCGCATCAATGGCATAGCCGATTACGCGTGAGCGGGTACGGATACGTTCTTCATCGTAAACGGCTGGGGCGCTATGCACTCCGCCACCTTTCACCCCCAGCACGGACGCACGGCGATGAAAACCAAAGTTCACCGTCACGCGCCAGTCCGGGCTGGTATTGGCAAACGAACAGTGCAGCAATTGCCGGTTGGAGATAACGACATCACCCGGATTACACACCATGGGAACGGCATCCGGCAGGCGCTCCGAGCCCGCCTCGGCAACCCGCTGCGTAATATCGATATGACCGACTTTATGGGTTCCCGGCACGACCCACACCCCGTTTGCCGGAGTGCACCCGTAGAGCTGGGCCATAAAGTTGAAACCGTGAGTTCCCTGGTTCCAGGTCGGACTGTCCCAGTGCGTCGTGCCGTCCTGATGCCAGGCGACCGAGGCCCCTTTGCCCGGCTCTTTGATAAACAACGCGTCGCTGAACGGCACAAAATCCTCACCGTTGACGGCTGCTGCCACGGCTAGGAGATGCGGATGGGCATAGGTGCGGAGGCTGGCTTCGGAAAATTGCAGCGAGCCAATAATGAGATAGACCACTTCTTGGGGCAGACCGGTAACCGGGGTAGGCTCCAGCATTTTGACCGGATGGCGACCGTTGGCGAGATCAGTCCCGCCAAAAGGATCGCCGAGCGGCTTGGACCAGAACAGCGTCTGCGCCTCACACCCAACCCCCAGGGCCGGACGACCTTGGGCATCGACCGCGGACCCTCGCTCGGTCGGGAGGCGTTCCATGATATCGAACAGGTCGGCTTCGATATCTTTCAGTTCCTCTTCCCCGAGCACTCCTTCGAAAACATAGAAGCCATATTTCCAATAGGCATCAAGAATGTCGGTGTGTACCCTGCCATCGGCG
Source organism: uncultured Binatia bacterium (SeqCode) (assembly GCA_965243855.1). Lineage (GTDB taxonomy): Bacteria > Desulfobacterota > Binatia > Bin18 > Bin18 > Bin18. The sequence continues at coordinate 432,366 of CBDEWE010000003.1, read as the reverse complement.
TGAAAACGAATCGGGCCGCGATTATCGAGCGCATAGGCCCGTTTCTCACCCTCACGCAGATACGCCTGCATGGCCGATTCAGCGGTCCCATAATCGCCCGTTGTCACATTACTCGCTGCCTGCATGTCTGTCTCCGTTCTTTGTACCGGTCACTTAATATGCGCTTCTCGGTCCCTATACAACCTTGGCTGGGCCGCTGGTTCAATTCCCCGTCCTGATCTCGTTTCGTAGGGACTATGCCACGGTTCGGGAAAATTGCGCTTTAGTACTATGGGATCGTGAACTGTTCGTGGAGTCTATGTTGCTTGCTGGCCTTGTCGAACTCGCGCTGGACGTTGTCCCGGTCGTCGCGTCCAAGGCGATTCCAGGTAGTACGGTCGTTCGGCTTCGCCGTGGTATCAAAGCCATTGGGTAGTGATATCCCCATCAGATTGCTAATCAGGTAGCGATCGTGGAAGTCGTCCCAAACAAAGACTTCGATTTGAAGACCAGCAGAACGCAGGGGACTTTCAAGTCTCTCTCGAAAATTCGGCACCAGACTTTCTCGAACATCCCTTTGGCCCGGCCCTGATCCTTCGTACCATACTCGGTGAATTTCAATCAGCGGCGATGGGGTGCGGTTGCCCGCGTGGACAAGGAGTTCGTGAAACCTCTGATATTGTCGTTTCGTGGGATCAAGGTAAGGATCAATGAACTGGAGCGAGTTGGAGTGACGCAGAAGCAAGTCAAGATGTTCCTTGTAGTCCTCGGTCGTGCGATACGGACGGACAGACGGACTTCGTGACGCCCACCACTGCGCGCTCCCAAGTCGGTCAATTCTGGCAACAAGCGGCTCATCAGAATCAGGATATGCGTTCTTGACCGCTTCGGTCGAGATTATTCCACCCGTAAATGGGAGCAGTTGGTGAGTAGCAAGCGCCTCGGCGCACCAATCCTGGTCTTCGGCGGGTCTGTTGCTCAGGGCAGGCTCAAATTCGATCAGTCGTTGTTGGGTGAATAGCTTCTTAACGAGTTCTTTGCCTCGTTGATGCCAGGGACGACGGTCGTCATTGAAAAGCCGCCTCCACTCACCCTTCCGAAGGTCTCGAACGAGCCCTTCGGTGAGGAGCGGTTCTCGAATAAGCTCGATGTATGCGCGGCCGGCGTCCTCGTTCGAGTACGAAGTCAGGTCGAAAACATCCGGCGTGACCGCGTAGTCGGCCAGCAGAGACATCAGAAGATTTCTCTCAAGCCCTCTTCGAAAAATCCGCCCGGCCACGCCTTCACAAGCTCGCCACGCTCGTCGAGCGGCATCTCACGAACGATGCTCTGCGAGCCGTCTGACTCTACAAAGAGCACCATTACGTCCTCCGGTCGTACTGGAATAGATCCCTCTGGAAGTGTGCCCGTACTCGTCTCGCGCATCCGTCGCATGATTCTCAGCAGCAGATGTTCGCTATGCGTCTCCAAAAGAAGGGTATTGCCTCGTTCCTTAGCAGACCTGATAAACAAGTCTCCAAGTTCCGCCTGATGAGCGGGGTGAAGATGGATTTCCGGTTGTTCGATCAAGAGTGTCTTTTTCTCGGAAAGGTGGCTTTGCACAACGATAGGCAGGACTTGACTGATGCCGAAGCCGACATCACATATGCTGGCGTCTATGTCGGTGTCCGTATCGACCAGGCGAAGAGAAAAACGATTACTCGGGCTTCCATCCTCATATTGCAGTTTGTCAATTTTCAGTCGGTATTTCACGCCAAGCCGTTTCAGGTCCATGTTAGCTTGTTCCACTCGTTTCCAACTTTTGTAAAGAAAAGAAGGCCAGTGCTCGCCTGATTGGCCAACATAGTCAGTCGTGTCACCACTGAATTCGTAGTCGCGTTCTGGCCGACTCCGCAAAGGTCCTAGGGCGTGTCATCAGTTAGCGCGCACCCCTGGTCGGCTTTCCGGTCTCGCCACGGTATACTTCCCTGGTCAGCAAGAGAGAGGAGAGAGTCCACAATGGCGAGACGGTATGCGCTACGCGAGGACCAGTGGGAACGGATTCGAGAGCTGTTGCCTGGTCGGGAGGGCCACGTCGGGGGCACGGCGCGGGATAACCGGTTGTTTGTGGAAGCGGTCTTATACCGGTATCGCGCGGGGATCCCCTGGCGCGATTTGCCGACCCGGTTTGGAGATTTTCGCGTGATCCATACGCGCCACATGCGCTGGAGTAAAAGCGGGGTCTGGGAGAAGGTTTTTAAGCATCTCGCGGCCGATGCGGATAACGAATATGCCATGATCGACGCCACGATTATCCGCGTCCACCAACATGCGGCGGGGGCAAAAGGGGGGACCCAGCAGCCGAATGCATTGGCCGCTCCCGAGGGGGCTTGAGCACGAAAATCCATACGACGTGCGATGCGCTCGGGAATCCGACCGGCTTCCATCTCACGCCCGGCCACGCCGCCGACCTTGCCGGTGCGGAGGCCCTCTTGCCCAATCTGCTGAAGCACATTCACGCTTTGCTCGCCGATAAAGCCTATGACGCCCAAGAGCGGGTCATTGAACGCTTAGAGAAGGCGGAGGTGACGGTGGTCATTCCCCCGAAAGCCAATCGGCTCCAGCCCCGCCCGTACGATAAGCACCTCTATCAAGCACGCCATCTGATTGAAAACTTCTTCGCTAAACTCAAGCAATACCGCGCTCTCGCCACCCGCTACGACAAACGCGCCGTCAGCTTCCTCGGAGCCATCTACTTGGCCGCTTCGGTTATCCTCCTTAACTGATGACACGCTCTAGGGTCGGACAGCCGTTCATTGAGGTCAACTGCGGGGCGATTCCCAGCGAGTTGGTCGAAGCCGAGTTTTTTGGCACCACCAAAGGGGCCTTCACTGGAGCCGAGGCCAAAGCCGGCTATTTAGAAGCTGCGCATACCGGTACGCTGTTTCTGGATGAAATCGGCGAGCTTCCGCTTGCCGCTCAGGTCAAGCTACTGCGCTGTCTTCAGGAAAGCGCGGTCCAACGGATCGGTTCGACAAAACCCAGGAAGATAGACATTCGGGTCATTGCCGCCACTAACCGCAACCTCCGGGATGAAGTTGCCGGACAACGATTCCGAGAAGACCTGTTCCATCGGCTGGCAGTCGGCGTATTGCGCCTGCCGGCCCTGCGCGAACGGACCGGTGACGTGGGCCTGTTGGTCGATCATGTGTTGGAGAAAATCAACATCGACTGTGCGCGGCAGCCCGGTTGGGTTCACAAGCAACTGTCTGTTGAGGCAAGAAATCTTCTCCTCCAGCACCCGTGGCCGGGGAATATCCGTGAGCTGTCCAACACCCTGTCTCGGGCTACCATATGGGCCGTGACGCCCGTCATTGATGCACAGGATATTCAGGCGGCACTCTTTCCGGTCAGAAAAGAGACTCCTGCTTCCGAGTCGGTACTGAACCGCAGCCTGGGCAACGAATTCGATCTGCCCGACCTGCTAGCCGAGGTAGCACGACATTATCTGAACCGGGCGTATAGCGACGCCCGAGGCAACAAGTCCGCAGCCTGCAAGTTGGTCGGTCTACCGAACTACCAGACGTTTACCAACTGGATGAAAAAATACGGAGTCGGAGGATAGTGGTCAGGCTGCATCTGACTGTTTTTGGAGACGCTCTGCAAGATGCTTGCGAGCAGCGGCAAGCAACTCTTCGTCTTCCACGTCCCAAGTCGCCTCCTTGGTTGGCCCCTTAGCTAGGTAGGAAAGATTGACAATCAATTGTCCGAAACGTACCTCAGGGCAGCGCTGACTGAGTTCTTCGAGTACATGGAGAATCTCCTTCCGGACTGGAGTGGTCATGACACATAATCTCCTATGGTTGGCAGATGGCTGCACATAGCCGACAGATCTCCCACGATTTCCACCCGGATGAATCTTCCAGGAAGCAATGTGGCAACTCGCATGGCTCGCGTGACACCATCGTAAATCATCAACGCCCCGTCGGTACCACGATATACCCACGGAGAGGGCATTCCTTGGATTGCCGAGCCGTACCGAGCAATTTGTCGCGCTAACTTGCCAGGGTCGGCACCGGAGGCACGGTTAGGCGGCAGATGCAGCGTTCGCGGATCGACATCGCGATATGTTGGAGGGTTCACAAATCGAAAGCACTATCACTATCTCTTCAAGTCCGCATCAATTCGGCACCCAAGCTAGCGCCCGGACCTCACCGAACTCCCGTTCGGATTTGCTCCACGACGCTCCGCCGTCCTGACTGGTGTAGACATAGCCGTGCAAGCTGTTGGCCACGATAAAATCAGGGTCCGCCGGATGCGTGGCAAACCAGTACATGGTTGAGTTGGGTACGGTGGGTAACGGAGCGGCCTGCCAGGTTTCCCCACCATCGGTCGAACGCTGGATAGCCCCGACCTTGCCCGGAATGAAATCCCCATTGCCCACAAACATGACGTTGGGATCGTCGGCCTTCAGCGCCACACCGCGACAGTACGAAATGCCCCGATTGGAGAAACGCGGGAACTCGTGCAGCGCCCAGCTCTGGCCTTCGTCCGTGCTGATCCAAATGCCGTCCGGGGTGGTGGCGATGATTTTTCGGTGCGGTTCGGGGCTGATGGTCAAACCGTGGATATCCTGGTTCAACTCGCTTTTGCCCAGAGCGGGCAGATGCTCCCAGGTGTCGCCGCCGTCAGCACTCCGATAGATGCCGTCGATCTCAACACTGGCCCAGACCGTGCCGGAGTCACGCGGATCAAAAAGGAGGTTGGTGACCTTGGGCGCTCCGGCGAGGCAGCTCTCGGCCGCGTTGAGGGGCAGCTCTTCCCAGGTTTGACCGCCGTCCTTGGTGCGAAAGACACACGGCGGTTTGGTCCCGAAAAGAATGACGTTCGGGTCGTCAGGATGCACGGCAATGGACCAGATTTGTTTGCCGTCTGCGGGAGATTCTATCAGGTCCCAGATCGCACCCTTGTCCTCGCTGCGATACAGCCCCACTTCGGAGCCGGCATACACCACATTAGGATCGTTCGGAGACCCCACCAGCGAACGAATTTGTATTTCCCCAGGTTCGGCATGGAACGGCAGCTTCATACGGCTCCGTCGCCAGCGGGTACCGCTGTCCGAGCTATACCACACCCCAGCGCCAACAGTTCCGACACAAATGGTATGTCCGTTCTCCATAATTCCCCTCCTGAATGCTGAGAGTATTTTTCAATACTGACGGCATAGCACTCCCAGGCTCAGGTGCAAAGATGTATGCGGGCAGTCTCTTTCCCGGCATAGCGCTCCGGGATATCTTTACTCTCCGACGAACTGGATAATGTGGCCAAGGTTATACCAGCCTGAGGAGATCGCTATGGCAGAAAATAGTCCTGGGGATGCTCGTATTGACGTTTATCTCATCTGTAACGCCAAATATCATGACACCAATTTTGTTCGACTTGAATTGCTCAAGCTTCTGGCTGGACACGAGGATATAGTTGTCCGGGTCGCCGAAGATTACCGCGATCATGACGCTATCCGACAGTCCAGGCTTCTCGTCACCTATACTTGCGATGTGTGTCCGACCCCGGAGCAACAGGAGGGTCTCAAGCAGTTTCTCAGCAGCGGTGGGCGCTGGTTTGCCCTGCACGGCACGAGTGCGCTGCTGGAGTTTGTCGGCGAAAGTATGGAGACCGACGGAGTTGTGATTCCCGGCAAGGTCGATACGCCACGGAAGGCACCGGCCCTGTCCGACATGCTGGGCAACCACTTTGTGTCGCATCCGCCTATTCAGCCCATTCATGTCACGGTCGCCGACCCCAGCCATCCGCTCGTCCACGGCATTCAACCCTTCGAAGTCACGGACGAGCCGTATTATTGCGAATTCTATGGAGAAATCCACACGCTGCTGGAGTCGCGCTATAACGCCAAGTCGGAGGGCTATGTCCGCGAAGACCTGGGCAATGACGACCCACGTCCCCAGCTCTATCTGCACCCCTACGGTCAGGGTGAAGTTCTCTATCTGACGCTCGGTCACTGTCGGGGGAAATACGACATGCAGCCCTTTATGCCGGTCTGCTCTATTGAGCGCTGTTCGTGGGAGTCACCAGTCTACTATGAACTGCTCAGGCGCGGTATCCGCTGGGGCATCGGTCAGCTCGGAAACTGAGCGTTGGACAATGATGGCCTAGTGTTTTCTTAGGGTGCCCAGTAGAATGGGTAGGAATGAATACCGCAATCGATCTCGTTGCTCCGGATTCCCTCATCCATAAAATCCAGAAACTGCTCCAACTCAGCCGCGATGAAGCTGCGACCGAACACGAAGCGGCCCTGGCGGCGGCCAAGGTTCATCAGCTTCTGGCCACGTATAATCTCTCGTTGACAGAGGTTGAGGCCCAGGGCGTACAGAGCGAGCGCACCATGCGGGTCGAGGGCTGGAAGACGAGCCGCCTGCTCCCGTGGGAACGGCTGCTCTGGCTCGCGACTTGCAAACTGTATTTTTGCTGTTCGACCCTGTCCGTGGGCCGGTCGTTTATTATCGGTCGCTCCCATAACGTCGTTGTTGCCAAAGAAATGCTGGGCTATCTGATTCATACCGTCCAGCGCTTACGCAAGGAGCATTACGGTAAGGGGCGGCGTTTTCTGGACTCCTTTGCCTATGGCTGTGCCCAGTCTATCACCGATAAAATCAAAGCCCTGATCGCCGAACGAGAGCCGGCCGCAGCCAAGACCACCTTGCCCGCGGTGCGGAAAAACTATCGCGACGAGGTCTATACCTATCTGGCTGGCCAAGGGACGCGCATTCGCAAGCTGTCCGGCACACCACGCTCGCTGAAAGTTGACCCCGAGGGCTATGCCGCCGGACAGGTGGCCGGAGAAACCGTCGGGCTTGACCCGCAGCTCCATGGCGGTCAGGAGTGCCGGGCGCTGCCGGGATAATAACACACGGGCGGACATGATCGCTCACATCCGCCCGTATGGAAAGTCAAAAAATCCGACGCTTAACGTTGAGCCAACGGCCCGCGCAACAACTGTCCGGGCAGCGCGCCGGTATGCTCGTTTTCGCGCAGGACCACTTGGCCATTGACGACCGAAGCCAGAAAGCCCGCGGCTTTCTGTTTGAGCCGCCGTGCACCCGCGGGTAGATCGTAGGTCAACTCCGGCATCATCGGCCCGACCGTTTCCGGATTGAAGACTACGACATCCGCGGTCATCCCCTCTCGCAGCAGGCCGCGTCCGTGCAATCCCCACTGGGAAGCCGGCACAAAGGTGAGCTGCCGGACCGCGTCTTCGAGGGTCAGGGCTTGCTGCTCGCGCACCCAATGGCTCAGCAGATGGGTCTGTAAGGACGAATCCATGATCTGGGATACGTGGGCACCGGAGTCGGAGAAGGTGATCACGGAACGCGGGTGCCGCATCATCTCCAGCACATGGTCCTGGTTCTCGTTGGCCAGCGGTTGCAGGAAGAATTGCTTGAGGTTTTTCTCCAGGGCCAGATCAATAAAGGTCTCGACCGGGTCCTGGTTCCGCTCTGTGGCGATCTCTTCGATGGAGCGGTGGGGCGGATTGGGCTTGTCCATCAAGAACAGCCATTTGAAATTCGCCGCCCGCGCTTCAGGCCCGACTCCCCGGTTGCCATCGTCTTCTTGCGTGTGAGCCTCTTCAACCAGTTTGCGCCGGTAGTCGGGATTCCGCAGGGCCGCTTCCTTCTCTTCGAGCGACTTCATCTTCTTGAGCGCGCGCCAGCTCGGCAGCCGGTCGAAGGGCGTATTGGTCTGGAAGGACAGGACCGCATTCAGCGCGCGGCTGTGCACCTGAAGGAACATGCGGCCACCCGCAGCCGCGGTCTCGTCGGTTAAATCAAGATAAGGCTGCCAGCAGTCCGGCGCCCGGCGCATACTGAACATGCCGTAGGTCACCGGGACTCCGGTATCGACCGCCAAAGCCTTGAGGCGGTCCATGTATTCACGGATGCGCTCCGGGTTCTGACCGGTGTCTTCTCCCGCGATTTCAAAGATACCGGCTCCCATTTCGCCCATGGTACCAACCAACTGCCGGACCTCATCCCAGGTAGCCAAACGGCTGGCCACCGGTTGGCGCTGCGGCGTCTGGTGGTTACGAGTGCGTGAGGTGGTGAACCCCATCGCGCCGGCTTGAATCGCCTCGCGTACCGCCTGTTTCATCTGCTCCAAATCCTGCTCAGTGGCCGGGTCGGTAAAGGCGCGTTCGCCCATCACATGGGTGCGCAGGGCGGAATGTCCCATATAGGCGGCGTAGTTAATGCCTTTGGGCAGGCGCTCAACCGAATCCAGATACTCGGGAAAAGTCTCCCAGGTCCATTTGATGCCGGCGTTCATGGCCTCGGGCGCAATGTCTTCGGCCCGCTCCAGATTGCGCATGACCATGTCCTTTTCGCTCTCCTTACACGGCGCGAGCGAAAATCCGCAGTTGCCCATGACCACGCTGGTAATGCCGTGCCAGCAGGAACACGTTCCAAGCGGATCCCAGGAGACCTGGGCGTCCATATGGGTGTGACCATCGATAAAACCGGGGGTAACCACGTGGCCCTCGGCGTCGATCGTCTCTTGCGCCCCGTCGCGAATGCGACCGATCGAAGCGATTGTCCCATCCACTATCCCCACGTCGGCACGAAACCGGGGCATGCCCGAACCATCAATGACGGTCCCATTTTTAATAATCAGATCGTACTGCATTCTCCCTCCTTCTTTCGGAACGGCGACCAATATAAAAAGGTTTTCTTATTATAGCCGGCCATGGGATACCCCTGCCGTAGATTTGTCAACCTGTCGGAGGAATGCTACGAGGCATAGTCATGAAAATCACACTCATTCTTGCACTCTTCGTCACCTTTATCGGCGGCTTGTCCTTTCCTCAATCACTCCGGGCGCAGTCGGTTTTTGAGAACCCACAGCCGGGCTCGTTTCAGAGTGGTGTAGGCGTGATTTCCGGCTGGGTGTGTGACGCCCAGCAGATCGACATTGTCTTTAACCCCGGCACCGCCACGGAAGAGACTTGGCGGGCCGGCTATCGGACCACCCGCGAAGACACCGAACCGTTTTGTCATGACCGCGATAACGGCTTTGGGCTCTTGTTCAACTGGAATCGGCTAGGCGATGGCCAGCATACGGTCAGCGCACGGGCTGACGGGGTGGAGTTCGGCAGAGCCACCTTCACGGTTACCACCTTGGGGAAAGACTTCCGGGATGACGTAAGCGGAGAGTTTGTCGTTGAAGGGTTTCCGACGGAGGGGAATCAGATCACCCTTGGTTGGCAACAGTCTCTCCAGAACTTCACGATTCAGGGGAACATGAGAAGCAGTGGTGGGACGAGCGGTACGCCACCGCATATTCTGGAGAACCCGCAGCCGGGCTCATTTCAGAGCGGCGTAGGCGTGATTTCCGGCTGGGTGTGTGACGCCGAGCAGATTGATATTGTCTTTAATCCCGGCACCACAAAGGAAGAGACTTGGCGGGCCGGCTATAGGACCACCCGCGAAGATACTGCATATACGGAGGAGGGGGAGGTAATCTGTGGGGACATAGACAACGGCTTTGGGCTCTTGTTCAACTGGAATCGGCTAGGCGATGGTCAACATACGGTCAGTGCCCGGGCTGACGGAGAGGAGTTCGGCAGTGCCACCTTCACAGTCACCACCTTTGGTGAAGAATTCCCGGAGAACCTTGGCAAACATGCCCGGCTAGAAGATTTTCCCAGCCCTGGAACCGACCTCATTGTTGCCTGGCAACAGTCGCTCCAGAACTTCACGATTGCGCGGCTCGATAATCTCGCGCCCCGGATTGCCTCCATCGACGCCATCGGGGATAGCATCAGCAAGGCCGTCAACGCCGGGGGGGCCGGGGAGTGTACCAATCTAGACCAGGAGAGGTTCAACTGGGCAACCAGTATCACCCAGAGCCGTCAGTTTTGTGACGATGATGGTGGCGACGGCGTCTATAGCCAAGCGGAACGGATCGAATGTCGGCAGGGCGCTATGATTGTCAATGCCGATCCCAATAGCGCAAAATCCGGTGCCGAGATGCTCAAGGATTTTTTCGCCCAGGCACAGGAATCAGCGGCGCTTTTCGGGACACAGCCGCCAGTTGCTCCACGCTATGTAACGGTCGAGATGGGCCATAACGATATTTGCAGCGGCACCATTGAGCGTATTCAAACCGAGTGTGCAGAAGGGAACGATCAGGACCCGATGAACCACTGCCGCACCACGGAGGCGGCATTTGAGCGCGAGTTTCGCAAGGGGCTCGACGTTTTGATTACCGTCCCGGAATTGAAAATCGGTATTGCCGCGCCCGTGCGGGTGACTCAATTGTGCAACCATACCGCCAAAACAAACTGTTCCCTTCTTGGCGGAAGCTGCGAATCACTGTGGGAACGGTTTGCTGACGGTGGCGTACGCCCGACTGGTATTTGCGGGTCTATCACGAAAGACTGCTCGGACGAACGCCTTAAAGATGGTTACGAAACAGCGCGGGCCTATCGTGACATTATGGAGCAGGTCTCCTTGGAGTATGCCGCCCTGGCTGAGGGAGAGCCCTCTCCCAGGAAAACATTTGGCGACCAAGAGGTTGGGGGAGTGGTCAAGGCAGCCGGCACCTCCCTCAGCTTCAGCAATGCTTCTTGGATGTACAAGTTTACGAGCGACCAGATCTCGTGCTGCGACTGTTTCCACCCTTCGCTTCAGGGCCAGGATGGGGCCGCCCGCATCTTGTTTGACGGCTTTACCTGCGGTCCGACGGACGTATGCTGCGCGGACACTGGAGATACCGTGTCCGACGCGCTATGTACAGCTGAGGATACCGGTGGGACCTTTCATCCGGGATTATTCTGAGCAGAGGGACAGCCTATTCTTCACTCCTCGGATGAGGAGCGGTCGGCGCAAGGTTCAGAAAGGTAATGAGGGTAAGCTTACGGCTCTGAATGCGCCAGCCCTCTTCGGTCTTTACCACGCTGTCTTCATAGGTGCCATTCGCAATATCCATGCTGCCGTTTGGCAGAACATGGGTTGCGTGCAGATAGGTGCTCATCGTGGCGCTCGTGCCCTGCACCTCAATACTGATGCTTCCTAGAAGATGTTGCGTACTCGTATAGCCAGCACCCTGAAATACCGACGCCACAAAATCCGCCCAGGCATCTGAGCCGGTCCTTTCCTCGATTTGTCCGTTTGGAAAGACAACCGAGAAGGCCGCGTCTTTTGTGAAGCACGGCTGGTAGATTGCCCTCCCTGCCGCAACATCACCTCGCCCAATGGCGTCCGTTCCGTGAGCATAACAGATAGTCAGCTTGCGAATATCCGCTTCGTCTTGCAACCGACTCGTCTGCTCTGCGGCAACGCTCAGGCCCAGGAACCAACCCAACACGATAGCGGTTGTCAGCACCGTCAGCACGATTCTTCTCTTCCCACGCATCACCGTCGAACAACTCATAGGGGCCACCTCCTGTCGTCAACATCTTACACCGCATGATTTGACACGCCGGAAGCGAAAATGCTAGGCGTTGCTCGGTCAGTGTACGGGATTGCCGTCCACGAATGACCAGACATAGGGGGAGAGATGGAAGCGCTGCGTGTTATTTCTGCTGATTCGCATATGACAGAGCCGCCCGACCTGTGGACCACCCGGCTCGATCAACAGTTTCGGGATCGCGCCCCGCGGGTGGTCGAGGACACAGAAAAACCCGGACATTTTTTCATGGCCCCCGGTATCACACCCTTCCCGGTGGCGGGTGGATTTTCGACGGGTCGTAGCGGCGAAGAGCTCAAGAAACATCTCACCCGTGGTTATGAAGCGGCCCGACCCAGCGGCTGGGACCCGGTCGAGCGGATCAAGGACCAGGATATTGACGGGGTCCGGGCTGAGGTGATCTACACCACGCTGGGTCTGGCCCTGTTCCAGCTCGCGGACGCCGAACTCCAGCAGGCCTGTTTTCGGGTCTATAACGACTGGGTGGCAGAGTTTCGGTCGCATGATCCCAAACGGCTCTATCCCGTGGCGCTGATCTCACTTGAGGATATTCCGGCCGCAGTCAAAGAACTCGAACGTGCGGCAAAATTGGGCCTCAGCGGCGGGATGATCTGGGGCGCTCCGCCCGAAGATCGGCCATATTATAGTCCGGTTTACGATCCGTTCTGGACTGCGGCGCAAGAACTGCATATGCCGCTCTCCCTGCATGTCGTGACCAGCCGGGACAATAATACCCGGGTGGTCATGGACCGCGGCTCAAGCGGCTGGGTCAACCAGACGGCCATGCGGTTTGTACATCTCATTCACGAAGTCCAAAAGTCTCTGACCAGCCTTATCTTCGGCGGGGTGTTGGCCCGTTTTCCCGAACTCAAAATTGTTTCTGCGGAAAGCGATATCGGCTGGCTGGCCCATTATGTCCAGCGCCTGGACCATACCTATGAGAAGTTTGGGGTAATGGTGGAACATCCGCTCCCCATGAAACCGAGCGAATATGTCCGCCGCCAGGTCTGGGCAACCTTTCAGGACGACCCGATCGGCGCCACAAACGCCGCAGTCTTTGGCGAGGATAACTGTATGTGGGCGTCCGATTTTCCGCACACGGACACCACCTGGCCTCATTCACGCAAAGTCATTGAACGAGACTTTGCCAATGTTCCGGCCCATATCACACGCAAGATTGTGTACGAAAACGCCGCAAAGCTGTACGGGATGGAGCTAGACTAGGCAGCCGAGAAACAACTCAGCGACCGGCACCCCAGGAACTATCGGACCATTCCGGGTCGGGGAAACGCTCCAGGGCTAGGCAGCATTACCGTTCACATGCACCCGCGTGAAATAACCGTGCTCCTCCAGGTGTTGGTGATAGGTAATCGTGCAGTCTTTGCCGAGCCGTGCTTCGGCCTCGCTGAGCGCGGCTTCAATGGTCGGGAACGGCTCAAAGCCCATCCGTCGAGCCACCGCTTCGTTTTCCTTGGGTACGCCCGCAGCCAAGACACCACCCAGATGGTTGAGCGCATACAAGCCCTGCCCGTACAAAATACACGGATGCGCCCCGTGGAACGCAAAGCCGTTGCGATACTTGTGAACAAACTCCGGGCGGTGTGCGTACTCTTCAGAGTAGGTATCCCACACCTCCACCGGGTCCTGCATGGCAGGCAACACCTCCTCGTAGAGGGTGTGATACGAGGGATGGTTGAGCAGACTGAATTTGGGGTCAAAGGGGTTGGCCACGATGAGCATCCCACCTTTTCGGACCAGGGGGTTCTCGTGATAGGCGTTGAACAGCCCGGATAACGCCTTGTTGCGACAGTGAATAGGGTTGAACACAGACAGGCGCGAGTAGCCGTCCCCATCCCCCATACCCATCAGCAGCACATCCGTCTGCCCTTCCACGTCAGTAACGAGTTGCGAGAGCAGCATATCAATATGCATTTCCCGCACCGGGGTGATCAGCCCGGCGTCAATGGCCGCAAATCGCTGCGGGCTACTTGTGGTCAGGACACCCTCTATCTTCATAACGGGCGGGTGGCCACGACGCGCCAGCTCGGCGTCCACCAGGGCCCCCATCTCATTCAGCAGCTTGTGGAAGGAGCTGTTTTTTGGGTCTTGGACCGAGTGGCCCGAGGCAAACGGCCAGGGGCGGTGATGATAGCGGATGGACTCCCAATTGCTCATCCCCACCAGAATGGACTTCCAGCCGCCCTGGAAGAATCCGCCGGGAACCGACATAAAGATGAATAGATCGGACTCAACGACCGAGCGGTGGACCATGACTTCCATGCCCCGCCGGGTCATGCCAAGATTGACAAACTGGTCCGGGTCGGTCGCATCAATGCAGGCCAGGCGGCCCCCCAACGTGTAGGGCAGCTTCGGGCCCAGGATGTGGGTCATCTCCTTGCGGGTCCACATGCGGTGGAGCGCGTTGGCAACCTTGATCTGAATGTCTTCGGGCTTGACCCCGTACTGGCCTAACAGATCGAGTAAGATGGGCAGCCCGAGAATACGCAAATCCTGGTCGTCGGGATGGTAGTGCGTGGCCCGGCCGTCCTGAATGCCAATGGTGACCTTTGCTCCCGGCTTGACCAGCTTCTCCAAGGCCGGCATGCCAACCGGCTGCGTGACCGCGGCACGAAAGGCGGCTGCCGCGTCGGGCAAGGGAGCAACAGAGGGTGGCGGTCCTGGCGGGATACGGGTCCGGTCAACCGGCAGATGCGCCGGCATCTTTGTCGTGCCACAGCTCACCAGATATTCTTGTGTGGATGCCATCGTCTTCCCTCCTTAATACAGCAAGACCTCTGTTACCAACCCACGGCGTACGACGCACGGCGCGGGTCGGCGGCGCCGGCCAGCACACCGGTTGTTGGCTCAACGTGAATGCAGCACACGGCACCGGCTCGCCACACCCAGTCCGGCCACCAGTGCACCTGGTGACCACGCTCGGACAACGACGCTCCGGTCTCCTCAACAATACGGCTCTCGATATTCAGCCGACCGGGATGGTAGGCGTGCGGTTCAAAGGAATCCGGGAAGCTGTAGCTGGCAAAGCGTGGCGCTTCGACCGCTTCCTGGGCCTCCATGCCAAAGACCGCGGTGTTGAGCAAGGTCTGCAACATGGCCTGAGGCTGAACATCACCGCCAGGAGAGCCCAACACCAGAAAGGGGCGACCGTCACGCAGGACCAAGGCCGGGTTGGGGGTCAGGCGGGGCCGTTTGCCTGGGGCAACACAGGAAGCATGATTCGGGTCGGCCCAGGACTGCGAACCACGTGATGACGGACACACGCCCGTCCCCGGCACGACCGGCATATCAGATGAGGTATCGCTCGGAGTGGCAGAGAAAGCATTGCCATGCCGGTCTATGACGCAGACGTACGAGGTGTCCAGGCCGGGCTGGGCCGTCTCGTTCGGCGCTGGACTGAGCTCGGCGTCAACCGCCGCTCGGCAGCGTTGGGGGTCGCCGGCCGGTGGCATCTCGGGCCAGGCTTCATTCTCCCGAATCAGGGAACGGCGCTGCTCGGCATAGTCCTTGGACAACAGTGCTTCGATGGGCACCTCAACGAAGCGCGGGTCGCCGTAGTAGCGGTCCCGGTCGGCAAACGCCAGTTTGAGCGCTTCGGTCACTGTGTGAATATACTGGGGCGAATTGTGGCCTTGGGCCGCAAGATCGTAGCCTTCCAGGAGATTCAGCGCTTGCTGCAAGACCGGCCCCTGACACCACGGGCCACAGGCGTAGACTTCAAGGTCCTGGAATGTCGTCCGCGTTGGGGGTTCTACGGCGACCCGAAATTCGGCCAGGTCTTTGGCGGTCAGTAGCCCGTCATTCTCCGCGTGAAACTTGACAATCGCCGCGGCAATATCGCCTTGATAGAAAGCGGCCCGGGCCGCCTGGAGCCCAGCTTCCCGTCCCCGGCTCTGGGCGTGTGCCTCTTCGTCGGCCATATACTGCAAGGTTCCGGCCAGGTCGGTTTGTTTGAAGATGTCGCCCGGCTGTGGGGCTTGACCGCCGGGTAGATAGATAGCCGCGTTCGACGGCCAGCGCCGATACTTGTCGGCATTCGCCTTGATGATGCCCGCGGTAAAAGCATGGATGGGAAACCCATCGCGCGCAAAACGGATCGCGGCCGCCGCGACCTCACCAAACCCCATGGTTCCGTACCGCTCCAGCGCGGTAATCCAGGCGTCGGGCGCGCTGGGTACTACGGTGCGGAGAATACCCGCAGGAATATGGCCTGCGTGCTTATGCTGAAACATCTCTACCGAGGCGGCCTGCGGCCAGTAACCCAGACCGCTGATCGTCGTCACCTCACGCCGATCGGCCAGGTACAGGATGATTGGGGCCACACCGGCCACGTTCACCAGATCGCTCTGCAAGACACCCAGGGCGATACCGGCAGCGACCCCGGCGTCAACCGCATTGCCGCCAGCTTCAAGAATATGAAAGCCGGCGTGCGCCGCCAAATAGTGACCGGCCGCGACCATGTGGCGGGTGCCCCTGATGGTCGGGCGATGGGCAGCTACGGTTCGTGTTTCGGTTCCAGCGTCAGACAGACTGTCGATTGACATGAGAGATCCCTTCTTCAACGACGCTTTCTCATCCCCATCGCTCTACGATCACCTTCTTTTCCGTATAAAAATCGATGGCATCGCGTCCCTGGCCATGCAGGTCGCCAAAGAAGCTGTCTTTCCAGCCGCTAAAAGGAAAGAAGGCCATGGGCGCGGCAACGCCGACGTTAATCCCCAGGTTTCCCACCTGAGCTTCGTAGCGAAATTTTCGAGCCGCCGCTCCACTCTGGGTAAAGAGACAGGCCATATTGCCGTAATGCTGGCCGTTTACCAAGCTGAGCGCGTCGTCAACATCTTTTGCCGACATCACACTCAGCACCGGCCCGAATATCTCCGTGGTCGCGATCTGGCTCCCCGGCTGTACCTCGGTCAGGATGGTCGGCTTGACAAAATAGCCCTGCTCATAGCTGGCGACCTGGGCCTGGCGACCGTCTACGATGGCCTGCGCCCCGTCGTCGAGACCGGTTTGGATAAGCTGTTCAATGCGCGCTTTACTTTCGGCTCGGATCACCGGCCCCATTTCCACTCCAGCGTCCAGCCCGTAGCCAACGTTTCGCCGTACCGCCACATCAGCCATGGCTTCAACAAATGGCTGTTCCGCGTCACCCACCGTAATGGCCAACGAAGCCGCCAGGCAACGTTGACCGGCACAGCCAAAGGCCGACTCAGCCGCGACCTGGGCCACGTCTTCGATATCAGCGTCAGGCAGAACAATAATCGGATTTTTTGCACCGCCCTGACATTGCGCGCGTTTGCCATTTGCTGTGGCTCGGGCGTACACCGCCCTGGCGACTGGCGTAGAACCAACCAGACTGATGGCCCGCACCTCAGGGTGATCGACCAAGGCGTCTACGGTTTCTTTTGCGCCGTTCACCAGATTGGCCACGCCTTTGGGTAAGCCGGTTTGCTCCAACAGGGCAAAGATTTTTTGGGCGGTGAGGGGCGTTTTGTCCGACGGCTTGAGAATAAAGGTGTTCCCACACGCAATGGCATACGGCAGAAACCACAGCGGAATCATGCCCGGAAAATTAAACGGCGTAATCGCCGCCACCACGCCGACCGGCTGCCGGATCATGGTTTCATCAATACCGCGCGCAATATCCTCGCTATACAGACCTTGGAGTAAACTGGGGATACCACAGGCAACCTCGACATTCTCAATGCCGCGGCGCATTTCTCCGGCCGCTTCGGTATAGGTCTTGCCACATTCATTGGTAATGGTTTGGGCAAGGTCGTCGAGGTGTTCCTCCAACAGGGTCTTAAATTTGAACAAATACTGTATCCGCTCACCCGCCGGCGTGCGCCGCCACTCAGGAAAAGCACGGGTGGCCGCCCGGACCGTAGCATCAACATCAGGAGCGGGAGAGACAGGCAGGCTGGCGATTGCCTGTGCAGTCGCCGGATTCGGAATGGTCAGCGATTCTGTTGCGCTCGAATGACTCCACTCGCCGTCCACAAAATTAAGGAGCTGCGTCGTACTCATCCCTATTCTTCCTCCGATTTGCCCATATTGCTTTGAATGGCTTGAGCGACTGCCGGCCAGGCAATATCACCCAACTCAACCCGGGGGTGTTCGCTCTGACAGGCAGGACAGACGCGCAGTGCAGGGTCGGTATTAAACTGCTGAACCGCTTGCCAATAGGCCGCCTGGGAAATTTCAGCCTGGGTATCAATAGACCGCCAATGCACCACAGTCCGGCAGTCGGGGCAGTACCACATGACTGCTTCTCTGCCTGGGGTCTCAGCTTTGAAGCGGACCTGCAAACTCGGGGTATGGGTTATCACCCGACTGGGAATACCAGCTGGAATATAGACACTGTCCCCAACCACAAGCTGCAATTGCTCCGGCCGCTCCCCCCCGACCCATACCTCTCCCGCTCCGGTCAGGTTAATCAAGGTCTGATCCTGGTCGCTGACCAGAAAGAAGGGTTGCGAGATGGTATTCCGACTGAGATGCGGCATGGGATCAATGCCAGGCGGCAGAGCAGGGAAATCATCGAACGACCCCCAGAGATGCTCGGCCGCCTCAAAGAGCTGTACCATGCGTCTGCGTTCCATAACCGCTCTCCCTACCCGTCGCGCGCGACACGCTGCTCGCTGGCTGTCCGGGCACGGTTGGCAACCGCAACCTGCTGAGCGTAGCGTCGCCAGCCAACCTGCTCGGCCGGAAAGGGCGCCTGTACATGACCGCACTTGGGACACGCCCGAGCCGAGGCGTTGAACGCATCAATCGTATCAGCGTAGAAGCCGAGGGCATGAAACTCCGGGTAATACGGCCGCTCCGGCCCGCGCTTGATATTGGTTTCGCGCTGATAGACGACCTCGTTGCACTGCTCGCATCGGATCACAAATCCCTCATTTTGATTGTCATGGGAGTTCATGCGAATGGTAATCAGCACGACCATATAAGCGCGTTCGTTCGCCAAGTCTTTCAAGAAATTATTAACCCCGTGCATATTGGGCAGCACCATCATCTGGCCCGCCTGGAGCGCACTGTCTTCACCAGCGAGGCAGAGCAGCACTTCAGGGACGACGTTCTCGTGAAAAAACTGGAACTTTTTGGCGTGCGCCCCACCGATTGAGACGCTCAGACACGGCACGATCGCCCCATCGTCGAGATAGGGAAAAACCGGCACAAGCTCCAAGGTTCCGGTGGCGTGAATAACTTCCTCAAACAGGTTTTTCTTGACTGGCCTTTTGCCCGGCACGAGCGGCTGCCCAAACCAGATTTTCTGAGTGACGGCTGTCATATCCGCTCCTCCCGTGCGCTATGTCCGTTGACCGTTGACATGTGGGCTTCGGCATCCGGGAACTCCGGCATGACTTCCTCGGCAAACAGACGCATCGAGTTCTGGATTTGCGCCTGACTGAGGCTACCATAGGCAAAAAAGAGAATCATATACTGGAGATCTGGCAAGAACTCCTGATGGCGCTCAATCAGCCGCACACAGGTTTCCGGGCTGCCGATCAGGAGCATACCCAGGTCCATAAGTTCGGTTAGATCGCCTCTGGCCGCGGCATCAAATGTTCCTTTGAGATAGGCGTAAGAGGACGACTGTGCCATTTCGGCGGGTTTGGCGAGCTTGAGGAGCTGCTGCCAACGGGTGGCAAGCGTTGGTAAGACCTCCGCCTTTGCCTGCTCATCCGTGGCCGCCAGATACACGTGACGTGTCGGCACAAGGCCAACGTGATCAATCCTATGGCCATGCCGGGCATTTTCCGCCTTGTAGATGCCCCAATGCTGCTGCATGGTCGGGAGCAAGGTATACACTTCCATACACGGATAGTTATGCTTCGCCGCCCAGCGGACGGACGGTTCGGACAGACCCGCGGTCCAAATCGGGGGATGGGGTTTTTGGACTGGCCGGAGTTCCAGGGTCGTCTCGGGAATATCAATAAACCGGCCGGTGTAAGAAAAGGTGGGCTGCGTCCAGGCACGAATGACAGCTTCGTGGGTTTCGTCAAAAATCTCACGACTCTGGTTATGGTTCACTTTCCAGGGGATAAATTCTCCGGGCTGGATGCCCCGGCCTATACCCCACAGCAAGCGACCGTCACTCATCATATCGAGCATGGCCCCTTCTTCGGCCAAACGAATCGGATGGTGGAACGGCAGGACATTCACCGCCGGGCCGAGCTTGATGCGACTGGTCCGCTGAGCGGCCGATGCCACCATCAGGTTGGGCGAGGCAATCATGCTGTAGGTGGAAAAGTGGTGTTCGGCAAACCAAAAGCTGTCATAGCCGAGCTGTTCGGCGTACACGACTTGTTCAAGGTTTTCTTGGAATAGCTGCTGGACACTGCGCTCGTCAGCTTTTGTTACGGTAGAAAAAATTCCGAATTTCACCAAGCCCTCCCTTTTTCAGAACCGTTTTCCTCTCTACGCCCTTTTCCCCCGTGTTGGCAAGACATATTCTTACGTGTGGTCTCGAACGCTTGAAATACTTTTTCATTGACACCAAGTCTGAGATGGACTAGAGCGATTTCATATTCTTTGCATGAGAGGCGTGCGCCATGACTCTTTCCACCCAAGAGCTGACAGCCGTCAGGCCCGTCATATGTTGTAGCTGCTCCCAACAGTGTGGCGTGCTCGCCCACGTGGCGGACGGGCGCATTACCCAGATCAGCGGCGATGCGGCGCATCCGATCAGTCAGGGGTTTGTCTGTATTAAGGGCCGCCGGGCCGCCGAACTGCACTATCAGGAGGGGCGCGTCCACTGGCCACTCAAACGCACGGGGCAACGGGGAGAGGGAGCCTGGCAGCAGGTCAGCTGGGACGAAGCCCTGGACGATATTGCCGCACGACTCCAAACCCTGAAGCACCAGCACGGTCCTGAGAGTGTTGCCGTCACCTTCGGCACGTTTCATGGCGCGGACTGGGGCCTTGGCGAGCGCTTTCTGAACCTTTTCGGCAGCCCCAACAGCGCCGGACAGGATAAAATCTGCTCCGGCCCAACAACCATGGCCGAGGCCCTGACCTATGGCTATGGCCCGACCGCGCACACTTCTCCCGTCCCCGGCCTTACGAAATGCATAGTGCTGTGGGGGATGCGGCCGAGTGCTTCGGTGCCCCTCCTGTGGAAACAGATCGTCAAAGCCCACCGCCAGGGAGCCACGCTCATTGTGGTTGACCCCCACTATACCACCGAGGCAAAACAGGCCGATCTGTGGTTGCAGCTCCGTCCGGGGACGGATGGGGCCTTAGCCTTGGGCTGGCTCTCGGTTCTGATTGAAGAAGGGCTGTACGACCGGGAGTTTGTCGAGCAGTACACCATCGGGTTCGACGCCCTGCAGCAACACGTGGCCGCCTATTCGCCGCAACGGGCCGCCGAACTCACCTGGGTCCCAAAAGAACTCCTGGTCAAAGCTGCCCGGCTGTTTGCCCGTAGTCGGCCAGGCATCATCAATAGTGGCAACGGAGTGTGCCAGCTCGGCCCGGCGAGCCTCCAGGCTGCGCGGGCGATTGCCTGTCTGGTGGCCATTAGCGGCAATCTGGATCGGGAGGGCGGCCACTCCCTATCCGGCCCTCCCCGGCAGGTCGTGGCAAACGGAGATGTGATGCTGATGAACCGCCTGCCCGAAGAACAGTGGCGCAAGCGACTGGGGATCGATCGCTTTCGTCTTCTGGGCGACGGGTATAAACAGCTTGATGCGGCCATGGCACCGGCCTGGCACGGCAAGCACCACCTGCTGAGTTGGACGGCTTCGGCCCATGAGCCCAGCCTGTGGCAGGCGATTACTCAGGGCGAGCCGTACCCGGTCAAGGGGCTGTTTGTCCAGCACCATAATCCGCTGGGTGGGAGCGGCAATGCCAGGCGGGTCGAGCAAGCGCTGCGGAGTGCCAACCTGGAACTGCTGGTGGTCCACGACCTATTTCTGTCTCCGACCGCGCAGTTGGCCGACTACGTCCTGCCAGCCAGCCACTGGCTCGAAAAGCCGTCCTTCTCTACCGGCCTCGGCTATATGGGCACCGCCGGCGATTACGCCGCGGCGAGCCACGCGGCCATCGAGCCCGAGTATGGTCACCGGAACGATTATGAGCTGTGGAGAGACCTCGGGCAGCGGCTGGGTCAGGAGGCCGACTGGCCGGAAACCGTTGAAGAGTTCTGGGATACCTGTCTGCGACCGGCCGGCCTCAGCTTTCACACTCTTGCTCAGCAGACCGGGCCGTGGATGTCCGCTACGCCACGCTACGGGAAATTCGTTGATCGGTCGGCCCAGGACGATGAACCGCGCTTTGGGACCCCATCCGGACGGGTGGAGTTACGCTCAGCCATCCTGACCGACCTCGACTACCCGGCCCTGCCCGTCTACGAGGAACCGGAAATTTTTACGCGCTGGTCGACCGACTATCCGCTGGTGCTGACAACCGGAGGGCGGGTGATCGAAGGCTTTCACCAGAACAGCCAGCAGATGCCCTGGTTCCGCAAGAAGTATCCCCACCCGGTGGTTCAGCTTCACCCGCACGCCGCGGCGGAACTCGGTATTGAGGACGGAACATGGATCACCATCGAGACCCCAATCGGCAGCGTACGGCACGTCGCCCGCTTGGATGACACCCTTCATCCGCGCGTCGTCCAGGCCGACCGCTGGTGGTATCCCGAGCGTCCAGGACAGGCCCCGGAGCTGTACGGCCTGTGGGAAACGAATATCAATGTGTGTACCGATGATGACCCGGCGCAGTGTGACCCCATGATGGGTACCTGGCTACTGCGCGGTCTCCCCTGCCGTCTGGTCAAGGCGGAGCCGGCCACACCCATCGGGTCTTCAGAAACAACGAGGCAATAACATCTCAACCATCTCACCCATCTAGCAGAGGAGGGAGCAGACATGAACGCTGACGATCTCGCCCAACGCATTCAAACCCTGGAAAGCATTGAAGCCATCAAGAAACTCAAAGCTCGCTACTGTGCCTTCTGCGACAATCAATACGACGCGGACGGCATTGCCGAACTGTTTACCGAGGACGCGGTCTGGGATGGCGGAAAATTTGGCAAGCACGAAGGCCGTGAGGCCATCCGCACCTTCTTTCAGGGCGCGTCTGAAATTTTTCCTTTTGCGGTCCACAACGTCATGAACCCCATTATTGAGGTGGACGCGGACACTGCCACGGGCCAGTGGTACCTGTTTCAGCCCTGCACCCTGGCCGAGGGCAACCAAGCCGCCTGGCTGACCGGTCGCTACGAAGAGCGCTATGAGAAGCGGGACGGCGAGTGGAAATTCAAACACCTCAGCGTAACGCCCTTCTTCTTTACGCCATACGGCGACGGCTGGGTGAAAACACCCTTCCTCGGCCAGTAGTGAAAGAGAAGAGGAGCGTCCATGCCATTCGTTGAAAGAGAGCACGGGATTCGCGTGCATTACGACGATTATGGGCAGGGTCGGCCGCTCGTTTTTCTGCACGGGTACTCCTGCAACGCCTGGATATGGACCTACCAGGTCCCACTCCTGGCCCACCACTATCGCTGTATTGTGATTGAAGCCCGGGGTCACGGGCGTTCGAGCAAGCCGCTGAGCGGGTACTCCATTCAGGAGATGGCGGCGGACGATGCCGCCGTGCTGGCCGCTTTGGGCCTTGACCGCGCGATTCTGGTTGGCAATTCCATGGGCGGCATGCGGGCCATGCAGATATGTCTGGACAACCCGGACCTCGTCGCCGGCAATCTGATTATCAGCAGCGCGACAAATCTGACCCGATTTGTGGATTCGACCGATCTGCTGAGAGACTTACGGACCAAATACGAAGAGATGACCGACGAGTTTGTGCGGCGGTGTTTTTCCCAGCGGACACGGCACGAGCGGCCCGAGATCTGTCACCTGCTCAAGAACAATCTGCTCGATCCTGTCGCCTTTCCACGGCGCGTGGCCTGCGCCCTGGTCGAACACCCGGACGGCGTGTGGAATTGGGATATTACGCCCAGGCTCGCGGAGATTACTCAGCCCACGCTGATCGTAGTGGGCGAAGAGGACGAGGCCACGCCGGTTGAAGCCAACCGGATTCTGGCCGAGCACATGCCCAACGCGGACTTGCAGATCGTCACCGACGTCGCCCATATGTACCAGATTGAGCAGCCGCTGGCATTCAATCGAGCCCTGGAGACCTTTGTTATCCAACTCGGATGAGGACTGCACACATGTCAACCACGGAACAGGACACACAGCAGATCAGAGCTGTTCTTGAGCGTTATTCCAAAAGCTGGGAAGCCATGGACTGGGAAGGGCTCAAGAGCATCTGGGACCCCGACTATGAACATATCCTGTATATTCCCGAGGAGCGGGCTCAGCCGATCCGGGGCTGGGCCGAGGTTGAGGCCTATTTTCGTCATGCCGCGGAGTCGGTCATCCGCGTCAGGGCCATGCAGCTGAGCGATATCACCATCGACGTGTTCGGTGATACGGCCTACGCGTTTTGCAATTTCCACTTTGAGGCCGATCTCAGACGGCTGGCCGAGCCCTTTGTGACCGGTGGACGCGACACCTTTATCCTGCGGCGCACAGACACGGCCTGGAAAGTCATCCACTACCACGAGTCTCGCCCCCACACGTCCTAAGGGAAGACGATAGATGCTCTTGCGGCTCACTCCTCTGGGCAGGGACGGCACGGCTGAAGAAGTTGCGTATGGCGTACTCTATCTTGCTTCGGATGAGTCCTCGTATGTGACCGGCGCAGAATTGGTTATCGACGGAGGATATACCGCCCGCTAAAAAGAATGAGCAATACGCCCAGGCAAATAAGGAGGGATTCATGCGCTTTGGGTTTTTCGATCAGTTGCCGTGCGCGCCCACGCAGTCGGAGCGCCAGCGCTACCACGACATTCTGGCCCAGATTCGCCTGGGCGACGAAGTCGGCTTTGATACCGTCTGGCTGGGCGAACTGCACTTTGGGCCGAGCACTTCGATTATGGCTTCGCCGCTTATGGTGCTGGCAACCGCGGCCCAGCATACCGAGCGTATCCGCCTGGGCACCGCCGTCACCCTCCTGCCGCTGCACAGCCCGATGAAAATGGCGGAAGAAGCGGCCACCGCCGATATTCTGAGCGGCGGGCGGCTGGAGTTCGGCGTCGGACGCGGCACCGCGCCGGTGCATTACCAGGGTTACAACGTGCCCATGGAAGAGAGTCGGGAGCGCTTTGCGGAGGCCCTCGACGTGATTCGCACCGCCTGGACAACGGACCGCCTGTCCTATCAGGGCAAATACTTCCAGGCCGAGGATCTGCCGGTCGTGCCGCGCCCCATTCAGCAGCCCTACCCTCCGATACGCATGGCGGCAAACAGCCCGGACACCTTTGCTTTAGCCGGTCAACTCGGCCTGTCGATCTTTGCTTCTCCGCTGATTAACCCGCCCGACAAACTGCGCGGCTATATCGCTGAGTATCAGAACAATCTAAAACCCGGCGTCCGGCCCGATGTGGCGCTGATGTTTCCCGTCCACGTTGCCGACAGCCGGGCCAAAGCCCGGGAAGAATACGAACCCAGCCTGATGAATTTTTTTCGCGCCGCGGGAGAACGGCTCCGTCCGCTCGGCAAAACCACCATCAAAAGCTACGAAGCCTTTCAACAGATAGTGGAGCGCTTGGAGCGGGTCAACTACGAGGGATTGGACAACAAGATGGGCGCCTTCGGCGACCCGGATTACTGCATCGAGCGCATTCGGCACTTCAAGCAGGAATTTCCTATGACCGAGTTTATCGGCTATTTCAACCAGGGCGGACTGGTCGATCATGCCATCGTCAAACGCTCGATGGAGCGTTTTGCCAGGGAAGTCATTCCACACTGTCGGTAAACATACGGTTAGATAACGTCCAGTGAGAACTTTCGGAGTTGCCGGATAAGCCGAAAGTCCTCATATACACACCCGTGTCGAACAGCGGAGGGGACCTCAGCCCCCTTCCCAGATATCCCTGAAATCCAGTGCTTTCTCCGCCGCTCAATCGAAGCCGCACCCGGCCTCGTTACGGAAGGTCACAAGACCGAGCACTTCCCGTATAGTCCCTAATTCGCTCTTTTTCCCCAATATCTTCACCGCCCCAAAGAGAATGCTTGACAGCTAGACGGCCCCCTACAATAATCGCCTGCCAGTGAAAGGAACCTCCATGGGGATAGTCCACGGGGACAGAACGCTCAAAGAAGTCGTTGAAGAGCGCGAGCACAACCAGGCCGAGACCGGCTCGTCGTATGGCCCTGAGGCCCTCCACCTCTTTGCGCATGAGCCGACCCAGCTTGAACGGATTTACTGGAAACTGATCACGGCGACGCAGTATGGCCGCGACACCTCCATGCTGATCTCAACCTCACCCAGCGCCATTACCGGAGAGTTACTGCAATTTGTAGCCACCCCGGACGGACGCGCTGTTGCCTCCTCCTGGGGGCTGTGCGGGCATTCCGGTGCCCTGCGGATGATGATCGGGACCATGGGCCAGCTTGATTATGACGCAGACCCCGGCATGGGCGGCATCCACGACGGGGATATTTTTTCGTGTAATGACCCGGTCCACGGCAGCTCGCAGAACAACGATATGTATACCGTTCTGCCACTCTTTGCCGAAGACAAACTCATTGGCTGGGCTGCGGCCAGCCTGCATCTGGTCGATGTCGGGAGTGCGTTTACGCCGGGTATGGCCGGGGTGTCGCCCACCACCTATACGGACGGATTCGTTGTTCCGCCCCAGAAGACCGGTCAGAACTTCGTCCAATCCAAAGCCTGGGAGCTCACTCTCAAACGGCGAACCCGGATGGGAGTGATGAATGTCCTGGATGACAAAATGAAGCTGGTCGGCGCGCTGATGGTTCGCGAGCGCGTCCTCAATATGACTGAAGAGTTTGGGGCTGAACGCTTTGTCCAGGCCATGCACGAGATTATTGAGCGCG
Source organism: uncultured Binatia bacterium (SeqCode) (assembly GCA_965243855.1). GTDB lineage: Bacteria > Desulfobacterota > Binatia > Bin18 > Bin18 > Bin18. Next base: position 406,000 of record CBDEWE010000003.1, on the reverse strand, counting down.
ACCGGCGTGAGATCATCGAACGGGTCAAAGCCTGGCAGATTCCCATGATCTCCCATCATCCCAAAATTATCCACGTCACCCAAAAGCAGTATCTGGGCACGGCGTTTCCAGAGGCTATCGACTGCACCCTCCACGTCCCGGCCACCTGTCAGATCAACCCCGATGGGACGATTACCCAGGATTTTCGAGGGGCCAGCTCTCAGGGGTTTACCCATTATAATTGTTATCCCGGTGGCTGGAATCTTGGCGCGTATACCGACTTTCCGGTCCTGGCCATGGGACCGGCTATCAGTAACGCCATCTATGAAATCGCCCAGCGCAAGACCGACCCCGGCAGCCTGTGCCAGCCCACTCGGGATGACCTGGGCTCGGTCCACGGCTGCGTCATGGCCATTGATGCGCACAGCAATCTTGGCCGCGGCTATGCCCTGGGACGTTTTGCGCGGGGCTTCCTGGAAGAGGCCTGGGTCAACGAAGTCCTGTGGGGTATCAGCTCTTTCGAGGGCAGCTTCGCCAACGGCACCCCCTTTGCCAGTGCGGACTGGAGTCTGACCGCCAACATGCCCCTGGGGGTCACCCCTTGGCGGGATGGCGTGTCCGTGGCCGTCGGCACCGGCAACCCGCTGTCCGACATCGGTGAGGCGGAAGAGTACGAGTTCCTGTGTCCGGCCATCACCCACCTCAGTCGGGGGCTCGTACCCGATGTGATGGTGCATGGCAAGTATCGCGGCCCCGTGGCGTTTGGCATCGGCTATCTGGTGACCAACCCCGGAGGGAAAATGACCTTCCACAGCACCGGCTCGCCAACCGGGACCTCGCCCGCCTGTATCGTCGGCATCTGCGGCGGCTATCCCGCCCTGCCCTCCTATATTCTGCTCCTGCACAAAACCAACGTCCAGGAACTGATAGCCCAACAGATTCCGTTGCCACGCAATGCGCTCGAAGCGAGAGACTATCTGGCACGCGGACTGCTCACAGCCGAGCAGATGCTCGACAACGTCACCCAAACGCCGGAATGGGAGGTGACTGACGGTGATCTGATCTATTACGCCAACGAGGCCGGCAGTTCGTGGGGGGAACCCTTGGACCGGGACCCGGCTCGGGTGTGTACCGACCTGGAAGAAGGCTGGCTCTCGCCCGAGGTGGCCCAAACGGTCTACGGCGTCGTGGCGCAGCGGGCAGACCACGAGTGGACGATAGATGTGGAGGCCACCCGGCAGGCGCGGCAGCGTCTCAAGGAACGAAGAAAACAGCGCGCCGTACCGGTCCGGGACTGGTGGAGAAACGAGCGCAAACGCGTACAACGCAACAGCCTGCCCGAGATGAGCCAGCAGATGTATGAGGACTGTCGCCAGTACGAGACCTTTCGAGACGCCTTTGGCTCGTTTTGGCAGGTGGCCGAGGACGAGGACACGTATGGATCGTAAAATGCAGGAACGCATCCGTCTCCTGGTTGACGGACAACTACCGGAAGATCAGGTCAAAGACCTCATCAGAATGCCGGCCAAGGACCCGGATCGCTTCTGGACCTATCTGCACGTCCTTCAGGAGCGGGCGGCCTGGGACGATACCATTCTGCTGCGGATATCGGAGCATCTCTATATCGTGCAGAAAGCACAGGGCGGACGGGTCGTTAAATGCGACTGCGGGCATGAGTTTGGTGACTACCGGGTGAACTGGAAACTCCACAGCATGCTGGCCGTACGGAAAACCACAGAAGAGCTTGAAGAGGTGTATAACGCTGGCATTCTGCCCAATCCCGAACATTTGGAGGTCCGAGAGTTCTACTGTCCGGGGTGTTATGCTCAGCTCGGTGTTGAGGTCGCACCTCACGGCTACCCGATTGTGTTCGAACTCCTGCCCGACCTGGACAGCCTGTACCGGGACTGGCTGGGCCGGCCGCTGCCGGACGAAAGCCCGGACTGGTATCAGGATCGTTCCGCCACCCTCACCGCGGCCTGGGCCGAGGAAGACGATCAATGAGGGACCGCTATTTTCTGACCCTGGACGCGGGTGGCACGATGACCGACTGTTACCTCTCGGACGAGGCGGGTAACGGCTATATCGGCAAGAGCCTGACCGTCCCGGACAATCAGGCCGAGAGCTATCTCGAAGCGGTGGCCGACGCGGCTCAGGAAGCCGGGGTTACCCGCAGTCAGGTCCACGCCACCACCCAGATGGTGATTTATGCCGGTACAACGCTGACGAACCTGGTGGTGACCGGAACCGGTGCAAAGGTGGGTCTGCTCGTCACGCGGGGCTTTGAACACTATCCCTCTATTGAGCGGGGCCTTACCTGGCTGGGCCAGACGCGTCTGGAACAGGCCAAATGGCAGCTCCACGAACATACGGCTCCGCTCGTTTCCCTCAGGCATGTGAAGGGTATATCCGAACGGATTCTCGGCGGTAGTCCGTATCGCGCCGGGTCGCAACTGGCCGAAGGTACGGTTCTCATCCCACTCAACGAAAAAGAGGTCGAAGACGCAATACATTTTTTCCTGGACGAAGGGACCGAAGCCATCGGCATTGCCTTTTTGTGCTCGTACACCAACCCCAGCCACGAACACCAGGCCAAAGCCATTGCCGAGCGGGTGATACGGGAACGCAGGCAGACCGTTCCGGTCGTCACCTCGGCCGATATCTGTCCGCGCCGTCAGGAAAGCACCCGCATGAAGAGCCTCCTGGTTGAGTGTTACGGCGCAGAGCACACGCGGGCTCAACTCCTCGCGGTTGAAGCCGCAGCCAGAGCGGACCAGTATCCCTACGAACTGGGAACCCTACTCTTATACGGCGCGGTAGCTAGTATCCGTCACCCCCGTCTGTACGAGACCGTTGTCTCAGGACCCATTGGCGGCATCCTGGGCGGCCAAGCCCTAGCCGATGTCAAGGGCTGGCAGAATGTCGTGTGCTGCGACCTGGGCGGTACCACGTTTGACGTGGGTGCGATTGTCGATGGCCTGCTGCCGGTCGCGCGGAGTCTGGACTTTGCGCGCCATCGTCTGAACGCGCCAGCTCTGGGTATTGACTCCATTGGTTCGGGCGCGGGAACGGAGATCCATGTGGACCTGCGCTATAAGCGGGTCACGCTGGGACCCCAGAGTGCCGGCCCCCAGGTCGGCGTATGTCTCAATCATCCCGAGATTACGGTGGCCGATGTGGATTTGGTATTGGGCTACCTCTCGCCGGACAATTTTCTGGGCGGACGGGTCAAGCTGGACCGGGACAAGGCCCTAGCCGCGCTGGAAGAACGGCTGGCTCGCCCGCTGGGCATAGAGGTATACGAGGCATGTGAAGGGGTCCTGGACATGATTCATGACTCCCTAGGCGATCATATTAACGGCTCATTGCTCAGCCGTGGACTCAGCCCTGGAGCCTATGTGCTCTTAGTGTACGGCGGCAGCGGCCCGCTCCACCTCTGGGGGGTGGCAGAGCGAGTTGAAGCCGCGGCCGTGTGTACCGTCCCCTGGGCGGCGGCCTTTTCGGCCTGGGGCATATCCGTGGCAGAAAATTTTTCCCGCATCGAAAAAACCGTGGTCTGTACGCTCTCGCCGGAGCTGACCCCTGACGAACGTATCGAGGAAGCCAAGAAAGTCGCCACCGCCTGGCGCGAACTGGAGGAGCAGGCCTATACCGAACTCGCCCGGGTCGGGGTCGCCAGAGAGAAGATTCACTTCCGCTATGGCATCTCCGCGCGCTATGTCGGCCAACTGTTTGTGAGTTGGAGCGCTCACGTGCCACACGGCACGGTCGAAACGCAGCACGACGTTGAGGTCTTGATCGAGAGTTTTGAGAAAGAATTTGGTCGGATCTACCCGGTTGCGGGACGCTTCCCAGAGGCCGGTTATCAGATTGACGGCGCGTTTATTGAAGCCGTGGTGGACAAACGTGCGCCCGTTACCCGCCAATTTGACCTTGGTGACAAGACCCCTGACCCGAAGGCCTCAAAAGGGCGGCGGCGGGCCTACTGGAAAAAAGAATGGCTGGACTTCAATCTATGGGATATGGACCGCCTCCAGGCCGGGAATATGGTCAACGGGCCGGCCATCATTGAGCATGCCATGACCACGTTTGTTATCCCGCCGGGGAAGCGGGTTGAGTGGGATGAGCATCAGGTGCTGTGGTATCATTAACGTATAGAGGAGGTAGCGCATGCCTTTCCAATTACGCTACAGCATAGACGGCGAAGAGATTACCGTTGTTGCCATTGGGCTGTTTGTCGCCCCGAACAAGATGCTGCTCGAATTGATGCGTCTCGGCGTGCGCGTCATTCTGGTCGAGCCCATTATGGGGGCACACCATGGCCGCGGCCTGCCCGACCGGGATCGTGGCCCCCTGAATCGGGCGGGGGTCAGCATCCCCTGGCAGATGCTGCACCGTGGCATGCAGGCGGTTGCCATCGACTTTCGCCAGGAGGCAGGTAAACAGCTCGTCCTCGACCTCATTCGAGAAACCCATGTGCTGATCAGCAACTGGCCCCCGCGCATGGCGCCTTGGCTCGACTACGCTCATCTGGTCGAGCACTGCGGCCCGTCCGTCATTAAAATCCAGTTCGACGGCGGGCACGACGGGCGGGCGGCCAACGATTACTCCATGCAGGGGGCGACCGGGTTAGCTCATGCCACCGGCGAGCCGCACGGCAGACCGCTCACCATTCCGGTGGCGTTTTTCGATATGCTCACCGGACTGCACGGCCTCAACGCTTTCCATGTCGCCCTGCGCCGTCTGGCGGAAACCGGGCGGGGCGACTGCTATCAGATCGCCCTGGAACAGGTCGCCTTCCAAACCCTGGCAGAATTGGGCTGGTACGCCCAGGCCGAGGCAACGGGCGAGGGCCGGGAACCGATCGGCGACAATCTGCTGGACGCTGTCCACGGTCATTACTGCGCCCGGGACGGGAAGTTCGTCACCCTGAATCTGATTGGCGATTCGGTCCTCCGTCGGCTGCGCGAAGCTACCGGCCTGCGCAACCTCGCTCTCGACGAGCAGGGCCATGAGATTCACGGCGACCACGCCCGCTATGAGCGGGTCGATACGATTAAGCAGCAAATTGCCGACTGGATTGCGGCCCGGTCGCAAGAGGAAGTGCTCACGACCCTGAGCCAGGCCGGGCTGGTAGTCGAGCCGTGTCGGGACAGTATCGAAGCAGAACAGTACTCCCAAGACCTGCCCTGTTTCCATCACGTTGACGATCCTGATCTCGGGTCGATCTGGGTGCCCGGCCCGGTGATCGAAGCCCGCGACCTGGAACCCTCTGATCTACCCAGCGCCCCCCATCCCGGTGAGCACACCCACCTTGTCCTCAAGGAAGTTCTGGGACTGGCTTCAGAGGAACTAGCAGACCTGGAAAGCCAAAAAATTATCGCCGGTCCGCCACCGGAGGGCTAGTCCTATCCCCTCCAGGGAGGGGATGTGGGGGACGGGCCTCCAGGGTCCGCGGCCTATCCTTCGTCATCAGGCCACGACCGGATGCCAAACGGAAGACGGGTGCGGCGCAGAGAGAGGCCCTGTTTAATCTGTCGGACGCGGCGGTTGATTACGCTCTGAGTCAGGATATTCTTGGCGTCGAGCAGTTTTTCCAGGGCGGCCAGCCAGCTTTCGTAATAGGTTGGACGTGTCTCAGTCGGCTGCCGGTCCGCACTGGCAATCTCGGCAATCAATCGCTCCTGAAACTCGGACCAGGCATAATGATCCTGTTCGCATAGGGCGACCCCCAGGGCAAACGCGATACCTTCCCACGGGTCCTGGAACTGGAGTTCGCCGCTCCGTCGGGGCAGAGAGGCAGGACCCTGCATGTCAGAGACGTGTCTCTGGGAAAGGCCGGGCTGTTGCTGTTTCTCAGGCTCGACCCGCGCCACTCCGATCATCGCATCGCGCGTGACAATAGCCGTGAGCTCATCGAGCGTCATCTGCTCCGTACCGACCGGTCGCTCCGGCAGGACCATATAGCGGGTCTGGAAGGTGCTGTTCCAGACCTGAATCTGGATGTTTTCGTCCGGCTCAAGCCCAAACTCCCGAAGGACCTCACGCGGCCGGCCCGTGACCCTGGAGCGATACGACTGGCTCTTATACCAGAACGGCGGCAGGCCCAGAACCGGCCAAGGGTAACACGAGCACAGGGCACAGACGATCACGTTATGCGTCTGGGGCGTATTCTCCACCACGACCAGATGCTCGCCCTGCAAGCCGCCAAAGCCCAGCTCGGCTATAGCGGCGGTGCCATTCTCAAGCAGACGGGCCTTATAGGCAGGGTCCGTCCATGCTCGGGCAACCACCCGACAGCCGTTCAGCGGCCCGATATCGTTTTCATACGAGTCCAGAACGGTATCGAGCAGTGCGGTGGAAACGAAAGTTTTCTCGGTTAGCAGGGCTTCGATCGCCTTGACCCGAATCTCGCGTTCACGGTTCTGGTCGGGTGTCAACTGGCGCTGCTGAAAGGCCGCGCCGGTATCATGTTCGTGAGCATCACTCATCGTGCGCGTCCTCCTCAGTCTGGGGACAGCGTTTCTCCTAGGGGCATCCTATCGCTGTTCTGCGCACAACAAAAAGGGTGGCCTCACGACCACCCTTTCCGCCTGCAAACACAAACGACACCCGGCCCGTATGTGCGACCTAGCCGGCCATGCCCAACGCAGCCAAAGGTTCGCGGTCCACAACCGGGTCGCGCGTCACCCCGTTGCGATAGGTCACCGAGCCTGGGGTGCGTTCAAACGGATCGACCAGATCGATTTCCTTGGCATATTCTCGCAGTCGCGGGGTCAACTCCTGGGCGATCAGACGCATGCTCGTTTTGCGGTCCTCGTCACCAACCGGCCCCTGGATGTTGAAAAAGACAAAGATGCTCGGACGCAGCACCCGCAACAGAGTCTTGGCTTTGGGCAGGACGGACTCCGGGGTGCCGATGAGGAGTTGGAGATTCTTCTGCGCCTTACCGTAGCCCTTGAGCAGTTTCTGACGGACGGTATCAAAGTCGGTGGTGTCGGGCCGACCATCGTCCGACTGAGCCCGTAATTTCTCGGGGCTGACACCCAGCCAGCTTCCACCCGGATGTTTGGCCAACATCCGGATCGCCCCCTTGGAGTTATAGCCCGGCGGCAGGGTATGCTCGGGGCGGGAGAAAGCGTTCTGGCCGCCGCCGAACACAAAGTTCTTGCCGATTTCCTGGGCCTTCTCTTCCGTTTCGGCCAGAAAGGTCGGAATCAGATAGCCAAAGTTTTCCGGCCCGGCCTGATAGCCGTGCTTAGCGGCTTCATCGGCGTAGAAATCCCACAGGTCACAGGTCGGTCCCAGGGCCGTGCCCAGCCCCAGATAGGGGTAACGATGTTCCGCGCACCAGCGGGCCGTCTCCGGACTCAGCACACCGGGAATCCACATGGGCGGATGTGGTTTCTGGTAGGGTAGCGCCCACGGGTTCACATGGCGATAGTGGAAATGTTTGCCCTCGTAGCGCCACGGACCGGGCTTGGTCCAGGCCTGTACGATAAAGTCGTGAGCTTCATTGAACATCTCCCGGTTATAGGCCGGGTTGGCATTATTAAAGAACTGCTCGCTGCCCGCTCCGCGTACCCAACCGGTAACGAGACGACCGCGCGAGATCAGATCAATCTCGGCCAGCTCTTCGGCCATGCGTAGCGGGTGCTTCAGCACGGGCAGCGGGTTGCCGATCAGGACAATACGGACTTTATTGGTAATCCGCGCCAGGATGGAAGCTTCGACATTCATGACGCTGCCCATGCAGAAGGGATTGCCGTGGTGCTCGTTGAGCGCAACGGCATCGAAACCGAGTTCTTCGGCATAGCAGTATTCATCCAGATAATAATTGTAATCGTTGGCCGCCTGCTCGCGGTCGAACAGGGCGTTGGGTACGGCGAAGTAGGCTTTGTTCTTGAGTATCTCGTCTTCGTTCAGACCACGATAGGGCCGTTCGGTGAAATAGGAAATTTGCATAAGGCATTCTCCTTCGGACGAGCTTGTCCCACACAATTACGACGCCAGGAAGTCTTGCACGATTTTGACAAATTCGGCCGAGTTTTCGATTTCCGGACGATGGCCGACATTGGCGATTTCCACGGCCCTGGCCCCGTCAATGGCTTTGGTATAGGCAGCAATGCAACCCGCTGGCACGATCCGATCTTCGGACCCGCGGACCAGCAGGGTGGAGACGTTTTTTACGCCACGCAACAGATAGGGCAAGCTCGGATTATGCATATACGGTTCCCAGCCGATGCGCGCGCTTTCCGCCCGGGCGTCTTCAAACGCCTCGAATTGCTCCGGCGTCATCTCGCCGCCGTAGATTGACCCGAACTCGGCGGTCCCTGGGTCGGCAACGGTTGCCCGTAAATGGGTCCGGATCGTCACCGGGAAGATATCCCATATTTCGCCCTTCTCGGGCTTGAGCCCCATCGGGCCCACCAGAATCAAATGGTTGAAAATCTTGGGGTCGGCCGCAACCATCTCAGCGGCAATGAATCCACCGGCTGAGAACGCAATGACATCCACCGGGTCGAGCCCCATTTCTCTGACCGCCATGCTATACAGACCGGCCAAGTCACGGAAACCCCGAATCCACTCCAGGCGCGGAGTTTTGCCAAAACCGGGCTGGAGCGGAATCACGAACGCGCGCTCTGTCGCAAGCTCGTCATTCCATTTCATCCATCCGGGGAATCCCAGCTCATCATGCAACATTAACAAGGGTTTACCTGATCCGCCCTTAATGAGCGTTAATTCAGCTTCGGCTACATGAGCCTTCTGTTCAGTCCAGTTTGCCAAGAATCTTTCCTCCTTATACAAGGTTTTCGCACTCGGACGCCCTTCCCCTCCACAACCGGGTTACTTAATCAGGCCCGACCCGAATTGTCCACACGTTCTTACTTAGGGGGCAATCAGTTGGACTGTAGGGAAACTTGTCTGAAAACGGGCTACATCTCTGGTAAGCAAAGGCATCCCTGCAACCGCAGCGTGGGCTCCAATATAGAAGTCCGGTAAAGGAGAGCGCTTTCGGCCGACTCGTTTCCGATAGGCGAGAAAACTCTTCCCGGCCAGAAAAGCGGCTTCCCAGGGCAAAGGGATTCGTTGAAACACTGCGGGAGGGAGGGCCTCATCCAGGTCTTCAATACGGTCGAATCTCACCGAGACCTCGGCGTAGATAATGGGGTTAATAACAAGAAGGCCAGTGTCCGCACAGCGGGCCAGGGCCTCTTCAGACCACATCCCCCAGGTAGGATCTTCAGTCAGAATATCAAGCAGGACATTACTATCCACCAGAACGGCGCTCACGGGCGCGGCCCCCGAGTGAGCGCCATGATTTCGTCAGTCGTCATCCGGCCCGTCCCCTTGCCGCGTAGTTGGGCCACGATTGAACGCCCTCGACCCTGCCGGGTCTGTGTCTTTGTGATGCGCACGGCATCTCCGTCCACCTCACAGGCAACTTCCGTATAGGGCAGCAGCCCCAATTGTTCCCGGATTTCAATGGGAATGGTAATTTGGCCTTTTGATGTGATACGCATACTCACCCCTAGGTAAGAATTATTCTGTTCTTACCCGAAGAGGTAAAACAATCAAGGCTCAGGCGTGACGGTAAGCAATGAACGCAAACACAACGATGAATGCCCTGGAGAGTTGCTACAGTTGGCCTGAGTTGCGCATGCTCAATGCCACGGATTCATAGATGGAGGTGCATTGAGTGCGTTGAAAAGCGCCTGGCACAGCGCATTGCCACCGTTGCCCGCATCGAAGATGTAGCGGTCGGGACGAATCAAGACGGCATTGATCTTATTCTTGTCGGACCACTTGGTGGTCGTGCCGTCCAGATCACGGAAATCTTTCCCAAGCCGAGCAGCTGTTTCCAGGAATGATGGCGACTATGTTCCCGGACGAGTCAGGTATAGGTATGCATCGCTCAGCGGCGATCGACTTTGGCTATGTGGTGTCTGGGCGCTGTGTCCTCGAACTCGACGACAGCTCGAAAACCGAACTCGGCCTTGGGGACGTCATCGTTCAGAGTGGAACTGCGCATCGCTGGTCCAATCCTTGGGATGAGCCCTGTGTCCTCATCGGCGGGATGATTGGGGCGCATATGAAATAATTGAGGGCTTGCCTCTTCGAAACCGTAGGTTTCTGTTCAAATACCCCCGCTGGTCCACATAAGGAACTGGGAGATCGCCCAAAAATGGAGTAGTCTATATTTGCAGCCGCAGGCGCTAAGCTATGAACCCATTCCTGACTGCGGGATTGGGGGGATGGCGTGGGCTGGCAACTGAGTCGGGACGTTGACCGGAAATATCCGAGCACCAGGTTTTTTATAGAAAGACCATCCAACAAGGAGGATTCGGTATGTCACACAAGGGTTTCTCCCACATCGGACTGTCAACACTGGACCTGGACAAAACGTGCGACTTCTACGAAAACGTACTGGGGTTCAAGCCGGTGCGCTGTGATATTCTCAGGATCAAGGAGGGTGGGCAGATCCGGCATGTGTTCTTTAATATCGGCCGCGATCAGCTCTTGGCCTTTATGGAAGCGCAAGGAGTTCCGGGGATTCCCGCGGAGTACGATGCGGGCATCAATCGAGGACTGGGGGTGCCGAGCGCGTTTTATCATTTTGCCTTTGAAGCCGGGTCGGTCGCAGCCCTGGAAGCGAAACGTACGGAGCTCTTGGCCAAAGGGGTGCAGGTCTCGGACATCGTGCATCACGATGCCGCTCAATCTATCTACTTCAGAGACCCCAATAATATTTCCCTGGAGTATTGCTGCATGACCCGAGACATGGGGACGGCGGATGATATTCGGATGCAGGAGCGCTTTACCTTGTCTCTAGGCGATTTTCAGGGCGGAGTGGGGGATAGACCAGTCTGACCTGCAGCAATACAGAACTGCTCCAGTGCTGCTCGTCGGCGCTGGAGTCGTGGGCGCACCGGCTGGAAACTGATTGCCTTCGACCGTTTTGAACAGGTACTGCGAATTCTCTTATGCTCATGGGAACTTTCGGGAATGTCTTGAGGGTTGGAGAGAATGCCCCACATGTTGAGGACATAATCGACGAACGGGAGTAGCAGTGAGCACGAACTATTGGACACCCGGCCCACATAGGGGGCTTGAATCCTCCGCATCGCCTGACGCAGCAGACAGTTCGCTCGCAACCACCGCGGACCGCAGCGTTACGGACTTCGACATCGCCATCGTTGGCGGTGGCTTTGCCGGCGCGACAGCGGCACGCGAACTTGGTAAGGCAGGATTGCGCGTGGTTCTACTCGAAGCGCGCGATCGACTCGGCGGGCGTACGTACACCGCGGAGTTTGCGGGTCGGCCGGTCGAACTTGGTGGCGCGTGGGTGCACTGGCTGCAACCGCACGTGTGGGCGGAAATGCGCCGCTACGGTCTTGGTGTGATCGAAGATCCGTTTACCGGCCTCGACGAGACCCGCGTGATGGGTAACAACGGCGTGGCAAGTGTTGTTCCACCGGATCAATTCCTCAGGGACATTCGCGACAGTTTCGAGAAATTCTGCCATGACGTGTGGGAGCTGTTTCCGCGGCCGTACGAGCCGCTCTATAACCCGAAGGTCTTGGAACTCGACGAACTCTCGTGCGCTGATCGCATCGCAGAACTGGATCTCACCGATACGCAGCGTATCCAACTCAATTCCTTCATGGCTTTATATGGCGGTGATGTCACCTCAAAATTTGGCCTGCCCGGCATGCTCAAGCTCTACGCCGCCGGCGGCTGGAATTACGACGCCTTCGCCGACGCCGAAACCCACTATCGCATAGAATCTGGCACCCTTGGTCTCATCACGTGCCTCATCGAAGATAGCGGCTGCGAGGTTCGCCTGAACGCAGCCGTTGAACGTATCGAACACAACGCTGGTGCGGTTCGCCTTCATACCCGGGACGGAAACACGGTAAGTGCCAAAGCTGCCGTCATTACTTTACCACTCAATTGCTATGCCGACGTTGATTTCTATCCCGCCCTCTCGCTCGCGAAGCAAAACTGGATCAACGAGGGCATGATATCGAAGGGGGCGAAGCTGTTCGTGCACTTGCGCGAGAACCTGGGCCGCGTATTTGCGTTCTGCGACGAAGCGCGGCCGTTGAACTGGGTGCAAACGCTCGCTTACGGCGATGACGTCGGCACGATTCTCTCTATCACCGTGGCCCGCGCATCGACCATCGATGTGGACGACGAGGCGCAAATCACCACCGAAGTGCGCCGCCTGTTCGGCGACGTCGACGTGATCGACACACGCGGCTACGACTGGGCGGCAGATCCTTTTGCGCGCGGCGCATGGCCCGCGTACAGCGTTGGACAACTCAGCCGCTTGCCGGACCTGCAGCAGCCTGAAGGCCGTCTCTTCTTCGGGGGCTCAATCACCGCCAACGGCTGGCACGAGTTTATCGACGGCGCGATAGAGAGCGGCCTCCGCACCGCGCGCGAGATACAAATATTTCTCGGCGGTGACGGCTCATGAGCGAGCGCCCGCGCGCGAATGTGATGACCCACAAAAGAATGATGCGGTGCGGCTAAATGCACCTTGGGTGCGTTAGGTGTGTCGAAGGGATTTAAAGCGGCGCATATGGCGTCCTCGTTCGCGGGTGGGTTGATGGGAGACTTCGGCCCGATTGTTAGCGTGCCGTGTAGTGCAGTGATGTATCGACGGGAGGGAGGAGCCACTTGGCTCATCATGTCGAGGACAGTAACTCCGACCTCGACACTAGCAGTGGTATCGCCATACTGACGTGTAGCAATCCATTCTGCCCCACGCTTAAAGCCTTGGACGACTCCGGGGTTTATAGCCCCACACATAGAGGACTACGCGGGACTCTCGCCTTGATTTTTTTGGTGCTGACTCCAAGACAACTCCGAAACCGTAACTTTCTGCGCAAACCCGCCCGCTGGTCCTTTCTCTTGATCTTTTCCTGCTTCAAGGGATAGGAGTACAGGTGTCCAACAAGGAGAAGGAGGGTCTGAGTGTGGACGCATTCGAGTACGCTGCTCCGCAGAATCTACAAGACGCCGTGACGTTGCTGGCCGAGGCGAGTGGTGAGGCGCGACCCCTGGCGGGCGGAACCGATCTCATTGCCCAAATGAAGGAGAAGCGCCGGAGTCCGGATCTGGTGGTTGACGTTAAAAAAATCCCCGAGCTCAATATCCTCTCCTATGAGGCCGGGCTCCACATTGGTGCGGCCGTGTCGTGTACGCAGATCGCCGAGTTCGAGCCGGTGCGTGTGCACTACCCGGCCCTGGCCGAGGCCTGCGCCCTGATCGGCTCGTATCAAATACAGAATCGCGCCGCGCTAGGGGGCAACTTTTGCAACGCCGCCCCCTCCGCAGATGCCGTTCCACCGGCGGTATCGTATGGTGCGACGCTGGTGATCGCCGGGCCAGGCGGACAACGGGAGATTCCGTCAGAAGATTTTTTTGTCGGACCGGGCCAGACCGTACTGGAAAAAGGTGAGATCCTGGTCGAGATTGTGCTACCGCCGCCCCCACCCCATTCCGGGGCGGCCTATCTGCGCTTTATCCCGCGCGAAGAGATGGACATTGCGGTGGCTGGGGTGGGCTCGTTTGTCCAGCTCAGCTCGGACGCTCATACCTGCGAGCAGGCCCGTATCGTGCTCGCTGCGGTTGCGCCCACTCCCGTCCGGGCAAAAGCAGCCGAGGCGTTTTTAACGGGCAAGGCGCTGGACGACACAACGCTGGCCCAGGCCGGGGAGCTGGCCTCCCAGGCCTCCAGTCCGATCTCCGACGTGCGTGGCTCGGCAGCCTATCGGATTGAATTGGTAAAAGTGCTGACTCGACGCACGCTGGGCAAGGCGCTGGAGAGAGCAAGGGGAGAGGCATCATGAAGCAGGCGATTGAACTGAACGTCAACGGCGAGCCGCACGCCGCGCTGGTCGATACCCGGGAAACGCTGCTGGACACCCTGCGCTACAAGCTGGGCCACATGGGGCCCAAGGAAGGCTGCGGCAATGGCAACTGCGGGGCGTGTACGGTCGTCCTGAACGGCGCCGTCGTCAATGCCTGCCTCGTGTTCGCGGTCGAAGCGGCAGGCGCGGACGTGACCACGGTCGAAGGGGTTGCGGCTGAGGGCAACCTCCACCCCGTGCAGCAGGCTTTTATTGAACACGGTGGTTTGCAGTGCGGGTTTTGTACGCCGGGCTTTATCATGTCGGCCAAGGCATTATTGGAACGCAACCCCAACCCGAGCGAACCGGAGATTCGTCTGGCGATTTCCGGCAACCTGTGCCGCTGCACGGGGTATGACAAAATCGTTCGCGCCATTCAGGCCGCGTCGCAGGCGCTTTCACAACCCGCCTAAGAGGAGGGACAGCATGGCTGAGTATAGTGTGATTGGAACGTCTTTGGCTAAAGTTGATGCCCCGGAACGGGTCACGGGCAAGGCGACCTATGGGGCCGACCTTGATCTGCCCGGCATGCTGTGGGCGAAACTCGTCCGTAGCCCGTATGCCCACGCCCGCATCAAGCATATTGATACCAGCCGGGCCAAGGCGCTACCCGGCGTAAAAGCCGTCATTACCGCGAACGATCTGCCCTCCCTGCCAAAAGGTGCTACCGCTCCCCTGGTGGGGGAAGTCAGCATCGACATGAGCGCCATCCGCGAGATCGTCATGGCCTCGGACAAAGTGCGCTATCACGGTCAGGTCGTGGCCGCCGTGGCCGCCACTGACCCGTTTATTGCCGAGGAAGCGGCCGGACTGGTTGACGTCGGCTACGAACCCCTGCCGGTCGTGGAAGACGTCCTCCAAGCTATGCAGCCGGACGCCCCGCTCGTTCACGAAGACTTGCACACGCTCGAAGAGGCGACCCAGGAAAAGTCCGACCAGCCGAGTAATATTTCCACTCATATGGTCTATACCAGGGGCGATGTTGAGGCCGGGTTCGCGGCGGCCGACGCGGTTATTGAGAAAACGTATACGACCCAGATGGTCCACCAGGGCTATCTGGAACCCCAGGCCTGCGCTGCGCGGGTCGAGCCCAACGGCCGGGTCACCTTGTGGACCTCGGCCCAGGGACATTTCACCGTCCGGACCCAACTCGTGACCTTGCTCGGTCTCCCGGCCAGTCAACTCAAGGTCGTCCCCATGGAGATCGGAGGCGGATTTGGCGGCAAAGCCCTGGCTCTGTTTGAACCCACCGCTATTGTGCTGTCCCAAAAGACCAGCCGGCCGGTCAAACTCGTGGTCTCCCGGGAAGAGGTGCTGCGCGCAACCGGTCCCGGGGCGCCCGCGGTCATCACCGTGAAAGCCGGCGCCACAAAGGACGGGAAGATTACCGCGCTGACGACGGCCATGCGCTACGATGCCGGCGCCTTTCCCGGCTCGCCGGTCGCCCGCGGCCTGCTGGTGGGTTTAGCCCCGTATAAGCTGGACAATATGGTCGCCGAAGGGTTTGACGTACTAACCAACAAGCCCCGCGTTCAAGCCTACCGCGCTCCTGGTGGCACGCCGGCGGCCTTTGCGGTTGAAGCGCTGATGGATGCCCTGGCGGATGAGATTGGCGTCGATCCGCTGGCGTTTCGGCAGAAAAACGCCGCCGAAGAAGGCGATACCCTGCCCCTGGGCATGCCGCTCAACCGTATCGGCCTGACCGAGATGCTGAAACAGATTGAGGCGCATCCGTGCTGGACCACGCCGCTGGAGGGTCCCCACCGCGGCCGGGGACTGGCCTTGGGTTACTGGATCGGTGGCTCCTTCACCTCAAGCGCCGAGGTCAAGATCAACCCGGACGCCACCGCCTCCATCTTTGTAGGTACCGTGGACCTGACCGGCACCCGGACCACGATTTCCCAGATGGTAGCCGATGAACTCCAGCTTGACCCTCAAGACATCACCATCACAGTGGGTGATACCGACAGCGCACCGTTTGCCGACCTGAGCGGCGGCAGCCGGATTACCTACACGATGAGTGCTGCCGCCCATCAGGCCAGTCAGGACGTGTTGACTCAACTCAAAGAACGGGCCGCGGAAAAGCTCAAGGTGTCCGCCGATGAAGTGGAGTATCAGGCAAAACGTTTCTGGGCCAAAGCCGATACCCGGAACGAAGTCAGCCTGGCCGA
The DNA here is from genome assembly GCA_965243855.1 of uncultured Binatia bacterium (SeqCode). Lineage (GTDB taxonomy): Bacteria > Desulfobacterota > Binatia > Bin18 > Bin18 > Bin18. The sequence goes on along the minus strand of CBDEWE010000003.1, from coordinate 389,928 downwards.
ACTGGCCCGCGAGAGCGTGGCCTGGGGCAGCGGGCCGATCATTGGCAAAGGCAGTACTACCCGGATGCAGCCGGCCCACGCCTATGCCGCCCATGTCGCGGATGTTGAGATTGATCCGGAGACGGGCAAAGTGACTATCCTGCGCTATACCTGCTTTCAGGATGTTGGCAAAGCCATCAATCCGACCCAGGTTGAAGGTCAGATCCAGGGAGGAGCCGTGCAGGGCATCGGCTGGGCTCTGAATGAAGAATATATTTTTGATAACGGCGAGCTGAAAAACGCCAGCCTGCTGGACTATCGCTGTCCGGTGGCGCTGGATCTGCCCATGATCGAAACCGTCCTGACCGAAGTCCCGGCCTCCGAAGGCCCCTACGGTCTGCGCGGCGTCGGAGAAGTACCTATCGTGCCGCCGGGAGCAGCCCTGGCCAATGCGATCTACCGCGCCACCGGCACCCGGCTATACGAGCTGCCCATGAATCCCGAGCGAATTTTCTGGGCCACGCGCGGCAATGGAGCGAACGGATCAAACGGGACCAACGGATCAGGTGGAGCGTAGAAAGCCACGGGACTTCTTTGGAAGGACGGTCCGAGAGAATCGTCCTTCCGGTCCTACTCCGCTCCGTTCACCTCCCCGGTAAAGACAATATAGCCGGCTTCCTCCTGGGCCTTGATTCTTTCTTCCAGGTAGGTCGGCAGGACAAGGTCGCGCTCTTTGGGAAACTTGCCGCGATGGAGTTGGGGCCGGAGGAAAAACTCCTCCGGTAAGCTGATACCGGCTTGCGTCTTAAGCGGTGCCGGGAACCAGGTGCGGCGCATAAAGTCCGGATTAAAGAACACATCTTTGTCTTCTTGTGACCAGTCCCGAAGCTGCATGGCGTCGTGGATGCCGTATGAGTAAAAGTCCTGCTGTGGGTCCCACCACAGGGTAATCAGATTATGATAGCCGCGCTCCTTGAGGCGCGGGTTCATCAGCTTGGCTACGCGCTCCTCTATCATAATGGGCTCGCCATTCCTGCCGTAGATTTCGGTCCGCAACGGATAGAAATAGTGCTGGTCCGCCCAGAACAGAATCCGAGGCGCATAGTAATCGGGCAGCCAGTCTTGCTTGGCGGCGGCTTCGACCAGATAGCATTTGACTCCGTTATCTTCCGTATAAAACGGATAGTCATCTCCCATCAGTTTGATGGCGCTGGCCGGGACATCCTGAAAAGTCCCGTCCTCGTTCTGGAGCGTGATCGACTGGCGCGTCTTTGGAAAACGCGCGGTTTTGTAGAGCACATCGGTGCCGAGAATACGCCAGGAGAACTCCCAGGCGTCGCGGCCCAAAAAATCGTCATAGGCCATAGGCGCGTTTGGAAATTTTTCCTGCCGCCGCGGCTGGGGAAAACGGCGCACCCGGCGCATGCTCAGGGAATACCCAAACAGATCCGCTTTCTTGGTCAGGTGTTGATCGGTCCGAAACGTACTGAAGAGCATCTGGTTGCCATAGTTTTCCGGGGGAGCGACATCCTGAGTGAGCCAGCGCGAGTAGACTTCTCCTGGCTTGGACAGAATCTGACCCATCAGCCCTTCCGGGTCGCGATAATGCACCAAGGCGATAATCTGCTGGACAAAGAGATAGCCGGTCGGGGTGAGTGTTCCCGTATCTTCAATCTGAACACAGTTCCAGCGGGGCATATGCGGGAATTCCATGATCCGATAGCCGACCTCTTCGGGCGTGTAGGGCGGCTCGAACGGATAGGCTTCCGCCGGCATATACGGGATGTCTGCGTGGCGGGGCGTGTCGGTTGAAAAGTCGAAGCGGGCGAGTTCTTCTTCGGAAAGTTCGTCCAGCGTGCGCCAGGTCCGGCTCTCGTCGTCCTCGGCCGAAACCGGTGTCCCCCCCATCCAGTAAGCCAAGACGAGTATTCCCCAGAGCCAGCGCATGAGGCTCGTAGCAGCCTGTCCTCTCGACATACGTCCCTCCCTTCCAAAGCAGACAGCCTTACCATACTCGGTCCGAGAAAGGGAGAGGCCGCAGAGAACGTTCTTATGCAGCCGGAAAGGCGTGGTACGCCATGAAAACGTCAGCGTCCTGCTGGGCAAAAAACACCAGACGGACTTCTGTGATCGTCGCGTCGGCAGCCAAGAAGGCGGCAATTGCCCGCGAAGCAACTGCCGCAGCATCCTCACGCGGATAGCCGTACACGCCGGTAGAGATGGCCGGAAAGGCAAACGTTGTCAGCTTATGCTGTCCGGCGAGCGAGAGGGAGTTGCGGTAACAGGCGGAGAGCAGATTGGCCGCCCGCTCTCCGGCAGCATCGTAGACCGGCCCGACCGTATGAATCACATGCCGGGCCGGTAGGCGTCCGGCTGTAGTGAGGACGGCTTCCCCTGTTGGCAGTCCGTCAGGATAACGGGTCCGCCGCAGTTCCTGACAGGCCGCAAGGATATCCGGTCCGCCCGCTCGATGAATAGCACCATCCACACCTCCACCACCCAGCAGGCTTGCGTTGGCGGCATTCACCACGGCAGCGACCCGCTGGTGGGTAATGTCACCCACAAGGACGGAAACGCGGCCGTTGAGAAATGTGTGCGGCGTTGAGGTTTGTGACATACAAACAGCCGCAGAAAAACGACTCTATCCCGATTTAATCTTCCTGTACGCTCAGCGCCCCTGACGGACATTTGGCAACGACGGTCCGGACCTCGTCCTCTGACGCCGCGCTGGGATCAATCACGAATTCTCCGCCTTCGACCTTAAAGACTTGCGGCAGGCTCTTCACACAATTTGCCGAATGCGTACAGACTTCCTCGTCCCAGTCCACTTTCATACTACGCCCTCCCCTATGGTGTTGGTTTCCATAGCCTAGCGCTTTTCCGAGGTGGTCGGCAAGCCAGCTTTGGGGCAGCAGGATGTTTGTGTCAACTCTTATTGAAGGACAGATAACAACGGATAGTCTCCCGAGGCCGGTTGCCGTTCTGGGCTGCCGAACTTTTGTGGCATTCTTCGAACGAATCTGTTAGGGGGAGTTATAGGAGGGACAACACCATATGAAACAATTGCGCGTAATCACCGAGAAGTGTACGAGCTGCGTGCAGTGCGAGTTGGCTTGTGCCTTTGTCCAAACCGGGACCTTTCAGCCGTCGCGCTCCGTCATCCGCGTTCATATCTTTGACGAGCAGGCCGTCTACGCGCCCTATACCTGCTTCCAGTGCGAAGAAGCCTGGTGCCTGACGGCCTGTCCGGTGAATGCGATCGGTATTGACCCGGACACGAACGCCAAGGTCGTGATGGACGATGTGTGTGTCGGTTGTGCGGTCTGCACGGTGGCCTGTCCGTACGGCACCATGTTCTACAACCCGGATACCCACAAAGCCTTCAAGTGTGACCTGTGTGGCGGTGATCCGGCTTGCGTCAAGTCATGCCCAACCGGCGCACTCGAATACGTGGATATGGATCAGCCGGACTGGCTGGCCAGTTGGGCGGACAAAGTCAACCAAGGCTTTCAACATATGCAGGACGAAGAAGGAGGCAACGCATGAGCGCGACCAACACAATGCACGGCTGGACCGGTACTGTCCTGCGCGTCAATCTGACCACCGGCACTATCACCAAGGAACCGCTGAACGCCGAATGGGCCAGAGACTATGTCGGCGGCCGCGGGCTCGGCGTCAAATATCTCTACGAAGAGATGGACCCCAGCGTCGATCCGCTCAGCCCTGAAAACAAGATGATCTTTGCCACCGGGCCGCTGACCGGCACCAATGCGTCCTGTGGCTCGCGCTATATGGTCGTTACCAAGGGCGCGCTGACCAACGCCATTACCACCTCGAATTCCGGCGGCTTCTGGGGGCCGGAGATGAAATTCGCCGGCTACGACATGATTATTCTGGAGGGCAAGGCCGCCCAGCCGTCCTACCTGTGGATTTATGATGATCGGGTGGAACTGCGCGACGCGACCCACCTGTGGGGCAAGACGGTCTGGCAGACCGAAGAGGCCCTCCGCGCCGAACTCGGCGTACCGGACACCATCATTGCCAGCATCGGTCCGGCCGGAGAAAACCTGGTGCGCTTTGCCTGCATCATGAACGACCTGCACCGGGCCGCGGGCCGGTCCGGCGTGGGCGCGGTGATGGGTTCCAAAAATCTCAAGGCTATCGCTCTGCGCGGCACCGGTGGCGTCTCTCTGGCCGACCCACAGGCATATATGGAAGGCCAATGGGCAATGAAGGAAAAGCTGCGGCAGTCGCCCGTGACCGCCGAGGGCCTGCCCATGTACGGCACCGAAGTGCTGGTCAACGTGATCAACGAGCACGGTGCTCTGCCGACCCGCAACCATCAGCAGACCGTCTTTGATGAGGCCGAAAACATCAGCGGTGAAACCCTGACTGAAACTCGTCTGGTCGCCAATAAAGCCTGTTTTTCCTGCACCATTGCCTGCGGGCGGGTCAGCACCCTGCCGGGCGAAGCCTCCTCGAAATACTCGGTCACCACCAATCCGCAGAACTGGAAAATCGCCGGCGAGGGTCCCGAGTACGAAGCGGCGTGGGCCATGGGCTCGGAGTGCGGCGTGGGCGACCTGGACGCGCTAATCAAGGCTAACTGGCTGTGCAATGACCTGGGTATGGATTCCATCAGCTTTGGGGCCAGCGTGGCTGCGGCCATGGAGTTGTTCGAGAAGGGTACGGTCAGCCAGGACCAGACCGAGATTCCGTTGGAGTTCGGTAGTGCCGAAGCTCTCATTGCCATGGCTGAGAAGACCGCCTACCGGCAGGGCTTTGGTGATGCCGTAGCCGAAGGCTCCAAACGCATGACCGAAAATTTCGGTCGTCCAGAGTTCTTCATGGGCGTCCGCGGTCAGGAGTTTGCCGCATATGAAGCTCGTGCCATTCAGGGCATGGGCCTGGGCTATGCGACCTCCAACCGCGGTGCGTGTCACTTGAAAGCCTATACGGTTGCGGCCGAAATTCTGGGCCTGCCGCGTCAGATGGACCCGCGCGCCACAGAAGAGAAAGCAGAGATTACCAAAATCTTCCAGGACGCGACTTCAACCGTTGACGCCACCGGCCTGTGTCAATTCCTTACTTTCGGCGTAGGTCTGGAGGAAATGTTACCCCAACTGTCGGCAGCCACAGGCGTAACGTATACGCAGGAAGAACTGGTCCACATTGGGGAGCGTATCTGGAACCTGGAGCGGCTGTGGAATGAACGGGCGGGCTTCACCGGCAAGGACGACACCCTGCCCAAGCGAATTCTGGAAGAGCCCATCCCGTCTGGCCCGGCCAAGGGCGAGGTCAACCGACTGGGTGAGATGCTGCCCGAGTATTACGAACTGCGGGGCTGGGACAAGGACGGCAAAATCTCCGAGGCAAAGAAGAAAGAGTTGGGGCTGGAGTAAAGGAGGTCCGTTGAGTCATTGGGTCCGTTGAGTCATTGGGTCCGTTGAGTCTGTTGAGTCGATTGAGTCTTTGAGACCCAAAGGACCCTAAAGACCCAAAGGACCCCAAAGACCCAAGAGACCTACAAGGAACACACGTCATGGCACAACACATCATTATTGGAGGGGGACCGGCCGGGGTGGCCGCGGCGGAAACGATCCGGGCAACCGCAGGCTCCGAAGCGCAGATCACGCTCATCTCCAACGAGCCCGCCTACTCGCGCATGGTCCTGCCCTACTATTTGGCGAACGATATTCCGGAGCGGCATGTGCTGACTGGAGACGCGGCCTATTTTGAACAACACGGCATTACATCCGTGTCGGGCCAAGTCGATAAAGTCGATGCCCAGGCGCGTACGGTTACATTGAGTGACGGCGCCAGCCACGCGTTTGACACCCTGCTCATCGCGACCGGCTCTTCGGCCCAGCGTCCGCCTATTGCCGGCGTCGACCAGGAGGGCGTGTACACCTTCTGGACGCTCGAAGACGCCAAACAGGTCATGGCGAAAGCGCAAGGAACGCCCAGGGCGGTGCTCATCGGTGCTGGCTTTATCGGCTTCATCGTCTTGAATGCCATGGCCAAGCTGGACTGGAACCTCTCGGTGGTCGAAACCGAAGCTCAGGTCTTGCCGCGTATGCTCGACGCCACCGGCGCGCAAGCGGTCGAAGGCTGGCTGACCAGCCAGAATGTAGCCGTTCATACCGGCGCGCAGGTCCAAAGCATTAGCCGTGAAGGTGAGGCACTCAACTTGTCGCTGAGCAATGGAGCAAACCTAAGCGCGGATATTGTCATTTTGGCCACGGGCATTCAGCCCAACCTAGGCTTTCTCAACGGCTCCGGTATCCACGTTGACGGCGGCATTGTGGTTGACGACCGCATGCAGACCAATATTTCCGGCATCTATGCGGCCGGTGATGTTGCCGCTGGACCGGACCTGCTGAATGGCTCGCCCGCGGTGCATGCGATTCAACCAACGGCTGTTGACCACGGTCGGATTGCCGGCGCCAACATGGCCGGCCAAGAGACACACTATCCGGGCAGCCTGCTGCTCAACGTATTGGATGTCATCAATCTGCACTGCGCAAGCTTTGGCCAGTGGCGGACAGATGCGAAGGAGTCTATCACCACCGTCTGGAACCCGACCCGCCCGATTTATCGTAAATACGTTTGGGACGGAGACCGCATGGTCGGGGCGCTGTTTGTCGGACCGATAGACGACGTCACCATGCTGAACGACGTTGGTATGGTCAAAGGACTCATTCAGACACAGCAGGCCCTGGGAAACTGGGCAGACTACGTCAAAGAGAACCCGACCGATGTGCGTCGCGCCTATGTCGCCACCGGGACCGCGCAGAAACTGGTCAGTCATACCCTCTTGGGCGCACCTGCCACGGCGCGCGCCTACCGGGTGGACGGGAAGACACCCCCGGCCTGGCAAAAAGGCTCGCACGGCCCGCTTATCGGCTCTCGCCCGGACGCGCTGGATACGCTTCCACGGACACCGACACCAGGCATTGAAAAGGGTGAATAATCGATGCAGGTCAGTATCAAACTCTTTGCCAATCTTCGGAAAAAACTACCCAAAGGCTCTATGGGGAAGGCTACGCTTGATCTCGCAGATCAGGCAACGATTAATGATCTGATTCACCAGCTCGACATTCCTCTCGACCTGGCCCAGATGGTCCTGGTCAACGGCGAGCAGACCCGGGAGTTCGGCCAAGCACTTACGGATGGGGACCAGGTCAGCATCTTCCCACCGGTGGCCGGCGGGAGCGAGTGAAACATCTGACGTGAAGAGGCGGTCAAACCGTTTCTATAATCCGCCTCTTCACTGTCCGCCTTCCTTTAACCAGTACACCCCTCAGCGGGGAATGATCGGCAGCACCACATGCGAGGGATGGGCCTCATCATGAAAGACGCGCTGGAGGGCCGGCTCCAAGCGACTGGCCTCACCGCTGGCCTCGCCGGTTTGCGGGTTGCGGTCAAAACGCGGAAAATTTGAACTGGCAATTTCAAGCCGGATGCAGTGTCCGGCCTTGAAGACATTGCTGGTTGCCCACACGTCTATCGTAAACTCGTAGACCTCACCGGGCTGGAGGAGCGTGGCCTGGGCCTTCGAGGTCCGATAGCGGCCACGAATGATCCCGTCCGTCAGATTCTGGGCGTATCCTTCGGGATGTACATCCACCAGCTTGGCCGTAAAATCCGCATCAACCGCGGTGGTCGCCGCATACAGGGTCACCGTGACAGGCCCGGTGACCTCGACATCCTGCTCAAGGACGGGGGTGGTATACACCAGAACGTCTTCCCGCTCTTCCACGGAACGTTGATCGAACGCCCCGCCAGGAACGGCCGCCGGCCAGCAGCATAACCCGCCGCCTTTGGTCGGAACGGGGTGACGCGGGTCGGAGACGAAGACGTCCGCCGATTCGCCGCGTGGAGCTTCGGGGCTCAGGCTACCGTCACCGTGCAGGCCATTCGCCTTACCGGTGCTGTGCAAATAGTATGGCGTATATTGCGTCCGGGCCAGCGGCCATTCGTCTTCATTCCGCCACACATTCTCGCCCATGACAAAAATACGCACCGGTGGCTCTTCCAACAGGCCGTTCTGTTCACCTTTGAGCCAATAGTCAAACCAGCGCAGGTGCAATCCATCCAGGCCCGCGGCCAGTTGCGTCGTTGAGAGCCCAAAATTTGCCTCACCAACAACGTTGTTCAGCGGCAGTGCATGGTGCCACGGACCGATAATGAGTTTTTGACCGTCGCGGGCCTCCGGCGTAGCACCGCGCTCGCGCATGCCCAGATAGTTGCGAATCGTACCGCCCAGGAAGATGTCGTACCAGCCGCCGACGTTACAGGCCGGAACGGGAATCGTGTCATGACGGTTTTCGATATTGAACTGCGCCCAGTAGTCGTCGTCATCAGGGTGGGCCACCCAGTCGTAAAAATAGGAAGCAGACTGATGAAAGAACGGAAAATCTTTGAGCGGCAGATGACGAAACGCCTCACACATATCGTCGATCCCGGACAAGAGCTGTCCGACCCCATCACGCAGCTCGGGCCGGTCTTTCGCCAGCCGCATGGCCGTATCGGGCGCCAGTCCAGTCATGGTCCAGCTTGCATTAAACCCCAGTGCAAAGGCTCCGCCCTGATACGTCCAGCCCTCGTGGTAATCGGACGCCGTAATCAGCGGGAAGATCGCTTTCAAATGGGGCGGCTGGCTCAGCGCGGCCAACCACTGGGTAGCCCCAACGTAGGACGCGCCATACATGCCTACGTTGCCGTCCGACCACGGCTGCACGCCACACCATTCAACCGTGTCATAGCCGTCGGCCATATCGTCGCGAAAGGTGTAAAACTCTCCGTCCGAGGCGTAGCGGCCACGCGAGTCCTGGATGACAACGGCATAGCCCTCACTGGCGGTTCGGATAATATCAAGCATGAGCATGGAAATTGTCGTCAGCCCCTTGTCGTACGGGGTCCGTTGTAAGATAACCGGATGCCTGCCCGTTGCCGGACGATAGACATCGGCGCGCAGCAGTGTGCCGTCCCGCATGGGGATGGCCACATCTCGTTCAACCGTCAGGGTAGACTCGCTCGTGGTCTTGCTCATAGGGGCCTCCTTAATTTCCCGACACGCAATCGACCTGCCCGAACAGTGTTGCCAGCCGCTCACAATCCGCCAACGGCAGCGGTTCTTTGAGCAGCGCGGCAATATTCTCTTTGAGATGCTCGACACTACCGGTGCCGGTCAGGACGCTGTCCATTCCGGGCTCATACCGGCAGTAACGATAGGCCGCCTCGGGAAGGGTCTCGGCTTTCCCCGTGTCGGTCAGAAAGCCGAGCACATCCGGTATCTCACACAGGGCAGGATCGATTTGGTTCTTATCTCTGAGTTCAGCCAGAATTTTTTTCAGATGGGCCGGGCGGCTGAGCGCGTTCCGCACGGCGAACATGCCCATGGTTCCAATGTTCTTGACCTGGGTGTGCGGAAACACCCTTTGACGGGCGGATTGGTTGAGCACATTGAAGCCAACCATCATAACGTCCCAGCAGCCGTCTTCCAGAGCTCGTTTGAGCATGGCGTGCTGCGGGTCGGGAATAAACGCCTCGGTCACACCGAGAAAGCGAACCTTGCCCTCCTCACATAGTCGAGCCAGCACGGGCACAAGCGTGTCGTACGCATACTGGTACTGCTTGGGCCGCACGCCGTGGAGATAGAACACGTCCACATAATCGGTCTGGAGGCGTTTGAGGCTCTGTTCCACGCCACGCCGCAGCTCTCCGCTTGGGTCGTCACCCTCAGGGTCCGGACACAGCTTTTTAGTGGAAATCACGATCTGGTCGCGGCCAACGTCCTGTATCGCCTTACCGACAATACGCTCTGTCCCATATGCCTCGGCGGTATCGATGAGGTTGATGCCTAAATCTAACGCCTGCCGCACAACGCCAATGGATTCCTGTTCGGTTTTGCCGGTTTTCTGTCCCAGCCGGCTGTGGCCGCCGCACCCAAGACCGGCCACGCTGACCTTGAGGCCGGTCCGTCCGAGGGTCGTGTATTGCATATATTCCCCACGCAGTGAGGCCATATGGCCTGAGATCCAGAATCATCAAACCATATGCCCCTTCCCCTCTTTTCTGCAAGCTATTCAATCCAGGCGTTTGGGAGCGAGAAAAGAGCATCTTGCTTTTCAGACGGTCTGGCGTTATGGCCAAAGAGAAGACTTACACACTCATCATAGGAGGGAACACACCATGGCGAACAAAGATTTTGAGGTCAAACAAATCCTCAAGGCATATCGGCAGGGACTGATCTCGGACGAACTCTTTGCCGAACAGATGCAGGAAATCGGAGGGAACGGCGCATCCGGCGGGCTTGATGTCGCCAACGTCTTTGACCACCGAGGGAGTGAGGTTGCCAAGCTCCAGGAGACCGATTTGAGCCAGACGGTCGCCTTCACCCTGCCGGCCGGCTATAGCAACGACGAAGAGAATACTCACAAGGGCGACCAGATCATTTATGTCGTCGAAGGCTGTGCCACCGCCAGAGTGTCCGGCAAAGAGCAGGACATCAAGGCCGGCGATGTGCTGATGATTCCGGCCGGCGCTCCACATACGCTTCGGACCGGCAACGAATCATTCTTTGGCTTTACGATCCTGGCGCCGCCCGAACTGTAGCAACACGTCCCGGTTCAGACGGCCTCTTCGGCAATGCCAATGCAGGGGCGCAGCCTGCTGCGCCCCTACGCCAACGCCCGGATCACCTCATCCGACGTACACACGGTAGTGAGCCCTCCTAGCGTTGCGCCTAGAATGACCCCATGGGCCTCCTCGGTCGTGGCCGCGCAGCAATCTTCAGGAATAAAGATATGATAGCCACGGTCAGTGCCGTCCCGTGCTGTGCCTTCGACAACGCCATCTGTGGCGATACCGGTCAGCACCAAATGGGTACGCCCCTGGGAATTGAGAATGGCTTCCAAAGGACTGGCGTAAAAGGAACTCACCCGCGTTTTGGTGATCACCAGGTCTTCCGGCTCGGGGGTGAGATCGGCATGGATCTCAGCTCCCCACGTCCCGTCCTGCAAGGCTTCCATTTGCTTGATCACCTGAAAGACCTTCACGTGCTCCAGTAAGTCGGAGTAATCCGGCCGGTAGGCGTGTCGCACATGGATGATCGGCACCTTGGCCGCCCTCCCCGCGGCAGCCAAGGCGCTGATATTACCCAGGATGTTCTTTTCCTTAATGAGCCTGGGCATAGTCCCGCCAGTCAGGTGCCCGCCAAATTTCCCGTCTTCATGCACAATATCGTTCTGGCAGTCCATCACCAGAATGGCGGTTTTATCTTTTGGCAATGTGAGATCACTCATGCGATTCTCCTCCTTTTTGCGCCCTCCAGTATATCCGGCGCATTCACTTTCACTCCATATCCATATCACATCGTTTCAGATTGACAGACCAGGACATCCTCTATCTAATCGCGGCTGATGAGAGAGCCAGATTCCTTGGACGACCTCAAGAGCGAGGACGGGAGCGCAGACCGCGACGAAGGCATCTTCTATGGCTGGCTGATTGTCGGCGTCCTGTTCTTTATCTCCATCATCGATGGAGGATTCACCTATACCTTCTCGACGTTTCTGAAACCACTCACCCAGGAATTCGGCTGGTCACGAGCCGAGACCGCCACGGCGTTCTCTCTGTATTTGCTGGTTGCCGGCCTGGTTCTGCCCGCCTGGGGCTGGCTCATTGACCATGTTGGTGCCCGCTGGGTCTTTCTGCTGAGTGCCCTGATTGACGGCGTCGCTCTGCTCCTGCTCAGCGCCGTCAGCAGCCTGCCCGGCTTCTACGCCCTCTACCTGTTTTTGGGCGTCGGGCTGGCAGGCATCGGACCCATGCCCGTGGGGAAGGTCATTACCCAGTGGTTTGTGGACAAACGGGGGCTGGCGATGGGTATCGCCCTGGTTGGCGCGAGTGGCGGGGGGCTGGTGCTCGTCCCGCTGTGCGGTTTTCTGATCGCCGAGTTTAGCTGGCGGGTGGGCTATCAGGTCTTGGCCGGCCTGTCCCTCTTCGGCATGCTGCCTCTGGTCTGGTTCTTTGTCGTTAACTCCCCGCAGGAAAAGGGCCTCAAGCCCTTGGGACAGGATTATTCGAAAGTACGTCACACGCTGCTGGGACCCGAGCCGGAGCAGGACGTGCGGGACTGGACCCTCAGACAAGCACTGTCCACGTCAACATTTTGGCGTTTAGGGGCCGCATTCTGCCTGGGGCTGATGGCGGGAGGGGCTGTGCATGCCCATCAGGTCGCCTTTTTTCAGGATGCCGGGTATAGCCTCGAGTTAGCTTCAACGATTACCGGTATCTCTTTGGGCATGAGTATGGCCGGGCGATTTCTGGCAGGCTGGGTCAGCGAACACATCCGCCACCCCCACGCCATCCTGGCCGGGTGTCTGTGCATGCAGGCGGTCGGCATCGGAGTGTTACTCTTTCTGGAAAGTCTCGGGTTTTGGGCGCTCACGCTCTTTGTATCGCTCTTTGGACTCGGCTATGGCGGTATGATTGTGCTGTGGCCCTTGATCGTCGGACATGATTTTGGCCGGCAGGCTTTTGGGGCCATTGCCGGTGTACTGGGGACGTTGGGACTGAGTATTGGCGGCGCGCTGGGGCCGGTCATTGCCGGCGTGTTGTACGATAACACCGGCAATTATGACTGGGCATTCCTATCTTGCGTCGGCGCATTTTTGGCGGGGGCAGGGGCCGCGGTCGTAGCGCCGGAACCACAGGCGGTGTAGAGCAGTTTGCGGTCGTGCAGGGCTCCAGACAAGAGGCGCCCTCACCCTAGCCCTTGTATGTTGACGTGGTAGGGGGAGGGGTAGGGTCCAAAATCAGAACTTCCGGTTAGGTTGTAACACCAAGATACACGTACAAGATTGACGCGGCAAAGCTTGAAACGCTGCGGACGGCATGAAGTCTGCCCCACTTCTCAAGCAGCACTTGGGTTTCTTCTGAGGTGCGATCGCGCTCTGGGTCAAGCAGTCGCTTGTTCGTCGGCATGATGCCTAAGAAAGTGAACGGCACGACGCTGAAGATGAGGCAAGCTCCCACGAACCACAGCCCCGCCCCTCCGTTTATCGCTACCGCAACGCCTGCCAGTGTGGCGAGAAGCGCGAGAGAAGCTTGCATAACTGCGGCACGTTTGTAGCTCGGTCCAAAAACAGTAGCGGCGAGTTCCGTTCCACAGGCGAGGCGGGCCGGATGCTCCACCACAGTACCGTAAATCGCCGCACCAGCAAAAATCGAGCATGCAAGGATGGCGATAATTTCCAGAATTTCCATACTCGCCTCACAAGACGGCCTCCCGGTCCTGTCAGGTTTTAACCGGTGGCCCGCGGTCCCCGCAGCAACCGACCGGGCAACGCGCCCGTGTGTTCGTTGTGACGCAAGACCGTCTCGCCGTTCACGACTGTGGCGAGAAAGCCCTCCGCCTGTTGCTTGAGTCGCCGCGCGCCAGCCGGCAGATCATGGACGACTTCCGGTAACTGCGGTGCCACGGTCTGGGGATCAAAGATCACCACATCGGCGTTCCAGCCCTCACGCAACAACCCTCGCCCTTTCAGGCCCCAGTGAGAGGCCGGAACGAAACTCAACTGTCGCACGGCCTCTTCCAACGTCAGCGCCTGCTTCTCCCGAACCCAATGACCAAGGACATGGGTTTGGAGGGATGAGTCCATGATCTGTGAGACGTGTGCACCAGAGTCCGAAAAAGTGATGACCGAGCGCGGGTGCCGCATCATTTCCAACACATGATCTTGATTGTGGTTGACGAGTGGTTGCAGGAAAAACTGTTTCAGGCCCTTCTCCAAGGCCAGATCAATAAACACTTCGACCGGGTCTTGATTGCGCTCATCGGCAATCTCGGCGACTGAACGATACGGTGGAGTGGCAGAGTCCATGACAAACAGCCATTTGAAATTCGCCGCGCGCGGCTCTGCGCCAACTCCCTTGTTCTGACCGCGCGGCCTTTGGTGGACAGCTTCAACCAGTTTCTGACGTGTTTCCGGGTTACGCAGCGCGGCTTCTTGGGCGGCTAATGGACATTTTCTGATGTCCTCCCACACGGGTAATGTATCAAACGGCGTGGCCGTCTCGAATGACAGCACCACGTTCAGCGGGCGACTATGTACCTGGATGAACATCCGTCCGCCCGCCTCGGCGGTTTCATCGGCCAAGGCAAAGAACGGCTGCCACATATTTGGTGCCTGACGGCTGCTGAACATGCCAAACGTGACCGGCACGCCGGTGTCAACGGCGAGCGCTTTGAGACGGCCAAGATATTCATCAATCCGTTCAGGGTCGAACCGGGCATCTTCGTTGGCGATTTCAAACACACCGGCATTCAGCTCGCCCATGGTGCCAACCAGTTGGCGCACTTCCTCCCAGGTCGCCAGCCGGCTGGCGACCGGTTGACCGTCCGGCGTCTGATGGTTGTGGGTGCGTGAGGTACTCAGTCCAATAGCACCCGCCTGAATAGCGGCCTGCACTTCGCGCTGCATGGCTTCCAGGTCCGTCGGACTCGCTTCCTGCGTAAATGCGCGCTCACCCATGACGTGGGTCCGCAGCGCGGAGTGCCCAATATAGGCGGCATAGTTAATACCCTTCGGAAGCGCATCGACCGCATCCAGGTATTCCGGGTAGGTAGTCCAACTCCACGGAATCCCGGCTTCCATTGCTTCCGGGGCAATATCTTCTGCCCGTTCAAGATTGCGCATCACCAGCAGTTTATCCTGCTCGGCACACGGGGCGAGCGAAAAACCGCAATTCCCCATCACTACACTGGTAATACCATGCCAGCAGGAGCACGTTCCCAGCGGGTCCCAGAACACCTGGGCGTCCATATGGGTGTGCGCATCGACAAACCCTGGGGCGACCACATGACCTTCGGCATCAATCACCTCCCGAGCACTGCCGCGGATTCTGCCGATGGTCGCGATTTTTCCGTGGCTGATACCGACGTCAGCCTGGAAGCGGGGCAGCCCGGAACCGTCAATAACCGTACCGTTTTTCAGAATCAGATCGTATTGCATGCACCCTCTATAAACGATGCGAGAGAGCGAAAGCAAGGCATAGCAACCTGGTCGAATCTGACGTAGAGTATGGACAATGAAGAGCAATCAGTAAGGAGGGAGAGCTCATGTCGGAGTACACACTCATTTCAGCAGACTCGCATTTTGTTGAGCCGCCCAATATGTGGGCCGATCGGATAGATAAGAAGTTTCGCGACCGTGCCCCTCGCACCGTCAAGGGGCTGAATGGTCGCGCCGGGGAGTGGTTCGTGTGTGAGAATATCACCCCCATGTCCGTCGCCGGCTTCTTTGGGGCTGGTGTGCCGTCGCCGGAACTTCCCGAGCACAATAAAAAGGGCTTTGATGAAGCGCCTAAGAGCGTCTGGGACCCTGCCTATCGGATCGCGGACCAGGATCGTGACGGCGTCCGGGCAGAGGTTATTTATACCTCCATGGGGATGCCGTTGTTCGGCTTGGACGACGCGGAATTGCGCTATTCCTGCTTTCGTGCCTTTAACGACTGGGCGACCGAATATTGTAGTTACGACCCGAAACGCCTCGTCCCGTTGGGTCTGATCACCCTGGAAGACATTCCGCTGGCCGTGGACGAACTGCAACGCATCGCCAAGCAGGGCATGCGGGGCGCAATGATTTGGGCTGAACCGCCGGACGACCGTCCCTATAGTCATCCCGACTATGAGCCGTTTTGGGCGGCGGCTCAGGATCTGAATATGCCGCTCTCACTCCACATCCTCACCGCCCGGAGTGGCACGGGCGCAAACCAGGCCAGCGGCAAGGGTTTTCTACTGTCCCTGGCGACCCTCCACCACCAGATTGAGCGCTCGATTTCCGAGATGGTCTATGGCGGCGTACTTGAGAAGTTTCCCGGCCTGAAAATCGTCTCTGCGGAAAACGACGTCGGCTGGATGGCCTACCTCATGTACCGACTCGACATCGTGCAGCGTCGCTTGGGTGCACTCGGTAATATGGACCTGCCGAAGCGCGCCAGCGATTATGTCAAACGTCAGGTGTATGCGACCTTTATCGCCGACCCGGTGTTTGTCGATTCTCTTCACCGCTATGGCCCGGACAACACCATGTGGTCGTCCGACTATCCGCATACCGCGGCGACCTTTCCGCGTTCGCGAGAGATCGTCAACAAGCGGCTGGGCATGCTGCCCGACGAGGAGTTGCGCAAGATCGTTCACGATACCGCCGCGCGCGTGTACGGCCTGGAGTAAAACAGCGCCGTTATTGAGACCTGCCATAGATAGCCAGGCCGAGGGCACGCTCTCGGTCTGGCTATAGAAAGAAGATGATATGAAACTCTCACAGCCCCGCATCACCCCACTCACAGCAGACGAATGGACGGACGAGCAGCGAGAGGCCCTGGAGTCTCGCTCTCGTGAGGGACGCGTCTATAATGTGGTTGGGACCCTGGCGCGACATTGGGAAGCCGCGAAGAAATTCCAGGTCTGGGCCTACCACATCATGGGCGAGACCTCGACTCTGGTCTCCAGAGAGCGCGAGCTGTTGATATTGCGTATCGGCTGGCTGTGTCAGGCCGAATACGAATGGGGTCAGCACGTGATTTTCGGCAGAGAAGCCGGGCTGACAGACGAAGAAATTGCGCGAATCAAAGAGGGCCCAAACGCGGACGGCTGGGACCCGTTTGATGCCAGTCTGCTGCGCGCCGCAGACGAACTGCACGCAGGCGCGTTTATCAGTGACGGCACCTGGGCGGCCCTGAGCGAGCGCTATACGACCCAGCAACTCATGGACGTGGTCTTCACCGTCGGCCAGTACAATATGGTGTCCATGGCACTCAACTCCTTCGGGGTGCAACTGGACAACGGCGTCGCCGGCTTCTGACACTCGCTCTTCCCTTGGAAGAATAGACCAAGAACAAGGTTCTCACCCGGACACCTGTCGCCTTGCCGTGGATTTTCTCGCTCTAGACCTCGAAGTCGGACGGCACGACAATCGCATCCACGCCTTTGGTGCGGTGCGGTCGCGGAGCGGCAAGGCCCAAACATTTCACGGCGGAGACCTAGACACGGCCCTGAAAAACCTGGACGCATTCGCCAAGGGCGCGGATTATCTGCTGGGCCATAATCTGATCGCGTTCGACCTGCCCCATCTGAGTGCAGCAAAACCCGACCTACAGCTCCTGCGCTTGCCCGTAGTGGATACCTTACGGCTCAATCCCCTGGCCTTTCCCCGCCATCCCTACCACCATCTGGTCAAGCATTATCAGGACGGACAGCTCAAACGCGGACGCGTCAACGACCCGGAGTTGGACGCCCGCCTCTCCCTGGATGTTTTCAGCGATCAGCAAAAAGCGCTGAGGGAGACGGAACCCGACTTGCTGACCGCCTGGCACTGGCTGACCAGCGCGGATGACACCGGAGCCGGCTTTGACGCTTTTTTCGCAGCTCTGCGAGGATCGGCCCGACCGCCCCACGTCGATGCCTATAGAGCGATCCGTGATCGGCTCGCAGGCACGACCTGTCTCACCCAAAGCCGCGCGGTGCTGCAAGAAGTCCTGGCGGATACGGCCGGTAACGGTTGGGGACTGTCCTATGCGCTGACCTGGCTGTCGGTGGCCGGCGGGAACTCGGTCATGCCCCCCTGGGTACGGCATCAGTTCCCCGAAGCCGGGGTGCTGGTACGCCGGTTACGCAACACGGCCTGCACCAGTCCCGCCTGCAAATGGTGTCGGGAACGTCACGACTCCCGCAAGGAGTTGACCCGCTGGTTCGGGTTTGCGGACTTTCGTCCAGAACCCAGCGACGAAGACGGTCGGCCCATGCAACAGGCCATTGTCGAGGCGATCATGGCCGGACAACACGTGCTGGGAATTTTACCGACCGGCACCGGCAAATCACTGTGCTATCAAATCCCGGCCCTGTCCCGGTACGACAAGACCGGCGCGCTGACTGTAGTCATTTCGCCGCTGGTGGCGCTCATGGCCGACCAAGTCGCCGGCTTGGAAGCCCACGGCGTTGTGTCCAGCGTGACCATTAACGGCATGTTGTCTATACCCGAGCGCGCTGCAGCCCTGGAGCGAGTACGCCTGGGCGATGCCAGCATCCTCATTGTCTCGCCTGAACAATTGCGCAGCCGAGCCATGCGTCGAGTCCTCGACCAGCGCGAGATCGGCACCTGGGTATTGGACGAGGCGCATTGTCTGTCGCGCTGGGGCCACGACTTTCGGCCTGACTACCGCTATGTGGCACGCTTCATCCGCGAGAAGACACCCGACGGACAAATAGTCTGCCTGACGGCAACGGCCAAGCCTGATGTGCGGGAAGACATCCGCGTCCACTTCCGTGACAAACTCGGTGTTGATCTGACCGTTTTCGACGGCGGCGCGCAACGCACCAACCTGGAATTCGTGGTTGTGCCGACGACGGGTGGCGAGAAATTCGCCCATATCCACCAAATCCTGACTGCGGACCTACCGTCGGGAACACCCGGCGGCGCTATCGTCTACTGTGCAACACGCCCCCAAACCGAAAATATCGCTCAGTATCTGTGCGCCAAGAATATCAGCGCGGCCCACTTCCACGCCGGCCTGTTACCGGAGATCAAGAAGAATGTGCAGCAACAGTTCATCAGTGGCGACATTCGGGTAATCGTCGCCACTAACGCCTTCGGTATGGGTATCGACAAGCCGGACGTGCGCTTGGTCATTCACGCTGATATCCCCGGTTCGTTAGAAAACTATGTGCGGGAAGCGGGTCGAGCTGGACGCGACCGGGAAACGGCGCGCTGCGTTCTGCTCTACACGGCGGACGACGTCGAGCGACAGTTCGGTATGTCGGCCCGCTCGCGGCTGACCCGGCAAGAAATCCAGGCCATCCTCAAGGCGCTGCGCAACCTGGACCGCAAGAAACGCTTAGACGGCCAGATCGTTGCCACCGTAGGAGAGATTCTTGGCGAGGACGAGGACGCTGCGTTCGAGCGCGACTCCGCGACCGACGATACACGCGTGCGGACCGCCATCTCCTGGCTGGAGGAGGCAGAATTATTGACCCGTGAGGAGGACCGTGTCCAGGTCTTCCCGTCCTCCCTGCGAGTCGGCTCAATAAAAGAGGCCCGAGCCAAACTGACCAAGACCGCCATTACTACTGACTATCGTCTGCGTCTGTTAGCCATTACCGAGAGTGTGGTCGACGCCGACCCAGACGAGGGCATCTCTACTGACGAATTAATGACAGTCTCCGGATTGCCGGCTGAACAGGTACGCCGCGCCCTGCACGACCTGGAGCGGCTGGGGATCGCCAACAACGACACCGTGCTGACCGCCTTTGTACACACCGGGGTCCAGTCCGCTTCACCAAAACGCTTTGAAGAATCCGCGTCCCTGGAGATCGACCTCATAGCCGCCCTGCAAGAACCGGCCCCGGACATGGAGAAGGACGACACCCTACCGCTGTACGTGCGCCTCGCCACCCAACAACTCAAGGACGCCGGTCACACAGCCGCGCTACCGGAGCGCGTGGTGCGCATTCTGCGCGGTCTTGCCCTGGACGGGCGAGGTGAGGAGGGGGGCAAGGGTAGCCTGGGCTTACGCGAGTTGGGTCAGGAGACCCTACAAATTACGCTCCAGCGCGAGTGGGACGCGCTGATAGAGACTGCGGAGCGGCGCCGGGCTGCGGCACGGGTTCTGTTGGACCACCTGCTCGACAGCCTGCCGCCAGGCAGTCGGGGTACGGACCTGTTAGTCGAAACAACGCTCGGTAAGCTGCTGAATGCGATCCGATCCGACCTGGAACTGAAGACCACAGTCAAAAATCCCGAACGGCTGCTGGACCGTGCCCTGCTGTGGCTGCACGAACAGGAAATCATCCGTCTCAATAAGGGGCTGGCAATTTTTCGTCCCGCCATGTCGATTCGTCTGAGTCAAGAACAGCGCCGCTTCACCAACGCCGACTTCACACCGCTCAAGTTCCATTACCAGGACCAGGTGCTCCAAATTCACGTCATGGCGGAGTATGTCCAGCGCGGCTTGCAGGCCATGACCGACGCGCTGGCTCTCGTCATAGATTATTTCAGTCTGAAGCAGCAGGACTTTTTACACCGCTGGCTGCCCAATCGCGACAAGGAGATTACGCGCCAGACCACGCTGGAGTCGTGGCGGTCCATTGTGGAAAACCTGAGAAATCCCGTCCAGCAGCGCATTGTCGCAGACGACCGGGAGCAGACCAACGTCCTGGTACTGGCCGGTCCTGGCTCCGGCAAGACACGAGTCCTGGTGCATCGGATTGCCTATCTATTGCGCGTTCGGCGTGAAAACCCACGCGGCATTCTGGCCCTCGCTTATAATCGCCATGCCGCGGTGGAGATTCGTCGCCGTCTGGCCGACCTGCTCGGCGACGATGCCCGTGGCATAACCGTGCTCACCTGTCACGGCTTTGCCATGCGGCTGGTGGGCACCAGCTTTAGCGGACGCGCGGAACGGCTGGACAGCGACGCGTTCCAAGAGATACTCCGGCAGGCGGTGGACCTGCTACGGGGCGCGGGGCTGCCAGCGGACGCCGCCGATGAGCAGCGGGCGCGGCTGCTGGCCGGTTTCCGCTGGATACTCGTGGACGAATACCAGGACATCGGTCCGGAGCAGTACGAGTTGATATCGGCCCTGGCTGGTCGAACCCTGGCCGATGAGGACGAGAAACTCAGCCTGTTTGCCGTTGGTGACGACGATCAGAACATCTACGCTTTCGATGGGGCGTCGGTCGAGTTTATCAAGCGTTTCGAGACGGACTATCGGTCCAGACCGGCCTTCCTGACGAACAATTACCGCTCCACGGCCCACATCATTGCCGCGGCCAACGCGGTTATTGAACCAGCTGCACGGCGCATGAAATCCGACCATCCCATCCATATTGACCGGGCCCGCACCAAGCAGCCGTCCGGCGGAGTCTGGGAAGAGTTGGACCCGGTGTCGCGTGGACGGGTGCAGATTCTACCCATCCAGCGTAGCTCGATCTCACAGGGCCAGGCAGTAATCGCAGAATTACAGCACCTGTCTGCCCTAACGCCGGACTGGAACTGGTCCGGCTGCGCGGTCATTGCCCGCAAATGGCAATACCTGGAGCCGGTGCGGGCTTGCTGCGAAGCCCACGGTATTCCGGTCCAGATGGGAAATGAGGAAATCCCAGGATTTTGGCGGCTGCGGGAGACCCAGGCATTGCTTGTCTGGCTACACCAGCGCGAAACCGACCTCGTGGACAGTACCGTCCTCAGCGCTTGGCTTGATGCTCAGGTCCCCACTCCCTGGATCGAACTACTGCGGGAAGCCGTGGACGAATATGACCTGGAAACCGGCGGGACAGAAACTCCGCTGGATCACTTCATCGAGTGGCTGGCAGAGTGGGGACGAGATGTGCGCCGCCGGCAGCGCGGCCTGTTACTGTTGACCGCGCATCGCGCCAAAGGCCTGGAGTTCGATCACGTGGTCGTTCTGGACGGCGGCTGGAACAGCCTTAGTCGAGGCGAAGACCCAGACGCACCCCGCCGCCTCTACTACGTGGCCATGACTCGTGCCCGGCAGACCTTGACGCTGACGTGCTTTGACGAATCCCATCCGTTCCAAGCGACCTTGCGTAATCATCCTTCGATCCTGCACCGCCCCCCGGTCGCAGTACCGCCACCCCCCCCAGAGATGACCACCCGCTATCAGCGGCTCAGTCTGCGCGATGTTGATCTGAGCTTCGCAGGGCGTTACCAGGCCAACGACCCAGTGCATCGTGCCATCGCCGCTCTTTCGCCCGGCGACCCGCTCCGAGTCCGTACCACGCGGCAACCGTGGCAACTGCTGGGCCGCACCGGCAACGTGGTAGGCCGCCTCGCAAAAAGCTATAAGCCACCGCCCACTATGAGGCTCCGGTCGGCGACAGTCCTAGCTATTGTAACGCGAAGGCGGGCAGACTCGGAGCCGCAGTACCAAGACACTCTCAAATGCGAGGAGTGGGAGGTGGTTGTGCCGGAACTGGTGTTTCAACGTGCGGGCTGATCTGCCCTATTGCTACGTTAAGCAGAGGACAACCGCCGGAAATGCTCCCAGGCGATGCGTGGTGACCGAACCGTCACCGGTCCACGGCAGTTCGGTGGGAAGTGTTTCAGGTTACCGGTCACCAGCGTTTGCGAGCTTATTTGGATGGCAACCTCCAGGAATACCGTGTCATCCGCGTCAGGCGGGGCTCGGTGCGGCCATGGCAGCGGGGTAACATGCTCCTGGAATTGCAGGATAGCAAAAAAGGCATCCTGCCAAGCTTGTGATATGCCAAACCGCGGGCGTGCTAAGACTTCCCGGTACTCCAACTCAATGCGGTCATCAAACGCAAGCTGTAACCGACGGGCCAAGAGCGCATCAACGAGTCGACCCGGTGGTCCAAAAGGCGAGAGAAGTCCTGAGACGAGGACGTTGGTGTCCAGCACCCAGACAGGTACCTCAGCCACGCCACGCTCTTTGCTTGCGTGCCCGCCGTGCGGCTTTGACCTCTCGCTCTATGTCTGCGGACGTGACGACCTCCGCACCACTTTGGTGAGCCTGTGTCCGCATCACGCGCACCGCCCGGCGGGCACGGGCAAACACGATCTCGCCGATATCCTCAAAGAGTGTAGCGTCACTGGTGGGAATCATGATGCTGCGGGGAACCCCATCCTTGGTGACCACCAGCGCCCCCTCCCGTTCAAGTTCTGCCCATACCTTCCCGGGCGCTGAAGCTAACATTCGCGAGGCAATTGTCTTCATGCACGACATTTATTCAACGTAATGTCGTGCGTCAAGAGATATATAGCTCCCGGCCCACTCAAAAAGGAGCCACGTGGGTTCACTCATCAAGAGACAGCCGACTCCACACGGACCGTAACCACATCGGTGTCATGGAATTGCTGATGGCGTACGGACGTAGCGTGGTGTTGGAGCAGACGCAAGGACAGCTCATCTTCATTGGGTATCTCAGCGGCCTGTTCACTAAGGACTGCCATTTGATCCTCTAAGTTGGCCTTGTTGGCAGACACAATAAACTCCAAATCAATTGCTCTGCCATTCTTTCGTGCAATGAGGAGCATTTGGCGCTCTTCTCCTGCTTTTCCATCGTCTTTCTGTTGAATAAACGTCAGTAATGCTTCCTCTCCCACCGCCCGGAGTTGCGCTGCCCATTCCGGGCCACAGCGTTTGCGGGCGGCAAATTCAGACAAAAAGGTGTCAAGTTTCGGAAGTGCCTCTATATGGACGGTAGTCTTGAAACGTTGCGGTCGTGAGCCCGTCAGGCGAAGGAATAATGTCAGGACGATCACCATGCCGCAGCCGGTCGTTACCCCGTTCTCTAACAATTCCCCTAGCGTTCCGTGGAGATAATCAGGGAATATCCAGCCAAATTGCATGGCAATTCCGGTCCAGAACGAGAATCCGACAATCACCCCCTTTTGGTAGTCGAGTCCGTCCTGGACAAGCACGCGAATACCCATCACAAAGAGAACGGACACGATTACGATGAGGTACGCTGCCATGACCGGACTCGGGATGGCCAACACCACCGCGATCAGTTTGGGCAGGAAGGCAATCACCACGAACAGCCCTCCCACGCACACACCAACCGCCCGCGATGCCACTCGGGTGATTTCGGCAATCGCAATACTTGCCGCATAGGTCGTGTTCGGCACCGTGCCAGCAAGCCCAGAGAGCAGGTTGCCCAGACCGTCGGCATTGAGCGAGCCTTGAATCGAGCGAAAGTCCACGGCCCGTGGTCTGCGCCACGAGGCCCGTTGCATTGCGATAGTATCCCCAATCGTATCGAGCGCCCCCACAAAGGTTATCATCACGAACGCCGGGAGCAGTGCCCAGAAGTGCGGACCGAAGCTCAGATCGAATCCGGGCCATACCACGGAGGGCGTCCCAATCCAGCCGGCTTCAGGAATGCGGGCGGTGTCGTAGATGCCGAAAAAGACCCCCGTGATACTGCCGGCTCCTAAGCCGATGATGGGCGCCCATAATCGTAACATTCCGGAACCGCGAATCGCCACAACGACCATCGCGATGACGGTTGCGGCCGCCGTTGCCGGTGCGGCCGCAGGAGAAGCCCACTCTGGCACGTCCACCAACTTCCTCATAATAAGCGGTCCAATCATGATGGGAATCAGGAGCATCGCGGTACCGGCCACTGTTGGCGTGAATATCTGCCGCAGGAGCGACAACTTCCCGGCCATGATGAACTGGAAGAAGGAGGAAATGATAATCAAACTCGCCAACAGACCCGGCCCTCCCTGCTCCAGTGCGGAGACGCAGACGGGAAGGAAGGCAGTTGTACTGCCCATAAGCAGAATATAGCCCGAGCCAAAGCGCCCAAACCGGATTACTTGAACGAGCGTCGTGATCCCGCCGATCACCAGCGCCGAAAAGACCGCCCAGGACAGATACGCCTCGCTGCCTTGCGCTAATTGGATCATCATGGCGGGAGTCACCATGATGCTCGCCATAGCAATCACGGCATACTGGAATCCAAGCCCGAGGAGGAGCGGGAGCGGGGGGCGTTCATCAGGCTCGTAGCGAATGTCTTGGTGGGATTGGGTGGATTGATCCGCCATTATTCACTTCCTCCTAGTGGAGCCCCGTGGTTCCAACCTTCCTACCCTGACGAAGGGACACCTATAGAACCCAAAGGCTTCGAGACCAGCGTACTCCCGTAGTCTTTCGTGCCTACCACAGCTTTGAAAACCCGAAAGGACGACCTTCCTCACAGTCTGTTGAGAAGGAAAAAAGAGGCCGAGTCTGATGCACTGCCACGCGTCACCACCGCGCTTCTTGAACGGTACAATGTCGCTCAGCCTTTCAGCTTTCATCAATATACGCGCGCAGTGCCGGCAGCACCCGCTCGCCCAGTAATTGCAGGCCCTGTGCGGTTGTGAGACCGTGGGGAGTACCGAACTCGACCCGTCGGACACCTGCTTCAAACAGCGCCGCGGCTTGGTTGGCTACCTGGTCTGGCGTTCCGGCAAAAGCCAACCGCTGGAGTAAATCGTCAGAGATATAGCTCCCGGCCCGCTCAAAATCGTAGGCGTCAGTCGCCTCCTTGAGACGCGCCAATAACTCGGGCTCAATGGCTAAGCTGTGGTCCAGCGTAGCGATAATCGGCAGATAGAGCGCGGCTTCTCGTCGAGCCAGATCGCGAGCGGCTTTGCCGTCCGTATCAACCACCGTGACCGCTCCGACCACGAGGCCAACTTCGTCAGCCTGCCGTCGGACCTGCACAGCACCCTCGGCTATGGCAGCCCGCATCTGAGACACTGCGGTCGGATTCGTTGTTCCGCCGAGTTTGACCTCAACGATCTCTTCAATACACGCCGCCAGCGTCTTCTGCCCCCACGTTCCCAACAGAAAAGGCAGCTCTGATCGGTGTATCTTCCAGCGCAGGGCCGCACCGCCTGCTAAGGAAAACACCTCTCCCCGATAGGGTTCGGTCGATTGGCTGAGCAGATGTCGAACGCAGCCAAACGCCTCACGGAGCGCGGTGATGGGCCGCTGCGGGTGCAGGCCGACAAAATCCAGCCACCCTCCACGCGCCAAGCCCAAATACGCCCGTCCGTGCGAGGCTTCGTCCAGAAGCGCGATATCGCCGGCGATATTGATAGGGTGACAGGTAAACGGATTGACCGCCGCAGGACCGATACGGACACGGGTCGTGTGTCGTGCGATTTCCAGCAACGGCAGCCAGGCGGGCTGGTACAGCATGTCATTATAGACGCTCACGCCGGCAAAGCCGTAGTCTTCAACGATTTGCGCCAGCGGCCCATAAGCCGAAACAGGCTTATCCGTCTGAAAGGCAATGCTGACTGAACGGGTCATCGCGAGTTTATGCGGCAGCGGCCAGAGGTGTGGTCGCTGCCGCGGGTGACTTCACCGTTCCCTACGCGCCAGGCGCAAAGGCTTCGACCGCGCGCATATCAGGTAAGGATTCGTCGTCTACCTTGACCGGCAAAAAGCAGACATGCGTGGCCCCAGCTTTGAGATGGGCATCGATACGGTCCTGAATCTGCTCTTCGCTGCCCCAGGCAACAATGGCATCCACCAGGGCATCGCTGCACCCGTCTTCAAAGTCCGCGTCCTGCCAGCCCAGGTTTTTCAGGTTGTTGGTGTAATTGGGCAGGCGGGGGACATAGGTCTTCATATACTGCCGCGCGGCGGCACGGGCCTTGGTCGCATCCTTTTCAAGGATCACTGCCTGGGCGGCGCAGATCCAGGCGTCAGGACCAATCTGCTCGCGCACCTTGGCCGTATGTTCCGGCGGCACGAAATAGGTGTGCGTGCCCTGGGCCTGTTCGGCCGACAGGGCCAGCATTTTGGGGTGCAGGGCGGCGATCACAATGGGAGCCGGCTCTTGGGGTTTGGGCGCTTGGTAAAAGACGTCTTTCAGTTTCGGCAGATACTCCTTCATATAGCTATACGGCTTGTTGTAGTCATGCCCACGCAGATTGGACACAATCGGTTTATGACTGACGCCGATGCCGAGCACAAACCGACCGCCCGACAGCTCGGCCACCGTGTTGGTTGCCGTGGCCATGGTATAGGCGTCCCGCGCCCAGATATTGGCAATTCCCGTTGCAATGGACAGCCGCTCAGTGTTGTTCAGCAGATAGGCGGCATGCGCGAACGGCTCACGGCCCACGGCCTCGGGTATCCACAAGGTCTGATAGCCGGCCTGCTCGACGGTCTGGGCAAACCGGGCGCTTTCCGGTGCGGTCATACCATCCAGAAAAAACCACACTCCTACTTTTCCGATATCCATGCAAACCTCCTAAGACAAAAATATCGCAGCAATCGCGCGTCCGTAACGCACCGCACCATATGCCGAGCGCGCTTGAACTGTCAATGTTGAAGGGTTGAAAACCGGTCTCCCTCGCCTCGTCGGGATGTGGTATAGCAGGAGGCACGCAAAGGAGGCCGCCATGAAATTCGGTATCCATTATTCTCTGGGCGTTGGCATGAATCCAACCATAGACGATTATGTGCGCGTGGCCGTAAAGGCCGAAGAACTCGGCTATCACTCAGCCTGGCTGGGTGACCATATTGTGATCCCGGAAAAGATTGAATCGACCTATCCGTATACGCCCGATGGCTCAGCCAGCTTTCCGCGTCGCCTACCGTTCCCGGACACCTTTGTCGTCCTGGCAGCCCTGGGCGCTCATACGCAAACCATCAAACTCGGTACCAGCGTTATCGTTGTTCCCTACCGTAATCCCCTCCCCGTGGCCAAGGCGGTGGCGAGTGTCGATATGGCGACCAAGGGCCGCTATCTGTTTGGCGTTGGGGTGGGCTGGCTTGCGGAAGAGTTTGAGGCCTTGGGAGAGAAATTCTCCGAACGGGGCAGCCGCACCAGAGAATATCTTCAGGTCATGAAAGCCGTCTGGCAAGAGGAAGCCGCCAGCTTCGAAGGCAAATATTTCTCCTTTCCCGATCTGTACGCCATGCCGCTCCCAGTGCAAAAGCCTCACCCACCCATCATCTTCGGGGGCGAGAGTATGCCGGCCCTCAAGCGCGTAGCCGACCTGGGCGACGGCTGGCAGCCCGGCCCGGTTCCAATCGAAACGTTGAGAGAGCGGATGGGACAATTGCGAGCACTCATGACCGAGCGAGGCCGTGACTTTTCGCAGTTGTCCATCTCCATGCTGGGCGATGTAAAAGCCCTTCAGGAAAATCCCGATACTCTGGCCGAACTCGGTGAACTCGGCGTCCAGGAGATGGTGTTATTTATGACGGCCCTGGACACGGATAAGACCCTGGCGCAGTTGGAAGAGGCGGCCAGCACGTTTATGTCCTAGGCTGCTTCAAGGAAGGACCGGTTCATATGACCCTGACGTTCCACACACTCCACCCCCAGTTCGCAGCCGAGGTCAGCCCCATTGATCTTCGCCAGGTGACTGACCCTGAAACGCTGCTGGAGATTCGCGCCGGCATGGACGAGTACGCCCTGCTCGTCTTCCGTAACCAGCGCTTCACGGACGAGGAGCACCTGGCCTTCGCCCAACGCCTGGACGGCCGGTTACACACCAAGACCGGCATCAGCGCCCTCCAGAAGAGCCGGCTGGGCAACGAGGCATTGGCCGATGTCTCTAACCTCAACGCGAACGGTGAAGTCTATCAGGCCGATGATCGTAAGCGCATGTACGGCCTGGGTAATCGGCTGTGGCACACGGATGCGTCCTTCCAGGACCCGCCCGGACGCTACTCCATGCTCTTTGCCAGGGTCGTCCCGCCCGTCAGCGCGGACACGGAATACGCCGATATGCGAGCGGCCTATGACCGCTTATCGGACGAGATGAAAGCCCGGCTTGAGGGGCTGCGCGTGCATCACTCAATCGCTCACTCGCGCCACGTCCTGGGTTTCGAGTTTTCCCAAACGGAGCAGGAGATTCTCAAGGGCGCGATTCATCCCCTGATCCGCACCCTGCCGCGCACGGGTCGCAAGTCGCTCTACATCGCGGCGCACGCCTCCAAAATCATCGACTGGCCGATCCCCGAGGGACGTCTGCTGCTGCTCGAACTGATTGAGCATGCTACCCGACCGGAGTGTGTCTATCGTCACCCCTGGCAAGTCGGAGACCTCGTAATCTACGACAATCGGGCGACCATGCACCGAGCCCGGTCATACGCAGACACGACATACCGGCGCGAACTGCGACGGGTGACCTCGCTGGATGTCGAGTACGATATCGAGCAGGCTGGCGTGGCACCTCATTAAGACAGGAAGCAGGGAGAGAGGAAAGGAGAATCCTCCATGGCAAATGTCCAGACAGTACTCGGCGACCGTTCCACCGACGATTTGGGATTCACCCTGATCCACGAACATCTAACCGTCGGTTTCCCCGGCTATGAATGGGACAACACCAGTTTTGACCGCAAAAAGGAAATCGCCGGCGCCGTTGAAAAGCTCAAAGAGATCAAAGAGCTCGGCGTGACCTCGTTTGTTGACCCCTGTCCGATGGAATTGGGTCGCGACCCGGAATTTGCCGCGGAATGTGCGGACAAATCCGACCTGAACGTCGTGGTCGCCACCGGCCTGTACAACGAAGCGCTGGGTATTCCACCCCACTTCCGGAGTCTACCCGCGGACGATATCGCCGAGATCTATGTGCGGGAGATTACGGACGGCATTGATAAAACGGGCATCAAAGCCGGCCTCATCAAAACCGCGACCGGCGGGATTCCGGGCATGACCGAGACCGCCAAAACAATTGGGACGCACGAAGAAACCTGTTTGCGCGCAGCGGCCCGCGCCCATAAGGCCACAGGTGTTCCCATCCTGTGTCACAATGACGAGTTGGGCCCGTTTGGCCGTGAGACCCTGGACGTGTTTGAAGATGAAGGCGTGGATTTCAATCGGGTGCTCATCGGCCACGCCTGTGGTGTGGGAGATATGCGTTATTATTTTGACGTTTTAGACCGAGGTGCGTGGATCGGGTTTGACCGTTTTGGCATTGACATCATTGCTCCGGATAAAATGCGCCTAGCCTCGCTGATTGGCCTGCTGGCCGTCGGCTATGACCGGATTATGCTCTCGCATGATGCCGTCCACTGTCTGCTGGGCCGGCCCAGCAAGGCCTGGGAGCAGTTTGTCGAAGCCTGTCCGAACAGTAATTACTCCCATATTCTGAGAAACATCATTCCAACCCTGGCCAAAGCCGGTGTAGGCGAGGGAACCATTCACACCCTGATGGTCGAAAATCCCAAGAGCTATTTTGGCGGGTAAGCCTTGCTCTGGGCGGATTGTCAAGACCTTGAACTAGGAAAACGGCCTTGAATAGCCCGCGCTTTATTCCGTGCCGGGAAAGGCTGCTGTTTCATGTCCGTCAACCTGACACGCTATAGAGAACTCACCTACCCGCCACCCTTTCCGGATGGCTGGTACAGGGTCGCGGCGTCCGGGGAAATCAGGCCGGGAGAAGTAAAGCACGTTCAGTGCGCGGGGGAACAGATCGCCCTATTTCGGAGCAAGACAGATGGCGGGATTGCGGCCGTAGAGGCATTCTGCCCGCACCAGGGTGCGAACCTGGCCCACGGCCGGGTCAAGGGGGACCGGCTGGAATGCCCTTTTCACGGCTGGCAACTAGACGGAAACGGCCGGGTTCGCGACCACCCCTGCGCCGAAGATCGCCCTGCCGTCCATCGGCACTGGGAAGCGATCGACTACTACGGTATGGCCATGATCTACTGGTCGGCACGCCGGGACGCGCAGGCACCCTATCGACTTCCGCCGCAACCGCACATCGACAACCGGCAGCTTGTCTATCGTGGTCAGTACGACGCGGGCGAGGTCGAAATGCACATTATTGAATTTGCTGAAAATAGCGTTGACTTTCAGCACTTTTCAAAACTCCACGGTACCATGCGCATCCCCTGGACCAACATCAAACTGCCTTGGATACGAATTCGGCACGAGCCTTCGTGGTCGCTCGACGACACACTTGAGCACATTTCCTATTTTGGAGACGAGACAACGCTGGAGATAGCGGGCCGGGTGTACGAAAGCACCAGGGCTCGGGGGCGCGCTACCTTTCTCGGTCCTGGCAGCATCGTGCAATTCGATCTTGAGGTTCCACGCATTGGCACCATCACGATATTCCAGACGCACACGCCCGTAGCAGCGTTAAAGCAACGGGTGACCTTCCGGTGGTTCGCCCCCCGACGGGTGCCACGAATACTTGTGTCCTACGTGGTTGGGAACTGGGTCTCGCAATGGCGCCAGGACGTGGAGATATGGAAAAGAAAAATCTACCGGCAACGTCCCCTATGCACTGGAGACGCTGGCCCTAGAAGCAAAATGCATCAGTGGTACCGACAATTCTACCCTGACGACCTCGTCACTAACCTGTCTGAAAACAACAACAATGGCGGCGGACTTTCATAATCCCATTTCCAAGGCGGTTCGACCGGAAGACACGGCCAAAACGCTGTCAAAGTACCGCAACAGCCAGGAGAAGGGTAATGGAGAGTACGCCCTCATGGTAAAGGCGTTTTACGACCTGATTACCGACTTTTATGAGTTCGGATGGGGTCGGTCATTTCACTTCACACCGACGAAGGACGGCGCGTCCTTCGAGGAATCCATTACCGGCCATCAGTATTTTCTGGGCGCAGCCATTGGCCTGAGGCCGGGCATGAAAGTGCTGGACTAAACCTCCATTGGGATCGTTATTATCACCGCTACGAGTAGAAGCCGCCGCCCGCATCACTCGCGATAACCCGGTTCCTATTGTGACAGGAGACGCGCTCACCCATGTCTTCCCAGCCAAGCAGTGATCTCGATCAGGTCCGCGCCTACTTCCGTAACTTCGGTCTGAAACAGGCGCCAGAAAACGGCTCGCCCCTGTACCATGCCTTATCGGTAGGCGTACTGGACGACCCCGACATGCTGCGCTTCGCCGCCAGCTGTCCGCCCTCGCAACCGTCGGCAAACCTGCTGTTCGGCGCGGTGCATTATCTCCTTCTCGGCGGAGTTCGCCATCCCTTGCGCGACTTCTACCCGGACGTGGTTGCCTCAGAAAAAACACCGAGTCCGCTCTCTAAGGAAACTTATCCGCTGTTTCAAGACTTTGTCTGGACTCACACCGAGACAATCAGGCAGCTCATCACAACCCGTTTGGTCCAAACCAACGTCGTCCGCCGCACGACCTGTCTTCTGCCAGTCTTTGCTCAGCTTGCACGAGAGTCCGGGAATCAGCCCCTCTCGATGATCGAGGTTGGAAGCAGCGCCGGACTGAACCTCCATTGGGATCGTTATTACCACCGCTATGAGTATCCGTCCGAGGCAGGCAGAACGTGGGGCGACAAGAACTCGGCCGTCCGGCTTTCAACCCAGGTCCGAGGGACCGTCCCCCTCCCGCCCCTGCCCAAAGAATTCCGCATCGCCTGGCGCGCGGGAATCGACATCAACCCGATCGACGTGATGGACGCGGATGCCATGCGCTGGCTGCGTGCACTCATCTTTCCCGAGCACCTGGAGCGTCATCAGGAAACTGAAGCCGCCGCCCGTATCGCCTGCGATAACCCGATCCCGATTGTGACAGGAAACGCGCTCGTCCATTTGCCCGACCTGTTGTCCCAAGCCCCGCAGGACTCACACTTGTGTCTCTATGCCTCCATGGTCCTCTACCAATTCTCGCCTGAGGCCCGCAAAGATTTGTGGAGGATGTTAGCCGCATTCTCAGTAACCCGGCCTGTCTCCGTCATCATTCTGGATGGCGTCCCGGAAGGCTGGGCACAGCTTCTTATCAGAGACTTCAAAAACGGTGACTATACCAAGCGACACGTGGCCGCTGCCCATGCCCACGGGCGTTGGCTGGAGTGGCGGGAGGGGACATGACAAGCGGTGGAAAATGCCAGCGTATGCTCATGACTAAGTAGTGAAGAGGGTTGGTGGATACCTCCACATAGCAGTAGCCAAGTCCATCAACTCAGCGATCTCCCGATCAATCTCAACCTGATGGTCATAATAATAGGAGAGGGCATCATGGACCTCAGCCGGACGGAGCTGGGGAAATTCGCGCAGGATTTCCTCGACAGAACGTCCTCTTCGGTAGTCTTGTACGATGGAACTGACAAGGAACCGACTCCCTTTAATGACCGGGCGTCCTCCCTGCACGTTCGGGCGCTGTTCAACGTAAGGATGCTCTCCGACTGTAGAAGCTTCTTGGGTAGTCATATCTACACAACCAAAATACTTTTGAGTTAGAAAATAAAAACATATCCTCTCACTCCCTCCACGTCCCATCGAACATTAGAGCCGTCGTTGGGGAAGCGCCCCTCGGACATACTCATTGAAAGACTCGGCAAGTAATTCTCGTCTGGCCTCCCAGAAAGCCTCCGCTTTATCAATTCTCCAGAGATCTCTGTCCATGGGTATGCATTGGCTCTTAAGGACGCCGGGCTTAATACCAGCCAGGTAAACTTCTGGAGGTGTTGAACTGATAGCCTTATTTGTGTCACCCCCAATAAATGCCATGTTTGCGATGTTATCCGCCCTGCTACGCAACTGTTCTGGGAACTGCGCGCGAGGGAAGATATGGTGACGGTCAACTCCGCTTTGAAGAAGAACCTTTCCGCCCGTGTAGAAATCGAGAATACCCCGGTGCAGACAGGCTATGTATAGCGTTAACAAGCCGCTCCGGTCCGCGAGAGCCCCAGAAAAGTCGTTCGGCTGGGCTACTAGGGAGGGCCTTACGGTCCGCAGGTTGGCAAGTAAGGCTCCAACAGGAGCCTTTGAACGACATGCTCGGAGGTCTTGGTCTAGTGCCGTTTCACTCGCCCCGCTATAGCGCCGACAAAGAGCGGCAAGCGCAACCCATCCAGCTAACTCGCGAGAGTCGCGCTCTCTTGGTGACATACTCGCACATAGGGCAGTCAAGGGGACTACTAGGGACCCCGACCAGAGAATGTTCATGTTCACTAGGCCAAGCTCGCTTCTGATGAGACCTATTGCTTGGCTAGTGGCCCTTTCAGTCTTCCGCCAAGCTGCCAGCACTTCTTGTTTTTTGAGTTCGTGTAGCGGCGTTCGGTTTCGCCCATCTGGTTTAGCTACAAAAGCACATGCCCGGAACAAATGCATCACAGTGAGACGCTCGAAACCTTGCTGCCGAATACGTTCTAAGAATGGCACGACGTTATCGGCTACAAATCCGGAATGACGTGCGGCTATTTGGGCGCTTTCGATGTCTTGCTTTTTCAAACGAACGCCCAAAGTGTTGATTCGAGTAAAGGCCATTACAGCGTCGTCGAAGCTGTGATCAACCATGCGGACAACAGGTATTTCGTATTCTAAGATGTGACGTACCGCTTCGAATCGGGCCTCTCTCTTGTCTGCCTGCCTACTACCGTCCAGATTGCGTCTGATCTGACGGTAGAGGTTGTCATCCCAAAGTTCTGACACGCGCAGCCAATTAGGGTCTCTCCGAGTGGCCGCATTCGCGCGACGAAAGGTCTCTTCTTCAGAATGGAACACGACGTCAATACCTTCATCGCCGGTTAGGGCTCGTGACAGGGTGATGACGCGCTGCTGGCCATCAATCAACCAGTTCATGAGGGCGGAGCGCGTCGGGCGGGGATCACGCCTGCGTGCCCGAGTCTCTCCAGTACCTTGCCACAGGAGGAGCGAAGAGACTGGAAACCCCTTGTAAAGCGAATCGATTAGTTGTGCCGCTTTCTTAGGTGGCCAGACGTATTCACGCTGGAACTCCGGAATCACTATACGCCCTGTTCGATAGTCGTCTATCAACTGTCTAACCTTAAGAGTCTGATGTTCAAGCCGTGGCTTCGTCGCCATTTTCGTCCTCGTTCTTAGGAGAATTCCACTATGTGTTTTCGCAAAATATCTGTTCTTACTTATAGCGTTTGAGCCATTCCCTGTGGGGGTCGTTACCTTGTATCGGAGTGACTATCCACCCTTTCTATTCCCCACGGAGACATCTCTGCCACCATGGAAGAGTGCGTCCTATAATGGATACCGAAAAAGTGCTAGGAGCACAGCCATCTTGGCCGCGGCTATTGCGGGCTAAACGACTTCTTGCATTGGGCGTATTTTAGGTTTTGGAAGAGCCCGGCCCGAGGCTTGGAGCGCTGTTAAGACCTCATCCACGACTTGACAGAGGTCTTTATAGAGCGCAACCGGATCGTTGCCGTGAATCCCGGTAATCACGTCGGGACAGTGGCCCAAATAGACGCCGTCCTCCTCGCTCCACTCAAT
Source organism: uncultured Binatia bacterium (SeqCode) (assembly GCA_965243855.1). Taxonomy (GTDB): domain Bacteria; phylum Desulfobacterota; class Binatia; order Bin18; family Bin18; genus Bin18. Next base: position 355,205 of record CBDEWE010000003.1, on the reverse strand, counting down.
CCACTTGTGATAGTGATCACTCGGTTTCATTATCACCAACACGTCAATACTACCTCCTATAAAGCGTACAGAACAAGCTTCTCTCTTGGCCCCAACGGTCCAAGATGCTATGGCCCAAGAAAAAGGAGGATATCTATGAGCGCATCTGACGCGCGGGCAGCAACGAGTTCATACGCCGAAGCCGACCCGCAACTGTACGCCTTTCTCGATTGGATGGAGCAGCAGGACCCCGACTATGCCAAGGCATTCCGAGCCTACGGTGAGAAGGGCACCGGTGAGGGCCAAGCCCTTCCGGTCAAATACCGTGAAATGGTCATGACCGCCATTCTGGTGTTTGCGGGCCGGAAGGAAGGAGCCGTGGCCCATCTCAAACGGGCCATCGAACATGGAGCCACAAAGCGCGAGTTGTTCGAGGCCGGCCAATCCGCGGCTATTCCCGGCGGCGGGGTCACCTTGGGCTTATGGATGCAAATCCTCACCCAACTCGATAGCGAAGGTGCTTTTATCAACGGCTAGGTAAGGAGGGAGTTCCTATGGCACAAGCAGCGACAGCGTCGTCCGAGCCGATTCATCCTCAAACCCAAATCGGCCATATTCATCTGACGGTAACCGACCTGGAGCGCTCATTAGCCTTTTACCGCGACCTGTTGGGCTTTGAGGAGACCATGCGCTACAAAGATTCGGCCGTGTTTCTGTCCGCCGGCGGCTACCATCACCACCTGGCGCTGAATACCTGGGCAGGCCCGGAGGCGAGTCCGCCCCCGCCCGGACATACCGGGCTATATCACTTTGCCATTCTCTACCCCAGCCGTCGGGAACTGGCCCGGGCGGTGCAGGCACTGCGGCAGGCGGACTATCCTTTGCAGGGTACCTCCGACCACGGCGTGTCCGAGTCCGTCTACCTGGCTGACCCGGACGGCAACGGGGTGGAACTGTCGGTGGACCGGCCGCCCGAGACCTGGTCCCGCGACGCGCAGGGTAATATTCAGGCCGGCCGCGGGAAGGTGGACCTGGACGAGCTACTGGCCGAGTTGGAGGAAAGGGCCTAGGCATGGATTTCAAATTCAGCCCGGAAGACGAAGCCTTTCGACAGGAGTTCAGAAGCTGGCTCGAACACCATATTCCCCGCGACTGGCGAGACGACGAATTGCACGATCCCGACACCCTGGAAGAGTTCGAGCGGCGGCGTGCCTGGCACCGCCAGTTGTACGACGGGGGCTGGATGTGCATCCACTGGCCCCAGGAATATGGGGGCCGTGGTGCGAGCCTGATCCAGCAGGTCATCTACCATCAGGAACTCGATAGGGCCAAGGCTCCGCCAACGGTCAATTTTCAGGGTATCGCACGGGTGGGACCGACGCTGATGCAATGGGGTACGCCGGAACAGAAACAGCGCTATATCCCCAAGATTCCGCCGGCCGAAGAGATCTGGTGTCAGGGTCTGTCAGAACCTGATCACGGCTCCGACCTGGCCGCGGTTGAGACGCGGGCCGTTGACCAGGGCGACCACTTCCTGGTCAACGGTTCCAAGGTCTGGACCTCCAACGCCCACCGCGCCGACTTCACCACCCTGCTGTGTCGGACCGATCCCGATGCGCCCAAGCATAAAGGCCTCAGCTATCTGCTGGTCGATATGAAAAGCCCCGGCATCACCGTGCGGCCGCTGGTCCAGATGACCGGGGAGAGCGGGTTCAACCAGGTGTTTTTCGATGATGTCCAGGTCCCCCTGGCCAACCTTGTCGGGGAGAAGAACCGGGGCTGGATGGTCGCCATGACCAATATGATGTTCGAGCGTACGATTCACGGTGGGCGCACCGACATGATGGTCGAGGTCAGACAGCTCACCGAATTGGCCAAAAAAGTGGACCGGGGCGGTCGTCCGGCCTGGGAGGACAGCTATGTACGGCAAAGCCTGGCCGGCTTCGCCTGCGAGGCCGCGGCGCTCAAATATACTAGTTTCCGGCAGCTCACCAGTCAGCTCAAAGGGCTGCCGCCCGGGCCGGAAGGTTCAATCATGAAACTCGGCACGAGCGGCCTGAACCTGCGCATGCAGGATTTTGCCATGGAGTTGTTGGGCCCCTACAGCCAGTTCGAATATCAAGCCAGCGGGGCGATTGACCGTGGTAAATGGTCGCATCGCATGCTGGCGGCGCGGCGTAGCACCATCGCGGCCGGGACCAACGAGATTCAGCACAACATCATCGGCGAGCGGGTACTCGGGCTGCCCAAGGGCTGACCGGCCCTCTATTCTTGTGATAACAGAGGTCCCGTGACGACAGAGGTGATACCACACAACAGCCTGAACGGCTATGAAAAAGCAGCACGAAGCGGAGGGAACTGACCATGCGTGACGGATTCAAAATTGTTGATACCGATTCTCATATGATGGAGCCGGACTGGCTGTGGGAACGGCATATGGAAGACGCGTATAAGGCCGAAGCGCCCCGGATGGGCGAGGCACCGGGGTCGGGTCGTCGCACCTTTCTGGTCGAAGGCGAGTCGTTTACCCGTGAAAAGGGTAAATACCCGATGGCGGCCAAGGCGTTTCTCAAGGCTGCATATAAGGCCATGGACCGCTTTGAACGAGCCAAAGAAACCGGCTTTAGTGCCAAGAGCCGACTCATGGACATGGACGAGCAAGGCGTGGACGTCCAGATTCTCTACCCGACCTATACCGGCCAGATGCTCGGCCGCGAGTTCCGCGACACCAAACTGCTGGCCGCCTGCTGCCGAGCCTATAACAACTGGGCCACCGACTATACCTCCGAAGCGCCCGAACGTCTCCGCTGGGCCGCGGCCCTGCCCATGCAGGAACCGGAAGAGGCAATCAAAGAGGCCGAACGCGCCGCGGCAAACGGCTGCGTGAGTTATTATATGCGGCCCAACCCGGTCGGCGGCCGGACGCTGTGGCATGAGGACTATCATCCGCTGTGGGCAACCATCGAAAAGCTGGGTAAGCCCATCTCAACCCATGACTCGGCCTCGGCCTCGGTGCCCTCGTTTGGCGACCGCATGGACACACATACCAGCGGCCATATTTTATCCCATCCGTTTGAGGCCATGGCGGCTATGGCCGGCCTGATCTGGTTCGGCATCTTTGAAAAATTCCCCCAACTCAAGGTCATCCACGTCGAGGGCGACGGTGGCTGGACTCCCTATTGGCTGCAACGCATGGAACAACACTGGAAGTTCAGCGGCAATGCCGAACATGAATATCTCACCCGGCCGCCGACGGAGTATTTTCGCAGCAATGTGTGCGTGGGCTTCCGGGGCGACGAGCCCACCATGAAAGCTGCAGTCGAGTTGGTGGGCGACGAGAATTTCACCTGGGACTCCGACTATCCGCACCCGGACGGTACCTATCCGTGGGGCGTGCAAGCCATGCTCGACCAGCCCATTCCCGAAGAGTCGAAACGCAAGCTGTTCTGGGATAATGGGGCGCGTATTTTTAATTTGGAGTAGTTACGATCGCTGAGGAGACAGACATGGATTTTAGCGGCAAAGTCGGCTTGGTGACGGGCGCGGCCTCGGGCATTGGCCGCGCGACCGCACTGGGATTTGCCCAACGCGGCGGGACGGTTGCGGTCGCTGATATCAACGCGGAGAATGCGGATGCAGTGGTCGCCGAGATCACGGCAGCGGGCGGAAAGGCCATTGTGGTGATCGCCGACGTGACCCAGCAGACCGATATCGACCGGATGATTGCGACCACGACGGACACCTTTGGCCGACTCGATTTTCTGCATAACAATGCCTTTGGGCTGCCCACGGCCCGGCCCGACAGTCCGGTCATGGCCCGCACCGCCGACCTGGAGGACAGCGTCTGGGACAATATGATCGACCTGGGCTTGTCGTCGGTCTTTCACGCCATGAAAAAGGCGATTCCGGTCATGCGTCAGAACGGCGGCGGGGCCATCGTCAACACCGCCTCCATTTCGGGCCTGCGGGCCGATTACGGCATTGCCGCGTATAACGCCGCCAAGGCCGGTGTGATAAATCTCACCCGGGTGGTTGCCGTTGAGTATGCCCGCGCCGGTATTCGGGCCAACTGTATCTGTCCGGGTGCCATCGACACGCCGCTGATCGCACCCGCCCTGGAGCAGCCGGGGTTTGCCGAGAAATTCGACGAGGTCATCCCCATGGGACGGCTGGGCAGACCGGAAGAAATGGCCAACGTCATCCTGTTTCTGGCCTCCGATCTGGCCTCGTTTGTGACTGGTGCAGCGTTTGTCGCCGACGGCGGCCAAACCGCCAAAACGGGTAGCCCGTCGTTTCTGCCGGAGTAACAACACCTTGTCCATTTCTCAGAGGGAAGAAATAGGGGAATAAAAAAGGAGGACCACATGGCAGACAAGAGTCTTGAGACACAGATGCAGGAAATGGTTGACCGCGAGGCGATCCGCAACCTGCCCTTGCAGTATTGTCACTGCGTGTGGCAACAGGACCTGGACGGATACGTCAACCTCTTTACCGAGGACGGCTCGTTCTCGACCGACGATCCCAGCCTGCCGGGCGCACAGGGACACGACGGCTTACGTACCATGATCAAGGGTGGCCTGGCGATGCAGCCCCGGCCCTTCATCCATAATCACGTCATTGAGCTGAGCGGGTCGGACCAAGCCACAGGGACGTGTTATGTGGAAGTCCATATGAACCGTGAGGGCAAAAAATGGGAGATGAAGGGCTGGTATAATGACGAGTACGCCAAAGTTGGCGGCGAGTGGAAGTTCAAATCGCGCCGAATCACGACCGATTCCTTTGGCCCCAAGGACGAAGCCTAACGAAATCGGCAGCTCAGTCTCTGGGCACCTCAGCATACACGCGCTGCATAGTGTCCAGATGACCCTGCGCATCCAGCCCACCCCCGAGCGTGCGTAAACATATGTGGCTGAGGCTGGCCCGCCGCCAGCCGGCCACCCGGTCGCGCCATTCCGCCTCGCGAGGACCAACCACGGCTACACCGGCTTCGGTACCGATATCCTGTGGGCTCCGGCCGGCCGTTTCGGCTGCACGTAGAATATCAGCCTGTATGGCCGGGAATTCTTCCGGCGTACACAGCACAAACCAGCCATCGGCCAGGCGTCCGATCCGGCGCCGAATGCGCGGGATGGGAACACTCTGAGCGCCAATCCAGAGCGGAATCGACCTTTGGACCGGCAGCGGATTCAGACCGGCGCCTGACACCTTGTCCCAACGTCCATCAAATTCAACCGTAGGCTGTGTCCAGAGCTGTTTGAGGAGGCTCATCTGTTCTTCGCAGCGATCCCCTCGCGTCTGAAAGTCCGCACCCAGGGCGCGGTATTCCTCAGCACTGGGACCAACGCCGATGCCGAGACGCAAGCGGCCGCCGGACAGTACATCCAACTCCGCGGTCTGCTTGGCAACCAGCACAGTCTGGCGCGAGGGCAGGACAATGACCGAAGGCACCAGTTCTATCTTCTGCGTGAGTGCCGCCACATAGGCCAGCAGCGTCAGCGGCTCGTGCACATAGCCGCTATCGGGCCGGATGACCTGGTCCGGGACGCGCAAATGGGTGTAGCCCAACTCGTCGGCCATTTGAGCAAATGCCCGGATCGCTCCCAAATCGCCCTGAAGCTCTCTTACCGGCAGTGAAATCCCAATTCTCATAAATTTTCTCCTACTCATTCAACCCCTTTTCGTAGATGAAAGGGGCTCCTAAAGCTGCGTCACACTTAGAATTTCAACACCGCTTCCGCCGCTGCGCGTTGGCGGTACGCGGCGTCCCAGCGTGTGAGATGCGGATAGTCTCCGATGAGATCAAACTTGGCAAAGCGCATGAACTGCAAGGCCGCCTGAAGGGTACAGTCGGCGACCGATACGCGATCACCTAATAGCAGGTCGCGGCCGTCGGCTAAAACATTCTCAAAGTACTGAAATGCAACCGGCAGCGCTTGCTTGGCCTGCGCCGCAGACACAGGATTAGGGGGAAGTCCGATAGGCGATTTCGTGGCATGGACATAACGCCCGATTTGAAGCAGCACACGGAGATCGGCGATACGTTCCAGTTCACGTGCACGTATCCGTTCGCGCGTCCCACTCCCCCACATCGCCGGTTGGGGAAAGCACTCCTCCAAATACTCAATAATCGCCAGAGATTCGACAAGATAATCCTTGTCCGCAACCTCCAGCACGGGCAGACTTCCAAATGGATTGCGCGCTAGATGATCTGCACTCCTTTGCTCATTTTTAAGCACATTGACAAGAACCTGTTCGATACCCATCTCAGTCCCGGCAGCCGTTTTCTCGGCAATATACAGCATCACTTTTGTGGGGTTTGGTGCGGCAGGAACCATATAGAGTTTCATGGTGTCAGCTTTCTACCAGTGCGCTTTTCGTCCAATTTCACAATGCTATGTGCTACAGACACAACTCCGCTAGGACACGCAGGGCCTCGACCTGATTCGTGCCAATAATCATGGTCGTGACGGATGACGCTTTCCAGCGTGTGAGCTGTTCGGCGATATGTTCCCTGGGACCGACCAGGGCAACGGCATCGACAAGCTCGTCAGGCACGGCCGCCTGGGCGGCCGCTTTCTGGCCCGAGAGATATAAATCCTGCAATGTCGTGGCCAGCCCTTCATACCCGAAGTTCTGGACATAGCTGTTATAGAAATTCTTGGTGCGGGCCCCCATGCCACCGATATACAAGGCCAGGCTGGCTTTGACCGGGGCGCGACACTGGTCCAGATCGTCGCCCAGCACACACATCACATACGGGGCGAGATCAAAATCCCGTAGGCTTTTGCCGTTCCCAGCTGTGGCAAAGCCGGCTTCGAGATGCGGGAGATAATACGATTCGCCCCAATCCGGACTCATCCACACCGGAAGCAGGCCGTCGGCAATTTCAGCCGCCAGTGCAATGCCCTTGGGGCCAATTGAGGCGGTGTAGATTTTCATATCGGGCCGGCCATGAAGAATACTCTTCAGCGGCTTGCCCAGCCCGCTGGCATCCGGCCCGGCGTACGGAATCTGATATTCCTGACCGGCAAACTCAAGCCGTTCCTCACGGGCCAGAATTTTGCGTAGAATTTCGACATACTCCCGATAGCGTTGGAGCGGCTTGCCATAGGGCACACCGTGCCACCCCTCAATGACCTGTGGATTCGACGGCCCGAGCCCGATCAGAAAACGCCCGTCGGTCAAACCATCAAGTGTCATAGCGGTCATGGCCGTCATGGCCGGAGTGCGTGCCTGCATCTGCAAGATTCCCGCTCCCAGCTTGATTTTTGACGTACGCGCCCCAACAAAGGCTAGAAAAGAAACAACATCCGACCCCCAGGCCTCACCGGTCCAGACCGAGTCAAACCCGAGGCGCTCGGCTTCAAGAATCACCTCCATGGTGTGCGGCATGTTTGGGCCTGAGTATCCGGTGACTAGTCCGAGTCGCATCACACTACCTCCCGTGGGCTCGGACTATAGCGCTCACACGTCAAAGAGACAAAGGGAGGCTGGGATCACATCTATCGGGTCGGATCATCCCGGTTGTACAATCACCAAGCAATTCGCTAGATACGGGTTTTCGCCGTCTATCACGGGAGGAGGGACGTATGCAGGTTATAGGAGCTGGCCTACCCCGAACCGGGACCATGTCCATGCAGGCGGCCCTCAATCAGCTCGGCTACCCGTGCTACCACATGCAGAACGTCCCACGTGAGGCGGGCCATCTGCAAGCCTGGGACGATGCGGTGACAGGCCGAAGCCCTATGGATTGGCAGCGTCTCTTTCAACACTATGAGGCCATAGTCGACGCGCCCGGTTGTTTCTTTTACGCAGACCTCATGCGTGCCTATCCCGAGGCCAAGGTCGTACTCACCGTGCGTGATCCTGAGCGCTGGTACACCAGCATGATGACATTATGGCGGACTATGGAGCGCCTACGGCCCTTGCGCTTTCTTATCCCAAAACTGGGTCATTTTTTCCGTTTTGTTGATCATATGAGCACTCGGTTCCTTGCGGGAGCCCTGGATAGAGAAACGCTTATCCGTCTGAGCAACGAACACAACGCGGCCGTACAACAGACGGTCCCTACGGATCGTCTCCTCGTTTTCCAGGTCAAAGATGGCTGGGGGCCGCTGTGCGATTTTCTCGGCTGTGAAGTCCCGGATACGCCCTTTCCTCATCTCAACGAAGGGGATGCGACCCTAAAAGCCCGCTTCCGTGAAGTCTTCCTCGCTAGCCCGCTCCGTACCATAGCCCTTGCCGCTGCTGTGTTCGGGCTGGGCTGCGTGGCGTGGCTGTTGTGGTCATAGGACCACTCTGCATGATGAGGCAGTGAAATCTCGACCCGTATGGCCCTCTCCCTTTCATATCAATTTTCGTAGCGGAGGACCGGCCGCAGAGAGACTACTCACATCTGTACGTCTTCGACCGTGCTGCGGCGCAGCTCTCGTCGCCGGGAAAGATCGTAGTGGCGGCCACGATGCAGGACAGCGCGATTGTCCCAGATCACCAGATCACCCGGACGCCAGGTATGGCGATACACAAACTGACGTTGCGTCGCGTGCTCCAAGAGTTCGGCGAGCAGGAGCCGTCCTTCCGGGACGGGCCAGCCCACAATGTGCGTGGCGTGCGCTCCGATAAAGAGCGTCTTACGCTGGGAGCCCGGATGGGTACGGACGATAGGCCATGCCACAGTCGGGTATTTGGCCAAATCTTCCGGCGTATACTGCTGGTCGCCGAGCTGAATACGCGAATGAAAGGCGGAGTGTTCGGCCACCAGCCCCTCGATCTCCGCCTTAACCTCGTCCGGCAGCGTAGCGTAGGCTGCGCGCATATCCGCGAACTCGGTTTCCCCTCCCTGCTCGGGTAGGATACAGGCCAACAGTAGGGAATACTTGGCCGCCGGTTGCTTGAACGAGCTGTCGCTGTGCCAGAGCTGGTTGGCCAGCATGGTAATCAGGCGCGGGTCGTCTCGCGCCAGAATCTGACTTTCGAGATCAACGTTGGAGATGTCGATCATCCCGGCCTCCTTGAATCGACTCCGCCGCTGCAACACCTTGAGCAGCCCCATATCAACGGGACCGAGTGCGCGGGTAAACGCCATCTGCTGGGATTCGTCCAGAACCTGGTCGCGGAAGACCAATATGGCGAACTCATCCAGAGCCGCCTCAATCTCGGCTGCTAAATCTGCATCAATTGGCTGCCGCAGGTCCAGCCCCTGGACTTCGGCACTGAACACGGGATGCAATGGAGACAAGGTGAGGGTGTGCATGGGGTTTCCCTCCTGAGGCACGCATGGCCCTTCCAGGTTGAGTTCGGGACCTCCTTTTGCCCGACCAAGTCGAGTATGCCCGCCTGAGATCGATTTGGGAAGCGGTCCCACCGCCCGTCCCCACTCTGCCGCCGTACATCTCTCACTCTAGATCCGTAATGACAAAATTCTGACTATTCTGTTACCACGCCAATATGGTCCTCACTCCCAGGCGCTGCCAGTCAGGCCACGCTTACCCAGCGGAACGCATTGATTCTTCACGCCTCAGCGTTTACGATTCGGAGACGTTTTCCTGCGGTAGCCCGGTCTGTGAGTAGAACCGTTTTGTAAAGGAGTGCACCCATGGCAACGGCCAGTAAGATTGATGCCATCCCCCTGCCGCCCACAGAGGCAGCGTTCGACCCCATCACTTTTAGTGTTATCCGCAACCGCTTTGAAGCCATCGGTCAGGAGATGACCCTGGCCATGGAGCAGACGGCCTGGACCTCGGTTATCGCCCTGGCACGCGACTATTCGTGCATGATCTACGACGCCCACTCTAGCGGGCCGCGTCAGGTCACTATGGCCGATTGCCTGCCTATCCACTGCAACAGCATTCGGACCCTGCTGATGGAAATTGTCTCCGTGTTTGGGGACGATATCCACGACGGCGACGTGTATATGTCGAACGACCCCTATCGAGGCAACACCCACATCCCGGACCTGGTGACGGCCCAGCCGGTCTTTGTGGACGGCAAGCAGGTGTTCTGGACCGTGGCGCGTGGCCATCAGCTCGATACCGGTGCTATCGAAGCGTCGAGCATCGTGCCCGCGGCAAAGACGATCTTCCAGGAGGGCATCGTCATTCCGCCGACCAAGCTGGTCGACCGCGGGGTCGAACGCCACGATATTGTCGAGCTGTATCTCGCCAACGTGCGCTATCGGGACGCCCTGCACGGCGACCTGCGCGCCCAGCTCGGGGCCTGTGGCGTGGCCCGCAAGGGACTGATCGAGCTGTGTGAGCAGTACGGCCGCGACGAGGTCGTGCGCTATAGCGACGGGCTCATGGATTACGCCGACCAGCGCGCGTCGGAGGAGTTCCGCGCGATTCCCGACGGCATCTACCACGGCGAGACCTGGACCGATACCGACGGCAATGGGGCCACCGATATCCCGATCCGGGCCACCATCACCAAGAAGGGCGCGGATATCCACGTGCACTACAGCGGTGGACCGCCGTCCACCGGCTCGTTCAACGCGACCTATGCGGTCATGATGGCAACCTCGACGATCCCCTTCCTGTACTATATTGACTCCGACATTCCGCATAACCACGGTGTGCTGCAACACATCAGCGCCAACGCCGACGACAACACCATCTGCCTGGCCAAGTGGCCGGCCGCGGTGGCAGGGGCAACCCAGAATCCGGCCGACCCTATGCACGAGGTGATCAATATCGCTATGGCTGAGGCCATCCCCGAGCGCGTGCCCGCGGGCGGGGCGCACACCGCCCACGTCCCGAATTTTAATGGGATTGATTCCCGAACCGACAAGGAGTGGGGCTGTATGCTGTTCAACAGCGGTGGGGGCCAGGGCGCGGCAAAGGACGCCGATGGGTGGCCAGTCCTGTGCACCATCGCCGGCATGGGCGGGCTCACCTCGGCCTCGATCGAGCAGTTGGAGTTACTCTATCCGATCCGCGTCGAGCAGAACGAGATTGAGACCGATGCCATAGGCATGGGGAAGTGGATCGGTGGGCCAGGGCTGCGCACGCGCTATCGGCCGATTGCCGGTGACATGGAATGTGTCGGCTTTGGTGAGGGCCTGAAGAACCCGCCGCACGGGGTGAACGGCGGTACCATGAGCCCAGGCGGCGGCATCTATATTGAGCACGCAGATGGCAGCCGGACGTTTACCTCCTCTGCAGGACAACTGCTGATTCGCGAAGGCGAAACCTGGAATGGGGTGTCCGCGGGCGGCGGCGGCTGGGGCAACCCGCTTGACCGCGACCCGGAACAGGTGCGCCGCGACCTGCGGGACGAGTGGATCAGCGAAGACACGGCCCGCAACGTGTTTGGCGTGGTGGTCAAGAACGATCTTGAGCGCAGCCTCGACGTTGCCGCGACCGAAAAGCTCCGGGCCGAAATGCGTAAGAACGAACGCCCGATGATCGAGCCCACCACCCCGGCTGCCGGCACGTGGACGCAGCAGAACATGCGCCCCGGCGACCGCTATCTCGAAGCCCCGACCATCGCCCGGAACTTCAGCGCTCCGCCGCAGGAGACCTAAACATGGGGCATCGAGTCGGTATCGATATCGGCGGCACCTTCACCGATGTGGTCCTGCTGCGCGACGACGGCAGGTTCCACGTCTACAAAGAAGACTCGACTCCTGACCAACCGCTGCTCGCGATTACGCGGGGGCTCAGCGGGATGGCCGAGGAAGCAGGGACCACGGTCGCAGAGCTTTTGCGTGAGACGGAATTTCTGGTTCACGGCCAGACCATGGCGACCAACGCCCTGATACAGCGCAACGGTCCGGTCATTGGCCTGCTGTGCACCCAGGGGCTCCGGGATATTATGTATCTGGGCCGGGGCGGGAAGCCCGAGCGATTCAACATCCACCTCCAGAAGCCCGAGGACTTTATTCCGCGCTATTTGCGCCTGGGCATTCCCGAGCGGACTGGCGCGGACGGCTCCGAGGTCCTGCCGCTCGACGAAGAGGCGGTCCGCGTCGCGGCCCAGCGGCTCGGCGCCCACGGCGTCAAAGCGGTGGCGGTTGCCTATCTGTGGTCCATCGTCGATCCGAGCCACGAAAGACGAACCGCCGAGATCGTACGCGAGGAGCTGCCCGGCGTCGATGTGCTGTGCTCTTCCGATGTCCTGCCGGAGATTCGCGAGTGGGAACGCACCTCGGCAACCGTGCTGTCGGCCTATATCGCGCCTATTATCGGTGACTATCTACGCGCCTTTGAGAAAGAGATGGCGGCCGGCGGCCTGCCCCACCCGCCCCAGATCATGCAGGTCAACGGCGGCTGTGCGTCTGTGCCGGACCTTTTGGCCCGACCTGTCAACGCGGTGGCCTCGGGTCCCGCGGCCGGACCGGCCGCGGGTGCGCACTACGCCTCGGATACCAAAGCCCCCGACCGACTGATCATCATCGACATGGGCGGGACCAGCTTCGATGTCTGCATGCTGCGCGACAGTGAACCGGTCATGTCAACCGATATCAAGGTTGCCCACCAGCCTATTGGGGTGAATGGGGTCGAAGTGCTATCGATCGGCGCCGGCGGCGGCTCTATTGCCTGGCTCGACAGCGGCAAGGCGCTGCGGGTTGGACCACAGAGCGCGGGTTCCCAGCCGGGTCCGGCCTGTTATGGCCGGGGTGGCCGTGCGCCCGCAGTCACCGACGCCAACCTGGCCGTCGGGCGGATGTCGCCCGGTGCGTTTCTGGGCGGACGGCGTTCCCTCGACGAGAGCCTCGCACAGCGGGCCATCGCCGAACATATTGCCACGCCGTTGGGACTGTCCGTCCGCGAGGCAGCGGCCGGCATCCTGACCATCGTGAACTCGAATATGGCCTCGGCCATCCGAGCGGTTTCGATTGAGCGCGGCATCGATCCTCGCGACTATGTCATGGTCGCGGGCGGCGGCGCGGGTGGCCTGCACGCGGCCGAGTTGGCCCGCATGCTTGAGATCGGCGAGGTGCTGATTCCGCGCTCCGCGGGTGGGCTGTGCGCGTTCGGTATGGCGGTCACGCCGGTGCGGCATGACTATGTGCGCCTCCACCACTGCTATACGAATCAGTCAGGCGCTGCCACGGACATCGCCCGGGTGTTTGACAACTTGATCGCCGAGGGCAGCGCCCATCTTGAGGAGGAGGGCTTTCAGCCCGAAGAGGTTCGGTTCGCCCGGCACCTGGAGGGACGCTATCCGGGCCAGGTTCACAACCTGACGGTACCGCTGCCCGAAGGACCGATTGACGCCGACCTCTTGCGGCGACTCGAAGCCGACTTTCATGACGAGCACGAGCGGCGATTTACCTATTCGATGCGCGACCAGCCCATTGAGTGCCTGCACTGGCGGATCGCCGCCACGGGCAACCGCCCCGCCCCCGAGGGGCGGCTGGCCAAACAGGCCGCGGGCCGGCCACAACCGACCAGCCGACGCCTAGCCTATATGGCTGGAGTCAATGCCGAGGTGGAAACCGAAATTTATCAGGGCGACGCGCTGGCAGCGGGTGACCAGCTCACCGGCCCGGCCATCGTTGAGTTCGCCACGACCACGGTGGTCGTCAACCCGGCTGACCGGCTGACCGTCCAGGCCGACGGCAGTTCTCTGCTGACGATTGCCCTCTAAAAAAGGAGACCGTTCATGTCGGGTGTCATGATCGTGACGGGAGGAAGTCGCGGCATTGGAGCCGCTATTTCACGGCGGGCGGCGCGGGCCGGGTTTGACGTGTGCGTCAATTATGCGCGCGCCAAGGATCGAGCCGAAGAGGTGGTCCACGACGTGACCCAGGCCGGGCAACGGGCGATTGCCGTGCGGGCCGATGTGGGGACAGAAGAAGGCGTTGTTGAGTTGTTTCGCCGGACCGATGCCGAACTCGGCCCGGTCACCGCCCTGGTAAATAATGCCGCGATCGACTATGAGACGGCGGTCGTCGACGCCAAGTTGGAGCGCATCCAGGGAGTTTATAATCTCAATATCTTTGGCGTGTTCGTGAGCGCTCGCGAGGCCATTAAACGCATGTCCACCAAACGTGGTGGCGCCGGAGGCGTGATCGTCAACGTCGGCTCCATTTCCTCGCGGTACGGCGGGCTGCCGGGTGATGTGGTCTACGCCTCCAGTAAAGGCGCACTTGATTCCTTTACCATGGGCCTGTCCAGGGAAGTCGGACCCGAGGGGATTCGGGTCTGTTGCGTGCGGCCCGGAATTACCCGGACGGAAATTTTTGAAGCGAGTATCGGCATTGAGCGGGCCGAAGCCATTGCCAAAGCGCAGACGGTCCTGGGGCGTATCTGCGAGCCCGAAGAGGTGGCCAATCTGGTGGTGTGGATCTGCACGGATGAGGCCTCGTACGTCACCACCACGATCTACGATATTTCGGGCGGACGCTGAATGGGTCGCCCTGATGGCACGTTACTAAAGGAGAAACCAGCATGACCAGCGCCATACAGGATATACAGGAAGACCATGTGCAGACCGCCCCCACGCATCCCCTGGAGCCGCTGAGCCAGAGCGAGATTGAGCGCGGCGTGGCCATCCTCAAAGGCTCGGGCGAACTGAGCGGTCAGGTCGCCTTCTCCAGCGTCAGTCTGGTGGAGCCGCCCAAGGATGAGGTCAAGGCCTTTACCCCAGGCGTGCCTTTTGCCCGGGTGCTACGCTTTCTGGGGGTGGACGAGTACGCCAACGGTAGGCAGGCGGGCAGTTTTGCAGCGCGGGTCAATATTACGACGGGAGAACTGCTTGAGGTGCAGCGCCTCAGCAGCGGACAGGTGCCATTTGGGGGACTGGACCTCATGCAATCGATCAAGATCACCAAAGCCGACCCGGCCTGGCAGGCCGCGGTGCGACGGCGCGGCGTCGAGGATATGCGCCGGGTGCAAATCGATATGTGGCCGGGCAGTGGCCCGCTCCCCGACGGCGTGGACCCGACCCATCGCCTGGCCCGGACGATTGCCTTTGTGCGTGAAGACAAAACCGACAACGGCTACGCCCGTCCGCTCCAGGGCCTGATTGCCCACGTGGACCTGACCGCGGGCCGGGTGGTCCATCTGGAAGATCACGGCGCGGTCGCCCTGCCGCCGGAGAGCGGGCGGTACGAGGCCAGCCATCAGCCTTCACTACGGACCGACCTGAAACCTCTTTCCATTACCCAGCCCGAGGGGCCGAGTTTCCGCGTCGATGGATACGCGGTGGAATGGCAGAAGTGGTCGTTCCGGGTCGGTATGCACCCCCAGCACGGCCTGGTCCTGCATACCTTGAGTTATGACGATGCCGGGGAGCGGCGGTCCATCCTGTATCGGGCGTCGCTGGCGGACATGGTGGTGCCCTATGGCGACCGCGACCCCATGCACACCTGGAAACACGTGCTTGATGCCAGCGAAGCGAGTGTGGGCAATCTGGCCAATTCGCTCACCCTGGGCTGCGACTGTCTGGGTGAAATCTATTACTTTGATATGCCCACGCTGCTGGCCGACGGTTCTGTCTATACGATCGAAAACGCCATCTGCATGCACGAAGAAGATTACGGCGTGCTGTGGAAGCACCGGGACCTGCTGTCCGCGACCACGGAAGTCCGACGCTCGCGACGTTTGGTGGTCAGCTCGTTCTTCACGGTCGGGAATTATGAGTATGGCTTCTTCTGGTATTTATATCTGGACGGGACGATTCAGATGGAGGTCAAGCTGACCGGTATCGTCGGTGTCAGCGCGGTTGAAACCGGGGCCGAGCAGCCCGAGTTCGCTCCGCTGATTGCGCCTAACCTGGCCTCCCCTATCCACCAACACCTGTTCTGTTTCCGGCTCGATTTTGATGTGGACGGCGAGCACAACTCGGTCTACGAGGTCGATGTCGAACCCGCGCCGTACGGGCCGGACAATCCGCACGGGACGCAGTTCCGCGCTAAGACGACGCTCCTGGCATCCGAGGATGATGCGCGGCGGGATATCAACCCGCAGGCCAGCCGAAGCTGGAAGATCGTCAACCCGCAGCGGACAAACCGGCTGGGAGTGCCAGTCGGTTATAAGCTGCTTGCCGGCGCAACGCCGACGCTGTTTGCCCAGGCAGACTCCTATGTGGGGCAACGGGCCGGGTTTGCCCAGCATAATCTATGGGTCACTGCGTTTACGCCGGACGAGCTCAGCGCGGCCGGCGACATCACGCTCCAGAGCCCCGGTGGTGAGGGTCTGCTGCGCTATTCACGCGGACGCAATATCGAGAATACCGATATCGTTGTCTGGCATACCTTTGGCCTCACCCATATTCCGCGACCCGAAGATTGGCCGGTGATGCCGGTCGAGTATGCCGGCTTCAGCCTGATGCCGGTAGGCTTTTTTGAGCGCAGCCCTGCCTTGGACGTGCCGCCGAGTCCGCACGCGTGCAAGTGAGGCGAGTGTTGAAGTAACAAGGAGACGGCATGATTTCACTGACCGTGAACGGAAAAGAACACAGCGTTGATGTCAGCTCGGACATGCGGCTGCTGTGGGTTTTGCGCGATATCCTGGGGCTGACCGGAACAAAATTCGGCTGTGGTATGTCCCTGTGTGGATCCTGCACCATCCATCTGGATGGCGAACCGGTGCGCTCGTGCGTCATGCCGGTCTCCGTTGCCGCGGGTAAGAAGATTACGACCATAGAAGGGCTCTCCACGGATGGCAGCCACCCCGTACAGCGGGCGTGGGTCGAGCATCAAGTACCGCAGTGCGGGTATTGTCAGACCGGTATGATTATGTCAGCCGCGGCGCTGCTGAAGAAAAAACCCCAGCCAACCGACGCGGATATCAACGAAGCCGTGACGAATATCTGCCGCTGCGGGACGTATACGCGTATTCGGGCCGCCATCCATACGGCCGCCAAAAAATCCGGCTCGAACGATGGGATGAAGGGATAAGGGCACGCCGATGAAACAGATATCGAATATGTCCCGGCGTTCGTTTTTGTTACGCTCGGCCGCGGTCGGGGGCGGACTGCTCCTGGAAGTGACACTTCCCAAGTCTTCTGTGGCCGAGGCGGAGCAGGCGAGTTCTCAGGCGGGAACCAGTCCCGAAGTGACTGCCTGGGTCCTGATTCGACCGGATGATACCATCATCATTCGCGTCGCGCGGGTGGAAATGGGTCAGGGCAATTTTACCGGCCTGCCCATGCTGGTGGCCGAAGAGCTGGCTTGTGACTGGAGCAAGGTACAGGCCGAGTATGCGTCAACGAGCGAACATCTGCGGCGTAATCGGATTTTTCGCACCATGCTCACCGGCGGCAGCCGGTCGATCCGTGACAGCCAGGAGTATTTACGCACCGCCGGAGCCGCGGCCCGGCTGATGCTGACCACCGCGGCCGCGCGGCACTGGGGTGTACCGGTCACGGAATGTGTCGCCGAGAACAGCCTCATCACCCATACCCCAACCCAGCGACAACTCAGCTTTGGAGCGGTGGCGGCTGAGGCAGCCACGCTCGACATTCCGGAAAATCCACCGCTCAAAGACCCCGCGGACTGGACCCTTTTGGGCCAACCGGCCGCCCGGTTTGACATCCCGGATAAGGTGACGGGCAAGACCGCATTTGCGATTGATACCCGGCTACCCGGCATGGTCTATGCCGCGATTGCCCAGTGTCCGGTGTTCGGCGGCAGCCTGAAAAGCGTGGACGCCGAAAAAATTGCCGACATGCGCGGGGTGGTCAAGGTCGTCCCCCTGGAAAACGCAGTCGTCGTCGTTGCCAAGGAAAGCTGGTGGAACGCGCAACAGGCTATTCGCGCCCTGCCGATTGAGTGGGATTTTGGTGAGCACGCCCAGGTCAGTAGCGACAGCATCCTGGAGTTTCTGCGCGAGGGCATACAACTCGAAAAGGCGCCGGTCTCACGCCAGGAGGGCGATATCGACAGCGCGTTTTCCAGCGCGGCCACAAGAATCGAAGCCGACTATTATGCCCCCTATCTTGAGCACGCCACCATGGAACCGCAGAACTGTACGGCGCTGTATACGGACAAGCGGGTTGACATCTGGGCGCCGGCTCAGAACAGTGAGGCCACCGCGGCCGTGACCGCGGAGACCGCGGATGTTCCGGTGAGTCAGGTCGAGGTCCACAAGGTCCATCTCGGAGGAGGATTTGGGCGGCGCGGGCTGCACATTGAGTTTGTTCGCCAGGCCGTCAGGATTGCCAAAACCATGCCCGGCACCCCGGTGCAATTGATCTGGTCCAGAGAAGAAGATATCCAGCACGGCCGCTATCGGCCGGTGGCCTTGGTCCGCATGAGGGCTGCGCTCAACGCGGCCGGGGAACCAACCGCCTGGACCGTGCGCCAGGCCGAGCAGTCGATTTTCAGTGAAGTCCGCCCCCATCTGATTCGGGACGGCGTGGATATCGTCGGTGTTCGGACTTTTGCTGACGCGCCGTATGCCTTTCCGAACATGCATATGGAATACGCCATGCGCAACACCCACGTGCCGCCAGGGCCGTGGCGGGCAGTGGCGCATACCCATAATCCGTTCTTTCGGGAGAGTTTTATTGATGAGTTAGCCCATGCGGCCGGGCAGGACCCGTACCAATTTCGACGCGCGCTCCTCCAGACCCCCCAGGCGTCGAAGGATTTGGCCATTCTGGACGCGGTCGCTGAGGCCGCCGGATGGGACAGCCCTCAGCCGGAAGGCGTACACCGCGGGATTGCCGTACAGGATTCCTATGGGAGCTATACCGCGGCGGTCATTGAGGCCTCGGTCAATAGCTCAGGTGAATTGACTATCCATCGCGTGGTTGTCGGTATTGATTGTGGGTATGTGGCCAATCCCGACTCGGTCCGAGCCCAGCTCGAAGGTAGCGTCGTCTACGGCCTGACAGCCACGCTGTACGGAGAGATCACCATTAAGGAGGGCCGGGTTGAACAGTCGAATTTTCATGACTACCGGATGATGCGGATAGCCGAGATGCCCACGGTCGAGGTGATCCTCAAGCCGACCGGCGGTTTTTGGGGCGGCGTGGGCGAGCCGGGTATGGCCCCGCTTGCGCCGGCTCTGTGCAATGCCATCTTTGCGGCAACTGGCAAGCGCATTCGTTCGTTGCCGTTAAAGAATCATGATTTACGCCCGGCCTAATCGTCTGTCACGGCGACATGTGCTCGTTGGTCTGCTTGGTTCCCTGGGCTACCTGCTCGTGCCGCTCGGGAAGGCGCGTTCGGCAGACGCTCTTCCCGAGAAGCTCGTACCGCTCATTCGTGAGGCAACCGGAGGGGTGATGCCCCAGGTCGGTCGTGTCTCACTGACCCTGCCAACCCTGGCCGAAAGTGGCCACTCCGTCCGGCTGCGGGTTCAGGTCGAGAGTCCGATGACATTGCAGGCCCATGTGCAGCGGATTCATATTTTTTCTGAAAAAAACCCCAGACCGGTTATTGCCCGCTTCTCACTTGGACCACGAGCCGGACGGGCCGAGGTCCACACCCGGATTCGACTGGCCGGCACCCAGCAGGTTGTTGCGGTTGCGGTCATGAATGACGGAACAGCCTGGATGGCAAGCGCGGAAGTCGTTGTCACGGCCGCGGCCTGTGTTGAGGGAAGCTGAGCGGACGGCATACGGCATGGCCAGGGCGAGAATCAAAGTCCCTGAGGGTGTCAAACGCGGAGCGGTCTTTGAGGTGCGTTTGCTCATCCGCCACCCCATGGAAACGGGCTTCCGATATAACAACGTGGGCCAGAAGATTCCCAAAAACATCGTGCATACCGTTCGGTGCATGTACAACGGGGCGGAGGTTTTCCACGCGGAGCTCTTTCCCGGCATTGCCGCCAATCCGTATTTCTCGTTTTTTACCACAGCCGAAGGGTCGGGCGAGTTGGAGTGCGTGTGGACAGACGATACCGGAGTCACGATATCCGAGCGCGTAGCGCTCACGGTCAGCGAATGAGACGGTCGCTTGTCCTGACACAACAGTTCTTTGTCCTGCTGGCAGGCCTGCTGGCATCCCCTACCCTGGTGAGCGCAGCCCCCATCCCGGCACGCGGCACGGCCTGGGCTCAGGCGTGTGCGGCCTGTCACGGCCCTGACGGGCAGAGTCAGGGCGCCATTCCCGCGCTTGACGGGCTGTCACCCGAGGATTTCAGAGCGGCCATACAAGCGTTTCGGACCGAAGAGCGTCAGGGGACGGTGATGAATCAGATTGCCAAAGGGCTGAGTGAGGCGGACATTGAGGCAGTAACAACCTATTTCGCAGCCATACGGTCACGCAGACAGCACTAGATGTCCTTTTTCACCCGCCGTCAATTCTTCAGCCTGGCCGGAAGCCTCCCTTTCGCTCGTCTGCTGACCGGCAGAGTGCGGGCAAACACCCAGGCCAGGGTCGTCGTTGTTGGTGGTGGTTTTGGCGGGGCGGCCTGCGCAAAGTATCTACGCTTGGCCGACCCAAGCCTTGAGGTTACGCTGGTGACCCCACAGCGTCAGTTTATCACTTGTCCGTTCAGCAACGCGGCCCTGGCTGGTCTTCGCTCGCTCGCCTCATTGACTCATACCTACCAACGGCTCCGGGAAGGCTATGGCGTGCAGATTATCCACGCCCAAGCCCAGGGGATTGATCCGACCGTACGGATTATCACCCTCAGTGATGGTAGCACCTTAGCCTATGACAGGCTTGTTTTATCCCCTGGGGTTGAACTGCGCTGGGACGTAATAGAAGGTTATGATGCCGAAGCCAGCACGGTGTTCCCGCACGCCTGGCAGGCCGGTTCGCAAACGCTGCTGCTGCGCCGCCAACTGGAAGCCATGGAAGACGGCGGTCTAGTGGTGATCAGCGCGCCGGAGACGCCCTACCGCTGTCCGCCAGGGCCGTATGAGCGGGCCAGTTTGATTGCCCACTATCTCAAAACCCGCAAGCCAAAATCAAAGGTACTGCTGCTTGACGCCAAGGACAGCTTTACCAAGGACAAGCTGTTTCTGGCCGCGTGGAAGCGACTCTATCCTGGCCTTCTCGAATGGGTACCGGGGGCGCAGGGCGGACGGGTCACCCAAGTCGATACACGCGCCGGCATCGTCCGCACTGAGTTTGACGAGTATAAGCCCGCAGTAGCTAACATTGTTGCTCCGCAGCGCGCGGTGGCGATTGCGCGAGTGGACGGGCTCGACGCTGGCACGGGCTGGTGCCCCGTACACGGCAGCACATTCGAATCCCGCGCACATGCCAACATTCATATTATTGGCGACGCGGCTATCGCCAACCCCATGCCCAAATCCGCCTTTAGCGCCAATAATCAGGCCAAGGTCTGCGCCGCGGCCATTGTCGCCCGGCTCCGGGATGAGCCGGTTGCACAGCCGGCATTGATGAATACCTGTTACAGCCTGGTTGCGCCTGACTACGGCATCTCTATCAGTGCGGTGTATGCCGTTGAAAACGACACGATTCAGGTCGTCCCAGGGTCGAGTGGTACGAGTCCGCTTGACGCGCCGGAGACAACCCGCGCCCTCGAAGCGGCCTACGCCCGCTCGTGGTACGCCAATATTACAGCCGATACGTTTGGGTAAAAGTGACGCTACGATGTACGGAAGCTATTGGAAAGCTTTTGTCATTCAGGTGTGGATCGGACTTCTTGTGCTGGGCGACCTCTACGCTCAGGGAAATCAGCAGTCCGACGGTCCGCAGACCCAGTATGAAGAGATTCCCACCCCCTTGACCGACCGGCCCGGCGACGCGGAGCGAGGACGGCACATTGTGCTCGACCGGGAGCGCGGCGATTGCGTGGTGTGTCATGCCCTGCCGCTGCCCGAACGCCGCTTCCACGGCACGGTGGGACTGCCCCTGGATAACATCGGGAGTCGCTATACCGCCGCTGAGTTGCGCCTGCGACTGCTAAACCCCAAAGCGTTGAACCCCCGCTCCATCATGCCGGCGTATCATACGGTGGCGGGCCTGCATTCCGTACTCAAAGCCTACCGGGGCAAGTCGATCCTCAGTGCGCAGGAAATCGAAGATGTCGTGGCCTATCTCCTGACGCTTCGCTCTGAGGCTCCACAGGCGACGGAGGCTGGCCAAACCCCGATCAGTCCGCAGCGCGAGACTTCCCTGTACGGTCTCGAAGGCCGTCGCTCCGGTTATACCTATCTGTCGGAGGAACACCGACAGTTACAGAATGACGCGTTTGGCAATCCGGGGATGTTATGGGTCGAGCGCGGCCGTGAGTTATGGGACCGGACCCAAGGAGACAACCCACAGGCGTGTGCCAGTTGTCATGGAGACGCGGCAACAAGCATGCGCGGAGTACGGACGCGCTACCCGCAATTCGACCCCCGCACAGAGAAACTCATCAACCTGGAGCAACGGATTAACCGCTGTCGTACGGAACAGCTCCGGGCCGAAGCCTACCCGTATGAATCCGAAGCCCTGTTGGCACTCAGTGCGTTTGTGGGTTTTCAGTCACACGGGATGCCACTGTATGTGGAAATCGAGGGACCGGCCGCACCGTTTTTCGAGGCGGGTAAAGCATTCTTTATGCGCCGCCGCGGCCAACTCGACATGGCATGCAGTCATTGCCACGACGAGTTGGCCGGGCAACGACTGCGAGGTGAGGTCGTCAGCCAGGGGCAGACCAACGGCTTCCCCGTCTATCGGCTGAGCTGGCAAACGCTGGGGTCAACGCACCGCATGTTTGCCTGGTGCAACACCGCGATCCGTGCCCAACCCCTGGCCCACGGGGCTGACGACTACGTGAATCTCGAATTGTATCTGGCCTGGCGCGGCCGCGGCCTGCCTGTAGAGACACCGGGGGTACGCCGGTGAAGGGGAGGAATTGAAAGCGTTTTCTCCTTCCTACTACGCAACGCTCTCTTCCATGGAGTCGGCAGGGCGCCGGGTGAGCGGGTATTGCCGAATTCTCTTCAGTTCCTTGGCCTCTGAGCGCTGGGCGTGGTACAGGTCCCAGCGGAGCTGAAGGTTAAGCCAGAAAGCGGCAGAAGTACCAAAGAACTTCGCTAAGCGCAGAGCCGTTCCCGGACTTACGCCGCGTCGCCCTCGCACCAACTCGTTAATCCGCTGATATGGCACATGGAGCTTTGCTGCAAGCTCACGCTGGGTTAAGCCCATAGGGCGTAGGAATTCCTCCAGAAGCATTTCTCCCGGATGGGTTGGCAAGCGATGGATTGGAATACGAACCATATTTTCTCCTCTTGATAGTCTTAATGGTAGTCAGTGATCTCGACCTGTACCGGTCCTATCTCTGTCCAAGTAAAGCAAATCCGGTACTGCGCATTTATGCGTATGCTATGCTGTCCCCTCCGGTCTCCTAAGAGCGCCTCTAAATGATTGCCTGGAGGGACCTTCATTTCTTCGAGTGCTTCGGCTGAGTCCAGTTGATCAAGCTTACGACCTGCGACCTTCCAAAGTGAGAGAGGGCAGCACTTCATTGCGTTTTTCGTTCGTCTGCCATTGAAGACATCTTCCATTCCAGTGTTTTTGAACGACTGAATCATATCAGCATAGTAGCACGGTATCTATGCTATACTAAGGAAACAGCTACTATCCGAACTGGCAAACGCTGGGGTCAACGCACCGCATGTTTGCCCGGTGCAATACCGCGATCCGCGCCCAACCCCTGGCCCACGGGGCTGACGACTACGTGAATCTCGAATTGTATCTGGCCTGGCGCGGCCGTAGCTTGCCGGTAGAGACGCCGGGCGTGCGACGGTGAAGGTACGCTGTCGGATTACGCTCCGCCCATCTGCCCAACGTTCCTACACCTCTCCCCGTGGTACCGGGATGCCCGGAATCTTCACCCGCATCCTGCCCATCTCACCGAACGTGGTGATAAACAGGGTCTTCCGGTCATCGTCCCCGAAACACATATTGGTGACATGTTTGCCGCCACTCAGGATAGTCCCGAGATGCTTACCTGAGGAATCCATGATCCAGATCCCGCCAGGGCCGGAGCAGTAGACGTTTCCCTGCACATCGACCTTCATCCCGTCGGGTACACCTGGCCGGGAGTCGGCGCTCATATCGCAGAAGACGCGGTCGGTCGCCATGTTCAGCATGCCCGAGCCCCAGAGCGAATCGAGATCAAAAGCCCGGATATGTTTCCGCAGCGAATCGTTGATATAGAGAATCTTCTCGTCAACCGAAAAGGCCAGACCGTTAGGAAGCACAAAGTCGCGCACGAGCAAATTGATCTGCCCCAGGTCGGGTGAAACCCGGTACACGCCGGCAATGTCGAGTTCGGGTTGGACCCCCAGCGTCACCGGATCGGTGAAGTAAATCGCTCCGTCGGATTTGACCACCACGTCATTGGGCCGGTTCAAACGCTGCCCACGATAATTATTCGCGACAACCGTCAGGCTGCCATCAAGCTCTTCGCGGGTGACCTGACGGCTGGCGTGCTCACAGGCAATGAGCCGGCCTTGACGGTCACGGGTCAGCCCGTTGGCATCATTCGTCGGCTCTTTGTAGAGCGTGACCCCTTCGCTCTCTTTCCACTTATAACGCTTATTGGTGGCATTATCGCTGAACAGCAGAAAGCCGCCTTCATTCCACCAGCCACCGGCGTTCCACCACACCGGGCCTTCGGCGACGCCTCGGATCATGCCGTTTGCATCAAACCCACCATAGCCTTCGCCCAACCATTCAATTTCCTCGTTGAGAGCGACAATATCTTCAATCTCCGGAGATACTTTCTCCACTGCCATCGGTTCTCCTCCTCTTACCGGCCGTTCGCGGTATGAAGCGCACTGCGGATGATCACCCCCTCACGGGTCAGGGCCTCTCGCAGTGTCCGCAGGATCTCCGGAGCCTGCATCAATTCGCCCGATATGGCAATGCTTTCTGCGTCAAGCGTGAGTTCTTTGCCACTCGTGGTCGTGACCTTGCCCTCGGTGACAACTCTCATAACGAGTCGTACTGCTTCGTCTACACTGTCCTCGCCGTGTCCGTACGTCAGGTCTCCGTCGTCCTTGTATCCCAACCCTGGGTAGAACTCTTTGACGACCCGCATTCCCAGTTGCTCGGCGACTTCCAGGACAGGGTAGCGCGGCAGCGCCGGGAGGTAGGCTACGATGTCCGGGTTCACCGCTTGAAATCCCTCAAGCATAGCTCGGGTATTCTCCTCGCTGAGCTGCGCCCACACGTAAAACGCACTATGCGGCTTGGCCGCCTCAAGCCGCAATCCTGCCGCTTCGGCAAAGGCTTTCAGCGCCCCGAGTTGATACACAACATAATCCTTGCCCTCTTGGGGAGTGATGTGCATGAGTCTCCGACCGAAACCCAGCATGTCGGGAAAGCCCGGATGGCCCCCGACCGTCACCCCGTACTTCTTGGCACTCTCGACACAGCGGCGGACCCAGCTGGGATCACCGGCGTGAAAGCCGCACGCGATGTTGGCGTGACTAATCCCCTGCATCACCTCCTCGGGCCGTCCCAGCACATAGTTGCCAAAGGATTCACCCACATCGCTGTTGAGATCAATCCAAGTTCTCGTGGTGCTCATGCGCAAACCTCCTTACCTGTCTTAAAAAAATCGGATGTTCCGTTTTGTCACGTCTGCCCGCACTCTCTACGCCGCCCGGCCAGGGCTAAAATGGGGCATGACGTAGCGGCCGATGAGTCTGAGCGAATCCATAATCTGCTGATGCGGCAGCCGGCCGAACTGCACCAGGCAGATCGCTTGGTCGATCCCCATTTTATACCAGGGCTCAAGTTTGCGGATGCAGCGTTCGGGGTCGCCGACGATCACGGCCGGATGTTCCAAAAGTTCCTCGTCTGAGGCCTCCTGAGGTGGCCGACTCAGATCGAACATGTCTTTCAGATAGCTGTAGCTCTTCGTGTCCGCCTGAACGAGCGTCACGAAGAGTTCTTCTATCTTGTGAAAAAACCAGCGGGCAGCGTCGAGGCCAATCTTCAGGCTTTCCTGGTCCGTGCTGCAGTTGACGACTAAGAACTGAGCAAATTCGTTTTTCACAAAGTGGCCCACGGGCTGAGCGTGAGCGACGGCCTGACGATACAGGTCGAGACTGCGCTGCGCCTGCTCCCAGGCAAAGTTGAAACACAAGGCTCCGAGCCCCCGCTCACCAGCCATTTCAAAGGAGGTTGGGCCGGTCGCCGCCATCCACAGCGGCGGATGAGGCTTCTGGATAGGTTTAGGAATGACGCTGCGCGGCGGGATTTTGAGTCGTTTGCCGGCATGTTCGAGGGGGTCTGTGGTCCACGCTTTGACGATAACCTCAAGCCCCTCCTCGCACATCTCGCGGGTCTCCTCCGGGTCGATCTGGAAGCCCCCGAGTTCAACCTCAGTGACCGAACGGCCCGAGCCAAACTCTAAGCGTCCGTTGGAGACGATGTCCAGTGCGGCGGCACGCTCCGCCGCTCGGATAGGATGATTGTAGGGAAAGGGAAGGAGTGTGACGCCGTGTCCGAGTCGAACGTTTTTCGTGCGTTGGCTCAGGGCTGAGAGAAACACCTCGGGGGCGGACGAATGCGAGTACTCGACGAGGAAATGGTGTTCCACCTCCCAAACCGTATCGAAACCAAGCTCATCGGCAAGTTGCGCCTGAGCCAGCGCCTCCCAATAGGTCTCGTACTCCGTTCGAGACGTCCAGGGTTTGGGCATCTCAAGCTCGTAAATCAGAGAAAATTTCACGAGCGATTCCTCCTTTGCGGGTCTGCCACGGCGGTCTCAGGATACTTGCACGGTAAGGACATCCGGCGCAATCGAAAAGTGACCCTGGCTCGATGTGAACCGGCAAGACCGAAGTTACTCGAACTCCGAAGCTCCGGTTGCAGGGGGATCTTCGTTCCACCACTCCTGGAACACACGACACCGGCCATCACCGGTCAACGTGATCAGAAAGATACCTTCCATTCTGACGGATTGGCCCGTCTGCACGGATTCCATCGATGACCACCAGCGCGCGACGTACCGCCCGTCTTCGGTCCTCGCCAGGGGCTCATACCCAAACGCAATCCCGCTCTGGTTCCCCTGGGTAGCCGTCGCCCAGGCGCGTCGGATCGCCGGCTGGCCCTTGAGCGGCTCGGCGAACGGGCCCCAGACATAGGTCCCATCCTCGGTAAAGAGGGCTGCCGCAGCATCCGGGTCCTGGTTTTCCCAGGCCTTGCCGTAGGCGTCGAGCCAGGCGTTGAGCATCTCGAAACCCATAGGAACCTCCTTTACTCTTTTGACACGGTTGAAGCCCATACATAGCGCCCAAAAGCGGATTGTCCAGAGGCGGCCTATATCGGTTCGTCCGCGTGGCTTGACAGCAGCATGATAAGCATTCCACAGTTGGAGCCACGCACCACGGGGCGCATATTCGGAGCAGAGAGTGGGGAGGGCCGACCATGCGAGAGTTTTCAACCCTTGGCAAACGCAAAGCCGTATTGGGCATGATTCATCTGCAACCGCTGCCCGGCACCCTGTTTTACCAGGACGGCAGTTTCAACCAGACCCTTGAGACCGCGGTTGAATCGGCCCGCGCACTCTACCGTGGCGGGGCGGACGGTTGTCTGGTACAGACCGTCGATCGCATTTACAGCGCGAAAGACGAATCCGATCCGGCGCGCACGACCGCTATGGGCTTGATTGCGCATGCCATTGTCCAGGCCACGGGCACGGAGTTCCAGGTCGGGGTGCAATTGATGCGAAATGCGCTCAAAGCCTCGTTGGCGGTGGCAAAGGTGGCGGGGGGTAGTTTTATTCGGGCCGGCGCGGTGGTGGGCACAACGCTGACCGCGCATGGCATGGTCGAAGCCAATCCGCTCGACGTGATGGAGTATCGCAAAAAGATCGATGCCTGGGATGTCAAGGTCATTGCCGAAGTTGACTCCATGCACTTCAAATGGTTTGGCGAGCCAAAGCCGACCGCAGAGATCGCCCGGAGCGCCAAATATGTTGGGGCGGACGCGGTGTCGTTGGGTGCTCTCGACGAGGGGAAAACGCTGGAGATGATCGCCTCGGTGCGAAAGGCCGTGCCGAGTCTGCCGATTATTTTGGCGGGCTACACCAACCACGACAACGCGGCGCGGCTGCTGGCCGCGGCGGACGGAGCGTTTGTCGGTACCTGCCTGGAACGCGGCGGGTGGGGCGGGCAAATTGATGTCGAGCGGGTGAAGGCCTATGTAGACATCGTGCGAGGACTGGAATGAAAAGGATGGAACGATGGAGCCACTCAAGCCGGAGGTAATGTTCAGACAGGTCGCAGGCTTAGCCGGCGATGTACGACAATTAACCCGCCCGTTTGAGCAGCAGGTGCGGGCGGCCCTCACGCCGTCGGAATGGCAGGCGGTGAAAAAGATCTACCTCACTGGAGACGGGGATTCCTACCATGCCTCGTGTGCCGCCGAAATGGCCTTTCAGGCTATTGCCGACGTGGACTGCGAACCGCTGAGCGCGCAACGCTTTCTGGACTACGGCGCTGCCTGGATACGCCCCGATGCACCGCATCAGACCTTGGTAATTGCAACCTCTGCCTCGGGTGGGACCGAGCGCGTCGTGCAAGCGATTGAACGCGCCAAAGAGAACGGCGCGCTCACCGTGGCCCTCACCGGTACGCCCAACAGCCCGGTCGCGCAGGTGGCGGACCGTACCATTACGGTTGAACTGCCACAAAGAGAACGTTCCCCAGGGATTCGCACCTACCAGGCCAGCCTGGTGGGAATGCTGTTGGGGGCGATTCAGTTAGGTGAGTTGCAAGACAGGTATGCCCAAGAAGAAGCGGAGCGTCTGCGCCGGGAATTGGTCGATCTCGCCGCTGCTGTGGACGTCACCACGAACGCGATTCAGGCAGGCTGTCGGGAGGTAGCGGATATGATTACCGCAAGCCCCGTTGTGGTCATGCTGGGCAGTGGGCCGAGTTATGGTACTGCCCTCTACAGCGCGGCAAAGCTGATCGAAGCCGCGGGTGTTTTTGCCATGGGGCAGGACTTGGAAGAGTGGTGGCATGTTGAACGCTTTGCCTATCCCGTGGACATGCCAGTTTTTGTCATCGCTCCGCCGGGCCGCTCGCATTGGCGGGCGCAGAGTGTAGCAGCAACGGCGCGCGGATTAGGCCGACGGGTCATTGTCGTGGCGCACAGAGACGATACCCAAGTCACCCGCCATGCTCACATAGTGTTACCCGTCCATGGTGAGGTGCGTGAGGAGTTTTCACCTTTGCTCTATCACCTCTTTGCCAGCTATGTAGCAGCCCATGTCGCCGAGCGCTTAGACCGCTGCCCCTTCCAAAGCGACCGCCCCGAACTGCTCCGATCGATCAACGAATACTTCGCCAGCCAGCGACAGGATGCGGAGGGCTAGGCGAATCATCAAGTTAGCGGAGCGTTATCGGGTCTGCATCTTTACGCAGCCGCGCACGAGGCGGCCAGACTCGACAGGGCCACCCGGCGGCGGGCTTCACGGATGTCGTGCCGGTCGAACCCGTTGGTCAGGAAACCAAACGAGATCCCTGTTGCCGGGTCGGCCCAACCGCTCTGGCCGCCAAAGCCCGGATGCCCGAACGATTCCGCGGAATTTGTGCGCCCGAAGCCGCGCAGATTAGCCTTGCCGTCTCCACCGGCAACAGCAATCCCCAGGGCCCGGTTGGCCCGGTGGCCGAGGAAGGGATCACGCAGTTCTCCGGTGCGAACGTGCCGCGCCTCTTTCAGCATTTCGGGCTGCCAGACCTGCGTCCCATCGTAGGCACGGCCGTCATTCAGCAGGGCCTGATAGAATAAGGCGATATCACCCGCCGTGGTAATGCAGCCGGCTGAAGGGGACCCGGCTTCTCGGGTGACCGTTTCGTTCAAC
The DNA here is from genome assembly GCA_965243855.1 of uncultured Binatia bacterium (SeqCode). GTDB lineage: Bacteria > Desulfobacterota > Binatia > Bin18 > Bin18 > Bin18. The sequence continues at coordinate 325,539 of CBDEWE010000003.1, read as the reverse complement.
TCCAATACCCCGTCTTCATTGATAGCGTTGGTCGTGGCGTTAAAGCCTTTGATCCCTAGTTTTTCATACTCTTCGGCAGTCGGGGCTTCACCCACCCACTCCACATCAGCGACGTCGGCGTTCCCGGAAGGTGGCAGCCCGAAGCGTAAGTCGGGCAGGCCCAGCGGCTCGGCAATCCGCGTCCGCACAAACTCGCTCAAACGCTGACCGCTGAGCTGCTCGACAATAGCGGCGACCGGCCAGAAATTCGCCGATACGTGATAGACGAACTTCTCTCCTGGGGTATGGTCCGGCTTCCACTGGGCAAAGCGGGCGAGGCGTCTCTCGCGATCGGCCCATTCTTTTTGCCAGTGCGGCGCATAGGGAATGGCCGACGTATGAATGAGCAACTGCTCGACCGTCACCACGTCTTTGCCGTTCGTTCCAAACTCGGGAATATAATCGACCACGCGGTCTTCCGGGCGTAGTGTGCCTTCCTGCATGAGAATCCAGGCGGAGGCGGAGGTGAACGCCTTGGTCGAGGACATAATGACAAATCGTGTTTCATCAGTTGCCGGTTTCTCTGTCCCGTCTTGGACGGCCTTGCCAAAGGTTTGCATGGCACCGATTTTTCCGTTGCGGGCAATCGCCACCTGAGTGGCCGGCAGCAGGCCGGATTTGACCTCTCGTTCGGCCCGCTCAAACAGGGCGTGGACTTTTTCCGGGTCAAGACCAATCTCTTCAGGATTCTTGACAAAAAAATGTGCGGCTGGCATACGGCTTCCCCTCCTGGTTCTCTCTTTGCAGCTTCCTCCCTTGAATTCCCCTCTACTCCTTGCCACTTTATGGGGTTCAGATCAAGGTAAAACGGAAACCCATGCCCTCGGAACTCATTCTGCATCACTACGATTTCTCTAACTATTCTGAAAAGGTCCGTCTCGTCCTGGGTCTCAAGGGTCTGGCCTGGCGCTCGGTCGAGATTCCTCCTACTCTGCCCAAACCGGACTATATCCCCCTCACCGGCGGCTACCGCCGCGCACCAGCCCTCCAGATCGGTGCGGACGTTTTTTGTGATACCGCGCGGATTATCGAAGAACTTGAGCGTCGTTTCCCGGAACCCACGCTCTATCCGGGACCGGATTCGGTCGCCCAACGGGCGTTTATTGCCGGTCTGGAGCGCTGGACGGACGCGACTCTGACGCGCAATACCATCAATTATATTTCCTGCGAACATGCCGACGCCGACCGGTTCACCCCGGAATTCCTGGCCGACCGGGCCGCCTTACTCGGCAAGCCTGAACCGGGGCTCGCCCACCGGAAGGCTGCGGCAGCCAAGAACCTCGCCCAGTTGCGTCCGCAGTTCAATTGGATCAGCGACATCCTGCACGACGGACGGACCTATATCTATGGCCAAGCAATGTCCCTGGCCGATTGCGTGATCTACCATCCGCTGTGGGTCATGGACCAGCTCGCCGGCGAGCGCACGACCGTCATTCCAGACGTTATCCGTGAGTGGATGGAGCGCATAGCCGCCCACGGTCATGGCAGTCCAACCTCTATGACCGCACACGAGGCGCTCGATGCTGCGGCTTCCAGTGACCCTTTGCCAATCTTACCAAGTCAGACGCTGGACGGAGATCCTGCCCTCGGCGAGACGATCTCCATTACGCCAGCCGACTATGGTCGGGCCAACCCCAGTATCGGCACCCTCGTTTCCATCGACGCCCAGCGCATGGCGCTTCAGCACCGGAACGAGCGCACCGGGCTTGTCACAGTGCATTTCCCCCGCTTTGGCTATAGCGTCCGCAAACGTGAAGGATAGCAGACACGTGGAGGCAACCGGATCATGAATGCGCAGGGCACCTCGCACCAGGAACGGGGATGGCAGATTTGGATTGACCGTGGCGGGACGTTCACCGATCTGGTGGCGCGCCAGCCCGACGGCACCCTGGTGACGCATAAACTGCTGTCGGCCAATCCGGAACGCTATCAGGACGCCGCCGTCCAGGGCATCCGCGATCTGCTCGGGATCGATGGCGACGCGGCCATCCCACCCGATACGGTTGCTCTGGTGAAGATGGGGACCACGGTCGCGACCAATGCCCTGCTGGAACGCAAGGGCGACCGGACCGTGTTTGTCACTACCCAGGGGTTTGGGGATACCCTGCGAATCGGCTATCAGAATCGCCCAGACCTGTTTGCCCGCCATATTGTCCTACCGGAAATGCTGTACGAACGAGTGATCGAAGTCAGAGAGCGGATTGACGCCCACGGCGCACTGGTCACCCCCCTGGATGAAGACGGCGCGCGACGGAGCCTTCAGGCTGCTTATGACGCCGGTATTCGCGCGGTGGCGATTGCCTTTGTCCATGGCTATCGGTACGCGGCGCATGAGGCTCGGGTCGCCGCCATTGCCACCGAGATCGGCTTTCAGCAGGTCTCGGTCTCCCATGCGGTCAGCCCGTTGATGAAGCTGGTCTCACGCGGCGATACCACGGTAGTTGATGCCTATCTGTCACCGCTGCTGCGGCGTTACGTCGATCAGGTCGCGGGAGAATTGGAGGCGGAGCGCCAATCCGGCCCCAAGCTGATGTTCATGCAGTCGAACGGCGGGCTGACCGATGCCCACCTGTTTCAGGGCAAGGACAGTATTTTATCCGGACCGGCCGGTGGGGTGATCGGCATGGTTCGGACCGCGTCGATGGCGGGTTTTCGCAAAGTCATCGGCTTCGATATGGGCGGCACCTCGACCGATGTGTCGCACTATGACGGCGAATATGAGCGAACATTTGAAACCCTGGTTGCTGGCGTTTGCATGCGCGCCCCGATGATGCATATCCACACCGTCGCGGCGGGCGGGGGCTCTATCCTGCACTTTGATGGCGCCCGTTTTCGGGTTGGCCCGGACTCGGCCGGTGCAAACCCCGGGCCGGCGTGCTATCAGCGCGGCGGCCCACTCACCGTGACCGACTGCAACGTCATGCTGGGCAAGCTGCAAGCGGCCTTTTTTCCTGCGGTATTTGGCCCAAACGCAGACCAGGCTTTGGATGTGCAGATTGTTCGAGAAAAGTTCGGAGCCTTCGCCCAAGAGATCACCAGCGCCACGGGCAATGCCGTCCAGTCGCCTGAGGCCGTAGCTGCCGGCTTTCTGCGCATTGCCGTGGAAAACATGGCGAACGCCATCAAAAAAATCTCCGTTCAGCGCGGCTACGATGTAACGGAGTATACCCTGAACTGTTTTGGTGGCGCTGCCGGCCAGCACGCTTGTTTGGTCGCGGACGCACTAGGCATGAAGACTGTCTTTCTCCATCCTTTTGCCGGGGTGTTATCGGCCTACGGGATGGGCCTGGCAGACGTGCGGGCGTTACGCGAGCGGCAGATCGAGCAGCCGCTCTCAACCTCAGCCATACCCGTATTGGAAACGGCTTGTGCGGAACTCGGCGACGAGGCCAGCAACGAAATTCTTGCGCAAGGCGTCTCCGCCGATCGACTCACCCTGCATAAACGGATCCATCTACGCTACCAGGGAACGGACACTGCCCTACAAGTGGACTTGTCCGACCTCGACGACATGCGGACCGCGTTTGAGACCACCCACCAGCAGCGCTTCGGCTTTATCGTCGAGGGGCGACAACTGGTCGCCGAGGCGGTCTCGGTCGAAGCGGTCGGGACAACGGAGCAGGTTGATGACGCCGAGCTACCAGCGTCTGAGGACACCACAGCCCAACCGCTTCAACAGGTCCGGGCATATATGGACGACGCTTGGCAGGACACACCGGTATTCCAGCGTGAGCAACTTCAACCAGGCCAGCGCATTCCCGGCCCCGCCATTATTTGTGAGCCCACGGCAACCACGGTGGTTGAGCCGGAGTGGCAGGCCGAGCTGAACCGCTATGGCCACCTGCTCCTGACCCGTACGAAACCAAAATCACACCAAGCGGCGATTGGCACCGCGGCCGACCCGGTGATGTTGGAGGTGTTTAACAACCTCTTTATGTCGGTCGCCGAGCAAATGGGCGCAACGCTGGCCAATACGGCCTACTCGGTGAATATCAAAGAACGGCTGGATTTCTCGTGTGCCATCTTCGCCCCGGACGGGAGCCTGGTCGCCAACGCTCCGCACGTTCCGGTCCATCTGGGTTCCATGGGCGAGTCGATTAAAACCGTCATCAAGGCCAATCAGGGGACAATGCGGCCCGGTGATGCCTATGTCCTGAATGCCCCCTATAACGGTGGCACGCATCTACCGGATGTGACGATCATTACGCCCGTGTTTGATACAACCCGTGCAGACCGCATTCTGTTTTATGTGGGCTCGCGCGGGCATCATGCCGATATCGGCGGACGCACGCCCGGCTCGGCCCCACCGGACAGCACCACCATTCACCAAGAGGGCGTACTGATCGACAATTTTCTCTTTGTTCGCCAGGGCCGGCTGCGCGAACAGGAGATGCGGCAACTGCTGGGTTCGGGCGCATATCCCTGCCGGAATCCTGACCAGAACATGGCGGACCTGCGCGCCCAGCTCGCGGCCAACGAAACTGGGGTGCAGGAACTCAGAAAAATGGTCGAGCACTTTGGCATCGAGGTCGTGCACGCCTATATGCAGCACGTCCAGGACAATGCCGAAGAGTCTGTGCGTCGCGTGCTCGATGTCCTCACCGATGGCACGTTCACCTATCCCATGGACAACGGCTGTCAGATTCGGGTCAGCATTCGAGTGGACAAATCGGCCCGCCGAGCCAGTATCGATTTCAGCGGCACGTCTTCCCAGCACAGCGGTAACTACAACGCGCCCGCGGCGGTATGTAAGGCTGCGGTCCTGTACGTTTTTCGGACCCTGGTGGCTGACGCAATCCCACTGAACGAGGGCTGTCTGAAACCGCTCGATATCATTATCCCGCCGCACTCCATCATCAGCCCGAAATACCCGGCCGCGGTGATCGCCGGCAATACGGAAGTCTCTCAATGCGTCACGGACGCCCTGTACGGCGCGCTCGGGGTGCTCGCCTCGTCGCAGGGCACGGTCAACAATTTCGTATATGGCAACGAGCAGTACCAAAACTACGAAACCATCTGCGGCGGCACCGGCGCCGGTCCTGACCATCCGGGCTGCAACGCAGTGCATAGTCATATGACCAACACACGCATGACCGACCCCGAGGTGTTGGAGTGGCGTTTTCCGGTGCGCGTTGAAAGTTTTGCCATCCGCCACGGTTCGGGCGGCGTGGGACAGCAGCCGGGCGGTGCGGGGATTACCCGGCGGTTACGGTTTTTGGAATCCATGATTGTCACCACCTTATGCAGCCACCGCCTGACCGAACCGTATGGACTGGCCGGCGGTCAGGCCGGAGAGCAGGGTCGTGATACAGTCGAACGTGCGGACGGGAGCATTGAAGAGCTCGCCGGCAGCGATGAAACGCTGATGCAGCCGGGCGACGTCTTTGTCATGCAAACGCCGGGCGGCGGGGGCTTCGGGCCGCCGGATGAAGTCGAGTAGCTCTTCCAAGGCCGGCGCGGTTGGCAAGCGTGGAAAAGATACGGCACGGTATATCAGGAGGCTTTATCTCCCTCTGGGGCTCTGGCGACTGTGAGGGCAACCTCTTGTCCGTAGGCGATTTCAAGGGTGTGCCCGTCCGGGTCGGACAGGAAGGCCCAATAGCCGATCGGATAGCCTGAATCGGTCGGTCCCAGGCGCAAACAGCCGGCCTGCCGCGCTTGTTCACACAGAGCATCGACTTCCTGGCGGGTTGCACAGCCGACGCCGAGATGGGCAAGGGGCAGCAAGGGGGCGTCCACCCGAGGCGACTGGATGAGGACAATCACAAAGGGGCGTGTCCGGTCACTCAGCCAAGCAACCTGTGTCCCATCCGGATCGGTCCGGCGGTGGACAACCCGCATACGGGCATAGGCCGCATAGAAGGCAAGGCTCGCCTCCATGTTGGTGACCGGAAGCGCGATATGCGTCAGCCCGACATCAGACATTGCGGATCTCCTTCCTGAGTGCCCCACCCGCAGGAGAAAAGCTCGTACGCCAGTTGGAGGAAGGGGTGGGACCTGCTAAGACTTGCCGATAGCGTAAAATACTGAGGAGGAGATTGCTATGCGAGAAGCTGTCATCGTATCGACTGCCCGAACGCCGATTGGCAAGGCCTATCGTGGCGCGTTTAATGACACCACGACCCCGACCATGGCTGCACCGATTATTCAGGAAGCCATCCGTCGGGCCAAAGTGGAGACTGGCGAAATCGACGATCTGATCATGGGCGCCGCGCTCCAGGAAGGCACCCAGGGCTATAATGTGGCGCGGCAATGCGGCATCGCAGCAGGGTTACCTGTCTCTGTCTCCGGCCAGACCATTGATCGTCAGTGTTCCTCGGGGCTGATGAGCGTTTCCATGGCGGCCAAACAGATTGTGGCCGATGGCATGCAGACCGTGGTGGCCGGTGGTTTGGAGTCGATCAGCCTCGTCCAGAATGACCATCAGAACGAATATCGCAATGAAGACGCCGTGGCCCTAGAGAAAGCCCCGGACCTGTATATGGCCATGATCGACACCGCGGAGGTCGTCTCGAAACGCTACAATATCTCGCGGGAAGCACAGGATGAATATGCCCTCCAGAGCCAGCAGCGTACCGCTGCCGGTCAACAGGCCGGAAGATTCGATGACGAGATCATTCCGTGCACCGTCACCAAGCTGTTCACCGACAAAGAGACGGGCGAGACCACGCGCCAGGAAATGACCCTTGAGCGGGACGAATGTAACCGTCCGAGTACGAACGCGGCCGGTTTGGCCGCACTGCGGCCGGTCATGGGAGAGGGCGGCTTTATTACCGCCGGGAATGCCAGCCAGTTGTCGGACGGGGTCTCGGTCTGCGTGCTGATGGAGCGTAAGCAGGCCGAACAACGAGGGCTCCAGCCCTTGGGGGTGTATCGTGGCATGGCCGTTGCCGGCTGCGAGCCGGACGAAATGGGGATTGGTCCGGTCTTTGCCGTTCCCAAGCTGCTCGAACGCAACGGCCTGACTATGGACGATATCGACCTGTGGGAACTGAACGAAGCCTTCGCCTGTCAAGTCATCTACTGCCGGGACAGGCTCGGCATTCCGGACGAACGGCTGAACGTGAACGGCGGGTCAATCTCGATCGGCCATCCTTACGGGATGAGTGGTTCACGCATGGTCGGCCACGCGCTGATCGAAGGTAAGCGGCAAGGCGCGAAGAACGTCGTCATCACCATGTGTGTTGGTGGCGGCATGGGTGCGGCCGGGCTGTTTGAGGTTGCGTAAGCCCCGCTCCAGACTCTTCTGATCCCCTCCAAGGAGGGGATTGTACTCTAGTCAGCCAAGGAGGACGTTATGGCAAATGCACCTGCCGCAACCATGCGGGAAAAGGCCCGGAAAGTGGCGCCCAAGCTGATTGACCTGACCGAGAAAGTTCTATTTGGTGATGTTTGGGAGCGTCCAGGTTTATCCAAGCGTGACCGCAGCCTCATCACCGTGGCGACCCTCATGTCCACCTACCGTCCCCAACAACTCCGTCCGCATCTCCAGCGCGCCCTAGACAACGGGGTCACCCAGGAAGAAATCGGGGAGCTGATCACGCACCTGGCGTTTTACTCCGGCTGGCCGGCAGCCATGACAGCCGCCGGCATCGCCAATGAGGTTTTTGAACAGCAGGAATAGTCCGGCCTCACCGCGGTCGCGGCCAGATTGTCGGGACCGCGGTCGCAAGCCATTTCACTAAAGCGGCATTAACTTCCGCCGGTTTTTCCTGGGCCATCCAATGGCCGGAGCGGATCGTCTCTTCGGACAGGTCTCGGCAGTAGGTACGCATCGGCTCGGCCAGACGCGAGTGGACGCACTCACACACAAAGTCGTATTGAGCAGTCAGAAACAACACCGGCATATCGAGATAGCCGTCGTTGTGGGCGGTCTCGGCGTAGGCCGCGTTGACCGGGTGATTCATATACCACGAAGAGGGGCCGAAGAACCCGTTGCGTTCGAGCGCGGAGGCATAGATGCGCAAGTCCTCTTCGGTGACCACATCGGCGTCACGCGGCAAATCGGGGATCTCAGCCATGCCGAGCATACTATGATCACGCCGCGCGGTTGAGGTGATCGCCGGTTTACCCTCGCCTTCAGGGTTCCCTTTCCGAAACAGCAGTTTGACGAATCGGTAGGTCTGGGAATCCATCGGAGCGATGGATTCGGCAAAGCTCTCTTCATAGTAGCGCATGTAATCCCACTGGCCGGCAGGATACGCATCTTCAGGGTAGAGGTCGCGGTCCACCAGGGTCAGCGTGTGCTCAAGCCCGCGCTCAAGGGTGTAGTAGGGGACACACAGATTGGCGACCGCATGACACCGGTCCGGATGGTGACTCGCCATATTCCACACCACCGGACTGCCCCAATCATGCCCCACCCAGACGGCTTTTTCCTGTCCCAGCGCGTCTATCAGTTCCAGCATGTCGCGGACGATCTGCTCTTGGGCATAATCGCTGTGTTGCGCATACACGGACGAGCGGCCATAGCCGCGCATGTCCGGCGCTATGGCCCGAAACCCCAGCGCAGCCAAAGCCGGCAGTTGGTGCCGCCAGCTTATCGAGAGCTCGGGCCAGCCGTGGGCGAAGATGACAAGCGGCCCATCCTCGGGACCGGTAGCCAGATAAAAAGTCGTATGCCTGTCGGTTTTGACGGTATGTTCGGTGATGGTCATGTCTGCTCTCCTTCATGTGTCGCTGAATCCCACGGTTGAAAAGATAGACGAAGAATTGATAATGACCAAGCCATTCTACCGGCAGCAGTGAACGAGGGCGAGGCGCAGCGGCGGCATTCGGGCACAGGACAAAACATCAGCCAGATTGGAGAAGGCATGGAGTACACAAATCTCGGGAATACGGGGATGACGGTGTCGCGCATCTGCATGGGATGCATGAGCTACGGGGACGGTAAATGGCGCAAGTGGACCATCGGGGAAGACGAGGCGCGTGAACACTTCGCCCTCGCCCTTGAATCGGGCATTACCTTTTTTGATACCGCGGATGTCTACTCGATTGGTGTGAGTGAGGAGATTACCGGCAAGTGGCTGGGCGAGATGGCCTCGCGAGACGATATTGTCCTGGCGACCAAGGTCAACGGTCCCATGGGCGACGGCCCGAACCGGCGGGGGCTGAGCCGTAAACATATTATCGAAGCCTGTGAGTATTCCCTGCGCCGCCTCAAAATGGACTATATCGACCTGTACCAGATTCACCGCTGGGACTTTTCCACGCCGATTGAAGAAACACTTGAAGCGCTCGATAGTCTCGTCCGCGCCGGCAAGGTCCGCTACCTCGGAGCCAGCAGCATGGCCGCCTGGCAGTTCTCCAAGGCGCTCTATACGGCCAAAGAGCATGGCTGGCATCGTTTTGTCGCCATGCAGAACCACTATAATCTGATCTATCGTGAAGAAGAACGCGAAATGAATCCGCTGTGCATAGACCAGGGTGTCGCGCTGATTCCGTGGAGCCCGCTCGCGCGTGGCTATTTTGCTGGCAACCGCACAAAAGTGGAGGGAGAAGGCCCGACAAAGCGGGCGCAAACCGACCCGATGACACGCCGGATGTATTTCAACGACAGCGACGAAGAAGTAGCCGCCGCCGTAGGGAAAGTCGCCCAAGAGCGCGGCGTGTCACCGACTCAGATCGCCTGCGCCTGGGTACTCCAGGCACCCGGAGTGGTCGCCCCCATCATCGGTGCGACCAAAGCGCATCATCTCAAGGAAATCTTTGAGACAGTCGATATCAAGCTCAGCGCGGAAGAAGTGGCCACCCTCGAAGAGCCCTACCGGCCGCACCCGATTCTGGGCCATATGCAGCCCGATCCCAAGCGGATGGGGTGAGGGTGTTGATTATGAAGAGCGCGTGAATCACGACCAGGCTTACATCCCCTAGTCGTGCCTTGTGTACCTCTTCCCCGAGTCCTGGGCCTGTCACAGGCCGGGTCGTGGTACGCTTATAGCGGCGGGGCAGATGAAGAGACATCGGACGGTAAGTATTTTAGAATTTTTTTCAGACGTTCTTCCGGATCGAGTGTTTCAAGTAACTGTTGTTTGGCTCCGATATCTAATTTGAGATAGCCACTTACAGTGTCTCCGAGAGGAATCGGATCATCAATCATCTCAACCGCCCCGACCGCCTGCGGGGTAACCGCTTTGCTCCGTAACATCTCAAAGCATCCAAACCCAGCTTTTACCTCATACATGAGCGTTTCAACGTCATCCGTTCGTTTACATTGCTCTGCTATCTCTACAATCTTTGCGGAGAAGGCCCCGCCCCGCTTTCCATGACGTAGAATGCGGCCCCGTTGCTTTCCTTCGACCAGGACCCTCACAGCCCCGTTGGGGAGATGAATGCGATTCACAACCTGAGCGACAGTCCCGACTGAAAATACGTCCTTACCTTTAGGTTCACTTGTCTTTGAGTCCCTTTGGGCAACAAGAAAGACTCGGCCATCATCGGCCACTGCCGCCTCAAGAGCCTTGATAGACTTTGCCCGTCCCAGAAACAGCGGAACAGTCATAAACGGAAAAACAACAATATCTCTCATTGGAAAGAGAGGCATACTCTTCCCTTGTGCATTCATACTTCTCTCCTTAATAATCATCTCAAAAGTATCGGTGGTCTGCCGTCTGCGCCCTTCTCCAGCCAATGTCGCGCTCAGCCTTACACGTGCGCGATGCAGCCGCACTTTCACCGCCCCCACAGACACTCCCGCCCGCGTACTAATCTCTCGGAGGGTCAGCCCATCCAAATAATGCAGATGAACCGCCCGGCGCTGTTCGACCGGCAGTGTCGCCATAGCGGCTAAGAGCACCTGATATGACTCCTGCGTTTCATACAGAGCCTCTGGAGAGAGGAGGGTTTTATCCTCCATTTTCTCCGCACTGATAATTCTTTCCTCTTCCTCCTCGAAGACAACATCCTGACGTTTATTCCGATGCCACATTCGGCATAGATTAACGACGATCCCATTCAGCCAAGCCCCAAAACTCTCAGGTGTTTTGAGCAACTGAAGGTTCAGAAACGCTTGAAAAAATGCATCCTGAATAACATCTTCGGCATCCGCCAAATTGCCGAGATGACGTAAGGCAAGCCGCACCACCCTCGGCCAATGCCGATCAATCAAGGGGTCGAAAGCAGTCTTCTCGCCTGCTAACACCCGCTTTACGAGCGCCGCGTCGTTCGGATTCATCGATGTCCACCTTAGTAGTTGCAGGTGGACGAGAAAAGGTTACAGGTTTTCCTTCTCAAACCCGCAGTTCAAGCCTGTTCGGCCAACTTTTCGCCTTACTTCGTCGAGCGACAGACGAAAATACACCGGGCGGTTATGGGCACAGGCGTGGGGGTTGCCGGTTTGGGTCCAAGCGTTGAGGAGACGGCCTTGCGCTTCGCGGTCGAGGACCTGGCCGGCTTTGATCGCTCCGAGACAGGAGAGGGCTTGATGCAAGTCTTCTTTTTGGGTGCGCACGCGCGTGACCAGACGGGAGAAGGTCAACCCCGACATTCTCGGGTCAAGAAATTCAGGAATCGCACGGAGAGCCAGCACATGTGGCCCAAAGAGTTCGGCGCTGAAACCACACGCGGCAAATGCCTCAGCCTGCTCATCAAAGAAAACATGCTCTTCGGCTGAGAGTTGGACGACTTGAGGTGAGATGAGGGGTCGGCTCTGAACCTCACCATTTTGAAGCCGTTCGTACAACACGCGTTCTTCGGCAGCGTGTTGATCCAGCAGATACAAATGCCCTTCGGATAAAGTCAGCAGGAAGGTGGCTTCCACCTGGCCGACCAGAGAGAAGCCAGTGCTCTGTTCTTCTCCATACGGCGCCCCGTCTTCGGCCACCTGCGAAGCCGAAAGCCAGCTTGGTGTGGAACGGCGTTGGAGACCACCTCGAACCAGATCATACACGCTCGGGTCATCCCGAAAGCGCACCTCGGTCTTGGCCGGATGGATATTCACGTTCAGTTGGGAGGGGTGCAGTTCGACGAACAGACACACCATGCCGCCGTCGTTGCCGAGGGTGTCACGCACGACCCGATACAGGGTAGCGTTACGCACAGCCCGCCGATTCACAAAAAAGTAGTAGCGGCGGCGCCAGGCTTCCTCCTGCGTTACCAGAAATCCCCAGACGCGTCCGTTCAGACCCGTATTCTCAAACTCCTCCAGGCGGGAGACGGTCTCAACGCCAAAACAGGCAGCAACGCGCTCCTGGAACGGGACGGACGGAAAGTTGTAGACCTCGCGTCCGTCAAATGACAGTAAAAGGGTTTTCTCCGGGAACGCTAAGGCAAAGCGCGTGAACGCGCCCATGATATGGCCGTACTCAGTCCGCAAGCTGCGCATAAACTGCAAGCGAGCCGGCGTATTGTAAAACAGGTCAGTAACCTCGACACAGGTCCCAACCGGCGCTCCGGCCTCCTGAATGGGACTCAGTTTGCCGCCCTCACTTTTGACTTCTATCCCTAATGGAGCACGCGATGGACGACTCAGAATTCGGAGCCGTGAGATTGCAGCAATGCTAGGTAACGCCTCTCCACGAAAACCAAAGGTCTGGACATGAGTCAGGTCGTGGTCGTGCTGAATTTTACTGGTCGCAAAGCGTTCACACGCGAGCGCAACTTCGTCCGCGACCAAGCCCACACCATCGTCGGTGACACGAATGAGCCGTCGTCCGGCCTCCTCGACCTCCACCCTGATCGTCTGCGCCCCAGCATCCAGGGCGTTCTCCATGAGTTCCTTGACAACGCTGGCCGGTCGTTCCACCACCTCACCGGCGGCAATCTTTTGCTGTACGTCAGGGGGCAGGATACGAATGGGCATGGTTATGGATGTCCGTATGGTAGCAAGGCGAGGCTTCACGTGTCAGGAGTCTCGGTGTACGACGCCTGCGCTTCGGCCGCTCTCCCCTCAGCCATTTGCTTCAATTCGGCAATCAACAGCAACGCCTCAATTGGCGTGGTCCGCAGAGGGTCAATCTGGGCGAGACGGGATACAACGGCTTGGTCGCCGGGAACCTGGGGCCGTTCCACTCTCTGCTGCTGATCACCGGGCGGTAGCTGCCCCGCTTCAAATCCGGCTAATAACGTCTCGGCCCGCTCGACCACATCGGGGGGCAGTCCGGCAAGTTTGGCGACATACAGGCCGTAACTCTTTTGGGCTGCCCCCGGCACGACCTTATAGAGAAAGCTCACTTCGTCCCGGTTCTCGCGGACCTCAAGCCGGGCGTTGGCCACTCCAGGCAAAACGTCTGTGATCGGCGCCAGTTCGTGATAATGAGTGGTAAACAGGGTCTTGGCTCGGACCTGGGTGGCGAGCTTTTCGGCAACCGCCTGAGCCAGGGCACGGCCATCTGTCGTGCCGGTTCCCCGGCCAACTTCGTCGAGAATGACCAGACTCCGCTCGGTTGCATGCTTCAGGATGTTCGCCGTCTCCATCATCTCGACCATAAAAGTCGATAACCCTTGCGCCAGAAAATCCGCCGCGCCGACCCGCGTAAAAATACGATCTACAGCCCCAATGGTGGCAGACTGAGCGGGGATGAAGCTCCCCATTTGGGCCAGCAGGACGAGTAGAGCCGCCTGACGCGCATAGGTACTTTTTCCAGCAGCATTGGGACCGGTGATGATCAGAACGTGTTGGCTGGCATCCAAGCGCAGGTCGTTCGGCACGAATTGCGCGTCGCGCATGTCAAGGACCGGATGCCGGCCCTCTTCTATGAGCAGCTCGTACTCGTCAGTGACATCGGGACGAACCCACCCCTTCTTCGTGGCTAACTCCGCCAGGGAACTCAGCGCGTCGAGGGTACCGAGGATGGTCGCAGTGTGGCGCAGCCGCTCAGCCTGAGCGGCGACATGCTGTCTGAGTTGAGTGAAAAGGACATACTCTAATTGATTGCCACGGTCTGTCGCAGACAGAACCGTGGATTCAAAGGCACGCAGTTCATCCGTGACAAAGCGTTCGGCGTTAACCAGAGTTTGGCGGCGAATGTAGTTCTTGGGAACGCGGCTCAGTGCAGACTTGGTGATTTCCACGTAATACCCGAAGACCTTGTTGAAACCGACCTTGAGGTTGGGAATCTGCGAGCGTTCCCGCTCTTGCTGTTCATACTCGGCCAGCCAGCCCGTTCCATCGGTTTGAACCCCCCGCAGTTCGTCCAGGTCGGCAGAGACGTCGGCGCGAATCAGCCCGCCCTCTTTGGCCGTAGGTTTTGGCTCGTCGAGAAGGGTGCGCGCAATCTCAGCGGCCACATCGTCCAGCAGATCGATTTCTTCACAATACGTCGTCAGCAGGCGGCTCCCGACCCTGGTCAGGGCGGCGTGGAGGTCCGGCAGGCGAACCAGGGCGGATTTCAGAGTTGCCAGGTCTCGTGGGCTGGCAATCGCGGACGTAATGCGGGAGGTCAGCCGTTCGAGATCCGGCAGGCCGGAGAGGACACGCCGCAGTTCTGCCCGTACATTATGGCGACGGCTCAGTTCGGCAATCGCCTCTTGGCGGGTGTGAATCTCATCGACCGTGCGCAAAGGATGTAGCACCCAGTGTCGCAAGCGCCGCTTACCCATCCGGGTGGTGGTATGGTCCAGCACGGCCAGGACAGTTCCCTCGGACGAGCCCTCGAACACATTTTCCACCAGTTCAAGGTTGCGCTGTGTCTGCGGGTCGAGCACGACAAAGGCGTCGTGCCGATACGGCTCAGGCGCACGGATATGGGGCAGAAACGCACGCTGCGTTTCCCGCGCATAGGCGAATAACGCCCCGGCTGCGCACAGGGCACGCCGATGGGAGAAAACGAGAGTGTCAATGCGCTTGCGACCAAACTGCTTGCTGAGGACTGTACGTACCCGCTCAAAGCGAAACGCCTCGGCCGGGCGTTCGGTGCGGCAGACCTGACGACTCCAACCCGTGTCGCAAGACTCGCCCGCCCCACAGACCAATTCTTGCGGTTGGAGCTTCTCCAGAAGGCTGGGCAAATCAGAGACATTTGTTTCGGCAACCAGAAACTCAGCGGTCGCCAAATCCAGACTGGCCACGCCGACCGCGTCTCTCTCGGACAACACGGCAACCAGCGTTCGTTCCCGACTCTCAGATTCAAACAACGTCCCCGGTGTGACAATGCGAACAACATCGCGCGGAATAATCCCTTTTCCTTTGTGAGACTCCTCAAGCTGTTCACACACCGCAACCTTATAGCCCTTCTCGACCAGCCGGGTGAGATACGGCTCCAGGCGGTAATGCGGTACCCCGCACATGGGGACCTTTTCGTTGCCTTTTCCGTGCGCGCGGGCGGTCAGCACGATGTCTAATTCGCGCGCCGCGACTGCCGCGTCGTCAAAAAACATCTCGTAGAAGTCACCGAAACGGTAGAACAGCAACTCATCCTTGTACTGTTCCTTGACCTGCCAGTACTGCTCCATCATGTCAGTTGCCGTTCGTGCGGCAGATGGAGAGGAGTGAGATGTATTCTTTTTGGCCATTGCGTTTGTTGGTCGCGCTCTCGAGGCAGGTTTTCGACTCTACCACATGTTCCTACGCTCGTCGTCCTCAGTCGGCCCACACTTACATTCAGACTATTTGTGTATATGTTTAGGAGAAATTTTGTCCGTGTAAAGGAGGAAGCTATGTCTCTGCAGAAGTTTTTCCAAGCGTGTATCCCCAGTTTGACACTCAGTCTCAGCCTGCTATTCGCAAGTGCCCCGAGCCCCGTCTGGGGAGAAGACATGCCTGCGATCTACCACGTGGAATTTATGGGGAACTGGAGCGCAGACACCCATCCCACCAACTTCCCAGAGATCGCACACTTCTCTCCGATCATCGGTGGCGTCCACAACGATCAAGTGAGTTTCTGGGAGTCTGGAGAGATGGCGAGCGCCGGGCTTGAAGCGGTGGCTGAGACCGAAAATCCAGCCATGTTCAGAGCAGAAGTCGGGATGGAAGTTGGCATGGGGAATGTCGGGTCGGTTATCGGCCCCCACCCCGTCCCGTGGCCCAAACCGATGCCGGGTGGGATGGAATCAGTATCCTTCTACATCGCTGTCAGTCCCGACTTTCCCCTGGTCACGCTGGTGACGATGATTGCTCCAAGCCCGGACTGGTTTGTGGGCGTATCGGGCTTAAACCTGATGGAGGCCCATGGCGACCACGGACACTGGCGTGAGAGTCACATGGTTGATCTGTTCCCGTATGATGCCGGGACTGAGGACGGGGATATGTTCTCAACGGACAACGCTGATACCATGCCGCAGGGGACAATCATGAGCGCCAAAGGAATGGCGCCATTCTCGGACCAGCCCATTGCCACGCTGACCTTCACCCATATGGGCGAAGCGGAAGACGTTCGTGCCGTGCTGGAACAGCCCATGGAAGGGCAACTCGCTGCTGGTGTCGGACTGATTCGGGGCTGGGCTTTTGGCATGGACAGCGCTGTCAAGACGATTGAACTCTTTATTGATGGGCAGTCGCAGGGCATGGTTTCCGTCGGCTCCATGCGTGGGGATGTGGGCATGGCCTACCCTGACGCCATGCATGCCGAAAACAGTGGATTTGGCCTGACCATGAACTACGGCAACCTCGCCCCAGGAGCGCATACGTTGACCATTCTGGGAACCACTGCGATGGGCGCGACCTTTATCATTAAGCGAGAGATCATGACGCAACAGTTTGGGGGGTTTGAGTTTGCCGAGGCCATGCTGGCGGGTGCCACTATGGACAGGCATGGCGACGCCATCGCCCTGCACGGCGTCCAGTTCTCCGACCCCAACGACCCAGACGCTATGGGGCGGACGCAAACGATTGAGCTGGAGTGGTCGAACGCCGCCCAGGGATTCATCGTCACCAGTATCACCGATGAGGACGATGACCACGACCACGACCACGATCATGACCATGAATGATGGCCAGCAGGACCGACGGGGGCGCCACGACGCCCCCCACTAACCTCGGGAGAGAACAGTTCGCCATCGTGTATTCTCCGCCCGCCGATGCAGTAGATGCCTAGACCCGACTCGGGGAGATTCCACAATCTCCCCGAGTTACCTCCTCGCTTGCGGCCACCTCTCCCCGAAAGTCGTCATTCAGTCCCCGCCTGTGTCCTCCCTATGGGCTACCCATCCCAGCCGGTCACGTAGGTAACAAAAACACCAAATTGTTCTGGAGAAATATGACTTTCCGTCACCTATGTGACACCAGGCACCTTGTACACCCTTGTCACGCTTCCTATCGTGGCCGCTAAAATCAGATTGACTTCCCCCTCTCTTTCCCTCCCTCCTCCAATTGGCCCGTAAAGGAGAGCGTTCGCATGGACAAAACTGAAGGTACGCAAAATTTCGATCCGCTCCGGACCTGGCGCGAATGGTACCAAAAGTCGGAGAAGCAATGGAGTGACACGCTGTCGGGCATCCTGGGCAATGATCAGTTTGCCCAAACCACAGGCAAGTATGTCCAAGAAGCAGTGCACCTGCACCGCATGTTTACCGAATCCATGGCCCAATACTTGGCCGCCCTCAACCTCCCGTCCCGCACGGATATTATCGCGCTGAGCGACCGGGTCGGCGAACTCGAGGATAACGTGGCCGGACTCCAGGTGGAGGTCCGACATTTGCGCCGCTTGCTGGCGGAATATGAGGGCGGGACCGCTGACGATGCGCCCATCCGTCCGAAACGTACTAAACAGCCCAAGGAGTCCGCCGAAGAAAGGGATTAGAGCCCATGCAACAGGCACAACAACTGGCGCACGAAG
The DNA here is from genome assembly GCA_965243855.1 of uncultured Binatia bacterium (SeqCode). Classification (GTDB taxonomy): domain Bacteria; phylum Desulfobacterota; class Binatia; order Bin18; family Bin18; genus Bin18. Next base: position 307,789 of record CBDEWE010000003.1, on the reverse strand, counting down.
ACGTTGCAGCAAAAGCACGGGAAACGGTTGACCGCGCCATTCAGCGCAACGTCCCAGACCTGCCGGCCCCGCTCGAACTCGACCTTGAGGTTGGGCCGACCCCAAAAGATGTCGTGCACTCACGCGGCACGATGAAGCTATATCACTATCGTCCCCTCAGCCCCGAGGTGTACCGGGTTCCGGTCCTGGTCGTTATGTCCTTGGTCAGCCGACCCTATATTCTCGACCTGGCCAAAGGCCAGAGCTTCATCGAATATCTGCTACTCCAGGGTTTTGACGTGTATCTGGTCGACTGGGGCGTACCGCGACGGGAACATAAACATCTCAAGCTGGACGACTATGTGACCGACTTCATCCCCGAGTGCGTGGCGATGGTGGGCGAAGATTCGGGAGAGCCCGATGTGTCTATGATCGGCTATTGCCTGGGTGGACTTCTGGCGGCGCTGTACGCGGCCCTGTATCCCGACGGTCCGCTCAAGAATCTGGTGTGTTTTACCACGCCGGTGAACTCGGACGGCATGTCGCTTTACCGCACCTGGACCGACCCGGCCCATTTTGATCTCGACCGGCTGATCGATAGCCTGGGCAATATCCCCTCGGAACTGATGGACGCCTCGATCCAGATGCTGCGACCGTTTCAGAAAAGTGCCGGCCAGATGAAGCTGCTCGACAACGCCCAAAACGAGGCCTTTGTCACCGCCCACCTGCGCTTTGATCGCTGGGCCGCGGATCATATTCCCTTTCCGGGAGAAACCGCCCGCCAGTTGGTCAACGACTTTATGCGCGAGAATAAACTCGTTCGGAATACATTTGAACTGGACGGTCGCAGGGTCGACCTGGGGAACATCACCGTTCCCTTTCTGCACGTTGCGGCCCAGCACGACCATATTGTTCCTTCGGCCGCCTCGCAGGACTTGGTGAAGCTGGTAGGCAGTCCAGACAAGTCTGAGATTGTTCTCAAGGGCGGCCACGTCAGCCTGGTCGCCGGTGGTAACGCCATCTATCGTCTGTGGCCAAAGCTGGATACATGGCTGTCACAGCGTTCCGTCTGAAAGAGCGACCACACAGGAAGAGGAGAATAGCGTGGAAGGTTTTCCCAAAACCGTTGAAGTTAAAGGTACAGCCCTGAGCCTGCGTATGATGGGCGCGGACGATGGGCCGTTAATGCTGGATTTTGCCCAACAGCTCCCCTACCACGACCTGATGTTTTTGCGCCGGGATATTACCAAACAATCATCCATAGACCGCTGGCTGCACGATATCGCCAGTGAAAAGATGTATACCCTGCTCGCGGAGAGCGAGACTCAGCTCCTGGGCTACGCCACCCTGTACCGGAATGACTTTGACTGGTCGCGCCATGTGGCGGAAATCCGGGTGCTGATTGCCCCAGACGCACGCAAGATGGGCCTGGGCCGCTTGTTGACCCGCGAGGCGTTCAACGTCGCCCTCTCGTTAGGGATCCAAAAAGTCGTCGCGCGTATGACGCTGGATCAAACCGGCGCCCGCACCGTGTTTGAAGAGCTGGGCTTTCGGGCAGAAGCGATTTTACGCGACGAGGTCAAAGACCGGGCCGGCAAGACGCACGATATTCTCCTCATGGCCAATGATGTGACTGAATTCCTGGCGCGTGGTGAGGCGTACGGGCTGCCTCGATAAACATTTTCCAGTGAAAGCCGGCTGTACAAGCGCAGCGAGCCCGTTATAATCGTGTCGCCACGCTACTGAGGAGCAAAAGAGGGAGGAGCCTCTATGAAAACAGCATCGCACGTCAACGCTCCAATGAGTTATCTCAAGGTTGAAGACCAGCAAGAGAAACCGACCTATTACCTGTGTACTCCACCTCCCGGCGTCTCTCGGCGGAATACCACCCAGGTTAAACACACGATGGCGATTCAGAACGCCCGCGAGCACCTGGACGAAATCTCGCTCGATAAACAGGGCATCACCTTTACGCCGCATGAAACCGCGGTCGAAAACTTTTATGACGCCGAAGAAGTCAAAGCGGTCTATTATCCTGAGGTGGTCGAGCTGATCAAAAAAATTACCGGTGCCGAGAAGGTCCACGTCTTCGATCATAACGTGCGCTGCGCCCCGATGTGTGCCCGTGGCGAGAATGGCGCCCGCGAGCCGGTCAAGTTTGCCCACAACGATTATACCCTTAAGTCCGGTCCGCAGCGGGTACGCGACCTGTTGCCGGCCGAAGAAGCTGAAGATCGGCTGCAACGTCGCTTTGCCGTCATCAATGTCTGGCGACCGATTCGCGGCCCGGTGCAGGACGCTCCGCTGGCCGTGTGTGATGCCGCCAGCATGACGCAGGACGACTTCAACGAAACCGACCTGAAATACGAAGACCGGACCGGTGAGGTCTATTCGGTCTCCCATAACCCCAACCACCGCTGGTTTTATTTCCCGCAGATGGAGCGCAACGAGGCCATGCTGCTCAAGTGCTATGACTCGGCCACCGATGGGAGGGCGCGTTTCACTGCGCATTCGGCATTTGAAGACCCGACGTCTCCATCGGACGCACCGGCTCGGGAGAGCATTGAGACGCGAACGCTAGCTTTCTTTCCACCCGAGGTGTAGATTAACGAACACGGTAGGGGGCCTTTTGGCTCCCTCATTTTTACCTCCGCTTCTCGAACTTCCCCACGGGCATACATTCACAGTAAGGAGTGAATTATGGAATTCGGTGTTTTCTATCTTCCCGCGATTGGCAGTAAGAGCGAGTTGCAAGCCGGCATGGCTGGTCGGCGGACAGACCTCTACCAGCGCATGCTGCGCAACCTGTCTGAGCAGGCCCAATATCTCGACGCGCACGGCTACTATGGTATCGGCTTCACCGAACACCATTTCCATATCGAAGGCGAAGAGGTTTCGACCAACCCTCTCATGCTCGACCTGTATCTCGGCATGCAGACCGAGAATATCCGGCTGGGACAACTCGGCCTGGTCCTCCCCTGCCAGAATCCCATTCGCGTGGCTGAAGACACCGCTATTCTCGACCAGGTCACAAAAGGTCGGGCCTTTGTTGGCTTTGCCCGGGGCTATCAGCCGCGCTGGGTCAATACCCTGGGGCAGCACTACGATATCCTGGCCGACAACAACACCGACCCGGAACGGTACGAAGAGCTCAAGAGAGAACTCTACCAGGAACATTTTCAAATTATCATGAAGGCCTGGACCAACCCAACCTTCAGTCATTCGGGCAAGTACTGGCAGATTCCGCCCAAGGACGTTTTCTGGCCGGCGCATAATGTGACCCGCGAGTTTGGCCAGGGCGTGGATGACAAGGGTATTCTGACCGAGATAGGCACGGTGCCCGAACCGTACCAGAAGCCTCACCCGCCCCTCTTCCAGCCGTTCAGCTTTTCAGAGTCCTCGGTCCGCTGGGCTGCCCAAAACAATGTCGTTCCGCTGACCGTTGTCTGCGATCCGGATATCTGCTCCGGTCAGTTCCGCGCCTGCCAGGAAGGCGCGGCTGAAGTCGGCAAGAGCCTGGACTTCGGTCAGGGCGTCGGCCTAGTGCGGGAAGTCATCGTGGCCGATACGGACGAAGAGGCCATGGCTCTGGGCAGAGAGAGCGGCTGTTTTATCTGGACCAAGTTCTTTGAGCCGTTCGGCTTTAACGCTGCCCTGATGCGGGTTGATGAGGATTACCGGACGATCCCGAATACGTTCGAGTCCATGGTCGAGCGTGGCCTCACCATTTGTGGTAGCCCGGATACGGTGAGCCGCAAGTTTGAGGCAATCTTCAAAAAATTGCCGGCCGAGTACTTCTGGCTCTATACCTATAATGAGCTCGTGCCGCACAAGAACGTCATGCACAGCTTCGAGCTGCTGACCGAAAAAGTGTTGCCGAATTTTACGGATAAGATTCAGTAGGCAGTGTCTTTCCCCTCTTGAGAGCGGAAGGGGTAGGAGAGCGGGCAGTTCCCTACCCCTTCCGCTCCTCCATCCCGTTGACTGCACTGTTCCGCGCCAGTAGAAGGTTGCGGCGAGGGACAGTGATGGCACGCGGCGGTTGTCTACATTCGTTACACTTGACTGTACACAAAACGGACCTCCGGGGTCTCACTCGTCGCACCCTGCTGACCTGCCTGTTTGGGCTGGGCCTGGGCTTGCCGATTTTTGACCGGGGAGCGAAAGCCGCAAGAAAAAAAGACCCACGCCGTTCGCGCCTGACGCCCGGCGATCAACTGGTGTTCGCCTTTGGTGAGCGGGCCGGGCAGGCCATCACCCCACAAGACATCTCATTCGGCGATCGCCCGGAGTTCGCCTATCCCAAGGACCCGGTAACCCATACTGTGCGCAGCCGGTTTCGGCTCAATCAGGTTCTCTTGATCCGGTTGAAACCGGAAGAGTTGAGTGAAAAGACGCGTCAGCGCTCGCTGGATGGACTCGTGTGCTATTCAGCCGTGTGTACCCACACGGGCTGTGATGTGTCCGAATGGATCGGACCGACGCAGCAGCTTGTCTGTCCGTGTCATGCCTCGTTCTTTGACCCGAAAAACCATGGCCGCGTGGTCGGAGGTCCGGCGCCTAAGCCATTGGCGACCCTTCCATTAGAAGTGAGAGACGGGTTCCTGACGGTCAAAGGTCCGTTTATCGGTAAAGTCGGTTTTAAGAAAAAGAAATAAGGATACGTCAGATGCGATACAGCACATTCAGCCTCCTCGCGAGTCTTCTCGTCAGTCTCTTCGGGTTTGCGCCCACTCTGGTAAGCGCCCAGCAGCAGGACTACACGCCTGTGACCACACAACGACTGTTACAGCCCGAGCCTGAAAACTGGCTCATGTACCGCGGGACGTATAATAGCTGGGGCTATAGTCCCCTGGATCAGATCACGCCGGCCAATGTGGGCAAGCTCGTTCCGGTCTGGACCTTTTCGACCGGCGTGACGGAAGGCCATCAAGCCCCACCGATCGTGAACAATGGTGTCATGTTCGTCACCTCCCCCGAAAATCAGGTCTTTGCCTTTAATGCCAAGACGGGCGATCTCTTGTGGCGCTATGAGCGTGAGTTACCCGAAGACCTGTTCCAGTTACATCCGACCAATCGCGGTGTCGCCCTGTATGGCGACAAAGTCTATTTCGGGACGGTCGATACCTGTGTGGTCGCTCTGGACGCGAAAACGGGCGAAGTGGTCTGGGAGGAAGAACTCGAAGACTATTTGTCCGGCTATTACATGACCCTCGCCCCCTTGGCAGTGAACGGGAAAATCATTGTCGGCATGTCGGGTGGGGAGTTTGGTATCCGTGGTTTTATTCAGGCCCTGGATGCCGAGACCGGAAAATCCATCTGGAAAACCCATACCATTCCCGGACCGGGAGAACCCGGCCACGAGAGTTGGGCGGGCGAGAGCTGGAAGACCGGCGGGGTGTCGATTTGGGTGACCGGCAGTTATGACCCGGACCTCAACCTCACCTTCTGGGGAACCGGGAATGCCGGCCCGTTTATGGGCGAGGCCCGACCGGGGAATAATCTCTACTCGACTTCGGTCATCGCCCTGGACGCGGACAGCGGGGAGCTGAAAGCGTACCATCAATACCACTGGAACGGTTCATGGGACTGGGATGAGGTGTCCGCCCCGCTGTTGATCGACGTGAAAAAGGGCGACCGGACCTTTAAGAGCCTAGTGCATCCCGCGCGCAACGGCTATCTGTGGACGCTGGAGCGCAGTGCGGACCAGATCAATTTTGTGGAAGCCCAACCCTTTGTCCGCCAGAATGTCTTCAAAAGTGTCGATCCTGAAACGGGCCGACCTGAATACGATACCACGAAGATTCCCGGTATTGGACGACGCGCCGAGTACTGCCCGTCCTCGTGGGGCGGCAAGGACTGGCCACCGGCGGCGTATAATCCCAAGACCGGCCTGCTCTACGTCCCGGCCAACGAGAACCTATGCGGCGCGCTGACTGGCCGAAAAGAAACCTATCGACCCGGTCAGCTCTATATGGGCATCGCGTTTCCGGACGATTTCGAATTGCTGCCCCATCCAGATGCCAAAGACCATATCGGTGAACTCCAGGCCTGGGATTTGAACGCGGGTAAGAAAGTCTGGACCTCAACCTTTAAGAGCCACAATTGGGGGCCTGTGCTCACGACCGGTGGCGGTCTTGTTTTTATGGGTGGCACTAACGACCGCTACTTTCGCGCCTTTGACGCCAAGACCGGTAAGGTCTTATGGCAGCAACGTACAAACTCCGGGGTAACGGGCGTTCCCACAACGTACCAAGTCGATGGGGTGCAGTATGTTGCCGTGCTGTCAGGCTGGGGTGTGGATGCAGAGCGGAAACAGGAGATGCTGAATACCTTCTACGGCACCAAGACGCACGTCCCGCAGGGCGGGGTGCTGTGGGTGTTCGCGGTTCGGGAGTAGCGTTCAACGTCCCCCATCAAAAAGCCGCTCACCGTTCCGCCAACGGAGGGTTACGTCCGGCAGGTCGAGTGCGCGGAGTAAGGCCGCGTTGAGTTCATACGACCCGCCATCAAGCTCAGCATTCCGTGTGGCATCACTCAGACCGTTCAGCACCGCATTCCCCATGACAAAGGCGAAGGTATCAACAGGCACTTTCGTTGTGGCCTGGCTTTGCCCGTAGGCCCGTTCGCACGCCTCAAGACGAACAGAGTTCCAGCCGCGACATTTGAACGGGCGGGCCTCATAGGCCATACATGTATCGTCCTGGAGTAGGGCACAGGGGAGTCGCTTCTGGTCTGGCGAGTTGGTCGCGCTCTGCTCGCACCGGGCTTTTAGCCTGCTCCGCACGGCTGCCAACTCCTCAGGCGTACAGTTGGCCCTCAGCCAGTCTGCCAGATAGACCACCTCAGCGGCGTTCGCCAACACAATGGGTAAATAACAGCAAAAGGCACAGCCCGCTTTGCACGCACGTCGCTCACGATCGGGCGATTGGTCAATTCGGTCGTCCGCCCAGGCGTGCGCGGAGTTCACCAGGAGAGCTACAGGCGCGGCCTCATTATCACTGTTCAGGGCAGCAAGCGCCTCATGATACTGCGCAGCATAGGCAATCAACTCTTCGCCTCCGGCCTGTGGTAGCCCACGTTCACGGAGCTGTCCGATAAACTGCTGCACTTCCTGAGGCGAAGCCGCCTGTTGGAGTTGGCTCTTAATCTGGGCAATATCCAACCGTGGCGAAGACGTTTTCTCTTCTCCAATCGGTTTCTTCTTTGTGGCCTTGGCTTGCCGTCGGCGTTCGGCGCGATTCATGCAGGCTCCCGTTTATCCTCAGTCAGATTCAGATAAGGTCAGTTCTCCGCAAGATCAACTACAGATACACTCGATACAGAAGGAGAGCTTTGTATGGACTGCTACGCGTGTCAACTGACTCAGGGCCAGAAAGCCCTTCCGGGCGGACGCGTTCACCGTACGCAGCACTGGGTTGTCGAACACTGTACTGGACCACTCGGCGTTGGGACGCTTATCGTCAAACCCTTGCGGCACTGCCTGCATTTATGGGAGCTCACTAGCCAGGAGACAGCAGAGATGGGACCGCTGCTCCACGAGGTATCGCAGGTCGTTTCTGAACTTCTCCAGCCAAGCCAAGTATACGTTTGCTTGTGGTCTCACGCAGAGTGGCAGCCGCAACATTTGCATTTCGTTGTACAGCCGAGTTGGGAGAACCTGAAGAATATTTCCGACAAGCCAGGGCCGTATCTCCAGGCAGCAATGTTTCAGGCGGGTGAGACGCCCAATCGGGCCGCCGTCAAGCAGTTCTGTAAGCATGCACGCAGAGTCTTTCAAAGAAAGGGGTCGCTTAGCTTCTCACCTCTACGATCTACCGGGAACTAACTGATCTGGCTCCATCATAGCTCACTTATGATATATGAGGAGTTGCCCAGGGAAAGAACGACTTCTTACACAAGATGAAATATGAAATACCGTGTCAACGTTGACTTGGCGAACCAAACAAAAGCGAAGTTCTCTGAGCTCATCGATGGTAAAGATGCGCGTCTGATCAATACAGTTGGCGCTTTTTCCTCATTGTTTTTACTAGACCTCAGTACCTACACCAATCCGGTCCTTGTGCTGAAAACAGAGGAGCCCGGTAGCAAACAAGTCCTCGCGTTTGCGCATGATCGCGTGGAGTCTGTCTGCCATGACATGATTAATCATCTCATCAATGACTGCATTGTCATGGGCGCGGAGCCGCTCGCCGTTCAAGACCTGATTGTATGTGGCAAACTCAACGGCTCTACGGCTAAGCGTATTGTTGCCGCCTGTGCTGCTGCCTGCGAAGCGCAGGGTTGCGTCCTGACAGGCGGAGAAACGTCAGAACAACCGGGGATACTGGACGCGGACAAATATATTCTCGGATCGAATATTGTTGGTATTGTCGAACGGGATCAGATTATTGACGGTTCTCACATTGCTGTTAGTGACATCGTTGTTGCCGTTCAATCATCCGGTCCGCATACCAATGGCTATACCTTTATCCGGGACCTGATGGCCCAAAACTCTGAACTCCTGACTCAACGGATAGATAATCGTTCATTTCTGGATCTCGTCTTGGAACCGCACCGCTGTTACTACCAATCCCTCAAAAGCCTCTTCCAGACGGATTTCATTACCGGCATGGCTCATATCACTGGAGGAGGAATACAAGAGAATCTTAATCGTATCCTGCCGTCCAACTGTAACGCCGTAATTGATCTCTCTACCTATCAAGTCAATCCAGTATTCGGTGTAATCAAACAGCGCGGATCAATCTCTGATGAACATATGCTTCGGACGTTCAACCTGGGAGTAGGAATCGCCGTCGTGTGTCAGCAATCCCACGTCGCCGAGGTCGTCTCGCACATTCAGGGTTGCGGCGAGTATGCCTATCCTATTGGAGAGATCGTTCCAGGCCATGGCGAGGTCGTGTGTACGGGAGCGCTTCGGTATAACACGTAGGACTAAGGAGAGAGACTGTGAACGATACGTTTCAGGGGAGCTGTTACTGCGGCGATGTCCGGTTTGAAGTCTCAGATATTTTTGATGCGGGATATTGTCATTGCTCGGTGTGTCGCCGACTCAGCGGAGCGCCAGCTATCGTTTGGGCGAGCGCCCCTACTCGCTCCTTTCGTCTCACTCAAGGCTCACCGTCGATGTTTCGTTCGTCTGAGAACTGGGAACGCTATTTCTGTTCAACCTGCGGTTGCGGTCTGTTCGGTCGTTATCGCGTTCCTCCAACGGACCAACAGGATTTCGTCTCCTTCAACCCTTGTATTCTTGACGATTCTGAAGCCGTTCGGCCAACAGTCCACATTTGGTACGACTCCAAGGCTCCGTATTTTGACACAAAAGATGACTTATCGCGTTTTCCTGAAGGAACGATAAGTCACCCTAGCAAGCGGCCGGCGTGGCGCGCCCCAAGACAAGGCGGGACAAGGGAATAAGGCGGGACAGCAACCGCCCTACGCTTGTCCAGTCTGCTGTGCCCACAGGCCGTCGGCCTGTTCCCAGCCCACGACGGCCAGCGTATTGCCATCCTCGTCAATAAATTGGAGCGGACCGAGGAAGGTCATATAGAACTCACTGTCTTCAACAAAATTGGTCTGGTCGTGCCGAGCGTTACAGGCTTCGTAGCCATAGCCGACGGCCACTGCCGTCGCCCCGCCATCGCCCGCGCCACCGCGGACTTCCATTTTGCCTTTGGTCAGGAAATACTCACCCGGCCCGACATGAATATGCCGAGCGAACGAGGACCCCTTCGGACAATCAAAAATCGCCGTCCAGGCGCCCATCTCCGGAGAGACGTGCAACAGTTTCCACCGAATACCCCCAGCCGAAAACTCTCCGGGAAACGGCTGCCAGCCAACTGAGTCAACGTGTACGTATTCGCCTTCGATTTTCTGTTTCATCCCAAGACCCTCCTTCCGGGTTTGAGCCGTCTGTCTGATGTGCGCTGCGTTCGATCCGGCCAACGCAGGACGGCGGCATCAGCCGGGGTTATACTCGGTTGGGGCCGACGCTTCCCGAATCTGTTCGTCAAAATCAAACGGGTGCTTATCATGACCGACTATCGGCTCAAGCTTCGGCTGCGATACGATCGCATGCAGAGGCCGCGCGACCAGCCGCTCAAGCAAATAACCGACCGCGTGGACCGGGTAGGATACAATCCGAAGCGGATGGGTATCCTCAAAATCATCATAGTTGTCGCCGGCGACCGCCACCGGAGCCAAGAGCAGCACGGCTGCCGCCGTCACGACCGCTTGTTTCTTCCATGTCATGAGAGACTGCCTCCTCTTGCGCATATCCGTCTTCACTCCCTGTACTCTACTCCTCTTGTCTGGAGCGCTCAATCTCTTTTCTGGCCTCCCGCCGGGCAACCGGACGACGATATCTCTTTTCATCCTCTTGCAGGCGGGCTGGTGGCGGGAGTTCCTTCCGTACCCGGCGGAGCGCGTCGAGCGTAGACACGACCGCCGGTTTCTTTTTCTTTTGGGACATGACGGATTCTTCTCGATGAAGTCACACGAAAGACGGACACGCTCTCATAACGTTACGCGGCCCGGCCCTTCTCCAGTATCCGCGCCGCGTCCTTGGCAAAATACGTCAGGATGAGATCGGCACCGGCGCGCTTGATACTCGTCAGGGCTTCGAGCATGACGCGCTCCTCATCCAGCCAACCGTTCAGAGCTGCAGCTTTAAGCATGGCGTATTCCCCACTCACATTATAGGCGGCGAGCGGATAATCGAATTTCTCCTTAGCGCGGCGGATAATGTCCAAATACGGCAACGCAGGTTTAACCATCACGATATCCGCCCCTTCTTCAATATCAAGGGCAACCTCTCGGAGCGCTTCGTCGCCATTGGCCGGGTCCATCTGGTAGGAGCGTCGATCCCCAAACTGAGGCGTCGATTCCGCCGCCTCGCGAAAAGGACCGTAAAAGCCGGACGCAAATTTGGCTGCATAGGCCATAATCGGAATATGCGGAAAGCCCTCCCGGTCGAGCGCCTGACGAATAGCCCCAACTCGGCCGTCCATCATGTCAGACGGCGCCACCATGTCCGCCCCGGCTCGAACATGCGAGAGCGACTCTTTCACCAGGAGCTCAAGCGTTGCATCATTCTCGACGTCGTTGCCTTTGATCAGGCCACAATGCCCGTGGTCGGTGTACTCACACAAGCAGACGTCGGTAATCAGCGTGAGTCCGGGCACTTCTTCTTTGAGCGCGCGTAAGGCGCGTTGGATAACCCCGTTATCGTCATAGGCGTCAGAGCCGACCGCGTCCTTTTCATCCGGGATACCAAATAATATTACCCCGGGAATCCCGAGGTCTCGAATCTCCTGACACTCTTCTACGGCCCGATCAACCGAGAGTTGGGCAATACCGGGCATTGACCCAATCGGGTTTTCCACCCTCGTACCGGGCACGATGAATAGCGGCATAATGAGGTCATCAACCCGCAGATGTGTTTCTCTCGTCATCCGACGCAGATTCTCGTTGCGTCGCAGGCGGCGTGGCCGGTGTATGGGAAAAGACATAACGTGGGGCTCCAATCACCCTATTGTATTATGCTCTGTACGGAAATATGCAACGATGGCCTCAACAAAAGCGGGAATCGTATAGGCTGACGGCTGGACCGCTACAGTCAATCCGTACTCTTGAGCAGTCGCGGCGGTTATCGGCCCAATACAGCCGATCTGAGCACGACCCAGTAAAGCTGCGATATCTTCTCCGGACAGGCATTCCACAAAGTTTCGGACCGTGCTGGAACTGGCAAACGTCAGCAGATCAACCTGCCCGGCGCGCAGCATATCACGCAGTGTTTCGTCTCGACCCTGGGGCCGGATGGTGCGATAGATTGCGATCTCGTCAACCTGTGCGCCGGACGCGCGCAGTTCCTGGGGTAAGATGGCTCGTGCTTCGGCAGCGCGGGGCAACAGGATGCGTTGCGCCTTTTCTGCCTTGAGCACCTGTATAAGCGCCTCTGCCTGATATTCGTGTGGCATGGCATCAACCCGCAGGTGGCGAGCCTGGATCGAACGCGCGGTTTCCGGTCCAATCGCAGCAATACGGATATCTCCCAGGCTGCGGATGTCTCGCTGCCGGGCTTGCAAACGTTCAAAAAAATAGCGCACACCATTCACACTCGTAAAGACGAGCCAGTCATAACCTGCCAAGGCATCCAGGGCAGCATCCAGGGCGGCAGAGGACTCCGGTGGCACCGTTTCGATCAGCGGAAAACGAAAGACCTCTGCTCCGTACTGTTCAAGCAGGTCGGCAAAACCGCTCGCCTGAATCCGAGGGCGGGTAATCACAATGCGTTTGCCAAAGAGGGGTTTTGATTCAAACCATTGCAGCCGGTCGCGGAGTCGGACCACGTCGCCAACAACAATAACGGCGGGTGGTTCAAAGCCTCGTGCGGCGGCCTGCTCGGCAACGTGCCCAACCGTTCCGGTGAGCACTTCCTGGTCAGCTTTTGTTCCCCACCGGATCAGCGCGATCGGGGTCTCGGCCGGCAGGCCGAACTCCATCAGGCGGTGCATATTGTTTTGCAGTTGCCGCGTCCCCATCAGGAAAACCAGGGTTCCACCCACTCCAGCCAGGGTGGCCCAATTCAGATGGGGCGCGGTTTCCCATACCTCTTTATGCCCGGAGACGATCGCAACCGCGGAGGCGTGATCGCGGTGGGTCAAGGGAATGCCGGCATAGGCGGGCACGGCCGTAGCCGAGGAGACACCGGGAACAATTTCAAACGGAATACTGGCCGCGACCAGTTCCTCCGCCTCTTCACCTCCTCTACCGAACAGCAAAGGGTCACCGCCCTTGAGTCGAGCGACGACTTTGCCGTTTGCAGCATGCTCACGCATCAGTTCATTAATGGTTTGCTGCGAAACGGTTTGGCTCCCTCCCCGTTTTCCGGCGTAGAGCAGGGTGGCTTCGGGCCGGACATAATCCAGTAGGCGGATATCGACCAGATAGTCGTAGATGATAACATCAGCTTCCTCGAGGCAGCGCTTGCCTTTAAGGGTCAGCAGTCCGGGGTCGCCCGGCCCCGCTCCAACCAAGTATACCTTCCCAGTCGGCATACCCGCTCCCCTTAACCTTCCTGCTCCAACCGCACGAGAATTTCGTTCCCGCCCTGGGCCAACAGGCGCTCGGCAAGCCTGATACCCAGTTGCTCAGCGGTTTCGGCAGGACCGTGTTCCTGCCCACGCAGCACGACTTGTCCGTCCGGGCTGGCGATCAGGGCCACAAGCGTGACACCTTCAGCCCGGGCGGTGGCCCGGGCCGCGAGTGGTGTGCGACAACTGCCACCCATCCGACCCAAGAACGCCCGCTCAGCCGTGACGGCCAGCGCGGTTTCAACATGATGCAGCGGCCGGAGGAGTGCTTCAATCTCGGCTTCGTCGCACGTTTCAATGCCGAGTGCCCCCTGTCCGACGGCGGGGACAAAGATCTGCTCATCCAGGATATGGCTCCGTGCGGGCATGAGACCGAGTCGCTTGAGGCCGGCCGCAGCCAGAATCGTCGCATCGACCTCCCCGTCACGCTGTTTACGCAAGCGGGTCTCGACATTGCCGCGCAGCATTGCGATGTGGAGATCGGGCCGGAGATGAAGTAGCAAAGCCTGACGGCGCAGGCTACTCGTCCCGACCCGGGTGCCCGCAGGCAACTCATCCAGGGTTTCCCCATTGGACGCGATCAGGACATCTCGCGGATCTTCCCGTTGTGGGATTACACTCAGTGAGAGTCCGGCAGGCAAGACGGCCGGCACGTCTTTGACCGAGTGGACCGCGAGATCAACCCGGCCCGCCTGCAGTGCCTCTTCAATTTCCTTGACGAATAGCCCTTTGCCGCCAATACGGGACAAGGAGATATTTTGGAACCTGTCGCCGGAAGTTTTGACTGGAACCAGCTCAACCCTAAGAGCTGGCCACTGCTGCTCCAACCGGTCTTTCACCCACTGCGCCTGCCACAGCGCAAGGGGACTGCTTCTCGTTCCAATCCGGATGATTGTGCGCATGACCTACGAGCGGCTATTGCCTATTCTTCGTGGGTATCAAGACCGAATATTTGACGAATGACGTGAGGCGAGGCGATCTCTTTAGCGTATTCAGCTTCACGCTTGACACTGTTGTGGTGGCGCTGTTTGAGATACGCGAGAGGTGGATGGAGGAGCTTGTTCGTCAGGGAGCGGGTGAGAGCTTCAATCGATTCCTTCGCCCGCGGTGAGAGATCGGTAAGCCCGGCCAGGGTTCTTTCCACTTCGCGCGAGCGGATCATCTCGGCCTGTTCTCGGAGCGCCACAATCGTGGGAGTCACCTCTTGGTTGACAAACCAGCGCCAGAATTTTTCCACTTCCTCGGCCACGATAGCTTCGGCTTTAACCGCCTCAATTTGGCGCTCTCCTCTATTATCTTCAACCACCTGCTCCATATCATCGATGTCATACAAAAAGACGTTATCCAGACTGTTCAGACGCGGATCAAAGTTGCGCGGCACCCCCAGGTCGATCAGAAACATGGGGCTGCGTTTGCGCTCTTCAAGCGCCTCTTCGACCATGCCGGAATGCAGGATATAGTGCGGGCTGCTGGCAGAGCCTATCACCACGTCGGTGAGGTGGAGGTGTTTGTCCAGTTGATCAAACGGCACGACGGTTCCATTGCAGGTCCGGGCGAGTTCAACCGCGCGGCGAAAGGTGCGATTGGTCACCATGATGGTGCCGATCCCGCGTCCACGTAGATGGCGAATGGCTTGTTCGCCCATCTCGCCCACACCAATGACCATGGCGGTCTTGTCCTCCAGGCGGTCAAAAATCGTACAGGCCAGATCAACGGCCGCCGAGCTCACCGACACCGCTTTGGCCGCAATGCTGGTCTCGGTTCGCACCCGCTTCGCCACCGAGAACGACTTGTGAAAACAGCGGTGCAACACCGTTCCCAAGGTGCCGAGCGCGGAAGACGTGTTATAGGCGTCTTTTACCTGACCCAGAATCTGAGGCTCGCCGACCACCAGAGAATCGAGACTTGAGGCAACGCGAAACAAGTGACTGACCGCCTCCTGATTGACATGGGTGTAGAGGTAGGGCGCAAAGCGGGGCAGCGCCACGCGCTGTTCCTCGGCTAAAAACGTGCAAATCTTCTCATTCGCCGCATCCAGATTCGGTGTATGGGCAACCACCTCAACGCGGTTACAGGTGGAGAGAATGGCCCCCTCTCGGATGGTCTCCGTATCCACGAGCCGAGGTAAAGATGCATCCAACGCGCCGTCACTGAAAGCTAGCTGCTCCCGGAGTTCGACCGGCGTGGTATGGTGGTTGAGGCCTACCACCATGAGCGAGGAGGCCGGCTGGACAAGACTAGCCAAACTGACCTCCATGTCGTCCGGGGAAAAACTGGACCCCTACAAAGGAAACCACCAGCACGGCAAAGCATACAATCGTCAACGTTGCCGCCCGCCGGCCACGCCAGCCGGCACTCCGGTAGTGGAGTAGCAACGCATAGAAAATCCAAGTCAGCACGGACAAGATGAGCCGGGGCTCCCATATCCAGAAGTGTTCCCAGGCGTACCCGGCCCAGACCGCACCGCTTAACAGCCCGAGGGTCAAGAGTAAAAAGCCCCAGGCCAGGGAACGGTAGTTCAGATGATCGAGAGTTTCCAGCGAGGGTAGACGGCGTAGCAACGAAGAGGCTTTTTTCTGTTTGAGGTGCTTTTCCTGGACCAGATAGACCAGGCTGGCACTACAGGCGACGACAAAGACGGCATACCCGAGATAGGCGGCAGTCACATGAATGGGCAGCCAAGCGCTTTGCAGCGTCGGCGGCAACGCTCCCGCCTGGGTGTAAAAGACATATACGCCGAGGGTCAGGATAAAGCCGATGGGACTCACAATAGCGCCTAAAATGGAAACGGGCAGCCGCCATTGTACCAGCAACCCCATTGCCGCAGTGAGACAGGCAAAAAAGGAGAGGGCTTCATACATGTCTGTGACCGCAAAATAGCCCACCGAGAGAGACCGGACTGCAATAGCGCTGGCATGGCACACACAGGCGGCCAGCAAGCAACTCGGCGCTACCGTCCGCACGACGGGTCGAACGGAAAACAGACCGACAATAAAGCTCGCCGTGCTGAGCAGGTATAACAGCAGTGTCAGTGTCAGCAGCCAGACTTCCATACACTCACTCACCACGAAAAGGTGAGACGCTCCAGGGTATACGCCTCCCCCAGCGTCCGCTGTAGGAGTGCATCTAATTTATCGGTTTGGCGGGCTCGAAGATAGTCCAGCAGATGGGATTCGGCCAGGCTAGTCAATAGGCGCTGGCGGTCTCGCGCGCTACGTTGTTCATGCATCAGGCGTTCACGGATATGGCGCAACAATCGGAGCGCCACCGCATATTCCGGCCCGAATTGCTCGGTCAGGTCTTGCCGGATCTTTTTTGCCAGGGCAGGACTCGCCCCATTGGTTGAAACCGCAATCGTCAGGTCGCCCCGTTGTACC
Source organism: uncultured Binatia bacterium (SeqCode) (assembly GCA_965243855.1). GTDB lineage: Bacteria > Desulfobacterota > Binatia > Bin18 > Bin18 > Bin18. The sequence continues at coordinate 291,339 of CBDEWE010000003.1, read as the reverse complement.
ACTGCCGGCACGATGAACGAGCATAACGCAGGCTGATCGACAATATTGCACAAAATATTGGCCCGTTTGGCATCCGCCGCAATCTGCCGCTGTAAAGCGGGGTCATCCGTGGCGGCAATCACCAGCGAAACAGTGTCAAGGTCCTCCCGTTGATAGGGGCGTTGCTGAACTGTCAGCCGCCCGGCGGCTTCAAGGGCGCGCAGGGCGGCTGTCAGCTCAGGACTGATAAGCGTCACCTCCCCGCCGGCCGCAAGCAACGCCTCCACCTTGCGCTCGGCAATCGTCCCCCCGCCAATGACCAGACAGCGTGCCTTGTCCAAATCGAGAAAAACAGGGTAATAGCCCACACGGCCCTCCCTCTCGTACCCGGCTCAAATCGTAGCATACCGGTGAGGAACGAGGGAATCAGAGCACCATCTGCGAACTTGACGAAGGTGAAGATGACTCATAATGTGACTCGGAATGAGTCATCTTTGAAGCAGGAGGGTAGAGAGTATACATAATGAAACAATTAACGATTCGTGGATTCGACTCCGCCCTCCAGCGACATTTACACAAGCTGGCTCGAGAGGAAGGCCTCTCCCTCAATAAGGCAGCGCTGCTGCTGCTCAGACGTGGAGCGGGGCTTGATTCTCCAAAGCAGAGTGCCAACACGGTGGGGGACACTTTAGACCATCTCATTGGGACCTGGTCTCAGGAAGAGGAAGAGGCGTTTCTACAGACGCTCGCTCCACTTGAGCAGCAGCCGACAGTGGCTCAATCATGACAAAAAAGAGGACAGAATACAGCAGGGCTACTCTTCAGCCCGTTGGAATACGCAACACCTGGCCGATTTGCAGGCGTTTGACGTTCTTCACGCCATTCAGACGCTTCAGAATGGACACCTTTGTGCCGTAGCGCCGGGCAATGCTACCGAGCGTTTGGCCACGCCGGACCCGGTGTTTGACATACCGTGCTTTGGCTTTACCAGGAGAGTCAGCCGAGACGCGTAGTTTTTTCCCGACCGGTATCAGTGCGGCGTTTTTGATGCCGTTGAGCCGCTGGAGCACCGCCACGGTTGTGTTGTAGCGCTGGGCGATCTTTCCGAGCGATTCTCCCCGACGCACGATATGCGTCCCGTCCTGCGAAGCTGCCCGTGCCACCTGGACGGATCGGGTCGTCGACCGTCTGCCCTTCCCTCTCAGAGGGACGCGCAGACGTTGTCCGATGCGGATGAAATGCGCGCTTCTGAGTCCGTTCAGGCGTTGCAGAGTTCGAGCGCTCGTCCCGTAGCGCTGCGCAATACCGCCCAGCGTCTGCCCGCGCCGGACCTTATGAAAAGCAAAGGCAGCAACCTGTTGGTCAGCCTTGGCCCGAGGGCTGAGTGCAGCGTAACGCCGGTCGAAGTCTTTCTGCGTACCGGCCGGGATACGCAAACGGCGGCCGCGCGGGACGTGGAGTTTACCGTTCCGAATCAGTGACCCAAAGGCCGGGTTAAGCGCCACCAATCGCTCGGTACTGGTGTTGGCAGCTCTGGCCAGATTTTCGAGGGAAACAAAATGCTGAAGATCAACTTCATCATACCGGAGGAGAGGGTCGCGTTTGATGGGGCCGAAATATTTGACGCTGTTTTTCTCAACCTCAATGGCCGCCAGCAACTCGGCATAGAAATTCCGCGAAGCAAACCCGAACGTCCGGCTTTTGTAGCGACGGATAATGGGAACAATATCGCGCGTGCCGACTTTCCGAACGGCACGCGCCATGCCGGACGGGCCATGATTATAGGCCGTGACTGCAAGCGGCCAGGTTTGCAACCTGTCATAATTTGACTTGAGCAAGTCGGCGGCAGCCCGGGTGGCAATGATGGGGTCAAGACGCTCGTCAACCACATGGTTAATCGTCAGAAACAAGCGCCCAGTCGCGGGCATGAATTGCCAAATGCCGGCCGCGCCGACTTTTGAATAGGCCTCAATGTTGAAAGAGGATTCGATCAGTGGGAGGCGAGTCAGGACAACCGGGAGTCCTTTTTGACGGAATATCTTTTCCATCCTGGGCAGATAACGACCGGAAAGGCGCAGGCTCTGGTGAAAGCGCTCCCGTATCCCGGACTGAGCTCGCAGTCGCCCTTTCGCCGCGGCCTTGCGGAACTTGTGGCGTTCCTTGACATCTCTGAGGAGCGCCCGAATTTTTTTCTCACGCGTACTCAGCGTCCGCCCTTTTGCACCGTGTTTATGGAGTTTACGCAGGGCGGCCCGAACTTTTCTGAGTTCCTGCTTGGTCCGCTTGGCTTTCAGCTTCCGGACTTTGGCTTCGCTATGCTTCTTTAAGAGTGGTCGAAAATCGAGGACAGCATACACCTTGTCCAAATAGACCGCGTCGTGAATGACGACCTGATATTCCGAGTAAGTACCGAAAATCTTGGTCCAGAACTCGACCTGGGGTTGGAGGGCCTTTGGGTAGGGAAGCGGATAAACCGCAGAGTTCGCGTGCTTGTCAACGTTTCCAAACGCAGAGCCGGACCACACTCCGACGAACAAAACGACGAACAAGAGCGCTACACGCCATACCGGACATTTTGCCTGCATCACCACCCTCTCCTGCTATAACACCGACCAACTCTTATGCAGACCGTCTATCTGCGCTTTTTCTATAATAGTAAATAAGCTCTCCAACTAGCAAACCCACGCATCCAGTTCAACGTACCCCCAGAGGCAGACTCCGCCTCTCCTGCCTTCTTTCCGGGGGGAAAGTCGGCTATGAAAAGGAACCATAGGAGGCGGTATGCGAATCTCACTCTTTCATTTGCCCAGCTTTTTCCCAGAATTTCACACCAGCGATGAGCAATTCTACCTGGACATGCTCACAGAGACCGACCGAGCTGAGGCTCTCGGCTTTCACTCCGTCTGGTTTGCGGAACACCATTTTTATAATTACGGCGGCCATCTGCCCTCCGTTCCCGTGATTGGGGCCGCGGTTGCCCAACGCACGAAGAATATCCGCATTGGCTCTGGAATTGCCCTCCTGCCGCTCCAGGATCCAATTCGGCTAGCAGAGGAGTATGCCATGCTCGACTGCTTATCGGGCGGGCGATTGGAGTTCGGGATTGGACGGGGATTTCAGAAGGGCGAGTACGACGCCTTTGAACGCAATATGGGTGACAGTCGGGCGCTGTTTGAAGAAGCGCACGCCATCATCATGCAAGCCTGGGCGGAAAGACGGGTCTCCCATGACGGCAAATTCCGCAAGGTGCAGAATCTCCAGGTCATTCCGCAACCCGTTCAGCAACCACCACCCGTCTATGTTGCCTGTATTTTTACGCTGGAATCGTTCGAGTGGGCCGGCAAGATGGGCTATCATTTAATGGTCGTCCCCTATGCCCAGCCCAATCCGGAAGTCCTGGTGGGCCGTATCCAACTCTTCACCCAGACCCGGCAGACACATGGCTACACGGATGCTCCGGAAATCCTCGGGGTGTACCATTTTTATTGCGGCGAGACCGCGGAAAAGGCGAAGGAAGAGCCCCGTGAGGCCATGATGCGCTATATAAACGCAGTGGCCGCCTCCAACCAGGAAGCCGCCTACTCCGATCAGTATCGGCCGTACCAGGGTCTCAAGGACGCCTTCAAGACCTTTGACTATGAAGGCTATCTGTACCCGCATAAAGTCATATTTGGTGATCCGGACCAGTGCGTCGAGCGCATCAAGGAAATCCAGGCCATGGGCATCACTAACGTGAGCCTGCTGGCAAATTTTGGCGGATTGGCCCACGACAAAATTATGGGCTCGCTGGATCGGTTCGGAAGAGAGGTCTTGCCCAGAGTGTCGTAGAGAGCGTCACTCCTCACTCTCAAACGGACGATACGGCACATTCAGCCCGAGACTCAGCATCAGACGCACGCGGGCTTTACGCGGGGAGAGTGCGTTTTCAAGCCTGATTCCTGCAGCCATGAGTTCATCGTACGCGCCGGGGTAATACTGCGGTGCCGCGGTGGGTCCGCTTGGAGCGCCGGAGCAACACACCACGGGCAGCCCCGTGTCTGCGAGACGGCGGAGCTGTCCGAGCGCTGTTGGTGGAATGCTCCCGGCCCCCATGCTCGCGACTACCAGGCCGTCTATGGACCGCTCGGCCCGTTCGCCTACCAGCTTGAGCAATGCGGCGTCATCGCCAACCCCAAGCGTGAGAATGGGAATTGAGTAGGGTATGGCTTGGGGCAGACGCCCCAGACGATTCCAGCGCGTGGGCTGCCAGCCGAGTTCAACCCGCTGCCCGTTGACGCGTCCGGACGGAGCCCCGCGACGGGCCGTAAAGGCGTCCAAGGCGACGGTATCGCTTTTATATACGCTCCAAGCCTCAAAGATGTCACCGTGAAGCGTGACCAGTGTTCCGTATTCAGGCTCGAGATAGGAGACGACCCGTACGGCGTTCTCCAGATTTTGTATCCCGTCATAGTCGGCGGCCCAACTCGGCCGCATCGCCCCGGTAAAGACAATGGGCACGGCCCCGGAGAGCATTTCATCGATCCCATACACCGCCTCTTCCAGGGCATCGGTTCCATGCGTCACCACGACACCGTCCATGCCCTCCTTGGCCGCCCGCTCAATCGCCCGCGCAAGCGTGAGCAACTCGGCGCCTGAGGAGATCACACCGTCAGGATACAGTAGGTCCAGGCAGTGCAGATGTCCGGTCTCGATTACAGTCCGGGCCAATAAATCGGCGGCCGACAGCACGGGATGACTCTCTCCGTCCGGTTCGGTGCGCCCCTGACTGATCGTCCCGCCGGTTGCGATGAGGAGCAGTTCTCTCCGGTTACCCGCATACGGCATGGGCGTGCAGTCCTCTTAGCCCGTATAGCGAAAGAGGCTCAGGAGAAAGAGATTGTCGGGGTCAGTCCATTGAGACTGAGATTGAAAGCCGTGGCCGATCAGTTGTTCTTTGACTTCTTGCGCGTCGAACTTTCTAGATATCTCCGTGTGGATGGTCTCACCCGCTCGAAACGAGACGGTCAGGTCTAGGGCAGTGATAGTCACTTCCTGGGCCACCTCGCTCTTCAGGTGCATTTCGATTTGATGCAGTTCCCGATTATAAAAGGCCAGATGAGAAAACTGCGCGAGATTAAAATCCGCCTGGAGCTCGCGGTTGATATGACGCAGGATATTGAGGTTAAAATCGGCTGTGACTCCGGCCGCGTCATTATACGCGACCTCTATAATCTCAACAGACTTCCGCAGGTCGAGCCCCAATAAGAATTGATCGCCGGGATGGAGGCAGGCCGCCAGGTGCCGGAACAGTTCGGTCTGCTCCGTCGGACTGAAATTACCCAGATTGCTGCCCAAAAAGAGGACGAGGCGGGGCCGGGTATTGGGCAGGACGGTGAGGCCGGCCAGATAGTCGGTCGCCAAAGCCTCAATCGACATGGTGGGGTAGTCAGCCAGCAGGCTGTGCGCGGTCTCTTCGAGCATCGACGCACTGATATCGATAGGCACATAGTGCAAGAAGTGGTCCCGGCGTTGATATTCATCAAACAGGAGACGGGTTTTTACCGAACTACCGCTTCCCAGCTCGACCAGTGAGGCGCCAGCCGTCTGTCGCACGATATCCGCAGCGTACGTGCGCAGAATCTGCGCTTCGGTCCGGGTGAGGTAGTATTCCGGCTGCTGGCAGATATCCTCAAACAGTTGCGACCCGTAGGCATCATAAAAATACTTGGGCGGTAAGGTTTTCTGGCTTTGTTGCAAGCCGAAGGCAACATCCGTCCGCAACTGCGAACGCACCTTACCCACCGTAGAAATTTGCAAGCGGTCAGTATCCCGAAATCGTGTTGACATACAAAACAACCCACCTTACTCAGTCAATCCACCGCCTCTCACCGCACTACGACGCAGCGTTCTTTGCACACCGAAAGCCGGCAAAGACGGCCCGCATTCCGGGATGATACCAGTTCCGAAACGTTGGCCGAAGGACATGTCGTCGCGTTGCCCACGACCCGCCGCGCAAGACTCGGTGGTGTTGATCAAAATACGGAACGGAATAGCCATCGTACGGAAAAGCCTGAAAACCCGGATAGGGGTGGAACCAGGTGTGAGTCCACTCCCAGACTCCACCGAGCAGACCGAGACCGGACTCTGGAGGAGCTGACTGCGCGGCGGCGGTGTGTTGTTCAGCCTCCCACCAGGCCGCTTTCTCCCATTCGACCTCGGTCGGCAGCCGTTTCCCGACACAGCGGGCGTAGGCCTCGGCCTCGTACCAACTCACGCACCGTACCGGTTGGGCCGGGTCCAACGGCATTACCCCGAACGGGTCAATCTCCAGCCAGTGCCCCTGAGTACTCCCAGGACGCCAGTACAGGGGATGGGCAATACGATGCTCCTCGCACCAGCGCCACCCCTGCTGACTCCACCAGGCAGGGTTCTGATATCCGCCAGCATCCATGAACTCCAGGAAATCGGCGTTTGTGACCGGCGTTGGATCAATCCGGAATTCCTCAAGCCAGACCTGCTGAGCAGGCCGTTCATTGTCCAGCGTGCGCGCGCCGTCGTCGCTGCCCATACTGTAAGCTCCGGCGGGAATCCGGACCATGGTCGTTTGGTCGGAACGCGGAAGAGGGATCCGGCGCGGCACGGCGGAGGCAGAGAACGAGCCCCTATCTCCCGCATCGAATCGTCTGGCTGCAAGCAGATTGAGAATCAGCAGGATGGTCTCGGTGTGTTGTTCTTCATGTTGGAGGAGCATGTTCAGGATACGACCTTCGCCCAGCAAGGGATGGGTGTCCGGCCAATCGCTCCGCTCCAGAAAGGTAAACACACACGCGCGCACTTCATCCAGGTATGCAAAGACCTCCTGTGCGGAGGGGAGATTGACCCGATTCTCTTTCGGATTGTCAAGCGGAGAGAAAACCACATCATACTCAGGCGACAGCGAGACTGCGTGCTGGCACTGTTGCAGAATCCAGAAGCCTTCGGTCACCCCAATATGGCCGAGGTGCCAGCCGACCGGACTGAATTCGACGTGGACCTGACGACAGAAGTCTGCCGGCTCGACCGCCGCGAGCAGCGACTTCGTATACGCGCGTGCCTCGACCATCCGCTGCTGGAAATCCGCGACATCAATCATGCCGCCTCCTGGCTGTCGAGGGCGATAAGGTCGATATCCGTGGCGCTCCGGCAGGTCACAATATGACTCTCCGGGACGGTCTTCCAGCCTGGGTCGGCAGAGAGTTTTTCCGACGCAATGACCACCGCGTCGGGGAAATCTGCGCCGTTGCCCACATAGTACAGCGACGGCGCCGGCGAGGTATTCGCAAAGCGGAGGGCGACCACATGCACCCCGTCGCACAGCACCAGATTCAGCCCCATATGAACCGCCTGCCCGCGTGTCCAGTCCAGCAACTGGGCAACCGTGTGCCGAATGGCGGTCACATATGCCTGTGGCGTCAGCTCCTGACCGTGCAAAAAGTTCAGAAGAAGAGCAAAGATGTGCTCAGAATCGGTCGAGCCTCGAATGAGGCGATAGTACTCATCGTGGAGGGCCTCGCGTATTTTGCGCAGCAGGCCATCACGGGACTTTTCAATAAAGCCATTATGCATGAACGACAGACGATCGTAGGCAAACGGCTGACAGTTGCTCTGATCGAGTCCGAAACCGGGTGTGGCGCTACGGACGTTGGCGACAATGCAATCCGAAACAATATGACGGCTCAAGCCGGGCAGGTTGCGATCATTCCAGATCGGGACGATATTAGTGTAGATACACGGCGTGGGGTCAAGCGCGCGGTTATACCACCCGACCCCAAACCCGTCTACATTGACCGTTCCGGCGGTCATCTCCTTGGGCTGGTAACTCTGCTCTATCAGAGAGTGCTCAGGCGCGCTGATGACCTCAGCGAGCGGAACCGGCTTTCCACGATACACAACAAAACGACACATACCCCTGGTCCAGACCCTTGGATTGACGCGCTTACCACGGCGAATGGGCCGGCTGTTTCAGCAGTCGGCGGCGTAACACTTCGGCGTCCGCATGAATCGCCGCATAGCTGGGGCCGAACAAATCGATTTGGGCCAGCACAACCCCAAACTCGCTCACTGGACGAATTTCCTGTCCGGGCTCAACATAGATCGTCAGATCGCTCACTTCCTGCGCCTGCGTAAAATCGAACAGATTCTCTGCCAGATCTTCACCAAAAGTGATGAAATTAAACTGGCCGCCCACAACATCGGTCGAAGGAGTAAACGTGTCCAGCAGCTCATGTCTATTGGAGGACACATTTACTCCTTGCATCAGCGGGGGTTGGGGGGGCTGCCCACTGGCCAGCGTCAGTCCGGCTTCATACACGCAGGCTCCGAGACAGCGACGATACAGATTATAGAAACAGGTAGCCGCCCGGCCGTTGACCTCCGTCAGGGTAACCGCGTTGTCATGGCACCAGAACTCGATGTTGAAGAAGCCGTTGTCCAGGCCGATATTGCTGATCGCTTCCAGGGCCTGCTGAGCCAGTAGTTCCTGGATGTGGGTCGGATGCCGGGACGGCAGCGAAAAATTGTCAATAATCCGGGTGCCCGGATAGGTATTGGTATCCGTAATCGCCCAGAGCGCCGGCTGCGCATTGGCGACCCAGCCCTCGACCGTCACCTGCGGCCCGTCAACAAAGTCTTCGACCAGCATGATTTCTCGGTTGGCCAGTGGGAACTTCTCGCAGTCGATATAGCGCTCGAAAAACGGCAGGTAGAGCGGCGACCAAGCCGGATATTCGCGGCGGGCGATCGCCAGCGCCCGCTGGAGGTCATCGGCCGAGTCGAGCTTAAAACCCAGAATCCCGAGGTTCAGCCAGGGCGGTTTGAGATAACACGGGTAGCGCGTGATCGCCGGCTGCTCGTCCGTCAGATCGATGGGGTCACAGCGGACCGGATGGGGCTCATATTGGCGCCCGTAGTATTTGTGAAGGCAGAGAAAGACAGACTCCACGCTGGGTCCCGGAAATCCAAACTCCTCGCATAAGACCGCAGCCACAATATCGGCCACGTCGCGGGAATAGAAAACGGCGTCAATGGAGTGGGCCTTGATATAATCGCGGCACTGGTCAGTATACGCCAGCAGGTCCAATTCCGGAGAGGGGGTACGTGGATTGAGCGGCGCGTCGAGCAGATGAAACCGATGCTCGGACATGCCCGCCAAGGCGTTGCGGTCCCGTTGCGACGGGCACGGAATCAGAACGTCCACCACTCCCTTTCTTTATTCCGCTAGATCATCCGCATATGGACTGACAGGAGGCGGTCTCAAGCTGCCTGTTTTTGTTCCTCAAGCACGGCCTTAAAGTCGGCGGTGCGCAGCGTCGCAGCCACGCTCATATCATCGTTCAGGACATCGAACAGGGCATCACTGTCACCACGCACACTATAGTGCACGATCGCCCCGTCGGCGCCGCCCCCTTCGAGATGCGCGTCCCCGGCGGGACTGGAGGTATATTTTCCAACCGGGCGCACATCTTTGACCGCGCTCCCATCGGCTTCGTAGATAATATGCTCGCCATCCACGACCAAGGTATTGGTCAGGGCCAGATGACGGTGCAGAAAGATCTTCTCGTTTGGCGCGAATTTGACCATCAGGTCCACGATATTGTTCTCTTCATCCACATCGAGCAGGGTGACCTCCAGGTGTTCAAAATCCCCTAATGCTTGCCACCGGATATTGCGATCATCAAAACGGCGGTCGGAGGGTGTGGCTGCCATACATCTTCTCCTCTATTATTGCGGTATTGCTTAAGGCGGCGAGCATAGCAAGCGTTCCGGGGACGGACAAGGAGTCAGCATGCAACGAATTGAGGGCGGATGTCACTGCGGGACGATCCTGTACGAATTCCTGTGGCCGCTCGATGCAGCGGAGATTCCTGTTCGGGCGTGCAGTTGCAGCTTCTGCATGAAGCATCGAGGCACCTACACCTCGCATCCTCAAGCGGAACTCCACGCAACTCTCACAGATACCGCACACGTTCCCACCTATCGCTTTGGCCATGAGACGGCCGACTTCTACGTCTGTGCCCGTTGTGGGGTGCTCACCTTTGCGGTGAGCCGGATTGCCGAGCGCGATTATGCCGTGGTCAACGTCCATACGTTTGAGCGTATCGACCCGGCCAATTTCACCACTCGCGTGACCAATTTTGACGAGGAGACACCGGAGAGCCGTCTGGCCCGACGCCAGCGGACCTGGACGCCCACGGTTCGGATTACTCACGCTCGAAAAGAAGAATCAACCTAGTTTTAAGGAGGACTTCATGCTGCTCTATCTCGACACAAAACGTGCGCCCAACCCGCGCAAGGTGCGCATCTATCTGGCCGAAAAAAATCTGGATATTCCGATCAAGGAAATCGACCTCTACGCCGGCGAGCAGAAGACGCCGGAGTTTCTGGCCAAGAATCCGTTTGCCGGTGTTCCCATCCTGGAACTCGATGACGGCACGGTTCTGATCGAAACGCTGCCGATTATGGAATATCTGGAGGAACTCTATCCCGACCCGCCCCTGATCGGCACCGACCCCGTCAGCCGGGCGCTCGTACGCTCCTGGGAACGGCGCTGTGAAATCGGGGTGTATCTGACAGCCTCGCGCATGGTGCTGTCCAAGGGCGACGTGTCCGACCAGGCCCGCCGAGTCCTGATGCATCGCCTGCCGCTGGTCAACGACGGCCTGGAGGGCAAAGACTGGCTGGCCGGGGATTTCTCAATTGCCGACATCATGCTGTTTATCGGCTTGGAGACTGCACATCATCGCGGGACGTTTCAGCTCGACCCGACCTGGAATAATCTCGCCCGCTGGTATGATGCCATGAAGGCGCGGCCGAGTACGTCAGGGTGAGGACTTTTCATTCTATCCCCTCTCGGGAGGGGTGATGCGAAAAGGAACCCACCCCGGCCTTCGGCCACCCCTCCGAGGAGGGGAGCTTTTTTATCCCCTCTTGGGGGGGGTGCCGCGTAGCGGCGGGGTGGGTACTCCCCGGCCCGGTGGCCCCCTACGTCTGGCGAGCGCTGGTTCCTGGGAATGTGCATCACGCGTCCTTGGAGGGGTGCCAGCCCTTATATAAGGAGACACCAGCACATCGCCTCCCTCTCTCAGTCATTCCAGCACGCAATCCAACCTTTCCGCCACGAAGGGGTGCGGCGGTCTGCGCTGTTCTTCGCGGCGCTCTATTTTGTTCAGGGCACAATCGATCTCTCAACCGGTCTGCCCTATCAACCCATTCAATATCTGCTCAAAGAAGACCTCAGCCTGAGTGCCGCTCAGGCTGGCTTTGTCTGGGCCATGGTTGGCTTGGGTTGGACCATCAAGCCAATCTACGGCCTTGTGTCCGACTTCCTGCCCTTGGGTGGCTCGCGGCGCAAGGGCTATCTCGTGTTGATGAGCGCCTTGGGTCTGGGCAGCTGGCTGGCCCTGGCCGTTGCGCCGACGGCGTATACCACCGTCCTCGTGCTGCTCATGGCGTGTTCGTTTACCCTGGCCGTTGCCGACGTCATGGCCGACGCGCTCATGGTGGAGACCGGACGGCCCCTCGGACTCACCGGGAGTTTTCAATCGATTCAATGGGCGGCCATGGGCCTGGCCTTGACCCTCGCCCATCTCGGTGGCGGCTATCTCTCGGAATATGCCACTCCGCACACCGCTTTTTTCGTGTGTGGGTTCTTTCCGCTCGCCACCCTGCTGGCAACGCTCTGCTTTGTGCGGGAAGCGCCGCGTCCATTCGGACAGGCGCAGCTTCAAGAAACGGCGCACGCGCTCAGAACGGCCGCCCGGTCACGCGCGGTCTGGGTCGTGGCCGGCTTTCTGTTTGTGTGGAATTTCAGCCCACTGTTCGGCACGCCGCTCTTATACTACGAGCGAGATATTCTCCAATTCTCAAAAATCTACATAGGCACTCTCGGCGCGCTGACAAACGCGGCCGGCATGCTTGGGGCGATCATCTTCTTTTTCTTTTTTCGGAATATTTCCCTCCGCCGCCTCCTCTATATCGCGGTGACGCTCGGCGTGTTGTCAACGCTCAGTTTCCTGGGCTTAACCGGCCCTCGGTCCGCGATTGTCATTTTTCTCAGCTACGGCCTGATTTCGCAGATTACGCATCTGGCCGTGCTCGATCTTGCGGCCCGCTCCTGCCCGGCCCGCGTCGAAGGAACGGTATTCGCGCTCCTGATGTCCGCCCTGAACCTGGGTCGAAGCGGGTCTCAGGTGCTGGGCGGCTGGTTGTACGATCAAACCGGCTTTGTCTCCTTGGTCTTCATCAGTGCCGCGTTCACCGCTCTGTGCTGGCTGATGATTTCTTTGCTGCGGTCTGAGGGAACGGCCTCGTAGGGGCAGTAAGTCAGGGCTACCGTTGCGCTCCTTAGGAAATTAGAACGACTCGGCGAGGTGGCTCTACACCTGACCAACAGAACGTTAGCTACCTTCGGTCGTAGGGAGTCGGTCTACACGCTTCCAGGTTTGCGGTATACTTTCTCCTACGTCGATTTCTACGATCCTGATCATTCCTATTAGGAGTATTGTCATGACATCTCGCGAAGAAATCCTACACCTCATGAACGCTTATGGATTCACGATAGATACGGGAGACCTAGATGGATTCGCTGGGTTGTTCGAGCATAGCGAATGGGGTGTGGAAGGGACGGAACTATTCGTCGGCAAACAACAAGTTCTAGAGGCACTCTCGAATGTTCGCATTTATGAAGATGGGACGCCGCGAACAAAGCACGTGACAACAAACGTAGATCTCATGATTGACGAAGAATCCGGGACAGCCAAGAGCCAGTGCTACGTAACAGTGTTCCAGCAAACCGACGACTTCCCTTTACAGGCAATTTTCTCCGGCCACTATTTCGATGAATTCGAAAGAGGTGATGGGACCTGGCGTTTCAAAAAGCGATACATACGTTACAACCTAGTGGGAGACCTTAGCGCGCATCTAAAAACACCGACGGATATTGTGCCAAATGCTTAGAGTTTTTGTGAGGGATGAGGGACGTTGCAGGGTTCTTCAGGTTAGCGAAAATATTGAACCTCACAGCCGCCTAAACGCTACACAACGGTGTAAAACGTTTAGCCCTCCCCCTGACCAGGGAAAGGGGATCTTGCCCCATCGCCTATTCCGTCCATCCGTTCCCACCCCCCCCCTCCTACAAAGCAGGGGGTCTCGGGGCGTCGAATATTTCACGTTGAAACGCATCCGCCGCACGTAACACCGTCGCGTCGTCGCCTTTGCGTCCGATCAGCATCATGCCAATCGGCAGGCCGTTCGACAGGCCGCAGGGCACGTTCATAGCCGGATGGCCGGTGGCGTCAAACGGGGAGGTGTTCACCAAGTGATCAAACGCCAACTGCACACACTCTTCCCGACTCACATCCGCGGGTGGAATCTTGGGTGCCATGAACGGTAGCGTAGGCATGACTAAGAGATCGCACTCCTCTAAAGCGGCATCGTAGGCCGCGGATAAAGAACGGGCCAGATTTTGGGCCTTGGCATAATAGCGTCCGTGGTAGCGCTCCTGCATATACTGGCCGGCCAACATGGTCAGCTTGACGTTCTCTGATAAATCGTCCGGTTTCGTCAGGAGACCGCGGGCCATGGCATCAATCAAACTTGTCGTGTAGTGGCCTTTCCAGTTCGTGCCCATGCCGTTGCCATGCACCATCAGCACGGTTGCACCCTCTTGAAATATAGCAAAGAGGATGTCCCGGCCGTGACGGTGCCATGGTATGGAAACGGTTTCGATACGCGCGCCGAGTTTCTCAAACGCATGGGCGGATTGTTCTACACTCTCATCCACCTCCGCCTCAGACACGTCCTCCCAGCCAAAACCCTCCTGGACAATCCCGAGACGCAGACCATCGATTTTTCCGGACAGGGCTTGCGTATACGCTTTGCCTTGCAGAGCGGCCTGCTGACGCGGGTCGAGACCGTCCGGCCCAGCAATCACCTCCAGCAACAAGGCCACATCAGCCACTGTCAGTGCCATAGGTCCGGCATGGTCTATGGTGAGTTCGATGGGAGCAATTCCGGTGTAGGGAACCAATCCATACGTGGGCTTAAGGCCATAAATCCCAGACCAGCAACTCGGCATCCGAATCGAGCCGCCCTGATCACCGCCAATCGCCATATCGACTTTGCTCGCCGCAACAAGCGCCGCACTGCCGCTTGAGGAGCCACCGGCCATCCGACTCGGATCGTGTGGATTTTGCACTGGTCCTGTATCGCTGGTGTGGCTTCCCCCTGACCAACAGAAATGCTCACACACCGCTTTTCCGAGAATCGTGCCACCGGCATCCAGAATCCGAGTGACGATGGTGGCATCGATTTCCGGGGTGTAGCCCTCTAACACACTGCTACCGTTCATCATGGGCACACCGGCCACACAGACGTTGTCCTTGATAGCCAGGGTCTTCCCGGCTAACGGCCCGGACGGCGCGCCGGCAATCTCGGTTTTCCAGTACCAGGCATTGTACGGGTTCTCCTCCGGTTGCGGCCGAAAGCCAGGAGTGCGGGGATATTTGACCGGCAGGGTGGGCTCGGTCAGGGCATCCAGACGCGCGTAGGATTTCATTATCCCGTTCATCAGGCCTTGAAACGACTCCGCATCGGCGTCGGTCAAGCTCAGGCCATAGCCTTCGGCAATATCGACGATCTCTTCCAGCGTTGGTGCTTGTACTGGCATACGTCCTCCTTGTGATTCGAGAGATAGCGCACCTGCCGTTCCCTTGCCAAGGCGCGCGAAACCCCATAAGACGAGGCCCACGAAAAGAGAGACATCAGGAGGAACCGTATGGGACGCTTAGACAATAAAGTTGCCATCATCACCGGAGGCGCGGGCGGAATTGGTCTCCAGGCCGGCAGGCTGTTTGCTCAGGAAGGCGCAAAAGTCCTGTTGGTTGATTTGCACGAGAACGCGCTTAAAGAAGCTGCCCAGACCATTGGGAGCGATGCGGTGCGCTATTGCGCCGCCGATGTGACCCAGCCCGACCACACCCAGCAGTATATTCAGGCCGCGGTCGAGCAGTTCGGCGGGGTCGATATCCTGCTGGCCAACGCCGGCATTGAAGGCGATGTCAAGCCGATTACCGACTACGCGATCGACATGTTTGATCAGGTCATGGCCGTCAATGTGCGCGGCGTGTGGTTAGGGCTCAAGTACGCCGCGCCGGAGATGGCCAAGCGGGGCGGCGGCAGTATTGTGATCACCTCTTCGGTTGCCGGCGTGCGCGGCGCGGCCGGAGTGTCGGCCTATATTGCCAGCAAACATGCCGTGATCGGGCTGATGCGCACCGCGGCCCTGGAAATGGCGGACAAGAAGATTCGGGTCAATACGGTCAACCCGGCCCCGGTAGATACCCGGATGATGCGTTCCCTGGAAGAGGGCTTTGAGCCCGACGATCCGGGGCGGGCCAAGGAGACGATATCCGCCATGGTGCCGCTGCAACGCTACGCCGACCCCGTAGAGGTCGCGCGGATCATGCTCTTTCTGGCCGGTGACGAAAGCTCCTACTGTAGCGGTGGCGTGTATATGGTTGATGGTGGCATGACGGCCCGGACGTAAAGCCGGCGGCTTGTGGGTTGTCCTCTGAGATGAATCGCACGGTGAGAGCCTATGGGGTTGGCAAGGGGAGATGTTCTTCTTGTTCGATCAGCTCGCTCGCGTAGGTCAGAGCGGCCCGCACATCTTCTTCCGTCACTCCGTACTCGTCAGCAACCTGCTTGATGGTCATCCCACCGGCCAGTCCCCCAATGAGCCGCACAAGCGGGACCCGCGTACCACGGATGACCGGCTTGCCATGCTGCACGGTGGCATCAATGCTAATGCGCTCTCTCATTTTCTTTCCTTTCAAGGCGGCTTCCTGCATCGAACGGAAGAAATGCAAAAATGTCAATCCAAACGAAAAATGATGGAGGAGAAAGGGGTCGGTGTTCTCCTTCTCACGTCTCACTTGCTATCATAAGTCCCCATGTCCAGAGCAGGCAAACGACCGGTCGAGGATGAGCAACTGCATTTATTCGTCCCGCCCTCTTCTTCCGAAGCACCAGCCGGGCGAACACAGCAGGTCAATCCTGCGCCTCTCCCGCCGGACATGGAGGCGCTGGCCGCCTCCCTGCCGGAAACGATTCGGCTCGGAACCTCTTCCTGGTCTTTCCCTGGGTGGGAGGGTTTGATTTATGACCGCCCGGCCCCGCAGGCAACACTGTCGCGCGAAGGGTTGCCACCGTATTCCCAGCATCCGCTCTTGCGGACCGTCGGGGTTGACCGGACGTATTACCGGCCAATGACCGCGGCCCAATTCGCCGACTACGCCGCCCAGGTGCCGGAGACCTTTCGCTTTCTGGTCAAGGCGCATGAATACTGCACGCTGGCCGGCTTTGGCGATCATCCTCGGTATGGCACTCGGCGCGGGCAGCCCAACCGCCTGTTTCTCGACCCACACTACGCGACCCAGGAAGTGATTGGACCGTTCGCGGACGGGCTCAAGGACAGAGCCGGCCCCCTGCTCTTCCAATTCTCCCCCCAAGACGATACTAGGCTCGCCGGTTCGGGCTCTTTTGTCGAGCGGCTGTATCAGTTTCTGGACCGGCTGCCACGCGGCCCGGTTTATGCGGTCGAGCTTCGGAACTCCGCACTCTTTACCCCCGAGTATGTCGACGCATTATCTGCGGTCGGCGCGTGTCATTGCCTGAATGGCCATCCCAGCATGCCGCCGGTTCGCGAGCAGGCCGTCCTGGTTCAACCGGAGCGGAGTCGGGCGGTTGTCGTCCGTTGGATGCAGACTCGCCATCTGAGCTACCAAGCCGCAAAACACAAATACGCACCGTTTAATCACATTGTCGATGCGGACCCCACGTCGCGCCGGGCCATTACCGAGCTGTGTCTCGACAGCAGCGTGCGACAGCAGCCCAGCTATGTAATTGTGAATAATAAAGCCGAGGGCTGTGCGCCGCTGTCTATTGTTCAATTGGCACAGCAGATTGTCGCAGCAAAATCCGGTACGGGATCGCGCGGTCCTCTTAGCTGACCAGCGCGGACACGCCGTCCCAGATCAGCAGCAGACCAAACAGGAGGAGGGAGACTCCGCTCAACCGGAGGGCTATCCGATAGCCACGCCCGTGCAAACGCGCGCGCCCACCGTGGACAAGCACGGCAATCAGAACCTTCGACCCGACCAGACAGCCGTAGAAGCCGAGCAGAAAAGCTATAATGGGCAACCACATATCGTGACGGGCATTGTCCGTGACGAGCGGTCCCCCAACCGTCAGCCAGAAGATGTACGGGTGGGGATTCAGCAGGTTGACCAGCAAACCTTTGCGGAAACTCAACAACACGCTCCCCGCGCCTTCCGCCTCCCGCCCCATGGGGGCCAGTGTCCACAGGGTCTCCCACCCGAGGAAACACACATAGCACCCACCGATGAAGCTGAGGACCGAAAAGCTCGCGGGCGGGAGTTGATGCAGCACGGCAAGCACCAGGCCGACGATCAGCACGTCCGCAACCGGCGGAGCCAGGGCCACACACGCCCCGCTCTTCCAGCCGCTACGTAAGCTCTCCTGAATTACCAGGCTGGACAGCGGGCCGGGTGTGATACCGGCTCCGAGTCCGAGGCTGATAGCAAAGAGAAAGGTTTGCCAGGTCGTCATTCCGCCGCTCTGCTCTTGCGCGGTTTTTTCACTGAAGCCCGCATGATAGCAAAGAGTAAACGTTCCCAGCTCTGTCCGATTGATGGAGGGGACGTTTACTCTTTTACGTCCCAAGAGGAGGTCGCTGTATGGCTGAGAGTCACACTCAGCACCATCATCATCACGATCACCATGGTCCGCATTTTCAATTCTGCCCGAAGTGTAGCGGGACGTTAAGCCGCCAGCTGCTCAAACCCAACGAACCCAAACGGCTGGTCTGCGGGAGTTGCTCGTTTATTTTCTATGATGATCCCAAAGTCGCGGCCTGTACCATTCCGGTCATACAGGGCAAAATTCTCCTGTTGCAGCGCGGGATCGAGCCCGGCTATGGCAAATGGGTCTTTCCCGGCGGCTTTCTGGACCGTGGCGAGCGCGTCGAAGACGCCGCCATTCGCGAGACCTTGGAAGAGACCGGCCTCACAGTCGAAGTGGGTCATCTGCTCAATGCCTACTCCTACCCCGGCTATCCGGTCGTTGTGCTGGTGTATCCCGCAACCGTGCTTGCCGGCGAGCCCCAAGCCCTGGACGAAACGCTGGCCGTCGAGCTCTTCGCCCCAGCCGATATCCCCTGGTCGGAGCTGGCCTTTCCCAGCACAACAGACGCGCTGACCGAGTATCTCGCACGGGTTGAGCAGTCACACTCATCCTGACGCCGGCCCAACTTTTTTTACCAGTGCTTTTCTGTTAGGGTGTCGCAAATTTTTCAGGAGGACATGAATGGCAGAGGAACAACTATCAGCCGAAGAGAAACTAAAAAAAGCAACCTGGAGCTATATTGGCGTGGGTGTGTTATGGCTCGCCCTGATTATGTCGGGCATGGCGTTTGAGCGTCTGGACCTGACCAGCGGCTTTCTCACCGGCCTCCTGCCGGGTGCCGTCAACACCCTGCGGGCCGACAACGCCGCGCTCAACGAACAGGTACGCGAGCTAAAAGACGCCAAACAACGCCTGGACGGCCTGATTGGCCGCGAGCGGGCCACCGCCGAAGCGCTTGATTATTGCCAAGCCGAGAACAGAGAGATTAACGCCGAGTTGAAAACGCTCAGAGCGAGTGCGCCAGCTACGGCGGCGAACTGATACGCCTGCCGAACGTCTTTTGATCTATTTATCCCTTGCCGTTATACGAGGGGCGTCCGACCGGACGCCCCTTTTTCTTTGTCTGGCAGCAGCTTTGGGCAAGACTGACTACTGCCAGGCGTGCTGACGCTGAATAAATTCCGTCACCACATCAACGGTGGTCCGGGCCAACTCGATATTAAACAAATGGCTGGCATTGGACAGAATGGTCAGGTCGGCGTTGGGAATCCGCTGAGCCAAGGTGACGGAGTTCTCCGGCGGAACCAAGCCGTCCTCTTTACCGGTCACTACCAGCGTTGGCACGCTGATATTCGGCAGGCGTTCGTACGTATCGTGCCCCTGAATCGCGGCCATCTGGTTGATCATACCGTGCTTGGGTGTCGGATGTTGGCTGGAAAGTTGGTTGAGTTCGAGCAGGGTGCTCATATGCTTTTGTATAAACCATGGAGTGACGGCGACCTTGGTCATGGCCAGGGCGGCTTGTTCCACGTCGAAGTCGGCAATATTGTTCAGCATGTCCAGCACTTCGGGGTCTTGTGACAACAGCGTCTTTTCCCCGCCACAGTTGGTGCAGCCCAGGATCAGGCTTTTGACCCGCTGCGGATGACGCAAGGCAAACTCCTGGGCGATCATACCGCCCATTGAGATGCCGAACACGTTGGCCTGCTCGATCCCGAGGTGATCCAGCAGGCCGGCGGTATCATCGGCAAACATCGTCATGGAGTACGGGGCATCCGGTTTCTCACTTTGGCCCACCCCGCGGTTGTCAAAGGCAATCGTCCTGAAGGTCCGGGCAAAGCCGTCAACATTCCAGTGCCAGCCGATCGAGCTGACGGTGAAGCCCATAATAAGGAGCAGCGGTTCGCCCTGCCCCTGTTCTTCGTAGTACAACTCAATACCGTTTGATTCGATATGCGGCATAAATAATCGCTCCTTCTCTCTCGTTTTGATCGTACGGTACACAAAAGGACAATCGCAGGAGATTGCCCTTCTTCATATCTGCGTGAATGGGATATTCCGGGCTAATCGATATACGGACTGAAATTCCGCATGGCAAGCAGGAGGGCCTCAAGGTCGGCATATTCGCTCAGTTCGATGTACAGGTCATTATACTGGCTGTGAACTTCATCCGGGTCTTGTTCATCTTGAGGGACAGTGAAAAGCTTCTCAAACTCTTTGAGCATGCCTTGTGATTGCAGCTTGGTCTCAATCGGGATTTCATCGTTGGTGGCGATCAGCAGCTTGATCCGCTGAGCCAGCCGTAAGACCATTTCTTCATCGCTTCGTTCTGGCATGGCAACGCCTGGTTCCCGACCGATCTAGTTGTCCTCTTTCTGCTCCTGCAACTGGCGTTTCCAGTCGAGCATGCGCGCCTTGGCTGCCACGGCTTCGGCCTCCGGGACCATGCCTTTCTGCTGGTACAGGCGGGATAAGACCGTGTAGCTCATCTCGTCGTCGGGGCTCAGCTCGGTCAACTTTTTTGCCATTTCAATGGCTTCATCGAGTTGTTCGTTATCGGCATAGGCATGGGCCAAGTCGTGCACGGCTTCGACATAGTTCGGATTGATCTCCAGAATCGCCTTATAGGCGGCAATGGCTTGATCGGTCTCACCGTCACACAGGAAATCGTAGGCTTCATCATATAGTGCTTCGATGGATGGCATGGCCGTTCTCCTTGGTGGGGACAGCCTAGCGGATTTCAGAAACAGCTCCAACCCCGTGTCAGCCTCTCGTTGACAGGGGTTTGACGGCTTCCTATGCTCTTTTTTCTGTGAATGCACCACGAAACCACATAGACACTCGCGTCCTGGATTTCATCGCCGCTCCTGAGGGGAAGGACTTTGGGAGCCTGGCCCTGGACGTCTTTACCTATCAGTTCGAGCAAAATCTTCCGTATCAGCGCTTCTGCCTGGCTAGAGACAAGACCCCAGAGACCGTCCGGACCTGGCAGGCCATTCCAGCCGTCCCTACCGTTGCCTTCAAAGAGCTTGATCTGACCTGCGGTCCCCCGGAAAAAATCTTTTTGACCAGCGGCACCACGCAAGGACAGGAAAAGCGTGGCCGACATCTCGTCCCCGATTTGCAGTTATACCACGCCTCGGCGCTGGCCCACTTCTCGCAGTGTGTACTGCCCGAAAAGCGCCCGTTGCGGGTCCTGAGCCTGATCCCCGATCCCGAGACCCAACCGCACTCATCGCTCGCTCAGATGGCCGAATGGGTGATGCGTGAGCTGGGAGGCCCTGACAGCCGGTATTTTATTGATGCGGACGGCATTCACCTGGAAGCCTTTGCCGCGGCCGTCACCCATGCCCAGGAGACGAGCGAGCCGGTCTGTGTTCTGGCGATTACCTCGGCCCTGGTCGCTTTTTTTGACTGGTGCGCCGTCAACCGGAAAACCTTTGCGCTGCCCTCCAGCAGCCGCATTATGGACACGGGCGGCAATAAGGGCAAAGGCCGGCCGCTCTCGCGCAACGGCTATTTGCAGTCGTGCTGGAAATACCTCAAGGTCGCCGGATATTACTGCGTGAACGAATACGGCATGACCGAGATGGCCTCGCAGTTTTACGACCACGTCTTGTACAACCGTTTTCGGAAGAGCAACGAGCCGCGGTATAAAATCGGCCCGGCCTGGACGCGCACGCTGGTCGTCCATCCCGAAACCCTGGAAGAAGTGCCATCGGGCGAGCACGGCATCCTGCGTCACTTTGACCTGGCCAACTGCGGCTCGGTCATGGCGATTCAGACCGATGACGTGGGCTATCTGACGGGCGACGGGTTTGAGATTATCGGCCGGACTCCAGGCTCGGAAGCGCGCGGCTGCGCGCTGGTCCTGGATGAGTTTTTATCCGCCCAGTGACGGATACAGGCATGCCGTCACCCTCCCCGACCGACCTGAGCGCCAGGCTGGATGCCCTGCTCGCCAACCGTATCCAACACCTCGTCCCCAGAACGGCCCGGGACATCCTGGGTTGCATCGACCAGGCCGTTCAACGCTGGCTCGACCCCGACTCACAAGAACGGCAGGAAGCCGAAGTCCGTCTCCCGGAAACGACCGACCTCTCCCCTGCCATGATCCAACACGTACTGCCCCCTATTTTTCGAGAATATCGAGCGGACAGGATAGAAGCGCTCTGCGTTGATGAGTTGGGCCGCCTTGAGGTCCTCGACCGTTTTGTCCCATCTGTCTCAGGACAAAAGCGCGCCTCCGGTCCGCCGCTGATTACGCACGTCCTGGCCGGCAACGTACCCGGAGCAGGGCTCGACAGCGTTATCTTCTCTCTGCTGGTGAAATCCGCCACCCTGGTCAAAACCTCATCCGTGGAGTCCGTCCTGCCCACCCTGTTCGCCCGTTCGATTCAGGGCATCGACCCAAACCTGGGCGCCTGTCTCAGCGTCGTTTCCTGGCCTGGGGGAAACACAGAGCTTGAAGACTTGGCGTATGGACAGGCGGACATTGTTGTTGCCTCCGGCTCTGATGCGAGCCTGGCGGCAATCCTGAAACGAACGCGCGGGCAGTTCATCGGCTACGGTCACAAGGTGAGTTTTGATCTGGTGACCAGGGAGAGTCTGACCGACGCGGAAGCGACCGCTCACAAAGCAGCCTATGACGTGGCGTTATACGACCAGCAGGGCTGTCTGTCTCCCCAGCTTATCTATGTTGAGGAAGGCGGAACCGTCACCCCAAAAGAGTTTGCAGCTCTCCTTACTACGGGCTTAGTCCACTGGCAAACCGAGTTGCCGCGCGGTCCGGTCTCATCGGAAGTCAGCACCGCCATCCGAAGGGTGAGAGACGAAGCCGAATGGCAGGCCCTAGCTGGGAAAGATGTTGCCCTGCACGCGAGCCCAAACGGAACGGACTGGACCGTTGTGTACGATGCCGACCCGACCTTCGTCCAATCGCCTTTATATCGGACGATTCGGGTGAAGCCGTTACGGAACATGTCACAGCTTGGCAGGATTCTTGAATCGTGGCGGCCCTATCTCGAAGCCGTGGGAGTAGCAGCAGATTCCGAACGGCTGGTGAATCTTGCCGATACATTAGGAGCGTTAGGTGTCAGCCGTATATGTCCAATCGGGACCATGCAACTTCCCCCGCTGAGTTGGCGTCATGGTGGAAGACCGAGGCTTGGTGATTTGGTGCGGTGGGTTGGGGTTGAGGGATAAATGGGGGGATGGAGTGTCCTCTTAATGGAGCAGAAAGTCCCCTCCTTGGAGGGGATAGGGGACAAAACACTCAGTGATACTGGGCCTCACCTACACCGGCGGTATCCAGCGCAAATCCTGGTAACGTTTAATCAGATCCCGAAACATATCCTCCGTATCCATACACTCGTGGAAACCGGCCTGCCTGATCTTGATCGTACTGACGATGATGGGCGGGGGCGGCTCTGACGCACCGTGAGCAAAAGACAGGTCGGTCAGCTCGAACGAGCCGCCCACAAAGTCCAGCATTTTTTGCGGAGCCTTGAGCTGATACTTGTCAACAATCGCGGCCCATTCGGCATCACGCTTGGGCATCTCTTCCGTGAGGCACATCGGCTCGGGCGGACCGACTTCCATGCCTAGGGCATCGGCAATCGTCGGCCAGACATTTTGCCACACAAACACATCGCCATTGGTACTGTTAAACGTCTCGTTGCGCGCATTCGGGCTGGTCGCGGCCCAGGCCAAGGAGCGCGCCAGCAGGTCGGCGTCTACCGCTTCAAAGACGTAGGGCGGGCCGCCGGGAAACGAGAGCGGGAGACCGGCTTCTTTGCGGAGCGCGGCGTACACGCAAATGGCGGGCAGCACGTTAAGGTTGCCCTTAAGCGCTTCACCAAAAATAAGCTGAGGCCGGAAGATCGACCAGTGCCAGTCTTTTCCCTGCTGCTGTTCGCGCAGGTAGTCCTCTTGCAGGAAATAAAAATTCTCGTGCTGATGGCGCGGCCAACGCTCCCGCGCCGGTGCGGGAAACGGCTCGATATGCGCGCCGTAGGCCTTGGTGCCCTGCAATAGCGACACGTGCTGGAGCTGGGTTGCTGCGGCCTTGAGCGGCTCAAACAGATTCTCCAGCATCCTCAGATTCGTTTCCATCTGGTCCCGCTCACGCCAGCCCTGGACCACACCGGGCTTTTCGTACAGCGCGGTATAGACCACATGGGTCACATCGTGCATCTGGCCGAAGACCTCGACACAACGGGCCCGGTCTTGCAGGTCAACGGATATGAGCGTGGCCCCCTCAAGGCCGTCGGGAATGCGGCGTGACACGCCCACAACATCCCACTCGTCCAGGCTGGCAAAATGGCGCACAGCCGCAAATCCGACCAGACCGGAGGCACCCGCGACTAAGACTTTCTTCCTGGCCATCATTCCCTCCTTGTGTGTCCAGGGCGCACGCTACCAATTTGTCGGTCAGGGTCAAGAGGTCATTTCTTGCTGCGCGCACCTCCCTCACGTATGCTGCCGGTCATGGCTTCTGTTCGCGACGATTTTCTGCGCTACGTGAGTCAGACCTCGCCCGCACCCATGGGTGTGGAAGTCGCGCGGTCGCGCGGCTGCGTTGTGACAGACACCAGCGGCAGGGAATATCTTGACCTGCTGTCCGGCATTGGCGTGACCGGCATCGGCCATACCCATCCGGCGGTGGTGCGAGCCGTTCAGGCCCAGGCGGAGCAATATCTGCACGCCATGGTCTATGGTGAATATATCCAGCAACCCCAGGTTGATCTGGCGCGCCGACTGGCCGAGTTGACCCCCGGCGAGCTGTCGGTGACCTATTTCACCAATAGCGGCACGGAAGCGGTCGAGGGCGCGCTCAAGACCGCCCGGAAGTATACCGGGCGGTCCGGTTTTGTCAGTTTTGTCGGCAGCTTTCACGGTGACACATTCGGTTCCGTGTCAGTCGGGGGCAATCCGGTCTACCGTGATCCGTTTGAACCCCTGCTGCCAACCACGACCTTTCTGCCCTTTAACGATCCCTCGGCCTTGCACACCATCGACGAGACCGTTGCCGCGGTCATTATCGAACCCATCCAGGGCGAGGGCGGCGTCCGTATCCCGGACGACGACTATCTGCCCACATTACGGCAGCGCTGCTCCGAGGTCGGGGCCCTGCTGATTTTTGATGAGGTGATTACCGGCTTCGGGCGGACCGGCAGGCTGTTCGCCAGCGAGCACTGGCAGGTGACACCCGACATCCTGGTGGTGGCCAAAGCCCTAGGCGGCGGTATGCCCCTCGGGGCGTTTATCAGCACCACACAGATTATGGAGACCTTATCGCACGATCCCGCCCTCGCTCATGTCACGACGTTTGGCGGGCATCCGGTGTGCTGTGCTGCGGGTCTGGCCGCACTCGACGTTCTATTTCAGGGCGGCCTCGTACAGCGGGCTCAGGACAAAGGAGCGGAGTTCCGTCGAAGGCTGGAAACCCTGGTCGAGACCGGCCGGTGTACTGCCGTGCGGGGACGCGGCTTGCTGATCGGCCTGGACTTCTCTACTCCGCAACAGACCCAGCAGTTTGTGCAGGACTGTTTTGCCCAGGGTCTCGTCCTGGGCTGGACCTTGCACGAAGACACGGTTGTCCGCCTGGCCCCGCCGCTCGTGATTTCTTCGGAAGAGATTGAGCGCGCCGTGTCGGTCATGCAGCAGGTGCTGGGGCGTCTCTAAGCGAGACACGGTCCGAGGCGATCTCAGTCCTGCTCGATTTTCCCCCAGGCGTGCACCTTGGTTGGCGAGATGCGGACCATGGCATTATCAGCGAAAGTGAGGTCCATGGCGCGATACTGGGGATAGCGTTCACGCAGCCGGGCCAGCATGCGAGCGTATTCGGCTTCATCATCCACCAGCGCGGTCGTACCGGTTATGAGGACATAGGCGAGCTGGGTCCAGTCGTCGTCATAGTCGTCAATGACGATGGCCGCCTGCGGGTTTTCCAGCATATTGCGGATGCGCTTGAGGGGTTTGCCCGTTTGGCGCTTGGGCTTTTGATCCACTACAAAATAGACATGCTCGCCATCAAAGGCATAACAGAACGGAATCACGTGCGGCTGGCCCGCGGCATCGGCGGTCGCCAGGCGGGCAACCACGTGGTCATTGATGAAACGCTGAACGGGCTCTGAAATCACGACGGGCATACGGCGGACTCACCTTCCTGCCGGGGTCAGCGTAGCGGTCTCGTTCTGCTCAGCTTGCGGAGCAGCTTGGAGAGACTCGCCACAAAAAGACGCCTGGGCCTCACGGTATAATTCCTCGGCTCGGCCAGCGTAGCGCGGAGAAAAGTGAAAGACCCGCAGTTCCCGCGCGCGGGCGGAGCGGCCAAGGAGGCCGGCCTGTTTGGCGGTGAGATGATAACGCTTGGAGGCTTGATCTTCATCGGCGTCCAGAAATGGAGATTCACAGAAAAAGATATCCGCGTCCTGGGCCAGGGCCGCGATCCGTTCCGTGTTCTCCGGGCTGAAGAGCGTATCCACCACATAGGCAAATTTCTGTCCTTGTGTTTCCTTGACCAGCGATCCCCGTAGCTCGCCCAGGCTGAAATCCCGAGAACGGTCCTGGCCATTTTCCTGCCACGTGGCCGTGACCACGGCGCTATCCGGCTCCTCCCTGCGCAGGGCGTTCTTGAGCGCAGACAACCACGGGCCTGGGGGGACGCCCAGCCGCGCCAAGTAGGTGGTATCCACATTCAGATGGCTCTTCTCTTCCAGCGCGAACGCCAGGGAGTAGATGCGGTGGTCGAGATGGGCCGCTCGGATGCAGAATGCTGGCTCATCCACCACCAGGCCGTGGAAGGGCTGTTCAGGCAACGCCTCACGCTGAAAACCGCTTGCCGCCTGAAAGGCGGCCCGCTTTATCGAATCCGGCCAGACCTCTGCCACCTCAAGCGAGAACCCATAGCCGTCCACCAGATTCCAGGTATAACCACGCAGCTTACCCTCAACACAGTCCAGGATACCGGGTGGCCCACACAGCCACAGGGTCTGATCCCGACCCAGAAACACGCGCAACAGCCGGTCGAACCCAATGAAGTGATCCATATGGCAGTGCGAGACACACACGTGGCTGATCCGACACAGGTCTCCGGCGGGGAAGCCGTCGTTCTGACCGAGGTCGAACAAGACGGCCCGGCCTTCCCAGTGCAGATGAATATACAGCCCGGGGTCGCCAAACGGCCCGTTTACCAGACGGGGAACAAAGGCGGAATTCATGGTATCAATGCGGTCTATTTTTTGATGGTCCAAAGTTCAAACCGTGAGTGATATTATCCGTTGTGTCTCCCTGGTTTGCAAGACAGGACAGGCAGGCGCGATGCGGCAGTTCGGAAGTAGAAAACCCCCTCCTGAAAGGGGGGAAATATCAGGGTTATTGACAGCAGCCTGACTGGTCGCTACCCCTACTGAAACCGACACCAGCAAGAGCGGACGGGCAAAGGGAGTGACCGGCAATGGCGACGATGATCACCGAGGACTGCATTAACTGTGGGGCGTGTGAGCCCGAGTGTCCCAATACCGCCATCTATCAAGGCGGGGTGGAATGGGAATTGAACGGCGCCACCAATCCCGCCATTGATGAGGACATCTTTTATATCGTGCCGGATAAATGTACGGAGTGCGTCGGCTTTTTCGATCAGGAAGCGTGTGCGGCCGTGTGTCCAGTCGACTGCTGTATTCCGAACCCGGACATTGTCGAGACGGAAGAGGTGTTACTGGCGCGGGCCAAGGAGCTCCATCCTGAGGAGACGTTTGGGGATGACTTCCCCTCTCGCTTCAAGGGCGAAGGGGGAGAGGCTGCTCCGGCTCCGGCTGAGGCTCCAGGGGCTGAAGCCGCCCCGGCGGCGCAACCCGCTCCAGCACCGGCTCCACAACCCGCCCCAGCCGCTGCTCCCGCACCGGCCCCGGTTGCAGACTCTGTCTCGCTCTCCATTCCGAGCGTAGACGAATGGGAAGTGCCGATTAACTGTCATCGTTGCGACGGAGAATTCAGCGCGCCGTTTCGACATTTTCGGATTGGCATCGTCTTCTACTGTACCCACTGTGGCGGTTCGCTCGTGGTCAATTCCTCCATGTTCAAGGATGTCGCCACGGCCCTGGACAGCTTCCACGCGCAGTGGGTCAGCGACTTCGAGGCGTTTCAAGCAAAACGGCAGCGTGAGCTTGAAGAGTTTGAGGAGCGGAAGCACGTGGACCTTGAGAACTTTTCAGCAACTCTCAAGCAGGTGGTTTCCAAGGCAAAGCCAGCCGGCAGGACCCACCGGCGTCTGTCGCTGTTCGGCTTTCAGCGGGTAGGCTAGGCTCACAGAAAAAATTGCGGTCCTATCCCCTCCTTGGAGGGGATTATCCCTCTCCGAAGATGGGCACTACTGCTCGTACTTTCTCCCCAGCTCCATGGCTTCCGGCACACCGAGCAGTGCCGTCAGCTCCTCAAACGACTCCCAGCCTGCGTCCTGCACAATACGGCCCGTGGTTTTGAGTTCCTGCATGGCGTCACGCATGCGGATGTAGGCGGCCATCAGGGTTGCGGAATAAATCGTCAGCTTGAAGCCGTATTTGGCGAGTTCCTGCACGGGCAGCAGTTGCCCGTTATACAGTAGCGGCAGGTCGCCAAGCTCCTGGACGTAGCGCTTGATATCGTCGTGCGTTTTAATCCCGTCCACAAAGATGAGATCGGCGCCCGCCTCTCTATACGCTCTGGCACGCTGAATAACATCGTCCCAGCCATTGACCGCCAAGGCATCGGTGCGGGCAATAATCACGAAGTCCTGACTGCGTCGGGCATCACACGCGGCTTTGACTTTCGGGATCATATCGGCCATGGGGATGACCTGCTTCCCGGATAAAAACCCGCAGCGCTTGGGCCACACCTGGTCTTCCATGTGCAACGCCGCCGCTCCGGCCGCTTCATATTCGCGGACGGTCCGGTACACATTCACCGGGTTACCGTAGCCGGTGTCCGCATCGCACACCAGCGGAATGTCAATGGCGCCCGCAATGGCGCGCACATTCTCGACCATCTCGGCCATGGTCAGCAGTCCCACATCGGGAAATCCGCGCGAGGCTGCCGTCCCGAATCCGGTCATATACACGGCCTCAAACCCGGCGGCTTGGGCAATCTTGGCCTGAAACGCGTCAAAGATGAACGGCGCAACAACCATCTCCGGGCCGTTGAGCATGGCACGCAGGCGGGATGCAGTACTCGGCATGGCTTCCTCCTTATATGGGCATGTGAACATGCGTTGGCATGACTTGCTGTTACCGCTGGCAGGGGAAAACCCACCCCGCCGCTACGCGGCACCCCTCCGGAGTGGGTTCCGCCGACTCCGGTACACTCCGGCCCCGTTTTCGACTTGCGACACCACGCGGTATTTGCATCACACGTTCCTTGGGGGTGTGGTTTTCAGTGCGTCGTGTCAGCCCCGGCGTTTACCACTCGGTTCGCGCCGGCGGCAAGGCTCCGCTCGGACTGGGGGCGTCAAAGAACTCATGGCCGACCTGCGACGCACGGCGCAGATAGCGCTTGAGGAGCCGCTCGGAACGCTTGAGTAGTTCGTTTTTGCCTCGAAAGACTCGTTCGCTCACCCATTCGTTATGAATCCAACAGTCGAACGAGGCTTCCTGAATAAAATTGAACTCCATCAAGAGCCCCAGTTCCTGGGTATCGGCCACAATGGCACGCAACGACAGACCGGAGTCCACAATGGCACCGCGTAGATTGGACGGGAGGGGCATGGCGCGTTTGATCTTGTCGATCTCACGCTGGGAGGACTTTTTTTCAAGCAGGGCCACATAGCCCCAGGCGCCGGGCGCAGGGTTAGCCTGGGCCAACAGTTGCGCGTTCAGGTCGGTAAGATTCTTTTCAGCCTGGACCTGGTCGTAATCCTCGACGGTCTTGAAAAACGAGGCTCCAGCCGGAGCCTGCCGTTCGGACTGGTTTGCCCGCTCACGGCTTTTGTGCTCCTCCACCCACCACTCATTCTCCTTCGGCCTTTTTTTCTTTCGCTCCGCCATCACGCGTTTCTTTCCGTAGCGCTGGTCATTATTGGGCCGGCAGCAGATACGAAAAACCGGCCGTAAAGGTATGCGTATTCAGGCCGCGGTTTTCGTCATACAGGCTGGCATTCGAGGCGTGTCGGAAACGATAGCCAAAATTGATGGCCAGATTGTCGTCGATAAAATACGTGCCGCCACCGCCCACCATTTCGGCAAAATTGAGGCCGCCTCCGAGATCATAGCCCTGAAGGTTGTGATACATGACGCCCAGGCCGCCCTCGATATAGGGGTAGAACGGGATGCCGAGATCAAAATGATAAGTCAGCACCGGCAGCATCAGGCCGACTTCAAAAGAGCCTCTGTGGCGCTCAAATCCCCGACCCTGTGATTTTTGGGTTATTATGGAGCCAAACGGCTCGGTGGCGATTTCGAGCGAGCCTTTGGGCAGAAACCATTTTGAGCCCTGAAAGGCCGTATAGCCAATGCGGAGATGCACCGGGACTTTTTCGATTTTCCGGGACCCGGAGTCCGCGCTGATGGTATAGCCGGACTGCATCCCGAGCGACCACGTGCCCGCCTTAGGTAAATCGTTCGCCCAGACAGCGGAAGTCACGAGGCCCAGCATCCCGCCCGCCGCGACCAGGGCACACAACCCGCGTTTCACCTGTTTTATCGTCATCCTGTTCTCTCCTTCTTGATGCGTCCCCTTCCTTGGGCTGGAGCAGGCTATCCCTTCTCTCCCAAGACCTGACACTCGGTTTCAACAAAATCCTTGCTGATGTCGTCCCAACCAAACGCCTTGATGGTTCTGACCTCACGCTTATAGATGGAGATCACCAGATACGAGGCATCCGGGTAGGACGGTTCGTCCCCGAACATGGCTTGGGCTTTATCTTCAGCGGAAAAATAGGCGTCATGGTTGGGATGGGAATGGTAGAATGCCGTCAGCTCGGCCCCGGCATCAATCGCTTTGAGCACGGCCAGCAGTTCTTTGGGTTCCATGAGATACGCAATCGTGGCATCCCGCGGATAGGTGTGCGGGTCCTTGGCATGCATGGCGTTTTGAATATTGGCAATACGGCGGACTTCCTCACGTCCGTCCACCCGCATAACAGCTCCACAGCACTCCTCCGGAAAAGTCTCCTGCGCGTGCTGACTCAGGGCCGCGTGTGTCTCGGGCGTGAGCTGTACCACTCCAGCGCTTCCTTCTCGTCGCGTAACCCCCGGATTATGGCTGTCTCCCGTGGAAAAGTCAAAATGCTTATCCCCTCTCGGGAGGGGTGGCCGAAGGCCGGGGTAGTTTCCTTGATCGTACCTGCAAACATAACCCATCCCGCCGCTCCGCAGCACAAAGAGGAAATGCGTCCCGCATTGAAGGCTGTTTGGAGGACACGTCTCCTCTTTCCCTCCAAGGAGGGGATTCTCTACTCCCTCTCCCTTGGAACGTGTGATGCATATTGTGGCGTGAGCCTCCTGGGACCGGTCCGACGGCCCCCGCCTCGGGCCGCTCGCCCTCACGCTTCCTGGGAGTGCGGCCATCTTGGCCGCTTGCGGGCTGGAAGCCCGCACTCCTGGTCCCCTGTCGCAGACCGGAACGGCGCAGGGGAGCGGGGGCCGCCGAGTAATGTAATTTGCAGCACACGTCTGGAGGGAGAGGGCTGGGGTGAGGGGATGCAACTTCCCCTCGTTGCTCTTTCTTCTGACCCAGCTATAGTGACACGCATTTCAAAAAGGAGCGGAGTCGTATGGTCACGATTGAAGAGTTCAGCAAAATGGATTTGCGGGTGGGAACCGTCACATCGGCAAAGCCCCACCCGAATGCCGACCGCCTGCTAGTCCTCACGGTCGATATTGGCGAAGAAACAGAACGCCAACTCGTGGCGGGCATCCGGGCGCATTACAGCCCGGAGGAACTCGTCGGGCGACAGCTTGTTGTAGTGGCCAATCTTCAGCCGGCAAAACTGCGCGGGGTCGAGAGCCAGGGCATGCTCCTGGC
Organism: uncultured Binatia bacterium (SeqCode); assembly: GCA_965243855.1. Taxonomy (GTDB): domain Bacteria; phylum Desulfobacterota; class Binatia; order Bin18; family Bin18; genus Bin18. The sequence goes on along the minus strand of CBDEWE010000003.1, from coordinate 259,641 downwards.
CGCCTCGGATGGCGAACAGGTCATTGTCCTACGCCCGGAGAAACGAGTCCGGATCGGCTCGCAGGTCCGATAGTGAGAGAGGGCCGTGGTGAGGGAGAATAGGCAAAACGATACATCACCACCCCAATCCCCTCCCGGGAGGGGATGAAGATTAGGACTTGGAGAAACGGTTGATATCGATCACCGCGCGCTCGTGCAGGCCTTCACCAATCTTGGTGGCATCCTCGTTGTATACCTCAACCGTGAACTTGAGCCGCCGGCCCTTGATTTCATCCAGGCGGACCCGGCCGGTCACCCGCTGGCCGATCTGGGTAGGCGCCAGATGGTGGACATCCACGTGGAAGCCGACCGTCTGTTCGCCCTCGTTCATGTAGGGGGTGAGAAACCGCACGCAGGTGCCTTCCATCAGCTGAATCATGGCCGGCGTGGAATACATGCGCGGCGCGTCCGGCCCGAGATGCACGATGCCCATCTCAGGCGTGGTGGTAATGGTCTGCTCAAAGATCATGCCAGTTCTGAGTGCGTCTTTCATGCCTTCCTCCACGCGCGAATCGCGGCTACGGCAGCAGCGAGGCGCGGGTAATTTCCTTGCGGTCTGATTTTTCCATGGCTTCGCCCGCTTGTGCAAGTGGGAACTCGGCGTCCACCATCTCGTGATAGGGATAGGTATCAATATGCGCGGACAGAAAGTTCAGCGCCTTGTGCAGGTAGTGCGGGTTATAGGTGGCCACGCCAATGATCTGGGGCGACTTGAAGGTAATAAGGGCCGGCGGGACCTCGACGGTCAGCCCAGGGGAGATATTGCCGATCTCAATGACCCGCCCACCGCTGCGCACCAGATTGATGGCTTCCAGAAATGCCTGGGGTACGCCGGCTACTTCCAGGACCACATCAGCGCCAAGGCCGTCGGTCAGCTCCCGCACCTGCCCGACCCGCGCTTTGGTGTCGGTATGCTCGCGCATGTCAACGATCTCGTCCGCACCAAAGGCTTTGGCCCGCTGGAGACGCAGGTCCACACCGTCAATGGCAATGACCCGCGCGCCCCGGGCTTTTGCCACGGCCATGGCGTGCAGGCCGAGCCCGCCGGCACCCTGCACCACCAGGGTTTCTTCATAGCTGAGCCGGGCTTGATCCAGACCAAAGAAAACCTCGGACAAGGCGCAGTTGGCCGCCGAAGCGGCATGGTCGGGCACGTTATCGGGCACTTTGTAGACGTTCTGACCGGGATGGATGTAGTAGTGCGTGGCAAACGGCGTGTGAAAATGTGGCGGGTCGTGCGGCCCGACGCGCCGGGCGCGAATGCCCAGCACCACGCAGGCCGCCGCGTTTCCGGCCCGACAGTTCACACAGTTGCCGCAGGTCTCGTAATAGACCGGCGCAATCCGGTCGCCCTCTTTTAAGGGTTGACCGGCCGTATCGTGGGTGACGCCCTTGCCCAGCTTATACACCTGGCCCACCATTTCATGGCCAGGCATGACTCCTCGCCTGCCGAACTCGCCGCGCCACATATGGACCTCAGAGCCACACACATTGGTACGACTCACCTCGGCCAGAATAGCGCCCTCTTCGACCTCCGGCAGGTCGTACTCAAAAAACTCTATGGTTCGTGCCTTGGGAATAAAACTGACAGTTCCCTTCATGGCTCCCCTCCTGTTCGTATCCCCCCGGTGAGGGGGGGGATTCAGAATGTCGGCGGTCGGTATTCGCCAAACTCGTTGCGCATCGCGTCCGAGATTTCACCCAGGGTGACGTAGGCCCGCACGGCATCGATAATCGCCGGCATCAGATTGCCCCCATCCCGCGCCACCTGTCCGACTTGGTCGAGCGCAGCCTGGGCCGCAGCCTGGTTGCGCTCGGCGCGTACCCCGGCCACCCGTTCCTTCTGGCGTTCCTCTAGGGCCAAGTCGACTTTCAGCAGTTCGTCGTGGTGGTCTTCCTCAACCGTGAACTCGTTCACCCCCACAATGATCTGTTGCTTGGTTTCAATCGCCTGTTGATAGCGGAACGCGGCGTCGTGAATCTCGCGTTGCTGATAGCCGTTCTCAATGGCCTGGACGGCTCCGCCCAGCTTGTCGATCCGCTCGATATACTCGACCGCCTTGGTCTCCAGCTCGTCCGTCAGGGACTCGATAAAATACGAGCCCGCCAGGGGATCAATGGTATCCCCAGCCCCGGACTCGTGGGCGATAACCTGCTGGGTACGGAGCGCAACCCGCACGGCGTCTTCAGTAGGCAGCGCCAGGGCCTCGTCCTTTGAGTTGGTATGCAGCGAGTTGGTCCCGCCCAGAGCTGCGGCCAGAGCCTGAAGGGTCACACGGATGACATTATTGTCCGGCTGCTGGGCGGTCAGCGTCGAACCTGCGGTTTGGGCATGGGTACGCAGCATCCACGAGCGCGGGTTTTTGGCCTCAAAGCGCTCCTTCATGATCTTGGCCCACAACCGCCGGGCCGCCCGGAACTTGGCCACCTCCTCAAAGAAATTATTATGCACATTGAAAAAGAACGACAGTCGGGAAGCAAACTTATCGACATCAAGGCCAACGGACTGCGCGGCTTCAACATAGGCGATCCCGTCGGCCAGGGTGAATGCAATTTCCTGGGCCGCGGTCGAACCGGCCTCGCGGATGTGGTAGCCGGAGATCGAAATCGTGTTCCAGTTCGGCACCTGGTCGGCGCAAAAGCCAAAAATATCCGTAATGATTCGCAGGGACGGACCGGGCGGATAAATATACGTGCCGCGAGCGATATACTCTTTGAGCAGATCGTTCTGAATGGTGCCGTTGACCTTATCCCAGCCAACGCCCTGTTTTTCCGCCACCACCAGGTAGAGCGCCAGCAGAATGGACGCGGTGGCGTTGATGGTCATGGAGGTGCTGACCTTGTCCAGCGGAATACCGTCCAGTAGGGTTTCCATGTCCGCTAACGAGTCGATGGCCACACCGGCCCGACCGACTTCTCCGGCGGCCATCGCATGGTCGGAATCGCGGCCCATCTGCGTCGGTAGATCAAAAGCCACGGACAGGCCGGTCTGGCCCTGCCCAAGCAGGTAGCGGTAGCGCTGATTGGACTCCTCGGCCGTGCCAAAACCAGCGTACTGGCGCATGGTCCAGAAACGACCGCGATACATGGTGGGCTGAACGCCGCGGGTAAAGGGATACTGGCCGGGAAAGTCGAGCTTTTCCTGGTAGTCGCCGTCCTGGGTATCCTCGCTGGTATATACCCGCTTGATCTCTATGCCCGACGTGGTCTCAAAGCGCTCTTTACGCTCCGCGGACCGCGACAGGGCCTTCTTGAGAACGGAGTCCTCCCAGGCGTTCCGGGCTGTTGTCACCGTCTTTGCATTGCTCATAACGCATCCTCAGATCGGTAGAAAAACAGGCTCTTTGCCTACAGTAAAACCGGCGCAGAGACAACCTCCTGCTTTTGAGGTGCCGCGCAGCGGCGGGGTGGGTTCTACGAATGGGACATACCTGGGAAAACCCACCCCGGCCCTTCGAGCCACCCCTCCGAGGAGGGGATTTTTTGCCCCCTTGCCTCTCTACGTTAACATACAAGGGTTGGAGAATTCAGAGGAATATGCCGGGAGCGAGACTCGAACTCGCACGCTGTCGCCAGCGGTGGATTTTGAGTCCACTGCGTCTGCCAATTCCGCCATCCCGGCATAGGAGGGATTCAATGACTGAGGTGCAGTACCTGAGTCGTGCCCAAAAAGGCCGTGCGGAATCTTACCCTTCAATCCAGCGTTCTGGCAAGCCCGTTTCGAGGGTGGTCGCGTCTCCGTTCTAGCCGAACGTCATCCGGCGACGGCCCAGACAAAAAACACTCCCAGGGCAAGCGTAGCCACCGCCCAAACGCGGGTGAAGGAGGGCGGTTTGTTGAGCCACCAAGCAACCATGCTCTTGAAACGGGCCAACCCGATAAACGGCATGGCGATGCCCGCCACAACGAATATCACACCGACGACCTGTAACGTGGTTGGGAAACGTGAGAGGGGGGCAGCAGACCATAGAGCAAGCCCGAACATGAGCCGGAGGGCCGCGCCAGTCCACAGCCCGCCGCGGGTTTGCCAGCGGGAAAGAAAGGCCAGAAGCGTGGTCGGAGAAATAATGCCCCATATGCCGAAACCGACGATCAGAACCGCCAGAGCTATGGCAAGGAAAACCATGTCTATCCTCGTTATCGCGCCATGCTTTTTAGCAGGGTGTCAAATTCTCTGCCGTCCAACCAGATTCCCCGGCACTCAGGACAGGTATCGAGGATAACCGAGCGGCCGAGCGCACTCGTCACGCGCAGCAGTCCGGCGTTGTCGCGCGGACACCGGCCATGCCTCTGTTTGACTCCCCGTGGAGTGCCTTTCCCCGCAGGGCCGCAAGGTCGGATATGCTTTCATGCAGCAGCGGGATAAGTTCGTGATTGTCAAACCAAATCCCCCCCACACGCCTTACAGCGGTCCACTTGAGTGGCCTGCACCTGCGTTGCAACCAAGGGGCTGTTGGGACATTTTGGACACTGCACGGTTCGGCTCCTCGTCTTTTGTTTTTTGCTGTCTTTTTTGCTGGCAATGTCATAGCCTAAAGCACGGATGGATTCGATGCCAGAGTCGCTTATATCATCAAGGAGACCGGCGGCCCGAGAGCCCCGGCATGCGGTGCTGCTGGTCACGCTACTCTCGCTGTATATTATCAATCCGTTCGTTCAGGAATTCTTTTCAAGTCGTCCGGGTCTGATTCTGCTTGACCTGCTGGTCTCCACCACCCTGTTGGTCGTCACCTATGATGTGCATCGCAGCAAAAAGGTACTGCTCGTCGCAGTGATCCTGGCCGTTCCGGCCATAGCCGGACGGTGGGCCTCATACGCGGTCTATACCGACTGGCTGTCCGTCTTCAGCCACTGTTTCGGCTTCCTCTTTCTGGCCTTTACGGCAGTGGCGATTCTCCTCAACGTGCTGCGCCCGGCCCGCGTGACCGGAGACATCGTCAATGGCGCGGTGTGTGTCTATATGCTGGTCGGTCTGGCCTGGGCATTCCTGTTTGACCTGCTTGAGGTGCTCCAACCAGGGTCTTTCAATCTTCCGGAGCTTTCGGCCGATCCTATTGACCTCGCGGCCATGGAGGTCCGTCGCCTGTCCGTTTTCATGTACTACAGCTTGGTCACGCTGACGACGCTCGGGTACGGGGATATTACGCCGGTGACTCCGTTGGCGCGAAACCTAGCCGCCTTCGAGGCAGCCATGGGCCAGTTGTACATCGCCATCCTGGTCGCCCGTCTGGTCGGCCTGCATATTGTCCATTCCGGTCAAAAGGAGGAAGAGCGATGATCGTAGGCTTTGCTTTACAAGGCATATTGCACAACTCAGCCACGCGGGACGAATTTGATGATTGAGGACTTCCAGACCTCAACCACGGGTTGATCGTTCACGATATACGCTTGATAAAATTTGACCCACTCGTTTTCTCCGCGCTTCCATTTTTCAATGGGCACACAGCGCAGTTCCACCTCATCACCCACACGGATCAGGCCATGAGTCAGCAGCGTGCTGCCGGCGTGTATCCAAAACGGCATCTTGAACTGGTTTTGGACAGCAAAGCTGCCGTGAGCCATCACCAGGCCGGGGTGGACAGGTGGAATATCGCCCTGCCGGAATATCTCCAACGATTCGTTCGTTTTGTCGCAGTACGAAAGATGCTGAGACATGGTGAGCCTCCAGCGAAAGCGACGAAACGGTGTGTTGAGTTCCATGCGCTCCCAGGTCCCCAATTCCCTCTCTCCCTCCCAATCAATAGGCTCCAGCGACGCCAGCGCATCAACCGGCGGAGGGCTGTCAGGCATATGCGTCCGCATGACAATCAGCTCCTGACCCTCTTCATTTCTGGCTCGGACAGAAAAGGCGTACGGCTGGTCGCTCTCCGCATCTGGCGTAATGTGAGACGTGACCCAATCTTCATCAAAAGCCGGCGCTGTAAAGCGTAAATCAAACCAGTGACAGCCCAGCCAGGCTTCACCATAGCGCTCAATGAGCGGGCGGATCATCTGGCCATACACAATCGCCCCACCAACGATGGAGCCACGAAAACCAAGCGCCTGAGCACCTTCTCTGGTGTGCGCCTTATTCTCGCCTTCGTTGATATTGCGCGTCTGAAACCGATACGGCTCGAATGCTTCTCGTGCGGCTCGGGTCATAATACCTCCCTTTTCTGCGCTTGGCATGTTACGTCGGATTGCTCTGCAGAAGCAAGATCATCACACTCCGCGGTCCGCCCCATTCCGCACAGGAGTTGGCGTCTTCGTACGGCGGTCTTGAGCGCTGGCAGCCTCCATACTGCTGTGTCATAATTCGCATTTTGCTGACCGATCAAGCTGGGGGGTGGAATCACGATGCCTGCCGTCGCTGCTGAGCCCGATATCGTGCCGCGTCTCGATGAGGCCATTCACGCCGCAACGGCCTGGCTGTATCGAGACCAGGCCGAGGATGGATACTGGGTAGGAATGCTGGAATCCAATTGCTGTATGGAAGCGCAGTGGCTTCTGGCTATACACTTTCTGAGCTACGAGCACCCGCGCAAACAGCATATTGTTCAGACCGTCCTCAACGCCCAGCGCGAGGACGGCTCGTGGGAGACTTACTACGACGCCCCGGATGGGGATATTAACACCACGGTCGAATGCTATGCGGCCCTGCGCGCGAATGGCTTTGCTCCGGATGATGAGCGCCTGCGCAGAGCCCGGGAGTGGATCTTTGCCCACGGTGGGCTGAGTGCGGTGCGGGTGTTTACCCGCTACTGGTTTGCGCTGATCGGCGAGTGGCCCTGGCAGAAAACACCCAACCTGCCGCCCGAGGTCATATTCTTCCCCACCTGGTTTCCGTTTAACATCTATAATTTTGCCTCCTGGGCGCGGGCGACGATTCTGCCGTTGACCATTCTGTCCGCCCGGCACGTGGTCCGTCCCCTGCCGCCGGACTGTCGCTTGGACGAGCTTTTTCCCGAGGGTCGTGAGCGCATGAACTACGACCTGCCGGCCCGGAGCGGTGTGTGGCAGTCGTTCTTCTTTGCGGCTGACAAATTTCTGCACGCCTATCAAAATATCGGAGTCTTGCCCGGTCGCGAGGTCGCCATCCGGCAGAGTGTGGAATGGATTATCCGCCACCAGGATGCGGACGGGGCCTGGGGTGGGATTCAGCCGCCGTGGATTTATAGCCTGATGGCCCTCAATGTCGAGGGCTATCATCTGTCGCATCCGGTCATGGCCAAGGGTCTGTCCGCTCTCGATGATCACTGGTCCTATGAACGTGGAGGCAGCTTGCACATTCAGGCCAGCGAATCCCCCATCTGGGATACCCTGCTGGCCCTGCTGGCTCTGACCGACTGCGGTTTCCAGTTACAGCAGTCGGAACCCATGCAACAGGCGCTCCTGTGGGTGTTGAACAAGGAAGTGGATACGGTCGGCGACTGGCAGGTCAAAGTCCCCACCGTCCGTCCCGGCGGCTGGGCGTTTGAGCATGAGAACGCCGCCTATCCGGACGTGGATGACACCGCGGTGGCCTTGATTGTCTTGGCCCACCTTCGCGCGCAAAATCCTGGCGACACTCGTTTTGACGCGCCGATTGAACGCGCAAAGACCTGGGTCCTGGCCATGCAGTCGGACAACGGCGGCTGGGGCGCGTTTGACAAGAACAATGATAAAGACCTGCTGACCAAGATTCCGTTCTGCGATTTTGGCGAGGCGCTCGACCCGCCCAGCGTTGATGTCACCGCGCATGTGCTCGAAGCCTTTGGCGTCCTCGGGTATGACAGCTCTCACCCGGCCCTGCGCCGCGCGCTCGATTACGTTTTAGCCGAGCAGGAGCCGGAGGGCAGTTGGTTCGGCCGCTGGGGAGTCAATCATATCTATGGGACCGCTGCAGTCCTGCCGGCCTTGAGGGCCATCGGCGAAGACATGAGCGCGGCCTATGTGCATAAGGCGGGCCGGTGGCTGGCCGAGCATCAAAATACGGACGGGGGATGGGGTGAGACCTGCGCGTCCTATATGGACGACCGCTTGCGCGGCACGGGGCCAAGCACGGCCTCGCAGACGGCCTGGGCCTTACTGGCTTTGCTGTCCATTGAGGGTCAGCGTTTTGACGACGCGATTCATACCGGACTCGACTACCTGCTCCGTACGCAACAGGACGGCACCTGGGACGAGCCTTACTATACCGGCACCGGCTTTCCCGGCTACGGCACGGGCGCGCGCACGAACCTGCACGTCCAGGAGATGAAGAGACGCTTCATGCAGGGCACCGAACTCCAGCGCGGGTTTATGATCAACTACAATCTGTACCGGCACTACTTTCCGCTCATGGCGCTGGGACGGGCACGGACGTATTTGGCTGGAGGGTAGGATGGTCGAGCGGAAGGCATTTCTAGATACGTTCCAGCCTACTCGCTTGATTCAGTTGGCCCGCTCGTATCATAGAGCTTAATAGTCTCCCGCAAACGATCTCCAAATTGATATATCTCCTCTACACTCCCAATGGGGACACGCTCTTCTTTTCTCTCTGAATCAAAGAGGCCGATATATTTCTGAGATGCATTAAAGTGTAGCCGGCAGATAGGCTTCCGGTTATTGTCGTCCAGCAAGACACCGCAGTAGCTAATCCGGTCTCGAATAGCGACACGTCGAGGCTCAACGACTCCATACAAAAGGCTTTTTACCAAGTAGTAGGCGTGAAGCTCCTCTTCAGTCGTAGTGATCTGCGCATCTATTTCCTTCTCGCTTACCTCTTCAGGCTTATTAGGACTATTGGATTGACCGGATGGAGAAGGGTCTTCATTAGCGGCTACCCTTAGTTCCTCGCCAAGTGCAGATTTAAGGCGTTCACTAATCTTGTCATTCACGAACTGGTGAAACGCTTTTTTTGTAAGAGGAGTAAGGCCATCCCGGACCTGCTGAGTCATTCTGCCGGCATAGATGCGGCCGCCAAAGAAGCGTACAAATTCATCGGAGGGATTCGAGTATTCTTCTTCAAGGATTCCTCGAATTTCTCTTGTATGTTTGAGCTCACTAGCCGTGCTCGTTATATCCTCAATATCAAAAGACTCTTTCGTGAATTTTTTAAGCTCGTCGACAAGATTTTCCTTGATGTTGAGAATATCCACCTCTAAGAAAGGCTTCGTATCCATAACATTAGGAGCGTCCAGATCGGTGTAAAACCAGTAGAGCAACCCATTCGTTAGCACTCCGAATCGAGCGCTTGTTGTCGCGAAATAGCGATATAACTGGGAGATATGAGTATCATCGAGCTTCCTGTGACAAGATTTACACTCGATCAGAATAATAGGATGACCGTCTTTTTGTATCGCGTAATCAACCTTTTCTCCCTTTTTGGTTCCAACGTCAGCCGTGAATTCAGGAACAACCTCCCTCGGATTAAAGACGTCATAGCCGAGGATGCTTATAAACGGCATCACAAGTGCATTTTTCGTTGCCTCTTCGGTTGCTAATTGATCTTTCAGGTCCAACGCTTTCTCTGCTAGATCGCGTATACGGTTGAGGAATTCCATTCCACTCCCCTAAGGAATTTTTTACAGTTCCAGAACCCGAACCCCCGGGCCCTAACATATTTTTTCTGCTAATGCACTTCTGATTTCGGTTCCAGAGCTTCTTGTAGCACGGATCGTAAATTAACCAAAAGTTCTTCTCGGGTAGTCCCTTGAGAATTGACGCCAGGCACCTCTTCAATCCACCCTATCCACCATTCGCCATCGCGTTTTACCACTGCTGTATAGGCAGATTTCATCGCTATGATTCCTGCTATGTCTTTTAAGAAGAGTGTTCCCCTCTATACTCGAAAGGCCCGGAGCTTTACATCTCGGATCGGCCTGAAATGCTTAGCATTCGAGGAACATAACGTCACATTATTCTCCGCGGCCGTCGCCGCTATGATTGCGTCCCCAGCCCGTAAACCATGTGAGAGCGCGTATTGCTCAATATAAATCGCAGCCCGATGTCCAATGTTTTCAGTCAAAGGAAGGGTCTGAAAGCCAAAGTCCTTTAGAAAATCCTTAACATAGTCATGCTGTTGCTTGTTCTGTACTCCTTGTAGGAGTTCCAGGTAAGTCTGAAGTGAGAGGAGGCGCTCCTCTTCATTCTCAACCAATTGCGCCGCTCTACGATTACCACGTTGAATCCAAATAAAGATATCCGTGTCAAAGAGCACGATGCCGACCCCCGCGAAGAGCCTTCATCTCTTCTTCGACCGTTGTTTGAGACGGCTTCATGTTGAAGAAGGGATGTTCTGTGACCTGTGTAGCCGAAGACTCGGGCGCAGCCGTCAGAATACCCTTCAATTGGCCGTGGTAAAAAATTGAGACTCGCTCGTTCCGTCCGAGAGCCTTGAGAATCTCATGCATTCGATATCTCAGATCACCCATTGTCGCTCGCATAGTATTTTTCCTCTCTGTATATCCATACCATACATAGCAACAAGCCTATGAGTTGGTCTGGCTTTCCGTCAAGACAAAGTCCTTGTCAGGTGCAACCGCATGAAGCAGTTCGTTCAACTTTTCCACGGTCGGAACCGAGGAGCCTCGTTCGTAGCGCGCATAAGCATTTTTGGAGCTGACGCCGAGGCGCTTTGCGACTTGCGCTAACGACAGTCCGCTCAGTTCCCGCTGCCGCTGGAGGAGTAAGCTAACCATGGTTCGGGTGTCTGAGGAACTCACCTCAAAGGTGCCGTTTTTTCCCGCGTGGACAGTTACGGAAAATCCGGCTTGGTCGGCCAGGGTCTCGACTAAATCCGCGACCATCTCGAACGTTTCTTTGCGTGTATATCCTTGAGTCATGACGTCAAGGATAGGGATTTCCGCGAGCCAGAACTTCCCGGCTTTATACATTCTTCCCGCGAATCGCACGCTTCCCCCTACAGCGCCTTGACATCAGCGTACTCGCCGACTTCAATTCCGAACGATTCCGCCTGCTGGAGCAATTCCAGGGCGTTGCGGACGTGGGCGTAGTCGATCATCATGCCGTCATATGTGACCGCTGCTTTGCCCGCTTTTTCGGCGTCAGCCATGGCCTGCATTACGCCCTTATTCCATTCAATCTCTTCCTGAGAGGGCGCAAAAATCTCGTTGGCAATGGGCACGGCAGACGGATGAATCAGCAGGCAGCCGCGGAAGCCCACTTCCCGCCCGCGCTGGATTTGCGCCCGCACCAACTCGATATCGCCGACTTCGAGTGAGCCGCCGCCAATCGGATATTCAATGCCCGCGGCCCGCGCGGCCAGGAGAATATGCGACGCCATATACAGCGTTTCCAGGCCCTGGCGCGTCCACTTATAGCCAATGGCCTTGGTCACATCCCCGGACCGGGCACCAACGCCGCCGATGATATTCCCGACCCGCGGACAGGCCGTGGCCAGTTTATAGGCGTCCATGATGCCACGCGCGGTTTCGGGCAGGGCCATGATCTCGACCGTGCCAATGGGCAGGCCGGCTTTGCGTTCAAACAACTCCAGCCAGGCGTCAACCTTGAGAACCTCCTCGACCGTCTCCAGCTTGGGTACGGCCACCGCGTCGAGCCCTTCCGTCACAATGGCTTCGATATCTTCGCCGGTCAGACCGGTATCCACGCCGTTCAGACGCACAAAGACACCCACGCCTCGGCCGCGCAGGCCCTCAATCCCGGCGCGGACGATATCCCGCGCCTCAACCTTGTTGGCAATCGGCACCGCGTCCTCAAGGTCCAGCAACAGCGCGTCGGGACCGTATTTGGGAGCCTTGTCTATCCAGTCGGGCCGATTCCCCGGAACAAACATGGTCGAACGGTAGAGTTTCATGATCCCGCCTCCTTTTCTCGCCGGTGCAATATTCCTCTTTTGAGATCTTTTCCGTAAGAATCGCCAAGGATACAAGAGGCGGTCACATATGGCAAAGCCGGGACTGAGGCTGGTAGAGTGTGGCACCGAACAAACAGATTCGCTCAGGCCGCCGTACGGAAGGGGACAGCCATGAATCAGTTCCATACACCACGCGAGCAACGATTTATTGACCTGGCGGCATCACTGGCCGATGACTTTGCCCAACGTGCGGCCCAGCATGATGAGGAGGGGTCTTTTCCGTACGAAAACTACGCTCGTCTCAAGGAGAGCGGCTACACCATCATGACGATCCCCGAAGAGCTGGGAGGTGGTGGCGCGAGTCTGTTGGAACGGATCAAGGCCCAGGAACGTCTCGGCCAGGGCTGTGCGCCGACTGCCCTGGCTATTAACATGCACTTTAATGTTATTGGCCTGCTGGTCGATTTATGGCGCAGGTTCCACGATTCCAAACGGGCCGATATCCTGCGGGGCATTGCCCGTGAGCGGTTGATCTGCGGTGGTTCGGCGTCTGAGCCGGATAATGCCATTCCTGTTTTACGACCTCGGGCTGTTGCGGAACGGGTAGACGGTGGCTGGCAGGTCAGTGGCCGGAAAATCTTTAGTACCCAGAGTATTGCGCTGGACCGCTATTTTAGCGAAGCGTTGTGGCAAGACGGTCCTGAAGGGGAAACCATTATCTCCTTCCTCATCCTGCCCGACACGCCGGGTCTTATCTTCAAGGACGACTGGTATACCCTGGGGATGCGCGCAACGGCGTCACGCAGTACCACCCTCACACAAGCATTTGTTCCAGAGTCGGCCGTGACACTGCAACGGCCAGCTTTTACCCGTGGCGGAATTACGAATCTTTTTCTCAGAGCGCCGTTTACAATTGCCGCGCCCTACCTCGGCATTGCCGTTGCCGCGCGAGATTTCGTGGTCGAATTTATGCGTGACCGTCCTCGCTTTCCTCTCAAAACCCCCATGAGTCATCTGCCCAGCGTGTATAACAAGGTCGGAGAGATGGACCTGCTGATCGAGAGCGCCCGCGCCATCGTGTGGAAGGCCGCAGCCGAGGCGGACATCGAAGACCCGCAGACGTGGGTACGCAAAAGCGTAGCGGCGCGCACCGTTGCGATGGAGAATGCGGTCCGGGTCGTCGATCTGGCCCTACGAGCGGTTGGGGGAGCTTCGTATTTTAAGCGTTTCCCTTTGGAGCGGTATTACCGCGACGTACGGGCCGCCCTGTTTCATCCCGTTAGTACAGACCAGACCTTAGAGCTGCTGGGCAAGACGGCCTTTGGCATCCCGCTGATGGATGACGACGCGATTTGGGCATGAACGTCCTGCCCCTAACGTAGGAAAAAGTAGGGGTAACTCATGAATTTTGCCCCTACAGGCTCTTGTCCCCTGCAACGACCAGGTACCAGATAGGGCAGCCCAATTTAGGAGGGCTCTGGTGTCCATCTTCCATAACTGTGCAGTCCTCTCTTACTTCACGAGTACATAGAGACTGTTGGGAGTTGCGGTAAGCTGTCGTTCACCTAATGAGCACACTGGCGTCCTCCGCCCGCTGCCTCAAGGCAGATTCAAACCCGCTAGTTATCCCTTTTATTATCTCCTCTCGATTCTGCCTCGCCAGCTTCTCCTTGCTATCCGCATCGTCTTCGTCGTAGTCCTCGTAGCCACCGACAATACTAAGATAGACCTCTTTACGGAGTTCTTCCTCATTCTCATACGCTTTCTTTCGCAATCTGTTTTCTAATATGGAGGCCGGAATCCACCGTATTAACTCCTCTTTCATACTCTCCCCAAGAATCCACAAAAATGCTCCCGCTATAATCGGTGCCAAGGGACCTGTTGGGAGTAATACTGCCGTACCAGCTCCAAACAGAATGGTTCCTATCACAAAACTAATTGTTGCGAGCATCGCGCTCATTAATCCAGAGAGACCTGTCAATTTGCTTGGGTCAATATCAGGTCTCTTTGGGTCATAGTCCGATTTCGGGATATCGAGAGAATCCGCGTCGAGTTTGTATTTGAGACATATCGGGGCGGTAAGACTATGAAGCTTCAATTCGATTTGCTGGTACCATGGATTAAGAGCAGTAAAAATTTTTCGACGCCCATCCTCCGATTTTAACCATCTCTCAAGGTGCGTCGAGATACGAAGAGTAACATCCTGTAATGTCCCATGGCCGGATTTTCTCCAGGCCATAACTTCGGGAATAACGAACTGTTCTGTAAACCCGTCAGCAACCGCGTGAGCAATAGCCTTAGCAAATCCGTCCATCTGTTCGTCGATTACATTTCTGACTTTATCAGAGTTAATAAGCGCTTTAATTTCGTTGAGAAGTGCCGCGGCACGATAGCGAATAGACCCGGCATGGGCTAATCCTACGGAGATTGCGTGTTCAGGTTCAGGAGCCTTGCGGACAGCGGATTGGCTGAACACCTCTCTAGCAACTTTCTCGACAAAGGCCATACGGACAGCGCCTCCAGTGAGGATTACAATCTTAGGTTGGATTTTATATTTTTCATGAAGCGTTCGCGAAGCTTCCTCTAAATCTGCGCGAAGCCGATCACGCCACGATATTGGAGTATCACCTAATTCACTCAACGGAGTCGTGATAGCAGCGTCGAAATCTTCAGCGTCCAGGTCTACCTCAAGCCTAATCTTCGATGTGTCACTAACGTGGTATCTGGGACCTCTTACCTCCATTGAGTGACCCTTACGCCATGTGTCTTCCGCCTTGAAGAAATCCTCTTTGACTTCCCGAAACTTAAAAACGGTCCGATGATAGTCGCTAGGAGCCTGCTTCCACCACGTCTTAATCTTTGTACGATGCGAAGAGGTGGAGAGGGCATGCTGAACCAATTGCTGCTCAATACGAGAGGCGCCTAGTGGGTACTGCTTACCAATAGGTAATTCTCTTGGACGAAGATCCCGGACAAACGTAAAATCAGTGGTAGAGGAGCCAAAATCTACAATGAGGATCGATTCGTGTATATCGTTTTGGTTCAACTGCTTTTCTTCCCGCATGGTCAAAAAGGCAGCTCGGGACTCAGGAACGAGCATAAACTGCGGTCCTGATATCTGTTCTTTAATCAGTCTCCCATAACTCAACCTCTGTTCGCCGGACCACGCCGAAGGATGACCAAATACAATGAGAGTAGTGAAGTCGAAAAGGATTGTGCTGTTGTTGTTCCTTAGACCTTCTATGACACCAGAAACAAATAAGCGGAGAGACCTCCCAACTTCTGGTTTGCTAATATCCGGACTCTTGAATTGTTGTCGGGGCTGTATAACTTCGGGATCAGTCAGCGCGCGTTTCCCAACGACGGGCATTTCATTCTCTGTTCCTACAACAGTCGGGATAACTTTGTATCCTGTGACGGCCTCTAATTTCTGGCTATCCCCTCCAGTCGCTGAAACTCGGCTCACCGAAGTATCCCCATGACCGAGATCAAACCCGATGATGTCTTTTGTCTCCGACAAAAGCTGAGGATGTTGCAACTGCTGTAAAGCTTCAGAGATGGCCATCAAACTCCTCCTTGTCGTACGTTGGTGTCAGTTGGAACGTGTAGAGACGGGGACGAGAATAGTGCCTGGGCGCACGAGCTTCCCATCCTCACTGACAAGAGCGGGCAATAAGGTACGCTGTTCAGAAATACCAGCCGGTTGCTTTTCAAAAAATTTAGCTTGGTCAGGGCTATAATCGACAATCACAATTCCAGCAGCATACAGGAGCCGAACGCCATCTTTAACTAAGTCATCTATCGTCTTATCGGGGGGGTTGGCTATCTTATGAGAGCCGAGGTCTTGAAGCAGCTCAAGCACTCGGTCTAGATTAAGCGCTGGAGCGACCGTATTCCGATTCGACTCATGGGCGACAACGGTGAGAAGGTCGTCTGCCGCGCGCAGGACACGCGAAAGCGTCCCATCAATGTTATTTAGAGCAAAAGCAAATGTCACTTGCGGCTCTCGGGGAGAGGAAGAATGTGAATCAAGAGACTCTTCGCGTCGAACAGATGAAGCTAATATGACGGCCAGAGCTCCAATAGCAAAGAGTAAGATTACTGCGATGATGGAAGAGCTGCTAAGCAGCACGAGGACAACCGACGCAACGCAAGCAGTTGCTAGAAGCCATAAATAACGTACAGCCGGGGACGATTCCATCAAGCATCGTACAACCGGGAATTTTTCGAGCAAAAATCCTTTTAACCAACCGTTGCTCGGTTTCGTTACCACGTCCTCATCTCCTATTGCAGACAATGACGCGGTAGCAGAAACAGCGGCAAGCGTCTCAACAGTGGTCGCGATTATACCGAGCGCATGATGAATAAGACGCGATTGTTGGGCGGGAACGCCTGGTAAGTCTGTATAGGGACGCTCAAGCCCACGGACGAAGCCGTTCACGCGATTGGCTATTTCGGCTGGCTCGCTGCACTGATCCAGTTCTGCGAGTAGTCCTTCTCTCCGCTTGATATACAGGGCCAGCAACGAGTCAATATTTTCTTCAACCTGCTGCATTGTCACTGCCTCCGGTTTCAGCCGACAAATTCTTAGCCTTTAATCAAACTGACTACCCTCTTCATAGCGCCCCTTTAGTCAATAAGACTCCTTTCGTCCGCAGGTCAGGCTCGACTACACTGCCAGACGCCTAGTCAAATACTTTGAATCCGCCGTCAGAGATATAGTGGAGGTTGGAGTCCTAGGGTCGCAATCAGGTTCATACCAACTTGATGGAGTAGTGTCAGCAAGAAGATATGAGTGAACTCGTCGAGGAGTTGGCGGCTTTCTCCTAAAGGCAGAGTCTAGCCGACCACACCCCTACGAATTCTGCCCACTAGCGCCCGCAGGCAGACAGATTCGGACTCGCGCTACGACTGCCACAGGTCAGCCACCAGCGCCGTATCAATATAGGCCGTGCCTTCTCGCACCTTGCCGTCCGCGGCCCGCATCACCCAACAATAGCTGTTGTTATAGGGTTTGCCGGATTTGGCTGTGGCCGTGCCTTCCCATTGCAGGACGACGTTGTCCCCCTCGGCAATGATATCCACCACCGTCGGCTGAATGGGCCCGGCCAGCTTGGCGTTCAACGGCTTGGCCGCACCGTCCAAAAACGCCTGACGGCTGGTGTAGGCCCGCGAGACGGGACCGGAGCCGATCACCGTCCATTGAACATCCTCGGCCAGAATATTGAAGAACGCCGCACCGTCTCCATCAGCCCAGGCGTCAAAGGCAGCCTGGATCAGCTTTTTGTTTTCGGCAGCTCCCATGCGGTCCTCCTTTTCTCACCCTGTCTGCTTGTTATCCCAGGCGTCCCAATGGATGACGTCTTCGACTGGTGCTCGGGAGACCGGCCCGAATTTGCCCTGCGGATAGCCCATGGGAATCAGCGCCGAGACTTCCATGTCCTCCGGGATATCGAAGCGCTGTTTGAGCTCTTCCTCAAAGAAACAATGGATGGTCGTCAGCGTAGCCCCAACCCCCAGGGCGCGGCAGGCCAGCAGAATGTTCTGGACCGCCGGATAGATGGTGCCGTGGATGACCGCGGCATTGGCGCGCTCATGCTGCATTGCGGCGAGCGGCGGATATTCCGTTTTCGCACAGGCCAGGAGCAGCACCGGCGCTTCGTCCAGATGCACGGCCAAATGCGCGGCCGCATTCAGCATGCGTTGCTGCGCCGGAGGCATATCGTCAGGAATACCCCGCTCGCCCATGAGCGTCTGCCAGGTATTCCAGTAATAGTCGCGGATAAAACGTTTCCGCTCGGTGTCTCTCACCAGGATAAAGGCCCAGTCCTGCATATTGCCGCCGCTGGGTGCCCGAATGCCAGCGTCAATAATTTTCTTGAGGGTTTCTTCCGGAATGGGGTCGGGTTTGAGTCGCCGCATTGCGCGGGTCGAATACATGATTTCAAAAATGCCGGCTTCTGTTGCTTCTGCCATTACTCTCTCCTCTCTATGTTCCGTGAGGGACACCCCGCTCAGATGGGGAGCATCCCCGCCCCCATTTCTAGGCACTCAAACCGTACAGACTCGCCGCATTGCCGGCTACCATCTTATAGGCTTCGTCTTCAGGTACGCCGAGCAAGTCTTTCATGATCTGCTCCTGAGAATACGGAAACGTGCCCTCGGTGTGCGGATAATCAGAGCCCCACATCAAACGATCAACGCCAATGAGCTCCCGCGTCAGAATACCCGCCCGGTCATCCTCAAACGTGGCCCAGAACTGGCGCTGAAAATAAAAGCTGGGCGCTTCATCGACCTGTGGTTCCATCCAGTGTCGGTGGTCGGCCCACCAGTGGTCCATACTGCGCAGCACCGAGGCGACCCAGCCAATGCCGCCCTCGGCCAGGACAAAGCGTAGCCCTGGATAGCGCTGCGGGATAGCGGCCCAGATGAGATCGGCCATGGCCCGCTCCATGGCGCAAATCTTGGTGTCAACAAAGGCTTTGCCCACTCCCATCCGGTCCGCCTTCATATAGAAGGGCTCATCCGTGCCTACGTGTATCGAAACCGGGAGACCAATATCCTGGAGCACCTCCCATAAGGGATCGTATTCGGTTGACCGATAGGGTCGAGCGGCAATCTCAGACGGAATCGAAATCGACCGGAGACCCTTTTGGGCAATGCGTCCAGCCTCCTCAATCGCCCATTCAACAGGTCCTCGCAGGGGCAGCAAGCCAACACCCAGGAAGCGGTCCGGGGCAGCCGCACAGAACTCACTCAGCCAGTCGTTATACACCCGAAAACACTCGCGTTGGTATTCGGCATCAGGCGCAGCGCTCAGAAAGAGCCCCACTCCAGGGTACATGACCTCAGCCCGCAGATGATCCATCTCTTGGTCGGTCAATCGGGCCTGCGGGTCCCACGCCCCAGGCCGCGTGTCCGCATGCCGACGGCCCTGCGGCGAAATGATCTCCCCTGCAATCTTGTCTTCCATCGAGACGCCTTCGAGCCCCACGGGTAAGGGTTCCAGCCCGTCTATAATGTAAAAGTCGGCTTCCGGTTTGGACTCTACGCGTGGCGCCCGGTCACGAAAGCGCTTATCCATCCGGGTTGTCCATAAGTCTGCGGGCTCGACCACATGGCCGTCAGCCGACACATATCCACCAGTGATATGTATTTCCATGAGTATTCCCTCCTTCGTTCAGATAACCGCTCAACTCTTGCGCATGGGTTGCTCTCCCTCAAGCCCGTACAGGCCAGCCGCATTACTGACCACCATTTGATGCACCTCAGACTCGGGCACACCCGCGAAGTCCTGCGTGATTTGTTGCTGAGAACGGGGGAAGGTTCCCTCGGTATGCGGATAGTCCGAGCCCCACATCAGCCGGTCCGTCCCCAGTAGTTCTCGGGTCAGGATACCGGCTCGGTCATCCTCAAACGTGGCCCAGAACTGCCGCTTGAAATACGTACTCGGCGCTTCGTCCAGCCGCGGCTCCATCCAGCGATGATGGTCGGCCCACCAGTGGTCCATCAGCCGCAGCAGGGCGGCAATCCAGCCGATGCCGCCCTCGACAATCACAAACCTGAGCTTGGGATAACGGCGCGGCACGGCTCCCCAGATGAGATCGGCCAGTGCATGCATGGGCAAGGAAATCTTGGTGTCCACCACCCCCATGCCCATACCCAAGCGCTCGAATTTTGTGGCAAATGGCTCCCCCGTGCTCGTCCCGGAATGGATGGACACGGGCAGGCCGATATCCTGGAGCACTTCCCACAGGGGGTCGAATTCCGCGTGCCGGTATGAGCGGTCCGCGACCTCAGCCGGAATCGAGATCGAACGCAAACCCGGCTTCCCGGCGATACGCTGCGCCTCTTCAATCGCCCACTCCATAGGGCCTTTCATGGGTAAAAACCCTGCCCCGATGAGCCGCTCCGGGGCCGCGGCGCAGAATTCACTCAGCCAGTCGTTGTACACCCGCCAACACGCCCGTTGGTAGGCAACATCGGGAGCGGTCCAGAACTGTAGACCAAAAAGACCGGGATAGATCACCTCAGCCTTGAGGTGGTCCATGTCCTGGTCCGCCAGACGGGCCTGGGGGTCCCAGGCACCGGGACGGGTTTCGCCGTGCCGGTGGCCGACCACCGTGGTAATCTCTCCGGCAATCTTGTCTTCCATGGTCGCGCCTTCAAGACCGACCGGAAAGGGAGACAGACCATCAATGATGTAGTAGTCGGCTTCCGGGCGTGACTCGACCCGTGGCGCCCGGTCACGAAACCGCTTATCCATTCTGGTTGTCCACAGGTCCGCGGGTTCCACCACATGGCCGTCGGCGGACACATAGCGCCCCGTCGTCGTCATATCGCCCTCCTCCATAATGCACTGGGCATACCGTGGGGTTTTGTCCTGTGTCAACCGCAGCCTTTGCTGCAAGCTTTACGGTATTGGGAGAGCCGTGGTATGGGGGGCGTATAGAGAGAAGGAGGGTCTGCCATGATTCGCCCGAAAAAAGTCGGTCATGTCGTACTCAAGGCGTGTGACCTCGCCCGCGCCGAGCAGTTTTATACCGAGGTGCTGGGCTTTGAGGTTGTCACCCGGCTCAAACGGCCACGGGGCGTATTCTTCACCCTGGGTGAGCAACATCACGACCTGGCCGTCTTGGAGGTGCCGCCGGAAGCCGAGCCGGTGAAAAACAAGCAGGTCGGCCTGCACCACGTCGCCCTCCAGGTCGAGGACTTTGACGAGTTACAAGAGAGTTATCGGACGCTCAAGGCCCATGACGTGGAGATCACCGCCACGATTGACCACGGCATCACCAAGAGCATCTATTTCCTCGATCCCGAGGGCAATCAGTTCGAGCTGTACTGTGATATCGGCAAGGACGGATTGGAGCGGATTCGGCGCGGAGAAGCCAACGCCCTCGACCCACTGGACCTGGAAGCGTAAAGGCGAAGACAATAGCATGCCCGGCTCCTTCCACACCCGTCGTGCTCAATAGTAACGGTCCTATAATAGGTGGTTCGGTTCTCTCACGGGAAGATTCCACTCTGCTGTAATCGTCAGTTCCCTGAAGTTACACTGAAAAAGTCAATTGGCGTCCAGACGAGTTTTGCCTGGCCTAGACTACTTTGTCAGGATTTGTACTAATCAAGCGTGCCGGTACGAATCGACCGGCTGGTATAACCCGGCAGTGTTTAAGCAAAGGTGTATGGGGCAATACTTGAAGGTCGGCGATTCTCTGTAATAGAGATCGCGGCCTCTCCCGGCACCAAGTAGGGACACGGTTTACAAGTGGCTAGAAGAAAAGCGGATGCCGGCGCATCGGATGGGCCGCTTGTGGGAATCTCGTCAGGAAGAAGTAAACGAATGGGTGATGTCAGGAGGGGCCGGCGAGGCTAGAGACCAAGGAGAAGAATGATAGAGGAACCCCTCATTGACCAAATCATGCGAAAGGTCGAACGGGCCGCCGAACTCTATTACCGGTTGATATTGGTCGTCGCACCGGCAGGCGTAGGTAAAACTGCCGCGTTACAAGATGTGCGGGATCGTACTGGCGCGCCTTTAGTGAATGTCAACCTTGCGCTTTCTCGTAGAATGCTAGACTTGACCGAACGCCAACGTAGTTTACAGTTGCAGCGGCTTCTCGAAGAGATCATTAGCGAGTACGAGGAGGAGATCATCCTGCTCGACAACATCGAAATCATATTCGACCGCAGCCTAAAGCAGGACCCGCTTCGATTGCTCCAGAGAATCTCGCGCAACAAGACCGTGGTGGCCGCATGGAGCGGTACTCTTGTCAAAGAGTTTTTAACCTACGCCGTCCCAGCCCACGCAGAGTACAGGCGCTATCCGATACGTGATCTTCTGGTGGTCACCCCTGAGGGAACGATATGAAGACGATACATTCCACTGTCAGGGAGCAGACGCAATGAAATACGGTGAGCTAGTCCAATTTGAGCCCATAGAGTCCGTGGTTCAGCTACGAGATGCCGACGAGGTGACTGCGGCCCAGCAACTTGTAGAGACCTACGTCATTTCCGAAGAGATGGCAGAAACACTGGTGAGCTTAGTTATCCCTCAGTTGCAGTTTGACCGACCGACCGACAACAAAGGTATTCTGGTAGTCGGCAACTACGGCACCGGTAAGTCTCACCTCATGTCGGTGATCTCTGGGCTTGCGGAGAATGCCGATCTCCCAGCCAGTCTCAATGATGCCAATGTGGCCGCCGCTGCCGGGGAAATAGGCGGTCGCTTCAAGGTGGTGCGTACCGAAATAGGGGCGACCACCATGTCCCTACGGGACATCCTTGTGGCTGAGATGGAAGAGCATCTTGCAGCGATAGGCGTGAGTTACATTTTTCCTTCCACCGACCAGGTACCCAACAACAAACGATCCTTTGAAGAAATGATGACCGCTTTCCACCAAGAATTTCCGGATCACGGCCTGCTCCTTGTGGTGGACGAGCTGCTTGATTACCTGCGCGCCCGCAAGGACCAGGAACTCATCCTGGACCTGAACTTCCTGCGCGAAATCGGTGAGGTTTGCAAAGACCTGCGCTTCCGCTTCGTGGCCGGCATTCAGGAAGCCATCTTCGATAGTCAACGTTTTTCCTTCGTGGCCGGCAGCATCCGCCGGGTAAAGGATCGGTTCGAGCAAGTGCTTATCGCCCACACAGACGTCAAGTTCGTGGTGGCTGAGCGACTGCTCAAGAAAACCGGTGAGCAGCAGGCTAAGATACGCGAGCACCTGACACCTTTCGGCAAATTCTACGGCCATATGAACGAGCACATGGATGAGTTCGTCCGTCTCTTTCCGGTGCATCCCGAATACATCCACACCTTTGAAAGAGTGACTGCTGTGGAGAAGCGCGAGATTTTGAAGACGCTCTCTCTGGCCATGAAGAAGAGGCTCAATCAGGACATACCGGACGACCATCCCGGACTCATCGCCTACGACACTTACTGGACCAATCTCCGAGAGAACCCATCGTTCCGTGCTATTCCGGATATCAAGGCGGTTATCGACTGTAGCCAAGTGCTGGAGTCCCGCATCCAGCAGGCATTCACGCGCCCAGCCTATAAGCCCATGGCGCTTCGGCTCATCCATGCCCTGTCGGTACATCGTCTTACCACCAGCGACATCTACGCCACCCTGGGCGCAACGGCCGGGGAATTCCGCGATGGACTCTGCCTGTATCAACCGGGTATTGAGGAATTGGGCGGCGATCCGGCCGACGATCTGCTCTCCCAAGTGGAGACCGTCCTACGAGAGATACACAAGACGGTCAGCGGACAATTCATTTCATCCAACCCCGACAACGGGCAGTTCTATCTCGACCTGAAGAAGACCGACGACTTCGACGCGCTGATCGAAAGGCGTGCCGAGAGCCTCGACTCCTCTCAATTGGACCGATACTACTACGAGGCCCTGAAACGGGTCATGGAATGTACGGACCAGACCTACGTTACCGGCTACAAGATCTGGCAGCACGAGCTGGAATGGTTGGAGCGGAAGGCAGCACGCCAGGGATATCTCTTCTTCGGTGCGCCCAACGAACGTTCCACCGCCGTCCCACCGCGCGACTTTTACCTCTATTTCATCCAACCCTTCGATGCGCCACACTTCAAGGATGAGAAGAACTCCGACGAGTTATTCCTGCGGCTTACCAACCCGGACGACGAATTCCGTAAGGCACTCGGAAACTACGCCGCAGCCTTGGACTTGGCTTCCACCTCATCTGGACATGCCAAGTCCACATACGAGTCCAAGTCCTCCCATTTTCTGCGCGCCCTGGTGCAGTGGCTGCAAAAGCACATGGCCGATGCCTTCGAGGTCACATATCGGGGGCGTACCAAATCGCTCATCGAATGGGCCAAGGACAAGTCGATCCGAGCGTTGTCCGGTATCGCTCCACATGAGCGCATCAACTTCCGTGACCTAGTCAACACCATCGCCGGCATTTGCCTGGATGCCCATTTCCAGGATCAAGCGCCCGAATATCCCCGCTTCTCGGTTCTCATCACCGGAACCAGCCGGACCCAAGCCGCCCAAGACGCCCTACGGGCCATAGCCGGTCAGAATCGGACTAAGCAAGCGACGGCGGTACTTGACGCTTTGGAACTCCTCGACGGTGAAAAACTTGTTCCCAACAAATCGAAATACGCCGAGTATATCCTCGATCTGCTCAGGAAAAAGGGCCACGGCCAAGTCGTCAATCGCTCCGAGTTGATACAGGATGACACAGGCGTGGAATACATGGATAAGGACCGGCAGCGTCTGGAGCCCGAATGGGTTGCAGTTGTTCTGGCTGCCCTTGTTTACTCCGGCGATCTGGTTCTCGCCATCCCGGGCCTGAAGTTCGACGCCACCGGCCTACCACAGTTGGCAGGGGCCAGCGTGGATGAACTTACCCAGTTCAAGCACATCGAACAGCCCAAGGACTGGAACCTGCCGGCGCTCAAGGCGCTGTTTGAACTGCTCGGTGTCACGCCCGGTAAGGCGCAGATAGTGACCCAGGGTAAGGAAGAGCCGATCCAGGAACTCCAGGAGGCCATCTCTGAATCAGTGGAAAAGCTGGTGCTCGTGCAGCAGAGCCTACAAAGCGGTCTGCCCTTCTGGGGTCGGAATCTGCTGGATGAGGAAGACGTTCAGAAGCTCCGTGCCCAGCTCAACGAGACCCAAGGCTTCCTGGAATCGAACCAAGCCTATACCTCGCCCGGTAAACTCAAGAACTTCCGGTACAATGCTCAGGATGTTATCTCCCACCAAGCCGGGTTCAATTCCCTGGCTGAGATCGAATCTCTCCAGGACCTAGTGACGGACCTCGGTTCCACAGCGTCGTTTCTTTCCACCGCTGAGGCGGTGCTGTCCACGGAACATGAGTGGGTGGGAAAAGTGAAACAGGCACGTGATGAGGTGCACGCTCAACTAAGGGATTCGGACAAGCGTGGCGCGTCCACATTCAGGCAGAAGACCCAGCGCAAACTAACTGACCTCAAGAAAGCCTACATACAAACCTACTTGGGAATGCACGCAAAAGCCCGGCTGGGGATGAACGAAGACAGGCGCAAAACCGACCTCATGGGCGACAATCGGCTCAAGGCACTACAGAAACTATCCACCATCGAGTTGATGCCCCGTCAGCACCTTAGCGACTTTCAAAACCGCCTGGCCGGATTGGAGAGTTGCTTCGCACTCACAGAACAAGAGATGGCCGCCTCTCCCGTCTGCCCACACTGTAGCTACAAGCCTGACACAGAACCGCTCACCGCTCCCGTGGGTACGGTGCTGGACGACTTGGACGACGAACTGGACAAGCTGGTGGCCAACTGGACCCAGACCCTGCTGAACAACCTGGAGGATCCGACAACTAAGGACAACCTGGACCTGCTCAAACCCGAGCCCAAGAAACTGGTGAATGGTTTTATCAACAAACGGATCCTACCGGACGAACTTAACCAGGACTTCATCTACGCTTTAGGTGAGGTGCTGGCCGGACTCCAGAAGGTACCGGTCAAGACCGCTGACTTACGCGCAGCGCTGCTGTCTGGCGGTTCGCCGGCAACACTGGTGGAAATGAAGAAACGGTTCGAGGAATATCTGGACGCACTCACCAAAGGCAAGGAACCTGGCAAGGTGCGCATCGTCCTGGAGTGAAGAGTGGAACACGAACTGGCTGGACACCTGACCGAACACCCCGCTCTGACTGACCAAGCTGACGCCGAAAAGGGTGACTTGGTCACTATCCAAGTTGATATTACGGCAGGCAGGTTGGTCTCTGACCAAGCTCAGCAACTTCAGAGTCTGACTGAGCGTCAATGGAAGATCGTAATGTTCTGCGACGTACCGCGCTCGGTGGCTGCCATGAGGGACGAACTCGGACTGACACACCGGACATTCTTCCGACGTAATCATCTGGAGCCATTGCCGCGAGGCGGCGTGCTCCGAATGACTCATCCGGATCAGCCAAACCATCCCGACCAAGCCTATGTGCTGACCGAGGATGGCGCCAAGCTCAAGGCCCGGTATATGAACGAGGAAACCGGGGAAGAGAACGGAGATTAAGGATGGCGCGAAGTACGTCGGATCGTCAGACGAGGCGGCTTTTCCGGAACACGTCCGGACAAGATGAATTGTTCGATAAATCCTACCAAGAGGAACTTGAAGCCCGGCGCGGCCAACCGGTCGAGTGTCTCGGAATGACGTTCGAGAACGACGAGAAGCGCCGGGAGTATTTCCTGGAGAAGCTGCGTCAAAAGCTCAAGGACCCGGAATTCCGCAAAATCGAAGGATTCCCCATAGGCGAAGACGAAGATATTCTGCGGCTTTCAGACCCGCCGTACTACACCGCTTGCCCGAATCCCTTCCTGACCGAGTTCATCGAGTGTCACGGGCGTCCGTACGACCCTGACGAGCCCTACCACCGCGAGCCGTTCGCCGTGGACGTAAGCGTTGGGAAAACCGACCAGCTCTATAAGGCCCACGGCTACCATACCAAGGTGCCGCATCGAGCCATCGTCCCGTCCATTTTGCACTATACCAAGCCGGGCGACCTCGTCCTGGATGGCTTTTGCGGCTCCGGCATGACCGGCGTGGCGGCGCAGTGGTGCGACACGGCTCCGTTAGAGTACCGCCGAAACCTCGAGGAACACGAGAAGAAGGAAGGCCGAAAGTCTCTGGAGTGGGGCGCACGCCGCGTGATTCTCGGCGACCTCTCACCGGCTGCTACCTTCATCGCCGCCAATTACAACCTCCCGTTCGATATTGATACCTTTGCCGAGGCGGGACGGAAGTTGCTCAGCAATATCGAGGAAGAAGTCGGCTGGATGTACGAAACCCTCCACACTGATGGGCAGACCAAGGGACGAATTAACTACACGGTCTGGAGCGAAGTGTTCAGGTGCCCGGAGTGCTCCGGTGAGGTCGTATTCTTTACGGCAGCGTTGGACATGAAGACCAAGCAGGTACGCAAGACGATTGAGTGCGATCACTGTGGCGCGACTACTTCAAAAGAACAAATGCATCTAGAGTTCGAGACATTCTACGACGCTGCTCACAAACGTACGGATCGCCGCCCCAGACGAGTGCCTGTTTTGTTGAACTACTCAGTAGGCAAGGCCAAATTCGAGAAAGTTCCAGATCAAGTAGACATCGAACTGTTAGCGCAGATCGCCGATAAAGACATGCCCGCCGATGTTCCAGTAACGGAACTTCCCGATTGCCAGATGACCCGCGTTGGCCGCATGCGCACGACCAATATACGTTGCGTTCATCACATGTTTTCTCCACGGGCTGCTCATGCACTGGCTGCAATGTGGCGCCGCGCCGTCGAATGCGAAGATTATCGACTACGGAACATGCTGCTCTTCTTCGTCGAGCAGGCGATTTGGGGTATGTCGGTGCTTGCGCGGTATACTCCGACTCACTACTCACAGGTCAATCAATATCTTAGCGGTGTTTTCTACGTCGGTTCCCAAATTGCCGAGGTGTCTCCGTGGTACATCCTTGATGGGAAGTTGAGCCGCCTACGGACGGCTTTCGAGCCGATGCCCTCACGTACCGGCGCCGCGATTGTTTCAACAGGAGACTGTAGCGGATTCCCCTTGCCCAACAACTCGATCGACTATGTGTTCACCGACCCACCCTTCGGAGAGAACATCTACTACGCCGACCTCAATTATCTTGTCGAGTCATGGCACCGCATTCTCACGCGTGGTGAACCCGAGGCCATCGTGGACCGGGCGAAAAGCAAGGGGATTCCTGATTATCAGCACCTGATGGAGGCATGCTTTAAGGAGTACTACCACGTCCTCAAGCCCGGTCGATGGATGACCGTCGTATTTCACAACTCCAAGAACGCAGTATGGAACGCCATTCAAGAAGCGTTGCTCAATACCGGCTTTGTTGTCGCGGACGTTCGGACTCTCGACAAGAAGCAAAACACGTTTCAGCAAGCCATGAACATGACCGTCAAACAAGACTTGGTGATTTCTGTCTACAAGCCGAACGGCGGGTTGGAGAACCGTTTCAGGCTTCAGGCTGGAACCGACGAAGGCGTGTGGGATTTTGTCCGCACCCACATGCGGCAGTTACCGGTATTCGTCTCCAAGAACGGTCAAGCAGAGGTCATCGCCGAGCGCCAGAACTACCTGCTTTTCGACCGCATGGTGGCCTTCCACGTTCAGCGCGGCGTGACGGTTCCCCTATCCGCTGCTGAATTTTACGCCGGTCTGGAGCAGCGATTTCCTCCGCGCGATGGTATGTATTTCCTGCCCGACCAAGCGGCCGAGTATGACAAGAAGCGCATAACGGTCAAGGAGATACTCCAACTCGATTTTTTTGTCTCTGACGAGGCAACGGCGATTCAGTGGCTCAAGCAGCAACTCACCAAGAAACCGCAGACCTTCCAAGACATCCATCCGCAGTTCCTGAAAGAGACCGGCGGCTGGCAGAAGCACGAGAAGCTGACAGAACTGTCCGAAATGCTGTGGAGCAAAACTTCCTACGCTACGATGGCAAGGGCGAGGTGCCCAGCTCGATTCACAGCTATCTCTCTTCGAACTTCAAGGAGCTACGCAACCGGCCCAAGGACGACCCAACGCTCAAGGCCAAATCAAAGGACCGTTGGTACGTGCCCGACCCGAATAAGGCCGGTGATCTTGAGAAATTGCGCGAACGGGCATTGTTCAAAGAGTTCGATGAATACCTGCATTCCACGCAGAAGAAGTTAAAAGTGTTCCGCCTCGAAGCCGTCCGCTTCGGCTTCAAAAATGCGTGGCAGCAACGTGACTACGCCACCATCATCGCCGTAGCCCGCAAGATTCCCGAAACAATCCTCCAGGAAGACCCTAAACTTCTCATGTGGTACGACCAGTCGATAACCAGGACGGGAGATAACTCATGATTACGAAGTGGAGGATTTTTAACTTCAAATCGATACGTAAAGAAACCGAACTGAGCTTTGCTCCGCTAACGATTTTTGCGGGCGCTAACAGCAGCGGTAAGAGTACCTTTCTACAGTCCATCCTGCTCGTAGCACAGACGGCGGCTCATAAGATCGTATCACGACCGATTGTACTGAATGGTGCACTTGCACACCTTGGCCAATTTGAGGATTTGCGCAGCGCGGATAGTGATGCTCGTCAAATTGTCATTGGATGGACAGTACGACCACCGCAAGATTTCCAGCCCCCTTTTTATGACGGTAGCAGCAGGGACGCACTATCATCTGTATCGTGCGAGGTCGCTTTCGACACGGAGGGTTCAGGCGCCCAAAAAGAAATCTCGCAAACTCAGCCTCGCTTGTTTTCATCACAGCTATCAACAGTAACCCGCGACCCTGAGGAAGGCGATCAAGTTTTCTCTATAACAATCCGCCAAACAACCGTTACGCGAGATGGAGCAAAGCAGAAATGGATTAACGCATCCGACAGTGACGCGTCTCGAACCAGTTTGCAGTACGACGTTGAGCTTGATGAAAATTCGCTCGACGATGTTTGCAGGAATTGGGTCTCAGCGGAACTCGTGGGGTGCCAGCCCAGGCACTTCCTCCCCGACCGTCTTTTCCTTGGCGTGGATATGGTTGCAGAAGACGCACAGACCATATTGGGCACTATTACAGGGGAAAGTCCACGCGGAAATATTCTTCGTCGCCATTACGAAGACCATAGAATCGCTGTTCCTGCTGCCGTTGTTGAATTCATTCTCGATCTGGTTGGTCATGTAAACATGGATTCGCAAAGGATATTATCGGAGCGACTGCAACATAGTCCTGACCTTTTTGGCTTCGACGGAGTTTTACTGGAACAACTCGTCAAAGCTCTAGACCTACATGAAATCAGACCTAATATCCGTCGAGGAATTCGACAACGGTTGGCAGAGTCCGAAGAACTTGAGCACGTGGTGATTACCTCTGCCCGAGAGCAGGGTGAGGAGAAACCTGCGGTTAGACCGTCCCCTCCTCCTCGTGCCATTGCACGGGCAACTACGTACTTAGACAACTTTTTTTCGACAGCAATCCGATATCTTGGCCCTCTCCGTGACGAGCCTAAGTCGCTCTACCCATTGTCACCGGCCTCCGATCCGTCTGATGTGGGCCTCAAGGGCGAACATACTGCCGCGGTTTTGGAGTTATACAAAAACCAGCCTGTCCGATACATTCCGACCTCTGCATTTTCTAGCGCAGAAAACAATCCCCAACCGATAACGCGCTCGCTGGAAACTGCTGTCGTTGATTGGCTCCAATACCTTGGCGTAGCCGAGGACGTTAAAAGCGAAGACAGAGGAAAGTTTGGCCATGAGTTGACCGTCCAGATTGCCGGAACACAACGCTCTCATGACTTGACCCATGTCGGCGTTGGCGTAAGTCAAGTTCTACCGATCTTGATCGCCAGCCTAATTTCGGAACCGGATACCACGTTGATTTTCGAGCAACCCGAGCTACACCTACACCCCAAGGTTCAAACCCTTCTTGCCGATTTCTTCCTATCAATAACGCTCCTCGGCAAGCAATGTGTAGTTGAAACGCATAGCGAATATCTCATCAACCGCATCAGGTTTCGAGTCGCTGCGGCAGTTGACCCTAACCCATGGGTGGAAGCGGTTAAAACGTACTTTGTCGAGCGTCCGCCAGAGGGGTCTACTTTCCGAGAAGTAAAAATCAACGAGTACGGCGCGGTTGTTGACTGGCCGGATGGGTTCTTCGACCAGAGCCAAAAGGAGGCGGAGGCGATCCTTACGGCAGCGATGAAGAAGCGCAAGAGTAAACGGGGGAAATGAACGTGCCGAGCGTGACAATAGATGCTGGAGTTTTGGCTCCACCAACAGAAAACGACTCAGCTGAAGATGCACGTAGATACGTCAGTACGCTCTTGGACTGGAGTAAGCTTCTTGAGGCATCATGGGTAGCTATATATATGAGCGAGCAGGCCCTCTGGGCGCTCGATAAAGACAAGCGGTATCCATTTCACGAGGATTTGAAGAAACTCTTTGCGGCCAACGGAATCGAGGAATTTGCCGTTCATGATATCCTCACAGTAGCATACGCACTGCTCCAACTCACACCATCACTTGAAGAACGCTTTAGCATCTCGGATGTCTTGACAGATGGTCTGTCAGTTGATCCCAACATCTTAGAGACATCGACAAGTAACGCACTTCAATCGGACCTTACCCGTTGCTTAATCTTAATCGCCATTCTTCGCCAGTACTGCGGGGACGGCGTTCGTGATCATTTTCTGATTCTTCGATGTGCACCAGGGCCGGTCGTTACTGTGCAGGCCAAGATCGAAGCGATAGAACATAGCCGTGACGACCTTAACGAGTTGCCCACCTCTCCTGAAATGTTCAAGGGGGACGTCCTGATTTGTGATGATTTCAGGGGACTCATTCAATGTTTGAACGAGTCCTTCATCCTCGTCAGTTCCACAGACGGTCTAGGGTTGGAGGCGGCAATCCGTATCGCCCTTTATAAATCACGACTCGGGCGAGATAAGGACCCTGATTGGAATGATCTGCGGGGTCTTCGTATTGGCCATCATTTTGTGAATACCGTCCAAAAATCATGCAGGAATCAGGGAGATTCATTTCCAGCAAAAGTTCTTCGTGCCATTGTTGAAACACTGGACGAGAAAAACATGACGGCGACGCATGAGTTGAGGACGGGCTCTGGCGGCAACAATCCCCAGCGAAGGCGGTCATCAGATGGCGCCGGGGCTATGCGTCGGGACATTGACGACGACCATCATCTTCACTATTGGTTATGTAACGGTGGTGTTGTTGAACTCGCCTCGGTCAGTTACCCGCACGACAACTTCTCGATCCCAGAATGAAGCTGAGGACTCCGGGACAGGGACTGCTGGCGGCGTCGCGTATGTCACCTTCGCCGCACGTATATATAGCGGATGCCTTGACCCAGGATGTCTTGCTTACACCAATCGGAGGTCCACGGCTACCGGCCGAGCTTGCTCCAGCAGGAAGAATGTGTACGTGAAACGAAGAACTCAAGCGCGAAGCTCCGGGCGTAGCCGGAGATAGCACCCTTCTTGTCAGCCGGGTTGAGAGAGGCATCCATGAGTAGCTGGCGCGACCTGATTCTCAGAGAGTTCACTCCCGACGTTGCCCGGCTGACGCTAGTTGCCGACCCGGATGGGCTTCTTCTGGAAGAAGGCGTTCTTACCGGCATACACGAACGGGGCTTTGAACTGCTCCCATTCGAGGATCATATCGTCTTTCGGTATGCCTACGAATCCAGGTTCCGTTCCCGCTGGGACCAGGGAGAGAAGACTGACCTAGTAGTCGTGTTGCGCTCCGCAGCCAGTGACCTCGGTTCCCTGCCCTACGACTTACTCCAATCTGGCCTTAGCTTGTCTTTCAGTCTCGGGGAGATATTCCCCAAGCTGAGCTATCCCATTTTGACGGCGTTAAATCGCGGAGAGCTTGATGCACTTTACGAAGCCCAGAAG
This sequence comes from uncultured Binatia bacterium (SeqCode), assembly GCA_965243855.1. GTDB lineage: Bacteria > Desulfobacterota > Binatia > Bin18 > Bin18 > Bin18. Next base: position 227,383 of record CBDEWE010000003.1, on the reverse strand, counting down.
CAACACGCTCCCGGCGTCTTGGGCGACAACGCTACCAAGGAATTCGTCCTACGGCATGTCTTCGAGATTACACCGTGGTCTATCCGCAAGCCAGCCGACCTGCTGCGCGTGCTGCTGCGCCGCCATTACCGGAAACAGCGAATCCCTGTTTTGCTAGACGAACACTTTGTCCAGGTTCTCCGCCAACAGGATGGGTTTGAAGATTGGCCACTTGAAACGATCATCCCAGACCGGGAGGCTTTTTTTGCCTTTCTCCAGGAACGCTGGCCCGTCTTTCTCGACTGGTCGGCAAAGCGGGCCGGTCTTCGCGTTCGGGAGCATGAAGGCTCATATGGCTTTAGGCTTCCCGGTCCTTCGGATTTGCCCTTCGACCACAACGACATTCGTGTTTACATGGACAACCTGTTCCTTGAAGGACTGCTTCGAGTCGTTCCCCATCCACAAGCAGAATCGTTATCAAAGACCTGGCTCACCATCGGAATCCGAACAGACGAACGGGTAGACAGAACACGCCGCGTGGCTGGTCTTCTCGACACCATAGCTACTTCCATTCCAAAAGAAGAGGCGCGGCATGATGACTGGTTCTCTTTTGCCAAGACCTGGGCTGAGCTTGTCAGCCTTGCCCTGGAATCGGATACAATCTTGCCTGAGGCGACACGCCAAAAGATGGAGGCACTGCAAACTCGGATAGATGAAGCGCTCGAACCCTGGCTGACAAAACGCTACGCAGGATTGATCAACCTGCCGCCGGTCCCGCCGGTCATGCTCCACCACATTCCGCGTTTCCTCTCCAGGCATATTGCCGATGCTGAGGCCCACAAGGTTGCATTCGTTCTGGTGGATGGCCTTTCGCTGGATCAGTGGATCGTTATTCGCAAGGAGATTGTCAAACAACGCCAGGAATTTCAGTTCCGTGAAAATGCAGTTTTTGCCTGGATACCGACCATTACATCCGTATCTCGTCAGGCGGCCTTTGCCGGAAAGCCGCCCGTCTATTTTCCGAACAGCATTCATAACACAAGTAAGGAGCCCGCTCTGTGGACGCAGTTCTGGACAGACCAGGGTCTGACACCGCAGGAGGTCGCATACGCCAAGAGGCTGGGTAAGGGTCCCTTGGATAGCGTGGAGGAGATAATCGCCCGACCCAAGACGCGTGTCGTCGGCTTGGTTATCGATACAGTGGATAAGATAATGCACGGCATGGCACTCGGCACTGCGGGCATGCACAACCAAGTCCGACAATGGGCCGGTCAACCGTTCATGACGAACCTCCTCGACCTGCTTCTGACGAATGGGTTTCGTATCTATCTGACCTCGGATCATGGAAATATCGAAGCCGCCGGGTGCGGCCATCCCGCAGAGGGCTCTGTTGCGGATCTTCGTGGTGAGCGTGTTCGGATTTATCCCAGTTCCCAACTGCTCAGTCAGATTAAAGAACGATTCCCGGATGCTCTGGAGTGGTCACCGATTGGGCTGCCAGAAGACTATTTGCCCCTTCTGGCCCCTGGTCGCTCAGCATTTGTTCGTGAGACCGAACGCCTCGTCGGGCACGGTGGAGCTTCCCTCGAAGAACTCATTGTTCCTTTTGTTCAAATTGAAAGGGGGAACACATGATCGGACGGCAGTCCCAGATCGGTTTCAGTCAGCGTATCCGACTTGAGTGGTTCGATCAGACGGCTGAGCTAGTCCTGGCCGGGAACAGCAAGACCGCTATTAACGACTCGCTTCAAGAACTGTTGCGAGGCAAGGTTTCGGTCGACGGTCAAGCCGCTCGGAGCAACAGGGAAAAGATGATTACGATCCTGCTTAAGACTTGGCTCATCGTGCCCGGCGGGCTGGAGGCACTACGGGACGAGGGCTTGAGCCTGCTACAAGACATAAATCGAAAAGACCGGATTGCTGTTCACTGGGGTATGGTGCTGGCAGCCTATCCCTTTTGGGGTGCAGTTGCCGCCCACACGGGTAGACTCCTCCGGCTTCAAGGTACCGCCGCTGCCGCTCATGTCCAACGACGGGTCAAGGAACAATACGGAGAGCGCGAGACCGCGTCACGAGCTGCCCGGCGAGTGCTCCGAACCTTTATCGATTGGGGTGTTTTGAACGAGACACAGGACAAAGGCGTCTATGCTCGGGGAAATCAATATTCGATTCACGATCCCAGACTCGTCGCCTGGCTGGTGGAAGCATGTCTACACACCCGTACAGGCAAATCCGGCGCCATAACAGACTTACTCGACAGTCCGAGCATCTTTCCATTTCGGATAGAATACGCCTCAGCCGAGCAGGTGATATCCCTCTCACCTCGCCTGGACATCCTGCGACACGGCCTGGACGATACCCTTGCGATGTTACGTGAAGAAAGAGGGGCTTAAATAACCGCTTCCAACTGGATGATGACGTTGTCGCGGTCGCGCAGAAAACCAATGCCGTTATATTGGGATACCCGTGGTATGGGGGCGTATGGAGGCAAGGAGGACTTGTCATGATTCACCCCAAAAAAGGTAGACGCGCAGTGTAGCGAATACCGTCAGACAATTGCAGGAACAGGGGCCATTATGCCTGTACACAAACCTGTTATTCACCATCAAGGCGAGCTGGACTGGGAAGGCTGGACGGACCCGGACCTTGCCGCGAAGAGTCCGTGTCGCTGGAAGCTGCTCGTCACGGGCGAACGCGATGCAAGCAGCGGACTCGTCAGCGGGATAGCGGAACTGCCGCCCGGCGCAGCGCTTCCCCTCCATCACCACGAACCTGAGGAAACCTATTATATCGTCAGCGGCTCCGGTCACATGACGATTGACGATTCCGAGTCATCCCTCGGTCCCGGCTCAGCGGTCTACATCCCGTCTAACGCGAAACATACCGTCCGCTGCACCGGCACCGAGCCGCTGATTTTTGTATTCTGTCTCGCCTGCGACCGGTTCGACCAGAACATGTATCATTTCGATACGTAAGGGGTTAAATAACCGCCTCCAGCTGGATGATGACGTTATCGCGGTCGCGCAGAAAACCAATACCGTTATACTGACCATCCAGATAATTGTATTGCACGGTAAAGCGAAACGGGTCGCGGATAAACGTGACTTCGGGCTGGACCAGCCAGGACCCTTGCCAATCGTACAAAAAGATCAGCTTGGGCTCGACCCTGCCCGAGAAATAGGCGGTTGAGACCAACAGGGTTTGAACCAGTTGGTGCTGGTCGATGTTGACAAAGCTCTGATTGTCCCGGTTGGGCTCGTAAATCGGCGCGGCAAAATGTCCGAAGCCGTACGAGCCCGACACCGCCGAGACCGGCGTGTCGTTGAAGTCCAGGATGTGCCGACCAAAAATCTGGCTGCTGATGAGAAAGGATTCGTTCGGGTTCAGCAGGCTGATATAGCGGGTCATGTCTATCCCGAGAGACCAGCGCACCACGTCGGATCGGGTGATCTTATTCCGGTAGCGAATCAAAGGGCGACCCGTGTCCGGGTCGGTGCCGACCTGCTGGAAGCCGGGTGTGATACCGCCCGTTAAGGCCGGCCCCAAAAGCTGGTCTGCGGCGGCATTGTGAAAAAACGGCTCGGAGTGAAAATAGGCAAACTCGCTACGGAGAATGGACGAGATGCGGGGCACCCCGAAAGTGAGCGAACCGCCGCTGATTTGTATTTTCGGATACAGCGCCTTGGCCTGGAAATGGTCGGTCAAAAAGCGACCCGTGTCGCCGGCCTGTACCGCGGCCTCAAAAGCACCCAGACTGACGGGTCGGTTGGTCGGCGTGACGATGCGCAGCACGGGCGTGTCCAGATAGGTGGCGTAGTGGGCCAGACTGAACATGACCTCGCCCCACACGCCAACAATACGCCCACCCCCACGCGCATCCGCGAAATTCTTTGAGGGTTTTTTGATTTGACCGGTGACCCCCGGCGGGTTGGGCGTGGACCAGGGGGAGCCGGTCGGCACGGGCGCGGCAATTTTATCGTCAAAGACCAGAAAGCCTTCAAGGTTGAGCTCGGACAGCGGCCCCACACCGCCAAACCCATACACAACCCGGGCCATATCGAGCGGCACCCGTCGCTCGTCGAGCGACACCAGAAAGCCGCCAAAGCCGGCGTCGAGCGGATTGATCTGATCCAGGAGGCGAAACACATCGGTCTCACCCCATGACAGGTTCTGGCGTCCGATCCGCAGGAAGAATGGCCCATAGGCATAGTTCACATAGGCTTCAAACAAGCGATGCCGATGCCGCAAGCGTTGGCGCGGGTCGGCATGCTGACAGTCAAAGCGCCGGGGGTGCGAACGTTTGGCTTTGGTCGGCGTGCCGCAGTCCGCAAACAGTGGATAGCGCTCCCGAAAAGCCGCCGGGCCATAGTCCCACACCCCGTCGTATTCCCCGCGGTAGGTCACAAAATAGTCGAGAGTATCCGCTCTCAGCAGCCGCAGGGGGGCGAGGAGCGCTTGCAGCGGTGCCAGCAGCCCGGTCGCGTTCCCCGCTACCAGGCCGGTCAGGTCATGGCTCAGCTCGCCCTGAATAAACGTCCGGTTCTGGAGCATATTCCAGTCGTTATAGGGAGTCTGGAGGCGCGTATTCTCCGCGGCCCGCTCGACTGAAAAGGCGGTGCGGTTGTACACGCGCCCGCTGAAGCGCAGGCTTTCGTCCTGATCGAGAAAAACCGCCCAAGCCGGACCGGACTGAAGGCTCAGCAATACACCCACCAGCAGGCCGACCCACCACTTTTTCCTCGGCAGACCGGCAGACATCTCAATGTCCGGTGGAATAGGCATTGCCACTGCCTTACTTCCCGCGCAGCATGAGGGTCATGACAGTGAACTGACTCGGAGGGAGGTCCCGATTCAGGAGAATCTTGGTGATCTGAAAATTGTTGGCCCGCTCAAGCTGATAGTCAATCGAGCCCTGGGCGGCAATCTGCGCCACCCAGTCCTTATTACCCCACGGATTGAATTCGGGGTGCCGGGCGACCACCAGAAAGCTCCGTTTATGCTGCCCTTCGTGGTCATACGTAAAGGCAAATAGGGGCAGAGAGGTCTGGATATCGATATACAGGATGCGCTTGCTATACAGGGGATGCGAATTTTTCGGCGTGGCCTCAACCACCACGGCCCGGCGCAGCTCCCAGGGGTCAACCATATACCAATTGCCACGCCCGCCCCAGGTAGGGGCACTGGCCCGGATCGGCCCCGGTGTCAGGACCGTCTGCTCGCGCAGATATTTCCAGTCATAGGCGTGAATATAGCCAAGGAAGCCGGAGCGATCCTCAATCAGCACCACCCCCCGCCCAGGCGAGATGTATGGCATATAGACAATTTTACGGGTACGGCGCGTCTTGGGATCATAGGCCCACTGGTCGTGCGGCAGGAAATCGTTGTCGGGCTGCACGGCCAGGATTTGATTCCCATCGCTGTCAGCCGGCGACAGCATGCGGGTATATTGTTTGGTGTAGATGCCCTGTTGCTCCCACTGCGGGAGGTTTTTTGCGCTGTCGGGTCGATGCATGCCGTAGAGCGAGAAAAACGCAAACGTCTGCGAACGTTCGGTATTGCCATTGCCATTGACCAAGCTGTTCGTCGCCCACATTTGCGCATCGTCACCCTGGTCGCGGTAGCGCAGGTTCCAGGCCGCCTTCAGCCCGGCCTGCGGGTCGTCCGCGTCGAGCACGGGAAAAGGCTGACCCGCCACATAATTCTGGAGTTCGCCCTCCCCGGCCACGACTCCATTGTGGTATTGGAGCGTTGCGTCAATAAAGGACTGTCGGAGCGGCAGGTCCGTGGTCTCCTGCACGGTGATCGAAAAATCACCCGCCGCCAGATAGGTCAGAATCTCCGGCGGTAAGACCGCCGAGGCAACTGCGGCATTGGTGGCATCAAGTTTCAGGCCGGGCTGGATGCCCTCTACCTGCAGCGGCCCGTCTCGGTAGAGGAAGAAATTTTCAAGAATGCGTTCGCGTTCTCCCTCTTGCGCCTGGGCAACCGAGGCAAAAGATCCAAACACGACCCAGGACACCAGGCAGCACAGGAGGACACATCCTCCACGAAACATATTTGTCACTCTGTCTCCCCTGAGAAAGCCCCAGCCCAAAAAGAGTAAACGTGCCCGGCATCTCATATCTATTGGAGGATACGTTTACTCTTTACATCCCCTCCGGAGCCGGGGTACTGCTGGCCTTCGTTATCGAGCCTCTTTCTGCCTGAGAAAGCGCAATTCCGCAACCGCTGCCTCTGAAAGGTCAGGCCGGCTTGCATCCCTTTCTCAGTCCCGCTAAGCAGACGGGACAGAATAATCCATACGGGAGGAAGGAAGCTATGAGTGCACGAGAGATCGAAGCCGCGGCCAGAGGGTTCTTTGACGCCTTTGCGCAATTGGATGTGGAAAAGGCGATCGGCATGTTGTCCGAAGACCTTGAGGTGATTGACCACGTTCCCTACCGGTTTGACAGCAAGGCGGAGTTCGCTGAGTTTTTGCGGGGCGCGATGGCAGGCGTTACCTCGGCCAGTTCCGGCCTGCGCCAACTGTCCTGCCGGACCATTGGCAGGAGTGCCGGTGTGGCAAACGGCTATGATACCTTCACCTCGGTGGGGAAGGACGGTCAGGTCAGCACCCTAAACGGACGGACCACCCTCGTCTTCGGCAAAGAAGACGGTCAGTGGAAGATCGTCAGCGCCCACTTTTCTCCCCTCCCAACCCATTAGTTCCATAGCTCCCCTCGCTCGGAGGGGGCACGGAATTCCGAGATGGGTGCCCACCATTCCCTCCCCGGAGGGGTGCCGCGTAGCGGCGGGGTGGGTTGCCCTCTAAGGCCATTCCTGGCGAATACGCTCCTGGTACTCAAGCCCGTCCCCGGCCTGCCAGATGCCCGCCGTCTGCTTGAGCACCCCTTGAAACGACGCAGCCGAGCCGCGCTGTTCCCGTATCTGAAATTCGCTGACCGCTTGGCGAATCAGCGAGGCCGTGGACACACGACGCAACGCGGCCTGCCGGTCCAGCCACGCCCTCTGTTAGTCATCCAGGCTGATCACTGTTCTGACAAGCCTTTTAATATTAAAACATAGTTCTATTCTATGGTACAAAGGAAAAATTAAGGACTTATCAGACCATTTTGTAATTTATAGGGGGGGGGTCTCAGGCCAAAAGTCAGGAAAATCAAGGACTTATCGAACCATTTTGGAAAAAATAGACGTTCTTCAAAAATAACCCTAAGCAAAATCAATAACTTATTGAGCCATCATAGACACTCTTCAAACATCATCCTAAGCAAAATCAATAACTTATTGAGCCATCCATGCACGTTTTTCCAGAGCGAGGCAGCGCCGTCGTCCGAATACGAACGGGCCGACGGGTTTCCTGTCAATGAAAAGCACGTAGTCGGCCGGCCCGACATCGGTCTGGTATTCACGTATGGCAAGGCCGAGACTCGCCTTGGGATCAATGTTATTTTTGTCCTGGACCGCCCAACCTGCCTGGGTGAGCAAGCTGTCAATGTTTTCGCGAGCAGCTTGTTCCGGGGTCTGGTTGGCTCTGGCCATGTCCGGGGCGTCTTGTTGTGGATTCGGTTTTGGATGAGCGGGAGTGTTTATATCGAGCAGAAGGGGAAACCCACCCCGCCGCTTCGCGGCACCCCTCCCGAGAGGGGATATTTTAGCGCCCCTCCGGGGAGGGGCGCGTGGCTGGAGAAAAAGCGATCTAGGCGGCTCCGGCCCGCAGCACTTGGCCGGGCAGGTCGCCGGTGTGCTGCTGGTCTTGGTATAAGACCTCGCCGTTCACAATCGTGTGCATCACCCCCTGAGCGGGGACGACCAGACGCCGGCCGCCGCCAGGCAGGTCGTGGCGCATCTCGGGCCGCCTGGGCGAGCCGATGGTAGCGGCATCGAAAATGGCAATATCGGCGGCCATGCCTTCAGCCAGCACACCCCGATTGGGCACGCCAAAGAACCGGGCCGGTTCGGAGGTGATGCGCTGGACCGCCCGCTCAATCGGCATGAGCTGTTTTTCCCGCACCCAGGTACCGAGCAGATAGGTGCAGTAACCAGCGTCGCACAGCATATCCACATGAGCGCCACCGTCCGACAGGCCAATCATCGTGTTGGGATGAGTGATGAGTTCGGCCACACGATTTTCGTCCGCATTAAACAGGGCCATGACGTACTGGATATTCAGATTGTCCTCAATGGCCAGGTCGAGAAAGGTGTCCAGCCCGTCTTTTCCCCGCTCGCGGGCCACCTCGTCAATCGTTTTGCCTTCGTACTGTTTGAGCGCGGGATTGCTGACCTCCTGAATATCAACCCGGTCCCACTTCCCAGGAAAGACCCTGGGCTGCTCAAAGGTTTTGCGCCAAGCCTGGCGGAAGTCGGGGTCACGGTAGAGCGCGATCTGCTCCTCTTCGGACTTGTTAAAGGCCGGATTCCAACACTCCAGATTGGCAAAAATAAACGGGTTGCGCAGATTGACCTGCACACTGAGCGGCCGACAGGTGACCTGCGGGACGATCCCGCGCTGAATCAGGGACTCGGTCTGGCGGAGCGTTTCCATGCAGACATCGGGCTGGTCGTCGCGTGACAGCATGGCCAGCCAGGTCACCGGACGATTGCTTTCCGTGCCCAAATGGTCGAGCAAGGCGTAGTCGCTTTCCGTAACCACACCCGGCTGGTCGTTCAGGGCGAGTTCAATCGAGCCCCTGCCGAGGTCTTTGAGGACGCCGGCATAGGCGGCCAGTTCGTCAAAGCTGGCTAGGCGGCAGGCGAGCGGCCGGCCCTGATAGCCGATATGCTGCGGGCCGTTGGTGGTCGAAAAGCCAAACGCCCCGGCCTGCATGGCCTCTCGCAGGAGGGCGGCGATCCGGGTTGTTTCCTCTGGCGTGGCGGCCCGCTCCATGGATTCTTCACCCATCACGTAATGACGAAACGGTGTCAGTGGCGCCATGAACCCGAGGTTGATCCCGGAGCCACGCTTGTCGGCGGCGTCCATATATTCGGGGAAGGTTTCCCAGTCCCAGGTCACGCCCTGTGATAGCACATCAAAAGGAATGGCCTCGACATTAACGAGATCCCAGGCCGCGATTTCTCGCACATCGGGTTTGCATGGAGCCAGGCCCACGCCGCAGTTGCCCATGATGACGCTGGTCACGCCGTGCCAGGACGACGGAGAGATGACCGGGTCCCAGCAGATCTGAGCATCATAGTGGGTATGGTGGTCGATAAAGCCGGGGGTGACCGTCAGATCGGACGCATCAATGACCTTTTTTGCGCCGTCGCTGATTTTTCCAATTTCAGCGATCTTTCCCTCTGCAACCGCGATATCGGCCCGGACCGGCTGCGCACCGCTCCCGTCAACCACCGTACCATTCTTAATCAGCAGATCGTAGGACATCTCTTTCCCCTCCCTGTATAATCCCGAGCTTTTTTGACGTGCCGTATCCCTATCCTGTTCATGCGGGCAGGGTCAAGGTTCTTACTCCTACGGAGGACTTGACACACCGACCAGAGAAAGCTGACAATCCTTCTTCTCCGTCATACGGCACGCAGCCTCATACCGCTGGGAGGCGACGCGCCGGAGAAAGGACTTTCAGAGCAATGACAACCCCGGGCGCCGTCCTTCAGGAAGTTGAAGTCAAACTCCTCACCGAGGACGTGACGGTCTTCGATCAGATCGCAACCTGCTCCCAGTTCGGTCCCTTTCGTCTTGAGCGCCGCCCGACTCTCCAGTTGCAGACGACGTATCTGGATACGGCCGATTTCCTCGTCACCCGGCATGCGCTCGCCCTGCGTCTTCGACGCATAGGGGACGATGGCTGGGAAGCTTCGACCAAGGGACAGGGGCAAGTCAAAGGAGCCATTCATGCGCGCCCGGAGCGAACGGTGGTCCTGCCCAGTGCTCCGACCTTTCCCTTCGTCCCGCCAGAAGAATTGGCCGACGCTTTACCAACCGTCTCGGCTGGCCAGACGCTAGCCCCTATTCTCATTTCCGAGGTAGAGCGCCAACGCCTGGCCATCAAGCGGAGCGCTGAACCACAAGCAGAGGCTCTGGCGGAGATGGCACTCGATACGGCACGGTATCGTGACCCGAAAGCACCGGAGCGTACTTTTGCCACGTTTTATGAGGTCGAAGTCGAGCTGGAGACCGGCACACAGGATGAGCTGAGACGGATCAGCCGTTTTCTCCAGGAGCGTTTCCCCTTACACCCGTCACGCGACAATAAGCTGCATCGCGGGCTCGCCCTCTTATACGGCCCAGGGGTATGGAAGGTCCCCTACGCCAGCCCGCCACAATCAGGCGTGTGAGGTCCGTGAACCGTTCTCCTTACCGTCTCGTTTTATGACCACGGGGCGACCTCGGCGATAAAGTCCGTCAAGGTCGTCTGGACTTGCGCGCGCAGTTGTTCCTGCCGCGTTTCAAAGGTCTGCGTCAGGAGGTGAACTGCGGTATCGGTGCGGTGGTGCTGGCCAGGCGGGCTCGGTACTGCACGGACGAGGTTTCGCAGCATCTGCTGCTGAACATCGAGGTCGTTGAGCTGACCGAGTACATCCTGGAGAACGCGCAGCCGTCGGACCGGTTCCGCCGTCATTTCTTGGGGAAACACGCTGGCAAAAAACTCGAACATATAACGCAGCTTCTTACAGGCGATGCGCAGTCGATGCAGTTGCTCGGGGGCGCTGTCCTTGAGAGTGTCGGGCGATGCGAAGGTGAGCACGCGCTGACACTGCCTGCGGATGGCTTTTCGGACCAGCTTGGCCAGCTTGCGTTCTGCCTGCGGCCCCTGGGCCTTCGTCTCTGTTGTCGCACTTTCCCAGCGCTGAAGAATGGCCTCAGACTGTGGGGTGTTCAGCGCCTCCACCAGCCGGTGATGGGTGGCGTAGCGTTCATGCTGAACGGCGCGAAAAAGCGGCTCCATATCCGGTCGCAGGTCTGGCGGCACGGCGGCCAGATAGTCGGCTTGGCGGAGCAGCAATACGTCCAGGTCGCGCAGGTGGTTGGTCAGGCTACCCAAAAAAGACAGGTCCTTGCGCAGGTGTTTGGTCAAGCGAACCGGAAGCACCTTGGGCAGTTGGCCGAGCAAGGATCGGGCGCGCCGGACAGCCACCCGAAAGTCGTGCAAAAACTCGGTATCGATATCGTGGAGGATACCCGGCCGGTTCTGTCTGACGATGTCGAGCAGAAAGGTCAGAATCGTACGCACCGCGCGCTCAGCCCGCATGTCGGGCTCGAATGTGAAGGCGAGTTTTGCGGAATACGCCCTGGCCTGCTGGACTGTATACAGGGTTGCCGCAGGACCGCTCGGGGAAACCGTTGTCAGGCCCAAGGAGTCCAACCACGCTCGCAGGTCACTAGCCACGGTCGACCCGGCATAGGTTGCAACCTCGATCTGGGCCGGAAGCGGGACGATTCGTCCGTAGTCTTTGGCGGCCCCTTCTTCAAAAACAATATGCGCCACCGGGCGATGGGGAGCCGCCTGCTCCGCCAGCACAAAATACGCGGCGTACACAACCGCTCGCTCCATAAGCGCACGGATTGAGACCAGCGGCAGGAGTTGCGCTTTGAGGGGACTCTCCGTCCACTTACTGACATAGGGCGGGAGCACCGAGCAGGATGTGCGCTCGCTCACCGGACGGTTATCCAGCGACCAGAGCGCAACCGTATCGTGCGCCTGACACAATGCCAGCCCACGCCGGAACAGACGCCAATCAAAGGTATCGAAATAGTGCCGCGCCTGGGTTCCCAGAGAAGTGAGCTCAACGGGAAAACGCATTTGCAACTGACCGAGGAGCTGGTCCTGGGTCGTGCTCCCTGGCAAGGTGTAACGGGTTCGCACACTCATGCCCGGCTCTGCTCTGTTATGAAACATGTCCCCGCGCATCCCTTGTAGTATAGAGACCTGTGGAGACTAATAAAGATGGCCCTGAAAATGGATGCTCTCCCCGGCACCTATGCCCTTATCTTGCAGGCTGACCACCAGCAAATTGTCCAGGTTGGGCGGCTGGGCCAACTCGCCGTTGAGCCGGGCTGCTACGTCTACGTTGGCAGTGCCCTGGGACCGGGAGGCGTGCGGGCGCGGGTCGGTCATCATTCTCGGCTGGCGACCCGTCCGCATTGGCATATTGATTATCTCCGCCGGGCAGCCACGCTTCGACACGTCTGGTATTCCTACGACTGCGTTCGCCGGGAACATGCCTGGGCGGATATTTTTGCGCGCATGCCGGGCGCATCGATTCCTCTTCTTGGGTTTGGTGCATCCGACTGCACGTGTCCGGCCCATCTGTATTTCTTCCCGCGTCAACCCAGGCTGGACACCTTTCGGCGCAGGCTTCAGGCTGCTGTTCCGAATCGGAGTCAAGTTGACCGGGTGAGCGCGAAAGGAACAGCGCGTCTTGTCCGACGAGCCCGGACTGATCTATAGAGGATCGGGAACAAAGGATAGCGATTATGGGTGCACGTACCGGAGCAGAGTTTATCGCGGGACTGCGCGACCGGCGTGAGGTCTGGCTGGGCAACGAGCGCGTCGAAGATGTGACCGCCCATCCGGCCTTTCGAGCCGCGGTCGAGAGCGTGGCGCGTTTATATGACATGCAGCACGACCCGGCCTATCAGGACACGCTGTGCTACCCCTCGCCGGCAAGCGGCAATCCCGTCGGGCTGTCGTTTCTCATCCCGCGCACGCGGGACGATCTCGTGCGGCGGCGGGCCATGAGTAAGGCCTGGGCGGATGCGACCTGCGGCATGATGGGCCGCAGTGCGGACTTCCTCAATGCCATGGTCACTGCCTGGGCGGCCAAGGCCGACTATTTTGCCCAGCAGAGCCCGGAGTGCAGGGAGCGCGTCCTGGACTATTATGAGCACTGCCGCGAGAACGACCTGTTTCTCACCCATACCCTGATTGACCCGCAGGTGGACCGCTCCAAGAACCGGGCCGAGCAGGACGACCCCTATCAGTGTCTCGGGATTGTAGACGAGACCGCCGAAGGGCTGGTGATTCGAGGCGCGAAAATGATAGCCACGGCCGCGCCGTTCGCCGATGAGATTCTGGCCTGGCCCTTTCCGCCAACCCTGACCGCGGCGGAGTCAGCCTATGCCATGGTCTTTATTATCCCGGTTGCCTCGCCGGGGCTGAAGATTCTGTGTCGGGAGTCCTTTACCCGACCGGGTGCGGTCGAGGATCATCCGCTGAGCGCCCGGTTTGACGAGATGGATGCGGTCGCGGTTTTTGATGATGTGGTTGTCCCCTGGGAACGCGTTTTTTTGCACAAAGACGTCAACCTGGTCGGCCAGATGTATGCCGGTACCCGCATTCGCGAATGGACGGCCCACCAGACCAACACGCGGCTGTTGTCCAAGCTCGAGTTTGTCTACGGCACGCTCAGCCTCATGTCTGAAGCCATCGGGGTTCAGGACAAGCCGGTTGTCCAGGAAACCCTGGGGGAAGCGGCCAGCTACGTGGAAATCATCAAATCCATCCTGCTGGCGGCGGAACACGAGGCCGAAATTGACCCGTCCAACGGGGCCATCTATCCGGCTCTGGAACCCCTCCAGGTCGGACGGGTCTGGGGGCCGCGTATCTACCCGCGCTTGATGGCCATGATGCGTCGGATTGGCGCGGGCGGGTTGATGCAGCTTCCGGCGACATTCTCGGCTTTTGACGGGCCGACCGGCCCAGACCTGGAAAAATACTATCGCGGCGCCCGCATCCCGGCCCGGGACAAGGTCCGGCTCTTTAAGCTGGCCTGGGACCTGGTTGGCTCTGATTTTGGCTCCCGGCACGAGCTGTACGAGATGTTCTACGCCGGCGACCCCAGCATGATTACGGTCAGCCTGCATCGGGATTTCGACACCGCGCGGTGTACGGATCGGGTCAAGGCGTTTCTGGGTATGGGGGAGTAAAGCCCTGGTAGGGTGCGGACGTATCTATCAGAATCACGTTGGGCGACCGGACCGCATTTCGTCGAGGTTACCATCCCAACCCGACCCGCGAAGCCGTTTGGCTTCATCAATATCAGGAGGTTCCGCTGCAAGTGCGCGAAGTGCCAGATTGATCGCCTCGCGCTTCGAGGTCAGGCGATAACGGCGCATGATTTCGGCGCAGGCCTCATCGTCGATATTTACGTTCGTGCGTGACATATACCACTGTCGAAAGGAGACCAAGGGTTTACTTCAGACGGGAAAGCCCTAGACCGGTATCGCCAGCAGCTCGCTCAGGTGCTGATCAATTTGTTTCAGATAGTCCGGCTCAATGCCAAACAGCCCGAGGTGTCCGTATACACTGCGAAGCACCCGAAACTCGCTGTTCGGAATGAGTTGCTGTTCGGCTTCACAGTCGCGCGGCGGGAAAAACATGTCTTCGTCAATCGGCATGACAAATACTTTTGCCCGAATCCGCTCAAGCGCCTGTTTGAGATCTCCGCCGGTATGCCGACTGACATCTCCCCGCTGCCATTTCCAGGCCATGCACAGCAGGTTGTTCGGGTCCATGGGCAGAAAATAGTTTTCAACAAAACCGACCACAAAGTCTTCGGTGGAAGAGAAGCCCAGCTCCCGCCAGGGTTCCTGCTTGAACAGCTCGGTACAGAAGCCCATCACTGACCACAGGCGGGCCTGGCGGCGTAGTCCGACCTGGACCGCGTGCGGGTCGGTATACCAGCCGTTATTCCAGGCCGGGTCCGATGTGATGGCCTCGTTTAAGGTCTCAACGTACAGAAAGTCGTGCGGCGTGTTCTTGGCCGTACCGGCCAGCGGGGCCGCGCGCTTGACCATATCGGGATAGCGCACCGCCCACTCATAGGTCTGCTGGGCACCCATGGAGCCGCCACATACCAACTCCAGGCGTTCAATGCCAAACTGTTCGGTCAGCAGCTTATGCTGGGCGCGGACATCGTCGCCGATCCGAATGTGCGGGAAACGCGCCATATTGAACGGAGCAGGCGTATTGGACGGCGAACTTGACAGACCGTTGCCGAGTTGGTTGGCGATAATGACGAAGTATTTGTCCGGGTCGATGGCCCGGCCTTTGCCCACATGGACGTCAGCCATGATCTTGCTGGTTCCCGAGTACCAGGTCGGCATGAGGATGGCATTGTCCTTTTGGGGGCTCAGCGTCCCCTGGGTGGTATAGGCGAGCTTGCCGTCGTGCAGGGTGCCGCCTTCTTCCAGGGCAAAATTGCCGAGCTCGAACAGCTCAAACGGGCCGTGGTTCTCGTGCGAGTAGTAGTCGTTGAATACGCTGGCCATGCTCCGTCTCCTTGTCTGCTGAGCGTGTGCTGTTTGAATCAGCCGTCTGGTTGGGGTATAGCTGATTCGGACGAAAACCCCAAGAGAAATAAAAGAGCATCATGGCACACGACACACCCCTGGACGCGGAACTCGACGCCATCGAATACTACTTCGAGCAGGGCGTTACCGACGGGCTCCCCGTTGTTCCCCCAACGGAAGAACGCATGCAGCTCATGCTGGCTGCCGTCTCCCAGGCCGCAGACGAAGTGGTTGCGCTCGTGCCGCCCAATTTTGGTGAAGCCTCGGTCGAGAAAATCGCCGTGAATGCGGTCATGGCCGGCTGCACGCCGGCATTCCTGCCGGTCGTGATTGCCGGCGTGCGGGCCATGTGCGACGAACGGGCCAATCTGCACGGCGTGCAGGGCACCACCCACACGGCCACGCCGCTGTTTATTATCAACGGCCCAATCCGCCAGCAGCTCGATATTAACTGTGCGGCCGGCGTATTTGGTTCGGGCTGGCGGGCCAATGCGACCATCGGCCGGGCGCTGCGCCTGATCATGATTAATATCGGCGGGGCGCATCCGGGCGAGATCGATAAGTCAACCATGGGCCATCCCGGCAAATACACCTATTGTATAGGCGAGTACGAAGAGCAGAACCCGTGGGACCCCCTCCACGTTGAGCACGGCTACGAGCCGGAGCAGAGCACTATCAGCGTCTATTGCTGCGACGCTCCGCAGTGTGTGAGTAACCACGGCAGCCGTACGGCGCGCGGCATTCTGGACACCCTCGGGGCCAGTATGGCGGTCGGCTGGAGCGATAAGACCTATCTGGCCGGCAACTATATTGTCGTGGTGGGTCCCGAACACGCCAATAGCATGGCCGCGGACGGCATGAGCAAACAGGACGTCAAGCGCTATCTGTACGAGAACGTCCGGCGGCCGCTGCACGAACTCCTGCCCGGACCGGACGGCAGCGAAGGCGTGAACCGAGCCAACCTGCCCGGCTGGCTGAACGCCGCGGACGACTTCAGCCTGATCCCGAAAGTGTCCTCGCCGGACGGCATTATTATTGTCGTGGCCGGCGGGACGGCCGGACGCTTTTCCGTACATATGTGCGGCTGGGGTGGTGGCGCCGGGCGGAGTGATCTGGTGACCGTACCCATAGAGACATAAACCCCTTCAAGAGGAGAACAACATGCCAAAACTCTATGACCCGACCGCAGCCCCGAAGCAGGCCGCCTCGGCGCTCGCGGCCCGTTTACCGGACTTGCGCGACAAGACCGTTGGCCTGCTTGACATCAGCAAGGCCAAGGGCAATTTTTTCCTGGACCGCGTGGAAGCAATGTTGACCGCACACTGTCAGCCGCGCGCCATCATCCGGCGCATGAAGCCCACGTTCGCCCGTCCGGCACCGGAGGACATCCGTCAGGAACTGGCCCAAAAATGCGATTTTCTGATTGAAGCCCTGGCCGATTGAGGGTCGTGTACAACGTGCAGTGTGCACGACGGCATCTTTTTTGAAAAAGCCGGTATCCCCTCTGCGGTGTTTGCCACGACCGAGTTTTCCAATGCCGCCCTTGCGCAGGCCAAGGCGCTCGGCATGCCGGACTTCAAGGTCATCCTGGTGGAGCATCCCATCCAACCGCTCACACCGGAAGAGGTCCACGGACGGGCCGAGGCCGTGTTCGGTCAGATGGTTGAAAAAGTCACGGGGCGAGCGAATTCCTCGTCTCAGTAATACCGACCGTCCGGGCTTACCCGGCCAACGGGATAATGCCCATCACCACCGGTTCGTCACTCACCACTCGGGTGGTATGACCCTGACCGGTCGTGTCTTCGACCAGGCGGACGTCGCCGGGGCCAAAGCGCCGGGTGGTGCCGTCGCCCAGGCCGATTTCCAGTTGGCCGGAGACAATAATCACGTACTGCCGGCGCGGCGCGGGATGCCAGTCCATAAAGGTCCCGACCGGCACTTCAACAAAAGAGATATGTGACGTGGCCTGCGGTTCGGTCAGGGCTGGATGCGAGGCCAGGCTCTGGTCTTCGAAATGCGATTGGCCGTCGTCCCCGGTGTACAGGCGATAGAGTCCCACTGTGTGCCTCCCTCCCTACTCCGGCTGAATCGGATACAGTTTGAGCGCGTTCTCCCACATGATCTTGTGCTTACTCTCGTCCGATACATCGGGCAGGCCGAGCAGCTCCTCGGTCGCTCGCGCATACAAGCGGCCTTCGGGATGGCCGAAATCGGTGGCGGTGACAATATTGTCGTCGCCCAGGGTGGCGATCACCTGGGCGATACCGGGGTCATCCTGGTCGGCGGCGATATAGCACTGGCGCTGAAAATAATCGAGCGGTGCCATGCTCAGCCCGTCAATGGCCAGCCCCCGAAAGCCGCCTTGGACGCCGGCCCCGAGACGGTCCAACCAAAAGGCCACCCAGCCCGCGCCTGACTCCAGATGGACCACCCGCAGCCTGGGATGACGCTCCAATACGCCTCCCATAATCAGCGCCGTGCTGGCCAGCATATTGCCAATGGTGAACGCCACCGTGCCTTGCGCAACGCGGAGTTCGGGCAAGTAGTAATACAGCATCTCGTCCGCGGCGTTGCCGGCGCCGACATGGATGCCCAACGGGACGTCGAGGTCTTCCAGGGCGGTCCACAGCGGATCGTAAAACTCATCGTATAAACGATGCTTCCCAACCGGGGTCGGGTTGATGTGCACCGCCTTGAAGTCGAACTCCTTGACACAACGGCGGGCCTCTTTTGCCGCCTCAAAGGGGTCTCGCAAGTCCACCGAAGCGACGCCGACCACTCGCTCGCCGGCTGCGGAACAAAAGTCGTGCAGCCAGTTATTATACGCCCGGCGATAGGCCGCCGCGGTATCGGCTTCGAGTTCCGGCACCGCCGTCATGTACAGACCAGCCGTCGGATACAGAACCATATAATCAATGCCCGCCCGCTCCAGGGCCAGGCCGTAGTGCTCGGGCGGGAAACCCTCGCGCGCAAAGCTCGCATAGGCTTCGTCATGCTCCGGCAAAACGATACGGGTGCCGGCATCACCAAAAGCGGGCCGGCCCTCTCGGACGGGATCACTCCCAAAGGGCATGACGTATTCTTGGTCGTGGGCCGACGGAACGGTCACGGAAATGCCAAAACCGAGCGGGTCGCCTTGATAATCAACCCACGCCCGCGGCATATGTGAGCGAAACTTGGGTTCGAGGTATTTTTCAAACAGATCCGGCGGCTCCAGAATATGAGAGTCACTATCAATGAGACGATGGCCCTTGCTCATTGTTCCCCTCCTTTTTCAGACGCGACGCTGCGTCAACTTCAGCCGCACCCTAGCGTAACCGAAAGCCGTGTCAAGTTACGCCTGACCTTCCACGGGACGCTTTGACACGCCTGTCGTTTCACAGGATAATCTCGCCAGCAAAGACAAGGAGTGCACAGCATGACAGATATGACAGGTAAGGTCGCCCTCGTTACCGGAGGCAGTTCGGGCATTGGTCGGGCAACCGCCCTAGCCTTCGCCCGTGACGGCGCCAAAGTCGCGGTTGCCGATCTCAATATCGTCGGCGGACAAGAAACAGTATCCCTCATCACAGGGGCTGGTGGTGAAGCATGTTTCATTGAGGCCGATATGGGCGAGGCGGCCTCCGTAGCCGCCATGGTAGAAAAGACCGTTGAGACCTACGGCAGGCTCGACTACGCCCATAATAACGCCGGTATCGAAGGCGTACTCAAAAGAACAGCCGAGCAGGCCGAAGAGGACTGGGCACCGGTCATTCAGATCAATCTGACGGGTGTCTGGCTGTGTATGAAGTATGAGATCCCGCACATGCTCCAACAAGGGGGTGGCGCCATTGTCAATACGGCCTCCGGTGCGGGCCTCATCGGCGTGAAGCGCATGGCTGCCTATGTGGCCAGCAAGCACGGGGTGGTTGGACTGACAAAAACCGCCGCGCTTGAATACGCCAAATCCGGTATCCGGATCAACGCGGTCTGTCCTGGAGTCATCAAGACAGCCATGGTCGACCGAGTCTCAGGCAACCGACCGGACATTCTCGATAAGATGATTGCCGCGGAACCCATAGGCCGTTCCGGACAGCCGGAAGAAATCGCCGAGGCCGTGGTGTGGTTGTGCTCGGACGCAGCCTCGTTTGTCACCGGCCACGCCATGGCCGTGGATGGCGGGGCGGTCGCGGCGTAACCCTGGAAAACTGACAGGTTTTTGCTCGCGGAGGATTGGTGGGACTATCAGCCTCCTGTCTGAAAACGTGTGATGCAGATTGTGGCGTGAGCCGCCCGGGACCGGTCCGGCGGCCCCTGCCTCGGGCCGCTCGCCCTCCCGCTGCCTGGGAGAGCGGCCATCTTGGCCGCTTGCGGGCTTCCAGCCCGCACTCCTGGCCCACTGCCGCGGACAGGAACTGCGTAGGGGAGCGGGGGGCAGCCGAGTAATGCAACACATTACTCGGCTGGAAGTAGTCGGGTCTCGTGCCTGTAAAAAGCCCCGCCGTTCACTCACTCCACGTTCGTAATGACGAAGTTTTGACTGGTTTGCTGCCACTCCAGTGTGACCGTCTCGCCCATTGAGGGGAAGTCCTCCGCCACACATTCCCCCATCGCCCCTGCCAGAAACTCCTCCTGCGCCCCCTCCCCCACCGTCGTCACCCGCACCATCGCTCGACCCAACTCCAGCCCATCGACCAAGGCGGTCACCAGGTGGTCACCCGCCCCCAACCGGTTCCAGTTGAATAACAACACAAACCCATTATTCGTGTCCCCACAGATCTCCTGCGTATCCAACCGCTCCATGCCATACGCCGCCATGTACGGTGCGACCTCTCCCTGCGCGGTCTCGATCTCGATCTCCACCATTGCGGCGTCACACACCCAGCCCCATAGTGCACTCACCCCACTCTGAAACGAGTTTGGCCCCGGATTCTCCAGCCGTCCCACCAGATCCTCTGCGCTCCCTGGACTCAGATAAAAGCCTGAATTGATGATGAAGTCGAATGGGATCGTGGTTCCGCCCGGCCCCGGGAGTTGACCGGTAAACACACGGGCGTAGCCCACCTTGGGGATGTCGGCGCTGTCGCTATCGTCGGCGGGATCGTCGAAGTGATACTCCCAGAAACCGCCTTCCGGGCCGCTATTCGCCGCGCGGATGAGCTGATCCACGATGAGCTCTCCGGTCACGGCGTCGCGGGAAATCCCTGCTTGTCGCAGCTCGAACCGGTCCGGGAACGCGCCGTGAAACAGGATGAGATTGGTGGCAGGTTGCAACACGGCAATGTACACGGAACCATGTCTCCAGGGCCCATTCGGATCCCGAAAGGCAATCCTGGCTTTCGAGCCCGCGGCTGCATCGCCGGTACTCATGATTTCAAGAAAGAACTCCCCCGCTTGCGTGACGAAGGCCTTCAAGGTCTCGCGGTCTACCACGTCCCTGGCGGTGACAGCCGGATCGCCGTAATCGATAGCTTCATCGCTAATGGGAACCAAATGAGACTCATTGATATCGAATCCCGCGAGCAGCACGATCGGAGCCCCTAATTCGGACGAGACATAAACGACGGCATGGCCGGAGGCGCCTGGTATAGAACCGGTCGCATCGAAAGCACCATCCGGTTCTTGCGACAATGCGGCAGAGACGGCCTGGAGAGCGAGAGCGGCGGTACCAGGATCGGGAGAAGCCAGGTTAGCGAGATCGGTTGGGGAGACGCCCAGCGCAACAAGGATCTCTGCGTAAATCAAGGGGTTGAGCAGCCTGCCCGACAATGACATGTCCTTGGCGTGAATGTACACCCTGCCGTCGGGCGTCAGGGTTACGATGTACGTGGAACCGGAACGCCAGGGACTGCCCTCCCGCCTGATGATACATCCGATATACTGACCTTGTTCCACTCTCGTGGCCTGCTGGGAATGTTCTCTGGACCGCTCTCTCACGGCCAGTGCGAAGTCCATCAGGCTGGCGCTGCCGTCTTCCACCTGTTGCGCCGTCACTCGCGGGTCCTCAGGCGGAGTCACGCCGGCGGGTAGTGGACATTCGAGCTGCGTCTGCGCGAAGGCCGGGCGTACATCGGAAAAGACGCCGGCCAGCACGAGCAGGCCACTTGCAAGAATCAGCGATGTCGCGGCAACCAAAGCCCCGTTTTTCCGTTCCCACTGAATGTCTATTCCTGCGGCCATGTGAAGCTCCTTCCTTCCAGATGTAAAATACAATCTTAACACATATGCAGTCTGAACGTATCTAGTATAATGCGTTTGGGTAGTGTCTCAGTTTGAGTCCTTTGGCTTTCGCTCTTGTATGAGGAGCTGGGACTCCGCTCTTGGTTCCGCCGAAATAGAGGCTCTCATAAACGATTCGGCCGCTTCTGTCGCTACCAAAATGGGTAGCAATCACCAAAAAAATGCCGTGGGTACCGAAAAAATGCGTCCGGCGCACCGGGAGGAACAATGCGACGGAGGGCGAGGAGAAAAAATTCCAAAGTGCGACACTACCTGCGTTTGGCTCGCATGTGAGAAATCCCCTGGCGACGGTAGTGTCTCAGTTTGAATCCTTTGGATGTCATTCTCGTATGGGGATGGTGACTCCACCTGCCTCAGGGTCTTGACCCTGCGGATAAAGGATTCCTAATGCTGCCGCCCCTTCGCCCAAGTGGCCATGCCTCCGAACAGGTCGGCAAAGCCCGGTGCCGCGGTTTCGCCGCTGAACTCGCGATAGAGCGTGTTGACGTTCACCACAATGCGCTCGGCGTCCCCCCACGCGGCATAATCGTGCAGCGCGATATCATTGGCCGCTTCGATTGCGGACAGGCCGGCGTCAAAGCGCTCGCGGGTTTCCTTTTCAATATATTGCAGATAGCCCCTGACCGACTCGACGCCACGCTTGTCGGTGATCGGCCCATGCCCCGGCACCACGGTGTCAACATCCAGGGCAAGCATCAGCTCACACGCCTTGATCCAGTTGGCGATCGGGCCGTTCCACATCAGGGGTGTCCCGTCAATAAAGAGAATGTCTCCGGTGAAAATCGTCCGCTCGTCGGGCACATAGACCAGGACATCACCCAGGGTATGGGCAGGGCCGACCTCAATGAGTTGGACGTCTTTGTCTCCCACCTTGAGATCGAGACGTTTCTCAAACGTACGCGAGGGATGGGTGGGGATAATATCGTCAAAGCGGAATGAGCCGAGAATCCGGGTGAGATATTCGCCCAGCTCACCCATATTGGGAGCGGCTGTCATCATATCGGCGAGACGGCTGGGCGGGAGTTCTTCCATCTCTTGCGCGCACGCCTTGGAGGCAATGATTTGCGCGCCGTGCACGAGTTGATTGCCGAACCAGTGGTCACCGTTGGCATGGGTATTCACCAGCGTATCGATCGACTGCGCCGCAGCGGTTACGTCTTGCATGGTAGCCAGCATCTCCCGCGTGAGCGCAAGGTCAAAGAGCGTATCAACCAGCAAAGACTGATCCCCATCCACCACCAGCCCGGCGTTACTCCAGCCCCACGAGCCGTCGGGCAGGAGATAGGCATACAGGCCATTCCCCAAATCGTGGAGTCCCTTGGTATAAGTCCATTGCGGCATGGATGTCTCCCTCCTTGCGTGTGGTCTTAGCAGGTGTCGGCTGAGACGAGTAGAGTCGGTCACAGCGTGCTATCAGCGTGAGACTGTCTGGCGCCACTTCCCTTTTACACACAGACGCATGCCTGATACAGCAGGACGGGCAGAGATTGGAAGGACTGTGAGAAATGAGCGGGACAGATATAAGGAGCATAGGCATGGCAGACTTGATGCAGGACAAGGTCGCTCTTGTGACCGGTGGTGGTTCGGGTATTGGCCGCGCGACCGCACTGACTTTCGCCCGGGAAGGAGCTAGGGTCGTGGTGTCCGATGTTGCGATTGAAGGCGGGGAAGAGACGGCCAGCCTCATACGGGAGGCCGGCGGTGAGGCGATCTTTGTCAGCGCGGATGTGTCCCAGGCCGCACAGGTCGAAGCCCTCGTTGCCAAGACGGTCGAGACCTACGGACGGCTGGATGCGGCCCATAACAACGCGGGGGTTGAGGGCAGCTCGATGATGACAACCGACTATACGGAAGCGGATTGGGACCAAGTGATTGCGATCAATCTGACCGGCGTGTGGTTGTGCATGAAGTATGAGGTTCCACCGATGCTCACCCAGGGCGGGGGCGCGATCGTCAATACGTCTTCAGCCGCCGGACTGCTCGGTTTCCGCAGAGGCTCGGCCTATGTGGCCAGCAAGCATGGCGTGCTCGGCTTGACTAAAACCGCGGCCCTGGAATACGCCAAAGCCGGCATCCGGGTGAATGCCGTCTGCCCCGGCGCGATTGATACCCCCATGATGGGCAGGCTGACCGATCACCGTCCCCACCGGGCCGCAAAGATGGCCTCTTTTGAACCGGTCGGTCGCATGGGCAGCCCCCAGGAAATCGCCGAATCGGTAGTGTGGCTGTGTTCGGACGCGGCCTCGTTCATTACCGGCCACGCCATGTCCGTTGATGGCGGCATGGTTGCCCAATAAAGATATGCTAGGACGCGGGCCGGGCGGTCCGTTCTATCAGGGCCTCCAATGCCCGCATTGTTTCGCGGTGTTGCTCTGTCGCGTCTTGCCGTTGCTCTTTGAATGCCGCCATAACTTCGTCGTGCATCTTGTCACGCTGACTGGCGGCTTTTCGCATGACCAACAGCCCGCCGGCAATAAGCGCAGCCTGAGCCAACCCAACCCCCAGAGCAGTAAGATTTCCTGTTTCTCTCAATGCAATAATAGCTGTTTCATATTCGGTCATATCTTCCTCTTGCTTTCTCATACCTCACACGAACCTCTCGGGCAAACACCAGAAAACAGGGACCTGCTCTGCTTCTAGCATTGAGGAGAACGGTCAAGTATATCAATCCCCTATGAAAATATCCTTTTACGAGAATAAAGGAGGACAGCATGGGAACGCTTACCAGCGGTAAAGTCGCCCTGGTCACCGGGGCCAGCTCGGGTATCGGGCGGGCCGCGGCCCAGATATTTGCCCGCGAAGGCGCCAAGGTCGCAGTGGCCGATATCAATGTGGCCGGAGCCGAGGAAACCGTGAAAATGATTCAGGACGCCGGCGGCGAAGCGTTCTGCATTAAGGCCGATATGTCCAAGGCCGCGGAAGTCGAGGCCATGGTGAGCGCGGTGGTCGAGACCTACGGCCGCCTGGACTGCGCCTATAACAATGCCGGCATTGAGGGCGCGCTGGCCTCAACCGCGGATTATACCGAGACGGACTGGGCCCCGGTGATTGCGATTAATCTGACCGGCGTATGGCTGTGCATGAAGTACGAGATTCCACAGATGCTCAAAAACGGCGGCGGGGCCATCGTCAACACGTCCTCAGCCGCCGGGCTGCTTGGGGCGCCACGTATGCCGGCCTATGTGGCCAGCAAGCACGGGGTGGTCGGCCTGACCAAAACCGCGGCCCTGGAATATGCCAAATCCGGCATCCGAGTAAATGCGGTCTGTCCGGGCATTATTGACACGTCCATGGTCGGCCGGCTCAAAGAACGCCGGCCCAGAATGTTCGAGAAGATTGAAGCCGGTGAGCCCATCGGCCGTATGGGTCAGCCGGAAGAAATTGCCGAAACCGCGGTCTGGCTGTGTTCCGACGCGGCCTCGTTCGTCACTGGCCACGCCATGGCCGTTGACGGTGGGATTGTGGCGCAGTAGCTGCATCCGACAAAACAGGAGGGATTTTTTATGGCGATGTATTGCGGACTACACGTGGGTGGCGGCGCGGCGCTGCGCGAGGTCGATGGGGCACGCAAGATCGGCGAAACCGCGGAAGAACTCGGCTATGACAGTATTGTGACTGGCGACCATATTACTATTCCGAAAAAGATCGACTCGACCTATCCCTATGTTGACGCGGCCCAGGCGCGTGGCCAGGACCCCTATTCGGTGTTTACTTCAATGGAATGGATGGATGCCTTCACCGTCCTGGCCCTGCTCATTCCGGTCACCAAAACAGTCAGACTGGGGACCAGCGTGACGATTGTTCCCTACCGTCATCCGTTGGAGATGGCGCGGGTAGTGGCCTCGCTTGATGTAGCGTCGGGCGGACGGGTGATCTTTGGGGCCGGCGTGGGCTGGATGGCGGATGAGTTCGAGCTGCTCGGTGTGCCGTACAAAGAACGGGCACCCCGCACGCGGGAGTATATTGCCGTCATGAAAGAGGTCTGGACGAACGAAACGCCCCGTTTTGATGGTAAGTTCGTCCAGATCAATCGCGACCTGCATTTTGCTCCCAAGCCGACCCAAAAACCGCACCCGCCCATCTGGGTCGGAGGCGAATCCACCCCGGCCCTGAAGCGGGTGGTTGAATTCGGTCAGGGCTGGCATATCGGCCCGCTGCCCCTGAGTGATGTGCAGCACCGTTTTGATGAATTGCGCCAGCTTATGGAAGCGGGCGGACGGGATTATGCCGAGTTGGAAATCACCTCAATGGTTGACCCCGGCATCACCGCGGCCGAGATTCGCGCCTACCGCGACGCGGGTCTGCACGGGCTGCACGTTACCAGTGCCGCGCCCAAGCCCGAGACCGTCTGTCAGGTCATGCGCGATTTCAAGGCCAAGATGAAAGATGCGTTGGGGTGAAGCCGCTCCCTCCGTTATGGCAGCAGGCAGGAACACAAAACAATGTCCGTACCCACGCAAAGTAAACTGTATAAACCAATTCTAGAAATTCTCGCCACAGCCGAAAGTAGCTTATCCGACCGACGCCTTGCTGAATTGGTGAGCGATCGGCTCAATCTTACCGATGCAGACCAACGAGAGCTGATCCCTTCCGGAGTGCAATCAAGGATCGAAAATCGGATCAGTTGGGCGATTTTGTATTTAAAACGTGCCGGTTTTGTGCATTATCCATCGCGCGGCCGCCGGAGAATTACCCAACAGGGCCGAGAATTTCTCAAGAGCCACGAAGACGAGATAACCGACGCCCATCTTCGGCTGTTCATTCCGAAACACCAACAAGCCGTCGACAACAAAACCACCCCCACAGTCGCCACGGGCAGCAGCATTGAAAACGACACCGATATCACGCCCGAGGAATTAATGGTGCAGGGCGACCAACAACTGAGGGCCAAACTCGTAGAGGAATTGCTGGAAAACATTAAGAAATTTACACCTAGCCGATTCGAGCAATTAGTAGTCAACCTGCTGGAGAAAATGGGCTACGGGGAGGGTCAGGTAGTCGGGCGTAGCGGCGACGGCGGGATTGACGGCATCATCAATCAGGACCCGCTCGGCTTGGAGAAAGTCTATATTCAGGCTAAGCGTTGGTCGAATCAGGTCGGAGAGCCGGAGATACGCAACTTCTCCGGCAGCCTTGATGCTAAAGGCGCGGCGAAGGGCGTGTTCATCACCACCTCAACCTTTAGCAGCACCGCCGAACAAACAGCCAAGAACATCTCGACAGGCATCAAGTTTATCCGGCTGATTGACGGCCAAGAGTTGGCAGTACTAATGGTCCAGCATGGCGTCGGCGTGGTCACCGTATCCACCTACGAGGTCAAAAAGATGGACGAAAACTACTTTACCGAGGAGGTTTAGCGCCCGCTCGTCAATCGAGTGAGCCGAAGGCTTGGCCCGCCCTTCCCTCCGCTTTATTATAGATAAGACACATTTTAGATGGAGCTTGGCGTGAGTAAGCAAGGGCAGCTTCTCCACAAGATACTCAGCGGTCGGTCGGACGCGAATGTCCGGTTCAGTGAGTTGCGTAGCCTGATGCAAGAGTTAGGATTTGACGAGCGGATACGTGGAAGTCATCACATCTATCGCAAGCAGGGAATCGGTGAGAAACTCAATTTGCAACGAGACGATGGTCATGCCAAGCCTTACCAAGTCCGACAAGTCCGTCAGCTAATCCTGAAACACAACCTGGGAGCGGAAGACTAATGCACAAGTTTGAAATTATTCTTTACTGGAGCAACGAGGACCAAGCTTTCATTGCCGAAGTGCCAGAACTGCCCGGATGTATGGCACATGGCGACAGTCAAGAAGCCGCGCTGAAGCACGTCAATGAAGCAATTCAGTTGTGGATTGATACGGCGCAGGAATTCGGCGACCCGATACCGCAGCCGAAGGGCGAACGTCTTATGCTCGCGTGACGGTACATCGCGGAGCCAGACAACATTAAAGGGAGTCATACACCTGATCGTCCTCGTTCTCCCATTCCTGGAAGGATTGCTCCGCCGCTTTGAGGACGAATGACGACTCTTGCCTATGGGCGAAATAGGACTCCAGAGCCTGCGCGACGATGGCCTTTTGCGTTCTTCCTTCCCGTGTGGCCTGCGCCCGCAACATCTCAACCAGTTCTGGTCGGTCACGGAAATCGAAACTGATTTTTCGTGCTTTCATACCTTCTGAACTTCCAGTCTTCCTGAAAACTGTCAACCTTATATCTTTCCTGTGCAGTTCACTCTTGACACGCTTTTCTCTCCCCCATAAGCAGGAGCTTTATTGCATCATCCCGAATGAGGAGCACACATGTGGCGGGTAGGCGTCGATGTTGGCGGAACATTTACCGACCTGTTTGGCTGGGAAGAAACGACCGGTGAGCGCGTCACGGCCAAGGTGCTGACCACGCCGTGGGACCGCTCCGTTGGTGTCATCGAGGCCGTCAAAAAGGCCGCCCGGGATTCTCTTGAAGCGGTCGAGCAGTCGGGCATTCCGTTTGACCAGATATCCTGCCTGGTCCATGGCACGACCACCGCAACCAATGCTCTGATTGAGCGCTCATACCCGGCCCCGGCCCTGGTCACCACCCAGGGGTTTCGGGATACCATCGAAATCGGCCGTCAGCATCGGAAAGACCTGTACGACCCATACCAGGTCAAACCCAAACCGCTCATTCGGCGCCGCCATCGCTACACGGTTCCGCAGCGCATTAACGTCAAGGGCGAAGAAGAACGCCCGCTCGATACCGCGGCTGCGCTGCATGTGGCCGAAACAATCAAGGCGGAGGGGATCCGCTCCATTGCCGTGTGTTTCATCAATTCCTATGTCAACGCCGACCATGAGCGGCAGATGCGCGACATCCTGCTCGAACACATTCCTGATGCGCACATCATGCTGTCGGGCGAGACGCGGCCCCTGTTTCGCGAGCACGGCCGCTTTGTCACCACTGCGGTGAGCGCTGCGCTCAAGCCGGTGATGGGAGCCTATTTCGATCACCTGCTGGAACGTCTCACCCAACAGGGCTTTCAGGGCTCCCTGCTGATTCTCAAAAGCAGCGGCGGCGTCATGGGCGTTGATCTGGCCAAGGAACATCCGGAAGAGCTGCTGGAGTCCGGGCCGGCCGGCGGGGTAGCCTATGCCGGCTATCTGGCCGATGCCATACACGAGCGCAGCATTATTTGTGCGGACATGGGCGGTACGAGTTTTGACGCCTCGATAGTCGAAGACGGCAAGGGCCTCGTGACCCGCGAGTATGAACTCGAATTTGAGCTGCCGATCATCCTGCCCATGCTCGACATCCACAGCGTGGGTGCCGGGGGTGGCTCGATCGGCTGGGTGGATAGCGGCGGCTCGCTCCGGGTGGGACCGCGCAGCGCCGGTTCGCAACCAGGACCGGCCTGTTATGGCAACGGGGGGACCGAACCGACGATCACGGATGCCAACCTGCTGCTCGGCCGCCTGGAGCCGACCCTGGGGGGGAAGATCAATCTGGACCGGCAGGCGGCTGAACAGGCGGTGAGTACTGTTGCTGAGCAACTGGGCCTGTCGACGGTCGAGACCGCTGACGCCATGATCCAGATCAGCTGCGAGATCATGGCCCAGGCCGTCAAAAAGGTCATTATCAACAGGGGCCGTGACCCGCGCGATTTTGTACTGACCAGTTTTGGTGGAGCCGGGCCCATGCACGCCTGCTTTGTTGCCCGGGCCATGAATATTCCGAAAGTCATCGTCCCGGCGGCCGCCGGGGTGGCCTCGGCCTTTGGCGCAACCGTCATGGATGTCCGCCAGGATGTCGAGCAATTCATGTACGCCCCAATTGGAGAGGTTGACCTGGACCGGCTGAATAGCGCCTATGCCGAACTCGAACGGACGGCCCGGACGCTACTTGCCCGTGACAATGTCTCGGCGGAAAATGTGCTCATCAACCGCACCGCCCAGATGCGCTATGTGGGCCAGACGTATGAAATTGAAACCTCCATTCCGGATGGTGCGCTCACCAAGGATACCCTGGTTACTATTGCCGATACCTTTCACGCCGTGCACAAGCAGGAGCATGGTGTCAGTTCGGATATCTTCGACCCGGCGTTTGTCTCTCTGAGTCTCGCAGCAACCGCACCAACCGCAGCCCTGCCTCCCTATAAAAGTGTCGCCGCAGAAAATGTCGTGGCCATGAAAAGCTCGCGCTCGGTGTATTTTTCTGGCGAATGGATCGCCTGTCCGATTTACAACGGCCAGATTCTCCAGCCGGACACCGAGCTTCGGGGGCCGGCGATTCTGGAATACCTGGATTCGGTGGCCGTACTCCCACCCGGCGCGCAGGCAACTATTGATACCCAAGGCAATCTTATTATACAGGTAGGACGATAATCGAGCAGAGTCAGAGTTCCATTTGCAGGAGGATGGTCATGCAAACCAGCGCACTCGAAAAAACGGGCGACAGCATTAAAAACCGGGCAGGACTCGATCATATTACCTTTGAGGTCTTACGGAACCTGTTTGAATATACCTGTGATCGAATGACCGCGGTGCTCCAACGGGCGTCGTTCTCGCCCATTCTGTCCGATATGGTTGATTTCTCAAACGCCATTTATGACCCGGAGATGCGGCTGTTGAGCCAGGCCGCCAACGTTCCCGTCCATCTGGCAGCCATGAAATTTTCGGCCCATGCCGTGCGGGACGAGTTCGGCATCGAGAATATGAAGGACGGCGACATCTATGTGGTAAACGACCCGTACCGGGGCGGGACCCATATTAACGATATCTCCTGGATCAAGCCGATTTTTTACAAAGACACGGAGCTGCTGGGCTTTGCGGTCAGTCGGGGTCACTGGATGGACTTTGGCGGCGGGGCACCGGGCGGCCAGTCGTGGGGCACGCATATTGCGGAAGAGGGGCTTCGCCTCCCGCCCATCAAGGCGTTTGAAAACAATGAGGTCAAACCGGAAATCCTCAAGATTCTGCTGGCTAATACGCGTACCCCGCATTTTATCCAGGGCGACCTCCAGGCCCATGTCGGCTGTCTCAAAGCCGCGGAAGAAGAAATGCAGTCCGCGGCCGAGCGGTACGGGCTGGAGACGATCAAGGCCGCCATGGCCGAGCTGATCGCCTATACCGAGCGGATTGTCCGCAAGAAGATCGAGAGCATCCCGGACGGGGTATATACCGGCGAGGATTATGCCGATACCGACGGCCAGAGTGATGATCCCGTCAAAGTCAAAGTGACCCTGACGGTCAAAGACTCGGATATCACCGTAGACCTGACCGGCTCCGACCCCCAATGTCTCGGCGCCATCAACTCGCCCAAGGCCAATACCCATTCTGCGGTCTTTTACTCTCTCCAGTTTTTCCTGGAACCCAGCGCGCCACAAAATGAAGGCATGTTCAACCCGATCAGCGTGGTCTTACCCGACGACTGCTGGCTGAACCCCAAATGGCCGGCCCCGACCATCGGCTGTACGGTGCTGGCCGCCCCGAAGGTTGCCAGCGCGGTGTGGCAGGCGATTGCCAACGCCCTGCCCGAGCTCGCGGTTGGTTCCGCGTGTGGCGACTGCAACTGGTTTGTGTGCGGCGTACGCGAGCCGGACGGGAAAACCGATGTCTTCTCAGACCTGCCGGCCGGCGGCTGGGGCGGAACCCCGTTTAATGACGGCATGAATGTCACCATGGATCCGCTGGGCAACTGCATGAATATGGAAGCGGAGACTGCGGAGCTGATGTTCCCGATTGCGTATGAATCCTTTGATATTCGGCAAGACTCGGCCGGGGACGGCCACCATCGGGGCGGGGTTGGGTCCAATCTCAAAATCCGCTTCCTGTGCGAGGGCGCGATGAGCGTGGAAACGGCCCGTACGCGCGAGGGCACCCCAGGCGTGAACGGCGGACAGCGGAGTGCACCCCAACGGCTGTGGCACCTCCGTGCGGATGGCACGCAGGACATTGTCGGCGGTCTGACCGAGGACAACCGCTGGCTCAACCCCTTGCTGCGCGGCCACAAGCTCTCCTATGGCGACACCTTCTGGTTTGAAACCACCGGTGGCGGCGGCTGGGGCAATCCGCTCGACCGTCCGGTGCAAGAGGTCCTCGACGATACGCTGGACGAGTATATCTCTGTGGAGAAGGCGCGTAGCGTCTATGGCGTGGTTGTGGATATCGCAACGAGAACGGTTGACGAAGCGGCCACCACAGCCCTTCGGGCAGCCATGCGCGCTGGCGATGCCTAGCCACATACGACAAAAGTCCTCCCTATTCTCCGAAATAACGGGCGTCCTGCCCGCCACTGTGTCCCCGGTTGGGGTGGCCGTGGAGGCCACCCCAACCGGGAAAGTGCAACCAGAGAAGATGCGAGACATCAGCCTCTAAACAGGCGGGGGAGACCAACTGGAAAGAAGATTGACAGCAAAGGTGTTCTCGGATAGCCCCTTTTCGATGCAAACAGTCTGTATAGTCGGGAAAGGACAAAGAAACCGACAACTTTCTGGTTAGAATTTTCCGAATGGAACGATATCTTTGTAAGTAAAGAAGAGCGTCAAGGGCCATGACAGGAATACGAGAGCGGGGGCGACTCGTTCGCCGCTATATCCTGGAGCACGTTGATTCCAATTCACAACACATTACCCGTTCCACGGCTTTCCAATTCGGAATCTCTCGTCAAGCTGTCAACAAACATCTCATTCGCCTTGTCAAAGACGGGCTCCTGACGGCGCGAGGAACGACTCGCAACCGTACGTACTCACTCACTATCCTGGGAAGAAAGCGCATTGAGGTTCCACTCACCAACGAGACGGCTGGGGTTGCGGAATCCGAGACAGACAGTCGGCGTGAGAGAGCAGAGGCGACTCGTCCGCACAATCCGCGCTAACTTTCCTTTTTGAGACGCTTGCGGCCGGCGGCAAGACCGGCCTTCTGTTCCGATGTCAGGGGTGGGTAGTGCAGGTCCAACTGCTCAAGAGTCTGCGCCAGGATCTGCGCTACGGCCAGACGCATATAGGGTTTGTTGTCCGCAGGAATTGCATACCACGGAGCCCACGGAGTAGAGGTCTGATTCAGACAGTCTTCGTAGGCGTGCATATACGTGTCCCAATATGCACGTTCGGCCGTATCGGCCTCCGAGAACTTCCAGTGTTTTTCCTGCTTCTTCAGACGATCCAGGAAGCGCCGGCGTTGTTCTGCCTTGGAGACATTGAGCCAGAACTTGAGCACTATCGTGCCGTTCCGAACCAGGTGCTTCTCATAGTCCTGGATTGATTCAAAGCGATACTCCCAGAGGCTGTCGTGATCCTTGGGCCAGGGCAGGTGCTGGCGGGTCAGATATTCGGGGTGGACCCGCGCAATCAGCACCTCTTCGTAATAGCTGCGGTTAAAGATGCCGATCCGCCCACGCTCAGGCAGGCGGAGCGTCGCCCGCCACAAGAAATCGTGGGCGTATTCTTCTACGGACGGAGCCTGGAACGAAAAGACCTGAAACCCGGCCGGGTTCAGCCCCCGCATGACCGCCCGAATCGTTGAGTCTTTGCCCGCGGCATCCATGGCCTGGAAGATGCACAGGACGGCATACTGGGTCTGGGCATACAAAACGCGCTGCCACTCGTCGAGACGAGCGGTCAACTGCTCAAGCTGCTTCCGACACTCGGCAGTACCGGGTGCGTTCTTCCCAGGGCCGGTCGGCGCGTCCTTCACCAGAAAAGTTCCGTCGCACGGTACCTGAAACGGGCTGTCGGGCGGCGTAAAAAATTGCGGGGACTTACGGTGGTTTGCCATGAGACTCAGCTATCCCGTTTGCGTTCTTCCTCTATTGACCTGACACTCGCGTTTGCAACCAGCACGATGGTCTCGTCCGGTTTTGCCAGCCACACGAAGGCGCCCGTCCGTTCCGGTTCCTCTTTGAGCGGGCCGGTCATGACACCACGGGCAATAACGGTCTCATTGGGCCATACCGGATTTGTAAATTTCGTGTCCAGCCGGCCGCTGGTCCACCAGGCAGTGCCAAAGCGTTCTTCGAGAATATGGGCCGCATAGGCCATGGTCATCCGCCCGCCGATAACGACATCGCCAAAACCAAGCTTTTTCGATTCCTCACGGTTAGTGTGGTAGTTGGCGTCACCGTGAAAAAACCGGTCGCACATCTCCAGACTGATGACGCGTTCGAGCGGCCCAAACGGTTCACCCTCCGGGACGGCGAAGCGCCGCGCGCCCTGTTTGGCCTTTGGGTCGCGAAAGGTGAGCTGCCCGTCGTGCTGATCGAGCAGATAGCTCTGGTGGTGTCGCGTGCGTAAGGCCAGCTCTCCCGAGTCTGCGCGCAACTCGACCTCGTAACGTACTACCGAACGATTGCGCTTCGGATAAATATCCGTGATCTGTGCGGTTGCCGTATACGTCCGGCCCGACGTCAGCGGCGTGAACAATTCCCACTCTTGGCGCATCCAGAGATGGCCAAAATGATTGCTGAACGACGACTGCGCGAAATAAGCGTTATCCGGTCCGCTGGCAATCATGGAAGGGACAGCAGCGGCCTGCGGACGCAAGAGGTTCAGACCATCGTAGTAATCGTTTAAGACGGCTTCGGTGACAGTGAAGGAGACACTGCCAAGCTCTTTACCAACATAGGGCTCTTTCGAGTCGGGGGTTTGCCGTGTCATATGCATCTCCTGAGGAATATGGGCATTCCATGCTCTCGCTACGCCGCCACTGAGAGCTTATCGTCCGAGTTTTCCACTTCCAACAGCTCGACAACATTGCCGTCGGGATCACGTCCGTATGTCGCACGCAGCCCCTTGCCGGCTTTCTGCGGCGCGCAGTGGAACGTCATACCCGCTGCCTTGAGCCGTTCGTATTCGCCGTCAATATCTTCCACTTGCAGACAGAGGTGGGTAATACCGTGGTCACATACCGGACGATTGGGGTCGCCGGGCTTGGGCTCTGGTGTGGCGTACTGGAACAGCTCCACGCAGGCGTTCCCGGCCTTGAGCATGACGACTTTTGAGGAAGAGTCCTTGAGTCCCACAATTTGATCGACCGACTGCGCCCCCACTTTCCACTCAAACGCAAAGAGCTCTTCAAAACCGAGCAGGTCTTTGTAGAAGCGCAGCGCCCGTTCAATATCCCCGGTTGAAATCGCGGTGTGGTGAATGCCTTTTATCATGCTTATCCCTCCTTCTAGAGTGTCGTTCGCCTCCCCTTTCGGCGGATCTCATAGAAATTTCCCCTTGGTGAAAAACTTGGGCTGGAGGAGCCAGACGAGTTCTCCCCGGCCAAAGGTCACCGCGTGCCAGCCGGGGACGACCAGGTCGATGCGGGCCAGCGCCGCGGTTGGAAAACGGAGATTCCCCCCGCCGATCAGAAAGCTCGCCAACTCCGACCAGGTCGGTTCATGACCAATGAATAAGACCGTCGTCGCACTCTTGGGAAGGGCGCGTATTTCTTCCAGCACCGCGCTCGCATCGGTATCATACAGGGCATCGCTTATTTCCGCCGGGCACTTCCATTTGCCCGCCGCCCGAGCCGCCTCCAGCGTCGTTTTTGCCCGGACCGCGGACGAGCTCACGACACGGTCCGGCATTTGGCCGGAAGCCGCCAGAATCCGCCCCATTGCCTGGGCCGCGGCGATCCCCCGTTTTGTCAGCGGACGCGCATGATCATTCTCGGCCGCCGCGCCCCAATCAGACTTGGCATGTCGAAAAAGCAGGAGGTGTTTTGTTGGAACCGGCTGTGTCATGAGTCAGTGACCATTTGTGAGGGGGATGCGAGCCGGCGGCCCGCAAGCCGATCAGGGTTTTTCATGTGAGTCCAACCATAGGTCCACCGTTAATTGCCGCCGCCTGACGATAGGCCGGCCGAGCCGTCAGACGCCGGGCATATTCGATCAGCGCATTGGCTAAAGGAATCTTACAGTAGCGAGCCCAGGTCAAACAGGTGGTCAGCAGGATATCGGCACAGGTAAAGCTTGCGCCCAATAGATACGGCCCGCCGGAACGAAGGGTCTGCGTCACAACGGCAATCTGACGCGCAAAACCTTCTTTTGCGGCTTGCACCGCATTCGGAGCCGCGCCATACAGATAGGCCAAGTCATCGTGCCGCCGTAGAATGTATAAGGTGTGGGCATCAAGCTCGGTCATAATGAAAAAACACCACTGATCGTACAGTCCCCGCTGCGGGGTGCCCGGACGGGGGACCAGCCCGGATTCCGGCCCATAGTTTTCGACCAGATAATTGATAATCGCGGCACTCTCGGCCAGGATCAGATCCCCATCCTGGAGCACCGGAATCTTACCACGCGGGTTGAGGGCACGAAATTCGGCGGTCTGAGTTTCTCCCGTCCGCGAGCCAATCGGGTGTTTTTCATACTCCAGACCGAGTTCGTGCAGTACCCAGTGCGGCCGGATGGTGCGGGTTGTTCCTGCACCCCATAGGATGAGGTGGGGGGACAGGTGCGTCTCGGTCATGCGCGTACTCCTTACCGGTGCGCGGTTCTTTTATGGCCTCGCTTCACTCTCGCGCAGGGACTAGGCGGCTACATGCACCGGCGGACGCTTGTCCGCCCACGGCTTTGCCTCTTCCAACTGAGCGGCCAAGCGCAGCAGCCCTGCTTCGTCCCCGAAATGCCCAACAAACTGGACACCGACCGGCAGGCCGTCGGCACTCCAGTGCAACGGCAGGGAAATCGCCGGCTGACCGGTCGTATTAAAAAGCGGCGTAAAGGGGACGTAAGAGAAGATCTGGCGGGTCCACTCCATGGCCGTCATACCGGCCCGGTTCTGGTTCACTTCTCCGTGCGGTGCGGGCGGTTTGGCAATAGTAGGTGTCACAAAAACATCCAGGCCTTCAAAGAAGCGCCCGACGATACGGGACAGACGACCCCCGTAGTCCAGGGATTTCAGCAGATCAACTGCACTATATTTCTTGCCGTCTTCCCAGCAGGCCAGCGTCACGGCTTCCAGCGTATCCGGACTTGGCGAACGGCCCATTTCCGCGGCCAAGTCTTCAACCGCCATGGCGTTATACGCCACCCAAATCACGTGAATCTCTTTAAGGAACTCCTCCCAGTCATATTCCGGTCGGCCTTCGTACACCGTATGGCCGAGTTCCTCCAGCACCCGCACGGTGTCATGGACCGCTTGCTCGCATTCCGGGTCAACCTTTTCGCCCGAAGCGGGCGTGGTAGTCCAGGCAATGCGCAACTTCCCCGGCGCCGCGCCCACTTCCTCGCGGTAGGGACGGGCCGGCGGGACCGGGATGCCAGGTGCACCTGCATCGGCCCCGGCCACAATGTCGAGCAGGGTCGCGGAGTCGCGGACACTCCGCGAGACCACAAACTCACATGCCAGGCCACACAGCGGATCAGAATAGTCGGGCCCGGTAGGCACCAGGTCACGCGAGGGCTTGAGGCCAACCAGACCGTTGCACGAGGCCGGAATACGAATGGAGCCGCCACCGTCGTTGGCATGGGCAACCGGCACAATGCCGGCGGCGACTGACGCACCGGACCCACCGCTCGAACCGCCGGCGCTATGGCCAGCCTTCCACGGGTTGTGGACCGGCCCGAACAGGACAGTCTCCGTGGTCGGGTTATAGCCCAGCTCTGGCGTTTGGGTTGTTCCGGTCAGCACGAACCCGGCACGTCGAAAGCGCGCCATGAGCTCGGAATCCTCGGAGGCAACATAGCCCTGGGCCAGCCGGGAGCCCATATCGAGGCGGACTCCCTTAGCGTGCAGGACCAGTTCTTTGATCAGAAACGGCACACCGCTGAAGGGGCCTTGCGGCAGCCCTCCCCGAATCTCGGCTTGTGCCTGGTCGGACAGCACCTGGAGTACGGCGTTCAGTTGCGGGTTGACCTTTTCAATAGCCTGGACGGCAGTTGCCACCAGTTCTTCGGCGCTGACTTCTTTGCGCGCAACCAAGTCAGCCAGCCCAAGGCCATCATACTTTGCATATTCACTCAGGGATAACATTATCGGGCCCTCCTTCGTTGAGTAGCGTTTACTCTACCATGTCGTACTCGAAATCGTCCACGCATCAGCTCAGGGATCGTACCGGAGAGGGGTTAATACAGTTCATACTTTGCCAGGCGTCCGTCCAAGCCGCCGTTGACGAGCGGTTTTTTCCACGCAGGTTTGAGGCCAATACGCTTCAGGTACTGACGGTCTCCACAATAAATGAAAGCCGTCGAGCCTTGACAGCGCTGTTTGAGGAAATCGCCCAGGCGGGCGTAGAAAGCGTCCAGATTGTCCTGTTTGCCCATTCGGATGCCATACGGAGGATTACACACAATGACCGCGTCGTCGATCCGACGAATCTGAAAAGCATCGCGTTGCTCGACCGTGATGGCACTACCGACAGGGAAGGCGGCACAGTTGACCCTCGCCGCGTGAACGGCTCCGGGGTCGATATCGCTGCCAAAGATGAGGCCCCGAGGAGGAGGACGCAGTGCAGCCTGCCCGTCTTCTTGCACCTGCCGCCAGAGCCTCGTGTCGAAGTCGGGCAGGGACTGAAAACCAAATCGCTGACGAAACAGCCCCGCCGGCATCCGTGCAGCCGACATATAGGCCTCGCACAGTAGTGTGCCGGAGCCGCAGAACGGATCGTACAGCGGTCGACGTCCATCCCATTCAGTATGGTGAATAATCGCCGCGGCCAAGGTCTCGACCAGGGGTGCCTGAACGCTTTTTTTTCGATAGCCGCGGCGATGGAGCGAGCCTCCAGACATATCCAGGCTGATCGTGGCCTCATCGTTATGGATGTATAGATTAATCCAGACGTCCGGCTCTCTGGTATCGATGGACGGACGCGTACCAGTGGCGGCTCGAAAAGTGTCGACTACGGCGTCTTTCAAGCGAAGGGCGGCAAATTTCGAGTGCCGTAGCCGACTGTTGGCCACGGTGGCAAAAACGGCAAAGGTTTGCGACGGGTCGAGAAAATCCTGCCATTCGATCTCCCTCGCCTTTTTGTACAGATAGCGGTCGGAGTGACACCTGAACGACGTGAGCGGAGCGAGCACACGGGTAATCAGGCGGGCGTAAAAATTAATGGTATAGAGCACCTTTGGTGGGGCGGTAAAATAAATTCCACGGTACGTCGGACTGGTCTCTCGGGCTCCAAGCGTGCGGAGCTCTTGCTCGGCAATGTCCTTGATATCGTCCGCTACTTGGGCAAAGTAGCGCTGCGTTTCCTGATAGCGGTACATGAAAATTATCCAAAGTGACAAAAGCACTTACAAATACTGGTCCACAAAGGTCCGAGGAGTGACGACCTGCAAACGACGATAGCCCGCAGTCTTGAGGAGTGCCCGATCTCCACTCACGATAACACGACATTTTCCAGCGAGCGCGCACGCAAGGAATTTATCATCATCCGGGTCACTGCATATCTGCCGGGGAAGAGGAGGAGCCTCGACCACCTGGGCATGGGCCAGCAGCAGGGTGAGCAGGGGATCAAGGGAGACGCCAGGAAACCGCTCCGCTAATCGGCGTCCAACCAGCGCATATTCTTCAAAGACTTCTCGTGAGCCAACGAGCTGGACCTGACCGTTTTGCCAGGCCTGAAGGATGTGATACGGAGGACCGCTGAAGAATACGCCCGACACAAAAACGTTCGTGTCGAGAACGATCCTCACTTGGTTCCCCGGACACTCTTCAGCGCAGTCGTAATATCCGAGCGCTTCATTCTGGCGCTACGTGCCCGCCGTCGCGCTTCGCTAATGAGCGCGTCGAAGTCGGCTAGGGTGGGAGGTGCGATTTTCTTGAGAATGACAACATCGCCTTTCCCAACCGCAACAAATTGGGTGCCTGGCTCAAGCTGAAGCCTGGTCCGGATTTCCTCAGGAATAACGACCTGCCCCTTGGACGACATTCTGGTTGTTGCAGGCGTTGACATCATACTCCTTATATAATCTTACCTGTAAGATTATATGCTTCTCCCTCGATGAACAAGCGCCAGACACAGGCACCCGAACGATTCCATCACTTCTTCTTTCCCCCCGGCCAGTATTCCTGCGCACCCAACCCTTCGAGTGCCAAACCGTAGCCAAGGTTGTCGAGCATCAGCTTCTTGAGTTGCTGGGTCAGAGCGACGCGAGCATAGCGAACGGTCAGCGGCGGCTGTTTGGAGACAATCTCCGCCAGCTCCCAAGCCTGCTCAAGCAGTTTTTCACGCAGCATGACCTCGTTGACCACCCCGAGCGTCAGCGCTTCTTGAGCCGAGAGTTTCTGCCCGGTGAGCAGGAAGTAGCGCCCTCGGTTCGCGCCCAGGAGAAGCGGCCAGACAATATGTACCCCGTCGCCCGGTACGATCCCGTTGGGGAAATGCGGCGCATCCTGGAACACCGCGTCGTCTGAGGCAAGCACAATATCACACAAGACCGCCAACTCGGCGTGAATGGTGGCCGGCCCGTTGACCGCGGCGATCATGGGTACCTCAATGTCCAGGTGATTCATAAGGAGCTTTTTGGCATCCCAGTAAATATGATCCCACAACTGGGGCGTGATCTCCCATTGGCCCTCTCGGGCGTAACGGGCAATGAACTTATCCTCCGTACCGGTAATAATGACGGCTCTGTTCTCCGGGTCGCTGCCAACATCGTAGAAACATTTTCCCAACTCCGAGTGCGGGCCTTCTCCCCAGTGCAAGGTTTTCCCATCCGTGTGGAGCGTGAGTTGCAGAATTCCGTTGCGCCGCTCCATCTGAACGTGATTATACTGATTGCGGTACTCGTCGAACGTTGCCATAGCAGCCTCCCTTCTGCCTTCGGTTAAACCACGCCCACTTCGGGAGGACAAGGTTTGGGCGCACGGGTCGCTCTCAATGCGTCTCACAAGGGGGAAGAGATGGACTTTGGACTGCTGTTCGCGTTTGAGAACCCACAGCCCTGGCAGGTTTCATCGGCTCAACTTTGTCGGAGTATGGTCAGACAGGCGGTGCTGGCCGAAGAGTTGGGCTACGACCACATTTGGACGGCAGAGCACCACGGAACCGACGACTACTTCCCAGCCCAGTTTCCGCTGCTGGCCGCACTGGCCACCCAGACCAGCCGCATTCGACTCGGAACCTATATCGTCATCCTGCCGCTCTACCATCCGCTTCAGGTCGCGGAAGAAGCGGCAACGCTCGATGCCCTGTCGGATGGCCGCTTCGACCTGGGTCTGGGCCAGGGCTATGTGGTGGACGAATACGCCGCCTATAACATCCCTCGTTCTCAGCGTCCGGCGCGGATGGAAGACGGGCTGGCGATTATTACCGGCCTGTGGACCCAGGAGGAGTTTGCCTACACCGGCAAGCATTTCACGATTGGACCCATTTCTCTTCGTCCCCGACCGGTGCAAACCACTCCTCCGTTGTGGGTGGCCGGGCTGACTCCGAAATCGATCGACCGGGTTGCCCGCTACGGCTGTCACTTTGCGGGCGCGGGCAGCGCCCATACCACGCGGCTGTACGAAGACAGTCTGCGCCGCCACGGTCATGATCCGAAGAATTTTCATAAAGCTGCGCTGCGATTGGTCTACCTGTCCGACACGCGCGCACGCGCCTGGGAAGAATGCGCGCCGCACGTACGGCATCGCATGGCCGTCTATACCCAA
This sequence comes from uncultured Binatia bacterium (SeqCode), assembly GCA_965243855.1. GTDB lineage: Bacteria > Desulfobacterota > Binatia > Bin18 > Bin18 > Bin18. The sequence continues at coordinate 186,389 of CBDEWE010000003.1, read as the reverse complement.
AAGCTCGACGAGGCCGGAGATTTTCAAATCCCCGGCGGCTATTTTGGTGTCGAGCCATTGCCGCCAGCCGGAGCACTTGGCACGGCTCAAGGACTCCACTTCTTTGGGGCGCCACCCATCATCGGGACACCCGAGGACGCGATTCAGGAAATTACACGCTCACAGCAGGAAGCCGGCGTGACCCATCTGGTCATGTGGATGCAAATCGGCGGTATTGATCCCCGCCGGGCGGAATATTCCATGCGCTTGTTTGCCAAAGAAGTTATGCCTCACTTTACGGCACAGGAGGGCTGATCATGCTGCCCCGACTCGGTATCCAAGACCTTGCCCAATACAGCCAAGACCTCGGCTTGGAACTCACCCCGGCTGAGATACAGAGCATGCACGCTCGTATGCTTGAGCATATCGCAACGTTCGAAGCCTTTCAGGAACTCAGGATCGAGGAGCAGCGTCTGCCCCTCCGCTATACCGACCGAGACCCCGGCTATCGGCCAACGGCGGAAGAAGACCCGCTGAACGTTTTCATTCGGAAATGTCGGATCGAGGGCGCAAAGGACGGCCCGCTCGCGGGCAAGACCATAGGCCTGAAAGACCACATCAGTGTGGCCGGCGTCCCCCTCACGCTCGGTTGTCATTTTATGGACGGCTATATCCCGGACTTTGACGCGCCGCTTGTCACGCGGCTGCTCGACGCCGGAGCCACCATCGTGGGTAAAATGAATATGGAGGACTTCTCCTTTGGCGGCCCAGGGCTCAGTGGCGTTGGTGACTTTGGACGGCCACTGAACCCGCATAATACGGCCCATGTCACGGGGGGTTCTTCTTCGGGGTCCGGTGCGGCGGTCGCCGCGGGTCTGGTTGACGTGGCCTTTGGCGGAGACCAAGGCGGGTCGGTCCGGCTGCCGGCGGCCTGGTCGGGAACGGTGGGCCTGATGCCCACTCACGGGTTGATTCCCCATACCGGGGTGTTCGGCCTGGACCCGACGATCGATTATGTGGGACCACTCGCTCGAACGGTCGAAGATATCGCCATCATCCTCGAATGCGTAGCGGGTGCGGACGGCCATGATCCCCGGCAGGCTGCCCTGCCGGTCCAACTACCGAGCTATACCCAGGCATTGGCACAGGATATCGAGGGCGTCCGGATCGGTATTTTATCCGAGGGCTTTGGTTTTTCCGGCAGCGAGCCCGAGGTTGATCAGACCGTCTTAGACGCGCTCACGACCCTGGAACAATCCGGAGCTCGGCTTGAGCGCGTCTCCATTCCACTGCACGACAAAGCCCCGTTGGCCCTGCTGCCTATCTATTTTGAAGGCGGCAAGCATATGTTCGACACCAATCTGGGTGGCGCTGGCACAAAGACCTATTATCCCAGCTCGCTCATCTCCACCTTTGGCCGCTTTAAGCGCAGCCACGGCCACGAACTCCCCCTGAACTACAAACTCCATTTGATCCTCGGCGCTTACCTGGCTCGCTTTACGCACGGACGGCTGCACGCCAAGGCGCATAATGTCCGGCCCACTTTTATCAAACAGTATAATCAGGTCTTTACTCAGGTAGATGTCCTGGCCATGCCAACAGTTCCGATCAAGGCGCCACGGTATCGTGAGCCCGAGAATTACGAGGAAGCGATTGAGCATACGCTTTTCGGAGGACAACTGGGCTTAGACCTCGGTCTGGTCATCCGGAACATGGGGCCATTTAATCTGACCGGCCATCCCGCGCTCAGTGTGCCCTGCGGGAAGGTTGACGGCCTGCCGATCGGCCTGATGCTGGTCGCCCCGCATTTTCGCGAGGACCAGTTGCTGAGAGTCGCGGCAGCGTATCAGCGTGCGGTGGATTGGGATAGCCTGTTCCCCGCTGCCGTGTGAAGAAAACCAATCCGCTCTGAGGAGACATCGTCTATGGAAACACGTCCGCTGGGTGCATCGGGAATCCAGGCTAGTGTGGTCGGTCTTGGGTGTAACAACTTTGGAATGAAGATTGATTTGGAAGCCAGCCGGGTGGTGATCGACACGGCCCTGGAGGTCGGCATTACCTGCTTTGATACCGCAGATATGTACGGCAAAGGCCAGTCTGAGGAGTTCCTGGGTAAAGCGTTGGGTCCGCGTCGCAAGGATATCGTTCTGGCCACAAAATTCGGCGGTGTCGCCAAGATGGCCAAATCGGGAGAACGATGGGGAGCGGGCGAGTATATTCGGCGCTGTGTCGAGGACAGCCTGCGCCGCTTACAAACAGACTGGATTGACCTGTATCAAATGCACTATCCCGACCCGAACACACCAATTGAAGAGACCCTTGAGACGCTGGACACACTGGTCCGACAGGGCAAAGTACGTGCCATCGGACATTCAAATTTTTCTGCTGAGCAGATGAGTGAATCGGTCAGACAGTCCACAGCGCACAATTTCGCCCACTTTGTCACCGCGCAGAATGACTGGAGCCTGTTGAATCGCGCGGTTGAGGCAGATGCGATCCCAGCCTGTGAGCGGCATGGCCTCGGCCAGTTGCCCTACTTTCCTTTAGCCAGCGGCATGCTGACCGGCAAATATCGACGCGGTGAGGACTTTGCGTCCGGAACGCGGCTGGCCGTTCTCCCCTTCACGCAGCGTATGGCCTCTGAGGAGAATTTTGCCAAGGTTGAAATCCTGCAAGACTTTGCCGGACAGCGCGGCCACACCCTGCTTGAACTCGCCATGTCATGGCTCGCCGCTCAGCCGTGCGTCACCTCGGTGATAGCCGGCGCAACGACGCCGGCGCAGGTGCGGGCGAATGCGGCTGCGACAAACTGGAAGCTCTCGGCAGAAGAAATAGCGCAAATCGATGCGCTCGCTTTCGGCGTTCCAGCCTAGCAACAGGGCACGACCGTAACGAAGAAGGAGGGAACGACGCAGCCGAGTTGTCAGCAGGAGTCGATGCGGAGTTAATTGAGGAGAGGATTGAAGAGAGCCGTATGCAGAAGCACCACGCACGGCACACCCCTGCCGCACTCGGCACGCAACCCGTCCCGATCGAGCCGTGTGTCTCACCAACCTATTTTGAGCAAGAGCGGGTGCACTTGTTTCGTCGGGTGTGGCTGAATATTGGACGCGTAGAGGATATCCCCAACGCTGGCGATTATTTTGTCAAAGAGCTGGCTATTTGTCATACGTCCATCCTTGTCGTGCGGAGCACAGACGATCGGATTCGTGCCTTTCACAATATGTGTTCTCATCGCGGCAATAAGCTTGCCTGGGACACTCAGGGCACCTGCCGGATGTTGACGTGCAAGTTCCACGGTTGGTCCTACGGTCTGAATGGGCAGCTCAGGTTTGTGCCGGATGAGGGCAGATTTTTTGATCTTGATAAAGACATGCTGGGTCTCACGCCAGTGACACTCGATATCTGGGAAGGGTTTCTCTTCGTCCACATTGATCCGCACCCACGCGAAACGCTGGACGAATTTCTGGGCGAGTTTGGTCGTCAGCTACGCGGCTATCCCTTTCATTACATGTCAACCTGCTATCGGTACGCCACTCAGGTTAACTGCAACTGGAAAGTCGCCCTGGATGCATTTCAGGAGATCTACCACGTTCCGGTCCTCCACCGGCGAACCATCGGTGATACCTTTTCCGGGCCGGATAATCCGTTTAGTCACGCTTTGACCATCAAACTCTACCCCCGCCATCGGATGATGTCTCTGTATGGCAACCCCAGCTATCAACCCTCGCCCGTCGAATCCCTTGCCTATCGCTTTGGCTCGGTCGTCACCCAAGGCCGTATTACGGAAGACCAGCTCCCGCGCGGTGTCAATCCGACCCGTAGTCCGCAGTGGGCGTTTGATCTGAATGTGATCTTTCCCAACTTTTCAGTCGATGTCTCTGCCGGGACGTATGTCACCCATCATTTCTGGCCGCTCACGGCCAACCACACCCTCTGGGAAGCCTGTTTATACTGCCCGCCTACAACACGGGCCGGACAGCGCTTCAGCCAGGAAGTCAGCAGATGTGTATTGCGTGATACACTCTTAGAGGATGGCAGCACACTTGAGGCAACACAGTCCATGCTCGCGACTGGAATCAGAACACACTTCAATTTGAACGACGAGGAAGTGCTGGTACGACACTCCCATAAGGTTATTGACGAGTATGTCTCCAGTAGCTGAGGCGTCAGAGGGAGACGCACAAACTATGCATTGAAAAGCATCAAGAAACTTTTTATTGTCTTCATACTCAGTTGGACGGCCGTCCGGCGGTCTACCAGAGAGCACAAAGTCGGCTAAGGAGGGAAAAATGAGCAGTAACGGACACGCAACAACATCAGAGATACGGGCACAGCTCGATCATCCGATCATCGACGCGGATGGGCACTGGCTGGAATTCGGGCCATTGGTCAGAGAGGAAATGCGAAAAATCGGTGGCGATAAAGCCGTCGAAGGATTCTCTTTTTTCCCCAAGCTGGTTCAAAAGGAACTGGCCATGTCCGTGGCCGAACGTCGGGCCAGTGGGGTCGGCCAGCAGGCGTTCTGGGCGCTGCCGACCAAGAACACGCGCGACCGGGCCACTGCGGTCATGCCACAACTCTTGTATGAACGGCTGGACGAATTTGGCTTCGACTTCAGCGTGATGTATCCCACGGCCGGCCTCGGCCTGCCGCTGATTCCTGATGCAGAGCAGCGCCAGGCGGCCTGTCGCGCCTTCAATACCTTTAGCGCTGAGTATTTTGGTAAATATGCGGATCGGCTGACACCCGCAGGGGTAATTCCCATGCACACCCCGGACGAGGCCGTTGCGGAGTTGGAACACGCGGTCAAGCAGCTCGGCTTGAAGGTCGTCATGTTAGGCAGTCTGATCCGGCGCGATGTTCCGGCCGCGCTTGAGGTTCACCCCGACGCGGCAAAATTCGTCGCGTATCGGGACGTCCTGGGTCTGGACAGTGACTATAACTACGACCCGGTCTGGGCCAAATGTGTTGAGCTCAAAGTCGCCCCCTCCTTTCATTCCGGTGGACGCGGTTTTGCCATGCGCATGTCGCCGAGCAATTTCACCTATAACCACATTGGTCATTTTGCGGCCGCCAACGAGGCGGTGTGTAAGGCGCTGTTTTTAGGGGGCGTGACGCGGCGCTTCCCGGAGCTCAAGTTTGCCTTTCTCGAAGGCGGAGTCGGCTGGGCGTGTCAGCTCTACGTCGATCTGATCGAACACTGGGAAAAGCGCAATCTCGACGCCCTGGCCGAAGTTGATCCGGCCAACCTCGACCATACGCTGTTCCGGGAGCTCGCCGAGCAGTACGGCAACTCTACTATTGTCGAGGCGCTGCGCCGGCGGGAAGCCGCCCTTGATACCGCCATGCCGCCCAAGGGTTCGGTCGATACCGGCGGTATTGAAAATCTGGATGACTACTCGGCCTGCGGCATCACCAAAGCCGAGGAGATCAAGGACTTGTTTGCCAAGAATTTCTACTTTGGCTGTGAGGCGGACGACCGGATGAATGTCATGGCGTTCAACCGCAAGAGCAATCCGTTTGACGCCCAGTTGCACGCCCTGTTCGGTTCCGACATCGGCCATTTTGATGTTCCGAATATGGCCCACGTCCTGCCCGAAACCTATGAGTTCGTTGAAGACGGACTGATGACTCCTGAGAACTTCCGTGATTTCACCTGCGATAATCCGATTCGGTTCTTGGGTGGAACGAATCCGGACTTTTTCAAAGGCACGGCAGTGGAAGATACTGCCGCCGCAGTCTTGGCCCAGGAGGGCGCCGGGGTCAGCGTGAACGGTCAGGCCGAGAGTCAGGTCGCAAAGTAATCAATGCTTACGCTCTCTCCCCTAGAGGGAGAGGGCCGGGGTGAGGGGGACAAGGCAAGCTGAGACGCGACCATCCTCCTCCCCGTTTGCACTATAATAACCACTCAGGCACTGTAGTCATCGGGGCGGCTGGGGTCCCCCTCCTACAAGGGCGCAAAGCGTTTCCTTTTCAGTAGTTGCCCCCTGCCCGCGTTTCCCAACACCGTCCCGTTTTCCACAATCACCTCCCCCCGCGAGAGGGTATGCGTTGGCCAGCCCGTCACCTGAAAACCTTCGTACAGCTCATAGTCGGCACGGGAGTGCATATTGCGATGACGGATGGTGACATCTTTCTTTGTATCAAAGATCACGATGTCGGCGTCCGACCCCACCGCGATCGTACCCTTTTGGGGATAGAGACCAAACAGCTTGGCCGGGTTGGTAGCGCTCACTTCGACAAAGCGGCTGAGCGACAGTTTCCCCTGGCCGACCCCTTCGGAGTAGAGCATCGGGATCAGGGTTTCGAGGTTGGACATGCCGGGTAGCAATTCGTCTACGGTCTTACCCGCCTTTTTCTGAGCCAGGTTCCAGCCGCAGTGGTCGGTGGCCACGGTTTGCAGATTATCGCTGCGCAAGCCGTCCCACATGACCTGCATTTGGGACGCCTCACGGAGAGGAGGCCAGCCAACATAGCGTTCGGCGTCCGGTTCTTCAAAGCGTTCGCGCGAGAGATGCAGATAGAGCGGCCGTGTTTCACCGTAGATGATCTGACCGTGGGCGCGGGCCTGACGAATCGGAGCCAGGGCTTCCTCACACGATAGATGGACCAAATAGATAGGGGCTTCCGCGTATTTGGCCATACTGATAGCGCGTTGCACCGCCAGGCCCTCGGCCTCGCGCGGCCGCGAGTCGGGAAAATGTTTGGGTCCCAGCTTGCCTTCGGCCGTCATTTGTTCACACAGATAGCCGATTAAACATTGATCTTCGGCATGAACATTCGTAAGCGCCCCATGCTTACCGGCCTGGGCCATAACCTTGAGGTAGTCGGCTGCCAACTCGTCAAAACGAGCCATTCCGATCATAAACAGCTTGAAGCTGGTATGGCCTTCAGCAATCGCGTCAGCCATTTCATCAATAATCTGCTGGGTTGGCTCCAGGATGACAGGGTGGATGCCGTAGTCGATAATGGATTTGTCCTTGGCTTTCTCCTCCCAGGCTTCGACGCTGCCCTGAATCGACTGGCCCGCTTCGGGCAAGGCATAATCGACGATGGTGGTCACACCGCCACACGCCGCGGCCACGCTCCCGGAGTAAAAATCATCAACCGAGCGGTAGCCCATGAGTTCGATATCCACATGGGTGTGGACATCAACGCCACCGGGGAAGAGGTATTTCCCGCTGGCGTCAATTTCCTTTGCTGCCGGTCCTAACCCTTGACCGATGTGTTTGATCTGACCGCCTTCAACGCCCACATCGGCCTGTGCAATATCACTCGCCGTCACAACCGTGCCGTTCCGAATCACGAGATCCATACCGCCCTCCTTTGAAGATGGTGTTTACACCTGTACCCGGTCTCCCAGCTTTCGGGCCGCGTCCACCAACGGTTGAACCAGCGCGGCGACGTCGGGGTCGGCAATACTCGTGATCCCGGTAGGATTGGAAGCAAGCTGGTCGGTTTCGACTTTTCTATGTGCAATACGCCATGCGCCCTCGTGTTTGACCAGGCGATCAACATAACGGCCCTGGGCGAATATCTTATATCCACCAGCGGTCGCCAGCGTTGCCAGCATACTGCACTGGCCTCTAGCTTCGTCTCCGTTTACCTCATAGAGAAAGTTGGCCATCATGTGCCGACAGCGAATTTCTTCGATATGAACATCGGCATAGCCGCGCAGGGCCGTCTGGCCACGCATGGCGCGCGTGCCAACCTGAAAGACCCCGTCCGGCGTAAAGCATTCGACCCAGGCTTCCGGATTGAGATCGTCAATAGCGTGGGCATAGCGGGCAAAGAGTTCCTGGATCGCCAGTTTTTCCATCCATTCGTTGTCCATTCGATCCCTCCTTAGCGCTGAAACTCTTGGTGATGTTCGAGCCACCAGCGCGCAATGTCGATGCGCCGCGTAAACCACACATCACCTTTAGCCTGCGCATACTCGATAAACTCGCGCAGTCCCGATGTCCGGCCGGCCTGACCGGCGATACGCGGATGGAGTCCAATGGACATCATCTTGGGATAGCCGGCCTCACCCTCGGCCCGGAGCTCGTCCAGGCCGCGCTTACACGACTCAAAGAAATCCGCCGGGCTGCCATAGCCCTGGGGCAGAACATAGCGCGCGTCGTTGTAGGTGAAGGAGTACGGCACAATCAGATGTCGGGTGTCTCCGACTTGGGTGAAGTACGGCAGGTCGTCGTTATAGGCGTCCGCGTCATACACAAAGCCGCCTTCGGCGACGATGAGTTCTCGGGTATGAACGCTCGGCCCGTAACGGCAGTACCAGCCCAGCGGACGCTCGCCGCACGTCTTCTGAATCGACTCGATAGCCCACTGCAGGTGCTGCTGCTCTTCTTCCCGACTCAGTCGCCAGTGCTCACTCCAGCGCCAGCCGTGAGAGCACGGCTCGTGGCCACTCTCGGCGATCCATTCGCCCACTTCAGGATTCCGTTCCAGGGCGACCGCGCAGGCAAAAAACGTCACCTGAATTTTATATTCGTCGAAGAGACGCATGAGTCGCCAGATTCCGGCCCGGCTGCCGTATTCGTAGACGGACTCGGTCGCGAGATCCCGATATTTCTTATCAAGGGCATAGTTGATCTCGGCCAGCCCTTCGTTGCGCTCGTCGCCAGCCGGTTTTGCATACTCGGAGCCCTCTTCATAATTCACCACCAGATTCACCGCGACCTTGGCGTTATGCGGCCAGACCGCCTGCGGCGGCCGGCGGCCATAGCCGACAAAGTCACGCTTCGGACCGGGCACATCTTTATCGATCAGTTGCACGGGCCACCTCCTTACACCATCTTGGCTGGGCTTGGCTGCTCATGCCCCAGGATGGGATGGGGCTGATACGGCGCTTCGAGCGTCGCGACTTCCTCATCGCTCAGTTCCATATCAACAGCGGCAAAGAGCTCCTCCAGATGATGAATCTGCGTGGCTCCGATTATGGGCGCTGTGACACCCGGCGCCTGGAGTACCCAGGCACAGGCAATCTGGGTCGGTGTGACACCCCGCTGTTCGGCGACCTTTTCCACTGTCGCGGCAACAACGAAATCGTTCTCACGAAAATAATTCCTATGGGCAAACGCGTCGGTTTCTGCACGCTTGGTCAGTGCCGTGCCACCCTCGGGCTGACGGTTGCCGGCGAAGAAGCCTCGGGCCAGCGGACTCCACGGAATGAGCGCCACGCCTTGGTCGATACACAGTGGATTCATCTCCCGCTCTTCCTCCCGATAGATCAGATTGTAGTGGTTCTGCATGGTCACGAAACGGTGCCAGCCCTGTTCCTTGGCTTCATAGAGAGCCTTGGAAAACTGCCAGGCCGCCATGCTACTCGCACCCAAATAGCGCACCTTGCCACCGCGTACGAGGCTATCCAGGGCTTCCAGGGTTTCTTCAATCGGAGTGGAAAAATCCCAGCGGTGGATCTGATACAGGTCGATATAATCCATCTTGAGACGACGCAGAGAATGCTCGCACGCCTCAATAATATGCTTACGGCTCAGCCCGCCACGGTTTGGCCCGGGCCCCATCTTGCCCCATACTTTGGTGGCAACGACAATGTCATCGCGTGAGGCCATCTCCCCCAGCCAGTGTCCGGTGATCTCCTCACTCAGGCCGATCGAGTAGACATCGGCGGTATCGAAGAAGTTGATGCCGGCCTCCAGGGACACGACGAAATGCTCTCGCGCGGCGTTCTGATCCAGGGCCCAGTCGCGCGGCATCGCCCAGTCGGGCTGCGGACCGCCACCATAGCTCATACAGCCGAGACAGAGCCGCGACACGGTCATTCCGGTGTTACCAAGCTTTGCAAACTCCATATTTCCTCCAATGCATTATTGACGCGGTTGCCGGTGGGCGAAGTCCGCCGCGATCTCCGAAAACGTGGCCCAACTCACGCCAGCGTGACTGTTGAAATATTCAATCAGGCGCTCGTGCATCATCAGCACCTGCGGGCGGCCACTCACGTCCGGATGGATGGTCATGGTGAAGACGGCGTAGTCATACTCACGGTAGATCCAGTCGAACTGATCCCGCCACATTTGTTCGATGTCGCGGGGATTCACAAAGCCGTGGCTATTGGGCGATTTTTTGATGAACATCATGGGCGGCAGGTCGTCGAGATACCAATTGGCCGGAATCTCGACCAGGTCGGTTTCTTCACCGCGCATGAGCGGCTTCATCCACTCTGCCGCCGGCTTGGAATAGTCGATATTGGTCCAGGTATCGCCGACCCGAACATAATAGGGATGGAAGTCGTTATGCATCAGACTGTGATCATAGTGGAAGCCGTGTTTGAGCAGGAGTTCGTTGGTTACGTTCGAGAACTCCCACCAGGGGGCCACATAGCCGGACGGACGGTTGCCCGACTTTTCCTCGATCAGGCCGATGGTTTTGACCAGCACGTCTTCCTCCTGCTGGGGTGTCATGGCAATCGGATTTTCGTGGGAGTAGCCGTGCGCGCCAATCTCGTGTCCGGCTTCGACTATCATGTGGGTCTGCTCGGGAAACGTCTCGATCGAGTGACCGGGAATAAACCAGCTCGTCTTCATACCGTACTTCTCAAACAGCTTGAGCAAACGCGGCACACCGATTTCGCCGGCAAACAGACCGCGCGAAATATCGTCCGGCGAGTCTTCGCCACCGTACGACCCCAGCCAGCCGCCGACCGCGTCCACGTCAATTCCATAGGCAAGCTTGATGTCCTTTGTGGCCATATCTCCTCCTTTTTCCTGCGTCTGTCTCAGACTCGGGTGTCCAGGACTTTATCCATGACATACTGCGCCAGTTGATGGATACATTCTTCGAGGTGACAGTAGCGTCCGGGCTGCGCCATACGCGAGGCCAATCCGCGCTGGACCGACTCGCACGCCCACATATCCTGTGAGTTGATGAACTCGAGCCCCTCGACCGCGTGTTCGAGGTGTTGTGCGAAGTCGGGTATTTTTAAGGTCTCCGAGGGAAAGCACAGGGACAGGCTCCACGTAATGCGATCGGCGGCCTGGGGCAGGATCTGTCCGTAAAACATGCCATCCGGTAACGGAGTGAAGAGATGGGTTGGATAGATATTGATAAAGTCTCCACGCAGACGCTCTTCGGTAGACAAACTCTCAATCAACGGGAAAGGAGAAGGCAACCACTCAGTCTTGCCGGGTTCGGCTTCCGTCACCCCCGGTGAATAAAACGTTGCCCCAGGCGTTGCAAAATTCCCCCAGATGATCCCAAATGCGCCGTTATATGCCGCGTTGGTAATATTGTAAGCCTGGTGCGAGGCATTGGGGACGGAATGGACTGGCATCACATCGTGCGGTCCCTTATGCAGACCAAGAACGTGGTAGGCCTCCATATAGTTCTCGACCATGATCTTCCAGTTCCAGTTGCCCTCATAGACTAACGTTTTGACAGTCTGCATCTCGCTGAGATGATAATGCTGTAATCGCTCGGAGAGGGGAGCCAACTTGGGGCCAAGCGGCTGTGCCTGCTGATCAAAATTGACAAAGATAAACCCCTCCCACGTCTCGACCCGTGGCGAGGCTAATTGACACTGTTCTTTGTCAAAATTGTCAGTCCGTTGCATCTCGGGCGCAGCAATGAGTTCGCCTTTCAGCGAGTAGGTCCAGCCGTGGTAGGGACACTCAAACCGGCGTTGGTTTCCGTGTCCTTCGACCACCTGGGTGGCGCGGTGTCGACAGACATTCGATAATACCCGAACCTGATTGTCCTGATCTCGGACGACAATCAGACGCTCGCCTAGCAGCGTCAGCGTAAAAAAATCTCCTAGCTTCGCTACTTGGTCTGTCCGTCCGACACAGAGCCATTCTTTCAAGAAAATACGCTCGACTTCTTGTGCATAAAATTCGGGTGAGGTGTAACAGGCAGACGGAAGCGTAGAGGCCTGGGACAGCGGTAGCCGTACTGCCCTCAAATCATCTCCGGTCACCACGCTAGGCATGACATCCTCCTTTTGATCAGACAGGCGCTTCCCCTGAGCCGGACCCTAGCTCTGTCGTGTGTTGAGTGTCAAGGAAAACATTGGTTGTGGGGGTGTCCAAACTCCCATACGCTCTCATGACCTATCAATACGAAGCAAAAGGAGGACAAAAAATGGACGCAGGAAAATTTCGGCGGGATTTTCTCCGAATAAAGTTGTTGTCGCTCGCGTTTGTCTTCTTCCTCACTTGCTCTATCGCTCAAGCCGATGATGTGGCCAAGAGTCCCTATGGTCCTGACGATGAAATCGGCGTCCTCAACGAATTAACCGAGGCGCATACCCTGGCCGTCTTGCAGCGTGTCAGCAGCGGCAAAACGTATGACCTCAGCGTTATAAACTTCGTGGGCATGCCCGGCCTGGCCGACCTCGGGATGGGCGACCCACCGTTTCATATGTGGATGACGCATACGCCGCGCGGGATGCGGGTCGAGCAATTGGCCCCGGCCGGCGGTCCGCCCAACCTCGCCTTATACGATGATGCCTATACCCTGTCCGCTCATACGGGCACCCATATTGATGCCCTGAATCACCTCGGACGAGGCGAGAAAATTTTTAATGGCTACGACGCCTCGACCTATTTGAGCGACAAGGGCTGGACCAAGGCCGGGGTGGATGCCATCCCGCCCATTATCACGCGCGGGATTCTGATTGATGTTGCGGGAGAGCAGGGCGTGGACATGCTCCCTGCCTCGTATGAGATTACGGTCGAAGACCTTCAGCGAGTGATGAAGAAACAAGGCATCCGTCTACAGAAGAATGATGCCGTTTTAATCCGCACCGGACGCATGACGGTCTGGCCCGACCCCAAAAAGTTCGTGCATAACGATCCGGGTATTACCAAAGAAAGTGCCACCTGGCTGGTCGATAACGGCGCGGTCATTCTCGGCGCGGACAATATGGGAGTCGAGAAATTCCCGATGGCAGAAGACAGCGTGTATGTCTACCTGTTTGCGGAACGGGGGGTGTGTCTACTTGAGTTGCTGTGGCTGGAGGATTTGGCCAAGGACCAAGTGTATGAATTCGCCTTTATCGCCGCGCCGATCAAAATACGCGGCGCAACCGGCTCGCCGATCCGGCCGCTGGCGCTGCCGATTCGAGCAGAGCCGGGAGAATGACACGAGAGAGAAGCGTGCCGTTACCCACGGAGACGCGGAATAACGTATTCCCCAAAGCGTTCCATCTCTTCCAGCATGGGATGAAACTGGAGGAGAAAAGTGGTCACGCCAATGTCTTGAAAGGCACGGAACTGATCGGCGACCTGTTGGGGAGTACCCACCATGCCGGCTGCTGTTCCGCCGTTTGTACCAATATGGCCGACTGCGTATCCGTACGTCCGAGTCATGACCGCTTTACGGTCAACGCCAGCGATCGGTTCTTCATAGCGTAGGCTATACAGCCGGGCGTGTTCTTCTTGCGCTGCTGTCGTTGAGTCACGGCAGATCACGAACGCGCTTATACCAAACTGCACCTCACGGCCCTGTTCTGCCGCAGAGGCACGAACTTGATCGACCAATGTCTTTGTTTCATCTACTGGCCGTCCATTTATGAGATACACATCAGCGAGTTTTGCCGCCAAACGCTGAGCCACGTCAGACTCTCCACCAAAGTAAATGGTCGGATGTGGTTTGCGAATGGGAGGCGGCGCCAGAGTAATATCGTCGATCTGATAATAGCGTCCTTCAAAACTAAAATGCGGCTGGGTCCACAGTCCTTTGAGAATGGTGAGAAATTCTTCGGATCGGACATAGCGATCATCGTGCGGCATGGGTGGTAATCCCATCGCCTCCCATTCACGCTGCCACCAGCCAGTCACAAGGTTAATCGCAGCTCGGCCACCACTAATCTCGTCCATACTACAGGCCATCTTGGCCACTATTGCCGGATGCTTAAAGGCCGGACGCACGGCCGGCATGAGTTCAATGTTCTTGGTCATCGCGGCCAGGGCCGTACTGGTCGTCCAAGCGTCCTGCTGATTCAGCTCAGGGCCAAACGGATTAAACGTATGCTCGGCCAGCAGCACGGTGGCAAAGCCCAGCTCTTCGGCCAGCAGTGTCAGGCGCTTGGTATACTCAAATGAGGCATCCATCGTGTCTGGATCTTTTGAGATGATCCAATTGCCATACACTGGTGTCCAGAAGCCCAGGCGCATTTTATCGCTTGACGGGTTTTCCATAGTGTTCAACCTCTTAACCTGGGTTATGCCTCTCGGATTCCTGAGACACGGCTATCGGAAAAGACCACCGGTCTCCTTTGAGCGCTCGGTCCATCCCGCACCAGTCCTGAAGTAGAAACTGGGAATGGGCCTCACAAGCCAACCGAATACACATCCTTGCCTCACCACCATGGATGTGATGGGCTGTCAGCAGTGCATACCGACCTGCTCGCTACCCTGAGAACCCATCTGCAGAGTCGAACTCGGTTCGTTGACGCGGATACGGCCGCCAAACGCGCCGCAGTACTGGTCCCCTTCTTCAAGCGTGAGGGCGAGTATCATCTCCTGTTTACGCTCCGCACGTCCAATCTGCCGACCCATAAGGGCGATGTTTCTTTTCCGGGCGGACGAGCGGACAAAAAGGATGCGTCGCTCCTGGACACTGCCCTGCGAGAATCTGAAGAAGAGTTGGGGTTACACCGGTCGGACGTCCGGTTGATTGGCCCCTTGGACGACCTGCGCACCATGGCCAGCAACTATGTGGTTACGCCCTATGTTGGGGTGATTCCCTACCCGTACGATTTTCAACCGAACGCCTGGGAAGTAGCCGAGATTTTCTCCGTACCGTTCACGTTTCTCGCCGACCACGGCAACCTGAATGCGGAAACCTGGCTGTACGATGGCGCAACCATTCCCATTCGGACCCATCGCTACCAGGGCTATAAAATCTGGGGCGCGACCCAGCGTATGATTGAAAACATGCTGGATATTCTGAAGGTTCCCTGAGCGAGCGAAACTCGGGGGGTCACGGAGATTGCATACCGCTCCCCACCTGAGACCCTAATCCCGTCCGGCCTCGATGATCTTCTCCGCCAGGCCAATTGGATTGGTGAAAATCACCTCATGGCTGCCCGGCATTTGCACCAGCCGATACAGCCCCAGACGGCTTGACATGCGCGGATGCCAACCCCACTCTCCCGGCGGCAGGGCGATGTCTTCCGTACAGTTCAGGAAACTCTTGGGGATGTCCAGGGCGTGAAACGCCTTCATGTCGAGCTTATCGCAAAATGGCTGGTACGGTTCGGGCGAGAGCCGGGCATAGGCCGCCTGGGCCAGCTCCAGGTCGGCGTCGTTGATAAATGCCTCGCGCCAAATCGGGAACGGCAGGGTCACGGTAGAATCGCTCGACTGCGTTACCAACTCGGCAAACAGGGCGCGATAGTGCTCCGGAATCTCATCCAGCAGCCTATTGCCGTCCTCGCATACAAACGCATTCCAAAAGATCAGCCGCCGCATCCGCTCGGAAAGAGCCGGAGCAGCCTGGGAGAGAATCGTCCCGCCAAAGCTATGGCCGAGCAGGACAATGTCGCGCAGGTCTTTTTCAAGGATGAAGTCGATAATCGACTGCGTGCACTGGGCGTGATTGACATTTTTATCAACGCCTTTGCCGTGTCCGGCTATGGTCGGGCTGAATGCCTGATGACCTTTCTTCTCTAGGTGCGTCCGCACCGGCTCCCAGGCAGAGCCGTCATGCCATGAGCCATGAACCAGGACAAATGTGGACATGCTGCCTCCTGTTCGGGTCTTGGTATGATATGCCCGTACGGACTGTCAATGCAGGCCCCCCGGCTTACCCCACCTCGCCCGGAATGATAGTGATCGTAACCAGGAACACAGGGGGGGATGCATGCAGCAGTTCCACACCGAGCGGGAACAGCGCTTCATAGACCTCGCGGCCACCTTGGCCGACGACTTTGCCACACGCGCGGCCCAGCACGATGAAGAAGGCTCGTTTCCGTATGAGAACTACGAGCGGCTGAAAGAGACCGGCTACAGCGTATTGACCATACCCGAAGAGTTGGGCGGCATGGGCGCCAGCCTGTTGGAACGGATCAAGGCGCAGGAACGGCTGGCCCAGGGCTGCGGTCCGACGGCGCTGGCCATCAATATGCATTTCAATGTGATGAGCCTCCTCATCAACCTCTGGCAGCGGGAGCGCACGTCTGCCGTCGAGGCCATGCTGCGTCAGATCGCCGCCGAGCGGCTCATTATCGGCGGCTCGGGTTCCGAGCCGGACAACGCGGTTTCCATTCTTCGTCCGCGGACCACGGCGGAACGGGTGGACGGTGGCTGGCGGGTGAGTGGACGCAAGATCTTCAGCACCCAGTCCATTGCGCTCGACCGGTATTTTGCCGAAGCGACCTGGAAAGAAGGCGTCCACGACGGACAGCAGACCGGGACGATTATTACCTTCCTGATCCCGCGCGACACGCCGGGTTTCATTATCAAAGACGACTGGCATACCATGGGCATGCGTTCAACCGAGTCGAGAAGTACCGAACTCAAAGACGCCTTTATTCCGGAATCCGCGGTCTTCTTGGAACGTCCGGTAGTCACTCGCGGTGGAATAACCAATCTGTTCCCGCGCGCGCCGTTTACCATCGGCAGCGTGTATATCGGCATTGCCACCGCGGCTCGTGATTTTGTGGTGGAGTTTATGCGCGATCGGCCGCGTTTCCCGCTCGACAAACCAATGAGCCATATGCCGAGCGTCTACACCAAGGTCGGCGAGATGGACATGCTGCTGGAAACGGCCCGGGCCGGCCTGTGGAAAGCCGCTGCCGAGGCCGACCGTGAAGCGCCCCGCACCTGGCTCCGCAAAAGTGTGGCCGCCAGGATGGTCGCCATGGAGAACTCCGCTCGCGTGGTTGATCTCGCCATGCGGGCCGTGGGAGGCGCCTCCTATTTTAAGCGCTTGCCCCTGGAACGCTATTATCGCGATGTGCGGGCCGGCCTGTTCCATCCTTTTGACAGCGACGAAACCCTGGAACTCCTCGGCAAGACCGCCTTCGGGATAGCCATGTACGACGAAGACACGATTCGCGCCCTCAAGAAATTATAAGAAAGGAACCCCTCATGTCACACCCAGTCCGCTTCGGCATTCAGGTTCCACAACAGAACGGGGACTGGAACGATATGCTCAGGCTGTGGCAAGAAGCAGACGGTCTGGGATTTGATACGGCCTGGGTCTTCGATCACTTTCTGCCGATTTTCTCCGACCCAACCGGCCCGTGCCTGGAAGGCTGGACCGCCTTATCGGCTTTGGCTATGGCAACCCAGCGGGTGCGCCTGGGTGTCATGGTGACGGGCAATACCTATCGCCACCCGGCTGTCTTGGCCAAGATGGCGACAACGGTGGATATCATCAGCAACGGACGGCTGATTTTCGGGATTGGCAGCGGCTGGTTTGCGCTGGAGCATGAGGCCTACGATATTCCCTTTCCCACCACCGGGGAGCGGCTGATCAGCCTGGACGAGTCCATCACCCTGATCAAACAACTCTGGACCCAGCAGCAGGCAAACTTTACTGGTCGTCATCACCATCTGCACGATGCGCCCTTTGAGCCCAAACCGATCCAGCAGCCACACCCGCCGATTCTGGTTGGGGCTGGCGGGGAGAAGGTGGCTTTGGGCATTGTGGCGCGCCACGCGGACATGTGGAACAGCTTCGGCACGCCGGAGACCTTCCGGCATAAAATCGAGGTCCTGGCTGACCACTGCTCGCATATCGACCGGGACCCGGACGAGATTGAGAAGTCTGTCCTGATCTCGACGACTTTCTCCTCAGATCACAATATGTGCAAGCTGATTGAAGGCTATCTTGCCGTAGGCGTGACCCATATTGTCTTCTCGGTCTCCCCGTCAACCGAGCCCCAGCTCCTGCGTCATTTTGCCCAGGACATCATGACGACATTCCGCTAAAGAGCCGCAGCAGTTTTTCATATTTCCCAGGAAAGGAGACAGGCCATGCTCTATGTTGTCACAACCAAAATTCTTCGGTCGCAGATTCCCGAAGATCAGACCGCCGAACTCGTCCAGAAAGAAATGGCCCATGCGCGTCAGTTTATTGAGCAAAAGAAAATCCTGGCGGCCTATCGCCGGCTCGGCGGTGGAGGCTCGTTCTTCATTGTCGATGCGGACTCAAACGAAGAGGTCCACCAGATTTTCTCCAGCCTGCCCCTGGCGCGCTATCTGGAGTTTGAGGTTACACCGGTCCTGCTGCATCCCCTCTTTGGCGGGCCGGCATAAAACAAGGAGAGCATTATGGCCACTGCTTCTATCGGCGCACCTCTTAAGCCACGCCGGCGTTTTCTTGGCCGTCCCATCCCGGCTGAGGGCGCAAACGGGCTATTCACGCAATCCTGGTTCCCCCTATGTCTCTCAAGCCAAGTGGCCAAAGGTCAGGTCCGGGGTGTGGATTTTCTTGACGGACGGGTCGTTATTTTCCGCGGGGAGAACGGCAGGGCTCAGGTTCTGAGCGCCTACTGTCCACACGTTGGCGCGGACCTCTCCGTGGGTGAGGTGCTAGGCAATACCATTCGCTGCGCTTTTCATCACTGGCAGTACGACCAACGCGGCGTGTGCGTCAAAACGGGCATTGGCGACCCGCCACCACCCGGCGCCTGTTTGTTTCACTTTCCCACAGCCGAAAAATATGGCCTGATCTGGGCCTTTAATGGCGAAACAGCGCTCTTTGAGCTACCGGACTTCCCGTATCCTGAAGATGAACTCGCCATACAGGTTGAGGCGCTTGAGGCGGTTCTCCCAGTCGATCCGTGGGCCTTGTGCTGCAACACGCCAGACATGCAGCATATCAAAGCCCTGCATGGTGTCACGTTTGACCAGGAAGACCCGGATGAAGATATCGAGTGGACACCTCACTCCATGCTGTACGATTTCAAAGGCCGCCACGCCAATGGCGAGCCGATTGAATATCGGATTGGTATTTATGGCACCAGCATTTTCTATCAGAGCAGCATCTTTGATGGGCGCTGGTTTGGCTTCTTGGCCCCGTTTGGTCTGCCCCGTCCGGGTCGGACAACAACATACATGATTGTCGTTGCCCGCAAGTCGGATAGCGATGCCGCCTTAACCGAAGCCTTTCTCAAATTCGCCATGCAGCTCGAAAAAAAGGTTGTGGGAGAAGATGTGCCCATTATGCAAACCATTCATTTTCAGCCCGGCACGTTGACAAAGAGTGATAAAGCCTTGAGTAAATTCTTCCAGTACTTACGCGACTATCCGCGCGCGCATCCGTCAGCCGAGTTTATTACGTGACCCAGGTACTGGGTCTCAAAAGACTTTCCAGAAAAAGGAGCGACCGATGAATATCAACGAAGCAGTGGAAACCCTGTGGCAGGCTATCCAGAGCGGGCAGTATCCGCCTCCCGGTTTGGAAAAGGCCTTGAATTTTGAGAATGCCTATCGGATTCAACTGGCAATTCTGGAACGGCACCTGAGCGCGGGCGAACAACACGCAGGCTGGAAGGTCGGTCTCTCGTCCGATGCTACCCGGCAGATGTTTGGTCTCGATGCCCCGATCAGTGCCTATCTGCTGGCCAGCCGCCGATTCCAGAGCGGGGGCAGCTTTCAGTGCGCCGACTTTCGCAAGCCAATTATTGAATCCGAGTTGTGCATCATCATGGGGCAGGAATTGAAAGGTCCTGGCGTCACTCGCGAGCAGGCTTTGGCTGCCGTGGCCGGTGCCGCCCCGGCGCTGGAGTTGGTGGACATGCGGCTCAATATTGGCGCGGACCTCCCGCTCGGTGTTGCCGATGGGGTGGCGCAGTGGGGATTTGTGACCGGCCCTGAGGTCAGGCCCTACCCGGCGGATGTGGACCTTGGAGCTATGACCGCGGAGACCAGGCGCAACGGCGAGGTCGTGGCCAGCGTACAGGGCAAAGATGCAATTGACGATCAGCTTCAGACGGTTGCCTGGCTGGCGAACCATCTGGCGCAATTCGACTTGGCTTTGGAGGCGGGCCAGTGCATTATGACCGGCTCGATGACCAAGCCGACGCCCATTGAAAAGGGCGATACCTGGGAAACCACCTTTTCCTCGTTTGGCAGCGTGTCTGCGACGTTTGTATAATGACCGCGTCAAGGACTCGGGACCGTGCAGCCATTCTCCTATCAGGAACAGGAGTCGGCACTCTTCCTCCAAGCGGGTTTAGAGGAATACCGCTCGGGCTTTACCGGTCTCCTCGATGAAAGCGAACTGCCTTCCCGAGCCGCTCGGTTCTTCCACGCCCATGATATCTGTCATGTGGTCTTTGGCTGTGACACCTCGGTCGCCCAGGAAGCCATGGCTGATACCTGGAGCGTCTTTGGCACCTCGCTCGGCTTCGGGGCGTACCTCGACTATCTCAGGCTCCCCCAAGCCAATAATATCTTTCGGCAAGTCGGCTATGGACGAACGGCCTGGGAGACGCTCCGCGTCTCCCCACGCCTCGTCCAAGTCATAATCCGAGCACGACATATGGCCCGGCCGTGGCCGTTCTGGGATAACGACCAGTATCTTGATGTCCCGTTAAAAAAGATTCGAGAGGAGTTCAATATTCGGCTTGTTTGAGCGTCCTACCAGGGCAACATCTCGCCGTTGGCGTGCCAGAATTTCCCGGTCGTTTCCAGGGTCAGTGCATCCATCCGGGCCAGCAGGCCGCGCGCGGCCTCCTCGGGTTCAATCAGTTGGCTGCGCACGTTCTCGGGTAGATTGGGCACCAGTTGGGTATTGACCATCCCAGGGTGGAGTAAGGCCACCGCGATTCCGTGCTCTTTGAGGTCCTGGGCGAGCGATGCCCCCAACATATTGGCCGCGGCTTTGGACATCCGATAGCCGTACAGCCGGCCTGAGGTGTTGTCGTTAATGGAGCCCATCCGGCTGGTCACAATGCCTATTTTTGCGCCGTGATCGAGGCAGGACCGGAGGGCGTGGATAACGCGCAACGGTCCCAACGCGTTCACCTCAATCTGGCGTTGTACGTCGGCCATCGATAAGACTTCGAGGTTATCGTCCAGATAAATCCCGGCCACATGGATAAGCACGTCCACATGCGTGCCGATCAAGCGCTGGGCCAGGGCGTGGACCGCCGAGTCCGACGTCACATCGACGCCCGTCTCGACGCGCGCCCCCTTTGCTACCAAGGCGGGCGAGTCGCTCAAACAGGCGGCAATCACGTTTTCTCCGCGCTCGCATAATTGCAGACACAGCGCGTTTGCAATGCCTCGATCAGCTCCAATAATCAGGTAGGTTGCCATACTGTTCCTCTTGCTGCCTTCAGTCGTGTCTGCGGCTATGCTATCCCTTGGCAAGGGCTTTGGCCAGTTCAGCACGAGCAGTTCACCCCGGAACGCGACTACCGCTTATGTCAGAGAAAGACCCGTCCGCCGTCAGGCGCAAACTCGCCGCCATCCTGAGCGCCGATGTTCAAGGCTATAGTCGCCTCATGGGCGATGATGAAATCGCCACGATTCGGACGCTGACCGCGTATCGGGAGCTGATGGCGCGAACCATTCAGCAACACGCCGGCCGGGTGGTCGATTCTCCCGGCGATAATCTCCTGGCCGAGTTTTCGAGCGTGGTTGACGCGGTGCAATGCGCGGTTGAGGTTCAGACGGAGCTAGCCGTACGAAACGCCGAACTTCCAGAAAATCGACAGATGCACTACCGCATAGGTATCAACGTCGGCGACGTGGTGGTTGAGGATGAGCGTATTTACGGAGATGGGGTCAACATCGCGGCCCGTTTGGAAAGCCTGGCTGAAGGGGGAGGTATCTGTATCTCGGGTGCTGTGCATGAACAGATAGCAAACAAGCTCGACTTGGTGTTCACATATCAGGGCGAGCAGCGGGTGAAGAATATCGCCAAGCCCATTCAGGTTTATCAGGTGCGCTGGGAAGCCGCAGACCTCGCGCCGCCCACACTCGACAGCGACCTCCCCCCCCTGGAACCAAAACCTCCAGGACCCGGGTCGCTGATCACCCTCGGTCTGGTCGTCCTTGTGATTCTCGGCCTTGGCGCTTTTGCCCTCAAAGACTGGTATCCGCTCTTGTCATCACCGGCCTTCTGGAATCCGCCTCGCCTGCCGCTGCCCGACAAACCCTCACTTGCCGTACTGCCCTTTACGAATATGAGCGGCGAGCCGGAGCAGGAGTATTTCAGCGACGGCATCACCGAAGACATTATTACCGACCTCTCAAAAATCTCCGGCCTGTTTGTCATCGCCCGCAATTCTTCGTTTACCTATAAGGGCCGAGCAGTCGATGTCGAGCAGGTCGGGCACGACTTGGGCGTCCGCTATGTTTTGGAAGGAAGTGTACGCCGGGCCAATGACCGGGTTCGCATTAATGCCCAGCTCTTAGACGCCACCACCGGCGGTCATGTCTGGGCGGAGCGCTATGACGGCGAAATGCGTGATATCTTTACTCTTCAGGATCAGGTTACGCAGCAAATTGTCCAGGCCCTCCAGATCACCCTGACCGCGGACGAGCAGACCCGTTTGGTCCAAAGATCGACCGATAACCTCCAAGCCTACGATTTCGTTTTGCGCGGGGAAAGCTATCTCTGGCGTACAACGCAAGAATCGCTGGTCCAGGCCCGACACCTGTTTGAGCAGGCCATCGCCCTGGACGCGCAGTATGCCGCGGCCTATGCCTGGCTGGGCTGGGCAGATTTCTTCGGCTTTATCATGCAGTGGGAGCAAGACCCCCAGGTCCCGCAGCGCGCGCATGCGCTCGTGCAGCGGGCGGTAGCCCTAGACGACTCGTTGCCCGTCGCGCATCGGTTATTGGGCTATATCTATCTGTTCGAGAAGCAGCATGAGCGGGCGATTAGCGAGCTTGAGCGGGCGGTGGCTCTCGGCCCGAACGATGCGGACAATTATGCCTGGTTCGGGAGCGCGCTGACTTTCGTCGGGCGACCACAGGAGGCCCTTCGACTCATCCAACAAGCCATCCGCCTCAACCCCCGCTATCCGTTTATCTATCTGCACTTCCTGGGGCATACCTACCGCGTGCTCGGTCAGACCGAAGAGTCCATAGCCGTCTTAAAGCGCGCGCTCGCCCACAACCCGGATTTTCTACCGACCTATTATAATCTGCTCCTGGCCTCGGTTGATTTGGGCCGTCTTGAAGAAGCCCGGGCGCTGGCAACGGAGATTCTCCGCCTCAGCCCCAACTTCTCGTTCACAACCATGACCCAGGCGCTTCCGTATAAAGACCCCGCCGACCTCGAGCGTATCCTGGCCGCCTTTCGGGAGGCCGGCTTAGAGGAAAACGTTAGTGATTGATCTCTTTTTCAAGGGCGTGGACGCAAAATGCGTTCAGGCTCTGGTCGGCTTTGAGGGCGGCGACCGCCAGCCGCTCGTGGAGCGCTTTCCCGACCCGCAGGTTAAATTTCCCCGAGTATGCCCTATGCGCGGTTTCAGGCGGAAGCGGATCGCCATCCGTTTCTTGAATCCGTATCCACTCCTCAACCACCTGACACAACTCAGCATAGACTTTGGCTTCATCTTTTCCATGGACGCCGCCCAGCATGACGCCGGGAGAACGGCCGATATAGCACTGATCCTCGTCCGACCACTCGACGATCTTTAAGTAGCGATCACTTTTCTTCATGGTGCACTCTCTCTATCGCTTTTTTGACGGCGCGCTCTTGATAGGGGTGCGCCTCACTTCCCAATCTGCCACTAAGAGTGACACGAATGCCTTGAGGATGCTTAAAATTCCTATGACTGCCCTTCCCGCCTCTGTCAACGAATAATGCTGGCCGCCAATAAGAGCAGGTTCTCCTACGCTGGCAGCCCGGTTGTCTCGGGTAGCCCTAACATCAGGTTCATATTCTGGATGGCGACGCCGCAGGCGCCCTTTCCCAGATTATCGAGAATCGCAATCAGCAGGACATGGCCGGCGGGATGGGGCGCGACGTGGAGGTCGATGCGATTGGTGTCGTTACAGGCCTGCGGGTCGAAGCTGCGTTCGTTGGTTTGCTGCTCGTTAGGCAGCACCCGCACAAACGGCTCATGTCGATAGCGCTCCCGTAAGACTTCCCAGATCGTATCGCCCGCTCCACCTTGTAACAGACCGGTATGAATCGGTACTTGGACCCGCATGCCGCAGCGGAACGGACCGACCGCCGGGACGAATTGGGGTGCATAGTCGAGCAGACTGTACTTCGTCATTTCCGGAACGTGCTTATGCACCCGCTCCAGGGCGTAGGGCGCTTCGTACACCAACGAGCCCAAGCCTAGCTCAGCGGCTTCCCATTTCTCAATCAGCGGCCGTCCACCGCCCGAATAGCCGGACAGCGCGTGAATGGAAATCGGCGTATGTTTTTCGAGCAGGCCGGCCTCAAGCAAGGGCCGGACTAACAGCAGAAAAGCCGAGGGGTAGCAGCCGGGATTGGCAACATATTTTGCCTGCCGAATGGCCTCACGTTGGTCGGGCTGGAGTTCCGGCAGACCATACACCCAACCGTCCTCGACTCGATGCGCTGTACTCGCGTCAATCAGACGGGTATTCGTACGCACGGCCCACTCCGCAGCCTCTCGTGACGCGGCATCGGGCAGACACAGAATGGCCACGTCGGCTTCATCCAGCACTGCCCGTCGCGCAGTATCACTCTTGCGCTGCGCTTCGGCTACGGTCAATAATTCGATGTCGTTTCGTCCCGCCAGCCATTCCCGGATACGCAGTCCGGTCGTGCCGACATGGCCGTCGATATAGACTTTCGGGGGCATACTCCTTGCCTTCTTGCCGTTCTCCGGCCCTATTATACGGGGTGATTTCCTGCTGTGGCAACGAGGACCACCTCCAGCCTCGACCCGGACGGGTGGATAAAAAACTGAACGCTCACTCAACCTATCTGGCCCTACCGCTTGACAGACCGTTTTGGAGTATGTCACAGATAAGGCATTCGTACATACACCATCATTAAGGAAGCAAGGCTTTCTTTGAAGAGGAGGGTAATATGGCAAAGTTACGCGTGATCTCGGCAGACTCGCACATGATGGAGCCGGCCGATCTGTGGCAGCAACGTTTGGACAATAAATTCCGTGACCAGGCGCCGAAAGTGGTCGAAAATCCGAAGAAGCCGGGCTTCATCTTTGTGGCGGACGGCATTGACCCCTTTCCCGTCGCCGGTGGGTTCGGGGCCGGACGGTCCGGAGAAGAGCTCAAAGATCATATGGACAAAGGCTACGAAGCCGCCCGTCCGAGCGGCTGGGACCCGGTCGAACGCATCAAAGACCAGGAGATCGATGGGGTCGAAGCGGAGGTGCTCTACACCACGCTGGGTATGCCGCTCTTCGGGCTCCCCAATGCCGACCTGCAACGGGCCTGCTTTCGCTCCTATAACGACTGGGTCTCAGAGTTCTGTTCGCATAGTCCCAAACGCCTGTACGGCATCAGCCTGATCTCCCTCGAAGATATTGATGCCGGCGTCAAAGAACTGGAGCGGACGCAGAAGCAGGGCATGCGTGGGGCCATGATTTGGGGTTCGCCGCCGGAGGACAAGCCGTATAGCAGCCGCGAGTACGATCCCTTCTGGCAGGCGGCCGCGGAACTCCACATGCCGCTCTCACTCCACGTGATTACCGGCAAGAGTAAAGAGAGCAAAGTCGATTTTTCGCAGATCAGCCTGTTCTATATGAACGTGATCCACGAAGTGCAACGGTCCCTGTCCACACTCGTTTTTGGCGGTGTGTTGGAGCGTTTTCCCGAACTGAAGATTGTTTCCGCCGAAAATGACACGGGCTGGTTCCCGCACTTCATGTATCGGATGGACCATGCCTACGATAAATTCCACGCCATGGAAAAAGAGCCCCTGCCGATGAAGCCGAGCGAATACGTCCGGCGGCAGATATGGGCGACCTTCCAGGACGATCCGGTTGGTCCGGCGACCTATAAGATTTTTGGCGAGGACAATTACATGTGGGCGTCCGACTTCCCGCATACCGACTCAACTTGGCCGGAATCCCGTCAGTGGATCAAGAAGGACTTCAACGGTGTGCCGGAGGAAATCACCCGTAAGATCGTCTTTGAGAATGCGATCAAGGCCTACCGGATGGACCTGGACTAGCCGGGATCGTTGACTCGTGTGAAGCAAAAAGGGTCGGGGAGTCTTCCCTGACCCTTTTGTTTTTCTTCGGTGTGCACTGCTGGAAGGTGGTCTGGGTCATTTGAAACGTACGGTTTCGGCCAGTACAAAAGGAGAGCCTGATGTCTGTTTCAAGAAGGATGCTACCCATACTCGTTGCAGGAATAGCCCTTTCTTGGCTGCTGCCTGCGGCTGCCCTGGCGTGCCGCTGTCTGCCGCCTCCGTCGCCGAATTTTGGGCTGGAAAAGTCAGACGTCGTCTTTGTCGGCAAAGCGACCGACGTAGAAACGATAGAAGCGGATGGCTGGTTGTATGGCACCTTCAAGCAGATGATGGGCTCGGAGCAGCTGTACGAGTTTGAAACCCTACGGGTGACGCTGGAGGTCACAACCCCGCTTAAGGCGGCTGATCAGTCTCCACTGATTCTCGAAACGCTGGCCTCACAGGAGCAGTGCGGCATTCCGTTTCAGACCGGGAAAGAATACGTCGTGTATGCCTACCGCAGTCCGCAGGGCGATTTGAAAACCGATATGTGCACCCGGACTGCTACGGTCGCCAAGGCGGCTGAAGATATGGCAGTCCTGGTTGAAAAAAAGAAGCGCTCCACCGTAACCCGTGTCAGGCCTCCGTCCCCCTGAGGCCATTACCGTCATTCAGGAAAACGATAATGTCCTCGAACGCTCGGGGGTCCTGCGCAAAGAACAGGTGGCCGCCTTCAAAGAGAGCCATCCGGGAAGTCGCAATCTGTCGGTGCAGCGCTTCCTGATTGGCGACCGGGGCGACCCCGTCATACCGTCCCCCGCAGATCAGCACCGGCATTCCGAGCTGAGACAGGCGGCTTATGATCTCGCTTGCCTCCTCCACTTCCCCCGCCTCCCCAAAACTGTCGTGCCCTGAGCCCAAGAAGGAGAGGGAAACAGGAGCGACGTGAATATGGGTTGGGGCGTTAGCTACCGGTCCGCTCCGTCACACCCTGAAATACGACAATCCGATTCTCCTTGAGATTGCGGAGGACGTTGGCAAACTTTTCTTTTGCGGTTTTGCCAGTCAGCAGGTGAAGCCCAAGCGGTGGCGGGCCGGCATTTTGCATCTTCTCGATCATGTTCTGGAACTATTTTATTGAATGACTACTCTTATCCGCCCAATCCAGGACAAGCAGGCCGGCCCCTTCCAGAATATCCTTCATATTCGCTATAGGAGCGAGCGTACTGATGGACCGTTCTTCCGCCCACGGCACTGGATAGTGGGGCTCTCCTCCGGTTCCCTGAAAAATGTCATGAAAAACTAAGCGTCCTCCCGGCTTGAGAACCCGAGCGATCTCAGAATAAAAGCCATGTTTGTCCGCAATATTCATCTGGACGTGCTCGGTCCAGACAATATCAAAAGCCTGATCGTTGAATGGGAGTTCCAGCGCACTAGCCTGGCGAAATTTTACGACCTCTTGTAAGCCGACCAGTTTCGCAAGAGCGTTCGCGACATCAATATATTCCTGTGTGAGATCAACCCCGGTCACCTGGCACTGATACTCTGTGGCCAAATATCTGGCGGAACCACCCAGCCCACACCCCACATCAAGTATGTGCATTCTAGCTGTTAAGCTGGCGCGTCTGGCTAACTCGATGGTGGCATCGCGGCCCCGAATATGAAATTCATCCACGGGGGCGAGATCGATAGGTGTGAGTTGGTGCACGTCTTTGCCCATGTCGCTCAGGGCCTTGAGGATAGAATCCAAGATGCCACCAACGCCATAATGATTTTCAACAGGATTTGTTGTGGTCATAGTAGGGTTCCAGTCTGCGCCTTGCTTAGCTTTTGAGGTCGCGCGGGATCAGACTGTACATGACTGCGTCCCGAGCCTGATTGTGCACGAAGAGTCTCTGGCGTAACACGCCTTCTCGGAAGGCCCCTAACTTCTCGGCAACACGCTGGCTGGCTTGATTGTCTACATCAATAACAAGCTCGAGACGGGAGAGTTTAAGCTCACCAAAACCGAACTGGGCGAAAAGCCTAGCAGCCACAGTTGCCACACCGTGGCCAGCCTGACTCGTCCGTACCCAATAGCTAAGGTTTGCAAAACGATTGACTCGATTGATCTGATTCAGTCCACAGCCACCGAGGAATTGTCCGTCCTGGGCCTGGACAATCGCAAAAGCATATTCGTTTCCCTCCTGCCATACTCTTCTCGCAACGCTAACGAGGACGCTGCCTCGTCCCAGGAGTAATCTGGATGACACCACTCCAGCCACGGATAGACCTCATTGATAGACTCACACGCGGCAACAAACAGGGCATCCGCATCGTCCGGGCCAAGGGGCCGGATACGGGTCGTTCCATCGGAGAATTCAGAGTGCATCCCCTCCTACGATCTTATTGAATATATTTTGCATCAGAGTATGGCTTCATCTTTAAAGAAAACGATAATGTCCTCGAACGCTCGGGGATCCTGCGCAAAGAACAGGTGGCCGCCTTCAAAGAGGGCCACCCGGGAAGTCGCAATCTGTCGGTGCAGCGCTTCCTGATTGGCGACCGGGGCGACCCCGTCATACCGCCCTCCGCAGATCAGCACCGGCATCCTGAGCTGAGGCAGGCGGCTATAGGTATCGTGTTTTTGGCGGGCCTCGATTTGGCGGCGCGCCCCAATGGCCGCGCCAGGCTCGGCCGCACTCCCCGCTCGAATGGCCAGCATCTCAGCGATCAAGGTCTGGAACTCCTGGCCGTTGGCCGCCTGCCAGGCCGCATCCCGTCGCATATCGCTCAGTTCGACGACTCGCCGAGCCCAGTCCTGTGGAGAGAGATGGGCGAGCTCATGCAGGGGATACGAGGCCCCGCCCTCCCCGCCGCTACTGGTACAGCCGAGCACCAAGCGCTGCACTCGGTTCGGATAGCGCAGGGCAAATTCCTGCGCGACCATGCCGCCGAAGGAGATGCCCATGACCAGGCACTCGTCCCAGCCGAGCGCGTGGAGCAGCTCATCCGCGTCGGCTGCATAGTCCGCCATGGTGTAGGCCACGTCAGGTTTGTCCGTTTGACCCAAGCCACGCTGGTCATAGGCCAGGACCTCAAAATGTTCTGTCAGCGGAGAATCAAACGCATTCGGCGAACGCCGCAGATCCCCACCCGTCCCGCTGATGTAGAGCAGGCGCGGTCCGGTCCCGAGGATCTCGTAATACATGCGCATGTCACGGACAGTGGTAAATGGCATTCTGGCCCCTTCTTTTCGAGGAGGAATTTTTAGCTGTCATTATACCGAAGAGATGGTGCGAAACGCGATGCAACGGAGTGGCCTACGTATCAGGAAGTACCCGATGAAGCGGCGTTTTATGGGCCAAAGTACGCTCGTTAAGGGCGTTACAAGTACACCGTGCCGCCATCGACCATGATCGTTTGCCCGGTGACAAATTTACTCATATCACTGGCGAGGTACAGAACGGTGCCCACCAGATCCTCGGTTTCGAGGGTCTTCCGCAAGGTCTGATTACGCTTGACGGCTTCGGCAAAACGGTCGCGATTTTCCTTCATTATCTCACTCGTTCCTGGCGTATCAACCATGGTGGGCGCAATCGCATTGACACGAATGTTGTCCCGCCCCAGTTCACGCGCGAGCGCACGGGTGAAGCCGATGACTGCGCCTTTCGACGTCGCGTAGTGCAAGGCGTTGGCGATCCCATAGACGGCCGCGAGCGAACTAATATTGATAATACTACCGCCTCCTTGCTGTTGCATGGTTGGGACCACAGCCTTGCAACACTGCCATAATCCTTTCACGTTAACCGCCATACACGCATCCCACTCGGCTTCGTCAAGCGTATGAAACCTTCCCGCATGAAGATTGCCATACATTGCGGCATTGTTGACGAGAATATCGATGCGTCCATAGGCATCGAGCGTTGCATCAGCGATAGCTTTGGCGCTGTTCGCGTTAGCGACATCGGCAGTTGTTCCTATCGCGCGTCCACCAGCAGCTACAACGTCGCCCACTGTCTCGGCGCACTCACGTATATCTGTGGCCATCACCGCAGCTCCTTCATGGGCGAGCGCCACACAGTAGGCGGCACCGAGGCCACGTGCTGCTCCCGTGACAATCGCCACTTTTCCTTTCAAGTTACCCATTTCGTCCTCCTTACTATCGTGTAAATTTCTTAGGGCGGGACCGGACTATAAAATGGATGCGATTATATTGCAAATAGAGCGACTGGGTCGCGGTCCACTGCTGTCCAGCCGCTCGTGAAGCGTGATCCGTCCGCGCGATTGAACACACGAGCGACGTATGCGCGAGAGCGGTGCTCAAGATGCGCCGTTAGTGCCAAGAAGACTCCTGAGCGATGCGGCTGGTCACCGGTCCACTCTGACCCCAATATTTGCTCCCACGTTCAGGTCCATAAGGACGAGAGGCAGTACTGGTGAGTTGCTGGAGTACGATCTGGCTGATCCGCATCCCAGGGTATAACTTGACCGCCACACGGCCAAGATTGCTCAGTTCCAAGGTGATTTGTCCCTCAAACCCCGGATCAATAAAACCTGCCGTGGCGTGAACGACGATGGCAAGACGGCCAATGCTACTACGCCCCTCGACGCGCGCGACCAGATCGGCGGGAATACGAACGCGCTCAAGCGTTACTCCCAGCGCGAATTCTCCTGGCTGGAGAATGAACGCATCTCCTGGGGCTATCGTAATCGTTTCAGTGTACTGGTCGACGGTTCCGGGGTCATGTGGGTCCACACAAGGAATATGCGGAAGCCGATAACTCACGAACGTATCGCCGAGTCGCAGGTCAATGCTTGCTGGTTGAATTTGGACCTCAGGGTCATCGAGTGGAGTGACAATAAGCTCACCGCGGGCCAGACGAAGACGCAGGTCTTGATCGGACAGTATCATTGTTTCTCCTTGCGAGTGGAATGTGGTAGACGAATTTCGCTCTCATGCCCCGCCAGGCCGTTGAGCGTGCTTCGGACGATGGGCTCTGACGACGGATTCATGGGTTTCCAAATAGGGGCCACCGATGAGGTCGATGCAATAGGGGATGGCAGGGAAGACGGCAGCCAAACAATCGGCAATGGCTGGCGGATTTCCGGGAAGGTTCACAATGAGCGTATTACCACGCACACCGGCAATCTGTCGGGAGAGAATGGCGGTTGGAGTAACTTTGAGGGACTCAGTCCGCATCAGTTCGGCAAAGCCATCAAGGATACGGGTGCACACATTGGTGGTAGCGTCGGGAGTGATGTCACGCGGAGCAGGACCAGTACCGCCGGTGGTGACAACCAGACAGCAGCGTTCCTGATCGCAGAGCGCCCGAAGCGTCGCTTCAATCTCTAGCTGTTCATCGGGAACCAGTCGAGCAACTGCTTCCCAGGGCGTCTGCAGCGCGCTACTGAGCCACGTGTGAATGGCGGGACCACCTTTGTCTTCGTATTCACCGCGACTGGCGCGGTCTGACACGGTGACAATACCGATACGTACGTGTTGTTCCATAGTCTCTTTTTCTCCTTGACGCGATGATTGGTCACGCGATACACGAGCCGGCTATGACGACCGGACGGCTGTTTGATGGCCATCTCGCGACTGGCGCCCCCTATTGCAACGTCTTGGCAAAAGCTGTGATGAAAAAGGATCACCTTTCGTCAGGCGGCCGAAAAAATTGTCTGCGATAAGGTGCGAGTTCTTGCATACTCTGACGCAGGTCATCAAGGCCCGTATGGGTCTTCGGCCGGCTTTCGGCCCTGACGCTCTGGGGCTGTGATGCCACCCCGCCCCGTTAAAGTCAAGCCGCGCACCAGCGAAGCGCGTTGACGCTCATCAGGGGGAGCGATAGATTACGGGGCTCTCTTTCAGAGCCAGGTATTAAGGAGTTATCGTGACGATGAACAGGGAAGACCGTGAAAGACCAACCGACCCATCAGAAGCGAACGGGGCGTCTCGGCTCAAGGACCTGGAGGCCTTCGGCCCTCCGCGTCCAACCACACCCGCCCATATTATTCAGGACGACCAGGAAGCGATCGATATCGCCCACCGTTTAGCAAAGAGCTTTGCGCAGGAAGCGGCGCTGCGTGACCGGGAACGTCGCCTGCCGATAGCCGAACTGGACGCATTCTCGCAGAGCGGCTTGTGGGGCATGACCGTGCCCAAAGCCTATGGCGGCGCCGAGGTCTCGTATGTCACGGTGGGCGAGGTGATTAAAATTATCTCCGCGGCCGACCCGTCGCTCGGACAGATTCCGCAAAACCATCTTGGTATACTCGATATCATTCGTCTGTGCGCCAGTGAGGAGCAGAAACGTTTTTTCTTTGGCGAAGTCTTAAAAGGCATGCGTCTCGGCAACGCTTTTTCCGAAAAAGGCAGCAAAACCGTCGGCCATTTTGAAACGCGCATACGCCCCCACGGGGACGGCTATATCGTGAATGGACAAAAGTTTTATTGCAGCGGCGCGCTTCTCGCCCACATGGTGCCGGTCGCGGCGACCGATGAGCGCGGCAAAGCGCAGCTTGCCTTTGTGGAACGCGATGGGCCGGGGATGCGCATTATTGATGACTGGTCGAGTTTCGGCCAACGCACCACCGCCAGTGGGACCGTTCTGCTGGAGGACGCATTCGTGCCGGCCAGCCATGTTGTCCCGGCGCATGAAGCCTACGATATACCGACCGCGAACGGGGCAGTCTTACAGATTATCCATGCCGGCATCGATCTCGGCATTGCCCAGGCCGCGATTGATGAAACCATCCACTTTGTCCGCAGCTATACCCGTCCGTGGATCGATAGCGGTCAGGAGCACGGCTATGAGGACATGTACTCCATCGCTCAAATAGGAGACCTGAAAATGCGCCTGCACGCGGCAGAGGCCATCCTGGACCGGGCTGGCCGTACGGTCGATGCAGCAATGGCCAATCCGAATGAAGACAGTGTAGCCGCGGCCTCGATTGCTGTGGCCGAAGCAAAGGTTCTGACCACGGAAATCGCCATTCAGGCGACCAACAAGTTGTTTGAGCTCGCCGGCACTCGCTCCACACTCGAAGAGTACAACCTGGATCGCCACTGGCGGAATGCCCGCACGCATACGCTGCACGATCCCGTCCGGTGGAAGTTCCAGGCCATCGGCAATTACTATCTGAATAATATCAAGCCGCCACGCCACGCGTGGATATAGAAGAACAGGTTAAGGAGAATATATGAGTCAGGCACCCTCGCAAGCCACCGCTCCACCGGATCAAGGTATTCGGGTCGCCGCACCAATGGCGCGGGTTGAGGCGCCTGCCCATATTATTCGTGACGATCAGGAAGCCCTGGCAGTTGCCCACCGTCTCGCCGAGCGCTTTCAGCAGGAGTCGGCCGAGCGCGACCGCGAGCGCCGCCTGCCGCGTAAAGAATTGGACGAATTCTCCCAGAGCGGCTTATGGGGTATCACTATTCCGAAAGCATACGGTGGGGCGGAAGTGTCCTTCTCGACCGCCGCCGAAGTCACGGCCGTCATATCGGCCGCAGATTCGTCTTTAGGCCAGATTCCCCAGAACCATTACTATATGATCGAAGCCATCAGACTGGATGGGACCGAGGAGCAAAAGGAGTTCCTTTTCAAACGGGTATTGGAGGGCGATCGCTTTGGGAATGCCTTTGTCGAGCGCGGCACAAAAACCGTCTTTGACTTTCAGACGCGCCTCACGACCTCCGGTGACAGATTCCTCCTGAACGGCAGAAAGTTCTATTCCACGGGGGCGGTGTTTGCCCACTGGGTACCGGCTGTTGCCAAGGACGACCAGGGGCGGATTGCCATCGTCTTTGTCAGGCGTGATGCGCCGGGGGTCACCATCATCGACGACTGGTCAGGCTTCGGCCAGCGGACCACGGCCAGCGGGACCGCGGTGTTCGAGAATGTTGCGGTCGAGCCTTTTGATATTATCGACCATCAGGCGGCGTTTGATCGGCCCACCCCGATGGGCGCCGTTGCTCAAATCTTTCATACCGCGGTCGATGCCGGCATTGCTCGCGCAGCCCTGGCCGAGACGATCGCCTTTGTCCGCCAGTATACGCGTCCGTGGATCGATAGTGGCCAGGAGCACGGCTACGAGGACCCGTACACGATCCATCAGATTGGCGAGCTTGAGGTCCGGGTGCACGCCTCGGACGCCCTGCTCGAACGGGCGGGCCGTTTTGTGGATGCGGCAGTCGCCTCACCAACCGAGGAGAATGTTTCTCAAGCCTCGATTGCCGTGGCTGAGGCAAAAGCCATGTCCACGGAAGTTTCTGTGCTGACAACAAACAAGTTGTTTGAGTTGGCCGGTACCCGCTCAACGCTGGAGGAGTACAACCTGAACCGTCACTGGCGCAACGCGCGTACCCATACCCTGCACGATCCCGTGCGCTGGAAATATCATGCCATTGGGAACTACTGGCTGAACGGCGTGCCTCCGCCGCGGCACGGAGCGAGTTAGCGGTAATCCTTTCCGCCTGCAAAAGGCAGGCGGCGCTCCATATTACCCCGGAGTATGCTCGGCCAGAAAACGCTCGACCGCCTGCTTGGCAGCCGAGTGATGCTCGGGCTCTTTCCAGTGCTCAACCAGTGTGGCGTTTGGGGCGAGCGCGGCAATATCTCGGGAGGTCTCCTGTGGATGATAGAGGTCGTCCCCCAGGAGGACCAGAAGCGGCGTCTGACACTGGGAGACAAACTCTTTCGAGACGTTGAAGAGAAAGTCACCGCTGTACATATTTGTTTTGAATGACTCCCAGGCCTCGTCGCTCACGTCAGGCCGCCCAGGTTTCAGCTCGGCGGCCCAACCGTCAAACATGTCAAAAAATGCCTGGCGGTTATCGGACAGCCCAATCGTCTGAAAGAGGATAGCCGACGCAACCCGCTGCGATGCGGCCTGGATGAGACCCATGCAGTAGGGTCCGCCAATGCACATACCGGCCACATGGAAGGTCTCAACTCCCAAATGATCCATCAACGCCAGTTGATCTTCCGTGTAGGTATGCCAGCTATCCGCAGTACTGATCGGGGCGGTTGATTGGCCGGCGTTGCGTTGATCCATGGCGATCACGCGATAGCTGGGCGCAAGCTGCTCAATAGGGTTCCAGGGGGTTTGCTGCCAAAAGGGCACGGAGGAGCGCATCCCTCCCGGTGCGATGAGTAAGAGCGGAAATCCCGCGCCCTGCTCTTCGTAATACAACTTGGTCTCGCCACGTTCGAATATCGGCATATCTGCTTCCCTTCTCTTTTTTACAGGAGGATAGAAACTTCCGGCGTCCTTTTCAAGCTACACCCGGCTCCGACCAAGCCGAACGCTTGACATAGACATACGGCAATGGGGTAGAGTGGCCCTCAATAGATCGAGAATCCCTCATTTTCCAGGCGAAGGAAGGAACGAACGATGAAACAGTATCGCGTCATATCGGCCGACTCGCACGCCATCGAACCCCCTGACCTGTGGCAACGCTATCTGCCCCAAGCCTATAAAGACCGGGGGCCGCGTGTCATTTCGGAATCTACGGGAGATATCTGGGTGTGCGAGGGGACGCCGTCGCATATCGCAAAACGTCCGATGGGTGCGGTGGCAAAAAACAAAGAGAAAGCCTACGCCGCGGCCGCAGCAGGCGACAAACGCTACGCCACGGACGCGAACGATTGGAACCCGGATGCCCGGGTGGAATATATGCGTCAGGACGGGGTGGATGCCGAGGTGCTGTATCCGAATTACGTTATGCGGGCCTTTGGCATCCCCGACCCGGACCTGCAGCAGGCCGTCTGCCAGGCGTATAATGACTGGCTGAGTGATTTTTGCAGCACCCATCCACAGGAGTTATTCGGCATTGCCGTCATACCGGTCTTTGACGTGGACTGGGCAATACGGGAATGCCGACGCGCCAAGGAGAAGGGACTGGTTGGGGCGCTGTTGCCGCAAGATGCGCCCGACGGTTCACGCTATTCGGCGGCCCAATGGGACCCGCTGTGGGCGACGCTGGCCGAACTCAACATGCCGCTCAGCCTCCATATTATTGCCTCCGGCCATGCCAACACCAATTGGACGCGAGATGAGACGGGCGAAGAAAGCGCGGCGGTCGGCTATGCGGTCCTGCCGGTCCGCATGGCGCGGGCGTTCGGTACTTTTATCCTGGAGGGCGTGTTCGACCGCCATCCGGGCTTAAAGCTGATTTCCGCCGAGAACGAGCTGTCGTGGGCCGCCAATTTTCTGGGTCGCCTGGATTGGGGCTATCATCGTCGCACTATGGCGAAAGATCCCATGGTCAAGTGTCAGCGCTTACCCAGCGAGTATTGGCACGAGCACTGTTATCTGACGTTTATTGATGACCTGCCCGGTGTCATGCTGCGTGAGTTCATCGGTGTGGATCGTATTATGTGGTCGTCGGATTTTCCCCATCTCGACAGCAGTTGGCCCGAATCCCGGCGCTTCTTGGAGAAACATCTGGCCGCTGTCCCCGCAGATGAAGCCCGACCGATTGTCGCGGAGACTTGTGCGCGCTTGTATAGTCTGGGAGAGGCGTAATCTCAGGGGCTTTCAGAAAGAATAAGATGGGTCCGGGGACCCATCTTCCTTTTAACGCCTACGAATCGGCACTTAACAATTCGGCCAGCCGCTCATCGGCGTAATACACGACAATCGCCCGTTCTGCGAAGTACCATTCTCCACCATCGCGGACGAAGCGGTCATCGTATCGACCAATCGCCTGGCGGGGTGTGGTTTCGTCTTTGGCAATGAGGTCGGCGTCCATATAGGACACCACCCGTGCCTCGTCTCCGTTCAGATCAATCTGAATATTGGAGATCTTGTGACGGAGGTGGGTCAGTTTCGCCCGGAAGTATTTATGGTAGTTCGCATACCATTCGCGCACGGCCTCACGGCCGTTATAACCATCGTTCTCTTCAATACTGACCACCAACCGCCCGTTGGGATGAAAGAGCGCGGCCACGTCATCCGCGTTGCCACGATCGACCGCATGACAGTAGCGATCAATCACCCGGCGGATGGCGGCCTCGTCCACAACCCGACGCATTTCGTCACTCATTGGCGTGCCTCCTTGTACGCGATGGTTGGTAGAACGCTTATGTCCCCTCGCAGGAATTCAGCGAGGGTTCGTATTACGTCACCGGCTCCAGCACCACCACCGGAATCTCGCGCTCGGTCTTGGCCTTGGCCTGATAGTCAATATAGGGTGGATAGATTTCCGCCATTTTTTCCCACAGCGCAGCGCGCTCTTCTCCGCTGGTGGTTCGTGCCTTGGCCTTAAAGCGTCTGGCCTCCACCTGCACCTCAACGTCCTCGTTGGCGGCCAAGTTCAGATACCAGCCGGGATGTTTGGGGGCGCCGCCTTTGGAGGCGACCACAATATAATTCCCATCAGCCTCGCCATAGATTAAGGGCATGATGCCTGTCTTGCCTGACCGACGACCCGTTGTGGTCAGCAACAGTGTCGGGAGGAGCCCTGGGCCGCCAACCGGCGCGGAATCCCACATATGCCCGTCAGCGCCATCCGTATCGAGGTAGCGCTGCAAATGGTCTGCAATCCAGCTTGGCAGACTATCCGGTATTTTGACCTCACTCATAATATCCTCCTTGTCCTTCGTTTGACGGTCTTACACACTGATACTCACTGCTCCGGCAAGTCTTCTAACAGCAGGGTTCGAGCCGCCATGATAACATGCTTCTCAACCCCGTTCCGTCGATGTTCGTTCGCTTCTAAAAATTCCTTGCTTTCCACCATATCAATGAAGGCGGCTCGACTTGGATAGTAGACGAGGATCGCCCAGTCCCAGTCCACATCGCCACCCTCCTGCAGGGCTGCTTCAGCCACCGGCCCGGCCCACAGCACCCGTCCGCCTCGCGCCTCAACGAGCTTCTGGACCGGTTTGGTGTACCGGGCGTAGGCTTCCCGGCCGGTTCCATCACCGTCAAGCGAGTGCGTTCGATACTTGATCAGGTTGATCATGGTAACCGGACCGTTGTCGGACGACTGGCGGAGCAAATCGACGTTGAATGTGCTCATCATTCTCCTCTTGAAATGTTTAGAACAGATCGAGCTGTTTCTTCTCCTCATTCGCGTTTTTCAGGGGATGGAACCCATGCGCTTCAGCCCAATTCGGGTCGGGTCCCTGCCAGCCAAAGCGTCCGAGATCGGCCACCCCTTTGACAGTAAAGACCACGCCTTCCTGTTCGAGTAAAGCCTGCTGACGTTGCCCGGTACTCACTCTGCCTTGGGCGTTAATGACCCGCTGCCATGGAACGGGCGGGTCCGGCTGTCCGTCTCGCAGGGCGGCCATGGCATCCCCAACGTCCCGTGCGGTTACCGGCGGTCCCATGACTTGGGCGATTTGGCCGTAGGTTGCCACCCGCCCGTAGGGAATTTGCCGGGCAATATCGTAAATACGCGGGAACGCCGAACGCAATTCGTCTGCTTCTCCGGCTCGATCAGGCTGGTGCATCCGGCTTCCTCTTCGCCACCATCAGGCAAAGCGCGGCATCACTTTCGTGGCAAAGAGCTCGAAGCTGCGCAGAATGGTATCCCGCGGCAGGAGCCCATCACCCAGCAGGAAGAACATTTCGTCCGTTCCGATCTTCTGGGCCAGCTCGATCTTGCGCGACACGCTGTCCGGGTCCCCGATCAACGGCTCGGCAACCCCCAGTCCGAACGGAATACCCCACTTTTCCCAGAACCAGCGGGTATCCGCCATGATCTGCGGCGTTTCCGAGGGGTTTTCCGTGAGGACGAGCTGACCACCTAAGGCTAGTTCGGTGCCGGGTTGTACCGTCCGGCCCGCCTTTTCCGCCTCTTCCCGATAGATACTTTGCAGGCGGGCACATAACTCCTCGTGCAGAAGGATGATAATCGGCTTCCCGCCTTCCCGGCCCCAATAGCGAATGGATTCCGTATTATGGGTAAAGCCGGCATACAGCGGCGGGTGGGGCTTCTGGTAGGGACGTGGCGCGATGCCGATCTCTTCTATGGTCATGTCGTCCTTCACCCCAGCACCGAACTGCGTATACGCTTCCATGGGATGCGGATTTTTTGCGCCTTCAGGCGGAAACTGCCAGAACTCGCCACGATGAGAAAACGTATCGGTGCTCCAGGCTTTCTTGATGACCGCGACTGACTCCTCGAACGCTCTACGGTTTTTGAGATCGGACGCTTGCTTTTTATTCCAATGGCCGACGGCTTCAACGCCGGGCAGGCTGCCGTAATTTTGGACCCAGCGCGCCTGGTAGCCACGCACGAAGGCAACGTTCAGACGGCCCTCCAGCATATGATCCATCATCGCCACATCTTCGGCCACGCGCAGAGGGTTGTGGGTGTTGAGCACATAGCCCAGCACGTCAACCTTTAAGCGCGTGGAGTGCTGGCCAATAAACATGCTCAGCAAACCGGGGCTGCCGGTGGCTTCCATGCCCTCGATCTGAAGATGATGTTCGGGGTGCCCAAAGCCTTCAAAACCAGCTTGATCACAAATCGTGACGTACTCTTTGAGGTCTTTGAGCATACGCTGGTAGAGCTCGGGCCGCTTACCGGCCATGCCACATTCGAGCTCTTTTCGGGTTCCTACCGTACCATAGGCAATCGCGTGAAATTTCATACAGTTTGTACTCCAGCCTTTCGCCTCGTCACCCTACCCCATATGCCCACACAAAAAAAAGGTGGGTCCGACAGACCCACCCTCCAAGGCAAGAGTAGAATAGAAAAAACATAGCACAGTTACACGTCTCCCTACGCTGGCACCGAGCCCTTGAGCAGAATACGCTGGTGGATACGGCGGTGGCCCGGAGGAAAGTCCATATTGACCGAGTGCGTTACGCTCCGGTTATCCCACATGAGTACGTCCCCGACCCGCCAGGCATGATGATACTGATATTGTGGTTGCGTCATATGGGTATGGATCTGATCGAGCAGTGCGTCACTTTCTTCCCGTTCCATCTCCAGGATGCGGTCAGTCCGGTTCGAGTTAAAATAGATCGCTTTTTGGCCTGTCTCATCATGGGTACGAATCAAGGGATGAACGACATCCGGCGTTTCCGCCGCTTCTTCTTTGGTGCGCTTCATCGCTCGGGCCGGAGCACGCATGGTGTCATAGCTGTGAACGGCCCGCAGGCCGTCGAGACGGGCTTTCATGTCTACGGATAAATCTTCGTAGGCCGCGCGCGCATTGCAAAAACGGGTTTCCCCCCCATGTCCAGGAATTTCCAGGGCCTGTAAGAGCGTCACTTGGGCCGGAACCGCAAAATAGGAGTCATCCGTATGCCAACCCGAGCGCCGGTCGAGGATCAAGTCGGCCGGTTTGTCTTCCGCTTTTTTGTACGTGCTGTTAAAGACCGAGACTTCCGGGACTTCCTCAACCCACATATTTCGCAGCAGTTGGATCTGTGGTTCACCAAAATACCGGCTGACTTGGGCAAAGGCCGCCGGCGTCAGCGGTGCTGAGCGTAAACACACGAGGTGATGGGTCAAAAAGGCGTCCTTAATGGCCGAGACAGTCGTATCGCTGACGGGCTGTGTCCAATCGACACCTGCCACCTCGGCCCCGAGGGCGTCACTTAATGGCGTAATCTGAAGCGTCATCGCTCTTCCTCCCATATTGCCGAATCGATTGGCCACAGTTCCTGAGTTCGTCCTTTCTTTATCCAGGCGGGCGAGAAAAAAATCAACCGTCAGAAATGGGCCAGGTAGCCACCGTCGACCGCCAGCACCTGTCCGGTGATATACGAGGCCGCTGGCGAGGCCAGAAAGACCGCCGCCCCCGCGATTTCCGCGGGCTCGCCCCATCGTCCGAGCGCAGTCCGCCGTTTCAGCATGCTGGCGATTTTCCGGTCCGCAACGAGGTCGCTGTTTGTTTCGGTGGCAAAAAATCCCGGTGCAATGGCGTTGACGGTAATACCGGATGGACCCAATTCGGCAGCCAAGGCTCGCGTCAACGCTTCAAGGCCACCCTTGGTCGCGGTATACGCGGCGTCCCCGCTATTGGCAATCGGACCGGCGATTGAGGTGATATTAATAATCCGCCCGCTGCCATGCTCAATCATCAGACGGCCCGCTTCTCGGCTCATATTGAAAGGCGCAAGCAGGTTCACGTCGATGAGCTGGCGAACCGTATTCAGCTCGAATTCAAAGAGTTTTCGACGATCGCGCCGGCCAACATTGTTCACCAGAATATCGAGCCGACCGTAGGTGGCTCGAATATGTTGGAAGGCGGCAGACACGGCCCCTTCGTCGGCAATATCGCATACCAGCGCCTCGGCTCGACCACCCTCGGCGGTAATGGCCGCCAGAGCCCGCTCAAGCTGGTCCCGGCTGCGGCCGTTGACGAGCACCTGGGCTCCATGTCGCCCAAAGGCCCGGCCGATTTCCAGACCCAGCCCGCGTCCCCCACCGGTAATCAGCGCAATTTTTCCCTCAAGTGAAAATGCTGCTGGTATCACGACCGTCGGCATCAGGCACTGTGGCTACAGCCCCACTCGATTCCGTTGCGGAGCAATTGTTCAAACGGCCGGGTATCCCACGAGCCGCGAAAGACCCGAGGCGTTGTTCCGGCCCCATCGACACTCTCATCAACAAACGGCTGCATATTGCTGGTCATTGAATGGCAGTGCCCCAGCGCAATATAGGCAACCCCTCCCCTGCCCAATGCTCGGGTAAAGCCCAGCACCCGCGTTTTTCCATCCGGTTGTAAGGCCGTATCTTCATCGTACACAAAGCCAAACCCTGGAGGGGACGGGTCTTTTTCCAACTCGGTGGTCAATAGAATGTCCGAGTTTTCCGGCTCCTGAAGTTCAATCAGATACAGCTCGTCCATGACCTCAAACGAGGCGGGCAGGCCCCTGGTCAGGCTATGCTGTTGATTGACCACATCAACCTGGAACCTCCGCAGCGGCGGATGATTCAGAAAGAAACCGCCCA
Source organism: uncultured Binatia bacterium (SeqCode) (assembly GCA_965243855.1). Lineage (GTDB taxonomy): Bacteria > Desulfobacterota > Binatia > Bin18 > Bin18 > Bin18. Next base: position 144,445 of record CBDEWE010000003.1, on the reverse strand, counting down.
GGGTCGCGTGGTGGTCGGCCTTGACCATTTTGCGCACGCGCCGGTCGTTGTCCACCGGTGCTGCCTTTCCGCCACTCGTCCCGTGCAGCCCCAGCCAACGCCCGCCGTCTTCGAGCCACTGCCGGAGGAATCTGTTCTGAGCTTCGTTGGGGAAAGGGCCGGCGACATAGGTGACCAGCAACTGACACCCAGGCAGCCATTTATCGATGTCGGTGAAATCCCCGCTGACCGAGGCCGTGACATTGGGCTGCTCGTGCAAAAGCTGAAGAATCCGCAGCCGGGCATAGTCCATATCGTGCCCGGCCGGGGAGCCGACCGGGAACCCACCGGTAACCACGTGAGCGCGAACGGGTTGAGGGTTATTCATAAGACGATCTCCTTTTTCCGGGTCCTGGCTTATCCTCCCGGCAGCCGTCACCCTACCAAACCTTGCGGCGAGCGACCAGCCACAGCCCCTCTTTTGACTGTCAGGAAAAACCCATACTATTCCGGCCATCATCCGGGACGCCGATTTCTCCGTTCGGGACACAGACGAGGAGTACAATGTCAACGCCAGCCATTGAGACCACCCGTTTTCTTTCTCACAGCGCAGTGCGGAAAATCGCGCAGCAATTCGGGACACCAGTGTATGTCTACGACGAGGCACGACTCACTCAGGCGGCCCAAGAGGTTTTGCACTTTCCAAACGCCTTCGGTCTGACAGCGCGCTACGCCATGAAGGCTCTGCCCAACGGTAATATTCTCCGTTTGTTTGACCGTCTGGGACTTCATTTTGACGCCAGCTCCGGCTTTGAGGTCGAACGGGCCATGAAAGCCGGCATCGCCACCCGGAAGATCGCCTTGACCGCCCAGGAGCTCCCGCAGAATTTCCAGGATTTACACACCGCCGGCATGGCATTCAACGCCTGTTCGCTCGATCAGTTGCGCTATTTTGGTGAGCATTTTCCAGGCCAGGAACTCGGCATCCGCTTCAACCCCGGCCTCGGCTCCGGCGGGACGAACCGAACCAATGTGGGTGGCCCGGCGGCAAGCTTTGGAATCTGGCACGAGGATAGAGCAACGGTCCAGGACATTGTGCAACAGCATAGGCTCAGGGTTATCCGAATTCATACCCATATTGGCTCAGGTTCAGACCCCGAGGTGTGGCAACATGTAGCGGGTATGAGTATTGGCCTGTTGGAACATTTTCCGGAGGCGCACACGCTCAACCTTGGCGGGGGGTATAAAGTGGGACGAATGAGCCACGAAACCTCAACCGACCTGCAAGAGGTCGGCCAGCCTGTGGTCCAGACTTTTGTGGCCTTTGGGGAAGCAACGGGCAGAAGAATCCGACTGGAAGTCGAGCCGGGGACGTATCTGGTCGCCAATGCTGGCTGCGTGATTACCACGATCCAGGACCGGACCCGCACCGGAAAAGACGGCTATGACTTTCTCAAGATCGACAGCGGCATGACCGAGGTGCTCCGTCCCAGCATGTATGGCGCACAGCATCCGCTCGTTGTTGTCCCCGCAACGGATGCAGTCGAACAGGAGCAACAGCCGACCATCGACGCTATTGTTGCCGGCCACTGCTGTGAATCCGGGGATATCCTCACGCCTTCGGCCGGCGACCCGGAAGCGCTGGAACCCCGCGCGCTCCGTGATGCCGGAATTGGCGACTACCTGGTGATTGAAGGCTCGGGCGCGTATTGCTCTGGCATGAGCTCTAAAAACTACAACTCGTTTCCAGAAGCGCCGGAGGTACTCTACCGCGGGCCGGAGCAAGAACCGGTACTCATCCGCAAGCGGCAAACGCTGGATCAGATCGTTCAGAACGAGGTGCTGGTATAGCGCGGGCGGAGTGACGTCATCGGCGCTGGTCCGCCTCCAGGTTCTTCTGCACCGAATCGCCAATAAACGGCCGCAACCAATACGGGTTGAGAAATTCCTCCTCAATAAAACGCTGATCGTCACTCAGCGACGGGCCGTGGTCCACCGTCGTCCAGTAGGCATAGAATTGCTCGTGCAGGGGCGGGTCGGAGATGGCAAAGTCTCCCGCTTTCTCGCGTTGTTTCAGCCAGGCGTGCATGGCGTCAAAAGCCTCAAGCCCGGCCTGCTGCCATAAGACCCGTCCACCACCGTATTCCTTGTATAAATGACGCTGGAGTCTCCAGTTGGCGACCATCCAGCCGGCAAAACGTCGTCCGGGTGGTCTGAGCTGGCTATCAATCGCTTGCCGTTCGTCATCAAGCCGTTGTTTCTCCTCCGCCGCCAGCCCTGGCTTGGTAAGCGCTTGTTCAATCTCCGCCCGGCGGTCTTTGAGTGGGTGGCTCTGGGCCTTGAGGCGTTCATTATGCCAGCCATCAAAATGTGCGGTCGCATTCGATATCTCGCGCTCCGTGGGTTGGAGCTCACCCCTGTGGGCCGCACGATATTGCTGCATCACCGGGTGACTGAACAGATTGTGCAATGCGTTCGAGAGCGCAACGCCCTCTTTGGCCGTGAGTTGGTCTCTATACACCGGCTGTCCCAGCACGGTACCGATCTGCTCGCGTGGCGTTTCTTCGGCGGAGGCGAGAACGGGCGGGCAGAGCAGCAGGCTGAGGACAAGGAGTCCCGGCCATTGCCTCCTGGATAGCCGTTTCCCTGGTACTCCGTTTTTTATCGTCAAAGAATGTGCAGCTTTGCCATCTTTCATCGACTGCTAACATGGCAGAAAAGCCGAGAAGAAAAAACTCCGCTCGCGGTACGGCCCTGGACCGGAATACGGCGGTTTTCTCATTCACTTCCGTCTGACCGCATGATAGACCTCTTCTCACACTGCTCCAGAGAAGAGGAAACGCGTGCGCTATCAATATACCGTCTACGGCCTGGAACTCAGCCTGTTCACCCGCAAGCTCGAAGCGGCCATGATTTTTTATGGCGCACCATTTGTTCGCAAACCAAAAACCCAGGCGAACCGGCAAGAGATTGAGCACCGTTCAGGGACTCATCAAGTCCCGGTCTTACACACACCCGAGAACTGGATGATCGGCGATACGACTCCCCTCATGATGATGCTGGACAATCGGCATCCCGCCCGAGTGATGTTTCCTCACGGCCCGCTTGGCGTACTCGTGCATGTCATTGAAGAGTTCTTGGACGAGTGGGTGGCGCGGGTGATGGTCCATTATCGGTGGCATTATGAAGAAAGCAGCCGCTTTGCCGCCGAGCGGATTACCCGAGCGACCATGCCGGACGCGGACGAGGCAACCATTGCCGCGGCTCTCACAAACGCGCCGATTGCCGAATGGGGAAAGCGGGCCTGTCGTGCCACCGGTACCGCTTCCGAGCAACAACAACGTGCCGCAGAGGCAGAATATATCCGTATTCTTGATGCCATAGACCGACAACTTCAGCAGACACCCTATCTGTTAGGCACCCGCCCGTGCGCGGTTGATACCATTGTCCTGGGCGGCCTGCGAGCGCACACCTATATGGACCCTGACCCAGAAAAGATCGTCGCTCGGTATCCCCGTATTGTCGCGTGGTGCGAGCGGGATGCAGACCGCTGGGACGGGACTGGAGAGTTGGCGCCGTTCCCGCAGTCAACTCCCTTTGCGCAGATGATACTCTCGGAAATGCCAACCACCTATAAGCCCTACATCCTGGCGAACTCCCAGGCCCAAGCCAGCGGCACGAAAGCCTTTGTTGTGACAACCTATGCAGAAGAGGTCAGCTACCTCTCCCGCCCCTATCCCGAGTTATCCCGGCACCTGCTCGTCAACCGCATTACGAATCAAATCAACGCAGAAGAACGCCGGACCGTCCAAGACTGGCTGACCGCGGTCGGACTAGCAGCATGTTTTCACTGAGTTCTCGCCGCCGGGCTTTATCTGTTCTGAAGGAGATTTTCCCATGCCCAAGAAAAAAATGTTGGTGGCAGGCGCGTCCGGTTTGGTTGGTTATGCCGCGGTCGAGCACTTCGCGCAGCAGGACGATTGGGACGTGGTTGGGGTTTCGCGCCGTATCCCTGACGGACTCGAAGGCGCTGAGGTCATTTCGGTCGATCTGACGGATACGGCCCGCTGTGCGGAAGTCTTTGGCCGCATGTCGGACGTGACCCATCTGATCTATACGGCGCTGTACGAAAAGCCAGGGCTGGTCGAAGGCTGGTTTCAGAAAGACCAGATGGAAACCAATCTGGCTATGCTGGATAATCTTTTCTCTCCACTCGAAGCCGTCGCGCAGAACCTTCAGCACGTCTCTTTACTCCAAGGCACAAAGGCGTATGGAGTGCATATTGAACCCTTCCCCGTTCCGGCCCGCGAACGCTGGCCGCGCCACCAACACGAGAACTTCTATTTTCTGCAAGAAGATTATTTGCGCGAGCGACAGCCCGGCAAAAACTGGCACTGGACAGTCTGGCGACCTCAACTCATCCTGGGACAATCGCTGGGCAGCAATATGAACGTCATTCCTGCTCTGGGCGTGTATGCTGCGTTGCGCAAGGAGGCCGGGCTACCCTTGTCCTTCCCCGGTGGCCCATCTTTTGTTCTCGAAGCGATTGATGCAGGAATGATTGCCCGAGCGTGCGAGTGGGCGGGGACATCAGAAAACGCGCAGAACGAAATTTTTAATATGACGAATGGCGATGTCTTTGTGTGGCAAAATGTGTGGCCGGCTATCGCTGATGCGCTGGGCATGGAGGTGGGTTCACCAGAGCCGTGCTCCCTTGCGGAAGAGATGCCCAAGCGTGAAGCCGAGTGGGCGGCTATTGTCAAGAAGTACGATCTACGCGCCCCCACCAGCTTGAAAGAATTTGTGGGACAGTCCTTTATTCTGGCTGATTTTACATTCGGCTATGGCAGCAGAGACCAGTCTCCACCGCCCATGCTGGTGAGTACAATCAAACTGCGGCAAGCCGGCTTTCACGAATGCCTGGATACGGAAGACAATTTCCGGGCGTGCTTCAAACGCTTCCAAGACGCCCGGCTCTTGCCACCGCTGTAGAATTGAGACATACAGGGTGAAGCAATTCGGAATACAGGAGATATCACATGTCAGCATACATGATCGTTCAGGCAGAGATTACGAATCCCGAGAAGTTTCCCGAATACCAAAAACTTGCTCTCCCTGCCGTGCAGCAATACAAGGGTAAGATTCTCGGTCGGGGAGCACCGGACACAGTCGAGGGCCAATGGGCTGCCCCACTCGCCCTCATTATCGAGTTTGAGTCTGTCGAAGCCGCGAAGGACTTCTTCAATTCTCCGGAGTATACCGTCGCCCGCGAGGCGCGTGCGAACACTGCCAATTTCGTCATGTCTATTATTCCGGGCGCGGAGTAAACCAACACGCAGGGTCGGGTCGCTCTGGCCCGCCCCTGCTTTATCCTTCCTTTTTGGGTAGCGCGGCTTGAAAGGCCGGACGTTCTCGCAGCCGAGCGTAATACGCCATCGCCGTGGGGAAGGCGTCAAAGCTGAGGAACTGATCTCCCAGGTAGATACTATAGCCGACGTTCACATCGGCGGCGGAAAATCCACTGGCGAGCAAATAGTCCCGATCTTTGAGGTGGTTGTCCAACACCTCAACCGCCTTTTCCAATCGACGCGATTCCAATTTCTGAATAATGGGCGAACGTTGTTCTTCGGGAATGAAGACCGACTGCTGGACCAGGCTGGCACCATGAACGGCGACGGTTTCGGCGTAGTGTATCCACTGCAACCATTCATACCGCTCCGGATGACTGGGGCCACGGCCGAGCCTGCCATCATCGTATTTTTCACATAAATATTGTGCGATCGCGCCCGACTCGAAAATCGTCTGCCCATCGTCAACCAGACAGGGAACCCGGCCAAGCGGATGGATAGCGAGATACTCAGGCGCGCGCAGCACCTTGAGGTCAAAGGCCATCTCCACCAGTTCAAACTCAACGCCAAGTTCATGCAACAGCCAGAGAGAACGCGTCGAACGCGCGCCGGGGACATGGTACAGCGTAATCATTTTTCCTCCTCAGATTATACATCTTCGACTATTTCCGAATGGTATAGATACTCCGCTGAGTACTGCCATATATGACACTTTGGTACTATGCCTGCCCGTGTGTCAAATCGGGACGGCTTGCTATCACCGGCGGGCGTGTATTGAAACGGTCCTGGATTGGCAAGGAACTCTGGGAGCTCTGTATCCCTCCAGCAGAAGCACGCCATTGTTTTTGAATTGTTCTCTGGTTCGGACCGGTTCTCAACTTGACAGCGACCATAGCCTTGCCTATGCCCTATTCCAAAAGGGAGATTCTGTATGCCGATAGAAGTAGCGGGGGGTTATGTCTCTGCCGACGGCCACGTTGTTGAGCCGGCCGACCTGTGGACAACCAGGATGGACAAACGCTTTCGCGACCGGGCGCCGCGGGTCGAGTCGCGCCCGGACGCCGACTATTACGTGATTGACGGCCTGGCGCCCCTTCCGGTGGGTCTCGAAGGCGTCATGATAGAAGATAAAATTGCCGGAGCCATCACTTCTTCTCTCGGACATCGACACGCCGACACGCGGCCTGGGGCATGGGACCCACAGGCGCGTTTGGCCGATCAAGACTTGGATCATATCCAGGCCGAGGTGATTTACCCCGGCATGTTGGGCCTGCACTTCTTTTATATTCGTGACGCAGCATACCAACGAGAGGTCATGCGGGTGTATAACGACTGGCTGAGCGAGTTCTGCGCGACCGCCCCGAACCGACTCTTAGGTGCTGGGTTCTTACCCTTGCGCGGACCAATTGAATGGGCCTGCGAAGAAGCTGAGCGGGTAGCCAAGAAAGGACTCCGTTCCGTCTCCATTCCAACTGAGGTTGAGGAACGCCCGTACGCCCATCCGGACTATGCACCACTGTGGGCGACGCTACAGGATCTGAACCTGCCGATTTCTGCCCACGCCGGGACAGGCACGGGGGAGGAGTTGCTGGTCAAGTTCGAGCGGATTGGCTTTGGCGTGGGACTCGTTGACGGCAAGGTCGGTATGACCATGCGGGCCATGGCCGATCTGATTTGGAGTGCCGTCCCACAACGCTATCCCACACTTCGCCTTGTTATTGTCGAGGGCGGAGTCGGCTGGATTGCCTCCGTGCTGACCTATATGGATCACTGGTGGCAGGACCATCGGCGTTGGATGGAGCCTCGGCTAGATGCGGCTCCAAGCACCTATTTCCAGCGCCAGTTCTGGGCCACTTTTGAAGATGATCGGGCCGGAATCCTGACCCGCGAAATGCTCGGCATTGACCGGCTCATGTGGGGTGCGGACTATCCGCATACAGAGGGAACCTTTCCCGACTCTCAGAAACAGATTGACAAAGACTTTGCCGGAGTGCCCGAGGCGGAGGTCTATCAAATGGTGGCCGGCAACGCGGCGCGGCTGTACGGCCTGGACATCTGAACCGCAACGGCTCAATCTTCTTTCAGAAACAGGCCATCCATCAACTGTGATGCCAAGGCGGTCATCGGCAGCGCTGCCCCAACGTCATGGCCGACGGTCACCGCCAGAGAGATGTCTTTATAGCCGACTTTCGCCATACCCGCGGGCCCACCAGGATAGTCTACGGCGAGGTCACGCAGCAGCTCCCAATTCCGAGCGGCCCAACTATCGCCCGAACTGGCCCTAATGACCTCAAGCATCTTTTTCGGCTCGATTCCGGCGAGCCGAGCGAGCCGCAGGCCCTCGCGCGTACTGTGTTGATTGACAATCACCATGAGGTTGTTCGCGATCTTGGCCACCTCACCCATCCCCACGTCGCCGACGTGAAAGAGCGTCTGACCAATAACGTCAAACACCGGACGGCAGGTCTCCACCAGGGCAGCCTCCCCACCGATCATGATGGAGAGGGTCCCGGCCTGGGCGCCAGACTCCGCTCCGCTCACACAGGCATCCAGGACACCGACGCCTTTCTTTTTGGCCGCCGCCGCGATCCGCTGGCAGGTTTTGGGATGAACGGTACTATGAATTACAATAATGGAGCCCGGACGGGCTGCGGCTAACACCCCATTGTCAGCTGTACCAAAAACAACTTCTTCGACCTGCGCATCATCGACCACAATGGTCTCGATAATGTCACACTGTTCCCCGACCTCTTGCGCCGAGCGGACGGCCGTGGCCCCAAGCTTTTCGAGCTCCTGCATGGGCTCAGGACGAATATCATATACCGTCAGGTTAAATCCGGCCTTGACAAGATTCGTGGCCATAGGCTTACCCATAGCGCCCAGACCGATAAAGCCAATCTTCTTATCCATAGACGCCCTCCTTTGAGACGCGTGCGGTAGTCTGCACGGGTTGGTCTTTCATAAACCATTCCGGTCCTGGCGTCACGAGACCAGAGATGCTGAAAAGTTCCCCTTGCCTCCTCACCCCCAGAAGGAGTACACACAAGCTGAGTAAGGAGGGAGTGTTATGGCGCATGTCAGTCCGGTTCCATTTGAGCAGATCGACCCTGAGGTTCAGCAGATCATGCAGACCTATGACAAGGAGTATGGCGGCTCGGCGTTCTTGCAGGCGTTCGCCCATGCCCCTGAGGTATTCAAGTCTTTCGTCAACTATTACTTCCCGCTCATCTTTGAGACCCGCGGCAGCATCGATATGAAGCTGACCGAACTGGTGCGGTTGAAGGTTGCGCAACGCAACGACTGTGCCCTTTGAATTAACGGTCGCGTTGCTTTGGCAAAGCAACAAGGTCTGACGGAAGAACAAATCGGCGAGCTGTCAATCTATGCCGACAGCGAGATTCTCACCCCGCGTGAAAAGGCCGCCGTCCGCTATGCCGACGTGTTGGCCGGAGATCATACCCAAGCCTCACCAGAGCTGTTTGACGAACTGCGCCAGCACTTCACCGAGCCGGAGATCATAGACCTCGGGTTTCGGATTACGGCTTTTGTGGGCTATGGACGTTTTATTCGCGCGCTCGGCCTGGAGAAAGGCGGCGTGTGTCCGCTGCCGGAGGCACATACCAACGGGGCTGAGCAAGTCGCCTGACTCGGGCCTACAGCCTACGCTACGCGTCTGTCTCAGACTGCATAGCCTTGCGCACCGACCGATAGCTGCGTTGGGCGAGAGCAAATTCCAAGGCTGGTGAGAGGCGACTCAGCCACCAGAAGAGCCTCCACCAGCCCGGAACAATGATCAGCGGTTTGTTCCGGGCAAGCACGTCCAGCACTTTTTCAGCAAACCGAGCCGGGTCCATGGGTCGGTATTTCCGTATGAATTCTTCCTGGACTTCTGGCGGCACGGACTGCAAGTTCTTGCCGTACTTCCCGCCGTGCAGGATAGGTGTCCGAATAAACCCAGGACAAAGCACGCTGACACGGACACCGTACGCCGCGGCTTCAACTCGGAGTGACTTCGACAGGCCGACAACCGCATGTTTGGTTGCCGCATAGCTGACGGCTGCTGGCATGGGCAGCAGACCGGCCATGGAAGCGGTATTGACAATATGGCCGTAGCCCTGGCTGAGCATAACCGGGTACGCCGCCTGCACCCCGTTGACCACGCCGTGCAAATTGACGTTCAGGACATTGTCCCAGTCCTCAATCTGACACACCCGGACCTCTCCCCCAATCGCAATGCCGGCGTTGTTGAACATATAGTCAAGCCGGCCTTGAGCCTGGACCGTTGCCTGGACAAGCTGATCTACCGCAGGGAAGTCCGTGACGTCCAGTTCAACGGCAGACGCCTTGCCGCCCTTTTCTTGGATGCCAGCCGCGACCTCTTGGGCCAGCTCGATCTGACGATCAGCTAAGACCACACTTGCCCCACGTCGGCCCAGCGCCTCGCTCAGCGCACGCCCAATACCCGATGCCCCACCGGTCATAATAGCCACTGCACCGTCAAAGATGCGGAGGATGCTGTTGGATTCCATTTCTTTCTAGGACAGGTGAGCCGCCCCTCTATTCAGTCAGCCACCGGCACAACCCCGACGAGTGCAGGACTGTCTCCGACCACACGGGTCGTATGCCCCCCACCGGTCAGGTCGGCGGCAAGTACGGCATCTCCTGGTCCACAGCGCTGGACCGATCCGTCCTTAAAGCCGACTTCCATCTGGCCCCGTAACACAATCACATACTGTCGTCGGGGGGCGTTATGCCAATCCATGGCGGTTCCGGCCGGGAGTTCCCGAAAGAAAATCTCTTGAGTCGCTTGTGGCGTTTCCTGGCTCGGTTGGGCGCTCAACGCCGGCTCCTCAATATGCGATTGTCCGTCGTCCCCTGTATACATGTGAAAAATGCTCATGCTCTTCCTCCTTTTGCTCCCCGATGCGGATGGAGCCCTACGCCTTCGTCTCTATCATAGGTCGCCGTATACCTAAATCTGCGACAACCTCAGCCCCCAGCTTGTGAAAAACTTCAGGCGAAATCCCAATCTTGAGACTGCGTCCCCCGCCACCCAGGATAACGGTTGCCAGCTCCATCACCCGGCTGTCGACGTACAAGGGCATGTCCGCAGGCAGCGAAAACGGCGTCACGCCGCCGACTTCCATGCCCGTCAGCGTGTGCATCTCCTCGGCCGAGGCAAACGACGCCTTGGACACCCCCATAAGCTTGCGCACCCGTTTGTTCACATCAAGCTGGGTTGTGGCCAGGACCACACAGGCCACAAATTTCTTGGGCTCTTTCTTTGACGCCACAACAATCGTGTTGCCGGACGTTTCCGGCGGATAACCGTAGTGAGCGCAGAACACGGCCGTATCGGCATGGGCCGGGTCTATGGTTATCCGCTCAAAGGGCAGTCCCAGTGCTTCAAGTGCGTCAATAACTCGTTGTTCCGAATCCATCATGCTCCACAATCCTCCTTGAGAGACACAGAAGCGGAGTGCTCGCTGCATACCAAAACGCCGGGTCGAAACCCGGCGTTTTGTCCTCGGTAAAAACCAAGGGTGAGTGGCTGACTCCTTTTTCGTTAGCCGGCGGCCATATCATAGCTGCGCAGCATCTTGCCCGGCAGGGCCCCGCTGCACTTGCCGTCTTCAAACGTAATCTGCCCATTGATAATCGAATATCGATAGCCGTCGGCCTTTTGGACTCGCCGCCAGTCGCCGTCGGGCAGGTCTGTGATCGTCTCCATCGGTCGTACGGCCAGCTTTTCCAGGTCGTACACCACGATGTCCGCGGGCATACCCTCGCGCAGCCAGCCTCGGTCCCGGATGCCGATCGCCCAGCCAACCATGGTCGACAGCCGCCAGTGCGCCTCTTCCAAAGTCATGATCTGCTTGTCGCGCACCCAGTGGGTCAGGAAGTGGGTCGGGTAGCGGCCCAGGGTCAGGAATTTGGTATGCGCGCCACCATCTGAAGCTCCGACCAGGCAAAGGGGATGTTTGAGGATGGTGCTCAGAGCTTCTTCATCGTTATTGATGAAGCCCTGCATGGCAAATTCGGTCTTGAGTTCTTCTTCCACCGATAGGTCGAGCAATGCATCGATCGGGTGTTTGCCCTGCTCTTGGGCAAGTTCCGCAACGGTGCGACCCTTGAGATGAGCGTTCTTTTCCAGATGGACATCATCGATAAAGGTCTCATCCCAGCGGAACATCCGGAGCTGGCCCTGCTCCCCGTCGGGATTCTCGCCCGGCATGACGGTCGGAGCCTTTTCCATATCGGCTTTGAGGGCCGCCCGCCGACCTGGGTCGGCCAACTTCATACGTCGCTCTTCCAGGGTACCGACCGTGGCCTCGTTCCAGGCCGGCAGTTGGTCAAACAAGCCCATGGTCTCCAGCGTAAACTCAAACTCAATCGGCATGCAGATGTTGACCGGCAGGACCGGCGCTTCCTTGTTCGCCCGCTCGGTCCAGGCCAATTGCTCGCGCCAGGTATTGGGTGAGGACGGATCGTGGATAATCGCGTTCCAGTTCACCGGTCTACCGCTCGTCTTGGCCAACTCCAATAAGAAGTCCATACCCAGTCCTTGTAAGGCATGGCCCATTGTCCACTCGATAGAGCCGCGGTTGAACTCGCGCATGACGGACGCCATTTCGAGAAACTCTTCACGCGGTGCCACATGGGTCGGGAGATAGCCGCCGTCATAGTCGCGATTCGCCATGCTAAAGCTGGCGGAAAAGCCGAAGCCGCCGGCCTGCAAGCCTTCTCGCAGCAGATGTTTCAGCTCCGCAATCTGATCCGGGGTGGTCTTGTAGTCCGGGTCCCGCGCCGCATCGTTGCCCAATACCCAGGCACGCAGCGGAGAGTACGGCACGAGGGAGGCGGCATTGATACCTAGCCCACCACGGTCCAGGCTGTCCAGATATTCAGGGAAGGTCTCCCAGTCCCAGCGCATGCCGGCCTGCATACAGGACAACGGAATGGACTCGGTTCGCTCCATCCGACGCATCGCCCGGTCACGATCTTCCGGACGCACCGGTGCAAAGCCAAAGCCACAGTTTCCGATCGCGACCGTGGTTACGCCGTGCCAGCCGGATAGCGTGGCATACGGGTCCCAGGCCGTGCCGCCGGAGAGCGCCGCGTCGTAATGGGTATGGATGTCCATAAACCCTGGCGCGACGATCATGCCGGTTGCGTCAAGCACTCGCGTTGCCGTGTCCTGGATATTCCCCATGGCAACGATCCTACCGTCACGAATTGCAATATCGCCCCGGTAGCGGGGCACCTGCAATCCGTCGATGATTGTGCCGTTCTTGATAAGCAGATCGTACTCTGCCATATGATCCCTCCTTTGGCTCACAGAAGCCGGTTGCGGTTACATTTCATTCCTCCCCGTAGCCACCCGGTTCAGGCCTTTGGTGCAACACGTTGACGGGTCTCTCCATCCTGCAACGGAATGCGTCGCAATTGCAAGAGTTACCGCATATGACTGCTACGCAAGCACGTCGAGTCCAGCTTGGGCGCATTCGATATCTTGTTCAACCGAACCGCCACTGACACCGATTGCTCCGACCACTCTATCCCCAATTCGGATCGGCAAACCGCCGCCAAAGGTCACAATGCGCGGGATATGTGGCACCCCTGCCAAGAGCGCCGGATCGTCCTTAATAAAGTTAAAAAACTCGTGCGACGGCATCCCAAAAAGGGCAGTGTAGGCTTTGTTCTGAGACACCTCGATACTGACTAACGGTGTTCCATCCATCCGGCAAAACGCCTTGAGCAGCCCACTCTCGTCCAGTACGGCTACAACTTGGGGCACCCCAAGTTCCTTTGCTTTGGCAACAGCCGCGGCTACCATCTGTTGCGCGAGTTCGTCCGTCACGCTCTGCTTTTCAAAGATCTGGGCCATACGTCCTCCTTGTAGTGTTTTCGCTGGAGTATAGAAGGAAAGAAGTGTAGGGGTAAAGAGAAAAGAGTCACCACAGATGAGAGAGTCTGGAGGAGGCTGTAATGAAACACTCGCTTGCACTCGTCCCATTCCTGTTGGTGGTGAGTACACACGCTCTTCAAGCGAAGCAGGGCGATCCCTCCCCCCTCACTCCGGTCGTCTTTACCAACGTAACGGTGATAGATGCGACTGGGACACCGGCCCAGCCCGACATGACCGTCGTGCTCACTCAGGATCGTATTAGCGCCCTGGGGGAAACCGGGACGATCGCTATCCCCTCAGGTGCCCACGTTTTCGATGCCACGGATCATTTTCTCATACCCGGCCTGTGGGATATGCATACCCATATCGCCTACATTGAGACGTATCCGAGAAGCAAGGATATTTTTCTGCCGCTGCTCATCGCCCACGGGGTCACGGGCATTCGTGATATGGGCGGCGACTTGGCGGCCCTTACCCAGTGGCGTGAGGAGATTACGGCAGGCAAGCGGGTCGGTCCCCGCATTATCGCCTCCGGTCCCATGCTGGATGGTCCCAATCCGCCCTTCCCCCAATCGGTTAGTGTGAACAATGCAACCGAAGGGCGCCAGACCGTCTTAGAGCTCAAGCAGCAAGGGGCAGACTTTATCAAAGTTCAGTCGCTCATTCCGCGCGGTGCCTATTTCGCTGTCATACAGGAGGCCCAACAGCACGGCTTGCGGGTTGCCGGCCATCTGCCGGATCAGATCACTGCCGCGGAGGCGTCCGAGGCCGGGCAACACAGTATGGAGCACTTCATTGGCTGGCTCAAAAGCAGCTCAACTGTAGAGGAAGAACTGCTCCAGACAGTATCGATTTTTGATCTGTTCCAAAAAAAAGAACCCGTTCAACGCCTTCTCGGTACCCAGAGTAAAGAGAAAGAAGAAGCGCTGTTTGCGCGCCTCGCGCAGAAGCGCATGTGGCAGTGTCCAACGATCGTGTGGATGCGGGGCTTATCGCATATTGACGAAAACACATTTCCGGCTGATCCGCGCCTGGCCTATATTCCCGCTTCGTGGGTTGCAGCTTGGCGCGTGACGAAGGAAGAACGCTTGCTCGCGGACCGCTCTGCCGAGGATATTGCAGCGGGCAAGCAGTATTTCCAGGCGCTGTTTGATTTGATTAAAACGGCGCACAGGGCAGGCGTACCCTTCTTGGCCGGAACCGATACGCCAGCCCCGTATGTCTTCCCCGGCTCCTCGTTACACGAAGAATTAGCCCTACTGGTCGAGGCCGGCCTGACACCCATGGAGGCCTTACAGACCGCGACTCGCAATCCTGCCCTGTACCTTGACCAACAAGACCGGCTTGGCACCATCGAGGTGGGCAAGATTGCCGATCTCGTCCTTCTCGAAGCGAATCCCTTGGAGGATATCACCAACACCCAGAGGATTGCGGCAGTGGTTGTTGGTGGCAAGCTCTTCTCTCACAGCGCCTTACAAGCCCTCCGAACTGCCGCCGCTACCAGTGCGCAGCAGGGGTAACGGACCGCGCCTCAGAAAGAGCGCTCACTACGGCAGGCGTCGCTGCCAGCCGCATGATAGTCGGTCATAAGTTTCGCTCCATCGGGACAACTGACCGCAACATCGTCTCCGAAGGGATTTGAGCACACGTCTTTTCCTTGAAGGGGCTTGTGATAATGCATGCTCGGACAGTCCGGTCGTTCATACACCCACTTGATGGCCTCGGCGGTTTCGTGTTGCAGTATTTGCAGGGCCGCTTCCTCAGTCGTATAGTCCGGTTCCGGCGGCAGCACTGCCGCTGGTGTTCCCGCAGGGGCGGGGGAGCGCTTCAGTACTTCCACGGGAGCTGCCTCAGACTGAGGCGTTGATGGGGCAGGAGCGGGCGGGTTCAGGTCTTCCCACTGGCCCGTATACGGATTAAAAACCTGACCCCATTCCTGAGACGCCACCTGCGCTGAGCATACCAGGCAAAAGCCGAGCATGAGAGAGAGTACGAGACCTCGTCTGGCTGGGCGCATACGGTTTCCTCGCTAGAGATGTGTTTCAAACCATTCTTTGATGAGCGGCAGACTCTGGTCAAGCCCAGGACCAGAGAGAATATCACTATGACCAAGACCGGGCAGGATCACAATCTTCTTGGGCTCTCCGGCCTTTTCATACATGGACTGTGACTCTTCCATGGATACGCGTTCATCTGCGTCGCCGTGCAGCCAGAGTATCGCTCGGGGTGATATCTGATGCACGACGGATTCGGGTCGATACGCAATCAACGCTTCACCCGAGGCCAGCGTGATCTCTCGGCTCCACTGCGGATACTGGTCGAGAATCTGAGCAAACAGGGCGGCCGTACTCTCCGGCTCAGGCACAATCTCACTGGCTTGCACATATTGCTCCTGCCCGGTCAGGACGCGCTCGCGTCGGTTGTCTGCCAGGCGTCGGAGTAATGCCTGCCATTCCCAGAAATGACAGGCGTCACGCGTCCAACGCCCACAGTCGCCGATGCCACAGACGCTCACCGTGGCTTTGACCCGTTCTTCTACCCCGGCAGCATAACTGACGTTGGCCCCACCGAGACTGACGCCGAGCAGTCCAATCCGATCCGGATCGACCTCGGGCTGTTGCTGCATGAATGTGACCGCATTTTGGATATCTTCGATCTGCCGCATAGGAATGATCTGGCGACGGGGTTCTCCGCCACTCGCACCCAGGAAACGGTAGTCAAACGTCAGGACAACATACCCAGCCTGAGCCACGTGCCGGGCAATATCGGGCAACATGACTTCTTTCACCGCAGTAAAACCGTGGCACATGACAATGCCGGGTCTTGGCCTATCGGAAGAGCTGTCCTCAGGCAGAAAAAGGACGCCCGCCATAGGAACACTTTCACTGTAGAATTGAACCGACTTTTCCATAGTCCGTCCTTTATCGCTTGAGTATCCTGGGGATAAAACGTGGTACCCGGCGTTGATACTGCTCGTATGCCTGCCCAAAACGTTCGACCAGTTCTCGTTCTTCCATCAGCGTAATGCCATAGAGCGTAAGACAGGCGAGAGGACAGAGGAGGTATACAGCCACATAGTTCGTAAAAAACGCAACTGCGAAGACGCTCAAGATCACAACGACATAGCGGGGATGCCGCAACCGCGCATAGATGCCCTGGTCCAAGAGCGGCTGACCGGTCGGCGTGGGCGACAGTTCGGGAATGCCGACCAAGGTATGTAAGGTCAGATGTCTGCGACACTGAACCTCGATCGTCAGGGCTGCCACAAAGCACAGCAAGGCAGGCAAGCCTAACCATCCGGGAGGACCGAACTCTACGGCCAGAAGCGGATGACGCAGCAGAAAGACGCTCGTGCCGATGGCAATAAGAATCGCCCCCAGCACGGAGTACGATATCACGAGTCCAAGTTGTCGCCAGCTATGAACCAGACCGTGAGCAAACGGCCAGAACAAGATACCTGGAATAAAGGTCACCAGCGTGAGGAGAGCCACGTGATAGCGGGCGGTATCCATACCGTGAGCAGGCTAGCCGTCTGCTCCCCTTATACCACGCTATACGAGACGTTGAGGTCCGGTTTATTCTGGATGGTCTGAAAGACGACACAGTAGCGTTCGGTCAAACGGATCAGGGTTGCCAACTGCTCGGCATCGGCATCCGTGTCCAGATCAAATCGGAGGCGAATGTCACGAAAGCCGACCGGAGCTTCTTTTGAAACTCCGAGAGTCCCCCTGAAATCCAGATCGCCTTCTGCGGTTACCTTGCCATCTCGAAGCTCCACCCCAATCGCCGTAGACACGGCTTGCAGGGTCACGCCGGCACACGCCACAAGGGCCTCCAGCAGCATATCGCCGGAGCAGGCCGCCAGCCCATCCCCACCGGTCGCCGGGTGCAGCCCGGCTTCGACCAATGCCTTACCCGTTTCAACACGGCAGGTAATACCTTCGCCAATCCGTCCTTCGGCATTCAGCGTTACCACCGCCTTTTCGGGCGCGTCTTTATAGACATCCTTGAGCGGTGCCTGGAGGGCTCGGAGTTCTTCTGCTTTCATGGTCATCGTTCTCCTTACTTGTTGTTCACTGCTCCATACGGTCCAGCGCGTCTTGTGTACTGCCCGCGTCACTATAGTTGGCGTCCTGGTCAAAGCTCACGAAAATCATACTCACCCCTTCAGGACCGGCGGTGAACGGCGCGGCCTGTTCCCCACCCGGAATGAAACGGAGCGCTTTCGGTTCCATTCGCCCGCCAAGAAGAGAGGCCGAACCGGCATAGACCACCTCATACCGGCCATACTCTGGAACCGGGGGAGTAAACTCGGCGCCCGCCGGAAATGCAACCAGCTCGGCCGTGGGGCCGAAACTCGGCGGGATCAGCAGCTTACGTCGCGCGTGCGGACAGCCGGGCATGGGCTGCCACTCGACTTCATGGGCGCAACGCGTCAGCTCGCGGCCACGGACGTTGGCCTGCCAGCGCCGTTTTTTGTCACGCATGACAGCCACGCCGCCCGGCTTGGCATGCAGCACGAGCATGTCGTGCCCGCCGCTGACCGTGAACGGACCGTAGGGTGTATTGTGTTCCGTATAGTGCACGGCCGGCGCATCCAGCCGGACCAACGGGAAGGCCATTGAACCTTCAAGCAGAACTTGGAATTGTGCCGCATAATGAAAATGTGGCTCCACCGTATAGTCTTCCGAGATTTGCGCTCGTATGGCTTCGGGTCCGCCGTCTCTACCTTTCAAATACATTTGAAGCTGGGTTTCCCCTCCGCCCTCAAGGGCTAAGGTTTTCCACGGTACGGTTGAGGGCGCTACGATATACTGATGTGGGTCCATGTCGTCCCTCCTTGTTTGCGTCGTTCACTCCCCGAGGGCGGTCTCGTTTCCCGCGCTTTCCCAATCTACTCTACAATCGCTTGATACGTCAAAACCCGCAGCTCACGCCGGATCGGATACGAAGAGGACGGCATCAGTTGCGTGAGAAAGATGACGATCAAGTCTTCCACTGGATCAACCCAAAAAGTTGTGCTGGCGGCCCCACCCCATGAATACTCACCGGATGAGCCAAGAATCTGGGCCTTGACCGGATCTAGCGTGACGGAAAAACCCAGACCGAACCCAATCCCATCAAAAGGCATCTCACTGAACACCTTCTGGCCCATACGGCTCAGATCAGCATTGTCCGGCAGATGATTCACGGTCATGAGTTCAACGGTCTTACGGCCAAGGAGGCGTTCCCCGTTCCATACGCCTCTATTTCTCAGCATAAGTAAAAACTTGAGATAGTCACTCGCTGTTGAGACCAGCCCGCCCCCACCTGAGAGAAACGTCGGCTGTCCGCGATACCTACTCTTCGCTGGGCTATCAATGAGACGAAAGCCTCCTTTTTGATACTCATAGTTTGCGGCCAAGCGGGGGACATCTTCATCCGCAACTGCAAAGGCAGTGTCCCGCATACCCAGCGGCTCCCAAATATGCTCGCTGAAATAAGTAGCGAGCGACTGTCCTGACAGCAGTTCAACAAGATATCCCAACACGTCAGTGGCCACACTATAACTCCAGCGCGTTCCCGGAGAAAAAAGTAGCGGGAGTGTACTGAGCTTTTGCACCATGTCGTGTAAACTTCCCTTGGAACTCGACCCTTCAACTCCTTGGGCGCGGTACAGAGCGTCAACCGGGTGAACGTTCATAAAGCCGTAGGTGAAACCGGCTGTATGCGTCAACAGATCGCGAATCGTTATTTCACGTTCAGCCGTCGTGGTGCGGTACTGCTGAGCATCTCCGGATTCAAAGACTTCCAAGTGTTTGAATTCAGGAATGAAGGCTGACACCGGAGTATCGAGCTGAAACAATCCTCGTTCATACAGCGTCATAAGCGCCACACTGGTGATGGGCTTGGTCATGGAATAGATGCGAAAAATGGTGTCTTCTTCAACCGGCGCATGTGCTTCTACATCGCGCAGTCCGTAACGATTCAGATAAGCTGGCTGGCCACGCCGGGCCACCAGCACCAGATAACCAGGAATTCTCCCGTCATCGACATAGCCCTTGAGATGTTCGGGGATACGGTTCAGGCGGATGTGACTCAGTCCGACGCTTTCTGGGGAAACGGTTTCAATCATGAATGTGCTCCTGAGGACAATCTCTGTCCGAGTCTGCCGCGCTACCTTATTCCATCAGGCAGAAAAGCAAAACAGAATGCCCTGGAGTTCGCTAGCTTCCGTTGGCGAAAATTGATAATGGTTTTGGCCAATCTAATCCAGACGAAGGAGTCCTGATGGCATACGCAACCGGACGCATATTTTTTGACGCAGACAGCCATATCATGGAGTTGCCGGACTTTCTGACGGCCACCGCTGACCGTGATGTCGCCGACCAGCTTCCCCCGTTTAATTTTGAAGCTGCGGGGGTGCTCGCTCAACATGTGAATCAGTACGTCGACAACGGTCGCCCGGACCACGAAGCGCAGAAATTGCGAGACCTGGGCGACGGCTTGATTAGCGGTCCCAAGGGCTATGACGCGCTCGGCGCATTTGACGCCTCCGAACGGACGGACGCGCTCGACCGTTTGGGCTTTGCCAAACAGTTTGTCTTCTCCTCGCTGAGCACCTCCATGCTGTTTGGGTCAGACGTTGCTCCCGATATTGCCTATGGTGGCTGTCGGGCGCATAACCGCTCCATGGCAGCATTCTGTGCGGACGAGCGTCTGGTCGGCGTGGGCCTGCTCCCCATTGACGATGTGGAACGGTCGATCACAGACCTCGACTATGCGGTGAGTCTTGGGCTGGAAGCCATGTGGATTCCCCACCGCTTGGCCAACGGGCATTCGCCCGGCCATACCGACCTCGATCCCCTCTGGGCCCGCTTTGTTGAACATCAAGTCCCGTTCCTTCTGCACGTGGGTGGGGCCGCGCTCAAAGTCGATCCGGGCTGGCTCGATAATGGCCGTCCGATTCCCAACGACTGGCTCGGCGGCGGTGAGAACATCCGTAGTAAAGACATGATGGGTCTGCATCATCTGCCCGAGCAGTTCCTGTCCACGATGGTGCTAGACGGCGTGCTGGAACGCTTTCCCGAACTGCGCGGTGGGGTCATCGAACTCGGTGCCGGTTGGGTGCCGTCCATGCTGGACCGGCTTGATCTGGTGACCGGCATCTGGAGTCGGAGCGAGCCTTTGCTCAAAGACTTGCAGCGCACGCCAAGCCAGCAGATTATCGACCAGGTCCGCTTTACGCCGTTTGTGTTCGAGGATGTGGGGGCCATCATCAATGCTTCTGACCCACGCCTCTATATGTTCTCCAGCGATTATCCACATCCCGAGGGCGGTCGTGACCCTTTGGGTCGTTTTGGTCGTGCGTTGGAAGGACAGAACGCAGAGACCTTGGACCGGTTCTATACGCAGAACTTTGCGGATCTGATGGGGATGAGCGCGTAATCGCCGCCTTTACGGTATAGGGTGGGTTTTATCGACCCGCCCTACTCTCGAAGAGGAGGAAGTCCCGTGAGCCCTCCTCCTCACCTCAGCCCGAAAAGCTGAGTAAAGTAGAACACACCGTCTTTCCCCCGCGCACATCCAATACCGGTCAGATTAAACTGGCCCTCCATATTCTTCCTGTGCCCCGGACTGTCCAGCCAGCCCACTACTGCGTCCACTGGAGCACTGGCGGGCGAGGAATTATTGAGGGCAAGGTTTTCCGCGAATGTTTCGAGTCGGACAAATCCTTGGGCCATGTGTTTGCGTTCCTCAAAGCCGTCGTGACTGAAGAATTCGTATCCGGTGGCTATAGCTTGGCTATGCTGCCGCGCAATTGTCGCCAGGGCTTCGCTATACTCAAGAGGCTGAAGTCCGATCGCAATGCGATGTTCATTCACCAAGACGTGGGTGCGACGCTCGAAATCCCGTATATAAGAGAGCACATCAATCGGCTCGGTGCGGACACGCTCAAGGAGCACGTCAGGGGAGGACCTGCCCGCTCTTAAATGCTCTTGAAACAGGTCCTCTTGTATAGATACGCTCGCGATAACTGCGATGACGAGGCCCGCCCAGAGAAAGAGGGGGTTGAAGCTCCAGCCCCGTACAGGGGAGCGCGCGGTCAGGGGTTTCCCACAGTATCCGCAGAAGCGCGCGTATTCTCTATTGGGTTTACGACAATCCGGACAGGACTTCATAGGTGTAAAGCGTTCAATTTTTCGGCTTCGTTTCAGTCGTTAAGACCAGCGTCATTCCTCCCGATTGGCCCACAAAACTGTCCACTGAAAGTCTGTCTCCTGAGAGCCAGTAAGGATAAATTACATGATTTATCCGATTTAAATTATTATATAAGTAGTTGTTTTTACTGAAGAAACAAAATATGCTTGACAGGTAGTCAGTTTTACATCCATACTGTATGTGTATCCCAAATTAAAGTACTATTTAAAAAGTGCTTGCTACCCTACCTGTCCGTAGAGTCTACAGATTTCCTCCCCCATGGAGTCCGGGAGACCCCCCTCCCGGACTCCCCTTCCTTTTTCGTCGTGTACTCCCGTTTGCGAAAGGTGGTTATTTTACTTTTCTCAATAACGCATTTCGTTATTGAACTTTAATGGCCAAAAGTAAAATAACAGGAGCCGCCGCCAACCCATTCTTCGATTAAAATTTCATACAGCCCCCTAATATGCCTTACCGGGTTTTCTTGCGAGACGGTTCGGAGTACAGAAGAAAGCAACAGAAAACCTGGTAAGGAGGAGCACATATGGACATTGGCGTATTCTGTTTCACGTCCGGCGAGTCGGCGGACCCTGCGGTGGTGGCGAAAAAGGCCGAAGAACTGGGCTTTGCCTCGTTTTGGGTCCCGGAACATCCGATCCTGCCGGTGTATACCACCGTGGGCTATCCCATGGCTCCGGATCAGCCGATTCCGAGAACAATCGGGATTATTTCCGACCCATTTGTGTCGCTGGCTCGGGCCTCGGCCACAACCACGAAGATCAAGCTGGGCACAGGGATTTGTCTCGTGCCGGAGCGCAACCCGTTGTTGCTGGCCAAAGAGATCTCCACGCTGGACCACTATTCGGGCGGACGTTTTTTGTTTGGCATTGGAGCCGGCTGGCAAAAGGAAGAGTGTGAGATCATGGGCGGAGACTTTCCGCACCGCTGGACCCAGACCCGGGATTCGGTCTTGGCCATGAAAGAACTGTGGACCACGGACGAGTCCGAATATCACGGCAGGTATTATGACTTTCCCGCGGTCAAGTGCTTTCCCAAGCCGGCCCAAAGGCCGCATCCGCCCGTTATTCTGGGTGGCTCGGCCAAGAATGTGTTCAAACGGACGGTGGAGTGGGGAGACGGCTGGATGCCGGTCAGCACCTCGCCCGACGAGATTCGACACGGACGCGAGACCCTGAACGAGCTGGCCGCTCAAGCCGGGCGTGATCCCAAGTCCATCTCCGTTATCGCCTTTGGGCAGCCGGGGCAGTTGCAAAGCCGGGACCAGGCCCAGGCATTGGAAGCAGCTGGCGCGGAACACGCCATTATCTGGCTCAACAAGCTTCAGGAAGAGGAGGTCATTCCAGAGTTAGAGGGGTTAGCTCAAGAGATGCTGGGCGCATAAAAACGCAGGGGGAGCCGCACCGTGAAAAACATCATGCATCTGAATGCCTTTCTGATTCATAGTCCCATGAATCATACGGTTGGGTCGTGGACCCATCCGGACAGCACGGTCGGCTCCTCTTTTGCTCAACCCGATATGTGGCAGGACATTGCTAGAACGCTGGAGCGGGGCAAGTTTGACGCCATATTTTTTGCGGACCAACTCGCCACCTATGGCAACTACCGCGCCCGCACCGACGAAGCCCTCATCCATGCCGTTCAGTTTCCGGTTCATGATCCCACCCTGCTGGTTCCCATGCTGGCTGCGGTAACCGAAAGGCTCGGCTTTGCCGTGACCCTGTCCGCCACCTATTACCCGCCGTATATGGCGGTCCGCAAACTTTCGACGCTCGATCATCTGACCAAGGGACGGATCGGGTGGAATATTGTCACCTCCTTCCATGTTGGTGAGGCGCACAACATGGGCTTGGAAGGCACGGTTACGCACGATGCGCGCTATGAGCGCGCCGATGAATACATGCAGGTCTGTCACAAACTGTGGCAGAGCTGGGAGCCTGACGCGGTCGTGGGGGATAAAACGTCCGGGGTGTATGTTGACCCCAGCAAAGTCCATCCCATCAATCACAAGGGCAAGTGGTTCTCCTGTCCGGGCATCTCGCCGGTTGCGCCTTCGCCCCAGGGCCACCCGGTCCTTTTTCAGGCTGGCGCCTCAGGCTCTGGGCGCGATTTCTGCGCCAAGCACGCCGAGGCCGCGTTCGGGGTGCAACTGACCACCCGAGCTATGAAAGCCTATGCAGACGACATGCGCGCACGGGTAAAAAACATGGGCCGAGATTCCGCCAGCCTCAAGTTCATTTGGGGTATTCAGGCCATTGTCGGAGGAACGGAGGAAGAGGCGCGTCGGAAGCAG
The DNA here is from genome assembly GCA_965243855.1 of uncultured Binatia bacterium (SeqCode). Lineage (GTDB taxonomy): Bacteria > Desulfobacterota > Binatia > Bin18 > Bin18 > Bin18. Next base: position 120,717 of record CBDEWE010000003.1, on the reverse strand, counting down.
CAAGACGTCAACGACCACGTTCCGGTCGAAGGCGGATTGGCCCTGCTGTCGGGTCACACCAACCACGACCTGTCCCAATATGACCTGGACCAGCCGGTTGAAGATATTGAGGTTGAAGGCGTGCGCGGGCTGTTCGAGATATTCACCAAGATGTATCAATCGGGCGATCTGGGCCGCGACCGACTCACTATGCGCGAGGTCGGTAAAATCTACGGCGCGACCATTGGCTGTCCGCAAATTGTCGGCACGCCGGAACAGGTTGCCGATCAGATGGAAGCGATCCTGGAGGAGACCGGCGGCCACGGGTTTAATATCACCCCCTCGACCATGCCAGGCTCAATTACGGAATTTGTTGACGCTGTTGTACCGGTGTTACAGAAACGCGGCCTACACCGCACGGAGTATGCCGGCCAGACACTCAGAGAGCATCTGAGGCAGGAGGCGTGTGGGTAAGAAGAGAGATTGTCTCCACTTGAGAGGGAGGGCCACGTAGTGGCGGAGGGTGTTTCACCCGGTCAAGGAACCCACCCCGGCCTTCGGCCACCCCTCCAAGGAGGGGATATCAAAGGTTAATCCGGTACGACGGCATACACCCGATAGGTCACCTCGTTGGGCTTGAGCTTGCCCTCACCCACCGCCATCAGGTTGTTGAGCCAGGCATACCGCTCGTCGCCGGTCTCAAACTGTATCTGTGAGATAAAATAATTATCCCCAAAATTGGTCGAGCCGCCGCCCGCAAGCGCTTTCCGAATACCCTCGGTGGCTTCCATACGCGCCCGGTAGGTGACATAGATCGCCGCCCCATCATCGCTTTCAAAGACCGCTCGCACGTCGAGGCGCAGGTTGCCGTCCGGGCCGACCAGAGCCCAGTCGGCCCCACTGGCCCGGACCTTGCCCTTCATCCGCGGGCCTTCGAAGTGTCCGCCGGTCAGGTCGGCCACGATGCGCTCGCCGAGTGGCCCCTTGCCGACGCTGATCGGGGTAATGAAGGTAGCGGTGTAATCGCACAGATATTCGAGTTTCATCGCCTTCCCTTTACAGCCCGTACACCTGCGCCGCGTTCTGGCCGATGACCTTCTTCCGCGTTGCCTCGGACATGGGATCAACCAGTTCGACCAACTCGTCCATATAGTTGTCCGGATGGTCGGGGTGCGGAAAGTCAGAGGCCCAGAAGAATTTATCTGCGCCTACGAAGTCCACCACATGGCCAAAGGCTTTTTCGTCCGGGTCACCGGAAATCCAGCAGTTGCGATAAAAATAATAGCTGGGTTTTTCTTTGAGCTTGACGGTGTCGCCCAGGGGGCTGTCAAACACCGCGTCCATGCGGTTGAGCAGATAGCCGGCCCAGCCCGCGCCCGATTCCAGCACTACAATTTTGATCTTGGGGAAACGCTCAAACAGGCCGTACTGGAACATCGCCGTAAAGGCCTGGAGCGGCCCCTGGGCACCGTGCACATTGTAGTGCCACAACGCCCATTTCTGCATATCCTTAAAGCGTTGGTGCACCCGCTTGGAGGGTGGCTCGCCGCTCGGGTGAATACCGACCGGGACGTCCAGCTCCTGGGCCTTGGCCCAGAACGGGTCGTAGTCCGGGTGGGCGTGGGATTTATTGGTTGGCGTAAACGGCACGAAGAACGCGCCTTTGGCTCCAGCGCGCACCGCCCGTTCCAATTCCTGGGCCGCCACATTCCCATCTCCCATTGAGATATGGGCAATCGGGATCAACCGGCCATCGGAGTCGGAGCAGAAATCAACCACCCAGCGGTTATACGCCTCGGCGTAGGCCGCCTGGAGATCGAGGCCTTCAACCTCTTCGGTTTCCCATAAGAGACCCAGACTCGGGTAGATAATAGCTTTTTCCAAGCCCTCCTGATCCATGCGAGCCAGCCGCTCTTTGGGATACATCGAACCAAAGGGCGCCTCGCCCACATAGGTGCGGTCCGGATGGGGAGCGGTTTCTTCTTCCGATTTTTTTCCCATCGCTCCGAACTGGGCCAATTGTCCCGGCTGGGAATACTTCGCGGGTCGTCCATCCAGTTCCAGGACCTCAAGCCCGTCTTCATTGGTATGCAGACGGATTGCCCGGTCCTTATATCTTGGATCAATATACTTCTCCCAGGTATCAGGTGGCTCAAGGATGTGTCCGTCGGCATCAACCGCCCCGCTATAGGGAAACTTTCCATTTGCGGCCATTCTGCATTCCCTCCGTTTTTACGTGTTGTAAGCTGAAACGTGAAAGTACCACTTCTAGCCTACACCGTTCGCTCGGGCAAGGGTTTTGAGGCTCTTGTCCCGGCCGGTCCATACCCCGTCTCCTGTGTGGAGGGGCGGCTGTAGACCAGGATGGATTCCCACCTCTCGACCTGACAAAAGCCACTCCACCGCTACGCTTCACCCCACTCAAGAGGAACGTAGCGGCGGGTTTCAATCAATCCGCAACGGCTGTTATCCGCACGCCAAGGTATAGACGTTCTGACATCCGTCCGGCAGCGCGGACTCGCTCCAGGCCGTACCGCCGTCTTGAGTGCCGAACACCTGGCCCTCCCGCGTGCCACAGTATACGAGTTGCGGGTCCTGGCGGCTGAGGGCGACGGTCATCATGGTACTCCGGGGGGAGATATCATGGTCAAAGCGCTGCCAGGTCTGACCCAGGTCCGGGCTACGATAGACGGAGCCGTTCAGGGTGAGTGCTCCCGGACTCAGCGCGGCGTAGAGTGTATTGGGGTCACCAGGAGCGACCTGGATATCACGCGCGTACGCCAACGGCGAAGAACGCCAGATTTCCATGTCCGCCCAGGTCTGACCCTGATCCGGGCTTTGGAACAGACCCATGCGCGTAGCCAGAAAGACGTTGCCCGGCTGCGCGGCACTCAGCACCAGGGCGTGCGTGTCCATCATGCCCTCGGCATCGGTGTTGCTCAGAATACGACTCTTCAAATAATCCTGCTCGGCAAACTGGATTAGCGCCTGACTACAGTCTTCCCAGGTATCGCCGCCGTCTTTACTGCGGATGATTCCGCCGACCTCCAGGCCGGCATACACGGCATCCGGATCATTCGGGTCGGCCGCCAAGCCGATAATGCGACACGGAAAACCCATTTCGACCATGCCGGACGGCTGGGCAAGGGTCAGGCGTTTCCAGGTATCGCCGCCGTTTTCGCTCCGATAGATGGCCGCCGGTGCGGTGCCACAATACACGACCTGGGGATCGTTCGGGCGAAACAGTAGCGACCAGACCGCCATCCCGGCATCCGGAAAATCCAGCTCCTCCCAGTGCGCCCCGCCGTCCGTGCTGCGGTACGGCCCGTGCTGGGTACCGACATACAGCAGATGCGGATTGTCAGGATGGACAAGAATGGCCCGAATCTCGGCCCGCTCCGGGAGGCCCTGGCTCAAAATCTGCCACTCCGTTTCTCCGACTCCTTGACGACACAGACCGCTGCTTGGGGCGGTCTGTCCGTTCTTGGAAAACTGCGACGCCCCGGCGTAGACATACTGAGCCATGGTCTTCTCCCTTCTTTTTCGCGCTAGAGTCTCATTATTGTGTCGGGGGCAAATATTCAACCCAATCTGCAGAATCTTCAAGACTGAACGGTTACACCTGCCTTGTCTCCATTGGCTTTGTTAGGTTATCAGGACAGGCAAAGGAGGGAGTCCGTGCTGATATCCGTCCTGTCCGTTCTCATCTTGATCGCCCTGCTCTGGTCTCTGGGCTGGTATGCCAAACGCTGGGTTTCGACCGATGCCGATTATTTGCTGGCCGGCCGCCAGGTCAGTCTGATCCCCGGCATTGCCGGGATCTGTGGGATCGCGTTTGCCGGTAGCGTGACCAGCATTATTCCGGGCCTGACCATTCAGTACGGATTTTTTGGCTGGGTGTGGGGTATTAGTCTGCCGGCGGTTATCGGCTATTGGATATACGGTCTGCTGGCCTGTCCGTATGTCCGTCGCTCCGGGGCCTACACGCTGCCGGAGTGGCTGGAGATGCGCTTTGATGCGCGCACCCGCCTGGTCGTCAGCATTGCCACCGTCCTCGGTGTGACCGGCCTGGTCGCCATGAACGTCATTGCTATGGCGCTGATTATGACCGGCTTTCTTGAGGCTCCGCTGTGGCTGATGGTGACACTTATTCTCGGTGGTCACGTCATGTTTCTCCTCCTCGGCGGCCTGTGGGCGCTGACCCTGACCGATGTCGTGCAGGTCATTCTGGGCTTCATCCTCCTGCCGGCCCTGGTCGGCTACTGTGCGTGGACATTTGGTGGCTGGGATATGATTCAAGCCCAGTTTGTGTCTCCGGCTCCGTTGACCCAAGGAACGGCAGGGACGTTTCCGTGGTTACGCCTGAGCTATCCCAGCATTATCACCGTCTCCCTGGTGGTCGGTATGTTCATTCAGTGGGGCGGTAACTACTACTGGCTGCGCGCCGCGGCCGCCCGCACCGAGTTTGTCGCCCGCTGGCAATATCTCATTGGCGGCATCGTGGTCGTCCTGGTTGTCCACGGGGCGTTGGGCCTGCTCGGACTGTACGCGGGGAGTGTGTATCGCCAAGACTTTCTGGGTGAGGCCAACCCCATGAGCGCGTATGGCATGCTGATGCGCGACCTCCCTTCAGGGGTGGCACTCTTCGGCTTGGTAGCGGCCTTGGCGGCGACCATCTCAACCACCAGCAACGCTCACCTGGGGATTACCTCGACCCTGGTGCGCGACCTGTATCAACGCTTTCTGCATCCGGAGGCCACACGCGAGCAGGTCTTGCGTATCAGCCGGATTCTCACCGTCGTCACCGGGGGCGGCATTTGGCTGCTCAGTTTTTACCCCGGCGGCCCCTATTTTTTGCTGGCCATTAGCTGCGCGATGTTGGGCCCGGCGGCACTGATTTTTTTACTTGGGCACCGCTGGCAGCGGATAAACGCAACCGGAGCGTTTTGGGGGACGCTCATCGGGATGGTCGTTATGCTGGTCTACGAGGGATTACAGCTGACTGGCGTAACCGCGTGGTCAACGCATACCGTCCTTATCGGAACCCTTACTACCCTGCCCTTGATCGTTCTGATCTCGCTGGCAACCTCACAGCCGGCAAGCCAGCAGGACAACCGCTCTGAGGTCGGCCAGAAGCCCTTCGTCCTCACCACCGAGCATACGCAATTCCTAGGCCTGCTGCACCACGGCTATGGACAGATGGTTGAGCTGACCGATTTTCTCGGCATAGACACTGCGCGCGGGAACCGCTTAATCGATGAACTGATAGCCGCGGGCTTGGTCCGGCGGCAGGCGCAATCAGGCCCGGACTTTTTTACCCTGGAGATCACTCCCCAGGGAGTGCAACACTGGGAGAAGACTGAAGAACCCGGAGCGGTTGGACCGCCCCGCTCTTCAGTCCCCACAATTGAACTCCAAATCCTCAGGCAGATTGAGAGCGGTCCGCAGACTCTGCGGACCTTGGGCCGAGCGATTGAGGCGAACGCCTCGACGCTCGGCGTGGTCGTCAGCCGCTTGGAACGACTCGGCCAGGTGCGCAGCCGCGGCATATGGGAACGTCGTCTCTCCCTGTCCGATACGGGCCGCGCAGCCCTCCAGGCGGCGGCCCAGGGCTAAGGATACTCCGCTCATCGACCTACGGCCCTGACAGTTCTCTTCGGAACGGATACACTCCGGTATCACTCCTGTTCGAGGTTCGCATATGCCGAGTACCAAGCCGCCGAGCGGCACGCGAGATTACTTACCTGAGACCGTGGCAAAACGACGCTACGTTGTAGACAAGATTGAGAACGTCTTTCAGCGCTACGGTTTTCTGCCCCTCGAAACGCCGGCCATTGAGAATCTGAGCACGCTGTTAGGCAAATATGGCGAGGAGGGTGACCAGCTCCTCTTCCGTCTTCTCCACCGGGGCGACAAACTCACACGCGCCCTGGAAAAACCAGACCCCGAAGCCGGAGACCTGGCCGAGCTTGGACTGCGCTATGATCTTACCGTTCCGCTGGCTCGCGTCGTGGCCCAGTACGGCAATAGCCTCCCCAGGGTGTTCAAGCGCTACCAGATTCAGCCCGTCTGGCGGGCCGACCGGCCGGCGAAAGGCCGCTTTCGTGAGTTTTATCAGTGCGATGTTGATCTGACCGGCACCACGTCGCTGCTGGCCGAAGCAGAGGTGATGAACGCGGTCAGCAGCGCGCTGCTTGAGCTCGGCTTTTCCAACTTCTCCATCGCGCTCAACCACCGGGTTATTCTGCGTAGCATGATCGGGGCGGCCGGCATTGACCCCAGCCTTGAGGGGTCCGCTCTGATCGCCATTGATAAGCTGGATAAAATCGGTGTTGACGGCGTGCAGGCAGAACTCACGCAACGCGGCATTACTCAGGAATCGGCCCAACGTCTGCTCGCCATGACAACGAGCACCCCGGAGATGAGCAATCACGCCGTGTTAAAAGCCTTGCGCGGACAGTTATTGCAGCCCGAGGCACAGCAGGCGCTCAACGGGCTTGAAACGCTCGTGTCCTTAACCATGGATGCCCCGGCAGGTTTGCATATCCGCCTGGCCCCGGCGTTGGCACGGGGTCTGAGCTATTATACCGGCCCCATCTTCGAGGTCGTCTCAACCGACTTCAGCGGCTCCTTGGGCGGCGGCGGACGCTACGACAACCTGGTTGGCATGTTCAGCAACAAGCAGGTTCCGGCGGTCGGCTTTTCCCTCGGTTTGGAACGTATCCTGCTCTTAATGGAAGAGCGGAATATGTTTCCGGCCCTGCAATTGACCGCCCAGGTGATGGTCTGCGTCCTGCCCGATACCCCGCTGCCACCGGCGATCGGGCTGGCCTCGCGCCTGCGTCAGGCAGGCATTACGGTCGAGGTCTATCCGGAACAGAGTAAGCTCAAGCGCCAGCTCTCCACCGCCGACGCCCAGCAGATTCCCTATGCGCTCATTCTCGGTCCTGACGAGGTTGAACGCCAGCGCTATACCTTGAAGAATCTGGCAACCGGAGAGCAGCAATCGCTGGGTGAAGGCGATCTCATCGCCGCGCTCCAGCCTAGAACACCACCTCAAGCTGCGTAATCAGATTGTCCCGATCCCGTAGCAAGCCGATGCCGTTGTACTGGCCATCGAGGTAGTTGTACTGAAGCGTCAATCGAAACGGGTCGCGCGTCAGCGTGACTCCCGGCTGGACGAGCCAGGAACCCTGCCAGTCGTAGAAGAAGACCAACTGGGGTTTGATCACCCCGGAGCGGAAGGAGGTCGAGATACTCAGCGTGTTCACAAACTGGTGTTGATCGATATTGACCAGAGATCGGTTCTGGCGGCTCGGCTCGCTCACCGGAATCGCAAAATGGCCAAAGCCGTACGGCCCGGCTGACGCCAGCGAGGTGTCGTTAAAATCGACGATATGCGTGCCGAACATCTGCCCGCTGATAATAAAAGACTGCTGGGGATTGAGGGCGCGAATATAGCGGTTGATATCGATGCCCAGCACCCAGCGCACAACGTGTGAGTGGGCAATATCGTTCTCATACGACAGCAGCGGCGAGCCAGTAATGGGATCGATCCCGACCTGGCGATAGCCGGGTGTGATCTGGCCGTCGGAGAGAACCGGTCCGAGGAGGTGGGTAGCACCGGAGTTCTTAAAGAACGGCTCGTCCCAGAAAACAGCCGCCTCGCTGCGGATGATCGCATACCACTTCGGCACGGGGAAAGAGGCGGTCAGACCGGAGATCGCAATTTTCGGATACAGCACATTGGCCTGAAAGTGATCAACGATAAATTGAGAGGCCAGCCCGGCGTTGACCGCCTGCTCAAACGCCGCCAGACTGATTGGGGGGCGCGTCCTGGGCGTGACAATGCGCACCTCGGGCGCATCCAGAAACGTGTAGTAATGCGCCGCAGAGAGCGTCAGCTCGCCGATTCGGGCGGTGACGCGAAAGCCGCCCCGGGTGTCCTTGAAATTCTGGGCCGGCTTTTTGACGACACTGCGTATCCCAGGCGGGTTCGGGGTGGACCAGGGTGAGCCAGCCGGTGTCGGGCTCGAAATATTCTTGTCAAAGGCCCCGTAGCCCTCAATGTTCAGTTCGGAGAAAGGACCGACGTCCTCAAAGCTATACACGGCCCGCACCATGTCCAGGGGCACGCGTCGGTCATCCAGGGAGACGAGGAAACCGCCAAAGCTGGCATCGAGCGGATTGATCTGATCCAGGAGCCGAAAGGCGTCGGTCTCTCCCCAGGACAGGTTTTGACGCCCAATACGTAAAAAGAGAAACTCCCACGACAGGTCAACATAGGCTTCAAACAGCCGATGACGCATACGCAAGCTGCGGCGCGAGTTGACGCGCGAGCAGCCGGCAAACTGACGCGGACTGGTCCGCTTTTGTTTGCTGGGCTGACCACAGTTGGAGTGCAGGGGAAAACGCTCGCGAAACACGTCGGGTCCGTAGTCCCAGACGCCGTCGTACTCCCCCCGGTAGGTGATGAAATAACTGATGTCTTCAAGCTGGAGCCACTGAAGCGGCTTGAGCAGAGGCGCCAGCACGCCGAGATGACCCTCATAGCTGCCCTCAACCATGTCCACCAGATCGTGTCGCAATTCGACTTGGACGAAGGAGCGGTTCTGGAGCATATTGAAGGAATTATACGGCGTCTGGAGACGGGTATTCCCGCCCGCGTTCTCCACGGCCATAGCCGTCCGGTTATACACCCGGCCGTTAAAGCGCAGCGTTTGGGACTCGTCCAGAAAGCGGGCGTGCAGCAGGGCCGGCCAGAGCACTAGACCAGCGATCAGGCCACCAGCGCACAACAGCCCGGCCTGTCTCAGGCGCGATGAAGTGCACTTATTCGTCGCTGCTTGTCGACCCCGCACGCTGTGCCTCATAACTGGGAGCTAGGCTTCACTTCCCCAAACGGACCATCTCTTTAACCGTGAACTTTCTGGGCTTGAGCGCCTTGTTGATCAGGATTTCGTCGGCGGTCCACAGGGCGGCACGATTGCTTTTGTAGTCAATCCACACATTGCCCAAGTGGAGATGCGTGCCCTTTACCTCGGCGTTGTCCGGATCGTCGGCCGGGTCGCCAAACGTGTGAAACAAGGTCCGCCAATGATTGCCCTCACGGTCATACACGACAACGCAAAAGACCGAATAAATCTGCCGGTCAATATAAAAGCGCCGCATGCCGTACGGATGGCTGGCATCGTTGGAGGTGGCTTCCAGAACGACGACCTGACGCAACTCCCACGGCGACTGGGGATACCAGCCGCCTTTACCCCCATACTCCGGGGGGTTTCCTCCGACGAAGCCCGGCATCAGCATCACCTGCTCGCCCAGATATTTCCAGGTGTAATTGTGGAGATAACCCTGAAAACCGGCATGATCTTCGATGAGAAAATTCGCCTCAAATGAGGACGACTGATGATTGACGACAATACTCCGCGTGCGGCGACTCTGCGGGTCGTAGGCCCACCCCTTTTGGTTGGTCATGTCCGCCGCGTAATGAAAGGTGAGGCTCTGGGCCCCTTCAAGGTCCTGGGGGCTCATAACAATCGAGTGTTCTCGCCACCATGTCCCCTCCTTTTCCCATTTCGCTACATTGCGTGCCGGATCCGGACGGAACATGCCGTACATGCGCGAATAGAGAGTGTCCACCGCACGTTCGGTATTGCCGCTACTGTTGACCGTACGCAGGACGCCTTGGGTTGTCATGGTATCACCCATATAGCGCATGCGGTAATTCCAGGCGGCCTTAAGCCCGGCCTGCGGATCAGCCGGATCAATGCGGGGGAAAGGCTGGCCAAGCGTGTAGTTCTGGAGTTCTCCATCCGCGCCGAGTTGGACTTGGCCGGCATGTTTGATCGACGCCTGCATATAGGCCTCAAGGATAGGAAAATCCGTTGTCGCCTGGACGGGAATCTCAAAATCTCCGGCTTGGACCACGCGGACAATCTCCGGTGGCAACACTTTTTCGGCAACCTGCACATTCTCTTTGGTCAGCGTCATGCCGGGTGTTATGCCGTCAATCTGCGGGCTGCCATTGCGGTACGGCAGAAAGCCGTCCAGCAGTTGCTGGTCTCCGTCCTGGGCATATACGCCTGTCGACAATAGCCCTACCAGGCTCAGTATGCCGGTGAGAAAAAGAACGCTCCGGTTTCTTATTCGCATGCGGCCCTCCTCTCCTGAGTGAATGTTCATTTTCTTGTAAAGACTCGCCGCTTCACACGCAAGGGGCAGACTTGAGGCGCAGGCTTGAGAAACGTCTGATCTCTTGACAGCCCTGAGTGCTCTCAGATAAGACAGCTGCATATTTATTCCTAAATAATTTGGAGGCAAGGAGGGCCTTATGGCAACACCCCAACCAGCAGTTCTCAATAGAAACATGGGCCAGCATCAGTGGTATGTCCATCTCAGTCGCCTAGATGGCGCTGATATGGGTGTGATCAAATCTGCGGTCCAGCAGTTGCGCAAAGACTGTGCCGACAAAGGCATCAATCTGACCATCGGCCTCGGACCATCACTCCTCTCGGACCTCACGGACGACGTGCCCAACGATTTCCAGCCCTACGAAACGTTCCGGTCGATTGACGGCAGTGGCAAGGAAGCCAAGGGTACCCAGGAAGAACTCCTGTTCTGGCTGAACAGCGAGAAAAAGGACGAAGTCTGGAAAGCCCAGTGGGACGCCCGGGAAGCCCTGAAGGGGCATATGCGGGTGGCCCGCGAGACCATGACCTTCATCTTTGGCGACTCGCTCGACCTGTCCGGCTTCAAAGATGGTACCGGCAACCCCGAGCCCGAGCGGGATATTGAAGTCGCCGTCGTTCCCGATGGCGAACCGGGCGCAGGCGGGAGCTTCATCATTGCCCAGCGATGGATTCATGATCTGGAAGCTTTCAACCTCCTGCCCGTTGAAGAGCAGGAAAAAGTCTTTGGCCGGACCAAGGCCGACTCAACCCGCCTGTCCCCCCAACCCTCTCCCTCCCACCTCTCGCATGTCGAGTTGAGAGAGGGTAAAACCGGCAACGACAGCACTCCCAAGCGGGATGAGATTTCGCGCCGTTCGACCCCGTATGCCTTCCACGATGGCACGGTTGGCCTGTATTTCATGGCCTTCTGTAAGAGCCAGGCCCCGTTGCGTGAGCGGATGCGGGCCATGTACGGCATGGACGGTCAAGAACGTGACCGGCTCACCTCGTACAGCAACCCGGCCTCCGGTTCGTTCTACTTCGCTCCGTCGGTGGAAACGCTCGACGCCGCGCTGTCGTAACTCTTAGCCGAGCACTCTATTCACAAGAGGGACGGGTCCTATGGCTCGTCCCTCTTTTTGTCTGTCGTCCTTACCCGGCATAGACCTCGGGCCGTAAGACGGCAATATACGGCAGGTTACGATAGCGACCAGCAAAGTCGAGCCCATAACCCACCACAAACACGTCTTCGATAACAAAAGCGCGAAAGTCGGCTTCATACTCGACTCTCCGCCGGGCGGGCTTATCGAGCAACACACAGGTTTTGACCTCACGAGCCCCTTGCTTCAACAGTGCTGCGCGGAGAAACGCGAGTGTCCGGCCCGTATCCAGGATGTCGTCGACCAAGAGAATCCGCTGCTCCCGGATTTCGTGGTCGGCCGGGAAATAGTCCAGGCTGAGCCGGCCACTCGTTGTCCCGTCTCCATAGCTCGATACCGCGGCAAAGCTCAGACGGAGCGGAAAGGGAAGCTGGCGGATAATATCCGCCGTAAAGAGGCAACCGCCCTTGAGCACCGACACAACCGTACAGGGCGCGTCCCGGTAATAGGCCGCAACTTCCTGGGCCACGCGTCTCAGGCCGGCTTGGATATCCGTCTCTGTGAACAGGATACGCTCAATATCCTTTGCCACGTCAGCCGCTCCTATCCCACACTTTTTCTCTAGTCGACAAGTGCCTCGCTGCTCAGGAGCTTTGACCGGCAGCAACACAAGGAAAGGAGGCTACGAGGCAAATAGAGAGCCCTGACAAACTGCTAGTCCATCGGTGGGTTCTGGGCTATTTGTGCAATGTCGTCGTCCAGCTTGATCCAGGGCTGGGCGCTGTCACACCAGAGCTGGGCTTCGGGCTTGAGCCAGGAGGTATCGTTGAGCGTGCCGGCCTTGAGGAAATCCATGGTTGGCAAGGCTGCCACATCAGACAGAATCGGTGAGCCACATTTGCCGCAAAATTTACGAATCACCGCCTGTCCACTCGATCCCTGATCGTTGTACGCTGACAGCTCACCCTCAATGTTCAGCGACCCCTTCGGCACGGCAACTAATATGGAGAAGGACGTACTAGTTTGCTTTTGACAATTTTTGCAGTGGCAGATCGCCATCATCATCGGCTCCGCCTCACAGGTATAACGAATATTCCCACATAAACAGCCACCAACAATCTGTGACATGTGAACACCTCCTGTTTTTTGCTATGCGCCGCCTCTATCACGCCGGGGGTAAGGGATGAAGAGAGAGAAGGTAACCAGCCCATAAGTGAACGGAAAGACCGTGTATGATCAGCGTTTGTCAGGATCCTCGTCAAAGCGGGGCAGGTCGTCCTGAATCTCATACCATGGCGCTTTATGACTCACCCATATATGGCCCTGGGAGCGTACACCCGGATCATCGTCCAAGGTTCCAATACGAAGGAGTATGGCCTGTGGGTCACGGTCAAAATACGCATACACGTGCGAGCCGCATCGAGAACAAAAACAGCGCTTTTTTCCGGGCGACGACTCATAGGCGGTAAGCGCGTCCTGGCCGGTAACAATGGTGAACCCCGCCTTCGTCACCAGCGCACTCGACCCGTACACCGTGCCATTGATCTTGCGGCACGTATGGCAATGGCAGTGCATGAAGCCACGAATCTCCTCGGTGATTTCAAATCGGACGGCTTGGCAGTGACAGCTTCCTGTGACCATATCTACTCCCCCGGTTTACTATCCTCCTGGAGCGTTGGGAAAAAAGAGTGGCTGGCCGGTGATGGTATAACCGGCAATCAGACTCTGGCCTTCCGGCCCGACCAGCCAGTCGATGAACTGCTGGCCCAGGCCGGCTTTCACATGTGGGTATTTGGCCGGATTCACCAGGATCACCCCGTATTGGTTGAAAAGCTGCGGATCACCTTCCACCAGGATAGTGTAGTCAGCCTTGTTCCGAAAACTCAACCAGGTACCGCGATCGGTCAGCGTGTAGGCTCGCATTCCGACCGCAGTGTTCAGGGTTGCCCCCATGCCGGCGCCGGCCTCCCGATACCACGTCCCACTCGCCTTCAGTGGATCAACCGCGGCGATTTTCCACAATGCCTGCTCCTTTTTATGGGTGCCGCTTTCATCTCCGCGCGAGACAAATGCTGCCTGGATTCGGACAATTTTTTTGAGTGCCAGGCCTGCCTGCCGCAGACCACCAATGCCTGCCGGATCGTCCGCTGGACCAACAATCACAAAATCGTTGTACATGACATCATAGCGTTTCACCCCCCAGCCCATAGCGACAAAGGCTTCCTCCTCGGGCTTGGCATGTATGAGCAGCACATCGCCATCGCCGTTGCGGGCATTCTTGAGCGCCTGGCCCGTCCCGACCGCGACCACGCGCACTTCGATTCCCGTCCTGGACTGAAAACGGGGCAGTATGATGTCAAACAAACCGGAGTTCTGGGTTGAGGTTGTTGACTGGAGGATGATAAAGCGCTCCTCCGTCTGGCTGATCCCGCTCAGGAATAACCCCAGCGTCAGGCTGAGGACGGCTCGCACGCACCACAATCGAGGCGTTGGCATACGCATTTCCCTCCCTACAGAACAACCCGGCTGTCGCCATAAGTGTGGGCTGCCCCCGCGTTAGGCTGCTGAAAAAACTGGAGCGCGGGAGAGTGTTCAACGACCCGACCCTGCTCAAGAAAAACAACTTCGTCGGCGAGGCGACGGGCCTGAGCCATATTGTGGGTCACCAGGATGATCTTCGTCCCACGCCTGTGCGCGGCGAGAATCAGCTCTTCAATCGCTTCAACGGAGACCGGATCCAAACTGACGGTCGGCTCGTCGAGCAACAACACCTCCGGCTCAAGGACCAGGGCGCGCGCAATGGCGACGCGTTGTTGCTCGCCTTGGGAGAGGACTCGGGCCGGACGGTCCACAAGGTGAGAGAGGCTGGCAAGTTCCAGGATGTGCCGCAGGCGCTCCTCTCTTTCGGCCCGTGTGTACCGGCGCAGCTTGAGCGCGAAGCGCAGATTGGCTCCTACGGAACGTCGCAGTAAAACCGGGCGTTGAAACACGAGCGCTTGTCGCTGCCGGGCCTGGTCTATCCGTGGGATTTCTCCCCAGCAGATTTCCCCCTCGGTTGGGGTCAGCAAGCCATGCAGCAGTCGCAGCAGCAGACTCTTACCCGCTCCGTTCGGACCCATGATGATCGTGCGTCTACCCTGCTCGATTGTCAGGTCGATCCCATCAATGAGTCGGTGTGTACCCACGCTATACACGAGTTGACGAACGTTGAGCGGGAACAGGGACTGAGCAATATCGCTCGCTACTCGCTCGGGTTGTAGGATCTCTACGGCGCTAGGCATAGGCGCTATTGGATGTATTGAGGCGCAGGAGCGACACGGTGGCATTGACGCTCAGCGCAATCAGAATGAGAATCAGCCCCAGCGCCAGGGCAAGCGCCAGGTCCCCTTTCGAGGTCTCCAGCGCAATGGCCGTGGTCATCACCCGAGTCACGTACTTGATATTTCCACCCACGATGATGACCGCCCCCACTTCGGCTACGGCACGTCCAAAGCCGGCCAAGGCGACGGTCAGGAGGCTGTACCGAGCGTCCCACAGCAGGGCGGCCACGGCCGTCTTCGGCGGAACCCCCAGCGATAAGAACTGCTCCCGGTATTCAATGTAGAGATCCTCTATCACCTGTCGCGACAGGCTGGCGATAATGGGCGTGACCAGAATGGTCTGGGCAATGATCATCGCTGTCGGAGAATACAAAAGATGCAACCAGCCGAACGGGCCGGCGTGAGACAGCATCATATAGACCAACAGGCCAACCACGACCGGGGGCAGCCCCATCAAGGCGTTTAAGAAGACAATGACCGCACCACGTCCGGGGAAACGCACAATGCCGACTGTTGCTCCAATACTGAGGCCAATCACGCTGGCGATGATGACCGCACTGAGACTGACCCTCAAAGAGAGGAATATAATCTCACTCAACGTGGGATCGGCAGAAACGAGGAGTTGAAAGGCCAAGGCAAAGGCTTGTCCGAAATCCTGCATGGGACCGTTATAGAGCGAACGCGATTTTGCCGGCCTCGCGAACCTCATAGCCTCCGAATGCAGCCGCGCGTTCTTTTAACTCGGACGAGGTCACGACGTCCAGCAGGGCTTGGACCGGTTTGGCAAAATACAGCTCTTTGGAGACGAGCAAATCAAACCGCTCCTCAATCATTTCGGTAAATGAGAGGCCCAAAAGCTCGGCCACCGACTGAACGGCCACCCCGACATCCGCCCGCCCCTGGAGCACGTGTAAGCCAACCTCCCAGTGGGTCCGAGCTTCGGCGTCATAACCCGTGATCTGTTCCGGTTTGATCCTGGCCTGCCGGATCTGCTGGTCGATGAACCAGCGCACCCCAGACCCGGCCTGGCGGTTCACCAGGCGTTTCTTCTTCCACGACAGTTCGGCCAGCGAGCGGACCGGTCTACTGTCGGGCCGGGCAATCAAGCCGAGCCGACGATGCCAGAGGGTCACGGCCACCAGGTCGGGGCGTCCGGCTTGCGACACAAACGGCGCATTATACTCGCCGGTCTCGGGGTCCAGCAGATGGGCCAGGGCCACATGGGTCTTCGATTGCTTCAGCGCTTCGAGACCACCAAAACTGCCCAGGTTGGTCGTGTAAAAAAGGTGTTCGGGGAAACGCTGGCCGGCTAAGTCAATTAAGGTATCAAGCAAGAGGTCGTTGCTACCTGCGATTAAGAGCCCCCGTTCGGGTTCGAACTGGGCCGCTCCTGAGGACGAGGCGTGCGACGGCGTGGCTTGCGCCAAGGAGCTCTGCTTGACCCAATCCTCCACCAGGCTTTGTGGAAACAGCCATTTACCGGTGACGCGCGTACACGGAATCGCGCCGTTTCGAATCAAACGGTAGACCTGCTTTTCGTTGATATGCAGGTAGGCGGCTACTTCGCGCGTGCTGAGCAGGGTTTCAGGCATAGCTTCATTCTGGGAAAAAGTTGACTAATTATGACTTACTCAAACGCATTCTGTCAAATATAGACTCTTCATCTCTTCTCCTCAGGCTGTGAATACGCCTCATCCAGAAGCAGGGCTGGTGCGTAACCTGGGAAAATAGGCTACATGCGAGGGGCAAGGAGGGAGCATGCTGCACGGAAAAATCATTGATGCGGACGGACACATACTGGAACCTGTTGATCTGTGGCAGAATTACCTGGAGGCCAAGTTCAAAGATCGCGCCATTCGGATGGATACCGGCGATGACGGCGTTGAGTACCTCGTGGTTGAGAATAAACCACTGCCCATTACCCGCGGCATAGGTCCGACCGCGGCGGGCATCGGGCAGCCCCTGCGGGCGATTTTTGAGCCGGGCCGTTTTGGCTACCGTGATGGGCCTGCGGGAGCCTATGATGCACAAGCGCGTCTGCAACGCATGGATGCGGATGGCATCGATATCTCGGTGCTCTTTCCCACCCTTGGACTCATCTGGGAACCCGGTATCAACGATGTCGATCTCTCGTCAGCCTACTGCCGCGCCTACAACAACTGGATTCTTGATTTCTGCTCCGCCGATCCGACTCGACTCATCCCGGTTGCCCACATCGTTCTGTTGGACATTGACGCCGCAATCAAGGAAGTGAAACGGGTGGCAAAGCTCGGGCATAAAGGCGTGTTCGTGTGTGCCGCTCCGGCCAATAAGCGGGCCTTTTGGGACCGGGTCTACGATCCACTGTGGGCAGTGTTGCAGGAGTATGATTTGTCCATTGGTTTCCACACCGCGGTACATGAAGACTTTCTCGGTCATCAGTGGATTGCCCAGGAAAACACCGATTTCATGGACTCATCGTTTGTGTATTTTCAGTGTCTGCCGCTCGTGGCTGACGTCCAGGCGGCCTTTGCCGCACTCTTTCAGGGCGCAGTCTTCGATCGGTTTCCCGCCCTGAAAGTGAATCTTCTGGAGGTCGGCGCCGGTTGGATTCCGCACGCCTTGGACCGCTGGGACTCCAAGTACCAAAAAATCGGCTATAAGACCGGCCTCAAGCATCTGCCGAGTGAGTACTTCGCCCGGCAGTGCTGGATTTCGTTTGACCCGGACGAAACCACGATTCCCCATATGGCCGAGCGCTATGGCGCCGAGCGCTTTCTGTGGGCCTCGGACTTTCCGCACTGGGACGGCAGCCTTGACGCGCTGGGCGAGACAAAAGAAGCCATTGCGTCGTTATCGCCACAAGCCCAGCAGTGTATACTCGGGGACAATGTGGCCCGGCTGTATAATTTGGGGTGAGTCCTGCAGAGCGGGTTGGCAGCGCGTGACCCGCCCTCCATATCTTCTGACTATTGAAACTCGGGCATGACCTTGGTCGCAAACAGCTCCATCGACTTCATGACCTTCTCGTGCTCCATGCCGCCAAAGTGCATGAACAACAGCACGTGGGAGACTTTGCATTCGTCTCGAAGCCAGCGGATTCTGGTGCGGACCGTTTCGGGGTCGCCAAACCAGACCAGATCCTCGTCAATCACTTTGTCATAGCTCAACGAGCGAATATACTTGGCCCACGGCTCGAAGAACTGATACGTTTCCGGCCAGCTTTCTCCCTCGGGCAGAGTAAACATCATGGCAAAGTCGTCCAGAAACCACTGCATGCCTTGGCGGGCTTCTTCCTGGGCTTTTTTGGTCGTATCGCTCACATAGACAAAGGGGTGGCCGACCCGCGGCAGGTCGGTCCGGCCGGTCTTTTTCATGGCCGCATCAAGCCGCCCAAACAGTTGCTTGAGGTCGGCCAGGGGGGTGAGTGAGGCCCCCAGAATAGGTGTAATCCCCCGCCGCAGGGCTTTTTCCATGGTCGAGGGACTCAAGCAGGGCTGCCACAGAGGGGGGTGCGGTTCCTGGAGCGGTTTGGGCATCACGGTCACTTCCGGGATACTGAAAAACTGGCCCTCATACGAAAAGGGTTCGCCGGTCCAGGCTTTGAGAATGATATCCAGACTCTCGTTAAACCGCTCCTCGGCCTCTCCCCAGGGGACGCCATAGCCGTCGAACTCGCCCTTGAACAAGCCTCGGCCCACACCAAAATCCAGCCGTCCGTCGGACAGCAGATCGACCGTGGCGTAATCCTGAGCGACCTCAATCGGGTTGTGCCACGGCAGGACGCTGACCGCCGTGCCCAAGCGAATGCGTTTGGTCCGCGCCGCGATATTGCCCAGCAGCACATGCGGGGAAGGTTTACCGTGATGATAAAAGGCGTGCTCGGCCAAGAAGACGGTACTATAGCCGAGCCGGTCGCCCCATTCGATCTGCTCCAGACCCTCGTCGTATATCTGTTTCATGGAAGAGCCGTCTGGCGTCTGGTTGATAATAAAAAACGAGAAATCCATGCTCTCCCCTCCCGTCGGGCGCTCCGTCACCGCTCCGCCTGCCGGTACGGCTCAGGCGTTCGGCTTGAGTGTCGGCTCGACGATGGTACCGTTTTCCACAACCGGTTGCCCGTCAAGGGAAACGCTACAGTTTCGCATCGGGATATCGAAATGGCACAACGTATGCCGGCCCGCCGCCGGGTTCGGGCCCGTGGACAAGAGGAAGTTGCCCGCAAACGCGCGGCCGTCAACGCCGATCGCTTCATCTTTGCTGTACAGACTGAGGGCGTGCCACAGCGCCTTCTCGTGCATCCCCCAGCCCACGTGAGAAATGCCGCGGGCGGCCCGATCGTCCCAGCGATCCAGATAATCACGGATCAACGCCGCATCGACGCCGCTGCCTTCCACCCCGGTCACAAACCCGTCGGTGAAGTATAGATGGACCGGGCTTTCGACGTATTTATAAAAAGGGAAGACAATATCGCCGGGGGCCAGTACTGCCAGCCCGTTCACATCCGATGAGGCCGGAAAGGCGGCGATCAGCCCTTGTCCCCAGTTGGCCCAACTGCCCGGCTCGGCGCAAAATCCGCGTGAGCCCGTCACCAAGCTATCTGCCAGGTCAACACGCAGGTCCGTGCCCGCCGGTGAGGTCACTGTCATTGTTTTTGCGTCCTTGGCATGTGCGACCGCCCGGTCGATACGCTGTGTCCGCTCCGCGGTGGGCAGCAGCCGGGCGAGCGCGTCCGTGGGTTCTCGGATGTAGAGCATACGCGGGCCGTGTTTGAGAATCTCACCGCGCTCCTCGGAGTGAATCAGCCCTTCGACCGAGAGGTCGACGATGAAGTCAACCTGCTTCAGCATCTCAACCACCTCGGGGAATCCTTGCAGGAGCGTGGAACAGGCATTACCCCGGTTCACCGCAGTGTCGTTTTGCTGCGTCGGGTCAATGGGCAGCATGAGCTGAAACGGCCGCGCCCCGCAGGCGCTCAGACTCGTCAAACTCGCCGCCAGATACTGCGCGGATGAGTCCGGTTCGGTCAGAATCGCTACGGTCTGGCCGGGCTGCACCTGGCACCAGGCGAACTCTTGGGCAAACAAGGCGGTCAACGTCGGATTGGGTTGCAACATACGGCCGGCCCTCCTCGGAACACGCTCTGCGCCAAGTCTTTGCGCGGTCTAGTTGGCGGCCGGTCTCGATACCCCGGCCATTGCACCTTTGACAGTCGTCTTGAGCGGGTACTGGGAATAGTCCGCCTTCAGCTCAAGGGTATGGCCGTTCGGGTCGGTGACGTAGACCGAGGTGCCATAGCCAGTCGCGCCGTACAGCTCGACGGGTCCGAAGGTGATCGGCACGGCATTGTCCTTCAGATACTGGACAATGGCGTCAAAATCACCGTGCATATGCAGGCAGACATGATCGACCCCTCGCTGGTCTTTCTCCGCCAGCGTGCTCCCTTCCGGCAGGACCCGCAGGTCGATCAGATTACGGCCGCACCGGACCTGGTACAGCCCCATGTCCTCGATGACCCGCTCGACGCTCAGCCCCAGGACCGTCGTATAGAAGTGTAAAGTATTTTCGACATCCGTGACTTGCAGCACGACATGATCGATACCGTGAAATTGAATCGGACACTCGGATTTCATACATCCTCCACTGGCGCAAAGCGCTTGACATCAAAGCCATTGATCACGGCTGGGTTTTGAAACATCTCCACGGCGTTGGCTACTTCCATTAAGGACAGACTCATCTGGAACAGCCGCTCCGCTTCGGACGGCAAGGCGGTGAGCGGAAAAGCGTTCAGATATGCCGTAGCGGCTTCCACACGCCCAGACATATGGTCGTAGAAGGCCTGGATCTCTTCCATACTGCTGGCCAGGCGCTTGCTGGTCCGCTCGCGTTCCGTGGCGAGCGCCCAGTCGAGAAAAGGCTCAAGATCGGCAAACTCGGCGGGCAGTTTCTGTGCGCTCACGGTTTATTTTACCCCCTCTCCCTCGCTCCGCTCGGTCGGCCCCCCAAAGGTAGGGGGGCTACGCCTCAGCGTAAAAGCGTTCGAGTACGGTGTGGAAATACCGAATCTGCATTTCTTCGTCCTGGAAATACAGCTCCTTCTTGGCTCGCGAGGCCAGCCCGATATGAATCTGTTCGTGAGCGGTGGCGTCCTCTTGCAGCAGGTCCCGGAGCAGGCAGGTGAAATACTCCTGGCCGACACGCTGGCCGGCGTTTTCCGCCGGACGAAAATAGATCTTGATGTCCCAGTCGGTCCGGTCGACCGTCTGTGGCCAGAAGTTATAGGTCATATAGAAGTCGTGCGAGACGCCGCGGAAGAGCAGCAGTGCCGTATTGGGAAAGATCGTATAAAAATCAAAGGAGCCGATGCGGGGCAGGCGATGTTCGGTCTCGGCCACGCTGAGCTGAGCGGCCAGCTTTTCGGTGGCCGGGCCAACGCGATCCTCGTGCGGATCTGACGAATACACGCTGTGGTGGTTGAACAGACGGACGTCGAGCAGGCGCGTGAATTGCCCGTCTTTCAGCACGCAGAACTCGGGAATGGTCCGGCGATGTTGAAACGGTAAATGATACAGCTCGTTCTGGGCGTCAAGGGCGATTTTCCAGTTGGCGTGCTCGTCCACTCTATACCGCTTGGCCAGCGCCAGTTCACCAAAGCCACCGCCCTCAAGCTGGTCGGCCACCCCGCCCAGATATTCCCGGAGGCTCTCGGGTGGGCGCTCGGCCAGATGAATAAAGATAAAGCCTTCAAACACCTCGGTGTGGATCGGGGTCAGACCCAGGTCGCACTTGGGCAGATCGAAAAAATTCCCCTCATCCGCCACCCAGGTCAGTTCGCCCTTGGTATTATACGCCCAGGCGTGAAAGCCACAGGTAAGCGTGCCCTTACACGAGCCCTTCTCGTCCCAGACGAGCTTATTGCCGCGGTGGGAGCACACGTTATGAAAGCCCCGGACCTCACCGTCCTTGCCCCGAATGATCAGGACCGAGGCGCGACACATAGTCAGGTCTTTGGCAATATAATCACCAGGGTTCGGAATCTCCTCGACCCGTCCGATATTCAGCCAGGTACGGCGAAAAATTTTCTCCTGCTCAAGCTCAAAATGCTCCTGCGAAATCAGCGGCTCGGCCGCAACCGGGCCGGTGCCGATCTCCGGGTATTTCTCCGCCCAGCGTTTATCCGCAATGACGGTCCGCATGCAACGGTCTCCTTCTTATCTGGCGACGGCTCGCATCTCTGTAGGGATCACGTCACCGTCCTGTACAATAAGTTCGTCATCAAGATACAGCGTACAGCCTTTCATGGGTAGGTCCATATGGCAGGCTGTGTCGTTGCTCCCGCCGAGTTCGGTGTTGGGACCAGTTGAGAACAGGACGTTGCCGTAAAAGGCCCGCCCGTCCATACCAACCGTGGGAGCGCCGGTGGCGAGGTAATCCCAGCGCGCGAGATCGTTAAGGCCCCAGCCAATATGCGAGATGGCAAACGCCCGGGGGTCGTGAAAGCCGTCCATATAGTTCTTCACCAGCATGGCATCAAAGCCGCCATCGATATCGACGATCATACCGTCTCGAATGGTGAAGGTGATCGGCTCCTGGACGTATTTATTAAACGGAAACAGAATGTCGCCGCGGTCCATGACGACCGTGCCGTTGACCCCGGTCTCACTACCCTGGGTCGCCAGAAATCCGCCCGGCCAGTGGTCCCAGCGACCGGGAGTGTCCGTAAAGCCGTATTCGGTCAGAATCGGGAATTGCCCCAGCTCATACTGTACGTCCGTTCCGGCCGGGTTGGTAAAGCGGAGGTTTTGGGCCTTGGCCAAACGCGCTTCCGCGGCCTCGACACGCTCGCGCAGACCCTGGGTGGGAAAGAGGCGCGACAGAACCTCAAAGGGTTCCACCACCAGCAGGATGCGAGTGTCCGCGGCCTGAATCTCCAGCTGTTCTTTTGAAAACAGCAGAAAAATAAGATCCACGACAAGGTCCGCGCTTTTGAGGGCCTCAATGGCCGGCCCGTTCCCGGCCAGGGCGTTCTGACCTACATCACCGGCCACGTTTTGCGCCCCACCCGCGCCACGCGCCGGCAGGTTGACGTTGAACACGTCCACCCCCAGCTCACGCGTCGCGATCATAAACGCCGAGGCGTACTCAACCGCTTGTTCCGCCTCTGACAGCACCGCAACGGTTTCTCCCGGCTTGACTTTGCACAGTTCAAGCTCCTGCCGAAACAGACTCACCATCGTATTGGTCTGGCTGATTGAGAGTGACATGGCATCGCTCCTTTGGAAAATTCGTACCAGCGGGCCGATAAACTGCCGCCTTATCCTGTGGCGTATACCGTTCTCTTACGATCTGTCAAGCAAAAGTCTTGACACCTTTTTAACACACTGCCAGACTCACGCCGTAACGATTTCTCCCCCTACCCTGACCCTCTCTCCAACGGAGAAAGGGCAATGATGTAAGGAACACACTATGGCAACCAGTCTTGCTGGCACGGGAAAGATGGTCGGCGCGGAGGTCAAGCGGGTGGAAGACCCACGGATGCTCCTGGGCAAAAGTCAGTATGTGGACGATATCCATCTGCCCGATACACGGGCGGTCGCCTTTGTCCGCAGCCCGTATGCCCACGCGCGCCTCCTCAACATTGATACCAGCGCCGCTGCGGCCCACCCTGGCGTCCAGGCGGTGATCACCGGCGAGGATGTGGCAGATGACATACAGCCGCTGCGGGTCGAGTTTGACCCAACAAATGCGCCCACTCACAAGTCCTGCGATTGGCCGGTCCTGGCTCGGGGAAAAGTCCGCTTTGTGGGTGAGATGGTGGCAGCCGTTATTGCCACCGATCGCTATGTCGCCGAGGATGCCGCCGCGCTGGTCGAGGTCGAGTACGACCCGCTCGACGCTCTCTGGGACATGGAACAGGCGCTGGAGCCGGACGCCCCCCTGGCACATGAAGACTGGGGCGACAACGTCATGCAGACCCTGGAAGCAAGCATGGGCGAGGTCGATACCGCGTTTCAGGCGGCTGACTGTGTGGTAGCTGAACGTTTTACAACCGGTCGTCACATGTCCCTGCCCATGGAGACGCGTGGCTGTCTGGCAACTTTTGATCCGGTGACGGACTCGCTGACGATCTGGTCCTCGACCCAAATACCGCATGTCCTCCGTTCAAACCTGGCGCTCTTATTAGACTTTCCCGAACACCATATCCGGGCCATCGCCCCAGACGTCGGCGGTGGTTTTGGACCCAAGGCGCATGTGTTTCCCGAGGAAATCCTGATTGCCTTCTTCGCCCGTCGTTTTGGCTGCCCGATCAAGTGGATTGAAGATCGACGGGAAAATCTGGCAGCCGCCATGCACGCCAAGCATCAAATTATCGAGGCCGAGCTCGCCCTGAAGAGCGACGGGACCATCCTCGGTGTGAAAGCACGCTTTCTGAACGACGTGGGGGCGTATTCCTGCTTTCCGTTTAGTTCTGCCCTGGAAGCCGGGCATGCAGCCTCAGGGCTGCCCGGTCCGTACAAGATCCCGGCCTATCGCTACGAGGCCCTCTCCATTGTCACCAATAAGGTCACCTTGGGCGCCTACCGCGGAGTGGGTCTGCCGATTGCCATCCTGGTCATGGAACGCTTGCTGAATCTTGGCGCACAGCGGCTGGGGCTTGATCCGGCAGAGATCCGCCTGCGGAATATGATCCGCCAGGAAGATCATCCCTACACCACGATTGCCGGAGCAAAGATCGAAAGCGGCAGCCATCAGGAGTCCTTACAAAAGGCGCTCGATATGTTGGGGTATGACAACTTCCGAGCGGAGCAGGAACAAGGTCGAAAGGCAGGCCTCTATCTTGGCGTGGGCCTGGGCTGTTACATAGAAGGCACAGCCCCCGGCTCTTCGTTTTTTAACCTCATGGGCATACAGGTTGGCGGCTATGAGTCGGCCACCGTCCGTATGGATGTCAATGGGAAAGTCACGGTTTTGACCGGCTCTTCTTCACATGGTCAGGGTCATCGAACCACCCTCGCCCAAGTTGCAGCCGACGAATTGGGTGTCGCCGTGGCCGATGTGAAAGTCGTGCAAAGCGACACCGCTCTTGTTCCATACGGCTGGGGAACCTGGGGCAGCCGAACGGCGGTGACCAGTGGTGGGGCTATTATCGGAGCAGCGACAAAAATCCGGGAGAAGATTCTGCGTACGGCCTCACGGCTCAGCGAAATTCCTCCAGACGACCTCGAATTGGCGGGCGGTATGGTGGTCCGCAAACATGACGGGACCACGCTCATGCCGATTAAGACGATCGCCTACCACGCCATCGTCGCACCCAGCAATTTAGCCCCGGAAGACGAGCCCGGTTTAGAGGCAACCACAAATTATGAGCCGCCGCCGGCAACGCATTCCAATGCGACGCACCTGGCAACGGTCGAGGTGGATGTTGAAACCGGGCAGATCAGCCTGCGGCGCTATATCGTTGTTGAGGACTGCGGCAGGATTATTAACCCCATCATTGTCGATGGGCAAATTCAGGGCGGTGTCGCCCAGGGTATCGGCACGGCCATGTATGAACATGCCATCTACGACGAGAATGGACAGTTCTTGACCGGTACGCTCATGGATTATCTCGTCCCTACAGCGGTAGACGTTCCGCACGTCGAGATTGGACATATTGAATCGCCCTCACCTTTCAGCAAGGGAGGCATCAAAGGTATAGGCGAAGGGGGGGCCATTGCGCCGCCGGCAGCGATTGCGAACGCAGTCGCCGATGCGCTCTCCCCGTTCGGAGTCCAGGTTAGTGAAATCCCGCTCACCCCGGAGCGGGTGTTGGCGTGTATTGAACGGGCGAGGTCAGCAGGGACACCTGACTAGAAGGAGGACGGACCGTGCAGTTCGGGATTTGTGTTGCTACGAAGATCGACGACTGGCAGTTGATCCAATATGCCGAGGAACTTGGCTATGACCGAGCCTGGATCCCCGACTCGCAGATGATCTGGTCGGACTGTTACACCACCTTAGCCCTGGCCGCCCAGCACACGTCGCGTATCCAGATTGGGACGGGAGTTGCCATACCTGGGACGAGAATCGCCCCGGTCACCGCCCACTCCATCGCGTCCATTAATCGCCTCGCGCCGGGCCGAGTCTTTTTGGGTATCGGTACCGGACATACGGCTATGCGGGTCATGGGTATGCAGCCGATGCGTATTCGAGACTTCCGAGAGTATCTCCGGGTGGTCAAAACGCTCCTGCGGGGGGAAGAAGTTGCATACACCTATAACGACACCACACGGACGATCCGTTTTCTGCATCAGGATTTACACTTCCTGAACCTGGACGACCCGATTCCGATGATTGTCGCCGCCAATGGTCCGCGGGCGCTTAAAACTGCGGGCGAGTTCGGGGATGGCTGGGTCGCCGGGGTGAAACCCGGACCGGAAGCCTTTCTCGGCGACTGGCAGCAGGTCCAAGTCGGGGCGGAACAGGCCGGTCGAACCCTGCCCGCCAGCTTCCATACCGCGGCTTTTACCACGGCCGTCGTGCTGCAACCCGGTGAATCACTGACCTCGGATCGGGTCATTGAGATGTGCGGTTCTCAGGTCGCCGCCATCATTCACTTTGTGTACGAAATCTATCAACAAACCGGCCAGGAGGAGGTCATCCCCACCGGCTATAGAGGCATCTGGGATGAATACTGCACCCACGTCGAGCGGATGGAAACGCCGGCGGACAAGCGTTACCTCCAGCTTCACAACGGCCACTGCACCTTTCTCGTGCCCGAAGAGCGCCGCTTTGTCACCCCCGAAGCCATCCAGGCGACGTGTCTGGTCGGTGAGCCCGCGGAAATCATCGACCAGCTCCGGGCGGTCGAAAAGGTCGGTCTGAAAGAAGTGACACTCCTGCCCCCCATGGCCGTCGCGCGCACGGTGTTCAAGGATTTCGCCGAGCAGGTCATGGCGCGCTACTAGAGCATTCTGTGAATAGATTGAATCGGGGGGTTGTTTCCGCCAGTGTGGAGGTGTGGCAGGCTACGGGGAGCGGGAGGAAGGAGGGGAGCAGCCGATGGCCCGAGCGTATTCTCAAGATTTACGGGACCGAGTGATTGATGCCGTCCAGCGCGAGGGGATGAGCCGGCGGGCAGCGGCGCGGCGGTTTGGCGTCAGTAGCG
Source organism: uncultured Binatia bacterium (SeqCode) (assembly GCA_965243855.1). Classification (GTDB taxonomy): domain Bacteria; phylum Desulfobacterota; class Binatia; order Bin18; family Bin18; genus Bin18. Next base: position 94,019 of record CBDEWE010000003.1, on the reverse strand, counting down.
CGTCAGCGATCAAGTGGCTCCAGCGCTTGCACAGGACCGGGGAGCGGGGGAGCGCGGGCACCGGGGGGCATCGGCCCTCGAAGGTGCAACCAGAGCGCGCGTGGCTATTAGCGGTGATCGCGGCGCAGCCGGACATCACATTGGCAGCGTTGGCGGCTCGGTTGTTGGTAGAGCGGGGGGTGAAGGCAGATACCGGAATGCTGTCTCGGTTCTTCAAAGGGGCCGGGATCAGCTTCAAAAAAAAGTCTCTCGGCCTCCGAGCAGGAGCGCCCTGACAGGCGGGCCCGTTGGCAGCGCTCCCAAGGCCAGCTTGATCCCCACCGTCTCGTGTTCATTGATGAGACGTGGGCCAAGACCAATATGACCCGCAGCCACGGCCGCTGTCCGCGCGGCAAACGGTTAGCCGCCACGCGACCCTATGGCCATTGGCAAACCCTGACCTTCGTGGCGGCCCTCCGGTGTGACCGCCTTGCCGCCCCCTGTGTCTTCGATGGCCCGATCAACGGCCCCCGTTTCCTCGCCTCTGTGGCACAATGCCTCCTGCCCACGCTGACTGCCGGCGATATCGTCATCCTGGACAATCTCAGCAGCCACAAGAGTGCCGCCGTACGGACCGCCATCGAGCGGGCGGGCGCCACGTTGCGCTTCCTGCCCCCCTATTCACCCGATCTCAACCCGATTGAACAGGTCTTCGCCAAGCTCAAAGCCTTCCTGCGCCAAGCGGCTGAACGCACGGTCGAGGCGACGTGGCGCCGGGTTGGCACCCTCCTCAATCGCTTCGGGCCTGAGGAATGTAACCATTACTTCACCCACGCTGGCTATGCGTCAACCTAAAAACAGAATGCTCTAGCGCAACTCAGCTTGATGTGTAGCCGCCGTGTCGGCTTACGCCGGCTCAGCCGACCTACGGTCACTCCCCTGCCTTCCTCCTACTGGAGAGAGGGACGGCGCGGCAAGGAGATGAAGAGTTACCGTTACCGCTGGAGATGCACGGGCGTAGCAGTAAAACGATCAAGCACGAACACTCGCTGGCGTTCGTACAACCGTCCTTCAAGCCGGAGGGGACGACCACGCATATCAGTACTTTTGAGAGAGGCGAGTAATTCTGGTGCGCCAGTGAGCACAACAGCCTTGCGTATCGACTCGAGAACGGACCACGCCCGTTTGCCATTATCCAGCCGGTCTGCCCTGCGGATATTCATCGTCCAGTATTGCTCATCAATACGAACGCGTAGCGTCCGTGGATAATCACCAGTTCCTTCCTCAGGGCTTAAGAGGACCCCCGACAAATACATCGGCATGCCGTAGGAAACCCAGCAGCCGGACACAAGCAACGCAATAAAGAGAATGTTCGCTCTCACCGATCTCAGCTTACACCAAATAAATATGCTATAAACTCAGGCATGAGGCGGAAGAGACCCTTTGGTCCTGGGTTGCTCGTTGCTGCCGCCTTTATCGGCCCTGGAACGGTCACGACCGCCAGTGTCGCAGGAGCGCAGTTTGGGTTTGCCCTAGTATGGGCGGTCGGGTTCTCCATTTTTGCCACCCTCATCCTACAAGAAATGGCGGCCCGACTCGGCATTATTGCACGTAGCGGACTCGGCGAAGCGCTCCGGACGGCTATTCGAACTCCGTTCCTCCGTCTCCTGCTCCTGTCCCTGGTGGTCATCGGCATAGGCGGCGGCAACGCTGCCTTTGAGATGGGCAATATCCTTGGCGCGTCGGTGGCCCTAGCCGAGGTCTCCGGGCTTCCGACCTCATCCTGGACTCTGGTCGTTGGTAGCCTGGCGTTTGTGTTGCTGTGGTCCGGGACGTACGCGGCGATTGAGCGCGTGCTGGTTTTTCTGGTTCTGCTCATGAGTGGGGTCTTTCTGCTGACGGCTCTACTCGTCCAACCATCACTCTCGGATATCCTGACTGGCTTCTTCAGCCCGACCCTCCCCGCCGGGTCATTTGTGACCGTGATGGCGCTGATCGGTACTACGGTCGTTCCGTACAATTTGTTTCTGCACGCCAGTACGGTCCAAGCCAAGTGGCCGGCGACGTTGTTCGCTTCTCAAGCCTTGCGTGAGGCACGTCGCGATACGTTTCTCTCGATCAGTCTGGGTGGGGTTCTCACCCTGGCCCTGGTCGCAACCGCAGCCGCGGCTTTTTTTCGCCAAGGGATAGCATTGAAAAATGCCACCTCCATAGCCAAACAGCTTGAGCCCCTTGTCGGCTCCCACGCGCCTCTCCTCTTTGCGACCGGCCTGTTTGCCGCTGGTTTAACGAGTGCCATCACCGCCCCGCTTGCCGCCGCCTATGCCACGGCCGGGGTGCTGGGCTGGTCCGTAGACCTCGATACCGGCAAGGTCCGACTGGTGTGGAGTGCGGTCGTCCTGATTGGGACAGGATTTGCCTTTTTGGGGCAGCACCCGCTGGTGGCTATCCTGCTTGCCCAGGCGGTCAACGCCTGTCTACTGCCCCTCCTTGCCTGCTGTCTCCTGTTTGTCATGAATCAGCAGAAGCTTCTCGGTTCGTACACAAACGGTATGCTGGCGAATATGGCAGGCGGTGCGGTCGTGCTTATTGTGACGGGCTTAGGTGTCTTTCAATTCTTCCGCGTGTTTGGAATGATCCCCACCTGACCCGGCCTCACCCTCGACCGAAGCGGAACGCATGCGGAGTCTCATATGAGCCATTTGTTTGCCTATCTTTCTCGGATGAAATTTATTCGGCGCTGGAGTTTGATGCACAGCACCTATCCGGAAAACGTCCAGGAACACAGCCTACAGATCGCGCTGGTGACCCACATGTTAGCCGTTATTCGGAATCGTCTCTTCTCCGGTGGTGTGAACCCGGAGCGGGCCGCAACCCTGGCCCTCTACCACGATGTTGGCGAGGTCTTGATTGGCGACCTGCCGACACCAGTCAAGTATTTTAACCCCGAGATCAAAACCGCCTATCAAACCATTGAGCAGACCGCGGTGCAGAAGTTGTTCAGCATGCTGCCCGAAGAACTCAAAGACGACTATCAACCGTTCTTTGAGCCGGCTGACGCTGACCGTGACCACCACGAGTTGGTAAAAGCCGCGGACAAGCTGTGCGCCTATCTCAAATGCCTGGAAGAGGTCAGCGCGGGCAATCAGGAATTCTCCCAGGCAGAACAAACGCTCAAGGAGACGGTTGAGCGGATTGACCTGCCGGAGGTGCGTTATTTTTTAGAGACCTTTGTCCCGAGTTTCCGCCTCACCCTCGACGAGTTGGGTTAGAGCGCCGAACGGGCGTCTTTTTTTCGTTCCGATCCAGAACCTAACTGGTATGGACCCCATCCCTCAACTACAGTGAAAGAGCACCGGAGGCGCAATCCAGCCCACGTCAGGAGGGAAAAATGACAGCACAGACTCCGCAGGCAGGCATTATTCCGGAACCGAATCAACATGCCCTCTTTCTGGTCACCAAGGTCAACAATCCAATCACCACCTGCGAAACGGTCGCCCGGATGGTCGCGGGTATTCCCGAACTGGTGACGACGGTTGGCCGGCACGACCCGGAGGCCGCCCTGGTGTGTACGGTCAGTTTCGGCTCGGGCTTTTGGGATGTGCTCTCCCCAGGCCGTCGGCCCAAGGGGCTACGCCCCTTCACCGCCATCGACCTGCCCGGCAAGAACGCGCCGAGCACAGGCGGCGACATCCTGTTTCACCTCATCTCAAAGCGCTTGGACCTCAATTTTGAGCTGGCCAAACAGGTTCGCAGTCAGCTCGGAGAAGCGATAGACGTGCTGGACGAGGTCCACGGCTTTCGCTACCTGGACTCACGCGATCTGACCGGATTTATCGACGGCACGGAAAACCCCAGCGGCGATGAGGAGCGGGCAGAGGTGGCTCTGATCGGTGACGAAGACCCCGACTTCGCCAGCGGCAGTTACGTCTTCACCCAACGCTATGTGCATAATTTCCCCAAGTGGAACACCACTCCACAAAACGAGCAGGAAGGAGCCGTCGGTCGCCGCAAGACGGATAGCGAAGAGCTATCCGACGAGACCAAACCCCCTACCGCCCATATCAGCCGGGTGGTCATAGAGGAAAACGGAGAAGAGCTGGAAATCCTGCGTCACAGTTTCCCCTATGGGACGACCTCGGAGGCGGGCCTGTTCTTCATTGCCTATACCAAAGATCTCGATATTACCGACAAGATGCTGCGGCGCATGCTGGGAGCCAGCGGCGACGGGCTGCACGATCATCTCATGGACTACACCCAGGCCGTGTCAGGCGCGCATTTCTTTGCCCCATCGCTCGGGATGTTGCAGGCGCTGGGGAAATAGCGCCTACGGAGCGGCCGGATTCCGCTGACAGGCTTCCAGGTCAAAGAACAATTCCCGGCCCGGATTCTTCAGCTCAGGGCTCTCACCCAGCCGGAGAATATGGGCGGTGATACTTCCGGGCGCAATATCGAGCACGCCAACTGTTCCGAGCCGGGTGGACCACAGATGGGGATGGGTGGCGCTGCCCGAGTTAATCTGCAAGACCCCCTCTCGATAATCCAGGCGCTCAAAGTGCGTATGCCCGGTGATGACAATATCCGCAGGCTCACCGTGCAGGTACTGTTGGGTTAAGTCGGCAATCGGCCGCTCTTCAGGCTCCATGTCGTGAACCATGGCAATACGCCAGCCTTCGAGGTGCAGCCGCTGCACGTCTTCTACTCGTGGGTCGTCCCAGCCGCTGTCATTATTGCCCCGGGCCGCCAGCGTCGGCGCGATATCCTCCAACCAGTCCAGCACGCGCGGAGAGACGATATCCCCGCCGTGGAGGATGAGGTCCACGCCTGCAAAAGCGACTCTGACTTCGTCCCATAGATCGCGGATCGTACTTGGCAGGTGAGTGTCCGTGACGAGACCGATACGCATGGGTTGTCTTTCTTTCCATGAGCCTCTCATCTTCTCAGCGTAGAGAGGGCGAGGTAGCAGTAGCCTCAGAGAGCCCCTTTTCGATAGACTTCCTTTCGATGCCCCACTTTGACCACATACACGACGAGAGCGTCATCTTCTATCGTATAGACAATCCGATAAACTCCTTGACGAATACGATAGCGATTCTGATAGCCGGAGAGCTTTTCACAGCCGGGCGGACGGGGAGATTCAGCCAAAATTTGGATGCGGCGAACAATCCGCTGACGGTCCTTTTTATTCTGGATGGATTCTATCTCTTTCGACGCCGACGGCTTGATGAGGATTTTATATTTGGCCACGGCGTTTCAACATTTTCACGAATTGGTCAAAGTCCAAGTTCGGCTCACTCACTCGTTCCTCAAAAGCCTGGATATCTTCCACATCTTCGGCCAGCGCTAATTTTACGGCTTCGTTCACCATGTCAGAAACCGATCGTTCTGTCGCAGCCGCTTTCAATCGTAAGGCACGATGAATATCAGGATCGAAATAGATGGTGACTCTTTTTGTCTCGGTCCGCATAGAGCCATTCTAACGCTTTAACGTTATAGCGACAAGAGATAGAGAAGGGGGAATGGTATACAATCTTACCCGCTGACAGACACGGGCACTGAAATTGTCCGCTTACGACCGGCCGCTTCCAAAGTGCTGGGGCGAGACTTCCTCTTCGATCATCATTTTATAGGCATCCCGTATATTCTCTTCCAACTCTTCGAGCGTCTCCCCTTGGCTGAAAATTCCGGGAATCTCTTTCAGCCCTCCGACATACCAGCCATCATCTATCCAATATTCAAGTGAGAAGTGGCGTTCCATGAAAATGCCCTCTTTCCGATGATAACGTATTGTTGGTCCCACATATCAAACGTCTGTCAGAAATCGACCCGATCTGCCCACCGTACTTCACGAATCACAAAATTACGCGAACTTTCTTTCCATTCAAGTACGAACGTGCTTCCGGGACGAGGAAGAGGAAAATCAGCTATTCTTGCTGCCCCACGATCCAGCGGGCGGCCGTGACAATATTCTCGGGCGCAATCCCGTAGCGCCGGTACAGGTCGGCCTGGGTACCGGACTGTCCGAACTCGGTCACCCCAAGACAGGTCATCCGCGTTGCCAGCGCCCCACCAATAAACGACAGGGTATGCGGGTGCGCATCGTGGAGGGTCACAACCGGAGCGCTCCGCTCCGCAACCGGCACCAGGGCTTCCACCCAGCTTTCGTATCGTTGGCCCTGCATATTCTGCTGCTGGGTCGCCATATAGTCGTGGAACAACACGTCCGCGCTGGTCACGTTGAACACGTTGGCAAAAACCCCGTGCTGCCTGAGCTGTTGAGCGGCCTCAACCGCTTCCGGTAGCATGGCGCCCGTCACAAACACATGGACAACGTTCACGCCGGGTTGGTAGGCTTCCTCGGACTGCCAATCCAGCAGCCGATAGCCCCCCTGAAGCACCTGCTGCCGCAGGTCTTCTTCCCCATCTCGTTCCAGCGCCATATTGAAGACGGCCTGATCCAGCGGCTTGGTCGAGAGCCGCAAATAGGCGCTCTTGCCGGTGTCCCGGTCCTGGAGTTCGGTCAGCGCGGCCAGGAGGATCCATTCCAACTCAAGCGCATAGGCCGGTTCATAATACGTGACCCCAGGCAGTTGGACCCCGATGCCCGGCGTAATGAGCGACTGGTGCGCCCCGCCTTCGGGGCTGAGGCTGATCCCCGAGGGAGTGCCGATGACAATGAATTTGGCCTGCGAATAGGCTGCGTAAATAAAGGCGTCGAGCGCCCGACACACAAACGGATCGTATACCGTGCCAATCGGGAGCAAGGACTGTCCATACAACTCGTCAGCCAAGCCAAAGGCACCCAGAGCCAGGAAGAGATTATTCTCGGAGATCCCGAGTTCGATGTGTTTACCGGTCGGGTTCTCGCGCCAGTCGATCAGCAGAGAGATATCCGACTCCCCGAAATAATTCTTCATCTGACGACGCGAGTACACGCCGACCTTGTGAATCCAGCCGCCCAGATTGGTTGACATGGCGACATCGGGCGAAATCGTGACCAGATGGGGCGCAATCTCGGGCTGACGACTCAGGGCCAGAAAAATACGGCCCAGTATGGCCTGCGTCGACAGGACGCCATGATACGTTCCGCCCAAGCCGGCTGGAATCTCGATGGCCGTTCCCGCAGCCCCTTCGGCCGGAGCAGAGCGCTGGGCTTCCTCGGCCGACTCCTCCCCCTCCTCCAGCAGCGCGGCAATATAGCGCGCCTCTTCGCTGTCCGAGGGAAAGGCGGCAAACTCTTCACCCTCGGCCACGCCCAGCCGCTGGCGGACGTCTTCGATCTCCCCAGGCTTGAGCAGCCGCGCATGGTTGGCAGGATTGCCGGCCAGCGGCAGGCTCCAGCCTTTGATCGTATAGGCAAAAATCACAATCGGTTGGGTCTCGACGGCGAACGCCTCGGCAAAGGCTTCGAGCACCCGCTCCAGGTCATGCCCGCCGAGATTGGCCAGCAGCTCTTTCACCTCATCCGGCTCATAGCCGGCCAGCAGTTCGGCCATAGCCGCATCTTTTTTCCCGTTGGACTGAACGAAACGATCACGGATAGTGACGCCGTCCTGGAGCAACAGGCTCTGGTACTCCTCATTGCTCATCTCATCAATCCGGGCTCTGAGTTTGAGCCCGTAGGGTTTGCGGAAGACGTTTTCGAGCTGGTGGCCGTATTTGAGGTCGATGATATGCCAGCCGTTGGCGGCGAACATTTCCCTCAACTGCTGGGCGCGGCCGTCCGGGACGACACGGTCGAGGCTCTGCCGGTTCAGGTCCACGATCCATAACACCCGCGACATTCGCTGGGTATAGGCTTCACCCAGCGCCTCCCAGATATTACCCTCGTCCAGCTCGGCATCGCCGACCAGGGCAATATGCCAGCCCGAGGACGGTCCGTCCGAGGGTGGAGCGACTTCCTGGGCCGCACCGTCAGGATGGTCCTCCAGATAGTCGCGGACCAGGGCACCAAAAAGCGGCGTCACCGCGCCAAGGCCGACCGACCCGGTTGAAAAATCGACCTGGTCCGGGTCTTTGGTGCGGGACGGATAGGCTTGCAGGCCGCCGTACTGACGGAAGGCCTTGAGCTTTTCTTGGGGCAGCACGCCGCGTAAAAACTGAATCGCGTGAAACACCGGGGAGGCGTGCGGCTTGATGGACACGCGGTCACCCGGCCGCAGAAAATAAAAGTACAGCGCGGTCAGCAGCGTCACCACAGAGGCGGAGCTGGCCTCATGCCCGCCCACTTTGATCCCGTCCGGATTGGGACGCTCAAAGTTCGCATAATGCACAATATAGGTTGAGAGCCACAGCACCCGCCGTTGGATACGCTCGAGCATGTCCAGGTCGTACAGGTCCCACCGGCGGACGCGGTCGGAAGACTGCATATCGGCTAAGGCGTGCTGTTTCATGCGGCTGGCCTCATAACACTGCTCTGGCTGGAATCAGTCCAGTATGGACTACAGGCCAAAGAAGGTGGCCGCATTCTCCCCCAGGATTTTGTTGACCGAGGCTTCGGGCAGACGAGTCAGCGATTCGCGGGTTTTCTTGACCGGCTCGGTAAAGCCTTCGGCATGGGGATAGTCTGAGCCAACAAAAAACTTCTCATCCCCAACGAGTTCAACCATATGCGGCAGGGTCCGTTCGCTCGGGTCGGCGGAAATCCAGATGTTGCGCGCAAAGTACTCGCTGGCCGGCCGCTTCATCTGGCAGGTATGACCCATATAGCTGAACCGATAGTCCAGCCGGTCGAGCCACTCGGCCACCCAGCCGCTGGCCGATTCAATCGTGGCGACCCGTAAGCGCGGGAAACGCTCAAACACGCCATCATAGATCATGGTCGTGAGAGCCATGCGCGGGTCTTGAATGACGTTCATGCTAAGAAACATAAAGCCGGGATCACGGTCGCTATACCACTCGTTGCCAATGTATTTTGCATGGACCACCAGGTGCAGTCCGACGGCAATGTCGCACTCTTGGGCCGTTGCCCAGACGGGATCAAAGTCCGGATGGCCAAAGCTTTTGCCATCGATAGGCAGGGCGCCAACAAAGACTCCGTGCATGCCGGCTTTAGCCAACTGCTTAATCTCCTCAACCGCCGCGGCAGGGTTGCGCAACGAGATATGACCCAGGGGATGGAGACGGTCCAGACGCCCCTGGCAGGTTTCGACCGCCCAACGGTTATAGGCGCGGCAATGAGCGGCAGCGAGTTCCGGGTCTTCAACCAGGTCCTCCCACAGCAATCCCAGGGTAGGGTAGATAAACTGGCCTTCTATGCCTTCGACATCGAGGAAGTGGATGCGTTGCTCCATGTCCTCAAGCGAATGACTGAACGCCTGAGTCCAATCAAAGGACTTGAGCCCCTGGCCGGATTCTTTTTGGCCATAGCCCACGGCAACGCCCATGAGTTCCTCGATGCTGAGGTCTCCGGAGTGATCAATCCGCACATCTTCAACCGCAACCGCATATCGGCTGCTTTTTGGGTCTTGTTCAAACCGCAAGCAGCGCGAGCGGTACCGGGGATCGATATGCTGCTCCCACAGATCGAGCGGTTCCATAAAGTGACTGTCCGCATCAATAATACGCGTCATGGTGTATCTCCTTTGCTAACCGTCTCCGACTTCCCGCATGGTCGCCACAAACTGTTTCATCTGCGCAAAGAGTTCATCCGGCCGATCCGTTGTTGTCAGCATGTATAAGGCCTGCACTCCTGCCGCCTGGTAGGCCTGCGCCTGGGCGATGGAAACGTTCGAGCCGACCAGGGTGGTAATCTCCAACTGGGCGGCATCGCGCTCGGCCTCGTGCATCAGGGCGTGTAGGGTCTCGGTCTTCTGCTGAATTATCTCGGGCGGGAGAAAAACCGGCTGCCAGCCGTCTCCCCACCGCGCCACGCGGCGCAGGGCGGGCATGGTGTTGCCACCGATCCAAATAGGCGGATGCGGCCGCTGAACGGGCTGCGGCCCAAAATTCACATCGACATCAATCCTGCCGTAGGCTGTGCTGAGACGTGGATGCGGGTCCGTCCACAAGGTTTTCATCAACTTGAGACAGTCCTCGCTCAAGGCCGCACGATCTTCGAACGGGACTCCAAGAAACGCAAACTCGTCCTTCAACCAGCCAATGCCAACACCACAGATGATACGGCCGCCCGACAAGCGATCCAGGGTTGTTATCATCTTGGTAATGGCCGCGGGATGGCGATAGGGCAGGATAATCACGCTCACCCCCAACCGGACCCGCGTCGTGATGGCGGCCAGAAACGCCAGGGTGGTGAAACAGTCCGGCCAATCCTGCTCCTGGTATACATGCCACGGCGGATTGTCCATCTTCACCGGGAAGGGGGTCTGAATTTTTTGCGGCGGTAGGATGTGGTCGCCAATCAAGATGGACTCGCAGCCCAGTTCTTCCGCAAGCTGGGCCATATCCCGCAGCACGGCGGGGTCGGTCACAGACGCCCCACTATTGACATGTATTCCGTATTGCATCCGCCTCTCCTGTTATTTCGGCGTGAGCTTGGAAAGCGCCTGGATGGACGTTAGCGCGCCCAGCCGAACCCGGTCAAGGGAAAAAACGTTAAGCCATATGGTCCAGCTTGCCCTGTAGCAGGACTGGGGCGGGTGCCCAGTCACCAACTAGACCCACCAGTCGGCCAGCGTCTTCAAACTCGATATATCTTTGTTCAAAATTATCCCTAGACATCCCGTCCAGGGATAATTATGATTATCCCAATGCGGATCATCGCGAAGCGTACGCTCCGCACATATTGGGAAAAGGAACGTAGGGCAGAGCAACCGCTGAGGGCGTGGCACGCGATAGCGACGAAGGCCGAGTGGTCCTCGCCAGCAGACGTAAAGGCTGTTTACGCAAATGCCAGCATCGTCGGCAATGACCGGGTTGTATTCAACATCGGTGGGAACAGATACCGACTTATCGTCCGATTCGACTATGCGAACCAAATCGGATTCGTACGCTTCGTGGGAACGCATGCCGAATACGATACGATCGATGCGTCTAGAGTTTAGGAGTTTGATATGAACATCAAACCAATCAAGAATGAAGCCGACTACGACGAGGCGTTAGCCGCAATTGACAGCCTGATGGGTGCTGCGCCAAACACACCAGAGTGCGACGAACTCGACGTTCTCGTGACCCTCGTAGAGGCTTACGAAGCCGAGCATTGGCCGATAGAAGCGCCAGACCCGATCTCGGCAATCAAGCACGTCATGGAGGCCCGCGGTTTCCGGCAAAAGGACTTCGCCGTATTGATCGGCTCTCAGCCGCACGCCTCAGAGGTGCTCAACCGTCACCGTCCATTGACTCTACCGATGATCCGGGCCTTAGCCGCAGAATGGAATCTGCCGGCCGACACGCTTGTGCGCGAGTACGAACTCACGCCCACGCCGTAGCGACAACCTTTGCTTACTAGGAGCCCGCACTCCTTGAGAGGACCACCCTTAGCGGTACAACGGTTGCAGGTCTTGGGCGAGTTCCGCCAGGTCGGGGGGACCGACAATGATGCCATCTTTGACGATCTGTTCGCCATCGAGCCAGAGCGACTGCTTTGACAGCACGGCGTCGGGATGGTTCTCGCCCCCGCCGGGCATCCAGAACGGCAGGCCCAGGCCGACCGCGTTATAGCCCAAGACGCGCTGGTCCTCAAGGAAACAGTTACCCGTGTAGCGCGCGGCCGGATGGATGCCGCAGGTGAAGTGAATGATATAGCCCAACCCCTCACCACTGGCTCGCCGTAACGAGCGTTCCAGCACGGTTCCCTCGGCCACACCGCCCGACACGTCCTGCACGGTTCCGTCTATGGTCAGGCTGATCGGTTCTTCCAGCGGGGTGTAGTACTCGTGGAAGACGGTGTCGAACTTCACCACGCCTTTGACCGAGTCTTCCTTGGGCATGATCATGACCGTGCCTGGGACAAACAGGGCACCCGGTCCGTTAGCCCGACCCGTACCCATGGACATGGGCTCACCAATGGTGAAGGTGACATCCGTTCCGACCGGATTGGTGATGCGGCCCTGAGCGCCTTTTTTCTCCACCAGCAGGGCGTCAAAGGCTTTGGTGACGGCGAACAGGGTGTCGAGGTTGACCTTGCCGAAGAGCCTGACCGTGGATTCGGCGTTCAGGCCCGCGGCCAGATAATAGCGGGTGCGTTTGTTCTGCATGGCAGCGTCAAACGCGTTCGAGCCGGCCATATAGGGAAAGGCCAGATCTATCCATACGTCACAGTGCTTGACCGCAGCCCGAACCGGATCGGAAATATAAGGGTCGCCCAGCGCGCCCTGAAAGGGGAGTTGCGGGGAGATGAGCAGGGCCACCGGCGTATCCAGACTGCGGGCCGCATTTTGGATGGCCTCAACCGTCTGCATATCCGAAGCCGTGTCGGCAGTGATCAGCACAGTTTCACCCGACTGTACCAGCAGGACATCACGGATCATCGCGTCCGCGGCTTGGGTGAGTTCCGGTCCGAGATTGGTAATCACGCTGCTACCCTCCTGTGTCTGGCTCGTACCGTAGTGGGCCTACTCGGCCTCCAGGCGTTCGAGGTAGTAGTTGGCGATACTATGAATGGCGACCTCAAAACGGGACATGGGTCCGGGTTTGAAATACTTGGAATCCATGCCCTGCTGGAGCGACTTGATCATCGAGATGTCTTCGGACAGGAACTCTTTGAGAAAGTCGTCATAGATCGCCACCTTGTCCTGAAAATCGGGCTGCTCGAAATGTTGCTTGGGAAAGAGCTGATACGAAACGCCGACCGTTTTATCGACGCTCTCTCCCGGCCAGACCGACATAAAGCACAGAAAGTCATGCCGCGGAAACCAGGGGATGTTCGGCCGCAGATGGCTGGAATAGCCACCCTCGGCCAGTTTGCCCGAGATCCAGGGAATCGTGCCGAACAAGGAGTCGCCGTTCGGGGCCAGGGTCTTGCCCTTGAAATAGCCGTGATAGCCACCCCGCACGGGCCGGAACTCGTAGGACTCCAGCGGCTGCCAGGGCCCGAAGGTGTTCACGTGGAGCACGGCAATATGGTAGATGTCGGTCAGGTTTTCGTTCACGAACTTCCAGTTACAGTCCAGCTCGAACGAAAACTTGCTCGCCAGGCGAAAATCTTCATAGCGGTAGGGCTGATAGGTCCGGGGAAAGTCCATCTCGTCCAGGACATCCATCAAGCTCCGCGCCGCCGGGTCGAAATTGATAAACAGAAAGCCCGCCCAGGTATCGACCCGTAGGGGAATCAGGCCGAAATCCTTGGTGTCAAATCCCTCCATTTCCGCGGAGTGGGGTGCGTTGAGCAACCGGCCGTCCATGTCATACGTCCAGCCGTGGTAGGGACACGACAGGGCCTTGTCACAGCCTTTGCCAAACGGCGTGCCGTTGTCGGGCTCGCCAAACGCCACCTGTGTCCCCCGATGACGACACACATTGGAAAAGGCCCGAATCTCTCCCTGGCGATCTTTACAGATGACAATCGGCTCGCCTGCCACCCGAAAGGTCAAATAGCTGCCCGGCTGGTCCAGCTCTTCGACCCGGCCCATGCACAGCCATTCTTTTTGAAAGATGCGTTCTTTCTCGCGTTCATAAATCTCGGGCGAAGTGTAAAAATGGGCCGGCATATGCCGCGCCTGGGACAGCGGCTGCCGTGTTCGGACGGCTCCCTCACGAATGGGTTGGGGTAGTTGTGTCATGGTGATCTTTTACTCCTGCGTCGCCGTTAGCCCATTAAGCCCTCGTCATACATGCCCCTGATCGGTTGTTTTTCCGCAAAACGGGTAAAGCGAAAGGCATCAATATCCGTACCCGGCTGCTTGCCGTTGATAATCAGCTCAGCCATTATCTCACCCACCGCCGGGGCCAGCTTGAAGCCGTGGCCGCTGAAACCGACGGCCATATACATTCCGCTAATCCCCGGCACGGCGTCCAGAATCGGATGCCAGTCGGGCATGACGTCAAAAAATCCCGAGTAGCCGCTGTGAAAATAGCCGGTCTCGAAGCGGGGAAATCGATGCGTGACATGGCCCGTCATCTCAACCGTTCTGTCATAGCTCACACCGTGGTCGTAGTGGTCGGGGTCGACCCGGTCGTTGAGTTCAATAGGATCGAGCGAGCCGACCAGAGTCAGGTCCGCGCCCTCGGGCCGCGTGTAGACCTGACTGACGAAGTCGTAAAACAGGGGGTGCCGGTCGGCGGCCTCGGTGGGTCGTTTGACAAAACAGATGTTGTGGCGGCACACGGTCAGGGGAATCGCCACCTCCACCATGGCCGCAATCCGGTCGCCCCAGGCGCCGGCCGCGTCAATGACCGTGGGCGTGGAAAAGCGGCCCTTATTGGTGACCACCTCGGCCACCGCGCCGCCCACCAGTTGAATGCCGGTGACTTCGGTCCCCTGGTGAACCTGCACGCCCAGCTCCCGTGCCCGTCGAATGAAGGACGAGGTGGTGTCGGACGGGTCGGCGTAGCCGGAGTCCGGCTCCCAGGCCCCGCCGGCCAGGTCTTCCACGCGCGTGCGCGGTTCGATTTCGCGGATTTCTTCGGGAGAGATAAAGCGGGTGTTGATCCCGACGCGGCGTTGCATGGCCACAACCTTTTTGAGCGCTTCGAGGTCCTGCTCGGGCACCCCCATCAGATAGCCCGTTCGCGTAAAACCGGCCGACCCGCCGACCACATCGCCGAAGTTTTCAAACACATCCAGGCTGCGCCGCACCATACGCGCGGTCACCTCGGTTGAATAGTGCTGGCGAATACAGGCCGAACTTTTGCCGGTTGCCCCGGAGGCAATAAAGTTTTTCTCCAGAACGACGACATTGGTGATACCCCGGGTGGCAAGATTGAACGCAATGCTCGATCCCGTCACACCCGCACCAATAATGACAATATCCGCTGTGTGGGCCATACTCCCCTCCTGAGCGCCTGCCCATCCTATAAGCTCGGCTTGTCCGGGTGCAAGCGATTTCTTTTATTTGCGCCGCTTCTATCCCCTCCTTGGAGGGAAAGAGGAAACGTATCTTTCAATAGAACAGGTAGATGCTGGATACGTTTCCTCTTTGTGCCGCGTAGCGGTGGGGTGGGTTCCGACCGGTAACGGACGAGGCAGGAACCCACCCCGACCTACGGCCACCCCTCCCGAGAGGGGATAGTCAGAGGCAGCGTTGGCTATCGGGCGTGGTCCTTTCACTGCCCTCCCCTCCTTGTAAACCGGACTATCCCGAGTACCTTGTTCTTAGGAGCCCAGAGCACAGCAGGAGGACCCGATGTCTACCATTGCACTGCCTGAAGACGCGTATAACCAGACCCTTGTTGCCAACGTCCATCCCCGTGACTGGACGAACCCGGAGCCAGCGCCGAGTTACAATCTGGTCGTCCTGGGTGGCGGTACGGCCGGCCTGATTACGGCAGCCGGTGCAGCCGGTCTTGGAGCGAAGGTTGCCCTGGTGGAACGGGAACATTTGGGCGGCGACTGCTTAAACGTTGGCTGCGTGCCATCCAAAGCTCTGCTCCGGGCGGCCCGAGCTGTTGCAGATGTCCGGGACGCAGACCAGTACGGAGTCGAGGTGCCGCCGGGAACCCGAGTGAATTTCCCGGCGGTCATGGAACGGATGCGCCGGCTCCGCTCGGAAATCAGTCCGCATGACTCGGCACAGCGCTACCGGGACGAACTTGGCGTAGATGTCTTTCTAGGCGAGGGGCGTTTTGTCGAATCGGACAGCGTGGAGGTCGAAGGGCGGCGCCTGCGTTTCCGTCGGGCGGTCATCGCCACGGGTGCCCGGGCCATGCCCCTGCCGATTCCCGGTCTGGCGGAAGCGGGTTATCTGACCAACGAAACCGTCTTTTCCCTTACCGAACTCCCCAAACGGCTGGCCATCATCGGCGCCGGTCCGATCGGCTGTGAACTCGCCCAAGCGTTTTCCCGCTTTGGGTCGCAGGTCACCCTCCTGGAAGTGATGCCCCAGATTCTCATCCGCGAGGATAAGGACGCCGCAGCCCTCATCCAGGCCGCCCTGATTCGGGACGGGGTCTCGCTCGTCCTTGGCTGTCAGATCACCGGGGTGGAGCGGGACGGCCAGGATAAAGTGCTTCGGGTTAAAAAAGATGGACAGCAAGAGAAAATTCGCGTGGATGCCGTCCTGCTCGGAGTGGGTCGCGCTCCTAACGTCGAGGGGCTGAACCTGGAGACCGTCGACGTGGAGTTTGATACCAAACAGGGCGTGAAGGTCGATGATCGACTTCAGACGACTAACCCGCGTATTTATGCCGCGGGCGATATTTGCTCGCCGTATAAATTTACCCATATGGCGGATGCCCTGGCCCGCGTTGTGATCCAGAACACCCTGTTTGTTGGACGGGCCAAAGCGAGCGCCTTAACCGTGCCGTGGTGTACCTATACCGACCCTGAAATCGCGCATGTCGGTCTGTATGAACATGAGGCGGAAAAACAGGGTATTGCCATCCAGACCTTTCACCAGGAGATGGGGCAGGTCGACCGGGCCGTGCTCGAAGGCGATACCGACGGTTTTGTGAAAATCCATACTAAAGCTGGCAAGGAGACCATTCTGGGCGCAACGATTGTGACCCGCCACGCCGGCGAGATGATCTCGGAGCTGACCCTGGCCATGGTCGGCGGCCTGGGGCTCGGCACCCTGGCCAGGACCATTCATACCTATCCTACCCAGGCCGAGGCCATAAAACGCGCCGCAGACGCCTATAATCGCACCCGACTGACCCCACGGGTCAAATCGCTCTTCACCAGGTGGCTGGCCTGGACGCGCTAGGGAGGTTCGCTCATAATGGTCAGATACGAAGCCGGTGCGCGACGCGCCATGCAACAAGAAAGGTGGGACACCCCATGACTCAACTCAGGCATGTCTTTTCCGGAGGATTTTTTCTGCTCCTCTGTGTTGCCGTTTCTGCCTCTATCGCGCTGACGCCTACGGTCGGCAGTGCTGAAGACGCAAAACAGAACACGCAAACAACCTACACCAAAAAAACGATTACCCATGCCCTGGCGGCGCGGATGGTCGCAGCGGCGATCGCCCGCGCCAAAGAACTGGGGGTCAAGCAAAATGTGGCGGTCGTTGATGACGGCGGGCATCTGAAGGCTTTCGCCCGTATGGACGGTGCTCCACTCCTCGGCATCGAAGGCAGTCAACGCAAGGCGTATACCGCGCTATTCGGATTTGGCACGGCCGATTTTTATAATGCCATCAAAGACGATCCGGCCCTGTTAGTGGGATTGTCCCATTTTGAGGGAGCAACCGTGGTTGGTGGCGGGCTGCCCATTACAATTGACGGCGAAGTCGTCGGAGGAATTGGTGTCGGGGGCGGGACGGTCGAACAGGACATTTCCTGCGCCGAGGCCGGGGTCCAGGTTTTGGGAGAATAATCCTCCGGACGGACGTCTCAGCTCCGCTGTGTCGGGTTACGCTCAGCCCACCTGCCCTGCGGGACGTTGAAACAGCGGACCGGTTTCCTGAGGTCTGCCACCGCATCAGGCCTCATTTACACAACATCTCGCTTTTCAGGCGGGAAGGTCTGGCGACTCGAACCGCACCGCATACCCGCCAAACTTCCGCACGTTCAGCACGCCGGTATCAAACATGAGATACTGCCCCTTGATGCCCAGCAGCGTGCCTTCAATCTCGGGCGTCTTCTCAAAATTGCGCGATTTGACCTTAGTGGGATATGCCAGCACGGGGTAGGTAAAAGAATAGTCGGCCGCCTCCTCAAGCAGTGTGAGAACGCCTTCCCCGGCAGTCCGCTTGTGGTCGTTCAGCCCCGCCTGGCACAGCCCAAGCAACTCATCCCGTTTGGCCGCCAAATCCGCGAGTTCGGGCACGCCCTTGAGCATGCGCTGCCAGTTGGTACGGTCGGTCAGATGCTCTTTGAACATGACCTCAAGCAGCCCGGCCTGATAACGGCTCTGCACCCGAAAAATCGGCAGGGCCTGCACCGCGCCTTGGTCCATCCAGCGGATGGGAATCTGACTCCCGCGGGTAATGCCGACTTTCAGGCCCGATGAATTGGCGATGTAGACATAGTGAGGCTGCATACAGTGGGCCTCGCCCCAGGCCGGCTCACGGCAGGTGCCCTGCTCGTAATGACACAGTTCGGGTTTCACAATACAGAGGTCGCACTGGGCAAGACTCTGAAAACAGGGATAACAATAACCCTGATTGAAACTTTTCTTGGTCTTGCGCCCGCAGGCAACACAGTGAATCTCCCCGCAGAATATGAGGCGTACGGTTTTGCCCAGCAGGGCATTTACGGCGACTTCCTGCTCGCCGATTGGCAAGCGATACTCCACGGGCGGACCCGGCTGCGTTCTCATCTTGCGTAGGTTGCCCTGCATCGGCGATCTCTCCTTTTTTCCTGCCTGGGGGAACCCACCCCGGCGCTGACGCGCCACCCCTCCAAGGAGGGGATTTTTACAGACTAAAAACCTGCCCTTCTCACATCTCGGGATCAACCGGATAATGTTGCCGCCGATAACGTATATGCTCAACATTGATCCGGTGCCGAAAATCAACGTATAAACTCCCCGGTCTGCCGATCAACGTAAAATCGTCGGCAATACCAATCCCGCCGATGCTCAGCAAGATATAACAGTTCGGACACAGACACAGCATATTCTCGGGGGTATCAGGGCCGTTGTGCGGAGCTTCGAGGGGTCGGAGATGCATCACTTCGGCATATGGCCCGGCGGTGCCTCGGAGCTGGACGCGACACATCTGACAGCGATAGCGGTAGAGCTGCTTGAGTTCCTGAGCGTGCAGTCGTTCTTGGACGACTCGCTCCTGCCGCTGTAGGCCTTCATCCATTTTGACCAACCGAAAACGCCAGATAAAAAACCCCGCTCGTCCGACGCCCCGCCAGTAGTCGTCAACCGTGTACAAGCCGTCGTACCGATAGCCGGAATCGGGCACATAGGGAGAACGGAATCTGGCCCCACGGATAACGCGGACGGGCAGGCCGTGCAATCGGTTCTGAGCCAAAGCCAGATTGCCACGAAGGAGAACCTGATGGCCTATCTGCTCGTGGGTCTGGGGGTCGCGCCCGCCGTGGCCGGTATAGAAGATCACCTCCTCGTAATCCTCCCCATCTTCATACCCGCCAGCCAGAACCACTGAATCAGCGCCCGCCCGCCCGCTGCCGGAGATACCGGCAATGCGGGGCCGGTGTATTCCAGCCCTGGAGAGCACTTGGCGAGAAGCGAAGAGAGAGCCAATCGGATAGCCGGGAATATGGCCAAATCTGCGTTCGGACATAGGCTCGCCGGCTACGAGTCCGGAGATAGCGGACCGGCTGTGTGAGGCCCCAGAATCGAGCGGTCTCCAGCCCGCTCATCCAGGTGGTGGCCATCCTCGTGATAGGCGGTTTCGGTATTGACCGTTCGGGCGAGGCCGCCCCGCTGGTCCGCTTCGAGAACAACGACCCCAGAGCCGAGCTTGGTCAGCTCATACGCGGCGGTCAGCTCTGCCTGGCCCGCACCAATAATGACCACCAGGTTGTTCACACTGGACTTCGGCTCGGATCGCCCATGAGTCTGTTCCCGCACTGGGTCATACTATCTACGCTTCTACCAACAAAACAATACAGCGGTCGCTCGTGACCTGGTTTGAATAAGTACGCCCCTTTATTCCACATCCGTAATCACAAAGTTTTGACTATTCTGCTGCCACTCCAACCGCGTACGCTGCCCCTGCTGCGGAAAGCCCTCCGCCACACATTCCCCCATGGCATCGCGTAGAAACTCCTGCTCTTCCCCTTCCCCCACCGTCGTCACCCGTACCATCGCCCGGCCCAACTCCAGCCCATCGACCAAGGCCGTGACCATGTGGTCACCCGCCCCCAACCGGTTCCAGTTGAATAACAACACAAACCCATTATCTGTGTCCCCACAGATCTCCTGTGTATCCAGCCGCTCCATGCCATACGCCGCCATATACGGTGCGACCTCTCCCTGCGCGGTCTCGATCTCGATCTCCACCATCTCGGCGTCACACACCCAACCCCACAGCGCGCTCACCCCACTCTGAAACGAGTCCGGCCCCGGATTCTCCAGCCGTCCCACCAGATCCTCTGCGCTCCCTGGACTCAGATAAAAGCCCGAATTGATGATGAAGCTAATTGGGAATTCGGTTCCGTCTCTTCTCCGGAATGAACCGGAGAACAGGCGGGCGTAGCCCACCTTGGGGACTTCGGCACTGTCGGCATCGTCAGCGGGGTTGTCAAAGTAATACTCCCAGAAACCGCCTTCCGGACCACTGTTCGCCGCGGCGATGAGCTGATCTACGATGAGCTCTCCGGTCGCGATGTCGCGGGAAATCCCTCCGCGTCGCAGCTCGAGCCGGTCCGGAAACCCGCCGTGAAACAGGATGAGATTGGTGGCAGGATTCAAGATGCTGAGGTACACGGGCCCGTGTACCCAGGGTCCGTTCGGATCCCGCAGGGCGTTCTTTGCTTTCAAAATATCGCCATTCTGCTGCTGTGCGAGGTCGAGAATGAGCTCTCCTGCTTGCGTAACGAAGGCCTTCAAAGTTGCGCGATCCACCACGTCCCTAGCCGTAACGGCCGGGTCGATGTGAACGATGTCTTCCTCAACCAGGTGAGATGCATTGAGATCGAATCCCGCGAGGAGCACAACCGGACTCCCGAATTTGGCCGAGACATAGACGGCGGCATAGCCGGAAGCGCCGGGGATACCGGGTACGTCGAACGAGCCGCCATCCCCGGTGGTGGCATCAGTGAAGGCGGTCAGGACCGCCGCAGGGTCAGTCAGGGCGGCCCGGTCGATTCCCAATGCGTCAAGGATCGCTCCATAAATTACGGGTCTGAGTTGCCGGCCCGACAATGACATGTCCTTCGCGTGAACGAACACCCTGCCGTCGCGCCTCAGTTGGATAAGGTAGGTGGAGCCGGAACGGTAAACACTCCCCTCCTGTCTGATAAGACATCCAACATATAACCCCACTTGAGGCGTCGTTGGTGTTCCCTGGCTAAACTGATCTCTTACGGCCAGCGCGAAGTCCCTCAGGGTAGCATCGTCTTCCACCTGTTGCGCCGTCACAGATGGAGGCTCAGGCGGAGTCAAGCCGGCGGGCGGCGGACAATTAAGTTGCGCCTGCGCGAAGGCCGGGCGCGTATCGGAAAAGACGCCAGCCAGCACGAGCAGGCCGGTGAGAAACATCACCGCACCCCACGGAAGGGACGAAGCACGCCGGGCGTGCCGACACGGTGCGGGAGCACACGGTGTGGAAGGGTAAGGGTCAGCAAGTATGTACGAGAGCATCATAACCTCCTGGTAGGTTTGTCTGACAAAACATCCAGCTTGTATGATCGATACAATACCAGATGTCAATGTCATCATCTCGACCCGCTAGAGCGTTTCACGAGAGGATTTTAAATTATTGTCATGTATTGGAAAAGGCGGGTTAAGCCCGGAGAGGAGGGGCCCCCTCCCTTTCCCCCTAGGGGGAAAGGGAGGGGGCCAGGGGGAGGAAAACGGGTCAGATTGAGGGTCAGCCCGGAAAAGGGATGACTTTGCCCTGGGGTGCGGCAGAGTCCCCGCGCCATTTGCGCCGACTCTTCTGCAATGCCTTGAGCACGGCCTCGGCTTCCGCCGGAGTCAGAGTCAGGGTTTGCTGCCGACACCAGCCCAAGCCCGAGCCCCACGTCAGCCGCCGGAAGGCAATGCTCGGCTGTTCGTCTACCTGTCCGTTGGGATCATCCGCTTGGGGCAGCTCCACAGCGATCTCCAGCGCAGTATTGGGTGGGGCGGTAGCAGATGTCTCGTTTGGAATAGTTGCCAGTATTTCGTTGGTGCGCATGTCTTTGTCCCTCCTCTGTACGCTGACAGAACTCGCTGTTCGTCAAGGTAGGGGCGGCGCCGGCGGCGCCCCTACTAAGGCGACAAAACGGCTGACCCGCTCCCACCCCGTTGTCATCCACTGTGTGCCGTGTGCTTCGCGTAAGAATCCTTCGACGCCATCGAGTTGCTCAATGAGATCGAGTCCTTCCTGTTCCCCTAAAATCAAAAGCGCCGTGCTCAATGCCTCGGCTTGGGCCGCACTCGGAGCCACAACGCAGGCCAAGAGGTCGCGCTGCACGGGCCGGCCGGTCCGGGGATCGATAATATGGCCGTAGCGCCAGCCTTCGACCTGCATGCTCTGGCCAAGACTCCCGGAGATGGAAACAGCCTGATCGGAAAATGTGGCAACGCCGACGATCTCCCCATTCGGCTGCCGTAACAATAAGCGCCAACCCTCCCCGTCAGCCGGGCGGCCAAGTGCCCACAGGCTGCTCTGCCCAAAATTGAGCAGGGCGTTTGTCAGCCGCTGTTCATGGAGCTGTTTGGCGATCCGGTCGAGCGCATAGCCTTTGCCGATGCCCCCCAGGTCCAGCGCCATGCCCGGTGCAGGCAGACCGACTTGATGGGGCGTGGCAAAGCGCAGCTTCTGACTCCCGACGAACCGCAGGGTATGGCGAATAGCCGCTACGGTTGGCTGCGTTTGGGTAGTTTCCGCCTGTCGCCATAAGCTCAGAAGCGGCCGCACCGTAATGTCGAACGCCCCATTGGTCAGGTCTGCATAGCGCTGCGAGATCCGTAGAATATCACTCACTTCGGCCGGAACCGCCTGGAGTCCCTGCCCGGCCTGGGCGTTCAGATGGCTGAGCGGGCTGTGCGGAGCATAGGTGGTAAAAAGAGCGTCAAACCGCTGCGCGGTGGCGAAAACCTCGTGCCACACCGCGCTCATCTGCGCCTGGGAAGTGGGCTCTGCCTGGCACAGCGTGGCCTGAAAAACCGTGCCCATAATATAGCGGCCGTCGGTCTCACACGCCCAGACAGGACTGCCCAGAACCAGGAGGCTGACGATCCCAACGACCGCCCAACCCCAAACCCCTAATCCCCAATCCCTCATCATTCCACCATCTCCCCCGCGGCCCCAAGACCGACGTTTTCCACATCGACTTTGTCCCGCCGCACCGCGGGCGGCCTCGGCTGCCGGTAGTGCTCCTGTGAGCCCCGAAAGATAGACCACAGACAGATCACGACCAGCGCCGCCAGGCTGATTTCCAGGGCGAGAAAGCCGGCAATTTTCAGATAGGCAAATCCGGGGTGGACAAAGCGCACCAGCCAGCCGCCGCCCTCATCAATCAGGGCGGAGAAAAACGGAATGATGATCAGCCAGGCTTTCAGGTTCGGAGAGATGGGCACGAACAGCATCAGATGTGTCAGCGTCAGCAGCAGCAGTCCCATGGCAAATAAATGAAAATGAGTCACTTCCAGCATGCCCTGATAGCTGCGGGGCTGCAAAAAACGCTCTTCCGATCCCAGATAGTATTCCGTCACCGAGACATAGCTCAGGTCCATCTTCTGGAAGTACAGCAGGGCGTTCGTCAGCCACAGGCCGATGACATAGATAACGAAGATGACGATAATGAGTTGGAGCAGCCGGTTTCTGGACCACTCGCCGGTAATCACAAAGCGCACGCTATTGTTTCTCCTGAATCAAGACCTGAAAAAGGGCCAAAACTTTGCGCACGCCTTGGGTCACGGCCTGGGCGGTCAGCGTGGAGCCCATAATGCCGTGGATATCGCGCCGCAGGCGCAACGAGGGCGTCAGGCGCTTCTGATCAAACTGCTCCAACCAGAGATCCGACGGCAGATAGTCGAGCGGCTCATAAAAGGCCAGCACCAGGAGTTTCTGGAGTGTGCCGTCGGGGGACACCACCATCAGAAACGTTTCCGGAAAGGTCCGTACAAGATGTGTCTCAATAAAGGCGTAGCCCTGCACCGTGTCGGCCGTATGACCGACGTGAAAAGTAGCCAGCTTGGAATCGACCGGGGCCTGCGCCATGTCCTCAATCCGTTCGATCTGCTGCGGGGTGAGGAAGAAGGTTTGCGTCTCGACGCGGTCTGCCTGGGGAAATGCCACCTGTAATGCCTCTGCCTTGGAATAAAAAACCTCGGCCTCGGCAATGGCGGCACTGCCCAGCAGTGCCACCATGCCCAGAACGTACTGAACGACACGGGCTCTAGAAAACAAAGCCAATGCCAAAGTTGACCTCGTCTTCACGCTCGTTGTCGTTATCCACGGTATCGAAGTTGCGGTAATCCACCTTGAGTACCACGTTCGGGTGGGGTTTATAGCTGACACCAGTGGTCCAGATGCGGTGCTCATACCGCCCCTTGGCGTCCCAGTCACCAGCCATCTCGGCGTGCTGGTCGATATAGGAGAAACGCAAGAAGGGCGACAATTGCTGGATGGTATTCCCCAGCACCATAGGCATGATGTCGTAGGCCGCCTCGACGTAGAAGCCGTACATCTCCTTGGCGATCTTACCGCCACCGCCGATGCGGTTGAGTTCGTCCGAGTCCTTGAGATGGGACATGGCGAACAGCGCCCGCAGGTCCAGCCCCTGCCAATTGTACATGGTGTGCAGCTCCCAGATGGTCAGCCGCGCGCCGGGCACATTGACCGGACCACACTTCCCGTCCACACACTCATAGTACTGACTATCGTGGGAGGACTTGCCGGTGTAGACCGAGCCGCCGAACTTGAGGTTCAGCATGGGCGTATAGTCCAGCCGCGCCGCAAGCCCGATATCCTCGGCCAGGGCATTACCGCCCTTCTGGCGCATGCTGCGGTAGTGCTCCTTCAGTTTGAACGAGGGCTTGGTCACACAGTTGCCGTCATCGTCAGGCGTACACTTGGACGTCTTACTTTCCACACCCTCAAGCGCGTTCATGCCGTAGATGCGGTATTCGAGACCGGGCAGCAGCTCGCCGAAGATACCGATACCGTTCTCGCGCCAGGTCGAGGGAATGATGCGCCGCTCAACCTCGGGCCGCTCCACGCCGTGGAAGAACACGGGCTCGTGCAACTCGTTGACGATACCCAGCGGGGCGAGCAGCATACCGGCCCGGAAATTGGCCCAGTCCCACATCAGAAAATCGATGTAGGCGAACTCGACCGACACCGAACCGCCGACGCTGGTCGAGGCGTGCTCGAACTCCAACTCGGTGTTGAGGATGATGCGGTCGGTGAACTTATAGCCCGCGTAGAGCACAAAGCGCAGATAGTCGGTCGTGTCACGGTCGCTCCGCGTCTTGTCGCTCACGTCCTTGCGGTAAAAGGCCTCACCGTAGCCACCGATCGACAGGCCCTGTTCGACGCCGTAAATCTTGGAGGCCGCCGGTCCCAGGCCGTAGACGCTGTCTTCCATGGTCAGGGGTTTGAAGTCGGGCAGGGTCAGACTGGTGCGCAGGCTGTCCACTTCCTCGGCCAGCACGTCCTGACGGCGGGTCTGTTCCGCCTCGCGCTCCTGTTCCTGCTTTTGTTCGGCCCGCAGACTTTCCAACTCGCCCTGCATCGACGACATCGCGTTCTGCATGGCCTGCAATTGCTGTTCAAGTTGCTGCATTCGCTCTTCATCGGCGGCATGGCCGCCCACGGGAATGCCCAGTACGAGAGCCAGCGCGCTCAAAATCCATATGCTTTTCCGCATTATGGCATATCTCCTCTCTCTCCTTTGACGGGCGCTGGGATCAGGTCCTCGGGCCGCTCGTGTATAGCTCATATCGATTGCCGATAAGTCTTCTAGACCTCACCTCCCCTTTATTCTATTTTGTTGAAATTGAGAATCATTATCAATTTCATTTGTCAACACCATTGGCACGTCAACCGGCGTGCGAGTTGTTCTCACCCGCGCTTTGTGATTTTTTCAGATAGAGGTGAGCCATGAGTACAGATCTGGACCTGAGTGTATGCGACAAGCTTTTAACCACCACGCGTTCCATCCGAAAACGTCTCGATCTGACCCGTCCCGTCCCGCCGGAATTGATCGAGGAATGTCTGGAAGTGGCGGTGCAGAGTCCCTCAGCCACCAACACTCAGAAATGGCGCTTTGTGGTGATTCGCGACGCCGAAAAACGAGCTGGTATCGCGCGACTCTACAAACAGGCGTTTGAATCCTACTGGGAGCAGGCCGATGACGCGACGTATGGGACCACAGGACCCGCCTCGACCGAAGCCCAGCGTATGATCGACTCAGCCGTCTATCTGGTCAATCATCTGCATAAGGTGCCGGTCCATGTACTGTTCTGTATCGAGGATCAGGTCCAGGACGTGCCGCTTTTCGATCAGGCTACGTCCTACGGCTCCATTCTGCCGGCGGCCTGGTCATTTATGCTGGCCGCCCGCGCGCGAGGCCTGGGCTGCTGTTGGACCACCGTGCATCTCAAACACGCCGACGAAGCGGCCAAGCTGCTCAATATTCCGGACACGGTGACACAAGGCGTGCTCTTGCCCGTGGCCTACCATACGGGTACGGATTTCAAGGCAGCTCGGCGTATTCCGGCTACCGAACTAACCCACTGGGATACCTGGGGACAGAAACGCGACGGATCATGAGTCAGTAGCGGTCTGTCGTGCCGGGCGGGATATGCTTGAGACGATAGCCGGTGCAAACGCGGGTAGGCAACCGAGCGTGGAGACGCGCCGGCTGGTGGACGCGGTCGGTCTGAGCTGTACCCTGGGCTACGCCGCCCTCGCCTTTTTGGCGTGGCCCCCCGGCGAACCCGATCTGGTCGCTTTCTTCATTCTGATGGTCTGGACCGGCCTGCCGGTATTCGGCCTCTTCCTGTACTGCCACCGACGTGACGAAGCGTTTCCGCTCGACCGTTTGATCTTCTGGGCCGCAGCCTTCAGAGTCTGCGGGCTGGTCGGCGGGCCGCTGTTCGAAGACGACTTCTATCGCTACCTGTGGGACGGCTATCGTTTTGCCACGACCGGTACCCCCTACGCCGCTGTCCCGGAAGCGTTTTTCACCGACCCGACCGTTCCCGTCGCGTTCCACAGTGTGTTGGATGGGATCAACCATCCCGAGTTGCCGACCATCTATGGTCCGACGACACAGTTCGTCTTCCTGCTCGGCTACTGGCTATGGCCGGGCAACATCACGGCCTTGCAAGGTCTGCTGATTGGCATTGACCTTGCCACTGTGGTCCTGCTGCTGCGCCTGGCGCCGGCGCGAAACGTCATGCTCTACGCCTGGTGTCCGCTGGTGGTCAAGGAAATCGCTTTCACCGCTCACCCGGACGGCATCGGCGTCGGCCTGCTGCTGGCCGCGCTCGTCCTGGCCAGGGCACGCCGCTGGCAGAGTACCGCGGTGTGTCTGGGTCTGGCCTGTGGGGCCAAGATATTCGCTCTGGTGCTGGTGCCGTTCGTGCTGGTCGGCGCCTCAGTCCGGCACTGGGTCCTGTTCGGCGCTACGCTGACGGCCCTATACGCGCCGTTCGCCCTGGGTAGCGGCACGGACCTGCACTCGCTGCTGGTCTTCGCCCGGGAGTGGGAGTTCAACTCCGCGGCCTATGGGCTGTTGACGCTGACGCTGCCGACCTTTGAGGCCAAGCTCGTTTTGGGGCTGGCCTGCGCCCTGTTCTGTGGCTGGTACTATCGGCGGTATTGCCGGGACGAAGGACGGCCCGTTCCGCGCGGTGACTGGGTCTACGCTGTGCTGCTGGCGGCGTCGCCGGTCATCAATCCGTGGTATCTGCTCTGGGTTCTGCCCTTTGCAGCGATCTTTCCCAGCGTGTGGGCCTGGACGGCCTCCATGGCCGTCCTCATCTCGTATATTACCGGGCTCAATGTGAACGACTACGAGTCGCAAGCCTATCAGCAGCCGCTCTGGGCCCGCCTGCTGGAATTCGGACTGATTGGGCTGGCGCTGGCCTGGCCCGTGTTCGGGCGTATCTGCCGACAAGGCACGCCGCCAACCTATCAGGGACCTCAGACCTGACTGTCGATGCGCGTTTCCAACCACGACGCATTACGGTCGTCTCAGACCAAGTTTGCACTGATCTTCTCCAAAGGCTCTCCGTGTAAGGCCAAATACCTCAAAACATGGGTGTAGAACCCATCCAGTCCCTTGCAATAGACGGTCGGGTTGTCGAATCCATTGCGCGTCGCATACCGGTGGACCGGCTGGCCACTGCCACAGACATTGCGCCAACAGCAATCTGAACATGCGGATGCGGTCGTCTTCTTGGCAAGCTCAAATTCTTGAAACAACGGATCGTGGATTATCTCCTCAATGCGGTAACTCCTTAAGTCCCTGTATTCATATCCACTCCAAAACTTCGTGGATCTCAGGGTGTCGTCAGGCCCGACTCCGCCATCGGACGAAACGGTGATGAGCAGATATTCGGGGTCACCACGCCCGGCACCGAAGAGGAAGTTTCCGTATCCGTAGATGCTCGCGAGAAAATGATCGATGATTCTGACACTGACGGGCTCCTCGTCATTCACCATCATGTCGAAGATCTGGATCAGGAATTCACCGTATGCCTCTGCGTCGCCGTCGAAGTTGTCGTGATTCAGGTCGGGGAGGAGAAAGTCGAGGCGCCCGAGGCCAAGGTCGTGTCGGAAGTGTTCGTAGATTGCCTTAGGGTCGGAGTTCTCGGCAATCACGGCCAAGACGCCGGGCGGCTGACTCAGGTGTCGCTGGCACAGCTCCAGACCGCGAACGGTCGCCTGATATGAGGACCTGCCACGATGATCGAGTCGATGGGCGTCGTTGTCCTCCTGCGTCCCGTCAAGGCTGATACCCACCGCGACGCCGTGTCTGTTAAAAATCTCTATCCACTCAAGGTCAATCAGCATTCCGTTGGTCTGGATGGTAATCGACAAATCGACAACAGGTGCCAGATTTGATCGAATCTCATCGCAGATGCTGTCCAGTTGGGCTTTTGACATGAGCAGAGGCTCGCCGCCATGTAGGTGAATCGCTATTCGTTCAAGTTTGCGCTCTTTGGAGAATTCCGTAAGCCGCCGCACGAGCAGCGCGACCGTGTCCTTGGAAATAAACGCCGCATGATTCTTGTAGCTGTCGTCCCCCGCGTTGAAGAAATAGCAATAGTCGCAATCCAGGTTACATCGTTCGGTGACCTTCAATACGACTTCCAGCGTTCGAAGCTTGCGGAAGCTCACTGCTCTTCTGTCAGTGGCGGTAAGCATGTTCGTTACCCATATATGGTTGGCCTTGGCGGGGGAGAAGGGAGTGTGCCATCGACTGTCGGGAACGTGCGCAGGCCAGCGACTCTTCCTGCCGACTTCCCTTCCGGGCTGCCTTGCGGGTGGACGCGGGCGCTCGGTCGTGCCCACCTGCAACGATTTCGATCCGAATCAGACCGGGCACAGGTCATGACTCCGACCGACCACCCCAAGCCGTACTCGAGATAACGGCCCGTCACAACACGGGGCAGCTCTTCTCAGAGCTGCCCGCCTTCGGGGAGGGGGCGATGACGCGCTTAACGTGGACTGCTTAGCGGCATCGCCGTATCGGTCACGAGCCGAGCGCGGAAAGGAAATTCCCCCCTGATTTCGGATCGGTGGTCGCGGAAAGGAAATTCCCCCCTGGTTTCGGATCGGTGGAGATCTTCTTCCGCAGATTGGGGCTGATCGCCTTACCTGCCGTCTCCTGCTGGTCCTTGGCAGAGATCCCCAACTTCTCGCGGAGCTTGCCTACCTTCGGGTCTTCCATGAGTCACCTCCTATGGGTTGAGTGCATTGTATACTTGTTGCTTTTATGTATTCAACCTTCATCCTGATGGCCCCGTAGGCTTCGACGAATCACATTGCCCCGGGGTTCAAAAGATGATGCTGACCGCCCCGTGCCACGAGAGCGCTTCCAAGTCCAGCACTGCACGCCGGTAGGCTATTCTCAAGTCTCCGCCATCCCGCCGCAGGACATAGTCAATGCTGCCAACGTAAGGCGCTCCCTCCCCGCTCCGAAACCGGTAAACCAGGACGTTTGCCTTGACCGACAGCTCGGCATCGTTGCTTTCTTCAACCCGCACGTTGGAAACAAACCGGCGGGTCCGCGACCACGGATACTCGCGGTGCGCATGACGGCTGGTTAACCGCGCCACCCGGGCGCGCAACCGGGTGATGTCGTCATTGATGAACACCAGGTCGCGTTTGGGGTCCCCTTCCGGCAAATCAGTGGTGGGGACCACGTACCGGGCGTCTTCGGTAAACAGCTTGATCCAGTCGTCCAGGCGCCATTCATCCAGCATCGCGGCTTCCTGAAACAGGAAATCCTCTACCAGTTCGCGCAACGTCGGCGGGTGAGCGGCCATCATCGTTCCCCTGATCCGGAAGCCACCGCGGCTTCCCTGGCGGTGGGGAGCCCGTCCTGTACGTCGGTCTTGCTCAGACCTTGCATATGAGCGTGCCATTGTCGCCAGAATCCTCGCATCTGGAGCTCATCCGCCGTTCCCGGGGTGGGCTTGAGCATGCCCCTGGAGAGATCGGACCACTCGGTTTCGGTGGCACGAAAGCCGGTCTGACACGATTCCAAGGCTTCCACATCATCCGGGGTGGCAAAGCCGCCCGGTCCGAGGAACGTCAGGAAACTGTCGAGTCGGGTGACCAGCCTGGCGCCGGACTCTTCCCTTGGGACAAGGTGCCAGGCTGCGACCTCCATGCTGTCGGGTGCCAGGGGTTCGATATACCTGATGGTGATGGCCACGAAGTCCAGGATGATCAGGTTGGGATAGATGAGCAGATTGCGAGAGGTATCAGCCATCCGGTAGGCGCGCTCCTCGCCGTATTTTTCCACCAACCGCCGGCGGACTCGCGCCAGCGGTTCCCGCGCCTCTTCGCCGAATAAGGGGTGCCAGTGGGCGATGGGACGGCCGCTCCGGGCGATGTTCTCCGACACGCAATGGCCGTTGCCCAGGGCTCTCGCTACGCCGGGGGGGCGGGCCGCCATCGTGTCCCCGCTGTCGTCTGTCCCCAGACCGGCGATATAATCCACGTAAGTCCGATGGGTCGGGATCAGGTGATATCCATCCAGGCTGTTTTCGGCCAGGAGCTTCCAGTTGGCCTTTATCGTGTACTCATTGGAACCGGAAACTACCTGCATCCCTGCCTCGGCCTGATCCACGATCAGGTCAAGGTAGTCTCTGGCTCCCGCCAAGTAGGAGAGCAGGTCTTCGACAGCGGGGTTGAAACTCACGAAGTAAAAACCCCGGTAGCTGTCGACCCTCGGTGGTTCCTTCAGGCCCAGTTCGCTCCGGTCGAAGGAAGGGCCGTAGGCGTCTTCCCCGGGGAGGCCGATCAACTCCCCGTGGGTGTTGAAAGACCAGGCGTGATAGAAGCATTGCAGGACTTCGGCGTTTCCCTCGTCGCGGCGGCAGAGCAACGCACCCCGGTGGGGACAGGAATTGAGGAACACCCGGACCTGACCGTCTTTCCCACGGATAAAGAAAAGCGGGCGGCCCGCTACTGTGCGGCGCCGGTAGTCTCCGGGGTTTTCCACTTCCGACTCGTGTCCCAGATAGATCCAGCAGCGGTTGAAGATACGTGCCTGTTCCCGCCGAAACAAATCTCTGGAGGTCATGGTCGACCTGTGGACCCTGAAAATTCCTCTCTCACGGTCATCGATAATCAGGTCTTTGATCTCCACACATTCCCCCGTATCTCCGGTGGAAGCCATACTGACCGGCGGATGACGTAGTTGCAGCCACCAGTTCCAAGTCAGCACTACGAAAGAAGGGCCGAATTGAGGAGGGCGGCGGAGTACCGACCGGAGTGTTGGTTATGACCGGACCCTAGGTGGGGCAGCCCGTCCGCCAGTCCCACTGACGCACCTGACATTCGGCGAGGCGACCCGCCTTGTTGAGAGGATGGTCCGCAACAAAAGCCCGCGCCGCCTCAAGCGAAGGCGCTTCGACCACCAGGAGAGAGCCGTTTATGGTCTCTCCGTTGTCAGCCAGCGTCGGGCCGGCGTGATGAAGGCTGACGCCGGGATGATCAGGGTGATCGTGCAGATAGGTACGAATGGTGTCCATCATATCAATCCGCGTCTGTTCAGCACCTGGTTTGTCGGTTATGAAAATCACGAAATACATCAACGTATCCTCCTTCATTGAGAAATTGGTGAAGTCGTGGTCGCCTCACGTCTACCCGTCCGGACTTGCCACACGAACGGTCACGATGTCAACGTCATGGTATTGTTGATGACGAACCGAGGACGCGAGGTGCCGCAATAGCCGAAGTGAGACTTCCCGCTCGATCAAATCTTCGGCGGGCTGCTCGCTGAGCAACGCGATCTGATCCTGAAGGTTCTCATCGCCCATCGAGGCGACGAATTCGAGGATCGCCGCACCGTCTTCTTTATGCGCAACCAGGAGCAATCGCCGCCGCTGACGCTCTT
This sequence comes from uncultured Binatia bacterium (SeqCode), assembly GCA_965243855.1. Taxonomy (GTDB): domain Bacteria; phylum Desulfobacterota; class Binatia; order Bin18; family Bin18; genus Bin18. Next base: position 61,829 of record CBDEWE010000003.1, on the reverse strand, counting down.
CTTCAGCTTCATCTTGCCCGAGGAGCGTCAGCAACGCCTCCTCGCCGACGGCGTCGAGGCGGCCCGCCATGGTTGTGTCCCAACCGTTGCGGGCCGCGAACACGCCGAGAAAATCTCTGATCTTCTGCAGGGCCGAGAGGCCGAACTCCACCTCAAGCCGACTGCGGCGCGGCTTCGTCAGCTCCACGAAGAGGGTCATGACAATGGCGACGAGGCCGCCGGCTATCATCCCGTTCCGCAGCAGACCTCCCGCGAACTCCAATACATACTCGGGAAATATCACGCCATTCTGAAAGCCGACTCCAAGCCAGAACGCGACGCCGGCGATTAAGCCCCTGCGATAGTCGAGCCCATCCTGAACGACGATCTTTATACCCAGGATGAAAATCGTCGCCATCGTTATGGTAATAAAAGCGGCGATAACCGGGCTCGGTATCGCCAGAAATACGGCGAGCACTTTCGGCAGGAAGGCGAGCGTGATGAGTAATGCCCCGAGGACGACTCCGACACTGGGGGAGTTGATTCCAGTCAGCTCAGCCATCGCCGCGCCCGTCGGACGGAACCCGTTCGGCATTGTTCCCGCGAGGCCGGACAGGAGATTGCCAACACCGTCTGCGGCGACCGCCCCTTGCACCGCTCGGAAATCCACCGCCCGAGGCTGACGCCAGGATAGGCGCTGAATGGAAACGGCACTGCTGATCGTTTGGACCGTGCAGAGCAGGGCGATGAACAGAAACGCCGGAAGAAGCCCCCAGAAAGCCGTCCCGAAGTTGAGATCGAAGCCCGGCCATTCGGCCCTCGGGAGGCCAATCCACGAAGCCTCAGCGACGCGGTCGATGTCGTAGAGACCGAAAACCCCGGCGATCGCTGAGCCGACGGCAATACCGATGCCCGGCGCCCAGAGGCGCAGCGACCCCGTCGCCTTCAGCATGATACCAACAGCGACGAGGAGGGTCGCCAGAGCGCTCAGCGGAGCGGCCAATGCCGGGGTTCCGTCCGGCACGTTCTTCAACTGATTGAAGATAATCGGCATGACCGTAACCGGCGTCAGCATGAACACCGTTCCCGTGATGGTCGGAGTCAGGAGCCGCCGGAACAGCGAAAGACGCGCGGAGAACACAAACTGGAAGAGAGCCATGATGAAGACCATGGTGGCGAGCAAGGCCGGACCGCCCGCGGCGACCGCCATGGCACTGACCGCGATAGCGATTCCGGGTGGTCCTGTCGTCAGGATATAGCCTGCGCCGACCGGGCCGACCCGAACCGCTTGCAGCAGCGTGGTCACACCACAGGTTATGACGGAGGCAGATACGGCCCACAACAGGAAGACATCGGTCGCGCCGACGGCCTGGAACATGGTCGTCGGAATCAGCACGATACCGGGCAAAAGGAGAGCGGCGAGTTGCAGAGCGAGGCCGAGGGCAAGCGCCGCCGGAAGTTTCTCGTCGGGCTGGTAGCGAATGCTGGAACCTGACCTGGATGCGTGTGTACTCATACCAGCCCCCTTATGTTCCAGTGGACGAGGTGGCATTGCAGAGTAGTGTTGTTACATTGGGCTGGCGGAGGAATGCAACAATAGGAACATCTCCTCTCGGTGGTATGGCCTAGGAGCCTAGCACCGCGTTTGTGCCCTTTCAACGATCGCTTCGGGCAGTTGGTGTTGATCTGAGCGGGCAACGCGTATGCGCGGGGGCGGCTTGTCACGCGGGGACGCCGATATCTCCAGGGCGTACTGCGCTTGCCTGTCACCTCTGAGACCTTTATGTATCTCGCAATAACGCAGCTCATGCTCAAACAGCTGCGATCAGCCAAAGCGTGGGCAGGAGAGTTCACGAACATCCTCTACAGAGCCGATATTCATTCAGGTCAATAAAAGGAAACCGATGGAGATGCTACGAGGAGCCGCGGGCTATGCGATGTTTGCCGCGCTCTGCGCGGGAATAGTCTGCGCGCCTTCAAGCAGCGTAGATGCGGAGCAGGTCACGCTTCGCCTGCACACTTTCAGCGCGCCTAAGGCGATCGCCTATCGGTTGTTCATACAGCCCTGGGCTCAGGCAATTGAGGAGAAGTCCGGGAATCGAGTCGAGATCCAAGTGTTTCCGGCCATGCAGCTCGGCGGCAAGCCGTCGGATCTCTATGGCCAAGCGCGTGACGGGGTGGTTGATATTGTCTGGACCCTGCCCGGCTACTCGCCGGGGCGTTTTCCGCTGACGGAGATATTCGAACTGCCTTCCGTTGCCGGCGACGCAGTAGCGACCAGCCAGGCATTGACCGAGTTCTATCGGAAGTGGATGCGGGACGAATATAAGGACACTCAACCGTTGGTCTTTCATACCACCGCGCGCAGCCACCTCCACACCACCGGGAAACAGGTTCGCACCTTGGAGGACCTCAAGGGGTTGAAGATGCGCGTCCCATCGCAGGCTAGCGCGGCTATGCTCAGGGCGCTCGGCGCCATCCCGGTCGGTATGCCGGCCCCCAAAGTCTATGAAGCGCTGTCCCTGGGCGTGGTCGACGGAACCTGGATGCCTTGGACCATCCTGCGCCCCCTCCGCCTGCACGAAGTGACGAAATATCACACTGAGGTCTTCCTCTCCTGCGCCGTGTTCGTGATGACAATGAACAAGCGGCGCTACGATCAACTCCCGCAGGATATCAGAGCCATAATCGACGACAGCACGGGGATGGCATTGTCCAAACGACTCGGCCGGATATGGAAGGACGACGAGAAGCCGGGTCGCGCCATTGCGGTCGAGCGAGACGATCCGATTCTGTCGCTCTCCAAAGTGGAGAGGGCGCGCTGGGAGAAGGTGACCCAGACGGTTGTTGATAGCTGGATCGAGAAGGTCAGCGCTATGGGGTATGATGGACAGGCTCTGATCGCCGATGCGAGGCGCTTGGTCGCGAAGTATAGCGACTAGAGCAACCCCGGGAGCCAGAGGCAGGTTGCGGGCAGGGCCAGAATGATCGCGACTCGGACAAAGTCGCTCAGCAGGAACGGGACGATGCCCCGGAACGATTCGCCAAGTCGGACGCCCTCGGCCAGCGAATTGATAATGTAGACGTTGAGGCCGATCGGCGGGGTGATCAGCCCGATCTCGACGACGATCAGCGTCAGAATCCCGAACCAGAGCGCCATCTCCTCCTCGGTGAAGCCGAAATCAAGCCCGGTGACCAGCGGGAAGAATATCGGCACTGTGAGAAGGATCATGGCCATGCTGTCCATCACGCAGCCGAGGAGCAAATAGACGACCAAAATACCGATCAGGATCGACATTGGCGCCAGTCCCGATGTCGTGAGCGCGTCCGCCAGTTCGACTGGAATCTGGGACAGCGCAAGAAAGGCGCTATAGATATCGGCACCAATCAAAATAATGAAGACCATCGCGGTGGCTTGCGCGGTATCGAGCAGACTCGATACAAAGCTCGTCCAACTCATCCGACCAAAGGCAACTGCGACCAAGGCGGTGGCCGCAGCTCCGACGGCAGCACCCTCGGTCGGGGTGAACACGCCGAGATAGATGCCGCCGATGACCAGCAGAAAGATCGCCGCGACCGGCAACACTGCGCCCAGGCTGTGCACACGTTCACCGAACGGCACGGCCGGCGCGACCGGGGCCGATTCGGGCTTAAGCCGTACATAGAGGCTGATCGCGATCGAATAGCCAAGCACCGTGATGAGACCGGGGATAAGCGCGGCGAGGAACAGCTTGCCGACCGACTGTTCGGTAATGATCGCGTAGATCACCAAGATGATCGAAGGAGGGATCAGAATGCCGAGTGTACCGCCACCGGCCAGCGTACCGGTAGCCAGCGCTCCGGAATAGCCGGAGCGTTTCATCTCGGGCAGCGCCACCGAGGCCATCGTCGCTCCGGTCGCGATCGACGAGCCACAGACGGCCCCGAACGCCGCACATCCATAGATAGTCGAGATGGCGAGCCCGCCGCGATAGTGCCCCACCCAAGCGCGAGCTGCTGTGAACAGCGAGCGGGTGAGCCCCGCCCGGGTCGCAAACTGACCCATCAGCAGGAATAGCGGCAGCACCGAAAGGGTATAGCTCGACACCCGACTGAACGGGGCGGTGTTGAGGAGGTTGAGAAACGCCGACCATCCCGCCAACGAGGCGAAGCCGAAACCGCCGACCACGAACATTGCGACCCCAACGGGCATCCGGAAAGCGATCAACACCACGCAGATGCCGAACAAGAGCCCGCCGAACTCGATATTGGTCATTGCCTGAGTGCGCGCAGATAACGGGAGAACACCCAGACGCAGACCGCGGTCAACAATCCTGCTCCCAGTAGCGCCAGGAAGTAGCCCCAATGGATCGGGAGGCCGAGAAACAGTGTGGTCTCGCCATCCCTCAATTTGTGCATTCCACCGACGAAGAGGCGCCAAGCGACGAGACCTGCGACCACCGTAAAGGCGAAACTGTGCACCGTGTCCAACGCCGTCTTGAGGCGCGGGTGCAGTCGAGCGGTGAAGAACTCAACAACGATGTTGGCATTCTTCAGGTGACCATAGGGGAAGAAGGCAAACACGGCGATCCCACAGGCAAGCTCGGTCATCTCGTAATCGCCTGGGATCGGCGCATTGAAGAGGTAGCGTCCGAGAATACTGATCACGGTCATCGCCATGACCCCGATCAGGAGCAGGCCGCCTGCCATCGCGACCGTCCGGGTCAGATGCTCGAAATAAACGCCGAAGCGGTATTCCACCAAATGAGAACCGTATGGAGAAGCCATATTTCAGTCATCGTATCCCATGACTTCCCTTCCGTCACGTCTTGCAGCAGGCCTCAAGCACGTTCATCAGGTGGAATAGGAAGGATCAATAGGCGTCAAACGAGTAGCCGAGCGATACGCTGAAAACATCGGACGCCGCGGTATTCCGGCCCTCGATGACCGACGCGTACTGAAACCCGAGATTGATGCTGTCCGTGACCGCAACAGTGAACCCACCGCCGATGAGTTCCATCTCCTCTTTCAGTTCAGGAAAAACGTTGCCGATCGGCGAGAAGCCGGGGTCGCCAATGTCGAAGCTGGACCACGGGGTGTCCACGCGATAGTAGCTGATATTCAGCGAGACACGGTTGAAAAGGATGATTCCACCGGACAGGTTCAAAAAGAGATTGTCCGGGATATCGTTAGTGCGGTTGCGGTATCCGAACTCCGAGGATAGCACGAACATATCGCCGATAAACTTGCCGGCCATTCCTGAGACCTCAAAGCCGTCACCACCATCACCAATCGAATTGATGTCGCCGCTCTCGTAGTCCCCGGCGATGATCCCGCCGAAACGTACGGCGAGAGTGGGCAATAGCGGGCTCTCGGTGATCGTCTCGTCAAGGAGACGATAGGTGATGCCCAGGTTCACATCGGCCAAACCGTCAGGACTCTTCTCACTGATCGCGCCTGCTCCACGTGAGGGGTCAAAACCATAATGACCTTGCGCATATCCGATGCGCCCGTCTATGGCGAGATTATCCAACAACCCGTAGCGTACCTCCACATACGTCGTGTGCTGTACGAGATCTTCTCCGACGTTCCCCGGTGTCGGGACTTTTGTGGTGTTGCGATAAAATTCGTCCGCAGTCTGGTAGGTGTAAGACAGGTTGACGTCTCCGGCCCCCGGTGCGGGGAGCCAGGGCGAGCCCGCACGTGCTGGCGCAGCAGTAAAAAGAAAAATGGCCAAAGTTGCTATAACAAAGGCCGGAATACAGGCTAGTCGCATAATATAGACCTCTCTACTTCGTCGGTAAGACGGTTAAGGCGCGTGGCGTGACCGCAGGATCAAACAGTTACAGCTTGTAACGGCGGGTCAGGTAATAATGGACGAGTTCCTGTTCGTCCACACTGCCGCAATCAGTCCCCTGGCTGCCCGGACACAGCAACTGGATATGTTCGTCGTCCGGCGTGCCTGGCTTGGTTTCCGCATCACGCGCCTCAAGGCTGTTCTTGAGGCTCTGGGCCCGGGTCTGGTCCAATTCGCTCCGCTGGATTGGGCAGGAGGAGCACACCAGCTTCTTGAAGGTGAGCTTCTTGCCCTGCGTGTACGCGTCTCGGGGGCTTATGCCGCCGCCTATCGAAATGGAGCCCGAGGCGGACGCGGACACCTGCCACAAGGCTCCGAGAACAACGAGGGCCACTACACCGATCATCGCTTTCATATGGTTTCCTCCTACAAAGGTGTTGTGTGTTTCTATAGACTTGAGGGGCAAGATAGGCTTCGGAGAATTGAAGGATGGGGAATAATGAAGAACCCTGTTGACGACCATAATGTGGACTGGAAATGAGTACAAGGCTCTATTTGACTATTTTCCATGCATACAGACTGTATAATTTAATAATTGCGTAATATAATGCCAATCCGAGAGCGCGCGCAAGCCCCCCTTTTCGGCATGGGCGGACGCGTGCGGAGTCATAGGGTTACAGTCGGTCCGCCGGCCCTGGCCACGGGCCTTTCGTTCTGTAAAGAATCAGATAGTACATGAGTGTTGAGGAGAGAAATAACTATGAAGCAACCCACTCAACGGGTGAGCCATCACGGTCGGCTGGTGCTGGGTCTGGTCACAGCGGCCCTACTCGTCGCTCCCAGCTTCGCCCTGGCCGCACCCTCATCGGCCCTGCTCGAGGTCTGGGACACGAGCGACGAGACCAATACCGAAACCATCGATCACGGCGCCTGGCAGAACCTCCTGACCATCTACCTCAGTTCTCACCCGTCCGGTGTCAACCGCTTCGACTATGCCGCGCTCAAGGCCAGTGCCGAGGATACGGCCAAGCTGGCCGGTTACCTGGCGCATTTGCAGGCCCATGATCCGCGAACCTATGCCAGGGCCGAACAGAAAGCCTACTGGATCAACTTCTATAACGCGCTCACCGTGCAGGTCGTTGTCAACGCCTATCCCGTGGATTCCATCCGCGGCATCCACGAGAGTTGGATCCCCTTGTCCGGCCCCTGGGACGACGTCCACGCTCAGGTCGCCGGCCAGGAGTTGACGCTCAACAATATCGAACACGGCATCCTGCGACCCATCTGGCGCGACAACCGGATTCATTACGCCGTGAACTGCGCCAGCTACGGCTGCCCGAATCAGTCGCCAACGGTCTTTACCGCGGCCAACACCGAGGAACTGCTTGACGCCGGTGCGCGCGCCTATGTCAATCATCCGCGCGGAGTGGATTTCGTGGACGACGACTTCCTGGTGATTTCGAGCATCTATGACTGGTATGTAGAGGACTTTGGCGGCAACCAAGCGTCCGTGCTGGCCCACCTCATCCAGTACGCCGAGGCCGGACTCGTAGCCCGTCTCAAGGACTTTGCCGGGTCAGTGGACTACGAGTACGACTGGAATCTCAACCAGCCTTCATATGTGCATGAGTGACCCGTTATTGTAGATTTACACCGCTCAGGTGCCGCTCGGGCTCACAGCCCGCGCAACGCGGGCCTTGGTTTTACGGTCACTTAGCGGGGTATTTGGCACCGTTATTTTGTTAATTAATAAATTCCGGTTTATAGGTCGGATTAGCGCAGCGTAATCCGACATCCCTGCTATGCACTACCGCCGCGCTTTTATCCCTGGGGCAAATTGCCTCGTGCTCTCGATACGGCAAAAGAGGAACCTAAAGAAAATATTGGCCAGTCAGGAGGAGTCGGGCTTCGTCCCTCTCAAAATCCCAATGCCCCCCGGCTAAGATGCGAACCGCTCCGAGTCGGCCAATCGCCCCGCCGATGAGATAAGGCGCATCCGGCTGTCTCGTCATCTGACGAAGGCCACCGCCAATGAAAAGCCAGTCGTACCAGCTTCTTCCCGAAGCGAACTGGAATGGAAACCCAATCAGTTGCCACTCGCGGTTGGTGATTCCAGCCGCGTCGCGAATCTCCGTCACGCGGCCATTCAGCAGTCCCCCCACCTCGGTCACGTCGGACAAACGATTCCACATGGGTTGCAGAAATCCGTTGGGGTTGGTGAATGCCAGTCCTTGAGGGCCTAAGGCCCGACCAAGTCGGCTGTCGTGGCCGAGAAAGCCCCACCCTTCGTAGCCTAGCGTCGCGGTCGCCAGTAGGAACTTCCCACCATTGCCATCGCCAATCGTCTCATCCACGTAGAAGAATTCAAATGCCGGACGGAATTGTCTGCCTGTCGCGGGGTGAACGTAGCCTACCGTAGTGCGCCATTGCTCACCGTCCGTGCCGCCCGTGAACATCAGGCGAGTGTTGTACAGGGCGAGGTGGCCACCAGGCGAGGTTCTCTGTCCAACCTCTTGGAGTTGTGCCCAGGCAATCGTTTGCCACCCATACTCCAGTGCGTCGCGATACGAGAGCTTGACAAACCACATATCGGGGCCGAAGCGATCTGGTGAGACATAGCCGCCACCAACCCCAGGCGAGCCGGGAAGCAGGACGCCGGTGGGGAGGCGGTATTCACCCTGGGCTTCCCACGCCTCCACTCCCGTGCCACTGACAGTCTGAGCAGCGAGAATGAGATCGCCCGCGTCTGGAGCTGCGGCCAACGCACGAAGGAATCCGCCCCCATAGGTGAGGGGTGGCCCATGTTTCAGATCGATGCGGCCCACCCCGCCGCGAAAGACCGGAGTCCACAGCGCGAGATTCGTCGTCTCGCCACCGTCGTTCACTCGTTGATGAAAGTCCACCAGGCCCGGATGGAACAAGGGATTCTGCACTTGGAATCCCTTGAATGCCCCTCCGGGGGACTCTTTTTCAGGGTCCCAATACGAGTAGGCGGTGCTCATCGCGCCGAGCGCATGCACCAGTACGGCGGTGACGCTGACGCATCCCACAGACTTCCGTAGTCCCTTCACGAGGCGACACCGCAGGCGCGCCGTAAGGCTCCGCATTACGCTTCTCTTCGTTCCCGCGCCATCAGGCGCGAGACGATGGCGGGATGGACATTGAAGAAACGCGCCGGCGTCTATTCCTCGATTTCATCCCATCCGGATCCCGCTTGCTCCACGATCTGGGCCACTCATGATCATGGCTTTGCCAAAAATGCGGTGGCCTGTGCGAGTTCCGGACGTTCGGTATCATGATCAGCGGCCAGCGTCTGCAACTTGGCATAATGCTCGCGGGCCGCCTGGCGGTTGCCGGCTGCTTCGGCAGCGCGACTGGCACTGTACACGACTCGGAAACGGTTAGGGTCACGTTGCAAGGAGCGCTCGAATTCGGTGAACGCGTGCGCTGGTTGGTTGAGCGCTAAGAGCATCTCGCCCAGCAGTCCCCGTAAAGGGACAACATTCCCCGGAGTCACCGGCGCTTTATCACTGGCCTCTTCTGCTTCGGCGGCGGTGCGCATTAACTGAATCGCTTCCTCATCACGCTTCTCCGCCAGGGCGATCCAGGCAAGAATCGTCTTGATTTGAAAGTCCGTCTGGTTCGCCCAGTAGTCGATCTTGGCTGCCGTCATCACGTCCTTAAGCGCCTGCAATCGCTCCACATCCTTGCGCGCCGCCGTCACCTCTCCACTGCGCGCCGCACCCAGGCCGCGAGCGAAGACGAGAATGGCCTCCGCATGAGGGAACTTGTCCCAAGCCATCTCTCGTGGGCTGAGTTGGAGCGCCGCTGCCTGCTGCCAATCGCCGCGCTCTAACGCATAGCGAGAGGGAATCGCGGCAAAGGCGTAGGCGGCCGAAAAGTCTTCCACCTTGACCTTGCGTATCGCCGCAACCTCATCCACCAGGTGCTTCGCCGCCTTATCCTGCGCTTGCTGAAGATGGCCAAACACCATGTAATCCATGGCATGGAGCGCATCGTATGAGCCGAGCCCAAGGGTTTGCCCGGAGAGTTGATTCTTCGCCGCCCGGTACGAAGCACGATTGCTCTCGACCATTTCCGGCCAGAGACCAACCCGGCTGAAAATATGTGAGGGCATATGCAACGCGTGCGGCACTGAAGGCGCGACGGTGGCGTAGACGCGGGCAGCGGGCAGCCCCTTCTCAGCCAGCCCGGCATAGTCGTATGTGTGGATCAGGTAGTGGGCAATACCCGGATGGTGAGGGTGTTGCTTGAACAAGGGCTCCAGGATGCTTGCGGCCTTAAGCTGGTGAGCGAAGGTTTTGTCGGTAGGCACGGCGGTCATGTTGAGCACGAGCGCGTACAAGATCTGTGCTTCGTCATCCTCGGGATAGCGTATCGCCACACCCTCCATGCCCTTTTCGAAGGCCCCCACTCGCGACCGATAGTCCACCGTCTGCCATTCTGTAAAGAACGTGGCTAGCGCCGCAATATAGTCGCGTTCGCGCTCGCTCTTGGCGCTCACACGCAGTGCCTCCGCCATGGCCGCTTCCCCTGCCTTCGGCGCGTTCGTGTTGATGGACCAGCTGAAAGGATTGCCCATCGACATGATGGCAATGCCCCAATACGCCATCCCGCACTCGGGGTCGTGTTCCAGGACCTTGGTGAAGGAGTGCTTCGCCGGTTCGAACCAGAAGGAGTGAAACATCGCCATCGCCCGATTGAACTCCTGTTGCGCAGCAACATTGCACGAGACGCGAAAGTGAACCTCCCCGAGCTGCTCGGGCGAGGTAGTTGCGGTAGTTGCTGGGGAAGCGTGGGGGTCAGGCTCACTCTGTGCCCAAGCGCTGTGACTGGAGATGCTGAGCAAGGTTACCAACAGCCATGCGGGCAATTTTGCCATTAACATAAAGACCTCCTTCATCAATGATTCCCTTTCTCGTCTGTTTGGCCGGCTCTACTCGCTTTTGCACCAGAACCGTGTCGTCGGTGCTTGCTGCGGGACGATGAGGAACAACGTGAGGAGAAGGGAGGCCCGTCCACAGTTGCGCATCTTCATCTGCACTATTCTCTTTCTGCCTACGGTTTGTCTCCGGTAGAAACACGAAACCCGCGTGCCCGCCAATCCAACACGCCATCGGGCAGATGTCTGGCCTGAAACCCATGGTTCTGTAAGACCTGCACGGCCTGACCTGACCAGACGCAATACGGGCCACGACAGTAGGCAACGACCTCTCGGTCCTGCGGCAGCTCAGCGAGGCGGTCTTCGAGTTCCTCTAGAGGGACGGAGATTGCCCCAGGAATATGTCCCGCCTGGTACTCTTCCTGGGGGCGAACATCAACGACGGTCACCTCGCCCTTGCGGACACGCTGGAGCAGGGTTTTTTGATCAACCGGTTCTAATTTGGCTTGCCCGGTAAAATATTGACTGACGATACGATCGAGTTCCGCCAGATGCGTGACGGCCAAGACCCGTAATGTCCGGAAAAAATCGGCAACCGTTTCATCGGTGAGGCGATACCAGATCGAGGTCCCGTCGCGTTTCGCTTCGACCAGCCGCGAATTCCGCAAGACCTGAAGATGCTGTGAGGTATTCGCTTGACTCAGATGTGCTGCTTGAGCCAACGCTTCGACCGTCCGTGGGGCCTGGCTGAGGAGTTCCAATATCTCCAACCGTTTAGGATTCGAGACAGCTTTTCCGATCCGTGCAATCTGTTCGAAGATGGCCTCTGAGAGCTGTTTGTTAGTTTCTTCCATTATGGCCTCATTGCTTTCTCCCTACACTCCTTCGGGGAAGCCTGAGAAAAATGGGGGACATCGCTTTCAAGACTTGGTCCCCCCAACATTATTATATAAGATAATTATTATATAATAATGTTTGAATAAATCAAGAGGATTCGAGCCAGGGCATCTTTCGCATCTTCTGCGATAATTTTTGGGAACTTCGGTGATCCTAGAGAATGACGACCCGCGAACTCTATTCCAGTTTTCGGCAGCATGTGCGAGACGGACTGTATGAGGAAGACTGGGGGAGTACAGAGCCGGGATGGGACGGAGAGGTTGGACGCGAATAGGGGGGTGTCGGCTTACGCTTCGCTAAGCCGACCTACGGGACCTGAGTGACCCGTTATGCCTTATGATTCCTCAGTCTTCCTCGTTTCCAGTTGCTCCAGAACCCGCTGACAGAGCCCTGGGGCAATCCAAATATCGTTTCTGTCTCTAATCGTCTCAATTATGGCTTGCGTCTCGTCAAGTTGTAACGCGCCCTGTTGCTGAGCTTCGATTAGAACCCCTAATGATCCTTTGATCGTCAGGCCACGCGCTTGGGCTTCCTCACGAGCCTTCAGGTCATCGAGCAGCACCAGGTCAGCGGTGTCGTGCAAAGCAAGATAGATGGCCTGTTTTTCACCAGCATTGAGTGGGAGGCTGGCAATGTCAGACGGAATGTCTGCATCATCGACCCTACGCACTCTCAGTTGTCCCCGTTGAACTGCTATCCGGGTCAGTAGTGCATCCGGGTAGTTTCTTTTGCTCCCACGCACGCCAACCTCAATATAAACGGCTGTGGGAATTCTGACCGGACCATACAGGTGAAATAACACATCGAGGAGTCCAAGCTTCCCAAGCGCTATCAGAGGCCCGGAATTCGTAACGACCGTCACCCGAGTTCTTCTTCCACCATCTTTTCCGTCCAACGTGGAGACACGCCAAACGCCTGGGTCTGTTGTTGCATCTCGTGCTGGGACAAGCCCGCGAGCTCTGCCGCTCGTCCAAATGAGACAAGTCCGCGCTGATACAGCATGAGCGCTTCCTGAATCTTCATCTGCGACAGACCGAGTAAAAGCAGTTCTCCCAACCTGTCTTTATATGCCTCCAGGTCCGGCAGGCGCTCATCGGGTATTTCGACTGTTGCTGTTGCCATCGTCTCGACCTCTTTCCTCGATGGTATCCCCCGTAATCAACACATTTCCAGCAGGGTTCGGAAAACCGGGAACTACTTCGCTCGCGGCTCCGGCAAGGGAATCTCGCCCGTATATTCCGTTTCCGTTGATGCGGAGACAGGTTGCCTGCCGTTGACGTGACTCACAACCGGGGTCTTCCCCTGCCGAGCCCGGACCCAAGCGGCAAAGGTCGGCGGCTGAGGAGGGTCGAAGCCGGTCTCCGCTTTGCAGCGCGCTTTCAATTCGGCAATGCCGCCACCGAAATCGAACAACTCGGCCGGGCCGCGTTGCCGTTCCAGTTCGGCGCGCAGCGTGGTTGTGGCGGGCTCATCCACACTCAGGTCATCCCGCAGGACTACGCCGTAGCGTTTAGCCCCTTCCCGCGTCACCAGCCCCCGGTCCACATCGGCCGCGACTTTATGGGCAGGGCGCTCCAGTGGATTGCCCCAGCCGCCGCCGCCCCAGGTCTTGAATAGCAGCTTGTCTCCAACCTCGACCCGCACCCGATCACATTTGGACGGCAGCAGCTCACGCCGGCCGTCCGTACGTTCTATGATTTTCGTACTCCGACCGCCCGGCAGGCCGCCCCGCACCCCCCATGGATAGGTCAACCAGCGATCGTCGTGTAGAGAAAGCACACCGGGTGCCAGGAAGCGGTAGCCCACATTCATGGCATTGCCGCCCCGATGCAACCCCGGGCCACCGCTATCCGGGATAGTCTCATAACATTCAATCCGCACCGGGAAATAGCTTTCAATAAATTCGTTCGGGACATTCATGAACTTCGGCCATAAGGAGTGGCCGTCCGGCCCGTCGCCGCCCGGCTTGCCGGGTATCCCGCCAAAGCCAATCTGGAAGAGCAGGAACCAATCCCCGTCCTTATCGTAGCCCGAGTACATCAAATGCGGGCTGTCCGAGAAGCCGGCCGCGCACATATAGTCGGGGTTGGACTGACCTAACAGACCGCTCAACACATCAAAGATGCGGGCCAGGGCGTGGGTGCGACTCGACAGGGCCGCGGGCTTGAGCGGCTTGAGCAAACAGCCTTCGGGAATACGGACATCAACCAGGTCAAAAAATCCGTCGTTGAGGAGAATCTGGGGATCGAAAAAATTGATCATGAACTGGCCGCAGAACATCCGGAACATCTGCTCGCTCAGGAGGAAATTGATCGCGCCGACCGACTGCGGGTCGGTATCGCCGAAGTCAAAAACGATCCGCTCGCCTTCGCGCCACAGGCTACAGGCAATTTTGTACGGTCCCATGCCCATGCCGTCATCACAGATATAGTCCTCGAAGTGGCGCTTCTCTTCGGTAATGGTCTCGCTGATGAGCTTCTGCATGGCGCGCCGGTTGCGGTCGAGAAGGTCGTGCAGAGCGGAGACATAGACCGCTTCGCCAAACCGCTCGGCCATTTCAACACAGCGGCTGGCAGCCATCCGGCAGGCCGCCACAATGGAATGGAAATCGCCCCGGTTCCACTCGGGAATGCGACAGTTGTGCAGGATGACCCGCAGGATTTCTTCCTGGAGGACGCCTTTGCTGAAAATTTTGACCGGCGGGATACAGATTCCCTCCTCAAATATCTGTTCGGAATCGATCGGGATGCTGCCCGGCACCTTGCCGCCAATATCGGCCATATGTCCGAACATGGCCGACCAGTTGATCAGCCGGCCGTCCTTGAACACGGGCATGCACACCAGCCAGTCGTTGGCGTGGCTGATAGCGCCGTCACACTCATAGGGGTCTGAGGTCAGGAAGATATCGCCCTCCTCAATCGTTCCGTCGTAGCGCTCGGTAAAACCGTGCACCGGCGAGCCGAACTGTCCGGCCAACAGTTTGCCGTCCCGGCTGGTAATGACCGGAAAGCCGTCGCGCTGGTCGCGGATGATGGGCGACATGGCGGTCCGAAACAACAGGGCGTCCATCTGTTCCCGCGCGGCCACCAGGCCGTTTTCAATCAGGTCGAGCGTAATCGGATCGACCGGAACGCGTGGGAGGGGGGTATGCGCTTGCGGATGGGTCTCAATGATCGTGGCCGGCATAGTCGCTACTCCTTCTTTGGGCTGGCGCAAAGGCACACGGTTCGGGAATTATATACAATCTTACCCAAGAGGGGAAAGGTGCATCTCAGTTTGGTCGTGGTACACGTGTACCACTGGAGAGGGAGGGGGGAGTTATTGGGCGGGCCGCTCCAGCAGCGCCCGGATACCAGCGCTTTGCTCTCGGATACCAGCACCGATGTCTTCCAGGACTTTTTCTTGCCGGTCGAGTTGCCGGTCTCGCCGTTGCCCCGCTTTGTGCATCATCAACAAGCCCCCGCCGATTAAAGCGCACTGGAGCAGGCCGATACCCCCGGCAATGATGAGGCCATAGAACTGATACGCCAACCTCATTTTTTCATAGGAACTCATAGACGTATCTCTATCATAAATGGGGACAATTGAGAAAGAATTATCGGCTATGAAGACCAAACTCGCTTTCCGACACAAGGATCAAGCCGTCTAGTGCTTTTCTCCGACCTTCTACTCTCAAGCCCGGCCAATCGGTCGGGCTTTTTCATTCCCCAACTCCCAACTCCTAACCCCTAGGTATGCGTATGCGACGCGCCCTTCAGTTTGCCAATATCGCGGTTGAGCACAATCAGATTATCGGTGAGCAGCTTGTTGAGGGCGTCAAACTTGGCATCCAGCCGGTCAATCCGACTGTTCAACCGCCACCAGGCGGTGCCGAGCCCACCGAGCACGACCAGAAACGGAGCCAGATCAATCCAACCCATTCCTCTCTTCTCGATTTTTTATTCTCCGATTTGTGACGAATGTCAATCACTCTTGAATCTGGGCGTGGTTCAGTTTCACATCGCTCTTGCCCGCTACCTGGGAGCGCGGCCATCTTGGCCGCCTGGCGGGCTGGCAGCCCGCACTCCTGAAGCCCCCCCGAAATAATCGGCATGACCCCGCCCCAGCGAGGCGCGGTTGTTATCCCCTCCTCGGAGGGAATTATATACCTATTTACCCACAGGCTTCGCGCCAGCGAAAATCTCCCCACACATTTAATATAGGAACCAACGCCCCAAAAAACACCCTTTGACAGAGAAGCGCCCTACAGGTAAGGCCACTTGACTACGTGGCTCGAAATGACAAAGGCGCGATATGGAAAAAATACTAGAAGGGATCGTGATAGGCGTAGTGATTGCCGTGATTCTTGGGGGCTACGACTGGATAAGGAGGAGATACCGCCGCAAAGAACAGATACGCCATATTAAGAGGGTTATTGGGAAAGCGGAAAATCGAATACAAAAAGCGGGAGATGATGTACAAAAAGCTGTACAGTTTGCACCTGAAGAAGTGAGGGCAAAAGTCGGTACAAATCCATTACGCTTTAAACATTACCAATGGTTGATACGTGAACTGACAATGATTCTTGAAGATAGGTCTGGAGAGTTGTCGTATGAACAGAGATATGAACTAAGAGAATTCCTTGAAACCCAGGAGGAAATCTATAACTCATTATTTCCAAAAACAAAAAAAGCGCCTCCCATGTGGTTCTACGAACGGTACGTCTTTAAAGCACTACGTAAGATAAAATGGATTCAGATAACACCCCCCTGCTAAACGCACAGAGTCATATCTGATAGCCGTTTTTTCTTTGGTTGCTTCTCATCATCCAGGAACACCGCATAAACAATCCACCGGCTCCGTCGCTTGCGCTCTCGCTCCTGTAGCTCATCATAGTCAAACAGCACTTCCTCCTTTGGCTTCTGTTTTTTCTCTTTCATCATTTCCCCCTTCCGTTTTATCCTTTCTCGAAAATACTTCCCACAGAAACCCAATACCTATGGCAATCACCCAATGTATAGGCATCTCCAAGTAGGCATAGGATATCCATGAAACAACAATTCCGGCTGTGAGAGTGAGTATCCTCTTCATGATACTTCCCCTTGCAATGCCGCCCGCCGCGCTTCTACAGCCGGTCCATTGATAAGTTTTTTCAAAATCCACCACAGCAACCCCACAGTTATAAAAGCCAGGATTCCCCCTAATCCCGCACTGTTTTTCTCATCCTTGCTCCACATGCCCAGCACCAGAAACAGCAAAACCACCGACGCAATCACCTTGAAGAGAAACACCACCACTCCCAGCCCCATGCCATTCGCTGCGACTGAATACGAAAACACCTTCAGCATGGCAAAAAGGGTTGCCCCACTTCCTACAATCGTAATCACTTTCCCGTACCCATCCGCCCAAAACACGTTATAGCTCGGCGGGGCATCTGCCGGAGCCATAAAAAAGGCAATCAGCACGGTAGCGACTGGCAGGAGTATCAAGGCAATAGACCACCAGAAATCCACAACATCCTGAAAGATCACGACACGGTTTGTCATACCGAGCAAAAAAATGGCAAAGAATCCCAAACCCCCTACTAAGAAAATCGCCTTGAGTGCCTGCATTGCTTCTTCCATAGCGGTCCCTCCTTGTCACAACAGAGTCCCGACACGTAGGAGTGCCGGGCTGTTGTAAGAACCACACACAGATGGAGTGATAATCCTGCGTATTCACCACAGCGCGGGTAGCTACTCCCGCGCTTTATGGTGGTTGTTATATTCCACAGGCAACCCGACATAGCGGGTACACTGTGTATGGTTCTTACAAGTCCGCATCTTGGCGGAAAATAAAATCAAGGTCAAGCAATTACACGGCAATCAGGTCAGCATACGAGAGTCGCTTATTCGACAAACTCCGCGCCGCCATTGCCATCTGTGTCATGGTGTCCAAGGGGCGGACGTTGTGACGCCCGGAAAACTCGTTCACATAGCGGTTCAGATGCTTAATGCTCATCTTGTGGTACGTGCCGTAGTAGCCCCGTTTCAGCAGCGCCCAAAAGCTCTCAATACCGTTGCTATGCGCCATGCCGTCCACATACTGCCCAACACTATGCTTGACGGATTCATGATTGCTGAGACCGATATAGCCGCCATGTTCGTCGGTGTAGACTTTCGCTCCTGGTACTCGTCGGCTGTTCACGAAACCCTGTAAGGTTTCTTGATTGGTGCGTTCGACCACAGTGGCTTGTACTTGATTCGTCTTTCTGTCCTTCATGCCGACCACGGCGGTTTTACCTACCGTACCGTTGGCATTCTGGATTTTCTTGCTGGCGTGTTTGTTGGCGTTCTTGCCGCCCATGTAAGTTTCATCCACTTCAACAGGTCCGGCAAACAAACGATCTCCGGTTGCCCACGCTTCCCGGATTCTGTGAGCGAGATACCAAGCGGTTTTCTGTGTAATGCCTAAGTCTCTGTGGAGCTTCATGCTGGATACACCCTTAATGCCGGTATTCATGAGATACAAAGCCAGTGCCCATATCCTGAGTCCTAACTTGCTGTCATGCATGAGAGTGCCGGTTTTGACGGAGAAATCCTTGCGGCACTCTCGGCAACGGTAGGGCTGGGGTTTGCGCGCGGGGCGCTCTTGGATGTTGTCGGAATCGCAGAAGGGGCAGCGAATGCCGTGCGGCCAGCGTTGCTCAACAAACCACGCTTCTGCTGTAGCGTCGTCCGGGAAAAGCCGGGTGAGTTGAAGGAGGGAAATACCTTTGCGATGAGCCTTTCCAGGTGCATTGTGTTTCACATTCACAAATACCACCTGAGAAGACAAAGGTTTAGTTAATTAGCTGATTTTATTGTATTATTTTGTGTTTTTGCTGTTTTCTCTTGCTATAAGAAACAATCTCTTTTATGCTCCCCAAACAATGAAAAAGGAGACCGCATGACTTTCTATGTCCATAGCAAACCGGAAAAGCTCTTAGTAATTGAAGTCCTTAAACCGGGATGGGTGTGGGAACTATGGAATGAAGAGAATAGACGTGTTGCCTGCTCCGCTCGCAGTTATCCCACCCAGCAAGAATGTGAAGAGGCTATTGACAATCTTAAAGATGCTTTTCAGGCTCAACAGATCGTGGCAAGGCAACCACCATACTAACTACCCCATTCGAGCGAACATCCACATTAAATTGAGCATCGCATTCAGGGCAACGATGGCCGCATGAGGAAATCATAGGAAATCCTACGTCACGTATTATCCCTTTTGTTGCCATCTGCTTTATTTTGTACTCAGCATCCTCTTTATCCGACGCCCATATATCCATCCCACATTGATGCCCATGATACGAGAACACCACATTAAAAGGCTTATCTTTCTCTCCTTTCATAATATACTCCTGTTTTATTCATTTGGGTAAATAGGTATATAATTCCCTCCTCGGAGGGGTGCCGCGTAGCGGTGGGGTGGGTTCTTCCTGTCCCAAGTGACTGAGGCAATCAAGTGAAAATGACAAAAACATACACCAAACCATCCCCAACCCCCCCAAACCTTTTTTCGCGCTGGCTTATTTTCCTCAGAAATTACTAGGGACAAGCGGGCCGTTTAATGCAATGTCATTGCAATTGAAATTTAATATTGAGTAATCCTCCGCCCTACCCGGCGGAGGCCCGTGGTCCCTGAACCCTATGGAGCAACAATCGATTTTCCTCACCCCCACGAAAACGGAGCTTGACGTGGCGGTAGCCAGCGACAGAGCGGTGAAGACGGCGACAATCACCCCCCCCCCCGCAAAACCTTAGTAAATACAAATACTTATCAGCATCGACCCGCCTACGGGTTCCGCTACGGCGCGTCCTGACGCTCGCCCTGCTGGCCATCGTCGGTGCCGCCCTGGGCGGGGCGGTTGCCGGCCCTGGCACGGCGCAGGCGCAAGGGAGCGACATCGACCTGGCCGTCAGCATAGAGGTGCCCGACTCAACAAGCCACCAAGGCAAAACAGGCCCAACCATTACCGTTGCCAATAGTGGGTCCGACACTGCTTACGCAGTAGAAGTGGTGATTGAGGCCGACAATATCTCGCTGGACCCTACGTCCAACTCGCCACCAAAGGAGATCGCAGTGCCGCCGATAGGCAGCGTTGCGCTCCG
Organism: uncultured Binatia bacterium (SeqCode); assembly: GCA_965243855.1. Taxonomy (GTDB): domain Bacteria; phylum Desulfobacterota; class Binatia; order Bin18; family Bin18; genus Bin18. The sequence goes on along the minus strand of CBDEWE010000003.1, from coordinate 42,166 downwards.
TGATTCCAAGTTGATTTGGAGCATTGGCCGGTTTCCGGGGAGGAGCGCATACGCTTATACCGTCCTCCCGGCAGCCACGTCGGGGATCAAAGTGGTGCAATATGTGGCCACAGTCAGCAGTCGCAGTGTTCTTGAGCCCGAGCACAACAACCGCGCCGAAGTCTGGCAGGCGAGAAACGGTGGCAGCGGTCCTTTCAAAGCGGCGAGGCCGGGCTACGCTGTCTCGGTAGCAGTTGACAATCGTTTTCCCGCAGAGCAAGGAGACGTTACCTTTACAGTTGTGGCATCAATCACAGCAATCACAGCTACTGCTGACAGAGCTCATCTCAGAGATGCTCGGGTGACCATTCCTCTGCCTGCGGGGCTGACCTATAAGTCGGCTACCGCTCCAACAGGTACCAGCTATGATTCCAGCACCGGGATATGGACCATTGGCGATTGGCACCTTACAGGAAGCCCCCTGAAAAAGGCTCACTCGCTGACGCTGACGGCGACGCGGGCCGCCAATACCGTGCTGAATGAGCAATGTGTGACCGCGGAAATCTCGGCCAAGCCACCGGAACCAATCGGCCAAACGGCGGACAACCGGAGGACGGTTTGCTTGGGTGAGTCCGACGAGCTCGTGCTGTTCCAGAACGGAGAGGTTGATACCTTCACCACCTACCCTTGTGTCGGGATTACGACTTATCCCCGTGACACCACGGATGACATCAGGGTCAGGGCGGTTGACAAGACAACCTCGCCGGAGCGGGTTCTGTCCCCCGACACGGTGCTCATCCACGTCTAGGAGGCTCTGGGCCGAACTTTCGATGGTCAGATGCACAACAACGTCCTGCAGAGCGTCAACGACGCGGCCACGGTCTCCTGGCAGACCGCGACCGACGAACCACACGGCACCCTTCCTTTCAATGGCACCCGGAGTGGCGTAAAAATTGCCTTTTCGAGAGTGAAGTTCGATAGTGCTGAAATAAGCAATTGGACGAGGCACAGTGGTGAACGCGTAGTAGTCAAAGGGGCCGACGGCGGCAACCCGCCCGGCAGCATATACATCAGGAGTTCCAGCTCTGGCAGAAGCCTTAGTAGGATGAACTCTGCGAATTCTTGGACTGCCTCGTATAATGGTTCTACTTCGTCTGCTGCGACAGCTGCCCCGAACTCCTGGTTTGCCGAGTTCGAGAAACTGGGCACATATGTCGTGGATTACACGACCAGAGCGATTCACAAGACCAACACAAACCCCGACTGCGACTTCGACGGGAGCGGCACGAACGAATCCTTCTGCGACACCGAGACCTACACCTTCCATGTCGGCCCTATAGCAGAGCTAGAGGTGCGTGACGGCGGGGCCAGCCCGGATGCTACCTCCAGCCAGCACGCCTTTACCATCGTGGCCGTCAACAACGGCCCGGACAATGCCCCGGCGGCCCGGGTGACCGTGGACCTGCAAGGCGCAACCGTCAGTCAGACCATTGCCAGCCGAGGCAGCTACACCAACGGCGTGTGGACCATCGGCGAGTTATCAGTCAACGACCCAAGCATCGCCCCGACCCTGACCCTCATCACCGACGCCCCCGTGGATACTGAGATCACCGCCTCCATCACCAACACCAAGGACTACGCGCTCTGCCTCGACGACAGCGGCAATGATCTAATCCCCGAGTATCTGGCCGCCCAGGGGGAGAGGACGCTCGCCCAACTGGAATCTCTTTGCAACGCCGAAGGCCTCGGGGGAGTCGACCCTTTCGGCGACTGGCACACCACCCCCTACTACGATTACATCAGCGACAACAACGAAGCCACCATCACCGTCCAGGCCGGCACGCACGAGGGGACCCCCACCGCAGACATCACCGTCGAGTGGACCGCCCAGACCGGGGCATCCACCTACCAGGTCTGGCGCCAGGGCAGCCCCTGGACGCTCATTGCAGAAGTGCCCGCGACCCAGACCACCTACACCGACGAGACCGCCGAACCCGGCAAAGCCTATACCTACACCGTGCGCGCCCTGGACGCCCAGGGCATCCCCGTGTCCTCCCAGACCGTCGTGGCCGCTGCGCCTACCACCACCACCCGCACCGTCATCGTGGGCGGCGGGGGCGACACCACCGTCGAGGTGTCGCCCACCGGGCCGAGCCGCGTGACCGCCGTCTCGCGCGGGCCGACCGGCATTCTCGTGTACTGGAGCGGCCCCCGTCACCTCTACGGCAGGGCCATCACCTCCTACGAGCTCGAAGTCTCCCACGACCTGGATCACTGGACCACCGTGGAACCCTATGTCGAAGCGGCCCGCCCCACCCGCACCGGCGAGCGCGTCGCCACCAAATATGTCCACACCGGTCTCCAGCCAGCCACCACCTACCACTACCGGGTGTATGCCCACAACCGCTACGGTCGCAGCCTGGCCTCGGCCGTGGCGAGCGCCACCACCGACGATCCGCGCCCCCTGACCGGCTATCTGGAGAACCCCCAACCCGGCTCCTTTCAGAGTGGGGTGGGCGTGGTGCACGGCTGGGAGTGTGACGCCGACGAAGTTGTCGTACAGATCAACGGCACCGCCTACCCGGCTGTCTACGGCACCAACCGGCCCGACACCCGCAGTCGGTGTGGCGACACCGACAACGGCTTTGAGTTGCTGCTCAACTGGAACACCCTGGGCGACGGCCTGCACGACGTCGCGGTCATCGTCGATGGCACGAAACTGGGCCGGGCCAGGGTAATCGTGACCACCCTGGGCGCACCGTTTCGGCACGGGTTGAGCGGAACGTGTGCCGTCCCCGACTTTCCCGTCATGGGCGAGACTGTCACCCTGGTGTGGCAGCAAGCCCGGCAGAACTTTGTCATCACCGACGGCCGGACCCCGCCCACCTTCAGTTCGACGGGCTCCGGCGCTGTCCCCGGCTTTCTGGAGAACCCGGCACCCAACACCTGGCAGAGCGGCATTGGACCGCTGTCGGGCTGGGTGTGTGAGGCCGAAGAAGTGGTCCTGAAGATTAACGGCCGTGCCTATCCCGTCCCCTACGGGCTGGAGCGGCCCGACACCCAGGGGTCGTGTGGGGACACGGATAATGGCTTTGGCACGGTGTTCAACTGGAACGCCTTGGGGACCGGGGAGCACGTCGTGGAAGCCGTGGCTGACGGCGAGGTGTTTGACCGGGCCACGGTGTGGGTGAAGACGCTGGGCGAGGAGTTTCTCACTGACGTGGTGGGCACGTGCGAGGTGGCGGACTTTCCCGCAGCTGGTGACACCGTGACGTTGACCTGGCAGGAGGCCCAGCAGAACTTTGTCATCACCAACGTCGAATAACCCTCTTCTCCCCTCGCGGGAGGGGCAATTTTCCTATCCCCTCTCGGGAGGGGTGGCCGTAGGCCGGGGTGGGTTCTCCCCGGCCCGGTCCCCTCTCCTCCTGGGAGAGCGGCCATCTTGGCCGCTTGCGGGCTGGAAGCCCGCACTCCTGGCCCCCTGCCGCGGACAGGCACGGCGCAGGGGGGCGGGGGGCCGCCGGGTAATGTCATGTGCATCACCCCTCCAGGGAGGGGATATGGACGGCTTGCCCTTCGGCAGGGGGGTGGCTATGGTGAGGCACTGAACTCGGAGCAGAGACTATGAGTGTGGAATTGATCAGCGTCCTGATCGCTGTTGTCGCGGTTGGGGTGACTTTGGCCGGTTTGATCCTGAACGGACAGCGGGCCATACGCGCCGAACTGGCCGCCCAACGACGAGAGTTCAGCGCCGAACTGGCCGCTCAGCGCAAAGAGTTCAGCGAGCGATTCTCCGCTCTGGAGCAGCACATCGCCGAACTGCGCGAGCGCATGGCCCATCTCGAAGGCTTACTGGACGGGCTGCGCGAGGCCATCGCCATCCCGCGCGGTGCCGCCTGATTCCAGGCCATACCCCTCCCCTCCAGGGAAGGGATGGGGAGATTTTCGGCACGGCCAGAGCCTGGGATGGGCGTGCTCAGGCGTCCGGGGTGATCAGAATATTGCCGTAGGTATCGACCCGGCCTGTATGGTCGGACAGAATCAAACTGGTCGAGTCCATTTCCATGACAATGGCCGGACCGCGGATAACGTCCTGGGCACACAACCGCGCCCGGTCATAGATCACGGCCGGCCGGTCCGTATTCTTGAGAAACACCGGCTGTTCCCCCATTGCCGCGCGGGCCGGATTACCGTCTCCCGGCTCGGCGCGATAGGGCGTCACCGTAGTGGCCGTACCCTGCACAACGGCCCGGATATTGACCAGTTCACGGTCGGAGTCGAGCGCAAAGGTGTACAACTGCTCGTGCAGGCGATCAAATCGCTCCCCAATTGCCGCCAAACCCCCATGCTGTAATTCCTGCCGCTCCAGCTCCAGGGTGAGCAGCGTACCCTGACCGTGGTAGCGGAGATCGATCTCAAAGCTGGTCGTCTGGTCTGCGCGCGACACGTTTTCGGCGTCAAGGGCGCGGGCCGCCGCCTGGGCGAGTTCGTCGCATACCGTAAGCACATCGGCCGTCTCAAGCTGCGAGAACGGGCGCAGCAGCGTACGGGAGGTTTCATTCCGCAAGCGTGTTGTGGCGTCCCCATAGGCACACAGCACACCCGGCCCTCTGGGAATAATCACCGGCCAGGCACCGAGCAGCCTGGCCAGGGCGTTAGCGTGCAGAGGACCCGCCCCGCCAAAGGCGGTCAGCGCGTAGTCGCGCGGATCAATACCCTGCTGGACCGAGATCAGCCGCAGGGCGCTGAACATTTTTTCATTCACAATATCGATGATGCCGGCCGCGGCCTGTTTGACCGACATGCCCAGACCGCGCGCGACTGTACCCACGGCCTGCTCGGCCGCGGCGAGATCAAGCACCATTTCTCCACCGAGCCGGGTCGCCGCCGGCAGATAGCCAAGCACGAGGTTGGCATCCGTTACGGTGGGCTCATCACCGCCCTTGCCATAGCAGGCCGGGCCGGGGTCGGCGCCGGCACTATGCGGGCCAACCCGCAGCGCGGCGGTTAGTTCCGGTACGTGGGCAATCGAGCCACCGCCCGCCCCTACCGAGCGCACGTCAACAGAGGACGCCCGGACCGTCACATCTCCGACCGTGGTCTCACGCCGGAGCTGGGCCTTGCCGTCTTGAACCAGGGCCACGTCGGTCGAGGTGCCGCCCATGTCAAACGTCAACAGGTTCTGATATCCGGCCTGGCCGGCCACCCAAATAGCCCCCGAGACTCCGCCGGCGGGTCCGCTCATCAACAAGTTGACGGGATAGTGGCCGGCAGCCTGGGCCGAGGTCAGCCCACCGTCCGAGCGCAGGATGTGGAGCTTGGGATCCCGCATGGTTTTGGCCAGTTCGGTCTTGATGTTGCGCACATAGGTTTCGACCACGGGCCGGACGTAGGAATTCGCCACCGTGGTAATGGTCCGCTCATACTCCTGCATTTCCGGAATGACTTCGGACGAGAGGGAAACCGGCAGGCCGGGCAGCTCTTCCGCCGCCAGCGCACGCAGGCGTTGTTCGTGCGTACCGTTGGCATAGGCATTGATGAGGGAAATAGTCAGGGATTCGATCTGCCGGGCGCGCAGGCTGCGCAACGCCTGGCGGGCCTGCGCCTCATCCAAGGGGTCCACGACCTCACCCGTGGCACTGATGCGTTCGGACACCTCAACCGTACATTCCAGCGCGGCCAGGGGTTCGCTTTTGTTATACAGCACCCAGCCGCTCAGCGCGCCGGGCACAAAAGAGCGCGCAATCTGTAACACCTGGCGGTAGCCCTGGGTTGTCACCAAGCCAACCCGGGCCCCACTGCCGGTTAAGATCGCATTGGTCGCAACAGTCGTGCCGTGCAGAACATGAGCGATATCGCGAGCGTCCGCCCCGGCCCGTTCGCACACCAGCACAATCCCGTTGAGGACACCCACAGACGGGTCGGTCGGCGTTGACAGTACCTTGGCCGTGACGGCACTGCCGCGTTCTTCGTCAATCAGCAGGCAGTCGGTAAACGTACCGCCCACGTCAACACCAAGACGATAGGACATCGGGTTTCAATACTCCCTGGCCATAACGGGCCAGTGCTCCCTGGAAATGCTTGTAGAAGCTTTCCCTCACGCTGGCAAGACATTGAACAGGCGGCGTGTCTCAGTGGGGATATTCCCCTCGCCACATCTCTCTTCTTTCAAACGGGTGATGCAAGAGGAACCCACCCCGGCCCGGTAGCTCCTCCCTTTCTTCCTGGGAACGCGGCCATCTTGGCCGCCATACGGGCTGGAAGCCCGCACTCCTGGAGTATCACTCCGCCGAGAACCCGCGAAACAAGAGGCAGCACACGTCAGGGGCGAGGGAGCAGAACACGGCCAGTCTTTCGATGCCGCCCGGAACAGGCTAAGTAACAGCCCATGCGGCAGGAATTGACGATCTACTCCATATCCATAGGGCTGGCCCTGGCCGTGATCATGGGCGCGGCAAACGTCTATCTGGGCCTCAAGGTCGGCATGACGGTGTCGGCCTCCATTCCGGCCGCGGTGGTCTCCCTGCTGATCTTACGCGTCCTGCTGAGCAGACAGTCGGTGCTGGAAGCCAACCAGGCCCAGACCGCGGCGTCCGCGGGCGAGTCTCTGGCCGCCGGCATTATTTTTACCATGCCGGCCCTGGTTCTGGTCGGTGTGTGGCACGAGTTTGACATGATGTTGACCACGCTGGTCGCCCTGGCCGGTGGCCTGTTGGGCATTGTGCTCATGATTCCGATGCGCCGGGTGTTTGTCACCGCCGGCACTCTGCCCTTTCCCGAAGGGGTGGCGTGTGCCGCGGTGCTGCAAACCGGTCAACAGGCCGGTGACCGGGACGCCCGCCAAGTCGTCCAGGGAGCCCTGTTTGGCTTTGTCTTCAAGGCGCTGGTGAGTTTTGTCGGTGTGCTCAAGGGAACGCTCGAAGGAGCCTGGCTGGTGGGCAAGAGCGTGGTCTATCTGGGCAGCGATCTATCCGTCGCCCTCTTGGGCGTGGGCATGATCGTCCGGCTCAATATCGCGTCCCTCGTCTTTCTGGGAGGCGGGCTGGGTTGGCTGCTGACTCTGCCCATTTTGAGTGCGTACGTCTCCGGCCCCGAAAATCCGGTTGAACGCGCCTACACGGTGTGGTCACAACAGGTACGCTATATCGGGGTCGGTGCCATGGTCGTGGGTGGCGTGGTGACCATCGGGCAGGTGTGGAGTGGCTTGGGGGAAGCCGTCCGGTCGCTGCTGCCGGCTGCCCGGACAGGGACTCGGGACACACCACAGGATATGCCGCTGACCTGGATCGGCACCCTGACTCTGGCCTGCCTGATCCTCACCGGCAGTGTGTACTTTCTGTTTACCGAACGGATGGATGTGACCCTGACGGCCACCACGATCATGTTCGTCATGGCGCTCTTTTTTACCGCGGTGGCCAGTTATATCGTGGGCCTGGTTGGCAACTCCAACAGCCCGGTCTCGGGCATGACCATCACGACCGTACTGGCTACCGGACTGATGCTCGTCCTGTTCGGCTTTACGGGCACGACCGGCATGCTGGCCATCCTGGGCGTGGCCGCGGTGGTGTGCTGTACGGCCTGCACAGCCGGTGATGTGTGCAACGATCTCAAGACCGGTCAGTTGGTCGGTGCCTCGCCCCGCCGCCAGCAAATCATGCAGATCGGCGGCGTGGCCGTGGCCGCGCTGATTATGGCGCCCGTCCTGCAACTGCTCCATGATTACACGCCCGGCGGCATTGGCGGGAAGGAACTCGCTGCCCCCCAAGCGCAATTGTTTGCCAGTCTGGCGCGTGGCTTTTTCGGTGACGGTCAGCTGCCGTGGCATCTGGTCGGGACCGGGGCCATGATCGGCCTCGTGCTGGTTGGAGTGGACCGGTTACTCGCCCGACGGGGTGTGGCTTTCCGGCTCCACCTCATGCCGGTCGCGGTCGGCATGTATCTGCCGTTCGGGCTGAGCGTCCCGATTTTTCTGGGCGGTCTGCTGTCCGCCCTCCTGCACCGCCAGCGGCCCACTACCTCGGAAACTGCGGCCTCTCAGCCCGGCGTGCTGCTGGCCTCGGGGGCCATTGCCGGCGAGGCCCTGACCGGCGTGGGCATTGCGCTGGCCGCCAGCCTGGGCTTCAGCCGCCTTGAGCTTGGCCTGCCGGACGAACTGCAAACCGGGCTGAGCGTTCTTGCCGTGCTGGCCGCGCTGCTGTTTTTCTATCGGCGCAGCCGGTGACATGCCGCGTCCACAAGACTTCTCCTGGGGCCGGTTTCGTGATTGAATATCCGCATGGTCTCGTCTCAGCCGACGCTGGCCCAACTGCTCGCGGTGCTCGGCGAGTATCTCTCGCTCGACGACACCGACTGCCTCAGCCTGCCGCCCGCAGCCTACCGGTCGTCCGAGCTGTACGCATTGGAGATCGAGAAAATTTTCAAGCACGCCTGGATCTGTGTCGGGCGCGCAGAATATGTCCCCAATCCGGGCGACTATTACGCCTTCGATGTCCTGGGTGACATGCTCATTATCGTGCGCGGCGACGACGGCGAGGTTCGGGCGTTGTCAAACATTTGCCGGCACCGTTTCATGCCCCTGGTACAGGACTCGGGCAGCACGCGCCGGTTTGTCTGTCCCTACCACGCCTGGACGTATGCGACCGACGGTCGCTTGCTGTCCGTGCCGCATATGGAAGGCGCGGGCCGCTTCGACCGCGATGCATGCAGCCTGCCGCGTTACCGGCTCGAAGAATGGTTCGGCTTCTTGTTTGTCAATCTGAATGAAGATGCGTCTCCACTCGCCGCCCAAATGCAAACCCTCGAAGGCTATATCGCCAACTATCGCGTGGCCGAGCAGAAAGAGATTTTTCATTATGAATCCGTCTGGGACGGTAACTGGAAGCTCTCGGCCGAGAACTCGATGGAGTACTACCACCACATGGGGCTGCACAGCGACACGGTGCAGGACTATATGCCGGGCCAGAATTCCTATACCCCGCCGCCGCCCGCGGATTTATCCTTCACCCATATGCGCTGCGGTATGAACGAGACGTTCAAATCCGGTGGCCACACCATGTCGCCCAGAGGACGCCTGGACACCTTCACCGAAGAAGACCTCACCACCGGGTATCTGGTCTATATCTGGCCGGCGTTTACCATGGCGATGCGGCCCAACGGCAACAACTGGTTGAGCTTCCACCCGCAGGGACCCGAGCGCACCGGGATTCTGGGCGGCTATCTGGCGTCGCCGGACCTGCTCGAAGTCGCCCCGGATATCGGCGAGCAGCGGCGCGGAGTCATGGAGCGCGTCAACGAACAGGACAAACTGGCAACCACCGAACTCGCCAAGGCGATGCATTCGAGCAAGGCGGCGCGCGGGCCGCTGAGTCCGTTCGAGCAGACCATTGCCCAGTTCTACCGCTGGCTCGCCCGGGCACTCGTCGGCCAGCCAGGAGCCGCCTGATTCGCCGCCGGGGCCTCAGCTCTGCTCATAGGCATACGCGGCCCGCAGCAGCACATCGTCTTCAAAGTGCCGGCCGACCAGTTGCAGGCCGATTGGTAGCCCCTCGTGCTCGCCGCAGGGAACCGTGAGCGCCGGATGGCCGGTCGCGTTGAACGACCCGGTATTGTGGATCATGTTGGCAAAAATCGACAGAAACTCGTACGGCGAGAGTGCCGTTTCGGGCATGGGCGGGGCGGTAAACGGGATCGTCGGCATGAGCAGCACATCGACATCCTCGAAGGCCCGCTCGTAGGCGGCCCGCAGCGCGCGGGTGAGGTTCTGCGCCTTGGCATAATAGTGCATGCCGTAGCGTTGGTAGGTGTATTCACCGAGCAGCAGCACGAGCTTCAGGCCCAGTGGCAGATCGTTTGCACGCGCCTTGACGGCCCGGTGCATGAAGTTCACGTGATCCAGGGCGTAGTGGCCCGACCAGCCGTGTCCCCAGCCATCCTGCTTGTTGGTCTCGTTTCCACCTTGAATCATAAGCGGCCACAGAATCGCGTTGCCGTCCAGGTGCATCGGGACCGAAACGTCAGCCAGCGTCGCCCCGACACGCTCCAGCACCCGCGCGGCCTGGCGCACAGCCGCATCCACCTCGGGCATGGATTGGGCATGGCCGAAACCCTGGGTGAGGATGCCTATCCGCAGGTCGTCGACACCTTCTTCGAGGTGGGTGGTGTAATCCCTGACCTGGACCTCTTTCTGGCGCGGGTCCAGACCGTCCGCACCGGCCACGGCCTGCAAGGCCAGCGCGCAGTCACGCACCGTTTTCGTCATCGGTCCGGTATGATCGACCGTAGGATCGAGGCCGGCCAACCCGGTATGCGGCACCAGGCCGAAGGTTGGTTTGAGGCCCACAATGCCGCACCAAGCCGCCGGAATACGAATCGAGCCACCCTGGTCGCCGCCCATGGTGATATCCGCATCGCCGTTGGCGACTACGACCGCGCTGCCGTTTGACGACCCGCCGGCACAGTGGCGGCCCGTGGCCGGGTTGATCGGCTGCGGTCCAGGATAGATGCTGAGCCCGATCGCGTCGAAACAGTGTGAGCCATTCACGACCTTGCCAATGATCTCGGCACCGGCATCGAGCAGGCGGGTGACTATCGTCGCGTCTTCGGTCGGCACATAGCCTTCCATGAGGCTGGAGCTGTTCATCATGGGAATGCCCGCAACGCGCACGTGGTCCTTCAGCCCCACCGTTTTGCCGGTCAGCGGGCCGTCGGGCGCACCGGGGATGGAGCACCGCCACGCCCAGCCGTTGTCCCGGTTGTCCTCGGTCGCCGGCCGCGCCCCGAAATCCCGGCGCGGATACTTGACCGGAACGGTGGGCGCGACCAATTCATCAAGGCGCCGGTAGGCCGGCAGCATCTCGCGGATATACTGCGAGAATCCGTCAACCTCTTCGTCATGCACGTCAAAACCAAAGCGCCGACCGGCATCGCGCAAATCCTGAGGGGTGGGCATACGCACAGGCATGGGCAGCCTCCTTCTTTTTTCGGAATCATACGGCACCCCATCCCGCGAATGCAAATGAGACGCAACTCCGACAGAACGCAATGAAGGCGGCTAAGTCACGTTAGGCGGAATATCGGCCCGGCCCCGCTTTGGGCGTCCGGAGTGGAGTGACGGCCGGAGCGGCCAGCCCCGGGACGGGGCATCAGCCCTGGAGCGGCTGTCCTGGAGATGTACCTCATCGCGGTTCCGAGGCCAGACCAAATTTTTTTGAGTTCCCCTGAATTTTGATGGGGACAGGGACGACGTAATGGACTAGGTCCTGGAGATGTACCTCATCGCGGTTCCGGGGCCAGACCAAATTTTTTTGAGTTCCCCTGAATTTTGGTAGGGACAGGGACGACGTAATGGACTAGGTACGGATTGAGGCCTTACGTCCTTGGTTTCCTGACGCTTGTGGCCACGCTCATGGGAAGTTGTCCGCCGAACCTCCTTTCATACACTTCGTCGCAAGGCTCATAACGCTCGCCGATCATCACCGCGAGTGGGTTGCTGAGTCACGCAGGAGTTGCGTGACTCAGGACCCGAAAAATCAACGTCTCGTGAAAGGAGATGCGCGATGAAATTGTATGACGCTGTTCCAACATGACCGCACATCCGGATCGATGGACGTCGCGCGTGACCAGAGGCATCAGAGAGGCCGCTTCCTATTTTCGGAGAGCCGTATGGTTACGCAGGATTACACTGGAACGAGGAGGACGTTATGAAACGGTTTTTTCCGATCATCATGTTTTTGGTTCTGGTAGGCGTGTGTAACGGATCGGTACATGCTGCCGATTGTTCCGAAGTCTCAATACTCGGCGCTGGAGAGTCGTGTACGATAGACTGCGAACATACGCTGCAGAGGACGTTTACCGCGCCGAATATTGAGAACGCAAATTTCCTAATTCAGTATTACTGCTCAAGCGTGACTGTCAGCCGCAACCCGGTGGTGTTCTACTTCGACCATTGTGACGACGGATACTACTACCAGGCAAACAGCCCGGACGGTTTTGTCTGCAAACCGCTACCGACGTGCCCGGCAGGCCAGGTCCGGGGCGATGATTGGCGAACGTGGCGGATCACCGATGCCGAGACCGCGTTTAATGACTATGTCCAGAAATCTGAGGATGATGGCGGGTTAGGAAAATCGAACCTCTCGCTCGCGAAATTGCGGGACGACGACGGTCGCTGGCTCGACAACTTTGCGCCAAACCGGGACGACCCGCCAGAAAGCCATGCGGATAGTCTCGACCCGGCCGAGGAAGAGGCAATCTTGAAACTCGGGTTTAAGCAGTGCACGAGAGACGTCTTGACTGAGTTTTGTGAGGAGTGGTTTCCCCACGATATCGGAGATTGCCTGTCGACGTATCGCAACGCGTTCGGGAACACCACTGCCGGATGTACCTTTTACGTGAGAAGCTGCCACGAGATATGTGACTTGGCTGGAAACCGGAGCTCTCAATGCGAGTACGATGGCGTAGACCTCATGGGATTGACCGAAAACGCTGCTGATCCTGATATGGACGGGGCGGGATTTGTCGGGTGTCGCGGCGCGTTTCTCGAAAACGTGTGCGTGCCTGAGTAAGCGCGTATGGCTCAGGACACTGCGGGCCGCTAGAGCAGATCACGATGCTGTGTAGCCCGTCTCTCTCCTCCTTTAGGAGTGCGGGCTTCCAGCCCGCATGGCGGCCCTCCTGGCCGCCCTCCCAGGAGGGGAGCCCCCCGCATCCCCCCTGGGACGCTTGGGGCAGGCCAGTGTCCTTCCCAATCGATGATCGACGCACTGTGTGCGGTATACGGTCCGCCCGACTCTGCGCCCGGACCGGAGGTTCCCCGCACACGCGGAGATAGACCGTGCCTCCACCACCCCGACTCTGCGCGTCATGGCGCTACCTGACGTGGCCTCCTGCGAACGTTTGCTCTGTCTGGAAAAGGGCAGGAGGGAACAATCCCTGCCCCTTTCTGTTTCCTCAACTAGGCCTATTTAAGGCTGGTTTTAGGGTCCTTAAAACTTTGGCTGTGCCCGCTCACATATGTGAGGACGAATCTCTTGGCACCGGACTGAACGGGCCGGTGAGGATTGAAACCCTTGAGACTCCTGGCGTACAATGCCCACCTGGTAAAAGCACCGGCCTGAACAGGTCGGTGAGGATTGAAACGGAGGAAAACCAATGGGCAAATACATGTTTCACGCAACGTACACGCAGTCGGGATTGACCGGTTTGTTGAAGGAAGGCGGCACACGGCGGCGGGAGGCATTAACCCAGACCATTGAGGGCATGGGTGGGAGCGTGGAGGTACTGTACTACGCCTTCGGGGAGCCCGACCTGTACATCATCGCCGATCTGCCCGACGACGCCACAGCATCGGCCGTGTCCCTGACGATCGGCGCCGCCGGCGCCCTCAACATCGGCATCACCGTACTCGTGACACCCGAGACCGTGGACGAGGCCATAGGCAAAAGCGTGCCCTATCGGCCTCCGGGAGCCTGATACGCGGGCGAGCCTTGATATTCCCTCGCCTCTGCAGGGAGAGGGCCATCAGTACTTGCGTCCTTCCTCGATCATCTGACGAACCGACAGGCCCTCCAGACTACGCGTTTCCTGAAACGCCTTCATCCTGGCAATCGCCACGCGCACCTTGCTGGAATCGCGCGGCTGAAAAGGAATCAGTTCGGCCACGGGACGATTATGCTTGGTAATGATGAATCGTTCTCCCACCTGAACGCGCCGTAACAGTTGCGGCAGGTGAGTTTTTGCTTCAGAAGCGCCGATTCTAGGCATGAAACAGACCTTCAGAACTTTAGACTATTGGTAGACTAGTCGGAATTTGTCATAAGGTCGAGTCGTTTATCAGTCTCGCCACAGCGCCGGCTCCCTGCTATGTGACCGGTCATGCAAGTCACCCACGCCCAGCCCCTCAGGACATTGGCCGCCTGGGCGATGTTCGACTGGGCCAACTCGGCGTTCGCCACCCTGGTGGTGACTTTTGTTTATGCCACCTATTTCACGACTGCGATTGCCGCGGACGAGGTGACCGGTACGGCGCAATGGTCGCGTGCGATCGGCCTGAGCGGCGTACTGGTGGCAGTACTGGCCCCACCGCTCGGTGCGCTGGCCGACCGCAGTGGCCAGCTGCTGACCTGTCTGGGGGTGTGCACCCTGGTGTGCTGCGTCGCCAGCGCGGGGCTGACCGGCGTGCACCCGGACTGGGTCTGGGCCGGGCTGATAGCCCTGTCTCTGTTCGTGGTCGCCAATGTCGCATTCGAGTTGAGCACCGTATTCTACAATGCCTTTCTGCCTGAGCTAGTCCCGGCCGAGCGGGTCGGCCGGCTGTCGGGCTGGGCCTGGGGGCTGGGCTATGCCGGTGGCCTGCTGAGCTTGGTCCTGGCCCTGGTCGTGCTGGCGCGCGAGCAACCCTTGTTCGGCATCAGTACTGAGGCCGGCTTCAACTATCGGGCGGTCTGCCTGCTGGCGGCTGGCTGGTTCGCGCTGTTCAGCCTGCCACTGTTCGTGTTCGCCCCGCGCCAGCCGTCCGGGAGCGGTCTGACCTCTCCCCGTACCGGAGCCTACCGCGAGTTGAGGCGCACGTTCGGGCAGTTGCGTCATTATCCGGACATCACTCGTCTGCTGGCCGCCCGTCTCTTGTATAACGACGGGCTGATCACCATTTTCGCCTTTGGCGGTATCTACGCGGCCGGCACGTTCGGGATGAGCCTGCCGGAGGTTATCCAGTTCGGTATTGCCCTCAACGTCGCGGCCGGCATCGGCGCCGGCGTGTTCGGCATTGTGGATGACCGGCTGGGCGGCAAGCGTACCATCCTGATTACGCTGGTAGCGATGACGGTGTTCAGCCTGCTGGCGGTGTGGGCGCCCAGTGTCGGCTGGCTGTGGCTGGCCGGCCTGAGCCTGGGGCTGTTTGTGGGACCGAATCAGTCGGCCAGCCGCACGCTGATGTCCCGCTTCGTACCGGAGCAGCACTCTGCCGCCTTTTTCGGCCTGTTCGCCTTTTCCGGTAAGATTACCACCTTTGCCGGTCCCCTGCTGCTCGGCATAGTGACCCAGGCAACAGGCAGCCAACGCCTGGGCGTGGCCACGGTGGTCGGATTTTTTGTCCTTGGCGGCTTGCCGCTGCTGACGGTGGACGAACGACGCGGCATCAGAACGGGCCAGCAGACGAACCCACCCGGCAGCGCCGCAGCGGACCGAACTTGACACTACTCGCTCGAATACGTCAGGATACCTGCCATTTAGAAGGGACGGGTCGCCCATATCCGCAGGCCCGGACAGCCGCACAGGATCAACATGGATTCAACCCATAATGCCCACGTCGAATTCGAGCGCGTGTGTAAGAGCTACGACGGTCAGGTCCAGGTCGTGCGCGACCTGGACCTGACCGTACACGAAGGGGAGTTTCTGACCCTGCTGGGGGCCTCCGGCTCGGGCAAGACCACCTGCCTGATGATGCTGGCCGGCTTTGAAGCACCCACTTCGGGGACTATTCGCATTCGTGGGCGTTCGATGCACGATCTGCCGCCGCGCAAGCGGGGTATTGGCGTGGTTTTTCAGAACTATGCGCTGTTTCCGCATATGACGGTTGGCGGCAATCTGGCGTTTCCGCTCGAAGTGCGCGGGATCGACCCGCAGCAGCGTCGCGAGCGCGTCCGGCGGGCGCTGCAACTCGTCCGTCTGGAGGGCCTTGAGGACCGGCGGTCCACCGAGTTGTCGGGCGGTCAGCAACAGCGTGTGGCCATTGCCCGGGCGCTGGTGTTTGAGCCCAGCCTGGTGCTGATGGACGAGCCGCTCGGTGCCCTTGACCGTCGGTTGCGTGAGGAGATGCAGTATGAGATTCGGCGTATCCAGCGCAGCCTGGGGGTCACGGTCGTCTACGTCACCCACGATCAGCAGGAGGCGATGGTGCTGTCGGATCGGGTTGCCGTCTTTCGCCGCGGCCGTATTGAGCAGGTCGCCCTGCCGGAAACGCTGTACGAAGAACCGGAACGCCCGTTCGTTGCCAGCTTCATTGGCGAAAACAACATGCTGCACGGGCGGGTCCTCAGCGTTGAGCACGAGATCTCGCGGGTGGAGGCCGGCGGCCAAGTCGTCCAAGCCTTCCAGGTCGGGCCGTGCAAACCAGGTGACCCGGTCACCCTGGCCATCCGTCCGGAGCGGGTCTGCCTCGCGCCCAAGCCGGAGCTGTACAGCAATCGGTTTGAGGCCGATATTCAGGATATTACCTTCCTGGGAGACCACCTGCGCCTGCGGGTGGCCGTGTGTGGCAGCACGGACTTCATCATCAAGATCCCGAATATCGTCGGTCACGGTGCCGTGCTGGAGGGCGACCGGGTCCAGATCGGCTGGACGCCGATCGATTGCCGAGCCCTGATACCGGACGAGAAAGAGTAAACGTGTCCTCCAATAGATATGAGATGCTGGACACGTTTATTCTTTGAGGAGGAGTAGACAGCATGATAGCCCGCCTATATCGCAGCCGAATCCACTCGGGAGTCTCTGCCGCAGCACTCGTTTTGCTGGCCAGCCTGAGTTGGAGCCGTCCGGCTGTTGGCAACGAATCGCTCACCTTGGTCTCTTGGGGAGGCTCCTACGCTCGTGCCTGCCAGAAGGCGTATAACGAGCCCTTCACTGCGGAAACGGGTATTGAAGTTCGCCTGGAATCCTATAACGGCGGTCTGGCCCAAATCCGCGCGCAGGTGGAGACCGGTAAGGTCTACTGGGACCTGGTTGATCTGGAGATGGCCGACGCGGCACGGGGCTGTGATGAGGGACTGCTCGAACCCATCGCCGCCGCCGACCTGCCTCCGGCGCCGGACGGGACCCCTGCGGTGGACGATTTCTTCCCCGATATGATCACCGAATGCGGCGTCGGCATGCTGTTCTACTCCACGGTGTATGCCTATAACCCGACCCACCTGCCCGGCCCCAAACCGGCAACGATCCAGGACTTTTTCGACCTGGAGAAATTCCCCGGCCGTCGCGGCATGCGCCGCAGCCCGCTGGTTAATCTGGAGTTCGCACTGATGGCTGACGGCGTGCCCGTGGATCAGGTATATGCGACGCTGGACACGCAGGAAGGCGTGGGCCGGGCCTTTCGCAAGCTCGACACGATCAAGGAACACATCGTCTGGTGGGAAGCCGGAGCGCAGCCACCGCAGATGCTGGCCGACGGTGAGGTCGTGATGAGCACGGCCTATAACGGCCGCATCTTTAACGCCCAGGTCTTGGAAAACCAGCCCTTTGTGATTGTCTGGGACGGCCAAGTGCTGGACCATGGCATCCTCGGTATTGTCGCCGGTACGCCCAAGCTGGAAGCGGCCCGGAAGTTCCTCACCTTCGCAACGCGGACCGAGTCCCTGGCCGCGGTCGGGCGCTACATCGCCTATAGCCCCGCCCGGAAGTCGGGAGCGGCCCTGATTGCTACCCATCTCGAAACCGGGGTGGACATGAAGCCGCATATGCCGAACAGCCCCGCAAACGTCGCCCACGCCCTGAGCCACGACTGGCGATGGTGGAGGGATCATGGCGACGAGATGAACGAGCGCTTCAGTGCATGGCTGGCTCGCTGAAAAAGAGTACACGTGTCCTCCAATAGACATGCAGAGGCTGGCACGTTTATTCTTTCCGGTCCACAGTTCCGCGCCGTAGGGCTGGTGCTGCCGCTGGTCGCCTTTATCGGGCTGACCTTTGTCGCGCCGCTGGCGACCATGCTGTCGCGCAGCGTGTATGACCCGGTGGTGGCTGATGCGCTGCCCGAAACATTGGGTCTGTTGCAGGATTGGGACGGCGTGCACATCCCACCTGAGCCGGTGTTCGAGACGATCGCACGCGAACTGCGCAGAGCGCGTCAGGAACGCACCCTGGGGCGGGTCGCCACCCGTATCAACCGCGTGCATGGTGGCCTACGGAGCGTCATCACTCGCACGGCGCGACGCGTGCGCGAAGCGGAAGGTCCATCGTGGCGTGACACGCTGATCGGCATCCACGCGGCCTGGGACGATGTACAAACCTGGCACGCGATTCGTTACGCCGGCGAGCGCTTCACTGCGCGCCACTATTTGCACGCCCTGGACCTGGAACGCCGCAGCGATGGCCACATCGCTTCGCGACCGGACGAGTATCGCGTCTATCTGCCGCTGCTGTGGCGTACCCTGGTCGTAAGCCTGAGTCTGACCGGGCTGTGCCTGCTCCTCGGTTATCCGATCGCCTATCTGATCGCCCATGCCCCACCGCAACGGACGAATCTCCTGCTGCTGCTGGTGCTGGTGCCGTTCTGGACCTCCTTGCTGGTACGCACGACCGCCTGGATCGTCCTGCTCCAGACCCAGGGAGTGATCAACAGCACGCTCGTCGCACTCGGCCTGATCGCCGACAATAGCCGCCTCGCCATGATCTACAATATGACCGGCACCATGGTCGCCATGACCCACGTCCTGCTGCCTTTCATGGTGCTGCCGCTGTACGCGGTCATGCGCACCATCCCACGGCTGCATATGAGTGCGGCAGCTTCGCTGGGCGCGAGTGCGGTCCAGGCATTTTGGCGGGTCTATTGGCCGCAGACACTGCCTGGTGTTGGCGCCGGCTCGCTGCTGGTTTTTATCCTGGCGATTGGCTATTACATCACGCCCGCCCTGGTCGGTGGCCAGAGCGGCCAGCTCATTTCCAATATGATTGCCTACCATATGCAGACTTCCTTGAACTGGGGGCTGGCCGCGGCAATAGGCGGTCTGCTGCTGGCTTTCGTCCTGGTGCTGTATCTGGTGTACGACCGCCTGGTGGGAATCGAACGGATGAGGTTAGGTTGAGATGACGCCGAGAGGAGCCTGGGAGCGTGCCGGCCGGACTGCCTACCTGGCCTTCTGCACTGCGGTGTTCGTGTTTCTGATCGCGCCGATTGTGGTCATCGTCCCGCTCAGTTTTAACGCCGAACCCTATTTTACCTTTACCGAGGAGATGCTGCGTCTGGAGCCCTCCGCCTATTCGCTCCGCTGGTACCAGAGTGTGATGGGCGACCCGGAGTGGAGGCACGCACTGCTCAACAGCCTGTTCATCGGTCTGGCGGCCACCGCGCTCGCGACCACGCTTGGTACGCTTGCGGCCCTGGGACTGACGCATCCCGCCCTGCCGGGCCGCTCGGCGATCATGGGCCTGTTGATCTCGCCGATGATTACCCCGGTGATTATCTCGGCTGCGGGGATGTTCTTTTTCTACTCGAACCTCGGTCTGACTCAGACCCACCTGGGTCTCATCCTGGCCCACGCCACACTGGGCACACCGTTTGTCGTTATCACGGTAACCGCAACGCTATCCGGTTTCGACCCCAACCTGTATCGCGCAGCGGCCAGTCTGGGCGCCGGACCGCCGCGGACGTTCCGGCGCGTCGTGCTGCCGCTGATCGCCCCAGGCGTGATTTCCGGGGCCTTGTTTGCGTTTGCCACCTCGTTCGACGAAGTGGTGACCGTGCTGTTCATGGGCGGCCTGGAGCAGCGCACCGTACCGCGCCAGATGTGGAGCGGTATCCGTGAGCAGATCAGTCCGGCGATTCTGGCTGTAGCAACTCTGCTGATTGCCTTCTCCCTGCTGTTCATGCTGAGCGTGGAATGGCTGCGCCGACGGGCAGGGACACGCTAGCCCAACTCGCCATCATCCAAGAAACAGGGGGCTCAGGCGACCGATTGCAGCCTTCGTTTTATGGTCTATCGAGCTTGTAGGCAGCAGGGAGATCAGGAACAATAGAAGCATCATGCGTAAGAACAGGCGGCAGCGGGGGAGAGGCGGGAGAGCACAGCCAGGGGGACGGAATCATCAGGCCCACACAAGGCAGCGGGGACGGCGGAACGGACCGCCCGGGCCGTCAGCCGTGCTGCAAGAATTTCAGAGTCGGGTCCCGATTGCACCCAACCGGAAGATTCAGCTTGTTGGGCCGGATACGCCCCTGACTATCCGTATTCTGGATGTGTTCTGTCCGATTGGATTTGGCCAGCGAGCCATTATCCTCGCACCGCCTAAAACCGGTAAGACGACCTTCTTAAAAGACTTGTGCGTGGCGGCTGCGGTCGGAGCTCCGCAAGCAATCTTGTACAGCTTGCTGATTGACGAACGGCCTGAAGAGGTGACTGACTTTCGCCGGGCCGTTCCGGCTGAGGTGTTTGCCTCCTCGAATGATCGTTCGTTGGAAGAACATCTGGAGACCGCTGCGACGTGCCTGGAGCAGGCGGTTGAAAGCGCCTTGCAGGGTAAGGATGTGATCGTTGTCCTGGACTCTCTGACCCGCCTGGGCCGGGCTCACAATCTCAATACGGCCACCGGCCGGACGATGAGCGGCGGTATTGACGCCAATGCGCTGGAAATCCCCAAACGGTTGTTTGGGGCGGCCCGGCAGCTTGAAGAAGGCGGCTCACTGACCATCGTAGCGACCTGCCTGGTTGACACGGGCAGTCGCATGGATGAGGTCATTGCCCAGGAATTCAAGGGGACGGGCAATATGGAGTTGCTACTTGATCGGCGCCTGGCCGACCGGCGGCTGTTCCCGGCTATTGATATTGCGGCCTCAGGCACCCGCAAAGAGGAACAACTGCTCGACCCCGATACGCTCAAAATGGCCCGTTTGCTGCGCCGTCAAGTTGCCGCGCTGCCGACCGTGGAGGCAACCCAGGCGGTGTTGGCGGCCTTTGAGAAAGCGGAATCCAACGCCGCGCTGGTAGCCCAGTTTGCCGCGGTCTAACCTCGTGTCCCAGAGTGCGTGGGTCTCCGCGTTAGTCCTCGACTTCCACAACCATCTCAATCTCAACGGCGATGCCGAACGGAAGCTGGTTCATGCCCACGGCCGAGCGGGCGTGACGGCCGCGGTCGCCAAACAGGGCGACGAGCAGGTCGGACGCACCGTTGATCACTTTGGGTTGATCGGGGAAGTCGGGCGTGCAGTTGACAAAGCCGAGCAGCTTGATCACTCTGCGGACTTTGTCCAAATCCCCCAGTTCCTGCTTCAGGGATTGCAGGATATTGAGCATCACCTGTTTGGCGGCATCATAGCCCTGCTCAACGTCCAGGTCTTTGCCGAGCTTGCCTTGGATGAACGATACGCCGCCATCCTTGAGGATGCCCGGCCCATGGCCGGAGACAAACAGGAGGTTGCCGGTTCGCACCAGGGGCAGATAGTTGGCCACTGGAGTGGGAATGGGTGGCAGGGTCAGCCCGAGTTCTTCGAGTTTCTTTTCAGCTTCCATTAGCGTCTCCTTTCGCACTTCAGTCTTGAGGAACAACGCGCTCGTCCGGCGCGAGTTCTGGAAACGGATACTCGACATAGCGCGTCAGCAACTGCGGCAGAACCACGACCAGAAAGAAGAGGAGGACAGTCACCAGGAACAGTAAGCGGAGCACTTTGCTGAGCGCAACGAGCAGGGCGACAGCGCCGCCCAAAAGAATCAATTGGACCTTGGACAGGCCGAGGAGCCAGTTCCAGGTCTCGGTGAACATCTCTGGGAGCATGGTGTGAATATCCTAGAGCGTCATCAAAATCCCGCCAAATATATTAGGGTGAAAGGTCCGCACCAGGTAGAATACAACTACGCCAAGGATGATTGCCCCCCAACGCAGCTCTCCAAGAGGAAACGGCTGCCGTTGGCTGACAATGGCCCCGAAGGGCAGGAAGGAGGTGGACAGCCGGAATTCCGTATAGCCGGGCAACTCGTCGGTTTTGCGTTGGTCCTGGCGCCACGCACCAAGCCAGGAGAAGACAACAAAACCGCCAAAGAAGACGATGTCGCTCAGAGCACCATTCACTAGGCAGTGCGCCACACCAAACAAGAAGAACGAGGCAAACACCGGATGGCGGGTAATCCGAGTGATGCCATACGCCTGGGGTGCGGTGGTGGCCAGTATGGAGCTGGGCGTAAGGGCCGCCAGGCCGCTGACGAAGAGGATAAAGGCCAGCCCCATGAGCAGGACATTCACATCACGCGCTATCAGGTAGGGAAGCAGCGTGACCCAGAGCTGCGGGCCGGTGTGCTTGTGCGCGCCGTAGTACATGCACAGCGGTATGATGGTGACGACAGCAATCAGAGAATAGACTCCAAAGAAACCCCACTCACCGAGCCGGGCAACCAGTTTCGGTCGCCAACCGGGCGCGGACATGAGCATATGTGAACCACCGAACAGCGCCCACCACAGCAGGAGGATAAACGACTCTTTCATCCCGTCTCCACTAACGTGCTGTCTATCTCCCGTCAACAATGAAGGCCGGAGAATCCGTCATAGACCGGCTCTCCGCCGTCGCCGGGGTGAGGGCTGGGTCTTGAGAGCGTCTGTCGTGCGGTCTTCAGGCGTGCAGATGGTTCAGTATCTTTCCGGCTTCGGACACGATGTCACGCACGATTTGACCGGCCGGCTTGATGTCATGAATCAACCGGCACGATTCGCCCGCGTACAGTGCGGTTTGTTCCAGGTCGCCCTCAAAGCCGGGCATGGGCGGGAAGATGCCGTATTTGGGCAGCTCTATGGGCGTACCGGCCATGGGCATCGTCCCGATGACGCGGCCTTCTTCGGGCCGTTGGCCGCTGGCCGGGCAACCCGCAGCTTCCCATTCGTCCATCGCCGAGGTGCGCAACACCCGGTGAGCGGCGTCTGGCCAGCCCACATCAAAGAGTTTGGTGTAGACCGTGTCTTCCGCCGTGCTGTCAACAATGCGCTGTTTGTATGCCTGGATGACCTGGATTTCTTCACTGGCCACAAAGCGCGTACCCATGGACACGGCCTGAGCGCCCAGGGTTAAGGCCGCCGCAACCCCGTGTCCGGTAGCAATACCGCCCGCGGCAATAACAGGCACGGATCCGACGGCTTCGACTACGGCCGGGACGATGGTTGACAGCGAGGTGGTGCTTTTGACATGTCCGCCCGCTTCAACACCTTGGGCGATAATGCCGTCAACCCCGGCGTTCACCGCGGTCACGGCTTCTTCGACCGAGCCAACCTGGAGGAAAACCTTGGCCCCGACGCGATGGGCCTCTTTGACGTAGGGTTCAGGGTCACCCCAGAAGAGGACGAGCAGGGGAACGGCTTCGGCGAAGCAGGTTTCAATCTGTCCCTCTTGCAGCAGGGGGAGAATGATATTGACGCCAAAGGGCTGATTGGTCAGCGCGCGAACCTGCTGGATTTGTTCCCGGATATAAGGCGCGGGCAAACCGCCCATGCCCAAGACGCCACATCCGCCGGCGTTGGACACCGCGGCCGTGAGTTTCGGCCCGGCCATCCCACCGCCCATACCCACGGAAAAGATTGGATAAGTGATTCCGAGATCCTGACAGACTGGTGTGTGTAGCATGACGATCCTCCGCGGGAGAGGCGATATGTGCCGGGCTCAACCACATGTGGTTTCGAGCAGCGCGGCACAGACCTGATAGGGGTCCATATTGGCGGCCGGGCGACGATCTTCCAGATAGCCGCGGCCCTCGTTGGCCGTGGCCATCGGAATACGGACCGAGGCCCCCCGGTCACTGATGCCGTAGCGGAATTCGTGGATGCTGCACGTCTCATGCAGGCCGGTGAGGCGCTCTTCGTTGTGGGCACCGTACACGGCAATGTGTTCCTCGTGCCGTTTTTCCAGCGCCTCGCAGGCGGCTCTCACTACCCGCAGGCCCCCCTCCTCGCGCATGGCTTTGGTGCTGAAATTTGTGTGAGCACCGGCGCCGTTCCAATCTCCCTTGACCGGTTTTGGATGCAACGTGGCATTGACGCCAGAGTCCTCGGCGATGCGATATAGCAACCAGCGGGCGATCCATAATTGATCCGCCACCTCAGGAATCCCGATTGGGCCGATCTGAAATTCCCACTGTCCGGGCATGACCTCGGCATTGATGCCGGACAGAGCCAGCCCGGCTTCCAGACAGGCATTCATATGGGCCTCAACTATTTCCCGGCCAAAGACCTCATCGGCACCAACACCGCAATAGAACGGTCCTTGGGGCGCGGGATAGCCACCCTCCGGCCAACCCAAGGGCGAGCGGCCTCGGAAAAAAGTATACTCCTGCTCAACGCCGAACCAGGGCTCATGGTCTTTATACTTTTCTTGCAGCTTGACCAGGTGAGCCCGCGTGTTGGACTCGTGCACGGATCCATCCGGGAGCCGCACTTCGTTCATGACCAGGATATTGTCACCGCGGCGGATGGGGTCAGGCACATAGTAAATGGGGCGGAGCAGGCGATCGCTGTCATGCCCTTCAGCCTGCATGGTGCTCGAACCGTCGAATCCCCATAGGGGAACGTCTTTGAGGATACTAATGGGTCCGTCAAGTATTTTCGTTTTTGAGCGTAATGTGGCAGTCGGTTTGTTGCCGTCTATCCAAATATACTCGGCTCTGATGTGACTCATTTCGCTTGCCCCTTTCTTAAAAATACTCCCGTTGAAATAGATAACTGATAGTTATATGCTCTCCCTATCCCAACTCTATGGGAGTGTAACCAAGGTAGAGAGTAAGTTCAATTATTGGACGGGTTCACATCCCGGAACATTGCTCCCTCATCCATCTACTCCCATAACGGTCCCGGATAGACCGGCTGAGCCTCGGCCACCGTGCGCGGCCACACGATTTCCTTACGGCCCTTCTGCCACTGGGTGACCAGCATGGGATGAGCGGTCTGGCGGCCGGTCTGCGCTTCAATGGCGTACGGGCCGTAGAAGGTCGTACATCGCAGGCGACTCGCAGCCGTGCGCAGGGCGTCTTGGTCCACACGACCGACTTCCTCAACGCAGCGCTGAGCAATAACGCCGGCGGTATAGCCTTGGGCGGCCGGGTAGTCGATAGGCACGGTTGCGCCTTTGAGGTAATGGGTCAGAAATTCACTTTCTGACGGGCCACAGTCCACCCCGTACTCCACTTGCGGCTCCCACTGGCTCGGAGCCAGAAACCCGTCGGCCCGCTCACCGAGCTCGGCCTTAAAGCGGCTGATGGCGGCAACGACCAGCCCAGCGGCTTTGAGCCGGGGCCGCAGGTCACACAACTGCCGGCCCAGCCGCAGGTCGTCCTCGACGCGGCCAACGCTGAGCAGCCAGTCCGGTGGGTCGTCCTTGAGCGGGTTGAGCATGGGGCTGAAATCGTCCAGACCGGACCGGTATAGTTGGTGGCTGGTGAGCGTCAGGCCGTGCTCTTGAATCCAGGCCAGTGCGCCGCTGACCATATCGGTGGCAAAGCCGGTTTTGGCGCTCAGCAAGGCCACCCGTTTTGCCTCAGGGTCGAGCGTGCACAGCAGTTCGAGAATGGCGCAGAGGTATTGGGACGCCGGACTCAACAGGCCCACGACCCAGGAGAGATTGCACTCGAAGATTTCGTCGGCCGACCCACTATGGTTCCACAGCACCTGCCGGGCGGCCTCGGCCGTCTCTGCGGCAGCCAGGGTCAGCCCGCTGCCATAGGGTCCCATCAGCAGATCAACCTTATCGTGGGTGATCAACTTCTCGGTCAGGCTGCGGACTTTGGCCTCGTCGCTTTCGTCGTCTTCGACAATCAGAGAGACCGGGAGCTTTCGATTTTCGGACCCGAGCCGCATCCCACCGGTGGCGTTCACATCGCGGATATAGCACTCCAGTCCCTCAAGGACCTGGCGCCCGAGCAGGGCATAGCGGCCACTCAAAGAAATGGCGATACCAAGCGTGATGGAGTCTTGTGTCATAGTCCACCTAGTATTTCGCAATGACCTCGCGGCTGAATTCTTCGATCATTTCGCGCCCGTTGTTCACCACCTGAACCGCGACCTGCTTGAGACCGGCCGCTTCGAGCGCCTTGAGACGGGCAATGATCTCTTCGCCCGTCCCCGTCAGCGTCATGCCGCGAATCAGGTCTTCATTACAGTAGCGCTCTTCCCCCGGCTTGAGGTAAATCAGGTGGCCCTCGTGGACTTCGAGATAGCGCCGGTCTTCCGGTGTGTGCATCTGCGCGACATAGTCGGCAAAGCCCTGATAGAGTGGCTCCATGGCGGGCGGCATATTAGCCGTGACCGCGGACTGCTCCCACAAGGCGTGGAGAGCCACAATAGCAAACGGACCAACTCGGTCCATGACGCGCTGCGCAGTTGCCGACTCGCCCGATTGCAGCACACAGGCTGTGGTCAGGGCGACATTGGGTAGGTCTTGGGCTGACCGTCCAACCCGAGTCGCGCCCTTTTCGACCACCGCCAAATTTTTGCGTAAGGTGTCCGGAGAGGAAATGGTCGTAATCCAACCGTCTGCAATCTCTCCGGTCAGTTCCAGGGCCTTTGGCCCGTTGGCCGCAAAGTGAATCGGAATCGGGTCTCTCAGATTAATATAGCCGTGGTCTTGGTGCAGGAAACGAATCCAGCGTTGGCGAGACCCATCGCCTTCGTTGTCTTGAAAGAGCACCTCTTCTCCCTTGAGCAGGCTGCGGCACTGCTCGATATAGTGGCGTGTACTTTTGAGCGAGACCGGCGGGAGACCCATGGTATTGCGTCCGGTAAATCCGGTTCCCAGCCCGAGGATGACCCGGCCGGGCGCGAGTTGATTGATGGTAGCAATGGAGTGGGCGGTCACCGGAGCGATACGATTGCTCGGGATGGCAACGCCAGTCCCCAAAACAATCGTAGTAGTATGCTCCGCGGCAAGCGCCATGCAGGCATACACATCGCTATAGATCATCTGGGAGTCGTACAACCAGGCATGGCTGAAGCCGTTGTCTTCAGCCACAACAACGTCTTTCCACGCATCTGGTTTAGCCGGGTAGGCAATGGCAAATTCCATGAGGGTCCTCCTGCATTATGTTGAGAGTCCAGAAAAGAGTAAACGTGTCAACATCTGCATGTCTACCGGTAGACACGTTTACTCTTTTTCCACATAGGCCAAGAGTTCGGGCAGGCGGTGAATCACCAGGTCGGCCTCAACCGTCCAGGTCGGCGTTTTGCCGTTGGTCAGGAGGACCGTCATGGCACCAGCCGCCCGTCCGGCCTCGGTATCGTGCCGAAAGTCTCCTACCATGAGCAGGGTCCCCACCTGAACCCCCAGGCGGGCGCTTGCCAGCAGGACACAGGCCGGGTCCGGCTTGGGAGTTGCGTCCTCCCGGGCAATGAGGACGTCGACGCGGATATCCAGGTGCGTACATACGGCTGTAAGCGAAGTTCGACTATTCCGGGTAATAATAGCGACCGGCAGGCCGCAGGCTTGGAGCGCTGCTAATGTCTCCTGCGCCCCGTCGTTCCAGGCGACATGATCGACCCCGTCTTGTTCAAATGCCTCAATAGTGGCAAAGGCTTCAGCCCGCTGGCGCGGAGGGAGAGAGTCGGCCCAGTGGAGGATATCGCCCTCGGGCAGGTCGAGTTGGGCTCTGAGGCGGGTGAAGTCCAGATAGGGTCGCGTGAGCGTGCTGTCGAGGTCAAAGGCGATAGCCCGCACAGGACGACGGTCCGTATGTGGCTTGGACAGCCGGATAAAATGCGTCACAACGTCATATTCAGGCGGCCGGGCGCAGACCATAGGAGACAATTTGTTCATCAAACGCCTGGAGAACGCGCGCGCGTAATTGGCCCCAAAAGTCTGGCGTCAGAAAATGTGGTAACTGGACGTGCGGATTCTGCTCATAGACCCGAGCGGGCAACACATAATCGTCCAGAGTTGCGCCCTGCTTCCGTTCTAATAAGAGCCCCCGAAGATAGGCACGCTGGGTTGCATGCTGCATATCCTCACGCGTGACCGTCACTCCGTACAGGTCCTGGAAAACGGGTTCAATTATCTCATCTGGCGTTCCGGCAAATTTACAGAGTCCAATGACATCATCCCGGGTGTAATAAATGCCACGCCTCACAATGGCATCGACCCAGTAATCAAGATCGGTCTTCCCTTCGGTCACGAGCAGGAGGAAGGTCCGCATCCCCATATGGCCGCCCGCAATAGCGAACGGATAGCCCGGGTTTGTTTCTGGCAAGTAAGCCGGTAGCTCCAGGCCCTTGCAGTGCATGGCATAGGCAGGTTCGCCCAGCTGCTCGGACAGGCGTTTCACTCCGCGTCCGATCTCAGGCACTCCACCGGCCGCGGCTTGAACAATCACGTGACGGGTGGCTGCGAAATCGCCAAACGATAGGCCACCCACAATCGGCCGCTCAGGATGACGGGCGTTATAGTCCATAATATACCCTAAGGTGACGCCCAAACTGATCGCATCAAAGCCAACCTGATCGACCAGCTCAACAAGTTCGAGGGACTGCTCCGGATCATATATGCCGAGGTTCACCGTCAGCAGGTCCAGGGGCTCATAATCAAACTTCGTATAAAATTTTCCAGGTTTGCGCCGTCCGTTCTCTTCGTGCACGGAGTAAATATTTTTATGACAGGCAATGCCGCACTGAAAACACGACTCGTCTTTAATACAGTAGGCGTCTTCCATCGAGTCCCGATACAGGGGCACGGGCTGTTCGGTGCCTTGTGGCCAAAAATTCTTCTCGGGTAACGCTCCGACCGGATGCAGGCCAGCGACATTACGCCAGGTTCCACCGTTACCGCCCTTCCTGGCATCGCGATAGTTGACTGATCCCGGGCCTCGACTGATCTCTTTATTCGCCGCGAGCAGGGCGGGAGAGAGCTTGCCGCGTGTCCGGTCTGGAGCCTGGGCGACAATGGCGATCAGGTTTTTAGATCCCATGATACTGCCCATGCCACCCCGACCGGCAAATCGCGGCTTACATTCACGGGAGTGGATTTGATTCACCGTACTGCAGGCAATAGACGCGTAGCAGTTCTGTTGCCACTGTTCTCCGGCGGGTCCAATGACGGCAACGTGCGCATCCTGGTACCGATCGGTCAGAGAGAGAATTTTATCATGGGTGGTCAGGCCGGTGATGCTCCGCGCATCTTCGAGCGAGAGGGACAGACCAGTGTCGTTGGTATGGCGTATCAACAGCAATACTGGCCGCGTCGCCCGGCCGAGAAAAATGGCTTCGTCAACAGTGGCGGCCAGAACTTTTGTGGCGAATTTTCCGGACGCCGTCGCCCACATGGCAAAGGGCTTGCCGTTATTGGCGACTTTAAGCGGACTGTAGGCGGAGAAGAACACGCGCAAGCCCGTCATCAGCGACGTACCGGAGAACACCCCCAGGTTCATCACCAGCGGCGCGTCCGGGGCATAGGCGTCCTCAACGTCATAGTGCTCGAGCACGCGAAACGCACGCCCCATACCGCCCAGGAAGTCGTCCAGATCGCGACAGGGAACGACCTGCTGCTGAATGTGCTCGTGTCCGAGATCGACTATGAGCCGTCGGAACTGATAATCGGTCACGTCCTTCGTTGCGCGTGTCACGTTGGTCCACATAAGAGCCTCTTTTCGTTAAGGGGAGGGAGCAGAGATCAGGCACAGCAATGGGGTTCCCGCATGCTTCGCTCTCCCGAACGCCGGACGGTGAGCACGGTATGTCCCCTTTTGGAGTGGCTGCTGACCTTCCCTGGGCGCATGACTCTGACTCTTGTCATGGCACCCGTCTGTTCTTTGGTGCTGACTCAAGAAGCGGCATTGGAGGATGGGCCGGGTCTTGGCCGGCGGCCGACCACCCGCGGTTTTCATCCGACGCACGCCTCGGCTCCGTACTAAAAAGAAAATGGGAGCAGGCTGGGGGATACACGGCATCCTCAGGGAGCAGCGGTCCACTCCCGCACTGAGGGCATACGGCAGAACGGCGATACCGTCTCCAGACTGAGTATCCCAGACCAAGCAGACACACTAGCGCAACTAGGAGCTGAACGAGCTGTCCCGCCAATAGCAGTAGGCCCATACCCGTCACGCCGAGTGCCCACAGGAGGCTTTCGATGACGCGAGAGCCGCGCCTAGGAGGCTGCGGCGGACCGCTCCAGAAACAGGCTGGGCACAGGAGGTCGGAAGATGCGGGGGGCAGATGCGCAGCCGTCGGTCGAACATCTGTGGGAAGCTGACTCATCGCGCTACCTCTTCATGCTCTCCACGTCCGTCTCATGCCTGTATTTTGGGAGCATTCCCAGTATACCAGGCAGAGAGCTGACTGAATAGGGTCAGCTCAGGACGACTCCTCCCGTCCTCTCTTGAGAGGGCTTTCCGATACCGGGGAGTCAGGCCAGCCCAGATGGCTAGCGGCAATAAAAAGGGCGACCGAATGGTCGCCCTTGTCGACTCAGATGGGAAATGGGCTTAGCCTCGCCCGTTGCGAAGCAGGAGGCCCGGGGTTTCTCCGGTACACTCGCCGTCTTCGAACGTCTGGACCCCGTTCACCAGAATGGCGTGATAGCCTTTAGCCCGCTGGACCCGGCGCCATTCATTCCCAGGGAAGTCGTGCACAATCTCGCCGATCCAATTCGGCTCAATGTCCAATGCGTCCAGGTTATAGACCACCACATCGGCTGCCGCACCCTCGCGCAACACCCCGCGGTCACGGAAGCCGGCCGCATGCGCAGGCAGGGCGGAGAGCCGGTAATGCGCCTCTTCCAGACTGATCAGCTGTTCCTCCCGGACGAGCCAGCGCAGGAAGTCGGTCGTAAAAGCGCCGCCCGTGAAAAACTTGGTATGAGCACCGCCGTCCGAGGCTCCCGGAACGGTGAAATACGAATCATTGATCATCTCCGCCGTATGCTCGGCATTAAAACCCCGGTCCGGTCCCAGAAATTCGACATTCAGATCACCGGCAACCGACAGGTCAAGCATGACGTCGATGGGGTCTTTCCCCTCTTCTTCAGCAATCTGACCAACGGATTTCCCCACATAGGGTTCCAGATCGGCTTGATCATTCGCGGTCTGGACGATCAGTCTTGGAATCGGGCCGCCAACACCGGCCTGGATGACTTGCAGCTTCCGGTCCGCTTCTTCGGTTTCGCGTTTGACTGCGGCACGCAGGGCCGGGTTTTTCATCTTCGCCAGCTTGTCGCTTTTGGTTCCGGTCGTCAACTCACGCCAGGCCGGACTGGCATCGTACAGATTCCAGTGTTCCAGCGTGAACGCAAAACCCGTCCGGTGCGTTCCGGTCTGGCCGTAGATCGGCAGGTTTCTCTCCCGGCAACGCTCCAGCCAGTCCAGGCTCCGGCGGTGGACTTTCGGGTCCTTGCGGGCCGCGACAATGACGTTGTGCAGAATAGGTCGGCGTGCGGTTTCCGCCAGCTTCTCCAGAAAGGCCAAGTCGGCCTTAATATGTCCGGTTGATTGCGTGATCTGGATAAACCCTTCGTCTCGTTCTCGCAGGACTGCGGCCAGGTTCAGAATATCCTCGTCCTCCATGATATCCGTCACCATCGGGGAGCCGTCATAATCGGCTTGCGTTGAGTCGGGACCGAGCCGCTGAATGGAGAAGCCGCACAGTCCGGCATCCATACCTTCGTGCAGGAGCCGCTGCATCTCTTTCTTTTCTGCGGGTGTGGTCGCACGAGACTTGGCGGCCTCCAGCCCCATCACATAGGTCATGAGCGACGCGGTAGGCATATACTGGATACAGTTGACGCCTTTGGCTGAGCGGTCCAGCGAGTCCAGATATTCAGGGATGGTCTCCCAGTCCCAGGTCATACCTTCTTTCATGGAATCGTACGGGATGGCTTCCGTACGCGTCATGGTGAGCATGGAGCGTTCCTGAAACTCGGGTTTGACCGGGGCAAAGCCAAAGCCGCAGTTGCCCAGAACCACTGAGGTCACGCCGTGCCAGCCGGAAATCGTGCACCAGGGGTCCCAGCGAATCTGCGCGTCATAATGGGTATGCAGGTCAACAAACCCGGGGGCAACAATCAGTCCGTCCGCGTCAATAACCTTTTTCGCTCCACCGGTCGCTCGACCGCCAATTTGGGCGATTTTTCCATCTTTGATCCAGACATCAGCCTGAAAGCGCGGGACACGTGTCCCATCAACAACCGTTCCTCCTTTAATATGGACATCAAACTCAGCCATGGCACCTCTCCTTCAATTATTTACGCAGGCACGGCTATACAACCAGACCCTATCCTCCGCAGGCAGGTCCCTGACCGCGTGGGTTACCTTCCTCGCCTTTGTATAGAGAGAACAGACCTGGAAGGCAAGCCGGGCATGTGACTTGGTTATCAGGATCAGGCAGTCCAGATACTCGATTATTTTAGCTGGAATGGCTTCACTACGGGCGGCCGTGGCCATCGAATGAGGACGACGCACGGACAGCGTTCGTCCTCGTCATCCTCATCCTCGAAACCGTCGTCAGGAGAGCACGCATACTCCATAAGCCGAGTGTACAGGACGAGTGGCAGCGCTGTCCACTCGGGTATTGAGGAGCGGGCTCTACGCGCGCCGAGGGTATACAATACCATACTGCCGGAGCGTCCCTTCCAGGGTCGGACGCTGCAGGCGAATACGATCATCATTGAGCAAATACGAGAAGACATAGCCAAGACCCAGCATAAAAATTCCGATCAAAAAGCAATACATGACGGCCCGGTCTGGATACTGATCTTTCAAATGTCCTACATAGAGAGGGCCGCAGATCCCTGCCGCCGCCCATGCAGTCAGAATGGTTCCGTAAATCGTGGACATCTTTTTCGTCCCAAAAACGTCGAGTACGAAAGAAGGCATGGTGGCAAAACCGCCACCGAAGCATAAGAGGACGTAACAAACGAGGGCCGCAAATATCCAAGGATTCCGTTCGGTCATCAGGATACCGAAGACGATCATCTGACTGGCGAGCAGAATCCGGAAAACCCGGACGCGACCGATGCGGTCCGAGAGGAGCCCCCAGAACAGCCGCCCGACCCCGTTACATAGCGAACTGACGGCGATCAAGGTCGCCCCGTATTCGACCAGTATTGCCGGCTCTAAGGACGGATCGGCGAAGCCCCACACTTCCTGCATAAGTTCCGACTGAAAGCTGATAACGGAGATGCCCGCGGCGATATTGAAGAAAAAGACAACCCACATGAAGATAAACGCAGAAGATCGGAGGTAGGGGGTAGCAGAGTCGGGTTCGTCGCTCCGCTGACCGTCTGCCACAGCGGCTACAGCGGTCGGGGGGTCGCTCAAGGCAAAGCTGGAAGGCAACAAGATACAGGCAAAAACAACCCCCAGCCACAAGAAAACGAGTGCCAGATCGCCCTCCGCTTGTAGCACGAGCAGCGGGGCCAACACCTTGCTCAAAAGAAACGCGCCCACACCAAACCCCATGACGACGATCCCGGTCACTAAGCCCTTGTGGTCCGGGAACCATTTCGCCACGGTGGCGACCGGCGTCACATAGCCAAACCCGATACCCGCACCACCGATCACCCCATAACCGAGATAAAAGAGCACGATAATATCCAGGTGCAAGGCGAGGCTGGCGAGTACATAGCCGCCCGAGAACATGAGGCTGCCGGCCACGGCCAATTTACGCGGACCGAACCGCGGCAGCATGGTGCCGGCCCAGGCTGCCGCGATACCCAGGGAAAAAATCGCGAGGCTGAAGGCCCAGGCTGTTTCTGTGAAGGACCAGCCAAGCTGCCTGACCAGCAACGTCTGAAAGAAACTCCACGCATAAACGGTCCCGAAGCAGGTCTGCAGGAGCGTACACAACAGGGCAATCATCGCCCGCGGCATATGTTTTTGTTGAGCCATTTCCAAGAACCCTCAACCGCAACCACTAGGACGAGCCGGCCGCCCGTGCGGCCCGGACACTGTTCGGAAACCCTCCAAGGTCAACCCCTATCCATCGTTTCCAGACGATACGCGCTGCCCCTCTTCAGCCTGCACCCCCTCTGAAAAATAGAGAAAGAGTCGAGCGAGTTGTCCAACCTCATCGTCGCGTGCCAGCAGCTTATCGTCCGCTCCGTCATCCCGGTCACGCGCGAGGGTAACGGCATAGGCGAGGAGGTCGCCCAGGGGCTTTGCCGCCAGGTTGACAAACCAGATGGCAGCCAGGACGCCAACAACAAGGATAATGGAGATGAGATAGACTTGGCGGCCGATAGCTCGCTGAATCTTGAGCGCAATCAGATCGGTGTCCATGCCGACATGAACAGTGCCGGCAACGCCGGCCAGAATCGGACTCCCCACTTCCACAAAATCACCCATCCCTGGCAGGCTGCGCTCCACAGTCGCCGTATTATTCCGGTCTCCGGTACGAATTTCTTCGGGTACACCGGGAACAAACGTATGGGCGACAAATTCGCCCTCTTCGTCCGTGATGTAGATATAGCGTATGCTCTGAATTTCGACAAATTGATCGATGAGCGATTGCAGTGCCGACAGGTCCCGATTCAAGAGAATGTCCACACTGGAATCGGCAATGGTCTTGGCGATGTCCTTGCTGTTGCTCTCGTATTCCTCAGACAAGTGCGTATCGACGGTATAAATACACAGCACGGAGGTGGACAGGCTAATCAGACCAAACAGAGAGAAAACGCCGAACAGTGTTTTCTGAAAGAGCTTTTGGATTTTCATGTCAGGCAAACCTGTCTTCCCAATTGTCCAGCATGACAAAACGGCCCTCGTCAACAACGGTGTAGTAGACTTGTTGTAGCCCCTGGCGACGGTCGGGACCGAAGGAGGCCCGCTCGTCAATGCCCAAATCGAAATCCTGAACGGTGAAGACGGCCCGCTGGAGCTGGCTCCGTTCCGGCCTGTCGCCAAGCCGGCGTAGAATTTCAACCATCAACTTGGCGTCGATAAATCCTTCGAGGCTGACGAAGCTATGCTCAGAGGGCAGGTAAGGTTCTTTCAGCAATTCTAGGGGCGGCTGCGGGTTATAGCGTCGCATCAAGTCGCGATACTCTTTGACGGCGGGCATGGAGGCCTCTTCGTAACTCGGAACCACTTGGGAGTTGACGAGCAGTCGCGTGTACTGCTCGCTGTCACCACGCTCTTCAGTAAGCGCCCAGTGAGTAAGGAGTTTCAGCAGGTTTTCGCTGCCAACAAAGGACAGGTTGGCAATCGGGACTTGCAGGCCGAGGGCAACGGCATCGCGGACAAAGGCCGCACAGGCCGCGTAGGAACCGATACAGATCATCGCTTCGGGCTGTGACGCCTTGAGGATTTCGACCTGTCTACGCATGCTGGCGGTGAACTTTGTGCCGCGCCGGTAGGTGGCCTCACCCGCAATCTGTCTTCCGTAGTGCTTCAGGGCGCGCCTGACACCGGCCCACCCGCTGCGCCCATAGGCATCGGCTTGATAAAACACGGCGATACGTTTCCGGTTGATGCGAACGAAATTATCGACGAGACCAGCGGTCTCCTGGCGATAGGAGGAGCGCAGATTAAACGCAAAGTCGCCATAGGGAGGTTCCCGCTGCGGCTGGGCACCGGTGAAGGGGAAAAACAAAAAGACATCTCTATCCTGGAACTTCTTGAGCATGGGAAGGACACGCGTAACCGTTGGTGTGCCAACGTAACCGAAGAGCAGAAACACCTGGTCTTGCAGCATCAGCTTCAGGGTATTCTTCACAGAAGGGGCGGGTTGGTAGCCATCGTCATACGTCTTGAGAATCACGTTGCGGCCTGCAATCCCCCCCTGCTCATTCACATGGTCGAAGTAGGCAGTGGCGCCACGATACAGTTCGATACCCAAACCCCGGGAGGGTCCCGAGAAGGCCGCAGACATGCCCAGAACAATCTCGGTGTCGGTCACACCGGGCGCCATCTGCGGGGCAGGCTGACCGGCGTCTGTGTCAGCGGCCGCCCTCAGGGGCTTCAACCAAGGGGTTGCCGCGCACCAGGCAAGACCGGAACGGAGTAGCGCTCTTCTTGTTATTGTTCTCATGGCATCCTCGTTTTTCGCTCAGGTTACAGTCGGTACAGAGGATTTGGTGCTAATGCGCGCCCGCTCTCAAGAAGAACCATCAAGCCGAGACGGCCGCGTCGGTAATGTCGAGCGCCTGGTCAATAATCGCCAATCCCTCGCGGAGTTGTTCTTCGCTAATACACAGAGGCGGATTCACAAAAAAAGTGTTCCAACGAACGAGGGTGAAAAGCCCGTTCTCTCGAAAAAACGCACCGAGCTGAGCCATAGGTCCCATCTCGGCAGCCGTCGCATTAAAGGGGGCCAGAGGCTCACGCGTCTGGCGGTTTTTGACCAGCTCGAACAGGCCAAACAGGCCGATGGAGCGGGTCTCTCCAACCGAGGGATGCTTATTCCGTAAGCGTTCCATCTCGTGCGCCAGAACGGTCCCCATCTTTTTGGCATGCTCGATCAGACCGTCTTCCTGGTACACCTTGATGGTGGCAACCGCAGCGGCACAGGAGACCGGATGCGCCCCATAGGTCAATCCGGAATACAGGAAGTTGTCTTCAAAATGGGCCGCGATCTCGTCGTTCACCATAATGGCCCCAAGCGGCAGGTAGGCGCTCGTTAAGCCCTTTGCCACCGTCATAATATCGGGCACGACATCCCAGTGATCGACCGCAAACCACTCGCCCGTCCGGCCAAAGCCGCTCATGACCTCATCGGCGATCAACAGGATGCCATGTTTATCACACAAGGTGCGCAGCCCCTGCATATAGCCGTCGGGTGGAATGATGATGCCGTTCGTGCCAGTCACGGTCTCAATCAGCACAGCAGCAATCGTGTGCGCCCCCTCAAACTGGATGACATCTTCGACATGATTCAAGCAGTCGAGGTTGCAGGCTGACTGCTCCTGACACCAGCGGCACCGATAGCGGTAGGGGTCCATAGCCCGCACAACGCCGGGGATACCGGGTTCAGCTCCCCAGCGGCGCGGCTCTCCGGTCAGGCTGACAGCCCCGGCTGTCGCGCCGTGATAGGAACGATAGCGGACAAGAATTTTCTGCCGCCGAGTGGCCAAGCGAGCAATCCGTACGGCATGCTCATTCGCCTCCGCTCCGCTCAACGTCAAAAAAGATCGTTTGAGGGTACCGGGGCTAACCTCGGCCAGGAGTTGGTGCAGCCTGGCCCGCGGCTCGGTCACGAGATGCGGCATCACATAGGTCAGCTTCTCGGATTGCTCCCGAATGGCGGTCAGGACACGCTCATCGCCGTGGCCGATATTGACGCACATCAGCTGGGAGTTGAAGTCGAGAAAGCGTTTGCCGTCGACCGTCCAGAAGTAGACGCCCTGAGCGTGGTCAACACTGAGTGGCTTCACCGCCTTCTGCGCCGCCCATTCGTAAAGGCCGTACTCCCGGGTCAGGCGTAAGATCTCGGCAGAGGAGAGATCGCTCATATGCGTCTCCTGTATTCTTCTGTTTCTACTCGTCACGCTACATTCGTCATCGTCCCGATGCCAGTGATAATAGCCACACCGAACAAAAAAAGCGAGAAACGAGACAACTAGTCCCCCACAGACCGGAGTGCTATGCCAGAGAGCAGACAGGAGGGAAATATGATGCAGACCAAAAGATGTCGATTCGTCGCCGTGGCCGGACTCATGGGGGCTATGTTTGTTTGTACGCCCCTCGGAGTACAGGGACAAGAAGCGCAAAACACGAACACCGTCACCGTTCTGCTTGAAGGCTATGTCAAGCCGATAGAAGGGCGGCAGCCCATGCCCGGTGTGGCTGATGACGGGGCCAGACATGTGGCGGGTACGGTTGCCCTGGTCCGAGGCGAAGGTGTTACGTTGGTTGCCGATCCCGGCATGGTTGCAGAACGATCGCTCATCCTTGACGCGCTGAAAAAAGAAGGCGTTTCAGCTGAGGACGTTACCCATGTCTTTATCAGCCACCACCATCCCGACCATACCGTAAATATTGCGCTCTTCCCTCATGCCCAGCTGGTCGACTTTTGGGCAACGTATACGGGTGACCTGTGGGAAGATCATGGAGATGAGTACGCCATTGCGCCAGGCATACGTGTGCTGCAAACCCCGGGACATACTGAAGAAGACGCGTCGCTGGTCGTCGAGACGGCACAGGGGACCTATGTCCTGACCCATACCTGGGCATTCCCGGACATCACGCCCGGAGACGCTCCGCTGACCTGGAGCCAGGAGGCACTCAACGCGAGTCGAGAGAAGGTTTTACAGACCGCCGACTGGATTATCCCCGGTCACGGCAAGATGGTGCCCAACCCTGAGAAGGGAAAGGACTAGGGATAGCCGAACTGTCATCCGTAGCCGGCGGGTGGCTGTTGCTACCTCTCAGGCTAGAAATTCGAGAGCCGTTCGGTTGTTTCCGGGTCGAGAAAGCTGGCAACGGTCGCCTCTGTCTCCAGTCGAAGTGCGGTGTGGATATCGCTGGCTGCGCACTGATTGAGCACACGCTTCATCGCTCGAACGGCAAGAGGCGGCAGGGCACTCAGCTTCTCCGCCACACTATGCGCCTCTGCGAGCAGGCGAGCATCGTCGACGACGCGCCACGCCACGCCCAGGTCCAGCAGGGTGCGGGCGTCATACTGTTCGCCCAGAAACAGCATTTCCCGGGCTTTGTTCAGACCAACCAGGGCCGGTAAAAGTGATGAGACAGCCCCCGTTACAAAAGCGTTGAGCGATACTTCAGGGAAAAACCCTCGGGCGCTTTCTGCCCAGATCGGAAAATCACAATTGATCGCCAACTCGAACCCACCCCCGACTGCCCAGCCGTTAATGGCTCCCACAACCGGCTTCCCACCAAAGACAATCGCCAGGGTCGCCCGCTGGACTGCATCCACGGCCTCTCTGGCCTCTCCCTCGTTTTCAGGCTGGCGATGCGCCTTACGGTCATCGCCGGCACAAAAGGCTCGGCCCTGACCGGTAAAAATGATGGCCTGAGTCTTTGGATCGGCATTGGCTTCGTCAAATGCGCACGCGATATCGACCATGAGCTGCCCGTTCATGGCGTTAAGGCGCTCGGGCCGGTTCAGGGCTATAGTGCGGACTCCACTGTTGCCGAGCGTACTCAGAACGGTTTCATATTGAAAAGTGTCCATATCGCTTCCTCCCGCTGTGTTTCATTTTTTCCTGCGTCCTCGAAGAGATGTCCGACAACACTCTGGGTAACCCGAACGCGCACGTCCAATCAAGAACACAGGGCAATCTTTTCTCACGGATACCTCTTGAGGTACAAGGAAACGGGTGAAGAATGATGTATTGCCAAAAGGCCCGGATTGTTGAACCGGAGAGTTGGGACTGTATCCACCCGGACTCGCACGCTTGGGTTCGTCAACATCGCGGGGCAGAATTATGGGTAGAGGCCACTCCCCCTCAGGGTACCCACCCTGCCCTCCACGGCGGCATGGTGAGCAATTCTGTGAGAACCCCGTATTTGTGGCACGGACGCATTCGCTACCGCATGTCGCTCGACGTGCTTGAACTCTTACCCGAGAGCGCCGACGTGCCAGATCAACCCTTACCCGACTGGATAGATGCGCTGCACACATGATACGAATCTTTCCATATCTCTCACAGTGGGCAAAAACGGCATACTGAGCTGTCAGTCTGGTCGAAGAGTCTCGACGCAAGCCAGAAAGAAAGCATCCAATAATGACGCGGGATGAAGAGATTCGGCGGGATTTGGAGCGGCAGTGGGCGAAACTTGAAGGCACGCCACGCCCGACAATTACGGGTCTCTCCCGGTGTTCCTGTGGCCACCCTGCTCTGGTACATGAACATGCCTGGACCGGTCGATGTCGCATCAGTCTGTGCGGTTGTCGCCAATTCACCGCAATACGGAAAGACCGGTAGTCGCCCGCTGTCTGGGACCGGCGGCACGCGTAGCGCGGTTCTATTTGCTCTTGTGAGACAACACATGCCCCAAGGAGTCAGGTAAGGAGGCACTGCCTGCTCTTCTCATTTGAGAATGAGTACGGTAGGACAGTTATTATGCAGACAATAGCACGCTGGATACTCGTGAGTGTTGGGATATGTATTTGCGGCGTGAGCCTGGCACGGGCAGACAGAACTGCCGAACTGCGCGCGCGGGCCGAGGCCGGTGACGTTGAGGCGCAGTACGACCTCGCGTTCCTGTACGATAATGGTTACGGCGTCGCGCAGGACTACACCGAAGCCGGGGTATGGTATCGTAGAGCGGCTGAGCAGGGCCACGCGACGGCCCAGTGGAACTTGGGAGTCATGTACGCCAACGGTTTGGGCGTGGCAGCGGATATGGACACATCGATAGCGTGGTACCGCAAAGCCGCCGAGCAGGGCCATGTGACAGCCCAATACGACCTGGGCATCCTGTACTCATCGGGCAAGGGAATTGAGCGAGATGACGTCCAGTCATTGCTCTTGATCAACCAGGCGGCCGATAGTGCGGCCAAGTTGGCGGTTTATAAAGGCGATCGGGATTCGTTCAATGCCGCCAAAGCAACCGCTGCGAAATACGCCGGTGCCCGCGATAATCTGATTGCACGGATGACGATTGCCCAGCTCACCCAAGCGGCCGACCAGGGAATCATGCATGCTCAGGCGGAACTAGGCATACTCTACGGCCTGGGCCAACGCGTTGACCAGGATGCGACCCAAGCGCTGCAATGGCATCGTCAAGCCGCCGAACAGGGCTCTCCGCAATCGCTCTATTTTATGGGGCTCCACTACTATACCGGCCAAGGTGTGGCACAGGATGCGGCCGAGGCCGCCAAGTGGTATCGCCAAGCGGCCGACCAGGGCCATGCCGACGCCCAGTGGAATTTGGGGCTCATGTATCGCACTGGTCAGGGCGTGGCACAGGATGCGGCCGAGGCCGCCAAGTGGTATCGCCAAGCGGCCGACCAGGGCCATGCCCAAGCGCAGATCAATCTGGGATTCATGTATGCGACTGGACAAGGGGTCGAACAGAACGACACCCAAGCGGCGAATTGGTATCGCCGGGCGGCAAATCAGGATGATGCCCAGGCACAGTATAATCTGGCACTGCGCTACGCCAGGGGCCAAGGTACGCCGCTGGACTATGGCCAAGCCTATATGTGGATCAGTCTGGCGGGGACAAATGCCTCGGGCGAGCACAAGAATGAAGTGCTCAAAGTGCGCGAGTATATTGTTGAGCTTATGGAACCTGAGCAGATTGAGGAAGGAGAAGAACTCTTTCGTAAGCGGCAACGTTCGAGTTCTTGAACCTAGCCAACATGCTCAAGGCGAAGCGTTCTCTTGAGTCGGGCGTTTCGCCGGCGCTGTCCAGGATCAGGAGTCAGATCGGCTTGAGTGCTCAAAAGGAGGATGAGTATGCCCGGCCCTGAAGCCTTACCGAGTCTCCCCATGTCAGGTGTGATCGATGCCGACGGTCATATACTCGAAGCGCCCGATCTCTGGGAAAAATATTTGGAACCCAAATACCGTGACCGCGCGGTCTGTATTCGGAAGGACGACAACGGCCTGGAATATCTTGAGGTCAACGGTCAACCATCCAAAATGACTCGTAAGGGTGCGCCTTCGGGGCTTGGGGTGATGGACCAGCTTGGGGGTATTGAGTATAAACGCGAGCCGACCGGGTCTGGCTATGTTGATAATGCCTCGTTTGGCTCTATGGATCCGAAAGAGCGGCTGCAACGTCTGGACATTGAGAATATCGAGAAGGTGTTCCTCTACCCCACGCTTGGCCTGTTATGGGAACCCGAATGCGAAGACCTCGAGCTGTCGATGGCCTATGCCCGGGCGTATAATCGCTGGCTGGTGGACTTTTGCTCAGATTCGGATGGACGCCTGCTCCCCATTGCCCATATCCCCATTAGTATCCCCGAGCTTGCTGAAGCAGAGCTGCGCCGGGCAGCCAAGGATGGGATGAAAGGCTTTTTTGTGGCTCCGTATATCTGGAGCCGCAAAGCCCATGGCCATCCCGATCATGACCGCGTGTTTGCCGCGGCCCAGGAACTCGGTCTGCCGTTTGGTATTCATCCGTCGTTTGAGCCACACTGGGCGGCCCCAACCCGCTTTGGCCGGATGACGAGTTTTTCGACCGCGTTTTACCAAAACATCTCCGGCGGGGATGCCATTCGAGGCGGCTTTGTCTCGCTCTTTCAGTATGGGGTGTTCGACAAATTCCCCCAACTCAAAGTCATTGTCCTGGAGGTGGGCGCGGGCTGGATCGGGTACTGGCTGGAACGCATGGATGCGGTCTACGACTCGCCGCTGGGCAAGAGTGTGCTGCTGAAAGACAAACCGAGCGAGTATTTCCGCCGACAGTGTTGGATCTCGGGCGACCCGGATGAACGTTCACTCGCCGGGGTCATCCCCTTTGTTGGAGAAGATCGATTTTTCTGGGCCAGCGATTTTCCGCATGCCGATCATCCACCCGAATATGTTCCCAATTTGATTGAGCTCACAAATCTGATGGCCGAGCCAGCCCGAGAGGGCATATTGGGAAAGAACGTGCTGAAGTGCTACGGCATGAAAGAGTAA
>CBDEWE010000002.1:0-110175 GCA_965243855.1 uncultured Binatia bacterium (SeqCode) | reverse complement strand
AGTTCTCCCCTGTCTGTCACCCTGGTGGTAGCGATTGGGCTCAATCTCCTTTTTCGGATCGGCATTGCCGTCCGTCGCTCCTTTACGTTTGTGCCCGGTGCAGACTCTTCTGACACAGTGATCGCCTTCATGGAAACCTGCGGAGCAGCCTGGGGAGCACGGCAGGATGTCATCTATCGAGGGGTGACGATACTGAACGAATTTTTCGAGCGCGTGGCCGGTGCCGGCCTGGCAGAGGGAGCCATAACGGTCGAGGCCAGTTTCGACGAGTTCAATCTGGACATTGACCTGTGGTACGAGGGAACGCTGATGGAGTTTTCGGTGACGCGTCCCCCCACGCCCGACGAACTGCTGTCCGACGACACCGCTGTGGCGCGCCTGTCTGCCTTTCTCGTCAGTCGCTCTGCCGATGGGGTCACGAGCGAGTTGCAGGATGGACGGTGCCATGTGCGCTTCCACTTGGAACACTGAGGTGGGCTCTGGCTCGCAAGCGAGAAAGCCCGCCTCAAGGCAGAAAGCCGCAGATAGCGAAGATCTCACGATGATTCTGTATGCGTCTTCTCTTCCCTCATCCGCCGGAGCGTCTCAACCTCCCGGGACAGCTCCCGCTGTCGGCGGGAGATCGAGAGCGCATACAGAAAAATCACGATCAACTTGTAGAAGCTATCTTATAAATGTCTGACGGGCGCTCTATAGGCCGTCGATTCTGGGTAAAAGTAGCGACTCTCCTATTTATGAGATGAGTTCTAGAAAGAAGCCTAATTTGAAGAGAACCATGCCTCAATCAACATTTTTCTCCACCTGTTTTTTCGTACTCTGTCTCGCCGCCCCTTCGGCCTTTGCCCAAGACTCTTTATCCCAGGGGACGAGTGTCTTCACCCCCCGCTACATTGAAAACCACGGAAATATTATTCAGACGGAGGAACACTCTCAAGGAAATGCCCATATTACGGTCAATACTTATGCCTCGGGACAGGTGGAACTAATCGCAGTGGGCGATATTTACGAAGGGGATCAGGGCCTGGACTATAACAACGATGGAGACCTCTCGGATCATGTGAGAAAGCACCGGGTTCTTATCGATCAAGATTTATACACAGAACACATTCAAATGCTCTCGGAAAATGGCACGGTGCTGAGAGACTTTGGGGAAAGGATAACCACCGCCACCCGACGCATCCAAATGCCCCAAGGGGTTCCCAACTTTCTTCGTTTGAGTGGGGCGATTGACTCCCTCAAAGTTCACCTTGCACCCACGGACACCGCAGGGGAATATT
The DNA here is from genome assembly GCA_965243855.1 of uncultured Binatia bacterium (SeqCode). Taxonomy (GTDB): domain Bacteria; phylum Desulfobacterota; class Binatia; order Bin18; family Bin18; genus Bin18. Next base: position 108,898 of record CBDEWE010000002.1, on the reverse strand, counting down.
ACGTCAAGATAGAAAAGCTGGATCCGGCGATACAATTCATCGTATGGAAACGAACCTACGATCCGGAAAATAGCGATCCCGCAGAACAAATCAAAAGGGAGGAACTCTCCCCCGATTATTTTGAAGAAGCCTCTCTCATCCAAACCTCAAGTACCGTCACCTATGCGATCTATGCCACCCGGGACTTATATCAAAAACCCTTCGGGGAACATCCCAATTTCCATCTACGCTATGACGCTCTCAATAATGCGAATCCTATTCTACTAAAGGCGAATTTGGATAGGACCAGGGATATTTTAAGAAGAGCTAACCTAAGCCCGTTTTTAAGTAACTTCAATAACACCCGAATCGTTTATAATCCTTTTCGGCTAACCAGCAGTTACCATTACGGGTTAAACACGATCACTCTCGGTCGCCGGCAAAGATATTCTTCATACCCGCTCATCCATGAAGCCGCCCACAGCTATCACCATAATAAACTGGAAAACGGTTATGATAACGCCACGATAAAAGCCTTGTATGACAGCTTGCCCAATAAAGATAGGAGTATTCCATACGGCGATGAAAAAAGTTCGTATTGGCGAACCAATGTCGAAGAATTTTTTGCAGAAACCCTGACCACCTATATTTACATAAAAGTCAATGAGAATCCCGATTGGGCCATTAAGCAAGTCGACTCCACTTTTTACAACAATGTGATGGTTCCCTACTTTGATAAATTATTTGGTGTTTGCGGTGGGAATTGCCCTGACTCTACCCGGGACTTTGCTCAGGCTATCGAACTCAACCCCCAGGGCTATGCCGGCGGCAGTATCAGTCGCCGCATTGAGGCCGAACTCACCTACCGCGGCATAGACCTCTTCGACATAGACCTCTTCCAAATAAAGGTTCCCTTTGGGGGCATCCTTACCGCCTCGGTCACCGGTGATCCTGATACCATCAGCCGTTTATACCGGGAACAAGCAGAGGGGGAGCCACTTCTCGTCGCCACAGCTACGAGCAGAGGACACTTAGGCCATGCCGTTAAACCCGGCATCTATTATGTGGAAATAGTCGCCGCCGGACGAGGTTTTAGCGGAGAGTATAACTTGCAGGTGGATTATTCCCCCGCCGCTCTCGGGGTTCCCGGCCCGAACTCTCCCCAAAGCGGTGTCGGGGTGCTCTCCGGCTGGGCCTGTGATATCGCCACCGTCGAGTTTGTCTTCGAGTCGGAAGGACGGGAGCCTCAGACCTTTGAAGCCGGATACGGAACCCGGAGGACCGACACGGCTTCGGTCTGTGGAGCCGACACCATCGACACCGGCTATGGACTCCTTTTCAACTGGAACTATCTCGGCGACGGACAACATACCGTGACGGTCATCCTTGACGGCGTGGAATTTGCCAAACGTACCGTCACGGTCACGACTTTGGGAAGAGAGTTCCGCACGGACCTTGAGGCCACCACGGAGGTTGCCGACTTCCCCAGGGCGGGAGAGAGCGTTACCCTCGAATGGGAACCGGGCCTCCAAAACTTTGTGATCGCCGGTGAAGAGAGAACCGAGGGTGGAGCACAACTCATGCCCGCAGAAGCCAGGTTGGGTGTTCCTGCCGCCGGTTCCTTCCAAAGTGGCATCGGCATCATCTCCGGTTGGGCGTGTGAGGCGGACACTGTTGAGATCATGTTTGAATCCCACGATACCGGCGACTCCCAAACCTACGAAGCCTCCTATGGAACGGAGAGAACCGACACACTCGATGTCTGTGGCGACACCGATAACGGCTTCGGGCTGCTCTTTAACTGGAACCTTCTCGGCTCCGGAGTCCATACCGTGCGGGCTTTCGCCGACGGGGTGGAGTTTGCCCATAGTGTGGTGACGGTGACGATGCCAAGCACGCAGGAGTTTTTAGAGGGAGTGCAGGGAAGTCACCAGGTCGAAGACTTCCCGGAACCCGGTCAAACGACAATGCTGGAATGGCAACAAGGGCGGCAGAATTTTATTATCACGGGAGTGGAGACGGGGGTGAACGATGGGGAGTGAGGAGAGTCTAAGGGTAGGGGAGGCGTGGGGGGATGGAGAGACCCCCCCGGGACCCTGCCGCTTAATTTCTCGGCAGAACGTACACCGAGAAGGAGTGGGGCACCATAGATACATCTCAGAAACCCAGGTTTCCGAACCTTCCCAATCCCTCCGGAGCTGGGATAGGCTCTGGAAATTCCAGGTAGTTTACCCTTCGCCCAGGTGAGAGCGTCTCTCACACAGCAAATGAGGGGGCCGTTTTTTTCGGGTTGCTTCACAAAATAGGGATTTCGGAGTGCTGGCGATTATTAGCGGCCCAAAATGGCCTAACCGCCCGGAATCACCGAACCGCTGGCCTCTAGGGCCTTTGGAACAGTGACCTGAGGTCGGTAGAGCCTCTCTCAGTGGCGGTCGCCAGCAAACACTCCACCACCGCCCCATTGTCTTCCAGATCGGCCCAGTGCAGCGGCGTTGCCCCCTCCCGGTTCCGGGGATTGAGAGTGGCGCCGGCGTCTAGCAAACGCTTCACCACTGCCACATGGCCCCTCGTCGCGGCCCAGTGCAGCGGCGTCTCGCCCTTCTGGCTCTTGGGATTGAGGGCGGCGCCGGCGTCCAGCAAGCGCTCCACCACCGCCACATGGCCCCCCTCAGCAGCCCAGTGCAGCGGCGTCCAGCCTTTCTTGGCCCGGGGATTGAGGGTGGCGCCGGCATCTAACAAACGCTGCACCACCGCCACATGGCCCCACGTCGCGGCCCGGTGCAGCGGCGTCTCGCCATTCAGGTCCTGGGGATTGAGGGTGGCGCCGGCGTCTAGCAAGGACGCCACCACCGTCTCATGGCCTCCCGCAGCAGCCCAGTGCAGCGGTGTCTCGCCGTACGGGTCCCGGCGATGGAGGTCGGTGCCGGCGTCCAGCAAGCGCGCCGCCACCGCCTCATGGTCCTTCGTATCCGCCAAGTACAGCGGCGCCCAACCGTACGGGTCTTGGCGCGTGCTCCCGCCTGGGCGGCGGTCTGACGGCTTCTGTTTGCGTTCGGCCATGCTCTTCTCCCTTCTCGGGTCGATCAAATCCTCAAGGCTTGAGATCACTATAGGGACTATGAGGGGAAACCGTTTTTCACAGTTTACACGACACCGTATCGTGATGAACACAAACCGCGCGAAAACAGGCTGGTTATGCGGTGCGGCGTAGCAGCTCGGCTAAGACTTCCCCCGGCTGCTTCAACGCTTCGCCCTGCTGGTCGAGCGCCCGATCGCGCCGCTCGCCGCTCAATTGCATCTGCCTAAGCCCCACACAATCAAGCCGCTCTGGCCTCAGCGCGCCCGTGCCGCTCACGATCACCCCGACGACCTCCGTCCAATGCGGCTGATTCGCTGCCGGCCATGCGGCGGTGGCCTCTCGCGCCAACTGTAAACGTTCAGCTTCCATATGATCCTTCCCAGCAAACCTAGAGACTTTTTTTCCCTCTCGCCACCCCTGGAGGGGAAAAAAGGCGAAGCTGGGCGCGAAGCGCCCCATCTTTTCCTGTCCGCATTGCAAGGGTGTGACAGATTCGCGTCAGCGGTTCTGGCGCGCCCTTGCAATTGAAGTCCTTATTATCCACCGGCACGCTTTTCATGAACTCTGTCATGAGCGCCTGGGGCACTCCGCCCGAGCGAGTTTCCGCAGGGCTCTCCGGCTGGCGAGCTCGGCTGGTGTCTGCTATGTCGAATACGTATTACGGGCTTGGGGGAGGCGTGCCATGCATCGGAAACTGACCATCACGCTGGAGGAAGCGGTCTACGAGGGCCTGTACCGGACGGTGGGTAGACGCCGGATCAGCCAATTCATCGAAGACTTGGTCCGGCCGCATGTGGTCGATACCACGCTCGATGCCGGCTAGCGTGGGCGGTCGTCGTCCCGCTGACCAGCAATACGGCCCGGCAGTATCCCGGCGAAGCCCTCGTGACCGTGGGTAGGCAACGCAACAAGGCAATGGCGGATCAGATCATGGCGGCAGACAAGTCCCGACTCAAGAGTCAGCTGGGGGTCCTCTCCCGGACCGGGATGCGGGCGGTCGAGGATGCGATCCGGGTGCAGTTGGGCTTGCCGCGCTGAGAGGGGATAAGGCGGCGCTATTCATCCCCGGTTTTCATTGACCGGGCCAATATTGAATACTAGGCCCAAACAAACAGAGAGCTGCGGGAAGGATAGAGATTACCGATGCACTGCACCATACTCTTGCTGGTTATTATCCTGTGTATGTCGGGGTGTTCTCGTATGAATAGATCGAGTCACATTGATGCGCTGATGTTGCATGAGCAGCACACAGAAAACACGCTGCGTATGCGGCAACTGGAGGTTGATAGAGAGAAATTAGAACTGGCACGGAAAAAAGAAGAACGCTGGTTATGGGAGCTTCTGGCTGAGGCGGCGGCCGGGGCGTTTCCGTGGGGACGCTGGTGGAAAAAGCGCTGAGAGTAGGTGGCCACGATCTGGGCGACAAACAGAATGGCTAAGGTCAGCGAACGCACACTGAAATCAGGGACTGCCTCGCAAGTCATCGCATACCTGAAAGACTATTTCCATGATCGTCTCGTCCCTGATGTTACTGTAGTCCTGGAAAACGGCGGACAAGGGACGGCACGGAAACTCTCTGAATGGCGTATGGATTTCATCCAGAGGAGAGTATGGCGGTGATGCGTCCGAATTGGAGCAATCTGGCAACCGGTATTACGGCGATAGCAGGCTTGTGCGTCGCTATCGCCGCGTTCTTCCAAGCGTGGTTGACAAGCCAGCAGGTGGAAGCGCTTCAGCATCAAACTTTAGTTTCGCATTATACAGCGAGCACGGGAATGCTGGAGAGCAGCGAAATCGCGGTTCGAATTGGAGCGATTCAGGCACTGGCCCATCTCGCCGAAACGTATCCCGAACAATTTCATCTGCGAACTATCCGTCTCCTGTGCGCGTTCATTCGACAACCGGTAGGAATGGAACCGGTAACGAGACAACTGCGGGCAGATGTACAGGCGGCGCTGGATGTCGTGATTTATCGCAGCGTGGTGGCACAGAATATCGAAGAGCAATATCGGCACCGGCACACGGATCGGCATCGGGCAGGACGGAAGCCGTTGGCGCCTCCAGTCATCGACCTGAGCGGAAGTGACTTACGGTGGGGAAAGTTGTCCAGGGCGCAGCTTGCAGATGCGATTCTTGACAGAGCGGACTTGTCCTACGCGTCGGGCAATGGGGCGGTATTTTCCGGAACCTCCTTTGTCGGAACGAAGGTACAACGGGCCACATTCATTTCTGCGAAGTTTGACAGGGCGCGTATGACAGGTGGGGACTGGTCGGGAAGCGTGCTTCAGCACTCCAGCTTCGTTGAGGCACAGATGCCGAATCAACTGATCGAAGCGCATTTGGAACGGTCCAAACTGTCGAGAGCCGTTTTCGCAGCGGTCGACCTGACGGGCGCAAATCTGGAGAACACGGATCTGTCGGGTGCAAAATTCGGCACTGCGACGAGGGTCGCGTTCGATCACCGCTCCGGCGCATATTCAAGTACGGAGCTGTATCCGGTGCTGACTCAACAGCAGTTGGATTCTGCGATAGCAGACCCGGCAAACCCGCCGGGTCTGCCGGCCGGCATAGCCGACGCGCTGACTGGACGGGCATTGGTGTGGAGAACGGACGAACGAGGAAGTGCGTGGGTTGCGCACCAGAGACTGGTTGCGGGTTTGGGGGAAGAAGCTAGCGGGGGATAGGCGGAGAGAAGGGCTGCCCCCTGCCTTCCCTCCCCCCTGATGGCCCCGCCGGACCCGCGAAACGGGCGGGGGGCGGGGGGGAGCACGAACTCCACACAAAACCGAGAAATGAGCGATATGGGAGTAAAAGCGGTCATCTCCGTTGTGGTTCTATACGTCCTTGGGGCGGTAGGTGTTTCGTGGTGGTTTTGGGACTGCCTCTCTTGGGGTGAACCTTCCACTTCTGCGGCCATTAGAAATATCGTCCTGACTTTGGGTACGCCCCTGGCGATATTCTTAGCAGTTTGGCGTAGCGTCGTTGCACAGAAGCAAGTCGAGGCCACGCAGGCGAGTTTGCTCTCCGCCCGATACCAGCGAGCCGTCGAAATGCTCGACCACGATAAGCTTCCTATTCGTATCGGCGGAATCAGTGCCCTGTGTAACCTCGCGCGTGAGCACAACGAATATCGGCGGGAAGTGATGAATTTGATAGGGAAACACTTCATGACTTCGGACATTTCAATGGATCAGGATGAGGCCAAGGAACTGCGGGAAGCAATCATGCAGCTAGCGGACCGCGATGACCCTATCCGAGAGCTCGCGGAGGGGTTTGAGCCTGAAATTTATCAGTAAGACCATGCAATCCCTGCTTGACTACATGGCCCGTTTGGCCGGCGAGGAGGCCTGACCATAAGCAGGAGCAAGCAACAGTCTCGTCTGCCGGATTTGCTCAAGGGGAAGCCGACCAAATACACCCTGGTCGGGTTCATGCGGACCCACGGCGATGAATTCTGGTGGACGCAGGGGCTCTTGGCCGCCGGGCTCGGCGTGTCGCGCCGGACGGTCGGCCGCTGGCTCCAGCAGCTTGAACGCGAGGGGATCGTTGAGAAAAGATTTACCAGCCAGGACCGGATACGCTTTCACTATGGGCTACGGCCGTATTTCCGTAAGAGGCCAGTCCCGCTCAGGATGAATAATGGCCACCATTAGGAAGGGGAAGGTATGTTACGAATGAATAAGATTTTTCTGGTTGTGGCCTGCCTCTTGGTTCCTGCCCAGGCCCCGGCGCAGGAGGATGCCTACAACGCTTCCTTTTGTTCCAGCATGGGTGGAGAGACGGAAGTCCGACACGAGTACACCTACCCAGCCGGGCAGAGTTATATCCGGGTGGATTGCGAGACAGCAGACACGGTGTACGAGGGCGGTCTCGACAAACGGAGCAGTCTCGACAGCGTCCAGCAAGCGCTGTTTGCGGCCCATTTGACGGGGAAGCAACCCGCCGTGGTCATTTACAACACGGACGGGAAAATGGGGCGGTATGAACACCGCATCAAGGTCGCCTGCGAGCGGGCCGGGGTGGCGTTCTACAGCGTTCCCTAGACACCGCCGCCCGCGCAACTTTAACAGAAATGATGTTAGCGGAAGACAGCGGCACCCTCCAAGACGGGAGAGTCAGCCCGGCCGAACGGGCAACGCCAGGGAAGGCCCCGGCTGGGGCGGCCACTTTTTTTCCGCGCCCTCGTAATCCATGTAGGGCAAAAGCCCGCGGAGTAGGGTAAGGAGGAGCACACCCATGTGCGGGGGCCGGACGTTCCGGGCAAGGACCGGGGCGCCTCGTCATTTGACTAGGGACAACCGGAGAGGAGCTGGTGTATGAGGAGGGACGGACGGGAGCCCGGCGCTTAACACGAGGAGCCGGTCTCATCGTAAGATGGCGCCTCAAGGCCACTGACTCTATATTCCACGCGAAAAAGAAGGGAGACAAAAATGGCCGAGAAGACGACAGTTCCAATCTCTCTTGAGGTCGTCTTTGTTGAACACGAACCTGGGGTTAAGATTCCCAAATTTCGTCCGGTGTAGAGCGTCGTATGCAACTCGAACTTGAAAACAAGGTCGTGCTCGTAACCGGGGGCAGCAAAGGCATAGGGCGGGCTGCCGCGCTTGGCTTTCTTGCCGAAGGGGCGGCCGTCCTCATTTGTGCGCGGGGCGCGGAGGCCGTAGACGAGACCGCCGCACTTGCCCAGGGCGTGGGGAGTGGACGCCTTATCGCCGTGCAGGCTGACCTTACCCAGGCTGAGGCGATCAAAAACGTGGTGGCGCGCTGCCTGGAAGAATTCGGACGGATCGACATTCTGGTGAATAATGCCGGCAGTGCCCGGTTCGGCCCGTTTCTGGAAATCTCGGATGAGGACTGGACGGAGGACTGGGCACTCAAGTTTTTTGGCTATGTGCGGATGGCGCGCGAGGTTTTTCCGCACATGCAGCAGCAGGGCAGCGGCGTGATTGTGAATATCATGGGAACCGGTGGCCTGCGGCCCATAGCCAACTACATGGTCGGCGGCGCGGCTAATGCGGCGCTCAACCATTTTACCAAAGCCCTGGCTGCCGAAGGGGCGAAGCACGGGGTCCGTGTCGCCGGCATCAACCCCGGCCCGATTCTGACCGAACGGCTCCAAAAGTTTGCCTCCGTCTTCAGTCAGGGAGGCGGCAGCCCCGAAGAGACCCTCCGCAGAATGACCCCGCTGGGCCGCGTTGGCGAAGCGGAGGAAGTCGCGGACCTGATCCTGTTTCTCTCCTCCGCGCGGGCAGCCTTTATCCACGGGGCCAATATCACCATAGACGGTGGAGCCAACCCTGGGTTGATGGGTTAAGGACACGCGAGCGGGCCTCCCGCTTGGACGGGGACCACGCCTCGCCACGCATACCGAGAACTGGAACTGAGTAACCTGGAACCGAACCATGAACAGCGTCCGCGAGGGACGGACATAGGAAGGAAACGAAGATGACATATCGTGCACCATTACGAGTATTGGTGGGCTGCTTCGTCGTGGGGCTGATCGCGCTGACGCCTGGGGCCGGCAGTGCTGAAGACGCCAAACAGAGCCCGCAGACAACCTATACCCAAAGAACGATTACCCATGCCACGGCGGCGCGGATGGTCGCAGCGGCCATCGCCTGCGCCAAAGAACTGGAGGTCAAGCTCAGTGTGGCGGTCGTTGATGCCGGTAGGAATCTGAAGGCGTTCGGCCATATGGACGGTGCTTCACCCTTCGGCATCGAAGGCAGTCAGCGCAAGGCGTATACCGTGCTCTCCGGCTTTGGCACGGTTGAATTTTATAATGCGGTCAAAGACGATCTCTCCCTTGTCGTGGGAATGTCTCATCTTGAGGGAGCCACCCTACTTGGTGGCGGGCTGCCCATTACCATCGACGGCGCAGTCGTGGGAGGCATTGGCGTGGGGGGCGCGACGGTCGAACAGGACATTGCCTGCGCGAAGGCCGGACTCCAGGTCTTGGGAAAATAATCCTCCGAACGGCCGTTCATGCCATGAGCGGGAGTTTTCCTTTACGCCACCAGCTTTTGATACTCCAGGGGTTGGGTCTGCATGATGCGCTTGAGGGTGTCCCCCGTCCCACTTACCGCTGTAGGTGGGACGGCACAACCCTAACTTGACGCTCTGAGAGGTTGCTGTTGTAAGGGACGAAGGAAAGGACAGTGATAAGGAGGGAACGTCATGCGACGCACGCGGCATCAGATCATCTGGCCCTGGATCCTGGTCATGGGCTGCGTCTGCACAGCGCTGGCCGGTACGGCCCGCGCCGAGGGCAAGCGGCTCACGACCGAGCAGGAATTCCGGGATCTGGTCGTGGGCCGGCAACTGACCGGCGACCACGGGACGACGGTGTTATACACCGGCGACGGCCGGATGGCGGGGGCCTCCCAGGGCAAGCGGATCGAGGGAACATGGAGTTGGGACGGCACGACCCTGTGCCGGACGGCGACGTGGGGCGCGGAGAACTTGGGCACCGGCTGCGTGGCGCTCTTCGTCATCGGCGATCTGGTGATCCTCGCGCGCGACGAGGGACGCGGGCGGGCCTTTGTGCTGCAGTTCCCGAGCACGGGCCACCCCCGAGACGTTAAAGACGAGTGGTCTGCCCGTGCTTGGGCGTGCTGTTGACGGCCAAGACGGCTAATGTGACTAAAGTATATAATTCCCATCTGGAACTCCTCCAGCACGTCTTGTCTACATTCATCATCAATGAGGTCCAGAAGGTCGGCCTCGCCAGCTGCCTGATCCTACCGTCCTGGAAGACCCCATGTTGAGTAACCCCAATGTCATCCGTCGCTGCATCCAGGAGGGGCGGCCCTTCGTCAAGGACCTGGCCCCCTTGGATACAAATGGGCGCCGGTTTTGCAAACAGTGTGGCCGCCGTATCGAGATACGGGCCGGGGAGGTCCGCCATGCTCTCCTTTTTGGACTCGAAAAACGCGCCCAAGCGCGCCTGACTGAGCGGGGATTGACTGCCCTCAAAGGTGCCGTTCGGCTCCAAGGGTCCGCCGCAAGGGTCCCGCTCCAGAACACCCTCGCAATGATCCAGGCCCTGAACTTGAAAGACAAGACCTTGGAAGCGGACCTGGAAGCCGCCTTCAACTTCGTCGCGCACGAATGCCAGCCCGACGAGCTGCAAGCCTGGCAAATCGACTTGAAAGCCCAGGCCCGCGCTCTCTGGCGAGGAGGGACACACCCATGAGCATTGGCGCGTTGCTGGTCCTAGTCGTGGCCCTCATGGCCAGCCCAGCCGGGGCGCATCCGGGCAACGTGGCGGCCGACGGCTGTCACTATTGCCGCACCAATTGTGCCAAGTGGGGCGAGGTTGAAGGCGAGCGGCATTGTCATCGGGACCGGCAAAGAGCCCGCCAGCGCCGGAACGTGCAACCGCCCCCTCGCCCCCCCCAGGCGGCGCAGAGGTGGCAGGATCGCATCCGCAAAATCCCCATTGAGATCCGGGACAGCGCCCCCAGGATCGTTGATGCCGATACCCTAGAGGTGGCTGGCCAGCGGGTCCGCCTCCAGGGCATTGATGCCCCCGAAGCGGCGCAGGCCTGCCGCCAGGCCACCGGCCAACGCTATCGGTGCGGGGACCGCGCCACCGAAGCGCTACGGGCGCGGATCGGCACGGAGGCGGTCACCTGCACGATTGAGGGCCGGGACGGCTACAACCGGGCGCTGAGCACGTGCTACACGGCCGACGGCACGGACCTGAATGCCTGGCTGGTCCGGCACGGCTACGCCCTGGCCTATCGGCGCTATTCGACCAAGTATGTCCCCGAGGAAGATCAGGCCAAGGCGGCGCGGGCCGGCATTTGGGCGGATGAGTTCGTGCCGCCCTGGGCCTGGCGGCGCGGTCAGCGGCTGGACTGAAGCTGGACAGAAGGGGCGTTATCAGAACCAAGCGTGATACTCCGTGGCGGCTAACGTATGCTGAAGGGCGAGACACAGAGGAAGGGCGAGTCGCCCTGGGCAGAATGGAAGCCCGTATCAGCTAAGACGATCCTCTGGCCCTCTCACGCTGCGACTAGGGGGAAGAAGTGTTGCTCAGTGGTATGAGTGGGTGCCGTTTAAAAATATTCGCTGGTGTGTGCCAGCCCCTAAGCACTTCGGCAACCCGGATGATGGTCTGTACACGATTCTAAGCAGCGAAGAAGCGGCCTAGTTCTTGTCTTTTTCGTTGTCTCTTCCCTGGTCCGGAACCCAATCACTTGGAATCAATGCATTACCGCCTCTCCAGCGCTCTACCACGCAATCTTGAAACCAAGGTTCTGCGATGTCGGCATGGTCAGTCATAATGACTTGGAACTTTGGTTCAAGTTGCTGGACTACCTTTAATGCGAGCTGGTACATCTTGGCTACAGCCTGCCGGTCCTCATCTTCAATCCCTTCCATGCTGCCATCTACGTCTTTGTCAGCAGGGAAATAGACCTGTGAGGGCTGGTCTACAAATAGGAAACGCGGGACGGGGCATTGATGAGATACAAACCATTTGTGAAGCGCTAAGTGTGCGATTAAGTGATAGCCGACCCAATTCTCACCGCTCCCCATATTTCCCATTGGAATGGGTCCACTTGGCGCGTCGGCTATAACGGTCGGCCCCCTCGAGTCCAGCCTCAAAGGATAGTCTGAGTGCTCTAAGCTCAGTTCCTCTGCCCATCTGCTCATATCACGACTAAGGTTCGAAATAATCGAGTCAAGACGCTCCTGCACTGCTTCATCACTTACTTCTTCTTCGAGGGTAGCAATCCGGTCCTTGTGGTCCTGGATTTGACGATTCAGCTCGCTTGTATCATCGAGATGGGGAAGACTTTCAAGGTAGAGAGATATTCTTCCTACGATGAGCGCTCTCCGTGAAGCACGGTCCCTTATCTCTTGGAGGCGACGATTTGAAGCTTGGACTGCTTCCATCTTTTCACGGTTTTGACGGAGACGTTGTTGAACATCGTCCATTCTTTCGTGGAGCCTTCGAATCACACGGTCCATCTGTGGAGACCGCTCTTCTACCGTCCTGACCTGCTGGTTGAAAGTTTGTAGCGACTGCTGGAGGTCTTCAAGTGCGGGGAGCGTATGGTCTGGTATGGGTGATTCACAGAGGGGACAAGTATGGCTTCCCGCGTCGCTTGAATCAAACAGCTCAACGCTTCGTAGCCTATAAACTTGCTCTGATGCCTCTCGTGAATAGCTCTGTCTGTCAGCAGCCAGAGCCTCAGCAGTAGTGAGTTGGTCTTTGGCTCTACGAAGCTCTTCCATCATCTCAGAACGCTCTTGTTGTAACCGTTCAAAAGCGTTGTCTTCTCTAGTCAGTTCTTTCTCGGGCTCGACAGGTTGTGAACGAATCACGCGAAGAGCTTCAATAGCATTTTCTAAATTAGTCGGCAGAGTATTAGCCTGAAAAAGGCCTATATCCTGGGCTTCAGACAATAGAGCTTGAGCCCGAGAGGTTCCTTGGCCGCGAATTGCTTCATACTCCGCTAGCCTCCGTTCAAGGCTCCGAAGGTCTCGACGGAGTTGACGGAGTTCGGACAGCTTTTTTACGTGGTCACTACGGACTGCCCCAAGAAAGTAGGGAAGACTGTCCTTAATAGCCTGCCGAACGAAAGAATCGCTTTGCTTGTGGAATAGGTGCCTTTTGCTAATAACTTCGTCCTGTTGTTGCATTGAAAAAATAAGGGCGTGTCGAAAATTCAACTCCAGTGGACGCCGAGTCTGGCCTGCTGGTGGTTGGTGGATGTTTTCTGTAATCCCAAGGTGTTGTGAGAGCAAAGACTCTAACGTGGGTTTATTTGTCGTCTGGGCCAGGTCCGCATAATCGGGAATAGGGAGTTCTTGTTGAACGTTGTAATAATAGGTTGAAGAACTACGGTTCCCAGGTTCCGGGAGTCGTCGAGCAACTAACGCTTGGCCCTCTTGGAGCTGAAGCCGAACGGCTGTCCACTCAACTGTCTGTCGGATAATTCCTTCGGGTATCCGGCATTCATCGCTTCCGAAGCAATAGTCAATAATCTCAGTAAGCGCACTTTTACCCGTCCTCGACCCTCCCGTTATGACATTCAACTGTCCCGGTCGCAGGGATATCTGACGCCGTTTCCCATCAAAACTGTAAAGTATGATATCAAGAACTTGAACACTCATGGCCGGATACCAAAGAGAGCCCAAATTGTTTGCGAGGACCCTGCTCGGACAAACCATCTGCCCACAAACCGAGCCCCTCTAACGCAGTCTTTGGCTTCTCCATCAAGCTTTCTGATAAAATCGTCTATATCCGTATCGCTTAGCGTACTCTGGATTCTCCCATTTGGGAGAAAATCGAACCATGAGTTGTCTAGCCCAAATAGAATGGCCAGCCGTGTATGCTCTTTCAGCGCGGCTACACGGTCTGCGAACAATATCTTTATTTCCGCATTTTCCTGGGTCCACGCTGCTAATGACGTCCGGGTATTTGGGGGGAGACTATCTCGTGTAGCTTTGTGCAGTACCGTTGGTAAGACCAGAAAGAAGAGAGGGTACGGAATCCCCGGGTCTTCGACCCGAGAGTAACCGGTTACGGCTGCTGCGAGGGTGACACAACAGAAAGCCGGATTAAGGAGGTTCGCTTCTTCTGGAGGACGGCGTAACCATGGAGTCATGGGTTAGCAGCCTCCACAGGTTCAAGCAGGTGCTTTAGTCGGTCAAGAAACTCAGGATGCCAGCCAACCTGTAGGCGGTCTGCAAGCATGTGATAGCTTCCACGAGCAATAGAGGGTTCCGTGACATCACGGCGGATTGGAAGATGTGAACCTATTTCAACCCACTTGTAGAGGGCCTGTGCTGCCTTCTTTTTTGCCTCCTCTGTGACAGCTTCGCCAAGGTCATCATCCATCTGGTTGAAGAAGATTTCCCATTCTTCGATGAGTTGACGTTCGTATCGGGAGAGGTCGCCAATTAGTATGAGGTCCTCGCGTATCCATCGAGAGCGTTGCTCAAATGCTCGGAAGTAGTTGCGGATAGCCTGAAGGATACGGGGGTTACCAACTTCAATTAGGTGTAGTTGCTGCACGAAGACTTTGTCTTGGTAACCGGATGCATCGACGCTCGCGTCCATGATGTCATCATCAATCGGCAAGCTATCTTGCTTGAACTGTTCACGAAGCCTTTCCGTTTCGGCTTCCACTTCCTCACTGATAATCGAGTCAGAGCTTGATGAAGTCAGGTGCCTAATGACACGCCTGAGCCACCAGCCCTCTAAGCGTTGTAAGAAAGAATCTAGGTGCCGGCGTGCCGCGACTGGGAAGACCATTTCTTTCAACTCGCCATCGAGGTCTGTGATTGAGGGCACACTGTCTAATACAAACATTGATTCGGCGAGGGAACGCTTAGACGCTTCTGAAAGTTGAAGAAAGGCTGAAATGGCGGGTTGAAGCGTTTGACTATCGGAGGACCCAGCGGTCGAATTTAAACGTTCAACAGCCTTTCCAATATCTCGGGTACTACCAGGGCCAAGATACTGGGCGATACTTCCTTCAGCGGAGGTTGATGTTGTGATTAAGTAGAAGAAAGAGCCTTCTGGGATGGAGTCATCGGCCAAACCCTCACACCAGATTCTGATACTTTTCCAGAGGTCGGGGGAAGCGTCGGTGAGGTTAGCTTTCCGTGAGATATGGTGCTTTGTCTGAAGTAAATCAAAGGCACTGTCGTCAGTTTCGAAAACAACGTCATCTAGCGTCTCTATAGAAACGCTAAATATTTCGCTTCTTCGCAGGCGTCGCAAGCTTTCAAGTAGGGCGTATCTACACTGGAACAGATAGCCTATTAAGGATGGAGCGGCGCTGAAGTCCATGATTTTGCCCGAAGGGTTTCTCCGAAGTTTTTGTCAACAACCAGGTTCCGCCTTCGAGACCCAGCATACTCAAGCCCGCTCGTCTGCTATGGCTCAGTACCGGAGTCTTGGCTGTAACGTATCACAATAAATTCAAAATTTCTCTTTGGCTCTTAATATTCCGCGCGAAAGCTCGGCGAATTCTCAGGCTTGGAGTTCCGTTTATCGTAAAGCCTTGTCGTCGCAATGAGCGCGGTTAGGTCCCGGCAATCACCATTTCGTCCCAATCCGCCGGCGACCCGTCCTGCAGGAGCTTGATGACCGACCGGCGCGCCACCTTGAATCCCTGTGTGAACGCTTGCTCTTTCACTTCAGCCGACGGCGGTTTCTTCCGCTTGTGCACAATGCCCGAGCGCACGTCGTAGAACTTCTTGACATCCCGGAGCACCTGGACACGGCCTGCCGTGCTGGTTTCGAGAAATGTGGCCGCCCGCATCTTCAGCTTGAAGCTGATGTCGTTCCCTTCGAGTTCGTACATCCGTTCCAGGGCAATCGCCACGTCCAGAATCTTGTCCTCGGCCTGAAACCGGCCGCTCCGCGCCAGCGCCTCCGCGAGCCGGGCGATGATCGGCGCGCAATACTGATAGTGATCGCTTTGCCGCTCTCTGAAGGCTTTTCTGGCTTCGTCGAGCGCGTCTACGCGCAGATCAATCGCGCCGTCAAACATGTCGAACGAGCGGGCAGCAGGGCTCCAACTTTTGTTATACGGCGAGTCCCCCAGGAGATACGAGGCCGTGGGATGGATGCAGTCCGGGATCCGCGCCAGGCAGATGACTGGCGCGTCGTGAAACAGGGCCAGCAGTTCGACAAACTCCTCTGCATCCTCGAAAAACGATCTGCCGCCATTCAGGCGGGGGACGAAATCACTCCGAAACTCGGGCTTCCAGCGAAAGGGCTGCACGAGTGTCCCGAGGGATTGCTGATCGCCGTATCGGATGACCTCCGGTACAATATCCTCCAACATGTCCTCGTCCACGAACGCGGCGAGCTGCTGGAGGGGGCGGAGCGTGATGTTGTCTGTGAGTTGGACTTCCTCGCGCACGTGTAGCCCATGGAAGAGGGCGATGTGATAGCCCACCGAGAGATCGTTAGGCACGGGGATCTGCTCCCGGTCCCCTCCGGGATCAATCAGCCCGTGTAATTCGGCGGCGGCTACTCGGAAGCCGTCCTGAGGCACCTCTATTCCGCGGGCCATGAGTCCGCTGATGACTTTCAGTAAGCTCCCAGGGCTGCCGTGGGCTAAGATTTGGAGCCAAAACTCATCTCTGTCGCCGGAAGGACCGACAAGGCCCGCCCAGGCGGGGTGCTCCACAAGTACGCGTCGCACTTCAGTCAAGGCGGCGCAGAGGGAACTGTATTCTCCGATGTAGTACTGGTCCTTGCCGGCACACGTGAACCAATAGAAGTCCCAGAGGTCGTGAGAGGGATGATCGAATGCCCGCCACCACCTGGGCCGGGGCTGGTCGCTTTCCATGCGGATGCGTTGCTGGCGGTGGCGGGCGAATTCGTCCCGGTAGCGCTCCTGGGTTTTGGCCAGTTCGGTGAGCGCCTGCGCGAGGCGTTCAACCCAATCTTCGGCTGTGAATTTACCGATTGTCATACATGTTTCCTGCGGCGGTCCCACCGCACATTCTCGGCCCTAAGAGCCGCCAACCCTTCCAGCGGACGGCTCTAAAACCGCAGATTGGTATCGACAAAAAGATAGACGACGGAGCTGGGCGAGGGCGCCTCTGTACCTTAAACCACAGACCCACCAATTGTTCCTTCATGTCGTCACGTCCTCACCCGATGTTTAAGGTTTGGTGTTTGCAGATAGTATGCATCCAGGGAAATGGAGACATTGCTGAGGCAGAAAAGTCAAGCAGGGAGAGGGCCGCGCCAGGCCGCGGCCGGTCCCATCTATTAGGATTTTTTAGCTGCTGAGGCAAGGGAGGCGCGGCCGCTACCTCTTGTCTCACGAAACGGGGATTTCGGAGTGCATACGGTTATTAGCGGCCCCATCGCCCATCAGAGAGATACGCAAAGGGAGGCTGTTTGCTGTCTTTTACAAGAGACCCACTTTTGTGGGGCGGGGTGCAGTTCAGCCAGGTTTGACGGAGGTTTCCGCCTGGAGGCCTGCACGGATGCAGGAGCGCTGCGGCCAGCTCGGCCGGGACCTAGTGCGCTTGCTGGCAGCTAACGGTTTCTGATCAGCTTGAGCGGGTGACTTGCGAGCGGGTTTAGAGGATGAACCAAAGCCGTCGGCGGAATTAGCCGTGCCGATCAACTAAACCTTCTCGTTTGCAGGTGGTATGTATGGGTGGGAGGTAAGGCGTATGACACAAGAAGAAAAGAGGCGTAAGCGAGAGCAGAATCTAGTAGAGAATATATGGGGAGGGATGAGCGAAGAGCAAAGACAAAAGGTGAAGAACGGAGGTTACTCCGAGCTGGTTGAACAGAGTGGCCTTCCAGAGCCACGTCTTAAAACCATTGTTTCAAAGATAGAGGGGGATTAAAGGGGGTTTTTAATCCCCTTTACCTTATATGAGATAAAGGAGGAGAGTGTGAAATGAGTACGAGACTAAGACCAATACCAGGAGAGCCAAAGCCAAGACCACCACGGTCTGTGAGACCGGACAATCAACGTCAGTGTGAGCATTGCGACACGATTTATTATGAGCCTGATACATGTCCGCATTGTCCGACTGAGGGCGAGGAGACAACAACGAGTGAATGACAGACGCTGAGAGGATAGACGCCAGCAAGGACAGGTATCAAAATTGAGAAAATAATTTTAGTGCTTTGTTTGAAGAGGGGTTCTGGATTTACCAGGAACCTATCTTAGAGAAAACAGGATAAGGAGAAAGATATGAGTGAAGAGAGAACTATGAAAATTGTAGAGGAAAATGGATTGAATCAACTACACGGAGCAACATAGAGTTTATTAGGGATTGTCGAAGAGGTCGAAAAGAATGCAGCAACCTTCCTGACATAAAAAAGGCTATTGAGAGAGTGCAGAGCGGCTATGAGGAGGCCGGCTCCCCTGGCGAAAGATCAATAACCCCACAGAGTCCCGAAGGCCCTCACCTTGCAGAACTTTGCCAAGCCTTGCCATTCGATGCCTGGATTATTCCTCTTCCCTCTCATCAAGAAGGCCCGCCATTATAAGTCTAAGCTCTTCTATCCAGGTCTTTTCGACCACCTTAATAAATTCATCAAGACGGTCAGGTGACAGATTATCAAGGTAGTCCCTCACTGTTTCCGGTTCAGACTCTTCAATCTTCGTAAGTTTCTTTTTTCCCTCTGGTGATAAATGATCTATGAGGTACTTCACTTTCATATCGTATTGTTCCATCTCCACTGGCCATTTCGGCTCGCTCACAATCTCACCTCTCTCTGTAATTTTCTTTTTCACGAAACCCAAAGCTTCCCGGACCTCTATCAACAAAAGTTCTCGATATATAGGCCCTTCCTCTTATGAGAACGGGCCTATTCCGTGTGGCGCACTATGTGATTTGAATCGGCCGCCCAGCCCACGCGGTGGCGTTCCGGACACACCAGCGCCTAATAATATTCGGGGGTGACGGACCGAAATCACAGGTCCATTACCCTTCGGCCCGGTGAGATCGGCCCGTATACGGCAACTGAGTGCGGCGTTTTTTTGGTTGCTTCACAAAACGGGGGTTTTCTGGATTGCACCTCCAGACTATGTATACAAATCATATATACATCAAACGAGGAGGTTGGATTGTGGAGGAGGGCAGACCGTGTAGCCTCGCTCTGCCCAATGCTCCCATGTGAAGGCCGGTGGGGTGAGGGAGCTACGCCCGGTCCGAGCAAACGAGCGTTTTTGGCCTTTGCCAGCGACCACCGACCGCCATACAGCACCGTAGCGTCCCGTAATCGGCTCTTCCTATACCCAGACCCTTACTAGAAAACAGGGACTTACGGCCGCGTCCGACGTCGCAAAATCGGCGTCCGATGCGGAAGACGGGCCGCCGACCAGAACCGGCCTCGGCCGTCCCAGTTCGTCGGCAGGAGCCGGGCTTAGCCAGACCATCCACTGAGCGCTAGGCCGTCCCGGCAAAGCCGCAGCCCCCCGCTCCGTGTACAGGGCCACACCGAGCGCTACCCCAAGAAGGAAGCCCCAGGAACCAAGCCCTTCCCGCCCCCCATTCCCTGCCGCCCGCGTCCGGCCTGCCCAGGTCCGCAGGTCCGACCACGCGCGGCAGCGTCCCCGCTCCGTGTACAGGGCCACACCGAGCCCCCCCAGGAAAAGGAGAAGCATAGCCTTCATTCCGCTGGGAGCTTATTTCCCGCCAAACTCTCCTCCGTCGAGATTTGTCATGAAAACGCTGGGGACGCTCCATTCAGAGGGAGACTGTCTGACCTTTCTCTTTTCAGGACCAGGGCCGGGTGAGACCTGAAAAGAAAAAAGTGTTGTTGTGGGCAGAAGGCAGCGAGGCCGTGGCACAGGGCGAGGGAGGAAAGGACATGAGACTCAAGCAGGAGAGCATGGAAGCGAAGCGGGATACGTTTCGTCAGGTGGACTTGAGCGCGGCCACTATGGACGCGGACGAGAAGTACCGCTGGTTGAGGGAGAAGCGGAAGCCGAAAAAAGAACGAAAACGGCGTGAGCCGGAATCGCTTAGCCTGTTCAAATAGACTGTTGCTCCTGCCCATCTTACGGGGGGGAGGCTGGAGCACCGATACGGCTTACCTCTCCGCCACTTCCGGGAGTGATGCTGGAAGTCCACATGTGAAGATAGATTGTCAACTCTATCACTTAGTGCTATATGACAAAGTATGATAGTAAGGGGCTGTAAGGCTGGATGCGCGTGTTCAAGACGAGACCGTTCGTGCGGTTCGCGCGGCGCGAAGGGCTAGCGGATGCGGCACTGTGCGATGCCGTCCGCCGCGCGGAGCAGGGCGTGGTGGATGCCGATCTCGGGGGCGGTGTGATCAAGCAACGGATCGCCCGACCGGGGCAGGGGAGGGCGCGCGGATATCGGAGTATCGTGCTGTCCCGTCGAGGCGAGCGGGCCTTACTTTGTGCATGGGTTCGCGAAGAGTCGCCAGGTCAATATCCGCCCAGACGAACGCAAAGCTTTCCAGGCCCTCGCAGACGTACTATTAGGGTTGCAAGAGGCTGAGGTCGCAGCGGCGATGGCCAACAGAACGATTACGGAGGTGCCCTACGATGGCGAGGCAATACAAGAGTGAAGCGCTGGCGTCCGTGCATGAAACCGCGCTCGGCCTGACCGAGGCCGGTGTCATGCCGAAACGGACCCTGAAGACATTCGACGCATTGTGTTTGACACCGGTGAAGGACCTCAGCCCGGCGGAGATCCGCACGATCCGGCTCCGGGAACAGGCGAGTCAGGCGGTCTTTGCACGCTATCTAAACGTCACCCCTGGGCTGGTGAGCCAATGGGAACGGGGCACGAAGCGCCCGCGGGGGGCCTCGCTGAAGCTGTTGACGCTGGTGGCGAAGAAGGGGTTGCAAACGGCGGCGTGACGCCTGCCGCTCGATTCCTACGATCTATGGGTCTAGGACGCTGCATATCTCCCGCTCGCCCTTTGATAAAATAGTACGTCTGGCTGATAAAAGTAGAGGGCTATGGCAACAACAGCGGAGCTGGAGATTTATAGACAGCGGTATGAGACGTATCGTCACCTCGACCGTCTTCGTTGGCAGATATTGCCGGTCGCGGCTGGGGCAGGGGCAGCAATCTTGGCGTTCGCCCGATACCGGTCTGAGCCGGTGTGGTGGGTGTTCCTGGGAGTAGGCCTATTACTCGTAATCTCCGGTGTGGCGATGCTGCGGATGGGGCAGGGGATCAATAGGAACGGGGAAGTCCTACGGAAAATCGCCGCTACGATTGGAGACAAGGACATCCCCCCCGTCGGGAGGCGGCTGAAAAGTGTGGCCTTCTGGATTTCTTGGACGATGATTGGTCTGGGAGTCATATGCCTCCTAACGGCCATCTTCACTCTCACAACAACCACTGGGAGGTGCTATTTGCCGATCCATAAAGTCTTCATCAGCTACTATCACGACGAGGACCAAGACTATAAAGAGAAGCTCGTCGAAATGGGAGAGGACAACAAGATATTCGTTGACCGGTCAGTTGATACGGGCGATATCCCAGACAATCTCCCCGCCGAAACAATCAGACGGAGGATCCGCGACGATTATTTGCGTGACTCAACGGTCACCATCGTCCTCGTGGGCAGAAACACGTGGAGGCGGAAGCACGTGGATTGGGAAATCCATTCCAGCATGTTCGACGGCCCGATCAACAAGCAGTCTGGAATTCTTGTTGTGAATCTACCCTCGGCTGCCGCCGGTGACTTCTGCACAGCCGCGCACACTGGTGAGAAGGAAAGGGTCTATCCCCATATTTCCAACTGGACGACAATTGATAACGAAGCCGAGTACAGAAGGCGGTATCCATACATGCCCGATAGGATTATGGATAACCTGCTGAAACCTGAGGCCCTCGTATCGGTCACTTCTTGGTCTACAATAGCCGATAACTCAAGCATTTTGAAGTTTTTGGTTGACACGGCATTTCGAGACCGTAAGAGCTGCGAATATGACTTCAGCCGACCTATGAGGAGACAAAATTCCTCAAGCTGACGCTATGGACCCAAAAGCTTGCCCACTCTTCGCTCTCTACGTTGTCTGGCATCCCTCATATGAGAACGGGAGCAAGATTGCAGATTTGCTCCGCAGACGTTTCGGTGGGGACCGCTACCAGAATATTGCCGGAGACCCTGGAGTGAGTGTCCTCTACCAGAGAGCAACAGTGCCCGACGAGCTGGTGCCGCTCCCGACTTCGCTAGGAACTTTTACGCCGCCGTGTAGCGTTTAGGAGGTGGGTTGCAATCTTTTCGCTGATCTGAAGAATCCTGCAACGTCTCCCGTATCCTTAGCTAACAACCTAGCGTAACCGGGAGGCGACGTTACGCGCTGATTTCAGATGCCGCCGGATTCAGCGCTCCAGTTCACGCACTTGTTAGCTGGCCGTTTCGCCGAGCTCGCGAAATACGGCCAACGGGTGGACTGTAACATTGGGGTAACGACTATAGTTTGTGAACTTGAACAGTTCATCCATTTGCCGAAAAATGCTTCGGAATCCGTGCTCAAAGGCGCGGCCTTCCGGGACGGTTTCTGAATTGTCTCCGCCAAACGGATCGAATGGATTTTCTCCATCGGGCGGCACCGAAGTAACAAGGCCTAGAACCGACAATTGAAGATTTGGTCGATTGCCGTAGGCTTGAAGAACGGTATTGAGGTCGCCATCGACAAAGCAATCGCGTTTGAGATTCGAGAGGACGTGAAAGTCTCTGTGGTTCTGGAACGGGTACACGGTCAGTAGAATACGACCCGGCATGAAAAAGTCGATGAAGAACCCAATCCCTTCAAGCAGCCAGTCGTCGAGCTTTTGACCGCCAATCTGCTGCTGAACAGCAGCCCGCATTTGCTCCTCTAGTTTCTTCAACTGCTGGAGTTGAGGTACTTTCTTGTTGCGGTCCTTTTGTTTTGTGGCTTGCTTTCGGGCGGCATCGAGCTCTACCATCAACCTTGAGTATTCTTCGTTCTGTTCGAGATTCGCCATCGCACACCGACCGAAGAATTCAGCCAACTGATTGAATTTCGCCGCCATGGTCTTGAGGCGTTCAAAGTCCTCGAGAATGGCCCATCCCGTGGCCTTTAGATAGGTCGCAGCAGCAACCTTGTCATGAATCGCTGAAATATCGTCCGGTACTTCCTCGAAGGCTTGATTGATCTCAAGTCCGCGGTTGGCGTTGAAGAGGTGGTGCTCCAACCGTTGAATCAAATCGTGGTGCAAAACGCGGGTTTGCATCTGGGACTGCGTATCAGTGGTGATCCCGCCGAATTCCGGCTTAAAGAGCGGGATGTCGTATTTACGTAGGTTTCGCTCGTCTTTCTTCGCTTCAGTTTTCTCTTGTGTCTCACCGGGGAGACCGCCTTCGAATTGGCTAAGCAGCGACGACGCCTTGTCGATATCGAAGTAGATGAGGTCTCGAACTAATGGCATTGGATTCTCTATTGCTAGCTAATGCCTACTGATCAGCAGTAGACATCCTCTCGACGGGAACCAGCGCGAACCCCAGATCGGTACTGGTAAGGATTGTGCTGGACTGCGCACTTATACAATGCTCTCCTCGTTGTGGACCTCGATTCCGCAAACTTATGCGTCGAGTATATGCTTGCATACCTCCTCCTGGCTACTGGTTCTGTCCCGCTTAGCAATCCTACTATCGCCTACCCACTACACTACGGGCTAGGGCTAGGTGCTGATCAACTCCGGATCCCGCTCCGCCGACAGATGCGATGGAGCCGCTGCTCAAAATATCGGCGAAAGACGTCGTTTTCGTCATAGGCCGCCGCATCTGCCCAGATCGCTCCTAAACGTCCGACCAAACCGGCAATCCAGTCTGCGGCCTGGAGTGTTTGATAACGGTGGCTTTCCAAGTGGAAAGGCATCTCGATTAAGTGCCGCCTTCTCTCTGTTTGGCCGTACATGCTTTGTGCGGCGCGGGTAATCAGGTCCTCGCGTTGCGCGTGTTCGTCGAGGATCAAGAGGAAGTGATCTGGTGGCTGACAGTCTACGGCGCAGAAATGGTCGATCCGCTTGATCGCTTCGAGAAATACTCTCGCGTAGAGGATATTGGGACGGTGCCTGGCGGGCGGTGCGGTCTTTTTGATGCCAACATAAAAGACGAAGCCGCCCAGGCTTTCGATTTTATCGAAGAGACGATACGTGAATGTCCTGAGTTCTCGATACCTCAAGACATTTCTCACCGTGTAGAGGCGGCTCCCTTTCTTCTCCCAGAAGGCGGGGTGTTTCCCGGATCGCTGGATTTCTGCATCGAGCAGCTGACATTTCCGCTGGAAGAACCATGTCCCGAATCCGCGCACTGCCTCCGCGGGGAGGATGAATCCGGCAAATCCGAAAACTGGGCTTTCATGATACTTCGGGTCCGCTCTGCTGACGTACGGCCCGATGTGCCCAAATTCATCAAGATAGGCCAGATACGTCACCGCTAGACCCCTAGACACACAAAAGCCCACACCGGAGCGTGGGCCTCGGAAAGAGGGCAAGACAAGCCTGCGTCTCACCAAGGAATGTAAATGAGTGACGTGCTAGTGTCAAGAGCTTATCCGGGTACGATCCCGCCGAAGCAGAACGCCAAGCCCCTAGCCGCCATGCTCCAGAGCCTACAGGTTGAGTTCCCCTGCGAGCGAGGCCGTCGCCCGGAGCGCGTCTGCGGCCTCACGCCTTGTAGCGCAGCCGGGCCACCGCGCCGCGCCGCGCTATCTGTTTACGGGCATACTGCCCCGGCATCGACGGCGACTTCCAGCGCCCCGCCTGCTGCATCTCCACCACCGAGGCCCCGGCTGCGGCCAAGGACTGCGCCGACCCGACCCGCAGACTATGCCCGCTCACTCGGCCCGGCACCCCGGCCGCCTTGGCCCGTCGGGCAATGATCGTCCGCAGCGACCGTGCACTCAGCCCGGCCCGCACCTTGCCGCCCTTGGTCAGCGCCCGAAACATCGGCCCCTCCCGAATGCCGGCGGCCGCCAGCCAGGTCTGCACCCGCTGCACCGTTGGCTTACCTAAGAACAACACCGCTCCAGTCCCTTCCTGATCGGTCTTGGAGCGCTGGACCGTGATCGTCTGTTCCGTCATATCAATATCGGCCACCGTCAAGGCCGCCAGCTCCGAGACCCGTAGCAGGGCATCTGAGGCCACCGCCAGGATGGCTGCGTCCCGTAATCCGGATAGCTTGGTCTCCTCATTGACAGCCAGCGCGGCCGCGGCATCGGCCTGCTCCCAGCGTACCCCCTCGACCTGGCCCCGCCCGCGCGTCCGCCCGGCACGGCGGAAGCCAGCCAGGACACGCGCCGTGGCCGGTCCAACCGGGATCTCCATGCCAGTCAGCTTGGCCCGGAACTTCACGGCCGCCACCACCAGGGCGGCCACCGCCGGCGCCTTCCCGGCCTCGAACAGCTCGGACAGATACTCCGCCAGGGCGGGATCGGTCAGCGGTACACCCATTTCCGCCAGCCATGTGTCCAGCCGGCCGAGCGCCGCGGTATAGGCCCGGCGAGTATTGGCAGAGATCGACGCCGCGGCCAGGGCCTGAGCCGTGTCCGCGTGGGGCGCCAGACTGGGCGGAGCAGTGTCCAGGTCGGGTAGCGCTACGGTGGTTGTCTCAGCCATCATGCCAGCTCTCCTCCTGGGCGGGCGCGTCGGCGACCTGGCACCGTCCGGACGCGCTTATGCCTCACTCTCGGATGACAGTCATTATTTCTGATAACGGTAATTATCGGAAGACATGGATAGGGGCAAGAGGGGATACAGACTCGCTTACGGTGAAAGCCGTCCATCACTGATTCTGATCATCTGATCTAGCTAATAGCAGGCTCCGAGATCGGGCTTCCCGGCGCGGCTGATGCCGCGGCCCTCTACCTTGTTCAACGGTGCAAGTTTTTGGTCCGCCTCAAAAGAAAGCCTTCCAACTTCATTTGTGGGGCATTCGCAACCGGAAGCGATGGCGATAACGCGGGAAATAGCGACTGCTGCCGCGAGGGCGCTCACATAGGGAGCCGCAACGCTAGCTCCGCCGATCTCCGCTGCCCCGCAGGGTCCAATCTCTGCTTCAAGGCGTTGATAAGCCTTTCCCTCTGGAATGTCCCCTCCGACCGGCTCGTCCTTCAGAGCGGCGAAGTGCCTGTCGATCGGGCGAATGCGGTCGAACACAGTAACGCGGTACTTGTCGAAATCGGACGAGGTACGCCCAAGTCCCGCATCGACAATGCAGTCGAAGCCAACCTTGGCCATGAGTCTGCGTACTTCGACCTTGTCGACCCCCGAGAGCGCGAGACGTGGATCATCATTATCGACCTGATCGGTCGCGAGAAGACGGCGGTCAATTCTCCTGACGTCGAAGCCCTTGTCCAATGCCCAATGTTCCGCAACTTTCGTCTTCAGCACCCCATAGACCTCGTCCTTGACCAACACTGAGGTCGCCCAATTCTCCTCGGTAATTTTGTCGTGATCCTGAAGGACGAGAGAGACATCGGCGGGATCCGTGTAGGGTAACGCCGCAAGTGTCCAGAGAAAGGCCTGTCCCAAGTTGCCCAACCCAATGAGCCAGAGCGCTCCGGGCAGAAACACCTCCGTAAACTGCGGGGCTATCTCGCCTGACCTGACAGGCCAAAGATTGACCTCAGCTCCGATGGTGCCGAAGCGGCCCCGTTGAGCATCGAAGGCCTCACCAACAGCCAGTGCACCGGCCGCGATGCCCGGCAGAGGATTGTCCCCCGCATCCCAACGCGCTTCACCCGGCTTGGCGGTGCCCGCGCGCCAGCCGCTCCACCACGGTGAGACGGACCAAGCCTTGGCCGGTCCCCCGTTCGTACCTACAAAGATCTTGCGCGAGGGGCAGCCGTCAAAGACGGAGGCACCCGTTAGGAAGGCTGCCTCAGCGAGGCTTCCCCCTCTCAATGGAAGGGCTGAATTCAGAGGCTGGTCTATTGCCCCCGTTACCCTTACACCGCCGACGAAGGTTCTACTCGCTACTGACACGGCCGTGAGGATGGCGGCGTGAGCAGCGGGTGACACGGCCTCGGGCGCGATAACGACCTCAAGGGTAAGCGCCTGCAGCCTAGCCTGGGCTTCATCAAAAGAAATTTTCTCGCTGTCGACGAGTATCTTGGCGAGCCGCGCGATATGCAGATCTAACGCCATGGCCACCATCCAATGTGAAGCGGCGACGGGCGGTCAAAGCTGCGATCCCGCCATCGACGCGAGCCGAGGTACTCGTACACGCCAATGCCGCCTGGGTAAGTTGCCCGCGCTGCAAAATCCGGGAGGATAATGGCAATGTGGTCGACCTCGGCCATGATCGGATTGGCGCGGTCTGACTCGCTCTGTCGGCAGACACCGGGATGAACATGCACGTCGGCGACAACGGTGCGCCCGGTCTTCCGACAGTGCGCCCAGAGATCGCCGAGCCGACGGCCGTCAATCTTGACAATGCCGGTACTCAGCGCGTTCGGATCGATATCGTCATAGAAAACGAACTCTTCGATCTGGCGTGCCTTGCCTTTGGAACCCAGCAGAAAGGCACCGCTCTCGCGCCAGCCGCCTGCACGTCGCCTCAATTCCGCGACACCGGTACGCCAAACCCCTGTGCTGCAAAGAATCTCAGGCGGAGGCCCGAAGATTCTGCGCGCGAGCGTTGCTATTAAGGATGCCATGAAGATCCTCGAAAATAAAAATAAGCCGTCGCTCAGGGTTCCATGCAAGATGCGGAAAGGAGACAGCGTTGTTATTGTGGGGACCGGTCATCCGGTCCCACGGGCGGTAGACAGTATCTTTGCCCCAATGCTGGAAAGTCTTCTTGATCCTCGCGCCTCCCTTTGGCCGCTGCTCACGCGGAAGGGGAACGTTCCGCTCATGATCCCAGATCCGAACCATCGGCGCCTGAGCGGGATAATTCGATAGGTCGGCCCGAAATCCGTACTCGCTAGCAGTGCCGTCTGGCTCGATCGCGGAAATCACAAAGTCCAGGACCGGAAACTCGTTGGAAATGATGCGCCAACGACCCGCGTCACAGCCGCTGACGAAGTCACCTTCTTTAAGGTCAGCGGCGATGCGGGCAATACTTGGATCTGTGATCATAGGCAGTTCCCATTGGCGATATCGCCCCGCACCAGATCGAGCGTAAGCTCGCTGTCCTTCTCCACCAGATGGCCGATATGCTCGCGTTCGGGTAGTTCTTCCTTCTGGCCATGTCGCACGAGTACAAGCTCGGTTGCCATACTCGCGTCGACGTGGAACACCTCAATTGCCCAAGCCAGGACGTCCTTGATAGCCTCAAACCGCTTGAAAACGCGGCAGTTTTGGCCTGCCTGATAGTACACCGTCACTGACACTTCACCCGGATGATGGACATGGTGGCGATGCTTGTGGGGGTAGCTCTCGTCTACCACGACGGCGGGGGTCAGTGGTTCGCCTTCCCCTTCGCGGACCAAGACCAACTCCTCAACGAGGCAGCCGCGCTCAGCAGCGACGACGTCGAGCACCGCGGTCACGCGACTGCCCAACTCCAACTCGATGACCTGCTCCTCGGTGCAGCCCGATTTCACCGGAATCGCGACCTTGCCGTGGGCCTGAGGCGAACTCCCGCAGGCACCAGAATCTCTTTCGGAAATGCTATCCGTCATTTCAACCTCCATCGGCGTCCTATGCGCCAGTTGTGCGATGGAGACCGTCTCCATCGGCTTCGCTCCAAGTATAAGGACGATAAGACGGACTGTCAATACAAAACACTAAATATATTTTTTATGTTTGTAGTATACACATTTATAAACGATGTGACAACTGATGGTTTTGGTTGGAATCTCGCGATAGATTCTTCGGTCTGGAGGTGTGGCGGGCTGGCGTTGGCATTGCGCGCATCGAGACGGACCAACCGCGATGTCGGACCAGATCGGCCCCAGGCCAGCCGCAGGCACGGCCCTAGGAGTGAGGACAGAGTACATGGCGTCAGCTTGACGCACATTAAAGAAAGGAGCAGTTTATAGTAGTGTCAGGTATGGTGCGGTAATGTCGGATATGGAACTCTATCGTCGCCTCGGTCAGGCGGTTGCGAAGCGCCGCCGAGAGCTTGGCCTTACGCAAAGCGACATCGCGGAAAAGCTGGGGCTTTCCAGAGCCTCACTCGCTAACCTCGAAAACGGCCGTCAGCGCATCATGGTGCATCAGCTCTTCGCGCTCGTGAATGCGCTCAAGCTCAAATCGATTCTGGACCTCATGCCTAAAACCTGGGTGCCTCCAGAGCCTCTACCTGGGATCAAAGTCAGCGATCCGAGCTTAAGCACGCAGCAGCAATCGGCGGTCAAAAGTGTGGTTGCCTCGGCCCTCGGGAAGATCGTCTGAAAAGGGGTTCATCATGAGTCGACACGCCCAAAAGCAAGGAGCTCAAAGAGCAGCGCAGACGCTGCTCAGCCAGCACGGCGTTAAGGCCGCGCCGGTTCCTATCGAGCGCATTGTCAAATCCTGTGGCATCCGCGTGGAGTATGCTCCGCTCGACAGTGAACTCTCTGGACTCGCCCATATTCGGGACGACGTGCCGATTGTGGGCATCAACACGCTGCACGCGCCCACTCGACAGCGCTTCACGCTCGCCCATGAACTGGCGCACGTTCAGCTCCACCGCAGCGAGCTTGAGGGCGCTGTACATGTTGATCGCGGTTCGCTACGGCGCGACGCGCTCGCTGCTACGGGCGTGGATCCCATTGAAATCGAAGCGAACACTTTCGCGGCCGAATTGCTCATGCCGACCGAGCTCCTGATATCAGCCCTTGAAGGTCGTTCCGTTGACCTTGAGGACGATAAGGCTGTGGCCGCGCTTGCCAAGCGCTTTAGGGTGAGCGATGCCGCCATGCGCTATCGATTGAGCTCACTTGGAGAGTCGGATTGAGTTTTGTCATCTACGACGTCGAGACCACAGGACTAACGAAGAGTTTTGATCAGATCGTTCAGTTCGCGGCTGTCCGCACGGACCCGGAACTGAACATCACAGAGAAATTTCAGATCCGCTGCCGCCTGATGCCTCATGTCATCCCTTCGCCGGAGGCGATGCATGTGACAGGGCTTCGCATAGAGCAACTCCTCGATACCTCTTTGCCCTCGCATTACGCGATGGTCGCAAAGGTTCGCCACATCCTAGAGTCCTGGTCCCCTACCCTGTTTCTCGGCTTTAACTCCTTATCGTTCGATGAAGAATTCTTACGCCGGGCATTCTACCAGTGTCTTTACCGCCCATTTCTGACGAACACGCAGGGAAATGCGCGAGCTGACGTTCTAAATCTGTGTCGCCTTACGGCAGCCATTCGGCCAGACGTGATAAAGCCAGCGACCGACGAGAATGGTCGCACCATCTTCAAACTCAAGGCGCTCGCCGAAGCGAACGGTATTGCTGCGCCGCTGTCACACGACGCCATGGCCGATGTCTCGACTACACACGCACTCTGCCAGACTATCAGGAATCGCGCGCCTGAGATCTGGTCGCAATTTCTGAGATTCAGCCAGAAGGCAAGTGTTGAATCTTTCATCACCGAGGAAGACGCATTTTTGGTATCGGAGACTATCGGCAATAATTATCGCGCCCGCGTTGTGACCTTAATCGGCAAACATAGTGAACTGGCGATACGGCATTATTGCCTTGATGTAAGCGCCGACCTTGACACGCTTCGAGGGATGTCGGACGAGGCACTGATCTCTCTCTGCAAGAGTAGAACGCGACCGATCGTGACAATCCGCACGAACGCAGCGCCGACCTTATGGGCCCTCTATGAGGCGACTCAAGAACATCTTGCCCCTTTCGAGAACGAAGACGAGGTCTTGGATCAAGTCGTGCAACTCCGAGAGGATAAGCCTTTCTTGGAACGGCTTCGAAAAGCGGTGCAGGCTGCAGAGCCAATTTATCCGCCGTCACCGCACGTCGAGGAGCAACTCTACGGGCATGAATTCCCGCCGCAGCAAGATGAAGTCCTCATGCAACGCTTTCAAACAGCCCCTTGGGAGAAACGGCGAGGACTGGCCCTGCAACTCAGTGACACGAGATACCGTCGCCTGGCGCTACGACTCATTTATCTTGAGCGGCCTGACCTGCTTACGACAGAGCATCGGCGCACCGCCGACGAAGGGATGCGCAAACGCCTCATGGCTCCTCTCGACGCCATTGTGCCCTGGCGCTCAATTCCAGTAGCACAGCGAGACCTCAAAAATCTCCTCCTTAGTGGTCTTGAGGGCGATGACTTGGCCAATCAGTTGCGGTATTCAGAGTACCTGAAAGAGCGCGCCGACGCGCTTGCTGGGTATTCCAGGGGGGAGGATCACCAGTCGGAACGAAGCGACGCGAGCGTTAGATGATGAGTCGCGGTGATCAGTTTGAGTCAACGGCCGGCGTCTTTCTCGTATCGATTCCCATTTCAAGCTAAGCCCGAACGATGCCAGCTCGCGCCACGTCTCTCCATCCCGAGATCCCAACCAATCCAGCCAACCCGCTGTCTTGTGCCCATCTGGGCCGATCTCAGCTCTCCTCATACCCAGCACTCACCCAAAACCAAGTACTGATACCGGATCGGCGTGAATGCAACTCCCGCTTGATATCTTTTCGGTCAGGAGCAACCAGAGCGATGAGATGATTATCTATGCCGAACGATCTCTCACGAGCCGCTGAAAACAGCGACGCATATGCCGGATTTCGTTGGGCTCCAGATCGCGTTCGAGCGCAGCCCTGCAGCTCGGGAGCAGCCTTCTATCAAACTCTGCCGGAATCCCGCGCTCTGTTTCCCAGTAGGCCAGAATACCGCGAATATCGGCATCGGATAAGGCATCGATAAAAGTCTGGACCGACTGTTCTATCGTTTCCAGAGGGCGTGTGTCTTCGGATGGCGAGACCGGCGTCGCAACCGTTGGAGGTCGTGACGGAGCTTCGAGGGAATTGGGGCTGATTGTGCGAAGAGACAAAAACGATGCGATGGTTTCAGCGCTCCATTCGGTAGAGGTGTCGGCTTCTTGAAGCAGCTGATGCGATTGAGAGCCCCGGCTTGGGACGATTCCGAGGAGGTGTATACGGACCCCATAATTTTGGGCGATCTGCACCCCCACTCGTACGTCTTCATCACCAGATAACAGAACGGCCTCAGCTATCGCGTTGAGCCGTGCTAGTTCGATGAGGTCTGTCACGATAAGAGAATCGACGCCTTTCTGCTCTCCCACGTTATTCACAAACCCGAGACGAAGTTTAACGTCATCCAAATTCGCGAGCGAGGCTTGGTCCGTCGTGGGTCGTGCCCCACCGATAGCACCGTCATACCAGTAAATACGTAAGAGTCTGCATCCTGGCGCTTGAGAAAGCGCCAGTGATCTCAGTTCAGCTATGACCTTCGGCGGATCAAGAACAAGCTCAGCCCTTGATTTTTTGCTGCCCACCAGAGCTGTGCTGCCTTGAGCGAAGAGATATCCTGCGTCAACAAAAATCGCTACACGATCCATGGCTGTTCCACTCAAAATAGCAAGGGCTCCCGCAGGAGCCCTTCTTATGCCGCTACGGCCCGTATCATATAGTGGGACGCAACGGAGTAACTAATCAATGACACATTGCTCAGTTCGGTGCAAGACGGTGGGGGAGCGGTTGGGAGTAAATCGTGTGAAGGACGACTGGGCAGCCACGCCCAACTCAACGGACTTGGACACAATGCAAGGTACAGAGTGGATCTGATTACGGCGGTGTCGTCCGACCAGGTCCAGCTCCCATCGGCTCCGCCCCCGGAGTATTGTAGGGCCTTGTCGGGGCCCGTGCCGCGCACACCGCGCGCCCCCACTCCGATAGCCTACCTAACCCGATCCGCCGACGAGATTCGACAGCCGTCTTTTGCCCAGACAGGCCGCTTTATCCATTCCCCCCTCAGCCCTTCGTCACAAATCAAGTACTGAGGCCGCGCCCGACGTCGCTCTAGCGGCGTCCGGCGCGGCAAGGGGCTGTCCGACCAGGTCCGGCTTCCACCGGTCCCGCTCGACCGGCCATCTGAGGCTTAGAACCATCCGCCCGTTGGGCTGGCCTGTTCAAAGCCATATACGCCTCCCTGGCAACCCGCGCCAGGCAGAGCCTGTCACGCGTTGCGCTGTCGGTCGGCTTCCAGATACAGGCGGCGCACGCGCCGTTCGGATGCGTTCGATTTTTTCCCGACTCCAGAGATGGGTGAGAGTCGGGAAAAAATCTTGTGTTTTTGCTAGGGAAAGGAGGTGCAAGACAGCAGAAGTATTATCGAATCATGGTCCTTGGGTTTGTCTCATCAACGGGCGTAAGCCCCCCAACAGAGGAGGTACGACATGGCAGCGCTGAATAAAGTGATGATTCTCGGGAATGTGGGCAACGAGCCGGAGGTTCGCCAGACACAGAGCGGACGGGCGGTGGCCAACTTTTCGGTGGCGACGACGGACGCGTGGGGTGAGGGAGAAGACCGCCAAGAGCGGACCGAATGGCATCAGGTGGTGGTGTGGGGGAAGCTGGCCGAGACCTGCGGACAGTATCTCACCAAGGGTCGCCAAGTCATGGTGGAAGGTCGGCTCCAGACGCGGAGCTATGAGGATCGAGACGGCAACAAACGGTCCGTGACCGAGATTATTGCCCAGCAGGTGCAGTTTCTCGGGGGTCGGAAGGAGAACGGTGCGGACGCCGGCGACGGCACACCGGCCGCCGACCCGGACTCCTAGAATCAATCGGCAGGGCGCTGGCCCTGCCGTCCCAGGCAGCGGCTAG
Organism: uncultured Binatia bacterium (SeqCode); assembly: GCA_965243855.1. Classification (GTDB taxonomy): domain Bacteria; phylum Desulfobacterota; class Binatia; order Bin18; family Bin18; genus Bin18. The sequence goes on along the minus strand of CBDEWE010000002.1, from coordinate 75,632 downwards.
GTCGTGAGCCTGGCCGCATAGTCAGAGGAGGACGGTATGAGCAATGTTGATCTCAAAGCCTTGGAAACCAGATGCCTGCGGCGGGTGCAGGAGCAGGCGACGCAGATTGAGAGGCAGGCCCTTGAAGAACGGTGCGGTTCGATCTACGCCATCGCGCGCGACTGTGTCCCCGAGGAGGACGTCGAGTTGGTTCGGATTTTCGCCGATAACCTCACCGAGCTAGACACAACCGATTATGACGCACGGGAGGCCATGGAGGAGGACGACGGAATCCACTTGTCCCGCGGCATCCGCTATGCGCTCACCATGTACCTGTTCCACGTCGCGGACGGCTGGGTGACAAGCAACCGCAACGATAAACCTGTCCCAGGCGGCCAGGCCCGCGCTTGGCCGCCCTGAGCGAGTGCTCCGCCATCCCGCCGGTGGGGCGCGTTGCCGGTCGGTGACTCTTGCTGTCGCGTCCCGCCTTCCCTACCCTCCCAAACCGAGAAACCAGGCCAAAACCGCCGTTTTTGGCCTTCGCCCGCAAAAACCGACTTCCATACGGGGCCGTGGTGGCCCGTAATCGGTTCGGCTCATACCAAGACCCTCACCAAAGAATAGGCACTTACAGGCGTGCCTGATGCCGTTTTTTGCGACATCGGCCGCGAAAGGCAGGCCAGCGAACAGGCCCGGACATGGGCCGGCCCAGTTCGCTGGCCCCCCGAGGCGCAGCACCGCAGCGCTTTGGCGCGGCAGTGCTGCGCCGATCCCCCCCTCCTTCCCTACGTTCCGGCCGCGGCCCAGGATTGTGGCTCTGGGCCGCCCATTCACACCCCACCCATTCGCACATCCTCTATCGCTCCCTCCCTCTCCCCCGCTCCCGGTCCGCTTCCGGACCCGGAGCAGGTCGGCCCCCAGCCGGTCGGGGCGGGAGCCGACGAGCAGGACCGGCCTCCGCCGTCCCAGCTCGCCGGTAGGGGCAAGGCTTAGCCAGACCGGCCGCTGAACGCGGACCGTCCCGGCAAAGCTGGAAGGCGGTCGCCTGAGCACCCGCGCCAGGCAGAGCCTGTCACGGCCGCAAAGCCAAGCGCCCGCTCGGACGAAGGCAACGCCTCCCTGGCAACGTGCGCCAGGCAGAGCCTGTCACGCGTTGCGCTGCCGGTCGGCTTCCAGGTGTGGGAGGCGCAAGCACCCTGGCCGGTCCGATTTTTCCCGGCCACAGAGGTGGGTGAGAGCCGGGAAAAATCTTCTTTCTTTTTTACTTTACAGAGGAGGGTGCTATGAGCAGGGACGTTTACGCAAGTGTGACCACACGCATTATGGATGCCTTAGCGCAGGGGGTTGTGCCGTGGCAGAAGCCCTGGAATGGACGCCAGGGGCAGCCCCGGAACCTTGTCAGCGGCAACGTGTACCGGGGGGTGAATGTGTGGGTGTTGATGGCGGCCGGGGGCTCCCCGTTTTGGCTGACCTACCGCCAGGCGCAGAAGATCGGCGGCCACGTCAAGAAGGGCGAGCGCGGGGTTGAGGTCGTGTTCTGGAAATGGGTGGAGAAGCGACCCGAGGCGGACGCAGCGGACGATGCCAAGCCCGAGCGCTTCGCCGTGGCGCGGTCCTTTACCGTGTTCAACGCGACCCAATGCGAGTTGCCCGAGGCGTGGCGGAAGCGGGCGGAGATTCAGGCCCCCGAGATGGACGCGGCGCAAAAAATCCTGTCCTGCGAGCGGACCGTTGAGCACATGCCGAACCGACCGGAGATCGTCCACGCCGGTGTGAGGGCTTTCTACCGGCCCAGCGCGGACCGCGTGACCATGCCGGAGCCGGGGCGGTTTGCCGCTCCCGAACTATACTATTCCACCCTCTTTCACGAACTGACCCATGCCACCGGCCACCCAAGCCGGCTGAATCGGCCGACCCTGGTTGATATGGTGGCCTTTGGGGATACCAATTACAGCAAAGAGGAGTTGTGCGCAGAGATGGGGGCGGCCTTCCTGTGCGGTGTGGCGGGGATCGAGAATCGGACCTGCGACGACTCGGCCAGCTACATCCAGGGGTGGCTGCGGAAACTCCAGGACGACACCAAGCTGCTGGTGCACGCAGCGGCCCAGGCCCAGCGGGCGGCAGACTGTATTCTCGGGGACGACGGCGAGGCCGAGGACTAAGACCCGGTCCCGCCGTGAGCGGAGCCACTGAACAGGAGGACACAACAATGGAACAGATGGCCATGTTCGCCCCTCAGCAATCTCCCACGCTACCGTGGGTTTCCGCTCCCGTTCGCATTGGGAAACATGACTGGCGGCTGGTACGAATCGAAACCATCAATATGATTGCCAGCCGGACAGAGCGATACCTGAATTACCAGTGGAGTCCGGCCGGGCAAGACGACTGGCGTCCAAGCCGTGAGTGGCCCGGCTACGACATCAACAACGGCGGCACGCTCGGCTTGCCACAAAGCCTCGCTCGGCGTTTGTACGCCGAGAATCCGGCAATGGTGGCATGGTGTAAAGAGGAACGATAAGTCGTCCTGGGTGGCGAAGCCCTCTCCCCACCGGCCCCGCATACGGGGCTGCTCGATTAGGAGGCGATCCTATGCTGTACGAATACCCCGGCTTTCGGAACTGCGACTCGAAATGTGACCTGGAGATCGTCCGCAGTGCGGGGCGGACGACGCTGGTCATCTGTACCGAGCTGGAGAACAACCCCGGCACCAGCGTGACGAACGCGGCCGAGATTATTGCGACGCGCCTATGCCAGGAAGACCTGACCATTGACCCCGAGGGGCTGATATGGGTCGAGCACTACCCGGAGCGTTCGGCGGGCCGTGGGCAAAAGCCCCTCCCCGAGACGTGGGACATGGTCGTGTTCACCCACCGCGCCGGTCGGACCTTCCGTCGTCCGGCGTGGCGGCGTGTCTCGGCCGAGGAAGTGCAGACCATCCGCCAGAAGATTGCGGGTTGAGCCTCACGGCCCAGGAGCAGGCCGCCGAGAAGAACAGGTTCTTGACGGGGTGGCTGGCAACCCACGCCTCGACCGCGGGAGCCGGAGACGGGCGCATCAACTCGGATACGACATTGGTATACAGGAGAAACATGGCCGTTCCCTCAGGCGAAGGAGGGCGGCTCGCGGCCTGCATCGCGCGGGGACAACTCCAGGTCTACCCCTTTGGCAGGCCCGAAGTGTGTGCGGATGATGGCGGCGAGGTTCTGGGAACTCGGCCTGCGTCCGACCGCATCCCGTAGGATCACGCGTGCCTCCTCTTCCATGGAACGGCCGTTGCCCGCCGCACGGAGGCGCAGCCTGGACTTCACATCGTCATCGAGATTGCGGATGGTGATACTGGCCAGCGTGGCATCTCCTTGCATCGAACCTATATGGTGATTGCGTTGCAATCAAGATAGCTTCCTCTGCATCCACCTGAAGCAGGTCAATCTGCTCGATAGTAATCTGGAGACAAAAGCGGACCTCGAACTCGGCTTGTCACACCTCAAAGTCGAACTGTTGAAATGGATGTTCGGCACACTGATTGCTCAGGGTGGATTGATTGTGGCCCTCATCAAGCTGTTGTGAAGGTCGTCGGCCCTTCTCGCTTTTGTACGGGCAGAAGGCTGTCGCCATTGTGGGCGCTGTGCACCATGTCGTCACAGAGGAGGCGGCCACAACTCTCCGCAATTTCGCCCCACGCCTGCACCGTCTCCAAGCATTTGGCCAACCCCGGCCGGGTCCGCCTTGGCCCTCGACGCCTCTCACCGCGCTTATGTCGGGGGAACAAGCACCTCGCTTGATCCGACACGGCCGCGCCGGGCCGCTGCATTCATACTTGGCAATTTGTAGTCAATTGGATAGGTTCTCAATATGCCACACACGGTCATCGTGAGCGAGACTTCCGCCGCTGGCTGCGAGCACTGCGGGACCGTCAGGTCCAGGCGCGGATTGCCGTGCGCATTGACCGGGTTGCAGACGGCACTGGTTCTCACCACCGAACATCCGGCCGCCGAGGTATCTCCTATTATGCCCGCATCGCCGCCCAATCTGGCAGGCAAGGGAGCGCGGCGTAGCGTTTGGCGAGTTCGCTGAAGTCGGCGTTCATCCGGCTGAACATCCACGCCTCGTAAGCGCGCCGTGCTGTCTCAGAGAGCCGCGGATCGCGGCTGGCCTGGGCAGCGTATTGGCCGGCGAGCATGCCAGACATAATGGCGTTCAGCACGCCGTGCGAGGAGGCGGGATCGACAACCGAGGCTGCGTCTCCGCAAATAAAATAGCCGTCCCCCGCCACCCTCTGGCACCGCCGCCATGTCACGTTCGCACGGCGCGGGCGCGTGGCACCGGTGTGGTTGGCCCATTGTTCCGGCACCCATTCCCGTTCCGGCAGGTCGCCGATGAGGTTCAGCCGTGTCCAATGCATGAGAGTGTCCGAGATTCGAGCGGTCCAAAGCCAGCCGGTCTCGTCAAACGCGAACAGCGGCCGTATGTCTTCGCCCCTCGTGTCCATCTCGACATAGCCGTAGTGTGCCACCAACGGCGTGGATAGCCGATCAATTCCGATTCCCAGCCGACGACCAAGCCAATGCCGTCCGCCCGCACAGTCGAGAACAAATCGGACCGTATAGCCGTCGATGGCGGCAACACGCTTACCGTCCAACTCGACGGTCCGAGCTTCTCTGCCTGCGTGGATTTCGACACCAAGCGCCTCCGCTCGCGCCCTCAACGCGTTGTCGAACGACCTTCCTGGGATCTGAAAACCAAGCCAAGGTACGCCATTCGTCTCGCCATAGCGCTCAAACCGTTCACCAGCCAGCGTCGCAACCCGAATACCAGGAAAGCGCTTATAGGCACCAGCGCGGATCGCGTCGCCGACGCCGAGACGGTCGAGAAGCGGCTCAATCCCAGGATGCAGGGTCTCGCCTGGCCGGTCGCGGGGATACTCCTCCGGTATTAGAATTCGGACAGCAGCCCCCTCGCTACGAGCGACGATCGCCGCTGCGAGGCCGGCAGGGCCTCCTCCAACGATGAGCAGGTCAGATCGGCGCGTCATGTGGAGGCGATCCCTACGCTGTAGGGTCTCGCTTGCCCCGCGTCCAGTTGACGTCACCTTTCTTCCGGAAGAAGAGAAGCGAGGCGGAGAGATGGCACTCGTACCTATCGGATATCTCGTAGCGAAGTCGCGTCATATCATCTGCTACGGGTTGGTGGGACTGCAGCGGGCTATCGTTGGTCAGGCCGAACTCGTAGATATAGCCGCTGTGGGTTAGAGACTTGTCGGCTGGCGAACCATGGTTCGACCAGTCGACGACATACTCCGCCCGGACCAACCAAAGCCTCGTTCCGGCGACAATATCCTCCGAGGGCGGGAGGGAGGAGATACAGCTCTGAAGCGCCTCCATTCGCTCGATCAAATCATCGGAGGTGACAGAATTTATCTCTTTCGCGGTGAGTTTTCGGTTAAGGGCGTTGGTCACATAGTCTGAGCGGTGGACGCTCGCAAAGTTTATGTAGGTCTTACCGTTGATCTCTTCAAAAAATGGTCCGGTCTCACCATCCCAGCCGAGACTAGCTTGAACGTTACTCGCCAGAACCTGTGGGTTTTGCGGGTGGTAGCCAAGCTCGTTGTCCAGCATCGGGATCGCTGTTGGAGCATACTGGAACCCGAAAGTCCGTGACGCGTCCGGAGCGGCCGCCGGCCAGTAGGAGTTTATCGCGGCACAGAGCTTCGCATCCTCGGGGAACGGGGAGCCAAGCCCATGCGAGGTATAGAAACGGACTCCATTGCGGTCGTCGATTGAGACGTCCCAGCCCGGTGCGAAGACATCGGCGGCGGCATCGGTCAGATAGCTCACAATGTGCTTGGGCACACCGGCACTGCTTTGACCCTCCGACAAGGCCGGCGAGCCGACAATCGCTACCACTGTCTCGTCATGCACGTTGAAGGCCTGAGTACCTAGCTGCCCAGGCAAGGGTAGCGTCAGGTTTGGCCGCGCACGTCCCTCGCAAAGGGGATCGGGATCGCCCTGCTTGAAGTGCGGCTTTCTGTTGCGGGACGATAACCGGGACCAAGCGGCGATGTCGATCTGATGCGCGAAGGGGATAAAGTCAGGCGCAGTAACCAGCGAATAGGCCGGAAGATTAGTCCATGCTGTCCCGTTAAGCGGTGGCAGGCCCTCAATCTGCGGGATAAGCACGCCGTCGCAGCTGTCATCGATAAAGTGCGCTGCTTCATATTTGCCCTCTTTGATCGTTTCCTCGAATTTTCCGGCTGGTAAATCCTTCAGATCGACGATCCCCAGAGTGCTACCTGCCTTTTCGACCTTATGCCGGATGTTGACATATTCCGGCGCGTGCCGTGCATTTGTCTTCTGATTGGCTGGAATCTTCAATGACGTAGAAAAGCGGTTGTTGTCCGTCTCCGCTGGAACGATGAAGCGTACGATCTCTTGTCTCCCGGAGACGCTGTTCGCCTGCACAGCAGTGCGGACCAGTTCCGGGTGATCAATAGGTACGACATTGACGGAGGCACCCTGCCTCTCAAGCCGGACGAGGTCGTCACTATTCTCACTGTCGCGAACAAAAGGAAAGACATTGACATCGAATCCATCGACGACGCGCACACCGCCTTCGGTGTGAATACGCTTGAGCTTCTCGTTACGGTGAAACTCCTGGAAGCCAATGGAAAGGCTGGTGCCTTCAAGGCACTCGTTTCCCGGGAACAGCTTGTGGATAGGGATTGCGAACATACGGCTCTGGTCGCCGCGTTGGCGACTGAGAATCGTATCGGTGTTCAGTGGCCGGTTATACTCCGCAATAAAGGCGGCATAGCGGGCTGGCAGCGCGCAGATCGCGCCATTGTCTCCCAAAGGACCGAAATATCGGCCCGGAGGATTGTAGGCTGCGGGGGCGGTCCCGGCACGGGCAACGCCACAACGCGAGAAAGCAAGGTCGGCATGCTGACGGTGTGGACTGCCGCTAGCCGTACGGTATTGATAGGCGAAAACGACGATGACTGGATTGCGCAAAGAAGACAAGTCCAGCTTCCTCAGACTGTAGATGTAGTTCTCGACGGTGTCGAGATCCTCGATTGACGGATAGGCCTCCGGATCGCTGGCAGTGCCGGTCGCGTTCGGATGGACGAGCGGGCTCGCCATCGCGTGATAAAGCAGGCTGGCGGCCGGCTTGCCGGGAGTGATCGCTTGGTTGCCTGCCGTGGTGAAGTCGCCAAAGCCGGGTACCGTCCGATCAACACTGAGCTTCGCCGCGAGAGCGTCAGCGAGTCCAACATTGTCACGGGCGATTGCGGTTTCGAGATCAAGCCCGTGGGTTTCGAGAACGGTGTTCCAGCCACGGTCGACAAGCCGCTTGCAAACGGCACGGAGCTGACTTAACAAATCCATGAGCGTACCTCCTTAAACTTGTTCCTCGGTTCCGGCGGAGCCAGGTGAGGGCGAGCCTAACTTTATTCTCCAGCTAACTCCAGGGGCTCCTCGCTAGCGGCGATAATGCAGCTACTCATGGCTTTCCCCTGCGCCATGTCCATTACGGCCCACACTCAGAATTACGCCCGGGAGCCCGGAGGGCGTGCCCGGCCCGATATCCCGTGAGAGCGACAGCAGGGCGTTGTCTTTGAAGCTCACCTACTTGCGGCATTGTGTCCCCTCTTTTTGCGGTCTTCATCGCTGCTTCCCGCGAAGACACGGGCAGTGGCAACGGAAAAACACGAACGCCCTGAGCGCCGTAGCAATCACACGACCACGATTGTTTTTGTTCGCAAGCCAAGCCTAAACTTGACGAGAGTATTCTTTCATTGGCTCTTTCCATAACACGATAACAATTCTGAGGTACACCAAACGCCCTTGGGCACCAACCTCGCCCAGGCCGATGGGCTGAACGGCGACGGGGGGTACTGGCCCTCGGCTCAGTTACGCGCTCTACCCGCGGATGCCGAAGTGGGTTCCGCGTTCCTCTCTCACCTTACAGCGGACCTCTCCGTCGGGCGTGCACTCCTTCTCGCAGAAATACTCGAACAACTTCTTAGCGTACTGCCTGAATCTAGCCTGTAGGATTTGGACTGTGGACGCTTCTTTGCATGGCTCCCACACGATCTCCCTCTTGATGCACTCCCGCTCGCCCTTACATCCTTCCTCGCGGTAGGTATGAATCACTTCACATAATTCTGCTTCCTCTGATGGACCGTCCGGCTGCGGTACAGGCTCCAATGTGTAGCGATCGAATGGGGGCCTACTACTCAGACATCGTTCGCGCGTGGTCAGGCCGCTAGCCACTATTATGCGGGTGATCTCGGCTCCTGATTCCTCGTCAAAATCTGTCGCACTGCACGGCTCTTCCAACGGCTTGTTTATGCATTGGTGTGACCTATAAGGACGCCCGTCGCTCTGCATGGTTCCTATCCCGATTAACCGACACCATCCCCCTTCCCTGTCTGGGCTGAACGCGCTGCGAATGTTACTGTCATGAATACATACTGCACCTGCCCACACGTCTTCCCCGCGGTATGCCGCATCTCCGCTGTCCTCTGTCCACAATCGGCTTACGGCCCTGACAGTAAAACATACGTCCCCTGCGCCTATCCCACGCACTCGCACGCGAGTCGTTTCCACGGTGCCAAGGGCCTTCGGCAAACTGCGGAGGCCTTGGTCAAACGCATAGTGCTGAAGAACTGTATAGCCCTCCCCCCCGCCCTCGGGCAGGGGATCCCATTCCAGATCTAAGAAGTCCGCGCCCACCTCCGTTATCCGCAGGTTGGTGGGTGGGTCCGGGGGCAGGCAGGCGCGGAAGGGGTTCTCCTGCCCAGCCCCTCCGGTCCCCCGATGGTCCATATAGCCGCGCATCGCCAGCTCCCACCATTCCCCGCCACCATCCCCGGGCGCGGTAGGCGCGTTACATTCCCCTTCGCCCGCAGGTTGCGTCTCGGGAGCAGGGGGTCCCGGCCCCGCGTGCTGCGCCGCCGTCAGGTCGGTGAAGAATTTCATGATCTCGCTCAGGGAGAGCTCCTCGGTGTCCTGTGGGTCTGACTGATCCGGCGGGGGTGGGGACTGTGCGGCCGTGGCCGCCCGGCGCAGGGCGGCTGCGACGGACCCTACGGGGGCGAACATCGCGGCGAGGTCTGCCCCTTCGGCCAGGCTCCAGAGGGCGGCGCGGTGTGCACAGTCGTCCGCGTCTGTCTTCCCCGTGACGCTTGGCGATAAGGGGGTGGGGCCGCCCTCGCGCGCGGAGGCGACACCCGCCAGACTATACCTCAGGCTCAGGCCGCGACGGCTGTGTGGCCCGTTGGCCCCGAATATCCCACTGATGGTTTCGATGGTTGCTACGACATCGGGGTGGTATATCAGGGTATCCAGAAAGTTTTTGTCTGCCTCCACGAGCGCCGCGAGCGTCACGGTCAGGTCGGCATACTCGGCATGCCCTTGAATCGCGGCCACTACCTCCTGATCAATTTCGTGGACGGCATAGCCGGCGCGGAGCGCCACCAGCATGACCGCCGTACTGTCCACGCTGACTTCGACGCGGCCATCCCGCTCGCCCAGCACGCCCCCATCCCTATTGGCCACGCCCAGCAGCACGGTGCCCTCCGTGTCTTCGGCCAGGAGCAGCGACGGCTTGGGGCTCGCGAGCACCTCGGCGGTCTCGGCGTAGACAGACCGCACCGCCACATTCGGAATCTGGACGTCCGCCGGGAGCGCCACAACAGGATGGACGGCCATCAGTTGCCGTGTGGGCAACGCCGCGCTGATGACAAAGTTCTGGAGCGACTCTTCCCACTGGACGACGGCGGTCTCGCCGGAGGTGGGAAAGTCGGATAGATCAAACGTGCCACTCCAGCCCCGCGGGAACGGGTCTTCCCCAAAGGTCGTCACCCATACGGTCGCGGTGGCAAATTCCTGCCCATCAATCAGGGCGCGCACCGTATGCGTTCCCGCTCCCAGGTTGTTCCAGTTCCACAATAGACTGAAGCCATTATTGGTATCGCCACAGCGCCCCAGGGTATCCGGCCTTGTGGTGGGGTAGCCCGCTCGGTAGGGTTCCCCGTTGAGTTCGATGACGATGTTCTGGGCTTCGCACGCCCAGCCGGAAATCACACCCACTCCACTCTGGGCTGACCCCAGCGACGGGTTTTCCAATACGGCGCTCACGCCCGCTACCTGGTTGTATCCCCCGCCGGTAGGCGGCTGCCCGTCCGTGATGACAAATTTCTGGAGCGACTCTTCCCACCGGACAATGGTGGTCTCGCCGGAGGTGGGGAAGTCGGGCAGGTTAAACGTGCCACTCCACCCCCGTGGGAAGGGGTCCTCCCCAAAGGTGGTTACGTGCACGGTCGTGTTGGCAAACTCTACCCCGTCAAGCAGCGCCCGGACCGTATGCCTCCCTGCTCCCAGGTTGTTCCAGTTCCACAGCAGGCTGAAGCCGTTGTCGGTATCGCCACAGCGCCCCAGGGTATCCGGCCTTGTTGTCGGGTAGCCGGCGCGGTAGGGCACGCCGTTGAGTTCGATGAGAATCTCATTGGCGTCACACGCCCAGCCGGAGATGGCGGCGACCCCGCTCTGGAAGGAGCCGGACCGGGGGTTCTCCAGGGTGGCTTGGGCGAAGACGACAGTGGGGCAGAGGGCTTCCACGGCGAGAACCAGCGCCGGAGCCAGCACCGCGAGACGCACGAACAGACGCAGCAGAATAGATATACGCATGGCTATACACATGGCCTCCCTGGGGGAATGCTTGGGGTCCTTATCACACCCCCCGTCCCGATTTCCTCCCCAATTTTGGGTATTTTTGCGGCAATGGACGAAAATTTTGGGGTAGGGAGGGGCAGTCAGGCGCGCGGCAGGGGCACCCCGGCGGTGGTCAGCACCAGCCGGACCAGGTCGGCCTGAGTGTGGACGCCCAGTTTGTGGTGGAGCTGCCTGACGTGGGAGCGCACCGTCGCCTGGGTCCGGCGCGTGGCCACGGCGATGTCCCGGACGCTGTAGCCAGCGGCTAGGGCGGCGGCCACGCGGCTCTCGGCCCGGGTGAGGCCGAGTGTCGTAGCGAGGCAGGTGGGATCAATCTGGGGACGCTCGACAGGATCGATCAGCAACACGAAGGCGGCAATACGCTGGGCGCCGAAGTCGGCCCGGTGAGGGACCGGGCTGAGATGCACAGTCAGCGGGAGGGTGCCGGGAACCCGCTGAACTGTCATGGAGCCGCTGGAGACGGGCTGCCCCCAGTGGGGCAGGGCGTGGACGAGGAGCCGCTGAAGGGTGGTGTCGTCGGTGGGGTGCCGGGCGTGCAGGAATCCGTCCCGGTCTCTCACGCTGTTGGCCCGCTGGAGGATACGTAGGGCGCGAGCGTTGGTCTCGATGATCTTCCCGTGGCGGTCAAGGAACAGGACACCGATCAGGGCGTTATCGAGCAAGTGGGTGAGCGGGGCATGGAGGGCGTCGGCTTTGGCCAATGTCTGCCGGACGCGGACAAATTGGCGCAGGTGGGGCAACAACTTGGTGAGGATTGTGAGATGTTCGGCGCCCCAGCCGTTAGAGTCAAAAGGGTCGGCCAGTGCCCAGGCGATGTGGCAGCTCTCCGGGCCGTCCAGGCGCACATTCAAACCCTGGCGACCATGAGAGCGGCGCAAAAGTTCGTTATAGGTCGGGGAGGTTTTCCGCTCCCGTGCGGTGTAGAGCGTGGGGACGTGTACCATGCGGCTATCGGCCAGACGGAGGAAGCGGGGTATCCTTTCGTCGTGGGGAAAGTAGCGCTGGGTATACACTTGGTCCAAGCCGCTGGGGGGGTCGAAGTAGTGCGTGCTCTCGAATAGGACGGTGAGGTCGGCCTGCGTCTGCCCGCTCAGGATCAGCAGATGACTGCCCACCGTCCCGACTGCCTCATTCACAAGCCCCAACGCGCTGAGCCACACGGTGTCGTCCAGCGCGGCGTCGTGCAGAGCCGTGATGATACGGTCAAAGGCGTCCTGGTCGCTCATCGCGGTTCTACCTCGTACGACACTCTCGAGCGGGGGCGGCCTGCTCGCTTGTGCATCACGTCCAGATATGCCACGGTCTCAGAGCAACCAGGAAAAAGGTACAAAGAGTACGGATTAGGAGAGGCAGGATACGCATGGTGTAGCCGCAAAACCCTACACTGCTCCGGCTGGGATTCAGGGGCTGCCCGCACACCTCTTTCCGGCGAGAGGAACAGAACTCCGAGGATGAGCAGTATGGTAAGGCGTCTCCGGTTGTTGTTCTGCGTGGTGAACTGCGTCATGGATATCCTCCCTATCCTCTCACGCCAAAATGTATTCCCTTGCGCTGCTTTGGTGGATTTTTGCGGCAAGGGCCAAAATTTTGGGTAGCGTTTCAGTGTGCCTTCTTTGGATTGCGCTCTCGGCCGGGGGACCTTGACGCCGTCCGCAGGGTCCTGGCCGCACGGCTAAGGGGACTCATATACCTCACATTGCTGTCCGTTTCCCTACATAGATTAGGAGGGCAGGGTAAAAAAATGACGGGCGCTTTCCGCCCCGATCCTATGAATTTTTGTAGGGCTCCCTCGTAATGCATGTAGGGACAAGCGGGGGCGGATGGCGTAGAGAAGACCTCAGTACACGGCCCCGCCACCAGGAGGGCGGGGGCCGGGGATCGAGGAGAGGGGAGTGATGAGTGACCAAGACGCATTTGAACGTATTGTGGCGACGGTGCAGGAGGCCACGCTCGATGATGCTCTGTGGCCGGCCGCCTCGGCCCTGATTGATGAAGCCGTGGGTACGGTGGGCAACGCCCTGGTGGTCAGCGGCGGCCCGGCGGCCGAGTCCCCGCCCCACTTCGTCGGGATCTACAAGCGGGGGGAGCGCCACGCCGAGTGGGAACGCGAGTGGCTCGCCGTATACCAGCCGGGCAACGAATGCGTGCCGCGCTTCCTACAGCTGCCCGACCGCCATCTCGTCCGCCTCGCCGACCTGTACACGGCGGAGGAGTTGCAGACCTCACGGGCCTATAACGAGGGGTTACGCCGGATCGGCGGGCAGCAGGGCGTGATAGCGCGGCTGGACGGGCCGGCGGGCAGCACCATCGCCTGGGCCACCGGCGACCCGGTCACCCGGGGGGGCTGGGCGGCGGCGCAACACGCGCTGATGAAGGGGCTGCTGCCCCACATCCGGCAATTCGTGCGGGTTCGGCAGGCGCTGGTCACGGCCACCGCGCCGGGGGCGGCGCTGAGCGGGCTGCTCGACAGCCAGGGGATTGGGGTCCTCTACCTGGACCGGGATGGGCAGATCATCGAGGCGAATGAGCGGGCCGCCGCCCTGCTGCGGCAGGGTAATGGTGAGGCGAGCGGGTGGGAAAGGCTGAGTATCGGCGTCCCGGCCGAGCGGGCGCGGCTGGCGCGGCTGGTCGCGGGCGCGCTGGCGCCCACCAGCGGCCCGGCCGTCAGTGGGTCGATGCGCCTCCAGCGGCTGTCGGCGCCGCTCGTGGTGCACGTCACCCCCGTCGCCCGCCCGGCGGCGGACTTGGGAGTGCGCGCCGTCGCGGCCCTCATGCTGCTGGTCGAGCCGGACTGGACGGCCGGGCTTGAGCCGGCGGTCGTGGCCGAGGTGCTCGGGCTGACCCCGGGCGAGAGCGAGGTGGCCGTGGGGGTGACGGCCGGGCGGACCGTGACCGAGATCGCCCAGGCCACGGGGCGCACGGTCGGGGCGGTTCATTGGCACCTGCGACAGATTTACCGCAAGCATCATATCCATCGGCAGGCCGAGTTGGTGCGGCTGGTGCTGGCCGTCACCGCTTTGGCGCGGCGGTAACCGCCGCCTTCCCCTGGGGGATGGGGCCGGGGCGGGCGCCGCTCTTTTGATGGCAGCAAAACCCAAAGCTTCTGTGAGCGACATCATGGTGGTGCTCAGGGAAACCGCGAAGCATCCAGATGGAGAGGAACAGCGACCCGATAACCGCTGGGGATACGGTCTTATCCGGCCAGTCGAAGCGCTCAAATCTCTCTAGCTCATGGCCACTGCTACGATTGGCACTGCAATGACAGAGCAAGGGAATTCCTCCCAACAGTCCGCCATCAGCCGTGAGTTCTCTACACGACTAGACCGGCTCGATCCTAAGCAAAAAGTCCGGGCGATCATTTTGCTTCGTACCAAAGCTCCGGGGACGGCATTGGCCCGGCGTCCAAACCGTCCTAACCTTCGTAAGGCAAGAGTCGAGACAATTCGTCAATCAGCCTCACCGGCGCTTAGAGATATCGACGTCATTTTGCAAGAGTCTGGAGGAAAACGTCTGGCCTCGCGCCCAGACGCGTTGGGCTCAATCCCTGTAGAAGCCACCTCCGCTGGCATCAAAGCACTGGCTAACTTGGCGCACGTTAAGGCTATTCTTAAAGATCAATCGCTCTTCCTGGTACGCTAAGGCGTGTCATTAGTTAGCAGGCGCCCCGGTCGGCCTTCCGCGGACATGCCCAGTTCGACCAGTTCATCTACTTTTTGACAACACCAGCTTCACCGATTGAGTGGAGATACAATGAAGTGGACATCCCGAGCGTCGAAGTGGTGTATAAAGGACTCCTCCTCCGGAACGAGACCGCGCCCGGGAGTTGTTTGGGCTGCCGCCTCGGCGGACCAAGGCTGAGGCGATATGCCCCTCCCCTCTCCCGCCCCCCCGCAACCGCCTCGGTCCGCTAATGCGCGTCGGCGTATCCAGCGCCGGTGGCCGCGAAAACAGCGGAAGACGTGACCAGTCTTCTCCTCGCCCCCCGTCGCGGCGCGCTTTTTGCCTAATGATTTAAGGTCAGAGACAGCAAGGCCGCCCCCGACCCGACCTGAGCCAGACCCCGCGCAGCAGTTCCGGACACCCCACCACCGAATAATATCCGGCGGGACGGGGCCGAAATCCCACGATCCTTCCCCTTTGGCCCGGTGAGATCGGCCCATATACGGCAAATGAGCGCCCCGTTTTTTCTCGGAATAGGCCAAAAATGCCGATGGGTCGGAACGCGGCCCATATTGCCGTTTTCAGACCTCGAAAATTTCCCGCGTCCAAAGTATCGTCCGCCCCCCGGTTCGCGCTGCCATCCCTTGGGCGGGTGGACCATAACGCCGGCGGAATTCGCCGGCGTCCAGATCGGGGAGTTAGGGGAGGATGCCGCCCAGGACGCAAGCCAGACTATTCCGGTCATACGCCCACTGATGATGCAGCGCCCACGGGGGGCAGCAGTTCGGAGGGTTGTAGGGTTCGCCGCCCCGCTGGGGCGGTGGGTCGCCGGGGCGGCCAGCGTTGACGGGGGTGGGGGTGCACACCAACGTCTTGCTGGGGGCGGTCGCCGGGCCGGTCCAATAATAATTGACCGCTTGTGGTGCGCAGCAACGGCCATTGTTGTTGGGCGGCGGTGGTGGTGGTTGGCGGCAGACCAGCGGGTCCTGCCCTGGATCGAGGGCAAGCGTGTCGGCTTCCTGCACCGTGTAGGGGAGCTGGTAGCCGTGTGACGCGCCGTCGATCACCACCCCCACGTGGCCGTGGATGCGGGCCGCGCCGCTATAGGTGCAGCCTTGCAGGTCCGTGTAGCGACAGGTGTTCCCCGCCCGCGCGCCGCCGTTGGGGCAGCTCACCTGCGTCGGGAACGTCCACCCCAGGTTCGCGGCATCCCACCCAAACCGGGCCGCGCAGCTTGACCAGCTCGGCAGCGGGTCCATGCCCCGCGCCAAGCGGCGAAGGACCGCCTCATGGGCAGCATCACAAGCGGTGGTGGGTGAGCCGCCGTGGGTGGAGAAGCCGGCGGGCAGGCACAAGTACGCTTGACACTCGGCAAAGGTCTGGGCGGGAGCGGGCGGGGGCTGAGCTGCTTGGAGAGCGAACAGGGCAAGGGCGAGCAAAACGGGGCGGATCATAACCACCTCCTGTTTCCATCCTCACCACCCCGGGCCGTGTCCAGCAGCGCCCGGCGCGTGTTGTGTGATTGTTCAGCGTTCGTGAGGCCGGTGGATACCATGGGTCCTCCTGTCACGGTCCCTGCTGTCAGGCCGATGAAAAAACGGCCCCCCTACACCCTCTAGCGGGAAACGCCCTAGGACCCATACCGCCAGAGGTGACCAGTGCCGCCCTGTTCCTCCGTCATCCCGCCTCCCTGGCTCTCTACTCCACGTTCGTGATGCCAAAATTCTGCTGCCCCTGCTGCCACGCTACCGTCGTGGTCTGCCCTTCCGTGGGGGGAATTATATGACCCTTGCCTACATCATGCCGCCGTCCCTGTCCCTACATAAATTAAGAGGAAGGAAGAAAAAAATAACGCGCGCCCCCCCATCCGAATCTTTCGGTTTTCTGCCGTACAGGCGGCCGGCCCCTCGCCTCGCCGGCTTTCCCTCCCCCCTGCAGGCCAGTGCCGGCGTTCCTGGTCCCAGGCCCAGGAATCAGGTCAAAACCTCCGTCTTTGGCCTTCGCCGGCGAACACCGACCACCATACATCGCCGTAGCGGTCTGTATCGGCCACCGGACCCTCTCCAGAAAACAGAGACTTACGGCCACATCCGACGGCGCAGAAGGCGGACCGGCGACCAGGACCGGCGACAGCCGTCCCAGCTCGCCGGTAGGAGCAGGGCTTAGCCAGACCGTCCGCTGAGCGCTAGGCCGTCCCGGCAAAGCCGGAAGGCGGTCGCCGAGCGCCCCGGTCGGCCATGTCTGGACCTCCGCAGGCTTTGGCCAGCCAGTCCGCCCCGGGCGCTGGCGGTCTGAGACGTCGTGTGCGCCGGCCCAGGGGCCGGGCACACCGCGCCGATGGGCCTGACCCGTGCAGCCGCGCCAGGACACCTGGCACGGCTGCGATAGTCGGGTCGGCCCGGCTGACGACACCCCCCCGTCCCCGCAAGACCACGCCTCCTGTGGCAACCGCGCGCCAGGGAACCTGTCACGGGTCGTACGGGCAGTCGGCTTGCGGAAGCGGAAGGCCCTTCGGGCCGGCAGACCGTTTTTTCCCGGTCCGATCTGAGGGTGAGAACCGGGAAAAAACTTCTTTTTTTGTTCAGGGGAGGGTTCGGGATGAAGCAGAAGCGCTGCGGAACATGGATCAGAAAGGAAAAACGCTTGGCCCTGTACCTGCGTGACGGGCTGGCCTGTGCGTATTGCGGGCAGGGGGTGGAGGACGGCGCGCTGCTCACCTTGGATCATCTGCGGCCCGTCAGCAAAGGCGGCGGGCACGAAGCCACGAACCTTGTCACCGCCTGTCAGCATTGCAACAGCAGCCGCAAAAACCGCAGTGTGCGGGGCTTTTGCCGGGTGGTCGCCGGCTACGTGGGCCACACCATCGAGGCGCGGGAGATCGAGCGCCACGTCCGGCGCTGTGCCGCCAGGACGTTCGACACGCAGGCCGCCAAGGCGCTGATGGCGGAGCGGGGGGACTGGACCCAATGCCTCATAAAGGAGGGGGGAGCATGAAGCAGTTCAGGATGTTTGACACGGCCGCTGTCGAGCTGACCGAGATTCGGCGGCTGATCGAGGCGGGCTTTGTGTTCGTGGTGAACCACAGCGGGGGGAAAGACTCGCAGGCCATGTATTTGCGCCTGGCCCCCATGATCCCGAACGGGCAGTTGATCGTCGTCCATGCCATCTTACACGAGGTCGATTGGGGCGGGCTGCCCGAGCATATCGAGGCGACGGTTTCGCACCCGGTCTACTATGTGGCCGCTGCCAAAAGCCTGTTGGACATGGCCGAGCAGCGGGGCATGTTTCCCAGCCCCAGCTATCGGCAATGCACGTCCGACCTGAAACGGACGCCCATCGAGACGTTTATTCGGCGCTTTCTCCAGGAGCACCCGGAGTATCGGGGGCGGATCGTGAGCTGTCTCGGCTTTCGCGCCGAGGAAAGCCCGGCGCGTTCCAAGCTCCGGACCTTGACCCGGAACGAACGAAACAGCCGCGCGGGGCGCATCTGGTACGACTGGCTGCCCATCCATGCGCTGACCAAGCCGGAAGTGTTCGCGGAGATCGAGGCCGCCGGCCAGCGGCCGCATTGGGCCTACCAGGCCGGCATGAGCCGCTTGTCGTGTGTCTTTTGCATCATGGCGAGCACCCAGGACTTGCGGACAGCCGCCCAACTCAAACCGGACCTGTATCGTCGGTATGCCGCGCTGGAACAACGGCTCGGCTTCACCCTGAGCATGAGTAAAAAGCCCTTGCCGGACATCACCGGCATCAACCCTTAACCCGAAAGGAGGTCCGAGACATGGCGAAAATGCGGCGAGAGCAGACCGAGTTCTTGCGCGTGATCGTGGCCGAGCTGGGCACGAAGGAGGACATCGCGCGGGAGCAAGAGTATAGAGGCCGACACTTAGGGCAGCGGGACGCCTACCGCAGCTTGTTGGTGACGGTCGCGGACATCGAGAACAAGGCGCGGGGCATCAAGCGATTCCTCACGAAGCTAGAGCCGTGGGAATAACAGGAGGCAGACGCAATGACCAAGTACCGTATCACCCTGACCATGCCCGGAGGGGCAACCTACCGCATCATCATGGACCACCCGACCGGCATCCTGAATCTGCACGAGCTGGCCGCCGCAGCGGACAGCCTGTGGGCGCTGGGCGACGGGGACACGCTGAGCGTGGAAGCCTTGGAGGCCGATAGCGCGGCCGCCCGGATGGATGACTATATCCGGCAGCTTATCGCCGGCCGCGACGCGGACAGCGACGGGGAGCTGTCCGCGTTCCTGCGGGCAACCTGGCCGGCCGGGTTGGGAACCACGGGCGGCCAGATCGAGGTCCGCAACGAGAAGGTCGAGTACCGGACCACCAACGCGGCCGAGCAGGAGGACATCACGACCTGGCAACGCTAACCCCACCGGGTCGGTCAGGCCGGCCCGGTGACGCGGGGCGCGGCGAGGAGGGAGCGACGCTATGTGGATGGAGATCGTGCAAATGGTGTGGCCGTATGTGGTGCCGATTGCCGTGATCCTTGGCGCGCGTGGCGCCCGAGGAGTATCAGGAGGGGGAGCCATGACCGACCGGGAGAAGATCGAACCGGCCCTTGAGCCGGCGATGCAGGATGGGGGCTTTGACGGCGCGGATCATCAAATGTGGGTGTTTGACCAGATCGTGCGGACCCTGGCCGGCGCGGAACGCGACGAGCAGGCCGGGTGGGCCGGCTGGGATGAGGGGGTGGCGTCATGACGTGCGAAGATTGCGGCGCAAAGACGGAGATCGTCAACCGGCGTATCGGCTTCTTTGGGCTGACGGAGACCTACAGTCGCTTTTGCCGGCCGTGTCTCCCCGCCCATGCCCACGAGTGGGATATGACCGAGGCGCAGGCCCTCGCCCTCTACGACTCCTGTGTTGACGCGGTGCAACGCGGCCGCGCGGAGTATGAGGCGCGGCGGTCAGCCAGGCGCGGCGGAGGATAACGATGAGCGGTATTTCCAGACTGGCGGGGCAGGTGCGGGACCACGACCGCGAGCACGGCCCATCTTGAGCCGCACGTCTTCACGGACCAGGCCAAGGCCGAGGCGGCCACCGCAGTCAGAACAGCAGAACGAATGCGACCCATCTGACGAAATGGCTGTTCATGGCCTCACATAATACGACGGAGCGATTTGACCCGTGCATGAGGGATATTGGGGCTGGCCGGGTCCACCGTGACCTCACGCCGGCTCGGATTGACGACCAAATCCATATCTTCCATAGGGACAGCCCCCAACAGCACTTCATCCCCGAGCACCAGAGCCCCAACGTAGCAAAACCGCTTGCCGAAACTGACCTTGATCGGTCCCACATAGGGTACGTTCATGCTTCGTCCATCGGCGACAGACACCTCTCTGACGGATTCCGTTTCCAGACCCAATTGCAGGGCAAGGTGTTCCGGAATGCACAGCATCAGGGCACCGGTGTCTGCCAGGGCTTTCACCGGTATGGGCGACAAGTCCGCCTGTCGGGGATTGCTCAATACGATGTCGGCGAATACATGACCCATACATTCCCTCGTTTCTGTCTGGCTGCAATTACGGATACCAGCATCCGACTGCCCCATCAACGTTGGGTCGTGCCTCACTGTGAAAAGGAGCAACATAGTTAATGCAACCAAAAGGAGAAAGCATGACAAACTATTCTTCTACTGCTGAATTTTCCGAGGACGGTCGATATCGTTACTATTTGACACGGAGATGGGATAATGACCTTTACCCTATTATATTCGCGTTGCTCAATCCCAGCACGGCAACGGCTGAAACAGACGACCCAACCATACGCCGCTGCATAGGATACGCTCGCAAATGGGGATATGGGGGACTCATCGTTGTCAATCTCTTTGCCATTTGTTCCCCTAACCCGAGAATCCTTTATAGCCTCGATGATCCGGTCGGCCCGGAGAATAAAGAGTATTGGGACACGGCCATCCATGAGGCGCGACAGGACGCCAAGTGCATAGAAGGTCCGGGGTATGAGGCACCCATTCTATGCGGCTGGGGGACACACGGCGGTTATAGGGACCAAGATGAGACAGCCCTGGGCTGGCTGGAGCGGAAACCAGCTAGATCACTAGCCTTGGGGATGACAAAAAAGAAGTTCCCCCGTCACCCTCTCTACATGCGGACAGACGCTAAACCAACCATATATCTCGGTCGATGAGATGAGAGATGGCAAGTATATTGTTCCCCCTTGAAAGTGCTTCTTCTCCCCGCTGATTAACGCCCCTTTTTTTCAGCGCGCGTGTCATTTTGTCCGCTTCCTCGTAATTCATGTAGGGACACGGCCAGCGAAGTGTCGTATGAGAGGGCCGTGAACTTCGCCGTCTTTCTTGTACACCGGGGTGGTCGCTAGAGCAGGTGAAAGCCGCTTTGTCCGGCCCTTTCGGGTCAAGGAAGGGGACGAGAAAGAAATGAGACGAGAATAGGCGTTTTCGTCTCATCCGGCTGGAGGGTTGGCGTCCTTTGGCAAGGGCTGGGTGGGGCCGTACTTGTAAGTATCGCTCAGGCCGCCACACGGGGAGTATGGGTGTTGCGTTGTCACCACTGCCCGTATTTCCCGTGCGGCCACAGAATGTGACTAAAGGATATGATCCTCTTCTCCAATCCCTAGAGCAGCAAATGGTGAAATCTGATCAGCACCCCCACCCCCTGGAACGACTGCTGGAGCGGACGGCGTAAAGGAAAGGAGAGCCTGCTTATGCCCGAGAGATACACCCTGGCCGCGCGCCTGTTGCACGGGATCATAGTCATGGGCTTCGTCTGCACGGCGCTTGTTGCGCCGTCCGCCGCGGACGGCAAACGGCTGACGACCGAGCAGGAATTCCGGGAGTTGGTCGTCGGTCGGCAACTGACCGGTGACCATGGGACGGTGTTGTTGTACACCAGCGACGGCAGAATGGCCGGTGCCTCGCGTGGCAAGCGGATTGAGGGCACGTGGCAGTGGGAAGGCGCGACCCTCTGCCGGACGGCGACGTGGGGCACGCAGCACTGGGGCGCCGAGTGCATGGCGCTCTTCGTCATCGGCGATCTGGTGATCCTCGCGCGCGACGAGGGGCGCGGGCGGGCCTTTGCGCTCCGGTTCCCGAGCACGGGCCACCCACGGGATGTCGAAGGCGAGTTGTTTGCCCGTGGTGGGTGCTGTTGACGGCTGAGTTGGCGCAAGGAGGAAGCATGAAAGAAGAGCAAGCGCCACCCCCCGAAGAGCCGACCCCCATCACGCTCAAACCGAGCACCTACCAACCAAACAAGGTAGAGCAGGAAGAAACCCAGGACATGCCTGAGTGGTCCCTGGAGGGAGTCAGAGCAAGGTTTTTCCAGCCCTTTCGGGTGAAGTCGGAGAGGAATGACCTGTCATCTTGGGGCCTCCTCATTGTGGCGCTCATCATCGGCATTCTGGTGGGGGTGGCATGGGTGATCGTGCGCGTCGCTCTCCCCTGACGCAAATGTGACTAAAGTATATAATTCCCAAACCGCTATCCGTTTAAGCAGCGTCAGGCGTCAATGCTCCTACTCTGGGGGTAAGAGCAACCCACGCTCCCGGCGTGCCGCACTCATCATTTTCAACCCCCACAACCCGCCAATCAGCCCACACAAGGCCCACCAGCCGGGGGCCGTTATCCCTAACAGATACGAGACCAGCACCCCCAGCCCAATGCCAACGGAGAGCCCACTAAAGAAGGCGATGATTTGGGACATGGCTGTCACTCTCGTTTTCGCCACCCGCAGTTCGATCCGCTGCCGCTCCGCGAAGGAATCCTCAACAAGATACACCTGGATCACCGGGGCGTCCATGTATCGGCCTGTGCTTGCGGCGGCATCGCGTAGCGGTCAAGCGCTTCTTTCCTCCCTTAATACTCCGGTATCACGGTGCAGCAGTCCTGGAAACGCTCCAGGAGATCGGCGTACTGGTCTGGGCAGTAGTTATACACCGCACCCACAGTCCGCCGGTGGTGGTCGTCCGCCGACCATGCGCGCTTCCCACGCCGGAGGTCGCGCACCGCCCATTCGTCGAGACACTGCGCGGCCACATGATGGAGCCGGCTGCGCACCTTGTCTTGACAGCGCCGCGCACGGTGCGCGACGGCTGGCGCGCCTTCAGGCCACGCATAGGAGTTCAACATCCGGTCCGACAAGTTGTCATGGGGGATATAGCCTGTGCCGCGCGCGCACCGGCTGAGCAGATTTTCCCACGTGCCCTCCGGCCTGGACTTGGATTCGGGGTTTGCCCACACGTCACTGGCCAGCGCGAGGAACAGGCCTCCGATGAGGGACAGTCTCGTGAGCAACTGCATGTTCCCCCTATCCTCTCACGCCAAAATGCGTCCCGTGCGGCTCCGGCTCGCTGTCCTCCTCGCCAAAATATTCGCGCAGCCCCTCTGTTGTATCCTCTACGCCGCGCAGCATTTTTTCTTGGAGGCTGGGCTCACGGGCTTCGCAGGGGACAACTTCTCTCCGGACACACTCTTTCCCGCCGACACAGCCGGGTTCTCGGTAAGAGTATGCTTCGAGTAGAAGCATATTGACGGTCCTGGAAGAACCCATGGGCGACTAAGCAAAAACTCTGAAAAATACTCAGCCGCCCATGGCCCTGCACCCCGCGCCCCCTATGGACACGGGAATCGAGACGCTTTCCCCCTGGACTCCCACAGGAGGGACGGAGCCCAGAGGCGGGAAGGGGTCTTCGGGGCACCATCACACTGCTCCAATTTTATGAGTCTTCGGTATCCGTAAGCAATTCCATCATATCATTCAGGCACTCTTTTACACCGAGTCGAAAAAACGGGAATGCACCGACACCACTTGACCCGTCAGGCGGTTTTGGGTCCCGAATCGGACTGGTACTCCGGTGCGGGACACGTTCACACCGCGCCCCGGCACTGTCCCGGAGAGCCAGTCCGGCGCACTTTGCAGACCTCCTATACGACACTTCGCTCTCTTTTTCCCTACATGAATTACGAGGGGTCGGCCAAAAGTGCGGAAAAATCCGGGGACCCAAGGGTGGCCGGCTGATCGACCGCCATCAGCGACGATAGTCGGCCATTCGTGCGGGCCAGACGGCCCCACGGCCGCCTCCGGGCCGCAGCCTTCCTGCTGGCCGGGGTATCTCCCCGGCCCCCCCTTCCCTCCCCGCCGGTCCCGAGTGGCCCGGCCACCCCCTTAACCCCCTGATTTTCCTGAGAATCGGGTGGCCCGGCCACCCCTGCCAGCCGGATCGTCATATCTGGCACCCCGGCCCGCAACCGGGCTCGTCCCCGGTCCGCTTGCGGAAGGTCGCCGCCAGCCAAGCCCAGCCAAGAGCTGACCCAGGCGTCGTGTCCCCTACTCAAAATCGGGCACGCCGCGCCGAAACCCACTCTGTCGGTACGGGGCATTGCCTCTGGATAAGGCCCAGGCGGCTCGCTTCCTCCCTCTGTCCCGGTGTAAAATACAGCCCCCCGGCCCATAGGGAGAAATTCCACCATCATGCAGGGCATGACGGGGCATTGATGAATTGCAGGCCAAAAGGTGGAAGAATACGGAGTGGCAGGATACGCAACGTGTAACACAACGTTGCTCTGCCAGGGTGGCCCGGCCACCCTGGACCGGCTTCGCCGCCCGGCCAGGGCCGGAAAGACAAGGAGAAACGCATGACCAACCGCACTATCCCCTCCCCCGGCTCAGCCTATTCCCGGTCGCGCAATATCCGGCTGCGGATCGAGGAAGACGATGCGCTCAAGCGGATCGCCGCCGCCACCGGCCAAACCCCCAGCCAGGTTATTCGGCAACTCCTCCGCATCGCCGCCACCGGCGCGCCGGATTTCGTCGGAGACGACAAGATTGACCTCCGCATGGTGGCCCGCCAGATTGCCGCCATTGGCCGCAATCTGAACCAGCTTGTGCGGTCGATCAACCGGGGAGAGCAAGTCGCGCCGGACGATCTACGGCGGGTGCTGAACGCGACGCGCGTCCAATGCACCGTCGTCCATCAGACCTACTTAAATGCCGTGCGGGTCGCCGTGCGCCGCATCGTCGTGCCCCTGTGTGAAGAAGCGGGATTGCGCTCGCCCTTCGAGATCGAGGCGGCCGAGAGTCAGCCAGGGCGCGGGCCTGGGCGGCCGCCTCAACGGGTCGAGCGAGATCCCGCCAGCGGCTGCGTGGGGTGACGCTACACGGTCGAGGACAGCGAGTCGTGTTCACGGCCCAGCAGCGCGCGCACGCGCGCAAACTGCGTGTCATCGAGCAGGAGCGTGACCAGCTCCGGCGAGAAATGAAACGTCAAGGCGGTGGTGGTCAACACCCCCGAAATGAGTGGAGTCGTAATCAAAAGCGGGAGCCCATCAAACCGCGCCTCCCAGGTGATCCCGCTGGCCCGCAGGCGTTTCATCGCCCCCCACAGGTCCGCCGGACCGGGAGCAGTGGGACCCGGTGCAAGGAGGGCCAGCGCGTGCGCGCGGGGCAGATCGTGGCGGGGCTTGTGGCTCAGCTCCGGCCGGGCCACCCGTACCAAAGAGAACCACAGCCGCCGGTCAGCCGACGTACACGGCCCATCGACTGCGATATGCAAAGACCGCGGGCCGCCCGGCTCCGGAGCGCTGGCGGCCGGCTGGCTCGCCCCTGTCGGCGCTGGAGCTTCTGCCGGCTGTGGCGGACCGGCTCCGGCCGGCGCTGAGACGGCCTCCTGACCGGCGGCCAGCGCGTGGGGGGCGGCGGCCAGCAACTCCTCCCAGCGCTTCGCCCCCTCACCCAAGAGTCCAGGCTTGAGAATCCAGCTCGGGGGAGAAACGAGACCGAGTTGTTCCAAGTACGTCGAGACGAGGGAATGATGCCACGTCTTGCGACGGCTGTCCGCTGGGACAACGTACCCATCCTCTTGGAGGAGAGTCGCTATTTTCCGTCGGCTATGGCCGGCGTCAAACAGGGCCTTAATCCGTTCTGCCAGCGCGGGGGAGAGTTTCAGTTTTTGCGCCATGACGGTAGACTCGATTCGCGCTATACAGCAGGCAGGAGGGCGGAATGCTGTATCAAGACGACGACGAAGAACGCAGCGGCTTGGAGCAGGCCGGCCGCGCCCGGCAACACCGATTCAGCGGCCGCCGATGGTTCCGGCCCGGCCACCGCCAGCCTCAGCCACAGGCGGAGACACGGCTGCCCAAGGCCGTGTTCAAAATCAGCAGCTACAGCCACAGCGGCGGGGCACTGTGGGACCGCGCTACTTACATTGCCCGAGACGGGGAGTTGACCGTGGAAGGCCCGCACGAGGAGCGCTTCGAGAGCCTGTCGGAGGTCGAGCAGTTTGTTGCTGAGTGGAGCACGGACACCGAGGCCCACCAGCGGCGCCGGCTGGCAATGAGCGCCATCGTCAGCTTTCCCGCCGGCGTGGACCAGGAGAAGGCAACCGAGGCGGCGCGGCAGTTTTTCCGGGCGGCATTTGCCGAGAACCACGATTATCTGTTCGCGCCCCATGCGGACACAAAACATTTTCACGTCCATATTCTCGTACAAACCGCCGGCCATGATGACAGGCAGCTCCGCATTAACCGGGCCGAACTCCAAGCGCTGCGGGAGCTGCTGGCCGAGAAGGCGGCCGAGCAGGGCATTGAACTGGACGCCTCCCCGCGTAAGGCGCGGGGGCTGGACGCCACGCGCGGACCCAGCCGCGAGGTTGAAGGCATCCAACACCGGGGGGCGGAGCCGTCGCAGGCCCGCCGTGCTGCCCTCAAAAGCGAGACGGCCCGGGCGGCGCTGGCCGAGGAGCAGGCCGCCCGGCCGTCTGCTCCGACCCCTGGACGCGGCCGGGCGCTGGAGTATGCTCGGGCCTCCGCCAAACTCGCCGTCAGCCTCTCTGAGCTGGCGGGCGACAGCAGGAAGGTGGACGCCATACAAGCCGCCGCCGCACTCGGCGCTGTCGGGCTGGAATTGGCCCAACACGGCCGCGAGACGGCGGCAGAGATCGAGGAGGCCCGGGAGATCATTTGGCGGACGCAGCGGGTGATACACGAACACATCCAGGGTATCCAGGGCGGCGAGGCGAAACGGGAGGCGATCCAGGCCAATCGGAGTCTGGCGCGTGATCTGGCGGAATACCGCCAAGAGCGCCAGCAGCGGGCCGCACAAGAGCGACAAGCACAGGCCAGCCGCGCGAAGGCGGCGGACCGAGGAAACGATGGCTGGGAGCGTTGAGCCATGCTCCACCCACACGGCAGCCGCCTAGCGGTCTCGCTCGGCCGCAGCGGTGCGCTCAGGCGTCCGCTGGTGGGCGGCCGCGGCCTGCTCAACCGTTGCCAAGAGCCGTTCGGCTTTGGCCCGGTCGGCCGGGTCCGCCATCTGCGCGATGGCCGCCCGGGTCTCCTCGGGATGGGCCAGAATCTGCGCGCAGGCGGCTTGGGCGGCCTCCCGCGTCGGCGTCCGCTTGGCGGACGCGAGCTGCGAGCCTTCGGCCGAGTCGCGGTCCGTCCGGGCCTCGGGGCGTGGCGCAGCCGGCGGCGGGTCCGGGGCGGGCGCGTCTTCTCGCGAGAACCAGGCCCCGACGCGCTGCTTGACCGTCTCCCAGACCGTAGGCTGCGACGCGGGGCTGTCCACTTCCGGGACGGCCGCTCGTTCCAGAATCGTCCGGCCTAAATTGGCCCCTTCCAGCTCGGTTGATATGAGCCAGGCCCTTTTCAAGTCTGCGCCTTCCAGGTCGGCGCCATTGAGCGTCGCTTCCGTCAGGTCTGCGCCCTGAAAGGAGCTGACCGCCAGATGGGCGCCGGTGAGGTCGGCGCCATGGAGCTGGGCGTCAAGGAAGTTCACGCACTCGGCTTGGGCGCCGTGAAGGTCTGCGCCCCATAGATAGGCTTCGGTGAGATTTCCCCGAGTCAGGATACTATTCTGTAACTTGGTTCGTTCCAGGGTGGCGCGCTCCAGATTCACCCCATCCATCACTACGCCGCGCATGTCGGCCTGAGAGGCCCGAGTCCCTAACATATCCGCCTCGATAAGCTTCGCCTCGCGCAGATCCGCCCCTTCCAGGCGCGCGCCGTGGAGTTGCGCCATCGAGAGGTTGACCCCGCGCAGGTCCAGGTGCGCCAGGTCGGCCATCTCCAAATTGGCGCGGCGGCCCTCCCCTTCCGTCTCCAACCAGGTTTGATGCTCGGCTAGAATCTCCTCGATCATATCGCGGCGGGTGAGAGGGGAGGCGTCCGCCTCTAAAGCCGCGCCTTCCAGGTCGGCGCCTTCTAGCGTCGCTTCCGTCAGGCTCGTGCCGCGCAGATCCGCGCCGCGCAGGTCCGCCAGATCGAGCTTCGCCAGGCCGAGGTCGGCGCCCGGTAGCCGCGCTTCGAGAAAGACGGTAGCGGTACAATCCGCCACCCGGAGGTCTGCCCCCGTCAGATTCGCGCCCACCAGCGTTGCCCGGTCAAGGAACGACTTTTGTAAATCCGCGGCGGTCAAGTCGGCCGCGCGCAAGGCCGTACGCTCCAGATTCGCGGCCTCAAACATCGCATTTTTCGCCATCACAGCGGTCAGGTCGGCCTGCTGGAGATCGGCTTCGGTAAAGTTTGCCGCGCGCAAGACCGCGCCTTCCATATCCGTACGCTGGAGAGATGCGCGCGCCAGGCTGGCGCCGCTGAGGATCACTGAACGGAGCTTTGTATCGTTCAGGTTGGCGTCGTCCAATAAGGCTCCCTGCAAGTCCGCATGGCTGAGGTCAGCGCCCTGTAAATCGACCCCGCGCAGGTCCGCCATTGCCAGCTCGGCGCGACGCCCGCCCTTTTGACCTAGCCACAAGGCATGATCCGCCAAAATCTTATCGAGCGCTGGCTGTCTCGTCCCCTCCGGCGTATCCCTCAAGTCGGCGCGCTCGACTTCGGCACCGGCCATATTTGCCCCGTCCAAAACCGTGCCAAGAAGGAGGGCCTTCTTGAGCTTCGCCCCTTCCATGTGGGCGTCCTCGAAACTGGCCTTTTCCAGCTTTGCCGCCTCCAGGTCTGTGCGGATAAGGACGGCCTTATCCAGTTGTGCGGCCTCCAGGTCCGCGCCCGATAAACGCGCGTCAATGAGGGTAGCGTGTTCGAGGCGAGCGCGCTGGAGGGTGGCGTCCCGCAGATTCGCCTCATCCAGTGTCGTCCCTTCCAGGACTGCGGCGGTGAGGTCGGCCTCCTCTAGCTGCGCTTTGAGTAGGTTCGCCTCCGTCAAGGTCGCGTCGTGCAACTTGGCTTGCGTCAAGGTCGCCTCTTGTAATACCGCCTCCCGCAAGTCGGCGTGGCGCAGACTTGCGGCCGTCATATTGGCGCTAAAGAAATTCACCCCAGGCGCGTGAACGCGCTCCAGATTCGCCCCTTCCAGCCGCGCCCCTAACAGCGTGGCGCCTTCGAGGTCCGCTGCTTCGAGGTCCGCGCCAGTCAGATTCGTGCCCACCAAGTCGACGCCGCGCAAGACGGCTTCCTTGAGCCTCACCCCACTCAGATTGAGGAAGCGCAGGTCCGCTCCCGACAGGTCGGCGCGCTGGCCGTCCTGGCCGGCGCTATCCAGCCAGATTTGATGGGCGGCCAGCGTCTTGTTCAACGTCTCCTGATCCATCGCCGCCTCCTTTACGCGGCCGGCCGGGAGGCGTCGAAGCGGGTATAGATCGCTTCCAGCTCGGCCGGCGTCGGCGTATCGCCCGGCTCTTGCGCGGGCGCGTTGCGCTGTATCATCTCGGCAAGCTCAACGCCCGCGCGTTCGGCGCGGCTCAAGGGTGGTTTGGGGATTTCCAGGACGGGGACCGGCGGCGGATCAAGCAGCCGGCGGGTGAATAGCCGGTCGCTGTAATACCTGATCTTGCGGGCCAGCAGCGGGCGTGAGCCCTCCTTGAACAGGATGGTTTTGGCGGGATCGAGCCGGCGGACTTCCTCCGGCGCCATCAGCGGCCGGGCGATGTAGCTCATAGACGTAGTGGTTTTCCAGTCCTGGGCCTGGCTGCGGCTTTTGATCTGGACCGTCCGTGTGCCAAGGCGGCCGGAGACGTAATTGGTGGTGCTGTCGTCGTTCGAGGCAAAGAAGACTTGGAGGGCGCAGTTCTGGAGGATGCCTTCCTGGCCGCCCAGGCCGTAAATCTCCTTGAGCTGGCCGAGCCCCTGGGTAATGAGGACGATCCGGATTTTGTAGCCGGCGAGCAGGGCCAGACCCTTTGCCAGGCTCTCCATTTTCCCGAGCATGGGAAACTCGTCAATCATAAACAGCACGTCGTGGGTTTCGTCCTCCCCAGGCAGGGCATGGCTCAAGGTGGCGACGGCCTGCTGAAAGAACAGGTTGAGGAGCGGCGCGAGCGTCACAAGCTGATCCTGCGCCACGCCGACAAAGACCGAGGCGCGCTGTTTGCGGAACGTCCGCAGGTCGAAATCCGAGCCGGCCGTGGCCACGTCGATGTTCGGATTCGCCCACAGGTTGAGCGCGGACGTGAGCGTAGACTTGACCCCGCTCTGTTCCTTGTCCGCCTTGTAGACGAAATTGGCGAGGGCCTGGCGGCAGATGGGATCAAGCGGAAAGTCGGTCTGCTCCAGCGCTTGCTTGGCGACCGCGGCGAAATTCATTTCCTGCTTGAGCGTCCGGTATACTTGGCCGAGCGTCGAGGGCGCGTCCGGATCGTCGAGCACGAGCAGTGCGACCCCCAAGAACAAGTCGCGCGCCTCGTTGATCCACATGGGATCGGAACGCGGGGGGGCGGGGAGCAGGATGGTCGCCAGGAGCTGCATATCGGTGATCCGCCGCGGCCCCTCTTGGGCGATGAAATCGAAGGGGTTGTAGCGGTGCGAGCGTCCGTCCATCGGCGACCACTTAAAGACCGTGGAACCGCCGAGCTGGCGGCGATAGCCGGCCGTGGCGGCGTAGTTCTCGTGCTTGATGTCCAGGACAACAACGCTGTCCTGCCAGAACAGCAGGTTCGGGATGACCACGCCGACGCCTTTACCGCTACGAGTCGGGGCGGCGACCAGGACATGCACAGGCTCCGAGTTGACCAAGTACTGCCCGCCCTTCTTCCCCAGGACCAGGCCGGTCCGGGCCAGGAGCTTCGCCTTGCGAATCTCTCCCCAGCGCGCCCAGCGCGCGTCCCCGTACCAGGTCGGCCGGGAGAAGAAAAAGAACGGGATGGAGAGGAGGCCGGAGAAGCCCAGCGCGAGGAGCAGGGAGTTCCACAAGAGTGTACCGGCCCGCCCCGTGAATCCGTAGGTCCACATGAACGTGTAGACCGCCCAGGGTTGCATATCGTTGAGGGCTTTGAGCGAGCCGGTGAGCAGGTAGGTCAGCGTGGCGCTCCAAGCGAAGCTCAACAGGGCCAGGCCGACGACCACGCCCACGCCGACAATCCACTTGTTTTCCATCGCTGCCTCCTTTCAGTTACGCCGCTGGCCGGCCCTCCAGGCCCCAGGGCGACACGAATTGGCCCGCGCCTAGGCCCAAGCCCCCTGCCGACTGGGTGCGGGCCTCTGGGGGCGCGTAGCGGCCCGAAAAGCGCCGGTAGGCCACAGTGCCCAGCTCTGTTTGACCAACCGGAGGAGAAAGGGCGATGCCGCGCAGGTCGCAATACGAGAGCCATACATCGGACATCCCCTAACCCGGTTCGTTCCCGCCCCCGGCCGCCCCTCCCGTGGGCCGCGCACTCTCAAGAGCGCGGACTTTCGGGGGGCGGCCGCGCCGCTTTGGCGCCGCTCCCTTCCCTTCCGACCCGTCCGGCGCGTACGCGAAATACACCTCGCTCACGCACCGCTGGCCGTTCGGGAGCCGGGTCAGTTGCACGATGACCTCGACCACCGAACGGATGTATTCCAGAATTTCATCCCGGCGCAGGCCCAGGTTGGCCTGCATGACCATCAAAACCAATCGCTCGAACGCGGTGCGGGGGCTGTCGGCGTGGAGGGTCGAGATTGACCCCGGATGGCCGGTGTTGACGGCCTGCAGGAAGGTGTAGGCTTCCGCGCCCCGTAGCTCGCCCAGCAGAATACGGTCAGGCCGCAGCCGTAGACTTGCCTCCAGCAGGTCTTGGATCGTGACTTGCGCCTGGCCCTGGCCGCCCTTGGAGGCGATGAGGCGCAAGACGTTGGGTTGCGGCAGCTCCAATTCGGGCGTGTCTTCGAGCGAAACCAGCCGCTCCTCGGCGGGAATCTCTTTGGCGATGGCATTGAAAAAGGTCGTCTTGCCCGTACTGGTCCCGCCGACGATCAGCATGTTCTTCCGGCCGGCCACGGCCGTCGAGAGAAAACCTTGCCAATCGTGGGCGGTCAGCAGCTCGCACAGGTGCAGGTCGAGTGGCGACCGATGGTCCCCCGCCGTCACCCGAGCGCGCTGAAACGCGCCGCTGGCGGCGTAGTCGTCCAGGCTCAAGTTCTGGACAACTTGTCGGCGGATGGAAAAGGCCCCGCCGTCCTTCGCGGCTGGGGGCAGAACCACCTGAATCCGCTCGCCTGTCGGCAGCGCGGCCGACAGCAGCGGTTTGCGTTCATTGACCGCTTGATGCGAGGCGGCTGCGACTTGGCGGGCGAGCTGGACAAGGGAACGTTCCGTTATCTCCGGAACCTCCTTTCGGACCATCCCCCGAGCGCCCTGCTCTTCCACCCAGGCCTCCCCCGGCCGGTTGACGCAGACCTCTGATACGCCGTCTTGATCGAGGTAGGGCTGTATCGGTTGCAAGAAGCGTTTGAGGAAAACGCCGGTTTCCGGTGAGTGGGCTGCCATCGTGTCAGTTCCCTTGCGCGGTCGTCCGGGCCAGTTCGACCCCCTCAAAATCCAGGTCGCGGGCCACCAGAATGCTGATCTGCGTGCCCTGATCGATGTGGATGGTGGGCTGAATCCGGATTGTGTCCTGGAGGGCCAGCTCGGTGGCGCGGTTCAGGCCCCGGTCGTTCTGGATAATGGTCGTGTCGCTGTTGTCGCCTTGCCGGCGGGCCATTTCCAACCCCACATCAATCCCGCCGTCGAGGATGCTGAGCAGAATCGCGGCCCCGAAAATCTGAAAGAAATGGGTATCGACATCCCCCTCCAGGCCGGCGCGGCCGAGCGGGTCCGTGCCGGGCGAGTTGATCATAACGGACAGCCCATCGGCCCGAATCAGGCGGGTCCAGATGATGAAAATACGGACCTGGCCGCGACGGACCTCCGACTGGTAGCGACCGACCAGACGAGAGCCTTTGGGGATCAAGAGCTGCGAGCCGTCATGGCTGAACACTGCGGCCGAGTTGACGGCCCGCACCATGCCGGGCAGGTCGGAGTTGATGGCCGTTTCCAACACCCCCGGAATCACCGTGCCTTCGGTGATGGTATAGCCGGTGGTGCGGATGAGCCGGGCTTGGACGGCCTGCTGCTCGGCCACCGGGCCGACATCCCCGTCACGCGGGGTATTATCGGCCGGCGCGCCGGCGCGGCCGGCCGGCGCCGGCCCAGCGGCCTGGCTGGCTGGCGTCACCCCGGGCCGGGCGGAGGAGCGACCGGACACCACCAGCATCTTGGACTCCCGGCGCTCGTCCATCTCTTTTTGCAGCCGCTGAATCCGGTTGACCAGCAGCCGGGCGCGCTGCTCGGCCAGCGGATCGACCGCCGGCGTTGTTAGAGGCGGGGACGGAGAGGGTGGCGGTGCGGCGATGGGCGGTGGGGCGGAAGGAAGCGGGATAACCGCCGGGTCCGGGGGATCGACCGTACGCGGCCGGCCGTCTGGTCCGACCTTTTCCTCTCCGGAGAAGGCATACCACAGGCCGGCGACCAGGATGAGCGCGAACACGAACACGGCCGCCCCGACATTCGGCCGGGACGCCCCCCGCAACGGTGTTGCGGTTCGATCTATGCTATTGTTCTCGTCCCCATTACCGGGGGGCCGGGGAGATGCAGGCTCAGCCATATCCGCCTCCTACAGCAACCCCGGTTCATAATCCGGGTCTTCCCGCGGGCTGTTCAGCGTCCGGGCCGGTTCGGGGTCCCAGGCTTCATTGAACAAACACGTTTCGATCTCGCCGTTGCGTAACGTAAATTGCCGGGCCACGTCATGCACGACCAGGAAGCGGCCGCGTCTGACCACGTTGACCAGGCTTTCCGTTTCGTCGGGATGGACGAGGAAGACGGCCGGCACGCGCGTCTTGGGGTCGAATTGGAGATACGTGTGCTGGCCGTCGTCAAAAACATTGACCGGGGCTTGTGTCGTATTCCCGGCCACCGTGTACTGCCAATTCCAGGCGGCCGGGTCGATACCCACCTCACTCCCCGCCCGGGCGGGGACGACCCGGGAGTCTTGGCGTTCCTGGGTCCGACGAACCCGTAGCGTCAATCTCTCCGCCTGGTCTTCCGGATAGTGAAAGTTGATAAGCCACGTAAAGTCGGCGGCTCCTCGTTCGGCCTGCTGAGAAGAGGGAATGGCCGCTTCCCGTTCCGCGTCACGGAGCGCGGCCGAAATGCCTTCCTCGCGGGGCACGGCCGCCACCAGGCTGAACACGTAGATGCGCGTCCGCTCCCCCGAGCCGTCCAGGGCCGGGCGGGCGGTCAAGACCGTCAGATTGGTGGAGGCGTAGGCTTCGACCGGCTTCAAAAACAGCAGGTTCTTACGGGCCGGGATGTCTACTTGCCAGGCCATCCCGTCGCCAATCGACACGTCCGTGATTTCCTCGGACGCGCCGAATTGGACCAGCGTCTGGTAGCCGTAGTGCCCCTTCACTTCCACCACTTCCCGCTCGTTGTAGACGATCCAGCGCAGACGCGGGTCTGTGCGGCCGGGGGACGGCTCGGCCGCCGCGAAGACGGGCGCGGTCATAGCGACGACCAGGGCCAGGGCCAAGAGAGGGGTGCGGCGGTGCATACTGTTACCTCCTTGTCGTACTCTATGTTCTTGCGCGCGCCGGTCACTCCGCTGTCGGGGCCAGGTCCGGATCGCGCCGGTAGGACGAGATTTGGAACCCGAGCGGGTTGATGAAACGGTCGCGCATGGTGAATTGCTTGTCGGTGTAGGCGAAGGTCATGGCCGCCCGCCAATGGTTGACCACTTCCCGGCCGCGATGTTCGAGGATGGTCCGAAAGCTGGCGAGGGCCGTGCTCTCGGACAGCAGATTCACGCTGCTGATCTCCACTCGGATAATGCCATCATACCCGTACAGGTTCGGCGGCGAGTTGATGTTGCTCTGGGCATGTTGGCGGCGGTAGGCGTCGAGCGGCCGACCGGTCATACACAAGCCGACCTGTCGGTACAGCTCGGGATAGTCGGTCGCGTCGAAGCTCTCCCGGGCCGTCAGGCAGCGCACGATATTGGCGATGGTCAGGGCCTCGTTTTGCGTGAGGTTGCCCTGGCGCAGGCCCCGGGTGACTTCCAGCCAGCCGGTGTTTTTATCGACGGTGACCACATACGGGGCAAATTCCTTGAGCGGCAGGACGAGGAGAAGGGACACCATCGCCAGGAAGGCCAGCATGACCGCTGCGCCGGCCACGGCCCAGGCGCGGCGTGTCGAACGGCGCAGAGAGAGATACGTTTCCTGTTCCCAGGTCGCGGCCGCGTCAAAGGTCGTCTCTTGTGCGACCGCGCGGCTCTCGCCAAGAAAGGCAGGCCATAGTTTCATAGGCTAATCTCCTTGGGCCGGCCGGCCGATGGATTGGAGGTGGCGCAGGGCAGCGGCCGTGCGATTCGCTCCCATCGCGGCGACGCCCCTTGCCGCGAGCCCCGCCCCCGCTTGTGTGGCGCGGCCAGCCATCCGAGCGCCTGGCATGAGAAACTTCTGGCCGAGGGTTTGCGCGCCGTGCAGGATGGCGCCGGTGGAAATGGCAAGCGCCACCCCGCCTCCGACGCCCCCCGCCCAGGTCAGGACTTGGGTGAGCAGCAGCAGGTTGGCAACGCCGACCAGGACAAACGGGACGATCTGGGTCAGGGTGAGTTGATCCGCGGCGGTGGCGGCGACAAGCTGGGCGTTGGCCCGGGTCAGAATGGTGAAATTCAGCGCGATCAGCGAGTAGACAAACATCGGCACCAGGGAGAAAGTCAGGATCTGGCGTAACCAGCCTTCAAACAAGCCCCGGCCGAGATCGAACAAGCGCAGCATCAGGGGAAACGGTCCTACCGCCCAGAGAATCCCCACGGCCAGCTCGCTCAACATCAGCAGGACGGTCGCGACCGCAGCCAGGACGAGGGCCGTCACCAGCAGTAGCCCCGAAATGACATGAGAGGACAGATCGAGATAGCCGCTGCTGCTCCAGACTTCCGAAGCGGCGTTCATGCCGGCTTGCAGGACTGTTTCGATCATGCCCAGCACGGCGTCCTCGTCGAGCCCGCCGGCCTGGGCGAGGAGGAAGCGGGCGATGGTGTCCGGCACCTCCGTCACCAGCGGATAGGCGATGGTGTGGAGTTCGGGCATGTTGAACAGCAGCGCCAGGATGATCGCCCAGCGAAACAGCTGGGGCAGGAGTTGGTTCATCTGCATCTGGAGCCGGCCGGTGAACAGCGTGTACCCGAGGACGGCCAGCGAAAGGGTCGCCACGGTCGCCACCACCGGATCGGCGACGGTGTCAAACGAGGTCCAGACGTTGAGCACGTACAGCTCGGTCGCGTCCTCGGTCGCTTCGATGATGCTTCTGACGGCGGCCATGCGCTTACCTCAGGTCTCTCGGCGACCGGGGCAAGGACAAGCCCGTGTCGAGAGAGCATGCCCCGATGTCGGTGCAGCCGGTTCTGGTTGAGGGCAACCGGACGGCGCAGAGTGGTCGTTGCTCTTGAGAGTGTCGCAATATGCCACTCCTGAACCTCTCGCCACTTACAGCGTCCGGACGTGGGCCTGCTACCGCCGGGCGCGGGCCGCCAGGGCCGCGGCGACCGCCGGGCTGATCCCCTCCGGCACGGCCATCAGCTCTTTCTCCCGGGCCGTCAGTTTCTCGGTCACGTCCGTTGAGAGCCGGACGGTCCGTCTCTCGTCCCGGGCCGTCACGCCCTCCCCTCCCAGCACCCGGGCCGGCGGCTCTGCGGCTGCGGTCCAGGGCGGCCGGACCATCGGCAAGGGATGGTCACACGGGATCATGCCCGGACCGTAAATGGCCGCCGGGGGGAAGCGCGCCGCCTTGTAATCTGAGCAGGGCGCCGTCAGCTCCCGATGGGCGCAGCCTCCTGCCGCCAGGAAGGCGCAGACGGCGGCGGCCAGGCCCAGCTTTTTACCAGTCTGCCATATCGAGGTCTTCATACTCTGCCATCCTCCTCACTTTGGCGGCTTGCGTCTTGTGGGCGAGTTGGGCCGTGGCGGCGGCCTGGGTCGCGCTGGACTGGAGCCGGATCAATTCCATGAGCAACCGGCCGTTTTCCGCGCTGATCCGGGCCAGAATATCGACCGACTCCTTGAGGTTGTCCCGCGTGTCCAGCTCGGCCATCAGGTTCTCGTACAGGTCTTCCCGCTCAGCCACGTTCTGATAGACCACTTCCGAGGTCGTGGCGGCCGCCAGCTGGGCGTCGCGGTCATCGAACCAGGCTTGGGCATACGGCGCGGCCGGGTCTGTCGGCTCGTAGGCCGTATCTTCCAGCAGGCCGTAACGGTCGGTCAGGCGGCGGTGGACCGTCAAGGCCTGGACCAGGTCCGGGTCGGCGGCCAGGTCTTGCAGGCGGCGCAGGTCGAACATCAGGACCGGCAGGCGGCGGCGCATCGCGGCCAGCTCGGGCGTCCGGTGCAGCGTCCCCAGACCCAGCGCGCCGGTCACGGAACGCATGACGCGGCGGGCTTCGGTCAGTTCCTCATTTTGCCGAACGTAGATGTCCGCCAGCGCGGCCACCGTGGCGGCAATTTGCGCCAGGTTGGTGGAGTCATGGACAGGAATGCCGCCGGCCAGCGTGGCACGGGGAGTGATCGCGACCAGCACACCCGCCAGCGCCCAGGCGACGGGCGTGAAACGAACAGCAGTCATAACGTCTTCCTCCTTTCCTGGAAAACCGGCAGCCAGACGGCCGGATCGTCCCCGACCTCGGCGCGGATGGTGTCGAGGAGCTGAACGGTGTCCGCCCGGCCCGAGAGCACGGCCAGAATGTCATCCTCGCCGCTCAAATCCAGCCGGGCGATGACACTCTCCGAGTCGTGCTTCACCAGGAAGCAGCGCGACGTGTCCGGCAGTTCCTTGACAAGCGATAATTCATGCGCGGTCAGGCCGAAGCCCTTGCAATGCGCGTCCGGGTGGGCCTGGAAATTCGGCAGGAACAGCTTTGTGCGGCACTGCTCGACAATCGTGGGACCAATGCGCGTCCGGAGCACATCGGTCGCGCTCTGTGTCCCGAACCCGACGAGGCCGTTTTTCTTGCGGATGGTTTTGAGCCATTCCCGGAGGCGCTGTTCAAAGGCGGGATCATCGAGCGCCTGCCAGCCCTCGTCAATGAAGATCAGGGCCTTTTGGCCGGTGAGCGCCTGTTCGATTCTGTAGAACAAGTAGAGCAACAGGGAGGTGCGGGCGGCCGGATCGTCCAAGACGTGCGTCAGATCGAAGCCCTGTATCCAGGCTGTGGGGAGCGTGTCTTCGGGATTGTCGAACAGCCAGGCCCGCTCTCCGTCCCCGTACCACGGCCGCAGCCGGGCGGCGAGCGAATTGCCCTCGCTCTCTAATTCATGCCCGCGGAACAAGTCCTGTAGGTGACCCAAGCGGCGCTGCTCAACCGGAATATCAAAGTTGGCGGTAATGGCATCGGCGATGATGTTATTGTCCGTCGCCGATAAGGCCGCGCCGTCCGGGGGACGGACCAGGGTGGCGACCCAATCCCGCAGAAAGGCCCGGGTGGCCGAGGAGTCCGGGAGTTGGAGCGGGTTCAGGCCGGACGGCTCCCCCGGCCGCAGCACTCCGTACCAACCGCCCAGGGCGCGCACCAGAATCTCGGCGCCCCGGTCCCGGTCGAAAAAGTAGGACGCCGGTTGGTGGCGCTGGGCCTGGGCCAGCAGGAAGCCGAGGACGACCGTCTTGCCGGTTCCGGTCGGGCCGACGCAGGTAAAATTGCCGACATCCCGGGCGTGGAAGTTGAGGGCGTAGGGCGTGGCGGACGTGGTTTCCAGGAGGGCAATGCACTCGCCCCAATGGTTGCCCGTGCGTTTGCCGGCCGGGTAGTTGTGGAAGCTGGCGAAGGCTGCCCAATTCAGCGAGGAGATGTCGCTCTTGCGCGCGAT
Organism: uncultured Binatia bacterium (SeqCode); assembly: GCA_965243855.1. Lineage (GTDB taxonomy): Bacteria > Desulfobacterota > Binatia > Bin18 > Bin18 > Bin18. The sequence goes on along the minus strand of CBDEWE010000002.1, from coordinate 37,173 downwards.
GAAGGCATGATTGGCCGGCAATTGCGCCCAAAAGGACGGCTCCAGGTTGACGTCTTCCCGGGCGGTAATGACGCCTAAGTTGGTCAGGGCGGCCGTGGTTTCGGTCAGCGCGCGTTCGAGGTGCGCTTCCTCGCGGCCGGTGAGCTGGACGCTCAGATGATGGCCGCCAAAGACGATCCGGTTGGACGCCAGATCGTCTGCGGCCTGGATCAAATCCTGCCGCTGGGAGACGGCCGCATCGGCGGCCGCGTCGAGTACCCGGCCCTGGCGGTCGAGCGTGTCGAGCGCCGCGCTCCGCTCGTTGTAGGCAAAGCTCTGCGTCACGACCATCTCGAACGGCAGGCGCGTCAGCTCGTCGAGCAGGCCGGCCCAGGTGAGGGCCGCATACTCTTTGACGGCCAGGAAGGCCCCGAAGGTCCGATCCGCCGGTGCCGCGCCGCGCAGCTCGAAGGCTTCCCGGGCAAAGAGCGGCCGCTTGGTCGCCAGGTAGGCATCGATCGGGCCGGCCGGCAATAAGACGGGCCGGCGCTCGTGGTTGAGCAGATAGCTCAGGAACTCCAGGGGCTCGGAGTACAGGCGGCCGTCCCGGTCATAAGTGGTCAGCCGGCGCGGGGTGTAGTGGACGAGGGTGGACACCATGTTATCGGTCGCGTCGTGCAACTCGCGCAGGCTTTCGGCCCGGTCCTGCTCTTGCTGCGTCATGTCGCGCGCCGTAAACAGACCCATCACCCGATCGACCAGGCCAGCCAGGCCCGGGGCGGGCCGACGGACGAGGGTCACATACAGGTCGTTGACGTACAGGCGGCGGCAGGCTAGGCGGCGCTGCCAGGCGCGGTTGACTTCGGCGGCAAAGCCGCTGAATGCCCCGCCGATATCCGGCTCAACTTCGCGCCGGATCAGGTGGTGGTAGAGGATGTGGCGGGAGCTGGCGAGGGAGATGGTGAGCGCGTTGCGCACGTCTTTGAGGGCGTCCAGCGTCAGGTCGTCCGCGGTTTCAAAGGGGAAGCCCTCCAGTTTGATGATCTGGAGAAGTTCCCCGTTTTTGGTGGCGATGGTCGCGTCATCGACATGGCGGGTGTAGGGCAGAAAATCCGCCACGGGCTTTTCCTGGGCGGCGACTTTGCCGGTGCCGGTTAGGCGGAGAGCCAGGGTATTTGCGGGCATATGTTCCTCCTAGGGCCGGTAGGAGTTGCCACCCCAAAAGAAGCGCGTCGGGGCGGGCAGACACAGGCGTAGCCGGACAAACCAGAGATCAAACCGGCGCGGTTCGCGCAGGCAGGCGATGTAGCCGACGCCATGCACCGGAATGCCGGCGGCCAGGGCCAGAAAGGAGCCGGTCCAGACGAAAACCATTCCCGTCACGACCATATTGATGATGACGTAGTTGTAGGTCACACCCCAGACCATCGCCGGCCGGGTGAGCGCGAGGAACAGGTGGTCCTGCTGGCGCGCCATGACCGGCCTACCCTCCCGCGAAGCCCTGGATTTCATCGACGATGTTGGCCGCGCCGAAGATCAGGATGATGCCGCCGATGACGGCCAGGGCCGCGCCCCAGGGGAGGCGGCCCATCATCGCCATGAAGCCGCAGACGGCCATGCCGATGACGGCGACGCTGGTGGCAAACGTGCCGGTCAGGAAGTCCACGAACATATCCGCCACGTTTTGCACCGGTTCCAGGGCCTGAGCCCAGGCACGGTCCGGAAGCAGGAGCAGCGTGCAGGCGTAGGTGATGAACAGTCCGGGAAAGAACAGTCTGTGGGTGTGCATTAGAAACCTCCTCTGCGTGGCGTGTAGTGTGCGCCGGCTGGCGTTCGGCGCTCATTGAGGCTGTCGCCTCCGCCGCCCAGACCCCCGGCCTCAAGTCCGCCCGCCATCGTCATGAAGCCGCAGACGGCGAGGCCGATGATGTCCATCGAGCGTGTGAATGTACCGGCCAGGAAGGTCCCGAACATATCCGCTACGCCTGGCGCCGGACCCAGGGCTTGCACCCAGGCGAGGTCCGGTGGGTAGAGAGCGACGAAGAGAAGGAGAACGAAAGCCGAGCGGCCCAGCGATTGGGGTATGTCTACCTCGGAGAATAGCGATAGAGGCATATGAACCTCCTTGGATTTGCCCCCGACGCGAGTCGGACAGATTGAACATTACTTAGGACTGACGGTAGGTCCTAAGTTAAGGGGTTGCTCTAACAGGATTTTCCGAATCAGTCAAGAATTTATCGACGGGTTATATGTATTAGGAGGATGAAAACAGTGAAGGAGAGCCTTCTGGAGAACGCACTGCGTGTTGATGACCTCTGGTGCTGTTTCCCGGCTGGTTTCCCCTCCTCAGGGTGGTCCTAGGCCCAGCGGGCGGTAGACAGGTGGCTTGAACTGGGGCTGGTCTCGCTCGCCGCGTGGTGGCCGCACTGCTGGGCCGACGCGGGCCGGGCCCGGTTGCGGCCCGGCCCGCCCGCCCGCCTCTCGCCGCGGGGGGCGGACGATCCGCCCCCCGCCTACAGTACCCCGGCAGGGGCGGCAATTTTTTCCGCTTCCTCGTAATCCATGTAGGGAAAAGCCCGGCGAAGTGGGGTAGGGAAGAGCACACCCATGTGGGGCGGCCGGGCGTTCCGGGAAGAGAAGAGGAGGAGTGTCTCATGTTTGTGATGAGCGTAATCGTAGCGTGTGTGTTGACGGCCAGTCATGCCCTGGCGGTTGAATGGGAAGTCTGGCTGTCCGACCAATCGAATAGTGCCGATATCAGCACCGGGAATCCCACCGGAACTTTTGGCAGCCGGATTCTCATCTACGAAGGCCGCGACATCATGGCGGCGGCGCCCGGAACGTACGCTGAAGACCACCCGGAATTTGCGCCGGCGGTTATCGAAGCTGCCGATGTCTTTCCGCACGCTCTCTCGGAACTCGGCGTGAACGTCGAGCGTCTACACGGCATGTTACCCCATCCGTCCCATCGATATATGAATGCGAACTTTTTCGGGCCGGGCGTCGGGCTGGTCGGCATCATCGATGCGGAGGGACAATGTACACTCTCAGACAACGGGTTCAAGCAATGCGAGCCGATTCAAGGGGGACCGCGTGAGGCGGAGAAGTTGTCCAAAGCCCTCTTTCGGACCACTGGGCCGGAAGGCTCCGCGCCCTCGAATCATATGTCTTATTTCAGTCTGGACGGTACTAAGTTGCTTGTGGCCAATCTTGGCGCAAAGCTGTTGGAACGCATTGATTACGATGCGGAGACCGACACCTTCATTTTCAACAAAGCCGCCACGCTCGATTTGGTGGGAGGCCGCGACCTGACCGCCCTGGAAGCGATGGCCGATTCCACCTTGCCTGCCGGGCAGGTGAGTGGGGAGTATGCCAACTTCCAAACGATGTACACGCCCAGTGGTGCGCTCAAGGAAGGGCCGGGACGGCCCAATAACGTCCTGGTTTGCGCCCGACCCAGCAGCAACAACCAGCATGTGTATCTCACGCTCGGCGGGGGCGGCCTGTTTGTGGTTGATATGACGACCGAACCGATGTCCATCGTTGCCGAATATACCAATGCCGTCATCAGCGGCGCCGGGTGTGGCGGTGAGGAAGGGGGTGGCTTTATCTATATCAACGCGGGCGTGTCCGCGAGTGCAGCCGGCGCGGATGACTCCGTGTTCATCATGTATCGGCTGCCGCTTGACTATCCTGATGGCGCCAGCTCGCACACAACTCCGAATATGCCGCCACCCGTGAAATTCTTTGAAGAGAAAACGCTGGGGATCACCGATGAAGAGGGATTGGCCAGTCGCCGTGATGCCCACGGCATGTTCATCTCACCCACCACCGGCCGATATCTCTATCAGGCTGATCGAATCCAAAACGTCATAGAAGTCTTCGATCTGGGCAAGATTGTCAACGATCCCGACGCAACGCTGGAAGAGCAGGCAGCGGCACATGCGGGAACCATCGACCTCACCGGGTCAGAATGGTGTGTCGGCGAAGGGGCGCCCTTTGTCAATCAGGATGATGAAGACTATGAATTTAACGACGATCCTGCCCCGGACTCCATTGATGTCTCTCCCGACGGCAGCCGGCTCATCGTCTCCTTCCGAGGTCCGCATCCCGTCTCCGTGAAGCACGCGGCCTTGGGCAGTTGCGGTGGGGTTGGGGTGGTGACGCTCAACCGTGATGGATCAAATGGAACACTCACCCATGTGTTCCGCACCTTCCTGTCTGACGAGACCGGTACCAAAAACCTGAGTGACATTCATATGGCAGGCATACGGATCAAAGGCCCGAACATCGTACCTCCGTTCCGTCACAGCGAACCGCCAGTGTCGACCGGGCCGCAGCGGGGCGTGCTGGAGACTCCGGGACCGATGTCCTTTCAGAGCGGCATTGGGACAATCTGGGGCTGGGTGTGTGACGCTGACGAGGTGACTATTGAGATCAACGGGCGGGCTCAACCCGCGAGATATGGCACGAAGCGGCTGGACACAAAAGCCGTGTGTGGCGACACGTACAACGGCTTTGAGCTGTTGTTTAACTGGAATCTGCTGGGTGACGGGGAGCATATGGTGGTGGCCAAGGCGGATGGAGTAGAGTTGGGCCGAGCGACGGTACAGGTGACAACCTTGGGACAGGAATTCCTACAGGGAGCCGAGGGGGAATGTGTGGTGGCGGACTTCCCGATGCCTGGAGAGACAGTGACACTGGAGTGGCAGCAGAGCCAGCAGAATTTTGTGATTACGGAGGTGCAGTGAGGCCTATACATTTATCCACACGCTTGACGCCGAGGAAAAGGAGACCCTCTTAACCTTTCTCCGCTCGCTCAGGACACCCCACGCAGACGACGTGCCCCCTGATCTTCAGTCGGAGGAGCATAGACGGGATTGAGAGCACTAAGCATGAAATGCGACATATTCGACAAAAGGCGTCGATAATTCCGTCGAATCCTCCTGCCGATTGAACGGACGGGAAATGGGGTGTCCCTACCCCGTTTCCCGATGCACGCTGGGAGCTATGACTCATCCGTTCAGGCCGTTTTCGGCCTCCGCCGTGGATTGATGACTACGCCGACCTCGTGAGCGATAGACTCGCAGCGACTCGTTAGCACACGGGGAAAGTGCGCCCCTGGGGTCTCCCGACAAAACAGCTTGGCCTCACTGACCGCCCGATAAATCAGGTTGCTACCCAGCGCGCGGATACACATCCGCCAGTAGCCGAGCGATTTTTTATCCCCGCCCGCTTCCAGTATGAGGGCTTCCAGCGCCCGCATTTCGGCCGGATGGACGGCCGAGGTGGGCGGGGGGGAGCGGGTGAACTCGACCAGCCAGGTGTGACGCTTTTTGGTGAAACGCCACGACTGGAACAGGTCAAGATCGGCCTGTTGGAGCGCCTGACACGCCGCGCGCAGGCGTTGGCGGCGATGATCCGCGCGGACGGCCTCAATCGGGATGACTTTGCAGAGGTCGTCCACGCGGCGTTTGTAGACCTGGTAAAACCGGAGGCGCTTTGCCAGGTGAAAGGCAAGTTTGGCCTCCTGGCCGGTCAGGGCCAGCGCCGTGGAGAGCGGGACGGAGGTCGAGAAGATTTTGGTTCGGGCGACGGCCTGGAGGGTGGACGAGACGGTCAGAGAGCCCGCCCTCCCCTGTCCGGGTAAAGGCATATCACGGTGGGCGGCCTTGGGCGGCGCGTAGACGGCCGCGCTGAAGAGTTTGAAATGGTCGATATCCACATACCGGCGGACGGTCGGATTCCAGAAGGCGTTTTTGCCGTGAATCGTGAGGTGGGTGAGGATCTGTAAGTCCCGGTGAATGCGCAGCGCGCGATTCTGAGGACAATTCCCGCGACCGCCCAGCCGGCGGTACAGGTGGGTGAGCGAGTGAAAGACGATATGGGCGGAGCGGAAGCCCTCGGCTGCCCACAGGTCGAGGAGCACCAGAAACAGCCGCTGGGTGCTCTCGGACGGAAATCCGTACTCAGGGTGCGGATGGACCGCCCAGAACCGCTCCAGGGGGGCATTTGGGCCGTTGATAGTATCGGTGAAGATGTAGGGCTCCAGGCGGGAGGGTGTTTGCCGTGCTCGCTGCGGTCTTCCGAAGCGGACCCAAGGAAAATCAGCCAAATCCATCTCGTAATAGGTAGACCTGTCGAAGTTAATGGGGATTTTTAGCCTTGGAATATTAAGATTTGAGTATAGTCAATTTCAAGAGTTCCGGGCTATTTAGCCCCCTGTTCCCAGATACCTGAGGGGAATCCAGACCAGGGAAGGGTAAAAAGGGACCTGGGGATCATCCAAAAATTTATCAACGCGTTTATACATTAACGTTACGGTATTATTAATAGCAAAAATACTCAATAAAATCAATTATTTAGGATATTTTCCCCCGTCTATCGGTCGTGTTCTCGGGGCAGTTTTCCCACCTATCGGTCGCCTTTTCTCATGTCTTTACTTAGGACTGACAGTTAGTCCTAAGTAAATTCAATATATATTAGATATTTAACTTAGGACCTACCCTATATAATTAAATGATTTTCGCTCTTTTACTTCGGACCTACCCCCCTGCCGTTTGCAATCGTTTTTGACTATGACCAGGAGGATAACCAGGGAGAACTGGGGGAATCAACGCGGCCGGATCAAGTAGGAGACGACGCTTTTCATGTGTGACGGTCGTCTCTGATATCTTCGACAGAATGGCTTTGTATTTTCGACAAAAGTCCGCTATACTGTCCTGACAGGAAGGCCACGAACGACGGGAGGAGGAGGTATGCCGTATGTGATCAGCACCCTCAACCAGAAGGGCGGGGTTGGAAAGACGACCACCGTTTTTCATCTGTCGGCGGCACTGTCCCGGATGGGCTATCCCGTGCTCGCCATCGACATGGATCCCCAGGCGAACCTGTCTCTATGTCTCGGGCTCCAGCATCCCAGCGAGGTGCGCTGGACCGTCAACACGATCTTACGTGGCGATATAGAAGACGGGTTCTATACGCCATGGTATCCCACGTCCGAGCCCGGCGTTTCACTGATCTACGGGGACATCCGCCTGACCTCCCTTGAGCGGGAGATGGGCAGTAAGGCATTCGCGGAGCTGACCTTGCGGCAATGCCTCAAGAAAATGGCCCTGGAGGACAATCACATCGTCCTGATCGACTGCCCCCCTTCCCTGTCCTATTTGACGGTGAATGCGCTGGTCGCCTCACGCTATTGTCTGATCCCGTTCGCTTCGGGCTCCCGATTCAGCTTTGACGGCTTTGATCTGGTGGAAAACCTGATTGGCGAGATCCAGGCCTACAACGAAGATCTGGATATTCTTGGGGTTTTGCTCAATATGCATGACGGCCGCAAGAAGATTCACCGGGCCATGCTGGGCAGTATTCAACAGAAATTCGGCCCGAAAGCCTTTCAGGCGACGATCAGCCCCTCGGTCAAGCTCGAAGAGACGAGTGCAGAGGGAAGGTCCATCTTCCAACACGACAGAAAAAGCACGGGAGCCCGGGATTTCATGGCGCTGGGGAGGGAAGTCTTGGACCGCCTGGGACTGGAACCACTCGTCCAAGAGGCCACGGCTGAGGCGGAAGGCGGACAGGCGCATGGCCGCGCTGCGTAAAAAACGCTCCGACCAAGACCGGTGGAAGGACAAATTCGCCCGGCCGGCGCCACGGCGGCAAGAGCGGCTTTTGTCCCTTGTCGGAGTCCCTCCGACGCAGAAAGAGACACCCGAATCCCCCCCGGAACAGGAGACCGAGGGTCGGTCCTTAGGACCAACGGTCGGTCCCGAGCAAGGACTAGGGGTTGGGGGTAAGTCCTTAGGACCAACGGTCGGTCCTTCCGATGCCAAAAATCAACTTCGGACTGAGGGTCGGTCCGAAGTCTCTCCGCAACAAGGGGATGCCATCCTGCTTGCCCCCTTGCAGTGGGAGGTCCGGCAGCTCCTTGAAGGGGTTGCCGCGGGCCAGTCGATCACCTCGGTCCGACGCATCACCAAACAGCTCGGAGCCTCTATTGAAGGGGTTAAAAAGGCCATTCGCATCCTCAAACAGGTCGGTATTTTACGCACGACGGCCGTCAGAACCGCAGATGTTCAGGGCTTTCGGGTTGATCTGGAGACGAAGATCCCGGTCCGAAAAGGGACGCTGAATGAGGCGCGTGGTATTGTGAAGCGCTTAGGACTTACCCCCTACCGTCGGTCCCAAGCGCTTAGGACCAACCCCCCCCGTATGTATGTATGTAATAAGAATACATACATACAAGGGACAGACATAACGGAGTTACTAGGGGTTTGTCCGAAGAAATGGAAGATTCGGGAGGCGACACTGGTTACTATTGCCGACGCTTATCCGGAGATGGACAAGACGACTTTTCGTCTGTCGTTGTTGCGGGCGGTTGAGCAGGCCAAGGAAGGAAAGCCGGTCATTCGGAATGCGAATGCCTGGCTCAAAGCGGCGTTCGAGAAGAACGGCGCGCCGTTGGTGACAGCACGCGATATTGAGGCTCAGGTAACGGGAGGGCAGGGGGCAAAAGCAGGGCAGGGGGCTACCCCCGAGACTGACCAGCCTGCCCCGGCAGCGAAATCGGAGGAGGAAGAAATATTACGGCAGTATATGGCTGCGCCCGAGGAGCAACGCCGAGAAATCGATCGCTTGGCCGAGGAGAAGCTAGAGACAATGCAGGCGGTGCTCGACCAGGTCGGGCCGGACAAGCATCAAGCGATCCTTGTCCAAGCCCGGATCGAAGCGGCGCGGGTCGTGTTGGAGGGGGCTGTAAGCGTCCAGGGTGAGGGAGGGGAGGGGAGCTGAGATTGTTGTTTGCGGACAGACCTGGGTGGGTTATACCGTACAAAAAGTTGTATGATAGAAAGCGTCTTATTCAAATGCGAACCTGGGCCGCTGCCGCTTGCTCTAGATCAGGATGCCCCGGAGCTTTTGAAAGGGTGCTGGGACGGTGGTAAGCTATGTGGAAGGGAAGCTCTTCATATTACGGCAAACGCAGTACGGCTGACATTTTCGGAGCGAGTCAAACTCAGCACCAATGGCCATGCGTTGCCGGAGTAAGGTAGCAATGAACGAAATAGGAAGATTCGGCACCGAATGGCGCCTAGGCCCGAGCCCGCGCGTACGCTCCGTCGGTGATGTCCGTCGAGAGGGGTTCCGAATGATGGAGGGGCGAAAAGGTCACTCTCCCCTCTGTCGCGTCGTCTCGTTTCACATGAGCGACTAAGAAGTTGACGGTAGCAGATTGTCCCATCCTGTTAGGGGGCGGCAGAGGCTGGTGGCCTTTTCCTTGTATCGATACGAACCGGCCCCGCCTCGTGCGATTGAACAGGAACCGGGACCGGGAGATGATGAGACGGGGCAAAATGAGCCCGGACCGCCGGTCTGTGACCATTCGTCCTATACAAAATGGGCGGTATTATGTGGCCGCGCCACGAGAGAGCAGCTATCGATCCATCCGTGCTGAACAATGAGGGAGGAGGTGATATGAGGAAATGCCATCAGCCAGAAATTATGAATCTGTTCTGGCCTACTCCCCGCCCGAACAAATTTACTGACGCAAAGTCTATGAGTCCCCGAATGAGGCCGTTGCATTGCAAATGAGGCCGTGTGAAGCTTTTGAGCCATTGAAAGATACCCGTGGTTGAGTGCTGCCCCTCAGCCCCCCGAGAAAGGAGCGGTCGTGGCTTGCTTGGTCCGCCTTTGTGTTCTCCCCCTGGTCCTGGCGTCGTCTCTGACCCACGCCGCGTTTCTGGATGTCCCGAGCACTGGGGACAGACTGTCGGGCATTGGGCTCATCCACGGCTGGAAATGTACGCAGGACGGGGAGATTACCATCGCCTTTAATGACGGTGTCCCTATCGCCACGACCTCTGGTGCGCCACGCGGCGATACCCGGGCGGCGTGTGGGGATGAGGGGAACAACGGCTTTCATACCCTTTGGAACTGGGCCACTCTCGGCGATGGCGCGCATACGGCGGTGGCCTATGACAACGGCGTAGAGTTTGCCCGGAGTACGTTCACCGTCACGACCACCGGGGAGGAGTTTCTGACCGGGGCGCACGCGCAGGTCCGCGTCGCCGACTTTCCCGCGCCGGGCGAGACGACGCTGCTGGAGTGGAATCAGAGTACCCAGCACTTCGAGATCGTCAAGATTACAGCGCCGGATGTCCCGGCAAGCAACGTGGTGGTCGCCGACGACCGCCACTGGGGAGACGACCCCTACGTCGTGAACGCGGCCGCCGTCGACGGCCACCGGCTGACCCTCGAAGTCTCGTTCAGCGGGGGCTGCCGGCGGCACGCCTTCACGTTGGTGCTCTCACCAACGTTCCAGGAGTCGGACCCGGTGCAGCTCCCCGCCGTGCTCGCCCATGAGGCGCACGGTGACCCCTGCGAGGCATACCCGACCGAATCCCACGTCTTCGACCTCGCCCTGGTCAGAACGCGCTATCGGCAATTCTACGGCGCCGGTCCCGGCAGGGTCATCCTGCGCATCACGGGCGTGCCCGGTGCCGACCTCGTGTACGAATTCGACGGATAAGCGCCGGGTATTCGGTGCGATCAACGCCGCGGCCAGGGCCTGGGCCGTCTGAGTCAGGGGGCTGGCAGTTGTTAGCGGCCCAAAACCGCCGGGCCGTCTGCATTTTGACCGCGTTGGCAGATCCGTTCCGTATCCGCCGCAAACTGCCGGAGCCGGTCCAGGGAGAGGGTATGAAAGCCCCTCAGAGGCCTCTGACCCAGGCCGGTGTGTTTCCCCAGGTCGCATATGTCCGCCTGTGGATTTCGGTAAGGTCACCTTAAGCGGCCCCGGTGTGTATTGACCGGGTCATTCGACCGCCCCTCAGAAGGCCCCCCCACCGGGCGCCTTGGCCCTTGTTGCCCGGCGAAGCGCCCACGGTTTTTGTCCCGCCCCCCCGGGGGCGCGGGAGTGTCGCAGTGTGCCTTTCGTTCTTCTCTGTGTTCGTTCCGTCCCCCCGCGCCCCTCCAAGCGCCTCCGGTTTCAGGGGAGTCCCGCTCCCGCCTTGAGTGGAGAGGCGGGGGGCACGGCCGCAGCGGGGGGGCCGATCCTAGTCATTTGACTAGGGACAGCCGGCCGGGCAGGCGCTAAAGATGCCCCATGGATGCCCGTGCGGGCGGCAGCGCAGCGCCCGGGCCGTGAGAGACCGCCCCGAGGACTGAGGAGAGCGGGGCGCGGGGGAGGGGATGGGCAAGATTGTTCACCCTGAGACCCGCCTCGGCGCGCTGGCAGGGGGCAGGAGACACGGATGGAATTCTGGACTTGGACGGGAACAGAACCCACGGGCAGCGCCGAGTTTGCGCGGCGGGCCGAGGCGGGGGGCGAGGGCGCACATCCCCGTCATTCGACTAAGGTCATCTGCGGCAGATTGGGGTATGGAGCGGAGGTGCACGGGAGTCCAGCGCTGGCGGGCGGGTCCCCAGAAACACCATCGGGGGGCCGTAGGCCGGGGAATTATGACCCCTGCTGAGACGAATATTTAGGACCTACTCTGTTTTATCCTCGTGAAGTGGGCACGGCTCGGCACTCCATGCGCTGGGCTGCGACGCAGGAAGGAGATGAGGCATGGCGAAGTCCCTTTCTGCCAGCACCACCATGCTGGCAGAGGCACTGACGAAAATGGTCCAGGCGGAAAGAGAGGCGGCGTTACGAGAAATACGGGTCGAGCTGCGCAAGGAGATCGCCAAGGAAATGCGGTCCTTCGAGAAGGATATTCTGCGGAAGATTGAAGAGCTCTTCAAGGAGGCGGAGACAGACAAGTAATCTTCATTAAGTTATGGTGACTCACGAGGCGGAAAAAAGAACGGCTCAAGGATATATTGGGGAATTATCTCGAATAGTAATAATTCCTATATATGAGGAAGCTTTGAGCCCTTCTGTTCATGACCGACTCGCTGTGTTTTTGGAGCAGCAACCCTTGCTATATAAAGCGCCCCAGGCCCAGCGGGCGTTCAAGAGTTTCTTTCGTCGAATCAAGGCTGGCCAGAAACCCGGCTTCCTGCGGTTCAAAAGTCGGGACCGTGGCGGTCGGGAGCCCCGCCGCCCGCTCCCGTAGGTCCAGTGAATAGGCTTGCATAGGCTCCCCCCTAGCTACTTGCCCCGCCCCATTTAACACTCTTGCCACCTACCCGCTATACCAACGTGGAAACTGTTCTAGCTCTTGACCAGCCGCTCGACATCTCCGGCGCAGCCGTTAGCCGACGGCTTCCTTGAAGGCCCGTACCACGCGTTCATCCAGGTCTGATAGCTGGCGCCCTGCGCTTTGAACCATGCCAGCACGTCGGCGTCCACTCGTGGCGAGATCAGCGTTTTGGGAGGAACAGGGCGCAGCCCCGAGCAGGCAAGGCCGCGCCCGATATGGTCCACCCCCACGGCGGGAGGCTCGGCGGTGCGCCGAATGTCTGAGTCCTACATCGCCTTGAGCCACGGCTACTCCGTCTGAGGCGTTGTGGAAGAAAAAAAATTTCTCATTTTTTTACAATCCCTAGTCATATGACTAGGGACAATCAGCCTGAAACAGTTTAATCAGACTAGCCAAACTTAAGATACATAAAGATTGTATGTTATCCAGCCTCCAGAATGCAGATGGCATTAACATTCATTTTGACAGGGCTCGTCTTCCTGAGCGCGTGCAGCCAGTTGGCAACCGGGACGGGAAGGGGAGGACTGAACCCGGCCCAACAGCAGATGTTGGACAGCAGCCTGAAAGTATCGGCCGCAGCCATCGAAACCGGCCAGCCGGTTGCCGCTGGGCGGCTGTATGAGCGGCTGTCCACTTCCTTCCCAAGCGCACCGGAACCGAAACTCGGACTGGCCTATATGGCCTTGCACGCGGGCGACTTCGCGACCGCAGATGCCCTGTTCACCGAAGCCAGCACGCTGGCGACACTACCAGCCCTCAAGGCCGAGGCCCTGCTCGGTGCCGGGCGGGCGAGTCTCGGGCGAGAAGACTTCGCCACGGCCAAGACCCACTTCCTCGCCGCGACCGAACTGGCCAAAGGCACACCGGTAGAGTCCTGGGTCATGAACGGTCTGGCGGTCGTGGCCGCGCTTGAGGGCGATTATCCGCTGGCGGAACAACACTACAAAACGGCGCTGGCATTGGTGCCGCATCCACTCATCACGGCCAACCTGACGTGGATGCTCGTCGAAGCGGGCCGCATAGACGAAGCCCGGCAGCTCCATGCCAGCTATAGCGACACCTACTGGGCGGAAGGCGACAGGACTGAGCTGCCACAACTGCTCAGAAACAGCGACAAGGCCAAGCGTGAGACGGAGTAAACAACAGTAACCGAGTTAGGAAGGAATGATGAAGACAGGTAGTGGTTCAGTTTGGACCTTCCCCTCACCCCCGCCCCTTCGACTTCGCTCCGCTCCGCTCAGGGTGACCGGGCGGGTCGCTCATACTGAGCGGAGCCCCATGGGGGCGAAGTCGAAGTATGTTCAGGACAGGCGCCCCCACCGCTTGCTACGGGCACTCAGCCTCGGTCTGACACTCAGCCTCGTGTCCGCTGAGCACGGAGCTGCGGCCGAGCCGATCAAGCCGGTCCCGATTATGATTGAGGTGAACGAGACCAAAGCCGAACTGGGCAGGCGGCTGTTCCACGACCCGAGATTATCCAAGAACGACACCATCTCCTGCGCCACCTGCCACGACCTGAGCGCCGGTGGGGATGACGGCTCGGTCGTTTCCACCGGCATCGAGGGCCGGGTCGGCCTCATAAACGCGCCCACCGTGTTCAACGCCGCTTATAATTTCAAACAGTTCTGGGACGGCCGGGCACACACCCTCAAGGATCAGATCGACGGTCCGTTACAGAGCCGCATCGAGATGGAAAGCATCTGGCCGGATGTTGTGACTAAACTCTTTCAAGACAAGGACTATCCCCGCATGTTCCAGGAGAGTTATCCCAACGATACCGAGATCATTTCCCGCGAGAACATCAAAGACGCCATTGCCGAGTTCATGCGCTCTCTGATTACGCCCAACAGTCGATTCGACCAGTGGCTCAGAGGCAACACCGAGGCCATCAGCGAACATGAGAAAGAGGGCTACGCCTTGTTCAAGCGCTACGGATGTGTGTCCTGCCATCAAGGGGCAAATGTGGGCGGCAATATGTTTCAGGTCTTCGGTGTCATTAACGACTATTTCAGAAAGCGGGGCAATATTACCGACGCCGACTTGGGGCGCTTCAACGTCACCGGGAACGAGGTCGACAAACACGCCTTCAAGGTTCCGAGCCTGCGCATGGCTGCCCATACGGCTCCCTATCTGCACGACGGCAGCGCCGAGACCTTGCGCGACGCGGTCGATGCCATGTTCGAGTTCCAACTCGGACGGGAAGCGCCGGATGAGGACAAGGAGGCCATCGTGGCCTTCATCAAGACCCTGGCGGGAGAATATCAAGACAGAAGTTACCGCTTTGATCTTGGGCAGGATGCGACAGACGGCGCCCAAGAAGACCCCATGGCAAGTAGAATCCAGGAAATCTCTACGGGAGAGACAGCCCAGGAGAGTCCTCCGGCGGACATGGCCGAAACAATATCCAAAAACGGAAACGTCCGCCCGCTGCGCACGGGCCGAACCGCCAGAAAAGCATCCAAAAGTGGAAAAGCCAGTGGTCCAGTCCGTACGGGCCGATAAGCCATACTGAAGTCACTGAGGAATCATCACCATGAGATCCAAATCCATTACCATCGGCATCTTCCTGTCTATCGCCCTCGTCGCCACCGCCGCCGGATTATACTGGATGGCCGCGCAGACCAAAGCCGGCGAACATCACCTGGCCATTTCCACCGTGCGGCGGATTCAGCAACTCGAATCCCAGTGGAGTGTCGAAGTGGCCCGAGTCCGCTCCGACCCCTTTGCCGACTTCGACTCCCTGACCCAATTCATCCCCCGGATGGACCGCCTCAAAGAGACCCTGGCGGATGCCATCCAGAGTACCACCAGCCTGCCGGACCGGCTGGCCAACACCACCAACGCCTACCTGAGCGCCATTACCGCCAAGGAAGAGCGCATTGAGCGCTTCAAGACAGGCTACGCCGTGCTGCGCAATTCCGTGCGCTACCTGCCCTTGGCAGCCACCAACGTGATGCAGCAAATGCAGACCCGCGGCGGCAATTCGGCCTTCATCAAAAATGTGGCGACCATCACCGAAGAGATCACCACCTATCTGGCGAGTCCGGCACCCCCGGAAAAGGAGCGCCTGACACGGGTACTGGCCGAACTGGGCAACAACATCGCGACCCGCCACCCGGCGCTGGTCAACACGGCCATGAACTTTGTGGCGCACGGCCAAGTCCTGCTCGAAAAGCAGGCACCGACCGAGGAGATATTCCAGGCGGCGACCTCCGATCAGATCAGCGACTTGGGAGAAACTATCATCAAGGGGTTGGAGTCTGAGATCGACCGGACCGAGGCCCTGGCCGCCTGGTACGAGCGCGGCATCATCGGTACGGGCGTGGTGCTCTGGGTGATGTGGCTGACCATCGCCTTCAGAATGCCCAGGGGCAGAGACAAGACGCGTAGTAGAGGGGGCGCGGTGTCCCCGCAGCAAAACCCGCTGCTGTTAAGAGAACAGGTCGGCCCCAGACCGGACACGGGCCTTGAACGGCTGACCGCCGACCTCATGAAAGCCGAGCGGCTCAATACCGAAGAGAGCGGCTCGACCGCCGCCGCAGAGTTCACGGCCTATCAGGTCGGGGTGGATATCGCCGCCGAACAGTTGGTGAGTCTGGCCGAGCGTATCAATAGCAGCACCGAGGTGTTGACAGATCTGCCGGACCAGCCAGCCGACAATGGGATCGGGACTACCGACCTGCCGAGTCTGCCGCCTGACAACGGGGCGGAGGCTGCCGATATACCGGGTCTACCGGTGGACAATGGGGCGGAGGCTGCCGATATACCGGGTCTACCGGTGGACAATGGGGAGGAGGCTGCCGTCGACACACTGAACGAAGACCAGGAGGCCGTGGCCACAATCGCCGCGAGCATTCACGCCCAGACCAACGACATCGTGGAGTTGGCCAAGCGCCTGCCCACCCTGGCGCCCAAACGCGACGGGAGCTACGCCCAGCTTGACCTCAACGACTACATTGACGAAATCGCCGACAGCATCCAGGCCAGGAGTCGGGCGTTGATCGTCAAAGAGTTGAATCCGCTGCCGGGTCTGCTGGCCTCGGAACCCGAGGTCTCTCTGATGTTTACCAACATCATGGAAAATGCGGCGTTGGCGATTCAGGAACGCGGCCAGAAAAAAGGCATCATTCGGGTGGAGACCAAACAGGAGAACGAGAGCGTTGTGGTCACCATCGCCGACAACGGGATCGGCATCCGGCCCGAGCGTCGCAAGAGAGTCTTTAGCCCGTTCTACACCACCCGCGAGGGAGCCTTGGGGATGGGCCTCACCATCACCCAGCATCTGGTGGAGAAATACGGCGGCACCATCGTGATGAACTCCATGCACCACCGCGGCACGGTCGTACGGGTCACCCTGCCCATCCGCGCCCACGCGCAGTAGGGCAGGCCGGGCAGTGTAGCAGAAGGGAGCTGCTGACATGCGCCATATCACACGATTTCTAGCCTGCCGACGGGCAGCCGTCGCGCTGGAAAGCTGCATCGCCGCCCTCGTCCTGGTCGCCGCGCTGGCCGGGGTGTACGAGATTGTCCACGCCGCGCTGGTCCGCGACCTCCTGGCCCGCGGGACCTATCATGTGGCCAACGCCAGCGCGCTGCACGCCAGTCAGGCGGGCGACATGGAGGAGATGAAGCAGCGCTGTCTGGCCGCCCTCAAGACCGAGTTGGGCGACATGCTGGACTTTGAGTTGGCCGGCAGGGACGGGCAGTGCGCCGAACACACCGAAGACGGCGTAGCGCCGAAGTCCTGGTGCCTGGCGATCAGCATGGAAATCTACGCCAATCCGACCGCCCTGAAAAACGGACAGAAGACGGACGGAGCCAGGGACGGCGGAACCGACGACCTGGTGGTCGTGCGGATGACGCTCAAACCCCGGGGTCTCATCCTGGGTCCCGTCTACCATGCGACCTTCGGCCAGGACGGCCTGCGGACCACCGCAGTCGTGCGCAACGAACGCGAGGAGAAGGCCTGAGCATGGGTCTGACACACAGAACGCGGCGGTCGAACACGGCTCTCTTCTCCTTGAGGAGTGCGGGCTGGAAGCGTGAGGGCGTGGGCGGCAGTTGGGTGGGACGCTTCCTGGCCGATTGCCGGGGGGCCGCAGCCCTGGAAACCGCGCTCGGCATCGTCGTGATGATTACGGCCACCGCCCTCTTCTTCGATATCTATAACCTAGCCGCCGCCAAGCATACCCTGCTGCACGACGCCATCAGCATGGGCGACTACGTGAGCCGGGATGAGACGATATCCGCGACCCACATCAAGGACCTGGCGGAATTCCTGTACACCGAAAACCATGACCCCCTGAACGCCAGCTTCATTGTCTCCGCGTTCTGGGCAGAGTCAAGTGCCACAGTCAACCTTCTGTGGACCGAGAGCGCCACGTTCGGCACTGCATCGACGGCCCTGACCACGTGTGCGCAGGTGCCGACCACACCGCCCATCACGCCGCCCCACGGGCTGACGCTCAAGGCCGGGGAAACCGCCATCGTTGCCAAGGTATGCGTTGAGCAGGAGGATGAATCCGTACTCCACGCCTCCTACCTGATCCGGAACCGCGCCGACAACCCGCCGAAACTCCAGAGAGACGCCTCATGATGAATGCGATGTGGAACGTCTGCAAACGGGTGCGGCAGCACGAAACCCACCCCGGCCCTTCGCCAAGCTCAGGGCCACCCCTCCAAGGAGGGGATTGCCACCGCCCCCATCCCCTCTTGGGAGGGGTGGCGCGCCAGCGGCGGGGTGGGTTGTTCCCCGCCCGGTTTTTCAGCGACCGGCGCGCCGTGGGCAGCGCCGTGGTGGCGGCCATCTTCACCCTGATGAGTCTGGCCGGGGTGGCTCTGGTCGGCGACCACAAGCATATGACGACGAATCGCGACCTGCTCAAGGGCGCGGCCAACGCCGCCACCATTGCCGTGATGATGGAACTGGACGGCCGGTCTCTGGGCGCCCTGACCACCGGCGAGCGGAGCGCCCTGGACGCCACCGCCCGGCGCTACATTCTGGCCAATATCAAAGCCAATATCCCCGCAGACAAACACCAGCAGGCCGCAGATACCCTGTCTATCACTATCAAGTCGGTCGGCCCCGGCCTCGTCGATGTGGACGCCGCGGCCGATTTGGGCAATATCGTCTTCGGGCGCTGGCTGTGGTCGGACGTGGCCAAAAAGACCGAGGTCGTCTCCCGGACCGAGCGCGTTTCCACCACCACTGAAGTCGTCCTGGCCCTGGATGTCACCGTCTCCATGTGTGATGCCCCGGACGGTACAAGGGCGATATGCAACTCAACTCAGTCCCGCCTCGGGATCGTCAAACGGGCCGCCCAGTCGCTCATCGACCTCCTGACTGCGGACGACAACGACCAGACCGCCTTCGGTCTCGTCCCGTGGACCTATGGGGTCCGGCTGGACCGGGCCACAAAAACCCGATGGCAGGATAATAGCTGGGCCGTCTATCCGCAAACACGCACCTATCCCCGGCCCTATGACAATGCTCCCACGGGCGAGACCCACGCCCTGCCGGTCTCGAACGAGGAATGGCTCGGGTGTGTGGACCAACGCCCCTTGTGCAGCGGCCAGCGAAACCCTTGGGTCGGGTGTCTGGATGAGTACAACGGCAGCCTGCCGCCCGGCCTGTCCCTGTCCCTGCCCCAGGCCGAGCCGTTTACCATGGATTTTTTCTCGGCCCGTATCACCGGGAAATGGTCCCCGACCAAAAGCATATCCTATACATGCCGGGCCGGCGGGACGCAGGACCTGTGTTATGACGACAGTGCTGTTCCCGAAGAACTCCGGTCGAACGGCGACTATTGGCGCATCGCTGCTCAGGGAGAGCGGGATGAAGGCGGCTGTCTCGGTACTTCCACTCCGCAATCCACCATCATGCCGCTGACGACCGATATCGACACGGTCAAGCAGCGAATCAGGAATGTGCGGGAGGCCGGCTCTGAAACCTATTCGACCCTCGGCCTGGTCTGGGGGCGGCGGCTGCTGGCCCCCTCGTGGAACCAGGTCTGGGGCGGCGGCGACCACCCGATGCCTGCGGGCGCGGACGTGCAGAAAGCGCTCGTGCTGCTGACCGACGGCGAGGATAATCATGTGAGTGGGGAACAAGGGAAACACCGAGCCCGTGCTTGCACCGCAGCCAAGAACGAGGGCCTCACCGTGTTCACCATTGCCGCCATGAACACAAGCGACGGATATACCGCATTCAGGGACGCGCTCGTCAACTGCGCCAGCAAGCCCGAATACGCCTTTATCAACAATTCAACCCCGGAAGCCCTGGAGCAAGCGTTTCAGGATATTGCCGCGCAGCTCTTGCGCTTCCGGCGGGTGATGTAGGGACATGCGCTGTAACACGCTCCGGCAAAGATAAAGAGACAGGACTCACACAACTATAAGAGAGAAGGAAGGAGGGCGCAAAAATTTTCCAGATGAAAAACAGCGTTGGCCCGAAACCGTGTTCGTTGACACCAACCTCTAACCGAAGAAAGGAAGAATATATGACCACAATCACACAGTACACGAAAAAATTTGCCCACTATCTGCGCAACAATCGCGCCGTCTCCGCCCTGGAATATGCCATACTGGTGGGCGTCATCGCCGTGGCTATTGCGGCAGCGCTGGGCACCTTCAGTGGGAGTATCGAGAAGGGGATAGAGAATATTGGGGACAAGATAGAGAAAACTAAGATGAGCAAGACTCCCAAGTTGAATTAGTTCTGTTTGGTTCCAGACGAGTATCGGTCTCATGCGGGCTACCGTCTCCCAGACCTGGAGAAAATGTATGCGTACAACCACACATTACACAGGGAAGTTTGCGCGCTATCTGCGGGACACCCGCGCCGCCTCGGCCCTGGAATACGCCATTGTGGTGGGCATCGCTGTCGTGGTCGTCTTTGCCGCCTATGAGACCTTCAGGACTGACATCAGGGAGGCGGCCACTGCACTTGCTCGGTCACTGGGTGGGGCGAATTAGGGAGAACAGGGACGCCGCCCCCGGAACGCGGTCAAGAGCTTGCGCTGCTCTGTCTCCCGTTTGTGACGTGTGATGCGAAAAGGAACCCACCCCGCCGCTGACGCGGCACAAAGAGGAAACGTGTCCTCCAAACAGCCCTCAATGCGGGACACGTTTCCTCTTTCCCTCCCAAGAGGGGATAGGAAAAACTCCCCTCCTCGGAGGGATGGCCGAAGGCCGGGGTGGGTTCTTCCCGTCCTGCTGGCTGTCGCCGCGATCTGCGCCGGATGTTCCGTGGTGCCGCTATCGCTCCACCAAACCCTACCATCCACCCGCATGGCGCTGTCCAGTATCGAAGGGGCGCAGCGCGGCCTGGACGACACCAGCGCGGATTATGAGGACAGCCTGGAAGCAGACCCAGCCGAGCGACCGGTTGCGGCCTATGGCGCGACCCACGGAGCTTATCAGCGCTGGGTGACTGACGAAGTACGCGAGCTGCCGGATGTATCGCAAACCATCGCTATCGGGGGTGGCGACACCTAGAGGACAAGGAAACGCCGTCCATGGAAGCGACCGACACCAGCAGCATCCTCGCTTTTGCGGTTGACGCCGAAACCGAACAGGTGCTGAAAGGGGCGCTGGCCGGGCGCGGGGCTCAGGTGCGGCGCGGCGACATCACCGCCGCCATTAAAGCGCTGAGTTCCGCGGCCTCGCCCCAGTTGCTGTTCGTTGACCTCGACGGGACCGAGTTTCCGGTCGGGCGGATTCATGAGTTGGCCTCGGTGTGCGAGTTCGGGACCGTGGTCATTGCCGTCAGCTCGAATGACACAGCCCGCTTCACCCGCGAACTGCTGGCCTGCGGGGTTAGCGACTATTTGCCCAAACCCCTGACGGTCAGCGATATTCACGACGCGGTAACAACGGCGCTCAGGGACGAGGAGGACGTGGCCGCCCGCCTGTACGCCGGACGGGTGATTGCGTTTGCCGGCTGCGGTGGCAGCGGGGCCACCACTCTGGCTGCGCTGACGGCCCTGACCGCAGCGGCTCAGGGCAGCTATGTGTCGATGCTGGACCTGGAGCGAACCTCCGGGGCCCTGCCGCTGATGCTGGACGTTGAGCCCGCGGTGGGGTTTGACGAGTTGCTCGACCTGGCGGCCAAACCGGACCCGGACCCGAGCCTGATTGACGGGGTGCAGACTCGGGTGATCCCACGTATCTCCGTTTACGGCTATCGGGCGAGTGAAAGCCTGCCTGCTCCACCTGCGGCTGAGGCCGTCCAATGGCTGATGGAACAACTCGCCAACCGCTCCCACCTCGTGATCGTAGATGGCTTGACGGATACCGACCTGTTGTTTTCCGTGCTGGCAAACGCAGACGAACGAGTGCTGGTCTTTGAACCGACCCTGGTCAGCCTCAACCGGGTCATCCGCCGTATGGCGCTGCTCGGCAGGGATAACTGGGGCCTGCTGGTCGAAAACCACACGCGGGCGCGCAAGAGCGCACTGTCTGCGGAGGATATTCGCTATACCCTGGCCGGGCGCGAGCCGGACGTGACCATGCCCTTCGAGCCCGGTTTGCCCGCGGCAACCAACTACGGCCTGCCGGAACGGGAGTTCAGCAAAAAATACCGCAAAGCCCTGGACGACCTGACCGGGCGGCTGACTCGCCCGGCCGTCTCGCTGGCCGACACTGCCCTGGACGACCTGACCGGGCGGTCGACCCGCCCGGCTGTCTCGCTGGCCGACGCTGGGCAGTTCGACCCCCAATTCTGAGTGAAAGGGGACCCCTATGCCACGCAATGTTTTCGGACGCCGCCCCAAACCATCCGCCCCAGAGCGTGCTGCCCATAAACCACCTGCCCCAGAGCGTGCTACCCATAATCCGCCCGCCCCGGTACAGCCCGCCCCACAGAACCCAGCGCGTCAGGAGCATATCATAGCGGCCGAGCCTGCTGCATTGCCGCGCCGCCAGACTTCGGACGGGCTGGTCGCCGAGATGGCGGCAAAGATTCACCCGACTGTCGTGCAGTCTCTCGATATGTCCAAGGCGGCCGACCTGAGCCGGGACGAACTGGCCGTTCAACTTCAGTCCTTTCTGGACACCGAAGACTCGATTGCCTCGGACTTGACGCCGCTCGACCGGCGGCGAGTGGTTCAGCGACTGGTGGACGATATCAAGGGTCTCGGTCCGCTGGAGCCGCTGTTCAATGACCCGCAGATTTCCGACATCCTGGTGAATGGGCAGAAATCGGTCTATGTCGAACGCAGGGGCAGGCTGGAGCAGGTGGACGTCCGGTTCCGTGACGAGCAGCACCTGCTCAATATCGCCCAGCGGATCGCCGGTTGGGTAGGGCGGCGGATCGACGAGGCCAGCCCCATGGTGGACGCTCGCCTGCCAGACGGTAGCCGCGTGAACATTATCATTCCGCCGCTGGCGATTGACGGCGCCACCTTCTCCATCCGGCGTTTTGTGGCCCGTGGCATCAGCCTGGCCGAGCTGGCCGAGCGCAACGCCTTTACCCCGGCAATGAGCCGGTTGCTTCAAATTTGTGCCAAAGCCCGGCTGAATATCCTGATTTCCGGTGGGACGGGTGCCGGTAAAACCACCTTTCTGAACGCCCTGTCGCGCGAGATCAGCAACACTGAACGGCTGGTGACTATCGAAGATTCGGCGGAGTTGCAGTTGCAGCAGCCGCATGTGGTTCGGCTGGAAACGCGCACGAAGAGCGTGGAGGGTACGGGTGAGGTGACCATCCGCGATCTGCTGATTAACGCCCTGCGAATGCGGCCCGATCGGATCATCGTGGGTGAGGTACGTGGTGGCGAGGCCAACGAGATGTTGCAAGCCATGAATACCGGTCATCCGGGTTCGATGTGTACCATCCATGCCAATAATCCGCGCGACGCGCTGATGCGGCTCGAAAACATGCTGATGCTGACCTCGGGTGACCTGCCGCTGTCGGCCATGCGCCGCCAGATTGTGTCGGCTGTTGATCTTGTGGTTCAGTTGGCCCGGCTGCGCTCCGGTCACCGCTGTGTGACCAGCATTACCGATGTGGTCGGGATGGAGGGCGATGTTGTCACTACTGAGGAGATGTGGCGTCGCCTGCCGGGCGAGGAGCATACTTTTGAGAATACTGGTCGCCAGCCGTCCTGGATGGCCTCGGTGGACGCGGCGGGGCTGCGCGCCGAGTTGCTGGAGGTGCTCCAGATGGGTAACGCGAGCAACGTGGAGGCCGCGGCATGAGTATGACCCTGACGGTACTGGTTTGCGTGGCCGGGGTGATTCTCCCCGGCATTCTGGCCCTGCTCATCCTTGGCAATCCTCTGCTGAGCATGGCGATTGCGCTGTGTGCGTTTCTGATTGAGATCCCCTGCGTGGTCTTGGTGACAGTCATCTGGCCCCAGCAGCGGACGTTGAAACGTCGGATGAGCCAGGTCGCGGCGCCGCTCAAGGGGGGGACGCCGACGGACGCCGCCACTGGCGACAGCGTCAGTGTTTTTCGCGAGCAACGGAGCAAGTCGCGGCTGGTTAAACGGCTGGAGTATCAATTCCCCATGCTCGAAGTCCGCAAGGTGCTTCCCAAGGCGGTCGGGCTGGGTGTACTGGGCATGGTAGCGACCGGGCTGGGCGCGGCGTTTACCGGTTTCGGGTCGCTGTCCATCCTGCTCCTGGTGCCGGTCAGTGGGTTGGGGTGCAGTTGGGCCGTGTTGGCCATGCAGGATACGGGTCAGCGCAACGAGTTTACCAAGATCTTTCCCGAGACCACCGATCAGGTCGTACGCCTGGTGCGGGCCGGGGTTCCGTCAATGGAGGCCATTTCGATTGTCGCTCAGGAGGCCCCACCGCCGGTCGGGGGGATCATGCGCGAAATAGCCTCGGCGGTAGCGGCCGGGCTGGACCCGGAAACCGCCATTCGCAGTACGGCGGAGCGCGTTCGTATTCCCGCGTTCTCTCTCTTCTCTGCCGCGGTCTGTTTGCAGATGACGACCGGAGGCGGCATTTCGGGCGCGCTCGGCAATCTCTCGGCTACCCTGCGCGCCCGTCACGAGGTGACGCTCAAGGCCAAGAGTTCGACGGCCCAGACCCGGCTGACCCTGGCGATCATCTCGCTGGTGCCGGTCGTGGTGCTGGCCACCCAGAATTTCACCAATCCGCAGACTATCGAGACTTTATTCTATACTGAGTCGGGCGGCACCCTGCTCCGCTACGGGGTTGGCCTTATTCTGAGTGGGCTGTTGGTCGCCCGCGCCCTGTCCGCCCGAGTCGGACGGTAGACGTGTAATAAGGAGAACCCCACTGATGTTCTGGCTCGTCGTCATCACAACGCTCGCCTGTATGGCCGTTGCCAGCGTGATAGTCTTTCGTAGCAGCCGTCGCGCCCAGGTGATGGACCGCCGGCTCGCCGGGGTGCGGGCGTGGGCCGTGGCAGTCTATGGCGAACCGCAGAAACGGCGCAAACAGGAGGGTGGAGGCTTTTCTCTACGTCTAGTATCGTCCGCTCTCCTGAATATTACGTCCCGGCTGGTTCCGGTTGGTGCGGCCGAGCGGGCCAAGCTGAAAGATCTGGTTATGAAGGCGGGGTTTCATCGGCCCGACGCCTTGTCGATATTCATGACGGTCAAGCTGGTCGTTACGCTGGCCAGCGGTGCCCTGCTCAGCTTCCAGGTGGCGGTGGGGCAGTGGCTCGGGGAATACACCTCAACCCCGACCATCCTGCTGGCCGGTCTGGCCGGTGCGGTCGTAGGTGGGATTTTTCCCGAGATGTGCCTGGACCGGCTCAGCGCCTACCGGCAACGCCGGATGGCCGCGGCGCTGCCGGACGCCCTGGACCTGATGACCCTGTGTCTTGAGTCCGGGTTGACCTTTGAGCGTACCCTGTCTCGGGTGGTCCAGGAACTGGAGCCCATGGCGCCCGACCTGGCACGTGAGTTCGCTCTGGCCGAGGCAGAACTGCGGCTCGGCGCCGAGCGCAAAAACGTGCTGAACGACCTGCATGTCCGCACCGGGGTAGAGGGGCTGCGCGACCTGTCCACGGTCATCACCCAGGGTGAACGCTATGGGACGCCGCTGGCCCAATCCATGCGGAATATCGCCCATAGCGAGCGGCAGCAGCGCGCGGCCCGGATTGAGGCTCAGGTTGCTCGTCTCCCGGTGCTGATGAGCATGCCCATGCTGCTGCTGGTGACGCCAGGAACCCTGCTGCTGGTTGCGGGACCGGCTTTTGTCTCGACCATGGAGATGCTGGGTAACCTGGGCCAATGACGAGCGCCGTCGGAAAAATACGGACCAACCCCACCCCGCACCTGATAGGTAAGGTGTTGTGTATTGTGGGAGTACTCCTGCCGACAATAGTGTTTGCGCAGAGCAGTATGTATATCGAAGAAATCGAGCGGTATGTGGTCACGCCCTGCTTACATGCACGGATGCACAAGCAGGGGGGACACTCTTCCGATTTGCACACATTGCTGGAGACATTCGTGATGTCGGCCCTGGATGAAACGAGAAAGCGGTTGCTTCCGCTGGTACGCGGAAAAAAGCGGGCGCAGCGCATGGTGCTGTACCGAGCGGCACGAGATGTCTGTATCAAGGGCGGGTAGCGGTGGGGTGACTTTGGTATGTAATTCCCTCCTGGGAGGGGCGGCCAGGATAGCTTGGTGATTGGCGAGCACTTCCTCCCGGCTGAACCCCAAACTCGGCGGGAATAAGGCCACCTCATCCACGACACCCTCGTAGCGGGAGAGGGCCGGGCGGCATTCTTGTGGCGTCCCGGCCAGGGAGAGCAGGTCCACCGTTTCCTCACTGACACTGGCCACTGCCCCTGCGGTGTCGTTCCGTGCCCACGCTGCACGAATACGTGTTTTTTCCCCGCCTAAGTCGTGCTGGTCCGACACAATATCGTAGCGGGCAGCCAGGGCAAGGAACCGGGGAGCATACTACCAGCTTCTTCCTCTCAGGGGATGGGAACCGCCACGGCCAAAAAGGCAGCGGTACACTCGTCCCGTCTACGGTCGAGTCCTCGCGCACTGGCCCAGTCAGCGCCACCGCGCGAGGGAGGATACTCACTCCCTCCTTTCCCCGTGTTTGTCCCTAGTCAAATGATGAGGGACCATGAAAAAATTCCTCCTCCCCGAATCAGGAGCGGCCTCAAACGTCGTGGCGATTTTTTTCCTGATCCTAGTCAAATGATGAGGGAAAGGCGTGAAATGATGGTGTATTAGGAGTGTTACACATAACGACAGCAAGTATGGATCATGGAATCTCGGGTGCCGGCAGAGTCCGGTGCGGGAGGTCGTAAAGAAAGAAGGGACAGTATGAGTGACCAAGACGCGTTTGAGCGTATCCTGGCATCATTACACGAAGCCACGCTCGACGATGCTCTGTGGCCGACCACCTCGGCCCTGATTGATGAAGCCTGCGGCACGGCGGGCAACGGCCTGGTGGTCGGCGAAGGCCCGCCGGACGATGCCCGGCTCCACTTCCTCGGGATCTACAAGCGGGGGGAGCGCTCCGAAGCCCTGGAACGCGAGTGGCTCGAAGTGTACCAGCCGAGCAACGAATGCGTGCCGCGGTTCCTGCAACTGCCCGACAGCCAGATAGTCCACGTCACCGAGCTGTACACCGCTGAGGAGTTGAAGACCTCGCGCGCCTATAACGAGGGGTTGCGCCGGCTCGGCGGTCAGCAGAGCGTGATGGCGCGGCTGGACGGGCCGGCGGGCTGCGCCATCGCCTGGGCCGCCGGCGACCCCGTCACCCGGGGTGGCTGGGCGGCCCCGCAGCTCGCGCTGATGAAAGGACTCCTGCCCCACATCCGGCAATTTGTCCGGGTTCGGCAGGCGTTGGTCAGCGCCGAGGCGCTGAGCGCGTCTATGGCCGACCTGCTCGACACCACGCGGGTCGGTGTCATCCAGTTGGACCAGCGGGGGAGGATCGGAGAGGCCAATGACCGCGCCCGGCATATTCTGCGCCACGGCGATGGGCTGTCGGACAAGGGGGGGAATCTGCGCGTGTACGCCCCGGCCGCCCAGGCGCAGTTTGCGCAGCTCTTGGCGGGAGCGCTGCCCTCCTCTGGGGCCGGCGCGGTCGGTGGGTCCATGACGCTCCAGCGGGCGTCCGGGTTGCTCCCGTTCGTGGTGCACGTCGAACCCGTATCGATTTCTCAGATGGACTTCGGCGTCCAGCGCGTGGCCGCCCTGGTACTGATCGTCGAACCGGGGAGGCCATCACGGCTCGATCCGGGCTTGGTAGCCGAAACCCTGGGACTCACCCCGGCGGAAAGCCAAGTCGCGGTCGGGGTGGCGGAAGGCCGGACCGTGCGCGAGATCGCCGTGGCGACGGGCCGGACGGAAGCCACCATCCGTTACCACCTCCATCAGATCTCCCAGAAGCAGGGGGTCTCCCGGCAAGCCGACCTGGTCCGACTGGTGCTGTCGCTCGCCGAGTGGGAATGGCCTCGTCGATGAGCGGCCTCATCTCAAGAAGTCACTACAGAGAGGACCAGGACACAGAGTCTCAGAGGTTCCCTGGTCAGCATTTTTCACCATGAGACACGCTCCCCCCCATCTGGCACCAAGACGCCACCATATGCATGGAAGAATCCATCAGGAGGAGACCCGATACGTATGCGCTTCACTGATCCTGCATCCAGATTCCGCCTCAACCATTTTCTGCTCTTCTCACTCACGCTTCTCTGCGTCCTGCCTACGGGTAGTCTCGCCCACGATCCCCCTGGGGAACGCTCCGCCATGAGCGCTCTTCAGATACACCAAGAAGATATTACCAACGGGCGCATCTCACCCTATAGGCTGCGCCGTATAGGCGGCCTGCTCTTCTCAACCATGTTTACCAAGCTCGATGGGTTCGGGCATGGCCCTGTGAGCGCGCACGAGCCCGACCTGCTGGAAACGCGCCCTACTCTCCAGGGGAACGGGAGCTTTTTGCGCATCAATGGGCTTGACGCGCAGTCCTGCATAGAATGTCACTCGGTCTTGAGTAACGCGACCGTACCTTTCCAGTTTGGGGTCGGCGGGGCTGGATCGGGGAGCGCGAACGTCATGGCGAAAGTCACCTGGGTGGACCCCACCAGTGGGGGCGAGGAAAACTTCGCGGGTCGTTTTATCAATCCGCCCTTTGTATTCGGCTCGGGTGGGGTGGAGCTGTTGGGAAAGGAAATGACCCTGGATTTACAGCAACTCAGAGCCCAGGCCCGGCAGAGCCCCGGAACGCGCGTCGCCCTAGTCACCAAAGGGGTCTCTTTCGGCACTATCTCCTGCCAACAGGACGGCACGTGCGATACCTCACAGGTCGAAGGGGTGGATGCGGACTTGGTGGTCCGTCCCTTTGGTCGCAAAGGCGAGTTTGCCACCGTCCGCGCGTTCGACGTGGAAGCCATGAATTTTCATTTTGGCATGGAGCCCGTGGAAATGGTTGGGGACGGGGTGGACAGGGATGAGGATGGCGTGATCAACGAAGTCAGTATCGGCCAGATATCCGCCCTGCATATTTTTAATACGACCCTCACGCCGCCGCTGGCGCCGTTTGTCAACAATCCACGCTGTGAGAACTCTCTCTGGGAGGTCACGCTCCCGCGCAACCTCTGCGAAGCCCAGGACGGACAGGAGCTGTTTGAACAGATCGGCTGTGCAGACTGCCATATCCCGGCCCTGACCACCACCAGTCCGCTGCTGCCCTACAGTTTTCCTGAAGTACCGACGGACCCGACCGCCAACGTCTTCTACCGGGTGGATCTGAGAGACTATCCCACGTTTTTTGAGGAGACGGCGCAGGGGGGCCTCGTGGTCCCACTGTTCGCCGACCTCAAACGACACGACATGGGGTCGGAGTTGGCCGAGTCATTCGGAGAAGAGCTGGCCGCCCAGTTCACCACCGCCCGGCTATGGGGCGTGGCCGATACTGCCCCCTACCTCCACGACGGACGAGCGCTGACCCTCACCGAGGCGATTACGCTCCACGGCGGGGAGGCGCAAGCGGCGCGCGATGCGTTTGTCGAGACGCTGGACGCCCAGGAGAAGGAGACCCTCTTAACCTTTCTCCGCTCGCTCAGGACCCCGCACCCAGACGACGTTGCTCCTGATCTGCAACCGGCGAACAACGGCAGAGACTGGGAACATTAGCACTTCAATCTCTTCATGGACGGAGGCTTGGTCTCTGCCAAGGCAGATTGGGATGATGATCGCGCTGGGAGAAATGCCAGAGGATGGCATCCTCATGATTTTGGAGGGCCTCCACTGTCAGATCTACGATCTGGAACACCAGCGCGACCCGGAGCTGTAAATGCGCCCGCTTCACTGCCCCTGTGGGGCCGTCATTCCGTACCGCCATGTGTATGACTACTACCGGCTGACCCCACAGCATAAAGCGGTGCGAGAGAAGAACCGTCTCGGCGTCCGGGTGTCCTTTTTCAAGCGGTTCATGGATGGGGCGGAAGCCGCCACCCGGCGGGGAGAAACCGTGCTCCGCTTTGCCGCCTTTACTCCCCGAGGGGGCAGAAACGATGCGCCCTACTTTTGGATTCTCCGGCACTGCAAATCCGTAGGGTATCTGGAGTATATCTGCCCGCAGTGTGAGCGGGCGTTGGAGGTTTACCCGCAGCGCAAGCGGCCGTATCCGAAACGGCGGGGGAGCGAGTAGCGCCACAATGGACGGTCCCGCGCCGCGAAGGAAGGAGAGCGTCAGGAGAAAACCGTGGAAGATTATGCTGATTGGATCGAGTGGGGTGGTGTGCTGTCTGATGGCGGCCTTCGTGACTTAGTCGAGTCGCATGCGCCGGTAGTGACTCAGTTTGAAATCTTATTTTTTTCACCGCTCTGCCGCTCTTCCAGCGCGGACAATCGGCGGTCAAAATCTTCAGGAATCCATAAAATTGCATCCAACGGAAGCATGTTGATAGTGGCAACAGGAGCGGGGATAGGTTGAAGCTCTGCAACCTATCCCTCTGGCGTATTGGATCGAGGGAATAATTTTTTGTACTCTGCGATAGTCTCCCTTAATCCCTTTAAGTTTCCTTTCGTATCATGCTCGGCAAATCCGACTCCAAAACCTTTGTCATCTACCACAGTCTCTCCTCCTCTTGTGCTTAGACTCTTTTATTGCCCATTTCCTATATATTCGCCCGTACTGTTCGGACTGGAACGAGGAATGGTTTCATCCTGTATGGGAAAACCCCACCCAGCCTCCCCTTCCTCCGTCCCCTCAATAAAGCGGCCTCGATTATTCCGAATAAGACGTATGACATCATGATCTGCTGCTGCGACACCGACAACAAAATTGGTATTCCCAGGAGGCTGAGTGGCCTATTCATGAACATATATTAACTGGACCCAATGCCTGGTCCTGTCCGCATTAGGGAAGAAGCCGCTATCCGTTTAAGCAGCGTCATGCGTCAATGCTCCTACTCTGGGGGTAAGAGCAATCCACGCTCCCGGCGCCGGCGTGCCGCACGCATCACTTTCAACCTCCACAACCCGCCAATCAGCCCACACAAAGCCCACCAGCCGGGGGCCGTTATCCCTAACGGATAGGAGACCAGCACCCCCAGCCCAATGCCAACGGAGAACCCACCAAAAAAGACGATAATTCGGGACATGGCTGTCACTCCCGTTTCCGCCACCCGCAGTGAGATCAGCTGCCGCTCCGCGAAGGAATCCTCAACAGGATACATCTGGATCGCCGGTGCGTCCATGTATCGGCCTGTGCTTGCGGCCGGCATCGCGTAGCAGTCAAGCGCTTCTTTCCTCCCTCAATACCCCGGTATCACGGTGCAGCAGTCCTGGAAGCGCTCCAGGAGATCAGCGTACTGGTCTGGGCAGTAGTTATACACCGCACCCACAGTCCGCCGGTGGTGGTCGTCCGCCGACCATGCGCGCTTCCCACGCCGGAGGTCGCGCACCGCCCATTCGTCGAGACACTGCGCGGCCACATGATGGAGCCGGCTGCGCACCTTGTCTTGACAGCGCCGCGCACGGTGCGCGACGGCTGGCGCGCCTTCAGGCCACGCATAGGAGTTCAACATCCGGTCCGACAAGTTGTCATGGGGGATATAATCCGTGCCGCGCACGCACCTGCTGAGCAGATTTTCCCACGTGCCCTCTGGCCGGGACTCGGGGTTTGCCCACACGTCGCTGGCCAGCGCGAGGAATAGTCCCCCGATGAGGAACAGTCTCGTGAGCGGCGGCATGTTCCCCCTATCCTCTCACGCCAAAATGTGCCCCGCGCGGCTCCGGCTCGCCATCCTCTTCATCAAAATATTCGCGCAGCCCCTCTGTTGTATCCTCTACGCCGCGCATCATTTTTTCTTGGAGACTGGGCTCACGGGCTTCGCAGGGGACCACTTCTCTCCTGACACACTCTTTCCCGCCTTCACAGCCGGGTTCTCGGTATACGTGTGGACACACTCCGCTAACAGGGGCACGGCACTCAGGACCAGCCAAGCAGGAACCAAGGCCAGTAGCGTTTTCATCAAATACTCTGTCATGGCGCTTCTTCGGAACGACGGACAATGCGGGGCTTGTCTGGACGCCGCGTGGGGCTCACCTTCCCCTCCTGATAGGGAATTATAGACCTCAGTACCCATGAGACTGGTGAGGGCTAGAGGAGGAGACTCCCGCGCCTCATCCATCGCCGAACCGCCGAGGCGCGACTTATCACAGCCCGTTCCGTTCGCCCTCTTTCCTGCGCAAACGCGCGTAACGCTTCATGGGGCAACCGTTGCCACTTGGAACCGCGAACAAGGTCGGCCAGCGCCTGGTCCTCCTCTCGCGTCCACCGTTTTGGCCCATCTCTTCTCATGGCCATCACTCTTATGAGACCACTCGGAGCCCCAGCCCCTTGCCGAGTTTCTGTAACCGCTCAGCGAGGGCTGGGCGCAGAGCTGCCTCCCACAGCTTGCTGTCCACCTCATGCGCGCACGAGCGGCAAAACAGCACGAGTTCCTCCTCGGAGCGCACGAGTCCTGTCCCAATGAGGGGAATGATAGACGCGGTTCCCCAATGAGACAGGTAAATTGCCTCACCCCTCTTCTTTTCGTTCACTTGGTGCCAGGGCGTCATCCTGAGCATACCTTTGCAACCGCTGCGTGAGGTGAGCGCGGAGATCCGCCCACACGTCAGCGTGCTTATGGGGCGCGCAATTTGGACAATACACGGACAAGAACAGCTTACTCGTCCAGACGAGGGTGCAGTCCAGGCTATTCTTTTCACAGATGATACAAATCCCTTGAATGCGGGCTTCCTCCTCACTCATGGGCGTGCCCCTCCTGTCTCTCTTTCTTTTCTTCGAGAAGACGCCAGTCCTTCTTCGGGTGCCGCTTCAGGCAGGCGCGGGCGGTGTGCGCCGGGGTGTCCGGGATGGGGGGGATGATCGCGCGCAGCTCAGCATCAGTCGGCGTGTCGCTCATGAACTCATGGGCGGCGGCCAGCTCGGCGGGGGTGGGCGCATCTCCCAGATGTGCATGTGACCCGCCTTTCAATGGCGTTCTCTCCACAGTACGCCCCTACTCATACAACACCTCACCCCCGGTTGTCCCTAGTCAAATGATGAGGAGCGTGCGCCTCTGCCGGGCGGCAGAGGACGGTATTCTCGGGGACGACCGTGCGGACGAGGAGGCGAACCACGCCCCGCTCAGGCGGGACAACCGATCCTCATCAAATCGTGGACTGACCTTCTGACCGGGATTGCGAAAGGGCTCGTACAAAGAAGCCTCTCGTCTCTCCGAAAGGAAAGATGATTCTCAGAATGAAATGGCCCTGATACCGCTTCAGCGGTGCGGCGAAGACCCCTCCCGGTTCAGCGGGCGGTTTTGAAATTCTTCCTTCGCCGCGTTCGATCCGCCATCCCTGCACCCCTGAGAGCCTTCAGTGGTGGTTGCGTTCCACTCTCGCCTTGGGAGACGAGGACTGGAGCAAGGTCGGAGCGGGGGCGCACAACCTAGTCATTTGACTAGGGACAACTACAGGAAAAATAGATAGTGAGTACCCTATCTCGCACGGGGGCATCTGCTGGGCCGCTACGGGCGAGCCCGACCGAAGAGGTGACGAGCAGACAGGAGGAGAGAGTGCGGGGAGACGCAGCATACCCAGGAGGTATGCCAAAAGCGGCGGGGCTAACCGACACCCTTTTTGGCTTTATGAAAAAGATGCTCATCATCCTCGCCCTGCCCCCGGAAACGGCGGCGTTATCAACCCTCAGCCAGAGAGACGTCGCCGTTTCCCCTCCCCCTTCTGGCACGGTTTCCCCGCCGCTCTGATATGAAGACCGTCACCTGCCCGTGCGGCGTCGTGATTCCGTTCCGCAACGTTTATGACCATTACCGTCTCACCCCACGCCACCGCGAACTCCGGGCGCAGCACGGGATCGGGGTCAAATCCTCCCAAATCAGAGAACTCCTTGACACGGCCGAGGCGGCGACCCGGCAGGGGGAGACCGTGCTGTGCTTTGCCCCCACCCCCTGCTCCCGCTCCGACGCCCGTGCCCGCGCGCTGCTCCAGCGCTGTGAACGGGTCGGCTACCTGGAGTACGTCTGCCCGCAGTGTGAACGGCCCATCGTCTTTCGGAAGAAATCGCGACAAGACGGTTTGGTCTATAACGCCCACAAGAAAGGACGCACCATGGAGCCCGAACACGTCAAGCCGGGCGCGGTTGTGAAACAGCGGCAGGACGAGCAACCGATGGTCATCGTCTGGGTGGAAGCGGACGGCGAGTCGGTCCGGTGCCGGTGGCTGGCCGGACTGGAGTGGAAGGAGGCCAGTTTTCGGATCGACGCTCTTGATATTGTGGCGGCATGATATGGCCCGCCCCTGTGTCCGCGTCCATGTGACAGGATCACCCGCCCCACGCGGATTGCGGGGCGGCCGAGGGATACATTGGCGAGTCCCGCCCCGTTCCGCGCGGGCTGCTACCGAGCCGCCCGGCTGCGGGCGAGCAACCACGCGCTAGACGAGAGCACCCGGCGGCTGGGCCAGGTGCTGGCGGAGACGATCCAGCGCAGGGCGGAGCGGCGGCCAGACGAAGCTGCGCCGAAAATGCAAGCAGAATCTGGCCCAGACCCCCCCCGCACCCCGCCTTACCCTAGTCATTTGACTAGGGTCATCCGCGACAGAGGGGGTATAGAACGGATCGTAATGAACAGTGAGGGGCTTGACGATCTTTCTTCATACCATCGAAGGGTTCCCCGAAGGCCCTTCCGATTCCGTGTCCATAGGGGGCACGGAGGTGCACGGCAGGAGGTGGTCGAGGGTTCTCAGAAATTTCCTTCGATCGCCTCCTGGTAATAATAATTTGCTGGGCCTTGAATGACCATCCCTACGGCTGGCGCCCCGAACAGAGCAAGGGAAGGAGGAGAGACATGGCAGCTCCTTCAGCGAGGAAAGAAGCAACACCAGACATCTCAACCGAGACCGCGTCGGACACAGGAGCGGGCAGTGACCTCCAGATGGCGCCCGAGTTGATGCTTGACCTCGCCCGCAAGGCCGCGGAGATATTGGTCGAGCGGACTGAGCGCCTGCCCGGAGAAGATGCCTGGGAAGGGGATTTTCGGCAGGGGCTTGAGGAACAACTGCTGAAGGACCCGCCCGAGGACGGTCGCCCGGCGGCGGCGGTCCTTGAACAGGTCACGCGCGAGGTCCTCCCAATGGCGGCGAAGCACGACCACCCCCGTTTCTTCGGATTCATCCCGTCG
The DNA here is from genome assembly GCA_965243855.1 of uncultured Binatia bacterium (SeqCode). Lineage (GTDB taxonomy): Bacteria > Desulfobacterota > Binatia > Bin18 > Bin18 > Bin18. The sequence continues at coordinate 2,403 of CBDEWE010000002.1, read as the reverse complement.
TCGCCTACCTGGCCGAGTGTGTTAGCCGACTTCATCGCCGCCGGATATAACATCAACACCGTCACCTGGCTGGTCGCGAGTGGTCCGAGCCAGCTTGAGTTGGCTGTCATCGACTGGTTCCGGCGCTGGTTGGGCTACCCGGAGAGCGCCGGCGGGCTGTTCACCAGCGGAGGGTCGGCGGCCGGCCTTGACGCTCTTGTCGCCGCCCGGGAGGCGGCCGGCCATCCCGAGCGCGCGACCGTGTATATGAGCGACCAGAGCCATAGCGTGCTCAGCCGTGCGGCCATGATCATCGGCGTCCGCCCGGAAGGCATTCGCATGATTCCAAGCGACCCGCGCACCCGCCTGGACATGCAGGCACTCGCGCGCGCCGTGACTGAGGACCGTGCGGCGGGGTTCCATCCCATCGCGGTGTGCGCCAACGCCGGGGCGGCCAGCACCGGGGCTATTGATCCGCTGGAAGCGATGGCCGACTTCTGCGAGGCGGAGGGAATCTGGCTGCACGTTGATGCCGCGTACGGTGGTTTCGCGATCGTGACCGAGGCGGGCAAACGGCTCTTGGCCGGAATCGAGCGGGCCGATTCGATCGGGCTGGACGCGCACAAGTGGTTCTTCCAGCCCTATGAGGCTGGCTGTCTGCTGGTAAAGGATGGCCGTACCCTGGAGCGCCCGTTCGAGCTCCATCACGATGTCCTTCAGGACACGATATGGGGTGCGGACCATCCCAATTTCGCAGACCGCGGCGCCCAACTGAGCCGTTCGTTTCGGGCCTTGAAGGTCTGGATGTCGGTCCAGACCTTTGGTATGGCCGCGTTCCGGCGGGCGGTCTTACAGGGGATGGAGTTGGCCGACCGGGCCGAGGCGTACGTCCGGGAGAGCCCGACCCTGGAGATATTGACCCCGGTGTCGCTGGGCATCGTATGTTTCCGGATCAACCCCACGGACATCGACCTTGACGAGAAAGTCTTGGAAGGGATCAACCGGAATGTGCTCGCGCGTGTCTTTTGGGAAGAGCCGGCGTTCATCTCGTCCACAAGCCTCCGGGGAATATTCTCTCTGAGACTCTGTATCCTTAACCACACCACGACCTGGGACGATGTGCGCGGGACCCTGGAGGCCGTTGAGCGATTCGGGAGGGCGGCCTTATCAAGAGAGGAGCATGGCGCGTAAACCTGCAAACCTGATCTACGGGGTGGACGACACGCCGAGCCCCTCGGTCGTCCTTGTCCTCGGTCTGCAACATCTTGCTGTTATCGCCGGGACTTCGGTCTTCGCCGTCGCGATTGTCCGAGGGATCGGCGGAACCACGGAGCAAACCGAGCTGCTGGTCCAAGTGTCCCTGCTCGTCGCGGGCATGGGGACGATCTTGCAGGCCCTGCGCACCGGGCCGGTCGGCTCCGGCTACCTGTGTCCGCACGTGTGTGGCCCGTCCTACCTGCCCGCCTCCCTCCTGGCGGCCCAGACCGGCGGCCTGTCCCTCATGTGGGGGATGACCGTCCTGGCCGGATGCTTCGAAGCGCTCTTTGCGCGGGTCCTGCCGCGCTTACGGGCGATCTTTCCGCCTGAGATAGTCGGGCTCGTTGTGGTGATCGTCGGCTTGTCGCTGCTCCCCATAGCGGTGTCAGGCTTTGTCGGGATTACGGCCACCGACCCGGTATCGGAGATGCGAGAACTCCTGGTCGCCGGCCTGACGCTGGTCGTTATGGTTGGGCTCAGCGTCTGGGGACAGGGCGCTTGGCGACTCTATGGTGTGCTCATCGGGTTGAGCGTCGGCTATGGTACCGCCTATCTGGGTGGCGTACTGACCGCTCTCGATGTGCAATCCTTGCACGAGGCCCCCCTGTTCGCCGCTCCCAGTGTCGGGACGCTGGGCTGGTCCTTTGATCTGACGCTCCTGGCCCCTTTCCTGCTGACCGGGCTCGCCTCCGCGCTGAAGTCTGTTGGCGACCTGACGGTCTGTCAGAAAGCCAACGATGCGGAGTGGAAACGCCCCAACATGGGTTCCATCAGCCGGGGGCTGCTGGCTGAGGCGATTGGCACGATCACCGCAGGACTCCTGGGTGGGGTCGGACAGTCTACCTCTTCGACCAACATCGCGGTCTCTCTGGCAAGCGGGGCGACGAGCCGCCGCATCGCCTTTGCTGCCGGCAGCCTGCTGATTGGATGCGCCTTCTTGCCGAAAGTGGCGACCGTGTTCGCGCTGATGCCCACCCCGGTGATGGGGGCGCTGTTGGTCTTTGTGGCCAGCTTCATGATTATTTTCGGCATCCAGCTCATCTCGTCTCGAATGCTGGATACCCGGAAGACTTTTGTCGTGGGCATTTCGCTCCTGTTCGGCCTGAGTGTGCACGTCCTGCCGCAGGCCTATGCGCAAGTCCCAGCCCACCTGACGCCCCTGTTCAG
>CBDEWE010000001.1:0-36504 GCA_965243855.1 uncultured Binatia bacterium (SeqCode) | reverse complement strand
CTCGCTTCATCTGATGATCTGCCCCGGCGAAACCCGCGATTTCACCTCCGAATACGGTGACGGCAGCGGCTCGGTGGTGGAAACGATGATCGTCTGGGATTCGGACGGGATCGCCCAACGCTTCGAAGACGTTTTGGTCATGCAACAGATCCTGAAGGGCACCCTGGCCAAGCCCGGTTGTGTCGCCGGGATTCTGGCCAAGGCGGGCCGGGCGTGGATTTGGCAAACGCCACCCCAGTCCGCCTTCGACTGGATTTTCGGCGAGTGGCTGCCCGAAAATTCGACGGGCTGGCCGGGTGGAAAGCCGGAGATCACTTGGTGGCCGGACGCCGGCTAAGAGAAAGGACCAGGGGTTGACGAGAAAACCCGGCCACCAAGATGCCTAGAGCCCACCCGTTGGCCGTCCCCGGCGGGTATTCGCTTGTGGTGACCTTCCCCGGCGGTGCCGTTTTGGACATCGCCGGGGGAGAAGCCCACACGATGGCGATGATGATGCTCGTTTTGACATTGGCCGGTGTCGACGAGCGGCTGGGCCTGTGATCACCCTTGCCCACACTTCTCGCCCAACTTCGGGAATGAGCCGCGGTGGACGCTGATTGGCCGCTGCTTTCCGAAGCCGCCGTCCACGAGGGCCTTCTTGACCCGTTCATTTCGCCCCTGACCGCCGAGCAGGACCATTTCGGCCATTTGGTTGACCGGGTCGACCCTGACGGCAAATTCATGGCCCATTTGAGATCACGGGCGGACCTGTATGTGAAGGACCCTCGGCTGGTGGTGGTCGCTTTGCGAATGTGGGTTCAGACGGGCCGAACCCCCGACGACCTGTGAATTCTTACGCTCGTTCGTCCCGTCGGTCGAAGCGGTGGAAGTCCCGCAAGAAAACGTTGCGAATGGCGGTGAAGAGGGGCATTTTGACCGAGGCGGAACGCCAACAGGTCCAAGCTCGGGAACGCCCCATTTATTTGGGGGGTCCCCTTCCGTCGGGGGGATGTTCGGAGGCTTGCCAGTTGTCGACTCGCCCGATTTGCAAATGTGCTTGCGGTGGTGTCGGCCATGGAGCTCCCCTGCCGAAGGGAATGACCAAATGGCAGTTCCTCTACGAGGAGCACAAACGCCGGATGGGACAGAATCGGCCTCGATGCTCTTCGGACAACTGTGACAATCTTGCCGTTTCCCGTGGTTTTTGCCGCCGGCATCGGCCCGGCAAGCCGTGTTCTGTGGACGGTTGCGCCCGGCCGCACGTGGCGAGGGGAATGTGCCACAAGCATTACAAGAGGCTGAGAGCGAGAGAGAATGTGTGACGTTCCCGACTGTGACCGTCCAAGTCGGGCAAGAGGGTTGTGCGAAAAGCATTACAAGGATGCCGCCAGAAGGGGCGTCCTTCCCCCACTGCAGCCGAAACCCGTCCGGGGCCGTTGGCCGATCGGCCACCCGAGGGAGTTCGAAAAGTTGGACGCCTATCAGGGTGGCGGGATTTGACATGAGGTCGTATGCCCGAGCTTCGGAAGCGTCGAAACGGTGGAAGGACCGCAAGAAAACGTTGCGAATGGCGGTGAAGAGGGGTATTTTGACCGAGGGCGAGCGGCGGATCGTCCAGGAGCGGGAACAGTCCGATTTCGGGGTGGGCGGGCCGTGCGGGGAGTCTTGCAAGCGGGCGAACAACCCGATCTGTCGTTGCGTTTGCGGCGGGGCAAATCACGGAACGCCCCTGCCGGAGGGAATGTCCGCAAACCAGTGGCTTCACGCCCGACGGATGGGCCGACTGTGAGGTGGGCGGATTGGCTGCTGTTGCGCTGGCGGCAGATTCACGGCCAATGCATCGCCTGCGGTGGCCGAATCTCCGCCGCCGCCAAATACGGGATTTGTTCCCGCACCCCCCGGTGCGACCGGTTGCGAAACACGCACGGGTGGAGGGCCAGGAACGGTTGGAAAGGTCCACGCCCGCCAAAAGCGGAATGCGCCGTTGGAGGATGCGAGCGCCTATCCAACGCGAGGGGATGGTGTCACAAGCATTATCAGCGTTGGCGAATCCACGGCGACCCGCTGATCGTCTTGCCTCGAAAACCCGTCCCCCCGTGTGGGACGAGAAGCGCATACAATCGCCACCGGGCGAACGGAGAGCGCCCGTGCGGCCCGTGCTATGAGGCCAACGCCGAATACCACCGCCGTTGGAGGCGGGCGAACAAATGACCTGCCCGAAATGCTCCCAAGCATGCGACGAGCCAATGGCAACGATCTGTTGTGCTTGTCTGGCGGCGAAGGAACGTTCCACTTGGCGCAAATGCGACCCCTGCGTGAAACGTTCCGGCCCGGCGAACCGCAGAGCGTGGGGCAAGTTCGGATTCACCACCTCTTCACAGCCGCATAGATGACCGCCCGTCAACATCTCGTCTACCGAGTGGACATTGGTGGAAGGGTGTACGTGGGGATGACCCGCCAATCCCTTCGAGCTCGGATGAGCGCCCACCGCAGTGACAAGACCAGCAAGTTGGGCGGCTTGTTGCGCTCGGGACAATCCGGCCATGTTCGGGTTCTTCACGCCGCCCGAACCGAAGCTGAAGCGGCAGAGGTGGAGGTGAGGATCATCCGCCGCCTGGGGTTGGCCAATTTGGTCAACGAGCGTGAGGATGCTGGGGCGTTTCGGTTTCGCCCCGGCAACTATCCGACGGACGGCACGGCAATTTGCACCCGCTGTCAACGTCGACGGCCCGTTTCGGAGATGGCCCCCGACCGCAACCGCCCACGAGGCTATTCGTCCCGCTGTCGGGACTGCTACCGGGCGTACGGTCGCCTGTCAGATTGGACTCTCCGCAGCCGGGGAGAATACGACTACAAGCTCGCCTACCGGGTTTCCAAGGCGTGGATTGCTGCCGGTCGGGACCCGAACGATTTGCGGGCGGACACCTACGAGGCGGCAATCGCCGAGTTCGGCTGATGGACCGACTGTTTGACGTTGGCGAACCGGACGCCAAACCGGTCAAGCTGGACGCTCTCGGATGGGGACAGGTCTATTCGCCCGGCGGTCGCTCTTGGCGTGGTTCGGCCCTTTGCATTCCGGCGGGAATGCCCGAAGGGACGGCCAGGAAGCTTCACTCTGCGAGGGGCGGCCCTTATGTGTTCCGCCCATTCTGGTCCGACCCGCCGCCGGCGTTCTGGTCTTCGAATGCGATGCGCCTCGTGGCCGAATACCGGTGCAACATGTGCACTTTGGCCGGGCTGTTGAAGCCCGGACCGTGGCAGGCGACCGATCCCGACGGGAACCTGTGGGCACGATGTGGCGGCAACGGTGTGCTGATTCCCCTATCCCGGTTCGACGAGTTGAAAACGTGGACGGTCACCTACGAGGAGGGCTTGGACGAAGAAGCCGGGCCAATCGGTGACGGCAGGGGTTGTCCCACTTGCGGACCGGAATGCGTGAAGGTCAGCTCCCTAACTTGGCTTTGTGATCCTTCCCCGTGGAATCGGACCTCAGCCGACCGTGCGACTCAAATCGACCAAACCTTCCACGCCGGGAAATGACCCTTGGGACGTGAACTGATGCAGGATCACCTTGTGGCCGTGCAACACGTTGGGCATTCGAGCAGAAGACCAGTCGGCGACCCACAGCGGCCAACCGCCCCCGCCCATTCGCTTCACCAAAGCGAACGAGGCGTAGACGGCGCCGAAGGGAACGACACTGAGCCACCCTCTGATCCATTCGGCGGTCCATTCCGGGTCGAGCGAGTCGATTGGCTGACGGTCACAGCAGGTCGCTTCCCAGTCCAAAAACCGTCCAAGTGTCGGATGGTGATGGCCGACTGTCCGTTCGAAAAACCGGCCCTCCTGTTTTCCTTGTGGGAGGGGTTGAAGCGCCGGGTCGGGCCGGGCGAAATGGTACGCCCCGAAGGGCACACCCCCGCCCTCCAACTTGGCCGCCCGAGACGAAAACTCCGGGTCGGTCCAATGAATGCCCTCCGACACTTTGAGGATCACCCCCTGGGGCTTGGCCGCCTCGACGAAAGCGGACCAGTCGGAGATGGCGTTGTGGTGGCTGAGGTCGGGGATCATCCGCTTGATGTTACCGCCCGCGAATCCGCCTCGATTTTCAAGATTTTTTCAAAGTTTTTCGAAAAAACTTTTCGGCAGGCCCCTGACCTGGGCTTTTAGGTGAAGAGTGTGAAAAGAAAAACCCGTTTTGATTTGCGTCCCGTAAGCATTCGTGGTACACTTGTGCTTAGCACAAGAGAGAAAGGACCACAATGACCACAGGGACACCGACGAAACTGAGAAGCGGAGAATGGGGAGCCAGGATCCAGGGCACCCACCGCAAAGGATCGACAGTCACCGCCACGATCACCACCAGGGCCGGCAAAAGCTGGACCGGCAACTACCGGGTCATCTGGTCGGGGAACGGCATCAGCCTCGCCGCCAAGGTCAACGGCCAAAGCCGCCACCGCCGACCCACTCGCCAGGAGATGGCCGACATGGCCGAGGACATGGGCCACTTTTCCCACCTGAACCCCGGAAGGGCCCGCTAGGGCGCCTAGCAGCGAAGAGAAAGGACCACAATGACCACCACCCGCAAGCCCACCAAGTGGGAAACCCGCTATGCGAAGATTCTCCGCCTCGAAGCCATCCTCGAAGAGCGAGGCCTCTACTCGGAGTATTTGGAGATGGCCGGCAGCGCAGCCCATGCGATGATCCCGCCCAAGACCTACGCCTACACCGGGCGCGAGGCCGACGAGTACTGGGCCTACGCCCGGGACGAGCTCGACGATTTGGGCGTCAAGCATCGGGGGGTGTGAAGATGACCACCATCATCAACCGCCCCCGCCCCGCCCGCACCCTTCCCACCGGCCCGGACATCATCTACGAGCCGAAGTGGGACGGCTGGCGGGCGATAGCCCGCGACGGCTGGCTTTGGTCCCGGACCGACAAGCCGATTGAGCCCGCCGCCTGGCTTCCCGCCGGGATCGTCCTCGACGGCGAACTGGTCAACGGCCTGTTCATCGTCTGGGACATCCTCGAACATGAGGGTGAGCCCACCGACCATCTAGACTTCTGGGCCCGGCAGGGGTTGCTCGTCAACGTGACAGCTCTTCTTCCGGTGAGCGTCAGCCCCGTTTCGGACACCCCGGCGGTGTTCCCCGAGTGGAAGTCCGAGTTCGGCCCTTGGCTGGACGGGATCATCGCCAAGAACGTCAAGACCGGCCGGTGGTGGAAGGTGAAGGACCGGCACACGGTCGATGCGGTCGCCACCGGCCATGTCGCCCACCGGTCCGGCCCCGGCAATCTGAAACTCAGCCTCGTCGAAGACGACGGGACACCTCGCTACATCGGCCAATGCCCCGGCCCGGCTGATCTGGTCGGCCAAGTGGTAGAGGTCGAAGGCGGCCAGGTGGTCGACGGCAGGTTCCGCCATCCCGCCAAGCTGATCCGCCCCCGCCCGGACAAACCCGCCGGCGAATGCACGGTCGACCAACTGACCGTCTAAGAGAGAAAGGACCACAATGGCCACTACGCAAACCACCCCGATCACCGTCGAATGCGACGAGTGCCTTCAGTCGATCAGCGCAGATGTGAGGCTTCGCTGGTGGAACGGCGAAACGTTCAGCCGGTCACTTTGCCGGACCGACGCCCAACGTCTGGTCGACACTGATCAGGCCGAAATCGTCGGATGGGAAGCCTATCACTTTCGGACCACGCCATGACCTTGTTCGCCAACCCTGAGGAAACCCGCCAGACGATCCGCTGCGACGAGCATGCGGTCGACGGGTGGGCATCCCGGATTCTCACCCTCGAATGGGCGTGCGAAGTGTGTGCCCAAGACCACCCGGAGTTCTCGTCGTGACCTGGGCGGACGCTTACGAGGCGCACAAGAGCCTGCCCGGTTCAGCCCTCCTCAAGGACGGCGGGGGCTGGCGGGTCGTTCCCCCCGACGAGCGGCAAACCCGCGCTCCCTGGCAGCAGCGGCGGGACCGCACCTCTTTCCAATTCCAATGTGAGGGTTGCGGCTTGTGGTCGGAGGGAAAGCAGGGTCATCAAACGTGGTGTTCGGACGTGGAATGCCTGCGGACCCGCGCCCGCCGCCGCCGGCGAAAGCAGCGGGCGAAAGTCAAGTCTCGGGCCGGGGGATCACGGGCTGTGGTCGCCCCTCTCTCCCCCGGCCCAATCTCGTGAAACATTCCCAGCGGGTCGCCGCTCTCCTACCCGCCGCCCTGGGCCATGTCGAAACGCTTTTCCTGTCGAACGTTCCCCCCTACAAGTGGGCGGACGAAACCTATCGCCTCTTGCAGGTGTCCCCAGGGTTGCCGGACGTGCGGTGGCTTTCCGCCTGTGCGGACGCTGCGGACATCGCCGCCCGGCAAGTGTTCGACGAGAAAGGCCACGAGGCGTTCCGCCGGGGAACATCATGACTTGGCCGACTAACCGCTGCGAAGAATGCTTGACGCCGATCCCCCCGGACGAGCGGTTCTGTCCCGGACATGACCACCTGGAGCATTTGGGCGACCCGATGGGATATCTTCAAGCGCGGGGGGCGCTCAGCCTCGACGAACCGGCAGAAGAGGCGATAAGACGAGCCCGAGGCGGCGAATGAGCGCTGACTGTCGCCGCCGCTGTCCCCACTGCTGTCCACCCCCACAATGCGAAATGTGCTCGAGGGGGGTGGATGCGGGCCGGCGATTCTGCCCGGACTGTGCCGCCGTTCGAAGACGCAATCAGAACCGGGCCCATCAGCGCACATTCCGCAAACGCCACCGGCGGGGTGAGCGGTGAGCGTCGATACCACCGCAACAATGGAACTCGCCGACGGCCTCGCAATGATGCTCGAACGGGCCAAAGAGGAACTGGCGGACATGGAGTTGGCCCTCTTCGACGAAAAGCCCGAACCGAACCCCGAAAAACGATGGCCCACATTGGCCCTCTTGAGCGCCCATTACGGCCCTAACCCCTCCACGGATGCCTTAGAGGGAAAAGAATCGTTTAGAAGCGCCCCCAGGGGCGTTAGAAACGAAAGGAGGCCAACCGATGACCCGCCGGCCAAGCCAGGATCGCATTGAAACCAACCCGGATGGCACGATTGACGAAATCGTCGCCGGAGGGGTCCACGTCGAACAGATGGACGACAACGAATATTGGATGAGCGTCCGCACCGGACGGCTGACCGTCCGCTCCTTCTGGTTCCATTCGGACACCCCCATCGAACTGACGGCGGGTGACGTGACCCGAATGTGCGCCGAATGTTTCCACCTGACCGACGAACACGAGCGGCTGTGCGCAAAATGCCGGTGATCCCCTGATGGGCAAACTGCCTCAACCTATGCTCGACTTGGGCATTTCCGGTTGGCAGCCTATCCGCGACGGGGACTTGAACGGGTTTGGCCTTTTCACCCGCCACTACTCGGTGACCGCCCCAAGGTTGGGGCGAATCCGGTGGAAAGCCAAACCCCGGAAGACAACAAAATTTACGGGCATCGGCAAGTCAATGCCTCTCCTTTTGCTGCCTGACGGGGATGCTCTTTTCGTCTGGTCTCGAATAACCGGCGGGTGGAAGGACGTGCAGTTAGAAAAGCATTTACAGCCGCCTTTTGTCTATTGTCAGGTGTTCCGAAACGAGTCGTCTAGGAAGTCTTCCGAGCTGCTGTTAGAAGCTGAACAGTTGGCTGTGGCCGAATGGGGAAGTCTTCCCGGCCTGTCGTATGTTGACGCTTCTAAGGTAAGGTCTTCGAACCCTGGCTTTTGCTTTCTTCAAGCAGGATGGACGAGGCTGCCGGAACCCACGAACGCTACCGGCGTTCGAATTCTGATAAAGCCCAAACTGGGGCACCGATGATCCCCTGTTATCACTGCCGGGAAACGCTGAAGGACCGGATGCGAGCGTCGGTCACCGCCGGACCGTCCGAACAGCGGCGGCGCAACCGTTTGGTCGAGTTGGCCGAAAAAGACCTCAGCGAATGTTCCGAGGGCCGGTGTCCCCGCCGGTTCGACGAATGGCCAAGTGACCCGAATAAGTTGGGAAAGGCTATAGTTGACCTTGCCACAAACCACAACCGGCAGCCGGGCCCGGCTGGTCCGGTCGGCACAAATCCTGGTTGCTCAGCCGGGCCCGGCGCTTAGGACCGGACAAGTGAGCGACATTCCCCGGCTCTCCGAAGCTGAAGAGATGATGTCCACCCTGCAGGGAATGGCCGAACTGACCTCAAGCGGACCGGACGTTCGGGACACTTTGGACGCCGAAGCCGAACTGTGGACCGAAGCGGACCGGTCCGAACTGCAACAGCGACTCGAAGCACTTCGGGAAGTGTCGTCCCGCACCCAACTGACAGACCGCCAGCGGGCGATAATCCACCTCCTTCGAGGGCGGATCAGGAGGCATTTGGGTGACGTGTAGCGTTGACGGCTGTGACCGCCGCTACCGGGCGCGGGGGTTTTGCGACCTTCACTATCAGCGGTGGCGGCGACACGGTGACCCGCTGGTCAACCTCCACCCGAAAGTGTTCCGCCGAATCGGCGAGCAGGTCGAAGAGGCTGGAAGCCTGAGATGGCCGATGGGTCACCCTCGGGAGTTCGAACTGTTGGACGCCCACAGATGAGCCGGCGCAAGCGGGGAAGCTCGCAGGGGAAAACACCGAGGGGAAGCTGGCGGCAGAAGAGCCGTCTGAAGGTCCGCCAAGTGAAAAAGGTCCGCCGGGTTGAAACCCTGTCGGCGCTGCTGGCCAAATGGCGAACCGAAACGCCGCCTACGAAACCGCCAAGATTGTGCGAAGTGGACGGCTGCGACAATCCCCACCACGCCAGGGGACGTTGTTCGAAGCATTACCAGTGGGAGCGGAACCGAGCCCGCGGCCAGCCGATGCGGGGCAACCCCGCCGAGAGGGGCTGCGACATTGACGACTGTGACCGTCCCCACAAGGCAAGAGGGCTATGCCGCCGCCACTACGAGGTGTGGCGGCGGCACGCTGCACCCGGCCCGAAATGCGGGGCGTGTGACCGCCCGGCCATCGCCAGGGGCTGGTGCAACACCCACTACCGGCGTGTGCAACGCACCGGCACCACCGAACGCATCCGCCCGCCGGAAACATGCACGGTGGACGACTGTGACCGGCCCCACAAGGCGAAAGGATGGTGCGGGATGCATTATCAGCGGTGGGCACGTCACGGTGACCTGAAGTGGCGACCAATGGGCGGCGTTCGGGAGGGTCACCGCCGTCGCCAACCCTGCTCTGTTGACGGCTGCGAAACGCTAAGCCACGCCAAGGGAATGTGCCAAAAGCACTACCAGCGGATGCGCCGACATTTCGAGGGCGGCTGCGCATGATCCGCAATCGGCTGCTGGTGGGCGATTGTGTGGAGGTGATGGCCGACTGGCCGGACGGGGTGGTGGACCTGACGGTCACGTCGCCGCCGTATGACGACATGCGCGACTATGAGGGCTACCGGTTCCGTTTCGCGGAGATAGCCGCCGCACTGCTTAGGGTGACGAAACCGGGCGGCGTTTGCGTGTGGGTGGTAGGCGACCGCATCCGCCAAGGCAACCGCACGCTCACCTCCTTCAAACAGGCCATCCACTTCCAAGAAATCGGGTGGCGGGTTCACGACGTGATGACCTGGGTGAAAACCAGCACCCCGTTTATGCGCTCCAACGCCTATCGCCCCGCCGCCGAACTGATGCTGGTGCTGTCCAAAGGGGCACCCGCCACCGTGAATCTGCTAACTCAACCCACCAAACAACAGGGGTGGAAACCCTACGCCCAACACAACAAACAGGCGGACGGGGTAAACAAATATCGGACGGTCAAACTTGGAGAGGAAACGCCCCGAACCAACGTGTGGACCTACGGCACCGGGTGGATGGTCAACACCCCAGACAAGGTGGCCTATGGCCATCCCGCCATTTTCCCCGACAAGCTAGCCGCCGACCATATTCTGTCGTGGTCGAATCCTGGCGATCTGGTGTTGGACCCGATGATGGGATCGGGGACCACTCCCAAGATGGCTGCCATGTTGGGGCGCGACTTTGTCGGCATCGACATAGCCGCGGAATATGTGGCTATTGCGGAGGAGCGGATGAGCCTCGTGACCAAGCCGCTGCCACTCGGGGACACCCGTCCGCACCATCAGATTCGAATCTAAGGCCCCTGGGAGCCCGCCTGGGGCCTTAGAAGAGGATCAGGGCACTCCGGGACCTCTAAACCGGAGCGCCCTGAAAACGGGCTCTAAGGGGTTGGGTAGGTGGTCCGCAGCGAATGCACACCCGTCGCCGTTTCGACACTCCCCTCGGAAGTGTCGGGAATCGGGTAGCTGGTGAGGTCCGCATCGGCGAACACGCCGATAATGTCAGTCCTAGAGTTCTTCACCGAATGTGACTTTCCCGCCCGGTCGAACAGGTGTGACAGTTGGATGACCACTTGGGTGACGCTGATGGGGCCACCCGGGCCGAAGGTGGGCTTGACCGTCCCGGATGCCGAAAAGCCAACGAGGAAGCCTTGCGTGGTCGGCTCGTCCCACTCATAGGACGGTTGGGCCACTTGGAAATCTGTTCTGATGGTGGCGAAACCCCGCTGCTGAGTCAGAGCCGCCACTTGCAGTTCGCCCGGTTCCAACTCGCCCGAAATGTCGTTGCTGAACTCGATGTCCTCACCGCGGGACTCACCGTGCGACTCGCCCCACGAATCCTCATAGGACACGCTCGTTTTAGCATCCACCGGGCCGATTTTCGTGCCGATCTCCGCCTCGATGCCCACCGTCTGGGAATGCTCCCAAGACGACTCGACCGACGTGGACGACTTGACCGACATGGCCGCTTTGAACTCCCGCCGGTCCGGGTTTTTCCGATTGTCCCAAATGGCATGATCGGCCAACACCACCTCCTCTTGGATTTGGACGAGGTGACAGCCGGTCGGCTCCAGCCGCACATAAGCCCGGAGAATGTTTTGGGCGAAGTTGGCCGCCCCACCTTGGCCGGGCTCCAACTGCGGGGGGCCGTTCATCTGCGAAGCATCCCAAATGGGATCGCCGATGCTCAGATTGTCATACCCGTTGGCTTTGGCGAACGCCCGAGCTACCGCTGCCAGGTCTGGGATGCCCCAAGCGTCCGCCAATATTTGCGCCGAAATGGGCGCATCCTGATAGCCGGTGGCTTTCGCCACCACGTCCGCCGGGATTAGACCCGGCTGAATGGTCACCTCAATAGCCATTAGCTCAACGGTGGGAGAAGACCAGGGCGGTGACCAGAACCGTCACCAGCGACAAAATCACCGCCCATATCGTCCCCCATGTTCCCCTGCGCATGTCCTGTTGACGTGACGTTCAGGACGAGGTTTCTTCTTTGGCCGCCAACAGGCCGGCGTTGATGGCGTTGAAAAGAACCAGGAGGGAAGCGGCGATGGCGTGAATTTCACCACTTACCGCATTCTCCGCCGTCGCCGCTTCGATGGCGCCGGTGGCGACACTCAAGCCGATTGACACCTTCGCCAGAAGGTCAATGACACTCTGAAATTTGGTCATGTTCTTTCTCCTTTGGAGGGGATATTTGGTTGTGAGCGTTTCCCACATTCCCCGGCAGTTTAGTGACAAACTTGTCTTGGGCTTTCAATGCTGATCTCATGACCGTCTCCCAGTCTTCGGCGATCCGATCCCAGTCGGCCAGGATCGCCGCCCCCGGATCAATCATCAGCTTGGACGGTGATTCGACAGCGGACCGTCCCGGTCATCATGTCGGTGACGGTCAGAACCGGGGTCTCCCAAGAAAACCAGGAGGCGGGAAAGTCAGGGTAGAGAGACCGAGCCGCACCCCGAGCGGCAACCTCCGCAGAAGGAGCCTCGCAAGACCGATCCCACACTTGAGACTCGTCCTGTTCGACGTGAAGAAACCACTTAGCCACCGTTCTCGTCCTCGGGGTCGGAGCGGTGAAATCCGCAACGCCACTCTCCCTCTCCCGCATCCCAATCGGCCGCCACGAAACAGCCGTCAACGTCGCACGCCACCAACGTCACCTGACGCACCATTTGCGATTTCACCACCTTCTTTGCGCCCTTTTCTAACGATTTAATAGACGCGATTAGTCGCTTCTATATTCGCCGTTGAACAGAATGTGAACCACGATGCCCAGGGCCACGGCGATCAGCCAGATCAGTGAGGCAACTCCAAATTGGCCAACTCGCCCAACCGGGCGGCAGCCTCGTGAAGTTCAAGCACACTGTTTTGAACGTTCGCCGCCGCGTTGCGAATGTCATTTTGGGCGTCGGCCAAGCCCTCCACCACCAGCCGGTCTTTCACGTCGAAACTGTCCGGGTCGGCTTGGTAGCGGAGCAGCTGATCCACTTCCACTTCGATTCCCGCCATTCTGCCGTGGAGGGATTCCGCTGTGCCGGTGGCCTGCTGCCACCAGCCATCAAGTTGGGCCATTGTTGCTCCTTCGGTTGGGGAGGCCCTATATCGGCCCCCTGGGGGCGTTAGAACGGATTCTAGGATCAGTAGCTACAGGTGTAGACGGATCAGTAGCTACAGGTGTAGACGGTGACCGGGTAATCCCCGGTGAAGTTGTCCCCGAAATCCTCGTGGGGAACGGACTGCAATTCAATCAAGGGATAAGGGCTAGCGCCCGGCGGGCATGGCTCTAACGGGTCCTCATCCCACTTTAACGGGTTCCCATCCCACCCGATGTAGACAGGGGTGTTGTCCTCACCCACATCCGGCTCTGCCGCATCCGGCGACACATAGGATTCCGCACCGCCTGGCGGGTTCACATCTTCCAACTTCCCCCGGACCGTAAACCCGTGCCACTGGTTGATTCCGTAGTCGATTCGCACGCCAACAGAGCCGGGGCCATATTCCCAGTGAATCCGGTCCGGGTGGAACCACAACTCACAGCGCATCTGGGTTAGAAACTGGCCGGTGTAAATCCGCTCGTCGTCAATGAAAACCCTGATGCTGCTGTTGTCCGCATCAACCTGAAGGCCCTTGCAAGTGTCGTTATCGCCCGGCAAATCCGCCTGGCACTTGTAGGGCGATCCCCACGGGTCGCTAGCGACCCAACTCGGAGCGACAATCTTCACATCTGCGTAATGGTCCCAGTGGTCCACCAATCCCTCGTGGTGGGCGGGAGTCCCGTACTGATCCCAGCCAACAATTTTGTAAGTCGTCTCCGCCGACCCTACCGGCCCGGCCCAAAGCCAAGCCACCACCAGCAAGCCCACTCCTACAACTCGCAACCGTTTCACCATCCACCTCCAAGGTCAGGCCCGCACCTCGAACACGGGCATCGTCGAGGAACGAACACTACCAGCCGATCCCCCAACAGCCGCAAGGACAATGCCGCCTCCACAGCCGAAAAACGAAACCCCACAGTCGACAAACCCGCCACCACATCATCCGACGGGGAAAATGTGAACCGTGTCGACCACGCAGTGGTAGATGCAGTTCCGTGGCGTCGAATTGGTGTCCTCCCCGATGCCCGGATAGCCCACGAGAGCCAACCCGACCTCGGTGGCCGACGGCAAATACACGTACGCTTGGGCGCCGAACTCGGCTTTGAGGTCCGGTCCCGCCCCCCGGAAATAATGGGGAATGAGATCATGAAACGTTCCCGCCGGCAACGTCCCGGTGATGTCCAGCGCCACAGTCGACCGGTTCTGAATGGCGTTGGCCGTCGAATCGGTGTTCCAAATCTCCGACATGTGAACGAAAATCAGATAAGCGCCTGCCGCCAAAGTGAAGTTGTTGCCGGACAGCCCGGACGCCAAACTTCCCACGCCCAGGGCGGTGACCGGAATTTGAACGGAAGTGTCAAGGGGCATTTCGGTGCGGAAAGTGGCCCCTCCGACTTGGAGGGTGGAAGTGCCGGGCGTTAGCGCCTGCGGAACTCTCCCACCGCCACCGCCACTGCCAGGATCACCCTTGTCACCCTTGTCCCCTTTATCACCCTTGTCGCCCTTGTCGCCTTTCGGACCTGTCTGGCCGGTCGGCCCTTGCGGTCCTGCCGGTCCCGCCGGGCCGGGATCACCCGGAGCGCCAGGATCACCAGGAGGACCTTGAGCGCCATCCGCCCCGTCAGACCCGTCGGTGCCGTCCTGACCGGCAGGACCGGTCGGACCGGGAGCACCGGCAGGGCCGGGATCGCCCGGATCACCCTTGTCACCCTTGTCGCCCTTGTCACCCTTGTCGCCTTTGAGGCTGGTCGGCTTGTTCCGAATGTACGCATCCGACGAGGTGTCGGACACATCCCAGTCCGACTGAACGTTTTCCTCTCCGCCCGAAGCGGCAGTTCCGAAAATGAGCCCATCGGCGTCGTCGTTGACAGTCACCACCCGACCCGCCGCCCCCGAATAGGCCGAAGGGGTGTCCGACAGGGCGGTGAAACGAGTCGCCAACACCCTCGGCGAAACAACAGACACGGGCAAATCGGAAGGTTCGAACACGGCATCCCGGTCGGGCATCGAAAACTGAACCCGCTCGACCCTTCCACCGGCCCACACGTCCAGCTCGTACACTGTCCCCGGCAGAAACTCGGACGGGATCAAACTGAAAGTCAAAGCCGAACTGTCCCCCATCGTCTGAGTGTCAACGGTTCCCAACGGCACGATTCTCTCCCCCAGGAACACCGGACCCCGTCCTTCCACACGGACGAGGGTGACTTTCACTGTGGCCGTCGCCCTCGACAAAGAGGGCGAAGAGCCCACCGTCCCAAACCGGGCAGTGTCCACCGTCAACTGGCGAAGCTGAGTGAAAGTCATCAGGCGGGAATCCCAAACACCAGCGACTCTCCCTGATATGCCCGCACGATTTCGGTCGTCCCCACATACGCCCGGCCAACCTCCCGCCCGCCAAGATAAAGCACTTGAGGAACGACAGCACCCGCCCGAGTCGTCGACGAGGCGGACATGAACGTAATGTCCACGTCGTGGGGAAGGGCGGCTTCGACCGCCACCGCCCAATCGTTCAGGCTCTGATACGAGCGGCCCTCCACCCCTGTCGGAACCGACGTGAGCCGGTCGAAACTGACCTGAGCCAACCCGTCCGACCGGGACGAAGTCGCCTGATAGGTCATAAAGTTCAACCGGCACCACCGGTCAGTCGTCGGCGAATAAAGATCAACCCCCAAATCGGTCCGAGACCCCGTCGGCGATCCGCCGATATTCGCCAGCCACAAATCGGCGGAAAGGTGAAGCCAAGCAGTCGTCTGCCGAAACGTCGCTTTGACGAAGCTTCCCGTCACGTCATTCGCCGCATCCGGGACGGTGAAAAAACCGGCGTCGAGCGCCACCGGATCAGCAGAATCGTCCAATCGCACACCGGCGTTAGACCCGCCGAACTCCCTACCGTGGGAAAGCGTCACCGTTTGAGAAAGCGGCATTCAACCAGCCACCGGTTTGGAAAGCGTCCCAACTACCCTGATCACGGCTTTTCCACCAAATAGAGAACGTTGGCATCCTTCGACGAGATCGCATCATATTGAACTTGTGTTCCCCTCCAAATGCCGGCCACCGCAGCACCCCCGCCAGCGGTAACTGGTGGTATCGCCAGACCGTCCGCCAACGCCCCGTGGAAGGTGGCCTCTTCGGTCGACTTGTACAGGGCAATCTCCGAAGTCCGGTCCACCTTCCCCGAAATGAAATAGTCATACCCTGCCGTCCCGTTGCTGACGTTGATGGGCACCCAGCCGCCGGCCAAGAAGGCAAGGTCGTCGAAGAGGATGCGCCAGTCGCCCCGGCTTTCAGTTTGCGCCAGCCTGATGACCGGCAAATCGGTGGTGGTGGCCGTCGAACCGAAATGAGCGTTGGCCAGGGTAGCGGTGAACGTCACGCCCTGCACGTCCAAGTTCATAGTCCCCGCCTCTATCGCCTGCCGGGACGAGTTGGCGACAGCCACCCGAGCGACACCAGCCGTAGCAGCCGCCGAATTCTTAACCAGCCTCGTCGCCCCGTCAAGGTGGAGATCACGAGTGACATTCTTCAGCGCATTGATGGCTTGGGGAATGCCGATAGCTTCAAGCTGATCCTCGACCGCATCCCGAGTTAGATCACCCTCCCACTCGAACGAGCCAGTCCCCAGTTGAGCCCGCCCAGTCGAGAAAGTGTCCCCTTCGAAAAACGCGATCCGATAGTAGGCCCAAGTGCTATCAGCGCCCACCCGTTCACCCGACCAAGTTCCCAACACCCGATTGTGGATCTGACCGTTCTGAGAGCCGCCACCAATCGTATACCGGAAACGATATGTGGACTGTTGAGCCCCGGCGAGGATGCGCACATAAACGAACTGAGCTACCGTCCCCGACACATCAGCATTACCGAACGTGAGGGCGGCTATCGCCGAAACGTCAGTTAGCAGACCGCTAGCAGCCGACCATCCTGCTATCCCGGCATCAGTGACATTCGCCCAAGTTTGCGGATTTTCAAGAATCGGATGGACCCGTTGTTCGACGAGGTGAAGCCGATTGCGGCTTTCCCGATCCGCAATCTCGTAGTCAGTCCCGCCAATGTCCACCCCCGAAAGCTCGTCGTCACCAGATGCTGGAGCGCGGGCGGAAACAAGGTCACTGGCGAAATCGTCCAAAGATCGGAGAGTCGGAGCGCCTTCCGCCCCCGTTTCGGGAGGGATGAGCATGACCAGATCAGTGTCCGGCGGCGAATCGGTTTGGGTTTCTTCACGCCCCAACTCCCAAGCCCCACCGGGCGGCACATACGCCACCGTCTAAGACCTGCTGAATTGGACTTCGACCGTCCCACCGACCAGCGAAAAAGCCTCGTTAGCAGCAACCGTCACCGAACTGGTCAAATCGGCCCAGCCGAGGAAGGTCGAACCCTGCCAAAGGGAATAATGGGTGACCGTCGTGGAAGCCGTCGCAGACAGCACCCCGAAGGAAGTGTCCGCCGTCGTTTCCGAAACGCCACCCGAAGCAGCTGTCCACCCGTTAGCCGCCACGCTGACACTGGCCCCCGACACTTGATTGGCCGTACCCGAGTTTCCCGGAGTGCCGGTGTGAAGCCGAACCGTGATGGCCGAAGCGGTGGCGGCATTCGCCGCAATGTTCAGAAGCGAGTTAGAAGCGTATGATGCCATAATTTTCCTCCTTAAGGTGAGTCTAAGCCAAGCGGCGAGCCGTCAAGGGTTATCCCATACGAGTCTAACTCCACTCCCACCGTTTGGCCGACAGCCCGCCCGGTGGAGTCGGCCAGGTTAGCAGATACCAATACAGGTTGACCCTGGCCGGTTTCAAGGCTAACCCTGCCTGTACTGTCTGACAGGCTTGAACTGGCTGAAATCGCCGTTCCTCCCCGCCTGGTGGGACTCCGGGACGAACCCTGAGCATCCCCAAGCAACACTTCGACGTCGACCGCCTCTCCCCTGCCGTCGAGGGGAACCACCCCCCGACCGCCACCCAGCCTGGCAACAGCGGTGAGGGCGGTTCCGGCCGGCGGGGCCGAACCCACATGAGCGAAAGCAACCAGCGCCCTCGCCAACCCTTTAAATCCTGAAACTTCTATCGTCCCGACCTGAGTAGTGGGGTCATCGACCGGGCCGAGCCGGAACTGAAACAGAAAATCCCGGTCCGGGTCGGACGGCAAAAATATCAACCAAACCTCCCCAAAAACCGAGGGGAAGGTAACGGATATCTCCACCCATTCGGTCCAAACAGGATTAGCCGGATCAGCGGCCCTCCGCCAAGACATCACAGCATTGCGGGAAGGGGCTTCAAGGTAAAAGAGGTCACCTCCCCGACCCGTCTGAATGTTCCATTGAACAAGCCAGCGCAAATCGGGGGCGGGCGGCAAAGAAGCGTTGCCCCGACCGCTAGCCAACCCGACAGTGGCGGAAACCGAAGTTCCCCGGCTCTCGGCAAACCCCAAAGCGCCCTGCCCGTCGCCTAAACGGGTGGCGGCGAAAATGGCGGTCCCAGCTATCCTCGCCCGGCTTGTCAGCTGCCGTGCCTCCCCAAGTCCAACCCTGACAAACACAGTACCAGCGACAATCAGCCCCTCTACCGCAATCTCAGAACCGCCCAAACGAATCGGGAAACCGTCAACCGTCAAATGGTCGAGCAGAGACGTCGAACCCTGACCATCGCCCAACCCGACAGTGGCAGAAACCGAATTGCCCCGGCCCCGCGAATCCAAAATCTCCAACGTCCCGACCTGAGTGAGAGGAAGCCCACCGTCGGTTTCGATCCGATATTGGAGCAGAAAATAGCGGTCAGTGTCGGGCGGATGCACCACCGCAACGAACACCCTCCTGAATGGGAACCTCTGCGAAAAGGAGGCCTCTATGCTGACCCAGTCCGACCACGCGGGATTGTCCGGTGCGGAGGCAATACGATAGCCAAGCCGGGCGTGGCTGCCGGCATCCACATAGACCAGGTCTTGCCTATATGTCGGGTCTTGTTCCGCCGCGACATCCCATTCCACCTCCCAGCGCAAATCGGGCGCGGGCGGAAACGCCGCCTCGCCCTCGCTGTCGGCCAAACCAGCATCCACCGACAGCGGCTCGCCCCTGCCGGTAGCCAAATCAACCCGACCCCTCGAAATTCCAACCGAACTGACAACCACCAGCGAAGACCCGACAGCCTCGATCGGCACCGGACTAACACCCAAACTAACAGTTGCTACCAGCGGCTCTCCCCTGCCGGTGGCCAAATCAACCCGACCAGAAGCGTCGCCAATCGAACCGACAACCACCAGCGAAGACCCGACAGCCTCATTTGGTTGGGTCACCTGCCCGGTGGCGTCCACCAGCCGCACCAAAACGGGCGGAAGAGGTGACCCCCTCCCCGTTTCCACCGGTGGGGTCAGCCCCGTCTCCAACAGCCGCAACGTGACCGTCGACGGATCACGAGACGACCATTCCAAAGTGCGTTCCATCACAATGCACGTCTGCCGAATGTTCAAGCCCCTCGCCGGGTCCCGAATGTCCACAAACAGATAATCACCCGTGTCAAAATCGGACACGGTTCGAAGGGCCGCAACGGTCGGCTGGGCCAACGGCACCGTCACCGTATGCTCCAACCGCAAAGTGGCAAGAGCCGTCAACGCCGCCCTCCCCTCCGAAACCAGCGACACCTCAGACCACCAGCCGGGCACCTCCAACACCCGCCGCCCCCACTGAATCACCGAATCTGTGATCCGATAAATGTCCCGCCCGCGGGCGTGAAGCACATTCCGCAACAGGTCGGCCCGCTGCTCGGTTCGCACATTCCCATACACGCTCATCCTCCCCGAATGAAGCCACAACGTTGTGTCGGGAACCGCCTCGGAAGTGGGCACCAGATTCGTGAAATGAATGTCCCCATCGTGGTCTTCGGTGACCACATAGGTGCCGATGGCGGCCATCGCCGACCAGAAACCGCCCACCCGACCCGAATATGTTGTCTCTATTGTCGCCCGGTCCGGTATCCCACCGACAACAATCGGTGTTTGACCTGTCGCCCCAGACCAAAAATCGTCATCACCCATCAGCGAAACGAACGTCCGAGTCGGAATGGTGATTTCAAGAGGTTGCTCTTCCCGCTCCGAATGGTGACCTTGAATCCGCCACCGCCACTGCAACACCCGACCGGGCACCTTCGTCGGCCCGTAAATGTACCCGCCCCAAATGTCCGACTCCGCCTCCGTTACCGGGTCGACGAGAAAAGCGTGCATGTGGTAGCGGTCGGACAGTTGAGCATCCCCCAACTCGCCCAAAATGACCACATCGCCCACCCCCGTTTTCAACGTTGGACGGTCCGGGTTTCCCCTGCCCGCCCCATGCGACACTCGCACATGGGCCACCCGCTCGGTGATGTCCGACCAGTTGACATGATCCCAACGGACCCGCCACCGCAAATCGACCCTGACCCTGCTAGCCACAGTTCCCCCTAAGGCCCCCAGGAGGCCGTCTAACGCATTCGGGGACCGTCAATGGGTGAAACTACCCCCGAGGCTCAAAGTGCCCTTGCGGGCCGCCTCGTTCACGTCGGAGACGATCACCTCACCCAGCTTTGCGCCATCCAACTCCAACACGACCGTCAGCGGCTGCGGACGGCCCCGAAGGGGAACAACCGCCTCCGGGCCCGACTCGCCCAACATCGCGAACGTCGGACGGGTCACAATACCGCCCCTGGCCATCTTCGGAGCGTCCCCCAAAATCGCCGCCACCTCCTGAAACTTTTTGATGTCTTCCTCGATTTTCGTGTTCCGATCCGACGTGTCAACCCCCGCCTCGGCCAACTGATCCAACAGCCGGGACGCCTCGCCCAAAGAAGAAGCGCCCAAAATCGTCTGCCATTCGCCAATCGACCGCGAACCGCCCACCGCCTGCGACGACTCCCGGCCCTCCTCCCGAACGACCGTCACAGTCTCAGAACCGGACGACCGGGACGACCCGCCGGAAGAAGAGCCGGAAGAACCACCAGACGAACGCCGACCACCGCCACCGCCCGAAGAGCTAGTGCGGGTGCGTGAACCGCCACCCCGACGGTGACGGTTCACCGCCGCATCGATCTCGTCCTGATTGATCACCTCCCCAAACGGGTTGTATTCCGGTTCGGGAATGTCCCACTTGTTGTCCAAGGCTTTGAGGGACTGGTTGAACATGTTCGCCGCAGCGTCGGCGGCAACGTCAAAAGCGTCCGCCGAATCGTAGGCGGCCATCATCAGCCCCTCCATCTCGTCAGTGGCGGAAATCAGTTCAGCGCCCAAGCCCATCAGGACAGAAGTGGTGCGCCGGCCGCCCTCCTCCAAAGCCGCCTCCGCGTCGGCTGCGTCCATAGTCGCATCCGTCAAACCCTCAGTGGCAGTGGTCACCTCATCCGTGCGGTTGCGCAACGTCGAATAGACCGTGTTTTGTGTTTCCCAAGCGGCGATGAGCGTGTCCGCCTCTTCTCCCAAATTCTCATATTCTCCTTTGAGTGCCACCGTCCCGAACGACAAGCTGGTGGTCTTCTGCTCAGCGGTTTCCATCGCCCTCGAAAGGGCCATCGCCCGAAGCTCGTTTTCGCCTTTCGCCTCGGACGCCTCGTCCAACTTGTCCGCCACATGGTCGAGAGCGTCCACCACGCCGATCACCGCCGGAGCCAACATTTCCCCCAAGCGGCGGGTAAGGGCCGACACTTTTTCGCCCATCACATCCATCTTGAAAGAAACGCCCTCCGACATCACCCCGAACGCTGTAGCTGCGGCACCCGAAGATGAACCGATAGCGTCCACCTGGCGGGAAAAATTTTCAGCGTTCGCCCCGGTAGCGCCAAGGACAGCCTGGCCCGCTTCCACCGACCCGAACAGTTCCAACGCCGAACGGTCCGTGTCGACCATATGACCGTCCAAAATCTCCAACGCCTGGCTCAAAGTGCCGCCACCGGCAATGAACTTCGGGAAGGTCTGGCCGGTAAGGTCCTCGAAAAGCATCGACACTTTGCTGGTGGGCTTGGCCAACTCGGCCAGGGCCGCCCGAATCTGCGTTGTTGCCTGAGCGGTGGGCGTTCCCGACAAGGTGAGTTGGGCCATCCACCCCGCCACCTCCTCCATGCTGACCCCGAGGGCACCAGCCACCGGGCCGATGTTGCTAAAGCTCGCCCCCAGTTCCCCCACTGTCGTTTTGCCCTGCTTGACAGTGGCGAAAAACACGTCCGAAACCCGGTCCACCTCAGTCGCCTCCAGGCCGAACGCATTCACCGAAGAGGTGAGCAGATCGACCGACGACTTGATGTCCGTGTTGCCCGCCACGGCAAACTTCGACGCCGCAGTGACGAACCGTTCCACGTCCGCCTCCGGCACTCCTGCAGAAATCGCGTCATAAACGCCGCCCAACACCTCCTCGGCGGCCTGGCCGGTAGTGGTGGCGATCTTCGTCCCAAGGTCCGAAATGCGTTTCAGCTGCTCGTCGGAAACGTCGCCCATCAGCGTCCCCACCTCCCGCACCTTCTTGTCCACCGAAGCGAACGCTTTCACCGCTTGGACACCCACCCCCACAGCCGCAACCGAAGCCGCCCCAAAAGCGACACCCACCGCCCTCGCCTTTCCGGCCAAACCCGTAGCGGACCTTTCCGCCCGCTTCAAATTCCCCTCAACCCTCCGCAAACCCTTCGCCGTCTGATCAACAACCCGGTAGACGATTGCCCTGTCAACAGGCATCAGAGACCTCCCAAACCTTGCCGGACCCCTTGAAGGAACCCCTCGGCGAACGAACCGGCAGCGCCCAAAACCGTGTCCCGCTGAACGTCCTTGTCGATGGCCTTACCGATCGTTTCCTCCACCGTGTACCGATATTTCGCCAACGACGGTTGAAGGCTGCGCCCCGACTTGAAATCCTGATAGATGCGGCCCCTAGCTGCGATTTGCCGCTTCGCCCGGTGCGAATCGGTTTGCATCCCGCCGGCGTTGATGATGTACGCATAGCGGAGCCGATTCGTCACCGTCAGCCCCTTCTTGGACACCCGCACACGAAACGCCCGTTTGCTCTTTCCCGTCAAATGCGGCCAGTGAAAATCGGGCGAGCGGATCGCCCGGCGGATCACCCAGCCAAGCTCCTTCGGGTCGTCCCGCAACTCCCGGCGGACATCGAAACGCACATTGCCGCCCCGCTGATTCGACAGCACATTGCCAACAAGCTCAGCCAACCCAACCCCCCACACAGCGAAAATGGGCAGCCACAAGAGGCGGCAAACCCTGAGCCGCCTCCCACTCATAGTCCACGTCCACCGAACCGATCTGCGGAAAAGCCGAATCCACATGCTCGTCCACCGACTTCACCAGCGCCACGATCCGGCCCTGAACGCCCCTTCCGCTCCTAAGCTCCTCGTCGTCGGACAGGCCCAAAATCAGCACCACCTCCGCCTCTTCCCGCAGGCCCCCAGGGTCCGAGAACAGTCCGCTTGTGCGGACCATCACCACCGGATCGGCCCCGAATGTCAACGAATCGGAAAGGGCGGAATATGCCCGGTCGATCACCGTCCATCCCGCCGCCGTCAACCCCTCAGCCAAGCGGCTTTGAAGGTCCATCCTCGTTAGGTTAGCCCCTCGACCGCCTCACCCGCTCCCCACGCAAACGACCCCCCACATAAGAACGGTACAGGCGGTAAACCCAATCCGGCCAGGAAAGCACCACCGCAGGGTCCAAATTCAGGCCATAGCAGAAGCCCAACAGGTCCGCCAAAGGGTCATCCAACGTGGGATGATCCCGATTCGCCTCCCCATGCACCCGCCCGATCGTGTGAAGATTGTCCGCCCGGTCAGCGAAACGACGGCAGATTGCCGTAAATCTCCTCCCAGCAGTCGGCGGGAAGGTCATCCACCCCCCGCTTTTCGCCGCCGATTTTCACAGTTTCGACAACCATTTGCAACATTTTCGCCCGCTGGCGGGCGACACCATGGCGGGCCTCCACCTGCTCCGTGGCCATGTCACACAGCCGAAGGGTTTCCCCCACCGTCAACGCCCTGTAGGTGACCGCAATCTCAACCGGGGTTTTGTCCGGCCCCTCCCAGCTAAACGAATGCTCCCAATCCACCTACGAGGAGGCGGTCACGGTCGGCTGGCCGTCCACCGTCACCTCCACCTGAAACGACCTCGCCCCACGGTCCGCAAAATCACGGGAAACTTGAAGAATCGCCCCGTCGAAAGTGTAAGTTTGCGGCCCCATGTTCCACACCAGATCGGCCCGCAAACCGTTCATGCCCAACAGGGCCGTCAAAGTCTCCTCCGTCTCCACACACGAAAACGACCCCGAAGACGAAACCCAGCCGGAATTGTGGCCCGTTGTGATGCCACCGCCCGTCACTTCGAACGTGGACGGGTCAACCGTCCACGACAAGCCCGAAAAGCCATTGCCCGGCCCGTGAACCGGATTCCCATCAATCGTCAGAGTCTGCTTAGACCCAGCCCGTGAACTACCCATCGGGAAGCTCCTTTCTCCTGCCGACCAGCACATAGCCCTCAAATGTTTCGCCCGTTCCCGTCACCCCCAACACCAGATCGGCAGCCGCCGAAGTGTCCTCAAAAACCTGAAACCCTTCCACGTGTCTCGGGTCGACAGTGTCCGTCAACGTCACCTCCGTCACCCCCGACGCCGCCGTGACCACCAAAATGATCACCGCATCGTCCACCGCAGTGCCATCCAACGACGAAATGCCCAACGAGGTGGTGTCCTCGTCGAACTTCGCCACCCCCGTGCCGAAATAGCCCCGCCCTCGGACCATCCCCGACCAGGGGCGGGTGATCGCATCCGTCTCAGGAGCGTCACGCCCCGGAGTGTGAAGGTCAACCGGCAGAAGCTCCCACGAAGTGGGCGGCTTGTCCGACACGAACAAACACCACTGGTCGTCAGGGCTCAAAGCGCCCGACCCGAAAATGGTGGACAGGGCCGCATCCAAATCGGCCACGTCATAAACCGTCGAAAACTGAACGGATTGACCTTGGGCGTGAACCGACGCCTGCTCCCACTCGTCCCCCAAAATCGCCTCCGTCGAAGTGGTCACCTGCCCGGAAATCCCAGCGCCCAACCAGGCGGGAATCACCACACCCCCACTATCAGGCGTTAGCGCCAATATCGCCAAATCCGAGCTTTTGCCAACAGTCATAACTTGACCTCCTAGTGTAGTGCGCCGACCAGCTTCGACGGCGGACACCAATACGCCAACAGCTTCGCAGCCTCATGCTCGCCGCCATAAACCCGCATTCCGCCACCGTCACCCATCTCCACAATCCCAAGCGGAGACGAAGACTCATGCCACCGCCTCGCAGACCACTGGGCGGCGGCGGTGCGGACAGCGGCGGGAATCTTCGGATGGCCCCAACGGGCCGAAACCCGATAGCGTCGACCTTGAACAAACCGCTCGGAAGAGAGAAAACGGCGGCCCCTGCTGGCCGACTCCCGGCCCACCGGAAACGACACAACCGACCCGCCGGCAGTGTTGTCCGCATTCACCGCCCGGACCGTCGGCACACCAACAAACCAGTCCACCTCCAAAGCCACACCTTCGAAAAGAAAATCCCGCTCCGAAGGGTCGTCCGGGGCGTTCACAGGCCAAGCCTCCAAAAGGTTGTCGATACCGTCCTCCACCGTCTCAATATGGTCCCGAATCGTCTCATCCCACACGCCACCCTCAACCCACTTGCCCGAACCGGGAGTGCGCAAAAGCCTGCGCACCTCCTCAACTGTCGTGTAACGGCCCACAAATCACCTCAGAAGGAGGAGGCCGGACGGACCAGGGATGGGAGAACCGCCCGGCGACCTCTTCTTCTTGTCTTAGGAGCGGATTTTCGCCGCGCCGATGCCGACAGCCCGGCGGTCTTGCATCGCACCGCCGGTCCGAAGGGACCCGAGCACCGTCACCTGCTGCTCGGCGAACTTGTACTCGTTGGACATCGCCAGGCGCACACTTCCCACATCGGCAATGTGGAAGAAGTCCGAAATCGAGCCGATCACGAACGCCGCCAAGCCCTCAGCCGAAGCCGACCCGCCGGCCGCGGGAACGGGGGTGAAGAAGCTTGACAGCTGAACCCGAGCGCCCTCGACCGTCCCGGCACCACCGGGAATCGGCGAAGCCGCATACAGGGGACGATTGTCACCGTCCTCAAGGCCGAGAATGTGCCGATAGGTGGCGGCACTCGTGTACAAGGTCAGTCCCGAACCGCCCAAACCCTGAAGGTATCCGGCATCAAGGCCGAACATCACGTCGAGAATCTGGGAGCGGGAAACCTTCGGATCGCCCAACGTCGAATTCGTCGCCGAAATCGTGAACGTCGGATGATTCGACCGGTCGCCGGCGTTGGCAGGGGCCGCAATCGCAATCGCATGATATGCGGTTTCCGCCTTCTTCGCCACCACCCGAGCGATCCCCCGGTCGATGATCCCCATCAGCCCGGCAGGGCCGGCATCCTCCTGAATCTGACGGGAAATGTAGCTCAAGCCCGTGTACATGGCCGTGTCGATCTCATACGATTCGAAACCGTCATCAGTTTCGGCAGCAGCCGAACCCTCAGCCGTCGCCCCGGTCGCCGCAGAGTGGCTGGCCGAACGGTAGAAGGTGAAGTTGGTTCCCTTGTCCAACGGGGTCACCATCGCCCCAGCCGCCCTAAGACCCCCAACCCAATCCATGTAGTCATAGAAGGAGGTGGAAAACGGAGTGGCGGTCAGGCCGGAAGTAGTCGAAATGGCCGCCCGGACCATCTCACCCTTCGGCCCAACGCTAAAGCCGCCCTGATAGGCCCGGATCAAATCCTGACCGGACATTCCCTGCTTGGCCAAAGTCTTGGCAATCGCCGCACCCTGAAGGTCCACCGTCAGCGAAGCGCTAGCCCGCTCCCCGGCAAACATCTCCCCGGCGATCCGGTGAATCTCCTCATAGGTGTCCGGCTTGCGCTGATCCTCGGAAGCGACCAGGCCCATCGCCTTCGCCCACTCGTCAGCGTCGCCCAGCTCGTCCCGAGCCGCCGACACAATCTCCAACTGGCGGGTCGAACGCTCATGATCCACCTTCTGGCGGGCCTCGGCAGCCGCCAAGGTCAGCCGGTCCGCCTTCGCATGGTCCTCAGCCGACACATCAGCCGGGTCCCTTTCCCTGATCTCACCGAGGAAATCCTGCGCCGCTTTCACGGCGGTCCGATATTCCTCGAACGTTGACCGGGACTCAGCCGGTCGAACCTCATTCGTTGCCATTTTCGGCCTCCTCCCGATTAGGGATGTCGCTTGCCGTTACCGTAGCCTCAACCCGCACCATCCCACCACGAGCCGAAGCCAAAATCTTCGCCTTTTCGCTGTCGCTCAGTCTATCCACGTCATCCATCTTAGCACCTCAACCTCAAGTTTAGCTTTAGGCTCGTCCTCGAAGGGCAGTTTCGGGCTCGCAGCCGTCCGAGTGGAAGCGTTCGGATTCGCCCCATAAGTCACCACACTGACATCCCCCCGGTGAATCTCCGCAGCCGTCACCCGCAACACATCCTCACCGTCACGCTCCACCCACTCCGCCTCGGTCAGGTAAAAGCCGGCGCTCGCCTGAGCCATCAGCCCGTTGCGGACCCGAGAGTGGACGGCGGCGGACAAATCGTCCGAAGGGTCAAGATTCGCCCGCCAAGACAACCCCGAATCGGTCACCGCCAACGACAGCCGACCCGTGTCCCCTTTGGCCCTCGTCGAAGCCAACGGCAAGCCCTCATGGTTCACCAACAGCGACACGTGAGGATCAGCCGCCAACGATTCGGAAAGCGCATCCGGCGCAAGCTCCATACCGGCCCGCCCCTGCCACTGCGGGTAAAACACCTCATCGAAACGCAAACCCTCGCCGGACAGAACCAAATCAGCCATCAGTTACCTCCGTTGTTGATTCTAGGCGGCTCGGCTCCCCTCGGGAGAGCGTCGGGAACAACCTCGGCGGCAGCCAGCCCGAGAGCGTCCCGAATCTCGTCGGCGGTGAACACCCAAGCGCCCACCATTCGGTTGATGTCCGCAAGCTCCTTCGCATACGCCGCACGATCCCTCGGTCCACCCGTCAACAACCCACCTTCCACAAGGTCGATCCGCCCACGTGACAGCTTCGAACACATTTCCTCCACCGCCAGCACCACCGGGCGGGCCGCATCCCGCCAAAAATTCGACTCCCGATCAACCGCATTCGAATACGTCAACTGCGAGCCGGGAAGGTTGATGCCCAAAAGCGTCGGGTCGATGCCGAAAATCTGCGAAGAGACCCGGCTCTCCGCCCACTGTGACAGCTCCAAAATCTGGCCCGCCTGAGCCGTCTGCGACATTTGATGAACGTCCACCTGCTTGCCCACCACCAGCGGACGCCAAGCGTTCCCCACACCCTCATAGTGAGACCGCACCCGCAACGTCAAATCGGCCAGCTGCTCCGGCGTTACCGGCCCGTCCACGGTGAAAACA
The DNA here is from genome assembly GCA_965243855.1 of uncultured Binatia bacterium (SeqCode). Classification (GTDB taxonomy): domain Bacteria; phylum Desulfobacterota; class Binatia; order Bin18; family Bin18; genus Bin18. The sequence continues at coordinate 8,677 of CBDEWE010000001.1, read as the reverse complement.
TGTTGAAGGCGCAACCCCTGCGTGAAATGTTTCAAAATCGTCTGCTCGCTCAGCGAAATGGTTTTGCGGGCCTGCTCGCCGGGACGGGAAGGCCCCTGCCCACGAATCTGACCGGGCGAAGCCAACAGCCGGGAATGGACCAGGCCGGAAACGGGAAAACCGTTCACCGCCCACGACACCCGCTCCCGAAACACCGCCCGATCGGTCACCTCCACCGTCGAAACATCCGCCGGATCGACCACCAACACCCGAGTCACCCTCGACGAACGGTCCCGAATCGGCCACACGAACGCCTCGCCCCTCGTCATGAAACTCCACGCCAGTTGGCTGACCACGTCACGCCAAGACCAAACCGGCCCCGGATTCCGAACCCACGGCGGAAGCGGCAACTCCCTCCCCGACTCGGGAACCGAATGCCGAACCGGAAGCGCCTGAATGCGGGAAATCACCCTGAAAAGCGCCCCATAGACAATCGGCACGTCCGCCCCCAACTCGCCAACCCGAGCAAAAAAGTCCTGCGGCGACTCGCCACCATTGTCAGCAGCCACCACCAGATCCCCCCCGGAATCCCTGCCCATCATGAAATCCATGAACTTACCCACGGTCACGTTTCCGTTCTAAGGCCCCCAGGAGCGCCGTGAACGCATTCCGAAGGCCAAACCCGTCCAATCATGCCCCAATAGACTAACCGGCCTCAGGGTTGGCCTCGCGCCACTGCCGCAAATCGTCCTCCGACACGTCCGCCACGAACGTCCCCACCGAAGCCAACGCGCCACCGTCCGCCCAAAACGCCAACGCCGCCGCCTGAACCGGCCCGATCTCCGCACCACGCTCACCCGAAAAACGAATCCCACTGCCAGACTGACGGATCACCGTCGACCGCAGCGACCGCTCCCAAACCGCATGATGGCGCACCGTCACATTCCCCTCCCAAACCGCCGCGTTGAAAACACCCGACGCCTCGACGAACTGAGCCGGCGAAACCAACACGCCCAACAAACCCTCGTCCCGAAGGCGCTCCACCATCGGCTTCAACGGCCCGCCACCCAAAGTCACCACCCCCCGCAAACGATCAGGGTTCCGCTGCCAAAAATGGCGCACCCGATCCTCCACCCAATCCGTCCGCCCCCGGGCGTGAACCACCGCCACCACGCCACCGCCGCACGCAACCACCGAAGCCGTCGAAGAATCATGAGCCGCACCAAGACCAAGCCAAACACCGCCCCTCGGCTCCGCCCGGTCCGAAACCACACCCAACCACGCCTCCTCATCGAACACAAGCTCGCCCGAATGGCCCCGAATGAACTTGTTGGCCACCATCTGACAAAACGCCTCCTGGCTCATCTTCGCCGCCATGTCCCTAACCACCTCGACATCCATCCCCCCATCCACCAAAGACGGCATCCAATCCGGCCACAAAGCCTCGTCGTAGGGGTCGTCCTCGTCGGCCATCCCATACTCCACATAGCACACACGCTCGGTCCACCCCTCCCTAACCGCACGCCGACCGAGCTCCACCTGCTCCCACCACCAATCCGAACTGTCACTCCCCGCCACCGACACGACCCACATCTGCGCATGGCGGTCCGTCACCATCGTCGGCAACAGCGCCCGCTCCCTCCCATCATCCCGATAGGTGTGCGCCTCGTCCAACACCACCAGCCCCAACGTCGTCCCCTGCCCGGCAATGTCAGACCCGGACAAAACCCGCAAACTCCCCTCCGAACAGCGCATCCCCACATGAGCGCCCGCATCCTGCACCCTAACGCCAAGCCTGGCCGCCAAAGGAGACGCCCGAAGCCTCGGAAACAGCTTCTGAGACCACACATCACGGCCAGCCTCCACCGTCTGCGCCTGGTAGACCACATGCACAGGAGACCCCAAATGTTGCAAAATCCGGGCCATGATCACCAAAAACAAAACCACCGTCTTGCCCTGCTGCCTCGCAACATTGACAATCACCGTCCGAAAAGCCGGAAAGCCATCCTCGTCAAGCTCCAAAGCCACATCCACCAAACGCCGCTGCCAGCCGAACAAACCCCCAAAACCGAACAACTCCGCCAACGCCTCCACCCTGCCGCCCCTCGTCTCCCTCTCCGGCGACCGCTCAGTGTGAAACCGAGGGACCGGAACCCGCCCGCTAAACGCCCCAGTCATCAGGAGACGGGCGCCAACCGCCCTCACGAGCGCAATTGCAAGACAAACAAGCCGCCCGAAGATTCCCCGGATCCAACGGAGCGCCCCCCTGCGACAACTTCACAATGTGATCCACCGTATTCGCCCTCCCGTTGCACCTCGGGCCCCGAATCTGGCACAAACCCAAATCCCGACGAAGCACAAAAGCCCTCACCACCCGCCAACGACGGCCCTGAGGGCGCACCGACCTAACCACTGAACCCCTCCAACCAATCCTCCTCCTCGTCCTTCACCTCCGGCGGAAGGCGCACCACCTGACGGGTCACCCGATCCAACGCGTCCAACACGGCCTTCCCATTCCCCTCCCTCGCAAACATCTCCGCCTGCGCAAAATGGCCACCATAAAGCGGCCCAATCGACGGCAAACGACCCTCCAGCCACTCCCGAATCCGCCCAATCTCCACCAAAACGCCATTCTTCTCCGGCGACAACATCCCCAAACCCTCCATCATCGCCCGCCTCGCCACAGCAGACCGAGCACCCGGCTCCGAATCCAACCGGCGCACCACCTCAGCAGGCACCCGAACGCTCACAACAGCCACGCCGGCAATTGTACACCGGCCGTAAACCCGCCGTTTTATGCATCCGTATGCACCGGCTTGCAAGCCGGAAATTCAGGCCGGAAGCCAACCCCGGAAGGACGCCCGAGACCAGCCCCAGAATTACCGTTTCCCCAGGTCAGAAGCGTGAAAAAGAGAAAGACCTGCCCCTTCTCGCCGCCTCTTTTTTTTTAAAAATCGGCCTCATCCGGTCGCTTTTCCGTCCGTTTTATGCATGTTTATGCATTTTTGTTGCATATTTTTGCATATGGGGTTTTTGGCTTTGGGTTCTCTTGCGCGCGTGTGTTGGGGTTCGGTTTCGGTTTCGGGTTTGCCCTTCGGGTTGGTTCGGTTTGGGCGTTTTGCCCTCTTCGGTTCCGTCTTTTCGGTTGGCGCTCGTCCCGGTTTCGGTCAGCGTTTGGCGGGCGGAAGGTGGGTTGCTATCCTTCGCTGCTGAGACGTTTAGTCTCTTCGCATCCATTGGAGCGTCCCGCTTGTCGGGGCGCTTCTTTGGTTTGGGGCGTTTGTTTCGACGGGGGCGTCTTTTTGACCGGGGGGCGTCTTTTGTTGGACCGCCCACTTTTCCCACGGGGGGTCTTTCGCTCCCAGAAGGGCGGGGCTTGTTTCTTGGCCGGGGGGTTTGTTTGTTGGTGGATGCGTTCCCTCAGCGCCCATTCCGCTTTTTGCGGTGGCCACCAGCCGAGGCGGACGAGTTGGTGGGCGGCGTTGAGGTCGGGCGGATGCCCGGTTGACATTCCCCTCGCTTCGGCTCGGTCTTCCAATGCCCATTTGTGTTGGAGGGGTGAGAGACACCGACACCGGGGGTGGTTGTCTTGTCCGCACGGCCAGCAGTGTTCGTCTCGGCCTTCACAGTCGGGATGTTGGGGACATTTGAGGACGACCACCTGTCTGCCCTCCGGGGTGATGCGGACGGCATATTTGGTCATTTCGGGGCCGGCCAGGGCGCGGCGGCAAGGTGTCCACCCGCGTGGGGACACATGCCCTTGCGACAGGGCCAGATGTCTAGGTGTCCCAAATCCCCCTTAGGGGGATTTCCAGACATCTGGCTCAGACATCTGGACATCTAGCTTCGGCCACTGTTCGGCAGCGTGTATTTGACCCGGTCCGCCCGGTCCCCTGGGACGGTGGCGAGATGCCCGCCTTCGACGAATGCCAGTAGGTCTTGTCGGCGGACGTTGAGACCGTCCGTTTGGGCGTTGACGGCTGACAACGTGACCGGCCCTCCGGCCCGTTGGATGGCTTTCCGGGCGGCGGTGAGGATGGTGTGCGCCCGGTCCTCTCTTCCTTCGGTGGCTTCTTTGACGACGGTCAGTCGAGGATATTGGATGGGCTTTTGCCACGCCCTGGCGCTCATCACCCCTTGTTGGCCGATGCGGACGATCATCGTTGCCAGTTTCGGCCCATAGGTTCGTTTCGTGTTGGCGACCGTCCGGGGCGTCGTTTGCAAGATCAGCCTCGCCTTGTCCGCCCACGCTGCGCTCCCCCTCGGCGATTGGGGAATGGGCTTGCCCGTGTCGGCATATTGCTGTTTGGTTGTGTGATGGACGGCGACGATGGTCGCATTCGGCCACGATTCCCGAAGGTGCGCTTGGGCGGCTTTCGCATGAGCGGCGGGGTTTTCCTCCCACCCTCGCGAGATGAGCCAGTCGGCGAGGCCGTCAACGACGAGGAGGCGGATGTCTTCGCTGGGGGTTTCGCCAATGTGAATGTGGTCATATTGTCCGCCGGAGTTGTGTTTGACGGTCAACGCCCAACGGTTGACGTCTTCTGAGATGACCAGTTGCACCGGCTGGTCTTTCGGCCACGATTCGACGATCCGCATCGCCAAACTTGACTTGCCGGTTCCACCCTGGCCGTAGATGAGGCACAGTTCCCGCTGGGGGAGGGGAAGCGCCCACCGGTCGATTTCGACGGTCACCTCAGGGTTGAGATCGTCGGGAATGCTGTCCACGAAATGGCGGAGCGAGACGGTCGGGTTGTCGACTTCTTTCGTCAGCTGCGCCCACGCTTCCGGCCACGTGTGTCGTCTCGCTTCGGGTGTGAGCCGATGAACGAGATCCCGCAAATGTTCGACCTGCACGGTCCCGTTCAGATAGGCGGCCAGCCCATGCCCGAGGGGAATGATTTGGCTGTCGATCAGCGCCGACCGCGACTGCCCTTCCGGTTGGGAAATGGTTTCGCCCGCCTGGGCGAATGGGCGCTGGTCATCCATTGCCGGGACTGGTGGCTTCGGCCACGTCTCTCCTTCCTGCGGTGTTCACCCCTTTGCTAAGTCTGTGGGCGGGCGGGTTGTGCACTTGCCCGCCCCAGACCCGAACAGCGAAAGGAGCTGTGGGCATCATCCTAACCCGGTTGTTCTAGCATTTTGGCGGAATGCGCGAATCGGACCTTCTCGAAGCCATCCGCCAGGCGGCGAAAATGTCAGGCTGGCTCACCTATCACGCTCTCCGCTCGGAAGGGTCCGAACCGGGACTGCCGGATCTGATCATGCTCAGGGATGGACGTTTGCTCTTCTGGGAGTTGAAATCCGCCGACGGGCGGGTCAGCAAAGAACAAGCCGAATGGCTTCGCCGGCTGAACGAAGTTGAGCGGATCGACGTGAACGTTGTCCGACCCGCCGACCTTCCCGAGGCGCTCAGACGACTGAATCGGACCTCGGCTTAGGCCACCGTTTCCCTTCTAAGGCCACTAGGAGGCCCCTGTGGGCGTTTTGACGGGTTTGGGGCACTCCGGGAGGGCGATTGTGCGAAACGGGCGCTGAGTGGCCTCTATCATCGGCGGCCATGAGACGCCGAAACGATTCTGCCACGATGCTCATGTTCGCCGGTCCGAGAAGGGTCGGATGGTTGAAATGGGGACCTCGCCAAGAGCGGGTTCATTCCCGACCGCTGGCACAAACCGTCCTTGACGATTCGCTATCGGATCGGGGTTTTTTCATACCCGACATCGAAGTGGATGAGGCCGCAGAGTGCGACGTGGTGCTGATCACGCTGATGGAACCTTCTCACATTTGGGGGTTGCGAAGGCTGATCGAAAGGTCTTCTGTGTGGAAACGGCCCCGCCCGTTCACGGTGATCGCCGGTGGCGCCGGCGCTCAAAACGTCCACATGTTTCGAGGTGTTGCCGATTTTGTGTGGTTTGGAAGGGGAGAGCATGACATTGGTCGCATTTTGGAAGACGGGCCCGACTGGGACTCTCCGCACGGGTGTTCACCGGATTCGCCCCATCCTGTTAGGTTCGCGCAAACGGATCGGCCATGGCAGGGTCCGCTCGTGGCAGAGGATTTCATCGGCTGTGGACTGAAATGCAAATTCTGTCACTACACGTTCAGTCGCAAATGGTCAGGCGGAGAGCGCGAGTTTCCCCTCTCCCAATACATGAGCCGCCTGTCGCAGGGGCATTCGTCCCCCACCCTTCTGGAAACCACCATCCCCCAGCTGATCGTTTGGCCCTTCGACTGGGTCCCGAAACACATCACTGTCGGGGTGGATGGCTCATCAGAACGGCTGAGGTGGGCGTTCGGGAAGAAAATCCGAGATTCGGAAATCGTGATGGGCGTTGAAAAGTTCGCTGAGAAGATGGGTGAGCGGGGTGTTTCCGGCGGGTCGTTGAAGCTTTTCAACATTGTCGGATTTCCGGGCGAAACCGCAGACGACCGGACCCGATTCGAGAACGTGCTGCGATCCGCCCACACCGGGAATGTGGGAATGAGCGTCCGCATTCAAGAAACCCCGTTTCAAGCGCCCCCGGCGACGCCGATGCAGTGGGAGGCGTTTTCCACCGACGATCTGCGCACCGGGCGGGCGGGTGAAACGATTGCTGATCGCAAAGTTCGGGACGGTGTTCATCAGGTGACCTATCGGACCAATTTTTTGAACTCGCCGAAAGCCCAAGTCCCGGTTGCTTTGGCTGTGCGGGCGGACGGTTCCGCAGCGTGGGATCATGCGGCGAAATGGTGGATGAAGGTGGGGCGGACACTTCCCGCGTCGGCGTTTCCCGACGTGTTTTATCCTGTTGCCGGGGAGTGGTCCCGGCGGCTTTTGGGCCGGTTGGACGTGGCTGCGGATCATCCGTCGATGGTTTCCGGCCGGCTTTCCCAGAACACTTTGCGCGATTTGGCGTTGAAACTTCGAGGTCCGCTTCCCGGTCGGGAGAGAATCGCCCGCCAGCAGTCCATTTTCGAGGGGTTTGTTGAACGTGGCGGGCCGGATGGATGTCCGGTGACGCCAATGCCCGGGCGAACCCCGGTTCATCTGAAACCGACCCGGAGGCTGGCCGTCTAGATTTGGCGTTCTTCGAATCGGTCGCTAAGGTCTTCTGTCACAACGCCCGGCAAGCATGAAGGGATGGATTTCATGTCGGTTCGCACAGCGCCCATTGCGCTTCTCCCAGGGATCATCAAATGAGGATGGGCCCCCTCGCCAAATACATCGCTTTCCGCATTTGCGAACATTTGGACCGCCAAGCGGTCAACCACCCTCCCCCCACTTTGTCGGACGAGATGACCTCTTGGGAAGGTGGCCCCGGTGGTGTGGTTGCCGAGCGGATGGCGGATCGCATCTGGGGCCGGATTTGCGCCCACGCGAAAGTGTTGGCCGAAAAGGAGTGGCCCGAGTCGACCGGCAGGCGGGTGATGACCCCTTTGGGCCCGAAAATCCGCCTCGGGCCCCTTCCCGACGTTTCGCCGGGAATGTGGGTTTGGGCGACTTTGCCCGACGAGGGCGAGTCGACGATGGTCGAGGTGGAACGGGCGTCTTCTTCGGCGCTGATGGGCGTCCCCGTCCCGCCGAGCGTTTGGGAGCCGCTCTGATGGGCGTTGCCGTCCCCGAAGCCGCCCAAGTCCAGGGAACCCCCGCGTGGCATCATTGGCGCTCCAACGTCCTGTCGGCTAGCAACGCGGGCATCATCATGGACTGTGCGCCGTCCTATTGGTCTCGCCGCTCGTGGGAGGATTTGCGCAATCCCGAACCCGAGCCGGACGCCGCCACCCGCAAGCTGTTTCAGGCCGGACATCAGGCCGAAGCCCGATACCGTGAAGAGTTGGGCGGCAACTGGGTTCCCCGGTCATTCCAACGTGAAGAGGAGGGTTGGATGTTCGGCGCGTCGCTCGATTTGGCCACCCGCCGGCCGTGGGGGTGGGATTGGATCGAAGTCAAATCGTCCCGCAGCCTCCATTCGAAAATTTGGGAAGCGGCCGATCCGGCCAACACCATCAAAGAAGCAGTCCCCCACGTGTGGTGGCAGCTCGTCCACCAGGCCGCCGTTTTGCAACCGTTGACCGGCTCGTGTTGGCTGGCGATCGTCGACCAAAACGACGAGCGCAAACCGGTTCGCCGTCCCGTCGACACCGAAACCCTCCTGGCCGACTGGCCCGAGTTGGCAGACCAGTGGCGTTTGTGGGCAGAGGGCCAACCGCAGGGACGGTCCGACCCTGATTGGCTGGCCGCCGCCGCCCTCTACCGGGTGGCGAAAGCCCGAGCGGACAGCGCAAACCAAGCCCTGGTTGAAGCCCGTCAACACTTGCTTGTTTTAGCCGACCGATCCGGCAGCGACAAGGTGTTGGGCGGCGGACTAACCCTAACCCTCAACCAAAGGTCGAGGGTTCGGTGGGGCGAAGCGGTGAAAGACCTTTTGGGAGATCAGGACATGGCCGCCCACCTGGTGAAGTTCACCGACATCAGCCAGTCGTGGACAGTCCGCCAAACCAAACCCTCGACCAATGGTTGAAGGTTCGAATATTTCGAATAATCCGCATCCGAGCGGAAGAAAGGAGCGCAAATATGAGCGCTAACCCGTGGGCCAAGGAGGCCCAACAAACCCCCCAGGGGGACAAGGACGATCCGTGGACCGCCGGCCGAATGGCCGAAGCCGACGCCGGCGATTTGTGGAAACCCGCCGACCACGAAGGCTCGCTTCATCTG